>NZ_CP197234.1:0-4800000 GCF_052075995.1 Bradyrhizobium sp. 613_E4_N2_2
ATGAACACATCGGAACAGGATCGCTGGTCACGCGTGAAGAGCCGGCTGCGCTCGAACGTAGGCGAAGACGTCTATACGAGCTGGTTCGCCCGTATGGATCTGGAAGGCGTGCAGGAGGAGAGCGTGCGGCTCTCGGTGCCGACGCGCTTCCTGAAGAGCTGGATTCAGGCGCATTATGCCGAGCGCGTACTGTCGTGCTGGCAGGCCGAGGCGCCGGAAGTTCATCGCATCGATCTCACCGTTCGCTCCGCGGTGCGCCCGGTCGTGCAGCAGAAGGAGACGCCTGCGCCGGTCGAAACACGCCGCGCGCCCGCGCCGGAACTGCGCTCGACGGCGACTGCGCCGGTCTCCGCAAATCATGACGCGCTCGGCGGCTCGCCGCTCGATCCGCGCCTGACCTTTGCGAGCTTCGTCGTCGGCCGCTCCAACACGCTGGCGCATGCGGCGGCACGTCAGGTCGCCGAAGGGCGTCGCGGCGATCCCGTCATGTTCAACCCGCTCTACATCCATGCGGGCGTTGGGCTGGGCAAGACGCATCTGCTCCAGGCCGTGACCTGGGCCGGCAATTCCGGCAACGAGCGCAAGGTGCTCTATCTCACCGCGGAAAAATTCATGTACGGCTTCGTCGCCGCGCTGAAGACGCAGACGGCGCTCGCCTTCAAGGAAGCGCTGCGCGGCATCGACGTGCTCGTGATCGACGATCTCCAGTTCCTGCAGGGCAAGTCGACCCAGGCCGAGTTCTGTCACACGCTGAACGCGCTGATCGATGCCGGCCGCCAGGTCGTGATCGCGGCCGACCGTCCGCCGTCCGACCTCGAAAGCCTCGACGATCGCGTGCGTTCGCGTCTCGCCGGCGGTCTCGTGGTCGAGATGGGCTCGCTCGGCGAAGAACTGCGGCATGGCATCCTGAAGTCGCGCGTCGCGGCGGCCCGCGCCCATCACGCCACCTTCGACGTGCCGGAGGAGGTGCTGCTCTATCTGGCGCGCACCATCACCCATAACGGCCGCGACCTCGAAGGCGCGATCAACCGGCTTCTCGCGCACTCGAAGCTGAACAACCAGCCGGTGACGCTGGAGATGGCCGAGCGCGAGGTGCGCGATCTGGTCCGGCCGCAGGAGCCGAAGCGGATCAAGATCGAGGACATCCAGCGCGTGGTGGCGCGGCAGTATAATGTCAGCCGTTCCGACCTCCTGTCCTCGCGCCGCACCGCCAACGTGGTCCGTCCGCGCCAGGTGGCGATGTATCTCGCCAAGACGCTGACCCTGCGCTCGCTGCCCGAGATCGGCCGCCGCTTCGGCGGGCGCGACCACACCACGGTGCTGCACGCTGTGCGCAAGATCGAGGCGCTGGTCAACAAGGACACGGCGCTGTCCGAGGAAGTCGAGTCGCTGAAGCGCCAGCTTCAGGAATAAACGCCTAAGGCTCCTGCCATTCTCCCGCCGCCCCGGCCATGCCTGGGCGGCGGTGTTCGTTTGCCGGGACGGCCGCCCTCCTTTTGGGCTGTAAATCGTGGGGAACCACCCCCCAATCCCTTGAAACGGATGGCTTTCCGCGCCACCTTGCGCGACCCTGACGGCTTTGGTCATATCGGCTGGATGATCCGGCTTTTCGGGGTCTTCGATGCCGTGGCGCGCGTCCCGCCGCCCGGCTTTTCCAACGTTGTGTTTCCTTGGGGATCGGGCGAGTAGTGCAATGAAGGTTACGGTCGAACGCGCGCAACTCCTGAAATCGCTGGGTCATGTCCACCGCGTGGTCGAGCGCCGCAACACCATTCCGATCCTCGGCAACGTGCTGGTCCGCGCCGAGAACGCGAAATTGTCGCTGAAGGCGACCGACCTCGACCTCGAGGTGACCGAGACGCTCCCGGCCGAAACCGCGACCGCGGGCTCCACCACCGTGCCGGCGCACATGTTCTACGACATCGTGCGCAAGCTGCCCGATGGCTCGCAGATCGTGCTGGAGGCCGACGGCGACCGCGCCGTGCTGGCGATCCGCGCCGGCCGCTCGCGCTTCACGCTGCAGACCCTGCCGGAGAATGATTTCCCGGATCTGGCCGCCGGCGACATGTCGCATTCGTTCTCGCTCGCCGCCAAGGACGTCAAGCGGCTGATCGACCGCACCCAGTTCGCGATCTCGACCGAAGAGACGCGCTATTACCTCAACGGCATCTATCTGCACGCCGCGGGCACGGCCACGGCCGCCACCCTGCGCGGCGTTGCCACCGACGGCCACCGGCTCGCCCAGCTCGACCTGGTCCAGCCCAAGGGCGCCGACGGCATGCCCGGCGTGATCGTGCCTCGGAAAACCGTCGGCGAGGTGCAGCGCCTGATCGAGGACAACGAGGCCGAAGTCACGATCGAGCTGTCGCAGGCCAAGATCCGCTTCACCATCGGCAATGTGGTGCTGACCTCGAAGCTGATCGACGGCACCTTCCCCGACTATGGCCGCGTGATCCCGCAGGGCAACGACAAGGAACTCGTCGTCGACAAGAAGGATTTCGAGAACGCGGTCGACCGCGTCTCCACCATCTCCAGCGAGCGCGGCCGGGCCGTGAAGCTCTCGCTGTCGCCGGGCAAGCTGGTGCTATCGGTCACCAACCCGGATTCCGGCAGCGCGACCGAAGAGCTCGAAGTCGAATACGCCTCCGACGCCCTCGATATCGGCTTCAACTCCCGCTACCTCCTCGACATCGCCGCCCAGATCGAAGGCGACGTCGCCACGCTGAAGCTCGCCGACCCCGGCTCGCCGACGCTGGTGCAGGACAAGGACGACAAGAGCGCGCTGTATGTGCTGATGCCGATGCGGGTGTGAGGGACGTGTTCCCTCGCCAGCGCACACTGCCTTTAGAACCAAGCGCGATGCACGTTACTGCGCCCTCTCCCCTTGTGGGAGAGGGCTGCACCGGTGTTTGACGCAAACTCACTTGGGTGAGGGGGTGGTGCCACGAGACCCGTCCCATCGACCGACCTCCCCGCCTCTCCGCCAATTTGCACGGAAGATGCGGCACGAGCCGACTGACGCCGAAATGGCAATGTGGCGCTTGCTGAGGGATCGTCGGCTCTCCACATTCAAGTTTCGCCGACAGGAGCCGTTCAAGAACTACATTCTCGACTTTGTCTGTTTCGAGAAAAGACTCGTGATCGAGATTGACGGAAGCCAACATGCAGAATCGGAAAGCGACGCAGCTCGTGACGCGGCCTTGTCCGCCAAAGGTTTCGCCATAGCGCGCTACTGGAACAATGACGTGCTACAGCAACCCGCTTCTGTGTTGGAAGACATCCTTGCAAAGCTTGCCGGGCGGTAAGATACCCCTCACCCGTCGCCTCACTTCGTGAGGCGCCACCCTCCCCCACAAGGGGGGAGGGAAGGCACTGCCCGGCAATGACAGAGTGATATGACCCCCTCCCGCATTCAACGCCTGACGCTGACGCATTTTCGCAATTACCGGGCGGCGGGGCTCGAGACGGCGGCTGACATGGTGGCGCTGGTCGGGCCGAACGGGGCCGGCAAGACCAATTGTATCGAGGCGATCTCGTTCCTGTCGCCGGGCCGCGGCTTGCGGCGCGCCACGCTGGAAGATGTCGCCGACAACCAGGGCGACGGCTCCTGGGCGGTGTCGGCGCAGGTCGAGGGCGCGCTGGGGCTCGCCACGCTCGGCACCGGCATCGACGCGCCGCGCGCGGACGCCACAGTCAGCCGGCGCTGCCGCATCGACCGCGAGCCGGTCAATTCGGCCACCGCCTTCGGCGACCATATCCGCATGGTGTGGCTGACGCCGGCGATGGACGGGCTGTTCATGGGCGCGGCCTCCGAGCGGCGGCGCTTCTTCGACCGCCTGGTGCTGGCGATCGACAGCGAGCATTCCAGCCGCATCTCCGCGCTCGAACGCTCCCTGCGGTCGCGCAACCGCCTGCTCGAGACGCGCAATTACGACGACCATTGGTGTGACGCAATCGAGCGCGAGACCGCGGAGCTTGCGGTCGCGGTCGCCGCAACGCGCGGCCAGACTGCGGCGCGTTTGACGGGCATGCTCAACGCCCGCGCGCAGGAATCCGCCTTTCCGTCCGCGCAAATCGCGCTGGACGGCTGGATGGAGAACGCGCTGCTCAACGAGACCGCGACGTCGGTCGAGGACCGCTACCGCCAAATCCTGCGCGACAACCGCCCGCGCGACGCCATCGCCGGCCGCACCACCGACGGTCCGCACCTCACCGATCTCCAGGTGATCTATGCGCCGAAGAGCATGCCGGCGCGCGATGCCTCGACCGGCGAGCAGAAGGCGCTGCTGATTGGCCTCGTGCTGGCGCATGCGAGCCTGGTCGCCGAGATGACCGGCATCGTGCCGCTGCTGCTGCTCGACGAGGTCGTCGCGCATCTCGATCCGAACCGGCGCGCGGCGCTGTTCGAGGAGCTGCGCAAGCTCGGCGCGCAGGTGTGGCTGACCGGTGCCGACCCCGCCGCCTTCGCCGACATTGGCGCAGGCGGCGATGTCTTTGACGTCGAGAGCGGACGTGTCTCCGCCCGGCGCTAGACCGCGCCGTTGAACCCGGCCGTTTGCAATCGCGACTAGCCTTTGAGGCCGCGGCGATGCCTGTCACGGCCTTCGCCAGCGCGCAAATGACATCACGCGCGAAAACCCTGGAGAATGAGATGCGGACGGTAAGGACCGGGGCGCGGGTCCCGGCTCAATGGCTGGCGTTTGCGTGCGGCCTCCTCTTGCTCGCGGTCTGCATGCTCGCAGCAAGCGCCAGCGCCTGGGTGCCGCATCTGTCGCCGCTGTTCGCATCGGCGCTCACGCCGGACCCCGCTGCCAAGCTGCCCGCTCCGACCCGTTACAGCTACCGAGGAACGCACACCACCGTCGTCAAGGGCGTTGAAACGCCGCTCCGCACAAGGCTGGAGGCCACCGTGCCCGCCGAGCTCGGCGACGTCCTCGCCTTCTACCGCACCGAGCTCAGCAAGCTCGGCTGGCAGGAGCAGCGCGATGGCGCGGTGGTCTCCGCCGATCACGTCAAGCTCGCCTTCGCCTCCCCGCTCGGACCTGGCATGCTGGCGCTCGACCGCAAAGACGCCAGCACCGCCGTCAATCTCGTGCAGAAGAACGCATCTGTCGCGGCCAATGCGAACGTGATGCCCGAGCCCGGCCAGGCGAAGCTGGTGTTCTCCAATATCAGCGAAACGGAAGCCACGCTCACGATCAACGACCGGACCATCAAGCACGCTGCCGGCGCCTACGCGGTTTCGCTGGATCTGCAGCCCGGCCAATATTCCTACGAGGTGAGCGTGCCGGGCCATCCAGCCACGACGAACATCCTCAACTTCGCCGCCGGCGATACCTGGGAGCTTACGGTCGGGCGCGACGGAGAGGCATGGTCGCCGCTCCTGCTGTATTGAACCTCCCGGGTTTCTGCCGCGACTTCTCGTCTGAGGCCGCGTCGACGGTGTCGCAGCCTGCAAATGCGCGCGCCTGAGCCTTGCGCGATATCCAGGAGACGTGACGATGTCGATGATCCCGCGCGGGACGCAAGTCCCGGCACGATGGCAGCTGCTTGCCTGCGGCCTTGTCCTGATGGCGAGCTGCTCGATCGCGGCCGCTGCCGACGGAGGCATTGTCGACGTCCATGCGCTGCCGCAGCTCGAGGGCGCCGTGGAAGACACCTCGCGCCCCGATCCCTACCGCGTCGAATACCGCATGCCGACGCCGGAAGCCGTGACGTCGCCGGCGGTGAAGAAACTCCTGAGCGCCGACGGCTGGGTGCCCTATGTGAGGCCGCTGGAGGAGAAGAGCACCACGCTGAACTTCAAGAAGGGACGGCAGGGCCTTTCGGTTCACTTCACGCAGGCCCTCGGCCGGCCCGATCAATCCGTGGTCTACTACACGACCGACCGGATCTACGGGAACGTGCCGTTTCCGGACGGCGCGAGCGACATCATGTTCGATGGGACCCGGCCCTATCTCGGCTGCATCGCGCCGAGCGCGCTCGATGCGACGTCGGATTTCTACGCCAGCCAGATGGCTGCGATCGGCTGGCAGAAGCTCACGCCGGAAACCGCCGCGCGCTGGACGACCAGCCTCGATGAAACCGTTCCCAACGGCCTGCGCGCCTTCTACGCGCACCCCGACAGCAAGGACACCGGCTTCTACCAGCAGAAGCCGGTCATGCTGACACTGACGCGCCGCGACGACGGCCGCACCAATGTCGATATCCGCGTCGCGCCCTTCGCCCTGCCCAGCGAGCTCAAGGCCGATAGCGATCTGGCCGGGCTGCCGCGGCCGAATCCGACCAAGACGGCCAGGGGCCTCGGCAGCGCAAGCTCCAACAAGCGCGAGATGTCGGCCGCCGCGATGGCCGAGCTGCCCGCCGTGCTCGCCTTCTATCATCGCGAGCTCGCCGCGCGCGGCTGGCAGGAAGATGGCAGCGCGCCGCTCGCGCCCGGCGACGAAGTCACAATCAAAGTCTCCAACGCCGAGGAGACCGGCGTGCTGCGGCTTGGCCGCAAATATGATTTCACCATGATCAGCCTGAACGTGCAGGTGAAAGAATCCGCGCTGGCCGCCCGCGCCAAGGCGAAGAAAGAAGCCGATGAGAAATTTCTTGGTGACGCGCTCGGTGCGGCCAAGCAACTCATCGCCGCCGACGAGGCGCGGCGCAAGGTGCAGGCCGCCGGACTCTCCGATGCGCCGCTCAATGCGCTCGCCAACAGCAAGACACCGGTGCCGCTGCCCGAGACCGCCGAAGGCGTGACGTTCGAAGGCGGCGACGGCCGGCTCGAATTCTCTTCCACGTCGAGCGTGAAGGCGCTCGGCAGCTTCTACCGCGCATCGCTGAAGAACGCGGGCTGGAAAGAGCAGCCCTCCGTCATCAACCAGCCCAACATGGCGGTGATGGAATTCTCCAAGGCCGGCAAATCGATCTCGATGACCGTGATGCAGATGGGCCCGAAGGTGAATGTCAGCGCCACCGGATCCGGCCTCATGGTGGCTGCGGCGAAGCCGGTTGAGGCCAAATCGGCAGAAGCAAAGCCGATCCAAGCCAAATCGACCGAGCCGCTGAAGCCCGATCCCGATTCCGCCCTGCCGGTGCCGACGCAGCGCAGCTCGAGCGGGATCAGCTCGACGAAATTCCCCGGCAGCGACCAGTCTTTCCGCAAGGAGCTCGAAGCCAGCATTCCGGCTGAGCTCTCAGATGTCCTCGCCTTCTATCGCGCAGAGCTCACCAAGCGCGGCTGGCAGGAAAAGACTGACGGCGCGACTGTTACCGCCGAGCGGGCGGAGCTGGCGTTCGCCTCGCCGGAGGGTCCGGCCATGCTGAAGCTCGGCCGCGCCAGGGAGGAGACAACGGTCAGCCTGGTGCAGCGGAATCCGCAGGCCGCGGCCAAGGCCGACATCATGCCCAAGGCGGGCCAGGCCAGGCTGATGCTCGGCAATATCGGGCCGAAGGAGGCGTCGCTGACGATCAACAAGCAGACCATCAAGATCGCGGCCGGCGCCGGCGGCCCGCAATCGCCGAAAGGCCCGATGCTCGACCTCCCGCCCGGCAAGTACCAGTACGCGCTGCGTATGCCCGGTCAGCCCGCCCGCACCGACACCCTCACCGTTGCCGCCGGCGATGCCTGGGGCCTCCTGGTGGGACCAAGCGGCGACGTGCTTCCGCTGCAAATGTATTGAGGTGCGACGAAGCAGGTGCGCCCACGCACAGCCGGCGTTTCGGACCCGTGGGCGGAAAGTTGATCTAGATCAACAGAGCGTTGCGGCATCGCGTCCCGAATAGGCGTCAACAGGGTTCTGACGTCTCCAAGAGGGAGCTTCCAATGACGCGTACCCGTCACGTTGACGATAGCTCAAAGCCAGAAAGCCGCTTACTAAACCACCGCAACTTGCTGCTTTGCGGCACCGCACTGACCGTCGCTTTTTGGCTGTGTGCTCTGGAGACGACCTGCCTCGCGCAGCAAACCACCGGCACGCCGGGTTCGCCGAGCGCCACGACAACCATCGATGGCAAGCAGCTTCCGCCTGAACCTCCGAAGTTCGAAGGCGTGATCAAGGAAGATGCCACGGACTCCAAGCCATACTGGCCACCGTCCGTTGTGCCGCCCAAAGGCGCGCCGAACGTGCTGCTGATCATGACCGACGACCAGGGTTATGGCGTGACCGGCACCTTCGGTGGGGTGGTCCCGACCCCGAACATGGATCGCATCGCCAAGGCGGGCCTGCGTTACACGCAGTTTCACTCGACAGCGCTCTGCTCGCCGACGCGGGCAGCGCTGATCACCGGCCGCAACCACCACTCGGTGGGGTTTGGCGTGATCGGTGAAATGTCCACCGGCTTTCCCGGCTACGATTCCGTCATCGGCCCCGACAGTGCAACGGTCGGGACTATCCTTCGGGACAATGGATTTGCCACCTCATGGTTCGGCAAGAACCACAACACCCCGACCTATCTGTACAGCTCGGCCGGGCCGTTCGACCAATGGCCAATCGGCATGGGATTTCAGTATTTTTATGGGTTCATGGGCGGCGAGACCGACCAGTGGACGCCTTACCTTTTCCGCAACACGAGCCAGGTTTTTCCATGGGTCGGCAAGACCGGCTACAACCTCATCACCGACATGGCGGATGACGCCATCAACTACATGAACGGACTGAACGCGGCGGCGCCCGAGAAGCCGTTCTTCGTCTACTACGTGCCCGGCGGCACCCATTCGCCACATCAGCCGAAGAAGGAATGGAGCGAGAAGTTCAAGGGCAAGTTCGACATGGGTTGGGAGAAGCTGCGCGAGCAGATCTTCGCCAACCAGAAGCGGCTCGGGGTGATCCCGGCGAACACCCAGCTCACTCCCTGGCCGGATACGCTGCCGAAATGGGACTCGCTCTCGTTCATCCAGAAGAAATTGTACGCGCGCGAAGCCGAGGTGTTTGCCGGCTATGCGGCGTATACCGACTACGAAATCGGCCGCGTCATCCAGGCGGTCGAGGACATGGGCAAACTCGACAACACGCTGATCATCTACATCAGCGGCGACAATGGCACCAGCGCCGAAGGAACCCTCGAGGGCACGCCGAACCAGATGACCGCCTACAACGGCATTCTGAAACTGCCCGAAACCGAGCTGATGCTCCATTACGAGGATTGGGGCTCCGACAAGACCTACCCGCACATGTCGGTGGCGTGGTCGTGGGCCTTCGATACCCCGTTCAAATGGACCAAGCAGGTGGCATCGCACTTCGGCGGCACCCGGCAAGGCATGGCCATCTCATGGCCCGGCCACATCAAGGACGTCGGCGGCATCCGCAGCCAATTCCATCACATGATCGACATCGTGCCGACGATTCTTGAAGCCACCGGCATTCAGGCTCCCGACACCGTCAATGGCATCAAGCAAAGGCCCATCGAGGGCGTCAGCATGGCCTATACGTTCGACCAGGCCAACGCCAATGCACCGTCAAAGCGCGACACGCAATATTTCGAGATGTTCGCCAACCGCGGCATCTATCACGATGGTTGGTATGCATGTACGACGCCGCCTGCCCCTCCCTGGCTTCTGGGCACCGCCAAGCTGCCGGGGATCAATGAATACAAGTGGGAGCTTTACAACATCGCCGAGGATTACTCGCAGGCCAATGACCTCGCAGCCAAGAATCCCGACAAGCTCAAGGAGTTGCAAGCGTTGTTCCTGTCGGAGGCGGCGAAATACCAGGTCTTTCCGCTGGACAACTCGGTCCTGCCCCGCATTGTGACACCGCGCCCAAGCGCGACCGCCGGACGAACCGTTTTCACATATTCTGGTGAGAACGCTGGCATCCCTGACGCTAACGCTCCGAGCCTTCTCAATAAGGATTACACGATCACGGCCGAGGTTACCGTTCCTAAGGGCGGCGCGGAAGGAATGATCGCCACTCTAGGCGGTCGCTTTGGCGGATACGCCCTCTACCTGCTCAAAGGCAAGCCGGTCTTCGTCTATAACCTGCTCGATCTAGAACGGTACCGCTGGGAAGGTGGCATTGGCGGTCGCGACTTGTTTACCGATGCGCTCAAGCCGGGCAAGCACACCATTGTATTCGACTTCAAGTACAACGGACCCGGTCCGGGCAAGGGTGGCACCGGTGTACTGACGGCCGATGGCAAGCTGGTGGCCGCAAAGACGATCCCGCACACGATTCCGTTTCTTATGGCCATCGACGAAACGTTTGACATCGGCAGCGACACCCGCACGACGGTGGACGACAGCTATAAGCTGCCCTTCCGCTTCACCGGCAAGATCGACAAGCTGACCTTCAAGCTTGGCGCGACGCAGATGACGGAGGATGAGCAAAAGGTCATTCGACACGCGCTCGAAAGAGCGAGGGACTGAGCGCGACAAGTCGTGGCGATTCATGTCGGCCCCAACGCCACGACTCATCCTTCTTCGCTAAGAAATCGTTCGGCGGGATCCGCTTCGAAAGCCTGCGCGAAATATCATCGCGTATAGAAGGGAGTGCCGGCAGTGGATTCTTCCTTTGGCGCGCTGGATGCGTTGCCGGCGCCGGCGGCCCGCAATCGCCGAAAGGCCCGATGCTCGGCCTGCCGCCCGGCAAGTACCAGTACGCGCTGCGCCTGCCCGGGCAGCCCACTCGCAACGAGACCCTGACCGTAGCCGCCGGCGACGCCTGGGGCCTCCTCGTGGGGCCAAGCGACGACGTGCTGCCGCTTCAGATGTATTGATCCCGCCGCCTGTGCCTGTAACGGCTAGGTTGAACCTGTCCAGTTGGTGGGGCGACTAGTCGTCCGGAGGCGGCGGCGACTGTGTCGCAGCCGCTGCATCGCGCGAAGACTACAACGCGCGACATCCCTGGAGAGTGGCATGACGACGGTGAGGCGCAGAACGAAGGTCCCGGCACGATGGCGGCTGTTCGCGTGCGGCCTCGCTCTTCTCGCGGGCGGCCTGGTCGCCGCAGGCGCCGGCGGATGGCTGCCGCACCCGTCACCGCAAACTTCGGCCGCACTCACACCGGCGGATCCAGACGCCGAGATGCCGGTGCCGAAGCAACACAACTTCTCCAGCTCCAACACCACCCATATGACCGGCATCGAAATCCCGCTGCGGGTCGGACTCGAAGCCCATGTGCAGGCCGAGCTCGGCGATGTGCTCGCCTTCTACCGCGCGGAGCTCGCAAAGCGCGGCTGGGAGGAAAAGCCGGATGGAGCTGTGGTTGCCACCGATCATGTGCAGCTCGCCTTCGCCTCCCCCAAGGGGCCAGCCACCCTGAAGCTTGGCCGCGCGCAGGACGAGACCATTGTCAGCCTGGTGCAGCGGAATACGGAGGCCGCGGCGAAGGCCAATTTCCTGCCGATAGCAGGACAAGCGCGGCTGATATTCGGCTATCTCGCGCCGGACACGGCTTCGCTCACGATCAACGATCAGACCATCAAGATCGCGGGCGGCGTCAATCACCCACAAACGCTGGATCTGCCGCCCGGCAAATATTCCTACAAGCTGGTCGTGTCGGGCTATCCGGTGCGCACCGATACCATCACCGTGGCCTCAGGCGAGGCCTGGTCCCTCAGCTTGGGCGACGACGACAAAGAAGCCGGATCAGATCTACTGAACCCAGTGACCTGTTCAGAGGCGCCAAGGCGCCTGGGAACGCGCTTCTCCGCCCCGCAAAATCCACGCCTTCAATAGCTAAAAAAAGGACCTCGAATCGCCCTTTTCGCAAGCCCCAGAATCGGCCTCCAGGAGCCTTGAAAACCGGCAAAAAATCCCTATTTCGTCAAAGGGTTGCCGGAAGATACTTTGCGCTAGGCGCAAGCGGTCTTTCATGGCACAAATAGCCTGCAAATCAGCGCCTTTTGCGCGGCTGATTCGGGCGACATCTCGAAGGCCTCTCATGACAGAACCTGCTCGGCAGACGCCTGCCGAAAACGAGCCCTCAAATCCGAGCGATTACGGGGCGGAATCGATCCGCGTGCTCAAGGGTCTCGACGCCGTCCGCAAGCGCCCGGGCATGTATATCGGCGACACCGACGACGGCTCGGGCCTGCACCACATGGTCTACGAGGTCGTCGACAACGCGATCGACGAGGCGCTGGCGGGCCATGCCACGCGCGTCGACGTCGTGCTCAATGCCGACAATTCCGTCACGGTGCGCGACGACGGCCGCGGCATTCCCGTCGACATCCACAAGGGTGAAGGCATCTCCGCGGCCGAGGTCATCATGACCCAGCTCCATGCCGGCGGAAAGTTCGACCAGAATTCCTACAAGGTCTCCGGCGGCCTGCACGGCGTCGGCGTCTCCGTCGTCAACGCGCTGTCGAGCAAGCTCGGCTTGCGCATCTGGCGCGACAACAAGGAGCACTACATCGAGTTCGCCCATGGCGATGCAGTCGCACCGCTGGTGGTGGTCGGCGACGCGCCGGGCAAGCGCGGCACCGAGGTGACGTTCCAGGCCTCAACGGAAACCTTCAAGAACATCGAATATGATTTTGCGACGCTGGAGCACCGGCTGCGCGAGCTCGCCTTCCTCAATTCCGGCGTCAACATCGCCCTCTCCGACATGCGCCATGCGGTCGAGAAGCGCGAGGAGATGCACTATTCCGGCGGCGTCGAGGAGTTCGTCAAATATCTCGACCGCAACAAGAAGGCGATCGTGCCGGCGCCGATCATGGTGCGCGCGGAAGCCAACGGCATCGGCGTCGAGGCCGCACTGTGGTGGAACGACAGCTACCACGAGAACGTGCTGTGCTTCACCAACAACATCCCGCAGCGTGACGGCGGCACCCATCTGGCCGGTTTCCGCGGCGCGCTGACGCGCCAGGTCAACGGCTATGCCGAGGCCAACGCCAAAAAGGAAAAGATCGCGCTGACCGGCGACGACTGCCGTGAAGGCCTCACCGCCGTTCTCTCGGTGAAGGTGCCCGATCCGAAATTCTCGTCGCAGACCAAGGACAAGCTGGTGTCCTCGGAAGTGCGTCCCGTGGTCGAGAACGTCCTCAACGAGGCGCTCCAGGCCTGGTTCGAGGAGCACCCGTCCGAGGCCAAGATGATCGTCGGCAAGGTGATCCAGGCCGCCGCGGCGCGTGAAGCCGCACGAAAGGCGCGCGAGCTGACGCGCAAGAGCCCGCTCTCGGTCTCCTCGCTGCCCGGCAAGCTCGCCGACTGCCAGGAAAAGGACCCGGCGAAGTCCGAACTCTTCATCGTCGAGGGCGACTCGGCAGGCGGCAGCGCCAAGCAGGGCCGCAACCGCGAATTCCAGGCGGTGCTGCCGCTGCGCGGCAAGATCCTCAACGTCGAGCGCGTCCGCCCCGACAAGATGCTGGGAAGCGAGCAGATCGGCACGCTGATCACCGCGCTCGGCACCGGCATCAGCGACGAGTTCTCGATCGATAAGCTGCGCTATCACAAGATCATCGTGATGACGGACGCCGACGTCGACGGCGCCCACATCCGCACGCTGCTGCTGACCTTCTTCTACCGTCAGATGCGCGACATCATCGACGGCGGTTACCTCTATATCGCCCAGCCGCCGCTCTATAAGGTCAGCCGCGGCAAGTCCGAGCAATATCTGAAGGACGAGCGGGCGCTCGAGGATTATCTGATCGACACAGGCCTCGACGACTGCGTCTTCATTCCCGGCGTCGGCGGTGATCGCACCGGCCGCGACTTGCGTTCGCTGGTCGACGACGCCCGCACCGTCCGCAGCGTCCTGCGCAATCTGCACAGCCGCTACAATCGCAAGGTGATCGAGCAGGCCGCCATCACCGGCGTGCTCAACAAGGCGATCTACGGCGATCCCGAGAAAGCCGCCGCAGCGGCACAATACATCGCGGGACGGCTGGACAACCAGGCCGAGGAGGTCGAGCGCGGCTGGGTCGGCCAGTACGTGGAAGGCCAGGGCTTCCAGTTCGAGCGCACCGTGCGCGGCGTCAAGGAAGCCGCCGTCATCGACGCCGCCTTCCTGGGCTCGGTCGAAGCCCGCAAGCTCGACGAATACACCGTGAAGCTCCAGGACGTTTATGCCCGCCCTGGCAAGCTGCGGCGCAAGGACATCGAGCACATGGTCTACGGCCCGGTCGACCTGTTCGAAGCGGTCACCGACGCCGGCCGCAAGGGCATCACGCTGCAGCGCTACAAAGGTCTGGGCGAGATGAACCCGGAGCAGCTCTGGGAAACGACGCTGGACATCGATGCGCGCTCGCTGCTGCAGGTGAAGGTCAAGGAGGTCGACGAGGCCGACGACATCTTCACCAAGCTGATGGGCGACGTGGTCGAGCCGCGCCGCGACTTCATCCAGGAACACTCGCTGAGCGCGACGATCGATATCTGAGGCGCGTGGCTTCCGCAGCGTCATGGCCGGGCTTGTCCCGGCCATCCACGCCTTGCTCCGCGGAACAAGGAACGTGGATGCCCGGGCCTTCGCCTCGCCGAAGCGGCTTCGGCCGCGCAGGCGGGACAAGCCCGGGCATGACGGTTAGGCCGATCCCAGCATCGCTGAACCTCACCCCCCACCATCGCGACGAAACGGCATGAACCCGTAAGGCCAATTCCGGCCGGGAAAACGCCATGCCATGACCGCCTCCGCGTCGACCAGTTCCGCCCTCCCCTCCCGCCGTCTCGGCATCATCGGCAGCATTGTCGGTGTGCTGGCGCTGATGGCGGCGGTGCTGCCGCACTGGGTGGTGCCGATGATCTTCCCGCCGCCCCCGGCGGACCAGGTCATCGTCGACACCGGCCATCGCATCAAGGACCGCGTGATCGCGCGCGTGAAGGGCGTGGAGTATCAGGCGCCGAAGGTCGAGAAATCGGCTGGACGGAGCTGGAGCGAAACCGCTTCGGCCACCGCGATCTCGCTCGGCCTGCTCGCCATCCTGCTCTCGGTCCTCGCGCTGATCTTTCGGGAGGAGCGGCTCCTTGCCGCCGTGGCCGCCATCCTCGGCACCGGCGCCATCGCGATCGAGATTTCCTTCGTCATGATCGGCGCGCTGATCCTGATCGCGATCCTCTATGTGGTCGCGAATATCATCGGGCTGTTTTGATGAGCGGCCTGCCGCGCCACAAGCTCCGGACCTCATCCTGAGGAGCCCGCGATAGCGGGCGTCTCGAAGGATGGCTGCGGGCGCGAGCCGGGCCTCTATGGTTCGAGACGCGCGTTCCGCGCTCCTCACCATGAGGGTCTCAGACCTTCCTCGGGGCCACCAACTGCGGCCGCCGCAATTGCTCCCGCGCTCAAATCTCTGTAGTTTCCGCCCGAAACAGCCCCACCCAACAGGACAGCGAGAACCCCGTGGCGCCCATCCAGTACATTGTCGAGGGCGGTCACCGGCTCTCGGGCTCGATCGAGCCGTCCGGCAACAAGAATTCGGCGCTGCCGATCATCGCAGCCGCCCTGCTCACCGAGCATCCGGTGACGCTGGAGAACGTGCCGCGGATCCGTGACACCGAGACGCTGGTCGAGCTGATCCGCTCGGTCGGCGCGGCGGCGGAATGGACCGCCCGCAACACGCTGCATATCCACGCCAAGAGCATCCGTGCCGCCGACCTCGACCCCGAGCTGTGCGTGCGCATCCGCGCCTCGATCCTGCTCGCGGGCCCCCTGCTCGCCCGCTGCGGCGAAGTGATGCTGCCGCCGCCCGGCGGCGACGTCATCGGCCGCCGCCGTCTGGACACCCATGTGCTCGCGCTCGAACAACTGGGCGCCAAGGTCACCGCCACCGACCGGCTCGAATTCCGCGCGGCAAAGCTCGCCGGTGCCGACGTGTTTCTGGACGAGCCGAGCGTCACCGCAACCGAGAACGCGCTGGTCGCGGCGGTCGCCGCCGACGGCGTCACCCATTTGCGCAACGCAGCCTCCGAGCCGCATGTGCAGGACCTCGCCAATTTCCTGGTCGCGCTCGGCGCGCGAATCGAGGGCATCGGCACCAACACCATGATCGTGCATGGACCGGCGACGCTGGGCGCCACGACCTACCGGATCCAGCCCGATCATATCGAGGTCGGCTCGCTGATCGGGCTTGCGGCCGTCACGCGCTCCCCGCTTCGCATCGTGCGCGCCGGCGTCGAGCATCTGCGTTCGATCCGCATGGGGTTCGAGCGGCTCGGCATCGTCTGCCGCATCGAGGGCGACGATCTCATCGTGCCCTCGAACCAGACGCTGAAGATCCAGGACGATTTCGGCGGCCACGTGCCGAAGCTGGAAGACCAGCCCTGGCCGGCCTTCCCGGCTGATCTGATGTCGATCGCGATCGTCACCGCCACGCAATGCGACGGCGTGATCCTGATGTTCGAGAAGATGTTCGAATCACGGATGTTCTTCGTCGACAAGCTGATCGCCATGGGCGCGCGAATTGTTCTTTGTGACCCTCATCGTGCCATCATCGCCGGCCCCAGCCGCCTGCGCGGCGCATCGATGATCTCGCCCGACATCCGCGCCGGCATGGCGATGCTGCTCGCCGCGGTCTGCGCCGAGGGCACCTCCACGATCAACAACGCCGACCAGATCGAGCGCGGCTACGAGCGCATCGACGAACGCCTGAACGCGCTCGGCGCGAAGATCAGGCGCGTGCCTGAAAGGAAGGGCTGAGGGCTCCTCTTCCCTTCTCCCCTTGTGGGAGAAGGTGGCGCGAAGCGCCGGATGAGGGGTATGTCTCCGCGAATCCACTCTGATTTGAATTCGCGGAGACATACCCCTCACCCGTCTCGCCGCTGCGCGGCGAGCCACCCTCTCCCACAAGGGGAGAGGGTGAAGAAGCATCTCGCACTCGGGGGCCATGTTTTCGACGTGCGGCTGTGCTATTGCAACCGCCATGCTCGACACCGTCCAGCCTCGTCCGCAGCCGCAAGCCGGCGTGCCGCAAAACCATCTCGCCGAAGAGTTCGTCGAGACGCTGCGGCTGGCCGTGCCGATGATGCTGACGCAGCTCGGGCAGATCGCGATGATCACGACCGATCTCGCGCTGATCGGGCGGCTTGGCGAGGATGCGGTCGCAGCCGCCGCGCTGGCGCACACGGTCTATTTCGTCAGCTTCACCTTCGGGCTCGGATTGATGGCCGCGGTGTCGCCGCTGGCCGCGCAGGCGTTCGGTGCCGGCGACGTCAAGCGCATCCGCCGCTCGCTGCGCGCCGGCCTGTGGATCGCACTCCTGATCTCGCTGCCGATGATGGCCTCGCCGCTCTATGGCGAGCGCATCCTGCTGGCGCTCGGACAGGCGCCGCAATCGGCCGCGCTCGCGCAGCGCTATCTGAACGGGCTGGCCTGGGGCATCGCGCCGGCGCTCGGCTTCATCGCGTTGCGCAGCATGATGAGCGCGGTGAACCGGCCGCAGCCGCCGCTGTGGATCACCGTTGCAGCGATCCCCGCCAACGCGGCGCTGGTCTATTGCCTGATCCACGGCCTGTTCGGCCTGCCGGAGCTCGGCCTGTTCGGCGCGGGGCTTGCGACCACGCTCGTCAATCTCGGCACCTTCCTCGCCGTGCTTGCCATCGCCGCATGGCGAAAGCCGTTCGCGGACTACCGCCCGCTCGCTCATCTGTGGCGGATCGACTGGCCCCTGATGCGACAGCTCATCGCGGTCGGCGCGCCGATCTCGTTTTCCCTGCTGCTGGAATACGGCCTGTTCTCGTCCGCCGCGCTGCTGATGGGATTGATCTCGACCACGGCGCTTGCCGCGCACCAGATCGCGCTCCAGGTCACGGCCGTGCTGTTCATGGTCCCGCTTGGCATCGGCATGGCGGCGACGGTCCGTGTCGGCCATGCTTTCGGCCGCGACGACCCGGCCGCGGTGAGGCGCGCGGGCCTCGTCGCGGCGGTGCTTGGCGTAGCGTTGGTCTCGGCCCTGACCGTTGCCATCATCCTCGGCCGCTACGAGCTCGGACGGCTGTTCTTCGGGAGCAGCGAGGCCAGCGCGGCCACCGTCGAGCTGACGGCGACCCTGCTGCTGGTCGGCGCGACCTTCTTCATCGCCGACGGCCTCCAGACCATCATGGCCGGCGCGCTGCGCGGCATCAACGATACAAGGATGACGTTGCTGTTCGCGGCGATCGGCTATTGGTGCGTCGCCTTTCCCATCGCCTGGGTGCTGGCCTTCAATGTCGGGCTCGGCGCGGTCGGCGTCTGGATCGGGTTCTCGACCGGCACGTTCGTCTA
This sequence comes from Bradyrhizobium sp. 613_E4_N2_2, assembly GCF_052075995.1. Lineage (NCBI taxonomy): Bacteria > Pseudomonadati > Pseudomonadota > Alphaproteobacteria > Hyphomicrobiales > Nitrobacteraceae > Bradyrhizobium > Bradyrhizobium sp. 613_E4_N2_2. Next base: position 18,123 of record NZ_CP197234.1, read on the forward strand.
TGCCGGCCTCCTGATCTTGCGCTTCCGCATGCTGACGCGCAGACTGGCGGGATGATCGGGATCATGGAGCCGGTGCGATGACCCTGTCCGTGGACCTCTTCTACTCCTACCGCAGTCCCTTCAGCTATCTGGCACTGCCGAAGACGCTCAAGCTCGTCGAACAGTACGATCTCGCGGTGAATTTGCGGCCGGTCTATCCGCTCGCCGTCCGCGTGCCCGGCTTCTTCAAGAAGGCCAGCCCGAACTTCATTCGCTATGTGGTGCTCGACAGCACGCGCGTGGCGCAGCACGAGGGCATCCCGTTCCGCTTTCCGAGACCCGATCCGATCGTGCAGGACAAGACGACATTCGATGTTGCGGCCGAGCAGCCCTACATCCACCGCCTGACCCGGCTGGGCGCGATGGCGCAGCTCGAAGGCCGCTCGCTCGCATTCACCGATGCGATCGCGCGCGTGCTGTGGGACGGCTCGGTGGCGGGCTGGAACGAAGGCGATCACCTCGCGCGCGCCGCTGAGGCGGCCGGCTTCGATCTCGCCGCGATGGATGAAGCGATCAGCGCAGACCCCGATCGCTACGAGCGGGTGATCGCCGAGAACGAGAAGGACCATGCCGCCTCCGGCCATTGGGGCGTGCCGACCTTCGTGTTCGAGAACGAGCCGTTCTTCGGCCAGGACCGCATCGATCTGCTGGTCTGGCGCATGGTGGATAAGGGCCTGAAAAGGCGCTGATCGTTGTTTTGGACGCGTTTTCTTCACGCGAACCGCTATCCACTTCGCTCGAAAACGCTCTTGCCGGCCGGCATGAACCGGTTTCCCTGAATCTGCGACTGAGACGTGGCGCCCCGATCCCGGCGGCGCGTTCGGAGGGTCGCATGTATCTGGCAAAGTTCTTCCACCGCGCGCCCGGCGATGACGATCGCGAATTGATGCTGGTCCCGGGCAGCGATCCCATGGTGATCGGCGTTCACATGAACTGGAAGGGTGATCCCGACGCGAACGAATTTCTGCGCAAGGAATTTCCCGGCATCGCCGACACGGCCGCGGCTTTCCGCCGTCATGTCGCCAAGCTGGTCGCGGCCGGCTATGTCGAGACGGATCATACCAACTACACGCTGCGCGACCTCGGGTCCGATCCGCAAGCCAAGCCGGACTGGCAGAAGGGGCTCGATGAGCTGATGATCCTGGCGCTCAGCGCGCCGATGGCCGAGCAGGCCGCGCAGCTCGACGCGCTCAAGGGCACGCCGGCCGAACATGAGCCGTTGTATCTCTGGCACGCCGCTCGCCGCGGCAAGGTCGCCGGTGAAGATCTCGCACAGGCGGTGCGCTTTGCCGAACAGGCGCGCGATACGCTCGTTGCGCGGCGCGCTGCCGGGCAGCCGCATTATGCGTGGTCGCTCAACGAGAACGATCTCGAAGGACGCATCCTGGAATTACTGAGCGATACCTATCTTCAGGCCGACAATCCCGAGGCATCACTGAAGACGATCGAGCATCTTTGCAAGACCGCCCCGAACCACACGCGCATCCTCAAGCGCGCCGAGCTGCTCTGCGGCTATTTTCCCGAGCGGCGCGAAGAGGCCTTCGACGACGCCTTTCAATGGTCGCGGTTCGGCGGCTATGAGGACATCATGGCGTTTCCGGGCTATGAGGACTACGAGGCCCAGCGCAAGGCGGGAACATCAAGCAAAGGCTGGCGCTGGAAATCCGGTACGCCGGCGAGCGAAGCGGACGTGAGCAAAGCGGAGCAGGCGCTCGGCGTCCGGCTCCCCGATGACTATCGCAAGTTCCTGCTGACGCGCGGTGAGACCGAATTGATGGTGCGGCTGCCTGAATCATCGTCCGAGCTTCGCTTCTATGCGCCTGATGAACTCGCCACGCAGCTTCGCAATGTCCTGGACTTCATTGCCCATTCCGAGGACGAGCTCGAAGAGGCCTGCGCCTATTTCCGTCAGGAATACGGCGTCTCGCTGAAACATCTGGTGCCGGTTGCCGAGCCGTCGCAGCTCAGCCGCTGCCTGCTGCTCCATGTCGAGCCCGGCGAACGCTATGGCCAGTGCTTTCAGTGGGACCATGACGGCGCGTGGGAGCTGGAGCAGCAGCAGCCGGGTTTTGACGTCGCGCTGAAGACGCTGACCGATGGCATCGAGCGGCGCGACGCAACGCAACTCGCGTTCTTCGATCTGTAACGCGACTCATTCCGCCACGCGCGCGGACTTGTCGGTCGAGGCTTCCGACCATTCGCCGACGACGCGATCGAGGTCGCAGAGGTTCTGGTGCATCTGCTCCAGCGAGAAGCCGATCGCGAAGAAGCGCTCGGCGGTGTCGCCGGGCTGGCCTCGGATCAGGCCGTCATGACGGACGGCGGCAACGGCCTCGGCATAATGCTGGAGCGCGACGTGGACGGGATGGATCGCCGGCGCGCCGACACCCTCGCGCAAGGCAGCAGCGGCGGAGCGAAGGAATCGCGCGATCACGGTCGAGACTTCCGTCAGCGGGGCTGCAAGCCGCATCTGCACCTCGGCCGGCAGCGGCACCACCGTGGCACGGCCGATCATCACGACGTCATGGCGCAGCCGCAGCACGGTACGCAGCAGCGGGCCGGTGTCGGGCCCGCTCGACAGTCGCGCGGAGCGCTCACGCTCGGCTTCGGCTCCGATGGCATTCATGCCCACCATTGCCGTGCCGATGCCGTCCTGGATCCGGTGCAGCGCGTCGTTGTCGCGGCCGCGCGTGAGCCCCGCGAGCAGTTCGGTGAAGGCATCCGCGATCAGCTCAAGCAGCGTGGCCGCGCTGGCGCGGATCTGCCGCACGGCGCGCGACGGTAGCACCAGGAATGAGACCAGCAGGCCCGTGATGGCGCCGACCCCGACCTCGCTGACGCGGTCGATCGCCGACGCCATGGGATCGGAATGATGCATGGTCGGAACCAGCAGCACGATGATCGCCGTCACCGTGGCGGCGTTGAGGCTTGGGTTGATCGCAGCCACGAAGGCGAGCGGCGCGACCGCCAGCACCAGCAGCCCCAACAGGCCCGCCTCGGTCGAATAAGGGATCAGGATCGCGATGGCGCCGCCATAGATGGCGCCGCCGATGGTGCCGAGCACGTAGTCGCGCGTCGCCTTCAACGAGCGGCCGACGCTCATCTGGGTCACGATCAGCGAGGTCAGCACGGCCCAGAGCGGCAATAGCAGATGCAGCGCGGTGGCGATCGCATAGGCCGCCACCGCGGCCACCGTGACCCGGATCGCCAATCCGAGTTGCGTCCGCCGCGACCTGATCCGGTCGAACAGCTGTTTTGCAAATGCCATCGTCAGAAGTCCCGATCCTTTTTGGAGCCTGCCAAAAGCATAGCTGGTGCTCGCGGCCCCAAGGCCGCTTGAAAGGCCAAATCAGCCCGCCTAACTTGCGCGCCAAAACGAGGAAACACGATGGCTCACGAAACCGCAACGCTCGCCGCCTACGTCGTCAATCTGAAATACCAGGATATTCCGGCGGAGGTGCTCGATCGCGCCAAGGTGCTGACGCTGGACTTCCTCGGCAGCGCCATCCGGGCCCGCAGCGAGGCGGAATCCACCCCCTCGATCCTGAAGATGCTGGAAGCGCTCGCGCTCGACACCAAGGGTGAGTCCACCGTGTTCGGCGACAGCAAGACCTGGACGCCGGCGGTCGCCGCCCTCCTCAACGGCGCGCTCGGCCATTCCCTCGACTTCGACGACACCCACGCCGATTCCTCGCTGCATCCGAGCGCGCCGGTGGTTCCGGCCGCCTTCGCCGTCGGCGAGATGGTCGGCGCCTCGGGCCGCGACGTGCTGACCGCGATCGTGGCGGGCTATGAGGTCTGCTGCCGGCTCGGCAACGCGCTCGACCCGACCTCGCATTATGCGCGCGGCTTCCATCCGACCGCGACCGCCGGCACCTATGGCGCGGCGGCCGCCGCCGGCAAATTGTTCGGCCTGTCCGAGGCGCAGATCGTCGCCGCGTTCGGCGTCTCCGGCAGCCAGGCCGCGGGCTCGCTGCAATTCCTGGTCAACGGCGCCTGGAACAAGCGCTACCAGGTCGGCGCCGCCGCGATGAATGGCGTGATCGCCGCGACGCTGGCGCGCAACGATTTCGTCGGCGCGACGGAATCGGTCGAGGGCAAGCACGGCCTGCTCGCCGGCTACACCGATGATGCGCATCCCGACAAGGCGGTGGCCGAGCTCGGCAAGACCTATGAGACCATGAAGATCGGCGTCAAACCATATCCGAGCTGCCGCTACACCCATGCGGCGATCGACGCGCTGATCGCGATGCGGCGCGAGCACAATCTGACGCCCGATCAGGTCAAGCGCGTCGAGATCGGTTTGCATCGGAACGGCATCACCTTGACCGGCGATGCCGCGACCAAGCGGCATCCCACCTCGATCGTCGGCGGCCAGTTCTCGATGTTCTTCACCGGCGCGCTCGCGCTCGACCAGGGCTCGTTCGGCTGGGATGATTACAACCGCCTGGGCGACGCCGCCATCGACGCGCTCGCCGACAAGTTCGACGTGGTGCAGGACGACCGGCTCGAGGTCGGCCGCACCCATCCGTTCGGTGCGCGCGTCAGCATCACCACGGACGATGGCGTGCATGAGCGGCTCTATGCTGATCCCTCGGGCGAGCCGAATTCGTTCCCCGATGCGCAGGCGATGCAGCAGAAGTTTCTGACGCTGGCACGCCCGGTGCTGAACGCGCGCGCGGAGAAGTTTGCCGACGCGATCATGACGCTGGAGCGGTTCGACCGCGTGGCGAAGGCCACGGAGCTCGGGAGGTAGGAGATTCCCTCCGCGCAGACGGTGCACCCTCGCCCCTTGTGGGAGAGGGTGGATGCGCGAAGCGCAGCCGGGTGAGGGGTTCTCTCCGCGCGCGACTCTCTAGCGGTCTAATTCGCGGATAGAGACCCCTCATCCGGCGCTTCGCGCCACCTTCTCCCACAAGGGGAGAAGGAAGAAGAGACCGCGCTCCGCTGCTGTCATCAATCCACCCCCGCCATTTTCCCCTTCTCGCGCGTGGCTGCCACGACATCCCGCACCAGATCGAACACGCCGTCCGCTTCCGGCGGCCAGTTCGGCGAGCGTCCCAGCCGCACGATCACCAGACGCTCCGACGGGATCACGATCGTGTACTGCCCGATCGTGCCCTTGGCGAAGAAGGCATCGCGCGGCCAGCCGTGCTCCACGCGGAAATTCGCGCCGAAACTGTCGCCCTGGTTGGTCCAGAAGCCGGCGCCGATGCCGACCCAGGCATTCGGCGTGGCTGACGCCGCGTAATTCACCCAGCCCTCGGGGAGGATACGCTTGCCGCCGGCGACGCCGTCATTGAGATAGAGCTGACCGAAGCGCGTCCAGTCGCGCGCGGAGGCCAGCATCTCGCTCGATCCCTCGATCGTGCCGGCGCCGTCGAGCTGGAGCGTGACATGGCGCATGCCGAGCGGCGCGAACAATTCACGGCGCGCGAAGCGCAGCGCGTCCGCGGGGGTGCCGCCGGCGGCGTTGCGGATCAGGTGCGCGAGCATGATGGTGTTGCCGTCGTGATAATTCCACACCGTGCCCGGCGCGGTCGCAAGCGGCATGCTCGCAGCATAGGCGGCCATGTCGTCCTCGATGAATTTCATGCGATTGACCGGTTCGAAGGCGGAGCCGAGCGAAGCCTGCAGCGAGCTGCCGAGCGCGAGGCCCGCGGTGTGCCGAAGCAGCTGGTCGACGGTGATGGCGTGGCGGGGATCGTCCGGATTTGTCCACGCGGCAACCGGCGCGGGCTCGTCGAGCTTGAGCTTGCCCTGGCGCACGAGAATGCCTGTTAGCGCCGAGATCACCGACTTCGTCATGGAGAAGCCGAGCAGCGGCGTCTCCGGCCCGACACCATCCGCATAGCGCTCGGCGATGACGCGGCCCGACTTCATGACGACGATGGCGCGGGTGCGGCGGGCGGGCGGCTGCGCCGGTTCGGTGAAGGCGCGATCGAGTGCGGCCGATAGCCCCTCGCTTTGCGGCGGCACGATCGAAGGTCCCGCGATCTCGGGGAGCAATGCGGGCTGCTTGTCCTCCGCCGGCGGCGCGACGTCGGCGATATCAGCGCCGTGCTCCAGCGTACAGCCCAGCCCCTCGCGATAGACGGCATGGCTGCGGCCGAGGCCGAACAGCGTCACGGTGACGTCCTTGCGCGCCCGGTCGATCCGGTAGTCCATCGCCCAGGTGATCAGTCCCGAGCCGGGCATCGCGTCGGTGGTCTCGATGAAGGTGCGCTGCGGATCGAGGCCGGAGACAAATGTCTCGGCGCAGAGGATGTCGGCGAGGAAGCCGGTGGCGACCTGCGGCGCGTTGCGCGCGCGAGCCGCGCCGAATGCGAGGCCGATACAGGCGACGGTGGTGGTGAAGAGGATGATCTTGCGGCGGCGGGTCACGGGCTTTCTCCGGCTTCGGGGAACGTGCCGGGCAGGAAGCCGGAGTGAGCGGAGGAGTGCTCGCCGGATTTGGAAAATGGACTGGCTGAAACTGAACCGGGCTGGTCGATTATGAAAATAGCCAGTTATTTCAAATTCTTACTTTCGAGGAAACTGCCACCCTGTCGGCGGCGTGCTCCCTCGCCCCGCAAGCGGGGAGAGGCGAAGAGCCCGTTACGCCGCACTCACCTTCAGCCGCCGGTATTCCGTCGGCGTCACGCCCGTGACCGCCTTGAAGGCCCGGTTGAAGGGACCGAGCGACTGGAAGCCGGCGTCCATCGCGATGGTGATGACGGGGACCTCGGCCTGCGCGGGATCGGCGAGCGCGGCCTTGGCTTCCTCGATCCGGTGGTTGTTCAGGAACACATTGAAATTGCGGTAGCCGAGCCGCTGGTTGATCAGCCGGCGCAGCCGGTATTCGGGAATTTTCAGCCGGCCCGCCAGCACGCCAATGGTGATGTTCTCCTGGCGATAGATCCGCTCGTCCGCCATCAGCCGCATCAGGGCATCGATCAGCTTCTGGTCGGCGGCTTCATCGGTGGCTGTGGGATGGCTCAGAATGACCGCTGGCGTGATGCCCGCCGTCGACGGAAACAGGTCCGCGCCATCGACACGCATCATCGCGGTGGCGATGGCCGCGACGACGCAGGCCAGCACGCCGGCATTGATGGTGTTGGCGGCATCGCCGACGTCGCTGCCGGCGACGGCAATCTGGAGCAGCGCGTTCAGCCCGCCATAGAGCGCGGCAGCGCAGACGATGAAGACGCGGGCACGCCGCCGGCGCTCGACCAGGTCGGCCGGCCACGAGGCGATCGTCTGCCCCACCGCGAGCGCGATGAAGCCGAGCACGATCAGGTTCACCACGGTGACGGAGAACCGCACATGGCCGCCCGGCGCGATCCAGACGCACCCGGCGAAGCTGAACGCTGTCACCAGAGCCCAAATCAACCCATGCCACCAGCGCAAGCGAAAATCGTCGTCGAACAGCGCGCGCGTGAACAGCCAGAACACCACGATATTGCCGGTCGACAGTGCGATCAGCGGCGCATGCCAGGCCGGCACCAGCGACGTCACGCCCACCGAATAGCTCACCGCATGTGCGGCCGAGCCGAGCGCGAAGGCTGCGCCGAGGCGAGCCGCCAGCACGTTGCGGAAGTCCGAGAACAACGATGCCGCCAACACCAACAGCAGCGCCACGGCGCCGGCGCGAAAGGCAAGTTCGAGATGGGCAAGCAGCATCCGGTCGACCCGATCGCGCACGCACGCGCGTGACGCGAACCTAGTTCAGATCAGAGACCGATTCAATTTCGCCGGGTCCACGCGGCGCGCGACGTGATCCAGGCGTCGGCCGGCTTGCCGAACAGATCGATCTCGCGCTCCTTCCGGGCTCCCAGGCTGCGCGCCACGCCCTGCGACGGCATATTCGTGCTCTCGATACAGTGCATGATCTCGTCGATCTCAAAGCTGTCGAACACCCAGTCGATCGATGCGCTGGCCGCTTCCACCGCATAACCTTTGCCGCGGAATTCCCTGGCGATGCCCCAACCGACCTCGAAGCCGGGCCAGCCCGGCGGGCACCACGGACCAACCCGCCCGATGTAGCTGCCGCTCGATTTCTCCTCGACAGCAAACATGCAGAAGCCGTGGAGCGCCCAGTGCCCGGAGATCACGGCCGCGTTACGCCAGCCGGCAATCTCGGTCGTGACCGGCTTGCCGTCGGCGGCGATGAAGCGGGCGGTGCCGGGATCGGACAGCATCGCGGCGTTCGGTGCAATATCGCTCGCTCGCCATGGCCGCAGGATCAAATGTTCCGTCTCGATTCTGGGGCCCGTGACCTCGAGCAGCCTGGCGCCTGGCTTGAGCGGTGGGATCATCGGTCTTCTCCCGTTCCCGACATTGTTCTGTTACGATCATACCAGCAAGAAACAGGAGACCAAGATGAGCTGGCAACCCTCGAACGATCCCGTGCTCGGCGATCCCATGTCCTGCGACGCACTCGATCTCGTCATCGTGCCACGCACCCGCGACCTCGGCGACGGGTTCGTGGTGCGGCGCGCGCTCCCGCATGGCAGGCGGCAAATGGTCGGGCCCTTCATCTTCTTCGATCATTTCGGCCCGGTGCAGTTCGTCTCCGGCAAGGGCATGGACGTGCGGCCGCATCCGCATATCGGGCTTGCCACCGTCACCTATCTGTTCGACGGCTCGATCATGCATCGCGACAGCGAGGGCAACGTCCAGGAGATCGCGCCCGGCGCGATGAATCTGATGACCGCCGGCCGCGGCATCGCCCATTCCGAGCGCACCCCGGACGCGCAGCGCGCCTCGGGCCAGCAGATGCTGGGCCTGCAAAGCTGGATCGCGCTGCCGGCCGGATCCGAGGAGATCGCGCCGTCGTTCCAGCATTACGGAGCGGGCGATCTGCCGATGATTTCCGAGCGCGATTTTACCGCGCGGGTGATCGCGGGCTCCGCGTTCGGCATCACCTCGCCGGTTACGATGGTGTCGCCCTGGTTCTACACCGAGGTCACGGCGGTCGCGGGCGCCAGCGTGCCGCTCGACCCCGACCACGAGGAGCGCGCCATCTACGTCGTCGACGGCGAGGTCGAGATCGCGAACGAGCGGTACGAGGGGCCGCGGCTCCTGATCTTCCGGCCCGGCGACCACATCACCGTGAAGGCGTTGAAAGCGACGCGCATGATGTTTCTCGGTGGCGATGCATTGGAAGGCCCGCGCCACATCTGGTGGAATTTCGTCTCCTCCAGCAAGGAGCGGATCGAGCAGGCCAAGGAGGACTGGAAAACCGGCCGCTTCGCCGCGGTTCCGCAGGAACATGAGTTCATTCCGCTGCCGGAATAGGCTATCCCGATTTAGGCCGTACCATCCAGTGCGGCCTGAATCTCCTGTCCGATGGACTTGTCTGCGAAGGCCCTGCCGATGACCGCCATGCTCTCCAGCGACCTGCCCCTGCCCAAGATCGGACGCGGCAAGGTGCGCGATATCTACGCCGTCGACGACGACCGCCTGCTGCTCGTCACCACCGACCGCATCAGCGCCTTCGACGTCGTGATGGGCGAGACCATCCCGATGAAGGGCGCGGTGCTGACCCAGATCAGCGCATTCTGGTTCAACGAGCTCGAAGGCGTGGTGCCGCATCACATGATCAGCGCCGACGCCGACGAGATCATTGCCGCCGTGCCGGCCTTGAAGCCGCATCGCGCCGAGATCCTCGGCCGCGCCATGCTCTCGCGCCGCACCACCGTCTTCCCGATCGAATGCGTGATCCGCGGCTATCTCTCGGGCTCCGCCTGGAAGGAATATGCCGCCAGCGGCACGCTGGCCGGCGAGAAGCTGAAGGCGGGCCTCGTCGAGAGCGAGAAGCTGGAGCCTTCGATCTTCAGCCCGGCGACCAAGGCCGAGACTGGCCATGACGAGAACATCACCATCGCCAAGATGCGAGAAGTCGTCGGCGACGAGGTCGCCTACACGCTCGAGAGCATGACGCGCGCGGTCTATACGCTCGGCGAGGAGCTCGCCCGCGAGCAGGGCATTATCATCGCCGACACCAAGTTCGAGTTCGGCCGCGACAAGGACGGCCGTATCATCCTGATCGACGAAGTCATGACGCCGGATTCTTCGCGCTTCTGGGCGGTCGATGCCTACAAGCCCGGCCAGCCGCAGGCGAGCTTCGACAAGCAGCCTTTGCGCGATTATCTCGACGTCGAGCGCCACGCCGGCCGCTGGAACGGCGACGCGCCACCGCCCCCGCTGCCCGCCAGCGTCGTGGACGCAACCAGCAAGCGCTATCTCGAAGCTTACAGGCGCGTGACGGGGAAAGAGCTGAAGATCTAGCTTCGGCGCCACCGCTGCGCTTGCAATGACGTGATTGGGGAGGCTGTCCGCTACACCCTCAACTGTCATCGCCCGGCTCGACCGGGCGATCCAGTATTCCAGAGACGGCGATGGGATACGGAGAGGCTGCGGCGTACTGGATTCCCCGCTTTCGCGGGGAATGACAGCGGTGGGCGTGGAACGGCTTTCTGCCACGACACTAAATGTGCGCCAAAGCTTCGGTTTTTCCGTCCACCATATGGTTGACCATTCACATGTCGTGAATGGAGATCCTCACCGCAAAACTGTCGGATATTTCACAGTTACAAGAATCCAGTTGCGCTAGGCCCGTACTCGTCTACGTCTCGGGACGGGACTTTTCAGGGGCGAGCGCAACGGCGTGACCGATCCAGCAATTATTCTCAGCCCGGCTTCGCGATTCAATCCGGCCCTCAAGCGTGCGTTGAATGATATATTGGGCGGAACGGCGGCCAGCGTCCTGACCGTCACCTTCGGGCTGTCCTATTCGCTGCTGATCTTCGCCGGGCCGCTCTCGCCTTACCTGTCCTACGGAATCACGGCGACGTTCGTCAGTTCCGCGGTGCTTGCGATCGTCATCGGGCTCGGCAGCTCCCTGCCCTTCGCAGTTGGTGCTCCCGACAGCTCGACCGCGGCGGTGACGGGAATTCTGGCGGCCTCGGTGGTCGAACGCCTCGAGACGGCGAACCTGTCGGCACCGCTGCTCTCGCCGGTTCTGATCACGCTCGGCCTGTCGACGGTGCTGACAGGATTGGTGCTGTGCGGATTGGGCCTGACGCGGCTGGGCCGCGCCATCCGCTACGTGCCCTATCCCGTCGTCGGCGGCTTCCTCGGCGCCACCGGGCTTCTCATCGCCCTGGGCGCGGTGCGGGTGATCACCAACCACCCGCTCCAGTTCACGACGCTGACGCACTTCGCCAACGGCACCACATTGCTGGAGCTGGGCGCCGCCTGCGCGATGGCGCTGGTGCTGTACTTGACCTGGCATCGCTCGCGCAGCCCGTTCGGACTGCCGATCATCCTGGTCGGCGGCGTGCTCACGGCGCATCTGGCGTTCTGGATCACCGGTGTTTCATTCGATCACGCTCGCGCCCTGGGCTGGACGTTTCAGCCGCCGCCGCAGGCGGTCTTCATGCTGCCCTGGCACACCGACGAACTCGCCCGCTATCCCTGGTTTGCCGTGCCGGACCTGCTCGGCAACGTGGTTGCCGTCATCTTCGTCACGGCCTCAAGCACGCTGTTCAACACCACCGGCATCGAGGTTGCCGTGCATCGCGAGGCCAATCTGGAGCGCGAGCTGAACGTCACCGGCGCCGCCAATATCCTGACCGGCATGCTGGGTGGCTATGCCGGGTGCAGCTCGATCAGCCGTTCGATCCTCAATTTCTCCAGCGGCGGCCGCGGGCGCCTGTCCGGCCTTACGGTCGCGGCGCTGTCCCTGCTGATGCTTGCCGTCGCGCCCGATCTGCTCGGTTTCATCCCGAAATTCGTCATCGGTGGCCTTCTGCTCTATCTCGGCGCCGACCAACTCCACAAATGGATCATCGAGTCGCGCAAGCGGCTCTCGAAGCTCGAATATATCTCCCTGATCGCCATCATCGCGATCATCGTCGCCTGGGGCTTCGTCCCGGGCATCCTGATCGGCGTGATCATTGGCTGCGCGACGTTTGCGTTCAGCGCCGCACGGGTGGAGTCGATCAAATACAGTTTCGACGGCTCGGAATATCGCTCCTCGCTCGACCGCTCGCGCGACGACCAGGACGTGCTGCTGGCCCATGGCGGCAACATCCAGGGCCTGAACTTGCAGAGCTATCTGTTCTTCGGCTCCGCCAACCGGCTCTACCAGCACGTCAAGCAGCTGCTCCAGGAGCGCCCGGAGTGCCGTTATCTGCTGTTCGACTTCAAGCTCGTCACCGGCGTCGACTCCTCGGCTGCCTACAGCTTCGCCCAGATCAAGCGCAGCGCGCATGACCTCGGCGTCGAGCTGATCCTGGTGCATCTGTCGGCGGCGGCCGAGAAGGTGCTGCGCTCCAGCGACTTCGTCGGTGAAGGCGTCACCATCATCGGCGAGCTCGATCATGCGCTGGAATGGTGCGAGAACGAGATCATCTCGCAGCATCAGGGGCGGGTGCAGGAAGAAGCCAGCCTGCGCGACTGGTTCACCGGGATACTCGACAGCGAGGCCGACGCCGACGCGCTGATCCACCGCTGCCAGCGCCTCGAGGTCGAGGCCGGCGACATCATCGTGCAGGCCGGCGACCCCGCCGATTCCATGCATTTCATCCTCGACGGCCGCGTCGGCATCATGGTCCCCGCCGACGACGACCGCACCACGCGCGTGCGCAGCCTGGGGCGCTACACCACGATCGGCGAGATGGGACTGGTGTCGAACACGCCGCGCAGCGCGACGATCCAGGCCGAGGTCGCCAGCGTGCTCTACGTGCTCAACACGCTCCAGTTCGACGCGATCAGGGACGAGGACCCCGCGCTCAGCCACAAGCTGCTGACCTTTTTCGTGTCGGTCATGGCCGAGCGGCTGACGTTCGCGAACCGGACGATTGCGGTGTTGCGGCGGTGACGGGCCTGTAGCCCGGATCGAGCGGAGCGCAATCCGGGCTACACGCTATTGGTCCCTCGGATTTACAAATCCATGAAGCTGCCGAATGCGGTCACCGTCCAACACCGCCATGTCGACGCCTGTGGCGGCAGGTGTTGCGGCTCCGGGCGCAGCCAGCGTCCAGCCGAACAGGACCTGATCGTGATGCGCGTTCACGTGACCGGCGAGCGTGAAGCGGAGATCCGGAAGTCTCGCCTGCAAGGCTTGCACCAGGCGCTCGATCGCGTCCTTTCCAGCCACCGAGTCATTCGGATCGATATAGACGCACGCGTCGCTGAAGACTCTGTCGATCAGCAACCGGCGCTTCCCGGCATCTCTCTCGTTCCAGACCGCGATGTAGTTCTGGACGAGATTGGTCACCTGTTCACTCATTTTGCTTCCTTCTCTGTCGCATCCATGTCTGCTACTTGCGAAAGTGTGTCGCGAACCATCGTGTCCAGACTGCTCGCGGTGACGCCCAGCAGTTTCTCTGTATCGCCGGCATCGAGCAAAAGCGGCTTTTCGAACAAATAGGCCATCTCGATCCCTTCGCTGAAGCCGATGCCTTCCAGCTCAGCCGGGGCGAGTCGCGACAGGCCAGGAGCGTCGATCTTCAGTGCGGCTGCGAATCTCCGTACCAGTTCGCGCACCGACGCCGACTGCGACGGCACGTGAAAGGCGCGGCCCCATTCTCCGGTGAAGCGCGACGCCGCAACCAGCGTCTTCGCCGTGTCCTTGGTGAAAGACCAGGCATGCGCGGCATCCGGATCGCCGAGGAAGGCAACCGCCTCGTTCCTAAGCAGCGACGGCAACGCCAGCAGGGAAAAATAGGCGACTGCGCCCTCGCCGAGATAATCGCTCGCCCGCACTTCAAGGGCGGGAACGCTCGATCGCAACGCACGCTGCCACATGATGTGCCGGGTCGTGCCCTTTCGGGTGGTCGGGTCCGGCTCCATGTTTGGCGTGAGCGGGCTCGCAGCCCCCGCGCCATAGCCATAGACATTCCCGACCACGAGCAGCCTGGCACCAACCTGCTCGGCCGCCTTGACCGTTCCGTCCATGATCGGAAAGAAGTCGGTCGGCCAACGATGATAGGCCGCCATCGCGCACATGAAGATCGCATCCGCGCCCTTGCTGAGTACCGCCAGCTGTGCGGCATCGGTGGCATCCGACGAAACCGTACGCACATCGCCGGCATTGAGCGATCCGGCATTCCTGCTGGTCAGGATGACACTGTGCCCTTCTTCCGCCAGAAGGCGCGCGGTTTCGCGCCCGACCGGGCCGGCTCCCACAATCACGTAGTGACTCACTTGGCATCCTCATTTGTCGGGAAACGACAGATGAGTTCTTTGACGCCGGCGCCGTTGAAAATCGCGCACGATCCGCCAAATATCGAACACGTTCCGCCAAGATCTGGAGCCTGACCCATGCGTGCGAGATCGAGTTCGGCGTCAACATCGGCCGGCGCCACCGCTGCGGCCAGGCGAACCGAGCCTGACGCCGTTGCGCTGGAGCCGATCGGCGATCACCGCATCATCATCCACCTCAGCCGGGCGACGCGCTCATTCTGTCTCGAGACCGGGGAGCAGTTTCTACGTCAGGCCGGCGATATCGATGTGGTTCCGTCGGGCGCGATCGGTGGCTTCGTTGCGGAGACGCCCTACCAGTCGCTTCAGATCCGGCTCGCACCAAGCATGCTGGACCACGCAGCATCCAGGAGCCGGCAATTGGCATCCGCCCGGCTCGCGCATCATCATATGCTGCGGAATGACCGTATCGTTCTGCTCGGACAGGCACTCGAAAGCGACGTGAAAGCGGGCTCGCCGAGCGGGCCGCTGTTTGCCGAAAACGTGGGAATGGCCCTGGCGGTCGAATTGATCAACCTGGCGAATGATCCGCCGGGAGAGGCCATCCGCCTCTCGAACGCGCAGCTCCAGAGAGTCCTCGCCTATATCGATGCAAATCTCGACCAGCCGCTCACAATCGACATTCTCAGCCGCGAGGCCGGCGTCAGCAGCTCGCATCTGCGGACCTGGTTCAAAGCGGCCATGGATATCACGATTCATCGCTACATCCTGAGAAGGAGAGTCGAGCACGCGCGCCAGCTTCTCCTTCAAGGCGATCGCAAGCTAAGCGATGTTGCCCTCGCAGCCGGCTTTGCCCATCAGTCCCATCTGGCCAAATGGATGCGACGCGAACTCGGACGCAGTCCCAGCGAACTACGTCGAAGCAAGGACTGATCGGCGGCGGGCCCTACACCCCCGCCATCATCACGTATTTGATCTCGACATATTCTTCCATGCCGTGACGCGAGCCTTCGCGGCCAAGGCCGCTTTCCTTGACGCCGCCGAAGGGCGCGACTTCGGTCGTGATCAGGCCGGTGTTGACGCCGACCATGCCGGATTCCAGCGCTTCGGCGACGCGCCAGACGCGGCCGAGATCGCGGGAGTAGAAGTACGAAGCCAAGCCAAACGGTGAGGCGTTGCACATCGCGATCACATCGGCCTCGTCCTTGAAGCGGATCACCGGCGCGAGCGGGCCAAACGTTTCTTCCTGCGCCACCAGCGAGTCCGGCTTGACGTCGGCAAGCACCGTCGGCTCGAAGAAGGAGCGTCCGAGCTCACTGCGCTTGCCGCCGGTGACGACCTTGGCGCCGCGCTTGACCGCGTCCGCGATGTGGCGCTCGACCTTGTCGACCGCTTTCAAATTGATCAGCGGGCCCTGCGTGACGCCGCTCTCGGTACCATCGCCGATCTTCATCGCCGCGACCTTCTTCGAGAGCTTCTGCACGAACTCGTCGTAGATCTTGTCCTGGGCGTAGATGCGGTTGGCGCAGACGCAGGTCTGACCCATGTTGCGGTATTTCGAGACGATCGCGCCTTCGACCGCGGCATCGATATCGGCATCGTCGAACACCACGAACGGCGCATTGCCGCCGAGCTCGAGGCCGAGCCGCTTCACGCCGACGGCGGCCTGCTGGTAGAGGATCTTGCCGACCGCGGTCGAGCCGGTGAAGCCGACGAAGCGCACCGCCGGGTGCTCGCACAGCACCTTGCCGATCGGCGGCGCGTCACCGGTGATGATATTGAGCACGCCCTTGGGCACGCCGGCCTTCTCGGCGAGCACGGCCAGCGCCAGCGCCGAGAGCGGCGTCTCGTTGGCGGGCTTCAGCACCACGGTGCAGCCGGCCGCCAGCGCCGGCGAAACCTTGCGGGTAATCATCGAGTTCGGGAAATTCCACGGCGTGATGGCGCCGCAGACGCCGATCGGCTGCTTGATCGCGAGCAGGCGCGCATCGGGCCGCTGCGTCGGGATGGTCTCGCCATAGACGCGACGGGCTTCCTCGGCGAAGAATTCGATATAGGCGGCACCGATATCGACCTCGCCGAGCGCCTCGGAGAGCGGCTTGCCCTGCTCGGAGGTGAGGATCAGCGCGAGATCCTCACGGTTGGCGATGATCAGCTCGAACCATTTGCGCAGGATGTTGGAGCGCTGCTTGGCGGTGTGCTTGGCCCAGGCCGGAAAGGCGCGCTCGGCGGCTTCGACCGCCTTGGTCGTATCGTCCGCACCAAGCTGCGGAACCTTCGCGAGCTCGATGCCGGTCGCAGGATTGTTCACCGCGAAGACCGGCGAGCCGACCCAGGCGCCGTCGATGTAGCAGGCCTCCTTCAGCAACGACGGATCCTTCAACCGGTCGCGCAGATTGGACGTGGCTTGCGGGGCGCGTGCGGCGGCAGTCGGGGTCATGGCGTTACTCCTCGGGGCGCGATCGGATCGGCCCCGAATATAGGGACAGACGGCGCGCAATGCACCGTCCCGCAACGCACATCTGCTGGGAGTTAAAGTGGCAACGGCGCGGTTATGCCGCGCCGCTCATATAGGTCTCGCGCCGGCCGATCATGCGCTCAGCGGCTGCCTTGGCGTCGGCCTTCGAGGACGTCGCGCACGTCCGATATTCGAGATCGGGAACGTCGGAGGTGTCGCGGCGGCCGAACCAGGATTTCGAGCCCACAGGAAGCAGCGCCAGCGCCTGCGCCAGATTGTCGACGGCGCCGAACGAATAGAGCGCGCCGGTGCCGGCGATCCGGACCTCGTAAATGCCGGGCGAAATCGGCGCCTCGAGATTGTCGCCCCGTCCGGGACGGGGATAGCGCTTCCATTCGCTCCAAGTCGAAATCATCTGAGGTCCCCCTCGCGGTCATGAACGACCGCCAATATTTGCATCAAGTCTTAACGTTGGCCGTCGATTGGCCGCGTGCGGAAACGCCGCAACGCACAAAATGTTTCAAGTGCTTCAAACACGTGAAACATATCGCCAGAGCCTATCCACGGTCACGGTGAGTTGCGGCCATCCACCGCAGATTGTGACGGAGTGTTGCAGTTCAGCCCTCTCTCGTCCTGCGCACGCCACGCACCGTCAAGTCACGACATCGCGACCGGCGCGGGCATCTGGACGCGCTTGCCGCGCGGACCGTGCAGGAGGACAATCATTCGCTTCCAACAATAATCAAACCGGAGGAAACGCGTATGCAAAGCAAAGCCCAGATCGACGAGATCCTGCGCCAGAAGAGCGACGCCAAGGAGATTCCCGGCGTCGTCGCGATCGCCGCCAGCGGCAACGACGTGATCTATCAAGGCGCGTTCGGCAAGCGCGACCTGTCCAAGCCCGATGCGATGACTGACGACAGCGTGTTCTGGATCGCCTCGATGACGAAGGCGGTGACTTCAGCGGGCGCGATGCAGCTCGTCGAGCAGGGCAAGCTGTCGCTGGATGCGCCGATCGGTTCGGTGCTGCCCGACCTCGCCAAGCCGCAGGTGCTCGAAGGTTTTGATGCCAAGGGCGAGCCAAAACTGCGGCCGGCGAAGGGCGCGATCACGCTACGCCAGCTCATGACCCACACCGCCGGTTTTGCTTACAATGTGTGGAACGGCGATCTCGCGGTCTATCTGGAGAAGACCGGAACCCCGAACATCTTCTCCTGCCAGGACGTCGCGCTGAAGACGCCGATCATGTCTGATCCCGGTACGCGCTGGGAATACGGCATCAACATCGACTTCGTCGGCAAGGCAGTGGAAGCCGTGAGCGGCAAGCGGCTCGATGCCTATCTGCGCGACAATCTCTTCACTCCGCTCGGTATGAGCGACACCGGCTTCAAGATCACCGACAACATGCGCCAGCGGCTGGTCGCCACCCATGCTCGCGGCGAGGATGGATCGCTGGCGCCGATTCCGTTCGAGATCGAGCAGAATCCGGAATTTTGCATGGGCGGCGGCGGCCTTTACGGCACTGCCGGCGACTACATCAAGTTCACCCAGATGATCCTCAACAAGGGCCGCGGCAACGGCAACCAGGTGCTGAAGCCCGAGACGGTCGCGCTGATGGGCCAGAACCACATCGGCGATCTCACCATTGGCAAGATGACGACGGTTGCGCCCATGTACACCAACGATGTCGATCTCTTCCCCGACATCGTGAAGAAGTGGGGGCTGTCCTTCCTGATCAATACTGCCAAGACGCCGGAGGGCCGCAGCGCCGGCAGCCTCGCCTGGGCCGGTCTCGCCAACACCTATTTCTGGATCGACCCGGCGCGCGATGTTTCCGGCGTGATCCTGATGCAGGTGTTGCCGTTCGTCGACGCCAAGTGCATCGAGGCCTTCACGGGCTTCGAGCGTGGTGTCTATGCCGGGCTCGATGCGGGCAGCGGGAAGAAGGCGGCCTAACCCCTTAGTATGAGGCGCGCGGCGTCGCGCGCCTTCGCTGCAATGGATAACCTCGTGCCAAGGCCATCGGCTTCAGGCACGAGGCAAGAGCTTTGAGGAGACGAGCTTGGTGGACAATTTGGCTGACAAAGCCGACAGCTATGTTTGCGGCATCTCGGACACGCCGCTGCTCGGCGAAACCATCGGCCGCAGCCTTGACCGCGCCGTGCGGCGCTGGGGCCATCGCGAGGCGCTGGTCTCGCCTAGCCACGGCGTGCGATGGACCTGGACCGAATTCGCCGAACGGGTCGACGCGCTCGCCGCCGGCTTTATCGCGCTCGGCCTCGAGCGGGGGCAGCGGATCGGCATCTGGTCGCTGAACCGGCCGGAATGGACGCTGACCCAGTTCGCCGCCGCCAAGGCCGGCCTGATCCTGGTGACGATCAATCCCGCCTACCGCTTGAGCGAGTTGGAGTTCGCGCTGCGCAAGGTCGGCTGTAAGGCGATCGTCACGGCGACCGTGTTCAAGACCAGTCATTACTTGGAGATGCTCAACACGCTGCTGCCGGAACTGGCCAGCGCCAAGCCCGGACAACTAAACGCAGCGCGACTGCCGGAGTTGCGGATGGTGATCCAGATCGGTGGCCCCGCGGCATCGGGCACGATCCCGTTCGAAGAAATCGCGCGCATCGGCGGAGCGCAGCATCGCGAGCAGCTCACTGCACTCGGCGCTGCCTTGCAATTCGACGATCCCGTCAACATCCAGTTCACCAGCGGCACCACGGGATCGCCCAAGGGCGTGACGCTGACGCACCACAATATCCTCAACAACGGCTATTTCACCGGACGTGCGATGCACCTGACCGAGCAGGATCGCATCTGCATTCCGGTGCCGCTCTATCACTGCTTCGGCATGGTGATGGGCAACCTCGCCTCCGTCACGCTCGGCACGACGATGGTATATCCCGGCGAGGGTTTCGATCCGCTCGCGACGCTGCGCGCGGTCGAGCAGGAAAAGTGCACGGCGCTGTACGGCGTGCCGACGATGTTCATCGCGGAGCTCGATCACCCCGACTTCCCGAAGTTCGACCTGACATCGCTGCGCACCGGCATCATGGCGGGCGCGCCCTGCCCGATCGAGGTGATGAAGCGCGTCAACACCGAGATGAACATGCGCGAGGTCACCATCGCCTACGGCATGACCGAGACCAGTCCGGTCAGCTTCCAGAGCGCGACGGACGACCCGCTCGAACGGCGCGTCTCGACCGTCGGGCGGATTCATCCGCATGTCGAGGTCAAGGTCGTCGATCTCGAGGGCAGGATCGTCAAGCGCGGCGAACGCGGCGAGCTCTGCACCCGCGGCTACAGCATCATGCTGGGCTATTGGGAGGAGAAGGAAAAGACGGCGGACGTGCTCGATGCCAATGGCTGGATGCACACCGGCGATCTCGCCACCATCGACGACGAGGGCTATTGCAACATCGTCGGCCGCATCAAGGATCTGGTGATCCGCGGCGGCGAGAACCTCTATCCGCGCGAGATCGAGGAGTTTTTGTATCGCCACCCCAAGATTCAGGACGTGCAGATTTTTGGCGTGGCAGACACTCGCTATGGCGAGGAGCTCTGCGCCTGGATCCGCGTCAGGCCGGGCGAGACGCTGACGGCCGAAGAGGTTCGCGCGTTCTGCGACGGCCAGATCGCGCACAACAAGATCCCGCGCTATGTGGAGTTCGTCGACGAGTTTCCGATGACCGTGACCGGCAAGATTCAGAAATTCGTGATGCGCGATGCGGTGGAGCAGCGGCTGGGATTGAAGGCGGCGAAGACGGCTTAGGGTACGGCGTCATTGCGAGCGCAGCGAAGCAATCCAGTCTGCCTCTGCGGAGATAGTCTGGATTGCTTCGTCGCTACGCTCCTCGCAATGACGGGGAGAAAGCGGAGTTAAACCGTCAACCCGCGCTGCTGCGCCAGCTCCTTCAGCGACACCTGCGGACGCGCGCCGATGTGCTGGATCACTTCGGCGGCCGCGAGCGCGCCGAGCTCGCCGCACTGCTTGTGCGCAAGGTTGCGCGCGAGACCGTACAGGAAACCGGCGGCGAAGAGATCACCGGCACCGGTGGTGTCCACCAGCTTCGCGATCGGTGAGGCCGGCGCTGCGACGGCCTCGGTCGGCGTCACCACCACGCAGCCCTTCTCGCTGCGGGTGACCACGCCGAGCTTGACGTCGTTGCGCAGCTGCTTCAGGGCGGTGTCGAAGTCCGAGGTCGTGTAGAGCGAATGCAGCTCGGATTCGTTGGCGAACACGATGTCGACGGTGCCGTTGCGCATCAGTCCGAGGAATTCGTCGCGATAGCGATCGACGCAGAACGAATCCGACAGCGTCAGCGCCACCTTGCGCTTGGCATCATGCGCGATCTGGGCCGCCTTGACGAAGGCGTCCTTGGCGTTCTTGGGGTCCCAGAGATAGCCTTCGAGATAGACGATGCCGGCAGAAGCGATCTCGGCCGGATCGATGTCGGCGGGCGACAAATCCTGCGCGGCACCGAGATAGGTGTTCATGGTGCGCTCGCCGTCATCGGTGACCAGGATGTAGGAACAGCCGGTCGCAGGGCCATCCTTCGCAGCGGGCGTGTTGAAGGCGACGCCGGCAGCGCGGATGTCGTGGACATAGAGCTTGCCGATCTGGTCGTCCTTGACCTTGCCGACATAGGCCGCGCGTGCGCCGAGGCTGCCGATGCCGACGATGGTGTTGGCGGCAGATCCGCCCGAGACTTCGGTCGCCGGCCCCATGTCCTTGTAGATGGCGGCGGCCCGCGCCTCGTCGATCAGGGACATGCTGCCCTTGGTCATACCGTGCTTGCCCAAAAAGGCCTCGTCGGTCTTGACCAGCACGTCGAACAGCGCGTTGCCGATGCCGAGAACGTCATATTTCACGTCAGCCATTCACCTTGATCCTGTTTGGCGGATTGCGATACCCGCGGAAATCCGCTTCCTGTCGGTCTGAAATCTGGCTCGCGGCCTATCACGACCGGCCCCAAGCGGGCAAGCAACGGTATTATGTCGGCGCAATGATCCGCTCTTTCCTGACAGTTTCAACGGGAACACTGGCCTCGCGGCTGCTCGGCTTTGCCCGCGATTCCATGATTGCCGCTCTGTTGGGCACGGGCGCGGTGGCGGACGCGTTTCTGGCAGCGTTCCAGCTCGTCAATGTGGTGCGACGGCTGCTCAGTGAGGGGGCGCTGAACGCTGCCCTGATCCCGGCCTGGCTACGCGTCCGTGACCGTGATGGCGAAGCGGCCGCTTCCGCCTTCGCGGGACGCGTGCTCGGCACGGTCAGCGCGGCGCTGATCGCGATTTCGATCGTCATCGCGCTTGTGATGCCACTGATCATCACGGTGATCGCGCCTGGATTTCTGGGTAGCGGCACGCTCGATCTTGCCGTCGCGAACGCGCGGCTGATGCTCCCCTATCTCGCCTTCGCCGGACCTGTCACCGTGCTGATGGGGCTGCTCAATGCGCAGGGGCGCTTTGCACTCACCGCATTCTCGCCGCTGCTGTTCAACATCGCGCTGATTGCGGCCATTGCGATGCTGCTCGTCTGGCATGCCGACGCCGGCTTCGCAGCATGGATGCTGGCGGCGACCGTCGGCGTGGCCGGCCTGCTGCAATTGCTGATGCTGCTGTCGCAGCGAAGCGCGCGACTGGCGACGCCGCTGCGGATCAGCTTCGACGCGGAGATGCGCGCCTTCTTTGCCAAAGCCATCCCGGGCATGATCGCAAGCTCGGGCCCGCAATGGCTGATGGTCGCGGGCGCGATCATCGCCTCGGCAACGCCCTCCGCCGTGTCCTGGCTCTATTTCGCCAACCGCCTGATCGAGCTGCCGCTCGGCATCGTCGGCGTCGCCATGGGCACGGTGCTGGTGCCGGAGCTGACGCGCGCGGTGCGTAGCGGCGACCGTGACGCCGTGGCGCATGCGGAATCGCGGGCGCTGGAACTGGCAACCGGGCTGGCGCTGCCGGCGACGCTCGGCCTCGTCGTGCTGGCCGAACCAATCGTGCGGCTGTTGTTCGAGCATGGCGCATTCAGCGCGGACGACAGTACGGCCACCGCGCATGCGCTGATGTGGCTGGCGCTGGGCCTACCGGCGCATGTGCTGATCAAGGCGCTGTCGCCGGCCTACTATGCCCGCAGCGACACGATGACGCCGCTGCTGGCGACCGCCAAGGGCTTTGTGGTCGCGATCGCCCTCGCTGTCGTGCTCGGACACGTCCTTGGCGCGAGCGGAATCGCTGCCAGCATCGCGGCCGGCGCCTGGAGCAGTGCGATCTCGCTGCTGCGGAAAGGCACCAGCGAGTTCGGCTTCTCGGTCGATGCGGCCGCCCGCAACCGGCTGCCGCGGATCGTGCTCGCCGCGGCTGCCATGGGCGCCCTGCTCTGGCTCACGACCGGTCTGACGCCCGCCGAGGCGCATGGGCTGATCCGCTTCATCGTCCTGGGCGTGCAGATCGCAGCCGGAATCGCCGTCTATGGCGTGCTCCTGCAGGTCCTCGGCGCGGCCTCATGGCGCGAGGCGGTTAACGTGCTGAAGCGCCCGGCCCGGACCGAGTCCGAGGCGTGACGCCATCGAATTACCCTTGACGGGGCAGCGCCGCTGTTGGAAACGACGGCCGAATACCTTCCAGGAAGACTTACCATGGCATTCGTTGAACGGGTCTTTTCGGGCGTCCAGCCGACGGGCAATCTGCATCTCGGCAATTACCTCGGCGCGATCGTGAACTTCGTGAAGATGCAGGAAACCCACAACTGCATCTATTGCGTCGTCGACATGCACGCGATCACGCAAGGCGTGGACGTCTGGGGCGGGCCGGTCGAGCTCGCGCGCAACACCCGCGAGGTGACCGCGGCGTTCATCGCGAGCGGCATCGATCCGAAAAAGCACATCGTGTTCAACCAGAGCCAGGTCTCGGGCCATGCCGAGCTCGCCTGGATCTTCAACTGCGTCGCGCGCATGGGTTGGCTGGGCCGCATGACCCAGTTCAAGGAGAAGGCCGGCAAGGACCGCGAGAACGCGTCCGTTGGCCTCTTCGACTATCCCGTGCTGATGGCCGCCGACATTCTGCTGTACCGCGCCACCCACGTTCCGGTCGGCGAGGACCAGAAGCAGCATCTCGAGCTCTCGCGCGACATCGCGCAGAAGTTCAACAACGACTTTGGTGACTCGATCCGCAGCCTCGGCGCCAATGACGGCCTGTTCTTCCCGCTGCCGGAACCGCTGATCACGGGACCGGCGACGCGCGTGATGAGCCTGCGCGACGGCACCAAGAAGATGTCGAAGTCGGACGCCTCCGACAATTCGCGCATCAATTTGACCGACGACGCCGACACCATCGCGCAGAAGGTGCGCAAGGCGAAGACCGACCCCGAGCCGCTGCCGTCAGAGGAAAAGGGCCTGGAAGCGCGCCCCGAGGCCGACAATCTCGTCGGTATCTTCGCCGCGCTCTCCGGCCGCTCCAAGGCCGACGTGCTCAGAGAATTCGGCGGCGGCCAGTTCTCCAGCTTCAAGAATGCGCTGGTGGATCTGTGCGTGACAAAACTCTCGCCGATCGCCGGCGAGATGAAGCGCCTCGTCGCCGACCCCGGCCATATCGACGCGATCCTGAACGATGGCGCCGACCGGGCCCGCGCCATCGCCGACGAGACCATGAAGCTCTCGAAGGACATCGTCGGCTTCATCCGCCGGCGCTGATTCCCCGCATTTGCGAGACCCGGCCGGCGCCCACTGCGCCGGCCGCTTCTCCTCTCCCCAAGCGTGAGGGAGTGTGGCAGCATGCCGGCCGTGCACATTCCGGGACATGCATGACCAGCAAGCGACTTTGCTTCGAGCCGGGTCACAAGCCCAAATGCCTCGTGATCGTCGATGACACCGCCGAATGGGATCGCGCGGTCTACTATGCCAGCCGCTGGGCGATCCGCGCCGGCGGCGGCGTGGTCATGCTGCGCATCATCGAGCCCGAGCAGCAGAGTCAGGAATGGCTTGGGGTGGCCGAGATCATGCGCGCCGAGGCGCAGGAGGCGGCGGAAGCCGCGCTCGACCGCGCCGCCGGCCGCGCCAACGGCATCGCCGCGATCACGCCGGAGCGGGTGATCCGCGAAGGCGATGCAATGGAACAACTGCTCGCCGTGATCGACGAGGACCCTGACATCGCCATGCTGGTGCTCGCCGCCAATCCCGGCGCGGAGGGTCCGGGACCGCTGGTCTCGCTGCTGGCGCATGAACTGGGCACGTTCCCGGTGCCGGTGACGATCATCTCGGGCGCGCTGAGCGACGGAAGCGTGGATTCGCTGTCGTAGGCGTCCCTATCTGGACTGCGGCCAACCAGATATCCGTCATGCTCGGGCTTGTCCCGGGCATCCACGTTCTTGGCGCCACCAAGCAAGGCGTGGATGGCCGGGACAAGCCCGGCCATGACGGCGCGGGAATATTAAAGTGTCCTAACTCGCTGATATCGCAACGAAACGCCCTCCCCGCCCCTTGACCGTGCGTTCCTCGTCGCCATCTGCTACTGGATAGCTTGCGCGCCGGCCTTGAACCGGCGACGTCTGGAGAAAACCATGTTCATTCAAACCGAAGCCACCCCCAATCCCGCCACGCTGAAGTTCATTCCCGGCCGTGTCGTCGTCGACGGCGGCCCGATGGAATTTTCGAGCCGCGAAGCGGCCACGCGCTCGCCGCTGGCCGAAAAGCTGTTCGACGTGCCCGGCGTCACCGGCGTGTTCTATGGATCGGATTTCATCACCGTGACCAAGGCGAACGGTGAATGGCAGCAGCTCAAGCCCGCGATCCTCGGCGCCATCATGGAGCACTACATGTCCGGCGCGCCGTTGCTCGCCGATGGCGCGGCTCCAAGCGATGTCGACCTCGACGACGAGGATGAGTTCTTCGACGAGTCCGATGCCGAGACGGTCGACATGATCAAGGATCTGATCGAGACCCGCGTGCGGCCCGCGGTCGCCAATGACGGCGGCGACATCACCTTCCGCGGCTTCAAGGACGGTATCGTCTATCTCAACATGAAGGGCTCCTGCGCCGGCTGCCCGTCGTCGACCGCGACGCTCCAGCACGGCATCCAGAATTTGCTCAAGCATTTCGTGCCCGACGTGGTCGAAGTCCGGCCGATGTAGGCGAAGTGCCGTAGGGTGGGCAAAGGCGCGCTTGCGCCGTGCCCACCGTGCAATCATCGCGAAAAGAAGAGGTGGGCACGCTTCGCTTTGCCCACCCTACGAGATCTCTCCTACGCCGCCCGGCCGATGCTCGCCGCCTCTTCCGCGGCCTTGCGCATGCTCGCCGACATTTCGCTGGTGACGGTGCTCTGCTCCTCGACGGCGGCGGCCGTTGACGACACATATTCGCTGACGCCCTCGATCGCGCCCCGGATCGCCCCCAGCGCGGCGACCACGTCGACCGAGATGCCGTTGAGATTGCCGATCTCCTGCTCGATCCGATCAGCCGCCTGCTTGGCCTGATTGGCGAGGTTCTTCACTTCAGATGCCACCACGGCAAAGCCGCGACCGGCCTCGCCGGCGCGCGCGGATTCGATGGTGGCGTTCAGCGCCAGCAGATTGATCTGACCGGTGATGCTGCCGATCAGCTGCACGATCATGCTCATCGACTCCGCCGCCTGAGTCAGCCGCTGCGCCTGATGGTCCGCCGCCTCGACCCGATCGACCGCGGTCGATGCGGTCTCGCGCGAGCGCGTCATGGCTTCCGCGATCTCGCGCACCGAGGCGTTGAGCTCCTCGGCACCGGCGGCGACCGATTCCATCATGTCGCGCACCTTTTCGCTGCGCTTGCGCGCGATCACCTGGGCGGTGGTGTCGGAGGCGTATTTCACGACCTTGAACGGATTGCCGTTGAGATCGCGGATCGGATTGTAGGAGGCCTGAATCCAGACCTGCCGGCCGCCCTTGCCGACGCGCTGATATTCACCGGACTGGAATTCACCGGCGTTCAGCCTGGCCCAGAAGGCGCGATAGGCTTCGCTGTCGCGCTCGTCGGCGCCCACGAACATGCTGTGATGCTTGCCGACGATCTCGGACAGCGTATAGCCGAGCGCGCCGAGGAAGTTTTCATTGGCCGTCAAAACCTTGCCGTCCATGCTGAACTCGATCACGGCCTGCGACTTGCCGATCGCCTCGATCTGGCCGGCGAAATTCGCATTCGACAGCTTCTGCGCGCTGACGTCGGTGGCGAACTTCACCACCTTGAACGGCTTGCCGGTCTCATCGAGGATCGGATTGTAGGAAGCGAGAATCCAGACCTCCTTGCCGCCCTTGCCGAAGCGCTTGTACTCGCCGGACTGGAATTCGCCGCGGCCGAGCTTCGCCCAGAATTCGCGATAGGCTGCGCTATCGCGCTCACCTGCCCCCACGAATATGCTGTGATGCTGCCCCTGGATCTCGTCGAGCCGATAGCCCACCGTGCTCAGGAAATTCTCGTTGGCGGTGATGATGGTGCCGTCGAGATTAAACTCGATCACCGCCTGGGCGCGGCCGATCGCGGAAATCTTGCCGGCATCTTCGAGGCTGCGGATCTTGCGCGCGGTGATGTCGGTCGCGAACTTGACGACCTTCACCGGTTTGCCGGCCTCGTCGATGATCGGATTATAGGACGCCTGGATCCAGATCTCGCGACCGCCCTTGCCGAGCCGCTTGTATTCGGCTGATTGATATTCGCCGCGGCCGAGCTGCGCCCAGAACTCGCGATAGGCCGCGCTGCCCCGCTCCTCCGGCATCACGAACATGCTGTGGTGCTTGCCGGCGACCTCGTCGAGCCGGTAGCCCATCGCGTCCAGGAAATTCTGGTTGGCCGTGATAATGGTGCCGTCGAGATTGAATTCGATGACCGCCTGCGACTTGCCGAGTGCAATGACCTGAGCCAAGGCCTCCCTAGCCGAAGAACCGCTTCGCCAAAAAGACATAAATGAACCCTTCCAAATGACCGAACAGGCGCGGCTTGATCTGCCAAAGCGCCCCGTCTGAGTCGTCGTTGACTCGCTCTCCCGCCCGTTGACGGTGTCATTGGTTTGCTAATGATTACTTAAAATGACAACATTTCAATCACTTAGCTATCTCTAAGGTTGCAAATTGATGCATCCGCATCGAAAATGGGGAGCGAAAATTTTGTCGCCTTCGCGCCCACGTAGAATTACGGGGCCGATCGTGCGCCTGTCGAGAAATCAAACTTGGACTGGTTCGACCGCGGCTCGACCGACTAAGCTGATTCGATGCTGATCCTTGCCATCGATACTGCGCTGGAGGCGTGCGCGGCCGCCGTTCTCGACACCGACGCCGGCCAGCTGCTTGCGGAGGAATCGCTTCTGATGAAGCGCGGCCACGCCGAAGCGCTGATGCCGATGATCGCGCGCGTGATGCAATCGGCCGATCTTGCCTTCACCTCGCTCGACCGCATCGCCGTCACCGTCGGTCCCGGCAGCTTCACGGGCCTGCGGGTGGGCATTTCGGCGGCGCGCGGCCTTGCGCTCGCGGCGAAGCGGCCCGCCGTCGGGCTGACGACGCTTTCGGCCTATGCCGCCACCGTCGTCGGCCAGAGCGGAACGGCGCCGGTGATCTCGGCGATCGATGCGCGGCACGATCACGTCTACTTCCAGATCGTAGCCGGCGACGGCAGCCCGCTGGTGCGGCCGAGCGTCGTGCCAATTGACGCGGCGATTGCGGCCTCGCAATTCGGTGCGCCGCATCTGGTCGGCAATGCCGCAAAGATCCTCGCCGATCGCTGGCCGAAGAACGGTCCGCAACCCGTTGCGGTCGACGCGCAGCCCGCGCCTGACATCGGCTGGATCGCCTGGCTCGGCGCCGCGGCCAATCCCGAAACCACGCCGGCGCGGCCGTTCTATCTGAAGGCGCCCGACGCAAAGCCGGCCGCACAGCCACCGTTCGCAGCACAAGCCGCAACCTCATGATGAGATGGCTTTCGGAATGGTGGCGCGGCGGCACGGCCGCCGTCGAGCCGGCCTCCACGCGCGACGCCGCGCGGCTGGCGCAGTTGCACGGACAATCCTTTGCCCGCGGCTGGGGCGAAGGCGAGTTCGAAGGCATGATCGGCGAGCGCAACACGCTCGTGCACCGGTTGCGGCTCGGCCGCAAGACCATCGGATTCGCGGTCTCGCGAATCGGCGCGGACGAAGCAGAAATCCTCTCCATCGCGGTCGACCAGGCTCACCGCGGCCGCGGGCTGTCCGGCACGCTGCTGATGACGCATCTCGGCCACCTCGCAGGGCGCGGCGTGCGCACAATATTTCTCGAAGTCGAGGAAAATAACCAGCCGGCGCGGCGGCTCTACGATCGGGCCGGATTCATGGTGGTCGGGCGCCGCGAACGCTACTATAAGCAGCCCAACGGGGAACAATTGAACGCACTTCTGATGCGACGTGACTTGTCGTAACATTGATGGCAGAAAGCGCCCCCGTCAGGCAGACACACTATGACTGGACTTAAACCTTCCTCCGCCTCCAAGGCGACCGGCATCGAGGCTCGCTGCGCCGCCACCGGCATGCGCATGACCGAGCAGCGCCGCGTCATCGCCCGCGTGCTGGCGGAATCGGTCGACCATCCCGACGTCGAGGAACTTTACCGGCGCTGCGTCGCCGTCGACGACAAGATCTCGATCTCGACCGTGTATCGCACCGTCAAGCTGTTCGAGGATGCCGGCATCATCGAGCGCCATGATTTCCGCGAGGGCCGCGCGCGCTACGAGACGATGCGCGACAGCCATCACGACCACCTCATCAATCTGCGCGACGGCAAGGTGATCGAGTTCACCTCCGAGGAGATCGAGAAGCTGCAGGCCGAGATCGCCCGCAAGCTCGGCTACAAGCTGGTCGATCACCGGCTCGAGCTCTATTGCGTTCCGCTCGACGACGACAAGCCGACGTCTTGAGTGGCATGATCTTGTCGGAAAACCGCTTCACACTTTTCCGGATCATGCCGTAGTGCCTATAGATCTCATCATCTTCGATTGCGACGGCGTGCTCGTGGACAGCGAGGTGATCTCCTGTCGCGCACATGCGGACGTGCTGACACGGCACGGCTATCCGATCACGTCGGAGCAGGTGCTGGTCCGCTTCCTCGGCGTATCCGAGAAAGACGCGCGGCGGATGGTCGAACAGGAAATCGGCCACAACCTCCCCGACGATCTTGAGAGCCAAGTGAATGCGGCCACGCTGCAATTTTACGCCAGCGATTTGCAGCCGATCACCCACGTGGCCGCAGCGATTGCCGCAATCGATTTGCCGAAATGCGTCGCATCGAGCGGCACGCCGGAGAAGATCCATCACGGCCTGACATGCGCCGGGCTCTACGACCTGCTCGCCCCGAACATCTTTTCCGCGAGCCAGGTCGCTCGCGGCAAGCCCGCACCCGATCTGTTCCTGTTTGCCGCCGAACGGATGAAAGCCGCGCCGGAACGGTGCGTCGTGATCGAGGACAGCGTCCCCGGAGTGACCGGCGCGCATGCCGCCGGGATGAGCGTGCTGGGCTTTCACGGCGGCAGCCATTGCCCGCCGGGTCACGCCGAGAGGCTGCGTGCCGCCGGCGCCGGATTGACGTTCGACGATATGCGGCACTTGCCGGACCTGGTCCGGCGGGTCGCGGGGAACACCCGGGCGGGCTGATTTCGGCCCCGTCGTCATTCCCAGGCACACGCAACGCGTATGAACCCGGAATCTCGCGCCAAAACCTCTGGAATCCGGGTTCTCCCGCCTTGCGGGCGCCTAGGAACCACCCCGCTGGGTGTCAATCGCTGGATTTTCGCCCCTCCAGCCTATATCTGAGGGGCGTCCTCCACCTCAATTCCGGGTTCCATGACGCCGCCGCGCAAGCTGCACATCAAATCATATGGCTGCCAGATGAACGTCTACGATGCCCAGCGCATGGTGGACACGCTGGCTCCGGAAGGATTCGTGGAGACGGCCAACGCGGAGGATGCCGACCTCGTCATCCTCAACACCTGCCATATCCGCGAGAAGGCCTCCGAAAAGGTCTATTCCGAGCTCGGCCGGCTGCGGGTCGCCAAGGACGAGGCCGCGCGCGGGGGCCGGGCGATGCAGATCGCGGTGGCGGGCTGCGTGGCGCAGGCCGAGGGTGGGGAGATCACGCGCCGCGCGCCGGTGGTTGACGTCGTGGTCGGCCCGCAGAGCTATCATCACCTTCCGGAGCTTTTGAAGCGCGCGCGCGACGAAGGCCGTGCGATCGAGACCGAGTTTCCCGCAGCCGACAAGTTCGGCTTCCTGGCCCAGCCAAAACCCGATGCGATTCGCGCGCGCGGCATTTCCGCTTTCGTCACGGTGCAGGAAGGCTGCGACAAGTTCTGCACCTTCTGCGTCGTGCCCTATACGCGCGGCGCCGAAGTCTCACGTCCCGTGGCGAAGATCGTCGACGACGTGAAGCGGCTCGCCGACAACGGCGTGCGCGAGCTCACGCTGATCGGGCAGAACGTCAACGGCTATCACGGCGAGGGACCGGACGGGACAAGCTGGCCGCTCGGCCGGTTGCTCGAACACCTGGCGAAGATTCCCGGCATCGCGCGGCTGCGCTATTCGACCAGCCATCCCCGCGATGTCGATGACAGTTTGATTGCAGCCCATCGCGATCTCGGTGAACTGATGCCGTTCGTGCACCTGCCGGTGCAGTCGGGTTCGGACCGGATTCTCGCCGCCATGAACCGGAAACATACCGCCGATGATTATCGGCGTGTCATCGACCGTTTCCGGTCCGCGCGCCAAGACATTGCTTTTTCATCAGATTTTATCGTGGGCTTCCCCGGCGAAAGCGAGCAAGATTTTCTCGCCACCCTCGCGCTTGTCACGCAAATCGGCTACGCTGCCGCATATTCGTTCAAATACTCCGCCCGGCCGGGAACGCCGGCCGCGGATATGCAGGAGACGGTGTCCCCCGCCGAGATGGACCAGCGATTGGAGCGGCTCCAGGAACTGATCGACAGCCAGCAATCGGCCTTCAACAAGGCCGCGATTGGCTCAACGGTCGATGTGCTGTTCGAGCGTCCGGCCCGCAAGGAGGGCCAGATCGTCGGCCGCACTGCCTTCCTTCAACCTGCGCATGTGATGGCCTCGCCCGACATCATCGGACAGATCCTGCCGGTCCGGATCGACAGCCTCGAACGCTATAGTTTCCTCGGTGAGCTCGTGACGCCGCGTAACGCGCGCGAGCCCGCTTTATCGCAAGCCATTGGAGCCTGAACCCTTGCCAAAAAGCGCATCGGATTCGTCTTCGTTCGCTCCCAGCCGCAAATTTGACCGCGACATGCAAGTTCCGCCCGAGACGCAGGTCGTCATCGACTTCGACGACAATCGCGCCGCTTCCGCGCTGGTCGGCCCCTACGGCCAGCATCTCGCCCAGATCGAGCGGCGGCTCGGCGTCGTGGTCGACTCCAAGGGCAACCACATCACCATCGGCGGCACGCGCGACGGCTGCGACGCCGCGCGCCGCGTGCTGGAGACACTCTACGCGCAGGCCGTGAAGGGGCAGGATCTCGACCAGGGCGAAGTCGAAGGCGCGATCCGCGCCGTGATCGCGCAGGGCTCGCTGTTCGAATTCGACGCCAAATCGGCCAAATCCACCTTCGACAGCATCAATTTGCGCAAGCGGCCGGTGCGCGCGCGCACTGCCGCGCAGGATTCCTACATCCGCGCGCTGAAGCGCCACGAGCTGGTCTTCGGCATCGGCCCCGCCGGCACCGGCAAGACCTGGCTCGCGGTCGCGCATGCCGCGCAGCTGTTCGAGCGCAAGGAAGTCGACAAGATCATACTGTCGCGTCCGGCGGTCGAGGCCGGCGAGCGGCTCGGCTTTTTGCCCGGCGATCTCCGCGAGAAGGTCGATCCGTATCTCCGTCCGATCTACGACGCGCTTTACGACCTCATGGACGCGCGCATCGTCGAGCGGGCGCTCCAGACCGGCGAGATCGAGATCGCGCCGCTCGCCTTCATGCGCGGCCGCACGCTGACCAACGCTGCGATCATCCTGGACGAGGCGCAGAACACCACGTCGATGCAGATGAAGATGTTCTTGACCCGTCTCGGCGAGAACAGCCGCATGATCGTGACCGGCGATCCCTCGCAGATCGACCTGCCGAACGGCCAGACTTCGGGCCTTGCGGAAGCGACGCGCCTGCTGGGCGGCGTCGAAGGTATTGCACAAGTTCATTTCAAAGCCGAGGACGTGATCCGCCACGAGCTCGTGGCACGAATCGTCTCTGCCTATGAGGGGCAGCCGCAGCGGCCGGCCACCGGTAAATCCTAGCGAGACAACAACCGGACCATACGGGCGCGGACAGGGCGTCCTTTGGTTCCGAACAGACAAGATGTCACATCCAAACCTTCCCATGACCGAGGTCCTCGTCGTTGCCGATTGCTGGCAGCGCGAGCCCGATTCCGAAGCGGTGATCCAGCGTGCGGTGGCGGCCGCCGCCGAAAGTGTCGACGAGGACGTTGCCGACGCCGAAGTGGCCGTGATGCTGACCGATGATGCCGGCATCCGCACGCTCAACAGCAACTGGCGCGGCATCGACAAGCCGACCAACGTGCTGTCGTTCCCCGCGCTCCAGCCGGAGGGTGAGTGGAAGGAAGGCGATGCGCCGCGTATGCTCGGCGACATCGCGATCGCCTACGAGACCATGCGGCGCGAGGCGGACGAGGAACAGAAGCCGTTCGATCATCATTTGAGCCATCTCGCCGTGCATGGTTTCCTGCACCTGGTCGGCTACGACCACGAGAACGATGGCGACGCGGAGGAGATGGAAGCGCTCGAACGAGAGATCCTGTCTCATCTCGGCATACCCGATCCCTATGCAGACCGCCCGGGGACGCATTGAGATGCCCGATTCCGACCCTATTCACGACAATCCGCGCAATACCGCCAATTTGCCGGTCGTGGTGACATCAGGCGAGGTGATGCGGCCGACCGCGGAAGGCTGGCTGCTGCGTGCCATTCGCACCCTGTTCGGCTGGAAGGCGGGATCGGTGCGCGACGATCTCCAGGTCGTGCTCGATGCCACGACGCCGGACGACACCGGCTTCTCGACCGTCGAGCGCACCATGTTGCGCAACATCCTCGGCCTGCACGAGCGCCGCATCGCCGACGTCATGGTGCATCGTGCCGACATCATCGCGGTGAAGCGCGACATCCCGCTCGGCGAATTGATGGACCGCTTCGAGAGCGCCGGCCATTCGCGCCTCGTCGTCTACAACGAGACGCTGGACGACCCCATCGGCATCGTCCACATCCGCGATCTGCTCGCCTTCATGACCGCGCGCGCACGCGTGTCCGAGGCCACGAAAACCAAGCGCAAGAAGCCGCTGCCGGCCGGCCTCGACCTGCGTACGGTCGACCTGGCGTTACCGCTGCAGGATGCGCGCATCATCCGCAAGCTGCTCTACGTGCCGCCGTCGATGCGGGCGATCGACTTGCTGGCGCAGATGCAGGCCACGCGCATTCATCTGGCGCTGGTGGTCGACGAATATGGCGGCAGCGACGGACTGGTCTCGCTCGAGGACATCGTCGAGCAGATCGTCGGCGAGATCGACGACGAGCATGACAGCGACGAGCCGCCCTCGATCGTGCGCCTGCCCGACAACGCCTTCATTGCAGACGCCCGCGCTAGCCTCGACGACGTCCGCACGGTGATCGGCGAGGATTTTGTCACTGGCGAGGCGGGTGAGGAAGTCGAGACGCTCGGCGGCTATCTCGTCAGCTTCGTCGGGCGCCTGCCGGTGCGCGGCGAGGTGATCTCCGGCCCCGGCAATTACGAGATCGAGGTGCTCGATGCCGATCCGCGCCGCGTCAAGCGGTTGCGCATCTCGACACGGAAGGAGCGTCCCGCGCCGCGTACCCAGCGCGAGAGCCGCCGCCGCGAAGCCACGCCGGAGAGCGGTCAACCGCCTTCCAGCGACACGCCCGTCCCGCCGCCAAGCGACGGGACCGGTTCGCAGTGAGCCCGTTCCAGCGGTTTCGGCAGATTGCGCTTGCCATCATCCTCACCTGGGGATGGAAGCGTGCGCTCATCGCGATGGGATGCGGTGCGCTGTCGGTGCTGGCGCTGGCGCCATTCAATGTCTTTCCGGTGCTGTTCATCACCTTCCCGGTGCTGGTCTGGCTGATCGACGGCGCGGGCGCCGGACGATATCGCGGCGTCCCTGCCGCGGCACTGACGGGCTATTGGTTCGGGCTCGGCTATTTCGTCCCCGGCCTCTACTGGATCGGCTACGCCTTCTTCGTCGACGCCGACGTGTTCGCGTGGCTGACGCCGTTCGCCGTGCTTGGCCTGCCGGCCTATCTCTCCATCTTCACCGCGATCGGATTCGCGCTGGCCCGCCTGCTCTGGACCAAGGATGCCACGCGCATCCTCGCGCTCGCCGCAAGTCTCACCATCGCCGAATGGCTGCGTGGTCACGCATTGACCGGTTTCCCCTGGAACGCGTTCGGCTATGCCCTGTCGGAGCCGCTGCCGCTGGCGCAGACGGCGTCGCTGATCGGCCTGTGGGGCATGACGTTCCTTAGCGTCGCGATCTTCGCAAGCCCGGCGGCGCTGATCGACCGTACGCCCGATCGCCGCCCGGCATGGCGCGCGCCGGCGGCTGCGATTGCACTTCTGATTGTCATGAGCGTCTTCGGCGCGATCCGCCTGTCGCTGCATCCGACCACGATGGTCGCGGGCGCGAAGCTGCGCCTGATGCAGCCGGACCTCCAGCAGGATGCGAAATTCAACTACGCCGCCAAGGCGGAGGTGATGAAGAAATACCTGGCGCTGTCGGACCGCGCCTCGGGGCCGCAATCCACTGGCGTGCGCGATGCCACCATCCTGATCTGGCCGGAATCCGCCTTTCCGTTCTTCCTGACCCGCGAAGCCGACGCGATGGCGCAGATCGCCGAATTGCTGCCGAAGGGCACAGTGCTGATCACGGGCTCGGTCCGCGCCCCCGACCTGCCGCGGGGCACGCCGATCACGCGCGCCTATAACTCGATCTACGTGATCGATCACGACGGCAGCGTGCTCTCGGTCTACGACAAGCTGCACCTCGTGCCGTTCGGCGAATTCCTGCCCTACCAGGACTTGATGGAGAAGCTCGGCTTCGAGCAACTCACGCGCGTGCGCGGCGGATTCATTCCGGGCAGCGTGCGACATGCGCTATCGGTGCCCGGCGCGCCGCCCGCGCTGCCGCTGATCTGTTACGAAGCAATTTTTCCAGGCGAGGTCGCCGGCCGCAATGAGCGTCCGGGCTGGATCGTGAATCTCACCAATGACGGCTGGTTCGGCATATCGACCGGTCCCTATCAGCATCTCGAGCAGGCCCGGATGCGCGCAATCGAGCTCGGATTGCCGCTGGTCCGGTCCGCCAATACCGGCGTGTCAGCGGTGATCGATCCGGTGGGACGAACCGTTGCCAGCCTCGGCCTCGGCGTCGAAGGCATTTTGGATGCAAACCTGCCCGCCGCAATTCCGCCGACCGTCTATGCGCGGGTGGGCGACGTGCCCGCAGCCATGCTCGTTGCGCTGGCCGTGTTTCTGGCGGTCCGCCGACGTGTTGCCAAACGGCACCCCTGATCACGCCTCGCGGCCGCCGCGACCGGAATCCTTTGACAACCGTAGTCCCACGGTTGACAGACTGCACGCGCCCTCCTCATTCTGCACCGGCTGCAAAAGACAGTGGGCGTTGCTAAATTTCTCCGCAATGTTTCCCAATAACAGGGTTTGATTTTGACGCTGCTGGCACCGGAGGCATTCTTGTGATTGCGCCGAAGGTGATGTTTGGAGGCTGAGGAAATGTCGAAAGCGCCCAACCCTGTTGACAAATATGTCGGCAGCCGCGTGCGTATGCGCCGCATCATGTTGGGCATGAGCCAGGAAAAGCTCGGTGAAGCTTTGGGCCTGACTTTCCAGCAGATCCAGAAGTACGAGAAGGGCACGAATCGCGTCGGCGCGAGCCGGATCCAGCAGATCGCCGAGATTTTGCAGGTGCCGGTGTCGTTCCTGTTCGAGGGCGGACCGAGCGGCGTGGCCGGCCCGGACGGCTTCGCCGAAGGCGCCTCGCCGTCCTATGTCTCGGACTTCCTCGCGACCTCCGAAGGTCTCGCTCTGACCAAGGCGTTCACCCGAATCACTGATTCGAAGATGCGCCGCTCGATCGTCGATCTCGTCGAGCAGATCGCCGCCCGCGAAGGTCCCGACAAACGCTGACGCGACGGCTCAATCCGATTTGAGACTGCGTCAAATCTGGCCTATGTCGTCATTTGCGGACGCGTTTTTGGTGCGCGCCCTGTTCGATGATGCGGTTCAAAGGCACAGATGCGTTCATGACCAAGTCCAATTGGTTCGATTCACAAACTATTCTCGATGGCATCCGCCGCTGGGTGGAGATCGAGACGCCGACGGACACACCTGAACAGGTCAACAAGCTGATCTCCGTGGTCGCGGAGCAATACCGCGATCTGCCGGTTACGCTCGAGCGCGTCGCCGGCGTCGATGGCTGCGGCGATCATCTCGCTGCACGCTCGACCTGGGGCCAGGACCGGCCGGGCATTTTGGTGCTGAGCCACCTCGATACCGTTCACCCGATGGGATTCATCGAGCGCCTGCCGTTCAAGGTCGAAGGCGACAGCGCGTTCGGTCCCGGCATCTACGACATGAAGGGCGGCGCCTATATCGCCCATCACGCCTTTCGCGCGCTCTGCGCCGCCGGCGATCGCTCGCCGCTCGGCATCACCCATTTGTTCACCTCCGACGAGGAGATCGGCAGCCCGACCTCGCGCGCGCTGATCGAGGCGGAAGGGCGCAAGGCCAAATACGTGCTGGTGACGGAGCCCGCGCGCGACGGCGGCAAGATCGTCACCGGACGCAAGGGCGTCGGACGATTCGAAGTATTCATCAAGGGTGTGCCCGCACATGCCGGCACGAGGCCCCAGGATGGCCGCAGCGCGATCCGCGAGCTTGCCAACGTCATCCTGGCGCTGGAAGCGATGAATGATCTGGCACGCGGCGTTACGGTGAATGTCGGCGTGGCGCGCGGCGGCACGCGCCCCAACGTCACGCCGGAAGAGGCCTTTGCCGAAGTCGACCTGCGCGTGCCAAGCTTTGCCGACGCGGAAGAGTTCGTCGGCAAGATCCTCGGGCTGACATCGAAGACGGATGGCGTCACCGTCAAGGTCAGGGGCGGGCTCAACCGTCCGCCCTACGAGAAGAGCAATGCAGGCGCCTCGCTGTACGAGCATGCGAAGTCGCTTGCCACCGAGATCGGCTTCGAGCTGATCGACACCCACACCGGCGGCGGCTCGGATGGAAATTTCACCGCCGCCCACACCGCAACGCTCGACGGACTCGGCGTCGACGGCAAGGGCGCACACACCCATTATGAGCAGATCTACGTCTCGTCGCTCGAACCCCGCGCGCGGCTGCTCCATCGCCTGTACCAGACGCTGCGATGAGCGAACGAAAATCAGATCCCGATCGCGATGACAGCGAGCGCGCCTTCTTCGGTCGCCGCAAGGGCCACAAGCTCAGGCAGCACCAGGCCGAGCTGATCGATCATCTGCTGCCGCATCTTTCACTCGACATCGAGGGCGAGAAGCCGGCGAATGCCAACGAGCTCTTCGATCCCGCGGCCGACGATGTGCGGCTCGAGATCGGCTTCGGCGGCGGCGAGCATCTTGCGGCCGAGGCACAGACCTTCGCCACGACCGGCTTCATCGGCTGCGAGCCCTATGTCAACGGCATGGCAAAGATCCTCGCGCAGATCGAGGCCGCCAACATCAGCAACATCCGCCTGTTCGCGGGCGATGCCGCCGAGCTGCTGGCCTGGCTGCCGCAGGCATCGCTGTCGCGGATCGACCTGATCCATCCCGATCCCTGGCCGAAGCGGCGGCACTGGAAGCGGCGCTTCGTCCAGGACCGCACCATCGCCGCGATGGCACGCGTGCTGAAGGCGGGCGGCGAATTCCGTTTCGTCTGCGACATCGACGATTACTGCGCGTGGACGCTGCTGCATCTGTCGCGGTCGACGGATTTTCAGTGGCTCGCCGAATGCGCCGATGATTTCCGGCAGCCATGGGCGGGCTACACCATGACGCGCTACGGCCGGAAGGCCACGCGCGAAGGGCGCAAGACCACATATCTGCGGTTCAGGCGGCGCTAGATCGTCTGGCGGTTGCGCCAGAATTTCACGACGCGCTCGGCCGTCGACGGCATCAGGCGCGTGAAGTTCACGCGCGCCTGCTCGAGATCGGCATCGGCCGGCGTGCGATGCGGGCCGTACCACATCAGGATCAGCGCGCGCACCGTGGGCCAGCCGAGATTGAGCACGCGCCCCAGAATCAGAATCGGATCGTAGCGGTCGCCCGCGACCAGGCGATCGAGGATCGAGAGGCGGACACCGGACATCGCCGCGAGCGAGGCGATCGATTCCTCATATTTGAGCGCCTTGGCGAAGCCGAGCAGCGCGCTCTCGCCGAGATGCCCCTCGCGATGCAAGGTCAACACCGTGCGCTGTGCATCCGAAAAATCGCGGCGCGGCCCCGGCGGCAGCGCGGCCTCCTCGATCGCCGCCATGGCGCGCTTGATCTCGACCTGACGCACGGGATTGACCACGCTCGAGAGGCGGCGGCGGATGACGTCGAGCGTGCCGTCGAGCAGCTGTTTCAGGTGCTCGCCCGAGAGATCGTTGCGCTGGCCGATCTTGAGCGTCAGCACGCCGTCCTGCGACGCACGTTTGATCAGCTCGGAATAGCTGCCTTGCGAGAACACCGCACCGGCATTGCCCGCGGCGCGACGCACCACGTCGCGATCGCCGCGCTCGACCAGTACGTCGGTGATGACCGCCGACAGTGCGGGGCGCTCGGTCATCGCCAGCAGATGGCCCTGGCCCTTCAGCCGCGCGATCTCGACGAGAGCGGCGTCGTCGAGCACCGGCGAGCGGCGCAGCACGGGGCCCGCCACCATGATCTCGTTTTCGCGCGCGAGCTGGCTCACCAGATGCGGCGGCGCATTGTTCAGGCGCGAGAAGCGCTC
The DNA here is from genome assembly GCF_052075995.1 of Bradyrhizobium sp. 613_E4_N2_2. NCBI lineage: Bacteria > Pseudomonadati > Pseudomonadota > Alphaproteobacteria > Hyphomicrobiales > Nitrobacteraceae > Bradyrhizobium > Bradyrhizobium sp. 613_E4_N2_2. The sequence goes on from NZ_CP197234.1 coordinate 57,840, forward strand.
GGCGAGGTCGACGCGCGAGGCAAGCTCGGCATGCGGAACGAGATCGATCAGCAGATTGTCGAACAGATCGACGAGATCGGGACGGAGCTTCTCGGCGTCCTGGAAGAACAATTGGGCGATGGCGCGCGCGATCTCACCGCGACGCCGGGGGTCGCCGCGTTTGACGATCTCGTCCAGTCCGGGAATGAGCGACGTGGCAGCGGTCATGAAAACGCAACTCGTACAGGGCACGCCGCGGGTGCGCCCTTGGTCCAAGTCGCCCCACAATCAGGGAATTTAGGCCTGCTAGATGAAGGAAGCGTTGCGCGGGGGGCCACAGGCCGGGCGCAAAAAGCCTCGTCTTTCCCGCGATGGGCCTTGTCCGGGAGGACGGAAAGGGCTATATCAGCGCCAATTCATCTTCTCATACGATCCGCGTAGTGAGAGTGGGCCCGAAAGGACCCGCTCTTTTTTATTACCTGAGCGCGGCTTGGTGGAAGATATGCGGCCCGGCGAGCTGCCGGGATAAAGAGTTCCGAAACAGGCTCTGCAAATCCTAATCTGTTCAAGTCTTAACCAAGCCTTAACCATCGAGCGCCTTGACCCCTGATATGACCGAACCAAACACTGGTTCCACGGATGCCGAGTTGCTGGCCGAGCCGAGGCTCGTGGTCGAGCCGGGCGTGGCGGCACGGGTGTCTGCGGTCGCAGGTCCGGTGCTCGAGGGCATGGGCTACCGCCTGGTGCGGATCCGCATCTCCGGCGAGGCCGGCTGCACCGTGCAGATCATGGCCGAGCGGCCGGACGGCTCGATGCAGCTCGAGGATTGCGAAGCGATCTCGCGGGCGCTGTCGCCCGTGCTCGACGTCGCGGACCCCATCGACCGCGCTTATCGGCTGGAAATCTCCTCGCCGGGGATCGACCGTCCGCTGGTGCGCCGCTCGGATTTCGAGCGCTATTCCGGCTATCTGGTGAAGATCGACATGGCGGTCGCCCATGAGGGGCGGAAGCGGTTCCGTGGCATGCTTGGTGCCGTCGAAGGCGACCGCGTGCACCTGCATCGCGACGACGTCAAGGCGAACGATAATCCCGACGTTCTCCTGACGATGGAAGACATCGGTGAGGCACGCTTGGTGCTGACCGACGAGCTGATCGCGGAATCCATGCGCCGCGGCAAGGCCGAGGAGCGCCAGATGCGCCGCGATCTCGGCATCGAGCCGCCGGCTGCACCGCACGCGGAAATCAGTGCGAAGATCACCAAGAACACCAAGCCGCAAAAAAAGAAGCCGGCACCGACCAATACGAAGAAGCACCGCCTGGCCGCCGAACGCGCGCGGCGGGGCGAGATCGAGCCTGACGAAGGAGACTAGCCATGGCAGTCAGCGCCAATCGACTTGAATTGCTCCAGATCGCCGATGCCGTCGCGCGCGAGAAATCGATCGACCGCGGCATCGTCATCGCGGCGATGGAAGACGCCATCGCCAAGGCGGCACGGGCACGTTACGGCAGCGAGACTGACGTTCATGCCGAGATCGACCCGAAGAAGGGCGAGCTGCGGCTGTCGCGCCACATGCTGGTGGTCGAGAAGGTCGAAAATCATTCCAACCAGATCTCGCTGGTGGATGCGCAGCGCGCCAATCCCGGCGCCCAGGTCGGTGACACCATCGCCGATACGCTGCCGCCGCTGGAATATGGCCGCATCGCCGCGCAATCGGCCAAGCAGGTGATCGTGCAGAAGGTGCGCGAGGCCGAGCGCGACCGGCAATATCAGGAATTCAAGGACCGCATCGGCGACATCGTCAACGGCGTCGTCAAGCGCGTCGAATATGGCAGCGTGATCGTCGACCTCGGCCGCGGTGAAGCCATCATCCGCCGCGACGAGATGCTGCCGCGCGAAGTGTTCCGCAACGGCGACCGCGTCCGCGCCTACATCTTCGACGTCCGCCGCGAGACCCGCGGCCCGCAGATCTTCCTCTCCCGCACCCATCCGCAGTTCATGGCGAAGCTGTTCGCGCAGGAAGTGCCTGAAATCTATGACGGCATCGTCGAGATCAAGGCGGTGGCCCGCGATCCTGGCTCGCGCGCGAAAATCGGCGTGATTTCCCGCGATTCCTCGGTCGATCCGGTCGGCGCCTGCGTCGGTATGCGCGGCTCGCGCGTGCAGGCGGTGGTGAACGAGCTGCAGGGCGAGAAGATCGACATCATCCCGTGGTCGCCCGACATCGCGACCTTCGTGGTCAACGCGCTGGCGCCGGCGGAAGTCTCCAAGGTCGTCATCGACGAAGACCGCGAGCGCATCGAGGTCGTCGTGCCCGACACCAACAACCAGCTCTCGCTGGCGATCGGCCGCCGCGGCCAGAACGTGCGTCTGGCCTCGCAGCTCACCGGCTGGGACATCGACATCCTGACCGAGCAGGAGGAATCGGAGCGCCGCCAGGCCGACTTCGAGAACTCCACCCGCGTCTTCATGGAATCGCTCAACGTCGACGAAGTGGTCGGCCAATTGCTGGCGTCCGAAGGCTTCACCTCGGTCGAGGAACTCGCGATGGTGGACCTCAAGGAACTCGCCGGCATCGAAGGCTTCGACGAGGAGACCGCGCAAGAGCTCCAGAACCGTGCCCGCGAATATCTCGAGCAGCAGGAGGCCGAGATCGAGGCCAAGCGCAAGGAGCTCGGTGTCGAGGACGCCGTCAAGGACGTGCCGGGCGTCACCTCCAAGATGCTGGTGAAATTCGGCGAGAACGACATCAAGACCGTCGAAGACCTCGCCGGCTGCGCCACCGACGACCTGGTCGGCTGGACCGAGCGCAAGGAAGGCGGCGAGCAGACCAAATATCCGGGTGCGCTCGACGGTATCGAGATCTCCCGTGACGATGCTGAAGCCATGATCATGCAGGCCCGCGTCAAGGCCGGCTGGATCACCGAAGCCGATCTCGCGAAGCCCGCCGAAGAGGCCGAGGCGACCGAAGATCAGCCGGCTTAAGGACGAAGGAGAATGTCGCCCGGATGCTCGCAGATACTGACCACGATCTCGACCATGGACCGCGGACCGAAAGGTCCGCGACCATGCGGATGTGCGCGGTCAGTCGCGAGGTCCGGCCGATCGACGAGCTGATCCGCTTCGTCATTTCGCCGCAAGGCGACATAGTTCCCGATCTCAAGCGCAAGCTGCCCGGACGCGGCATGTGGGTCACCGCCTCGCGCGAGGTGGTTGCGGAAGCCGTGCGGCGTCACCAATTTAGCAAAGCCTTCAAGCGCGAGCTGCGCACTCCCCAGACGCTTCCCGCCGACATCGAGGCGCTCCTGGTTCGGAGCGTGACGGAAGCCCTTGGGATTGCCGCCAAGGCGGGCCAGATTGTGGCCGGCTTCGGCAAGGTCGAAAGCGCCCTGCGGGAGGGCACGGCCGAGGTCCTGATCCATGCCAGCGACGGGGCCGCGGACGGAATCCGCAAATTGGACATGCTGGCACGTCAAAATGACGGGAATCGCGGCGCCAAGCCGCAGATTCCCGTCGTCACTGCGTTGAAATCGATAGAATTGGATTTGGCACTTACCCGGTCAAATGTGATACATGCTGCCCTGCTCGCGGGCCCGGCGAGCAAGTCATTCCTGTCACGTAGCCAGATGCTGGTCCGATACCGGATGGCGGACGATGACAAGACTGCCGAAAAGCCCGGCCAGGATTTCTGAGAGACAACGACGACCCGATAGGACGGTGCGGCAACGCACAACGTTAACAAAGATCAGGATTAGGACTGCTGAATGGTTGATACCAAGACCCCTGACGACAAGAAGCTGAGCGTTCCGAGCAAGACGCTATCGCTCAAGCCGCGCGTCGAAACGGGCACTGTGCGTCAGAGCTTCAGCCATGGCCGCAGCAAGCAGGTCGTGGTCGAGAAGCGCGGCAAGCGCCGCGTCGACGGCAGCCCCGAACCGCAAGCTCCCGCGGTTGTTGCAAAGCCGGCACCGGCCGCGCCTGCTCCCGCTCCGGCACGCCCGGCTCCGCCGCGCAACGCCGGCTCCGGCGTGGTGCTGCGCACGCTGACCGAGGACGAACGTTCCGCCCGCGCCAGCGCGCTGGCCGACGCCAAGGTGCGCGAAGTCGAAGAGCGCCGCCAGGCCGAAGACGAAGCCCAGCGCCGCGCTGTCCGCGAAGCCGCCGAACGCGTCGAGCGCGAAGCCGCCGAGGCCCGCCGCAAGGCCGAGGATGAGCGCCACCGCCACGAAGAGGAAGCCAAGCGCAAGGCCGAAACCGAGGCCAAGAAGCGTTTTGGCGAAGGCGAACAGCCGGCGTCAGCCGCGCGCCCTGCAACTGCCGCCCCGGCCGCTCCCGCGCCACGTCCTGGCGCGCCCGCAGCACGCCCCGGCACCACCACGACCACGGCGCGCCCGGGAACAACCACCGCGCGCCCTGGAACGACCACCGCAAGGCCGGGAGGCGGCCCGTTGGGTCGCGCTCCCGCGGTCGCAGCCGGACCGGACGAGGACGATGGTCCGCGCCAGATCCGTCGCGGTCCCGGCGGCGCCGCGCGTCCCGTGGTAGCCCCCAAGCCCACCCACAAACCCGGCCCGCAGAAGGAGCGCGGTCGCCTGACGGTCGTGACCGCATTCAATGCCGACGACGTGCGCGAGCGCTCGATCGCCTCGTTCCGCCGCCGCACTCAGCGCCTGAAGGGCCATGCCGCGAACGAGCCGAAGGAAAAGCTCATCCGCGAGGTGGTCATTCCGGAAGCGATCACCATCCAGGAGCTCGCCAACCGCATGGCCGAGCGCGCGGTGGAAATCATCCGCATGCTGATGAAACAGGGCGCGATTCACAAGATCACCGACGTGATCGACGCCGACACTGCGCAGCTGATCGCCGAAGAGCTTGGTCACACCGTCAAGCGCGTTGCCGCGTCCGACGTTGAAGAAGGCCTGTTCGACGCCACCGACGATTCCACCGACACCGAGACGCGTTCGCCCGTCGTGACCGTGATGGGTCACGTCGACCACGGCAAGACCTCGCTGCTCGACGCGCTCCGCCATGCCAACGTTGTCTCCGGCGAAGCCGGCGGCATCACCCAGCATATCGGCGCCTATCAGGTGCTGTCGCCCGAAAGCGGCAAGAAGATCACCTTCATCGACACGCCCGGCCACGCCGCGTTCACCGCGATGCGCGCCCGCGGCGCCAAGGTGACCGACATCGTCGTGCTGGTGGTTGCTGCCGATGACGGCGTCATGCCGCAGACGATCGAAGCCATCAACCACGCCAAGGCGGCGCGGGTGCCGATCATCGTTGCCATCAACAAGATCGACAAGCCCGATGCGAAGCCCGAGCGCGTGCGCACCGAGCTGCTCCAGCACGAGGTGCAGGTCGAATCCTTCGGCGGCGAAGTCGTCGACGTCGAAGTGTCAGCCAAGAACAAGACCAATCTCGACAAGCTGCTCGAGATGATCGCGCTCCAGGCCGACATCCTCGACTTGAAGACCAATTCGGAGCGTCCGGCCGAAGGCACCGTGATCGAAGCCAAGCTCGATCGCGGCCGTGGCCCGGTCGCGACCGTGCTGGTCCAGCGCGGCACGCTTCGTGTCGGTGACATCATTGTCGCCGGCGCCGAGATGGGCCGCGTCCGCGCGCTGATCTCGGATCAGGGCGAGACGGTGCATGAGGCCGGTCCTTCGGTTCCGGTCGAGGTGCTCGGCTTCAACGGTCCGCCGGAGGCCGGCGATCGTCTCGCGGTGGTCGAGAACGAAGCCCGCGCCCGCCAGGTCACCAGCTATCGCGCGCACCAGAAGCGCGAGAACGCGGCTGCCTCGATCTCCGGCATGCGCGGCTCGCTCGAGCAGATGATGTCGCAATTGAAGACGGCGGGCCGCAAGGAATTCCCGCTGATCATCAAGGCCGACGTGCAGGGCTCGCTCGAAGCGATCCTCGGCTCGCTGGAGAAGCTCGGCACCGACGAAGTCGCAGCCCGCATCCTGCATGCCGGCGTCGGCGGCATCTCGGAATCGGACGTGACGCTCGCGGAAGGCTTCAACGCCGCGATCATCGGCTTCTCGGTTCGTGCCAACAAGGAGGCGGCTGCGGCCGCCAAGCGCAACGGCATCGAGATCCGCTACTACAACATCATCTACGACCTCGTGGACGACGTGAAGAAGGCGATGAGCGGCCTGCTCGCGCCGACCTTGCGCGAAACCATGCTGGGCAATGCCGCGATCCTGGAGATCTTCAACATCTCCAAGGTCGGCAAGGTCGCCGGCTGCCGCGTCACCGACGGCACCGTGGAACGCGGCGCCAATGTGCGCCTGATCCGCGACAATGTCGTCGTACATGAAGGCAAGCTGTCGACGCTGAAGCGCTTCAAGGACGAAGTGAAGGAAGTGCAGTCCGGTCAGGAATGCGGTATGGCCTTCGAGAACTACCACGACATGCGTGCCGGTGACGTGATCGAGTGTTATCGCGTGGAGACGATCCAGCGCTCCCTGTAAGTCCAAATCTTACCGAAGCGCCCGGATCTTTTTGAGCTGAAATTGCGGGAGTGCGATGGCCGGATTTATTCCGGCCATCCGCGCCGCATTCGTTTCAACAGGACAAATGACAATGCTCGTGTCCCAAACGCGGGCACGACGAGGTGATTTTCAACCATGCCCCGCCACCATCAGAAGAAAAGTTCCGCGCCGGGCGGCTCGCAACGCCAGTTGCGTGTCGGCGAGCAGGTTCGCCACGCGATGGCCGAGATTCTGGCGCAAGGCAATGTGCATGATGCGGACCTCGAAGGTCACATCATCACCGTGCCGGAGGTTCGGATGTCGCCCGACCTGAAGCTCGCAACGGTTTACGTGATGCCGCTCGGTGGCCGCGACACCGAGGTCATCATCGCTGCGCTCGAGCGCAACAAGAAATTCCTGCGCGGCGAAGTCGCGCGGCGCGTTAACCTGAAATTTGCACCTGACCTTCGTTTCCGCGTCGACGAACGATTCGACGAAGCGGAACGGATCGAGAAGCTTTTGCGAACACCTGCGGTGCAGAAGGACCTGGAACAGGATCCGGATTCGGATCGGGAAGAAGAGCGATGACGATGGACCCGGCTCACGGCACGATCGGCGGCGAAGAGACCGATCAGCGCGACGTGCAGAAAAATAATTTTGCGGATCTCGGCGGCGATTCCCAGCCGCATCAGGAGCCGCGCCGCGTCAACAACGATCCCCGCGCCAACAAGCAGAAGGGCAACCAGCCGCGCCGCGACCGCCGCGACGTCCATGGCTGGGTCGTGCTCGACAAGCCGATTGGCATGACCTCGACGCAAGCCGTCGCCGTGCTCAAGCGCCTGTTCAACGCCAAGCGCGCGGGACACGCCGGCACGCTCGACCCGCTCGCCTCCGGCGGCCTGCCGATTGCGCTCGGCGAGGCCACCAAGACCGTTCCCTTCGTGATGGACGGCCGCAAGCGCTACCAGTTCACCGTGTGCTGGGGCGAGGAGCGCGACACCGATGATATCGAGGGCCGGGTCACCGCGACCTCCGACCAGCGCCCGACCCAGGAGGCCATCCTGGCCCTGCTGCCCCGCTTCACCGGGGTGATCGAGCAGATCCCGCCGCGCTATTCCGCGATCAAGGTCCAGGGCGAGCGCGCCTACGACCTCGCCCGCGACGGCGAGGTTGTGGAACTGGCCCCCCGTCCCGTCGAAATTCATCATTTAACCCTTGTGGATCAACCGGATAGCGACCGGGCAGTGTTCGAGGCGGAGTGCGGCAAGGGCACCTATGTCCGGGCGCTGGCCCGCGATATGGGCCGGATTCTCGGCACTTACGGCCACATCTGCGCGCTGCGGCGGACCCTGGTCGGCCCATTTGACGAGAACGACATGATTCCGCTGGATCAGTTGGAGGCTTTATGCGATAGAGCCGCGTCCGGCGAGGGCAGCCTCGCCGACGCGCTTATGCCCGTTGAGACCGCGCTGGACGACATCCCGGCACTGGCCGTCACTCGGGCTGATGCGGCAAGGCTCCATCGGGGCCAGGCCGTTTTATTGCGCGGACGGGATGCGCCCACTAGTAGCGGCACAGTCTATGTCACGGTGGCAGGCCGTCTATTGGCGCTTGCTGAAGTCGGCAACGGCGAAATCATCCCCAAGCGTGTGTTCAACCTGACCGGTCTGACTGCCAGCACCGGTCGCAACGAGAGAAATTGACGATGTCGATTGCCGCAGAACGCAAAGCGGAAGTCATCAAGACGAATGCCAACAAGGCCGGCGACACCGGCTCGCCGGAGGTTCAGGTCGCGATCCTGTCGGAACGCATCAACAACCTCACCAACCATTTCAAGACCCACGTGAAGGACAACCATTCGCGTCGCGGCCTCTTGAAGCTGGTTTCGACCCGCCGCTCGCTGCTCGACTACCTCAAGAAGAGGGACGAGGCGCGTTACAAGGCGCTGCTCGAGAAGCACAACATTCGTCGTTAAGTGTTCCTGCGCGCGCCACTGGCGCGCGTTTTCGTGCGCGGTTTCGAGCGAAAGCGTTTGTTTAAAGGTTTTTGATCGAGGCTGCGTGCGCGTCGGGTGCGAGCCGTTGACGGCTAGCACCCGGGCACGATGGGCGAGGACCGCAATCCGGTGTTCGCGTTCGTGCCGACTGACAGTTCAGCAGCAATCCGGCGGCTGGGCACAACGGGCAAGGCGCCCGTATGACCCGAAAGGATGGACGCCATCCGAAATCCGAAAACCATGGCAGGATCGCAGGACGCTGATCGCCCGCTTCGATCAACGTCCCGCAATCTTGCGCATGGTTTTTGTTTTTCGGGCCGTCCTTCTTTCGAGAACCCATGAAAGAAGACATCTATGTTCAATAAGCATTCAGTCGAGATCGACTGGGGTGGACGCCCTCTCAAGCTCGAAACCGGCAAGATCGCACGTCAGGCCGACGGCGCCGTCGTCGCCACCTATGGCGAGACCGTGGTGCTCGCCACCGTCGTCGCGGCGAAGGCGCCGCGCGAAGGCGTCGACTTCCTGCCGCTGACGGTCGACTACCAGGAGAAGACCTACGCAGCCGGCCGCATTCCCGGCGGCTATTTCAAGCGCGAGGGTCGTCCGACCGAGAAGGAGACGCTGGTCTCCCGCCTGATCGACCGTCCGATCCGTCCGCTGTTCGTCGACGGCTGGCGCAACGAGACCCAGGTGATCGTCACCGTGCTGTCGCACGACATGGAGAACGATCCCGATATCGTGGCGCTGGTGGCCTCATCGGCTGCGCTGACCCTGTCCGGCGCGCCCTTCAAGGGCCCGATCGGCGCAGCGCGCGTCGGCTTCGCCAATGACGAGTTCATCCTCAACCCGACGCTCGACGAGATGGTCGACACCCAGCTCGACCTCGTCGTCGCCGGCACCGCCGACGCCGTGCTGATGGTGGAATCGGAAGCCAAGGAGCTCAACGAAGAGGTGATGCTCGGCGCCGTGATGTTCGGTCACCGCCACTTCCAGCCGGTGATCAACGCGATCATCGAGCTGGCCGAGAAGGCTGCCAAGGAGCCGCGCGAAGTCACCGTCATCGACAATTCGGCGCTCGAGAAGGAAATGCTCGGCCTCGTCGAGCAGGAGCTGCGCGCCGCCTATGCCATTCCGATCAAGCAGGATCGCTACGCCGCGGTCGGCAAGGTCAAGGAAAAGGTGATCGCTCACTACTTCCCCGAAGGCCAGGAGCCGAAATACGACAAGCTGCGCATCGGCGGCGTGTTCAAGGAGCTGGAAGCGAAGATCGTTCGCTGGAACATCCTCGACACCGGCAAGCGCATCGACGGCCGCGATTCCAAGACCGTGCGCAACATCATCGCCGAAGTCGGCGTGCTGCCCCGTGCCCACGGCTCGGCGCTGTTCACCCGCGGCGAGACCCAGGCGCTGGTCGTGACCACGCTCGGCACCGGCGAGGACGAGCAGTACATCGACGCGCTGTCCGGAACGTACAAAGAGACGTTCCTGCTGCACTACAACTTCCCTCCCTACTCGGTCGGTGAGACCGGCCGCCTCGGCGGCACCAAGCGTCGCGAGATCGGCCACGGCAAGCTCGCCTGGCGCGCGATCCACCCGGTGCTGCCGCCGCATCACGAGTTCCCCTACACCACGCGCGTGGTGTCGGAGATCACCGAGTCGAACGGCTCGTCCTCGATGGCTTCGGTCTGCGGCGCTTCGCTGGCGCTGATGGATGCCGGCGTGCCGTTGAAGCGGCCGACCGCGGGCATCGCGATGGGCCTGATCCTCGAAGACAAGCGCTTCGCGGTTCTCTCGGACATCCTCGGTGACGAGGACCATCTCGGCGACATGGACTTCAAGGTCGCCGGTACCGAGCAAGGCATCACCTCGCTCCAGATGGACATCAAGATCGAGGGCATCACCGAAGAGATCATGAAGGTGGCGCTCGGTCAGGCCAAGGATGGCCGTATCCACATCCTCGGTGAAATGGCCAAGGCGCTCACCAACGCCCGCGCCGAGCTCGGCGAGTACGCGCCGCGCATCGAGACCTTCAAGATCGCCACCGACAAGATCCGCGAAGTGATCGGCACCGGCGGCAAGGTGATCCGCGAGATCGTCGAGAAGACCGGCGCCAAAGTCAACATCGAGGACGACGGCACCGTGAAGGTCGCCTCCTCCGATGGCGAGGCGATGAAGGCCGCGATCAAGTGGATCAAGTCGATCGCCTCCGATCCGGAAGTCGGCCAGATCTATGACGGCACCGTCGTCAAGGTGATGGAGTTCGGCGCCTTCGTGAACTTCTTCGGTTCCAAGGACGGCCTCGTCCACATCAGCCAGCTCGCTTCGGCGCGCGTGCAGAAGACCTCCGACGTCGTCAAGGAAGGCGACAAGGTCAAGGTCAAGCTGCTCGGCTTCGACGACCGCGGCAAGACCCGGCTGTCGATGAAGGTGGTCGACCAGACCACCGGCGAAGACCTCGAAGGCAAGGGCGGCGACGGCGAGAAGACCCCGCGCGAAGCCGCCGGCGAGTAATCGATCCGCACATCAGAAACACGAAGGGCGGCCTCGCGGCCGCCCTTTTTGTTTGTCGCTTGCTTAAGCCCGGGGATCAGGCCGCGAGGTCGTACCGGTCGAGGTTCATCACCTTGGTCCAGGCCTTGGCGAAGTCCTGCACGAACTGCTGCTTGGCGTCCGACGAGGCATAGACCTCGGCGAAGGCGCGGAGCTGCGAGTGCGCACCGAAGATCAGGTCGGCGCGCGTGCCGGTCCACTTCACCGCGTTGGTCTTGCGGTCGCGGGCCTCGTAGGTGCCGTCAGCCGCCGGCGTCCACTGCGCGCTCATGTCGAGCAGGTTGATGAAGAAGTCGTTGCTCAGCGTTCCGACCTTCGAGGTCAAGACGCCGTGCTTCGAACCGCCCGCATTGGCGCCGAGCACACGCAGACCGCCGACGAGCGCGGTCAGCTCGGGACCGGACAGCTTCAGCAGCTGCGCGCGATCGACAAGAGCTTCCTCCTGCTGCAGGAACTGATGCTTCTTGCCGACGTAGTTGCGGAAGCCATCGGCCCGCGGCTCCAGCGGGGCGAAGGATTCCGCGTCGGTCTGCTCCTGCGAAGCATCCATGCGGCCCGGCGTGAAGCCAAGCTTCACGTCAACGCCGGCATCCTTCGCGGCCTTCTCGACCGCGGCAGAACCGCCGAGGACGATGAGGTCGGCGAGCGAGACCTTCTTCGCACCTGCCGATGCGTTGAAGTCCTTCTGGATCGCTTCGAGCTTGCCGAGAACCTTGGAGAGCTGAGCCGGCTGGTTCACCTCCCAATCCTTCTGCGGGGCCAGACGGATGCGCGCGCCGTTGGCGCCGCCGCGCTTGTCGGAGCCGCGGAACGTCGAAGCCGACGCCCAGGCGGTCGAGACCAGCTCGGAGACCGAGAGGCCCGAAGCCAGTATCTTGGTCTTCAGCGCAGCGATGTCCTGGTCGCCGACCAGCTCGTGGTTCACCTTCGGAATCGGATCCTGCCAGATCAGCGTTTCCTTCGGCACCAGCGGGCCGAGATAGCGCTGAATCGGACCCATATCGCGGTGGGTGAGCTTGAACCAGGCGCGGGCAAAGGCGTCCGCGAACTGATCCGGGTTTTCGAAGAAGCGACGCGAGATCTTCTCGTAGGCCGGATCGAGACGCAGCGAGAGGTCGGTCGTCAGCATCGTCGGCCGGTGCTTCTTCGACTTGTCGAAGGCATCAGGAATGATCGCGTCGGCACCCTTGGCCGTCCACTGATTCGCACCGCCCGGGCTCTTCGTCAGCTCCCATTCGTACTTGAACAGGTTCTCGAAGAAGTTGTTGCTCCACTTCGTCGGCGTCGTCGTCCATGTCACCTCGATACCGCTGGTGATGGAATCGCCCGCCTGGCCGGAAGCGTACTTGCTCTTCCAGCCGAGGCCCTGATCCTCGAGCGCGCCCGCTTCCGGCTCCGGACCGACCAGCGACGGATCGCCCGCGCCGTGGGTCTTGCCGAAGGTGTGGCCGCCGGCGATCAGCGCGACGGTTTCCTCGTCGTTCATCGCCATGCGGGCGAACGTCTCGCGGATGTCCTTGGCCGCGGCGACCGGGTCAGGCTTGCCGTTCGGGCCTTCCGGATTGACGTAGATCAGGCCCATCTGCACCGCGCCGAGCGGCTCGGCGAGCTGGCGTTCGCCGCTGTAGCGCTCGTCGCCCAGCCACGTGCCTTCAGGACCCCAATAGAGCTCTTCCGGCTCCCACACGTCGGCGCGGCCGCCGGCGAAGCCGAAGGTCTTGAAGCCCATCGATTCCAGCGCGACGTTGCCGGCGAGCACCATCAGATCGGCCCAGGAGATCTTGCGGCCGTATTTCTGCTTGATCGGCCAGAGCAGACGGCGCGCCTTGTCGAGATTGGCGTTGTCGGGCCAGCTGTTCAGCGGTGCGAAACGCTGCTGACCGGCACCGGCGCCACCGCGGCCGTCCGTGGTGCGATAGGTGCCCGCGCTGTGCCAGGCCATGCGGATCATGAGGCCGCCATAGTGGCCGAAATCGGCAGGCCACCATTCCTGCGAGTCCGTCATCAGAGCCGTCAGGTCCTTGATGACGGCATTCAGGTCGAGCGACTTGAACTCCTTGGCATAGTCGAACTCCTTGCCCATCGGGTCGGACAGGGTCGAATTCTTGTGCAGCATCTCGATGCTGAGCTGGGTCGGCCACCAGTCGCGGTTCACGCGCGTGGGTTTTCCGCCCGAAAACGGGCACTTCGAAGTGTCATCCATGAATACCTCCTCTGGTGGCGTCGAACTCGCGCCTTTGACCAGGTAGAATTACTCTAGGCTTCGCATTCGATCAGGGGAAGTTGACTTTAATGATCGCTGCGATAGGATTTTCTGATGGCCAACGTGACGATGCGCCAGCTCAGATATTTCGACGCGCTGGCGCGTCACGGCCATTTCGGCCGCGCGGCGGAGGCAAGCTCGATCTCCCAGCCGGCCCTGTCGATGCAGATCAAGGAACTGGAGGAGGCGCTCGGCGGCCTGCTGCTGGAGCGCAGCGCCCGGCAGGTGGCGCTGACCCGGTTCGGCGAGGAGCTCGCACCGCGCGTCCGCGACATCCTGCGCTCGGTCGATGAGCTCGGCGATTTCGCGCGCGCGTCACAGGACCGGTTTGCGGGCCGGCTGCGGATCGGCATGATCCCGACGATCGCGCCCTATCTGCTGCCGAAGATCACCAAGAATCTCACGCGCATGCATCCGGAGCTCGACATCCGCGTGCGCGAGACGATGACGCCGCGGCTGATCCAGGAACTGGTGGAAGGCCGGCTCGACACCGCCATCGTCGCACTGCCGGTGTCCGAGCCTTCGCTCACCGAGGTCGCGCTGTTCGACGAGAAATTCCTGCTGGTGCGGCCGGGCTCCGACGAAGGCACGCCGGTGCCATCGCGCGAGATGATGCGCGAGATGCGGCTGCTGCTGCTCGAAGAGGGGCACTGCTTCCGCGATCAGGCGCTGTCGTTCTGCAACATGCAATCGGCGCCGCCGCGCGAGATGCTGGATGCGAATTCGCTGTCGACGCTGGTCCAGATGGTCAGCGCCGGCATCGGCGTCACCTTGATCCCGGAAATGGCGGTGTCGGTGGAGACGCGATCGGCCTCGGTCTCGCTGTCGCGCTTCCGCGATCCCGAGCCCTCGCGCACCATCGGCATGGTCTGGCGCAAGACCAGCCCGCTGGCGCGGCAGCTGCTGCAGATCTCCGAGGTGGTGTGCCTGTCGGCCGGCAAGGCGCGCCCGCGGCAAGCCACGCGCGGCCAACGTGGGTAGGCGGGAATTTTCCTGAATAGCCGGGATCACTCAAGCGAGCCCCCGCGCAAGGCGGGCAGATCGAACTGAGAGCGCCAATGTCTGATCCCGTCATCCGCCCCGCCCGCGCCGACGAATATGACGAGATCGGCCGCGTCTGGATGGAAAGCTGGGTCTCGACCGGCCTCGCCGAGGCGAGTGAGTTCCTGTTGGCAAATCTGCGCGCGCGCATCAGGCGCGAGATCGAGAACGGCTGGAGCCTGTTCGTCGCCGACGACAACGGCACGATCGCCGCCATGCTGGCGCTGCATCTGCCAAAACTCTATCTCGACATGCTGTTCGTCGGCCCTGCCTATCAGGGGCAATCGCTCGGGCGGAAGCTGCTGGCCTTCACGCGCACGCAAATGCCCGACGAGATGTACCTGCGCTGCGTGCGCGAGAACGAGAAAGCCTGGCGCTGGTACGAGCGCGAAGGGTTTGTATTCGAGAAGGAAGAGATCGAGCCGTCGAATGGGTTCGTGATGAAGTATTATCGGTGGAGGCGGCCGCGGCTCACCGGATAGACAGCGATCCCGGGCTGCAGCTTGCGGTTGTCACGATCCCACCCTAGTGTGGCGTATCCGATGACCTCCCGCCTCTGATCCTTGGAATCCATGTTTCGACTTGCTGCCCCGGTGCTCATCCTGCTGTCCTTCCTGACTTCGGCAGCAGCGCAAACCCCTCCCGCAACCACCGCTCCCGCCGCTCAGACCACACCACAGGCAAAGCCGACAGCCAAGAAAGCGACGACGAAGCCGAAGGCGACAGCCAAGCCTGCGGAGCCGGCGACTGCCGGTCCTTGCGGCGTCGGCGTGATTGCGGGGACCGGGGACATCTTTGTCGTCCAGAAGATCGGTCTGACCGTGTTCGGCAACGACTATGCAGAAGTCCCGGTATCCTGGGGCCTTGACGATCTTGTCTTTGCCCGGGTGCGGGCCGCAGCAGGCAACACGCCGGTGCGACGGATCACTTACGCCAAGGGCGCGCTCGATTCCTACTATCACCCCAAATCCGGCCTGTTCCGCAATCGGCGCGAAGAGCTGTCGAACCTGATCCGACAGGTCGCGGGCAATGCCGGTTGCGAGCGCTATCTCGTCGTCATGCGCAGCGAAGGACAGCTTGACGGGACCAATCAGTCGCTCAGCGGCGTCGGCATCTTCAGCCGGGGCGTTGGTCTCATCTCATATGCATATGTCTTCGCCTATATCGGCGTGACATGGGTCGATGGCCGCACCTTCGAAATCATGAAGGGCCCCGCCGTAACGTTCGAAGGTGTCATGAAGCATATGGCAGACAACTTCGTTTCGAACGAACTTCTGCAGAAGGTGGACAAGTCCATGTTTCCGGAGACGGCCGCGGACGCCGCCAGCAACACCGCCCTGCGCGATACCACCCGCGACTTCCTGACCAAACGGCTGGACAAGATCTTGCCGCCGTATTTCGCGCAATAAGGCGCGTTGGCGTACGACGATGAATCTGCTTGCCGCCGCATTGGTATCATACGCGCTGCTGTCGCCGACAGGCGGGCAGGTGCAACCGGCGCCAAAGCCGGAAGTGGTCAAGCCCGCGATCAAGAAACCGGCAGGCGTCAAGCCAAGCGGACCGGTTGAAAGCGGCCCGTGCCAAATCGGCGTGATACCGGTCGGCGGTGACCTATTCGTGGTCGAGAAGTTCGGGCCTTTCACGTTCATGGACAAACGTGCGCGGGTCTCGATTGCGGCGTGGGCGCTCGACGACCTCGTCGTCTCGCGCGTTCGCGCCGCTGCGGCCGGCAGTTCCGTGAAGAGAATTCCCTACACCGTCGAAGAGCTCAAGTCCGGTGGTCGCGAAAAGCAGCATCCGTTTTTTTACAGCGCAGCGACCGACATCGGAAACTTCGTTCGCTTCCTCGCGCCCAAACTGCGGTGTGAGCGCTACATCGTCGTCCACCGGAATCACGGAACGCATCGGGAATCCGGCATCGGTATCTCACAATACCCTTACGGTGGGCCAGTCCATCTCTTCGCGATGATGTACATCCGGGTCTATGACGGTACCACCTTCGCGTTGATCAAGGAGGCACCCGCCTTGATGACCGAGGACACGTACGTGGAGCGCTTGCTGCACAATCCGCTCGGCGGTCCGTCGAGCGAGCTGGATCACGCGATGTTTCCGGAGAAGCCGGCGGACGCAGTCAACAACCCGGTGCTGCGCGACGGGGTACGCACGATGCTGACGAAGAGTCTCGACAAGACGCTGCCGGCCCTGCTGCAACGTCCGTCGCCGTCACGTTGACCAAGATATCGCTCGCAGAACGGCGCATCCATCTAGGCATAGTGCGTTGCGCATCGGGCGCAAACACGCAATGAATCTGCCCTCGCCCGCCGTTACGCCAATGGAAAGTTCTCGCCATGATCAAGCTCTATTGGTCGCCCCGTTCGCGCTCGTTCACGACGCTCTGGCTGATGGAAGAGAGCGGCCTGCCCTATGAGCGCGTGCTGACCGACATCTCGACCGGCGCGCAGAAGGCGCCGGATTTCCTCAAGGTCAATCCGATGGGCAAGGTGCCGGCGCTCGCCGACGGCGATGCCGCGCTCGGCGAGGCCGCCGCGATCTGCGCCTACATCGCCGACCGCTATCCCGAAGCGAAGCTCGCGCCCGCGGTAACCGATCCGCGTCGTGCGCGCTATCTGCAATGGCTGTTCTTTTCGCCAGGCTGCATCGAGCCTGCCATCATCCAGATCTTCACCAAGATCGAGATCCCGACCTCGACCGCGGCCTGGGGCAGCGCCACGCAGGTGTTCGACGTGCTGGAAGCTGCGCTCGCGAAGGGACCGTGGATCCTCGGCGAGGAATTTTCGGCAGCCGACATCACGGTCGGCTCCGGCCTGAACTTCGCCGTCCGCCTGTTCAAGATGGTGCCGTCCCGCCCGGCCTTCGATGCCTATCTCGCGCGCTGCATGGCGCGGCCGGCGTTCCAGAGCGCGGAGAAGATCGCGGCGGGATAAACCAACTCTCGTAGGGTGGGCAAAGCGGAGCGTGCCCACCACCTCTGCGCGATCGGGGAGAAATGGTGGGCACGGCGCAAGTGCGCCTTTGCCCACCCTACGAACTACTCTGACGATTTCAGGTCGTCCGGCCTCGGCATCAGGATGACGTTGTAGCCGGAATCGACATAGTGGATCTCGCCGGTCACGCCGCCGGAGAGATCCGACAACAGATACAGCGCCGAGCCGCCGAGCTCGTCGAGCGTGACGCCGCGGCGGAGCGGCGAATGTTTCTGCATGAAGCCGAACATCGCACGCGCCTCGCCGATGCCCGAGCCGGCGAGCGTACGGATGGGGCCTGCGGAGATGGCGTTGACGCGGATGCCGCGCGGTCCGAAATCGGAGGCGAGGTAGCGCACGGAAGCTTCCAGCGCCGCCTTGGCGACACCCATCACGTTGTAGTTCGGCATCGCGCGCTCAGAGGCGCCGAAGGTCAGCGTGATCATGCTGCCGCCCTCCGTCATCAGCTCGGCGGCGCGTTTTGCGACCTCAGTGAACGAGAAGCAGGAGATCACCATGGTGCGCGAAAAATTCTCGCGGCTGGTGTCGGCGTAGCGGCCCTTCAGCTCGTTCTTGTCGGCAAAGCCGATGGCGTGGATGACGAAATCGAGCTTGCCCCATTTCTCGCGCAGCACGGCGAAGGTCGTATCAACGCTGGCAATGTCCTCGACGTCGCAAGGCAGCACCAATTCCACGCCGAGCTGCTCCGCCAATGGCTTGACGCGCTTGCCCAGCGCCTCGCCCTGGAAGGTGAAGGCAAGCTCGGCACCGTGGGCATGCAGCGCCTTCGCCATGCCCCAGGCGATCGAATGATCATTGGCGATGCCCATGATCAGACCGCGCTTGCCTTTCATCAGTCCTTCCATCTCGCAATTACTCTCCGCTCTCCGTCATGGCCGGGCTTGTCCCGGGCATCCACGTTCTTCCGCAACCGGTAGCAAAGACGTGGATGGCCGGGACGAGCCCGGCCATGACGAAAAAACTATCAGTGCGTCCGCAATGACGTCACACATCCAGCCGGCTGAACACCAGCGTGGCGTTGGTGCCGCCGAAGCCGAAGGAGTTCGACAGCACGGTGCCGATCTTGACGTTGTCGATGCGCTTGCGCACGATCGGCATGTCGGCGAACACGGGATCGAGCTCCTGGATGTGAGCGCTCTCGCAGATGAAGCCGTTGTTCATCATCAGCAGCGAGTAGATCGCCTCCTGCACACCGGTTGCGCCCAGCGAGTGACCGGTCAGCGCCTTGGTCGCCGAGATCGGCGGGCACTTCTCGCCGGCACCGAACACGCGACGGAGCGCGTCGATCTCCGGCGGATCGCCGGCCGGCGTCGAGGTCGCGTGCGGATTGATGTAATCGACCTTGGTCTTCACCGTCGACATCGCCATGCGCATGCAGCGCTCGGCGCCTTCACCGGAGGGCGCGACCATGTCGTAGCCGTCCGACGTCGCGCCGTAGCCGACGATCTCGCCGTAAATGCGCGCGCCGCGCGCCTTGGCATGTTCAAGCTCTTCCAGCACCAGCACGCCGGCGCCGCCGGCAATGACGAAGCCGTCGCGGTTGACGTCATAGGGACGCGAGGCGGTGGCGGGCGTATCGTTGTACTTCGACGACATCGCGCCCATGGCGTCGAACAGCACCGAGAGCGACCAGTCCAGCTCCTCGCAGCCGCCGGCGAAAATGATGTCCTGCTTGCCGATCTGGATCGTCTCGTAGGCGTTGCCGACGCAATGGTTCGACGTCGCGCAGGCCGAGGAGATCGAATAGTTCACGCCCTTGATCTTGAACCAGGTCGCGAGCGTCGCGGAGGCCGTGGACGACATCGCCTTCGGCACGGCAAACGGTCCGACGCGCTTCGGCCCCTTGGTGCGGGTGATGTCGGCGGATTCGACGATAGTGCGTGCCGACGGGCCGCCGGAACCCATGATGATGCCGGTGCGGATGTTGGAGATTTCTTCGGGCGACAGACCGGAATCCTGGATCGCCTGCTCCATCGCGATGTGATTCCACCCCGCGCCCTGGCCGAGGAAGCGCATCGCACGCCGGTCGACGACCGTCGCAGGATCGATCGTCGGCGCACCTTGCACCTGCGAACGGAAACCGAGTTCGGCATATTTTTCAGCCCGCGAAATACCTGACTTCGCCTCGTGAAGGCTCGCAAGCACTTCCTGGGTGTTGTTTCCGATGGACGAGACGATACCCATCCCGGTGACCACAACCCGCCTCATGACAGCCTCGCCTAAATCGTTGTCTTTCTTGATGTGATGCGCTCAGCCCAGGCTCACGCCCTGCTTGAACAGGCCGACCTTCAGATCCTTCGCGCGATAGATAATCTGGTCATCGACCGAAAGCCATCCGTCGGCGATGCCGAGCACCAGCTTTGAACGCATCACGCGCTTGATATCGATGTTGTACACAACCTTACGGGCCTCGGGCAGCACCTGGCCGCTGAACTTCAGCTCGTTCAGGCCAAGCGCGCGGCCGCGCCCTTCACCGCCGCTCCAGCCCAAATAGAAGCCGACCATTTGCCACAGCGCATCGAGGCCGAGGCAGCCGGGCATGACGGGATCGTTCTTGAAGTGGCAGCCGAAGAACCAGAGGTCGGGCTTCACGTCGAGCTCGGCCCGCACCATTCCCTTGCCGAACTCCCCGCCATTGTCGTTGATTTCCGCGATGCGGTCGAACATGAGCATCGGCGGCAGCGGCAGCTGGGCATTGCCCGGGCCGAACATTTCGCCGCGGCCACATGCCAGCAGATCTTCGTATTCGTAGCCGTTGCGCCTGTTCAGCATGCGGAAGCCTCTGTTCAAATCCCGATTGAGCGGCGTTTCTGGCGAAAATGGGCCCCGTTTCGTTCGGAAAGCCGCGCCAATTCCCGTCATCAGGCGCGGCTGCCACGAGCCAGGATGGACTGCGGGCCGGGCCTCAATGCCCGGCTGCGCCATAATCGGCCAAGCGGAACCGCGGGCTCTCTAACACAGGCATTTCGGGTGGCAAAGCGATCTCATGAAGGTAAAGTGACCACCTGCTCGCCCGGTTCCACTTCTCATTAGAACCTCTCTAGTTGCGAGAAACTTGCATCTGCATCTATCTGTCCATATATTGCATATAGATGCAGTGTCCACGCGTGCCCGAAATCTGGAAATGAGCGAGAATCCCGCGCCCCATCACGACGACGACGTCCATTCCGCCGCCCTCCTGTCCGGCCGCCAGCCGGCCTTGACCGGCTGCCCGTGGCACGACGTCAACGAAATGCTCCAGTCCGCGGGGCTTCGTCCGACGCGCCAGCGCATGGCGCTCGGCTGGCTCCTGTTCGGCAAGGGTGCTCGCCACCTCACGGCTGAAATGCTCTACGAGGAGGCGACGCTGGCCAAGGTGCCGGTGTCGCTCGCGACCGTCTATAACACGCTGAACCAGCTGACCGATGCCGGCTTGCTGCGCCAGGTCAGCGTCGACGGTACCAAGACCTATTTCGACACCAACGTCACCACCCACCACCATTATTACCTCGAGAACAGCCACGAGCTAGTCGATATCGAGGATCCGCATCTGGCGCTGTCCAAGATGCCGGAGGTGCCCGAGGGTTACGAGATCGCGCGCATCGACATGGTCGTGCGCCTGCGCAAGAAGCGCTGAGATCGATCCAAAGCTGCTGAATTTGTCGTCATGGCCGGGCTTGTCCCGGCCATCCCCGTTTTTGGGCTAGGTGCAGAAGTCCGTGGATGCCCGGGACATAGGCGAGCGGAAGCGACGCCGTCCTTCGGACGGCTATGCCCGGGCATGACGTCGGGGCGACAGTTTGCTCTTCTGCCCGACCGTCAGTTCACCTGCTCGTCCGAATAGACGCCCCAGAGGCGCTCCTGCTGGATCCAGCCGTCAAAGCCGTTGCCGGTGACGCGACACCAGTTTGCAGTGCACTTCTTGACCTGCGTGACGACGCCGGCCTGGAGCTTGGCCGCAACCGCGCTGTCAGGATCGGCCCGGTCGTAGATCGGCGCGAGCTCGTCCTTGTGCTTCATGGTGACGACCGCGGTACGGCGGCCCGACAACAGCGAATGATAGACCCAGCCCTCGGCGCCTTCGGAATCGCGCACCCGGCGCCAGTTCTCGAACTCGGCGGTGATTTCGACCGGCAGGCCGGCGCGGGTGTAGACCCAGGCCACGTCATTGTCCTTGGTCGGGCCGGCGCGGACGTTCACGTGATCCGATTTGAGGCTGACATAACGCGGCACCGGCAGGCCGCTCGCGGTCTGGGGGGTGCTGTCCTTCGCCGAATGCCCGGGGCTGACCAAGGCGCTCAACCAGGTGCAAACGAGCGCCATCACCGAACAAAAACGCCCCAACGCCATCAACCCGTCTCCTGTCGAGGGCCCCGCCACGCCGGGCCCTCACCCCAAATTCCGAACCTGCCGCGCAAGCCTATCTCCCGTGTTCCCGACGCCTTAACCCGTGGTTCTTGTCTTGGCCCGGCCTTCTGCTAGAGAGGACGGACACTTGAACAACCAGTTTGCCCCGATTTTCCGGTCGGAAATGTCGGGAGAGCTTGAAGGAAGCGCCGGGGACGACACGGCCAAGGCAGTGTCGAACAACCGGGTTAATGAGGCCTCAACGGCCGGCCTTTGGTAACAGAGGCGGCTTGCGGCGCCTCATGAGGGCATGACATGTCGGTGAAGAAAAAGCCCCTCGTGGTGGTAACGCGCAAGCTGCCGGACTCGATCGAGACCCGGATGCGCGAGCTGTTCGACGCGCGGATCAATCTCGAGGACACACCGATGTCGGCCGAGCAGATCGCTGAGGCCGCGCGCACCGCCGACGTGCTGGTTCCGACCGTCACCGACCACATCACCGCCGACATCGTCAACCAGCCCGACTGCAAGCTCCGCCTGATCGCCAATTTCGGCAACGGCGTCGACAACATCGACGTCGAGGCCGCGCATGCCCGCGGCATCACCGTCACCAACACGCCAAAGGTTCTGACCGAAGACACCGCCGACATGACCATGGCGCTGATCCTGGCCGTACCTCGGCGGATGATCGAAGGCGCCTCGATCCTGACCGAAGGAAAGCCCTGGCCCGGTTGGTCGCCGACCTGGATGCTCGGCCACCGCATCGGCGGCAAGCGTCTCGGCATCATCGGCATGGGCCGCATCGGCCAGGCGGTCGCGCGCCGCGCCCGCGCCTTCGGGCTCCAGATCCACTACCACAACCGCCGCCCGGTGGCGCCGAAGATCGCCGAAGAGCTTGGCGCGACCTATTGGGAAAGCCTCGACCAGATGCTGGCGCGGATGGACATCATCTCGGTGAACTGTCCGCACACGCCGGCGACCTATCATCTGCTGTCGGCGCGGCGGCTGAAGCTGATCCGCAAGGACGCCTACATCGTCAACACCGCGCGCGGCGAGGTGACCGACGAGGACACGCTGATCAAGCTGATCGAGGGCGGCGAGATCGGCGGCGCCGGCCTCGACGTCTACGAGCACGAGCCTGCGGTCAATCCAAAGCTGGTGCGGCTCGCCAAGGCCGGCAAGGTGACGCTGCTGCCGCATATGGGCTCGGCCACGATCGAGGGCCGCGTCGAGATGGGCGAGAAGGTGATCATCAACATCCGCACCTTCCTCGACGCGCACAAGCCGCCGGATCGCGTGCTGCCGAGCATGCTCTGAGTTTCCAACCGACTGCGTGACAAGCCTTCCGTCCTCATCCTGAGGAGCCGCGAAGCGGCGTCTCGAAGGATGGCCGCGGGCGAGAGCCGGGCCTGCATGGTTCGAGACGCGCGTTCCGCGCTCCTCACCATGAGGATCAACTGTCTCCGCTCGTCCTACGCTTCCGCCAATCCGCGGCGAAATCGATGAACGCGCGTAGCGCGGGCGGCGTCTGGCGCCGGCTCGGATAGTACAGGAACGGGCCCGGAAACGGCTCGCACCAATCTTCCATCAAGCTGACCAGCGCGCCGGACGTCACTGCGTCATGGACGTAGCCATCGAGCGTCGCCCAGATGCCGGCGCCGTCGAGCGCAGCCCGCATGGCAAGGCCCATGTTGGTCGAGATCAGCTTTGCCGGCGGATCGACTTTCACGATCTGGCCAGCCTTCTCGAACTCCAGATCATGCATGACACCGCTCGAGTAGCGGGCGCGGATGCAATCATGGTCGAGCAGATCTTTCGGATGCTTCGGCGTGCCGCGGCGCGCGATGTACGCAGGCGATGCGACGACGACATAGCTCTGCTGACCGCTCAGCGGGATCGCCACCATGTCCTGCGCGAGGTGCTCGCCATAACGCACGCCGGCATCGTAGCCGGCGCTGACGATGTCGACGAAGCCGCTTTCGGAAACGACGTCGAGATCGACCTGCGGGTAGGTCGCAAGGAACGGCCCGACCATCGGCGCCAGCACGAGGTCCACCGCCGGCGGCGGCGCGTTGATGCGCAGGCGGCCCGAAGCCACCTCGCGCAGGCCGCGGACCTGATCCAGGGCATCGCCGACGTCGCAGCGCCGGAGCGATGCGGGACAGCAGCAGCTCGCCCGCCTCGGTCAGTGCGACGCTGCGGGTGGTGCGGTTCATCAGGCGGACGCCAAGGCGCTCCTCCAGGTCCCGCAGCCGCTGGCTAAGGCTCGACACCGACACGCGAATTTCAATCGCCGCACGCCGGAAATTGCGGGTGCGGGCAACCGCCACGAAGACGTCGAGATCACGCAGATCGGGCTCGGCCATTGTTCGTTATGATGAACAAGCCATTCTGGATTGTCCAGCTTATCGGCCTAATCGGTCAGGCGCATATCTGGCCTCGTCACGCGGCACAATCAGCCTGCCGCCTTTTCGAGGAGAACCATCATGGAACAGCGCAAACTCGGTTCAACCGGCCCGACCGTCTCCGCCCTTGGTCTCGGCTGCATGGGCATGTCGGAGGTCTATGGCCCCGCCGACCGCGGCGAAAGCATCGCCACGGTCCGTTCGGCGCTCGATGCCGGCATCACACTGCTGGACACCGGCGATTTCTACGCCATGGGCCACAATGAAATGCTGGTGCGCGAGGCCCTGAAGGATGTGTCGCGCGACAAGGTGCAGATCAGCGTGAAGTTCGGCGCGCTGCGCGGTCCCGCCGGCGAATTCTCCGGCATGGACACAAGGCCAGCCGCGACCAAAAACTTCCTGGCTTATTCGCTGCAGCGCCTCGGCACCGATTACATCGACATCTACCGTCCGGCGCGTCTCGATCCCAACGTTCCCATCGAGGAGACGATCGGCGGCCTCGCCGATCTCGTGAAGGCCGGCTACATCAGGCATATCGGCCTGTCCGAGGTGGGCTCCGACACCATCCGCCGCGCGCACGCCGTGCATCCGATCGCCGATCTCCAGATCGAATATTCGTTGATCGAGCGCGGCATCGAACGCGACATCCTCAACACCTGCCGTGAGCTCGGCATCGGCATCACGGCCTACGGCGTGCTGGCGCGCGGCCTGATCAGCGGCCATTGGTCGAAGGACTCCGGCAAGACCGGCAGGGATTACCGGCTGATGACGCCGCGCTTCCAGGGCGCAAATCTCGACGCCAATCTCGCGCTGGTGGAATCCCTGCGGGCGATCGCCACAGAGATCGGCGCAACGCCGGCGCAGGTCGCAATCGCCTGGGTGGCGGCTCAAGGCAAGGAGATCGTGCCGCTGGTCGGCGCACGCACCCGCAACCGTCTCACCGAAGCGCTCGGCGCGGCGAAGGTAACGCTGACGCCGGCGCATCTTGCGGCGCTTGCAAAAGCATTTCCGCCCGACATCGCTTCCGGCACACGCTACGCGGCCGAGCAGATGGCGCATCTCGACAGCGAGAAGCCAGCCACGCGGTAGCGGCGGCGATCAGGTGCGATGGGCGCTGAGATCGGTGATCACAGGCCCATCGCCGTTGAGCGGATTGGCCGGATCGCGCGCGTAGCGCAGCGTCTCGAAGCGCATCGCGCGCGCATCGATCATCAGAAGGCGGCCGACGAGGCCGTCGCCGAAGCCGACGATCTCGCGGATCGCCTCCAGCGCCATCATCGAGCCCATCACGCCCGCAAGCGCGCCCATGACGCCGGCCTCCGCGCAGGCCGGCACCGTGCCGGGCGGCGGCGCTTCCGGAAACAGGCAGCGATAGGTCGGATTGAACACGCCCTGCTCGTTCTTCTCATGCGCGCGGATGGTGGTGAGCGAGCCGTCGAACGTACCGAGCGCCGCCGTGATCAGCGGCCGCTTCGCGAAGAAGCAGGCATCTGAGACCAGATAACGCGTCGAGAAATTGTCGGAGCCGTCGAGCACGAGATCGTAGTCTCCGATCATGCTCAGCGCATTATCGGCATTGAGCCAGGTGGCATGGCCGACGAAGCGGACATGCGGATTGAGCGCGGAGATCCGCTCGGCCGCGCTCTCGACCTTGTGCCGGCCGATATCGGGCGTCGTATGGATCACCTGGCGCTGGAGGTTTGACAGCGAGACCACGTCGTCATCGACCACGCCGAGCGTGCCGACGCCGGCGGCCGCCAGATACATCAGCGCGGGCGCGCCGAGCCCGCCGGCGCCGATCACCAGCACGGAGGCCCGCTTCAGCGCAGCCTGGCCCGGCCCGCCGACGTCGCGCAGCACGATATGCCGGGCATAGCGTTCAAGTTCGTCCGGGCTCAGCATCGTCGTCCTTCGTACCTCTCGCCCCTCGTGGTGAGGCGGCGCAACACCTGAACCACCCCGACATTGTTCGCGACCAACGAGATGTGCTTCAATGGTAGCACGTTCAATGGGCTGGCTGGATTTGTCATGAGATCGATGCTTGCGGCAACACTGATGTTTGCGGCTGCCACAGGCGCGAGCGCCCAGATGACGGCGCCAGAGATCCCCGGCACCAAGCCGAAGCCGGTCCAGACCGTGCCGATCCGACCTCCCGCACTGCAGACGCCGTCAGCGACGGCCGATGCGATGGCGCAGGCGGAACGGCTGTCGCTCCAGTCCGACCTCGCCTGGGTCGGCCAATATAACGGCGCCATCACCGGCGACGTCAGCGCGCGCATGGTCGAGGCGATCAAGGAGTATCAGAAGGCCAAGGGCGGCAAGCCGACCGGCGTGCTCAATCCGCAGGAGCGCGCCGCGCTCGCCGAGATCGCGCGGCGGAAGCAGGAGAGCGTCGGCTGGAAGATCGTGATGGAGCCGACCAGCGGCGCCCGGCTCGGTATCCCCGGCAAATTGGTGCCGCAGCAGGCGACCGATGCCAACGGCTCGAAATGGACTTCGCCGACCGGCACGGTGCAGGTGCTGCTGAGCCGCCGCAAGGAAGCCAACCCGACCACGGCGAAACTCGCCGAGCTGGAGAAGGAGCCGTCGGGGCGCAAGGTCGACTACACCGTGGTGAAGCCCGACTTCTTCGTACTGTCGGGATTGCAGGGCCTCAAGAAATTCTACGTGCGAGGCACCTTTAAGGGCGACGAAGTCCGCACCATGACGATCCTCTACGACCAGGCGACCGAGAATACCGTCGAGCCGGTGGTGATCGCGATGTCGAGCGCGTTCAATGCGTTTCCGACGGGACCGCAGGCCGGGCCGCCGCCGCGCAAGACCGTCGAATACGGCACCGGCATCGTCGTCAGCGACGACGGCGCGATTGTCACGGACCGCCTCGTCACCGATAGCTGTCTCGCGATCACCATTGCCGGCCATGGCAACGCCGACCGTCTCGCCGAGGATAAGGAGCACGATCTCGCACTCCTGCACATTTACGGCGCGCGCGGCCTGAAGCCGCTCAGCCTCACCGGCGGCACAGCGAAGACGAGTGTCGACGTCATCGGCATTGCCGATCCGCAGAGCCAGGGCGGAGCCGCGGGCGTGTCGAGCCTCAAGGGCGCGCTGGCGCCGGTCACAGCAAGCGATTCCGCGCTTTCCCCTCCTCCGGCGGTCGGCTTCTCCGGCAGCCCGGCCATCGACGGCGACGGCAAGTTCGCCGGCGTCGCGCTGTTGAAGCCGGCGATGGTCGCGGGGCCCGCGACATCGGTGCCGGCGTCGCAGGCGGTGATGGTGTCTGCAGAAGCGGTGCGTAATTTCCTGAAGGCGAACGATGTCACGGCGAACGGCACGTCGACGGATGCGAAGGCGGCCGTCGTCCGCGTGATCTGCGTGCGGAAGTAGGCGAGAGAGAATAACACTTCTCTCGTGTCCCGGACGCGGTGCGGAACGCAATGCCTCTCCGTTGAGCCACGCAGCTCCTGCACGGTCTCACGTGCTCTTTGGCGAAGGTCCCAGATTTTCGAGGGGCGCGGTCAGCCTGCATGTAAGCCCGGCTGCGCCATACGAAACGTCAACGGAACCGCTGAAATCGTCCTTCAGCACCCGGGAAATCAGCCTGGAGCCAAAGCCTGTGCCGACGGGTTTCGATACGGATGGACCGCCAATCTCCTGCCAGACAAAGACAAATTTTGACTCGCCATCCTGAGCCTCGGCTGACCATGTAATCGATACGCAGCCTCCCGCTACGGTCAGAGCGCCGTACTTCGAAGCGTTGGTCGCGAGCTCGTGGAGCGCCAATGACAGAGCCAGCGCTTGTCGAGATTTCACGACGAGTGGAGGACCCGAGACGATGAAGCGGCCTTCGCCTGTCCGATAAGGTGCAAGAGCAGTGCCGATCACATCGTGGAGTGGCGCGGCCGCCCAATTTGATGCGGTCAGCAGGTCCTGCGCTCGTCCAAACGCGCCGAGCCGTGCCTGGTACTTTTCGAGATCGGCTTTGCTCGTCGGGTCGCGAAATGTCTGGGCAGCTACCGCGCTCAACACTGCAAGCGTGTTCTTGACGCGATGCTTCAGCTCCTCATTGATGAGGTTCAGCGCTTCCCTTGCCATATGCTCGGACGTGACATCCCTGCAGACGACAAGCACGCCGCCCACCTTGCCTTCAAGATCAATTGGACCAAAGCTGTACGTCCACCAAACGTCCTCGCGGCGGCCGTGACGAGTCACCGGCACCAGCTGGTCCTCATTCCAGGTCGCCCCCTTGCCCGACATGACGTACTCGATCTGGGGACCAATGATGTCCCAGATCTCAGCCCAACACTCACGGCCGCGCGCCCCCAAAGCGCTTGGGTGCCTTTCCGGCCCCATCGTCTCCCGGTATGCATCGTTGTAGAACTGGATGAGTTCTGGTCCCCACCAAATGAACATCGGGTGCCGCGAGGTGAGAACGAGCCGCACTGTAACTCGAAGACTTTGGGGCCAAGTTTCCGGAGAGCCCACGGATGTACTCGACCAGTCAAACGCTCGCGTCAAAGCGCCCATCTCGCCGCCGCCAGCCAGGAAGTCGCCGCTTATATCGCCGCCCATACGCACAGCCTTACTCAGACGCTGATCGACGAGCCTGCCGCCAGTGTTCCGCACCCTACATTGCCGAGCTTTTGCCGTCATCTGCGCGGATCGGGCCGCATAGGCGACATCTGCCTCGCACCGAAAAATACCGCGGAGGTTCGAAAACCGCGAACCGCTGGATTTGCGGTCGCGACACCTGCAGCGATTGGACGACGTCAGTTGGACAAGAGGTACGAGCGCACCGTCCTTGTGAATGCGCGGTCAACCCAACCTGAATCTGACACCACTGCGCGCAAGCCCTCCAGAGATCCCGACCGGCGTGCCGTCCGCGCGCCAGCAGGCGGCGCCGGTCATGGTGCCGTCGTCGTGGAAGGCAATGCCGTTCATGCCGCCCGCCACCGTCGCGACGGGCTGCACCTTGTGGCCGAGGACCGCAAGCTTCGCGCGCACGGCCTCCGGCACCTTCTGCTCGACTTCGAGCGCGTTGCCTTCGGTCCAGATGCGCGGCGCCTCGACCGCTTCCTGCAGGCTCATGCCGTGGTCGATCAGATTGACCAGCGCCTGCATCGCGCTGGGGAAGATGCGTTTTCCCCCGGGCAGGCCGAGCGCATAGCGCAGCTTGCCGTCGCGCAGCGCCATCATCGGCGACATCGAGGTGGTGACGCGCTTGCCCGGCGCCAGTGACAGCGCGTGGCCGGGGCGCGGATCGAACAGGTTCATGTAGTTGTTGGCGATGGCGCCCAGGCCCGGGATCATGATCTTGGCGCCAAAGAGATTGTTGATGGTCTGCGTGGTCGCGACGACGTTACCAAACGCGTCCGCCGCGGTCATGTGCGTGGTGTGCGCGCCTTCGAGTTGCGAGACGCCGGCGCCCCAGGCCTGCGCCCGCGCCGGATCGATGGCACGGCGGCGTTCCTCGGCATAGGCCTTCGACGTCAGCCGCTCCACGGGGACGCCGACATAATCCGGATCGCCGCTGGCCGCGGCGCGATCGGCGAAGGCGATCTTCAGAACTTCGGCGAGATAGTGGATCGTCTCCGGCGTGCCGAAGCCGAGATCTCCGATGTCATAGCCCTCCAGAATGTTCAGCATCTGCGCGATGTGGACGCCGGAGGCCGCGGGCGGCGGCGGGCCAAGGATGGTCCAACCGCGATAGTCGGCGCGGATCGGTTGCCGTTCGACGGTCTTGTAGCCGGTGAGATCGTTGCGGCGGATGAAGCCGCCAGCCTTCTCCATGTAGTCGACGAGGATGTCACCAAGCGGCCCCTCGTAGAACGCGGTCTCGCCGTGGTCGGCGATGGTGCGGAGCGTCGCGGCATATTCGGCCTGCACCACGCGTTCGCCGACCTTGAGCGGCTCGCCATCAGGCAAATAGATCGCCGCAATCGGCTTGTCCTTGCGCATCTCGGCGGCGCTCTCGCTGATGCATTCGTGCAAATACGGCGTCGCCGCATAGCCGCGCGCGGCATGCTTGATCGCGGGCTGCATGACGTCGGCGAGGCTCATGGTGCCGAAGCGGCGCAGCGTCTCGCACCAGGCTTTCAGCGAGCCCGGCGTGGCGACCGCCTTCGGGCCGTTGAGATTCTCGTTGCCGACGGTGTCGAACACGTCATGCGCCGCGCCCGGCGCGGAGGTAAAGCTGGTGTCACGCACCGCCGCAGGCACGGTGCTCTGGCCGTCGATGAAGCGGTGGCTGCCGTCAGCCAGACGTATATGCGCCATACCGCCGCCGATGATGCCGACCATCATCGGCTCGACCACGGTCAGCGTGAACAGGGTCGCGATCGCGGCGTCGATGGCGTTGCCGCCCGCGGCCAGCATCTCGGCGCCGGCGCTGGAGGCCAGTGGATGGTTGCTGACCACCATGCCGCGGCTCGAGACCGCCGGCATCTTCTGGCATTCAAAGGTCGTTGCCGTCCGGTCGCGCCAGTTTCCGCCCATGCCGCCTGCCCCTTTTATTCACGGCGGCAAGCACATCATACGGGCGATGACGGGTCCAGTATTGGTACGGATTAGCTGGCATTCCCGATTCTGCCATCATCGTTGGCGTTGATTCGGACATCCGCGGTCCCCTTTGGATCGGGCAGGGCACGTCCTGAGCGAGTAGAGCTCAGCATCGAGAAGCGATGCACGTTCGCGTGGCGTTACCCCACAGACCCAAGCATTCCAAAGGATTCAACTTTCCATGCACACGATCGTACTGGCCACCCAAAAGGGTGGCAGTGGCAAGAGCACGCTTGCCATCGGCCTCGCGCTGGCGGCCAAGCAGGCCGGCTTCACCGTCCGCCTGATCGAAACCGACCCCCAGGGTACCCTGTCCAACTGGCTGCGTCGCCGCCACGCTGACGATCTCGTCGTCGAGCCGATCTATCACGCGGCCGACATCGCGCCGCGCCTGAAGATGCTGGCCGACAGCGGCTTGCAGCTCGCGATCGTCGACACCGCGGCCGGCCTCAGCGCCGCGACCACCGCCGCGATCCGCCATTCCGACCTCTGCCTGATTCCGGCTCGCCCGAGCGTTGCCGACATCGAGGCGACCGTCTCGACGCTGAGCGTCGCGCGCGCCTGGAAGCGGCCCTACGGCTTCGTGCTGAACCAGGCGCCGATCCGCGGCCAGCGCATCGACAACGCCGCCAACACGCTCGCCGAGGAAGCCGCGCTCGATCTCGCCGAGGTGCTCGCGCGCCCGCTGATCGTGATGCGCAACGACCACCAGGACTCGCTCGCGAGCGGCCTCGCCGTCAGCGAATTCGCGCCGAACGGCAAGTCGGCGGACGAGATCCGCGGCCTCTGGCGCTGGATCGAGACCCGTCTCGAGCTCGAAGCCACGACCAACGTCCTGATCGACCAGGTCATCTCGGTCGCGGACGGGATGCTGCACGTCGCCGCCGAACACGCGGCGGACGAGACCACGACACTGGCGTCCTGAGCGGGGCGATCGCTCGGACGACAGGCGGCCTCTTCACTTATCCGGTTGAAGAGCCCAAGCGACGAATCAATCCGGCCACCAGCCCGGCCGGATTGCTTCGCTTCGCGTTTTTTCAGGCGAGCAACCATCCTCTTCGTCATTGCGAGCGCAGCGAAGCAATCCAGAGTCTTTCCGCGGAGGGATTCTGGATTGCTTCGCTGCGCTCGCAATGACGGCGTGGTGGGGTCGTCGCCTTCGCCGAGACTCACGGCCTATCGGCGGCAGGCCCGATCTTCACTTCTGACATTTCTGACACCAGAAGGTGGAGCGCCCGTTCTGGGTGAATCGCTTCACGGTGCCGCCGCACCCTGGCGTCTTGCAGGTCTCGCCCTCGCGGTCATAGACCTTGAAGGAGTGCTGGAAATAGCCGAGTTCGCCCGAGGTCTGGCGATGGTCGCGCAAGCTGGAGCCGCCGGCCTTGATCGCGTCGTTCAGCACGGTGTGAATGGCACTCACCAACCGCTTCGCATGATCGGTCGGCTCGCCGCCGCCGACGCCCTTGCGACCCTTGGTCGCGAGTGTCGCGGCAATGCGGCGCGGTGACAGATGCGAGCGATGCAGCGCTTCGCAGACATAGATGTTGCCGAGCCCGGCGACCACGCGCTGGTCGAGCAGCGCGGCCTTCAGGCTCGTCGTCTTGCCCTCGCACGACCGCGCCAGCATCGCAGCATCGAATTCGTTGCCGAGCGGCTCGGGACCGAGGTCGCGCAGCAGTGGCTCGTCCTCAAGCGCGTTGCGCGCGATCACTTTCATGTAACCGAAGCGGCGCGGGTCGTTGAACACGATGTCGGCGCCGGAGGACATCCGAAACAGCACGTGGTCGTGCGTGGAGTCCTTGCCACGCGGGTAGTGAAACTCGCCCGGCGCGGCCTCGTTGTCCGGCTTGATGACGCGGAACGAGCCCGACATGCCCAGATGCATCAGCAGCACGTCGCCGGAGGCGAGATCGGCCATGAGATATTTTGCACGGCGGCCAAGCCCCGTGACGACCTGCCCCTGGAGCCGGGCCACGAAATCGGGCTGGAAGGGAAAGCGCAGATCCGGCCTGCGGGCCTCTGCGACGAGGATTTTCGCACCCTCCATGACGGGCTGAAGGCCGCGGCGGACGGTCTCGACTTCGGGCAATTCAGGCATGGTCAGGCATTCACCTTATGAGGGCGGTGTGATAGCGCCATTGCGGCGGCCGCGCTATGGTCCGCCCAGTGGAGTAGAGTAATGGATCGGCCGGGCGAAACCACGCATTTTGGCTTCAGGGACGTTCCCCTGGGGGACAAGCAGACGCTGGTGAACGATGTGTTTCACAGCGTGGCGTCGCGCTATGACTTGATGAACGACCTGATGTCCGGTGGCCTGCACCGGGTCTGGAAGGACATCATGATCACCGCGCTCAACCCGCCGCGGGGTGACCGGCCGTTCGCGCTGCTCGACGTTGCCGGCGGCACCGGCGACATCTCGTTCCGCGCTGCCAAGGCGGCAGGTCCCGGCTTCCATGCCACGGTGTGCGACATCAACGCCGAGATGCTGGCCGTGGGCCGCGAGCGTGCCGCGAAGCGGCATCTCGAGACCCAGGTCGATTTCGTCGAGGGCAATGCCGAAGCGCTCGCCTTCGCCGACCGCAGCTTTGACGCATATACGATCGCTTTCGGCATTCGCAATGTGCCGCGGATCGACCTGGCGCTGCGCGAGGCCTATCGCGTGCTGAAGCCCGGCAGCCGCTTCCTGTGCCTGGAATTCTCCACCGTCGAGATGCCTGGGCTCGACCGGATCTATGACCTGTTCTCGTTCAAGGTGATCCCGCCGCTCGGCCGCATGGTCACGGGCGACGCCGAGTCCTACCAGTATCTCGTCGAATCGATCCGCAAGTTTCCGAAACCCAACGCCTTCGCCGACATGATCCGCGACGCCGGCTTCGCCCGCGTCAGCTGGCAGACATTGTCCGGCGGCATCGTCGCACTGCATTCGGGCTGGCGTTTGTGATTTCTTCCATTACCCACATTTCGCGCCTGATCCGCGCCGCGTTCGTGTTTGCGCGCGAGGGCGTGTTCGGTTCCGTCGATCCGACCCTGGTGCCGCCGCCAGGGCAACTCGCGCTGAAGCTCGCGCGCCTCGTCGAACGGCGCGGTCCAAAGCACGGACCACGGCTGACGCGCGCGCTGACCCGGATGGGCCCAGCCTATCTCAAGCTCGGGCAGTTTCTGGCCACGCGTCCCGACGTCGTCGGCGTCGTCATGGCGCGTGATCTGGAAAGCCTCCAGGATCGCTTGCCGCCGTTTTCGCAAGCCGAAGCGGAAGCCGCGATCGCGAGCTCGCTGGAGCGTCCGCTCAAGGACGTGTTCGCGAGCCTCGGCCCGCCGGTCGCGGCAGCCTCGATCGCGCAGGTGCATCGCGGCGAAGTCTTGCGCGACGGCATCCGCAAGCCGGTCGCCGTAAAAGTGCTGCGGCCCAACGTGGCCTCGCGATTCCGCCGCGATCTCTCCGATTTCTTCTACGTCGCGCACAAGGCCGAGACCTATTCGAGCGAGGCGCGGCGTTTGCGCCTGATCGAAGTCATCAACACCATGTCGCGCTCGGTCGCGATGGAGATGGACCTGCGGCTGGAAGCGGCTGCAATGTCGGAGATGGCGGAGAACACGGGCGACGATCCTGATTTTCGCGTGCCGACCGTCGACTGGGATCGCACCACGCACAACGTGCTGACGATGGAGTGGATCGACGGCATCGCGCTGAACGATCACAAGCGCCTGGCAGAGGCGCAGGTCGACCTGCCCGATCTCGGCCGCAAGGTGATCCAGAGTTTTCTGCGCCACGCGCTGCGCGACGGCTTCTTCCACGCCGACATGCATCCCGGCAACCTGTTCCTGGATGACGCCGGCCGTCTGGTCGCGGTCGATTTCGGCATCATGGGCCGGCTCGGGATGAAGGAGCGGCGCTTCCTCGCCGAGATCCTGCTCGGCTTCATCACCCGCGACTATCGCCGCGTCGCCGAGGTGCATTTCGAGGCGGGCTATGTGCCGGCGCACCACTCGGTCGAGAACTTTGCGCAAGCGATCCGCGCCATCGGTGAACCCATTCACAACCGCACGGCGGAAGAGATCTCGATGGCGCGGCTGCTGACGCTGCTGCTCGAGGTCACCGGTCTGTTCGACATGACGACGCGGCCCGAGCTGATCCTGCTGCAGAAGACCATGGTGGTGGTCGAGGGCGTCGCGCGCGCCTTCGATCCCAAGCTCGACATCTGGAAGGTCGCCGACCCCGTGGTGCGCGAATGGATCGAGCGCAATCTGGGCCCGCTCGGCCGGGTGCAGGGCGCGCTCTCCGGCGGCAGCGACCTCGCCCGCGTGCTGATGCGCCTGCCCGACATCGCGCAGCGCTCGGTCGCGGTGCTCGAGCAGCTCGAGACCATGACGCGGGAAGGCATCCGGCTGTCGCCGGAGAGCATCGCCGCGATGGGGCGCAGCGAAGGCCGCAAGAACCGCTGGCGCACCGTGGCGCTCTGGATCATTGCCGCCACCTTCATCGGAATCCTGATCGCCGTCCGGAATCTGTGATTGCACTGCAATCACGGAAACGATAGCATCGCTATCATTCCGTGCTGGAGGGGCGTCATGGCAAGCCTGACCATCCGCAAGCTCGACGAGGGCGTCAAAACCTATTTGCGCCTGCGCTCGGCCAGGAACCGCAGGTCGGTCGAGGAAGAGGTCCGGGTCATCCTCGGGGAGCTGATCGAGGGCCGCGAGGAGCCGCTGACGCCGTTTGCGTTGCCGCCGGCCCAGTCCACCGCCCCCACGCCGCAACGGACCGGCGCCCTTCCCGAGGCCAGCGTCACCCTGATCATCGGCGGCGGCATCGCGGCCTATAAGTCGCTCGACCTGATCCGCCGGCTCAAGGAACGCCGGATCGAGGTCCGCTGCGTATTGACCAAGGCGGCGCAGCAATTCGTCACGCCGCTGGCCGTCAGCGCGCTGTCGCATGAGCGTGTCTACACTGACCTGTTCGACCCCCAGAGCGAGTTCGACGCCGGGCACATTCGCCTGGCGCGCGACTGCGACCTGATCGTCGTCGCGCCCGCGACCGCCGACCTCCTGGCGAAGATGGCCAATGGCCATGCCGACGATCTCGCCAGCGCCATCCTGCTTGCGACCAACCGCAAGGTCCTGCTGGCGCCGGCGATGAACCCACTGATGTGGAACAATGCGGCGACCCGCCGCAACGTCACGCAGCTTCAGCGTGATGGCGTAGTGCTGATCGGCCCGAATTCCGGCGAAATGGCCGAGGCCGGCGAAGCCGGAATCGGCCGTATGTCCGAGGCGATCGAGATCGCCACCGCCGCCGAGCGCCTGCTGCGGCCGCCGGTGCCGCGCCCGCTCGCCGGCAAGCGCGTGCTGATCACCGCAGGTCCCACCCACGAGCCGATCGACCCGGTGCGCTATATCGCCAACCGCTCCTCCGGCAAGCAGGGCTTTGCCATCGCCGCCGCCGCGCAGGCTGCCGGCGCCGAGGTGATTTTGGTCAGCGGCCCGGTCGATCTCGGCGATCCCCCGGGCGTGACGGTGAAGCGCGTGGAATCGGCCCGGCAGATGCTGGAGCAGGTGCAGGCGGCGCTTCCGGCCGACATCGCGATCTTCGCGGCCGCGGTCGCCGACTGGCGGGTCGCCAGTGAGGGCGAGCAGAAGCTGAAGAAGACCTCGGCCGGCATGCGGCCGCTTCAGCTGGTCGAGAATCCCGACATCCTCGCCACGATCTCGAAGCTGACCGACCGGCGCCCGCCGCTGGTGATCGGCTTTGCCGCCGAGACCGAGCACCTCATCGACAACGCCAAGTCCAAGCTGGCCCGAAAGGGCTGCGACTGGATTGTCGCCAATGACGTCTCGCCGGCAACCGGCGTGATGGGCGGCGACCGCAACACCGTGCATCTGATCAGTCGCAAGAATGGTGAGGAGGACGGCGAGATCGCAGTTGATTCCTGGCCGGTGATGACCAAGGAACAGGTCGCTATCGAGCTGGTCGCGCATGTCGTCAAGAGCGTGACCGACAAATCCCGGGAGCCGGCATCTTGAGCACGAAAGTCACGGTCGAACTGCAGCAACTGGCCCACGCCGAAGGCCTTCCTCTGCCGGCCTACCAGACCTCCGAAGCCGCCGGCCTCGACCTGATGGCCGCAGTTCCCGACAGCGAGCCGATGACGCTCGCCGCCGGCCAATATGCGCTGGTGCCGACGGGCCTCGCGATCGCGCTGCCGCCCGGCCACGAGGCGCAGGTGCGGCCACGCTCGGGCCTTGCCGCCAAGCACGGCGTCACCGTGCTGAACTCGCCCGGCACGATCGATGCGGACTATCGCGGCGAGATCAAGGTGATCCTGATCAACCACGGCGCGGCGCCCTTCGTGGTCAAGCGCGGCGAGCGTATCGCGCAGATGGTGATCGCGCCGGTGGTGCAGGCCGCGCTGGTTCCCGTGGCGACATTGTCCGCGACCGATCGCGGCGCCGGCGGCTTCGGCTCGACCGGCCGCTAACACACGGCAACTCCAGCCGAATCATCCCGAAGAACTAGGTGGATTGGAACAGCGCGCCCGGCATTTTTGTGGGACCGCCTTTGCGTTCACGATCTGGACTCTTACCGCTGGAGTCACGGTGGGGGTATTGTCGTTTGATTCGCGCGCGACGGGGGTCGCCGCGCGCAAATTCGTGCGATCTGGGGCAACTATGTCAGGCGTGATCGTGTCGATGCGTCGGACGCTGCTGTCGTGCACATCGTTGGCGCGCAACGGCTTGTTGGGAGGCGCTCTCGCGGCGCTGCTGCCGGCTGCGCCGGCTGAGGCTGCCGACCTCGTCGACACACTTTCCATAATGCTGGACTTCAACCGGCAGGAACTCGCGGTGCTGGCCACCGCGCTCGCGCTGCTCGGCTTCTCGGTCGTGGCCGCGATCCTGTTGATGCGCACGCGCGTGCGCACGGCGAACAACGAGGCGCGGCTGCGCGCACGCATCGGGGAACTGCAACTCCAGTCCGACCGCTTCGGCGCGTTGCTGTTCGCCGAGCCGCAGATCCTGATCTCCTGGCCGGCCGGCGACAACCGCGCGCAGATTTCCGGCGACATCTCCATGGTGCTGCCGCGCGATTCCTCGCCCCAGCGCGTCCTCGCGTTCGGAACATGGCTGCCGCCGGAACCCGCGCTTCAAATGGATCACGCGGTCGATGCGCTGCGTGACCGTGGCGACGGGTTCCAGCTGACGCTGACCACCGCGCACGGCCACACGCTGGAGGCCATCGGCCGCGCCATCGGCGGCCAGGCCATCGTCAGGATTCGCGAACTCTCCGGGCTCCGGCGCGATCTGGCCGAGACCAATCTGCGTTACAAGGCCCTCGCCGACGAGACCGAGATGCTGCGCGGCTTTGCCGCCGCCGCACCCTGGCCGATCTGGGCCAAGGCCGAGAACGGCGCGCTGTCCTACGCCAATCCGGCCTATGTGCGCGCGACCGAGGCAAGCAGCGTCACCGACGCCCAGCAGCGCAAGCTCGAGCTGCTCGACAGTGCCGACCGGACCGCGATGGAGCGGGGCCTGAAGGACGCGGCCAGCTTCACCTCGCGACTGCCGATCGTGATCGGCGGCGAGCGGCGCATCTACGACGTCCGCGCGGTCAATGTCGGCAGCGGCAATGTCGGCGTCGCCATCGATGCCAGCGAGGCGGATGCGCTGAGCTCGGCGCTGGTGCGGATGGCGGAGGCGCATCGGCGCACGCTCGACCAGCTCTCCTCAGGCGTTGCCGTGTTCGACGGCCAGCGACGGCTCGCCTTCTACAACGATTCCTACCGCCGGCTGTGGGACCTCGACCGCATCTTCCTCGACGCCAATCCCGACGATTCCAGCGTGCTCGACCAACTCCGCGCAGCGCGCAAGCTGCCGGAGCAGCCGGACTTCCGCGCCTGGAAGGCCAAGCTGCACGAGGCCTATCGCGCGGTCGAGGCCGCCAAGGACACCTGGTACCTGCCCGACGGCCGCGCGCTCTCCGTCGTCACCACGCCGAATCCGGAAGGCGGCGTCACCTATCTGTTCGACGACGTCACCGAAAGCCTCGAGCTCGCCCGCCGCTTCGACGGCATGATCCGCGTCCAGCGCGAGACGCTGGACAGCCTCGCCGAGGGCGTCGCGGTGTTCGGCAGCAACGGCAGGGCGCAGCTGTTCAACCCGGCCTTCGTCCGGATGTGGAAGCTGTCGAGCGACGCCATGCGCGACGAGCCGCACATCCAGACGGTCGAAGGCTGGTGCCATCAGCTGTTCGACGACCCGCAAGTCTGGCGGCAGATCCGCGAGGCCGTCACCTCGATCGAGAGCCGCGCCGACGTGCCGCTGAAGCTGGAGCGCAAGGACGGCAGCGTGCTCGACGGCATGATCCGTCCGCTGCATGACGGCGCGACCATGCTGACGTTCCAGGACATCACCGACACCGAGAATGTCGAGCGTGCGCTGCGCGAGCGCAACGAGGCGCTTGAGGCTGCCGACCAGATGAAGGTGGATTTCGTCCACCACGTCTCCTACGAGCTGCGCTCGCCGCTCACCACCATCATCGGCTTCGCGCATTTCCTCAGCGATCCCTCGACCGGGCCGCTGACGCCGAAACAGGCCGAATATCTCGACTACGTCACCAAATCGACCAACGCCCTGCTGGCGCTGACCAACAACATCCTGGATCTCGCCACGATCGACGCCGGCGCCATGAAGCTGGAACTCGGCCCGGTCGACGTCAGCAAGGCCATCGAGCTCGCCGCCGAGGGTATCCAGGACCGCCTCGCCACCGACCGCATCCGCCTCAAGGTCGAGATCGCGCCCGATATCGGCAGCTTCGTCGGCGACGAGAAGCGCGTGGTGCAGGTGCTCTATAACCTCCTCGCCAACGCCGTCGGGTTTTCTCCACAGGATTCCACCGTCGGCATCAGCGCACGCCGCACCGAACGCAGCGTGGTCTTCACTGTGACAGATTCCGGGCCTGGAATACCTGCCGACATGAAGGACAAGGTGTTCAACTGGTTCGAAAGCCGCTCGCAGGGGTCGCGTCACCGCGGCGCCGGACTCGGCCTGTCGCTGGTGCGCTCCTTCGTCGAGCTGCATGGCGGCAAGGTGCGGGTGGATTCGATCGTGGGCAGGGGCACGGTCGTGATCTGTGACTTCCCGACCGACCAGGCGGCGCATCGCGACGCCGCCGAATGACTGAACCGACCACATTCTCCGTCGCGCTTGTCAACGAGACGGCCACTGCGCAATTGATGGCCGACCTCGCGCTGCTGGTCGGCCCCGGCGATGTCATCACCCTCACCGGCGATCTCGGTGCCGGCAAGACTGCGGCTGCGCGCGCCATGATCCGCTATCTCGCCGGCGACGAGACGCTGGAAGTCCCGAGCCCGACCTTCACGCTGGTGCAGGGTTACGAGCTGCCGCCGTTTCCGGTGGTGCATGCCGATCTCTACCGCGTCGAAGACGAGAGCGAGCTCGAGGAGATCGGCCTGTCGCCGCTTCCCGATGCCACGCTCGTCCTGATCGAATGGCCGGAACGCGCGCCGTCGGCGATGCCGGAAGACCGCATCGACATCGCACTGACGCACCGGCCGGCGCTGGGCTCGAATGCACGCGCCGCCGACATCACAGGTTACGGCAAGGCCGCCGCGCAAGTCGCGCGGCTGAAGGCGCTGCGGGAATTCCTCGAGGCATCCGGCTACATGGATGCAACGCGCAAGCACATGGCCGGCGATGCCTCGACCCGCTCCTATGCGCGGCTGCTGCGTAACGACGAGATCGTCATCCTCATGAACTTTCCGCAGCGGCCTGACGGCGCTGCGATGTACAACGGAAAATCCTACAGCGCGGCGGTGCATCTTGCCGAGAACATCAAGCCGTTCGTTGCCGTCGACGAAGGCCTGCGCGTGGCGGGAGTCTCAGCGCCCGCGATCCACCATTACGATCTCGACCACGGCTTCCTGATCTCCGAGGATTTCGGCAGCGACGGCGTGATCGAAGGCGATCCGCCGCGCCCGATCGCCGAACGTTACGAAGCTGCGACCGACGTGCTGGCCGTGCTGCACAGCAAGACATTGCCGGAGACGCTGCGGCTGGCGGATCAGACCTACACCATTCCTGCCTTCGACACCGAGGCGCTGCTGATCGAGATCGGGTTGATGCCGGAATGGTATCTGCCCGATCGCAACGCGCCGCTGAGCGACGAGAAGCGCGCGGAATTCTTCGCGATGTGGCGCGAGCTGCTGAAGACGCCGCTGGCCGCGCCAAAAACCTGGATCATCCGCGACTACCACTCGCCCAATCTGATCTGGCTCGCCGATCGTACTGGCATGGCGCGCGTCGGCGTGATCGACTTCCAGGACACCGTGCTCGGGCCGCGCTCCTATGACGTAGTGTCGCTGCTGCAGGACGCGCGTATCGACGTCCCTGAGACCCTCGAGCTGACACTGCTGTCGCGCTACATCAAGGCGCGGCGCACGGCCGATGCGAGCTTCGATCCGGCCGGCTTCGCCGAGCTCTACGCCATCATGTCGGCGCAGCGGAACACGCGCCTGCTCGGCACCTTCGCCCGCCTCAACCGCCGCGACGGTAAGCCGCATTATCTGCGCCACCAGCCGCGGATCTGGACCTACCTCCAGCGCTCGCTGGCACATCCCGCGCTGGCTCACCTGCGCGACTGGTATCTCGCCAACGTCCCGCCGCCCCGGGGGGCGTCCCAAGAGCCGTCCGAAGAGCAGCCTCAAGAGCAGCCCCAAAATCAGCCCCAAGCCTGATTCGCAGCCCGATTTACCGCCTGTTAGCCATCGCATCGGTATGATCGCCCGCAGGCAGCCGGACAAGGACGGGGCTGGAGCAAGGGCAGATGGCGGTCAAGACGGACCATCGTGGCAACAGCCGGGTTGTTTTCGAGCGCGGGATACCGGCCCAGATGATGGGGATCGACGGCACCTGGCGGCGCGAGTGCACCATGGAGGACGTCTCCGAGAGCGGCGCCAAGCTGACCATCGACGGCTCGGTCGAGGGCCTGCATCTGAAGGAATTTTTTCTCCTGCTGTCGTCCACCGGACTTGCGTACCGTCGCTGTGAGCTGGCGTGGGTCAACGGCGACCAGATCGGCGTCAATTTTCTCAAGCTCGGCGACAAGAAGAAGAAGGCGCGTTCCACATCCGTTGGGGCGTGACGGCCACACCCGTCGTACAACCGTCACGGCAGGTGGTTAAGGCGGTTAAGACGCGGTGCGGCCAATTGCGGTCCGTGTTAGGATTGCTGCGTACGCGAACTTCAAAAGTTCTCAAGTCCAGGATTCCGGGAAAGACGAGTCTGAGAAAGCGAACGATGTCCGTCAAACCGACCAAAGCCATGGTGCTCGCTGCGGGGTTCGGGCTGCGCATGCGTCCGTTGACGGAGAAGATGCCGAAGCCGCTCGTGCCGGTGGCGGGCCAGCCGCTGCTGGATCATGTGCTCGACAAGCTCGGCGACGCCGGCGTGACCGAGGCGATCGTCAATGTGCACTATCTGCCGGACCAGATCATCAACCACACCGCATCCCGCCAGCATCCGCGCGTGACCATCTCGGACGAGCGCGACCAGGTGCTCGGCACCGGCGGTGGTGTGGTCAAGGCGCTGCCGCTGCTCGGTGACGCGCCGTTCTTCCATGTCAATTCCGACACGCTGTGGATCGACGGCGTGCGCTCGAACCTGGCGCGGCTTGCGGAAAACTTCGACCCTGAGCGCATGGACATCCTGCTCTTGATGGCGCCGACCGCGACCAGCATCGGCTATAGCGGCCGTGGCGATTACGGCATGCTGCCCGACGGCGCCCTGCGCAAGCGCAAGGAAAAAGAGGTCGTTCCGTTCGTCTATGCCGGCGCTGCGATCCTGTCGCCCTCGATCTTCGCCAACGCACCGCAGGGCGAGTTCTCGCTGACCAAGATGTTCGACCGCGCCAACGAGCAGGAGCGGCTGTTCGGCCTCCGCCTCGACGGCGTCTGGATGCATGTCGGCACGCCCGATGCCGTGCATGCGGCGGAAGAGGCATTTCTGGAGAGCGTGGCGTAAGCCGCTCTCGTGTCCCGGACGCGGTGCGGCGCGAAGTGCCGCTCCGCAGAGCCGGGACCCGGCAAGCTCACAAATTCGACCAAGCAGCATAGGCTCCGGCTCAGCAACGCGTCATTTCATGCCGCGTTGCGTCCGGGGGACGAGAGCGGTGTAAAGCGAACAGCGGGGACTATCTCCCCTCCACCCATATCCATTTGAATCCGCCTCCCTATATTGGCGCCTGATTCCCGAATCAGGCAGCCCATGCGCGTTTTCAGCGTTCCCATCTCAGTTCCGTTCCTGCGCACGGTCGTCTCGAGCCTGCTCGACGGCCGGCTGGTCGACGGATTCGAGGCGCGCAAGGAACCGGCGCGGCTTGCGGATGCCACGCTGTACCTGCCGACAAGGCGCGCCATGCGCGTCGTGCGCGAGATCTTTCTCGACGAGATGGCCGCCGATGCGGTGGTCCTGCCGCGCATCGTCGCGCTCGGCGACATCGACGAGGACGAGCTCGCTTTCGCCGACGAGGGCGAGCAGTTCTCCGGCGGAGCGCCGCTCGACATTCCGCCACGGCTTGGCGAGCTCGAACGGCGGCTGACGCTGGCGCAGCTCGTCGCCGCCTGGGCCAAGGGCCCGGTGCTGTCCCCGCTGGTGGTCGGCGGCCCCGCCTCGACACTCGCGCTGGCCGGCGACCTCGCACGCCTGATCGACGACATGGTGACGCGCGGCGTCGACTGGAGCGCGCTCGACGGCCTCGTGCCCGACATGCTCGACCGCTACTGGCAGCACTCGCTCGAATTTTTGCGGATCGCGCGCATCGCGTGGCCCGGCCATCTCGCCGAGATCAACCGGATCGAGCCCGCGGCGCGGCGCGACCTCCTGATCGCGGCGGAAGCCAGGCGATTGACCGCGCATCCCCATGGCCCCGTGATCGCGGCGGGCTCGACCGGCTCGATGCCGGCCACCGCAAAATTCCTGCATGCGGTCGCATCGCTGCCGCATGGTGCCGTGGTGCTGCCCGGCCTCGACACCGACCTCGACGACGACGCCTGGCGCAGCATCGGCGGCGTGCGCGATTCGCTCGGCAAGTTCGCGGAGCATCCGGCGTCGAACCATCCGCAATATGCCATGCACGCGCTGCTGGATCGCTTCGGCATCAAGCGCTGCGATGTCGAGCTGCTTCAACCGGCAGCGGACGGCGGCCGCGATCTGCTCGCCTCCGAATCGATGCGGCCATCTGCCAAGACGGAAGTCTGGCACGACCGGCTGAAGCAACCGGATGTCGCAGCGAAGATCGCCGGCGGCATGTCAAACCTCGCGGTGGTCGAGGCGCCCAATCCCGAAATGGAGGCCCTCGCGATCGCCATTGCGATGCGCGAGGCGCGCCATCTCGACAAATCAGCGGCGCTGGTGACGCCGGACCGCGCGCTGGCGCGGCGGGTGATGGCCGCGCTCACGCGATGGGATCTCGCCTTCGACGATTCCGGCGGCGACGTGCTGATGGAAACGTCCGCCGGCGTTTTTGCGCGCCTGGCATCGGAAGCGGCGACCAAGGGATTGGAGCCGCCGACGCTGCTGGCGATGCTGAAGCATCCGCTGTGCCGGCTTGGCCGGCTGCCTGGCGCATGGAAGGCGGCAATCGAGGGCCTCGAGCTTGCAGTCCTGCGCGGCACGCGGCCGCCTGCGGGCACCGCGGGCCTGCTGCGCGAATTCAATCGTTTCCGCGAGGAGCTGGCAAAGCTGTGGCGCAGCGAGGTCTCCGCGCTGCACCGTGCGGAGCCGCGTGCGCGTCTGAAGGCGGAGGACCTCGATCGCATCCAGGCGCTGATCGATGCCCTGCGACAAGCGTTGGCGCCGATCGAGAATCTCGCGTCATCGAAGCCGTACGACTTCGCCGAGCTCGCGCACCGGCACCGCGAGATCATGATCGAGCTTTCACGCGACGAGCAGGGCATCCCGCTCGCCTTCGAGGAGCGCGAGGGCCTGGCGCTCGCAGCCGCCTTCGACGACCTCCTGCGCGGCGGGACCACCAGCGGATTGATGGTGACGCTGCCTGACTACGCCGACGTTTTCCAGACCGCATTCGGCGATCGCGCCGTGCGGCGGCGGGACAAACCCGGCGCGCGGCTGCAGATCTACGGCCCGCTGGAATCGCGCCTGATGCAGGCCGACCGGATCATCGTCGGCGGCCTGATCGAGGGCGTCTGGCCGCCGGCGCCGCGCATCGATCCCTGGCTCAGCCGGCCGATGCGGCACGAGCTTGGCCTCGATTTGCCGGAGCGCCGCATCGGCCTCTCCGCACACGACTTCGCGCAACTGCTCGGCGGCGACGAGGTGATCCTGACCCATT
Source organism: Bradyrhizobium sp. 613_E4_N2_2 (assembly GCF_052075995.1). NCBI lineage: Bacteria > Pseudomonadati > Pseudomonadota > Alphaproteobacteria > Hyphomicrobiales > Nitrobacteraceae > Bradyrhizobium > Bradyrhizobium sp. 613_E4_N2_2. The sequence continues at coordinate 102,796 of NZ_CP197234.1, forward strand.
CCGCCAAGGCCGGCGGCGCACCGGCGGTCGCCTCGCGCTTCCTGCACCGGTTAGAGGCGGTCGCGGGCGCCGAGCTCTGGAAGACGGCCATCCGCGCGGGCGAAAAATACGTGCAGTTTGCCGGCGCGCTGGACCAGCCCGACGAGGTCAAGCCGGTCAAGCAGCCCGAGCCGCGGCCACCGCGCGCGACGCGGCCGCTGAAGATGTCGGTCACCGCGATCGAGGACTGGCTGCGCGATCCCTACACGATCTACGCAAAGCACATTTTGCGGCTCGATGCGCTCGATCCCGTCGACATGCCGCTGTCGGCCGCCGACCGCGGCTCGGCGATTCACGATGCGCTCGGCGAGTTCACGGAAAGCTACGCCACGCGCCTGCCCGACGATCCCGCGCGCGTGCTGCGCGCGATCGGCGAAAAGTATTTTGCGCCGCTGATGGAGCGCCCCGAAGCGCGCGCGCTGTGGTGGCCGCGCTTCCAGCGCATCGCGCGCTGGTTTGGCGAATGGGAGACGGCACGCCGCGACGTGATCGAGGTCATCACTGCGGAGACGCGTGGCGAGATCTCGATCCGGCTCGACCACGAACGCAGCTTCCAGCTCTCCGCCCGCGCCGACCGCATCGAGCGGCGCCAGGGCGGCAGCTATGCCATCCTCGACTACAAGACCGGGCAGCCGCCGACCGGCAAGCAGGTCCGCATGGGCCTGTCGCCGCAGCTCACTCTCGAAGCGGCGATCCTGCGCGAGGGCGGTTTCCCTGACATCGACGCGGGTTCGTCCGTCAGCCAGCTCGTCTATGTGCGCCTGAGCGGCAACAATCCCCCCGGTGAAGAGCGCATCCTCGAGCTCAAGTATAGGCAAGGCGACGAGCCGCAGCCGCCGGACACGGCCGCCGCCGAAGCACGGGCCAAGCTCGAGGCGCTGATCCGCGCCTTCGAGGACGAGAATCAGGCGTACACCTCGCTGAACCTGCCGATGTGGACCAACCGCTACGGCACCTATGACGACCTCGCCCGGATCAAGGAATGGTCCGCGGCCGGCGGCTTGGGGATCGAGGAATGGTGAAGCTGCCGCGTCCCATTCCCGACGAAGTGCGTGCGCGGCAGGCGCGCGCGTCCGATCCGACTGCGTCGGCCTTCGTGTCGGCCAATGCCGGCTCGGGCAAGACCCATGTGCTGGTGCAGCGCGTGATCCGACTGCTGCTGTCGGGCGTGCCGCCGGAAAAGATCCTCTGCATCACCTTCACCAAGGCCGCCGCCGCCAACATGGCCGAGCGCGTGTTCACGACGCTTGGCCATTGGGTCACGCTGGACGACAACGCACTCGACGCGGCGATTAAAGCGGTCGGCATCCCACATCCCGATCGAAAAATACGCCGCGAAGCGCGAAAGCTGTTCGCCTGCGCGCTGGAGACGCCGGGTGGGCTGAAGGTGCAGACCATCCACGCGCTCTGTACCCGGCTGCTTCAGCAGTTTCCGTTCGAGGCCAACGTGCCGGCGCGCTTTGCCGTGATCGACGAGCGCGACCAGACCGACATGATGGAGCGCGCCAATCTGAAGGTGCTGCTCGAGGCCGCGCGCGATCCGGAGACGGTCACCGGCCGCGCGCTGCTCACCGCGATGGCGAGTGCGGCCGACGTCACTTTCAAGGAGGTCGTGCGCGAGGCCTGTCTCAGCCGCGATCATTTCATGGCCTGGACCGACGAGGCCGGCAACGCCGGGGCAGCTGCTGAGCAGATGGCGGCGGTGCTGGGCGTTGATGCGAGCGATCGCATCGAGGACGTCGAAACGGAGATTCTCGACGGCCCGTTCCTGCCGCGGTCGCGCTGGGACGACATCGCCTTCGCGCTGGAAGACGGCACCTCTTCCGACAAGAGCCAGGCCGCTCGTTTCCGCGAGGCCAAGGTGTTTTCCGGCGCTGCACAGGTCGATGCCTATCTCGGCGTCTTCCTCACGGACGAAAAGCTGCCGCGCAAGGCGGTGCTGACCAAGAAGTTTGGCGATCACAACCCATCCGTCGCCCGCCTGTTCGAGAACGAGGTGCAGCGCCTCAGCGGATTGATCGAGAAGCGCCGTGCGGTGACCATGCGCGACCGCACGGCGGCCCTGCTGCACATCGCGACCGCGGCCGCCGCAAACTACCGCCGCGAGAAGCAGGAGCGCGGGCTGCTCGACTACGACGATCTGATCGACAAGACGCTGGCGATGCTGAACCGCGTCTCTTCGGGCTGGGTGCATTACAAGCTCGATCGCGGCGTCGATCATGTGTTGATCGACGAGGCCCAGGACACCAGCCCGCGGCAGTGGGACATCGTCGCGCATATCATTTCGGAGTTCACCGCCGGCGAAGGCGCGCGTGAAGGATTGAGCCGCACGGTCTTCGCCGTCGGCGACGAGAAGCAGTCGATCTTCTCCTTTCAGGGCGCCCAGCCCCGAGAGTTCGACGCACGCCGGCGCGAGCTGCACCGCAAGTTCACCGCCGCCGGGCTGAAATTCGATCCGGTCGCCTTCACCTATTCGTTCCGCTCGGGCGCGGCGATCCTGCACTCGGTCGACCACGTCTTCCGCGAGCCCCAGATCTACAAGAGCATCCATTCGGTCGAGATCGGCCATCCCCTGCACAATGCGCTCGCCGATGCGGGCCCGAGCGTGATCGAGCTGTGGGATCTCGCCGAGCCCGACGACAGGCAGGAGATCGAGGGCTGGCGCGCGCCGTTCGATGGCGTCGCCGCCACCAGCCCCGAGGTGAAGCTCGCCCGCCGCATCCAGACCGAGATCAAGCAACTGGTCGAGAGCGGCACCCTGACCGGGCATGAAGGCGAGCGCCGCCCCCTGCGCTATGGCGACATGCTGATCCTGGTGCGCCGGCGCGGCAATGCGTTCGACGCCGTGATCCAGGCGCTGAAGCACGCCAATGTTCCGGTCGCCGGCGCCGACCGGCTTAAGCTGACCGAGCACATCGCGATCATCGACCTGATGAATCTTGCGGACGCGCTGCTGCTGCCGCAGGACGATCTCGCGCTCGCGGTTGCGCTGAAGAGCCCTCTGTTCGGGCTCGATGACGACGACCTGTTTCAGCTCGCCTGGGGCCGCAAGGGCTCGCTGCGCCGCGCGCTTGCAGAACATGCCGCCACAAGCGAGACGTTCGCCACGGCACTGCGGCGGCTTGAAGCCTGCGAGGCGCTGTCGCGCGACGAGACTCCGTTCGCCTTCTACGCCTGGCTGCTCGGCGGCGACGGCGGACGTGCGCGCATCCTGCGCCGGCTCGGCCATGAGGCCAACGACGCGCTCGACGAGTTCCTGGAGCTGGCGCTGAATTACGAGCGCAAGGCACCGGCCTCCCTGCAGGGTTTCATGGCCTGGCTGCGCTCGGCCGACACCGAGGTGAAGCGCGACATGGAGATCTCGCGCGACGAGGTGCGGGTGATGACGGTGCACGGCGCCAAGGGCCTCGAAGCCTCGGTCGTGTTCATGGTCGACACGACATCATCGCCCGCGGATTCGCAGCGGGTCCGGCTGATCCACGTGCCGCGCGGCAATGGCGGCGAGGTCGTGGTCTGGGCCGGGCGCAAGGCCGATGATCCCAAGCCCGTCGCCGACGCACGCAAGGCCATGATCGAGGAGACCGAGGACGAGTATCGCCGCCTGCTATATGTCGCGATGACGCGCGCGGCCGATCGGCTGATCGTCGGCGGCTGCATGCCCGGTAACATGAAGACGGTCCGCAAGCTGAGCTGGTATGACCTCATCGACACCGGGCTCACCGGCTCGGGCCTGGACAAGCAGACGATCGAGACGCCGCTCGGCAAGGTGACCCGATTCGCCCGGCCGGAGGATGTCGGGGCGCTCGGCACGCCTGCGATGTCGGTGGATCAATCGATCGCATTGCCGGACTGGCTGCGGACGCCGTTACCGCACGAGAGCGTCGATGACGATCCAGTGCGCCCCTCCGGCCAGTCGGCCGAGGAAGGCCGTAGCGTGCGATCAGGCGAATCGGTGCAGTCGCGCGCGATTGCGCTGCAGCGCGGCACGCTGGTGCACCGGCTGCTGCAATCCCTCCCCGACATCGCCCTCGAGCGCCGGCGCGACGCCGCGCTTGGCTTCATGGCGCGCAACGCGCCCGACTGGACGGAGGCCGACCGGACCGCGCTGGCCGACAAGGTTCTCGCCCTGATCGCCGAACCACGCTTTGCCCCGGTGTTTGCCGCCGGCAGCCGTGCCGAGGTCTCGATCGTCGGCCGATTGGACCGGCCCGGGCGGCCGCCAGCGCTGGTGTCGGGGCAGATCGACCGGCTGGTCGTTGGTCCGGACGAGGTTCTGATCGTCGATTTCAAGACCAACCAGGCGGCGCCCAAAAGCGCCGCTGAGGCGCCCGCCGCCTATGTCCGGCAGCTCGCGCTGTACCGGGCGGTGCTGGCGCGGCTTTATCCCCAAAAGCCGATCCGGGCCGTCCTGCTCTGGACCGAGGCCCTTGAATATATGGAGATTTCAGCCCCCGCGCTGGACGCGGCGCTGGCATCCCTTCATGTCGGCGTGAGCGTCCTTGACCCGGCAAGGAGCCGTTCATAGGTTGACGCCATGATCCGGGGCGCGATTCCACGTCGCGCCGATTCTCTTTCAACCGTACGAGGTGCTCCAATGGCCGTTGGCAAGGTTTCCGATACCGATTTCGAAGCCGAAGTGCTCAAGGCGAACGGCCCTGTGGTCGTCGATTTCTGGGCCGAATGGTGCGGCCCCTGCCGCATGATCGCACCCGCCCTCGACGAGATCGCCGGCGCGATGGGCGACAAGGTCAAGATCGTCAAGCTCAACGTCGACGAGAGCCCGAAGACCGCGTCCAAGTATGGCGTGATGTCGATCCCGACGCTGATGATCTTCAAGGGCGGCGAGATGGCCTCCCGCCAGGTCGGCGCCGCGCCGAAGGCGAAGCTTCAGCAGTGGATCACGTCGGCGGTCTGATCCGCTTCGCGCATAACTGAGAATTCTTCAACGGCCGGCAACACGCCGGCCGTTTTATTTTTGCTCGACGGCAATCACGCCGATCTCGTTTCGGCGAGTTTGGCGAGACTGGCGAGAACATCGGGAAAGTCCGACGCGACAGCCGGACCGATCTCGGACGCTTGCGGCCCTCGCGCGTCAACGGCGTAAACGATGCGCGTGCGTCCTGCCCCAAGGGATTCGATGCGATGGGCGACCTTGATGACGAGATCGCCGACCCGCGTTTCGTCGATGAAGCACGCGTTCTCGCGGATCTCGATCAGCTGCGAGCGCAGCGCCTCCTCGCCGGGAGGCTTCATCGTGAACCACGTCCCGGCCGCAAATGGCCCGCCAATGTCGATCTGCTCGATACCTGCGTTCCAGGTTTTCCAACCGGGCACATCGCGGAAGATGCTCCAGATCGTCTCCGGGGCTGCCGATGTCTCGACCGCGTATTCGCCCCGCCAGACATTGTCGTCGTTCATCGCACGCTGCCCTCTTTGATAAGTACGCTCATCATAAGCGCGCTTATTCAGGAGTCGAGGCAACCGGGACGAAGTGCCCCTATCCGATCCACCCCGTCGCCAATGCATTGGCCAGCTCCGGCTGGCCATTGCGGCGCGCGAGCGCGGCCATCGCCTCGTGGTCATATGCGACGTGCCGGAACGTCACCTGCCATGCACTCCCGACAAGCTCGAGGATCGCATAGCGCGCGTGCGGCGTACCGGCTTCGACGACATGCGGGAATGGATGCACGTCGCGATAGCCGGGGCTACCGACGCTGCCGGGATTGACGATCAGCCGGCCGTCGCGCAACCGCACCGCGCGGGCAAGATGGGTGTGGGCGCAGAGGATCAGCGACTGCGTGACGCCTTGCGCGAACTGCTCGATGCGGTCGAGCGGCGAGAGTGCGACGGTGCCGTCGGGGTGCACGGTATCGAGCCAATAGACTTCATCGTCATCAGGTGTCGCGTGACAGAGGAAGACCTGCTCGCCAAACACCCGCGTCATCGGCTGCGCGCGCAGCCAGTCGAGGTGGGCGGTGTTGAGCGCTTCGTAGGCGGGACGGTCCCACGAGCCCATCTTTTCCGGCGGGCGGTCGAGGAGGTAGCGGTCGTGATTGCCGAGCACGTGCACGGCGTCGAGCTGCATCAGGATCTCGATGGTCCGTCGCGCATCGAGCGGGCCGCTCAGCATGTCGCCGAGATTGACGATGTCGGCGATGCCCTGGGCGTGGATGTCGGCGAGCACCGCCTCCAGCGCGAGATGGTTTCCGTGGACGTCGGCAATCGCGGCGAAACGCATTGGCATTCTCGTCACTCTCGTGCCCCGGACGCAGCGCAGCGCTTCCCTCGCGATGCGAAGCATCGTCGAGTGCGGTGCGCTGCAGAGCCGGGGCCCATGTGGCCTCTGGGTCCCGGCTCTGCGCAGCAACGCTTACGCGTTGCAGCGCGTCCGGGACAAGAGACTATGCAGGAGGCGTGCCGTTGATGCCCAGCACGTGGCCGGCAAGATAAAGCGAGCCGGTGATCAGGATGCGCGGCGGCACTTCGTAGGCGAGCTTCGCCAAGCCGCGCAGCGCGGCTTCGATCCCGGGCGCGGTCTCGACGCGCATGCCGAGGCTGCGCGCGGCATCCGCGAGGCGGTCGACCGGCATTGCATTTTCGGTGTCGGGGATCGGCACCGCGATGATGTGACGGGTCAGGCCGGCGAAATTGGCGAGAAAACCTTGCGCGTCCTTGTTGGCCATCATGCCCGCGATCACGACCAGCGGCCGCGACACCCGCTCTTCGAGATCGCCGAGCGCGGCTGCTGCAACGCGCCCGCCTTCGGCATTGTGGCCGCCGTCGAGCCAGATCTCCGAGCCCTGCGGTCCGAGCGCGAGCAGCTCGCCCGAGGTGATGCGCTGCATCCGCGCCGGCCATTCAGCGCCGACGATGCCCGCCTCGAAGGCCGCCTGGTTGACCTTGAAAGCCGGAATCGCGCGCAGCGTCGCGATCGCAAGGCCGGCATTGTCGAACTGGTGACGGCCGAACAGGCGCGGCGCCGCCAGATCCATCAGGCCGCGATCGTCGGAATAGACCAGGCGCCCGTGCTCGACATTGACGTGCCAGCTCTCGCCCGCGGCAAGCAGCGGCGCGCGCATGCGCCTGGCCTGCGCCTCGATCACGGCCATCGCCTCGCCCGTCTGCTCGGCGCAAATCACGGGCACGCCGCGCTTGATGATCGCGGCCTTCTCGCCGGCGATGGAGGTCAGCGTATCGCCGAGGAAATCCATATGATCCATGCTGATCGGCGTGATCACGCAGGCCGCCGGCGTGTCGATCACATTGGTCGAATCAAGCCGGCCGCCGAGGCCGACCTCGAGCAGCACGACATCGGCAGGGTTCTGCGCGAACAGATGGAAGGCAGCCGCGGTCTTCAGCTCGAACACGGTCGCGGCTTCGCCGGCATTGACCCGCTCGACCTCTTCCAGAGCCGCGCGCAATTCATCGTCGCCGACGAGCACCCCGCCGCCGACGCGGCCGAGCCGGAAGCATTCGTTGATGCGGACGAGATAGGGCGAGGTGTAGGCGTGGACACGCAGGCCGGCGGCCTCCAGCGTCGCGCGCAGATAAGCGAGCGTCGAGCCCTTGCCGTTGGTGCCGGCGATGTGGATCACCGGCGGCAGCTTGTTTTCGGGATGGCCGAGCCGCTCGAGCAGGCGGTGCATCCGCTCCAGCCCGAGATCGATGCGCTTCTGATGCAGGGCCGACAGCCGCCCGATCAATTCACCGAGCGGCGGCTTTGCGCTGTCAGAGTACGCGTTCACGCGTGCGGCGCGGCCGGCGCCGTCTCGGCGGCCGAGACGATCTGCGCCGGACTGACGACCGGCTGCACTGATTTCGATGCGCCTTCCTGCGCCGGCGCCCTGGTCAGCAGGCGGCACAGCCGCGCCAGGGTCGGGCGCAGTTCGTGACGATGCACGACCATGTCGACCATGCCGTGATCCTTCAGATATTCGGCGCGCTGGAAGCCTTCCGGCAATTTCTCGCGGATGGTCTGCTCGATCACGCGCGCGCCGGCGAAACCGATCAGCGCGCCGGGCTCGGCGATCTGGACGTCACCCAACATCGCGTAGGACGCGGTGACGCCGCCAGTGGTCGGGTTGGTCAGCACGACGATGTAGGGCTGTTTCGCCTCGCGCAGCATCTGCACCGCGACCGTGGTGCGCGGCATCTGCATCAGCGACAGGATGCCTTCCTGCATGCGCGCGCCGCCGGACGCGGCGAACACGATGAAGGGCGACTTCTTCTCGACCGCGAGCTCCAGCCCGCGCACGATGGCTTCGCCTGCGGCCATGCCGAGCGAGCCGCCCATGAAATCGAAATCCTGCACGGCGACGACGACGGCGGCGCCTTCGAGCTTGCCGTAGCCGACCTTGATCGCATCGTTCAGATTGGTGCGAGCGCGCGCATCCTTGATGCGGTCGACATACTTTTTCTCGTCACGGAACTTGAGCGGATCGGGCGTGACGTCGGGCAGCGCGACGTCGTACCAGGTCTCGTTGTCGAAGATCGACTTCAGACGCGCCACCGCACCCATGCGCATGTGGTAGTTCGAGCCGGGGATGACGAACTGGTTGGCCTCGACGTCCTTGTAGAACACGAGCTGTCCGGAATCCGGGCACTTGATCCACAGATTCTCCGGCGTCTCCCGCCGCAGCATGTTGCGGATCTTCGGCCGAACCACATTGGTAAGCCAGTTCATGGTTTGCTCCGATGTGCGCGCCCCGCGGAAGGGCCGCCTGAAGGATATATGGCGGCCGGGCCTCTGCCCGGCAAGCCGCCGTGTTCGCCCGCCCCCAAAGCGGAATTATGGCCTATTCGGCCGCAGCTTTCGCGCCCTTGACACCCTGGGCCAGGGCCGCCGTCAGCTCGGCCACGGCGTTAACGGTTTTGGCGGTCGCGCGACCCTCGGCATCGAGGCTGTTCTTGAGTGCATCGACCAGTGCCGTGCCGACCACCGAACCATCGGCCTTCTCGGCAATGGCGCGCGCCGCCTCTGGCGTGCGGATGCCAAAACCAACGCAGATCGGCAGCTTGGTATGCCGCTTGATGCGCGCGACAGCTTCACCGACGGCATTCGCATCCGCCGCCGCGGCACCGGTGATGCCGGCGATAGAGACGTAGTAGACAAAGCCTGATGTGTTCGCGAGCACCGCGGGCAGGCGCTTGTCGTCGGTGGTCGGGGTCGCGAGGCGAATGAAGTTCAGGCCCGCCTTCAGCGCGGGAATGCAGAGCTCGTCGTCTTCCTCCGGCGGCAAATCGACGATGATCAGGCCGTCAACGCCGGCCGTCTTGGCATCGGCCAAAAACTTGTCGACACCGTAAATGTAGATCGGATTGTAATAGCCCATCAGCACCAGCGGCGTGACGTTGTCGTCCTTGCGGAAGTCGCGCACCAGTTCCAGCGTCTTCTTCAAGGTCATGCCGTTCTTGAGCGCGCGCAGACCTGCCGCCTGAATCGAGGGACCATCGGCCATCGGATCGGTGAAGGGAATGCCGAGTTCGATGACGTCGGCGCCTGCCTTGGGCAGCGCCTTGACGATATTGAGCGACGTCGAGAGATCGGGATCGCCGGCCATCACATAGGTGACGAAGGCCGAGCGGCCCGCTTTCTTCAGCTCGGCGAAACGGGTGTCGATACGCGTGGTCACTTGCTCTTGCCCCTCAGGATGTCGCCGACCTGCGGGACGTCCTTGTCGCCGCGGCCGGAGAGATTGACGACCATCAGGTGATCTCTCGGCCGCTTCGGCGCGAGCTCCATCACCTTGGCGATGGCATGCGCCGGTTCGAGCGCGGGGATGATGCCTTCGAGCCGCGACAGCAGCTGGAACGCTGCGAGTGCCTCGTCATCAGTCGCGGAGAGATAGTTGACGCGGCCGATCTCATGCAGCCAGGAATGCTCGGGGCCGATGCCGGGATAGTCGAGGCCGGCGGAGATCGAATGCGCGTCCTGGATCTGGCCGTCCGCATCCATCAAGAGATAGGTGCGGTTGCCGTGCAGCACGCCGGGACGGCCGCCTGCGATCGAGGCCGCATGCAGTTGCGTGAGCCCATGGCCGGCGGCTTCGACGCCAAAGATTTCGACGGAGGGATCGTCGAGGAACGGATGAAACAGGCCCATCGCGTTCGAGCCGCCGCCGATGCAGGCGACCAGCGAATCCGGCAGGCGTCCCTCGACCTCCTGCATCTGCGTCTTGGTCTCGTTGCCGATGATCGACTGGAAGTCGCGCACCAGCGTCGGATAGGGATGCGGGCCCGCCACCGTGCCGATGCAATAGAACGTGTTGTGCACGTTGGTGACCCAGTCGCGCAGCGCCTCGTTCATGGCGTCCTTCAGCGTGCGCGTGCCCGACTGCACCGGGACCACCGTTGCGCCCAGCATCTCCATGCGGATGACGTTGGGCTGCTGCCGTTCGACGTCGACGGCGCCCATATAGACCACGCATTCGAGGCCGAAGCGCGCGCACAGCGTCGCGGTGGCAACGCCGTGCTGGCCGGCGCCGGTCTCGGCGATGATGCGCTTCTTGCCCATGCGCCGTGCCAGCATGATCTGGCCGAGCACGTTGTTCACCTTGTGCGAACCGGTGTGGTTGAGCTCCTCGCGCTTGAGGTAGATCTTGGCGCCGCCGAGATGCTCGGTGAGGCGCTCGGCGAAATAGAGCGGCGAAGGCCGGCCGACATAGTTCTTGAGATAGCCGTTCATCTCGGCCTGGAAGGCCGGATCGGCCTTGGCCGCGGTGTAGGCCTTTTCCAGATCGAGGATCAGCGGCATCAGGGTTTCGGCGACGAAGCGGCCGCCGAAAATGCCGAAGTGCCCGCGCTCGTCGGGACCGCTGCGGTAGGAATTTGGTTTGGCGATGTTCATCGAACGCTCAACTCTTGACTTGCATCTTGGGTGGCGCGCGCGGCGCGAATGAAGGCCTTGATCAGCTCGGGATCCTTGACGCCGGAGGCGCTCTCGACACCGGAGGAGACGTCGACGCCGCCGGCGCGCGTGACCCGAAGAGCCTCGGCGACGTTGTGGGCATCAAGTCCGCCCGAGACCATATACGGCAGCTTGAGTTCCAGGTTTTCGAGCAGATGCCAATCGAAGGCGGCGCCGAGGCCGCCGGGACGTGTCGCGTCCTTTGGCGCCCGCGCGTCGAACAGGATGCGATCGGCAACCTCTGCGTAGCCAGGCAGCACGGCGAGATCGGCGGCGGTTGCGACCGGCACCGCTTTCATCACCGGACGGCCGAACCGCTGCTTGATGTCGCGCAGGCGCGCGACGCTCTCCTTGCCGTGGAGCTGAAGGATATCCGGCGACAGCGCGTCCATGATGTTGTCGAGCGTGGCGTCATCGGCATCGACCGTGAGCGCGACCTTGAGCGCGCGCCGCTTCACCTGGCGGCCGAGGTCGCGGCCAAGCTCCAGAGAGACGTGCCGCGGCGACGGCGGAAAGAACACGAACCCCACCATGTCGGCGCCGGCGTTGAGCGCTGTTTCGAGCGTCTCGCCCGTGGACAGGCCGCAGATTTTGACGAGCAGGGACATGGTCTCAAAGCAGGTGAAGGCCGAGGGTCTGCGGCCGGAAAACCGAGTTTTCGGTTGCGGCCGCTTCTACAACGTCGCGCGCTGCTTGTCTCGCCCGATGGGCCCGTAAAGGCCAACCCCGGAGGGAACGGGGAGGCGCTGGGGCTGGGGCTTCGCTGCGGCTGCCTGGGCCCGCAGATCGGCCAATTGGGTCCTGGCAGCCCGTGCCTCCGCATCATTCCGGCGCGCCGCGCGGCGCCAGCGCCGCTGGCCGAACCAGACAGCGCAGCCGCCCGCGAGGACCCCGAGGGCCGCCACCAGGATGAGGAGCAGGAACAGCGGCAACGTCACCGAGAATGACGGGTCGTTCGTAATGAAGGGATCGAATGAGACCGTGACGAAATGCCGGTTGGCGACGGCAAAGGTCACCAGGATCAGGCCCAACGGAATCACGATCAGCGCGGTCAGGAACTTTCGCATCTCGCTTCGCTCGCCTTGAATCAAGCTTCCGGCCGCATCGCTCGCGACCGCGGAAAACCCTGACGCCGGTCTCAGTCTGGCGCGCCTGGATCCGGATGGTCGCGGTTCAGCCGTTCGCGCATTTCCTTGCCGGTCTTGAAGAACGGAACGCTCTTCTGATCGACGGGTACATGGGCGCCGGTGCGCGGATTGCGCCCTGCGCGCGCAGGGCGATGCTTGACCGAGAAGGCACCGAAGCCGCGCAACTCGACGCGATCACCGCGCGCGAGAGCCGCTACGATCTCTTCGAGAATCGCATTCACAATGTTCTCGACATCCCGCTGGTACAGATGCGGGTTGTGCTCGGCGATACGCTGAACAAGTTCGGATTTGATCATCGAGAGATAGGACCCGGAAGCGTGCGGATGACCATTTCCGTGAAAATACTGTGATCTGTCAAGACGCTAAATGAAGGTTGAGCGTCGGGAAAATGCGTGACAAATGCCGAAAAAGCGGGCTGCCCCGCCACCCGCCAGACGGGAAAAGCCTCTGAAGCTCGCCCGGTTCCATCAATTTGACGCAGCCGGCTGCCACAGGGCCAGCATTCCATCCATTCCGAGCCGATCGACGGCCTGCGCGACGCCGGTTTGCCCGATCTGATGCGCAATCGAGCCTAAACCAAGCGCTTCCAGCGTGACGACAGCAGCCGTTTTAAGGAACGGCAGATCGCCAAAGCGGGGCTGGAGCTTGTAATCGCGGACGGTGAGCCCCTTCTTGACGCCCTTCTGCTCGACCAGCCAGGTCACGGCGGTCTTCTCGTCGCCGAGCTGATCGATCAGCTTGAGATCGATCGCCTGGCGTCCGGTGAAGACGCGGCCATCGGCGACTTTTTCGAGCTGCGTGTCATCCATGCCACGCCGCTCCTTCACCAATCCCTTGAACCAGGCATAGGAATCCTTCACCAGCGCATCGAGCGCGGCGCGTGCCTCGGGGCTGGTCGGCTCAAAACCGTTCGGCGCGGCCTTCAGCGGCGAGGATTTGACCTCCTCGACCTTCACACCGACGGTCTTCAGCAGCTCCGTGACGTTGGGAAACTGGAACAGCACGCCGATCGAACCGACCAGCGAGCTCTGCTGGGCAATGATGTGGTCGCTCGCAATCGCCGTGATGTAACCGCCGGACGCGGCGAGGCCTTCGACCACGACGACCAGCGGCTTCTTCGCCTTCAGCCTCACAAGCGAGTCATAAAGCTGCTCGGAGCCGGCGGTGGTGCCACCCGGCGAGTTGATGTGAATGATGACGGCGGCGGCCTGCGAGTTCTCCAGTCGCTCCAGCGCCTGGGTGCGATCGGAGTCGCTGCGGATCAGGCCATCGATCTGGACCCGCGCGATCGAGCCGGCGGATGCGAACGTGCCGCGCGCACCGGGTGTTGCGATCAGCGCGACGCCCGCGATCGCCGCGATCGCGATCAGCGCAGCCATCACGCGCCAGAACGTCAGCTTGCGACGAATCCTGCGGCGATCGACGATGATGTCCGAATCGAGCGACATCGGAATATCTCCAAATGAAAGGCTGGGCGCGTTGTGCCGTCACAGCGTGACCATTGGCTTATCTGGATACATCAATTGCGGCGTAATTTGAAGAAAACAAGGCTGCGTGAGGCCGGATGGTAGCCAAGCACTCAGATGTCATCCCCGCCTAGTGCGCAATTGCGCACGGGCGCGGGGATCCATAACCCCAGGGAGAAGTTGTCGCGCGAGTTGGCAACCACGAGTCTTCGCCAAACTCGATCCTGTGGTTATGGGTCCCGGGCTCGCGCTTCCGCCTTCGCTCTTCGAGCTACGGCGGACAAGTCGCGCGCCGCGGGATGACAATTGGGTATGCCGCCGCAACAAAAAAGCCCCGGCTCGCGCCGGGGCTTTGATGGTTGCGAAACGGGTGTTTCGCTTACTTGTCGCGGTTCTTGAGCGCGGTGCCGAGAATGTCACCGAGCGTCGCCCCCGAATCGGAGGAGCCGTACTGCGCGATGGCTTCCTTCTCTTCGGCGACTTCGAGCGCCTTGATCGACACCTGGACCTTGCGGGCCTTCTTGTCGAACTGGATCACGCGGGCATCGACCTTCTCGCCGACGGCGAAGCGCTCGGCGCGCTGGTCGTTGCGGTCACGGGCGAGCTCCGAACGCTTGATGAAGGTCGAGAAGTCGGTACCGGTGATCTTCACCTCGATGCCGCTTTCCTTCACTTCGAGCACTTCGCAGGTCACGACCGCGCCCTTCTTGACATCGCCCGGCTCGGCGAAGGGGTCGCCTTCGAGCTGCTTGATGCCGAGCGAGATACGCTCCTTCTCGACGTCCACATCGAGCACCACGGCTTTCACCACGTCGCCCTTCTTGTAGTTGTCGATCACCTGCTCGCCCGGAAGCTTCCAGTCGAGGTCGGAGAGATGGACCATGCCGTCGACGTCGCCCTCGAGGCCCAGGAACAGACCGAACTCGGTCTTGTTCTTGACTTCGCCCTCGACCACCGAACCGGTCGGGTGACCTTCGACGAAGACCTCCCACGGGTTGCGCATGGTCTGCTTGAGGCCGAGCGAGATGCGGCGCTTGACGGAATCGACTTCCAGCACCTGCACTTCGACTTCCTGCGAGGTCGAAACGATCTTGCCGGGGTGCATGTTCTTCTTGGTCCACGACATCTCGGAGACGTGGATCAGGCCTTCGATGCCCGGCTCGAGCTCGACGAACGCACCGTAGTCGGTGATGTTGGTGACGCGGCCGGTGAAGCGGGCACCCAGCGGGTACTTGGCTTCGATGCCCTGCCACGGATCGTCCAGCAGCTGCTTCATGCCCAGCGAGATGCGGTGCGTCTCGTGGTTGATCTTGATGATCTTGACCTTCACGGTCTGGCCGATCGAGAGCACCTCGGTCGGGTGGTTGACGCGGCGCCACGCGATGTCGGTGACGTGCAGCAGACCGTCGATACCGCCGAGATCAACGAACGCACCGTAATCGGTGATGTTCTTGACCACGCCGTCGATGACCTGACCCTCTTCGAGGTTCTGCACCAGCTCCTGACGCTGCTCGGCGCGGGTCTCTTCCAGCACCGTGCGGCGGGAGACGACGATGTTGCCGCGGCGGCGATCCATCTTGAGGATCTGGAACGGCTGCGAGTTGTTCATCAGCGGCGCAACGTCGCGGATCGGACGGATGTCGACCTGCGAGCGCGGCAGGAAGGCCACGGCACCGTCGAGGTCGACGGTGAAGCCGCCCTTGACCTGGTTGAAGATGACGCCGTTGACCTTCTCGTTGTTCTGGAAGGCCTTCTCGAGCTTGCCCCAGCTCTCTTCGCGGCGCGCCTTGTCGCGCGACAACACGGCTTCGCCGAGGGCGTTCTCGATGCGATCGAGGAACACTTCGACCTCGTCGCCGACCTTGATCTCGCTCTCACGGCCGGGGCCGGAAAATTCGCGCAGGGCAACGCGGCCCTCGGTCTTCAGGCCGACGTCGATGACGGCCATGTCTTTTTCAATTGCAACCACCTTGCCCTTGACGACGGAGCTCTCCTGCAGGTTGCCACCTGCGAAGGACTCGTCGAGCATCGCGGCGAAATCGTCGCGCGACGGGCTATAGGTATCAGCAGAAATCGAAGCCATTTGTTCTCCAGTTGCGGATGTCGTGCCGGCCGTTGGGTTCATGGGCGCATCGCACACGCAGTGTCGGAAGGTCCGCAAGACCTTCGAGCGACCGCTCGTTGCTCCGGCATGGAGGCGGAACAGCGGAGGCGGGCCGGCTGAGGCCCGCGCGTTCGATACGTGGAAATCTTGGTCCGGAGCCTGGATCGCGCCGGGCCCAAACAGGGGACCGGGGTTATCGACCTCAAAGAGCGGGAGCGGGCGCTTCCTCCAATGACGGCGGCGGCTTAACCCCGCGACCGGCCCGCTCGGACGGCCTCGATAATGTCGATGGCGGCCCGGACGCCGCCTTCTATATCCAGTTGGGAGTTATCTAGCAAGTAAGCATCCGGGGCCGGTTTCAAGGGCGCAATCGGCCGGTTCTTGTCGCGCTCGTCGCGCCGGATGATGTCAGCGAGCACCGCCGCCTCGTCCGCCTCCTCGCCCCTCGCCTTGGCCTCCATGGTCCTGCGGTGGGCGCGGACCCTGGGGTCGGCCACGACGAAGATCTTCACGTCGGCATGGGGGCAGATCACGGTTCCAATGTCCCGGCCGTCGAGCACGGCGCCGGGCGGATCGGCGGCGAATTGCCGCTGGAAATTGAGCAGGACCTCGCGAACCCTGGGGATCGCCGAGACGATCGAGGCGCCCTCGCCGGCCTCCTGGGTCTTCAGGGCGGGATTGCCGAACTTTTCGGGATCAAGCTCCAGCGCAGCCTGCACCGCAGCCGCCTCGTCCCGGAGATCATGACCGGATTCCACCACGGCGTAGGCCACCGCGCGATAAATGACGCCGGTATCGAGATGACGATAGCCGTAATGGTGGGCGAGGCGCTTGCCGAGCGTCCCCTTGCCCGAGGCCGCGGGCCCGTCGATGGCGATGATCATGAAAACTCGGCCCCAAGCGAACGCATCATCGGGATGAAGTCCGGGAAACTGGTGGCGATGAAGGCGGTGTCGTCGACGGTCACGGGCTGGTCGGAGGCGCAGCCCATCACCAGCGCGGACATCGCGATGCGATGATCCATGTGCGTGGCGACAGTGCCGCCGCCCGGAACGTGGCCGCGGCCCTCGACGATCAGATCGTCGCCGGAAACCTCCACCTTCACGCCGTTGACGCGGAGCATGTCGGCGGTGGCCTCAAGCCGATCGGATTCCTTGACGCGCAGCTCCTGGAGGCCGCGCATGATCGTCGTGCCCTCGGCGAAGGAAGCCGCCACCGCCAGCACGAGATATTCGTCGATCATCGAGGGTGCGCGCTCCGGCGGCACCTCGACGCCGCGCAGTTTCGACGCGCGCACGCGCAGCTGCGCCATCGGCTCGCCGGCATCGCCGCGGACTTGGCTTTCCTCGATCGAGGCGCCCATTTCGCGCAGCGTGGTGAACAGGCCGGTACGCAGCGGATTGGTCATCACGTCGGACAGGACGACATCGGAGCCTTCGACGATCAGCGCCGCGACGATTGGGAAGGCCGCAGAGGAGGGATCGGCGGGCACCACGACGGTGGCGCCATGCAGCTCGGGCTGGCCAATGAGCGTGATGCGGCGGCCGTGCTGACCCTCCTGCGCGGAGGTAATGTCGGCGCCAAAGTGCTTCAGCATCAGCTCGGTATGGTCGCGGCTGGCCTCGGTCTCGATCACCGTCGTGGTGCCGGGCGCGGCCAGGCCCGCCAGCAGCACGGCCGATTTGATCTGGGCCGAGGCGACCGGGGTCTTGTAGGTGATCGGCAGCGGATCGCGCGCGCCCTGGACGGTCAGCGGCAGACGTCCGCCCTCGCCGCCGGACACCACTTTGGCGCCCATCTTCTCGAGCGGATCGAGGATCCGGCGCATGGGGCGGCTGCGCAGAGAGGCATCGCCGTCGAAAACCGCCGAAATCGGGCAGCCGGCGACGGCGCCCATGACGAGCCGGCAGCCGGTGCCGGAGTTGCCGAAATCAAGCGGCGCCCTGGGCTCGGCAAAGCCGGCGACGCCGACGCCGTTCACCTTCCAGGCGAAATCGCCCGTGCGCTCGACCCTGGCGCCCAGCGCCTGCATGGATTTGGCGGTGTTGAGGACGTCCTCGCCCTCGAGCAAGCCCGAAATCCGGGTCTCGCCGACCGCGAGCGCGCCCAGGATGAGGGCGCGGTGGGAGATCGACTTGTCCCCGGGGACCCGTACTTTCCCGGTCAGGGGACCGCTTGCGCGCGACTGAAGCGGCGTCGGCTTGTCGGAATCAGTCAAGTTTGTGTCCTTGGATAGGCCCGAAACGTCCCTGCGGGGCTCGCGGGGCAGGTACCACAAGGTCTGCCCGCCGTCACGGGCATGTCTTTCTCCCGTAATGCGCTATTGACAGCGGGCCGCCAACTAGCCAAGTGAAACACCGCTTTTCAGACATTCCCAGGATTCCTGCCGTGGCCAAGTCCGAACTCGGAACCAAACGTATTTGCCCGACCACGGGCAAGAAGTTCTATGACCTCAACAAGAATCCGGTGATCTCGCCCTATACCGGCGAAGTCGTCCCGATCGCGCCTGTGGCGCCGGCCCGCGCGACTCGCGGCGCCGAACCTCGCCACACGCCGGCTGCCGACACCACGCCGGAGCCGGCAGAAGTCGAAGAGGTCTCGCTCGAGGAGGCCGACGCCGAGGAAAACACCGGCAAGGTCAAGGCCGCGGTGCCCGAATCCGAGGACGACATCGAGGTCGACGAGACCATCGAGGACGATGACGACGATGATTCGACCTTTATCGCCGACGACGAAGAGGGCGATGAGGACGTCACGGACATCATTGGTGATGTCGGAGGTGATGAAGAGACTTGAGATCAGCCCTGATCTGTGAAAAAGGGTGCACCGCGCGAGTCACCAGGCTCGGCGGTCGGGAGTGATCCACCAGGATCCTGCCAACTGGAAGACTAAGGGGCCATAGCTCAGCTGGGAGAGCGCTTGCATGGCATGCAAGAGGTCGGCGGTTCGATCCCGCCTGGCTCCACCAGCCTTCGCTCGCTTCGCGAGCTTCGGCTGGGCAAGCCCGGGAAGTCCCTCGTAGCGAAGTGAGCGAAGGCTGTCCCGCCATAGCCCGAAGGGCGGCGGCGGACTTCATCGAGGATCACCAGCGAAGCCCCGTGATGGTTCCAAGCTGCTATCCTGCCCTCCGGGGAGGAAGCAGAATGAAATACGTCTATATCCTCGAAAGTCTCAATTCCGAGCATTTCTACGTCGGCATCACCGACGACCTACGGGCCCGTTTAGCCAAGCATAACGCCGGCGAGGTGCCACACACGTCGAAATATGGGCCTTGGAGAATTCGGACCTATTTCGCCTTTGATGACGCGGCACGCGCTGTCGCGTTCGAGCGATACCTGAAATCGGGCTCGGGGCGCGCCTTCGCGAAGAAGCACTTCTGATCGCCCCCCTACTCCCCGATCACCGCATTCAACCGATCCCGCAGCGCGACGATCTCGTCCTTCATCGCGACCAGCTCCGACACCGAGCAATCCGACGCCGCCAGGATCGATTGCGGCACGGCGCGCGCTTTTTCCTTCAAGGCATGGCCCTGCGGGGTCAGCGCGATCAGCACCTGACGTTCGTCCTCGCGCGAGCGCGTGCGCTTAACGAGGTGGGCGGCCTCGAGGCGCTTGAGCAGCGGTGTCAGCGTGCCCGAATCCAGGAACAGCTTTTCGCCGATGTCCTTGACCGGCACGTCGTCACGCTCCCACAGCACCAGCATCACCAGATATTGCGGATAGGTCAGGCCGAGCCGGTCGAGCAGCGGCTTGTAGACGCGGTTGAAGGCATGCGCGGCCGAATAGACCGCGAAGCAGATCTGATTGTCGAGGCGCTGCGGGTCCAGCGCCGATAATTTCCGGGGCATCGAGAATCTCACGCGGTTTCCTCCATTCTGGGACCGGGCGGCCGTACATTCAATTGCGAACAATTAAATGTGAGGCATGCAGATTTCAATTGCGCGCAATCTAATTGTTTGCGATGTAGGTTCCCCAACCCGAAGACCTGAGGAGACGAAAATGTCGGTAAACGTCCTGTACAAGACCAGCGCCAAAGCCACCGGCGGCCGCGACGGCCATGCGGCGACCCTCGACGGCGCGCTCGACGTCAAGCTCACCACCCCGAAGGAGCTCGGCGGCGGAGGCGGCGCCGGCAACAATCCCGAGCAGCTGTTTGCGGCCGGCTATGCCGCCTGCTTCATCGGCGCGATGAAGTTCGTGGCCTCGCAGGGCGGGCCGAAGGTTCCGGCTGACGCCTCGGTCACCTCCACCGTCGGCATCGGCCAGCGCTCGGCCGGCGGCTTCGGTCTCGACATCGATCTTGCCGTCTCGCTGCCGGGCCTTGCCCGGGCGGAAGCTGAGGCGCTGGTCGAGAAGGCCCACCAGGTGTGCCCCTACTCCAATGCCACGCGCGGCAATGTCGACGTTCGCCTGACGGTCGTCTGATCAAACGGCGGATTGGCTGGCCCGAGATCCCCCTCGGGCCGGCCGCTTCCCTTTAGTCTAGTTGTTTTGCCACGTTGCGGGATTGCACGGCGGCACCGCATACGCCCCTACGCACCAAGCCATTGCTGGCGCAAAAAAACCTCGCTAGGCCTGTGATCAATCATCGACACAGGGGAAGCGAAGGCATGACTGAAGCCGTTTTGGGCGCAATGAGCGGACTGCGCGTCATCGATCTCACGCGCGTGCTCGGCGGTCCCTACTGCACCCAGATCCTCGCCGACCACGGCGCCGACGTGATCAAGGTCGAGCCGCCCGCCGGCGACGAGGTGCGCGACTGGGGCCCTCCGTTCCACGACGAAGACGCGGCCTATTTCATCGGCATCAACCGTAACAAGCGCTCGATCGGCCTCGACCTCGCCTCCGAGGGCGGCCGCCTCGTGCTGCTCAAGATGCTGGAGACCGCCGACGTCCTGATCGAGAATTTCAAGCCGGGCACGCTGGAGAAATGGGGCATCGGCAACGATGTGCTCAGCAAGAAATTCCCGCGCCTCGTGCATTGCCGGATCTGCGGCTTCGGCGCCGACGGTCCGCGCGGCGGCAATCCCGGCTATGACGCCATCATCCAGGCGATGACCGGCATGATCGCGGCGACCGGTTCGCCCGAGAGCGGACCGATGCGGATCGGCGTGCCGCTGGTCGACATCACCACCGGCCTCTATGCGGCGATCGGCATCCTGATGGCGCTGTCGGAGCGGCAGCGCTCGGGCCAGGGCCAGTTCCTGGAGACGACGCTGTATGAGACCGGCCTTGCCATCATGCATCCGCACACCGCGAATTATTTCATGCACGGCAAGCCGCCGTCGCTCACCGGCAACGAGCATCCCAACCTCGTGCCTTACGCGATCTTCCCGACCAAGACCGACGACATCTTCATCGGTGTCGGCAATGACGGCACCTTCCGCAAGCTCGCCAAGGAGATCGGCAAGCCCGAGCTCGGCACCGATCCGCGCTTTGCCCGCAACAAGGATCGCATCGCCAATCGCGAGGCGCTGCGGGCCGAGCTTGCCGCCGTGTTCAGCCAGCACGAGGCCGAGCCGCTGTGCAATCGTCTGCTCGCCGCCGGCCTGCCCGCAGGTCCCGTGCAGAAGATCGACCAGGCCTTGACCAACGCGCACACGATCGCCCGCGGCGATGTCATCGAGAAGGACTGGTACAAGGGCGTGGCCTCGCCGATCCGGCTCGATCGCAGCAAGCCGAGCCTGCGGCGCCTGCCGCCGAAATTCAGCCAGCACTCCCAGGAGGTGCTGGGCGAGTTCGGCTACTCCAAATCGGAGATCGACGCGATGGTCGAGCAGGGCACCGTCTGCGGCCCCGAGCGCAAGCGCTAAACGCCCTCGCCGCCTCACCCGAGCAAATGCCGCACTGCGGCGCGGGCACGCATGTGCACCGCGAACGGAGGAGGCTGCGCGCTCGGCATTCGCCTATTTGACGGCTTCCCTTTTGGCCGCGCTTGCTGCTTTCGTTTCTCCCGCTTACACAGTCATGTGAACGTCATATGGCGCTGCTAGCGCAAGCGCTTCTTTTTGACGGCCAAGGGAGGTTTACTTGATGGCTCTTCGACACTTTGGGGCGGCTGCCGCAGTTGCAATCACGTTCGGCATGGGCGCATCGCCGGCCTTGGCCGTGACCGAAATCCAGTGGTGGCACGCGATGACCGGCGCCAACAACGACGTCATCGTCAAGCTCGCCACCGACTTCAACGCCTCGCAGACCGACTACAAGGTGATCCCGACCTACAAGGGCAACTATCCCGATACGATGAACGCCGGCATCGCGGCGTTCCGCGCCGGCAACGCCCCGCACATCATGCAGGTGTTCGAAGTCGGCACCGCGACCATGATGGCCGCGACCGGCGCCGTAAAACCCGTCTACAAGCTGATGGCCGAGGCCGGCGAGAAGTTCGACCCCAAGATCTATCTGCCCGCCATCACCGGCTACTACTCGACCTCGAAGGGCGAGATGCTGTCGTTCCCGTTCAACTCGTCGTCGACCGTCATGTGGGTCAACCTCGACGAGCTCAAGAAGGCGAACGTCGAGATCCCCAAGACCTGGCCCGAAACGTTCGAGGCCGCCAAGAAGCTGAAGGCTGCGGGTCATGACACCTGCGGCTTCTCCGGCTCCTGGGTCACCTGGGTCAATCTCGAGCAGCTCTCCGCCTGGCACAACGTGCCGCTCGCCAGCAAGGCCAACGGCCTCGACGGCTTCGACACCGTGCTGGAGTTCAACGGCCCGCTTCAGGTCAAGCATCTCGAAACCCTGGTCGAGCTCCAGAAGACCAAGACCTACGACTATGCCGGCCGCACCAACACCGGCGAAGGCCGCTTCACCTCCGGCGAATGCCCGATCTACCTGACCTCGTCGGCATTCTTCGGCAACGTCAAGGCGCAGGCCAAGTTCAACTTCACCGCCGTGCCGATGCCATACTATCCGGACGTCAAGGGCGCGCCGCAGAACTCGATCATCGGCGGCGCTTCGCTCTGGGTGATGGGCGGCAAGTCGGCCGACGAATACAAGGGTGTCGCGAAGTTCCTGACCTTCCTCTCCGACACCGATCGCCAAGTCTACATCCACAAGGCCTCGGGCTATCTGCCGATCACCAAGGCGGCCTACGCCAAGGCGAAGGAAGAAGGTTTCTACAAGGATCAGCCCTATCTCGAGACCCCGCTGCTCGAGCTGACCAACAAGGAGCCGACCGAGAATTCGCGCGGATTGCGTCTCGGCAACATGGTTCAGCTGCGTGACGTCTGGTCGGAAGAGATCGAGCAGGCGCTGGCCGGCAAGAAGACCGCCAAGCAGGCGCTGGATGCTGCCGTCGAGCGCGGCAACACGATGCTGCGGCAGTTCGAAAAAACCGCCGTCAAGTGAGGCGATGAGCGGCAGGCCGCAAGCCGGCCTGCCGCTCACCTGACATCATGCAAAAGCAAGCCATTTTCCAAGCAAAACTATTGCCCTACGCGCTGGTTGCGCCCCAGCTCGCGATCGTCCTGATTTTTTTCTACTGGCCGGCCGCGCAGGCGGTGATCCAATCCTTCCTGCTCCAGGATGCCTTCGGTCTGTCGACAAGCTTCGTCTGGTTCGAGAATTATCAGGACCTGTTCAAGGACCCGGCCTATTTCGAGGCGGTTGTCCGTACGTTCGTCTTTTCGTTCGCCATCGCCGTCTCGTCGCTGTCCTTCGCGCTCTTGCTCGCCGTGATGGCGGACAAGCCGCTGCGCGGCTCAATGCTCTACCGCACGCTGCTGATCTGGCCCTATGCAGTGGCGCCGCCCGTGGTCGGCGTGCTCTGGATCTTCATGCTGCATCCTTCGCTCGGCGTGCTGTCGCGCTATCTGCGCAACCTGGGCGTCGACTGGAATCCGCTGCTTGACGGCAACCAGGCGGCTGGGCTGATCATCCTCGCCGCGGCGTGGAAGCAGATCTCCTATAATTTCCTGTTCTTCCTCGCCGGCCTGCAAGCCATCCCCCGAAGCGTGTTCGAGGCCGCCGCGATCGACGGCGCCCGTCCGATGCGGCGGTTCTGGACAGTGACCTTCCCGCTGCTGTCGCCCACGATCTTCTTCCTGCTGGTCGTCAACATCGTCTACGCCTTCTTCGACACCTTCGGCATCATCGACACCATGACCCGCGGCGGTCCCGGCACATCGACGGTCACGCTGGTCTACAAGGTCTATTCCGACGGCCTGCTCGGCGGCAATCTCGGCAGCTCGGCAGCGCAATCGGTGATCCTGATGGTCATGGTGATCGTGCTGACGGGAATCCAGTTCCGCTTCGTCGAACGCAAGGTGACCTACTGATGGTCGAAGAAGAGGGCTTTCGGCGCTACGTCGCCCACGCGATTCTCTGGATCGGGATCGCGATCGTCGCATTCCCGGTCTACATCGCGATCGTCGCCTCGACCCAGGACAACGCCCTGATCGCGAACGGGCAGATGTCGCTGCTGCCGGGCGGCCATTTCTTCGAGGTCTACTACAAGACCATCTTCGTCGGCACGAGCGGATCGACCCGCGAGCCCGTCGGCAACATGATGCTGAACTCGCTGGTAATGGCGCTGGCGATCGCGATCGGCAAGATCGCGATCTCGATCATCTCGGCCTATGCGATCGTGTATTTCCGCTTTCCGTTCCGGATGGCGATCTTCTGGATCATCTTCATCACGTTGATGCTGCCGGTCGAGGTGCGCATCTACCCGACCTACAAGATCGTCGCCGATCTGCACATGCTCGACAGCTATGCCGGCCTCGCGCTGCCGCTGATCGCGTCGGCCACCGCGACGCTGCTGTTCCGCCAGTTCTTCATGACCGTGCCGGACGAGCTGCTGGAGGCCTCGCGCATCGACGGTGCCGGCCCCTTGCGTTTCTTCTGGGATACGCTGCTGCCGCTGTCGCGCACCAACATGGCGGCGCTGTTCGTGATCCTCTTCATCCTCGGCTGGAATCAATATCTCTGGCCGCTGCTGATCACCACGCGCGACGACATGCAGACCATCCAGGTCGGCATCCGCAAGATGATCACCACCACCGATGCGCTGACCGAATGGCCGATCGTGATGGCCACCGCCGTGCTCGCCATGCTGCCGCCGGTGTTCGTCGTCGTCGCCATGCAGAAATTGTTCGTGCGCGGCCTGGTCGAGACGGAAAAGTAGAAGCGAGTTTTCATGGCTAACGTTACCCTGCGCAACGTCCGCAAGACCTATCCCGGCGGCTTCGAGGCCATCAAGGGCGTCAACGTCGATGTCGGCGACGGTCAGTTCTGCGTGCTGGTCGGTCCCTCCGGCTGCGGCAAGTCCACGCTGCTGCGCATGGTCGCAGGTCTCGAGACTGTCACCGGCGGCGAGATCGACATCGGCGGCCGAATCGTCAACCAGATCGAGCCCGCCGATCGCGACATCGCGATGGTGTTCCAGAACTACGCGCTCTATCCGCATATGAGCGTCTTCAACAACATGGCCTACGGCCTGCGCAACCGCGGCATGAAGGAGGCCGAGGTCAAGACCCGCGTCGACGAGGCCGCACGCGTGCTCGAGCTCACGCCGATGCTGGAGCGCAAGCCGCGTCAGCTCTCCGGCGGCCAGCGCCAGCGCGTCGCCATGGGCCGCGCCATCGTGCGCCAGCCGAAAGTGTTTCTGTTCGACGAGCCGCTGTCGAACCTGGACGCAAAGCTGCGCATCGCTATGCGGGTCGAGATCCGCAAATTACAGCGCCGGCTCAACACGACCTCGATCTACGTCACCCACGACCAGCTCGAGGCGATGACGCTCGCCGATATTCTCGTGGTCATGAATGGCGGCCAGGTCGAGCAGGTCGGCAATCCGCTGGCGATCTACGAGAAGCCGGCGACGACCTTCGTCGCCTCGTTCATCGGGGCACCGCCGATGAACCTGATGTCGACGCGCGCCGATGAGATCAAATCGCAGCTCGACGGCGGCGCGGGCGAGGCCGGCATCCTCGGCATCCGCCCGGAAGATTTCGTCATCACCGACCAGACCCCGGCCGGCGGTGTCGCACTGCCGCTGACCGTGGAAGCGATCGAGCGCGTCGGCGCCGAGACTTTCGTCTACGGCACGCGGGCCCAGGACGAGCAGCGCGTCGCCGCCACCCCCGGCGAGCTGCCGCCCGGCGAGGTCATCGTCCGCATTCCCGGAACCGAGGCCCCAGCCATCGGTGAGAGGATCCGCGTCGCCGCGGTACGGCCGAAGCTGCACCTTTTCAGCGGCGACGGGCGGACGCGGATCGAGGCCTGACCGCTTCCGAGGGCCGGCCGATCAAAAACGCGAAAAACAACCCCATGCACAGTAGCCGGGGGTTTGATTTCATTGAGATAAATCGTCGGCCGATTCGTCATGCCCGGGCTTGCCTGAGCATTTGCGTTCCCGGTGACGAATTGGGCGCTTCCGCGCGACCGCGGTCGGGGTCAGGCGCGAAAATGGGCAATCCACAGGCCCCCGCTACGTCCTTGAACCCCCAAGGGGTTATGACCATATTGCTGACCAAGGGGCGCCGCTTCCGGGCCCTGAAATGCCAAAGTCGCTTCGAGAGGACTTTGTAAACTATGTCTCGTGTTCCCACGCTTTCCAGTCCGTTCCTTCTGGGCTTCGACGAGATCGAGCGCGTGCTTGATCGCGTCGTCAAAGGTGCCGACGGCTATCCTCCCTACAATATCGAGAGGTGCGACCGGTCGGACGGCCAGCCCGAGCGATTGCGGATCACGCTGGCGGTCGCCGGATTCACCCGCGACCAACTCGATGTAACCATTGAGGAAAACCAGCTCGTGATTCGCGGGCGGCAGCAGGACGACAAGTCCCGGCAATACATCCATCGCGGCATCGCCGCGCGCCACTTCCAGCGCACCTTCGTGCTGGCGGAGGGGATGCTCGTGCTGGGAGCGGATCTGAAGAACGGGCTGCTGTCGGTCGATCTTGCCCGGCCTGAACCGGAGAGGATCGTTAAGACAATCGCTATCAATGAGCACGAATAATGGAACGAGTAGCGGACTCGACCGCTTAGTTTCTGTGAAGGAGTCGAGACCATGAGTGAAGGTCACGTTGCGTTCGAATACGAAGCCAAGAACGTCTCGCCCGAGACGCTGGCAACTCTCGGCGAAGGTCATATCGCCTATGTGAAGCAGATCCGCTCCGAGGATGTGCCGGGCCTGTTTCCCGAAGCGCCAAAGATCGCGCCGGGCCTCAAGCTCTTCGCGCTCCACGCCGCCGACGGCACGCCGATCATGCTGACCGACAGCCGCGAAGCCGCGGTCGCCAACGCCTGGAGCAACGAGCTGCAAGCCGTGAGCGTGCACTGACGCACGCTTAGCGCGACATCTGCGAATTCAAATGCGCGGGCATGCCTCAAGGCGGCCCGCGCATTTTTTATGGGCCATCTGGCGAAGCGTCGACGTTCCGGCCTAGCATCGGGCTCAACGCCGAAGCGGGTGCTCTGAGAAGAGAATCGAGAATGACGTCGGACGGTCCAAGTGCGGTGCTCTCATCCGATGAGATCGAGGCGATTGCGCGCGATGCCATTGCGGAAGCTCAGGCGGGAAGAACACAGGCCGCGTTGCACAAGCTGATGCCGCTGCGAAAAGCGCAGCCCCGGCAGCCCGAAGCCGCCATGGCATTGCTGCGGGTTGTCCATGATCGATGCTTGCAAAGAGAAGCCGCGATAGACGTTCTGTCAGAGGTCGCACAATCTCACGATCAGGACTTCTGGATTCTCTCGACTGTAGGGCTCTGCCTTGAAGCAGCGCGCGACATTGACGATCTCAATGCACCGCCGCCCGATATTGCATTGTTCCGTTTGGTCGTCGAAAAACTGAGCGGGTTGGCCAAGGTCCACGAGGGGCAACCCGAACAGGAACCGATTCTCGAAGGTCTGGCCACTGCGGCGCGAATGCTGTCGCGCCAGCAAGATGCGATTGCCGAGAGCAGCTATCGGAAACTCACCGAACTCAATCCGCAAAACAGCACCCACCATTACAATCTGGGTCTTTTCTACAAGACACGCGGCAGATTCGCAGATGGCGCGACCGCAAACCAGATCGCAGCCAGCCTCGCGGACGAAGTCACCGAGAGTTACGAGTGGAATCTTGGTATCTGCGCCACCGGCGCAAAGAATGCCTCTCTGGCACTGGATGTCTGGAGGCGCATGGGGCTTGCGATCGAGATCGGGCGCTTTGGCTTGCCGGAATGCTCATTGTCTCAATGCAAGGTCAAGCTGGCGGAGCGGCCCCTGGCGGAGCGCACGGCCGATCAGGACGATCCGGGCGCGGAGGAAACCATCTGGATCGAACGGTTGAGCCCGTGCCACGGCATCGTCCGCAGTGTGCTCTACCAGAAGCTCGGCGTGGACTATGGCGACGTCATCCTGATCGACGGCGCGCCGATTACACATCACACGTATGGTGAGGTGCAGGTCCCGGTTTTTCCGCATTTGGCGACGCTGGAGCGGCGGAACTATCAGCTATTCGACTTCGCCGGCACACAGGATTCGGCACGGCAACTGGCGGACTTGACCGCAGAGCTGGATGAGGACGCCGTCGTCTATTCGCATTCCCAGAGCTTCGAGATGATATGCGCGAATTGCTGGCGCGACCCCGATCTCGATCACGACCGTCACGAGGGAATAGAAAAGCACGTCGTCACGGGGCGAATTGCCGCTCCCGCGGGAATGGCCCCCGCACGACTGCTGGGGTTGATCGACAAGGCTATCGAGAAGCAGGGACGGCGCTGCCAACTCTATGCGCCAGATCTTTGCAAGGCGGCAGGGCTGGTGGCGCGTGAGGCGATCGACCGACGTCGGTTCGCTTTGCTGACGGGCAACTAGCGCATGATCCGTCGCCCGCGCTCCCGCCATTTTTCTTCGCCGACCAGACAGGACACCCGGGGCTCTTTCTCGGCGGTTCGGACGATCCTCCCCTCCGGCGTGAGGCCCGCAACTTCGAGAACAAGCTTGGTCCGGATCGCTTCCTGGAATTTTTCGCGATCCTTGATTGTCATGATGAAGGCACCCGGCCCTCCGATCACGCAGTCCTCGTAATAGAGATCGAGATTCTCGATATCGGTCGTCAAATAGGACGGCTCCTTCACCATGATCGGCAGGCCGTTGATGATGATGCCTTTCTCAACGGCAGCGTCGCGCGCGCCGGTGACGGGGGCTCCGTCGTTGTTCGGCCCATCGCCGGAAATGTCGATGACGCGCCGCGACCCGCGATAGGGATTCTCTTCGAACAGCTGCACTGCGAAATTGATCGCGCCGGAAATCGAGGTGCTCGAACCTCGGCGAATCGGCGTTTTCATGATCTCGGCGGCCACAGCGTCCGCCGATTCCGGGCCGTCGATCACGCGCCACGGAATGATGATCCTGTCGTCGCCCGACATCGACCACTCGAAATAGGTCAGAGCGACCTTGCTGGCCGGACGGGCCCTTAGCGCCTGAAGAAAGTCTTTCGAGACGATGGCCTGTGCATAGCCCTCGCGCTGAATGGCGAGTTCGTCCAGATCCATCGAATAGGAGACGTCGACGGCGATAACGAGCTCGACATTGACGGACAGTGCGCTGTGCCTGGCGTCGGCTATCCCTGATTTCGGGCTCGGCGCGGCAATGCTGGCAACGTCACCGCCGACGATCGCCCCCGCAACAAGCACCGCCCCGACCGAGACACACCAGCGCATGGCGGCCCTCCCGTCCGTTCAAAAGCATGGTGACACCCAAAACGCGCATCGAAAAGCGGAAACATGCCTTTGCCTGCCCGGACACGGATGAGAGTTCCAGGCCCGCGCGAATGTCCGCGTCAGCGCGTCTCGCGGATATCTTCGAAGCGATGGGCGCTGCAATAAGATGCGCCTCAGCCGCCTGAACGCTCCGCCAGCCGCGCGCGGATGTCCGGCTTCAAGACCTTGCCGACCTTGGAACGCGGCAGGTCGTCCCAGACTTCGATCTGCTTCGGTGTCTTGACGCTGCCGATCCGCGCCTTGACGAAGGCCGCCAGCGCCGTCGCATCGACGCTTTGGCCGGCGCGGGGCTGCACCACGGCGACGATCCGCTCACCCCATTTCTCGTCCGAAAGGCCAATCACGGCGCAATCCTGCACCGCCTCATGCGCCCGCAGCGCGTTCTCGACCTCGATCGAGTAGACGTTGAACCCGCCGGTGATGATCATGTCCTTGGCGCGATCGACGATATAGAGGTAGCCGTCGTCGTCGATATAGCCGATGTCGCCGGTGTGGTGCCAACCATGCGCGGAGGCTTCCGCCGTAGCCT
Source organism: Bradyrhizobium sp. 613_E4_N2_2 (assembly GCF_052075995.1). Lineage (NCBI taxonomy): Bacteria > Pseudomonadati > Pseudomonadota > Alphaproteobacteria > Hyphomicrobiales > Nitrobacteraceae > Bradyrhizobium > Bradyrhizobium sp. 613_E4_N2_2. The sequence goes on from NZ_CP197234.1 coordinate 132,698, forward strand.
CGGGATTTTTGTAATAGCCCTCCATCACCAGCGAACCGCGGACCACGATCTCGCCGCGGGCGCCGGTCGGCAGCAAATTGCCGTCGCCATCCATGATACCGGCCTGCACCAGCGGGCTGATCCGCCCGGCCGAGGCGAGACGCTCCATCGCGATCGTGCCGTCGGCATTGTAATGCTCGCTAGGTGCCATCATCGAGATCATCATCGGCGCTTCGGTCTGACCGAACAACTGCGCCATCGGCCCGATACGCTGGAGCGCTTCCGCAAGCCGCGCGGCCGAGATCGGCGCCGCGCCGTACCAGAAACATTGCAGAGACCCGAGCCTCGCGGAGTCGAGCTTCGGATGATCGAGCAGCATGTAGATCACGGTCGGCGGCAGGAAGGTGTGCGTGACACGGTAGCGCTCGATCAGATCGAGAAATTCCGCGATGTCGGGGTGATGCATGATCACGATGCGGCCGCCGAGCGCCATGATCGGGAAACACAGCACGCCGGCCGCGTGGGTCAGCGGCGCAAGCGCGAGGTAGATCGGGCGACCCTTGAAGGGATAGCCCATCAGCGTCAGTGCCGTCATAGCCTCGATGTTGCGGCCCGACAGCATGACCCCCTTCGGCTTGCCGGTGGTGCCGCCGGTGCCCGGGATCATCGCGAGATCGTCGATCGTCTCGCGTTGATAGTGGTCGTCTGCAAGGCCGGCGAGCCAGCTGTCGAACGAGGGCGCGAAGGACAACTCAGCATCGAGGCAGACGACGGCGCGCAGCCTTGGCAGCTCTGCACGCACCGCCTCGACCATCGCTGCGAAGCTTGAATGAAACAACAGCAGGCTGCAGTCGAATTGCTCGAGGATGAGCCGATTTTCGGCCGCCTCGTTACGCGGATTGATCGGGCACCAGACCGAGCCCGCGCGGGAAAGGCCGAACACGCAGGCAAACGCGACCGGATCGTTGCCGGAAAGGATTGCGACCTTCTCGCCGGCAGCAATGCCCGATCGCGCGAGCCCGCGCGCGACGCGGTAGCTCAGCCGCTGCACTTCGCCATAGCTGAGGTCGCGTCCATCCATGGTGAGGCACGGCGCGTCGGCGCCGAGCGAGGCACCTTTGTCCAGGTAATCGATGAAGCGCATGATCAACACCCGAAGCAGCAGCGGGTGACGCGGAGGACCGCGCCACCCGCGATTGACTTAATCGTGCACGGTCAGAACAGGCTTGCTGACGAGCCCGAAGCTGCGCAACTGCCCGAGCAGCTCGTGATGGCCGAACGCCTGGCAGCCGGAGGCGAAGCCTACGCGCTTGGGCGGCTGCTGCAACAGATGGGCCGCAGCATAGGCCTGCAACATGCCGGTCTGCTTGTAGTTGCTGTTGCCGTTGATGACGCAGTGCGCGCGCCCCAACGGGCCGGAGGCATGCACCGAATCCATCGACTTGTTGACGCGCGGGTTCTCGCGCGGCGGCATGGTGTTCATCACACCGGCAGCGGTCTGCGCCAATGCGGCGTAGCGGTCGTCGGGATTCATATCCTTGGTCGCCTCCAGCGCGGCCGCGACGATCTGCGGCACAGCCAACATCAGCCCGCGGTTGAACACGCCGCCCAGCACCTTCACGTTGGCGACGCGCGGATCGCGCTTGAACCACACCGGATGCGAGGTGCCGCCCCAGGGCAGCGCCAGCGCCAGCTCGTGCTGGCCGGGGATGGCGAGGTTGTAGAGGCCGGCATCGGGCTGATGCTCGACGTATTTGTTCTGCTCCAGATAGTAGGCCTTGGCCATCGCGGCGTTGACCAGGATGGTCTGCGTCGATGCGATGGTCGGGCTGCCGCCCCAGAACACGGCGATATCAAGTGTGTCGAGGCCGGGCGTCTCCAGGCACAGCTGCGCGGCGATCTCGCCGGTGGTGTACATCTGTGCGATGCCTGGCGCCAACAGCAGCCCGGCATTGGCGAACTTCGCGCCCCACTCCTGCTCGAGCGTGATCAGCCAGTCCTGCTCACCGGTGGTGTCGGTGTAATGACACTTGGAAGCGAGGCAAGCCTGCACCACTTCGCCGCCGAACTTGGCGAAGGGACCCACGGTGTTGAGCACCACCGAGGCGCCCTTGAACAATTCAGTCAGCGCAGCCACGGTGTGCGGCACCTTGACCACCTCGTAGTCGGCGGTCTCGATGCCCGCTACATTCGACTTCATCGCGGCGTTGAGCTTCTCATTGCTGCGGCCGGCGGCGATGAAGGGGATGTTGTATTCGCGTAAGTATTCACAGACCAGCCGGCCAGTATAGCCGGAAGCGCCATAGACGATGACGGGCTTCTTCTCGCTCATTGCGTTCCTCCGAAATGCTTGTTGTCGGCTTTGTTGCTACATGCCCATGCCGCCATCGACCGGCAGTCCGATGCCGGTGATGAAGCGCGCCTCGTTCGAGCACAGGAACACCGCGGCATCGCCGATGTCCGTGACCTCGGCGAGACGGCCGAGCGGGGTTTGCTCCACCACCGAGCCGACTGCGGCGTTGACGTCAGCCGCGAGCCCGACCTTGACGATGTCGTTGGCGAGCTGCATGCCCATGTCGGTCGGGATCAGGCCCGGATAGATGCAGTTTACGCGCACGCCGAAGCCGAGCTTGCCGGCTTCCATCGCTCCGACCCGCGTCATGCGGTCAACCGCGGATTTGGTGCCCGAATAGACCGCGATGCTGGGAAAGGCGATCGTTGCCGCAACCGAGGCGATGTTGACGACGGCGCCGCCCTTGCCGGCCGGCCCGCCCGGGCGCATGGCACGGAAGGCGTGCTTCATGCCAAGCACGGTGCCAACGATATTGACGTCGCACATCCGCCGCGCGTCCTCGGCCTTGACCTCGGAGATCAGCGACGTGATCTCGATGCCGGCATTGTTGATCAGAATGTCGTAGCCGCCGAGGGTTGCGACGGTCGTGGCAACCGCCCGCTCCCATTGAGCGTCGTCGGTGACGTCGAGCTGGACGAAGCCCGTGGCGACGTCTTCCTTCGCGATAGCGGCTGCGCTGGCACGGCCGGTCTCTTCCAGGATGTCGGCGATCATGATCGAGGCGCCGGCTCGCGCCAACGCTTGCGCGATGGCCGCGCCGATTCCTCTAGCACCGCCGGTGACCAGGGCTTTCCTGCCTGCAAGGCTCTTCCCACTCATGACGCACTCCTCCGTTGCTGGTGATCGATTCGTGCTGCGCCAATCGGCGCGCACCAGGTCGATGGGCGCAGGCCTTTCGGCGGCACCCAGCGAAGCGTTCCTCCATGGTCGGACGTCTTGACGACTGTCCAAATTCTTGATGCGAACCTCCGCCAAAATCTTGACACTTGTCAAGAACGAATTTGACAGTTGTCAAAGGAAGTGGTTGTGAGGGGATGGAGCATTCCGCGGTCGACGCGGTATAAGTCCTTGAAAGAACGGGACTGAGGATAAGGACAAGATGGCGCGGCAGGTGACGGGAGCGGCCCGGCGTGTGGCTGATGCGGCCGAGGTGCTGCGCGACGAGAAGTTCAACGCGCGGCGCGTCGAGCTTGCCGAGGCCGCGCTCGAAACGCTTGGAGAGCTCGGCTTCGCACGCACCAGCCTGCGCGAAATCGCGCAGAACTCGGCGTTCACGCACGGCGTGTTCCACTATTATTTCAGCGACAAGCTCGACCTGATCTGCTGCTGCGTCCGCCACTACAAGGCGAAGTGCGTGACGCGATATGACGATGTCGTCGCGACAGCAACGAGCCGCGACGAATTGACGGAGGGTTTCCTCGCCAAGCTCGCAGCAACGCTGCAGAACGAAGCCCGTATGCACCGCCTTTGGTACGACCTGCGCTCGCAGGCGATGTTCGAGGCGGCGTTTCGCAAGGACGTACTCGAGATCGACAAGAGCCTGGAAGCGATGATCTGGCGCATCGCCTCCCGCTATGCCGAGCTCGGCGGCAAGCGGCCGGCGTCGTCGCCCGCCGCGCTCTATGCGCTGTTCGACGGTCTATTCCAAAGTGCGCTGCTTAAGCACCTCGCGGGTGACAAGACGGCGATTCCCGAACTGCTCGACGAAGTCCGGCGCCTGCTGCCGACGGTCTGCTGAAGCGCACGAGCGGCGCCGGCGAAGGCTCTGCGGCGCACCACTCTCGACGATGCTTCGCATCGCGAGGGAAGCGCTGCGCTGCGTCCGGGGCACGAGAGCGGAGACGCGCGCTCCTTCGAGACGCATCACTTCAAAAAGCCAAGTCCTTCGCGCGCCGTGTCCGCGGCCCATTGGTCGCCCGGCGGCAGTGCGAGCACGCTATTGAAATCGGCGCGCGCATGTTTGGCGTCGGACAGCTTCATATAGAGGATGCCGCGATTGACCAGAGCGACCTGATTGTTGGGATCGAGCCGGATCGCCTCATTGTAGTCGGCGAGCGCGCGGGCGTGCTCTCCGATGTCGCGCAGCGTGCTGGCGCGATTGCTGTAGGCCATCGAATTTCCCGGCTGCAGCCGGATGCCCTCGTCGAAATCGGCAATGGCGCGACGATCATCGCCCTTCTTGCGCCAGGCGGTTGCGCGAACGAAGTAGGCCTTCTCGAAGGAAGGCATGATCCTGGTGACGTCATCAAGCTCGCGGATGGCGTTGTCGGTGTCGTCCTTTTTCAGGAGAACGATGGCCCGGCAATAATGGCCGCCAGCACTCCCGGGCTCCAGACGAACGGCGGTGTTGCAGTCGTCGAGAGCCTCGTCGATCTCGCCCTTATTGAAATGGACGGTGCTTCGCAGCTCGTAGGGCCATGCGGCGGCGGGATTGCGCCGCATCGCCTCGTTGTAATCGGCGACGGCATGATCGGAGTCGCGCTTCGCCGCATACGCTTCCCCTCTCTTGATAAGAGCAAAGTAGGCTTGCTTGGGATTGCGTTCGATGGCCTCGGTAAACGCGCCGATCGCCAGATCGAAGTCGCGCTGGTTGAAATATTCGAGGGCACGGGAGGTGTAGGACGGACCGTAGCCGGGATCGAGGCGAATGGCCTCGTTGTAATCGGCCAAAGCGTGATCCCGTTCACCCCTCGCCGAATAGGCGCGGCCGCGGCAGTTATAAGCCCGCCCGAAATTCGGATCGATCCGTATCGCGGCGCTGCAATCCTCGAAGGCGCGATCCTTGTCCCGCTTGATGTACCAGGCTTCGCCACGCAGCTCGTAAGCAACCGCGTTGGTCGGATCAGCCGCAATGATCTCGGTCTTTTCGGCGATGACGCGGTCGTTGGACGTATCGTCAGCATGAACGGCAACCGTCACGGCAATGGTGACAGAGCAAAGCAGACCGAAAATCCGGCCGATCGAACCGCAATTCATGGCTCAAAAACCCCGCACCCGAAGCCGCGCCGGGACGCGCCACCGGGCGACGGTCGTATCCGGCGGAGAAACATCACAGCGCCCGGCTGCGAAAATAAGTCGCAGACGGCGGGGCTTCGGTTCGAAGAGTGAGGGCCGCCCCTGCGGTCTCACCAGGCGTAGCGCAGGACGCCCTTGCCGGCGTAGCTGCGATTGTGCCGCGACCGGGTGCTCTAACGCAGCACGACCTCGATCGGCGCCTGGTCGTTCAACCCGAGGGGCGCGGCGGGATCGGGCGGAGTGGCGCCGCAGAACGGGTTGCCGCCGGCCCCAAGCGAGCAGACGCCCGCGTCGCGCGGAATGATCGCGAGCCGGCCGTCGACATAGGTGATGTCGTAGTTCGCGGATGTCAGCCCCGAGGCAGCGATGCTGTAGACCCCGGGATTACGCGTGCCCTGGGCCGAGCCGCCGTAGACGAGCGTGCCTGATAGCGCGGACAGCCCCTCCCCGTTCACGAAGCCGGAATAGATCGCGCTGCCGCCGGAGAACGGGACGCCGTCGTAATTCTTCGTGACGCCGTTGACTGCAATGGTGAGCGGCGCCTTGTTGACGGTCAGCGAACCGTCGACATAGGTGATCACATAATTGGCCGAGGAGAGGCCCGACGCCGTCAGGCTGTAGCGGCCGGCATTCACCGCGCCCTGCGCCGTGCCGCCATAAAGAAGCGTGCCCGACAGCACGGATGCAGTCTCGCCATTCATGAAGCCGGAATAAGCGGCGCTGCCGCCGGAGAAGGCGAGGCCGTCATAGGTCTTGGACGTGTTGGCGCTGATGGTGAGCGGCGCCCTGTCGATGGTGAGGCCGACCGCGACCGAGCCGACATAGACCGCGCCCCCCGAGCCGGTCGCGCTGAGAACGTCGGGGCCGCTGAGATTGTAGCTGCCCGCGCCCAATGCGGTGGTGACTGCGCTGCCCCAGCCGAGCGTGACACGATTGGCGTTCACGCCGGTCATCGTCAAGCCGCCGAGCGAGGCCAGCGTGCCATAGGTGGTGCTGGCCGAGCCCGCGACGTTGACATAGGCATCGTAGACGATTTCGCCGAACGCGCGCAGCACCGGCATGCCGTTATTGGCGCCGCTGACGGACTTGCCCCAGACAGCGGCGAAGTCATAACCGTTGTTGATGAAGATGAAGGGATCGCGCAGCTGCGCCGTGGTGAGCATGCCGCCATCGCAGATGCCGCCGCCGAAGGATGCGCCACAGGCGGCGCTCTGCCCCGATGTCTCCCTGTTCGCATAGCTTTGGGTGACGTCGCCGCCATCCCAGTTCATCCCCACGATCGCGCCGACATTGCTGGTTCCCGACACGGTGCCCGCGAAGTAGCTTCGGCTCACATGGCTTTCCTGATTCACCCCCACCAGCCCGCCGACCTCGGAATTTCCTGAAACCGTTCCCGTGGCGTAGGAATCGAGCACTGAAACGGCTTCATTGCTGTGCCCGACCAGCCCGCCAATCGAACGCGTTCCCGACACATTGCCGGTTGCGTAAGACTGGCTTACCACGGCGCCGTACCAGCTGCCTCCCACCAGCCCGCCGACCGCATCGACACCGGACACGTTGCCGGTGGCGTAAGATCGCTCCACCCGGCTGTACTGTTGGAACCCCACCAGTCCGCCGGCAGCTGTGCCTGTGCCGCCAACTGCGCCGGTGCCTGATACATTGCCGCTGGCGTAACTGTCGGTGACGAGACCGAGGTTGCTGTACCCCAACAAGCCACCGACATTGATGCCGCCAGATACGGTACCCGTGGCATAAGAGTGGCTCACCGTCCCGATAGCATAATCCGCGGGGCCCGGTCCCATCCACGTGCCGATATTGTACCCTATCAGCCCGCCAGCACCTTCCCAGCTAGCGGACACGTTGCCGGTCGCATACGAGTTGGAGACGAACGAGGCGACGACGCGCCCTCCCAGCCCGCCGGCGGCGCCATAGCCCGCGACCGTGCCGGTGGCATATGAGTTGCTGATCGTCGTGATATAGGCGTCGCCGACCAGCCCGCCGACCATGGCGCCGCTGCCGGTCACATTGCCGGTGTTGTAAACGTTGCTGATGGTGTTGTAAGCGACGCTGCTCGTGCCGCCGTAGACCCAGAGGCCGCTCGACCCCACCAGCCCGCCGACGGAATTGTTGCCCGTCACGCTGCCGCCTTCCATTCCGACATTGCGGATGGTCCCGCCATCGATGTAGCCGAACAGGCCGATGTTATCGCTGGACGGCCGGTTGATGGTCAGGTTGCTGATGCGGTGACCGAGCCCGTCGAAAATGCCGGAAAAATATTTGCTGATATCGCCGATGCCGCCGATCGGTGTGAAGCCGGCGCCACCATTCCAACCCGCCGTCGCGCTGGCATCGATGTTCGCGCCGAGCACATAGTTGCCGGACCGGTTGGTGTTGATGTCCTGCAGGGCATTCACGTCGGTGATCACCGCATAGGTGATGGCGGCATCAGTTCCTTTCCGGGTCTGGAACAGGCTACCCGCCGCCAGGTTGACCGGCGCGTTGATGGTGTAGCCACCGGTGGCCGTGGTCTGTGCGTATTGCAGGACCAGGCCGTCACTGCTCGTCGTGCCGGTCGACGTCAGCGGCGCATTGATGACGATGTTGTTGTCGGCCCGCAGCGTCAGGATATGCGAGCCCCAGGTGACGGCGGAGTTGACCGTGACGTTGCCTTCATCGGTGCCGCTGCCCGAGGTCGTCACCGTCACGTCGCCGCTCGCAAGCGCCGTCTGCAAGACGCCAGCGTAGTTCGCGTCGATGGTGATGTTGACGGGATCGATCAGCCAATGCCCGCCGAGCGTATCGACCTTCAGATCGGCAGCGAGATTGACCTTGGCGGCGGAGGTTTCGACCGAGCGCGCCCGCAGCGTGCCGCCGGCATTGACCTCGCCGTGCTTGGCATCGCCGAGCAGCAGGATGCGGCCGTTCCTGCTGCCGATGCTCGCGGCCTGCACCACGCCGGTGTTGTTAACGACGCCCTTCATGGCATCGCTCGCGCCCTTGGCGGTGAGGATGGCGAGCCCACCATCGGCGCGGATCAATCCCTTGTTCTCGACCAGGGTCTTGACGGTAGAGGCCTTGACCTCGACCGAGAGCAGGCCGTCGCCGTTGAAGTCGAGCAGTACGTCGGTGCCGGCGGCGAGCGCCGTGCTGCCGGTGATGGTGCCGGAATTGCTGACACTCGGCGAGATCAGCGCCACCACCTTGCCGGAGATGCTGCCCTCATTGGTGATCGCGCCGCCGCTGCCGGTGAAATTGTAGCGGCCGGCCAGAAAATCAGCGTTGCTGATGCCGAGCGTGGAGGCGACGAAGCCGCCGGTCTGCACGCTGCCGGTCTTGCCGATGGCGATGCCGTTCGGATTGATCAGGAACACTTGTCCATTGGCGCTGAGGCTGCCGAGGATTTTTGACGGGTCCTGGCCGACGACACGGTTCAGCGCGACCGAGGATGCGCCGGGCTGGTTGAAGGTCACGGAGTTGCCGGCGCCGATCGAAAAACTCTGCCAGTTTGCGATCATCCGGTCGCTCGACTGGTTGATCGTCATGGCGTTGCCGGACTGACTGATCGTGGCCTGTCCCGACACGACCTGGCCGCCGGTCGGCAGCGTCTGCGCCAGCGCCGGCGGCGTCAGCATCGTGGTCGCGGACAGCGCGATTGCGAGTCGCATCCGCGGCAGGGTCGATGTCATCGCGTGCCCCCTCGAAACATCAGAAGCGAATGCCAGCTTGCAGCCAGAACTGATCGTTGGCCTTGACGCCATCGGCATTGGCGCCGGTGATGATGGAACGGCCGGGATTGTCGCCCAGCGTATGGGCCCAGCTCGCCGAGACGTTCAGCCACTCGCGCGTCCAGCGCGCGGCGAGGCCGGCGCTGGCGAGCCCGTAATCGTTGCAGCCGCAGACAGTGACCGGCGCGATGCCGTTCGGCGACACGTTGATCTTGACGTAGCCGCCGTCCAGGAAGCTCGCGAGTTGCAGGCTGCCGAAGCGCACAGGCACCGGCGCGTTGTAGCGAAGCTCCAGCGTGCCGAGCACGCCCATGTCGCCGCGCGCCTCGCCGACGGGATAGCCGCGCACGCCGAACGGGCCGCCCAGCGCAAAATCTTCCGAGGAATCGAGATTCTTGTCGGCCCATTGCCCGTAGAGGCGACCGAACAGTGCGAAGTCGTCGGGCAAGGCCTGAAGCCGTGCAACCGAGGCATTGATCCGATTGAACGGCCCTTGCGTCCGGAGCCCAGCCTGGTCCACCGCGAGCGCGCTCGCTACGCGCGCGAGATCGAGGTCGCCAAAAGTCCAGCTCACCGACCAGTTGGTGATGCCGCCGCCGAGCAGCGCGTCGCGCCGGTCGCCGTTGAGGCTGAGCGTGCCGGAGGTCGACCGCTTGTCCTGAAGCGTTCCGACGATGCTGTCGTCGACCAGCGCCTTCCAGGTCACGGTGCCGCCAAGCTGGAGGTTGAAATCGCGCGAGCGGATCAGGCTGTAGTCGACGCCGCCATTGGCGAAATGGGCAAAACCGGTGAGACCGAGGGCGCTGCCGATGGCGTCGATATTGTGGTAGTCGAGATAGCCGTAGCTCGCATTGGCAATGAAGCCGCTGGCGCCGAGCGGCACGCTCGTCACCAGCGAGCCGTACTCCTGCCCTTGCGATACCGTGCCGGAGAGCCGCGTCAGGTCGCCGTAGCCGGACACGTCGGTGAGCGAGATAAGCCCGTTGCCCTGCGCCTTGCCCACGTTGGAGCTGCCGTAATTATCGGCCCAAATACCGCCCCCGAGAATGGGCGCCTGCGCGACGCCGACGACGAGCTTGCTGGTGTTCGGCGCGTCGCCCGGCGCGAGCTTGGCATGCACCGACACGCCCGGCAGGTCGTTCATCCGCAACAGCGCGTCTTCCAGATCCTGCCGCGTCACGCCGTCCGGCTTGAGACGACCCTCGATGATCGCGCGCAACAGGTCCTCACGCACGCGCACGCCCTTGGCGCGATCGAGCGTGATGGTCTTGAGCGCGCCCTCGGCGATCTCGATCGTGACGATGCCGTTGGTGATGTCCTGAGGCGGCAGCAGCGCGCGCGCCAGCAACCGGCCGCGGCCCTGGAGCACGGCCGTCACCTGATCGGCCAGCGCATAGAGCCCTTTGATGCCGAGGCGCTTGCCGCGCACCGAGGCAACGAGCTGCTCGCGCTCGGCCTGTGGCAGCAGCTCCACCTTGCCGGTGAAGCGAACGCCCTTCACGATGATGCGCTCGCCCCGGTCGGGGATGGCGGCGGGCGCCTGCTGCGGTCGAATCTCGCCAGGGGCCGGCAGCCTTTCCTGCCGCTGCAACTCCTGCTGCCGCTGCATCTCGCGGAGCAGCGATCCGGCATCCTGCGCGACGGCCGGGACTGCGGTACCTGCTATCACTAGCCCCACCACAACAGCCCTGCTCTGCACCGCGCCAACCACTTTCATCCTACGGGCCCGACCTTCGGGCGATAGGTAACGACCTCAGCGAAAGCGCAGGACGGCGCGTCGATCCAAGCGCCACTTGCGTTCGTGGGCGTCTTTAGCGGACTCCGACAAGGCGCGATGTGCCGGACGTCTCAACTGGGGAAATTTTTCGCGTCATCTTGTCGGCGATGACGAGATCACGACATCCCGCGCGCATGCCAAGGAGATGGCCGGCGTACATTGGCAATTGCGTAGATCGATTCCGCTTCTCAGCAGACGACGAGGACCGGCGACGTTACGCCGCGGTCGCGGGCGGCAGCGCCAGCACCGAATAGATCGCCTGGGCGTCGCGCGAGGCGCGGAGCTTCTTGGCGATGTCCTGGTCGCGCAGGAGGCGGGCGATGCGGGCGAGCGCCTTGAGGTGATCGGCGCCGGCGCCTTCGGGGGCGAGCAGCAGGAAGACCAGATCGACCGGCTGGCCGTCCATCGCCTCGAAATCGATCGGGCGATCGAGGCGCGCGAACAGGCCGAAGATCTTTTCGAGCTTGGGCAGCTTGCCGTGGGGAATGGCGACGCCGTAGCCGACCGCGGTGGTGCCGAGCTTCTCACGCTGCAGCAGAACCTCGAACACAGAGCGTTCGTTCTGCCCGGTCAGCTCGGCGGCCTTGGCCGCGAGCTCCTGAAGCGCCTGCTTCTTGCTGTTGACCTTCAATGCCGGGAGAATCGCCTCGGGTGCGACCAGATCGGTAATCGGCATGGAAGGTTTCCGAGGTGAATTAAACCGTCAGGTTCCGAATTGGCCAGCTTGGTCGAACCATGCCTGGCCGGCATCAAGAAGGTGAAGCAGGAGGGGGACTTAGCCCCGATCCTGATGTGGGGCGCTTCTACTCCAACGCAATCCCGGTGCCAACTGCTGCGTGCGGCTTTGCCCCGCTCATTGTTAAGGGCTGCGGTTGGTACGGGGGCCGGTTCCAGCCCTTAACCGTCCGGTTTGGCCCCCGGCGGGTCGATCCAGCCGACATTGCCGTCGGCCCGGCGGTAAATGATGTTCACCCGGCCGCTGGAGCCGTGCTGGAATACCAGGCAGGGCGCTCCGCTGAGGTCCAGCTCCATCACGGCCTCGCTCACCGACAGCTGCTTCAGCGAGGTGGTGGCCTCGGCGATGATGACGGGACTGTAGCCGGTGACCTCGTCCTCGTCCTCACCCTCGCCCGGCGCCTCCAGCACGTAGCTCGTGGCGTCCATGGCGGCCAGCGCCGCGGAGGCGACATGGGCCTTGCGGGCCGAGCGGTCCTTGAGCCGGCTCTTGTAGCGCTTGAGCCGCTTCTCGATCATCAGGAGCGCCTGGTCGGCGCTGGCATAGGCATCCGGCGCGTTCGAATCGGCCTCCAGCGTAATTCCCGTATCAAGATGCAGGGCACAGTCGGTGCGGAAGCCGAAGCCATCCTTGCTCAGGGTGATGTGGCCGGAATAGTTCCCGTCGAAATATTTACGCAGGACCTCGTCGGTCCGATCGGTCACGCGGCCGCGCAGGGCGTCGCCGACGCTGACGCTCTTTCCCGAGATTCTGAGGGTCATGTGATGCCTCGCTTGGTTTTAAGTGCCCAGCTTGGATCGGTCTCGATGGGGGATCGAGAGTAGCGCGATTTCGCGCCAGCGCAATCAGGCCGGCTCGGTGTTGCGGGAGCGATCGGGCATTGCGGTGGAGAGGACGTTACCAAGAGCGCTCTGCTTGTCACGGCGGCGTTGCACCGAAGAGGGAATGCGCATGGCTTCGCGGTACTTCGCGACCGTGCGGCGGGCAATATCAATTCCCGAGGCGCGTAAGCGTTCCACGATCGTGTCGTCCGACAGGATCGCCGACGGCGCTTCCGAATCGATCAGCTGCTTGATGTGGTGGCGCACGGCCTCGGCGGAATGCGCCTCGCCGCCGTCGGCGGAGGCGATCGAAGCCGTGAAGAAATATTTCAATTCGAATGTGCCGCGATTTGTCGCCATGTACTTGTTGGCGGTGACGCGCGACACCGTGGATTCATGCATCTGGATGGCGTCGGCAACGGCCTTCAGATTCAGCGGCCGCAGATGCGCCACGCCATGGGTGAAGAAGCCGTCCTGCTGGCGCACGATTTCCGTCGCAACTTTCAGGATAGTGCGGGCCCGCTGATCAAGCGCGCGCACCAGCCAGGTCGCGTTCTGGAGCGCGTCGGTGAAATAGGACTTGTCGCCGTCCTTGCCGACTTTCTTCGAGAGTTGCGAATAGTAGGTCTGGTTGACCAGCACGCGCGGCAAGGTGTCGCTGTTGAGCTCGACATGCCAGCCGCCGTCGGGACCCGGGCGGACATAGACGTCGGGCACCATGGTCTGGAGCCGCGCCGAGCCGAACTTCATGCCGGGCTTGGGATTGAGGCGGCGGATCTCGCCGATCATGTCGGCGATGTCCTCGTCGTCGACGCCGCAGAGCTTGCGCAGCGAAGCGATGTCGCGCTTCGCCAGCAGATCGAGGTGCTCGACGAGGGCCTGCATCGCCGGATCGTAGCGATCGAGCTCGCGGAGCTGGATCGCCAGGCATTCGCTCAAATTGCGCGCACAGACGCCGGGCGGATCGAATTTTTGCAGCACGGCAAGGACGTCCTCGACGTCGGCTTGCGATGCGCCAAGGCGCTCGGCGGCCTGGCCGAGATCCGGCGGCAGGTAGCCGGCCTCGTCGACGAGGTCGATCAGGTACTGGCCGATCATGCGCTGCGCCGGGCCGGTGAAGGCGACCGAAAGCTGCTCGGCAAGATGGTCGCCGAGCGTGATCTCCGCGGCGACGAAGGCTTCGAGATTGTAGTCCTCGTCGCCGGAGGCACCGCCGCCCCATTCGGTATAGGTGGTCGGCGCCGCATCCTGGGCGTTGCGCGCGGCGGCCTCGGCCGGTTCCTCGGAGAAGACGTTGTCCAGGCCCGTATCCAGGGTCTGCTCGATCTCGGCGCGGGTGCCGAGATCCTTGCTCATCCATTCTTCCTGGCCCGGCTCGAACGCCTCGCCCGGACCGCCGCCCGGCTCGTCGTTGTGGCCCCCGTCGGAATCGCTGAACTGGCCGGTCTCGGCCGGGGCTTCACCCGCGGGCGGCTCGTCGTTGGCCCGCTCCAGCAGGGGGTTCCGCTCGAGTTCCTCTTCCACGAAGGTCGTGAGATCGAGATTGGACAATTGCAGCAGCTTGATCGCCTGCATCAGCTGCGGCGTCATGACCAGCGACTGCGATTGCCGGAACTCTAATCTCTGCGTGAGCGCCATGAAGCAAGAACCGATCCCAAAAGTTGGTCCGATTTTTGCTTATCCTAGTCTTGGCACGATGTACACGGCTTGACGAACGGGAAAAAAGGGCTAGAGGCGGAATTCCTCGCCAAGGTAGAGCCGGCGAACGTCGGGATCGGCGACGATCTCATCCGGGCTACCCTCGGTCAAGATTTCACCGGCATAGACGATATAGGCGCGATCGGTCAGGCCGAGCGTCTCGCGGACATTGTGGTCGGTGATCAACACGCCGATGCCGCGGTTGGTGAGATGGCGGACGAGGTCCTGAATGTCGCCGACCGCGATCGGATCGATTCCCGCGAAAGGCTCGTCGAGCAGCATGTAGTTCGGACGCGTCGCCAGCGCGCGCGCGATCTCGACGCGGCGGCGCTCGCCGCCCGACAGCGCGATCGACGGCGATTTCCGCAAGCGCGTGATGTTGAATTCGTCGAGCAGCGAGTCGAGCTGCTGCTCGCGCTTCTTGCGCGAGGGCTCGACCACTTCGAGCACGGCGCGGATGTTCTGCTCGACGGTGAGGCCGCGAAAGATCGAGGCTTCCTGCGGCAGATAGCCGATGCCGAGCCGCGCGCGCTGATACATCGGCAGCTTGGTGACGTCGTGGCCGTCGAGCTCGATCGCGCCGCGATCGGGCTTGATCAGGCCGGTGATCATGTAAAACACGGTGGTCTTGCCGGCGCCGTTCGGGCCGAGCAGGCCGACCGCTTCGCCGCGGCGCACATAGATGCTGACGCCGCGCACCACCTGGCGGCTGCCGAAACTCTTTTCCACGCTATGCACAGCCAGGAAACCCGGCCGCTTCAGAAGCTGCGGTCCGCCGGCGCCGTTAGGCCTGCTGGCGGCCCTCACGGGATGCACCGCCTGGGCACGCGGCGGCTCGGTCTGGTAGTCGGCTTGGTAGTCGGCCTGGAAATGGTCGGGCGCGCGCATCGGCTGGTCACGGGCGATCGGCGATGCATCCCGCACCGGGCTGGGCACGAGACCGCCGACGCTGTCACCGAGGGTGGTGATGTCCTGGCGCGCAAATCCTGGCCGGCCGCGCTTGGCGGGGCGCCGACGGAACATGCTGAAGAGATCGACCATCCCGCCTTCTAGCCTTTCACGACAATCCTGCGCGATGATCCGCGCGTGATCCCGCGATCTGCCGCACCGGCCTTGCGATTCGCCAGCACAGCATGAGTGAAGGGATGTCTCATGCCCAGTGAAACACGCCCGAAAAGCGGCGAACCCCGCTTGGAAAGCCCTTCGCGCTAGATACAGCCTCGCCGGGCAAGCTTCAACCTCGGATCGGGAGAATCTGGCCCAAGCGCTTGAAGTTACTTCAGGAATTTACTTTTGTTTGCCTGCGCCGGGCAATTGCAGAGGCGGCGCCGGAGCGGGCTTGCCCGGGCTCCCCGATCCGCAATCATTGCTGCCGCCCTGCGGCAGCAATGCCTGCACCCTGCCGCTGTCGGATTCCACCCGCGAGACGCCCGTGGTCATGTCGACCGCCAGACGGTCGCCGCGCAGCACGTTCCTGCACTGCGTGAGGACGACGCCGCCGAGCATGGTGATGAGATTGGTCTTGGTGTCGAACACGGCTGTCTCGCCGGTCACCACCTGGTCCTTCTGGGTGACGACGACATTGCCGCGCGCTTCCAGCCGCTTGATCGAGGAACTGCCGCCCGGCCCCGGCTGCGCCGACTGCATCGGCGCACCCTTGGTCCCCTTCGCCGCGGGCTGCGGCGCGGCCGGCTTGTCGCCGCCGCCGGAGTCGTAAAACACCACGAGCGTCTTCGAGGTCATGGTGGTGTCGCCCTGGATGACCTTCACATTGCCGGAGAAGGTCGCCTCCTTCTTCTTGTCGCGCATCTCGAGCGAGGCAGCTTCGATCTGGATCGGCTGGTCGCGGTTTTGCGAAAAGCCCTGCATTGCGTTGGGCACGCCCTGCATCGTGCTCTGTGCGACGGCCGCACCGGTTGCGACCAGCGCAACAGTGGCGGCGAGCGCAGCCGCACCGAGAATGGCGCACCGCTTGTCCTCGTTGCGCGAAAAGAATCTCACCATGAAAATCACTTTGAATTGGCAGACTTGTTCTGAGGCGTGCGTGTCTTCACCGGCGGCGCGGGCTGCTCGGCCGGCGCAGGCTGGGCAGCGGCGGGGTCATCCAGCTTGTCCAGATGCATCACCACATTGCCCTCGAAGCGGATGACGTCGCCGCCTTCCGTGATCCGCAGCCGGTCGGCGGTTAGCGTTCCGTTGGTCAGCTTGACGTCGACATGCTCATCCGAGGAGACCGTTCCCTTGCCCATGTCGACGAAGGCCGAGTTCAGCCGCGCCTCATAGCCGGACGAGGTGCGCAGGAAGATGTCCTTGTGCAGGTCGAGCTGCTGCTGCTTGTTGTCGAAGCGGCCGGTGCGCGCATCGAGCAGCAAAGTGGATTTGTCTTCCATCAGCACCTTTGCGCGCAAATCGTTGAGATCGACATGATCGGGGTCGGTGATGTCCTGCGTCGCGGTCTTGGCCCAGAGTTCGTAGGGCCGCTGGTCCGGGGTGAAGCCGGACATATGCGGCGTTTCCATCGTGATCTTGGTGCCCGTCACCACGAGATTTCCGGAGTCGAGCTTCACGGGGATCTGGAAGGGATTGAGGAAGGTCGAGACGGCGACGATCGCGGCCATGGACGCAGCCACCGTCACCGGCACCGCGATGCGCAGAATCCGCACCAGGCGGCTGTGGCGCGCCGCGCTGGCAAACTTCGCCGCAAGCGCGGCGTCGTAGGTTGGATTCTGGGCCGAATTCACCTGAGCTCCCGAGGTGTCGCTCGTCTCGTCCGGTTGACGGGCGCACGCCATTGTATCCGGCGCCGCCTGAATATGCAGCCTGCGACAGGCCGCACGAAAGTGTCCGAAACGGGGCGGCAGCCCTAAGCTAACAGCGGCCCGAGGCCTCAGGAATGCGCGAAAATGTCCTCTTCCGCCCAGCCCTGGAGATCGAGCAGGGCGCGGGTCGGCAGGAAGTCGAAACAGGCTTTTGCCAGCGCGGTGCGGCCTTCCCGCACCAGCATGGCGTCGAGCCGCTCGCGCAGGGCATGAAGGTGCAGCACGTCGGAGGCGGCGTAGGCGAGCTGCGGCTCGGTCAGGCTGTCGGAACCCCAGTCGCTGGATTGCTGCTGCTTGGAGAGGTCGACATTGAGCACCTCGCGCACGAGGTCCTTGAGGCCATGCCGGTCGGTGTAGGTGCGGGTCAGGCGGGAGGCAATCTTGGTGCAATAAATCGGGCCGGTCATGACGCCGAAGGTCTGGTACAGTACCGCGACGTCGAACCGCGCGAAGTGGAAGATCTTCGTGATCCCGGGATTGGCCAGCAGGGCCTTCAGGTTCGGCGCGTCGGTGTGACCCTTGGGGATCTGCACCACGTCGGCGCTGCCGTCGCCGGGCGAGAGCTGCACCACGCAGAGCCGGTCGCGGTGCGGGTTCAGCCCCATGGTCTCGGTGTCGATCGCCACCGCTCCGGTGTAGCGGGACAGGTCGGGCAGGTCGCCGCGATGCAGGCGTACGGTCATGGCGTTTCAAAACCTCAATCGAATTGGTCGGTCGGCATCATAAGCTAATCGGATTGCCCGCGATGTAGCCACTGGCGGCGGGCCGCGCAAGCGGCAGCTGGTCCCGCCGGGGCGCGGTCAGATCGCCGCCAGCATGATGCAGATCATCGCCGCCACCGTCGCGCGGCTGGCGCCATCGCGAAAAGTGTAGAGAATCGGGTCGTCGGGCATCTCGCGGCGATGGGCCATCATCAGGGCGCGGCCGAACCAGTAGAGCAGCAGCGGGTTGAGCAGCCACAGCATCCAGGGACGGCTGTAGAGCGGCGTCACGGCGGAGGAGGAGACGTAGAGCGAGAACACGGTCACCGCGTTCATGGCGCTCGCCGCCGCCATCGCGCCGATGATGTGCAGGTCGGTGATCCTGTAATCGCGGTTGGAGGGATCGGCGAGGCCGGCGTTCTCGCGCATGCTGAGCTCGCTGAAGCGCTTGATCAGCGCCAGCGAGGTGAACACGAACAGCGAGAAGATCAAGAGCCATTCCGACAGCACCACGCCGACGCCGACCGCGCCGGCGATGATGCGTAGCGTGTAGAGGCCGGCGAGTGTCACGACGTCGACCAGCATCTTGCGCTTGAGCACGAGCGAATAGGCGATCGTGGTGGCGAGATAGCCACCGAGCACGCCGAGGAACAAAGGCGAGATGCAGAGGCTGGCGGCGACCGCGAGCAGCCACAGCGCGGGGATCGCAAGCAGCGCCGAGGACATCGGCAGTCGACCTGCCGCCAGCGCGCGATGCCGCTTGGTCGGATGCTGCCGGTCGGCGGCGAGGTCGAGCAGATCGTTCATCAGATAAGCGCCCGACGCACAGGCCGAGAACGCCAGGAACGCCAGCAACGCATAGCCGAGCGTCGCAAGATTAATCTGATGCGCCGTGATCGCCGGCACGAACACCAGCGTGTTCTTTGCGTATTGATAGATGCGCAGCGCCTGCGCCCAGGTTTTGAGGCTGGCACGGCTGCTGCCGCGCGTCTCGATGCGCTCCATGGAGGCGCGGTCGAACGGCAGCCGGTCGCCCGCCGCGAGATCGGCCGGCGCAACGACGCCATCGAACCCGAGATGCGCGGCAATGCCCGCCGCATGGTGCGCAAACCGGCCGGCAACCAGATAGATTGTCTCGCCCCGCGCCCGCGCCGCCAGCGCCTGGTTCAGCACGTCGGCGTCATAGGGAAGATGGGCGTAGTCGAGCTCGGCCTGCGCCAGGATATCGGTGAGCGCCGCCATGCCCGGGCGTCCGCCCGCGCCGAAGCGGGCCAGCATCCGGCCGGGGCTGGAAAACAGCGCTTCCAGCAGCAGCTCGGAACGGAGCAGGGCGCCTTCGAGATCGATGACAAGCGTCCGCGCCGCGGCGGGGGTCGCCGACGGTGTGGGGACGCCCGAATCGTAGTGCCAGGCAGGCTGCTCCATCCGAAAACGCTCTATTGGCCGCAACATGACCGGCCCTGAAGCCGGGGAGCAGGGAAATGGACGGCCGAGAGCCTAGGCGGCATTCGCTAAGGGCGGCTTAATCCGGCTGAGGGCCGGCGGCCCCTGGGGGATGCCGGGTCCAAACCATGCACCCTGCTGTTGCATGGATCCCACAACCCGGCGCCAGCTTCGCGTTCCGGCAGGGCTTTTGCCGCGCGCCCCGTGAAAATCCTCCCGGCCGACCCCATCTGCCAGTTTTCGCGCGCTCGCCCGCCCCGCCCACAATGAAATCAGGTGTCATGACCGAACAGACGCTCGCTGCGCCTATCGACGACCAACAGGAACGCCAGCGCGGCTTTACGCGCTACCAGGCGCTCCTGATCGCGCTGCTTGCGTTCACGCAGTTCACGATCATTCTCGATTTCATCATCATGTCGCCGCTCGGCGCCATCCTGATGCCGGCGCTCGACATCACGGCCGGACAATTCGGCGTCGCGGTCTCGGCCTACGCGTTCAGCGCGGGACTATCGGGAATCCTGGCCGCCGGCTTTGCCGATCGCTTCGACCGCAAGCGCCTGCTGTTGTTCTTCTATGTCGGCTTCACGCTCGGGACCCTGCTCTGTGCCGCCGCGCAGACCTACCACGTGCTGCTGCTCGGCAGGATCGTGACCGGATTGTTCGGCGGCGTGATCGGCTCGGTCGTGCTGGCCATCATCACCGATTTGTTCGCGCTGCACCTGCGCGGCCGCGTGATGGGCTTCGTCCAGACGGCGTTCGCCGCGAGCCAGGTGCTCGGCATACCCGCCGGGCTGTTTCTCGCCAATCACTGGAACTGGCATGTCTGCTTCATTGCGATCGTCGGCCTGTCGATCGTCGCGATCGCAGTCATCGCCTTCGCCATGGAGCCGGTCGACGCGCATCTGAAGCTTAAGCAGGACAGAAATCCGTTCCGCCATCTGATCGCGACCGTCGGACAACCCCGCTATACGCTGGCCTTCGCCGTCACGACGCTGCTGGCGACGGGCGGGTACATGCTGATGCCGTTCTCCAGCGCCTTCACCGTGCATAATCTCGGCATCGACATCACGCATCTGCCGACGATCTATCTCGTCTCCGGCCTGTTCAGCATCGTCACGGGGCCGCTGGTCGGCAGGGCGAGCGACGCGTTCGGCAAGTACCCGACCTTCGTCTTCGGCAGTGTGGTGTCTGTCATCATGGTGCTGATCTACACCCATCTCGGCCACGTCTCGCTCGCGACCGCGATCCTCGTCAACGTGCTGATGTTCGTCGGCATCTTCTCGCGCATGATCCCGTCGCAGGCGCTGATGTCGGCGATCCCCGACCCCAGCCAGCGCGGCTCGTTCAGTGCGGTCAGCGCGTCGCTTCAGCAGCTCTCCGGGGGGCTCGGTTCGGTCCTCGCCGCCGCCATCATCGCGCAACAACCGGATGGTTCGCTGCTCCATTTCGACCGGATCGGCTACGTCGTCGTCGCGTCGGCAATCGTCTCGCTGGTGGCGATGTACTTTGTGCAGAAGGCAGTGGCGGAGCGGACCGGGAGACGGATGGTCTGAGGGCTCGACTTGAAAAGCCCGCTATGCCCGCCCGCCGGCCAGCATTTCAAGCTGGTCGTGCAGCTGCGCAGGAAGATACGGCTTGGGGATGAACCTCGCCCCGAGCGGGATGTCATCCGCTGCCGGGCTGACTTGGCCGGACGTAATGAGGAGCCGCACGGGCGGCCATCGATCTCTGATCACCGCCGCCAGCCGAAGGCCATCCATCGAGCCGGGCATCTGAATGTCTGTGAAGACGACGGTGATCGCCGGTTCCGTCTCCAGCAGATTGACAGCCTCGTCTGCGTCGGCCGCCTCGAAGACATCGAAGCCCATATCCCGCACCATGTCAGCCGCGTTCACGCGGATGAGGAAGTCATCTTCCACGATGAGGATCACGTCCCTATGCTGGCTGAGATTGGACACTTATGCTCCGGCATAACCGAGCATAAGGTTTGAACGGCTTCTTTGTTCCACCGAACGTCTTGCAAAGGATCGCGTTTGTTAGAGTAGGGCGTTAGGGTTCACCATGGCAATTGACATCAAGGCGGACGTGGATGCCGTCCAGCAGATTGGGGCAGTTCCCAAAGTTTTGGATTTGGCCGCACGCATAACGGGCATGGGCTTCGTCGCGATAGCGCGCGTGACTTCAGATCAATGGATTTGCTGCGCCGTTCGGGACAGCATCGCCTTTGGCCTTGAGCCGGGCGGAGAACTGCGTGTCGAGACGACCATCTGCAACGAGATCCGGCAGCACGGCAACACGGTCGTCATCAACGATGTGCAGACGGACGACGTCTTCTGCAATCATCCGACACCGGCCATGTATGGATTTCGCAGCTACATCTCAGCTCCCATCGTCCTGATCGACGGAGCCGTCTGGGGAACATTGTGCGCCATCGACCCCACGCCTCGACAACTTCGTACGCCTGAAATCCTCGACACGTTTCAGCTGTTGGCGGAACTGATCGCTGCGCAGCTCGAACTCAATCAACGTCTGGAGCGGAGCCAGGCCGATCTCATCGACGAGCGAAAAACGGCAGAGCTTCGCGAGCAGTTCATCGGCGTATTGGGGCACGATCTTCGCAATCCCCTCGCAGCCGTCGATGCGGGAATGCGCGTGCTGCTGAAGAACCTCGACACCGGGCGGGCGCCCGAAATCGCGCTCGGCGTTCAAAAAGCCGTCTATCGCATGGCCGGCATCGTCGAAAACGTCATGGACTTCGCGCGAGGCCGACTTGGCGGAGGCCTTACGATCAAGCGAGATGCGACGCTGCCTTTGGCGCCGGTGCTGGAGCAAATCATCGCGGAGTTCAGGACGGCCTGGCCGACCGTGACGATCAGCTCATCGGTCCAGATCGAAGTGCCCATCAGCTGCGATCGGAGCAAGATGGGCCAACTTTTCTCGAACCTGCTCGGGAATGCAATTACGTACGGTGACCAGAGTAGGCCGATCCACGTCGTAGCCAGAACCTTGGACGGAACGTTCGATCTGACGGTGTCCAACGAAGGCCCGCCAATCTCCGAAAAGGCGCTGGCAAACCTCTTCAAGCCATACACGCGAGGCGACCGGCCCAGTCAGCAGGGTCTGGGACTTGGTCTCTACATTGCTTCGCAAATCGCCCAGGCCCATGGCGGCAAATTGAGTGCGATATCGACCGGACGCGAAACGACCTTCTCTTTCGAGATGCCGATCTAGGCGGGCCGGGAGCAGGATCGTCTGGAGCCAGGTTATTGCTTTACGCTGGCCGGGAAAATGAGCGACTGATCGTCGATCTCCTGATCCGCGAGCTGATGGACGCCCGCCATGGCGTGCAGCTCGACCAAGGACGGCATGGCCGCGGCGGACAGCTCTATCGAGCGAGGTTGCGTCCTGAAGATCAGAGCAGAAGCGGCGATCAGAGCTGCAACGACGAAACAGGCGATCAGCAACCGGCGCATATGGCGTCTCCCACGTCTATGTGGAGAACAGAAAGCTTAACAAACAATAATGACCGCTAAACGCGGGCGCTCGACTCAGCGAACGCCGTTGTGGCGGACTCCTGCACGAAATGATCAAGGATGCCGGCGGCACCGAGTGCGACGACGACGGCGAACAGACAGGCAATTATGAAAACGCGCATTCTGTTGATCCCTACATCTATAATCTAGCACGCTCCCAAACGGATTTGTGCAGCGGCCGTACAAAACGCCGTGTTCAACCTGGAAGTGCGAAGGCCTCCGCCTCGATATCGATGAACGTCCGTCCGAGCGCGCCAACGGCGGCATAGAAGTGAGCCGACCGCGCGCGCTCGAGATCGGCGAAAAAGCGCCTCATCCAGCGTGAGACATGCTGATCAAAGAAGAGGCGCTCGGCGCCCGCTGGCGCTGCAAGGCTCCCGCCGGCGAGGCCTGCCATGATCTCACAGAGAAATCCCGCGTGATCTTCGGGCTCCGTACGCTCCGGAGCCTTTTCGAGGCCGAGACCCCCGAGAGTTTCCCGCAACCGCGCGAGTGGACGGCCATACAGGGTGTCGGACAGGTAGTGTGACGCATAAGGCAGCAGCGCCCCCTTGCCCAACCCTGCAAAGAGGGCGAAGAACTCGCGCGATGCGGCCTGCTCGTTGGTCCGGCGCGCTGCATCCGCCAGCGCCATGTGTGCCGCGCCCATCGCACTTGCATCGCCGTGCAATGCAGAGATCCGGTGCAGCAGCTGCGTGTCGGGGCTGCGCGTCAGCAACGTCGCCAACAGCGCATATTCCTGCGCCCGGGCGAGGTCGAATTCATCGACGATACGCACTGAAGCGATTGTTGAAGTTGGATCCATCATTATTCGATCGCGCAAGACATATGATCCTGCCGGTTGCTAGCGGGGCAATGCGCTGCCATGACGTCGTGCTCGCCGGGAGGGCGGCTCTCCGGCAGCAGGACTGACGGACTGCATGCTCTCATTCCGGTCCTGGTCCGGTCGTGCCGTCGCATCATCGGGCAGCGATTGAGCTGCCAATATCGTCGGTTCGAGAATGGGCTGTTCGGCATCGGGCCGCCCTTGCGGAATGAGCTCGGTTGGCGGCTGCACGTCCGCAAGCGCGTCACCCACCTGCTCGAGCCCCTTTGACATCCGCGCGACAAGATCGGCGACGTTGTCCGCCGGATCGAGCGGGCCAAATCCGGGAATTGCGTTGGGATCGTTGAAATCCCACTGATTCTCTGCGATTCCGATGAAGTCGCGGATCGCAGGGTCGGTTGCCCAGGCACGGCGCAATGCCAGGCGCGTCAGTTCGGCCGGAACGCCCGTCTGCAGGAACGCCGCAATGTCGGTGTGAGCGGTGATCGATTCGATCGACGGTAAACTGGCGAGATCGAAAGGCTGGTCGTTCCCGTCATTCGCTACGGACGGCTCGGCAGCTCGCTCTTGGTCGGCCGGAGCAAGTTCAGCGTTTTGGCTTCTCGAGGCTTGCTTGAGCCGCGCCCAGCGAACGAAGACGTTAGTCTCTGACATCGATCTCTTTCATGCCGCTGCTAACGATTGCGCTGCCGTTTGACGAATGGTCGTTCGACATGATGCTCGGCGACGAACCGGCCGACGATCTCGGAGATGCCTGGTGGCATCGGCACGGCTTCGACCAGATTGCTGCCTGCATCGGTAAACGCCTCGCCCTCCGCCGGATCGGCCGTGACCGCGAGCAACTCGTAGGGCGGCTCGGAACCGGTCGGGCGCAAATTGACCCACAGCGTCGGCGATCCTGACGTGAGATTTTCGCGATAGTTGGTGGTTTCGGTCCGGTGCAGCTCGATCACGGCATCACCGGCGTAGAACAACGTGACGTCGCCTTCGCCTCCAATCGGAGTCCACGGCTTCGCAGTCGGCTCTCCCGCGAACACCGAGACGGGCCGCCACAGAAAATCGGCCCACGCACTCTTCGCCTTGCGCCGTTCGATTGCGACACCGACAGCAATGCGTGCAAGACTCGTCGATATCAATGTGCCCTCTCGCGATCGAGACGTGGTTCCTGCTTCCGAAGCCAATCCAGCGACGCTGCGCGCTCGCCCCCGGCGAGAGCGATAATCGTGCGCCCATGATACGGGCGTCGTCTTTTCCGATACGCGGAGTATATACTTCGGGGGTGAACGGGCCAGTAGGTGGCCGCTCTATTTTGGGAGCCGCGAGATATTGTGACCGTCATATCTGACACCGGCAGGCGCCTCCTGATCTGCTCGTGCGAAGGGACGATGCCGCTCGATGCAGACGCAATTCGCCGCGGCTGCCGCGGTGAAGTGACGGCAGCGACGCAGCTCTGCGGCGCCGAACTCGGCCGATTCAAGGCTGTCGCCGCCGAAGATGGTCCGCTCACGGTGGCCTGCACGCAACAGGCGGCGTTGTTTTCGCAGGTTGCTTCCGAAAATAATCGTGCGAATTCGATACAGTTTGCCAACATCCGCGAGACCGCCGGATGGTCCGGCGATGCCGACCGCGCGGGACCGAAGATGGCCGCGCTGCTGGCCGCCGCGGCCGAAGTCGCCGCACCCGCGCCGATGGTCCAGCTGGAAAGCAGCGGGGTCATCCTGATCTACGGCCGCGACGAGGCCGCGATCGAGGCTGGCGACTTGCTGAAGGAGCATCTCGACGTCACCGTGCTGATCGCGCCGCCAGCCGCGATCGCACCGCCACGTAACGCCGACTATCCGATTGCCAAGGGCCGGATAACGAGTGTCAAGGGACACCTGGGCGCGTTCGATGTCGTGGTCGACGATTTCGCCGAAGCCGCACCGTCCTCGCGTCGAGCCCTGACGTTTGGCGCCTCACGCAACAACGCCCGTTCGACCTGCGACATCGTCCTCGACTTGACCGGCGGGCCAGCGCTGGTTCCGGCCGACTTGCGCGACGGCTATCTGCGCGCGGATCCCGGCAGTCCCGCAGCTATCCTCCAGGCCGTGCTGAAGGCGCGCGACCTCGTCGGGACCTTCGAGAAGCCGCGCTACGTCACCTTCGACGCCGAGCTTTGCGCACATTCGCGCTCGAAGCGGACCGGCTGCACCCGCTGTCTCGATTCCTGTCCGGCCGGCGCGATCACGCCTGCCGGCAACCATGTGGCGATCGACGCCAACATCTGCGCGGGCTGCGGCCAATGTGCGACGGCCTGTCCCACCGGCGCCGCGTCCTATGCGCTGCCGGCGGAGGACGCGGTGGTCAGAAAGCTGCGTGCCATGCTGCTCGCATACCGTCAGGCGGGCGGCGAGCGGGCCGTTGTCCTCGTCCATGACGAAAGCCACGGCGCGCCGCTGATCGACGCGCTGTCGCGGTTCGGCGACGGCTTGCCCGCGAACGTGCTGCCGTTCGCGGTCAACGAGGTCACGCAAGTCGGGTTGGAGAGCATCATCGCGGCTTTTGCCTATGGCGTGTCGGCGGTACGTTTCCTGCTGCGGGCCAAGCCGCGCCATGACGTCTCCGGATTGACGCGGACGGTCGCGCTCGCCGATCCGATCCTTGTCGGACTCGGCTTCGGCCCAGCCCGGCTTTCCGTCATAGCGACCGACGATCCGGACCGTCTGATCGAAGCGCTCCGCACCGCGCCGGTCGACGCGCCCACTCCGCGCCCTGCGAGCTTCCGCGCCGTGGGCGGCAAGCGCGACGCGCTGCGCTTTGCGCTGGCCGAACTGCACCGCGCGGCACCTGCACCCGTCGATGTCATTCCGTTGCCCGAGGGGGCGCCGTTCGGGGCCGTAGAGATCGATGCTGCGGGCTGCACACTTTGCCTGTCCTGCGTGTCGGTCTGTCCGACGAGTGCCCTGCGCGACGACCCCGAGCGCCCGGCGTTGCGGTTCGTCGAAGACTCCTGCGTTCAGTGCGGCCTGTGCCGGACGACGTGCCCGGAAAACGTCATCACGCTGGTTCCGCAGATCGATTTCCGTGCCAGTCGGGCGCCGACCCGGGTTCTCAAGGAAGAGGAGCCGTTTTGCTGCATCCGCTGCGGCAAGCCGTTCGGCGTCAAGAGCAGCATCGAGCGTGTGGTCGCGAAGCTCGAAGGCCAGCACTGGATGTATTCGGGCTCGGCGCAGCGGCTCGACGCCATCAAGATGTGTGGCGACTGCCGCGTCGGCTTCGTCGCCGAACAAGGTTTTGAATCTTATGGCGCACCTGGCCCGACCGTCCGCACCACCGACGATTACCTGCGTGACCGGGACGCGAAGCAAGACCCGGACGGCCGCTCCAACTGAATTGCCCGGTTCAGGTTGGTCCGCGCGCGATCGCGCTATTCAGCCGGCGTGGCCGGGGCTTGCCGGCCTTCCGCTTCGAGCTTTTCGGCGAGCCAGCGGTCGTGATGCTCTCTCGCCCAATTGATATCGACCTCGCCCGTACCCATGGCTTCGAACGCGCCTTCCATGCCGAGCGTGCCGATATAGATGTGTCCCAGGATCAGCGCGATGAAAAGGATCGCGATGACGGCGTGGGCGACCTGGGCGATCTGCATGTCCGCAATGTTGGTCCCGTAGAAGGGAAACAGCAGCACGAATCCCGATGCGGAGACCAGGAGGCCGGCTGCGACCGACAGCCAATAGACGAATTTCTCACCGAGATTGAAGCGGCCTGCAGGCGCATGTTTCGACTTGATGAAGCCGCCCCCCTGCTTGACCCAGTCAACATCGACTCGCTTGAACAGATTGTCCCGGAAGAAAAGCACCGTGATCAGAACGAGGCCCGCCACGAAGGCGAAGCTCGTGAAATTGTGCACGTACTTGGCGACCTGGGAGATGTCCGAGAATAGATCCGGGCCGACCAGCGGCAGCAGCAGGACCTTGCCGAAGGTGATGTTCAGGCCGGTCAACCCGAGCAGCACGAAAGAGACCGCCGTCAGCCAATGCGCGAACCGCTCGAAGGCCTTGAAGCGGACAATCGTCCGGCCGGAGCGCCCCGCTTCGATGCGAAGCCGGCCCATGATCAGATAGGCGAGCGCGAGCACTGCAAGCATGCCGACGATCACCACCGCCCCACCCCAGTGCAGCAGGACCTCGTGGAAATAATCCCAGGTCCGTCCCGCCGGCTGCATCAGCACGCTGGCTTTGACATCTGGAATGTCGATCCGGCCCTGGATGCGCGGCGCCTGCTCGAGAAGCGTCTTCTGATTGGCCACACTGGCGGTCGGATTGGGCGCCCCGTCGGGACCGAGCTTCTGGGCGAGCACCGGGGCTGTCGTGAGACCGAACAGCATCAACAACAGCGCTACGAACCGAATGCGTGCGAAAGCCGTCATGACGGATACCCAATCTTCGTCCCTAATCGTCGCGGTAAGCGCAGGTCCCCTTACGACTTGACGTCCTCGTGATAGGCGGTTGTCCAGCCCCAGGCTCCGGAGCCGTAGCCGCGCTTCTCGACGCGCTCCTCGTAGATCTGGGCGATGATGTCGCCATCGCCTGCGAGCAGCGACTTGGTCGAGCACATCTCGGCGCACATCGGCAGCTTGCCTTCGCCGAAGCGGTTCGATCCGTATTTCGCATATTCTTCGGCGCTGCCCGGCGCCTCCGGTCCGCCGCCGCCCGCGCAATAGGTGCACTTGTCCATCTTGCCGCGCGAGCCAAAATTCCCGACCTGGGGATATTGCGGCGCTCCGAACGGACAGGCGTAGAAGCAATAGCCGCAGCCGATGCACAGATCCTTGTCGTGCAGGACGATGCCGTCTTCGGTCGGGTAGATGCACTTGACCGGACACACCGACGCGCAAGGCGCATCGGTACAGTGCATGCAGGCCATCGACACCGACCGCTCGCCGGGCTTGCCGTCATTGATGGTGACGACGCGACGCCGGTTGATGCCCCAAGGCACCTCGTTCTCGTTCTTGCAGGCGGTCACACAGGCATTGCAGTCGATGCAACGGTCCGCATCGCACAGGAATTTCATGCGTGCCATTGGTCTAACCTCTCATGCGGCCCTGATCTGACACAGCGTGGCTTTCGGCTCCTGCATGCCGGTGGCAGGATCATAGCCATAGGTCGTCAGCGTGTTGTTGCTCTCGCCGAGCACGATGGGATCGGCCCCCGTTGGATATTTCGCCCGAAGGTCGGCTCCCTCGTACCAGCCGGCGAAATGGAACGGCATCCAGGCAACGCCCTTGCCGACGCGTTCAGTCACCTGCGCCTTCATCCGGGCCCGCGAGCTGTTCTCTGCACCGGTCACCCAAACCCAGCCGCCATCGACGATGCCGCGCTCGGCTGCGTCCGCCGGGTTGATCTCGACGTACATGTGCTGCTTCAGTTCGGCGAGCCATCTGTTGGACCGCGTTTCCTCGCCACCGCCTTCGTATTCAACCAGACGGCCCGAGCTCAGGATCAGCGGGAACTGCTTCGAGATTGCGCGATCGACGGCGGCCTTCTGCACGGAGAAGCCGATATTGGGCACGCGGAATTGCTTCGCGTCCGGCAAGGTCGGATAGTCGGCGACGAGGTCGGGACGCGGCGTGTAGATCGGCTCGCGATGCACCGGAACCGGATCGGGAAGATTCCACGCAATCATGCGGGCCTTGGCGTTTCCGTAAGGCGAACACCCGTGTTCGATCGCGACCCGCTGGATGCCGCCGGACAGATCGGTCGACCATGACACCTTGTCGGGATCGGCCGGATTGATGCGCTCGATCACCTCGCGTTCTTGCGTCGTGAGGTCCTTGTCCCAGCCGAGTTTCTTCAGCACGCCAAGGGTGAACTCGGGATAACCGTCCTTGATCTCCGAACCGACGGAGTAAGAGCCTTCGGCAAGAAGATTATCGTGATCTTCCCGCTCCACCTCCTGCCCGTTCTCCATCACCTTGCGCTTCACGACGCGCTCGACTCCGAACCGCGCGCGGAAGGTGCCGCCGCCCTCCTTCACCGGAAGGTTGGTATTGTAGAGGATCGGCGTGCCCGGATGCCTGTACTCGGGCGTGCCCCAGCACGGCCATGGCAGGCCGTAATAATCTCCACCAACCTCCGGATCATCCTTCGGCGCCCGCAGCGTCACCAGGTCGAACTTGTGCTGGTTTCTCATGTGGGCCTTGAGCCGCTCCGGCGACTGGCCGCAATAGCCCGTCGACCAGCCGCCGCGGTTGATCTCGCGCAGGATGTCCTCCGCCGAGACCGCGCCGTTCTCGACCTTGATGTTCTTGAACATCAGGTCGGCAAATCCGAACTTGCGGGCGAACAGGTACATGGTGTCGTAGTCGTTCTTCGATTCGAAGACCGGATCGACGATCTTTTCGCCCCATTGCAGGGAGCGGTTCGAGTTGGTGCGCGAACCTTCCATCTCGAAACTCGTGCAGGCCGGCAGGAGGTAGGTGCCGTTCTTGCGCTCCGACAGCACCGACCAGGCGGTCGGATAGGGATCGCAGACCACCAGCAACTCCAGCTTCTCGATGCCCTTCACCGCTTCAGGCATCCGCGTGATGGTGTTGACGCCATGGCCCATGATGAACATGGCCTGCACCGGATTGGGCTGGCTGATCTGATTCTTTGGCAACAAGGTTGCGTCGAACCAGCGCGTGCTGGGAATGCCCGGCGTTTCCATCAGCTTCTTGTCGGGGAAGCGCGACTTCATCCAGTCGTAGTCGACCTCCCATACCCGGCACCAATGCCGCCAGGCCTCCTCGGCAAGACCGTAGTACAGCGGCAGCGACGTGACATCGAGACCGAGATCGGTTGCACCCTGCACGTTGGTGTGGCCGCGGAAAATGTTGGCGCCTGCGCCGGGCAGCCCCATGTTGCCGGTGGCGAGCAGCAACAGGCAGCTGGCGCGGACATTGGCGGTGCCGGTGGTGAACTGGGTCTGCCCCATCGCCCAGATCAGGGTGGACGGCTTCTGTTTGGCGAACAGTTCGGCGACGTGCTTGACCTGCGCCTCCGGCAGGCCGGTCACGCGCTCGACCTCCTTGGGCGGCCACTTCGCAACCTGCTTCCGGACCTCATCCAGGCCATAGACGCGCTGAGCGAGGAATTCCTTGTCCTCCCAGCCATTCTCGAAAATGTGCCACAGCATGCCGTAGATCGTGGCGATATGCGTGCCGGGGCGAACCCGGACATATTCGGTCGCGTGCGCAGCGGTCCGCGTCATCCGGGGATCGACCACGATCATGTTGGCGCGGTTGAGCTCCTTGCCTTCAAGAATGTGCTGCAGGGAAACCGGATGGGCCTCGGCGGGATTGCCACCCATCAACAGGATGGTCTTGGCGTTGCGGATATCGTTGTAGCTGTTGGTCATCGCGCCGTAGCCCCAGGTATTGGCTACACCGGTGACCGTCGTGGAGTGGCAGATCCGCGCCTGGTGATCGGAATTATTGGTGCCCCAGAACGCCGCAAGCTTGCGATTGAGATAAGCGGCCTCGTTGGTGAACTTGGCGGAGCCAAGCCAATAGACCGAGTCGGGCCCCGCCTTCTGGCGGATATCCAGCAGCTTGTCGCCGATCTCGTCGATCGCCGTCTCCCAGGAGATGCGCGTCCACTGTCCGTTGACGAGCTTGACGGGGTAACGCAGGCGTCGTTCGTTCAACACGTCGTCGCGAACTGCCGCGCCCTTGCAGCAATGCGAGCCGCGATTGATCGGACTGTCGTAGTCGGGCTCCTGCCCGATCCATACGCCGTTGGCGACCTTGGCGATCACCGAGCAACCGACCGAGCAGTGCGTGCAGACGTTCTTGCGGGTCGTGACCGTTGCGCCGACGGGTGGCGGCGGACCGGCTTCGGCCTTGCGCACGCTGTGCAGCGCGAGTTCACCCACCGCGGCCAATGCGCCGGCCGTGACTCCAGAGCGCTTCAGGAACGTCCGCCGGTCCAGCTTCGCCGATGCTTCGTCGGCCGCCGCATCGAAAAGCCTGGCACGCTCCGGACGACGCTCGGACTTCCTGATCAGCACGGAAGTCTCCTATCGAGCGGGATAGCTGTTGACGCGGTAGAAATTCCTGACTTCCTGGGAGTCAGGTCGATAGCGAGCCTTCCGCTTCTGATCGAGATCAACGGGCTTTGCGGAAGCCGCCGCCGGCAACAATTGGCCGGCACCCAACGCACCGGCACCGACAATCGTCAGCCGAAGCAAGTCACGTCGAAGAAGCTTTGGCGCTTGATCATTCTTCAACGAAGCACACTCCCTGTCGGGGTCAGGCCTTCCCGAAGGCTATCCGAGTTTTGCGCCGGACATCAATCACAGACCTGCGTTGCATAATCTGCAGGGGCGGCCATGCACGCAGCTTTGCGCTTGTGTTACCGCAACAAGCGGTCAATCGCCGTCAACATCATTGTTATCAGCCGTTCGGCTCCGCAGATTGTCGTGCGAATTGGAAACGGCGAAACATCGAGCAGATGATTGCCGTTTGGGTGACGTCACACGCGGCATGGAGTGACGGGCTCGCGATGCAACCGAATGACGCGTCGGCATCGTGAGCGATCACCGAAATCCGCGTCGAGTCGAGAGTCAATTCGGGGCGAGACGTCGTCGCAGGCGAATGGGCGCTTCCCCCTCGCGATGGGAGTTCAAAGCGACCCGCCTGTCACTGGCCGCGATTGGGAACCATCCGCACCGAGGGTACAAGCCAGATGGCCACCACAACACCAGTACGATTGCGCGTGCCGCCTCGGGGCGCATCTCGATGCGACCCGCCAAGAGCTATCCGCAGTCGCGTCAGGTCGGTTGCCAGGCGCCGACAATTCGGCCGGAATGCGCTGCTTGAATGACCGACGCAAGACCCGTCCCGGCGCATCGGCAAGGTCGCACCCCTTCGTTGCACCATCTTTGTCACGCCACACAAGGAGCGACTGATCGAATACAGTTTTCCTCTAAATTGCTGGCCATGCCGGATGCCAAGAGCGACTCGCCTCGGAGCTCATCGCCGTCGCCAAAAACCGAATTCAGTCAGCCCTCGAGCCCCCATCTCGTGGGCCTCGCTATCCTAGACCGGCGTTGGCGCCCTCGATGGCCGCCAACTGGTTCGCGAATCGAGGCGCCATCGTCGCTTTCGCCAAAGAGGAGCTAACACCCGGTGGACATCGATCGATTCTGCGCTTCGGCCGTGATAAAAAGACTGACGACCGCAGTCTCCCCAAAGTACAGCCATTTGCTGAGAGTTGAAACCAACAGCTGCTCGAGAGCCTCCGTGGCGGGCCTGCTGGATGGCTCGGGCATCCCCCACCAATTCCGAGACCTGGATAAACACTTGCTCTGCTTCTTTGCGACTCGGATGCTTGGATTGACTTGTTGATAGTCGACGGAGAAATTCCTTTATGAATTCGTCGATAGCTTTCTGCTCGCTCTTCGCATCTATGGTTTGATGCCGCGTGTATTCATCAAACAAGCCGCCCATCTTCCGGCCGTAACTTTCAATCTCTTTCTTCAATTTTTCGTACGCATCTCTATTGTTTTGATCAACGTCCCTCCATCGCCGATGAAACTCAAATCCGACTCTGTAAGGGATCCAAACACGCGGCTTTAGCTGTTCGAGAGTCTCCAAGACCTGCGCTCGGGTTTTCGCCCCGTACCTAAAAAGGTGCAGGAGAATGTTTGCATCGGGAAGAAACAGACATTCGCTCCAGAGTTTCTTGAACTCTTCGTCGGTTGGTCGGTAATGGCCGGCAAAACGATTCTTCACTAGGCGCTCCAAATGTTCTTTGAAGCATTCATGGCTGCCCCCTTGTAATGAAGTCCAATGTTGCAATTTTGAGTTGGTTATCGGCAATAAGCAATCTGACCTATTCCCAACCTTAGGTATGAACGCCCAGTTCCTACTCCGCGCTCGAACATCATTATCGAACCGCGATTAGGGCGTCTCCATCGGCTTCTCGTGCTTGAGCGCGTAGCCGATGGATGGGTATGCCTGTGCGGACAAGCGCGACCGGGCCGAAATCATCTCCCGATACCATTTGCCAGAGAGGGTATGACCTGCCGGTGATTGAGCCGTATCGGGCACTCGCGGAGGCCGCGCCAGACGTCTTCGAGGTAGGCAAGGACCCTTTTGCTTGGCGTCATTTCGCACAACGGGGATCGTGCGTACGAAGCGAAACCTTCACGATGCCATTGTCGCCAACGCGTACGGGAAAGTCTCATCCCCGACCGGGACTTGCAGCATCCGGCCCTTGGCCTTGTCGAAGACCTCCGTAGGAACGCGCTCACGAAGGTAATGGACCGAAGAACCTTTTGGGCGAACTGGCGATGGCATTCTCAGGAGAATGTGCACCGTCTCTGTGTACCAGTTGAGACGGTCGATCACCCTTGAATAACAGGAACTTCAACAAAATCAACATCATCGGGAGATGATGGTGCCCAGGAAAGGACTCGAACCTTCACGGCCGTTAAGCCACTGGCACCTGAAGCCAGCGCGTCTACCAATTCCACCACCTGGGCATGCCGTTTGGGGCACGGAGGCGGTTACTACGGTTCGGTGACGCGGTTGTCAAATGCTGCTTGGCACCTGCGCGGGGATGCGGATTGCGCATCGCAAACCGGCCCGATACAAGCCTGATAACACGCACTCTTTCCGCAGGAATGGACCCCAGGAATGGATCCCATGGCATCGAATCTGGAAACTCTCGTCACGGTTTTCGGCGGATCGGGGTTTTTGGGCCGGAATGTCGTCCGCGCGCTGTGCCGGCGGGACTACCGGGTCCGCGTCGCGGTGCGGCGGCCGGAACTGGCCGGATACCTCCAGCCCTCCGGCAAGGTCGGGCAGGTCCACACCGTGCAGGCGAATCTGCGCTATCCGGCCTCGGTCGAGGCGGCGATGCGTGATTCGCATGTCGTGATCAATCTGGTCGGCATCCTCACCGAGGGCGGCGCGCAGAGCTTTGACGCCGTCCAGGCGAGGGGCGCCGAGACCGTCGCCAAGGCGGCGGCCGCTGCCGGGGCGCGCCTGGTGCATGTCTCGGCGATCGGCGCCGATGCGGAATCGCCCTCGCGCTATGCCAAGGCCAAGGCGGCCGGCGAAGCGGCGGTGCTGGCCGCGGTGCCCTCGGCCACCATCTTCCGTCCCTCCGTGATGTTCGGCCCCGAGGACCAGTTCACCAACCGCTTTGCCGCGCTGGCGCGGATGTCGCCGGTGCTGCCGCTGATCGGCGGCGAGACCAGGATGCAGCCGGTCTATGTCGGCGACGTCGCCACCGCGATCGCGGATGCGGTCGACGGCAAGGCCAAGGCGGGCGCGACCTACGAGCTCGGCGGGCCGGAAGTGCTGACCATGCGCGAGATCATCGAGGCCATTTTGGCCATCACCGACCGCAAGCGGGCGCTGGTCCCGCTGTCGTTCGGCGTTGCTCGCTTCCAGGCCAACTTCCTGCAATTCGCGCCGGGTGCGCTGAAGCTTACGCCGGACCAGGTCACGCTGCTCGAGCACGACAATGTCGTGTCGGAGGCGGCCAAGGCGGCGGGGCTGACGCTGGAAGGCCTCGGCATTGCCGGGGATTCGCTGGAGGCCATCGCCCCGCAATATCTCTGGCGTTTTCGCGCGGCCGGGCAGTTCCAGCGAATGAGCGTTTGAGGTTTCCGCAGCGTCATGGCCGGGCTTGACCCGGCCATCCACGTCTTCTCACCGCGGCCACCAAGAACGTGGATGCCCGGCACAAGGCCGGGCATGACGAGACTGTGGTGCGGGTCGCAACCGCGTCAAAACTTCAGCTTCTTGAACACCGCTTCCGGCAGCGTCTTGATGATCAGCATCACGAGACGCCATTTGCCGCTGACATAGACGACGTCGGTCTTCTTCTCGACGGCGTTGAGGATCGCATCGCCGACGACCGGCGCCTCGACGGTGAGCGGGCCGATCAGCTTCATGCCCTCCGTCATTTTTGTGCGGACGAAGCCGGGCTTCACCGTGACGACGTGAACGCCACCGCGGCTGGCGCGGGCGCGCAGGCCCGACAGGAAGGCGGAGAAGCCTGCTTTCGCCGATCCGTAGACATAATTGGAGGCACGGCCGCGATCGCCGGCGACCGAGGACACGCCGACAATCGTGCCATTGCCGCGCGCCAAAAACTTTTCCGCGAACAGGCCGAGAATCAGCGAGGGGCCCTCGTAGTTCGAGCGCATGATCGTGGTGGCATGCGCGAGATCGCTCTCGGCATTTTGCTGCACGCCCAGCAGGCCGACGATCGAGATGACGACATCAGGCAACGCAGCAAGGCCGCTCACAAAGCCCTCGAACGAAGCGGTATCGAGCACATCGAATTTGTGGAGGCCAACCTCGACATTGTAGCGCGCGCGCAGATCGGCGGCGTCAGGCTCGAGTGCGGCGACGTCACGGCCCGCGAGGGCGACATCGTATCCGGCCTTGGCAAAGGCGCGCGCGGCGGCGCGGCCGATATCGGAGGAGCCACCGAGCACAATTGCGGACTTGCGTGACGTCACGGCTTAAACCTCATCGAACAGGCGTTGTGAAAGTTTTGAGCGGATGGTCCCGGCGGGATCGAGCAATTTGCGGATCGCGTTGAAGCGCCGCAAGGCCGGATAGCCGGCTTCGAACGTGGCGCGCGACTGGCGGGCATCCTTGGCCAGATAAAGCCGGCCACCGGCGGCGACGACCAGGCGATCGATCTCGTCGAGGAAATTCAGGATGTCGCCCTTCACCGGGAAATCCAGCGCCAGCGTGTAGCCGGGCAGCGGGAACGACAGGATGCCGTCGCCCTGGCCGAGTTTCTTGAGCACCGCGAGGAAGGAGGCATCGCCGCGCCGGGCGACGCGATCGAGGATCTCGCCGAGCACGGCGCGGGCGCCCAGCTCCGGGATCACGCATTGATGCTGGAGAAAACCGCGCCGGCCGTAGATGCGGTTCCAGTCACTGATGCTGTCGAGCGGGAAGAAATACGGATAGAGCGAGACCACATGGCTGGCGCCGGCGCGCCGCGCGCCCATGCGGTAGTAGAGCTCGTTGAAGGCGCGGATGCTGTAGCGGTTCAGCGTCATCGACGGCAGGTCGACGGGCACCGCGAGGCCGGGATTTTTGCCGGCGGGAAATGCACCGGCGCCGTCGGCAATCTCGCCCGTCCTTGCGTGCTCGCCGAGATAGATCAGCGAGCGGCCGAGATCGCTGCCGCGTGCGGCACAATCGATCCAGGCCACCGAATAGGTCGCGGAATCGCCCGCATCGAGCGCGCGCATCGCGGCATCGAGATCGGATGCGGAGATCACCCGCTCGCGGATCCACCCCGTTTCGACCGGTCGTAGCCGCATCGTCGCCTCGAGGATCACCCCGGTGAGGCCCATGCCGCCGACGGTCGCGAAGAAGGCATCGGAATTCTGTTCGCGCGAGGCCTCGATGGTCTCGCCCTGCCCGGTGCGCAGCAGGATGCTGTCGACATAGCGGCCGAAACCGCCCTCGCAATGATGGTTCTTGCCGTGGACATCGGCGGCAATGGCACCGCCGACCGAGACGAAGCGCGTTCCGGGAACCACGAAGGGCAGGAAACCGCGCGGACCAAAGGTGTCGATTAGGTCTGACAGCAGCACGCCGACTTCGAGCCGGATGCGTCCGGTCACGGGATCGAACGACCGGACCCGGTCGAACCCCGTCATCGCGATGGTCCTTGCGGCGCCGATCGCGGCATCGCCATAGGCGCGGCCATTGCCCCGAGCCACGGAGCCCGTCACCACGGCTTCGCCCACGGCCTCGAACGACCGCGGCCGCAGCAGCTCGCTATCGACGACCGGGAAACGCCCCCAGCCGCTGACGAGGGTCATAGTTCAGCTCCTGTGCCGGGCGCGCGCCGCCCTGCTCTGGAAACTGCCTACCGATCAAAAGCTTATATTGCGTTGAGGCGCGTCAGTGAGTTTTCGAGAGGTTAACGGCCGAGCGCCAGTGCGATCAGGCCGAGCGTGCCGACGATCACGCGCCACCAGGCAAACACCGCGAAGCCGTGGCGGGTGACGTAGCTCAAAAACGTCTTCACCACGATGATCGCAGTGATGAACGACACCACGAAGCCGATCGCGACGATGCCCATGTGGTCCATCGTCATCTCGGAGCGGTTCTTGTAGAAATCGTAGGCGAACGCGCCGATCATGGTGGGAATGGCGAGGAAGAACGAGAACTCCGCCGCCGCGCGCTTGTCGGCGCCCAGAAACATCGCGGCGACGATGCTGGCGCCGGAGCGCGACACGCCCGGGATCATCGCGATGCACTGCGCAATGCCGATATAGAGATACATCAGCAGCGGAAAGCGGGTGGCGTCATGCTCGCGCGCCTTGAGATCCAGCCGATCGACCCACAGCAGGATGGCCCCGCCGACGATCAGCGAGAAGCACACGACCCACGGATTGAACAGCAGGCTCTTGATGTATTTGCCGGCAACGAGGCCGACGATGACCGCGGGCAGGAACGCCACCAGCACGCCGATCACGAAGCGGCGCGCATAGGCGTCGCCGGTGAACATACCGATCGCGACGTCCCACAATTTCTTGAAGTACAGCACGACGATCGCGAGGATCGCGCCGAGCTGGATCAGAACGGTAAACGAATCCCAGAAGGCGCCTTCGCCGAGATGGAAGAAGCGCTCCGCGAGCAGAAGGTGGCCGGTCGAGGACACGGGAAGGAACTCGGTCACACCCTCGATGATGCCGAGGATCACTGCCCGTATTGCGTCTGACATATTTACGGTCCATTTCCGCTGGAAAAGCGGGGCTCTTCTCGCCTATTCGCCTCTTTGCCGCAATCGCAAAATGCGGCATCGCACCCTTGCTTCGCGGTTTTGAAGAACTAGTGTGGCGCCGCACAAACATTGATGGATTCTTAATCACCATCAAATAGTCAAAGGCTTCATGTTTACGCTGTTTCATCATCCGTTCTGCCCGCATTCGCGTTTCATCCGCCTGATCGCGGGAGAATACGGGCTCGAACTGCGGCTGGTCGAAGAGCGCAGCTGGGAGCGGCGCGAGGCGTTTCTGCTGCTCAATGCGGCCGGCACCACGCCCGTCCTGGTGGACAAGGAACAATCGCCCATACCGGGCGCGGCGATCATCGCTGAATATGTCGACGAGGCCTATGGCGCCGACATGGGACCGAAGCGCCTGATGCCGGAAACGGTCGCCGAGCGCATCGAGGTGCGCCGGCTGATGGCCTGGTTCAACGAAAAATTCTTCGAGGAGGTCTCGCATCCTCTGGTCACCGAGCGCATCTACAAGCGCTTCAT
Organism: Bradyrhizobium sp. 613_E4_N2_2; assembly: GCF_052075995.1. Classification (NCBI taxonomy): domain Bacteria; kingdom Pseudomonadati; phylum Pseudomonadota; class Alphaproteobacteria; order Hyphomicrobiales; family Nitrobacteraceae; genus Bradyrhizobium; species Bradyrhizobium sp. 613_E4_N2_2. Next base: position 171,399 of record NZ_CP197234.1, read on the forward strand.
GAGCGAGGAGAACGGCGGCGGCGCGCCCTCGGCCGACGTGATGCGAGCCGCCAAGGCCAACGTGCGCTATCATCTGGCCTATATCGGCTGGCTGGCGCAGACGCGGAACTTCCTCGCCGGCGACCGGCTCACCTACGCGGATCTCGCCGCCGCGGCGCATCTCTCGGCGATCGACTATCTGGGCGACGTGCCATGGAGCGAGGACGACGCAGCAAAGGCGTGGTACGCGCGGGTGAAATCCCGCCCGTCGTTCCGTCCGCTGCTGAGCGAATGGCTGGCGGGCGTGCCGGCATCGCGGACCTACGTGGACCTCGACTTCTGAACTTCGATCCGACCGAACTGAAGGCGGCGCTTGCAAACGAGGCACGCGCGCTCGGCTTCGATTGCATCGGCATCACCGCTTCCGGCACGATCGAGAACGCCGGGAAGCATTTTCTCGAATTCATCGCCTCGGGCGGCCATGGCGACATGGACTGGCTTGCAGCACACCCCGAGCGCCGCGTCGATCCGCGCGGCCTATGGCAGGACGTGCGCAGCGTCATCATGCTCGGCGTCAATTACGGGCCCGACCAGGATCCGCTCGCGATCCTGCAGCAGCGCACGCGCGCCGCGATCTCGGTCTATGCGCAGGGCGACGACTACCACGATCTCATCAAGAAGCGCCTGAAGGCATTGGCGCGTTGGCTGGTGGCGACCGCGCCGTCGGACGTCAAGGTGTTCGTCGACACCGCGGCGGTGATGGAGAAGCCGTTGGCGCAAGCCGCGCATCTCGGCTGGCAGGGCAAGCACACCAATCTCGTCTCGCGCGAGTTCGGCTCCTGGCTATTCCTCGGTGCGATCTACACGACGCTCGAGCTGCCGCGCGACGACGCCGAGATCGATCATTGCGGCTCATGCCGGGCGTGCCTCGACATCTGCCCGACGTCGGCGTTTCCGGCGCCCTACAAGCTCGATGCGCGCCGTTGCATCTCGTATCTCACCATCGAGAACAAGGGACCGATCCCGCGCGAGTTTCGCAAAGCCATCGGCAACCGCATCTATGGCTGCGACGATTGCCTTGCGGCCTGTCCCTGGAACAAGTTCGCGCAGGAAGGACGCGAGGCAAAGCTCGCCGCGCGCGACGAATTGCGCGCGCCGTCGCTTGCCGAACTCGCACGCCTCGACGATGCATCGTTTCGCGCGCTGTTCACGAAGTCGCCGGTCAAGCGCATCGGCCGCGACCGCTTTTTGCGGAATGTGCTGATCGCGATTGGTAACTCCGGCGATACGGCGCTGGCGACGGAGGCCCGGCGATTGCTTGGCGATGAGAGCGCGTTGGTGCGTGGCGCTGCGGTGTGGGCGCTGGAACAGCTGGTGTCGCGGGAAGAGTTCGATGCGATGAAGTCCGCGGCGGCGAGCATAGAGCGTGACGAAAGCGTGCGTGAGGAGTGGCAAGCCGCTTCCCAACTCTCCACTGTCATACCCCGCGAAGGCGGGGCATCCAGTACGCCGCGGCCTCTCGATTGAACCACAATCGTCTCGGAGTACTGGATCGCCCGGTCAAGCCGGGCGATGACACCGTTGTTGTGGTGAGAGCGCTTCGCGCCTCCTCATACTGAGGATTGGGGGACCTTGATTTCCCCGCAGCTTTCCTCAAAGTCGCGCGTCATGACAAACATGCCTTTCTTCACCCGCGACGGCGATACATTCCATCCGACGGAAGTGGCCAACGGTCCCTGGGATCCGAAATCGCTGCACGGACGCGTCATCGTCGGACTGCTCGGCTTCGCCATCGAGGAGCGCCATTCCGGCCCTGAATTCGTCCCGGCGCGGCTCACGGTCGACATGTTTCGGCTGCCGACCATCGACAAGCCGATCGAGGTGACGACGCGGCTGGTGCGCGACGGACTACGCATTCGCGTGGTCGAGGCCGAATTTGTCTCCGGCGGCGTCAGCGTGGCGCGTGCCTCGTGCCAGCTGCTGCGCAAAACGCAGAATCCGGACGGCAACGTCTGGTCGCCGCCGAACTGGGACGTGCCGAAGCCGGATGACATTCCCAAGCCGACCGATCCCAGGCTCGGCATGAACGGCAAATGGACGACGCGGCCGATCGTCGGCCATATGGGCTCGCTCGGTCCGCGCCGGCTCTGGATGAGCGAGGTGCGCGAGCTGGTGGCCGGCGTGCCGATGACGCCGTTCGTGCATGTCGCTGTCGGCGCCGATTTCGCAAGCCCCTTTGCGAACGCCGGCGACAACGGGCTCGGCTACATCAACAGCGACGTGACGATCTATCTGCACCGGCTGCCGGTGACGAACTGGATCGGCTTCGACGTGGTCAATCACCAGGCGACCGATGGTGTCGCGATCGGCGAATGCTGGCTCTACGACGAGCAAGGCCCGATCGGCACCGCCACGGTCGCAGCACTGGCACAGCGCAAGCCGATGGCGAATCCGTCGAAGCGGTAGTCGCTGCTGTCATTCCGGGGCGCGCGTAGCGCGAGCCCGGAATGACAAGAGGAGAGGGCCGCGCGGCTACGCCAGATGCCGCTGCATCTCAGGCCGCGCTTTCAGCTCGGCGCCCTGCTTGCCGACGATCTTCGCAATCCGTTCCGGCGCAAACTTCAGATCGACGAACGCCGGCGCGGTGTTGGCGACCTCGTGATAGCTCACGATCCTGCCGTCGCGCAGCGTCATGATCGCGACGCCCTCGAACATCGCCCGCGCGCCGTTCGCTTCGGCCAAGGTCGAGCGATAGCTGAAAGTGTAGCGCGCATAGAGCGTGGTGCCGTCGGTGACGGGATCATGCATGTCCCAGCGGAAATCGGTCGCCGTGCGATAGAACCAGTCGTCGACCATCGCTGCGATCTTTTCGCGGCCTTCGAAGGCGCCGTAGAAGACATCGTGATAGACGCCGTCCTCGGTGAAGAGATCCGCGAAGGCTTTTCCGTTACGCTGTTCGACGGCGTCGCAAAAGGTGCGCAGCATCGTGGTGGCGGTCATTGGCATTTCTCCCATTCTCGCTCTCCGTCATGCCCCGGCTTGACCGGGGCATCCAGTACGCCGCGGCTTCTCGGCTAAAGCACGATGGCCTCTGGAATACTGGATCGCCCGATCCCGTCTCCGCCAAGGCTTCGCCGGGCCAAGAACTCACTCGGCCGCCGAAGCCTTAGCGAAGGCGGCAAGTCGGGCGATGACACCGAATGTTGCGCGGCAGTCTCACCCGATCTCGGCCACCGCGGCAAGAATGCGGGCGATGTCCTGCGGACGGGAGAGGCGGTGATCGCCGTCCTGGATCATGGTGAGCACGACGTCGTCGGCCGGCAGGCGATGCGTCAGCGCGAAGGCGTGCTGCCAGGGCACATCCGGATCCTGCGCGCCCTGGAGGATGCGGACGGGACAGCCGAGATCGATGGCGCTGCCGAGCACGAGGTGATTGCGGCCCTCCTCAATCAGATTCCGCGTGATCGGATAGGGCGAGCCATCGCCATAGTCCGACGGCCGCAGCCAGAAGCCCTTGGTCTCGATTTCTTTCTTCACCCCGGCCGAAAAATTCTTCCACATCAGCTCCTCGGTGAAGTCGGGCGCCGGCGCGATCAGCACCAGGCCCGCAAGCGACGCTTGACTGGCCCGCTTCCTGATCTCGCGCGCGAGCAGCAGCGCCATCCAGCCGCCCATGGAGGAACCGATCAGGACCTGCGGGCCGTCGCAGAACCGCTCGAACACCGCCACGCTGTCCTCGAGCCAGCTTCCGATGGTTCCATCGGCGAACTCGCCGCCGGATTCGCCATGGCCGGAATAATCGAACCGGACCGCGGCGCGGCCATGGTCCGCGGCCCAGGCATCCAGCGCCACGGCCTTGCTGCCCTGCATGTCCGACTTGAACCCGCCGAGCCAGACCAGTCCGGGTCCTCGACCCGCGCGGCTGCGCACCGCGATCCTGCGTGCGGACGGGCCCTCGCCCACATCGATGAAGCCGAGCACGGCTTCAGGAATTGCATTGCTCATGGAACGTTTACTCTGGTTGTTCGGTTTGAACTGTCTGGATGCGTTCCGGGGCCCAGCCCAGCATCGCTATTGCCCTTTGGGACGCTTGCGGAACAGAAGCAAGGTGTCTATGTCCTGCAGCGTGCCCATGGGCGTGACCAAAATGCCTCGCATTTGAGGCTTTTTCGCCTCCCGCACGCGACTTGCTTGCCCGCAAACGCATCTTCCTTCAGACTAGCCGCCTCTTTCACAATTTTGGAGAACCACCCATTCGCCGTCCCAATAAAGCCCCGCCCGTTGCCAGCAAAGACGGGCCGCGCATCAATGATGATATTCGCAATGCGCAAATCCAGCTGATCGATCAGACCGGTGACAACAAGGGCACGGTCGAAACCGTCATGGCCATCCGTATGGCCCAGGAAGCTGGCATGGATCTGGTCGAGATTTCGCCGAATGTCAGCCCTCCCGTCTGCAAGATCATGGACTACGGGAAGTACAAGTATTCCGCCCAGAAAAAGGCCGCCGAAGCCCGCAAGCGGCAGAAGATCGTCGAGATCAAGGAGATCAAGCTCCGCCCGATGATCGACGACCACGATTACGACGTGAAGATGCGCGCGATGCAGCGGTTCTTCGAAGAGGGCGACAAGGTCAAGATCACGCTGCGCTATCGCGGCCGCGAAATGGCGCACCAGGAGATCGGCACCAAGCTTCTGGACAAGATCAAGAACGACGTCGCCGAGCTCGCCAAGGTCGAGCAGGACGCCAGGTTCGAGGGCCGTCAGGTCGTCATGGTGCTGGCGCCGCGCTGACGTCCGTTTTTCAGGACTGAGAGTTCAACGGCCCGTCCGGATTTCCGGCGGGCCGTTTGTGTATCAGGACCGGGTCGCATGCCAGATGCCGCTGCAGCGGTCGCCGGAAATGATGCCGTTCCAGGAGCCTGCACCGGCCACCCCGCCGAGCCGGCCGCCTCCACTGGCGTGGGACGCGCCGACCGAGACCTGGACCGCGACGGCGCCGCCGCGACGGACCGTGCCGGAGACCCGGCCGCCGCCGGCGGATGACACCCGGCCGCCGGTGACGGTGAAGGGGACGCTGTAACCGGAACTGCAATTGCCCCGCGTGGTGGCGAAAGTGACATTCCAGATGCCGTCATAGCTGCCGATACGGGCGTCGGCGGTCGAGGGCAGCATGGCCGTGGCCAGCACGGCAAGCAGCGCCAGGCGGCGCGGGCGGGCGAGGTCCGTCAAGGACGAAAGCGATCGGGGAAAATGGGCCATTTTGGTCTTGCTCCAGGCGACATGGCTTGGACATATGGGTGGTAACTCCGAATAGTCGCCGGGCAGGTTTCGGCGGTTCAGCGTTGCCATTTGGCTTGTCCTCTGTCATAAGCCCAGCCTTCATCGCCCGGCTGATTAAGGGCTGCCGTGGCGGTGTCCGTGCGGGTTTCGCGCTTGTTCGTAAAACCTGAGCACAATCAACGCTCTAACGAGCATTTTTGACGGCCAGCCGCCTTCGCGGGCGGATTTCTGTGGCCATTAGGAGAGCCAAATGCCCAAGCTGAAGACCAAATCGGGCGCTAAAAAGCGCTTCAAGGTGACTGCCACCGGCAAAGTGATGCACGCCCAGCGCGGCAAGCGTCACGGCATGATCAAGCGGACGAAGAAGCAGATCCGTCAGCTGCGCGGCACTCGCGTGCTGTTCAAGACCGACGGCGACAACGTCAAGAAGTACTTCTTGCCGAACGCCTGATCGCGTCCAAGATCGTCGAAGATCATTGCCACCTCCGCCGCGCTCGCGCGGCGATCCGAAAACCAAGTCATCTCTGAAGGATTTTGTCATGTCTCGCGTCAAACGCGGTGTGACCGCCCACGCCAAGCACAAGAAAGTCTACAAGGCCGCCAAGGGTTTCTATGGCCGCCGCAAGAACACCATCCGCGCCGCCAAGCCGGCCGTGGAAAAGGCCCAGCAGTACGCGTTCCGTGATCGCAAGCGCAAGAAGCGGACTTTCCGCGCGCTCTGGATCCAGCGTCTCAACGCCGCCGTGCGTCCGTTCGGCCTGACCTACAGCCGATTTATCGACGGTCTCGCCAAGTCGGGCATCACCGTGGACCGCAAGGTGCTGTCGGATCTCGCGATCCACGAGCCTGCGTCGTTCCAGGCGATCGCCGAGAAGGCCAAGGCTGCGCTGGCCGCCTAAGCGGCTGCTTCAGAGCAAGCCCAGCACTAACGGCCGGCTCCGCCGGCCTTCAGCGCACGTCGCGAGTAACGCTGGGCGACCTCCGCCCGGCAGAAGGCCGTGGCCGAGATATACATGGTGCCGGACTTGTTCCGGTACTTCCGGTCGCAGACCCGCAACTCGCGCTGATAGCTGAGCTTCTGCGGCGTTCTCAGCCGGCCGACAAAATCGGCCTCGCACTTCTTCTCGACCGCTTCGCCGAATTGCACGTCGCCGCTGGCGCCGTACGCGCAAGCATCGAACAGCGTCATGGCACGGTCGCAGCTCGGCGCCGCGTTCAGGACCGCGATGATGTCATCCATCGACGTCGATTTGGCCGGGCATTCCTCCGCGGCGTGAGCCGCGCTCCCCAAAAGAACCAAGCTCAAGCCGACCACCCAGGATCGTAAACGCATCGTCTTCTCCCTCGACTTCAGGTTGGTGCCAGCCATGCCTATAGGGTTCGAATGCCCTGCATTTACGACGGCTATACGGCTTGACGTTCCGGCCCGGCTGCGGCCACAACCGGCAGCGTTTTGAAAGGATCCGACCGTGTCCGACCTCGCCAGTCTCGTCCAATCCATCCTCGCGCAGATCAGTGCTGCCGGGGACGAAGCCGCCCTCGAAGCCGTCCGCGTCGCGTCCCTCGGCAAGAAGGGCTCGATCTCCGCCTTGCTTGCGACGCTCGGCAAGATGTCGCCGGACGAGCGCAAGACGCAAGGCGCGGCGATCAACCAGGCCAAGGACGAGGTCACCCAGGCCCTCGCCGCGCGGCGCGACGTGCTGAAGTCGGCGGCGCTCGACGCGCGGCTCGCATCCGAAACCATCGACGTCACCTTGCCGCTGCGCGATGCGCCGACTGAAGCCGGCCGCATCCATCCGCTGAGCCAGGTCTGGGACGAGTTGACGACGATCTTCGCCGACATGGGATTCTCGGTCGCGGAAGGCCCCGACATCGAGACCGACGACTACAACTTCACCAAGCTGAATTTTCCGGAAGGCCATCCCGCCCGCGAGATGCACGACACCTTCTTCTTCCATCCGAAGGAGGATGGCTCGCGCATGCTGCTGCGGACCCACACCTCGCCGGTGCAGGTGCGCACCATGCTGAGCCAGAAGCCGCCGATCCGCGTGATCTGCCCGGGCCGCACCTACCGCATCGATTCCGACGCGACCCACACACCGCAATTCCACCAGGTCGAAGGCCTCGTCATCGACAAGCACTCGCATCTCGGCCACCTCAAATGGATCCTGCACGAGTTCTGCAAGGCGTTCTTCGAGGTCGACCACATCAACATGCGCTTCCGGCCGTCGTTCTTCCCGTTCACCGAGCCGTCGCTGGAAGTCGACATCCAGTGCCGCCGCGACAAGGGCGAGATCCGGTTCGGCGAGGGCGAGGACTGGCTCGAGATTCTCGGCTGCGGCATGGTGCATCCGAACGTGCTGCGCGCCTGCGGCATCGATCCTGACGAGTACCAGGGCTTTGCCTGGGGCATGGGCATCGACCGTATCGCGATGCTGAAATACGGCATCGCCGATTTGCGCCAGCTGTTCGACAGCGACGTCCGCTGGCTGTCCCATTACGGCTTCAAGCCGCTCGAAGTGCCGACGCTTGCGGGAGGACTGAGCTCGTGAAATTCACCCTCTCCTGGCTGAAGGATCATCTCGACACCGACGAGCCCCTGGAAAAGCTCGCCGACAAGCTCACCATGATCGGGCTCGAGGTCGAGAACATCGAGGACAAGGCGAAGGCGCTGAAGCCGTTCACCATCGCGAAGGTGATCTCGGCCGAGCAGCATCCGAATGCGGATCGCCTGCGCGTCTGCATGGTCGATACCGGCGATGGTGGCGCACCGGTGCAGGTCGTGTGCGGCGCGCCGAATGCGCGCACCGGCCTGGTCAGCGTGTTCTCGCCGCCGGGGACCTACATTCCCGGCAAGGACATCACGCTCGGTGTCGGCACCATCCGCGGCGTCGAGAGCCGCGGCATGCTGTGCTCGGCGGCCGAGCTCCAGATCTCCAACGACCATGACGGCATCATGGAGCTGCCGGCGGATGCGCCGATCGGCGCTGCTTATGCCGCATGGGCAGGTCTCGGCGATCCCGTGGTCGAGATCAATCTGACGCCGAACCGACAGGACTGCACCGGCGTGCACGGCATCGCCCGCGATCTTGCCGCGGCCGACATGGGCAAGTTCAAGGACCCCACGATCAAGCCGATCAAGGGTGAATTCCCGTGCACCGTGAAGGTCGCGGTCGAGGACGCCACGCTGTGTCCGGGCTTCGCGCTGCGCCTGGTGCGCGGGGTGAAGAACGGGCCGTCGCCGGAATGGCTGCAGAAGCGGCTGACCGCGATCGGGCTGCGTCCGATCAATGCGCTGGTCGACATCACCAACTTCATGACCTACGACCGCGCCCGCCCGCTGCACGTGTTCGACGCCAAGAAGGTGAAGGGCAATCTCGTGGTGCGCCGCGCCCGCGACGGCGAGACGCTGCTGGCGCTCGACGGCCGCACCTACAATCTCGATCCCGCCATCTGCGTGATCGCGGACGAGCACGGCGTCGAATCGCTCGCCGGCATCATGGGCGGCGAGGCCTCGGGCTGCGACGAAAACACCACCGACGTGCTGATCGAATCGGCGCTGTGGAACGAGATCAACATCGCCCAGACCGGCCGCAAGCTCGGCATCAATTCGGACGCGCGCTACCGCTTCGAGCGCGGCGTCGATCCGGCCTTCATGGTGCCGGGGCTGGAGCTCGCGACCAAGCTCGTGATGGAGATGTGCGGCGGCGCGCCATCGGAGAACGTCGTGGTCGGAAAGGCCTTCGGCGACGATCGCGTGATCGATTTTCCTGTTACCGAGGTCAAGCGGCTCTCCGGCATCGAGGTGCCGCAGCCGGAGATGAAGCGCATCCTGACCCATCTCGGCTTCATGATGGCCGGCCCGGGTCCGGTGGTGAAGGTCGCAGTGCCCTCGTGGCGCACCGATGTGCATGGCAAGGCCGACCTCGTCGAGGAGATCGTGCGCATCTACGGCGTCGACAAGGTGCCGATGACGCCGTTCGAGCGCGGCGAGGACGCGCGCAAGCCGGTGCTGACGCCGCTCCAGCTCCGCACCCGTCGCGCCAAGCGCGCACTCGCGAGCCGCGGCATCATCGAAGCGGTGACCTGGTCCTTCATCACCAAGTCTGCAGCAACCCTGTTCGGCGGCGGCCAGCGCGAACTCGAAGTCGCCAATCCGATCGCCTCGGATCTGTCCGACATGCGTCCGACCCTGTTGGCGGGCCTGATCGCGGCGGCGCAGGCCAACGCCGATCGCGGCTTTGGCGATGTCGCGCTGTTCGAGGTCGGCCAGCTGTTCAAAGGCGACCGCCCGCAGGATCAGTTCATGGCGGCCAGCGGCGTGCGCCGCGGCTTTGCTTCGTCAGAAGGTCTGGGACGGCACTGGTCGGGTTCGGCGCAGGCCGAACTGTTCGACGCCAAGGCCGACGCGCTCGCGGTGCTTGCCGTTGCCGGTGCACCGATGCAGGCGCTGCAGATCGTCGCGGGCGGGCCAGCCTGGCTGCATCCGGGTCGCTCGGGCACGATCCAGATCGGCCCGCAGAACGTGCTCGGCTATTTCGGCGAGATGCATCCGCGCGCGCTCGAGGCGCTCGGTGCCGATGGCCCGCTGATGGTGTTCGAGGTGATCCTGGATCGCATCCCCGAGGCGAAGAAGAAGCCGACCCGCGCCAAGCCCGTGATCGAGCTGTCGGCCTTCCAGCCTGTTACGCGCGACTTCGCCTTCATTGTCGACCGCACCGTAAAGGCCGGCGACATCGTTCGCGCCGCCCAAGGCGTCGACAAGAAGCTGATCACCGGCGTGAATGTCTTCGACGTCTACGAGGGCAAGGGCATCGATGACGGCAAGAAGTCGATCGCGATCGCCGTGACGATCCAGCCGCGCGAGAAGACGCTGACCGATCAGGAGATCGAGGCCGTCGCCGGGAAGATCGTGGCGGAAGTCACGAAGAAGACTGGCGGCGTCTTGCGCGGATGACCCTTGCGGATGTTCTTCCGAAGGACGTCGGCCTCACCATTGCGATGGCGCTCTGCGCCGTCGCTTTCGTTTCAGGGACCGCGCGCGGCTTCTCCGGCTTCGGCTCGGCGCTGATCTTCATGCCGCTGGCGAGCAGCATCGCGGCGCCGCGTCTCGTGGCCGCGCTGCTCCTCGTGATCGATTTCGTCGCGGCCCTGCCGCTGCTGCCCGACGCCTGGCGCAAGGCCGACCGCAAGGCCACCGCGGTGATCGTGCTGGGCGCGCTGGTCGGCGTGCCGGTGGGCACCTATTTCCTCAGCGTGCTCGAGCCCGTCACCACGCGCTGGATCATCTCCTGCTTCGTCGCTGCGCTGTTGCTGCTGCTGCTGTCGGGCTGGCGCTATCGCGGCGAGGACCACGCCTGGCTCTCGGTCGGCATCGGCGGCCTCTCGGGCTTCTGCAGCGGTCTGGCGCAGACCGGCGGCCCGCCGATCGTCGGCTACTGGCTCGGCCGCCCCATCGCGCCGATTGTCGCGCGCGCCAATATCGTGCTGTTCTTCAGCGCGTCGGATTTCTTCTCGATGGTCAGCTACGCGACGACCGGCCTGATCTCACGCGAATCGCTGGTGCTGTCGCTGATCGTCGGCCCGGTCTATGCCATCGGCGTCGCGTTCGGTGCATCGCTGTTCGGCCGCGCCAGCGAAAAATTGTTTCGCGCGATTTGCTACGGTCTGATCGCGATGGCGGTGATCGCGGGGCTGCCGGTGTTGGACGGGATTTTGCGCTAATTGCCCTGCTGCCGCGGCGCGCGGCGCTTCTTCGTCGACTGCGTCGGCACGTCGGCCGACTCGTCCTTGAGCGCGCCGATCTTGCGCAAGGCCGCATCCGCCGCGCGCTCGCCGCTTTCCCAGGCGCCGTCGACGGTGCCCCACAGCGTCTCGTGCGTGGCTTCGCCGGCGAGGAACAGGTTGCCGATCGGCTCGGTCAGGATTTTTCGCGAGAGCTGGCCGCCGGGCGAGGACGCCGACATCGCGCCCATCACGAAAGGCGAGGCGTTCCAGCGCGTCGCGGTGGTCTTCTGCACGGCGGCCGCCGCCTCGCTGCCGAACAGCTTCGTGATCCATTCCCTGGCGAAGGCGACCATCGCCTTCTCGCCCTGCTCGGAGAGATCGCGGCCGAACGAGCCGCCGACATCGATCGAACACAGTGAGGAGCCGCCGATATTGGCGAGCATCAGCGCCGTGCGTGTCGAATTGCTCTGCTCGATGAGGATGTCGTCGCGCGAGAGCCCCAGCGGATTACCCGGCAGTTGCAGCACGATGCGATCGTAGCTGCCGAGCGTGAGCTTTGACGCCGCATCGAGCGTGCGCTTGGGAATATCAGGCCCGAACTTGATCGCGCCCGACGTCAGCACATTGGTCGAGACCGTGACGATGGCGGCGCGTGCGGCGATCCTGCCGGATGGCGTCTCCACGCTGACGTCGCGATTGCTCCAGACAATCCTGCTCACCGGCGTCGACAGCGCCACCGGCGCCTGTTCGCCGAGCCTGGTGATCAGGGTCCCCAGGCCCTGGCGGCAGGCGATCGCGGTGTTGCGGTCCTGCGCACGCGCCTTGTCGATCGCCGACAGCTCCTTGAGGTCTTTGCCCGCAAAGCTCGCACCAAGCACGAATTCGGCCGCACCGGCCCAGTCGCCGAGATCCTTCGGCAACACCGAGGCGCAGGCCGTATCGAGCTTGCCGCGCCCGGCCTCGTCGATGGCGCGGTTGGCCCGCACCAGCGCCGCCAGGAACTGTTCGGTCTCGCCCGCGCGCGCATTGCGGCGGCCGATACGCATCTTCTGGCCGGTCGGTGCCGGCAGCACGTCGAGCCCGGCACTGCGCGCCAGCCGGATCATCGGATTGGTCTCGGGATTGTGCATCCAGCGCGCGCCGCGATCGAACGGCACGTCGAAGGTCGTACTGTCCGTGATACAGCGGCCGCCGATCTGGGATGCCGCTTCCACCACCACGACCTTGCGGTTGGCGGCCATGATGCGCCGCGCCGCGGCAATTCCGGCCGCTCCCGCGCCGATCACGACGATGTCGGCCTCGCGCGGCAGGGGTGCGGCAGTCGCGCGCAGGACCGGCATCGCGGCAAGAGCCGCCGACGCCGATAGGAAGCTGCGGCGCGTGATTGTCATGTCATGGTTTCCGGGAACTTGCGGCGAACGGGAACAGCCCGCGAACCTTGCTGCATCTGGTGTTGCACGGCAACCATCATGGTGAATCAATCGTGCTTGATCTCACAGAGTGATGAACCGAATTGCAACACGTTTCGACCATGATAGAGAAGGGAAAAAGACGGCCGGAAAAGGCCGTGGGGGGAGTTTGAAATGGGGACGGTTCTGGACTCAGTCGGCAAGCTGATTGCCGCGTACCTCTCGAAGGAGGTGCCGGGCTACGAGCCGTTCACGCCGAGCGACCCGGAGCACCTGCGCGGCGTCATCGAGCCCGGCGACGTGCTGCTGGTCGAGGGCAACAACCGCATCTCCGGCATCATCAAATATCTGACGCAGTCGACCTGGTCCCATGCCGCGCTCTATGTCGGTCCGGTCGAGGGCGCCACGGAGCCCAACGGCGAGCCGCACGTGCTGATCGAGGCCAATATCGGCGAGGGCGTCACCTCGGCGCCGCTGTCGAAATATTTCCCGTATCACACCCGTGTCTGCCGCCCGGTCGGGCTGTCCTATGAGGACCGCACCACGGTCTGCCGCTATGCGATCAATCGCATCGGCTTCGGCTATGACACCAAGAACATCGTCGACCTGATGCGCTTCCTGTTCCCGTTGCCGATCCCGCAACGCTGGCGGCGGCGCATGATCTCGATCGGCTCGGGCGATCCGACAAAAATCATCTGCTCGGCGCTGATCGCGCAGGCCTTCGACGCCGTGCGCTATCCGATCCTGCCGAAGATCACCAAGGCCGGCAGCCGCGCCGCCCGCCGCGAGATCCTGCACATCCGCGATTCCTCGCTCTACATGCCCCGCGACTTCGACATCTCGCCCTATTTCGAAGTCGTCAAACCCACCATCGTGCACGGCTTCGACTACACCGCGCTGCACTGGGCCGACAAGCAGAAGCCGCTCGAGGAGGTAGCGGGCACATTCAGTGTGTTTCCAGAAACGCTCAGTGCGCCGCCGCTCGTTCCTGAGACGGTTGACGAAGAAGCGCCGACTGAAGTTCCGGCTGAAGAAGTGAGCGCGCAGCCCGCGGAGATGGGCGCCACCTGCTCCGAGCATTTTGTGCTGCTGAACGAACTGGCGATGTACCGCGCGCGGGGGCGCGCGCAGGAGATGGCGGCGTAAGCATCGCGCCTGCCGTCGTTCCGGCAAAGGCCGGGAGAGACGTTGCACCGCTCTTTCCACCGTCATTGCGAGCGTAGCGAAGCAATCCAGAGTCCCTCGGCGGAGGCAATCTGGATTGCTTCGTCGCTGCGCTCCTCGCAATGACGATGGTGAGAGCCTACCGTTCCGCCCGCCCGATCACCGCCATCAGCTCCGCGATCTTCTCGCGCTGATCGGCCTTGTCGCCGCTCGCGATCGCGTGCTCGACGCAATGGGCGACGTGATCCTTCAGAACCTCTTCCTCGACCCGGCGCAGCGCGGCACGCACGGCCGAGATCTGCGTCACGATGTCGATGCAGTAGCGGTCCTCCTCGACCATTTTCGAGAGGCCGCGAACCTGACCCTCGATCCGGCCAAGACGTTTTCCGACGGATGCCTTGATGTCCTTGCGCATGCGTTCTATATACCCCCCTAGGGTATATGTTGCAAGGCCGGAGCATGGCAATGAACGACGCCGAAAACGGGCACCATCACACGTCGGAAACACCGTCCGGATGCGGCTGTTCCGCCAAGGCCACCCCCAAGGCTGCTCCCGAGGCCGCCCCGCCAGCCGACAAGCCCGCGGCGTCCTCCTGCTGCGGCGGGCGCGGCGATCATGCCCAGCACCACGCGCATGACCATGGCGCCGCCGCGACCACAGTCCTCGATCCCGTCTGCGGCATGACGGTCGATCCCGCGACCTCGAAGCATCACCACACACATCACGGCGAGACCTTCCATTTCTGCTCGGCCGGCTGCCGCACCAAATTCGCCGCCGATCCCGCAAAGTATCTCGCCAGAGAGAAGGCGCCCGAACCCGAGATGCCCGCGGGCACGATCTACACCTGCCCGATGCATCCGGAGATCCGCCAGGTCGGACCCGGCAGCTGCCCGATCTGCGGCATGGCGCTGGAGCCGGAGGTCGCGAGCCTGGACACCGGCCCCAATCCCGAGCTTGCCGACATGACGCGGCGGTTCTGGATCGGTGGCGCGCTGGCGCTACCGGCGGTGGTGCTGGAGATGGGCGGCCATCTCGCCGGCCCTCACGACTGGATCGATCCGGCGCTGTCGAACTGGATCCAGCTCGTCGTCACCACGCCCGCCGTGCTGTGGGCCGGCTGGCCGTTCTTCGTCCGAGGTTGGCAGTCGCTGGTCACCCGCAACCTCAACATGTTCACGCTGATCGCGATGGGCACAGGCGTCGCCTATGTCTACAGCGTCGTCGCGACTGTCGCGCCGCAGATTTTCCCGGCGACCTTCCGCAGTCATGATGGTGCCGTTGCCGTCTATTTCGAGCCCGCCGCTGTGATCACCGTGCTGGTGCTGCTCGGCCAGGTGCTGGAGCTGCGCGCCCGCGACGCGACGTCGGGTGCGATCAAGGCGCTATTGCAGCTTGCGCCGAAGACCGCGCGCCGCGTCGATGCCGATGGCGGCGAGCACGAGGTCGAGATCGATGCGCTCCACGCCGGCGACCATTTGCGCGTCCGCCCCGGCGAGAAGGTGCCAGTCGACGGAATTATCCTCGAGGGACGCTCCGCGCTCGACGAATCCCTCGTCACCGGCGAATCCATGCCGGTGACCAAGGAGACCGGCGCAAAGGTCATTGCCGGCACGCTCAACCAGTCGGGCGGCTTCATCATGCGCGCCGACAAGGTCGGGCGCGAGACGCTGCTGTCGCAGATCGTGCAGATGGTCGCGGACGCGCAGCGCTCGCGTGCGCCGATCCAGCGTCTGGCCGATCAGGTCGCGGGCTGGTTCGTGCCGACCGTGATCGCCGTTGCCATCGCCGCCTTTGCCGCCTGGGCCTGGTTCGGACCGGAGCCGCGGCTTGCCTTCGGCCTCGTTGCCGCCGTCAGCGTGCTGATCATCGCCTGCCCCTGCGCGCTCGGCCTGGCGACCCCGATGTCGATCATGGTCGGCGTCGGCCGCGGCGCGCAGGCCGGCGTGCTGATCAAGAACGCCGAGGCGTTGGAGCGGATGGAGAAGATCGACACGCTGGTGGTCGACAAGACCGGCACGCTGACCGAGGGCAAGCCGAAGGTGGTCGCGATCGTTCCGGCTGCCGGCTTTGCGGAGAACGACATCCTCCGCATTGCGGCCAGCGTCGAGCGCGCCAGCGAGCATCCCCTCGCCGACGCCATCGTGCGCGCCGCGAAGGAGAAGCAACTCACCCTCGCTCAGGTCGAACAGTTCGACTCGCCGACGGGCAAGGGCGCGACCGGAAAAATCGACGGCAGGAGCATCGTGCTCGGCAACGCAAGATACCTGGGGTCGATCGGCATCGACACCACGGCGCTCGATGCCGAGGCCGAACGGATGCGCCAGGACGGCGCCACCGTGATCAACATGGCCGTCGACGGCAAGCTGGCCGGCCTGTTCGCGATCGCCGATCCGGTCAAGGCCTCGACCCCGGAAGCGCTGAGGGCGCTGGCCGATGAAGGCATCAAGGTCATCATGCTGACCGGCGACAATCGCACGACGGCGGAAGCGGTGGCGCGCCGGCTCGGTATCGCCGAGGTCGAGGCCGAGGTTCTGCCCGACCAGAAGAGCGCGGTGGTGACGAAGCTGCAAAAGGCCGGGCGCAGCGTCGCGATGGCGGGCGACGGCGTCAACGACGCGCCCGCACTGGCGGCCGCCGAGGTCGGCATCGCCATGGGCACCGGCACGGACGTGGCGATGGAGAGCGCCGGCGTCACCCTGTTGAGCGGTGATCTCACCGGCATCGTGCGTGCGCGAAGACTGTCGCAGGCGACCATGAGCAATATCCGCCAAAACCTGTTCTTCGCCTTCATCTACAACGCCGCCGGCATTCCGATCGCGGCCGGCATCCTCTACCCGGCGTTCGGCATCCTGCTGTCCCCGATCATCGCCGCGGCGGCGATGGCGCTGTCCTCGGTGAGCGTGGTCGGGAATGCGCTGCGGCTGCGCGGGACGCGGCTGTGATGATGACGGCGCGCTCCCTCGCGCCGTTCTTACGGGGCCGCGACGAGCTTCGCTCGCACTGAGAGGGTCGGGGTGAGGGGCTGCTTCCGCGACCGCGGTGACAATTGGACTCGTGGAGAGTCCCCCTCACCCGGAATTCAAGCTACGCTTGAACTCCGACCTCTCCCCGCAAGCGGGGCGAGGTAACAAGGGCGGTACGCGCGGAGAGGACCTGATGCAGCGGATTACGATCACCATCGAGGACGATCTTTTGGCGGAGATCGACGCGGCGGCGGAAGCGCGCGGCTACCAGAACCGCTCCGAGATCATCCGCGACCTCGCGCGCGCCGGCCTGCAACAGAGCACCGAGGACACCGCGCAGACCGGCCCCTGCGTCGCCGGCCTCGTCTACGTCTACGACCACGCCGCGCGCGATCTCTCGAAACGCCTGGTACAGGAATTCCACGGCCACCACGAGCTCGCGCTGGCCACCCTGCATGTCCATCTCGACGACAACAATTGCATGGAGATGACGGCGCTGCGCGGCGACGCCGGCGAGGTCAGGCATTTCGCCGACCACATCATCGCCGAACGCGGCGTCCGCTACGGCCGCGTAGTGATGATCCCGACCGGTGAAGGGAAGCAGGCGAAGGCGAGCAAGCACGGGCACCGGCACGAGTAGGAGCGAGCCGCACACGCGCTTAACCCTCTCCCCTTGTGGGAGAGGGTGGCTCACCGCGCAGCGGTGAGACGGGTGAGGGGTATTTCTCCGCGAATTCTGAACTCGCGGAAGCACACCCCTCATCCGGCGCTTCGCGCCACCTTCTCCCACAAGGGGAGAAGGAAGAGACAAACCTCACGCCGAGAGTAAATTCTGCAGCGCTTCGCCGTTGGGGACGCCGAGGCCGGAGCAGGCGTCCCAGCCGGGGCCGGCCTTGTACATGCCGTGCAGATCGCCGGTGATGTCGTTATTGCCGACCGTGATGTCGCGGAACACGCCTTGCGTGTGCGAGGCATAGATCAGCGGGTTGATGAAGCCGACGGTCTTGCCGAATTTCTTCGTCGTCGCCTCGTTGATGCGGGCGATCAACCCCGCCATCAGCGGCGCCACGGCACTTGTGCCGCCGATGGTGGTGCCGACGCCGTTGAGGAAGATCTGGTAACCGGTCGCAGGATCGGCATCGCCGGCAACATCGGGCACCCCGCGGCCGTTGTGATGCGTCGGTGATTTCGGCACATGGGCCTGGGCCTGGTATTGCGGCCGCGGGAACACGACGCTGACACCGCCGCCGCCTGCGCCGCCCTGCGGCCCGCCGTTCCAGACCACCTCGTTGATCTGGCCGTTCGGCGCCTTCAGATTGGTGCCGCCGCAGGCGAGTGCAAACGGGCTCGAGGCCGGGAAATCTGCATGTGGCTTGCCGTCCCAGTCCGCACCCATGTCAGCCGAACCATTGTCGCCGGAGGCAACGCAGACGGTGACGCCCATCGCGGCGGCGTCGCGGATCGCCTCGTTCAGGCCGTCGACGAATTGCTGCGAGCCTTCCTGGTCTTCCGGCCCGCCCCAGCTGATCGAGATCACCGAAGGTTTTCGCGCGGTGTCGTGGACGGCGGCCTTGACCGCATCGATGAAGCCGTTGGTGGTGTTGGGCGCGAAATAGACCACGATCCTGGCGCCGGGCGCGATCGCACCGGCCACCTCGATGTCGAGCACGACCTCGCCGTCGGCGTCCGAATGGCCGGGCTTGTTGGCGCCGCCGTCGACGCTCGCGGGTGCGATCTTCGGCATCGCGATGCCCGCCTTCTTGAAGAAGGTGCGCAGGTCTGACGTTTTGTAGCCGGCGCCCGTGGGATGGCCCTTCTGGTCGATGTCGTTGAGCTCGATGATGGCGATGCACTGGCCGGCGCCGGTCTCGCCGCCCGGGAAATTGTAGAGCTGGGCGATCTGATCGACCGAGAAGCTGCCGCCCTGCGCGGCGCGTGCGGCTGCGCCCTTCTGCGGCAGCTTGCGGCGGAAGTGGGGTTGCGCCACCGGCCGGTTGTCCAGGCCGTGCACGCCGACCACGATACCTGCGAGCTCGGCCGGGATCTGCACGCTACCTTTACGCATGCGATGGGTCGCGCCCTCGTATCTGACCTTGTTGAGCTTGACGCCGAAGGCTGCGCTCATGGCCTTCACCGTCCCGGTCAGCTTCACGGTGCGGGACGCCAGATGCACGCTCTTGACGTTGAGATCGTGGTGATGAGCGAAATCGTCGATCTTGGCGACGTCGGCGGTATCCGCGCCCATCTCTGCGCCGAACTCGGCACGCGAGAGATACTGCCGCTCGCGCGGCGGTTGCGCGCCGAGCGTTATCACCTGCTCATCGTCGGCACGCTTCGCGCGCAGGCGGACGCTGATCTCGATTTCCTGCTTGGGATCGGCCGCGCCGACGAGCTTGGCCCCCTTCGGCAATTTCCGTGCGCTGTTCGCCAGCGTCACGCGCGTGGTCGAGCTTGCCATGACTTCCTCCGTTTGTGATTGGAAGGCAGATTGTCGCACCTCAACTATAGGTGTAATCTCAAACCCAAATTGGTTCAGGCATTTGAGCGATATTTTTTCAGAAAACCTCTTGTTTGGCAGGGGCAACATCCGACTGGCTCAGATCGGCACGGAATCGGTCAATATTCACGACCATTCGACGACAAGGATTTCGATTTAAAATTGCAACCGTTGGCTTGTCTGGCCGACCAACGGAAGGCGTTTGTCGAAATCAGACGTCTGGAAATCAATTTGGCGGAGACAATGCGATGCGTGCTGACCGCAAATGGGTTGAGAGAAATCTCGGTTTCGATCCGATCACGACGCCACCCCCGCCCGACACCTTCGCGGTGAAACGCGTGGCCAAGGGCGCGGTGAAGAAATCCGCGAAGGTCACGACCGAGGACTTTCGGCGCGAGATCATCGATTTCGATTCCGAATCGAGCGAGGGCCGCGAGTTCATGGCCTTCTCGACCTCGACCGGGCTGTCGCGCTTCACCGACATTGCCTGGCCGAAAGGGCTGGCGCCGCAAACCGGGCCGAAGCCGAAAGGCAACGGCAAGGGACCGCTGCCGCGCGCCGACGTGCTGGTCGTGACCTGGACCGTCGACGAAGGGCACGCCCTCAGCCGCGTGCTGACGCCGGGCAAGGACTCCCGCAATGATTACCTACCCTACACGCACAATTACGCGGCCATCTCCAAGAAGATGCGCAACGGGTGTCCGGCCAAGCAGCTGAAACGGCTCGGCACCTACTGGACCACCACGATCGGCAAGAAGAAGGTCGTGATCTTCAAATCCGATTCGCACATGTCGCAGGACGGCCCGCAACTGCCGAACATCGACGTCTGGCGCCAGATCATCACCGAGGTGCAGCCGACGCTCGTCATCACCACGGGCACGGCCGGCGGCATCGGCAAGGAATTCGAGGTCGGCGACGTCGTCGTCAGCCCGATCGTTCGCTTCGACTGCCTGTCGAAGTTCAAGAAGCAGCCGTTCGCGCAGGAGCATTTTTCCAGCAGATCCGCGGTGACGAAGAAATTCGCGCAGGCCAAGACGCTGTTCAAGGCCAATGCCGGGCAATTGCCGAAGGACAATACAAGGGCGCCGAAGATCTTCGTCGTGAAGCCGAGCGGCCTGTCCTCCTCCGTGGTCACCACCGACTTCTTCGGCTTCGACACCTCGGACGACCACTTCCATCTCCAGGGGCTCGGCGACGTCTCCGAAATGGGCGATGCCATCCTTGGCCTGGTCGCGCAGGAGATGGGCGACAAGGCACCGCGCTGGCTCGCGATCCGCAACGTCTCCGATCCGCAGATCAAGGCCGAAGGCACCTTGCAGCAGCAGGAGCAGATCGCCGCCCAGATCTACAAGGGGTTCGGCCGCTGGAGCACGGTCTGTAGCGCCATCACCTGCTGGGCCAGCATCGCGGCGGAGCCCTAGCGAGCGATCCGGCCAGCGCAGACGACAAAGGACGGACGATCAATCAGGGAGAGTGGAACGGCCATGGCGCAGATCACGATCAACGGCATCACGATCGATCCTTCGGCTCCGCACGCGGAACGCGCCGCGCTGTCGCTGGATCATGCGAATGCGAAGGAATCCGACTACATCATTGTGCAGACCAACCAGCCGCTCAACGCCGAGCGCAGAGGGCAGCTCGCCAAGGCCGGCGCCGAGATCCTGGAAGCCGTCCCGGGCAGCGCCGTCATCTGTCACTTTCCGGCGGCCGGGCTCGACAAGGTGCGGAAACTGCCGTTCGTGACATGGGCAGACCTCTACCCGGGCATCGTGAAGATCGCGCCGGCACTGCGCAACCTCGACACCCAACCCGGAGGCGTCGCTGCGGCGCGCGCGCTTGCGGCAAAGCCGGCGGCGCTCGACCGCACCAGCGTGACCGTCGACGTCATGCTCCACCGCAATGTCGGCGTGAAGGCCGCTGCAAAGAAGATCGCGGAAGCGGCGCATGTGCAGCTCGACGACGTCGTTCCGGGCACGGCCAAGGTGCGTGTGACGCTGAAGATGCGCCGTCTTGCCGACGTCGCGGCGCTCGACGAGGTACGCAGCGTCGAGAAGGTCTTTCCGCGCAAGCTGCTCAACAACATCGCGCGGGGCATTCTTCGCGTTCCCGCGGCGACGCCGAGCAACGGCGGCGAAGGCGCGGGCGAGATCATCGCGATCGCCGATACCGGCTTCGACAAGGGATCGACCACGAACACGCACCCGGCCTTCAAGGGGCGCGTCAAGAAGCTCTACGCGCTCGGGCGGCCCGGGCGCAAAGACGATCCTGATGGTCACGGCACTCATGTCGCGGGTTCTGCCCTCGGCGACGGCGTATCGAAAAGCGACGGCCCGATCCGCGGCACGGCTCCCGGCGCCAAGCTGGTTCTGCAATCCGTGCTCGACAGCGGCGGCAATCTCGGCGGCCTGCCCGACAGCCTCGATGCGCTGTTCGGCCCGCCCTATAAGACGGACAAGGCACGAATTCATTCCAACTCCTGGGGCAGCGTCGGAAATTTCGGCGTGTATGACTCCCAGGCCAACGAGCTCGACACGTTCGTCTACGCGCATCGCGACATGCTGATCTGCTTTGCCGCGGGAAATGAAGGCAGCGACAAGGATGGCAATGGCCAGGTCGACCCCAACTCCGTGACGCCGCCTGGTACGGCCAAGAACTGCCTCACCATCGGCGCATGCGAGAACAATCGCCCCAACGAGCCCATGACCTACGGAGAGGCCTGGCCACGCGATTTTCCGGCCATTCCCATCAACCCCGATCCCGTCGCCAACGATCCCGAAGGGATGGTGGCGTTCAGCAGCCGGGGACCCACCAACGACGATCGCATCAAGCCCGACGTCGTGGCGCCAGGATCTTTCATCCTGTCAACGCGCTCCCGCGTCACGAAATCGAAGGGATGGAAGCTCTCGAAGGACCCGCTCTACATGTTCGAAGGCGGTACCAGCATGGCCACGCCGCTGGTGGCCGGATGCGTCGCGGTGGTCCGGTCGTTCCTGAGGAAGAGCCACGGGCTGAAGTCGCCGAGCGCCGCACTGCTGAAGGCACTCATCATCAACGGAGCTCGTAGCATTGCTGGCCAATACATTCCCTCGGAGGCGGGCTCTGTCGCAAACAACAGTCAGGGTTTCGGCCGAGTCGACGTCCAGGCCGTGGTCGGCCCCCTTGCTGCGAAGGAAGCCTTGCAGTTCTTCGACGAGAAGAAGAAGCTCGACGCAGGCGAACGCGAAGACCGCACGGTCACGATACCGGCGGGAAGCAGCCGCCTGAAGGTCACGCTGGTCTGGACCGATCCGCCCGGCGAAGGCCTGCAAAGCGACCTCGATCTCGTCGTGGTGGCCAACAAGCAGGAACGCCATGGCAACATGCCGGCCGGCTCGAAGGACTTCGACCGCAGGAACAATGTCGAGCAGGTCATCTTCGCGAATCTGCCGGCCGGCGAAGCGGTGATATCGGTCATCGCTCATTCCATCGCCGTCGCGCCGCAGAACTATGCCCTCGTCATCAGGGTGAGCTAGAGCGTCTTCAAGCGAAGTGGCTGCCGGCTCGCGCGAAGAAAACGCGTCAAAACAAGCGCCTTGAGCTTCCGTTCTGATTCACTCAGAACCCAAGCTCCAGGCGCGGCAATCTGTCCCGGAAAGCTCGGCCTCTTGTCGAACCTTCCGCGCATGTCTACCTCTCGCGGGTAGTTTTGCTGAGAGGTACTCCGATGCTCGATGCCGCCGTAAAGGCGCTGTCGCAATTGATCTCGCCGCCGATGCGCTCGATCCTGTGGCGATCGATCGGGCTTGCACTGGTCCTGATCATCGTGCTGGCGATCGGCTTGCAGCGGCTGCTGAGCTGGTTTGCGACCTATGGCGAGGTCTGGCTGGAAGGCCTGCTCGGGCCGAGCTGGCATTCCTCGCTCGAGGTCCTCGCCTGGATCGTCTCGATCACGGCGGGCCTCGGCGTCGTGTTCGGCGGCGTGTTCCTGATGCCTGCGATCACCTCGCTGGTGGCGAGCCTGTTCGTCGACGACGTCGCCGACATCGTCGAGCGCGAGCACTATCCCGCCGAGCGGCCGGGCGCTGCGCTGCCGTTCAGCCAGGCGATCTACGAGGGCGTCAAGACCGCGCTGCTGACGATCGTGGTCTATCTGGTGGCGTTGCCGCTGGTCCTGTTCGCCGGTGCCGGATTCCTGATCTTCTTCGTCGCCGCCGCCTGGCTGCTCGGGCGCGAATATTTCGAGCTCGCCGCGATGCGCTTCCGTTCGCCGGAGGAGGCCAGGGCGATGCGGCGCGACAACGCCGCGACCATCTTCACCGCCGGCCTTTTCATTGCGGCCTTCGTCTCGATCCCGATCGTCAATCTGGCGACGCCGATCTTCGGCATGGCGTTCATGGTCCACATGCACAAGCGCCTGTCGGGGCCGCGGCCCGAGCTGATCGAGCCGGCGCGGCAGATGCGGTGAGGCCTCTCAGTTCACTTGCACCCCGCATTTGCGCAGCAGCATCTTGGCGAAACCGAACGGCGCCGGCGTGAACGGGCCCGGTGGCGCCCGGGTGATCAGCGCGACGACGCCGAGCGCGACCATCGCTAGCCAGAAGCACAGCCAGAAGCCGTCGATATAGGCGAGCACATTGGCCTCGCGCTGCACCAGGCCCGCGAGCGTGCCGACCGCGCGAGCCTGCGCCATGCCGGTGCCATGGGCCGCGAAGTAATCGGCGAGCTGCTTGAGCCTACCCACCACGTCGGCATTGCCGACCACAAGGTCCTGGCCGAGATAGAAGGAATGGACCTGCTCGCGCACGCGCAGCCACGTTCCCATCAGCGCGATGCCGATCTCCGCGCCGCCGAGCCGCATGATCTGGATGTAGGCGGCAAAGGAGGTGGCGCGGCTCGGATCGGCGTTCGACAGCAGCGTGATGATGATCGGCAGCAGGAGCAGCGACTGCCCGATCGCCTGGAGCAGCACGATGCCGACAAAATCCTCGCGCGCCCAGACATGGCTGAGCTGCGTGCCCCAGAGATTGGCCGCGGCAAAGCAGGCAAAACCCAGCACCACGACGAGCCGCGTATCGAAATGCCGCAGCAGCCAGATCGAGATCGGCACCAGCACGAACATCGGCAGCGCGCCATAGGTGAGCAGCAGCATCCCGCTCTGCTCCGGCCGGAGCAGAACGACATTGCCGAGGAAGTTCGGCACCAGCGACGAGTTGGAGAGGCTGGTCAGCGTGTAGAGCAGGATCAAGACCAGCCCCAACCCGACATTGCGCGAGAACAGCACGTTCACATGTGCCCAGGGCTGTCGCACCAGCGACTCGTTGACGAGGAAGCCTGCGAACAGCACCACACCGCTGACGAGCAGCGCCATCACCGTCCCCGAGCCCAGCCAGTCCAGCCGATTGCCCTGGTCGAGGCCAGCATAGATCATCGAGACCGAAGCGCCGAGCAGCAGCATGCCGCCCCAATCGGCCTCGCGCAGCAGCGTGCGGTTCACCGGCTCGCTCGGCGTGCCCAGATAAACCATCAGACCCATCAGCGGCGCGACCACGACGCCCTGCCAATACATCCATTGCCAGCCGAGATGGTCGACATAGAAGCCGACCAGGGAGCTCGACGTATCCAGCGCAAAGCCGACCCGGATCGAATAGAGCGAGATCGCCGGCACCCACCATCGGATCGGCAGGTTTCGTAGCACGATCATGAGCGTCGCAGGCACGAAGGTGCCGAGCAGCAGGCCGTGCACGACGCTGAGCGTGAGCAGCGTCGGATAATCGTGCACGAAGGGAATGATCAGCGACACCGCGGCGTAGATGAGGCTCGGAATGCCGAGCACGCGGCGCAGGCCGAACACCGTCGCGAGCCACGCCACCGCTGGCGCAATCAGGATCTGCGAGCCGATGCCGGCGGTCGAAAGCCAGGCGCCCTCGTCGAACGAGAGCGAGAACGCACCGCGCAGGTCCGGCAGGCCGACCGTGGTCAGCCGGCTGTCGAAATTGGCGAGGAACGAGCCGAGCAGCACCGCCGCCACGGCAAACAAGGGCTGTGGCGCGATGCCGCCGCGCGAGAGAGGCCCGCGACCGGCATCGTCATTTTCCGCCATTCGCGGCCTTCGTGTCGATGCTGGTGACGACCGACATGCCCGGCACCAGCCGCGCCAGCAGCGGCTGGTTGTCGTCGAACTGGATGCGCACGGGAATGCGCTGCACGACTTTGGTGAAATTGCCGGTCGCATTGTCCGGCGGCAGCAGGGCCACCTGCGCGCCGGTCGCGGGGGCAATGCGCTCGACCTTGCCGCGCAGCTTCTCGCGCGGGAAGCCATCGACGGTGATCTCGACCGGCTGGCCCGGCGCGACATGCGTGAGCTGGGTCTCCTTGTAATTCGCGATCACGTAGACCTTCGGCAGCGGCACCACATTGATGAGGTTGGTGCCGATGTTGACGTAGTCGCCGGGCTGCACCTGGCGTTCGCCGACGACGCCGTCGAACGGCGCGGTGATCCTGGTATAGCCGAGCTTCAGCTTCGCGCTCGCCAGCGTCGCCTTGGCCGCCGCGACATCGGCGGCGCGCTGCTTCTTGGTGCCCTGCAGAACTTCGAGTTGATGCTGCTGCGCGGCGATGACGGCGCGACTGGCGCGCACGTCGGCCTGCGCCTTCGCGTAGCCCGCGACGGCCTGTTCCAGCCGCTGCCGCGTGCCGGCTTCCGTCTGCGTCAGGGATTTCTGGCGATCCTGCTCCTGCCGGGCCTCGACCTCCAACGCTTCCGCTGACAGCTGCGCGGCCTGCGCCTGCGCGATGGTCGCATATTGCAGCTCGACCTGGTTGCTCAGATTGTCGAGCACGGCCTGCGCGGCGGCGACAGCGGCCTCGGACTGCGCGACCTGGGCCTGGTAGTCGGCGGGATCGATCTGGATCAGGAGATCGCCGGCCTTGACGCGCTGGAAGTCGGAGACCCCGACGGTCAGCACTTCGCCGGAGACGCGGCTTGCAAGCCGCGTCAGGTCGGCGCGCACATAGGCGTCGTTGGTGGTCTGGACCACGGCGTTGC
Source organism: Bradyrhizobium sp. 613_E4_N2_2 (assembly GCF_052075995.1). Taxonomy (NCBI): domain Bacteria; kingdom Pseudomonadati; phylum Pseudomonadota; class Alphaproteobacteria; order Hyphomicrobiales; family Nitrobacteraceae; genus Bradyrhizobium; species Bradyrhizobium sp. 613_E4_N2_2. The sequence goes on from NZ_CP197234.1 coordinate 197,445, forward strand.
CGACCCATTCGTCGAAGCGGAGCGTCGCCAGTGCCACGAAGGCGAGCGCGACGATCACGGCGAACAGGGGGATCGCGAGCCGGCTCCAGAGCGAGCTCGCCGGCCGCTGCGTCGGCTTCGGCGGCGGAGCCGGTGCCGCGGCCGGCGGTGGCGCCGGCGATGGCGATGAGATTTGTTCTTGCTGACTCACAACATGTCCCCAAAACCGGCTTGCTTCACATCGCCCCCGAAACGACGGCGCCACCTCAGACCGTCTTCTCCGGCCATCGGCAGAGATCGTTGATCAGGCAAACCTCGCAGCGCGGCTTGCGCGCGAGGCAAGTATAGCGGCCATGCAGAATCAGCCAATGATGGGCGTGCAACATGAACTCGGCCGGGATCACCTTTTCGAGACCAAGCTCGACTTCGAGCGGCGTCTTGCCGGGCGCCATCCCGGTGCGGTTGCCGACGCGAAACACATGCGTGTCCACCGCCATGGTGTGCTCGCCGAAGGCCATGTTGAGCACGACGTTGGCGGTCTTGCGCCCGGCGCCGGGCAGCGACTCGATCTCGGCTCGCGTGCGCGGCACCTCGCCGCCGAAATCGCTGAGCACTTTTGCCGAGAGCGCAATGACGTTCTTCGCCTTGGTGCGATAAAGGCCGATGGTCTTGATGTATTCGCGCAAGCGTTCTTCGCCGAGGTCGAGCATCTTCTGCGGCGTGTCGGCGATCTCGAACAATGCGCGTGTCGCCTTGTTGACCCCGGCATCGGTGGCCTGCGCCGACAGCACCACGGCGACCAGCAGCGTGAAGGGATTGACGTGCTCGAGCTCGCCTTTCGGCTCCGGATTGGCCTTGCGGAGACGGCTGAAGACCTCGTGGATCTCGGCCGGCGTCCAAGGTTTGGTAGAATTGGGTCTTGCGGCCTTGAGCGATTTCCTGGCGGGAGCCTTCGGCTTCGCAACTATCGCCTTTGCCTTTTTCTTCGGCACGGACGCTTTGCGCGGGGCCGGCTTGCGGGTGATTTTCGCCATGATCCGGATATACTGAGGGACGATGAGCACAGGCAACGAAATTGAGCGCGGGCGATCTGAAAGCGAGACGGACCCTCAGATCTTCTCCGCGCTCTTGACGCCGCACCGCTCGCTGAACCGCACCGGCTTCCTCGCCGTGATGCTGTTCCTGAGCGTGGTGAGCTTTGCCACCGGCCTCGCCTTCCTGATGATGGGTGCGTGGCCGGTGTTCGGCTTCTTCGGCCTCGACGTGCTGGTGATCTGGTGGGCCTTCAAGGCCAATTTCCGCAGCGCGCGGGCGCGCGAGGAGATTTCGGTCACGACGTCCGAGCTGCGGGTGCGGCGCGTCAGTCATCGCGGCCAGGTCGCCGAATGGACGTTCAATCCGCTCTGGGTCCGCCTCGACATGGAGGTCGACGAGGATTTTGGCATCGAGCATCTCTATCTGATCTCGCGCGGCCACCAGATCCAGATCGCCCGCTTCCTGGGCCCGGACGAAAAGGCAAGTTTTTACAAAGGCTTGGTTGAGGCCCTGAACGCCGCCAAGCGCGGCCCGACCTACAACCCGGTCTCCTGAGTCCGGATCGGAAATCGGGTGGTTTCGGCCCGGCGCCACGCCTACATTTCCAGTCATGATGACACTCGCCATAAATGACCAGCGCCTGGCCAAGCCAGGCTCCCAGAACGCCGCGTTGCGCGATTATGATTCCGTGCGCCGGGCGATCGCGTTCATCTCGGAGAACTGGCGCACCCAGCCGGCCATCGAAGCGATGGCGGATGCGGCGGGCGTCACGCCGGATGAGCTGCACCATCTGTTCCGCCGCTGGGCCTCGATCACGCCGAAGGCGTTCATGCAGGCGCTGACGCTCGATCACGCCAAGGGACTGTTGCGAGATTCCGCGAGCATTCTCGATGCCGCGCTCGACTCAGGTCTTTCAGGACCGGGCCGGCTGCACGATCTCTTCGTCACCCATGAAGCGATGTCGCCCGGCGAATGGAAGAACGGCGGCGCGGGCCTGACGCTGCGCTACGGCTTCCATCCCTCGCCCTTCGGCACGGCGATCGTGATCGCCACCGACCGCGGCCTGTCAGGCCTTGCGTTCGCCGATCCCGGTGAGGAGAAGGTCGCGCTCGCCGACATGACGCGGCGATGGCGCAACGCAACTTACGTCGAGGATCACGAAGGCACCGCGCCGCTCGCACAGCGCATCTTCGACACGAAGCTGTGGCGGCCGGATCAGCCGTTGCGCGTGGTGATGATCGGCACCGATTTCGAGGTACGGGTGTGGGAGACGCTGCTGAAGATCCCGATGGGTCGCGCGGTGTCCTATTCCGACATCGCCTGCAACATCAACAGCCCGAAGGCCTCACGCGCCGTCGGCGCTGCGGTCGGCAAGAACCCGGTCTCGTTCGTCGTGCCCTGCCACCGCGCGCTCGGCAAGAGCGGCACGCTCACCGGCTATCACTGGGGCATCACCCGCAAGCAGGCGATGCTGGGCTGGGAGGCCGGGCAGCTGGGGATGCAGTAGGCCCCGCTTCCGTAGGGTGGGCAAAGGCGCATAGCGCCGTACCCACCATTCTTCCGCGATCGCTGACACATGGTGGGCACGCTACGCTTTGCCGACCCTACGACTCCGCGCTTGTGGCGAAGCTCAGCCCGCCAGATCCAGCTTCGAGGCCACCGTCGAATCCGCGTTGAGCCGGTAGATGATCGGCACACCGGTCGCGAGCTCGCGCTTCAAAATGCCTTCGGGCGAGAGCTTTTCCAGCACCATGATCAGCGCGCGCAGCGAGTTGCCGTGGGCGGCGACCAGCGTGCGCTTGCCGTTGAGCACGCCGGGCAGGATCTCCTGCACGTAGTAGGGCAGCGCGCGCGCCAGCGTGTCCTTCAGGCTTTCGCCGCCGGGCGGCGGCACATCGTAGGAGCGGCGCCAGATCAGCACCTGGTCCTCGCCCCATTTCTTGCGGGCGTCGTCCTTGTTGAGGCCGGAGAGATCGCCATAGTCGCGCTCGTTCAGCGCGATGTCTTTGGAGGTCGGCAGGCCCTTCTGGTCGAGCTCGCCGAGAATGAGATCGAGCGTGTGCTGCGCGCGCGTCAAGACCGAGGTGTAGGCGACGTCGAACACGAGGCCCTGCGCCTTCAGCTTGCGGCCGGCTTCCGTGGCTTCCTTCACGCCGAGCTCGGTGAGATCAGGATCCTTCCAGCCCGTGAACAGGTTCTTCAGATTCCACTCGCTCTGACCGTGGCGCACGAGCACGAGGAGACGTTCGCTCATTGACTGCTTTCCATTCAGGTTATTGTTGAGGAATGATCTTGGCGGAAAGCCGCTTCACATCTTGCGCTGACGCGGCCCTTCGGGTCCGGTTCATGCTCCGGCTCGCTCAGATGTCTGCGAGACCGAGCACGTCGGCCATGGAGTAGTGCCCCGGCTTCTTGCCATGCGCCCACAGCGCCGCCTTGAGCGCGCCATGTGCGAACAGCATGCGGTCTTCGGCGAGATGCGACAGCGTCAGGCGTTCGAACGGACCGAGGAAGGTCACGCTGTGCTCGCCGGCGACGGTGCCGCCGCGCAAGGAGGCAAAGCCGATGTCGCCCGGCTTGCGCGCGCCGGTGATGCCGTCGCGGCCGCGATCCGAATGCTCATCGAGCGAGATGCCGCGGCCGGCGGCAGCGGCCTGGCCCAGCATCAGCGCAGTGCCCGAGGGCGCATCGATCTTCATGCGGTGGTGGGTTTCCACGACCTCGATGTCGAAGCTCTCGTCGAGTGCCTTGGCGACGCGCTTGACCACCGCGGCGAGCAGATTGACGCCCAGGCTCATATTGCCCGACTGCACCACGACCGCACGGTTGGTGACGCTCTTGATCACGGCGTTGTCGGAGGCCGACAGTCCGGTGGTGCCGATGACGTGCACGATGCCGCGCTCGGCCGCGATCGCGACATTGGCGATGGTCGCGGCCGGCACGGTGAAATCCAGGATGCCGTCGGCGTCCTTCGACATCGCCCAGAGGTCGGCCGAGAGTTTGACGCCGTTGGCCGGCAGGCCCGCGAGTACGCCGGCATCCTTGCCGAGCAGCTCCGAGCCGGGCGCCTCCAGGGCTCCCGCCAGCACCGCGCCTTCGGTGTCGGCAATCGCTCGTGCCAGCGCCCGGCCCATCCGGCCGCCTGCCCCAGCAACAATCAAACGCATATCGGACATGGTTCACCCTCTCCACGCCCTATAGCGGGAGCGGGCCGTTCCGGCAACCGATCAGGCCTTCAAAAGGCCCGTGGCGCGGGTCTCCCCGCGCACAGGTGCAACGCTAGAGCATGAGCTCCAGGTCTTTCCTGAGCACGATCTGACCATCGCGCTCGACAACATAGGTCGCCTTGTAGGAGCCGCGTTCCCACCCCCCGGGAGGCCGCTTCTTCCCCGCGAAGAGCATGAATTGCGCCTTGTTGGCCTGAAGTGGTGCAGACCGATTTTCCGCGATGACGTTGTCGAGGGGATCCTTGATGACCAGCCATTGCGCATCGCCTGCCTTCAGCCCGATGGCCCGCACGAACGCGACGATCGCCATCGAACCGGCGGACGGCTTTTGGCTCTCGGCACTGCCGTCCTCGATGAGTTCCATCGTGACCGGCCCCGTCGTAAAGCCCGCATTGAGGATGGCTCGTTCCTGGTACTCGAGTTTCGGGCGGAGGGCAGCAAGCCAGAGCGATTGACCGCCCTCGCAAGACTCGGGACGAACGCCGTACGCAAAGGGATCGACCACCGCGCCATTGTGCCTCACGGTGAAATGCAGGTGAGGATACTCCGTGAGGCCGGAGAGTCCGACACGGCCGAGCGGCTGTCCTAGGTCGACCTTGTCTCCAGGCTTGACCAACACACTGCCGGCGGCGAGGTGGCAGTACTGGGTTTCCCACTGCTCCGGATGTTCGATGACGACGCCATTGCCACATTCGGCCTCGCGCACCGCTTCGCGTCCCGACCTTGTGAAAGCGCCGTCCGGCGCGTCATTGCGTGTACGAAGAATGCGGCCGCCCGCCGCTGCGCGCACGTCCACGCCGGCCTTTTGCACTGCCAGTGAGGGCAGACGAAAGTCAGTGCCGTTGTGGTCGTCATAAGTCAGCGTGCCGCACTTGTAATCTCGCGCCGACCGCGACGGATCGAGATCCGTGTAATTCTGGATGTAGCAGGTGCGGCCAGGCTCGCAGGCAATCGGAAGCGCCAATTGAATGCTCTGGGCATCGGCAGAGAAGCCGGCCCCGGCCAATGCCAGGGCAGCGAACGCCCGGTAGAGAAAACCTGCGCAGCTCATGCGCCTCGACATCGCGGAGAACCCCGTACTCAGTCAGGCGAATGCTTGCCAGCCGTCCGCAATCTCATCGGACCCTCTTCGTCCAATCGACCGTCGGAGGCCGGCCGGCTCACCCAGTTCTCGCGCCTGCCAGCGCCAAAAGGCGATTGGGTGAGATGATACAGAAGAAAGAACTCCGACTGTCGGTTGATCCCCAGTTTGAGCATGATCCTCTTGGTGTAGGTTCGCACCGTTGCCTCGGTCAGCCCAAGCTCGGCTCCAATATCGCGAGGGCACTGGAATTGAAGAATCCGGGCGACGATTCTTTCCTCAGCCCAGTTCAAGCCGAAGGCAGATGCGATGCAGTGCGCGCCCTGCACGTCATCGAATTGCGGCACGACGATGAGGGCCTGTCCCAGCTTGTCATGCGTTGGAACAGCGCCGATCTTGGCGAAGGCGAATTGCTGACGATCCGTCGAAAGCGGTACCGTAGTGTTGAACCATCCATGAGTCCCGCTCTCGATGAGCACTTTCCCGATTGCCCCCCGCAAGCTCTCGGTCACGGAAGCGCATGAGCCAGCGAGCCTGCCTCCTTCCATCCTGAGCAGCTCGCGCTTGGCAAGCAGCACGCGTCCACCACGATTGACTGCGTAAATGTGCAGGCCCTGGTCCACGACGATGGCGGGAAAGGTCAGCTCTTCGAGCCAGAGTTGCGCATCGACCTGCCCCGGCGCTTGCCGGGCAAGTGAATGAGCAGCCTTCCATAACGGGCGCACGGTATGCGCCAAGCCGGGAATCTCCGATGCCGCAAGTGCGGCCGGTCGCCATCCGGCCACGAATACGACCGTGGTTCGCTCATCGGAAGCAAACCTGCCGATGACCGAATGACTCTTTACCGGGGGTTCCGCGCCGATCAACTTGCGGACGAAGGAGGTCCGGGAATTGATCGGCTCGAGCGAGGCGACGTCCTCGGCCGTACCCTTGCGCGCAAATCGCTCAACCATCGCCGCGCATGACGGATCGGCAGGAGCATCTCCGATCCTGGCTTCTTCCAGCCCGGAGGCGGATAGCATGGCTACGTAGCAGCTCCGGCAGCCGAGCAATTCCGCCATGGCCTTCGCGAAATATTCCATTGCGGCCTGTTGCGGGCGTGGCTCCGGACAAGACCCAGACGGACCGCATCCGTCATTGCCTTGCTTCGAGGCGCGCTCGACGCAATCGGAACGAAAATCATCCTGTGCGGAAGGTAGTGCCTTACTGCACTCATGCACGGTCGCCTCCCTCATAGGCCGGCCCACCCCTTACCAGCGCTTAATTCTCCCTGAACGCACGGTTGATCCGTAACGTCATCGGCTGCAAAAGATATTCCGCAAAGGTTCGTTCCCCCGTCTCGACAAATATCTCGACAGGCATTCCAGGCATCAATGTGGAGATGTAGGAGGCCGTCGGCGCGTTGGGGTCCAGCTCAACCTCGGCCAAATAGGAGCTGTCACCGGAATGGGTGTCGGTCAGTGCGTCTGCCGCAACGCCGACCACCCTTCCCTCAAGCATCGGCCGGCGGCGAATGTTCAGCGCGTGAACTCGCACACGCGCCATCTGTCCGACATAGACCTCTTCCCGATCGGCAGGCTTCAATGTCGCCTCGATGACAAGCCGATCTTGCATCGGAACGATTTCCAAAAGGGTTTCCCGAGGTCCAAGCACGGCATTGAGGTCCCTGCTGTTGAGGCCGACGATCCTTCCACTTTCCGGGGCACGCAATTCAGACCGGACAAGCTGGGCACGCAACGCGGCAATTCGATGTCTGAGGTCGCCGATCTCCTCGCTGGTCGCATGCCGCTGCTTGGCGATATCCTGATTTTGGTTGAACCCCAGCTGCCGGCGTCTGTCCTGCAACTCCGCGATCTTGCCCTGCATCTCCGAGATTGACGCGGCATTACGATCGACCTGTCCGGTGGCCTCGGCTTCGGCGCGTTGCAAGGCCAGCAAACGTGGTTTCCGGGCGAGGCCCTTTGCGAGGAGATAACTCGTGTCGGCGATTTCTTCCCGCAACAGCTTGAGTTGCTGTTCAAGCCCTTGGGTGTTGCTCTGCAGGCCGCGGATGGTGTCCGCGTTTTGCAGCATCTGCTGATCGATCACCTTGCGCTCGTTCTCAATCGCGGCCAGTCGCGCGGCAAATTCGGCCTCCTGGGTTTGAATGGCGATACGTGCGGAGAGACGCGTCGCACTTTCCCGCAATTCGTCCGGAAACCGGATTGACTTCGCGGCGTCCTGCTCCGCCGCCAGCCGGGCCTCCATCGCCAGATCAGCAAAGAACTTCGTTTCGAGGGAACCAAGGCTCCCTTCGATCTGCGCGGTGTCGAGCCGTGCAATGAGTTGACCGGCTTCGACGTGATCGTTCTCCCGGACATAGATCGATTTGATGATTCCGCCTTCCAGATGTTGCACAGCCTTGCGCTTCGAATGGACCTTGATGAATCCTGGTGCCACGACAGCGCCGCGGAGCGGAACCGTGGTTGCCCACAAGCCGAAGCCGCAAAATTGCAGGACGAGCAATACACAGCCCCATGCGATGATCCGTCGCATGTCGGATCGCGGTTGCTCCGTCGGCCAGGTCTTCGACGGACCTGCAACAGGCGCGGACATCGCGGAGGCATGACCGGTCTGCGTCATGGAATGACCCTCCTGCCTGGCAACCTCTGAGGTTCGACATTGCGCGGGAGCCCTGGCGAACCCGGTACCGGTGCCGGCCGCTGGGCGCGAAGAACATCATATGGCGGTCCGAAGGCGACCTGGTTGCCGTCCCTCAACAGCAGCACGGCATCGGCGATGGTCAACAGCCGCGGCCGGTGGGTGACGATCACCGACGCCGCGCCGCGCGCTTTGGCCGATTGAATGGCGGAGCACAACGCTTCTTCGCCGTCCGGGTCGAGATTGGCATTGGGCTCATCCAGCAGGATCAATTTGCGATCGCCGAAGAAGGCGCGTGCAAGACCAATGCGCTGACGCTGGCCACCGGATAGCCTGCAGCCGTCGCGGCCGATCTCGGTCTGGTAGCCGGCCGGAAGGGACAGGATCATCTCATGCGCCTGCGCGAGCATGGCCGCGGCGACGATGGCCTCGTCCCGTGCGTATTCGTCGAACCCGGCAATGGCTTCGGCCACCGTTCCATCCAGGAGCTGCACGTCCTGGGGGAGATAGCCGACGAATTGCCCAAGCTGGTCGGGATCCCAGGTATGGAGTGCTGCGTGGTCCAACCGGATCGTACCGCTGGTCGGCCGATCGAGGCCTGCCATCAAGCGCAGCAATGTGGATTTTCCGGCGCCGGTCGGCCCGATCACGACGACAAGCTCGGACGGCCGGCATTGAAATGATATGCCCGCGAGGATGGGACGCTGCGTCCCGCCAATCCGGAATGTCACCCGTTCGACCTTGAGCATGCCGGCTGGCGGCGGAAGCAACGTCTTCCGCGGACGCGCAAGCACCGGCATCGCGGCGTTGCAGACCTGCGTCCAGGCGTCCTGCGCAGATGCCAGCGCGCGCCAGGCCGAGACCAATCCTTCCATGGGCTGCAATGTGCGCGCTATCAGGATCGAGCTCGCGATCAGACTGCCGGACAGCACCTCGTTCTGGAGCACGAGCCAGGCACCGCATCCGATCGCGGCAATCTGCAGAATGGTCCTGACCATTCGCGCGGCGGCGCTGATCGTGTAGATGCGTTCGCTGGCCCGCACCACCGGAGCCAGGGCTTCGTCATTGAGGCTCATGAACGCGCGGATGGCGCCCCGGGTCCAGCCCATCGCCCGCACCACGCTGGAGTGCCGGACGATTCCATCGAGCAAGGCCTGCGTCTTCAACGCGGCCTGCGAAGCCTGCGCAATTTCCCCGCGCGCGATCCAGTGGCTTGCGACACCCATCGCCAGCAGGACCCCCACCCCGATCAGGGCTATGACGCCATACCAGGGGTGCAGGAAGAACAGGATGAGAATGAACACCGGGAGGAATGGAGCATCTATCAGCGATGTGACCGTTCCGCTCGACAGGAAAGTTCTCAACTCGCGAAGCTTGACCAGATCGTGCTGCCGGCCGTCGCCCGGCGCCGCGCCGGTGATGCTGCCTTCAAGGATGATCGGAGCGAGGCAGTGCTCGAACCCGACCGCGAACCGGCTCAACAGGCGGTTACGAAACGTGTCGAAGGCGGCGCTGAAGGCGAGAGCGCCGACGGCGATGACGGTGAGGCCGACAAGCGTCTCGACGCTTCCGCTGCTGAGCACGCGGTCGAACACTTCGATGGAAAAGAAAGGTACGACCAGCAGCAGCAGGTTTACGGACACGCTGAAACAGACGATCCACACCAATGCGAATCGTCCCGGAATCAAGGCCACCAGCAATCTCTGACCAGATGCTGGGATCACACCACGGTTACGCGAATACATAACTTGCCGGCACTATCACTGACTGAAATGAGGGCGGGGCGGCCTGACAGCCGCCCCGCTACTAGTCGGGACTAGACAACGTCAACGGCCGTATAACCGGCGGCAGTGTTGATTTCGGCGATCGACTCGAACGGTGTCGCGCCGCCCGTGATGCCATCGAGCTGGATGGCGCCGAAGCCGAAATCCAGCACGGTGTTGGTGCCGTCGTCGTCCACTACCACTGTAGCCGGGTCAAAGCCTGGCGGAGCGTCGACAACAACGGCATCGCCATCGGCAAAGCTGAGATCGGTGACTTCATCGTTGCCGAAGTTCGTAGCTGTGTTGTCGCCGAAATTGTGCGTATCGGTACCAGCACCGCCCGTCAGCACATCATCGCCGAGTCCACCGTTGAGGACGTCGGCGCCATTGCCGCCGGACAACTCGTCATCGCCGTTACCGCCGTTCAGGGTGTCATTGCCGGCGCCGCCCGACAGGATGTCAGCCCCAGCCCCGCCGTTCAGGACATCGGTGCCGTCGCCGCCATCGAGCGTGTCATCTCCGGCGTCGCCGTCGAGCGTGTCGTTGCCGGTTCCGCCGCTCATTTCGTCATCACCGGCGCCGCCGCTCATGGCATCGTTGCCCGCGCCGCCGGCCATCTCGTCGTCTCCGGCATCGCCGAACATCGTATCGTTACCGGCGCCGCCGTCCATGATGTCGTCGCCCGCGTCGCCGTGCATGGTGTCGTTGCCATCGCCACCGTCGAGCGTATCGGCGCCCAAACCGCCGTTCAGGATGTCGTCACCGGTACCGCCGTTCAGCACGTCATTGCCAAGTCCGCCGTTCAGCGTGTCGTTGCCGGCATCGCCATTCAGAGTGTCATCTCCGAATCCACCGTTGAGTAGGTCGTTACCGTCGCCGCCATTCAAGACGTCATTGCCGGCGTCGCCGCTCAACGTATCGTCGCCGGCGTCGCCCCACAGGGTGTCGGCACCCGCACCGCCATGAATGTCATCATTGCCGTCGCCGCCGTGGATGCTGTCGTCGCCGGCGTCACCAAAGAGCTGGTCAGCGCCGTTTCCGCCATCGATGGTGTCGTTGCCTTGGTCGCCATGGACGATGTCGGCGCCGGCATTTCCGTTCAGCGTGTCGTCGCCCGCGCCGCCGTTGATCGTGTCGTCGCCGGCGCCACCGGTGATCGTATCGATACCGGCATTTCCATCAAGGATGTCGTTGCCGGCACCGCCATCGATGGAATCATTGCCCGCGCCGCCGCTTACGTCATCATTGCCGTCCAGGCCAGTAATGGTGTCGTTGCCTTGAAGGCCAAAGATCTGATCGTCTACATTCGTGCCAGGCAACACATCGTCGCCTGCTGTTCCGATGATCAGTGCCATGATCTTCACTCCCTTTGCATGGAAATGCGCGATGCGGGTCGCCTTGCGGCCCGTCACGGACGTCGCAGATTTCGGGTTGGCTTGATGCCCATCACCGATCGATGTGGGCTCCGATCAAGCAACCTTGGATGAAACGAGAGCGATCCAGCAATCCCCATTTGGGGACAAAAGAATACGGCAAGCTGGTGGACCCAATGACGGCCACGGTCTTCGTCTCAGGCGCGAACGACCCTCAGGCGTTCAAGCGAATGAGTCCGTCAAGGTGATGCAACTTGATGTCGACGTGAGTGCGAGCGGAGATGTCCGCGACGCTCTCCTGATCGCGTGCGATGATCGCACGCGCGTGCTGTCCGCTAGAGCCGGATGATGCTCGCGTCAATCCAGGATAGGCTCTCGCGACGATCCGTCTTCATGGCTGCGGGCCGTCATAGCCCTCGATGATGATGAGGTCGGCGATGGAGTGCGGCTGGCGCACCTTGATGTTGGCTTGGTATTCCGGCGAGTTGTAGCAGGCGATCGCGGTCTCGTAGTCCGGAAATTCAATCACGACGTTGCGCGAGCGGCTGGCGCCTTCGACGGTGGTGAATTTGCCGGCGCGGACGACGAAGCGGCCACCCCATTTCTTGAAGATCGGACCGTTGGCGACGGCATAAGGCTTGTAGCCCTCGTCACTGCTCACATCCACGCGCCCGATCCAGTAGCCCTTTGCCATTGTTCTTCTCCCTGTTTGTCGGTCTCTATCTAAGCATGAAACCGCTGCGCGGTTTTTCCGAATCATGCGCCGAGCGCCTGCGCGATCTCGGCCTGGATGGCTTCAGCGATCGCCTTGGGGTCGGCGGCTTCCACCACCGGCCGTCCGACGACGAGATAATCGGCGCCCGCGGCAATTGCGCGGCCCGGCGTCATGATGCGTTTCTGGTCGCCGCTCGCAGAACCCGCCGGCCGGATGCCTGGGGTGACGAGATGCATCTGGTGGCCGACGATCTTGCGCAAGGCGCCGACCTCCTCGGGCGATGACACCAGCCCGTCGACGCCGAGCACCTGCGCCTGCTGCGCGCGCGCTTCGACCAGCTCGGCGACGCTGAGCCGATAGCCGGCCGCGTGCAGATCGTCGTCGTTGTAGGACGTCAGCACCGTGACGGCGAGAATCTTCAGGCTCGCGCTGCCGCGGCCTTCGACCGCGCCCTTCATGGTCTGCGGATAGGCGTGCACGGTGAGGAAAGTCGCGCCCAGCCTGGCCACGCTCTCCACACCACGCGTGACGGTGTTGCCGATGTCGTGCATCTTGAGATCGGCGAACACCTTCTTGCCCTTGTCGGCGAGCTTGCCGATCAGCGGCAGGCCGCCGGCATAAGCGAGCTGATAACCGATCTTGTAGAAGGTGACGCTGTCGCCGAGCCTTGCGATCATCGCCTCCGCGGCGTCAACGCTGGGCAGGTCGAGCGCTACGATCAGGCGGTCCTTCGGAGCGATCTCGGCTGGCGTCATGTCACCTCACATCATGCGTTGGGAAATGTCGATCAATTGCCGCACCAGCTCCTTCAACGCGGCGATGTCGCCCTCGTTCTTCAGCCTGTCCATATCGTCATAGGCCTGGTCGGCAAAGGCGAGCGTGAGCTGGCTGGCAATCACATTGGCGTGGCAGGAGGTCAGGATCAGCCGCAGCGCCTGGAGCGCACGGGCCGCACCGAGCCGGCTCTGCGAGGCGCCGGCGAGCGCGAAGGCGCGGTTGCGAAACACGTCGCCGCGCGTCTCGTGCAGCTCATGTACGCGGCTGATCCAGTCGATCGCGTTCTTGAGCAGCGGCGGCACCGAGGCGTTATATTCGGGCGAAACGATCAGCACGCCATGATGCGCGCCGATCATGCGCTTGAGATTGATCGCGTGCTTGGGCGCGCCCGACTTGGCCTGGAGATCGCCGTCATAGATCGGCAGCGGAAAATCGGCGAGCGAGATGCGGGTGACGTCGACGCCGGCCTGGGCGAATTCATAGGCGGCGACCGCCGCCAGCTTCGCATTGTGCGAGCCGGTGCGCAGCGAGCCGGGAATGACCAGGATTTTGGGTGCGGACATCCACTTCCATGCGTTCGGCGAAACGAGTCCGCCGCGCAAAAGGGAATGCCGACGGAATTAGTCCTTGCGATACACCCAGACGCGGGCCGGCGGAAGGTTCATCCAGATCCGTTCCGAGGCCTCTGTGGACACGCCGGGCAGCGATTTCGGGATCGGCGGCACCACCGCATAGGTGAACTGCACGAAGGGCGCGCCCGGGGTCAGCGCCGCGAAGGCGTCGCGGACCAGCCGGAGCCGCGTCAGCATCGGTTTTGTCACGAGCGGAAGGCCGGAGACGACGGCGGAGGCCGGCGCGCTGAGCACGTTCCAGAGCGTGTCGCGCAGGCGATAAGCATCGCCCTGCACCACCTTGGCTTGCGGATAGCGGTCGCGCAGCAAGGCGCAGAAGCCGGGATTGTATTCGACGAGGACGAGGCGCTTCTGGTCGACGCCCCGCTCGACCAGGGCCGAGGTGATAGCGCCGGTGCCGGGCCCGAGCTCGACCACGGGTGCGTCTGAATTGACGTCGACGTAATGCGCCATGGTCCGGGCGAGCAGCTTGCCCGAAGGCATCACTGCACCCATGTGCAGCGGCTTTTCGATCCACGACCTTAGAAAGCGCACCTCGTCGTCGAGACGGGGCTTCTTCAACGCACGCGCGGACGATGGCAATGGCATGTCGGGACCGGACGGGACCGCGGGACCGCGGCGTGTCAGAAAATGGTCATAAACAGGTATAGGCCGAAGGCGATACGGTCAAGACGAGTCAGGTCGCCCGATTACTGAATAGATCCTTGACCTTGGCGAAGAAGCCGACCGATTCCGGCTGGGTATTGCCGGAGGAGAGCTTTTCGAATTCCGCCAGCAATTCCTGCTGCTTCTTGGTGAGATTCTGCGGGGTCTCGACGGCAACCTGAACGTACATGTCGCCCATCTGGCGCGAGCGCAGCACCGGCATGCCTTTTGATGCAATGCGGAATCGGCGGCCCGACTGGGTTCCGGCCGGCACCTTCACCTTGGTTTTGCCGCTGTCGATGGTCGGCACCTCGAATTCGCCGCCGAGGGCGGCCGTCACCATCGAGATCGGCACCCGGCAGTGCAAATCGGCGCCGTCGCGCTGGAAGAGCTGGTGCTGGGCCAGCGACAGGAAGATGTAGAGGTCGCCGGGCGGGCCGCCGCGAACCCCGGCCTCGCCTTCGCCGGCGAGCCTGATCCGGGTGCCGTCCTCGACCCCCGGGGGAATGTTGACCGACAGTGTTCGCTCGCGGGTGACCCGGCCCTGGCCGGAGCAGGACGGGCAGGCATCCTCGATCATCTGGCCGCGGCCCTGGCAGCTCGGACAGGTGCGCTCCAGCGTGAAGAAGCCCTGCGACTGTCGCACGCGGCCAGCGCCGCCGCAGCTCGAGCAGGTCTTCGGCTTGGTGCCGGCCTTGGCGCCGATGCCCGAGCAGGCCTCGCAGGTGACCGAGACCGGAATCTCGATCTGCGCGGTCTTGCCGCCAAAGGCTTCCTCGAGCGTGATTTCCATGTTGTAGCGCAGGTCGGCGCCACGCTCGCGGCCACCGCGGCCGCGCTGCCCGGCCATGCCGAACAGGTCTTCGAAGATGTCGGAGAAGGAGGAGGCGAAGCCCGCACCGAAACCGGCGCCGCCGCCGCCCTGCTCGAAGGCCGCATGGCCGAAGCGGTCATAGGCCGCGCGCTTGTCCTTGTCCTTGAGGACCTCGTAGGCCTCGTTGATTTCCTTGAACTTGACTTCGCTGGTGTCGTCCCCGGGGTTGCGGTCCGGGTGGAATTTCATCGCAAGCTTGCGGAAGGACGATTTCAGGACGGAATCGTCGGCAGTGCGTTCGACTTCGAGCGTTTCGTAATAGCAGCGCTTGGTGGACGTGGACATGTTGAACTCGGTCTATCCAATCGCGATTCAAGTCGGAGCGGAACAACGTCGCCAGGAGACGATATAGGCAGCCCTTTGCTTCGCGGCAGAGGGCGGCACGGCGACGTTCATCATAACGGCTGGGAATTGATCGATCGTAACGGGGACACGCCCCGCCGAGCCCAACACGACGGCCTCCCCCGTGGGGGAGGAGGCCGGTTGCGCGTGTGGGGTCCAAGCCGTCCGCATCATCACCCTCTTGGGGATCAGGCGGACTTCTTGTTGTTCTTGTCGTCGTCGACTTCGGTGAATTCCGCGTCGACGACGTCGTCCTTGGCCGCATCCTTCTTGGCGTCGGCCTCGGCCTGCTGCTTGTACATGGCCTCGCCGAGCTTCATCGAAGCCTGGGCCAGCGTCTGGGTCTTGGCCTTGATCGCCTCGGCATCGTCGCCCTTCAGCGCTTCCTTGAGGTCGCTGACGGCATCCTCGATGGCGCGGCGCTCGGGCTCAGCGACCTTCGAACCGTGCTCGGCCAGGGCCTTCTCGGTCGAATGCACCAAGCCATCCGCCTCGTTCTTGGCGGTGACGGCCTCGCGGCGCTTCTTGTCCGCCTCGGCGTTGGCCTCGGCGTCCTTGACCATCTTCTCGATGTCGGCTTCCGACAGGCCGCCGGAGGCCTGGATGCGGATCTGCTGCTCCTTGGCCGTGGCCTTGTCCTTGGCCGAGACGTTGACGATGCCGTTGGCGTCGATGTCGAAGGTCACCTCGATCTGCGGCATGCCGCGCGGAGCCGGCGGAATGCCCATCAGGTCGAACTGGCCGAGCATCTTGTTGTCGGCCGCCATTTCACGCTCGCCCTGGAAGACGCGGATGGTGACCGCGTTCTGGTTGTCCTCGGCAGTCGAGAACACCTGGCTCTTCTTGGTCGGGATCGTGGTGTTGCGGTCGATGATGCGGGTGAACACGCCGCCCAGCGTCTCGATGCCCAGCGACAGCGGGGTCACGTCGAGCAGCAGCACGTCCTTGACGTCGCCCTGGAGCACGCCGGCCTGGATCGCGGCACCGATCGCCACGACTTCGTCCGGGTTGACGCCCTTGTGCGGCTCCTTGCCGAACAGCTGCTTCACGACTTCCTGGACCTTCGGCATGCGCGACATGCCGCCGACCAGAACGACTTCGCCGATCTCACCGGCGGTGACGCCGGCGTCCTTCAGCGCCTTGCGGCAGGGCTCGACCGTCTTCTGGACGAGGTCGTCGACCAGCGCCTCGAACTTGGCGCGGGTGAGCTTCATCGTCAGATGCTTGGGGCCGGTCTGGTCCGCGGTGATGAAGGGCAGGTTGATCTCGGTCTGCGTCGTCGACGACAGCTCGATCTTGGCCTTTTCAGCGGCTTCCTTCAGGCGCTGCAACGCGAGCTTGTCGTTGCGCAGGTTGATGCCCTGCTCCTTCTGGAACTCGTCGGCCAGATAACCCACGAGGCGCATGTCGAAGTCTTCGCCGCCGAGGAAGGTGTCGCCGTTGGTCGACTTCACCTCGAACACGCCGTCGCCGATTTCGAGAATGGAGATATCGAACGTGCCGCCGCCGAGATCGTACACGGCGATCGTGCCGGTCTTGGTCTTGTCCAGACCATAGGCGAGCGCGGCCGCGGTCGGCTCGTTGATGATGCGCAGCACTTCAAGGCCCGCGATCTTGCCGGCGTCCTTGGTCGCCTGGCGCTGGGCGTCGTTGAAGTAAGCGGGAACGGTGATGACGGCCTGGTCGACCTTCTGGCCGAGATGGGCCTCCGCGGTCTCCTTCATCTTCTGCAGGATGAACGCAGACACCTGCGAGGGCGAGTAGGTCTGGCCGTCGGCCTCGACCCAGGCGTCGCCGTTGGAAGCCTTCACGATCTTGTACGGAACGAGCTTCTTGTCCTTCTCGACCATCGGGTCGTCGTAGCGGCGGCCGATGAGGCGCTTCACTGCGAAGAACGTACGCTCGGGATTGGTAACGGCCTGGCGCTTGGCAGGCTGGCCGACGAGGCGCTCACCGTCGTCCGTCACGGCGACGATCGAAGGCGTCGTGCGCATGCCTTCGGAATTCTCGATGACTTTGGCGTTCTTGCCATCCATCACGGCGACGCACGAATTCGTGGTGCCGAGGTCGATCCCAATGACCTTTCCCATGGTCCTGATATCCTTGTTTTTGCGGCAGGTTGGCTGGGCCCAAGAGGCACCCGCTCCAAACCCCCTAAGATCAAACATCCGCGATATTGCGATGGTTGACGCTCATATAGGAGGGGGGGAGGGGCCCGCAAGGACCGAACGCAAGTTTCGGCCATGAAAACATTGGGTTTTGGAAGATCATATCCGGGCTCAACCGCCCTTGCGGGTGAGGAATTATTAACAGGTTCAGGCGTCAGCCGGCCCCCGCCACCGTGATCTGCCCCGCCCTGTTACCGGCGGGCCAAACCCGTTAAAAGGCGGGCGGCCGGACCGCCGCCATCAAGGCGGCTTTGCGCGACAAAGCGGCCCAATGGCCGACCATCGAACGGCCTCAATGTGAACCAATCAGAGTGCCCATGAAGCTCATTCGCCCCCTCGCCGCGCTCGCCGTTCTCGTCGCCACGGCGCTTCCCGCCCTTGCGGCCGATGCCGTTTTCCCGCCCGGCTTGCGCCTCGGCATGGTGCCGCTGGTCGGCCTGAGCACGGCCAAGACGTTTCCGGGCTTCGAGAGCGAGGACGGCAGCGTCAAGGTGCTGATCACCGAGCTGCCGCCGGCGGCCTATGGCGAGGTCGTGAGCGCCTTCAATTCCAATCCCGGCGGCACCGCCGGCGTCAAGCAGGACAAGCTCGAGACCCCCGCGGGTCTTGCTTATTTCACCATGGAAAGCGGCAAGGCCGGCGAGACGCCGGTGAAGCGCTACTCGATGATCGTGCCGGGCGCCGGTTTCTCCGGCTATGTCGCGGTGCAGATCCCGGAGAACGCGACCAAGATCTACACCGACGAGGCGGTGCGGCAGATGTTTGCGAGCGCCGTCACCCGCAAGCAGGTCTCGGCCGAAGAGCAGATCGGGCTGATGCCGTTCAAGATCACCGATCTCGCCGATTTCAAGGACATCCGCACCCTGGCGCCGGGCTCCAGCATCATCCTGGCCGACGGCAATGAGAGCTCGGGCTATGAATCCAAGCCGTTCATGATCCTCGGCCTGATCGGCGCCACCCCGCAGCAGGCCGACGATCGCGCCCGCTTTGCCCAGGAGGCCGCGTTGCAGATTCCCGGCGTGCGCGAATCCCGCGTCACCATGTCGGAGCCGATCCGCATCAACGGCCAGCAGGGTTTTGAGACCCGGATCGACGGCGTCAGCGGCAAGGACAAGACGCCCGTGACCGTGGTGCAGTGGATCCGCTTCTCGAGCGGCGGTGCCTCGCTGCGCATCATCGCCAGCGCCCCGCGCGACCAGTGGTCGGCCGCCTTCACCCGCTTCCGCGCCGTGCGCGACGGCATCCAGCCCAAGGGTTAGTCTCAAGGGTTAGCCCAAGCGCTGGACAGAACCGGCTGCATTTTCGGGCTTCTGTTCGTATACGAACGGAACTAGGCTTCCTTCCATTGGATCATCCTGGAGGGAGGCGAACGATGCTTGATCGACGACAAATCCTCGCGGCGCTTGGGACAAGCGCTCTCGTAGCCCTTGCTCCAACCGCGCTCCTTGCGGCCGCATCGATCAAGCCGGACGATGCCTCCGCGCTGCTCGTGATCGACGTGCAAAACTGCTTCCTGCCCGGCGGCAGCCTCGCCGTGAAGGAAGGCGAGCAGGTCGTTCCCGTCATCAACAAGATGGCGAAAGCGTTTGCGAACGTGGTGATGACTCAGGACTGGCACACGCCGGGCCACATTTCGTTTGCGTCGGTGCACTCCGGCAAGAAGCCGTTCGAGACCGTCGACCTCCCTTACGGCAAGCAGGTGCTGTGGCCCGACCATTGCGTGCAGGGCACCGACGGCGCCGCGCTGTCGAAGGATCTTGCGATCCCGCATGCCGAGCTCATCATCCGCAAGGGTTTTCACAAGGACGTCGACAGCTATTCGGCCTTCCTGGAAGCCGACGGCAAGACCTCGACAGGCCTCGCCGGTTACCTGAAGGGCCGCAAGATCAAGCGCGTCTTCGTCGCCGGCCTCGCGACAGACTTCTGCGTCGCCTGGACCGCGCTCGACGCGCGCAAGGCGGGCTTCGAGGTCTATGTGGTGGAGGACGCCTGCCGCGGCATCGACACGCAGGGTTCGCTCGCAAAAGCCTGGGCCGACATGGCCAAGGCCGGCGTGAAGCGGATCCAGTCCGCGGATATCGCGGTGAGCGCGTAAGATAGCAATCGGTCGTTCCGGGGCGATGCAAGGCATCGAACCCGGAATGACGCCAAGGCTTAGTTCGCCGCTCAGTTCACTTCGTTGCTGTTCGCAGCCGGCGCAGCCTTCGTGCCGCCCTTGGCGACACCGACCAGCGCCGGGCGCAGCACGCGCTCGCCGATGGTGTAGCCGGCCTGCATGACCTGCACGACGGTGCCCGCAGGCACCGACGCATCCGGCACCTCGTACATCGCCTGCTGGAAGTTCGGGTCGAACTTCTGGCCCTGCGGATCGAACTTCTTGACGCCGTGCTTTTCCAGCGCGTTGAGCAGCGAGCGCTCGGTGAGCTCGACGCCCTCGATCAGCGAGGTCAGGCCCGGATCGGCCGCGGCACGGGCCTCGGCCGGAACGGCATCGAGCGCACGCTGGAGATTGTCGGCGATGTCGAGCACGTCGCGGGCGAAGCCGGTGATGCCGTAGAGGCGGGCATCGGCGACTTCCTTGGTGGTGCGCTTGCGCAGATTTTCCATCTCGGCCAGCGTCCGCAGCATGCGGTCGCGCGCCTCGGCGGCTTCCTTCTGCAACAGCTCGACCGAGCCGGGCTCCGGATCGTCGGGCATGATGTAGGGTTTTGACACCACCGGCTCGTCGGTCGGTGGGGTCGTGTCGTCGGGCTGCCGGTCTCGATCGGTCATCGGCTCTCTTCTCGAACTCGTCTCAAGGGATTGTTGGCCCGGATATCGTGCCTAAGCTCACGAAAATCAAGCGCCCGTGATCGGAGGAAACGCCGATCAGCCCCCCAGGAGGCGGCTGACGATGCGCGCGGCGTAGTCCACGGTCGGGATTACGCGGGCATAATTCAGCCGCGTCGGCCCGATCACGCCCAAAACACCGACGATGTGGCCGGCGGCATCCCGATAGGGCGAGATGATGGTGGAGGAGCCCGACAAGGAAAACAGTTTGTTCTCCGAACCGATGAAGATCCGCACGCCCTCAGCGGTCTCGGCGCGCCCCAGAAGGTCGATCACGCCGCGCTTGGTCTCGAGATCGTCGAACAGCAGGCGAACGCGCTCGAGATCCTCCAGCGCGTGCAGATCCTCGAGCAGATTGGCGTGGCCGCGAACGATCAGCTGGCGGTCCTCGTTCTCGCCGCCGGACCAGCTCGCAATGCCGGCCGAAATCACCTTCTGCGTCAGTTGGTCGAGCTCGGCACGGGCTTCGCCGAGCGCGGTTTCGAGCTCGAGCCGCGCCTCGGCCAGCGTGCGGCCGCGGATCCGCGCGTTGAGGAAATTACCGGCTTCCGTGAGCGCCGAGGAGGGAACTCCCGGCGGCAGCGACAGCACGCGGTTTTCGACCTGACCGTCCTCGCCGACCAGGATCACCAGCGCCTTTTCGGGTTCCAGCCGGACGAATTCGATGTGTTTCAGCCGCGCATTGGATTTCGGGGTCAACACGACCGCTGCGGCGCGGGTGAGACCGGACAGCCGCGTCAGCGCCTCCGACAGCGCCGCCTCGACCGATTGGGCGTGACCCACCGACGTCAACTGGCTCTGGATCGACTGCCGCTCGGCGTCATTGAGGTCGCCGACCTGCATCAGGGCGTCGACGAAGAAGCGTAAGCCCAGTTCCGTCGGCAAACGGCCGGCGGAGGTGTGGGGCGCATAGATCAGGCCGAGCTGTTCCAGGTCGGCCATGACGTTGCGGACCGAGGCCGGCGACAGCGGCATCGCGATCAGCCGCGAGATATTGCGCGAGCCGACCGGCTCGCCGGTCGCGAGATAGCTTTCGACAATTTGACGAAAGATGTCGCGGGAGCGCTCGTTGAGCTGGGCGAGGCCTGCGCGCGGCGCGATCAGATGGATCGGATCGTGATGGGCCACGGACGGTAACTCCTCTCAGACGCTTATAATTTGTCCATCCCGGAGGGTTCTGACAAGCGTGGCGTTTGCGGGGTGGAAAACCCGGGGTGAAAAAGCCTTGCCGCCCACCCTCACCCCACCTACAAGCACCGCGAATAGCCCTTTTCCGAGAGTTTTGGAGGATTTCCCATGCGGCCAAGCCGCCGTGCGCCCGACGAATTGCGCCCCGTGACGCTGGAGCGCGGCGTGGTCAAATATGCGGAAGGCTCCTGCCTGGTGAAATTCGGCGACACCCATGTGCTGGTCACCGCCACGCTGGAAGACCGCCTGCCGCCGTGGCTGAAGGGCCAGGGCCGCGGCTGGGTCACCGCCGAATACGGCATGCTGCCCCGCGCGACCTCCGAACGCACCCGCCGCGAGGCCTCCGCCGGCAAGCAAAGCGGCCGCACCGTCGAGATTCAGCGCCTGATCGGCCGCTCGCTTCGCACCATCGTCGATCTCGAAGCGCTCGGTGAGCGCCAGATCACGGTCGATTGCGACGTGCTCCAGGCCGACGGTGGCACGCGCACGGCCTCGATCACCGGTGCCTGGGTCGCGCTCGCCGATTGCATCAACTGGATGAAGGCGCGCAACATGATCAAGGCCAAGGTGCTGCGCGACAACGTCGCCGCGATCTCCTGCGGCATCTACAACGGCACGCCCGTGCTCGACCTCGACTATGCTGAGGATTCGGAGGCCCAGACCGACGCCAATTTCGTCCTGACCGGCGATGGCCGCATCATCGAGGTGCAGGGCACCGCGGAACGCGAACCGTTCACGCAGGACGAATTCCTCGCGCTGATGGCGCTGGCCCAGAAGGGTATCGCGCGGCTCGTGGACTTGCAGAAACTGGCCGTGGCGTAGTCAATAGGCCCATGCACCGCCGAATCACCGGAAAGCTCGTCATCGCGACCCACAATCCCGGCAAGCTCGCCGAGATGAAGGAGTTGCTCGCGCCTTGCGGCATCGAGGCGGTGTCGGCCGGTGAGCTCGGCCTGCCCGAGCCCGACGAGACCGGCAACGATTTCCGCAGCAATGCCGCGATCAAGGCGATCGCGGCGGCGCGGGCGACCAAGCTTCCCTCCTTCGCCGACGATTCCGGCATCGTGGTCGACGCGCTCGATGGCGCGCCCGGCATCTACAGCGCGCGCTGGGCTGGTCCAGCAAAGGATTTTGCCGCCGCGATGGCGCAGATCGAGCGCCTGTTGCAGGAGCGCGGCGCCACCACGCCCGACAAGCGCACCGCGCATTTCGTATCCGCGCTCTGCGTCGCCTGGCCCGACGATCATCTCGAAGAGGTCGAGGCGCGCGTCGACGGCAGCTTGGTCTGGCCGCCGCGCGGCACGGCCGGCTTCGGTTATGATCCGATGTTCCTGCCCAATGGCCACGATCGCACGTTCGGCGAGATGACCAGCATCGAGAAGCACGGCCTGCCGCCGCTTGGCCTCGGCCTGTCGCATCGCGCCCGCGCCTTCGTGAAACTGGCGGAGATCTGCCTTGAGCCGCGCTAAGCAAGCTTTCGGCGTCTATGTGCACTGGCCGTTCTGCCTGTCGAAGTGCCCCTATTGCGACTTCAACAGCCACGTCCGCCACGCCGCGATCGACGAGACGCGCTTCGCTTCAGCTTTCGCGCGTGAAATCGAAACGACCGCACAGCGTGCGCCCGGGCGTGAAGTCACCTCGATCTTCCTCGGCGGCGGCACGCCGTCGCTGATGCAGCCCGCAACCGTCGGCGCGGTGCTCGATGCGATCGGCAAGCACTGGACTGTCGCCAGCGATGTCGAAGTGACGCTCGAGGCAAACCCGACCAGTGTCGAGGCCACGCGTTTTGCCGGCTATCGCGCCGCCGGTGTCAACCGCGTCTCGCTCGGCGTGCAGGCCCTCGACGATGCCTCGCTGAAAGCGCTGGGCCGCATGCACAGCGCCCGCGAGGCGCTCGATGCGGTCGCCATCGCGCGCCGCTCGTTCGACCGTTATTCGTTCGACCTGATCTACGCCCGCCCCGACCAGACGCCGGCGATGTGGGCCGACGAGCTGCGTCTGGCGATCGACGAAGCGGCGGAGCATCTGTCGCTCTATCAATTGACGATCGAGGAAGGCACGCCGTTCTTCGGCCTGCACCAGGCCGGCAAATTGAAGACGCCGGACGAAGCGGTCGCGCGCGCGCTCTACGACGTGACGCAGGAGACCTGCGACAAGCTCGGCCTGCCCGCCTACGAGATTTCAAATCACGCGCGGCGCGGCGCCGAATGCCGGCACAATCTGGTGTACTGGCGCGGCGATGAATATGCCGGCATCGGCCCCGGTGCCCATGGCCGCCTCGACATCGACGGTATCAGGCACGCCACCGCCACCGAGAAGCGTCCCGAGGCCTGGCTGATGCGGGTCGAGACCAACGGCCACGGCAACGTCACCGACGATCTCCTCAACAGCGAGGAGCGCGCCGACGAATTTTTGCTGATGGGATTGCGTCTCGCCGAGGGCATCGACCCCGAGCGCTACAGCGCGCTGTCGGGCCGACCGCTCGATCCCAAGCGCATCGCGCTGTTGCGCGAAGAAGGTGCGATCATCGTCGATGCGACAGGGCGCTTGCGGGTCACGAGCAGCGGATTTCCGGTGCTTGATGCAGTGGTCGCGGATCTGGCGGCATAGCGAGCTGCCGTAGCCCGGATGGAGCGCAGCGTAATCCGGGACGCTTTCGCCACTCGGATAGAACCCGGATTGCGCTGCGCTCCATCCGGGCTACGAAGCCATCAAGCCCCAAAACTCTTCGGCGAGCCCGCGACCGCCACGCCACCACCTGTCGTCACCTTCATCACCGCTAACCCACGCTCATTCGTGCCATCGGCGCGGAAGCGGAACAGGCCGTCGATGCCGGCGAAGCCTGAAGGGTTGGTGAGCACGTCCGGCGAGAAGCGCGTCGGGCCTTGCGTGCGCGCGAGCGCGGCGACGAGGGCGACCGCGTCATAGGCGAGCGTCGCGGTGCGGATCGGCTCGGCGCCGTATTTGGTGCGGTAGCGGCCGGAGAAGGCGCGGAAGCCGGCCGGGTCCGGCGCGGCGTAGAGACCGCCTTGCAAGTTTGCATTGGCATAGACGCGCGGACTGTCCCACAGGCCGGTGCCGAGCAGCTGGATGTTGCGCAAATTCGCGCCCGCGGCCGTCATCGCATCGGCCACCGCGACGACGGCATCGCCGTCATCGGCGATGAACAGCGCATCCGCGCTGCCGAGCTGCTGCGCCACGGTACGTGCCGGCGTCGCGCGATCGGCGCCGTATTTCTCGAAGGCGACAATGCGGCCGCCGCGCCGCGGCACCGCCGCCTTCACCGCGGCCTCGACGACATTGCCATAGGCGTTGTCGGGCACGAGCACGGCGACCGAGCGCTTTCCGATGCTCGCGGAATATTCGACGATGCGGTTGACGTCGGACTCCGGCAGGAAGCTCAGCAGAAAGACGCCGCGGCCGGCGATGCTGGAATCGGTCGAGAACGCGATCACCGAGATGCCGCGCGTACGCGCGACCTGCGCCACCGCCGGCACCGACTGCGCGAACAGCGGGCCCAAAATGATCTCGGCGCCCTCGTCGACCGCCTGCTGCGCCCCCGCCTGCGCGCCTTGCGGGCTGCCGTTGTCGTCCTTGATCAGGAGCTGGATATTGGGATTCTGGAACTCGGCCAGCGCCATCTCGGCGGCGTTGCGCATCGACTGCGCGGCGAGGCCGGCATTGCCGGCGGCCGAGAGCGGCAGGATCACGGCAACCTTCACCCCGCCGCTGCCGGCGGTGGTGGCCTGTTGCGGCGGGCCGGCCGGCTGAGCCGGGGCCGGGGCCGGGGAGGAGCTGCTGAACGGGTTGGAAAACTGGCTGAGACTCTGCTGCACGCCGGCGCAGGCCGACAGCAAGGGGGCGCCGAGCAACAGGCCGAGCGCGCTCCGCCGGGTCGCCCCTGATAATCGAGAGCCCTGAACGGGAGATTTTGGATCGCGCGGGCCCAGCATCACAACTTCTCTTCTGACCGGCCGTCGGCCGGCCGGTCACAACATTCTTTCCACGACACAAGCCGCGGATTTAGGCATATTGTCGGCAAATAGTTAACTAAAACAAAAGGATAATGACCACTTAACGCGGCCGCACCTCAAGCCCTGGCTAGCTGTCCACCATCCGTCACCCGCATCAAGGCGGCGTTTCCGCCGCGAATGTGGCGCCGACGCTTCATTCCCTCTGCAATGTGATGCCGGATGGATCACATTCCAGTCCTTCCTCACCCCTGACCTGGCGCGATCTTTTTCCGAGGACCGGTTCCCAGCCCCCGGGATCATGCCTAAGTTCGATTCATTATGCGCGTAAAGCCGAGCCCGATAAATACACCTGAGACGACGGATCCCGCCTCGCGCGGTTTCTCCATCGACGCCCATCGGCTGACGGCGCCGAAGGCGGCGCCGGGCCTCCATCTGGTCGCCACCCCCATCGGCAATCTCGGCGACATCACGCTGCGCGCGCTTCAGACGCTCGCCGGCGTCGACGTCATCGCCTGCGAGGACACCCGCATCACGCGGCGCCTGACCGAGCGCTACGCCATCACGGCGCAGCTCAAGCAATATCACGAGCACAACGCCGAAGCGGCGCGTCCGAGGATCCTGGAGGCGCTGGGGCAGGGCGGCTCGATCGCACTGGTGTCGGATGCCGGCACGCCGCTGATCTCCGACCCCGGTTTCAAGCTGGTGCGCGAGGTCTGCGCAGCCGGCCATGCGGTCTACGCGCTGCCCGGCCCGTCCTCGGTGCTGGCCGCGCTGTCGGTCGCCGCATTGCCGACCGACCGCTTCTTCTTCGAGGGCTTTCTGCCGGCGAAATCCGCCGCGCGAAAGTCGCGCCTTGCAGAGCTCGCCCGCATCGATGCGACGCTGGTGATGTTCGACTCCGGCAACCGCGTGCAGGACACGCTCGCCGAGCTTGCCGAGATCATGGGGACGCGCGAAGCCGCGATCTGCCGCGAATTGACGAAACTGCACGAGGAGATTTCGCGCGCGCCGCTGCAGGAGCTGGCACGCGGGGCGGACACGCTGGAGACGCGCGGCGAATTCGTGCTGGTGATCGCGCCGCCTGCGGCGGACGCGGAGCTGCTGACGCCGGATGCGCTCGACGGTCTCCTGCGCGAGCAGCTCGCCGCGCACAGCGTCAAGGACGCCGTCGCGCATGCGGTCGCGCTCTCGGGCCGGCCGCGCCGCGAGGTCTATGCCCGCGCGCTCGAGCTCGCAAAGGGCCTGAGGGACGGCGATGGCGAAGACTGAGGGCGCGGAACCGAAAGTCGCCTCGCCCGAGCGCGTCGCCGCGTTCCGCACCGGCATCTCCGCGGAGAGCCGCGCCGCCGCCTATCTCATGGCCAAGGGCTACCGCATCCTCGCCAGGCGCTACCGCACCCCCCATGGCGAGATCGACATCGTGGCGCGCCGCCGCAACCTGATCGCCTTCGTCGAGGTCAAGGCCCGCGCGACGCTGGATGACGCCGCCTTCGCCGTGACCCCGCGCCAGCAGCAGCGCATCATCGACGCCGCGCAAGGCTGGCTCGTGGCGCATCCCGAGCATGCCGAATTCGAACTGCGATTCGACGCCATGCTGATTGCGCCGCGCTCACTTCCGCGCCATGTGTTGGCGGCATTCGACGCCTCGACCTGAAAGGCAGACCATGAAACTGAACGTCGCCGTCCAGATGGACCCCATCGCCCGTATCAACATCAAGGGCGATTCCACCTTTGCACTGCTCCTGGAGGCGCAGAAGCGCGGCCACGGCCTGTCCTATTACACGCCCGACAAGCTCTCGATGGTCGGCGAGGAGATCGTCGCGCCCATTCAGCTCCTGACCGTGCGCGACGAGCCCGGCAATCACTTCACGCTGGGCGAGCCCAGGCGCGAAGCGCTCAACGGCTTCGACGTCGTGCTGCTGCGCCAGGATCCGCCGTTCGATCTCGCCTACATCACCTCGACGCATTTCCTGGAGCGCATCCATCCGAAGACGCTGGTCGTCAACAACCCCGCCTCGGTGCGCAACGCGCCGGAAAAACTGTTCGTGATGAACTTTCCGCAGCTGATGCCGCCGACGCTGATCTCGCGCGACCTCGACGAGATCAACGCGTTCCGGGATAAGCACGGCGCCGTCGTCATGAAGCCGCTGCACGGCCATGGCGGCGCGGCGGTGTTCCGCGTGATGCCGCAGGACATGAATTTCGGCTCGCTATTCGACATGTTCTCGGTAACCTTCAAGGAGCCGTGGGTGATCCAGCAGTTCATCCCCGAGGTGAAGCACGGCGACAAGCGCATCATCCTGGTCAACGGCGAGTTCGCCGGCGCGGTCAACCGCGTGCCGGCCGCCGACGACCTCCGCTCCAACATGGTGCGTGGCGGCGCCGCGCAGGAAACCGAGCTCACGCCACGCGAGCGCGAGATCTGCGCGACCGTCGGCCCGGCGCTGCGCGAGCACGGCCTGCTGTTCGTCGGCATCGACGTCATCAACGGCAACCTCACCGAGATCAACGTGACGTCGCCGACGGGCATCCGCGCCATCGCGCGGCTCGGCGGTCCGGATGTCGCGGCGAAGGTCTGGGACGTGATCGAGCAGAAGCGGGCGAAGTAGGGCGCTCACTCGTAGCCCGGATGGAGCGCAGCGAAATCCGGGATCTCACAACGCGCTGCACGAGCCCGGATTGCGCTTCGCTCCATCCGGGCTACGGACATCAATTGAAACACGAGGAAGTACGCTCCTCACCCTGAGGAGCGACTACCGCGCACGCTGCGCGAAGCGCCGATGACTAACCACCCATTCACCATGACGTCGCGCGCATCGTTCGAACGAACGTCCCGCCCTGCGTGAATCTACGGGGCCATTGGCCGAGCGGATAACGCGACGTTCACCATCTGCCCAGAACGCGCATCGTCACGGGCCATCACACTCGGCCTCGCAACACCCCTTATACTTTTACTCCCTACTCATCGACGCAGGGGAACCCGCCACGTGCGGTTCGAGTGCCCCGCGTAAGAGTAGAAGCGTATGAACACCGCACGCATTGTCGTTCTCGTCATCGCGCTGGGCGCCGGCGGCGTCGCTGCGTATCTGGCGAGCGGCTTTGACAACAAGCCCGCGCCTGCCCTTCCCGTCGCCGAGAAGCTGCCGACGGTCGAGGTGCTGATCGCGAAGAACGACATCCAGCTCGGCCAGGCCGTCAAGCCCGAGGATCTGCAATGGCAGTCCTGGCCGGCGGCGACCGCGAGCAGCGCCTTCATCCGCCGCGACAGCAGGCCCGACGCCCAGACCCAGATCGCAGGCTCGATCGCGCGCGTGCCGTTGATGCAGGGCGAGCCGATCCGCGAGCAGAAGCTGGTGCGGGCCGAGGGCTCGGGCTTCATGGCCGCGATCCTGCCCTCCGGCATGCGGGCCGTCTCCACCGAGATTTCAGCCGAGACCGGCGCCGGCGGCTTCATCCTGCCGAACGACCGCGTAGACATCGTTCTGACGCGGCGCCTGAAGAATCCCGATGGCGCCAACGGCGCGACCGGCGGCAACGACCTGATCCTGTCCGAGGTCATCCTGAGCAACATCCGCGTGCTCGCGATCGACCAGGCGCCGAAAGAAAAAGACGGCCAGAACGCCGTGCTCGGCAAGACCGTCACGCTCGAGCTCAAGCCGGACCAGGTTGCGACGCTGTCGGCCTCGCGCCAGGGCGGCACGCTGACGCTCGCGTTGCGAAGCATCGCCGATGCCAACGCGTCGGAGATTTCGATCGAAGACCTGGCGGCCAAGCGGCCCGGCGGCGTGAACGTGATCCGCTACGGGGTGCAGGCACGGCAACTGACGTCACAGAAGTGATGATGGGGACACCATGAACTACGGGGATGATCGGACGGGCCTGCGCATTCGGGGGAAGCGCGCGCGCTCGTTCTGGACGGGGGCGGTGCTGATGCTGGGGCTGATCGCAGCCCCCGACGTCGTCAACGCGGCGGATGCGCCGGTCGGCGATCAGGCGCCGATGCAGGCGCCGGATCTCGGCGTGTCGCCGGTTTCGACCATCGCGCCTGCGCGCACGCGCTCGCTGTCGCTCGGCGTCGGCAAGTCCGTCGTCATCGATCTGCCGCGCGAGGTCAAGGACGTGCTGGTGGCCGATCCCAAGATCGCCAATGCAGTGATCCGCTCGTCGCAGCGCGCCTATATCATCGGCGGCCAGGTCGGCCAGACCAACGTCGTGTTCTTCAGCGCCGACGGCCAGCAGGTTGCCGCCTACGACATCGCCGTGAAGCGCGATCTCAACGGCATGCGCACGGCGCTGCGCCAATCTCTGCCGGGCGTGCAGATCGAAGGCGTCGGCGACAGCGTGATGCTGACCGGCTCGGTGTCGAGCCCGATCGAGGCCCAGCAGGCCGGCGACGTCGCCGCAAAACTCGTTGGCGGCGCGGACAAGGTCGTCAACAACATCGTCGTGCGCGGCCGCGACCAGGTGATGCTCAAGGTCGTCGTCGGCGAAGTCCGCCGCGACATCGTCAAGCAGCTGGGCGTCGACCTCAGCGCCAGCCTGAATGCCGGCACCGCGGTCGTGAACTTCAACAATTCCAACCCGTTCTCGGTCAGCGGCGGACCGATCGTCGGCAGCAACGGGCTCGGCGTGGCCGGCCTCGCCAAGGGTGTCGCCACCGTCAGCGCCACGATGCGCGCAATGGAAAGCGCCGGCGTCATGCGCACGCTGGCCGAACCGAGCCTGACCGCGATCTCGGGCGAATCCGCCACCTTCATCGCCGGCGGCGAATTCCCGATCCCTGCAGGCTATTCCTGCGATCCGGTCACCCACGTCTGTACCACCCAGGTCACCTACAAGAAGTTCGGCATCTCGCTGAACTTCACCCCGCTCGTGCTCAGCGAAGGCCGTATCAGCCTGCGCGTGATGACCGAGGTCTCGGAGCTGTCGAACACCAACGCGATCACGCTGACGCAGGCGGTGTCCTCGACCTCGAGCAACTCGATCACGATCCCCTCGGTCCAGACCCGCCGCGCCGAGACCACGCTGGAAATTCCCTCCGGGGGCTCGATGGCGATGGCCGGCCTGATCCAGCAGAAGACCAAGCAGGCGATCAACGGCCTGCCCGGCGTCGACCAGGTGCCGATCATCGGCGCGCTGTTCCGCAGCCAGGACTTCGTCAACAACGAGACCGAGCTGATGGTGATCGTGACGCCCTACGTGGTGCGCGCGGTTGCCCAGAAGGAATTGTCGCGGCCCGACGACGGCTTTGCGCCGGCCTCGGACGCGCAGACGGCGCTGCTCGGCCGCATGAACCGGCTCTACGGCATCGCGCGCAGCGTCGATCCGATCGAAGGCAGCCGCGGCGATTTCGGCTTCATCATCGACTGAGACGGACGGTTTGGGGACCGGGACAGGAAA
This sequence comes from Bradyrhizobium sp. 613_E4_N2_2, assembly GCF_052075995.1. Classification (NCBI taxonomy): domain Bacteria; kingdom Pseudomonadati; phylum Pseudomonadota; class Alphaproteobacteria; order Hyphomicrobiales; family Nitrobacteraceae; genus Bradyrhizobium; species Bradyrhizobium sp. 613_E4_N2_2. The sequence goes on from NZ_CP197234.1 coordinate 228,087, forward strand.
CGGGGCAAGAGGGGACAAAGCGATGACGAAGACGATCGCCGATCGACGTCGCAACCTGCGGATCGCGCTCGCGCTGACGGGGCTTTCCGTCATGCTCGGCGCCTGCAACACCACCGGTGACATCGTCACCCAGACGGTGCCGACCGACTATCGCCAGCGCCACCCGATCGCGGTGCAGGAAGCCAAGAAGTCGATCGTGATCTTCGTCGGCAAGGCGCGCGGGGGCCTCTCCACCGCGCAGCACGCGGACGTCGCGGGCATTGCCAGGGACTGGGTGCGCGAAGGCACCGGTTCGGTGATCGTCGACGTGCCGAGCGACGCTGCGAATTCGCGCGCCGCGGCGGCGACCTATCACGAAATCCGGTCGGTGCTCGCATCCGGCGGCGTGCCGTCGCGCGCCATCGTCCAGCATCCCTATCGCCCCGAGGATCCCGGCCTGCTGCCGACCATCCGCCTGAGCTATTCGAAGATCGCCGCGGTCGCCGGCCCCTGCGGGCTGTGGCCGGAAGACGTCGGTCCGAACATCCTCGACCCCGGCTACAACGAGAACCGGCCATACTTCAATCTGGGCTGCGCCAGCCAGCGCAACCTCGCGGCCATGATCGACAACCCCGCCGACCTCGAGCAGCCGAGGGCGGAGACGCCTGCCTACACCGCACGGCGCGAGATCGCCTTCGAGCGCTACCGCAAGGGCATGGCGACCACGACCATGTATCCCGAGGCCGAAAAGGCCAAACTCAGCGACACAGGCAAATGACAAGTCTTCACGACGACGAAGAAGCGGACGACCCGCGGCACCCCGAGGACCATATTGCGCCGGTTCCTCGCATCTCGGTGCAGGCCTTTTGCGAGACCGAGCAGACGCTCGCCGCGATCACCGCGGCCGGGCAGGATCGCCGTCTCGCCAAGGCGCATCTCACCGCCAAGGGCGGCGGCCTTGCCGCGGCCATCGAAGTCTATGACACGATGCCGACGCCGAACGTCATCGTGATCGAATCCGACGGCACACGCGATATCCTCGAGGGCCTCGACGATCTCGCCGGCGTCTGCGATCCCGGCACCCGCGTGGTCGTGATCGGCAACCCCAACGACACCGCGCCCTATCGCGAGCTGGTCCGCCGCGGCGTCAACGACTACGTGGTGGGACCGGTCGAAACCCTCGACGTCGTCCGCTCCATCTGCAGCCTGTTCTCGGCGTCGGAAGCCATCATCACCGGCCGCGTCATCGCGGTGGTCGGCGCCAAGGGCGGCGTCGGTGCGTCCACGGTCGCGCACAACGTGGCCTGGACCATCGCGCGCGACCTCGCGCTCGATTCCGTCGTGATCGATCTCGACCTCGCCTTCGGCACCGCCGGCCTCGACTACAACCAGGACCCGGCGCAGGGCATCGCCAACGCGGTGCTCTCGCAGGAACGGCCGGACACGGCGCTGATGGAGCGCCTGCTCGCCAAATGCACCGAGCGCCTCAGCCTCCTCGCGGCGCCCGCAACGCTCGACCGCGTCTACGATTTCGGCGCCGAAGCTTTTGATGCGATCTTCGACACGCTGCGCATGACCACGCCCTGCATCGTGCTCGACGTTCCCCACCAATGGTCGGGCTGGACGCGCCGCGCGCTCGTCAATGCCGACGACATCGTCATCGTGGCCGAGCCCGATCTGGCCAATCTGCGCAACACCAGGAACATGCTGAGCGTGCTCAAGGCGGCACGACCGAACGACCGTCCGCCGCTGTACTGCATCAACCAGGTCGGCATGCACAAGCGCGCGGAGATCGACGTCAAGGCGTTCGCCAAGACCATGGAGAGCCAGCCGATCGCGGCGATCCCGTTCGACTCGAAATTGTTCTCGACCGCGGCCAATAACGGCCAGATGATCGCGGAGGTCTCCAAGAACCACCGCACCACCCTTCTGTTCCAGAACATGGCGAACCGCCTCGCCGGGCGTGGCGAGGTGAAGAAGCCGAAGCGCTCGCTGCTCGGGCCGCTCCTGAAGAGGCTCAAGGGCAGGGCGGGTCGCGGGTCAGCCCCGCATCGCAAGGTGTCGTAAGCACCAACGAGAACGAGAAACGAGGGCGGGCTATTTGTCCGCCCGCTGCTGCTTCTTCGCGAGCAACTGCCGCAGCGCCGTGACCTTTGCCGCGGCCTGATCCGGCGGCAGGTCGGCCTTCACGATGGTCTCGGCCTCGGCCTGCTTTCCCTGCAGTCCCACGACGAGCGCCAGATTGGCGCGCACGCGGGAATCGGCGCGATTGCGCTCATAGGCGCGGCGCAGTGTTTCCTCGGCCCGCGGCAGATTGTTCTGGAGCATGTAGGACAGGCCGAGATTGGACAGAACCTGCGGCTCCTCGGGCACGATCTTCAGCGCTGCCGAATAATATTGCTGCGCCTCTTCGTTGCGACCGAGCTGATCGAGCGCTGCGCCTTGCGCCGACAGGATGCGCCAGTCCGGATCCTCAGGCGTATGCGCGCGGCTGAGCACATCGAAAGCCTGCTGGAAATTGCCGCTGTCGGCGAGCGCGCGGCCGTAGCCGGCGAGCAGCGCCTTGTTGCTCGGATGGGCGAGCACGGCCTGCTCCATCACCGCCACGGCCTGGGCGCGCTGGCCGGTCTCGCGCAGCGCCATGCCGTATTCGAGCGCGACGTTGGGATCGGAAGGCTTGGCGCGATAGCGCTCGCGAAGCGCGTGCATGTCCGGCTTCGGATCGGCCCTGCCAGCCGTTTCCGACTTGCCACCGAGCGCGCCGGTGATGTCCTCCAGACTCGTGGTCTGGCAGCCGCCGAGGGCAAGCATCACGAGCGCGGAAAGCAGGAATCTCGCCGGCGGAGAGGCAAGGGACGAACGCTTGGGCATACTCTGATCACTCGGCGACTGATCAGCGATGCTTACCGATTAACGCTAAAGTCCAGTTAAGGAACCCGGTCCGTCCGGCTCAATCGGTGAACTCGGCGCCGAATTCGCAGCCGATGCGCCAGCGCAGGCGGCATTGGCGGGAATAATCGGGCGCGAAGATGATGGTGAATTGCGGCGGCACTTCCAGAAACTCCGCCACCACTTTCACGCCGCCATCGGAGATATCCGTGATCGTGCAATCCCTCGGCAGCGAGCCCGCGCCAAAGTGAATCTTGGCGAGCCGAGTGCACACCCGTCGTTCGCTTCTGCGGCGATTTGCAAGCATTTGAATTGTTCACCCGTTAGATCACGGCCCATCCCGCAGCTCTAGGAGTAGCGAACATTCGTTGGGATGTGCTGATGAGAGCCGCTCGCATTCGAGGCGTAGTGTCTGCGTGATGTTTACGACCGGTTAGGGTTTTCCGGGCCCTCGGGTTGTTCTCGTACTGTTCTTGCAAGAAAGATCGGGCTCTGCTACCCCTAATTGTGCGAGAGGGCAGGCTGGTTCGAGCATGGTTCAGCGGGTTTCTACCGTCGCCTTTGAGGGGATAGAGGCCCGCGCGGTCGACGTGCAGGTGCAGGTCGCGCCCGGCCTGCCCGCCTTTGCAAATGTGGGTCGTCAATGACAATTGACCCGTCAGAACGGGATATCATCCTCTTCGATTTCGCCGAGGATAGCGTTCAGAGCCTTGTCTGCGCCTCGTGCATGGCGAAGCGCCAGGTTGTGCAGTTCCGACATCATTCTAAACCACGGTCCCCCCACCGGATGCCCGTCCTCGTTATCAAGCTCTTCGTCATCGAAGCGATCAACCACAACCCCTTCTTCGTCGAGCACGGAGACGGTAATGACATCCGATCCTTCCATGGCCGCTTCCTTCAGCACAATCTGCACTGAATAGTCTTTGAACGACACTTGGAACGTGTTTTTCGACACGCTCTCCTGCCAGTCAATGCCACTTCTCTGCGTCTTCTCAAAAAGCGCCTTAACGAGCCGCTTAGGTTTGCTCAGCGCCATTGCGAACCTCCTGAACTGTCTTCAATGCGGTCAGGACATCGACCAGCTTGTCTATGTCCCGCGAAAGGATGGAATTGAATTTTGCGACGGGAAAGGCGCTCTTATTCGCGAGAGCCTTTTCGATGTGATCTTCCATGGTGCTTAGGTTTGCTACCGCATTCTGGATTACGGCAAGCTGCTCGTCGGTGAGTTTGACTTGGGACGCCTTTAGAACGATCAATTGCTTGCGAATGGTCGCATAGCGCTCCGGGAGCGTGCTGGAAATGCCCGTCTCGCGGTGAGCGCGCTTGATGTCCTCAAGGACTGCTATCGCCGTCGAAAAATCGACCATTGTTTCCAGAAGCCGAATGCTTTCGCGCGTGGCTTGCGCCGCCTCCTGCGCCGCTATAGCCGCGTTCTTCGACTTCCGAACGCCAACGAGAGTTGCCCCAAAGCCAAAAATCGCAATCAGGAAGCCGCTGACGTCGGCCCACGTACCAGCGAGGTCACGTGCCTTCAGCCATGCAAGCGCCGGTGTCAAATACTCAAGCAAAAATACGTTCCCCCAACCCGAGGTTGCCATACTGATTGATGGTGAGAAAGGTATGAGAAAGTATTGGCTGCGGCTAACCACCGAAAATGCGATCGGACCAAACGGGTGGCCATCACAGCTATCCACGTATAGCACTCCGGCCCCCTTGTTCACGCCTTGTTCTTGCGAATAGGAAGGAACTCTGCTACCCTTAATTGTGCAAGAGGGCAGGCATGGTTCAGCGGGTTTCTACCGTCGCCTTTGAGGGGATCGAGGCCCGCGCGGTCGACGTGCAGGTGCAGGTCGCGCCCGGCCTGCCCGCCTTTGCCATCGTCGGCCTGCCGGACAAGGCGGTGTCGGAGGCACGGGAACGCGTCCGCTCGGCGCTGATCGCCTCGGGGCTGGCGCTGCCGGCGCGGCGGATCATCGTCAATCTCGCGCCCGCCGACCTGCCCAAGGAGGGCAGCCATTACGACCTGCCGATCGAGCTCGGGCTGATGGCGGCGATCGGCGCGATACCGCCGGATGCCCTGACCGGTTTTACCGTTCTCGGCGAGCTCGGTCTTGACGGCTCGATCGCGCCGGTAGCCGGCGTGCTTCCCGCCGCGATCGGCGCCAATGTGCGCGAGGAGGGCTTGATCTGTCCGGCGGCCTGCGGCTCGGAAGCGGCGTGGGCAAGCCCGGACATCCAGATCATCGCGGCCCAATCGCTCATCCAGATCGCCAACCATTTCAAGGGCACGCAGGTGCTGTCGCGGCCCACGCCGCGCGTGCGCGAGGTCGCCGCCTCCCCGCTCGACCTGCGCGACATCAAGGGCCAGGAGAGCGCCAAGCGCGCGCTGGAGATCGCGGCCGCCGGCGGACATCACCTGCTCATGATCGGCGCACCCGGTGCCGGCAAGTCGATGCTGGCGGCGCGGCTGCCTTCGATCCTGCCGCCGCTGTCGCCGGGCGAACTGCTCGAAGTCTCCATGATCGCCTCCGTTGCCGGCGAGATCGAGGGCGGCGCGCTCACCGCGCGGCGGCCGTTCCGCTCGCCGCATCATTCCGCGAGCATGGCCGCGCTCACCGGCGGCGGCATGCGCGCAAAGCCCGGCGAGATCTCGCTTGCGCATCAGGGCGTGCTGTTCCTCGACGAGTTGCCCGAATTCGATCCGCGCGTGCTGGATTCGCTGCGCCAGCCGCTGGAGAACGGCGAGGTCTCCGTCTCCCGCGCCAATCATCGCGTGACTTATCCGGCGCGCTTCATGCTGGTCGCGGCGATGAATCCGTGCCGCTGCGGCCGTTCGAGCCCGGCTATGCCTGCAAGCGCGGCCGCATCGATCGCTGCACCGGCGACTACCAGGCGCGCATCTCCGGTCCGCTGATGGACCGGATCGATTTGCGCATCGAGGTTCCCGCGGTGACCGCAGCCGATCTGATCCTGCCGCCGCCGGCAGAGGGCTCGGCGGAAGTCGCCGTGCGCGTGGCAGCCGCGCGCGACATCCAGCTCGCGCGTTACGCGGATGCGGGCCTGCCGCATGTTCGCACCAATGCCGAGGCGCCGGCCTCGGTGTTGGAAGACGTCGCCAAGCCGGATGCGCAAGGCGCCAAATTGCTGCGCGACGCCGCCGAGACCATGCGGCTGTCGGCGCGCGGCTATCACCGCGTGCTGCGCGTGGCGCGCACGCTCGCCGATCTCGACGGCGCCGACAAGATCGGTCGGCTGCATCTCGCCGAGGCGCTGTCCTACCGCGCACTCGCGGAGGATGTGCGGCAGATGGCCTGATCCTTCCGCGCATCAACCCGGCGGTAACGAGTTTCCTTTACGCTCTGCAAACCATAAGGCCCAAGCGTTCCCCTATGAGTTCCACACAGGGCCCGGGCGAGTAGAGTGTAATGTTGCGTTTCAAGATCCTGGCCTCGGTTGTTCCCCTGCTGGCGGCCGCGGTGTTCGCCCGCGGCGAGATCGGATCGGTCTCGCACCCCTGCATCGCGCTGGGCGAGACTTCAGTCGAGCTGACATCCCTGTTCTGGACGGCCGGCGTCCATGTCGCCTTCACCGACGATCTGTCGCGGGCCACGGTGCGGGTTCAGATCACCGACGATCCGGACGCGGCGGACTTCGCGGTCGTGGACGACGGTCTCGGCTCCGAAACGGATTCCTGTCAGGCCAATCCGGCGACGCGCCTCGTCACGATTGCCACGGAGCCGGTCGACGGCGGCCCGGTGATTTACCTGTCCACCGACGGGCCAGCCGATTACCGCATCTATGTGCGCTCGAAGACGTTTTCGCAGCGCGAGGCCGCGGCGCTGATCGTCGGTGCCAATGGCGGCCACCGCCCGCTCCCGCTCCAGGCCGCCTCGCTCTGAAGCGTTAACACCTCGTCAACCCTGTTTGGAGGCCGAACCAAAGCCTCAAGCTGTTCGCAAGGTCGGCGAGACATCGTCGCAATTGGCGACGCGGGGTTTCGGAGCAAGAGTCGGGGTCGATGGCGATGGATCGGACGTTCCGGATCAAGGTGCGCATGCGCCGCTTCAGGCGGCAGCATCCCCGCATCGCGTTCGCGATCCGCTCCTTCATGATCTTCTCGGCAACGTTCGGCGGCGCCTATGGCTTCGTCTCCGGCAGCCGCTCCGAGAACTCCGGCTACGATCCCAATACGTTTGCGGTCGGCGCGAGCTTCCTGTTCGCGCTCGCCTGCCTCGGCCTTGCCACGCTCAGCATGCGGCTGCGCTTCGTCAACAAGCGGATGCGGAAGCTGGCCGCCCACAACGAGACGCTGATCGACCGCAATTGGGAACTGAAGGAAGCGGAAGAACGCGCGCGCAGCCTGTTCGAACAGCAGGGTGACCTGATCGTGCTGCGCGACCACCAGGGCCGCATCACCTTCGCCAATGACGCCTATTGCGCGCTCGCAGGACAGGCGCGCAACGTGCTGGTCGGCACGCGTTTCGATTTCGACGTCCTCGAGCAGGGCGACAGCGCCCGCGAAAGCAACGGCACACGCATTCACGACCAGAGGATCACCACCCCGCATGGCGCGCGCTGGATCGCCTGGCGCGAGGGCTATGTCCGTCTCGATGCCGGCCAGCCCGCCGAACTGCAGAGCGTCGGACGCGACGTCACCGACCGCACCGAGACCGAGCGCGCGCTGTCGGACGCGCGCGACCAGGCCGATGCCGCCAACCGCGCCAAGTCGCGGTTCCTGGCGATGGCCTCGCATGAGATCCGCACGCCGCTCAACGGCATCATCGGCATGGGCGGCCTGTTGCTCGACACCACGCTGACGCCGGAGCAGACGACCTATGCGAAGGCCGTCAAAACCTCCGGCGAAGCGCTGATGGCGCTGATCGAGGAACTGCTCGACTATTCCAAGATCGAGGCCGGCAAGCTCGATCTCGACCAGCGCCCGTTCGCGCTCTCGACCATGATCGAGGAGATCACCGAGCTGCTCGCGCCGCGCGCGCAGGCAAAGACGCTCGAGATCGCCGCCTATGTCGACGAGCGCCTGCCGCTCGAGGTCGTCGGCGATGCCGCGCGGTTGCGCCAGGTGCTGCTCAACCTCGCCGGCAACGCCATCAAGTTCACCGCGACCGGCGGCGTCGCGCTGATTGTCGAACCCGGCATCTGGCCGAACGAGATCAGTTTTCTGGTGCGCGACACCGGCATCGGCATCGCCCCCGAGGCGCGAACGCGCATCTTCCGCGAGTTCGAGCAGGCCGACGAGCGCGTCGCCCGCACCTATGGCGGCACCGGGCTCGGCCTTGCCATCAGCGAACGCATCGTCAAGCGCATGGGCGGCCGCATCACCCTGGAGAGCGAGCCGGGCAAGGGTTCGACCTTCGAGGTCACGATCCCGCTTCCGCCATCGCAATCCGGCGCGGGACAGACGGCGTTCCCGAGCCCTGATCTCGCCGGCAAGTCGATCCTCCTGATCGCCGACGGCATCGAGGCCTCGCTGATCGCGCGGCGGCTGGAGCGCTGGGGCGGACAGATCTGCCTCGTCTCCGATGGAGCCGTCGCAGAGGCGCTGCTGCCGGAGCGCTCATGGCATGCGGTGCTGGTCGATCGTGCGATCGGCGCCGCCATCGCCGACCATCTCGGCGAGGTCGCGCGCAAGCATGCGACGCAGCGGCTGGTGCTGCTGACGTCGAGCTCGCGCCACGAGAAATTTTCAGCTTCCTTCACCGGCTTTCTGATCAAGCCGCTGCGCGCGGCTTCGCTTGCGGCACGTCTCGCGCTGACGCCGGAGGTCGCCTCGCCCGAACTGGCACCGGAGCCGCCGGCTGCCTCCCCCGCCGGCGTCGTAACGGCAAAGGGCCTGTCGATCCTCGTCGCCGAAGACAACGAGATCAACGCGCTGCTGATGCGCTCGCTACTGACCAAGCTCGGCCACCGCGTCGTCATCGCCGTTCATGGCGAGGCGGCGCTGGAATCCTGGCTCGCGGCGTCATCCGCCGGCACGCCCTACGATCTCGTGCTGATGGACATCCAGATGCCGCAGCTCGACGGCATCGAGGCGACAAAACGCATCCGCACGCATGAGGCAGCCAAAGGCGGCCACCACACGCCGATCCTCGCGCTCACCGCCAATACGCTGGTGGAGGATCGCTATGCCTGTTTCGAGGCGGGCATGAACGGATTTCTGATCAAGCCGCTCGACCGCGACAAGCTGGACGAGGCGCTGGCCGGGCTGGCGGCGGCGCGGCATCTGGCGGTGTAGGAAGGCCTCTCCTCCGTCATTGCGAGGAGCCCTTGCGACGAAGCAATCCAGAATCCCTCCGCGGAAAGATTCTGGATTGCTTCGCTGCGCTCGCAATGACGATGTGGCTGCAGGCGTGCGCCAAGCACCGATGCCGTAGGGTGGGCAAAGCCAACGGGTCGCGCGAATGCGCGCCCGATGACAGGCTCCGCGTGCCCACCATTCACGTTCAAAATGGAGATAGACGGTGGGCACGGCGCTTCGCGCCTTTGCCCACCCTACGGCACCGCGGCCTATAGCCGTCGCAGCGCCACGCTCGCAACCGTGTGGTCGGCGCCCTTCTTCAGGATCAGCGTCGCGCGGGGGCGGGTCGGCAGGATGTTGTCCTCGAGATTGGCGAGGTTGGTGCGTTCCCAGATCGCGATCGCGGTGGCGGTGGCTTCCTCGTCCGACAGCAGCGCGTAGCGGTTGAAGTAGGATTTCGGATTGGTGAACGCGGTGTCACGCAGCGCCAGGAAGCGCTTGATGTACCATTGCCGCAGCGCCGCCTCGTCGGCGTCGATATAGACCGAGAAGTCGAAGAAGTCGGAGACGACGGGCACCGCCTTGCCGTCGCGCGGCAGCTTGCCGGTTTGCAGCACGTTGACGCCCTCGACGATCAGGATGTCGGGCTGGTCGATCTCGGCCCACTGGTTCGGCACGATGTCGTAGGTCAGATGCGAATAGACCGGCGCGCGCACGTGGCGGCGGCCGGCCTTGATGTCGGAGAGGAAGCTGAGCAGCAGCGGCAGGTCGTAGCTCTCCGGAAAGCCCTTCTTCTGCATGATGCCCTGCCGCTCCAGCACGGCGTTGGGATACAGAAATCCGTCGGTGGTGATCAGTTCGACCTTCGGACGCGGCGACCAGCGCGCCAGCAGTGCCTGAAGCACGCGGGCCGTGGTGGATTTTCCGACCGCGACCGAACCGGCGACGCCGATGATGTAGGGCATCTTGCGGTCGCGGATGTTGAGGAACTGGCGCTCCGCGTAATACAGGCGCTGCATCGCATCGACATAGATCGACAGGAGGCGCGACAGCGGCAGGTAGATGTCCTCGACCTCCTGCAAGTCCAGGCGATCGTGCAGCGAGCGCAGCCGGTCGAACTCGCCGGGCTCCAGCGTCATCGGCGTGTCGTCGCGCAATCGCGACCACTGCTCGCGCGTATAGACGCGGTACGGATTATACTGCTGCTCGGGTGCGCGGATATCCATGACGCGACCTTTCCGTTGGGATCTACTAACCCTTGCGGGACGCCTTTTCTTCCAATCCGGACATATTCGTCCGCTTGTCCAGCGCGGCCTCGACCTCCTCCAGCTTTACGCCGCGGGCCTTGAGCAGCACAAGGAAGTGATAGAGCAGGTCGGCACTTTCAGCGATCAGATGCGCGCGATCGTTTTCGACTGCTGCGATTACGGTTTCGACTGCCTCCTCGCCGAACTTCTTGGCGCAATGCTCGGCGCCCTTGTCCAGGAGCTTGCGGGTATAGGACGCCTCGCCGCCGGCCGCCGCGCGGGCGTCGATGGTGTCGGCCAGATCGTGGATCGTGAAACGCGACATCGGAATTACTCGAACAACACACAAGGCCACGGAGGCCATTCCCCGCAGGCCTATGTAGCATTTTTATGATCGGGAGTCGTCAGGCATCGAGGCGCATGGCCAGTCCGCGCCGGGCCATGTGCTCCTTGGCTTCGCGAATGGTGAATTCCCCGAAATGGAAGATCGAGGCGGCCAGCACAGCCGTGGCGTGGCCGTCGCGGATCCCGTCGACGAGATGATCGAGATTACCGACGCCGCCCGAGGCGATCACGGGAACGGGAACGCTGTCGGCGATCGCCCGGGTCAGCGGGATGTCGAAGCCCTGCCGGGTGCCGTCGCGGTCCATGGAGGTGAGCAGGATTTCACCAGCACCGAGCGAGACCACTTCCTGGGCATATTCGATGGCATCGATGCCGGTCGAGTTGCGCCCACCATGGGTGAAGATCTCCCAGCGGTCGCCGCCCGGACGCTTGACCCGCTTGGCGTCGATCGCGACCACCACGCACTGTTCGCCGAATTTCTCGGCAGCTTCCTTGACGAACTCGCGCCGCGACACCGCGGCGCTGTTGATCGAGACCTTGTCGGCGCCGGCGCGCAGCAGCGTCTTGATGTCGTCAACCTTGCGCACGCCGCCACCGACGGTCACGGGCATGAAGCAGGCCTCCGCCGTACGCCGGACCACGTCCAGCATGATGCCGCGGTTCTCGTGGGTCGCGGTGATGTCGAGAAAGGTGAGCTCGTCGGCACCGGCGGCGTCATAGGCGATCGCGGCTTCGACCGGATCGCCGGCATCGCGCAGGTCGACGAAGTTGACGCCCTTGACGACCCGGCCGTCCTTGACGTCGAGGCAGGGGATCACGCGCACCTTGAACATGTGTCAGCTCCTAGGCGGTGCGCGCGTTGCGGATCAGGGTGAGGGCGGCGGCGGGATCGAGCCGGCCGTCGTAAAGCGCGCGGCCGGCGATCGCGCCTGCGAGCTTCCTGGCGCGCGGCGTCAGCATCGCCTTGACGTCCTCGATCGAGGCGAGGCCGCCGGAGGCGATCACGGGGATGGAGATCGCATCCGCCAGCGCGATGGTCGCATCGAGATTCAGGCCCTTGAGCAGGCCATCGCGCGCGATGTCGGTGAAGATGATGGCAGCGACGCCTGCATCCTCGAAACGCTGCGCGATTTCCAGAACCGTCACCTGCGAGGTCTCGGCCCAGCCTTCGACGGCGACCTTGCCGTCGCGGGCATCGAGCCCGACCGCGACGCGGCCGGGGTATTTCCTTGCAGCCGCCTTCACCAGTTCGGGGTCGCGTACCGCGGCGGTGCCGATGATGACACGGGTGATGCCCTTGTCGAGCCAGGCTTCGACGGTCGCGAGATCACGAATGCCGCCGCCGAGCTGCACCGGGATCTTGATCGTCTTGAGCATCGCCTCGACCGCCTGCGCATTCACCGGCTTGCCGGCGAAGGCGCCGTCGAGATCGACGACGTGGAGATACTCGAAGCCCTGTTCGACAAAGCTCTGCGCCTGCGCTGCGGGATTGAGGTTGAACACGGTCGCGCGCGCCATGTCGCCTTGCTCGAGGCGCACGCACTGACCGTTCTTGAGGTCGATCGCGGGAAAGAGAATCACGGTTTCCATCGCAAAAAGTTCGAGATCAGGGCCAAGCCGAAACGCTGGCTCTTCTCGGGGTGGAATTGGGTGCCGATGGCGGTGTCCTTCGCGACGATCGCGGTGACGGGTCCACCGTAATCGGCGCGCGCGAGCACGTCCGCCTCGTTGGCGGCGTTGAGGTGGTAGGAGTGCACGAAATAGGCGTGCTGGCCCTTGGGGCCAAGCGGCAGCCTGTCCAGCACCGGATGCTCGCGCAGCATGTCGAGCGTGTTCCATCCCATGTGCGGGATCTTCAGGCTCTCGTCGCGCGGCGTGATCTTCTCGACGTCGCCGCCGACCCAGTTCAGGCCCTCGGTGATGACGTGTTCCTTGCCGCGGCTCGCCATCAGCTGCATGCCGACGCAAATACCAAAGAAGGGCCGCGCCTTGACGCGGACCGCTTCGGTGATCGCCTCGACCATGCCGTTGACGGCATCGAGCCCGCGCCGGCAATCGGCGAAGGCGCCGACGCCCGGCAGCACCAGACGGTCGGCGCCGTAGGCCTGATCCGGATCGCTGGTGACGAAGACCTTTTGCGGAATCTCCAGGCTGCGCGCGGCGCGCTCGAACGCCTTGGCGGCGGAATGCAGATTACCTGAACCGTAATCGATGATCGCGACGCTCATCTTGACCCTCCCGGTTCCGGAAACAATCCAATGATGCCGCCCGACGGCAGCGGTGGCGGATTTGAGAATTGCTGACCCGGCACGTTGCGGGTTGGCGGCGGGCCGCCGCGATCGACGGCCCATTGATCGTTGACTATGCCGCGCTGCTTCAGGCTCCAGCGCTCGAAGAAACGCCGCTCGGCGGTGTCCTCGTCGTCGGAGATGACGACGTCAAGCTGGCGCCACTTGCCGCGCGACAGTGTCCAGCGGCGCAGGCTCGAGGCCTCGAAACCCATCAGCACCGCGATGATCATATTGGCCAGGAAGATCGAGCTGCGGCCAACGCCGAGGCTATGCAGCCCTGCATCGAATGCAGCCAGGAAAATCACCCAGCCGATCAGCGCCAGCCAGAGCCTGTTCCAGAGCAGCCAGAACGGACCCAAAACCATCGCCCAGAAATGAAAACCGTCGCGCACGAAGACGAACTTGTCGGTCGCGCGCAGATCGGCTCCGGCAGGGGAGGGAGCATGAACTGTGTAGACAGGCATGGTGATGCCCCGTTCCTAGGAATTCAGTGATACCGCAAGCGGCGCGTGCCGCGGGCCGAAAGACGTCAGCCGCCGAGCGAACCCTTGGTGGACGGGATTTCGCCCACGGCCTTCGGATCGATCGCGACGGCAGTGCGCAGCGCCCGCGCCAGGCCCTTGAAGCAGGACTCGGCGATATGGTGGCTGTTATCGCCATATAGGGTCTCGACGTGGAGAGTCACGCCGGCGTTCATGGCGAAGGCCTGGAACCACTCGCGCACCAGCTCGGTATCGAACTCGCCGATCTTGTCGCGGGGGAAGTCGGCCTTGAACACCAGGAACGGACGGCCCGAGATGTCGATGACCACGCGCGACAGCGTCTCGTCCATGGGCATGTGCACGCCGGCATAGCGGGTGATGCCCGCCATGTTGCCGAGCGCCTGCTTGACCGCCTGGCCGAGCGCGATGCCGGTGTCTTCGGTGGTATGGTGATGATCAATGTGCAAATCGCCAACCGCCTTGACCGTGAGGTCGATGCGGGAATGGCGGGCGAGGAGATCGAGCATATGGTCGAAAAAGCCGATGCCGGTCGCGATATTGGACACGCCGGTGCCATCGAGGTTCACGGTGACCTCGATGTCGGTTTCCTTGGTCTTGCGCTTGATCGTCGCGGTGCGCATTGAAAAGCGGTTTCCATTCTGGTTTTGGACCGAAAACGGCGGTCTTTTAACAGCCAAATGACGCCTTCGCTACTGCGGGAACGGCTGGCCGGGCCTCTACTTCTGCCTATGGTGAGCGAAATGGGCCCGGAGCGGCCCGTTGTACGGTCGGTCCCGACCGCCTAAATCAGGTCCGACAACGAGGTATTTGATGCAGGACTCCCAGAACAGCGCGCCGGGCTGGCACGGCACCACGATTTTGACGGTCCGCAAGGGCGGCAAGGTGGTGATCGGCGGCGACGGCCAGGTCTCGATCGGCCAGACCGTGATCAAGTCCAACGCCAAGAAGGTGCGAAAACTCGGCAAGGGCGACGTCATCGGCGGCTTTGCCGGCGCCACGGCTGACGCCTTCACGCTCTTTGAGCGGCTCGAATCCAAGCTCGAGCAGTATCCGGGGCAGCTGACCCGGGCCGCGGTGGAGCTCGCCAAGGACTGGCGGACCGACCGCTATCTGCGCCGCCTGGAGGCCATGATGATCGTGGCCGACAAGGACGTCTCCCTGGTCCTGACCGGCACCGGCGACGTGCTGGAGCCCGAGGCCGGGGTCATGGCGATCGGCTCCGGCGGCAATTACGCCCTGGCCGCCGCGCGGGCCTTGATCGACACCGACAAGGATGCCGAGACCATCGTCCGCCGCTCCCTCGATATCGCCGCCGACATCTGCGTCTACACCAACCGCAATCTGACCATCGAAAGCCTGGCGACCGGCTAGGCAAGACCGAACAGGACATGGCGCCCGCCTACACCTTCCGCCCGATGAGCACGGCCGATTTGCCGCTGATCCGGCGGTGGCTGGGTGAGGCGCATGTGCGGGAATGGTGGGGCGATCCGGACGAGCAGTTTGCGCTCGTGGGCGGCGATCTCGATGAGCCGGCGATGGACCAGTTCATCGTGTTGGCCGGCACCCACCCGTTCGGCTATCTTCAATGCTATCGCCTGACAGCCTGGAATACCGGCTTTGGGCCGCAACCGGAGGGCACCCGTGGGATCGACCAGTTCATCGGCGAAAGCGACATGATCGCGCGCGGCCACGGCTCCGCGTTCATCCGCCAGTTCGTCGACGGCCAGTTGCGGCAGGGCCTGCCACGCATTGTCACCGATCCCGATCCGCTCAACGCACGCGCCGTGCGCGCTTATGAGAAGGCCGGCTTCGTCCGCGACCGCATGGTCGAGACGCTGGACGGGACGGCGCTGCTGATGGTGCGCGAGCCGTGACGCTGACGAGCACGCACGAGAGCAAGGTCGCCGTACCGCCATTGGCCTGGGTCGGCATCGCACTGCTGCTGCTGGCGCTGCAGGCTTCGATCCTGTTCGCGATGGGGCGGGTGCCGATTTGCACCTGCGGCTATGTAAAGCTCTGGCATGGCGTGGTGAACAGCTCCGAAAATTCGCAGCACATCACCGACTGGTACACCTTCTCTCACATCCTGCATGGCTTCCTGTTCTACGGCTTGACCTGGCTGCTGTTCGCGCGCCTGCCCTTCCTACAACTGTCCTGGCCGGCACGGCTGATCGTCGCCATGCTGATCGAAGGCGCCTGGGAGATCGTCGAGAACTCACCCTTCATCATCGAACGCTACCGTGCGGGCACGATCTCGCTGGATTATTACGGCGACAGCATCGTCAATTCGGTTTCTGACAATCTGGCCATGATGCTGGGGTTCCTCGCCGCGCGCGTGCTGCCTGTACCCGTGACCGTCCTGCTCGGGCTCGCCTTCGAAATCATGCTGGCGCTTCACATTCGCGACAATCTGACGCTCAATATCCTGATGCTGATCCATCCGATCGACGCCGTGAAGCAATGGCAATCGGGTCCGCCCATCATCTGACGTAAAATGCGGCTTGTCCCGACCCGCATCTGATCCTAGCTAAGGTCCCATGACAGACTTCTCTCCCCGCGAAATCGTCTCCGAACTCGACCGTTTCATCGTCGGCCAGGCCGATGCCAAGCGCGCGGTCTCGATCGCGCTGCGCAACCGCTGGCGGCGGCAGCAGCTCTCCGGCTCCTTGCGCGAAGAGGTACTCCCGAAGAATATCTTGATGATCGGCCCCACCGGCGTCGGCAAGACGGAGATCGCGCGACGGCTCGCCAAGCTCGCGAATGCGCCGTTCCTGAAGGTGGAAGCGACGAAATTCACCGAGGTCGGCTATGTCGGCCGCGACGTCGAGCAGATCGTGCGCGATCTCGTCGAGGTCGCGATCGCCCAGGTGCGTGAGCGCAAGCGCAAGGACGTGCAGGCACGCGCGCAGCTCGCCGCCGAGGAGCGCGTGCTCGACGCGCTGGTCGGCGCCAATTCCAGCCAGGCAACGCGCGAATCGTTCCGCAAGAAGCTGCGCGCCGGCGAGCTCAACGACAAGGAAATCGAGATCGAGACGCAGTCCTCGGGCGGCGGCATGCCGATGTTCGAAATCCCGGGCATGCCTGGCGCGCAGATGGGCGCGGTGTCGCTCGGCGACATCTTCGGCAAGCTGGGCGGGCGCAGCAAGACGCGGCGACTGACGGTGGAGAACTCGCACGAGATCCTCGTCAATGAGGAATCCGACAAGCTGCTGGATACCGACCAGCTCACGCTGGAGGCGATCAGCGCGGTCGAGAACAACGGCATCGTGTTCCTGGACGAGATCGACAAGATCTGCGCACGCGACGGCCGGGTCGGCGGCGACGTCTCGCGCGAGGGCGTGCAGCGTGACCTGTTGCCGCTGATCGAAGGCACCACGGTCTCGACCAAGCACGGCGCGGTGAAGACCGATCACATCCTGTTCATCGCGTCCGGCGCCTTCCACGTCGCGAAGCCGTCCGACCTGTTGCCCGAATTGCAGGGCCGCCTGCCGATCCGCGTCGAACTGCAGGCACTGACCCGCGACGACATGCGGCGCATCCTGACCGAGCCCGAGGCCTCGCTGATCAAGCAATATGTCGCGTTGCTGCAGACCGAGGGCGTGACGCTCGACATCACCGCCGACGCCATCGACGCGCTGGCCGACGTCGCGGTCGCCGTCAATTCCACCGTCGAGAACATCGGCGCGCGGCGGCTCCAGACCGTGATGGAACGGGTGCTGGACGAAATCTCCTTCACCGCCCCCGACCGCAGCGGCGAGACCGTCAAGGTCGATGCGGATTTCGTGCAGAAGCACGTCGGCGACCTCGCCAAGAACGCCGATCTGAGCCGGTTCATTTTGTAATTCGGCTGCGGTCAGCTATCTATCCCGCCGTCGTCCCCGCGAAAGCGGGGACCCATACTCCCCGGCGGTTCTTGTTGGAAAAGATAGCGGCTCCAGCCTTGGCTCAAACGACATCCTGTGGTTATGGGTCCCGGGTCGCGCGGAGCCTGTCATCGGGCCGCGCTTTGCGCGGACCCGGTGGCTTGCCCGGGACGACAGCGGGGGCTGCTCGCACCACTTCAGGTGCGGCGTGACCGCACGCATCCTGCAAAATCCCTGGCGTCTCCTGCTCGCGATCAACGCGGCGGTCATCGTCGGCGTGTTCGTCCACAAGATCCAGCTGCCGCCTTACGTCCCCTACATACACCTCCTCGTCGACTATCATTTCGGCTTCATCAAGCGCGCACTGATCGGCGCCATCGTCGCGCTGTTCACGGACAAGGTGCCGGTTTGGCTGGTGTTCGCGCTCGGCGGAGCGATGTGGCTGGTGACGCTGGGGCTGTACGCCAGATTATTTCAGAAAACGATCGGCTTCACCGCGAAGACGCTGCCGCTGTTCGTCTTCATCGCGGGCTCGCCATTCTTTCTCAAGAACTTCATGCACACGCTCGGCCATTTCGACATCTATGGCTGCGCACTGGCGATCATCCTGCTGCTGATGCCGGCAGGCTCCTTGCTGTTCGTCGCAACAGCCGCGCTGTTCGCGATCGTCCTCGTGCTGATCCACCACATTCATCTGCTGATGTATGTACCGACGATCATCACCATCGTCGTGATCAGGCACTACCTCGCGCATGGCGTCACCAGAGCGAATGTCGCGTTCGGTTTGGTCGCATTGCTTGGCGTGAGCGCGCTGTTCTTCGCGGCGCAATTCCTGGGAACGATGCCGATCCCGGAAGCGGATTTCGTTGCCTACCTGAAGACCCGGATGGCTGATCCGGCGCGGACCGACCTGCTGCAATTCGCCTACATCTGGTACCAGCCGCTGGCGAAGGAGGTTTCGGATACCTGGGGCCGCCTGCCGCACAACATCCTCGGCGTGCCGGTGTTTGCCCTGCTGATCTGGCTGCACACGCCACTCTGGCGCTGTTTTGCCGGCCTGATCGGCGCGCTCGCGAACGACCTGCACCGGCACCTCGTCATCGCGGCGCTGATCGGCATCAGCCTCGCCTATCTCGTGATGTTCGCGATGGTGTTCGACTATTCGCGCTGGATCTCGAACTGGGCGGTCTGCATGTTCCTGATCCTGCACGCGGTGAAGATGCTGCCGGCCAAATACAATGCACCGCTGATCGCGTCGGAGGATCAGAGGACAAATATCTTCGGCCTGATCCTCACGCTGATCCCGCGCGTCGGAATCGTCCGGCCGTTCTAATACCTCGCCCGGCGTATCCGCACATAGAGCGCGCCCTCGCCGCCATGGCCGATATGCGCCTCCTCGAAGCCGACGACGAAGCCGCGGAATTCCGGCAGGCTCAGCCATTCCGGCACCTGGCGGCGGAGCACGCCGCTTTCGCCGCCGCTCCGTCCCTTGCCGGTGATGACGAGCACGAAGGTCAGGCCGTCGTGATGGGCGCGGTGCAGGAAGCCGGTCAGGGCCCGGTGGGCGCGTATCTGGGTCATGCCGTGCAGATCGAGCCGCGCCTCGATCTCGCTGCGGCCGCGCGACAATTTTATGCGCTCGCGCTTGCCCAGCGGTGCCAGCGGCGGCATGGCCGGCTTTGCCACGCGCACAGCCGGCGCGGCAGCGATCGGCCGTGGTGATGGCGCAGATCGCGTAGCCGGCGCTGCCAGTGAAGGCTCGGTGCGCGGCGGGGCGTGTGTCTTTGCCGCGCGATGCTTCCGCAGCGGCTTGACCTGTTTTGCGACCGCATCCCACAGCGCGCGCTCCTCCTCGCTCAGCGCACGGCGGCGCGGCGAGGGACGAGGCTCCAGCACGGGCGGACGGGACGATCGCTTCATTGCTGTCGATGGGGACGATTCTTGACCGGCCGCCGCGGCTCCTGAACGGGCTCTATCACGGGACGCGGCACCGGCAACGGGACCGGATTGGCAACGGCGACGTTCTCACCTTTACCTTGTGCCACGGCTGCGGCCGGAGCCGCCGGCTTGGTCTGATCCTTGGGCGAATCGGTCTGCGGAAACAGCCTTGCGATCTTCTCCGAGGGACGCGGGTCCGGCACCGGCAATTTCGCGGCGCGCACCGTGGGATCGAGGCCCTTCGGTACCAACATGACGAAGTGCATGGGATGGCGCAGCCGTCCCGAGACACGGCCGGCGTCCGCGCCGGCGCCGAAATAGAGATCGGCGCGCGCGGGGCCGATGATGGCCGAGCCGGTGTCCTGCGCGATCATCAGCCGGTGGAACGGCGTCTTGGAGCGTTCGGAATCGATCGGCAGCTCGCCCTCGATGAAGAACGGCGTGCCGTAGACGTGCAGCGCCTTGTCGACCGCGATCGAGCGGCCGGCAGTCAGCGGAATGCCCTGCGCACCCACTGCTTCTTCCTTGTCGGAGAGATTGACCTCGCGGAAGAAGATGTAGGAGCGGTTCTGGCGGCGCAGTTCCTTGGCGCCATCGGGGTTCTGCGCCATCCACTCCCTGATCTTCTGCATCGACATCTCCTCCTTCGGAATGATGCCGCGCTCGATCAGGACACGGCCGACGGCCGTGTAGGGATAGCCGTTATAGGCGTCGTAATTCAGCCGGACCGTGCCGCCGTCGTCGAACTTGATCCGCGCCGAGCCCTGGATCTGGGCGAACAGCAGATCGGTCGGGTCCTTCAGCCAGGCGATCTCCAGCCCGCGGCCGGCGATCTTGCCGTCCTCGATCTCGCCACGATCGTAATAGGGCACCAGCTTGCGGCGGCCGATCTTGCGATAGACCGGGCCCTTGTTGGGCAAGCTGACCGAGTCCTGCTTGTAGCCGCGCACGAACAGGTTCGACGGGCGACGATAGACCGGCACGTTGAAGGCGTCGGTCTGCGTCCGCGATCCCTCCAGCACCGGTTCGTAATAGCCGGTGACGAAACCGTCGGGCTCGCCGAGGCGCGAGATCCGCAGCGGCGCGAAATTCTCCTCGAAGAAGGTCCTGGCTTTGCCGTCGTCGGTGAGCTCGAGCGACTTGGCGGCCCGGCAGGGCTCGCTCAGCGAGCCGCCAAGCGCCTTCGGTTCGGCCGCACCGGTCTGCGCGTTGATCGTCCGGCAGCTCGCGCGGAACGTCTTGTAGGCGGCCAGATGGTCGTCGTCGCTCCAGCCTTTCACGTCCGTCCAGGTCAGCGGCAGATATTGCGCACCGGGGATTTCGAACGGCAAAGGGAGCTGCGGATAGGGCAAGGCCCGCGGCGGGGCGGCGGCAAGTGCCGGGAGATGATGGTGATGGCTGCGATAGTGACGCCGCGCCGCCTCGGCGCCGAGCGAAAACGACGACAGCACGACGGCACCTGCGCAAAGCGCCGTCGCGCTGTTCTTCAGGAAATTCTTAATTCGCGCTTCCGGTGCCAACCAGCTTCCAGTTTGGATCGCGAGAGGTGATATCGCGGGCGAAGGTCCAGATGTCGGTGATGTCGGCGACCGTGTCCGCACTACCGTCGACGATATTGCCACTCTTGTCGCGGGTGGCCGAGATCATCTGCGAGACGAATCGTATGGTGAGCTGAGCCGTGCGGTCGCGCAGCTCGGCGCCGACGAGCTCGGCCTTGTCGATCGAGACGAAACGCGTCTCGGTCTTCTGCTCATACTTCTCGCGTTCCTTGATGGCGGCGTCGAAGCTGTCATAGACCTCCGACGACAGCAGGTCGCGCAACGCGCGGCGGTCGCCATTGGCAAAGGCCAGCACGATCATCTCATAAGCGCCGCGGGCGCCCGAGATGAAATGGCGCGGATCGAAGGTGGAATCCTTGTCGACGATGGCGTCGAGACCCTGGGCGAGCACGGTGCCCGGCTCGGTCAGGCCCTTCCAGCGATCGGAGGGCGGGGCCGGCTCGGCGGTCGGCGCCAGCGGGGCCTGGTCGATCACCTTGCCCGGCATGGTCACGACGTTCTTGTCCTGGGCACCCCCCAGCGCATTGCGGGCGGCGGTGCGGTCGAACGGCGGCCGCTCGTTACCCGTCCGCTGTCCCAGCACGCTGCGCAGCCTCAGAAAGATGAAGACCGCCAGCGCCAGGAAGATGATGGTGTAGATGTCCACGTCGTATTCGCTTTCTGGTCTTCGCTGAAAGGGGCCGTCTCGGGTCGTCGCCGGGAAAATCAATCCGGCCAGTAGACCGTTCCATACGGGAACGGCAAGTCTACATCACCATTTTAGGTCCGCGCGTCTGGTCCTCGGGATGTAGGCACGAAATCTTGCCCGGCCAATGGCGCCTTTTGGCACAGCGCCGAGTGTAGCGCGTTTTATGCTTAAGGGGAAACCCGATCCTGCCCGGAAATCGCGCATCTTCAATCGTTTAACGCGCGATTTCGTCAGGAGGGCCGGGTGAACGTCACAATTGCGGGGGCGGCGCGGATACCCGATCCGGGGCCGTTCGTCCTTGTGGAGTGAGGCGGCCCTATGTTAGCCAACCGCCGCGAAATTCAGCCCAAATCGGGTAAGGAGAGACTCTCATGACCAACGGCAACGGCACCCCTCCCGAGGCGGCCCAGGCTGCCCAGCTCAACGTTCTGGCGCAGTATATCAAGGACCTTTCGTTCGAGAATCCGAACGCACCGACCTCGCTCCAGCAGCAGGGCCAGCCGCCCCAGATCAACATCCAGATCAATGTCAGCGCCATCAATCTCAGCGAAACCGAGTTCGAGGTGACGCTGTCGGTCGAGGGCAAGGCCGAGACCGCCGGTAAGATCATGTTCTCGTTCGAGCTCGCCTATGCCGGCGTGTTCCGCGTCACCAACGTGCCGAAGGAGAATTTGCATCCGCTGGTCATGATCGAGTGCCCGCGCCTGCTGTTCCCGTTCGCCCGCGAGATCATCGCGACCGCCGTGCGCGACGGCGGGTTCCCGCCCCTGATGCTGGATCCGGTCGACTTCGTCGGTCTCTATCGTCAGAACATGGAGCGGCAAATGGCCGCTCAGCAGACGAGCGGGCAGGCCTAAACAGCCGGAGGGGCGGCTGGAGCGGGCAGGAACTCGTTCCAGATCGCCTTGTCGCCGAGCGTTGCGATGAAGGCCCGATGGGCCTCGCGCTCGGCATCGGAAATCCGCGGCGCGAGCGGCACGGTCCGCTGCCGCCGCGGCACATCGCCAGCCGCATTGGCGCGAATGTCCTCGCCTTCCGAAGCGAGGAGCAATTGCGATTGCCGCGCCCCGACCAGATCGACATAAACTTCGGCCAAGAGTTCGGCGTCGAGCAGCGCGCCGTGCTTGGTGCGGTGTGAATTGTCGATCGAATAGCGCGAGCAGAGATCGTCGAGCCGGTTCGACACGCCCGGATGCTTGCGCCGCGCCAACAGCAGCGTATCGACAAGCCGCTCGCGCGGGATCGCGACACGTTTGACCTTGTCGAGCTCGGCGTTGATGAAGCCGATGTCGAACGAAGCGTTGTGGATCACCAGCGGCGCATCGCCGATGAACTCCAGAAACGGGTCGACGACCTCGTGGAACAGCGGCTTGGTCGACAGGAACTCGGCCGACAGCCCGTGCACCGCAAAGGCTTCCGCCGGCATGTCCCGTTCGGGATTGATGTAGACGTGATACGTCTGGCCCGTCGGCATGCGGTTGAAAATCTCGACGCAGCCGATTTCGACCAGACGATCGCCGCGGAGCGGATCGAGGCCGGTGGTTTCGGTGTCGAGAACGATTTCACGCATGATCTAGGAGGCCGTGTGAGGCAGCGAATCAGGCTCGCCGCTGCGGCATCTTAACGACCTCGGCCAGAATGTGCGTGATTTGGGCGCGCACGGGTTCAAGTCCGTGTGACGTATCCACTACGAAATCGGCCCGCTTGCGCTTCTCGGCATCCGGCGTCTGCTTGGCGATGATCGCGTCGAGCTTGGCCTCGTCCATCGTGCCGCGCTCCAGCACACGCTTGCGCTGGAGTTCCGGCGAGGTCGATACCACGACGACGGCATCGACCCGCTTCTCGCCGCCGGTTTCGAACAGCAACGGGATATCCAGGACCACGACGGGCGCCTTGGCTGCTTCCGCATCGGCGAAGAATTTTTGCCGGGAGGCGCCGAGCATCGGATGAACGATCTGCTCGAGCTGCTTGATCGCGGCCGGATCATGCACGACGCGCGCGGACAATTTTGGACGGTCGACCTTGCCGTTCGCGGTGGTGCCGGGAAAGGCGGCCTCGATCGCCGGCGCGGCCTCGCCCTCATAGAGCTGATGGACAGCGGCATCGGCGTCGTAGACGGGAACGCCGGCCTCCGCGAACAATTTCGCGGTGGTGGATTTTCCCATCCCGATCGAGCCGGTCAGTCCAAGGATCCGCATCAGCAGGCAGCCGTTTCTGTCGTTCACACCGCAACTAGCCGTTCGCGCCGCAGGAACGCAAGCAACGGCAGCAGCGGCAGGCCGAGAATGGTGAAATGGTCACCTTCGATGCGCTCGAACAGATGGCAGCCGAGACCTTCGAGCTGATAGGCGCCGACGCTGGTCGTCACCGCATCGCCGGCGGCGTCGAGATAGGCGGAAAGCTCCGTCTCGGTCATCGGCCGCATGGTCATGCGGGCCACCGAAACATCCTCGAAAACGATCTTGCCATCTCGCGCCACGGCCACTGCGGAATTCAGCGCGTGGCTTTTGCCGGCGAGGTCGAGCAGTTGCGTCATCGCCTGTGCGCGGCCTGCGGGCTTGTTGAAGAGACGCTCGCCGAGAGCCAGGGTCTGGTCGGCACCGATCACATAGCTCCCCGGATGACCGGCCGAGACCGCCTTGGCCTTCTCACGCGCCAGCAGCAGGGCGATGTCATGCGGGCCTGAAAGCTTCGAGGCGGCCTGAATGCCGCGCTCGTCGATATCGGCCGTAATCGCCTTGAACTCCAGTCCGGCACTGGCCAGCAGCATCTTTCGCGCGCTGCTCTGCGAGGCCAGTATCAACGGAGTTTCGCCGCGCCAGAGAGACATCGCCGAAACTATCCCGTGGGCCGGTTGCGCTGGCGATCACTGTAAAGCTTCATGATCGCCGCGGCGGTTTCCTCGATCGATCGCCGCGTGACGTCGAGCAGCGGCCAGTCGTGTTTAGCGCTCAGCTTGCGCGCGAACGCGACCTCGTCGGCGACCGCCTGCCTGTCGGTATAGGTGTCGCCGCTGGTATCGGCACCCATCGAGAGCAGGCGGTTCTGGCGCACCTGGATCAGGCGTTCCGGCGTCGCATGCAGGCTCACCACCAGCGGCCGCGTCAGGGTCTCCAATTGTGCCGGCACCGGAATGCCCGGAACCAATGGCACGTTGGCGGTGCGGATGCCGCGATTGGCCAGATAGATCGACGTCGGTGTCTTGGAGGTGCGTGAGACGCCGACGAGCACCACGTCGGCATCGTCGAGGCCTTCGACATGCTGGCCGTCGTCGTGGATCATCGTGTAGTTCAGCGCGTCGATGCGCTTGAAATATTCCGCATTGAGGACGTGCTGGGCGCCGACGCGGCCCGTGGTCGCGGCGCCGAGATAGGCTTCGAACAACTGCATCACCGGCCCGATGATCGACAGGCTCGGAACGTTGATCTGCTTGCACTTGTCCTCGAGCCGGGAGACCAGATCCTTCTCCAGCAGCGTGAACAGCACGATCCCCGGCGCCTCCTCGATCTCGTCGAGCACGCGATCGAGCTGCTTCTGGCTGCGCACCAGGGGATAGACATGCTCGACCGGGGTGACGTTGGCGTACTGCGCCGCGACGGCGCGCGCGACGGTGATCAGCGTCTCTCCGGTGGAGTCGGAGACCAGGTGGAGATGGAAATAATTGTTCGAGGTCGGCACAAAAGCCCTTTGTATGGAGGCGGTGTGGTTTGTGGATTTCTGTGGACCTTAACCCCTCGGAAAGGGTTGCGCGACACCAGGGGCGGGACAAGTGCCAATTTTCTTCACACCACTGCCCATCGGAATAAGTCCGGCGACCTGTTGAGAGGAAAACGGGATTGCGCGGACAACCCCCTTGATAAGCTGCCGACAGAAACGCGCAAGCCTTTGAAGCTGGCCGACTTATCGAAGGCCGCCGGAAGCATCAGGGATATGTTGATGGATGTGAACAAGCGCACGTGAACGTGCGGACGGAATTGTGTGAGTCCTATTCACGGTCACATAGACTCAAACCTTAAGAATCTAAGATTCTAGATTAGAGGAAGGCGCTACGGACGGATAAGTGTGTAGGGTGAGACCTTAACGAGTTCTTACTATCCCCAGCGTTCCCTGCGCTGGACAGAAAGCCGGGCGCAGAAAATGTTCGAAGACGTCTATCTCTGGATCAAGGCGCTGCACGTGATCGCCGTCATCTCCTGGATGGCGGGCATGCTCTACCTGCCGCGGCTGTTCGTTTATCACTCCGAGGCCGAGATCGGATCGAAGCAGTCGGAAACCTTCAAAGTGATGGAACGCCGGCTGCTCAAGGCGATCATCAACCCCGCCATGATCGTCACATGGCTTGCCGGGCTCTATCTCGCCTGGTCCGGCCACTGGTTCTCTTTCGGCTGGCTGCACGTAAAACTGGCACTGGTCCTGGCGATGTCTGGGGTCCACGGCTTTTTTTCACGCTGGTGCAAGGATTTCGCCGCCGATCGGCGTCCGCGTAGCCAGAAATTCTATCGAATTATCAATGAGGTGCCGACTGCTCTGATGATTTTGATCGTCATCATGGTGATCGTGAAGCCGTTCTAGGCAAGGCTTGCGATGAATCGCTCAGCGCTTCGGCTTGCGGAGTGGAAAGCGATTTTCTATATTGGCGATATCCCACCCAACGCAGGCGGATGTGGTTTTGTCTGAGCTTTCCAGAGGCCGGACACCGCATCAGGTTTGAAGCCTCACCGGCGCTCTCCTTGCCAGACCTGCGGACCTTACCTTCTCGCGTCCGCATTTCAGAGCCTCCTCGCACCCCCTCCCAAGGTTACCCCACAGGACCACCCCAATGCGGGAAATTAAACTCCAGGACCTCAAGTCGAAGACGCCGGCCGAGCTTGTCTCGTTCGCGGAAGAGAATGGGGTCGAGAATGCCAGCACCATGCGCAAGCAGGAGCTGCTGTTCGCCATCCTCAAGCAGCTCGCGATTGCTGAAACCGACATCGTTGGCGAGGGCGTCGTCGAGGTGCTCTCCGACGGCTTCGGATTCCTCCGCTCGCCGGACGCCAATTATCTGCCGGGACCGGACGACATCTACGTTTCGCCCTCGCAGATCCGCCGCTTCGGTCTGCGCACCGGCGACACCATCGAAGGCCACATTCGCAGCCCGAAAGAGGGCGAGCGCTATTTCGCGCTGCTGAAGGTCAACACACTCAATTTCGAGGACCCGGAAAAGGCCAAGCACAAGGTCAATTTCGACAACCTCACGCCGCTGTTTCCGAATCAGCGCTTCCGCATGGAAATCGACGATCCGACGCGGAAAGACCTTTCTGCAAGGGTGATCGACATCGTCGCGCCGATCGGCAAGGGCCAGCGCGCGCTGATCGTCGCGCCGCCGCGCACGGGTAAAACCGTGCTGATGCAGAACATCGCGCATTCGATCGCGCACAATCACCCCGAATGCTATCTGATCGTGCTGCTGATCGACGAACGTCCGGAAGAAGTCACGGACATGCAGCGCTCGGTGAAGGGCGAGGTCGTTTCGTCGACCTTCGACGAGCCGGCGGTTCGTCACGTCCAGGTCGCCGAGATGGTGATCGAAAAAGCAAAACGTCTGGTCGAGCATGGCCGCGACGTCGTCATCCTGCTCGATTCGATCACGCGCCTGGGCCGCGCCTACAACACCGTGGTGCCGTCATCCGGCAAGGTCTTGACCGGTGGTGTCGACGCCAACGCGCTCCAGCGCCCGAAGCGCTTCTTTGGTGCCGCCCGCAATATCGAGGAGGGCGGCTCGCTGACGATCATTGCAACCGCGCTGGTCGATACTGGCAGCCGCATGGACGAAGTCATCTTCGAAGAGTTCAAGGGCACCGGTAACTCCGAACTGATCCTGGACCGCAAGGTCTCGGACAAGCGCACCTTCCCGGCGATCGACATCTCGCGCTCCGGCACCCGCAAGGAGGAGCTCATCACCGATCCGCAGGTGCTCAAGAAAATGTACGTGCTCCGCCGCATCCTGAACCCGATGGGCACCATGGATGGGATCGACTTCCTGCTCGACAAGCTGCGCTCGACCAAGAGCAATTCAGAGTTCTTCGACTCGATGAACACCTGAGTGCGATGCAGCATGAGATCAGAGGGCGCCTTCGGGCGCCCTTTTTCTTTTGTGCGGCTTTGCTGCGGAAGAAATGCAGCATGGCGATGGGACGAAAGGAAAATCCGGCTGTTCCGGAAGTTGTTGATATCTTTACGTAATGCTTGACGCTGGCTGACCATTTGGTGCTTGGGCGAGGCTGCCTCTGCAGCAAAATGCTGCGCCTTATGTTGCATCGCAATAGAACCGTTGCTGCGGGCCAGAGCGCAGCAAAAGGGGGCGTCAGCATCGCGAGAACGGGCCGTTTGCCTTTTCCCCGCCAGCCGGACAAATAGGCCATGCATCCGCGAGACCAGACCATCTTTGCGCTGTCGTCCGGCCGTGCGCCGAGCGCGATCGCCGTGGTGCGGGTCTCCGGATCGCAAGCGGGGCTCGCGCTCACGACGCTGGCGGGGAGGCAGCCGGCGCCGAGACAGGCCAGCCGCCGGCTGCTCCGCGATGGCGCGGGCCAGGCGATCGACGACGCGGTCGTGCTCTGGTTTCCCGGGCCGGCCAGCGCGACCGGCGAGGACGTCGCCGAATTTCACGTCCATGGCGGCCGCGCGGTGCTCGCGGCACTCCTCTCCGCGATTTCTTTTATTCCGAATACGCGCGCGGCCGAGCCCGGCGAATTCACGCGGCGCGCCTTCGAGAACGGCAAGCTCGATCTCACCGAAGCCGAAGGTCTCGACGATCTCATCCATGCCGATACCGATCGTCAGCGCCGCCAGGCACTGCGCCAGTTGCAGGGCCTGCTCGGCGATCGCGCGCGCGACTGGCGCGAGCGCATCATCGAGGCGTCGGCGCTGATCGAGGCGGGCATCGATTTTTCCGACGAGGGCGATGTGCCGGCCGAGCTGAGGGCGCCGGCGATGAAAGCGATCAAAGCGCTGCATGACGAAATCACAAAAGTGATTGCAGCACAGGGACATTCTGAACGCCTGCGCGACGGCCTGGTGGTCGCGATCGCCGGCGAGCCGAATGTCGGAAAGTCGACGCTGATCAATCAGCTCGCGCGCCGCGAGGTCGCGATTGTCTCGCCCTATGCCGGCACCACCCGCGACGTAATCGAGGTGCAGCTCGATCTCGACGGCTATCCGGTCACGGTGATCGACACGGCTGGCATCCGGGAGACCGACGATCCCGTGGAGCAGGAAGGCGTGCGCCGAGCGCGAGCGCGAGCCGACGCCGCCGACCTCGTGCTGTGGCTGGTGGAGGATGGCCGCGCCGTCGATCCGGGCGGGATGCAATCGCTGGTGAAGTCCGGCCCCGGGCGTGATCAATCGAGCGGCTCGGTCTGGATCGTCCGCAACAAGATCGATCTGGGCGAGGCGGGGGAGGTCGGGCCGCGCGGCGAGTTCGGGATCTCGGCGAGCCGGGGGGACGGCGTTCCCGACCTGATCGACGCGCTCGTGAAATTCGCCGCCGAGTTTTTCGGGACCACCGAGGGCGCATTGGTGACCCGCGCCCGCCAGCGAGATCTGTTGCGCCGGGCATCAGACAGCTTGCGCCGGAGCCTGGAGCTTGTAGAAGACGGCGAAGAGCTTGCCGCCGAAGAGCTGCGTGCAGCGGCCTATGCCTTGGGTCGCCTGTTGGGCCGGGTCGACGTCGAGGACGTCCTCGGGGCCATCTTCCAGAAATTCTGCATCGGAAAGTAGGACTAGTTCTTCATTGTAGAACTAGCGCTTGTTCCAGTCCTTGCGTTTCACGTGAAGCGGCAATGGGATGGGTTCCGGGCCGTTTCACATGGAACAGGTGCTTGCAGTTTCGTAGCCCGGATGAAGCGAAGCGCAATCCGGGACGGCTCCGCAGCCGGAACACCTTTCCGGATTTCGCTGCGCTCCATCCGGGCTACAAGCCTGTCCCGCTCCTAGCGTTTCACGTGAAGCAGCAGCGGGATGGGTTCCGGTCCGTTTCACGCGGAGCGCGTGCTTGCAGGCTCCGGCCTGTTTCACGTGAAACAGCGGGGCGAGTGGCCCGCCTCGGTCTCAGTCTTCGTGCGCACGGTCTGATCGCCTGAAGGGCAGTGAAGGTCGTGGCCGGTGGCCGTCCCCCAAGCTCGTCATTGCGAGGAGCCCTTGCGGCGAAGCAATCCAGACGGCCTCCACGGAGGGATTCTGGATTGCTTCGCTCCGCTCGCAATGACGGAGTAGGCCGATCGCTTGTGCCCTCTCTTCCCCCGTCCAGAGCCGTGCGAGATCTCGCCAGGAGTTCTCGCCCGGTTAGACCCATCCTGTTTCACGTGAAACAGCAGTCCGCTCAGTTCCGGTTCTACTGTGCATGGGGTTGTTTTCGCGAAAATGCGCATCGCCTCCTGCCGCCCCGTTTCACGTGAAACAACCGCCTCACCCAGTTTCTACTTCCGGCTTCTCCACCTCTGAGATAGAAGTCGGCCCATGCGAACAGAGCGAGAGAGTTTCGACGTCATCGTCATTGGCGGCGGCCACGCCGGCTGTGAAGCCGCGGCTGCTTCCGCCAGGATGGGTGCGACGACCGCTCTGGTGACGCACCGTTTCTCCACGGTCGGCGCGATGTCCTGCAATCCCGCCATTGGTGGTCTCGGCAAGGGCCATCTGGTCCGCGAGGTCGATGCGCTCGATGGCCTGATGGGCCGGGTCGGCGATGCCGGCGGCATCCAGTTCCGCGTCCTCAATCGCCGCAAGGGACCGGCTGTCCGGGGCCCCCGGGCTCAGGCCGACCGGAAGCTCTATGCTGCAGCCATGCAGGCCGCGATCCGGGACACCGAAGGTCTTTCCGTCATCGAGGGCGAGGCGGACGAGTTGATCGTGGTCGAGGGCCGGGTCACCGGACTACGCCTGGCGGACGGCCGCGAGCTTCGGGCAGGGGCCGTCGTCGTCACCACCGGCACCTTCCTCCGCGGTCTGATCCATCTCGGCGAGAAGAACTGGCCCGCCGGACGGGTCGGCGAAGCCCCGGCGATGGGTCTTTCGAGCTCCTTTGAGCGGGCAGGCTTCACCCTTGGACGGCTCAAGACCGGCACTCCGCCGCGTCTGGATGGCACCACGATCGACTGGTCAGGGGTCGAGATGCAGCCCGGTGACGAGCCTCCTGAGCCGTTCTCGGTGATGACGGAGCGGATCACGACCCCGCAGATCCAGTGCGGGATCACCCGGACGACCTCCGCGACCCATGAGGTGATCCGCGCGAACGTCCATCGCTCGCCGATGTACTCCGGCCAGATCAAGAGCTCCGGACCGCGCTACTGTCCCTCGATCGAGGACAAGATCGTCCGCTTTGGCGACCGCGACGGCCATCAGGTCTTCCTGGAGCCCGAGGGGCTCGACGATAGCACCGTCTATCCCAACGGCATCTCGACCTCGCTGCCCGAGGAGGTCCAGCTCGCGATCCTCGCCAGCATTCCTGGCCTGGAGCAAGTGAAGATGGTCCGTCCGGGCTACGCCATCGAATACGACCACATCGATCCCCGCGAGCTCGATCCGACCCTCCAGACTAAGCGTCTGCGTGGTCTCTTCCTGGCTGGGCAAATCAACGGCACCACCGGATACGAAGAAGCTGCCGGGCAGGGTATCGTGGCCGGCCTGAACGCGGCTTTGGCCGCGAGCGGCGCCGCGCTAACCGTGTTCGACCGTGCGGATGGCTATCTTGGCGTGATGATCGACGACCTCGTCACCCGCGGGATCAGCGAACCCTATCGGATGTTCACCTCGCGCGCCGAGTACCGGCTGACCCTGCGCGCCGACAATGCCGATCAGCGCCTCACCGAGAAGGGGATTGCGCTCGGATGCGTCGGGAGCGCCCGGACGCAGCATCACCGCGCCAAGATGGACGCCCTGAATGCGGCCAGGGCGCTGTCGAAGTCCCTGACCATCACCCCGAACGAGGCGATCAAGCACGGCCTGTCCCTGAACCGGGACGGCCAGCGTCGTTCGGCGTTCGAGTTGATGGCCTATCCGGACATCGGCTGGAGCCAGGTCCGGACCATCTGGCCGGAGCTGTCGGCGATCGACCCGGTCATTGCCACCCATCTGGAGATCGACGCGAAGTACGACGTCTATCTCGAGCGCCAGAGCGCCGACGTCGAAGCTTTCAGGCGAGACGAGGGGATGGTGCTGTCGGACGTCGATTACCAGCAGGTCCCCGGTCTTTCCAATGAAGTGCGGGCCAAGCTTGAGAAGGCGCGGCCGTTCACCGTCGGCCAGGCTGGCCGGATCGATGGAATGACGCCGGCGGCGCTCGGCATCCTCGCGGCCTACCTCCGGCGCGAGGCACGGAAGACCTCAAAGGCGATCGCATAGGCGTTTCACGTGAAACAGCGCGGGCCGGGCGGCAGATCGTCATCAGGGAGACCAGCGGCAGGTGAGGGCGCGAGCCGTCGATCCGAGCCGACGCCGATCAAACCGAAGATCGACAAGGCCAGCGCCAACGATCGGTCGCTGGACTCCATCATCGCCGCGGACAAGCTCGCGGCCCTCAGGCTCGCCCCCGTTTCACGTGAAACCGAGGAGCGACTCGACCGCTACATCGCGCTGCTCCGGGAGTGGCAGGCCAAGACCAATCTGGTCGCGCCCTCGACCCTGCCGCAGCTCTGGACCCGGCACATCGCCGACTCGCTCCAGCTCGTCGATCTCGCCCCTTCCGCGAAACGCTGGGCCGACCTCGGCAGCGGCGGCGGCTTTCCCGGAATCGTCCTCGCCTGTGCCATGGCCGGGACGCCTGGCGCCAGCGTCCATCTCGTCGAGCGAATCGCCAAGAAGGCGGCCTTTCTGCGCGAAGCAGTTCGCGTCACCGCATCGCCGGGGCTCGTACATCTCGCGGAGATCGGGGATAATGTGGATAGAATCACCGGCCCCGTGGATTGCGTCACCGCGCGTGCGCTGGCTCCGCTACATCAACTCATCGGCTTTGCGGAGCCGCTGATGCGCCAAGGTGCAAAAGCGCTGTTTCCGAAGGGTCAAGATGTAGAGGCTGAATTGACCGAAGCCGCTAAATATTGGAATATTCAGCCGCAGCTTCACCAAAGCCGTACCGGCGACGGTTGGATCGTCGAGCTGACGTCCGTCGAGCAGCGCGGCTGACGCGTTCAGGGGTCGAGTGGGGAATTTGCGATGAGCGTGATTGACGAACCGCAGCAGCAACAGACCGGCGAAGTGCCGCAAGGCCACCCGCGCATCCTGGCGCTGGCGAATCAGAAGGGCGGCGTGGGAAAAACAACCACGGCGATCAATCTTGGCACGGCACTCGCTGCGATCGGCGAGCGCGTCCTGATCGTCGATCTCGATCCGCAGGGCAACGCCTCGACCGGCCTCGGCATCGATCGCCGCAACCGCTCCTGCTCGACCTATGACGTGCTGATCGGCGAAGCCGCTCTGCGCGAGGCGGTGGTCTCGACCGCGGTGCCGCGGCTGCACATCGCGCCCTCGACCATGGATCTCTCCGGCCTCGAGCTCGAGCTCGGCACCACGCCCGGCCGCGCGTTCAAGCTGCGTGACGCCATCGGCGCGCTCAACAACAACGTCTCGCCGGACGCCGATTACACCTATGTGCTGATCGACTGCCCGCCCTCGCTTAACCTGCTCACGGTGAATGCGATGGCGGCCTCCGATGCGATCCTGGTGCCGCTCCAGTGCGAGTTCTTCGCGCTCGAAGGTCTGTCGCAATTGCTCCAGACGGTGGAGCAGGTGCGCTCGACGCTCAATCCGAACCTGTCGATCCACGGCATCGTGCTGACCATGTTCGACTCGCGCAACAACCTCTCGAACCAGGTCGTCGCCGACGTCCGTCAGTTCATGGGCGAGAAGGTCTACAAGACCATGATCCCGCGCAACGTGCGCATCTCGGAAGCGCCGTCCTACGGCAAGCCGGTCCTGGTCTACGATCTCAAATGCGTCGGCAGCGAAGCGTATCTGCGGCTCGCCACCGAAGTGATCCAGCGCGAGCGCGAGCTGCGCACCACGCATTGACGCTGCCGTAGGGTGGGCAAAGGCGTCTTCGCCGTGCCCACCACCTTCTGCACACAACTGGTGGGCACGCTTCGCTTTGCCCACCCTACGATAATTCAGTTCTGGAGTGTTGCACCGTGAATCCAAGGGAGCTGGCGATGGCCGACGAAGCGCGTTCGCGACTGGGCCGGGGTCTTGCGAGTCTGATCGGTGATGTCGGCGGCGAGGCTCAGCATGTCGATCGTCCGCGCGCGCAGCGCAAGGTGCCGATCGAATTCATCAAGCCCAATCCGCGCAACCCGCGCCGCGCCTTTTCGGAAACGGAGCTCAAGGAGCTCTCTGATTCGATCAAGCAGCACGGCGTGATCCAACCGATCGTCGTGCGTCCGGTGAAGGGCGCGCAGGATCGCTTCGAGATCATCGCCGGCGAACGGCGCTGGCGCGCATCGCAGATGGCCGGCCTGCACGAAGTGCCGATCGTGCCGGTCGACATCAGCGACAGCGATGCGCTGGAGTTCGCGATCGTCGAGAACGTGCAGCGCGAAGACCTCAACCCGATGGAAGAGGCGCTCGGCTATCACGCGCTCGCAAACGAGTTCAAACGCAGCCAGGACGACATCGCAAAGGTCGTCGGCAAGAGCCGCAGCCACATCGCCAACATGATGCGGCTGACGAAACTGCCGGCCGAAGTGCAGGCCTTGATCACGAGCGGCGAGCTGACCGCCGGCCACGCCCGCGCGCTGATCGGCGTGCCCGATCCGCTCGCATCAGCCAGGCGCATCGTCGCGGAAGGCCTCAACGTCCGCCAGGCCGAAGCCCTCGCGCACGAAGAGGGTGTGCCGGAGCGCAAGCCGCAGAAGGCGCGCAGCACCGGGGGCAAGGAAAAAGACCCCGACACGATCGATCTCGAAAAGCGCGTCAGCGATGCGCTTGGCCTCAAGGTCACGGTCAATCACCGCGACCCCGGCGGCTCCGTCCAGATCAACTATCGTAACCTCGATCAGCTCGACGAGGTGATGAGGCGGCTCGCGAAGGGCGCGCTGTAGACGTCATTCACAGTCTGTCTCCCTCACCCTGAGGAGCCGCGAAGCGGCGTCTCGAAGGGCGCGGGCGCGGGCCTTCTCAGGACGAGGAGTCGGCGCTTCGTTCCGTCATTGCGGGCGCATCTGTTTCCACATCGTCATTGCGAGCGAAGCGAAGCAATCCAGAATCTTTCCGCGGAGGGACTCTGGATTGCTTCGTCGCTTGCGCTCCTCGCAATGACGTCGAGAGAGCGGTGCCTCAGCCCCGGCGCTTCGCGTTTGCGGCGATGGCCATCAGCGTGCGCTGGGCGATGGCGGCGGCGAGAGTGGATTGCTTGCGGGTGTCGAGCGCGGCGGTCGCGAGCTGCTCGATGATTGCGGCGAGCCGCGCCACGCTGAAATTGCGCAGCGCCGTTTCCACCGCGGGCTTTCGCGAAAAATGCAGGCGCGGATAGCCGCCCTCGAGCACCGCGGAGGCAGGCTGGCCGTCGGCGATCGCGAGCGCAGATTTGTGCAGCCACGCGGCCTGGCGCTGCGCGGCGGAGATGATCACGCCGGGATAGGTGCCGGCGATCATGGCCTTTGCAAATTCCGTCTCGACGATGTCGGGCCGGCCGGCGAAGGCACCGTCGACGATGGGGTCGAGTTTCAGCTCGGACGCATCGGCAACGACGGACATCACGTCGTCCAGCGTGATCTCGCCTTTGCCATGCGCATAGAGCGTCAGCTTGCGCAGCTCATTGCGCGAGGCCTGGCGGTCGCCGCCGAGGAATGACATCAGCGCCGCGCGGGCATCCTGCGCGATGCGCAGATTGGCGATGCGGAGCTCGTCGTCCATCAGCTTGGCAAGGTCGCGCTCGGTGTCGGGATAGCAGCCGATCGCCACGGCCGTCTTGGCGCGCTCGCAGGCTTTGCGCAGTGGCGATTCCGGGCGCAGCTCGCCGGCTTCGATCACGATACGGCAATCCTTCACGCCCATCTCCGCCAGCGTATCGATACCGCTGGCAAAGCTGCGCGAGCCGGCGCGGACGCGGATGGCGCGGCGGCCGCCGAACAACGGCACCGTCATGGCTTCATCGACGAGCCGCGACGGCTCGGCGGAGAGTTCGTCGCCGTCGAGCTTGACGAGCGAGAAGGGATCGTTGGGGTCGTCGACGGCCGAGGCAATCAGCGCATCGGCGCGCTCGCGCACGAGGCCCGCATCGGGACCGTAGAGCAGGATGATCGGTCGGCCCCCGTCAGGACGGGCGAGGAAGGCGTCGATCTCTTTTCCGCGCAGCGCGACCATTGGGCCCAACTGTCATTCCAGGGCGCACGAAGCGCGAACTACGGCGCGCAATTGCGCACCTGAGAATCTCGATCAATAATCTCTGGATTCCGGATCCGCCCTGCGGGCGCTCCGGAATGACGGGGATGACTTAAGTGCCGGCGATGAAGAACGAGGCGAGGCGAGTGTTGATGTTCTCGGCGATCTCGTTGGCGGCACGATCCTCGGCATCGCGAAGGGCCCGGTTGCGGGCAAAGCGCTGGTAGGAGCCGGGCATGTCATAGGACACGCGCGCGAACGTCGTGCCGGTCATGACCGACTTGCCGCTGACGACCTCGATCAAATTGTACTGGGCGTCGATGCCGTAGTTTTCACTGTTCGGCAGGCCGGTATTGGGATCGACGATCAGCGACGTTTTGCTGCTCGCGAAGCGAATCTCCAGGCGATGGGTCGGCGGCATGCCCGTGGCCGTGCCGTAGAGCTTGAAGGCCAGGGCGTTGCGGACCTCGACGCCGACACGGGCCTCGCGGGAGGCATTGGCCTTGTTGATCGGCGGAAGGTCGACCCCCATCAGCTTCTCGCGCAGGCCGGGGGTGCCGTCACCACGCTCGGCATACATCGGCTGGAAGCAGCCAGCCGTCAGCGCCGCCAATGCGGCGACCGCCAGCAAGCGGGCAGCGATCCGGATCCTAGCCGACAACATTCACGATCCTCTTGGGGACGATGATCACCTTGCGGACGGGCTTGCCGTCCAGGGCCAGTTTTACCGCATCGAGGGCCAAAACGGCAGCCTCGATTTCCGGATTCTGGGCCACTGTTGCAACTGTGACCTCACCCCGCTTCTTGCCATTGACCTGGACCACCAGGGTCACGGCGTCTTCAACCAGCAAATCGCGTTCGATTTGGGGCCAATCGGCCTCGGAAACCAGCCCGCTATGGCCCAGAACCTGCCAACACTCCTCGGCCAGATGCGGCATCATCGGGGAGAACAGCTGAACCAGGATCTGGCTGGCCTCCCGGACCGCCCAGGCGAGGTCAGCTGTGGGCTGGCCGGGGCGCTGGAGCACCTCCGAAAACGCATTGGCGAATTCGCGGATATGGGCGAGGCAGACATTGAAGTGCAGCCGCTCGATGCCGGTGGTGACCTTGTCCAGCGCACCATGGGCGGCCTTGCGCAAGGCGGTCGCATCCGGGCCGAACGAGCCCGGACGATCTGCCGGCGCGGCCTGGCCGAGCTCCACTGCATCGTTCACCAGCCGCCACAGCCGCTGCACGAAGCGCGAGGCACCCTGGACGCGCTCGTCGCTCCAGATCACGTCGCGGTCGGGCGGGGAGTCCGACAGCATGAACCAGCGGGCGACGTCGGCACCGTAGGTCTCGATGATGTCGTCGGGGTCGACCGTGTTCTTCTTCGACTTCGACATCTTCTCGATCGGACCGATCTGGATGTCTTCGCCTGACGTCAGCAGCGTCGCGCGCCGGCCGTTGCCGCCGACCTCGATCTTCACCTCGGCCGGCTGCACATAGGTGCCGTCGGCCTTCTGGTAGGTCTCGTGCACCACCATGCCCTGCGTGAACATGCCGGCGAACGGCTCGTCCAGCGCAATGTGCCCGGTCGCCTTCATCGCGCGGGTGAAGAAGCGGCTGTAGAGCAGATGCAGGATCGCGTGCTCGACGCCGCCGATATACTGGTCGACCGGCAGCATCCGGTTGGCGACGGCTGGCGTCGTCGGTGCGTTCTCGTTCCAGGGATCGGTGAAGCGCGCAAAATACCAGGACGAATCCACGAAGGTGTCCATGGTGTCGGTTTCGCGCTGGGCCTTGCCGCCGCATTTGGGGCAGGTGACGTGCTTCCAGGTCGGGTGATGATCGAGCGCGTTGCCCGGTCTGTCAAAGGTCGCGTCATCAGGCAGCGTCACCGGCAGGTCGGCGTCCGGCACCGGCACCACATCGCACTTTGGACAATGGATGACCGGAATCGGGCAGCCCCAATAACGCTGCCGTGAAATACCCCAGTCGCGCAGGCGGAAATTGATCTGACGCTCGCCAACCGGCGCGTTGCCGCGCAGTTCGCCTTCCAGCCGCTTTGCGACCTCGTCCTTGGCCTGCTCGATGGTCATGCCGTCGAGGAAGCGAGAATTGATCATGCGGCCGTCACCGTCATAGGCGGTATCGGTGATGACGAACGTCTTCGGATCCTGGCCCTCGGGGCACACCACCGGAATGTTGCCGAGATTGTACTTGTTGACGAAGTCGAGGTCGCGCTGGTCGTGCGCGGGGCAGCCGAAGATCGCGCCGGTGCCGTATTCCATCAGCACGAAGTTCGCGACATAGACCGGCAGCTTCCAGCTCGGATCGAACGGGTGCACCGCGCGGATCCCGGTGTCAAAACCCTGCTTTTCCGCGGTGTCGATGATCTCTTGCGCGGTGCCGATCTTCTTGATGTCGGCGATGAACTGGGCAAGCTTCGGGTTCTTCGCGGCGGCTGCCTGCGCCAGCGGATGATCCGACGAGATCGCCATGAATTTGGCGCCGAACAGGGTGTCCGGGCGTGTCGTAAAGATCTTCAGCTCGCTCTCGCCGGCGGGCGTCGTCGCCTGATCCAGTGCGAAGCGGACCAGCAGGCCCTCGGAGCGGCCGATCCAGTTGCGCTGCATCAGCCGCACCTTGTCGGGCCAGCGGTCGAGCCCATCCAGCGCGGACAGCAGTTCCTGCGAGTACTTCGTGATCTTGAAGACCCACTGGCTCATTTCCCGTTGTTCGACAACGGCACCCGAGCGCCAGCCGCGGCCATCGATCACCTGCTCGTTGGCGAGCACGGTCATGTCGACCGGATCCCAGTTGAGCTTGCGCTTCTCGCGCTCGGCGAGGCCGGCGGCGAGCATGTCCAAAAACATCTTCTGCTGATGCTTGTAGTAGCTGGGGTCGCAGGTCGCGAATTCGCGCGACCAGTCCAGCGACAGCCCGATCGAGCGGAGCTGTTTCTTCATCGCGGCGATGTTGTCGTAGGTCCAGGCCTTCGGCGCGACCTTGCGCTCGATGGCGGCGTTCTCGGCCGGCAGGCCGAAGGCGTCCCAGCCCATCGGGTGCAGCACGTTGAACCCCTTGGCGCGCATGAAGCGGGCCAGCACGTCGCCGAGCGTGTAGTTGCGGACATGGCCGATATGGATGCGCCCGGACGGGTAGGGGAACATCTCCAGCACGTAGTATTTCGGCCGCGAGTCGTCGTTCTTGGAGACGAAGATCGCCTGCTGGTCCCAGGCGGCTTGCCAGCGCGGTTCGGCGTCGCGGGCGTTGTAGCGTTCGGAGGTCATGGAATCGTTGGGTTTTCGTGGATTCGGCCGTCTAAAGACGGCGGACTAGGCCATAGAAGTCCTTAGGGGGTCAATGGGTTGCCGCTGGCGGCGGCCCCCCGCAAGGCTGCTCCGCTAAAGTACGGACGGCCCATTGGGATCGGATTAAGGGGTCGGTGCGAGGTTGGCCGCCAACAGCACCCCGCCAGGCGATGGAATCAGGCTTCGACGATCTCGATTACGACTATGCCGCGTCCCTCGCCGGACGGGCGGTGCGGAGCATGGCCGAGCAGCGGATTCCGCCGACGCCGACCAATTTTGCCGTCTGGTTCCACTATTTCGCAGGCAGCCATGACGACCTGCGCAATGCCATCGATCTCCTGATCGACCACAACCGTCCCTTCGACGCCAGGACCAACCAGGATCTGTTCGAGACCTATGTCGCGCCCCGGGCGGGCGCCGTCGCCTCCGAGACGTCCGATCGGCTGCATGCCCTCATGGGGGCGGCGAAGGAGTTTCTGGCGACGGCCATGGCCGACAATCGTTCCCAGATGCAGGCGATCAGCGAGGTCGCCGATCAGGGCAGGGCTGGTGTCGATCCGAAGGCGCTGGTCGCCCAGCTCATGAATGAGCTGGCGCGGGCCGCCACGAGGGCGACCCGGCTGGAGGCCGGCTTTGCGGAAAAGACCCGCGAGCTCGACGTGATCCGCGACTCGCTCTCCAAGTCCGAGGAGCGCGCCCGGACCGATACGCTGACGGGGCTGGCGAACCGGCGGGCGCTCGATGAATTCCTGCGCAAGGCACAGACGACCGCGGATTGGGGCGAGCCGCTCGGCGTGCTGATGCTCGACATCGACCACTTCAAGACCTTCAACGACAATTTCGGCCATGGTGTCGGCGACCAGGTGCTGCGCCTGATTGCGAAAGTGCTGCGCGAAAAAGTTCGCGAGCAGGATCTGTCGGCCCGCTATGGCGGCGAGGAGCTGATCGCCGTGCTGCCGGATGCCGATCTCGCCACTTGCGCCGAGATCGCCGAGAGCATCAGGCGCGCGATCGCCGAATGCACGATCACGCGCCGCTCGACCGGGGAGACGCTGCCCGGCATCAGCGTGTCGATCGGCGTAGCGCAGTATCGTGCGGGCGAGACGATCACCGATCTCATCGAGCGCTGCGACCGCGCGCTCTATCTCGCCAAGGGCGGCGGCCGCAATCGCGTGGTGACGGAGGTCGAGCTCGATCGCGCCGCGGCTGCAGGCTAGGCGCTCGCCGCCAGCATCATGGCGGCCGCGCCGTTCTCGATCACCTGGATGCCGTGCTCCATGACATTGTTGCGGCCGCGGTGTTTTGCGGCGTAGAGCGCGGCGTCGGCAGCTTCGATGAGATCGCCGGGGCGCAGCGTCTCGTTCGGCTTCGTTGCGGCAACGCCGATCGAGACGGTGACGATCATGTGGGCGGAGGTGATGTGCGGCAGGCACAGCTTCAGCACCGCCGCGCGCACCTGTTCGCCGATCTCGACGGCGCGGTTCACGTCGGTGTTCGGCAGCAGCAGGCAGAACTCCTCGCCGCCATAGCGGGCCGCAAAGCCCATCGTGTCGGCGGCGATGCCGGACAACGATTCGCCGAGCCGGGTCAGGCAGGAATCGCCTTCGAGATGGCCATAGGTGTCGTTGAACAGCTTGAAGTGGTCGACGTCGATCATCAGCAGCGCAAGCTCGCTGTCATATTGCTGCGCGCGCATCCATTCGAAGTCGAGCCGGCTCTGGAAGCCGCGGCGATTGGCCAGCCCCGACAGCATGTCGATCGAGGCCATCACGGTGAGGCGGTCGTTGCTCGCGATCAGCTCGCGCTCGCGCTGGCTGAGCTGCGCGGCCATCGCGTTGAAGGCGCGGGCCAGCGGCACGAACTCGGCCGGCAGACGGTTGCGTGCGGCGCGGGCCGAGAGGTCGCCCTCGCCGAG
Source organism: Bradyrhizobium sp. 613_E4_N2_2 (assembly GCF_052075995.1). Classification (NCBI taxonomy): domain Bacteria; kingdom Pseudomonadati; phylum Pseudomonadota; class Alphaproteobacteria; order Hyphomicrobiales; family Nitrobacteraceae; genus Bradyrhizobium; species Bradyrhizobium sp. 613_E4_N2_2. The sequence goes on from NZ_CP197234.1 coordinate 269,208, forward strand.
GCGTTTGGCCATGTCGGCCAGCATCTCGATCGGCTTGATCACGAGCTTCTCGGCGGCGATCAGCGCGCCGAGCAGGACGAACAGGACGACGAACGCGAGCTGGAGATAGGCGGTGCGGATGTCGCGGCTGACCGCCGCGGACACCTTGTCCTCGTCGATGCTGGCAATCAGGCGGGCGTTAGTGCCGGCGATGCGGATATAGCTCACCGCGCGGCGGGAGCCGTCGGCGGCGAGGAAGGAGAGTGAGCCCTCGTCCTGGTCCGAACGCAGCGCCCTGTCGGCGATCGCCGACATCAGCGGCATGTTGTCGAGCGGACGGCCGATTGCGCTGTGCTGGTCAGCCGGCGCGGCGAGCACGGTGCCGGCGCTGTCGACCAGCACGGCAGTGATGCCGGCACGGCCGCCGAGATTGCTCATGACCTTCGACATCCAGTCGAGGTTCACGGTGGCGAGCACGACGGCATCCGCCACACCGCTGAAGGCCGACACCGGATAAACCGCCATGACGGTCGGCGACGGCACGGGCCGCGACAGGATGAAGTCGCTCAGCACGAAGCGGCCGGTTTCCTGCGCCTGCTGGAAGTAAGGCCGGTCGCTGAGGTCGAGGCCGACATACATGTTGTTGGTGGCGCACTGGATGCGTCCGTCCTGGCCGGCGATCAACAGCGTGCGGATCCAGGGAAGGTTCGACGGCAGGCTCGCGCGCAGCACGTCGCAGCTCTTGCTGATGCCGCCGGCGGAGGCGCGGATGAAGGCTTCAGATTTCAGGATGGTTTCGACCGACGAGATCACTTCGCGCTGCGCATCGGCGCTGTGTCTTGCAATGGTGGTGAATTCGGTCGCGGCCTGCGCGATCTGCCGCGCGCGCGTGTCCTCGAGCGAACGGATGCGCTCGAACATCAAGGGCGTCACCAGAATCACCGCGAGCAACGCAAGCCGTGCCCGGATTCCGAGAACCTGCTTGAGTTTCACTCGTTTGCGGTTGAAACTGACGTTTGCCATCTTCGCTGCCCACCCCATCGGCCAAGGTAAAGCGAAGGGTTCAAAAACTCTTTCTTGAACTCGGTAAAATTAGAACTAGCTCCGCAACAATCCAGTCCGAACCGACGTCATGACCGAAACCAACGCCACGCCGGTAACCGGCCATTCACCAAACGCGCTCGCTGCGGTCGAAGCCGAAATTGTCCGCGCCTGCAAGGAAGCGCGGCGCGATCGCGCCTCCGTGACGCTGATCGCGGTGTCCAAGACGTTCGCCGCGGATGCAATTATCCCGGTCATCGACGCCGGACAGCGCGTATTCGGCGAAAATCGGATGCAGGAGGCCAAAGGCAAGTGGCCGGCGTTAACGTCCGCCTATTCCGGCATCGCGCTGCATCTGATCGGGCCGCTGCAGTCCAACAAGGCGAAGGAGGCGGTGGCGCTGTTCGATGCCATCCATTCGGTCGACCGCCCGAGCATTTGCCAGGCGTTAGCCAAGGAAATCGAATCCCAGAACAGGCACCCCGAACTGTTCGTCCAGATCAACATCGGCGAGGAGCCGCAGAAGGCCGGCATCGCTCCCGGCGAGGCCGATGCCTTCATAGCGAGCTGCCGCGACAGCTATGGGCTGACGATCTCCGGGCTGATGTGCATCCCGCCGGTCGACGAGCCGCCGGCGGCGCATTTCGCGCTGACCGCCAAGATCGCGGCGCGCAATGGATTGAAGAATCTCTCGATGGGCATGAGCGCGGATTTCGCCACCGCGATCATGCTCGGCGCCACCCATGTGCGCGTCGGGAGCGCGATCTTCGGGCACCGGTGAAGCCGGCAGCACTCGCAACGACGGCGGTGGTTACGCAAACCCCACCGACACCTGCCCCAGTACGCCGAAATCCACCGTGAAATGATCGCCGGCCTGGATCGGCAGCGGCGGATGGCACGTGCCTGTCGTCACCACCTCCCCTGCCCGCAAGGTGATGCCGAGCCCGCGCAGCTCGTTGGCAAGCCAGGCCAAGGCAACACGGGGATCGCCGAGCACGTTCTTGCCGTGGCCGAGATAGCGCTGGCCGCGCAGCGTGATCTGCGGCCGCTCCTCGACGAGATCCATGGCGCGCCAGTTCGCAGTCGTCGCTGCGCCCAGCACGAACAGATGTGCGCAGGCATTGTCGGCGATGAGCTGCGCCTCGCCGGCGCTGGCGAAATCGCCAAAGCGCGAGTCGGGAATCTCGATCGCGGGATGCAAGGTGTCGACGGTGGCGAGCACGTCGTCGACACTGTACGGCGTCGCGCGCGGCGACAGATCGCGGCCCATGACGAAGGCGAATTCCGGTTCGCCGACGCGCATCTCGTTGCCCTTCATCGACGCCGTGCCGCCGTCGGCGATCACGGTGTCGCTCATGATGCGGCCGGCCAGCGGTCCCGCGACGTTGATGTGCTTCTGTCCGGCCTCGCTTGTCGCCGCGATCTTCCAACCGAACAGCTTTCCAAGCGATTGGTTTTCGAGGACGGCCTGGATGGCATAGCCATCAGCGCGGCTCTGCGGCCGCAACCGCGGCTCCAGCGCGTCAAACTTGGTGCCGTCGCGCCAATGTTTGACCAGGACCTGCGATGCGGCGGCGATCTGATCCTTGTCGAGCATGTGCCCTCACCCGATGATGATTCTTGTTCTTGGTCCCAGTCGCCGCAGCAATTGCAGCATCGCCGCTTTGGTCATCGAGACGCAGCCTGCGGTCGGCCCGAAATTGTCGCGCGCCAGATGCAAAAACACCGCACTGCCGCGGCCGGCGATGCGCGGTCTGGTGTTGTGGTCGATTTCGATGATGAAGTCATAGAGATGGTCGGTCCGCTTGAGACGGTCACCGCCCTGCTCCGGTCCGAGCCGGATCGCCTGATTGTAGTGGCGATCTCCGGCGTCCTCGCACCAAGCGTCCGTGTTGCCGATGGTCCGGGCCAGAAGAAAGGTCCGCGGACGGCTGTGGCGGTCGCCCCGCCACCACAATTGCCTGGGACGGAAGCTGCCCCGCGGGGTGCCGCCATCGCCCTCGCGCTTGTTTGCCAGGATTCCGCCCCGCCCCAGCGCCACCGGGATCGTCAGCGCGCCGGCCGTCAGCCAGCCCCGGCGCGGATTCCCGGCAGCAGGTTTAACGCGGATCGCTCGAAGCGGTCCGGAGCTTCGATTCCTTGGGTAACTAGCTGAATTCGCTTTGTTTTTCATGTGAACGTGCGATGTCGAATTCATTACAGGACATTCATCAAAACGGCCTGAGATTTTGAGTTAGAGTGCTTCTGGCTTGTGAATCGGTAACAGCCCACTACTTCAACACGAACAACAATAATAACGGCGACCCCCCTAACTTTCCCTCGCGGCTGGGTGCAGCATGCATGCGCGCCGAGCCGGACTCCAAAAGGATGACCCCCTATGGCCAATGCCCGCAAGATCCTCATCGTGGATGACGATACCGATCTGCGCGATACGTTGGTGGAGCAATTATCGCTGCACGAAGAATTTGAGGCCTCCGCCGTCGATACCGGGGCCAAGGGCGCGAGCGCCGCGAAGGCCAATGCCCCCGATCTCGTCCTGATGGATGTCGGCCTGCCCGACACAGATGGCCGCGAGGTGGTTCGTTCCTTGCGCAAGGGCGGCTTCAAGGCGCCGATCATCATGCTCACCGGGCATGACACCGATTCCGACACGATTTTGGGGCTGGAATCCGGCGCCAACGACTACGTCGCAAAACCCTTCCGTTTCGCCGTACTGCTGGCCCGCATCCGCGCCCAGCTCCGCCAGCACGAGGCGAGCGAGGACGCGGTGTTCTCGGTCGGCCCCTACTCCTTCCGCCCGGGCTCGAAGATGCTGACCGCGGCCAATGCCCGCAAGGTCCGGCTCACCGAGAAGGAAACCGCCATCCTCCGCTTCCTCTACCGGGCCGGCCAGATGCCGGTCTCGCGCGAGACCCTGCTCCAGGAGGTCTGGGGCTATAATTCCGGCGTCACCACCCACACGCTGGAAACCCACATCTACCGCCTCCGCCAGAAGATCGAGAAGGACGCCGCCAATCCGGAGATCCTGGTCACGGAAGCCGGTGGCTACAAGCTGGTGCCGTGATACGCTTTAGGGGCGTGCGAATCGTTTTAGATCGCATGCCCTTTGAGCCCCGGACCTAAATGTCAATCGACGACGACGTAGCGCTTCTCGAGCGTGTCCCGACACTGCGCTTGTTGGGAGACGCGTCGTTGCGCATGCTGGCGATCGGCTCCGAGCAGCGTAATTTCGTCCGCGGCGACGTCCTGTTCAATCTCGGCGACGAAGCCGATGCCGGATACGTGGTTCAACGCGGCGCCTTTCGGGTCGACGACGGCGCCGGCGCGGAGATGATCGCAGGTCCCGGCGCGCTGATCGGCGAGCTCGCGCTGGTGGTGCCGATGAAGCGGCCGTCGAGCGCGGTCGCGCTGGAGCACGCCTCCGTCATCCGCGTCGCCCGCAGTCTGTTTCAACGCGTGCTCGAGAGTGACCCCGCGGCTGCGGTGCGCCTGCGTGACGAATTCGCGGTGCGCTCCAGCCAGATCGCGAGCGATATCCTGATGGCGGGCGCGAAGCTGACGTCGTCGTAGCCCGGACGGCGCCGTCAAACCTCCAGTGTCACCGTCACCGGCACGTGGTCCGACGGGCGCTCCCAGCTCCGCGCGTCGCGCAGGATCTTGAAATCGCTGACCGCGTCCTTCAATGCGCGCGAGACCCAGATGTGGTCGAGCCTGCGGCCGCGATCACCGACGGTCCAGTCGGCGGAGCGATAACTCCACCACGTATAGACCTTCTCCGACATCGGAAAACGCTCGCGCGCGACGTCGACCCACTCACCGGCTGCCAGCGCGGCTTGCAGCTTCTCGGTCTCCACAGGTGTATGCGAAACCACTTTCAGAAGCTGCTTGTGCGACCAGACGTCGTTCTCGTGCGGCGCGACGTTGAGATCGCCGACCAGGATGTGGCGATCCTCCCCGCGCGGATGCAGCGGCTCGCAGGCCTTCATCTCGTCGAGGAAGCGAAGCTTGTGGTCGAATTTCTCGTTCAGCGCGGGATCGGGAATGTCGCCGCCGGCGGGCACGTAGAAATTATGCAGCACCAGCGGCTTTGCGATGCTGGCCTTCTCGCCGAACGAGACCGAGATGTGGCGCGAATCCACCTTGTCGCAGAAGGTGCGGATGTCTTTCGATTCGAACGGGATCTTCGAGACGATGGCGACGCCGTGATAGCCCTTCTGCCCGTTCAGCGCGACATGCTCATAGCCGAGCCGCTTGAAACGCTTCAGCGGAAAGGCATCGTCGATGCACTTGGTCTCCTGGAGGCACAGCACGTCCGGCCGCGCGCTCTTGAGAAACTTCGCGACCAGGTCGATGCGAAGCCGCACCGAGTTGATGTTCCAGGTTGTCAGGGAAAGACGCATGAGGAACGCGTCTTAGCAAGCTCTCGTAGGGTGGGCAAAGGCGCAAAGCGCCGTGCCCACGTCTTTTAGGGGGTGGGTGCAAGGTTCGTAGCAAGCCCTCGTAGGGTGGGCAAAGCGAAGCGTGCCACCATGCCTGCCGCAAGGAGAGATGGTGGGCACGGCGCTAATGCGCCTTTGCCCACCCTACGGCAGTAGAGCTTTCAACCCGGCGATGGGCCGTAATTGGTGAAATCGATCTTGAACATGGCAGGATCGAGCTTCTTGCCCGCATCGAGATTGTAGACCGCGATCGTGGTGTCGTAGCCCTGCGGGTCGGTGACGGTCCACTGCTTCAACTGGCCGTCCTTGGCGCCGAACATCAGCAGGAGGCGGCTGGTGCCGACCAGCGCCTGCTTCTCCTCGATGGTGACGCTGACGAAGACGTCATCAGCCGAGACGTTGACGACGTTGGTGTCCTTCATCAGGTCGATGCGATCGGACAGCAGGAAGCGCAGCGGCGTCTGCGACAGCGGATAGACGTCCTGGGTCGCCAGCTTGCGGTCGCGCACCACCAGCGACGATCCGTCGGCGACGATGTCGATCGGGCTTGGCGCGTCATATTCGAAGCGCACCTTGCCGGGCTTCTGGATGTAGAAATCGCCCTGCGTCTTGCTGCCGTCGGGGCCGACCTGGACGAAATTTCCTACCAGCGTCGACAGCGAGGACAGATAGGCGCTGACCTTGGCCGCCTGCGCCTTCTGGTTGGCGTCGAAGGTCTGGAAGATGCTGGTCGGCACGTTGCGGCGCGGATCCGGGATGACCGGGTTCGGCGGCGTCTGGGTCGCGCCGGTGACGGCGGGCCCACCGGCCGAACCGCCATCGCGGCCCTTCGGCGCGGGCTTCGGCACAGGCACGGTCTGCGCGAACGACGCCGCGGTCACCATCGCGGCGGTGACGAGAAGCACACCGGCCATGCGCGCGCTTCGCGCAGCGATGGTGGCAGCGAATCGAATGTCCGGATGTCTGATCAACGCGTCGTCCTGTGTGGCTGGGCGCCCTTTTAGCGTGATTTCGCTACTGCAGATATCGATTTTGCGTGAAATTATGTTCAGAGGCGGCTCGCCTCACATATGGCTGTCTTCTTCCTCGACCAGAATCTCGCGCTTTCCGGCGTGGTTGGCGGGTCCGACGATGCCCTCGAGTTCCATGCGCTCCATCAAGGACGCGGCACGGTTATAGCCGATCTGGAGCCGGCGCTGGATGTAGCTGGTCGAGGCCTTGCGGTCGCGTTTGACGATGGCCACGGCCTGTTGGAAGAGATCGCCGCCGCCATCCGCGCCCATGCCGCTGGCGTCGAACACGGCGCCACCGTCCTCGTCCTCGGTCGGCTCTTCGGCCGTGACGGCCTCGAGGTATTCGGGCTGGCCCTGCGTCTTGAGGTGCCGCACCACCTTCTCGACTTCCTCGTCCGATGCGAAAGGTCCGTGCACGCGGCTGATGCGGCCGCCGCCCGCCATGTAGAGCATGTCACCCTGCCCGAGCAGCTGCTCGGCGCCCATCTCGCCCAGGATGGTGCGGCTGTCGATCTTGGACGTCACCTGGAAGGCGATGCGGGTCGGGAAGTTCGCCTTGATGGTGCCGGTGATGACGTCGACCGACGGGCGTTGCGTCGCGAGGATCACATGCAGGCCGGCGGCGCGCGCCATCTGCGCGAGACGCTGCACCGCGCCTTCGATGTCCTTGCCGGCGACCATCATCAGGTCGGCCATTTCGTCGACGATGATGACGATGTAGGGCAGCGGGTCGAGCGAGAGCTTCTCTTCCTCGTAGATCGCCTTGCCGGTTTCCTTGTCGAAGCCGGTGTGCACCGTGCGCGTCGGTTCCTCGCCCTTGGCTTTCAATTCGAGCAGGCGCGTATTGTAGCCGTCGATGTTGCGCACACCGAGCTTGGCCATGTTCTTGTAGCGCTCTTCCATCTCGCGCACGGCCCATTTCAGCGCGACCACCGCCTTCTTCGGGTCGGTCACAACAGGCGTGAGCAGATGGGGAATGCCGTCATAGACGGAGAGTTCGAGCATCTTCGGATCGACCATGATCAGGCGGCACTGGTCCGGGCGCAGCCGGTAGACCAGGCTGAGGATCATGGTGTTGATGGCGACCGACTTGCCGGACCCGGTGGTGCCGGCGATCAGCATGTGCGGCGTGCGCGCGAGGTCGATGATCACGGGGTCGCCACCGATGGTCTTGCCGAGGCAGAGCGGCAGCTTCGCAACCGAATCGACAGTCTCCTTGGCGACCAGCAGCTCGCGCAGATAGACCTTTTCGCGATGCGCATTCGGTAGCTCGATGCCGATGGCGTTACGGCCGGGTACGACGGCGACGCGTGCCGACAGCGCGCTCATCGAACGGGCGATATCGTCGGCGAGACCGATCACGCGCGATGACTTGATGCCGGGCGCCGGCTCCAGCTCGTACAGTGTGACCACGGGACCCGGATTGGCTTTCACGATCTCGCCGCGCACGCCGAAATCCTGCAGCACGCCTTCGAGCGAACGCGAATTGGCTTCCAGCTCAGCCTTGCTGAGCGGCTGGCGATCGCCCGCCTTGGGCGCGGCCAGCACGGACACGGACGGAAGCTCGAACTTGTCGGAGGATTTCTTGGAAGCGGCCTTCGGTGCAGCCTTCTTGCGCGGGGCGCGCGCGGCGGGCTCCTGCTCTTCCTCCTCCTCCTCGTCTTCCTCTTCTTCGTGCTCGTCCTCGTCAATCTCGTCTTCGGACTGCGGCGAGATCGACGGCGCGGCGCGGCCGGCGCCGAGATTCGGCTCCTGGCGGCTGAACGCAACGGCTTTGGTCTTCGGTCCGCTCGAGACCAGCGAGCGGTAAGCGGTGCCGAGCAGCCAGATCAGCCGCGCCTTCGTGCTCATCAATGCGTGGAACAGCCACCCCAGCGACACCGAGCCGCGATCGCTCTCCTCGTCTTCGTCGAGCGGCTTGTCGTCGTCCTCGATCTCCGCGAACTCGTCGTCGTGCGCGCGCGCGCCGAGGCCGCAGGCGATCAGGAAGGTCGCGCCCATCGCGGCGAACAGGATCGTGCCCAGCACCATGCGATAGATCGTGCCCGCCGGTCCGAAAATCACCGCGGGCGCGCGTACGAGCGCATCGCCGACCACGCCGCCGAGGCCGGTCGGCAGCGGCCAGGCGCCGCCATGCGGCCAGCAGCTGGCAAAGCCCGCAGCGATCACGGTGCAGAGAATCCAGGAACCGAGCCGCAGCGCCTCGCGGTCGAACGGGCGATGGGTCATCATGCGCCAGCCCCAGACCGCGACCGTCAGGACCAGCATGATCGCGCCGAGCCCTAGGATCTGCATCGCAAGGTCGGCGCCAATCGCGCCGGCATAGCCGAGAATGTTGCGGATCGGCCGTGAGGTCGCGTGGCTGAGGCTTGGATCCTGGACCGACCAGGTCATCAGCGCGGCCGAGGCGACGCCGGACAATGCAATCAGGCCGAAACCGGTGAGCTCGCGCATACGCCGCGCCAGCCCCTCGCGGATCGAAGGTGGCAGATGGCCGACCAGTGGAATGACACGTTCGATTGCCGACATGCTCATGGGCCCCGCCTAACCCAGAGTCTCGACCAGGCGGTGCAGCGCCTGCGCCGTGGTCTCGCCATCCTGCACCAGCGCGAGGCGAATGAAACCTGCGCCCGGATTGAAGCCGTCGGGCTGGAGCCGCGCCAGATAGCTGCCGGGCACCACGCGTACGCCTGCTTCCTTGAAGAGCCTGAGTGTGATCGACACGTCGTCGCCGAGCGCGGACGTGTTGAGCCAGACGCAGAAGCCCGCGTCAGGCCGGCGATAGCCGTAACGATCGCCGATGATCTGGTCGGCGAGATCGAACTTGATCCGGTAGAGCCTGCGGTTCTCCTCGACATGCGCCTCGTCGCCGTAAGCAACGGTCGCGACATGCTGGAGCGGCACCGGCACCTGCGGCGCCGCGATGTTGCGCAGCTCGAGGAACATACCGATGAATCGCTTGTCGCCGGCAGCGAAACCGACGCGTAGGCCCGGCAGGTTGGAGCGTTTCGACAGCGACTGGAACGCAACCACGCGGGTGAAATCAGGGCCGGCGCATTCGAGCGCGCTCCCTGGGGCCTCGCGGGTGTAGATCTCGGAATAGCACTCGTCGCTGAGGATCACGAAGCCGTAGCGGTCGGCGAGCTGCTTCAACCGTCTGAAATAGTCGGGCTTGGCGACCGAGCCCTGCGGATTGGCGGGCGAGGCCAGATAGAACGCCACCGTGCGCGCCAGCGTCGCTTCGTCGATGGCATCGAGATCGGGCAGGAAGCCGTTTTCCACGGTGGTCGGCAGGTAGACCGGCTCGCAGGCCGCGGCGCGGGCGCCGGCGCCATAGACCGGATAGAACGGGTTCGGCATCAGGATGGCGGGCTTCCCGGGGCGCGGGCCGACATAGCGCGCGGCCGCGATCGCGGCGAGGAACAGCCCCTCGCGGCTGCCATTGAGGACGAGAATCTCGTTCTCGGGGTCGAGCGGCCGCGGCAGCTTGAAGCGCGACGACAGCCAGGCACCCGCTGCTGTGCGAAACGGGTCGGTGCCCTTGTTCGCGGGGTAACGGCCGAAATCGGCGATGTGCTTGGCCAGCACCGGGCCGACGAAGTCAGGCACGGGATGCTGGGGCTCGCCGACGGCAAGCGTAATCAAGGGCTTACCCGGCTGATGGGGTGCCAGCAGCTCGTTCAGCCGGACGAAGGGCGAGCGTTCGCTATCGGAGCTTCCACTGTCCTGCGGCGCACGGGATGAAGCGGTTATAGCCATTCTGGACGCCAGCACTCTTGGAACAGCCGGTCGCACCAAGGCGCCGGCGGGAAGCGGTTCACTTCACCATAGATAGGGCGAGGTTAAGACGCGATTAACCATCGGCTTTCCGCGCCATCAAGAGTCATTTCCGTGACCTGGATTTGAGGTCCGGCCCGTCCGGAGCGGGAATAATGAGGCCGGATACAGCGGACGCATGGCGGGCCTGGGTCCCGTCATGGCCGGGCCTGTCCCGGCCATCCCCGGCGCATTCTACCGTACCCAAGAACGTTCATGCCCGGGCCTTCGCCTCGCCGAAGCGGGCTTCGGCCGCGCAGGCGGGACAAGCCCGGGCATGACGAGTTTCCGGATATGGGCGCGCCTAGTGCCCCGGCAATTTCTCGAACGTCGCCATCCCCGCGGGGATCGCATGGAACTCCTGCTTGTCGCAGGTGTAGATCGCCATCTGCGGATGGAACTGCTTTGGCTCGTCCAGGGTGCCGACCTTCAGGATCGCCGCTGGCAGTCCCGGAACCTTGGTCACCAGATGGGTGCCGCATTCGGCGCAGAATTCGCGCGTGACGGCGCGTTCGAGATCCTTGCGCGTGAACTGCTTGGGCTGCCCGGTGATGTAGCTGAAGCCGGCCACCGGCATTGCGATGAAGGTGTTGGGCGCGCCGCCCGAGATGTACTGGCACTCGCGGCAATGACACTGGGCCTGCATCATCGGATCGCCTTCGGCCACGTAGCGCACTTCGCCGCAATAGCATCCGCCTTCCAAACGCATGACGACCTCCCGATTTGTTTTTCGTTGTGGTCGATATTTCTGCGCCGGCAATCTGAAATGGCAATCTATTTCTTTTGCGCAACGGTCAAAAAGAACATGGCGTTCTCGATGGGAAGGCTGCGGAGAATGCCTTGCGCCTATCGCTTGGCGATGCCGCAGCCGTTGAAAGCTCGACTTCTCCAGCATCCGCTGCTCATGCATTCCGCTTCCTGCCGCACGCAGAAGGTTGAGCCACAATTGGGCTGGCCGCCAAAACTGACGCAAGCCACCGCGCAATTTCTGCGCATCGTGGAGCAGCTCATCCCGTTACCGCCCGGCGCGGCCTGTCCGCCGTCGCGCCGATCGGAAGGCGCAGCAGCCGCATTGTCATTGCGCTTTGCGGCGCGCTTCGGGTCGGGCTGCCTCCGCTCGGATTCTCCGCTTGGCGCTGATACCTTTGAAAAGTCGTAGCGACACGGCCAATAGGTTTCCGTGCGGACCCCAGCCCCTTTGGAAGCCTTCAGTTCGAGCACGATCTTGTATCGATAGGACGAGCCCGCGGCGCGATTCAGCGGATCCTTGTCGCCAATGATACCGTTGACGGAGATAGTGCTGTTGCCGTCCGCTTCGATCTTGCCGTCATAGCTCACAGAGCCGGGCTTGCCCTCGTCCCCGAGCACCGTGTGCAGCACTCCTTCCTTGATGCGAAAGACATATTGGCGATGGGCTTCCGGAAAAGGCGGTTTGCTCTCGCAGCTTTCGTTGGCGATCCAGGTTCCGTCGAAAGTCGTCGGGCGCTTTGCGCTGTCGATGGATTTCGACAGCAGCTCGATGCGGTATTTCGCCAGGTCTGCAAAGGCGCAGGACGGGAAGCGAAGCAGATGATCCTTGAAGGCCGTGATGGTCCCGAGCGCGTCCGCACCGCGCCAATGGTCGGCGGCCTCTGCGCAAGGGTCAGTCCGAGGTGAAGATGGTGTCAGCGCCGCGGATTCGGCTTTGCCATTGAGGTAAAACTCGCCGAAGAACGACAACGACAGCTCCGGGACCTGTGATCCCTTGGTGCGCTTGTAGACGCCGGCGCCGATGGTCTGGAACACTGTATTGATGTTGTCCCTGTCGCTGATGTGCTCCAGGAACGAGCTGGTATAGGGACTGTTGCGGCCGTTGCCGTCGTCGGCCGTGCGACCGGCCTGGGTCGCATAGGAGATGATGGTGCCCTCCGGGCTCTCCATCTTGGCCAGCCCGCGGCTGACGGTTACGCCGCGCCCCTGCCCGATGTTTCGCCGGAGCTCGTCCGCGAAGGGATTGTCGCGGCAGGCGTCGAGCACGAGGATGCGCAGGTTCTTGGCCTGCTGCAAATCCGCCAGGATCTCGTCGGCGCGCACCAGGCGCCGCAGATCGACCTCGTCGCGCACGACGGCATCGACGGGCACCAGATAGTTGACGCCTGCGAATTGCAGCGCGTGTCCGCTGTAATAGAACAGGGCGACGTCGGCGCCGCGGGCCTCGCGCGCAAAGCGAAGAACGGTGTCCTGCATGGCGGCCTGATCGAGATCAGTCGCGACCAGGGGCTCGAATCCCGATCGCTTCAGCGCCGCGCCGATGTCGGCCGCATCATTGGTCGGATTGGCGAGCGTGGGAACGTTCCGGTAGGCGCCGTTGCCAATCACCAGCGCAACGCGCTTGTCGGCCTTGGCGTCGAGGGCAGACAGGGCAAGCGACAGCAAACACAAAGCCACGAAACGCAACAGGCTCATGAGACCGTGCTCCGGACGGGAGCATGATATTCACCAGTTTCGGGACAATGCAATTTGGGCTTGGTGCAGGCGTGGCCGCTGCGACGATGCGGCGCGCCAAAAAGAAAGGGGCTCCAGCTTGCGCTGGAGCCCCTCAACGGTCGGGACATTGCCGGGTATGTGCCCCAAACCGTAGTTGTGGGCACGGCCCCCGCGGAGGCCGCGCCCGGGAGAAGAGTTACATGTTGTAGGCGCGCTCGGTGTGCTCGGTGATGTCGAGGCCTTCACGCTCGGTCTCGACATTGGCGCGGAGGCCAACGATCACATCGACGACCTTGTAGAGGATCGCCGAACCGATGCCCGACCACACCAGCGTGGTGCAGACGCCCCAGAGCTGGGAGATCATCTGCGCCGCGAAGTCGTAATCGGCAACCTTCGGCGGGATCGCGGTGTAGTCGATGATGCCCGCACCACCCAGCGCCGGATTGACGAGGATGCCGGTGCCGAGGGCGCCGACGATGCCGCCGACGCAGTGCACGCCGAACACATCGAGGCTGTCATCGTAGCCGAGCGCGTTCTTCACGACGGTGCAGAAGAACAGGCAGACCACGCCGACCACGAGACCGAGGACGATCGCACCCATCACGCCGGCGAAGCCGGCGGCAGGCGTGACGGCCACGAGGCCCGCGACAGCGCCGGAGATGACGCCGAGCACCGACGGGTGACCCTTCACGATCCACTCCGCGAACATCCACGACAGCGCGGCGGCCGCTGTGGCGACGAAGGAGTTGGTCATGGCGAGGGCTGCGCCGCCGTTGGCTTCGAGGTTGGAGCCGGCGTTGAAGCCGAACCAGCCGACCCAGAGCAGCGAGGCGCCGATCATCGACATGGTCAGCGAGTGCGGAGCCATCAGCTCCTTGCCGTAGCCGACGCGCTTGCCGATCAGCAGAGCGCCGACGAGACCTGCGATGCCGGCGTTGATGTGCACCACGGTGCCGCCAGCGAAGTCGATCGCGCCCTTCTTGAAGATCCAGCCGGCGTCGGCGTTGATCTCGTCGAGCTTGGCCTGCGCCGCGGTCTTCGCAGCCGCATCAGTGGCAGCAGCGAGTGCCTTGGCAGCGTCCTGGATCATGTCCGGGCCGGGCCAGTACCAGACCATGTGCGCGATCGGGAAGTAGATCAGCGTGACCCAGAGCGGGATGAAGAGCGCGATTGCCGCGAACTTCATGCGCTCGGCGAAGGCGCCGACGATGAGGGCCGGCGTGATCGCCGCGAAGGTCATCTGGAAGCACATATAGATGAGCTCCGAGATGTTGGCGTCGACCGAGAAGGTCGCGGCCTTCGAGTCGGTGGTGACGCCCATCATGAAGGCCTTGGAGAAGCCGCCGATGAAGTCGGAACCGCCGGTGAAGGTGAGGCTGTAGCCGTACACGGCCCAGATTACGGTGACGACGCAGACGGTGTAGAACACCTGCATCAGCACGGAGAGCATGTTCTTGGAACGGACGAGACCGCCGTAGAACAGCGCGAGGCCGGGGATCGTCATCAACAGCACGAGAACTGTCGATGTCAGCATCCAGGCGTTGTCTCCCTTGTTGACCGTTGGCTCGGCATAGGCCGCGGTCGCAGCGAACATGCCGACTGCGAGAGCCGCCAATCCCGCGCCATAGGGACGCTTAAACGTCATTTTATTCACTCCTGATTGGTAAAGGTTGAGCGCGAAATCAAAGGGCCGCGGCATCGGCCTCGCCGGTGCGGATGCGAACCGCATGGTCGAGGTTGATGACGAAGATCTTGCCGTCGCCGATCTGCCCGGTTTTCGCGGCGGACGTGATGGCGTCGATGGTCTTGTCGACCTGGTCGGAGGCGACAGCGACCTCGATCTTGATCTTGGGCAGGAAGCTCACGGCGTATTCGGCGCCGCGATAGATTTCCGTATGGCCTTTCTGGCGGCCATATCCCTTGACTTCCGTCACCGTGAGACCGTGAACGCCGATGGCGGTCAGGGCGTCACGGACTTCTTCCAGCTTGAATGGCTTGATAATCGCCATAACAATTTTCATGGGTCCTATCCCCGCTTGGCCCGGTCCGGACGTGGCCGGGCGTTTCTCGACTGGTTCGCCACGAGGGAGAAGTTCACTACGCGGGCACAGCCAGCACCCTTAGAATCAAATGCCGTGCCAGATCGGGCGCGTTGCCTAACGGACTATGAAAACGGGTGTTTTCGCGTTTGACGCGTGCTGCGCTGCAGTGCGCTATTACGTCGCGCTCAAAACGTGGTCACGCCTGATCAAAAAGCGGGCACGACAGGCTGTCGACACAATTGCTGCTCACGTGTCGGGCAGCGAGAAGGTATTTTATTACAGAAGGGGCCCGACAAAGGGCCCCGCCGCCCTGCGAAATATCGAACCGGCCCTCGGCGTGCTCACGGGATGCGCGCAACCGGCCTGAATCGTCAGGCGGCCTCGCGCTCCGCAAAGACCCGGTCGATCAATCCCCACTCGACCCCCTGCTGCGCGGTCATGAAGTGGTCGCGGTCCAGGGTTCGTTCCACCTCCGCCTCGGTGCGCCCGCAATGCTGCGCGTAGAGCCGGGTGATGCGCCGCTTGGTCTCCTGCATTTCGTTGGCATGGATCAGGATGTCGGATGCCTGGCCCTGGAAGCCGCCGAGCGGCTGATGCACGTGAAGGCTCGCATTGGGCAGCGCGGCGCGGTGACCCGGCTCGCCGGCCATCAGCAGGAACGAGCCCATCGAGCGCGCGGTGCCCATGCACAGCGTATGAACCGGCGCCTTGATGAACTGCATGGTGTCGTACATGGCGAGACCAGAGGTGACCACGCCGCCATAGGAGTTGATGTAGAGATTGATCGGCCTGTTCGGATTCTCCGCCTCCAGGAACAACAATTGCGCGCACACCAGTCCGGACATCGCATCATTGACCTCGCCGTTGAGGAAGATGATGCGCTCGCGCAGGAGCCGCGAATAGATGTCGAAGGATCGCTCGCCGCGGGCGGATTGTTCGACAACCATAGGGACGAGCTGAAGCATGTCGCGCATTGGCGACCTCCATGTTTGCAGGTGACGAAGTCTTGTTGGTGTTTAAGCCGCCGCGCGCATCAGGCAGCAATTGCTGTTGGCCGGCTGCGGCAGCTTTGTTCGCTCTTCGCAGGCTTGCTGAATGATGCGGAAGCGGGTGCCGCCGTCCTCGTTCGGCTCGATCCGGAAGATGACGTGGCTCTCGCGAAACGGCGGCTCTGAATCGCGAAGTCGGTAGCGCACCTCTTCGCCTGCGATCGTTGATTCAGGCTCGGCGCCTGCAAGGTCGCAATCCGGCAACCAGCGCTCGCGCAAGGCCGGAATGGTGACGGCGCGCCAGACCTTTGCTGGCGGCGCGTCGAATTCATATTCGAGCACCAGTTTTGCGTCGGAGGGATCAGGTTTCGCTGCGTCGCTCATTGATCCATGTCCTTGAGGAGATCGGCGAGTGCTTCCATGCGCTTCGGCCAGTAGGCACGGTAGCGCGCAAGCCATGTGCCGATGGCCACGATTCCGTCCGGGTCGACTTCGTAGTTCACGAAGCGGCCCTGCCGCTGTTCGCGCACGAGGCCTGCCGCGCGCAGCACCGAAAGATGCTGCGACATCGCCGGCTGGCTGATCTCCAAACCGTCGCGCAAAGCGCTGGCATTCAGGCTTCCGCCGGCGAGCTTCTCAAAGACTTTTCGGCGCGTCGGGTCGGCCAGTGCCTTGAAGATGTCGGCTTCGATCATGCCGACACATAAGCACGTGCTTATGTGTCGCGCAAGCCCCGATTACTGAAGCGCTTCTCCGTGCTGCGAAATATCCAGTCCCTCGAGCTCGTGCTCACGGGATACGCGCAAGGGCACGAACAGGGAGACCAGCTTGAGCAGGACGAAACTCACGCCGGCCGCCCAGACGAAGGTGACGGCGACCCCATAGAGCTGGATCAGCAACTGCTGCGGATGGCCCTCGAGCAGGCCGGCAGTGCCGCCGATCGCGCTGGTCGCGAACACGCCGGCCAGCAGCGTGCCGGTCAGGCCGCCGATGCCGTGGACGCCGAACACGTCGAGGGAATCGTCATAGTTGAAGCGGTGCTTGAGCCAGGTGCAGGCCCAGTAGCAGACCGCGCCGGCGACGATGCCGATGACGATGCCATGCCAGGGCGCGACGAAGCCCGAAGCCGGCGTGATCGTGCCGAGCCCGGCGACCGCGCCGGAGATCATGCCGAGCACCGACGGCTTGCGGCGGGTCGACCATTCGATCGCGCCCCAGGTCAGCGCGCCGGAGCAGGCCGCAAGATGCGTCGCGATGATCGCCAGCACCGCGCGCGAATTGGCTGCGCCCGCCGAGCCGCCGTTGAAGCCAAACCAGCCGACCCACAACAGGCCGGTGCCCATCACCGCGAGCGACAGATCGAACGGCGAGAGATTTTCGGTGCCGTAGCCGTGGCGGCGGCCCATCACCTTGGCGGCGACGAGGCCGGCGGTGCCGGCCGACAGATGCACGACGAGGCCGCCGGCGAAATCCAGCACGCCCATGCTGGCGAGGAAGCCGCCGCCCCACACCCAATGCGCCAGCGGAATGTAGACGAAGATGAACCAGGCGACCGAGAACACCAGATAGGCGGAGAATCGCATCCGGTCGGCGACCGAGCCCGCGACCAGCGCCACCGTGATGATGGCAAAGGTCATCTGGTACAGCATGAACAGCGCTTCCGGGATCGTCTTTGCCGCCGGGTTGACGCTGTCCATCGTCATGCCCGCGAGGAACCAGCGGTCGAGCGTGCCGATCCACGGCCCGTCGCCGACGAAGCAGAGCGAATAGCCGAACGCCACCCAGAGGATCGAGATCATCGTCACCGCGGCGAGGCTCTGCGCCATGGTGGCGAGCACGTTCTTCTTGCGCACCATGCCGGAATAGAACAGCGCCAAGCCGGGGATCGTCATCATCAGCACCAGCGCGGTGGCGACGATCATCCAGGCGGTGTCGGCGGTGTTGATCTCGGAATTCGCGGCCTGCGCAGGCGCGGCAATGATCGACATAAATCCGGCCGGCGCAGCCATAGCAGCTGCGCGGCGCAACAATCCCGCCATGTCATTCCCCCCGGCATCAATTGGCGTCGCACGCTGTGGCGTCGTTGCCCGGTGCGATCGAAGAAGGATCAAAGCGTTTTCGAGCGAAGTGGATACCGGTTCGCGTGAAGAAAACGCGTCAAAACAAAAAGCTTTAAAGCGCGTCGCTGTCGGTTTCGCCGGTGCGGATGCGCAGCGCGTGGTCGATCGGCGTGACGAAGATCTTGCCGTCGCCGATCTGCCCGGTGCGCGCCGTCGCGGTGATCACGGCGACCGCCTTGTCGGCGACGTCGGAGGCGACCGCGATCTCGATCCGCAGCTTCGGCAGGAAGTTCACGACATATTCCGCGCCACGATAGATCTCGGTATGGCCCTTCTGGCGGCCGTAGCCTTTCACCTCGGTCACGGTCATGCCGTGGACGCCGATCGCGGTCAGCGCCTGGCGGACTTCATCGAGCTTGAAGGGTTTGATGATCGCGACGACGAGTTTCATGGTCAGGCCTATTCCCCGGGGATGCGCCACGCCGTATGTCCCCGGCGCAGCGTCAATCTGGCATCTTTCCGGGCAAATGGCATAAAAAACTTGCAGACTGAAGCGGAAAAACGTTTGGCCATGTGAACCGCCGCCTCTGTACAGGGCATCCGTTCATCCTTCACAATGCGTTTTTGGCATGGATGCGGTGAACCGAAGCGTCCCGGCCGGTACAAAATATGTTTGAGGGGGACGCTTCATGGCGAGTTGGTTCTACGCATCCGAGGGCAAGCAACAGGGACCCTATCCGGAAGGGCAATTCCGCGACCTGGTCGCGCAGGGGGTTGTGCGCCCGGATACGCTGGTGTGGTCCGAGGGCATGGCCGGCTGGCAGAAGGCCGCCGAAATCCCCGGCCTGATCGGCGGCGGCGGTGCGCCCCCGATGATGCCGGCCGGCGGTCCGCCGATGATGGGCTCCGGTGGTTACGCTGGCGCCGGCTACGCTGGTGGTGGCGGCGGCAGCGGAGGAGCGCTGGCGGTCGATTTCGGTATCCTCGAGTTCACCTGGCGCAGCATCGTGATGCTGATCGGCATGTGCCTCATCATTCCGGTGCCGTGGGTGTTCGTCTGGTACACGAAATGGATCGTGTCCTGCGTGAAGGTGCCCGGCCGGCCCAATCTCAGCTTCACCGGCAATGCGATGACGCTGGTGCCCTGGTTCTTCGGCTTCATCGTTCTGGCGATCGCGATCGGCGTCATCGGCAGTGCGCTGCTCAGCAATCTGCTGTTCATCGCGCAGATCGTGCTCTACTGGCTGCTGATCAAATGGATGGTCGCGAACCTCGCCTCCAACGGGCAGCCGCTCGGGCTCAGCTTCTCCGGCTCAGCTTGGGCCTATATCGGCTGGAATCTGTTGTTCGCGATCTCGATCATCACGATCATCGGCTGGGCCTGGGTCGCCGCGGCGCAGATGCGCTGGTTCTGCCGCAGCATCGAAGGCACGCGCCGCGAGATCGTGTTCAAGGGCAGCGGTCTCGGCATTCTCTGGCGCGGCATCGTCGCCGCGATCCTGTCCAGCCTCATCATCCCGATCCCGTGGGTGTATCGCTGGATCATGAACTGGTTCGCATCGCAGACCGAGCTCGCTCCGCGCGGGTCGCTCGGAGCTTGATCGCAAATCCCAGGCGCGACGAACTCGCGCCTGGGCTCTAGGACTTGCGCTCGCGCACAGAACCTTCCTGCGCGACGGAGGCGACCAGCGTACCGTCGGGCTTGAAGATCGAGCCGCGGGTCAAGCCGCGGCCGCCGCGCGCGTTCGGCGAATCCTGCGCGTAAAGCAGCCATTCGTCGGCGCGGAACGGGCGGTGAAACCACATCGCGTGGTCGAGGCTCGCCGGCATCATGCGCTTGTCGAACAGCGTGCGGCCGTAGCGCGCCATGATCGCGTCGAGCAGCGAAAAATCCGAGGCGTAGGCGAGCGCGCACATGTGCAGCGCCGGATCGTCCGGCAGCTTCGCCGCGGTCCTGATCCAGACGTGAATGCGGCCATCCTCGATCTTCTGGCCGAAATAACGGCTGAGCTCGACCGGGCGCAGCTCGATCGGACGATCGGACTCGTAGTAGCGGCGGATGAACTCCGGCATCTCCTTGAACATCGGCTGCTTCGCCACCTCCTCCGCCGTGAGCTTTTCCGGGGGCGGCACGTCGGGCATCTTGTCCTGATGATCGAACGCGCTCTCCTCGTCGGTGTGGAACGAAACCATGATCGAGAAGATCGCGTTGCCGTGCTGGATCGCGGTGACGCGGCGGGTCGAATAGCTCTTGCCGTCGCGCAGGCGCTCGACCTGGTAGATGATCGGGATCTGCGGATCGCCCGGCAGGATGAAATAGCAATGCAGCGAATGCGGCAGCCGGCCCTCGACCGTGCGGCAGGCCGCAACCATCGCCTGCCCGATCACCTGGCCGCCGAACACCCGCTGCCAGCCCGTCTTCGGGCTCTTGCCGCGGAACAGATTCACCTCGAGCTGTTCGAGGTCGAGAATCGAGATCAGGTCGATCAGGCTTTTGGACATGATGGCGCTTTCGAAGGATCTCGTCATTCCCGGGCATCGTGACAGCGATGCCCCCGGAATGACGAGCCGATAACCTCTGGATTCCGGGTTCGCGCCTGTGCGCGTTCCGGAATGACGGAATGAGGCAGTTCCGCCCTTGTTTCACCGCACTGTTTCGCCCACCTCAAGTCTGCTAGCAAGGCCTGGAAAAGCCGAAGTGTGAGCTGGGAATTTGGTATGCCGGTACAGGGTAGCATTGTCATTGGTGGCGGCGCGTTTGCCGGCCTCGCGCTGGCCCTGGCGTTGCGCCAGGGGCTCGGGCCCGAGATTCCCGTCATCGTCGCCGACCCCGCGCTCGCGACCCGTCCGAGCCGCGACCCGCGCGCGACCGCGATCGTGGCCGCCTGCCGCCGCCTGTTCGAGGCCATCGGCGCCTGGGACGACGTCAGGGGCGAGGCGCAGCCGATCCTCGACATGGTCGTCACCGATTCAAAGCTGGAAGACGCCACCCGTCCGGTTTTTCTGAACTTTGCCGGCGATGTCGCGCCGGGCGAACCGTTTGCGCATATGGTCGAGAACCGCCGTTTGATCGACGCGCTGGTGGTGCGGGCCGAGGCCGAGGGCATCGATCTCCGCGCCACGACGGTCGCGTCCTATGACGCGCGCCCGGAAGGCGTCGACGTGACGCTTGGCGACGGCAGCGTGATTGCGGCAAGCCTGCTGGTCGCCGCCGATGGCGCGCGGTCGAAACTGCGCGAGCGCGCCGGCATCGTCACCCATGGCTGGGAGTACGATCAATCGGGCATCGTCGTCACCGTTGGCCATGAGCGCGATCACGACGGCCGCGCCGAGGAGCACTTCCTGCCCGCGGGTCCCTTCGCGATTCTGCCGCTCTCCGGCAAACGATCCTCGCTGGTGTGGACCGAGCGCCGCAGCGAAGCCGCGCGCATCATCGCGTTGAGCGACGAGGAGTTCCACGGCGAGCTCGAGCGCCGGTTCGGCCTGCATCTCGGCGAGGTCAAGGCGCTCGACAAGCCGCGCGCGTTCCCGCTGTCCTATTTCGTGGCGCGCTCCTTCATCGCCGAGCGTCTCGCGCTGGTCGGCGATTCCGCGCATGTCATCCATCCGATCGCGGGCCAGGGCCTCAACATGGGGCTGAAGGATGTCGCAGCACTGGCCGAAGTCGTGGTCGATGCCGCGCGGCTCGGCATGGATCTCGGCGGCGTCGACGTGCTCGAACGTTATCAGCGCTGGCGCCGCTTCGACACCATGGCGATGGGCCTTGCCACCAACTCGCTGAACTTCCTGTTCTCCAACCAGTCGACGCTGCTGCGCACGGTGCGCGACATCGGCCTCGGCCTCGTCGACCGCGCCCCGCCGCTGAAGAACCTCTTCATCCGCCAGGCCGCCGGTTTGACCGGTGAGATCCCGCGGTTGCTGAAGGGTGAGGCGTTGTAGCAATCGCGCAAGCTCTAACTCCTCATCCTGAGGAGCGCGCTTGCGCGCGTCTCGAAGGATGAAGGCCGAGGTGAGAGAGCCGGGCTTTCATGGTTCGAGACGGCGCTATCGCGCCTCCTCACCATGAGGGCCGCCCGATCAATCGATCTTGCGCGCCTCTTCCGGCAGCATGATCGGGATGCCGTCGCGGATCGGGTAGGCGAGCTTGGCGCTGCGCGAGATCAGCTCCTGCTTTGCGGAATCGAACTCCAGCGGACCCTTGGTCAGCGGGCAGACCAGGATCTCCAGCAATTTGGGATCGACGCTGGTTTCGGGGCGTTCGGTGGGAGCGTTCATTGGAGTCTCCGAAGATCGCTTGCCTCTAGCACAGAAAATCGCGGCCGCCCATTGCGCCACCAGAGCGATTTCGAGCGAAGTGGGTACCGGCTCGCATAAAGAAAACGCGTCAAAACAAGAATCTAGGCAGAGACCATCCGCATGATCTCGTCGAGCAGGCCCTGGAGCCGTGCCGCCGGCACCGGCGTGCCCGACAAGGCAAAGCCCAGGAATGTCCAGTACAGGATCTGCGCGCGCGCCTGCGCCTTCGCCGGCTCGAGCCCCCGCATCGCAAGCAGCGTCTCGATATACTCGATCCTGCGGCGGTCGATCGCGCGGACCGCGCCTTGCGCGGCCGCATCGAACGCCGCCCAGCTGCGCACGGCGCGCTCGAGGTCGAGCCGGGCGCCAAAGGATCTCCGCAGCAGCGCCTTCAGCGGCTCGTCGCCGGCGGCCTCGACGTCGGCGATGATCTGTTCGGCCGCGATCTCGCGCCAGCGCTTCAGGACATCGGCGTGGAACGCGCCGAGATCGGCGAAATGCCAATAGAAGCTGCCGCGCGAGACGCCCATGGCCCTTGCGAGCGGATCGGCTTTCAGGGCCGTGAAGCCGTTCTTGGCCAGCGCCTTCAGGCCCTGTTTGATCCAGTCGTCGGCGGAGAGTTGTTCGGTCATGACCGGTTCCGGAAATTGGCCATACACTAGTGTATTGACAGGCGGCGGGCCAGCGCCTATCTCACCATACACAACTGTATGGACGAAGCTTCAGGGAGCTGTGCCGATGCGTGATCTCTTGCTCCAGTGCTCCGGCGTCGTGGCCATTGCCGTGGCCCTCATCCATGGTGTTCTCGGCGAGACCAAGGTCTTTGCCCGCGCCCGCATCGAGCCGGAACGGCTCCGCACCCTGATTCGCCTGGTCTGGCAGGCCTCGACCGTCGCCTGGATCGGTGGTGGTGTGCTCCTGATCGCGGCGCCCTGGATGGAATCGGAGCTGGCACGCCGCTGGATCGTCGTCACCATGGTCTGTGTGTTCGGTTTCTCGGCTGTCGCCAACGCGTGGGCCACGCGCGGCCGCCATTTCGGCTGGATGGCGCTCAGTGCCGTCGTTGCGATGGCGGTTGCCGGCTATTGAGGTGCCGCGCACAGAATGCCGGCCGTCAAACCGTGAGGCGTAAGGCCGCAGCGGCAGCTGAAATGCCTGCTGCCTACGGAGCCAACTGATCTTTTCCGGATCGTTAGAATAACTCTAAAGCCATCCGCGTCCAAACCGGATTGACTTCATCATCGCCTTTGCTTCCCTCGCTCCCGCTTCGCGCCACGCGCGCACACGACAGAGGAGGAGACGTTCGTGAAGGTCATTCGTGTTGTTGCAATTGCACTGACGGTCGGCATGGGTATGAGCTCGGCGGCCATGGCCGACGGGTTCAAGGATTGCACCAAGCTCGACAAGGCGTCGTGGAAGCCGGCCGCCGAAGCCGAAGCCAAGGCCAAGGCGCTGGGTTACGAAGTGCGGCGCTCCAAGATCGAAGGCTCGTGCTATGAGGTCTACGGCGTCAAGGAAGGCAAGCTCTACGAGCTGTTCTACAGCCCGGAAGATCTTAGCCTGAAGAAGACGGTTGCCAAGTAAGGTTTCAAGCAAGGTCTTGAGCAAGGCTTGAGGATAGTCACGGCTTGATCGACGAAGCGGTGCCAGAAACGCGCGGGGCGTCCGACGGGACCCCCGCGGATCGAACGGCTTCGCGGACGGTCGCAGTCTGGGACCTCCCGCTACGCCTCTGGCACTGGGCCCTTGCGGTCAGCATCTTGGCCGCGTGGTTCACGCCCACCGTCTACGATACCCTTCACCGCATCGTCGGCTATACGGTGCTCGGGCTTCTCGCCTTCCGCCTGGTCTGGGGTTTTTGGGGAAGCCGCTATTCGCGCTTCCGCATGGTCGGCGTCCGGCTTCGGGTCGCGCCACACTATCTCTGGAATCTACGCCGCGGCATGACCGGCCGCTATATCGGCCTCAATCCAGCCGGCACCTTGATGCTGGTAGCGCTGCTGCTGGCGATCGCCATCTCGGCCATCACGGGGGCGATGTCGGTGACCGTCACCTTCTTCGGCCTGTGGTGGGTCGAGGATACCCACGCGATAGCATCCGACGCCGTCATCGTGCTGGCCGTGGTACACGTGCTGGGCGTCGTGCTGATGGGGCTTCTCCAGCGCGAGAACCTGATCCGCGCGATGTTCACCGGACGCAAGCGCATCCGCCATCATCAATAGGGTTTTTGAGGCGGCGCTCTCTCCTCGTCATGGCCGGGCTTGTCCCGGCCATCCACGTTCTTTTGTGCCTCTCAGACGTGGATGCCCGGGTCATCGGCGAGCGAAGCGACGCCGTCCTTCGGACGGCTATGCCCGGGCATGACGGAGCGTGACGCGGCAGCGCGCCCCTCACTGCAACGGCGGATCGCCGCTGGTGCGCTTCTTGGCGAGATCCATCTCGGTCACCGCGATCAGGATTTCGGCGCGGGTCTTCAAATCCGGCGCCTCCAGCATGGCCTGCTTTTCCGCGGGGCCATAGGGCGACATCATCGCCAGCGCGTTGACGAGCGCTTCGTTGGGCGCGCTCTCGACGCCTTCCCAGTCGACCTTGAGATTGTTGGCCTTCAGGAAATCCGCCAGCACGGTCAGCAGCGCCTCGCGATCGACCTCGTCCTCGCCCATGCGCGCGGTGAAGTCGTCGAGGAAGGTGAAGAAGTCCACCTTGCACTGGCGGTAGGCGGTCAGCACTTCGAGCTCCTTGACCACCTTGAAGCGCGAGACGCCGGTGAGCTCGAGGAGGTAGCGGCCGTCGCCGGATTCGGCGAGCTGGGTGATGCGGCCGACGCAGCCGACGCGGAACAGCGCCGGCCTGTCGGAATTCTTCGGCGAGTGCGCGACGTCGGGCTGGATCATGCCGATCAGGCGATGGCCGTCGCGCAAGGAATCGTCGACCATCGAAAGGTAGCGCGGCTCGAAGATGTTGAGCGGCATCTGGCCGCGCGGCAGCAAAAGCGCGCCCGGCAGCGGAAATACCGGAACGATCTCCGGCAGGTCGGCGGGGCCGCGATATTCGATGTTGATCGGCATCTGGACCCCGCTAGACTCGCTAGAGCATGATCCGGAAAAGTGTGAAGCGGCTTTCCGACAAGATCATGCTCCAACAATAACCCTTACGAAAACAGGATCGTCGACAAGCGCTTTCGTCCCTCGACGGTAGCATCATCCGTGCCACCCCAGGCCTCGAAGAATTGCACGAGCTGCTTGCGGGCGCCGTCGTCGTTCCACTTGCGGTCGCGCTTGATGATCGCCAGCAACTGCTCGGTGGCCGCCGCCCGGTTGCCTTGCGCATTCAGCGCGGTCGCAAGGTCGAAGCGAGCCTGGTGATCGAGCGGGTCTGCGGCGACTTTCTGTTCCAGCTCGGCCACCGGCCCCAGCTGCTCCGCCTGCTCGGCGAGATCGATCGCGGTCTGCACGGCTTTCACGGCGGGGTCGTTGCGCTTCGATTCCGGCACCATCGCCAGCGTCTGCTTGGCCTGCTCCATCGCGCCGGAGACGGCGTAGCATTTCGCGAGTCCGGCAAGGGCCGCGATGTTGGTCGAATCGTGCTGCAGCACCTCGGCATAGATCTGCGCCGCGGCGGCGGCGTCCCCCTCGGCGAGCACCGCCTCGGCCTCTTGCAGGATCTCGGCGATATTGGGCTCGCCCGGCGCCGTCACGCCCTTGGTCACCTTTTCGATGAAGGCGTTGACCTGGCTCTCCGGCACGGCGCCCATGAAGCCGTCGGCCGGCTGGCCGTTGACGAAGGCGATCACGGCCGGGATCGACTGGATGCCCATCTGGCCCGGGATCGCCGGATGCTGGTCGATGTTCATCTTGACCAGCTTGACCTTGCCCTTGGCCGCTTTGACCGCCTTTTCCAGCACGGGCGTGAGCTGCTTGCAGGGGCCGCACCACTCCGCCCAGAAGTCGATCAGAACCGGCTGGCGCTTCGATTCCTCGATGACGTCCTTCACGAAGGTCTGGGTGGTGGTGTCCTTGATCAGATCGGCCGCGGCCGCGCCCGCCGCTCCGTTACCCTGGTCGATGATCGTCACGGGATCCCCTCGTCTGATGTCTGGAATGGCGGCTCTTTAGCACGTCGCCAAATCATATGCTTCGTTGTCGGCTCCTAGATTGGGCCGAATGGGCCGAATTTCAATCCATCAGGGCCGATTCGCCGGTTCCGGGGCGCTTTCGGGCGATTTGGCCGCATTCGGGGTCCATATGGGCCCTTCAATTGCGAATCTATGCTGCCGGTAGCTGTTGCATTCGCCGCCCGCTTTTGGCATACGACAGCCGTTGCCGGCGCGTCACGCGACCGACACAGGATGCGGGTGTAGCTCAGTGGTAGAGCACGACCTTGCCAAGGTCGGGGTCGAGGGTTCGAGCCCCTTCGCCCGCTCCAACTTTTCCCAAAGCATCCAGCCAAACCGGGTCGGGCCGTGGTTTTCCACGCCGCTGGCGGCTGTATTGGGTCTCAAATGACAATTCTGGTCACGGGCAGCGCGGGCCACCTTGGGGAGGCCGTTCTCCGTATGCTCCGGGGACGCAGTTTCCCCGCGCGCGGGATCGATCTGAAGCCATCGCCCTTCACCGATGCCGTCGGCTCGATCGTCGATTCCGACTTCGTGCGGCGCCAGATGGAGGGCGTCACCGCCGTGATCCACACCGCGACGCTGCACAAGCCGCATGTGGCGACCCACGGCAAGCAGGATTTCGTCGACACCAACGTCACCGGCACGCTCAATCTGCTCGAGGCGGCCGTAGCCGCCGGCTTGCGCAGCTTCGTCTTCACCAGCACCACCAGCGCATTCGGTTCGCAGCTTCGACCCGAGGCCGGACAGGCCGCGGTGTGGGTCACCGAGGATCTGGCGCCGGTGCCGAAGAACATCTACGGCACCACGAAGCTGATGGCCGAGACGCTGTGCGAGCTGTTCTTTCGCGAGCGCGGCCTGCCCGTCGTGATCTTGAGGACCTCGCGCTTCTTCCCTGAGGACGATGACGATCCGGCGATGCGCTCGGCTTACCCGCTGGACAACGCACAGGCCAATGAGCTGCTCTATAGACGGCTGGATATAGCGGACGCGGTGAGCGCCCATCTGCTCGCCGTCGAGCGCGCGCCGAAGATCGGTTTTGCCCGTTACATCATCTCCGCCACGAGCCCGTTCGAGCCCCGTCATCTCGCGGCGCTCGCGCGCGACGCGGCCGGTGTCGTGCGCGAGCTCTACACTGATTGCGCGCAGCTCTATGCGGCACGCGGATGGCGGCTATTCCCCGAGATCGACCGCGTCTATGTCAACGACCGTGCGCGGCACGAGCTAGGCTGGCGGCCCGAATTCGACTTCGCGCATGTCCTGAACAGCCTGCGTGAGGGCACGGACTTTCGTAGCACGCTGGCGCGCGCGATCGGGTCGAAAGGTTATCACGACACTGTATTCGACGACGGACCCTATCCCGTCGCCCCGTAATCGCCGTCTTTGCCGTTTTGCTCGACGCATCAAATATCTGCCCGGCGTCACCGGGAGCAGACCGGGCTGAGCCGTTCTACTGTGCATGGGGTTGTTTTCGCAATTTTGTGCGACCGCCCCTCCTGCTGCCTGCAAATCAGTCACGCGCCATTTTTTGATTCCGCGTTGCAGCGAGACCGCGATCGTCGCCGAGCAAATCTTCGTGGCATTCAGTCTCAATTTCTATTGAGTCTGACTGCAGTGCTCCCGACGCGCTTCTCACCGTCCGCAGATGTGCTAACCTTTTTGCGTCTGTCGTCCTGACAGAGTCCGAACTTCGCCTCTCGACTAGCAAAACAAAATAACGTGCAGCCCTGACGGCTGCCTTAGGGGAGTGACGTGATGAAATTCCATCAATCCGTCTTTCAATCCGTCCTGGCGCTTGCGGCGGTTGCCCTTCTCGCGGGGACAAGCGCAGTCAGCGCACAACAGCAGGACAAGAACCGCCAGCTGAAGAAATACGAATCCGGCACCAAGGAGTTCTGGACCCATCCGCCGGATGACTGGTTCCTCGGCGACGAGACCGAGGCGCAGAAGGGCCTCGCGCCGCCGTCGGGCCCGCCGACCGGCGCGTCGGAGGCCGAGCTCGCCGCGATGATGAAGAAGATCAAGCTGCCGGCCGGCTTCAAGATCGAAGTCTATGCGCCCGGCGTTCTCGCCGCGCGGCAGATGGCCTGGGGTGACAAGGGCACGCTGTTCGTTGGCTCGTTCGGCCTCGGCAACGTCTATGCCATCAAGGACAACAACGGAAAGAAAGAGGTCAAGACCATCCTGAAGGGGCTGAACATGCCCACCGGTCTCGCCTTCAAGGATGGCGCGCTCTACGTCATCGCGGTCGACAAGCTGATCCGTTACGACAACGCCGAAGCCAATCTCGACAAGCTCGGTGACGGCAAGGTCGTCTATGATGACATGCCCTCCTATGCCGCGCATGGCTGGAAGTACATCGCGGTCGACAAGGAAGGCTGGTTCTACCTGCCGTTCGGACCGCCCTTCAACGTCGGCGTGCCCCCGACCAGTGTCTCGCAGATCCGCCGCGTCGATCCCAAGACCGGCAACGCCGAAATCTATGCGCTCGGCGTTCGCAACTCGGTCGGCGGCGACGTCGATCCGCGCACCGGCAAATACTGGTTCACCGAGAACGCGCGCGACTGGATCAGCGACGATCTGCCCTCAGACAAGCTGAACATGATCTCGAAGATCGGCGAGCATTTCGGCTATCCCTACTGCCACCAGGGCGACCTGCTGGATACGAAGTTCGCGATGGGTCACAAGTGCTCCGAGTTCACGCCGCCCGTGCTGAACCTCGGCGCGCATGTCGCTCCGCTCGGTATGAAGTTCTATACCGGCGATCAATTCCCCGCCGAGTACAAGAATAACATCCTGATCGCCGAGCATGGCTCCTGGAATCGTCACAAGTACCAGGGCGGCAATATCACGCGCGTGATCGTCGGCCCCGACGGCAAGAACGCCAAGAAGGAGGTGTTCGCCTCCGGTTGGATCGAGGGTGACCAGGGCTATCTCGGCCGTCCCAACGACATCATCCTCGCCAAGGACGGCTCGATCCTCGTCGCCGACGACTGGGCCGGCGCGATCTATCGCATCAGCTACAGCAAGAAGTAGCGTAAGACGACACGAGGCTGCGACCGGATGACGGTCGCAGCCTCTTTTGTTTGTGACAGGCTTGCAGCGGAACGCGTTCGTCATGCCCGGACTTGATCCGGGCATCCATCAAACGAGAAACCTCTTTGCAAACGGGATGGATTGCCGGGCCTACGCCAAGCAGGCGGGTCAAGCCCGGCAATGACAGTCGGAGAAATCAGCCATGCGAGCCGTTCGGTTTGGAATTCTGTCTGTGACGCTATCGCTCGCGGCACTTGCATTCGTCCGAGCTCAGGCCGCCGATAATGCCGCGATCCAGGAGAAGGCCGCCGTCTGCTCCGGCTGTCACGGCGAGAACGGCATTTCGCAGACGGAGAACATCCCCTCGCTGGCCGGCCAGCCTGATCAATTCATCCAGTGGCAGCTCGTGTTCTTCCGCGCCGGCTCGCGCAAGAACGACCAGATGCAGCCGATCGCCGAGGAGATCACCAACGAGGACATCCGCAATTTCGGCGCCTATTTCGCACAGATGACGCCGCCGAAGGCCGCGGAAGACGCGGATCCGGACCTGTCCAAAAAGGGCGCGCAAGTTGCCGTCGGCCGCCGCTGCGCCTCGTGCCATACGGATAGCTTTGCCGGCACCAAGGCCGTCGCGCGGCTCGCCGGCCAGCGCGAGGAATACCTGGTCAAGGCACTGCACGACTACAAGAGCAGCCAGCGCGTCGGCGGCGGCGGCGCTGCGATGGCCGATGTCGCCTATCACATGAGCGATGAGGAAATCACTGCCGTCTCGCACTATCTCGCGTATTTCAAGTAACGCGGAGTCGTTGCGGCGAACGCCGCTGTCGTCCCGGGGCGCGACGAAGTCGCGAGCTACGATGCGCAATTGCGCATCTGAGGACCCATAGCCACAGGATCAAGTTTGGCGAAGACTCGTGGTGACCAGCTCGCGTCATAACCACTCCCTGTGGTTATGGGTCCCGGGCTCGCGTTGCGCGCGCCCCGGGACGACAGTTGAGCGTGCGGTCAGCCCGCCCGCTGCCTCTCATACGCCTTCAGATGCGTATACGCGATGCGCAGCTTCGGCACCGGCACCTTGGCGGCGTCGGCGCGCGCGATGAGGTCGCCGATGACGTGATCGGCCTCGACCGGCAGGCCCGCCTTGATGTCGCGGAACATGGATGCCGTCATCGGCGATCCCTCGGTGGTGAGGTTGCCCTTCACGCGCTCGAAGAACGGGCCGCCCGGCGTGTAGCCCGACGCGGTGGCGATCGCGCTGGTCTCGTCCAGCATGCCGAGCAAAAAGTCCCGGCCGCCGGGGGCCGCGAGGATGTTGCCGACGGAGGTGCGCATCAGGCTGGTGCTTGCGGCGAGCGAAGACAGGAACACCCACTTCTCCCACATGTCCTGCATGATGTTCTGGCTGGCGGCGGCGCCATTGATACCGCTCTTGAAGGCCTCGTCGATCGCCTTGACCCGGTCCGAGAGCTTGCCGTCGCGCTCGCCGTAACTGAGCGACTGCATCGGCTGGAGCTGCACCACTTCGCGCTTCTCGTTCAGGGTTGCCGCGATGGCGCAGAGGCCGCCGAGCACGCGCTCCTTGCCGAATTTTTCGTCGAGCGTGTCGAGATGCTTCATGCCGTTGAGCATGGGGATGATCGCGGTATCAGGCCCGACCGCGGCCGCGAACGACTTGATGGCGTCGTCGAGGTCGAACGCCTTGCAGCTCAACAGCACG
This sequence comes from Bradyrhizobium sp. 613_E4_N2_2, assembly GCF_052075995.1. NCBI lineage: Bacteria > Pseudomonadati > Pseudomonadota > Alphaproteobacteria > Hyphomicrobiales > Nitrobacteraceae > Bradyrhizobium > Bradyrhizobium sp. 613_E4_N2_2. Next base: position 300,216 of record NZ_CP197234.1, read on the forward strand.
ACGTCGAATTTGTCCTTGAGCGCATCGGCCTGAACGGTCGACGGATTCTTCAGCGTCACGTCGCCGTTCGGGCTCTTGATGACGAGGCCCGCGCTCGCCAGCTCGCTGGCGCGCCGCGGCCGGACCAGGAAGGTGACGTCGCGGCCGGCCTGTAACAGCCTGCCACCAAAATAGCCGCCGATGGCGCCGGCACCGACCACGAGGATACGCATGGGATTGTCCTTATTGTTGCTATTGGCGGTTTATCTATAGTCGTCATTGCGAGCGAAGCGAAGCAATCCAGAATCCTACCGCGATCACATTCTGTCGCCGGAGAACGAACGGACTACTTCTCCAGCACCATCTCCTCGACCTCGCGCAGCTGCTCCTTGCCGAAGAACATCTCGTTACCGACGAAGAAGGTGGGCGAGCCGAACGCACCGCGGGCAACGGCGTCCTCGGTGTTCTTGATCAGCTTGCCCTTGACCTCGGGCTCCTGGGCACGCGCGAACAGTTTTTGGGGATCGAGGCCGGAGGACGCCAGCGCCTTCGCCGCGACTTCCGGGTCGTCCATCTTCTTCGGCTCGCGCCACATGTGGTGGAAGGCGGCCTCGACATACTTTTCGAACACGCCCTCCGCCTGTGCCGCGATCGCGGTACGCATCAGGTTCAGCGTATTGACCGGGAAGAACGGATTCATGACATAGGGCTGGACCTTGAAGCGCTTGACGAAGCGCTCGGTCTCGACCGCCTGGAATTCGCGCTTGTTCTTGATGCCGGCGAGCGTTTCGGCCGGCGACTTGTTGTTGGTCGACTTGAAGATGCCGCCGAGCAGGATCGGCACGTACTCGAATTTGACGCCGATGCGCTGCTCGATCGCCGGGATCGCGAGATGACTGAGATAGGCGTTCGGGCTGCCGAAATCGAACAGGAATTGCGGGGCTGTGCGGGTCAAAATCGTTCTCCCTGACTTGGCTTTTGATCTGGCTTTTCATCCATTGTGGCGCAGGGCGCGCCACGGGTCCACCGTTTAATGATGGTCATAATATCTTGATGATCCGGTCAGATCAGACGCTGGATCGCGCGCCTGCGCCACACCGTGAGGTAATAGCCCATCTGCAAAACGAACATGGCGCAGAACACGATCGGATAGGCGGCCCACACACCTTTCAGGCCGATCGTGCGGCTCAGGATCACAGCGGCCGGCAGCTCGATCGCGACAATGGCGAAGATCGAGAGCAGCATTGGCGTCAAGGCGACGCCGGCCGCGCGCATGGCTCCGGAAAACACGGTGGCCAAGCCGAACGGCACCGAGCTCCACAGCGCGATGTGAAGCAGTCCCCCGGCGAGGTCGAGTACGGCACTGTCGGTGATGAAGAGGCCGAGCACGGCCCGCGGCGCCAGATAGATCAGCCCCACCAGCCCGCCGGTCAGGACGATGTTGAACATGAGGCCGGTGCGCACGATGCCATCGAGCAGCGTCCTGTCGCCGCCGCCGATGGCCTGTGCGCCGAGGATCGAGACCGCGATCGAAATCGACATTGCCGTGAACTGCGTGTAGCCCATCACCTGGTTGACCGCGCCATACGCGGCAGTGGCATCCGATCCAAAGCCGTTGACGAGCCCGAGCAGCACCAGCTCGGCGATCGCCATCACCACCATGCCGACCGCGCTCGGCAGTCCGATGCCGAGGATCTTTCCGAGCACGGCACGATTGAGCCGCAGATGACGCAGCAACGCGGCATCCGGTGCCAGTGCATGCTTCGTCCGCAGCAGATAGACGGCCAGTGCGAGCAGCGTCAGCGCGTTGGCAACCGCGGCCGCCCAGGCCGGACTGGTGATTCCGGCGGCAGGTATCCCGAACGCGCCGCGGATCAGCATCGGCGTCAGGATCAGTCCGATGGTGGTCGACAAGGCCAGCGCCAGCAGCGGCGTCACGGCATCACCGACGCCGCGGATCATCGCCGTCATCAGCAGGAAGACGAAGCCGAGCGGCATGGTGAGCAGCATGATGCGCGCATAGGCACTCGCCTGGTCGCGGATGTCCGCTGGCGTCGCGAGCATCGTCATCAGTTGCCGGCTGAAGAAGCCGCCGACCAATGCAACCGAAAGCGAGAGCAGCAGGCCGATCGCGAGCGTCGTGCCGACGACGATCCTGATCCTGCCGTGCTCGCCCGCGCCAAAGGCCTGGCCGATCAGCACCGTGGCACCGGTGCTCAGGCCCATGACGAAGGCGAACAGGAAGAACACCACCGGGAAGAACGCCGACACCGCGGCGAGCGCGTCGACGCCGATCATCTGGCCGAGATAGACGTTGCTGACGGTCCCGAACAGCGATTGCAGCGCGTTGCTCAGCACCAGCGGTGCGAGGAAGCGGAGGAATGTCGTCCAGAGCGGTTTTGGCGCGGACATGGATAGGCCTTTCATCAGGGCGTGCGAAGCCGTTGCCGCGCGATGCACGCGCGGCTCGGCCGTCGATGGGGTGAGAGAAAGTGCTGCGCCTAAGCGCGGTCGCTGTAGGCGAGCTTGACGATGTGGTCGCGGACGTCGACCGGCCAGTCGGCGATCAGTCCGGTGAAGCGCCGCCGGTCATCGGCGAACAGGGCGCGCGAAGCTTCCTCGAACTGCGGCAGATTACCCGCCATGGTCGACATGAAGTGATAGGCCGCATCGCGGGCCTGCCGCTCGCGGTCCTTGTCGCCGCTTACGCGTCTTGCCTCGTCGACGAGCTTTCGCAGCGCGACCGAGGCGCCGCCCGGCTGGGCTCCGAGCCACTCCCAGTGCCGCGGCAGCAGCGTCACCTCGCGCGCGACCACGCCGAGCTTGGGCCGGCCGCGCCCGCGCGGCTCGCTCGGTGGCGCGGTCTCCTCAACCGGCGGCGGGACAAGCTTCGCCACCCGCGCCAGCACCTCGCGATCCCCGCCGCGCAGATCGAAGTCGATCGGTCGGCCCGTGCTGTCCTCGAAGATGATGATGGGCTCGTCCGGCGGTGGCGTGATCCGCTTGACGACCAGCGCGACCTCTCCCGCTGGCCCGGACGCAAGGCGGCGGTGGCCCTGGAACGCTGTGAAAGTCCGTTGCATTGAAATCATTGCCATATTGATGACGTTGGCCTTTTAATATCCGGGTAAATTGCTGGCGTCAATATACCCGGGTGAAATTATCCGTCTGGATGGCTCGACATTGTGTTCCCGGGCTGGCACGAACGGCGCGGCCGACCGACCACGCCTAGCCTGGGGACCTCAACGATGCTGACCGTTCACCACCTCAACAATTCCCGCTCGCAGCGGGTGCTGTGGCTGCTCGAGGAGTTGGGCGTGCCCTACGAGATCGTGCGCTATCAGCGCCAGCCGGACATGCGCGCGCCGAAGGAGCTGCGCGCCATCCATCCGCTCGGCAAGTCGCCCGTCATCACCGACAACGGCAACACCATCGCCGAGTCAGGCGCGATCATCGAATACCTCATCGCCACCTACGGCAACGGCCGGCTGATTCCGCCGCCGAACACGCCGGAGCGGCTGCGCTTCACCTATTGGCTGCACTATGCGGAGGGCTCGGCGATGCAGCCGCTGCTGCTCAAGCTGCTGTTCACGCTGATGCCGAAGCGCGCACCCGCGCTGCTTCGCCCGCTGGTGCGCAAGGTCTCGAACCAGGCGCTCACCGCGCTGGTCAATCCGCAGCTCAAGCAGCACATGGATTATTGGGAAGGCGAGCTCGGCAAGAGCGAGTGGTTCGCCGGCAGCGAATTCACCGCCGCCGATATCCAGATGAGCTTCCCGCTCGAAGCCGCGCAAGCGCGCGGCGGGCTCGAGCTCGGCCATCCCAAGGCGATGGCATTCCTGGAGCGCATCCACGCGCGGCCGGCCTACGCCAGAGCGCTGGAAAAGGGCGGGCCGTATCAGGTGGGACGGTAAGTTTCCTCACCGCCCCGGGGTGATAACGCCGGATTAGTCCGCGTGCAGCACGCGCCCGCGCGTCTCCGGCAGCGCGAAGGCGGCAATGAAGAACAGCACGTAAGCCACCACCGCGAACATCGCGATCGCGTTGGCGAGCGACGTCGTCGCCGAGAGCGCGCCGACCAGGAATGGAAACAGCGCGCCGATGCCGCGGCCGAAATTGTAGCAGAAGCCCTGGCCGGAGCCGCGCAGCCGCGTCGGATAGAGCTCGGTCAGGAACGCGCCGATCCCTGAGAAATAGCCCGAGGCGAAGAAGCCCAGCGGGAAGCCGAGCACCCACAGGATCTCGTTGGTCAGCGGCAGCTGCGTGTAGAGCAGCACCACGGCCATGGCGCCGATCGAGAAGATCAGGAACAGATTGCGCCTGCCGATGCGATCCGCGAGCCAGGCCCCGACGAGATAGCCGATGAAAGAGCCGATGATCAGCGTCGAGAGATAACCGGTCGAACCGACGATCGACAGGTGCCGCTCCTTGGTCAGGAACTGCGGCACCCAGAAGGTGACGGCGTAGTAGCCGCCCTGGCAGCCGGTCGCCATCAGCGAGGCCAGGATCGTGGTCTTCAGGATCGGGCCGGAGAAGATTTCCCAGAGCGCAGGACGATCGCCGCTCGCTGCCTGCTTGGCGCGCGCTTCCACCGCGATCTCCGGCTCGGTGACGGAGCGGCGGATGTAGAACACCAGCAGCGCCGGCAGTGCGCCGATCACGAACATCCAGCGCCACGCCGTCTCCGGCGGCAAAGCCGAGAACAGGATTGCCTGCGACAGCACCGCGAGACCCCAGCCGACCGCCCAGCCTGACTGCACCGAGCCGACTGCGCGTCCACGATATTGCGGCCGGATCGCCTCGCCCATCAGCACGGCGCCGGCCGCCCACTCGCCGCCGAAGCCGAGGCCGAGCACGGCGCGTGCGATCAGGAGCTGGTCGAAATTCTGCACGACCGCGCAGACCAGCGAGAAGAACGAGAACCAGATGATGGTGATCTGGAGCGTCCTGACACGTCCGATATGATCGGAGAGATAGCCGCCGAGCCAGCCGCCGATCGCGGAGGCCAGCAGCGTCACGGTGCCGGCGAGTCCGGCCGAGGCCGCATCGACCTTCCACAGCGCGATGATGGTGCCGATCACCAGCGGATAGATCATGAAGTCCATGCCGTCGAGCGCCCAGCCCGCCGCGCAGGCCCAGAACGTCCGTCGCTCCGGCGCGTTCATGTCGCGATAGAAGGCGAGAAGGCTGGTGTCTTCGATCTCCGCGCGCTCAATGCGCTGGGTCGGATCGGCTGTGCTCATGTGCGTTTCCCCGGCGGTCCCTTGAAGCTGCGCGGTGGTAGCACGCACGGCAGCCCGCGCAAGCAGGCGCGCGCTGCCGTGCCATGCAACGGCGAGACTACTGTCCCGCGGCCTCCGCGCCGCGGGTACGCGGATCGGGCGCGCCGAGTGGACCGTTCGGCGTCACCAGAATCGAATTGGCCGAGGTCTGTCCCATCGGCTCGACGATGAGGTGATCCATCGCCTTCAGCTCGAACAGCACATTGCCGGGAAAGCCGCTCTCGACGCGCACCTCGTCCGGCAGCCATTGATGGTGCAGCCGTGGCGCAGCGACGGCGGCGGCAACATCCATCTTGTAGTCGAGCACGTTGACGATGACCTGGAGCACGGTCGAGATGATGCGGCTTCCGCCGGGCGAGCCCGTCACCAGCACCGGCTTGCCGTCCTTGAGCACGATGGTCGGGGACATGGAGGACAACGGCCGCTTGCCGGGTCCGGGCAGATTGGGCTCGAAGCCGACGAGGCCGTAGGCGTTGGAAGCGCCGACCGCGGCGGTGAAATCGTCGAGCTCGTTGTTGAGCAGCACGCCGGTTCCGTCGGCAACGAGGCCGACGCCATAGCTGAAATTGAGCGTGGTGGTGTTGCTGACGGCATTGCCGCCGGCGTCGACGACGGAAAAGTGCGTGGTGTTGGTGCCCTCGCGCGGCGCGGGAGGGGCGGAGACGAGCTGCTTCGACGGCGTGGCGCGCTCCGTGGAGATGCCGGCGCGCAGCTTGGCGGCGTAGTCCTTGGCAGTGAGCGTGTCGATCGGCGCATTGACGAAGGCGGGATCGCCGAGATAGCGCGCACGATCCGCATAGGCGCGCTTCATGGCTTCGATCAGCAGATGCAGCGAGGCCGGCGACCCCTGTTTCAGATCGGCCAGCTGAAAGCCCTCGAGGATGTTGAGCGTCTCCACCAGCACCACGCCGCCGGAGGACGGCAGCGGCATCGAGACAATGTCGTAGCCGCGATAGGTGCCGTGCACCGGGGCACGGATCACCGCCTGATAGGATTTCAGATCGGCCGGCGTCATGATGCCGCCGGCGTCAGTCACGGCCTTGGCGAGCTTGTCCGCGACCGGCCCCTCATAGAAACCGCGCGGCCCCTGTGCGGCGACGGCCGACAGCGTTTCGGCGAGATCACTCTGCACCAGCCTGTCGCCTTCGCCGAGCGGTGTGCCGTCGGGGCGCGAGAAGATCTTGGCCGACGACGGCCAGCGCGCCAGCCGCCGGTGCCAACCCGGCAGCGTGTCGGCAAGGTCGTCGGTGACGACAAAACCGTCGCGGGCGAGCCCAATCGCGGGCTCGAGCAGCTGTGCCAGCGTGAACCGGCCCGAGCCGTATTTTTCCAAGGCCAGCACAAGACCTGCGACGGTGCCGGGCACGCCGACGCCGAGCGCGGAATCCCGCGACTTCGCCGCATCGGGCTTGCCGTCAGCGCCGAGGAAGATCTGCGGGGTGGTCGCAGCCGGCGCGGTCTCGCGATAGTCGATCGTGATGTCTTCGTTGCGCTCGGCCGAATGGATCACCATGAATCCGCCGCCGCCGATATTGCCGGCGCGCGGATACGTCACGGCCATCGCAAAGCCGGTGGCGACCGCGGCATCGACCGCGTTGCCGCCGCGGCGCAGGATGTCGGCGCCGACTTGCGCCGATATCTTTTCCTGCGCCACCACCATGCCGTGCTCGGACGGAACGGCGTGCACCGTGTCGAGCGCGGGTGGGACATAGGCTCGCCGCGCATCCTGTGCGGTGGCAGACGAAAAACCAAACGCCAGAGTGGCAATGAAGGCGAAAAATGTCCGCCGTGTCGGATATGACGACATCATCAAGCTTCCGTCGCGGCCTCAGGCCAGTTCCCACGCGTCGCTTCAATGCTATACGCTTTGCCCCAACAGAGGCAAAACTGTTCGTGATGGGGACTGGAATATGACGACGATCGCCTCGGATGCGCGCTTGGCCGGCGCGCAGCGGACCTATCCGCCGCGCGCCGCCGTTATCAGCTGGATCTTCTTCGATTGGGCCGCGCAGCCTTATTTCACGCTGATCACGACCTTTGTTTTCGCACCCTATTTCGCCACCAGCATTGCGCCAGATGCCGCCACCGGCCAGTCGTTGTGGGGCTTTGCGATGGCAGCCGCGGGCCTCGCGATCGCGCTGATGTCGCCGGTGCTCGGCGCCATCGCCGATGCCTCGGGCCGCAGGAAGCCGTGGATCGCGGGATTCGGCACACTGCTGGTGCTGGCGGCCAGCACGCTGTGGATCGGCAAGCCCGGCGATCCCACCATCATTGCGCCGCTACTCACCGCGGTCGCGCTCGCCAGCGTCGGCGCGGAATTCGCCACCGTCTTCAACAACGCGATGATGCCGACCCTGGTGCCGCCTGAGCGGATCGGCCGGCTCTCCGGCACCGGCTGGGCCACGGGTTACATCGGCGGCATCGTCAGCCTCGTCATCGTGCTCGGCTTTCTCGCCGCCAATCCCGAGACCGGCCGCACGTTGCTCGGCTTCAAGCCGCTGTTCGGGCTCGATCCGGTCAGCCATCAGGGCGATCGCATCGTGGGACCGCTGACCGGGCTGTGGTTCATCATCTTCGTGACACCGTTATTCCTGTTCACGCCGGATTATCCGGCGAAGCATCCGGTGCGCGAGGCGCTGCGCGAGGGATTGTCGGATCTCAAGCAATCGATCAAGGGTCTCCCGCAGCGGAAATCGCTCGCGGCATTCCTGCTCGCCAATATGATCTACACCGACGGCCTGGTGTCGCTGTTCGCGTTCGGCGGCATCTATGCCGCCGGCACCTTCGGCTGGCACACGATCCAGATCGGCACCTTCGGCATCATGCTCGCGATTGCCGGCGCCCTTGGCGCATGGCTTGGCGGCAAGCTCGACGACGGTCTCGGGCCGAAGCGCGTCATCGCCGGCAGCCTGCTTGTTCTGTTGCTGGCGGTGGCGGCGATTCTTCTGGTCGACAAGGACAGCGTCCTGTTCGTCAAGGTTGCGCCGCCTCTTCCGGGCGCGCCCCTGTTCTCGAGCGCGGCCGAGCGCGCTTATCTCGTGTTGGGTTGTCTCATCGGCGCTGCCGGCGGCCCGCTTCAGGCCGCCTCGCGCACTCTGCTGATCCGTCTCGCGCCGAAGGATCGCATCGCGCAGTATTTCGGCCTGTTCGCGCTGACGGGGAAGGTAACGTCCTTCATCGGCCCGCTGCTGATCGGCATGATCACCGCGGTGACGGCGAGCCAGAAGGCCGGCATGGCCGTGCTGGTGGTGTTCTTCGTCGCGGGGCTGGGGTTGTTGATGCGGGTACGGGATTAGTGGCGTAGCCCGGATTTCGCTGCGCTCCATCCGGGCTACGCTCGCGGTGAGTTAGTGCCTAAAGTGCCGCGTGCCCGTGAACACCATGGCGATGCCATGCTCGTCGGCGGCCTTGATCACCTCGTCGTCGCGCATGGAGCCGCCGGGCTGCACCACGGCGGTGGCGCCGGCCTCGATGCAGGCGAGCATGCCGTCGGCGAACGGGAAGAACGCATCCGACGCCACCACCGAGCCCTTGGTGAGCGGCTCTGCGAGCTTGAGCTCATTCGCCGCGTCCTGCGCCTTGCGCGCCGCGATCCGCGCTGAATCCACCCGGCTCATCTGGCCCGCGCCGATGCCGACGGTGGCGAGATCCTTGGCGTAGATGATGGTGTTAGACTTGACGTGCTTTGCCACGCGGAACGCGAATTTCAGATCGCGCATCTCGGCGTCATCAGGCGCACGTTTGGTCACGATCTTGAAGGTCATGTCGTCGACCACCGCGTTGTCGCGGCTTTGCACGAGGAGGCCGCCAGCCACCGTCTTGGCGGTGAGGCCAGGCGCGCGCGGATCGGGCAGGCTGCCGGCGAGCAGCAGGCGGAGGTTCTTGCGCGCGCCGATGATGGCGATCGCCTCCTCGCTGGCATCGGGCGCGATGATCACCTCGGTGAAGATCTTCGTGATCTCGCGCGCGGTGTCGGCGTCGAGCGCGCGGTTCATTGCGATGATGCCGCCGAACGCCGAGGTGGAATCGCAGGCCAGCGCCTTGCGATAGGCGCTGACGAGATCGGAGCCTTCGGCGACGCCGCATGGATTGGCGTGCTTGACGATGACGCAGGCCGCGGTGCGCTTGGCGTCGAACTCGCCGATGCACTCATAGGCCGCATCGGTGTCGTTGATGTTGTTGTAGGAGAGCTCCTTGCCCTGGAGCTGCCGCGCGGTCGAGACGCCCGGCCGCTTGTCGGGCGTCGCATAGAACGCCGCGGTCTGGTGCGGGTTCTCGCCATAGCGCAGCGACTGGATCAGTCTGCCGCCGAAGGCGCGGAAGTCGGGCGCGTCGATTTCGAGCTGGCGGTTGAACCAGTTCGAGATCGCGGCGTCATAAGCTCCGGTGCGCGCATAGGCCTTTGCGGCAAGCCGCCGGCGCAGTTTCAACGTCGTCGATCCGTTGTTGGCGGCGAGCTCGTCGAGCACGGCCTTGTAGTCCTCGGCCTCGACCACGACGGCGACGTCGTCATGGTTCTTCGCCGCGGCGCGGATCATTGCGGGGCCGCCGATGTCGATGTTCTCGATGCAATCCTCGAAGCCCGCGCCTTTGTCGACGGTCGCTTCGAACGGATACAGGTTGACGACCAGGAGATCGATCGGCGCGATGCCGTGCGCCTTCATCGCCTCCGCATGTTCCTTGTTGTCGCGGATCGCGAGCAGGCCGCCATGCACCTTCGGATGCAGCGTCTTGACGCGGCCGTCCATCATCTCGGGGAAGCCGGTGAGGTCGGAAACGTCCTTCACCTTGAGGCCGGCCGCGGCGATCGCCTTGGCGGTGCCGCCGGTCGAGACCAGCTCGACATCGTGCGCGGCAAGCGCCTTTGCGAACTCGATCAGGCCGGTCTTGTCGGAGACGGAGAGAAGAGCACGGGTGACGCGGCGGGGATGGTCAGTCATGAGCAAGATCCTCTGTCTTAAGGAGTGTCTATGCCCAGGCGCGCGGCTTCTATATCTCGCGCTTCCCGATGGTGCTCCATCCAAGGTCGCCAGTCGCGCGAGCGAGGGCTCGATAGCAGCTTTCGGCCGTTTTCACAACGATGAGATGGGGCCGAATCGTGCGCGTTTACAGCGGAAGTTCCGGCTCGCGCCGGGCGTTGCGGCGGGCATTGGTGACCGCAGGCGATGCAGTGGAGCGGACGAAGCTCCAGCGGATCGACGGCGCCTGCCGCGCATCCTGCCGGATCACGATCTGCGCGGTGCGGCGCGGGCCGTCATTGCCGGCCAGGAACACGCTGTCCTCGAGGTCGACCTTGTCGTCCAGCGCCTCGAAGGTCCAGACGTCGCGGTTCGGCAGCACCAGCATGACGCCACGGGCATCCGACAGCCGGCTCGCCTTCACCGCCGGATGCAGATGGAAGCGTAGCGCGAAGTCGGCGTCGGCACCCTTGAAGCGTCCGCCCTGAGGCGGCGACAGCGTGTCCTCGCCGTCGATGCGTGCGCCGTCATTGGCGACCATCAGCACGCGGCGATGGATCGCGCCGAATTTCGCGAGATAGCCGTCGTGCGAGGTCGTGAGCAGCGTGCCGTTCTGCACGATCTCGCGATAGCTCTCGACCTCGACCGGGCCGCTGGTGACGGGCGAGCCGTGCAGGAGGCGCTTCATCGCCGACATCTCGACGAATTGGCATGAGGACGTCTCATGATAGGTCAGCGTCGAATGCGCCGCGGTGCCGCGTGCGAACGGCCGCCAATTGTCGCGGCCCGTGGTCGGCATGCCGCAATTGGTGACGATGCGGCTGATGCCGGAAGACAATTCGAACGACAGGCAGCCGGCATGGGCGTCGTGGCTGACGCCGGCCGGCGGCGGCGGGCCGGTGTCGATGATCAGCGTGGTCTGGCCGGCGTCGAGGCGCTGGAAGCCGGTATGTGGCATGTTCGCCATCGGCGCGCCGTGGGTGTCGTCATAGGCGAGCAGCGTGGCGAGCAGGTCCGAGGGCGTCGCGCTCATGCCGTTGAAGAGTGCGAAATTGCCGTCGCCGTGCCGGAAGAAGCGCAGCATCGGCATCATGCGGTCGATCGCGTTGAGCAGCGCCGGCGGCGGCGCAATGTTGCGCGCGGCAAAGGTCTGCCGCAGCGGCAACAGGTCGATCAGGAGCTCGATCAGCGCGCCCGGATTGCGGGAGATGTGGCCGCCATCGGGCAGGATCTGCCGCTGCAACTCGTCCGAGAGCTTTTTCGAGGCACTGCGGATCTGCCGCGCCTGGTTGGCAAGGCACAGCGCCGCGTAGCACAGCGCGATCAGCACCTGGAGCTTCGGCACCCCGTCGGGAATGTTGACCATGGTGTAGCGCAGGAAGCGGATCTCCCGCGCCAGCGCCCGCAGATAACGGCGATAGAATTTGTTGTCGGTGTCGTTGAGCACCAGCGGTGCCTGCGACAGCAGCGAGATCACACGCCGCGCCAGCACGTCGGCACGCCGCGCGACGGCGCGGCGCTTGTTGGCGGGGTTGGCGATCCAATCCTCGACCAGCGCGCGCGCATTGGCGCGCGTCAGCGCGGTGTCGGCGGCGCGCAGATGGCGCAGCCAGCCGAAGCCGAGCAGCGCGACCTCCCAGTCTTCCGACGGCGGTTCGAGGTCGAAGATCGAGCGGCCGTGGCAATTGACGATCTTGCCGGCGAAGACGAAGCGGCCGGCATAGATCTCTGCGGCGCGGGTCGCGTCCGCGGTGCGCAGGTCATGCGGCGCGATGATCAGCCGGTCGGTACGGCCGGGCCAGACCCGCGATAGCGCAACGGAACCGCCGCTCGCGCGCGCGAGCATGTTCCGCGCGAAGCGGTTCATCACCAGCGTCGAGATACGTCTGCGTTGAGCGACCGACACGCCTTGCCTTGAAGGGGGAGAGGATTAACGACGAATCCTTCTTAATCCCAAAATTGGACGTCTGACACCATCTTGAAGCGTCGCGAATCAGCGCTGGCGCAAAAACCGGTGCAAAATCAGGATTTAACGAGCCGGGCTGCGTAGAAACCGTCGAGCCCGCCGAGCTTGGGATCGGCGTTCGGCAGGTGGCTGGGCAGCGTGCGCAGGTCGCCTTCCGTGGTGATGATCTCGCTGAGCCCCGAGACCTCGGAAGCTTCGATCGGCACGCGGCGCAGGCCGCCCTCCGTGGCAAGTAGCGCCGCGATCGCCTGCTCGCCCTCTTCGGGTTCCAGCGAACAGGTGCAGTAGACCAGCGTCCCGCCCGGCTTGAGCAGCGAGACGGATTTCTTCAGCAGCCGCTGCTGGAGCGCGGTCAGGGCGGCGACGTCGGATTCCTGCCGGAGCCAGGCAACGTCGGGATGGCGCCGGATCGTTCCGGTCGATGTGCAGGGCGCATCGATCAGGATGCCGTCAAAACCTTCGGCAGGGCCGGCCCATTCCACGGCGTCGGCGACGACAGTCTCGGCCTGGAGCGACAGTCGCGTCAGATTCTCGCGCAGACGCGCCACCCTGGCGGGTGAGCGGTCGATCGCCGTGACATGCGCGCCGGCCTGTGCCAGTTGCGCGGTCTTGCCGCCCGGGGCGGCGCAGAGATCGGCTACGGCCTTGCCTTTGATGTCGCCAAATAGCCGAGCCGGCAACGCGGCGGCGGCATCCTGCACCCACCATTGCCCCTCGGTGAAGCCGGGCAGCATGGTCACGGCGCCGTGCAGCACCGTGCGCACCGATCCGGTCGGCAGTACTTCACCGTGCAGCCGGTTCGCCCATTGCGCGGCGTCCGATTTCACGGTGAGGTCGAGCGAGGGCTCGTGGCCGAGCGCCAGCGCCATGTCTCTTGCGGTCGCCTCGCCGTAATGCGCGCTCCAGCGCGCGAGCAGCCAGGGCGGCAAGTCCAGCGATTGCGTGGCAACTTCATCCACCAGCGCCTTGCCCTCGCGCGCGCAGCGGCGCAGCACGGCATTGACGAGGCCGGCATAACGCGCGGCACGCCGGTCGGATTGAACGAGGCGGACGGAGAGATCAACCGCGGCGTGATCGGGCACGTCCATCCAGAGAATCTGGGCGGCGCCGATCAGGAGTGCGCTCTGCGCGCGCGGCGCTTCGGAGGGAATGCCCTTGTCGAGCAAGCGGGACAGCACATGGCCGAGCGTGCCGAGCCGACGCAGTACGGTCGCGACCAGGCGGCGCATCAGCGCGCGGTCGCGGTCGGCGAGCGTCTTCAATCCGGGGTGGGCACCGCTGCCGTCGAGCTGATCGTCAAGCGTGCGGTGCTTGTGCAGCACGCCGTCGACGATGTCAGCGGCGATCCGCCGCGCCGCGAGACCAGGCACTTCGGACGGAGGAGCGAAACGTTGAGATGGCATGCGGCTTAAGGTTCTTGGCGAGCGGCAGTTCCGCCGCAATGGGCGCATGCCTCGAGAGACGTATCTCTGGCATGCGAATATGCCAAATGTAAGAATGGCCTCTCGCGTTTACAGCCCGCCATGACCATCTCAGCAATGCGTTATTGGACGTCGCACACCCCGTGATCCTGCGCTAGGAACCGCCGAGATGAGTGACCAGCCCCCCGTTCCCGATCGCAAGCCGCTCCCGCCGGCCGCCCAGCGCGCGCTGGCCGAGGCGGAAGCGCGCCGGCAGGCTGCTGCTGCCCACGCCGCGGCGGCGCCGAAGGAATTGCAGGGACCGAAGGGACCTGAGCCCACCCGCTACGGCGATTGGGAGCGCAAAGGTATCGCCTCGGACTTTTGAGGCTGGCTTTTGAGGCTATCTTGCCGGATCGCCCGACTCAGCCCTAGCGTGCGCGGATGCCGCGTTTCGATCCCAGCCATCCATACCGGCCCTCATACAGTGGTTCGCCGTTCAGCCGTCACTTCTCGGGGCTGTTGCCGTGGATGTTCGTGGTCGCAATCGTGGTGGCCGTCGTGCTTACGTTCCGGCACGGGATGAACTGGCCCTTCCCGCATGCGATCGACGGTCAATCGCGAGATGCCCAGATCATTTTGCAGCAGGCCAATCCAGACATCCGTCAGCCGGTCGACGTCATTCGCACGATCGACGGCGATACCTTTCTCGCTCGCGTGCGCCAGCGCGACGGACGCGTTCTCGTTGCGCGCGTTCGCCTGCGCGGTATCGATGCGCCGGAGATGAAAGCATCCTGCCAGGATGAATTGGACAAGGCTCAAGCGGCGACCGGCGCCCTGCGCGATCTGCTCGGCCAGGGCGGCGTGACGATCGCCAATCTCGGCCCCGACAAATACGGCCGTGTTCTCGCCAATGTCGCGACAAGGCGAACTGCGGACGTATCTGCCGCGTTGCTCGCGGGCGGTTACGCGCGGAGCTACAATGGCGGCCATCGCGACGGCTGGTGCGCGCGCGGCTGGCGCTTCTGGTAACAAAAAAGCCGCGTCGAAAGACGCGGCTCTTGCCGTCTTGCCCCGATCCCGACGATCAGCGCCCCACGACCACCGTCGTGCCGACGGAGACGCGGCTGTAGAGATCGGTGATGTCGTCGTTGAGCATGCGGATGCAGCCGTAGGAGACGAAGCCGCCGACCGAGCCCGGCACATTGGTGCCGTGGATGGCATACTCGCCGCCGGCCAGCGTCATCGCGGCGACGCCCATCGGGTTATGCGGTGAGCCGCCCGGGATCACGTCGGGAAGCTGCGGCTTGTCGCGCTTCACTTCGGCGGGCGGCGACCAGGCCGGATTGCGATACTTGCCGTCGATGCGGGTGGTGCCGGCCCACTGCTTGCCGGACTTGCCGACGCCGACCGGGTAGCGCACGGCGTGGCCGTCATCGAGGATGAGATAGAGCCGCCGCTCGTTGGTTTTGACCACGATGGTACCGGGTGAATAGTTGGCGACGTGCGTCCCAACCATTTCCGGCCGCGCCTCTGCGGCCGTCGACATCAAGACCCCAGCCCCGATGGTGGCGGCGAGCGCCACAGCAATCTTTACCGACATCAATTTTTCCTCTGCCCCGAACGGATCGTCCAAAACTACGCAGCACCGGCAATTGCCCGCTTGCCCGGATATTCTTAACCGCGCCTGTTAACCGGATGGTTTCCACGCGCGGCCGGCAAGGGCCCGCCAGCACGCGGAACAAAGAAAATGTTCGAAATAAAGTAAATGACAAGAAAACAACACTTGGCTGGAAAGACGCGGGCGCGGCTGATCGCGCCCTGACAAGTGCGTGAGGGTGTGAACGGCTGTTATTTCGGGGGCTCTGTGTCCCGGACGCGCTGCAGCGCCTTGGCGCTGCTGCGCAGAGCCGGGACCCAGGAGGCCACACTCTCCGCCGTTGGATGGGCCCTGTCTCAGCAGCGCACCGCGAAGTGCGCGCTGCGCTGCGTCCGGGGCACGAGAACGTGCCTTATGCCGACTTCTTGTTCTGCCGGTTCTTGACGAGATCGTCGACGACGGCCGGATCGGCGAGCGTCGAGGTATCGCCGAGGCTGCCCGGCTCGTCCTCGGCGATCTTGCGCAGGATGCGGCGCATGATCTTGCCGGAGCGGGTCTTGGGCAGACCGGGCGAGAACTGGATCTGGTCGGGCGCGGCGATCGGGCCGATCTCCTTGCGCACCCATGTGACGAGCTCCTTGCGCAATTCGTCGGTCGGCTCGACGCCGGCCATCAGGGTGACATAGGCGTAGATGCCCTGGCCCTTGATGTCGTGCGGGTAACCGACCACGGCGGCCTCAGACACCTTCTCGTGCGCGACCAGCGCGCTTTCGACTTCCGCGGTGCCCATGCGGTGGCCGGAGACGTTGATGACGTCGTCGACGCGGCCGGTGATCCAGTAATAGCCGTCGGCATCGCGCCGGCAGCCGTCGCCGGTGAAATACTTGCCCTTGTAGGTCGAGAAATAGGTCTGCTCGAAGCGGGCGTGATCGCCATAGACCGTGCGCATCTGGCCCGGCCATGACCGCGTCAGGCACAGATTGCCTGATGTCTCGCCGTCCAGCACCTTGCCGTCGGCATCGACGATCTCAGGCACGACGCCGAAGAACGGCTGCGCCGCCGAGCCCGGCTTCAGCTTGGTCGCGCCCGGCAGCGGCGTGATCAGGATGCCGCCGGTCTCGGTCTGCCACCAGGTGTCGACGATCGGGCAGCGGTCGTCGCCGACGACGCGGTGATACCACTCCCAGGCTTCGGGATTGATCGGCTCGCCGACCGAGCCAAGCAGCCGGAGGCTTGCACGCGACGTCTTCTTCACGGGCTCGTCGCCGCTCTGCATCAGTGCGCGGATCGCGGTCGGCGCGGTGTAGAAGATGTTGACCTTGTGCTTGTCGATCACGTTCCAGAAACGGGAATTGTCCGGATAATTCGGCACGCCTTCGAACATCAGCGTGGTCGCACCGTTCGCCAGCGGCCCATAGAGGATGTAGCTATGTCCGGTGACCCAGCCGACGTCGGCGGTGCACCAGTAGATGTCGCCGTCGTGATAGTCGAAGACGTATTGATGCGTCATCGCGGCGAACACGAGATAGCCGCCCGAGGTGTGCAACACGCCCTTGGGCTGGCCGGTCGAGCCCGACGTGTAGAGGATGAACAGCGGATCCTCGGCGTGCATGTGCTCGGCCCGGCATTCCGTCGTCACCATCTTGGCGGCGTCGTGATACCAAAGATCGCGCGACGGATTCATCTCGACCGTGCCGCCGGTGCGCTTGACAACGACGACCCAGTCGACGCCGTCGGCCTTGACGAGCGCTGCATCGACATTGGCTTTCAGCGGCACCTTCTTGCCGCCGCGCAGGCCCTCGTCCGCCGTGATGATCACCTTGGATTGGCAGTCGTTGATGCGCTGGGCGAGGCTGTCGGGCGAGAAGCCCGCGAACACCACGGAGTGGATCGCGCCGATCCGCGCGCAGGCCAGCATCGCGTAGGCCGCTTCGGGAATCATCGGCAGGTAGATGGTGACGCGGTCGCCCTTCTTGACGTTGCGGGTGCGCAGGATGTTGGCCATCCGGCAGACCTCGTCGTGCAGCTCCTTGTAGGTGATGTGCCTGGATTGCGAGGGATCGTCGCCCTCCCAGATGATCGCGGTCTGGTTGGCGCGCTTGTGCAGATGCCGGTCGATGCAATTATGGGCGACGTTGAGGATTCCGTCCTCGAACCATTTGATCGAGATGTTGCCGGGCGCGAAGGAGACGTTCTCGATCTTCGTCGGCGCGTGCATCCAGTCGATACGCTTGGCCTGCTCGGCCCAGAAGGCGTTCGGGTCCGCGATCGAGCGGGCATACATGTCCTTGTACTTGGCTTGGTCGATCCAGGCGCGCTTGGCCCATTCCGCGGGGACGTCGTAGGTCTTCTCGGACATGCTTCCCTCCAGATACGGCAAGCCGAGCCCAGGCGACTGGCGAGCCGACGTCATCGTTGAACCGATTATGCGTCCGCCTAACCGGACCCGACAAGGAGCACAAGCTGGACCTTCGACGAGCAGGCGGCCATGCGGAAGATCAACGCCGCCTGGCGCGACTGTCGCAGATCTGAAACAGGCCGGCGCGGCTTTCCAGGTCTTTACCAGATCGCCGGAAGAGGCCCGTGCAGGGCGCCCATGCGCCGCAGGAGGTATTTAGAAACCGTCTGTCACTGATTCGGGACTCGCAATGCGGTTCGGAACACCCTAAATGGCCAACCCGGGTCCAACGAGACCGTCCAAGAGACCCTTGGAACAAAAATCAGAACAGCGGCATTGACCGATAACAGACAGGGCTAAGGCTTAAGACTATGATGGATCAGCAGAATCTCGGGACGATGCGGCTCGCTTCGGCCGATCCTGCTGCTGTCGCGCTGGCCAAAGCCCTCGGACAATGGCCGAAACCGGCCGGTTCCGCCCGTCTCAGCCCGAAAAAGGTCTTCGACACCGCGCCTGCGACCTCGGTTGAGGCGATCGCCAAGGAGCTGGGCCTGCGGCTCGGCGACCAGAACGAGCTGACCATCCGGCGCATCAAGCGCGGCAAGGGCTATTCCTTCGTCCGTCCCAACGGCGCGCATATCCGCGACGCCCGCACCATCCGCCGGCTGCACGCCATGGCGGTGCCGCCGGCCTATCGCCAGGTGCGCTACTCGGCCGATCCGAGCTCGCATCTCCAGGCGGTGGGACGCGATGCCGCGGGCCGGCTGCAATACCGCTACCACGCCGATTGGGAAAAGGTCCGCGAGCACCGCAAGGCGCACCGGCTGGAAAAGCTCGTCGGCGCGCTGCCAAAGATCCGGCGCAAGGTCTCGGCGTTCCTGTCGGGCGACGAGCCGACGCGTGAATTCGCACTCTCGGCCGTGATCGAGCTGATCGCGCGCACCGCGATCCGTCCCGGCAACGAATCCTATGCCCGCCTCAACGGCACCCGCGGTGCCACCACGATGCTGAAGTCGAACGTTACGCTCGAGGACGATTCCTTCGTGCTGACCTTCAAGGCCAAGGGCGGCAAGGCGGTGCGAAAAGAGTGCGACGCTGCGAAGCTGGTGCGCGCCATCGGCATCCTGAACGGCGTTCCCGGCAAGCGCATGTTCCAGTATCGCGACGCCTACGGCATCGTGCGCGCGGTCAGCACCACGCAGGTGAACGCGTTTCTGCGCGAGATCGCCGGCATCAAGATTTCGCTGAAGGATTTTCGCACGCTGATGGCGTCCGCAGTCGTGGTGGAATCGCTGTCGCGGATCACGCCGGCGACCAGCCAGCGCGGCCGCAAGAAGCAGGTGCTGGACGCGATCCGCGCCGCAGCCGACAAGCTCTCCAACACGCCGGCGATCTGCCGCAAGAGCTACGTCCACGACACCATCGTCACCGCCTTCGAGGACGGCATCCTCGAACGCTTCGCCGCGACCATGAAGGGCCAGCGTTCGCAGGCCAGGCGCGAGCAACTGTTGCAGCAGGTGGTGGCGACCGCGGCAGTTTAAGCGGCGGTGCCGTAGGGTGGGCAAAGGCGCGAAGCGCCGTGCCCACCGTTCTTCACGACATTGTTGATAGGCCGCGTGGGCAAGCTTCGCTTTGCCCACCCTACGAGATCTACATCTTGTCTGAGATACCCTTGTCCGGACCGGGATCGCTGCCCGCGGCGGCGCTCGTCAGCCGGCCCAGATAATGCGCCCATCCTTTCGCGTGCGCGGCGGCCTGTTCCTCGGTCGGGAGCCCGCTATGGGTCATGCGCAGCAGCGTGCCGCCGTCGCGCTCGATCAGGTCGATCTCGATCAGGCTCGAGCCGGGCGGAACTTCCTGACCGCCCTCCCAGCCGAACGTATAGGCCAGACGATGCACTGGCACGACCTCGCGGAAGGTGCCGCGGCCGACGCCGCCACGCGGGCCGATGCCCTTGAGGAGATAGAGCCCGCCGGGATGCGGCTCCGTGGTCGCGTCGGAGCCCATCCAGCTCAGGATTTTCTCGGGGTCGGTCAAATAGGCGAAGACGGTGGCGCGGGGGGCTGCGATCTGGGTTTCGCGTCGCACTACGAATGGCTCGGTCATCGGCGATCATCCCTGGGCTGATCCCGGGACATGGCGGCGGTGGAGCTGTGCGTCAAGGATTGCCGTGACAAAGATGGCCGACCTTCGCCATCATCGGGTCATGCAACTCTCCCGGACCCTCGCCTGGCTCGTCGATGCCGCCTCGGATTGCCCCGGGGCCGACCGTCTGCTCGCGGAACTCGGCGCTCATCTGGTCGCCGACGGTGTGCCGCTTGCGGCAGGCAGCCTGACATTGGAGGTGCCGCATCCGCTGATCGCGAAGCGGACCTGGCTGTGGCGCGCGGAGAACGGCCGGGTCATCGAGGCGCTCGGCTTCGCACCAAGTGGGCTGGCGCCCGACCCGCCCAATGATGCCGGCCGCCGCTGGCTGCGCGACATCGCGGGCGGCGAGGTGCACGAAGAGGTGGTCGGACGACCAGATGGGCCGCAGCTCGGCTGGATCGGGCCGCGTCCGTTCACCGCAGACGAGATCGAGCAATTGCGCCAGGCTGCGCGTTTCGCCGCGACGCCGCTGGCCGTGCTCGCTGCGCGCGCCACGTTGCGCGCGACGCTCGATGCCTATCTCGGCAAGCGCAGCGCGGAGCGGGTGCTGGCGGCGCCGTTGCGGCGCGATCTCGGCGAGACCATTCAAGCCGCGCTGCTCTATGCGGATCTGCGTAACTTCACGACCTTGTCGGAGACCACACCGCCGGCCGACGTCATCGCAGCGCTCGACGCCTGGTTCGATCGCATCGCCGGTGCCGTTCATGCCTTCGGCGGCGAAGTGCTGAAATTCATCGGCGACGGCGTGCTCGCGATCTTCCCGGTGGTCGAGGCGTCGCCGCGCCGCGCGTGCGACGCCGCCCTGCGTGCCGCAGGCGCAGCCGAAGCCGGCATGGCGTATCTCAACGGGGAGCGCAGCGCTCAAGGACTGCCGCCACTTGCATTCGGCGCGGCCCTTCATCTCGGCGAAATACTCTGGGGCAATATCGGCGCCGCCAACAGGCTCGATTTCACGGCGATCGGTCCCGCCGTGAATCTCGCCAGCCGGCTCGAGGGATTGTGCAAGCCCCTGGAACGGACCGTGCTGGTATCGGGGGCGCTGGCCGCGGAGACGGACACGCCTCTCGTCGCGCTCGGATCGCATCCGCTGCGCGGCATCGCTTCGCCATGCGAGGTGTTTACGCTGCCGGAGACGCAAGCCCGGATATCGTAGCCCCGACGAAGCGAAGCGCAGTGCGCTCTTGCGCGCCGTGCCCACCATCTCACGGCAAGCTGCGGTTTCGATTGGTGGGCACGCTACGCTTTGCCCACCCTACCGTTGAAGTCGCTTACATCCCGCCCATCTTACAGACGAGCTTCCACTCCTCCGCCGTCACCGGCTGCACCGACAGGCGCGAATATTTCACCAGCGCCATGTCAGCGAGCTTCTTGTCCGCCTTGATCGCGGCCATCGTCACCGACGTCTTCAAGGGCTTGTCGGCCTTGATGTCGACGCAGACGAATTTTTCGGTCTTGTCGGTCGGGTCAGGATAGGCCTCCTTGATGACCTCCGCGATGCCGACGATCTCCTTGCCTTCGTTGGAATGATAGAAGAACGCCTTGTCGCCCTTCTTCATGCTCACGAGGTTCTGGCGCGCGGTGTAATTGCGCACGCCGGTCCAGGCCTCGCCCTTGGCGCCCTTCGCCACCTGCTGGTCCCAGGACCACACCGACGGTTCGGATTTCACCAGCCAGTAGTTCATCGCGCGTCCTATCCGTTCGTCATGGCCGGGCTTGTCCCGGCCATCCACGTCTCTGCCACCAATTCAATATCAAGACGTGGATGCCCGCGACAAGCGCGGGCATGACGAGAAAGACGTCATTCCTCTGCCTTGAAGGGGCGCGTCAACAGCCCCGAAATCGCGGCGTCGATCGTGCTCCGGCCGCTCAGGATCGAAGCGACCGCTTCTGATACCGGCATCTCGATGTTGTGCGAAGCTGCGAGTTCGATCAACACAGGTGCGGTGAACTCGCCTTCGGCGAGCTTGCCCGCGGGCGGCTGCTCGCCGCGGCCCAGCGCAAGGCCGTGCGCGAGATTGCGCGATTGCGGGCTCGAGCAGGTCAGGATCAGATCGCCGAGGCCGGACAGGCCCGTGAGCGTCTCGCCGCGCGCGCCGAGGGCCCGGCCGAGGCGCGTGAGTTCGGCAAAGCCGCGGGTCGTCAGCGCGGCCTGGGCGGAGGCGCCGAGCTTGCGCCCGACCGCGATGCCAACCGCGATCGCCAACACGTTCTTGGCCGCACCACCGATCTCGACGCCGCGAACATCTGTCGTGTGATAGGGCCGGAAGGTCGCCGAGCCGAGCGCCTGCACCAGCGCGCTCGCCAGCGCTTCATCCTTCGCCGCCAGCGTCACCGCGGTCGGCAAGCCGCGCGCGACGTCGTCGGCAAAGCTCGGGCCCGACAGGATCGCCGGCGGCGCGTGAGGTGCAGCTTCCGCGATGACGTCGGTCATGAATTTATGAGTGCCGTGCTCGATGCCTTTGGCGCAGGCGACGATCGGCACCGGCCTTGCCAGATGCGAGGCCAGCATGTTGACTGCGCCGCGCAAATGCTGCGCGGGCGTGGCGATCAGCACCATGTCAGCGCGCGCGGCCTCCGCAAGCTCGTGCGTCACGACGATCTCCGGCGTCAGCCGCACGCCGGGCAGCCGCGGATTGTCGCGGGTCGAGGCGATTCGCGCGGCATGTTCGCTGTTGCGCGCCCAGAGCGTCACGTTCCGTCCGGCGCGCGCCGCGACCGTCGCCAGCGCCGTGCCCCATGCGCCCGCACCAATCACCGCGACGGACCGGAACGCCGTCATGGCTAGAATCCCGCCCGCGTGTTGCCGTAACCGGCCGGCGCCGTGGCGTTGGCATCGAGCAGCCAGCGTGCGCGGGGTTGGGCTTCCATCGTGTCGATCATGCCGAGCGCCAAGCGCTCGGCGCCGGCCCAGGCGATCATCGCGCCGTTATCGGTGCAGAGCGCGGGCGGCGGCATGATCAGTTGCGTCCCGGCCTGCCGCGCGACGTCATGCAGGGCGCCGCGGATCGCCTGATTGGCCGCGACGCCACCGGCGGCGACGAGGGCATGCGGAGCGCCGAACTGCTCGCGGAAAAGCCTCAGGCCGACGCTCAACCGGTCCGCCGTCGAGTCGAGCACGGCGGCTTGAAAACTCGCGCAGAGATCGCTGATATCCTGCGGCGCGATCTCGGTTAACCGGCTCGCCTCGTTGCGCACCGCTGTCTTCAATCCCGACAGCGAGAAATTGGCATCGGGCCGTCCCTGCATCGGGCGCGGGAAGGCGAAGCGCGTGGCATCGCCGCTTGCCGCGGCGCGTTCGACCTGCGGCCCGCCCGGATAGGGCAGGCCCAGCATCTTCGCGACCTTGTCGAAGGCTTCGCCCATCGCGTCATCGACGGTGGTGCCGAGCCGCACATATTGGCCGACACCGGTGACGGCGACGATCTGGGTATGCCCGCCCGAGGCGAGGAACAGGCAGTAGGGAAATTCAATTCCGTCGGTGAGGCGCGGCGTCAGTGCATGCGCCTCGAGGTGGTTGACCGCGACCAGCGGCGTGTCGTGCACCATCGCGATCGCCTTTGCGGTGGTGAGGCCGACGATGACGCCGCCGATCAGCCCCGGCCCCGCCGCGGCGGCGACACCGTTGAGCTGCGCATAGTCGATGCCGGCCTCGTGCATGGCCCGGTCGATGATGCCGTCGAGGACGTCGACATGCGCGCGCGCGGCGATCTCCGGCACCACGCCGCCGAAGCGGGCATGCTCCTCGATCTGGGACCGCACGATGTTGGACAGGATCTTGCCGCTGCCGTCGGGCGCGCGCTCGATCACGGCCGCGGCGGTCTCGTCGCAGGTGGTTTCGATGCCCAGTACCAGCATTGGCGAATTGTTATCCAATTTGCGCCCTTGCGCTCATCCGTAAAGCAGAGTTCTGGTACGTCCGGTAGCATTCCGAGGTCCACTTGCGCAATCGTCACGCGCGGCCGCCTTCGTGAATGCGTCACCGCCACGTGGTTCGGGAACACAAGCGATGTCCATTCTTGTCACACGGCCGCATCCCGACAATGAGGCGACGGCGGAAAATTTGCGGGCGCGGGGTCATGTGGTGCTGCTCGCACCGATGCTCAAGTTCGAGCCGGTCGCCTTCCATGACGAGAGTGAGGCCGACTACGGCGCCATCATCGTCACGTCGGCCAATGCGATCCGCGCCGTCGCGCCGCAATTGCAAGATCTTGGCTTAAAGAATCTTGGCCTCCTGGAGCTGCCGCTGTTTGCGGTCGGGGAGCACACGGCTGCCGCGGCGCGCGACGCCGGCTTCGCCGAGGTGATCGTCGCCGGCGGCGACGCCGCGGCCTTGCGCGACAAGGTGATGCAGAGCGCGCGCGACAAGCTGCTGAAGAAGAAAAGCACGCTGCTCTATCTCGCGGGCGCGGATCTGTCGCGCGATCTCGGCGGCGAGCTCGGCGCGGAGGGCTTCAGCGTGGTGACGCAGACCACCTATCGTATGACTCCTGTCAAGATCCTGCCGCGCGATGTCTGCGATGGCTTTGCCGCGCATGGGATCGAGGCGGTGCTGCACTACTCCCGTCGCAGCGCGCGGGCCTTCCTGGATGCGGCACGGGACGAAGGCGTCGAAATCTCGGCGCTGGCGATCCCGCAATGCTGCCTGTCCGAGACGGTCGCCAGCGTGCTGCGCGATGCCGGCGCGTCGCAGGTTCTGGGGGCCGCGACGCCGGACGAAAATGCCCTATTTGATACCTTGGAGCGTGCTTTGCGGACCCGTTTGGCGTAAGAGGTCGGGCCGAATCCGACGCGATCGGGTCCGTTCAGGGCATTTGAGTGTGAGGAACCGTCACGATGGCCGATGACAAGCCTGAAGACGCAGGATTGGCTCCCGAGTCAGGCCGTGCCAAGCGCACCCCGCCCACCATCGACCTTGAGGCAACCGAAATCTCGACCCAGCCGCAGCCAACGGTGGCCGCCGAACCGGAGGTTCAGCCGACGCCGGAGCAGGCCGCGCAAGAGCAGGCCACGGTCGAAGAGTCCAAATCCGAAGAGGCCAGGCCTGACCCGGAGCCCGCGCATGCGGAGGCCGCGGTTGCTTCCGCTCCCGCGTCGGCGCCGGTTTCGCCCTGGGTCATTGCGCCGTTCTCCGGCGCGGTCGCAGCCGCAATCGTGATTGCCGTCGGCTGGATGCTGGGCTGGCCCGCCGTAGAGGCGCCGCCGGCCGCGCCGCAGGTCACGAGCGCGACGGTCGACGCGCTCAGCGGACGTGTCGCCGCGGTCGAAGCCAAGGCGGGCAAGCCCGCCGCCGATCCGGCCGTGGTGGCGCGGATCGATGCACTGGAGAAATCCGCAAGTGCCTTGCGCAGTGACATCGCCAATCTGCGCGCACAGTCCGACAAGACCGCCAACGACGTGAAATCGGCACCGCGCGCTGCCGCGCCTGATCTTGCCGCGCTCAGCGACCGCATTGCGCAGCTGGAGCGTGCCAGCAAGACGGAGCGCGCCGAGCTCGCACAGCAGGGCGAGAAGATTGCCGACAACAAGGCGACGAATGACAAGCCGCTGCGCCATGTCGTGGCGGCGGCTCTGCTCGACGTCGCGGTTCGGCATGGCGATCCCTACGAATCGCAATTGGCCACGGCGCGGTCGCTCGCGGCCAAGCCCGATATGCTGAAGCCGCTCGACACCTTTGCGTCGTCAGGCATTCCGACGCCGGTCGCGCTGAGCCGCGAATTGCTCAACATCGTGCCCAAGCTCTCGCCGCCGGCGGAAGCCCCGGCCGCCGGTGCCGGCATCGTCGAGCGCCTCCAGGCGGGGGCCTCGAAACTCGTTCGTATCGAGCGCACCGACGGCGTCGGCAATGATCGCGGCGCCATCGTCGCACGGGTGACGGCGGCGGCGCTTCGCAACGATTTCGCGGAAGCGCGGCGCGAGCTGAAGACGCTGCCCGAGGCCGATCGTGCACCGGCACAGGCCTGGCTCGAGAAGGCCGACGCGCGCGACGCCGCGCTCGGCGCCTCCCGTAAATTCGCCGACGATGCCATGGCGGATCTCGCCAAGCCCGATCTGGTCAAGCCTGCTCAGTAAAGGTTCGCGCAATAATCAGCGCGTAATAGGGATCGCCATGCTTCGCATCGTCCTCTTCCTCGTCCTGATCGCGCTGGCGGCGGCCGGCGCGGCCTGGGTTGCCGATCAGCCCGGCGATCTCGTCTTGACCGCGGGCGGTTTCCGCGCGTCAACGACGCTTCCGAGGTTCGTGTTTCTGCTCGGCGTCTTTGCAGCGGCGGTCGTGCTGGTCTGGAGCATCGTGACGATGATCTGGCGCGCGCCGGGACGCCTGCGCCGCCGCCGTCATGAGAAACGCCATGCGCGCGGCCGCCATGCCATCACCCACGGCCTGCTCGCGATCGGTCATGGCGATACCGCCCTCGCCCGCCGTCACGCCGATACCGCGCGGCGGCTGGCCGCGAACGATCCGCTCGCACTGCTGCTGCACGCGCAGTCGGCCCAGCTCGAAGGCAATCGCGACGAGGCCCAGCGCGTCTTCCGCGTCATGGCCGAGCGCGAGGATACCCGGCTGCTCGGCCTGCGCGGCCTGTTCATCGAGGCGCAGCGCGCCGACGATGCGGTCGGCGCCGTGATGATCGCGGAGGAGGCGATCAAGCTGTCGCCGTCCTCGACCTGGGCCTCGCACGCGGTGCTCGGCTTCCGCTGCGCGCGCGGCGACTGGAGCGGCGCGCTCGCGATCCTCGATTCGAATCTGTCAGCCGGCCTGATCGACAAGGCGGGCTATCGCCGCCAGCGCGGCGTGCTGCTCACGGCCCGCGCGCTGGAATTGGAAACCATGGACCGCGACGTGGCGCGCGAGAGCGTGATGGAGGCGATCAAGCTCGCGCCGACGCTGGTGCCGGCCGCGGTGCTCGCGGCCAAGTTCGAGAGCGAAGCGCATCAGGTGCGCCGCTCCATGAAGCTGGTCGAGGCCGCGTGGCTCGCCAATCCGCATCCGGATCTTGCCGACGCCTACGCGCATGTGAAGCTCGGCGATTCCGCGCGGCAGCGCTTGCAGCGGGTCGAGACGCTGGCGGCCAAGACGCCGGCCGACAAGGCCGGCCATGTCGAGGGCCAGCTCGCGATCGCGCGCGCCGCGATCGACGCCTCCGAGTTCGCGCGTGCGCGCGCGGTGCTGGCCCCTTACGTCAACGATCCGACCCAGCGCGTCGCGCTGCTGATGGCCGAGCTCGAGCGCACCGAGCACGGCGACGGCGGCCGTGCCCGCGCCTGGACCTTGCGCGCGGTGCGCGCCCGCCACGATCCGGCCTGGACCGCGGACGGCTATGTCAGCGACCGCTGGCGTCCGGTCTCGCCGGTCACCGGCCGTCTCGATGCCTTCCAGTGGCAAACGCCGGTCGCGAGCCTGCCCTCCGACAAGGGCGCCACGATCGAATCCTCGGCCTTCGAGGAAGCCATGCTGGCCGCCCCGCCGCCGAAGCGGGTGACGGCAGCCCCGAGCGAAGCCCCGGTGGAACCGCCCGTGGCTGCGCCGGATCCGGTCCCCGCCGCACAGGACAATTCGCCCCCTGAGGCCAAGGAGACGACCGGGGAGGCCGCCAAGGAAGAGCCTGCGGTCGCGCCGGCCGCCGAGCCGGTCAATCCCGCCCCTGAGGCGCCCGAATCATCGCCGGAGGCGGCAACGCCGGTGTTCCGGACCCGCGCCGACCTCGGCAAGCCTGCGCCGGCCCCGATCCAGGCCGTCATCCCGATCGTCCGCGCCCCCGATGATCCCGGGATCGACGACGAGGGTCCGAGCGACGAATTTGCGGAACAAATCGGCACGCCCAGAACCCATGCAAAGGCCCAGGCCGGCGGCTGGCGCGGATTCTGGTCCCGCTGGGGCGCGTGAGGCACATTTCGAAGCCCGCTCCACCTTGCCAATTCGGGCCATGCCCGATATCAGGAGCGCGCGTATCGGGACCTGCATTGCGCGGGTCCCGGTAGGGTTCGCCGCAATAGCTCAGTTGGTAGAGCACGTCATTCGTAATGACGGGGTCGGGGGTTCGAATCCCTCTTGCGGCACCATTTATCGCTCTGATTTTTCGTTGTTTTCCGCGCCGTTGTTTCGTCCTCCGATGCAGCCTCGCCGCGAGACGGCATGCCATCGCCTCAGACTTTGCGCAGGCTTTCGATTTCCCACAGCGCCAGTTGCCGCCGGTCGAACGGTGGGACGTAGTCGTCCAGCACCTTGATCGGCGGCGGGAAGTTGTAGGGCGGAGCGCTCAGATCGATGGAGAAGAAATCACCCGTGCGGATCGCACGATTTCGGCCAGCCGGGTAAGTCGTCGTCAGGAGATACTTGATGTTGGATCGACGAATGTTGTCGATTGCTTGAAAAATCATCTCTTCGGACAGATGAATGAAGCAATCGCGGCAGAGCAGCAGGTCAGCTTCCGGGAGCGGATCGTTGCAGAGATCGATCCGGAGGAACGTGCGATCTGGGCGACTGTATTGGTCACCCGTTCGCGCAATCAGTTCCGGAACGATGTCTCCTCCAATATAGCGAGAAATTGGAAGTTCGATCTTCGACAACCAATGAAAATCACCACAAGGCAAATCGAGCAGGGTACGGATCCCGAGGTCGCCAACCAGACCAGGAAGGCTTTCTCGCACCCTTTGGGTATTGTGCAGCGTGGATCCGCCGCCGGAAGCGGTTTCCTTGTAACCCCAGACGTTACGCCGATAGATCTCGCTGAACACTTCGCCAGGCGTTCCACGGAGATTGCGCACCATCTGCGTACGCAACCAGATCAGCGCGGGCTCCGGTAACGTCTGGCGCGCGATGTCGATAGCCGTCGAGAAAAAGGCCGTCTGACGTAACCAGTCTGCAAACTTGTCGAACACATCGCCCCCGTATTGTCGCAAGCTAGATGCGCGCGAACCTGAATTGTTGCGTGCCGCGCTCGGTGGGATCCGGGCTCCGCTCAGTGATGCGAAATCCCTCATGAGCCTGGATGAATGCTTGCTCGGAGATCCAGTTGCGCTCGTATCTGACGAGCTTCTCCCTGGAGGCGAGCGACGATCCTGGACCGTTGTCGCTCAGGTACGAGGTCTGAACCTCTCGCCGGGTCTCTTCGCTGATCGGAACGCGGTACCATGCCAACATTGCCGGCCGAACCGAGCACAGCGTTCTGACGGTTTCCAATGCATCCGGGACGTACTGTATGGCCCCATTCGAGTGGAGGAGATCGACAGTGCCGAGCCAGTCGGCGGCTTGGTCGATGCGCTCGAAAAACATCAGCCTATCGGTGCCAAGCTCCTTGGCGCGCCGCACCATTGCAGGCGTCTCAACCACCGCCCATCGAATGTCCGGGCATTGCCGGCGCGCCACCTTGTAATGCAGGCCAGCACCTCCGCCGAAATCGAGAACCGTGTTCATGCCCGCGACCAGCGGCCAGTCGCTGTCCGGGCTGTAGTTGATTGTCTTTAGGAAAATCGTTTCGACCAGTTCCGGATTCTCGTACCCCTGGACAACCTCTCGCGGCGGCAGCAGCTTACGCTTCACTCGCTGGATGAAGGTCATAACGGGCGGACTCGGCACGCCTTGTGATACGTGTCGAGCGTCTACCACAATCAGAAACATTTGGAAACAATCGCGAAACGCGACATGACGTTGCGGGTCGATCGCCGCGAATGCTGATCGCGGGTTCAAGACCGAGCGCGCAGTCTACGTGATGACAGTCACATAGCGCAGATCACATCTCCCCTAGTCTTCCGGTCACGCAAACACGGGGAGATTTCACATGCGCAAGATCATTCTGGTTGCCGCCATGGTCCTGGCTTCTGCATCTGCCCATGCTGTCGACCGCAGCCTGTCGCAGGCCACGGCGACGGCCGCTCCGCAGGGCACCACGGCCACCGCCCCGACGACGCAAATCAGCGAAGTCGCGCCAGCCGCGGAAGCTCCGAAATACGTCGATCGTCCGCCGGCAGTCTCGGCCTCTGCTCCCGCCGTGGCGACGGCTCCTGCCGTGACCGCGACAACGACGACCTCAGCGCCGACGGAGACGAGCAAGCCCGCCACGAAGACCGCAAAGGCGGGCAAGCCGAAGCACAAGCGCAGCTGGACCGAAGGCCGCATCATCAGCGAGCTGCACCGCCACGGCATCTACTGGTAAGGCTGCGACTCGCTACAAAAGCAAATGGCCGGGCAAGAGCCCGGCCATGCGCGTATTGAGGAAGCGTGTCGGCCTTACTGCGACACCGTCTGCACCACGCTCGTTATCGGACGCGCGCTCGAGGTCGGCACCTTCAGGTCCTTCAGCAGCGCCTCGTCATATTCCGGCAGCGTCTGGAGCGTTGCCTTGGCCTTCATCTGAACGACCTTGTAGCCGCCAGCCTTCAGCCGCGCGAGCAGCGCCGGCATCGCTTCGCCGGTGTGCTTCTGGAAGTCGTGCATCAGGATGATGCCCTTGCCGAGCTTGTCGAGCCTCGTCATCACCGTCTCGATGATCTTCTCCGGCGTGGCGCCCTTCCTGAAGTCGAAGGAGTCGATGTCGGTCGAGAACATCGCGACGTTGCGGGTGCTGAAATAGGTCACGATCGCCGGATTGTGCTGGAGCTGCGGGAAGCGGAAGAACGGTGCCGGGTTGGTGCCGAGCGCGTATTTCACCGCGCTGATGCCCTTCTCGACCTCGTCCTTGGCCTGCTGCTCCGTCATCTTCTTGCCGTTCAGGTTGACGTGCGACCAGGTGTGCGTGCCGACCGTGTGGCCCTGGGCCAGAACCTGGCGCAGGATTTCCGGATGATAGGTCGCATGCTTGCCGACCGAGAAGAACAGGCCCTTGGTGCATTCATCCGCGAGCGCCTTCAGCACCGCGGGCGTGTTGACCGGCCAGGGACCGTCGTCGAAGGTCAGCACGACCTCCTTGTCGGTGAGGAAGTCGAACTGCTTGAAATGATCGAAGCCGAAGCCGGGACCGCCGGTGGTGTCGATCTCGACCACGCGGGCAACGCCCAGCGCGTTCGGATTGGCGCAGGCCTGCTTCGGCTGCACTGGCGCGATCGGAGCGGGCGCAGGCGCCGCTGCCTGAGCAACCGCCGTCGGCCTGGCCGCGATCGCCGCGGTGGTCTCGACGTCATCTTTGGCGGCGAGCTTCGCCTGTGCCGGCAATTGATCGGCGGCACGGGCGGCCGTTGTTTTGGGGGCGCCCTGATCGGCGCGCGCGGAATAATAAAACCAACCGCCGGCGGCGATCACGACCGCCGCAACTACACTGGCCAGCATCAGGCCCAACGCATTACGCATCGCTATTCTTTCCAATTACGCAACCAACCCGGCGGAATCTCCCGCGCGACGAGCCATTAATGCGAAGGAACAGTTAACGTGACACCAACACGACGGCGTTTGCGCCGGATTTTCAGCGAGGTGCGCCATGTGACGGAGGTCACATAGGGCGGGCCACCCGTGACCGTCATCACAGTGGAAACTGTTTTGCCGGAGCATCGTAGTTCCCATCAACAACGGGCCCCGCTTCCAGCGGCGCCCATGGGAGCTTCAAATGACCAAATCTTCTTCTGCCGAATCGCTGACGAGTAGGATCCGTGACACCAGCCTGGCTCTGGGCTTTGCCGCCACCGTCTCGATCGTCGCGACGACCTCGAGCTTCGCCTTCTCGGCCGAGGCGCAGCAGCAGTGCACCGGCGATGCCTTCCGCCTGTGCTCCTCGGAAATCCCCAACATCCCGAAGATCACGGCGTGCATGATGAAGCATCGTTCCGACCTGAGCGCCGGCTGCCGCGCGGTGATGGACAAGGACCTCGCAAAGGGCGCCTCACGCAAGGTCGCTGACGCCCAGGACAAGCAGTAGGACAACGCGCAACGGCAATCGTTGTTGGCTCCCCTCGCGATGTGCTCCCGGCGTCAGGCCGGGGCCACGCGCGCCAGTCCCGCTCGGTAATAAAGCCGTTGCGGCGTCGGGATCGTCGCACTAGCTTCGCCCGCACTTCCTTGGGGTAAGAGGCATTACGCGATGACCAGATTTCTTTTCATTGTTTCTTTGATTCTGTGCGCATCGAGCGCCTCAGCGCAACAGCAGCCCGGCCACGATGCCTGCGCGCGCGATGTGACGCGCTTCTGCCGTGCCGTGATGAACAATGGCGATGGCGCCGTGCTCGCTTGCCTCAAGCAGAACCGCACCCGCCTCAGCAAAGCCTGCGACAAGGTGCTGACGGATCACGGGCAGTAAGACGTGCCGTCGTAGCCCGGATGAGCGAAATCCGGCGTCTGCCCGTGCGGTGAGATCGTCCCGGATTGCGCTTCGCTCCATCCGGGCTACGTTCTGAGAGAACCTACGTGCTACTTCCCGCCGCGCTCGCGACCACCGGCAGCACCTCGGCGCCGGCACGATCCGGCGTCTCCTCCTTCCAGCGCACCGAGCCGAACGGACGCTCCAGCATGCGGCGGATCCGCACCGGATCGGGTCCGATGTGGAAATCGATCGCCTGCTGATGCAACGCGCGTTCGGATTGTGTCGAGCGGTTGCGCTGGCGCAAGTAGTCGAGCCAGGTCGGACAGTGGTAGCGCTCGGTCCACAATTCGGGGTCGGCGATGTCGCGCGCGATCGACCAGCCATAGGCGCCGTTGCGCTGCCGGGAGAGCTGCACGTCCTGCATCACATTGTGGAAGGCGCGCGCGTTCTCTTGGCTCACCCTATATTCGATCTCGACGACCAGCGGCCCGCTGCGTGCTGTGAGCGACAGTTTGACTTCCGGATCGGCGAGCACGTCGGCGTCCTCGTTGCGGGCGCCGACGCGCGGCATCGCCAGCCAAATGCCCAGCACCGGCGAGATCAGCATCAGGCAGGCGGCCGTCAGCAGCGCGACCTCGACGCCGGCATAATCGGTGAGATGGCCCCAGCCCCAGGCGCCGATCGCGATGCCGCCGGATATCGAGGCCTGGAACGCCGCGAGCGAACGGCCCGCGACCCAGCGCGGCGCCGAGAGCTGCACGCCGATGTTGAACAGCGCGACGGCCGCCATCCAGACCGCACCGGCGAGCACAAGCGCCGCCGCTGTCAACACCGGCTCCGTGCTCACGGCAAGCGCGGCCATCGCGAATGCCATCGAGATGGTGCAGGCGCGGATCGCGGCCTCGCCGCTCATGCGCTTGCGCAATTCATGGATGTTGAGCGCACCGACGACGGCGCCCATGCCGAAGGCACCCAGCATGATGCCGTAGGTCTGCGCGCCGCCATGCAGCAGGTCGCGCGCGATCAGCGGCATCAGGGCCATGATGGCGCCGCCGATCAGGCCCATCACCAGCGTGCGCAACAGCACGATCTTGATCGGCGGCGAATTGGTGATGTAGCGGAAGCCCGAGACCATCGCGCGGTTGAGCTTCTCCCGCGGCAGGCGCGAGGGCTCGGTATTGCGCCGCCAGAGCAGCAGCACCACCAGCAGCGGCAGATAGAGGATCGCGTTGCAGGCAAACGCGGCCACCGCGCCGAGCGAGGCGACGATGACGCCGCCGACCGCGGGACCGAAGCTGCGTGCAATATTGTAGCTGATGCCGTTCAGTGCGACGGCTGACGGCAGTGATTCGGGCGGCACCTGCTCGCTGACCGAGGATTGCCACGCCGGCCCGAACAGCGCATTGCCGCTGCCCACCACGAAGCAGAAGACGAGCAGCGTTTCCGGGGTGATCAGCTTGAGCCAGGCCAGCACCGTCAGCGCAGTCGCGCCGATCAGCGCGATCGCGAGCGAAATCAAGGTCACGATGCGCCGGTCATACATGTCGGCGATGGCGCCGGCCGGCATCGAGATCAGCATGATCGGCAGCATCAGCGCGGTCTGCACCAGCGCCACCTTGTCGGCCGAGGCCGCCATCTGCGTCATCGCCCAGGCCGCGCCCACGCCCTGGATCAAGAGGCCAAGATTGGAGAGCAGGCTGGCGAGCCAGATGCGCCGGAACACGGTGTACCGCAGGGGTGCGGCGATGCCGTCGCCGGCGAATTTCTGACGGTTCGGCTGCTCGGTCATATCCCCTTCCATATGGGCTGGCAGAAGTGGTCTTGGAATGGTCTTTGGGTGATTCCGGCAAGTCCAGTGATGCCTGCGAAAGTCCTTCGCTGTCCAGTGGTTAGGCCGCTATAAGCGGCACAAAGACATGGTTTTTCCGGAGAAACATATGAAGCTGTCGCGAAGGTCGATCCTGCTGGGAGTAGGCAGCTTGCCTTTCGCGGTTGCGAGCTTGCGGACAGGCGCGCTGGCCCAGACCGCGCCCACGGCTCAGAATGCCGAGGTGCCGCCGATCCTGTTGGTCCACGGCAATGGTGAATACGACGCGGTCTGGATGACGACGCTTTGGCGAATGGAATCCAACGGCGTCGCGCGCGATCGCATGATGGCGGTCAATTTCACGGATCCGCTGGCGCGCAGCGACGACAAGGTCGAGCAGGCGGGCCGCTCCTCGACCGAGGACCAGCGCCGCGAACTCGCGGCGGCCATCGCGGAATTGAAGCGCCGCACCGGCGCGGCCCGCGTGGCGCTGGTCGGCAGTTCGCGCGGTGGCTACGCCATTCGCAACGTCATCAGGAACGGCGGTGCCGGCGATGTCAGCCATGCCGTGCTGTGCGGCACGCCCAATCACGGCGTGTTCGCGACCGACGACCAGCCGAACAACGAATTCAATGGCCGCGGTACATTTCTGCGCGGCCTGAATGAGGGCGAGAGCGAGGTGACGCCGGGCACGGCCTTCCTCACCCTGCGCAGCGATGGCATGGACAAGTACGCGCAAGCCGACGGCCGCTTCATCGGCAAGCCCGGCACGCCGACCGGCGTTACCGTCGAAGGGCCGGAGTTGACGGGCGCCACCAATCTCGTGCTCGTCGCGCTCGACCATCGCGAAGTGGCGTTTCACCCGCGTGCCTTCCGCGAGATCTACAAATTCATTGCCGGCCGCGAGCCCGCGCGCATCGCGATTGTGCCGGAGCAGAGCGTCAGGTTGAGCGGCCTTGTGACCGGTACGCCAGGCGGCGTGTCGACCAATCGCCCGGTGGCGGGTGCAACCGTCGATGTCTTCCGCGTCGATCCTGATACCGGGGAGCGCAAAGGCGGCGCGGTGCACAGCGCGAAGACCGGCGCCGACGGCCGCTGGGGTCCGGCGCAGGTCGAGCCTTCCTGGTTCCTCGAATTCGTCCTGACATCGCCCGACGCGCCGACGACGCATATCTACCGCTCGCCGTTCGCGCGCTCGTCCGATGTCGTGCATCTGCGTGCCGCGCGCCCGCTCGGGCCGGCGGACAAGGATGCCGGCGCCGTCGTGATCATGTCACGCCCGCGCGGCTATTTCGGCCTGCCGCGGGACGTGGTGCTGCTCGACGGCAAGGAGCCGGCCGACGTCAAGCCGGGTGTGCCCACGGATTCGGCAGCAACCTTGCGGCTCCCGGCCGCGGAGGCCGGGCGTAACGTCGTGGCCCAGTTCGGCGAAGAACGAATTGTGGCGCGTGCCTGGCCCGCCTCCGAGAACAGGATTGCGATTGCCGAGCTGACTTACTAGCTATTGGCCTGGGTCATATCTGCGGGAGAGAGCCATGAACATCGCCAGTGTGCGTCGGCCCATCATCCCTCCGACCCCGCCGCGTGCGCCCGACGACATGTCGTTTCTCGGCCGGGTCGCGGTCCTCAAGCAGAACATGATCGCGACCTGGGGCCAGCGTGCCTACGAAGAAGAGGTCATCAAGGGCCGCTTTTTCCTCCACAACAGCTTCATTCTGAATCAGCCGAATGCAATTCGGCATGTCCTGCTCAGCAATTATGAAAACTACACGCGCACGCCGGCGGGGATCCGCATGCTGCGTCCGGTGCTCGGCGAAGGAGTTCTGATCGCGGAAGGCCACGCCTGGGCGCATCAGCGCCGTACGCTCGCGCCGGCCTTCACGCCGCGTGCGACCGCAAATCTCGTCCCGCATATGACCGCGGTGCTCGACGAGACCATCACAAAGCTCGATGCGCGAACAAGCGAGCCGGTCGATCTGCGCGAGACGATGCAGCGCATGACGCTGGAGATCGCCGGGCGCACGATGTTCTCGTTCGGCATGGACCGTCACGGCCCGACCTTGCGCAACTTCGTCATGGAATACGGAGCGCGGCTGGGACGGCCCTATTTCCTCGACATGCTGCTGCCGGTGTCCTGGCCGACCCCGATGGATTTTGCCCGCGCGCGCTTCCGCAAGCGCTGGACCGAATTCGTCGCGATGCTGATCGCCGAGCGCCGCACGATGGGCAAGAAGGACGGCGCGCCGCCGCGCGACCTGTTCGATCTCATGGACGCGGCGCGCGATCCCGAAACCGGCAAGGGCTTTTCGGACGCGCAACTCGTCGACGAGGTCGCGACCATGATCCTGGCGGGTCACGAGACCACGGCGACGGCGCTGTTCTGGGCGCTCTATCTGCTCGCGCTCGATCCGGAGACGCAGGAGGAAGTTGCCTCCGAGACCCACGGCGAGCACCTCGACAGCATGGCCGATATCGATCGCCAGAAGTTCACCCGTGCGGTGATCGAGGAGACCATGCGGCTCTATCCGCCGGCCTTCCTGGTCGCGCGTGCCGCGCGCGAGAAGGACAATGCGGCCGGTGTCGAGATCGGCAAGGGCGACATCATCATGATCGCGCCCTGGCTGCTCCACCGGCATGAGAAGCTGTGGGACCAGCCGAACGCCTTCATTCCAAAACGCTTCATGTCGAAGGAGGCGCCCGACCGCTTCGCTTACCTGCCGTTCGGCGCGGGTCCGCGCGTCTGCATCGGCGCGCCGTTCGCGCAAGCCGAATCCGTGCTGGCGCTGGCCCGGTTGATCGGCGCGTTCCGTATCGAGCTTGCCGACAGGGTTCCGGTGATCCCGCTCGGCGTCGTGACGACCCAGCCGGACCACTCACCTTTGTTCCGCATCACGCGTCGGTGACAGACATTCGTCTGCCCGATGGCGCGATCCACCCCAGATAGAGCCTCCGCCATGAGCGACATCCAGGCCCAGTTTTCCGTTCTGAAGCAGACCGCCGATGCCAAGGTGGTCGACGCGATTGCGGACCTCATCGAGAACGGCGAGGATCACGAGCTCAACCGCGTCAATGTCCTCGATTTCGCCAGGCAGCATGGCCTCGACGAAGAGCACACGATCTCCACCTTCCTGCATTCGGCGCGGCTCGGACTGTTCGATCTCGGCTGGAACGTGCTCTGTCCGGGCTGCGGCGGCGTGCTGGGGGCCCATTCGACGCTGAAGGCGCTCAAGCCGGACGATTATCACTGCGCGCTCTGCGCCTGCGGCTACAAGGCGTCGGTCGACGATCAGGTCGAGGTCTCCTTCACCGTCAATCCGCGCGTGCGGCGCATCGCAGCGCACGATCCCGATACGCTTCCGGTGTGGGAATATTTCAAGCAGGTATTCTGGAGCTCCGGCGTCGACTTCAACAAGGAATCCTTCGCGACGCTCGCCAACGAGGTGACGCTCGATACGCTCGAGCTTCCGGCGGGCGAGAAAGCGACCATGTCGCTGCAACTGCCGGGCGACTTCATCATCATCTTCGAGCCGGTGACGCACGCCGCCCATTTCATCGACGTCCAGGGCGAGCCGACCAAGGAGCGCCAGCAGTTCGCGATCATGTACAACAAGGTGCAGGCTCCGACGGGGACGACGACCATGCGGCCGGGGCCGCTGCGGCTGTCGCTGGAGAACCAGGCCGGCGTGCGCGTGTTGCCGTCGGTGTTCATCGCGGCCGAGGCGCTCCATCATCTCATCGGCAAGCGCAAGCCGTTCCTCACCGCCAAGCGCATGCTGTCGAACCAGACGTTTCGCGATGTCTTCAAGGCGGACAATCTCAGCCTCGACCAGCGGCTCCAGATCACGTCGCTGACATTCCTGTTCACCGATTTGAAGGGCTCGACCGCGCTCTACGAGCGCGTCGGCGATCTCGCCGCCTTCGATCTCGTGCGCGCGCATTTCCATGCGCTGCTCGAGATCATCTCCTCCGAGAAGGGCGCGGTGGTGAAGACAATCGGCGACGCCGTGATGGCGACCTTCGTCCGTCCGGAGCACGCCATCGTCGCGGGCCTGCGGATGCGGGCCGCTATGGACGAGCTCAACAGGCAGCGCGGCACCGACGATCTCATCGTCAAGATCGGCATCCATGAAGGCCCGTGTCTTGCGGTGATGCTCAACGAACGCCAGGATTATTTCGGCCAGACCGTCAACATCGCCGCTCGCGTCCAGAGCCTGTCGACGGCGCGGGAGATCCACATCACGGGCCCCGTGCTCGATGCGCCCGCAGTCGCCGAGGTGCTCGAGCAGCGCGCGATCAAGCCGATCCAGAAGCAGGCGGCCCTGCGCGGCATCGCCGACAAGATGGTGGTGTACGAGATACCGTGACAGATTGCCGAAAGGTAATGCCCGCGCGGAGCTGACGCACGTTGCGGCGGTTGAGTTTCCCGCTCATATAATGCTGGTGGCGGCCGCACTCCCGCGGCTTCATCGTTTTCGGTAGGATCCTATGCTCGACGGCCTGCGCCAATTCATCGCCGACATTGTGGCCCCTCATGCCGGGGATCGTGCATTCGGCGATGGCGATTACCGGCTTGCGGCCACCGCGCTGCTGGTTCACGTGGTCTCGCTGGACGGTCAGCCGACGGCGACCGAGCAGCGCAAGCTGCACAGCCTGATCGAAAGCCATTTCGGGCTGGATCGCGGAACCGCCGACCGCCTGATCGCGGACGCCACCCAGGTCGAGGGCGAGGCCGTCGATCTCTATCACTTCACCAGTGTCATCATGCGCTCGCTCGACGAAGAGGGCCGCAAGCGCATCGTCCAGATGATGTGGGAGCTGGTCTATGCCGATGGCCAGGTCTCCGAGTTCGAGGACAACGTCGTCTGGCGCGCCTCCGACCTGCTCGGGATCGCCCAGCGCGACCGGATCGACCTCAAGCATGCGGTCGCAAATCGCGCCGATGATCAGGTCAAGGACGGTGCCGTCGGGGGTTGAGCCGTCTCGACGCGGTATTATCGGCGGTTGTGCTGGCCACATGACGAAACTTTAATATACCCTCGTCGGCCACCCCGGCCCCGGATTTCCCCGTAAAATCCGTGGTTTTCCTGCTTCCCTGTTGCCCGCTCAAGCAGCCATGCTGCCGGTGACGCTTGCCTGTCGCGCTCGGCCTATGCTCTCGTTCCGCCATTGCGGGGCCAAAAAACTTCAATTCAAGAGACTTCGATCGTGACTGAGCGGGTAACGTTGATCACCGGTGCGTCGGCGGGCATCGGCACGGAGCTGGCGCGTGTGTTCGCCGCCAACGGGCATCGCCTCGCGCTGACGGCGCGACGGGCGGACCGGCTGGAGGCGCTTGCGAACGAGCTCGCCGCCAAGGGCGGCAAGAAGCCGATCGTGATCGCCTGCGACCTGCAGGAGGCGGATGCGGGCGAGAAGATCGCCGCCGCGCTCGCCGCCGAAGGTGTCGAGCTCGACCATCTCGTCAACAATGCCGGCTTCGGCGTGTTCGGCGATGCGATCGAGCGCGACCGCGTCGAACAGGTCGGCATCGTCGATGTCAACGTCCGGGCTCTGACGGATCTGTCGCTGCGCTTTGCCGATCAGCTGATCAGGAACAAGGGCGGTCTTCTCAATGTCGGATCGGTCGCGGGCTTTCTGCCCGGCCCCGGCATGGCCGTGTACTACGCGTCCAAGGCCTATGTGATTTCCCTCACCGAGGCCCTGCGGGCGGAGCTCGCGCCGCGCGGCGTTCGCGTCACCGTACTTTGCCCGGGTCCGGTGCCCACCGAATTCCAGGCGCGCGCCGGCGTCGGGTCCGGGCATGATACGACTCTTCTCAACGTGTCTGCCGCCGATGTCGCGCAACAGGCCTATCGAGGCCTGATGGCCAACAAACGGGCAGTGCTGCCTGGTCTCGGAATCAAGATCGTGCCGTTCGCGCTGCGTTTCTTCCCGCGCGGCTTCATCCTGTCCGCCACCAGCCGGTTCCAGAGGCAGAGGCACTAGATTTCTTGTCTTGACGCGTTTTCTTGACGCGAACCGGTGTCCACTTCGCTCGAAAACGCTTTGAAGAAAGCTCAAAGCTCCGTAGTGGCCCGGAGCTTGCTTCAATATCGGGACGCGTGTGCGCGAACTCACACGATGTTAACTACCGCTTAGTTATGCTGGCGGCCTGAACCGATAGCACTCGCAGAGGCCATGTCGTTCCGGACGGACAGGTTTGGTGGCGCAGAATTGGTGCCCTTCCCCAGAAGGACGCCGAGCGCCGCCGCCTCCGAAGCCCGGTTGCCGGTTCTGATCATCCTGCATCAGGAATCCTCGACACCCGGCCGCGTCGGCAATGCGCTGCGCGCGCTCGGCCATCGTCTCGACATTCGCCGTCCCCGCTTCGGCGATCCCCTGCCCGACACGCTCGATCAGCATGCCGGTGCTGTTTTCTTCGGCGGTCCGATGAGCGCCAACGATCCCGACGACTACATCCGCCGCGAGATCGACTGGATCGAAATTCCGCTCCGCGAACAGCGGCCGTTCCTTGGTATCTGCCTCGGCGCGCAGATGCTGGCGATGCAGCTGGGGGCCCGCGTCGCACCGCATGCGCAGGCACTGACCCAGATCGGCTACTATCCGATCCGCCCGACCGCCGCGGGCCACGCGCTCTGCCCGAATTGGCCGGCACAGGTCTATCACTGGCATCGCGAAGGATTTGAACTGCCCGTCGGCGCTGAGCTGCTTGCGGAAGGCGATGATTTTCCGATCCAGGCGTTCCGCACCGGCAACGCTTTCGGGGTGCAGTTTCATCCTGACGTGACCTGCGCGATGATGCATTGCTGGACCACGCGCGGCTATGACGGCCTCAGCGCGCCTGGCGCGCGCGAGCGGCATCATCATTTCGCGGACCGTGCCGTCTACGACGTTGCGGAGCGGGCCTGGCTCGATCATTTCATCGACGGCTGGCTGGCGCGCCGGCAGGTGCTGGCGCAAGCCGCCGAGTGATCGCGCCTCCGCGCAAGGTGCTTCGCCTAAGTTCTTGGCGCAAGCCCTTGCCTCATCCCTGGATATGCTAGGCTCGTTCCTAACGAGCGCGCGCGAACGCGTGCCGGCAGACACAGGGAGAGCGTCATGGCCTACGAACACATTCTGTATGAGGTGAGCGACAAGGTCGCGACCATCACGCTCAATCGCCCTGATCGCATGAATGCGTGGACGCCGACGATGGAGCGCGACGTGCGCCATGCGATGGAAGCATCGAGCGCCGATGACAATGTCCGCGTCATCGTGCTCACCGGCGCGGGCCGCGCCTTCTGCGCCGGCGCCGACATGGATGCGCTGAAGGGGCTCGACCCCAACGACGTCAGGCGTGCCTCGAACCTGCCGCCCTTCGACATGAACCGCCGGCCGGACTGGCAGACGCGCTACGGCTTCTATCCGTCGATCGGAAAGCCAGTCATCGCCATGCTCAACGGCGCGACCGCCGGCATCGGCCTCGTCCACGCGCTTTATTGCGACCTGCGCTTTGCCGCCGACAATACCGTGTTCACGACAGCCTTCGCGCGGCGTGGCCTGATCGCGGAGCACGGCATCAGCTGGATGCTGCCGCGCATCGTCGGCCACGCCAATGCGATGGATCTGCTGCTCTCGGCCCGGCGCGTGTCGAGCGAAGAGGCGCTGCGGATCGGCCTGGTGAACCGGCTCTGCTCACCCGAGAAGCTGCGCGAGGAGACCTACGCCTATGCGCGCGACCTCGCCGATTTCGTCTCGCCGAGCGCGATGGCCGTGATCAAGCGCCAGCTCTACGAGGTGCCGTTCCAGACCCTGGCCGAGGCCACGATCGAGGCCAACCGCGAGATGATGGTCGCGCTGAACGGCAGCGATTTCCGGGAGGGGGTGGCGAGCTTCATGGAGAAGCGGCCGCCGAGGTTTACGGGGAAGTAGGGGGAATTTGGAGGGAGCCCGCCGTCGCCCTTCGGGCTATGGCGTGGCAGCCTTCGCTACGAAGCGGCTTGCCGAGCCGAAGCAGGCGCAGCCTGCGAAGGCTGGTGGAGCCAGGCGGGATCGAACCGCCGACCTCGTCATTGCGAACGACGCGCTCTCCCAGCTGAGCTATGGCCCCGTTTGGCGGCCGCTCTGGTGAATGCGGCCGACAACCGGGCGCCATTTAAGTCCCCGCCAAGGTCAAGTCAAGGACGGGTGTGACCCGGTTTTAACCATCCCCGGCACCGACTTCCCTTGTTTGGGCCGGGGGGAACCGATATCTAGCAAAAAGCGTCAATCCCGACCGAAAGCCAGAGTCTTCAATGCGTGCCGTTCTCGACATCGTCATCATCGTGCTCGACCTCTACGTCTGGCTGCTGATCGCCTCCGCGATCCTGTCCTGGCTGATCGCTTTCAACGTCGTGAACACCCGCAACCAGTTCGTTTCGGCGGTGGCGGAGTTCCTGTACCGGATCACCGAGCCGGTGCTGGCGCCGATTCGCAATTTCCTGCCCAGTCTCGGCGGCCTCGATATCTCGCCGATCATCCTGATCCTGCTCATCATGTTCATCGAGCGGGTGATCCTGTATTACATCTACCCGAACGTGATCTAAGCGGGCGGGAGCGCCTTGGTTGCGAAACAGGCCTTCAAGGAACCCTGGCGCTATTCGGTCGCAGGAATCAGCATCGCGCTGCGGGTGACGCCGCGCGGCGGCCGCGACGACATCGACGGGATCGAGCAATTGGCCGATGGCCGCAGCGTGCTCAAGGTGCGGGTGCGCGCGATCGCCGATGGCGGCGAGGCCAACAAGGCCGTTCTGGTGCTATTGGCGAAATCGCTCGGCGTCCCCAAGGCCAGTGTAAAGCTGCTTTCCGGTGCCACCTCGCGGCTGAAGCAGATCGCGGTCGATGGCGATCCGGCGCGGCTCGGCGAAGCCCTGCGCAAGCTCGCCCAAGCCAGATCGGCAGACGCCAAACCGACAGACCAAGGGAACTGACATGACGGCCAAGATCATCGATGGAAAAGTCATCGCTGCGGAACTCCGCGCGCGCGTCGCTGACGAGGTTGCCCGCGTCAAGCGCGAACACAATCTGGTGCCGGGCCTCGCGGTGGTTCTGGTCGGCAACGACCCCGCCAGCGAGGTCTATGTCCGCTCCAAGCACACCCAGACGCAGGCGGCCGGCATGGCCTCGTTCGAGCACAAGCTGCCGGCCGACGTGTCGCAGGCCGATCTGCTGGCCGTCGTCGCAAAACTCAACCGCGATCCGGCCGTGCACGGCATTCTGGTGCAACTGCCGCTGCCGAAGGGCCTGAATACTGAGGCCGTCATCAACGCCATCGATTCCGCCAAGGATGTCGACGGCCTGCATCCGAACAATGCCGGCCGGCTCGCCGGCGGCTTTGAAGCGCTGTCGCCTTGCACGCCGCTCGGTTCGATCATCCTGACCAAGAGCGTCCACGCCTCGCTCGAAGGCATGAATGCCATCGTGATCGGCCGCTCCAATCTGGTCGGCCGTCCGCTGGTGCAATTGCTGCTCAACGAGAATGCCACGGTGACCATCGCGCATTCGCGCTCGCGCGATCTGCCCGGGCTCGTGAAGCGCGCCGACCTCGTCTATGCCGCGGTCGGCAAGCCCGAGATGGTACGTGGTGACTGGCTGAAGCCAGGCGCGACCGTGATCGACATCGGCATCAACCGCATCCCCAGGGACGACGGCAAGACGCGCCTCGTCGGCGATGTCGCCTATCAGGAAGCACTCGCCGTTGCCGGCGCGATCACGCCGGTCCCGGGCGGCGTTGGCCAGATGACGGTCGCCTGCCTACTGGTGAATACGCTGCGCGCGGCGTGCGCGATCGCAGGGCTGCCGAAGCCGGCGGTTTAACTCCAGGTCTCGCGCCCCGGACGCAGCGCAGCGTGCAACGATGCGCTGCAGAGCCGGGGCCCATTGCAAGTGGCACCATCGGTCCCGGCTCTGCGGCGCGTCACTTCGTGATGCACCGCGTCCGGAACACGCAATCTTACGCCTTTTTCTTCTTCTCGCGCTCGATGCCTTCGAGGATCAGCTTCTGGGCGTCTTCCGGGCCGCCCCAGCGCAGAATCTTCACCCACTTGCCCTTCTCGAGATCCTTGTAGTGCTCGAAGAAGTGCTGGATCTGCTGCAGCGTGATGTCGGGCAGGTCGGAGTACGACTTCACCTTGTCGTAGCGCTGCGTCAGCTTCGACGACGGCACCGCGAGAATCTTCTCGTCGCCGCCGGCTTCGTCTTCCATGAACAGCACGCCGACCGGGCGCACGCTCATGACGGCGCCGGGGATGATGGCGCGGGTGTTGATGATCAGCACGTCGCAGGGATCGCCGTCATCGGACAGCGTGTGCGGGATGAAGCCGTAGTTACCGGGGTAACGCATCGGCGTGTAGAGGAAGCGGTCGACAACGAGCGTGCCGGCTTCCTTGTCCATCTCGTATTTGATCGGCTCGCCGCCCACGGGGACTTCGATGATGACGTTGACGTCGTGGGGTACGTTTTTTCCGATCGAGACCGCATCGATACGCATTCAAGGCTCCGTTGTTGCCGAGGTTAAATCGCGCCCGGCAGCGATTTTGGCGCTGTCATACGCGGGCTTGGCCCGCCAATCCATCGTGTTTTTGTGAAATAATGAATCCAGCGACTACCGGCTCAAAGGGCAACGGTATCGACGGATGGGAAGCGCTGCCGGCTAGACTTTCAGCAGCTCAATTGGTCCAAGCGAAGGCAACCTTGTCGAGCGACTTCGGCCCGAAACGCTCGGAGGAGCGCGCCACCATGCGGCCGCCCAAGGCGCGGTAGAACTCGGTCGCCGGATCGTTGTCCGAGAGCGCCCACACCACCATGCTCTTCAGGCCGCTCTGCATCAGGTCGCGGCGGGCT
The DNA here is from genome assembly GCF_052075995.1 of Bradyrhizobium sp. 613_E4_N2_2. Classification (NCBI taxonomy): domain Bacteria; kingdom Pseudomonadati; phylum Pseudomonadota; class Alphaproteobacteria; order Hyphomicrobiales; family Nitrobacteraceae; genus Bradyrhizobium; species Bradyrhizobium sp. 613_E4_N2_2. Next base: position 344,838 of record NZ_CP197234.1, read on the forward strand.
GCGGTGAACAGGCGGCGGCCGAAGCCGAGACCCTGGAATTCCGGACGCAGATAGAGCTCGTAGATCTCGCCGTCGAAGTGCAGGCTGCGGGCGCGATTGCGGCCGTAATTGGCATAGCCGGCGATCTTGTCGCCGAACACGAGCACGCTGACGCGGCTGCCTTTGCGAATCGCACTGTCCCACCACTGCGGACCGCGGCGGTTGATCAGCTTTTCCAGCTCGCCGCCGGGAATGATGCCCTGATAGGCGGAGCGCCAGGCTTCGTCATGGGTGGACGCCACCGCAGTTGCATCTGCAGCTTTGGCCGGCCGGACCTCGATCAGGGTTGTGCTCATGGACACGATCAAACCAAGTCGCCGCGCCGGCGGCAAGACCTATCGTTAATTATCGGTTAACGTGTGGATTTTGTGCATCAGTATTTTAACCATGTTGTACCGAAAGAAGACAAGACGCCATTTCGAACGGCACCGGCCTGCCATTGCCGGTGCAAAACTGCCCTGCGGCAACCAATGAACCGCGATGGCAACGCAAAAAGTCCGCCGAAAATGATTCGTTCCTGCAGATCTGTCGCTGTCCGTGTTCGCCTGCGGCAATTCATGCGCGTCTTCAACATCTTCGCCCTCCTGCCTCTGCTGCCCTTGCTGCTGGCGTCGCCTCTGTGCGCACAGGTCACGTTTGGGTCATCGGGTGAGGAGGGCGAGCCGTTTCGCCGGCAAGAATGGCGCGTGCCATCGCCGGATACCGACATTGCCGCGCATGCGCTGCTGTTTCGCCCCGTCGGCGCCGGTCCATTCCGGCTTGCGGTGATCGCACATGCCTCGACGCAGAATGTGCTGCGTCGGGCGCAAATGCCGCAGCCTGAATACCGCGCGCTGGTCGCGTTTCTCGTCGCGCACGGCTTCGCAGTGCTGGTGCCGGAGCGGCTCGGCCATGGTGCGACCGGCGGCCGCTATGTCGAGGACCAGGGCGGCTGCGACGAGGCGGATTACGCGCGTTCGGGTCGCGCGACGGCCGCCGAAATTTCGCTCGCGCTGGATTTTTTGCGAAAGCAGGATTTTGTTCGTCAAGACTCGGCCGTCGTGCTCGGCCATTCCGCCGGCGGTTGGGGGGCGTTGGCGCTCGCGAATGCCGATCCGAACGCGATCTCCGCGATCATCGCGTTTGCGCCGGGGCGCGGTGGCCACGCCAATGATGAACCGAACCGGATCTGCGCGCCGCAGACGCTTCTCGCCGCGGCGGCCGAGTTCGGCAAGGCGGCGCGCATTCCCGTCACATGGCTCGTGGCGACCAATGACAGCTATTTCGCGCCGGCGTTCTCGCGGCAAGTGGCGGATGCGTTTCGCGGTGGAGGCGGCAAGGTGGACTTCCGCACATTGCCGGCCGTCGGCAGCGAGGGGCATTGGATGATCGAGAGCGAAGCCGGCGTCAAAGCCGCCAGCCGCGAGCTCGGGCTTGCGCTGAACCAGTCCAAACCTGCGGCGGCCAAGAAGCCATGACGCTGTATCTCCTGGTCAAATACCTCCATGTGCTCGGCGCCATCGTCATTCTCGGCACTGGCACCGGCATCGCCTTCTTCATGCTGATGGCGCATCGCACGAACGACGCCGAATTCATCGCGCGCACCGCGTCGGTGGTGGTGATTGCGGACGCGATCTTCACGTTGTCGGCCGTGATCCTCCAGCCGGTGACGGGCGGCCTGCTGATGATGCTTTTGGCCATGCCGATCACGGAACGCTGGCTGCTGGCCTCGCTTGGGCTCTACGTCTTTGCGGGCCTATTCTGGGTCCCCGTCGTCTTCATGCAGATCGAGATGCGCGATCTCGCGCGCAAGGCGGCCGAGCAGCGCGGCGCTCTGCCTGAACGTTACTTCGTGCTCTACCGCCGCTGGTTCGCGTTCGGTTTCCCCGGCTTCGGCGCGACGATGTTGATCCTGTGGCTGATGATCGCGAAACCGTTTTGAGAGATGCGATGACCCAGCGAACCGTTTTGGTGCTCGGTGCCTCCGGCCTGATCGGGCGCTTCGTCACCGACGATCTGCGCGTGCGGGGATTTCGCGTGGTCGGCGTCGCACGCAGCCTGTCGCCCGCGCAGAAGATGAGCGCGCTGGACATCGAGCGGCCGATCCTGTCGCTCGATGCAGCCGCGCTGATGCGCCTCTTCCGCGAGCACGCCGTCGACGTCGTCGTGAACTGTCTCGGTGTGCTCCAGGACGGTCCCGGCAGCGACACGAGCGCGGTGCATCGCGATTTCGTCGCGCGCCTGCTTCAGGCGATCGCCGACAGCGGCCGCGCGATCCGGCTGGTGCACATCTCGATCCCCGGGACCGCCGAGGCGGATCGCACCGCCTTCGCGACGACCAAGCGCGAGGCCGAACGCCTGATTGCAGCCTCCGGCATTCCCCACGCTGTCCTGCGGCCCGGCTTCGTCGTCGCGCCTTCAGCCTATGGCGGCAGCGCCATGCTGCGTGCGCTCGCCGCCTTCCCGCTCGACCTGCCTGGGAAGGAGATGTCGACGCCATTTCAGTCCGTCGCAGTCGAGGACATTTCGGCCACCATCGCCTGGCTCGCCGCGCGCGATATTGACGACGCCTCAGTCAAAGCCGTGACGTGGGACCTGATGCAGGCCGAGCCGCTCACCATGGCCGGCGTCATCAAACAGTTCCGCCACGCCTTCGGCACGGCCGGCTGGCCGCGCCTCGCGATGCCGTCGTTTATGCTCGATCTCGGCGCGAAGATCGGCGATCTCGCCAATTATCTCGGCTGGATGCCGCCGATGCGCTCCACGGCCATCGCCGAGCTGCGCCGTGGCGTGACCGGCGAACCCTCCACCTGGATCGCCGCCACGGGCATCGCGCCGAAGACGTTGGCTGATGCGATCGGGCGCCATCCCGCCACCATCCAGGACAAATGGTTCGCGCGGCTGTTCCTGATCAAGGCGCTGATCTTCGCCAGCCTGGTTGCGTTCTGGCTCGTCTCCGGCTTCATCGCGCTGTTCGTCTCCTACCGTGCCGCCGCCGGAATTTTGAGCGCGCACAATTTTTCGCCCGCGCTGGTCGATCCCATCACCATCGGCACCAGCCTGATGGACATGAGCATCGGCGCGCTGATCGCCTTCCGCCGCACCGCGGCGATCGGTTTGGTCGCAGGCATCGTCGCCTCGCTCGGCTATATGGTCGGTGCGGCGATCCTCACGCCCGACCTCTGGATCGAGCCGCTCGGCGCGCTGGTGAAGACAGGGCCGGCCATCGTGCTGATGCTGGTCGCGCTGCTGATGCTGGATAATCGCTAGCGTTTTCGAGCGAAGTGGATCCCGGTTCGCGTGAAGAAAACGCGTAAGATAGAGAGACTGATGAGCAAATGGCCCGACGATGACGTGATCCTGTTCGACGGCGCCTGCATCTTCTGCTCGCGCTGGGTCCGCTTCGTCGCCAAGCGCGACACGGCGAGGCGGTTTCGCTTCACGCCGATCCAGTCGGAGTACGGCGCAAAGCTCGCGCGGACCTTTGGCATCGATCCTGACGATCCCGACACCAATGCCGTGGTTCACGGCGGAGTGGTCTTTATGAAGTCCGACGCTGCGCTGACCGTGCTGTCGCATCTGCCGGGATGGAGTTGGGTGCGCGCGTTGTTTGCCGTGCCAAAACTGCTGCGGGACCCCGTGTACAGCCTCGTCGCGCGCAACCGCTATCGCATCTTCGGGAAGTATGACGCCTGCTTCGTTCCCGATGCGGATTTGCGGGCGCGGGTGATTGAGTGACGTAGCCGGCGCTTACGGCTTGCCTGAAGCCGCCAGCACTTCCTTGGCCGCGCGCTCCCCGCTGTCCCTGGCGCCATGCGCCGTCGTGAAGAAGCTTGGCGACGTCGCTTCTCCCGCGAAGAACAGCCGCCCATCCACCGGCGCTGCCAGCACCGCGCGGTCTCCAGCGTGCCCTGGCAGTGCGTGTGAATACGATCCTCTCGCGAAGGGGTCGTGGGCCCAGCGCGACTCGTAGAGCGGCTTGAGCTTTCGCCTGATGTCGTTGCCGAGGAAGCCTGCGATCTCGTCGATGCTGTGCGCGGCGATGGCGCCGTCGCCGGCGTCTTCCAGCTCGCGGGCGAAGCTGCCGCCGAAAAAGCCCTCGATGCAGGGCTGGCCGAACGGGCGGATGTGGTAGGTGCCCATCTCGGTGCGCATGGTGGCACCCCGCAGATTGCCCTCTTTCGGGAAGGCTTCTGCATCGTCGAGCGCCAGCGTCACCTTGTCGTCGACGCCGAGCGGCAGGCCGGCTGCGGCGCTCACCTTGGCCGGGAGCGGCGGAGAGAAGCGGATGGCTTCGTCCGCGATCAGATTGGTCGGCACGGTGACGATCACCTTGTCGGCGGTCAGCGTGCCCTGCGACGTCTCGATGCGGAGGCGCTGGCCGGAATGATCGATCAGCGTGACATTGCAGCCCAGGGCCACCGGGCAGGGGGCGCCATAGGCCGCGACCAGCGCGCCATAGCCACGGCGGACGCGCCAGTTGAGGTCGCTATCCTCATAGGCGTCCCAGTCCAGCGTCGACATGTCCTTCAGTTCGCAGCCGTTGATGTAGGTCGAGACCGCGTCGATCATGGGATTCCAGCGATTGCCCGGATCGAGGCTCAGGCTCGCGGGCTCGTCCTTGCCCTTTTGCGCGGCCTGCCACAGCCGCTCGTAGAATGCGTCCATCGCGCGCATGAAATCGTCGCGCTCGGCCTGCGGAAACGCGTTGCCGAAGGCGCGCTCGCGCCAGGGCGGCAGGTCCTTGTTGACCTCGAAGCCGAGCTGCTTGGCGATTCCGACGAAGGAATTCTTGTCGGCGGAGTGCAGCCAGCCGCAGCCGACGTCGAAGGTCACCTCAGGCGAGGCCTGCACGGTCCAGGCGCGTCCGCCAATCCGGTCACGCGCCTCCAGCACGATCACGGAGAGGCCGGAGTCAGCCAGCGCATGCGCCGCGCCGAGGCCGGCGGCGCCGGCGCCGATGATCGTGACGTCAACGGAGGAGGGCAGGGAGGTCATGAGCGGGCTCTAGCACGTTCGCGAAGAGCGCTGAAGCCACCACAAAGTGAGGTGTCATCACCCGCCTTGTGCGCACGTTGTGCACTGGGGCGAGTGATCCATCTTCGTAGGGTGGGCAAAGGCGCTCTTGCGCCGTGCCCACCATTGCCGACGGGGATTTCAAGTGGTGGGCCCGCTACGCTCGGCCCACCCTACGGCACTACGGTGTGGAGCGGCTTACGCCACCGCTTCCTTGGACTTTTCCGCGCGCTTGCGCTCGTTCGGGTCGAGGTGCTTCTTGCGCAGACGGATCGACTTCGGCGTGACCTCGACGAGCTCGTCGTCCTCGATATAGGCGAGCGCCTTTTCCAGCGTCATGCGGATCGGCGGGGTCAGGCGCACGGCTTCGTCCTTGGACGTCGTGCGGATGTTGGTGAGCTGCTTGCCCTTGAGCACGTTGATCTCGAGATCGTTGTCGCGGGTGTGCTCGCCGACGATCATGCCCTTGTAGACCTTCCAGCCCGGCTCGATCATCATCGGGCCGCGGTCTTCCAGCTTGAACATGGCGTAGGCCACCGCTTCGCCCTGGTCGTTGGAGATCAGCACGCCGTTGCGGCGGCCCTGGATCTCGCCCTTGTACGGGGCGTAGCCGTGGAACAGGCGGTTCATGATCGCGGTGCCGCGGGTGTCGGTGAGCAGTTCGCCCTGATAGCCGATCAGGCCGCGGGTCGGCGCGTAGAACACCAGGCGCAGGCGGTTGCCGCCGGACGGCTTCATCTCGACCAGCTCGGACTTGCGCTCGCTCATCTTCTGCACGACGACGCCGGAATGCTCCTCGTCGACGTCGATCACGACTTCCTCGATCGGCTCCATGGTGGCGCCGGTCGCTTCGTCCTTCTGGTACACGACGCGCGGGCGCGACACCGAGAGCTCGAAGCCTTCGCGGCGCATGGTCTCGATCAGGATCGCGAGCTGCAATTCGCCGCGGCCGGACACTTCCATCGCATCCTTGTCGGTGGCCTCGACGACGCGCAACGCGACGTTACCCTCGGCTTCGCGCAGCAGACGGTCGCGGATCATGCGGCTCGTCACCTTGTCGCCTTCAGTGCCGGCGAGCGGGGAGTTGTTGACGATGAACGACATCGACACGGTCGGCGGGTCGATCGGCTGCGCCGGCAGCGGCACCTCGACGGTCGGATCGCAGAAGGTGTCGGCGACGGTGCCCTTGGTCAGGCCGGCAATGGCGACGATGTCGCCGGCTTCAGCTTCATCGAGCGGCGTGCGCTCGAGACCGCGGAATGCCAGGATCTTGGTGATGCGCCCGGACTCGACCAGCTTGCCGTCGGCATGCAGCACCTTGACCTGCTGGTTCGGCTTGAGAACGCCGGACGAGATGCGGCCGGTGATGATGCGGCCGAGATAGGGGTTGGCCTCCAGGATGGTGCCGATCATCTTGAACGGACCTTCCTCGACCGTCGGCGGTGCGACGTGGCGCAGGATCAGGTCGAACAGCGGCTCCATGCCCTTGTCCTGCGGACCCTCGGGGCTCTCGGCCATCCAGCCCTGCTTGGCCGACCCGTACAGGATCGGGAAGTCGAGCTGCTCCTCGCTGGCGTCGAGCGCCGCGAACAGGTCGAACACCTCGTTGATGACTTCGGTCGGGCGCGCGTCGGGGCGGTCGACCTTGTTGATGACGACGATCGGCTTGAGGCCGACCTTGAGCGCCTTGGAGACCACGAATTTTGTCTGCGGCAGCGGGCCTTCGGCGGCGTCGACCAGCACCAGGGCGCCGTCCACCATGTTCAGGATGCGCTCGACCTCACCACCGAAATCGGCGTGGCCGGGGGTATCGACGATGTTGACGCGGGTGTCCTTCCACTGCACCGAGGCCGCCTTGGCCAAGATGGTGATGCCGCGCTCACGCTCCAGATCGTTGGAGTCCATGGCGCGATCCGTCACCTTCTGGTTCTCGCGGAACGTACCGGATTGCTGGAGGAGTTTGTCGACCAGGGTCGTCTTGCCGTGGTCGACGTGGGCGATGATGGCGACGTTACGGAGGTTCATGAGTGAGCTTCTTTGCGGTCGGACAATGGGTTAAGCGCGATCTCGCCGGTCGGACCGGGACCTCTTCTCGAAACAACGCTGGAAGACTGGAAACGGGCGCTTTCCGCCCAAAAAGGGCCGCCCGGCCATCTCGACCAGGCACCCTACGCGTTGCGGCGCAATATATGCAGAAACCGCCAAAAAACAATGTGTTCTTTGCTGATTGGTTGACTGAATTTTGTCCGGGAATCTCCGGGGGTTAGGGTAAATTCAGCACCAAACCGGCCTTTGCTCGGGGACGGGGCCTCGATCAGCCCTGCGCCGAGCCGGGGCTGGCCTCCTCGGTCGGATAGACCCCGCGCAGCACCTCCTCGAAGTGCATCTTCACCGCGTCGTTGCACAGGCAGGCGCGCAGGCGCAAGCCGTCGAGATTGCGGACCAGGATCGCGCCGCGTCTTGTATCGAGCACGCCCTCCGCCTTGAACGACTGGAGCACGCGGCTCGCATAGCTGCGGCCGACCCCGAGCAGCGTCGCGAGCTGCTCATGCGTCAGCGGCACGCTGCTCTCGTCGCCGGTCCGCTCCATCGCCGCGATGATCCACTTGGCCGTACGCTGTTCGATGGAGTGGATGGCGTTGCAGGCGGTGGACTGGAACATCTGCGCCAGCATGCAGTCGGCATAGCGGGCGAAGATGTTGCGCAGCGAGGCCGAGCGCATCTTGGCAGCTTCCAGCTTGGCGACGTGAATGCGCGCGAATGGTCCGCCGAATTTCACGCAGATGCGGGTATAGGCCGGCAAAAATCCCTCGCTGACGATGCCGCCCACTGCGCCTTCGCGGCCGACCAGGATGGTCTCGACGTCGCGGCCGTCCTCATTGGGAACGAGAAATGTCGCGAGCGACGGCCCGCAGGGAAAGTGCACGACCTGGACATCGTCGCCGGGACTGTAGAGCAGCTCGTTGGGCCCGGCGGTGTCCAGAGTGACGTGCGGTGCCAGCAGCGCGTAGTCAGCCGGACTCAAGCGCCGCAGCAGATTGTTGGCCGGCCGGCTACCGACTTCGGTTGTCTTGCTGATACGCGCGTCCATCGTAAATCCCCTGCTCTCCTTTCAACACTAGCGAGGTCCGATCATGGGCTGTGTGCACAAGTGGACAGACGTGAAAACTGTTCTGTGGTGAGTTTCGTTCCGGGAACCCTCCGATGCGCTGGGCGCAGGCGTCGGGATGAGGCTGTCCTCGATCGGTAAGAACATGCAGCCCTCGATATCCACCATCATGATACCTGCTCCCCCGGACGGCTCGACCGGCATGCCCGCCGATGTTCTGATCGTTGAGGACGATCCGATCATTGCGATCGATTTCGAGGATCGCCTGCTCGGATTTGGCGTGAGGAGCGTGCGCACCGTGGGGTCGGTGGCGCAGGCGCTGGCGGCGATCGCAGCGCGCGCGCCGGATTTCGCGCTACTCGACGTCGAGCTCGGCCGCGAGAAAAGCTTTGCCGTCGCCGACCGGCTGGCGGCTACGCAGATTCCCTTCGTCTTCGTGACGGGCTACGGCGCCGAGGATCGGATCGCTCCCGAATTCAAGACGCGGCCGCGGCTGCAAAAGCCCTGCTCGAGCGAAGCGCTGGAGGCCGCGCTGCGCTCGGGCGGCTCCTGATCGCCCGTCGGCGTTCTCCCGGCTTCAGGCAAATTTCGGATCGAGCGTGGTCGACCACAGCGCGACGTCGGCGCGGTCGCGCAAGGTCACCGTCATCTGGCCGGATGCGCCGTCGATCTTGACGTGACCGAAGAACTGCATGCCTGCGGACGGCGGCAGGTTCTGGTTGTCCTTGCCCGGCGCTTTGACGAAACGCACCTCGGGCCCAAAAGTGTTGTCGAGCGCATTTGGACCAAAGGTGCCCGCATGCAGCGGGCCCGAGACGAATTCCCAGAACGGCTCGAACTCCTGGAATTGCGCCTTGTTCGGATCGTAATAATGCGCGGCGGCGTAGTGCACGTCCGCGGTCAGCCACACCGTGTTGTTGATCGGCGCCATCTTGATGAAGCGCAGGATGTCGGCGATCTCGAACTCGCGGCCGCGCACCGGGCCGTCGCCCTGCGCAATGGCTTCCGATCCGCCCTTCGGCGTGTCCGATACGACGAGACTGATAGGCATGTCGGAGGCGATCACCTTCCAAGTCGCACGCGAATTCAGAAGGCCGCGCTTGAGCCAGGCGATCTGGTCCGGGCCGAGAAAATAGCTCGCGGGCCCGTAAGCGGTTTCGAGATTGGCGCCGTTCGGGCCGCGATAGCTGCGCTCGTCGAGCACGAACACGTCGAGATGCGGGCCGTAGGAGATCTGGCGATAGACGCGGCCCGGCTCAACGATGCTCTCCCGCATCGGATACATCTCGTGAAAGGCGCGGCCGGCGCGGGCTGCGAGCAGGGAGATGTCGCGCACCTTGTAGGACGCCGGCAACTCCTTCGACAGCGACCAGTTGTTGGTCACTTCATGGTCGTCCCACTGCACGAAGATCGGCACTTCGGCATTGAAGGCGCGGACGTTGTCGTCGGTGAGATTGTATTTGTGCGCGGCGCGATACTCGTCCAGCGTCTCGGCGACCTTGGCCTTCTCGGGGATGGTGACGTTCTTCCAGGTCTTGCCGTCGGCGAGCTTCACCTCGGATTCGATCGGACCGTCGGCATAGATCGTGTCGCCGGAATGCAGGAAGAAATCCGGGCGATGCTTGCGCATCGCGGAGAAGGTGAACATGCCGCCATCATCGGGATTGATGCCCCAGCCTTGCCCTGCGACATCGCCGCCCCAGACGAAGCTGACGTCGCGACGGTCGGCCGGCGCGGTGCGGAAGCGGCCGACCACTGGTTCGCCCTCGATCGCGGTATGCGAGAGATCGCGAAAGCGGACGCGATAGAAGATATCCTGTCCGCCCGGCAGGTTCTCGATCAGCATCTTCGCGGTGAAGTCGCTCTCCGGCAGCGCCGCGATCGGCGGCAGCGCGCGGACATCCTTGAAGGACTCGGTCGTGGCCACCTCGACCAGCATCTGCGATGGCCGGTCAGCGCGCGCCCAGACCACGCCACCGTCGACCGTGACGTCGCCGGACTGCACACCATGCGTAACCGCCGGCCGGTCGGCCGCGCGCGAGAGATGGGGCATCGCGATCACGCCGAGTGCGCCGGCGCTGGTGGTGAGGAAGCGGCGGCGGGAGAATTTGATGTTCATGGCGGCTTCGCTTTTTGTCTCGTGCGCATCTCGCGTCGTCATTCCGGGACGGTCCGAAGGACCGGACCCGGAATCTCGAGATTCCGGACTCGCGCTGCAGGCGCTCCGGAATGACAACGAAAGCTATACTGAGACAGTATGACGCAGCAATAACGCGGCAGGCGTTTACGCGTTGCCGGCGGCCCTGAATTGCGCACCTGCGCGCTGCAGGCTTTGCGGCATGGCAAACAGCACGGCCTTGCGGTCGGCGACGGCGGCGTGGAACTGGTCGAGCACGATGTTGATGGCGGTGAGCCCGCCCTCTTCGATCGCGCCGTGATCGAAGCAGCGCAGCGTGTCGCGCAGGATTTCGTCAGCCTCGGTTTGCATCTGGTCGAGCTCGTCGGTCGTCTCGCTCTTGCGCGCCGCCGCGATCAAGTCGAACAGGCGGTCGCGCAAATGGCTGTTGTTGTCGCGCTCGTCCTTCTTGAGGTAGCCCGCGAACCAGGCGCCGATCGAGCCCATCGCCGAGAGCGCCATCAGCGTCCACCAGATGTAATCGCTGTATTTGTCGAGGAAGGTCTTTTCCTCGCCGTCGACGAAGGCGGCGGCGCCCGGATGCACGGGGATCACCGCATCCTTGTCGGTGTCGGGCGTCTCGATCTTCGCCGCCATCGGGAATTCCGCCACCAGTTGCTGGCGCACGGCGAAGAGCTGGCGCGTGAACGCCGCGATGGTGGTATCGGACACGCCTTTGCGCGCCACGATGTGGTGCGAGAAGCTGATGGTCTTGACCTCGTCATCGGGGCGATCGGGCGAGCCGCCATAGGTGCCGGCGGGAATCTCCGATGCTTCGTAGACGGGATGGTTTTGCGCGATCGCGTCCGCGGAATCGATTGCGAGGAAGGTCGGCGTGCCGCTGTCCTTGGCGGAAGCCGCGATCGCATCCGACGTGATCTTGCTGTTGACGGGGCCGGCCGCGAGATAGGCATCGGCCTTCTGGGCCTTGATCGCCTCGGCGGCTTCATTGGCCGGGAACTGTATGACCTCGACCTTGGCGGGATCGACGCCGTATTGCTGGAGGATCACCTTGAGCAAATTGACGTTGGCCTGGGTTCGGCCGATCACCCCGACGCGATGGCCGGCGAGCTGCGCGATCTTGGTGATCTTCGCGCCCTTCTTCTTGCCCTTGCCGGGCACGGACCACAGCACCACGACGTTCTTGCGCAGGGTCGCGACGGCTTGCGCGTTCTTCGGCACGTCGACGTCGCCGCGCACGATGGCGAGATCGACCTTGTTTTCCGCGAGCGCATCGGCGCTGGCGGTGGCACCGTCGGTCTGGATCGGGCGTAGCCGCACAAAGCTCTTGTGCTGCGCGAAAGCCTGCGTCAGCGCCTGCACCACCTTGAGGTCGTCGCTATTGGCCGGACCGACCGCGATCTTCAACGTCACCGGCCGCATCGCGAAGTAGTATCCGCCGACGAGCGCGCCGATGATCGCAAGCACCAGCGCCAGAGACACGAGCGCCGTCTTCCGCGCCGCTGATCGCGGCGAAGGCGGGGTGGGCGCTTCGGCCAGGTCCAATCCCCCGGTCATCGATCTCCCAAACAGGCGCTTGAGGCTCAGTTTCATCTTTGCCGGCGATTTACACCTGTAATCATAGCAAATTTCTTGTCCCGCGGGGTTACATCTCCGTCATGGTTAGCGGATGGACGAAATCCGGTCTGAACCAGGGCCATATGCACGGTGTTAGGGTAAAGTTCCCCTGAAAATGGAGGCGATCATGGCAGAGCGGCTGACGCCGGAAGCACGCAAGCAGGCACTGGGCGCCATACCGGGCTGGACCGAGGTTCAGGGCCGCGACGCCATCGGGAAGACCTTTGTCTTCAAGGATTTCAACGAGGCGTTCGGGTTCATGACCCGCGCGGCGCTGGTTGCCGAGAAAATGGATCACCACCCCGAATGGCGCAACGTCTACAAGACGGTGGAGGTGGTGCTGTCGACCCATGACGCCGGCGGCGTCACCAAGCTCGACATCGAGCTCGCCAGGACGATGAACACGATCGCCAAGCTGACAGCTACCTGACACCTTGCGAGGATCGGCTGCATCCCCATGTTGTGATCAGCAGGAGATGCGGCCATCTGCCGCCCCTGGCTGAACGGGGAGTTTGTCGAACATGGCCGCCGAACACAGCGTCGGCTTCGAGCCGGCCGATCGGCTCGCGGAGGATCATGAGAGCGTGCGCCGCCGTTTCTGGCGCAAGCTGAAGCGTGTCGCCGCGCAATTGCCGTTCGCGGAAGACCTGCTCGCGGCCTATTACTGTGCGTTCGACCGGCAGACGCCGCGCCATGTCCAGGCGTCGCTGCTCGGAGCGATCGCCTATTTCATCCTGCCGTTCGATTTCGTCCCCGACGTGATGCCGATCCTCGGCTTCACCGATGACGCCGCCGTGCTCGCCACCGCCATCCGCATGGTCGCCAGCCACATCACGACGGAGCACCGCGAGGCCGCCCGCGCCGTGCTGAAGCGCGGGGTGGATGGTGCGGAGGCGGCGCAGTAGGCGTTGTTGGCTACACGCCGTAGCCACGCCCACCGCTGTCATTCCCCGCGACCCGGCTACGCCAAGGCTTCGCCGGGGTTGCGGTCCAGGGCAGCCGAAGCTTTAGCGTAGGCGGCAGGCGGGGAATCCAGTACGCCGCGGCCTCTCGATTCAATCACTGACGTCACGGAGTACTGGATCGCCCGGTCAAGCCGGGCGATGACAGCGAGTGTGTGGGTGCCGCTTGCGACACCATCGGCCGCAATGCCGCTCGTTACTTCTTCTCCGCCCGCGCGTTCCCCGCGTCCCACGCCTGGAATTGCTTGAACAGCGCTTCCCTGTCTGCGTCGGACACCTTCTGGGCCGCGGGGTTCTGCTTGAGGAACGCCTCGAAGCGCTCCCGGGTCACCGGTTCGACGCCGTGCTTGTCGAGCCATTGCTGCGCCACCGGCAATCTGTTCCAGCCCGTCAGAGGTGCCGGGAGCGAGACTTCCTTCCACTTGGGATGGAAAGGCGGGTTCTGCAGGGTCGGGAATTTCGTGAAGAACGCATCCACGAACAGCGCAAGCTTACGGTAACGGTCGGTGTTGGGCGCCCAGTTGTAGGCCGCGAGCACCGCCGGCACCGCGATGGTGTCCACGGTATCGCCTTCCTTGATCAGGTTCGGATAGTCCTTGGCGGTCAGCGTCGCCGGCAGATAGTCGCTCTGCAGCGGCTTTGCATAGTCGACCCCCGCGAGGTGGAAGCGGCCGTCATTGCTGAAGGTCGACACTGACTTGTACGGCTTGCCGCCGACCACGATGACGGCGTCGATCTCGCCGGCTTTCAGCTTCTCCATCGCGATGCGCTGCTCGACATAGACGAAGTTCGCCTTGATCCCGAGCCGCTCGAACACCGTCAGCGCGGTGACGAAGGTCCCGCCATTGGGCAGATCGACGCTGACCTTCTTGCCCTCGAGATCCTTCAGCGTCGCGACCGATTTCGGCGCGATCACCTGCATCTCTTCATTGTAGAGCTTGGTCACATAGGTGAACTGCTTCTTGATGTCCTTGGCAAAGCCCTTGCGCTCGAGATAGTCGAGCGTATCCGCCCGCACGATGCCGAGATCGACGCCTTGCAGGAACAGAATGTCGGCGACGCTCTGCACCGAGCCGCGGCCGACGATCGGTAGCACGCGGATCTTGTTGCCGTCGTCGAGCACGGAGGCGAGGTCGGCGCCGAACTGCACGTAGGTGCCGCCGATCGTGCCGGTGATCAGCGTGACCGTATTGGCGTTCAGCGACTGCTTGGTGGAGGTCGAGCCGAACTGGAAGATGGCCTTCAGGCTGTCCGAGACCTTGGCCGGATCGTATTCGGTCTGCTCGGCGCGTGCCGCGAAGGCGCAAATCGTCATGATGGCGGCAACCGCCATTCCCAAAGCGTTACGCATGATACCCTCTGAAAAGTTCTAGTTCTGAAGCTGAGCGAGGCGCTGCCGCGCCTCCGCCGATCCGAGTGCCGCGGCCTTCTGGTACCAGTCACGCGCGACGGTCGCGTCGCCGGCGATGCTCCGCGCGTCGCTGGTGCCCAGCACGGCCGGGTCATAGGTCTGCGCCAGCAGAAACGCGGCCGTTGCATCCTGTGCATTGGCCGCGCGCTCGAGCAGCAGGCGGGCTGCAACAATATCGCCGATCCTCAACAGGCTTTTCGCGCGTGTCATCAGCCCGGCCAGCGTGTCGGCATCGAGCGTCTTGGCTAGCGTCTTGGCGGGCGGAGTGGGCGCCGGCGGCGCCGCGACGGGTGCGGGCGCAGGTATGGGTGCCTGGGCTTGCAGCGCCGTCTGATAGGCGGTCGCGATCGCTTCGCGGCTCGGCGTTGACGGTGCAGGGAGAACCTGCGTGTCGGCGCTCGCCAGCGTGTTGGTCGCGCGGTCCGAATCCTTCAGCGAGCTCTGCGTCATGGCCGGCGTGTTGGCCGACGCCATGGCTTGCTCCGGCGCGATGCCCATCCAGCTAACCGCATTGGCGGGGAAGAGGCCGCGAAAGTCGGACTGATACAGTGTGACCAGAATTGCCAGGGTGGATGCCGTCAGAACGGCCGCGAGAACGCGCGGGACAATTCTGGAGCGCACCTCAATGGGCGCATATTCGCCTGGGTCCGGCGCACCGAGCGGATCGGACAGGAAGAGTGGAATTGGATCGTCCTGCGAAAGATCGGCCCGCGCGGCGCGCGCACGGATAAAGGACGCGGTCGGCGGATGTGATGTGGCTCGATCGGAGTCGAACGCCTTCGACTCCTTCGACGGGCGATGTGCCGTCGTCTCCATGGTCATGCTCCCCATTACTAACGCAACGCAGGGGCAATTCGGCTTAAGTCTTCTTGCTTTTGTCCAAAGTGTCCCGCAAATGGAACCGGTAAAACGCAGTTGGAATCAGCCCAAAAAACGACGACGGTTTGCGCGAATTAGGAAATATTTGGGTTTGATTGAGGCGGAGCGGAGGAATGCACCACGATTTTGGCGGTGATGGTTGAGGAAGGTTTTCCTAGACTCCGCTGACTTTGACCCCGGGGCATCCAGTGGGCCGCGGCGTCTCGGCTGAAATCTCTGGCGTCTCTGAAATCTGGACCGCCCGCCTCAGTACGCAATTGCGCAGAAGGCGGGCGACGACGGTCGCATATGTGGCGAGTGCGTGTGGCAGGCAAGCGCTGCGGCTCACACCATCACGGATGCAGGATCACCTTGCCCATGGCCTGGCGTCCCGCCAGAACCTTCAGTGCGTCGGCGGTTTGTGCCAGCGGGAAGGTGCGGTCGACATGCGAGGAAATCTTTCCTTCCGCGGTCCACTTCACGAGCTTCTCGAGATTGGCGCGGTTCTTGGCCGGGTTGAGCCGGGTCCATGCACCCCAGAACACGCCGCGGATGTCGCAGCCCTTCAGTAGCGCGAGGTTCAGCGGCATCTTCGGAATGTCGCCGGCGGCAAAACCGATCACCAGGAAGCGGCCTTCCCAGGCGATCGAGCGCAGTGCCTGCTCGGCATAGGCGCCACCAACCGGATCGAAGATGATGTCGACGCCCTTGCCGCCGGTGAGTTTTCGCAGGCCTTCTTTCAGATCTTCCTTGCCGTAGTTGAGCGTCAGCTCGGCGCCATGCGCTTTCGCGAATTCGAGCTTCTCGTCCGACGAGGCGCAGGCGATCACCTTCAGGCCCATCAGCTTGCCGAGCTCGCAGGCAGCCAAGCCGGTGCCGCCGGCTGCGCCCAGCACCGCGAGCGTCTCGCCCGGCTTCGGGCTCGCGCGGTCTTCCAGCGCATGCAGCGCGGTGCCGTAGATGATGATGATGCCGGCCGCGCGGTCATAGTCGAGATTGTCGGGAATCTTCACGATCGATGCCGCCGGCAGCGCGATCTTTTCGCGCGCGCCGTTGTGGCCGCAAGACGCGACGACGCGATCGCCGACCTTCAGATCAGTCACGCCGGGACCGATGCTCTCGATCACGCCGGCGACTTCGGCGGCGGGCGAGAACGGGAACGGTGGCTTGATCTGGTACTTGCCCTGAATCATCAGGATGTCGAAGAAGTTCAGCGCCGCCGCCTTAATCGCGATCACCGCTTCGCCGGGACCTGCCACCGGATCCGGCACGTCGGCAAGCACGAGATCATCGGGCTGGCAATATTGCGAGCAGAGGATGGCTTTCATGGCGGCACCTTCTTGAGAATACTGGGCGTTTCGAGGCGGAATTATAGTTGGTCCGTTTCTGCCGGATTTAGTGCGGTCCGACAATCCGGTTTCTTTGCGCAAGAGCATGCGCAGGCCTATCCTCGCGTCATTGCGAGCGCAGCGAAGCAATCCAGAATCCGTCCTGCGGAAATAGTCTGGATTGCTTCGCTGCGCTCGCAATGACGAAGCAAGAAGAAAAAGAGGGTTCAAACGATGTTTGAAGCAGATCTGCTCAGGGACAAGCGCATCCTCGTCACCGGCGGCGGCTCCGGCCTCGGCGCCGCGATGGGGCACCGCTTTCTCGCGCTCGGCGCCGAGCTCGTGATCTGTGGTCGCAAGCTCGACCGGCTGGAAGCAACGGCGAGCGAGATGCGCGCGCAGACCGGCGGCAAGGTCATCACGATCGCCTGCGACATCCGTGACGGTGGCGCCGTCGACGATATGATGGACGCGATCTGGCGCGAGGCGCCGCTCGACATTCTCGTCAACAACGCTGCCGCAACCTTCATCGCGCAGAGCGAGCATCTGTCGTTTCGCGCCGCGGACGCGATCCTCGCACCGACGCTGCATGGCGCGATGTATTGCACGCTCGCCGCCGGCAAGCGCTGGATCGACGGCAAGCATGGCGGTGTCGTGCTCTCGATCCTCTCGACCTCCACCATCACCGGCCGCGCCTTCACGGTTCCCTCGGCGATGGCGAAGTCGGCGGTGCTGGCGATGACCAGGAGTCTCGCGGTCGAGTGGGGCCCGAAGGGCATCCGCACCGTCGCGATCGCCCCGGGCCCGTTCCCGACCGCGGGCGCCTCGGGGCAGCTCCGTCCTGAGGGCCGCGACGAAGGCTGGACCGCCCGGAACCCGATGGGGCGTACCGGCGAGCACAGTGAACTCGCCGACCTCGCCAGCTTCCTGGTCTCGGACCGTGCCGGTTACATCAATGGCGAGATGGTCGTGATCGACGGTGGCGCCCATTTGCGCAGCTCCGGCGCCGAGGATTTGTTGCGCTGGACCGACGCCCAATGGGCCGAGCAGCGGGCTGCGCGATCCAAAGGCTAAGCCGCTAACTGCCTTCCCAAGTTGGACTTTCCCGGTTATCCCTGCCGGGGGACAAAGCGCGGCCGGGCCATCTTCCAGTCACAATATTGAGGGAACCACTCCAGCATGTGGCGGGTGCTGATTTTAGCCTTGATGACGGGCGTTATGGCCGTGGGAATCACCGATTCCGCGCGGGCGCAGACGGCGCAACCGGCGCCCAAAGCCGCGCCAAAGGCGGCTGCACCGGCGGCCAATACAGCCCCAAAGACCGCAGCAAAGCCCGAGAGCAAGCCGGTGGCTCCAGCCACGGCGGTTGCGGGCGGTGCGGAGCCGACCCTGATCGGCCAGTTCGGCACCTGGGGCGCCTATTCGGCCACGCCCAACGGCAAGAAGGTCTGCTTCGCGCTGGCCAAGCCGTCGTCGTCGAAGACCAACCCGCCGAACCGCCCGCGCGATCCCGCCTATGCCTTCGTTTCGACCCGGCCGGCGGAAAAGGTGAACAACGAAGTCTCTGTCATGATCGGCTATGCGCTGAAGCCGGGCTCGGAATCCTCGGTCGAGGTCGGCGGCGCCGCTTTCGCGATGTACACGCAGGGCGACGGCCTCTGGATCAAGAACGCGGCCGAGGAAGAGCGGATGGTCGAGGCCATGCGCAAATCCGCCGATCTCGTGGTCAAGGGTGTCTCGGCCAAGGGAACGGAGACGACCGATACGTTTTCGCTGAAGGGCCTCGCCCAGGCGCTCGACCGGATCGCCCAGGATTGCAGGCGGTAGGACTGCGGACTGCCGGCGTTAAGCCTGAGGGCGGCATCACGGTCGCAATCGGCGGTTCCGGTTGCTATATAAGGGTATCCCAAAGGTGTAGCCGTCACGGCCGGGCTAAAGCGCGAAGCGCGTCTTCGCACCAGATGTCCCGGCCATCCACGCGCTAGCAACGGGCGGAATAGAACGTGGATGCCCGGGACAAGCCCGGCCATGACGAGAGATATCAGGCAACCAATGCAACCGACGACCGAGCCGCACAACGCAATCCTGGTGGAGAAGACTCCGCTCGAAACCTATGTGCCGCCGGCCAGGCCCTCGCTGATCGGCCTGTCGCGCAGCGAGCTTGCCGACCGCCTCGGCGAGATCGGCGTCGCGCCCGCGCAGCGCAAGATGCGCGTCCAGCAGCTGTGGCACTGGCTCTATTTCCGCGGCGCCCAAAGCTTCGACGATATGACGTCGATCTCGAAGGGCATTCGCGCCGAGCTCGCGCAGCATTTTACGGTCGACCGTCCCGAAGTCGTGGCCGAGCAGATCTCCAACGACGGCACCCGCAAATGGCTGCTGCGGCTGCCGAGCGGCGACAACGTCGAGCGCGCGCATGAAGTCGAGTGCGTCTACATCCCCGAGACCGATCGCGGCACGCTTTGTGTTTCCTCCCAGGTCGGCTGCACGCTGAACTGCTCCTTCTGTCACACCGGCACGCAGCGGCTGGTGCGCAACCTCACCGCCGGCGAGATCGTCGGACAGGTGATGGTCGCGCGCGACCGCCTCAATGACTGGGCAGATCGCGAGGACGGCACGCGCCGCGTCACCAACATCGTGATGATGGGCATGGGCGAGCCGCTCTACAATTTCGACGCGGTGCGCGACGCGCTGCTCATCGTCGGAGACAATGAAGGCATCGGCATCTCCCGTCGCCGCATCACGCTGTCGACCTCGGGCGTGGTGCCGAACATCGTGCGCGCGGGCGACGAGATCGGCGTGATGCTCGCGATCTCGCTGCATGCGGTGCGCGACGAGCTGCGCAACGAGCTGGTGCCGCTCAACCGCAAATATCCGATCAAGGAGCTGTTGCAGGCCTGCCGCGACTATCCCGGCGCCTCCAACGCACGCCGCATCACCTTCGAATATGTGATGCTCAAGGGCGTCAACGATTCGCTCGACGATGCGAAACTGCTGGTGAAGCTGCTCAAGGGCATTCACGCCAAGATCAACCTGATCCCGTTCAATCCCTGGCCCGGCACGGCCTATGAATGTTCGGACTGGGATCAGATCGAGAAATTCTCCGAATACATCTTCAACGCCGGCTATTCCTCGCCGGTGCGCACCCCGCGCGGCCGCGACATCCTCGCCGCCTGCGGCCAGCTCAAGTCGGAGACCGAGAAGCTCTCGGCCCGCGAACGTCAGATGCTGCGCGCCATGGCGATGACGGATTGATAGTTCATGCCTTCGCTCTCGCATCCTCGTCATTGCGAGCGCAGCGAAGCAATCCAGATTCCCTCCGCGGAGACAGTCTGGATTGCTTCGTCGTGGAGCCTGTCATCCGGCCCGCCGAAGGCGGGACCGGGTGGCTCCTCGCAATGACGGCGAGGTGAGCTTTCCCGTCATGTCCCTGATCGGCCGCCTCATCGTCATCTTCATCGGCTTCCTCGCCGCCTGCTTCGTCGGCGGCATGATCGTCGTCGTCGCGCTGCTGTTTCCGGAGTTTGCCGATCTCGGCGCCGGTCCGGTCGACCAGGGCGCGATCGACATTCTGCTCGGCTTCGGCTTCATCTTCGTCTCGGGCTTTGCGCTGGTTCCGGCGGCGGTGATCGTCGCGATCACCGAAGCGCTCTATATCCGCAGCGCGCTCGCTTATGCCGTGGGTGGCGGCGTAGTTGGCCTAGCCTGCTATCTCGGCCTCATCCCCTTCCACTCCGATACGCTCCAGTTCGAAGGCATCGTGCGGCGGCATCTGGAGATCATGACGGGCGCGGGCATCGTCTCCGGCGTGGTCTACTGGCTGATTGCCGGCCGTAACGCCGGCGCCTGGCGCAATCCGCCGCCCCCGCACAAGCCGCCTCCGCCGCTGCCGTCGAATTCGCGGCCGGATGCGCGATGAGTCGCGCCGCTTCCGGGGTTTTCATCTCCTCCCCACTCCGCTAAACCGCGCGCCATGAACCGGACTGGACTCTTCATCGCCCTGGCGCTGTGGCTCGTGATCGGCGTCGTTTTCGGCCTCTATCCCGAGCTCGATCTCAAGCTCGCCGCACTGTTCTTCGACCCCGAGACGAAGACGTTTCCGCTCAAGCTGAATGAGTGGGCGGGCGTCGCGCGCGACGCCGCCATGTGGGTCGCCTGGGCATTCGTGCTGCCGCCGCTGGTCGCGCTTGTGGTCAAGATGATCCGACCCGACCGGCCGCTGATGGTATCGGGGCGCGCGATCGTGTTTCTGCTGGTCACCATCATCATGTCGGCCGGCATCCTCACCAATCTCACCTTCAAGACCTATTGGGGCCGGCCGCGTCCAGTGGTGGTGACTGAGTTTGCGGGCGACCAGCAATTCGTGCCGTGGTGGGATCCGCGCGGCGATTGCGCGCGCAACTGCTCGTTCTTCTCGGGCGAGGGTGCGACCGCGTTCTGGACGCTGGCGCCGGCTGCGCTGGCGCCGCCGGCATGGCGGCCGCTCGCCTATGCCGGTGCGGTTGTGTTCGGCATGGTCACCAGCGGGCTGCGGATGGCCTTCGGCGGCCACTTCTTCACGGACGTCTCGATCGCCGGCCTCGTCACCTTCGTCGTGATCTGGTTCGCCTACGCGCTGATTTACCGCTGGCCGCGGACCCGGTTCTCGGACGAGGCGGTCGATGCCGCCCTGACCCGGCTGAACATGCCCGCCTACCGGCTCCGCCAGCGCTTGTTCGGCCGCAAGACAGGCCCCGAGCCGTCGATTTGAGCCATTAAAAGCGTGCCGAGGCGTGCGAAATTTGATATTCGCGCGGTCAACCCACAAACGCCATCAGCCCCTTGAGACCCGATTGGAAGCCCCATGACCACGATCCTGAAAAGCCTGCCCAAGGGTGAGAAAGTCGGCATCGCGTTTTCGGGCGGTCTCGATACCAGCGCGGCGCTGCTCTGGATGAAGCAGAAGGGCGCGCGCTGCTACGCCTACACGGCCAATCTCGGCCAGCCCGATGAAGCCGACTACAACGAGATCCCGCGCAAGGCGGAAGCGTTCGGCGCCGAGAAGGCCGTGCTCGTCGACTGCCGCACGCAGCTCGTCCACGAGGGCATCGCCGCGATCCAGTCGGGCGCCTTCCACATCTCGACCGGCGGCATCACCTATTTCAACACCACGCCGCTCGGGCGCGCCGTCACCGGCACGATGCTGGTCGCGGCGATGAAGGAGGACGGCGTCAACATCTGGGGCGACGGCTCGACCTTCAAGGGCAACGACATCGAGCGCTTCTACCGCTACGGCCTGCTGACCAATCCATCCTTGCGCATCTACAAGCCCTGGCTCGATCAGCAGTTCATCGACGAGCTCGGCGGCCGCGCCGAAATGTCGGCGTTCATGACCGCGCAGGGCTTTGCCTACAAGATGAGCGCGGAGAAGGCGTACTCGACCGACAGCAACCTGCTCGGCGCCACGCACGAAGCGAAGGATCTCGAAAGCCTCGACAGCGGCATCAAGATCGTCAACCCCATCATGGGCGTGCCGTTCTGGCGTGACGACTGCAACGTCAAGGCCGAGAAGGTCGTCGTGCGTTTCGAGGAAGGCCAGCCCACGGCGCTGAACGGCCAGACCTTCAGCGATCCCGTCGCCCTGTTCCTCGAGGCCAATGCGATCGGCGGCCGTCACGGCCTCGGCATGAGCGACCAGATCGAGAACCGCATCATCGAGGCGAAGAGCCGCGGCATCTACGAGGCGCCCGGCATGGCGCTGCTGCACATCGCTTATGAGCGCCTCGTCACCGGCATCCACAACGAGGACACCATCGAGCAGTACCGCATCAGCGGCATGCGCCTCGGCCGCTTGCTCTATCAGGGCCGCTGGTTCGATTCGCAGGCGCTGATGCTGCGCGAGACCGCGCAGCGCTGGGTCGCGCGCGCCGTGACCGGCGAGGTGACGCTGGAGCTGCGCCGCGGTAACGACTATTCGATCCTCAACACCGAGAGCCCGAACCTCACCTATGCGCCGGAGCGGCTCAGCATGGAGAAGGTGGAAGACGCAGCATTCACGCCGGCCGACCGCATCGGCCAGCTCACCATGCGCAATCTCGACATCGCGGACACCCGTACCAAGCTGAAGCTCTACACGGATACCGGCCTGCTGTCGGGCAGCGAAGGCTCGCAGATCTTCCGGCTGGAGAACGACAAGAGCTGAGGCCTTTTTGGGCTGAGGCCTTTTGTCGCCCGACCGGGCGACGCGCGACTTAATGACGGTGTCATTCTCGATCGCTAGCTTTCCGTTCCTGTTGGGAACGGATTGCGGAGCATCGCGCATGGTCAAGGGATCGGCACTCGCCTCACTCATCGTCCTCTGTTGGACAACGTCGCTGTCGGCGCAGACGATCTATCCGATCGATCGTGCCGAGATCCTGGCCGGCGCCCGGTTCGACTTCAAGGTCGAGTTTCCCGGGCCGGTCGATCCGGCCAGGCTGAAGGTGACCGTGAACGGCGCGGACTATGCTGTCGCGTTCGGACGTAGCGGGACCTTCATCGATCGCGAGGACGGCAAGGACCAGTCGGCGCTGATTTTGCGCGATGTCACGCTGACCAAGCCCGGCATCGTCACGGTGGATGTGAGCGACGGCACGCAGCAGCGCAGCGTCGCATGGACGGTTTACGACACGGGTCCGCGCAAGGCGAAGAACGTCATCCTGTTCATCGGCGACGGCATGTCGCCGGCGCATCGGGTCGCGGCGCGAATCCTGTCGAAGGGGATTGCGGAAGGCAAGAGCCGCGGCAAGCTCGCGATCGACGACATGCCCCACATGGCGCTGGTGGCAACCGCCGGTTCGGACTCGATCATCACGGACTCCGCCAACTCGGCCAGCGCCTATGCGACCGGTCACAAGAGCGCCGTCAACGCCCTGGGCGTCTATGCGGACCGCACCGCTAGCCCGTTCGACGATCCCCGCGTCGAAACCATCACGAGTCTTGCCAGGCGGCGGCACGGCATGGCGATCGGTGTCGTCACCAACACCGAGATCGAAGACGCAACACCGGCCGCGATGGTTGCGCACACCCGCCGGCGCGCCGCCTATGACGAGATCGTCGAGCAGTTCTTCGCGGCGAAGCCGGACGTGCTGATGGGCGGTGGCAGCGCGAATTTTCTGCCGAAGTCCGCGGCCGGCTCCAAACGCAAGGACGAGGCCGACTGCATCGCGAAGTTCCGCGACGCAGGCTATCAGGTCGCGACGACTGCGAGCGAGCTCGGCGCTTCTGCCGCAAAGCCGGAGACAAGCAAGCTGCTCGGCCTGTTCGCGACCGGCAACATGGACGGCGTGCTCGACCGAAAATTCCTCAAAGGCGGCGGCGTGAAGAAATTTCCCGAGCAGCCTGATTTGACGGAACAGGTGCAGGCGGCGCTGAACATCCTCTCGAAGAACGAGACCGGCTTCTTCCTGATGGTCGAATCCGGACTGATCGACAAATATGCGCACCTGCTCGACATGGAGCGGGCGGTCTACGACACGATCATGCTCGACAACGCGGTGCGCCAGACGCGCGAATGGGCACGGGCGCGCGGCGACGACACCCTCATCCTGGTCCTGGCGGACCACAATCATCCCAACAGCCTTGTCGGCACGGTGAATGACGATATGGGCACGACGCCCAACGTTCCCTTGCGCGAGCGCGTCGGCGTCTACGAACAGGCCGGATTTCCCAATTATCCGGCGCCGGATGCGGAGGGCTATCCGTCACGCGTTGATGTGAGCCGCCGGCTCGCCATCTTCTCGGCCAGCCTGCCCGATCACTACGAGACGTTACGGCCGAAACTCGACAATCCCAACGAGCCGACCGTCAAGGCCGGTGACGACGGGACCTTCAAGGCCAACGACAAATACAAGGACGTCCCCGGCGCGGTGCTGCGCCCGGGCAATCTGTCGGCGATGATCGGCGCCAGCGTGCATTCGGGCGAAGACGTCATCCTGACGGCGATCGGGCCGGGCAGCGAGCGCGTGCACGGCTCGATGGACAACACCGAGGTGTTTCGCGTGATGGTCGATGCGCTTGGACTCGCCGCAGCGCAGTAGGAGCGTCGCGTACCGCGCGACATTATGCGGCACCATCTCGCATGAGACCGGAAGGAGGTTGAAACGACCGAATGAGTGGGGCCTCGCAGCGACGGAGCGACCAATGGCGAAGTACAGAGACAATCTGCCTCAGCGCCGCGGCGGCATCTTCCTGACCGACGGCGGCATGGAGACCACCCTGATCTTTCACAAAGGTCTGGAGCTTCCTCACTTCGCTGCCTTCGTGTTGCTCGAGAGCGAGGCCGGCCGCTCGCATCTGAGGCAGTATTACGAGGCCTATCTTGCGATCGCGCGTCAGCATGGGCTCGGCTTCGTGCTCGACAGTCCGACCTGGCGCGCCAATCCTGATTGGGGTGTCAAGCTCGGCTACGATATGGACGCGCTCAGGGCCATCAACATGCGGGCAATTCGTTTTCTTGAGGAATTGCGCGGCACATGGGAGGCCTCCGGCCTGCCCTGTGTGATCAACGGTGCGATCGGTCCGCGGGGCGACGGCTACAAGGCCGGCAACATGGATGCGACGGAGGCGATGGACTATCATTCGTCCCAGATCGCCTCCTTCGCCGAGGCCGGCGCCGACATGGTCACCGCGTTCACGCTGAACAGCATCAATGAAGCCATCGGCGTGGTGCGTGCTGCAAAGATGCACGCGATCCCGGTTGCCATCTCCTTCACGGTCGAAACTGACGGCTGCCTGGTCCGGGGAGAGACCCTGCGGGAGGCGATCGAAATCGTCGATCGTGCAACGGAAAGCGCCTGCGAATATTTCCTGATCAACTGCGCTCATCCGACCCATTTCGAGAGTGCCCTCGAAGCTGGCGAGCCATGGGTCGAACGCATTCATGGCGTCAGGGCCAATGCGTCGGCCAAGAGTCATGCCGAGCTCAATGAGTCCGAGGCGCTCGACAGCGGCGATCCCGCCGATCTCGGCCGCCGTTATGTGGCGCTCAGGCGGGCATTCCCGCGCATGCAACTGCTCGGCGGCTGCTGCGGCACCGATCACAGGCATGCCGCAGCCATCTGCGCTGCCTGCGTGCCGCTTCAGGCAGCGGGCGCCTGATCCAAACAAAAATGGCCGGGATTGCTCCCGGCCATTTTGCATTTGTGCTTCGCCTCAGCGCGGCGGCGCAGTGCCGGGCGGGGGCGGCGGCAGCGAGGCCTGGCCACCGTTGAGCAGCGGCGTGATGTTGCGGACGGTGACGCGCCGGTTGATCAGGCTCGGTCCTTGCGTCTGCTCCTTCAGATACTGCTCGCCATAGCCCTGCGAGGTCAGATTCTCCGCAGGCACCCCGAACTGCTGGGTCAGCAATTCGGCCGCGGACTGCGCACGGCGATCCGACAATGACAGATTGTCGACCTCGTTGCCGACCGCGTCGGTGTGTCCCTCGATCAGGAACACCGCACGCGGGTTGCGCTGGATCGCACGGTTGAGACCGTCGGCGATCCCCTGCAGCCGGGCCGCCTGGTCCGGCGGGATGGTCCACGAGCCCGTCTCGAAGGTGATCGTGTTGACGTCGATGCTCGGCATCTGCATGCGAACATTGGGGCTGTAGCGGATCTCGTCGAGCGTGTAACGCCGATCGATCCGTTGTACCGGCGGTGCCTCCATGGTCTGGTAGATCACGTCCGGCGATGCTTCCTCGGCGTCGACGATGTAGCGATCGTAGGGAATGTTCACGACCGGCGGCGGCGCATCGACATAGAAGCCGCCGACCGACCGCGGATCGCGGTAGCTGTTGTCGATGATGATGATCTCGCGCCCGCCGGGGTCCCTGCGGATTCGCCGCAGCAACGAACCGTCCGGGCCGACCACGGTGATGACCTCGCTGCCATCAGGACGGATCACGACCGTGCGGGTCTCGTCGCCGACGGTGTCGGTGCGGATGTCGCGGGCGCCATAGCGGAAGCGATAGAGGTCGTTGCCGCGGACGTAGGCCTGCCCGCCCGGATCGCGGATGATGATGCGATCCGGTTCGGTGTAGACGGTGCGGCCGCCTTCGATGGCCTCGCGTCGCTGGTTGTGCAGGTCGGCAATGGTGGCTCCGATCACGGCACCGGCCACCACGCCCGCACCGATCGCGAGCGGTGTCAGGTCACGCTGCGGCGGGCGCGGCGGAGGTGGCAGCGGTGCGACGACTGTCGGCCTTGCCTGGAAGGCAGGCGTAACCGTCGGCGGAGCGAATTGCGCCCGGTTGGGCGGCGGCGTTGCGGCCGCCGAGCCCGGGACTGTGCTCGGCGCAGCGGCACCGGCGGGCGCCGCGGGCCGCGGCGGGAGGCCGCCGGCCTGGGGCGGCGCAGCCGGAGTTCCGGCTGCGGGCGCGCCAGCAGGAGGCGTTCCGCCCTGTTGACCAGGGGTCGGCGTCGCTGCGGGAGCTGTGCCGGGGGCGGGCGTCGGTCCTGCACCGGGACGGCCGGGCAGCGGCGTCGGAGCGCCACCGGGGGCCGGCGTGGCCGTTGGAGCGGGCGCGGCACCGGGAGCCGGTGTCGGTGATCCTGCAGCCGGAGGCGTGCCGGGACGTCCGCCGGGCGGCGGGGTGCCCGGGCGTCCAGTCGGCGTTGCGCCGGGCGTGGCGCCCGGTGCCGGCGTTGCCGTCGGCGCAGGTGTTGCCGTCGGAGTAGGCGTGGCGGTCGGTGCAGCCGCGCCAGGGCGGGCCGCAGGCGCGGCCGGTGAAGGCGACGGCGCAGCCGCAGGTGCCGGCGCCGGACGTGCGGGTGCTGCTGCGGGCGGCGTTGCTGCTGCCGGCGGAGTCGGAGCGGGACGCGCGGCAGGCGGAGCTGCGGCGGGAGGCGGTGTCGGCGTGTGCGGCTGCGCGGCCGGGGGCGGCGGAGTTGGCGCAGGCGCATGCTGCTGGGGTGCCGCAGCTGGAGGCGGCGACGGCTGCTTGGGAGCTGCCGGCGGTGGGGGTGGCGGCGGAGGCGGAGGTGCCGGACGTGCCGCAGGCGGAGGAGGCGGTGGTGGAGTCGGGCGCGACGGCGCGGCAGCCGGCGGCGGCGGAGCGGGAGGATGCGGAGGTGCAGCCGCAGGCGGCGGCGCCGTGGGGCGCGCAGGAGCTGCGGGCGGTGCCGCGGCAGGAGGAGGTGGTGCGGCAGGACGTGCGCCAGGCGGCGGTCCCTTCGGTGCTTCCTTCGGAGGCTGCTTCGATTTGTCGGTCTCTGGTGGTGGTGTCTGCGCCTGCGCGACCACGAGCGGTGGCGCGCTTTGCGCATGCGATGCGGAGCTTGCGAATTGCATCGCGGTCAGAGCCGTCGTTGCAAGCAGCACGAAACGAAGGTTGGTCATGATGGTGAACTTCCCCGGAAGGTTCTTTGACGAAGTGTCGGGATGAACGGCTACGCGTTAGGCCGGAATGTGGCGGGCGAAGAGGTCGCGGCCCGATTTATTTCTGCACGCAAATCACCTCACTATGGTGACGTTCATTGCGCATTCAGACGCAGGTTGCAATTGCCTCACATGTGATGCTTCGCCTCACATGTGATCGCGCAGCGAACTTGCATCCGTCGCGGGATTCGGCGTGAGCGGTCCGTTCGGTCCGCGCGATGGAATCTCTTCCGGCACGTGGCCCGGCAGTTCGTCGGGCCGCGGTGATTCGCCGGGCTCGCGCACCGGCGGCGCAATTTCAGGCTGCGGATTGCCCGGCGGAATTCCAGGCGGCGGCTCGGTGGGGGTGCCCGGTGTTGCCGGCGGAATCTCGGGCGGTTCGATCGGCATCGGCATCATCGAGATCAGTTGTCTGGAGAATGACAACGATGATGCCGCGCCGATGTTCCTTGTCGTGTCGTGCCTGAACGCGCGCTATTCCGGCGCGTGGCAAACGGCCTCGATGTTGTGTCCGTCAGGGTCGAGCACGAACGCGCCGTAATAGTTCGCATGATAATGCGGACGGATACCGGGCGCGCCATTGTCGCGACCGCCGGCGGCAATCGCTGCCTTGTAGAAGGCATCGACCGTGGCGCGGTCCTTGGCGAGAATCGCGATATGCACCGGCTTGTTCATCGCGCCTTCGGCACCGAACCAGAGGTCCGGCTTGCCGTTGGCGCCGAACCCTGCGGCCGGAGCGTGGCCGGTCTGCTCCGCCGTCACTTCCATGATCAGGCTGTAATCGAGCGGTGCCAGCGCCTTGGCGTAGAACGCTTTCGCGCGCTCATAGTCGGAGACCGAAAAACCCAAATGGTCGATCATCGCAAATCTCCCTTGCTCACGGTTAGCGCGACAGGAACGTATTGCTCCGTGTCTTGCGCGCGATCGCAAAGCCGCGCGCGACCATGTCAGCGATACAATCCTGCTGCCATTCGTTTTGTGACAGATGCTCGATCACCACCGCGCGCGGCCACAGCGATTGCGGCGCGTCGCGGAAGAAGCCGATCAGCACGCGGTCCTCAAACCCCTCGACGTCGATCTTGAGCGAATCGACTTGGCCGACGCCGGCCTCGTCCAGAATGCGTGTCAGCCGCAGCGACGGCACCTTGATGGCCTCCGCGCTGGCCGTGCCGGGGACGACGTGCGTAGCGCCGAGATTGCCGCCGCCGCTCTCGATCATGAGCTCACCGTCGCTGTCACCGGCGGCAGCCTGCACCAGGCGCACCTGCGTCGTCTTCGACGCGGCGTGATTGAACGAAAGCCGTCCAAACGTCATCGGATGCGGTTCGATCGCGACCACCTTGCCATTGGTGCCGACCTGCTGCGCCATCACCAGGGCAAAGGTGCCGACATTGGCGCCGACGTCGACGAACACGCCGCCTGCCGGGGTGTGCCGGCGCAGGAAGTCGAGCTCGTCGAGATTGTAATCGGGATTGAACAGCGCACCGCGCTCGGTCGCGCTGCCCTGGTGATAGAAGCGGAACGAGGCGCCCTGGTACTGCACATCGATCGGCCCGCCGCGTATCAGGTTGACCAGCCGCGACATCCACGGGCGGAACGCACCGCGCTTCAGCCCCGACTGTTGCGCAAGGCGGATGATCGCAGCCTGCGCCGCGTTCGGCGCAAACGCGCCAAACGGCGCGGACGAAGGGGCGTTGTCGGGCGTCAAGCAGGTGGTCCTCGTTGCAGGCGGCGCATGCATAGCCGGTTTTGATGAGGACTCCAACGCTCCATCACCGGTGTCGTCCCGGGGCGCGAAGCGAGCCCGGGACCCATAACCCCAGGGAGAAGTTATGACATGGACTGGTAACTACGAGTCCTCGCCAAACTCAATCTTGTGGCTATGGGTCCCGGGCTCGCGCTTCGCGCGCCCCGGGACGACAGCGTGTCACGCCGCCTTTTTTGGCGCGGCCTTGCGCTGCCTCAGGAATCGCCCGAGCAGCTTGCGCTTGCCCTTGCGCGGGATCAGGTCGATATCGCTGACGAGCTTGGCGCCGCCCTTCCGGCGTTCCAGCACGATCTTGCGGCTGTGGAAGGCTTCCAGCTCGACGCGATGGGCGACACTGACGATGGTCGCCTTCGGCAACTCGTCGGTGACCATCTGCATCATCTTGTCCTGGCTTTTCTCGTCGAGCGCGGAGGTGGCTTCATCGAGCACGACGATGTCGGGGTTGTGCAGCAGCAGCCGCGCGAAGGCGAGGCGCTGCTTCTCGCCGCCAGACAGCGTCTGGTCCCACGGCCCCTCTTCCTCGATCTTCTCCTTGAGGTGGTCGAGGCCGACCTTGTGCAGGGCTTCACCGATCTCCTCGACGGTCCAGTCGTCCTCGGCACCGGGATAGGCGACCGCGCGGCGCAAGCTGCCGGACGGCACGTAAGGCCGCTGCGGCAGCATGAACAGGCGCCGGTCGGGATGGAAATTGACGCTGCCGCCGCCCCATGGCCAGAGCCCCGCGATGGCGCGCACCAGCGTGCTCTTGCCGGTGCCGGATTCCCCGGCGACGAGCAGCCGCTCGCCCGGCTCGATCACCACCTCGGTCTCGCCGACCACGGCCGTGCCGTCGTCGAGCGTGACGGAGAGATCCTTCATCTCCAGCATGGCCTCGTTGCCGGTCTCGCCGCGCTTGATGCGGCCGAGGCCGTCGCCCTGCTCGGCGCGCTCGAGGCCGTCGAGCGACATCATCAGCGAGGCGATGCGGCGCGCGCAAGCGTTCCAGTCGGCGAGCCGCGGATAATTATCGACGAGCCAGCCGAACGCGCTCTGCACGATGGTGAAGGCGGAGGCCGCCTGCATCACCTGTCCGAGCGTCATGCTGCCGTCGAGGAATTTTGGCGCGCAGAGCAGGAGAGGGACCACGGGCGCAACAAGGCTCGAGCCCTGCGAGACCAGCGTTGTGCGCATGTGCTGGCCGGCCAAACGCGCCCACTGCCGCAGCACGTTGGTGAAATTGCGGTCGATGCCGCCGCGCTCCTCCTCCTCGCCGCCGAGCAGCGCGATGCTCTCGCCGTTCTCGCGCACGCGCGTCAGCGTGTAGCGGAAGTCGGCCTCGGCCTGGTTCTTGTCCTCGGAGACCT
Source organism: Bradyrhizobium sp. 613_E4_N2_2 (assembly GCF_052075995.1). Lineage (NCBI taxonomy): Bacteria > Pseudomonadati > Pseudomonadota > Alphaproteobacteria > Hyphomicrobiales > Nitrobacteraceae > Bradyrhizobium > Bradyrhizobium sp. 613_E4_N2_2. The sequence continues at coordinate 375,781 of NZ_CP197234.1, forward strand.
GCACGAAGCGCCGGCCGATCACCAGGATCGAACCGGAGGCGATCGCGGCGTAAAGGATCGCGGCGATGACGAGGAAGCCGGGGATGGTCATGGTCGATCCCGCAAGCGTAACCGTGAGCGCGCCGCCGATGGTCCAGAGCACGATGATGAACGTGACCGCCGACAACAGCGCCGATGTCACGCCGGCGAGGAAATCGACCGGGGAATCGGTCGCGATGCGCAGATCCTCGGCGATGCGGTATTCCGGGTTCTTGTGATCGCCGCCGACCAGATTGAGCTGATAATAGCGCCCATTGGCCAGCCAGCGCGTCAGCACGCTTGCCGTGAGCCAGGCGCGCCAGCGGCGCTGAATTCCCATTCGCGCGAACACCTGCGCGACGCCGAGCACGATGCTGCCGATCGCGAGCGGGAAGAACACCGCCGTGAGATGGAAGACGGTGGTCGCCTCGCGCTTCTCGATGGCGTCGAAGATCGCGCGATTCCAGACATTGATGCCGTACTGGAAGCCGACGGTGAGGACGATCAGCACGACGAGGCCGATCGAGTAGAGCCACGCCAGCCGGTCGCCGTTGTGGCCCCAGAAGCCGCGTGCGCTGATCCAGAAGCGCGTCAGCAGATAGTCCTTGCGAGCCTGCTCGGCCTCCTCGGGCGAGAGTGCAGGATCGGGCTCAATAACCTCCGGGGGCGGCGGCGTGACCTCGTCGCCGTTCTCGCCCTTGATCTCGACAATGGGGGGCTTCCTGCCCTGTTCGCGCTTTGCGGCCGGCTTGTGCATGAGCGGATAACGCGAACCAAATCAATCGGTTCCCATTGGTTCCGTGCCGCCCTCACTCGGCGGCGCCGTCGCGGACCGGCCGGAGCCTCGCGGCCCGATGGAGAACCCGCGACAATTCCTCGATCGAATAGGGCTTTTGCACGAGATCGAAGCCGGCGGCGCCATCTTGTGACAGGGCCTGACTGTAGCCGGTGGTCAGCACGATCGGCACGCGGATGCCGCGCTCGCGGATCGCCTGCGCCAGATCGAGCCCGGTCATCCCGGGCATCACCACGTCGGAGAACACGACGTCGAAGCGATCTGTGTCCACGGTGAGCTCGGCAAGCGCGTCGGTGGCGTTGTCCACCAAAGTGATGCTGTAACCGAGCTCGGTGAGGCCGTCGGCCGCGAAATTGGCGAGCTCGATATTGTCCTCGACCAACAGCACCGACATGCCGCTGCCGGCCACTGCCGGTGCGGTGTTGGGCGCCAGCCGCTGCGGCAGCAGGTCTGCCGGCACGCGCGGCAGATAGAGTGAGAAGGTGCTGCCCTGGCCGACCTCGCTCTCGACGGTCACCTCGCCGCCGGATTGCCGGGCGAAGCCGAACACCTGCGACAGGCCGAGACCGGTGCCCTGGCCGACCTGCTTGGTGGTGAAGAACGGCTCGAAGATGCGGCCCAATCGTGCGGCGGGAATGCCGATGCCGGTGTCGCTGACGGCGACACTGACGAAACCATCGCCGCCTGCAAGATCATGGCTGCCCGAAACGTGCACCAATGTATCGGGTATGGTCGCCGCCGCCTGCACGGCGAAGGTGATCCTGCCTTTGCCCTGCATGGCGTCGCGCGCATTGGTCGCCATGTTGATCAGCGCCGTCTCGAACTGGCCGGCATCGGCCTTGACGAGGCAGGGCTCGGTCGGCAGCCGGATTCCGATCTCGATCGCCGGCCCGAGCAGCGTGGCGAGCATGTCGTGCAGCGACTGCATCCGCTCCCCGACGTCGAACACTTCCGGTTTCAGGGTCTGGCGCCGCGCGAACGCCAGCAGCTGCGAGGTCAGCTTGGCGGCGCGCGCGACCGCGTCCGCGATGGCATTGATGTAGCGCTGCCGCCGCTCCTCGCTCAGCTGCGGCCGGTTCAACAGGTCGACCGAGGCGCGGATCACGGTGAGGAGATTGTTGAAGTCGTGCGCGACACCACCGGTGAGCTGGCCGAGCGCTTCCAGCCGCTGGCTGTGCTTGAGCGCCTCCTCGGCCTCGCGTCGCGCCGTGGCCTCGGCGTGGAGATGCTGGGTGCGCCGGAACGCGAGCGCAAGCAGCAGAAACAGCAGGGCCGTCGCGGGAATGCCGAACACCAGATGCTGGCCCATGGTGGCGAGCCAGCGCGCGCGGATCGCCGAGGTCTCGAGCCCGGCGCTGACATAGATCGGATATTCGGCGACGCGCCTGTAGCCGACGCGCCGCTCGATTCCGTCCGAGGGCCAGGCGATGGTGATGAGTCCGTGCTCGGGGTGAGCGGCGATCTGCTGCCCGACCGGCCCGGTCGGATCGAGCCGGAAGTCGCGGTCGAGCCGGGGAAAATGGGTCAGCACCACGCCGTCCGTGCGTCCCATGGCGAAGAAGCTGCCGGGATCGGAGCCGATCCTGGCATAAAAGCTCTCGAAATATTCCGGCAGGACGGAGGCCTGGATGACGCCGATGAAGCTGCCATCGTCGGCTTCGCGGCGCCGGCTCATGCCGAAGAAGCGTGCTCCCTGATAGGGCGGACGCGGCGTCAGGGCCGCGCCGACGAACGTGCCAATGTTCTGGTCGACATGGGCGTAGAAGTAATCGCGGTCCGCAAAACTCAGATCCTGCGGTGGCGAGGCGAGACTGTTGACCAGCGATTTCCCGTTCGCGTCGAAGATCCAGGCCGATTTGAGCTGCGGCAGCGCATCGGTCAGCCGTTTCAGGCGGCGGTGCAGCGCCGGTTCGCGCGAGCGGATGACCTCGTCGGGGAGGCCGCGCACGACCTCGTTGAGCTCGGCCAAGCTGCGGTCGATGGTCTCGAACACCTTGAGCGCGTGCTCATGGGCGACATCGAGCGTGCGCTCGATCTCGCGGTCGGCGATGTCCTTTGTCGATGTGTAGGAGATCGTGGAGGTGAAGACGAACAGTGCAATCGGCAGCGCCAGGGATGCCGCCATCATCCACTGCAACAGTCTCAGCGAGTTGCGTTGCGCACCCTGCACAGTCGCTCCGGTCCCTGACCGGAGAGCTTACTTGAAATTCCCGCTGGGAAGGAAGTGGCTTGTCGATGGAACCGGAGGTTGTAGTCCGGACGTTCGCGCGTGGTGCGGGCTATGGCAAATTCTACTCAAACTGAGGTTGATCGTAGAATGCCCCGGCCGTCGCGGCCGGGGGGCCGTAGCATGAACGAGGCCTAGATCTGGCGCTCGACCATCTTGAGCTTGAGCTCGGCGATGGCTTCGGCCGGGTTGAGACCCTTCGGGCAGGCCTTGGCGCAGTTCATGATGGTATGGCAGCGGTAGAGGCGGAACGGGTCCTCGAGATTGTCGAGGCGCTCGCCGGTCGCCTCGTCGCGGGAGTCGGACACCCAGCGATTGGCCTGGAGCAGGGCGGCCGGGCCGAGATAGCGATCGCTGTTCCACCAATAGCTCGGGCACGAGGTCGAGCAGCAGGCGCAGAGGATGCACTCGTAGAGGCCGTCGAGCTTCTCGCGATCCTCGTGGCTCTGGCGCCATTCCTTCTGCGGCGTCGGCGAGGTCGTCTTCAGCCACGGCTCGACGGAGGCGTACTGCGCGTAGAAATTGGTCAGATCGGGAACGAGGTCCTTCACCACCGGCTGGTGCGGCAGCGGGTTGATCTTGACCGCGCCATCCTTGACGTCGTGCATCGAGCGGGTGCAGGCCAGCGTGTTCTGGCCGTCGATGTTCATCGCGCAGGAGCCGCAGACGCCTTCACGGCAGGAGCGGCGGAAGGTCAGCGACGGGTCGATGTTGTTCTTGATCCAGATCAGGCCGTCCAACACCATCGGACCGCAATCATGGGTGTCGACGTAATAGGTGTCGACGCTCGGATTCTTGCCGTCGTCCGGATTCCAGCGATAGACGCGGAATTCGCGAACGTCTGTCGCGCCCGCCGGCTTCGGCCAGGTCTTGCCGCCTGATATCTTGGAGTTCTTCGGAAGTGCGAATTCAACCATTTCGATTAAGGCCTTCGCTGTTCGCTCAGTACACGCGCGCCTTGGGCGGGATGTACTGCACGTCGTTGGTCATGGTGTAGTCGTGAACGGGGCGGTACTCGATCTTGACCTTGCCCTTGTCGTCGAGCCAGGCCAGCGTGTGCTTCATCCAGTTCTTGTCGTCGCGCGCGGAGAAATCCTCGCGGGCGTGGGCGCCGCGGCTCTCTGTGCGGTTGGCGGCGGAGTCCATCGTCACCACCGCCTGCGAGATCAGATTGTCGAACTCGAGCGTCTCGATCAGGTCGGAATTCCACACCAGCGAGCGGTCGGACACGGCGATGTCGGTGATGCCGCTGTGGACCTTCTCGATCAGGTTCTGGCCTTCGCTCAGGATGTCGCCGGTGCGGAACACCGCGCAATTGTTCTGCATCACGTGCTGCATGCCTTCGCGCAGCTTCGCGGTCGGCGTGCCGCCGGAGGCGTAGCGGTAATGGTCGAGGCGGCCGAGCGCGAGTTCGGACGAGTTCGCCGGCAGCTCCGGCTGCTTGGCGTTGGGCGTGAGCTTTTCGGCAAGACGCAAAGCGGCGGCGCGGCCGAACACCACGAGGTCGATCAGCGAGTTGGAGCCGAGGCGATTGGCGCCGTGCACGGAGACGCAAGCCGCTTCGCCGATCGCCATCAGGCCGGGGATGACGGCGTTGTCGTCGCCGTCCCTCTTGGTCAGCACTTCGCCATGATAGTTCGTGGGGATGCCGCCCATGTTGTAGTGCACGGTCGGCACGATCGGGATCGGCTCGCGCGTCACGTCGACATTGGCGAAGATTTTTGCGGATTCGGAGATGCCCGGCAGGCGCTCGGCCAGCACCGCGGGATCGAGATGGTCGAGATGCAGGAAGATGTGGTCCTTCTTCTTGCCGACGCCGCGGCCTTCGCGGATCTCGATGGTCATCGCGCGCGAGACGACGTCGCGCGAGGCGAGGTCCTTCGCGGACGGCGCATAGCGCTCCATGAAGCGCTCGCCCTCGGAATTGACGAGATAGCCGCCTTCGCCGCGCGCGCCTTCGGTGACGAGACAGCCCGAGCCGTAAATGCCGGTCGGGTGGAACTGCACGAACTCCATGTCCTGCATCGGCAGGCCGGCGCGCAGCACCATGCCGCCGCCGTCGCCCGTGCAGGTGTGCGCCGAGGTGCAGGAGGCGTAGGCGCGGCCGTAGCCGCCGGTCGCCAGGATCACGGTCTGGGCGCGGAAGCGGTGCAGCGTGCCGTCATCCAACTTGAGCGCGATGACGCCGCGGCAGGTGCCCTGGTCGTCCATGATCAGGTCGATGGCGAAGAACTCGATGAAGAACTCGGCCGCGTGGCGCAGCGACTGGCCATACATCGTGTGCAGCATGGCGTGGCCGGTGCGGTCGGCGGCGGCGCAGGTGCGCTGCGCCTGGCCCTTGCCGTAGTCCATGGTCATGCCGCCGAACGGGCGCTGGTAGATCTTGCCGTCCTCGGTGCGCGAGAACGGCACGCCCCAATGCTCGAGTTCGTAGACGGCCTCGGGCGCGTTGCGCACCATGTATTCGATCGCGTCCTGGTCACCGAGCCAGTCCGACCCCTTCACGGTGTCGTACATGTGCCAGCGCCAGTCGTCCTTGTGCATGTTGCCGAGCGAAGCCGAGATGCCGCCCTGGGCTGCGACCGTATGCGAGCGGGTCGGAAACACTTTGGTGATGCATGCGGTGCGCAGACCGGCTTCGCTGCAGCCGACCACGGCGCGCAGGCCCGCGCCGCCGGCGCCAACCACGACGACGTCATAGGTGTGGTCTTCGATCGGATAGGCTTTGCCGTTGGTGGCGGGAGCGCCGTTGCCCTTGCCATTCGTCGCTGTGGCCATGGGTTACACTCCGGATGAAAGCTTGAGGATCGCGTAGGTCGAGGCGAGCGCCACGGCGATCGAGAAGAAATTGTTGAGCATGATCGAGATGAGCTTCAGCTTCTCGTTGTGGACGTAGTCCTCGATCACGACCTGCATGCCGATCTTCATGTGCCAGGCGCTGGCGGCGATGAAGAGCAGCAGGATCACCGCGATCGGCAGCGAGCCGAGGATCTGCGCGGCGCCGGCCTGATTGCGGCCGAGCAGCATCATGATGATCACGAGCACCGGGATCATCAGCAGCGTCATGGCGACGGCGGTGATGCGCTGGCGCCAGAAATCGGACGTACCCGAATGCGCCGCGCCGAGATTGCGGACGCGGCCGAGCGGGGTGCGCATGCTGCGCTTGGGCGTATCGGTCGCGCTCATCGTCCGCCTCCGATCGCATAGGCGATGATCCAGATCAGGACCGTGAGCACGATGCCGCCGATCAGCGCGCCCCAGGTCAGGGCTTCGCGCTCATTGGCCTTGAAGCCGTAGCCGAGGTCCCACACGAAGTGCCGGATACCGCTCAGCATATGGTGCATCAGCGCCCAAGTGTAGCCGAACACGATCAGCCGGCCGATGATGCTGCCGGTGAAGGCCTGGACGTGGGAATAGGCGGCGGGGCCGGAAGCCGCCGCGATCAGCCACCAGGCCAGCAGCAGGGTTCCGACGTAGAGCGCGATACCGGTGGCGCGATGGACGATGGACAGCGCCATCGTCAGCGTCCAGCGGTAGACTTGCATGTGGGGGGAAAGCGGTCGTTCGATCCGTGCGGTCATGGGCTTTTGATGTTTATTGCGGCCCAGCAGGGGGCACGCGGGGATCGCGAAAGGTCGGCTCTATTTACGGAGTCGATTTCGCCTGCGCAATCACCAAATCGCCATAAATCGAACCGCGGTTCAGCTCTAGAGCGTTGATGATGCAAGGCCAATCAGTGGCTTGGTATACCAGCACTTCTGTCCGCCAACGAAAAACAGAGTATAGATTCATTTGTTCTGAAGGGACCGATGCGCGTTGAAATTGCTATTGGAACGCCTCTAAACGGACCATGCCGTCCAAACCTGCCTGGGGCCGGTCTTTTGAGCCGATAACGCCATTTGGGCGGCACCAATCCGCTCCCGCCCCGGCCCGGTTTGCCCCCTGTCCGGATATGCGCACCTTGCATTCCACCCCAGCCGCAAGACGTGGCGTGTCGACCGCGAGAATCAGATCGCCTAAAGCTCCGCACGCAGCTTTCCGAACGCGTGTTTCGGAGAAGTTGCGACCAGTCGCCGGGGCAGGTCAGGGGTGATTGCAGGTCTTGATATCAAGGAGATCGTCGAGCTCGCGCTGTTGCTGATCGCAACCGGCGCGCTCTCGGGATTCCTGGCCGGCGTGTTCGGCATTGGCGGCGGCGCGATTCTCGTGCCGGTGTTTTACGAATGCTTCCGCATCGCCGGCGTGCCGCTCGAAGTGCGCATGCCGCTCTGCATCGGCACCTCGCTCGCGGTGATCATTCCGACCTCGATCCGTTCGTTCCAGGCGCACTACAAGCGCGGCGCCGTCGACATGTCGATCCTGCGCGTGTGGTGGCTGCCGATCGTGATTGGCGTCGTCGCCGGCAGCGTCATCGCGCGTTACGCGCCGGAGAAGCTGTTCAAGATCGTGTTCGTCTGCGTCGCCTATTCCGCGTCGGCGCGTCTCATCTTCGCGCGCGAGGGTTGGAAGTTCGGCGACGATCTGCCCAAAGGCCCGCTGATGCGCGTCTACGGCTTCTGCGTCGGTATCCTCTCGACGCTGATGGGCATCGGCGGCGGCTTGTTCTCGAACCTGCTGATGACGTTCTACGGCCGGCCCATCCACCAGGCAGTGGCGACCTCGTCGGCACTCGCGGTCCTGATCTCGATCCCCGGCGCGCTCGGCTACATCTATGCCGGCTGGCCGGCGGCTGCGACCTATCCGGCCGTCGCAGCGCTGCAAATCCCGTTCGCGCTGGGTTACGTCTCGCTGATCGGCGCCGTGCTGGTGATGCCGATGAGCCTTGTGACAGCGCCACTCGGTGTGAGGGCCGCGCATGCGATGTCGAAGCGAACGCTGGAGGTGGCGTTCGGGTGTTATCTCTTTATCGTCGGCAGCCGGTTCGTGATGAGCTTGGTGGGCGGGCAGTAGGCCTGACTTCGTAGGGTGGGTTAGCGCAGCGTAACCCACCACTTCTCGCATCGCGGAGACTAAAGCGGTGGGTTACGCCTTCGGCTAACCCACCCTACGGATTGCGTGCTAGTTGACGGATCGGTCCTTCAATCTCACTTCGCTGCGGCCCCACATTTGAAGATTGCCTTGCGCTTCCAGAAGATCGGCCTCGACCAACGCCTGAATGCGGGCCGCAAAGACCTCAAAGTCGACAGGAGCCGCTAGCGCTTCTTCCTTTTCGACCTTCTCAACCGCGCAGTACAGAACCATCGCGACCTTCTGCCATCGTGGCTTCATGACAGAGAAAATGACGCGATCCAAATCAGTCTCCAGCACAGACGATGGAAGAAAAACATTCTCCCATCGGAGCGTGCTGTCGATTGTGGGAGGCGGGCCTGGTGGCTCAAGGTCCGGATATCTTTTGTAGATCAGTCGCAGAAGCTTGAACTGCAAATGGAAAACCGCCGTTATAAGCGGTTCTGCCAACAGCTTTCTGCCGTCGTCGCCAACATCGACGATCGCGGCCTCAACTCGCCGGAATGCTGCTGCGGCATCAAGCAGGTGCTTGTGTATCTTTTTTAGCTTGCTCTCGGTTCATGTCCCCCACCCCCGGAGCGATTGAGCTCTCTATTTCTTCGCGTAAATATCCTTGTAGGTATCCCGCAGCACGTTCTTCTGCACCTTGCCCATCGTATTCCGCGGCAATTCGTCCACGACGAAGACGCGCTTGGGCATCTTGAACTTTGCCAGCCTTCCGTCGAGCGCCTTCAGCACCGCGGCTTCGGTGACGTCGGCGCCCTCGTTGCAGACCAGAACCGCCGTGACGCCCTCGCCGAAATCGGCATGCGGCACGCCGATCACGGCGGACTCGACCACGCCGGGCATGGCGTCGAGCTCACTTTCGATTTCCTTGGGGTAGACGTTGAAGCCGCCGGAGATCACGAGATCCTTGCCGCGGCCGAGAATGTGGACGTAGCCCTTGTCGTCGATCTTGCCGAGGTCGCCGGTAATGAAGAAGCCGTCGGGCCGAAATTCGGACTTGGTCTTCTCCGGCATGCGCCAATAACCCCTAAAGACGTTCGGGCCCTTCACCTCGATCATGCCGATCTCGTCGCGCGGCAGCTCCTTGCCGGTCTCGGGCTCGGTCACCCGCACGGACACGCCGGGGAGGGGAAAGCCGACCGCGCCGGGCACGCGCTCGCCGTCATACGGGTTCGACGTGTTCATGTTGGTCTCGGTCATGCCGTAGCGCTCGAGCACCGCATGTCCCGTGCGCGCCGACCATTCGCGATGGGTTTCGGCGAGCAGCGGCGCGGAGCCCGAGATGAACAGCCGCATGTGCTTTGTGGTCTCGCGCGACAGCGCGGAGTTCTGGAGCAGCCGCGTGTAGAAGGTTGGCACGCCCATCAGCACCGTGGCGCGCGCCATCAGCTTGATGATGAGATCAGGGTCGAGCTTCGGCAGGAAGATCATCGACGCCCGCGAAAACAGCGTCACGTTGGTCGCCACGAACAGGCCGTGCGTATGGTAGATCGGCAGCGCGTGGATCAGCACGTCCTTGTCGGTGAAGCGCCAGTAGCCGACGAGCGAGAGCGAGTTCGACGCGAGATTGTCGTGCGTCAGCATCGCGCCCTTGGAGCGGCCGGTGGTGCCCGATGTGTAGAGGATCGCGGCGAGATCGTCGTTTGCCCGTGAGACGGTCGCGAATTCGTTGCTGGCCTTGTCGGCGGCTTCCGTCAGCGAGCCCTTGCCGTCAGGCCCGAGCGTTTCGACCTTGGCCTTCACCTTGGCGGCGATCGGGGCGAGGCCGTCGGCCTTGGAGGGATCGCAGACCACCAGCGACGGCTCGGCGTCGCCGATGAAGTAATCGAGCTCGTTCAACGTATAGGCCGTGTTCAGCGGCAAATAGACGGCGCCGGCCCGCACAGTGGCGAGATACAGCACGATATTGGCGACCGATTTTTCCACCTGCACCGCGACGCGGTCGCCGGGCTTCACGCCGCGCGCGACCAGCACATTCGCCATCTGCCCGGCCCGCGCGATCAGATCGCCATAGCTGATACGGCCGCCGTCCTGCGTCTCGACCGCGAGGCGTTTGGGATCGTCCAGACCGTCGAAGAGGCGGGAAAACAGGTTGGCGTTGGCAGCTTGGTTCATGCAAGATTTCCTCGACCGCAAGGCAAACAAGGCCGGTCAAAACCGAGGGCTGGATTAGCAAAAACCGCCCCAATGAAGCAACGGAGACAGTTTGCATGACCAAAAACGGGAAACGCGTGGCCTGGGTGACGGGCGGCGGCAGCGGGATCGGGGAGGCCGGCGCCGAGGCGCTCGCGGCCGACGGCTGGATAGTCGTGGTCTCGGGCCGCCGCAAGGACGCCCTGGATACCGTGGTTGCCAGGATTGCCAAGGCAGGCGGGGCGGCCGAGGCCATTGCGCTGGATGTGTCCAACGCCGCCGAAGCCCAGAAGGCGGCCGACCAAATCGTCGCGAAGCACGGCCGCATCGACCTGCTCGTGAACAATGCCGGTATCAATGTCCCCAAGCGGAGCTGGAAGGACATGGAACTGGAGGGCTGGGACAAGCTCGTCCAGGTCAACCTCAACGGCGTGCTGTATTGCATGCGCGCAGTGTTGCCCACGATGCGCAAGCAGCAGGATGGCTCGATCATCAACGTCTCGTCCTGGGCCGGCCGCCACGTCTCGAAGATGCCGGGCCCGGCCTACACCACCACCAAGCATGCGGTGCTGGCGCTGACTCATTCCTTCAACATGGACGAATGCGTTAACGGCCTGCGCGCCTGCTGCCTGATGCCGGGCGAGGTGGCTACTCCCATCCTGAAGCTGCGTCCGGTGGTGCCGAGCGAGGCGGAGCAGGCCAAGATGCTACAATCGGAAGATCTGGGCCGCACCATCGCGTTCATCGCATCGATGCCGCCGCGCGTCTGCATCAACGAGCTCCTGATCAGCCCGACGCATAATCGCGGATTCATTCAGACGCCGAACAACAGGGATTGAGCCTTGTAGGGTGGGCAAAGCGAAGCGTGCCCACCATGCCTATCTCAATCGAGCGAGAGATGGTGGGCACGGCGCATGCGCGCCTTTGCCCACCCTACGGCTCCTGAGATGTGTGGCGCGCTCGCTCACACACGAACGTACCCCCGCTTAGTTTCACGCATCACGATAAATTATTTCCCGAAACCCCATCGCGAACCCTCCCGTAGTTCGGTCCAACGACGGCACTGCTGCTTCACGCCAAAAGGTCGCAGGCGCCGTTGTTGCCCAACTCAAGCACCGGCAATTGCCGGTCACAATTCAATCGGGAGATTCTCCATGTCGAAGCGTATTGCCTATCTCGCTGCCGCCGCCTTCAGCGCCCTGGCCATCACCGCGACCGTCGTCGCGCCTGTCCGCGCCGAGGAGAAGACCGTCATGGTCGGTGGCGCCGCGATGTTCCCGTCCAAGAACATCGTCCAGAACGCCGTCAACTCGAAGGATCACACCACGCTGGTCGCGGCGGTGAAGGCGGCCGGCCTGGTGCCGACGCTGGAAAGCAAGGGCCCGTTCACGGTGTTCGCGCCCACCAATGCCGCCTTCGGCAAGCTGCCGGCCGGCACCGTCGACAATCTGGTCAAGCCCGAGAACAAGGCGACCTTGACCAAGATCCTCACCTACCATGTCGTGCCCGGCAAGCTCGAGGCCTCCGACCTCACCGACGGCAAGAAGATGAAGACCGCCGAAGGCGAGGAACTGACCGTGAAGAAGCAGGACGGCAAGGTCTGGATCGTCGATGCCAAGGGCGGCACCTCGATGGTGACGATCTCCAACGTCAACCAGTCGAACGGCGTGATCCATGTGGTCGATACCGTGCTGATGCCGGCGACGTAACACCGCACACCCCTGTTTCATCCCCCGAACAGGATGCTTTGAGATGGCGAGCCGGGGGCACCCGGCTCGCTTTATTGTGACCAAGGTCGCCCGCAGACTCGATTCGCCGTCGTGCGGGGGCGTAACGAAAGCGGAAGTATCGGCGTATATTCGATGTCAGACGACCTTCAGGACGGAACCATCATGTCGAGCCTCACAGTCAGCGACGAGCAGGTCAGCGCCACCCCCGCCAAAGTGATCCAGCCGGCCTGGGTCCGTGTCATGCACTGGACCAACGCGGTCGCCATGATCCTGATGATCCTGTCGGGCTGGCAGATCTACAACGCCTCGCCGCTGTTCGGCTTCAGTTTTCCGCGCGAATACACGCTTGGCGGCTGGCTCGGCGGCGGCCTGCTCTGGCACTTTGCCGCCATGTGGCTCTTGATGATCAACGGCCTCGCCTATCTCATCACCGGCTTCGCCACCGGCCGCTTCCGCAAAAAATTGCTGCCGATCACGCCGTCCGGTGTGCTCCACGACGTCAGGGCTGCCCTGACCTTCAAGCTCGGCCATGACGATCTGAGCGTCTACAATTACGTGCAGCGGGCACTCTACGCCGGCATCATCGTGGTTGGCGTGCTGATCGTGCTGTCGGGCCTGTCGATGTGGAAGCCGGTACAACTGCATTGGCTCGTGATGCTGTTCGGTGACTATCCGACCGCGCGCTACGTGCACTTCTTCTGCATGGCCGCGATCTGCGCCTTCCTCGTCATTCACGTCTTGCTCGCGCTGCTGGTGCCGAAGAGCCTGCGCGCGATGATCATTGGCCGCTGATTAGGAGACCCGTTATGGCCAAGCGCTCATTCCTCATCCCCGGCGTCGACAAGCGGCTGCTGATCAAGGACTCCATCAAGTCCATGCCGGACTTCACCCGCCGCCGCTTCATCGCCGGCGGCGCCAGCCTCGGCGCGCTGACGCTGCTCACCGGCTGCGACGTCGTCGATTCCTCGTCGGCCGATACCCTGCTCGCGAAGGTCTCGAAGTTCAACGACGCCGTGCAGGCGTGGATGTTCAATCCCGACGCGCTGGCACCGACCTTCCCGGAAAGCGCGATTACGAAACCGTTCCCGTTCAACGCCTATTACGATCTCGACGATGCGCCCGATGTCGACGGCGCCGACTGGAAGCTCGAGGTGCGCGGCCTCGTCGACAACAAGAAGTCCTGGACCCTGGACGAGCTCTACAAGCTGCCGCAGGTCACACAGATCACCCGCCACATCTGCGTCGAGGGCTGGAGCGCGATCGGAAGCTGGACCGGCACGCCGCTCCGCGATTTCCTCAAGCTGATCGGCGCCGATACGCGTGCGAAATACGTCTGGTTCCAATGCGCCGACAAGGACGGCTACAACTCTCCCTTGGACATGCGCAGCGCGCTGCATCCGCAAACGCAGATGACGTTCAAATACGCGAACGAGATTTTGCCGCGCGCCTACGGTTTCCCGATGAAGATCCGCGTGCCGACAAAACTCGGCTTCAAGAACCCGAAATACGTGGTCTCGATGGAAGTCACCAACGACTACAAGGGCGGCTATTGGGAAGACCAGGGGTACAATTCGTTCAGCGGGAGCTGACGCCAGCCCCGCTGCCGTAGGGTGGATTAGCCCTACGGCTGCGCGAAGCGCGGTCGCACGGCGTAATCCACCTCTTTCGTTTCCGCAGTGGCAGAAGTGGTGGGTCACGCCTTCGGCTAACCCACCCTACGGCACCGGTTCTTTGGCCGGCCCCACCTTCCGTTGGCACAACGCGGCCACCGCCCCCAGCGCCAGCAGCGCCGCCGACACATTCAATGCGTAACTCAAGCTGCCCAGCGCATCCGTGATCGCGCCGACCACGATCGGCCCCAGCGTCTGGCCGACGCCGAACGAGATCGTCATCGCCGCGATCGCGGTGGGCCACGCCTCCGGCGGGTAGTTGAAGCGCACGAAGGCCGTGGTCGAGCCGACCACGGCGAAGAAGGCGACGCCGAACACCACTGCCGAGACCGCAAGCCACGCCGGCGAATGCCCCAGCATCGGCAAGGCCGCACCTAACGCGTTGGTGCCGAGGATGATCGCGGTGGCGAGCCCGCCGCGGTCGAGCGCCAGCACGCCGCGCCAGACCCAGGGCGTGACGAAGGCGCTGAGACCGATCAGGCTCCAGAACGCGGCCTGCGCCGCGGCCCCGCCGCCGCCGTCGCGCACATACGCGATCATGAAGGTCATGTAGGCGATGTAGCCGGCGCCAAACAGGAAGTAGCCGGCGAGATAGATCAGCACGGGCAGAATCGCGAAGGCGGCGTGGCTGCCTTCCGAGAAGCGCACCCCACTCTCGATGCGGATCAGGAACAGCGGCACGGTCATCACGACGGACAGCAGCGTCAGCGCCCACCACACCAGCCACCACGAGCCCGGCCCGAAATATTGCAGCGTGAACGGGGCGATCAACCCCGAGCCGAGAATCCCGATGCCGGGCCCGGCGTAGAACAGGCTGAGCAGGAAATTGGCCCGTTCCGGGCGCGACTGCGCGATAGCCGCGGCCAGCGCGCCGCCGGCGACGAAGCCGGCTGCCGCCCCTAAGCCCAGCACGAGGCGTGCGAGGCTCAGCGCAACGAAATTTCCGGTCAGAGCGCAGGTGGCGAGTGCGGCGACGCAGGCGAGGGTTCCGCCGCGGATCGCCGCCGACCAGCCGACGCGCTGGATCAGCCGGGACGCGACAAGCGCGCCCACGAGGTAGCCGACGGCGTTGATGGTGTTCATGAAACCGGCCGCCGAGTAGGACCAGCCGAGGTCCTCCCGCATATCGGGCAGCACCAGCGCATAGGCAAAGCGGCCGATGCCGAGCCCGACCGTCGCCGCCAGCGACAGGGTCAGGATCAGCCGCGCGGGGTGTGCGTCGGGCGGGGGACGATCAGGGGCGCGCAAGGGATACTCCGGCGTCCCGCACTGTGGCAGGCCCTGCGGGCCTTGCACAGCCGCGAGGCGGCAATGGTGTCTTGCCAAGCGCGCAACGCCGCTCTAGCACTCCGGCCGAATTCGATCTCAGAGGAAACGACCATGGCGACCCACAAATTGCTGCTGCTCCCCGGCGACGGTATCGGCCCGGAGGTGATGGGGGAGGTGAAGCGGCTGATCGACTGGCTCAATTCGGCAGGGATCGCCAAATTCGAGACCGATACCGGCCTGGTCGGCGGCTCCGCCTACGACGCCCACAAGGTGTCGATCTCCGAGGGCGACATGGCCAAGGCGCTGGCCGCCGACGCCATCATCTTCGGCGCGGTCGGCGGCCCGAAGTGGGATGCCGTTCCTTACGAGGTGCGCCCCGAAGCCGGCCTGCTCCGCCTGCGCAAGGATCTCGCCCTGTTCGCCAACCTCCGTCCCGCCGTCTGCTATCCGGCGCTGGCCGATGCCTCCAGCCTGAAGCGTGAGGCGGTCGAGGGTCTCGACATCGTCATCGTGCGCGAGCTCACCGGCGGCGTCTATTTCGGCGAGCCCAAGACCATCACCGATCTCGGCAACGGCCAGAAGCGTGCCGTCGATACTCAGGTCTACGACACCTATGAGATCGAGCGCATCGGCCGCGTCGCCTTCGAGCTTGCCAGGAAGCGCAAGAACAAGGTGACGTCGATGGAGAAGCGCAACGTCATGAAGTCGGGCGTGCTCTGGAACGAGGTCATGACGGCGGTCCACAAGCGCGAATATCCTGACGTCACGCTCGAGCACCAGCTCGCCGATTCCGGCGGCATGATGCTGGTGAAGGCGCCGAAGCAGTTCGACGTCATCGTCACCGACAATCTGTTCGGTGACATGCTCTCCGACATTGCGGCGATGCTGACGGGCTCGCTCGGCATGCTGCCCTCGGCCTCGCTCGGCGAGGTCGATGTGAAGAGCAAGAAGCGCAAGGCGCTGTACGAGCCCGTGCACGGTTCGGCGCCCGACATCGCAGGCCAAGGCCTCGCGAATCCCATCGCGATGATCTCGTCCTTCGGCATGGCGCTGCGCTATTCCTTCGACATGGGCGATCTCGCCGACAAGGTCGACGCCGCGATCGCCGCGGTGCTGGCCAGCGGCCTGCGCACCGCCGACATCAAGTCGGAAGGCACCACGGTCGCCTCGACCACGCAGATGGGCGAAGCGATCCTGAAGGAATTGCAGAAGCTGCACGCGTAGCCACAAACACCGCAATCGTCGGGTGGGCAAAGCGATAGCGTGCCCACCATTTCGATCGCGATTGCCGCGAGATGGTGGGCACGGCGCTTCGCGCCTTTGCCCACCCTACGGCTCTGCCGACGACCTCAGGGAAGCCACCTCATGGATGCCTCGCCCCGCCCCAAGATCGCGGAAACCATCATCCATGAAACGGTCCGCCAGCGTGAGGCCCAGATCGGGCGGCGCTGCGAAATCCTCGCCAACACCCGCATCGAATATGCCGCGCTCGGCGATTACTCCTATCTCGGCGAGAACTGCGAGGTCGCCGACGCGGTGATCGGAAAATTCACCGCCATCGCCAACTCGGTGCGGATCGGCGCGCCCAATCATCCGATGGGCCGGCCGTCCCAGCATCGCTTCACCTATTGCCCTGAATATTACGAGGCGACCGCGAGCCGTGACCGCGACTTCTTCGCAGATCGCCGCAGCGACCGGGTGATCGTCGGCAATGATGTCTGGATCGGGCACGCCGCCATCCTGCTGCCGGGCGTCACGGTCGGCGACGGGGCGGTGATTGCCGCGGGCGCGGTCGTCAGCCGCGATGTCGAGCCCTACACGATCGTCGGTGGCGTTCCCGCGCGTGCCATCCGCAAGCGCTTTGACGATTCGGTCGCGGCAAGCCTGCGCCGCATTGCCTGGTGGGATTGGCCGGACGAACTCATCTTCGAGCGCCTGGGCGATTTCCGCTCCGAGGCGATCGAAGAATTTTGCAGGCGCTACGACCCGGCAGCCAACGCCTGAAGCGGACGTATCTCTCACAAACAAAAATGGCCGGGCGCGAGCCCGGCCATTTTGATTCGGTCGATCATTCCGCTCAGTACAGCGGGAAATTCCGCGGATAACCGCCGACGTCGGCCGGCGTGCTCAGCGGCTGGCGATCGATCGGGCGGTTGTTGTTCTCGCGGGCGAAGGTCGGATAGCCGATCGCCGGCGGGAAAGCGTAATCGGAGAACTTGCGGTCGCCCGGATTGACCTCGGTGCCGCCGTCGAGCCAGGAGCGCTTGCTCACATAGAGGCGGGTGCGACCCTGCTGATAGACCGCGTTGGGGCCGCTCGGGCCGTAATAGGGACGGCTGTTGTCGTAACGTTGCTTCTTGGTGTCGGCCGAGGCGGGTGTCGCGAGGGCTGAGGACATGGCAACCACGGCGCCGGCCGCAAGCCACATCGCCAGTTTGTTCGCGGCGGAGAAATTCGAGCTCATCACGTCCCCTTCAGGCGGCAAGCCGCCAATCGATTTCATCCCCATACTAGCGCGGCAAGGGTGGCCGCAACTAGGTCTATTGGGTCACACCAGCTCGGAATAATCGTGCGCGCTGGCAAAAGTTGCATCAATACCAGCCACTTGAGCTTGATGCGGATCAAAGCGCCCCGCGCAATTGCGCGTTCGCCGCGCCCAGCAGCCAGTCCGACGAACCCTGGGGAGTGCAGGAGCGGCGCTTCAGCTCCGCATGGGCG
The DNA here is from genome assembly GCF_052075995.1 of Bradyrhizobium sp. 613_E4_N2_2. NCBI lineage: Bacteria > Pseudomonadati > Pseudomonadota > Alphaproteobacteria > Hyphomicrobiales > Nitrobacteraceae > Bradyrhizobium > Bradyrhizobium sp. 613_E4_N2_2. The sequence goes on from NZ_CP197234.1 coordinate 393,355, forward strand.
AACAATTCCGCCAGCTTCGGCTCGTTACCCGAGGTCAGGAGCGTGAGCCGGTTCAGCGTGCAGGCGATTGCCGCGCGCCGGGCGGGCAGGGTGTCGCCCTGGCAGGAGAAGCCGGAGATCTGGAGCGCCGGCTCCTCGCTGCGCTTGAGGTAGCCGAGGCACGCCCGCGCGGCCTCCGCCGTGCCGGTGGGCCGGAACAGGGCGACGGGACCGAATTTCGTGTCGATCAGGCCGGCCTGCTCGAGCGGGGTTGCGTCACCCAGGCCCATTTGGACGGCCAGGTCCGCTGTCGCCGGGCGGGTCACGTCGAATTCGCCGCCTTCGCGGTAGATCTCGAGCTCCGCCACGGGCTTGTCCGCCTCGCCGGTCCAGTGCATCACGTCCCTACGGCCGCCTTCGGGATGCCTGAGAATGACGTAAGAGGCTGTTTTTTCTGATGAATCTAGCCGGCTGAGGGCGAAGGCCGGTTGCGAGCGGTCGGCCACGCTCCACCCCGGCTTCTCCGCGGGCTCATCGTCACGCAGGCTGGGCAGCTGGTCGAACGCGGCGAGGGCGAGGATGGCAAACAGAACCAGCGCCCCCACATAGGCGAACAGGCGCGCCAGCGTGCCGACGACTTCGTCGGCGAGGGCTGCGAGCGCCAGATGGATCTGGGTAGGGGTTGCGGCCGTGCTGGCCTCTGGCGACTGCATCCACGGCCTTCAGGCATGGTCCAACGTTGTCTTGAGGCCGGTTCTCGCATAGAAGCGCTGCTCTTCCTGTTTAAGCGTCAGCTTCAGGAACGGGCTTTTTCATCGGAGAGTGAACGATGGGTTACAAAGTCGCAGTCGTCGGCGCGACCGGCAATGTCGGACGGGAAATGCTCAACATCCTCGATGAGCGCAAATTCCCCGCGGACGAGGTCGTGGCCCTGGCGTCACGCCGCAGCGTCGGCGTCGAGGTCTCCTATGGCGACCGCACCCTGAAGGTCAAAGCGCTCGAGCACTATGACTTCTCCGATGTCGATATCTGCCTGATGTCGGCGGGCGGCTCGGTGTCGAAGGAATGGTCGCCGAAGATCGGCGCCGCCGGCACGGTCGTGATCGACAACTCGTCCGCCTGGCGCATGGATCCGGACGTGCCGCTGATCGTGCCCGAGGTGAACGCGGACGCGACGGCCGGCTTCAAGAAGAAGAACATCATCGCCAACCCGAACTGCTCGACCGCGCAGCTCGTGGTCGCGCTGAAGCCGCTGCACGACAAGGCGACGATCAAGCGCGTCGTGGTCTCGACCTATCAATCGGTCTCGGGCGCCGGCAAGGATGCGATGGACGAATTGTTCTCGCAGACCAAGGCCGTCTACACCAACAGCGAGCTGATCGCGAAGAAATTCCCCAAGCGCATCGCCTTCAACGTCATCCCCCAGATCGACGTCTTCATGGAGGACGGCTACACCAAGGAAGAGTGGAAGATGATGGCGGAGACCAAGAAGATTCTTGATCCCAAGATCAAGCTCTCCGCGACCTGCGTGCGCGTGCCGGTGTTCGTCGGCCACTCCGAGGCCGTCAACATCGAGTTCGAGAATCCGATCACGGCGGACGAGGCACGCGACATCCTGCGCAAGGCGCCGGGCTGCCTCGTCATCGACAAGCAGGAGCCCGGTGGCTACGCCACGCCCTATGAAGCCGCCGGCGAGGACGCCACCTATATCAGCCGCATCCGCGAGGACGCGACGGTGGAGAACGGCCTCGTGCTGTGGTGCGTGTCCGACAATCTGCGCAAGGGCGCGGCGCTCAACGCCATTCAGATTGCGGAAGTGCTGATCAACCGCAAGCTGATCAGCGCGAAGAAGAAGGCGGCGTAACGAGCGGGATCTCGTAGGGTGGGCAAAGCGAAGCGTGCCCACCAAGGTCTCAATCGGGAAAGATGGTGGGCACGGCGCGTTGCGCCTTTGCCCACCCTACGAATTCAAGCCGCGTTGCGCACGCTCTTGAATTCCTTCGCGGCCTTGTCCAGCACGAACAGCGACCCCTCTGCCACGCCGAAATAGGCGCCGTGGGTCTGCATCTGGCCTGAGTCCACCGCCTTCTGCACGAACGGGAACGTCATCAGGTTTTCCAGGCTGCGGAACACCGCGGCCTTCTCGATGCGCTCGACGAACTGCGCCATGGTCTCGTGGTCGCGCTGCTCGACCACTTCGCCCGGCTTGATGAACATCTGCATCCATTTGCCGATGAAGTCGCCCGGCGTGAGCGGCTCGATCTTGTCGACGAAGGCGCGGATGCCGCCGCATTGCGCGTGCCCGAGCACGACGATGTGTTTCACCTTCAGCACCGTCACGGCATATTCCAGCGCCGCGGAGACGCCGTGCGCATTGCCGTCGGGCTGATACACCGGCACCAGATTGGCGATGTTGCGGACGACGAACAGTTCACCCGGTCCGACGTCGAAGATCACCTCGGGCGAGACGCGGCTGTCGCAGCAGCCGATCACCATCACTTCCGGGAACTGCCCCTTCACCGACAGCTCGCGATAGCGGCTCTGCTCGGTCGGCAGCCGCTGGGTGGCGAAGGCCTTGTAGCCTTCCAGCAAATGCTTCGGGAATGTGATCATGGCCTATGCCTAACCATAGACCAGAGGGGCGAACAAGCCTTTCGAATAGGCAGGCCAGATGCTATCGGCTTGGCTTGTTGTTTGAGCATGATCCTTTCGGAAAACCGCCGCACACTTTTCCCGGATCATGCTCCAGAATACACCCGAGGAAACTGGAAGGAATGCTCGCATGACCCGCCCGCGCCGCAGCCATCTGTTCATGCCCGGCTCCAACCCTCGCGCGCTGGAAAAGGCGCGAAATCTCGCCGCCGACGGCCTGATCCTCGATCTGGAAGATTCCGTCGCGCCCGACCTCAAAGGGGTGGCGCGTGACGGCATCGCCGCTGCGATCGCGGACAAGGGGTTCGGCAAGCGCGAGATTTTGATCCGGACCAACGGCCTCGACACGCCCTGGTGGGCCGATGACGTCGCGATGGCCGCCAAGGCCTCGCCTGATGGCATTCTGGTTCCAAAAGTTTCAAGCATCGAGGATCTCCAGGCGATCGGCGCTCGCCTTGCCGAACTCGGCGCCGCGCCGACGGTGAAAGTCTGGGCGATGATCGAGACCGCGCGCGCCGTGCTTCATGCCGAGGAGCTGGCCGCCGCGGGCCGCGATCCCAGGACGCGCCTCTCCGGTTTCGTGTTCGGCCCGAACGACATCTCGCGCGAGACGCGCATCAAGATGCTGCCGGGCCGTGCGGCGATGATCCCGATGATCACCCATTGCATCCTGGCGACGCGCGCCCATGGCCTCGAAATCCTCGACGGCCCCTATAGCGACATCGCCAATTCCGACGGTTTTGCCACCGAATGCGCGCAGGGCCGCGACCTCGGTTTCGACGGCAAGACGCTGATCCATCCGTCGCAGATCGAGGCCTGCAACGCGATCTTCACGCCGCCCGAAGAGGAAGTCGCGCGCGCGCGAAAGATCATCGCGGCATTCGAGCTGCCGGAGAACGTTTCGCGCGGCGCGATCCGGCTCGATGGCGCAATGGTGGAGCGTCTGCACGCCGACATGGCGCGGCGCACGATCGAGATCGCGGACGCGATCGCAGCGATGAGCAAGGGCTGAGGCGTCAACTCGAAGAAGCGATATCCGCTTTTCCCCGCCAGGCGGACATCTTCTCGACGTCAAGAGGACTGCCGCTTGTGACCCATGCGGTCATCGCGGCGGTCAGTCCCAATCGCCTATTTTCCCGCCCGCGAAGCGGCTCTGGATTCGTCACCCGCGACGATGGCGCTTTCGCGGGACGGTGCATCGACAGGCTGCGGCGCCGCCAATTCCTGGCAATACATCTGATCGATCTTGCGCTGCATGAGCGCATAGCAATCGCATGCGACCTTCTCGAGCCGCGCCCGATGGATCTCGACAAACCCGCGCCGGTCGGACGGGACGGCGCCGGCATCGCGTAGCTTGCTCATCGTCAGGGTCACTGTCGTCCGTCGCACCCCAAGCAATTGCGCAAGCGCCTCGTGCGTCACCGGAAGCCGGTCATCGGGAACGCGGTCGTGCAGCTGCAGGAGCCACCGCGCCATGCGGCCATCGACCCGGTGCAGCGCGTTGCAGGCGGCGACGTGCTGGAGCTGCAACAACACCGCGCGGGCGTGGACTTGCACGACGTTCCTGATGGCGGCGCTTTGCGCGAAGGCCGCGCGAAACTTGGCGGCGGAAATCAGCGATGCTGTGCCGGCGATCCGAGCAATCGCGGTCACGGATGACAGCGACGGGCCGAGCACGGAGAACGAGGCCAAAGCGCCTTCCCGTCCCATCAAGGTGGTTGCGACCGTTTGCCCGTCCGGCATATCGATCATGAAGGCGATGGCGCCGCTATGGGGAAAATAAACCGGGTCGAGCTCATCGCCCGACCGCACCAGGATGGCATCGGGTTCGAACGAGACCTTCTGGAAGTAGGGCGTGAGCAAACCGAGATCCGCCGGCGGCAACGCCGCCAATAGTCGATTCCCGATGCCCGTGCGGTGGACGGTCACGGCGCTTTCCGGTGAACGAGCACCCAACGAACGACGGTAACCATCCATTTCGTTTGCCATGATTGTCCGGAATTCGAATTGCCGAAGGGCAACCATCCAAACAGAGGCATTCGTCGAGATCAAGCACGGACAATTGCGGAGACCTTGCCGGCATCCTCGCCGCGCAAACAGGGCCTTGCATACATCATACTATTGACGCCCTTTGCTACTGGGCGAGGTGCCACACGTGGTGATCGACCAGTGATTGTTGCGGCGGCGCGTGAGTTTGCCCTGGCCCGGGCGCTTCCGCGCCGATGCCGAGCTGCACCGGCATCGTCAGCTGCTTGTCGTCGGCTCGTCCCGATGACGGCCGTTTCGCCGAAGTCCGCGATCTCGGCTTTTCCCGTTGCGGTGGTGAACAGGGGTGCTACCCTCGAAGCCATTGGTGGGTTCGGGCAATCTATTGATGCGTTTTTTTGGGGCAGCTGTCTTTCTCGTCATGTCGCTTTTGTCCGCTCAGCCCGCCCTTGCGCAGGCGCGGGTTGCGCTTGTCATCGGCAATGGCGCCTACGAGAAGGTGCCCGAACTGCCGAACCCGACTCGCGATGCGGCCGACATCGGCCGCGCGCTGGAGCGGCTGGATTTCAAGGTCACTCAAGTCAAGAACGCCACCGCGCAAGAGATGAGGAAGGCCGTCGTTGAGTTCGGCCGATCCGCCGAAATGTCCGACATCGCCGTCGTGTTCTACGCCGGGCACGGCATGGAAGTCGGTGGCGAGAATTGGCTGATCCCAATCAGCGCCGAGCTGCGCAGCGATACCGACGCCGAAAGCGAGGCGATCAGCCTGCGTTCGGTGAGCCTTCAGGTTTCGAAGGCACGGAAGTTGGGCCTCGTGATACTTGACGCGTGCCGCAACAACCCTTTTGCCGCGAAGATGAAGCGCTCGTTGGGCACCCGGGCCGTGGCTCGCGGGCTCGCGCCGACGGAGCCGTCCGACAATGTCCTGATCGCGTATGCCGCCCGGGACGGCACCACGGCAAGCGACGGCGAAGGCCGGAATAGCCCCTTCACGACGTCGCTGCTTCGTCACATCGAAACGCCCGGCCTGGAGATATCGTTTCTGTTTCGCCGGGTTCGTGACGACGTGATGGCGGCAACCAGGCGCGAACAGCAGCCTTTCGTGTATGGCTCGTTGTCGAAGGAAGAGATTTACCTCAAGGCCCCCGCCGTCGCCGCTCAGGCGTCAGCTGCATCAACTCCGGCGCCCGCAGCTCCCGCGGAAGACGAGAAGTTCTGGCAGGCTGTCCGGACGTCGACGGTGGCAGCTCTCTTTGAGGAGTTTCTCGCCAGATACCCCCGCAGCGGCCACGCTGCCGAAGCCCGCCAGCGAATCAAGGATCTCAAGGCCAGCGAAGTTGCGGCGCTATCATCTCCGGCTGCTGCTCCGAAATCGGATGCGAGCGGACGCCAGGAGGCTGATGCCAAGCGCGCCGTACGAAATCTATTTACGCCCGACGACAACAAAAAAATCTCTGTCATCGCGGCAGCTCAGCAACTCGAATTGCCGAGCTTCACCATCTCGTCCGATCGGAACGATCCACTCAACGCCAATTCCAGGTTTGTCGGCGTGTGGTCCAACAAGCGTGGGTGGACCAATGGCAAGGGACGCTACGCCATGCTGATCGTCACGGAGGTCTCCGCGACGGGCTTGGCCAAGGGATACTACCTCTGGGGGCCGCCCACGAAACAATCATGGGTGAAGGATGTGGCGGGATACAAATCGTTCGCCGAGTACATTACGAACGATAAATTCTCCATCAATGGGACGCCTGTTACGGCCAAGCTGGACAAGAACGTCCTTGCCCTGACTTCCGTCAATAAGGAGAAGCCGTCAGAGACCGCGAATATCGAGCTTCGTCCAGTCTGGCAGCTTGTGCCGGTGCCCGAGGATGCCGAACCTCCGACCAAACGCGATAAGACTGCGCGACCTCATGCAGTCAAGAAAGAGAGCGCGGCCGAACCTGGCCCTCCGGGTCATGCCGGCGGAGCGAGTATGGAAGAGCGCTATCGCGCGTGCAGAAAGCTCGTGAAAGGATTTGCCCAGCGCGACGCATGCGCGCGAAACGGCACGATCTGATCTTTCGACCCACACGACACCGTCAGCGCGGGGCGACGTCGGCCCGATCGAGCGACTCCAGCGTCGAAGCATTGGCACAATAGCCGTGGTAGTTCTCCGCGGCGGTGCCATCGGCGAGATCGCGGTCGCATTGTCCCTTGTGATTGCAGAGCGAGCAGACGCGCTCCATGTCGCGCAGCAGCAGCGGCTGTGCACGACCGAGCCTGTCTGCGCTGATGCCGAGCTGCTCGAGCATCTTCGGCAGCTCGTCGGCAGCGTGCTTGCCGTGACGGACCAGCTCCTCCAGATCGTCAGGCGCGATCCTGAGATCTTGCGCGATCCGGTCGAAATCGGCGCGATCGAGCTGCCGCATCTCGTTCATCTCGCGGCGATGCTTCAGCCAGGCGGCAAAGGACTCGATGAGGTCCTGGACGATGGGATAAGGCCTGCTTGCGGTGCTCATGGAAAGCTCCATTCGGGCGGCGGAATTGGAGCGAGATTAGGCACAATGGTGCAGAGGCGCGTTGCGCTGGATCAAATTTGGAAGCGTTGGAGTGTGGCGCGTTGGTGGTTGGTTTCGTGTCCCGGACGCGCGAAGTGCCGCTCCGCAGAGCCGGGACCCATCTCGCCGCATCTCCGGGCCCCGGCTCAGCAGCGCATCACCATAGCGCGTCGAAGACGCGCGTGAACGCGCTTATGGTGCTGCGCTGCGTCCGGGGCAGGAGAGCGCCGCGTAGCGGACTGAGTTACGCGAACCGCTCCGTCGCCCACGCATACAGGCTGCCCGGGATCGGTTTTTCGCCGCCGCGGCCCTTGGGCGAGATGTGCAGGCCGATGATCTCGGGGTTGGTGACGAGGCCGAGATAGCTCGAGGGATCGAAGAACAGTTTTGGCTCGGCATGCACGGCGTAGAACGATTGCTTCGGCAGTGCGTTTTGTAATTCACCGGTGCGGCGCGCGAGCGCAGTGAGCGCCGCTGGTCCGAAGATCGCGACGCGAATATCCGAGAGACGGTTCGAGCCCCCGCGCAGGCGACGCATCATGAAGGTGATGCGATGGCGCACCGACAGCCAGTTCGGCGTCAGCTCCTCCTGCTCCATCAGCTCCTCGAAGGCGGCAACGATGCCGTGCTTCGCCGGCAGATAGATCACGGAATTGCCGAGCTGGCGCGGCCGCTCCCAGGCGAAGTAGGGCTTTGCCGGGTCGATCTCGACGGGTTTCAGCAGCAGCACGTCGGCATCGAGCCAGAGGCCGAGGTTCTTCGCCATCAGCTTCATGCGGAAGAAGTCGCTGAACTGCAGCGTGGTCCAGTCGCGCCAGGTGCCGTCCGGCTGCGGCGGTCGCAATCGTTCGGAGAACGCGTGCGGCAGGATCGCCTCGGCGTCCGCATTGCCGATGCCCGCGGGCAGGCCGGGAATGGTGTCGAAACTGTAGACCGTGACCTTGTGGCCGGCAGCTAACTGCGAGCGCAGACAGGTCTGGCGCAGTGCGTCCATCGGGCCGTGCCAGAAGGTGACGATGTCGGGCAGCATGCGCGTCAGTTTAGGGGTTAATCAGGACAAAGAAAAAGCCCCGGCGCTATCAGCACCGGGGCTCGAACTGGAGCTCGATCTCAGGCCCAGGCGCGCTCGCGCTTGAGCTTTTCCTCGTAGGTGTCGATCGAGGCCTTCTTCTCCATCGTCAGGCCGATGTCGTCGAGGCCGTTGATCAGGCAGTGCTTGCGGAACGGGTCGATCTCGAACTTGACCTTGCCGCCGTCGGGGCCGCGGATCTCCTGGTTCGGCAGGTCGATCGTCAGCGTCGCGTTGGCGCCGCGCTCGGCGTCGTCGAACAGCTTGTCGAGGTCTTCCTGGCTGACGCGGATCGGCAGAATGCCGTTCTTGAAGCAGTTGTTGTAGAAGATGTCGCCGAACGAGGTCGAGATCACGCAGCGGATGCCGAAGTCGAGCAGCGCCCAGGGCGCGTGCTCGCGGCTCGAGCCGCAGCCGAAATTGTCGCCGGCGACCAGCACCTTCGAATTGCGATAGGCGGGCTGGTTGAGGACGAAATCCGGATTCTCGCTGCCGTCGTCCTTGTAGCGCTGCTCGGAGAAGAGCCCCTTGCCAAGGCCGGTGCGCTTGATGGTCTTGAGGTACTGCTTCGGAATGATCATGTCGGTGTCGACATTGATGATCTTCAGCGGCGCCGCGACGCCTTCCAGCGTGGTGAACTTGTCCATTTCAGGCTTCCCGGTTTGAAGTCAGGGGAGGGCTATTTAGCCCGGTTGGCACACAAATCCTAGGCCGGATTCGGCAGGCCTAGGGGCGTAAATCGAGGTTCGTCTTCAGCCTGGCGGAGCCATGCTGTCAGGGGCAAAGCCGGTCGGCAGGCCGTCGATGCTCTTCATGTTCTTCAGACCCCAGTATTTTCGCAAATTGTTGACACCCTGCGCCGTCCAGTAGCGCACGAGGCTGCCGCGTTCTTGTCTGTAGTCGAACAGCGGCACGCCCATACCGCATGACGTCTGCACGAGGTCGACCGAGAGGCGCACGATTTGGCGGGCGCCTGCCATGTCCTCGAAGTCAGGAACGAGATCGGAATATTCCGGCGTGCCGCGCATGAGCGATCGAGCCTGGCCATAGAGCCGCAGGATCATCGGGGCGCCGTCGAAGGCGCAAAACATGATGGTCAGCCGCTTGTCGTCGGAGGCGGTCAGATGCGCACGGGTCTCGCTGCCGCTGCCGGTGCAATCGAGGTAGGCGACGTCGCTCTCTCCCAGCACCCGGAATGACGACAGGCCCTTGGGAGACACGTTGATGCGTCCCTTCGGCGGGGCGCTCGCGACGAAGAAGATCTTCTGCCGTTCGATGAAAGCCCTGTGCTCGGGTTCGATCCTTGCGAATTGCCTGCCCATACCCGTTCGTCCTTTCCGCAGCGACGCCGCAGCGGCAAAGAGTTAGCATGCCAATTATACCCGTTTAAGATTGTTCTTTATGCTGGTATAAAAACCACCATGAAGGGACCAGACCCGATCGCTCCAGCTCTCTCGCTCAGCGCGTTCCTGCGCGCGCTCCGGGAGCGCCAGTCTCCGGCAGAATTCGGCCTCGCCGCCGGAGCACGGCGGCGCACGCCCGGCCTCCGGCGCGAGGAGGTCGCTCAGCTCTGCGGATTGAGCGTCACCTGGTACACGTGGATCGAGCAGGGTCGCGATGTCTCCGTCTCGGCTTCGACACTTGCGCGCCTCGCACGCGGATTGCGCCTGTCACGAGCGGAGCGCAGCTATCTGTTCGAAGTTGGGGGCAAGCGCGATCCCGAGCGTCCCGGCCACAGGGATGATCCGCCAGAGGAGGTGCTGGCCTGCGTCGATGCGATCGATGGGCCGGCCTACATTCTCGATCGCACATGGGGCGCGCGTCGTTGGAATGCGAAAGCGTCCCGGTTGTTTGCCGGATGGCTCGATGCTGACGGCGAAAAAAATCTTCTGCGCTACATCTTCCTCAGGCCCGAGGCGCGAACACTGATCCTCGACTGGACCTCACGCGCGCAACGCGTCGTCGCAGAATTCCGCGCCGCTGTTACAGCCTATTCCGACGATCCGGACATTCGCCGGCTCGTCGAGGAACTGAGAGTTGGAAGCCCCGACTTCGAACGCTGCTGGGAGACGCAGGGGGTTCTGGCACGCGAAGGCGGCGAGCGTGCGTTCGATCATCCGACCATGGGACTGCTGCACTATCAGCAGGTTTCGCTGTCTCTCGCGGGCTGGTCCGACTATCGACTGACGATGCTTCTCGCTGCGCCAACCATACGCAACCGATGACGTCCTACTCCGCCTGAGCCTCAATCGCCGCCATATCGTCGTCCGAGAGGCCGAAATGGTGGCCGATCTCGTGGATCAGGACGTGGCGGACGATGTGGCCAAGGCTCTCGTCGTGCTCGGCCCAGTAATCCAGGATCGGCCGGCGGTAGAGCCAGACCATGTTGGGCAGCCGCGCCACGTCGCCCAGGCTCTGTTGGGGCAGGCCGACGCCCTGGAACAGGCCGAGCAGGTCGAACTCGCTCTCGCATTCCATCTCGTCCATCACTTCCTCGGTCGGGAAGTCGTCGACACGGAGGATCACGCCCTCACAGAGGCCGCGAAATTCCGCCGGCAGGCGCTCGAAGATGTCGTGCGCCGTCGCTTCCATCTCCGCCAGCGAGGGCGCTTTCAATTCCGTCCACATGGGCTTTTCTTAGCGCGGGTTCCGTGGCGATGCATCCGGCTTTATAGAAGGCTACGAAGAGTTGACGCCGCGCGCGAAAACGGGGAGCGTACGGCGCCTCAAGGGGATAGCTCAGGTGGGTGGTGGTGCGATGCGGGCGGGAACAGCAGTACTGGTTCTACTTTGCATGGGGTTATTTTCGCAATTTTGCGTTGGTGCGGAAGCCCAGACGGCCGGCGCCGGTGTCAGGCTGGCCCAGGCGGCCTCGCCAGACGACGTTCCTCCGCCGCGCAGGCGCCCGCCCGCCCGGCTGCGCGTCACGCCCTACTACGCTCCGGACGGCGTCTATCCGCGCTACTATCCGGGTCCCGATGCGGTCCGCGAGTGCAACGCCACCTATGTGCAGGAATATCGGCCGAGCGGCACGGTGATCGTGCCGCATATGAGCTGCTACTGGCGGCGGGGCTGACGCGCCTCAACGGCCGCGTGATGCCCGCATCTTGAGGGCGGAGTTCGTCATGACGAGATGGATTGCATTGGCCGTTGTCGCCGGGCTCGCAGCGGGTTTGCCTCGCGCTTCAACCGCGCAGAGTGTGACGAAGTCGGATGCCTCGGCCGGGACAGCGATTTTCGATGCGAGACGGCACGCAAGACACCATGACGTTGCGCGGCGCTCAGCGCCCCATGATCCGCATTATTACGCGCGGCCCGTCTACTACCGTCCCTATCCCTACGGCGTGCCGGCACCCTTCGTGTTCGGCTACGGGCCGTGGTGGTGACGCGCCGCGTTAGCCCGCCGGCGCAAATCCCCTGACCAGCAGCACGGTTGCCTGCGCGCCCGCCTTGCGATCGCGCGAGATCTCTTCGTAGTCCGGCGAATTCGAGAAGGCGAGGAACGCGGCCTCGTCGGGAAACGACATCATGACGAGCTTGTCGAACGGCCACGGGCCCTCGAGCACGCGCGGCTGCTCGTCGGCGGCGAGCAGCCGTCCATTGTACTTTCTGAACACGTCGAAGAACCGCGCCTGATAGCGGTCATAGGCCGCGCGGTCCGTCATCTTCAATTGCGCGATCGCGTAGACGGTCATCTTTCGAATTCCTTTTGTCGTGGCACGGCGCCTCGGCAGGAAGCTTGTTCATTCACAAGGCGTTCACGTCGCTGTCCCTAATTTAATCTTGGGAGCGACTGCAATTGAACAGCGATGCGAGCGACGCTGCGCCGCAATGCTGCCGTTCAGATTCAGGGAGAATTCCATGCTGCGGATCTTGGATGCTCGGACAAGCCCGATACGCTTGCTCGGGCTTGCGGCTGTTGCCACGCTGATGCTGTCGGCCGGGACTGCACAACGTGCCGAAGCGATGACTCCGATCAATCCGACGCCGTTGCCGGCGGCGAAGGCTGCAAGCGACGACATGATCACGCAGGTTCGCCACGGTGGCGGCGGTGGTGGACATGGTGGCGGCTTCCATGGCGGTGGCGGTTTTCGTGGTGGTGGTTTCCATGGTGGCGGAGGACATATCGGCGGTTTCCGCGGCGGTGGCTTTCACGGCGGCCATATCGGCGGCTTCCGCGCCGCGCCGGCCTTTCACGGTGGCGGCTATCGCTACGGCGGATTTCGCCACTATGGCGGTTTTCATCGCTACGGGATCTATCGCCCGCATTACGGCTATCGCCACTTCCACCGGCGCTATTATTACGGCGGCTACTATCCCTACTACAACTATCCGCGCCGCTGCCGGGTGATCTGGACCTATTACGGTCCGCGCCGCGTCTGCCGGTGGCATCGCTGGCACTATCCGTACCGCTATTGGTAATCGCGATCGAAATGAAAAGGGCGCCGCGACGGCGCCCCTTGTTCGTGTGGCCTAGAGCCAATCCTTCAGCTTCCACGACGCCGGCTTCCACCGCGTCAGGTTCTCGAGCTTCCACTGCTTGATCATCGCCGGCGGCCAGCGGCTGAGCTTCGAGGTCTCCTCGACCTCGGGCTTGGCGACGATGGGCAAGGGCGTTGCGCGTCGCCGGTGCTGGCGCGTCGCCTCGCCGATCAGATCGACATATTCAGGCTTGTTGGCCATGCGCTGTGTCCTCGCGAAACCGTCGCGAGGACGCAGTGTCGGCGATGCCGATTAACGGCCGTTTGCTGCTTTAGCTCAAATTGCAGGGAGCGGCTTACCGCCACTCCCTGACGTCGACGAAGTGACCCGCGATCGCGGCGGCTGCCGCCATCGCCGGCGACACCAGATGCGTGCGGCCCTTGAAACCCTGGCGGCCCTCGAAGTTGCGGTTCGAGGTCGAGGCACAGCGCTCTTCCGGAGCCAGCTTGTCCGGGTTCATCGCGAGGCACATCGAGCAGCCCGGCTCGCGCCATTCGAAGCCGGCCTTGATGAAGATCTTGTCCAGACCCTCAGCTTCGGCCTGCTCCTTCACGAGGCCGGAGCCCGGCACGACCATGGCGTTGACATGCGCTGAAACGGTCTTGCCTTCGGCAATCTTCGCCGCCGCGCGCAGATCCTCGATGCGGCCGTTGGTGCAGGAGCCGATGAAGATGCGGTCGAGCTTGATGTCGGTGATCTTGGTGCCCGCGGTCAGGCCCATGTATTTCAGCGCGCGGTGCTTGGAGAGACGCTTGGCCTCGTCCGCGATCTGATCCGGATCGGGCACGATGCCGGTCACCGAGATGACGTCCTCAGGCGAGGTGCCCCAGGTCACGATCGGGGGCAGCTTGGCAGCGTCGAGGCGCAGCTCGTGGTCGAAATGCGCGCCGTCGTCGGAGCGCAGCTTCTCCCAGTAGCGCATCGCCGCGTCCCAGTCCGCGCCCTTCGGCGCCTTCGGGCGGCCGCGTAGGAAGTCGAACGCCTTCTGGTCGGGCGCAACCAGGCCGGCGCGCGCGCCGCCCTCGATCGACATGTTGCAGACCGTCATGCGGCCTTCCATCGACAACGCGCGGATCGCATCGCCGGCGTATTCCAGCACGTAGCCGGTGCCGCCGGCAGTGCCGATCTCGCCGATGATGGCGAGGATGATGTCCTTGCCCGTCACGCCTTCAGGCAATTTGCCGTCGACGGTCACGCGCATGTTCTTCGCATTCTTCTGGATCAGCGTCTGCGTCGCCAGCACGTGCTCGACCTCGGAGGTGCCGATGCCGTGTGCGAGCGCGCCGAACGCGCCATGCGTCGAGGTGTGGCTGTCACCGCAGACGATGGTGGTGCCGGGCAGGGTAAAGCCCTGCTCGGGGCCGATGACGTGGACGACGCCCTGGCGCTTGTCGAACTCGTCGTAATATTCGATGCCGAATTGCTTGGCGTTCTCGGCCAGCGCCTTGATCTGCTCGATGCTCTCCGGATCGGGATTCGGCTTGGTGCGATCGGTGGTCGGCACGTTGTGGTCGACGACGGCGAGCGTCTTTTCCGGCGAGTGCACCTTGCGGCCGGTGGCGCGCAGACCCTCGAACGCCTGCGGCGAGGTCACTTCGTGCACCAGATGGCGGTCGATATAGAGCAGGCAGGTGCCGTCGTCGGCTTCGTGCACCAGATGGTCGTTCCAGATCTTGTCGTACAATGTGGTCGGCTTGGACATGAGCTTCAGCTCCAGGAATGTTGTGGTGCGGATATGCGCGGTCACGCGCGGGCAACAAAATCGTCAGCGCAGCTTTTAGGCTGCGCGCGTAAGCTCTGACGTTGCCGAGGTCGCGAAGCGTCCGAAGAACCGGCCAGGCAGCCGCGAGCGATCGTCGATGACGATGCGCGTGACGGGGGCGAGGCTGGTCTGATCTGGAAACATTCCAAGAATATATAGCAGGCCGAATTGGAAGCGCGAGTGCTTTGACGCGCACGGCTGACGCAACAAAAAAGCGCGGGGCTTTGCCCCGCGCTCTCTAGAACTCGTCTGTAAACGGAGCTTACTCGTTGACGGCCTTGGCGTGCTCAGTCTTCTCGACGATGCGGGCCGACTTGCCGCGAAGGTTGCGGAGGTAATAGAGCTTGGCACGACGCACCTTGCCGCGGCGCACCACCTTGATCGAGTCGATCATCGGGGAGAGCAGCGGGAACACGCGCTCGACACCCTCGCCATAGGAGATCTTGCGGACGGTGAAGCTCTCGTTGAGGCCGCCGCCGGAACGGCCGATGCAGACGCCTTCATAGGCCTGCACGCGGGTACGGTCGCCTTCGACGACCTTCACGTTGACGATCACGGTGTCACCGGGACCGAATTCCGGAATCTCCTTGCTGGCGGAGAGCTTGTCGAATTGCTCTTTTTCGAGCTGTTGGATCAGGTTCATGGGTAAGTCTCCATCGGCGCGCCCAGCCGCAGGACGGGGGCTGCGCGAAATTCGTTGATCCAGCTATTGCGGATGTGGCCGCTCCTATAAGGCAAGCCGGAGGGTTTGTCACCCGTCTGTCTTGTTTTTTGGCGTTTTTTGGCGTCTTGCCCGATTCGGGGCTTTGGCCGGGATTTGGGCCCACAAATCAGGCCGCCGGGCCGCGGTCAGGGCCTCGGATTGTGCCCGCCGCCAGGCTGCAACCTTGGCGTGGTCGCCGGAGGTCAGGGTCTCCGGGATCGGAGCCCCCTCGAACAGCTGCGGACGGGTGTATTGGGGGTATTCGAGGAGGCCCTCCGAAAAGCTTTCCTCGGTTCCCGAGGCCTCCTTGCCCATCACGCCGGGCAGCAGCCGGACGCAGGCGTCGATCAGGGCCAGCGCGGCGATTTCGCCCCCGGACAGCACGTAGTCGCCGATCGAGACCTCCTCCAGGCCCCGTCCGTCGATCACCCGCTGGTCCACCCCCTCGAACCGTCCGCAGACGATCAGGGGGCCTGAACCCTCGGCCAGCTCCATCACCCGGGCCTGGGTCAATGGCCGACCCCTCGGGCTCATCAGCAGCTTCGGCCGGTCCGGGCTGATCTCGACGGCATCGATCGCCGCCGCCAGAACATCGGCCCGCAGCACCATGCCCGGTCCGCCGCCGGCCGGGGTGTCATCGACGCTCCGATGCCGGTCGGTGGCGGAAGCCCGGATGTCCCGCGCCTCGAGCTCCCAGAGCCCGCCAGCAAGCGCCCGGCCGGCCAGGCTCACGCCGAGCGGTCCCGGAAACATCTCCGGAAACAGCGTCAGCACCGTCGCGCGCCAGGGTGAAGGGTTGGTCATCGGATCTCAGTTCTTGTCGTCCCGGGGCGCGCGAAGCGCGAGCCCGGGACCCATAACCACCGCACTTCGCTTTGCGATGATCGAGGCTACCAGCTTAGCCAAAAAACCACGGCCTGTGATTATGGGTCCCCGCCTTCGCGGGGACGACCCGTGGATTGGGCTTCCTCCTTATCCTCACCCTCGATCTCCTGCGGCAGCGCGATCACGACGCGGCCGCCTGTGAGATCGACTTCCGGCACCACCGCGTTTGTAAACGGCAGCAGCATCGTCGTGCCTTTGGGCGGAGCGATCTCGATGATGTCGCCGGCGCCGAAATTGTGGATCGCGAGCACGCGGCCGAGCGCGTCGCCGTCAGGGGTGACGGCGGCGAGCCCGATCAGGTCGGTGTGGTAATATTCGTCCGCATCGGTCGCGGGCAGCTTTTCGCGCGCGACGTAGAGCTCGATGCCGTTGAGGCGCTCGGCCTCATCGCGGGTCGTGACGCCCTTGAACGTCGCGACCAGATGATCCCTGGCCTCGCGCGCCTGCGCGACCTCGAACTGGCGCTTGCCGTCCTTGGACAGAAGCGGCCCGTAGCGTTTGATGGCAAAGGGATCTTCCGTGAAGGTCCACAGCTTGACCGCACCGCGCACACCATGGGCGGCGCCGATCCGCGCGACGCAGACCAGCGCCGACATGATCTGACCTTAACCCTTCGCGGCGGCTTCGGCCTGCGCCTTGCGCTCCTTGCGCGGCACGGCCTTCTCAGGGTTGTTGCGCGCTTCGCGCTTCTTGACGCCGGCGGCGTCGAGGAAACGCGCCACGCGGTCCGACGGCTGCGCGCCCTTGGCGACCCAGGCCTTCACCTTGTCCATGTCGAGCTTGAGGCGGGCCTCGTTGTCCTTCGGCAGCAGCGGGTTGAAATAGCCGAGACGCTCGATGAAGCGGCCATCACGGGGAAAGCGCGAATCGGCGACGACGACGTGATAGACGGGGCGCTTCTTGGTGCCTGCACGAGCGAGGCGGATAACGACGGACATCTGGTTCTCCTTCAAAGTACAGTTTGTTCGGTTGATTGGTATTCCGCGTCGCGCGAGATGCTTAGGATCCCTCGCGACGAATTCCTCATTTCTTCTTGCCCGGAAATCCGCCGAGGCCCGGCAGCGTCGGCTTGCCGCTCAGCCCGGTCAGTCCGGGAACGTTGGGCAGGCCGGTGCGCAGACCAGCGGGCAAATCCTTCGGCAGGCTGGGCAGACCTTGTCCGCCGCCTTGCATCTTCTCCTGCAACGCCTTCATCTCTTCCGGTGAGGGCGGCTTCATGCCGCCGCCAAAGCCCATCGCCTGCGCAATGCCGGCGAGCGGGCCGCGCTTGCCCGAGCCCATGGCCTTCATCACGTCGGCCATGTTCCGGTGCATCTTGAGCAGCTTGTTGACCTGCTCGACGCTCTGGCCGCTTCCTGCGGCGATGCGCTTCTTGCGGCTGGCCTTGAGCAGGTCGGGATGACGGCGCTCGTCGCGCGTCATGGAATCGATCACCGCGACCTGGCGCTTCAGGATCTTGTCGTCGATGCCGGCGGCCGCGATCTGGTTCTTCATCTTGGCGATGCCGGGCATCATGCCCATCAGCCCGCTGATGCCGCCCATGTTCGCCATCTGCAACAGCTGCTCGCGCATGTCGTTGAGGTCGAACTGACCCTTGCGCATGCGCTCGGCGGTGCGCGCGGCCTTCTCGGCGTCGATGTTGGCGGCGGCACGTTCGACCAGCGAGACCACGTCGCCCATGCCGAGGATGCGGCCGGCGATACGATCGGGGTGGAAATCTTCGAGCGCGTCGGTCTTTTCACCGGTGCCGATCAGCTTGATCGGCTTGCCGGTGACGGCGCGCATCGACAGCGCGGCGCCGCCGCGCCCGTCGCCGTCGACGCGGGTCAGCACGATGCCGGTGAGCCCGACGCGCTGATCGAAGGCGCGGGCAAGATTCACGGCGTCCTGGCCGGTGAGGCTGTCGGCGACCAGCAGCACTTCATGCGGATTGGCAGCGGCTTTGATCGCAGCCGCTTCCGCCATCATGTCCTCGTCGAGCGTGGTGCGGCCGGCGGTGTCGAGCAGCACGACATCGTAGCCGCCGAGCTTGCCGGCCTCCAGCGCGCGCTTCGCGATCTGAGCCGGCTGCTGGCCGGCGACGATCGGCAGCGTCGGAATGTCGAGATCGCGCCCGAGCACGGCCAGCTGCTCCATCGCCGCCGGGCGATAGATGTCGAGCGAAGCCATCAGCACCTTGCGCTTGTCGCGCTGGACCATGCGGCGGGCGAGCTTGGCGGTGGTGGTGGTCTTACCGGAGCCTTGCAGACCGACCATCATGATCGGCACCGGCGGCACGGAATTGACGTCGATGGTCTGGCTTTCGGCACCGAGCGTGTTGATCAGCTCGTCATGGACGATCTTGACCACCATCTGGCCGGGCGTGACCGACTTGACGACGGTGGCGCCGATCGCCTGCTCGCGGACGCGCTCGGTGAAGCTGCGCACCACCTCTAACGCGACGTCGGCCTCCAGCAGCGCGCGGCGCACCTCGCGCATCGCGGCGTCGACGTCCTTTTCGGTCAGCGCACCGCGCCCCGTCAAACGATCGAGAATGCCACCAAGCCGTTCCGACAGATTGTCGAACAATGCCGTTGTCCCTTGTCCTGCTCGCGCAGGGTTGCCGCGTTCACCATCGTCATGCCCCGGCTCGACCGGGGCATCCAGTACGCCGCGGCACCTCGGTTCAGCCGAGCTGCCTCTGGGATACTGGATCGCCCGATCAAGTCGGGCGATGACCACTTCCTAAGCAAGCGATCTTCCAAACACCTTTGCGCCCGAGGGCGCACAGCGCTGTCGGGCGTTGGCCTCTGGCCTCCAGGGCCAGTGGGCGGGTCGAAAAGAAAGCCTTTCCGAGAAAGTGGCGGGGTTAAACGCCGCTCACGCCCAAAAGTCAAGGAAAGTTAGGGTGCCGGGGTGCCTTTGCCAGGGCAAGGCCCTGAGAATACGGAACTTTTGGCGGCCGGTTCCTTTTGCCTGGGCTCCGCCCATATAGAAGATGATGACTTACCTCCGTTACCATCCCTGAAGCCCGCTTGTGCCGATCACCCGCCGCCGCGTTTTCGGACTGCTCGCCGGTGGTGCCGCGCTGGTCGGTGTTCCGCCCCTCTGGATGTCCCGCATGAAAACCTATGACGGCCCGGTCTCCGACCATTTTGACGGCCTGACGTTCTTCGATCCCGACGGGGCGCCGCCGAGATCGCTCGGCGAGGTGCTGCGGTGGCAATTAGGTGGCCGGGGGCAGCGCGCGGACTGGCCCGACTGGGTGCCCAACCCCCATGCCGACACGCCGCCGCAGCGCGTCGAGGGCGACAAGGTGCGGCTCTCCTTCGTCGGCCACGTCAGCTGGCTGGTCCAGGCCGGCGGCCTCAACATCCTCGTCGATCCCGTCTGGTCCTCGCGGGTCTCGCCCGTCAGCTTTGCCGGACCGAAGCGGCACAACGACCCCGGTATCGCGTTCGAGAAGCTGCCGAAGATCGACGTCGTGCTGGTCTCGCACGGTCATTACGATCATCTGGACATCGCGACGCTGTCGCGGCTTGCCAAGAACTTTGCGCCGCGCGTGGTGACGCCACTCGGCAACGACGTAACGATGCGCAGCGCCGACTCCTCCATCAAGGTGGAGGCCTTCGACTGGCACGATCGCGTCGAGCTCGGCGGCGGCATCGCCGTGACGCTGGTGCCGACCCGGCACTGGTCGGCGCGCGGCATGTTCGATCGCAACAAGGCACTGTGGGCGAGTTTCGTGCTGGAGACGCCGGCGGGGAAAATCTACGTGGTCTGCGATTCCGGCTATGGCGACGGCGGGCACTTCCGCCGCGTCGCAGAGAAGCACGGGCCGCTGCGTCTGGCGATCCTCCCGATCGGCGCCTACGAACCGCGCTGGTTCATGCGCGACCAGCACATGAATCCGGAAGACGCCGTGAAAGCGCTGGCCGATTGCGGCGCGCAAGCCGCGCTCGGGCATCATCACGGCACGTTCCAGCTGACCGATGAAGCGATCGACGCGCCGGCCAAGGCACTGGTCGAAGCGTTGGATGCCGCGAAGCTTCCGCAGGAACGGTTCGTGGCGATGCAGCCGGGACAGGTGGTGGAGATCTAAATCCATCCACGTACACAACTTGCCCCGGACGCAGCGCAGCGTCTCTTCGACGGTGCGCTGCAGAGCCGGGGCCCATGCAGCAGCACGTGCCGTTGGCTTTCTGGGTCCCGGCCCTGCGCAGCGGCGTTTCACGCTGCAGCGCGTCCGGGACAAGAGACTTATTTGCCTTCAGGGCGAATAATCGCCCAGCTCACATTCACCGTCACCGACAGCGTTTCCTCGCCCGGCGCGACTGCCGCGGGCGCCGCCATCGGCGCTGTTGCCATTCTTGCCTTGAACAGCGGCACCGGAGCGCCGCCCTCGGATACGCTGAGCGGCGCGCCGAGCGTGACGCCGGTGGCCTTGGCGTAGATCTCGGCCTTGCGGCGGGCGTCCACGACCGCCTGTTCGCGGGCGTCGTCGAGCAGTTTTGAGGCCTGCGTCACCTCGAACGAGATGTTGCCGATGTCGTTGGCGCCGGCGCCGACCAGCGTGTCGATGATGCCAGCGACCTTGGTCACGTCGCGGATCTTCACGGTAACGCGGTTAGAGGCGCGGAAGCCGACCACGGGCGAAGCGCCGGTGGATTTGTTCTGGCCGTACTGCGGCTGCAAGGACAGGCGCGAGGTCTGATAGTCCTTCTCGGCGATGCCGGCGCCCTTCAGCGCCAGCAGTACCTTGCCCATCGCGGCGTTGTTGGCGTCGGAGGCTTCCTTCGCCGACTTGGCGTCGTTGGCGACGCCGGCGTCGATCTGCGCGAGATCGGGCGCCGCGGAGATCGTGGCTTCGCCGCTCACCGAGATCGCGGAGGGAAAATCGTCCGCGCGTGCGGGCGTCGCCAGCAGCGTGGCGGCGACAGCGGCGGCAATAGACGTAAAAAGGACGGCAGGCTTCTTCATCTCTCTCACTTCAATGGCACGAACACGTTGATCACGAGCTTGTCCTCGGCCGTCTTCAGGGGATCGGTGAGGTACTCCTCGATAAAGGTGTCCTTGGCTTCCAGCTTCTTGTCGTCGAGGTGATTGGTGATCGCCTCATAGGTGTTGTCCATGTTGTCGTAGGAGCCGCGATGGACGAATTTCAACGCCTTGCCTTCCGGCGATTTGCCGATGCTCATGTCCTTGGGCAGGTTCTTCGGGTCCTGCTCGACCGGGATCTCGGCCAGGAAGGTGAAGCCGGTGTCGTCGGTCGAGGTGTAGACGATCATCGAATTGCCGGCGGGCTTGATGCCCTGCTTGTCCAGCAGCGTGTTCAGCGCCTTGAAAGCGTCGATCAGCGTGTCGAAGGCCGAATCCCAATTGGCAGTGCCCTTGACCATCACGACCTTCTTCGGCTCGAGCGTGGTCTCCAGGCCAAAGGGATCGGCGGTCTGCACCGGGGCAGGCGTCGCGGCCGCAGCGGGCGGTGGGGCCGCCGGAGCGGGTGAGGGCGAAGCGCTGGCCGCAGGCGATGGCGCCGGAGAGGGCGCCGCCGCGGGCGCCGGTGCGGCACTTGCGGCCGGGGAGGGCGAGGCCGACGGAGCCGGCGAGGGGCTGGCCGACGCGGCGGGCGCCGGGCTCGGGGTCTGCGCCAGAGCGCCGGGCACGCCAAACGACATGGTCGCTGCCGGGATCAGCGCGAGCAGTGCGAGGCGACAAAAACGATTCATTCTATTCTCCCCAAGGGCTTATGCGCCAAGGCCTTACGTCCCCAAGGCCTTGAGCCGGCCGCGCGTCCCGGATTGCGCGAACCGTGCCGTTCTAACACGCGAGTGCCGAATTCGTCCCATGACAGATGCGTCATGGCCATGGCGGCAAATCACTGGCCAAGCCGCCAAGGATCGCCATATAAGGCAGGCGAAATTCGGGACATTTCATGAGCGCTCTGGCCAACCACGCATTTGCCAAGATGAACGGCATCGGCAACGAGATCGTCGTTGTCGACATGCGTGATTCCGCCGCGCCGGTGACGCCGGACGACGCCCGCGCGGTCGCGTCCGCGCCGGGCGGCGTGCCTTACGACCAGCTCATGGTGCTCCGGAAGCCGCGGTTCGACGGGACCGAGGCCTTCATCAGCATCTACAACAATGACGGCTCCGAGGCCGGCGCCTGCGGCAACGGCATGCGTTGCGTGGTGCGGCGGATCTTCGAGAAGACCGGGCAGACCACGGCAACGTTCGAGACCGCCGCAGGCCTGCTCAATTGCTGGCAGGGCCCGGCGCCCGATCTCTACACCGTCGATATGGGCGCGCCAAAGTTCGGCTGGCAGGAGATTCCGCTGGCGGAAGAGTTTCGCGACACCCGCTACATCGAATTGCAGATCGGGCCGATCGACAATCCGATCCTGCATTCGCCTTCAGTGGTGAGCATGGGCAATCCGCATGCGATCTTCTGGGTCGAGGACGTCAACGCCTACGATCTCGAGCGTTTTGGTCCGCTGCTGGAAAATCATCCGATCTTCCCCGAACGTGCCAACATCACGCTCGCCCATATCGTCGATCCCCAGCACATCACGATCCGCACCTGGGAGCGTGGCGCGGGCCTGACCAGAGCTTGCGGTTCGGCGGCCTGCGCGACCGCGGTCGCTGCCGCGCGGCTGAAGCGCACCGAGCGCAATGTCGAGATCACGCTGCCCGGCGGCAAGCTCGGGATCGAATGGCGTGAAAGCGACGACCACGTGCTGATGACGGGCCCCGCGACCTTCGAATATGAGGGCTCCTTCGATCCGGCGCTGTTCGCGCCGGTCGGCTGATGGCCGTCGACGTCGTCACCTTCGGCTGCCGCCTCAACGCCTTCGAGGCCGAATTGATCCGCCGCGAGGCTGAAGGCGCTGGCCTTTCCGATACCATCGTCATCAACAGCTGCGCCGTCACCAACGAAGCGGTGGCGCAGGCGCGCCAGTCGATCCGTAAATTGAAGCGCGAACGACCGGGCGCGCGCATCGTCGTCACCGGCTGTGCGGCGCAGACGCAGAGCCGGATGTTCGCAGACATGGCCGAGGTCGATCGCGTCCTCGGCAATGACGACAAGATGCGCAGCGAAGCCTGGCGCGATGCGCGTGCCGCGTTCGATCTCGGTGCGAGCGAAAAGATCGCCGTCAGCGACATCATGGCGGTGAAGCAGATGGCGCCGCATCTGATCGGCGGCTTTGCGAGCGGCCTGCCGCGCGTGTTCGTCCAGGTGCAGAACGGCTGCGACCATCGCTGTACGTTCTGCATCATCCCCTACGGCCGCGGCAATTCACGCTCGGTGCCGATGGGCGCGGTGGTCGATCAGGTGCGGGCGCTTGTTGCGCGCGGCCATGCCGAGATCGTGCTGACCGGTGTGGACCTCACCAGCTATGGCGCCGACCTGCCGGGTGCACCAAGACTCGGCATGCTGACCAAGCAGATCTTGCGGCATGTGCCGGAGCTGAAGCGCCTGCGCATCTCCTCGATCGATTCGATCGAGGCCGATGCCGATCTGCTGGATGCCATAGGCGACGATGCGCGCCTGATGCCGCATCTGCACCTGTCGCTGCAATCCGGCGACGACATGATTTTGAAGCGCATGAAACGGCGGCATTCGCGCAACGATGCGATCGCGTTCTGCGACGAGGTTCGCCGCCTGCGTCCGGATATCGCCTTCGGCGCCGACATCATCGCGGGCTTTCCGACCGAGACCGAGGAGATGTTTTCGCGCTCGCTGGATCTCGTGGAGGAGTGCGGTCTGACGTTCCTGCACGTCTTCCCGTATTCGCCACGCCCCGGCACGCCGGCCGCGCGGATGCCGCAGGTCGCAGGTGGTGCGATCAAGGAGCGTGCGAAGCGGCTGCGTACGGCGGGCGAAGCGGCATTACGACGGCGGCTGCAAGAGGAAGTGGGTACGACGCGCGATGTGCTGATCGAGAGCGGCAGCCAGGGCCGCACGGAGCACTATCTGCCGGTGGCGATCGCGGGTGAACGTATTGGCCGTGTGGTGCCGCTGATGATTGCCGGCAGCGATGGCGAGAGGTTGACCACGTAAGCAGTGCTTGCTTCCTTCTCCCCTTGTGGGAGAAGGTGGCGCGAAGCGCCGGATGAGGGGTTGCGTCCGCAAGCGCGGAGTTGAGTTTGCGGAGAGAGACCCCTCACCCGCCTCGCTTCGCGATGCACCCTCTCCCACAAGGGGCCTGTTGCGTTATCGGCTCTTGAGGCTGAAGACGTCAGGAGCGAGTGCCCTGGTCCCGGCAATTGCCTGGCAAGATCTGTAGTTGTCGCCCTGAGCGGGCAGCTCACGCGGCGATCGTGGCCCACCGCCTCATGTTGAAGGCGATCGAGGCGAGCAGGACTTGCCCGGTCGCCTTGATCAGACCGACGTAGCGGATGCAGGTCAGCCGCATGCGGCGTTTGAGAGTAGCGAAGGTGGTCTCGACCTGGGCTCGTCGACGCGCGATGAGGAGGTTGTAGCGTTTGAGCCTGGGCGGCAGTTCCGGGTGATGTCTGTTGGGCCGACGAGCGATGCGGGGCTTCTTGCCTTCCGCCTTCAGCCGGGCCCGTCGGGCATGGGTGTCGTAAGCCGCATCGGCCCAGACCACGGCTTCATCGCCGCGGATCAAAGCGTCCGCCGGTGTCGTATCGTTGACGTTAGCGGGTGTGGTCAACACCGCGCGGATCAAGCCGGATCCTTCGTCGACACCGACATGGGCCTTGTAGCCGAAGGTCGAGCCGCTTTTGCCCTGCCGTTTGGCAAACCGGGCATCAGGATCGTTTGAGGGGCGATCCTCCTTGGGCGGAGCCGAGACTGCCTGGATCAAGGTCGCATCCAGCATCGTGCCGCGCTTGAGGATCACGCCGGCATTCTCAAGCTGACGATCCAGTTCGCCAAACAGCTTCTCCAGCAGGCCTTGTTCAACGAGCTGGTTCCGGAAGCGGTTCAGGACCGTGTGGTCGGGCGTCGCATCCTCAAGGCTCAAACCGACGAAGCGCTTGAACGACAACCGGTCGCCCAGCGCTTCCTCGAGTTCGCGCTCCGAAAGACCATACAGCGACTGCAACAGCACAGCACGAAACAGCACCAGCACCGGATAGCCTGGTCGACCGGGCCCCCCTTCATCCCGCAAATGGCCGATCAGCTTCTCGAACCGGTACCACTTGACCAGGCCAGCCAGCCGATCCAGCGCCGCATTGGCGCCGGCTCCCTTCGGCATCAGCGCTTCCACAAAGCTCGGCTGTCCCGTCCGCTTGACCGCCATCGCTACCCTCCAAGGCTTTGCCCTAGGGAATCACAATTGACGAATTACGCAACAGGCCCACAAGGGGAGAGGGGAAGAGCCTACAACGCCCGCACCTGCCAGAATCGCAGCGTCCGCCGCGCGTTCTCCGACGTCATTCGCGCGTAATTGCTTTTCGCTCTCGCGATATCAGCGGGTTTCATCGCGCCGGTGGCAAAGCGACTCTCGAGCACGGCGGCTGTGGTTTCCCAGCTGAGCTGGGCCGCCTTGCACGGCACCAGCAGGCCGTCCTCGCGCAGGCTCTGCATCAACGGGCGAATCACCTCGATGGTCGATCCGGACAGTGCCGCCAATGCAGCCACGGCTTCCTCGTAGCGCCGCTGCGTGGCGAAGCCGAGCAGCGTCGCTTCGGTCAGCTGGCCAGTCGCCTTGAGATTTGCGATGGCCCGCTTGGCGCCTTCGAAATCGCGCACGACCGACATCTCGCGCTCGACACCGACGGTCACGGCGGCGATCGCGCCCTGGATCTCCTCGAACAGATGCGGCGGTGCGCGCGACAGCAGCCGGGTCCGCACGGCATCCGTGGCCGAGCGCAGCAACCGGCGGCGCAAGTCGGACGGCAGGTCGACGCGGACGCCGACGCTCACGGCGAGCTCGGGATCGGCCTCGGCCTGCCCGACGATGACGGCAAATCCGTTTCCGGAAACGCGCGCGCCGGGATTGGCGGCAAGCCGCCGGCTGACGCTGGGATAGCGCCGCGCCAGCAGCGCATCGGTGACGATCTCCTTCAGCCACCAGCGACCGGCGACCGCGAGCAGATGCGATTCGCCCTTGCTGGAGGCGATCTTCACCAGCTCGCCATCGTCGAGGCGAGCGGATTCCTGGAGCACGGGGCCGGCGATGCGAATTTCGTCATTATTGGCGAGGCGGCGGATCACGGAGGGCGGCGCCTGCGCGATCGGCGCAAGCTGCGCGCTGATCTCGGCCAGCGCAACGCGTGCGCCCATGTCGGCGATGGCGCGCAGCTCGATGGTGCCGATCAGGCGCTCGAGCACGTCGTCGAACAGCGCGATCTGCTCGTTGCCAAAACTTCCGGCGGAGGAGAGGAACAGGTCGGTGACGCGGCGGGCCGTTTCCAGGCCCTTTTCCGCCGAGCCGAGCCGAATCGCTGATTCGACTTCATCGATGATCGAAAACTCGGCCGTGGACATGACGCGTTGCTCGTCCTGAGCGAATGACGGAAGCTTGTTCTAAGCAATCGCTATCAATAGAGACGAGCACTGAACGTTTCGTAAACCACGGGGCGGAAGGCGAGCACTGCTTTGCTCCCCGAACGGCCACTGCTCCTCATCCTGAGGAGCCCGCGAAGCGGGCGTCTCGAAGGATGGCCGCGGGCGACAGTCGGGCCTTCATGGTTCGAGACGGCGCTGACGCGCCTCCTCACCATGAGGGGCTAAAACTATTCCCCATTCCACCCGCAGGCGCGGAGCTTTTCGTGCATGTGGGGCGGGGCCGGCGCGACCACGCGGATCGGCTCCTTGTTCCGGGAGATAGGCACCACGATCTCGCGGGAATGCAGGTGCAGCCGCGGCTCGCCGAAGCGCGGGCCGTTGCCGTAAATGTTATCGCCGAAGATCGGCCAGCCGGTCGACGCCGAATGCACCCGCAATTGATGGGTTCGGCCGGTCACCGGTTCCATGGCGAGCCAGGTCAGCCCGTCGCTCCGGCCCATCACTTTCCAGTTGGTGATCGCCTTTTGGCCCTCGGGATCGGGTTTCTGCCACCAGCCGCGCTCGGCATTGAGCCGGCCGAGCGGCATGTCGATGTTGCCTTCGTCCTCGGCAGGGCCGCCCTCGACCACGGTCCAGTAGGTCTTGCCGATCTTGCCGTGCTTGAAGAGGAGGCCGAGCGAGGCCGTCGCCTTGCGATGGCGGCCGAGCACGAGGCAACCGGAGGTGTCCTTGTCCAGCCGGTGGGCCAGCACCGGCGGCCGCGGCAGGCCGAAACGAAGCGCGTCGAACGACGTTTCCAGATTGGCCCCGCCCTTGGGGCCGCGATGCACCGGCAGGCCGGCGGGCTTGTCGATGACCAGCATCAGCCCGTCGCGATGGAGCACGCGCGCCAGGATCTCGTCGGCGGTCAATTCGGGAACATCGAGCAATTGCAAGACTTTCGGTCAACACTTTCGTTTGGGAGCCGGAACGGCTAACACACCGCCACCATGAACGATACCACGTCAGATCCCCCCAAGCTGAGCTGGTGGCGCCGCCTGTCCAACGGGCTGAAGCGTACCTCGTCCTCGCTCGGGACCGCGGTCGCCGACCTCGTCACCAAGCGCAAGCTCGACCGCGCCATGCTCGACGACATCGAGGACGTGCTGCTGCGCGCCGACCTCGGCACGTCGGTCGCGGTGCGGATCGCGGACGCTGTCGGCACGGGGCGCTATGACAAGGCGATCTCGGCGGACGAGGTCAAGGACGTCGTCGCCACCGAGGTCGAGAAGGTGCTGGCGCCGGTGGCAAAGCCGCTCGAGATCGACGCGGGCAGGAAGCCGTTCGTCATCCTCGTCGTCGGCGTCAACGGCTCCGGCAAGACCACGACCATCGGAAAGCTCTCGCAAAAATTCGCATCCGAAGGCCGCAAGGTGATGCTGGCCGCCGGCGACACGTTTCGCGCGGCCGCGATCGAGCAGCTCAAGGTCTGGGGCGAGCGCACCAGGACGCCGGTTATCGCTGGCACCCAGGGCTCGGATTCGGCAAGCCTCGCCTTCAACGCGCTGACGGCAGCGAAGGAGCAGGCCATCGACGTGCTCCTGATCGACACCGCCGGCCGCCTGCAGAACAAGGCCGAGCTGATGAACGAGCTCGAAAAGGTCGTGCGCGTGATCCGCAAGGTGGACGACACTGCGCCGCATGCCGTGCTGCTTGTGCTCGACGCCACCGTCGGCCAGAACGCGCTGTCGCAGGTCGAGGCCTTCCATCGCACGGCGGGGGTCACCGGCCTCGTGATGACGAAGCTCGACGGCACCGCGCGCGGCGGCATTCTGGTGGCGCTCGCGGAGAAATTCAAACTGCCGGTGCATTTCATCGGCGTCGGCGAAGGCGTCGACGATCTCGCGCCGTTCACCGCGCGCGATTTCGCCCGTGCGATCGCCGGAATCGAAAGCTGAGAATGGACAAGACCCAGCCGCATCCGCTGTTCAAGCTCGCGACCGAGCTCGGTCCGCTGCTCGTGTTCTTCTTCGTGAATGCGAAGTTCAATCTGTTCGCCGCGACCGGCGCCTTCATGGTTGCGATCGTCGCGGCGATGATCGCGTCCTATGTGGTGACGCGCCATATCCCGATCATGGCGATCGTGACAGGCGTGATCGTGCTGGTGTTCGGCACGCTGACGCTGGTGCTGCACGACGAGACCTTCATCAAGGTCAAGCCGACCATCATCTACGGCCTGTTCGCGGCGATCCTCGGCGGCGGCCTGTTGTTCGGCCGCTCCTTCATCGCCGTGATGTTCGACCAGATGTTCAACCTGACCCCGCAGGGCTGGCGCATCCTCACGCTGCGCTGGGCGCTGTTCTTCGCCGGCATGGCCATCCTGAACGAGATCGTCTGGCGCACCCAGAGCACGGACTTCTGGGTGAACTTCAAGGTGTTCGGCGTCACGCCGATCACGATGATCTTCGCCATCGCCCAGATGCCGCTGACCAAGCGCTACGGGATCGAGCCGGCGTCGCTGGAGGCGAGCGAGGCCGAGGCGGGGGATGTAAGGAAGGGGTAGCGTCAGCGCTTGCCGCGCGCCTTTCGTCCCGAAGACGTCTTGCGCGCCACCTTCGGAAGATCCTTGTCCGGGCCCACACCTTCCAGCCGGTGATCGGCAGAGAGTTGAACGGACAGCTCCGGTTGCGTGCCGGCAATGACGGTTCCGAGCGCCGTGATCGAAGGGACGAAGAAGTAGCCTCCGCCGGACGCCGTCACGAATTCTCCGTCGGCCTCGACCCGCGCCTGCTGCAATCCCTTGCCGAAAATGCCGCACCTGCGCACGCCGTCCGCCGCCGCCGCGTTCTGCCCGACGATCATGTCGTGGCCGCTCGGTGCCTTGGGTCGCGATTCGTCGTTGATCCAGCGCGCCTGGAGGAATTCGAATTGCTCCTCGATCGAGCTTTGAATGCTCAGGAACAACAATCCGCGCTCCGGTTCGCCCTCCACCTTCCTGGCGTAGCGATTTTTGAGTGACGGGCCGAAGGGGACGCCGACGCGCAGGAGTCTCCGCTCAAAGGTGGAGCTGCGCCCGCCCATATCCGAGGGCGCATCTCGCGTGTTCACCTTGCGGATGTGTGCGGCAAGCGGGCACGTCAGTCCGACCGGATCCGCCTCTGCCTGCGGAAACGGGTCCTTGCCGCCGATGAGCTTCAAGGCATGCGTGTTGGAATCAAAGCGGAAGTGATTGTTGGCGAACGAGTTCTCACCCAGGTCCTCGTCGTCGCCCTCGGGCACCCGGTTGACGGGCGCTCCGCTCGGCCAACGTCCGACCAGCCGGGACGCAAGCGTTTTCTCGTCCATCTTGTCGAAGCCGGGAAGGGTGGAGAGACGCTCCGCTTCATCGCGCATCGTTCGCCAGAACAGGCCGACATCCTGCAGCAGGCGGCGATAGACCAGATATGACCCGTTTCGCATCCACCACGGTGATGGTTCGAGGACAGGGCCCGGTATCAGCGGGTCCGGGCCTGTTTGCGGATAACCGATGACGAATTCACCCGGCCAAACCAGATCCTGTCCCGGATAGCCATAGAGCGCGGCCGCCGGAAATTGTGAGCGGTCCACATATCTGTCGGTGATGAAGTCGTCATCTGCGCCGGATGCCCGTCCGCGGACGCCAGGTTGCGACACACCATCGTCGAAGCCGAAGTGCTCGTGACCGACCTGGCCCTCGACGTCGTCCCGGACATTGCCGACCTGCTCGTTGATCTTGGCGCCGGTGGCCACGAAGGCCTTCACGATCTCGTCCGCCCGCAGCCGGACAGATTTCCGGTCGTCGCCGGCGACGACCACGAGAATGTCGAGTTCCTCACTGGGCTTGCCGACGCTCCATGTCGTCGGATTGCCAGGCGTGCCCGGCGTCGTCGAGTCACCCAGCAAGGCGGAGCGCGCGACCATCCCGTTCTTGTACGCTACGCTCGGGATCAGCGCGGCGCCGACCGCGAGATCGAACAGTCCCTGGTAGCCGAAGCCGATCGCCACCAGGGGCGGGAACACCGTCTTCTGCTTCTGGTCGGAGGACTTGGAGCTGGGCGATTTGGCCAACTGCCGGTGTTCGCGGCGATCGCGCAAGGTGTCGGCCGCGGTCGAGATATCGGGCGTCAGCTTCGCCAGAAGCGTTCTGAGGCTCGCCATGTCGGCCTCTTTGCGCTGATAGCGAATGCCCAGCAGAATTTGATGCGGCTTCAGGAAGCCGGGCACCGCGATCCCCTGGATGTCGTCCATGTCGAGGACAGGCTCGAGCGGCCAAGGCATGTTACCGGCGCTGCTCATCGGACCCCCCTGACGGGCCGCGCGCTTGCAAGTGCTGCGCGGGTCACCCGCTGCTCCAGTTCTCCGCTTTCATGGACGAAGGCCGGGATGGTCCCGTTGGGCACCCCCATTCGCGAGCGTACGAAAACTTCGCGGGCGCCGACGGGATCGACATTTCCGACGGTCGGCATCGGCAGCGACGGATTGTTCGTCGAGCCAAGCGCCCCCGCCGCGCCGACGAGCTTGACCGTGATGCATTCGGCGATGTGCCCGCCGAACGCGATGGGAACGCCGCCGATCGTGATGTCGGACACCGTGAACTCGCCGCCGGGCACTTCCACGACCAAGCGCTCGATGAGATGAGGCTGCCCGCGCACGACATGGACGCAATCGTTCCTGCTCATGCCGCCGGGAAACTCCCAGCCTGCGAGGTCGATGTGATCCATGTAGAGCCCGACGGGGTTTGCCAGCGTGATCATGGCCCCCGCTCTGGCGAGCGCGTTCACGGTAGCGGCTATCGTCGGATCGCTGTTGCGGTTCGGCCCGCCCATGCCCGTGCCCGCGATGAATGCGTCGGGATCGACCACCGGATTGCCATGCGCATTATGATAGAGCTGGGTGGCGTCGGCGCCGAGCTGGATCTCGGCGGTCAGCGCGTTGGGCGGTGCGGTCAGGTGCACGATGCCGTGCGTCGTATTCCACTTGTTGTGGGGGTTGTAGTCGCCGGGATTCAAATTGCCGAAGGGCGAATTGATCGGCGTCTGCGCCTGGAGGTCCTTCATCTCGACCTTGGGGCTGACGAGCTTGCGATAGAGCTCCAGCACCAGATCCTTGGACCCCGGGAACGGGACACTCGATCCAGGCACCGTGCCACCATACATCGCGAACCAATATTCCGGTGGCTCGGACGTGAAGCATACGCGGCGGATACGGCCCGAATCCGGATCGCGGTCGACGTGCCATTCACAATATTCGACCAAAGGCCGGTAGAAGATGTCGTCGGGAAAGTCGACGCCCGGCGCGCCGGCGCCGGTACGCGCCGGTACGTCCGGGTTGTAGCGCCAATCATATCGGTATGCCGACATCGGCCACAGCTGGTCGGCCTCGATCAGCGCGCGCCTCCGGCCGAAACGACGCAGCAACTCCTTGGGAAACGCATTCCAGAGAACCGCCTGCTCGATCGTCGGGCCGGGGTCGAACCGTACGGCGGAGAAGAAAGCGGAGCGCGCCGTCGCACCCTTTGCAACTTTCTGCAAGGCAGCTTCTTCTACGCCGATCGAGGAATCAAAGGCCTCGAGAACAAACTTGTGCCAGGCCTCGCGCTGTCCCTCGATGAGGTCGAAATCCGTCATCCGCGCGGGAGGGTCGTAGGCTTCGAGCAGCGCCATGCGCAATTCCTCGCTCACAAGCAATCGTCATAAAAATTCAAAAATGAAATCGGTGACTGGAATGGCCGGTCACTGGTGGCGAGCCTAGCTCTCACCCTTTGGTTGTCAAGCAGGGTTGGTGAGAATTTCGCGAAGCAATGAGGGATGCCGGCAGGCCTCCACGTCTCTACTTCAACGCCTTCTCCATCTGCGGCAACAACACCGTGCGCAGATTGTCCGGCGTGATCGGTCCGACCAGCTTGTAGACGATGGTGCCTTCGCGCCCGACCACGAACGTCTCCGGCACGCCATAGACGCCCCATTCGATCGAGGCGCGGCCGTTGGCATCCACGCCGACGCGGCCGAACGGGTTGCCGTAGCGGCCGAGGAAACGGCGCGCATTGTCGGCCGCGTCCTTGTAGTTGATGCCGACGAGCTGGAAGCGTTTGTCCTTGGCGAGCTCGGTCAGGAGCGGCGCCTCGTCATGGCAGGGCACGCACCAGGACGCCCAGACATTGACGAGGCTGACCTTGCCCTTGAACGCGGCGGGATCGAGGCCCGGCACCTGCGAATTGTCGGCCTGCAATCCCTCGAGCGCCGGCAGCGCGGTCTGCGGCGCCGGCCGGCCGATCAGCGCGGACGGAATCCGCGAGGGATCGCCGCTGCCGAGCCGGAACCAGAACAGCAGCGCCAGGGCGATGAAGGCGATCAGCGGCAGCACCATCAGGAAGGTGCGGCGCTGCGGCGGAGCGGACGTCGGTTGATCGCTCATGATTGATCGCTCACGGCGTGTCCGTTGCGCTTCGTCCGGAGCGGCGCGTGACGCCGCTGCGGTCGAGCTCGCGCAGGCGCTCGGTCTGGCTGCGATAGTCGAGCACGATCCAGCCGATCAGGATCACGACCACGAGCGCCGCCGCGGCATAGGACGTCACGATGAAGGACGCGTAGGGACCAAGCGACATCGTCATGCGGCCTTCTGGCTCGCCTGCATCATCTGCAAGGAGCGGACGCGGCGGCGCAAGATCTCGTTGCGCATCGCCGCCAGGTGCAACGTGACGAACAGCAGCGTGAACGCGATGGCCATCAGCAGCAGCGGAATCAGGAACGATTTGTCGAGCGTCGAGCCGCCCATGCGCATCACCGACGCCGGCTGGTGCAGCGTGTTCCACCAATCGACCGAAAACTTGATGATCGGCAGGTTGATCGCGCCGACCAGCGTCAGCACCGCGGCCGCGCGCGCCGCGCGCGAGGGATCCTCGACCGCGCGCCACAGCGCCATCAGGCCGAGATACATCAGGAAGAGGATCAGCACCGAGGTCAGCCGCGCGTCCCATTCCCAATAGGTGCCCCACATCGGCCGGCCCCACAGCGATCCCGTGAGCAGCGCGAGGAAGGTGAAGGCGGCGCCGATCGGCGCGGCGGCTTTGGCGGCGACGTCGGCGAGCGGATGCCGCCACACCAGCGTGCCCAATGAGGCGATGCTCATCACGCCCCAGACGAACATCGACAGCCAGGCGTTGGGCACGTGGATGAACATGATCTTCACCGTCGCGCCCTGCTGGTAGTCGTCGGGCGCGAGAGCGGACTGGTAGAGGCCGATGGTGAGCAGGATGACGGTCGCGGCCACAAGCCACGGCAGCAGCCGCGCCGTCAGCGCGAGGAACCGTGTCGGATTGGCGAGATCGATCAGCGTCATGGTATTCTGATAATCACAGGTCAGCACTCACGCAATCAGCATAAAAGCGCGCAGCGAAAGTTGATCGGGGTCAAGGGTAATCCGGCCCATTTCAATCGAGACCATGGCGCAGGCTCGCCGCCGCCGCGAAAGGGCCGATGACGAGGCTGACCAGCGACAGCGCGCACAGGATCGAGAACGGCGCGCCGAACGTCATCGGACCGACGATCACGGCCTGCGAGGCCGCGACGCCGAAAATCAGCACCGGGATCGACAGCGGCAGCACCAGCACGGCCATCAACAGTCCGCCCCGGTGCAGCGTCACCGCCAGCGCCGCGCCGATCATGCCGGTGAAGGTCAGCGCCGGCGTACCGGCCAGGAGCGTCAGCGCCACCGCCCCGGTCGCGACCATGTCGAGGTTGAGCAGCAGGCCGAGCACCGGGGTTGCGACAATCAGTGGCAGGCCCGCGGCCAGCCAATGCGCCAGGGCCTTGGCGGCGCAGGCGAGTTCCAGCGGCGTCCGGCTCATCGTGATCAGGTCGAGCGAGCCGTCCTCGTGGTCGGCCATGAACAGCCGGTCCAGGGTGAGCAGGCTCGCCAGCAGCGCGCCGAGCCACAGGATCGCCGGCCCCAGCCGCGACAGCAGCGCCAGATCCGGCCCTACCGCGAACGGCATCAGCACCACCACGGTCAGGAAGAACAGCACGCCGATCAATGCCCCACCGCCGACGCGGAGCGCGATCCGGATGTCCCGGCGGATGAGGGCGGACAGGGCGGTCATGGGGTGTATCCGATGGGCACGGCTGCACTCCCTCCCCCCTTGCGGGGGAGGGTCGGGGAGGGGGGTAGCCCCGGGAGAGATGTCTGTTTCGGGCAGATTGTCCGCAACAGAGCAGCCGCTTCCCAACTGCTTGAGCCCATAGAGCGCGCCGTGCCGCACCCCTCTCCCTGACCCTCCCCCGCATCCGCCTTCGCCAAGGCTTCGGCGGACAAGAGGGGGGAGGGAACGGAGAGGGCGGAGCCCAGCCGCTTAGAAAGCTGAGGGTCCGTCGGAATCATGTCATTTCCCCAATTCTCAGCTCCCGCGAATCGATGCCCAGCGGCGCATGGGTCGCCGCGATGATCAGGCCGCCCCGGGCCAGATGCTCCCGCATCAGGCCCTCGAACATGCCCTGGCCGGCCACGTCCAGCGCCGTGGTCGGCTCGTCCAGCAGCCAGACCGGGCGGCGCACCGTCAGCAGCCGGGCCAGCGACAGGCGGCGGCGCTGGCCGGCGGACAGGAAGGCGGCCGGCAAATGGGTGGCGTGATCGAGCCCGACGATGGCGAGGCTCTTGGCGGCATCACTGCGCTCGCCGCCCAGAAAATCAGCCCAGAATGACAGGTTTTCCGCCACGCTCAGCGCCGGTTTCAGGGCGTCGCGATGGCCGAGATAGTGGCACTGCTCCGGCAGCGTCAGCTCGGCATCGCCGCCGGCGAGCGCGATTGTCCCGCCGGCCGGAATCAGCAGGCCCGCGATCAGCCGCAGCAGCGAGGTCTTGCCCGAGCCGTTGCGGCCCACGACCGCCACGGCCTCGCCCGAGACCGCCTCGAAATCGAGCCCGGAAAACACCTCGCGGCCGCCGCGCACGCAGATGACCCTGCGTCCGGACAGCTGCATCTTGCCTTGGTTCAATCCGCTCAAAGCCTGGCCTCAGGAAATCTTGGGGTAGCGCATGGGAATTTTTGGCTCGCGGATTGCTGCGGCACGTTTGTGGCTGTGGCGGCGCGGTTAGAAAGCTTCTATAAGCCCGGAACTACTTGATGCAGCAACTCAACCTGCCCCTGCAAGCGACCCAGCCGGACTCGCTGACGGTGTTAAAATACCCCTTGCCGGGTATAACTAACAATTGGGATTTCCTACATGACCTCGCTCGACAGCTTCAAATGCAAAAAGACCCTCAAGGTCGGCGCCAAGACCTATGTCTATTACAGCCTGCCCACGGCCGAGAAGAATGGTCTGAAGGGAATTTCGAAACTCCCCTATTCGATGAAGGTTCTGCTCGAGAACCTCCTGCGCAACGAGGACGGCCGCACGGTCAAGAAGGAAGACATCGTGGCGGTGTCGAAGTGGCTGCGCAAGAAGTCGCTGGAGCATGAGATCGCATTCCGCCCGGCCCGCGTGCTGATGCAGGATTTCACCGGCGTGCCGGCCGTCGTCGACCTCGCCGCGATGCGCAACGCGATGCAGAAGCTCGGCGGCGATGCCGAGAAGATCAATCCGCTGGTGCCGGTCGACCTCGTCATCGACCACTCCGTGATCGTGAATTTCTTCGGCGACAACAAGGCCTTCGGCAAGAACGTCACCGAGGAATACAAGCAGAACCAGGAGCGCTACGAGTTCCTGAAGTGGGGCCAGAAGGCGTTCTCGAACTTCTCGGTCGTGCCGCCCGGCACCGGCATCTGCCATCAGGTCAATCTCGAATATCTCTCCCAGACGGTCTGGACCAAGAAGGAGAAGATGACGGTCGGCAAGAAGACCGGCACCTTCGAGGTCGCCTATCCCGACTCGCTGGTCGGCACCGACTCCCACACCACCATGGTCAACGGTCTCGCCGTGCTCGGCTGGGGCGTCGGCGGCATCGAGGCGGAAGCCTGCATGCTCGGCCAGCCGCTGTCGATGCTGCTGCCCACCGTCGTCGGCTTCAAGCTGAAGGGTGCGATGAAGGAAGGCGTCACCGCGACCGACCTCGTGCTGACCGTGACGCAGATGCTGCGCAAGCTCGGCGTGGTCGGCAAGTTCGTCGAGTTCTTCGGCCCCGGCCTTGATCACCTGTCCGTCGCCGACAAGGCGACCATCGCCAACATGGCGCCGGAATATGGCGCGACCTGCGGCTTCTTCCCGGTCGACGCTGCTGCGCTCGATTACCTCAAGACCTCCGGCCGCGCTCCGGCGCGCGTCGCGCTGGTGCAGGCCTATGCCAAGGCGCAGGGCCTGTTCCGCACCG
This sequence comes from Bradyrhizobium sp. 613_E4_N2_2, assembly GCF_052075995.1. NCBI lineage: Bacteria > Pseudomonadati > Pseudomonadota > Alphaproteobacteria > Hyphomicrobiales > Nitrobacteraceae > Bradyrhizobium > Bradyrhizobium sp. 613_E4_N2_2. The sequence goes on from NZ_CP197234.1 coordinate 430,173, forward strand.
CCAAGTCGGCCGATCCGGTGTTCACGGAAACGCTGACCCTCGACCTCGGCGACGTCGTGCCCTCGATGGCCGGTCCGAAGCGTCCCGAAGGCCGCATCGCGCTGCCGTCGGTCGCCGAAGGCTTTTCGCTCGCGCTCGGAACCGAGTACAAGAAGACCGAAGAGCCCGGGAAGCGCTTTGCCGTCGACGGCAAGAACTACGAGATCGGTCATGGCGACGTCGTGATCGCTGCGATCACCTCCTGCACCAACACCTCGAATCCAAGCGTCTTGATCGGTGCCGGCCTGCTTGCGCGCAACGCTGCCGCGAAGGGCCTCAAGGCAAAACCGTGGGTGAAGACGTCGCTCGCCCCGGGCAGCCAGGTGGTCGCGGCCTATCTCGCCGATTCAGGTCTGCAGGCCGATCTCGACAAGGTCGGCTTCAACCTGGTCGGCTTCGGCTGCACCACCTGCATCGGCAATTCCGGTCCGCTGCCCGAGGAGATCTCGAAGTCGATCAACGACAACGGCATCGTCGCGGCCGCCGTGCTCTCCGGCAACCGCAACTTCGAAGGCCGCGTCTCGCCGGACGTGCAGGCGAACTATCTCGCTTCGCCGCCGCTGGTCGTCGCCCACGCGCTCGCGGGCAGCGTCACCAAGAACCTCGCCGTCGAGCCGCTCGGTGAAGGCAAGGACGGCAAGCCGGTGTACCTCAAGGACATCTGGCCGACGACGAAGGAGATCAACGCCTTCATGAAGAAGTTCGTGACCGCGTCGATCTTCAAGAAGAAGTATGCCGACGTGTTCAAGGGCGACACCAACTGGCGCAAGATCAAGACGGTCGAGAGCGAGACCTATCGCTGGAACATGAGCTCGACCTATGTGCAGAACCCGCCCTATTTCGATGGCATGAAGAAGGAGCCGGAGCCGGTCACCGACATCATCGAGGCGCGCATCCTCGCCATGTTCGGCGACAAGATCACCACCGACCACATCTCGCCGGCCGGTTCGATCAAGCTCACCTCGCCCGCCGGCAAATATCTCAGCGAACACCAGGTGCGTCCGGCCGACTTCAACCAGTACGGCACGCGTCGCGGCAACCATGAAGTGATGATGCGCGGCACCTTCGCCAACATCCGCATCAAGAACTTCATGCTGAAGGGCGCTGACGGAAATATCCCGGAAGGCGGTCTCACCAAGCACTGGCCCGACGGCGAGCAGATGTCGATCTACGACGCCGCGATGAAGTACCAGCAGGAGCAGGTGCCGCTGGTGGTGTTCGCCGGTGCCGAATACGGCAACGGTTCCTCGCGCGACTGGGCTGCGAAGGGCACGCGCCTGCTCGGCGTCCGCGCCGTGATCTGCCAGAGCTTCGAGCGTATCCACCGCTCCAACCTGGTCGGCATGGGCGTGCTGCCGCTGACCTTCGAAGAGGGCACCTCCTGGTCGTCGCTCGGCCTGAAGGGCGACGAGAAGGTCACGCTGCGCGGCCTGGTCGGCGACCTGAAGCCGCGTCAGAAGCTGACCGCGGAGATCGTCTCCGGCGACGGTTCGTTGCAGCGGGTTTCGCTGCTTTGCCGCATCGATACGCTGGACGAGCTCGATTACTACCGGAACGGCGGCATTCTGCACTACGTGCTGCGCAAGCTCGCGGCCTAAGCGCGAATTTGTGAACGGTGGCTCACCGCGACGTGAGTAGAAGGTTAAACGAGGGCGGCCTATCACAAGGCCGCCTTCGTGCGTTAGAACACGCGTCCGATGGTTCCGCCCGGCGGAAAACCTCGCCCCGGACGGTTGAATGTACGATGCCCGTAAGACTACGGTGACCATCAGGCGATAGGATCTTCCCCCACGCGTGCGAGGTGTGACGTTCAACATGACTGCAATGATGGCTTCTAATCTGGTTTCGCGCTGGTCCGGTGCACTCTGGTCGGGAGCACTTGGGATCTGCGCCATCGTCGCCGTCATCCGTCCCGCCGAGGCTGATCCTCGCGCCGTAGTCGAGCTCTTCACATCGCAGGGCTGCTCCTCCTGCCCGCCCGCCGACCAGGTCATCGGCGATCTCTCCAACGACCCGTCGATCATCGCGCTGAGCATGCCGATCGACTATTGGGATTATCTCGGCTGGAAGGACACGCTTGCGGATTCGCGCTTCTCGGCGCGGCAGCGCGCCTATTCGCGCATGCGCGGCGACCGCGAGGTCTATACGCCGCAAGTCGTGGTCAACGGTTCGACGCATGTCATCGGCAGCGATCGCGCCGGCATCGAGAGCGCGATCGGCAAGACCGACAACGGCACAGGCGTAATGAGCGTGCCGGTGACGATGTCGCTTGCAGGCAAGCAGATCAACGTCTCGGTGGCGGCGAGCAAGGAGTCGGCGGCCTCGCACGGTGAGGTCTGGATCTGCTCGATCACGAAATCGGTGCCGATCGCAATCAGCCGTGGCGAAAACCGCGGGCAGCAGATCACCTATCACAACGTCGTGCGCAACCTGCTCAAGGTCGGCGACTGGAACGGGCGTCCGGAAAGCTGGACGGTGCCGTTGGAAAATCTCACGCGCGACGGCGTCGACGGCGCTGTGGTCTATGTCCAGGACGGCAGCCGTGAGAAGCCGGGTGCGATGCTCGGCGCAGCCTACACGTCGCTGCACTAGATCCGATTTCTCTCGCTAGCGTCGCACTCGCTCTCACGCCTCATGGTGAGGAGCGCGCCCTCGCGCGCGAGGCGGACGATGCTACGCATCGCCGCGAGAACCATGCAGTCACCGCTTCGCGGCTCCCCAGGATGAGGGGTGAGAGTTGTCTTCGCGTTAATCAGAGAGAAGTTGGTCGTGCCGGAAACATCTCGGCACAAACCAAAAAGGACCAACTTGCGTTGGCCCTCCTTGTCGCGCGTACAGACCCGATCCTGACGGCCCCGGGGGGCTGGGGGCTGAGGAATCCGGAACCGAAAGGACCGGGTCAACGCACACAGGTCTTTTCGCAATGCAGGGCGGCAGGCGCTTGGCGGAAAAGCGGCGATATCAAGATTCCTTCTAACGATCCCGTGACGGTTTGCCGCGACAGAATTCCACTCCTGCGTGTGCTCCGATTCGCACCCGATTCAATCAGTTGAGTGAAGAGCCCCTTGCGGCGGGGAACAGTTGGCGCGATCATGCAATTGTCATGATCCGCGGTTCCGGGGACGGTCCTTCGCGGATGCGATCATGCCGCGAGATGAGGAGGCGCTCGATGAGTCTGACGCCGGAGGATGCCGATCCGAGCGAGCAGCGCGCCGTGGCGCGCCCCACCGCTGCGAATGCCCAACCCAACCGGGTGACATTCAACCGGCTGGAACTGAACCGCATCCTCAACCTGTACGGCCGCATGGTCGCCGACGGCGAGTGGCGCGACTATGCCATCGACTTCCTGAAGGACCGCGCGGTGTTCTCGGTCTTCCGCCGCGCCTCGGAGGTGCCGATCTATCGCATCGAGAAGGACCCGCGGCTGGCGCGCAAGCAGGGCATGTACAGCGTGATCTCGGCGACCGGCCTGATCCTGCGCCGCGGCCACGAGCTCGAGCGCGTGCTGCTGGTGATCGATCGAAAATTGGCGGTGGTTTAGCCTTACGGACGGTGCCGTAGGGTGGGCAAAGGCGCACCGCGCCGTGCCCACCATCTTTCCTCAATCACCGGGCATGCTGGGCACGCTTCCGCCTTCGCTCTCCGAGCTACGGCGGACAAGTCGCTTTGCCCACCCTACGAGACCGAGGTTATTTCGGCACCGTACTCGCGCCCTCGCCCAGATCCCGCTGCATCATCACCGTGTCGAGCCAGCGGCCGAATTTCAGGCCAACATTGGGATGCGTGCCGATCATCTTGAAACCGCCGCGCGTGTGCACGCCGATCGAGCCGGCATTGGCGGAATCGCCGATCACCGCGATCATCTGGCGGAAGCCGCGCGCCTCGCATTCGGCGATCAGCCGCTCCAGCAGCAACGAGCCGATGCCGCGGCGGTGGAACGCGGGATCGAGATAGATCGAGTTCTCGACCGTGAAGCGGTAGGCCGGCCGCGGCCGGTAGGCGCCGGCATAGGCATAGCCGGCGACGCTACGATCGAGGATGGCGACGAAATAGGGATAGCCACCGTCGATCAGCGCGCGGTAGCGGCGCGTCATCTCGGCCAGATCCGGCGGCGCCAGCTCGAATGTCGCGGTGCCCTCGCGGACGGCCTGCTTGTAGATGGCGGTGATGGCGGGAAGGTCGGCCTCAATGGCGGGCCTGATCTCAGGTGCGGACATGGGAGGAAGACTAAAGCCTTCCCGGGACGGCTGGAAGGGGGCGAAGCCGCCTCTCCGCCGTCATTGCGAGCGCAGCGAAGCAATCCAGAAATGCGCCCGCGGAGGGGCTCTGGATTGCTTCGCTGCGCTCGCAAGGACGAGGAGAGAGGTGACGCTCGTAGCCCGGATGGAGCGCAGCGAAATCCGGGGCCGTCGTATCCGCAGATAGGCCTGTCCCGGATTGCGCTTCGCTCCATCCGGGCTACGGGCGTGTCGCGCATCCCGGCCCAAACAAAAACCCCGGCCTCTCGGCCGGGGTTCGTATCCGCTCGCTCGGTCGATCGCTTAGTCGCGCTGGCCGAGGAGCTGCAGGAGCAGCGTGAACAGGTTGATGAAGTTCAGGTACAGCGACAGTGCGCCGGTGATGGCCGCACGCTCTGCGATGTCACCGCCGGCCGAGGCGTAGCCGTAGATGTAGTCGTTCTTCAGCCGCTGGGTGTCCCAGGCGGTGAGGCCGGCGAACACCAGCACGCCGACCACGGACACGATGAACTGCAGCATCGTGCTGGCCAGGAACAGGTTGACCAGGCTCGCGATGATGATGCCGATCAGGCCCATGAACAGGAACGAGCCCATTCCGGTCAGATCACGCTTGGTGGTGTAGCCGTAGAGGCTCAGTGCGCCAAACGTGGCCGCGGTGATAAAGAACACCCGCACGATCGAGGTGTGCGTGAACACCAGGAAGATCGAGGACAGCGAGATGCCCATCAGCGCCGCGAACACCCAGAACAGGATCTGCGCGGTCGAGGGGGCGAGACGGTTGATGCCCGCCGAGATCACGAACACCATCGCGAGCGGCGCGAGCATGAACAGCCACTTCAGGGGGCTGACGAACATCGCGTAGCCGAACGGCGTCAGGAACAGCTTGCCGACGCGGACGGCTTCCGGGGTCGGAACGTCGGTCACGGCGGCCATATAGACGCCGAGCGCGGCCAGGCCGGTGATGGCGAGGCCGATGCTCATGTAATTGTAGATGCGCAGCATATAGGCGCGCAGGCCGGCATCGACCGTCGCGGCGTCAACACGCCCGGCGGCCCTGCCGAAAGGAGAAGCGTAGTTACGGTCTAGGTCCGACATGGTCGAATTCCCGTTGGTTAGCCCGGTCCGGCATGAGGGTCGCCATGCCGCCGGTTCGTCAAATTCTATCTCGGATACCGATCTGTGCCGACTAAATTCTGGCTCATAATCGGGGGTCCGAACCCATTGGATATGTGGGAAACTAACACATTCGCTGCAACCGTCCACGCGCGGCTGAATGTCGCCCTCGCCCGCAATCCTGGCGAGCAGACGTGGTTAATCGCTGGAATCGTGCGATTCCGACATCGCGGGGTCGCCCGCTACCATTTGTCACAAATTCCGCAACACCGTGGCGGGCTTTTTGTTCAATGCCAGCAGCGTCCCGGCGAGCCCAAGTCCGACCGTGACGACCAAGGCCGCCGCGACCACGCCGGCCGCGCTGCCGGCCTGCCAGACGAAACTCAGCGTCATCAGCCGCGTCACGATCATCCAGGCCGCGACGCTGCCGGCGATCACGCCGAACACCGCGGTGGCAAGTCCGATCAGCAGGTATTCAAGGGCATAGGCGCCGAGCAGCCGCAGCCGGGTCGCGCCGAGGGTCTTGAGGATCACCGCATCGTAGACCCGGTGGCGGTGGCCGGCGGCGAGCGCGCCGCCCAGCACCAGGATCGCCGAGATCAGGGTCACCGCGCTGGCGCCGCGGATCGCCAGCGCCAGATTGGTCACGACCGAGCCGACCGTCTCCATCACCTCGCGCACGCGCACGCTCGTCACCATCGGATAGGTGTCGGCGACTTGCCTGATGATCTTGCCGTCGCCGGCCGCAGTGCCGCCGGCCTCGGTGAGCGTCGCGATATGGGTGTGCGGCGCGCCCTTGAAGGCGTTGGGCGAGAACACCAGCACGAAATTGATGCCCATGCCCTGCCAGTCGATGGTGCGCAGATTGCCGATTTTGGCCGGGATGTCGCGGCCGAGCACGTTGACCACGATCTCGTCGCCGAGCTTGAGACCGAGCCCGTCGGCGATCTTCTTCTCCATCGAGACCAGCAGCGGGCCGGAATAGTCGGCGCTCCACCATTCGCCCTCGACCACCTTGGAGCCCTTCGGCAGCTCGGCGGTATAGGTCAGGCCGCGGTCGCTTTGCAGCACCCATTCGGAATCGGTGGTGGGCTTGAGGTCCTCGGCACGCACGCTGCGCGCGGCGACGATGCGCCCGCGCAGCATCGGCACGTCCTCGACCTTTGCGCCCGGCGCGATCCGGCGCAGATAGCCGTCGAACTGCTCGGCCTGCGTGCTCGGGATGTCGATGAAGAAGAACGACGGCGCGTGCTCGGGGAGCGCCGCAAGGAACTGCCGGCGCAGATTGCCGTCGATCTGGGTGATGGTCACGAGCACGGCGAGCCCCAGCCCGAGCGACAGCACGACGGAGGGCGTCAGCGCGCCCGGCCGGTGGATGTTGGCGATCGCCAGTCGCAGCATCGGCAGGCGCGTGCGCGGCAGCCGGCGCGCGATCGTCATCAGCAGGGCGGCGATGCCGCGGAGCAGGGCGAACACGACGACGGAGGACGCCACGAACACCGCGGCGATGCGCTTGTCGAAGGACAATCCGATCACGACCGCGATCAGCAGCGCGATCACGACGGCCATGAACACGACATAGCTCCAGCGCGGCCGGTGCCATTCGGAGCTGATGGTGTCGCGGAACAGCGCGGCGACCGGCACGTCGTGCACCCGCCCGAGCGGCCACAGGCCGAAGGCGAGCGCCGTGAGCAGGCCGTAGACGAAGGACAGCGCGAGCTCGTCGGCATGCACGGCCGGCACCACCGGCAGCGGCAGCAGTTTTCCGAACAGGCCGACGATGGCGAACGGCATGGCGGCGCCGAGCGCAAGGCCGATCACCGAGCCAATTCCCGCCAGCAGGAGGACCTGCGCCAGATAGATGCCGAACACGTCGCGGCCGGTGGCGCCGACCGCCTTGAAGGCCGCGATGACCTCGAGCCGGCGGTCGATATGGCTCTTGACGGCATTGGCGACGCCGACGCCGCCGACCAGGAGCGCGGCGAGGCCGACCAGCGTCAAGAATTGCGTGAAGCGGTTGATGTTGCGCTCGAGCTGCGGCGAGGCATTGGAGCGGCTGCGGATCTCCCAGCCGGCCTGCGGCGCAGCGTTGCGCGCGTCCGCGATGAAGGTGTCGGTGGCGCGCTCGCTGTTGCCGGTGTCAGGCAGCTTCACCCGGTAGACCCAGCGCACCAGGCTGCCGGGCTGGATCAGGCCGGTGGCGCGCAGGCCCGCCTCGCTGATCAGGAAGCGCGGCCCGAAACCGATGCCGCCGGCGAGCTTGTCGGGCTCGGCTTCGACGGTGCTGCGGATCTGGAAGGTCGCGCTTCCGATGGTGACGCGGTCGCCGGTCTTCAGCGACAGCCGCGCCAGCAGCGTCGGATCGGCGGCGGCACCGAACGCGCCGTCGCGCTCCGCGAGCAGGTCGGACATCGGCAGTGGCGGCGCCAGCGTCAGCTGACCCAGCATCGGATAGGTGTCGTCGACCGCCTTCATCTCGACCAGCGCGAGCTGGCCGTCGGCGGCGCGCGCCATGCCGCGCAAGGTCGCGGCGGTGGAGACGGTGCCGCGCGAGCGCAGGAAGGAGACCTCCTCGGGCTTCGCCTCGCGCTGGAACAGCACGAAGGAGACGTCGCCGCCGAGCAGCGTGCGGCCCTCGCGCGCGAGACCGTCGCTCAGGCTCGCCGAGACCGAGCCGACGCCCGCGATGGCCATCACGCCGAGCGCGATGCAGGCGATGAAGACATAGAAGCCGCGCAGGCCTCCGCGCAATTCGCGCAGCGCGTAGCGCAGCGACAGCGCGACGCCGTTGGGTTTCGCGAACGGTTCGGCCGCGATGCTCATGCCGGCGCAGACTGGGTGTCGATGCGGCCGGAGCGCAGGCGGATCACGCGATCGCAGCGCTGCGCGAGCGAGGAATCGTGCGTGACCAGCACCAGCGTCATGCCGCGCTCGGCATGTTTGTTGAACAGAAGATCGACGATCTGCTTTCCGGTGGCCTCGTCGAGATTGCCGGTCGGCTCGTCCGCGACGAGGATGGCGGGATCGGGCGCCAGCGCGCGGGCGAGCGCGACGCGCTGCTGCTCGCCGCCGGACAGCTGCGTCGGATAGTGATGCAGGCGATCGCCGAGCCCGACCGATTGCAGCTCCTGCGCCGCGCGTCTTGCAGCGTCAGGGTTGCCGGCGAGTTCGAGCGGCACGGCGACGTTCTCGAGCGCCGTCATGGTCGGAATCAGATGGAAGGACTGGAAGACGATGCCGACCTGGCGGCCGCGGAAGCGGGCCAGCGCGTCCTCGTCGAGGGCATTGAAAGGCGTGCCTGACACCACCACCTCTCCGCTATCAGGACGCTCTAGCCCCGCCATCACCATCAGCAGCGTGGATTTGCCCGAGCCTGACGGGCCGATCAGGCCGATCGTCTCGCCCGAGGCGACCCGCAGGCTGATATCCTTGAGGATGTGAACGCGTGCCGCGCCCGTACCCAATGAAAGATTGACGTTGGAGATGGCGATGGTGTCCGGCGCGGTGCCGGCGAGCGAAGAGGTTTCGATGCGACTGTCCATGGTCCGGTCATATGGCAACTCCGCATACGCGGTCGAGAGGCGTTACGGATTCTTCATGCACATAGCCGTGTTGATGATCGCTTTGATGACGGTGGTGGATCCGGCGTGGGCCGAAGCGACAAAGCCGGTCAAGCTTGTCGTTCTCGGCGATTCCCTGAGCGCCGGCCTCGGCCTCCCGGCCCAGGACGCATTCCCCACAAAACTTCAAAAAGCCTTGCAAGCCAAAGGCATAGCGGTCGACATGACCAATGCCGGCGTGTCCGGCGACACCTCGTCCGGCGGCCGTGACCGGCTCGACTGGTCGGTCCCGGACGGAACCGACGGCGTGATCGTCGAGCTCGGCGCCAACGACGCGCTGCGCGGCATCGACCCCGATTTGACGCGGACCGCGTTGACCGACATTGTCCAGCGATTGAAGACACGCAAGATCGCGGTGATGCTGTGCGGCATGCTGGCGCCGCCGAATTACGGCGCGGAATACGCCGCGCGCTTCAATTCGATTTATCCGGATCTTGCGAAAAAATTCGACGTGCCGCTCTATCCGTTCTTCCTCGACGGCGTCGCGGCCGACGCCAAGCTCAACCAGGCCGACGGCATTCATCCGACCGCGGCCGGCGTCGACATCATCGTTAACAACATCATGCCCACGGTGGAGGCATTTTTGCGCAACATAAGCGAGCAGCGCCGCTGAAAAGCGGGCAGCGCTAACCGTAATTCCCAGGGTTTTACCGGGGTGAGGCGCGCGATGCTTCGCAGAGTCACACAACTGCGATAGGAATCAGGGTACCGGTGATTCGTCGCCGGCTCTACAATTTGGATATGATCCTTCCCAGGGATCATGCCCAAGCATCGGGAGTGCGAAACGATGCCGCGTTTGTTCACAGGTCTGGAAATTCCGGCCGAGATCAGCCAGACGCTTTCCAATTTGCGGGGCGGCCTTCCCGGCGCCCGCTGGATCGATCCCGAAAATTATCACGTTACCCTGCGCTTCATCGGCGATATCGACGGCATGTCCGCTAACGAGATCGCATCAATGCTGTTTCGCGTTGATCGCAAGCCCTTCGAGGTGAAGGTGCAGGGGCTCATGAGCTTCGGCGGCCGCAAGCCGCGCGCGGTGGTCGCAACCATCGCGCCGAGCAAGCCGCTGATGGAATTGCAGGCCGAGCTCGAACGCATGATGCAGCGGATCGGCCTCGACCCTGAGGGGCGCAAGTTCACCCCGCATGTCACGCTGGCCCGGCTGCACGACGCGTCCGACCGCGACGTCGCCGACTATCTCTCGCTGCGCGGTTACTTCCCGAGCAAGGCGTTCATGGCCGAACGGTTTGTCTTGTTCTCGTCCCGCGCATCGACCGGCGGCGGCCCCTATGTGGTCGAGGACGCCTACGAGCTGTGTGAGTAGCACCGCTCTCGTGCCCCGGACGCGGCGCAGCGCCATCAGCGCGTTTACGCGCGTCTTCGACACGCTACGGCGGTGCGCTGCTGGGCCGGGGCCCATCGCTCCACGATGGATGTACGAAATAGTGGGTCCCCGCTCTGCGCACCGTCACTGCTTCCCGTAGCGCGTCCGGGACGCGGAACGCATACCCCGCCCACCAATTCACGGCTTGCAATTTCCGCGCATCTCTGGCGGTAAAGAGCCATGCTCTCCACCCCCAGTTCCTCATTCCGCGAGGCATACCAGGCCCAGATCGCGTCCGGCGCGATCGAGCCCGATGCTGCGCAGGCCGACATCGCCGAAGCCTATGCGGCGCTCGACCAGCGGCTCGCGAACTACAAGCCGCAGCGCAAGCAGGGCCTGCTCAGCCGTTTGTTCAGCGGCGACAAGGACGAGGCGCCGCGCGGGCTCTACGTCCATGGCGAAGTCGGCCGCGGCAAGACCATGCTGATGGACCTGTTCTTCCAGCACAGTACCGTCGAGCACAAGCGCCGCGCGCATTTCCACGAGTTCATGGCGGAAGCGCATGAGCGCATCTACGATTATCGCCAGGGCATCTCGCGCGGCGAGATCGCCGATGGCGACGTCATCACGCTGACCGCGAACGCGATCTTTGAGGAAAGCTGGCTGCTTTGCTTCGACGAATTCCACGTCACCGACATCGCGGACGCGATGATCCTCGGCCGCCTGTTCGCAAAGCTGTTCGAGCTCGGCACCGTGGTCGTCGCGACCTCCAACGTCGCGCCCGACGATCTCTACAAGGGCGGCCTGAACCGTTCGCTGTTCCTGCCCTTCATCAAGCAGATCACCGACCACATGGACGTGCTGCGGCTCGATGCGCGCACGGATTTCCGCCTGGAAAAGCTTCAGGGCGTGCCGATGTGGCTGACGCCGGCCGACGGCGACGCCGGCGCGGCCCTCGACCGCGCCTGGTCGAAAATGACAGGCGGCGCCAAATGCAAGTCGCGCGATATTTCGTTCAAGGGCCGCATCCTGCACGTGCCGTGCTCGGCCCATGGCGTGGCGCGGTTCGGATTTGCGGATCTCTGCGAAAAACCGCTCGGCGCGTCCGACTACCTCCGCCTCGCGCACGACTATCACACCATCCTGGTCGACCATATTCCAGTGATGGATTTTTCCCAGCGCAACGCCGCCAAGCGTTTCATCACGCTGATCGATACGCTCTATGACAATGCCGTGAAGCTGATGGCCTCGGCCGATGCCAATCCGATCTCGCTCTACCTCGCCCACGAGGGCAACGAGGCCATGGAGTTCAAGCGGACGGCCTCGCGCCTGATCGAGATGAGCTCGGAATCCTATTTGGCGCTGCCTCACGGCCGCAAGGATTCCACCGCCAGCGGCTCCACCAAGGGTCTGGTGGAGACTTAAGTCCTATTTGCCAGCGCTGTCATTCCGGGGCGTCGCAAAGCGACGAGCCCGGAATCCATACTCCCGCTGGTGGTTATGGATTCCCAGATGCGCAATTGCGCATCGTAGCTCGCGACTTTCGTCGCGCCCCGGAATGACAGGGATGCGCTTCAATGTTCGCCAAGCCCGACAATTGGGCATCCACCGACTTGAACGGGGGGAGCGAAAGGGATAACCACCCGTCTCAGTTTTCCCCTCCTTAACGTGTCTAAAGGACAGGTTCACATGGCGCGCGACAAGATTGCTTTGATTGGCTCCGGTCAGATCGGCGGAACGCTGGCTCATCTCATCGGCCTGAAAGAACTGGGCGACGTGGTGATGTTCGACATCGCCGAGGGCGTGCCGCAGGGCAAGGCACTCGACATCGCCCAGTCCTCGCCGGTCGACGGTTTTGACGCGCACTACACCGGCGCCAATTCGTACGAAGCCCTCGACAACGCCAAAGTCTGCATCGTCACCGCCGGCGTGCCGCGCAAGCCCGGCATGAGCCGCGACGATCTCCTCTCCATCAACCTGAAGGTCATGGAGCAGGTCGGCGCCGGCATCAAGAAATACGCCCCCGACGCCTTCGTCATCTGCATCACCAACCCGCTGGACGCGATGGTGTGGGCGCTGCAGAAGGCTTCGGGCCTGCCGCACAAGAAGGTCGTCGGCATGGCCGGCGTGCTGGATTCCTCGCGCTTCCGCTACTTCCTGGCCGACGAGTTCAACGTCTCGGTCGAGGACGTCACCGCCTTCGTGCTCGGCGGTCACGGCGACACCATGGTGCCGCTGGTGAAGTACTCCACCGTCGCCGGCATTCCGCTGCCCGACCTCGTCAAGATGGGCTGGACCTCGCAGGCGCGCCTCGACGAGATCGTCGACCGCACCCGCAACGGCGGTGCCGAGATCGTCAATCTGCTCAAGACCGGCTCGGCCTTCTACGCGCCTGCTGCTTCCGCGATCGCGATGGCCGAGAGCTATCTGCGGGACAAGAAGCGCGTGCTGGCCAGCGCCGCCTACCTCAACGGCGAATACGGCGTGAAGGACATGTATGTCGGCGTGCCCGTCGTGATCGGCGCCAAGGGTGTCGAGCGCGTCGTCGAGATCGAGCTCACCGGCAAGGACCGCGAGGCTTTCGACAAGTCGGTCGGCGCCGTACAGGGCCTGGTCGATGCCTGCAAGAAGATCGCGCCCGATCTTCTCGGCCGCTAAGCGCAAAAATCCCCGCCGAAGACCGAAATCCGGTCTTCGGCGGTTTCACTTCCGGGGCCCGGCTGACCGGGTGGGCGCCCGGTTCGGCAGTCCAGAGATCTCGATGTCAAAGAATCCGGGTTGCAGTTCCTGTGGTATATGGTATGCCAGCCACAAGACTGAGGTGGGCCCTAGAGGTCACCGCCCGCGGGTTCAGGGAGCGACCATATGAATATCCATGAATATCAGGCCAAAGCGCTGCTGAACGAGTTCGGCGTCGCGATCTCAAAGGGCGTCCCCGTCCTGAAGCCCGCGGACGCGGAAGCCGCCGCCAAGGCCCTCCCGGGCCCGGTCTGGGTGGTGAAGAGCCAGATCCACGCTGGTGGCCGCGGCAAGGGCAAGTTCAAGGAAGCCTCGGCCGGCGACAAGGGCGGCGTCCGTATCGCCAAGTCGGCCGCGGAGGTCACCGAATTTGCCAAGCAGATGCTGGGCGCCACCCTCGTGACGATCCAGACCGGCCCCGCCGGGAAGCAGGTCAACCGCCTCTACATCGAGGACGGCTCGGACATCGACAAGGAGTTCTACCTCTCGATCCTGGTCGACCGCGAAACCTCCCGCGTCTCCTTCGTGGTGTCGACCGAAGGCGGCGTCAACATCGAGGACGTCGCGCACAACACGCCCGAGAAGATCGTCACCTTCTCGATCGATCCCGCGACCGGCATCATGGGCCATCACGGCCGCACCGTTGCGAACGCGCTGAAGCTGTCCGGCGATCTCGCCAAGCAGGCCGAAAAGCTCACCGCGCAGCTCTACACCGCCTTCGTCGCCAAGGACATGTCGATGCTGGAGATCAACCCGCTGGTCGTGACCAAGCAGGGCCAGCTCCGCGTGCTCGACGCCAAGGTGTCGTTCGACGACAACGCGCTGTTCCGTCATCCCGAGGTGCTCGCGCTGCGCGACGAGACCGAGGAAGACGCCAAGGAAATCGAGGCGTCGAAATACGACCTCAACTACGTCACCCTCGACGGCAACATCGGCTGCATGGTCAATGGCGCCGGCCTCGCGATGGCGACGATGGACATCATCAAGCTCTACGGCATGGCGCCGGCGAACTTCCTCGACGTCGGCGGCAGCGCCAGCAAGGAAAAGGTCGCGGCCGCCTTCAAGATCATCACCGCCGATCCGAACGTGAAGGGCATCCTGGTCAACATCTTCGGTGGCATCATGAAGTGCGACGTGATCGCCGAAGGCGTCACGGCCGCCGTGCGCGAGGTCGGCCTCAGCGTGCCGCTGGTGGTCCGCCTCGAAGGCACCAATGTCGAGCTCGGCAAGAAGATCATCCGTGAATCCGGCCTGAACGTGGTGCCGGCCGACAATCTCGACGACGCCGCGCAGAAGATCGTGAAGGCCGTCAAGGGAGGCTGAGGCCATGACCCAGGACCATCTCGCCGCATCATCTCCGCTTGCAGAGCACGCGCGCCTCGCCGCGTTCGCCGGCGAATGGAATGGCGAAGAGGTGGTCTTCCCGTCGCGCTGGGTCGCCGGCGGGCCGGCGACCTCGCATGTCGTCGCGCGCATGGATCTCAACGGGTTCTACCTGATCCAGGACTGTGTCCAGATGCGCGACGGCAAGCAGGCTTTCGCCACCCACGGCCTCTTCACCTACGACCGCGACGACCGGACCTACAAATTGTTCTGGTACGACTCGCTCGGCTACACGCCGCCCTCGCCCGCCTCCGGCGGCTGGGTCGGCAAGACCCTGACGCTGGTGCGCGGCTCGCTCCGCGGCAATGCGCGCCACGTCTACGAAATCATCGATGACGATTCCTACTCGTTGAAGATCCAGTTCTCGCCGGACGCGGAAGGCTGGGCCGACGTGCTCACCGGCATCTACCGCCGCATCCACTGACCTCTCACTCGTTAGTTCGCGAAAGCAGACCTCATGTCCATCCTGATCGACAAGAACACCAAGGTCATCTGCCAGGGCTTCACCGGCAAGAACGGCACCTTCCACTCGGAGGCCGCGCTCGCCTACGGCACCAAGATGGTCGGCGGCACCTCGCCGGGCAAAGGCGGCGCCACCCATCTGGGCCTGCCGGTGTTCGACACGGTGCGCGAGGCGCGTGAGAAGACCGGCGCCGATGCGTCGGTGATCTACGTGCCGCCGCCGGGCGCCGCGGATGCGATCTGCGAAGCGATCGATGCGGAGATCCCGCTGATCGTCTGCATCACCGAGGGCATTCCTGTTATCGACATGGTGCGTGTGAAGCGCTCGCTGGCCGGTTCCAAGTCGCGCCTGATCGGGCCGAACTGCCCGGGCGTCATGACCGCCGGCGAGTGCAAGATCGGCATCATGCCCGCCAACATCTTCAAGACCGGCAGCGTCGGCATCGTCTCCCGTTCCGGCACGCTGACCTATGAAGCCGTGTTCCAGACCTCGCAGGAAGGCCTCGGCCAGACCACCGCGGTCGGCATCGGCGGCGACCCGGTCAAGGGCACCGAGTTCATCGACGTGCTGGAAATGCTGCTCGCCGACCCCAAGACCGAATCGATCATCATGATCGGCGAGATCGGCGGTTCCGCCGAGGAGGACGCCGCCCAGTTCCTCAAGGACGAGGCCAAGCGCGGCCGCAAGAAGCCGATGGTCGGTTTCATTGCCGGCGTCACCGCGCCTCCCGGCCGCCGCATGGGCCATGCCGGCGCGATCATCTCCGGCGGCAAGGGCGACGCCGGTTCCAAGACCGATGCGATGAAATCGGCTGGGATTACAGTGTCTCCGTCTCCCGCCCGCCTCGGCCACACGCTTGCCGAAAAGTTGAAAGGCTAATTCACTTCTTCGTACTTTTCCGGGCGAAGTTTCGTAGCAAATAGGATAAATGGTGCCTGTCGCGCTGGGCCTCTGCCGGGGAGCTCAGCGCCAGCGCCGTTTGTTATGCGCGAACCGAAATCGCCAGGAACTTAAGCATGTCTCGCCAGGACGCGAACGCAGCCTTTGCCCTCTCTTCCTTTTTGCAGGGCACCAACGCCACCTACATCGACGAAATCTACGCCCGCTACGAGAAGGACCCGTCCTCGGTCGACGCCGAGTGGCAGGAGTTCTTCAAGAGCCTCAACGACCAGCCCGGCGATATCAGCAAGAACGCCGAAGGCCCGTCCTGGGAGCGCGCCAACTGGCCGCTGACCCCGCAGGACGACCTCACCTCCGCCCTCGACGGCAACTGGGCCCAGGTCGAGAAGGCGGTCGGTGCCAAGATCGCCGCCAAGGCGCAGGCCCAGGCGGGCAACAAGGGCGCTGATTTCTCGTCCGCCGACCTGCTCCAGGCCACGCGCGACTCCGTCCGCGCGCTGATGCTGATCCGCTCCTACCGCATGCGCGGCCATTTCCACGCCAAGCTCGATCCGCTCGGCATCGAAGCCCCGCGCAACCGCGAAGAGCTCGACCCGCGCACCTACGGCTTCAGCGAAGCCGATTTCGACCGCAAGATCTTCCTCGATCACGTGCTGGGTCTCGAATACGCCACGCTGCGCGAGATCACCGCGATCTGCGAGCGCACCTACTGCCAGACGCTCGGCGTTGAGTTCATGCACATCAGCAACGCCGCGCAGAAGGCGTGGATCCAGGAGCGCATCGAGGGCCCGGACAAGGAAATCTCGTTCACCCGCGAAGGCCGGCGCGCGATCCTGACGAAGCTGGTCGAAGCCGAAGGTTTTGAGAAGTTCTGCGACACCAAGTTCACCGGCACCAAGCGCTTCGGCCTCGACGGCGGCGAATCGCTGATTCCTGCGCTCGAGCAGATCATCAAGCGCGGCGGCAATCTCGGCGTGAAGGAAGTCGTGCTCGGCATGCCGCATCGCGGCCGCCTCAACGTGCTGACGCAGGTGATGGGCAAGGCGCACCGCGCCCTGTTCCATGAATTCAAGGGCGGCTCGGCCAACCCTGATGCTGTCGAAGGCTCCGGCGACGTCAAGTATCACCTCGGCGCCTCCTCGGACCGCGAGTTCGACGGCAACCGCATCCATCTGTCGCTGACGGCGAACCCCTCGCATCTCGAGATCGTCGATCCCGTGGTGCTCGGCAAGGTCCGCGCCAAGCAGGACCAGCACGGCGATCCGCCGGACCAGCGCATCTCGGTGATGCCGCTGCTGATGCATGGCGACGCTGCGTTCGCCGGCCAGGGTGTGGTCGCGGAATGCTTCGGCCTGTCTGACCTGAAGGGCTACCGCACCGGCGGCTCCGTGCACTTCATCGTCAACAACCAGATCGGCTTCACCACCTATCCGCGCTACTCGCGCTCCTCGCCCTATCCGTCTGACGTGGCGAAGATGATCGACGCGCCGATCTTCCACGTGAACGGCGACGATCCGGAAGCGGTGGTTTTCGCGGCCAAGGTCGCGACCGAATTCCGGCAGAAATTCCACAAGCCCGTCGTCATCGACATGTTCTGCTACCGCAGGCATGGCCATAACGAAGGCGACGAGCCGGCTTTCACCCAGCCGGTGATGTACAAGAGGATCGCCGCGCATCCGTCGACGCTCGAGCTCTACGCCCGCCGCCTGATCAGCGAAGGCGTGATGACCGAGGGCGAGGTCGACAAGGCCAAGGCCGACTGGCGCGCACGGCTCGATGCCGAGTTCGAGGCCGGCACCTCCTACAAGCCGAACAAGGCCGACTGGCTCGACGGCAAGTGGTCCGGCTTCAAGATCGCCGATCAGGAAGAGGATGCGCGCCGCGGCGTCACTGGCGTCGACACCGCCGAGCTGAAGGAAATCGGCCGCAAGATCACCAAGGTGCCGGATGGCTTCCGCGTCCACCGCACCATCCAGCGCTTCCTCGACAACCGCGCCAAGGCAATCGACACCGGCGCCGGCATCGATTGGGCGACCGGCGAGGCACTGGCGTTCTGCACGCTGCTCAACGAGAACCACCATGTCCGCCTGTCGGGCCAGGATTCCGAGCGCGGCACGTTCTCGCAGCGCCATTCGGTCCTGATCGACCAGGAAGACGAGAGCCGCTACACGCCGTTCAACCATCTCGGCCACGAGCAGGGCCATTACGAGGTCATCAACTCGCTGCTGTCGGAAGAAGCCGTGCTCGGCTTCGAATACGGCTACTCGCTCGCGGAGCCGAACACGCTGACGCTGTGGGAAGCCCAGTTCGGCGACTTCGCCAACGGCGCGCAGGTCGTGTTCGACCAGTTCATCTCCTCGGGCGAGCGCAAATGGCTGCGTATGTCCGGTCTCGTCTGCCTCTTGCCGCACGGCTATGAGGGCCAGGGACCGGAGCACTCCTCGGCGCGTCTGGAGCGTTATCTGCAGATGTGCGCCGAAGACAACATGCAGGTGGTCTACCCGACCACGCCGGCGAACTACTTCCACGTGCTGCGCCGCCAGCTTCATCGCGAGATCCGCAAGCCGCTGATCCTGATGACGCCGAAGTCGCTGCTGCGTCACAAGCGGGCGGTGTCGCGTCTCGAGGAGCTCGCGAAGGGGACGACCTTCCACCGCATCCTCTATGATGACGCCCAGATGCTGCCGAACGAGGCGATCAAGCTCGTCCCCGACGAGAAGGTCCGCCGCATCGTGCTCTGCTCCGGCAAGGTCTATTACGACCTCTACGAGGAGCGCGAGAAGCGCGGCATCGACGACATCTACCTGATGCGCGTCGAGCAGCTTTATCCGGTGCCGCTGAAGGCGCTGGTGGCCGAACTGTCGCGCTTCAAGAAGGCTGAAGTGGTGTGGTGCCAGGAAGAGCCCCGCAACATGGGCGCCTGGCACTTCATCGAGCCCTATCTGGAATGGGTGCTGAACCAGGTGCACGGTGTGAGCCGGCGTCCGCGTTACGTCGGCCGCGCCGCTTCCGCCGCGACCGCCACTGGTCTGATGTCCAAGCATCAGGCGCAGTTGAAGGCGTTCCTGGACGAAGCACTGAGCTGATCTTTCTGAACTGCGTCATGCCCCGCCTCGTGCGCAATCGCGCACTGGAGCGGGGCACCAGTACGCCGCGACGTCCGTGCAGAATACGAACGTCCGGCTTGCTGGATGGCTTGCCTTTCGCGGGCCGATGACGACCGAATTTTTGACCGCACCGGCGATCCCTTAAGGAAAAGACCATGACTGAAATTCGTGTGCCGACGCTCGGCGAATCCGTCACCGAGGCCACCATCGGCCGCTGGTTCAAGAAGGCCGGCGATCCCGTCGCCGTCGACGAGCCCTTGGTGGAGCTCGAGACCGACAAGGTCACCATCGAGGTCCCGGCGCCCTCCGCCGGCACGCTGAGCGAGATCGTCGCTGCCGATGGCGCGACCGTTGCGGTCGGTGCGCTGCTCGGCCAGATCACCGACGGTGCCGGTGCTGCGAAGCCCGCCGCTGCTCCCGCGAAGCCCGCCGCCGCCGCTCCGGCCGCCGTGGCTGCTGCTCCTGCGCCGGCTCCGGCCGCGAAGGCGCCGCCGGCCGATGCGCCGCTCGCCCCGTCCGTCCGCAAGCTCTCCGCCGAGACCGGTATCGATGCCTCGACCGTTCCGGGCTCCGGCAAAGACGGCCGCGTCACCAAGGGCGACATGCTTGCCGCGATCGAGCGCGCCGCGTCCGCGCCGACCCCGGTGAACCAGCCCGCCGCCGCCGTTCAGGTCCGCGCGCCGTCGCCGGCCGATGACGCCGCCCGCGAAGAGCGCGTCAAGATGACCCGCCTGCGCCAGACCATCGCGCGCCGCCTCAAGGACGTGCAGAACACCGCGGCCATGCTGACGACCTTCAACGAGGTCGACATGACCAACGTGATGGCGCTGCGCGCCCACTACAAGGATGCGTTCGAGAAGAAGCACGGCTCGAAGCTCGGCTTCATGGGCTTCTTCACCAAGGCTGTCGTGCAGGGGCTGAAGGACATCCCGGCCGTCAACGCCGAGATCGACGGCACCGATCTGATCTACAAGAACTATTACCACATCGGCGTCGCCGTCGGCACCGACAAGGGTCTCGTTGTGCCCGTGGTGCGCGACTGCGACAACAAGTCGATCGCCGACATCGAGAAGGGCATCGCCGATTTCGGTCGTCGCGCCCGTGACGGCCAGCTCAAGATCGACGAAATGCAGGGCGGCACCTTCACGATCACCAATGGCGGCATCTACGGCTCGCTGATGTCGACCCCGATCTTGAACGCGCCGCAGTCCGGCATCCTCGGCATGCACAAGATCCAGGAGCGGCCGATGGTGATCGGCGGCAAGATCGAGGTCCGCCCGATGATGTATCTGGCGCTGTCTTACGATCACCGCGTCATCGACGGCAAGGAAGCCGTCACGTTCCTGGTCCGCGTCAAGGAGAGCCTGGAAGATCCGGCGCGCCTGGTGCTCGATCTCTGATCCCTGAAGCTCTGCGAGCGCCGTCGCCTTGTCGTGCGACGGCGCGGGTCGAACCATGGAGGCGCGCGTGACGGATAAAGTCGTTGTCATCACCGGCGGCAGCCGCGGTATCGGGCGGGCGACCGCGATTGCGGCGGCCGCGCGCGGCTTCCGTGTCGTCGTCGGCTACGCCAGCAACAAAACGGCTGCTGACGAGGTGGTCGCCCAGATCGCGGCCAGCAACGGCAAGGCCATCGCGGTGAAATGCGATGTCGCCGAGGAAAGCGACATCATCGAGCTGTTCAAGGCTGCCGACAAGTTCGGCACGCTCGGTGCACTCGTCAACAATGGCGGCATCGTCGGCCAGAGCGGGGTGCGCGTCGACGAGATGTCGGCCGAGCGCATCCGGCGCGTGATGGCGGTCAACGTCACCGGCTCGATCCTCTGCGCGCGCGAAGCGGTGAAGCGGATGTCGACCAAGCACGGCGGCCAGGGCGGCGTCATCGTCAATCTGTCATCGGTCGCTGCCAGACTTGGTGCGCCGAATACCTATGTCGACTATGCGGCGTCCAAGGGCGCGATCGATTCCTTCACCGTCGGTCTCGGCTATGAGGTCGCAGGCGAAGGCATCCGTGTCGCGGGCATCCGCCCCGGCCTGATCGACACCGAAATTCACGCCGCCGGCGGCGAGCCCGACCGCGCCCATCGTCTGGCCCATATGGTGCCGATGAAGCGCGTCGGTACCGCCGACGAAATCGCCAATGCCATCGTCTGGCTGATGTCGGACGAAGCCTCCTACGTCACCTCGGCCATTCTCGATGTGTCCGGCGGACGCTGACACGCCGCGCGGACGCTGACACATCCTCATCACGCTAAACTCACGGGACTTTCTCTCATGGCTACCTACGATCTCGTCGTCATCGGCACCGGACCGGGCGGTTATGTCTGCGCGGTGCGCGCGGCCCAGCTCGGCATGAAAGTCGCCGTGGTCGAAAAGGACGCCACGCTCGGCGGCACCTGCCTGAACGTCGGCTGCATGCCGTCGAAGGCGCTGCTGCACGCGTCCGAAATGTTCGAGGAAGCCGCGCACTCCTTCGCCAAGATGGGCGTTTCCGTTTCCGCGCCGAAGCTCGAGCTTCCGGCGATGATGAACTTCAAGCAGCAGGGCATCGACGGCAACGTCAAGGGTGTCGAGTTCCTGATGAAGAAGAACAAGATCGACGTGCTCAAGGGCACCGGCAAGATCTTAGGGACAGGCAAGGTGGAAGTGTCTGCCGACGGCAAGTCGCAAGTGGTCGAGACCAAGAACATCGTCATCGCGACCGGCTCCGACATCGCGCGCCTCAAGGGCATCGAGATCGACGAGAAGCGCATCGTGTCGTCCACCGGCGCGCTGTCGCTGGACAAGGTCCCCGGCAAGCTCTTGATCGTCGGCGCCGGCGTGATCGGCCTCGAACTCGGCTCGGTGTGGAAGCGGCTCGGCGCTGAAGTCGTCGTCGTCGAATTCCTCGATCGCATCCTGCCCGGCATGGATGGCGAGATCGCCAAGCAATTCCAGCGCATCCTGGAGAAGCAGGGCTTTGCATTCAAGCTCGGCGCCAAGGTCACCGCCGTCGACACCTCCGGCAAGTCGCTGAAGGCGACCATCGAGCCTGCGGCCGGCGGCGCTGCCGAGACGCTGGAAGCCGACGTCGTTCTCGTCTGCATCGGTCGCGTGCCGTACACGGATGGGCTCGGCCTGAAGGAAGCCGGCGTGGCGCTGGACAATCGCGGCCGCGTGCAGATCGATCCGCATTTCGCGACCAGCGTGAAGGGCGTCTATGCCATCGGCGACGTCGTCGCGGGCCCGATGCTCGCGCACAAGGCCGAGGATGAAGGCGTAGCCGTTGCGGAGATCATCGCAGGGCAGGCCGGCCACGTGAACTACGACGTTATCCCAGGCGTCGTGTATACCACGCCGGAAGTGTCCTCCGTCGGCAAGACCGAGGAGGAGCTGAAGCAGGCGGGTCAGGCGTATACCGTCGGGAAGTTTCCCTTTACCGCCAACGGCCGCTCCAAGGTCAACCAGACCACCGACGGCTTCGTGAAGATTCTCGCAGATGCGAAGACCGATCGCGTGCTCGGCGTGCACATTATCGGCCGTGAAGCCGGCGAAATGATCCATGAAGCCTGCGTTCTCATGGAGTTTGGCGGCAGCGCGGAAGATCTCGCGCGCACCTGCCACGCGCATCCGACCCGCTCGGAGGCCATCAAGGAAGCCGCGCTTGCGGTGGGCAAGCGGGCCATCCATATGTAGGCGACGCGCCTAGCGTCGAATCGGGCGGGAAACATATGCTGCGCCGCCTACTTCAACCGGTCTGGGTCCTGCTGGCGATCATCTTCCTGATCGAAGCCTGGCTGTGGGACCATCTCGAGCCGATCGTCGCGCGGGTTGTCGCAGCCATCCCGCTCGCACGCTTCAAGCAATGGTTGACGGAGCGCGTCGATGCGCTGCCGCCGGCCATGACACTGATCGTGTTCGCGGTGCCGATCATCCCGCTGTTTCCGCTCAAGCTGATGGGCCTGTATCTGCTCACGCATGAATATTGGCTGAGCGGCGTATCCACGTTTCTGTTCGCAAAGCTGCTCGGCGTCGGCGTCACCGCCTTCGTGTTCGACGTGACGCGCGACAAGCTGATGGAGATGCACTGGTTCGAGCGGCTCTACGATCTCGTGATGAAGCTGCGCGCCAAGGCCGCCGAGCTGGTCGACCCGATCAAGCAGCGCATCCGCGAGCTGATCGCCGGCAACCGGGAAGGCTGGTCCGCCCGTACGCTCCGCCTGATCCAGCGCTTTCGCAAGAGCGTGCACCAGGCGCGCTAGCTGCTCGCTATAGACTCACTGTCATTGCCACACACTCGATGTCATCGCCCGGCTTGACCGGGCGATCCAGTATTCCAGAGACGTCAATCGAATACGGAGAAGCCGCGGCGTACTGGATGCCCCGGTCAAGTGTTTAGCCCGGAGACATGGCTGACACCTGTTCGGACACATCACTGACAGGTTGGCCATTGGTCAAGTCGATCGATGCGACCTGCCAGCTGGCGAAGAAGATTCCGTAGTGGCCGTCACGATCCAGCGGCCGGATGGCAAGGCGTTCGCGGGCGAAGGCCTGGGGAACTTTCCAGAAGTGTCCCTTGAAGGAGATGTAGGGTCTTGTCGATGAGACCCTGCGCACGATCTCGCCGCTGTCGTATTCGACGTTCGGAACGCGGGCCGGCATGGGGCGAGCACTTGGCCGGAAGCGATCGGCAGGGACCTGCATATCGAGGCCTTGGTGAGGCCGCTCCAGATTGTAGACCGGCCGCCAGGCGTCGAAGGCGCGCTGGACTTCCGGGAGAGTTCGGAAGCGGCGCATTGCAAACACCTCGGCCTTCAGGGTGCGATGGAAGCGTTCGTTCTTGCCGCGGGCCTGTGGGTGGCATGGCCTTGCGTGCACCACCCTGACGCCAAGCTTGAGCAGCCACACCTTCAGTCCGGTCCAACGAATGCCGGACGTATCGCCCCAGGGTGAGCCATTGTCGGTGTAGAAGGCCTCCGGCAGGCCATAGCAGCGGAACGTCGTCGACAGGTGATTCTGCACGGTGAGGCGCTGCTCGTCGGCACATGCCTTCAGGCACAGCACGTAGCGCGAGTGATCGTCGACGATCGTTAGCGGATGGCACCGCGTCCCATTGGCGAGCGGCAGGTGACCCTTGAAGTCCATCTGCCACAGCAGGTTGGGAGCTTCCTTCTCGAACCGGTGGCCCGGATTGGGCGGCGCATTCTCACTCGGTTTGATCCGGTCGTTCCGACACAGGATCTGGTGCACCGTTGATGGCACAGGCACCGTCTGCCCGCCCCGCTTCAGGCAATGGGCAATCTTCCGTGCTCCCCAAGCCGGATGCTTGTCGCGTACAGCCAGGACTTCTGCCTCGACCGCAGCCTCACTCCGCTTGGGCATCGCATGCGGGCGCCGGGAACAGTCGGCCAGCTCCCGATCGCCGGCCTGCCAGCGCGCCAGCCACTTGTAGCCGACGTCAGGACTGATGTTGAACCGACGGCACAGTTCGCGCCGGTTGGCGCCCTCCTGCAAAGCCAGCCGCACAAACTCGTGGCGCTGATCCATCACTGACACCTCGCTCCAAGGCATGGACGGCCTCCCGAATCGGACCAATCCAGCCAATGTTGATGTGTCAGCTATGTCTCCGAACACCCGTCAGTGATCTGTCCGGGCTAAACATCAAGCCGGGGCATGACAGCGTCGATGTTTTTGGCCTTATGCGCCCCGCATCAGCCCCTCAATGCAAATGCACCAGATGCGGCCACCACAGGCCGAGCGCGGTCATGAGGAGGCCGGCCAGGGTCAGGACGCCGGCGACATAGGCGAGCGCGATCATGCCGGTGATGATGGTGGCCGAGGCCAGAACGATGCCGATCTGGAAGGCGGCGGAGGCCAGCTCGAAGTGATGATATTTCGCGGTCGCCTCGTCGCGCTCGTGCTCGGCGTGCTTGGCCTTCTCGGCGAGCTGCTCGGTGCCTTCGCCGGTCTCGGGCTCGGAGCGGTAGCGCTGCGCGGTCTTGGTCCAGTCGTCGACCTGCTTCTGCACCGTCGCCTTCAGGAGGTCGTCGGTGGTGGCGGCCAGCGTGAGCTTGCCCTGCTCGGACGCGGTCAGCACCACGGTGCGGCGGATGGTCTTGGCCTGGAAGAACGCCCAGAGATTGGCGGATTCGACGTTCTTGCTGATCGATTCAGTCTGGGCGCCCTTGCCGAGCGTCTCGGAGATCGCCAGGAACAGCGCCAGCACGGCGATCAGAAGAGCGATCTTCTTGTTCGATCCGGACGCGTGCTCGGCGTGTTCGGCATGCTCCATGCTTTCGTGTGCGCTCATGATTCCCTCCAGTCGCGGTTCCCCACGATTGACCGAACCGCGGGCGCCGCGCAAGAGGCACGCGCGCTATGACAGCTTCATGTCAGGTTCATCGCCGCGGATGCGTGTTCGCATAGACTTCGAGCAGCCGCTCCGAATCGATACCGGTGTAGATCTGCGTGGTCGAGAGCGAGGAGTGACCCAGCAGCTCCTGGATTGCGCGCAAATCCCCGCCACGCGAGAGCAGATGCGTGGCGAAGGAGTGTCGCAGCGCATGCGGCGTCGCGCTGTCGGGCAGGCCGAGCGCGCCGCGCAGCCGTTCCATCGCCAGCTGGATGATGCGCGGGCTGAGCGGGCCGCCGCGCGCGCCGAGGAAGATCGGGCCTTCCGCCGGCAACGGATAGGGGCACATCGCAACGTATTCCTGCACGAGCGCGAGCACGTTCTGCAGCACCGGCACCATGCGGGTCTTGTTGCCTTTGCCGGTCACGATCAGCACGTCGCCCTCGCCGGGACGCGGCACCTCGCGGCGCTTCAACCCCAACGCTTCGGAGATGCGCAGGCCCGAGCCATACAGCAGCGCCATCACCGCGGCATCGCGGGCCAGAACCCACGTCTCGCGTTCCTCGCCGGCGCGCTCGTCGGCGTCGGCGAGACGTTTTGCGGATGCCATCGGCAGCGGCTTCGGCAAAGTCTTGGCCACCTTGGGCGCGCGGATAGCCGAGAGTGCGCCGACCTTGCCCTTGCCTTCGCGTTCGAGGAAACGGCCGAACGAGCGCAGGCCCGCCAGCGCGCGCATCAGCGAGCGGCCGGCAATGTCGTCGGCGCGGCGCATCGCCATGAAGGCGCGGATGTCGGTGGCTTCCAGCGCGGCAAAGCGCGCCAGCGTCACGCGCTCGCCCCAATGGGCGCAAAGGAAGTCCAGGCATTGCCGCAGGTCGCGGCCATAGGCCTCCAGCGTCTTCGGCGACAGCCGCCGCTCGGCGCCGAGATGCGACAGCCAGCGCGTCATCTCCTGCGCGATCGAGGGATCGGCGCTGGCGAGCTCGATTAATGGGGCCGCGGCTTTGCTCATGCGCTCTGGACGTAATGATTCCACTCAGTATATCGCATCACACCCGTTTACTCTTAGCTAAGGCCGCCCGGGGGCGTTAGCTTCAAGGCCCCAAGGTTCCGATTCTCCCTCCAAAGACCTTTGATGGATCATTCGTCGCGCAGCACGATCACCCCCGCCAACGCGACCCGCATGGTCGACGTGCTGGTGCCGGTCGCGCTCGACCAGACCTATTCCTACAAGGTGCCGCGGGGGATGGAGCTGAAGGCGGGCGATCTCGTCGGCGTGCCGCTCGGCCCGCGCGAGGTGCTGGCCGTGGTCTGGGCGGAGAACGCCAATCCCGACCCGCGCCTGCACAACCGGCTCAAGGAGGTCAGCGAAAAGCTCGATCTTCCTCCGCTGAAGCCTGAGCTGCGCTCGGTCGTCGACTGGGTCGCCAATTACACGCTGAGCCCGCGCGGCATGGTGCTGCGGATGTGCCTGCGCATGGGCGAGAATCTCGGCCCGGAGCGGGTGCGCGCCGGTGTGCGCCTGGTCGGCGATCCGCCGCGACGGCTGACGCCGGCGCGGCAGCGCGTGATCGAGCTGCTGTCGGATCGCCTGCTGCACGGCAAGTCCGAAGCGGCCAAGGAAGCCGGCGTCTCGGCCGGCGTGATCGACGGCCTCGTCGACGAAGGCACGCTCACGGTCGAGCCGATGCCGCCGCCTCCGCCGCCGCCGGCACCCGATCCGGATTTTGGCCAGCCGGATTTTTCACCGCTCCAGCGCGCCGGGGTGGATGCGATGCGCGCGCTCGCCGCCAACGGCACCTTTCACGTTGCGCTGCTCGACGGCGTCACCGGCTCGGGCAAAACCGAGGTCTATTTCGAGGCGATTGCAGAGACCATCCGCCGCGGCAAGCAATCGCTGATCCTGATGCCGGAGATCGCGCTGACCGGCCAGTTCCTCGACCGCTTCGCGCAGCGCTTTGGCGTGCGGCCGATCGAATGGCACTCCGAGCTGACGCCGCGCACCCGCGCGCGCAATTGGGCCGCGATCTCCGACGGCAGTGCGCCGGTCGTGGTCGGCGCGCGCTCGGCGCTGTTTCTGCCTTACGCCAATCTCGGCCTCATCGTGGTCGATGAAGAGCACGACCAGGCCTACAAGCAGGACGAGGGCGTGCATTATCACGCCCGCGACATGGCGGTGGTCCGCGCGCATATCGCAAAGATCCCGATCGTGCTGGCCTCCGCCACGCCGTCGGTCGAATCCGAGGTCAATGCGCGCAAGAGCCGCTATCAGCGCATCGCGCTGCCCTCGCGCTTCGGCGGCCAGCACATGCCGCATATCGAGGCCATCGACATGCGCCGCGAGCCGCCGGCGCGCGGCCGCTTCATCTCGCCGCGGCTCGCTTCCGAGATCAGAAAAGCGATTGAAAAGCGCGAGCAGGCGCTGCTGTTCCTCAATCGCCGCGGCTATGCGCCGCTGACCCTGTGCCGTGCCTGCGGCCATCGCTTCGCCTGCACCATCTGCGATGCCTGGCTGGTCGATCACCGCTTCCGCCAGCGGCTGGTCTGTCACCATTGCGGCTTCTCGATGCCGCGCCCGCAGACCTGCCCGCATTGCGCGGCCGAGGAATCGCTGGTCGCGGTCGGGCCGGGCGTCGAGCGCTTGCAGGAGGAGGCGGCCGCGCTGTTCCCCGAGGCGCGCACCATGGTGCTGTCGAGCGATCTCATCACCTCGATCGAGACGATGCGCTCCGAGCTTACCGAGATCGCGGAGGGTCGCGTCGACATCATCATCGGCACGCAGCTCGTCGCCAAGGGCCACAACTTTCCGCGGCTCAATCTCGTCGGCGTGGTCGATGCGGATCTGGGCCTGTCCAACGGCGATCCGCGCGCGTCGGAACGCACCTGGCAGCTGCTCAACCAGGTGATCGGCCGTGCCGGGCGCGAGCAGGGCCGCGGCGTCGGCTATCTCCAGACCCACCAGCCCGATCATCCCGTGATGAAGGCGCTGATCGCCTGCGACCGCGAGGCCTTCTACGACAGCGAGATCGATCTGCGCGAGCGCACGCTCTATCCGCCGTTCGGCCGGCTCGCGAGCCTGATCATTTCGGCAGGCGACCGTCCGAGCGCCGAAGGTTTGGGCCGCCGCCTCGTTGCGCTCGCACCGCGCGACGAGCGCGTCGTGGTGCTGGGACCGGCGGAGGCCCCGCTCGCCGTGATCAAGGGCCGCTACCGTTTCCGCATCCTGGTGAAATCGGCGCGCGGTTTCGATCTGTCGGACTATTTGCGCAACTGGCTGGCCGTCTGCCCGAAGCCGAAGGGCAATCAAAAGCTCGAAGTCGACGTCGACCCGCAGAGCTTTTTGTAGTTCCCCCGTTATTCCGGGGCACGCGAAGCGTGAACCCGGAATCCATTCATCCACCAACTCTACGGCCTGATGGATTCCGGGCTCGATGCTACGCATCGCCCCGGAATGACGGGGCAAACAAAAAGCCCGCCGTCCCCCAAGACGGCGGGCTTGTTTCGCCCGAACTGGTCTCGCCGCTCACACGTCCGCGGACGATGGCGAGATTTGCGCTTTGTCGGTGAGGCGCTGGTGGCGCCTTAGGAGACGACTTCCGCGGTGACGCGGCCGACGCCGGCGCCGGTGAGGCCGATGGCGCGGGCAGCGCCCGTGGAGAGGTCGAGGACACGGCCGCGAATGAACGGGCCACGGTCATTGATGGTGACGATGACGCTCGAGCCGCCATGGGTGACGCGCAGCTTGGTGCCGAACGGCAGCGAACGGTGAGCCGCGGTCATGGCATTCTGGTTGAAGCGCTGGCCCGACGCAGTCCGGCTGCCGGACTCGTTGCCATAATAGGAGGCCATGCCGGAGAAGCTGCGGCCCGTGCCCGACGACGGCGTCATCGACGCGTTGGCGTTGCGCCAATCGGAGGTCGTGTTGGCATCGCTCTGGGCGTGGTGGCGGTGATGATGGTGAGAGTACCGGTGGTGATGCCGGGATTTGGCAGAAGCTTCGGTGGCGGTTCCACCGACGAGGAGAGTGGCGGCAACGAAAGCGATCGCCGTGCGCGGCCGGGGCACGGAGCCCAGCGTCTTCAAAGACAGCATTTAGTGGTCCCTAATCTAGTATTGCCACATATGTGGCAAGTGGAGCCCCCGTAAGTCTGTGAGCGGGATCGCGTTTCGATTCCTAATGAGGCGTGAATTGGGCAGTAAATCCATTCTGTGTCGTCATGAAATATTCTGTGATTGGCATCAATGTTGCAGCCAATGTTCTGGAATCTTTCGCTTTAACAATTCTTTAACTATTTTATTACTCACTAATACTGTAAAACAAGGTCATTATACTTCATGTTTAGAATTAGGAAAGTATTCAGGGGAGGCCGCTCGTCACGTCCGACTCACGCCTCAGCGATCCGTGTTCATGGCCGCTATGCGCTGAGGGCAGGAACGAATGGCCGCGATGCCGCCGAGGGGGCGCGTCATTCCGCGACGTGGCAGGCCGCTACCGCGGTGCCGTCGGCTGCGACGAACTGGAGACAGAAGGTCGTGCCTTTAATTTGGCGTCATGTTGCACGTGCGCGCCTGCTATGTTAGCAAAGCCGCGATTTTAACGGACCCGGCACCTCCCGTGTCGGCCGAAAATCGAAGTCCCGCTTGAATTCCAAGGGCTTGGATCGCTTGGCGCCGCTTTGTGGCGACGGTTTTTCCCTTGCGAGTTTGACAGCAAAAAGAGCGCGTCTGTGGCTGCAGAAGATACGTCCGTTTCCGGTGTGTCCGGCCGTTATGCAACGGCCTTGTTTGAACTGGCCCGCGACCAGAATGTGGTCGACGAGGTCAAAGCCGATCTCGATAAATTCGAGGGCTTGCTGAGCGAAAGCGCCGATCTGACGCGCCTCGTCCGCAGCCCGGTGTTTGCGGCCGATACCCAGTCCAGGGCCCTCTCGGCCGTGCTGGACAAGGCGGGTATCGCCGGCATCTCCGCCAATTTCCTGAAAGTCCTGACCGCCAACCGCCGCCTGTTCGCGGTGGCTGACGTCATTCGCGCCTATCGCGCCCTCGTCGCCAGGTTCAAGGGCGAGACGACGGCCGACGTCACCGTGGCGGAGGCGCTTTCGGACAAGAATCTCGACGCCCTCAAGGTTGCCCTGAAGTCGGTGACCGGCAAGGACGTCGCGCTCAACGTGAAGGTCGATCCCTCGATCATCGGTGGCCTCGTGGTCAAGCTTGGCAGCCGCATGATCGATAGTTCGCTTCGCACCAAACTCAATTCGATCAAGCACGCGATGAAAGAGGCAGGCTGATGGACATCCGCGCCGCGGAAATTTCCGCGATCCTGAAGGACCAGATCAAGAATTTCGGCCAGGAAGCTGAAGTCTCCGAAGTCGGACAGGTGCTGTCCGTCGGCGACGGTATTGCCCGCGTCTATGGTCTGGACAACGTCCAGGCCGGCGAAATGGTCGAATTCGAGAACGGCACCCGCGGCATGGCGCTGAACCTCGAAACCGACAACGTCGGTATCGTTATTTTCGGCGCCGACCGCGAGATCAAGGAAGGCCAGACCGTCAAGCGCACCCGCGCCATCGTGGACGCGCCGGTCGGCAAGGGCCTGCTCGGCCGCGTCGTCGACGCGCTCGGCAACCCGATCGACGGCAAGGGCCCGATCCAGGCCGACAAGCGCATGCGCGTCGACGTCAAGGCGCCCGGCATCATTCCGCGCAAGTCGGTGAGCGAGCCGATGGCGACCGGCCTCAAGGCGATCGACGCCCTGATCCCGATCGGCCGTGGCCAGCGCGAGCTGATCATCGGCGACCGTCAGACCGGCAAGACCGCGATCGCGCTCGACACCATCCTGAACCAGAAGCCGCTCAACGCGCAGCCGGACGAGAACATCAAGCTGTATTGCGTCTACGTCGCGATCGGCCAGAAGCGTTCGACCGTCGCCCAGTTCGTGAAGGTGCTGGAAGAGCAGGGCGCGCTCGAGTACTCGATCATCGTCGCCGCCACCGCTTCGGATCCGGCTCCGATGCAGTACATCGCGCCGTTCACCGGCTGCACCATGGGCGAGTACTTCCGCGATAACGGCATGCACGCCGTCATCATCTATGACGATCTGTCCAAGCAGGCCGTCGCCTACCGTCAGATGTCGCTGCTGCTGCGCCGCCCGCCGGGCCGCGAAGCCTATCCGGGCGACGTGTTCTATCTGCACTCCCGCCTGCTCGAGCGCGCGGCGAAGCTGAACAAGGACCAGGGCTCGGGCTCGCTGACGGCGCTGCCGGTCATCGAAACCCAGGCCAACGACGTGTCGGCCTACATTCCGACCAACGTCATCTCGATCACCGACGGCCAGATCTTCCTGGAAACCGACCTGTTCTTCCAGGGCATCCGTCCCGCGGTGAACGTCGGTCTGTCGGTGTCGCGCGTCGGTTCGTCCGCGCAGACCAAGGCCACCAAGAAGGTCGCCGGCAAGATCAAGGGCGAGCTCGCGCAGTACCGCGAAATGGCGGCGTTCGCGCAGTTCGGCTCCGATCTCGACGCCTCGACCCAGCGCCTGCTCAACCGCGGTTCGCGCCTGACCGAGCTGCTCAAGCAGCCGCAGTTCGCGCCGCTGAAGATGGAAGAGCAGGTCTGCGTGATCTGGGCCGGCACCAACGGCTATCTCGATCCGCTCCCGCTCAACAAGGTGCGCGCGTTCGAGGACGGTCTGCTGTCGCTGCTGCGCGGCAAGAACGCCGAGATCCTCAACGCGATCCGCGACAGCCGCGATCTCTCCGACGACACCGCCGCCAAGCTGAAGTCGGTGGTCGAAGGCTTCGCGAAGAGCTTCGCGTAAATGCCGTCATGGCCGGGCTTGTCCCGGCCATCCACGTCTAACGGCGTGTGAGGCACCGCGTGGATGCCCGGGGCGAGCCCGGGCATGACGACTGGATAGGTTTGCGATCAGGCCAAAGGGTCGGATCGTCGGGGACGAAGAATGGCGTCACTTAAAGACATGCGCGTCCGCATCGCCTCCACCAAGGCGACGCAGAAGATCACCAAGGCGATGCAGATGGTCGCGGCGTCGAGGTTGCGCCGTGCCCAGCAAGCGGCCGAGGCGGCGCGGCCCTATGCCGACAAGATGAGCGCGGTGATCTCCAACATCGCCAGCGCCGCTGCGGGTTCGCCCGGCGCGCCGGCGCTGCTGGCCGGCACCGGCAGGGACCAGGTCCACCTGCTGCTGGTCTGCACCGGCGAGCGCGGTCTGTCCGGCGCCTTCAACTCCTCGATCGTGCGCCTCGCCCGCGAGCGCGCCCAGGCGCTGATCGCGCAGGGCAAGGAAGTGAAATTCTTCTGTGTCGGCCGCAAGGGCTATGAGCAGCTCCGCCGCCTGTTCGACAAGCAGATCGTCGAGCACCTCGACCTGCGTAGCGTTCGTCAGCTCGGCTTCGTCAACGCCGAGGACATCGCCAAGAAGGTGCTGGCCCGTTTCGACAACGGTGAGTTCGACGTCTGCACGCTGTTCTACGCGCAGTTCAAGTCGGTGATCGCCCAGATCCCGACCGCGCAGCAGATCATCCCGCTGGTCGTCGAGGAAAAGGCGGCGAACGCGCCGACGACGTCCTACGATTACGAGCCGGAGGAGGACGAACTGCTGTCCGGCCTGTTGCCGCGCAACATCGCGGTGCAGATCTTCCGCGCGCTGCTGGAAAACAACGCTTCGTTCTATGGCGCGCAGATGAGCTCGATGGACAACGCCACCCGCAATGCCGGCGAAATGATCCGCAAGCAAACCCAGATCTACAACCGAACCCGTCAAGCCCAGATCACCAAGGAGCTGATCGAGATCATCTCCGGCGCCGAGGCGGTCTGACGCACGAACCAAACGACGGTCGTTCAAGTCCAGAATTTCGAAGGAGAGCTATTCATGGCTACAGCAGCTAACCAGGTCGGTCGCGTCACCCAGGTCATGGGCGCCGTCGTCGACGTGCAGTTCGAGGGCCACCTGCCCGCCATTCTCAATTCGCTGGAAACCCGGAACGGCAACATCCGCCTCGTGCTGGAAGTTGCGCAGCATCTCGGTGAGTCCACCGTCCGTACGATCGCGATGGACGTGACCGAAGGTCTGGTGCGCGGCCAGGAAGTGACCGACACCGGCCAGCCGATCGCGGTTCCGGTGGGTGACGGTACGCTCGGCCGCATCATGAACGTGATCGGCGAGCCGATCGACGAAGCCGGCCCGATCAAGTCCGAAGGTCTCCGCGCCATCCACCAGGAAGCGCCGAGCTACACCGACCAGTCGACCGAAGCTGAAATTCTCGTCACCGGCATCAAGGTCGTCGATCTTCTTGCTCCGTATGCGAAGGGCGGCAAGATCGGCCTGTTCGGCGGCGCCGGCGTCGGCAAGACCGTGCTGATTCAGGAGCTGATCAACAACGTCGCGAAGGCGCACGGTGGTTACTCCGTGTTCGCCGGCGTCGGCGAGCGTACCCGCGAAGGCAACGACCTCTATCACGAGTTCATCGAGTCCAAGGTCAACGCCGATCCGCACAATCCGGATCCGAGCGTGAAATCCAAGTGCGCGCTGGTGTTCGGCCAGATGAACGAGCCGCCGGGCGCCCGCGCCCGCGTCGGCCTCACCGGTCTCACCGTCGCCGAGCACTTCCGCGACCAGGGTCAGGACGTGCTGTTCTTCGTCGACAACATCTTCCGCTTCACCCAGGCCGGCTCGGAAGTGTCGGCGCTGCTCGGCCGTATTCCTTCGGCGGTGGGTTATCAGCCGACGCTCGCCACCGACATGGGCGCGCTCCAGGAGCGCATCACCACCACGCAGAAGGGCTCGATCACCTCGGTGCAGGCCATCTACGTTCCGGCCGACGACTTGACCGACCCGGCGCCCGCGACCTCGTTCGCGCATCTGGACGCGACCACGGTGTTGAACCGCGCGATCTCGGAAAAGGGCATCTACCCCGCGGTGGACCCGCTCGACTCGACCTCGCGCATGCTCTCGCCGCTCGTCGTCGGCCAAGAGCACTACGACACCGCGCGTCAGGTCCAGCAGGTGCTGCAGCGCTACAAGTCGCTCCAAGACATCATCGCCATTCTCGGCATGGACGAGCTTTCGGAAGAGGACAAGCTGACGGTGGCCCGCGCCCGCAAGATCGAGCGCTTCCTGTCGCAGCCGTTCCACGTCGCCGAAATCTTCACCGGCTCGCCCGGCAAGTTCGTCGACCTCGCGGACACCATCAAGGGCTTCCGCGGCCTCTGCGAAGGCAAGTATGACCACCTGCCGGAAGCAGCCTTCTACATGGTCGGCACCATCGAAGAGGCAGTCGAGAAGGGCAAGAAGCTGGCGGCGGAAGCCGCCTAAGCTGGCGAATAGCGAATGGCGAGTAGAATCTATTCGCCATTCGCTGCTCGCCACTCGCGCGTTCGCTACTCACCATTCGCAGGTTTCCAATGGCCACCATCCACTTCGATCTCGTCTCGCCGGAAAAGCTCGCATTCTCGGGTCAGGTCGATCAGGTCGATATCCCCGGCGTCGAGGGTGACTTCGGCGTGCTGGCGGGACATGCGCCGGTCGTGGCTGCGATCCGGCCCGGCATCCTCACCGTGACCACGGGCGGCAGGCACGTGAAGATCATCGTGCTCGGCGGTATCGCCGAAGTCTCCGAGAAGGGTCTCACCGTGCTCGCCGACGTCGCGACGTCGCTCGACGAACTCGACCGTGCCCAGTTCGCCGCGACCATCTCCGAGATGGAAGACGGCCTGAAGGAGCACGAAGGCGGCGAGCTCGATCAGGCCATCGAGCGGCTCGACCACTTCAAGAGCATCCAGCAGCAGCTCAACAGCACGGCTATGCACTAAGCCCCGGTGCACTGCTCCGGGGCTCAAGCTACAAATTCCTGAACAGGTTCAGCGCTCGTCACGGAAGTGGCGGGCGCTGAAACTTTGTTGCACCGCGCCGCCGATAGCGGCATTCTGCGCCCGCGAATTTGTTTCGGGGCTGGCAGCAGATGAAACGCAAGATCGCAGCGATTTTCGCAGCCGATATTGCCGGTTACTCAAGACTGGTCGCGGAAGACGAAGAGGAGACGCTGCGGCGTCTCGCCTCCTATCGCGAGGTCATCGACGACTTCATCGCGAAAGCCAACGGACGCATCTTCAACACGGCGGGCGACGCCGTGCTCGCGGAATTTCCGAGCGCGGTCGATGCGGTGCGCTGCGCGATCGACATCCAGGAATCCCTGCGAACCCGCAACATGGCCTATCCGCCGAGCCGGCAGATGTCGTTCCGCATCGGCATCACCATCGGTGACGTGGTCGAGCGCAACGGCGATCTGCTCGGTGACGGCGTCAATATCGCCGCCCGGCTCGAAGGCCTCGCCGAGGTCGGCGGCATCTGCGTCTCCCGCGCCGTGCACGAGCAGGTCGCCAACAAGCTGTCGGTGCAGTTCGCCGACATCGGCGCGCAGGAGGTCAAGAACATCCCGACGCCGGTGCACGCCTACATGGTGGCGATGCGGCGCGAGGACGGCACTTACGCCACGCCGAAAGTGAAGAAGCCCGCCTCCAAGCTGGCCGCGGCACCGGTGTGGATGTGGCCGCTGGTGGTCGCCGTCGTCTCGGTCGTCGCCATCCTTGTCACCGGCTTCCTCTACAACACCAAGCTCAAGCAGGCGGTCACCGCCGCGGCCGCGCCGGCCGCGACGCCGAGCGCAGCGCCGGCAGATGCCGTGGCGCCGAGCCCGATGCCGACCCAGATGGCAAAGGCGCCGATGGCTCCGATGAGCCCAGCCGGCGCTGCGATGGCGCCGATGCCTGCGCCCTCGCCATCCGCCGCGCCGCTGTCAGGCAAGCTTGCCGTCGACAGCGTGCCCTTCATCAACGAGCGCATCCGCAACTATCTGGCCGGCGACTATTCCGCCTCCGGCGACTACAAGGCCTTCGCGCTCAATATCGGCGGCTTCACAGGCGCGGCGTTGAACCAGCCGACCGAGGAAGCCGCGCGCAACATGGCGCTCGAGCAATGCCAGAAGCGCGCCGATGCCGCGCAATCGCCGCGGCGCTGCGAGCTCTATGCGGTCGGCAACGACGTCGTCTACACGCACGGCAAGCCGCCGATGCCGCCGCAGCCCTGGGTGCGCCACGACGCCATGACCGAGCGGGCCTTCGTGCCGAAAGATTTTCCTATGGTGCGCGATCCGGCAAAAGTCCGGCTCGAGAACATGTTCGTGCCGGCGGCGAAATCCCGCGCGATCGCGCTCGGGCCGGGCGGTCAATATTTCATGGTGCTGGGCGCGTCATCCGTCGACGATTCGGCGCGGCGTTCGCTGGAATCGTGCGGCGCCATCGCCGGCATGGCCTGTCTGATCGTCGCGGTCGACGACAATTTCGTCGTGCCGATCCCGACCCTGCTTAGGATCACCGGCTTCTTCCATGCCGCTTCCAACGCCTCGATCGCCGCCGACGCGCGCGCCGAGGTCGTGCGCAAGCTCGCCGATGGCATGGGCTGGAACGCAGTCGCGGTCGGGACCGCGGGCCGGCCGGGCCTCGGCCTGAAGGCCGCGGACGAGCAGACCGCCGTCAATTCCGCGCTCGCCGACTGCGCCAAGCGCGACAGCGATTGCCACGTCATCGCGATCGGCCCGTTCACGGTCGGACCGACCAATTAGAGCTTGCTGGACATAGGCCGGCACGACGATTGCGCCGTGCGGCCGATTCTCTCCGACGCTTCAAAAACTTCGCAACGACCACCGCCCACCGCGCCTGCAATCGCCGGCTACTGTGCATGGGGTTGTTTTCGCGGTTTTAGTTTGCGAAGGGCGCAAACTGCTGCGCGACCGCGCGGTAGACGTCGCGACGGAACGGCACCACGAACTCGGTGACGCGGTCGAGCCGCTCCCAGCGCCAGGCGTCGAACTCCGCGGGCTGTTCGTTGCGCGGCGTCAGCGGATCGATCTCGTCATCGCGACCGGTGAAGCGCAGCGCGAACCATTTCTGGCGCTGCCCGCGGAACTTCGCCAGCCGGTGCGTCTGCGGCCCGTCATAGGGCGGGAACTCGTAAGTCAGCCAGTCTGTCTCGCCGAGATAGTCCGCACTCTTGACGCTGGTCTCTTCCCAAAGTTCGCGCAGCGCCGCATCGCGCAGGTTCTCGCCCTCATCGACACCACCTTGCGGCATCTGCCAGTCGAGGCCCGGCAGGATGATCTCGGGGCCGTCGCCCTTGAAGCGGTGGCCGATCAGCACGCGGCCATCGGCATTGAAGAGGGCGATCCCCACGTTGGGACGGTAGGGTTTTTGATTGGTCACGCGCGCGTCTTTCATCGTCATTCCGGCGATGCATTAGCACCGAACCCGGGATGACGATTTGATTTATTCATCCGCCAGCGCGGAAAATTCCTTCACCACGCGCTCATAGACCGGGCGCTTGAACGGGATGATCAAACCGGTCAGGTTCTTCATCGGCTCCCAGCGCCAGCTCACGAACTCGGCCTTGTGGCCGCCGCCGGGTTTCTCGACATTGATCTCGCTGTCCTTGCCGGTGAACCGGACCGCGAACCATTTCTGGCGCTGGCCGCGATAGCGGCCCTTCCAGGCGCGCCCGGCAACCGTGCGCGGGATGTCGTAGACGAGCCAGTCCGGGACCTCCCCGAGCCGCTCGACCGAGCGCACGCTGGTCTCCTCATAGAGCTCACGCTTGGCGGCATCCCAGGTGTCCTCACCGGGATCGACGCCGCCCTGCGGCATCTGCCAGACATGGGCGTCGTCGACATGCTCGATGCCACCGGCGCGGCGGCCGATGAACACCAGACCCTTCATGTTGATCAGCATCACACCGACGCAGGTACGGTAGGGCAGATCCTCGTAACGTGCCATTCCGCCAGACCTCTCGCGTGCTTTTGGTGGGTATGCCGGTCCCGAGGGCCCGTAACGTACCAATCCGTTGATTTAGCTAGATTTTGATTTCAGCATCGCGGTTGTCAACGGCACCAAAAGGATACCACGGTCGCTCAATGTCTTGGTCCAGCTGCTGATGCGCTCGATCGAGACCGGCAGGGCGGAGGCGGTGCCGATTGCGACGCCGCGCTCGCGCGCCATTGATTCGAGCTTGTTCAGGGCGCGGTCGATCTCTGCCGGGGTCGGCACCACGTCGATCGCGATATCGCCCTTGCCGAACGGCATCGCCTGGCTGCCCGCGGCCTGGGGCGCGATGCTGCGCGGCGAGGAGCCGTCGTCGAAGAAGCCGAGGCCGCGCTTGGCCGCCTCGCGGATGATCGGCTGCATCGCGGCGTCGGTCGCCACGAAGCGGGCGCCCATGAAATTGGTGAGGCCGGCATAGCCCTGCATCCGGCTCAGGTGCCAGTACAGGCGGTCCATGTTCTGGTCGGTGGTGAGCGAGGTCAGCAGCGTCTGCGGGCCCGGGTCGTTGTCCGGGAAGTCGTAGGGCTCCATCGGGATCTGGAGGAAGATCTCGTGGCGCTGGGCGCGGGCCCGCTCGGCGAGCTTGCCGGGGTCGGCACCATAGGGCGTGAAGGCCAGCGTCACCGCCGGCGGCAGCCGCATGATCGCGTCGGTGGTCTTGGCCGCGCCGACGCCGAGGCCGCCGATCAGGATCGCGACCACGGGCATCTTCGCCGCCTTGGCGCGGTCGGCATCCGCCGCGTAGACGTTGAACGGCTTCGCGCCCTCGGCCGTCACGGGGATCATGCCGTAGCGCGATTTTTCCAGCAGTTTTGGGTCGATCCCGGTCATGACGGGCGGTGGGGCGGAGGCGGCCGCCGCGTCGCCTTTGTCGGCGGCATCGCCGCCACCGATCACCACGTCGTGGCGCGTGCCGGTGGAACCGTCGATCATGGTGACGGTCTTCTGCTCGCCCGCCTGCTTCGGCGCCTCCTTGGCCTCGTGCTTGCTCTCCGGCTTGCTCTCCTGGCCAGGGCTCGCGGCGGCCGGCTTCTCGTCGGTGGCCCTGGGCTCGCGGATCGCAATTCGCGTCATCGGCTCGCCGCCGAGCGGATCCTTGTTGAAGACGGCGAAGCCGGCGAAGGCGACCAGGAACAGGCCGAGCATGACCGCGAGGGCCTGCATGGCTGTGAACGGCAGCCGCAGCCGCCGTTTCCGGCGCGGCTTGTCCTGTCCGAGCGGGGCGCTCAGATCATCGGCCGTTTCAGTCATGCGAGATCCCGAATCACTCCCGCCGACGATACCACGCCGAGGTCAAGCGGCGGCAGGCCGGGATAGGCCGGGGGTAGCAGGAGCCCCAAGCAAAAAGGGCGGCTCCCGGAGCCGCCCTTTTCGAGAGATGAGATGACGCGCCGACTTAGTTCGCCGCTTTGGGCTTGTCGGTCGTGGCCTTGTTGTCGCCCGGCGTCGGCGCCGCGGAGGCGCTGTTCTTGATGCCGTGGAGCAGATCGTCCGCGAGCTTGAGCGCCTTGTCGTCCTTGGCGTCCGGCGGGACGTAGGACTGCGAGCCGGTCTTCTCGTCGCCGTCGTTCTTGAGATGGCCGCGCAGCGAAGCCTCGCCCTTGGTGTCGGTGCGCGACTTCAGCTCGTCCGGCACGTCCTGGAGCACTTCGATGTCGGGCACGATGCCCTTGGCCTGGATCGACTTGCCCGACGGCGTGTAGTAGCGCGCCGTGGTCAGGCGCAGCGCGCCGTTGCCAGAGCCGAGCGGAATGATCGTCTGCACCGAGCCCTTGCCGAACGAGCGCGTGCCGACGATGGTCGCGCGCTTGTGGTCCTGCAGCGCGCCGGCGACGATTTCCGATGCCGAAGCGGAACCGCCATTGACCAGCACGATGACAGGCTTGCCCTTGGTGAGGTCGCCCGCATGCGCGGTGCGGCGCTGGGTCTCCTCGGCATTGCGGCCACGGGTCGAGACGATCTCGCCCTTCTCCAGGAACGAGTCGGAGACGGTGACCGCTTCCTCGAGCAGGCCGCCCGGGTTGTTGCGGAGGTCGATGATGTAGCCCTTGAGCTTGTCGCCGATCTGATTCGAGAGGTTGGCGACCTCGCGCTTCAGGCCTTCGGTGGTCTGCTCGTTGAAGGTGGTGATGCGGATATAGGCGATGTCGTCGGCCTCGATGCGCGCGCGCACCGAGCGGACGCGAATGTTGTCGCGCACCAGGGTGACGTCGATCGGATTGTCCTGGCCCTTGCGGATGATCTTGAGCTTGATCTTGGTGTTGACCGGACCGCGCATCTTCTCGACCGCCTGGTTCAGGGTCAGGCCCTGCACGGCTTCGTCGTCGAGATTGGTGATGATGTCGTTGGCCATGACGCCGGCGCGCGAAGCGGGGGTGTCGTCGATCGGCGAGACCACCTTGATCAGGCCGTCCTCCATCGTGACTTCGATGCCGAGGCCGCCGAACTCACCGCGGGTCTGCACCTGCATGTCGCGGAAGCTCTTGGCGTCCATGTAGCTCGAATGCGGATCGAGGCCGGTGAGCATGCCGCTGATGGCGGATTCGATCAGCTTCGTGTCATCGGGCTTCTCGACATAGTCCGAGCGCACGCGCTCGAACACATCGCCGAACAGATTGAGCTGGCGATAGGTGTCTGCAGTTGCGGCTCGCGCGCTGGAGCCCATGAAGACCGCGCGCGGCTGGGTCACGAACAGCGTCAGCGCAGCACCGGTGGCCGCGCTGAGGAGGATAACTGAAGTCTTGCGCATCATCCGCGAACCTTCTCGCCTTCATTTGCGGCCCACCATGGGCCTGGATCGATTGGAGTGCCGTCCTTACGGAACTCGACATACAGCACAGGTTGACTCGCGTTCGTGGCGAGAATGGAGGCGACTTGAGAGGTCGACCCCATGGTCGCGACCGGTTCCCCCGTGAGCACAAACTGACCGATGTTAACCGAAATGCGCTCCATCCCGGCGAT
The DNA here is from genome assembly GCF_052075995.1 of Bradyrhizobium sp. 613_E4_N2_2. Lineage (NCBI taxonomy): Bacteria > Pseudomonadati > Pseudomonadota > Alphaproteobacteria > Hyphomicrobiales > Nitrobacteraceae > Bradyrhizobium > Bradyrhizobium sp. 613_E4_N2_2. Next base: position 471,276 of record NZ_CP197234.1, read on the forward strand.
CAGGACATGATACCCGCCCCCGGCGTTGAGGATCAAGAGTTGTCCATAGCTGCGGAACGGGCCGGAATAGACAACCCAGCCATCACACGGCGTCGTGACCTGGGAGCCGGGCCTGGTTGCCAGCGAAATGCCCTTCTGGACACCGCCGACCCCATCGGAACCGCCAAAATCCCTGATCTTGTTACCGTTAACCGGCAGTGGCAGGAGCCCCTTGGCCGCGGCGAAGGCGATCGCCGGGGTGGTCCGGGACCGGTCCTTGAAAGTGCCCGGACCGGGCTTGGCACTGGCGGCCGCCTTGGCCTCGGCCTGCTTGGCGGCCTCGGCCGCCTTCTCGGCGGCCTTGGCGGCGCTCTGCAGATCCTGCTCCATCTTGGTGATCAGCCCCTGGAGATCGCCGACCTGCCTGGAGAGCGCGATGGCGCGCGAGTTCTCGGCGTCGAGATCCTTTTCACGCGACGCCTGCTGGCGCTGCCGCTCGTCGACCAGGGCGGTAAGCCGGGTCTGGTCGTTGCGGACCTTGTCGCGGTCGATGGCAAGCTGGTCGCGTTCGGCGGCGATGTTCTTGCGCAAGGCCACGAGCTCGCCGAGGTCGCCCGCGAGCTTCTCGGCGCGGCCGCGCAATTCCGGCACCACGGCGCCGAGCAGCATGGCGGTGCGCAGTGATTGCAGCGCATCTTCTGGCCGCACCAACAGCGCCGGCGGCGTGCGCCGGCCGGCGCGCTGCAGGGCCGCCAGCACCTCGACGATGTCGGCGCGGCGCGACTCCAGCGAGGTGCGCATCTGCTGCTCGCGGCCGTTGAGCGAGCGCAGCCGCGCTTCGGCTTCGTCGATCTTGGTCTCGACGGTCCGCACATTGGCTGCGGTATCGATCAGCTGCTGATTGAGCTGGGTGCGGTCCTGGCCGAGCGAGGTGATCTCGGCCTTGAGCTTGGCCTGCGCTTCCTCGGCGCTCTTCTGCCTCGCGCGGGCGGCCTCGAGCTCCTGCTCGCGCTGCTTGATTGCATCGGGCGAGACAGCCGCCGTCTGTGGCGCGGGCGCAATTGTCTGACCTTGCGTCTGAGCTTGCGCGAGGCTTGCGCCCGTGACGCCGGCGATCAGCAGCAGGTTGAGGATCGGCGCTCGCATCGCTTTACGCAAAGGTGCTCGTTGTGCGCGCATCACGCGCGGTGATAGGGGTGGCCGGCCAGAATGGTGGCGGCCCGATAAAGCTGTTCCAGAAGCATGACGCGGACCATTTGGTGCGGCCAGGTCGCAGAGCCGAACGCGATCGCGAGCTTGGCCTTACGGCGCAATTCGGGCGAAAGTCCGTCCGCCCCTCCGATCACGAAGATAGTATGTCCGGCACCCTCGTCGCGCCAGCGCCCGAGGTGCCGTGCGAATACGGTGGAGTCGAGATTCTGGCCGCGCTCGTCCATCGCCACCAGGATCGATTTTTCCGGGATATGAGCACCGATCGCCGCGGCCTCTTCGGCCATCCGAGTCGCGGTGTCGCGCGCGCGGCTTTCGGGGATTTCGTGGATGCTGAGCTCGCGGAATCCGAGCTTGCGGCCGGCTTCGTCGAACCGCTCGAAATAGCGGTCGGCAAGCTCCCGTTCGGGGCCCTGCTTCAGCCGGCCCACCGCAATGACAGCAACGCGCATGATATCTTCAGGTCGTGTTTCAAGACCGCGCGCAATATGCGCGCGCACGACGCTAGCATGCGCGTCAGCCGATTCGAAATCGGCTCGATGAGCCTAGATCGCCTTCGCCGCCCCAGGGCCCTGGGTGTACAATCTCTCGAGATTGTAGAACTCGCGGACCTCGGGTCTGAACACGTGCACGATCACATCGCCGGAATCGATCAGCACCCAGTCGCAATTGGGCAAGCCCTCGACGTGGATGTTCCTGATGCCGTTTTCCTTGAGGCCTTTGGCGACGTTGTCCGCGATCGCGCCGACATGCCGGTTCACCCGGCCGGTGGTAACGATCATGTAGTCGGAGTACGCCGATTTGCCGCGAAGGTCGATGGTGACCGTCTCTTCCGCCTTCATGTCGTCGAGGCGGGAGAGGATCAGGCTCAGCGTCTTGTCGGCGTCGGGTTGCGCCTTCAAGGCCGCAGCTTTGGTCGATGTTTTACGCGCCGGTTTCGCTACCTTGGGTAAAACAGACTTGGACAATACAGATGTGGTCAGGGACCATTCCTTTCACTGTATCGCGAACGCCGAATCCGACGCTCACTGGTTACACTACATCATGTGGGGTTAAGGGTTTCAATATGCCAGAGAGTCCGAAATCCCCACAACGTCCACACACTCCGTCTCACTTCGGACCTTTCCAGCTCCCGTCCGGGTTCCGCAAGCCGGTCGAGGACAGGTTCAGTTTCAACCCCGTCAGAAAGACCCAGGCCGGCGCCGGCCGATCCGGAAGCAATGCCGCGTCCGTCTCGGGCACGCGGTAGCGTGCAAGGGCCTGGGCAGCGGGCGAGGCGAGGGCGCGAAAACTCTGCGGCGGGCGATCGATGACCGCAATCGGCACCTGGTCGGCGATGCGCCGCCAGTGCTGCCAACGATGGAATTGAGCGAGATTGTCGGCGCCCATGATCCAGACAAAGCGCAGGCCGCTGAGGCGGCGGCGCAAGGTGTTGATCGTGTCGATAGTATAGCGGGTACGAATGACGGATTCGAGACAGCTCACCTCGATCCTGGGATCGTCGGCGACGTCGCGCGCGGCCTGCATGCGCGCGCCGAGCTCATGCAGCGTGCCGTTCTCCTTCAGTGGATTGCCCGGCGTCACCAGCCACCACACGCGGTCGAGTCGGAGGCGTTTCAGCGTGAACTGGCTGATGGCGCGATGGGCCTCGTGCGGCGGATTGAACGAGCCGCCGAGCAGGCCGACGCGCATGCCTTCGGTGTAGGGCGGAATGGCCTGCGCGAAGAAACGTGGCGCGACGAAATTGTTACTCAATGCCCCACGCCTCGCGACATGACTTACGGCCGCGTCTGACCTGTGCCGTGGACGCGATATTTGAAGCTCGTGAGCTGCTCGGCGCCAACCGGACCACGGGCGTGGAATCGGCCGGTGGCGATGCCGATCTCGGCGCCGAAACCGAACTCGCCGCCATCGGCGAACTGCGTTGAGGCATTGTGCAGCACGATCGCGGAATCGACCTCGCTCAGGAATTTCCTCGCAGCAGCCTCATCCGCGCTCACGATCGCGTCGGTGTGATGCGAGCCGTGGTTCTGGATATGCGCGATCGCGCCGTCGACACCGTCCACCACCTTCGCCGCGATGATCGCGTCAAGATATTCAGTGTCCCAATCGTCTTCGCTGGCAGCCTTGACGCGCGCATCGGTCTTCTGCACGGCGTCGTCGCCGCGCACTTCGCAGCCGGCCTCGATCAGCATCTCGACCAGCGGCTTCAGGTTTTTGGCGGCGGCGGCGCGATCGACCAGCAGCGTCTCGGCCGCGCCGCAGACGCCGGTGCGGCGCATCTTGGCGTTGAGCACGATCGACTTCGCCATGGCGAGGTCGGCGCTGGCATCGATATAGACGTGGTTGACGCCTTCGAGATGCGCGAACACGGGCACGCGGGCCTCCTGCTCGACGCGCGCGACGAGGCTCTTGCCTCCGCGCGGAACGATCACGTCGATGGCGCCGTCCAGCCCTGACAGCATCATGCCGACCGCCGCGCGGTCGCGCGTCGGCACCAGCGTGATCGCCGCTTCGGGGAGCCCGGCGTCACGCAGGCCCTGGACGAGACATTCATGGATCGCGCGGCACGAACGAAAACTGTCGGAGCCGCCGCGCAGGATCACGGCATTGCCGGATTTCAGGCACAGCACGCCGGCATCCGCCGCAACGTTCGGCCGGCTCTCGAAGATCACGCCGACGACGCCGAGCGGAACGCGCACGCGCTCGATGGTCATGCCGTTCGGCCGCTGCCAGCTCTCGGTGACGATGCCGATCGGATCGGCGATGCCGCGCACGATACCGATGCCCTCGGCCATCGACTCGACGCGCGCAGGTGTCAGTGTCAGGCGGTCGATGAAGGAGGCGATCATGGTGCCCGAGGCCCGGGCATCCGCGACGTCCTCGGCATTGGCGGCAAGGATCGCGGCAGAGTTCGCGCGGATCGCCCGCTCCATGGCCTCGAGCGCCCGGTTCTTCTGCTCCGGCGGCGCCAGCGCCAGCACGCGCGCGGCAGCGCGGGCACGGGCGGCGAGATCGGACATCAGCGCCTGGAGATCGGCATTGCCGTCGACGGCTTTGAGGGGGGCGGCCATGGAGAGTTCAACCTTCTGCTAAGGCAGTGTCCTAGCACGGAAATCCCGCGTCTGCGAAGGGTCGGGAGGGTATGGCTGGGGCCCGGTTCGCGCCGCCCGGTCGGCCAATGGCCTGGTTGCCCCCGAGGCCGGACGGATCCTTGCGAGGCGCTCAAATATCAATAAATATCATTACTTGATAACGGAGCCGTTCCATGGCGAGCAGCTACAGCATTGGAAAGCATTTCGAGGACCTGATCGACGATCTGGTCGAGAGCGGCCGCTATGCCACCGCGAGCGAGGTCATGCGCGAAGGCCTTCGCCTAGTCGAGGAGCGTGAAGAGCGGCGCAGGGTCAAGCTGGAGGCGCTGCGGGAGGAAATCCAGAAGGGGTTTGACAGCGGACCAATGGAAGAGGTCGATGTCCAGGAATGGATGAACGACATCAAGGCGCGGGGACGGCAGCGACTGGCCGCGCGCAAACGTGGCGAATAGATTCCGCAAGGCCCCACAAGCCGACCAAGATCTAGATTCGATCTGGGATTTCATCGCGTCGGACAGCGTTCGGGCGGCCGACAAGCAGATCGCGCGCATCGGCGAGATTTTCGAGATGCTCGTGGAAAATCCCTTGGCTGGCCGCGAACGGCGAGAATTGCGCGACAGCCTGCGCAGCTTCCCCGTTGGCAATTACGTGATCTTCTATGTCCCGCTGCCCGATGGAGTCGAGATCGTCCGCGTGATGCACGGCCGCCAGGATATCGGCTCTGACGACATGCAATAGTTGGCGGACTTGCTCGTCCTTACCCACCCACCACCAGATCGTCGCGGTGGATCATCTCGGACCTCCCGCTGATGCCGAGGATGGCCATCACGTCCGGGGAGGAGCGGCCCTTGATCCGTTCGGCGACCTCGGCATCGTAGGCGATCAGGCCGCGGCCGACCTCGCTGGTATCAGGACCGCGCACGATCACCGCATCGCCGCGGGCGAACTGGCCTTCCACCTTGATCACGCCGGCCGGCAGCAGGCTGGCGCCGGCACGCAGCGCCGTCACGGCGCCGGCATCGATGGTCAGCGTGCCTTTCGGCTCCAGCGTGCCCGCAATCCACCGCTTGCGCGAGGTGATGGGGTTGGCCGGCGTCAGGAACCAGGTGCAGCGGCCGCCGTCGGCGATCGCCTGCAGGGGATGCTCGATCTTGCCCGAGGCGATCAGCATATGCGTGCCGCCTGTGGTCGCGATCTTGGCTGCCTCGACCTTGGTGCGCATGCCGCCGCGCGACAGCTCGGACTCGGCGTCGCCTGCCACGGCCTCGATCTCCGAGGAGATGCTGTCGACCACGGGAATGAGTTTTGCGTTCGGATTGTTCTTCGGCGGGGCATCGTAGAGCCCGTCGATGTCGGACAGCAGCACCAGCAAATCGGCGCTCGCCATGGTGGCGACGCGCGCGGCGAGGCGATCATTGTCGCCGTAGCGGATCTCGTTGGTGGCGACCGTGTCATTCTCGTTGATGACGGGGATCGCGCGCCATTCCAGCAGCTTGCCGATGGTGGAGCGCGCATTGAGATAGCGGCGGCGCTCCTCGGTGTCCTGGAGCGTGACCAGGATCTGCCCCGCGCCGATGCCGTGGGCGCCGAGCACCTCTGACCAGATCCGCGCTAGCGCGATCTGGCCGACGGCGGCGGCCGCCTGGCTCTCCTCCAACTTCAGCGGGCCACGCGGCAATTTCAGCCGGCTGCGGCCGAGCGCGATCGACCCGGAGGAGACGACGAGCACGTCGCGGCCCTCGCGATGCAGCTTGGCCATGTCGTCGGCGAGCGCGGCGAGCCAGGAGGCGCGCACCTCGCCCTTGTCGGAATCGACCAGCAGGGCGGAGCCGACCTTGACGACGATGCGGCGGAATTGACTGAGTTCGGGGCTGGGCATGTGTGTATGTGTTGGCGCGTGTGACGGACTGCTCTGCATCGGAAACGGCGGAGCGACAGGCGGCGCCGGTTAAGGCCTGCTTTTGCAGCAGGACGATGGCCGGCGCAAGGCGGCCGAAATGGTAAACGGCGCTTGTCCGGGACGCTCGCCTGGCTCTAATTGTCGCCAACCATAATGGGCTCAAAGAGGAAACCGATGGATCGCCGCAACTTCATCGCCGGATGTCTCGGGTTGCCGCTGTTGGCGCAGGCGGGCGGATCGCAAGCGCAGGCCGGGCTGACAAAGATGATCTTCCCGTTCGCGGCGGGAGCGGGCGGCGACACGCTGTGCCGGCTGATCGCGCAGGAGATGGCGCCGGCGCTGCAACGGACCATCGTCGTCGAGAACCGTACCGGCGGCGACGGCCAGATCGGTATCAAGGCGGTGAAGGGCGCGAGTGCCGACGGCAGCATGGTGCTGGTGACGACCGGGCCGACCATGTACCTGCTGCCGATGGTGGAGACGACGCCGAGCTTCGACACGGCGAAGGATTTCATGCCGGTGTCGCTGTTGGCGCGGTTCGAATTCGCAGTCGTGATCGGCCCGGCGATTGACGCTGCCGATTTCAAGTCATTCGTGGCGTGGCTGAAGGCGCATCCGGACAAGACGTCGTTCGGGGTGCCGAGCAACGGCACCATTCCGCATTTCATGGGCTCCAAGCTCGAGAAGGATCTCGGCATTCCCTTGACCCGCGTGCCCTATCGCGGGAGCGCGCCTATCCTCAACGATCTCATCGGCGGCCATCTGTCGTTCGGCATCGTGACATTGGCCGATGCGCTGCCGCAGCACCGCGCCAAGGGCGTGAAGATCATCGCGGTCGCGAGCGCGGAGCGTTCGCCCTTCGCACCCGAGGTGCCGACACTGAAGGAGAGCGGCATCGATCTCGTCGCGGACGCCTGGTACGGCATGTGGCTCCCCGCCGGCAGCCCGCCGGACTTCGCCAGCAAGCTCGGCGCAGCCGCAAGCGCTGCGCTCGCCAGGCCCGAGGTGAATGAGAAGCTCACCGCGATCGGGCTGATCCCGGTCGGCAGCAATGCGGATGGGCTGACCAAGGAGCTCGCCGCGAACACGGCGTTCTGGCAGCCGATCGTGAAGGCGACGGGGTACAAGATCGAGAATTGAACGCCGCGCGCTACTCTATCCCCTCATCCTGAGGAGCCGCGGAGCGGCATCTCGAAGGATGAAAGGCCCGGCTGTAGCAGCGGGGCCTGCATGGTTCGAGACGGCGCTGTCGCGCCTCCTCACCATGAGGGGTTTTAGAGCTTCGCGCGTTGCGCGATCCCGTCCTTGATCGACGCGAGCTCGGCTTCGTCCCAGACACCGATCAGGATCCCGCCCTTCACCTGGAGCTGGTTGTCGGCATAGTTCGCGATCTTCTCGCGCGGCGTGGTGATGTGGTCGTTGGGATGCAGCGCCCAGTCGAACAGCTCGGCCTGAAGGCGAGCGATGATGCCGGCACACTCCGGATCGTCGCCGCGATCCAGAAACTCGTCCGGATCGGCTTCGAGATCGTACAGCATCGGACGGAAGCCGGAGGCGTGGATGTATTTCCAGCGGCCGTCGAACACCATGAACAGGCGGCAGCGCTCGATCGGCTGGTTCAGCTTCAGCCGCACATCCTGCATGGCGTAGTCGTATTCGGAGAACGCGACCGTGCGCCAGTCGGACGGCCTCTCGCCGCGCAGCAGCGGCAGCAGCGAGCGCCCTTCGAGGATGTGGCCCGGCACCTTGCCGCCGAAATAATCGACGAAGGTCGGCGCGAGATCGATGCCTTCCACGAGCGCGTCGCTGCGGGTGCCACGCATGGCGTCGGCTTCCTTCGACGGATCGATGATGATCAACGGAATCTTCGCCGACTGTTCGTGGAACAGATCCTTCTCGCCCATCCAGTGATCGCCGAGATAGTCGCCATGATCGGACGTGAACACGATCATGGTGGTGTCCAGCAGGCCGCGCGCCTCCAAAAACTTCATCAGCACGCCCATCTGGTCGTCGATCTGGGTGATCAGGCCCATATAGGTCGGGATCACCTTCTCGCGAGCCTCGTCGCGCGCCATGTTGCGGGAGTAGCGCATGTCCATGTAGGCGCCGAACACCGGATGCGGATTCTGGCGTTCGCGCTCGGAGCGGATCGCCGGGATCATGTCATCGGTCGAATACATGCTCGCATAGGGCTCGGGCGCGATATAGGGCCAGTGCGGCTTGATGTAGGACAGGTGCAGGCACCACGGCCTGCCGTCGGTCTCGGCCTCGCTGATGAAGTCCATCGCGCGCCGCGTCATGTAGGGCGTTTCGGAATGCTCGTCCGGCACGCGCGCGGCCTTGTCGGCATGCACCAGCAGCCAGCCGTTCTGCAGGGAGCCGTCGTCCGCTGCGCCTGAATTCGCCCAATGCTCCCAGGGATTGGGCGCCTCGAATCCCTGGCTGCGCAGGTACTCATCGTATTTCGGGCGCGGCCGTCCCGTCGGATGCAGGCCGTCGTCACGCTCATAAGGCTCGAACCCGCATTCGGCGACGTGCACGCCGATCATCGATTCCGGCGGAATGCCAAGCGCCTTCATGCCCTCGAGATCGGGCGCCATGTGGGTCTTGCCGACCAGCACGTTGCGCACGCCGATCTTTTTGAGGTGGTCGCCGAGCGTGGGCTCGCCGACGCGCAGCGGCCAGCCGTTCCAGTGCGAGCCGTGCGAGCGCATGTAGCGCCCGGTGTAGAACGACATCCGCGACGGGCCGCAGATCGGCGACTGCACATACGCCTTGCTGAAGAGCACGCCACGCTTGGCCATGGCGTCGATGTTGGGCGTTTTCAGCGTGGGATGGCCGGTGCAGCCGAGATAGTCGTAGCGAAGCTGGTCGCACATGATCCAGAGAACGTTCTTCGCGCGCGCCATGCTTCGCCCCTGCCGTTTCTTGATCTTTTAATGCTGCGCTATCGCGCCAGCGAAGACAAGCGGGCCGCTTGAGCGCGTCGGATTACGCCGACCACGGCTCCGCTTCGGCCGCGCTCTTCGCCTTGGCCGATACCGGGGCCTCGCCGATCACTTCGACAAGCGCGCGCAACGCTTCCTTCACGCCGTCGCCGGTGATGCCGGAGAGCAGCAGCGGTGTCTTCTTGGCGGCGCGTTTCAGCCGGTCCTTCTGCTTCTTCAACTCGTCCGGCTCGACCGCGTCGATCTTGTTCAGCGCGACGATCTCGATCTTGTCGGTGAGCAGGCCGCCATAGGCATTGAGCTCGTTGCGAACCGTCTTGTAGGCCTTGCCGGCATGCTCGCAGGTCGCATCGACGAGATGCAGCAGCACGCGGCAGCGCTCGACATGGCCGAGGAAGCGGTCGCCGAGGCCGGCGCCTTCATGCGCGCCTTCGATCAGACCGGGAATGTCCGCCAGCACGAATTCGCGGCCGTCGGAATTCACGACGCCGAGTTGCGGATGCAGCGTGGTGAAGGGATAGTCGGCGATCTTCGGCTTCGCCGCGCTGACCTTGGAAAGGAAGGTCGATTTGCCGGCATTGGGCAGGCCGACCAGTCCGGCATCCGCGATCAGTTTCAGTCGCAGCCAGATCCAGCGCTCCTCGCCGGGCTGGCCGGGATTGGCGTTGCGTGGTGCGCGGTTGGTCGAGGACTTGAAATGCGCGTTGCCGAAGCCGCCATTGCCGCCCTCGGCCAGCACGAACTTCTCGCCGACATCAGTGAAGTCGTGGATCAGGGTCTCGCGGTCCTCGTCGAAGATCTGCGTGCCCACGGGGACCTTCAGCACGATCGCCTTGCCGTTTGCGCCATGACGGTCCGAGCCCGAGCCGTTCTCGCCCTTCTGGGCCTTGAAATGCTGCTGGTAGCGGTAGTCGATCAGCGTGTTGAGGCCGTCGGCGACCTCGAGGACCACGTTGCCGCCGCGGCCGCCATTGCCGCCGGAAGGACCGCCGAATTCGATGAACTTCTCGCGGCGGAACGCCACGCAGCCGTTCCCGCCGTCACCGGAGCGGATATAGACCTTTGCTTCGTCGAGGAATTTCATGGGCCATAGGTAGGGCAGGCGGTCCCGCGCGGCAACCCGGACTTATCCCTGAATCGGCCGAAATCCTGCGAATTTGGCCCCGTGCTTAACCCGCAGGCCGTCTCCGGATCAGGAATTTCTGCATCCCCTCCAGCACCAGCTCCTTGCGCTGGTTGAATACGGTGCTTTTGAGCGTCACCGCGCCGGTCGTGCGACCTGGCACCAGCTCCGTGACCTCGAGCGCGGGATAGATGGTGTCGTCGGCGAACACCGGTTTGAGGAACCGGCTCGATTGCTCGAGGAAGCCGACCAGGGAGTCCTCGACCATGAACGGAAACAGGCCCGCGCCGGGCGCCGTGTGGATCAAGGTCTGGAAGCCGTGGGCGAGCAGATGCGGCATGCCGCGGCTGCGGCAATATTCCACGTCGTAATGCACGGGATGGGTGTCGCCGCTCGCGGTCTGGAAGGCGGCGAACACCGCCGAGGTCTGGGTGCGGCTCGGCAGCACGAAGCGCTCGCCGACCACGAAATCCTCAAACCAGCGTTGCGCGGGGATCATGCGATGCCGCGTCGGGTCGAATTCGGTCATGTCCATGCTCTCTGGTTCGGGAGGCGTCTATCGCTATCGCGCCGCGAATAGTGCGACAATCCGTTCAATCAGCAGATGCGGGCTTGTCCGGCGCGCCCACGTGATTAAAACGGCGCCAATGCCCTTCTTCAAGAATCTCTCCGCCTATGACGACCGCTCCGCACGCCTTGCCGGCATTGCGCTGATGGTGCTGTCGATCTTCATGTTCTCGTTCGGCGACGCCATGGGCAAGTTCCTCGTCGGGACCTATTCAGTGGGGCAGCTCTTGTTCCTGCGCGCCTGCGCCGCGCTGCTGCTGCTGTCGCCGCTGGTCTGGCGGCAGCGCCACCAGTTCCTGCATCTGGAGCGGCCGCGCCTGCAGCTGTTTCGCGTCGTGCTGTCGACGCTGGAAGTGGCCGCTTTCTTCCTCGCGACGGTCTATCTGCCGCTCGCCGACGTCATCACCTATTATCTCGCGGGCCCCATCTTCGTCACCGCGATGTCGGCGATCTTTCTGGGCGAGAAGGTCGGCTGGCGGCGCTGGACGGCGATCCTGATCGGCTTCTGCGGCGTGCTGATCGCGTTGCGGCCGTCGGCCCAGACGGTCAGCCTGCCGGCGCTGATCGCGCTCGGCGGCAGTCTGTCGTTTGCGACCCTGATGCTGATCACGCGCAGCCTGCGCAAGACGCCCGATATCGTGATGGCGTCGTCGCAATTCATCGGCACGTTCTCGCTGGGTGCCGTGCTGTCGGCATTCCACTGGGTGCCGCCGACACCGGGCAGCCTCGCGATCTTCGCGCTGGCGGGGTGCGTCTCGGTGACGGCGCTGTTCTGCGTCAACCGCTCGCTCAAGCTGGCACCGGCGAGCGTCGTGGTGCCATATCAATATTCGATGATCGTCTGGGCCGTGATCTTCGGCTTCGTCGTGTTCGGCGACGTGCCGTCGATTGCCACCATCATCGGCGCCGCCATCATCATCGGCGCTGGGTTCTACATCTACTTGCGCGAACGCGATCTCGGCCGCCCGAGCAACGAGGTGAATCCGCCAGCGTAGCTGCAGCCACACCGTCGTCCCGGGGCGCGCGAAGCGCGAGCCCGGGACCCATACCCACAGGACGTCGTTTTGCGATAACTGGGAGTGGGAGCTTTGTCCCACACTTCTCCCTGGGGTTATGGGTCCCGGGCTCGCGACTTTGTCGCGCCGCGGGACGACAGCAGTGTATGTGGCCGCGCGCCCTACCGCATCCGTCGCGCACTGCTCCAGTTCTTCAGCGACGACCACACGCCGCGTGACAGGCGGAAGCAATCGACCGGCGTGGACGAGCCCAGCGCGAGGAAGCGATGCAGCTGGACGCCGCTCCACTGGAAGCCGCACTTCTCCAGCACGTTGCGCGAGGCCGGATTGGTGACGCGCGCACCCGCATAGAGATGATCGTCCTCGAACTCCTCGAAGAAGAAATCGATCGCGCCGCGCGCGGCCTCGGTGGCAAAGCCCTGGCCCCAATGCTCGACGCCGAGCCAGTAGCCGAGCTCGGCATTGTCGGGCGTGGAGCGGTCGATGCCGACCATGCCGACCGGCCCGGTGTCGTGCTCGATCAGGAACACGGTCTCGCTGCCGAGCGCGGCGGTGGCGCGGACGAATTCGACGGCGTCGTCCTGCGAATAGGGGTGTGGAAGGCGACGGGTGTTTTCCGCGACACGGCGGTCGTTGGCGAGGTGGGCGATGGTCCTGACGTCGGCGAGAGTCGGGCGCCGCAACGTCAGCCGCTCGGTGGCGACGACGCTCGGTCTCGCCTCCCGCAAGGTCACGCTCGAGAAATCCTGCAACATGTCCGGCTCCGTCAAAGTCACTAAGTGAAAAGTGAGCAAGTCAAACGAAAGGGGAGGCCGGTTTCCCTGCCTCCCCTGGAGCCGTCTTGTGGACTCCGCCGGTTCGGTCAAGGACCCGGCGGACTCCAAATTTGGTCCACCGTCTATTCAGCCGCCTCGGCGATCGGGAGTACCGATACGAATGTGCGGCCGTTGGCTTTGGCTTGGAACGTGACGCGACCCTCGATCTTGGCGAACAGAGTGTGGTCCGTGCCCATGCCGACATTAAGGCCGGGATGCCAGGTGGTGCCGCGCTGACGCGCAATGATGTTGCCGGGAATCACGACTTCGCCGCCGAACGCCTTGATGCCGAGGCGCTTGCCCTTCGAATCGCGACCGTTGCGCGATGATCCGCCTGCTTTTTTGTGAGCCATGGCTCGTCTCCAAAATCCTGCGTATTTCTAGATCAATTCCTTGACGGAATCATTTCACAATTTCTCACGCATCAATTCGTGATTGCGCGTGATCAAATTATGCGGCGGCTTCTTCGGTGGTCGCTTCCTTGGCGACCTTCTCCCGCTTCGGACGCGGGCCCTTGGTGGGCTTGGCGCCGTCTGTCAGGATCTCGGAGATACGGAGGACCGTGATCTCGTCGCGATAGCCGCGCTTGCGGCGCGAATTCTTGCGGCGGCGCTTCTTGAACGCGATGACCTTCGGCCCGCGCTTGTGGTCGAGCACCTCGACCGCAACGGACGCGCCTGCGACCGTCGGGACGCCCAGGACCGGCGTGTCACCGCCGAGCACCAGCACTTCATTCAGCTGTATGATCGAGCCGACTTCGCCTTCGATCTTGCCTACTTCGAGAACATCATCCGGCACGACGCGGTATTGCTTGCCGCCGGTTTTGATGACTGCGAACATCGTTTTTTCTCCGTGTTCAAATCCCGGCCTCGCGACGAGAATCGTCCGGGCCGGCTTTTTGTCAGTCGCTATGGGTTTATGCGCGTTTTGTGCGGGCGGGAGTTATCCCTTTGAAAACCCACGCAAAAACAAACAGCGCGAGAAACGCCCCGCGCCGGTTGCGGGACTTATAGCCGCCGGACGCGGAGAGTCAAGGAAAAGCGCCGAAAACCGAAGAGTTTAGGGCAATTCACCCGCAATCCAGGAGGTTACAGGGCCTGCGCATGGAGGATCTCGTGGCTCTCCCATCGGTCCCATTGGCTCATGCCCGCCCCCAGGGTGCGCTCGGCCATCAGCCGGCACGACAAGGACCCGGTCTGGTGATTGACGTCGATGCGGTTGATGGACAGGAAGATCCTCCCATCATTGGTCGGGACCTTTCCGACGGAACTTCCGCATCCCAAAACCGCGATCGGAGGTGGTCCCGGTATCGACGCAACGCGAGGGATATGCTTGTGCCCGTGAAGCACGGCGGCAAATCGACGCTGGCGGACGAAGTCCACGAAATCGGTGGCGTCCTCAAGCTGGTCGGTCTTCTCGAAAAATCGTCCCAGTATCCGCTCGTAGAACGGCCTTGCATACCAGGCGGGATTATCGACCGGGAGCGGATGATGATGGAGTACGCCAACCAGCGTGTGATCCCGCCAATCGCGCTTGTGGTCGATTTCGTTGCCAACGTCGGCAAATTGCTCCGGCCCAATCTTGCCCGCGGCCAGACGGCCGCCGGCCACTGAATTGAAGCAGACCAGACCAAGAGGCTGATCATCGAACCATCGCACGCGATTTGTCGGGAGCTTGATCGCGTTTCTCAGGTTTTCGCTCAGATAGCCATCTGTTCGGACGTCGTGGTTGCCCAAAACGAGGATCGGTGGTTCCTCCGTGAGGTTTTGCGCTGTGTCGAGGAACTGTCGCGCCGAATTGTAGTACTCGTCTTTGGGATCGTCGATCAGATCGCCGCTGATGACCAAAACGACCTTTTGCCCATTCGGTATCTCGTGGATTTGATTCCGCAACAGTTGTTGCAGGCGGGGCAAGCTCGTCGCTGCCTCGGTGCTTCCGATGTGAAGGTCGCTGATATGCAGCAGCGTCGTGGTTGATGCTGCAGTAGCTCTGGCCTCTGGAAATCTCCTGAAATATTCGGCCTCGAATGTCTTTAATCCGCGAAACCTGGAAATCTTGAGGTTGGACAACGCCCATCCCGCGCATTCGCGGACAGCAGCCGGCGTCTTGCCTGCAAAGGGCAGAAACACGGAATCCTTGTTGGGTCTCCAGAACAGCAGCCCGGGCCACCGCGTCATTGCGTTCAACGCAGTCTGAAATGGGGGGAAGACGTCCAGCAGCGCTTGCGGGTGATCGTCGAGATCCCGGGGCTGCATGATCAGGCCGTCGTCTTGCCACTTCACCTCATGGACGAGATCGTGAAGAAATTCTCGAGAGGCCAGAAAACGATCCAGCTCCACATTCTTCATCGATGGCACGATCATGCTGATCCAGGGATAGTGCGAAAGCAGTTGCTGCAGCGACTCGAGGAGTTGAAGGGGAATCTCCTGCCCGTAGGGAATCCGGCTCAATTGCTCACGTGCCGCCTCAGCGACCCGGCGCACCTTGTCCTCGTTGCCGCGAGAGGAGACAAAACGCTCCGGCAATTGGCTTAGGAACATTTCCAGCGATTCGTGCTCATCAGGCGCGGCACGCCGGGGAATGTGTCCGCCAGGCTGAAGCAGATGGGCCAACCAGTTGACGGTGGCCAGGTCGAAGGCGATTCCCATTCGATCCACCTCCCCCGCAATCTGAGGGTGAACAATATACCATGTATCCCCGGACGTGGCCAGAACTGTGCCATGGGCAACGCAACCAAACGGGTTCCCGTTTGTTGTCCCACTGGATTTTCGCGATCGGGCAGGGCTTTCATGGCAACGGACGAACTGGTCAAGACGACGACGGGCATCGCCGCCCACGGCGCGGCGCGGCTGCCGTCGGTGGATATCGACAGCTTCAACATCGAGATGAAGGACGAGGACGGTTTCCTCGGCGACCGCGCCAGCAAGGGCGCGTTTCGCGACATCCTCGAGCGCTGGCGCAAGCCGCTGCGCAAGTCCGGCGAGGACCCGTTCGGCAAGGAGCCATCGGATGAGATCAGCAAGAAGACGCTGGACGCCATCCTGATCGGCGATGACACCGAGGCCTGGGCCGTGGTGCATAGCGCCATCGAGGACTTTGCCCAGGAGCTCGCTTACGTCACCCGTCGCTTCCTCAAGAGCAAGGCCTGGGCCAAGACCGAGCGCATCGTCGTCGGCGGCGGCTTCCGCGATTCACGGCTCGGGGAGCTTGCGATCGCGCGCACCGGGATCATCCTCAAGGCCGAGGATTTCAAGATCGACATGGTGCCGATCCGCGCCCATCCCGATGAAGCCGGATTGATCGGCGCGTTGCATCTGGCGCCGTCCTGGATCTTCGAGGCCCATGACAGCATCCTCGCCGTCGACATCGGCGGCACCAACATCCGCTGCGGCCTGGTGGAGACCGGCTGGAAGAAGGCCAAGGACCTCTCGAAGGCCAAGGTCGTGAAATCCGAGCTGTGGCGTCATGCCGATGACGAGCCGACCCGCGAGGGTGCGGTGAAGCGGCTCATCAAGATGCTGAAGGGGCTGATCACCGAGGCTGAGAAAGACGGCTTCAAGCTCGCGCCCTTCATCGGCATCGCCTGTCCCGGCGTGATCAACGAGGACGGCTCGATCGAGAAGGGCGCCCAAAACCTGCCGGGCAATTGGGAGAGCAGCAAGTTCAACCTGCCGGCGAGCCTGATCGAGGGCATCCCCGAGATCGGCGAGCACGACACCGCGATCCTGATGCACAATGACGGCGTGGTTCAGGGCCTCTCCGAGGTGCCGTTCATGCAGGATGTCGCTCGCTGGGGCGTGCTCACCATCGGCACCGGGCTCGGCAATGCGCGCTTCACCAACCGCCGCAAGGAGAACGGCAACGGAAAAGACCGGGATTCTACTGAGAACGGCAAGAAAAAGAGTAAGGCGGACAAGGAGTAACCTTGACTGGTTAGGTTAAGGACCGGATTGCGTTGCGGCGCACAGGACACTCGCTAGGGTCGAATCGTCGCCTCACCCTGGCCGGCGAAGCCGCCCTTCCCAGCCAGTATTTCAATGAGCGGCACGGGACCGCCAGTGTTTACCGCGTCTGGCGGTCCCACCCCTGTCTTCAGCTCCAGCCGATCCGCTGAAAAAACGCCGCGATCTCCGCGGCCGCGCGATCCGGATCTTCCCGATGCGGGAAGTGGCCGACGCCCGGAAACATCGCAAGATCGAGATCGCCAAACGTCTCGCCGAGACGATCGGTCCAGGCATAGGGAAACAGCGGATCGTGCTCGGCCCAGCGCACGCGGGTCGGCACGTTGATCGGTGCCAGCTGCGGGGCTTCGCCCTTCATCATCGCAACCCGTCCGGCATGCGAGGCGCGATAATGCGCAAAGCCGCCGGCGAGGTTGCCTTCTCTGAAGAAATTGTCGGCGAAAGCGTCGAGAACATCGTCGAAGGCGCTCTTCCGATGCGCCCAACCCTTGAGGAAGTGACCGATATAGAGCCGGCAGCTCTCGCGGCTCGCGCCGACGAGCCGCTCGGCTATCTCCATCTGATGGAAAGACTGATACCAGATGTGGTTGAGTCGATCAGGCGCCGCCATGCGCGGCCCGATGCCGGGATAGACGAAGTCGAAGAAAAACAGCCCCGCGAGCCGCTCGGGCGCCTGCCGGGCCAAAGGCTGCATCACGGCGCCGCCGACATCGTGGCCGACCACGGCGAATCGCTCGATGCCGAGCCCGTCCATCAGCGCCAGCATGTCCGCCGTCCGGCCCAAAAGGCCCGTCCGGCTTGTCGCTGTCGCCGAAGCCGCGCAGATCGGGCGCGATCAGCATGAACCGGTCCGAAAGCCTTGATATCACCGGCTCCCAGGTCAGCCAGAATTCCGGCCAACCATGCAGCAAAAGCAGCGGTTTGCCTCGCCCAGCGCGGACCAGGTGGAAATCGGCGCCATTGGCGTTGATCGTCAGATGCTCCACGGCAGTTCCTCCCGGCGATGAGAGCGCTTTCGAGCGAAGTAGACCCGGTTCGCGTCAATAAAACGCGTCAAAACAAGAAGCTGGAGCCCCGTTCGGATTCATCGGACCGGAGACGGCTCCGGGGTGGGGGCTGAAAGAGGCAGCGGATTTTCCCCTTTCGCGCCTTGTCTGGCCCGCCATCCTCGCCTATTAACGCCCCCAACCACAGGGGCCCTGCTCCTTACTTGGCGCCTTCAGGAGAGGTGGCAGAGTGGTTGAATGCACCGCACTCGAAATGCGGCATAGGTGCAAGCCTATCGGGGGTTCGAATCCCTCCCTCTCCGCCATATCAAAACGGCTTTGAGAAAGCCCCGTCAAAGACAGCCTCTCTGCGTCGCGGCAGCCTCTGGTGTCGTCCCCGGGGGACCATAATCTGACACCGCACTTGCGACCGGCCGCAAAGCTTCTCCACAATGGCCCCCTAGCGAGGGCCCGGTCGAGGATCTGACGGATGACCGCCAAAATCGATCTCCTCACGCTGCAATTGTTCGTGGCGATCGTCGAGGAGCAGAGTATCGCGAAGGCGGCGGAGAAGAAGAACATCGCTGCGTCCGCGGTCAGCCGCCGCGTCTCGGATATCGAGGATTTGTTCCAGGTCGAGCTGCTGCATCGTCATTCGAAGGGGATCGAGCCGACACCGGCTGGCTTCGCCCTGCTCGAGCACGCCCGCATCATCCTGGGAAATTTGAGCAAGCTCGAGAGCGAGCTGACGGGATACCGGCAGGGCAAGCGCGGGCTGATCCGGATCTGTGCCAACAAGTCCGCGATCCTCGAAGCCCTGGCGGATGAGCTCAGCCTGTTCCTGGAGCGGCATCCGTTGGTCCACATCGACATCGAGGAGGATCTCAGCCCCGCGATCGTGCGCGCGGTGGTGGAGAACCGGGCCGACATCGGCATTTTCGGCGGCAACATCGACGGTCAGGATCTGGAGCTGCTGTCCTATCGCAGCGACAGCCTGGTCGCGCTGGTCACGCGCGACCACCCGCTGGCGGGCCGCAACAGCGTTCGCTTCCGCGAGCTGGTCGATTTCGATTTCGTCAGCCTGGAGAAGGGCAGTTCGATCGAGACGCTGTGTGTCCGGGCCGCCGCGGCTCTCGGGCAGCACCTCAAGGTGCGCATCCGCGTCAGCAGCTTCGATGCGCTGTTTCGCGTCGTCGATGCCAGGATGGGGGTTGGTGTCGTGCCGCTGGAGATCGTTCGCGACCGCTACGGCGTCGACAGTCTCGTCACCGTCCCGCTCGATGAGTCCTGGGCGCGACGCGACCTGGTCATCGGCGTGCGCGATTACAAGTCGTTGCCCTCGGTCACGAAGCTGCTGGTGGAGCATTTGCGGACCCATGATGATGCGCGTCTCACCACAGGCGGTGTCTCCGACCGGCTGACGGTCGTGCGCGGCAGAAGCTAGCATCGCTCGTGCGAGAGGCCAGCCATCGCCGGCCGCGATGGCACCCTGCTCAACCGTCACTGCACATTTCCGCGACGGACTTCTATCCTGCTTCTCAAGCTCGCTGCCGGTCGGCATGATCGGCGGCAACACGGCACATCAGATGCCGAACAGGGGAGGACGGATCGTGGACACGCGTGGCCGCACGCTGCTGGCCAAAATCTGGGACCAGCATGTCATCGCCCATGTCAGCGATGACACCGATCTGCTTCACGTGGATCGCCATCTGCTGCATGACCTCGGCGGCTCCAGCGGCCTGATCAATCTCAAAAGCCGCAACATTCCGGTCCACAATCCCGAACTGACCTTCGCCACGCCGGATCATGCGATTTCGACGGCGTCCGGGCGTGCCGGCACGATCAAGACCGGGTGGGAGCTGTTGGCGGCGTTGCGGACCGAGACATCCGCCAGCGGCATCCGGCTGTTCGACCTCGACCAGCCGGGGCAGGGCATCGTCCATGTCATCGGGCCGGAGCTCGGGCTCAGCCTGCCCGGCTGCCTGATCGTTTGCGGCGACAGCCACACCTGCACCCATGGTGGGCTCGGCGCGCTCGCCTTCGGCATCGGCTCCAGCGAGCTCACGCATGTGCTGGCGACCCAGACCATCATCCAGCGCCGGCCGAAAACCATGCGCGTGACATTCGACGGCCGGCTGCCGTTCGGCGTGACGGCGAAGGATCTCATCCTCGCCTTGATCGGCCATGTCGGCGCCGCCGGCGGCACCGGCTATGCCGTCGAATATGCCGGCAGTGCCATCAGGGACATGCCGATCGAAGGGCGGCTCACCATCTGCAATCTGTCGGTCGAGCTCGGCGCCAAGATGGGGCTGATCGCCCCGGACGACACGACGTTCGAATATATCCGCGGCCGTCCCTACGCGCCGCAAGGCGAGATGTGGGAGCGCGCCGTCGCGGCCTGGCGGACGCTACAGAGCGACAGCGACGCAATGTTCGATTGCGAGGTGTCGATCGATGTCGGGGCCATCATCCCCCAGATCACCTGGGGCACCAGTCCCGAACACGTCCTCGGTGTCGATGGCCGCATTCCGGATCCCGCTGATATCGCCGATCCCGCGCGCCGCGGCGCGATCGAGATCGCGCTCGACTATATGGGCCTGAAGCCGGGCGCGCCGATCGCCGGCACGCCGGTGGATTGGGTCTTCATCGGCTCCTGCACCAACAGCCGTCTCAGTGATCTGCGCGCCGCAGCCGAAATCGCGCGCGGCCGCAAGGTTGCGCCGGGCGTGCGGGCCTGGGTCGTGCCGGGTTCCGAGACCGTCAGGCGCGATGCAATGGCCGAAGGGCTCGACAAGATCTTCATCGACGCGGGCTTTGAATGGCGCGAGCCCGGATGCTCGATGTGCCTTGCCGCAAACGGTGAAACCGTGCCGCCCGGCCAGCGCTCGGTGTCGACGTCGAACCGGAATTTCATCGGCCGCCAAGGGCCGCGTGCCCGCACCCATCTGGCGAGTCCGGCCATGGCCGTGGCGGCGGCGGTTTCCGGTGCCATCGCCGACGTCCGAACCATGGAGCGCTAGATGCCCCAAGCCTTCACCAAGCTCACCGCGACCGCAGCGCCGATCATGCGCACCAATGTCGATACGGACGTCATCATCAGCATCAACCGCATGATCGGAAATTCCGTCCGCGGCAGTCTCGGAAAGTGGGCGTTCGGTTCGCTCCGCTATTTGCCTGATGGCTCGGACAATCCGGAGTTCATCCTCAATCGCGAGCCTTATCGCGCCGCGGAGATCCTGGTCACGGGTCCGAATTTCGGCTGCGGCTCGTCGCGGGAGGCGGCGGTGTGGTCGCTGCAGGAAATGGGCATCCGCGCCATCATCGGATCCGGCTTCGGCGACATCTTCTTCGCCAATTGCTTCCAGAACGGCATCCTGCCTGTCATGCTGGACAAGGCCGTCATCGACGGCCTCGCCGCGGAGATCGAAGCGAGCCAGGGCGCGGGACGTGTCAGTGTCGACCTGCAGGAGCAGACGGTCACCTCGCCATCGGGCGTGCGGCACGTCTTCGAGATCGATCCGCGCCGGCGTGCGGGTCTGCTCGAAGGCTTAGATGAGATTTCGCTGACGTTGCGGCGCGACCACGAGATCCGCGCATTCCAGGCCTGCGACCGCGACGCGCGGCCGTGGATTCACTTTGCAGGACATCAGGCAGGACAATTGGCATGAACACGCTCTCGAACATGATCAAGGTCGCCGTGGTCGGCGGTGAAGGCATCGGTCCCGAGGTGACCGACCAGTCCCACCGTATTCTCAAATGGTTTTCGGCGAGGCGCAGCATTCCCGTGGCGCTGCGCGAAGCGCAATACGGTCTCATCCCGTATCTGGCGACGGGCAAGGTGCTGCCGGACGACACCATCGAGGCGATGGAGGAGGCCGACGCTATACTCTGGGGCGCGACGGGTGGTCCTGAAACCACTGAGGTCCCTCCGGCGGCACGCAAGGCGGGAAGCCTGCTGTCGCTGCGCAGCAAGTACGACCTCTATGCCAATCTCCGGCCCATCGTCGCCAATCCGGCGCTGGCGGACTCCGCGCCGCTCAAGGCCTCGGTGTTAAAGGATGTCGACTTCATCATCATCCGCGAGCTCACCAGCGGTATCTATTTCGGCGAACCGCGCGGCATCGAAACGCTGCCCGATGGCCAGCGCCGCGGTTTCAACACCCAGCAATACACCACCAGCCAGATTCGCCGGGTGGCGCGAACCGCGTTCGAACTGGCGCGGACCCGCAAAGGCCGGGTCTGCTCCGTCGACAAGGCCAACGTGCTGGAAACCAGCGTGCTGTGGCGCGAGGAAGTCACCGCACTGCATGAGGCGGAATTCTCCGATGTCGAGCTGACCCACCTCTATGTCGACAACGCCGCCATGCAGATCGTGCGGGCGCCGTCGCAGTTCGACGTTATGGTGACCTGCAATATCTTCGGCGACATTCTCTCCGATTGCGCCGCCATGGCGTCGGGCTCGCTGGGCATGCTGCCGTCGGTCTCGCTCGGGCCGCCGGACCGGCTGGGCCGCCGCAAGGCGCTCTACGAACCGGTCCACGGCAGCGCGCCTGACATTGCGGGCAAGGGCATCGCCAATCCGCTCGGCTCGATCCTCAGCGTCGCGATGATGTTGCGCATCACCCTCAATCGGCCCGATGATGCCGTGCTGCTGGAGAAGGCCGTGGATACGGCCCTGGCTGCCGGCGCGAGAACGGCCGATATCGCCGAACCTGGCGCAAAAAGACTTTCGACCCAGGAGATGGGCGATGCGGTTCTGAACGCGCTCGACAAGGTGGTCGGCAAGGAGAGGGAGCACGCGTGATGAGGACTCGGGTCACCAGACGGGCCGCGTTGACGATCGTCGCCGGCGCCGGTGCGTCCATGGCGGCAGGGCGGGCATGGGCGGATACCCCGTCGGGCCGCGTGATCTATCCGGTGGCCATTCCGGTCTATCAGTCTCAATTCGTCGCCGACCGGGCCGGATTCTTCAAGGAGGCCGGCCTCGACTGCAAGCTGATCCAGGGCGGCAGCGGGGTGAAGACGCGCGAGATCATTGCGTCGTCCCAGGGCGATATCGGTATCGGCGACATCACCCACCCGATGCAGCTCAGCAATCACGGCCGCAGCGCGCGGGTCCTGATGCCGGTCGATACCCGCAGCAACGCCGCGATCTTCATCATCCGCAAGGATCTGTTCGATCAGGGCATCACCAGCCTGGAGGCGCTGGCGAAGTGGAAGCGGCCCGATGGACGAAAGCCGATCGTCTCGGTGTCGTCGCTGGGCGGCACCAACCACGTCTGGGCGTCCTATTACATGGAAACCATGGGACTGGACGACAAGGTGACCTGGATCGGCACCGGCAATGTCGACACCATGATGGGCACGTTGAAGACGAAACAGGTCGATGTTCTCATCAACTCGCCATCGATCCTGAAGGATTCGGTCGAGCAGGGCTGGGGCGCGTTGTTGTTCGATGGAACGGACGAGGCGGTCTGGGCCAAGTACATCGGCGGCAAGGTCCCGGTGACGTCTCATTTCACGCTGCAGGCGACCATCGACAAGGACCCGCAGAAGATGCAGGCGTTCGTCACGGCGCTGTGGCGCGCCACCCTGTGGATCAAGGGGCACTCTCCCGAAGAGATCTACGATATGATCGAGCCTTACGTCGGAAGCACGTCGCGCGATGCGAATATTTTCGACAGCGGCGTCATGAAGAAGGTCACCGATTACGAAGGCATCATCGATGCCGCCAGCTTCGCGCGCGGTCAGAAGGTCTGGTTTCGTGAAATGACCGGCATCAAGCCGCTCGCGATGGCCGACGTTGTCAACACCAGCTTCATCGAAGCGGCACGCAAGGCCTATCCGGCTTGACGATCCAGGCTATACACACGCCGCACGTCGATGCGCCGCCTGAGACGCGGCGCATCGACGTGCGCGGTTTGTGCAAGACTTTCCAGCTGGCGGGTACGGCCATCGAGGCCGTGCGCGACGTCTCCTTCAATGTCCGGCGCGGCGAATTCGTCGCCCTGCTGGGGCCATCCGGCTCGGGCAAGAGCACCGTCCTCAACATGATCGCAACCCTGGTCAAGCCGACCAGCGGGCAGATCCTGATTGATGGTACTCCCGTCGTCCCAGGACAGGCGACGCCCAATGTCGGCTATGTGTTCCAGCGCGATACCCTGTTTCCCTGGCGCACCGTCGCCGACAACATCGGTTACGGCCTCGAACTGGCGGGTGTCCCGGCGGCGGAGCGAAAGGATCGTGTCCGTGCCTGCCTGGCGCAAGCCGGGCTGCAGGATTTCGACAATGCCTATCCCTCGGCGCTGTCGGGCGGCATGCGCCAGCGCGCCGCCTTGATGCGAACGCTGGTCGTCGAGCCGCAGGTTCTGCTGATGGACGAGCCGTTCGGTGCGCTCGACACCCACACCAAGATCGACATGCACGACGTGCTGCTTCGCATCTGGGAACGCGAGCAGCAGACCGTGCTGTTCGTGACCCATGATCTCGGCGAGGCCCTGACGCTGGCGGACCGCATCATTCTGTTTTCCGCGCGGCCGGGCCGGATCAAGGAGAGTTTCGAGGTGGATTTCGCCCGCCCGCGCAATGCGGTGAAGATCCGGGAGACGCCGCGTTATGCCGAGCTGTTTCAGCTGATCTGGCACTCGCTCGGCGAGGAATTCATCAAGGGCCGCAAGCCATGAGGCGAGCGCGCCGCCCCGGCAGAACGTTGGCTTGGCAGATGTTGATCTGCGTCGGCTTCCTGTCGATCTGGCAGTGGGGGTACGATCTGCACGGCCGCCTTCCCTGGCTGGTGCCGGATCTGCTCGACCCCTATTTCGTGTCCAAGCCGTCCGACATCTTCGAGCACTTCCTGATCCTGAGCTGCCTCAAGTCCAAGCTCGGCGTGTTCAACGGCTGGTTCAATGGTGAATTCGCCCGCTGCATGGCGCGATCCGAGAACAATCTCTGGATCGCGACCGCCGTCACCCTGAAGAACACGTTCTTCGGGTTCGTGACCGGTGTCAGCAGCGGCTTTGCCGCGGGCCTCGTGCTGGGCCGTTCGGACCGGCTCAGCGCGATCTTCCAGCCGTTCATCACGGCGGTGAACTCGATCCCCCGCATCGCGCTGGCGCCGATCATCGTGCTGGCCTTCGGCATCGGCGATACCTCGAAGATCGTCACGTCGTGGATCGTGGTCGTCTTCCTCGTGTTCTTCAATACGTTCGAAGGGGCGCGCTCGATCGACGAGGGTTTTGTCAACGCGGCGCGGCTGCTCGGCGCCAGCGAGTGGCAGATCACCCGCACGGTGGTCATCCCCTCGACCATGGCCTGGGTCTTCGCCTCGCTGACGCCTGCGATCTCCTTCGCCCTGATCGGCGTGATCGTCGGCGAGTTCATTGGTGCGGAACGGGGAATCGGGCGCCTGATCATCGAATCCGAGGCACGCGCGGAGGCATCGGGAATGATGGTCGCCGTCGTCGTGCTGATGCTGGTCGGCGTCGCGCTGTCCGCGTTGATCTGGCGATTGCAGGCCTATCTGCTGCGCTGGCAGCAGCATAATCTCGCGGAGTAGCCCGAGCAGCGGCCTGCGGATTACGACCCCGCCAACACCGTCCGAGCCGTCGTCACAAACGCCTGCGCCGCCGGCGACAGCGTCCGTCCCTGACGCTGCAGCAGCGACACCGGGCGGGTGATCGCCGGGCGTATCAGCGGTCTTGCGATCAGCGTCGGGAATTGATCGGCCGGCAGCATCGTCGCGGGGAGGATGGCGAGGCCGAGGCCTTGGGCTGTCATGGCGAGCGCGGTGTTGATCAGCGTGACCTCATAGGTTGGAGAAAGGTGCTTGCCCTGCGCGCCGAGGGCCTGGTCGATCTGCATGCGGATTCGCGTCTCGCGCCGCATCGCGATGGTCGGAAGCTGCGCCAGTTCGTCCCATGTCAGCGCGCGCCGCGCGGCGAAGTCGGCGGTGCGACGGCCGATCGCGCTCAGCCGGCCGCGGGTCAGCGTCTCGATCGTCATCTCCGCGAACTCACCCTCGACGCTGCCGATCGCGAACTCGGCATCGGTTGCGATCAGGCGCGGAACGAGGTCGTCGGCGGCGACGTCACGCATGTCGATGTCGATCTCGGGATGGCCTGCGCGGAATTTCGCGAGAACCTGCGGCAGCAGTGCCGAAGCGGCGCCCGCCGACGCGACGAACGCGACGCGGCCGGCGCGCGCCTGCGCGAGGTCATGCATGCGCCGTGACAGGCCCAGCGCATCGCTCAGCATGCGTTCGGCGGCGTGAAAGGCCTCGTCGGCGGCCAGCGTCGGCTGCACTGAACGCGTGGAGCGATCGAACAGCTTCACGCCGAGCTGCACTTCGAGCTGCTGGATCAGGAGGCTCGCCGCCGATTGCGTGATGCCCAGCTCGCGCGCGGCCCGCGTGATGCTGCGCGTGCGATACACGCCAGTGAAGGCCCGCAATTGTCGCAAGGTGACATTCATCGGAAAAGCTCATGAATTGATGAGTTCTTTCCGACTTATCGCATAAGAGGCCTTGCAATAAAATGCATGCTGCGCGGGCAACGAATCCGCGATGATGCGAGGGGATGGAAACGAGCATGAGGACACAGGTGCTGGTCGTGGGCGCCGGGCCCGTGGGATTGACTGCGGCCATGGATCTGGCCTCGCGCGGGATCGACGTCGTCGTCGCGGAGATCCGCCATGCCGGCGATCCGCCCAGCGTCAAATGCAATCACGTCTCGGCGCGATCGATGGAAATCTTCCGCCGGCTGGGCGTCGCCGCAAAGCTGCGCGACGCGGGCCTGCCCGCGGACTTCCCGAACGATTGCTCCTATCGGACCACGGCGACCGGCATCGAGCTCTGCCGTATCGACATTCCCTCGCGCGCGCGCCGCTACAGCGCCACCGGCGGCCCCGACACCTGGTGGCCGACGCCGGAGCCGCCGCACCGGATCAACCAGGTCTATCTCGAGCCGATCCTGTTCGGCCACGCTGCCGCTCAGCCGCGCATCACCATTTTGGCGCGCACGGAAATCACCGATATCGAGCAGGACGACGATCGTGTGGTCGCGCTGGGTCGCGACCTCGACAGTGGAAACGCGCTCCGCATCGAAGCCGACTTCGTGATCGGGTGCGACGGCAGCCGCTCCCTCGTCCGCAAATCGATCGGCGCCAGCCTGTCCGGCACGCCGGTGATCCAGCGCGTGCAATCGACCTTCATCGAGGCGCCGCAACTGAAGGAGTTGATGGGCGCGCACAGGTCGGCCTGGATGGTGCTCTCGCTCAACCCGCGACGTTCCGGCACCACCGTTGCGATCGACGGCCACGACCGCTGGCTGATCCATAATCATCTGAGGCCCGACGAGCCTGAGTTCGACTCGGTCGATCGCGACTGGTCGATCCGCGCCATCCTCGGCGTCGACGAGCGGTTCGAGTACAAAATCCTCAGCAAGGAGGATTGGGTCGGGCGCCGGCTGGTGGCCGATCGCTTCCGCGACCGCAAGGTCTTCATCTGCGGCGACGCCGCGCATCTGTGGATGCCCTATGCGGGCTACGGAATGAATGCGGGCATTGCTGATGCCGTCGACCTCTGCTGGCAATTGGCGGCGCATCTGAACGGCTGGGCACCGGCTTCGATCCTCGATGCCTATGAGGCGGAGCGCCAGCCCATCACCGACCAGGTGTCGCGCTTTGCCATGGATCACGCGATGAAGATGATGGCGCAGCGCGGCGGCGTGTCCGCGGAGATCGAGGATGACACGCCGCGCGGCCACGCGGCGCGCGCTTCGCTTGCGAGAGCGGCCTACGATCTCAACGTGCAGCAATATTGCTGCGCAGGCCTCAACTTCGGCTACTATTACGATGCCTCGCCGATCATCGCCTATGACGGCGAAACCCCGCCGGCCTACGCGATGGGGAGCTTTACGCCCTCCACCGTGCCGGGCGCCCGGGCGCCGCATGTCTTCCTGCGCGACGGACGATCGCTCTACGATGCCTTCGGATCGGGTTATACGTTGCTGCGGCTTGACTCGGCGATCGATGTGGCGCGGCTGCTCTCTGCCGCAGAACAGCGCGGCATGCCGCTCGCGCTGGTCGACATCGCGCCGGACGAGGCGAACGGGGCCTATGCCGAGAAGCTCGTGTTGGCACGACCCGACCAGCACATCGCCTGGCGCGGGCAGGCCGCGCCCGAAAATCCGCAAGGCCTGCTGGCGCGCATCACTGGTGCCGCGGCGTGATCGAATAGCAGGCTGCCTGCCAACGGCACGGCAGCCTGGTCGAGCCTACAAACAAGAATACGTAATGGGGGAGGAGAAATTGTTTCACGTTGCAAGGCGCCGCATTCTGGCCGTCCTGACGGCCGCGACTTTTGCCGTGCTGCCGCTGGAAGCCGGCCGCGCGGCCTATCCGGAGCAATTGATCAAGATCATCGTGACCTTCCCGCCCGGCGGCAGCGCCGACACCGTCATCCGTGCGCTCGAGCCGCTGGTCACCGCCGAGCTCAAGCAGAGCCTGGTGATCGAGAACCGCGCCGGGGCAGGGGGCAATATCGGCATGGCCGCGGTGGCCCAGGCCAGGCCCGACGGCTACACGCTCGGCGTTGCGCCGGCGGGCGCGCTGACGGTGAACCCGCACCTCAATTCGTCGATGCCGTTCGACCCAAAGGATCTCGCGCCGATCACGCTGCTGGCGGAAATTCCCTTTGTGCTGGTCGCGTCCGCGAACGTGCCCGCGCACAATGCAGCAGAGACGATCGCGCTCGCCAAGGCGAAGCCGGGCGCGCTGTCGATCGGGCATGGCGGCAATTCGACCGCGATGCATCTGACGGCCGCGCTGTTCACGCAGAAGGCGGGGATCAGCATGGAGCTCGTTCCGTATCGCGGGACGGCGCCGGCAGCGGTTGATGTCCTTGCGGGACATGTCCCCTTCGCGGTGCTGGATATCCCCGCATCGAGGCAATTGATCCTCGAAGGCAAGCTCAACGCCGTCGGCGTTTCGTCGGCGCGCCGGCTTCCATCCTTGCCCGATGTGCCGACGCTTGCCGAGAGTGGCATCGCGGGCTTCGAATCCGTGGGCTGGTTCGGGCTCGTTGCTCCCTCAGGCACACCCGCGGACGTCATCAGCAGGCTGAACGAGGCTTTCACAAAAGCCCTGAAAGACCCGGTGGTGGCCGAGAAGATCCGGACCCTCGGCGCAGAGCCCGCGCCGACCTCGCCGGAGCAGTTCGGCCGCTTCATTCAGAGCGAGAGCACGAAATGGGGCAAGCTCATCAGCGAGGCCGGCATCAAGGCGAACTAGGCCGTGTACCTATAAACCCGGCGCGACATGTGACTGGTGGCTTCGTCCGCTTTGCTCCTATAACCGAAACCACCATGATCGCGGCGTGCTAATCGAACCTCGTGGTGCCAAACGGAGGCCGTATGAGTCAGTTGAGGTCCATGCACCCACCCATCGAGCCCTATAGCGCTGGCACCCTCGACGTTGGAGAAGGTCACCGGGTTTATTACGAACGGGTGGGGACGCCGGGCGCGAAGCCGGCGGTCTTCCTGCACGGCGGACCGGGCGGAGGTTTGTCTCCTGAACATAGGCGTCTGTTTGATCCCAATCGATATGATGTCATGCTCTTCGATCAGCGAGGATGTGGGCAATCAACTCCGTATGCGGGGCTCGAAGCGAATACGACTTGGCATTTGGTATCGGACATCGAGCGCTTGCGTGAACTTGCAGGCGTCGACAAATGGCTCGTGTTCGGTGGCTCGTGGGGATCGACTCTCGCGTTAGCTTATGCAGAAACGCATCCCGACCGCGTCAGCGAGCTTGTTCTCCGTGGCGTCTACACCGTCACCAAGGCGGAGCTGCAATGGTACTATCAGTTCGGCGTCTCAGAGATCTTTCCGGAGAAGTGGGAAAAGTTCCAGGCACCGATACCCCTGAGCGAGCGAGGCGACATGATTGCGGCGTATCGCAGCCGGCTGACGGGCGACGATCGAGCCACCCAGCTCGAGGCAGCCAAGGCTTGGGCTATTTGGGAGGGCGAAACGATCACGCTGCTGCCTAATCCAGCATTCTCGACATCGTTTGGCGACGACCAATTTGCGCTCGCGTTTGCGCGATTGGAGAACCACTATTTCGTTCACGATTGCTGGCTGGAGGATGGGCAACTTCTGCGCAACGCTCACCGCCTCCGCGGTATCCCGGGAGCCATTGTTCACGGCCGCTACGACATGCCCTGTCCAGCCCGATATGCGTACGCGCTGCATAGGGCGTGGCCTGATGCCGCATTCCATCTGGTCGAGGGTGCAGGTCATGCCTGGTCGGAGCCAGGTATCCTCGATCAACTGGTGCGCGCCACCGATCGCTTCGCGACAGCACTATGAAGAGGGCAACGACGAAGTCGGAATAAATCCGGGCGCAGAAGAGGAGAATCATCCGTTGGTGGCGGGCTGGTCTCTGGGGCCGCATCATCGACACGCTGGGTGCTTGCTACTCCACGTAAGAAGAGCGTCTGCGACACGTCGATTGTCCGCGTGCATCAGCACTGAGCGCTTCTTCAACAGGATCAAGTAATGCCGTCGGGTGGCGACGCGTTATGACAAGCTTGCCGCCAACTATCTCGCCTTCGTCCAACTCGCTTCAATCAGGCTATGGCTCGGCGCTAATGAGTCCACGTCCTAGGCCTTCCTCTCCGCCGATCAAGCTTGCTTTTTCTGACGGAGCCGTGACGGCCAACCGATCCTGACCAGGGTCTCGTCCGGGTCCGACAGCGCAAACTCGTACATTCCCCACAGCGTGTCCTCCGGCCCCTGTCCGTTGGCCAGCTCGCCCGAAAACTCTCGCGCGAGTTCGTCGACGGCCTCGGTGTAGAGATAGAGGCCGAACGGGTTGCGGCCTCTGATCAGCCAGCCTTCGACGGCATCGGTGAGATGGAGATGGCCGCCCTTTCCATCGGAGAGGATGCGATAGCTGTCCTCACCGTCCTCCGGCTTGTCGCTGTCCGCGCGCGTAAAACCGAGCCGGGCGTAGAATTTCTCCGAGGCGTCGAGGTCGTTGCAGGGAAGGATGGACGTCAGTGCGTGAGTTGGCGTCATGCGAATCCTTTTGCGGTAGAGTGTCGATACTTGGGGACGGAAGGTTCAAAGTCGTCACGGCCCGCCGTCCCGACCAGCTTGCGTCCTTTTGAAGACGACCTTATAACCTCGCGGAGGTGCCGAAGGGGCGCCTTCCCGCACAAGAGGCTCTCACCCTTCGAGAGGTTGTCCGTTTTCTTCCGGCGATACGATCCTTCGATCGGCATCCGGGAAGGCTAACGATGACGAGCTCTTTGTTCGGCAATAGCGGGAGTGTCGGACGCCTCATTGGGGTTGTCATGAACACCGTATTCTCGTCGGGCGCTGCGATGCTCGAATTCCCAAGCACGTGCGATGAATTGTTGCGTGAAATCAAAATTCGCGCGCGGTTACGCTTGAATGATCTGACCAATGAATCGCCGGATGTCATATTCTACGCACGCTGGATATCGAGGCGGCGACGCTGGGCGTGGCCCGAGAAATGGAAGTTCCCGCGCTCGGGAACGCGCAGACCATCGGGACTGCATTGCAGTCGACCAAAGTACAGCTCGTGATCCTGGACGGCCTGAACCATGAAGCCGAACTGAGTGCGGTCGATCTCGTCCTGCCTCGAGTTCGTCAGTTTCTGCATGGCGGGTCATCATCATGACGGCCGGTGACTTACTCGGTTCGACCGTGAACGCGAAGCCGCTGTCGCGCGGGGGCGCGCGCCCGGCGCCCCCGCGACCAGAGCGGTGACGGGTTGAACCTGCTACCGTCGCGGCCCGACCAACAGCATCCCGCCAGCCGGCAGGGAGCGAGGTGTTTCACGACGATGTTCGACAAAACCTACCGGCAGCGCCTCGAGGCTGATCTTGCGCAATGGGAAGCCGACGGCGTGATCGCGCCGGCGACGGCCACCTCCATCCGCAGCGCGCTGCCGCCGCTCTCGCCCGGCATCAACATCGCCGTCGTCGTTGCCATCGTCGGCGGTCTCTTGATCGCAGCCGCCTTCCTCGCCTTCGTCGCGGCGCACTGGACGGAGATCGCGCGGCTGCTGCGGTTCGCGATCCTGATCGCCGGCATGGTCGTCGCCGGCGGCCTCGGGGCGTGGTTTGCCGCGACGGGCCGCAATGTTCTCGCCGATCTCTGTGCGAGCATCGGTGCGATCATCTTCGGCGCGGGCATCGCGCTGGTCGGCCAGATGTATCATCTCGGCGAGGATTTCGCCGGCGGCATGCTGCTGTGGTCGATCGGAGCATTTGCCGCCGCCCTGCTGACCGGATCGCGCGGCGCGCTTGCGGTCGCCCTCGTCGCGGCCTGCATCTGGACCTGCATGCGCAACTATGATGCGCCTGATGTCCTGCATCTTCCGTTCGTGGCGGTCTGGCTGATCGCCGCCGCGCTCGCGCTTGCATGGAATTCCCGCGTGGCGGCCCATCTCGTCGCGGTCGCGCTGCTTCCGTGGTGGATCGCGACATCGCTCCGCTTCGAACTCGACGGTGCCCAGCCGTCGTTCGTGCTCGCGAACGGCGCCGCCCTGCTGTTCGGCGCCGGACTCGCAATCGCCGCTGTGCCGACGCCGAGGGCGCTGCGCCTCGGAACGGTCCTGTCGATCTACAGAGCGTTTTCGCTGGCCGCCGTCGCTTGCCTGGAGGTGACAACGGTCGACGACATCATCCGCTTCCGGAACAGCACGGTGCCGGCCCAGCCGCTTTGGGCGATCCTGTGCGGGGCCGCGGGCGTGATCCTCGCGCTTGCGTCCGCCGGGATCACCAGGCGTGCGGGTGAAATCCTTGCGGCATGTTCGATCGGGCTGGTCCTGCTCGCGGCGCCGATCTGGCCGGCATCCACGGCCGGCGAGCCCTGGTTCGCCTATGCCGCGCTGCTCTGCGCCATGCTGTGCCTTGTTGTCTCCGGTGTGCTCGATGATGTGCGTCCGCGGATCGTTGCCGGCTGGCTCGGGATTGCCGGCGTCATCGCGGGCATCACCTGGGCGGTGAAGGGCTCGCTGCTGCGCCGATCGGCCTTCCTTGCCGCGGCCGGTGTGATTGCCGTGGTATTTGCCACCGCGCTCAATCGCGCGCTGCCGAGGGCCCAGCGATGATGGAGTTGACCGCGTTCGTGACAAAACTCTGGCAACGCATCCCGAAAGCCGTGCTGTTCGGTGTCGCCGTCCTGCTTCAATGCGTGCTGCTGGTGCTGATGGTCGCCGATCGAATGCAGATCCTGCGCGAAGGCCGTGAGGTGACGTTGCAGACGCAGCCGGTCGATCCCCGCGATCTCCTGCGCGGCGACTATGTCGTGCTCCGCTACGACATCTCGCAACTGCCGGCGGGCACGCTCGCCGGCCAGCCGGCGGCCGAGCGCAAGCCCGCCGTGTTCGTCAAGCTCGCGCCGAATGCCAATGGTCTCTACGAGGCCGTCTCGGTGCATGCCGAGCCCGTCACGGTCACGGCTCCCGAAGTGCTGATCCGCGGCCGCGTCTCCTATTACGGCGGAACCTGCGGCTCGGGACCGCGCGTCTTCTGCGAGAAACTGGCGATCAAATACGGTCTCGAAAGCTATTTCGTGCCCGAAGGCGAGGGCAAGAAGCTCGAGCAGGCCCGCAACCAGCAGAAACTCCGGGTCGTCGCCGCCGTACTCCCCTCAGGCCGCGCCGCCATCAAGCGGCTGCTGCTCGACGGCGAGCCGGTCTATGAGGAGCCGTTATACTAGGCGCTGATCATTTGGCCTTCAGCGCCAGCCGCAGCACGTCCCACATTCGCGGATCGCTCATATGCGCCACGTTGAAGCGCAGGAAGTCCGATGCCGTTTGCGACACGCTGAAGACGTTGCCCGGCGCGAGCACCACATCCTCCTCGAGCGCGGCGCGCGCAACGGCGGTGGCATCCTGTCCACCCGCGAGGCGGCACCAGAGGAAGAAGCCGCCGCGCGGCATCAGCCAGGGCTCGATGCCCAGCGCCTGAAGTTTTCGCGCGACGTCGCGGCGCGTCCGCGTGAGCTTTTGCCTGAGCTCGTCCATGTGCTTGCGATAGCTGCCGCCGGCCAGGACCTTGGCGATGATCTCGGTCGCCACCGGGCTCGGGCCGCCAAAACTGGTCGCGACCTGGAGGTCGACGAGGTGCTCGATCCAGTCGGCCCGCCCTGCGATGTAGCCGCAGCGCACCGAGGCCGACAACGTCTTGGAGAAGCTGCCGATGCGGATCACGCGGTTCAATCCGTCGAGCGCGGCAAGGCGCGGCGAGCGCTCCGGCTCGAAGTCGCCGAAGATGTCGTCCTCGACGATGGTGAGGTCGTGCGTCGCGGCCGCAGTCAGAAGCCGGTGCGCGGTCTGGAGCGAGATCGTCGCGCCGGTCGGATTGTGCAGCGCTGAATTGGTGATGTAGAGCCGCGGCCGCTCAGTCGCGAGGATCTGCTCGAAGCGCGCGACATCGGGGCCCGACGGCGTGTAGGGCACGCTGACGATCTTCGCCTGATGCGCCCGCAGCAGCGCGCGAAAATTGAAGTAGCAGGGATCGTCGACCAGCACGGTGTCACCGGGACGGAGCAGGAAGCGGCAGAT
This sequence comes from Bradyrhizobium sp. 613_E4_N2_2, assembly GCF_052075995.1. NCBI lineage: Bacteria > Pseudomonadati > Pseudomonadota > Alphaproteobacteria > Hyphomicrobiales > Nitrobacteraceae > Bradyrhizobium > Bradyrhizobium sp. 613_E4_N2_2. The sequence goes on from NZ_CP197234.1 coordinate 505,475, forward strand.
CAGGTCGGTCGCCTGCGTGCCTGAACCGGTCAACATCAACTGGTTGATCGATGCCTCGATCGCGTCTTCGGCGAGGCGCGCGAGCAGTAGCCGGCGCAGGGCAGGAGAGCCGCTCGTGCTGCCGTAATTGGTCAAAACGCTCGCGTCGGTGCGGGCAAGCGCACGGGTGGCGCGGCGCAAGGCCGCCTCCGGCATCCACTCCGGCGGCAGCCAGCCGCAGCCGGGTTTTGGCACGGCATCGTCCGTGTCGAGCGATTGCCGCGACACCCAGAACGGGTCCACGGCCCGGTCGCGGCGGGGCTCGACTTCGGTCAGCGCCAGCGGCGGGGTGACGGCCGATGAGACATAGAAGCCCGAGCCGCGACGGGCGCGGATCAGGCCGTCGGCGGCCAGCCGATCATACGCTTCGACGACGGTGGACGGCGAAACACCCATTGTCGCGGCAAGGCTGCGAATCGACGGCAGGCGGTCGCCGGTACCGAGTGCGCGGGTCGCGACCTTGGCGCGGATCGCGCCCATCACGTCGCTGGTCCGCGTCCCGCCCCGTCCCTTCGTTTGCGCCTCGCCGCCCAAGGTGTATTACCTTCCATATCCATACAGTTTTGCCGGATTGTACTGGATTGTCGCTGGTCTCGCCACCGGCGACGGTCGATGATCGTGACCCAAAAGGCGAGACGGACATGCAATCTGCAGGCAGTGGCTGGGGCAACGGGCTTCTCGGCGTCATCATCTTCAGCGGCTCGTTGCCGGCGACGCGCGTGGCGGTCGGTGGTTTCTCCGCGCTGTTCCTGACGTCCGCCCGCGCGGTCATCGCGGCCCTGATCGGTGTGGCCGTGCTCTTCCTGCTCCGCCAGGCGCGGCCGCAGCGGAAGGATCTCGTCTCGCTCGCCATCGTCTCCATCGGCGTCGTAGTCGGCTTCCCCCTGCTGACAGCGCTCGCGCTCCAGCACATCACCTCCGCGCATTCGATCGTCTTCATCGGGCTCTTGCCGCTGTCGACGGCGATCTTCGCGGTGCTGCGCGGTGGCGAGCGACCGCAGCCGCTGTTCTGGCTGTTCGCTGTCCTCGGCAGCACCACGGTGGCAGGCTTTGCTTTGTCCAACGACGGCTCGGCATCAGTCACCGGCGATCTCCTGATGGTCGCGGCCATCGTGCTGTGCGGGCTCGGCTATGCCGAAGGCGCCGCGCTGTCGCGCCGCCTCGGCGGCTGGCAGGTGATCTCCTGGGCGCTGCTGCTCGCGCTGCCGCTGATGGTGCCGGTCGCGATCCTGACATGGCCGCCGACGTGGAGCGGCGTCGGCGTGCCCGCCTGGATCGGGCTCGCCTACGTCTCGGTCTTCAGCATGTTCGTCGGCTTCATCTTCTGGTACCGGGGCCTTGCGGTCGGCGGCATTGCCCGCGTCGGTCAGTTGCAGCAGCTCCAGCCGTTCTTCGGTCTCGCGCTCGCCGGCTTCCTGCTGCACGAGCCGGTCGCATGGAGCATGATCGCCGCGACCGCACTCGTGGTCGTCTGCGTCTTCTTCGCGCGGCGATATGCCTGAGGCGGTGATCGCAGTTCCCGACCAGGGTCTGAAGTTGATGACCTTGATCGAACGCGCTTCCATCTGGTCATTGGCTCGCGACCACACCTTGGCGCGGTCGTTATGCGACTGCCAACGTTGATCTAGATCAACGTCTGTTCTTGCACGCAGTGCCGCACTGGATGGGAGAGTTATCTCCCCGGTGCATCGCGTGCCCTGTTTCGCGATCACAGTGACAGCATCCGCCTGGCTGGTCTGCTCGTTTCGCTGATGGGACGGTGATCGGCATCCTCACGCGACTGACAGAAATCCGCAGAAAGCAAGGGAAGGAGCACGTCATGCGACACGGAACCAAATTTTGGCTAGCCGGCGCCGTTATTGCCTGCGCAGCCATGGGCTCGGTGCAGTGGTCGGAGGAGGATGGTCTTTCATTCTCGGTTCAGAGCGCACAGGCCCGCGTAGGGCGACCAGCGACCCCAGTGAGTGTCGCCGGCGTCGCGCGGCGAACGACGCGCCGCGCCGTAGTCGGTGGAGCGGCCGTAGGCGCCGCTGTCGCGGCACCAACGTGCGCCCGCGTGCTGGTCAATGGCGCCTGGGTCTGTCGCTAGGAAAGCTCTGTCCTTCATGGGGTGATCGCAGCGACCGCGCTCGTGGTCGTGTGCGTCTTCTTCTTCGCGCGGCGGTTGGCGTGAGGCCTGTGCCTCACGCCTGCCCCATCACCGTCCGCGTCAGCGCGCTCCGGGCAAACTTCTTCAGCGGCATCGGCTTGCCGAACAGAAAACCCTGTACGAGGTCGAAGCCGAGCTCGTTGGCGGCGACGAGGTCGGCGCGGCTCTCGACGCCTTCGGCCACAGTGCGCGCGCCGTAGCCGTGGGCGAGCTCGACGATGTGACGGCACACCGTGCGCTTCAGCCGATCGCTGCCGCTGCCGGTGACGAAGTGCCGGTCGGCCTTCAGCTTGATGAAGGGAATCTTGTCCAGATCCATCAGTGACGGCCAGTTGGCGCCGAGATTGTCGATCGACAGGCCGATATTATGCAGGCGCACCTCGCGGGCGACCTCGACGAGGAATTCGAGATCGCGGATCGCCTCCTCGCTGTCGATCTCGATCGTCAGCCCGCCGAAGGCCGGATGCGTCGGCATGCGGCGGCAGAGATCGCGCACCGCCTGCGGCTCCTTCAGATATGACGTCGGCAGGTTGATCGAGAGATCGACCGGGCTCTGCTGCTCCAGGAGATAGTGCCAGTCCTGCAAGGCGCGCTCGATCACGAACTCCGAGAGTTCGCGCAAATGCGGATCGTGCTCTTCGGGGATGAAGTAGGCGGGCGGCACTACGCCCCAGGTCGGATGCCGCATCCGCACCAGCGCCTCGGCGCCGCTGCGGACCAAGGTGCGCGCGTCGATCTTGGGCTGGTACCAGAGCTCGAGCCAGCCGGCGTGAAGGGCCTCGCCGACATAGACGGCCGGGCTCGGCGCCGGCTCGTCCGGCAGCAGCATCGCGACGCGCTCGCGCAGCGTCTCCGCGGCAAACGGCGTGGTCAGTGGCGGCAGCATCGCGAGGCCATACTCCTCGCCGACCTGCTGCACGGCCCTGACGATGATGGACTCGCGGGCGCCGACGGCGAGAACCTTGCCGTCGAAGGCCTCGCGCACCAGCGTCTCCAGAAACGTGCCGGGCTCGATGCCGTCGGCGGCGATGCCGAGCAGGATCAGGTCCGGCAACTCGCGGGTCAGCACGGTCTGCAGCTCGTCCGCGCTGGCGCATTCGCTGGTGACGAAACCAAGATCCTCCAGCACCTCGGCGAGGAATGCGCGCAGATGGCGCTTGCCGTCGGCGACGCATGCGCGCGGCGTTACCTTTCGCCGTCCGAAGGTTTTGGGCCTCCGTCCGGCGAGCTCAACAAGTTCATCGTTCATCGCAAACCACTCCCGTTCCGCGACAGGTGTTAGCGATGGGAGCAGTTTCAAATATGGAGAGCTTCAGTCGATTGTTGAATTATCTGGGTAACGTTAAAGCCCGCATCACGTCTAAAATTGTCTGGATCTTCTTCCAGAAGTTTTTACGTCTGCCCGCGCGTCGCGCGCGGGCGTGCGGCAATCCCGCGCAATTTTTGCAAGACGCGGCTTGGCTGCGGACACGCGCGCTGTCCTGTAATCGGACGAGGTCGCGCGCACTTCGCCCAATTGAATAATGGACGCCTTAATTGCCTGTGGCCGTGGCGCGCTGGGTCATGCAGTACCAGCTCGCGACCGCGACTCAGGACGGGAAACGCCCTGTAGAATCCGTGCTTGTCGAGCTGCGCATTCAGCTCGTTCAACGCGCTACGAACCGCTCGCGTTTCGCGCGGCGCTGGCGCGCGCGTGCAATGCCGCCATCGTCGATGTCCGCCGGTTCGATCTCATCGCAACCTCCTTCCCGTCGCTCTTGCGGTGCATCGCAGGATCGACGCGATGGCAGCGATGGGAGAGTTCATTTTCACGCGATGCGCGCATGTTCCATGGTTTACGCGTGACAGTTCTGCGACAACGTGGCCGGCCGCGGCGGCGCAAATGTGAAGCACATCACATGTGTCTTGCTGCACCTGCGCTATTGCTGTGCGCAGCCGGTGGTGGGCTGTCGAGGATTACAGCAATGACGACGCGGCGATTGATGTATTGGTGGTTCAGATTCGTTCTGTCAGGGCGATTTACCGATCGCTTCCTGTGCCTGCCGCGGGCGGAGTAGCCGCGCCGCAATATCAGGTTTGCCCGATCAATTTGCGAAACGCCGCCGCGCCGTCCTGCACGGCGTCGCGTCCCTTCCAGGCCAGATAGGACAGCTTGCCGCCGAGCGTGTCGTGGCTGCGCAGCCGGCGCGAGCCGAGAATGTGGCCGACATTGGAGGGGAAGCGGCTCACCTCGGCGGACACCAGCGCCGCGATCGCATCCATCAATTGCTGGAGCCGGGCGCCCCATTGGCAACCCTCGATGCCGTCGATGCGGACCTTGAGCGCATATTCGGTGTCGTAGATGTCGGCGAGCAGGTCGCGCGCGACCAGCACGCGGTTGTGCTTGAGCGCGACCCGCAGGGCGAGCCGCTTGTCGTCGAGCCGGTCGAGCACCATGGGAACGACGCAGGCATAGGGCGTGGCGGCGACGTCGGCCACGCTCTTGCTCGCGGCGATCCTGGTGGCAAGGCGCACCAGCTCCCAGGACGTCTTCAGCCGCCTCGCCACCAGCGCCAGCGCAAAGGGCAGCGCGTCCGGGTGGGACTTCCTGAAGGCATCGAGTTGCGCGGTGATCTGGGCAACCTGGCCGTCGTCGAATTTCGCAATCTTCTCAGGCAGCTTTTCGTTGAACTTCGGCAGCGCGTCGCCGGCGCGCAGCACCTGCTGCATTTTCCTCACGTCGTCGAAGGCGGTGCGCGAGGCTGTGTATTGCGTGAGCTTGGCGCGTGCGAACTCGGTGCTCTCCGCCGATGCGAGGGTGTTCTCGAGGACCTTGAGGACCTTGGTCTGGAAGATCGACGCGGTTTTCAGCACTTCCTTCGGGTTGTTGGCGGTGACCTGGTCGTTGATCGCCTTGATGTAGTCGCGCGCCATGGTCGGCAGCAGGTCGCGGCAGATCCACTCCCAGATGGGCGTGAGCGTGTTGGGTGAAATCCGCCCCGCATTGGCATGCTCGGGTGCGCCGTCGATCAGGAGCAGTTCGAGCGGCGCGAAGAAATAGCGCGAGGGACTGGTGGCGCGTGCCTGGGTCGATCCGTCCTTGCGGAACTCGGCGCGCAACTTCGCCTGGATGTCGGACGAGCCCGGCATGTCGATGCCGCACAGTTCGAGCCGCTCGAGCTCGCTGAGCAGACAGCTGCGCGAGAGCGGCGTCAGCCTCTGCAAGAACTCGGACAGCCGATCGATCTCGTTCATGGCACGCAATCTTCCGCAGCGTTTCCCGCAGGCCTACCGGCCTCATGCGTGGAGGCATTTGCGCGCTCTCAATCGTGACTAAGAGAAGCAAGTTATTGTTAATTTATCCGTAAAAACCGGGAGGCGCGGGCGCCCGCTGGGGAGCGTTGGTTAAGGAGGCATTTCGTCGCCTGCTCAAGTTTTGGGCGAAAACCTCAACCTACGCGTGGTCGATTGCGTGGGTACTCAAGCATAAATTGTGCCTGCGCCGGCATTTCAGCACAAAACTGCCAAAATTACCGTAGTCTTACGGAGCAAAAAGTTAACCACAGACCGGCCTCGGTTCCGCTAAACGAGTCACATGGGGTCACAGAACGATACGGCCACCGATTCGCGGCCGTCGGAATGGTTCGAAAGCAGCTCTGCTCCGACCGAAGAGCTCGATTTCGCCCGCCTGAACGCGGTCCGCGCCAAGGCCGCCGACGAGATGGCCAGCGCCATCGCCCGCGAGCTCAACGGCCCCCTGACCGCGCTCCTGCTCTACATGGGCGAGATCAAGCACCACAGCGACCAGCTCGCGCCGGTTACGGCCGATCGAGCCTATTTGCAGCGCGTGGTGGAGAATGCGCTGGCGCAGACCGAACGTGTCTGCGGCGTGGTCAAGCAGCTTGCCGGTCCTCACAGGGATGCCCTGCCGATCCCGTCCAGGACCGAGGGCGCCGAGTTGAACGCCGCCCGCGCACAGCAAGCGCAGCGCGTGCCGAGCACCGAGTTGCTGGGCCTGTCGGGCCAGAAGCGGCTGACCAAGCGCGAACGCGAGGTGTTGAGGCTGATCAGCGAGGGCTACTCGAACAAGCAGGGCGCGCTGCGGATGCAGATCAGCCCGCGCACGTTCGAGAGCCATCGCGCCGAGGCGATGCGCAAGCTCGGCGCGCGCAACACCGCGGACCTCGTCCGTGCGGCGCTGCTGCATTCGATCGATTGAGGTTCTGTCCTGCGCCGCCGGGCGGGCGATCAAGCCTGAGGATGGCCTAGGGACCCGATGGGCTCAGAGATAATCCTCGGCGAAAGGGCGCACCCGCGACGGCGGCCGCAGCGACTTGGGCTCTTCCTTCGGCGCGCTCGGAATGATCGTGATGGTCCAGCGCGGCGGCATGCTCGATTCCTGCTCCAGCACCGAGCGAACGAAACCAGTCACCGTCGCCTCGCCATCCTTCACCGTCGCGGTCCTGCCGTTGAACTGTGCGATGCGGAAGCGACGGACCTCTTTCTGATCCGCAGTCTCATAGGTGAACATGGAAACCCTCCTGGTTTCCGGCGACTATCGCCACCTATGATTAGCCATCTGTGAAAATCCCAAACCGTAGAAGTACGGCGGGCCTGGCGCAGTTTTCGTCAGAGCGTTTTTGAGCGAAGTGGATACGGTTTGCGCAAGCCCCGCTCCGATTCCATCGAAACGAAAATGGCTCTAGCCCTGCGGCTCCTGTGCGCGCGCGGCGGCGTAGGCGGCATCCATCAGGTCGAGGAGACCGTGGAATTCGGCCTCGCCAAGCGTCTCCGCGGTCTGCTCCAGCCGCAGCGCCAGCGCCGCAAGCCTGACATAGCCGAACGTTCCGGCCGCGCTCTTCAGCGAATGCGCTTCGCGGGTGATCCTGGCGAGGTGCCGCGCGAGCGAGAGCGTGCGGAACAGCTGCAGGCGCGCGCAGGTCTCGCTCCAGAACACGTCACGGACTTCACAGGCCCCGTCCTCGCCGATCTCCCGCACCAGCGCTTCGTACGCACCCGGCTCGCGCGCGGGCGCAGCATCGAGCGCTTTTGGCATCGGCGCGGCGGTCACTTCAAACATGGCTTTGGCCCGTCCTGGTCACGGTTCGTCTGCCGCGCGGCCTGTACGGCGCGAGGCACGCCCCGTGTCTACGGCATCCGAATTTCAGTTCCGGTAGCAGGACGATCCGTGTTTGCAGGCCGGCGTTAGCCGCCGGTTTACCAAGGCGCCGGTCAGCGCGGGCCGAGCAGCCGCTCGTACTGCGCCTTCACGGTGGCGTAGCATTCGCACGCCGTCTGGCGCAGGCCGTCCAGGTTGAGGATCTGGATGTGCCCGCGGCTGTAGTGGATGAAATTGGCGTGCTGCAACGTATTGGCGACCAGCGACACGCTGTTGCGGCGCGCCCCGATCATCTGCGCCATCGCCTCCTGGGTCAGCAGCAGCCGGTAGTCGCCCGACAGGTCATGGGTGTGCAGCAGGCAACGCGACAGCCGCGACTCCACCGGATGGGCGGCGTTGCAGCCCGCGGTCTGCTGGACCTGTGCGTAGACGGCCAGCCCGTGACGGGTGAGCAGCGTCCGCAAGGTGCTGCTCTGGTCGGCCGCGTCGCGCAGCCGGTCGAGGTCCATCACGGAGGCGGCACCGGGGACCAGCACGATTGCCGTGTTCAGCGCGCAGGCATCGCCCATGGTCGAGAGCGTTCCGAGCAGGCTGTCGCGGCCGACCATGGCGACCTGCACATGCTCGCCCTTGGCGAGTTTCACCACCAGCGAGATGACGCCGCGGTGGGGGAAGTAGGCGCGCTTGAGCGTTTCGCCGGTCTCCACCAGGATCGCTTCGTGCGGCAGATCGATCATGCGCAAATGCGGGCGGACTAATTCGTAATCCTCCGCCGACAGTGCGGACAGGAAACCGTTGGATGGGCGCGCCATCGTTTCCAAGACTGCCTCCGTCTCGTCAGCCCCCGAACTCGAAGCGAACGGGCTGCTCGCTGCACGGATAAGTTTGATCATGTTCTCGTCGGGATATATTGGCAATTGGGACAAGATGTCCGGTTGCGATGGCGCCCCCGCTGCACTGTGTGCACACCGGCATGCAGCAGGCCGGTTGCGCCGGGCTATCTTCACCGCGGGGCTCCCAGCAGGCGGGCGTGGCAGCCCTTCACCGCCGCATAGCAGTCGCAGGACCTCGTCTCCAATGCGTGCTCGTCGACGATCGCGATCTGGCCGCGGGTGTAGTGAATGATGCCGGCGCGCTGGAGCGCATTTGCGACGAGGGAAATCGCGTTGCGCCGTACGCCCATCATCTGCGCCAGCGTCTCCTGTGTCAGCGGAAGGAACTTGCTGTCGGACAGGTCGCGGGCACGCAGGAGCCAGCGCGCCAGCCGCGCTTCGACCGGGTGCACCGTATTGCACAGCACCGATTGCTGCGCATGCGCGAGCAGCGCCTGCTCGTGGCGGATCATCAGGCCGCGAAATTGCGCGCTTGCGGCCGCCACCGCTCGGAAGGCCGCGATTTCGAGCACGGACGCAGTCCCGGGGAAGAGCACGGCGGCATCCGTCGGAGCGATGCCGTCGGCAAGGGCGGCGCCGGCGCCGACGGCGCTGTCGCGGCCCAGCATCGCGACCTCGATCATCTGTCCCTCGGAGAGACCCACCGTGATCGAAACGGACCCGCCGTGCGGGAAGTAGACATGTCGCAGCGCGGCGCCTGCCTCGGCCAAGACAGATTCCCTGACCATTTCGACTGTCGCGAGATGGGGGCGCAGCAGATCGAAATCCGCCACGCCGAGCATTTGCAGCAACTGGTTGGACGGGTGGCCGCTCGCGGTCATGCAGGTCAATCCGGCGCGTTCGATGGTACGATCGGGCGCCGCGCCCTGTGCGTCATCCAGTTGCACGGCGACCAAAACATATTGTAAGGGTTGTGGTGTCGTCCATATACCCGTTGGGGGGCAGACAGGCTGCGGCATTTGCGGCGGAAATTGAGAAACGCACGCTGATTCGCGCGTTAATTAGGGGTGTCCGTCTTGCGCCGGGCGGCAGGAAAAAGCGGCAAGAGGGCTGTCATGAGCCGCTAGCACCGCATCTGCGCCGCCATCGGACGCCGGCCGGCACCTGCGGCTTCCCCTCAAGCGGGCATTCTCGCCATCCGGGACTGGTCTGCGCGACTTCGCGACGCCGCGACTGTCGCACCACTTGCGCCTGATTTCCCGACAGGACCGTTGACGCTTGCGGCCATCAATGTTTCGACCCCAGCCAGGGGAGAGCGGCGTGCCCCGCGGTTTGATGTTTGAATCGCCGAAACGGGAAACTCAAACGGGGACGGCAGACCTGCACCATATTCTCGTCGAAGACGACCCGATGGTGTGCATGGCCATCGAGATCTATCTGCAGCGGAATCATTTCCGGGTGACGATTGCCGACGGAGGAGAAGCCGGCCTCCGCGCTCTCGAGAACGAACAGGTCGATCTGATGATGATCGACATCTTGATGCCGCATATGCGCGGGTTCGAGTCGATCCGGATCTTTCACGAGCGCGCCGGCCATTCCGCTGATCGCGATGTCCGGCTACGCGTTCGCAAATTTGAACGCGCCCGCACCCGACTTCCTCCGGATGGCGCTGGAGCTCGGCGCTGCGCGTTGCCTTCGCAAGCCGTTTACACCGGATGCGTTACTCGCTGCCATCAAGGATTGCCTCGCGGCGCAACGTGCTGTCTCCGCAATTGGGTTAGCGCGGTAGCAATCGCGGCGGCCGCGAAATAAGCGTTCGTTTACCGCAAGCGCAGCTGTTGCGGATTGAGCAGGCGAGCAGCGGGCGGCGGTGTGAGCGATTCTGATTGCGCGTGATTTGATTCAATTCGCGCGGCCCGTGCATATCGTCCTTCGCCGACGGGATTTTTCGCGCACGTCGCCGTGTTGTTATCGGAGCATTTACCTATTGCGTCTGTCGCGTGAGATGCGGCGCCGCTTTTGTCGCAAGACGCTATCGCAGGCCTCGAAGCGCAAACTTGTCTTCAATATCCGTATTAGCACGGAGGCTGAAATTAACGGGACCGTGAAAGGGGTTGTCTAACGATCCAGGCGCGGACCTCCGCCGAACTCCAGGTGCGGCCCAGGCGTCGAAGTCCGGCTCAGTAAGGCGTAGCTCATGGATGATCTGTTGCGGGAGTTTTTGACGGAGACCAGCGAGAGCCTGGACACCGTCGACAATCAGTTGGTGAAGTTCGAGCAGGAGCCGAATAACGCCAAGATCCTGGATAACATCTTCCGCCTGGTCCACACCATCAAGGGCACGTGCGGCTTCCTCGGACTGCCGCGGCTTGAAGCGCTGGCGCATGCCGGCGAGACCCTGATGAGCAAATTCCGTGACGGCATGCCGGTGACGGCCGGCGCGGTGACGGTGATCCTGTCCTCGATCGACCGCATCAAGGAGATCCTCGCCGGGCTGGAGGCGACCGAAGCCGAGCCCGAGGGCACCGACCGCGATCTCATCGACAAGCTGGAAGCGATGGTCGAGCAGGGCATGGCGGCAATGGCCGCAGGTGCTGTTGCTGATGCACCGCCGCTCGTGCCGGAAGCTCCCACTCCCGTCGAAGCAAAGGCCGCACCGTCGAAAGAAAAAGAAATGACCGAGGGCACGCTGATCGACCAGACCCTGGAGCGTCCGCTGCGTCCGGGCGAAGTCTCGCTCGACGAGCTCGAGCGCGCCTTCCGCGAGACCGCGATCGAAGCGCCGGCCCCCGTCGTCAAGGCCGAGCCCGCGCCGGCTGCTGAAGCTCCCGCGCCCGCCGCCAAGGAAGCTGCGAAGCCGGCCAAGGAAAAGGTCGCGCCGAAGAAGTCGATGGCCGACGAGGGCGCCGCCGAGGGCGACCGCATCGCCAACCAGTCGATCCGCGTCAACGTGGATACGCTGGAGCATCTGATGACCATGGTCTCCGAGCTGGTCCTGACCCGCAACCAGCTGCTGGAGATCTCCCGCCGCAACGAGGACACCGAGTTCAAGGTGCCGTTGCAGCGCCTGTCCAACGTCACCGCCGAGCTGCAGGAAGGCGTCATGAAGACGCGCATGCAGCCGATCGGCAATGCCTGGCAGAAGCTGCCCCGCATCGTCCGGGACCTGTCGAGCGAACTCGGCAAGCAGATCGAGCTGGAGATGCACGGCGCCGACACCGAGCTCGACCGCCAGGTGCTCGATTTGATCAAGGACCCGCTCACCCACATGGTGCGCAACTCCGCCGACCACGGCCTGGAGACCCCCGCCGAGCGGCTCGCGTCCGGTAAGGGCGAGCAGGGCACCATCCGCCTGTCCGCCTATCACGAGGGCGGCCACATCATCATCTGCATCGCCGACAACGGAAGAGGCCTCAACACCGAGAGGATCAAGGCCAAGGCGATCTCCTCCGGTCTCGTCACCGAGGCCGAGCTCGAGAAGATGAGCGAAGCCCAGATCCACAAGTTCATCTTCGCGCCCGGCTTCTCCACCGCGGCCGCCATCACCTCGGTCTCCGGCCGCGGCGTCGGCATGGACGTGGTGCGCACCAATATCGACCAGATCGGCGGCACCATCGACATCAAGTCGGTGGCCGGCGAGGGTTCCTCCGTCACCATCAAGATCCCGCTGACCTTGGCCATCGTCTCGGCGCTGATCGTCGAAGCCGCCGGCGACCGCTTCGCGATCCCGCAGCTCTCGGTGGTCGAGCTCGTCCGTGCGCGGGCCAACAGCGAGCACCGCATCGAGCGCATCAAGGACACCGCTGTCCTCAGGTTGCGCAACAAGCTCTTGCCGCTGATCCACCTCAAGAAGCTCTTGAAGATCGACGACGGCGCCGCCAGCGATCCCGAGAACGGCTTTATCGTGGTCACGCAAGTCGGCAGCCAGACCTTTGGCATCGTCGTCGACGGCGTGTTCCACACCGAAGAGATCGTCGTGAAGCCGATGTCGACGAAGTTGCGTCACATCGACATGTTCTCCGGCAACACCATTCTGGGCGATGGCGCTGTCATCATGATCATCGATCCCAACGGCATTGCCAAGGCGCTGGGTGCTGCCGGCTCCTCGGCCCATGACATGGGCGACGAGAACGGCGCGCATCACATCGGATCGGGCGAGCAGACCACCTCGCTGCTCGTCTTCCGCGCTGGCTCCAGCCAGCCCAAGGCGGTCCCGCTCGGGCTCGTCACCCGCCTGGAGGAGCTGCCGGCCGACAAGATCGAGTTCAGCAACGGCCGCTACATGGTGCAGTACCGCGAGCAGCTGATGCCGCTCGTCGCCATGGAGAGCGTCACCATCGCCAGCCAGGGCGCCCAGCCGATCCTGGTGTTTGCGGACGACGGCCGCTCCATGGGCCTCGTCGTCGACGAGATCATCGACATCGTCGAGGAACGGCTCAACATCGAGGTCGGCGGCTCCGCCTCCGGCATCCTCGGCTCGGCCGTGATCAAGGGCCAGGCCACCGAAGTGATCGACGTCGGCCACTTCCTGCCGATGGCGTTCGCCGACTGGTTCACCCGCAAGGAGATGAAGCCGTCGCAGCACTCGCAGTCGGTGTTGCTGGTCGACGACTCGGCGTTCTTCCGCAACATGCTGGCACCCGTGCTGAAGGCGGCCGGCTACCGCGTCCGCACCGCGCCGACCGCGCAGGAGGGCCTGGCTGCGCTGCGTGCGCAGAGCTTCGACGTGGTCCTGACCGACATCGAGATGCCCGACATGAACGGGTTCGAGTTCGCCGAAGTGATCCGCTCCGACACCAATCTGGGCGCGATGCCGATCATCGGCCTGTCCGCGCTGGTGTCGCCGGCGGCGATCGAGCGCGGCCGTCAGGCCGGCTTCCACGACTATGTCGCCAAGTTCGACCGTCCCGGTCTGATCGCGGCGCTGAAGGAACAGACCGCGGGCGCCGCCGGCGCCTCCGAGCTGAGCCGGGCAGCGGCGTAACGGCACTGGGGATCAGGAGATACCGCTATGAGCAACAAGAAGACGCAGATCGGCGAAGGCGCCATGGTCGAATACGTCACCGCGATGATCGGCGGCCAGCTGTTCGGCCTGCCGATCTCCCGCGTGCAGGACGTGTTCATGCCCGAGCGCGTCACCCGCGTTCCGCTGTCCTCGCGCGAGATCGCGGGGGTGCTGAACCTGCGCGGCCGCATCGTCACCGTGGTCGACATGCGCGCCCGGCTCGGCTTGCCCAAGCCCGAGGACGGCAAGACCCCGATGGCGGTCGGCGTCGACCTGCGCGGTGAATCCTACGGCCTCCTGATCGACCAGATCGGCGAAGTGCTGCGGCTCGCCGAGGCCGGCATGGAAGAGAACCCCGTCAACCTCGACCCCCGCATGGCGAAGCTCGCCGGCGGCGTCCACCGCCTCGACGGCCAGCTCATGGTCGTCCTCGACGTCGATCGCGTCCTCGAGCTTAAAACCGAAGTGCAAATGGCTGCCTGAGCTAACCGAAACATCGAAGCCGGAGAACCAAAATGAAGACATGTTTGGTGGTCGATGATTCCAGCGTCGTGCGAAAGATCGCACGCCGGATCCTGGAAGGCCTGGAATTCGAAGTCACCGAGGCCGAGGACGGCTCGAAGGCGCTGGAGATCTGCCAGCGGCAGTTGCCCGATGCGGTGCTGCTCGACTGGAACATGCCCGTGATGGACGGCTTCGAGTTCATGGGCCACATGCGCCGGCTGCCCGGCGGCGACCAACCGAAGGTGGTGTTCTGCACCACCGAGAACAACGTGGCTCATATCGCCCAGGCGCTCAGCGGCGGCGCCAACGAGTACATTATGAAGCCCTTCGATAAAGACATCATCGCCGACAAGTTCGCTGAAGTCGGCTTGATCCCGGTCGGACAAGCCATGGTCTGAGTATCTGGCCCGAGCGCTTCAGCCAGAGTGTCCCCAGTACAGCTTCCGAGAGGCTATCCGTGACCCCGACCGAGTATGAGTATCTGCGTAAGTTCCTGAGGGATCATTCCGGGCTCGACCTGTCCGCAGACAAGCAATATCTGATTGAAAGCCGGCTGTTGCCGCTCGCCCGCAAGGCCGGGCTGTCCGGGATCGGCGAGCTCGTGCAGAAGCTGCAGGGCGGCTCGAGCGCGCTCGTCACCAGCGTGGTCGAAGCCATGACCACCAACGAGACCTTCTTCTTCCGCGACAAGGTCCCGTTCGATCATTTCCGCGACACCATCATGCCTGAGGTCATCAAGGCGCGCGCCGGCCGACGGAGCGTGCGCATCTGGTGCGCCGCCGGCTCGACCGGGCAGGAGCCTTATTCGCTCGCGATGTGCCTGAAGGAGATGGGCGCGGCCCTGCCCGGCTGGCGCGTCGAGATCATCGCCACCGACCTGTCGCAGGAGGTGCTCGAGAAGGCCAAGGCCGGCATCTACAGCCAGTTCGAGGTGCAGCGCGGCCTGCCGATCCAGATGCTGATGAAATATTTCAAGCAGACCGGCGAGACGTGGCAGATCAATCCCGAGCTGCGCGCGATGATCCAGCACCGGCAGCTCAACCTGCTGCATGATTTTGCCCAGCTCGGCACCTTTGACGTCATCTTCTGCCGCAACGTGCTGATCTATTTCGACCAGGACACCAAGATCAACATCTTCAACCGCCTCGCCCGCCAGATCGAGGGAGACGGCTTCCTTGTGCTGGGTGCAGCCGAAACCGTGGTCGGACTGACCGACACGTTCAGGCCGATCCCGGATCGTCGCGGCCTCTACAAGCCGAACGACCCGCGTGCAGCGGCAGCCAAACCGGCTCTCGCCGGCGCCGCGCCGCCGCGCATGGCGGTGTTGGCAGGACGATAGGCATGGCAGAGGATGGCAAGGGCGCGGAGCGCGTCACGTTCAGTCGTGGCTATGATGTCTGCATCATGGCGATCGACGGCACGTGGCGGCGCGACTGCAAGCTCAATGCGATTTCCGACACCGATGCCATCCTCACCGTGGATGGCTCGATCCAGGGATTGAACCTGAAGGAATTCTTCCTGCTGCTGTCGTCGACCGGGCTCGCCTATCGCCGTTGCGAGCTGGTGCGCGTCAACGGCGCCGAAATGGACATCCAGTTCCTGCGCGGCAAGAACCGCAAGAAGCGCGGCGCCGCCGGCGGCCGTGACGAGGCAGCGTGATCGCCAAATAGGCCTCGTCCCGCTCGCCCCGTCGCCGCTTTCCGAGACGTTGGTTCATATTTGCTAAAACATCCGGACGAATTCGCCGCACCGGCTTTACGTGGCCTAAGCGCGAGCCGTGTAGACATTGCCCGTCTCAATCTCAGGATACGGCAATGCCCCGAAGTTCCCTCTCCCCCATCCCGTCAAATCTGCCCGACGTCGCCGAGCGGCGTGCGCTTCAGCTCCTGGTGGTCGACGACGACGCCACGCAGCGCAGCCTGATCACGGTCGCCGCCAAGCAGGCCGGCCATGAAGTCACGGTGGCGCCGTCCGTCGCCGAGGCGATCGAGAAGCTCCGCGCCGCCCGCTTCGACTGCGTGACGCTCGATCTCGTGCTGGAGGATGGCGACGGCATCGACGTGCTGCGCGAGATGGTGGCCGCGAAATTCGCAGGCCACGTGATCGTCATCAGCGGTATGGACGGCAAGCGCCGCAGCGCCGCCCGCAGCTTCGCTCGTTCCGTCGGGATCCAGCTCCAGGGCCTGCCGAAGCCGCTCGATCTCGCCGCCCTGCGGATCAGTCTCGCCAATCTCGGCAAGACCGCAATGGGGCTGCCGGCGATCCACACCTGGGGTGGCGTCGCTACCGACGCGATCGTGGAACGGCACCGCGCCTGAGGCGCGGAGCTGCCATGCGATCGGACGCGGGCACTGCGCCGCGCCGGTCGCAATTCAAGCCGGATTGCCGGATTCAGACAGGTATTGCAGGGCGTGGCCGAGGCCTGCCCGGCAGGCGTTCAGAGCGGCGTTCGCGGTGGCATAACGCGGCGTGACGTCGTCGAGTATGAAGACGTCGGCGGAACCTTCCGGATCGTTGCTGTGTTCTTGATCCATGGCTGCGGCGATCCGGCGCATACTGGTCTCGATCTGCGCGATCAGCAAGCGAAGGTCGGCGGCGATCAATCGTTGGCTGTCGGCCTCGGATGTTGCGACCAGCGGCAGCGTATCGGCCAAATTTAGCATGGATATTCTCCGTCTCCTGCAATTAGGCGCAATGCCGCTACTTGTGCGTTAAGTCTATGTCCCGTACAAATACGGGTGGGCCGAATCCGCGCCGAACGCCATAACGGTTGGCGCGGACGCGAGTCCGTAATGCCAACTGGATGTGGCACATGGCCGAGCAAACCTCTCGTGGTGAAATCTTCGTGGTCGACGACGACCCTGCGGTTCGCGACACCTTGTCGATGGTGTTGAAGGCGGCGGGTTATGAGGTGATCTGTTTTGCGGACGGCGCAGCGCTGCTCTCCGTCGCGCGGAACCGTACGCCGGCTGCGATCCTGCTCGACGTGCACATTCCCGGAAAGTCGGGCCTCGACATTCTGAAGGAACTGCAGGGCGAAGATTATCCGGCGCCGATCTTCATGATCTCCGGGCAGGGCGACATCTCGATGGCGGTGGGCGCCATCAAGAGCGGCGCGCTCGATTTCATCGAAAAGCCGTTCCGCGGCAGCGAGATCGTCGGCCGGCTGGACGAGGCGATCGGAGCCTATGCACGCAGGCAGGCAGAGAGCGTATCGCCGAAATTCTCTTCGCTGCACTTCCCCGGACGCGAGCCGTTGACGCGGCGTGAACGCGAGGTGCTCGAGCAGTTCGCTTCCGGTGCGTCCAACAAAGAAGCCGGCCGCACGCTCGGCATCAGCCCACGCACCATCGAGGACCATCGCGCCAACATCATGAAGAAGCTCGGGGCGCGCAACGCCGCCGATCTGATCCGCATCGTGATGACCGCGGCCCAGCGCGCGTCGTAACGCGACTGGCCATCTCTCGTGCCCCGGACGCAGCGCGTCATGCAATGATGCGCTGCTGAGCCGGGGCCCATCTCTCCAATGTCACGGCTGACAGTTCTGGGTCCCGGCTCTGCGCCGTAGCGTTGCACGCTGCGCCTTGTCCGGGACACGGTTCCTCAACTGCTCAGCGCCTTGCGGATGATCCGCGCCAGATCGGATTTGCGATACGGCTTTGCCAGCAGCAGCACGCCTAAATCCAGCCGGCCGTGATGGATGATCGCGTTCTCCGTATAGCCTGAGGTGTAGACCACCCTGAGGTCCGGACGCGTCTTCGACACCTCGTCGGCAAGCTGCCGTCCGTTCAACTTGCCGGGCATGATGACGTCGCTGAACAGCAGGTCGAACGGCTTGCCGGTGGCGACGATCGCGAGCGCCTCAGCTGCGTTCGCGGCCTGCAAGGTGACGTAGCCGAGCGAATGCAGCTGCGCCAGCACGTAGTCGCGCACCAGCCGGTCGTCCTCGACCACGAGGATCGTCTCGTGTCCGCCCTCGATCGTCGACGGCGTCACGCCTTCGCCCACGGCCGCGGCCGTCTTGCCGGGCGGCAGATACATCTTGATCGTGGTACCGTGGCCTTCCTCGCTGTAGATCTTGATGTGGCCCGTGGACTGCTTGATGAAGCCGTAGACCATCGAAAGCCCGAGCCCGGTGCCCTTGCCCGGTCCCTTCGAGGTGAAGAACGGATCGAACACCCGGGCCAGCATGTGCGCAGGAATGCCCGTGCCGGTGTCGCTCACGGCGATCAGCACATAGTGTCCGGGCCTGACGTCGTTGACGCTGGCATAGACCTCGTCGAGATAGGCGGCGCCCGTCTCCACGATCAGCTTGCCGCCGCCGGGCATGGCGTCGCGGGCATTGAGCGCGAGGTTGAGGATCGCGGTGGTGAGCTGGTTGGGGTCGACGATCGCGACGCAGCTCTCGTCCTCGAACACCGATTCGATCTGGATCTGCTCGCCCAGCGTCGGGCGTAACAGCTTTGCGGTGTCGATGATCAGCGCGTTGATGTCGACCTCGCGCGGCTGCAGCGGCTGCTTGCGCGCGAAGGCGAGCAGGTGCTGGGTCAGCTCGGCGCCGCGCCCGGCGGCCTCGTCGATCATCTTCGTGATCGCCGCAAGCTCCGGCTCCTTCGCCACCGCGTCGGCCAGGATCTCGATCGTCCCGGTGATGACGGTGAGGATGTTGTTGAAGTCATGCGCCACGCCGCCGGTGAGCTGGCCGACCGCCTCCATCTTGTCGGCGTGGCGGATGCGCTCCTCGGACGCGATCTTGTCGGTGAGGTCGCGGTAGAACACGTTGAACAGAATGCCTTCGCGGCGTTTCAGCGCCGTGACGCTCAGCTCGGCCCTGAATTCCTTGCCGTCGCGACGGCGAACCGCGAGCTCGCGGCGGCGGTTGAGCGTCTGGCCGTCCTGGGACTCGAGGAAGCGCGCGAGGCCGGCCTTGACCCGCTCCCGCTCGCTCTCGGCGACGATGAGGTCGACCCCATTCCTGCCCAGCGCTTCGTCGCGCCGCCAGCCGAACAGCTCCTCGGCCCGCGAGCTCCAGTTCAGGATGGTGCTGCGCTCGTCGGTCTGGACGAAGGCGTCGAGCGCGGTCTCGACGATATTGCGCGCGAGCAGCTCGCTTTCGCGCAAGGACTCTTCCGCGCGCCTCGCCTCGGTCATGTCGCGTCCGACGAAGAAGAAGCGTTTGGCCTGATCTGACCAGTTGCCGAGCCAGGACAGCCAGACCTCGCGTCCGTCCTTGTGGATGCAGCGGGTGTCGGCGAGCCTGGGGTGCCCGCCGCGCCGGAGCGCGCGCATCTCCTCGCGGGATTGCTCGAGATGCGCGGGATGGATGAAATCGACGCCGCTGCGGCCGATCATCTCGTCCGGCGGGTAGCCGAGCACGGCCTGGCTGCTCGGGCTGACCTGCACGATATGGCCCCGCGAATCCATGATCATGATCAGATCTTCCGAGGCGTCGAACAGCTGCCGCCGTTCCTCGATCTGCTGTTGCAGCGCGCGCTCGGTCCGTCGCGCATCGGTCAGGCGGCGCGCCGTGCCGGACGCGCCGATGATCTCGCCTGAATCGTCCCTGATCGGTGACAGGCTCACCGAGATTTCGACCGGACTGCCGTCCTTGCGCAGGCGCACCGTTTCGAAGTGCTCGATCCGCTCGCCCGTCGCAATCCGCCGCAGATAGTCCTTGCCCTCTTCGCGGCGATCGGGTGGCAGGAGGATCAAGGTCGGCTGTCCGACCGCTTCCTCGGCCGTATAGCCGTAGAGGCGCTCGGCCGCCGCATTCCAGCCGATGATGATGCCGTCGAGCGTCTGCATGACGATCGAATCGTCGGAGGATTCGACCGCCGCGCTGAACAGGCGTTCGCGGACGGCGAGCTGGTCGCGCGCGGCCTCGGTGCGCCGCCGCTCCTCGACCTCATGCTCCAGCGCTGCCGTCTTCGCCCGCATTTCATCGATCAAACGGGCAAATGCCCGCGCCAGCACACCAGTCTCGCCGGGGGCGTCGGTTGGAATTCTGATGGAATTGTCCCGACCGAGCCACTCGACCGCCGCAGTGAGCTGCCCGATCGGCCGGGTCAACGACCGCGCCAGCAGCACGGCCAGTATGGCGGCGACCAGCACCGCGATGAGGCCGATCGTGATGGTCGATTTCTCGATGGTGACGGCCGGCGCCATGAAGACGGCGTTGGGCACGACGCGGATGACACCGACCCACTGGTCCTCGGCCAGGATTGCGGGCGCGATCGCGGTGCCGCTCGGCTTGCCGTCACTGCCCGGCACGACCTGGGTCGCACCCAGCGTCGATCCGGTGATGGCTGCGAAATGGGGGAAGTCGTCCTGCCAGCGTGTTGGTGTCCCCAGTTGCGAACCGAACTCGCGGGTGCGATCCGGATGCACGAGATAATCGCCGTTACGGCCGACCACATAGACCGCTTCACCGTTCCGGATCGATATCCTGATACGGTCGAACACCTGGCGCATGTCGACATTGACGACGACGATGCCGAACAGCCGGTGATCGGACCCAAACAGGGGCGCCGCGACGCGCAAGGTCGGAACATAGGGCATCTGAACCACGCCGTCGTCGACGTCCAGTTCGACCGGGGAGACGCTGACCTGGTCTTCTGCCAGCTTGATCGCCGCCTGGAAGAAGGAGCGCTCGCCCTTGTTCTGCAAGGCATCGTCGGGAACCGCACGCACCGCTCCGTTCGGGCCGGAGCGGTCGACGCGCAGATACTCGACGCCGTCGGCACCGATGATGCGGAATTTTGCGTAGGCCGGGTTGGCGCCGACGTCGGCCACGAGGCGCGTCAGCAAGCGGTCGCGCCAGGTCTTCTCCGAGAGGTGATCGACCGGATCGACCCCGTCGTTGAAATGGGCATCGATCATGCCGCGCGCGGCGGCACGGGAGCGGAACGTCGCAACGTCGGCGCGAGCGCCGTTCACATGCGCTTCGAGTTGCGAGGCCAGGAGCCGCGAGTGGCCCTCGATACGGTCGAGCACGCGCGGCAGGAACGCTTGTTCCAGGCTGTAATGGCTCAGCCATCCGACAGCGGCGACCGCAGCCGCGACCAGCAGGATCATTGCGATGGCCAGCCGGGTCGCGAGGGTCATATCGGCCTTCGCGCCGCGTCGCGAGCGGTCCCGAATGTCCTGCTACGCTGCAACATGGATCGCCCCGTCATCGGCTGCCGGAGGCGGCATTGGCTTGTGGCGCGGATGGGAGGCAGCCGTCGACAGCGGCGAGCAGGGCGTCCGGCCGGAACGGCTTCTGCAGACTTGCGACCGCGCCGAGCTTGGTCGCCATCTTCAGAAAGTCCGGCTCGGCATACGCGTCCGGGGCGACGGCGCGGCCGGAAATGACGATGATCGGAAGGGCCGGCTGCAGCACCCGGATGTGGCGCATCGTCTCCAGTCCGTCCATGCCAGGCATGAATATGTCGAGGAACAGGAGGTCGAACCGGCTCGCCTCGAACAGCGCAAGCCCCGTGTGGCCGTCGCCGGCGGCGGTGACGTGATGGCCGGCCCTCTCCAGGATCAGCCGGATCGTGATCTGCACGGCCGGGTCGTCATCCACAATCAGGATGTTGGCCACGTCTGAAACCCTCCGGGCCGGATGGGACGTTCCAGCGACCCCAAATCAAAGCATCAAATGCGAAATTGTTGCGCGGTTTCCGTCCGGCCTGCAAGCACTTCGCGGCCGACACCTTGTCCGCCTCGCGCGATTTCGGCGAGGTCGGCCATATGCATGCTTACGTGCACATGCGGTCCCTGACGCACGCCCGGATCGTGTCGCGGGCCTAATCGGTCAGGTATTCGGGATGGTGGCTCCGGATCTTGTCGAGCTCGCTGAGCGTGCCCGACAGGTGCTTGCGCAGATGCTGCTGCGCGGCGTCGGCGTCTCCGGCCTCGATCGCGCGCGTGATCAGCTTGTGGTGGCGGACGATGTTCTGGGCCTTGCCGGGCGAGGGCAGATGCAGCCGGCGCAGCCGGTCGATATGCCCGCTGCGGCTGCGCACCAGCGTCCACAGGTCTTGCTTTCCGGCGGCGGCGTAGAGCTGCGCGTGAAAATCGTTGTCGCCGGCGATGAAGCTCTCGAAGTCCCCGGCCTTGGCGAATTGCTGCTGGAGCGCGACCGCGTGGTCAAGGCGGATGACCAGGGCCTGGTCATGCTGTTCCGCGAGCATCCGGACGATTTCGAGCTCCAGCGCCTGGCGCAGGAAATGTGCCTGCTCGGCGCGGCCGACGTCGACCCGGCTGACCACGGTCGCGTGCTGCGGAAACACGTCGACGAGCCCTTCCTCCTCCAGCCGCATCAGCGCATCGCGCACCGGTGTCGAGCTGACGCCGAACTGGCCGGCAAGCTCGGCGCGTGACAGGGGCGCGCCCGGCGGCAGCTCCAGGGCGATGATCGCATTGCGCAGCCGCTCGAACACCTGCGGCGCGGCCTGGCGGGCGCGATCGAGCCGGGCGGGTCGTGCCGCGCGCGGCGCGGTATCGGTTGCTTCCATGGCGGGTCCCGCGGGCTTGCCTTTGATGCACTAATATATTAGTGCATCAGTAGGGTCAACGCAGCTCGACGCTGGCCGGAGGAAACACACAACAATGATCAAGCATCTTCGTAGCAAGCTTGCGGCTGCCGCCCTGATCGCCGCAACGGTCCTGCCGGTATCCGCGGCGCATGCGCAGCAGAAATCCGAGATCTCGCTGTCGCGCCAGCCCGGCATTTTCTACATGCCGAGCCACATCATGGAAAAGCAGAAGCTGATCGAGAAGCACGCAGCTTCGCTCGGCGTACCCGGCGTCACCACCAAATGGGTAACCTTTTCCGGCGGCGGCGCGCAGACCGATGCGCTGCTCGCCGGCGGCGTCGACATCCTCAACACCGGCACCGGCAATCTTCTTTTGCTGTGGGACCGCACCCGCGGCGGCGTGAAGGGCATCGTCGCGACCTCGGCGCAGCCGATGACGCTGATCAGCCGCGACGCCAACATCAAGTCGATCAAGGATTTTGGTCCGAGCGACAAGATCGCGGTGCCGACCGTAAAAGTCTCGACCCAGGCGATCGTGCTTCAGATCGCGGCCGCCGAGGCCTTTGGTGCCGACCAATGGTCGAAGCTGGACGCCAACACCGTGCAGCTTGGCCATCCCGACGCCTATGCGGCGCTGTCCAATTCGAAGCACGAGGTCCACACCCACTTCTCGATCCCGCCTTTCACCTTCCTCGAGCTGAAGAACGTGCCGGGCGCGCATGTCGTGCTGAATTCGCCTGACGTGATGGGCGGTCCGCTGAGCCAGGCGCAGTTCTTCACCACGACGAAATTCGCCGACGCCAATCCGAAGATCATCCAGGCGGTGCGCGATGCCACCAAGGAAGCGCAGGATCTGATCCGCAGCGACACCAAGCAGGCGGTCGAGATCTACAAGGAGATCACCGGCGACAAAACCTCGGTGGAAGAGCTGCTCGATCTCCTGAAGGAGCCCGGCATGATGGAATGGAATCTCGAGCCGCAGGGCACGATGAAATTCGCAGCTCATCTGTACAAGACCGGCACGCTGAAGATGCAGCCCAAGGCCTGGACGGACTATTATCTCCCCGTCGCGCACGACCTGAAGGGCAACTGATGGCGCTGCTCGACGTCAACGGGGTGACGCTGCGCTACAAGACCTCCAGCGCGGTCGTCACCGCCACCGAAAGGGTCAGCTTCACTGTCGACAGGTCCGACCGCTTCGTGCTGCTCGGGCCGTCCGGCTGCGGCAAGTCGACCCTGCTCAAGGCCGTCGGCGGCTACATGATGCCGAGCGAAGGCCGGATGAGCATCAACGATCGCGAGATCCATGGTCCCGGCGCCGACCGCATGATGATCTTCCAGGAGTTCGACCAGCTGCTGCCCTGGAAGAGCGTGCTCGCAAACGTGATGTTCCCGTTGCTGACCGCGCGAAAATTGTCGCGCAAGGACGCCGAGGCCCGCGCGCGGGCCTATATCGAGAAGGTCGGCCTCACCCGCGTCGTCGATGCCTATCCGCACACGCTGTCCGGCGGCATGAAGCAGCGCGTTGCGATCGCGCGCGGCATGGCGATGGAGCCCGATATCCTGCTGATGGACGAGCCGTTCGCCGCGCTCGACGCGCTGACGCGGCGCACCTGCCAGGACGAGCTGCTTCAGCTCTGGAGCGAGACCAAATTCACGGTGCTGTTCGTGACGCACTCCATCGCGGAAGCGATCCGCATCGGCAACCGCATCCTGCTGCTGTCGCCGCATCCCGGCCGCGTCAAGGCCGAGGTGGTCGACGTCGACAAGGTCTCGAATGGAGACGGCAGCGCCGGCCGGCTGGAGAAGGAGATCCACGATCTCCTGTTCGCCGCCGAAGCCACGGCGCATTGAGGGAGCCTGTCATGGGCGAAGCGAGAATATTGTTGCGTGACGCGTCGGTCGCCGCGACCGGCGGTGCGGGCGAGGTCGAGCGCAAGCTGAGCGTGCCGGAGCTGTTGTGGAACGACGGTTTTGTCCGCAAGACCGTCATCATCCTGTTCCTGGCGGCGGTCTGGGAGGCCTACGGCGTCGCCCTCGACAATCCGCTGCTGTTTCCAACGCTGCACGACACCATCGTGACGCTTTGGGACCGCGTGAAAGACGGCACCATTCCGATGCGCGCCTGGGCTTCGCTGAAAGTCCTTTTCATGGGCTATTCGGCCGGCATCGTGCTCGCCGCGATCTTCACCGTGCTCGCCATCTCGACGCGGATCGGCACCGATTTCCTCGAAACGGTCACGGCGATGTTCAACCCGTTGCCGGCGATCGCGCTGTTGCCGCTCGCCTTGATCTGGTTCGGGCTCGGCAATGGCAGCCTCGTCTTCGTGCTAATCCATTCGGTGCTGTGGCCGGTCGCGCTCAACACCCATTCCGGCTTCAAGAGCGTGTCCAACACGCTGCGCATGGTCGGGCGCAATTACGGCCTGCGCGGGCTGCCTTATGTCGCGAAAATCCTGATCCCGGCGGCGTTCGGCTCGATCCTCACCGGCCTCAAGATCGGCTGGGCCTTTGCCTGGCGCACGCTGATCGCGGCCGAGCTGGTGTTCGGCGTCTCCTCGGGGCAAGGCGGGCTCGGCTGGTTCATCTTCGAGAACCGCAACCTCCTCGACATACCCGCAGTGTTCGCGGGCCTCTTGACGGTGATTATCATCGGGCTTTTTGTCGAGAACCTGATCTTCCGCGCCATCGAGCGGAACACCGTGCAGAAATGGGGCACCCAATCATGACCAAGAAGAAAATCACGCCCGACCAGCTCCGCAGCGCGCGCTGGTTCGCGCCCGACGACCTCCGCTCTTTCGGCCACCGCTCCCGCACCATGCAGATGGGCTACGCCCCGGAGGAGTGGAAGGACCGCCCGATCATCGCGATCCTCAACACCTGGTCGGACGCGCAGCCCTGCCACATGCACTTCAAGTCGCGCGTCGACGACGTCAAGCGCGGCATCCTGATGGCGGGCGGCTTGCCGATCGAGCTGCCGGCGCTGTCGCTGTCGGAATCGCTGCTGAAGCCGACCACGATGCTCTACCGCAATCTTCTGGCGATGGACGCGGAGGAGCTGTTGCGCAGCCATCCCGTCGACGGCGTGGTGCTGATGGGCGGCTGCGACAAGACCACACCGGCGCTGCTCTTGGGCGCGACCTCGATGAACATCCCGGCGATCTATCTGCCCGCGGGTCCGATGCTGCGCGGCAATTGGAAGGGCAAGACGCTCGGCTCCGGCTCCGACGGCTGGAAATACTGGGACGAGCGGCGCGCCGGAAAAATCTCCGACAAGGACTGGCTCGACATCGAAGCCGGCATTGCCCGCAGCTACGGCACCTGCATGACCATGGGTACGGCCTCGACCATGACTGCGATTGCGGAAGCCATCGGCATGACGCTGCCCGGCGCCTCCTCGATTCCCGCCGCGGATGCCAACCACATCCGCATGGCCAGCGAATGCGGCCGCCGCATCGTCGAGATGGTGTGGGAGGATTTGACGCCGAAGACGATCCAGACCCGCAAGGCGTTCGAGAATGCGATTGCGGTCGCCATGGCGATGGGCTGCTCGACCAACGCGATCATCCATCTGATCGCGCAGGCCCGCCGCGCCGGCCTCGACATCGGCCTCGATGATTTCGAGATCGCGAGCCGCAAGGTGCCTGTCATCGCCAACGTCCGCCCGAGCGGCGATGCCTATCTGATGGAGGATTTCTTCTATGCCGGTGGCCTGCCGGCGCTGATGGGCGAGATCAAGCAGCACCTGCATCTCGACTGCGTCACGGTCACCGGCAAGACTGTTGGCGAGAACATCGAGGGCGCCGAGGTCCACAATGACGACGTGATCCGTTCGGTCGACAATCCCATCTACAAGGAGGGCGCGCTCGCCGTGCTCAAGGGCAATCTCGCGCCCGACGGCTGCGTCATAAAGCCGAGCGCCTGCGCGCCGCGCTTCCTCAAGCACACCGGGCCGGCGCTGGTGTTCGACGACTATCCCGCGATGAAGAAGGCGGTCGACGACCCCAACCTGGATGTCACCGAGGATCACATCCTCATCCTCCGCAATGCAGGGCCGCAGGGCGGGCCGGGCATGCCGGAATGGGGCATGCTGCCGATCCCGACAAAACTCGTGAAGAAGGGCGTGCGCGACATGGTGCGGATCTCGGACGCGCGCATGAGCGGCACCAGCTATGGCGCCTGCATTTTGCACGTTGCGCCCGAATCCTATGTCGGCGGCCCGCTGGCGCTGGTGCGGAATGGCGACCGCATCACGCTCGACGTCGCAGCGCGCACTATCAACCTCGATGTGTCCGAAGCCGAGCTCGACAAGCGCCGCGCCGCCTGGAAGCAGCCCGAGCGCCGCTTCGAGCGCGGCTACGGCTGGATGTTCACCAAACACATCAAGCAGGCCAACGACGGCTGCGACTTCGACTTCCTGGAAACCGATTTCGGCGCGCCGATCGGCGAGCCGTCAATCTACTAGCAACCTGTCATTCCGGGGCGCCGCGAAGCGGCGAGCCCGGAATCCATAACCACGATCGTGAGTATGGATTCCGGGCCTGCGCCGTTCCGGCGCATCCCGGAATGACGAAGATGAGAGAGTACGAGATGTCCAAACTCACCGAAGCCACCCGCACAAAACTCAAATCCGTCTCCACCGCCACCGTCGCCACCGCGTTGTTCAAGCGCGGCCTGCGCATCCAGATGATCCAGGATGTGCACCCCTTAGGTGCCGACCAGCCGACCATGGTCGGCGAGGCCTTCACGCTGCGCTACATGCCGGCGCGCGAGGACCTCAACACCATCGACGTCTTCAAGGACCGTTCCCACCCGCAGCGCAAGGCGATCGAGGATTGTCCGCCCGGCAGCGTGCTGGTGATGGACAGCCGCAAGGACGCGCGCGCGGCCTCTGCCGGCGCGATCCTGGTGACGAGATTGATGAAGCGCGGCGTCGCCGGCGTCGTCACCGATGGCGGCTTTCGCGATTCCGCCGAGATCGCAAAGCTCGGCATCCCCGCCTATCACCATCGCCCCTCGGCGCCGACGAACCTCACGCTGCACCAGGCGATCGAGATCAACGTACCGATCGGTTGTGGCGATGCGCCGGTATTTCCGGGCGACGTCATTCTCGGCGACAGCGACGGCGTCATCGTGATCCCCGCGCATCTCGCCGACGAGATCGCGAACGAAACCTTTGAGATGACGGCGTTCGAGGATTTCGTCACCGAGGAAGTCGGCAACGGCCGCGGCATTTTTGGGCTCTATCCCGCCACCGATCCGCAGACGCTCACCGACTTCGCGGAATGGCGGAAGAAGAACGGCCGCTAGGCCGAAGCTAAGTCACGTCAAGAAACGAGCCGGCGCATCAAGCGCCGGCCTTTTATCGAGCAGGGAGGATTGTTATGAATTTCACGCGACGTAGTCTCATGGCCGGCGCCGGTGCGACGGCGGCTTCCGCACTTCTGGCCCGCGCCGCCGGTGCCCAGTCGTTTCCGTTCACGCCCTACCAGCGCTACCCCGACCCCGCCGTCCAGATCCTCGATCCCAGCTTTGGAAAATACCGGCTCTATTCCTCGACGGTCGAGCAGGTCGCGACTGGCATGCGGTGGGCCGAAGGCCCCGCCTATTTCCCCGAGGGCGGTTATCTCCTGTTCTCCGACATTCCCAACAACCGGATCATGAAGTTCGACGAGAAGACCGGGCAGACCAGCGTGTTCCGCGCCAACGCCAACTACGCCAACGGCAATGCGCGCGACCGCCAGGGCCGCCTCGTCACCTGCGAGCACTCCGTCACCCGCCGCATCACCCGCACCGAGAAGGACGGCAAGATCACCGTGCTCGCCGACAAGTTCGAGGGCAAGCGACTGAACGCACCGAACGACATCGTGGTG
Organism: Bradyrhizobium sp. 613_E4_N2_2; assembly: GCF_052075995.1. Lineage (NCBI taxonomy): Bacteria > Pseudomonadati > Pseudomonadota > Alphaproteobacteria > Hyphomicrobiales > Nitrobacteraceae > Bradyrhizobium > Bradyrhizobium sp. 613_E4_N2_2. The sequence goes on from NZ_CP197234.1 coordinate 533,498, forward strand.
AAATCCGACGACAGCATCTGGTTCACCGATCCGCTGTTCGGCATCAACGGCGAGTGGGAAGGCAACAAGGAGAAGTCCGAGCAGGCCACCACCAACGTCTATCGCATCGCCAAGGACGGCAAGATCAGTGCCGTCCTCACCGACCTCGTCAATCCCAACGGCCTCGCCTTCTCGCCGGACGAGAAGAAGCTCTACATCGTCGAATGGAAGGGCACGCCCAACCGCAGCATCTGGAGCTACAATGTCGGCGACGACGGCAGCTTGAGCGGCAAGACCAAGCTGATCGATGCCGCCGACCAGGCCTCGCTCGACGGTTTTCGCGTCGACCGCGACGGCAATCTCTGGTGCGGCTGGGGCTCCAACGGCGCGCTACAATCCGAGCCCACCGACATCGGCGGCCGCAGGGTGTTTCAGCTCAGGGGCAAGTCGGAAGATCTCGACGGCGTGATGGTGTTCAACGCGGACGGCAAGCCGCTCGCCTTCATCAAGCTGCCCGAACGTTGCGCCAACCTCTGCTTCGGCGGCCCGAAGAACAACCGGCTTTATATGGCGAGCAGCCACTCGGTGTATGCGCTGTATGTCGAGGCGCATGGGGCGGTGTGAGGCAGAGTTGACCAGCTAAGCTGCCGTAGGGCGGGCAAAGCGACTTGTCCGCCGTAGCTCGAAGAGCGAAGGCGGAAGCGTGCCCACCGCTCTCGTCGCAATTGCTGAAAGATGGTGGGCACGGCGCGATGCGCCTTTGCCCACCCTACAGAGCTGCCGAATTCCTTCGCCTCTCCCCGCGTGCGGGGAGAGGCCCGTAGCCCGGATGGAGCACAGCGCAATCCGGGGCGGTCTTGCCGTCTGCACGAATCCCGGATTTCGCTGCGCTCCATCCGGGCTACAAGATCACGCCTCCGCCATTCCAGCCGCCCACAGCGCGAACGCATACACAATCGCGACTTCATCCAGCCGATCGAACCGCCCCGATGCGCCGCCGTGGCCCGCGCCCATGTTGGTCCGCAGGAGAACCGGGCCGCCGCCGCTCATCGTCGCGCGCAGGCGCGCGATCCATTTCGCGGGCTCCCAATAGGTCACGCGCGGATCGGTCAGGCCGCCCATCGCCAAAATCGCCGGATACTCCTTCGCCGCGACATTGTCGTAGGGCGAATACGACAGTATGGTGCGAAAATCCTTTTCGCTCTCGATCGGGTTGCCCCATTCCGGCCATTCCGGCGGCGTCAGCGGCAGTGTGTCGTCGAGCATGGTGTTGAGCACGTCGACGAACGGCACTTCGGCGACGATGCCCGCGAACAGCTCGCCGGCGCGGTTTGCCACCGCGCCCATCAGCATGCCGCCGGCCGAGCCGCCATGGCCGACGATGCGTTTTGCGCTGGTGTATTTCGCATCGATCAGTGCGCGGGCGCTGGCGGCGAAATCGTCGAACGAGTTGGTCTTCTTCTCGCGCTTGCCGTCGAGATACCAGCCCCAGCCCTTGTCGGCGCCGCCGCGGATATGGGCGATGGCGTAGACAAAACCGCGGTCGACCAGCGAGAGGCGGTTGGCGTTGAACGAGGCCGGCATCGCCATGCCGTAGGAGCCGTAGCCGTAGAGCAGCAGCGGCGCCGAGCCGTCGAGCTTCAGCCCGCGGCGATAGAGGATCGACACCGGCACCTCGGCGCCGTCATGCGCCTTGGCCATGATGCGCGTGGTGACATAGTCGGCCGCATCGTGGCCGGACGGGATTTCCTGGCGCTTGCGCAAGGTGCGCGTACGCTTGACCATGTCGTAATCGTAGACTTCCGACGGCGTCGTCATCGACGAATAGGCGAAGCGCAAATTCGTCGTCTCGAATTCGTAGGAGCCCATCGTATCGAGCGAATAGGCCGCCTCGTCGAAGGCGATGGCGTGCTCGTTCCTGGTCGCGAGATCGCGGATCACGACCGACGGCAGCGCATTGGCGCGCTCCAGCCGCACCAGATGGCCGGCATAGAGATCGAGGTCGATGATGTAGACGCCGGGACGATACGGGATCAGGTCGCGCCAGTTCTTGCGCTCGGGTGCGCCAAGCGGCGCGGTGACGATCTTGAAATCGATGGCGTCGTCGGCATTGGTGAGGATGAAGAGCTCTTCGCCACGGTCGGCCAGCGAATATTGCACGCCGTCCTCGCGCGCCGCGACCAGCCGCGGCGGCGCTTCGGGGTGAGCGAGATCGATCAGCCGCTGCTCCGAGGTCTCGTGATCGCCGCCCGCGATCACGCAGAAGCGGCCGCTGGTGCTCTCATGCAGATGGGTGAACCAGCCGGAATCCTGCTCCTCGTAGACGAGCGTGTCGTCGGCCTGCCTGGTGCCGAGCTTGTGCTGCCACACCTGCATCGGGCGATGGTTGTCGTCGAGCTTCACATAGAAGAAGCTCTTGCAGTCCTTGCTCCAGACGATGCCGCCGTCGGTTTCCTCGACCAAATCGTCAAGATCCTTGCCCGTGGCCCAGTCGCGGACGCGGATGGAAAAATATTCCGAGCCCTTGGTGTCCGCGCTCCAGGCTTGCAGCTTGTGATCGTTCGAGTGGCGGCTGCCGCCGAACTTGAAATATTTGTGGTCTTTCGCGAGCGCATCGCCGTCGAGCACGATATGGCCCTCGCCGCCGTCGCGCGGCATGCGGCCGAACAATTCGTGCTGCCCGCCCTCGCGAAACCTGCGGAAATAGGCGAACGGCCCGTCGGGCGAGGGCACGCTGGAATCGTCCTCCTTGATCCGTCCGCGCATCTCGCGCACCAGCGTCTTCTGTAGGGACGAGGTGTGGCCGAGCAGGCTCTCGGTGTAGCCGTTCTCTTCATCGAGATATTTGCGGATGTCGGGATCGAGCACGGCGGGATCGCGCAGCACCTCCTGCCATTTCTCGTCCTTCAGCCAGGCATAATCGTCGGTCACGGTGATGCCGTGCCGCGTGAAGGAATGCGGCCGGCGCGGGGCGACGGGGGGCTGGGAAGGTCTCTTGGCTTGTGTCACTCGGTCCTCATCATCTCGTACTCGCGCTGCGCTCCCTCTTTACCTCTCCCCGTAAGAACGGGGAGAGGGAGAAGAAAGGCGCGCCGCATCGCTCGCCGTGTTCCACCTTATATCGTCCCGATTCCGCGAATTGCCAGCGCCGCTGCGCCAAGGACTGCGCCAAGTCGCCGGGTTGTTGATCGCCCCCTTGTATGCTTTAGGGGCGATATCCCCGCCGCCGGTCCAGCCTGATGCTGTTCAATTCCTACCCGTTCATCCTGCTGTTCCTGCCGGCCGTGCTGGCCGGCTATTTCTGGCTCGGGCGGCGCAGCAATCTGGCGCCGGTGATCTGGCTGGCGCTGGCCTCGCTCGCCTTCTACGCCATCGGCAGCTGGCAGTTCGTGGCCCTGCTGCTGATCTCGATCGCCTTCAACTACGGCGTCGGCTATCTCCTGATCGCGGCGGAGCTCGCCCCAGTGCAACGAAAGGCGGCGCTCGCGCTCGGCGTCGTCGGCGACCTCCTCGTGCTCGGCATCTTCAAATATGCCGGCTTCGTCGCCGAGAACATCAATGCGCTCGCCGGCATGCATGTCGCGGTCCACATCCTGCTGCCGGTCGGCATCTCCTTCTACACCTTCACGCAGATCGCGTTCCTGGTGGATGCGTATCGTGGCCAGGTCGCGCGTTACGCCTTGCCGCACTATGCGCTGTTTGTGACGTATTTTCCGCACCTGATCGCGGGGCCGATCCTCCACCACAAGGACATGATCCCGCAATTCGAGCGGAAGGAGACCAAGTATCCGGACGCGCACCTGATCCTGTGCGGAATCGTCATCTTCGCGATCGGCCTGTTCAAGAAGACCTGCCTTGCCGACGGCATCCAGCCCCTGGTGGCGCTCGCCTTCGAGGCGCGCTCGCCGAGCTTTGATCAGGCCTGGTGCGGTGCGCTCGCCTACACGTTCCAGCTCTATTTCGACTTCTCCGGCTACTCCGACATGGCGATCGGGATATCGCTGATGTTCGGCATCTTCCTGCCGGTGAATTTCAATTCGCCCTACAAGGCCACCAGCATCGTCGAGTTCTGGCGCCGCTGGCACATGACCTTGTCGCAGTTCCTGCGCGACTATCTCTACATCTCGCTCGGCGGCAATCGCCGCGGCCGCGTGCTGCGCTACGTCAATCTGATGATCACGATGCTGCTCGGCGGGCTCTGGCACGGCGCGGCCTGGACTTTTGTCGCCTGGGGCGCGCTGCATGGCGCTTATCTCTGCGTCAATCATGCCTTCAACGCGCTGGTGCCCAACGTCCCGACGTTGCTCGTGCGCCCGGTCCGCATCGTCGGAGCCGTGCTGACGTTCCTCGCCGTCGTCGTGGCCTGGGTTTTCTTCCGCGCCGAGAGCGTTACTTGGGCACTGCGCGTGCTCCACGCGATGGCCGATCCGTCGAATATCGTCCTCGGCCGCGAGGAGGTCGCCGCCTTGGTTCTGGTGTCGATCTACGGCGCGCTGGTGTGGCTGGTGCCGAACACGCAAGGAATCATGGGATACGATCACGACAACCGCAGGGTCGGCGAGGCCCTGCCAGCAGGGCGGATGCGGCCGCTGTTTCTCTACGGCGCGTCGCTGGTGCTCGCTCTCGGGATTCTCGGCATCCAGAGCCACAGCGAATTCATCTATTTCCGGTTCTGATGCAGGGCAATTTCACACATCTGAGACGTCTTCTGCTCGCCAGCATCGCCTGCGTGCTGGGCGCGGCGGTGCTCACCTATCTCGTCGATCCCCTGCAATTGTTTCGCCCGTCGCGACTGGCCTTCTATTCCGACGATACGCGCGTGCAGAATGCCGGGCTGATCCGCAGCCAGTCGTTCGACACCGCCTTCATGGGCACCTCGCTCGCGATCCATTTCCGCCAGAGCGACATCGATCGCGCGCTCGGCATCCACTCGCTCAAACTGGCGATGACCGGGTCCAATTCGCGCCAGCAGGGCTTTGTGCTGGAGCGGGCGATCGAGCGCGGTGCCCGGCGCGTGATCTGGGCGATGGACGATTTCATCTTTGTCGATGCGGCCGATATCGAGGCCGATCCCTTTCTGTCCGTCGATCTCTATCGCCAGACAACGAAGGGCATCGCGTCCTATCTGTTCAGCGCCGCGATGGCGAAGGAATCCCTGTTCGCGCTGCTGCGGTCGATCCCGCCGCTGCGACAGCCGCTGACCCGTGCGGCACCGTTTCTGCCTGTCAAGTTCGCGCTGTCCGACGTCGACGACATCTACGCGCTGCCGCGCGATTTCGACGTCGCGCGTGACTACAATGCGAGGAAGACGCTTGCCTCGTTCGCCTACATCACGAGCCCCATACGCAGCCGCTTCCTCGGCGAAGGCTATGGCTACGACGCCATGCTCCGGCATTTCGAACGCGACGCCGTCGGCTTGATCACGCGTCATCCGGACGTGACCTTCGACATCTACTTGCCGCCCTATTCGATCCTGCAGTTCGTGGCGATGCGTGATGCCTCGCCTGCGACGCTGAAGATCGTCACCGACCTCACCGCGCGCATCGCCGAGCGGCTGACGCAGCTTCCGAATGTGCGTCTGTACGATTTCCGCGCGATCAGGGCGGTGACGCACGATCTCGATAACTACAGCGACGTCATCCACCATTCGCCGGCGGTGGACGCGATGGTGCTGAAATGGCTGGCGAGCGGAGAGTATCGCGTCGATCCTGAGGCGCCGCTCGCGTCGCTGGATGCGCTGAAGGCGCAGATCGAGGCGTATCGCGTGGAGCGCTGACCTTACCCTCTCCCCTTGCGGGAGAGGGTGGCTCGCCGCGCAGCGGCGAGACGGGTGAGGGGTATCTATCCGCGCGTACAACTCTCGCAGTGAAGTTTGCGGAGAGAAACCCCTCATCCGGCGCCATAGCCGAAGCTTCGCTTCGGCGTTCCTAAGAACGGCGGCCGAAGGCCGCCTACGCCACCTTCTCCCACAAGGGGAGAAGGAAGAAAGAAGCCGTGCGTTCGCAGGAACGACGGAGGTGCTTGTGGCTTACCGCTACACCGCCACCTGCTCGCCGAGATACGCGACCGCGGCTTCCAGCCCGCCCTTGCCGTGCGGGATCTTCAGCGCATTCAGCCCGATCTCGACCACCCCCAACGTGCCGAGCAGCATCGGCGCATTGACGTGGCCCATATGGGCGATGCGGAAGGCTTGTCCCGAGAGATCGCCGATGCCGGTGCCGAGCACGACGCCGCACTTGTCCTTGCAATAGCGTTGCAGCAGCGCCGGATCGTGGCCATTGCTCATGGTCACCGTGGTCACGGTGTTGGAGCGCTCGCTCGCCTCCGCGACGTTGAAGCCGAGCACCTGGCCTTCCGACCAGGCGGAGACGGCGCGGCGCGCGGCTTCGCCGAGCAGGCTGTGGCGGCGGAATGCGTTTTCGAGCCCTTCCTCGTGCAGCAGGTCGATCGCCTTGCGCAGCGCGAACAACAGATGCACCGGCGCGGTGCCGGCATATTTGCGATAATTCTCGCTGCCCTCGCGCTCGCTCCAGCTCCAATAGGGCGTCGACATGTTGGCCTTCTTCTGCACCTCGAGTGCGCGCGCGTTCGCCGCGACGAAGCCGAGGCCGGGCGGCGTCATCAGGCCCTTCTGCGAGCCGGACATCGCGACGTCGATGCCCCATTTGTCCATCTCGAACGGCATGCAGCCGAGCGAGGCGACAGTGTCCACCATATACAGCGCGGGATGGCCGCTCGCCTTGATCGCCTTGCCGATCGCCTCGATGTCGTTCTGCACGCCCGAGGCCGTGTCGACCTGGACGACGACGACGGCCTTGATGGTGTGCTCCTTGTCGCGGCGCAGGCGCTCTTCGACCTCGTGCGGCCGCACCGCGCGGCGCCAGTCGCCCTTGAGCACCTCGACCTCGGCGCCCATCAGGGCGGCGGCGTTGCCCCAGCCGATCGCGAAGCGCCCGCTCTCCAGCACCAGCACCTTGTCGCCGCGCGACAGCACGTTGCTCAGCGCGGCTTCCCAGGCGCCATGGCCGTTGGCGATGTAGATGTAGGACTTGCCCTTGGTCGCGAACAGCTTCGAGATGTCTGCGAGAAGTGTATCGGTCAGCTCGTGCATCTCTTTGGAGTAGATGTCGATCGCCGGACGATGCATCGCCTGCAGCACCTCGTCGGGCATCGTGGTGGGCCCGGGGATGGCCAGAAATTCCCGGCCCGCGCGAACGGTCATTGCTGTTGGTCCTTGTTGCTTGAGAACAGGCTGGTGGGTCGCTGACTCACGTTCTACGCGCGGTGGAAGCCCAAGAAAAGCACGCAAAACGCAGGTCTGGGGTGGTTTTTGCTTCGAGCATGGTCTTGTCGGAAAACCGCCTCACACTTTTCCGGACCATGCACTTATCTCTTGGTCTCGCGGCAACCGGCGGCTTCGGCTTCTTCCACCGAGCAGAACCAGCGGGTGCCCTTGCTGATCTTCATCTTGATCTGGGTGTACCAGCGGCTGGTCGGCTGGTGATAGATGCACTCGCCGGCGGTGTTGACGTTGCCCTTGATGGTGCAGTCCGGCGAGGGCGCGACCGGCCCGGAGGCCGAGGCGAGCAGCACCGCATGCGCGCCCTCGGGCGGCTTGGTGGCGCCCAGGATGGTGGTCTTCTTGTTGCGGACGCGCCAGTCCCACGGCGCGATGAAGGCGCCCTGCCACATGCCGGCCTTTGCCTCGCGCGCGGCGGCCTCGTCGGGTTCGTAGTCGTGAGAGACGCGGGTGTAGGCGAGTGCCCAGCCGCTGCGCACCAGCCATTTCTGGATGTCCTCGCCGCCGACCTCGCAGCGCGCCACGGTGCGGCCGCGCCGGTCGATCGCGCGGGCGTGGCAGACCCAGCTCTTGCCTTCGGTGTATTTGGCGAGCTCATCGCGCGCCGCGATGCCGCAGGTCCAGCGTTCGGTTTTTGTATTGAGGCAGAGCTGGTCGACCGCGGGCGCGTCGATGCCGCCGAGCCGGACCCGCGTGTTCCCGATCAGGACGGAATCGCCGGAGCGGACCTTTGCGGTGCCGGTGATGTCGGCGGCCTCGGCCAGCGAGGGGATGGCGAGCAAAGACAGCGCAATCAGGAATTTTCGCAACATGCCGGTCCGCGTGTGAGGAAAATCTCGATAGACGTCGCAATTGTGGTCGGCTTTTGGCCGCCCGGCCAGCGCCTGCCCAACGATTGAGCTTTCAACTTCCCGTCATTTTGCGACGGCCCCGTAGGGTGGGCAAAGCGACTTGTCCGCCGTAGCTCGGCGAGCGAAGGCGGAAGCGTGCCCACCATGGCTAGCGTCGCGAGGAATGGTGGGCACGGCGCGCGAAGAGCGCGCCTTTGCCCACCCTACGAGACCTACCCCCGCGCCATCGCGCGCTTCGCCACGGCCAGCCCCATCAGCACGAAGGCCGACGTCACCTCGGGACCACCGACCAGAATCCGCGTCGGCGTCTTCATCTTGTTCCATTCATAGGCGCGGAACGGGCCGCGGCGGCCGCCTTCGCCGAGGCTCGCGACGATCACGTTCAGCGCCGGCGCGAAGGCGCGCGGGTCGGCGCCGAGATGGCCGAGCGCGATCAGCGCCAGCGCCGCGTCGAACACGTTCATCTCCGCGGCCATCAGCTCGCCCTTGACGTAGGAGAGCACGCGATGGCGGATGAAATCGAAATCGCCGTCGGGGTCGATCACGGCCTGCGCCGCCAGCGGCAGCGCCAGGAAGGCCGCATAGCACCGGCCGAAATAGGCGCTGTAGAGCTCAGGCAGATAATAGATGTGCGAGCGCGGATTGGCGAAGGCGCCGCTGGCGGCGAGCCGCTTCTGAAAGCCGATGATCCGATGCACGGTGGCCAGCCGCGCCGGCGTCTCCAAAATCTTCCAGCGCGCGAGGTTGCGGAAGCTGACCTCGAGAATGTCGAGATTGAGCGTCGGATCGAGATCGTTGCCGTAGGGCCGCTCGCCTTTGAGATTGTCGATCCAGGTCGCGACGCCGCCCTCGTAGTCGATGTTGTCGTTGAGCGGCACGGTCACGCGCGGTTCGTTGACGCCGGCGAGCACCTGATAGCCCGAATAGAAGTCCAGCAGCGGCTGGTCGATGATCGGATCGGTGCAGCCGGCTTGCGTCGCTGCCGAGATCGAGCACGCCGTGGTGTCGCAATCCGGCACGTAGACGCCGAAGCCGAGGTCCTGCTTGATCTGGGCGAAGAAGCGGGAGAAGCGCGGATGCGGCGCCGGCGCGAGCGCGGTGATGACGTTGAAGCGTGTGCCGTCGATACCCTCGACCTCTTCGCGGCTGATGTTGACGCAGAAATCGACCATGTCGGCGATCGCACGCTCGGTTGCAATCTTGTCGGCCGGCGAGGCGAGCCCGGTCTCGACATAGCTCAGCAGCGCCTCGATGAAGAACGCGTCGTAATAGGCCGAGCGGTGTCGGATCTGCACCGGCTCCCACATCGGCTCGGCAATGCCGCTCCAGGGCGGATTGACGACGGCCGCTGCCTGTGAGCGCGCGATGAAGACGCGGGCGAGGTTGAACAGCAGCGAGGAGTTCTTGTAGCCGCGCGCGTTCAGCCCCGTCAGCGCCATGGTCAGCTCGCGCCCACGGACATCGGGGTCGCCGATCAGGTTGAAGGCGGCATAGGTCGGCAGGAAGCCGTTCTTGCGGTACGAGCCGAGCAGATGCTGCGCGCAGTCGCGGATCACGCCGTCGATCTGCGCTTGTTGCGGCGCCAGGCCGGTGAATATCGCCGGCGGCGGCTTTGGATGGTCGAGCGCGATGCTGTCGACGAGATCGGCGACAGGCTGGCCGACCGCCGCCCAGTCGGGCTCGGCGTCGTCGCGTGCCCGCACCAGTGCCGTGCGAAGCCGGGTCAGCTTCGCCTCGTCGCGCAACTCGGGCAGCCCGGCGCGGCGGAGCAGGATCCGCAATGCGGGATTGCCGAGCGCGGTCTTGTAGAACTTGGCCAGATGCGGATCGCCGCTGGCTGGGCCCGACAATACGGGATCGCAGACGTCGTAAAGCGAGGGGCCGTCTTTTCGCGCCGTCAGCGCCCGGCAGGCGGCGCCGGCAAAATAATGAAAGCTCATGAAATACCTGGTCGCGGGGCTTTGGCCGGGGGCCGGCCGGCGCGCTCCCATCTGCGCGCCACCCCCTCCAAGTCTTTGAAAAAGCTACCCGGATTCGCGGGAAATTCAAATGTGATGGCGGTCACGGAAAAATCCGGCACGGGAGCTGCTTGATTAAGGCCGTTACAAGGGGCTCGCGACGAAAAAACGTGCAAATTCTGCTCGGAGGATTAACTAATATCTTCAGTCACTTAGCTCAAATTTTGGGCGATCTATTGCCGGGGAGGAGATATCCGGTTAAGGCTTTGTTTGGTGCGGCGCCGCAAATTGCGCGCAGTTCGGGGGGACATCCCCGGCCAATCCCTCAAACCTGAAGCCACCATCGCGCTACTCAAACATTGTGCGCGCGCTTGGCTGGTCTTTGGCACAGGAACGAACCGAGATGAATGTAAGGCAGCTCGAGCTTTCCAGACGCACGATTGCGGTGGCCGCAGCCCTCATCGGCACGGTGTCGCTCGTGATCGGCGCCCGTGCTGCCCTCAACATGCGCGCGATCGATGCCGCCAAGGCCGTGGCGACCGACGAGGTCACCGGCTCGATCGGCCAGTCGTCCCGCCTCGCCCTCGTCATCGGCAATGGACATTATCCCGACGCCAGCGCGCCGCTGACGCAGTCGATCAACGACGCCCGCGCGCTGTCCTCGTCGCTCCGCAAGAACGGCTTTGACGTCGATATGGTGGAAGACGCGACCAAGGACGACATGGTCCGCGCCGTCAACCGCCTGAAGTCCCGGATCAAGCGCGACACCGTCGTCATGCTGTTCTTCGGCGGCTACGGCGTGCAGGCCGGCCGCGAGAGCTACATGCTGCCGGTCGATGCGGTGATCTGGAAGGAAAGCGACGTCCGCCGCCAGGGCGTGTCCATCGACGGCGTGCTCGACATGATGAAGGAGCAGGGCGCCAAGGCCAAGCTCGTCGTCGTCGACGCCTCCCGCCGGAACCCCTACGAGCGCCGCTTCCGCTCCTATAGCCACGGCCTCGCGCCGATCAGCGCGACGGACAACGCGTTGATCCTTTCCTCGGCTTCGCCCGGCAAGGTCGTCGACGACGGCAAGGGCGAGTACAGCGTGCTGGTCGGCGAGTTCCTCACCAACCTCAATGCCCAGGGCAGCGCCGAAAGCGTCTTCAACAAGACCCGCGTCGCCATCTCCCGCGCCTCGGAAGGCGACCAGGTCCCGACCATCTCCTCCTCGCTGCTCGAGGACGTCCATTTCGGCGAAGCAGCCGGCGGCTAGCCGCAAATCGTAGGGTGGGCAAAGGCGCAAAGCGCCGTGCCCATCATCTTTCCGAGATTTCGACAGAAGACGTGGGCACGCTTCCGCCTTCGCTCGCCGAGCTACGGCGGACAAGTCGCTTTGCCCGCCCTACGGTATGCGTGTGTAACGCACCTCTGCCCCCACATCGTCATTGCGAGCGCAGCGAAGCAATCCAGGGTCTCTCCGCGGAAAGATTCTGGATTGCTTCGCTTCGCTCGCAATGACGGTTGAGGCGAGACTTACTTCGCGGCTTCCGTGGCCATCACCGGGCGCACCGGATCGCCTTCGCGCAGGATCGCGCCGGCGCGGGCGACGACGATATCGCCTTCGTTGAGGCCATCGCGAACCTCGATATTTCCGCCCGACATCAGCCCGATCTCGACCCGCTTGGTCTCGACGCGGTTGCGGCGGATCACCTGCACCACGGTGCCGGCGGTGGAATACTGCACCGAGGTCAGGGGCACCGCGACGTTGCAGCTCTGCCCGGTCTTGATCAGCGCGCGCCCGCTCGCGTTCAGCAGCAGCCGCTTCTGCGAGGAGATGCCGATATAGACCATGCCCTGCTGGATGTTCGGCTCGACGGTCGGTCCGATGCGGCGCACCTTGCCGTCGAGGTCGCCCGCGCCGGCAATGCGAACGGTCGCCTGCTGGCCGACCGCGAGCTTCCGAATATCGGTGGTCGCGACCAGGCCGACGAGATCATATTCGCTGCGCGCCACGATCGTGAACAGCGCCTCGCCCTTGGCCGAGGCGAGGTTGCCGATCTGCGCGGTCGACGTCGCGATCACGCCCGCCACGGGGGCGGTGACCTGAAGCGTGCCGCCCTCGGGCAGCGCCAGCCGCGCCAGCACCTGGCCGGCCGTGGTGGTGTCGCCGGCTTCCGCCAGCACGTCCGTGACCTTCAGGCCGGGACGTTCCGGCCGTACGGAGGTCTCCTCGCGCGCGATGATCGTGCCGGTGGCCTCGACGATGTCGGAGAAGCAGGATTTTGCGACCTTCAGCACCGTGACCGCGGGCCCCTTGGGCGCGTCGTCATCGGCGGCGCGGGCGGGCTGAGCGGACAGCAGAACCAGTCCGGCGAGAGCGACGAGTTTTTGGGAAAAGGAACGCGCAGGCAATGGACGCATCGGTCATTCCGGTTGGGGCCTTGACGGCCTCATCGTTAGCAGAAGCAGCCGCGGCGGACCATGGGCCGGCCGGATGAGAATGCCACAGCGCAGGCGGCGCGATGCCCCTTGGTAGATTAGTCGTGGCATAAGCGAAGAGGTTCGCCGGTGGTTGCCGCCCGACAAACTCGTCATGCCCGGGCTTGTCCCGGGCATCCACGTTCTTCGCGCCGCGGGCAAGGCGTGGATGGCCGGGTCAAGCCCGGCCATGACGCTGTGGAGGCACTGGATCCCTCACGGCAGCGTCAAGAACTCCACCCAGTTCGGCTTCTTGCCGGTGGGATAGGATTTCAGCTTGGCGAGCGCGCCGCTGCTCTGGTCGATCGCATAGACCGTCATGCTGTCGGAGAGCTCGCCGACCGCGACGAGGTAACGCCCCGACGGATCAATGTGGAAGCCGCGCGGCTGCTTCTCCGTCGGCACGCTGCCGATCGAGGTCAGCTTGCCGCTTGTTGCGTCGACCTTGTAGCCGGCGAGCGTATGGGTGGTGCGCTCGGAGGCGTAGAGGAAGCGGCCGTCCGGGGTGATGTGGATGTCGGCGGCCCAGGGCTTGCCAGTAAAGCCTTCTGGCAGCGCGGTGGTGCGCTGGATCTCGTCCCATGCGCCGCTCTTGGCCTCATAGCTGAACGCCGCGACGTCGCCGTTCAGTTCATGGATGAGATAGACGAACTTGCCGTTGGGATGGAACACGAAGTGCCGCGGTCCCGATTTCTCCGGCACCTTGGTCACCGGCGGATCGCTCGGCGCCAGCGTGCCCGCGACTGCATCGAACGCGAAGGTCAGCACCTGATCCGAACCGAGATTGGTCGCGAACACGAAGCGGTTGTCGGGCGAGGGCAGGAAGGCGTGCGCATTCAGCCCGGTCGGAATCACCTGCTTCGGCTCGCCGGCGACGCCGTTCGGGCTGAGCGGATTCAGCGCGACCTTGTTGCCGCCATAGGAGGCGCTGAACAGGAATTTGCCAGTGCCGTCGACGGCGATGTTCGCCATGCTGTCGGCGAGCGGCCCGTTGCCGATAGGGCTGAGCTGGCCCGTTTTGGGATCGATCGCAAAGCTCACCGCGAGGAATGGCTGCGAGCGCACGCCGGCAATCAGCACGCGGTGGTCGGGCGTGATCGCGAGCGGTGTCGAGGAGCCGGGCTTGTCGACGCCGGTGAAGGCGGCGGTCTGCACCGGTGTCATCTCGCCGCTCTCGGCCAGCTTGAACACGCTGATGTCGTTGCTGTCGGCGTTGCCGACATAGGCGAAGGTCTCGGCCATGCCGGGGCGGACTCCTGAAACGAGGGTGAGGAAGGCGAGGGTGGTGGCGATCGCAGCGCGTGGCGCGATGCGGCGTGTCGGTCTCGGCATGGGGCTCCTCCTTACAGCGTTACGGCCTTGTCGTTTTGTCCGGAGGATAGCGGGAGCCGTGCCGCCGTACCAAGTTCCGGTTGAAGATCGATCGATGCCGAAATTGTATCGGTCGCGCGGTGGCTACCGCACTGCGGCCGTCTGGCTGCGGGAGAGCAGATGCGGGCCGGACGCAGTGTTGGGTGCCCCGAGCAGGCCCCACACGGCCACCGCCAGCAGCGCGCAGGTCAAAATGGTCCAGGCGACCAATCGTTTCCGCATCAAGCCAAGTCCATCCGTTGTTTGAAACCCCGGGGCCCGCACATGATCGTGCACTGCAAACGGCGACGATCCTATGAACTCGTTCACAGGCACAACATCGCATCGGCATTGCGAACCAATGCCGCGGGAGTGCATTGACCCATATGCCGCGTGAAAACGACCTCGAAGGCAAGCCCGACATGGGCGGCAAGCATGGCGGCCAGAAAGGCCAGCCCAAGCCGCCGCCGCGCCCGCGCGAGGGTCCGCGCGATGAGGACGTCGTGGCAAAGCGCCACACCGGCCAAACCGATCGCACGCCGCCGCCGACCAAACAAAAATAGCGCTGTATTTCGCGCCGGGAACATCAGCCTCGCCTTGCCGTTATGCTGATCCCGCAAGCGGACGAGGTCGAACCGGAGGCTGGCACGTGTTTTGGATCTATTGGAACACCGCTTGGTCGCTCATCATCAGCGGCATCATGTTCACCACCATCGTCACCCATCCCGACGCCGAGTTCGCCGAGATCCGGGCGGCAAAGCAGGCGAAGTGAGCCCGCGCGCCTGAGGCCCGACCTCCGGGGCTATGAACCGTTCGCGGGCAGCGATGGCTGGTCCGCCGGCGGCGTCGAAGACGGCTTTCGCGCCGCTCTGCTCGCGCGCTTCCTAACCGTGGGCGCCGGCAAGGTCGCCTGAAGGGCTGCGTCAGCCGCTTGTTTGGCTTCGCGCGCCTCTCGAAGCCGCGCCATGTTCTTGCGAATCTCGATCGACTGCCTTTCGACGTCTGCCAGTGCAAGTGCTCCCTCTTCGGCGGCGAGGCGCCTGCGATTGGAGCGCGCGATGCTTTCGGGTGACAGCTCGGCGGGTTTCCTGGCACTCATGCTTCACTCCGTTGTGCAACCGGCAAAACCCGCTCGATCCGGGGATCGAACGGGCTGGCGCGCGACAATCGCGCGAACGCCTTCAACTCGGTCGATGTCTTTGGAAAAGGTGCCCGCGGGCGCATTCAACAAGGCACAGCGGTTGATCGAACGCCCTCGATATATGTCTCGTTCGATTTTCTGCAAGGACGGCAAGGCCGATTTGGCTCGGCCAGGCAGCTCCGGCGCCTCGATCGAGAGGCTTCACACGATCCGGTCGAGGTGCAGCCAAGGCTTTATCGATTGACAGGGCTGCACTGGAGTGGTCACGTGCCAGCGCGAAGTTGCATCGCTGTGACAAGCGCATCGACTTGTCCGAAGCTGGCGACGAATGTCGCAGCGCTATCCTCAAAATTCGCAATGAAGCTCCTGCGCAATTGGCTGCCATGCAGGGCGTGTCGCATTTGCAGCCCCAAGCGAGGAGGAAGATCGATTGCAGGTACTCGTCAGAGACAACAATATCGAGCAGGCACTCCGTGTTCTCAAGAAGAAGATGCAACGCGAGGGCGTCTTCCGCGAAATGAAACAGCGGCGTTCCTACGAAAAGCCCTCGGAGAGAAAGACTCGCGAGAAATCCGAGGCCGTTCGACGCGCCCGCAAGCTCGCGCGAAAGCAGGCAATCCGCGAAGGATTGCTGCCCGCGCCGCCGAAGAAGAAGCCGTTTGAGCGCAAGCCGCCCCTGCCGGATGTCAAGGCCCGGGTCCCTATAGCCTGAAGTCGATGCCTCGCAGCACGATGCCGGGCGGCGTGCCTTCGAACTCCGTCGCGCGATATTTGCTTGCCGCGCGTGCTTCGATGCGATCCCGCAGGCGCGTGAACTGGGCTTCACGTTGCTCGGGCCTGACCTGCGGGCTGGGCTCGAGGTAGTCCATCGCCGAGGTCGAGATTGCGCAAGGAATCTCCCTGGCGCCGTCATGCATCGAGAACCGAACGATCATCCGATCGTATTCGTGGCCGATAAAGCGGCCGCTGGTCAATGTCATGGCTTACTCCGTCACCTGATTGCTTCTTGGCATGATTGTCCCTCAAATCATCGCCGCCCGATTCCCGGTTGGCCGGAGCAAGGCGCGCGTCGAGACTGCAGGCGGTCGTCGTTTGCCTCAGTCATCCCCCGACAGCCGGACGAAATCGTCCAACAGCGCCGCCACCAGCGCGCGGTGGCGTGTGTCCTCGGCGGGCAGGCTCGCAGCATAGAGGTTGAGCAGATGGCGCGCCTTCACCGCCGCTTCCGGCCAGGACGTGGCGGGCACCGTCATCATGCGGTTCTCGAGATCGGCCTCGCGCTCGCGCAGCTCCCTGACATTGGCCTCGACCTCCGCCAGCGCGCGGCGCAGGTCGGTCGCCTTCTGCGCAGCCATGCCGCGGTGCTTGTCGAGATCGACGGTGCGGTCAGTCATTCGCCACGCTCGCGTCTGCGGCCTGCGCGTTCGCAAGATCGACCGAGCCGATCGACAGCATCTCCATGGTTCCGCGGGGGCCTTCGGCGGGCACGGTGATCATCGTGGCAACGCGGCGATAGGCCGCGAAGGTCAGGCCCTCGATCGCCTCCTCGTCAGTGACGACCTCATAGGCGCCGGCTGGCAACATGCGCTCGACGCCGCGGATGCGGAACGGATGCCTGAAGGTGACGGTTTCACGCCGCGAGCGGATGGTCATGCACGCCTGCCTTTCGCAAGTGAAGCCCCAACCGGTGCCGGCCGTCACGACCATGCGCGCTCGCCGCAGCAATAGCCAGTACTATCGTCGCCGGGCCGGCAAGCGACGATGTCACAGCAGCCATTGTTTCCGCAGCATTTTAACCCTCGCTATTGGCTCGGTGCGGGCGTAGGGTCGCTGCCATCACCGCACGTCTCAACGGCTTCGACCGGTGACTGAGGGGCACGTGTGCTCCCGCCGAAGGCTTCGCAGGAGCGTTCGATGGCGTGCGTTCGCATCGCGGATCGGATCGTGCCGCCGGTGATGGTTCCGCGGTTTCTTCTGCTTCTCGTCGGCGCGGCCGCCATCTTCAATGGCTAGGGCAACAATTGTGCCGTATCTGGTCAGCGGGACCAACGAATACGGCAGCTCCAATCTCGGTCGCGGCAAGGCGACGTTCGCGCTGCGCCTCGCTCGAAAACTGCTGCGCGAAGGCTACATGGACATCAGGGTCTGCACCCCTCGTGGACGGCTGCTGCAATCGGATGAGCTCGACGAGCTCGAACCAACGGAGAGCGACATGGCAAAGGGCCAGCAACGCGGTAATCGCGAAACCAAGAAGCCGAAGAAGGAAAAATCCAAGGTGATCGCGGCGGCGCCGAGCCGCAAGGAAGCCGCCTGGCAACCGGATTTCGGACCGGCGAAGAAGAAGTAGCGAGGCGTCGGCGAGGGATGGGGTGACTGGCCGCGCTAAGCGGCCACCGCCTGCGCCGACAACAGCTGCCTCAGCTTCGCCGCCGGCACGGCGGGGCTGAACAGCCAGCCCTGCATCTGGCTGCATCCGAGCTGCCGCAGCACCTCGCGCTGGGCCTCGGTCTCGACGCCTTCGGCCGTCGTCGCCATGTGGCGGGCGGCCGCCATGTGCACCACCGCCTGCACGATCGGAGAGGAATCCTCGGACTGGCCGATGTCGCTGATGAAGCTGCGGTCGATCTTGATCTTGTCGAACGGGAAGCGGTGCAGATAGCTCAGCGACGAATAGCCGGTGCCGAAATCGTCGAGCGCGATGCGCACGCCGAGCTCGCGCAGCTGCTGGAGGATCGTCAGCGCCTCCTCGTCGTCGCGGATGAGCACGGTCTCGGTGACCTCGAGCTCGAGCCGTCCGGGCGCAAGTCCTGACTCCGCGAGCGCGGCTGCAACCTTGAGCGCCAGCGTCCTGGCGCGGAACTGCACCGGCGAGACGTTGACCGCGACATGGATATCGCCGGGCCAGCTCGCCGCCTCGGTGCAGGCCTGCTTCAGCACCCATTCGCCGATCTCGCCGATCAGCCCGGTCTCTTCCGCGACCGGAATGAAGTCGGCGGGCGAGATCATGCCGCGCTCGGGATGGCGCCAGCGCAGAAGCGCCTCGCAGCCGTTGACCACATTGGCCGCGAGATCGACCAGCGGCTGGTAATGCACCTCGAACTCGCCGCGGGCGAGGGCCTGGCGCAGGTCGAGCTCGAGCTGGCGGCGCAGCCGCGCCTTGGCGTCGTATTCGGGCACGAAGAGGCGGAAGGTGCGGCGGCCCTCGGACTTCGCTGCATACATCGCGAGATCGGCGCGCTTGAGCAGGTCGTCGAGATTGTCGCCGTGATCCGGCGCGATCGCGATGCCGATGCTGGCATCGGTCGGGATCTCCTGGCCCTTGCAGTCCACGGGCGTACGCAGCGCTTTGAGGATGTTTTCCGCCAGCGCCGTCAGCTCGGCCCGGTCGCTGGTGCCGGCCTTGACGATGGCGAATTCGTCGCCGCCGAGCCGCGCAACGAGGTCGTTGCCGCTGACGCAGGCGCGCAGGCGGTTGGCGACCTGGCGGAGCAGCTCGTCGCCGACCTCGTGGCCGAGCGAATCGTTGACGCCCTTGAACTCGTCGACGTCGATGTAAAGGATCGCGAACGGCTGGCCCTGGGCAAGCTCCGCGATGCGGCGCTCCAGATGGCCGCGCATCAGCACGCGGTTGGGCAGGTCGGTCAGCGCGTCGTAATGCGCCATATGCGCGATGCGCTCGTCGGCGCGGATGCGTTCGGTGACGTCGTCGTGGGTCGCGAGCCAGCCGCCGGCAGCACCGGGCTGGTTCTTGATCTCGATCAGGCGGCCGTCCGCGGTCTCGACGACGGCGCTCTGGGTTCGCCCGGTATTGCTCAGAATGTCGTCGCAATAGGACGCGACGTCACCGTGGAACGAGCCGGTGTCATGGCGATGCTGGATCACGTCGCGGAAATAGGCGCCGGGCTTCACCACGTCGGCCGACAGCCCGTACATCTCGATGTAGCGCCGGTTGCAGACGATCAGCCGCTCGTCCTGGTCGAACATCAACAGGCCTTGCGTCATGGTGTTCATCGCGGTGTCGAGCTGCTGCTTCTCCGCGGCGAGCCTGCGCGTCATCTGGCGGAAGATCAGGAACAGCGTGAGCACGAGCAGGCCGATCGACAGCACGGCGACGGCGACGAAGAATTTTGTCTGCGTCCGCCAGGTCGCCAGCGTCGCGTCCAGCGATTTGGTCGCGACCACGACCAGCGGCTCGCCGGTCAGGAGGCGCGCGGCGACGATGCGGTCCTTGCCGTCGATCGGGCTGGCGAGCTGCGTCGTGACGAAGGTGCGCTCGAACACCGCCATCTGCTCGCGCGTGCCGTTGCGAAAATTCTGTCCGATCATCGCGTCGACATGCGGAACGCGCGCGAGCAGCTGGCCATTCTGGTGGTGCATCGCGATCGAGGATTCCTCGCCGAGCCCCGCCGAGGCGAAGAAGGATTCGAGCTGCTCCGGCGAAATGGCCCGCGACACCATGCCGAGGAATTCGCCGTGGGGACCGGAGACGCGCCGCGCGAACACGATCGCAGCTCCGTTGCCGAACCGGCCGGGCACGACCTCGATCTCTTCCTGCGAGGCCGGATCGTTCCTGAGGCGATTGAAATAGCCGCGGTCGGCGACCGAAATATCGGCGACCGGCCAGCGCCGCGACGAGTTGATCAGCACGCCGTTGGAATCGAACACGTTGGCGCCGGCAACGTCGGACCAGCCGCTGGCTTTGGCGCGCAGCACCTCGTGCATGGCCAGCGTGGCCATCTCGCTGCGGAAGATATCGGCGGATGTGATGCCGTGGCTCTCGAGCTCGGCGATGACGCTCTTCTGGAGCACCGCAAAGTCGGCGAATTCGCGGTCGAAATGCCGGGCGAGCATGCGCACGGAGTTTTCCAGGCTGTCGCGGCCACTCTCGATTGCATTTTGCCGGAAACGATCGACGGTGAGCGCGGTGCCGATGGCCATCGCGACCATCAGCACGAAGCCGCCGGCGATCAGCCACGTCAGCGGCGCGCCCTGCCAACGGCGGAGCAACGCGCGCATGCGCGTGGTCCATCGGATTGATGTGCCCATCCAGCCCTCCCGTGGGATGCAAGATGCAGCAAAACCGACAAGAGCCCGTTACCAGTAAGGGTTAGGAAAACATGAATCGGAACGGAATCAGAGGGTTGGTTTTCCCTCGGTCGGCGGGAGTTCCGCAGGCTGGATTTACGCTGACGCGATTCCGGGGATCACCGGCGGATTTCCCACTTCAAGGCTTCCGCATTCTTCTTGGCGAACGTCTCGGGCACGTCAAACTTTCCGGTCTCGAGATCATAGCGGCAACGCCAGCCGCCCAGTCCCTTCATGGCGACGTTCTTGGGATGGTTGTCATATTCGCCCGACAGCGAGATCACGAGGTAGCGGTTGTTGGGCCAGTCCATGCCGAGCGAGCGATAGGCCTCTTCCGTACCCTCCATGAGATTGGCCGAGATATGGAAGTCGAGCTTGGCGAACCTCTTCGTCTCCGGCCGGCCGTAGAAATAGGCCCAGGCGAGATCGCTGAGCGGCTTCTTCGTCGCGCTCGCGAAGGCGCCCTTCTCGACATGGTAGAGATAGAGGTCCTGCTCGCCCGAGCCGGTCTTCTGCATCCGCACCAGCCATTGCGAGTCGCCGGTGAAGCGGAAGCCGGCCCCGTAGCCCTGCTCGGGCTTCAGCTCCGTCATCTGCTCGCCGCGGCGAGCCCAGACCTGCCATTTGACGTCCCAATCCCCGTCGTCCTTCATGTACTGCTCGATCCTGGTGGCGCCATCGGGCGAGGTGAAGGCGAGGCCGGCATTGTTGGTGAGGATGTAGTCCGGCGGCGGGCCGGATGCGGCGAGCGCCGGAGAGGCGGCCAGTGTCAGGACAAGCGCCAGCCATGGTGCGGGACGGCAAAATGCGGTCACGGAAAAAAATCCTCGAGAAATGACCGCGATGCGGCCTCGGTGATTTGACGCCGTCGGTGCCCCGCCGGTTCATGCCGGGCGTGCCGGAACGAAAGGTGCATCATCCCAATGATCGACTTGCTGACGCAGCCAAATCGGCGCAATTTGCCGGCCTCGGTTGATTTGCGACCCAAGGGTTCATTGTCTGATGATCACCGCTTCCAAGGCCTTCATTGCATTCTGCCTGCTCGCGGTGGGCGGCACCCTGCTGGTGATCGGTCCCACCGAGCTGCGCCGCCTGCTGCCGGGCGGCGCGCAGACCGAGATCGCCGTCGCCGCCAAGCCGGAGGCAAAGCCCGAAGCCAAAGCGGAGACCAAGCCAGAGCCGAAGCTGGACGAGCCAAAGCTCGCCGCCGCGCCATCGGCGCCCCCGGCCTCCGCGCCGAAGGTCGATGCGCTGGCCGAGACGCAGAAGCAGGCCACGGCGCTGGCCGATCTCGTGCCGGCCAAGCCGCCGGCGGCCACGACCGATGCTGGCCCGCGGTTCGACGTCGCGCGCGTCGACGATCACGGCGAGGCGGCGGTGATCGCGGGTCGGGCCGCGCCGGGTGCACAGGTCGAGCTGCTGCGCGACGGCAGGCCGCTCGATACGGTTGTCGCCGATGCCTCGGGCCAGTTCGTGATGACCCCGCCGCAGCTTCCCGCCGGCTCCTATGAGCTGACCCTGCGGGCGAAAGCGCCTGACGGTACCGTGACGCAGTCGGGCCGCAGCATGCCGGTGACCATCGCCGAAGCCGCGCCGCCGCCCGCGCGCCCGGCACCGGCCGCGAAGCAGGAGCTGAAGCAGGCCGAGAAGTCCGACGACAAGTCTGATGTCGTGGCATCCCTGCCGTCGGCATCGGCGCGCCAGGCATCGGCGCATGACAGGCCCACGGTTCAGCCGAGATTTATCGGTGCACCGAAACCCAGGGTGATGGCGCGAGCGCCCGCGGCCACGACCGTTGCATCGGCGTCGCCGGCGGACGCCATCAGCGGCGCACCGGCCGAAGCGGGCGGCAACCGGGTGATCTCCCGCGGCGACAGCCTGTGGGCGCTCAGCAGGCTCGCTTACGGTGACGGCGCCCGCTACGCGGTGATCTACAACGCCAACCGGGGCAAGATCCACAACCCCAACCTGATCTATCCCGGCCAGACTTTTGTGGTGCCGCGGAAGGCGGATTGAGGTCGCATCGGCAACGCCGGTGCGCGTTGCGACGCTTTGCCCTCCGTCTCTCCGGAACATTCGGTTCCCCAGCGCGTCATTGTGATGCGACCCACTGCGCGCTTGGCGCTGGGAGGAGGCCGAGGTGGTCAGGTCCGCTTTCATGTCCGGACGCATGGGACTGGCGCTGGCGGGCGCTGCTCTCATGATTGCGGCAGTGCTGCTGCCGAATAAAGCCGAGGCACAGTTCGGATTGCGCGGCGGCCCGCTCGGTGTCGCGCGCTTTGCCGTCGGCCACGTGATCGGCATGACACGCCTGCGCCATGCGCGCATGGCGGTACGGGGCGGCCGATACCGCTCCGCCGCGCTGAGGTCGCAGGATCCTCGCGGCGCCGAACGCGGTCAGCCGGCCAACCCCTACATCCTGCGTGCGGCGCTCACGGCGCAAGCTGCGCTGTCGGGCTGGCACGGTGGCCGCCGCCCGCAGGGCTGGTGGCGCCACCCCGATGGCAGCTATGGCTGGGCCGGCCCCGTGTTCTGGCCGTTCGCGCATGACGACCTCACCACCGCAATCATCCTGGGCGATACGACCAGTCTCTCGCTCTATGGCTATGGCGACATCTATGCCGCGATCTTCGCGCCCTATGCGGCCACGGAGTTCGCCGCCTACACAGCGCCGCAAGGCAGGCGCGCGCGAAAGGTCCCTTCGGTCGAGGCCGTTTGCGATGCCAGCGACACCGGCGGCCTGCCGGTCGACCGTATCGCCGCCCTGGTGCAGCCGAACGAATTGCAGCGCGCCGCGCTCGATGAGCTCGCGACCGCCTGGGTCGTTGCGCGCGACACCATCCGCACGGCCTGCCCGACGCAGGCCCCCGCGACCGCCGCGGAGCGCCTCGGCCTGATGCAGACGCGCCTCGCGGCCATGATCAAGGCGACGGACGCTATCGCACCGCCGCTCGCAAAGTTCGTCGATCTCCTCGATGCCGGCCAGAAGGCAAAGCTCGACGCGCTGGCCAATGAGCGCCGTGCCGCGCTTGCGGCCGGCCAGCGCAAGGACGCGCAGGCGCCAGCCGCCTGCGAGGCCGGCTACGATCCCCGCTATGATGTGCAGGCGCAGCGGCAATACGAGCAGCTCGTGCAGCAGCAATGGCCCGCCGGCGAGATCGCGTCCACGCTGAGGCTTGACGACACCGCTCGCGCCCGGCTTGAGGTGCTCCAGGACACCACGCTCCGCACCATGGAGACACTCAGCGCCTGCCCGTCCAAGGCCGAGCCTACGCCGCAGGCCCGCCTCACGGCCGTGAAGGCGCGGCTGGAGACGATGCTGCAGGCGGTGAAGGGCGTCGGCGACGCGCTCGACGATTTCGAGGCAGACTTGAGCAACGAGCAGAAGGCCGGCTTCGAGGCGATCGGGCCGAAGCGAGGGGCGTGATCAGCCGCACGCCCAGTCGAACTTCATGTCCTTGAAGTCGAGCTGCGCGTTGCCGCCGCCGAAATTGTAGCCGCCGAAATATTCCTCGAACTCGATGTAGAACGGGCTCATCTCCGGCACCGCCTGGCACGGCCGCATGGTGCCGCCGAGATGGTTGTGCGCGTGATCCTTGCCCCAGTCGTGCAGGCGGAAATTGTCGCGGCTCGGCACGCCGCCGACATAGTAATAGTAGGGCTGATAACCGGTCGGCGGGTTTTGTCTTGTGTGCTCGTCCTGCGGGCCCTTGCCGGCATTGGGATCGGTCGCGCGCGGCACAAGCGCGATCGCGCGGGTCTCGCTGAGATCGGCGCGCGGCTGCGCGGCAAACATCTTCTTTGCGTAAGGCGCGGCGGCCTCGAAGAAGGCACTGGCGCCGCCGACGTCGAGCCAGCGCGGCCGATCTGCTGTCGCAAGCGGAAGCGGCGCCGGCGGCGCCGCGAATGCGCCCTCATATTCGGCTTTGGTCAGCAGCAACGCGGCATATTCGTAGTCGAGAATGTCGGTCATGCGCGAAAGCCGCGGATGCGCGGGTCGCGCCGCCACGGCCTCGCGAATCTCGGGATCATCGGGCGCCCCGCCGTCATTGTGATCGGGCGCGGTGGCGAAGAACGAGACCGCGACGATGTCCTCGCCATGCACGCGATAATCGTCCGGCAGCTTCAAGGTGAAGCCGTGCATCAGCGGAAAGCCGGTGACGGGATCGAGCGGCCATTGCTCGCTGCTGATGCCCGGCGGCAGGCCAAAGACCCAACCGTGATCGCGCGCACGATCCGCGGGACGGTCCAGCATCTGCAAATCATACGCGCGCGAAGGCAAGGCAAACGCCACGATCGTCTCCATCCGGATTCTCGCCTCGCCATCGAGGCGATGGTTAGTCGCGGGGAGGAGGGATGTGGTTCGTGGGCGCGGTGTGGGAGATGATACCATCCTGCCGGTGTTTTGCCCGACGTGTCAAACCGCTCCGGCACCCGCGTAAGTCATTGATCCGACAGCCCCCGTCTACTGTGCATGGGGTTGTTTTCGCGTTTTTGTTGTTGGCTACCCTCGCCGGCGCGCCGCCGCGGCATCCACTACGTTCTCCACTTCCTCGCGCCAGGACAAAATCTCCATCGCCAGCACCGGGTGATTGAACCCCTTGAGCACGAGGTCGTCGAGCGCGCGGGCTTCGACCCAGGGCTCGACGATGCCGTAGACGCGGCGGCTGACCACGATCTGGTTGGCCTTGGCTTCGTCGCAGAGCCGCGAGGCGAGGTTGGTGACGCTGCCGATCGCGGCATATTCCAGCCGCTGCTCGAAGCCGACCTGGCCGAGCGTGGCATAGCCGAGCGCGATGCCGATGCCGAAGCCGAGCGTGTGCCCGCGGTTGCGCCACTTCTCGGTCAGCGGGCCGATCGTGTCGCGCATCTCCACCGCCATCTGCACCGCGCGCCGCGTGTGGTCCTCGAATTGGATCGGCGCGTTGAACAGGATCATCACGCCGTCGCCGGCATATTTGTCGAGCGTGCCCTCGTATTTGAAGATCAGCTTGCCGAGCGCTGCGTGATATTCGCGCAGCACGTTCATCGCCTCTTCCGGCTCGGTCGCCTCGGTGAAGGCGGTGAAGCCGCGCAAATCGCAGAACAGCACGGTGACCTCGCGGCGATGGCTGTCGAGCAGCGAGTCATGACCATCCGACGAAGCGATGAGCTGGGCGACCTGCGGCGCGAGAAAACGTTCGAGCCGCTTGATGCGGCTAATCTCGCCGAGCTGCTTCTCGACGCGCTCTTCCAGGGAGCGGTTCCAGTTGCGAAGCTGCTCGGTCTGCTCCTGGAGCTTTGCCGCCTGCTGCTGCACGGTGTTATGTGCCGCGGCGAGCTCGCGGCCCTTGTGATCGACCTCGGTGAACAGCCGCGCGTTGCGCATCGCCAGCACGGCCTGGTTGGCAAAGGTGCGCATCAGGCCGGTGAGGCTTCCGCCGAACTCGCCGCCGGCCCGGCGCAGCACCACGAGCGAGCCGAGCGGGCCCTGCTGGTCCACCAGCGGCACCACCAGCACGGAGTGGAAGCCGGCATCGATCGCGACGTCGCGCAGCGGTTGCTCGGAGGCCCGGTCGAGATCGGCAATCGCGATCGGCTCGCCGCTCTCGGCGGCATCGCTCAGGATGTTCGCGCCTTGCTGGATCGTGACATGCGCGCCGTCGGCCGATTTGTCGATGCCGTTGGATTCGATCAGGTTGAAGCGGCGCGTCTCGGCATCGAAGCCGTAGATCAGCACCGCATCGGCATGGGTAATCTCGATCGCGCGCGCGGCGATGGTCGGTAGCACGGCGTTGAGATCGAGCGAGGAGGCGACCGCGCGGCCGACCTCTTCCAGCGCCTTGAGCTCGTTGATCGACTGCGCGAGATCGCGGGTGCGCTCCTCGACCTTGGTCTCCAGGTCCGAATAGGTTTCCTGGAGCTGGCCCGCCATGCGGTTGAACTGGCCGGCGAGGTCTTCCAGCTCGTCGGAAGTGTGGACGTCGATGCGGTGGCTGAAATCGCCTTCGCCGAGCTTGTGCGCGCCGTCGCGCAGCGCCGTGATCGGGATGATCATGCGGCGGGCGAGCAGCGTGCCGGCGAGGATCGCGACCATCAGGCCCATGCCGATCAACAGCGCGATGCGCACGAGCTGGTCGCGGATCGGCATCAACGCCTGCGTCGTCGGCTGCTCGAACATCACGTTCCAGCCGAGCTTCGGCACGGTGCTGGCGGCGCTCATCACCGCATGGCCGTTGAAGTCGGTACCCGACGTGTCGGGCTCGCGGCCGGGCGCAATCGCCGCCGCCACCTGCGGCAGCTTCGACAGATCCTTGCCGACATCGGGCCCTTTCGACGACGTCGCCAGCACGCGGCCGCGCGGATCGACCACATAGGCGAACGCGGCCTTGCCGACCTGGGCGTCGGACAGGAAGTCGGAGAGGAAGCTGAGATCGATCTCGGCCACGGTGACGCCGGCATTGAAGCCGGAATGCGCCACCGAGATCGACATCATCGGCGTCCGGTCGGAGAACCAGGCCGGCGCGTAGCTGACGCCGCGGGCAACCGTGTCGGTGAAGCGCATGTCGCGGGAGAGGTCGGCATTGCCACCGGTCGTGGTCGATTGGCGCGAGACGCGCAGCACCTCGCGTCCCTCGCCGTTGAGCTGGAACAGCTGATTGACGACCGAGACCTGGTGCAGGAGCGATGCGTAGTCGGCGCGGCGCTTCTCGAGCGTGTCCTGGCTTGCCCGCGTCACCCAGCTGATCTGGCGCTCGAGCTCGGAGATCGACTGCTCGATCCGCCGGGCGGCTCCTTGCGCCTTGTCGTCGAGCCCGTCGGTCAGCTGGGTCTTGGTGGCGCGATAGGAGATCCAGGTCTCCATCGCGCCGTTGACGGCGAGGACAAACACGACGAGGCCGACGAGGGAGACGACGTATTTGGCGAACAGGCCCTCGCGCAGAAACCGTGTCTTGTCTTTCGCTCCCGCCATCCAGATCCTCTCGCGCCGTCATCGACGCCGGCGCTACGGGCCGTACCGGTCCAGGCGCCCTTCTACCACAATTCGGGCCAGGAGACGGTCCTGCGACCGGTCGACCGCCCAGCGTGGTTACCCGCTGTCGACGCCGGGCTAGGCCGAAAGGGTCGTGAATTGTCGCGGCCTCATCCCTTCGGATGAAGCGGCGGACGGGGAGGCCGATGTAGGGATTGGCGTGGAGTCCAGTGCGTTGGTCGGCCAATCATCGATTAAAGAGCTGTCGCAGCACGTCGTTCATCGGCTGGCTGTCCTGCTGCACCACCGCCGGGTCGTCCTGGGCCGGGGGCGCGGGAGAGGCTTGCGGAGCGGGGGTGGACGGTGTTGCCGGCAGGCCGCGGCTGCGGCCGGTGCCAGTGCTGGTCCCCGCGCCGCCGGAAAGCCCTTGCTGGATCAAATTGCCGATCGCCTCGCCCAGCGGGCCGCCGAGCGGGTTGTTCTGTCCCGGTTGCTGGGTTTGCGGATTGGCATTGCCGGCCGCGTTGCCGCTGCCCGGCGCTGCGGCGCCGCCCAATCCGAGGCTGCCCAGAATATTGCCGAGCCCGGCGCCGTCAGGGCCGAACAGGCCCTTGCCCATCTCGCGCAGCTTGGCATAGGCGGCGTCCGGATTGTCCAGCATGCCGGCCATGTCTGGGTAGATCCGCGGCTGCGACCAACTGCCCTGGATCATCACGGGAATGCCGAAGCCGACCGGCTCCGACGCGCGGCCCTGGCCTTCGGTGGTCATCACGAGCTTCGGCTCGACGCGAAAACCCATCATCTTGGTGTCGAGCGCGATGGTGCCGGCGCCGGTCACGCGCACCAGCGGTCCGATCAGGTTGAGATCGGTCGTCACTGCCTGACCCTTGTCGATGCGGAAGGACGCCGAGAGCTGCGACAGATCCGTGCTCTGGGCCTCGCTGTCCTGCCAGCCCGACAGCGTACCCGATGTCAGCGAGCGGATCATCTGCGCGATATTGATGCCGCGGATGGCGCCGTCCTGGAAATTGACGAAGGCCGTGCCCTGCATGTTCGCCATCAGCGCGCGCTGGCTGGTGCCGGCGCTGCGCAACGCGAGCTTGGCCTGCAGCTTGCCGTCGATCCGGTCGAACTCGGCAAGGCCCTGGAGCAGCGGCAATGCGCGCACGCCGACGAGATCGGAATGCATGGCAAAGCTCGGTGCGCCGCTTGTGGCATCCAGGATCACCTCGCCCGAGACCTGGCCGTCATAGGCGCCGAGATTGGCGGTGCCGGCCTTCAGCACGCCGCCGGCGAGCTTCGCATCGAGCGCCAGCGGCGCGATGCGCGTATCGCCGATCACGGCCTCGTTCGCGGAGATCCTGATTTGTGCGTCGACATAATTGAGCCCGGACACGTCGATCGGTGCATTGCTCCAGGGCTGTCCCGACGTGCCCTCCGGCGATTTCGCGACCGGAATCGCGAGCCGCTGGAAGTCGAGATCGACCTTGACCAGAGGCTTGCTCGCAATATCGACCGAGGCCCAGCCGTTGAAGGCGCCGTCGCCGAGCCTGCCGTTCACGCCGTTGATCATCACGACATCGCCGCTCAGCCGCATCTCGGCATGACCGGTGAGCTGGGATTTCAGCACATCGGGCATGTCGATGGCGAAATCCACCGGAATGGTCGGTCGGTCGGCCGGCGGCGCCGGCGTCGACGCCTTGATGTCGAACTTGGTCGGGTGATCGCCGACCCGCGCGGTGCCGGCGATGTCGACCTTGCGGTCGCGGCCAACGACTGCGTCGGCGTTGATGGCGCTGATGCGGCCCTCGACACGGTCGCGCACGCGCGCGAATGCGACTTCACCGTCGATGACCTTGACGCGGTCGATGGTCGCACCACCGGTGTCGAGCGCCAGCGGCTTCGACGCGGTGCCGGCATTCGGCAGTCGCTCACGCAGCAGCGGCTGGTGGAGCACGGGATGGGTGACGACGAGTTCGCTGATCTTCGGGCTGCCCGACCATACGCTCGAGAGCGACATGTCGGCCTGCACGCTGTCGACCGTCAGGCGCGTGATGCCGCTGCGGTCCTTCGGGTCCTGAAGCGTGAGATCGTTGAGCGTGACGTTCAGCGTCGGCCACAGGCTGATCTTCGTGGTGCCGTCGATGGACAGGCGATAACCGGTCGCGCTCTCGACCCGCGAGGCAATCGTCGTGGTCAGGAATCCCGAGGGAATCCCGACCACGAGGAGAAGCCCGATCACGATGATGACGGCGGCGATCGCCGCGCCGGCGAATTTCACTGCTCTCATGTCAACTTTCCAACGACGGACAATCGGCGGCGAATCCCGCAGATGACCGTCCTATGCATCCGTCCTTTGCACCTGAGTTTATCCCCGGACGGGAAGCGGCTCCAAGCACGTAAAAATAGTCAGGGGGTGCTGCAAAGTTATGTGACTTATGACACACTTCGCCGGCGCGGTATTACGCGATCCTGATTTGATGGTTCCAAGCGATTTGCCAGGGAAACTGGCTAAGGAAATTCACAAGGACATTGAAATGAGCAAGCAGGCCGAATTTGCGGTCATCCTGAAGATGAACGCGATGTTCGCCGATCTCGGCGCAGACGAGCTCCAGCGGCTGTCGAATCTCTGCCACACCCAGCATCTGGGGAATGGCGAGGTGCTGTTCCAGAAGGGCGATGCGGGGGACGCGCTGTTCGGCATGCGCCGGGGCCAGGTCCGTATCGAGACCGGCGTCTCCGACGGCAGCCGTCTGACCCTGAACTTCATGGGGCCGGGCGACCTGTTCGGCGAGGTCGCGGTGCTGGACGGCCAGAGCCGGACTGCGGATGCGACCGCAGGCGAAGCCAGTGAACTGTTCGTGCTGCGGCGCGAAGATTTTCTCAGCTTCCTCGAACGCGAGCCGAAGGTCGCGATCAAGATCATCGCGCTGCTGTGCCAGCGCATCCGCTGGCAGAGCGAGCGCATGGAAGAATCCATGCTGCAACCCCTGCCGGTGCGGCTGGCACGGCGGCTCTGCGCGCTCGCCGCCGATTTCGGCTCGGAGGTCCACATCTCGCAGGAGCAGCTCGGCATCTTCGTCGGCGCGGCCCGCGAGAGCGTCAACCGCCAGCTTCAGGCCTGGCGGAAGGAGGCGATCCTGGACCTCCAGCGCGGCCGCATCCTGCTGCGGAACATGACCAAGCTGACGGCGATCGCGCGGAACGAGTAGAGAGATCGGCTAAACCTTCGTCGTTCGGACGGCGCGACCGGTGCGCTTGAACGCTTCGTAGCGGAGACGATCTCCTGCGACGCCGGGTTCGCTGACACCGCTCGCTGAACCAGCTTGAGCTGTCGACGTATCACGGCTACTCCGCCGCTGGGTGTACCATGCCCTTTTTATCCGGCGCCGTGCCGTGATGATCGGCGGTGTCGGCATCCTCGCTGTGCACGATCAGGCGCTTTGCGAATCGCCAGATCAGGGCGCCGAGATCGTCCATCACCATGAACATCGCGGGCACGAACACCAGCGACAGGATGGTCGAGAAGATCAGGCCGCCGATCACCGCGAGCGCCATCGGCGAGCGGAACTCGCCGCCGGCGCCGACCGCGAGCGCGCTCGGCGTCATGCCCGCGGCCATCGCGATCGTGGTCATCACGATCGGGCGCGCGCGCTTCATGCCGGCGTCGATCATCGCTTCCTCGCGCGGCTTGCCGGCGCGGATTGCCTCGATGGCGAATTCCACCAGCATGATCGCGTTCTTGGTGACGATACCCATCAGCATCAGAATGCCGATCCAGACCGGCGTGGTGAGCTGCTTGCCGGTGATGAGCAGGGCGGCGATGGCGCCGCCGATCGAGAGCGGCAGCGAGAACAGGATGGTGATCGGCTGCAGGAAGGTGCCGAACAGCAGCACCAGCACGGCGTAGACCATCATCAGGCCCGCGGTGATCGCAGTGGCGAAGCCGTCGGACAGCTCGTTCAGGCTTTCGGCGTCGCCGGAGGGCGAGACCTTCACGCCCTTCGGCCGGCTCTTCATCACCGGCAGGTCGTAGATCTTCTTGGTCGCGTCGCCGAGTGCGGCGGAGCCGACGAGGTCGGCGGCGACGGTTGCCTGCCGCTCACGATCGTAGCGGTTGATGCTGGTCGGACCCTGGTCGAGCTTGACGTCGGCGATGACCGAGAGCGGCACGCCGCCCTTCTCGCCGCGCTCGCCGAGCGGCACGCGCAGCTGTTCGAGCGTCCTCAGATTACCGCGCGCGGCGTCCTCGAGCTGGACGCGGATCGGCACCAGGCGGTCGCCGACGTCGAACTTGGCGAGCGCGGGCCCGACATCGCCGATGGTGGCGACGCGGATGGTCTGCGACAGGCTTTCCGTGGAGACGCCGAGGCGCGCGGCGAGATCTGCGCGCGGCTCGATGCGCAGCTCGGGCCGCTCGAGCGTGGTTTCCGAGATCACGTTGGAGATCGTCGGAATCCGCTTCATCTGCGTCGCGAGCTCGCTGGCGACGTTGTTGACGATGTTGGCGTCGACGCCGGTCACGACCAGCGAGATGGCGCGCAGGCCGTTCTCGTCGAGGAACCAGAAGCGGATGTCGGGAACGTTCTCCAGCTCCTGGCTGATCGAGAATTCGAGCTCGCGCTGGGTGATGTCGCGGCTGTCCTTGGGCGTGTAGTTGATGATCAGAGAGGCGCGCCGGACTTCCTGGGTGCCCGGCGGGACGCGCCCGCCATCGACGAAGATGCTCTTCACCTCCGGCCGCTTGCGCAGGCGTGCGACGATGTCCTCGGTGACCTTCTCGGTGTAGGCAAGCTGGGTGCCCGGCGGCAGCTCGAGCGCCAGCAGCGAGCGCGCGCTGTCCTGCGCCGGCAGGAAGCCCTGCGGCAGCAGCGTGATGCTCCAGATTGAGGCGGCGAACACCCCGAAGCCGATCAGCACGGTGATGAAATGGTGCTTCACCGACCAGGCCACGATCCTGTGATAGGCCCGCAGCACGCGGCCGGGCGGCGGCTCTTCGTGCGCATGGTGCTTGAGGAAGTAGGCGGCCAGCACCGGCGTGACGAAGCGCGCCGCGAGCAGCGAGAAGAACACTTGCACCGAGACGGTGATGCCGAACTGCTTGAAGAACTGTCCGGCGATGCCCGACATGAAGCTCGCTGGCGCGAAGATCGCAATGATGGTCAGCGAGATCGCGATCACCGCAAGGCCGATCTCGTCTGCGGCTTCAAGTGCGGCACGATAGGGCGATTTGCCCATGTTCATGTGCCGGACGATGTTCTCGATCTCGACGATGGCGTCGTCGACGAGAATACCTGTCGACAGCGTGATGGCGAGGAAGCTGACGAGGTTCAGCGAGAAGCCGAGAAGGTCCATCGCCCAGAACGCCGGGAAGATCGACAGCGGGAGCGAGATCGCGGCAATGATGGTGGCGCGCAGGTCCCGCAGGAACAGGAGCACGATGATGACGGCAAGGATGGCGCCTTCGAACAGGGTCGAGATCGCCGCGTGGTAATTGCCGTTGGTATATTCGACCGAGGTGTCGATCACCTTCAGGTCGACGTCGGGATAGGCGGCCTTCAGCGCGTCGATGCGCTTCTGCACGGCCTCGGCCACCTTCACATCGCTGGCGCCCTTGGATCGCTTGATGCCGAGCGCGACCACCGGCTCGCCGTTGAAGCGGGCGAAGGTGCGGCGGTCGGCGATGGTGTCGGTGACGGTGCCGAGATCGTCGAGCCGGACCTCACCGCCGCCGAACAGCGGGATCATGGTGCCGGCGAGATCGCCCAGTGTCTTCGCGCCCGCAAGCGTGCGGATCGCCTGGTCGTTCTTGCCGATCTCGGCGCGGCCGCCGGCGACGTCGACATTGGTGCCGCGCAGGCTTTGGCTGACATTGACCGCGGTCAGCCCCATCGCCTGCATCCGGTCCGGATCGAGCGAGACCAGGATCTCGCGCTCGACACCGCCGATGCGCTCGACCTGGGCAACGCCGCGCACGCCCTGCAGCGCGCGCTTGACGACGTCGTCGACGAAATAGGAGAGCTGCTCGGGCGTCTTGCCGGGCGAGATCGCGGCATAGGTGACGATCGGCAGGCCGATGACGTCGACGCGCTGGATCAGCGGCTCGGTGACGTTCTGCGGCAGGTTGGAGCGCACGCGCGTCACCGCGTCCTTGACGTCGTTGAGCGCGCGGTCGGTGTTGGTTTCCAGCGCGAACTGGATGGTGGTCACTGACACGCCGTCGGTGATCGAGGAGGTGATGTGCCTGACCCCCTCGACGCCGGAGACGGCATCTTCAACCGTCTTGGTGACCTGGGATTCGAGCTCAGCGGGTGCTGCGCCGAACTGCGACACCACGACCGAGATCACGGGAATGTCGGCCGAAGGCAGCCGCGTCACCGCGAGCTTGGTGAAGGACACCCAGCCGAGGACCAGGAGGATGATCGAGAAGACGACCGACGGCAGCGGATTGCGGATCGACCAAGCCGAGATATTGAGAGCCATCAGCGTACCCGCGTGCGATCGAGTTCATCGGCGAACATGGTCTTGATCTGGTCGCCGTCATGGAGCGAAGAGCCGGCGTCGGCCACGACGATTTCGCCGACCTCGAGGCCTTCCAGAATTTCCGTCGCGCTGTCGGACGACAGCCCGACCCGTACCTTGCGCGTCTCGACAATATTGTTTTTGACGACCTGAATGGTGAGATGGTCGATCGCGGTCTTGGGGATCGAGACGCCGCAGCTTCGCTTGGCGTCGATCGAGGCGCGGGCAAACACGCCGACCTTGAGCGAAGGATTGTTGGTGACGCTGATGCGGACGCGGCCGAGCTGCGTGGTGCGGTCGATTTCGGGCGCGACCAGCCGGACCCGGCCGATCAAATCGGGCGCGTCATCGCGGCTGATGCGCACGGTCGCGCCGGGATTGAGCTTGGGCATGTGCACCGCCGGGACCTGGGCGTCGAGCTCGATCTCGTTGTTGACGGCGATGCGGAACATCGGGCCGGCCTGCGGCGAGGCGGGCGCGCCGACGATGGTGCGTACTTCGGTAACGAGGCCCGGCGCGGGCGCCTTCAGCGAGATCGGGCCTTGCGTGCCGGGTCTTTGTGGCTGGCCGGGGATCTGCGGCGGCGCCGTCAGGCGCGCCAGCTCCTGATTGTCGGTGACCATGGCGCCTTCGGTGACAAAGAGGTCGGTGACCCTGGAGCCTTCCTGGTCGGCGACGACCACGGCCTCGCGGCGCGGCACGAAGAAGCCGGTCACCCGCACGAGGTCGGAGAAGCAGGCGTTGGTCGACTTCGTCACGATGACGAGCGCCTCGCTCGGCGTTTCCTTCGCCTCGGGGCGATGCCGATGCTCGAACAGATAATAGCCGACGCCGAGCGCAACGACGAACACCACGGTTCCGGCAGGCTTGAGATATTCGGAGGCGTTCATCGCCGGATTGTCCTGGCCTGGCTCACGGCCATCCGCACGAGGCCTGCTGAGAGCGTTTCCCTGAAATAAAGCGGCGTCCCACAAGGCTGCGGGACGCGCTTTTGAAGCAAGACTTTACACCACATCACGACTTGGCACTTCAAAGGATTTGGCACTTCAAAGGATTACGTCGTGCTCTCACTTCGATGCGGTGGTCTTGTTTTCCATGTTGACGACCTGGACGCGACGATTGACCTCCGCCATCGGCTGGGCCGGGTCCTTCAGCTTGCTCTTGCCGTAGCCGACGGTGACGAGATCGGTCGCAGAGATGCCGTACTTGTCGACGAGGTAGCGCTTGATCGAATCCGCGCGGCGCTCCGACAGGTCCTGATTATAGCCCTCGCCGCCGGCGGCGTCGGTGTGGCCGGCAACCACGAAGGTCGAGCCCTTCAGGTCGGGGCTGGTCAGCGCGCGACCGAGCGCCTGTACCGAGCCGAGCGACTTGGCGCTGATATTGGCCGAGTTGTAGTCGAACGTGATTTCAAGATCGATATTCGGCTTGTCCTTGGCCACCGACGCGATCTCTTCGCGCTCGGTCGACGAAAGCGAGCGCGTCGAGCGGCCGCGCACGGACTGGATCAGCTTGGTTTCCGCCGCACTGGGTGCGGGATCGGCCTGCGGGGCGATCGAGAGGCCGCGGGTCAACGGCTTCTTCGGCGGCGGCGCCAGTGCGCGGACGATCTCGTCCTCGGTAACGTTCTTGCTGTTGCCGTCGTCGCCCGCGAATGCGAGCGGAGTCGTCAGCGACAGAGCGGCGCCGACCGTGATGATGGACAGGATCGCGGTAAATCCCTTTGCAGCCAATCTCATTGCCAGTCCCTCCTGCGCAGCTGACCGCGCGGTTCCAAAAATTCCTGCAATGGCCCCCCGGGAAAGGCCGCCTGCGGCATCCGTCCGTTAGTCTTCCCTGGGCCGCCGAGGGTTCGAGGCGTCTGCCGCCTCAATTCAAAAAAATACTAGCGTACTCCGTAGCTTGCGAACTCTTGAACAATGTTCGGGTCCATCGCCTTGGCATTGGCGATGTCGAGCGCGCCTTCCTGCGCCGAGCCGTTGCGCTGCTTGGCAATCCCGCGGCCAAAGAGCGAGGAGGTCAGGCGCGGGTTGATCTTCAGGGCTGCGTCGAAATCGGCGATGGCGTTCTTGACCGCTCCCGATTTCAGATTGACGAGCCCCCGGCTGTCCAGCGCATCGACGAAATTCGGCCTCAGCCGCAGCGCCTCGTTGCAATCCTTCAGCGCGCCCTGGAGGTCGCCGACCACGGTGCGGGTCCAGCAGCGGTTGTTCAACGCCTCGACGTCCTTCGCGTTGATCCGAAGCGTCTCGTCGAAATCCTTGATGGCCAAATTGTAGGCGCCCTTGCTGGCATAGACCTGACCGCGCCGGTACAGCGCGTTCACGTCATCAGGATTGGCGGCGATCTTGGCCGTCAGGCCCTTGATGGTCGGATCCTCCGCCAGCGCGGCCGCGCTCGGCCCGCTATCCATGCTCGGTGCGGGGGTGGTCTCGGCTGGTTTCACCGGCGGTGGCGCCGGCGGCAAGGCGGCCTCGACCTGCGGTTTCGGTGAGGGCGCCGGTGCTGGTGCCGGAGCAGGTGCCGCTGCCGTGTCCGCCGGCTTCGGCGGCGGAGGCGGTGCGGGCGGAGCCGGCGGCGGGTTGTTGGCGACGACCGGCGGCGATGGCGGTGGTGCCGTCATCGACGGACGCGATCCGCCGGCGCCCGGAATGAAGGAAAAATCCTCGGCGAGGGAAGAGGAGATCCACGGCACCTGTTCGCCGCGCGAGGCGCGGGTGACGCCCATCTTGGTGCGGTTCAGCGTCTCCTCGGCCATCAGGTCGGGGACGCGGATCTCCTTCAGGAGCTCCTGGACGAACAGGCTGTGATCGCCGCCCGCGTCCGAGACCACCGAGGCCAGTGCCGCCGAGTACATCACCAGCGTGCCGTTCGGCGCGATGACCGGCGTCAGGCCGGCCGAGAAGCTGCGGAACCGGCGCTCGAAGGGATTGCGCCTGGAGGCGTCGACCAGCGCGATCTTGACGCCCGCGCCGCGGGTATTGAGCTCGCCGAGCACGGTCTCCAGGCTGAAACCGTCGCGGCGCACGTCGGATTCGGTCCAGATCTGCGCGTCGATCGGCAGCATGTAGCTCTGGCGCGCTGACTGGATGCCGAAACCGCTGAAGAAGATCAGCGCCACCGAGCCCGGCTTGATCTTGCCATAGAGCTTGTCGAAGGCGCGGCGCATGCCGTCGCCGGTCAGGTTCTCGCCGATTTCAACGGAAAAGCCGTCGCGCTTTAGCTCGTCGGCGACGTCGCGCGCGTCGTTGAGCGGTTCCTTCAGCGGGGCGTCCGCGTCCGGATATTTGGCGTTGCCGATGACCAACGCATAACGGTCGCCGGCGGCCAGGGATGGCGCAACCGGGACGAGCGAAACGAGCAAGGGCAGAAGAAAAAGGAAGCGAATTTTCATAATCAGCGCGGTCCAGCCAAAAAGGCGCCGTTCCCAGCTTGCGCCGCGGCGACCTTAACTTACGCAATGTGCATTATCAAACCGCGGAAGGGGGGCGTCAACCGCTTGGAGATTCGGCATTATCGCGACAATTGACCGCGATGCATGGGCGCGCCGGGAGGGGAATAAACGGACTATCACGGTTGTGCTCGGCGCCATCTGGTTCGACTCTGCGGCAGGATGCTGGAGCAGCCGCGACAAAGAAGATGTGAGGGGTCTCACATAGCAGGCTGGACGCTGTCGCAGCCCTCCGGTGTTTGACCTTTGCGGCCGACAATGGCTTGGTGCGCTTGATCGTCCCCGAAGGTCCAACTCAGAAAAGAAAACCATGGGAAACGCCTACGAAATCTACGCCCTGCGTTATGCGACGATGTCGCCACGCACCCCCAACATGAACTTCCTTCAGCCCGACCCGCATGACAGCGCGGCACAGGATCTCGACTATTTCGTCTGGCTGATCCGCGGCGGCGGCCGCGACATCCTGGTGGACACCGGTTTCAACGCCGAGGAGGCGAGCGCGCGGGCGCGCAAGCTGACGCTCAATCCGGTCGATGCGCTGGAGCGCTTTGGCGTCGCGGCGTCGAGCGTTCGCGACATTATCGTGACGCATCTGCATTACGACCACGCCGGCAATCTCGATCGCTTCCCGAACGCGCGCTTCCATCTCCAGGAGCGCGAGATGGCTTACGCGACGGGACGCTGCATGTGTAACGGACTGCTGCGACATCCGTTCTCGGTCGAGCACGTCACGCAGATGGTGCGTCATGTCTATGGCGAGCGCGTCAATTTCTATTCCGGCGACGGCGAGGTGGCGCCCGGCGTCACCGTGCATCGTGTCGGCGGCCATTCCGATGGCTTGCAGGTGGTCAAGGTCGAGACCGCGCGCGGGCCGGTGGTGCTGGCGTCCGATGCCGCACACTACTACGCCAATCTGCAGCGCAGGAGTCCGTTCCCCATCGTCTACAATATCGGCGACATGGCGCAGGGCTGGGAGACGATCGAACGCCTCGCCGGTCATCCTGACAGGTTCATTCCCGGCCACGATCCGATCGTGACGGAGATCTATCCGCGTGCCAGCGACAAGGTCGATGCCTGGGCGCTGCATTTGCCGCCGTCGCGGTCGTTTGCGAAGTGACGGAATCCGGGGCGTGGTGTCAGCGAGTGCCGGCAGGATCCGCACAAGCAACGATATCGCGGGGAGATTTTCGAGCCGCTACCTCCGGCGGAGAGAATACCGCCAGGTATCCTCCGTCCCCTGCGAGCTTATATGTGGCAACCTCGCGATAGCCGACGGCGGTCAATTCGCAGCGCAAGAGCTCAATTGGCGTGCCATGCTTCGACGTCGGAAGCTCAAGATCGACAATTCCGACCCGCGCATCCTGCTTTAGAGCGGCCGCGAGATTGTAGAGGAAGGCATAGGGTTGGGCTATCTCGTGATACATGTGCACGAGGATTGCAGCATCCAGCGAGGAAGCGGGCAGACGCGGGTCGTGTGGTTCGCCGAGGGCGAATTGCACGTTCGTCAACTTCAGACGTTCTGTTCGCGTGGCGAGCTCGATGAGGTAATCCCGCGTGACGTCCTGGGCAACGACAGAGCCGGCGGGGCCGACGAGGTGCGAGAGCCTGACCGTGTGGTAGCCGCTGCCTGCTCCAATGTCGCCCACTGTCATACCTGGTTTCAGTTCAAGAGCACGTGCGATTTGACCGGCCTCATTGAGGGCGTCTCGGCGCTCTTCGGCGGCGCGGCGCGGGCTGACGATCCGTGCAACAGGGCGCTGTGGTGAGGGAAACTCGTTTGCAGCGACTCCGGGGGAAGCCAGATAACCTATGTCAGCGGCGTATGCGCGAGTTGCGGCAAACGCCGCAAGTAGCGCCGTTATATAAGCCAGTGCCGTCACGGACCTGCCAAGCTTTCTCAATCGGCCTCCCAAAAGCCGACGTCTGCACCTCTATGAGTACGCGCCCTAATACGCCTCTTTCGCGTCGGCCTCTTCGCTGGTCTGGACTAGGTCGAGGCTCTGTTCGATCTTGCCGAGCAGGGCCGAGAGCTGCTTCCGCTCCTGCGCGGAGAGGCAGGCGAGGATCTCGTCTTCCCGTCGCAGCAATTGCGGGAACAGCTCTTCGTACAGCGCGCGACCCTTCTTCGTCAGTTGCAGGCGGAATTCGCGGCGGTCGGCTTCGTTCTCGACCCGCTCGATCAGCCCCTGGTGTAGCAGCGTGGTCACGGCGCGGCTGATGGTGGATTTGTGCGTGCGCGTGCATTGCGCGATGTACTGCGCGCTACAGGCATCGT
Source organism: Bradyrhizobium sp. 613_E4_N2_2 (assembly GCF_052075995.1). NCBI lineage: Bacteria > Pseudomonadati > Pseudomonadota > Alphaproteobacteria > Hyphomicrobiales > Nitrobacteraceae > Bradyrhizobium > Bradyrhizobium sp. 613_E4_N2_2. The sequence goes on from NZ_CP197234.1 coordinate 572,822, forward strand.
TGCGGAAGCCGAGCGTGGCGATCACGCGCCAGGCCGGAATGTCGAGGCCGTGCCGCTCCTGATATTCGACCGCAAGCGCGGAACTCACCTCCGCTGCAAGCCGGTTGAGGCGGAACGGCACGAACTTGAACAAATCGAGCCGCGCTTTCGGCCGCGGCGACGCCTCGTCCATCTCTTGTCTCTTCAGCGCCGCATCGCTGGATGTCCTCGCCAAGACTTGCGCTCCGATTTCCAGTTGACGGCCGGCCGGCTCCGGTCCAAAATAGTTGCACGTGAGACTATCTAGCAGATCAGTCCTCTCTTGACCAGAGCCGAGGTTAGCGCATGGCGCAGGCCAATACGCAGCAGGCCAAAACCCAGTTCGGCTATCGCCGCCACCCCGACCAGGATCGTCCCGGCCACAGCGCGGCCGAGCATCCCGTGGTGGTCGTCGGCGCGGGCCCGGTGGGCCTGTCGCTCGCGATCGACCTTGCCCAGCGCGGCCAGCGCGTCGTGCTGCTGGATGATGCCGACCGGATCGGCGAAGGCTCGCGCGCGATCTGCTTCTCCAAGCGGTCGCTCGAATATTGGGACCGGCTCGGCGTCGGCGACCGCATGGTCGAGAAGGGCGTGGTGTGGAGCGTCGGTCGCATTTTCCATGGCGAGTCCCAGCTCTACCAGTTCAACCTGCTGCCGGAAGACGGTCACAAGCGGCCGGCCTTCATCAATCTCCAGCAATATTACGCCGAGGCCTATCTGGTCGATCGCATCGGTGATCTCCCTGAGATCGATCTGCGCTGGCGCAACAAGGTGACGGCGCTTGAACAGCGCAACGATTCCGTCGCGCTGACGATCGAGACGCCGGAGGGCGCCTATCGCCTGCACGCGCAATACGTCGTCGCCTGCGACGGTGCGCGCTCGTCGCTGCGGCAGATGGTCGGCGCCGACTTCGCCGGCCAGGTGTTCGAGGACCAATTTTTGATCGCCGACGTCAAGATGACGGCGGAGTTCCCGACCGAGCGCTGGTTCTGGTTCGATCCGCCGTTTCATGCCGGGCGCTCCGCGCTGCTGCACCGGCAGCCCGACGATGTCTGGCGCATCGATCTCCAGCTCAATCGCTTTGCCGATCCCGTCGTCGAGAAGAAGCCGGAGAACGTGCGGCCGCGGATCGCGCGCATGCTCGGTCACGACAAGTTCGAGTTCGAGTGGATCTCGCTCTACAAATTCCAGTGCCGGAGGATGGATCGCTTCCTCCACGGCCGGGTGATTTTTGCGGGCGATTCCGCGCATCAGGTCTCGCCCTTCGGTGCGCGCGGTGCCAATTCCGGGCTAGAGGACGCGGAGAACCTCTCCTGGAAACTCGACCGCGTGCTGCGCGGAACCTCGCCCGCGAGCCTGCTCGAGAGCTACCATGTCGAGCGCAGCCTGGCTGCCGACGAGAACATCCGCGAATCGACCCGCTCGACCGATTTCATGGCGCCGAACTCGCATCAGGAGGCGCGGCTGCGCAAGGCGGTGCTGTCGCTGGCCAAGGAAACGGAGTTCGGCAAGCGCATGGTCAATGGTGGGCGGCTCTCGGTACCGTGCAGCTACGACTCGCCGCTGTCATCGCCCGATGCCGATGCGTGGCGCGGCGGACCGTTGCCCGGCTGCTCCATGCTCGACGCCCCCGTTGGCGAGCAGGCCTATCTGACCGACGCATTCCGCCGGGGTGGAGCGGACTTCACCTTGCTGTCGTTCAGCAATGGCGCGGCGGTCGATGCGCCCGATGGTGTCAAGGATATCCGCATCGGTGGCGAGGGCGGGCTTGCCGATCCCTCGGGCCTTGTCGCAAAGCGCTATGGCGCCGAGCCAGGTACAGCCTATCTGCTCAGGCCCGACGGCTACGTTGCGGCGCGCTTCCACCATCCGACGCGTGCGGCGATCGCGGCCGCGTTGTCGCGGGCCCAAGGCTTGAATTGAGGATTCGCATGCCGCTTTCAACCAGCTCCAACTTCGCGCGGCCCGACGATGCCTTTCGTGCCATCGTCGAGGCGCACCGCGGCTTCACCGACGAGCAGAGCGCCGATTTCGACGCGGCACTGGTCCTGATCCTCGCCAACCATATCGGCGACATCGACGTGTTGCGGGAAGCGATCGTGCTCGCGAAGCGGCGCATGACCGACGGCCAGCAGCAACAACAGCAACAACAATAACCCAAAGACCTAAGGATGACCTGATGGCGAAGAACTTCGCATCCACCGGCGATCTCTCCGAAAAGAAGATCACCTTCTCCGAGATCGGCACCGATCTCTATGCCTTCACCGCGGAGGGCGATCCGAACACCGCGATCATCGTCGGTGACGACGGCTGCCTGGTGTTCGACGCGCAGTCGACGCCGGCGATGGCCAACAAGGTGATCGAGCGCGTCCGCACCGTCACCGACAAGCCGATCAAATATGTCGTGCTGTCGCACTACCACGCCGTGCGCGTGCTCGGTGCGTCCGCCTACAAGGCGCAGGGCATCGTGGCCTCGCAGGAAACCTATCGTCTGATCGAGGAGCGCGGCCAGCAGGATTGGGATTCCGAATACGGCCGCTTCCCGCGGCTGTTCCAGGATGCCGCGAGCATTCCCGGCCTGACCTGGCCGACGCTGACCTTCGAAGGCGAGATGTCGATCTATCTCGGCAAGCGCGAAGTGCGACTGATGCAGCTTGGCGCGGGCCACACCTCCGGCGACATCGTCGCCTGGGTGCCGGATGCCGAGGTCATGTTCTCCGGCGACCTCATCGAATATCACTCGGCCTGCTATTGCGGCGACGCGCATTTGCGCGAATGGCCGCTGACGCTGAACGAGATCCGCAACTTCAATCCCAAGGCGATCGCGCCGGGCCGCGGTGATGCGCTGAAGGGCACAGCCACGGTGCGCGAAGCCATCGCGATGACGCGCGACTTCGTCACCTCGCTCTATGGCGCGGCCGAGGTCTCCGTCGCCAAGGGGCGCACGCTGAAAGAATCGATGGCGGCGACGCGCGAAGTGATGGACCCGAAGTTCCACAGCTTCGCCATCTACGAGCACTGCCTGCCGTTCAACGTGTCGCGCGCCTATGACGAGGCGTCGGGGATCGACGACCCCGTGATCTGGACCGACAAGCGCGACCAGGAAATGTGGGCCGCCCTGCAAGGAGGAGGATAGTCATGAACGTCAACACCTCGCCTGATCAGATCATCCGCAGTTCGGCGCAGGTCACGCCGGGTTACATGTCCGGCTTCGGCAACAGCTTCGAGACCGAGGCGCTGCCGGGCGCGCTGCCGATCGGGCGCAACTCGCCGCAACGCTGTGCCTACGGGCTCTATGCCGAGCAGCTTTCCGGCTCGCCATTCACCGCGCCGCGCGGCACCAATGAGCGCTCCTGGCTCTATCGCATCCGTCCCTCGGTGAAGCATTCCGGCCGGTTCGAGAAGGCCGATGCCGGCCTGTGGCGCTCGGCGCCCTGCCATGAATACGATTTGCCGATCGCGCAGCTGCGCTGGGACCCGGCACCGATCCCGAAGGAGGACATGACCTTCCTTCAGGGCGTGCAGACCATGACGACCGCCGGCGACGTCAACACGCAGGCCGGCATGGCCGCGCACATCTACCTCATCACCAAATCGATGGTGGACCAGCACTTCTACAACGCCGACGGCGAGCTGATGTTCGTGCTCCAGCAGGGCAATCTGCGCGTCGTCACTGAGTTTGGCCGTATCGACGCCGAGCCCGGCGAGATCGTGGTGATCCCGCGCGGCGTCAAATTCCGCGTCGAGATTCCGAACGGTCCTGCGCGCGGTTATCTCTGCGAAAACTACGGCGGCGCCTTCACGCTGCCGGAGCGCGGGCCGATCGGCGCCAATTGCCTCGCCAACGCGCGCGACTTCCTCACCCCGGTCGCGCATTACGAGGACAAGGACACGCCGACCGAGCTCTACGTGAAATGGGGCGGATCGCTGTTCAAGACCACGTTGCCACATTCGCCGATCGACGTCGTCGCCTGGCACGGCAATTACGCGCCCTACAAATACGATCTGCGCACCTTCTCGCCGGTCGGTGCGATCGGCTTCGATCATCCCGATCCCTCGATCTTCACGGTGCTGACCTCGCCGTCGGAGACCGCGGGCACCGCGAACATCGACTTCGTGATCTTCCCCGAGCGCTGGATGGTGGCCGACAACACCTTCCGCCCGCCCTGGTATCACATGAACATCATGAGCGAGTTCATGGGCCTGATCTACGGCGTCTACGACGCCAAGCCGCAGGGTTTTGTCCCGGGCGGAATCAGCCTGCACAATTGCATGCTGCCGCACGGCCCCGACCGCGATGCCTTCGAGCACGCCAGCAACGGCGAGCTGAAACCGGTCAAGCTGACCGGCACCATGGCCTTCATGTTCGAGACCCGCTACCCGCAGCGCGTGACAGCGCATGCCGCGAAGTCGTCGACGCTGCAGGACAATTACGCGGACTGCTGGACGGGACTTGAGAAGCGGTTCGATCCGAACAAGCCGTGACGGTCTTCCTCTCCCCTTGTGGGAGAGGGTGGCATAGGCGGCCTCTGGCCGCCGTCTCTTAAGAACGCCGATGCTTTGCATCGGCTACGGCGTAGCGGCGAGACGGGTGAGGGGTCTGTCTCCACGGTTGAACCTCTCTCATTCGGACGCGCGGATAGAACCCCTCATCCGGCGCTTCGCGCCACCTTCTCCCACAAGGGGAGAAGGAAGAAAGGACCAGGCCGAAAGTGACAACCCACCCCAACGACCCCAGCCTCCGCTCCTTCATCGACGTCGATCCCGCCTCTGACTTCCCGATCCAGAACCTGCCATATGGCGTGTTCTCGACCTCGGCCAATCCGACGCCGCGCGTCGGTGTCGCGATCGGCAACTACGTGTTCGATCTCTGGGCGCTCGAGCAGGATTGCCGGCTTGATGTCGGGCCGCTCGGCGTGTTTTCCGGCCCCTCGCTCAATCCGTTCATGGCGCTCGGCCCAAAAGTCTGGACGAAGACACGCGCGCGGATCAGCGAGCTGCTGCGTCACGATCATCCGGAGCTGCGCGACAACGAGGAGCTGCGCAAGCAGGCCCTGGTGCCGATGCGCGATGCGAAATTGCATCTGCCGTTCGCAGTGTCCGGCTATACCGATTTCTATTCGTCGAAGGAGCACGCCACCAATGTCGGCGTGATGTTCCGCGGCAAGGACAACGCGCTGCAGCCGAACTGGCTGCACATGCCGATCGCCTATAACGGCCGCGCCTCGACCGTCGTGGTCTCCGGAACGAGGGTGAAGCGGCCGCGCGGCCAGCTGAAGCCGCCGAATGTCGAGCTGCCGAGCTTCGGACCGTGCAAGCGGCTCGACTTCGAGCTGGAGATGGGTGTGGTGGTCGGCCAGCCCTCAGCCATGGGTGGCATGCTGACCGAGCAACAGGCCGAGGAGATGATCTTCGGTTTCGTGCTGCTCAACGACTGGAGCGCGCGCGACATCCAGCAATGGGAATATGTGCCGCTCGGGCCGTTCCTGGCAAAAGCGTTCGCGACCTCGATCAGCCCGTGGGTGGTGACGCGCGAGGCGCTGGAGCCATTCCGGCTGAAGGGACCGGAGCAGGAGCCGGCGCCGCTGGATTATCTCAAGCAGGCCAAGCCGCAGAATTACGATCTGGAGCTCGACGTATCCCTGCGCGCCGCCGGCGCCAACGCGCCCGCCGGCATCAGCCGCACCAATTTCAAGTACATGTACTGGTCATCGGTGCAGCAGCTCATGCACCACGCCTCCAGCGGTTGCGCGATGAATGTTGGCGATCTCCTTGGGTCCGGCACGATCTCCGGCCCGGAGAAGAACCAGCGCGGCAGCCTGCTGGAGATCAGCTGGAACGGCACCGAGCCGGTGGAATTGCCCGGCGGCGCCAAGCGCTCGTTCCTGGAGGACGGCGACAGTCTCGTCATGCGCGGCTGGTGCCAGGGCAACGGCTACCGGGTCGGGTTCGGGGAGGTCGAGGGGACGATTTTGGCGGCGGAGTAGCCGCGCGTTCCGGTGTCGTAGGGTGGGCAAAGCGAAGCGTGCCCACCATTCCGATCATAGTTGCGGAGACATGGTGGGCACGGCGCTAAGGCGCCTTTGCCCACCCTACGAGACCTATCGCCTCTCCGGCGGCACGTCGCGCACCCGCGCGCAATGCGCGGCGACATCCTCCGGGCTGTATTTCAAATGCACCCGCTTGTCGGACGGCACGTGTTTGGTGACGCACACGCCCGGCCGCCATTCCCGCGTCGGCCTGATCGGGCGCGGCGCAAAGCCGCCGCCGCAATTCGGGCAGACGTTGGAGAGTTTCGTCTCCACGCAATCCGCACAGAACGTGCATTCATAGGAGCAGATCCGCGCATCCGTCGCATCAGGCGGCAGGTCGCGGTCGCAATATTCGCAGTTCGGTCGAAGCTGGAGGGCCATGGCTGAATCTCCGCAGATTGGCTTGATCATCGCAGACGGCGCGTGAAGCGCGAATGGCGTAGTTCCCTCGATTTCAGCCAGCCTTCAAATCCTTCAGCGGCAGCCGCGAGCTTTCCTTGAGCCTGTCGAGCACGATCGAGGAGCGCACATGCGCCACGCTCTGGTGCGGCATCAGCACGTCGTTGACGAGATTGGAGAGACCCTTGAGATCGCGCAGCACGGCTTTGAGCACGTAATCGGCGTCGCCCGTCAGCGAATAAGCTTCCTGGATCTCGTCGATGCGGTTGACCAAGGCGCGGAAGCGTTTCGAATTGTCCGGCGAGTGGGTCGCGAGCCCCACCTGGATAAAGGCGATCACACCGAAGCCCAGCGCTTCGCTGGAGAGATCGGCGTGATAGCCCGAGATCACCTTCTCCTCCTCCAGCCGCATCCGCCGCCGCGAGCATTGCGAGGCCGAGAGACCCGCGAGATCGGCGAGCTCCTGGTTGGTGAGGCGGCCGTCGTCCTGGAGCGCGCCCAGGATCTTGAGGTCGAAGGCGTCTACGGAGATCATGCGTCATTTATCCATTTCATGCACGGATCGTGCATATGATAGCCAAAACGCGTCCCGTTTGCACGCTCATTGCACGCCCGGTGAAGGATAGTTCATGGCAGCAGCAATTGGAGAGCACCATGGGTCCGTTTCCGCACGATGCACCGCCGGCCACCATCACCGCCGACAATCCGATGGGCACCGACGGGTTCGAGTTCGTCGAATATGCGCATCCCAATCCGGAAGAGCTGCACGCGCTGTTCAAGCTGATGGGTTATGCGCCCGTCGCGCGTCACAAGAGCAAGAAGATCACGGTCTATCGCCAGGGCGACATCAACTATCTCGTCAACGAGGAGCCCGGCACCCACGGCTTCGACTTCGTCGCCGCACATGGTCCCTGCGCACCGTCGATGGCGTTTCGCGTGGTCGATGCGAAGGCGGCCTATGACCGCGCGATCGCGCTAGGCGCCGAACCTGCCGATGTGTCGTCGGCGCAGAAGACGCTCGATGTGCCCGCGATCAAGGGCATCGGCGGCAGCCTGCTCTATTTCGTCGATCGGTACGGCGCCAAGGGCTCGGCTTATGATGCCGAGTTCGAGTGGCTGGGCGCCCGCGATCCCAAGCCGGTCGGCGCCGGCCTGTTCTATCTCGATCACCTCACCCACAACGTCCATCGCGGCCGCATGGATGTGTGGACGGGCTTCTACCAAAAGCTGTTCAACTTCCGCCAGATCCGCTTCTTCGACATCGAGGGTCGCGCCTCCGGCCTGTTCTCGCGCGCGCTGACCAGCCCCGACGGCAAGATCCGGATTCCGATCAACGAGGACGCTGGCGAGTCCGGCCAGATCGAGGAATATCTGAATATCTATCGCGGCGAGGGCATCCAGCACATCGCCTGCGGCTGCCGCGATATCCACGCCACCATCGAAGGCCTGCGCGAAGCCGGCCTGCCCTTCATGCCGTCACCGCCCGACACCTATTTCGAGAAGATCGACGCGCGCCTGCCGAAGCACGGCGAGGACGTCGCGCGGCTCCAGACCAACGGCATCCTGATCGACGGCGAAGGCGTGGTCGATGGCGGCCAGACCAAGGTGCTGCTGCAGATCTTCTCCGCGAACGCGATCGGCCCGATCTTCTTCGAGTTCATCCAGCGCAAAGGCGACGACGGCTTTGGCGAGGGCAACTTCAAGGCCCTGTTCGAATCGATCGAGGAGGACCAGATCCGGCGCGGCGTGTTGAAGGTGGATAACGCGGCGTAGGTCGCTGCGTTCGGGCACACTGCCGTAGGGTGGGCAAAGCGCAAGCGTGCCCACCACTTCTATCAAGATTGTGGAGAGATGGTGGGCACGGCGCTTCGCGCCTTTGCCCACCCTACGCGATCTTTGCCGGGGCTAGATCTACCTCTTCCACGCAGCCGTCACGGCACCAATCTCCGCGCCCTCCGGCTCCCGCACCGCCGACGGCGTGCGCGAGAACCTTGGTGCCGGCGCCGGCTGCTTCACGCCGTGGCGTTCGAGGAAGACATTGCGGGCGACCATGTGCGGATGCTCGGTCGCTTCCGACATGGTCAGCACCGGCGCGAAGCAGATGTCGGTGCCTTCCATGATCCTGCACCAGTCCTCGCGGGTCTTGCTCTTGAACACGGCCTGCAATTTCTGCTTCAGCGCGGGCCAGGCCTTGGGGTTCATCTGCGCGTCGAAGTCGGCATCGGTCAGGCCCGCGTGCTCGCGCAGCAGCGCGTAGAACTGCGGTTCGATCGAGCCGATCGAGACGAAGTGCCCGCAGGCACATTCATAGACGCCGTAGAAATGTGCGCCGCCGTCGAGGAAGTTCTGGTTGCGCCCCTCGCTCCAGCGGCCGATCGTCTTCATGTCGAAGAAGAACGACATCAGCGATGCCGCGCCGTCGCACATCGCGGCGTCCACGACTTGGCCCTTGCCGGACCTTTGCGCTTCGAGGAGGGCGGCGAGCACGCCGACGACGAGATAGAGCGCGCCGCCGCCGAAATCGCCGACCAAATTGAGCGGGGGCACCGGGGCTTCCTTGGTGCCGATCGCGGCGAGCGCGCCGGTGATCGAGATGTAGTTGATGTCATGGCCGGCGGCGTTGGCCAGCGGGCCTTCCTGGCCCCAGCCGGTCATGCGGCCGTAGACGAGTTTGGGATTTCGCGCGAGCACGACATCGGGGCCGAGCCCGAGCCGCTCCATCACGCCGGGACGAAAGCCCTCGACCAATGCATCGGCGCTCGCAAGCAGGTCGAGCACCTCTGCGATCGCCGCCTTGTCCTTGAGGTCGAGCTCGATCACCTTGCGGCCGCGGCCCGCCACCGACTTCATGCTCTTCTTGGCGCCGACGCGATCGAGCGTGACGACCTCGGCGCCCATGTCGGCCAGCATCATGCAGGCGAATGGGCCGGGTCCGATGCCGGCGAATTCGACGACACGGAAACCCGAGAGCGGGCCGGAGGCGCGGACGGAGGAGCCTTCTGATTTTTCCTGGGCTGGTTTATCGAGCACGTTGTTGTTTCCTCGGGTCGCCGGCGAATGCCGGTGGTCCGGCAATCGCCTTTGACGTTCCTCTTTTGGGGCGAGTTAATTGGCTGATTAACTTTTCTCGCCTTCATGTCCGCGAGGCAAGCGGTTTTCATGCATGGGCGCATAATAAAAGCGGCGCGCATTGCTGCGCGCCGCGGAAGATTTGTGTTGAGGCGCTAAGGCGCGACGCGCTGTCGCGCTTTATCGACTCGGTCAGCCCGCGGCAGCCACCGCGCGCTGCGCCATCACCTTGACGAGGTTGGCGCGGTATTCCGCCGTGCCGTGGATATCGGCCAGCAATCCGCTCGCCGGAATGCTGACATTGTCGAGCGCCGACGGCGACCAGTTCGCCTTCAGCGCGGCTTCGATCGCGGGCACCCGCATCACGCCGCTCTGCGAGGCGCCGGTGGCGGCAACACGGATCTCGCCCGACTTCGTCTGCGCGACGAACACGGCGGTCAGCGCGAAGCGTGAGGCCGGATGCCGCATCTTTTCGTAGCCTGCCTTCGCCGGCACCGGGAACGACACCGCAGTGATGATCTCGCCGTCTTCCAGCGCCGTCGTGAACAGGCCCTGGAAGAAGTCCTCGGCCGAGATCGACCGCTTGTTGGTCTTGACGGTGGCACCGAGCGCCAGCAGCGCGGCCGGATAATCCGCGGCGGGATCGTTGTTGGCGATCGAGCCGCCGATCGTGCCGCGATAACGCACGGCGGGATCGCCGAGCACCGAGGTGAGATAGGCGATCGCGGGGATCGCCTTCTTCACATCGGCATTCTGCATGATGTCGAAATAGGTCGTGCCGGCCTTGATGGTCAGCACGTCGCCCGAGAGTTCGACGCCGTGCAGCTCCTTGATCTTGCCGAGGTCGATCACGTCGGACGGGCTGGCGAGCCGCTGCTTCATGACCGGCAGCAAGGTCTGGCCGCCGGCGAGGAATTTCGCCTCACTGCTCTTGCCGAACAGGGCGACGGCCTCGTCGACCGAGGAGGGGCGATGATAAGTGGTCTGGTACATCTTGTTGCTCCTCTCAGGCCGCGTGGATCGTGCGCCACACCCGATCCGGGGTTGCGGGCATTTCCAGATTGTTCTTGCCGATCGCATCCGTGATCGCGTTGATCACGGCCGCAGAGGCGCCGATCGCGCCGGCCTCACCGCAGCCCTTGATGCCCAGGGGATTGCCCGGGCACAGCGTCGTGGTGTGGGAGAGGTTGAACGAGGGCAGGTCGTCGGCGCGCGGCATGGAGTAATCCATGAACGAGGCCGTGACGGGCTGGCCGTTGGCATCGTAGATGGCGTGCTCGAGCAGCGCCTGCCCGATGCCCTGGGCGAGGCCGCCATGGACCTGTCCCTCGACGATCATCGGGTTGATCAGCCGGCCGAAATCGTCGGCCGCGACGAAGTTGACGAAGGAGGTCTTGCCGGTGCCGGGATCGACCTCAAGCTCGCAGATATAGGCGCCGGCCGGGAAGGTGAAGTTGGTCGGATCGTAGAAGGCGCTTTCCTTCAGGCCCGGCTCCATCCCGTCAGGCAGATTGTGCGCGGTGTAGGCCGCGAGCGCGACCATCGGGAAGGCGATCGCCTTGTCGGTACCGGCCACCTTGAACTCGCCGTTCTCGATGACGATGTCACCCTCGGACGCTTCGAGCGCATGCGCTGCGATCTTCTTGGCCTTGGACTCCATCTTCTCCATCGCCTTCAGGATCGCGGTGAGACCGACGGCCGCGGAGCGCGAGCCGTAGGTGCCCATGCCGAACTGCACCTTGTCGGTGTCGCCATGGACGATCGAGACCTGGCTGATGGGAACGCCCAGGCGCTCCGCGACGAGCTGGCAGAACGTGGTCTCGTGACCCTGGCCGTGGCTGTGCGAGCCCGTCAGGATCTCGATGGTGCCGACCGGGTTGACCCGCACTTCGGCGGATTCCCATAAGCCGACGCCGGCGCCGAGGCTGCCGACGGCCTTCGACGGCGCGATGCCGCAGGCCTCGATGTAGCAGGACACGCCGATGCCGCGCAGCTTGCCGTCCGCCTTCGCCTTGGCCTTGCGGGCTGCGAAGCCGGCATAGTCGATCGCCTTCATCGCGGCGTCGAGCGAGGCGTTAAAGTCGCCGGTGTCATAGGCCATGATGACAGGCGTCTGGTGCGGGAACTGGGTGATGAAGTTGCTCCGGCGCAGTGCTGCCGGATCGACCTTGAGCTGCCGCGCCGCCGTCTCCATCAACCGTTCGATCAAATAGCTCGCCTCGGGGCGGCCTGCGCCGCGATAGGCGTCGACCGGCGTGGTGTTGGTGTAGACCCCGACCACCTCGGCATGGATCGCCGGGATGTTGTACTGGCCCGACAGCAGCGTGGCGTAGAGATAGGTCGGGACCGACGAGGAGAACAGCGACATGTAGGCGCCGAAATTGGCGTAGGTCTTCACCTTCAAGCCGGTGATCTTGTTGTTGGCATCGAACGCCATCTCAGCATGGGTGACGTGGTCGCGGCCATGCGCATCGGTGAGGAAGGCCTCGGTGCGGTCGCCGGTCCATTTTACCGGACGGCCGACCTTCTTCGAGGCCCACAGCGCCACCATCTCCTCGGGATAGATGAAGATTTTTGAGCCGAAGCCGCCGCCGACGTCGGGGGCGATCACGCGCAGCTTGTGCTCGGGGGCGATGTTGTAGAACGCCGACAGCACGAGGCGGGCGACGTGCGGGTTCTGCGAGGTCGTATAGAGCGTGAAGTGCTCTTCCGCCGCGTCATAGTCGGCGATCGCCGCGCGCGGCTCCATCGCGTTCGGGGCGAGGCGGTTGTTGGTGACGTCGAGCTTGACCACATTGGCGGCCTTGGCGAAGGCGGCATCCGTCGCGCCCTCGTCGCCGATCACCCAGTCATAGACCTGGTTGCCGGGGGCTTCGGGGTGAAGCTGGGCTGCGCCGGCCTTGATCGCGGCATGGATATCGGCGACTGCCGGCAGCTCTTCATAATCCACGACCACGGCTTCGGCCGCGTCGCGCGCGAGGTTCTTGCTGTCGGCGATCACGACCGCGACGGCCTGACCGACGAAGCGCACGGTTTCCGGCGCCATCGCCGGCCATGCGCCCATCTTCATCGGGCTGCCGTCCTTGGAGGTGATGGCCCAGCCGCAGATGAGATTGCCGACCTTGTCGTCGACGATCTGCTGTCCCGTGAGCACGGCGACCACGCCCGGCATGTCGAGCGCGGCGGATGAATCGATCTTCTTCACCTTGGCATGCGCATGCGGGCTTCTGATGAAATGGGCATGGGTCATGCCCTGCAATTTGATGTCGTCGACGTAACGGCCTTTGCCGGTAATGAAACGCTTGTCTTCCTTGCGCACGACGCGCGCGCCGATGCCTTCAACACCCATGTCTGGTCCTCCCGACCGGAAGTTTCTTTGACTGCGCTTTCCCTCGAAAGCAGCAGCGGTGGTTCTTTATTCGAGGCGCGCTGCTTTACTCGGCCGCCTGCGAGACCTTCATGCGCCCGGCTGCATCCAGCACGGCCTTGACGATGTTGTGGTAGCCGGTGCAGCGGCAGATATTGCCTTCGAGCTCGTGGCGGACCGTGGGCTCGTCGAGCTCACCACCATGGCGGTGCACGATGTCGATCGCCGACATGATCATGCCCGGCGTGCAATAGCCGCATTGCAGGCCGTGATTGTCGCGGAAGGCGGCCTGCATCGGGTGCAGCTCATCGCCCTTGGCGATGCCTTCGATGGTGGTGACGCTGGCGCCGTCGGCCTGACCAGCCAGCATGGTGCAGGATTTCACCGCCTTGCCGTCCACGTGTACGACGCAGGCGCCGCACTGGCTGGTATCGCAGCCGACATGGGTCCCGGTGAGGTTGAGGTGATCCCGCAGGAGCTGGACCAGCAGCGTGCGGTCCTCGACGTCGACGGCAACGGCCTTGCCGTTCACCGTCAGTTTGACTGTAGACACGGAACATACCTCCCCGGATTGATTTTGATTGTTTCTAATTAGAGACCGCCGCCCACGGACATTGCAACTAGGATTTTGGTCACGCCGGTCATGGAAAAGTCATCGATCCCGACGATCGGGCAATGACTTGGGTGGGCGAAGCGGGTCGACCGCCGCAAAATGGCCGGCCCATGTGGGATGCCAGCCGTCATCCCATCCGGTCGGCTTTTGGCCGACAAAGCCGGAAATTGCGCAGGTGCGGCGAATTTACCGCCCTTTATCCATTCTGCCCTAGTTTTGCGCATCCGGGTCTGGAGGCGAGCCGCCTCCGGATCACGGCTGAATAGAAAATGGGGGTTGGAATGTCCGGGCGTATCGCGTCGCCGTCGAAGCGTACAATATTTCCGACCCTCCGGTTCCGCGCCAAGATCATCCTCGGCTTCGCCGCGGTGCTGGTGATCTCCGCCGGCAGCATGGCTTTCTCCTATTTCGGCTTCGAGCGGGTCTCGGCCGGGGTCGGGTCCTACCGCAGCAGCGTCACCGAGGCCGATCTCGCCCGCAACATCGACCGCGAGCTGCTCGCCTACCGCTCGGCCGTCCGTTATTTCGTCGTCACCGGCAAGGAGGACGATGCCAAGGCAGCGCTGGACGCCGAGACCGGCCTGAAGAGCGCCATCGACCAGGCCGTCAAGAGTGCCCAGAAGCCGGCGCGGCAGGACGGCCTCAACAAGCTCGCCAAGGAATTCTCCAACTTCTCCGCGACCTTCGCCAAGGTCCTCAAGGCCAAGCGCGACAGCGCGCTGCTGGTGCAGAACCAGCTGACGCGCCAAGCCAATCTCCTGAAATACAAGCTTGACGATATCGGCAACAATGCCTCCGATTCCGAGGCGCAGTCGATCGAGTTCGGCACCAAGCAGGTCAACGCCCAGTTCCAGACCGCGAGCGCGGCGGCGACCAATTTCGTGCTGACGTCCGACCAGGCGATCGCGACCAGCGCGCTGGCGCGGCTGAAATTCGTCGAGAATTCGCTCGGCGCGGTCTATTCCATGGACGACAAGATCGTCGCCGGCCTGAAGGACGCCAAGACCATCCTCGTGGCCTATCGCGAAGCGCTGGAGAAGCTGATCGCCAACGCCAAGATGGTGGATGAGCTCGTCACCGAGATGAGCGGTTCTGCCGGTGCGATCCTGCAAGGCGCGACCGCGATGAAAGCGGACCTCGTCGCCGAGCAGCAGCGGCTGGATTCGGAGTCGGAAGCGACCATCGGACGGACCGAGCAACTGGTGCTGATGCTGGCCGTCGGCGGCACGCTGCTCGGCGCGATCCTCGCCTTCCTGCTCGGCACCGGCATCTCGCGTCCGATGATCGCGATGTGCAAGGCGATGGGCGAGCTTGCGTCGGGCAATTTCGACGTCGTGCTGCCGGGCCTCGGCCGCAAGGACGAGATCGGCGAGATGGCCGGCGCGGTCGAGGAATTCAAGGTTCAGGCCGTGGCCAAGGCCGAGCGCGACGCCGCCGCCAGCGAAGCCCAGAACAAGGAATTGGCCACCGCACGCCGTTCGGAGCTGATTCGCTTCGCCGATGATTTTGAAAGCGCGGTCGGTGCCATCGTGTCGAACGTGTCGGCTTCCGCCGTGCAGCTCGAATCGGCGGCTTCCACGCTGACCCGAACCGCCGAAACCACGCAGACCCTGTCGAGCCAGGTCGCCGGTGTCTCCGAGCAGGCCTCGAGCAACATGCAGTCGGTCGCAACCGCGACCGAAGAGCTTTCCGCCTCCGTCGAGGAGATCGGCCGCCAAGTCCGCGATTCCAGCCGCATCGCGGAAGCTGCGGTGGTCCAGGCCAAGGAAACCGACGGCCGGATCGGCAAGCTGTCGCACGCCGCCCAGCAGATCGGCGAGGTGGTCAAACTGATCACCGCGATCGCCGAGCAGACCAACCTTCTGGCGCTCAACGCCACCATCGAGGCGGCGCGCGCGGGCGAGGCCGGCCGCGGCTTTGCCGTGGTCGCCAGCGAAGTGAAGTCCCTGGCCAGCCAGACCGCGAAGGCCACCGACGAGATTTCCTCGCACATCGCGGGAATGCAGGGTGCGACCGCCGAGTCGGTCGCCGCGATCAAGGAGATCGGCGCCACCATCGGCAAGATTTCGTCGATCTCGACCTCGATCGCTAGCGCGGTGGAAGAGCAGGGCGCCGCGACGCAGGAGATTGCCCGCAGCGTCCAGACCGTCGCGCAGGGCACCCAGACCGCCGCCACCGACATCGGCCAGGTCAACCGTGGCGCCGCCGAAACCGGCTCGGCCTCGGAGGAGGTCCTGAATTCGGCCAAAACCCTGTCCAGCGAAAGCACCCGCCTGCGCGCCGAGCTCGATCGCTTCATGGGGAATATCCGGGCGGCGTAGGTTTGCGACGCCTGAAGCCCTCGTTGTCGCTCCACTCTCGGCTGTCGTCCCCGCGTTCGCGGGGACGACAGGCTCGGCCGCGTCACCTAACCGCAAGTTGCGACGCCATAAATTTACCGCCGCTTATCCTTTGCACTCTACCGTGCTCACGAGTCAGGAAGCGGGCTGCTTCCGGGCTGCGCCTGGTTTTCCGCGAATGGAATGGGGTGGGGAATGCCCGTCAAGTCGACGCCGAACACATCGAAGCTCTTCACCCTGCGTTTTCGTGCAAAAATCATCCTCGGCTTCGTGGCGGTGCTCGCCATCCTCGCCGTCAGCATGGCTTTCGCCTATTTCGGCTTCGAGCGGATCCAGGCCGCCGTGGCCTCCTACCGGGCCAGCGTGTCGGAAGCGGACCTCGCGCGGACCGTGGACCGCGAGCTGATCGCCTATCAGGGACTGGCGCGGGCCTATACGCTGACGGGCGCGACCGATGACGAGACCGCGGCCAAGGCCGCCGAAGAGAATCTGAAGGGCGCGATCGCCAAGTCGGTGGCGGCCACGACCGGCGCGGCGCGCCGCGAGCAGGTCGGCAAGCTCGGGGCCGAATTCCAGCGCTTCACCAAGGTGTTCGGTGAGATCATCACGCTGACGCGCGAGAACAACAAGATCGCCGCCGACGAGCTCAACAGCGTCGGCAACAAGATCCGCTTCAAGTTCGACGATCTCGCCGATACGGCCGCGCTGGCAGGGCTGAACTCGGTTCAGACCACGGCCAAGGACGTCACCTCGCAATATCTCGCGGTCTCGACCTCGGTCAGTGCCTTCGTCGCCAAGCCGGAGCCGAAGACCGCCGACGGCGTGATCGCCCGCATCAAGTTTTTGGAGACCCTGCTGGTCTCGATCTATGCCAATGACCAGAAGATCACCGACCGCGTCACCGAGATCGGCAATCTGCTGAAGCAGTACCGCACCTCATTCTCGAAGCTGACCGAGAACGTGAAGGTCATCGTCAAGTTGAACGGCGAGATGACCAAGACGGCGGCGGGCATTCTCAAGCTCTCGGCCGAGCTGCGGTCCGATCTGACCTCGGATCAGCAGCGCATCGAAGCGAGCGCCAACTCCACCATCACCGAGACCGAACGGCTGATGCTGATGATGGCACTCGGCGGCCTCGCCATTGGCGCCGTGCTGGCCTTGATGCTCGGCAACGGCATCTCGCGTCCGATGATCGCGATGTGCAAGGCGATGCGCGAGCTTGCGTCCGGCAATTTCGACGTCGTGTTGCCGGGCCTGGGACGCAAGGACGAGATCGGCGAGATGGCCGGTGCAGTCGAGGAATTCAAGGTTCAGGCTGTCGCGAAAGCCGAGCGCGACGCCGCCGCCAGCGAAGCCCAAAATCGCGAGCAGGCCGCAAGCCGCCGCTCCGAGCTGATTCGCTTTGCCGACGATTTCGAGAGCGCCGTCGGCGCCATCGTCTCCAACGTCTCGGCCTCGGCCGTGCAGCTCGAATCGGCGGCCTCCACGCTGACCCGCACCGCCGAGACCACGCAGAGCCTGTCGAGCCAGGTCGCCGGCGTGTCCGAGCAGGCCTCCAGCAACATGCAGTCGGTCGCAACCGCCACCGAAGAGCTCTCGGCCTCGGTCGAGGAGATCGGCCGCCAGGTGCGCGACTCCAGCCGTATTGCGGAAGCTGCCGTGGTGCAGGCGAAGGAAACCGACGGCCGCATCGGCAAGCTCTCGCACGCCGCCCAGCAGATCGGCGAAGTGGTCAAGCTGATCACGGCGATCGCCGAGCAGACCAATCTTCTTGCGCTCAACGCCACCATCGAGGCGGCGCGCGCGGGCGAGGCCGGCCGCGGCTTCGCAGTGGTCGCCAGCGAAGTGAAGTCGCTGGCTAGTCAGACCGCGAAGGCAACCGACGAAATCTCCTCCCACATTACGGGGATGCAGGGTGCGACCGCCGAGTCGGTCGCCGCGATCAAGGAAATCGGTGCGACCATCGGCCAGATCTCGTCGATCTCGACGTCGATTGCGAGCGCAGTGGAGCAGCAGGGCGCCGCGACGCAGGAAATCGCGCGCAGCGTCCAGACCGTTGCGCAGGGCACCCAGACCGCCGCCACCGACATCGGCCAGGTCAACCGCGGCGCCGCCGAAACCGGTTCGGCCTCGGAAGAGGTGCTGAACTCGGCCAAGACGTTGTCATCCGAAAGCACGCGCCTGCGCGCCGAGCTCGATCGCTTTATGGGCAATATCAGGGCCGCGTAAGGCTCGCCGCGCGTCAGGCGCTTGGCGCCTGAAGACCTCGCTATCGCCTCATACTCCGCTGTCGTCCCGGACAAGCGCGCCCTTAGGCGCGCGCCGATACGGGATCCATACTCCCAACGGATAGTTGAGACGGACGGTGGTAACTCCAAGTCTTCGCCAAACCACTTTCTGTGGTTAGGGGTCCCGGATCTGCGCTTCGCTTGTCCGGGACGACAGCGGGGTAAAGAGCGAGTCTCACTCCCTCCCGAACGTCCGCTTCAACTCCACCTTCGCGCGCTCCAGGTTTTGCGCGAATGTGTCGTCTTTCTGACGTGAGCCATGCGTCAACTCCCTGCGGCTCCATCGGAAACGGACGATCCCAGCGGCTGTTCCCGCGGGAACCCGCCTTTGCCGCAGGCGTTGTCGCAGGTGGCAGGCGGAATGCCGCACCTCCATGATCGGAACGCCCCCGTCCACACCATGTGAACCGGGGCCGCTTCCATTGGTTAGACCCAGCAACGCGATGGAATTGCAGCAAAGCCCAGCGCTGAATTATGGACCTGCAGTCTCTGCGGCGGTCGCGGCTGACCGCATCATCGAGACCAGCATTCCCGCGCGGCTCGATGCGCTGCCGTGGAGCGGCTTTCATACCCGCGTCGTGCTGGCGCTCGGGATCACCTGGATCCTCGACGGGCTCGAGGTGACGCTGGCCGGCGCGCTCTCCGGCGCGTTGAAGCAGAGTCCGTCGCTGCAATTCTCCAATCTCGATCTCGGTATCGCCAATTCCGCGTATCTCGCCGGTGCGGTGCTCGGCGCGCTCGGCTTCGGCTGGCTCACCGATCGCATCGGCCGCAAGAAACTGTTCTTCATCACACTGGCGCTTTATCTCTCCGCGACTGCCGCGACCGCCTTGTCGTGGAATGTCGCGAGCTACGCGCTGTTTCGTTTTCTCACCGGCGCCGGCATCGGCGGCGAGTACACTGCGATCAACTCGACGATCCAGGAACTGGTGCCGGCGCGTTATCGCGGCTGGACCGATCTCGTCATCAACGGCAGTTTCTGGATCGGCGCGGCGATGGGCGCGGTGGCGGCCATTGTGCTGCTCGATCCCGCATTGATCGGTCCCGATCTCGGCTGGCGCCTCGCCTATCTCATCGGCGCGATCCTCGGCCTCGTCGTGCTGTTGATGCGGATGTGGATTCCGGAGAGCCCGCGCTGGCTGATGATCCACGGCCGGCCCGACCAGGCCCACGCCATCGTGGACGAGATCGAGCGCTCGGTGATCGGGCACGACCAGCATGCGAGCGACGGCCGCTTCACGAAAATCCGACTGAAGATGCGCGACCACACGCCGATCAGGGAGGTCGTGCACACGTTGTTCTCCGTCTATCGCCAGCGCTCCCTGGTCGGCCTCGTGCTGATGGTTGCGCAGGCATTCTTCTATAATGCGATCTTCTTCACCTTCGCGCTGGTGCTGACCGACTTCTACGGCATCAGCGCCGAGCATGTCGGTTGGTATCTCCTGCCGTTCGCCGCGGGCAACTTCCTCGGTCCGCTGCTGCTCGGGCGCCTGTTCGACACGCTCGGCCGCCGCGTCATGATTACGTTTACCTACGGCGTGTCGGGCGTGCTGCTGGCGCTCTCGGGCTATCTGTTCTCGATCGGCGCGCTGAGCGCGCAGGGGCAGACCATTGCCTGGATGGTGATCTTCTTCTTTGCCTCGCCCGCCGCGAGCGCGGCTTACCTGACCGTCAGCGAGACGTTCCCTCTGGAAGTGCGCGCGCTGGCGATTGCGGTGTTCTACGCAATCGGCACCGGCATCGGCGGCGTGATCGGGCCCGCGCTGTTCGGCGCGCTGATCGACACGGGATCACGCACCAGCGTGTTCGCGGGCTATTTGCTGGGGGCCTTCCTGATGATCGTGGCTGCGATCGTGGCGTGGCGCTACGCCGTCGCCGCGGAACGCAAATCGCTCGAACAAATCGCGCGGCCGCTTGCCTTTATGGAGTAGACTATGAAATCGGAACTCGCGGAATTGGATCAGAAGCGCCCCATGGTTGACGAAGAAGCGCCCGACGCGGTGCCGGTGCCGCATGCGCTCGTGCCGCATCTCGGCGAGACCGCGATCCTGCTCGACATCGACGGCACGCTGCTCGACCTGATGCCGACGCCGCGCGAGGTGTGGGTGCCGCCGGGCCTGTCGGAAACGCTGAACCTGTTGACCGAGCGCACGTCCGGCGCGCTGGCGATGGTCAGCGGCCGTTCGCTCAACGACATCGACCTGATCTTCGCACCCGACGTGTTTCGCGCGGTCGCCGGTCACGGCGCGGAAATGCGCCTGTCGGTGGGCAATGAGGCCGACGACGTGCACGCGCCGCCGATGGACAAGGAACTGAAGCGGCGCCTGGCTGCGATCGCCAAGCTCAGCCCCGGCATTCTGCTCGAGGACAAGGGCTATTCGCTGGCGCTGCATTATCGTCTCGCGCCGCATGCGGAGAAGGCGATCTTCGAAGCCGTCTCGCTGATCCGCGCCGATCTGCCCAATGCGCCGATCGAGGTGCTGCCCGGCAAGTTCGTTTGCGAGATCAAGCATTCCGGCTTCACCAAGGCCACCGGCGTGCGCGAATTGATGAAGCATGAGCCCTTCAAAGGGCGCCGTCCGATCTTCATTGGCGACGACGTTACCGATGAGACCGTGTTCGCGATCATGCCCGACATGAACGGGCTGTCCTTCTCGGTCGGTCGCCGCGCCATCGGCGTCAACGGCCATTTCGATGAGCCGAAGGATGTGCGCGCGTTCCTCGCGCGTCTGCTCGACGACACAAGGTTGGAATAAGGCACCGACACCTCGGGGCCACATTGTCGCTCGCGTCGTTCGCTTGCGCGCGCAATTCATGCTGGGCAACACAGTCACGAAAACTGACTTTGTTGAGCGAAACCGCCGGGTTCCCAGCAGAAAAACTGGTTCCAACGCATGTGCCTGATTTTGGTTTCATTTCGTACAAATGATGGACAGGAACCATATTGATGAACAGCAGTTAAACGGGTTGGAATGAAGGAGGGGACGACCTGTGAATTTAGTCGTCGTTTCAAATCGAGTTGCGCGCGGTAAACCCAACGAGCCGATGACGGGCGGCTTGGCTGCGGCATTGCTTCCCGTGGTGGAACATTCGGGTGCTATCTGGGTGGGTTCGTCGGGCCGTGTGCGCGACGGCCATCAGAAGGAACCGTTCGCCGAGATCGAAGCGCTTGGGTCGGGTGCGATAGCGACGCTGGATCTGCCGGCGGCGCATTACGGCGGCTATTACGAAGGTTTTGCCAATTCGGCGCTGTGGCCGGCGCTGCATTCGCGCAGCGATCTGATCCGCGTCTCGCGCGACGACTATGTCAGCTATCGCGAGGTCAACGCCTTCATGGCGCGCGCCTTGATGCGCTTCCGGAAAGCGAAAACGGCGTTCTGGGTGCAGGATTATCATTTCCTCGCGCTCGGCGCGGAGCTGCGCGATCTCGGCGTCGATGATCCGATCGGCTTCTTCCTGCACACGCCGTGGCCGGTCGTCGCGGTGATGCAGGGCGTGCCCAATCATCGCGAACTGATCACGGCGATGCTGGCCTACGATCTGCTCGGCTTCCAGACCAATGAGGATTGCCAGAATTTCCTTGGCTATGTCGCGAGTGAACTCGGTCTCGCCGTCGAAGACGGCGTCGCGATCTCGCAGCATGGCCGTACGCGTTGCGAGGTCTTTCCGATCGGCATCGATGCGGAAAAGTTCGCGGCTTACGCGGCGAAATCGGCCTCGCATCCCGACGTGTCGCGGCTGCGCCGCAGTCTCAACGGCGAGCGGCTCGCGATCGGCGTCGACCGGCTCGACTATTCCAAGGGTCTCGTCAATCGCATCAGCGCGTTCGACCGGCTCTGGACCGAGCATCCGCAGTTTGCGCGCAGCATCTCGCTGCTCCAGATCGCCAACCCCTCGCGCGGTGCGATCGAGGCCTATGGCAATCTCCAGAACGAGGTCGCGCGTCTCGTCAGCGACGTCAACGGCCGCCACGGCGAGGTCGACTGGACGCCGATCCGCTACCTGAACAAGGGTTTCAGCCAGGCCGTGCTTGCGGGTCTCTACCGCACCGCGCAGATCGGCGTGGTGACGCCGCTGCATGACGGCATGAACCTCGTCGCCAAGGAATATGTCGCCGCGCAGAACCCGGCCGATCCCGGCGTGCTGGTGCTGTCGAAGTTCGCCGGCGCCGCCAACGAGCTCGAAACGGCGCTGCTGGTCAATCCGCACGATATCGACGGCATGGCCCGCGCGATCGCGGTCGCGGCCGCGATGTCGCTCACCGAGCGCAAGATGCGCTGGGACGCGATGATGAAGACGCTGCGCGGCCACACCATCCAGCAATGGTCCGCCGACTTCGTTGCCGAGCTGGAGAAGTGCCGGACCGAGAAGGCCGTCGTCGCGCCGCTCGAGACCCAGCCGCCGCAGGCGCTACGCTGGCTGAAGTCGGCGATATCAGGTGTAAGGTTGATTTAAGCTCTCTTGCTCTCCCCGTTCTCGCGGGGAGAGGTGCTCAATAGCAATACGACACCCCGTCCAGAATCGCGCATTGCCGCTTGTTCGGCGCGTTGGGATCGTCCAGCGGCACCATGCCCTTGCCCTGGCCGACGAACACGCCGGGTCCGACATGCACCGAGCTCTTGTTGCCGATGATCACGCTCGGATGCGGCGAGGCGTTCGAGCGCGTCCCGTCCGGCCAGATGATGGCATCGCCCGAAAGCACCCCGCGCCGCCCGTCGTCGCAACTCACGTCGACGCCCTGCCGGGTGCAGACCTGCGCGGCGGCCGACGCGGCAAAGGCGGAGCCAAGGGCCGAAATCAGGCCCAGCGCGACGATGGTCTTTTGGATGGTCATGGCGTCCCCGGTCGTGTTTGGCGGTCTTGAGTGAATCGTCGCGCCAAACCCGCTTCCGGTTCAGCCTTTGAGCGGTTCCGAAGCGCCAGCTGGCGCCAGATATTGTCTTTCAAATACAATGTCTTACGGAAAATTCACCCGATTTACCCGCGATCTCTTGCAAAATCATCGGCTCCCCTTCAAGAGAGGGCGCTCCGGAGAGATGGCCGAGTGGCTTAAGGCGCACGCTTGGAAAGCGTGTGTGCGGGAAACCGTACCGTGGGTTCGAATCCCACTCTCTCCGCCAGCTCCTATCGAATGTTAGGTAGATCTCTGTTTTCGACGGTCGACCCCCGGCTTGCTTCTGGGCGCGGCAGGGGTTGGAAAGCGAGATCCTTTCTGAATTCGGTCGAGAGCCGAGCTTAACTGCGCTTGCCTCTGTTTCTGCAGCCTTCACACCCGTGCGCTGTCGTTATCGGTGGTGCCTGCTCCGACGGCGCCCGGCGCGGTGCCGAAACGCCGGCGGAAGCCGCGCGCAAAATGCGTGTAGTCGCGAAAGCCGCAGGCGTAGGCAATATCGCTGAGCGGCTGACCTGTCTTCATCAACGCGCGGCGTTCGATCAGACGCGCCGCATGATCCAGACGGGCCGAACATATGTAGTGACCGCATGTCGACCCACGGACCGTGAACAGTTTCTGCAAATAGC
Source organism: Bradyrhizobium sp. 613_E4_N2_2 (assembly GCF_052075995.1). NCBI lineage: Bacteria > Pseudomonadati > Pseudomonadota > Alphaproteobacteria > Hyphomicrobiales > Nitrobacteraceae > Bradyrhizobium > Bradyrhizobium sp. 613_E4_N2_2. The sequence goes on from NZ_CP197234.1 coordinate 596,467, forward strand.
GCAGTGAAATTCCCGCCTCGGCAGCCACCTCCCGCGGAGAGATGTCCGGATCGGCAAAGCGGTCCTTTATGATGCCGCAGACGCGCATGAACAGCTTGTCGTTGTGACGCGAGCCAAGCGGGGCGGGAGGTGCAAACAGTGCGCCGAGGAGATCGTAGACCACCAGATGCATAAAGTTATCAGTCGACGCGAACGCCGGTTCTGCATCGCTGATCGGGTCAAGAGCGAGTTGACAAAGCAGACGTGACGCTTGCGCCTGGCGAGGACCGCACACGCCACCTTGCGGTTCGAAGCCGAGATGCGACGCCAGCTTCTGGCGCGGCACTTGCACACCAAGCCATCGCGCGCTGTCTTGGGCCCGCGAGATGAATGTCACGGGCTTTGTGGAATCGAGCAGGACGACATCGCCAGCAGTGATATTTACGACTCGGTCGTTGTGAATGATAATCGATTCGCCGGTATCCTGAACTGTGACGAAATAGTACTCCATATTATCACGGCGAATGTCCTGTTCCGTCCGCTCAAGGCGGGTAGCGCTGCAGGTGAGATCCACTGCAGCGAATCCGAAGAGGCGCCGCGTGCGCACCTTGCTGGCGAAGATGTTGGTTTCGCGAGCAGGAGTAAACCATCCCCAATCCTCGCGCATTGCAGCTCGGAAACCGTCATAGTCCAATTCTGGAGCGCTGAGAAAATCGTCGCTCGGGTGCATCATCGCCTCCGCGGGTCTTGGTAAAGCGAGTCTTGGCAAGCCTAATCGCACGGTTTGTAATGGCCCGCGCCGAAACCACGGGTAGACGTTTGATCAAGCTAGCGTGGCCCGGGACGGGTCCCACTCAACTCTGCGTCACGCCAAATCACGCCCCCGAGATCGTGTCAGCATGGCCGCGAGGCGCGCCAGGCGGTGCGCGTTCGTACGGACGATTGGGCGCGATCGTCTCACGACACCTGCGGTCCAGCCGCCTAGATTCCGATCATCGTAGTCACGCTTTGACGAGAATCGGAGACAACAATGATTGCAGAAGTTCAGAATACAATGACGCTAACGGGAAACCGGGCTCTTGTGACCGAGCAGGCAACGCAAAACGAGTCCGATCCTGCCTCGGCAGTTGGGCGGCCTGGAATTCCGGTTCCGCTTCATTGTTTGCCAGTGACGGATGCCACCGTTCTTGAGTTGTACGAATATGTTTTCGCGCCTTGGGTGAAAATGCTCGGCCTTCGCGAGTTCAAGGTCTGCCCGGGCATCGTGTCCGCGATGCTTCCACAAAATGATGCGCTCAAATTGTCAAGCTGCGCGGTATGTGGCCAGGCAATTATGGCGGCCATTGACTCGGTTGCATCACTGTCTGTGGGCACGACGGGGCTCATCACTAAAGGCACCGTGTATCAGCACACTCACTTCCTGCGTCCAGCCGTCAACGATGACTATCATGTAAGAGCAGAAGTATTGCGCTTTGGCAAAGCGTCGGCCTTCACGGAAACCCGCGTTTCGTTTGCGTCGACGGGAAAGTTGGTTGCGCACGCCAGCCTGGAATTCGCCTTCTGACTCGCATCCAAGGCTTCATCACTCCAGCCCGCCGCTCCCGACGTCTGTTCAAGCTCGTTCTCGGACATCCCGGTCGCGGTACCCCGCCAGTTCCTGACCAGCCATACCGGCTGATCATCTCGCATTGACCCGCAACCCTCATCACCGGAGTCAAACCATGACCAGGACTATTCTCATTACCGGCACATCGAGCGGCTTCGGCCGCGAAACCGCGGAAAAGCTGGCGCGCGACGGCTATCGCGTGTTTGCCGCGATGCGCGACATCGCCGGCCGCAATCGCAGCCACGCCGACGCGCTGCGGAGCCAGAAAATAGGCGTCGTGGAACTCGACGTTACCGATGACGGCTCGGTCGATCGCGCCATTGCTTCTATCCTCGCCGAGGCCGGCAAGATCAACGTGCTGGTCAACAACGCCGGCATTGCGTCGGTCGGCGTAACCGAAGCCTTCACGGCGGATCAGGCGAAGGCGATCTTCGACACCAACGTCATCGGGTTCCTCCGCGTTACGCGGGCAGTGCTGCCTTCGATGCGTCGGGAGCGCGAAGGCCTCATTATCAACATGGGCTCGGTCCTCGGCCGGGTGACGTTCCCCTTCGTCGGCATCTACGGCGCGAGCAAGATGGCGATCGAAGCTTTGACCGACAGCATTCGGCTGGAGGTCTCCCAACTCGGCGTAGACGTGGTGGAAGTTCAGCCTGGCGCTTACCCGACAAGCCTGTACTCGAGCATCCAGAGGCCTGCCGACGGCGACATCACGAAGTCCTACGGCGAGGTCGGCCAGATTCCCGACGCCATTTACAAGACCTTCACGTCAATGTTGCAGGGAAAGGACGCTCCGAAGCCTCATGACATTGCCGAGGCCGTCGCCAAGCTCGTCGGCCAGGCGAAGGGCAGTCGCGCCGCTCGGACGGTGGTGGGCACGTCGTTCGGTGCTGACAAGATCAATGCCGACATCGCGCCCGTCCAGAGGGCCGTCGTCGACGGTCTGGGCCTCGGGCATCTCGAAAAACTCGCGTGATGGAGCGTTCCGGGTCGGCGCCTGCCGTCGACCCGTCCTCACGCGGCAGCACGCTGGCGGGCGCGCCCTGCCAGGAATAGGCCCTCGAAAGAATGAAGAAGCCAGGACGAATATCGCCAAAGCTTAACAAGGAGAGCTCAAATGCCTCTGTGGCATATTTACTGTCCGGAAAATGCGTACTCAGCCGAGGACAAGTGCGCGCTTGCGACGCGTATCACGGACCTCTACGCGGATGTCGGCTTGCCCCGGTTCTATGCAAGCGTTGTCTTTCACGAATTGCCAAGGAACTCGTTCTTTATCGGTGGAAAGGCAGCGAACGATTTTGTCAGGATTTGGATTGATCAGATTGCTCGCGCAACTGCTCCCGAGCGGCGAGCGTGGTGGCTGGAGCGCGTCAACACTACGCTCAATCCCTTCACACGAGAGCGGGGTTATGGCTGGGAGGTCCACATTGACGAAACGCCAATCGATTTCTGGACCATCCAAGGAATGAAGCCGCCTGACCCCGATTCTGAGGCTGAAAAGCACTGGGTCAAAGAGGACCGCCCGTCAGCATATACCTGAGTGTGGGCGCAACCTTCAGCGAGCTGATCGCGGCGATGGGTATCAATCCGCCAAGCTTCGGCGGCGCGAACGCCAAAATGCCGAAAGGCGCCGGGCGGACGTAATACCGCCCGGCCGGCTCGTCGCAGTGTTCTTCAGCCTCGACGCTTTACAGGTTTTATGTCGCAACCCAAAGGAGATCGCTATGTCGATCCGTAGCCTGCTTGTTGCCGCAGCATTCGCCTCTCTGCAGCCCGCCCACGCCGATGGCCTGCGTCCGATTGATGCCATGAGCGTCGACGTTGGCGAACTGTCCGGTGTCGCCTACTACACCGTAGAGCGCGACGGATTCCATGTCGTAACGACCCTTGCACAGGGCATGACGGGAACGCCGATCCGTGTTGTGTGTGTTCTTGCCCCGGGTCAGAGCGTGGCGTTCTCAACACCGCACCAGGTAAATGCGCTCGAAATCAGCCGGAACGGCGACAGCGTGCTCGTCCGCAAGGTGAAATCGGTCTCGAACTAATTTCCGGCCAAATGGCGCCTTCCCAGCGAACGGGAAGGGCGATGAGCGTGATCAGCGGCAGAGCGGTCCATCGCATTTTCGCCGAACCTGCTCCACCCGATCTATTTGAATTAGGAGTAGCCGAACATGAAGGAAGCCATTCTGCGCTCCGGCATCGACCGTCGTACCCTGCTCATGACGTTGGCGTTGCTTCCAGCCCTATCCGCGCCGCCGTTATCCGTCTCCGCGTCGGCCCTGACCGCTTCGCGGCGCGACGTGGCAGTGAGCGGTGCGTGCCAGTACCGGTGAAAGGGCGCCGGCGGCTCACGACATCCAGCTTCCAGAGTCTTAGCTTCATTCACAGCATCGAATCTAAATCGTGTTTGGAAGACAAATGCCCCTGTCAGTCATATGGCTCGTCACGTCCTTTGCGATCAGGCTGCTAGTCGTTCACTTCAAGCTCGCCATCCTTCTCAGGTCTCGCGCGAAGGCGCGTTTTCGGGGGCCGGGCGCCCAAGGGCGAGAGAGCGGGCGAGACGTCGTCCTGGCTGATGAAAACCTCCCGCCAAATGGATACCCGTGCGGACCATCTCCTGCCCGCACGAACAGTCGCTTGCGGCTGAAGTGAAAGCGTTGAAACCGAGGGAACATTCGCCATGCTTGGCTTAATGATGCAAACTCCGTTGCTCCTGTCGTCCATTCTCATGCACGCGGCGCGCTCCTTTCCCGATGTCGAGATCGTCTCCCGAACTCCCGACAGGCCCGATCACATCACGAACTACAGCGGCCTTCTCGAGCGCAGCTCTCGGCTCGCAAATGCATTGGATTCGATCGGCATTAAGCCAGGCGATCGCGTGGCGACCTTAGCCTGGAATAGCTATCGGCATCTGGAGCTATACTTCGGCATTTCCGGAATGGGAGCTGTTTGCCACACGATCAATCCAAGGCTGTTCGCGGACCAGATCATATACATCATCAACCACGCCGAAGATGCGATTGTATTCTTCGATCTGGCTTTTATCGATCTCGTACACTCTTTAATGCCGCAATGTCCGACTGTTGAAGCGTGGATATATCTGGGCGAGGCTGGCGACGCAAAGCTCGTGGGAGCCAAAGGCTTCCCATCCTATGAAGGATTTCTCTCCGGGTGCTCGGAAGCCTATGCATGGCCGGAGTTCGACGAGAACACGGCATGCGGACTGTGCTACACGTCGGGAACGACAGGAAACCCAAAGGGTGTGCTGTATAGCCATCGCAGCGCCGTGCTGCATTCCTGCGCCGCAGCGCTCCCAGACGCTTGTCGCATTTCTCTGGATGACACGGTCGCGCTTGTCTCGCCGATGTTCCACGCAATGTCTTGGGGAATGCCGTATTGTGCAACGGCGAGGGGTTCGAAGCTGGTGATGGCCGGCCAAAACGTCGACGGTGAGAGCCTGCACAGGTTGTTCGAGGACCACGGGGTGACTTTCGCCGGCGGCGTGCCGACGGTCTGGCTGGGCTATGTTCGATACCTGCAAAGCGCCGGCGTGAAGCCGACGACGCTCAATCGCGCGCTGATCGGTGGCACGGCATGTCCGGCCGCCCTGATGGAAACGCTGCAGGACGAATACGGAGTAGAAGTTCTGCATGGCTGGGGCATGACGGAAACCAGCCCGCTCGCGACGATCTCGAAGCCACTGCGCAAGCACATGACCTCGTCGAGAGCTGAACGGCGGTCTCGCCAGGTCAAACAAGGACGTGCGCTTTTCGGGGTCGAAATCGGCATTCGCGATGGCAACAACAGAAAACTCCCCCACGATGGCAAGGCCGTTGGCGACCTCGTGGTTCGGGGGCCCTGGATTGCCCGCGCTTATTACAAGATGCCGGAAAGCGAGCGTGCCGATGGCTGGTTTTTCACGGGTGATGTCGTCACGATCGACAGCGACGGTTATATGCAGGTTACGGATCGCTCGAAGGACGTCATCAAGTCCGGAGGCGAATGGATATCGTCTATCGAACTCGAAAACCTGGCGATGACCCACCCCGAAATCGTCGAAGCGGCGGTGATTGGTATTGCGCATCCAAAATGGGACGAACGCCCGCTCGTGCTTGCGGTCCGGCGCCAGGGATCGAGGCTCAAGGCGCAAGATCTCCTGACCTTTTACGAGGGCAAGATCGCGAAGTGGTGGATGCCGGACGATGTTCTGTTCGTCGACGAGCTTCCGCACGGGGCGACCGGAAAAGTCCTGAAGACCAAATTGCGCGAGCTTTACGGAAACCGCGATTTCGCCGCGATCAGCCAGACGGGCAACCCGCCCGCCGCCGAAGCCAACGGAGGTTCCTATGTCAGTCCGCAGCTCGCTTCTCGCAGCCGCCGTCACCTTCGCCTCACTCGGAGCCGCACACGCTAACGGCCTGCGGCCGATCGAGGGCCTGAGCATCAATCTCGGCGATGTATCCGGCGTCGCCTACTGCACGGTCGAGCCCGATGGATTCCGCGTCGTCACGACTCTTGCACAGGGTGCAGCGGGAACGCCGATCCGCTTTGTGACAGTACTGGCGCCCGGTCAGCGCGTTGTTGTCTCAACGCCATACCAGGCACCCGCGCTCGAAATCAGCCGAAAAGGGCGATGAACTGCTCGTCCGCAGGGCGAGCACGTTCTCCAATTGACTGTCAATTGGCACGCAAGCGCCGACGTGAAGGAGCCAAAGATGTCCGCGATTCATCTCCGCCAGCTATTTGGACGGCGCAGGCAGGATCGGCTTTCAAGTCGGGATCAAGCCTGATCCGCGATAGCTTTCGATCAGCACATCGAACAGTTTCAGGTCGGCGCGGCTCCGCGCCATCAGCTGCGCGCCGGCAACGGCCGCGTAGATCGCGCGCGCCCTTGCTTCACGCTTGCTGGCGGGAACTGAAGCTGCGGCGAGCATCCTGGTCAGCCACGCCACGTTGACATCGACGAACGCCTGCACCTCGGTTTTCACGGCGTCCGGCAGATCATCATATTCGGCCGCCATGAAGCTGCAGAGGCACATGCGATTGTCCTGCTCGAGCGATCGACGAAAAAGTCCCGGATAGGCCCGGAGCGCTTTTCTTGGATCTCCGTTCGCTTTTGAAAGAGCTTCGAGGTTCGCCGCCGTATCCTCCCAGTAGCGTCTCGCAACCGCGGCCCCGAGCTCAGCCTTGCCGGGGAAATGATGATAGATGCTCGCAGCCTTGACGCCGACTTCAGCCCCGATGTCGCGGAAGTTCAACCCGCCATACCCGTGGGCCTGCGCTGTCCTGCGCGCCGCGGCCAGGATTGCTTCCCTCGCATTTTCGCTCATCGTGATCACCTCAACGTGTCCCTACCAAATGACAGGTAGGGATTGAAGTCCATAAATGCGAGAGACATGTCCAGCCTACCAAATGGCAGGTAGGACAGATATGATGGATAACATCGTTGGAATGGACGCCACGCGCATCGCCCAGCTGATCGCTCAACGGGAGCTTTCGCCGGTCAAGGTCATGCAGGCGCATCTCGACCGCATCGCGGCGGTCAATCCCAAGCTGAATGCGATCGTGACGCTGGCCGACGGCGCGATGGAAGGCGCCAGGACGGCCGAAGCGGCGGTGATATCGGGCGCCCAGCTCGGCCCTCTCCATGGCGTTCCGTTCACGGTCAAGGATGGGATCGACACGGCGGGTGTGCTGACACAGCGCGGCTCGCCGATTTTCAGGGGGCGCGTGCCTGACACTGATGCCACCGTCGTGGCCAGGCTGAAGGCCGCCGGCGCCATTCTTATCGCAAAGACGAACCCGCCCGAATTTTCCTATTCGATCGAAACCGACAATCTCCTGACGGGCCAAACCAACAACCCCTGGAACCTCGACTACACGCCGGGCGGATCGAGCGGCGGTGAATCCGCTGCCATCGCAGCGGGCATGTCGCCACTCGGTGTGGGCAGCGATCTCTCGATCTCTTTGCGCGGCCCGGCAGCGCATACCGGTGTCGTCGGATTCAAGGCCACTCACGGTCGAATGCCGATGACGGGCCACTGGCCCCGGGTGCCGCGCCGTTTCTGGCACATCGGTCCGATGGCGCGTTCGGTTCGCGATGTGGCGCTCGCTTATTCCTTGATGGCAGGACCTGACGGTGCCGACGGCTTCTCGGTCAGCTCGCCCAGCCTCGATACAGGGGTAGGTACGAAATCGACCCGTGAGCTTCGTGTGGGCTGGCTGGCCTCCCCGGGCTTCTTCGGACCAACCGATCCGGAGGTGGTCGCGACCGTGAAGGCAGCGGCGCATGCACTGAGGAATGCAGGCTGCCACGTTGAGGAGGTCCGGTTGCCGGTGCTGGAGCAGACCGATGCCAACAGCGTCCTCTGGCAGCTCCAGCAGATGGAATCCCGGCGCGAGTTCGAGAAGGTCACCGCCGGCCATGAGGCCGAGATCTTCAGGCACGCCAAACTGGTCCTTGATGCACCTGATACGCCGATCGTCGACTTCGTCGCCGCCGAGCAGGCCATAGAGCGCCTTCGCGACAGCTTCGCCGAATACTTCCAGCGGTACGATGTGCTGCTATGTCCGGTGACCCCGTTCCCGGCGACCAAACACGGTCTCAAGGACCTCGTGGTCGATGGCGTGACGGTTTCGCCCTTCCACGTGATGAGCGCGACATCACCGTTTAGCCTGACGGGAATGCCCGCGCTATCAATGCGGTTTAGAACGAGCCATGATGGCCTTCCGATCGGCGTGCAAATCGTCTCCTCCTGGTTGGCGGAATCGACGACGCTCAAGATCGCCTCGCTCCTCGAGGAGGTTAGCCCCGTTCGCGACCTTCATCCGACTATCTGACGATGAGAGGGCGGGATTCATCCCGCCCTCCCCTGAGAGCATCCACCATGAAGGATGAGCTGACGATATCGCGGCTTGCTCAATCAACCGACGGTCACGTTCAATTGCGTCGCAAATCCTGATGAGCTCCGGTCATTGTTGCCGTCCATAGGTTCGCTATCGGTTGCCGCTCCCTTCCCTTATGAAGTTCCCGCGCGCGCCGGACCATCACCGGAAGCAGGACGTCATGAAGGCACACAGCAGCGCTCTCGAAGAGGCCGAGAAGGATGATCAGAATGAACATTCAAGTCTCGCTCACACCGACGCGCAGCCGATCGACCTGAATTCCCTGCAGACATTCGTCGCTGTCGTGCGCGCCGGCGGATTTGCGGCGGCAGCCCGCGAAACCAACACGCCGAGGTCGTCCGTCAGCTTGCGCATCCGCAGCCTGGAGGCGGCGCTCGGTGCGCGGCTCTTCAAGAGGTCCACGCGCGCTTTTGCCCTCACGGCCGCAGGACGAGAACTCTACCAGCGTTCGGCTGGCGCGCTTGCCCTGCTTGTCAACGCGATCCGGGGGGTAAGCGGTGCTGACGACCCATATGCCGGCGAAATCCGCATCACGCTGCCGGCCGACTTTCCGGTCAGGATCGTGGCAGCCGCGATCGGGGATTTCAGAAACGATCACCCCAATGTGCGCTTTGAGGTGTCGCTCACTAACGACGTGCTCGATCTCATCTCCCGGGATATTGATATTGCGCTCCGCATCGGAGCGGCCAATCCTCAGGAAGCCCTGATCAAGGGCGCAATCGACATGAAGTTTGGTCTTTATGCGAGCGCAGACTATGTGAGCAGTCACGGGATCCCCGTCGATATTCGCGACGCGTCGACCTTGATCGGGCCATCGAGGCCGGAATTGCTGCGCCTTCTATCCCGCTCCTTGCCGGGCGGGGCGACGTGGCCCGCCTTTCATGTCGCGGTCGACTCCTTCGCTCTTGCTCGTGAGCTTGTGCTGAATCACCAGGGGATTGGTCTGCTTCCGGAAGCCCTCTGCAGAGTGGAATATGCATCGGGGCTCGTCGTGCCGGTTTTGCCAGAGCAGTTCTCCGGGACGATCCGCCTGCATCTCACATATCCGTCGCGGGCCGATCTGAGCGCCAAGGTCGCGGATTTTACCCGTGTGTTCGAGCGACAGCTTGCAGCTGCGGGGCGGTGATTTCCGTAGTTGTCGTTGTTCATGCCGACAGTTTGAGGTGGACCGTTCGGGCAGCAGAACTGGTCTTCGGGAAACTCCGATGCCAATTGGCCAGAACTACAGCCGCTGTGGCTTGCGGAAGGGGACTAATCCGCAGCCCTCCCGCATGCAATCTACTGAGCTCCGAAGTCAATGGAGCCTTGGCCCATGCAGAGCGTCATCACGACGAAGTTCGAAACGACCGAATTTGCCGGTCTCACGACGAAAATTATCAATCCGCAGGAAAGCCCGTTCACGGTGCTGGACATGACCATCAAGCCGGGCTTCGGGGCACCCGCCCACATCTCCGAGGAGGAGGACAAGCTGTTTGTCCTCCTGGAGGGCCAGGTGAAATACCTCGTGGGAGACCAGACCGAGGTCGCTGGACCCGGTTCGCGGATTCTCGTGCCGAGAGGAGTTGTTCACGGCTTCACCAATGAGGGGCCGGCCGACGCGAGACACATCCTCGTCTCCACGCCGCGTCGTCACGAGGAATTCTTCCGCGATCTGCACAGGATCCCCGAGCCGCGCGAGCAGCACATGGACATGCTGCCGACGATCGCAGCGCGCAACGGCCAACGGATAGTTGGTCCGCTCCCATGACACGATGGGCAGCACCGAACGCGCGTATCGCCGCGATTTCGACGTCCCTAGGCCACCCTCCACCTCCCGTCCCCCGCGCGCTTCAGCGCGGGGTCGCTCACCCGCACATGCTCGGCCAGGAAATCGATGAACGCGCGCACGCGCGCGGGCAGGGGCGCGGTGTGGCCGACATAGACGGCGTGGATGTCTTCGCGGTCGCCGGGATTGTAGCTTTGCAGCACCGGGACGAGGCGGCCCGATTCGATGTCGGGGCCGATGTGGAAGAGGGCGAGGCGGGCGAGGCCGACGCCGCCGAGGGCGAGGCGGCGGGCGATCTCGCCGTCGCTGGCGCGCGCGGCCGGAGGCGGCATGGCTTCCTCGGTGCGGTCGCCGCGCCGGAATGGCCAGCCGTCGCGGATGCGCGGAAAGGTCCAGCCGATGCCGCGGTGCTCAGTGAGATCCGCCGGCGTCTTCGGCGTGCCGAAGCGCGCCAGATAGTTTGGGGTGCCGACGACGACCATGCGGCTGGTGCCGAGCTTTCGCGCGACCAGGCGTGAAGCTTTCAGCGGCCCGACGCGGATGGCAATATCGGCCCGTTCCTGCATCAGGTCGATCAGCGTGTCGGTCAGCACGAGGTCGAGTGTGACCTCGGGATGGCGTTCGAGGAAGCGGGGAATCAGCGGTAGGACGTGCAGCATGCCGAAGGGAATGTTGCAGTTGACCGTGAGGCGGCCGCGCGGCGCAGCACCTGAAGCCGCCTCGCGCTCGGCCTCTTCCATCTCTCCGAGAATGCGCACGGCGCGCTGGTAGAAGGCCTGGCCCTCCTCCGTGAGCGTCAGCTTGCGCGTGGTGCGGTTGATCAGCCGCGAGCCGAGGCGCGTCTCCAGCCGCGAGATCAGCTTGCTGACGCCCGACGGCGTCAGGCGCAGTTTTCGCGCGGCCTGGGTGAATCCGCCGAGATCGACGACGCGGACGAAAACCTCCATCTCGGCGGAGCGGTTGGTGTCGAAACGGGCCATATTGAATTCACGTCACAAATGATTGGATTGCGGACATCCTAATGGTTTTGCTGCGCTGCGGCTATCTGCGTGGCTCGTCCCTCGCATTGGAGCCACGCATGCCTCCCGCCGTCCTCGCCCTCACCGCCGGTGCCTTCGGCATCGGCACCACCGAGTTCATCATTATGGGCCTGTTGCTCCAGGTCGCCGCGGACATGCATGTCTCCGTGCCGGTCGCGGGGCTGCTGATCTCCGGCTATGCGCTCGGCGTCTTCGTCGGCGCGCCTGTGCTGACGCTGGCGACGCGGCGGATGCCGCGGAAAACCGTCCTTCTCGCCCTGATGGCGATCTTCACGCTCGGCAACGCGGCTTGCGCGCTGGCGCCGAACTACGAATGGCTGATGGCGGCGCGGGTGCTGACCTCGCTCGCCCACGGCACCTTCTTCGGCGTCGGCTCGGTGGTCGCCACCAGCCTCGTCGCGGAGGACAAGCGCGCGTCGGCGATTGCGACCATGTTCATCGGCCTGACGGTCGCGACGCTCCTGGGCGTGCCCTTCGGCGCCTGGTTCGGCCTGATGCTCGGCTGGCGCGCGGCATTCTGGGCGGTGACGGTGATCGGCGTGATCGCCTTCGCAGTGGTGGCCACATTCGTGCCCGGCCATGTCGGCAATGGCGACAAGCCGATCTCGCTCTCCGAGGAGATCGCGGTGCTCGGCCGGCCGCAGGTGCTGCTCGGCCTTGCCATGACCGTGTTCGGCTTTGCCGGCCTGTTCGTCGTTTTCACCTATATCCAGCCGATCCTGACGCGCTTCGCCGGTTTCTCGGAAGCCGCGGTGTCGCCGATCCTGCTGGTGTTCGGTGCAGGTCTCGCGATCGGCAACGTCGCCGGCGGCAAGCTCGCCGATCGTGGCCTCGCGCGTGCCCTGATCGGCACGCTCGCTGCGCTCGCCATCGTGCTGCTTGGCCTTGCCGCCATGCTGTCGGTCAAGATCGCAGCCATCGCCCTGATCCTGCTGCTCGGCATCGCGGCCTTTGCGACCGTCGCGCCGCTCCAGCTTCGCGTGCTGGAAGCCGCCGGCCCCAGCGGCCGTACGCTCGCGTCCAGCCTCAACATCGCCGCCTTCAATCTCGGCAACGCGCTCGGCGCCTGGGCGGGCGGCGTCACCATCGACCGCGGGCTCGGTCTCTCCGCGCTGCCGCTGGTCGCGGCCGGCATCACGGCCGTCGGTCTCGTGCTTGCGCTATGGAGCCTTCAGCTCGATCGAACGCAGTCCGCAGTCGCGGCGTGCCCGGCGGAATAGGAGAATGATCATGGAATATCGCAATCTCGGCGCTTCCGGCCTCAGGGTACCCGTCCTCAGCTTCGGCACGGGCACGTTTGGCGGCGAAGGCCCGCTGTTCTCGGCCTGGGGCCGCAGCGGCGCTGACGAAGCGCGCAGGCTGGTCGATATCTGCCTCGAGGCCGGCGTCAATCTGTTCGACAGCGCCGATGTCTATTCGAACGGCGCGTCAGAGGAAATCCTCGGCGCCGCGATCAGGGGACGCCGCGACAAGGTGCTGATCTCCACTAAGATGAGCCTGCCGATGGGCGACGGTCCGCTCGATGCCGGCTCTTCGCGATATCGTCTGGTCGCCTCGGTCGAAGCAGCGCTGCGGCGGCTCGGCACCGATTACCTCGATCTGCTCCAGCTCCATGCCTTCGATGCGTTCACGCCGATCGAGGAGGTGCTGTCCACGCTCGATACGCTCGTACGTGCCGGCAAGCTGCGCTATGTCGGTGTTTCCAATTTCGCCGGCTGGCAGCTGATGAAGTCGCTCTCAATTGCCGAACGGCACGGCTGGCCGCGCCATGTCGCGCATCAGGTCTATTATTCGCTGCTCGGCCGCGACTATGAATGGGAACTGATGCCGCTCGCTCGCGACCAGGGCGTCGGCGCGCTGGTCTGGAGCCCGCTCGGCTGGGGCCGGCTCACCGGCAAGATCCGGCGCGGCGAGCCGCTCCCTGCGAACAGCCGTCTGCACGCCACCGCGCAGTTCGGCCCGCCCGTGGATGATGAGCGTCTCTATGCCATCGTCGACGTGCTTGATACGATCGCCGCGGAGACCGGCCGCACCGTGCCGCAAATCGCGATTGCCTGGCTGCTGTCGCGTCCGACCGTATCCTCGGTGATCATCGGTGCCCGCGACGAAGCGCAATTGCGCGACAATCTCGGCGCGGTTGGCTGGTCGCTGAGCGCTGCGCAGATCACGCGTCTCGACGAGGTCAGCGCCGTGATGCCGCCTTATCCCTACTACCCCTATCGCATCCAGGAAGGCTTTACGCGCCTCAATCCGCCGCTGGTGTGACGAACGACTAGTAAAAAGCCGCGATCGCCGTCGCGATTCCCGCTGGAAGATTCGGCTCGTTCTTCAGCGTGTCCAGAAACGCGGGATCGCCTGATACCGTGAGGCCATCCAGCTTGATCGGGTGCAGCGGCTCGGCCGCTGCCGCCACCGCCGCCAAATCCGGACCGGTCCTGACGCCGTTATATTCCAGCCGCGGGCGGAGCTGGACATTGTTGCCGAACTGCTCGTCGAGCGCGAGGCGCCATCCAGTGCGTGACACCGCTCCGCGGGCGATCGCATCGCTCATGGCGAGGCTGTGCGGCTGCAAGGTGCCGAGATTGCCGAGCGCGGCACGGAGGCGGCTCGTCGCCTCCGCCAGCGTGATCCTCTCGATCCCGGGATCCTGGTCGGGCGAGGTGAAGTCGATCACCCGCGCGCTGCTGCCGATCTTGAGCGCCTCGCCGATTCCGCCCGCCTTCTGCATGACCGTCTTCGTCCCATAACGGGCTCGTCCGCCGATGGTGACCAGAACGATGTCCTGCTCGCGCGATTTGATCAGATGAGCGTACGGATCGCCGGTGACTCCTTTCACGACCAGAAGGTCGGCGAACTTGCCATTGGCAATCGTTCCCAGCTTCGTATCCCACTTGAGGATCGCGGCCGGATTGCGCGTCGCCATCGAGACGATGTCGTAGTCGCTGAAGCCGAGATTGAAATGCGCGGACACGACCTTGGCCGCCTTCAGCTCGCCGAGCAGGTTCTTGCTGCCGGACGGCGACCAGTCAGAACCGAGCGCAATGGTGAGGCCGGCCGTGCGCGCGGCAACGACATTGGTCGTCTTTCCGTAGAGCAGGAGATTGCTCAGGGGCGACCAGACGACCTTGGCATGGTTTTCGGCCATCGTTCCGAAGTCGGTCGCATCGAGTGCCGTGCAATGAATGCCGGCGAGTGACGGCTCGATCGCCCAATCTCCCTCGGAATTGCGCAAGGCGAGGAAGTGGCTATGCGCCTTGGTATCGATGCCTTCGCTGAGATGCAGCAGGAAGCACGATGACGATTTCAACTCGTTGTCGAACTTCGCCCAATCCTCGGCATCGATGTCGGGAATCTTCGAGTGTGCCCGCGGCAGATCGGGCGGGCTGCCGATCTCGGCGGCGCGCAACGCGCCTTTGTAATATTTATGGATCGTGCCGCTCCAGTTCGACAGCGTGATCCCCTGGCTCGTCGTGGTGCCGGCGACCATGCACTTGGCTTCGACATAGCGGACCAGGGCCGGCAGCAGCGAGCCGTCGTCGGCCAGCGCGATCGCGCTCATCGGGCCGGTCACCGACGTCTTGTACGATTTGGCGTTCTGCCATTGGTCGCGATTGCCGTAGGGCTGCGGCACGCGCCAGAGCGGCAGGATGTTGTAGCTCAGGTGATTATGCAGCTCGATCAGGCCAGGATAGATGGTGCCGCCGGTCGCCACTGCAACGACGGCCTCGAAGCCTGCCGGGGCCGGCTGTCCCTTGGGTACGATCGCCGCGATGCGATTGTCCTCGATGAAGATCGTCCCGCTCTTGATGACGTCGCCCTCGGCGGTCATCGTCACGATCCGCCCGCTCAGGGCCCATCGTTTCGGGTTGGCAGCCGGGCTCATGGGATCACTCCGTCGGGGATGGTGATCGTGATCGTGCGCCGCTTGGTGGCCGCGTCGGCGCCCTGGCGCACGGCCCATGGCGTGTCTCCGCGCATCCACGCCGGCAGTCCGGCGGGAAGATCCATTGCGATGATGTCGAAGAGCTCGGTCGGCTTGAAGGCGTCCCCATACGGCACGAGCGTCGTCGGCACGTCGGGATGCTGGAGCCCAGGCGCGAGAGCCGCGAGCGCGGCATTCCACTTGGTCAGCATGATCTTGGTGTTCGCGGCCCGCGTCGCGTTATCGTGGGCCGAGCTTTCCGGCCAGGTCGGGTGCGTTATATGCTGATAGGCGAGGGTCTTGTAGGCCTCGCCGTCGGACGTCTTGAGCCAGGCCTTCCACGCCTCGTCGGCGAGGCCGCCGAGTGAGACGACGGCTTCGATATTGCCCGGCGCGAGTACGGCCTTGAACCATTTGTTGCGATACTCGACGATCCCCGGCTCGTTCTTGTGCTTGTTGCCGCCGCTCTGCCCGTAGACGCTGTACAGGAAGGTGTTCACCATCACGTAGCTCCGCGTGATGCCGAGCTTCGCCAGGAAACCTTGCGTCCGGCGGCCCGCAGTGCCGACCAGAATTCTGCGCACGATCGTCTCGTGCTGGGCGGGATCCTGACCGACGACGAGCACACGCGCCGATCCGTCGAGCCGGCCGCGGTGAAAGATCGGCCCCCATTCAATCCGGAAATCGTCGGGATCGTAGGTTTCAGCGGCCGGATAGTCGGCGCACAGATCGCGGAAGGGTTGCTGATCGTATCCGCTGTCGAATTCCACGAGCATGGCAAATGCTCCGATGCGTCGCTGTCAGAATAGCTAGGTCAAAAACCTAATCGCCATGGCACAATCTTGATGGCACAATCTTAGCGGTGGTTTGTTCCACCATTCAACCAGTATATGGGTCAGGAGAGCGGGGCCAAAGGTTCATGCGCGTCTCTCGCGCCGGCCCGTGGCAGAGCGTCGCGGCGACGCGCCATGCAGAAACGCGCCTGTACACGCTCGCGTGATCTCCATAACCTCCGCCGCGCAATTTTTTGGAGATGCGGCGTGGCGAAGAAGACGGCGACGAAGAAGAAAAGTGTTGCAAGGAAAGTAACGAAGACCTCGGTCAAGACGAGCACCGCCCGCAAGATGGCCGTTGCGAAGGCGGTCAAGAAGACGGTCAAGAAGCCGGCACCGCGTAAGGCGGCCACGGCACGCCGTCCGAAAGGTCCGGTCTGGCAATGGTCCGCGGTCGACACCGCAGCCGCGATCCGCAACGGCGCGATCTCCGCGGTCGAGACCGTCGAAGTGCATCTCGAACGGATGCGCGCCGTCAATCCGCGGCTGAACGCGGTTGTCGTCGATCTCAGCGAGGAAGCGCTGAAGGCTGCGCATGCGGCCGACAAGCAGCGCGCCAGGGGCGGCGCGCTCGGCCTGCTGCACGGCGTGCCCATCACGATCAAGGAGAATGTCGACTACGAAGGCCGGCCGAATTTCAACGGCGTGCCCGCCAACAAGGATTTTGTCGCGCCGTCGGACTCGCCCGTGGTGCGCAATCTCAAGAAAGCCGGCGCGATCGTCATCGGCCTCACCAACACGCCGGAATTCTCCTTCCGCGGCTTCACCGACAATCCGCTACACGGGCTGACGCTGAACCCCTGGGATCCGAACATCACCTGCGGCGGTTCCTCGGGCGGAGCGGGCTCGGCGGTCGCCGCCGGCATCGGCACCATCGCCCATGGCAACGACATCGGCGGCTCGCTGCGCTGGCCGGCGCATTGCAATGGCGTCGCCACCATCAAGCCGACGCAGGGGCGCATCCCCGCCTTCAACGGAAGCGCCACGGCCGAGCGGCCGATGCTGGCGCATCTGATGTCGGCGCAGGGCCCGCTCGCCCGTCACGTCGGCGACGTCCGCCTCGCGCTCGATGTGATGAGCCAGCGCGATCCGCGCGATCCCTGGTGGGTGCCGGCGCCGCTGGCCGGGCCGAAGCCGAAGGGACCGATCAAGGTCGCACTGGCCAGGATTCCGGAGGATATGGACGTCGATCCATCCGTCCGCGCGGCGCTGCGTCAGGCCGCCGATCACCTGGAGCGTTCCGGCTATCGCGTGACCGAGGTCGATGTCCCCGACATCGACGGGGTCTGGCAGACCTGGTGCGACATCATCACCAACGAGACCGTGGTGATGCAGGAGGCCGGTATGTTGAAGGTGACGTCCGAGGACTTCCACAAGGCCTGGGGCGGCATGAAGACCAAGGCCAATGTGCTCGATCTCAAGGCCTGGATGCAGGCGACGGCCGCACGCAACGGCCATATCCGCGCCTGGCAATTGTTCTTCGAAGAGTATCCGGTCGTGCTGGCGCCGACCACGGTGAAGCCGACGCCGGGACCGCGCGACGACACCGTCAGCGCCGATCGCGTGAAGGAAATCTTCTGGGGCGAGATCCGCTTCATCTCCGCCATCAACGTGCTGGGCTTGCCCGGCGCGGTGGTGCCGGTGACCTTGCATGACGGCAAGCCGATCGGCGTGCAGCTGATCGCCGGCCGCTATCGCGAGGACCTCGCGCTCGATGCGGCGGCCGCGATCGAGAAGCGTGCCGGTGTGCTCGCTCACCGGCTCTGGGAGACGATGGAGTAGGGAGTACTCTCACCCTCTCCCCTTCTTGTGGGAGAGGGTGGCATAGGCGGCCTTCGGCCGCCGTCCTTAGAACGCCGATGCTTTGCATCGGCTATGGCAAAGCGGCGAGACGGGTGAGGGGTCTCTCCCCACAGGCGAGCATTTAGCCGTATGGATAGATACCCCTCATCCGGCGCTTCGCGCCACCTTCTCCCGCAAGGGGAGAAGGGAAGCACCGTCACTGCCGCGTTGACTCGCAGCAATTCATTAATCCAATTCGATTCAAGTTTTAGCCAATTCACCAACAATCGTTAGGGTTACTTCCTCGATCTCTAGGCGAATTATTGTCCGCTTTACCACCCACCTCTAACAGAGGAGCGGCGGACAACGCACATGCCTCATACAGGCCAATAAGTGCGGCCCGCTCCACGCGGAGGTGGCACGATGCGCAACGAGACGATCGCTATTCACGCCGGCTACGAGCCCGAAGCCACCACGCACGCAGTTGCGGTGCCGATCTACCAGACCGCCGCCTATGCCTTCGACAGCGCCGATCACGGCGCCGCGCTCTTCAATCTCGAGGCCGAAGGTTTTCGCTACAGCCGCATCGCCAATCCGACCAGCGCGGTGCTGGAGAAGCGTATCGCCCAGCTCGAAGGCGGCGTCGGCGCGCTCGCGGTCGCGACCGGCCAGGCTGCGCTGCATTTCGCCTTCGTCAACGTCGCCGATCACGGCGGCAACATCGTTTCCGTGCCGCAGCTCTACGGCACCACGCACACGCTGCTCTCGCACATCCTGCCGCGGCAGGGCATCACCGGCCGCTTCGCCGAGAGCGACAAGCCGGATGCGATCGCAAAACTGATCGACGAGAACACGCGCGCCGTGTTCGCCGAGACCATCGGCAATCCCGCCGGCAATGTCTGCGACATCGAGGCTCTCGCCAAGATCGCGCATGCGCACGGCGTGCCGCTGATCGTGGACAACACCGTCGCGACCCCGATCCTGCTCAAGCCGTTCGACTACGGCGCCGACATCGCCGTGCATTCGCTGACCAAGTTTCTGGGCGGCCACGGCACCACGCTGGGCGGGGCCATCGTCGATTCCGGAAACTTCCCCTGGGCGAAGCACGCCGACCGCTTCCCCGGCTACAACAAGCCTGACGCCTCCTATCACGGCCTCGTCTATGCCGAGCGCTTCGGCAAGACCGCCTATATCGAGCGCGCGCGGAGTATCTATCAGCGCACCATGGGCTCGGTGCTGTCGCCGTTCAACGCCTTCCTGCTGCTCCAGGGCATCGAGACCGTCGCGCTGCGCATGGAGCGCCATGTCGAGAACGCCCGCAAGGTCGCCGAATTCCTGCGCAAGGACTCGCGCGTTGCCTGGGTCAACTACACCGGCTTTCCGGACAGCCCGTACTATCCGCTGGTGCAGAAATATCTGGACGGTAACGCCTCCTCGCTGTTCACCTTCGGCATCAAGGGCGGCATGGAAGCAGGCAAGACCTTCTACGATGCGCTGAAGCTGATCACGCGCCTGGTCAATATCGGCGATGCCAAGTCGCTGGCGTGCCATCCGGCCTCGACCACCCACCGGCAGATGTCGGCGGAGCAGCAGCGCGTCGCCGGCGTGCTGCCGGAGACGATCCGCCTCTCGATCGGCATCGAGCATTCCGCAGATATCATCGAGGACATCGACCAGGCGCTCGAGAAGGCCTGCCCGTCGGCACGCCTCCAGGCCGCGGAGTAGGCGACGGCGCCGATGACGATCTTGATCGACAGGGATCAAGGTATATCGAGCCCGGCGCTGGTGCCGGCCGAAGGCGATTTCGCGCGCGACCAAGGTTTCGCCGATCTCACGATCGGTCTGATCAACAACATGCCGGATCCGGCGCTGAAGGCGACCGAGCGGCAGTTCATGCGGCTGCTCCAGGCGGCCGCAGGTCCGCGCCGCATCCGTTTCCATTGTTTCTCGCTGCCCTCGGTGAAGCGGTCGCCCGAGGCGAAGTGGCATGTCGAGAGCGAATATTCGGAACTCAGCGAGCTCAGGCGCCACAAGTTCGACGGGCTGATCGTGACCGGCGCCGAGCCGGTCGCGCCCGAGCTCGACCAGGAGCCGTATTGGCGCGACCTCACCGAGCTGATCGACTGGGCCAAGGTCAACACGCGCTCGACGATCTGGTCGTGCCTCGCCGCGCATGCGGCGGTGCTGCATCTCGACGGCATCGTGAGGCGGCGGCTCCCGGCCAAATGTCACGGCATTTTCGACTGCGAAGCTGCGACGAACGATGCGCTGACGCGCGCTGCGCCTGCGCCCCTCAAGGTCTCGCATTCCCGCCTGAACGAGATCGCCGAGAGCGACCTCACGCAGGCCGGCTACCAGGTGCTGACGCGTTCGGCAAAGGCCGGCGTCGATATCTTCGTCAGGCAATATGCCAGCCGCTTCGTGTTCTTCCAGGGCCACCCGGAATACGATGCGCTATCGCTTCAGCGCGAATATCTGCGCGATATCGGCCGCTATCTCGCGCGCGAGCGCGAGGCTTATCCGCACCTGCCCGTGAGTTATTTTGACGCAGCGACCGAAGAGAAGCTCGCCCGGTTCGAGAAGAAGGCGACCCAACAGCGCCACCCCGCGCTCACCAACGAACTGCCTGCGCTGAATCTGCGCGCCGATATCGCCGCTGGCAGCGCCGCGGCGGCGCTTTTCCGCAACTGGCTGCAATATCTCGGTGCGGAAGCCGATATTTCGGTCCTGGCACGCTAGACGAAGGGCGTTGGTTCCGCATTAGGATTACCCGGGCGTTAGGCTTGCCTCTACCAGTGCACGAATGTTTCAGTAGAGAAACAAGGGAATCGCAGGAAACGCAGTCGTGTGGTCGGCACTCCAGGGACGCGTGAGCAATCGGCTGGCCCGGCATTTTCGTGCCGCGCCGCACCGGCTGCCTGCGCATGCGCCGATGGTGAGCTTTACGTTTGACGACGCGCCCGATAGCGCTGCAGGCGAGGGCGCCGAGCTTCTCGAGGGGCATGGCGGCCGCGGCACCTATTACCTCGCCGGCAGCCTGATCGATCGTCCGTCGGATCATTGGCACGGCCTGTCGAACGACGCGATCGTGCGGCTTCACCTGGCCGGTCACGAGATTGCCTGCCATACCTTTTCGCACCAGAGCTCGGCCGATCTCGACGAGGCCGCCATGGCGCGCGAGATCGAGCGTAACCGCAGCCATTTCCACGGCATCGATTCCTCGATCGTGCTGGAGAACTTCGCCTACCCCTATGGAATCGCCTCGGTCTGGCGCAAGCCGCAGCTTGCAAAGGCCTTTCGCTCCGCGCGTGGCATCCTTCCCGGCGTCAATCGCGACGTCATCGACCTCCAGTTCCTGCGCGCCTCGCCTCTGGTCGATCGCGAGATCGATCTTGCGGGCGTCGATCGCTATTTCGACGAGGCGGTGACAAGCGGCGGATGGCTGATCTTCTACGGCCACGACGTCGCCGACGCGCCAAGCCCCTACGGCTGCACGCCGCACCTGATGCGCCATGCGCTGGAGGCGGCCGGGAAGCGCGACATGCCGATCGTGACGGTCGCGGAAGCGCTGCGACGGATCGGGGCGTAGCTTCTTCTTCCTTCTCCCCTTGTGGGAGAAGGTGGCATAGGCGGCCTTCGGCCGCCGTTCCTAGGAACGCCGAAGCAAAGCTTCGGCTATGGCGCCGGATGAGGGGTATGTCTCCACCGAGCAAGCTTTACCGAATCCGTGGATAGATACCCCTCACCCGTCTCGCCGCTACGCGGCGATCCACCCTCTCCCGCAAGGGGAGAGGGGAAGAGTCCTGCCTGCCATCCAAACAGTCTTGCCATGCCCGCGCGGTCATGCGACTGGCCTTGTGACGAATCCTACGGCCTTGCACCGACACACCCATGTCCGCTCCCTCCACCGCCCCGCTGCCTGCGCCGGCCAACGGCCGCGACGCGCTGTCGGTGCTGCATTCGGTGTTCGGCTTGCCGGGGTTCCGCGGCGCGCAGGGCGAGATCATCCGGCACGTCACGGATGGCGGCAATTGCCTGGTCTTGATGCCGACCGGCGGCGGCAAGTCGCTGTGCTATCAACTGCCGTCACTGCTGCGCGAAGGTTGCGGTATCGTGGTGTCGCCGCTGATCGCGCTGATGCGCGACCAGGTCGCCGGCCTGCTCGAGGCCGGGGTCAACGCCGCGGCGCTGAACTCGTCGCTGACGCTGCAGGAAGCTTCCGACATCGAGCGCCGCCTGATCGCGGGCGATCTCGACCTGCTCTATGTCGCGCCGGAACGCCTGGTGACGCCGCGCTGCCTGGCGCTGCTGGCGCAGGCGAAGGTCGCGCTGTTCGCGATCGACGAGGCGCATTGCGTCTCGCAATGGGGCCATGACTTCCGCCCCGAATATGTCGGCCTCTCCATCATCGCCGAACGTTTTCCGAACGTTCCGCGCATCGCGCTGACCGCGACCGCCGACGATCTGACGCGCAAGGAGATCGTCGAGCGCCTCCGGCTCGCCGACAGCCCGCAATTCGTCTCCAGCTTCGACCGCCCGAATATCCGCTACGAGATCGTCGACAAGCGCAACGCAGTGTCGCAGCTGAAAGAATTCATCCGGGAGCGGCATGCGGGCGACGCCGGCGTGGTCTATTGCTTGTCGCGCAATCGCGTCGAGGAGGTTGCCGCCGCGCTCGACGACGCCAGCATTGCGGCGCTGCCCTATCACGCCGGGCTCGACAGCAGCATACGCTCGCGCAACCAGGACCGGTTCCTCAACGAGGACGGCATCGTCATCGTCGCGACCATCGCCTTCGGCATGGGCATCGACAAGCCCGACGTCCGCTTCGTCGCCCATCTCGATCTGCCGAAGAGCATCGAGGCCTATTATCAGGAGACGGGGCGCGCCGGTCGCGACGGCAAGCCGTCGGCGGCCTGGATGGCCTATGGTCTCTCCGACATCGTGCAGCAGCGCCGCATGATCGACGAGTCCAGCGGTTCTGACGATTTCAAGCGGGTGTCGATCGGCAAGCTCGACGCACTGGTCGGCCTCGCCGAGACTGCGCAGTGCCGGCGCAAGCGGCTGCTCGCCTATTTCGGCGAGGCCGAGTCGGCGAACAATTGCGGCAATTGCGACAACTGCCTGACGCCGCCCAAGATGCGCGACGGCAAGGTGCTGGCGCAGAAGCTGCTGTCCTGCGCCTATCGCACCGGGCAGCGTTTCGGTGCGATGCAGCTGATCGACGTCCTGATTGGCCGCCTCACCGAAAAGGTGACGCAGTTCGGCCACGACAAATTGTCCGTGTTCGGCATCGGGCGCGAGCTGAACGAGAAGCAGTGGCGCACTGTGCTGCGGCAGCTGGTGGCGATGGGGCATTTGTACAGCGACAGCGAGGCGTTCGGCGCGCTGAAGCTGACGGAGAGCGCGCGCGGTGTGCTACGCGGCGAGACCGAAGTCTGGCTGCGCGAGGAAGCGCCAGGCACGCGTGTTCGCGCGAGCCGGACAAAATCCCGCCGTGGTGACCTCGCGCCTGCGGCCAACGCGCCGCAGGGTGATGTCGATCCCGAATTGCGGGCGCGGCTGAGGTCCTGGCGTTCGGACATCGCGCGCGAACGCGGCGTGCCGGCCTATGTCGTGCTGCACGATGCCACTATCGACGGCATCGTCCGGGCGTGGCCGACGACGCTGGACGAGCTCCGCAACGTGCCCGGCATCGGCGACAAGAAGCTCGAGCATTACGGCGACGAGCTGCTCCAGATCGTCAAGGCGCGGTAGGGCTTCTCGTCATCCCGGACAAGCGCAGCGAAGCGGAGCGCAGATCCGGGATCCATACCGCGTGATTTATCTTGGGGCACGTGGGGAGACGTTCTTCGCCAAACATCTCCCTGGGGTTATGGGTCCCGGGTCTGCGCTTACGCTTGCCCGGGACGACAGCGAGTGGAGGCGCGAGGTACGGCGCTGCCTCAGCCGTTCCGGAATGCGTAACCGTAGCCGTTGAGCGCCGGCGCGCCGCCGAGATGGGCGTAGAGAATCTTTGCGCCCTTCTCGAAATGGCCCTTTTGGGTCAGGTCGATCAGGCCTTGCATCGATTTGCCCTCATAGACAGGGTCGGTGATCATCGCCTCTAACCGTGCGGTGAGGCGGATCGCTTCCTTGGTCTCTTCCGACGGCACGCCATAGGCGGGATAGGCGTAGTCCTCGATCAGCACGACGTCGTCTTCGACGATGTCCTTGCCGAGCTCGACGAGCTTTGCGGTGTTCTGCGCGATCGAGAGCACCTGCGCTTTCGTCTGCGCCGGCGTGAACGACGCGTCGATGCCGATCACCTTTCGCGCACGGCCATCCGCCGCAAAGCCGACCAGCATGCCGGCATGGGTCGAGCCGGTGACGGTGCAGACCACGATGTAGTCGAACTTGAAGCCGAGCTCGGCTTCCTGCTTGCGCACTTCCTCGGCGAAGCCGACATAGCCGAGCCCGCCGAATTTGTGCACGGATGCGCCGGCGGGAATCGCGTAGGGCTTGCCGCCCCCCGCCTTCACCTCCTCGATCGCCTGCTCCCAGCTCTTGCGGATGCCGATGTCGAAGCCGTCGTCCACCAGGCGCACGTCGGCGCCCATGATGCGCGACAGCATGATGTTGCCGACGCGGTCGTAGACGGCGTCCTCGTGCGGGACCCAGGCTTCCTGCACCAGGCGGCACTTCATGCCGATCTTGGCGGCGACGGCGGCGATCATGCGGGTGTGGTTGGACTGCACGCCACCGATCGAGACCAGCGTGTCCGCGTTCGAGGCGATCGCGTCCGGGATGATGTATTCGAGCTTGCGCAGCTTGTTGCCGCCATAGGCGAGGCCGGAATTGCAGTCCTCGCGCTTGGCATAGATCTCGACATTGCCGCCGAGATGCTTCGACAGCCGCTCCAGCTTCTCGATGGGCGTCGGGCCGAAGGTCAGCGGATAGCGCGCGAATTTGTCCAGCATCATTGGGTCATCCCGATTGGCGTTGAATTGGCTAAAGCGCCTAGCACTGCCGTGGGCAAATGTGCTTTCAAATATTGCGCAGCAACTGTCGCAAAGCTTGCAGCCTAGCGTCCAATAGATCTACTTTCTTCCAGATTAGAGCCAAAGACCGAGAGCTTCTTCCATGGCCGCCCGACTCGACCGCACTGACCTCAAGATGTTGAGATTGCTGCAAAATAACGGCCGGCTGAGTAACGCCGAGCTGGCCGAAACCGTCGCCATCAGCCCCGCCACCTGCCATCGCCGCACCCAGCGCCTGTTCGAGGACGGCTTCATCGCCGCGGTCCGCGCCATGGTCGCGCCGAAGAAGGTGGCGAAGGGCACGCTGGTGATGGTCGGCGTCGTGCTCGACCGCTCGACCCCGGAGAGTTTTGCCACCTTCGAGCAGGCGATCACCAGGCTGAAATGCGTGCTCGACTGCCACCTCGTCGCCGGCGACTTCGACTATTTCCTCAAGATCCGCGTCGGCGACATGGAGGATTTCAACCGCATCCACGGCGAACAGCTGATCGCACTGCCCGGCGTGCGCCAGACCCGCACCTTCTTCGTGATGAAGGAGGTCGTCGACAACGCACCGCTGGAGTTTTGAGCCATAGCGTTTTCCAGCGAAGTGGAAACCGGTTCGCGTCATAAAACGCGTCAAAACAAAATCCAGTGCACTTGATGCGCGATCCGCATCATGGGAGGTTCAGGCGATGCAGACATTTCCCTTCCGCCACCTCAATCCGGCCGGGCCGGCCTATCGGCGCGGTTGGGTGGACGAGGCCGTCGCCGCGATCGAGGCCGACCAGTGCCGCACGGCGGACACGCATCTGATCCGGCTGATCGTGCCGGCGCTATCAGGCATCGATATCTATCTGAAGGATGAGTCCACGCATCCGACCGGCAGCCTGAAGCACCGCCTTGCGCGCTCGCTGTTCCTCTACGCGCTCTGCAACGGCCACATCCGCGAAGGCACGCCCGTGGTCGAGGCCTCGTCGGGATCGACGGCGGTGTCGGAAGCCTATTTCGCGCAGATGATCGGCGTGCCCTTCTACACCGTGATGCCGCGCACGACCTCGGCGGAGAAGATCGCCGCGATCGAGCATTATGGCGGCAACTGCCACCTGATCGACGACGGCCGCGCGCTCTACGCGGAAGCCGCCGCGCTCGCTACGCGGCTGAACGGCCACTACATGGACCAGTTCACCTTCGCCGAGCGCGCCACCGACTGGCGTGGCAACAACAACATCGCCGAATCGATCTTCACGCAATTGGCGGGCGAGCCGCGGCCGATCCCGGACTGGATCGTGATGGGCGCCGGCACCGGCGGCACCTCGGCCACCATCGGGCGGTACTTGCGCTATCGCCAGTATCCGACACGGCTGTGCGTCGCCGATGTCGAGCATTCCGCCTTCTTCGATTGCTTCCGCACGCAGGACCGCTCTCACGTTTGCGAACGCCCATCGTTGATCGAGGGCGTCGGCCGGCCACGCTGCGAACCCTCCTTCGTCCCCGGCGTGGTCGACCGCATGATGAAGATCCCGGATGCGGCAACGATCGCGGCGATGAACGTGCTGTCGCGCCGGCTGCGCCGCGCGGTCGGCGGCTCCACCGGCACCAACTTCCTGGCACTGTGCCGCCTCGCCTCGGAGATGCGACAGGCGAACGTATCAGGGTCGCTGGTGACGCTGATCTGCGATTCCGGCGAGCGCTACCGGCAGACCTATTACGAGCCCGAATGGCTGAAGGGGCGCGGCCTCGATCCTGCGCCGTTCGAGGCGGCCCTGTCGTCGTTCCTCACGACGGGCGAGCCACTGACGCTCGATGTCGACGACGTCGCAAATCCGCAGATCGTACCAAGCCCCGAGGCATCCTAGCCGACGTTTCCCTGCCACTTCCAAAATGGCACGACCGTCACGGCAACTTCACTTGCCTTGCACGCACACGCGGGTGAGCTTCGCCTCTTCTCAACGAGGAGATCCCCGCCGTGCGCCTTCCCATTCTCGATCCGAAAGATCTGACCGACGAACAGAAGCCCCTCTATGACGACATGCGAGCCGGCATCAAGGACCACTTCAAGGGCTTCGTGAACATGCGCGACGACGGCGCGCTGCTGGGGCCGTGGAATCCCTGGATCCGCGAGCCGCGTTTCGGCAAGCCGGTGTGGGAGCTGGTCAAGGCAATCGCATCGAACCCGCTGCTGCCGGCCCCGGTGCGCGAGGTCGCGATCCTCGTCACCGGTTCGCATTTCCGCTCCGGTTACGAGCTCTATGCTCATGTGCTCGTTGCCGAGCAGCGCGGCCTCTCCGACGAGAAGCTCGCGACCATCGTCGCGGGCCAGCGGCCGGTCGATCTCACCAAGCAGGAGGCCGTCGCCTACGACGTGGCGTCCGCATTGGTCAGCGGCGGCGTGCTGCCGGAATTGACCTGGCGCGCCGCGGTGAAGGAGTTCGGCGAGCACGGCGCGGCCGAACTGTCCTATCTCGTCGGCGTCTACTGCATGGTCTCGGTCACCCTCAACACGTTCGACGTGCCGGTGCCGGAGTAGACGCTGCGTCCTTCGATCACTCCGCCGCCTTGCCTGCAGGCGGCGGGGGCGCCCAGGCGATGCAGCGATTGCGGCCTTCGGCCTTGGCCTGGTAGAGCGCATGATCGGCCGCGCCCATCAGCGCGTCGATGCCGGAAATGCTGACGGTGGCTTCCGCCATGCCGATGCTCACGGTGAGGCCGAACTGAACCTTGTCGGCAAAGACCTGCGCGCTCATCACGCGCTTGCGGATGCCGCCGGCAAGCCGCTCGGCAGCGTCGTGCCTCTGCGTACCGCCAGCGCTTCGAATGCGGCCGACAATGATGTGTTGCCGAAGCCGAGCCCGAGCGTGCCGGCGGGTGGATCGTCGCATAGATCGTGCGAAGATCGAGGTAGATGTTGGGGACATCGGGCTTTGCCGGCGCGTCGTCCTCATCGTCGGCAGCGAAGGCAGTGCCTGCCGAGATCGCCAGACAAAGCAGTCCCATCGCGACA
This sequence comes from Bradyrhizobium sp. 613_E4_N2_2, assembly GCF_052075995.1. Lineage (NCBI taxonomy): Bacteria > Pseudomonadati > Pseudomonadota > Alphaproteobacteria > Hyphomicrobiales > Nitrobacteraceae > Bradyrhizobium > Bradyrhizobium sp. 613_E4_N2_2. The sequence continues at coordinate 624,302 of NZ_CP197234.1, forward strand.
GCGCGCGCGAAGCCTGGCGATGCGATGGGCCGTGATGGGACACGTGACAATCCGACGCGTGGCGATTTGATGACGGAACCGTTGTTGGATGGAACGTGATCGCTCGTGGGGTCAAGCGGTATCCGTAAGCGATGGACGGCACGGATGTGCGCGGCTACCCTGCCGTGATCGCACTGACACACGCGCCGGCCGGAGTGCGGGCCGGACATTGGAAGGACACAGCCATGAACACGTCACGCCGCATCCTGCTCACTGGTCTGGCGGGCCTCGCTGTCGCTCCGACCGCGGCGGCGGCTAGCGTACCGTCGGCCGAGCCCGGTGACGTGACGGTCGCCGAAGAGCGATTCGCGCGCACGATTGCCGCCGCCCATGCCCCTGACGTCACCTGCGCACGGCAGGCCGAACGCTATGCGGATGCGCATTGGCTGGAATACGTCGTGGCGGCGCGGGCCGTGCTCGGCGCGCGCGCGTGATGCCTTCTTCCCTTCTCCCCTTGTGGAGAAGGTGGCGCGAAGCGCCGCTACGCGGCGATCCACCCTCTCCCACAGGGGGAGAGGGTAAGAAAGCGCCTCATTTCTCCACCGCCCGCCGAACCTGTTCGCCGATCTGCGACAGCACGAGCTGCGCCTGCGGCAGGATCGCGCCCATGGCATGGAAATTGTGGACCATGCCATCATGGCAGACGTGCTCGACCGCGACGCCCGCGGCGAGCAGCTTGCGCGCATAGGCATTGCCCTCATCGCGCATCGGATCGAATTCGGCGGTGTGGATGATCGCGGTCGGCAGGCCTGCAAGCCGCATCGCGCGCAAGGGCGAGATACGGGGGTCGGCGGTGTCGATGCCATCAGGCAGATAATCCGCGAGATCGGCTTCGATGGTGGCGCGATCGATCAGATGGCCTTCGGCGAATGCCTCGCGCGAAGGCGAGGTCTCCTCGAAATCCAGCACCGGGCAGATCAGGCATTGCGCGACGATCGAGAGGCCGGTGGTCTGCATCGCTTCCTGGCACACGATCGCAGCGAGCGTGGCGCCGGCGGAATCGCCGCCGACCACCAGCCGTTCGGCGTCGATGCCCAGCGACGAAGCTTGCCGCGCGACCCACTCCGTGGCCGCGATCGCATCAATGACGGCGGCAGGAAATTTGTACTCAGGCGCGAGCCGGTAATCGACCGAGACGAGGCGACAGCCGGTTACATGCGCCAGCGCCGCCGCGATGCGGTCATGCGTCGCAATGCTGCCGGCCACGAGCCCGCCGCCATGAAAGAACACGAAGCCCGGCGCGTGGTCGCCGGCTGATGCGGGCGAATAAAGGCGATAGGGCAGCTCTCCGCCGGGACCCGGAAGCGTGCCGTCGGCGGTGGTCACATCCGGCGCATCAGTGCGCGCAAACTGCATCAGCTTGGCCAGCGACTGCCGCCGTGCCTCCACGCTCGGCCGGCTCCGCCCCTGCGGGGCGGCCGCAGCCATCATGGTCAACAAACGCCTTGCAAGCGGATCAAGCGGCATGGATCCTTCTCCCCTCGTCGGAGAGGGTAACGCACCATATCCCAGCAGGGAATCATTTAGACATTGGGACAATAGTGCCCGGGTATGTCCAAGGGAGGCCGGTCATGGCCGAGATCAAGAAACCGATCGAATATTCGCCGAGCTGGACCTTCTTCGAGGGCAAGTGGCACGACGGCAACGTGCCGATCATGGGCCCGCGCACGCATGCCGCCTGGCTCAGCTCGGTCGTGTTCGACGGTGCGCGCGCGTTCGAGGGCGTCGCGCCCGACCTCGACCGTCACGTCGCCCGCGCCAACCAATCCGCGATCAATTTTGGTCTGAAGCCGGTGGTCGACACCGGCACCTGGCTTTCGCTCGCACACGAAGGCATCGCGCGCTTCGCCGCGAATGCTGAGCTGTACGTCCGCCCGATGTACTGGGCGCAGAACGGTTCGGGCGGCGGCGTGCTGTTCGACCCCGAGACGACCAATTGGTGCCTGTGCATCTACGAGGCGCCGATGCCGAAACCCGTCGGCAACGCTATCACGCTGTCGCCGTTCCGCAGGCCCACCGCCGAATGCGCGCCGGTCGAGGCCAAGGCCGCCTGTCTCTATCCGAACAATTCGCGCGCGCTCGCGGAAGCCGCCGGGCGCGGCTTCCAGAACGCGCTGATGCTCGACATGCTCGGCAATGTCGCGGAGTTCGGCAATTCCAACGTGTTCATGGCCAAGGACGGCGTGGTCTACACGCCGGTCCCGAACGGCACGTTCCTGAACGGCATCACGCGCCAGCGCGTCATCAGCCTGCTGCGCGGCGACGGCGTTACCGTGGTCGAGAAGACGCTGCGCTATGCCGACTTCCTCGCTGCCGACGAGATTTTCTCGACCGGCAATTTCGCCAAGGTCGCCCCCGTCATCCGCATCGACGATCGCGAGCTGAAGCCGGGCCCGCTCTACACTAAAGCGCGCAAGCTCTATTGGGACTTTGCGCATGCGGTGAAGCTGGCGGCGTAGGGCGCCGCACTTTCCTTCGTCCTAGCCGCGTCGCTTAAACCGGCTGAACTGAAACGCCTGGGTCGACTTCCACGGCGTGTGATGCGTCTCGCTCCGCGTCTCGATCAGCTCGAACTCCGGCCCAAGCTCCGCAGCAAGGCTCGCGCTATCGTGCCGCTGCACCGGCAGGCCGCTGCATTTCTCCGGGCCATCAGGCGCAAATGTCGCGATGATGACGTGGCCGCCGGGCGTAATCGCCGACCGCAGGCGCTCGACGTAAGCGGCCCTGTCGCGCGGATCGGTCAGGAAGTGAAATGCCGCGCGATCGTGCCAGAGGTTGTAGCTGTGCCCCGGCCGCCATGTCGTGGCGTCGGCAACGATCCAGTCGACTGCTGAGGCCGCCCCGCCGATTCGTTTCTTCGCCGCTTCAAGCGCGTTGGCGGAGAGATCCAGCACGGCGAGGTCGCGGTATCCGTCCCGCAGGAGAGCGTCCACCAGCCGCGAAGCACCGCCGCCGATGTCGATGATGGCGGCGCCATGGTCAGGACAGGCCGAACGGATCATCTCGAGCGAGATCGCCGGGCTGTCCTGAAACCAGCTTACCTCGGCCTCGCCCTTGGTGGCGTAGACGTTGTCCCAGTGGGTGCTGCGGTCGGACATGGCGGCTCCGGCCTAGCCGGGACGACAGCGCGCAAGTCGCGCTGCTATGAACCGGCGGCCCGCGCGCCCGCCGCAGGTGGACGCGCCGGCGCGAACGAAATCCCTACTCGTCCTTCTTCGACATCCGCTCGAGGCGTTCCTGCATGTCCTTCATCTGCTGACGCAGGTCGTCGATGTTGCTGGTGTCCGTCGGCGCCGCAGCGCTTGCGTCGGCCTCCGGTTCGGGGCTGGTCGCCGGACGGCCCGCGTTGGGGGCAAACGGCTTGAACATCGAGAAGGTCTGCTGGAACAGCTCCATGTTGCGGCGGACCTGTTCTTCCAACGGAGCAAAAGGAGTGCCGGAGAGCGAGTTGGCGATCTGCTTGCGGAACTTCTCCTGCTCCTGGGTCAGCGTCGCGATCGACTGCTCCAGATATTTCGGCACCACCATCTGCATGCTGTCGCCGTAGAAGCGGATGAGCTGGCGCAGGAAGGTGGTCGGCAGCAGGTTCTGGCCGGCCTTGTTCTCCTGCTCGAAGATGATCTGGGCGAGCACGGAGCGGGTGATGTCGTCGCCGGTCTTGGCGTCGTAGACCAGGAAATCCTCTCCGTCCTTGACCATGGCGGCGAGGTCTTCGAGCGTCACGTAGGTGCTCGTTCCGGTGTTATAGAGCCGGCGGTTCGCGTATTTCTTGATGGTGGTGGGTTGGTCTGATTTCGCCATGGGCTCTCACTTGCAAGCGCGGAGAACGGGAACCCGGCGGATAATGCCGCAGGGCGGGAAGAGTACGCAACGCAACAAAATAAGCATTTTCAAAGGGGTCACGCTACCGTTTTGTGCGCCACGGTTAATCGGGCAGCAAAAACGTGCTTGCGAAAGCGCCAAGAACGCTATTTTGAATGCGTTGCGGCATGAATTCGGTCGCCGGCCGATTGACATGCCTCAACGACGTTAACAGGATGCCATTCGAGACTGGCGAGCCGTTTCCCCAGCCCCGCCTGCCCCCTTTCAACACCAGGAGATGCCCATGTCAGACGATGTCGTCATCGTCAGCGCCGCCCGCACCCCGGTCGGAAGCTTCAACGGAGCGTTCGCGACCCTTCCCGCCCATGACCTCGGCGCCATCGCCATCAAGGCCGCGCTGGAGCGTGGTGGCATCGAGCCTGGCCGGGTCTCCGAAGTCATCATGGGTCAGATCCTGACCGCGGCTCAGGGTCAGAACCCGGCCCGCCAGGCCTCGATTGCCGCCGGCATTCCGGTGGAGAGCCCGGCCTGGGGCGTCAACCAGCTTTGCGGCTCGGGCCTGCGCACCGTCGCGTTGGGCTACCAGGCGCTGCTCAACGGCGATTCCGAGATCGTGGTCGCCGGCGGCCAGGAATCCATGAGCATGGCTCCGCACGCCCAGTATCTGCGCGGCGGCGTCAAGATGGGCCCGGTCGAGTTCGTCGACACCATGATCAAGGACGGCCTGTGGGATGCCTTCAACGGCTATCACATGGGGAATACGGCCGAGAACGTCGCGCGCCAGTGGCAGATTACCCGCGCCCAGCAGGACGAGTTCGCGGTCCACTCGCAGCAGAAGGCCGAGGCGGCGCAGAAGGCCGGCAAGTTCAACGACGAGATCGTTCCCGTCACCATCAAGACCCGCAAGGGCGACATCGTCGTCAGCGCCGACGAATATCCGCGTCATGGCGCAACGCTCGACGGGATGGCGAAGCTCAAGCCCGCCTTCGAGAAGGAAGGCACGGTCACCGCGGGTTCGGCCTCCGGCATCAACGACGGCGCCGCTGCCGTTGTGCTGATGACGGCGAAGCAGGCCGCCAAGGAAGGCAAGAAGCCGATCGCGCGCATCGTGTCCTGGGCGCAGGCCGGCGTCGATCCGAAGATCATGGGCTCGGGCCCGATCCCGGCCTCGCGCGCCGCGCTGAAGAAGGCCGGCTGGAGCGTCGGCGATCTCGACCTGATCGAGGCCAACGAGGCTTTCGCGGCGCAGGCCTGTGCCGTCAACAAGGATCTCGGCTGGGACACCTCGAAGGTCAACGTCAACGGCGGTGCGATCGCGATCGGCCATCCGGTCGGCGCTTCCGGCGCACGCGTGCTGGTGACGCTGCTGCACGAAATGCAGAAGCGCGATTCGAAGAAGGGCCTCGCCACGCTGTGCATCGGCGGCGGCATGGGTATCGCGATGTGCCTGGCGCGCGACTGAAGCTGACATCTAGCTTACGTGTCACTTGCGCGTGCGCTGCACACATAGATGAGTGCATCGCACGCGACTAAAAAGGCGGCGGTTGCAAATCAAATATTCTTCGCAACAGCGCCAGCCTCGACTAAATACAAACGCCCGGCTCGATGCCGGGCGTTTTGTTCTTGATGTCCGTCAAACCAACCGCATAATCCGCATCTAAAACGATCACTCAGAAACGTCCGCAGAGTCCAAGGGAAGGAATACGATATGGCACGTGTTGCACTGGTGACGGGTGGTACGCGGGGCATCGGAGCTGCGATCAGCAAGGCGCTGAAGGCGGCCGGCTACAAGGTCGCGGCAAGCTATGCCGGCAACGATGTGGCGGCGGAGAAGTTCAAGGCCGAGACCGGCATCGCCGTCTACAAATGGGACGTCAGCAATTTCGATGCTTGCGCCGAAGGCGTGAAGAAGGTCGAGGCCGAGCTCGGCCCCGTCGACGTGCTCGTCAACAATGCCGGCATCACCCGGGACACCGCCTTCCACAAGATGACGCTCGAGCAGTGGAACGCCGTGATCAACACCAATCTCGGCTCGCTGTTCAACATGACGCGCCAGGTGATCGAAGGCATGCGTGCGCGCAAGTTCGGCCGCGTCATCTCGATCTCGTCGATCAACGGCCAGAAGGGGCAATTCGGCCAGGTCAACTATTCCGCAGCAAAGGCCGGCGACATCGGCTTCACCAAGGCGCTCGCGATCGAGAACGCCAAGGGCGGCATTACCGTCAACGCGATCGCACCGGGCTACATCAACACCGAGATGGTGCAGGCGGTGCCGAAGGACGTGCTGGAAAAGAACGTGATCCCGCAGATCCCGGTCAATCGTCTCGGCGAACCCGAGGAGATCGCGCGCGCCGTGGTGTTCCTCGCCGCCGACGAGGCCGGCTTCATCACCGGCTCGACGCTGACCATCAATGGCGGCCAGTATCACGCCTGATAGGGCGTCAAGCCTGTAGATTCAGGCGCGACAAGGCGATAGTGAAGACGAAATGCCCGGCCTCGTGCCGGGCATCATCGTCCTCAGGGCCTTTCGATTGATGACCCCGCGCACAGCCACACTGATCGGATTGACCGCGATCCTGATGTGGTCGCTGCTTTCCGTGATGACGGTGGCGACCGGAAAGATTCCGGCGTTCCAGCTCGCCGCCATGACGTTCGCGATCGGCGGTCTCGTCGGCCTCCTCACCTGGGTCGGCCGCGGCGATGCGGCGAGGAGCTTGCGTCAGCCGCTGGTCGTATGGGTCGTCGGCGTCGGTGGCCTGTTCGGCTATCACGCACTGTATTTCCTGGCGCTGCGCTTTGCGCCGCCGGCCGAAGCCGGTCTTTTGAATTACATGTGGCCGCTCCTGATCGTGCTGTTCTCGTCGTTCCTGCCGGGCGAGCGGCTTGCGGTGCATCACATCATTGGCGCCGTGCTCGGCCTGGTCGGCACCGTGCTGCTGTTCGCCGGGAGCACCTCCGGCTTCGCGCCGGGCCAGCTGCCGGGATTGATCGCGGCGTTCATCGCGGCGTTCGTCTGGGCGACCTATTCGGTGCTGTCGCGGCGATTGAAGGCGGTGCCGACCGATGCGGTCGCGGGCTTCTGCCTTGCCACCGCGGCGCTTGCGGCGCTGATGCATGGTCTGCTTGAAACCACGGTGTGGCCGGAGACGCCGCTGCAATGGCTCTCCGTGGCCGCTCTCGGCATCGGCCCCGTCGGCGCCGCGTTCTACGCCTGGGACATCGGCATGAAGCGCGGCGACATCCGCGTGCTCGGCGCCGCATCCTATGCGACGCCGCTGCTCTCGACCGGATTCCTCATCGCCGCCGGTTTTGCAAAAGCCAGCGCCAACATCGCCATCGCCGCGATCCTGATCGCCGGCGGCGGCCTGATCGCGGCGAAGGATATGGTGCTGCGGAAGCGGTGACAGTTGTTGCCGGGTTCGCCGCCACGCGGCGCCAGGGAATGACAGTGCGCCTTACGGCTCCCAGCCCTTCGGCGCGAGCTCGAATTTTGCGAACTCGAATGCGGGCGCTACGGTGCAACCGACCAGCGTCCACTCTCCCATGCTCTCCGCCATCTGCCAGGCATTCGCCGGCACGATCCCCTGCGGCCGCTCGCCGCTCACAAGGTCCGTGCCGAGCCGCACCTCGTGTTGCGAGCAGCCTTCATGCGCGATGCGCAGCGTCAGCGGGCTGCCGGCGTAGTAGTGCCAGATCTCCACGGCGTCGATGCGATGCCAATGCGAGCGTTCGCCGCGCGCGAGCAGGAAATAAATGAGGGTCGAGCGCGACCGGCCGTTGGTATCAGTGGTCTGATCGCGAAACGTCTCGCGGTAGTGGCCGCCTTCGGGATGCGGGCGGAGTTCGAGGCGTGCGATGATCTCGGCTGCGGTCGGCATCGATCCCCGTCAGGATTTCTTCTTCAGGACTTGTTCTTGCGCTCGCGCAGTTCGCCAAACACCGCGGCAGCGTCCGCGCCCTTCATGTGTAGCCTGGTTGCGACCGACGGTTCATCAGCACGCAGGAACACGTTTGCTCGCTTCTCGTCACCAAGTAGTGAAGGAATGGTCGGCTTGTTCTCGGCCCGCAGCTTCGCCACTTCCGCCGCGCGTGCCTGGAGCGCCACATTGTCGGGGTCGATGGTGAGTGCGAACTTGACGTTGGACGCGGTGTATTCGTGCCCGCAATAGAGCTTGAAGTCGTCAGGCAGCGCCCGCAGTTTCAGAAGCGAGTCCCACATCATCGGGTAGTCGCCTTCGAACACGCGGCCGCAGCCGATCGAGAACAGCGTGTCGGCCGCGAACAGCGTCTTCTCATTGTCGAACACGTAGGAGATGTGGTCGAGCGTGTGGCCGGGCGTCTCCAGTACGCGCCCCAGCAAGCTGCCGACCTTGACGATGTCTGCATTGGCGACGCGCAGGTCGACGTTGGCGATCTCAGTCGTCTTGTCATGCGGCGCGACGACGCGGCAATTGTATTTCTGCTTGAGTTCTGCGACCCCGCCGACATGATCGCCATGATGATGGGTGATCAGGATGTCGGTGAGCTGCCAGCCCTCGCGCTCAAGCGCCTTCAGGATGGGGCCGGCCTCCGGCGCGTCGATCGACGCCGTCGCCTTGGTTTCCACATCGTGGATCAGATAACCGAAATTGTCGTTTAAACAGGTGAAAGTACGAATTTCGGCGGCCATGTCATCTCCATCGCGCTCAGCCCCGCAGACAAATATGGCGTTAACGTTGCGCAGGCAATGCAATATTCCGGGCGCGGGAGCCGCCTCGTGCATGTTACATTGCCGTCATGACCATTGATGTCGTCGACCTCCGCGAGTTCTACTCCCGTCGCCTCGGGATTGTGGCGCGGCAAATGATCAATCGCGGCATCAGGGAGCGCTGGCCGACCGCCGCGGGCCAGCGTGTGCTCGGCATCGGCTATCCCACGCCCTATCTCGGCCTGTTCCGCGAGGACGCGGAGCGCTGCATCGCCTTCATGCCGTCGGCGCAGGGTGTCTTGAAATGGCCGACGGGCCGGCCGGCGCTGGCCTCGCTGGTCGATGAATTCTCGCTGCCGCTTCCTGACGCCGCGGTCGACCGGATCCTGCTGATTCATGCGCTGGAGATGTCGGACGATCCGGCCGCGCTCTTGCGCGAGGTGTGGCGGGTGCTGTCGCCCTCCGGCCGCGTGATCGCGGTGATCCCGAACCGGCGCGGGGTATGGACCCGTACCGACAGCACGCCGTTCGGTCACGGCCGGCCCTATTCGCGCTCGCAGATCACCGACCTGTTGCGCCAGACCTGGTTCACGCCAACCGCCTGGGGCGAGGCGCTGTTCATGCCGCCCTATGCCGGCGGCTGGGTGCTGAAATCGGCGCAGGTGTGGGAGCGCGCGGGCGCGGCGCTGTCGCTGCCCTTTGCCGGCGTGCACATTGTCGAGGCGACCAAGCAGGTCTATCGCGCGATCCCCGCCAAGCGCGAGCGCGCGCGGCTGATTCCCTCGTTGAAGCCGGTGCTGGTGCCGTCCTCGACGGTGACGCGCACTTGAAAACAAATCGTCCCGACGCGAGGCCGGGACGATTGCAGATTAGAATATCGGAACAAGCTTACTCGCCGGAGGCGACTTCGTCGCTGGAGCCGGCCGGAGCCGCCTCGCGCTCGGGGCGCGGGCCATGCGGCCGGCGGCGCCGCCGCGGAAAGCGTTCGCCGCCACCGCCGCCTTCCAGGCCGCCCTGACCGCCATTCGCGGCACTATTCGCTTGCGGCTGTGCGCCGGTGATGAAGGAGGGCAGGCGATCGACGCTGCCGGCGTCGGCAACGACGGGCTGCGGCTGGTTCAGCGGCAGCGGCTGCGGCTGATATTGCGGCTGCGCACGATGGTCGCGTTCGCGATGTTCGCGGGGCTGCTGGTTGTCGCGCTGATAGGGCTGCTGGCCGTCACGCGGCTGATGATCACGCTGGTGATCGCGCTGGCCGTCGCGGTCGCGCATGAAGGGCTGTTGCTGCTGCGGCGGCTGCGGGACGAAGCCCGGCTCCTGGCCGAAATTCGAGAAATTCTCGCCGTCGTCCTCGCTGTCGTCGCCGCTGTTGCTGACGGGCTCGTCGCCGCGCGGCTGCTGGTTCTGGCGGAACTGTTCCTGGGCTGCCGCGATCAGGCGGAAATAATGCTCGGCGTGCTGGTAGTAGTTCTCGGCGGCGACCGGGTCGCCGGAAGAGCGCGCATCGCGCGCGAGCTGAAGATATTTTTCGGCGATGTGCGAAGCCGTGCCGCGGATCTTGATGTCGGGTCCGTTCGATTCGTAAACCCGGGTCATCGGGTTCTGGCCGCGCCGGTTGTTGTTGTTGTTATTATTATTGTTATTGCGGTTGCGCATCCGCTGCTTGTTCTGACCGTTTCTCATGTCCTGCCTTTAATTCCAGCCCTAAAGGTTGCACGCATTACTGATTGCTCGGAGTGACCTGATGACAGCGGTTCACATCTCTCATGCGCACCGCGCGCAAGAGCGGCTTGAACCCTGCCGATGTCCGTCGACCGTCGCGTTCAACAAAGACGCGTTCCCCACCCGCCAGCATCCATTGCCAGCGAACCCATTCATATCGCCTGCCGAAACAAGCCCAGCTTTGTTGCGTAAGTCTTCAAGCGCAATATCAGGCTTTCGTTCACTTTGCGGTCGGAGAGCAGCGCAGCTCCAATGGCCATCGCGCTCAACAGGACCTGCGGCTTGGAACCTTTAAATCAGTAAAGCTCTCGCCCGAGAGCCCGGCTTTTGCCCGTAGGTCTACGGGGCCGGCACCGATGTGTTGATCGGAACGTAGTCGTTCCCAAGGGATATTCCAAGAGGTTTTTTGCAACCCAATCCGGCTTTTATGGGGGCATTTTTCGGGCCGAAACCGCCCGCGGGATGCCCGCCAAATCGGCCTTGGGCGGCCTGTCCACAGACAACGCGGCAGCCGTCATCAAGGTTTCAATATCGCGGGCCTGCCCTTGCCCCGCCTCGACGATCAACGCCCCGCCGGGGGCGAGCCGCTCGGCCGCCTGCGGGATCAGGGCGCGGTAGGCGTCATAGCCGTCATTGCCGCCGTCGAGCGCCAGATGCGGATCGTGCTCGCGCACATCGAGGCTCAGTTTCGGAATTTCCCCTGAGGGAATATAGGGCGGATTCGACACGATGAGATCGAACGGGCCGCGCAGCGCCGCCGCATAGGAGCAGGCGACGAAGCCGGAGCGGCCGGCGAGGCCCAGAGCTGCGGCATTGCTCCGCGCGGTGGCGAGCGCGGAGAGGCTGAGATCGGTTCCGACACCGAAGGCATCGGGAATTTCGTGCAGCAGCGCGAGCAGGATCGCGCCGGATCCGGTGCCGATATCCGCGATTCGCGGGCGCGCCCCCGATATCGTGGCCTCCCGAAAGATCTCCAGTGCCAGTTCGACCACGGTCTCGGTGTCCGGCCGCGGCACCAGCGTCGCCTCGGACAGTTGGAACGGCAGGCCCCAGAATTCGCGCGCGCCGAGAATGCGGGCGACCGGCTCATGCGCGAGACGGCGCTGCGCATAGGCTTCGAGTCGCGCAGCCTCTTCGGGCGTGAGCTGGCGCGCCGCCTGCGTGACGATGCCGGTCAAATCAAGCCTCAGCGCGGCTCCGACGAGCAGGCGCGCGTCGAGGGCGGGCTCTTCGATGCCGGCCGATTGCAGTCGCGCCGCAAGCGCGCGCCGCGCGCTCTCGATGCTGTGTCCGGAATCGAAACCTGTCGCCAATGGAGCCATCCTGCCTGGTGTCGTGGATAGATCGGCGGCATTGCTTGCGTCAACGGAAAGGAGCGCGTCTGATCGCACCTCGCAGCGAGCGAGGGGTTCATGACGGCTTACGACGATCAGAACGTCTTCGCAAAGATCCTGCGCGGCGAGATTCCCTGCTTCGAGGTTTTCAGGGACGACCGCAGCCTCGCCTTCCTCGACATCATGCCGCGCTCGCCCGGACACACGCCGGTCATTCCCCGGGCGCCAGCGCGTGGCATCCTCGACATCGCGGATGACGATCTCGCCGCGGTCGCCCGAACCGGCAAGCGCATCGCGATTGCGGCGATGAAGGCGTTCGACGCCGAGGGTATCATCCTGCAGCAGTTCAGCGAACCGGCGAGCGGGCAGGTGGTCTTCCACCTGCACATGCACGTCATGCCGGTCAGGGCCGGAATCGAGCTACTGCCGGCGCAGACGCGCAAGGAAGACATGGCCGTGCTCGCCGATCACGCCAAGCGGATGATTGCGGCACTTGGCAGTTGATCGAGATAGCGCTGCAGCAAGACCGTAGAACGGGTAGAGCTGTTGCGAAACCCATCATCGAGACAAACTCGAAATCGACTGGCGCAGCTTCGCTCCACCGAAACTGCGAGCCAGCGATCTTTCATCGAACCTTCATCAGTTCCTGTTCAGCGGGCGGGGTCGAAGGGGAGAGCCAATCGGACATTCGAGCGCGGCACGATCCCAGCGTCCGACATCAGCTGCTGCCTGATAGGTGGTTTGCAGAAACGCCATGAGCGCGGCCTCTGGCTCGCTGGATTTTCGCACAAGGTCGTAGGGCAGGAGATATTCGCCGAGCTTCCGATCGAAGTATGCGCCCGCCGGCATGACCTGTCCGTCAGCAAAGCCATTCGGCGTGGGGTAGGCATAGGAGTAGAAGGCCGCAAAGTCCGTACCACCTCCGCCCGGCCAAAAGCCGGCGGACGAGACTTCATCGCTATAGGCCTCGCGTGTCACGACGTCCGGCAAACCCGGGACGCCACCCGGGTGAAGCGGAGCGGAACGCCCAGAGAAGCGCGTCACCGCGAGATCGAAGCTGCCCCAGAAGAGATGGACCGGACTGACTTTCCCGATGAACCCCGTCCGAAACCGATAAAACACTCCGCTGATCGCGACGAGGGCGCGGAAGAACCGCGTCACGGCGTCTGCGTCATAGGGCCTGATTTGGCGGTCCTCCGTGAACGGGATCGGATCTGGGACCTCACTGGGCCGACCGTCAAATTCTGGTGTTCCGCCGAGATGTTCTACCAAATCACAGAACCGGGCGTGAAATTCGGCGACGGACATTCGCCCGAGCGGCATTTCCGCCCTGCGCCCACCAGCTGCTTCTCCGATCAGGACGTGACGGGAGAGATCGAAGACGATCTCGATACCTGATGCGTCTGGAATCAGCGAAGTCGTGAGCCCGCGTGCATTCACGTAGAAGGTCGCGTGCCAGGAATGGTTGACCCACGGCGTTCTCGCGAGCCGATACTTGCCGACAATCTGGCAATACAGATGAAGCGCGGAACAGGTTTCGCGCCATGCCTCGAAGGGAATCTCCGGCCAGATCGCGCTCATAGCGTCTCCTCCCTCAGGTTCGGTTCGGCTTGGCAAGACCTCACCTCGGCTAAAGGCGACCCTGTGCCCGCTTTGGGCCCAAGGCGACATTCCGGGGGCGAGGCCGCATGCCGCGCCCTCGAAAGCAGATATCCCGGAGTTTAGGGGGACTCGACCTAGACGCCAAGGTATCGCTGCAGCAGCTCCGGCTGGGCCTTGAGCTCCTGCGCCGGTCCCTCGTGCACGATGTGGCCGTTGTTGATGATGTAGATCCGCGTCGCCAGCGCCAGCGTCGCTGCCAGATTCTGCTCGACCAGCACGATGGTCTGGCCGGCGGCTGCGAGCTCGCGGCAGGCCTTGACGAGATCGTGGACGATGACGGGCGCGAGCCCCTCGAACGGCTCATCCAGCAGCACGATCTTGGGATCGCGCACCAGCGCCCGGGCGATCGCGAGCATCTGCTGTTCGCCGCCGGAGAGCTCGGTGCCGCGGTTGTTGCGCCGCTCCTTCAGCCGCGGAAACATCTCGTAGACGCGCTCAAGCGGCCAGCGCTTCGGTGCGGTGATCCCGGCGAGGACGATGTTCTCCTCCACCGACAAGCTGCCGAAGATCCGGCGCTCCTCGTGCACGAGCTGCATGCCGGCCTGCGCGATTCTGTGGCTCTTGCGTCCGGCGATATCGATGCCGTTGAACTTCACGCTGCCGCTGCGGGGCGTCACGACGCCCATCAGGCTCTTGAGCGTCGTGCTCTTGCCGGCGCCGTTCCGCCCGAGCAGCGCCACCACCTCGTGCCGCTCGACGCGCATGGCGACGTCGAACAGGATGTGGGAGTCCCCGTAATAGCTGTTTAGGCCGTTGACCTCGATCAGGCTCATGCGGCGATCTCTCCGTGAACGCCGCCGAGATAGGCTTCCTGCACTGCGGCGTTGGTCCTGATTTCCTCCGGTGTGCCGTCCAGCAGCACCTTGCCCTCCTGGAGCACCGTCACGCGCTCGACAAGCTCGAACAGCGAGTCCATGTCGTGGTCGATGATGATCATGGTGCGTCCGCGCGCGATCGATTTGAGCAGCTTGACGGTCTCGACCCGCTCGCGCGGGCTCATGCCTGCGAGCGGCTCGTCGAGCAGCAGCAGGCGCGGCGAGGTGGCGAGCGCAAGCCCGATCTCCAGCCGGCGCTTTTCGCCATAGGCGAGCTCGGATACCGGCGTGTCGGCGCGGCGGGTCAAATTGACCAGGGCAAGCGTATGCGCCACCTGCTCCGTCAGGCCCTTGACGCCCGAGAGCTTGCGGAATAGGTCGAGCCGGAACTTGCCGCGCAGCTCGGCGAGTGCGGCGATCGTCAGGTTCTGCCGCACCGTGAGGCCCGTGAAGAGCTGGTTGACCTGGTAGCTCTTGGTGAGCCCGAGCTGGCAGACCTCGGTGACCTTCAATCCCGTGATATCGCGGCCCTCGAACACGATCCGGCCAGAGGTCGGCGCGATCTCGCAGGTCAGCATCTTGAAGAAGGTCGATTTGCCGGCGCCGTTGGGGCCGATGATGCCGCGCAGCTCGCCCTGATTGACGCTGAAATCGATGTCGCTGTTGGCGACGAGACCGCCATAGCGCTTGGTCAGGCCGGTGGCTTTCAGGATCGGCCCGGAATAGGCGGGATGCGCGACCTCCCTGGCCTGCATCGGCGCAGGAGGAGCTTGCTGCGGCGTCTCGATCTCGGCCTCCTCCTCCGTCTCCGCAGCCCTTCGCGCTCGCTTGCCGGACACAAGGCCGTAGAGATCGACGAGGCCGCCCACAATGCCGCCGCGCAGGAAGCAGACCAGCACCACGAACACGACGCCGAGCACCAGCTTCCAGGCCGCCCCGAGGCCCAGCGCGGACTGGAGGAAATCCTGAAGGAAGAGCCAAACTGTTGCGCCGACCAGCGGTCCGAACAACGTGCCGCGGCCGCCAATGGCGGTCTGCATCACGAGCTGGCCCGAGGTGTCAAAGGTGAAAGCGTCGGGCGGCATGAATGCCTGGAGCACGCCGAGCAGGCCGCCGGCGAAACCGGCGTAGGCGGCTGCGATCACGAAGGCGGTCAACTTGTAGCCGTGGATGTTGTGGCCGACGGCGGTGGCGCGCAGCGGATTGTCGCGGATCGCGCTGAAGACGGCGCCGACAGGCGAGCGGACGATCCTGAGCGCGATGATGACGCCGATGAAGTAGCACAGCGCGATGAACTGATAGAGCGACCAGCCATTGGTGAAGTGGATGGTGGTGAAGCCGAGATTGAAGCTCGGCGTCGGTACGCCCGGCAGGCCGTTCTCGCCTCCGGTGAAATCCGAGAGCGGATTGAACTCGACGAAGAAGAACACCTCCGCGATCGCCACGGTGATCATGGCGAAATAGATGCCGGTGCGGCGCAGCGCGATCAGGCCGATCAAATAGCCGGTCGCCGCCGCCGCGATCATGCCGATGATCAGTGCGCCCAGCACGTTGCCGAAACCCGCGCGGGTCAGGAGGTAGGCCGCGACAAAGCCGCCGGTGCCGTAGAAGGCGGACTGGCCGAACGACAGCAGGCCGGTGAATCCGAACAGGATGTCGAAGCCGAGCCCGAACAGGCCCCAGACCAGGATCCGGTTCACGGTGTTCGGGGCGAAGCCGAGATGTGGCAGCACGAACGGGGCTGCGATCAAACCGATCGCGGTCAGGGTCTCGATCAGGAACGGGCGTTGCTTGAGCATCAGGAAATCGCTTACTCGCGGCCCTGGACGCCGAGCAGGCCATGCGGTCGCACCACGAGCACGAGCGTCATCGCTGCAAACAGCATCACATAGGCGTAGCCGGGGTTGAACATGGAGGTGACGCTGATGATCTCGCCGGCGATCAGGCCGCCGAGGATCGCGCCCGGAAACGAGCCGACGCCGCCGATCACCACCACCACGAAGGTCTGGACCAGGATGTCGTCACCGATGCCCGGTGTCAGCGACACCACCGGCGCGTTGACGATGCCGGCAAATCCGGCGGCCATCGCACCGATGCCGAACACGACCATGAAGACCCGGTAGACGTTGATGCCGAGCGAATCGACCATCACCGAATCCTCGATGCCGGCGCGCACGATCATGCCGAGCCGGGTCCGGTAGAGGACGATGAACAGTGCGCCGAGGGCGACCGCGACGATGCCGACGACGGCGAGGCGGTAGGTCGGATAGAACATGAAGCCGAGATTGGTGATGCCCTGGAACAGCGCCGGCGGCGGCACCAGCTGCGACTGGCTCGAGAAGATCAGGCGCACGAGCTCGACGAAACAGATGCCGAGCCCGAAGGTCACGAGCAGCTGATCCTCGTGCGGGCGATGATAGAAATGGCGGATGATGACGCGTTCCATCGCGACGCCGAGCAGCATCACGAACAGCGAGCCCGCGATGACGGCGATGATGAAGGACTCCGTGTACTGGTAAGCGACGAAGCCGGCATAGCCGCCGATCATGAACATCGCGCCATGCGCGAGGTTGAGCACGCCGAGCGTGCCGTAGATGATGGTCAGGCCGGAGCTGATCAGCGCGAGCAGGGCGCCGAGCGCGAGCCCGTTGAAAAGCTGCGAAACGAGGTTGGGCCAACTGATCATGCGACAATCGCCGTTGTGGCGCGCCATGGTGCGCGTCAGAAAAAGGTGACGCCGCAGGACCAGAGTGAGCCCGCGGCGTCACAGGGGTTAGCGCGGGCTCAGCTGTAATCGCCGGGATGGCAGCCGAACGCGTCCGACTTCTGCATCAGGCCTTCACCTGGGACGATCTCGACGACGTCGTACCAGTCTTCCTTGTTCTTCATGTCCTTCTGCTGCTTGCCCTTCACGATGATCACCGGGCGGACGCATTGGTGATCCTCGGGGCGGTAATGCACGTCGCCGACCAGGGAGGGGATCGTCTCGCCCTTCTCGTAGGCCTTGATCACGTCAGGCGGATTGAAGCTGCCGGCCTGCTCGCACATGTGGGCCCAGTGCGCGAAGCTGACATAGGCGTTCTCGGCGCCCCATTCGGGCTTGTAGCCGTACTTCTTCTCGAAGGCCTCGTTGAACATCTTGGCGAGCGGGAACTTGTCCTCGATCGTCCACCAATAGTCGGTGGCGGCGTAGACGCCCTGCATCAGGCCGCCGCTCTCGCGCGCGATGAAGGGCACCTGGTAGGGAACGACCAGCTTCATCTTGTCGAGCACGCCGAACTGCTTGGCCTGCTGGGTCGACAGCACCGCATCGTGGCCCCAGTTGACGTTGATGAGCACGTCGGCGCCGGAGTTCGCGACGTTCAGCAGATAAGAGGAGTAGTCGGGCGCACCGAGTGGTGCGACCTGGTTGGTCACCGTCGTCCAGCCTGCAGTCGCGAGGAAGTCCTGCATCGACTTGGTGACGGTGTGGCCGTAGGTGTAATCAGGCGTCAGGTAGGCGGCCTTCTTGTTCTTGCCGAACTCCCTCACCATCACCGGGCCAATCGCCGCAGCGGCGGTCTGGCCGAAGAAATTCTGGCGAAAGCCGTAACGAACGCAGTCCTTGCCGGTGGTGTCGTTCGAGCCGGAAATGCCGCACACGAACAGCACGTGTTCGCGCTGCGCGAGCTTGTTGAGCGCGACCGCAACGGCGCTCGACGTGCCGCCGGTGATCATGATCGCCTTGTTCTCGCTGATGAAGCGCTGCTGCGCCTGCACCGCCTCGTTCGGCTTGGCCGCGGAATCCGCGACGCCGAACTTCAGCTCCTTGCCGAGCACGCCCTTGCTGGTCTTCGGCGAGATCTTCTTGATCAGGTCATGGCCGCTGTTGATGTGCTCGATCGCGAGCTGGTAGCCCTTGAGTTCGTCCTCGCCCTGCACGGCGTAGGTGCCGGTGCGCGGGACCGAGATTCCGATGAAGGCGGTGGAACCCGAAACGCCGGCGGGATACGAGCCGATCGCCGGCTTGTCCTCGGCAAAGGCCGGCGTCGCGGGCAGCATCGAGCCGCCGATGAGGCTAGCCGTGGTCTGGAGCAGGCCACGGCGCGAGAGGCCGCGGCGGATGAGATCGTCAGTCATGGTCGTTTCCTCCGAACATCGTTCTTGTTTGCAGGCGCAAGCACGACCTGTCCGGCGCCAGCCGGCCTCGCTGGCCTGCTGCGCCGGGCACGTCACATCCGCGTGTAGCTCTTGGCCCTAAGCATTGCTTGTGAAGCCCTTCTGTCAATTTCGTCTTTGGTCGAACGACGAAAATTATCACGTGAAAACATATCGGATCACGATATATATTAGTCTTTGTGAGTACGAGGCTGGCGGGTTCGGCGAGAGAAATGGCGCGGCAGACGACAGTGGCGGGTGCCCGGAAGCGACGATCCTGGCCGCAGGAGGCGGAGCGGCCGGAGGCCGCGTGGCCCGCGGGGGAGGGCAGCGACCAGCGTGCGGCGCCGCAGTCGGGCGATGCCTCCCGCGTGTCTGAGCCGCGCAGCCGGTCAGCCGGCCGGCGCGGACCCGTCGTCGGCTCCGTCCAGGCCAAGCGCGCGCCCGGCCCGATGCAGAAGCTGAGCGTGCGCGCGCAGAATGTTCTGAAGGAGCTTGCGGTGGAGCTCACCGGCGAACAGCCGCCGAAGGGGAATTGGCTGCCATCGCGCGAGTTGCTGCTCGCGCTGACGGCCGAGCGCCTTGCGACCGCGCGCAACTGCGGTCCCCACACCATGCGGGAGATCGTGGATTGGGCGCAGGGCTGCGGCGTGACCATCAAGCCGGTGATCCCGCCCGGCGGCTCGCTGTCGCAGATGTGGGCGGAGTTGATCGCCAATGCGTCGGCAGGCAGCCTGACCAGCGCCGAGATTGCCAGCGCGCTGCAGCGCTCGATCAGGCGGAAGAGCGTTCGCATCCCGATCGCGTTTCAGGTCATCCTGGTGAAGATCCTGCTCTCCAGTTTCGAATAGCCCCCGATATTTGTGCATCCGCGGCGCCGCTCGGTTGGTTCCGCCTGTCCTTCCTTGCTAGTCTCGGCAGCGACCGCCCGCTTCACCCGCGGGCTCGACGTCGCAGGCAGGAATGACTCAATCGAAGCGGAAGACGACACGCCCCGCATCCGCGGCGCCCTCAAAGGGCGGCGCGATGCGCGAGGCCGACTATGCGGCGCTCGCACAGTTCCGCTATCAGCTCCGGACCTTCCTGGCGTTCAGCGAAGCCGCGGCCCAGAGTGCCGGGTTGACGCCGCAGCAGCATCAGGCGCTGCTGGCGATCAAGGGCCTGGCCGCCCCCGACGGCGCAAGCGTCGGCGACATCGCGCGCTTCCTCCTGATCCGGCACCATACCGCGGTGGAGCTGGTGGATCGCATGGCGAAGCTGAAGCTGATCGGCCGGGAAGGCGATCCGCAGGACGCAAGACGCGTCCTCGTCAGGCTGACGGCAAAGGGCGAGCAGAAGCTGCGATCGCTCTCGCGCATTCACCTGGACGAGCTGAGTGCCGCGGCACCCGCTCTGGCCAGGATCCTGCGATCGTTCCGGGCCAAAGCGCGCTGAGGGCGGTTCAGGCGGCTGCGCCTTGCGCGGCGAGCTGTGCGGCCTGATGCTCGGTGGTCAGCGCGTCGGTCAATTCGCCGAGCGCTTCGCCGGCGATCACCTGCGGCAGCTTGTAGAGCGTCAGGTTGATGCGATGATCGGTGACGCGTCCTTGCGGGAAATTGTAGGTGCGGATGCGCTCGCTGCGGTCGCCGGAGCCGACCTTCTCCTTGCGTTCGGCCGAGCGTGCGGCGTCGAGGCGCTGCTGTTCGGCATCGTAGATGCGCGAGCGCAGGATGTTCATGGCGGAGGCGCGGTTCTTATGCTGTGAGCGGCTGTCCTGCATCATCACCACGATGCCGGTCGGGATGTGGGTGATGCGGATCGCCGATTCGGTCTTGTTGACGTGCTGGCCGCCGGCGCCCTGCGCCCGCATGGTCTCGATCCGCAGATCGTCGTTCTTGATGTCGACGTCGACCTCCTCGACCTCCGGCATCACGGCGACGGTAGCGGCGGAGGTGTGGATGCGTCCCTGCGTTTCGGTGTCCGGCACGCGCTGCACCCGGTGCACACCGGATTCGAATTTCAGCTTCGAGAACGCGCCGCGGCCCTGCACCTCCGCGATGATTTCCTTGTAGCCGCCGACCGTGCCTTCGCTGGCCGAGATCACCTCGACCTTCCAGCCCTGCAAGCTGGCGAAGCGCTCGTACATCCGGAACAGATCGCCGGCGAACAGCGAGGCCTCGTCGCCGCCGGTGCCGGCGCGGATTTCCAGCACTACGTTGCGGTCGTCCATGGCGTCCTTCGGCAGCAGCGCGACGCGAATCTTCTGGACCAGCTCTTCGATTTTAGGCGTCAGCTCGTCGCGCTCGGCTTCAGCCATGCCGCGCATCTCGGCATCCGTCGCGGGATCGGCGATCAGCGCCTCGGTGTCGGCGAGTTCTTTGACCGCAGAACGATACGCCTTCACCGCCTCGATCAGCGGGGTGAGCTCGGCGAGCTCGCGGGTGATCTGCACATAGCGTTCGGAGGCGAGCTGGCCGAGCGATTCGGCCTCGAGCGAGGCGTGATGCGCGAGCAGGACGTCCAGTTTGGCTTCGGGGAGTGACGACATCGGTTCAGTCTCAAATGGCGGAAGAGGGCGAGGCGGCGGGAGGGGGCGACAGGCCCGCTACAACGCCAGGCCTTCGGCCTCGGCAAATTCCGTCAGCTTCTGCCGGATCGAGACGCTGCCGGAGGGCGCGTCCAGCAGCGGGCCGAGCATCGCTTCGGCCTTCTTCGCGTCGAGATCGATGACCATCGCCTTGACCGGACCGAGCGCCGTCGCCGAGAGCGACAGCGAGCGATAGCCCATCGCGATCAGCGCCAGTGCGCCGATCGGCTTGGAGGCCATCTCGCCGCACAGCGATAACGACTTCTTCGCATCGTTCGACTTCCGCGCGATCTCGCGCAGCACGCGCAGGATCGGCGCCGACATCGTGTCGAAGCGCTCGGAGACTTTCGCATTGCCGCGATCGACCGCGAACAGGAACTGGAACAGATCGTTGGACCCGACCGAGATGAAGTCGACCTTCTTCAGGAGCTCGTCGAGCTGGTAGAGCAGGGCGGGCACCTCGACCATGGTGCCGATGTCGATCCGCTCCGGCAGGGTGTGGCCGTGCTGGCGCAGATAAGTCAGCTCGCGCTCGACCAGCGCCTTCGCCGAATCGAATTCGGCGACCTCCGAGATCATCGGGAACATGATGCGCAGCGCGCGGCCGCCGCCGGCGCGCAGCAGCGCGCGGATCTGGCCGCGCAGCAGGCCGGGGCGATCGAGCCCGAGCCGGATCGCGCGCCAGCCGAGTGCTGGATTCTCCTCGATCACCGCTTCCATGTAAGGCAGTGCCTTGTCGCCACCGATGTCGAGGGTGCGGAAGGTGACGGGCTTGGTGCCCGCGGCATCCAGCACCGTGCGATAGAGCGCGAGCTGGTCGCTGGTGCGCGGCAGGCTCTGTCCCACCATGAATTGCAGCTCGGTGCGGAACAGGCCGATGCCGGCGCTGCCGGTGTCCTCAATATGCGGCAGGTCGATCGCAAGACCTGCGTTGATCATCAGCTCGACCTTCTGGCCGTCCTTGGTGACGCAGGGGCGGTCGCGCAGTGCAAGGTATTGCGCCTGGCGGCGGGCGCGGAAGCGCACGCGCTCGGCAAAGGCCGCTTCGACCTCCTGCGACGGGCGCACATAGATCGAGCCCGAGGTGCCGTCGACGATGATGGCGTCGCCGGGATCGGCGATGCCCGGCGCGTTCGGGACTTCGCCGACCGCGGGGATGCCGAGCGCGCGGGCCACGATCGAGACGTGGGAGTTGGCGGTGCCTTCCTCCAGCACGATGCCGCGCAGGCGCTTGCGGTCGTAATCGAGCAGCGCCGCCGGGCCCATCGCACGCGCGATGACGATGGCATTGTCGGGCAATTGCTCGCGTGACGGCGCGTGGTCCTGGCCGACCAGCTGCCGCATCAGGCGGTAGCCGAGATCCTCGAGATCGTGCAGCCGGTCGCGCAAATAGGGATCGGTCGAGCGCAGCATGCGCGCGCGGGTGTCGGACTGCACGCGTTCGACGGCGGCTTCCGCCGTGAGGCCGGTGGCGACCGCCTCATGCAGCTTGTGCGACCAGCCCTGGTCGTTGGCGAACATGCGATAGGCTTCCAGCACCTCGCGGTGCTCGCCGCCCTCGGCAACGTCGCCACGCTCCAGCATGCGGTCGAGATCGGCGCGTAGCTTGGCGAGCGCGGTGTCGAGCCGCTTGATCTCCTTCGGCAGATCCTCGGCGATGTAGTCCTTGATGACGACGCGCGGCTCGTGCAGCACGACATGGCCGAGCGCGATGCCTTCCGAGAGGATGGCGCCGACCTTCTGCGCCGAATGCCGCGCGGCCGGCTCCTGGCCCGGCTGGGCCAGCGCGGACAATTCGCCGGAGGCGATCAGCTCCGCCAGCACCATCGCGGTGGTCTGCAGCGCCTCGAGCTCCTCCTCGACATAATTGCGCTTGGCACGGTTCTGCACCACCAGCACGCCGAGCGTGTTGCCGGCGCGCAGGATCGGCACTCCGAGGAAGGAGTGGTAGATTTCTTCGCCGGTCTCCGGGCGGAACGAGAAGGCCGGGTGGCTTTGCGCGTCGCTGAGGTTGAGCGGGGTCGCCTCGCTGGCGACGAGGCCGACCAGGCCCTCATGGGCGCTCAGCACGGTGTGGTGAACCGCCTCGCGGTTGAGACCTTCGGTGGCGTAGAGCTCGAGCGTGTTGTCGATGCGCAGCACATAGACCGAGCAGACCTCGGCCACCATATTGGCGGCGATCAGCACCACGATCTTGTCCAGCCGCTCCTGGGCCGAGACCTGCTCCGCCATGGTTTCGCGGAGCCGTCTCAACAAGACGCGGGGACCTCCCGACGCGCTCCGCATGAACCGTCAATCTCCTCCGTCTGCCTGGCCCGGCGGTATCGGCCGGCGGCTGGCCCAAAATTCCAGAAAAACAACCAAATTGTTCGTCCGGCGCAGGCACAAACACAAATCTACTCAAGATTTAGCGCTTGCACCGAATCAGCGCCGCCTGAACTGGGACACAGTCTGCGGCAGCCCACCCTGTTCGCCGTATAGCGAATTGAGGCTTGTTTTGCCAAGCAAAACGCCTGCCAAACGCGAAGGTGTGTACACCTTCGCGTTTGCTGCGACCGCTAAGAGAAAATTCGTCTAGGCCTGATCGAGACCGTAGAGCGTGTGCAGGGTGCGTACTGCGAGCTCGGTATAGGCGGTGTCGATCAAAACCGAGAATTTGATCTCGGAGGTTGTGATGGCCCGGATGTTGATATTCCGTCCGGCGAGGGCCGAGAACGCCTGGGCGGCGACGCCGGCATGGCTGCGCATGCCGCTGCCGATTACCGATATCTTGGCGACGTCGGTGGCGGTATCGAGCCGGGCATAGCCGATCTTGGCCTTGGCGGCCGTGATCGTGTCCTTGGCGCGGGTGTAGTCGGCCGCCGGCACCGTGAAGGTGAGATCGGTGGTCTTGCCGTCCTCGGAGACGTTCTGCACGATCATGTCGACGTTGATGTTGGCATCCGCCAGCGGGCCGAAGATCGACGCTGCCACGCCGGGCTTGTCCTCGATCTGGCGTACCGAGATCTGGGCCTCGTCCTTCGAAAAGGCGATGCCGGTGACGACGTGGCTTTCCATGATCTCCTCCTCGCTGCAGATCAGCGTGCCGGGCGGCTGGTTGGCATGCGGGTCGATATCCTCGGGCTTGTCGAAGCTCGAGCGGACGAAGATCGGCATGTTGTGGACCATGCCGAGTTCCACCGAGCGGACCTGGAGCACTTTTGCGCCCTGGGAGGCCAGTTCCAGCATGTCTTCGAACGCGATCTTGTCGAGGCGGCGGGCCTTCGGCACGATTCGCGGGTCGGTGGTGTAGACGCCGTCGACATCGGTGTA
Source organism: Bradyrhizobium sp. 613_E4_N2_2 (assembly GCF_052075995.1). Taxonomy (NCBI): domain Bacteria; kingdom Pseudomonadati; phylum Pseudomonadota; class Alphaproteobacteria; order Hyphomicrobiales; family Nitrobacteraceae; genus Bradyrhizobium; species Bradyrhizobium sp. 613_E4_N2_2. The sequence goes on from NZ_CP197234.1 coordinate 648,398, forward strand.
GATGTCGCAGCGGTCGGCCTTGACGGCGGCGGCGATCGCCACGGCCGACGTATCGGAGCCGCCGCGGCCGAGCGTGGTGATGCGATTGGTCTCGGGATTGATGCCCTGGAAGCCGGCGATGACCGCGACCTCCTTGCGCTCCCGGAAGCGCTTGATGATCTCGCTGCCGTCGATGTCCTCGATCCGGGCCGAGGCATGGGCGTCGCTGGTCTTGATCGGGATCTGCCAGCCCTGCCAGGAGCGGGCCTGGATGCCCATGCCCTGAAGCACGATGGCGAGCAGGCCCGACGTCACCTGTTCGCCGGAGGCGACGACGGCGTCGTATTCGCGCGCGTCGTGCATCGGCGAGGCCTCGGTGCACCAGGCCACCAGCTCGTTGGTTTTACCGGACATCGCCGAGACGACCACGGCCACTTCATGGCCGGCGTCGACCTCACGCTTCACATGGCGTGCGACGTTGCGGATACGTTCGATATTGGCGACGGACGTGCCGCCGAATTTCATCACGAGGCGGCTCATGACGACGCGTGCATTCCCTCATAAGGATCAGTATGGTGACCCGCACCGGACGGGTGCCAGCGGACACCGACCGCGCGTATACATAGCGGCGGGGCCGGGGGCAAGCGGGTTCCTGCGGGGGCAGGGTAAGGTCCGACCTAAGGTCTGGCTTGGGGGTATGGGTTAACCGAGATCATGGCGCGTTATATCGACGAGATCCTGCAACCGGGCGAGCGGGTGCTGTATTCGACCAATGCGCACTGGATCTTCTATTTTCCGGCCATCGTGGCCTGGATCGTGGCTCTCGCCTTTCTCGTCCTGATGCCGCAGGCCACGGCCGATGGCCTCAGGGTGCTGTGCCTCATAGCCGCCGGCGTCGTAGCTCTGGCCGCCCTTTACTGGACCATCAAGGGCTGGTTCCATCGCTTCACGACCGAGACCGACGTCACCAACTTGCGGGTTGTGCACAAGACGGGGTTCATCAAGCGCCGGACCTTTGAAATGGCGCTGGACAAGGTCGAGAGTGTCGACGTCGACCAGTCGATTCTTGGACGTATTCTCAACTACGGCGACGTGACGATTCGCGGCGTTGGCGAGGGGATCGAAAAGATCACGACCGTCGACACGCCGCTCGCCTTCCGTAGTTCGATCACCACGCGGTAGGACCGCGCCTAACCATGAGCATGCAGCAAAATACTTCCGCAACCGCCACCGCCCAGCCGGGCTCGACCGTCGACGCCGCCGAGATCGCGAAATTCTCGAAACTTTCGGCCGAGTGGTGGGACCCCAACGGCAAGATGGCCCCGCTGCATCGGATCAACCCGTTGCGGCTCGGCTATATCCGCGACGCCGCCTGCCGCAAGTTCGAGCGCAATGTGCGCAGCCTCAACTGCCTCGGCGGCCTGCGCGTGCTCGACATCGGCTGCGGCGCCGGCCTGTTGTGCGAGCCGCTGTCGCGCCTCGGTGCCCAGGTCATCGGCGTCGATCCCTCGGTCAGCAACATCGCCGCCGCGAAGCTGCATGCCGACAAGAGCCATCTGTCGATCGATTACCGCTGCACCACGGTCGAGGAGATCGACCCGCGCGAGCGCTTCGACATCGTGCTGGCGATGGAAGTGGTCGAGCACGTCGTCGATGTCGGCGTTTTCCTCAAGCGCTGCGCGGCGCTGCTGAAGCCGAACGGGCTGATGGTGGTCTCGACGCTGAACCGGAACTGGAAGAGCTTCGCGCTCGCCATCGTCGGCGCCGAATACGTCCTGCGCTGGCTGCCGCGCGGCACCCATGAATGGAACAAGTTCGTCACCCCCGACGAGCTGACGAAGTATCTTTTGGACAACCGTCTCGTTATCACCGAGCAGACCGGCGTCGTCTACTCACCCTTCGCCGACAGATGGACCCTCTCCTCCGACATGGACGTGAACTACATGGTCGTGGCGGAAGGGATGGTCTGAGGGGTACGCGAGGCGCGAGCATCGCACCCATGACGTGGGCGTGATTGACCTGCTTCGCCGCTAGCGGCAGGTTGGCCACGGCTTCCCCTCCTACCGCTCTACCCGCATGCTTACCATCGCCAGCCTCTGGATTCCCTTCACCGTCATTGCTGCGCTAGGCCAGGTCGCGCGCAATGCGATGCAGCGGTCGCTGACGAAGCCGCTGGGGACCTGGGGCGCGACCAATATCCGCTTCCTGTTCGGCTTCCCGTTCTCGCTGCTGTTTCTGGGCGTGGTGCTGGTCGCGACCGGTGATCACCTCGGCATGCCGCCGACCGTGTTCTGGCCCTGGCTGCTGCTCGGGGCGCTCAGCCAGATCGTTGCGACCGGGCTGATGCTGCTCGCGATGAACGATCGCTCCTTCGTGGTGACGACGGCCTACCTCAAGACCGAGGCGATCCAGACCGCGATTTTCGGCTTCGTCTTCCTCGGCGATCACCTGACCTGGCTGAAGGTGCTGGCGATCGTGATCGCGACCGTCGGCGTCGTCATCACCGCACTTCGGCCCGGCGGCGAGAAGAGCTTTGCGGAATTGAGGCCGACCATCACGGGCCTCGTTGCGGCCGCGGCGTTCGCGCTCTCAGCCGTTGGCTTCCGCGGCGCCATCATCAACGTGCCTGACGTCTCCTTCGTGACGGCAGCGTCGTTCACGCTGGTGCTCGGCCTGTTCGTGCAGACGCTGATCCTGACCATCTATCTGCTCTGGCGGGCGCCAAAGGTGCTCCAGTCGATCCTGGGATTGTGGAAGCCGTCGCTGCTCGCCGGCTTCATGGGCGCCTTCGCCTCGCAATTCTGGTTCCTGGCCTTCGCGCTGACGGCCGCCGCCAACGTCCGCACGCTCGCTTTGATCGAGGTGCTGTTCGCGCAAGGCGTGGCGTATTACTCGTTCAAGCAGCCGATCGCGCCGCGCGAGATCTTTGGTATCGCGCTGATCGTGGTTGGCGTTGCGGTGCTGGTGGGGGCCTAGTTCCTATCTTCCGGCAGCGTCGGCAGCGGCGACACCTCGATGCCTTCGTCGATCAGCGACTTTGCCTCGTCGGGCGAAGCCTCGCCATAGATCGGGCGGTGCTCCTTGTCGCCGTAATGCATCGCGCGGGCTTCATTCGCAAAGCGCTCGCCGACATTGTCGGCGTGCTTGACGATGTGATCGCGCAGCTCCTTGAGCTTGGCGCGCAACTCGCGCTCCTGCGCCATCATCAGCGAGGTCGGTCCCGACGGCGCAGCCTCGGGCGCAGGCGTTGAGGCCGGCTCCGGCAGCGGCGTCGCCCGTCCGCGGCCCTTCTTGCCGATGATCCGCGGGGCCATGATCGCCTTCTCGACCTTGGCCGAGCCGCAGATCGGGCAAGTCACGAGCTTGCGCTTCACCTGCGAATCATAAGCCGACGAGCTCTGGAACCAGCTTTCGAATGCGTGGCTTTGGTCGCAGTGGAGCGCGTAGCGGATCATGCCGATCCCCGCACGAGGTGGAGATGGTCCGGCCCGGCCTTGGGATCGGCGACGCCGAAGCGGCGGCCGTGCTGGAGCGAGGGGATCGCGCGGCGGGCGGTCTCGACCTTGGCCGGGTCGATCTTGGCCATGATGATCCCGGGCTCGACGTCGCCCTCGGCGAGGATCTCGCCCCAGGGGTCGATGATCAGCGAGTGGCCGAACGTCTCGCGCTTGTTCTCGTGCAGGCCGGCCTGCGCGGCGGCGAAGATGAAGCAGCCGGTCTCGATCGCGCGCGAGCGCAGCAGGATGTGCCAATGCGCCTCGCCGGTCTTGCGGGTGAAGGCCGACGGCACGGTGATAAAATACGCGCCGCTCTCGGCCAGCGCGCGGTAGAGCGCGGGGAAGCGCACGTCGTAGCAGATCGTCAGCCCGACGCGACCCCAGGGCAGGTCGGAGATCACGGCAGTCTCGCCCGGCTGGTAGTTGGCGGATTCGCGATAGCTCTCGCCGTCCGGCAACTCGATGTCGAACATGTGGATCTTGTCGTAGCTCGCGAGCACACTGCCCTCGGGCCCGATCAGGAAAGAGCGGTTGACCGCTTTTTCGTCCGAGTAGCGCAGCGCCAGCGATCCGACATGAATGTGAATTCCGAGTTCCGCCGCGAGCGCGCGATAGGCCTTCAGCGAGGTGTCGTCCTCTTCGATCTGGAGGTGCTCGAACAACGCCTTTCGGTTGAGCTGCATCATGTTGCTGACTTCGGGCGTCTGCACGTAGTCGGCGCCGTTGGCGGCAGCCTGCCGGATCAGCCTGGTGGCCTGCGCGAGGCTCGGCTCGGGCATCAGGCCGGTGCGCATCTGGATCATTGCGGCGGTGAAGGTGCGATCCTCGCTCATGACACCGCCTTTACGCTTTCGAGCAGGCCGTCGAGCTTGCCCTCGCGGTCGAGCGCATAGAGCTCGTCGCAACCGCCGACATGGGTTCCGCCGATCCAGATCTGCGGGAAAGTCGAGCCCCCGCCGGCGCGGTCGTACATCTCTTCGCGCCAGGACGGGTTCCTGGCGATGTCGAACTCCGTGAAGGTTGCCTTCTTGCGGGTCAGCAGCGATTTGGCGGCGGAACAATAGCCACAGCCCGGCCTGGTGTAGATTTCGACAGCGTCGGTCATGTCGTGTGGCGCTCTCATGTCATGAAGTCATTGAATTATATGGGACGGGGGCCGCTCTCGACAACCCGGGCGAAGACCAGCACGTCCACCTGGGCCGCCTTGGCGCGGAGCAGGGCCCGCGCACAGGCGTCCAGCGTCGCCCCTGAGGTGAGGACATCGTCGATCAGGACGATGCGGCGGCCCTGGATTTCCACCTGGCGGTCGGGGGATACCTGGAATGCACCCTGCACATTGGTGGCGCGCTGGGTCCGCGACAGGCCGATCTGCTGCTCGGTCGCGCGCACCCGGCGCAGCACTTCGCCGCACACCCTGACACCGCTCTGCCGCGCGATGATGCGCGCCAGCGCCCCGGACTGGTTGTAGCGGCGCCGCCACGCCCGGCGCCAATGCAGGGGAACGGGCACCAGCATGTCGGCTCCGGTGAGCAGTTCGGCGCCCGCGCGCGCCATCCAGCGACCCATGGCCGGCGCCAGATCGGTACGGTCCTGGTATTTCAGCGCATGCACCAGCGTGCGCGCGACGTCGTCATAGCGCACCGCCGCGCGTGCACGCTGGTAGGCCGGCGGGCTGGCGATCGCCTCCATCGACAGCATCTCGGGGCCGGGATCATAGACGAAGGGAATGCCGAGCCGTGGGCAATAGGGCCGTTCGATGAACGACAGCCGCGCCCAGCAGGCCGCGCAAACGCCCTCGCCGTCGACCGGCTCGCGGCAGGACACGCACAGCGTCGGCAGCGCAATGTCGAGCGCGAGCCGTGCGGCGCGTGACAGCACGTGGCGGCCGGCCGTCCACGCGGCACGCAACGGCGCGGCGATGGAGCGGGTGGGGGCGGCGTCGGCTTCCATGGGGAGAGGCTAGCGTTCTGTTTACGGGGGCTCAAGCCACACTCTCGTGCCACGCAGCGCAGCGCTCCCGGCGATGCGAAGCATCGTCCGGTGCGGTGCGCTGCAGAGCCGGGACACGAGAGAGGAGATTGCCATGGCGGTCGTGATCGGCGTAACCAGCGGCATGGCCCAGAACCCGCAAACCCCGCCCGCTCTGTTCGATCGCGCATTGCTGCATGCGCGGCAGCGGCGCGCTCATGCGCAGGGCGAGGTGACATTCCTGCTCGATCGTGTTGCAGAGGACATGACCGACCGGCTGGCCGCCGTGATGCGGGAGTTTCATGCTGCGGCCGATCTCTGGACACCCGGAGAGGGGCTCACGGGGCTGCCATCACTCCAGCGGATCGCGCTCGACGAAGCGGGCGTGGAAAAACTGCCCTTTGCCCCGGAAAGTCTCGATCTCGTCGTCTCGGCACTGGCGCTGCAATTCGTCAACGACCTGCCGGGGGTGCTTGCGCAGGTGCGGCGTGCGCTGAAGCCGGACGGATTGCTGCTCGCCGCGATGATCGGCGGCGACAGCCTGACCGAACTGCGGCAGGTCTTTGCGGCGGCCGAAGCCGAATGCGAGGGCGGCGTGTCGCCGCGCGTGGCCCCGTTCGCGGATTTGCGCGACATCGGCGCGCTGTTGCAGCGGGCGGGCTTTGCGCTTCCGGTCACCGATGTCGACCGTGTCGTGGTGCGCTACGCCAATGCGTTTGCGCTGATGCAGGATCTCCGCCGCATGGGCGCGGCCAATGTGTTGATCGAGCGGCGACGCACGCCGACGCCCCGCGCGACGCTGCTGCGCATGGCCGAAATCTACGCCGAACGCTTTGCCGATGCCGACGGCCGCATCCGTGCGACGTTCGACATCATCTGGCTCTCCGGCTGGGCCCCGCATGCGAGCCAGCAGCAGCCGCTGAAGCCGGGATCGGCGAAAGCGAGCCTGGCGGAGGCGGTGAAGAAGGCGGGGAAGGAGTGATCCTCATGGTGAGGAGGCGCGTAAGGCGCGCTTAGCGGACGATGCTTCGCATCGCCGCGAGAACTATGCAGGCCCGGCTCTTGCCGTGCGGCCATCCTTCGAGACGCGCGTGCCGCGCTCCTCAGGATGAGGTCCGTACTCACATCAGCAAATCAATCAGATGCGGGATCAGCGGAATGTCCGCGGGCGGCATCGGGTAGTCGCGCAGCTTGTTGGCGCGGACCCAGGCCAGGGTCTGGCCTTCGCGCGGGGTGACCAGCCCCTCCCAGCGCCGGCAGATGTAAAGCGGCATCAGCAGGTGAAAGGTCTCGTAGCCGTAGCTCGCAAAGGTCAACGGCGCCAGGCACGGTTCGGCGACGGTGATGCCGAGCTCTTCATGCAGCTCGCGGATCAGGCTCTGCTCCGGCCGCTCGCCGGGCTCACACTTGCCGCCGGGGAATTCCCAGAGGCCCGCAAGCGTCTTGCCCTCCGGGCGCTGCGCGATCAGGACGCGCTTGTCGGCGTCGACAAGCGCGCAGGCCACCACCAATGTCAGTTTGAGATCGGCCATCGGCGTTCGGTTTAAGACCTGTAATCCCCGTTGATCGCGACATACTCCTTCGTCAGGTCGCAGGTCAGCACGCGGTCGCGGCCCTTGCCGAGGCCGAGCGAGACCTTGATGGCGATTTCCGGGGCCTTCATCGCTTCCGACACCTGCGCCTCGTCATAGGACGGATCGCGCGCGCCGCTCTTGGCGACGCGGATGCCGTTGAAGGAGATCGAGAGCTTGTCGCGATCGGCCGGCTCGCCGGCCTTGCCGACCGCCATCACCACGCGGCCCCAATTGGCGTCCTCGCCGGCGATCGCGGTCTTGACCAGCGGCGAGTTCGCAATCGACATCGCGATCTTGCGCGCCGACGCCTTGGTCTTGGCGCCTTCCACGGTGATCTCGACCAGCTTGCGCGCGCCTTCGCCGTCGCGGGCGACCTGCTCGGAGAGATTGGCGAGCAGCTGGTTGAAGGCTTTCACGAAGGCCTTCAGGCGGGGGTCGTTGGCGCGGCTGATCTTTGGTGCGCCGTGCGCGGCGGCGGCGCCGGTGGCGAAGGCCAGCAGCGTATCCGAGGTCGAGGTGTCGCCGTCGATCGTCACCGCGTTAAAGGTGTCCTCGACGCCGCTCTTGAGCAATGCTTGCAGGGCCGCGGGTGCGATCGGCGCGTCGGTGAAGATGAAGGACAGCATCGTCGCCATATCGGGCGCGATCATGCCGGCGCCCTTGGCCATGCCGTTGATGGTGACCTTGGCCTTGCCGAGCTTGACGGTCGCGGTCGCGACCTTCGGGAAGGTGTCGGTGGTCATGATGGCCTTGGCCGCGGCGAGATAGTCGCCGGACTCGGCAGTCTCGGCCAGCCGGCCGAGCACACCGTCGAACTTGGTCGCGTCCAGCGGCTCGCCGATCACGCCAGTCGAGGCCAGGAAGATCTCACCCTCGCTGCATCCGACCGCCTTGGCCGCGATCTTCGCGGTCAGCGCGGTGGAGCTGCGTCCGGTCTTGCCGGTGAAGGCATTGGCGTTGCCGGAATTCACCACCAGCGCGCGCGCCTTGCCGCCCTTCAGCTTGGCGCGGCACCATTCCACCGGCGCGGAGGGGCATTTCGACCTGGTGAAGACGCCCGCGACCGCGGTGCCCTTGTCCATTACCGCCAGCAGCACGTCGGTGCGGTTCTTGTAGCGGATGCCGGCTTCGGCCGTCGCAAGGCGGACGCCCGCGATCACGGGCATGTCGGGGACAGTTTTGGGGGCGAGCGGGGAGACGGAGGAGGACATCGGGGCGCCTTGGTGAGGTCTGGATATGCAGATGGCCGGGCATTTGCCCGGCCATTGCGACGTTAGATACTATTGGCGTCCGCGAAGTGACAGCGAATTCTTACTTCTTCGCGGGGGGCGCCATCTTGCTGTCGGACGGCTTGGCAGGGTCGGCCGGCTTGGCATCCGGTTTGGCATCCGCTGCCGGCTGGTCCGTCCGCTCGACCTTGGCTTCCGCGCGGAGCTTGGCGACGTAGTCGGCCTGGGCCTTGCGGGTGACGTACTGCTCGATCTGGGCCTTGACCTGCTCGAAGTCCGGCGCCTTGCGGTTGCGCTTTTCCTCGACCTTGATGATGTGCCAGCCGAACTGCGACTTCACGGGATCGGAGATCTTGCCCGGCTCCAGCGTGAAGGCCACGGCCGAGAACTCCGGCACCATCTGCTCCTTGGTGAAGAAGCCGAGGTCGCCGCCATCGGCGGAGCCCGGATCCTTGGACTTCTTCTTGGCGAGTTCGGCGAAATCGGCGCCCTTGTCGAGCTCGGCCTTCACCGCCTTGGCCTCGTCCTCGGTCTCGACCAGGATGTGGCGGGCGCGGACCTCCTGCTCGCCGGTGATCTGCTTGGAGGCCTCCTCATAGACCTTCTTCATGGCGTCGGGGGTGGTGGCGGCCTTGCCCTCGTTGGCGAGCAGGCTGTCCATCAGCAGGCGGTTCCGGGCGAACGCCAGGCGCTTCTTGAACTCGTCGCCGTCGGCGACCTTCTTGTCCTCGGCAGCCTTGCTGACGATCTTCATGTCGATCAGGAAGGACAGCACGTTCTCGTCCTTGGTCGCCGGGTCCATCTGGGCGAGGCTCGCCCCGAGTTCCTCCTCGGCCATGGCAACGTCGCTCTTCTTGATTTCCGCGCCATTGACCTTCGCCAGCACCGGATCGTCGGCAGCCCGGCCGGGACCCGCGATCAGCGCCAACGCAAGGCAGCCCACGAGGGCGGTGGCGAGGCCGAAGCGCAGGCCGGTTTTGGTTACCGGGAACGAGGTGGTCATGGAAAATCCTTTTGTTGAAGCAGGGGGCTGCTCTAGCGGGGCGGACACTCGCCCAATTCAGGGGGGCTTGGCAACGCGAAAAGTCTGTCAAAATGATGAATTAGCCGCAATGCGCCCGCCGTTGACAAGGCCCTGACCGGGCCATATCTCTGCCCGGTCGCGACCATGGCGATGGCGTTTATTTTGCTGCGTTTTTGGCCGTTGAACCCAGACTTGCCCAATTCCCACCCATATGGCGGATGACCCCCCGCAGTCCGGGCTCTGCCGCCATCAGGCGTCACGGTGAGTTGATAGGCAGGGGGGTGACAACTTCTTGGCTGCAACGCGGTTGAATCGCGAACACAGGAACTAGGCATGATCGGCGCGCTCGCCCGCAAGTTTTTCGGCTCCGCCAACGACCGGCGGGTGAAGGGATACCAGTCCCGCGTCAACGCGATCAACGCGCTGGAGCCGGAGGTTTCGAAACTCTCCGACGAGGCACTGAAGGCCCGCACCGTCGAGTTCAAGAAACAGCTCGCCGAGGGCAAGACGCTCGACGATCTGCTGGTGCCGGCCTTCGCCACCGTGCGCGAGGCCGCCAAGCGCACGCTCGGCCAGCGGCATTTCGACGTGCAGCTGATCGGCGGCATCGTGCTGCACGAGGGCGACATCGCGGAGATGAAGACCGGCGAAGGCAAGACGCTGGTCGCAACGCTCGCGGTGTACCTAAACGCGCTCGCGGGCAAGGGCATCCACGTCGTCACCGTCAACGACTACCTCGCCCGCCGCGACTCCGGCTGGATGGGCCAGATCTACAGCTTCCTCGGCTTGACCACCGGCGTCATCGTCCACGGCCTCGACGATTCCGAACGCAAGGCTGCCTATGCCTGCGACATCACCTACGGCACCAACAACGAATACGGCTTCGACTATCTGCGCGACAACATGAAGTACCGGCTCGAGGACATGGTCCAGCGGCCGCACTTCTACGCCATCGTCGACGAAGTCGACTCCATCCTGATCGACGAAGCGCGCACGCCGCTGATCATCTCCGGCCCGCTCGACGACCGTTCGGACTTCTACAACACCATCGACGGCTTCCTGCCCAAGCTCGACAAGACCGATTACGAGGTCGACGAGAAGCAGCGCACGGTGACGCTGACCGAAGGCGGCATGGAGAAGATTGAGACGTTGCTGCGCGACGCCGGCCAGCTCAAGGGCGAGTCGCTCTACGACGTCGAGAACGTTTCCGTCGTGCACCACATCAACCAGGCGCTGCGCGCCCACACGCTGTTCACGCGCGACAAGGACTACATCGTCCGCGACGACGAGGTCGTCATCATCGACGAGTTCACGGGACGCATGATGGCCGGCCGACGTTATTCGGAAGGCCTGCACCAGGCGCTTGAAGCCAAGGAGCATGTCCAGGTTCAGCCGGAAAACCAGACGCTGGCCTCGATCACCTTCCAGAACTACTTCCGGATGTACGAAAAGCTCGCCGGCATGACCGGCACGGCGTTGACCGAAGCCGACGAACTCTTCGACATCTACAAGCTCGAAGTCGTGGAGATCCCGACCAACGTGCCGGTCGGCCGCCTCGACGAGGACGACGAGGTCTATCGAACCCAGAACGAGAAATACGCCGCGATCCTGGCCGAGATCGAGCGCGCCAATGCGCGACTGCAGCCGGTGCTGGTCGGCACCGCCTCGATCGAAAAATCGGAAGTGATCGCCGAATACCTCAAGAAGCACGGCTACCGGCAGATCGATTTCGGCAACGAGAATTCGATGCAGAAGCTGTACGCCGCGGCCCGCGCCGGCAAGCCGGCAAAACTGTTCGCGGTGCTGAACGCGCGCTTCCACGAGCAGGAAGCCTATATCGTCGCGGAAGCCGGCGTGCCCGGCGCGATCACGATCGCGACCAACATGGCCGGCCGCGGTACCGACATCAAGCTCGGCGGCTCGCTCGAGATGCGGGTCCAGCAGGAGACCGCCGGCATCGAGGACGAGGCCGAGAAGGCGAAGAAGATCGAGCAGATCAAGGCCGACATCGAGCACTTCCGCGACATCGTGCTGAACGCCGAGGAAGAGGTCGAAATCGAGCCGGCGAAGGGCTCGAAGCCCGCCAAGACCGTGAAGAAGCCCGGCGGCCTCTACATCATGGGATCCGAGCGTCACGAATCCCGCCGCATCGACAACCAGCTGCGCGGCCGTTCCGGCCGTCAGGGCGACCCCGGCCGCTCGAAGTTCTTCCTGTCGCTGGAAGACGATCTGATGCGCATCTTCGGCTCAGATCGCCTCGACAGCATGCTGCAGCGTCTCGGCCTGAAGGAAGGCGAGGCGATCATCCATCCCTGGATCAACAAGGCGCTCGAGAAGGCGCAGCAGAAGGTCGAGGCGCGCAACTTCGACATCCGCAAGAACCTGCTGAAGTTCGACAACGTCCAGAACGACCAGCGCAAGGTGATCTTCGACCAGCGCGTCGACCTGATGAAGGACGACAGCGTCGCCGAGACCGTTACCGACATGCGCCACGCCTTCATCGACGACCTCGTCGCCAAGCACGTGCCCGAGCATGCCTATGCCGAGCAGTGGGATGTCGCCGGCCTGAAGGAAGAGCTGAAGCGCGTGCTCGATCTCGACCTGCCGGTCGACGAATGGGCCAAGGAAGAGGGCATCGCCGACGAGGAGTTGCTCTCGCGCATCGAGACCAAAGCCGACGAGCACATGGCGGCCAAGGTCGGGCAATGGGGTCCCGACGTGATGCGCTACGTCGAGAAGACCATTCTGCTCCAGACGCTCGACCATCTCTGGCGCGAGCATCTGATCATGCTCGACCATCTGCGCCAGGTCATCGGCCTGCGTGGTTACGGCCAGCGCGATCCGTTGCAGGAGTACAAGACCGAGGCCTTCAATCTCTTCCAGGAGATGAGCGCGCATCTGCGTGAGGCCGTCACGGCGCAGCTGATGCGCGTCGAGATCGTCCCGCCGGAGCAGGAAGCTCCTGTCCTGCCGCCGATGGAAGCGCACAAGTTCGACCCCAACACAGGCGAGGACGAAATGGCGCTCGCCAGCGTCACGCTCGGTGCGCAGGCTTCCGACGCAGCTCTTCGCGATCCGAAGAACCCCGCCAGCTGGGGCAAGGTCGGCCGTAACGAGGATTGCCCCTGCGGCTCAGGCAAGAAGTACAAGCACTGCCACGGGCGGTACGCCTAGCCGCTAGCCCCGCTGTCATGCGCGCGTGACACGCGATGTTCGTGCCTCACGCTCCACTGTCCTCGCCCGGCTCGACCGGGCGACCCAGTACGCCGCGGCCTCTCGGTTGAATCACTAACGTCTCTGGAATACTGGATCGCCCGCTTTCGCGGGCGATGGCGGCTGAGTGTGTGTGGCGATTTGCGCTACGCCCTCACGAGATGAAGTGTTGCGAGAGCGCGCCAAGCCAACGCTCAATTCGAGCTGTCGATCAAGCTCTCGAGCAGCCGCTTCAATTCGCTCGTCGACTTGTCGCCGTAGCTCTCCAGGATGTGCTCCTCCTGGTCGACCGCGAGCGAGTTGAGCTTCTTGCACAGCACCTTGCCGCGGTCGGAGATGAACATCAAAACCTTGCGGCGATCATTCGGGTCCTGCACGCGATAGACCAGCGTGTCGGAGACCATGCGGTCGATCATCTTGGTCAGCGTTGGATGATTGAGCAGCACCGCGTCCGCGAGTTCGCCCATCGAGTGGCCATCGCCGTCCGACAACACCTTAAGGATGCGCCACTGCTCGACGGGAACGCCTTCCTTGCTCAGGCGCAGTTCCAGCTGCCGGTTGATCTCCCGGTTGGCTTGCGCGAGCAGGTAGGCGAGGTGTTCGGTGATCGGGGAGTTCGGTTTTGCCACGGCTAAGACTTCGTCTTGACCCAAATGAGTGAATGTCTTGCAATCAATGCTGCTTCTATATGCACTTCAATTGTTGAATATTCAATATTTTCAAAATAGGATGTTTGCCTAACAAAAGGGCGGATGCCGCGGCCGCCTGCTCATTGTGCTTTCAGGTCTGGTGCCAGACAGGAGTTGGCGTGCACGCGACGGTAAACTTCCCGGCTCACGGCAGTCCGGCGATGCCGCCGTCCTTGCTGCTGAGGAATCTGTCGTCGTCGGGCGCCGATAGCTCGCTGTCGCCGGGCGATCATGCTTTCCTCAGGCGGCGTGGCGCGAACAAGCTGCGCATCGGCGGCTTCATCTGCTGCACGGGATCGCCGGGTGTGTGGGGCCCCTGCGCGACCAACAGCGCGCAACTCGCCGTTGCCGAGATCAACAAGCGCGGCGGCATCCTCGGCCGCGAGATCGAGCTGTCGATCTACGACGCCGGCGGGCCGCTCGATGAGGTGCTGAACCGCGCCGAGCAGGCGATCGCATTCGACGAGGTCGATCTCATCGTCGGGCTGCACACCAGCGCGGTCCGCGTCGGCTTGCGCGACGTCACGACGCGTCATCGCATCCCCTACATCTACACGCCGGTCTACGAGGGCGGCGAGCGCACGCCCGGCGTGATGGCAATCGGCGAGACGCCGCGCTGGCAGAGCCGGCCGTCAATCCACTGGCTTGCCGACGTCAAGAAGGCGTCGCGCTGGTACCTGATCGGCAGCGATTACGTCTGGCCCTGGCAATCGCACCGTGCCGTGAAGAACTACATCAGGGAAACCGGAGGCCACGTCGTCGGCGAGGAGTTCGTCCCCCTCGGCGAGGACAATCACGAGCCGCACCTGGCGCGCATCCGTGCCGCGCGGCCCGATGTCGTGCTGATCTCGCTGATCGGCACCGACAGCGTCACCTTCAATCGTGCTTTCGGCGAATGCGGCCTCGGCGCCACGACGCTGCGGCTGGCGGGAGCCATGGACGAGACGGTGCTGCTCGGCATCGGCGCCGACAACAGCGAGAACATGTTCTGCGCATCCGGCTATTTCTCCGGTATCGGCTCGCGGGCCAATGACGACTTCCAGATCCGCTATCGCGCCATGTTCGGGCCGAACGCCCCGCCGATCGGCTCGCTCGGCCAGTCCAGCTATGAAGGCCTGCGTTTCCTCGAAGCCGTGGCGAAAAAGGCAGGTTCGCTGTCGATGGCGCCCATGCTCGCGGCGGGCCGCAACATCGTTTACGGCGGCGCGCGCGGCCCGGTCGTCGTTCGCAACGGCCACGCCCGCATGCAGATGTATCTCGCGGAGGCCGACGGCCTCGACTTCAAGCTGGTCAAGCCGGTCTGAGCCTGCTGCGGCAATCCGGACAGCCCCATCTTAAAATAATACTTGAAAAGGAAAATATTTCCGCTTTGAATGTTTCAGCAGGGCCGCTGCGCGCGTCGCGCCAATCGCGGCCGCGCGCAGGGACCGTACCAAGAAACTTCAGGAGAGCGCCGTGACAGTTGTCCTTCCCACGCCTGCCCAACTTCTCGACGTCGCCAAGCAGTGCGGCCTTTCGCTGACCGATGCCGATGTCGCCTCGTTCCGCGGCCTGATGCAGGGCTCGATCGAAGCCTATAATCTCGTCGGCGCGATGCCGGACGAAGTGCCGGAGGTCAAATATCCCCGCACGCCGGGCTACCGGCCCTCGCCCGAGGAGAACCCGCGCAACGCCTGGTACCGCAAGTCGACCGTGAAGGGTGCGGCAAGCGGCAAGCTCAAGGGCAAGACCGTCGCGCTGAAGGACAACATCATGCTCGCCGGCGTGCCGATGATGAACGGCTCGGCGACGCTGGAAGGCTACGTGCCCGATTTCGACGCCACCATCGTCACGCGCATGCTCGACGCCGGCGCCGAGATCGCCGGCAAGGTGCATTGCGAATCCTTCTGCATGTCCGGCGGCAGCCACACCGGCGCGGTCGGTGCCGTGCACAATCCGCACAAGATGGGCTATTCGGCCGGCGGCTCGTCCTCGGGCAGCGGCGTCGTCGTCGCGCTCGGCGAGGTCGACATGGCGATCGGCGGCGACCAGGGTGGCTCGATCCGCATGCCGTCCTCGTTCTGCGGCACCTACGGCATGAAGCCGACCTGGGGGCTCGTGCCCTACACCGGCATCATGCCGATCGAGGTCTTCGTCGATCACACCGGTCCGATGACCGCGACCGTCGCCGACAATGCGCTGCTGCTCGAAGTGCTCGCCGGCGACGACGGCTACGATCCCCGCATCAAGGCCCCGAAGGTCGAGGACTACACCAAGGCGCTCGGCCAGGGCGTCAAGGGCATGAAGATCGGCATCCTCAAGGAAGGTTTTGAGCAGGCGAACGCGGAGGCCGCGGTGAACGAAAGCGTGCGCGAGGCCGCAAAACGCTTCAAGGACCTCGGCGCCACGGTCGAGACCGTTTCGATCCCCATGCACATGGTCGGTCCCGCGATCTGGACGCCGATCGGCACGGAGGGCATGACCCAGACCATGATGTATGGCGATGGCTATGGCCTCAGCCGTTCCGATCTCTACTCGACCTCGCTGATGGACTTCCATCGCGGCTGGCGACGGCAGGCGGATTCGCTGTCGGAGACGACAAAACTGTTCCTGATGCTCGGGACCTACATCAACAACAGCTTCGGTCCCCGCTATTACGGCAAGGCCCTCAACATCTCGCGTCGCCTGACCGCGGCCTATGACAAGGCGTTCGGCGAATACGACCTGCTGCTGCTGCCGACGACGCCGATGAAGGCGACGAAGCTGCCGGAGCCCACCGCCAGCCGCGAAGACTACGTCGCCCGCGCGCTGGAGATGATCTCCAACACAGCGCCGTTCGACATCACCCATCATCCCGCGATGTCGCTGCCCTGCGGCATGGTCGACGGCCTGCCCGTCGGCCTGATGCTGGTCGGCCGCATGTTCGAGGAATCCACGATCTACCGCGCCGCGCATGCCTTCGAGCAGATCGGCGACTGGAAGAAGATGTGAGCGAGGCATCGATGCAGACGGACGGACCAGAGCGTTTTCAAGCGAAGTGGATACCGGTTCGCGTCAAGAAAACGCGTAAAAATAAGAATCCAGCGCATGGCTAACGCGTTCGTCGCGGCGTTCGAGATCCTGAGCTTCGGCGCGATCATCGTCCTGATCGTGCTGGGGCTCGGAATCATCGCCAGCATGATGGGCATCTTCAACTTCGCGCAAGGAGAGTTCGTCCTGCTCGGGGCCTACATCACCTATCTCGCCTACGCCAAGGGCCTGCCGATCTGGGCCGGCATGGTCGCGGCGCCCTTTGTGGTTGGTGCGCTCGGCTTCGTGCTGGAGGCGCTGATCATCCGCCGCTTCTACGCCGCGCCGATCGTGGCGATGCTCGGCACCTATGCGCTCGGCCTGATCATCCGCGAATCCGTGCGCGGCCTGATCGGTGGCTTCTATCTGACCGTGCCCGAGCCGATCGGCGGCTCGATCGATATCGGCGCCATGCATATCTCGGCCTGGCGCTTCACCATCATCGTCATCACGCTCCTGGTGATGGCGGGCTGTTACCTCCTGCTGTCGCGCACGAGTTTTGGCCTGCGCATGCGCGCCACCCTGGAAAATCCCTCGCTGGCGCGGGCCTCAGGCATCTCCACGCCCCTGATGTACGGCGCCACGTTTGCGTTTGGCTCCGCGCTCGCCGGCCTTGCCGGTGCGCTGATCGTGCCGGTGTTCAGCCTGTACGCCGATCTCGGCCTGCGCTTCCTGATCCAGGGTTTTGTCGCGGTGATGGTCGGCGGCGTCGGCTCCTTCATCGGACCGGTGGCGGGCGCCGGCGTGATCGGCACCCTCAGTGCCGCGCTGCCATGGGTGATCGCGCCCGTCGTCGCCGACGTCCTCGTCTTCGTGCTCGCCATTGTCTTCATCAAATTTCGGCCACAGGGCCTCATCGCTGGAAAAGGGGTTTAGTCATGTTCGATCGTACTCAGCTTTCGCGTCGCCGCTTCCTCTCCAATCTTGCCTTTACCACCGGCGCGGTCGCGACCGGCGTCGGAAGCTGGGTGATCCCGGCGCCTTGGGCGAACGCGGCGGAAGGCCCGATCAAGGTCGGTATCGCGACCGATCTCACCGGCCCGATCGCCTATGCCGGCAATGCCGACGCCAATGTCGCCAAGATGGTGATCAAGGAGATCAACACGGCCGGTGGTCTGCTCGGCCGTCCGCTCGAGCTCTATATCGAGGACACTGCCTCGAACGAATCCGTCGCCGTCGGCAACGTCCGAAAACTGATCCAGCGCGACAAGGTCGACATGGTGCTGGGCGGCATCACCTCGTCGATGCGCAACGCGATCAAGGACCCGATCGTGGCGCGCGGCAAGACGCTCTACATCTATCCGCAGCTCTACGAAGGTAAGGAGTGCACGCCCTATCTGTTCTGCACCGGACCGACGCCGGCGCAGCAGTGTGACGAGTTCATCCCCTGGCTGATCAAGAACGGTGGTAAGAAGTTCGCGCTGCCGAGCGCCAACTATGTCTGGCCGCACACGCTCAACGTCTACGCCCGCAAGGTCATTGAGGCGAACGGCGGCGAGGTCGTGTTCGAGGAATATTACCCGCTCGACCAGATCGACTTCTCATCGACCGTCAACCGGATCATCTCCAACAAGGTCGACGTCGTCTTCAACACCGTCATTCCGCCGGGCGTAGGCCCGTTCTTCAAGCAGCTCTATGAAGCGGGCTTCCTCAAAAACGGCGGGCGCCTGGCCTGCGTCTACTATGACGAGAACACGCTCAACATCAACCAGGCCGCGGAGATCGAGGGGCTCGCAAGCTGTCTCGACTATTTCAAGGTGCTGACCAAGGAGAATCCGTTCGACGCCAAAATCCAGGCGGCCTATGAGAAGGACTTTCCCGGCAACTTCCTGTTCGCGGCCGGCAGTGCCGCGACCGGCACCTATCGCGGCCTCAAGCTGTGGGAGGCGGCCGTGAAGGAAGCCGGCAAGGTCGATCGCGACTCGGTTGCCGCCGCGCTCGATCACGCCAAGATCGCCGAAGGCCCGGGCGGGCCGGCCGAGATGGTGCCGGGCAAGCGGCACTGCAAGATGAAGATGTACACCGCGGTCGCCAAGGGTGGGAACTACGAGATCGTCGGACGCAGCGACGGGCTCGTCGATCCCAAGGAATGCTGAGGCGGAATGCCGAAGTCGATGAGTGTGGTAAGAGAAGCCATCGCCGGCGACGAAGCGGACGGTGCGATGGCTGAACGCGTGGCCGCGGGACAGGCCAAGGAACAGGTCAAGGCAGGACGAAAGGTCCTGCCGATCGTGGAGGGCGTCGTGCTCGTCGCGGCGCTGCTCGCGCCGCTGGTGCTGCAGGACTACCTCACCGTGTTCGCGACCCGCGTGATCATCCTCGCGCTGTTCGCGTTGTCGTTCGATCTGGTCTGGGGCTATGCCGGCATCATGAGCTTTGGCCAGGCCCTGTTCTTCGGTTCGGCCGGCTATGGCGTCGCGCTGCTCGCGCGCGACCTCGACATCACCAACATCTTCCTCGTGCTCCCTGCCGGCACGATCATCGGCCTCACCTTCGCGCTGCTGCTCGGCGGCTTCCTGCTGCTCGGACGGCATCCCTCCAGCGTCATCTTCGTGTCGCTGGGCACGCTGACCGGCTCCTACGCCGCCGATCGCCTCGCGCGCGGCTGGTACTATCTCGGCGGCCAGAACGGCATCCCCTCGATCGCGCCGATGTCGCTCGGCGGCTACGAATTTACCGAGGGCCCGGCCTTCTACTATCTCGTGCTCGGTATCCTCGTCGTGGTCTACCTGCTCTGCCGCTTCCTGGTACGCTCGCAATTCGGCCTGGCGCTTGCGGGCCTGCGCGAGAACGAGCAGCGCATCGCCTTCTTCGGCTACAAGGTACAGCACCTGAAGGCGATCATCTTCGCGATTGGCGGCGCCATCGCAGGTCTTGCCGGCAGTCTTTATGCCTTCCACGAAGGTTTCGTCTGGCCCAACATGGTCGGCGTCGTCGTCTCGACGCAGGTGGTGCTCTATGTGCTGTTCGGCGGCTCTGGCACGTTGATCGGCGCCGTCATCGGCACCGTGATCGTCGAGGGCGTCAGCTTCTGGCTCTCCGACAATTATCGCGAGATCTGGCCGATCATCCTCGGTCTGCTGCTGCTGCTCGTGATCCTGTTCCGGCCACTTGGCCTGATCAGTTTTGTGCTCGGCGAGCGCGAACGGGTCGGCAGCTTCGGTGCCAAGCCCAAGGAGACTGAGAAGGAGAAGCGCAATGCCGCTCCTTGAAGCCGCCGATATCAAGAAGATCTTTGGCAAGCTCACCGCGCTCGACGGCGCCGCGCTCACCGTCGGCGAGAACGAGTTTCACGGCCTGATCGGACCGAACGGCTCCGGCAAGAGCACGCTGATGAAGTGCATTGCGGGGGCCGAAGTGCCGACCCAAGGCAAAGTGAGTTTCATCAACACCGACATCACCGCGTTCACGCCGACCGAACGGGCCCGGGCCGGCATGAGCCTGAAATTCCAGATCACCAGCGTGCTGCCGACGCTGACGCTCTACGACAACATCCTGCTCGCGCTGCAGGCGCAGTCCTCGCTGTTCGATCTCGTCTTCTCGCGCACGCGCGGCGCGCTGCACGACCAGGTCATGACCATGCTGACGCAGTTCCGCCTCGCCGATCGCGCCTTCGACGCGGCGGCGGCGCTGTCGCACGGCCAGCAGCAATGGCTGGAGATCGCGATGGCGCTCGCGGGCAAGCCGAAGCTGCTGCTGCTGGACGAGCCGACCGGCGGCATGAGCCTGGAGGAACGCCGCGTCACCGGTGAGCTGCTTCAGCCGATCAAAAAACATTGCTCGCTCGTCATCGTCGAGCACGACCTCGATTTCATCCGCGACATCTGCGATCGATTGACCGTGCTCGACCAGGGCAAGGTGCTGGCATCAGGCACCGTGTCGGAGATCCAGGCCAATAAATCCGTTCAGGAGATCTATCTGCGCCGTGCCTGAATTTTTGGACATCAAGCATCTCGACGCGGGCTATGGCCGCAGCCAGGTCCTGTTCGACGTCACCCTCGGCATTCCCTGGCGCGGCGGCGTCGCCGTGCTCGGCCGCAACGGTGCCGGCAAGACCACGCTGATGAAGACCATCGTCGGCGAGCTGCCGGCCTGGAAGGGCGAGGTCGCCTTCGACGGCCGCGACATCAGCCGCCGCGCGACCCAGGAGCGCGTGCGCGCCGGCATCGGCTACGTCCCGCAGGAGCATTCGGTGTTTGCGCGTCTGTCGGTGCGCGACAATCTCGCGGTCGGCTCGCTCGCCAGCAAGAAGGCCGACGCGGTCGACCATGTGCTGACCATCTTCCCGAAACTCGGCCAGCGCCTCGACCAGCCCGCCGGCACCCTCTCCGGCGGCGAGCGCAAGATGCTCGCCATCGGCCGCGCGATGCTGGGCGATCCGAAGCTGTTGTTGCTGGACGAGCCGACCGAAGGCGTCTGGATCGGCGTGATTGAGGAGATCACCGAGCGCCTGATCGAGCTCGCGAAGAGCATCGCCGTCATCATCGTCGAGCAGCACCTCGACCTCGCGCTGCGCGTCGCCGATTACGCCTATGTACTGGACCGCGGCAGGGTCGCTCTGCAAGGGCAGGCGAATGATGTGCGCGGCAATCCGGAGCTGATGCGGTACCTGGCGCCGTAGGTCGCGCTGCCCGTCTTTGAGTGAGGCGCAGCGCTCTCACCGTACCTCATCAACTGTCATGCCCCGCGACCCGGCTACGCCAAGGCTTCGCCGGGTCGCGGGGAATGACGGCGTCAGGCTGAGATGGATCGGAGAGATTAAGCGGAGCGCCGCCCTTACTTCACCGCCCCAAAGCGGCTGTCGAACGAGTTCGACGACACCACCGGCGCGGCGCCCATGATCTGCGTCGCTTCACTCGCGCCATCCGACACCGACGGCTTCAGCGCCGGCCGCGTCGCGGCGAGGCGCGTGTCCGGCTTCACCGGTTCGGCCGGCTTGGCGGCGGCGACGGCTGGCTTCGGTGTGTCCTTGGACGTGTCGCGGCCAGGCACGAACCGGGTCACTGCGGCCTTCAGCCTCGACGTCGCGGTGGGTGGTGTTGCTGGCGCAGCGGTCGGGGCCACGGACGCGGTCGCTTGCGGGGGAGGCGTGGTCGCCGTCGTGTCGGCGGTGCCGAGGCCCATCTTGCGGCCGAGGTTGGAGAAGAAGCCGCCTGACGATTTCTCTTGGGATTTCTCGCTGGCCGGCGCGGCTGCGGCGACGCGGGTGGTGGCGGCGGGGGCGCTGACGGCGACGACCGGCTCCTGGTTCGCGGGAGCGGCGGCGACCGCATCGAGATTGGGCTTGGGCGGATTGACGTGTCCGGGGATCGTGCCCGGCGCCTTCGCCATCGCCAGCATCTCCAGGGTCGAGCCTTCGGCATTCTCCGACAGTCCGGTCGATCCCTCCGGAATCTTCGAGGCAAAAATCTTGTTCATGCCGCCGTCGATGCCGGTGTTCATGCGCGCGATCGGCGTGCCCTTGGCGACGAGCTTGTTGTACTCGACCTGGTCGCGCGCATCCTTGTCGCGCACCGCGCTGGCGATGTTCTCGGGGATCACATAGGCCGGGCACTTCGCGGACGCGTCGAACACCGGATCGCGCTTCGCGTCAGGCGTCTTCGTTGCGTCGAACACGTATTTGCGCTCGCAGAAATCGACCTTCGGCTCCTGCCGCGTCACCTCGAAATGATCATAGCCTTCCTTGATCATCTTCCAGAACGGCATGTTCGGGTTGTTCCGGTGCTTGGCCATGTTCACCGGCGTCATCTTGAACGGATAGGCCTGCAGCTGGAACGCCTTCTGGCCACCGAAGAACGACTCCCGCCCAAGCGAATAGATCTCCGCGATCTGCTCGTCGGTCATCGCGTAGCAGCCGCGCGACGAACAATCGCCGTGCACCATCAGCTGCGAGCCGGTGCGCCCCAGAGCCTTGTCGAACGCGTTCGGATAGCCCGTGTTGAACGAGAGATAGTAGGCAGACTGCGGATTCATCTGGCCCGGATTGATCGAGTAGAATCCCTCCGGCGCCTGGCGGTCGCCTTCGCGCACCTTCGGGCCGAGATCGCCCGACCAGCGGCAGATCGGATAGGTCTTGAGCAGCGCGAACTGGCCGTTGCGGGCCTGCTTCCAGACCTCGAGCTCGGCCTCCTGCTTGAACAGGCGGACCAGGATCGGCGATTGCAGGTCCATGTCCTTCTCGACCATCGCGGCGAGAAGCTTTGGCGGCACCGGCTGGTTGGCCTTGGCGTTGGTCGCGAGCGAAACCTGGTCGGTGTCGCAGCCGGCCAGCAGAACACTGGCCGTCAGCAGCGCAACCGAAGCCAAAAGCGCGCGAGCAAGCGAACGAGAAATCAAGATGGACCCCACACCGTGCCGGGCAGAGAGCGCGAACCCCAATCTCGAAGCATGACCCGACCGGAGATCCGGACCCGTCGTGACGGGCGTTTTCGAACCACGCTCCAGCGCTTGTGCCCTGAAGCCATTGATTAAAATTCTAACCTCTGGGTCATGTGGTCGCAACCCGACCGGGGATCACGAGCCCGTTGGCCCAGTGGCATGGTCAACGAAGACTAAATGGACGCGACTTTGGGCCGTACTTGGGCCTTCCGGCCCAATCCGGACAGAGATCGCTGATTTGGGCAAAAAAAGGGTTAACGGGGAGTTACCGGAGGTCTCGTAGGGTGGGCAAAGCGAAGCGTGCCCACCATTCTCTGCCGTCCGACCGGCTGGTGGGCACGGCGCTTCGCGCCTTTGCCCACCCTACGGCACCCAAAACGGCCGAATCAGCCCAGTTTCCGGCCGATATCGAGGAATTTCTGCCGCCGCTGCTTGCGGATGGCGTCGCCGTCCAGGCCGCGGAGCTCGTCAAAGGCCTTGGCGATGGCATCGCCCGTGGTGGCGATCATGGCGGTGGGGTCGCGGTGGGCGCCGCCGACCGGCTCCTTCAAGATGCTGTCGATCACCCCGAAGCGCAGCATGTCCTGTGCGGTGATCTTCATGTTGTTGGCGGCTTCCTGGGCCTTGGAGCCGTCGCGCCACAGGATCGAGGAGGCGGCCTCGGGCGAGATCACGCTGTAGATCGCGTGCTCCAGCATCAGGACCTTGTTGGC
Organism: Bradyrhizobium sp. 613_E4_N2_2; assembly: GCF_052075995.1. Classification (NCBI taxonomy): domain Bacteria; kingdom Pseudomonadati; phylum Pseudomonadota; class Alphaproteobacteria; order Hyphomicrobiales; family Nitrobacteraceae; genus Bradyrhizobium; species Bradyrhizobium sp. 613_E4_N2_2. Next base: position 671,710 of record NZ_CP197234.1, read on the forward strand.
GGTGGTGATGGCGATGGCGCCGCCCGACATGCCCTCGCCGGTGATGATGGCGACGTTGGGCACGGTCAGCGCCATGCAGGCATCGGTCGAGCGCGCGATCGCCTCGGCCTGGCCGCGCTCTTCGGCGCCGATGCCGGGATAGGCGCCGGCGGAATCGGCGAGCGACAGCACGGGCAGGCCGAACCGCTCGGCCATCTCCATCAGCCGCACGCATTTGCGATAGCCCTCGGGCCGCGCCATGCCGAAATTGTGCCGGATGCGACTCTCGGTGGAATCGCCCTTTTCCTGGCCCATCACGCAGATGGCCTCACCGCGGAAGCGGCCGAAGCCGGCAACCAGCGCCTCGTCCTCGCCGAACTTGCGGTCGCCGGCGAGCGGAGTGAATTCGGTGATCAGGCCCTTGATGAAGTCGTTGAAATGCGGCCGCTGCGGATGCCGCGCGACCAGCGTCTTCTGCCACGGCGTCAGGTTCAGATAGAGGTCGGCCAGCGCCTGCGCCGCCTTGTCCTCGATCTTCCCGATCTCCTCGGAGATATCGGTGCCCGAGGCCGCAAGCGTCCGCAGCTCGTCAACCTTGGAGTCGAGCTCGGCGACCGGCTTTTCGAAGTCGAGATAGCTGCGCATGTGATCTGGCATCAACTCAATATAGCGAGGACGGGGCGGGGCGTCGAAGCAGGTTTGGACCGGCGGAAAGAAATGTAGCTTCTTCAATGAGTTGGCTTGTGTGCTTGGAAGCAGCCCGCCAAATCATGCGTGAGGCCACGGCTCTTTCTGCGGAGATGTGGCCGAAGTCAAGGCGGTTTCATGGGTTGCCTGTAGCCCGGATGGAGCGAAGCGCAATCCGGGAAGGTCTTTCCGCGAGGCGGGCGGCCCCGGATTTCGCTGCGCTCCATCCGGGCTACAAGAGAACTATTTCTCCGCCAGCGGGTGCAGGTCGCGCACCAGGCTCTTCAGGCGCTCCTCGACCACATGGGTATAGATCTGGGTCGTGGAGATGTCGGTGTGGCCGAGCAGGGTCTGCACGATGCGCAGATCCGCGCCGTTGTGCAGGAGGTGGCTGGCAAAGGCGTGGCGCAGCACGTGCGGGGAGACCAGCCGGGCCTGCAGCCCCGAGGCGACCGCGAGCTCTTTCAGGTCGCGGGCAAAATGCTGCCGCGTCAGATGCCCGCTCTCGCCGAACGAAGGGAATAGCCATTTCGAGGCGGCCACGCTGTTCTTCTTGTCGGCTTTTGCCGCTTCCGTCGCCGCGAGATACTCGGCCATCGCCTGCCGCGAGGCCTCGTTGAGCGGCACCAGGCGTTCCTTGTTGCCCTTGCCGCGCACCACGATCATGCGGGCGTCGCGTTTTGCCGCGGAGCGCGGCAGCGCCACCAGCTCGGAGACGCGCAGGCCGGTGGCGTAGAGCACCTCGAGCAGGCAATAGAGCCGCAACGCCCGCAGCCGTTTCGAGGGCGAAGCGTCCTCCGCCTCGCTCAATTCCTTGGCGCGGCCGAGCATGCGGTCGACATCCGCGATCGACAGCACCTTCGGCAGGCCGCGGCCGCGCTTGGGGCCGGACAGGATCGCCGCGGGATCCTCGGTGCGGATGCGCTCGTTCAGGAGAAAGCGGTAGAGATGCCGCATCGCCGACAGCCGCCGCGCGACGCTGGTGGACTTGAAGCCGCGGCTGTCGAGATCGGCGAGATAATCGCGCAGGATCTGGGTCTCGGCGTCGGCAAAGCTGTGCCCGACGCGGCCTAAAAATTCCGAGAAATCGGTGAGGTCGCGGCGGTAGGCGTCGAGCGTATTGGGGCCGGCGCCCTGTTCCGCCGCGAGCATGTCGAGGAACAGGCCGGTGAGCTTGCTGTCTGAGGGCTGTACGCGCATGCCCTGGAGGCTAGCTCCTATTTCTTGAGAAACTTATCCGGCGAGATCGTCACCGTCATTTCCCGCGACTTCGGGCTCACGAAGTTCGCCAGCGCGAAGACCACGCCATAGACGATGCCGGCGAGCACGGCGACGACCGTCAGGAAGCGGAACAGGCTGGGCATCGGGCAAGATCTCGGCGAGGGTCTCAGGCGTCCAAATTAACCAATGAAATCATCCAACATGTTCGCCGTTTCGTGGCAAGAGTCCTCTGGCGAGGGCCCCGAGGGGGTCGTATAGGTGGCCAAAGCATGCCGCCTCCGGCGGCAGATCGAGCGAGACCCATGCCCGACGCCGCGTTGCCGATACAAGCTGCCCCTGAGGCCGACATCCTGTCGGCGCTCGGGACGCGCTCGATCGTGCTCGTCGGCATGATGGGGGTGGGCAAATCCACCATCGGCCGCCGCATGGCGGCCCGGCTCAAGCTGCCCTTCGTTGACGCCGACACCGAGATCGAGGTCGCTCATGCCGGCATGACCATACCGGAGATTTTCGAGCGCCATGGCGAGCCGTATTTCCGGGATGGCGAGGCGCGGGTGATCGCGCGCCTGCTCGACGGCGAGCCGATCGTGCTGGCGACGGGCGGCGGTGCCTTCATGCGCGAGGAGACGCGCAATCGCATTGCGGCCAAGGCGGTCTCGATCTGGCTCAAGGCCGACCCTGACGTCATCATGCGTCGGGTGCGCCGCCGCGCCGACCGCCCGCTGCTCCAGACCGCCGATCCCGAAGGAACCGTGACGCGCCTGCTCACCGAGCGCGAGCCGATCTATCGCCATGCCGACCTCACCATCGCCTCGCGCGACGTGCCGCACGACAAGATCGTCGAGGAATGCATCGAGACGCTGCGCGCCCATCTCCGCGGCGAACAGGCCGCCCAATCACCTGCCGACGTTGCGAGTGCCGTACGATGACTGCGCCGTTGAAACATTCAGATCCTGTCAACGTCGACGTCGCGCTCGGCGATCGCGCCTATGACATCGTCATCGGCCGCGGCGTGCTGGCTTCGCTCGGCGAACAGGTCGCGCGCTTGCGGCCCGGCGTGCGTACGGCGATCGTCACCGATCGCACCGTCGCAAAATACTGGCTCGAGCCGACCGAAGCGTCGCTCGCTTCTGCCGGCATTCCGACCTCGCGCATCGTGGTCGAGGAAGGCGAGATCTCCAAAACCTATGCCGGCCTCGAAAAGGTCAGCGAGGCCCTGATCGCCGCGAAGATCGAGCGCAACGATCTCGTCATCGCGCTCGGCGGCGGCGTGGTCGGCGATCTCGCCGGCTTTGCGGCCGCGATCCTGCGCCGTGGCGTCGATTTCGTGCAGGTGCCGACCTCGCTGCTGGCGCAGGTCGATTCCTCCGTCGGCGGCAAGACCGGCATCAACTCGCCGCAGGGCAAGAATCTGCTCGGCGCCTTCCACCAGCCCGTGCTCGTCATCGCCGACACCGCCGTGCTCGACACGCTGTCGCCGCGGCAGTTCCGCGCCGGCTATGCCGAGGTCGCCAAATACGGCGTGCTCGGCGACGAAGCCTTCTTCACCTGGCTGGAGAATAACCACTCCGACATTTTCAAGGGCGGCTCGGCGCGCGAGCACGCGATCGCGACCTCGTGCCGCGCCAAGGCCGGCGTCGTCTCGCGCGATGAGCGCGAGACCGGCGAGCGCGCGCTGCTCAATCTCGGCCATACCTTTGGTCACGCGCTGGAGGCCGCGACCGGTTTCTCCGATCGCCTCTTCCATGGCGAGGGTGTTTCGATCGGCATGACGCTGGCGGCGCAGTTCTCGGCGAAGCTTGGCATGATCGGCGAGGCCGATGCCGCGCGCGTCGAGCGTCACCTCATCGACGCCGGCCTGCCGACGCGCCTGCAGGACATCGCCGGTTTCGCGCAGGAAGGGCTTGCCGACGCCGACGCGCTGATGGCGTTGATGGCGCAGGACAAGAAGGTCAAGCGCGGCAAGCTCACCTTCATCCTGCTGGAGGCGGTCGGGCGCGCCGTGATCGCGAAGGATGTCGAGCCGGCGCCGGTGCGCGATTTCCTCAAAGAGAAGCTCGCGCAGAAGGCTTGATGCGCGGCTAACCGGTTTTGAGTGGTGCATGGACTGGCTCGGATTCACCATCGTCATTCTCTGCCTGCTCGTCTCGGGCTTTTTCGCCGCGAGCGAGACCGCGCTGACCGGCGCCTCGCGCGCCAGCATGCTGCGGCTCTCCAAGCAGGGTAACCACGACGCCGATGTCGTCTCGCAGCTGCTCGACATGCGCGAGCGCCTGATCGGCGCGCTGCTGCTCGGCAACAATATCGCCAATATCAGCGCGTCCGCGCTCGCCACCAGCATCTTCACGGCCTGGTTCGGCGATGTCGGCGTGCTCTATGCCACCGGCGTGATGACGGCGCTGGTCGTGATCTTCGCGGAGGTGCTGCCGAAGACTATCGCGATCAACGCGCCCGACCGCATGGCGCTTGCGGTCGCCCGCCCGATGCGGCTGACGATGTATGTGCTGGGACCATTGCTGCGGATCGTCGAGGTCATCGTCCGTCTGCTGATGCGCTTGTTTGGTTTGGCCGGCGAGCACCAGGCGATCCTGTCGCCGACCGAGCGCCTGCGCGGCGCGGTCGACCTGTTGCACCACGAGGGCAAGGTCGAGAAGCAGGACCGCGACATGCTCGGCGGCCTGCTCGATCTGCGCGAGCTCCAGGTCTCCGACGTCATGATCCATCGCACCGAGATGATGATGATCAATGCCGACCTGCCGCCGGAGGAACTGGTGCGCGAGGTGCTGGCGACCGAGTACACCCGCATTCCGTTGTGGCGCGAGAAGCCGGAAAACATCATCGGTGTGCTTCACGCCAAGGATTTGTTGCGCGCAATCCGCGCATCCGACGGCGACACCTCGCGCATCGACGTCTCCACCATCGCGCTGCCGCCCTGGTTCGTGCCGGAAATGCGCCCGGTCTCCGAGCAGCTCAAGGCGTTCCGGCGGCGAAAAACCCATTTCGCGCTCGTCGTCGACGAGTACGGCGAGGTTGAAGGTCTCGTGACGCTGGAAGACATTTTGGAAGAGATCGTCGGCGACATCTCCGACGAGCACGACGTCGTGGTCGCCGGCGTGCGCGCCCAGCCGGACGGCTCGGTCGTGGTCGATGGCTCGGTGCCGATCCGCGATCTCAACCGCGCCATGGACTGGCACCTGCCCGACGAAGAGGCAACGACGGTCGCCGGTCTCGTCATTCACGAGGCGCGCTCGATCCCTGACCGCGGCCAGAGTTTCACGTTCCACGGTTTCCGTTTCCGCGTCCTCCGCCGCGAACGCAACCGCATCACCGCGCTCCGTATTTCACCGGTGCCGCGTGACGCGGAGATGGAGGAAGCCAAGCCCAGGCGGGCCGGGACGTCGTTTTGACGCACGGTCGGTGTCATTGCCCGCGCAGGCGGGGCATGACAGCGGAGTCTTACGTTCCGCCTTCCCCCGGTGCCTGCGCGTGGATCGCGAGCGCGTGCACGCTGCCGGCAAGTTCCGCGGCCAGCGCCGAATTTATCATGCGGTGGCGATCGACCCGGCTCTTCCCTTTGAAGGCCTGGGACACAATATAAACGCGAAAGTGTGTTTCGCCGCTCGGTCGATGGCCGGCGTGGCCCTCATGCAAATGTGACTCGTCGACGACCTGCAGGCTTTCCGGCGTGAAAGCTTCCCGCAACTTGTTGCTGATAGTGTCTTTCATAACCATGAGTGCCATTAAAGCGCGCAGCCGCACTCCGTCAATTGCATAGGCCGCCTGCGGCGGCCGTACCTCGAAGACGCCGGAGTGAAACTTCGGTTGCGGGTTCCCAGCTAATTGCAATGTCAAGACTTGAAGGTTTTTGCATTGCGTAGTCAAAGTCAGTCATGCCGATCGATTCATCAAAGTTCTTCGACTCCATCCGGGTCAAGCCGAAAGGCAAGCAGCCGGAAGTGAAGCCGCGCGACGCTGTGGTCAATTGCGAATGGGCCGGGTGTCAGAACAAGGGCGCGCACCGTGCGCCGAAGGGCCGCGAGAACCAGCGCGAGTACTGGCACTTCTGCTTGAACCACGTGCGCGAGTACAACCAGAACTACAATTTCTTCTCCGGCATGAATGCCGATGCCGTCGCGCGCTACCAGAAGGATGCGCTGACCGGTCACCGCCCGACCTGGAAGATGGGCGCCAATGGCGGCAAGAAGGGTGCGGAAGCCGAGATCGACATGGCGTCCGATCCGTTCAGCATGTTCAGTGAGATCAACGGCCGCGCGGGCTGGCGGAAGGGTCCGCAGGCCGAGCCCAAGGCCGAGACGCGCAAGGTGATGAACGCCGAGCGCAAGGCGCTCCAGGTCATGGGCCTCGGCCCCGATTCCACGCTCGCCGACGTCAAGAGCAAGTACAAGGCGCTGGTCAAGCAGCATCACCCCGACGCCAACGGTGGCGACCGGTCGACCGAAGACCGCCTGATCGAGATCATCAAGGCCTACAATTATCTGAAGACGGTGGTCCGCGAGGCCTAGGCTACGCCTTCCGGGAAGGACAGTTCGCAAACCAGTCCTTCCGGCCTCCACTGCCGGGTAATGGTTCCGCGCAAGGTCCGGATGATGCCGTCGACCGCGCCGATTCCAAAGCCCTTGCGCGTCGGCGCCTCGTTGACCCGGGGACCGCCGCTCTCCGACCAGTGCAGCACGAGAGGCTCTGCACCATTGGTCTCCCAGCTGATCTCCAGCCTGCCCGAAGGCCTCGACAGCGCGCCATATTTGGCGGCGTTGGTGGCGAGCTCATGCAGCGCGACTGCGATCGACTGGGCCAGCGTGGGCGGCAGGCGGACGTCGTCTCCCGCGATCCTGATCCGCTCGCCGTCCCGGCTTGCGTACGGCCGGAGTTCTTCTTCGACGATGGTCTTCAGATTCGCGCCGGTCCAACGCGAAGCCGAGAACAGCCTCTGCACGTTGGCAAGCGCGCTGAGCCGGCCTGCAAACACGGTCTGGAACTCTTCCGCGGTATCCGCCTTCGTCAGCCGCAGCATCGCCTGAGCCACCGCGAGCAGGTTGTTGGAACGGTGATCGACCTCGGAGGTGAGGAGCAGCATCCTCTGCTCTGCCTCCTTGCGAGCCGTGATGTCGACCAGCATGTTCACCGCACCAACCAAACGCCCCCGTTCGTCGCGCAGCGGCGTCGGATATGGCATGAAGCAGATCCGGGAGCCGTCCGGCCGCTCGGCCACGGCCTCGACGTCGCGCACTGGCCGGTTCTGCTTGAGCGCGATTGCCATCGGGCATTCATCGTGGGGAAGCGCCGTGCCGTCGGGCAGATAGAGCTTCCAGGTCACGCACCACATCTCGCCGATCTTCGGCATGCGTCCGGCAAAATCGATGCAGGCGCGATTGAAGAAGGTGATGCAACCTTCCGCGTCGGTTGTGTAGATCGCGGCAGGCAGAGCCTGCAGCAAGTCGCGGAATCGTCTTTCAGAATCCGTGCCGGCCTCGGTCCGGTTGGCGGCATAGCCGGCGGCGATCTCGCCGATCCTGGCCTCGTCCGCTTGTCCAAACAGGTCCAGCATTGGAATCTTGATCCGAGGGGCTCACGGTTAAGTCCCCAAACCCGGAGATGTTCCAAGTTCGTCGACCGGACCGTGCGCGCGTTCCCGCAATTACGGCGCGACGGCTCTGCCGTGTCATCGTGCGTCCGAGCGAGGCACGACAGCGCAGTGAACGGCCCGGCTGTCGTGCGCTTTCTGCTCTATTCGCCGGAAGCCTTCGGCATTTCCCCCACATATGACGAACTCGGCCGGATCAGCCGCCCCGTCCGCTGTTGCTCGCGCGCATGGGCGGTCCATCCCGCTGCACGCGCCACGGCGAAGATCGGCGTGAAGGCCTGGCGTGGAATGGCGAGAGCATCGAGCAGAATCGCCGTGAAGAACTCCACGTTCGTCTCCAGCGGCCGGTCCGGATTCTTCTTGCGCAGCGCGCTGCGGATATAGGCCTCGACCTCGCCGGCAAAGGGCAGGTCGGCACCGTCCGCCGAAAGCCGCCCGATCGCGGCCTTGAGCACGTCGGCGCGCGGATCGCGCACGCGATAGACGCGATGGCCAAAGCCCATCAGCCGCTCGCCGCGGGCGAGTGCGGCATCGACCCATGGCTTGATGCGTTCGCTGGAGCCGATCGCATCGAGCATTTCCAGCACCGGCTCCGGCGCGCCGCCGTGCAAGGGGCCGGTCAGCGCGCAGTATCCGGCGGTGACGGCGGCAAACAGATCGGCCTGCGTCGAGGCCACCACGCGGGTGGTGAAGGTCGAAGCGTTCATGCCGTGGTCGCAGACCGTGACGAGATAGGCGTCCAGCGCCGCGACCTCGCGCGGCTCCGGTGAGGCGCCGCGCAGCATCCGCAGCGTATCGGCGGCGTGGCTCGCATTCGGATCGGGCGCAACCGGCTCGAGCCCCCTGGCACGACGGACCAGCGCGCCTGCGATCACCGGAAACGCGCCGACGATCGTCGCCTCATGTTCCAGCCCGTTCTCCGCGCGCAGGCCCGCGACCGCCGCGCGGAACCCGTCGACGATGCCCATGCCGCGTGTCGCCGGCAACAGCTCCGGCAAACGCGCGAACGCACGCTCGCGCGCCGCGCCCAGGCTCGCCCGCACATTGGCTTCGCTCAGCGTGGTCTTGCTCGTGCCATTCCAGAGCCGGGCGGTGACGCCCTCGAAGCTCGACTGGCTTGCGAGGGTGCCGACATGCTCGCCGGCGATGATCAGCTCGCCGCGCTCGCCATCGACATGGCTCAGCACGGTCTCGGCCGCGGGAACGCCGTCCAGCCCGATCTGGCTTTTGGTGAGGTGGATGTTCATGACCCAATCTCCTTTGCACTGCACCAGGAGAAAATCAGGCCTCTCGACAGATTGATCAATCTTGATTACATAAATCAATATGAATAATTCCGAGGAACTCTATCTGTCGGCCCGGGAGGCTGCCGCCGAGCTCGCGATCTCGCCGGCCACGCTCTACGCCTATGTCAGCCGTGGCCTGATCCGCTCCGAGCCGACGCCGGATTCGCGCAAGAACCGCTATCGGGCGGAGGACGTCCGCGCGCTCAAGGAGCGCCGGGTGCCGTCGCCGGAGCCGCGCGGCCTGCGCAGCTTCGATGCCGACCTGCCTGTCATGGACACGGAGATCTCGACCATCACCGAGGAGGGCGCGATCTACCGCGGCGTCAATTGCGTCGATCTCGCCGAGAACGACACGCTGGAGCACACGGCGACGCTGCTGTGGGACGTCTCCGACGTCGATCCCTTCACGCCGGACAATCAGCCCCAGATCTCCGACGAGATGCGCGCGATCGCTGAGGCCGCGCGCCGCGCCGCGCCGATCGACCGCGCCATCGCAGTGCTGGCGCTCGCGACCAGCGCGGACGCGCGTGCCTTCACCCGCGCGCCCGATGGCCGCGCGATGGTCGGCGGGCGCATTGTCCGGCTCCTGGTTGCGACCATGCTCAACGCCGAGCCGTCATCCGAGCCGCTGCACCAGCAGATCGCGAAGGCCTGGGCGCCCGACAACAAGCAGGCACCCGACCTCATCCGCCGCGCGCTGGTGCTGCTCGCCGATCACGAATTGAACGCCTCGACCTTCACCGCGCGCTGCGCGGCATCGACCGGCCTCAACCTCTATGACTCCGTCATCGCCGGCCTCGCCGCGTTGAAAGGGCCGAAGCATGGCGGCGCCGGCGTGCTGGCCTCGCAGCTCGTCAAGGCGTTGGTCGATCGCGATGTCGCCCCGATGGTGCGCGAGCGCGTCGCCCTGGGTGAGCGCTTTGCCGGCTTCGGCCACGGCGTCTACAAGCGCGGCGATCCCCGCGCGCAGTCGCTGCTGAACGCGCTGGCGCGTGCCGGCGCGCCGCGCAAATTCACGCGCGAAGTGCCGGAGCGGATCGTCGAGGCGACCGGCGAGCTCGTCAACATCGACTATGCACTGGCCGTCCTCGTGCACGCGCTGCGCCTGCCCTTAGGCAGCGAGCTCGCGCTGTTCGCGATGGCCCGCAGCGTCGGCTGGATCGCGCACGCCAGCGAGCAACTACAGTTCGGCAAGCTGATCCGTCCGCGGGCGCGCTATGTCGGACCGGCGCCGGGAAGAAGGGCTAGTTAGAATCTCTCAGCGAGCGCGTCGTTCTCCGCTGTCGTCCCTGCGCCCCGTGCGCAATTGCGCACTAGGCAGGGACGACGCCGGCGCACTAAGCCCGCGGCTTGGACGTCGCGACGAGGCCGTTCTGCCGGCGGCGGTAGTACCAGATGCCAAGGCCGCCGATGATCGCCACGGCCACCACCATCAAGATCCAGATGTGCTTGAACGGATGCCCATGGTGCGGCACGCCGAAATATTGGTGAAAGGCCGATACCGCCAGCACGCCCGGCAGCACATGCGCGGGAGCCCAGACCAGGATCGCCGGGATATTCACGGCATAAAACTTCGCAGGGGGCATCCCCAACGCGCCGGCGGTGACGGGCACGAAGGCGCGGATTGGCGGCACGAAACGGGCGAAGAACACGGCCCAGGTGCCGAAGCGGTGAAAGAAGCTTTCGCTCTCGGCGACCACCCGCGGATAGTTGGTCAGCGGCCAGGTGTTGAGGATCTCGCGCTGCCGCCGGTGCCCGATCCAGTAGGCCGAGCCGTCGCCGAGCACGGCGCCGATTGCCGCCGCCAGCAGCACCCATTGCAGCTTCAATTCCCCGCCTGGAACCAGCGCGCTCAGTGCCAGAATGATGGTCGAGCCGGGGATCACCGACCCCACCACCGGAACGGCTTCGAGCAGCGCCGCCAGGAACAGGGTCAGATAGGCCAGCCACACATGGGCTGAAACGAAGGATATGAGGGGATCGAGAAAGGACGTCACGTCGTCTTTCGTGGGGGGCTGGAGCACCGGGGTTCGGACCCTACATAAGTAGGTGCACGCGGTAAAAGTGCCATTCGCGTGGGCAGGCCACACCTCCCGCCCGAAATTCGAGCGTGATTCGCAAGGCAGCCCTCCAAAAATCGCGTTCCTTGCCTATCTAAATGAAAAGACAATGGAACTTTGATTGGGGCGCGGGCTTCTGCCGGCACGTTGTCTCTGATAAGTTCGCGACCGCACCCAGCCGCAGCCAACGTGCAAATAACTGGTCTCGGGATCGCCCGGGGCCTCGGAGGATTGATGACGACCGCCGCTCTGTCCAAAGTTGAGGAAATTTCCGGTCTGCCCGACATGAAGGTGTCGGTGCGCCAGGTGTTCGGGATCGACAGCGATCTCGAAGTCCCGGCCTATTCCGAAGTCGATCCTCATGTGCCCGAAGTCGATTCCGACTACCGCTTCGATCGTGCCACCACGCTCGCCATTCTCGCCGGCTTTGCCCGCAATCGCCGCGTGATGGTGACCGGCTATCACGGCACCGGTAAATCCACCCATATCGAGCAGGTCGCTGCCCGCCTGAACTGGCCCTGCGTGCGCGTCAACCTCGACAGCCACATCAGCCGTATCGACCTCGTCGGCAAGGACTCCATCGTGGTCCGCGACGGCAAGCAGGTCACCGAATTCCGCGACGGCATTTTGCCCTGGGCGCTCCAGCACAACATCGCGCTGGTGTTCGACGAATACGACGCCGGCCGTCCCGACGTGATGTTCGTGATCCAGCGCGTGCTGGAAGTCTCCGGACGCCTGACGCTGCTCGACCAGAACAAGGTGATCAAGCCGCATCCGGCCTTCCGCATGTTTTCGACCGCCAACACGGTCGGCCTCGGCGACACCTCGGGCCTCTATCACGGCACCCAGCAGATCAACCAGGGCCAGATGGACCGCTGGTCGATCGTCACCACGCTGAACTATCTCGCCCATGACGAGGAAGTGGAGATCGTGCTGGCCAAGGCCAAGCACTATCGCACGCAGGAAGGCCGCGACATCGTCAACAAGATGGTCCGCCTTGCCGATCTCACCCGTAACGCCTTCGCCAATGGCGATCTGTCGACGGTGATGAGCCCGCGCACGGTGATCACCTGGGCCGAGAACGCTGATATCTTCGGCGATATCGGCTTCGCGTTCCGGGTCACCTTCCTCAACAAGTGCGACGAGCTCGAGCGTCCCCTGGTCGCCGAGTTCTACCAGCGCTGCTTCAACGCGGAGCTGCCGGAATCGGCGGTCAACGTGGCGCTCAGCTAGACCATGCCAAACATCACCGTCGAGCGCACCATTGGGACCACCAAGAAGGCTGTGCTCGCCGGGCTCGGCGCCTATAACGACGAGCAGTTCGGGAAGCAGAAGGTCAGGAGCATCGCGGTCTCGCTGAAAGACCGCGGCAAGATCGTCGGCGGCATCGTCGGACACCTGTGGGCCACGGTTCTGTTCATCCAGTACTTCTGGATCGACCAGAAGCAGCGCGGCAAGGGTCTTGGCACGAAGCTGATCGCGGCGATCGAGGACGAGGCAAGACGGCAGGGCGCGATCCAGGCCCATGTCGACACGATGAGTTTCCAGGCGCCGGGCTTCTATCGTTCCTGCGGGTACGAGGAGTTCGGCACCCTCAAGGGCTATCCCGGCGGCGTGACGCGCCACTCGTTTACGAAGTCGCTATGAGCACATCATCATCCAACTCCAAATTCCGTAACACCAAGGAAGCCCCGACCGAGCCGTTCAAGCGCTCGGTGGCCTCCTGCCTGAAGGCGATCGCGAAGTCGCCGGAGCTCGAGGTCAGTTTTGCTGCCGAGCGCCCTGGTCTGGCGCCGGGCAAAGCGCGGCTGCCCGAGCCCGCGCGCAAGATGACCAAGCGTGACGCTGCGATCGTGCGCGGCCACGCCGACTCCATCGCGCTCAAGATCGCCTGTCACGATGCAAAGCTGCATCGCAAGCTGATGCCCGGCAATCCGCAGGCGCGCGGCGTGTTCGAGGCGGTCGAGCAGGCCCGCGTCGAGGCGATCGGCGCGCGCCGCATGGCGGGCGTTGCGAAAAACCTCAGCGCGATGCTCGACGATCATTTCCATCGCGGCAAGTTCGACGAAATCACCGACCGTGCCGATGCGCCGCTGGCGGATGCGCTGGCGATGCTGGTGCGCGAGCGCCTGACCGGCATGGCGCCGCCCACGGCGGCGAAGAAGATGGTCGATCTCTGGCGGCCCATTCTCGAGGACAAGATCGGCAAGCGGCTCGACCGGCTCGATGGCCTGGTCGAGGACCAGACCAGGTTCGGCGACGCCGTGCATGACCTGCTGACCGCGCTCGAACTCGGCGACGAGCGCAGCGCCGACAGCGAAGACAACGATGACGACGAGGAAAACCGCGACGGCGACAACGACCAGTCCGGCGCCGAAGGCTCGCCCGATTCCGACGCCGCGCAGGAGATGAGCGCCGACCAGGCGCAGGCCTCCAGCGAAGAGATGAGCGAGAGCGCGATGGAAAGCGCGCAGGCCTCGACCTCCGACACGTTCGACGACGGCGAGCTCGGCGACGACGAGACGCCGGGCGAGGCGACGCGTCCGAACGCGCACGGCAAGAACGAGCCGCGCGGGCCGGAATATCATGCCTTCGCGCCGAAATTCGACGAGGTCATCGCGGCCGAAGACCTCTGCGACCATGACGAGCTGGAGCGCCTGCGCGCCTATCTCGACAAGCAGCTCGCGCATCTGCAGGGCATCGTCGCCCGCCTCGCCAACCGCCTTCAGAGGCGCTTGATGGCGCAGCAGAACCGCGCCTGGGACTTCGATCTCGAAGAGGGCATTCTGGATCCCGCACGGCTGTCCCGCGTGGTGACCGATCCCTATCACCCGCTGTCCTTCATGCACGAGAAGGAGGCGACGTTCCGCGACACCGTGGTGACGCTGCTGCTCGACAATTCCGGCTCGATGCGCGGCCGCCCGATCACGGTCGCCGCGACCTGCGCCGACATCCTGGCGCGCACGCTGGAGCGTTGCGGCGTCAAGGTCGAGATCCTCGGCTTCACCACGCGCGCCTGGAAGGGCGGGCAATCGCGCGAGGCGTGGCTTGCCGCCGGCAAGCCGGCCAATCCCGGCCGCCTCAACGATCTCCGTCACATCATCTACAAGTCCGCCGACGCCCCCTGGCGCCGCGCGCGGAAGAATCTCGGCCTGATGATGCGCGAGGGTCTGCTGAAGGAGAACATCGACGGCGAGGCGCTGGATTGGGCGCACAAGCGCCTGCTCGGCCGGCCCGAGCAGCGCAAGATACTGATGATGATCTCCGACGGTGCGCCGGTCGACGATTCCACGCTGTCGGTCAATCCCGGCAACTATCTCGAGCGGCACCTGCGCCACATCATCGAGGAGATCGAGACCCGCTCGCCGGTCGAGCTGATCGCGATCGGCATCGGCCATGACGTGACGCGCTACTATCGCCGCGCGGTGACGATCGTGGATGCCGAAGAGCTCGGCGGTGCCATCACCGAGAAGCTCGCCGAGCTGTTCAGCGAGACCAACACCGCGCCCACGCATCAGGCCGGTCGCCCGCGGCGCAAACTGCATTCGTGAGCACGCAATCGTCCCGCCGCAGCTTTCTTGGCCACGCGGCGGCGGGACTTTCCACTCTCGCACTCTCCCGACTGGCGCAGGCGCAGCCCACGACCGATGCGCCGCCGCGCGCCGCGCAGATCGAGCACGCCGTCACCGAGGCTGTCAGCGTCGAGGTGAACGCGCGGCCGATTCCCAATTTCGAGCCGCGCGACCGCTCGCGCGTGCGCTTCGGTCAGCTGCAATATCGCAGCGGCCTGGTGCTGACCTCGCCCTATCGCGGCTTCGGCGGCCTGTCCGCCATCCGGCTCGATGCGAAGGGCGAGCGCTTCCTCGCGATCTCCGACCAGGGCGGCTGGTTCACCGGCAGCATCCGCTATTCCGGCGGCAAGATGATCGGGCTCGACGATGTCGAGGCGTCCCCGATGCTCAATTCCGAGGGCCGGCCGATCACGGAGAAGCGGTTCTGGTACGACACCGAGTCGCTCGCGCGCGACGGCAATGTCGTTTATGTCGGGCTCGAACGCGTCAACCAGGTCCTGCGCTTCGATTTCGCGAAAGGCGGCACGCGTGCCCGCGGCGAGGTGTTGCCGACGCCGCCTGCCGTGCGGAAGCTGCCCTCCAACAAGGGGCTCGAAGCGATGGTCGTCGTGCCGAAAGGCCAGCCGCTGGCCGGCAGCCTGATCGCTTTCTCCGAGCGCGGGCTCGATGCCGACGGCAACCTGGTCGCGTTCCTGATCGGCGGTCCGTCGCCCGGCCAGTTCAGCGTCCGCCGCACCGAAAAATTCGACATCAGCGATGCCGTGCTGCTGCCGTCCGGCGAGCTTCTCATCCTCGAACGCAAATTCTCCTGGTTCACCGGCATCAACATCCGCATCCGGTCGATCCCCCTGAAATCCATCGCGCCCAACGCGCTGGTCGACGGCCCTGCGCTGTTCGCCGCCGATCTCGGCCACGAGGTCGACAACATGGAAGGCATCGACGCCCACGTCACGCCCGAGGGCGAGACCGTGCTGACGCTGGTGTCGGACGACAATTTCTCGATGCTCCAGCGCACGCTGCTGCTGCAGTTCACGCTGGTGGAGTGAACGTCCGCCCGCCCTTCTCCGACAAACCGTCATGCCCTGCCGCGCCATCCTCGCCCTCGCCCTCATTTTCACGCTCGCCGCGCTGTCGCCGGCCTTCGCCACGGCCGAGCATCGGTATGGAAAGAACGAATACGCCATCATCCAGGGCGGCCGTGCGCCGAATGGGAAGCTGTCCGTCGCAGCCCATGGCGGCGGCGAGTCCGGGAGCGAAGGCTTTCGCATCTACCTGATGGCTGAGCCCGGCCATCGCCGGCTGATGACGCTCGACAATGTCAACGACGACAACATTCTGGACTCGGCGCCGGATGCCTTCCACGCCGCCTGGTCGCAGGATTCGCGCACCGTTGCGGTCTCGTTCCGCAGCGAGCGCCATATCGTCACGCTGAATCTCTACGCCATCGACGGCGGCCGCGCGCGGCTGGTCGCCGGGCCGGACCTGTTCCGCGACGTGACCGGCCGCAGCGTCGACATCAAGACCGACGGCGACATGCGCACATCCGTGCCCGCGCTGACATGGCAGGCGCCGCGCCGCTTTCACCTCACCGAGTACCGCGTGTTCGTGCTCGACGACACCGCGCTTGCCGACAAGCTCGGCCCGCTCGGCAAGGTCAGCAAGCGCGACGGCGGCGGCAACACGATCCAGTTCTCGGCCGAAGCCGACGGCGAGCTGTTGCCCGACGGCCGCATCCGCATGGGCAAGCCCGTGCCGGGCAGGTTCGAGGAGCTGGAGTAGGGGCCTCAAATTCGATCGTCGTCCCGGGGCGCGCAACGCGCGAGCCCGGGACCCATAGCCACAGGGAGACGTTTGGCGAAGACTCGCTGTTGCCGATCTTCGCAAAACCCAATCCCGTGGTTCTGGATCCCGGGCTCACGCTCCGCGTGCCCCGGGATGACAGCGGAGTTCCTGGCAAGCGGCCGAGGGTTATCTCCGCCTTGTGATCATATGACGCGCGCAATGCATGGCGCCGCGGGCGGGCATGTCCGCCGTGCAGCTGGCAATTCGCCGTAGGGCTACTAAACTTCATGCAATCGCTTCCATTCCTCCATCCCCCGGAACTCCCCGCATGAGCGCCCTGTTTTCCCCGATCAAGCTGCGCGGCCTGACGCTGAAGAACCGCGTCGTCGTGTCGCCGATGTGCCAGTATTCGGCCGACGACGGCGTCGCCACCGATTGGCACTTCACCCACATCAACAACCTCGCGCTGTCGGGCGCGTCGATGTTCTGCATCGAGGCGACCCATGTGGAGGCGATCGGGCGCATCACGCCGGGCTGTCTCGGGCTCTACAGCGACGCCTGCGAAGCCGCGCTGAAGCAGATCCTCTCCTCCGTGCGCAAGCATTCCTCCACGGCTATCGCGATGCAGCTCGCCCATGCCGGCCGCAAGGCCTCCAGCGCGCGGCCCTGGGACGGCGGCCAGCTCATTCCGCAGAGTGAGGGCGGCTGGCAGACGGTGGCCCCGTCGGCGCTGCCGCACAAGGAAGGCGAGGCCGCGCCGCTGGCGCTCGATGCCGCGGGCCTGAAGCGCATCCGTGACGCCTTCGTCGACAGCGCCAAGCGTGCTGCCCGGCTCGGCATTGACGCGATCGAGCTGCACGGCGCGCACGGCTATCTCATGCATCAGTTCCTGTCGCCGATCTCCAACAAGCGCACCGACGAATATGGCGGCTCGCTCGAGAACCGCATGCGCTTTCCGCTCGAGATCTACGATGCGGTGCGCAGCGTGTTCCCGCACGACAAGCCGGTCGGCATGCGGGTGTCGTCGACCGACTGGGTCGAGGGTGGCTGGGATCTGGCGCAGACCATCACATTCGCAAACGCGCTGAAGGCGCGCGGCGTCGACTGGATTGATGCCTCCTCCGGCGGCGTCTCGCCGCTGCAGAAGATCCCGCTCGGCCCCGGCTATCAGGTGCAGTTTGCCGAGGCCATCAAGCGCGAGACCGGATTGCCCACCATCGCCGTCGGCCTAATCACCGAAGCCAAACACGCCGAAGAGATCGTGGCATCCGGCAAGGCCGACATGGTCGCGCTCGGCCGCAGCTTGCTCTACGATCCCCGCTGGGGCTGGCACGCCGCGGCCGAACTCGGCGGCGAAGTCGAAGCCCCGCCGCAATACTGGCGCTCGCAGCCGTCGACGCAAAAGGCGCTGTTCGGCAAGACCACGTTCGGGGCGAGGTAGGGCGCGAGCGGGCGCTGCACTCACAACTGTCGTCCCTGCCTAGTGCGCAATTGCGCACGGGGCGCAGGGACCCATACCGCGTGATCTCACCATGATGCGCGGTATGAGTTGCCGCTGCACAACTTAAAGTCTTCGCCAAATCTCTCCCTGTGGTGATGGATCCCGGATCTGCGCTTCGCTTGTCCGGGACGACAGCGGTGGGGGCAGCGCGGGCCATCGTGCCCTCACTATCCCGCGCCCTCACGCATCCGTAACTCTCCTCACCTTCCACGCACCGCGAAACTGGCCTACCCTCCCGCGCACCCAACTCCTCAGGGAGGCCCGCCATGCGGTTTCGTGTTCGCAAGACTGCCCACGTGTTCGAGCGCGTGGGCCTCGCGATGGCCGGCGCGGCGTGCGGGCTGTTCGTCGGCGCCTATGTGGGATCTTCGATCGCCCCGCTCACCACGCAGGGCTTCCTGCTGCTGATGATGCTGCTCGGCTTCGTCGGCTTCTATCTCGGCATCGACACGCCGCAACTGCCCTTCGACGATGCGCACAGCGCCATCGACGCCGCGGAATTCCTCAGCGCCGCCGGCACGCTCTGCGCGACGCTCACCGCGCTCGCCTCCGTCGGCGTCATCGTGCTCCGCCTCGAGCCGCACCTGGCGTGGACCTGGCTCGCTTTGTTCGGCTGGATCGCCGGCGTCGCCATGCAGATCGTCGCCGGCACGAAAGCCAGGATGCGGGCGTAGCTACGACAGCTGTTGGAAAAGGTCGCGCCACAAGCACACCGCGTTCCCTCCCCCCTTGCGGGGGAGGGCTAGGGAGAGGGGTAGCCACACGGCACGCGCCATCGAATGAAGCGAGCCTGTGTTGCGTCACCTCGCACGCAGCCAACACCTATTGCTGGGCCACCCCTCTCCCCAACCCTCCCCCGCAAGGGGGGAGGGAGCAGAGCGGAATGCTCGGCGGGATTATTCAGTTGCGGCGAGCACCGCTAAAACACCACGCCGATCCGCGAGCCGCGCTTCCAGGCGATGCGGCAGCGCTTCTTGGTGTTGACGTGCAGCAGCTCGAACCTGTCGGGGATATTCACCTGCCCGCCGAGATCGACGCAGGCGCCGCCGGGCGAATAGTCGATCAGCGTGCAGGGGATCACCGGCGCGCGCGGGTCGGTGATGATCTTGGCCTGGCGGGACACCAGCCCGGAAGGTTTCACGCGGGCATGTCGGCGCGGATGCATTGGCACTCTCCTCCAATTCCGCGGACGGCGCGGGTGGTCTTGAGCGGCATGATGGAAAAGAGTTGATGCGATCCGACTAAGGGCGGCCTGAGAATTTTAATGAAAAGTAGCAACGAACGCAGAAAGCGCCGGTAGCGGGGTGGGGCGGTCTCCATCTCCACTGTCGTCCCTGCGAAAGCAGGGACCCATACCGCGTGATCTGTCGGTTGGCGGCGGTGGGCGCACCGAGCCACTGGTCCGCGCCAAACGGCTCCCTGTGGTTATGGGTCCCTGCTTTCGCAGGGACGACAGCTGAACGTGTGGCGCGCTCCCGCCTCCCATGACGAGCTTTGGGCGGCACCTCACACTCGCTCCGTCTCCGGCGTCTCCGCCATCTCCGCATGCGGCCTCACCGGCATCGGCACGGTCACATAATCCTTCGGCAGGTTCACCGGCCGGTAGCCCGGCTCCACCGCCATCCGCTTCAGCACGCTCTCGTGCACATGGGCGCCTTCGGGGATCACGCGCGGCTCGCAATCGGGGATGTAGAAGCCGAGAAAAACCTTTCGCTCCGGCCATTCCTTGTATTTCGCGCTCTTCGGCAGATATTCCAGCACGCGCCAGAGCACCGTCATCGAATTGTGCAGCTCGCCGATCTTGCCGGTGTATTCAGGCTCGACATACTGGAACGGCGAGTTCTTGCGCTGGATGCCCCAGGCGAGCTGGTTCACGGTGCGCGGGTTGAAGTTCAGCCCGGCCTTCGCGGCTTCCTCGATCATCCAGATCAGCGGATATTTGGACTCGCCGCTCTCGATTTCCGGATAGCCGCCGCCGACGTCGCAATGCACGCCGGCGAACCACACCTGCAGGATGTCCTGCGGCTCCTTCTTCTCGTCGGGCACGTAGCGGTTGCGCCAATATTCCTGCGGCTCCTTGTACGCCTTGAGGCGGAACATGCAGCGCCGCTCGTCGATCGCGATCGCCTGCCGGAAGATTTTGACGCTCGGATTGCGCAGCGTGAAGGCGAGCTCCTCCAGGCTGAACACGAAGAAGAAATTGTCGCGCCGCGGCACGATCACGCTCGCCACCGTGTCCCAGACGCCGATGAAGTGGATGGTCGGCCAGCGCGTCGAGGTGATTCGCGCGAACTGCGCCGCGAGGTCGAATTCGTCCTTCGGCAGCGGTCCGCTCTCGTCGAAGGCGACATCCTTGAGGTCCTCGATGTCGTTGCCGCGCCCGGTGCCGGAATATTGCTTGTAGGCGACGAGGCCGCTTCCTGCGAGGTTCGCCTGCTCCGGCGAGATCAGACCAATTTTGTGGATCAGCCCCGCCAGCACCCGCACGGTATAGGCGCCGCGCGAGAAGCCGAACAGATAGATGCGGTCGCCCGGCGCATAATGCTCGACCAGGAAGCAATAGGCTGACAGCACGTTGTCATCGAGCCCGTAGCCGGTGGCGAGCCCCAGCACCAGATTGACGTTGGCCTTGAGCCGGTGCCACGTCGAAGGCTCCGTCACCGTGCCGACGCCCGGATCGTAAAACACCATCTGCCGCGGCTTCGTCTTGTCGGTCTTGCGCAGGCAGCGATAGAGCTTCAGGACGTTCGAGATGTTCTCCGAGATCTCGTTGCCGGTGCCGTCGCAGCAGATGACGAGGTTTTTCGGCTCGGTTTTGGGTTTGTGCTGGTCGTCGTGCTCCACGGTATGCCCCTCCCGGTGATGCTACCGGGGCGAGTATAGCGAAAATGGATGGCAGCGAGGAGACGAAGTCGGCGGCGGCGGCATGGTGCCCCATTGCCCCATCATCTGTTGACATTAACCACCTGTTAACCATGTCGTCGCCTAATGAGGACGGTGGGGGTCACCATGTCGGCCCATATGACGCGACCGAAATTGATGCCTGTTTTGGCCGATCCAGCCTTTCATGCGCTGATCGGGCCGGCGGTTCGCGTCACGGCTGTCCTACGGAGCAAAGCCATGTTCGGGAAGGACGATCTAGTGGACAATCTCAGCCGCGATCTCGATCGTGCGCGCCTGCGCCGCGATGCACTCGCATCCGAAGCCACGACTCTCACGGCTCAGATCGCCGAAATCGAAGCCCGCCTTTCGGAAGAGAAGACCAGGCGGGAGCGTGATCGCGTCTTGGCCGAGATCGAAGCGATAAGAACGCGAATCAAGCAAGCCGCCGGCGCGTTCGCACCGGTCGTCGACGGTCTCTCCAGGGCGATCGAGTCGGCCTCGGCCGTCGTGCCCGAGGCTCGCGAGCTCAACAGTTTCATCGTGTCGGTGGCGACCGAAATCGACAGCGTGCTCGATCCCCTGATGCGCGAACTGGATCAGCGCGCGGATGCGGTGCGGGCAGGGCAGGCCGTGCTGGACCTCCCGCGTTCGGCCAATGAAGCACCGCCCATCGAGCCGCCAAAAGACGGCAACGATCGCCTGCTTCGCTTCCCGGCATGGCTGTCTCGCGACAAGGAGCCGGAAAAAAGGGAACCAGCGGAGACCCCGCGCAGCACGGCAGCGTGAACGTGGCGCGCGCTGCGTAGATCGCAAGCTCGCCTGCGGCCATCCTTCGAGACGCCCGCCTACGGCGGGCTCCTCAGGATGAGGACGCGTTTCGCGGTGAGATATCAGAGCCTCATATCACAGTGGTTCGGCACAGCCGGGGCCACAAACTCGTCATGCCCGGGCTTGTCCCGCCTGCGCGGCCGAAGCCGCTTCGGCGAGGCGAAGGCCCGGGCATCCACGTTCTTCGTGCCGTGGGAAAGGTCGTGGATGGCCGGGACAAGCCCGGCCATGACGATGTGGGGGCATCGCGCTTGAGCGATTGCCCCCACGGTAGACAGATAACCCCCCGCGCCCGCTCAATTAGCGGAGCGGCGCAGGAAGGCCGGGATGTCGAGAAGGTCTTCGTCGGCGATGTTGCGCGGAGAGGTGCGTCCGTAGGGATCGAGCGGCTGAGGCGCCGCGCGGCGCGCATATTCCGGATCGGGCCTTGCCGGTTGCACTGCGGGTCGGCCGGCCGCCGGGCGGAGCGGCGGGCTTTCCACGTGCGGAAGCGGCGCACTGCGCTGCTCGATGCGATCGGCGATGCGGCGGCTGTCGTCGCGCAGCCTGCCGGCGAGCTGCGTGAGTGCGGTTTCCACCGGCGCCGCCAGCTGCGCCGGGTCGACATTGTCGATCCCGGTCGCCACCACCGAGACGCGGACGATGCCTTCGAGGCTTTCGTCGAACGAGGCGCCGACGATGATGTTGGCGTCCGGGTCGGCTTCGTCGCGAATCCGCGTCGCGGCTTCGTCGACTTCGTACAGCATGAGATCCTTGCCGCCGGTGATGGAGATGATGAGGCCACTGGCGCGCTTGATCGAGGGGTTTTCGATCAGCGGATTGGAAATGGCCGCCACGGCGGCGGCGAGCACGCGCTTCTCGCCGGAAGCCTCGCCCCGTCCCATCATGGCCTTGCCCTTCTCCCGCATCACGGAGAGAACGTCGGCAAAATCGAGATTGATCAGGCCTTCCTTGACGATGAGGTCGCTGATGCAGGCCACGCCCGAATAAAGCACCTGGTCGGCAAGGGCAAAGGCATCGGCGAAGGTGGTCTTCGCGCTGGCCACCCGGAACAGGTTCTGGTTCGGGATGATCAGCAGGGTGTCGACCGTCTTCAGCAGTTCCTCGATGCCGGCTTCGGCAAAGCGCATGCGGCGCTGGCCCTCGAAATAGAATGGCTTGGTGACCACGCCGATCGTGAGGATGCCGAGCTCGCGCGCGGTCCTGGCGATGATGGGTGCCGCCCCGGTGCCGGTCCCGCCGCCCATGCCGGCCGTCACGAACACCATGTGCGCGCCGGTCAACTGATCGCGGATCGTATCGATGACCTCCTCGGCTGCGGCGCGTCCCAATTCAGGCTGGGAGCCGGCGCCGAGGCCTGCGGTGACCTGGGTGCCCAGCTGGATCAGGCGCGGCGCCTTCGACATCGCAAGCGCCTGCGCGTCGGTATTGGCGACGACGAAGTCGACCCCCTGCAGCCCGGATGTGATCATGTTGTTGACGGCATTGCCGCCGGCGCCGCCGACCCCGAATACGACAATGCGCGCCTTCATCTCGTGAATATCGGTCATGCCAGTCATTCTGTCCTCGCGATTGCTCCGGCAGGCCGGGATGGAGAAGGGTTCGAGTGCTATCTGCGAGCCGCGCGGTCTGCGCCCACGATGGCCGCGGCCAGATGTCCCAATCGACGTGCGGCTTGTCCCGCGGTCGCGCCGCCAGCCTGGCGACCGGTCCGTAAGTCCGCCACTTCGTCTTCCAGTCGTGCCGCCCACGCATTGGCTGCCGCCGTCTCGGCGGCCGCCTGCAGCAGCTCGACGGCAAGGCGATCGGCGCGCTCGCGCTCGCGCTCGAAAACTAACCTGGCGCCGGCTGCGAGGGCTTCGAGCCGCGCGATCTCCGCCTTCAATGCTTCGGTCTCCATAGCGTTTTCGAGCGAAGTGGGTACCGGTTCGCGCAAGGAAAACGCGTCAGAACAGGAATCTGGAGCCCCGTTCCGATCTCGTCGGAACGGAAATGGCTCCAATGTCTCGACTTTTGCCAGGGAGGCATCGAGGGGGTCCGCCCGGCGGGCCCGCCGCGGGCGGGGCGTGTAGCGGAGTTCGGAGAGATCGACGCTCACCAGGGCCTTGCCGTCCTCCGACCGCGAGCGCGGCAAACGGCGACGTCTCGCCAGGGCACGAGCGGCCTCGCGCGAGATATTGAGCCGGGCACTGAGATCGGCATACGTCAACAACGCAACGCACATTGGCGCTTCTCCTGGAGCGAACCGGGAAGGCATTTCGAGCTAATGATGGCTGGACGATTACCGCAGGCTAGGCTGCGTTGGTTAACGGACGGTTAACGCGCGCGGCTGTGTCTTGCCCGTCTTGCGCAGGCAGCGATAGAGCTTTCAGGACGTGGAGACGTTCTCCGAAATCTCGTTGCTGGTGCCGTCACAGCAGATGACGAGGCTTCTCGGCTCGGGTTTGTGGTCGGCTTTGGGTTAGGTCTTGTGCTCAGGCTCCACGGTATGCCTCTCCCGGTAATGGTGTCGGGGCGATGGATGCCGGGAAATTAGCTGACGTCGTGCGGGTTGATGGTTTTTGTATTTGCATCTGGTTTAGTGAGATCAGTGGCGACCTCGTTTACCGTAAGCCTAAAGTGGCGAGTAGCACCCGTACCCTTCGTAAATCTTGCGGCGTCAAACTTCGCGGGGCGGACGTACCAGCATTGCGTTACTTTACAGATCGAGGACAGTGCTGCGGCAGCCACTGCTTCCATCTTTGAGCCAGTTAGCCCGATCTCAAAGTTGAATCCCTTTCGCACATACCACTGAGCGAAACCATTCAGAAGAAACGTGGTCGTTCGCGAAAGGTCATCCGAATTGATCAGAGTCACGCCAGCGCTGGGGCTACCCGCACTCGCCGCAGCAAGTATCTTAGCCAAAAAGATTGCCTGTGGCTTGAGTCTGGCTGGCCTGGACGTCCGTGTCGCGCCGCACGGCAACTTTGGAGGAGATTTCTGCGCGGCCCGGCACACGGCTGATCTGTTCTGCGGCGCTGCACGCATCGCCGGAATAGCTGCGGTTGCAGCATTGAGCGATGCGCGCGTTCCGTATCAACCTTACATCGGCCGAGGGGAATCTCTTTTAGCTCTAAGGCTAATTTTTGAAGAACGAGCTGATACCTGGCTCAAAGAGCACTTGGACCATTGTCATCTTATGGCGGCTCATGTCGCTGCGTTACACCCACCCGCCGCGATATCCAAAGGGACACTTGCCAAACTGTTTTTTGAGAACGTCGAAGCTCAGGGTGGTTCGGAGAGATCGTTCTATGAGAGAACCGACACACTGGCTCAAGCCATCCAACATGAAGTCCGAGCCGATCGCGACGGATTTCTTTCAATTGACCTCCTCGGCTTACGTACAGCGATCGTCTCGGCCAACAAGCGAAATAACGCACAATTTCCGGACGAACTTGGTGTCCGCCTTCGACAGAGACCGGGCGCTTATGTCGCTGCCGGTGAATTGCTAGCAACTGTGCGATCGGAAAAAAAGCAGACATGGGAGCACTATCAGCAGTCGCTCAAGGCGTGCTTTAAAGCTGTCGACCTCCTAAATCACTCTTCTGGCATAGAGGAATTTGTCCGTGCCTAGCTATTGCTGTTTCTTCTGCCCTGCCGCAACCTACCGTGACAGCTCATTGGAAGATCCTTGTCCGACATGCGGTCGTCCATATGGCTTCCCCTTGAGCGAGCCTCCATCCGAAATTGGGCAGTACCGAATCTTGCGGCCGCTGGGACGGGGCTTCTATGCCGCCACGTACGTTGCCGAACGTAAGACAGGACTACGAAATAAATCGGTTCTGAAGGTCACGCCGAAAGCCTTCTATGAGTTCTTTGCCGGAAAGAACTTTGAGGAAGAATGTCTGCTCCACCGCGACGTTGCGGAAGGAACCGAGCATCTTGTCAAGATTCGAGACATGCAAGAGTCCGTCGACGTCATGTTTGGGCGCGATATCTTACCTTGCTGTGTTGCAGAGCTTGCTTTCGTCGACGGCCCCTTGCTTGAGGGCTACTTTGACAAGAAAGAGCGAGTTACGGCCGCGGTGGCGGCTCAAATTGCAATTGACCTGCTGCGCCTTCGAGAAGAGCTGGAGCACAAGCAGGTCTTTCACAATGATCTGCACGCTGGAAATATCATCGTTGAGAAGCTCAAGAAGGATAGCTATCGCGCGGATGCCATCGATTCATCGATTCGGGCCGTGGCAATTGATTTAGGCTCGGCAGCCATTCAGACAAAAAGCGATCCTACGAAGCATCGCCAAGGTGACATCAGTCGAATTGCCGAGCATATAGCGCGACTGAGCGCTGGTCTTTTAACCGACCCGGACGAAGTGTCGGATCATGATTTTCGACTCGCAAGCACGCTCCAAGACATTTTCCAAGTTTTGGCCGCCCCCGCTGAAAACACTCGATTTCCAAGCACTCATGACTTGGTTGTGCAAGTAAGCCGCCGCACCCTGAAAAGAGATCGATCGCAAGTAGGTGGTTCATGGACTAGCGCAACGGTTGAGTTGTGTCCGCAGGACACGAAATATCATCATCTACGATTCCGCACGCGTTGTTCAATCGGCGAAATTAGCTTGGTTGGAGTTAGCCACTGTTCAACGGGCTCATTGGTGGGTCGGCGAGCGCCCCCAAACAAAAACGGCCGGATCTTTCGATCCGGCCGCGACGCAAAACTCTACTGGCTAAGCCTACGCCACGCGACGCAACTTAGCCCCCGCCCGATTTCAAAATTGGATTAGCTGGCCTTCTTCGCCGGCGCGGCCGTCGGGCCGACCTTCTTCTGGATGGCGCGCTTCAGCTCGAGGGCGCGCGGCGACAGGACGTCGGCCTTGGCCTTGAGCAGGAAGGGGTCGAGGCCGCCATTGTGGTCGACGCTCTTGACCGCGTTGGTGGAGACGCGCAGGCGCACGTTGCGGCCGAGCGCTTCGCTGATGAACGTCACGTTGACGAGGTTCGGCAGGAAGCGGCGCTTGGTCTTGATGTTGGAGTGGCTGACCTTGTGGCCGACGAGGGGGCCCTTGGCCGTCAGTTCGCAGCGGCGAGACATGGTAGAAATCCTCTTCTGTCCCCCAAACGATTTGCGGCCGCCATTCTGGGCGCCACGGGGGCTAATTCTGTGTCCTTGCAGGGAGCGGGCGGACGTATAGGGGGGAAGGGACGGGACGTCAAGTTTTTGGGCGGGGATTCATGCTCCGCGGCATCCCCCACAACAGGTGTCATCGCCCGGCTTGACCGGGCGATCCAGTACTCCGCGGCGGAGCGGCTGGAGCCGAGGGGCTACGGCGTACTGGATGCCCCGGTCAAGCGGGGCATGACAGCGGAATGGGCGGGGCGAGGTGCGCGTCCCTGACACACCCCCGATCACCAAAACGGCAATGATTGAAGTGCCTTACCATCACATAAAGGGCGTATTCACCCCCGAAGTATCAAATGGAGTTCCGCATGCCTCCGCGCCCGGACACATTGTTTGCCGCGGTTTTTGGCTTAAGTAACAACCGTTCGCGCCCCGATTGGATTGTTCGTGCTCACATCCCCCCGACTTTGGCTCCAAGGCTTGGTCAGTCAGCGCTCAGCCAGCCCGCGCTCTGCCGGCCGGCTGGCCTTCGCAGCTTTTTGCGGGCTCGTCGTGGCGTGGGGCGCGGAGCCCGTGGCGGCGCAGGGCAAGCTCGAGGCGCAGTATGAGGCGACGCTGGCGGGCATTCCCGTCGGCAAGGGCGCCTGGAACATCGATATCGGGGACGACGTGTTCGCGGCCGCGGCCTCCGGCGGCACCACGGGGCTGCTGAAATCATTCGCGGGCGGGTCCGGCACCGGCGCCTCGCAAGGTCGGGTGGTCAACGGCGCGCTGGTCGCGACCGGCTACCAGGCCTCCACCACCACCTCGAAGAAGACCGAAGAGATCCGCATCACGCTCGACAAGGGCAATGTGAAGGAGTTCGGCATCGTGCCGGAGCCGCCTGTCGATGCCGACCGCATCGTCGTCACCGACGCGCATCGCCGCGGCGTCTGGGATCCGATGACGGCCTCGCTGCTGCGCGTGCCCGGCACCGGCGACCCCGTGACGCCCGACGCCTGCCACAACGCAGCACCCGTGTTCGACGGCCGCATGCGCTACGAGCTGAAACTCGATTTCAAGCGCATGGAGAGCGTGAAGGCGGAGAAGGGCTACAGGGGCCCGGTCGTGGTCTGCGCGCTCTATTTCGTCCCCGTGGCGGGCTACATCCCCGATCGCCCCGTGATCAAATACCTCGCCGCCCAGCGCAACATCGAGATCGCCTTCGCCCCCGTCGCGGGCACGCGCATCCTGGTCCCGTTCTGGCTGAAAGTGCCGACGCCGCTCGGCCCGGCCATGCTGGAAGCGACCAGCTTCATCACCTCAGCCCAGCCGCCAAAGGTCGCCAAGACGCAGTAAGGCTTTAGCCGCGCATTCCCCCTTAGAGACCGTCACCCTGAGGTGGCCGCTTCTTCAGCGGCCCTCGAAGGGCGACAGCCCGGCTGTTCCCGCAGGGAATATCCGTGCTCGCCGCCACATGCGGGCCGTCCATCCTTCGAGGCTCCCGGCGCGACGCTGCGCACCGCGCCACTCGCACCTCAGGATGACGGGGAGGCGATTTGGCTGGAAAAAATGTAATTCTTTCAACGGCATGTCTACTGTGCATGGGGTTGTTTTCGCGAAAATGAGTTTGGGGGCCAGCCACACTGGAATCCATTTGACTCCTCCTCGATTCTGATTCGACTCCGCGCCGTCCCCAATTTTAAGGAACCGGTCGTCGAAACGCCGCTTGTGCGGCAGGGCAAAACTCCATCTAGTGCACAACCAATAAGAGTCCCGCGACATGTGGCGTGAACGGAACAGGCTTCAGCGGGAGTCAGCGATTCGGCCGCGATTCGTTCTAGAGTCGTTCCGAAGCTTAAAGCCAACGGGAAAAGCGTCGCAAAGTGAGACAGTTGCGCGAGGTTTGGGGAGCGCGCTCCCACACGCTCGGTGTCATCGCCCGGCTTGACCGGGCGATCCAGTACGCCGAGGCCGTTGTGGTTGAGCGGACAAGCCGCGGCGTACTGGATGCCCCGGGCAAGCCGGGGCATGACAGCGGAATGCTTGGCTGCAGCGTAGCGTTCGGAGACATGGCCGACACCTCCCAGCCCTCAACACACCCTAAAACAGCACTGACATTCGCCCAAATCGCCACTACCTAATCCCCAGACATGGCCTTCTCTTCCTCCCCCTTCGCCTCCGAGCGCGCACCTGGCGCGGGCGTCACTGCAGTGCTCGGGCCGACCAACACCGGCAAGACCCATCTCGCCATCGAGCGGATGCTCGCGCATCCCTCTGGCGTGATCGGGCTGCCGCTGCGGCTGCTCGCGCGCGAGGTCTACAACAAGATCGCCGCACGGGTCGGCAGCGAGGCCGTCGCGCTGATCACGGGCGAGGAGAAGATCAAGCCGAAGAACCCGCGCTACTGGGTGTCGACCGTCGAGGCGATGCCGCGTGATCTCGACGTCTCCTTCCTTGCCGTCGACGAGGTCCAGATCGCGTCTGACCTGGAGCGCGGCCACGTCTTCACCGACCGCATCCTCAACCGCCGCGGCCGCGACGAGACGCTGCTGTTGGGTGCGGCCACGATGCGCCCGATCATCGAGCGGCTGCTGCCCGGCGTGTCCATGATCACGCGGCCGCGCCTGTCGCAGCTGGAATTCGCCGGCGACCGCAAGATCACGCGCCAGCCGCGCCGCACCGCCATCGTCGCCTTCTCCGCAGACGAGGTCTACGCCATCGCCGAACTGATCCGCCGCCAGCATGGCGGCGCGGCCGTGGTGCTGGGATCGCTCTCGCCCCGCACGCGCAATGCGCAGGTGGAGATGTTCCAGAACGGCGACGTCGACTACCTCGTCGCCACCGACGCCGTCGGCATGGGCCTCAATCTCGACGTCGACCACGTCGCCTTCGCCTCCGACCGCAAGTTCGACGGCTACCAGTTCCGCCGGCTGACGCCGGCCGAATTCGCGCAGATCGCCGGCCGCGCCGGGCGCGCCACCCGCAACGGTACTTTCGGGACGACGGGCCGCTGCGGGCCGTTCGAGCCCGAGCTCGTCAACGCGCTGCAGAACCACACCTTCGACAACGTGAAGATGCTGCAATGGCGCAATGCGAAGCTGGATTTCGCCTCCCTCGGCGCGCTCCAGGTGTCCCTGAACCAGTCGCCCGGCCATGAGGCTCTGACGCGCGCGCCGATCGCCGAGGACATGCGCGTGCTCGACCACGCCGCCCGCGACGTCGAGGTGCGCGATATCGCGCATGGCAAGGCGGCGGTGGAACGGCTGTGGGAGGCCTGCCAGGTCCCCGATTACCGAAAACTGTCGCCGGCCGCCCATGCCGAGCTCGTCACCACGCTCTACGGCTTCCTGATGCAGAAGGGCTGCATCCCCGATTCCTGGTTCGCGGCCCAGGTCGACCAGGCCGACCGCATCGACGGCGACATCGACACGCTGTCGGCCCGGATCGCCCAGATCCGCACCTGGACCTTCGTCGCCAACCGCCCGGACTGGCTGAAAGACCCCGAACGCTGGCAGGGGATCGCCCGCGAGGTCGAAAATAAATTATCGGATGCGCTCCATGAACGCTTGACTGAGCGTTTCGTTGATCGCCGGACCAGTGTATTGATGCGCCGCCTGCGGGAGAACACGAGCTTGAATACTGAAATCGGCAAGACCGGCGAAGTCATCGTCGAAGGCCATGTCATCGGCCGCCTCGATGGCTTCACCTTTGCACCGGATGCGGCGGAAGCAGGCTCCGATGCGAAAGCCTTGCAGGCTGCAGCGCAAGCGGTGCTCGCCGGCGAGATCAACGCGCGCGCCGAAAAACTGGGCAATGCGCCGGACGATCAGTTCGTGCTGACCTCGGAAGGCACGATCCGCTGGACCGGCGACGCCGTGGCGCGCCTGTCTGCCGCGGAGGAGGCGCTGCATCCGCGCATTCGCATCATCTCCGACGAGCGCCTCACCGGTGCGCCGCGTGAGAAGGTGCAGGCCCGGCTCGAGCTCTGGCTCAAGACGCATATCGAAAAGCTGCTCGGGCCGATGTTCGAGCTGTCGAAGGCCGAGGACGTCACCGGCATTGCCCGCGGCATCGCCTATCAGCTGGTCGAGGCGCTCGGCGTGCTCGAGCGTCCCAAGATCGCCAACGAGCTGAAGGATCTCGACCAGCCCTCGCGCGCCGTGTTGCGCAAATACGGCGTCCGTTTCGGCGCCTATCACATCTATTTCCCCGGCCTGCTGAAGCCCGCCGGACGCGCGCTGGCCGCACTGCTGTGGGCGCTGAAGCAGGACAATGTCGATCTGTCCTCGCTCTCGGGCGCGCAGCATCTGGCCTCGTCGGGCCGCACCTCGTTCCCGGTCGACAAGCAGCTGCCGCGCGATGCCTATCGCGTGCTCGGCTACAAGCAGGCCGGCGAGCGAGCGGTGCGCGTCGACATTCTGGAGCGCCTTGCCGATCTGATCCGCCCGGCGCTGGCCTGGCGCGAGAACTCGCCCGGCGAAAAGCCCGCCGGCGCGTTCGACGGCCGCAGCTTTGTGGTGACGCAGGCGATGACCTCGCTCACCGGTTCGGCCGGCGAGGATTTCGCCTCGGTGCTGCGCGCGCTCGGCTATCGCATGGAGAAGCGTGCGCCGCTGCCGCCGAAGCCGGTGGCTGCTGTCGCGGAGACGCCGGCTGCCGAAGCAAGCGCAGAGGCTCCGACTGAACCGACTGCGACCGATGATGCCGCCGCAAGCGCGGACACCGCGATCGAAGCCGCCGCCGAGCCCGTCACCGTCGAAGACGCGCCCGGCATGGAGCAGCACGACGAGCCCGCGCACGAGGAGCCGGCGCTCGAAGCATCGCCTGATGCCCCCGTCACGCCCGAGGATGCCCCCGGCATCGCGCCGCCGGCGGAAGAGGCTGCTGCGCCCACCGAGGCGGTGGAAGCCGCTCCTGCCGAGGCCGCTGCAACGGAAGCCGCCGCATCCGCCGATGCCGCCGCGCCAGTCGAGGCTGCCGCTGCGCCTGCCGAGCCCGAGCTCGTCGAGGTCTGGCGTCCCGGCGGCCGTCACGACGATCGCAAGCCGCGCCACGAGCGCCATCGCCACCAGCGTCACCACAATCAGCGCCCGCAGCAGGCCGGTGCCGAAGCTGGCGCCGCCCCTGCCGAAGGCGAGGCCGCGCAGTCAGCCGACGGCGAGAAGCGCAATGAGCGCCATCGTCATGGCGGCGGTCATCGCAGAGATGGGGCCAGGGATTTCCGCAAGCCCCGCGAGGGTGGTGCCGAAGGCGCACCGCGCCAAGAGGGACGCGACGACAAGAACCGCCGCTTCGAGGGCAAGGATCGCGACAACAAGGATCGCGATCGCAACAAGGGCAAGTTCGGCGGAGATCGCGACAAGGGCCGCGACAATCGCGGCCGTGACCGCGACAAGGGCCGCGACCGTCAGGGCGGTCCCTCGCTGCGCCCTTACGCCTCGAGCGCGAACCCGCGCGAGCGCGATCGTCCGGCCGATCCGAATTCGCCCTTTGCAAAGCTCGCTGCGCTGAAAGAGCAGCTGTCCGGTCGCAAGGAGTGATCCCACGAGCGAGCGGCAGCGCCTCGACAAATGGCTGTGGCACGCGCGGGTGGTGAAGGCGCGCACCTCCGCGGCCGAGCTCGTTGAGTCCGGCCACGTTCGCATCAACGGCACACGCGAGAAGTCGCCGGGCCATGCGATCAAGATCGGCGACGTGATCACCATCGCGCTCGATCGCACCGTGCGCGTGCTGAAAGTAACCGCTTTCAACGAGCGCCGCGGCGATGCCGCCTCGGCCCGCGTGCTCTACGAGGAGCTGAGCGAAGCGAAGCGCAATTAATTGCGCTTTGAGTTCATTTCTTGGCCGATCAAAGCGCAAAGCCGTCATGATCGGCCGTTCCCGACCTTGCGGCGCCGGGCCATCCGCGCTACGCAAGCCGCGACTTTTAAAAGAGCTTTTCGGAGCGTTGGATGACTTACGTCGTCACTGAAGCCTGCATCAAGTGCAAGTATACCGACTGCGTCGAGGTCTGCCCGGTCGACTGTTTCTACGAGGGCGAGAACATGCTCGTCATCCATCCTGACGAATGCATCGACTGCGGCGTGTGCGAGCCGGAATGCCCTGCCGACGCCATCAAGCCGGACACGGAACCGGGCCTGGAAAAGTGGCTCCAGGTCAATGCCGACTACGCCAAAAGCTGGCCAAACATCACCCAGAAGAAAGAATCACCCCCCGACGCGAAGGAATTCGACGGCCAGGAAGGCAAGTTCGAGAAATATTTTTCTTCGAACCCGGGCTCGGGAGACTAATTCTCGCCCAAACTTAACCCTAATACCTTCGTCAGCGCCGAAAACCAGCCCTCAAGACCCCTAAATCATTGATTTTTGCGGGAAATGTGCTATATTGAGCACATTAAGCTGAACCCCGTCAGCCCAGTTGGCCCCGTTGGGTTCCCGTGAAACCAAATGTCGAACAGGGGCGTGGCAGTTTCCGCGCGCAGGCTGTGTCACAGAAAACGCGTAAAAAGAGTACTTCAGCGAGGGCTTCCCATAAGGAGGCCAAAAAAGTCGCCGCGGCCAGCCGTAGCGCATCCAAGGGTCGGACCGCGACTAAGGCACCGGCTGCAAAGTCCTCGAAGAACAAAAGAAGCGCAATGCCTCACAAGACTGCCAAACCGGCCGCGAAAGCGACCGTTGCCAAGCCTGCTGCTGCCAAGGCTTCCGCTGCCAAGCCCGTTGCTCCGAAGGCTCCTGTTGCTGCCGCCCCTGCCAAAGCCCCCGTTGCTGCTGCGAAGCCGGCCGTGAAGGCTGCTGCACCCGCGCCGAAGGTCGAGGAAAAGAAGGTCGTGACCCAGCGCCAGGGCTTCAAGGCCAACGAATTCGTCGTCTATCCCGCTCACGGCGTTGGCCAGATCCTGGCCATCGAGGAGCAGGAGATCGCCGGTGCGAAGCTCGAGCTGTTCGTCATCAATTTCATCAAGGACAAGATGACGCTGCGCGTGCCGACCGCCAAGGTTGCGAACGTCGGCATGCGCAAGCTGTCCGACCCCGCGCTGGTGAAGAAGGCGCTGGAGACGCTGAAGGGCCGTGCCCGCGTCAAGCGCACCATGTGGTCGCGCCGCGCCCAGGAATACGAAGCAAAGATCAATTCGGGCGACATCGTCGCGATCGCGGAAGTCGTGCGCGACCTCTACCGTTCCGAGTCGCAGCCCGAGCAGTCGTACTCTGAACGTCAGCTCTATGAAGCGGCGCTCGATCGTCTCTCCCGCGAGATCGCGGTTGTGCAGCACTCGACCGAGACCGAAGCGGTCAAGGAGATCGAGGCCCAGCTCGCCAAGAGCCCGCGCCGCACCAACGCCAAGGCGGAAGCCGCCGACGGCGAGGGCGAGGCGGATGCCGACGGTGATACCGATGGCGACGATACCGCCGTCGCCGACGAGGCCGCGTAAGCGTCTCGCAGCGTCGATCGCAAGCAATCAAAAGCCCGGCTGGTTGGCCGGGCTTTTTTGTTTTGAGTGGATCAGGCTTTGCGACGGTGCAACCCGTGCGTTCGCACGGCCACGGGTGTTCAGGCCCCGTGTC
The DNA here is from genome assembly GCF_052075995.1 of Bradyrhizobium sp. 613_E4_N2_2. Lineage (NCBI taxonomy): Bacteria > Pseudomonadati > Pseudomonadota > Alphaproteobacteria > Hyphomicrobiales > Nitrobacteraceae > Bradyrhizobium > Bradyrhizobium sp. 613_E4_N2_2. The sequence continues at coordinate 705,756 of NZ_CP197234.1, forward strand.
GGGGGCATCGCGTCGAGGGAGAGTGTGACGAACTTGTCTCGAGTCACTTCCTGATCAGCGGAATCTGCAAATTGGTCGGCCGGTTCTGCTCGGTGTCAAAGCCACGGCCGTCGATGTTGCGGGCGCCCCAGAACAGGAGGTCGCCCCTGAGATAGACGAGATCATATTCCATGAAGTTCGTGGCCTCGGCGAGACCGAAGGGAGCGAAGGTCTTGCCGAAGATGCTCTGAGGCGCGCCTACGGCCCACGGTGCATATCCGACCGCGGCGACCTTGTTGAGCACATCGGCAAATCCCTGTGCCAGCGGCGTAACCTCGTAGGTCTCGTCGGCAACGAAGTCGACCTTCTGCGCGCCCGGAGCGATGGGATGCGCACCCCTCCACAGCATATGGCCGCCAATCCTGATCCGCGCGAGCGGCACGGCGCTGTAGGGATCGGCCGAGTTGACGATCTCGAGCTCGAAACGGTCGGAGGGGAGATATTTGAAGGCCCGCTTGAGATAGAACGGCTTGAGCGTGCCATCGGCGTTCTTCGCCGCGCTCGGGCGCACCTCCGGTGCGATGCTTTCCCAGTCGCCGAGCAACGCCTGCTTCAATCCTGTCACATCCAGTTCCATGTTGTTTGCCTTTGCCTGCGTGTTGGAGGATTGCGCAGCCGCTTCGCCAGATCCCGCCAGTGCCAGGATCAGCAGAGACGTTTGAATGCTCTTGAGCATGTGAAGCTCGCTCCCGTGCGCCTCTGCCTGCCAGGCAGACCTCGTTCACGCCGGCTATACGGGCAGCTGGCCGCCTGGAAAAAGACTTTGTAAGCTGGCCCCATGCCTGCGAGATATGGGAGATCGCGATGGAGCTTCGGCATCTCCGCTATTTCGTCGCCGTTGCCGATGCAGGCAGTTTGACTGTTGCGGCCGAGCAGAAGCTGCACACGTCGCAACCGTCGCTCAGCCGGCAAATCCGGGATCTCGAACGGGAGGTCGGCGTTCCCTTGATGAACCGCAGCGCCCAAGGCATCGCGCTGACGGCGGCCGGCAAGGCCTTTCTCGAGCACGCCAGAATGGCGCTGCTTCAGGCGGAGGCTGCCAAGGAAGCGGCGCTCCGTGCCGCGCAGCCCCCGCAGCCCGCTTTCTCGTTGGGCTTTCTGTCGGGCGCCGAAATCGACCTGCTGCCCGAGGTGGATCGCATTCTGCGCGACGCATTTCCCGGCATCGATATCCGCCTGTCGAGCGATTATTCGCCCTCGCTTGCCAAGGCCCTGATGCGGCGAAAGCTCGATGCTGCCTTCATCCGGCCGGAGGAGCACATGGAAGATCTGGTCTGCCGGCGCGTGCGCACCGATCCGCTGGTCTTCGTCTTTCCGAGCGACCATCGGCTGGCATCGCAAGCCGCGGTGGCGCCCGAGGAGATCAGGGACGAGACCTTCTACCTACCGTCCAAATCCGCTCCCGCGGTTCGCCGTATCGTTCTGGATTATTTCAGCCGGACCGGAATCGACCTCAAGCCCGACCGCGAAGTCCACAATGTCGTTCACGCGATCTCCATGATCGCGTCCACGCGCGGCGTCATGATGCTGCCGGCCTACACGAAGCGATATCTGCCGGAGACGATCACCACCCGGCCGGTGCGGGGTGAAGCACCCAAGCTCGATCTCGTTGTCGCCTATCACAAGGCGAATAAATCCCCGATCCTGAAGTTGCTTCTCTCCGAGGTCGGCAAGCTCGCCACGGCGTCGTCCTAGGCTCACTTCACCGGCCGCTTCTCGAGCTTCCTTGCCAGCGTGCGGCGGTGCATGCCCAGCCTTCTTGCCGCTTCCGAGATGTTGAAATCGGTCTCGATCAGCGTCTGGTGGATGCGCTCCCATTCCAGCGTCTTGATCGATGTCGGCCGCGCATCGAGGGCGACTTCGGCGTTGCCTTCGGCCTTGTTGAAGGCGGCTTCGATATCGTCGGTGTTCGACGGCTTTGCCAGGTAGTGGCAGGCGCCGAGCTTGATCGCCTCGACGGCGGTGGAGATGCTGGCAAAGCCGGTCAGCACCACGATCAGCATCTCCGGATCATGCGTGTGCAGCAGCTCGACGCAGGCGAGGCCCGAGGCGCCACCGAGCTTGAGATCGACCACCGCGTGTCCAAAGGATCGCTCCTCCAGCACCTTCCGCACCTCTTCGATCGAAGCTGCGAGGACAACGTCATAGCCGCGGCGCTCGAATGAGCGTTTCAGCGTGCGCGCGAAGCCGGCATCGTCCTCGACGACGATGAGCGAACGGTCAGGCGTCAAAATTTCCTCCGATCGCGAGCGTTGCGAGCGGCAGCGTCAGGCGGACGGTGGCGCCGCGCTTCCTGTGGTTCTCGGCGGTCACGCTGCCGCCGAGCTTGCGCACGACGTTCACCACCAGGAACAGGCCGAGCCCGCCGCCGGCGCGGCCCTTGCTCGAGTGATAGGGTTTTCCCAGCTGCGCCAGCATCTCCGGCGCAAAGCCCGGGCCGCGATCGCTGATCGACAGCACGAGATTGTCGCCCTCGCGCTCGGCCAGCAGCTCCACCCATTCGCGCGAGACCTCATAGGCATTGTCGAGCACGTTGAAGATCACTTGCTTCAGCGCGATGTCAGAGACGATCGCGACGTCCTCGCCGAACGTGTTGACGAAATAGAGCGTGCGGGCCGAGCGTGCGTCGCGCCACTCGTTCACCAGCGCGGTGACGAAGGCCGTCACCGTCGTCGGCGAGGAGCCTTCGCCGCGCGCTTCGCCCGCCGACACCAGGATGCCCGTCACGATGGTCTTGCAGCGTTGCAGAGAGGTTTCCATCTCCGCGAGATCCTCGGCAAGTTCCTGATCGGCGGCGAGATCGGGCATGCGGCGCCAGTCGCTGAGGATGACCGACAGCGAGGCGAGTGGCGTGCCGAGCTCATGCGCCGCGCCGGAGGCGAGCAGGCCCATGCGGACGATGTGGTCCTGCTCGGCCGCATGCTGGCGCAGTGCCGCCAGATGCGCATCGCGCTCGCGCAAATTCCTGTTGATCCGGGTGACGAACACGACCAGCAGCACGGCGTTGAGGACGAAGCCCAGCAGCATGCCTGTTACGGTGAGACTGTAGGCCTCGCTGATCGGGTTCGGCGGCAGGTCGAGCGGCCGGTAGGCCATGGTCAGCCATATGAAACTCGCGCAGGTCAGTGCGACCAGCGACCAGGTCGAGCGGGCATTAAGCAGCACCGCGCCCAACGTCACCTGGAGCAGGAACAGCGAGGTGAAGGGATTGGTGGCGCCGCCGCTGAGGTAGAGCTGCGCCGTCAGTGCGGCGACATCGAGCATCAAGGCGACCAGCAGCTCGTTGTTGGTGATCGCGGCGCGATGGCGCACCCAGACGAGGCTGGAGGCGTTGAGCAGCAGCAGCGCGCCGATCACCGCGCCCATCCGTTCCAATGGCAGGGGGATACCCAGGCCGAAATGCACGCCGCCGATGGTCACGATCTGCCCGACCACCGCGGTCCAGCGCAGCTGGATCAGCAGCGCCATGTTCTTGCGGTTGGTCTCGTCGTCGGTCGGCGCAACGCCGATCAGCTCGCTGCGCGCGTCCGCCTGCGATTGCAGCGTGACGGCGTCATGCGTCATTCCGTCGTCAGGTAGATTCGACGATCGTTCCAGCATCTGATCCCGTCCTGCGGGCGGTGGCATCCGAGCCGCCGGCCGGTTCGTGGACGAAGCGCTTGCGGCGGAACAGCCCGCCGCCGAATGTGACGAAAAGTTTACCGGCCAGCATGAAAGCCAGGGCAAACCACGTCAGCGCGTAGATCAGGTGGTTATTGGGAAAGCTGATCACGGTCAATCCGCTGATCGGGCCGCCGGTGGTTTGTGATCCGGCGTCGGCATCGATGAAGAACGGCGCGACATCGTGGAGGCCGCGGGCTGCCGCAATCGCGGCGACATCCCGCGAGTACCAGCGGTTGTGCTGGGGCACGTTGTTCCGCAAGAATCCGCCCTTCGGCTCCGTCATGCGGAGCAGGCCCGTGATCTCGACCTGCCCGTCCGGATTGCCGCTCTGTCGCGTCGATGCGTCGCGCCGCTCGGACGGCACGAAGCCGCGATTGACCAGGACGAGCGTGCCGTCGCCGCGCTGAAGCGGCGTCAGCACCCAATAGCCGGGGCCTTCCTCGGTGACGGCCTGAACCAGCGTCTCGCGGTCATTCAGGAAGCGTCCCGTGAGGCTGACGTGCCTGTATTCGTCGTTTGCGGTGGAGACGGTCGGCCAGGCCGCGGGCGACGGGATCGGCTGGGCCGGGGCATGGACGCGCTGCTCGACGCGGTCGATCAGCGCCAGCTTCCAGGCGCGCCGTTCGATCTGCCAGACGCCGAGTGCGATCAGAAGTGCAAAGGCCGTGAGCGAGAGGACCGTGAGCCACAGGCGCGGACGCGCAGCCTTGCGGCGCGCGCCCTTGTCCCTGCCTGTCACGGTCCAAGCCTTGCTCACGTTCAAGCCTTGCTCACTTCCAAGCCTTGCTCACTCCGGAGTCGCGCTCACTTCATTCCCGTCATCTGGTGCATCGGCATCATGTTGCTGTTGAGGTGGTTCATCACCCACAGCGAACCGGACAGCGCGATCACCACCATGACGATGGTGAAGATCAGCGCCATCATGCTCCAGCCGTTCTCGGACTTGGTGTTCATGTGCAGGAAGTAGATCATGTGCACGACGATCTGCACGACAGCGAAGGCCATGATGACGAGCGCGGTGATCTGCTTGCTCGGCAGCGCGCCGCTCATCACCAGCCAGAACGGGATCGCGGTCAGCACGACCGAGAGCACGAAGCCGAGCATGTAGGTCGAGAACGTGCCGTGGGCGTGGTCGTCGCCGTGGTGATGGCCGTCCGCGTGGGCGGCGTGGGTATCGGTGTTCATCGCAGAACTCCCAGGAGATAGACGAAGGTGAAGACGCCGATCCAGACCACGTCCAGGAAGTGCCAGAACATCGACAGGCACATCAGGCGGCGGCGGTTGGCTTCGATCAGGCCGAACTTCCAGACCTGCACCATCAGCGTCACCAGCCAGATCAGGCCGCAGGAGACGTGCAGACCGTGGGTGCCGACCAGCGTGAAGAACGCGGACAGGAAGGCGCTGCGCTGCGGGGTCGCCCCTTCATGGATCATGTGGGCGAACTCGGAGAGCTCGATGCCGATGAAGGCGAGGCCGAACAGGCCGGTGATCGCCAGCCACATCTGGGTCTGGGCGATCTTGTTCTGCTGCATCGTCAGCATGGCAAAGCCATAGGTGATCGACGACAGCAGCAGCATCGAGGTGTTCACCGCGACCAGCGGCAGCTCGAACAGGTCCTTCGGGGCCGGGCCGGCGGCGTAGTTGCCGCCGAGCACGCCGAAGGCAGCGAACAGCATCGCAAAGATGAGGCAGTCGCTCATCAGGTAGATCCAGAAGCCGAGCGGGGTGCTGTAGCCTTCCGGATGCGGGTGTTCGTCGGCGAGATAGAAGACCGGCTCGCCGGTTTGGGTAGGATTGACAGCGACAGTCATTTACTTGGCTCCGGCGAGCAGTTTGGTGCGCGCGTCCTCGGTCCGGATGACGTCGTCGGCCGGGATGTCGAAGTCGCGGTGATAGTTGAAGGTGTGACCGATGCCGACGGCGAGCATCGCGATGAAGCTCATGGCGGCAAGCCACCAGATGTACCAGATCAGGCCGAATCCCATCGCGGTGGCGAGGCCGGCGAGGATGATGCCGGTGCCGGTGCTGCTGGGCATGTGGATCGGCTTGAACCCCAAGAGCGGACGCTGATAGCCGCGCTTCTTCATGTCCCACCACGCGTCATTGTCGTGAACGACGGGGGTGAAGGCGAAGTTGTAGTCCGGCGGGGGCGAGGAGGTCGCCCATTCCAGCGTGCGTGCATCCCAGGGATCGCCGGTGACGTCCTTGAGCTGCTCGCGCTTGAGGAAGCTGACTGCGAACTGCATCAGCATGCAGAGGATGCCGAGGAAGACCAGGCCGGCGCCGATCGCGGCGATGACGAACCAGATCTGCAAGGACGGATCGTCGAACACGCGCAGGCGGCGGGTCACGCCCATCAGGCCGAGCACATAGAGCGGCATGAAGGCCATGTAGAAGCCGGTGACCCAGAACCAGAACGACAGCTTGCCCCAGAACGGATCGAGCTTGAAGCCGAACGCCTTCGGGAACCAGTAGTTGATGCCGGCGAACGCGCCGAACACCACGCCGCCGATGATCACGTTGTGAAAGTGCGCGATCAGGAACAGGCTGTTGTGCAGGACGAAGTCGGCCGGCGGCACCGCGAGCAGCACGCCGGTCATGCCGCCGAGCACGAAGGTCAGCATGAAGGCGATCGTCCACAGCATCGGCAGCTCGAAGCGGATGCGGCCGCGATACATCGTGAACAGCCAGTTGAACATCTTCGCGCCTGTCGGGATCGAGATGATCATCGTGGTGATGCCGAAGAACGAGTTGACGCTGGCGCCCGAGCCCATCGTGAAGAAGTGGTGCAGCCAGACCAGGTACGACAGGATGGTGATGACCACCGTGGCGTAGACCATCGAGGTGTAGCCGAACAGCCGCTTGCCGGAGAAGGTCGAGGTCACTTCCGAGAAGATGCCGAAGGCGGGGAGAACCAGAATGTAGACCTCGGGATGACCCCAGATCCAGATCAGGTTCACGTACATCATCGGGCTGCCGCCGAAATCGTTCGTGAAGAAGTTGGTGCCGACGTAGCGGTCAAGCGAGAGCAGCGCGAGCACGACGGTCAGGACGGGGAAGGAGGCGACGATCAGGATGTTGGTGCAGAGCGCGGTCCAGGTGAACACCGGCATCTTCATCATGGTCATGCCGGGACAGCGCAGCTTGACGATGGTGCAGATCAGGTTGATGCCGGATAAGGTCGTGCCGACGCCTGCGACCTGCAGCGCCCAGATGTAATAGTCGACGCCGACGTCAGGACTGTAGCCGATGTTCGACAGCGGCGGATAGGCCAGCCAGCCGGTGCGGGCGAATTCGCCGATGAACAGCGAAGCCATCACCAGCACTGCGCCGCCGACCGTCATCCAGAAGCTGAAATTGTTCAGGAACGGGAACGACACGTCGCGCGCGCCGATCTGCAGCGGCACCACGTAGTTCATCAGGCCGGTGACCAGCGGCATCGCCACGAAGAAGATCATGATCACGCCATGGGCGGTGAAGACCTGGTCATAGTGATGGGCGGGGAGGAAGCCTTCGGAGCCGCCGAACGCGAGTGCTTGTTGTGCGCGCATCATCAGCGCGTCTGCGAAGCCGCGCAGCAACATCACGATGCCGAGGATCATGTACATGATGCCGATGCGCTTGTGGTCCACGGTGGTGAACCACTCGCGCCACAGATAGCCCCAGAGGCGGAAATAGGTGATGCCGGCGAACAGTGCGCCGCCGCCGAGCGCGACCATCACGAAGGTGCCGACCAGGATCGGCTCGTGCAGCGGCAGCGAATCGAGGCCGAGACGGCCGAAGATGAGCTTGAGAAGATCAGGTGACATGCGAGCTCTCTTTAGGAGTCTGACTTCGGACGTTGTCCGAGGAAGAAGGACGAGGACTTCAGCGGCGTGAAGATAGGCCGCTTCAGGCCGGCACCGAGCAGCGGCGCGGTGTCGGCGGGTGCCGTGATGGAGGCGGTGGTCCTGCCCTGCGGCGCATCGGGCGTGCAGGTGCCGGCGACGAAGGTCGGCTCCGGCCCGAGCGGGCTGCCGCGGCGGGCGTACTTGTCGTAGGCCAGCGGCAGTGTGTTGTTCAGGCCCTCATGGCCGTTGCCGCCCTTGGCGTCGATCGCCATCATCTCGCTCTGGCACATCTTGCCGGTCTCGACGCACATGTTGAGGATCAGGCGGTAGAGGTCGGAATCGACGGTGCCCCAGCGGCGCACCGGCTCGTTCTCGCTCGGCTTTTCGAGCTGGAGATATTCGGCGCGGCCGAGCGAGCCGCCGGCTGATTTGGCCTGCGCGATCCAGGCGTCAAAGCCCTTGTCGTCGAGGCCCTTGAAGTTGAAGTGCATGCCAGAGAAGCCGGCGCCGCTGTAGTTCGCCGAAAAACCCTTGTAGGTACCGGCGTGGTTGATCACGGCGTGGAGCGACGTCTCCATGCCCGGCATCGCGTAGATCTGACCGGCGAGTGCGGGGATGTAGAACGAGTTCATCACCGAGGAGGCGGTGATGTGGAAGTTGATCGGGCGGTCGACCGGCGCGGCGAGCTCGTTGACGGTGGCGATGCCGTAATCGGGGTAGATAAAGAGCCACTTCCAGTCGAGCGCGACGACATCGACGACGAGCGGAGCCTTGGACTGGTCCACGGCGCGTTCCGCATGGATGCGGCCGATGTTGCGATAGGGGTCGAGCAGATGCGTGCCCATCCAGGTCAGCGCGCCCAGGCAGATGATGATCAGCAGCGGCGCCGACCAGATCACCAGCTCAAGCTTGGTCGAGTGGTCCCAATCCGGCTCGTAGCGGGCCGAGGTGTTGGACTGGCGGTAGCGCCAGGCAAACAGCACCGTCAGCGCCATCACGGGGACGACGATCAGGAGCATCAGGACGGTGGAGATGATGACGAGGTCGCGCTGCTGCGCTGCGATATCGCCGGCAGGCGCCAGCACGACGTAGTTGCAGCCGCTGAGCGCAGCCGCCAGAGGTAGCAGCGCCAGGATCTTGAGACGGGACACGGGCCGAGCCTTATGAGAATGAGTTTCCTTTGCGGGCCCAAGGGGTAGCTGCGGCGCAGCAATCCGGACATTGGACAATTTGTCCAATGTTGCAGTGCGGAATGTTGGGTCAGACAGGGGCAGATTGCCTGGCGCCCCGCCGGGCGGTCGGCTTTGGTTTTCAGGACGTTAAGGGCGCACGAATGGCGACGGCACAGACCCCCGCAATGGCAGACCTCCACTCGGGCGAGCACGGCCACGACCAGGCCAGTCCCGGCGAGATCGCCATCGGCGTCATCATCGGCCGCACCTCGGAATTCTTCGACTTCTTCGTCTACGCGATCGCCTCGGTGATCGTGTTTCCGCGCCTGGTGTTCCCGTTCACCAGCGAGCTGACCGGCACCCTCTATTCCTTCATGATCTTCGCGCTGGCCTTCGTGGCCCGGCCGATCGGAACCGTCATTTTCATGACGGTCGATCGCGAGTACGGCAAAACCGCCAAGCTGGTCTCGGCGCTGTTTCTGCTCGGCACCGCCACCGTCGCGCTCGCGTTCCTGCCCGGCTATCACGACATCGGCAGCGCCGCGATCTGGCTGCTGGCGCTGGCGCGTATCGCGCAGGGTCTGGCCTGGGGCGGCGCCTGGGACGGCATGGCTTCGCTCCTGGCGCTGAACGCGCCGCCCTCCAAGCGCGGCTGGTACGCGATGGTGCCGCAGCTCGGCGCGCCGCTCGGCCTGATCGTGGCGAGCGCGCTGTTCGCCTATTTCGCCGGTAATCTCTCCGCCGACGACTTCTTCGACTGGGGCTGGCGCTATCCGTTCTTCGTCGCCTTCGCCATCAACGTCGTGGCGCTGTTCGCGCGCCTGCGCATGGTGACGACGGAAGAATATGCTTCGTTGTTCGAGACCCGCGAATTGCAGCCCGCGCGTATCTCCGAGACCGTCGCGCGCGAAGGCCAGAACATCATGCTCGGTGCATTCGCGCCGCTCGCAAGCTTCGCGCTGTTCCACATGGTCACGGTGTTTCCGCTGTCCTGGGTGTTCCTGTTCACCCGCGAAAGCCCGGTGCGCTTCCTGATCATCGAGATCGTCGCCGCCGTGTTCGGAGTCGCGGCGATCGTGGCCTCCGGCATCATCGCCGACCGCGTCGGCCGCAAATCGCTACTGATGGGATCGGCCATTGCGATCGCGATCTACAGCGGTTTTGCTCCGCAGCTGCTCGATGCCGGCGCGTTCGGTGAGACCATCTACATGGTGATCGGTTTCATCCTGCTGGGTCTCTCCTTCGGCCAGTCCTCGGGCGCGATCGCCTCGAACTTCCGGCAGGCGTACCGCTACACGGCTTCCGCGCTGACCTCGGATATGGCCTGGCTGTTCGGGGCGGGCTTCGCGCCGTTGGTGGCGCTTCTGCTCGCCACCAATCTCGGCGTCATCGCGTCGGGTGCCTATCTGCTGTCCGGCGCGTTCTGGACCCTGCTCGCACTCTGGCTCAGCGGCCAGCGCGAGGCGGGCGACATGGACGCGGGCGCTTAAACCGCGTCCCTCGGACGGGAATAAAATTCAGGCCGGACGATCCTGTTTGCGACGACGCAAGCAGGAGATCTCATGAACGTCCGGTCCAATCCCGTCCACCAGCAAAGTTTTGCAAGCCTAGTCCTTACCGTAAGCCTGGTCCTCACCATCGTCGCGATCGTTTTCTCGACCGGGCTTGCCCACGCCACCGGCAACGTCGCGCGCGGCCAAACGCTCTACAAGGGCTGCGCAGATTGTCACTCCATCAATGAGAACGCTGTCGGCCCGATGCACAAGGGCGTGGTCGGTCGCAAGGCGGGCAGCGTGCCCGGCTATGACTATTCGGCCGATCTGAAGAACTCAGGGATCGTCTGGACCGAGGACAATCTCGACAAATGGCTGGCCGGACCGCAGGCCATGGTGCCGGAAACCAAGATGTTCTTCGACGTCCCGGACGCGCGGGATCGTGCTGATATCATCGCGTTTCTGAAGGAAAAGGCGCGGTAGATCGGCAGAGCAGGTCTCGTAGGGTGGGCAAAGCGAAGCGCGCCCACCATCTGTCGCTATCATTGACGGATCGTGGGAACGGCGCTACGCGCCTTTGCCCACCCTACGTCACTGACTTTGTGGCTCGAGATCCCGGGTTCGCGCTAAGCGCGCCCCGGGATGACGCGCGCTTAGTGCGCGTCAATCCGCCACGACCTTCACGCGATCCCGCACCTTCACCTGCGCGTTGCGATCGAGCCCGTTGAGCACGCGGAAGCGTTCGGCGGGATGATCGACGCCGGCCATGCGGTGGGAGAGCGATTCCACGGTGTCGCCGGGCTGCACGGTGATGACCTTGATGCGCAGGGGGCGCGCGGCCTGGATCTCGTCGAGCGTCAGGCGGCGGAATGAATTGACGGTCTCGCGCGCGTTGCGCTCGCTCTCGGTCGATTTCTGCCGAGCCGCGAAGATGAAGCGATAGACGTCGCTGCCGAAGCGCAACGCATAGACCTTGAACTGCCACTGATCGCCCTTGGCGGTGGCGGACGCAGCCGGAAAACCGTTGATGGTGATGTCTTCGGTGGAGGCCTTCTCGACGCCCTCCATCCAGCCGGAATTCAGGTAATCGCCGAGCGACTGCTCGGCCGGCACCCTCACGACGTCGAAGCGCATCGCCTGCGAGCCGCCGTCGCGCACGCCGATCACCGCCTGCGCGGTGTTGTCGAGCGTGAAATTGTCCGGCGCCTGGAAGGTGAAGCCGAGTTTCGGGTGCAGGAAACGCCGGCCGCGCACAAAACCTTCGCTGGGGTCTTCGCCATAGACGAGGTTGTCGATCGCGGCGAGGTAGGTCTCGCGGTCGCGCTCGGCACCCTCCGGCGCCGCATATTGCCGCGCAATGGTCTGCGCATTCTGCACGCGCTCGGGGGTGGCCGGATGCGACGAGGTGAAATCCTGCGCGCGCGGATCGAGCGAGGTCTTGCCGACCTTGAGCTCGGCATTGCGCTCCATCGCCGAGAGGAAGCGGGCGGCACCATAGGGGTCGAAATGTGCCTTGGCGGAAAGGCCGACGCCGATGCCGTCGGCCTCGAACTCCTGGTTGCGCGAAAAGCTCGCCATGGTGAGCTTGGTCTTGGCCAGCGCAAGCGCGGTGAGATCGGGATCGTTGCTCATGTCGGTGACGACGCGGGTGACGATCGCGGCCTGGCGGGCCTGGTCCTCGCGCATCGCGGCGTGCTTGGACAGCACATGCGCCATCTCGTGGCTGAGCACGGAGGACAATTCCGAAGTGTCGCTGGCGAGCGCGAGCAGGCCGCGGGTGACATAGAGCTGGCCGTTCGGCAGCGCGAACGCGTTCACGGCGCCGGAATTGAGGATGGTGACCTTATAACCCTGGTCGGGGCGGTCGGACGCCGCGACGAGCCGGTCGACGGTCTTGGTGACGAGGGATTCGAGCCTGGGGTCGTCATAGGTACCGCCATAGCTCGCCAGGATGCGCTCGTGCTCTTTCTCGGTGGCGGGGGTCTGCGCGACGGCCGGTTTCGGCTTGGGCATCGCCACGGTCGGCGGGGCCGCTGCGGTCTGGAACCGGTTCATGTCGCCGCAACCGGCAAGGGCTGAGCCCAGCACGAGGCACAGCGCCGCCGGCGCAGCCCGCAGGCGGCGGCGTTCACTCGATACGTGCCGTTCTAGCACCCCATCCACGTCGCTCAACCCGTGCCTGGCCCTTTTAGGGCCTTACCCCTGTCGGCTCGTTTGCACCCAGCAACTCGACCTGCCCCGCAAGGCGCACATCGATGCGCGGCCCTGAATTCCCCTCGACCCAGCCCCGGACGCGAATCCGTCTATTTTCCAGGGACTTAAGAGTGATCCCGGCATTCTCGAACGCGGGTTGCGTACGCTTTGAAATAGTCACGGCAAAGCCGCGTGTCCAGTTCCGTCCGAAGTTGAGGTAGGTGATTGCCCCAGCTTGCCGGACCGACAGGACTTTGCCCTCGACCACCATAAAGCGCCCGATCCCGGCCAAAATATCGTCCGGACTTTCCGCGTTTTTTATGGCCGACGGGTCAGCCCAGTTGCCCTTTTTTTGGCGCCGCGCCTCGGTCTCCGCCGCCGTCAGGGCCGCCGCGCAGTCCTTGTCCGCGATCTCGGCGGAGACGAGGGCGTCGCCCTGGGCGAGCAGCACGGCCTGGATGGGGGCCTCGCTTTCGCCGACGAAGAAGATGAGTGCGCCCTGACGGCCGTAGCGGTCGGGCGTGTCGTCGGTGCCGCGCAGCGTGACGTCGCGTCCGGTGAGCAGCGACGTCAGCGCCTGCTTCGTCGTTGCGGTTGGCTCGATCCCGGCGAGGCGCACCTCGCGGCCGTCGTCGAGACGCACGCCACGCGCATCGACGATTGCGGCGACGCGGCCGTCGCCTTGGGACTCGAACTGGCACGGTGCGGCGAACGCGGTGTGACCGGCGACGAGAGGAAGTGCGACGATGAGATGAAGCAGTCGCGTCACGGTGCCCGGAAAGGTTGCGTTGTGCTCTAGTTCTAACGCAAACGTGGCGAACCGCGAAGGCTATCGTAGGGTGGGCAAAGCGAAGCGTGCCCACGTCTTTGATTTGTCGCGCGGGCTCGTGGGCACGGCGCGAAGAGCGCGCCTTTGCCCACCCTACGGCAGTTCGCGTGACGCGTCGCCATTGCCTCACACTCGATCAGCGAACTAATGAACTTGCACAGCAATGACGGTGGAAACATTTCGCCGCAACATGCCATTCCGCTTTGCGGAAAACATGTGCGGCAATCATGCGCCCGCAACGCCCTCGCGCTTGCTGCGCACTTGCGCATGCGGCATGATTGCGGCAACAGCAATAACCAAGAGCAATAACCAAGCCGCCATCAGAGTACGGCGCGATAAGGGAGGTCTTTTTCGATGAAGCATGTTTTGTCGGGCATTTTTGCCGCAGCGTTTGCCCTGAGTGCGAGCGCCGCCGCGCAGGCCCAGGACAAGCCGCCACTGAAGATCGGCGGCATCCTCGACATGTCGAGCCTCTATGCCGACATCACCGGCCCCGGCAGCGAGACCGCGGCCAAGATGGCCGTCGAAGATTTTGGCGGCGAGGTGCTGGGACGCAAGATCCAGGTGCTGGCGGCCGACCATCTCAACAAGGCTGACCTGTCCGCCAACATCGCCCGCGACATGCTCGACAACCAGGGCGTCGAGATGATCTACGACGTCGCGGCCTCGGCCACTGCGCTCGCCGCCGGCGAGATCGCGAAAGCACGCAACAAGATCATCATGTTCAACGGCCCGGGCTCGATCCGTCTCACCAACGAGGCCTGCGGTCCTTACACCATTCACTACGTGTTCGACACTTACGGCCAGGCCAACGTGACCGGTCTTGCCGCCGTGAAGTCCGGCCTCGACAGTTGGTTCTTCCTCACCGCCGACTACGCCTTCGGCCAGGACCTGGAGAAGGACACCAGCGCCGTCGTGACCAAGACCGGCGGCAAGGTGCTCGGCGCCGTGCGCCATCCGCTCAACACGTCGGATTTCTCGTCGTTCCTGCTCCAGGCTCAAGCGTCCAAAGCCAAGGTGATTGGCCTTGCCAACGCCGGCGGCGACACCGTCAACGCCATCAAGCAGGCGGCCGAGTTCGGCATCACCAAGGGCGGCCAGAAGGTCTCGCCGCTGCTCGCCTTTGTCACCGACATCGACTCGATCGGGCTGGAGACAGCGCAGGGCCTGCTGCTGGCGGAAGCCTTCTACTGGGACCTCAACGATGACACGCGCGCATTTTCGAAGCGATTCGCCGAACGCATGAAGCGGCCGCCGACCTCGGCGCAGGCCGGCGTTTATTCGTCCGTCACGCATTACCTGAAGGCTGTGAAGGCGGCGGGCACGACCGACTCGGCCGCGGTCATCAAGGTGATGAAGGAGACACCGATCAACGACTTCTTCGCCAAGAACGGCAAGATCCGCGAGGACGGCCGTATGATCCACGACATGTACCTGTTTGAGGTCAAGAAGCCGTCGGAGTCCAAGGGCCGCTGGGACGACTACAAGCTGCTCGCCACCGTGTCCGGCAACGAGGCGTTCCAGTCGCTGGAGCAGTCGCGCTGCCCCCTGGTGAAGAAATAGAGATCGTCATTGCGAGCGAAGCGAAGCAATCCAGAGATGTTTCCGCAGAGACGGTCTGGATTGCTTCGTCGCTTCGCTCCTCGCAATGATGGGTGTGGCTGAGGCCCGAGCAAAACAACAACAAGGGAGACGTCCCATGAACGACATGGTCCTGCAAAAGCTCGAAGGCGGGCTGCTCACCATCACGATGAACCGCCCGGAGCGGAAGAACGCGCTCAACCCTGATATGGTCGCAGGGCTGGTCGAGGCCGCGCGGCGCGCGGCCGACGATCCCGAGGTGCGCGCGGTGCTGTTCAAAGGCGCGGGCGGCTCGTTCTGCGTCGGCGGCGACGTCAAGTCGATGGCGGCAGGCCGCGCGCCGCTGCCGTTTGAAGTGAAAATGGCGAACCTGCGCCGCGGCATGGAGGTCTCGCGCATCCTGCACCAGATGCCGAAGCCCGTGGTGGCGCAGCTCGACGGCGCGGCAGCCGGCGCCGGCCTTTCCATGGCGCTGTCCTGCGACCTGCGCATCGCTAGCGAATCCTGCAAGATCACGACCGCCTTCGCCAAGGTCGGCTTCTCCGGCGATTATGGCGGCACCTATTTCCTGACGCAGCTGCTCGGCAGCGCGCGGGCGCGCGAGCTCTATCTGATGTCGCCGGTGCTGACCGCGAAAGAGGCGCATGCGATCGGCATGGTGACGAAAGTCGTTCCCGACGCCGAGATCGATGCCGCCGCACACGAGCTCGCGCTGTCGCTGGCGCAGGGGCCATCGATCGCGCTCGGCTTCATCAAGCGCAACATCAACAACGCCGAGCATCTGGCGCTGGAAGATTGCTTCGACGGCGAGGCGATCCATCACACCCGTTGCAGCGACACCGAGGATCACAAGGAAGCCGCGAAGGCCTTTGTCGAGAAGCGCAAGCCGACCTTCAAGGGCGCATGACGATGGCGCCCTATATGCGGCTCCGGCAGATCTGCCTCGTCGCGCCGCAGCTCGCGCCTGTGGTCTCCGACATCGCCGGGATCATGGGCCTCGACGTCTGCTACCGCGATGGCAATGTCGCTAAATACGGCCTGGAGAACGCGCTGCTCCCGGTCGACACGATCCTGCTGGAGGTGGTCGCGCCGTCCAAGGGCGGCACCACCGCCGGCCGCTTCATCGAGAAGACCGGCGGCCGCGGCGGCTATATGGCGATCTTCTGCTGCAACGATCCGGACGAACGCGGCCGCAACGCCAATGCGATGGGCGTGCGCACCGCCAACGTGATCGACCACGCGCCCTATCACGGCGTGCAGCTCCACCCCCGCGACTGCCGCGCCGCCTTCATCGAATTCAACCATACCAAAGGCAGCGACGATATTCTGGGGTCGTATCCGCCCGCGGGGCCGGACTGGCAAAAGTTCATCCGCAAGGATGTGACGCAGGCGCTGACGGGCGTGGAGATGCAGAGCCCGGATCCTCAGGGGCTCGCGGAACATTGGGGGAAGATCATCGGGGTCGTACCGAGTGGCGGCGCCGAATTGAAACTGCCCAATGCCACCTTCCATTTCGTGAAGGGCGCCAGCGAGATCATGAGCGCGCTGGAGTTCCGGGTGGCGGATGTCGCGAGCGTGCTGCATGCCGCGAAGGCGAAAGGGCTCGCGATTGCGGGGAGCGAGTTTTTGCTCGGCGGGGTGACGTTCCGGCTTGCGGCTTGAGCGGTTGCCTCATACACCGCTGTCGTCCCGGACAAGCGAAGCGCAGATCCGGGACCCATAACCACAGGGAGTGGTTTGGCGAAGACTCGTGTTGACCAGCTTCGCGCCACAACTCCTCCCTGTGGTTATGGGTCCCTGCTTTCGCAGGGACGACAGGGAGGTTGTGGCAACGCCAAAGTAATACGGCGAGACGTCGCCGCAATCACCTTCCCTTGAAATTCGCCGCGCGGCGCTCTTCCGTCGCCTTGACGCCTTCCTTGAAGTCTTCCGTCGCGCGCAAGCGCGTCTGCTCGGCGAGCTCGTGATTGGTCGCGGCCATCACGCGGTCGGCGAGGTTGGCGCGCATCGTGGCGCGGGTGGAGAGGAGGCCGAGCGGGGAGCATTCGGCGATCTCGGCGGCGAGCTTCGTCGCGCCGGCCTTCACCTGGTCCTGCGGCACCAGCTCGTTGGCGAGGCCCCACTTGACGGCCTCTTCGCCGGTGACGCGGCGGCTGGTGTAGAACATCAGCTCGGCGTTGTTCTTGCCGATCAGCTCGGGCAGCGTCACGGTCAGGCCGAAGCCCGGATGGAAACCGAGCTTCGTGAAGTTGGCGGAGAAGCGCGCTTCCGGGCAGGTGACGCGGAAGTCGGCCGACACTGCGAGACCGAGCCCGCCGCCGATGGCCGCGCCCTGCACGGCCGCGACGATCGGCTTCTTGGCGCGGAAGATGCGCACGGCCTGGATGTAGAGATGGTTGATCGGGCCGAGGTTGTCGGCCGGGTCGCCCTTCTTCTCGGCCTCGCGCGCTTCCTGCGCCTGCCGCGCCGGATCGCCGAAATTGGCGCCGGCGCAGAATGCCTTGCCTTGTGCCGACAGCACGGATGCGCGGATCTCGATGTCGCGATCGAACTCGTCGAGTGCATCCGCGATCTGGTTGATCAGCGAGATATCGAAGAAGTTCAGCGGCGGGCGGCGGATCTCGATGGTGCCGACGTGGCCAACTTTTTCGACGCCGATATCTTTATAGGTGCTCATTACGATCCTCGATTGAATTAGCGCAAACCAAGTCCGCGCGACTAGCGCAGGCCAAGTCCGCGCGCGATGATGCCGCGCAGCACCTCGGTGGTGCCGCCCTGGATGGTGAGTTTCGGTGCGGTCTTGATGGCGAAGTCGAGCTGCCGCTCCAGCGTCTCGCGGTTGGTCGCGGTCTCCTCGACGAAGGCGGCGAGATCGCGCACGCGGTGCGGAAGCTGCTGCTCCCAGACCGTGCCGATGTCCTTGACGATGGACGCCTCCACCACCGGCTCCTTGCCGGCCTGCAGCATGCCCGCAACCGAGACCGACATGCGCCGCATGGTGTGGAGCTGCGCCACGAGACGGCCGATGCCTTCGGCGCTGCGCGTATCCGGATTGGGGCCAACCGCGCGCACCAGCTCGGTCAGCACGTAATAGGTCTCCAGAAAACGCTCGGGGCCCGAACGCTCATAGGCGAGCTCGCTCGTCGCCTGCTTCCAGGCACCGTCGACTTCGCCGAGCACGTGATCATCGGGCACGAAGAAGTCGGTGAAGACGACCTCGTTGAACTCGTACTGGCCGGTGATCTGGCCGATCGGGTTCACCTGGATGCCCGGCTGCTTCATCTTGACCAGAAACTGCGTCAGGCCGTGACGGCGGTTTTCCTTGGTCGGCTGCGAGGTCCGGAAGATCGCGATCATGTAGTCGGCGATGTGCGCCGACGAGGTCCAGATCTTGGTGCCGTTGATGAGGTAGCCGCCGTCGGTCTTGGTCGCGCGCGTCTTGGCCGCGAACAGGTCGGAGCCGGAATTCGGCTCGCTCATGCCGATCGCAAAGCAGATCTCGCCGCGGCAGATGCGCGGCAGGATATCCATCTTGATGTGCTCGGGCGCGTATTTGATTAGCACCGGCCCGCTCTGGCGGTCGGCGACGAAGAAACGCCGCGTCGGCGCGTTGGCGACGCGCATTTCCTCGGTCACCACGTAGCGTTCGAGGAAGGAGCGCTCCTGGCCGCCATATTTCTTCGGCCAGGTCATCCCGAGCCAGCCCTTGGCCCCGACCCGGCGGGAAAATTCCGGCGCGTCGGTGTCCTCGCGGTTGGGCTTGTGCGGATCGAAGGTGCCGGCGGCGATTTCCTCGGCGAGGAAGGCGCGCACTTCCTTGCGCAGTTGCTCGCACTTCTCGGGCAGGCGGATCGGATCGAAACGAAGGGCAGCGGTCATTGTTGTCTCGTCCCCTGATCAGCGCGAAGCTACGAGCGGCCACAATTCATCGGCGCCGCGGTTTGCCACCAGCTTGCCGAGCTCGACGGCCCAGTGACTCTCAGAACCGAAATCGTCGCGCCAGGCCAGCGCCCGCAGCGAAAAGCGGTGCAGGATGTGCTCGCTGGTGAAGCCGATGGCGCCGTGCACCTGATGCGCGATGGCGCCGCCTTTCTCCGCGGCTTCCGCGCAGCGGATCTTTGCCGAGGCAGCCTCGAGATAGACCTCGTCGTCAAACGATTTTGCGTTCGCGATGGCATCGGCTGCCGACGTCGCGGCCGCAAGCGCCGCGGCGGATTCGCCGGCGAGACGGGCGAGGTTGTGCTGCACGGCCTGAAACTTCGAGATCTTCTTCTCGAACGCGACGCGCTCGTTGGAATAGCGCACGGAGATGTCGAGCATCGCTTCCAGCGCGCCCGCGATCTGAAGGCTGCGTGCAACGCCGCCCATCAGCATGAGCGTGGTCTGGTCAAAGCCCTTCGCGGGCTTGACGGTGACGGGCTGGACCTTGTCGAGCGTCACGGTATCGCTGTGGTCGTAGCCGACATTGAGTCCGGATTCGATCCGGCCCTTGCTCGCATCGACCAAGGCAATCGAGATCCCATCCTTGCCGTGCGCCAGCACCGCAAAGTGCTTCGCCGCCTTGGCAAAGGGCACGCCGCGGGCGCGGCCGGAGAGCGCGCCGTCGGCATCGAGCGTGATGCGGTCCTTCGGCGAGGCCGGGAGCACCGTCATCTCACCTTCCGGTGAGGCGATTTTCGCCTGCGCGAGCAACCAGCCCGCCAGCATGGTCTCGGCCAGGGGAACCGCGACTGCGAAGCGGCCGGCGGCGTTCAGCAGCGCAAAGCCGTCGGCAAGGCTGGCGCCGGAGCCACCGAGATCGTCAGGCACCCAGGACAAAGGCAAGCCGGCTTCGCTCAGCGCCTGCCACAGCGGCGCCTGCCACGAACCCTTCTTATCGTTGTTGATGGTCTGCGGATCGGCGAGATCGGCGAAGATTTTCTCCGCGGTCTCGACGACGATATTGTCACTCTCCGCCACAGCGTTCCCCGTGTTTTGCCATTGGCGCGTTCCGTCCGGTCGGCGCGGCGCGCGGTCTCTTCTTGCGCCCGATGATCCGAAAAAGCCATGGCCCTGACAAGCGTTGACCGCAGGCCCATCTGCGGCTCCGGCATGGGCGCAAGAGCTGCTATGGACTAATTCCGCTTAGCGGAGTTTGGTCGATTTGCAGGGCGCGGCAAACTCGCTAAACAGGGCCAGCTGCTTAAGGCTTGTATTCAATCAAGGGGAAGGAAATCCGGATGGCAAAAGATGGCTTGTGCGCAATCGTGACGGGGTCCGCATCCGGACTTGGTGCAGCGACTGCGGAAATTCTCGCGCGGAGCGGGGCGCGGCTCGTCATCAACTATTCCTCGAGCCAGAAGGAAGCCGAGGCCACGGCCGAACTCTGCCGCAAGGCGGGGGCGGCGGAAGTCCTGGTCGCGCAGGGCGACGTCTCGCGCGACGAGGATTGCCGCAAGATCGTCGCGGCGGCCAGCGGCTGGGGCCGGCTCGACGTGCTCGTCAACAATGCCGGCATCACCAAGCATGTTGCGCATGCCGATCTCGATGGATTGTCGGCTGAAGATTTCCAGCGCTTGTACGGCGTCAACACGATCGGCCCGTTCCAGATGGTGCGCGCGGCGCGCAGCCTGCTCGAGGCCGGCGCGAAGGCTTCGGAGCGGCCGTCCGCCGTGGTCAACGTGTCCTCGGTTGCGGGCATCAGCGGCGTCGGCTCGTCGATCGCCTATGCCGCGAGCAAGGGCGCGCTCAACACGATGACGTTGTCGCTGTCACGCGCGCTGGCGCCGCTGATCCGCGTCAACACGGTGTGTCCCGGCTATATCGACACGCCCTGGTTCACCAAGGGCCGCGGCGAGGCCGGCGCCAAGCAGGTGCGCGACAGCGTGGTGGCGAAGGTGCCGCTGAAGGTCGCTTCATCCGCGAATGATATCGCGCAGCTCGTCTGCTTCCTGGCAACGCCGGCGTCGAGCAACATGACCGGCGAGGTCGTGCGCATGGATGCGGGGATGCATCTGATTACTTAATTCGTCATTGCGAGCGAAGCGAAGCAATCCAGAGAGCGTCCGCGCGGACAGTCTGGATTGCTTCGTCGCAAGGGCTCCTCGCAATGACGGAGTGCGAGGGCGGCGTCGTGCCCGACGTCCCGCACCGCTATCCTTTGATCACGCCGCTCGCGACCAGCCGGTGCCAGATGAACAGCACCACCACCGCGCCGATCGTGGCCATGATGAAGCCGGCGCCCTGGTCTGGGCTGTAGTGCCCGATCGCCTGTCCGATGAAGGTCGCAAGAAACGCACCGGCGATGCCGAGGATGGTGGTGAGGATAAAGCCGCTCGGGTTGTTCGGTCCCGGCGCCAGCCAGCGCGCGATGAGGCCGGCGATGAAGCCGACGACGATGATCCACAACAGGCCGCCCATGCTCATGTCAGTGCTCCCCTTCCCGAGAATGCGTAGATCAAGGTTCGATTAAAGTCTGCCCGAGAGCTCGTTCTCGGTCGGCAGCCGTCCGTCCGGCGTCAGGTGGTCGATCACCTGTGGCAGATACTGGCTGAGGCCGGAGAGCAGCTCGTCGCGCGACAGGCCGCTCTGGGCGGACAGGCTTTGGATCTGGTCGGCGCCGAGGGCGCTGGCGAGATCGCCGGGCGCGATCGCCTTGTTCTCGCCCTTGCCGACCCAGGTGCTCGCGGTCTCGCCGTGGCCGCCCTGCTGGAGCTGGTTGAGGAGATCGCCGAGGCCGCCGCTGAGCACGCTGCCGGCGGCGCCGCCCGCGAGCAGGCCGCCGAGGCCGCCCTTGAGCAGATCGCTGAGGCCGCCGCTACCACCGGGACCGCCGGGAACAGCGCTGCTGCCCGTATTGACAGGCGTCGGAGGCGGCAGCGGCGAGCGCTGCTGCGGCGCCGGCGCCGCGTCGGGCTGGCCTGCCGTCAGATGCTTGAAGGCCTTCCAGGCGATCAGGCCGAGCAGCGCCATGGTCATTGGCGACATGCCGCCGGAGGATTGCTCAGAGCTGGGCGTGCTCGGGCCGCGGGGGCCGTTCTGCATGCCGTTGAGGACGTCGAGTAGACCCATGGTGCTCTCCTTTGGCGTTCTCGTCGGCGAGTTCTCGCCGGTGACAGCCCCCGGGGCAAAAACATATGAGGCTCTCATGACGGTTACAAGGCGAATGCACCGCAACCGATGGGCAGCCGGCGTTGCCTCTGCTATCGAGGGCAGGTCATTCAAGGGAGCAAGGTCAGGTGGTTGCGGATCGACCGATCGTGGTGGCCGGCGCGGGCGCCATCGGCTGTTTCGTCGGAGGCCAGCTGGCGGCCGGAGGGCGCCGCGTCGCGCTGCTGGTGCGGCCGCGGGTCAAAACCGAGATCGAGCGGTTCGGCCTGCGGCTGACCGATTTCGACGGCTCCGAGCAGAAGCTCGGCGCGGGCCAGCTGGCGCTGTCGGAGGATCCCGCGATCTTTCACAACGCCGGCATCGTGCTGGTCACGGTGAAGAGTGCCGACACCGCCGATGTCGCGGACCAGATTGCCCGGCACGCGCCGCAGGACGCCGTCATCGTCTCCCTGCAGAACGGCGTCGGCAATGTCGCGGTTCTGCGCGAGCGGCTCGGCGGCCGGCGCGTGCTCGCCGGCATGGTGCCGTTCAACGTGATCGCGATGGGCGAGGGGCGCTTTCACCGCTCGACGTCCGGCGACATCCATGTCGGCGAGGATGAGGCGAATACGGCCGCAGCGCTGTCGGTGCCCGGCCTCACCGTGCGCGCAAGCCGTGACATCACCGGCGTGCAATGGGGCAAGCTGATCATCAATTTGAACAATGCGCTCAGCGCGCTGTCCGACATGCCGCTCGCCGCGCAACTGGCGAACCGCGACTGGCGAAAACTGTTCGCCGACCAGATGGCCGAAGGCGTGGCTGCGATGAAGGCCGCCGGCATCGCGCCGGCCTCGGCGACGCCGATCCCGCTGAGGTGGACGCCGACCCTGCTGAGGCTGCCCGATGTGATCTTCAATGCGATCCTGGGGCGCACGATGAAGATCGATCCCGAGGCGCGCTCCTCGATGTGGCAGGACCTGAAGCAGGGCCGCAAGACCGAGATCGACTATCTCCAGGGCGCAGTCATCGCGCTCGCCGAGCAGAACAACGTCGACGTGCCGCTGATGCGCCGTATTGTTGCGCTGATCAAGCAGGCCGAGACGGCAGGCAATGGTCCGCCGCGGCTGACGCCGCAGCAGATCCGCGGCGTGGCCTGAGGGCGAGCCGGGCGGCGGGAGGAGCAACGATGCGGCGTTGTCTGATGATTGGGCTCGCGCTGGCCGCGCTCTGCGCCGCGTCGACGCTCGCCTACGCAAGGCCACCAACGGTCGTGAACTCGCCCGGCTATGACAGGCGGTTGCAGGAGAGCAGGTCGCAGTTGGGCAATTCGCCGACGACAACAGAGCCCGCGCGTGCGCCGGTGGTCAAACCGAAGCGCAGCAAGAAGAAGCAGCCGAACTGACGCCACACTCCCGCTGTCGTCCCGGATCAGCGCTCCGCTTGTCCGGGACGACAGCGGAGTTTGCTGCGCGAGGAGCTTACCCCTTCTTCGCCGGCTTGCTTGGCGCCGGGGTGAACAGCTTCTTCAGATCGCTCAAGCTTTCCGATAGCCGCGGCCATTCGCAGGAGAACGAGCCCTTGGTGCAGGGCGCGCCCTTCGGTCGCGGGCTCACGGACTGCTGCACCTTCGGCCGCTCGACCGGGACAGGCACGCGCGCGACCGGGACGGACACGCGCTCGACCTCGGTTCGCAGTGCGACCTGCTGCTGCCGCGCTTGTTCCTGCTGCTCACGCTGCTGACGCGCGGCGGCTTGGGCGGCTTCATTGCTGCGGCGCTGATTGGCGAGGTAGGCGGTGTAGGATTCGTCGATCTTCTTCTGCTCCTCCGGCGTCGGATTGGGGCCTGCGATGTCGAAGGTACGGTCCTGGAGGAAATCGTAATAGGAATAGCCGCCGCCTGGCTTGCGGCGGCCGGCGAACTTGGCGTTGCAATCGGCAAGCGCAGCCGTCTTCTCGGTCTTGTTCGCGGCCTTCTCGGCGGCGTCGGCGCATTCCTCGAAATCGACGGGCGCGCGCTTCCACCATTGGGCGTGGGCATGCACCGGCGTCAGCAGAAAAAATCCTGCTGCGGCAACGACAAGCGCCGCACGACGCGATGCAACTACGTCCGACATTCTACGAGAGCATTCCTTGCAAAACTCAACCCGAACTGAGTCGGGTCCGATTTTTGCCCCTTTATCGCCGGCTTGTCACCCGTGGAACTCGGGAATTTCATGGCTGGAATGCTGACATTTTTTGCTTGACGTGGCGCGGGAGTCACAGCCGCGCGGCACATGATCGGCTTAGACTTTATTGGTTTGAATTCGAAGGGGAATATCCGTCATGAGAGCGTTGGCCCGCCTCGCCGCAATCACATTGGCGTTCATTTCCAGCCATGCGTTCGCGGCGGACGAAGAAGCGCCCAACCGCAAGCCGGTGAGGGCGATCGCCGACGCGCGGCTCTCGGTCGGCGGCCAGGGAATGCTGCCGCTCTATCTCTCCAGCGACTGGTCGCTGCCGCTGCCGGCGATCTCGCGCGCCATCATCGTGCTGCACGGACGCCTGCGCAATGCCGACGAATATTACATGTCGGCCCATACTGCGCAGGTTGCGGCGGGCGACGACGGCAAGAGCGCGCTGATGATCGTCCCGCAGTTTCTGGCGGAGATCGATATCGACGCGCACAAGCTGCCCGCGGATACGCTGCGCTGGTCGCTGGAGGGATGGGAGGGCGGCGACGCCGCGCTGGCGCCGAATCCGGTCTCATCCTTCGATGCGCTCGATGCGATCCTCGTAAAACTCTCGGACCGGCGCATCTTCCCGAACCTGAAGCAGGTCGTCGTCGCCGGCCATTCCGGCGGTGGCCAGGTCGCGCAACGCTATGCCATCGCCGGCAAAGGCGAGGCGGCGCTGTCGCGCCAGCATATCGATGTCCGCTACGTCGTCGCCAATCCCTCCTCCTACGCTTATTTCAGCAACACGCGGCCCGTGCCGGCGATCGCCGCATCCTGCCCGGGCTACAACAATTGGAAATACGGCATGGACGGGCGTCCGCCCTATCTTGCGAACGCAACGCCGATAGCGCTGGAGCACCGCTATGTCGAGCGTGAGGTGATCTATCTGCTCGGCACGCTCGACACCAATCCGAAGCACTCCGCACTGGACAAGAGCTGCATGGCCGAGGCGCAAGGTCCCACGCGCTACGCCCGCGGCCACGCTTATGCGGATGCGATGGCCAAGCGCGACCGCGGCACGCCCAATCACCGGGTCTGGGACGTCGTCGGCGTTGGCCACGATGGCGACAAGATGCTGACCTCGAAATGCGGCCTCGCGGCGCTGTTCGATATTCCGGGCTGCGGGGCGGAGCGCTGATGCAGACGTCTTGAAGGCTGATACCTTGAGGGCAGATGCCTTGAAGGCAGATCTCTCGAAGCCAGATCCCTTGAAGGCTTGGCTCCGGCTGTTACACTTCGTCTCGCGACGCCTCATCCTGAGACGACGCCAAGAAGACGAAGTGGAAACACCTGATGCTGCTGCCCCTGTCCGACGTGCCTCGCTGGTACGCTCAACGCAAACCGCAAGGCACGATCGCCGTCCGTCACGGGCAGGATACGCTGACATGGGACGAGCTCGAACGCGGTGCCAATCGGCGCGCACGGGCGTTCATGGCCAAGGGCGTCAAGCCCGGCGACTTTGTCGCAATCGGTTTGCCTAACGGCAACGCGTTCTTTGAGACCTCGTTTTGCGGTATGGAAGTGCGGAGCGACGCCGACGTCGCTGTCCTGGCGGCTGCCGCGCGGCGAAGCCGCCGCGGTGCTCGACATTCTCAAGCCGGCGCTGGTGGTCGGCGGCGAGGCCGACTGGAACGCGCCGAACCGCCTGCCGGCGGATTTCGTGCCGGAAGGTTTTTCGGACGAGCCGCTCGATCCGCCGGTGGCCCGCTACTGGAAAGCCATGACCAGCGGCGGCTCGACCGCCGGCCAAAGGTGATCCTCGATCATCAGCCGGCCGTGACCGACACGGTCGCCGCGCCGCCGCTCAACATCCCGTTCGGCGTCTCGTTGCTCAATCCCGGTCCGCTCTACCACAATGCGCCGTTCATCGTGTCGCACTACGCGCTGTTTACCGGCGGCCAGCTCACCGGCCTCGTCAAGTTCGACGCCGAGGAGACGCTGCGGCAGATCGCGCGCGAGCGCGTGCAATGGGTCAATTTCGTGCCGACCATGATGCACCGGATCTGGGCGTTGCCGGAGAGCGTGCGCAACGCTTACGACATGTCGAGCCTTCAGACCGTCTTCCACATGGCGGCTCCGATGCCGCCCTGGCTGAAGGAGAACTGGATCGCCTGGCTCGGCCCTGAGCGCGTCTGGGAGCTCTATGGCGGCACCGAGCGCCAGGGCTCCTGCATCATATCAGGCACGGAATGGCTGACGCACAAGGGCTCGGTCGGCAAGATCGGGGAGATGGCGCGCTTGCGCATCGTCGGCAAGGACGGCAACGACGTCGCGCCCGGCGAGACCGGCGAGATCTATTTCCTCAACAATGACGGCAAGGATGCCACCTATCATTATCTCGGCGCCGAGCCGAAGCGCCGCGCGGACGGCTGGGAGTCGCTCGGCGACATCGGCCGGCTGGACGCCGAAGGCTATCTCTATCTCGGCGACCGTCTCGCCGACATGGTGCTGCGCGGCGGCGCCAACATCTATCCAGCGGAGGTCGAGGCTGCGGTCTCTGAGAGCCCTGGCGTGCGCTCCTGCGTCGTCGTGGGATTGCCCGATCCCGAATTGGGCCAGCGCGTGCATGCCATCGTCGAGCCCGAATCTGGCGCGGATGGTCAGGCCATCGCCGACGGCATGGCGGACTTCTTGAAGGACAGGCTGAGCCGCTACAAGCACCCCGAGAGTTTCGAGATCGTCAGCGCGCCACCGCGCGATGATTCCGGAAAAGTTCGCCGCACCCTGTTGCGCGACGAGCGCGCGGCGTGGATGAAGGAAGGGCGCGCCTTCCGGATTCGGCCGGCGAAGGCGCTGGCGCACGCCGAATAAGAAGAATGCAGAAGGATTGAGACATGACGATCACCATCGCAGCGAACAGCGTGCCGAAGCCGCCGGCCGAGATCATCGAGGGCTTTCGCGGCGCGCCGACCTCGGTCATTTCAGACAATCTCGCCCGGCTGCCGGGCGCGGTCGGGCTAAAACCCTATCATCGCGGTGGCAAGCTGGTAGGGACGGCCTTCACCGTGCGCACCCGCCCCGGCGACAATCTCGCCATCCACCGCGCACTTGAACTGGTCGGTCCCGGCGACGTCATCGTGGTCGACGGCGGTGGCGACGAGACCCGCGCGCTGGTCGGCGAGATCATGAAGAACATCGCGCAGTGGCGCAAAGCCGAGGGCTATGTCATCGACGGCGCGATCCGCGATGTCGCCGCCTTCGCGGCTGACGACTTTCCCTGCTACGCCCGCGCGGTGATCCATCGCGGCCCCTACAAGAACGGCCCCGGCGAGATCAACGTGCCTGTTACGATCGGCGGCAGCGTCATCTCGCCAGGCGACATCGTCGTCGGCGATGAGGACGGCGTGGTGTCGTTCCCCGCCGCCGGAGCCGCGGCGCTGCTGGAAGCCGTCCGCGCCCAGGTCGCGCGTGAGGAGGAGACCATGAAGGCGATCCGCGAGGGCCGCTACCAGGGCTCCTATGGCAAATCCTGATCGGATCAGAATGAAGGGGAGGGCGGCGTGAGCCAGAAGGAAGAGTTTCACAACATTGACGATCCCAGCGACGGGCTGTTTCGCGAGCTCGCGGCGGGGGTCACCACGCGCATCTTCTCCGGCGAGCAGGCGATGCTGTCGGTGGTGACGCTGGCCCCGCATGCGCAGGGCACGCTGCATCATCATCCCGAGGAGCAATGGGGCGTGCTGCTCGACGGCTCCGCCATCCGCGTCCAGGGCGATGAGGAAATTCCGGTAAAGAAGGGCGATTTCTGGCGCACGCCCGGCAACGTCCCGCACACGATGCGCGCCGGCCCCGATGGGGCCCGCGTGCTGGACATTTTCAGTCCACCACGGCCAGAATACAAGAAAGCGGGGTCGGGCTTCGGCACGACCTAAGCGCCAAAGAGCAAAAGCCAGGCGCAAAACCAAAGGGGAGGGGACCATGACGATCACACGACGCACGCTGCTGGCAGCGCCCGCCATTCTCGCAATCGCGCCAGCGGTGGCGCAGGCCGGCAAGATCACGCTGGTGGTGCCGTTTCCGCCGGGCGGATCGACCGATGCGATGGCGCGGCTGTTGCAGGCCAATCTGCAGACAAAACTCAACCGCATCGTCGTGGTCGAGAACAAGTCGGGCGCCGCCGGCGCGCTCGGCGCGGCGCAAGTCGCCAAGAGCCCGGCGGACGGCTCGACGTTCCTGGTCACCTTCGATTCCCACGCGGTGATCCCGTCCATCCTCGACAAGCCGCCGGTCGATGTCGAGCGCGAGCTGATGCCGGTGCTGCTTGTGGGGACCGCACCCTACGTGATCGCCGCCGGCGCCGGCCGTCCCTACAAGAGCTTTGCCGACGTGGTCGCCGCCTGCAAGGCGACACCCGGCGCGGTGAAATATGCCTCTGTCGGCATCGGCACGCTCGGCCATCTCGCCATGACCGTGCTCGGCACCAAGGCCGGCGTCGAGATCATGCACGTGCCCTATCGCGGCGGCGGCCCGGCGATGAACGACGTGCTCGGCGGCCATGTCGATCTGATCGCGGGATCGGCGGCGCTGGTCTCGGCCCAGCTCGGCACCAACATGCTGCGGCCGATCCTGCAACTCGGCCGCGAGCGCCTGCCGGCGCTGCCGGATACGCCGACTGCGATCGAGGCGGGCTTTCCGGACTTCGAGACGCTCGCCTGGTGGGGCATCTTCGCGCCCACGGGCACGCCTCCGGATGTCGTCGCGGCCATGGCGACGGCGTCCAGGGAGATCCTGAGCGAGCCCGCGACCGCCGCCCAGCTCAAGGAGACCCAGCAGATGACGCTGCTGCTCCAGGACGGCGCCGCCTTCAAGACCTTCTTCGACAAGCAGGTCGCCTATTGGGGCAAGGTGGTGAAGGACAACAATATCAAGGCATGAGAGGCCTATTCCCGGGATTGCCATCCCGGGTCCAGTTCGTTCGCGCGGGCTTGAGCGTCAGAGCATCTTGCCGACGATCTTTGTCATATCTGCCGCCGAAAACGCGCGCAGCGTTTCGGTGCGGACGTTGCCGAGTGCGCTGAGACTAAGGCTCAGCGACATCGCGGCAGCCTCATCTGGAGCCTCGAGAACGGTTACAATGTCATATCGTCCCTGCGTCCAGACGATCTCTTTCACGGTCACGCCGAACGTTTTGGCCATCTCCTTGAAGGCGTCGGCCCGCTTCGGCGAGTCCTTGACGTTGCGGACTCCCTGATCAGTGAAGTTCGCCAGCACGACATAGGTTACCATGGTCGTCCTCCCTGGTTAGAACCCAGATACAATTCTCGCTTGAGGCAACCGCGCCGAGCTTGCCACGGCGACTGAGACAGCGCTACTGCGCGTTGGGAACGTCAGCGGATGTGACTTATTCGGTCAGGACAACGGCCGCGCGAAACTGAGCTCATGGCCGTCGGGGTCGGTGAGATGGAAGTAGCGCTCACCCCATTCTGCATCGCGCGGCGTGGTCGACGGCTGCCATCCGGCGGCGCGTGCGCGCTCGTAGGTCCCGTCGACATCGGCGACGTAGAAGATGATGCGGCCCCACCAGGACCAGCGCTTGTCGTCCGGCTGCGCCGTCAGGTTGAGATAGCCGGTGCCGGCGCGAAAGCTGGTGAATGCAGCGGCTTCGCCGCCATACAGGAGCTCAAACCCCAGCGAACGGTAGAAGTGCACGGCGCGCCCCATGTCATGCGTGCCGAGCGTGATGGCGCTGATGCTTTCGATCATGTGATCTGCTCCGCCGAGAGGGGCCTGGAAGCGATTGTATAGCCGCCCTGTTCAGGTTGACGATGGTCCGGCCCGCCTGACGGCTGGCGAACCGCATTTTGCTCTGCTATGACGGGATCGAACCCGTACCAGCGGGTTCCGCGGTCCCGTAGCTCAGCCGGATAGAGCGGCGGTTTCCTAAACCGTAGGTCGCATGTTCGAGTCATGCCGGGATCGCCAGCTTTTCGGTCACTTAGCTTGATGCCGCCAGGGGCGGAGCGTGGTGGTTTCGTAACGCCACGCATCATGAGCTGATTGATCAGCAGCCTCCTAAAGACATTCGTCACAACCATATTGCTCTGGGGAGACTGGCAACAGCAACGCGCCGGCAATTCGGGCCGTGCGTCGTCAGCGATCTCAGGGACTCCCGAAGTGCCGGCGAGCACGGCTCGAAGATGTCACCACATCGAGCTATGGGCAGGGGTGTCGCTTGCCATCGTACCCGAGATACGTTCCCGAAGCCGGGTCGTACGAGCGATATTTTTGTTCGCAATAGGATGAGCCATCAGCGGAGTCGTCATAATCGCCGTAGAAGCCGTCGTCGTAGCCGCCATAGTAAGGCCAGCCCGAATAGGCGCCCAATGCGTAGGCGCCGCCAAGGCCAAGACCCCCGCCGTAAGCCCATGCGTGGCGGTAGCGATGCCGGAACCCGGCATGATGGAATTGACCGCCATGGAAGCCGCCGGCGGCCCGGAAGTGACCAACTCCGCCGTGGAAGCCTCCGCCGCCTCCGAAGTGCCCACCACCGTGAAATCCGCCGCCGCCTCCGAAATGTCCGCCACCGCCCCCATGTCCACCGCCCCCATGTCCGCCGCCGCGCGCAGAGGCAGCCGCTCCCGGCGCCAAGGTTGCGCAAAGAGCGATCACGCCAAGCAATTTCAGTCGTTCCATCTTTTTTCTCCAGCTACATGGTGTCGGCCACGTCTCAACCTTTGCCGGACACTCATTGGCCCGAGACCTGCCGACGCCTCCATGTTTGCCGGATGCGCGCTCGCCGTCTTTTCAATAGGCCGCGGATGTTTCAGCTTCGCACGTGAAGCCGGAATCCGAGCGAACGGGCCGCTGATATTGTTGACCTGAGAGCGGTTTCGTAAAACATGGGTTGAAAGTTCGAGCCGTCCCGGGATCGCCATTTTGTCATGGGCAATCGTCGCAGTTTGCCACGCTCGTCGGCGCAAAATTTGCTAGAAGCGAAAGACGTCCTTCCTGGCCTTGCCGACGTGCGGGCCACGCCTCGCTACCCCATCCGGAGACAACAATGCCTTTCGACTTGATCCTGGGCGGCGGCCGTGTGGTCGACCCGTCCCAGAAGCTCGATGCCGTGACGGACATCGCCTTTGCCGGCGGCAAGGTCGCCGCCGTCGGGACCGGGCTCAAGGCCGATCCGGGCACCGATGTGCGCGACGTCTCGCAGTTCATCGTGACGCCAGGGCTGATCGATCTGCACACCCATGTCTATTGGGGCGGCACCTCGCTCGGCATCGACGCCGAGGAATTCTGCCGCCTCTCCGGCGTCACCACGGCGGTCGACACCGGCAGCGCCGGTCCGGGCAATTTCGCGGGCTTCCGCAAGCATGTGATCGAGCCGAGCCAGGTCCGCATCCTCGCCTATCTGCACGTCTCGCATGCCGGCATCTTCGGCTTCTCGCACCGGATCATGGTCGGCGAGAGCGAGGAACTGCGGCTGATGAATCCGATCGAGGCGGCCAAGGTGGCCGATGCCAACCGCGACCTCATCGTCGGCATCAAAGTGCGCGTGGGGCTGCACTCCTCGGGCACGTCGGGGATCGTGCCGCTCGACATCGCGCTCGAGGTCGCGAACGAGGTCGGCATGCCGCTGATGGCGCATATCGACCATCCGCCGCCGAGCTACGAGGAGGTGCTGGGCCGCCTGCGTCCGGGCGACGTGCTGACCCATGCGTTCCGCCCCTTCCCCAACACGCCGGCGACCGCGCAAGGCACAGTGAAGAGGGCGGTGCTGGACGCGCGCGAGCGCGGCGTGCTGTTCGATATCGGCCACGGCAAGGGCTCGTTCGCCTTCAAGACCGCGCGCGCGATGCTCGCCAACGGCTTCTATCCCGACACGATCTCTTCCGACATCCATCAGCTCTGCATCGACGGCCCGGCCTTCGACCAGGTCACGACCATGTCGAAATTCCTGTGCATGGGCATGGAGCTGTCGGACGTCGTCGCCGCCTCGACGGTGAACGCGGCCATGGCGCTGCGGCGTCCCGAGCTCGGCAGCCTCAAGCCCGGTAGCGTCGGCGACGCCACGCTTGTTACGGTCAGGCAGGGCCAGTTCGACTATGAGGACGTCGTCGGCGAGCACCTGATCGGCGATCGCAAGATCGTCTCCGAGGGCGTCGTGATCGGCGGCCGCTGGTGGCATCCGAATTAGGGCTTTGCCTCTTCCCGTGAGAACGGGGAGAGGAAGCTACTCGTTCTTGTCTACATTCCAGAACATCGGCGTCGCCGGGCCG
Organism: Bradyrhizobium sp. 613_E4_N2_2; assembly: GCF_052075995.1. Classification (NCBI taxonomy): domain Bacteria; kingdom Pseudomonadati; phylum Pseudomonadota; class Alphaproteobacteria; order Hyphomicrobiales; family Nitrobacteraceae; genus Bradyrhizobium; species Bradyrhizobium sp. 613_E4_N2_2. The sequence goes on from NZ_CP197234.1 coordinate 738,059, forward strand.
TCGATCACGCCGGTGAGCGATTTGCGCCAGGCGCTCGGCGCCTGGAACTGGCCGAGCGGGACGTAGATCACCTGGTCGTAGGCTTCCTTCTGCACCTCAAGCGCGATCTTCTTGCGCTCCTCGGGCGAGGTCGCGCGGGCAAAGGAATCGCGCAACTCCTCGAGCTTGGGGTCCTCGGACCAGCCGTACCAGCCGCCACTCGTGCCCTTGCCGACCATCGGGACGTTGACCAGCGGGTTCAAGGAGTCGGCGGCGCCCTGGTAGGTAAAGAACATGTTCCAGCCACCTTCCTTCGGCGGCTTCTGGATTGCCCGGCGGGTGACCACGGTCTGCCAGTCCATCGCCTGCAGATCGACCTTGAAGCCGGCGTCGCGCAACAGCTGTGCGACCACGACCGGCTGCGCCTTCAGCAGGATCTGATCGGTCGGCGCCAGGATCACCACGGGCGTGCCGTCATAACCGGCCTCGGCCAACGCCTTCCTGGCGTCCGCCATGCCGTTGCCCTTGATCAGGGTCTCGCCGCCGGCGTCGCTGGCGAGCGGCGTGTCGCAGATGAAGAACGCGCCGCACAGCTTGTAGTATTTGGGATTGCCAATTTGCGCGTCGAGCACGTCCTTCTGGTTGATCGCCAGCATCGCGGCGCGGCGGATCTTCACATTGTCGAATGGCGGATGCAGGAAGTTCATCCGGCCGAACGACTGGAAGCCGAACTTGTTCAGGATGGATACGTTGATGTCCGGATTGGACTCGAGCGCGGGCAGCATGTCGAACGGCGGCGTCTCGACGAAATCGACATCGCCTGACTGCAGCGCGTTGAGCGCGGTCTGCGCGTCCGGCATCGTGATCCACTCGACCCGGTCGACCTTGGCCACCTTGCCGCCCGAGGTCCATTCGGCCGGCTCCTTGCGCGGCACATAGTCGGTGTTCTTTTCGTAGACGGCCTTTACGCCGGGCTGGAATTCGGCCGCGACGAATTTGAACGGGCCGGAGCCGATCTGCTCGGGAATCTGCTTGGTGATCGGGGTCTCCGCAAGCCGCTTGGGCATCATGAAGGCGCAGACCGACGATGGCTTGGCGATCGTCTCCAGCACCAGGCCATAGGGCTCCTTCAGCTTGAAGACGATTGTTTTGGTGTCCGCGGCTTCGATACCGGCCGTGAAGTCCATCAGCTTGCGCGCCATGCCGTCGACGCTCGTACCCCAGCGCTTCAGCGAGGCCACGCAATCCTCCGCCGTCACCGGTGCGCCGTCATGCCATTTCAGGCCGTCGCGCAAGGTGAAAGTGTAGGTCAGCTTGTCCGCGGACACCGTCCAGTCGGCCATCTGCGGCTGCACCTTGAAGCTGGAATCGATGCCGAGCAGCGTATCGTAGACCATGTAGCCATGGTCGCGGGTGATGATGGCTGTCGTGAAGCCAGGGTCGGTGACGCGAAGGTCCGATTGCATCACCGCGCTCAGGGTCTTCTTTCCGGTCGCGGCAGATACAACCGACGTCCAGGCCAGAGGAAGTGCCGATGGCGCAACAGCCGCAAGCTGAAGCAGTTTCCGTCGCGAGACGTGAACCATTCGCTTCTCCTGACTTGACGCAAAACGAAACCAGATGGCGGTTGCCGAACACGGGCAGCGTATGGCCGGGAGCCACACGTGACAAGCAGGGGTTGCTTCTACCGATCTGGATTCGTCAGCGGACAAGCAAGGGCTGTGCCGCCGAAGCCGGCGGTAGGAGCAATCGTCGAAAGTCGTCGCGCTCTTGACGGACGCAGCTCAGTCGCGCCCCGCCTCCATGATCGCCTTGGCCAGCCGCGCCGGATCGGAGAAGCACAGCTCGTGGCTTCCCGGCACCTGCACCAGACGGAACAGGCCGAGCTTCTCCGAGAGCCGCGGATGCCAGGGATGGCTGTGCGGCATCGCGACGTCCTCGGTGCAGTTGATGTAGGACTTTGCCAACGGCATCTCCGCCGGATTGGTCTTGAGCGCGATCTTGTCGGTGAAAGTCGCGAACGGATGCGGGTTGAGCACGTCATAGGCGCGCTGCGCGGTCTCGAGATCAGCATCGTTGATGAAGGCTTCGCGCCAGATCGGGAAGGGCAACACCACAGAGCTGTCGCCGCGTTCGGCCGCGATGGCATCGAACAGCCCGATAAAGTGCGGCGGCACCATGTCGTTGAGGCATTCGCCGTTGTTGGGCACGAAGGCATTCCAATACACCAGGCGGCGAATGCGCTCGGGCGCGAGGTCCGCGACGCCGGTGATGATCATGCCGCCATAGGAATGGCCGAGCAGGACGATGTCCTTCAGATCGTTTTCGGCGAGATAGTCGGCGATCGACTGGATCGCGTCCTTCAGCCCGGTCGTCTTGGCATCGCCGGGGCGATTGCCCTTGATTGTCGGCGTATAGACCTTGTGGCCGGCGGCGCGGATCGGGGCCGCGACGGGTTCGAACTCGGCACCGGTGTGCCAGGCGCCATGGACGAGAACGTAGGTCGACATGTTGTAGCTGCTCCCGAGGGTGTGGTTAGATCGGCATGACGTGGGTCCTTTGCGGCGCTCGCGAGGCGCGGCGGACAATTCTTGTTGTGCGAAGTGTGAACCGGCCGGCCATTTTCCGCTTGGCTGGCGCTGAACCGGATTGGTCTCGGAGCGAACTGATGGAGCAGGTCACCCCCGTAAGCCGGCCGCGGCACGTCATCTGGAACACCGCAGTGACCCGGCCGGACGAGCAGTTTTCCTATTACCGCGAGGCGATCTGCCAGGCATTCATGAACCTGACGCCGGAATCGGCGACGACGTCACGCTTCATTGCCAAGGTGGAGACGATCGGGCTCGGCGCCGGCGCAATCAACCGGGTGATGTTTCCCGAGCATACCGTCAATCGCTCGCGTGCCGATATCGCGGCATCGCGCGAGAGCTGCTTCTATCTCAACTTCAAGCTCGCCGGGCGCTGCCGCATGCTCCAGGGCGACAGCGAGGTCAGCCTGTCGCGCGGCCAGGTCGGCATCGTCGACAGCGACCGCGTGGTGACGCTGCTGCACGATCGCGGTCCGACGCTGGAGGTCGCTTCGTTCTGGGTGCCGTCGCGCGCCTTACGCGACCGGCTGCCGCCGTCGTTCGATTTCAGGGCCGAGCGCGTCTCCGACGATCCCCATGTCGGTCACCTCATCGTCGAGACCGCACGATCGCTGAATGCCGGCGCATTGCGGATGGCGGAAGAGGACAGCATTCGGCTGTTCGACGTGCTGCTCGATCTCGTTGCGCTCAGCCTGTCGCGCCGCTCGCGGGCGCAGACGGCGGAAGCCGCAAGCTTTGCAGACGCGACCGTGCTGGCGCTGCGCCGCGCCATTCACGAGCGGCTGCGCGAGCCGGGACTGACGGTCGCGGCGGTCGCCGGCTCCGTCGGTATCAGCGAGCGCTATGTCCACAAGCTGTTCGAACGCTCCGGCACGACATTTTCGGACTACGTGATCGATCGTCGCCTCGTGGGCGCGGCGGCCGACCTGAAGGATCCGGCATCGGGCGGCCGCGCGATCGGCGCCATCGCGTTCGACTGGGGCTTCTCGGATCTCTCCCACTTCGCGCGGCGCTTCAAGCAGCGCTTCGGCTGCCGCCCACGCGATTGGCGTGCGCGATGAACAGAGCTACAGCGACCTCGCGATCAGCAGCTTCATGATCTCGTTGGTGCCGCCATAGATCTTCTGGATGCGGGAATCGATGAAGATGCGGGAGATCGGGTATTCCTGCATGTAGCCGTAGCCGCCGAACAGCTGGAGGCATTCGTCGGCGGTCTGGACCTGCTTGTCCGAGCACCAGTATTTCGCCATCGACGCCGTGACGGTGTCGAGATCCCCGGCGACGAGCCGCTCGATGCACCAGTCGACGAAGACGCGCGCAATCATCGCTTCGGTCTTGCGCTCGGCGAGCGTGAAGGCGGTGTTCTGGAAGTCCATCAGCGGCTTGCCGAACGCCTTCCGCTCCTTGGTGTACTCGGTGGTGAGCTTGACCGCGCGCTCCATCGAGGCGACCGCGCCAACCGCAAGCGCGAGGCGCTCCTGCGGCAATTGCTGCATCAGCTGGACAAAGCCCTGGCCTTCCTCCTTGCCGAGCAGGTTTTCCGGCGGCACCGTGACGTTGTCGAAGAACAGTTCTGACGTGTCGGAGGCATGCAGGCCGATCTTGTCGAGGTTGCGCCCGCGCTTGTAGCCGTCCGCGCCTGATGTCTCGACCACGATCAGCGAAATGCCCTTGGCACCCACATCGCCGGTGCGCGCGACCACGACGACGAGATCGGCAGCCTGGCCGTTGGTAATAAAAGTCTTCTGGCCGTTGATGACGTAGGAATTGCCCTGCTTCTTCGCGGTGGTCTTGACGGCCTGCAGGTCCGAGCCGGTGCCGGGCTCGGTCATAGCGATGGCACCGACCATCTCGCCGGAAGCCATCTTCGGCAGCCAGCGCTTCCTCTGCTCCTCCGAGCCATAATTGAGGATGTAGTGCGCGACGATGGCACTGTGCACGGAGACGCCGGTGGTGAGCTCCGGCACCGTGCTTTCGAGGTCGTCGAGCACGGCGGCGTCATAGGCGAAGGTGGCGCCGAGGCCGCCATATTCCTCCGGCACGCTCGCCAGCAGCGCGCCCATCTCGCCGAGCCCACGCCAGGCGAAGCGGTCGACCATCTTCTGCTCGCGCCATTTCTCGGCATGTGGCGCCAGATCCTTGGCCAGATATTTCCGGAACTGGTCGCGGAAGATTTCGAGCTCTTCGGTCATCCAGGAGGAGCGGTAGGACATGGTCACCTCGGTCAATGCGGCTTTCCGGCCTTGGTAGGCTGGTCGGCGGCGGCAATTATTGTGTTTTCAGGCTGCGCCGGCGACGCTACCAAGGCGGCCGGAAACGCGTCTGCAGGATGGCTGATTGTGGCGACCAAAACTCAAGAGCTCAAGCTCGACATCGAGCGCATCGGCACGGTCTCGGCGATCCTGAAGCAGCCGGATAATGCGCGCGCCTGCTACGTCCTCGCGCACGGCGCCGGCGCAGGGATGCGGCATGCATCGATGGACAAGATTGCGGAGGGGCTCGCCGATCGTGGCATCGCAACGTTCCGCTTCGATTTTCCCTACATGGAAAACAAGCAGGGCCGTCCTGACCAGCCGGCGGTCGCCCACGCCACCATCCGCGCGGCAGTCGCGGACGCCGCGCGGCTCTGCCCCGGTCTGAAGCTCGTTGCCGGCGGAAAGTCGTTTGGCGGGCGCATGACCTCGCAGGCGCAGTCCAAGGCGCCGCTGCCTGACGTCAAAGGGCTCGCCTTCCTCGGCTTTCCCCTGCACGCCGACAAAAAGCCGTCCACGGAGCGCGCCGAGCACCTGGCCCATGTCGAGATCCCGATGCTGTTCCTGCAAGGCACGCGTGATGGGCTTGCCGATCTCGGCCTCCTCAAGCCCGTGATCGATGCACTCGGCCCGAAGGCGACGCTACACGAGATCGCTGGCGGCGATCATTCCTTCGCGGTGCTGAAGAAGTCCGGCCGAACCAATGACGAGGCGCTTGCGGAGGTGCTCGACACGCTCGCGGCCTGGATCGATGAGCTCGCTTAAGGCTCAAGCGGAATAAAGCCCCTTGTCGCGCGCCTTCTGAATCGCGAGCGCGGCGATCAGGTCGAGCGTCGGCGTCGACAGGCCGGCGGTGCGGGCGAAGGCGGCGGGCGCCTTCACCAGCACGTCGATCTCCATGGCGCGGCCGAGCTCGTAGTCCTGGAGCAGCGACGGCTTGTGGTTGGGGGCGGGGCCGCTGCGCGTCACGCGCTTGACCTCGGGGATGAAGTGCTGCGCGATGTCGTTGGCCTCGTTCAGCATGCGCGGAATGACCTCGGCAAAGGCCGGGTCGTCGCGCACGCCGCGCGCGGTCTGGCCGGTGAGCAGGCACAGCACCGACAGTGACATGTTGGTCAGGAGCTTTGACCAGATCGCCTCGCGGATCTCCGCCACCGGCGGCGATTCCAGCCGTGCCTCGTTGAGGACGCCGCGAAGCCTGGTGATGCGCTCGCAATTGCGGTCGTCGCATTCGCCGATCAGCAGGCGGTTGCGGTCCGGTGTCAGGTTCTGCACCACGCCGGGCGCGGTCACCTCGTTGGAGGAGAAGACGACGCCGCCGACGATCCGCTCTTTCGGGATGCAAGCGCGCAAGCGCCCGCCGGGGTCGAGGAAGGAAATGTCGGGCGGCGTCGGATGCCGCGGCGGCAGGCCGATGCCGTACCACCAGGGAATACCGTTCTGCGCAAAGACGATCGCGGTGTCGTCCTGGAGCAGCGGTTTTATGCTGGCGACCAGCCCCGTCAGCGCGGTCGCTTTGAGTGTGCTGATCACGACGTCCTGGGGGCCGAGCTGGGCCGCATCGCCGGAGGCGTTCACCTTGGCGGTGACCTCGGAATCGCCGACGCGCAGCTTCAGGCCATTGGCGCGGACCGCCTCCAGATGGGCGCCGCGCATCACGCACGAGACCTCATGGCCGGCGCGGGCCAGCCTGACCGCAATATGGCTGCCGACGGCGCCCGCGCCGAAAATGCAGATGCGCATGGTGTGATGTCCCGTCCCTGATCCCTTGATGTCGCCCGGCAGCAGCATGACACAACCCGCCATGCGATGGACGCGGCTGCCCTACGCTGGAAAGATATGGATCGGGATGAGTTGCCTCAGCCATAGTGGGCGGCAAACAAGATGACCGGAGGATCGCCGATGACTGCCAACCCCGTCCTGTGGACCCTCGATGAGCGTGGGGTTGCGACCGTCACGTTGAACCGGCCTGAAGTGAACAATGCCTATGACGGCGCATTGATCGCAGGCGTGCTCGCCGCCATGGACGATCTCGGCAGGAAGTCCAACCTTCGCGTCGTCGTGCTCCGGGGCAATGGCAAGCATTTCCAGGCCGGCGCCGACCTCAAATGGATCAACGGCGTGCGGCCGCAATCGCCTGAGGCGAACGAGGCGGCGTCGCGGGCGACCTTCGAGGCCGTACAGCGGCTCAATACCTTGCCAATCCCGACCGTCGCGCTGGTACAGGGCGGCTGTTTTGGCGGCGGCACCGGTGTGATCGCCGCTTGCGACATCGTGATCGCGGCGGACAATGCGCTGTTCTCGATCACGGAGGTGCGCTGGGGCCTGACCGCCGCGATCATCATCCCGCAGCTTTGCGATACCATTAGTGTACGGCAAGTCCGCCGCTACGCGCTGACCGGCGAACGTTTCGGCGCCGAAGACGCCCGCCGCATCGGCCTCGTCCACGAGGTCGTCCCGCTCGCCGACCTCGAAGCCGCCGGCGCCAAGGTGGTCGAGCAGCTCCTTGCCAACGGACCGGAGGCGATGGCCGAGACCAAGCGGCTCGCGCTGGAGAGCTCGTTCGGCGGGATGGCGGTGGACGATGCCGCGTACAAGCGGCTGGTGCACCTGCATTCAGTCAAGCGTCAGAGCGCGGAGGCGGCGGAAGGGCTGGCGTCGTTCGCGGAGAAGCGGGCGGCGAATTGGGGTAGCGGCTAGGGGAAAGGGGGGCTCGCCTACCGTTTTGATCTCAGCAAGTGGCGAACTTTCATGAGCGCAAAACCCAGCAGATTCAGTCCGCGCCATTTGTGAGGCTCTCTTGCCCGCTTGTCGTCGGCAGCAAGACCGATGCCCCAAATCCTGTCGACAGGGCTGGCCTCCACAAGCACCGCATTGCCCGTCACCAGCAGCCAGTCTTCAAGCTCGGCGTTTTGGCCGAACTTCGCAAAATTGCCGCGTACCGCCGTCTCGAAGCGATGTGCAATCCAATGCTCTTCATCAAAGCCGCGCACGGTCCGGCCAAGGCTCTTCGCCTCAGAGGGGCTGGACGAAGACAGAATGGCGGCGAGAGTCTCTTGATCCCCGAACAGCTCGGCCTTCCGGACCATCATGTAGTGTTCGGCGGTCGCGTATGTCCGAGCGTCAACGGAGAACGTTGCCGGCCACCACTGGCTGAGCACGTGCTTATCGATCCTTTGATCCTTCGGGGTATGCCCCCAAAACAGCAGAAATTCGGGAGCCCACCCGGAGTCGATTGCGCTCTTCAGGGCCCCAACGTCCTCAATTTGCATCGACGTTCTCTTCCGTCAGTTCGGTCACAAGTCGCACCGTTCAGCAGCCGCGGCAGATGTTGTTGATACTGCGATAGACGGCATCGTCGTCCTGCCGCATCTGGCGCACCGATTCGAGCGTCTTGCTTTCCGCGCCGGGCTCCGGCTTGCGCTTCGCGGCCAGCGCGGCTTCCTGACGTTGGTAACACGCTTCGCGCTCCGGCTTGGCCTGGATGAACCGGCATTGCGCGACCTCGGCGCGGGCCGGGGCCGTACCGGCCATAATGCCGATCGCGATGACGGCAGCCACGCATATTCTTGATCCCATCGTCATTCGCTCGAACCACACATTATCCCACAGCAACCCGATACCATCTGCATCGGACCTCCGTCCCAATTCTCGTCGGCGGCGGTTCGAAGCGAATCTCCGTAATTCCGCGGGGCCTTCCTTAAGGGTTCAATCATTCCCCGCCATTAGGGTTACGACAATTGTCACGCCATGGTGTCGAATGCACAGACAAGTTTTGGGACTTTGGAAAGCCGGATCGATCGTCGCCGCGGCGGCGGGGCTGCTGGTTCTGCAACCGGCTGCCGCTTCACCGCGATTGATCTCTCTGGCATTCAATTCCCAGCTGGGGAGCCCGCAGCAAATCGGAGCCGATGAGTTTCGCCAGAAGCTGGTGGCATCGGCCGGCAAGCGCATCGTGATCGACGAGCGCGCCACCAACGCGCTCGGCAGCGAGAATGCCATCCTGGCGGCGACCCGGGCCGGCTCGGTCGATATGGCGGTGCTGTCGGGGTCTGTGGTCAGTTCGGTCGTCCCCGAACTTGGCGTGTTCGACATTCCCTTCCTGTTCCGCGACACAGCCCACGCGAAGGCCGTGGCGCAAGGTCCGGCCGGCGCGGCGATCGCCACTAAATTCGCTGACAAGGGGCTGACGCTGCTGGCAATCGGCCGACAGGGATTTCGCAACGTCACGAATTCCAAACGGCCGGTTCGCACGCCCGAGGATATCAAAGGTCTCAAGATTCGCGTCATTCCGAACGAGATCTACCAGATGACGTTCAAGGCGCTCGGCGCCGAAGTGGTCCCGATGGAATTTCCGCTGGTCTATACCGCGCTGAAGGACGGCCGGCTCGATGGGCAGGAAAATCCGGTGCCGACCATCGCCGGCTCCCGGCTCTACGAAGTCCAGAAATACCTCACGCTGACCGGTCACTTCTTCGCGCCGATCGCGTTCGTCGCCAACCGTGCCATGTTCGAACAGCTTCCGCCGGCCGACCAGGCCATGCTGATCGCGCTGGCGAAGGAGGGAGCGGAGGCGACCTGGCAGGCGAAGCTCGATGCCGCGTCGCTCGAGCAAGTGCGTAGCGGCGGCATGGACGTCATCGAGACATTCGATCGCCAGCCCTTCGTCGACGCGGTCAAGCCGCTCGATCAGGAATTCGAGAAGCGGTTTGGCAAGGATCTGCTCGCCGCCATCCGCTCCACCCGTTGAAGAATTTCGGATTTGCCATGAAATTATCGCACATGATGTCCCGCGTCGGCGTTCGTCCGCGCGTGTTTGGCGGCTTCGCGCTGGTTCTCAGCTTTCTGGTCCTGCTCGCGGGCTTCGCCATGGTCCAGGTCGAGCGGATCGGCGGAACGGTCAATGAGCTCGTGACCAGCGCTGCCGGCGACGCCGGCATGTCACAGGCGCGGGCCGCGCTTCTGGAGGCGAACTCGGCGGTCGAGAAATTCATCCGAACCTGGAATGTCGGCGACAAGGATGCCGCGGCCAAGGCGATCGACGGCGTCGGCAAACTGGCCGATCAGGTCGACCGGCAGTTCGGCAAGCTGCAAGCGATCGCGGAAGGCATCGGCCCGGTCAAGACCGCGCTGGAAACCTATCGCTCGTCGTTCACCGCGGCAGCGGAGGCGGCGGATCGGCTGCGCGCCGCGACCACGAAAACCGACGCCCAGGGTGCAGCCGCCGGCCTCAATGTCAGCGGCATTCAGGTTGCGCTCGCCAACCGGTCCGAAGACGCGGAACGGCTGGTCAACCCGATGCGTCTGGCCGGCGTCGTTGACGCACTGCGGATCACCGTGATGCGCTATGGCTCCACTTTGTCGACGGGCGATGCCGACGACGCCAAGCAGGCCTTGTCCTACGCCCAGCTGGCGATCGCGGACACCGAGGCTGAGCTGGCGGGGGCGAACGACGCCAAACTGAAGGCGCTGGTCGCCGCGCTCAAGACCGCGATCACTGCCGACGCGGCCGCGCTGGACGAGGTCATCAAGGTGGCCGCCGATCTGCGCGCCAGGCAGGCCGAATTGAAGAAAGCCAGTGCGGCAATCGACGACCACGTCAACAAGATCAACGCGAAGCTCGGCACCGTGCGCGCCGAGCAGGGCGACAAGACCGCGGCAGCGGTCGATCAGACCAAGCAGACCGTCATCGCGACCGCGGCCGGCGCGCTGCTGCTGGGAGCGGTGCTGGCGTGGTTGATCGGCGCCAGCGTGTCCGGTCCGATTCGCAGCATGACCGACCGGATGCAATCGCTGGCGGCGGGCGAGCTCGATGAGCCGATCCCGGGCGGCGACTCGCGCGACGAAATCGGCCGCATGGCGCGCGCCGTCGAGGTGTTCCGCGAAAACGCGCTAGCGGTTCGCCGCATGGAAGGTGAGGCGACGGCACAGCGCGAAGCCAGCGAGGCTGACCGCGCCCGCATGATGTCGGATCTTGCCGGCCGCTTCGAGCAGGGCATGCAGGGAGTCATTTCCGGTGTCGGCGGCCGTGCCGACGACATGGGGCGCAGCGCCGAGGAGTTGGCAAAGGTCGCCGAACGCGGACGCGGGCTCGCCGAAGCGGTCGCGACCCGCGCCGAGCAGGCATCGATGAATGTGCAGACCGTCGCCTCCGCCACCCAGCAACTCGCGGCCTCGATCCGTGAAATCTCGAGCCAGGTGCACCGCTCCGTCGCGGTCTCGAACAGGGCGACCGACGAGACCAACCGCACCTCCGAATTGATGCATGGGCTGTCGGATGCGGCTGAGAAGATCGGCACCATCATTCAGCTGATTCAGGCCATCGCCAGCCAGACCAATTTGCTGGCGCTGAACGCGACCATCGAAGCGGCGCGCGCCGGCGATGCCGGCCGGGGCTTCGCGATCGTCGCCAGCGAGGTCAAGAGTCTCGCCACCCAGACGGCGCAGGCGACCGAGCAGATCGCCAGCCAGATCGCGACGATTCAGAGTGCGACTGGCCAATCGGTTCAGGCGATCAGGCAGTTCGGCTCCACCGTCAAGGAAATGGCCGACATCGCCACGGCGATTGCCGCGGCCGTCGAAGAGCAGGGCGCGGCCACGGGCGAAATCGCGCGCAACGTCGAGGAGGCGGCCAACGGTACCACGGCGGTGACGCAGGAAATCGGTCAGGTGCGCGCCGTGGCGGGCGAGACCGACGCCGGCGCCGAAGCCGCCCTCACGGTCGCAGCCGCCCTGAAGCAGCAGGCGGATTCGATGAGGTCGAACGTCGACGATTTCCTCCACACCATCCGCTCGGCTGCCTGAACCCGGAGAAGCCGGCGACGCCATGGGGGCGCACGAGGCGGCCTTACAGCACCGGTAGCAGCGCGCTCTTCAATTCGCGCAAGAGAGCTTGCACCGCGGCGGCGTTGCGCCGCCGCTCGGGGATCGCGGCCTTGACCCACAGCTCGGGAATTGGAAAGTCGCGCAGCACCGGCTTGAGCGTACCCTCGCGCAGGGCATCCGCCACGAGATAATGGGAGATTAGCGCGATGCCGTTACCGGCGATCGCGCTGCGCGCCAGCACATGGCCCTCGTTGGAGGAGAGCAGCGGGCTGACCTGAATGCTGATGCGCCCGCGCGGGCCGTCGAAGATCCACTCCGGTCCCGTCGGCAGGAAGCTGAGGCAGCGATGGTCGACGAGGTCGCGCGGGTGCTTTGGCGCGCCGTGCTTCTTCAAATAGGCCGGTGAGGCGCAGAGCAGCCGCTTCAGCGGACACAGCGGCTCGTCGACCACGCCGCCGAAGGAATGAGGGAAGGCGCCGATGGCGATGTCAAAGCCTTCGGTGACGGGATCGACCGGACGGTCGATCAGCACGATCTCGAGTTTCAATCGGGGGTTCTGCGTCTGGAAGGCGCTGAAGGCGTCGGCAAGGCGCGCCACGGTGAGCGAGGTCGGCGCCTTGATGCGGAGGTGATCGACGAGATCGTGTCCCTTCTCGCCCATGCGCGAGAGCAGGTCGGTGGCATCGGCGACGACACTGCGGGCGCGATGCACATAGCGCTGGCCGGCCTCCGTCAGGCGCAATTGCCGGGTCGAGCGATGGAACAGCGGCGCGCCGATCCGCGCCTCCAGTTGCGTGACGCGCTTGGCCACGACCGAGGTCGAGACATTGAGCTTGCGCGCGGCGGCAGAGAATCCGGCCGTATCCGCGGTGGCGAGGAAGGCCTGAAGGTTCACCAGGATGTCCATGTCGACCTTTCTCGATTCGAGAAAGCTGATCGCGTATTTTGGTGGATTGTAGCTTGCCCTGCGTTAATTCATAGTCGGCTTCAAGCAAGAGATTTTGGGAGCGGACGCGCATGCGGGCCATGATGATCGAAGAACCGGCACGCCAGGTGCCGCTCTACGGCGAATATGAAGTCGTCGTTCTCGGCGGCGGCCCGGCCGGCATCGTGGCGGCGGCGTCAGCGGCGCGCGCGGGACGAAAGACGCTGCTGATCGAGCGCTACGGCTTCCTTGGCGGCATGGGCACGGCTGCCGGCGTCACCAATTTCTGCGGCCTGCATGGCAATGTCTACGGCGAGGCCCACCGGCTGGTGCAGGGCATGGCGTCCGAACTGCTGGCGCGGATCGATCATTTGAACGGCCTCAACGCGCCGCATCTGATCCTCGGCAAGGTCTTCGCCCAGGCCTATGACACCGCGGCCTACAAGATCGCGGCCGACGAGCTGCTCGCCAGCCACAAGGTGCACATCCTCTTCCATGCGCTCGGTGCCGGCGTCGTGATGGGCGATAACAGCCGCATCGATGCGCTGATGGTCGAGACCAAGGCCGGACGGCAGGCGGTTCGCGCCGAGATCTTCATCGATTGCTCCGGCGACGGCGACCTCGCGGTCTGGGCCGGGGCGCCGTTCGAGCTCGGCGACGAGCACGGCCATCCGATGTACCCCTCGATGATGCTCCGCCTCAACGGCATCGATCCCGAGAAGGCTGGCGATGCCTGGCGGACCATCCCGGAATTGATGGAGAAGGCGATCGCCGCCGGCACCCACACATTCCCGCGCAAGAGCGCAATCGTGCGGCCGCAGAAATCAGGGATCGAATGGCGGGTGAATTTCACGCAAGTGGCGCGCGAGGACGGCCATGCCATCAACGGCATCGAGCCCGACGACCTCACCCGCGGCGAGATCGAGGGCCGCAAGCAGGCGCTGGCTGCATTCGAGTTCCTGCGCAGCACCGTGCCGGGTTTTGAAAAGTCCTACATCGTCGATTTGCCGCCGCAGCTCGGCATCCGCGAGACCCGTCGCATCAAGGGCGGCTACCAGCTCAGCGGCGAGGACGTGCTCGGCTGTGCCTCGTTCGCGGATTCGATCGGCGTCAATGGCTGGCCGATCGAGGCCCATGTTCCCGGCGACGTGGTCTTCACGTTCCCGCCAATCCCGGAATCGCGCGGCTACAACGAGCTGCCTTACCGGATGCTGGTGCCCGAGGGCGTCGACAATCTCCTCGTCGCCGGCCGCTGCGCCTCGATGACCCATGAGGGCCAGTCGGCGGCGCGGGTTTCCGGTGCCTGTTTCGTGATGGGGGAGGCCGCCGGTTCCGCCGCGGCGCTCGCGCTCTCAGGAAACCGCATCCCGCGCGACATCCCCATTGAAAAATTGCAGGAAACGTTGAAACAACAGGGCGCCTTCATCGGGCGGGACCAGCCCGTGCCTGAAGGTTTGTGACGGTTGTAACAGAACGACCGAGAGAACGACGACGGAGGACACGGGATGATCGGGATTGCGCGGCTCGCACTGGCTGGCCTGATGGCGATCACAGCGATGGGCACGGCCCGGGCCGAAGACGCGCTGAAGGCCAGGATCGGCGTGCTCCGCCTGTCGTCGTCCGCGCCCGTCTTCATTGCGCAGGACAAGGGCTATTTCCGCGAGGCCGGTCTCGACGTCGAGCTGAAGTTCTTCGATGCGGCGCAGCCGATCGCGGTCGCGACGACCTCGGGCGACATCGATTTCGGCGTCACCGCCTTCACCGCCGGTCTCTACAATCTCGCCGGCAAGGGCACGCTGAAAGTGATCGGCGGCATGAGCCGCGAGAAGGCCGGTTATCCCCTGATCGGCTATTTCGCCAGCAACAACGCCTATGCCGCCGGGCTGAAGACGCCGAAGGACCTCGCGGGCAAGCGCGTGGCCGTGACGCAGGTTGGCTCGTCCTTTCACTATTCGCTGGGGCTGCTCGCCGACAAATACGGTTTCAAGCTCGCCGACGTGAAGATCGTGCCGCTGCAATCGCTGTCGAACGCGGCCGCCGCACTGAAGGGCGAAACCGTGGATGCGGCGCTGCTGCCGATCTCCACCGCGCGAAAGCTGATGGACGAGGGCGGCGCGAAGTTTTTGGGATGGGTCGGCGACGAGACGCCGTGGCAGCTCGGCGCAGTGTTCGCTTCGCCGAAGACGCTGACCAACAAGGTGCTGGTGACAAAATTTCTCGGCGTACTCGCGAAAGCCGACCGCGAATATCACGACGTCATCCTCGCCGCCATGAAGGACGGCGTCGCGCCCATCAACGACAAGACGAAACCGCTGCTGGAGATCATCGCGAAGTACACCAACTTGCCGGTCGAGCAGGTGGTCGGCAATTGCGCCTATATCGATCCCGACGGCAAGCTGGACGTCAAGAACGTCGACAACCAGATCAAATGGCTCCAGGAGCAGGGCTTTGCCGACAAGGGCTTTGATGTGAACGCGATCATCGCCAAGGATTTTGTGAAGGCGGATTGAGAGTAGAACGCAGCTTATGGACCTGATCTCTAACCACATCAGCCATCGCTTCGGCGACCTCGCCGTGCTCGACGACGTTTCCTTCACCGTCGGTGCCGGCGAAGTGGTGGCGATCGTCGGGCCTTCGGGATGTGGCAAAAGCACGCTGCTGTCGATTCTCGGCGGGCTGTTGCAGCCGACCTCGGGCGCGCCGGAGCTGCGCGGGACTCCGCCGGCGGACAGCCTCAATCCGCTGACCTTCGTATTCCAGGATTTCGCGCTGCTGCCCTGGGCGACGGTGGAGGAGAATGTCGAATTCCCGCTGCTGCATACCCAGCTCTCGGCCGTGCAGCGCCGCGCGCTGGTCGACGACGCCTTGCGCCGCACCGGCTTGACCGATTTTCGCACAACCTATCCGAAGCAGCTTTCCGGCGGCATGCGCCAGCGCGTCGGCATTTCGCGCGCGCTCGCGGTCAAGCCCGCCATCCTGCTGATGGACGAGCCGCTCTCGGCGCTGGATTCGCAAACCCGCGAATTGCTGATGGAAGACTTCGTCCGCCTGCTCGCCGATGGCGGCATGGGTGCGGTCTATGTCACCCACAATCTCGAGGAAGCCGCACGGCTCGCTGACCGCATCGTGGTGCTGTCGCGGCGGCCCGGCCGTATTCGCGAAGTCGTGACCGTACCGATGACGCGCACCGAGCGCGGCGAGATCGCTGCGCGTGAAAAGCTGGCGCTTCAGAACCAGATCTGGTCGCTGATCCGCAACGAGGCGATCGACGCCGAGCGCGAGGTCCAGCATGCTTGATCGCGCGGGGACGTCTGCGAAGGACGACACGACGCGGCGCGTCCGTTTTCGCGGCGCCGGCTTCGTGCCCGCCAGCAGCCGCTTCGGCGGCTGGATCGCGCTCGCCCTCGTCATCGCGATCTGGCAGGCGGCCGGCAGCGCTGGGCTTGTCAATCCGCTGTTCCTGCCGGCGCCGGCTGCGATCGCACGGGCGATCTACGAGCTCGCGATGTCAGGCGCGCTCTGGCAGCATCTGTCGGCCTCGATCCTGCGCATCGGCGTCGGCTGGGTGCTGGGAACGGCGGCCGGCGTCGCGGTCGGCTTCGCCATCGGCCTGTCGCGGCTTGCACGCAGCGTCGGCATCACCTTCATCTCGGCGCTGTTCCCGATCCCGAAGATCGCACTGCTGCCATTGCTCATTCTCTGGCTCGGCATCGGCGAAGAGCCGAAGATCGCGACGATTGCGCTCGGCGTGTTCTTCTCGACCGCGATCTCGGTCTATAGCGGCGTCGATGCGGTGCCGCGCAACCTCATCCGCATGGCGCAGAGTTTCAACGTTCCCTTCGCCACCATCGTGCGCAAGGTGATCTGGCCCGGCGCGCTGCCCGCCATCCTCGCCGGCTTCCGCATCACGGCGTCCGTCGCGCTGCTGCTCGTCGTCAGTGCCGAGATGATCGGCGCCCAGTACGGCATCGGCGCCTTCGTGCTTCAGGCCGGCAATCTGATGCAGACGGACCAGCTGCTCGCGGGCGTGGTGATCCTGTCGGTGTTCGGGCTTGTGGTGGGGAAGGTGATCGGCTGGCTGGAGATCAAATTATTGCACTGGCGGTGAGGCATACTCTCGTCATTGCGAGGAGCGGAGCGACGAAGCAATCCAGACTGTCTCCGCAGAAAGATTCTGGATTGCTTCGCTTCGCTCGCAATGACGATGCTGGCTGGCGGCGTCGCCTACGCGTTCCCGCGATCCTCGCGGAACAGATCCAGCTTCTGCTGCACCGGGCGATCCGAGAAGCTGAACAGCACGGCGTCGTCTTCGGCTTCGTGCGTCACCCACTGCCAGCTCGGCACCACGAACAGATCGCGCGGGCCCCATTCGAAAACGGCATCGCCAATACGGCTGCGTCCCTTGCCCTCGATCGGACAGAACACGGTCGCATCGGTCGCGCGATAGCGTGCCGTCTTGAAACCCTTCGGCAGCAACTGGATGAAGGTGCCGATGGTCGGCATTGCGAAATCGCCGGTCTCGGGGTTGCTGAATTTCAGCTTCAATCCGTGGCAGCCGTCCCACTCCTGGCTCGCGCGTGCTTTCTCCAGCGCCTCGCGGGTGTAGGCATAGGGATAGCTGAAGATCGGTGAGGTCTTGGACGATCGCTTCGCGTCGACCGGCAGCAAATTGTGGCCGTAGCGCGCAAAGCTGTCGCCGGCAGGCCTTGTGATCCTCTGCTGGTCTTCCTTGGAGCCTTCCGCAAAGGAGCAGTCGAAGAACTGCACCAGCGGGATGTCGAGGCCGTCGAGCCAGAACATCGGCTTATCGGTTTCGTTGGAATGGTCGTGCCAGGTCATCGACGGCGTGATGATGAAATCGCCGGGCTCCATCGCGGTGCGCTCGCCGTCGACCGCTGTGTGGGCGCCCTTGCCTTCGAGCACGAAGCGCAGCGCCGACTGGCTGTGGCGGTGTGCGGGCGCGACGTCGCCGGGCACCACCATCTGCACGCCGGCATAGAGCGAGGTCGTGATTTTCGACTGGCCACGCAGGCCGGGGTTCTCCAGCACCAGCACGCGCCGTTCGGCTTCCTTGGCCGTGATCAGTCGGCCTGCTTCCGTCATGTAGTCGCGGATGACGTCGAATTTCCACAGATGCGGGCGGCAGGCGCTCCTCGGCTCCGGCGTGATCAAATCGCCCATCACCGTCCACAGCGCGGTGAGGTTTTCGCCGTCGATCTTCTTGTAGAAGGCCTCGCGTTCCGGCGTCTTGGTCACGGCTTCCATGGTGCGGCTCCCGTTCGTTTTGTTGATTGACAGTATACTGACGATCTAGGTAGCGTCAACGTAATGGACGACATACAAGGTCGTCATTCCGGGCTCTCGCTTCGCGAGCCCCGGAATGACGAAAAATAAAAGGGAGGGTTCCGATGAAGCTGCACGGCTATTTCCGCTCCAGCGCCGCCTATCGGGTGCGGATCGCGCTGAACCTCAAGGGCCTCGGCGCCGAGCACCTGCCGCATCATCTTCGCAAGGGCGAGCAATGTGCGCCCGCCTATCTCGCCATCAATCCGCAAGGGCTGGTGCCGACGCTGGAGAACGATGCGGGAGCGGTACTGACCCAATCGGTCGCCATCATCGAATGGCTCGACGAGACGCATCCCAATCCGCCGCTGCTGCCGAAGGATCCGCTGCGGCGCGCCAAGGTGAGGGCGTTCGCGCTGGCGATCGCTTGCGACACCCACCCGGTGCAGAATTTGAAGGTGCTGGCGCGGCTGCGCGAGCTCGGCCTTGCCGAGGAGAAGGTCCAGGACTGGGCGGCGTGGGTCAACCGCGAGGGGCTGTCGGCCTGCGAGACGCTGATCAGGGACGAGGCGGGGCCGTTCTGCTTCGGCGATGTGGCGACGCTCGCCGATCTCTGCCTGGTGCCGCAGCTCGCCAATGCCCGCCGCTTCGGCGTCGATGTGTCGGCCTATCCGCGGCTGCTGAAGGCGGAGGCTGCGGCAAAGGCGCTGCCGGCCTTCGCAAATGCCGCGCCGGAGAAGCAGCCCGATGCCGAGTAAGCCCGCCGCTCCGATCACGATCGACGCGGTCTATGCCGCGCCGGGCTATCTGTTCCGGCGCATGCAGCAGATCGCAGTCTCGATCTTCATGGAGGAGTGCAAGGCGTTCGATCTCACCCCGGTGCAATATGCGGCGCTGATCGCGATCCACACCCATCCCGGCATCGACGCGACACGGCTGTCGGCGGTGATCGCTTTCGACCGCTCCACGCTCGGCAGCGTGATCGAGCGGCTGCAGGCCAAGGATTTTGTCGAGCGCAAGCCGGCACCCGAAGACAAGCGGATCAAGCTGCTCTATCTGACGAAATCAGGCGCCGCGATCCTGCGCGAGATCATCCCCGCCGTCGAGCGCGCCCAGGCGCGCATGCTGGAGCCGCTGAAACCCGCCGACCGCAAGGCGCTGATGGGGCTTTTGGTGCAGCTCGTCGACCTCAACAACGAGGCCTCGCGCGTGCCGCTGCGCGCGGAGGACGCGCTGGAGCATATGGGGAAGGCGGGGTGAGCGGGATGGTCGGCGGATGCGGTGACGCTGTCGCCTTTATCTCCGCTGTCATTCCCCGCGAAAGCGGGGAATCCAGTACGCCGCGGCTTCTCGGTTCAATCACAACCGCCTCTGGAATACTGGATCGCCCGCCTTCGCGGGCGATGACAGCGAGTTTGGGACTGCTACATCCTCAACAACGCCTGCCGGTCAATCTTCCCCGTCCCCGTCTTCGGCAGCTCGTCGATAAAAATCACCTCGCGTGGATATTTGTAAGGAAGCAGCTTGCCCTTGACGTAATCCTGTAGCCGCCGCGTCGCCTCATTCTGATCGGTCGCGCGGTTGTTCATCACCACCACGGCCTTCAGCGTCATGCGCCGGTCCGGCAGCTCGGCGGCGAACACGGCGCATTCGCGGATGTCGGGGTGGTCGGCGAGGCACAGCTCGACTTCGAGCGGGTAGACCCACTGGCCGGAGATCTTGATGAGGTCGTCGGCACGGCCGCGGAAGAAGTGGAAGCCGTCGGCATCGCGCACGAAACGGTCGCCGGTGTAGATCCAGCCGCCCTCGCGGATGGTCTCGGCGGATTTGTCCGGTCGGTTCCAGTACAGCGGCGTGTTGGAATCGCCGCGCACCCACAAGATGCCTTCCTCGTCGTCGGCGACGTCGCGGCCGTCCTTGTCGCGCAGTGCGACCTCGTAGCCTGGCACGCGCAGGCCGGCAGCGCCGAGCTTCTTCTGCTCGGGCCGGTTGGAGAGATAGATGTGCAGCACTTCGGTCGAGCCGAGGCCTTCGACGATTTCGAGGCCGGTGAGCGTCTTCCAGCCGTTGAAGACGTCCGCGGACAAGACCTCGGCCGCCGAAAGCGACATGCGCAGCGACGAGAAGTTGGTCTTGTCTGCCCCCTCCGCCTTTGTCAGTGAGGTGTACAGCGTCGGCAGGCCGAAGAAGACCGTCGGCTTGTATTGCTCGATCGCGGCAAAGATCGATGCAGGCTTCGGTTGGCCCGGCAGCAGCAGCGTCGTGGCACCCGCGGAGAACGGGAAGGTGACGGAGTTGCCGAAACCGTAGGCGAAGAAGATCTTCGGCACCGAGAAGCAGATGTCGCCGGGCGTCAGCTTCAGCACGTTCTGCGCAAAGGCGGCATCGCTGTAGGCCATGTCGTGCTGGAGATGCACGATGCCCTTGGGCCGGCCGGTCGAGCCGGAGGAGTACATCCAGAACGCCATCTCGTCGCGATGGGTGTCCGCTTCCGCGAGCTCGGCCGGGAACTGCGCGAGCCAGCTGGGCGCCGCGATCGCCGCAGGCGCGGCGTGGCTGCGCGCTTCGCCGTTGACGACGATCAGCGTGCGCAGGCAGGTCGCCGCGCAGGCCCCCGCATCGAAGCGTGTCGCGAATTCGGCATCCGCCACGGCGACCGCCGCGCCAGAATCGGCGAGATAGAATTGCAGCAGGTCCGGCGGCGTCAGCGTGTTGATCAGGAGCGGCACGAAGCCGGCGCGCACCGCGCCGAAGAATGCGGCCGGATAGGCCGGGGTATCGTCGAGGAACAGCAGCACGCGGTCGCCGCGCTTCAGGCCGAGCGACGCGAAACCGTTGCCCCAGCGGCAAGCTTCCGCGCAGAGCTCGGCATAGCTGCGCGTCCCCGCTGACCCGATCAGCGCGGGCTTGTCGCCGCGGCCCTTGGCGAGCTGGTCGAACAGCACGCGGCTGGCATTGTAGGTTTGCGGAATGGCAAAGCCGATTTCACGGGCGCCCGGGCTGTCGGCGGGCACCTGATCGCGGATCTCGCTGCTCATGCGGCATCTCCGCCGTTCTTCTCGGCCTCGTAGCGCGTCATGAAGGCGGGCGACATCGTGCGCAGCCGGGGGTCGTCGATGCGGCCGGAGCGGGTGATGTAGCTGTAGGCGAAGTCCATCAGGCCGAGCTGCATGTGCTGGGCGAAGTGCTCGTACCAGAACGCGGAGGTGCGCGCGGCATTGACGAGCTTCTGCACCACCGGCTTTCGCGCGGCCTGATAACGGTGCAGCGCGGTCGACAGATGCGCATCCGATTCCAGCGCCTTGACCAGCGCAATGGCGTCCTCGATCGCGAGCCGCGTCCCCGAGCCGATGGAGAAATGCGCCGAGTGCAGGGCGTCGCCGAGCAGCACCATGTTCTTGAACGACCAGTGCTCGTTCCAGACCCAGGGAAAGTTGCGCCAGACCGACTTGTTGGAGACCAGGCAGTGGCCGCCCAGCGTGTCGGCAAAGACCTCCTCGCAGACGCCCTTGCACTGCTCGGCATCCTTGTAGGCGAAGCCATAGGCCTGCCATGTCGCGTGGTCGCATTCGACCAGGAAGGTGCTCATGGTCGGGGAGTAGCGATAGTGATGGGCATTGAAGGCGCCGCGGTCCGTCTTCACGAAGGTCTGCGACAGGGTGTCGAAGCGTTTCGAGGTCCCGTACCAGACGAACTTGTTGGAGGAGTAGGACAGCGACGTGCCGAAATCGCCCTCATAGGCGCGCCGCACCAGCGAATTCAGCCCGTCGGCCGCGACGATCAGGTCGTGGCCGTTGAGCTGGTCGATGGCGTGGATCTGCGTGTCGAAGCGCGGCGTGACGCCGGCGTCGAGCGCGCGCTGCTGGAGGAACTGCAGGAGCTCCAGCCTGCCGATCGAGGAGAAGCCGACGCCGTCGATGGCGACGCTGTCGCCGTGAAGGTTCAGCGTGATGTTCTCCCAGCTCTCCATATGCGGCGCGATCGCATCGACCGTTTCGGGGTCGTCGGCGCGCAGGAATTCCAGGGCCTGATCGGAGAACACGACGCCAAAGCCCCAGGTCGCGTCGGCCGGGTTCTGTTCGAACAGGTCGACTTGATCCTCGGGGTGACGCTTTTTCCAGAGATAGGCGAAGTAGAGCCCACCGGGCCCCCCGCCAATCACGGCGATCCGCAACGTCTGCCTCCCTAATTGACAGTATACTTACTATCTAGGGGTACACTAATGTGCTCCGGCCGTCCGCGCCAGCGGAATTATCGAAGGCGGGGCGCGTCGAAGCTTACTCCCGGACACGCGCCAGGCGCGTGTCCGGGGCAGTGACGTTGCGAACCATAGCCAAACCGCGCGAGCTTGGCCATCCGGGGTCAGACGCAGCGCTTCACGTAGACGCCGTTCACCAGCACCCTGGTACAGCGGACCGCGGGAACCGGCTTGCGCACCACGACGGCCGCATTCGGCCCGGCACAGCCGGCGCGGTAGACGCCGCGGGCGCACACCACCGCGTTGGCATCGGTAGACTCAAAGGTCATGCTCGCGCCGAAGGCGAGGAGCGCGGCAGCAATAAGCAGAAATGAACGCATGTCTTTCTCCGGTCTTGTCGTGATCGAAATCGGTTACTTGCAAAGGGTTTGTCGCGGCAGGCGCGCGAAAATTCATTCGCGCGCGGCCGGTCGGTGGCGCGCGCTTGGCGCGCAATCACGCGCCGCTTATCGCGCCGCGAATGGCGCCAGCACTTCCTTGCAGGCGGGCGACAGCGACGCGGCATTGCTGGAGATGCATTGCACGATGCGGCCCCCGCCCGGTGCGACGCCGGCGCAGAGCGTGCGGATGTCGGCACCGCAGGCCGAGCGCACGATGAACAGCTCTTCGCGCGGCCGCAGCGGGCGCAGAGCGATGACGGCCGGCGCCGCCGCTGGTGCTGCCGCCGCCGGAGCTGCGCCCGCAGGCGCTGCCGTTGCAGCGGCGCCGCCGCCACCGGCCGCAGCGGTCACGGCCTTCTCGCAGGCCGGCGAAACCTTGGCCTTGTTCTTCTCGAGGCATTCGAGGGCGGGGGCGCCGCCCGGCGGCACGCTGGCGCACACCTTGGGATAATCGGCGCGGCACGCGCTCTTGACCGCGGCAATCTGCGTGCTGCTCGGCTGCTTTGACGCCGCCGCTTTCGGAGCGGCTGCGGCGGCGGGGGCGGCTTCAGTCTTTGCCGGTTCAGATTTGGCGGGCGCAGCTTCAGTCTTCGGCGCCGCAGCGGGCTCGACCGCGCGAACCGCGGTCTGGCATCCCGATGACAGGCTGGACATGTTCTTCTGGAGACATTGATACGCCTCCGCGCCACCGGGCGTGACGCTCGCGCAGTGTGCCATGAAGTCCGAGCGGCATGCGGAACGGATGGCGCTCTTCTGAGCCTCGGTCGGCGCTTGCGCGAATGCGCCTGTTGCAGTTGCGAAGAGCGTTGCCGCCAGCAGCGCGCGACGCGTTGATGCATGTTTCAACGTGTTGAACATTTGGGTAAATTCCCTGCCCTGTCGGTCACGCCGACAATTTTTAAATGTAATGCAAGCAATCATTGCGGGTGATGCCGCGTGCAGCATCATTGGCTGCCTCGGCCTCTACCGCAAGTAGATTATACGGGCGCAATTGCGACGTAACTAGAGCACGATCCGGAAAAGTGTGCCGCGGCTTTCCCTTGCGACAAACGCGGAACGCGTTGGCGCGGAGATCATGCTCAAACAATACGGCGTCAGAGCTTGACCATGCGCTTGCCGCGGTTCTCTCCCGCCAGCAATCCGATCAGCGCCTTCGGCGTATTCTCCAATCCGTCGATGATGTCCTCCTGCACCTTCAGCTTGCCGGATGCGACCCAGCCCTGGAGGTCGGCGAGCGCGCGCTGGCTCTCCTTCATGTAGTCCATCACGATGAAGCCCTGCATGACGAGCCGCTTCACCACGATCAGGCCGGGCACGCCGCGCGGGCCGTGCGCGGCAGGTGCGCCGTCATATTGCGAGATCGCGCCGCAGCAGGCGATGCGGCCGTAATTGTTCATCTGCGGCAGGCAGGCTTCCAGAATGTCGCCGCCGACATTGTCGAAATAGACGTCGATGCCTTTTGGCGCCGCCGCGCGCAGGGCCTTGAACACCGCGCCGTCCTTGTGGTCGACGGCGGCATCGAAGCCGAGCTCGGAGGTCAGCCAGTTGCACTTGTCTGCGCCGCCGGCGATGCCGACCACGCGACATCCCCTGATCTTGGCGATCTGCCCGACGATCGAGCCGACGGAGCCGGCCGCCGCGGACACCACGACGGTCTCGCCCTCTTTGGGCTTGCCGATCTCCAGCAGGCCGAAATAGGCGGTGAGGCCGGCGATGCCGAACACGCTGAGCAGATGCGTCATCGGTTCGAGCTTCGGCATTTTCGTGAGATGCTTTGCCGGCACCGCGGCAAACTCCTGCCAGCCGGTGTCGCCGAACACGATGTCGCCGGCAGCCAGCCCCGGCGCCTTCGAGCTGACGACCTCAGCGATGCCGCCGCCGGCCATCACGCTGTTGGCCTCGACCGCGGAGCGATAGGTCGCACCATGCATCCAGGCGCGGTTGGCGGCGTCGAGCGAGATGTAACGCACCTGCAGCAAGGCCTCGCCGTCCTTCGGCTCCGGCATCGCACCCTCGACCATCTTGAAGTGCTCGGCACCGAGCTTGCCGCTGGGCTTTTCGACCAGAAGAATCTGGCGATTGATGCTGCTGCTCATGGCGTTTCCTCTTCGTTTGCTTGACGATTATTGATGCAGCCACCGCAAAGAAAACGTGCAAGCCGCATTCGTTGTGCGCTGCATGAAGGCTAGATCGCGCCGACCCGTTTCGCAACGGGAACATCAGGCCATCGCGCGAGCACGCCAAGCGTGTTGCGTCGTCGTCATATCTGCGACATCATGAAGCGCCGGTGTAGGTGGGGGTAAGCGATGTCGAACAAGTTTACGCAATACATTCTGGCCGCGATGGTGCTGGGCATCGTCATGGGGGCGGCGATCTTCAACTTCCTGCCTGACACCAGAGCCGAATGGGCTTCCTCCATCAACCTGATCGCCATGATGTTCCTGCGCCTGATCAAGATGATCATCGCGCCGCTGGTGTTTGCGACGCTGGTCGGTGGCATCGCGCATATGGGCAGCGGCTCGCGGCTCGGGCGCATCTTCGCCAAGACCATGGGCTGGTTCGTCAGCGCGTCCTTCGTGTCGCTGCTGCTCGGCCTCGTCATGGTCAATCTGCTCCAGCCCGGCGCGAACTTCCCCGGCACGCTGCCGCAGGCGGGGCAATCGACCGGCTTGCCGGTCTCGGCCTTCTCGATCGAAAAATTCCTGACCCATCTGATCCCGACCTCGATCGCCGACGCCATGGCGCAGAACGAGATCCTGCAGATCGTGATCTTCGCCGTGTTCTTCTCGGTGGCGATGGGCTCGATGCCCGAACGGTCGAAGCCGATCCTGGCAATGATCGACGACGTCGCTCACATCATGCTCAAGGTGACGAGCTATGTGATGCTGTTCGCCCCGCTCGCGGTATGGGCCGCCATCACGGCCACTGTCGCCAAGAACGGCCTCGGCGTGCTGTGGAAGCTCGTCGTCTTCATGGGTGGCTTCTATCTCGCGCTTGGGATCCTGTGGGTCATCCTGATGATCGTCGGCTTTATGGTGATCGGGCCGCGATACAGCCATCTGCTGAAGCTGATCCGCGAACCCCTGATGATCGCGTTCTCCACCGCGAGCTCGGAAGCGGCCTATCCGAAGACGCTGGAGGGGCTGACCAAGTTCGGCGCGTCGTCGCGGATCTCGAGCTTCGTGCTGCCGCTCGGTTACTCCTTCAATCTCGACGGCACGATGATGTACTGCACCTTCGCGAGCATCTTCATCGCGCAGACCTACCACATCGAGATGTCGCTCGCGACGCAGCTGGCGATGCTCGCGACGTTGATGATCACCTCCAAGGGCGTTGCCGGCGTACCGCGCGCATCCCTCGTGGTGATCGCCTCGACGCTGTCGCAGTTCGGCATCCCCGAGGCAGGCCTGCTGATGATCATGGGCATTGACACGTTCCTCGACATGGGACGCAGCGCCACCAATGTCATCGGCAATTCGCTCGCGACCGCCGTGGTCGCGAAGTGGGAAGGTGAGCTCGGGCCCGAGCACGAGCTCGGACCCGGCGAAGCGACGACGCCGGACATGGTTCCGGGCGAACTGCCCGCGATGGCCGGCCATTGACGGGAGTGCATCATGCGCCTTTCAACGGCGATATCGGGTGGCCTGTTGCTGGCGGCGTGCCTGCTGGCAACCGGCGCCTCCGCCCAGACCGGCGGCAGCGAAGGGCTTAGCCCGACGCTGTCGGCCATCAAGAACAGGCACACCGTGCGGCTCGGCTATCGCGAAAGCTCGCCGCCGTTCTCCTTCCTCGACCAGTCGGGCCGTCCGATCGGCTACAGCCTCGAACTCTGCGAGGCCATCGTCGAGGAGATCGGCGTCGAGGTCGACGATCCCGATCTGAAGATCGACTACGTCAAGGTCACCTCGGACGACCGCATCGACGCCGTGCTCCAGAACAAGATCGACCTGGAATGCGGTTCGACCACCGCCAATGCCGAGCGGGGCAAGCGCGTCGCGTTCTCGCCTTTGATGTTCGTCGCCGGCACCAAGCTGATGGTGCCGAAGGCGTCAAAGGTCCAGTCGTTGACCGATCTGAAGGGCAAGACAATCGTGGTGACGAAGGGCACCACCAACGAGCAGGCGATCCAGGCGGCCGACAAGAAGCTTTCGCTCGGCCTCAACATCGTCACGTCGCCGGATCACGAGCAGTCGTACCAGATGCTCGTCGACGGCAAGGCAGATGCATTCGCGACCGACGACATCCTGCTCTCCGGCCTGATCGCGCGCCACAAGGCGCAGGACAAGTTCCGCGTCACCGGCGATTACCTGTCCTATGACCCCTACGGCATCATGTTCAGGAAGGGTGAGCCTCAGCTGACGGCGGTGGTCGACCGCACCTTCCGCAAGCTCGGCTCCAATCGCGATCTCGTTCCGCTCTACAACAAATGGTTCACCGCGCGGCTGCCCACCGGCGAACGCCTGAACGTGCCGATCTCCCTGCAGCTGGAGGAAGCCTTCAAGGCGATGGACGATTCCGCCAGCGCGAATAATTAGCGACGGTTTCTCTTACCCTCCCCTGGAGGGGGAGGGTCGATCGCGCGTAGCGCGAGCGGGGTGGGGTGATCTCTCCACGCGGGCACTGCTTCGGTGGAGAGACTGTCACCCCACCCCGCTGCGCATTCCGCTTCGCTCCATGCACAGCGACCCTCCCCCTCCAGGGGAGGGTGGGGATCTTCGCCGTGGCTATTGCGTTTCGTTCCCAAACACCCGATCCAGCGCCGCGTCATACGTCGCCTGCACCAGCTCCGGATGCAGCTTCGCCAGCGCTTCCATCATCACGCCGGAATTGATTTCCAGCACCCGCCACTCGCCATCGACACGGATCACGTCAATTGACGCAAAGGCGATGCCGATGGCGCTCGCGGCATCGGTCGCGAGCTTCACGCAGGCCGTACGAACCTTGTCGTCCTCCAGCAGCACCGGCTTTGCGCCGGCATCGAGATTGTGTCGCCAAGCCGACCCACGCTGCTTGCTGTAGACGACGAGTGGCACGTCATCGAGCAGGATCACGCGCACCTCTTGCTCGATCGCGACATAGGGCGAGATCACGAGTCCGGCGCTCATTGAAAAGACCTCGGCAGCCGCGTGGTCGAGTTCCGCCTCTGTCGTCACCTTGAACACCGAGCGCCCCGATGTTCCCTCGTTCGGCTTCACCACCACGCCTTGCGGTTGGTCGTGAAGCAGCTCGAGCATGGCGTCTCGCCAATTGGGGCCAACAACGTTCTTGCCCAGCTTTGGGTTGAGGAAGAGGCGATGCGGAATGCATGGCACGCCCTCAAGCGCCAGCACCTCGGCAGTGGCCGATTTGTCGTTGGCGAGGCGGTGCGCGATGGCGCTGTTGAGACCGATGTCGTAGCCGAACGCGAAGTGGCGCTTTGCGCGGCTGCGCATCGCGAGCAGCCAACCGCCGGCGCGGACATCGAGCGCGATGCCATGGGTCGCGCAATAGCGCCTGATCGCCTGGACGAAGATCCGCTCGCCGCTCGCCATGTGTTCAGTCGTTCCTGTCGCCAAAAGCCGCAAAAATGCGGGAAACGGCGCCAAACCGGGGTGAAAGTCAGAGCTATTCTTAATGAAATTCTCGCGAGCGCGACGGAAATTAAGTGCTGCAATCAGGCCCTGAAGGGAAAAGAAATTGCCCGCCGCGCATGCCCGGCAGCAGATTCATTAATGATGTGGCCATTTCCGCCGCAAATGCCGGTTTGAGCGGCATCAATTGCATCCGGAACGAGGTTGATTATTGGCCTCAATGGCGTAGATCACACACGCGAAATCCTCCGCCATGGCAATGGTGTCCGCCCCGCTTTCAGGGGCCGGGCAATGCTTTTGCCCTAAAACCGCAATTATTCGGAATATCGAAAATCATGAGCGCGTTTTACCGAGAGAAGGTTCTTTCCGTCCAGCACTGGACCGATACGCTGTTCAGCTTCCGCGCCACGCGCGACACCGGCTTCCGCTTCCAGAACGGCCAGTTCGCCATGATCGGCCTCGAGGTCGACGGCCGTCCGCTGCTGCGCGCCTACAGCATGGCGAGCGCCAACCACGAGGAAGAGCTCGAGTTCTTCTCGATCAAGGTTCAGGACGGTCCGCTGACCTCGCGCCTCCAGAAGATCAAGGAAGGCGATACCATCCTCGTCGGCCGCAAGGCGACCGGCACGCTGATCACCGACAACCTCATTCCCGGCAAGCGGCTGATGCTGCTCTCGACCGGCACCGGTCTCGCGCCCTTCGCCAGCCTGATCAAGGACCCCGAGGTCTACGACCAGTTCGACAGCATCGTGCTGGTGCATGGCTGCCGCCAGGTCTCCGAGCTTGCCTATGGCGAGAAGCTGGTTGCTTCCTTGCGCGAGGACGAGCTGTTCGGGGAGCTGCTGGCGGATAAGCTGATCTACTATCCGACCGTGACCCGCGAGCCGTTCAAGAACCGTGGCCGCATCACTGACCTCATCAACTCCGAGCAGATCTTCAACGATATCGGACAGGGCCCGCTCGACATCGAAACCGACCGAATCATGATGTGCGGCAGCCCGGCGATGCTGGAAGAGCTGAAGGTGATGTTCGAAGGTCGCGATTTCATCGAGGGAAGCGGCAACAAGCCCGGCCATTTCGTGATCGAGAAGGCGTTCGTCGAGCGGTAAGCGCCGTTCGGCTTTTGATTGGCGCTCCGTAGCCAAAACATCGGTGTCGTCCCGGGGCGCGCGACTTGTCCGCCGTAGCTCGAAGAGCGAAGGCGGAAGCGCGAGCCCGGGACCCATAACCACAGGAAGTGGTTTGGCGACGGCTAGTGGTTATCAGCTCGCGCCATAACCTCTCCCTGTGGTTATGGGTCCCCGCATTCGCGGGGACGTCAGTTGAGTGTGGGGCTGCCATTTCGCCTCTCACACACTCGCCAGCCATCCACGTCCCTCACCATCCTCCCCCGACTTTGTTATTGGCGCGTCTCGCGCGCCCCTTGTTATAAGCTCGCGCCAAAATCTCGCCGCGATGTTGCAATGCGAGAGGGGAGCTGCGCAAATCTTGTCCGTGATCGACCATGGTCCGCCGAAACCGACCGCCTTCGTGCTGGCGGGCGGCGGCAGTTTTGGAGCGATCCAGGTCGGCATGATGCATTCGCTAGCGCGGCACGGGGTCGTCGCCGATCTCGTCGTCGGCTCCAGCGTCGGCGCGATCAACGGAGCCTATTATGCTGGCAATCCCTCGCTCAAGGGCGTGCTGGGGCTGGAGGCGGTCTGGCGCGGCCTGAAGCGTCATGATGTCTTCCCGGTCACCTGGAAAAGCCTCGCCGGATTCATGTGGCGGCGCGATTTCCTGATTCCCCATGACGGCATCCGCAAGCTGGTCGAGGACCACATCCCCTATCGCAACCTCGAGGATGCCGTGCTTCCGGTGCACATCGTCACCACCGATTTCGTCTCCGGAGAGAGCGTGGTGTTGTCGGAGGGGGCGACGGTGGACGCGATCCTGGCGTCCACTGCGATCCCCGGCGCGTTCTCGCCGGTCTACTACCGCAATCGTTTCCTGGCCGACGGCGCGCTCTCCTCGAACACGCCGGTCCGGGTCGCGATCAAGAAAGGCGCAAAACGGCTGGTCGTGCTGCCGACCGGACACGCCTGCGCGGTGAAGGACCCGCCGGTGGGCGCGGTTGCCAATGCCCTGCATGCGCTGACGCTGCTGATCGCCCGGCAATTGGTGGCGGAGCTCGAGGGGGTGGCGTCCGACATCGAATATGTCGTGGTGCCGCCGCTCTGTCCGCTGGTGGGATCGCCCTACGATTTTTCGCGGACCGACGACCATATCGAGCGTGCGGTCGCGAGCACCGATGCCTGGCTGGCGCGAGGCGGCCTCGAGCAGCACGGCGTCATTCCGCACGAGGCGCAGCCTCATGGTCACTGATTTGTCATTTCATTTGAATCTATTGCACTGCGAAGCCCGCCGCGGGATGGATTGATTTGCGGCATCCGGATTCGGTAGCCTCAAGGCGGGGTCCGCGTCATAACCATGGACGTGGCGCGGGCGTATCATGCCCTGTCAGACTGACGAGAGGGATGTGGTCGTGGCCAACGATAACAAGACGCAAGCTTCGCCCGAAGGGCTGATGGAAACCCTGCTGCTGCCGTTCTCGCCGCGCTTCATCGTGCTGACCATCTGCGCGGTCGTCACCGCGCTGCTGATCGGCATCGGTCTCGCCGATGGCAAGATCTTCGACATCCTGCTGATCCCGATCCTGATCTTTGGCGCGCTGACGCTGCTCGGGGTCCGCGACCTCATGCAGAAGGGCCATGCGGTTCTGCGCAACTACCCGATCTCGGCGCACATCCGTTTTCTGCTCGAAGAGATACGCCCCGAGATGCGGCAGTATTTCTTCGAGAGCGAGAAGGACGGCATGCCGTTCTCGCGCGATATCCGCGCGGTGGTCTATCAGCGCGCCAAGATGGAGCTCGACAAGCGTCCGTTCGGCACCCAGGAGGACGTCTACCGCGAGGGTTACGAGTGGATGCATCACTCGGTCTCGCCGAAGACGCACGCCGAGGAGAAGTTTCGCGTCCCCATCGGCGGCCCCGATTGCGCAAAGCCATATTCGGCATCGGTGTTCAACATCTCCGCGATGAGCTTCGGCGCGCTCAGCCCGAACGCCGTGCGCGCGCTCAATGCCGGCGCCAGGAAGGGCGGCTTCGCGCATGACACCGGCGAGGGCGGCTTCAGCCCCTACCATCGCGAGATGGGCGGCGACATCATCTGGGAGATCGGCTCCGGCTATTTCGGTTGCCGTCATCTCGACGGCACGTTCGATCCCGAGGCGTTCGCGCGCGTCGCGAGCCAGGACCAGATCAAGATGGTCGAGCTCAAGATCAGCCAGGGCGCCAAGCCCGGCCATGGCGGCGTGCTGCCGGCCGCGAAGGTGTCGGAGGAGATCTCAAAAATCCGCGGCGTCACGATGGGCGAGGACTGCATCTCGCCGGCCTCGCACCGCGCCTTCTCGACGCCAACAGGCATGATGCAGTTCATCGCCGAGATGCGACGCTTGTCCGGCGGCAAGCCGGCCGGCTTCAAGCTATGCATCGGTCATCCCTGGGAATTCCTGGCGATCTGCAAGGCGATGCTGGAGACCGGCATCTATCCTGATTTCATCGTCGTTGACGGCAATGAAGGCGGCACCGGCGCGGCGCCGCTGGAGTTCATGGATCACCTCGGCATGCCGATGCGCGAGGGCGTCAATTTCGTCCACAACGCGCTGGTCGGCATCAATGCGCGCGACCGCATCAGGATCGGCGCGTCCGGCAAGATCGCGACTGCCTTCGACATGGCGCGGGCGATGGCGATCGGCGCCGACTATTGCAACTCGGCGCGCGGCTTCATGTTCTCGCTGGGTTGCATCCAGTCGCTGAGCTGCCACACCGACCGCTGCCCGACCGGGGTTGCGACCCAGGACCCGACGCGTGCGCGTGCGCTCTACGTGCCGCTCAAGATCGACCGCGTGCATAATTATCACCATGCCACGCTGCACTCGCTCACCGAGCTGATCGCCGCGGCCGGTCTCGAACACCCGCAGCAGCTGCGCCCGATCCACTTTAGCCAGCGGACATCGACCACCCAGGTGCGATCCTTTGCACAGCTCTATCCGTCGCTGCGTCCGGGCGAGCTGCTCGAAGGCACCGAAGATCCGCGCTTCCGTGAAGCCTGGCAGATGGCGCGGGCGGAGACGTTCCAGCCGGCGCCGTAGGGGGCACCGCATGATACGGCCGCATCCTGCGGCGGTGAAAATTCATCGGGGATTGTGGTTGTGTTTTAACGTCTGTGTCAGCTTGGGGTGTAGATTGGCCCCATGGACGAGCGACGCGACAAAGCTAGGCGCCGCGTGCTGAAAGCCGGAACCATCGAGTTCGGCGGCGGCGCGATCGACTGCACCATCCGTAATTTCTCCGACACCGGCGCCGCGCTCGATGTCACCAGTCCGGTCGGTATCCCCGAGCGGTTCACCCTGGTCATCCAGGCCGACGGAACGCATCTCGCCTGCACGGTCGTCTGGCGCAAGGAGAAGCGGATCGGGGTGCGGTTCGGGTGATGGGTGCGCGTTTGGCGCGAGCGCGCACCACAAGCTCCGCTGTCGTCCCGGGGCACGACAAAGTCGCGCGCTTAGGGCGCGCTTGTCCGGGACGACGGGTGGAGGGTTGGGTGCGCGATCACCCCGTCTCGACCTCACTCAACCGGCCCGCCAGAATCTTGTCGATCCTGCGTCCGTCGAGATCGACCACCTCGATATGCCAGCCGGCGAAGTCGAAGGCATCGCCGACATTAGGCAGCACGTTGAACTGTTGCAGCACCAGGCCCGCCACCGTGTTGTAGCGGTGCGGCGGCAGCTCGACGCCGAGCAACTCGCCGAACTCGTCGACCGGCATCCAGCCGGAGACCAGCAGCGAGCCGTCATCGCGCCTGACATAGGCCGGCTCCGGCGGTCCCTCCTCGGAATGGAAGGCGCCGACGATCGATTCCAGAATGTCAGCCGTCGTCACGATACCCTCGAAGGCGCCGTATTCGTCGTAGACCAGGCCGACATGAACCGGAGCGGCTTTCAGGATCGCCAGCACGTCGCGGGCGTCGGCTGATGCCGGAATGCCGGGCGCCTCGCGCACCAGCGCTCGCAGATCCGGCGTGCGCTCGTTCATGTAGGCGACCAGCAGGTCCTTGGCCTGGAGCACGCCGATCGGCTTGTCGCGATCGCCGTCCGAGACGGGAAAGCGCGAATGCGGGCTCTTCGCGATGATCGCTTGAATGGCCTCCGGCGTATCGTTCAGATCGATCTCGTTGACCTCCGTGCGCGGCGTCATGATTGCGCCGACCGGCCGGTCGCCGAGCCGCATGACGCCCGCGATCATCTCCTTTTCGCCCGACTCCAGCACGCCCGCGTTCTCGGCTTCGCTGACGAGGTGATGGATCTCGTCCTCCGAGACCTTCTCCTCGGCCTTGCCGCCGCGGCCGAGCAGCGTGAGGATCAGCTTGCCGGAGAGATCGAGCAGGAAGACGAGCGGTAGCGAGATTCGCGCCAGAACGTGCATCGCGGGCGCGACCTTGACCGCGATGCTCTCGGGGTCGCGCAGCGCCACCTGCTTCGGCACCAGTTCGCCGACGATCAGGGTGGCGTAGGTGATGAGCGTGACGACGATGCCGACGCCGACGATGTCGGCAATCCCTGAGGACAGGCCGAGCTCGACCAGCCATTGCGTCAGCCGCTGTCCGAGCGTCGCGCCGGAGAACGCGCCGGAGAGCACGCCGACCAGCGTGATACCGATCTGCACCGTCGAGAGGAACTTTCCGGGGTCGGCCGCCAGCGTCAGCGCCCGCTCGGCGCCGCGCACCCCCTTGGCCGCGAGCAGCGACAGCCGGGCCGGGCGGGACGAGACCACGGCCAGCTCGGACATGGACAACAGGCCGTTAATGACGATCAGGACGACGACGATGATGATTTCGACGGACAACATTGTGCGCAAGGAGAAGGGATACTTGACCCGGCGAACGCCGGACCAAGCCCCTTATATATGAACTCGATGCACAATTTGTCCGGTTCCCGACCAAATTGCCGCAGGCGGGATCAAGCGCTCTCGCCCGGGTTTTCGAGGCTGAACGTCTCCGACTGCTCGTCATATGCGAACAGCTCGCCATAACGTCCCCAGGACACGACGGTCCTGAGCGTCTCGTCCGCATAGTCCTCGGACATGTAATCTTCGAGCTCGTTGCGGAACCGTGCCGCGGGGGCGGTATGGGAGGGACGTTCGTCGAGCACGCGGCGAATCAATCCCATCACCGGCACGTAAGTGACGAGATGTTCGGCGAACAGCTTCTTGCGTGCGTCGGTTTCGAGATGGGCAAAACGCTTGCCCGTGTCGGTGAGCATCAGGTCACCTTCGCTCAGCTGGGCGAAGCGCAGCAGTTGCAGGGACTCGCCGAGGTGGAGGATCTCGTCGGCCTCGAGCTGGAGCTGGCTTGCGAGCACGGGCAGGTCGGCGTGTCCGTGATAGGGCGGCCCCGCCAGCGTCTCGATCAGGCCCGACAGCACGTTGGACGAGACGTGGTGCAGGGTCATGCCGACACCGGAGCCGAGGATGCCTTCGACGGGGGGCGCCTTCGGTTCGGCGCGTTGGGTCATGCGCGCGTAGATGTTGTCGACGAGCTGCCGGAAATGGGGGTCGAGCCGGTTGCGCGGATGCGGCATGTCGACCTTGATCTCGGCGGCGACACGCCCTGGATTGGATGAGAACACCAGGATGCGATCGCACATCAGGACCGCCTCCTCGATATTGTGCGTCACCATCAGGATCGATTTGATCGGCAACCGGCCCTCGATCCAGAGGTCGATCAGGTCCGTGCGCAGTGTCTCGGCCGTGAGGACGTCGAGTGCCGAGAACGGCTCGTCCATCAGCAGGAGGTCCGGATGCACCACCAGCGCGCGGGCGAAGCCGACGCGCTGCCGCATGCCACCCGACAGTTCCTTCGGGAAGGCGGACTCAAACCCGTCAAGGCCGATCAGGTCGATCGCAGCAAGAGCGCGCTTGTGGCGCTCGGTGGCATCGACGCCCAGCGCTTCGAGCCCGAGCTCGACGTTCTGGAGCACGGTCAACCAGGGAAACAACGCGAATGACTGGAACACCATGGCGACGCCGTTCGGTGGCCCGACGATGATCTCGCCGCGACAGGTCGCCTGTCCCGCAGACGGGCTGACCAGACCGGCGATGATCCGCAGCAAGGTGGACTTGCCGGAGCCGGAGCGGCCGAGCAGGCCGACGATCTCGCCCGAGCGGATCGTCAGGTCGACCTTGTCCAGCACCAGGAGCTGTTCGCCGCTGCCTTTCGGGAAGGATCGGCAGACACCGCGGATGTCGATGAGCGGAGAGGGTTGATCGAGCATGAGGGTCTCCTCGTCAGCCGAGCCGCAGGCGACGCTCGCCGAAGGCATAGAGCGGCCGCCAGACCAGACGATTGAACAACGTCACCAGAATGCACATCGTGGCAATTCCGAGCACGACGCGCGGGAAGTCACCGGCTTCCGTGGCGGAAGCAATATAGGCACCGAGCCCGGTGGCCTTCAGATGCGTGTCGCCCCAGCTTGCGACCTCCGCGACGATCGACGCATTCCAGGAGCCGCCGGACGCCGTGATCGCGCCGGTGATGTAATAAGGAAAGACGCCGGGCAGTATCACCTTGAACCACCATCGCCATCCCCGGAGATGGAAGCTGCCGGCGGCTTCGCGCAGATCGGTCGGAAAGGCGCTCGCGCCCGCGATCACGTTGAACAGGATGTACCACTGCGTGCCCAGGATCATCAGCGGGCTCAGCCAGATGTCTGGATTGAGCTTGAAGCTGACAATGGCGACGACAAAGACGGGGAAGGCGAGATTGGCCGGGAAGGCCGCCAGAAACTGGGCCAGCGGTTGGATTCGTTCGGCGAGCTTCGGGCGAAGCCCGATCCACACGCCAACCGGCACCCAGATCAGCGTGGCGAGGCTGATCAGGATGGCGACGCGCAACAACGTGATGAGCCCGTCCCTGATGACGACGAGAACGTCGGACATTCCGAGACTGGCCGAGAGATAGCGATAGGTCAGCCAGGCGGCATAGGCCGTGCCGGCGAGGATCAATGCGATCCAGACCGTATCGACGAGGCGTGACGTCTGGTCTTTACCTGGTGCCGCGGGCGGCAGCTTTGGCAGCGGAATGCGCAAGTTCGAGATCGCGCGGTTCAGCGCCGCGAAAGGAAGGGTCAGCGCACGCAGCGCCCGAGTCCGGCGGAACAGGTCGAGCATCCAGGAGGCCGGCGCCTCGCCTGAGGCGGTCTGCTCGAAGCGGAATTTGTCGGCCCAGGCGACGATGGGGCGGAACAGCAGCTGATCATAGGCGATGATCACGAGCAGCATCGCCAGCATGGCGTAGAGGATCGCCGGCAAATCCTGCTGCTGAATTGCCATCGCGACATAGGAGCCGATGCCCGGCAGCGTCACCGTGGTGTTGCCGACCGTGATCGCCTCCGAGGCCACCACGAAGAACCAGCCGCCCGACATCGACATCATCGCGTTCCAGATCAGGCCGGGCATCGCGAAGGGGACGTCGAGGCGCCAGAAGCGCTGCCAGCCGGACAAATGGAAGCTTTGCGTGGCCTCTTCCAGATCCTTCGGAACGTTGCGGATCGACTGGTACAGGCTGAACGTCATGTTCCAGGCCTGGCTGGTGAAGATCGCGAACACCGAGGCGAGCTCGGCGCCGAGCACCTGCCCCGGAAACAAATTCATGAAGAACACGACGGTGAAGGTGAGGAAGCCCAGGATCGGGACGGATTGCAAAATATCCAGCAGCGGGATCATCACCAATTCGGCTCGCCGGCTCTTGGCTGCGATCGCCGCGTAGATGAAGGTGAAGACCGTCGAACAGACGATGGCGAGCAGCATCCGTAAGACGGTGCGCAAGGCGTAAAGCGGAAGGTTTGCCGGATCGAGCGTGACCGGTGCGCGCTCGAGCTCGGACAGCGGCACCGTGGTCTGCTCGCCGCCATAGACGATCAGGACCATGGCGCCGATCACGAGGATCAGCGCCGCGACGTCCCAGACATTGGGGAGTAGCGCCCGGCCGATCGCGGCCGTGCGGATATCTCTCGGCTTCATAGGCCCGCCCTTGGGCTGGAATTTTGGGCTAGAACTCTGCGTGCAGGCGGCCCGAGAAGATCGAGACCGGCCCGCGGTCGGCGTTATAGGCCGGGTTTGTGATCAATTGATAGTCCGCGGTCAGCGTGACGTTCTTGTTCACCGAATAGGCATAGTAGGCCTCAAGGATGCGCTCCTTGCGGTAGTTGAGAGCGCCGTCGCCGATGAGAACACCGAGGCCGCCGGCGGCCAGGAAGTCGCGATAATCCTGCGAGATGGCATTGACCGCGCCGCCGATGCCGACGACGTCGTCAGGCCGGCCCCATTTCGTGCCCTTGATCGACAGTCCGCCGGCTAGGCTGCTGTTGATGTCGGTGAAGGCGAGTGTTTCGGTCTTGCCGTCGTTCCAGCTCCAGCGGCCGAACAGCCCGATATCTTCTGTGATCGCCTGCTCGAGGTTGACGACGTAGCCGACCTTGAGGCGGCCGCGGCGGGTCTGCGCGATGTCGAGATTGAGCGCAGGATTGTCCAGCGTCTCGCGGAAGCTGCCCATGTTGGCGCTGTCGACCCAGCCCATGGTCCTGAGCTTGCCAGGTTGGCCGAGCAGCGAGAACCGCGTCTCCAGCTCGATCGCGTACTGACCGCGTTCCCCGACCCTGGTGTCGAAATGATTCGAATTGGACTCCGCGACCATCAGGAAATAGCCGCCGCGCAGCGCCCATTGCTTCTGGTTGAGCTCGGCGGTGACGCCATAGGTGAGACCGACCTTGTCGGCGGAATAGTCGAAGGCGCCCGGCGCCCACAGCGACCAGTTCATGAAATCCTTGCGGGTGTCCTTGGCAAAGGCATTGCCGTCGAACACGTCGATCACCGCGAACTTGCCGGCCTGCACTATGAGGCGGGAAATGTCGACCTTCTGCGCAAGCTGCAATTGGCCGCTCGCGAGCTCTTCCTGCTCGCCGCCAAAGCCGAACGTCTGGCGCACGAACAGCCGCGAGGTGTTGTAATGCGGATAGGGGAAGTTCGACTTCTGCGCTTCGCCGTTGGGGAAGCCTGCCGCGCCCACCGTGTCGTTCAGTCCAAATCCCTGGAGCAGTTCGGGATTGTAGTAGACCTCGCCGCCGTCCCACAGCCGCGCGTTCAGGAACAGGCTGTTGCTCCAGGTCGCCTTGGCCTGGGTTGAAGGCGAGAGCGAGTTTGTTCCGCTGTAGAGAGCGGGGAACGACGGATAGCCTTGCGGCAGATAAGTGCTCTGACCGTGAATCTCCCAGCGATCCGATTCCGTGTCGATCAGGGAGCTCTTCGGATTGTAGCTCGGCATGCCCGGCCAATCGACCTTGCGGTTGAGCCCGAGCCTGATCGACTGGAAGTCGAGCGACGAGGAGGTGTATTGGGCCCCCGTGGAGAAGGCGACGTTGGCGCCGTCGAAGCGGCTATAGAGATATTCGAGCCGTGCGCTCCAATGCGGCGCGAAGCCGTATTCGATGCCGGCACCCGCGATCCAGCCGGGCCGCGTGTTCAGGATTTTCGGGACGTCGCCCGCGGCCGGCGTGTCGAAATAGCGCTCGCCCATCCACGCAAAGCCGCCGGTGGCATAGACGAGCCATGGACCGCTGGTGTAGCCGACGCGGCCGCGCAGGCTGGCGGTGTAGTCCCACTGCTGGATGACCGTGTTGGCAGGTGTCGCGAGGAAGGAAACGATCGAGTTGGAGGTGATGTAATTGGGAAACGAAAAATCGCCTTCGACGCCGACGAGCCAGCCGGAGTTGAGCCGGTAGTTGTAGCCGGCCTGCACGCCGCCGATCATGCCGCTGAAGACGCCGCTGCCGTTGATCGCGGTGCCGTCGTTCAGCGCGAAGCTGGACGAGCCACGGCTGTAGCCGGCATGCGCGCCGATATAGAGGCCGGTCCAGTCATAGACCGCTTTCAGCGCCGGCGCCTTCAGCGGCAGATCGGCCGCGTGTACGGCGGCGGGAAAAGCCAGCACGCCCGAGGCAATCGCCGCGGCCGTTCGCAAATACCGGTGTCGGTGACCTCTCAACTTCAAAACGCACGCCCCCAAACGCGAATGTGTCCCATTCGCCGCGATATCCCTGCAGATTCGCGGCGGCCCTGTCACGAAGTCTTGGTTGTTCACGCGATCGGACCAGACGATCCCGATTCGACGCGATTTCTTCCCAAGCCCCTGTGCCTGCTATCAACCTTATTGCGATTAATTCGCAATAGCAACTGGCGCCGATTGCCGCAGCGGATGGTTCGCACTCTTGTGTGACGGAGCTGCAACAAATTCTCAGGTCCAAAATGAATGACCCGCCCGGGGGGACAGCCGGGCGGGTCGGGGGCACGACACGGGGTGGATGAGGCGCCCGTGTCGAACGCAGGATCCACGTGAGATCGGCCTCAGGTACCCAAATCAGTAGCAAGAACGAACGCGGCCGACGTACTGGCCAAAGGCGTTGTACTGGGCGACCCAGCCGCAGCGGTGATAGCCGTAGTAATAGGGGTCGTTGCTGGCGGCGATCGCGGAGCCGACGACGGCGGCGGTGGCGATGCCGGCACCCACACCCCAGACCCAGCCGGGCTGCTTGGCTTCGGCCGAGGAGGTGGTCGACACGATGCTGCCGGTAACGGCGAGGGCAGCGAGCGCGACGGCGGCAATCCTGGTCTTGATCGACATGTGAAACTCCATCAGGGTTGAGGCGGTCCGTTGTGGCCCGCGTGCCCAGTTGGACGGAGGCTTGTCGCGTCCGGTTCGAATCCCGCAAAAGCAGGCGTGTAGCCCGGCTGTTTCCTGAATGATTCCAGTCGGATGCGAGCTAGCCGAGAGGCCCTTTGGCGAGCCTGTTCACGTCGAAGTTATCGACCTCGGCGAGCAGCTCGCAAAAGGCGCGTGCCCCCTGATCGACGAGCTGCTCACCCTTCTCGGGGACGGCCAGCGTCGCATTGCCGATCGCCCCGCTCGTGTGGAGATCCTGCGCCTGCCAGGCGAACGGCGCGGGCCGCTGCGTCGACAGCCAGCGATACTGCTTGTCCATGGCGATGCTGCTCGCGGGAAAATCCGCGATCGCATCCTTGCGCACCTGATCGGGATAGCGCGCCAGCATGATCGACGTCTCGACGGCGCCGCCGTGAATGCCGTGGCGCACTTCATCCGCCGGGAACAGTTTCTCCGCGCCCGACAGCCGCGACCACGACGTCGTCACCACAAAGAGCTTGCGATGCGCGCGAAGATCCTGCGCGACCAGCATCATTGCCGCGCTGTTGCCGCCATGGCTGGTGATGATGACGAGCTTCTTCAAGCCGCGCCGCGCGACGTCCTCGCCGATTGCGGTCCATCGCTTCAGCGCCACCTCGGTCGGCAGCGTCTGCGTGCCCGGAAAGTCGATATGCTCGGTGGAAATCCCGACCGGTTCAACGGGCAGGAACGTCGCCGGAACATTTGCGGGCAACAGCTCGCGCACGCGCGCGAGATACGCGTCCGCGATCAGCACGTCGGTCTCGAGCGGCAGATGCGGGCCGTGCTGCTCGGTCGCCGCCAGCGGCAGCACCGCGATCCAGCGCGACACGTCTGCAAGGCTCCCATCGGCCCAGTTGATGTCGATCCAGTCGCGGGACGGCGTCATCGTGGTTTCTTTGCCCGAATTTGTCGCGTATTTTGGGGTTATCAGGGGACGCGGGCCTGGCCGGCTCGCGTCCCCGAACTTCATGCGGTTCTATCGCGTTGCCCTCACATCGGCCAGCCACGATCGACGGAGTGCCATCATGACCCCCTCTCATCTGCGGCGAGCGTTAACGGCGAGCTTGATGGCCGCTTTCGTCTCTCTCGCGCCGGTGCGTGCAGAGACGCTGGACAAGGTCACCTTCGGCACGAACTGGGTCGCCGAGGCGGAGCATGGCGGTTTCTTCCAGGCGGTCGCCGACGGCACCTACAAGAAATACGGGCTCGACGTCACCATCGTTCCCGGCGGTCCGAACGAGAACAACCGGATGCTGCTGATCGCCGGCAAGATCGATTTCTTCATGGCCGCGAACACGCTGATGTCGTTCGACGCGGTGGCGAATAACGTCCCCGTCGTCACCATCGCAGCGGTCTTCCAGAAGGATCCGCAGGTGATGCTGACGCAGCCGGACGCCAAGGTCGCCAAGATCGAGGATCTCAAGCCGCTGACTTTGTTCGTCTCCAAGGAGGGCATGACCAGCTACTTCCAGTGGCTGAAGTCCGAATACGGCTTCAACGAGAAGAACGTCCGTCCCTACAATTTCAATCCGCAGCCCTTCATCGCCAACCCCAAGAGCGCGATGCAGGGCTACGTCACCTCCGAACCCTTCGCGGTCGAGAAGGCCGCCGGCTTCAAGCCGAATGTGCTGCTGCTCGCCGATTACGGCTTCAACACCTATTCGACCCTGATCGAGACCCGCCGCGACATGGTCGAGAAGAAGCCGGACCTGGTGCAGCGCTTCGTCGATGCCTCCATGGTCGGCTGGTACAATTACATCTACCGCGACAATTCCGCGGGCAATGCCATGATCAAGAAGCTCAACCCGGAGATGACCGACGAGCTGCTCGCCTATTCCGTCGCCAAGATGAAGGAATACGGCATCGTCGATTCCGGCGAGTCCTTGAAGAACGGCATCGGCGCGATGAGCGACGAGCGCTACACGTCCTTCTTCAACAAGATGGTGAAGGCCGGCGTCGTGAAGGCGGATCTCGACTTCCGCAAGTCCTATACGCTGCGCTTCGTCAACAAGGGCGTCGGCGTCGAGCTGCGCCCGAGCAAGCCGTAGCGCAAGGTCCATGTCATCCGTCAAAAGCTCGTCCGGGGTCGAGGCCGGACTGACGGCTCTCGCCGTCAGCCTGCGCGGCGTGACGAAGGCGTATGACAATGGCGTCATGGCGCTCGGCCCGCTCGACCTTGCCGTTCGCAAGGGCGAGTTCATCTCGCTGTTGGGCCCGTCCGGTTGCGGCAAGTCCACTGCGCTGCGCCTGATCGCAGAGCTCAGCGCGCCATCGTCCGGCATCGTGCGGGTGGCGCGCCACGAGGGCGATGTGCTGCCGGGGCATGGCATCGGCTTCGTGTTCCAGGAGCCGACGCTGATGCCCTGGACCAGCGTGCGCGAGAATGTGCGGCTGCCCTTGAGGCTCGCAGGCGTTCCGAAGGCGGAGGCGCGCGCGCGGGCAGATGAGGCATTGGCCAGCGTGGGTCTTGCCGATTTCGCCGATGCTTTCCCACGCGAGCTCTCCGGCGGCATGAAGATGCGAGTGTCGCTGGCGCGTGCGCTCGTCACCGACCCTGATATCCTCCTGATGGATGAGCCGTTCGCCGCGCTCGACGAGATCACGCGCTTTCGCCTCAACAACGACCTGCTCGCGCTGTGGCGAGCCCTGGGCAAGACCGTCATCTTCGTCACCCATTCGGTGTTCGAATCCGTCTACCTGTCGCAGCGGGTCGTGGTCATGACCGCGCGGCCCGGCCGCATCCAGGCCGATATCCGCATCGAGACGGTCGAGCCGCGCGGTGAGGAGTTTCGGACCTCGGCCGCCTATTCCAATTATTGCCGGAAAGTGTCGGCCGCGCTGGCGCCGTCCTATTCGGGAAAATCGATGCTATGAACGCGCAAGCTACCGTCACCGCAAAACCATCCGGCGCGCAACGCGCGATGCGCTTCGTGCTTCCCGTCATCGTGTTCGCAGCCGGACTCGCGGCCTGGGAACTGGTC
Organism: Bradyrhizobium sp. 613_E4_N2_2; assembly: GCF_052075995.1. NCBI lineage: Bacteria > Pseudomonadati > Pseudomonadota > Alphaproteobacteria > Hyphomicrobiales > Nitrobacteraceae > Bradyrhizobium > Bradyrhizobium sp. 613_E4_N2_2. Next base: position 780,935 of record NZ_CP197234.1, read on the forward strand.
GTCCGCATCAAGGACATCCCGCCTTACGTTCTGCCAGCACCCTCCGTCATCTTCCTGACCTTGATCAAGGACTGGGCGGTGCTGTCACAATCGCTCGCGACCACGCTGCTGACCACGCTCGAAGGTTTTGTCGCCGCCAGCATCGGCGGCATCGCGCTGGCGCTGCTGTTCAACCAGTCGAAATGGGTGGAATATTCGCTATTCCCCTATGCAATCGTCCTCCAGGTGACTCCTGTCATCGCGATTGCACCGCTGCTCCTGATCTATCTGGAGCAGCAGACCGCGGTCGTCGTCTGCGCCTTCATCGTTGCCTTTTTCCCGGTGCTGTCCAACACCACGCTCGGGCTGAATTCGGTCGATCGCAACCTTGCCGGCCTGTTCCAGCTCTATGGCGCCTCGCCGCCGCAAACCCTGCGCTTCCTGAAGCTGCCGGCGGCGCTGCCCTATATCCTCGGGGGCCTGCGCATTGCCGGCGGCCTGTCGCTGATTGGCGCGGTCGTGGCTGAGATTGCGGCCGGAACGGCCGGCGCAGGCTCCGGACTCGCCTACAGGATCGCCGAATCCGGCTATCGATTGAACATACCCCGCATGTTCGCAGCGCTGCTGCTGTTGTCGCTGGCCGGGATTGTCATCTATGGGGTGCTGGCGCTAGTTTCCCACCTCGTTTTACGGCGCTGGCACGAGAGCGCGCTTGGAAAGGAAAACTGATGACTACCGGTTCGATTTCGTCCGAAAAGATCGACCTTCTGATCTATGGGCCGGTGCGGCCAATTCTCGACAACGGCTTTTCCGATCATTTCGTCGTGCACAAGGCGGAGACCCGGGGCGATCTCGAGCGGCTGACACCGGCGATCCGCGAAAAAATCCGCGGCGTGGCGGTGACCTATCACACCGTGCGTGCCGACAGGGACTCGCTGTCGCAATTGCCCAAGATCGAGATGGTGGCGAGCTTCGGCGTCGGCTACGACCACGTCGACGCCAAATACGCGGCCGAGCACAACATCATCGTCACCAACACGCCCGACGTGCTGACCGAGGAGGTCGCCGACGTCGCGATGGGTCTTCTGATCTCCACCGTGCGTGAGTTCATCAAGGCCGACCGCTACGTCCGCTCCGGCCTCTGGCAGACGCAGAACTATCCGCTCAGCGTCGGCTCGCTGCGCGACCGCAAGGTCGGCATCGTCGGCATGGGCCGGATCGGCCAGGCCATCGCGCGCCGGCTCGATGCCTCGCTGGTGCCGGTGGTCTACCACTCCCGCAATCCGTCGAAGGACGTCTCCTACAAGCACTATCCCGATCTGATCGAGATGGCGAAGGCGGTGGACACGCTGATGGTGATCGTGCCCGGCGGCGCCTCGACCAACAAGATGATCAATGCCGAGGTGCTGAAGGCGCTCGGTCCGCGCGGCGTGCTGGTCAACGTGGCGCGCGGCTCGGTGGTCGACGAGGCGGCGCTGGTCCAGGCGCTGAAATCAGGCACCATCCTCGCCGCCGGTCTCGACGTGTTCGCGGCCGAGCCGAGCGTACCGGACGAGCTCAAGACCATGCAGAACGTCGTGCTGCTGCCGCATATCGGCTCGGCGTCGGTGGTGACGCGCAACGCGATGGATCAGCTCGTGGTCGACAACCTCAAGTCCTGGTTCGCCGGCAAGGCGCCGTTGACGCCGGTTGCGGAAACGCCGTTCAAGGGGCGCTGATGAGAGGTCTTCGGGTCGTTGCATTCGCCGTCGCGGCCTGCGTGGCCGCGATCGGCATCGCGCATGCGCAGGATGCGACGACCCTGAAGAAGACGATGCCCGGGCAGTGGGAGCTCTCGACCACCGAGCGCAGCAAGACCTGCGTCGTCACGATGAAGGGCGATGCCGCGGCGCAGGGTTTCAAGCTGGAGCTGGAGCCGGCCTGCAAGACCACGCTGCCCTTTACGAAGGATATCGTTGCCTGGAGCGTCAGGGGCCTCGACATCGTTCGTTTGCAGGACGCGACCGGTGAAGCCGTGATCGACTTCACCGAGGTCGAGGCCGGCATCTTCGAAGGCCTGCGGCAGGGCGAGGGCGTCTACATCCTCCAGGATCTCGCCGCCGCCCGCTCGATGGCCAAGTCGATGGACCAGATGATCGGCGACTGGTCGATGGTGCGCGGCAACGGCCAGCCGGTGTGCGGGCTGACGCTGACCAACACGGAAGCCGGCCCGGACAATTTCCAGGTCTTCGTCAAGCCGAAATGCGATCCGGCGATCGCTCAGTTCAATCCGGCGCAATGGCGGCTCGAGCGCGGCCAGATCGTCCTGATGTCGAAATCAGGCGAGGCCTGGCAGTTCGAGGCCGATGACAACGCGCAATGGCGGCGCGTCCCCGATACCGCCGATCCCCTGATCATGCTGCGGCAATAAATCTTCCGGTCGATGTCGATTTAGCCAAGGCTCAATCGTCACATCCATAGCGAGCCGGTTTGCAGCCGGAGCGGCTGCTGCTCGCCAAGGGAGTTTTTCATGCGCTTCATGTACATCGTCACCTCCAGCCAGCCGATGGCTGCCCCGAGCCCGGCGCTGATGGAGGCCATGCAGGACATATCCGAGCGGGAGATCAAGGCCGGTCGAATGATCGACAATGGCGGCCTGATGCCGCTTGCGACCGGCGCACGGGTGCGAATCGTCGACGGTGAGCTCAGCGTCATCGACGGCCCCTTCGTCGAGGCCAAGGAAGTGATCGGCGGCTATGCCATTTTCGAGCTGCGCGACAAGGCGGAAGCCGTGGCCATGGCGAAGGAATTCATGCAGCTGCACCTCGATCACATGCCGGGCTGGGAGGGGACCTGCGAATTACGGGCATTCGCCACGCCGGGCGTGGAGATCGCCTGCCAGGTCGACGCGCAGTCCAGGGTGGCTGCCCACGCCTGATGGACACCACCGCTCGTCCTGGAGCGTTTTCTCGCGAAGTGAATACCGTTTCGCGTCAAGAAAACGCGTCAAAACAAGAATCTAGAGCCCCGTTCCGATTCCATCGGAACGGAAAGGGCTCTGGTCGGCGGCGATGACGACCGCCGACATCGATCACGCGATCCGCGCCGCGATTCACGCAACCTGGCGCGTCGCGCAGCCACGGCTGATCGCCACGCTGTCGCGCATGCTGCGCGACGTGCCGCTGGCGGAGGAATTGACCCAGGACGCTCTGGTCGCAGCGCTGGAAGCGTGGCCGCACAGCGGGGTGCCGGACAATCCCGGCGCCTGGCTGGTTGCGACGGCCAAGCGCCGCGGGCTCGATCATCTGCGCCGGGCAAAGATGCTCACCCGCAAGCAGGACCTGCTGACGCACGAGCTGATGCAGGAGCAGGACGCGATGCCGGATTTCGACGCCGCCCTCGACGACGATATCGGTGACGAATGGTTGCGGCTGATCTTCACGGCCTGTCACCCGCTGCTGCCGCGGCAGGCCCGCGCGGCGCTGGCATTGCGCATGATCTGCGGCCTGACCACCGACGAGATCGCGCGCGCCTTCCTGGTCACGGAGGCAACCATCGCCCAGCGCATCGTCCGCGCCAAGCGCACGCTGTCGCGGTCGGGCCTGAGCTACGAGATCCCGGGCGGCGAGGCGCTTTCGGAGCGTCTCGCCTCGGTGCTCGAGGTCGTCTATCTCATATTCAACGAGGGCTATTCGGCCTCAGGCGGCGAGGAGTGGCTGCGGCCGCAGCTCTGCGACGAGGCTCTGCGCATGGGGCGGGTGCTGGTCGGGCTCGCGCCCCTCGAGCCCGAGGTCCACGGTCTGATGGCGCTGATGGAGCTGAATGCCGCGCGGAAGCAGGCGCGCACCGGCATCGATGGCGAGCCCATCCTGCTCATGGACCAGGACCGCAGGCTCTGGGACCGGCGCCAGATTGGTGGCGGCCTTCGCGCGCTCGATCGCGCGCGCGAGCTCGGTGGTGCCGGCCGGTTCTACACGCTGCAGGCCACGATCGTCGCGTGTCACGCGACGGCGGAGACGGCCGCTGCCACCGACTGGCGCCGCATTGCGGAACTCTATGGCCAGCTTGCGGCGCTGGTGCGCTCGCCGGTGATCGAGCTCAACCGGGCGGTCGCGCTTGGCATGGCCGAAGGGCCGCAGGCCGGTCTCGATCTCGTGGACATGATCGCTGACGAACCGGCGCTCGGGGCCTACCACCATCTCCATTCCGTCCGCGGCGACCTCCTGGAGAAGCTCGGCCGCTTCGCCGAGGCGCGATTATCGTTCGAGACCGCCGCACGTCTCGCGAACAATGCGCGCGAGCGCGTGTTGATGGAGCGGCGTGCGGCAGCTATTGCCAATGCCGACGGCTGAAGACGCAAACGGCTTTACGTCGTCGGCTTCGGCGGCGGCGCGGTGCCTTGCGCCCACTTCTCGAACTTGCCGAGCACGCCCCAGGCCGTGAGCGCCAGCGAGATCGGCATCGCGAACTGGCCGAGGCCCGGCACCGCCGATACGATCGTTCCGAGCAGTCCGGCAATACCGCCTGCATTCGGGCTCGCGGTCACCGAAGAGAGCAGCGCAGTGAGCACCGAGCCGCCGATGCCAAGTGCCGTCTTCTTGCCGTCGAGCAGCTTGCCGATGGTCTCGCCGAGCGCGCCGTTGACCTGGCCGAGCATGGGCTTGCCGTCCTTGTTGAGCAAGGTGCTGAGCAGGTCGACGACCTGCTTCAACTGATCGACGGGGGCCGGGTTGGTCGGACTGACCGGTCCTGGCACGGGCGCCGTCTTGTTGATGAGGGAGAAGAGCCGTTCGAACAGGCTGATCGGATCGTTGGTGGCGGGCAGCGTGTTGCCCGGTGTCGTCGTTCCCGGTGTTACGCCGCCGGCTGCCGGTCGCAGCAACTGTGCGAGGTCTTCCAGCCGCTTCAGGACCTTGGAAATATCGCCACTCGGCAGGGAGCCTCCCGCCTGCGTTGCACGCGTGAGCGCCGCGACCGTGGCCCCGTCGAGAAGCCCGGTATCCCTCAGGCCGTTCTGCTGCTGAAATTGCGAGACCGCGGCCCCGGTCTTCGGTCCACTGATGCCGTCCTCGACGAGCGGCGGATTGGCGCCGAGCTTGTTGAGCGCCTGCTGCATCAGAACAATCGTCGACGCGGCATCGTCCTCGGGCTCGGTGCGGCCGGCGAATTGCGGGCTACCGTCGAGGGTGATCGAGGAATCGAGCGACATCATCGCATGCAAGATCACCGCCGTGCCGAGCTGGGAATCGACGTGGTTCGAGTCGAACACGTGGTCGCGGACGAATTTGCCGGCCCTCGCCTCGGGCGGGCCGTACAGCGTCGAACCGCCATAGAGGTAGGGCGAATTGCAGCCCTTCGAGTGATAGCCGAAGCCGTTGAACGCCTCGAGCCGGAACAGCATCCGCGCGATGCCCCAGTCGTGGGCGCCGATGAAGTTCTCGATTCTGAACGCGTCCACGGCGCCGTCCACGAACGTGGTAAAGGGGCCGCGCCCCTTCGGAACGATGCTCGTCACGCGATGAAGCGTTTCGCCGTTGCCGAGATAGGTGTCGAAATCGAAGTTGGATTCGCGGTAGTGGCACAGCGCGGCAAAATACCAGGGGACTCCGGTCAGCCGCTCGATCTGCTGATAGGTCGCCTTGCCGTTGATCGCCTTGCGCGCGACTCCATTCGCGTCGGCGAGGCGGGAAGGCCGGATCTCGAGATTGGACCAATTCCGCTCGTACTCGCTTTTCAGATTCTCGAATGAGACCATCTTCCGCTCCCGAAAATTGATGAATTATCGAAATTTCGTGCAAGTCAGATATGGACGAGGCGCCGTGATAGGGGTGTGACTCCAACGGGATCTCCGGCAAATGTGGCAGGTTGCCGGCCCGGCGCATGTGAAATGGCTTACAGCCTGGGCGGGAAAATGTGCCGCAGGACGGGACCCGCGCCTTCGCCGGCGGCGCGACCCGCCAGTGGGGGAACCGGCAAGGTCGTTCGTCCGTTAGCATTTTAGATGATGCGGTAGGGAGCCCTGCATGGCCAAGCGCGTCCTCGCGATCGGCATCGAACCCGGCAGTGCGGATTACAGCGCATTCCGCAGCTCACGCCGGAGCTCGTGCGCCATTACATCGAAGCGCAATTGCTGCGCCTGCGTGATCTCGGCTACGAGGTCACGAGCTGCCTGATCGATCTCGACGCGACCGCCGAAGCCGGCGTCACGGCCGCACTGCGCGACGAGCGCTTCGACTGCATCGTGATCGGCGCGGGGCTGCGCGAGCCGAAAGAGCGCCCGCTGCTGTTCGAGAAGGTGCTCAACCTCGTCCATCAACTGGCGCCTGACGCCGCGATCTGCTTCAACTTCACGCCGGCCGACACCGCCGAGGCCGTGCAGCGCTGGATCTATCCCTGACGTCCGATTGGCCGGCCTGTGCGTCGCTCGCGGCATGGTTTGAGCCGTCTTCGCGCTGCGCCTCCGGCGCCATCGCGTAGGCGTCGCGAGCCGCGCTGCCGGCTATTTGTCTGGTCCGAATCCGCTTCCGGCGCTATGACTGGCTCATCACAGGGAGGGCGAGCATGCTTCGAGGTCTTCGCATTGGAAGTTTTGGAATCGCGGCATGTCTGACGGTCGCGATGGCGATGCCGGCGCATGAGGCTGCAGCCCAGGATGCCATCGGCGGTGCGATCATCGGCGGTGTCGGCGGGGCGATCCTCGGTGGTGCGCTCGGCGGAGGCCGCGGCGCCGCAATCGGCGCCGTCGTCGGTGCCGGCACGGGCGCTGCGATCGCTTCCGAGGGCGAGCGCCGCCGCTCCGGTTACTACGCCTATCAGCGCGGCTGTTATGTGCAGCGTCCCGACGGCTATTACGTCCGGGTCAGCCAACGCTATTGCTATTGATCGATCAACCGCCGGCGCCCACAGGATTGACGGCGCCCGGCAGTAGATTGGACGCGGAGGGGTGAGTATCGGCCGGCGAGCCGCTCTCCCGAGCTGGTGGTTCGCATGAGCATCCGATCTCGCATATGCCGGTGGCTGATCGCCGCGATCGTGGCCGGCGATCTCGTCGGAGCCGGGGCTGCCCGGGCGCAACAGATTCCAGCCGACGAACCCGCGTTTACGGCTTTCGTGGCCGAGCGTATCCGCGCCGAGATTCGTGACACCCCGGTCGTGATCAAGGGACCGCTGACGCTGTCGGTCGGTCCACTGCAAACCAACATCGACCGCATCTACGCCTTCTGCAAGGCCAATACGGGCGGCTGCGCCAGGGAGATCGGCGCCTATGTCAGCGGCGTCAAGGCAACGGCGAGCAGCCGGAACGATCCGCCGACCCGAGCAGCCCTTCGCGTGGTCGTGCGCTCGGCTGACTACATGCGGCAGGCGCTTCGGGAGGTCGATGCGCGCGGCCCGGCGCAGACGCGGCCCCTGGCAGAGGGGCTGGTGATCGTCCCGGTGCTGGACTCGCCGCGGGCGGTCAAGGTGTTCAACGACAAGGATCGTGCCGCGCTCGGCTTGACGCAGGACCAGGTCTTCGACATCGCCATCGCCAATCTGCGCAGCAGCGTGAAGCCGCTCACGACCGTTGCAAAAGCGGTCCCATCAGGACAGTTTGGCACGCTGACGGGGGACTATTATCAGACCAGCCGGCTCGCGCTGATCGACAGCTGGGCGCCGCTCGCGCAGGCCCAGGGCGGTGTCCTGATCGTCGCGGCGCCGTCGGCCGATCTCGTGCTCTATGCAAGCGAAGACGGCAGTGCCGCGATCGACGCGCTGCGGACGCTGGCCCGGAACATGATGGCGCGCGCCCCGAAGCCGCTGTCCGGCACGCTGCTGCGCTGGACGCCGAAGGGATGGCAACTCGTCCGGTGAGATGCCCTCTCGGGCGGCCGCTCTGCTCAACTCTTGCCGGGGTCTGCCGGCATGATCTGGAGCAGCGGCTCCGGCTGGATCGAGATCTGGCCGGCGAACGGCCGGTCATGCGCGGCGATGAGCAGCACGGAGGTGGCGACGCCGGTGGCGAACAGGCCCATCGCGATTGCCGATCCCAGCCGGTTGTCGCAATGAACGAGGCCGATCACCAGCAGCGCGCAGGCCGCCTGGAGGTACAGGCACCACCATTTGACCGGGTTCACTGCGGCGAGGCTGACGATGATCCGCTGCCGCCGCGCGTCCAGCGCCTGCTCCAGCGCGGCGATGAGCTCGCGCTGCACATTCGCCTGCCCGGGGCCTTGCGGCGTCATGGCAACGACGAACTGCAGGGCTTCGGCGAGCGCCGGCGGTGTGACCTTCAGCGACACCTCCTGATGCGCCATCATCGGCCATTCCACCGCGACGGCCTGCCCGACATAGTCGCGCACCAGGCCGCGCAGCTTCGTCTCCTGCTCCGCCGGCAGGCCGGCGGCCAGCAGCACGGCGCTGCGCAGCGCACTGGCCTCGCGGCTCACCGCAGCGCTGGCGCGGTCGCTGTCGCCCCAGACCTGCGCGGCGATGAAGGCGACGAACAGGCCGAAGATGATGCCGAGCACCGGCAGCATGCCCGGCGAGATCGCCTTCAGCGACTTCGCGCGCTCCTCCGTTGCGACCAGCGCGATGCCTGCGAAGATGGCCGCGGCGAGCAGGTACGTGAATCCAAAGATCACCAGCGCCATTGCAGGCACCGGCAGATTGTGCAGCCAGTCGCTCATTGTGTCCTTGTCATCTGATTTGAGGCTCTAGATCAACCGCATCCCGCGCAGCCTGGCATGCCTGCTCTTGCCGACGATGATGTGGTCGTGCACGGCGATGCCGAGCGGCTTTGCGATGTCGATGATGGCCTTGGTCATCTGGATGTCGGCCTGTGACGGCGAGGGATCGCCTGAGGGGTGATTGTGGATGAATCTATCGCTTCACGTAATGCGTTGAACACACAATAGATTTTTTAGGTTGGGTAGTAGCAGGGGACTGTAAGCAGTGATCGTTCGTGATGATCACGTTAACACGTGGAAGCGCCTTTATAAGCCATTTCACTCACTAGGGACCATCAGCGGACTTCAGCTCTCACCTCAGTGGCGGACATTCTGCTTCGGCGTCGTGAGGTCCGAGACGGGCCAGAAGCGGAAGTCGCCGTAAACAGATCAGCGCAAGTGATGCTTCAGTCCGACGCGCACGATGCAGCCCGGAATTGTCGTCATTTGAGCTGCGCGCAACAATTAGCACGGCGCGGCTGCGGCTTTATCCGGTGGCAGTATGGCCGCGCGCGCCTCGTCGAGATGCAGAAACAGCTATGTCTGATCCAGACGAACAGCGCTGAAATCCCGGAAGCGGATAGCAACGTCAGCAGTTCTGACGGAGCTAGTGATCGGGTTAGTGGCTTAGGCGACTGGCAGCACCAAGACCGCCGTCCGAGGCCAAGCTGAACGGTCTCAGAGAGCCGCTCCAAAGAGAGCCCCGACCGTAACAGCCGGGGCTCCAGGCCAGATCCGCGCGGCCGGGAGAGCAAGCCGCGCAATTTCGGAGTATGCCTGAGTCCATGCTGCCTCCTGTGATGGAAGTGCGGCGGTCCACAGGAAAGGCTGCTCAAAGCAATCCGCTCGCCACGAACATGCAACGAGTGGCCGCCACCGCGTAACAAGTGAGGTGAACTCCAGAACGCCACTGCCGCGCCACCAAATCGCCTAACGACTCAACGACGCATGTTGCATCGGGCCGGGGCGATGCGCATGGGTGGTGTAGTGATGCGCAATTGGTCCAATGTTTATGTGACTGCGTCCGTGAGCGGGCTGATGGTCACGATGCTTTTGCTTGGCGCGATCCTCGCTCGAAATGTCGGACTGGCGGAGAAGAAAGGCGACCGGGTCATCGCTGTGTCAGCGCACAGCGAGGCCCGCACCCAGACGACTTCTGAGAACGGTGGCGGAGCCACGGTAGATTTTGGTGTCGCGGACCTTAGAGGGTCGCTGCCGTAAGGAAGTGATCATCGGCCCGCCCTGCCGAGCTCGCTGAGAGACCTTCCGGCTGGCCAGTCATCTTGCCTAAAGCGCGATGAGATTGGGATGAATCGTCATCGCGCTTTAGGTTGTTGTTTGAGCATGATCTCCGCGCAAACGCGCTCCGCGTTTGTCGCGAGGGAAAACCGCTGCGCACTTTTCCGGATCATGCTTTAGCCGAGGCGATCGGCGCGTTGTAGGCTGCCAATCCGGGGCATTGGTGACCAAGCGAAGACGGCCGCATGGAAGCGGCCAAACAGGGCCGCATCCGGACATGCACATAGTGTATACGGCAGGCCGCGGAATGCGGGCCTCGCTGCGCGTAGAGATCGCAAGCAGCTTGATGAAACCCTATTCACCAGCTGTAGCGTATGCCCGCGGTGCCTTTGGCGCCTTGCGGGCCCGCGTTGACCGTGCTGCCGACCTCGAATTGATAACCGAATTGAGCATAGACGCTGTAGCTCTTGTCGAGCTTGCCGGTGAAGCCGACGAAAGTTTCGACCGTCTGCATCTTCTGCAGCAGCAGCACTTGATCGATGCCAAAAGTGGTGTCCGCTCCCGCGCCCCAGCTGCGCCAGTAATTGACGCCTGCATAAGGCTGCCAGAGCATCCCGTTGCTGCTCGTGGTATTCCACTGCCCGCGCAGGCCGAGCCGTCCGATCGGACCCGACGTCGTGCCCAGCCCGACCGGGCCCAGGCCGTCATTGGCTTCGTCGAACGAGACCCGTTGCCAGATGATCTGGGCCTGCGGCTCGAGCACGAAGCCTGGGCCAAGCGGCATCGGGATTGGATAGCCCGTCTCCAGCGAAGCAACGAAGCCGGCGCCCGTGAGCGGCAATTGCGTGAATTGCGTCGTCGCGTTGCCGCGATAGAGCGTCCCCTGCAGGATCGCGTCGAGGTACCAGCCGGTCGGACCGTAGTGTGTCCAGTAGCCGCCGGCCGAGTAAGCCTGGATGTCGTTGGTCCCGGTGTGGGTGAGCATGTAGCCAGTGGCCGCCGGGTTTGTGACCAGCCCGGTCACGTCGGCCCGCGCCTGGGTATAGGCGAAGTAAAGTCCAGCAGAGTCGCGGTGACCGGGGATGGTGCTGCCGCGCCAGAGATCGATTCCGCCTTGGAAGCCCGCCAGCCAGCCATCGGTGCGCGGGTCGGCGAAGGCCTGGTAGTGGCCGTTGATCTGCTGACCGAAAACGCGCGCCCAGTCTGACCGGCCCCAGCCATTGGGGTCGGCACCCGCATTCAACAATGTCATTGTGTCGCCGACTCGCTGGTTGAGCGTACCAAGCGTGGCGAGGCCGATTTGCCGGGCCATAGGTTGAACGGACCCGTAGGTTGCAAGTCCAGGCCCGATGATTGGGTAGGAGCCGGGCGGCAGGCCGTCCGGCGGCGGATCGGGCGGCAGGATCGGCGGCGGGACAATCGGCGGGTCCGGGGGTGTCGGCCCCGAATCGAAAGTCGAGCGCAGGAACCAATCCTGGGGCGCATTGCCGTTAATGCCGCCGCGAAACAGGAAGTAATCATAAGCGCCGCCGCGCACCTCGCCGGCGAGCGAGAAAGCGCCGGGCGCCGTGGTGGCGTTGTTGACGGTCTGCACCAAAAGGATGCCGTTCGCAACGGTCTGATCGCCGGGACCGGTCGTGTTCAATACTCTGAGAGCTGTCGAGCCCGTCGCTGCGCCGCCGTTGATGACTAACCTGTCGGATGGCGAAGTGTCGTTGCCGAGAAAAGTATTGAGCGTGATCGAGCCGCCTGCGCCCCCATAGTTATTCGCAATCAGCGTCTTGTAGCTCGACAGTTGTGTGGGGTCCGCGGTCGGCGGGGTGAAGATGATCTCACTGCTGTTGTTGGTCAGGTTGGTTGCGTTCGAATTGCCCGTCATCGTCCAGACGGTATTCTGCGCAAGGGTGACTGTGCTGATGCCGCCGGCCGCCGTCGTGATCACCCCTCGCAAGGTCGATGCCTGTGCGTTGAACGTCGTGCTGGCTCCAGACACCGTTTCGAGCAGGGTGTTGTTATTTGTTACTGCGACGGCATTACTAAGACTGATGTTGGCCGCGGCGCCCTGCACCGAGAAGGAGGCGGCGCTGGCCACGATGGTGGCGTTGCTGTACTGCAACGTGTTTCCGCTACCGTTGAACAGAAAGCCGAAGCCGCCATTTCCTGACGCGGTCGCGTCGGTTCCGGTCATAGTTACGTTGCCGCCGTTCTGCAGCAGCCCGCCCGCGCCGTTGACGACGGACACCGAGCCACCACTCGTCGTAACGGTGCCGCCAGTCGTCGCATTCACTCCAGCGTTTCCACCGCCTCCCGTCACGCTGACGACCACATCGTTTGCGGTAACCAGGCTGTTCGCCCCCGTCGCCCGAAGTCCTATCTCCCCGCCGCCAATGCCCGGAACGGTAACGGAGCCGCGCGTCAACGTTACCTGGCCCCCGGACACGGCGTTCACACCGACATCACCACCGCCATTACCTACCGACAAGCTCAGATCGGTCGCCGTGATCGAACTGTTGGCCCCTGTTGCCGATAGGCCGGTATTCCCGCCGCCTCCGGCGAACGTGATGCTGCTGCCGCTCGCGAGCTGGATACTCCCCCCGTTCTGCGCCGTAGCCGCGGTCATGCCGCCCGAAACACCCATGTTCACGGAAAGACCATTGGCGATGATTTGGCTTGTCGCACCGTCGGCGGTCATCAACTTGCCGAAGCCACCGGCGAGATTGATCGACGAGCCAGGTGTGAATTGAATCAGACCTCCCGCCGTGGCCTGCACTACCCCGCCCACCCCGACCGCGGCGCCGCCGTTCCAATTCACGGTCGTGCTATTCGCGATGATCGTGCCGGTGGTGGCGATCATGGCCGCGCCGCCGCCGCCAGAATTCGCCAGGGTGATCGCATTAATGATGATCGTGCCGCCGGTGTTCGCAATCAGGCCAGTGCTGGCGGCGGTTACATTTGCGTTTGCGGTGACCGTGGCGTTGGTGGTGGCCTGGATTCCTGTTCCACCACCATTGGCCGACACCGTGCCATTGGTCGTCACGTTTGCGCCGTTCAACGCGCTGACCGCGATGTTGAAACCGGTGCTCACCGGATTATTGGCTACGCAGGTTCCGCCGTTCTGAAGGATGCCGCCGTTGACGGGATCAGTTGTACATTGAGCGCGGGCCGCTTGCGGTGCGGCGATGATAATCACGCAAGGCAGAACAACGGAAAGCACCCGTGCTCGCAGAGGGTGCCGACGCGGCGCCTGACCGGCAAGTAATCGCAAAGGCTTGCGCAGTTCCATTTTGTTGCGCCCGATCACACGCGATCGCGAAAGGCAACGAGCACCAGAATTGTTGTGCGAAGACGCCGCATCTGTGGCGATCGCGGCAGCAATCCATTATCCCGACCGCTGTCGCTTACGAGTCACGCATGGGACAACAATGCTGATCCAACGGATCTACGCCGTGCTCTCTGGACAACCTCGAGTTGCCAGCGGGACTGATGACTGCTCTGGGGCAATCGCGTCGTTTTGCGAGGTTCGCGGTAAGGTCCGCTTTAGCCCCCAAGAGGGGACGTCGTTTAGATCAGCTTCAGTCCCTTCAGACTGGCGTGACCTTGTTTGCCGACGATGATGTGGTCGTGCACGGCGATGCCGAGCGGCTTGGCGATGTCGATGATGGCCTTGGTCATCTGGATGTCGGCCTGTGACGGCGAGGGATCGCCGCTGGGGTGGTTGTGCACCAGGATCAGCGCGGTCGCCGACAGCTCCAGCGCGCGCTTGATCACCTCGCGCGGATAGACCGGGGTGTGGTCGACGGTGCCGGTTTGCTGCACCTCGTCGGCGATGAGCTGGTTGCGCTTGTCGAGGAAGAGCAGGCGGAATTGCTCCTTGTCGGCAAAGGCCATGCTGGAGCGGCAATAATCGATTACTTCGTTCCAGGACGACAGCGCGTTGCGGCTGTTGACCTCGCCCTTGGCGACGCGATGGGTCGCCGCCGCGATCAGCTTGAGCTGGTGGATCGCGGCTTCGCCGATGCCGTCGACCTCGCGCAGGCGTGCCACCGGCGCGTGCACGACCTCGGCGAACGAGCCAAAGGTCTTGATCAGCATTTTCGCCAGCGGTTTGGTGTCGCGCCGCGGCAGCGCCGGAAACAGCGCCATCTCCAGCAGCTCGTAGTCGCTGAGCGCATCCGCGCCGGCGCTGTAGAAGCGCTCGCGCAGCCGCTCGCGATGGCCGTGATAGTGCGGCGCGTCCTCGGGCTTGCTCTTGTCGTGGTCGGTCTTGGCGGGCATCAGGCATAACCATGCCGTACGGCGCGTGTTTTGCAACCGGGAAGTGTCCGGCCCCGGCGGCTCGCTCATTGGCACGACCGCCGGCGCCTCGTCGTCCGCCTACGGCGAAAGCCCTCCCGGCGGGGTGCAGACCTCGACCAGGACATTGCCCGGCGCGGTGACATAGAAGTGCGGGACGCGGACGCCGCCGCCACGGTCCATGGAGGCGATCCTGCTCGGGTTGAGGCCCGCGGCCTTTAGCTCGGCGTGCTTGGCTTCCACCTCGGCGGCCTCGTCGTAGTAGAAGCCGATATGGAAATTGGCGGGATATTCGGCCGGCTCGCCTGTCTTGCCGCGCATCACGGTCAGGATGAAATCCTCCTTGTTGCGCAGGACGACGAGGGCTTCGCCGCGCGAGGCATAGGGTGCAAAGCGGAAGAAGCGCTGGAAGAAGGCGGCAAGCGCGGTGACGTCCGAGGTCACGAGGTTGAGATGTTGCAGTCGCATAGGTGCTCTCCGGTCAGGTGAAGGAACGGACGGAACGAGATTCCACACTGAGCGGCGGCCGAGTTGACACGATGACATGACCCGCCGAGCAGCGTGACGATCGCGTCACTCTGTCCGGCCGTGGGTCCTACCGTGGAGACGGTGGCAGAATTCCTGGCAAGTCAGGAACAGGCCGGGCTTACCAATCCGGCCATGCCTTTTTCGGCGCGCTCCGGGTAGCAGAGTTCGCGCGCATCGGCAACGCCGGGAGCCGGTCAGGATGTTGCCGGCCCGGATTCCCGGCGCCGCCTATGCTCGGGGCGATTGAGCCGTCGGAAAAAATTTCACACCAGCTGTCTTCGTTCTCCTGCCTCGTTCGTCTCAGCGCTGTTGGCCGGTCGAGTGGCCAGCCGATCTTCCGCAACAGGAGAATATCAATGTCCCGGACCAGACCTGAGCCGTCGCGCCGTGCCTTCGTTGCCACCGGCCTCGGAGCGGGCGTCTTGCTCGTCGCGCAAGCGGCGCCGTCCCACAGCCAGAACAGGAGTTCGAAAATGGAAGCGACCATTCGCACCGGTAGCGACGTCACGACCCTCGTCAACGTCTTCACGGTCGAGCCGGACAACCAGCAAAAGCTGGTTCAGTTGCTGAAGGAGGGCACCGAGACCTTCTTCAGCAAGCAGCCCGGGTTCATCTCGTCCAGCGTCCACGCCAGCAAGGAGGGCCGGCGCGCGATCAACTACTCGCAATGGGCAAGCGCGGGGGACATCGAGAATTTTCGCCGGGATCCGCGATTTGCGCCGTACATCCAGAGCCTTGCGGCGCTGTCGAAGGCCGAGACGATCCTGTGCGAGGTCGTCGAGGTCAATCACGCCTGATCGGTAACGGCGGTTCGGGGGCGGTCCAAGAGACCGCCCCGCTGACGCTCTCACTGTTCGAGACCACGCTGCCGCGCCGGCAGGGGCATCGTGATGGCGATGACCCCGGCGAGAATGAGCGTCATGCCTGCAAGGGCCGACCAGGTGAAGCGTTCGCCAAGCCATGCCGTGCCGAGCGCCACCGCGAAGCCGGCGCGCAGATAGCTGCCGCTGGTCGTGCCGAGTGGGCCGAGCGTGCGGATCAGGCGGAAATAGATCACCATCGCGAGCGCCGTGCAGATCACCGCGAGGCTGACGACGGCCGCGACCGCGTGCGAAGTCGGTGCCAGCGTCCAGGGTCGCTCGAGGACGAGTGCGGCAGGGACCATGAGGATCGCGGCACAGCTCATGGCGCCGGCCGCCGTGACGGTGGCGGGAAAGCCGGAGAACCGCTGCCCCCATATCGGTGCGAGCGCGTAGCAGAGGCTTGCGCCGAGCACGGCGGCCTGCGCCAGCGGGGCCGTCGTGCCCAAGGCGGACAGCGCATCGATGCCGATCGTCACCGCGACGCCCGCAAGACCGAGCGCGACGCCGATGATCTTCCGGCTGCTGATCGCCTGTCGCCCGCGTCCGGTCATCATCGCGATCGCGAGCACGAACATCGGCGGGGTCGCATTGAGCACGCCGGCGAGACCGCTTGCGATATGCAGCTCGCCCCAGCTGATCAGGGTAAACGGCAGCGCGCTCTGTAGCAGCCCCTGCGCGAAGAAAGCCGCCCACACCGGTCCCCGGGCGGGAAGAGCGTGCCCCTGAGCGCGAGCGATCGCGATCAGGAGAATGGCCGCGATCGTCACGCGCGCGGCGACCATCGTGAACGGCGGGATCGTCGGGATTGCGACCTTGATCAGCGTGAACGAGCTGCCCCAGATTAATGAGAGGAGGAGCAGGAGCCCGATCTCGAACGTGAGCGTGGTTTGTCCTGACGTCGTTTGTTGGGCCTGCGTGTGCATTGCGAATCTGCTCCGGGATGGACCGGGACCATGATCCGGCGTGGTGGCGCAGGCTGGCTGGATTCGGACCTCATCGCCCGATCGAGTCCGATTCCAGCTACTCGGCGGGCTGCGATGAAACTATTCTTCCGCCATGGCAACAGGCTCGGCACATCGGCAAACGCTGCCGCCGCATCTCGACTGGGACACCTGCGATCGGGCGCGGCTGGCGCGGGCACGCGCGTTCGACGGGCTGTTCTTCTCCGGCGTTCGCTCGACGAGGATCTACTGCCGGCCGGTCTGCCCGGTTCGCCCGGCGCGCTCCGAGAACGTCACCTTTTATGCGACCGCCGCTGCCGCCGAGCGCGCCGGCTTTCGCCCGTGCCTGCGCTGCCGGCCGGAAACCGCGCCGGGATCGCCGGCCTGGATGGGAACGGCCACCACCGTCGCGCGCGGGATGCGCCTGATCAATGACGGATTCCTGGATCGCGCGTCGATGATGGACCTTGCGGAAGTCCTGGGAGTCGGGCCGCGCCATCTGCTCCGCCTGTTCATGCGCCACGCCGGTGCGAGCCCGAGCGAGATCGCCGCGACCCGCCGTGTGCAGGAAGCCAAGCGTCTGATCGACCAGACCAGCATGACATTGTCGGAGATCGCCTTCGCCGCCGGTTTCGGCAGCGTTCGCAGATTCAACGATGCATTTGTCGCGACCTACAAGCGGCCGCCGTCGTCATTCCGGCGCCGCCACTAGGCCGCCGAGCCAGGCATCACCCGATCTGCTTCCCGCCATGTCGCGGGCAATGCCGCTGCATTTGATAATTGACTATTCGTTCCAGAATAACTATTGTCGTATCATGGCAAGGACCAAGGAATTCGATCAGGACGAGGCGCTCGATGCCGCGATCGGTGCGTTTCGCGAGCACGGTTTCGAGGGAACCTCTACGCCGATGCTTGTTGACGCCATGGGGATCGGCCGCCAGAGCATCTACGATACGTTTGGCGACAAATGGCAACTCTATTGCGCCGCGGTGCGCCGCTACGCGGCCAGCGAGGTCGAAGCCCATCTTGCCGCGCTGCGGGCGCCGCCGCGCGCGATTGACGGCCTCAGGGCGATGATCGACCGCGTCGTTCGCGACGCGAACGAGGCTTGCCTGGGCATCGGCTCGATCAGCGAGTTCGGCCGCTCGCGGGATGACCTCACCAGCATCCATGCGGCGTCAGGCCGCGCGCTCCAGGGCGCTGTTTCGAAACGCTTGCGCGAAGCGCAGGCCGACGGCGACGTGGCGCGGGATCTCGACGCCGACGACGCAGCCGAGTTTCTGCTGGCGAATGTTGCCGGTATTCGAATCGCCGCGCGCGGTGGCGCCAGGCCGCGCCAATTACGGGCGCTCGGCGCAATCGCATTGCGCGCCCTCGGGTAATTTTTTTTTGTCAAATCTGGAACGATCGTTCAAAAAGAGGAGAGAGAAAATGAGCAGCAAAGTCGCGTTGGTGTTTGGTGGAGCGCGCGGCATTGGCGCCGCGATCGCGGTCCGTCTCGCACGGGACGGGTTCGATATCGCGCTAACCTACGTGTCGCGACCGGACAGTGCCGCCGAAATCGTGGCCGCGATCGAGAACGCTGGCCGCAAGGCCATCGCGATCAAGGCCGATAGCGCCGATCCCGCCGCGATTCGCGCGGCCGTCGCCGAGACCGTGAGCCGGCTTGGGGTGCTTGATGCGGTCGTCGTCAACGCGGGCATTCTCCGCCTCGGTCCCGTCGAGCAGTTCAGCCTGGAAGACCTCGACCTCATTCTCGATGTGAATATCCGCGGCGTCTTTCTGGCCATCCAGGCGGCAGCCGGGCAGATGCGTGACGGCGGCCGCATCATCACGATCGGGAGCAACACGGCGATCCGGACAGGGACGCCGGGAGGCAGCGTCTATGCCATGACGAAGGCCGCCGTTGCCTCCTTGGTCCGCGGCGTTGCGCTCGACCTGGCGCCTCGCCGGATCACGGTCAACAACGTCCAGCCGGGCCCGACCGAGACCGACATGACGGCCACGATGGTGTCGCGGCTGAAAGAGATCGTTCCGTTGAAGCGCGTCGGTGAGCCCGGCGAGATCGCCGCGCTGGTGTCATATGTGGCGGGCCCGGAATCCGGCTATATGACCGGCGCCAGCCTCACCATCGATGGTGGCTACGTGCTGT
Organism: Bradyrhizobium sp. 613_E4_N2_2; assembly: GCF_052075995.1. Classification (NCBI taxonomy): domain Bacteria; kingdom Pseudomonadati; phylum Pseudomonadota; class Alphaproteobacteria; order Hyphomicrobiales; family Nitrobacteraceae; genus Bradyrhizobium; species Bradyrhizobium sp. 613_E4_N2_2. The sequence continues at coordinate 799,614 of NZ_CP197234.1, forward strand.
AAGAGGTCCGCCTCTGACGACGGATCGTCGCCGGCGAACAGGATGGCAGGATCGCATCGCGGTCCTGCCGGGCATCACCCGATCTGCGTCTCGCCGTGCCGCTTCGACAGCGTGAAGATCTCGACGCCTGTCGCGGTCACGCCGACGGAGTGCTCGAACTGCGCCGACAGCGAGCGGTCGCGGGTCACCGCGGTCCAGCCGTCGGAGAGGATCTTCACGTGCGGCTTGCCGAGATTGATCATCGGCTCGATGGTGAAGAACATGCCGGGCTTGAGCTGAACGCCTTCGCCGGGCCGGCCGATATGGATGATGTTCGGCTCGTCGTGGAACATGCGCCCCAGGCCATGGCCGCAGAAATCGCGCACCACGCTCATGCCTTGCGGCTCGACGAAGCTCTGGATGGCGTGGCCGATGTCGCCGGTGGTGGCGCCCGGCTTGACCGCGGCGATGCCGCGCATCATCGCCTCATACGTCACCTCGATCAGCCGCTCGGCCTTGCGGGCGATCGGGCCGACCGCATACATCCGGCTGGAATCGCCGTACCAGCCGTCGACGATGAAGGTGACGTCGATGTTGACGATGTCGCCTTCCTTCAACGGACGGTCACCGGGCATGCCGTGGCAGACCACGTGGTTGAGCGAGGTGCAGGTCGAGTAGCGGTAGCCGCGATACATCAGCGTCGCCGGATAGGCGCCGTGGCTGAAAGCGAAGTCGCGGACGAACTGGTCGATGCGCTCGGTCGGCACGCCGGGCCCGACGATATCGGTGAGCTCGTCGAGGCACTTCGCCACCAGCGCGCCCGCCTTGTGCATGCCGGCGAAGGCGCTCGGCCCGTGCAGCTTGATCTGTCCGGTCTTGCGCAGGGAGGTATCGGAGGCTTCGACGTAGCTCATGCGGGGCTGGTCTCGATGTCGGCGGAAGGGCTTGATTTCAGGGCCATAATCTAATGATCACGGGCCCTCATGCAAGTCAGGTGTGGCTCTTGCGCCCGAAACAGGGCCTAATTCGGGACTTCTACGGTGGTTTCCACCGGCAGGGCGCCGCCCCGGACGCGAATCTCGCGGACGGGATAGGGAACCCGGATGCCCTCGCGCTTGAAGGCCTCCCATAGCGCCAGCATCACGTCACTCTTGACGCCATCCATGCCGTCGGGGTCCGCGATCCAGAAGGTCAGCGAGAACTTCATCCCGGCTTCCGCGAACTCGGTCAGGATGCTGTTCGGCGGCTTGCCCTTCTGCGCGCGGGGATGGGCGGCCGCGGTCTCCGCGGCGAGCTTGCAAACCAGCCGCGGGTCGGCGTCGTAATTGGTGCCGAAGGCGATCTTCACCAGCGTGTTCTTGTCGGTATAGGTCCAGTTGACGACCTTCTGCGTCACCAGGTCCTCGTTCGGCACCAGGAATTCGCGGCCATCGCCGGCGGCGACGGAAATATAGCGCGTCTTCATCGCGCTGATGCGCCCGGTATTGTCGCCGATGGTGACGAGGTCGCCCGGCTTCACCGACTTGTCCGCAAGCAGGATGATGCCCGAGATGAAGTTGGCGACGATCTTCTGTAGGCCGATACCGATGCCGACGCCGACCGCGCCGGAGAACACCGCGAGCGCCGAGAGATCGATACCGACCGCGCCGAGCGCGATGACGATTGCGATGGCCAGCAGCCCGATCCGGATGATCTTGACCAGCAGCACCTGCACCGACGGGGTCAGATCGGTGGTCGAGTTGATCCGGCTCTCGGCGAAATTGCTGGCGATGTTGGTGGCCCAGAGCGCGATGAGCAGGAGCGCGCCGGCCTTGATCACCAGCAGCGGCGTCAGCCGCAGGCCGCCGAGCACGATCGCAAAGGAATCGAGCAGCTCGACCGTCGTGTCGAGCTGTCCGATGATGGACAGCGCCGCGACGAACCACGCCGAGATAGACACCAGCTTGACGATGAAGGCGTTGCGCAGCACCGAGGTCACGAGCCGGATCGCAAGCCAGGCCAGTCCCAGCTTGGCGGCGACCATCAGGAGATAGCTGCGGCTCGGCCAGGTCGCGTGATACATCACCACGCGGGAGAGGATCACCATCAGGGTGAACACCGCCGTCGAGGCGCTCGAGACCATCACCCGGGCGAAGTGCCGGAGCGGCAGCGGCCAGTGTATCGCCAGCGTTGTCATGTCGATGCGGTTGCGAACCCCGGCTTCCGCGGCATAGGCGATGCCGGCCGCGGCCAGGATCAGGCCGAATTGCAGGTAGAACCAGGGCGAGGAGATTTCCGCCCCGACGCTGCGCGCGGTGGTCTGCACGAACTCCATGAAGTCTTTGAGGTCCATGTCCATCGGTCTCGTCGGCAAGCAGGCGGGAGGATTTGATTCGAGGGCGGCGCAGAATTCCACAAAGGGCGCCGCCGGGCCATCGATACACCGCTAAGTGAAGCGCGTTAAGGCCGCAAAATACGGGCAGATTGCCGCGAGCGGGAGAAAATGGGTTGGCGTGGGAGTCTGCCGACGATAAGGATGCAATTCCAGCGATTTGTACCCGGAAGGTGGATGGCTTCCCTCGACTCTGTCAGCCTCGCCATATTGCTCGGCGCCGTCCTCGTCATGGCCGGTATCCTGTCGAGCCTGCTTGCTCTGCGCTTCGGCGCGCCCCTGCTGCTCGTCTTCCTTGCCATCGGCATGCTCGCAGGCGATTCCGGCCCCGGGCAGCTTCAGTTCGACGATGTCCGCACCACCTATCTGGTCGGCTCGGTGGCGCTCGCCCTGATCCTGTTCGACGGCGGCCTGAAGACGCGCTTTGCCAGCATCCGCACCGTGCTCGCGCCCTCCGTTGTGCTCGCGACCGTCGGGGTGCTTCTGACCGCGCTGATCACGGCGCCGTTCGCCAAATACGCGCTCGACCTCAACTGGACGGAAGCGCTGCTGGTCGGTGCCGTCGTGGCCTCGACCGACGCGGCTGCGGTGTTCCTGCTGGTGCACACCCAGGGCCTGCGCCTGCGTCCGCGCGTCGGCGCGACGCTGGAGGCCGAATCCGGCACCAACGATCCCTTCGCGATCTTCCTCACCTTGATGCTGGTCGAATACATCTCGCTGGGATCGAGCTCGGCGGGCCATGTGGCGATGGAGTTCATCCAGGAGGCGGTGCTGGGCGCCGTCGTCGGCTTCCTCGGGGGTCGTCTCGTCGTCGTCGCGCTCAACCGGGTTGCGCTGCCGCAGGGCCTGCATGCGCCGTTTGTCACGACCGCGGCGCTCGTGATCTTCGGCGGCTCGCAGATCATGCACGCCTCCGGATTCCTCGCGGTCTATCTCGCCGGCATCATCATCGGCAACCGCCCGACCCGCGCGCATAATTCCGTGGTGGCATTCCTGGATGCCGCGACGTGGCTGGCGCAGATCGTGATGTTCGTGCTGCTGGGCCTGCTGGTTTCGCCGAGCCGGCTCGGCACCAGCGTGTTGCCGGCGGTCGGGGTTGCGTTCGTCCTGATGCTGGTCGCGCGGCCGATCGCGGTGTTCGTGTGCCTGGCGCCGTTCCGCTTCAACTGGCGCGAAAAGATCTTCATCGCCTGGACCGGCCTGCGCGGTGCCGTCGCGATCTTCCTGGCGTCGATCCCGATGCTGGTCGGCCTGTCGAAGGCCTATCTTTATTTCGACGTCGCCTTCGTCGTCGTCATCATCTCACTGCTGCTGCAAGGCTGGACGCTTGCGCCCGCGGCGCGCAAGCTGCACGTGGCGCTGCCGCGCGCCGAGCGTGGTCCACGCCGCGTCGAGCTGGATCTGCCCGGCCAGCTCGAGCAGCAACTTGTCGGCTATCCGGTGCGGCCCAAGAGCCTGTATTTCCGCCGCGGTCTGATCCCGTCCTGGTCCAAGCCGACGCTGGTCATCCGCAATGAGAACATCTTGACCCCGACGGAAGCCGAGCCGATCGCGCCCGGCGACTACATCTATCTGCTGGCCCCGCCGGAAAAGGCCGAGTCGCTCGACCGCTTCTTCGTCGACATGCAGCCGAGCTCGGCGCCGGATCCGCATCTGCTCGGCGACTTCATGGTCTCCGGCGAGCACACGCTGGCCGAGCTTGCCGAGATCTACGGCGTGAAGGTCGGCGAGGATGACGGCAAGCTGACCCTCGCCGACTATTTCGACGTCCATCTCGACCGCGCGCCGAAGGAGGGCGCCGAGCTGCCGCTGGACGAGATCGTGCTGGTCGCGCGCAGCATCTCCGGCGGCCGCGTCAACCTCGTCGGCCTGCGTCTGCCGGAGGACGAGGAAACGCCCGCGCCGCTGACGCGCCGGCAGGCGCTGCAGCGCAAGCTCGCGGATTTGTGGACGTCGGTGGCGGGGGTTTAGCGCTCACCATTGCTTGCGCGCCGCCGCCACAACCTCGCTGTCATCGCCCGGCTTGACCGGGCGATCCAGTAATCCGAGACGATTGTGATTGAACCGAGAAGCCGCGGCGTACTGGATGCCCCGCCTTCATGACAGCGATGGTGGGGCGAGGTGTCTCGGCAAGCCGTCAGCGCCCCTCACGTCAACACCTTCACCCCGCCGAACGACGTCACGCGGCCCTGCTTCAGCATCACGATCTGCGTCGCGAGCTGGCGCAGCTCGGCGACGTCGTGGCTGACATAGACCATGGGGACATTGGCCTCGTCGCGCAGCCGCACCAGATAGGGCAGGATCTCCAGCTTGCGGCCCTCGTCGAGCGCGCCGAGCGGTTCGTCGAGCAGCAGCAGGCGCGGCCTCGACAGCAGCGCGCGCCCGAGCGCGACGCGCTGGCGTTCGCCGCCGGAGAGCTTTCCTGGACGGCGATCAAGGAGCGCGCCGATGTCGAGCAGCTCGATGATGCGCTTGTGCTGGGCAGGATCGGGCGTGAGGCCGTTCATCCGCCTTCCATAGTCGAGATTCTGCGCGACGTTGAGATGCGGAAACAGCCGCGCGTCCTGGAATACATAGCCGATGCGGCGGCGATAGGTCGGCACATGGATGCCGGCCGCGGTGTCGTCGACGGTCTCGCCGTCGATCACGATGGTGCCGCGGTCGGGCCGCAGCAGGCCTGCGATCATGTTGACCAGCGAGCTCTTGCCGGCGCCCGACGCGCCGAACAGGCCGATGACGCGACCTTCGCTGGTGAAGGTTGCGGAGAGCGAGAATTCGCCGAGTTGTTTTTCGATGTCGACGCGCAGCATGGTCAGTTCCCGTGCAAGCGCTGTGTGGCGCGGCGGGCGAACCATTCGGCGGCGATCAGCGCGCCGAGCGCGAGCACGATCGAGATGATCACGAGTCGTCCCGCGGCCGCGTCGCCATCGGGCGTCTGGATTAGCGAGTAGATCGCCGAGGAAATCGTCTGGGTTTCGCCGGGAATGTTGGAGACGAAGGTGATGGTCGCGCCGAACTCGCCGATCGCCTTGGCAAAGCCCAGCACCATGCCGGCTAGCACGCCGGGCAGCGCCAGAGGTAGCGTCACCGTGAAGAACACTTTCCAGGGCGCCGCTCCCAGCGTCTCAGCCGCCTGCTCGAGTCGGCGGTCGATCGCCTCGATCGACAGCCGCATCGGGCGCACCAGCAGCGGAAACGACATCAGGCCGCAGGCGAGCGCCGCCCCGGTCCAGCGAAACGCGAAGACGATACCGAGATAGTCGGCCAGAAATCCGCCGACGAGTCCCTTGCGACCAAAGGTGAGGAGCAGGAGATAGCCCGTAACGACAGGCGGCAGTACCAGCGGCAGATGCACGAGCGCATCGAGCACCGATTTGCCCCAGAAATCATGGCGGGCAAGCAGCCATGCCAGCGCAATGCCGAACGGCGTTGCGACCAGCGTGGCGATGACGGCGACCCTGAGCGAGAGCAGGATCGCCGTCCATTCGGCGGGAGAGATCTCGAGCATCAAGTTGTAGATATCAAGTCGTCGGGCTGATCAGGAACTTGAAGCCGTATTTTTCCAGAATGGTCTTGGCAGCGGTCGAGCGCAGAAAGGCGAGATAGTCGTTGGTCTCGGGCTTCGCGGTGGTGGTCGCGGCAACCGGATAGATGATCGCGGGATGCGAATCCGCCGGGAAGGTGCCGACGACCTTCACGCCGGGCTCGACCTTGGCGTCGGTCGAATAGACGATGCCGAGATTGGCCTCACCACGCGCCACCAGCGTCAGCGCGGCGCGCACGCTCTCGGCCATGGCGAATTTCGGCTCCGCAGCCTGCCATGCGCCCAGCTTCTCCAGCGCCGCCTTGGCGTATTTGCCGACCGGCACGGACTTGACGTCGCCGGTCGCGATCTTGCCGTCGCCCGCGAGCTTGGCGAGGTCAAAGCCTTGCGCGATCGTGACGTTGTCGATCTTGGAGTCCTTCGGCGCGATCAGCACGATGCTGTTGCCGAGCAAATTGACGCGGGTCGGCTCGTTGATGGTCTTCTTCGAGATCGCGTAGTCCATCCAGTCGGTGTCGGCGGAGACGAACACGTCGGCCGGCGCGCCCTGCTCGATCTGCTTGGCAAGCACCGAGCTTGCGGCATAGCTGACGCTGAACTTGACGCCGGTCTTGGCGGTGTAGGCGGCGTCGATCTCGTCGAGCGCGTTCTTCATCGAGGCCGCGGCGAACACGGTGATGGTCTTGTCCTCGGCGGCGGCGGGCGAAAGGCTCGCGCCTGCGAGGAGGACGAAAGCGGTGAAAAGTCCGGCAATACGAATCATGGAGTGCGCTCCGTGCGAGTTCGCGCGCGCGAATGCACGCGCAAATCTGGCGTTGGGTGGGTTGGCGTGCGACGGGCGGAAAGCGCTGTTCCACGGGGCCTTGCGACGGCTTACGGCCGGCAGGGATATCGCAGCTGCGAAGATAGCAGGCCGGAGCCCGAGGTCAAAGGCGACCGTTTGGCCTATTGTGCCGGCAGGATCGCGATCGACAGCGAATTGTCCTTGGCGCCGCTGACCTGGAGCACGAAAGGCTGCGCCGACAGCTCGTATTTCATGGTCTTGCGGATGCCGTCGCAATCGGTCGCGCCGCTGAAGGCCACGGGCTTGAGGAAATGCCCGTCCTGGACCACGTCCACCCAGGCCCCGCTGGACAGGCTGACGGTGTAGAGCCCGGCCTTCGGCGCCTTGATGCTGGTGAAGCCCGCGAAGGTGCCGTCCTTCGGCGCCCTTTCGGGCGACGTCGGCAGCTTTGCGTCCGCGGGGGCCACCAGCCCCAGCGTGATGGCCGACGACGGCAAGGCCGCCTGCTCGCTCCCCGAGACGAGCTTGGCGCGGTCCGGCGCGGTGAGCGCGGCGCGCTCACGCTCGATCGGCCATTTGAACTTGTCGCAGCCGCTGGGCTCTTCGGCGGCCAGAGCGGAGGTCGCACTGAGCGAGAGCACGGCGAGGAAGGTGAGGACGCGCATGTCAAATCTCATCGTTGGCCACGCGAACGATGCGGGGCTTGCGGTCATTGCTGAAGGGCGGGATGCGCGTCCCGACAGGGCCGCTCGGCTTACGGCAAAGCGGCAAGGCGATCCTAGCGCATTTCAGAGGATGGGAGCCAGTAATGACTCTGTCATCCAGGACAAGCGCAGCGAAGCGGAGCGCAGATCCGGGATCCATAGTCCCAGGGAGGAATTTGACGAAGACTCGGAGTTACCGCTTCGCTCAACCACCGCCCCCTATGGTTATGGATCCCGGGCTCGCGCTTCAAGCGCCCCGGGACGACAGCGGTGGGCGAGGCGGCAGCTTGCCCAGCCAGCCGCCTATTGCTTCGCATCCACCGCGTGCAGCACCGCCTTGCAGGCCGCCGGCATCTGCGCCAGCGTCATCGGCGGCTTTGGCTTCGGCGGCTCCGGCGGAGGCTTCGGGTGCAGCACGGCGTCGCTGAACCAGTAGGCGAGGTCGGACGGCTTGCAGCCTTCGTCCTCGGATTGCGACGACTGGCCTTCGCATTCGCTCGAGCCCGCAGGGCAGCGCATGCGGATGTGGAAGTGATAGTCGTGGCCCCACCACGGCCGGATTTTCGACAGCCACGAGCGGTCGCCCTTGGCCTCCCGGCACAGCGCCTTCTTGATCGCGGGATTGACGAAGATGCGCTGTACTGCCGGCTCCTGCGCTGCGTCGCGCAGCACCAGCACATGAGCAGGCGTGAACACCTTGGGGTCGATGTCGAGCCGGTCCTGGCGCACCATCATCACCGCCGACATGTCCTCGCGCTCCTCGCGTGACAAACGACGGTCCGGCATCGGCGTCAGCCAGATGTCGGCATCCAGGCCAATTTGATGGCTGGCATGGCCTGACAGTGCCGGCCCGCCGCGCGGCTGGGCGATGTCGCCGACCAGAATGCCCGGCCATCCCGCGTCCTTGTGCGCTCTGGCCGCGAGCCGTTTGATCAGCGCGATCATGTCGGGATGACCGTAATTGCGGTTACGCGACAGCCGCATCACCTGCCAATTGTCGCCGTTGAGCGGCATTTGCATGGCGCCGCCGATACAGCCCTTGGTGTAGGAGCCGATGACATGAGCCGTTCCCTTCGACGGCAGCAGCTTTCGCGCGAACAGCTCCTTGGCGCCGATGCTGGGATCGTTTGGGTTGGCGAGCGGCGGTAGCGGTTTTGAGTTGACGCTGCCCTTGTCCTGGGCCAGCGCGGCGCCGACGGTCAGGAACGTCATGACAAGGAGGAGAGGGGCGAGGCGGCGGGGACTCATGCTGTCATCCTTATAACGCAACGCTGCGTCAGGGTTAAGAAACAGTCCTTCGGCCGAAATATTGTCCGAAAGTCGCAGTTCCCTACGCGCGGCCGGCCGATTTTTAACGACGCGATAACCCTCTCGTGCATTGACCAAAATTCGTGCGTGGGAGGCGTGCTCCCAGCCCTCTGTATGCATTCGCGCGCGATCTCGGAAATGATTCAAGGCAGCGCGCAATTTTGCGCCATCGCGTTCTCCGATGACGACGATGTGATGGGCTTGGCACGCCCGGCGGCGCTGTCGCGCCGCGCAAAGCGGCAATGAGGGCTGCTTTTCTGCGGCCACCAGACTGTGCGACCGACCGACAAGCCACCCAAGATTACTTTTTTTTCAGACACTTGCCCCAAAACTTGCTGCCACTGGGCGCGACTGGGACGCATAGAGTTGAGTTTGGGGTCTCGAAAAACAGCAAAGCGAAAGAGAGGCGTGCTCGCCCCGGGCTCGCCGACAGCCGCGCAAGCCGCGCTTCGCGCGCGCGCCTCAACCCGTTTCCGAACGCGACGAACTCCTGCGCCGCCGCGCCGAGGCGGAAGCCGCGATTGCCGAGGCCCGCAAATCCCATGAGCGCCTGCGCCAGGCCATCGACATCCTGCCGCAAGGCATCGTGTTTCTCGATGCCGAAGGCCGTTACGTGCTCTGGAACAGGAAATACGCCGAGATCTACAGCAAGACCGCCGATCTGTTCGAGGAAGGCGCGCGCCTCGAGGACACGCTGCGCATCGGCGTCGCGCGTGGCGACTATCCCGAGGCTGCCGGCCACGAGGACGAGTGGATCGCCGAGCGGCTGCAGAAACTCTATCAGCCCGGCGCGCGCCACGAGCAGATGCTCGCGGACGGCCGCGTCATCCTGATCGACGAGCGGCTGACCGACGACGGCGGCGTGGTCGGCCTGCGCGTCGACATCACCGAGTTGAAGCAGCGCGAGGCCTCGTTCCGCCTGCTGTTCGACGGCAATCCCGTCCCGATGATCGTCTGTGCGCTCGACGACGAGCGCATCCTCGGCGTCAACGATGCCGCGATTTCCCATTACGGCTATAGCCGCGCCGAGTTCGAGAAGCTGAAGATCCGCTCGTTGCAGGCTTTCGACAGCGAGCCGCCCTGGACCACCGATCGGTCCAGCGAGGAGCAGGCCGCGCGCACCTGGAAGCACGTCAAGGCCAACGGCGCGCTGATCGACCTTGCGATCTATTCGCGCGAATTGACCTATGCCGATCGGCCCGCGGTGCTGCTGGCGCTGATGGACATCACCGAGCGCAAGCGCGCCGAGGCGCGGCTCGCCTTCATGGCCCAGCATGACGGGCTGACTGGCTTGCCGAACCGCAACCTGCTGCGCCAGCAGGTGGACGAGATGCTGCTGCATATGCGGCGCAGCTCCGACAAGGTCGCGCTGCTGATGCTGGGGCTGGACAATTTCAAGGCGGTCAACGACACGCTGGGACACGCGGTCGGCGACAAGCTGCTGCGCGGCGTCGCCAAGCGGCTGCGCTCGACCTTGCGCGAGGAGGACGCGCTGGCGCGGCTGAACTCCGACGAGTTCGCGATCGTGCAGAGCGGGCTAACGCGTCCCGAGGATGCGGTGATGCTGGCCAAGCGCTTACTGGAAGCCATCGCCGATCCCTATCTGCTCGATGGCCATTCCGTGGTGATCGGCGCCTCCATCGGCATCGCGATGGCGCCCGGCGACGGCGATGATTCCGAAAAACTGCTCAAGAGCGCCGACATGGCACTGTCGCGCGCCAAAGCCGATGCCCGCGGCACCTTTGCGTTCTTCGAGGCCGCGCTCGACGCCAAGGCGCAGAGCCGCCGCAAGATCGAGGTTGAGCTGCGCGACGCGATCCAGAACGACGTGCTGCGCCCTTATTACCAGCCGCTGATCGACCTCTCGAGCGGCCGCATCACCGGCTTCGAGGCGCTGGTGCGCTGGCCGCATGCCGAGCGCGGCATGGTCTCGCCGGCCGAGTTCATTCCGGTCGCCGAGGAAACCGGGCTGATCAATCCGCTCGGCGGCCTGATGCTGCGCCGGGCGTGCCTGGATGCCGCGACCTGGCCGGACGATGTCCGCGTCGCCGTCAACCTGTCGCCGCTCCAGTTCCGCAGCGGCAATCTGCTCTCGGTGGTGACGGACGCGCTGAAACATTCCGGCCTGCCGGCGCGGCGGCTGGAGCTCGAGATCACCGAGACGTTGCTGCTCGAAAAGAGCGCGCAGGTGCTGGCGACGCTGCATGCGCTACGCGCGCTCGGCGTCCGCATCTCCATGGACGATTTCGGCACCGGCTATTCCAGCCTCAGCTATTTGCGCAGCTTCCCGTTCGACAAGATCAAGATCGACCAGTCCTTCGTGCGCGATCTCGGCGCCAACCGCGAGGCCCAGGCGATCATCCGCTCCATCGTCAGCCTCGGCAAAGGCCTTGGCGTCACCATCACCGCCGAGGGCGTCGAGACCGAAGCCGAACTGAGCTGCCTGCGTGCCGAGGGCTGCGACGAGGGCCAGGGCTTTCTGTTCAGCAAGGCCCGGCCCAACGCCGAGATCATCAGCCTGCTCGCCGCCCAGCGCGGCATCGATGGTGACGAGAAGGCTGCGATGGTGGCGTGAGGTGCGCTGCCCCTTACCTCGCCCCGCTTGCGGGGAGAGATCGGAATGCGCGCGTAGCGCGGATTCCGGGTGAGTGGGTACAGGTCCTTCAACGACCGCCCGTGTGGAGAGATGCCCCTCACCCCAACCCTCTCAGCGCGAGCGAAGCTCGTCGCGGCCCCGTAAGAACGGGGCGAGGGAGCGCAGCGTCGTTGCGGCTGTAGTTCAGCGTCCCTCCGCCAAAATCGCCTTCCCCACATCCTCATAATGCGTATCCCGCGCCTGGATCTGCTGCGCGATCGCGTGCATGTCGCGAAAGCGCCGCTCGAACGGATTGCTGCGGAACACCGCAGTCGCGCCGGCCATGTGATAGGCGGCGTCGACCACCTTGGCCGATTGATGGATGGTCCAGGTCGCGGCGAGGCGAACGGCGCTGCGATGCGCCGGGCTGAATTGGCCGGTCGCGCAGAGGTCGCGCCACATCGCATTCGCCGTCGCATAGAGATAGGCGCGCGCGGCGCGCAGATCGCCCTCGGTGCGGCCGATCAGGCCTTGGACGGCCTGGTTGTCGCGCATGGCGCTCGCTGCCAGCGACTGGTGCTTTGCCCGCGACAAAGCGATGGCCGCATCCAGCGTCGCGCGCGCCACGCCCAGCGAGACAGCGGCAAAGCCGAGGCTGAAGGTCGATCCGGTGCCGATCCTGTAGAGCGGACCCGTCTCAACCAGCGCGGACGGCACGTCACGGAACGCCGTGAAGCGCTCGGGGATGAAGAGGTCGCTCACCTCATAGGAGTCCGTGCCTGTGCCGGCGAGCCCGATCGCCTGCCAGACGTCATGCAGCACCGCGCTCGCGACCGGAAACAGGATGGTACGAACCTCCGGCGAACCGTCGGCATTTTTGCGCGGCGTCCCGTCGGCTCCGACGATGCGGACATGCGCCCCCAGCCAGCTCGCCTGCCGCGAGCCCGAGGCAAAATCCCAGCGCGCCGTGACGCGATAGCCGCCTTCGACCGCACGCGCCTCATGCGCGATCGCGCCCCAGGCAAGGATGCCGGGCGGCGTGTCGAAGATCTCGCACGCAATGTCGTGGTTGAGCGAAGCTGCGATCATCGCGCAGACGCTGCATTGGCCGAGACACCAGGCCGTGGAGGCATCGGCCTTTGCGATCTCCTCCTGCATCTCCATGAAGATTTCGATGGGGACTTCGGCGCCGCCCAGGCTTTGCGGCAGCAGCGCGCGATAGAGCCCGTTCTCGATCAGCGCGGAGACGACCGTGGACGTCAGCCGCCGCGTCCGTTCGATCTCGTCCGCTTCGCCCGCAATCAGCGGTGCGATGGCGCGGGCACGTTCAACGAGATCGAAGCCCTGCGGCCTGTTCATGCGTTGCCTCGTTAGGCCGCGGCGCGGCCAAGGTCGAGCTGTTGCCTGCGCTTGGTCGGAAAGCTCAGCGCCACTGCGACGGCGGCAAGCCCGATCGCGAAGGAGCCGGCGTGCAGCCATGTGTAGCGCTGGAAATTGTCGAACGCGAGCCCGCCGGCCCATGGACCGAGCGCCATGCCGAGGCTGGCAAAGGCCGACACCGCGCCGAACACGGTGCCCATGATGCGCGCGCCGAAGTACTCGCGGACCAGCACTGCATAGAGCGGCATCACCCCGCCATAGGCGAGGCCGAACACGACCGAGAGCGCATAGAATTCACCGAGCTGCGCCACCGCGAGATAGGTCGCGATGCACATCGCCTGCACGAACAGGCCGCCGACCAGCACGGGCTTTGCGCCGATGCGATCGGCTGCCGCGCCGAGCAGCAGGCGTCCGCCGAGCCCGGAGACGCCGGCGACGCTGTAGACCGTCACTGCCGTGAGCGGGGCGATGCCGCACACCATCGCATAGGACACCATGTGAAAGATCGGGCCGGAATGCGCCGCGCAGCAGGCGAAATGCGCGGCTGCGAGCACGATGAATTGCGGCGTGCGCAGCGCCTGTGCCGCGGTCAGCTCGATCTCCGGTGCCGCGTCGGTGCTTGCTGGGCCAGCCGCCTGCGGCGCCGGCCGCACCAGGAAGCAGGCCGGGATCAGCAGCGCCCACGCGGCGATGCCGATCACCAGCATCGCGGTGCGCCAGTCATAGGCCGTGATCAGCCAGCTTGCGGTCGGCGCGATCGTCACCGGCGACACGCCCATGCCGGCGGAGACCAGCGCCACCGCGAGGCTGCGGTTCTTTTCGATCCAGGCGCTCGCGAGCGCCATCATCGGCGCGTAGAAGCTGCCGGCAGCGACGCCGATCAGCACGCCGAAGAACAGCTGGAATTGCCACAGGCTGGTTGCCTGGCTCGCAGTCACGAGACCGAGGCCCAGCAGCAGGCTTCCGGCAAGCACCACGATGCGGGTGCCAAATCGATCCGACAGCGTGCCCCAGAAGAACGCGGCAACGCCCATGCAGAGGAAATCCAGCGTCGCCGCCGCCGACACGCCCGCGCGCGACCAGCCCATCGCTTCGGAGATCGGCTGCAGGAAGACCGCAAGCGACAGCATCGTGCCGAAGCCGACACAGGTCATCAGCGCTCCCGCGGCGACAACGACCCAGCCATAGTCGAACCCTGACGGCTTGCTCATGCGTTTCCTCTGCGCTTTTGCTCTTGTTGATGGTGCGCGCGGGGATGGTGGCCCATCTATCGGCGGAGGGCAAGGTTACGCGCAATGCGCGGGTACAGAGCTCGTTACCTTGCAGCGCCTTGAGCATCGGCACGCGCGATGGGCCGCCGCAACGTCGGCTTAGGATGTGTCTTGTGCCGCAGTTTCGCTGCCCCCGCGTGCCCGTTGCCCCGGCCACCCGTAAGCCGAGATCAGGCTCATGTAGGCCTCAAAATCCGTGCCGGTCATATTGAGGGAGCGGCTGCACTGTTGAAGGGCTTCTTCATATTGACGGAGGTGCAAGTGTGCCACGCAGAGAAGCCGCGCTGCGATGGTATCCTGCAAGGCGGCCAGGTTTGCGAGGTCGCCGTCGAACCGATCCGACCAGATGTCGCGGGCGGTCTGAAGGTCGGTCAGAGATACGTTGACCCGCACCTGGTCTCCGTTGCGTCTCACCGCGCCCCGCACGGCCCAGCGGACGTGGAGATCCGTCCCGAGCTGCTGCAAATCGATCACCTTCTTCTTGTAGGTCAAGGCGGTGTCGCGTCCAACAACGAGAGTGGCGGGCGTTCGCGCGAGATCGGTGGTCAAGCCTGTCGAGATCAAGTCGGCAAAGGAGTCCTGCGCCGGACCGTCGTTGAGGCTGGCGAAGGGCAACACGACGAGAGAGAGGCGAGGCGCGATCTCGGGCCTGACTGTCGGCTGTGGCTGGATATTTTGAGCTTCCCGTTGTGCGTCGGTACGGACCGTCTTCCAGGCATTCCAGTATCCGGCAACGCCACCGGCAATTGCGCCGATGGCGGCGACCGACGCCAGCACGCTGCCGACGAGCTTCAAACGGCCTCTGAGGTCCTCCAGCCAGCCTGCGGATCGCCGTTCGCCAACAGCGTTTGCAGAGGTAACCGGGACCATGACTGCTGCCGTGGTTCCTGGTTGCCGATCCTCATCGTGCACGGCGCCCACGAAACGAAAGCCCTTGCGTGGAAATGTCTTGATAAGACGTTGTTGCTGACCGGAGTCACCGATCGCGCGCCGGACGGCGTTCACCCGGGTCGTCAGCGCCGCATCGGATACGATCCGGCCATTCCAAATCGCGTTGACGAGATCGTCCTTGCTGACGACGCGATCCCTGCTGCGGATCAGATGTTCGAGCAGATCGAGAACCTGGGGTGTCGTGGGCACCACATCGAGCCCGCGCCGCAATTCGCGCCGCTCGGTGTCCAACGCACAGTCCTCGAAGAAATAGCGCATGGCACCATTCTCCAAGCCTGCCCTCTATTCTCCGAGGGCGCGGGAGCAATAATCCGTGGAGAATAGGCCTTCGCTCCCGAAAATGTAAGCCGCGAACATTGGTCCACCCCGTCAGGGGGTGCCAACGTCGTGCTTTTCCGGAAGGCCCGCTTCGCAGAGACCCTTCTCGAAGATCGCGAAGTCATCTGCCCGGCGAAACGGTGCCAGATTTTCGAGATTGGCACGAAGATCTGGATTGCATTCAAGGGCTTGCAGGAGGGATCGTTGCGCTCGTTCACGCCGCCCAGCGAATGCGTTGCTGGCTGCGGCAATGCAGGTCACGAGCAGGAAACTCGTCTGACCGCGCAATGCGGTCTCGGCGCATGATACTGCCGCGTCATAGCGGCCCGCCAGAAAATGCGCATACGCCATGGCTCCCTGCGCGTCGTAGTACATGGGCGGATCGAGCGGGCTCAATCTCACGGCATGTGCGGAGTGCTCGAGGGCGAGATCCGGCTCTCCCCTCCAAACTCTCAGCCAGGCACTGGTGGCCCAGGCTTGCGCGAAGTTAGGGTTGTCAGCCAAAGCTCGATCCACGAAAGCAGCCGCGTCGTCGAACTCGTGGGCTATGAAGGCGAGCGCATATCCACCCACGGACAGTGCAACCGGATCATTTGCCCCCAGTTCTACGGCCTTCCGGGCCAGCCGGGTGGCTTCCGCAATTTCCTTCGCGGGATCGCTGATCCAGCCGTTCGCCTTGCGCCGGGTATAGCACCAGGCGGCCATGGCATAGCCACAAGCCAGTCGAGGGTCGAGTTCGGTCGCCTTGCAAAAGAGCTGCAACGCCTCGGTGTTTGCGTTGTTGGACCAACGGGATTTCGTCAGCCCGCGCAGATAATGATCATACGCATCCAGATTTTCGGGTGGCTTCCGCCTTGCCCGCTTGATTTCCTCACGCTGCAGCCTCGGGGCGATTGCGCCTATGACACTGGACGTCAGATTGTCCTGCAGATCGAACATGTCCTCGATCGGGCCCTCAAAGCGGTCTGCCCAGAGATGCGTTCCAGTTTCGGCATCGATCAGCTGCCCCGCGATTCGAATGCGATTTCCGGCTTTGCGCACGCTACCTTCGAGGACATAGCGTACACCAAGCTCGCGGCCGACCTGCTTTACGTCAACGACCCGGCCTTTATACGCAAAGCTCGAATTGCGTGCGATCACGAACAGCCAGCGAAAATGAGCCAGAGCCATCGTGATTTCCTCCACGATGCCATCTGCGAAATACTCCTGTTCGGGATCGGAGCTGAGGCTGACGAAAGGGAGTACGGCAATCGAGGGCTTATCCGGTAGCGGGAGGGCCGCTCCTCTCGCTTCTGACCGGTGAGGGACGGTTGAAGGATCCGGCTCCCGTACTTCCCGAACTGCTCCGACGAAACGGAAGCCCTTGCGCGGGATCGTCTTGATCAGGCGCTGCGCTTCCCCGCAATCGCCGACTGCCGTGCGGACGCCATTGATGCGGGTCGCAAGCGCGGCCTCCGATACGATGCGCCCCTTCCAGATCGCGTTCATGAGGTCGTCTTTGCTGACGACACGCTCCCTGTTGCCGATCAAGTAGTCGAGAATGTCGAAGACCTGTGGCGCAACGGAAACAGCATCGGCCCCGCGATGCAGCTCGCGCCGATCCGTGTCGAGCACGTATTCATCGAAGAGATAGCGCAAGTTGCCACTCCCGTCGTTGGATGAAGCCGCCTCTGCACCTGCTGGGGCGTAAAGTAAGGCGCCGGTCAGGAAAATGTAAGCTGCACGTCAAGCGTGCCCGGCGAAGTCCTGACATCCTGCCCTCGGTAAAGGTATCGCCAAGGGATATCGCCGATGAGTACCATCAACGGCGTTGCACAGGTGCGACGGACTGCCACACCCGTGCAGCAAGTGACCAGCCTTTTCCTGCGGGTCTGGAGCGCATGGCAGAAGCGCCGAAGACGACTGAAGGTACAAACCGCTCTCTGTGCCCTCAGCGATCGGGAGCTGATTGATCTCGGCGCGACGCGCGCCGAGATTGACTACATTGCCTTGCAGCAAGGCCGCGCAAGGCCCGATCGTCCGGCACCCTGGCGCATTGGCAGTGCGCTTGCGATCCTGTTGGTCGTCAACCTGTTCAGCTTGATTTCCGTAGATCGCGCCGAGGCTCAATGCACTGCGCAGGATGGTTTGCGGAGGCAGCTGGCGGTCAAGGTCGACCCGCCGGCTCGCAGATCGGAGATTCCGATCAGCTCGGCTGCAGATGTCCTGGCGTGGAAGACGATCCGGATAGGAACATTCACGGACACGTTCGCTCTTCGCAGCGCGATGAGCGCAATGGGCTGCGGCGTCGGAAATTCGGCTGATGAGATACTCGCTCGACCGGCCTTTACGCTAAGTCGCAAGAAGGCGGAGGTTGAGCTTGTTGCCGTGTCGGTTGCCGAGCTCGGCTTTCAAGGCGAGGCTTCGCTGCGGGAAATCTATGCGCGTGCACAACAGCTCGGTCTTGCTCTGGCGCCCGCCGAAATCGCGCCGCAGCTGAGACTTCAGTATTTGGACCAGCCGATCGGTGAGTTTCTCACCATCGGGATGGAGCCTATCGGAACGTGGGCGGGCGAAGCGGTCGTCCTGACGGTGGCGAATGGCGGAGCAGGCCTCATCCTGATCGGCCAGGATGGCCGTGAGGACGCGCAGATATCTGCGATATCCCGTTTTGTGTTCGTGCGACCCGGCTCATCCATGGCTCCAGAGACCGCAGCGATGGCCAGGTAGCATGCGGCGATCTCATTTGGTCTGGGCTCGATCAGGGAAACGGGTGATGATCACGCGTCGTGATGTGTTGTCAGCGGCAGCTGCCGCGTTCGCCGCTGCGCATATTTCACCGCGGGCGCTTGCACAGCCGATCGCGAGAACCGCGCATATCCTGACGGGCTTCACGCCGGGGCTGCAGGATGGGTTGGCGCGGCTCGTGGCCGGCCATATGAGCGGCTATGCGGAAACCATCGTGGTCGAGACCCGTCCCGGCGCGGCCGGTCGCATCGCGGTGGAGGCGGTGAAGAGCGCCGACGCCGACGGATCGGTCATGCTGTTCGCGCCGCTCGGCTTCATGATGTTCTTTCCGCACGTCTACAAGACGCTGAGATACCATCCGCGGGATTTCATACCTGTGTCGACCGTCGCCTCGACCCCGACATTGCTGACGGTCGGTCCCAGCGTGCCGGCCGACGTCAAGACGCTGGCGGACTTCGTGGCCTGGTGCCGCGCCAATCCGAAGCACGCCACCTTTGGTTCGCCGGGCGCCGGAACCTCGCTGCATTTTCTCGGTGCGATGCTGGGCCGCAGCGCCGGCTTCGATTTTCTTCACGTTCCCTATCAGGGCGGCGGTGCGATTCAGGATCTGGTCAAGGGCGTGATTGCCGCGACCGTCATGCCGATCGGCAGCTCGCTCGGGCTCGTCCAATCCGGCGATCTTCGCGCGCTGGCGACCACCGGACCGCGCCGCAGCCTGTTTGTTCCGGCGGTGCCGACGATGCGGGAGGCCGGATATCCGTCGCTCGAGGACCTCACATGGTTTGCGTTCTTCGTTCCGGCCAAGACGCCGGCGCCGATCGTCGATAAGCTCAACGCCGCGATCCAGGCGGCCTTGCGCACCGACGAGGTCAAGGCCGGCATGGCAAAGCTGGCCGTCGAGCCCGACGCGATCGCCATGGAAGACTTCGCCCGGCTGATCGCATCCGAATCCGACCGGTGGAAGGCGATCGTGCAGACAACGGGGTTCGTCCCGACCGATTGAACCGGCATTGACAGGAGGCAACACATGAGCGGGCCGGCATCCGTGCATGATCTCGTGCAGTCGCATCGCATCACCGCGGTGATCTATGCGGCGGCGAAGCTCAATCTCGCCGAGGCCATCGGCCACGAGGCGAAATCGGTGGCCGAGCTCGCCCGGCTGGTGTCCGCCGATGAAAGTGCGCTGCGCAGGCTGCTCGTTGGCCTGACGACACTTGGCCTGTGCAGGCAGGCCGACCGCGACCGGTTTGCCATGACCGAGCTCGGCCGGCAGCTCGACGAGACCGCCGATCCCTCCTTCAAGGACTGGGTTCTCTTCGAGGGCGAGATGCTCGCGCAATCCTGGATCGGACTGGTCGAGTCGGTTCGCTCGGGCAAGAGCGCGGGCGAGCTGCGCGGCGATGGCGACGATCGCTATGCCGCGACGAGCAATGCGCCGGAATTCACCCGCCGCTTCAACGCCGCGATGGTCAGCCTGACGCGGAGCATCGTTCCAAGGATCGTTGCGGCCCACGACTTCGCGACCGCGCGCGTCGTCATGGATATCGGTGGCGGCACCGGCGAATTGATCGGCGGCGTGCTCCAGCACAACCCGCATCTTGAGGGCATCGCCTTCGATCTGGCGCGCTGCGAGCCGGGAGCGCGGGCGCATTTTGACCGGCTTGGCATCGCCAATCGCTGCCGGTTCGTCGCCGGCAGTTTCTTCGAGAAGGTCCTGGGCGGCGCCGACACGATCCTGATGAAGAGCATCCTGCACAATTGGAGAGACGATCGTTGCGAAGTCATTCTGCGCAACTGCCGGGACGCGCTGCCGGCCAGCGGAACGTTGATCATGATCGAACGGATCATGCCGGAGCCTGCGACGACCGAGAGCCAGGACCGCTCCTGCGCCATGAGCGACCTCAATATGCTGCGGGGACTTGGCGGCCGCGAGCGGACGGAAGCCGAGTATCGCAGGCTTGGCGTCCTGGCCGGCTTCGCCTTCGTCGGCACCAGCGGTGTCGGCTCGTTCAGCCTGGTCGAATTCCGAAAGGTCGGACACTGACTGCCGTCCGTTGGGGCGGCAGTCGAGTCTCATTCCATCAGGCCTTGGCGCAGGATCGATCAGCAGCCCCGGCAGACGCCGGAGATCTTGCGATCGACGTCGGCATCCTCTTGGTCGAGGAAATCCAGCGATCCCGAACTTGCCGAGGGCACGTCGGAGGCGTGGGGCTGGCGGTGACCGACCGGGGCCGTCCACGGCCTGGTGGTCGTTTCCTTTCCGGGCAGCGACGGGTGGAAAGGTTGCGCCGAAGCTGCGCCCATCGTCGATACGATCGTGACCACAATCAGCATCTTTGAGGTGATCATAGGTGTCTCCAAATGCATCCCGCCCTGCATGTGCGGTTCAGACATTCAGATTTGCATCGAGGACCCGCTATTCCCTGTCATCGCGCAGGCGTGATGCCGCCGTGGTCCGGCCTTCCGGAACGACGTTTGTCAGGCCGGCGCTTTCCTGCCGATCAGACCGAAGACGATCATGACGAGGCTGATGCCGCCGACAGCGCCCGAGACCTCTCCGACCGTGCGCATCAGGGCGGCAGGATCATTGGACCACGGCGTCATGTCCCGCATCGAGAGGAAGAACAGGACGGCGAGCACCAGCAGCACCGAGCCTACGGCAATCAATCGCCAGTTTCGCTTTCGCATGACAGACACTCCCCCGTATCGCCCACGGATGGGCGGGGCCGCTTAGGACGCAGGGAGATAGTGTCGTCGAGCCCGGGTCGGGTTCAATGGCCACGGGCCGCATCGAACAAATGTGACCCTCATCCCCAATTTGTTCGCGGCCGCTGGTGGGTGGCCAACAGACGTTTTGACATTTTTGTGTTTTCAACGCTTTGACGGCTCGACCCTGTCGGCTTGGACCAGTCTCGATCGTCCTTGGATGGACCCCGCACACGTCAGTGATGCCGTCACCTAGAAAATTGAACCAGGAGCTTATGTTCATGAGGATCACCGTCGAAACCACCGTAGCAGCCCCCATCGATCAGGTCTGGCGTGCCTATACGACACCTGCTGACATCATGGAGTGGAACGCCGCGTCCGACGACTGGCATACGACCAAGGCTACGGTCGACCTGCGGGAGGGCGGGGTCTTCTCGTCGCGCATGGAAGCCAAGGACGGCAGCATGGGCTTTGACTTCGCCGGGACTTACACGACGATTGTCGAACACAAGCTGATCGAATATTCATTCGGCGATCGCAAGGCCGAAGTCGAGTTCGTGCCCGGGGCGAAGGGCGTCGTCGTCCGCGTTGTCTTCGATAGCGAACCGACTCACTCGGTTGAGCAGCAGCAGGGCGGCTGGCAGGCCATCCTCGACAACTTCGCGCGACACGTGCAGGCGAAGCAGAAGACGTCGTGAAGCCGTGCGGGGGCAGGAGATCGACGTCCTTGACGGGCGTCGTCGGCTTTCCGCGCAGAGCACCTGACGGAAATTGATCAGTCGAGGAATAGCCGGCTTCGGGGTCAGTCGCGTCGGTTGACCCCTCAGCCGGCGACCTCCGGTTTGCGCCGGGCTCACCGGCGCGGTGGGCCAACAGGTGACGTCAAGCTGCTACGACGGCTCCACGCCCCCGGCGCGCGTCTCCGGGGGCGCGCCACGCCTCAGGGGAAGTGGCTGGTCGCCAAGCAACACCTTCACCACCACGTCACGCGCACTGCCGGGATCAAGCGAGTGCTTTGCGATCAGGTCGCTACAGTCGGCGACGATCTGGTCGGCGTCCTGCATGATCTTGAGCTCTTTGTAGCGATCGTGCCGATGCAGGCCCATGCTTTCGCCAACCACTTCAAGGATATTTACGATACGGAATGGCCAGTCGCGCTCGTGCGCGCACAGTTCGCGATGATCGGAATGATAGACCGCGACCAGTGCATCGACACCTGCATCGCGCGCCGCCTCAAGCTCCATAAGTTGCAATTCGCGCTTGTACTTTGGAAGCGCGCCGACATCCACGCTCTGCAAACCCACCGCCGGCTGGTTCAGATCGACGAGTTCGATACCGGGTACCGCCGTCAAGATCTCAGCTGCGGATTCCACGACGCCGGCCACGCCGGGATGCCTGTGCAGCGCGACCCGCATTTCGACCCTGCGCTGAAGGTGCGGCTTGAGCTGCCCCAGCCGGTCGCCGAGAAAGCGCATGAATGGGCTCATCTCGAACGGGCGCGACCCGTGCTGTCGCTCCACCGTTGGCAGGATGGTCTCCGTGTACTGGACGTAGCACGACGGGCACCAGGAGATCACCTGCCCCGAGTTCGAGTGCGACAGCTTTTCCATCGTACTCGATCCCATACGACCGGCCATCTCTGCGTCGCCAGACTTGAGTTGGAGAATGCCGCAGCAATGGCTCGGCCCGCCCATCACCTGGTAACTGACGCCGAGCGCGTCCATGATATCGAGGGCAAGCAAGGCGATGTGCGGCGTCTTGAGCACATTGCAGCCGGTGTAAAACACGAAATCCGGCGCTTCAACGGGCGTGGCGACCGACGCCGATCTCTGACCCAGTCGTTCGAGCACGTCCGTATCGAGTTGCAGGCGCGAAAGCGCGTTCACGCCACGACTGCCGTCGCGATACCTCTCGACACCCCGCCGGCGCCGTTCGGCAAGCTCATTGTCCGACTTCGCGATGCCAAGCCGCGCCATGCTCAGCAGGAAACGCGGATTGACGCCATAGCTGCACGCCTTGATGCATGCCCCGCTCCGCATGCAGGACTGCGCCCATTTGCGCGACGCTTCCGGGCCGTTGCCGGTACGCACCAGCTCGAGAATGCCGCCGATGATGTCTTCGGACTTTGTCGTCCGCGAGATGCCGGCCGGCTCGACACTCGGACAGGCCTCGACGCATTTCCCGCATCGCGTACAGGCGTCGAGCATGTCTTCGGCATATTCAGCCAGGGACGTCTCGAAGGGGACCTCGTTCATCGGCTGCATGACCAACTCCCAGGCCTGCTGGAGGATCAGCTACGTGCGGCACACGACAACGCCGGAACCTAACCCACAATTGGCGAGCTGTACACGAGCAGGCCGCAATGGGGATCTGTCGCCTTCGGGTCAATCGCGTCTGCTACGCGCTGGGTGAGCCCGCTGCCAGCGTGCCCTTACTACCGGACCACCCGTGACCGATCTGGACTTCGCATTCGGGCCAACAGGCGGCGTCCGTTAGCCGGCACGGCGACCGTCAGAGCAAGGCCACTCTGCTGCCGGTCCCCGAAGGCCATCTCGGGAGATGGGGAGGATTATTTCTACCCGCCCCGCGGTAGCCCTTAAGGCCTTTGTTTGACGTTGACTCGCCTCTTGCGGCACGGACGATCCGGCACCAGCTTTCACACGTCAGGTAGGGACCGGCGGACGATGATCTCTGTTGTTGTCGGGTCACGACAACATGCCGGTTGACCGACGATCTCTACGTTGGAGGGTCAACTATTTCGCCCCGCACGCCTCTGGCGCTTCTCATCATATCCCTGGGTGCGATCGCCGCGGTGTGGTGGTGGCTGGCCATACCGATCAACCTGGCGCGCGCGCCGATCGATCCGAATGCCAAGCTGCAATGCATATCCTACGCGCCCTTCCGCAACAACCAAACGTCGGAGTCGCCGACACCGGTGCCGCGGGACCAGATCGCGGAAGATCTCGCCCAGCTTGCCAAAATAACCGAATGTATCCGTACCTATGCGACTGATCTTGGTCTCGATCAGATCCCCGAACTTGCGTCCAAGGTGGGGCTGAAAGTCATTCAGGGAATTTGGCTCGATAGGGACCGACGGAAGAGCGCGACGCAGATATCCACGGGCATACGCCTCGCCCGGCAATATCCGGAAACCATCACCGCACTCGTGGTCGGCAATGAGGTTCTGTTGCATCGGAAGATGACACCTTCCGATCTTGCTGCCTTGATCCGCTCGGTCAAGGCACAGGTGCCGGTCCCCGTCACCTATTCCGACGTCTGGGAGTACTGGCTGCGCTATCGGGAACTCGGTGACGCCGTCGATTTCGTCACCCTTCATATCCTGCCATATTGGGAAAATGTCCCGGTCGCGGCGAAATCCGCCGCTGCTCACGTCGACGCCGTCCGAAAGCAGGTGGCGTCGGCGTTTCCGGGTAAGGAAATCCTGATTGGAGAAACAGGTTGGCCGAGCGAAGGGCGGATGCGCGAGTCGGCGCTACCATCGCGCACCAATCAGGCGCGGGTGATCTCGGAGGTCCTCGATCTTGCCCGGCGCGAGAATTTCCGCGTCAACCTGTTCGAGGCGTATGATGAATTGTGGAAGCATGAGTTCGAGGGCACCGTCGGCGGATCGTGGGGCTTATTCGATTCCGCGCAGCGCACGCTGAAATATCCGCCCGGCATCCCCGTCAGCAATTATCCGCTCTGGAAACTGCAAATGAGCAGCGGAATGGCGCTGGCGATCCTGGTGTTCGGCGCTGCATGGCTGACCTTGCGCCGGAAGCTCTCGCAGCCCCGGCTCGTCTCGTGGCTTGCGGTCGGAATATCGGCAACCACCGCCGGAGTCCTGTTCGGGGTGGCCGCTCAAAAGATGTTCTATGAAAGCTACGGCGCGGGCAGCTGGCTTCTGTGGGGCGCACTTCTGGCGGCGGCAACTGCCTCGCCGCTGTTCGGCGCCAACGCCCTGATGTCCGGGCGCGCACCGCCCACATTTCTGGAATTGCTGGGTCCGGAGGACTACCGGACCCCATCGGGGTTGGCGATCATGCACGGATTGATCTTGATCGTAATCATCGTGATCGGCACGGAGACCGCGCTGGGCTTGATGTTTGACCCGCGCGAAAAGGATTTTCCCTTTGCGGCGCTCACTATGGCGGCGGTCCCTTTTGCGGCGATGACGCAGCTCAATCGCCCGAAGAAAGGAATCCGCCCCATGGCGGAAGCGATGTTTGCCGTCGTATTCCTGGTGGCAGCCATCTATGCGGCGCTTAGCGAAGGACCGAACAATTGGCAGTCGCTGTGGACTTGTGCGGCCTATATCCTGCTTGCGGTTACGCTGTGGCGGGCGCGCGCTTGAGTAAACCTGGCCAGCCGACTTCCGTTGTGGGTCAATCGCGTCACTATGGCCGCGTGCCGATCTCTTCCGGTCTACCTCTGTGAACGGAAATCGTCAGACTGCACCGGCACGTCTCACACGGGCCAGAAGCGGACCCACGACCTAATCCCGAAATCCTGCCCTCGACCGCTCGCCTTCATATGCAAGCCAATCAGAGGATAATCTGTCGTATTGTGGTTTACTTATTGGAAATGAAGCGAGCCGCTGAATGCCATCTCCCATAGAATAGATCGCCACCGTGTACTCTCGGCCCCGTTGATCCGGTGTGCGGGGAATGGCGATGTACCTTCGGTGTTCGCTACGCTGGCCTAGGAAAACATCGAGCACTTGGCCGACTTCAGCTTTGCCTTTGAGAGTCTCCGTGATTCTCAGACGGGCGAACCATACATCGTTGGTACAAAGCTCGCAGTGACGGCCACCCATCCATATTACGGGTTGCTGCAAGCGAACTCTCGCAACGACGACATCCCTAGCGTCGGGAGACAAATTGTTCAGTGCCTCTACGAGATTGTCTGGCGCGCCTTCTGAAAAATACGCAATGGGCGTCTTGTTCTCCATCGCCGAGGAACGCGGCGGACCGACAATGATTGCGCTCGTCATCGCAGCGACAAGAGCTAGGCTTCGCTTGACCGATTTCATCTACAGCACTGCGCACCGAATGGTTGTAGTGGCACTATAATCCAATTTTGAGAAGTTGAACAGATTAGGTCTGCTTTGGGTCAAAATGCGAAGAACTCAGAGTGAGCAAAGTCAGCCCGCTCTACTCCGCCAAGCGAACCTCAATGAAAGGTGTCGCCACTTCGCTGATGGGCCAGCAGCAGACATTGATCAGAGACGAAAACCCAACTTCACCAACGTCGTTGGGGGGCGGACTGACTTCAGTATGCCGGAGCGCAAGCGTGAACTAGCCCACATTTGGTAGACCCGCGCGCGTGCTAAACTGCACTGTGCGCGCCAACTAACTTCGGTTCGACAAGAACTGGACGTTTCGCGGAGCAGGCCATGGACCAAGATCGTCGAAACGCACTTTCCACGGAATACGGCGAGGTCTGCAGCAACTTTCGGACGCTGACCGACATCCGGTTCAAGTTGCTGGGTCTGCTGCCGATCGCGACCGCCGTAGCCATTGCGCTCAAAGTCGACCACATTGATGGCCGGAGCTTTGTATTCTCGTTGTTTGGCCTGATCGCAACGATCGGGCTCGTGACCTACAATACGAGAAATGACGAGCTGTATGATGAACTCGTGAGACGTGCCGCATACATTGAACGAAGCCTTGGTCTCGCGGATGGAGCATTTGCCAACCGCCCGCGCGCGTCGCTCAAGTTTCGTCTTTTCGGCATCCCGTGGAAAGTCGACCACCGAGTAGGTGTCGGCACGATTTACCTTGCGTCCATCGCTGTTTGGCTTTTCCTGGTCTTGGCGTCGTTGTCGGCTTGGCTGGCTCCGGAGGCCTCGGTATTGGCTACGCTGGCTGCTTTTGGGCTCGCAGTCATTGCGACCTGGTGCGCGAGGACGTGGATCAAGCGTAAGAAGGAAGCGGTCGATGAGGAAAAGAGATCCTTGGCCATCGAGGCCGTTCAAAAGGCGTTCTCAACTGATTTGTCGCGAGGCACGGCGGACGGGGGGCTGATAGATTTGTGCTTCAAGCTCGCGGACGAGAAGGAGCGCGAAATCATCGCCAAACGGGCTCAGTTCTATGCCGGAATCGATCGCGACTCCTCAATCTATTACCCGCCGGGCGTCTCAAAGGAACAGGCTGCATGTCACTTGGTGGCGCTACTCACGGATTTGCCGCCGCGGTGGCTGTTCGATTGCGCCACAAATCGAAGAGGAGACATGCCAGAGAAAAGTCCCGTATTGTTCCCGCCCCGCGCTGACGAGGTAAGGTGATAGCGCATTGATTTTCCGCTTTGGGTCAGAAGCACCAGCCTGGACCTTAGCCGACGACTTCCGGTCTAGCGCCAGCTTCGGAAGTTCTCTCGTGGCGCCAAGGGGCGACATTGTCCGCGAGCGGCTGGCGCCAGAACAAATGTGAGATAGTTCATATCCGGCGCGTCGCCGACGTGTTGCCATTCCGATGTTTCCGGCGAAACTTCATTTCTTTCGCCACCGTGGCCGGTGCGTATCGCGCTACGGTTCGGGCTGTGCGGGAGGCGTTGAATGGTCAATATCAAAGTTCCTCTTAATCCAGTGCAGAAACGCGGCTTGTGGCCGCCCAAAGGCGGGCGCGAATATCCGGTCTTAGATACGGACGACTGGTGGAAAATTGCGGCGCGCGAGCACATAGATGCGTGGGCGTTAATCGAGTTCAATTTCCAAACGCACGTTCCTGAGGAGGTGAATTGGTATTTGCGAGAGCTCGTGGGTTGCCGCCACAGCCGTGACGGGGGGCGCAATTACGCGTTTATCGGGGCTGACCCGAAGCTGCGCAAAATCTATCTTCCCGCTGTGCCGCCGCCGCCCCCACCTGCACCCATACCTTGGCCCGACAAACTCAAGAAGCTCCAGTACGATGTGGAGCATTCGAACGATCCACAAAAGGAACGATTCCTCTGCATGCTCAAGGCGATGGAGAACCGCCGTGATGATCGCGTGATCTTTTGGTCCACCATAGCCCCGGGCCCCGAGTGGGTTGCTCCGCTTGGCGTTGAGGGAAGAGGGATTGGGAAAGCGTTGATCGATTCGCAGTGGCTCTATAAAAATATCAAGACTGTGCGGGATGTGGACCTTCTTCCGTATGGCAACGGGTTACCGAGAAGCGATACTTTCGTGATCAGCTTCCACAAGTATCTGTTTGAAACGGCTTCGCCTTCCATCGGCATACTGCGTGCGGCGAACGCAGAAATTGTCAAGACGCATGTCATGTTGGATCGTTGGGCGAACCAAAGCATGGGTGGAAGTGCGTCGATGCCGACGTGTTATCGCGCAATCAAAGAATTTATTCGCTTACAGGAGCAAAGTGATTACCCGTCTGTGATCAACTGCATCGTGACGACTGGCGCGTAACCAGTTCCCTGGGCGGCTGACTGCACCAATCCTCACCGCTTCAACGATTGCGGAGTCATCTGCTTCGGCGGCGTTAAGTCCACCGACACGCACCTCGCATTCGCAATTCACCACGTCAACAAAGAGATCATCGGCTGGCTGGAACCGGCGGCAAACAGCATCTCCAATTTGGTTTGATCACCTCGTCGGTGGGGCCGCTGGAGATGCAACGACACGTCGAGGTCGAGCGCTTTTTGGCGATCTTGAAGTTGATCACCAGTCAAATTTGGTCGGGGCCTGAATCGGCGGGTTGTAGCTCTTCATATTGGGTACGCTGGAACGCGACCGATGTCTCAATTGGGTCAAAATGCGAAGAACTCAGAGTGAGCAAAGTCAGTCCGTTCTACCCCACCAAGCGGACCTCAATGAAAGGTGTTGCCACTTCGCTGATGGGCGAGAAGCGGACATTCCCGTTTGGAGCCTGAGTGTGCTAGCCTGAGGCACCATGCCCACACCTGCCGAAGCAGTAAGAACCTATATCTTGGCCAAGGACGGCAACCGACCGTTCTTGATGAGGCGGGCGTTCTCTGAAGACATTGCGCTCGAAATGGTGGTCAAGACCGACGCCATTTCGTTCCCCACCACGGCTTCCGGCTTGAACGCCGTGGAAGAAATTTTGGTGCGTCGTTTTGGTGTCGAATACGAGAACATCTACACGTTCTGCCTATCCCGGCCTTCCGAGACTGACCGAGCGCGCTTTCAGTGCCATTGGTTGGTGGGGATGTCCGCAAAGGCCAGCGGGCAAGCGCTGCGAGTTGGATGCGGACGTTACGACTGGCATTTCAATGAGCACGGAAAAGTGGTGAGGCTGGTGATCACCATTGAAGTCATGAAAGTCTTATCGGGCGCCGAACTCGATGGCGTGATGCGCTGGCTATCTTCGCTTCCCTATCCGTGGTGCAGTCCGTCTCAGGCTCTCCTGTCATTTCCTCCGCAGAACGACCTGCGCGAGGTTGAAGCCTACTTGAAGCAGGCTCAGTAATCTCGAACTATGATTGGCCAATAGGGTTGACGTCCCGAAGTTGAAGCTCGCCGTGTCGCCTTCGGATCAATCGCGTCACTATGGCCGCGTGCCGCTCCCTTCCGGTCTGCCCCTGTGAACGGAAATCGTCAGACTGCGCGGGCATGTCACCCGCGGGTTATAACCGGACCTGTTCACTCGATGACCTTGTCGGCGCTGGCCGAGAGTGCAGGAGAGACGGAAAGGCCCAGCTGCCTGGCCGTCTTCAAGTTGATGGACAGATCGAATTTGGTCACTTGGTAGAATGGAATATCGCCAGCTTTTGCTCCGCGGAAAATTGCGTCGATGTTGTTGGCCGCGCGCTTATACAATTCGACTAGATCAAAGGAGTAGGCCATTAGGCCCCCGGCTTCGACGGATTCGGTGAACGCGAAAATCGCCGGAAGTCTCGCGTCGGTCAGCAACTTGGCGATCAAAGCGCTGTTTTGAAAAGTTTCAGGGGAGTCGACCACCATGACTGCATTCGCGCCTTCGCCGGAAAGGCTCTCTACCGCTGCCCGCCAGTCATTTTCTTGAGCACCAACATCCAGTAGCGACACCGCGATAGGTAGGCCAGCCTCCTGGGCCGCTGCGGGGATAGGCGAATCCTTGACGAGCCCGCTGTATTGGATGTGAAGAGCGAGCAAGCCAAGTTTTGATATTGAAGGAAAGATTTCGCGCAGCAGTGCAATCCGCTTTCCATGAATTGATGGACCGGCGTCGATGCTGGCTCCCGTAAAATTTCCGCCCGGGCGAGCCAGACTTTCGGCAATCCCCAGTCGAACGGGGTCGGCAGTTATCGTTACGATTGGAATACGCGATGTCAGTTTTTTGAAGATGAGTGCGCCAGGACCACCGAGGAGAATGACGTCCGGGTTGCTGCTAACGATTTCCGTCGCCAAGGCCTCGAGGCCGGACGTGTTTTGCTCTCGTCCATAACTTTCGACTTTGAGGTTTTGTCCCTCGATCTGTCCCAACCGTCGCAGCTCGGCGAAGAGGGCTCGAGGATACCTTTTCCCGCTAAGCTCGTGCCAGTCCGCGCTCGGCTCTGACGGGACGAAAATAGCAAGAAGTTTCTTCTTGGCGCTCTCCGCCGCCGCAGCCAGCCGCGGCAATGCTACCGCACCACAAACGGCACCGAGAAAAGCACGCCGCCTCATGTTCGCCCCCTAGCCAGAGTCTAGGTCAACGCATCTTAGCGTCTAAAAGGCCATACTGAAAATCAAAGGTGGCTCTGCGATGTCCGGGTTGGGTCAAAAGCGTCGGTTTGACGCTCAGGGGCAAACTTCCGCTCTGCCGCCATCACCCGACATAGCTGCACCGCGTCAACGGAAGCGATGGGGCACGAGCGGAAGTGCCTAGCCGCTCCATATCGGCCGCCGTCGGTCATCCCTGAACGAACAGCTTACTTTTCTCTCGTCTCCGGCCTATTCTTGGTGTCCTTCTGCGATGAGCGCGTTTGGGAAGAAATGTGGTCTATCGGGCGGAGAAGACGGCCTTGCGCTATCTCTTCGAAGACTACGTATTGGACACGGACCAGCGCGAGCTGCGCTGCGGAGCCGTGCTGATTGCTACTGCGCCACAAACGTTTGACTTGCTCCTTTACCTCATTCGCAACAGGGAGCGGGTTGTCAGCAAGGACGACCTCCTCGGCGCTGTCTGGAGTGGTCGCATCGTCTCGGATGCCGCGCTCACGACGCGCATGAATGCTGCTCGCGGCGCAATTGGCGACACGGGCGAGAGACAGCGTCTGATAAGGACGATGCCCCGCAAGGGTTTCCGCTTTGTTGGCACAGTGCAGGAGGCGCAAAGGTCCACAACCGTCCCCCCTGGCCATGTGGCGCAGAACGATTATACGGCGCAGAGGTCGCTTTCACCACCTCGCCTTTCCATCGTTGTGTTGCCCTTCGTCAATCTCAGCAGCGCCCCCGAGCAGGACTACTTTGTCGATGGTGTGACCGGGAGCCTCACCACGGATTTATCACGCATCAGTGGCTCATTTGTCATCGGCCAACACACCGCGTTCACCTACAAAGGCAAATCGGTCGATGTCAGGCAGATCGGTCGTGAGTTGAATGTTCGCTACGCGCTTGAAGGCTCGGTGCAGCGTTGCGACAATCGTCTCCGGGTGAATGTTCAATTGATCGACGCGACGACGGGCAATCATTTGTGGGCCGACCGCTTCGACAAGCCCTTCGCCGATCTGCTCGATATGCAGGACGAAATCGTAGCCAGGATTGCGCGGACCTTAGACAACCAACTCATCGTGGCCGAGGCGCGTCGCGCGGCAAGAACGTTGAATCCCGATGCCATGGATCTCTATTTCCAGGGCCGCCATTCTTGCAATAGGGGGGTGACACTCGAGAATTTGACAGAAGCTCGCAATTCTTTTGAACGGGCTCTGGCGACTGATCCGCAAAATGTCGACGCCATGAGTTGGAGAGCGTTGGTCGAGACGGTGCTTGTCGCGGCGTTCTTGAAAGACAACGGGCCTCCGTATCTGGCAGCGGCAGAGACCATGGTGCTAAAGGCGCTCCGCCTCGCTCCGGACCATGCCTGGGCTCATTTCACCTTGGCCATGGTGCTCATCTATACGAACCGGACGGCCCAAGGCGTAGCTGAGTGCGAGCGAGCCTTGGCCCTGGATCGCAATTTGGCTGACGCTCACGAGATGATGGGTCAGGCCAAATTTTATATGGGTTGCGGTGCGGATACCGAGTTCCACGTCAACGAAGCACTGCGCCTTTCCCCTCGCGATATCTCCGCCTTCCGATGGATGAATACGGCGGGCTTTGCCAAGCTCCAGATCTCAGCAGACGCTGAAGCGGCCGCTTGGTGTGCCCGAGGAATCGAGGCCAACCGAAACTATCCGCTGCTGCATTTCGGGTACGCTGCAGCGCTCGCGCTTCTTGGGAGGCTGGACGAGGCGCAAGTGGCCGCCAAAACTGGACTTGCACTTGATCCAACATTTACGATCCGTCGCGTCAGAAACGTTCCAGTGCGCGGCAACGCGAATTTCGTTGCAGGAGCCAGGCGCTTGGTTAGGGGATTATACATCGCCGGAGTACCGGAGGGGTGATGCCGGCGATCAGTCTATCGCGTCACTATGGCCGCGTGCCGTTCTCTTCCGGTTTACCCCTGTGAACGGAAATCGTCGGACTGCACCGCCATGTCTCACACGGGCCAGGAGGCGACGTTCCCTGCTCGCCTCATAAGACCCGATATGACAGAGAGGCCACCATCTGAGGGCGGCCTCTGCTGCGTGCGTGAATTGGTCAGTTCTTGTACCCCATACTGCTACAGACCGCGTATTGATAGTTGGGGTTTGCACCTTGCGCCCATAACCCTTGTTTGCATTCCACGTACGTCCTGGCCTTGGCTGGCGCAAACGCCCTTATATCCGGGTCAAGCACTTTGGCATGCGCACCCGAGTAAAATATCTCTGTCGATGGAGTGTTCGGCCTCGTAGTTTTCTTCACGGCGTTGGCGGGTGCATTCGACAAGATGGCGACAGCTAAGCCCACAAGGAACAGCGAGGAAAATCTCATAGTAATGTCCTCCACAACTCCACCTCGAAGTGGGCGACTATTCAAGAGAGCTACAAGCAGTGGTGGCGTCGATTAAACATAACAACCTTATTCCCGAAGGGCAATGGACGGAGTTGCTCCAATGTCGCCTTCGGGTCAAAAGCGGTCTTCGAGGAGCAGTGCTTGGCAGGTCGGCTGACGGGTCAGAAGCCGAAGCAGGCCGTCACCGACGTGGCGCCTGGATATCGAATTCAAAGGTTGCCAATCGGTCGGCGGCGGAGATGGTGCGTTCTGATGGACGCCTGCTGGACACCCGCTGCCATGATGCCATCATGCCCCTGTTTTGCCCGACGGGTCAAATCGATTTCGTAAAATCGAAAAAACCCAATGCCGACAAGGGCGCGGCTACTGTGCATGGGGTTGTTTTCGCGAATTTTGCTTGCCCCCGCTATGTCGGGCCGGGCCCCGATCTCGTCGGGTCCGGAGTGGCCTGAGCGTTCGCCTCAGCTATCCACCTTCAACGCGGCAATGAAGGCTTCCTGCGGGATGTCGACCTTGCCGAACTGCCGCATCTTCTTCTTGCCTTCCTTCTGCTTCTCCAGAAGTTTCCGCTTACGCGTGATGTCGCCGCCGTAGCACTTCGCGGTGACGTCCTTGCGCAGGGCGCGCACCGTCTCGCGCGCGATCACCTTGCCGCCGATCGCCGCCTGGATCGGGATCTGGAACATGTGCGGCGGGATCAGCTCCTTCATCTTCTCGACCATGGCGCGGCCGCGCCCCTCCGCGCGGGTGCGATGCACCAGCATCGACAGCGCGTCGACCGGCTCGTTGTTGACCAGGATCTGCATCTTGACGAGATCGGCCACCTTGTAGTCGGTCAGGTGATAGTCGAACGAGGCGTAGCCTTTCGAGACCGATTTCAGGCGGTCGTAGAAGTCGAACACGACTTCGTTGAGCGGCAGATCGTACTTCACCATGGCGCGGGAGCCGACATAGGTCAGCTCCTTCTGCGCGCCGCGGCGGTCCTGGCACAGCTTCAACACGCTGCCGAGATATTCGTCGGGAGTGAGGATGGTGGCCTCGATCCAGGGCTCCTCGATATCGGCGATCTTGACCACGTCGGGCATGTCGACGGGATTGTGGATCGAGATCTCCTGGCCGTCGGTCAGGTGCATCTTGTAGATCACGCTTGGCGCGGTCGCGATCAAATTGAGGTCGAACTCGCGCGACAGCCGCTCCTGGATAATCTCGAGGTGCAACAGCCCGAGGAAGCCGCAGCGGAAGCCGAAGCCCAGCGCAGCCGAGGTTTCCATCTCGTAGGAGAAGCTCGCGTCGTTAAGGCGCAACTTGCCCATCGCCCCGCGCAGCGTTTCGAAGTCATTGGCGTCGGCCGGGAACAGGCCGCAGAACACCACCGGGATCGCCGGCTTGAAGCCCGGCAGCATTTCGGTGACCGGCTTCCTGTCGTCGGTGATGGTGTCGCCGACGCGGGTGTCGGCGACTTCCTTGATCGCCGCGGTGATGAAGCCGATCTCGCCGGGGCCGAGCTCGTCGACCTGCTCCATCTTCGGGGTGAAGAAGCCGACGCGCTCGACGTCATACGCCGCGCCTGTGCCCATCATGCGGATGCGCTGGCTCTTCTTCATGACGCCGTCGACGACGCGGATCAGCACGACCACGCCGAGATAGACGTCGTACCAGCTGTCGACCAAGAGCGCCTTCAAGGTCGCGTCGCGGTCGCCCTTTGGCGGCGGCAGGCGGGTGACGATGGCTTCCAGCACGTCGGGGACGCCGAGGCCGGTCTTGGCCGAGATCATCACGGCGTCGGAGGCATCGATGCCGATGACGTCCTCGATCTGCTGCTTGATCTTCTCGGGTTCGGCCGCGGGAAGGTCGACCTTGTTCAGGACCGGGACGATCTCGTGGTTGTTGTCGAGCGCCTGGTAGACGTTGGCGAGCGTCTGCGCTTCGACGCCCTGGCTGGCGTCGACCACCAGCAGGGAACCCTCGCAGGCCGCCAGCGACCGCGAGACTTCGTAGGCGAAGTCGACATGGCCGGGCGTGTCCATCAGGTTGAAGATGTAATCCTTGCCGTCCTTGGCGTGGTAGGCAAGGCGGACCGTCTGCGCCTTGATGGTGATGCCGCGCTCGCGCTCGATGTCCATAGAATCGAGCACCTGCTCCTTGCCCGCCATTTCGCGGTCGGTGAGGCCGCCGGTCATCTGGATCAGGCGGTCGGCCAGCGTCGACTTGCCATGGTCGATATGGGCGACGATGGAGAAGTTGCGGATGTTGGAAATGGGGACGGTCGTCATGGGCGCGGGATACCACTCACATCCCCGTGCGGCAACCATATTGCTGTATTTTCAGGGCCTTTCTTCACGCCAAGCTGATTCCACGAGGGCCCAAAACGCGCTACGCAACGGCCCATGTCCAGGCTCATGTCCACGACCTCGATCCCCTCCGCCCGAACACGCGTAAAAGCCCGGGTGAGCCTTAACCGCTTCCGGGCCTGGCTGGTCGCCTGCGCGATCCGGCCCGAAGCGCGGCTCTGGCTGGTGATCCAGCTCGCCATCCTGCATGCGGTGATCTGGACCTTCATCCTGATCAATCTCAAGGCAGCGCAGGACGTTCACATGGACGTCGCAGAAGCCTATGGCTGGGGCCAGGAGTTCCTGTGGGGCTACGGCAAGCACCCGCCGCTGTCGGGCTGGGTCGCCGGCCTCTGGTTCAAGGTGTTCCCGGCTGCGGACTGGGCGACCTATGCGCTGGCGATGGCGACCGTCGGCGTCGGCATGGTGATCTGCTGGCTGCTGAGCTTGCGCGTCGTGGACGCGCGGCGCGCGTTCCTGGTCGTGGTGATGGTCGCGCTCTATCCGATCTTCAATTTCAAGGGTTTCAAGTACAACCCCGACCTGCTCCAGCTCGTCACGCTGCCGCTGCTCGTGCTCGCCTATCTCAACGCCTTCGAGAAGCGGACCTGGCAGTCCGGTATCTGGTTCGGGCTCGCCGGCGCGCTGGCGCTGATGACGAAATACTGGGTGCTGACCATGATCGGCGCCATCGGCCTTGCCGCGCTGATTCATCCCGATCGGCTGCGATTCCTGCTGTCGCCGGCGCCGTGGGTGGCGATCGTGACGATGGTGGTGGCGATGATCCCGCACATCGTCTGGCTTGCGGGCGTGCATTTCGTGCCGCTGACCTATGCCGGCGATACCTACAGCCTCGATGACAGCCGCCAGGTCCATCAGCTCGTGGCGGGCTACGCCCTGCATAATTTGGCGCTGCTGGCGTTGCCGGTGGCGCTGGCCGCTCTCGCAATGGCGCTGGTGCCGCATTGGTTCACGCTGCTGCTGCGCGCACCGTTACGCATCGTCACGCGCGCCTGGGGGCGCGGCGCCAATCCCGGCGTCAATGTTGCGCAGGCGTTGAACGTCTGGATCATCCAGATCATCGTCGCGGTCGGCCCGCCGCTCGGCGCGCTGGCCTTCAGCATCTACATGAAGACCGATTGGGGCATCTCGCTGTTCTTCCTGGTGCCCTTGGCACTGGTCGCGATCCCGGCGCTGCGGGTGCAGAGTGCGGCCCTGTTCAACATCGCCGCGATCTGGCTCGTGCTCAGCGTCGCCACGCTCGCCGCCTCGCCCTGGATCGCCGCGCGCGAGATGGCGGCCAATGCCAGCAATACGGCGACCTACGGCGCGCGCTCGGAGCTGGCGCATGAATTGACGCAGGCCTGGCACACGCGTTTCGGCTCGCGCTGGGCGGTCGTCGCCGGCACCATGGAGTCGATCCAGCCGATGGTGTTCTACAGCCCCGATCATCCCGCCGCGCTGATGCCGCTCGAAGCCTGGGATTCCGGGCTGACGTCGCGCGAGGATGCCAAGAAGTATGGCTTCATCGGCGTGTTCGATCCGACCGATGGCCGCCTCCCGGCGTTCGAGAAATGGGTCTCGGAGATCGCGCCGAACGCCGAGCGCATCGTGATGACGACGCGCCGCTTCACCCACGGCAAGGCCGGCCCGGCGATGAGCTGGAATATCTACATCGCGCCGCCGGCGAAGTGATTTCGGCGTTGTCGGTCTCGTAGGGTGGGCAAAGCGACTTGTCCGCCATAGCTCGAAGAGCGACGGCGGAAGTGTGCCCACCACTTCTATGGCGATTGTCGCGAGATGGTGGGCACGGCGCTTCGCGCCTTTGCCCACCCTACGGCACTGAGCGCGTGGCTCAGATCCCTTCCTCGTTGAACTTGCTCTCAACGAGCTCGGTAATCGCCGCAAGCGCAGCCTGGGCATCGTCACCGGCGGCGGCGACCGTGATCGTCGTGCCCGGTCCTGCGGCCAGCATCATCAGGCCCATGATCGAGGTGCCGCCGACGGTCTCGCCGCCGCGCGTCACCCACACCTGCGCGTTGAAGCGCTCGACCGCCTGGACGAATTTCGCCGAGGCGCGGGCGTGCAGGCCGCGCTTGTTGATGATCAGGAGGTCTTTGGAAATGGCTCCCGCCGGCACGCCTGTCCCGGCCTGGTTTCCGAGCGGCGCGTCGTCGCTCATTTGCCGGCGAGCACGCGGCTGGCAATGGTGACGTATTTGCGACCCGCTTCCTGGGCCATCGCGATCGCGTCGGGCAGCGGACGCTCCTCGCGCACCTTGGCAAGCTTCACCAGCATGGGAAGGTTGATGCCCGCGAGCACCTCGACCTTCGGCCGGCTCATGCAGGATATTGCAAGGTTCGACGGCGTGCCGCCGAACATGTCGGTGAGGATCGCGACGCCGTCGCCGGAATCGACGCGGTTGACCGCCTCGATGATGTCGCTTCGGCAGAGATCGGAATCATCTTCGGCACCGATCGTGATCGCTTCGATTTGCTTTTGTGGGCCCATGACATGCTCAAGCGCTGCCTTGAATTCGTCGGCAAGGCGCCCGTGGGTCACAAGTACTAGACCAATCATCGGAAAACTCCTCGCGGGCGCTTTTGGTGCACCGCACGAACGCGCCACTTTGACCATCCAGAGCCCCCGCGCAAGAGGGGATGTTGCGTATCTCCCTGAAACTAGACGGATGGATGAGGGGAGCTGCGCCGGTCTATTCGGTCGCGATAGTGGGGTTCATATGGTTACCATTTCCCTTCAAACAATCGCCTGAAGGGTTAACGGAAGATGAACTCTTGGTAGTGGTCAAGGCCGCAACAACCAAAGGGAGGGGCGAATAGTCGCGCCCGACGGGGATTCGCGGTATTTCGACACCGAAAATGCTTGTTTTCAGCGATTCCGCCGCAGGCAGCCGTTCTGCGTCGGCGGCGTCCAGATCGACCACGAGGCCGACGGTCGCATGCTCCACGAAGTCGCAGCGGCGGATTCCCAGTCCCCGAATCTCGATCAGGCCGGCCAGCAGCGGCGCGGGGCGGACTTCAATTTCGTCGCCGACTGTCGCCAGATGGACACGGTCATCGCCGACCAGAACGGCCCTTTCGACCACGCCAGCGCGTCCCGCCATGATCAAATCGAAGGCAAGGCGCGACTTGCCGGAGCCTGAGGGCCCGCGGATCAGCACCGCCAGAGTCCCGACCTTGACTGCGGAGGCGTGAACGCTGGGGCCACCGTCGCTCATAGCGCCGGCAGCCTCACCACGAAACGCGCGCCGACAACCGTAGGCGCTCCGTCCTCGTCCGCCGGGCCCGGGCGGTTCTCGGCCCAGATGCGTCCGCCATGGGCATCGACGATCTGCTTGGAGATCGACAGGCCGAGGCCGGAGTTCTGGCCAAAGCCCTGGTGCGGACGGTCGGTGTAGAAGCGCTCGAAGATGCGCTCCAGCGCGTCGTCGCGGATGCCGGGACCGTCGTCGTCGACCACGATCTCGATCTCGGAGCGGACGCGGCGGCAGGTGAGGCGCACCTTGCTGCCGGGCTCGGAGAATGACTGCGCGTTGGAGAGCAGGTTGGAGACCACCTGCCCGAGCCGCGAATCGTGCCCGGTCACGGAGAACGCGTCGGTCGCGCCGCG
Organism: Bradyrhizobium sp. 613_E4_N2_2; assembly: GCF_052075995.1. NCBI lineage: Bacteria > Pseudomonadati > Pseudomonadota > Alphaproteobacteria > Hyphomicrobiales > Nitrobacteraceae > Bradyrhizobium > Bradyrhizobium sp. 613_E4_N2_2. The sequence continues at coordinate 838,202 of NZ_CP197234.1, forward strand.
GCCTTCGAAGCGCGTTTCGACCGCGACGTCATGGCCGAGCTTGGTTTCATTGGCGACGGACACGAGCGTCGTCAGCAGGCGGCGCAGGTCGACCCGGACCGCATCCTGGCGCTGCAATTCGGCGTCGAGGCGGCTGGCGTCGGAGATGTCGGAGATGAGGCGATCGAGCCGCTTGACGTCATGCTCGATCACCTCGAGCAGGCGCGCGCGGCTGGTCTCGTTGCGCGCCAGCGGCAGCGTCTCGACCGCTGAGCGCAGCGACGTCAGCGGGTTCTTCAGTTCATGCGCGACATCGGCGGCGAACATCTCGATCGCCTCGATGCGGCTGTAGAGCGCGCTGGTCATGTCGCGCAGCGCGCCGGAAAGGTGACCGATTTCGTCGCGGCGCCGGGTGAAGTCGGGAATCTCGATGCGGGCCTTGATGCGGCGGCGGACGCGCTCGGCGCTGTCGGCGAGCCGGCGCACCGGACCTGCGATCGTGCTGGCGAGCAGCAGCGACAGCATGATCATGACCGCGGCAGCGACGCCGCCGACCTTCAGGATCGCCAGGCGCTCGGCGGTGACCATCTGGTCGATGTCGTCGCCCTGCGTCGACAGCATCAGGGCGCCGTGGATGGCGCGCGAGCGCAGCACGGGGACTGCGACCGAGACGATCACCTCGCCGCGCGAATTGACCCGCACCATCGAACGCTTCTGGCCCTGGAGCGCGTCGCTCACTTCCGAATAGCCATTGCCATTCTCGCGCCCGAGCTCGCGATACAGCGGCAGGTCACCGCGGTTGATCCAGAGGCGCACCGAGGTCAGGCCGCGCTCGATCACGCCGGGCTTCTGCGATGGCGGCGGCAACGGGAAGATCAGCACGTTCTCGAGGTCGCGGCTGTCGAGCAGCACCGTCCCGTTGGGATCGAATATCCGTGCGCGGGTCTTGGTCGGCGAGATCAGCGTGCGCAGCACGGGTGCCACGCGCTCCGGGCTGATCGGAAAGTTCAGCGCCGAATAATCGTCGGATTCGCCGTAGCTGTCGCCGAGCTTCAGATCGAGCAGGCGGTCAGGATCGACCGTGATCGCGTTGGTCTGCACGGTCGCCGACGCTCCGATGGCACCGGCGATGATCTCGGCCTGCACCAGCAGGCTCTGCGCACGCGCGTCGATCAGGCCAGCGCGGAACTGCGAGAGATAGAGAATGCTCGCGACCAGCGCGACGAGGCCGGCGAGGTTGAGCGAGACGATGCGGCGGGTCAGGCTCGAGAAGGAGAGTGCGAAGAAATACTGACCGGCGCGCGTCAGCCAGGACAGCGGCCGCCAACCTTGCGCGGCCGGCTTGTCGTCGGCGACGTGCTCCGGTACGCCGTCGGATGCGATATCCCCGGCATTCTGGTTCTCGTCAGGCTGCGTTCGGTCAAGCAATGCTTACGCCCGCGTTAGGACATCTCGTGCGAAGGGTCCCCGCATCCTAGAGCCATCCCGGTCCCGATGGAACGAGAACCGGCGATGCTCTCAGTCTTTCGTGAAGGCGCGTGAGCCTCAGGCTTCCTTGAAGCGGTAGCCGACGCCGTAGAGCGTCTCGATCATCTCGAACTCGTTGTCGGTCACCTTGAACTTCTTGCGCAGCCGCTTGATGTGGCTGTCGATGGTGCGGTCGTCGACATAGACCTGGTCGTCATAGGCGGCGTCCATCAGCGCGTTGCGGCTCTTCACCACGCCGGGCCGGGTCGCCAGCGCCTGGAGGATCAGGAATTCGGTGACGGTCAGCGTCACCGGCTCGTTCTTCCAGGTGCAGGTGTGCCGTTCGGGGTCCATGCGCAGCAGGCCGCGGTCGAGCGCCTTGGCATCGTTCTCCTTCGGCGCGACGGTCGGGTCCTTCGGCGCAGAGCGGCGCAGCACAGCCTTGACGCGCTCGACCAGCAGGCGCTGCGAGAAGGGTTTGCGGATGAAGTCGTCGGCGCCCATCTTGAGGCCGAACAGTTCGTCGATCTCTTCGTCCTTGGAGGTCAGGAAGATCACCGGCAGGTCGGATTTCTGCCGCAGCCGGCGCAGCGTTTCCATGCCGTCCATGCGCGGCATCTTGATGTCGAGGATGGCAAGATCGGGCTGGGTGGTGCGGAAGCCGTCGAGCGCGGAGGCGCCGTCGGTGTAAGTCATGATGCGATAGCCTTCGGCCTCCAGCGCGATCGAGACGGATGTGAGAATGTTGCGGTCGTCGTCGACCAAAGCGATTGTGGGCATGAGCCTCTGCTTTCTGCTTTCCGTTTGGGTCGTGGCTTGAAACGGCGAGCAATTCACTGATGCGCCGCATACACGGGTGCCGAATTCGGCGGTCGAACCTTGTCACCGAGCAATGCAAGCTGGGCTGAAGTGTGACCAAGTTCCACGAAGCGCAGCAGATTCGCCGCGTTTCGACCCTTAACCTGACCCCCGTTTACCCGAAAAAAGACCTCCCTTGCAACCACCTGACCCGAGAAAGCCGATGCACCCGACCCCTGATTTCGACCCCGGAAAGCTCGCCAAATCGCTGCTCAGGCGCTCGCGCCAGGGCGCGCTGGCAACGCTGATGGCCGGCAGCGGCGATCCCTATTGCTCCCTCGTCAATCTGGCGAGCCACCCCGACGGCTCGCCGATCCTGCTGATCTCGGGCCTGGCCGTGCACACCAGGAACATCCTGGCGGATCACCGGGTCTCCCTGATGCTGGACGAGCGCGCGGCCGGCGATCCGCTGGAGGGCGCCCGAATCATGCTGTCCGGTCGGGCGGAACAGGCCGATGCCGACAAGGATCTACTCCAGCGGCGGTATCTCAATGCCCATCCATCGGCCGAAGCCTTTGTTTCGTTTAAGGATTTCTCCTTCTTCAGAATTCGGCCCACGGGAACCCATCTGGTCGCCGGCTTCGGCCGCATCGTCGATCTCAAGCCCAAGCAGTTCCTGACGGACCTAACAGGTGCCGAGGATTTGCTGGCGGCAGAGGAGGGGGCGGTCGCGCACATGAATGCCGACCACCGCGACGCCATGGGCCTCTATGCAACAAAACTCCTCGGCGCGGCGGAGGGCGACTGGCGCTGCACCGGCTGCGACCCCGAAGGCCTCGACATGCAGGATGGTCAGACGGCGCTGCGGCTGGACTTCCCGGAGCGGGTGACTGACGGCACGGAGCTCCGCAAGATGCTGGTCCGCCTTGCTGGCGAAGCGCGCGCTAAGGTGGACTAGCGCGCAACAATTTGAACGCTGCCCCCCATCGCTGCGACCCAAGACCGTAATGGTTCGAAGTCGGCAGCGAGAGGGTTCATGACACGCCGCTATTTGACGTTGGTTGCGGGTTTGGCGCTCGCGATCACCGCATCGCTTGCCACGCCCGGCTTTGCCCAGAAAGGTCTCGCCGCGGAGAGCGCGCGGATCAACGCACTCCGAAGCGCCGGCAAATATTCGGAGGCGCTGCCGCTGGCGCAGGCCATGGTGGCGTCTCTCGAGAAGACCGCCAACAATCGCGATCTCGCCGGTGCGCTCAACAACCTCGCGCAGATCTACGCCGACCAGGGCCACGACGACCAGGCCGAGCCGCTCTACAAGCGCGCCATTGCACTGATGGAGAAGGGGACCGGTCTCGACAGTGTCGAGATCGCACCGGTGCTGAACAACCTCGCCGCGCTCTATCAGAGGCAGAGCCGCTTTGCAGAGGCCGAGCCGCTGTTCAAGCGTGCGCTCGCCGTGCGCGAGAAGGCGCTGTCGCGCGAGCATCCCGACGTCGGTCAGTCCCTCAACAATCTCGCCACATACTATGTCAAGCAGCAGCGTCAGGCCGAAGCCGAGCCGTTGTTTCAGCGCGCGCTCGCGATCTACCAGAAGGCCGGTGGCCCCGAGCATCCGGCGGTCGCGACGCTCCTGAACAATCTCGGCCAGCTCGATCGCGACCTCAACCGCGATGCGGATGCCGAGGCGCCGATCAGGCGCTCGCTCGCGATCCGCGAAAAAGTGCTGGGACCGGACCATCCCGACGTCGCGCGCTCGCTGAACAATCTCGCCGGTCTCTACGAGCACCAGCAGCGCTATGCCGATGCGGAGCCGCTCTATCGCCGTGCGCTGTCGATCCGCGAACGTGCGCTCGGTCCCGATCATCCGGACGTCACGACCTCGACCAGCAATCTCGCTTATTTCCTCTACGTCTCCGGCCGGAACGCCGACGCGCTGCCGCTCGCGGAAAAGACGCTTGCGACCAATCGCGCGCAGTTGCGCGTCGTGCTGCCGGTCCTGTTCGCCGCGCGACAGCAATATCTGCTGCCTGACGACAGGGCGCTGGACGAGGCGCTTGCCGCGATTCAGCGCGGCACGCAATCCTCCGCTGCCTCCGCCGTGAACAAGCTGGCCGTGCGCCTTGCTGCGGGCAGCGACAGGCTCGCTGAGCTCGTGCGCCGGGACCAGGATCTTGCGGCCGAGTCCGAGGCGCTCGACAAGGCGATCATCGCCGCGGTGTCGAAGCAGTCGGCCCAGCGCGACGTCGCGGCCGAGCAGCGCAGCCGGGTGCGGATCGCGGCGATAGCGAACGAGCGCACAGGCTTGCAGAAGACGCTCGCGGTCGAGTTTCCCGATTATGCGTCGCTCTCCAACCCCCTGCCGCTGGCGGTCAAGGATATCCAGCCCTTGCTGTCGCCCGACGAGGCGATGGTGCTCTACTCCGTCGTCGACAAGCAGAGCTATGTCGTCGCGATCACGCGCGAAGGCGTCGACTGGAAGGAGATTCCGCTCGGCGCGGACGCGCTGATGCAGAAGGTGACTGCCTTCCGCAAGGGGCTCGATGTCGGCAAGGCGCGTGATGCCTCCGGCAAATCAGGGTTGTTCGACCTCGGGCTCGCCAACGAGCTTTATGTCGCGCTTCTCGGCCCGGTCGAAGGGCTGACGAAGGACAAGCGCAACCTGCTGGTGGTGCCGTCGGCCGCGCTGACGGCGTTGCCGTTTCATCTGCTCGTCACGGAGACGCCGCAAGCTGCGATCCCGGACACGCTCGAAGGCTATCGCAGCGCCGCCTGGCTGTTGCGGCGTCAGGCGGTGTCGGTGCTGCCCTCGGTGGTCAGCCTGAAATCGCTGCGTGCCGTCGCGCGCCGGGAGCAGGGCGTGAAGCCGATGACCGGCTTTGGCGATCCCGTGTTCAATCCCGCGCTGGAAGGGCCGGCCGATCGTCGCGCGGCAAGCGGCAAGGTCGCTGCACGCAACATTGCAACAATTGCCTATAGCGATTTTTGGCGCGGTGCCGGCGTCGATCGCGCGCGGCTTGCGCAGGCGCTGCCGCAACTGCCGGATACCGCGGACGAGTTGAACGCGGTGGCAAAGGATGTCGGCGCGGCCGAGGCCGACATCCATCTCGGCCGCGATGCCAGCGAAACGACGCTGAAGCGTGCAGCGCTTGCTCAATACAGTATCATCTACTTTGCCACCCACGGTCTCGTTGCCGGCGATATCAAGGGATTGGGCGAGCCCTCGCTTGCGCTCTCCATTCCCGATCGGCCGACGGAGCTGGATGACGGCTTGCTCACGGCAAGTGAAGTCGCTCAGCTCAAGCTCAACGCGGATTGGGTTGTGCTATCGGCCTGCAACACCATCACCGGCGACAAGCCCGGCGCCGAGGCCCTGTCGGGGCTGGCGCGCTCGTTCTTCTACGCGGGTGCACGTGCGCTGCTGGTCTCGCATTGGGCAGTGGATTCGGAAGCTGCCACCCGCTTGACCACGTCGACTTTCGAACTGCTCAAGAACGAACCAAAAATCGGCCGTGCCGAAGCCTTGCGCCGCGCGATGTTGACGTACGTTGATGACACCTCGTCACCGCGCAACGCCTATCCCGCGATGTGGGGGCCGTTCGCGCTCATCGGCGAAGGCGAGGTACGATAGGACGGTCCCGCGATTGTGCGTCGCAATAACCAGAGGAAACGCCGAATTGCGCATTTGGTTGCGCGATCATTCGTGTTTTTTTGATACGCTCGCTCAGAGCTGACATGCGCGGCATTTGGCGCGGTCCTTGAATAAACCAAATCCTGCGAGATCGGCTTGGCAACGCCAGCGTTCACCATTATTACGTCGTTCAACCGAGGCCGGACGGCCTATAATTCACGGTGACTGCGATGGCGCCAAAGCTTGATCGCGCTGAGTGTCGCGGGTTCTAGGAGGATTTTTCGTGCAAGAGACGGGCGTGCGCAACGGTGCCTTCGGTGCCGACAAATTCGGCTTAAAGAATCTCAAACGGGTTCACTGGAACCTCGGCGCGCCGCAACTCTATCAATACTCACTTTCTGCGGGCGAGGCGGTGCTGTCGGCAGACGGTTCGCTTTGCGCCGACACCGGTGAGTTCACCGGCCGCAGCCCGAAGGACAAGTTCACGGTGCGTGACGCCACCACCGACAAGAAGATGTGGTGGGCCGGCAACCAGTCGATCACCGCCGAGCAGTTCGAGGCGCTCTACCAGGACTTCCTCAAGCACGCTGAAGGCAAGAGCCTGTTCGCGCAGGACCTCTATGGCGGCGCCGATCCGGCCTACCGGATCAAGACCCGCGTGTTCACCGAGCTCGCCTGGCACTCGCTGTTCATCCGTACGCTGCTGATCCGCCCCGAGGCGGTCGAGCTGCCGAGCTTCACGCCGGAGCTCACCATCATCGACATGCCGAGCTTCCGCGCCGATCCCAAACGCCACGGCTGCAAGTCGGAGAACGTCGTCGCGATCGATTTCGCCCGCAAGATCGTCCTGATCGGCGGGTCCTATTATGCCGGCGAGATGAAGAAGTCCGTCTTCACCACGCTGAACTACTATCTGCCCGAGCGCGGCGTGATGCCGATGCACTGCTCGGCCAATGTCGGCGCCAATGGCGATACCGCGATCTTCTTCGGGCTATCAGGCACCGGCAAGACCACGCTGTCGGCCGATCCGAACCGCACGCTGATCGGTGACGACGAGCATGGCTGGGGCCCGAACGGCGTCTTCAACTTCGAGGGCGGCTGCTACGCCAAGTGCATCAAGCTCTCGCAGGAAGCCGAGCCCGAGATCTATGCGGCGTCGACGCGCTTCGGCGCGGTGCTCGAGAACTGCGTGCTCGACGAAGACACCCGAATCGTCGATTTCGACGACGGCTCCAAGACCGAGAACACGCGCTCCGCATACCCGCTCGACTTCATCCCGAACGCTTCGCGCACCGGCCGCGCGCCGCAGCCGAAGAACGTGGTGATGCTGGCAGCCGACGCCTTCGGCGTGCTGCCGCCGATCGCAAAGCTTTCGCCGGCGCAGGCGATGTATCACTTCCTGTCCGGCTACACCGCCAAGGTTGCCGGTACCGAGCGCGGTCTCGGCAACGAGCCGCAGCCGGAATTCTCCACCTGCTTCGGTTCTCCCTTCCTGCCGCTCGACCCCAGCGTCTATGGCAACATGCTGCGCGACCTCATCGCCCAGCACAATGTCGATTGCTGGCTGGTCAACACCGGCTGGACCGGCGGCAAGTATGGCACAGGCTCGCGCATGCCGATCAAGGTGACGCGCGCGCTGCTCACCGCCGCGCTCGACGGCTCGCTTCGCAACGTCGAATTCCGCACCGACAAATATTTCGGCTTCGCGGTCCCGACCGCGCTGCCGGGCGTGCCGGCCGAGATCCTGAACCCGGTCAACACCTGGAAGGACAAGGACGAGTTCGACAAGACCGCCCGAGCGCTGGTCGGCATGTTCCAGAAGAACTTTGCCAAGTTCGAAGCCCAGGTCGACGCCGAAGTGCGCGCAGCCGCGCCGGACGTGAAGCTCGCGGCGGAGTAATCGCTCGCTCTGTCTTCAAGGCAAAAGGGCGGCCGCGAGGCCGCCCTTTTTGTTTCTTCCTCCTCCCCTTGTGGGAGAAGGTGGCGCGAAGCGCCGGATGAGGGGTTGTATCCGCGCGTTCAACTGCAAGAGAAGCGCTCGCGGAGAGAGACCCCTCACCCGTCTCGTCGCTTCGCGACGAGCCACCCTCTCCCACAAGGGGAGAGGGGAAGAGCATCTACGCCTTGAAATACGCAATCTGCGTCGTGGTCGCGAGCAGCCTGCCGTTCGGCGACCACAGCTCGGCGTTCTGATCGGCATAGCTCTTGTGCATGATCTTCGAATCGGCCGTCGCGAGCACGCGCGTGATGTCCTCGGCGGCGAGCTCCTCGCTGCCGGTGTGAAAATACGTCGTCAGCGACACCGTGCCGAACGGCACCAGCTCGCGCCTGGCGTGGAAGATGCGGCCGAAGAAGGCGTCCGACATCGACATCAGCGACAGCATGTCGAGCTTGCGCGGCGTGCGGTCGCCGATCCAGAGCTTGGAATAGGTGCTGGCGAGCTCGGTCTGCGGTGGGCCGATCCGCATCTCGCCCTCGACGAAGCGGAATTCATACTGGTTGGCCCAGGACGCCGAGATCTTTGGGAATGGCAGCGTTGCCTCGAACGCCGTGGCGTTCGGATATTGCGCCACCCTGTGCTCCCAGGACGGCCGGCGCTCGGCGAATACGGCGGTGGCTAGCGTTGCGACCTCTGCGCCGTCCTGCGACAGTTCGACGCTCCAATGCTGGCTGGAGCGATTGGCCTTCACCAGCCGCACGTCCAGATCGAACGGCCCCTTGGCGATCGGCGCGCAATAATTGACGGTCAGCGCCAGCGGATCGCCGGCGCGCTGCGGATGGTCGATCAGCGCACGCAGGATCGTCGCGGCCGTGGCGCCGCCGAACGGGCCGACAAACGCCCAGTAGTCGTCGCTGGTGTGCCCCTGCCAGCTGGAGTCACCGGCGCTGATGCGGGTGGCGTCGTCGAACGGGTGCGGGAGCTTGGCGTGCATGGGATTAGACCTCTACTGAGCTTCCGTCCCAACGACGAAACTCCATCGTCTCATCACCAGGGCCATATTGCTGCGAACTCAAAACATCGTCTGCCGGATTATCTGTGACCCAGGCATCCGCGACGGAGCCTCCTATGCGCTTCAGCGCAATGATACTCTTGCCGCTGATCAGATCGGCGACGAAGTCGCCGATGGCAGCTTCCTCGTCCTTGCCTGAAAGACTGGCAAGGATGCTGCCGTGCGTGTGCCAGGAGAATCCGTCGAACCCCAGCGTCCAGTCCCCGTCGGGACATATGACCAGCAATCGAAGCTGCCCATCCGGGCTCGTATACTCGCCGACAGGCACGATCGACTCCGGCCAGAAAAAGCTCAAGCCGTAATATGATGCCTATCCTGCCAAATCAATAACCTCGCAGGTATCGCCGATTTCACGTTGCGGAAAATCAGCCCGCGACGTCGCGCAGATCCGGCAGCAGCGGCGTGGTCGGATTGACCGGCACGTTCCAGATCTCCTCGGCATATTCGCGGATGGTGCGGTCCGAGGAGAACCAGGCCATGCGCGCGACATTGAGGATGGAGGCGCGCGTCCAGGCCGGCGCCACCTGCCAGCGTGCGTCGACGCTGCGCTGCGCTTCGTAATAGGAATCGAAATCGGCGCTGACCATGTAGTGGTCGAGATAGCGCAGCGCGTGCGCGATTGATTCGAAGCGGCCGGGATCGCCGGGCGAGAACTCGCCGGTGCCGATCGCGTTGATGGCGCGCTGGAGCTTTGGCGAATTGCGGATCACGTCGGAGGCATCCAGCCCCTGCTTGCGGCGGATCATCACGTCGCCGGCCTCCATGCCGAAGATCGCGATGTTCTCCGCGCCGACATGGTCGCGGATCTCGATGTTGGCGCCGTCGAGCGTGCCGATGGTGAGAGCGCCGTTCAGTGACAGCTTCATGTTGCCGGTGCCGGAGGCCTCCATGCCGGCGGTCGAGATCTGCTCGGACAAATCGGCCGCGGGAATGATCACCTCCGCAAGGCTGACATTGTAGTCGGGCAGGAAGACGACCTTGAGCTTGCCGCCGATCGCGGGATCGTTGTTGACGACCTCTGCGACGTCGTTGACCAGCTTGATGATCAATTTTGCGTAGCGGTAGCTCGCCGCCGCCTTGCCGGCGAAGATCTTCACCCGCGGCACCCAGTTGCCGTTGGGATCGTCCTTCATCGCCTGGTACAGCGCCACCGTCTCGATGATGTTGAGGAGCTGGCGCTTGTATTCGTGAATGCGCTTGATCTGCACGTCGAACAGCGCGGTCGGATCGACCTTGATGCCGAGCCGCTCGCCGATCAGGCGCGCCAGCGCGGTCTTGTTGTGAAGCTTGACGCTGCGGAACTTCTTCTGGAATTCGACGTCGCTGGCGCGGGTTTCGATCAGGCTGAGCTGGGTCGGATCGTCGAGCACGGCTTCGCCGCAGGTCTCGCGCAGCAGGTCGGTCAGCTTCGGATTCGCCAGCATCAGCCAGCGGCGGAAGGTGATGCCGTTGGTCTTGTTGGTGATGCGGCCGGGATAGAGATGGTTGAGATCGTGGAACACGGTCTCGCGCATCAGGTCCGAATGCATCGCCGAGACACCGTTGATGCGGTGCGAGCCGACGAAGGCGAGCTGGCCCATGCGCACGCGGCGTCCGCTCCTCTCGTCGATCAGCGAAACCGAGGCACGGAAATCGATGTCGCCGGGCGCGCGCGCTTCGGCCAGCGCGAGATGCTGCACGTTGATGCGGTAGATGATCTCGAGATGGCGCGGCAATAGCTGCTCGAACAGCTCGACCGGCCAGGTCTCCAGCGCCTCGGGCAACAGCGTGTGGTTGGTGTAGGACAGCGTCGCGACCGTGATCTTCCAGGCCTCGTCCCAGCGGAAATTGTGCAGGTCGACCAGGATGCGCATCAGCTCGGTGACGGCGAGGCTCGGATGCGTGTCGTTGAGCTGGACCGCGACCTTCATCGCGAGGCTGCGAAGCTGGCCGTCGGAGGTCAGGTGGCGATTGACCAGGTCCTGCAGCGAGGCGGAGACGAAGAAATACTCCTGGCGCAGCCGCAGCTCGCGGCCCGCCGGGCTCTCGTCGTTCGGATAGAGGAATTTGCAGATCGCTTCCGCGCGCGACTGTTCGGCGCTGGCGCTGACATAGTCGCCCTTGTTGAAGGCATCGAGCTTCAACGGATCGGGCGAGCGTGCCGACCACAGGCGGAGCGCGTTGACGTGCTGGCCGCGCCAGCCGACAATCGGCGTGTCATAGGCGATCGCCTGCACGGTCTCGGCGGGATGCCAGATCGCTCGGTCGCGGCCCTTGTCGTCGACATGCTCGACGCCACCGCCGAAATGGACGTGATAGATCACCTCGGGCCGCTGCAATTCCCAGGGATTGCCGAAGCTCAGCCATTCGTCCGGATATTCCTGCTGCCAGCCCTGATTGATGATCTGGCGGAACAGGCCATAATCGTAGCGGATGCCGTAGCCGATCGCGGGGATCGAGAGCGTGGCCATGCTCTCCATGAAGCAGGCGGCGAGCCGCCCCAGGCCGCCATTGCCGAGCGCGGCATCCGGCTCGCATTTGCGGAGCTCAGGCAGCGATACGCCGAGATCGCCGAGCGCGACCTCGAAGATCTTGAGCAGCCCCATGTTGTTGAGCGCGTCGGTGAAGAGACGGCCGATCAGGAATTCGAGCGAGAGATAATAGACGCGCTTGCTTCCCGCATCGTAGCTGTGCTTCTCGGCCGTGAGCCAGCGATGCACGATGCGGTCGCGCAGCGCGAGCGCTGCGGCCTGGTACCAGTCGTGCTTGGTGGCCATGCCCGCATCCTTGCCGATGGCAAGGCGCAGCTTCGCCAGGATCGCGCCCTTGACGTCAGCCAGCGCGAGCTCGTCGATGGGCTGGCTGGAGGCCGGCAAACTTGGCTGGAACGATTGATCTTGCAAGGCCGTCACTTCCTGGTCGCGAGAACACCACTAACTCTACGCGTCTTGCCCCTGCACCGGAACCATCGCTGGCGCGGCCGTGCACTGCGCTGGCGTAAATTTATGCAAGGAACGGGCCGATTTGGGAACCCGGAAGCGTACGGAGAGATGCGGATTCGGTGCTAGATTGAGGGCAGATTCAGCCATCAGTGTGGAGGAAACGTCCATGAGACTGCTGATCGAAATCGCCGCCGCGGCCTTCCTCGTCGTCTGCATCACCGCCTCCAGCGCCGCCTTTGCCGCCGGCAAGACGGGTCGCAGTGCCGACGGCCTGAGCTGCGGCTTCAGCGGTCCGGAAAATGCGTCTCCCGCGGTGCGCTGCGCCGCCATCAAGCGCCAATGCGGCGGCAAGTTCTACGCGAATGCGTGCGGGGACAGGCTGGTGTCGGCGGCGAATTGAGGAGCGGGTCACCGGATTCGCAGCGCGCTATCTGACCACGCCCGACGTGAAGCCCGCCTTGCGGCGCGGCGGCTTGATTTCCTTTTTCAGGAAGCAGCGCGCTTCACGCCCGGTGTAGCCGGGACGGGCATAGGTGAAGGCGCGGCACTTGTTGTCGGCGATGCAGGCGGCCTTGCAGGCCTCTTCGCCTTCGCCGTCCTTGATCTCGAAATTGCGCAAGTCGCCGCCGGGGCGGTCGATCGACGTTTCAACGCCTTCGATCCGCGGCTCGATCACGCCGGCGCCACGCACACCGGAGATGCAGCAGCTGCCCGGGACACGCGGCGGCACCGTGTTCTTGAGCCAGCACACAGCCGAGCCGCCTTCGACGTCGGGATAGTTGAAGCTCCAGGAGCGGCAGCGGCGGTCACGCTCACACTGCAGCGCGCAATCCTCGGGGTCACCTGACGTCACCGGCGAGCTGAAATAGTCGCCGCCGGGCCGGTCGAACGCCGTCTGGGCGCGCGCAGGCGCGCTCGCAAACACGAGCGCAAGCAACGTGGCGCAGGCCACGACGCTTGCCATGACGGCCCCACGCAGGCGGCCCTTCCCCATCGGAACAGCTTTCGAGTTATTGACGGCGCTCAGGTTTTTTCAGCCGGTCATTTGATCGCCGCAAACCTGTATGGGCGATGAACGGCTCAGGTCCTGGTCGTCGGCCTCTGGCCTAGAACGCGTATTCCGCGTAGGCCGGTTCCACGGAGCCGTTCCAGGCGCCGTTGAACTTCTCCAGCATCTCCTCGGCCGGGGTCCGGCCGGAATCGATGATGCGATCGAGCGGCTCCAGATGCCGGGTTTCGTCGCGGCCGAGCTGGTCGATCCGGCCGCGGCGGCGCAGGCCGGCATGGGCCAGAACGAGGCATTCCTTGGCGATCTCGAACAGATAGCGGTCCTTGATCCGTGCCTTGAAGCCGAACCGCGGCACGTCGTCGCGCAGGGCCTGGCGCTCATGCGCGGTCCAGTGCTTCACGAGGTCCCAGGCGGCATCGAGCGACACATCGTCGTAGAGCAGCCCGGCCCAGAACGCCGACAGCGCCGGCAGGCGGCCCCACGGGCCGCCATCGGAGCCGCGCATCTCGAGATAGCGCTTGAGGCGCACCTCCGGGAAGATCGTCGAAAGATGGTTGGCCCAGTCCGACAGCGTCGGACGTTCGCCGGGCAGATTGTTGTTGCGGCCATCGAAGAAGGCGCGGAACGAGGAGCCCGAGACGTCGATGTAATCCTCGTCGCGCTTGACGAAATACATGGGCACGTCGAGCGCGTAGTCGACATAGCGCTCGAAACCCATGCCGTCCTCGAATGCCCACGGCATCATGCCCGAACGCGCATTGTCGGTGTCGCGCCAGATCTCGGAGCGGAACGACAGGAAGCCGTTCGGCTTGCCCTCGGTGAACGGCGAATTGGCAAACAGCGCGGTCGCGACCGGCTGCAGCGCGAGCGAGACGCGCAGCTTCTTGACCATGTCGGCTTCGGAGGAGAAGTCGAGATTGGTCTGCACGGTGCAGGTCCGGTACATCATGTCGAGGCCGTATTGGCCGACCTTCGGCATGTAATTGGTCATGATCTTGTAGCGGCCCTTGGGCATCACCGGGATGTCGGCGCGCGACCAGGACGGCGTCATGCCGAGCCCGAGGAAGCCGATGCCGAGCGGGGTCGCGATCTCGCGCACCTGCGCCAGATGCGCCATCAGCTCGCTCTGGGTCTGGTGCACGTTCTCGACCGGCGCGCCGGAGAGCTCGAACTGTCCGCCGGGCTCGAGCGAGATGGCGCCGCCACCGGTGACGTCGTAGAGGCCGATGATGTTGCCCTTCTCCATGATCGGCTCCCAGCCGAGCAGGAGCTTCATGCCTTCGAGCAGCGCGCCGATGCCCCGCGCACCCTCGTAAGGCACCGGACGGTGGCCTTCGAGCGTGAACGGCGTCTTCTCGTGCTCGGTGCCCATGCGGAATTCGGACGGGTCCTTGCAGCCGGCCTCGAACCACGCGACGAGCTCGTCGCGCGACTGCAGCGGCGTCATATCGATCTGGTCTCGCGCCATATCAAACTCTAATCAAAAAGGGCGCTTCGATCGAAGGCGCGCGGGTGACGGGGTGGTCCGCGAACCCAGGGGGTGCACGGACGAGCTGGTGTGCCGCACGATCATCGCGACGGCGTGGTTTCGTTGACGTGGACGGGCGGCAGTTTCATCTCGCCGCACGAGCAGCCGAGACGGTCGAGCAGACCGCTGAGCTTGACGGCATCCGCATCGGACAGTTTCGAGCCGACATATTTTTCGATTGCGGCCGAATAGGCGCCCCACATCCGCTTCTGCAACTCGCGGCCGGCTTCCGTGATCTCCACGAACTGGCCGCGCTTGTCGATCTTGCATTCGCGCCGGGAGGCGAGCCCCTCGTCGACCAGGCGGTCGATCAGGCGCGAAGTGGAGTATTGCGGGATCAGCATCTGCCGCTCGAGTTCCACCGGCCGCAGCTCCCCCGAGGGCGCCCGCGACAATTCGAGCAGCGCGTCGTACCAGGCCAGCGGGGGGAACCCCGCCTTCTTCAAGTCCTGCTCGACGCAATCGAGCACGCGGCTCTGCACCCGCATCAGGCGGATCCAGGCCGAAGTTGCCTCGGTCGATGGTTTGCGTTTCATGGTCCCGCTCAAGCTCGTCGTTCCGTCTCTTACCTCACTCAATGCACCTGCATCAATCTTGACTATTGGATGCAAATGCATGTAGGCGTTCCTTCGCCCCAACCAAGCGTCAAGAGAAAGAAATTCCATGAAACTCTATTACTCGCCCGGCGCCTGCTCCCTGTCCCCCCACATCGCGCTCCTGGAAGCCGGCCTGCCCTATGAGCTGGTCAAGGTCGATATCCGGGCCAAGAAGCTCGAAAATGGTGAGGATTATCTGAAGCTGAACCCGAAGGGCCAGGTCCCTGCGCTGGGCCTCGACAGCGGCGAGATCGTGACCGAAGGCCCGGTCATTGTCCAGATGATCGCCGACCAGGCTTCGGCCAAGGCGCTGGCGCCAGCTCACGGCAGCTCCGAGCGCTACAAGCTGCTCGAATGGCTGAACTTCCTCACCTCGGAGGTGCACAAGAGCTTCGGACCGCTGTTCGCGCCGGCGCTGAACGACGAGGCCAAGGCCTTCTTCAGGGATCGCGTCATGGGCAAGCTGACATACATCGACAGCCAGCTCGCCGGCCGCGACTACCTCATGGGAAAGCAGTTCACGGTGGCCGACGGCTATCTCTTCACGATGCTGACCTGGGGCGATCGGATGAAGTTCGACCTCTCGGCCATGCCGAACCTGACCGCCTACAAGGCTCGCGTCGCGGCGCGGCCGCAGGTGCAGGAGGCGCTGAAGAAGGAAGGCCTTGCGCAGGCGAAGTAAGCGCATCGCAAGATGCAACAATCGAAGGCCGGATCGACGATCCGGCCTTTTTCTTTGTGAACCATTAGATCGGCGGCCACGTCGAAATCGCGGAGCGCCTCCATGAGACAGCCGCCGCCATGAACATGATCGTCCTTATGACCGCCGCGGGCGCGCCGCTCGCGATGCTTGGCTTGTCGACGCCGGACCTGCCGCAGCGCAATTGCATCCTCATGATCCATCCGCAGGTCACCTCGGCCGTGTTCGAGAGCAAGGAAGGAAAAATCGTCTTTCCCGATCGGCCGACCGAATATCCGTGCAGCTATGTCAGGAAGATGGGCGGAACGGACATCGCCTTCACCAACCAGAATGGCTGGCGCTTCGAGGTGCGCATCGGCCGTGGCGATGAAGGCAGCTGGAGAGCGAGTCTTGCCGACGATGCGGTCTCGGGCCGGGCGTTCTCGCCGCTCGGAGACCGCAAATAAGAACGGCCGGATCGTCGATCCGGCCCGTTTTTATTCTGCCCCGAGCGGGGTGGCACGAACCCATCTCGCCGGATCATCGTACCTATCATTAGACTTATGAACTACTGTTCGCCGAATGTAAGTAGTGCTGTCTTGTCAGTACCCGTAAAGCGCGCGAGCTTGGCGGAATTGTTAGAGGATTATTTCATCGGAGTTGAACTTGACGATTGCCTTGGTCCTGATCGTCGCAAGTGCATTGGTGGGAATAGCGACAGGTTATGCTTTCAGGATCTGGGCGCTGATATTGATTGCGCCGGCGATCGCGGTTTTCTCGGCAATCATTCTTCGCGTTTACGAATTCGGCATGATGGCGGGTGTGACCGTCATCGCCATCTGTCTTGCCGCCTGCCAGCTCGCCTACTTCGCGGCGGCCTACCTGCTGCACGCGCGGGCGGTCTCAGCCCATGACGAAGTCGACGGCGAGCCAGGCGAGGGAAGCCAGCATAAAATCCGCCGCCAGCACAAGTAGCGCCAAAGCGGCCCAAAGCATCGGCCCCTTGCGGCGCAGGCGCGCCGGCTTCTGTTGCGGCGAGAGGCGGCGAGTGGCGGGTCCAACAGCATATTTCGCGGTGAGATCGCGACCGAGCGCGGTCTTCCGCAGCACCAAAGAGTTCATCAAGGATACTTTCTTATTTTGTCTTCAACCTGCCGATGGCTCGGCAAGTGTCCCAACCGGATTCGGAACCCTGACCCGGAGCAAGACTAGTGCCAGGGCCGAGCAAAAGAACGGCGCCGCTTCGACACGCCTATGACAATTGCGCGACACCGCGGCAGCGGGGGACTCTGACACGGGTCCTACGCGAATTCTGTGATTGGTTCCACAAGCCGGGAACAAATCTGACGCAACCGTGATGACGTCTCCCCAAACAAAAAGGCCGGATCGACGATCCGGCCTTCTTTCTCAAATGATCTTGGGTGATCAGGCCGCGGCCTTCTTCGGCGCGAAGCGGCCGTAGAAGGTTTCTCCCTTCGCGGCCATCTCCTCGAGAAGCTTCGGCGGGGTGAAGCGCGAGCCGTACTTCGCCTCCAGCTTGTGGCAGAGCTCGACGAATTTCTTCGTTCCCATGAAGTCGATGTAGGACAGCGTGCCGCCGGTGAACGGCGCGAAGCCGAAGCCGAGGATCGAGCCGACATCCGCCTCGCGCGGGTCGGTGATGACGTGGTCCTCGACCGTGCGCGCGGCTTCCACCGCCTGCACCACCAGGAAACGCTGCTTCAGCTCCTCGATGTCGAGCGTGTCAGGGTCGAGCTGCTTCGGCTGCAGCGCCGAGAGGCCCGGCCACAGGCTCTTCTGACCCTTGCCCTTCTCGGGGTAATCGTAGAAGCCCTTGCTGTTCTTGCGGCCGAGACGGCCCTGCTTCTCGACCATCTCCACCATCAGCTTCTTCTGATCGGGGTTGATGGCGTTCGGGCCGAGATCGGCTTCCGTCGCCTTCATGATCTTGAGCCCGAGGTCGAGTGCGACTTCGTCCGAGAGCGAGAGCGGACCGACCGGCATGCCGGCCATCTTGGCGCAGTTCTCGATCATCGCCGGCGGCACGCCTTCCAGGAACATCTCGTTGCCCTCGGCGACGTAGCGGCCGACGCAGCGATTGGCGAAGAAGCCGCGGCTGTCGTTGACGACGATCGGCGTCTTGCCGATCTGCCGGACGTAGTCCAGCGCCGTCGCCAGAGCGAGATCGCCGGTGTTCTTGCCCTTGATGATCTCGACCAGCATCATCTTCTCGACCGGCGAGAAGAAGTGGATGCCGACGAACTTGCCCTGGTCCTTGAAGCCCTCGGCCAGCGAGGTGATCGGCAGCGTCGAGGTGTTCGACGCGAAGATCACGTCCGGCTTCATATACTCCTGCGCCTTCGCGAAGGTATCAGCCTTGACCTTGCGATCCTCGAACACGGCCTCGATGACGAGGTCGACGTCCTTGAGTGCAGCATAATCGGCAGTCGGCGTAATGCGCGCGAGCAGCGCGTCGGCGTCACCGGGCTTGGCGCGGCCCTTCTTGATCTGCTCCTCGATCACCTTCTGCGCATGCGCCTTGCCCTTGTCGGCGCTCTCCTGGTCGCGGTCGATCAGGACGACGTCGAGGCCGGCACGGGCCGAGACGTAGCCGACGCTCGCACCCATGAAGCCGGCGCCGATCACGGCGATCTTCTTCACCTTGGTCGGGGCTACGTCCTTCGGGCGACGCGCGCCCTTGTTCAGCTCCTGCATCGACAGGAACAGGCTGCGGATCATCGCGGCCGCTTCCTTCGAGCGCAGCACCGAGGTGAAGTAGCGCGACTCGACGCGCAGTGCCGCGTCGATCGGCAACTGCAGGCCTTCATAGACGCAGCTCATGATCGCGCGCGCGGCCGGATAATTGTCGTAGGTCTCGCGGCGATAGATCGCGTTGCCCGCCGGGAACATCATCATGCCGGCCTTGGAGAACACCGGACCGCCCGGCAGCTTGAAGCCCTTCTCGTCCCAGGGCGCGACGGCCTTGCCGCCGCCCTTGATCCAGTCCTTCGCTGCCTTAATGAGGTCGGCGGCCGGAACGATGGCGTGAATCAGATTAAGCGCCTTGGCCTTCTCGACCGTGACCGGATCGCCCTTGAGCAGGATCGTCATCGCGTCCTGCGGCGGCACCAGGCGCGGCACGCGCTGCGTGCCGCCGGCGCCGGGGAACAGGCCGACCTTGACCTCGGGCAGGCCGAGGCGCGTCTTGGGATTTTCCGCCGCGACGCGATAGTGGCAGCACAGCGTGATCTCGAAACCGCCGCCGAGCGCGAGGCCGTTGATCGCGGCCGCCCACGGCTTGCCGGAGGTCTCGATCGAACGCAGCACCTGCGAGAAGCGCCGGCTCTGGTCGAACAGCATCTGGTTTGCGGCGGTCTCGTCCTGCTCCTTCAAGACCTTGGCGTAGGCCTGGTTCATGCCCTCGAGCATCGACAGGTCGGCGCCGGCGCAGAACGCCTCCTTGGCGGAGGTGATGACGACGCCCTTCACGGCGGCGTCGGCCGTGGTTTCCTTGACGATCGCATCGAGCTCGCTGGTCGAGGTCTCGTCGAGCACGTTCATCGAACGGCCCGGGATGTCCCAGGTGACGAGCGCGATGCCGTCGGAATCGGTCTCAACCTTGAAGTTCTTGTAAGCCATGTTGGTTGCTCCTCGGTGCCGCAGCCAATCTCAGGCGCGGCGGTTGACTTGAGATCTCGTAGGGTGGGCAAAGGCGCTCTTGCGCCGTGCCCACCATCCTTCGCGGAGACAGCAATGGTGGGCACGCCCACCCGACGGCAGCTCGTTAGACCCGCTCGATGATGGTCGCGGTGCCCATGCCGCCGCCGATGCACAGCGTCACCAAGGCGGTCGCCTTGTTGGTGCGCTCGAGCTCGTCGAGCACGGTGCCCAAAATCATCGCGCCGGTGGCGCCAAGCGGATGGCCGAGTGCGATCGCGCCGCCATTGACGTTGATCTTGGCGTTGTCGATGTCGAAGGCCTGGATGTAGCGCAGCACGACGGAAGCGAAGGCTTCGTTGAGCTCGAACAGGTCGATGTCCGACTTCTTCATGCCCGAACGCGCGAACAGCTTCTCGGTGACGTCGACCGGACCGGTCAGCATCATCGCCGGCTCGGAGCCGACATTGGCGAAGGCGCGGATCTTTGCGCGCGGCTTCAGGCCGTACTTGCTACCCGCTTCCTTGCTGCCGAGCAGGACGGCGCCGGCGCCGTCGACGATGCCCGACGAGTTGCCGGCGTGGTGCACGTAGTTCACGCGCTCGATTTCTGGGTGCGACTGCACCGCGACGCCGTCAAAGCCGCCCATCTGCGCCATCATCGTGAACGACGGCTGAAGCTGTGCCAGCGACTGCATCGTCGTCGAGGGCCGCATGTGCTCGTCCTTGGCGAGGATGGTGAGGCCATTGATGTCCTTCACCGGCACGACGGACCTGTTGAAACGGCCCTCGTCCCAGGCCTTGGCGGCGCGCTGCTGGCTCTGCACGGCATAGGCGTCGACGTCGTCGCGCGAGAAGCCGTATTTCGTGGCGATCAGATCGGCCGAGACGCCCTGCGGCATGAAGTAGGCCGGCACCGCCATCGACGGGTCCATCGGCCAGGCGCCACCGGAGGCGCCGATGCCGACGCGGCTCATGGATTCGGCGCCGCCACCGATCACCAACTCATGCTGGCCGCTCATCACCTGGGCTGCGGCAAAATTCACGGCGTCGAGGCCGGAAGCACAGAAGCGGCTGATCTGTACGCCGGGCACGGCTTCGCCGAGGCCGGCCTTGAGCGCGGCGAAGCGCGCGATGTCGCTGCCAGCTTCGCCGACGGGGTCGACCACGCCGAGCACGACGTCGTCGACGGAATCTTCCGGCAAATTGTTGCGGTCCTTCAGCGCCTTCAGTGGCACGGTGGCGAGCGCGAGCGCCGTCACCTCATGCAGCGCGCCGTCTGCCTTGCCGCGGCCGCGCGGGGTTCGGACGTGGTCGTAAATATAGGCATCTGCCATGGGAGCCTCCTGATTGCAGTTATTGGTTACGACCGCGGCGCGGTCGGATCATTGGCGAAGCGGGAAGCCTCAGAAAGCTTCCGCCGGCAGTTCCATGATGGTGGCGCAGCCGGCCTGGATGCGCGCGAGATTGGCGGCGGTCTCCGGCAGCATGCGCTCCATGAAGAAGCGGCCGGTGACGAGCTTGGTCGAGAGATAGGGCGTCGCTCCGCTCGCGGCAATCTTCGCCTGCGTCACCTTGGCCATCTTCGCCCACATGTAGCCGAGCGCGACGAAGCCGAAGAGATGCAGGTAATCGGTTGCGGCAGCGCCCGCATTGTCCGGCTTCGCCATCGCGTTCTGCATTAGCCAGGTCGTGGCCTGCTGGAGATGGCCGAGCGAGGCCGAGAGCGGGGTGATGAAAGGCTTCAGCGCCTCGTCGCCGCCGTTCTCCTTGGCGAAGGCCATGACCTCGCCGAAGAAGGCCATGATGGCACGGCCGCCGTCGCGCGGCAGCTTGCGGCCGACGAGGTCGAGCGCCTGGATGCCGTTGGCGCCTTCATAGATCATGGCGATGCGGGCATCGCGCACGAACTGCTCCATGCCCTGCTCGGCGATGTAGCCGTGGCCGCCATACATCTGCTGCGCCTGCACCGCGTTGGCAAAGCCGTAATCGGTGAGGAAGCCCTTCAGCACCGGCGTCATCAGGCCCATGTGGTCGTCGGCGGCCTGGCGGTCCTTCGGGTCCTCGGAGCGATGGGCGACGTCGCTCTTCAGCGCGGTCCACATCACGAAGGCGCGCGCCGCCTCGTTGAAGGCGCGGATCGAGAGCAGCGTGCGGCGTACGTCGGGATGCACGATGATCGGGTCGGCCTGCTTGTCCGGCGCCTTCACGCCGGTCAGCGAACGGCCCTGGATGCGCTCGCGGGCATAGGCGACCGCGTTCTGATAGGCGACCTCGGACTGCGCGAGACCCTGCACGGCGACGCCGAGGCGGGCCTCGTTCATCATCACGAACATGCCCTGCATGCCCTTGTTCTCTTCGCCGATCAGCCAGCCGGTGGCGCTGTCGTAGTTCATCACGCAGGTGGAATTGCCGTGAATGCCCATCTTGTGCTCGATCGAGCCGCACACCACGCCGTTGCGTGCGCCGACCGAACCATCGGCATTGACCAGGAATTTCGGCACCACGAACAGCGACACGCCCTTTATGCCGGCGGGTGCGCCCTCGATGCGGGCGAGCACGAGGTGGATGATGTTGGGGGCAAGGTCATGCTCACCGGCCGAGATGAAGATCTTCGTGCCGGTGATCCTGAAGCTGCCGTCGGGCTGGCGGACCGCCTTGGTGCGGAGCATGCCGAGATCGGTGCCGCAATGCGGCTCGGTCAGGTTCATGGTGCCGGTCCACTCACCCGCCACCATCTTCGGCACGTAGGTCTGCTTCTGCTCGGGCGAGCCGTGCACGATCAGCGCCGCGGTCGCGCCCATGGTGAGGCCGCCATACATCGAGAACGCCATGTTGGCGGAGATCTGGAATTCGTTGACCGCCTGGCTCAGTGTCACCGGCAGGCCCTGGCCGCCGAACTCGGTCGGCGCCGACAGGCCAAGCCAGCCGCCCTCTGCCACTTGCTTGAAAGCGTCCTTGAAGCCCTTCGGCGTGGTGACGCTGCCGTCATCGGCGCGCTTGCAGCCTTCGAGATCGCCGACACGGTTGAGCGGCTGCAGCACTTCTTCCGCAAGCTTCGCGGCTTCGCCGAGAATGGCTTCGCGCACGTCGCTCGACGCATCGGAGAAGCCGGCCAGATTGTCGTAGCGGTCGATCTGGAAGACGTCGTTGAGCAGGAAGTTCACGTCTTCGACGGGGGCTTTATAGATCGGCATGATGGTCTCCCGGCAGGCGGTCTGAAGTGATGATGTTGGCTTATGACTGGGCGGCGGCCAACTGCTCCGCCATCAGGCGGTGCAGCATGTTGATCGCCTTGAGCGGACGCACCATCACCTTGAAATGGGTGATGCGTCCCTCAGCATCGAAGGTGATGATGTCGACACCGTTGATCTCGATGCCGTCGATGACATTCTTGAATTCGAGCACCGCGCCGTTGGCGCTTTTCCACTCGCCGACATAGGTGAAGCCGGGACCGCCGAGCACCTTCTCGGCACTGGCGAGATATTTGAAGGTGATGTCGCGGCCACGCTGCGGCGAATGCACGACGGGGCTTTCGAACACGGCGTCAGGATGGAGCAGGTCCCAGAGCGCGGCGCGGTCGTGGGACTTCATAAAGGCGTACCAGGAGTCGAGGCCGGTCATTCTCAGGTGCCTCCCTTAGTCAAAGGCCTTCTCGATCAAAGGCCTTGGCAAAAACGCGAAAACAACCCCATGCACAGTAGCGCGATGGCCGATAAGGGCGGGTCTGAAGCCCGCCTCATATGCACATTGACGCATATGCACCAATGCGCATAAAGTCAAGTCAATTGGTCGAGACCTCGAAAGGGAGCTGGTGCCATGGCGCTCGGCGACGCAATCCTCGCATGCCTGACCGAACGTCCGATGACGGGCTACGAGCTCGCCAAGACATTCGATTCCTCGATCGGCTTCTTCTGGAAAGCCGACCACCAGCAAATCTACCGCGAGCTCTCCAAGCTGCGCGACCGCGGCTACATCCAGGGCCGCGAGGTCGTGCAATCGGGCAAGCCCAACAAACTGATTTATACGCTGACTCCCGAGGGGCGAACAGCGCTGCGGCACTGGGCCGCGCGGCCGAGCACGCCGCCCTCGATCAAGGACGACCTGCTGGTGCGGCTGCACGCGCTCGACAGCATCGACATCGAGCCCATGCGCACCGATCTGATGGCCCGTCTGGAGCACCATCGCGACCGGCACGAGAATTACGAGCGGATCCTCAAGAAGCGATTTCCGGAGGGCTCGGCGTCGGGCGTGCTCGACCTCGGCAATCTGCTGCTGCTTCAGCTCGGTGCCCGCCACGAGCAGATGGTGGCCGATTTCTGCGAAGAGGCGCTCCAGGCGCTATCGGCGATGAGCGGCAAGAGCACGGTCGTGCCGCTGGAGGACGGCAAGCGCGAGGGGAAGGGCTGAGCCCGCGCAGCCCTAGTACTTCGTGACGACCGGCCTATCCCAGTTGAACCGGACATTGACGCCGGCGCGGACGATGTCGTCCGTCAGCCTGACGTCGCGCGTGACGGCGCCGCTGATCGGCGGATCGACATATCGTTTGCTGCCAAAATCGACGTGCACATATTCGAGCTTGAGGGTCACGGCGCCCCAGGTATCGACATAGGCCGCCCATTCACCACCGAGCCCGGCCGCCAGGCCGGTGCGGGTCTGGGAGCTGGTGACCTGCACCACTTGGTTGGACACGGTGACCTCGGTGCCCGCGAAGGCGATACCGGCCGTGCCATAGATCAGAAACTGATCGAGCGCGTAACCGACACGGCCGCGGAACATATCGATCCATTTTTCCCGCGTGCCGCTCGTCACCCCGACGTTGAAGGGCGGCAGATCCTGCACCTTGCCGTGCTGGTTGGTCCATGACGCGTCGTTCTCGAAGCCGAGCACGGTCTTTTCGATCTGGAAATCGCAGCCGAAGACACCGCCCGCGACGGCAGCACCGCTGAGATTGAAAGTCCCTGTGATCGTTGGCCCGGAGTCGTCGCCAGCGCGCCGGACATGCTCGCTCTTGCCCCAGTTGCCGCCGCCCTGGATGCCGACATAGCAGCTGGTCCAATTGTATCCCGCGGGCGCCGGTGCCTTCACCGCAGGCGCTGCCGCCGGGGCATCGGCGGCAACAGCATGCGATGCCAGTCCGGCCGCCATCGCGGCCACGAGCAACCTTTTCATGTCAGCCAACAATCCAGTCAGGCAAGAACCCGCCCGTGGATCGGGCCGCTCTCTATCCATTGAGACGTGCGGATCGGGCGCGTGGCGAAATCTTTGTCGGGACGCAGCTTTGGGGCGGGGCCAACGGCGGCAATCGGGTTCCCGGCGCCCAACTTTAAGACACCGGCAACGCGTTCCTTAACCCGTTATTTACCGTAACAGGAAAAAGTCGGTTTTCGAGGCAGACGACCCGCGCCAAATCCGATTGTCTTCACAACCGGCACGCGTGGGGAGGCTGGAGGCGCCGGGTGGGGCGCCGGAGTCGGAACCGGACAGAGTCATGAATTCGCGCGTATCGTGGAGTGTTGACGGCATCGATCCATCCGTCAGGGAGCGGGCCGAAGCTGCTGCGCGTCGTGCCGGCATGTCACTCAACGATTGGCTGAACTCCACGCTCGGCGAGACGGCCCCGCCGAATTTTCGCGGACCTTACGATCAACGCCAAGAACAACGTCAAGACCAGCGTCAAGAGCAGCGCCAGGATCAGCGCCCGCAACAGATGCCGAGCCAGGAGAGCCGCGACGTCGCCGATATCCACCAGCGGCTCGACGCGATCACCCAGCAGATCGAACGGATTTCAAAGCCCGCGCCGCGCCAAGATGCTTCACGACAGGACGCGTCGCGACCAGACGTCTCGCGCGAGCAGGGCGTCGCGCGCCAGCTCAACGACGCGATCTCGCGGCTCGATGCGCGGCTGTCGCAAATCTCAAAGCCGCAGCAGCCTCAGCGGCCGGTACCGGCTCCGGCACCCGTCGAGACGCGCCAGCGCCAGGCCGATATGGTCGAGCGCGCGGCCGCACAGGTCTATCGCAATTCACCTCCCTTGAGCCCCGCGTCGTTCGACGTTGCCGTCGCCGAGATCACGGCCCGGCAGAGCGAGCTCGACGGCTTTGCGCCGCGGCAGATACCGCCGCGCGCAGCGCCCTCGATTGCACCGACGGCAGCTCCTTTCGCGCCCCCGATGGCGCCGCCCGCGCCTGCCTATGCCCCGCCGCCCCCGCAGCCGGGGCCGGATTTCTCGTCGCTCGAGCGCCATTTGCTCAAGATCACGAGCCAGATCGAGTCGCTCCAGCGCCCTGACAACACCGAGCAGGCAATCAACGCTTTCCGCAGCGAGCTTGCCGAGATCCGCCACGCCATCACCGAGGCGATGCCGCGCCGTGCGATCGAATCGATCGAGAACGAGATCCGCTCGCTGCACCGTCGCATCGACGAGACCCGCTCGTCCGGGACGGATGGCCAGGTCCTGTCGGGCATCGAGCACGCGCTGTCCGAGATCAAGCAGGTGCTGCGCACGCTGACACCGGCCGAGCAGCTCACCGGTTATGATGAAGCGATCCGCAACCTCGGCGCCAAGCTCGATCTGATCCTGCGCGCCAATGACGACCCGTCGACGGTGCGCCAGCTCGAAGGCGCGATCTCGGCGTTGCGCGGCATCGTCTCCAACGTCGCTTCCAACGAAGCCCTGGCGCGTCTTTCCGACGACGTGCAGCTGCTGTCCTCCAAGGTCGACCAGGTCACCCGCTCGTCCGGCCCCAGCGACAGCTTTGCGGTACTGGAGCAGCGCATCGCGGCGCTCACCGCCGCGCTGGAAACGCGCGAGCGGCCGCAGCCCACCGAGAGCAGCGAGCATCTCGAAGCCGCGATCCGCGCGCTGTCGGACCGTTTCGACCGCATGCAGGTCGGCAACGATTCCGCGTCGACCTTTGCGCATCTCGAACAGCGGGTCTCGTATCTGCTGGAGCGGATCGAAGCTGCCTCCGATCCGCGCAACGGCAATCTAAGCCGCGTCGAGGACGGGCTGCACGACATCCTGCGGCATCTGGAGCGGCAGCAGGCGACCTATTCCGCCCTCGCCGAAAGCCGCAATTCGGCACCATCTGCCGATTCCGGCATGGTCGATCTGGTCAAGCGCGAGCTCTCCGACATCCGCTTCAGCCAGGCCGAGACCAACCGCAGCACCCAGGATTCGCTCGAGGCCGTGCACAGCGCGCTCGGCCATGTCGTCGATCGCCTCTCGATGATCGAGGGTGATCTGCGCGCGGTGCGCACGGCGCCGCCGGCACCCGCGCCGCAGCCGATGCCCAGTTCGACGTCCATGTCGATGCCAATGGCCGCGCCCATGGAGCCCCCGCCTGTCGCGCGCGAGCCGTGGCAGCAGCCGCAGCAGCAGCCGAAATACGATCCGAAGCCGGAGCTGCAGAACCCGGCCGCCGCGCAACAGCCGCCACAGGGCGCCTTCGTCGCCGCGCCGCGCGAATTCCATGCCGCCGCACCGGCCGCGCCGCCGCCGGTGCCAACCGCACCGCCCGTTCCGCCGCGTGCGATCAGCGAGATCCTCGAGCCGCACACGGCGCCCGCGCGCGCCGCGCTCGCACCGGAATTGCCGCCGGACCATCCGCTCGAGCCGGGCACACGGCCGGGCGGCCGCGTCGCCACGCCCTCGGAGCGCATTGCCGCGTCCGAAAGCGCGATCAGCGAAATCCCCGCCGCGCCGAAAGAGCCGGTGTCGTCGTCGAGCTTTATCGCGGCCGCGCGCCGTGCCGCGCAGGCCGCCGCCGCGCAGCCGGAAAAGCCGGCCCGCGGTGCCAAGGCAAGTGCAAAGGCAGCTGCCAAGGCGGCCATCGCAGGCCGCGCCAAGGACACGGGCCAGGAAGGTGGCTCGACCATCACCTCGAAGATCCGCTCGCTGCTGGTCGGCGCCAGCGTGGTCGTGATCGTGCTCGGCACCTTCAAGATGGCGATGAACCTGCTCGATGGCGGCAGCCCGCCGCCGTCACCGCAGGCGATGGAGAATTCGTCGAGCGCGCCCGCGCCGCAGGCTCCTCCGCCGCCGGTCGAGACCAAGCCCGCCACGCCCGAGCAGGTCACGCCGTCGATGACCTCGCCGACGCCGATCGGGAAGCAGTCGCTGAATAATCCCGCGCCGGCTCCCATGGCAGGGGCGGGCAGCTCGGCTTCGGTCGAAATCCCGCCGGTCCCCGCGACGCCACCACCGCCTGCGGCGAGCAACGACGTCACCGGCGCGCTGTCGGGCATGAGCCGCGCGAAGCTTGGCATGATCCAGGTGCCGCCGAGCGAGAAGCTCCCTGACGGCATCGGCGGTCCGGTGCTGCGCACCGCCGCGATGAAGGGCGATGCGACCGCGGCCTACGAGATCGGCGTGCGCTTTGCCGAGGGCAAGGGCGTCGCTGCGAATTACGATGAAGCCGCCAAATGGTACGACCGCGCGGCGCAGGCCGGCGTGGTGCCCGCGACCTTCCGCCTCGGCACGCTCTATGAGAAGGGCCTCGGGGTGAAGAAGGACGCCGACATCGCCCGCCGGTACTACACGCAGGCCGCCGAGCGCGGCAACGCCAAGGCGATGCACAATCTCGCGGTGCTCGACGCCGACGGCGGCGGACGCGGCGCCAATTACAAGAGCGCGGCGCAGTGGTTCCGCAAGGCCGCCGATCGCGGCGTCGCCGACAGCCAGTTCAACCTCGGCATCCTCTATGCCCGCGGCATCGGCGTGGAGCAGAACCTCGCCGAATCCTACAAATGGTTCACTCTCGCAGCCGCCCAGGGTGACGCGGATGCATCCGGCAAGCGCGACGACGTCGCCAAGCGGCTCGATCCGCAGTCGCTCGCCGCCGCCAAGCTCGCGATCCAGACGTTCAGCGCCGAGCCGCAGCCCGACGACGCGGTCAATGTTCCCGCCCCGAACGGCGGCTGGGACAGCGCGCCGCAGGCAAACGCAAAGCCCGCGCCGAAGCCGGTCGCAACCAAGCGCGCGGCGTCAGCGGCGCACTAAAGCGCACTCTCACTCCTCATGGTGAGGAGCGCGCCCTGGCGCGCGTAGCGGACGATGCTTCGCATCGCCGCGAGAACCATGCAGGCCCCCACCACCGATCCGGGCCTCGCCCTTCGAGACGCCTGCTGCGCAGGCTCCTCAGGGTGAGGGGAGACAGCTCGCGCGCCGCATTCACCACGCCCTAAATTCATGGTCCCGCCCGACAACGAATTCCGCTATTGAGGGGCGCGGCAATCGTTCCGACCGTCCGGCGAGCATTCCCGCGCAATCGATCCATTTCGCCGGAGTGTGGTCCTTCGATGCAGCTCTATCTCCCGATCGCCGATCTGCCGGTCAACATCTTCCTGGTGCTGGCGATGGGCGCGGCGGTCGGCTTCGTCTCCGGCATGTTCGGGATCGGCGGCGGCTTCCTGATGACGCCGCTTCTGATCTTCATCGGGATCACGCCGGCGGTCGCGGTCGCCTCCGTTGCGAGCCACATCGCGGCCTCCTCCTTTTCCGGCGCGCTGTCCTACTGGCGGCGGCGTGCGATCGATCCGGCGCTGGCGAGTGTGCTGTTATGCGGCGGTGTCACCGGCACGGCGCTCGGAGTGTGGACCTTCACGCAGCTTCGCGCGCTCGGCCAACTCGATCTGATGATCGCGTTGTCCTACGTGGTGCTGCTCACCACGGTCGGCAGCCTGATGTTCTCCGAGGGCCTGCGCGCCCTGATGCGGACCCGTCGCGGCGCGGTGCCGCCACGGCGCACGCACAGCTGGATCCACGGCCTGCCGCTGAAAATGCGGTTCAAGCGCTCGAAGATCTACCTCTCGGTCATTCCGGTCGTGATCGTCGGCATCGTGATCGGCTTCATCGGCGCCATCATGGGCATCGGCGGCGGCTTCATCCTGGTGCCGATCATGATCTATCTGCTGCGGGTGCCGACTTCGACCGTGATCGGGACCTCGATGGTCCTGACGCTGGTCACGATGCTGTTCGCGACCTTGCTGCATGCGGTGACCAATCACCTCGTCGACGCGGTGCTGGCGCTGATCCTGATGGTCGGCGGCGTCACCGGCGCGCAGTTCGGCGCCCGCGCCGGCCAGAAGATCCGGGGCGAGCAGCTGCGGCTGTTGCTGGGCCTGCTGATCCTTTCGGTCGGCGTCCGCTTCGCCATCGAGCTGGTGATCCGGCCCGAGGATCTCTTCACCATCCGTGAATTGGGAGTGAGCGGATGATGCGCGCAGCTCTCGCGGTCCTTCTCGTCCTGCTGCTCGGCTCGGCCGCGCGTGCCGAGCGACTGATCGTGTCGGTCTCCAACCATCGTGTCACGGTGACGCCGAACTATTCCGGCGAGGAACTGGTGCTGTTCGGCTCGGTCGAGAAGGACGCCTCCACGCCCGCGGACCGCAAGAGCTACGATCTCGTCGTCACCGTGATGGGCCCGCGCGCCGACATGGTGACGCGACGCAAGGAGCGCACCTTCGGGATCTGGATCAACACCGACTACCGGCAGTTCCTGGCGGTGCCGAGCTATCTCGCGCTGTTCGCCAACCGCCCCTTCGATGTCATCACCTCACCCGAGATCGCGCGGCGGCAGCAGATCGGGCTCAACAACGTGCTGCTGACCCAACGGGTCAGCGGCGACTATGCCGACGTGGTGCCGAACGATGCGTTCCGCTCGGCCTTCATCCGCCTGCGAACCCAAAAAGGTCTCTATCGCGAGGACCCGAGCGCGGTGACGTTCCTGACACCGACGCTGTTCCGTACCGGCATTCCACTGCCGGAGGAGGTGCCGATCGGCACCTATGAGGTGGAAATCAAATTGTTCGCCAATGGCGCGTTGGTCACCAAGACCGAGACCGCGTTCGAGATCGTCAAGGTCGGCTTCGAGCAGTTCGTCGCGACCAGTGCGCGCCAGCACGGGCTGATCTATGGCCTCGCGACCGCCGCGATGGCGCTGATGACGGGCTGGATGGCGTCGATCGTGTTTCGGAAGGATTAGCGTCCGTCATTGCGAGCGCAGCGAAGCAATCCAGACTGTCGCCGCGGAGGGACTCTGGATTGCTTCGCTGCGCTCGCAATGACGGTGGGGCGCGATCACGGCGCCTCAACCACCGTCGGCAGGCCCGGCTCCAGCAATCGCAACCGGGTCCCGAAGCCGAGCACATCAAAGGTCTTGCGCAGATCCTCGCCGTCCTGGCGGAAATGCGCCCAGCCCTCGGTATGCAAGGGCACGATCATCGCATCCGGAAAGGCGCGCGCCGTCTCGATGGTGTCGTTGGTGTCCATGGTGAGATGGAACGGCCCGCGCGTTTGCGCCGCGCCCGCGAACGGCAGCACCACGCCGCATTTGAAGCGGCGCGCGACCTCGGCGACGCCGTCGAACCAGGTGGTGTCGCCGCTGATGTAGACGTCGCTCGTGTCCGTGCGGCTCGAGGACACCACGAAGCCGATGACGTCGCCCGACAGCGGCTCGATGCCGGCGGGGCCGTGGCGCGCGGGCGTCGCGGTGATCGTCAGCGTGTTGCCGTCACGGTCCTTCAGATGCGAGGTCGCCCAGGGCGCGAGGCCCTCGACATGACCGCCCAGGCGTTCTGCGCCGGCCTCGGTCGTCAGCACGCGCTTTGCGTGTTTGAGAAACGCGCGGCCGGAATTGTCGAGATTGTCAGAGTGCTGGTCGTGGCTGAGCAGGACCGCATCGATCGGGCCGATCGCGTCGGCCTTCAGTGCGGGACCGATTGTCTTCTCCAGCGTCACATGCGGCAGCTGATAGGCGCCCGGCGCATCGAAGGTCGGATCGGTGAGCAGGCGGAACCCGTCGATCTCGATCAGCGCAGTGGGGCCGCCGATCAGGGTGATGGAAATGGGCATCAGAAAACTCCTCTTACGCGACGGGCTTTGCGGGGCGCGTCACCAGGTAAATTCCGAGCGCGACCGGGATGATGCCGAGCAGGTCGCGGGCCTCGACATGCTCGCCGAGCACGATGTAGGCGAACAGCATGCCGAGCGGCGGCATCAGGAAATGATAGGCGCTCGCAGCCGTTGCGCCACACACTTTCAGGAGATGAAACCAGAGCCAGTAGGCGAGGATCGAGCCACCGAGCACGAGGAAGGCGAAGGCGCCGACCAGGCCCGGGGTGAAATCGATTGCGTGGACGTCGGCAAAGGTGAACGCGACCGGCGTCAGCACGATGCCGGCGGCGAGGTTCTGCACGCCGTTGCCGATCCACAGGCTTCCCTTCGGCGCGAGCAGCTTGAACAGAATCGTGCCGGCGACGATGGAGGCGAGTGAGGCCAGGGTGAAGACGATGCCGTGCAGGGAGTCGGTGCCGACCGACAGGCGATGCCAGACGATCAGGGTGACGCCGATGATGCCGAGCAGGAGACCGCCCGCCTTGCGCCAGGTCATGCCTTCGCCAAGCAGCAACGCAGCGAGCGCCGCCGTGAAGACCGGATTGGCCGAGACGATCAGGCCGCCGAGGCCGGCGGAGACCGATTGCAGGCCGGTGTAGCCGAGCCCGAGATAGAGCGCGTTGTTGGCGATGCCGAGCACGGCGAAGATCGCGACATCGCGCCAGGACAAGGACCAGCCATCACCGCGGATCAGCGTCGCACCGAGGATCAAAATGCCGGCGAGCGAGAAGCGCGCGGCGAGCAGGATCAGCGGCGGGCAATGGGTGACGCCGATCTTGCCGGCGACGAAGGCATAGCTCCAGAGCAGGCAAAACAGTCCGATGGCGAGCGGCAGCGTGTTGAACCGGCTGCGGGGCGCGGGAATAGATGTGGCGAGCGACATGAGGGCATTCTCCTGAGCCCTCGATCTAGGGAGACGGCTTGTCATTTGGAAATTAAATGATTAACTTCCGATCAGTGGATTTTCGAATGGAGGCGGCCATGCTCGACCTGGAGCTCCTGCGCAGCTTCGTCTCGGTGGTCGAGGCCGGCGGCTTCACCCGCGCCGGCGAGCGCGTCCACCGCACGCAATCGACCGTCAGCCAGCAGATCAAGCGGCTGGAGGAGGACGTCGGCCAGGTGCTCTTGCACCGTGACGGCAAGGACGTGCGCCCCACCGAGGCCGGCGAGCGGTTGCTGTCCTATGCGCGGCGGCTGCTCACGCTCGCCGAGGAGGCGCGCGACGTGCTGCGCGAGCCCGACAGTGAAGGCGCGATCCGGCTCGGCATCCCCGAGGATTTTGCGGCGTACCGGCTGGCAAAACTGCTCGGCGCCTTCTCGCGCTCACATCCGGGTCTGCGAATGGATGTGCGCGCCGACCAGAGCAAGAACCTGTCCCGCGACCTCGAACGCGGCGAGCTCGACCTGGCGCTGTTCAAGCGTGAGGCCGGCGCGAAAGGCGCTATCGCGGTGTGGCCGGAGCGGGTGCACTGGGTCACCAGCAAGAGCCATCCGGTCGACGTCAACGCCTCGTCGGTGCCGCTGATCGGATTTCCGCTCGGCTGTCTCTATCGCGCCGGCGCCATCCACGCACTGGAAAGCGCGGGCCGCGCCTGGCACATGTCTTACTCGTCATCGAGTCTCGCGGGCATCCAGGCTGCGGTCGCCGCGGGCATGGGCTTAAGCATCTTGTCGGAGATGTCGATCCAGTCCGACCACCGCGTGCTGACGGCCAAGGACGGATTTGAGCCGATCAACCGGACCGAAGTGGCGCTGATGGCCTCGCCCGGTGCCAGCCCCGCGACGCTGCGGTTGGCGGATCGGCTCGCAGAGTTCTGCGACAATGTACAGGCCAAGGCGGCGTGATCACTCCGCGGCAATCACTGTGAGTTCCGGCCACAACGCCTTCCATCGCGCGGCCTTCACCGCGTAACTTGCCGCAGAGAAGTTCGGACCCGGATTGGGCCGCGCGATCAATCCGGTTATGTCGTCGAAGCCGTGCGGCGCGTAGACCTCAAAGCTGTCGCCAGCGTGCCTCACACCGACTTGCGTGTTCTGGGTGAGGAAACGGTCGATGCCGTCGGTCGAGCAGGTTAGAGGCGGATAGGGCAGGCCGTGCTTGCCGGGATACCAAAGGTGCACGCGCGCCTGGTTGCGGGTCTCGATCTTGACGCCGAGATGCGAGAGCCGCGCGTGCAGCGTGCGGATCACCGTGTCCTCCGCCTCCCATGAGGTGTCAGGATCGAAATAGAACACGTCGTAATCGGCGATGCCATGATCGACCGCGCGGTCCGTGAGTACGTTCCACGCCGTCTGCACCAGGCACCCCGACACAAGCCACGCATCGGGAAGCGCGAGCGAGGCGAGCTCGCCGATGATTGCAACATTGACCGGGTTCTTCAGCGCCAGCGTGAGGAAGCGGTCGCGATCCATCGCGGCCATCATTCACGCGCTGGCATCGTACGCCGCGCGTGCCGTCTTCGAGGCGAGGCCACGCCAGCGCCGCCGCAGGAACGGCTCGACGATCGCGCGCTTCGCCTTGGACAGGCGGATCAGCACGATCGGATAGTCGGCGTAGTGATCGGTGAAATAGAAGATTTTTGGCTGGCTCCCGACCAGCATGGCGCGCTCGTCGATCGGGACATCCGGCATCACCAGACTGTCGCCGTCCTCCTTCAGACGCACCAGCATGTTCTTGCGCACTTTCAGTGCCGGCGTGCCGTAGGAGGTGCCGTCCTCGACCTCCGGCCACGTCAGCGCAAGTTTTCTGACGTCGTCGAAGGTCACGAGATCAGCTCAGTGCACGGCGGTGAAGAATCGCGCGAGCCGGAAGCCGGAGAGCCAGGTCCACACCGGCTGGCCGCGCATGCCCAGATCCCAGGAGCCGAGCACGGCATCCGCGCGTCCGACCAGATTGTCGATCGGCAGCAGGCCGACGCCGCCGGAGCGCAGGGGCACGCGGCTGTCGGCGGAATTGTCGCGGTTATCGCCGAGCACGAAGAGATGGCCGGGCGGCACCGTCACTTCAGGCGTGTTGTCGAGCGGACCGTTGTCGCGCATCTTGAAGATCAGATGCGACACGCCGTTCGGCAGCGTCTCGACATAGCGGTAGGCGGGCTCGCTGCCGCCATTGTCGTCTTCGGCAGCGCCGACACCATCCGGCTTCAGCTCGGCGGGACGGTCGTTGATGAAGAGCTGCCCCTGCCGCATCTGGATGCGGTCGCCGGGCAGACCCACGACGCGCTTGACCCAGGCCTGCGAGCGATCGCCGGGCCAGCGGAACACGACGACGTCGCCTTGCTTCGGCGTCTCCGCGAAGACGCGGCCGCTTTCGGGCAGGTTGATCTGGATCGGCAGCGACGAGGTGCCGTAGCCATAGGGGAATTTCGAGGCGAGCAGCGCATCGCCGATCAGGAGCGTCGGCTCCATCGAACCCGACGGTACGTAGAACGGCTCGGCAAGCGCGCCCTTGGCGATGAACACGGCGGCGACGATGCCGGCGAGCTGCATGAGCTGACCAGCCCAGCCGCTGCTCTTCCGCTTGGCGGTGACAGTTACCTTCTCAACGCTCATGCGCCCGTTCCACCTACAGTAATACGTTCCATCAGAAGCGACGGCTGGCCGACGCCGACGGGCACGCCCTGACCGTTCTTGCCGCAGGTGCCGATGCCGGTATCGAGCGCGAGATCGTTGCCGATCATGCGGATGCGATGCAAATCGGTCGGCCCGTTGCCGATCAGCATGGCGCCCTTCAGCGGCGCGCCAATCTTGCCGTTCTCGATCTTGTAGGCCTCGGTGCACTGAAAGACGTATTTGCCCGAGGTGATGTCGACCTGGCCGCCGCCGAAATTCGCGGCGAACACGCCGTTCTTCACGGACGCCAGGATCTCGGCCGGATCGCGGTCGCCCGCGAGCATGTAGGTGTTGGTCATGCGCGGCATCGGCACATGGGCGTAGCCCTGGCGGCGGCCGTTGCCGGTCGGCTTCATGTTCATCAGGCGCGCGTTCTGGCGGTCCTGCATGTAGCCGACCAGAATGCCGTCCTCGATCAGCACGGTGCGGTTGGTCGGCGTGCCCTCGTCGTCGATCGACAGCGAGCCGCGGCGCGAGGCAATGGTGCCGTCGTCGATCACGGTGACGCCCTTGGCCGCAACCTGCTGGCCCATCAGGCCGGCGAACGCGGACGTCTTCTTGCGGTTGAAATCGCCTTCGAGGCCATGGCCGACCGCCTCATGCAGCATCACGCCGGGCCAGCCGGCCCCGAGCACGACGTCCATCTCGCCAGCGGGGGCGGGGATCGATTCCAGATTGACCAGGGCTTCGCGCAGCGCGCCGTCGGCGGCGTCGCGCCAGTTCTTGCTCTCGATGAATTCGGCATAGCCGGCGCGGCCGCCATAGCCCTTGCTGCCGCTCTCCTGGCGATCGCCCTGTCCGGCGACGACGGAGACATTGACGCGCACGAGCGGGCGGATGTCGCGATAGCTCTCGCCGTCGGGCCGCAGGATCTCGACGACCTGCCAGGTCGCCCCCAGGCTGACGCTGACCTGCCGCACCCGCGGATCCTTGTCGCGTAAGTAAGCGTCGATCTCGGCGAGCAGCTTCACCTTGGTCTCGAAGCCCGGCGCATCAAGCGGATTGTCGTCGGCATAGAGCCGCACATTGGTGTGCGGGGGCGGGGCCGCAAAGCTGCCCGAATAGCCGCCGCGCACGGCGGCGACCGCGTCGGCGGCGCGAATCAGCGCCGGCAGCGAGACGTCGGAGGAAT
Organism: Bradyrhizobium sp. 613_E4_N2_2; assembly: GCF_052075995.1. Lineage (NCBI taxonomy): Bacteria > Pseudomonadati > Pseudomonadota > Alphaproteobacteria > Hyphomicrobiales > Nitrobacteraceae > Bradyrhizobium > Bradyrhizobium sp. 613_E4_N2_2. Next base: position 874,117 of record NZ_CP197234.1, read on the forward strand.
GGGCATAGCCGACCGCGTCGTCCTTGACGGCGCGCAGGCCAAAGCCCTGCGAGGTGTCATAGGTCGCCTGCTTCAGCCGCCCATTGTCGAACATCAGCGCTTCGGTCTGGCTGTATTCCAGGAACAATTCGCCGTCGTCGGCACCGGCAAGCCCGCGTGCGACCTCGTTGCGAACCTGGTCGCGGTCGAGATTGGCGCGGTCGAGCAGGGAGGTTGTGGCTGGATTGGTCATGCGTCCGTCCATTATCGAAAGATGTAGGGCAAGATAATGGTTTCCCGGCGGTTCCGCGAGGGTGCCAGGTGCCACATTACGAAACGATAGGATTCGCCGCGCGCGGACGCGCCTGCCGCCCTACGGCAGCTTGTCATAGCCCTCGCCGAGCCCGTTCAGGCTGAGCGGGAAGCCGATGCCTTCTTCCGGGGTCTCGAAGATGATGAAGGTCGCGGTCTTGGCGGTGCGGAGCTGGCCGAGCAGCTTGTCGTCCATGACGACCTCGGCGACGCAGCCATTGGGCAGACAGCGGACGAAGCCGGCGCGGCCGACGTCCTGGTTGTCGAGCTTCAGTCCAAGGCCGGAGGGCAGCAGCACGCCGAGCGGTGCCACCACCCGCATCAGCCGGCTCTTCTGGTCGGCGGTCTTGAGCACGATCACGGTAAGGCCGGCATTGGAGCGGTCTTCGGCCACCACGCTCTGGATCAGGGCGCATTGCTCGGTCTGGGCGCCGGGCGGGGTGTCGCAGCGGATCTGCCAGTCGCCATGGACGGAGCGCACCGCGCCCTGCGCATGGGCGAGGCCCGGGATCGCCAAGACGACGACCGCCGCCAGCAGGGCCGCCAGCATCGTGGGGCCGCTCGCCTGCCTTGCCATGCTTCTCGAAAACCCCATCGGGTCGGTCCCTCTGCTCGCCTGGGTCGCTCGCGCCTGGCGGACTGATACGGGAATGACGGCGTCTTGAAGGCAATTCGCAAGCAAATTCCGCGCCGCCAACACCGCCATCGCCCGCACGAATCAGGTTCCTGCGCGGCTGTCTGCCAGTGCCTACCGCGGGCAATGCCGCTGTCAAGCCGCGGCATCCCGGGAAACGGTATTTTTCTCTGATGTTACTAGGAAATATCTTGCGGGTGATGGCTGACAGACGGGTCTCAAGACTGCATTGCGATAGATCAAGAATTATGGTTTGAGAGGCTTGATTTCGGCGTTCTAGCGATCTGGCCCCAATTCCTCTTAGAGGTATTCTTGCGCGGCGGTTTGTCAGACGGGCGGATCGAATAAGCGTTTCCCGGAAATAGGGGGATGCACTTGGGGTGATTTCGTTAGGGGAGCGCGAACGGCATGAGGATGTCGATGGGCCATGTGGGCCGGCACTTGCTGGGATTGGCCGTGGCGGGTCTGACGCTGGCGACGGGCGGTGCGGCATACGCCGAACTCGGGCAGCCGGCGCCGTGGGAATGGACGCTCCAGCAATCCGCCTCGCCGGTGATGGACAATATCGTCTGGTTCCACAACTTTCTGTTCGTGCTGATCACGCTGATCACGCTGTTCGTTCTGGCGTTGCTGGTGATCGTGGTCATGAAGTTCAACGCGAAGGCCAATCCGGTGCCGTCGCGGACCACGCACAACACGCTGATCGAGGTGGCCTGGACGCTCGTTCCGGTGCTGATCCTGGTCGGTATCTCGGTGCCGTCGTTCCGCCTGCTGTTCCTCGAACTCGACGTGCCGAAGGCGGATTTGACCATCAAGGCCACCGGCAAGCAGTGGTACTGGTCCTATGCCTATCCTGATAACGGCAAGTTCGAGTTCGACTCGCTGATGGCCCAGGACAAGCAGCCCCGCCTGCTCGGCGTCGACAACGAGATGGTGGTGCCGGTCAACAAGGTGATTCGTGTCCAGGTCACCGGCGCGGACGTCATCCACGCCTTTGCGCTGCCGGCTTTCGGCGTCAAGATCGACGCCATTCCGGGGCGGCTGAACGAGACCTGGTTCAAGGCCACCAAGACCGGCATGTTCTACGGCCAGTGCTCTGAGCTCTGCGGCAAGGACCACGCCTTCATGCCGATCGCGATTCGCGTCGTGGAGGACAAGGACTTCGCCTCCTGGGTCGAAACGGCAAAGAAGAAATATGCGAGCGGCGGCACCAGCACTTTCGCCTCCGCGGCCGGCCCGACGCAGTAAGCGCCGGGCGAAGGCTCGAGGGACAGAAAGCGACATAAAGGGCGGGACCGCAGAAGGTCCGAACGGGACGCAAGGCAGGATTTGAAAATGGCAACGAGCGCAGCGGCACACGGCGATCACGCGCAAGACCACGGACATGACGAGCACGCCCATCCGACCGGATGGCGGCGCTATGTCTATTCGACCAACCACAAGGACATCGGTACGATGTACCTGATCTTCGCGGTCATCGCCGGCGTCATCGGTGCCGCGATGTCGATCGCGATCCGTGCCGAGCTGATGTATCCGGGCGTGCAGATCTTCCACGAAACGCACACCTATAATGTGTTCGTGACCTCTCACGGCCTGATCATGATCTTCTTCATGGTCATGCCCGCGATGATCGGCGGCTTCGGCAACTGGTTCGTGCCGCTGATGATCGGCGCGCCCGACATGGCGTTCCCGCGCATGAACAACATCTCGTTCTGGCTGCTGCCGGCCTCCTTCGCGCTGCTGCTGATGTCGACCTTCGTCGAGGGCGAGCCGGGTGCCAACGGCGTCGGCGCCGGCTGGACCATGTATGTGCCGCTGTCGAGCTCCGGCCATCCGGGCCCGGCCGTCGACTTCGCGATCCTGTCGCTGCATCTGGCGGGCGCCTCGTCGATTCTCGGCGCCATCAACTTCATCACCACGATCTTCAACATGCGCGCGCCGGGCATGACCCTGCACAAGATGCCGCTGTTCGTGTGGTCGATCCTGGTGACGGTGTTCCTGCTGCTGTTGTCGCTGCCGGTGCTCGCCGGTGCGATCACCATGCTGCTCACCGACCGCAATTTCGGCACGACGTTCTTCGCGCCGGACGGCGGCGGCGATCCCGTGCTGTTCCAGCATCTGTTCTGGTTCTTCGGTCACCCCGAAGTGTACATCCTGATCCTGCCCGCCTTCGGCATGGTCAGCCAGATCGTCTCGACCTTCTCTCGCAAGCCCGTGTTCGGCTATCTCGGCATGGCCTACGCCATGGTCGCGATCGGCGGCATCGGCTTCGTGGTCTGGGCGCACCACATGTACACGGTCGGCATGTCCTCGGCGACGCAGGCCTATTTCGTCGCCGCGACGATGGTCATCGCGGTTCCGACCGGCGTGAAGATCTTCTCGTGGATCGCCACGATGTGGGGCGGCTCGATCGAGTTCCGTGCGCCGATGATCTGGGCGGTGGGCTTCATCTTCCTGTTCACGGTCGGCGGCGTCACCGGCGTCGTGCTGGCGAATGCCGGCGTCGATCGCGTGCTCCAGGAGACCTACTACGTCGTCGCGCACTTCCATTACGTGCTGTCGCTCGGTGCGGTGTTCGGGATCTTTGCCGGCTGGTACTACTGGTTCCCGAAGATGTCGGGCTACATGTACAATGAGGGGCTGGCCAAGGCGCATTTCTGGGTCACCTTCATCGGTGTGAACCTTGTGTTCTTCCCGCAGCACTTCCTCGGCCTGTCGGGCATGCCGCGCCGCTACGTCGACTATCCCGACGCGTTCGCCGGCTGGAACCTGGTCTCCTCGGTCGGCTCCTACATCTCCGGCTTCGGCGTGCTGATCTTCCTCTACTGCGTGTTCGACGCCTTCGCGAAAAAGGTGCCGGCTGGCGACAATCCGTGGGGTGCGGGCGCGACCACGCTGGAATGGACGCTGCCCTCGCCGCCGCCGTTCCATCAGTTCGAAGTGCTGCCCCGCGTGCAGTAAACCAACGCTCGCGGCGCCCGTGACGGGCGCCGCGGCTCTTTAGCGAAGCGAGTCAAAACTAGTGTCCGTCCTCGACCATAACGCCATCGACATCGATCCCCGCATCTCCGAAGCGGACGTGGGCGACTACATTGCGCTGCTCAAACCGCGGGTGATGTCGCTGGTGATCTTCACCGCGCTGGTCGGACTGGCGATGGCGCCCGGGCATTTCCACCCGGTGCTGGCCATCACCTCGCTGCTCTGCATCGCGGTCGGTGCCGGCGCTTCCGGAGCGCTCAACATGGCGCTCGAAGGCGATATCGACGCCAAGATGTCGCGCACGGCAAACCGGCCGATTCCGCGCGGCCGCATCACCCGTCCCGAGGCGATGGCGTTCGGCATGACGCTCGCCTTCTTCTCGGTGATGACGCTCGGCATCCTCGTCAACTGGATCGCGGGCGCGCTGCTCGCCTTCACCATCTTCTTCTACGTCGTGATCTACACGATGATCCTGAAGCGCCGGACCGCACAGAACATCGTAATCGGAGGCGCCGCTGGTGCGCTGCCGCCAGTGGTGGCGTGGGCCGCGGTCACGGGCACCGTCGACGTCGAGCCGCTGCTGCTGTTCGCCATCATCTTCTTCTGGACGCCGCCGCACTTCTGGGCGCTGGCGCTGTTCCGCTCCGACGACTATGCGCGTGCCGGCATTCCGATGCTGCCCAACGTCGCCGGTCCCGACGCGACGCGGCTTCAGATCCTGCTCTACACCATCGTGCTGATCGCGGTCGCCGCCGCCCCGTGGGCGCTCGGCTATTTCGACGCCATCTACGGCATCGTCTCGCTGATCCTCGGCGCCGGCATGCTTGTGCTCGCGATCAACGTCTATATGCGCCGCGAGCGCAGCCAATCGCTGCGCGCGACCCGCAAGCTGTTCGCCTTCTCCATCCTTTATCTGTTCGCACTGTTTGCGACCCTGCTGGCCGAAGTCGTGTTCCGGGCGCTTGCTCCGATGGTAGGGGGCGCATGATCGCTGGAATGGCCGACAAACCTGAGATGAATGGAATCGTCCTCACGGAGGCGCAGAAGAAGAGCCGCCGCCAGCGCTCGATCGCGATCGCGCTCGCGCTCGGCGTGCTCGTGGTGCTGTTCTTCGCCGTCACCATCGTCAAGGGACCGGCAGTACTCGTCCGGCCGATGTAGGAAACATGGATCGAGAGCCCACCATATCGCGGGATCAGAGCCGGACAGCTAGGCAGGGGCGGGGGCCTTCCAAGGGTCTTGGCCGCGACGTGCTGGTCGCCTCGATCTGCGGCGGCGTGGTGGCGCTGATGGTCGGTGCCTCCTACGCGGCGGTGCCGTTCTACAACTGGTTCTGCCGCGCCACCGGCTTCAACGGCACGACGCAGGTTGCGACCTCGGCGCCGGCCACCGGCCCGATCGCGCGGAAGATCGCGGTGCGCTTCGATTCCAACGTCGCGCCCGGCCTGCCCTGGAAGTTCGAGCCGGAGCAGAGCGAGATCGAGGTCAATATCGGCCAGGTCGTGACCGTCTTTTACACCGTGACCAACCAGGCCGCGCGCACCACCGCGGGCCAGGCGGCCTACAACGTCGCGCCCCTGACGGTCGGCTCCTACTTCCAGAAGATCAACTGCTTCTGCTTCACCGAACAGACCATGGCGCCGGGCGAGAAGCGCGAGATGCCGGTCGTGTTCTACGTCGATCCGTCGATCGCCGACGATCACGAGAACGACGGGCTGAACACGATCACGTTGTCCTACACGTTCTATCCGGTGCGCGATCCCGTGGTGAAGCCGCTGGCGTCGGGCGAGGACGACAAACGCAAGGGAAATCTCTGACCGCCGGGCTCATGCCGCGGGGGTCGGACACAAGGGGATAAGTGCCGGACAGGCACGGGATTGAGGAGAGAGACCGCAAATGGCAACGGCGCACACCAAGCATCACGACTACCACCTGGTGGATCCCTCCCCGTGGCCCGTCGTCGGCTCCATCTCGGCCTTCGTCATGGCGGTCGGCGCGATCACCTGGATGCACCACATGTTCTCGGCCGCGCCGATCATCTTCGGTGCCGGCACCGTCGGCGTGATCTACACCATGGTGAGCTGGTGGGGCGATGTGATCAGGGAAGCCCAGTACAAGGGCGATCACACCCGCGTCGTGCAGCTGCATCACCGCTACGGCATGATCCTGTTCATCGCCTCCGAGGTGATGTTCTTCGTCGCCTGGTTCTGGGCCTATTTCAACGCGGCGCTGTTCCCGGCCGACGCCGTCCACGCCACACGCGACGCCGTGTTCGGCTGCGGTCTCGGCACCGCGGCTGGCGCCTGCGCCGTGCCCGGCACCTGGCCGCCGCATGGCATCGAGACCTTCGATCCCTGGCATCTGCCGCTCCTGAACACGCTGATCCTGCTGACGTCGGGCACCACCGTGACCTGGGCGCACCACGCGTTGCTCGAGAACGATCGCCAGGGCCTGAAATACGGCCTGATCCTCACCGTCGTGCTCGGCGCGCTCTTCACCTGCGTGCAGGCCTATGAGTACAGCCACGCGGCGTTCTCGTTCGGCGGCAACGTCTATGGCGCGACCTTCTTCATGGCGACCGGCTTCCACGGTTTCCATGTGCTGGTCGGCACCATCTTCCTGCTGGTCTGCCTGTTCCGCGCCTATGCCGGCCACTTCACCCCGACACAGCACCTCGGCTTCGAGTTCGCCGCCTGGTACTGGCACTTCGTCGACGTGGTCTGGCTGTTCCTGTTCCTCTGCATCTATGTGTGGGGACACGGCGCCGAGACCATGGCCCACGGCGCGCACTGAGCCGCATTGGACCGATCAGAAAGGGCGGCCGCAGGGCCGCCCTTTCGCTTTTGGGCCGCCGGAAGCTTGGCGGAAACCGTGATTGAGCGTTTTCGAGCGAAGTGGATACCGGTTCGCGTGAAGAGAACGCGTCAAAACAAGAGTCTGGAGCTTCGGTTCTGATTCAATCAGAACCGATAATGCTCTAGAGTCCGTCATCATGAACGATACCACCGGCCCATCCGAGCCCGAGACGACCGTCCTGCAAAGCGCGCTGCGCGGGCTTGCCTGCAAGTGCCCGCGCTGCGGCCAGGGCAAGCTCTATGCGGGTTTCCTGACGCTCGCGCCCAGCTGCGACCGCTGCGGCCTCGACTATGCCTTCATCGACACCGGCGACGGTCCTGCGATCTTCATCATCATGCTGGCCGGCGGGATCGTCGTTGCGTGCGCGCTGATCGTCGAGGTCAAATACCAGCCGCCGTACTGGCTGCATGCCGCGCTGTGGCTGCCGCTGATCCTCGTGACCACGCTCTTGCCGCTGCGCGCGATGAAGTCGCTGCTGATCGCGCTGCAATTCCACCACAAGGCGGCGCCGGGCCGGCTGGTCGACCGCGCGAAATGAACGAGACCGCGCGCAAGCCCCGCGTGGCCGGCTTCGCGCTGTTCACGCTTTTCCTGGCCGCCGTCTTGGTCGCGCTCGGCGTCTGGCAATTGCAGCGCCGCGTCGCGAAACATCAGTTGATCGCCGCATTGACCGAGCGTCTCGCGGCGGCACCTGTTGCGTTGCCGCCGCCGTCGCAATGGAGCACGCTGACGCCGGAGCGGGACGAATTCCGTCGGGTCACATTTACGGCGACCTACGAGTCCCGTCTGGATGCGATGGTCTACAGTTCCGGCTCCGCCATCCGCTCCGACATTTCCGGCCCCGGCACCTGGGCTTTCCTTCCCGCACGGCTGCCTGGCGGCGATATGGTCGCGGTCAACGCGGGCTTCGTGCCGAACACCCAACAGGACCGCGCCCTGCAGGATCGGGCGGTCGCGCGACTCATTACCAACAAGCCGGCGATGTTGACCGGCTACGTCCGTTTCCCCGAAACAGCCAGCGTGCTGATGCCTGACGCTGAGCGTGACAAACGGCTGTGGTTCACCCGCGATCATCTCGCCATGTCCCGGGCGCTCGGCTGGGGCACGGTCGCACCGTTCTACGTCGATCTCGAGCAACCCGTCCCCGAGAACGGCATTCCGCGTCCCGGCCCGCTCGACGTCCATCTGAAGGACGATCATCTGCAATACGCCATCACCTGGTTCGCGCTCGCCGGCGCGGTGCTGATCGCATTCGGGGTCTGGGCGAGGGGGCGGCGTCCGGCCTGAAAATTTCCGTAGGCTCCCGGAGGGAACCCGGTATCGCCCGGGGTTTATTATTCAGGACATATTCACGAGGGTGGTCCTAAGCCGCACGCAAATTTTTCGCGGCAGACAGGATTTTGGTGTGAGCGATTTCGACCAGATGGGAATTGTCGTCGACTGGGTGGACGCCTGCCGGAAGGGCGACCTCGCGACGCTCCTCGATCTCTATGCGGACGACGCCCGGGTCGAATGCATGTGCAACGGCAAGCGACATTATCGCGGGCGGCGCGAGCTCGAAACCTACTGGGGACCGCGGCTCAGCACCTTCTCGTCGGCAGGCTTCGGTCTGGAGGAGATCAATCCAGTGCCGCATGGCATCGATCTCGAATATTCCGTCGCGGGCTCGCTGCGTATCCACGCCTCGTTTCGCTTCAGTCCCGAAGGCAAGATCTACAGCACCATGTGCGAGCCGGCGGAGCAGACTCCGCATGCCGATGGTGCGTGCTAGCTAGCCGGCAGCCGGCTCGTCCCGCGCCGTCTCGACCGGCAGGCGACAGCGTACATAGGTGCGCTCGTCGGCGCGCAGCAGTGACAGCGATCCGCTGAGCGCGCGCACGCGCTCGTGCATGCCCGTCAGGCCGCGGCCGAAGACGTTGTCGGCGGGAAAGCCGCCGCCGTCGTCGGAGATCTCAATCGTGAGCACCTTGCCGGCCATGGTCGCCAGCACATGGACATTGTTCGCCCCGGCGTGGCGCAGCACGTTGGTCAGCGCCTCCTGGATCAGGCGATAGACGGTCTGGGCCAGCGGTCGGTCGATCTCGTTCAGGCCAGGATCGATCGTGGCCGTCAGGCTGATATGCGGCGCCTGTCTGCGAAAGTTCTGGAGCAGCGTCTGCACGCTGGTCTTGAGCCCCAATTCCTCGATGTAAAGCGGCCGCAGCCGGTCGAGGATGCGGCGGTTGGTCTGCTGGAGCGCTTCGACAGATCGCATCACCTCCTGCGCCGGGTTGCCGAGATTTCCCGAGGCCTCGCTCAGCGCGATCGTGCTGGCGCGGATGCCGAACAATAGCGGTCCGAGCTCGTCGTGCAGCTCGCGCGCGAGATCGCGCCGCTCGTCGTCCTGGAGCGACACCAGGCGGTGCAGCAGGTCGCGATTATCCTGACTCAATTGCGCGAGCGTCATCGCCAGCGCATTGGCTTCCTCGCAGCTCTGCCGGATCTCCTGCGGTCCTGCGACCGGGATAGGCGTTGCATAATCGCCGCGCCGGATTCGCGTGAGGCCCGCGCCGAGATCTTGCAGGGGACGCAGCACCGATCCCGCAAAGAGATAGGCAATTGTCCCAGTCAGCATCATCAGCACGGCGATGAGGCTCGTCAGCGCCAGGAAGCCGATCCATTTCTCGAACAGATCGGCTGACAGGTCCGGCATGAACACGATGTCGCCGACGCGCCTGCCGTCGATGATGACGGGAGATGCTGCGTCCATCTCCGGGATGGCGATCAGGTCCACGAACCAATGCGGCACGCCATGCAGATCACGCAGGCTGTCCTTTGGAGAGGGGGCGGGACCTGCTTCCACTGAACGGAATTGAATATCCGAGGAGCTGTCCAAAGAATGGACAAATGCATCGAGTATCTTCCGCGGGTCGTCCGAGGCCTTCAGGCTGTTGTTGAGGGCCTCGGCGACCGTCCGGGTCGAGCGTCGGCCCGGCTCATTCTCGTCGGCAAGCTGCCCCGTCGCGAAGCTCTGGAGCAGCACGCCGCCCATGACCAGTGCGGCGAGGAAGCTCAAGCCGAGCGGAAGAAACAATTGTGTTCTGAATGAGAGCCGCTGCCACATTAGGTCAATTCTAACGCGCATTGACGGGATTTGCTCTTTCCATTTGTTCCCGTCGGTCTATGAGTCGAAAAACAAGAGAGCGCGCGATGCAAGATACCGCCAAACCGGCGACCCGAGTTCTGATCGTCGACGACCATCCCGTGGTGCTGTCAGGATGCCGCACCCTTTTCGCGTCCGACCACTCGATCCGTATCGACGAGGCGACCGACGCCAAATCCGGGCATCGCGCCTATATCAGCAAGCGGCCCGACGTCACCGTCATCGACATCAGCCTGCCCGACGTCTCCGGCTTCGAGCTGATGCGGCGGATCCGCAAGGACGACCCTGATGCCAAGATCATCATGTTCAGCATGAACGACGATCCGGCCTTCGTGGTGCGGGCGGTCGAGCTTGGCGCGCAGGGGTATGTCTCCAAGGGCGACGATCCCCGGATTCTGCTCAAGGCGGTGCGCAAGGTGGTCGCCGGCGACAATTTCATCTCGCCGCAGCTCGCGGAGGCGGTCACGTTCTCCGGTGCGGCGATCAAGGCCAATCCGGCCTCGCAGATGACGCCGCGGGAGCTCGAGATTCTCCGCCTGCTCGGCCGTGGCGACAAGATCGTCGAGGTCGCCGAGGCGCTCGGCATCTCCTACAAGACGGTCGCCAACACCACGTCCCTGCTCAAGCAGAAGCTCGGCGCCAAGAACCATTCCGACCTGATCAGGATCGCGGTCGAAATCGGGATGAGCTGACGCCCGCGCACTTGCGGCCCGGCACCGAACCGGCTGCTCCAGGATGCAGCCGGTCCGGCCGGGCGGATCGGGTCTCGACGCTTAGCCGGGCAATGCATGGACAGCGCCGACACCATCCGCCGACACAATGGGCCGGAGTGCTATTCGTTCCTGAACCACCCGAAATTTCGGGAAAAAGCGGCAATGGTGCGCGAGCGCTCGCAGGGATGCCTTTGCGAAACTCGTAACGCGCCGGGAAAAATAGGAACATTTTCTTGCCCCCGCCGTTTTGGCTCTTGACGATTTCGTGACGGGCGCCGAGAACTTGGCCGACAGTTTTGGCGGGCCGGCAACCCGCACGAGGCAAACCGGGTCTGCACATATCAACGACAGACCTTCCAAGAGAGGGCTGCGGCATCGCCGCAGCCCTTTTTCGTTGAGCGGGGCACAGGCGGGAAGCGGTTTCCCGATGCCGCAAAACACTTTATGGTGGCCCAACGCCTCTGGCCGTTAACAAGTAGTTTCATGAAATCAAAGGCTTATGGATCTGGCTCAAGGCCGGCCGGCCTTTGGAGGGCAGTTTGACTCGCTATATCTCGACCCGGGGTGAGGCCCCAGAACTCGGCTTCTGTGACGTGATGCTGACTGGGCTTGCCCGTGACGGCGGCCTGTATGTGCCAGTGACCTGGCCCCAGCTCTCGACCGAGGCCATCGCTGGCTTCTTCGGCCGCCCCTATTGGGAGGTCGCAGTCGACGTGATCCGTCCGTTCGCAGGCGGCGAGATTTCGGATGCCGAGCTCGGCCGCATGGCGAACGAGGCCTATGCCACCTTCCGCCATCCGGCGGTGGTGCCGCTGCGCCAGATGACGCCGCATCAATTCGTGCTGGAGCTGTTCCACGGTCCGACGCTCGCCTTCAAGGACGTGGCGATGCAGTTGATCTCGCGGCTGATGGACCACGTGCTCGCCAAGCGCGGCCAGCGCACCACCATCGTGGTCGCGACCTCCGGCGACACCGGTGGCGCCGCGGTCGACGCGTTCGCGGGCCTGGAGAATGTCGATCTCATCGTGCTGTTCCCGCACGGCCGCATCTCCGAAGTGCAGCAGCGGATGATGACGACCACGGGCGCGGCCAACGTCCATGCGCTCGCCATCGAGGGCAATTTCGACGACTGCCAGGCGCTCGTGAAGGGGATGTTCAACAACCATCGCTTCCGCGATGCGACCTCGCTCTCCGGCGTCAACTCCATCAACTGGGCGCGCATCGTCGCCCAGGTGGTCTACTACTTCACCTCCGCCGTCGCCGCCGGCGCGCCGGCGCGCACGGTGGATTTCGTCGTGCCGACCGGAAATTTCGGCGACATCTTTGCCGGTTATGTCGCCAAGCGGATGGGGCTGCCGGTGCGCACGCTGCGCATCGCCGCCAACGTCAACGACATCCTGGCGCGCACGCTCAAGACCGGGATCTACGAGGTGCGCGAGGTGCACGCCACCGCGTCGCCATCGATGGACATCCAGATCTCCTCGAATTTCGAGCGGCTGCTGTTCGAGGCCGGCCGGCGCGATGCGGCCGGCGTGCGCCGTCTGATGGACTCGCTGAAGCAGTCGGGGCGCTTCGTGTTGCCTGACGCGATGCTGGCCGCAATCCGTGAAGAATTCGACGCCGGCCGGGCCGACGAGACCGAAACCGCAGCCGCGATCCGCGCCGCCTGGCGCGAGGCGGGCGAGCTGGTCGATCCCCATACCGCGGTCGCGCTTGCTGTCGCTGACCGCGACACCACCGATACGACGGTGCCCAGCATCGTGCTCTCCACCGCCCATCCGGCCAAATTCCCCGATGCGGTCGAGGCAGCCTGCGGCCAGCGGCCGCAATTGCCCGCCTGGCTCGACGGTCTCATGACCAAATCCGAACACATGAAGGTGATGAAGAACGATCAGGCCGAGGTCGAGCGGTTCGTGCTGTCGGTCAGTCGGGCCGCAAAACAGGGAGTTGCCGGATGAGTGTCGAGATGTCCAAGCTTGCCTCCGGCCTGACCGTCGTCACCGACGAGATGCCCCATCTCGAGACCGCGGCGCTCGGCGTCTGGGCCGGCGTTGGCGGGCGCGACGAGAAGCCGAACGAGCACGGCATCTCGCATCTGCTCGAGCACATGGCGTTCAAGGGCACGACCAAGCGCTCCTCGCGCGAGATCGTCGAGGAGATCGAGGCGGTCGGCGGCGACCTCAATGCCGGCACCTCGACCGAGACCACGTCCTATTATGCGCGGGTGCTGAAGGCCGACGTGCCGCTCGCGCTCGACGTACTCGCCGACATCCTCGCCAATCCCGCTTTCGAGCCCGACGAGCTCGAGCGCGAGAAGAACGTCATCGTGCAGGAGATCGGTGCCGCGCAGGACACGCCCGACGACGTCGTGTTCGAGCATCTCAACGAGCTCTGCTATCCCGACCAGCCGATGGGCCGCTCGCTGCTCGGCACCGCCAAGACCCTGCGCGCCTTCAACCGCGACATGCTGCGCGGCTATCTGTCGACGCATTATCGCGGCCCCGACATGGTGGTGGCGGCAGCCGGCGCGGTCAATCACAAGCAGGTCGTCGCCGAGGTCGAGAAGCGCTTTGCGAGCTTCGAAGGGACGCCGGGTCCGAAGCCGCAAGCCGCCCAGTTCGGCAAGGGCGGCGCCAAGGTGGTGCATCGCGAGCTCGAGCAGGCGCATCTGACGCTGGCGCTGGAAGGCGTGCCGCAGAGCGATCTGTCGTTATTCTCGCTCCAGGTCTTCACCAACATCCTCGGCGGCGGGATGTCGTCGCGGCTGTTCCAGGAGGTGCGCGAGAAGCGCGGCCTCTGCTACTCCATCTACTCGTTCCACGCGCCCTACACCGACACGGGCTTCTTCGGCCTCTACACCGGCACCGATCCGGCCGACGCGCCGGAGATGATGGAGGTCGTGGTCGATATCATGAATGATTCGGTGGAGACGCTGACCGAGGCCGAGATCGCGCGGGCCAAGGCGCAGATGAAGGCGGGCCTCCTGATGGCGCTGGAGAGCTGCTCGTCCCGCGCCGAGCAGCTGGCCCGGCATGTGCTGGCCTATGGCCGGCCGCAGACGGTCGAGGAACTGGTGGCCCGGATCGACGCCGTCAGCGTCGAATCAACCCGGGATGCCGCGCGTGCGCTGCTTTCGCGGAGCCGCCCTGCAGTTGTCGCATTGGGCAGTGGCAGGGGTCTGGACACGGCGGTATCTTTTGCGGAAGGATTGACCCGGGCACGTGCCAAGGCGCGGCTGCATTAGGAGCCGCGCACGGGCTGATCTGCCCCGGGAAGCATCACCATGGCCCTGTTTCGCCTGCCATCCAGTGGACCCGCCGCCCTCGCGCCGCGCGGCAACGGCCTGTTGCTGCGCGCGCCGCAGATGTCGGACTTCATACAGTGGGCGCATTTGCGCGAGTCCAGCCGCGACTATCTCACGCCCTGGGAGCCGATCTGGCCGTCGGATGACCTGACCCGGTCCGGCTTCCGCCGCCGCCTGCGGCGCTATTCCGAGGACATCGCCGCGGACCGCTCCTATCCCTTCCTGATCTTCCGTGAGCTCGATGGCGCCATGGTTGGCGGCATCACGCTCGCCAATGTCCGCCGTGGCATCGTCCAGGCCGGCACCATCGGCTATTGGGTCGGCAAGCCTCATGCCCATCGCGGTTACATGACGGCGGCGCTCCGGGTGCTGCTGCCGACGCTGTTCGGCGAGCTCAATCTGCACCGGGTCGAGGCCGCCTGCATCCCGACCAATGCGCCGTCGATCCGGGTGCTGGAGAAGTGCGGCTTCTCCCGCGAGGGCCTGGCGCGCCGCTATCTCTGCATCAACGGGGTCTGGCAGGACCACCTGCTGTTCGGCCTGCTGCACGAGGATTTCCGCGGCTGAGCTGCCGCTCGTGCTGCCAAAGTCTCCTTGTTTGCTGCCTTGGGTTCGCCGATTTTGGCGATATAAACCGCTGGCCGGCCGGCGATCGGCTGGAGGATGGTCATGGAGTATGGGCGTTGATGGTGAAGAAGCTTCGGTCATCGCGGAATGCGTTGCGGCGGGGTACGGGGATCGCGCTGGCGTTGTCGGTTGCCCTCGCCGCCGTCTCGCCGGTGGCGGCCCAGTCGCTCACCGACCGCTTCAAGAGCCTGTTCGGCGGCAAGTCCGACGAGCCGGCCCAGCCCGCGCCGGCGCCGGCACCCGGCCAGCCGGCGGCCGACGACGTCGATTGTCCGCAGGTCACGGTGCGCGCCGGGGCCTCGACCTACGCGGTCGGCGCCGCCGGCAAGCCGGCCGTCGGCAATGAGATCCGCTTCCAGGCCACGATCACCAAGATGGCGCGTGAATGTACCCGGAATGGCGGCGATATCACGGCCCGGATCGGCATCCAGGGCCGTGTCATCGCCGGTCCCGCCGGTGCGCCTGCGACCGTCGAGGTGCCCTTGCGCATTGCCGTGGTGCAGGGCGGCGTCGGCGAGAAGGTGATCGCCTCGAAGGCGTACCGGACCACGGTCGAGATGTCGGAGGGCGGCAGCGTGCCCTTCACCTTCATCGCCGAGGATCTGGCCTATCCGGTGCCCTCGGCCAAGATCGCCGATTCCTACATCTTCTATGTCGGCTTCGACCCGCAGGCGCTCTCGCCCGAGCCAAAGGCAAGGCCGAAGAAGAAATAGCTTCGCTGTCATGCCCCGCGAAGGCGGGGCATCCAGTACGCCGCGGCTTCTCCGTATCCCATTGCTGTCTCTGGAATATTGGATCACCCGCCTTCGCGGGTGATGACACCTGATTTGCGGCTACAGGCCTGCCCAACAAAAAAGCCGGCGCTCGCGCGCCGGCTTTTTGATTGGTGAGGCGAAACCCCTCAGTTCAGCTTCTGCCGAACCTCGTTGATGCCCTTGGCGAGCAGGTCGTCGGCGACCTGGCCCTTGACCGACTGCGACAGGATCGTGGAGGCGGCCTGGACGGCGGCTTCCGCGGCTGCGGCGCGGACATCGGCCACCGCCTGGGCCTCGGCGAGCGCGATCTTGCTCTCCGCGGTCTTGGTGCGGCGGGCGACGAAGTCTTCCATCTTCGCCTTGGCCTCGGTCGCGATGCGCTCGGCTTCGGACTTGGCGTTGGCGATGATGTCGGCAGCCTCGCGCTCGGCCGTGGCGCTGCGCGCCTTGTAGTCGGCGAGCACCTTGGCCGCTTCCTGCTTGAGGCGCGTCGCGTCGTCGAGCTCGGCCTTGATGCGGTCGGCGCGGTGGTCGAGCGCAGTCGTCACCTTCTTGAAGACCCCGAGATAGCCGAACAGGACCATCAGGATCACGAAGGCGATGGCGACCCAGGTTTCAGGATCGAAGAACATATCGACTAACCCTTCAAGGACGCGTCAACGGCAGTGCTGACCGAGGCTGCGTCCGGAACGATACCGGTGAGCTGCTGCACGATCTGGCCTGCCGCATCGGCCGCAATGCCGCGGACGTTGCTCATGGCCGTCGTGCGGGTCGAGGCGATGGTCTTTTCCGCCTCGGCGAGCTTGACCGCCAGTTGCTCTTCAAGCGCCTTGCGCTCGGCTTCCGCCTGCGCATTCGCCTTGTCGCGGGATTCGTTGCCGATCGCCTGCGCGCGCGAACGTGCCGAAGCAAGCTCACCCTCATAGGCCTTCAGCGCCGCGTCGGACTGGTCCTTCAGCTTCTGCGCTTCGGCGAGGTCACCCTCGATCTTGTTTTGACGTGCCTCGATCGCACCGCCGACGCGCGGCAGAGCGAGCTTGGACACGATCACGTAAAGCGCGACGAAGAAGATCGCGAGTGACACCAGCTGTGAAGCATAGGTGCCGCTCTCGAAAGGCGGAAAACCGCCACCGTGACCGCCTTCGGACTCGGTGTGGGCGCCCGCCGCCGGACTTTTCGCCCCGCCATGACTCTCAGCCATGGATTACTCCTGTTGCCGTCATGCGCGCCGCTTCGGTCGAAGCGGCGCGAAACATCGTCCTCAGAGCGGAACGAACAGCAGCAGCAGCGCGATCAGCAGCGAGAAAATGCCAAGCGCTTCGGTCACGGCGAAGCCGAAGATCAGGTTGCCGAACTGGCCCTGAGCGGCCGACGGATTGCGAACGGCCGCGGCAAGGTAGTTGCCGAAGATCACGCCCACGCCGACGCCCGCGCCGCCCATGCCGATGCATGCGATGCCCGCGCCGATAAGTTTTGCTGCTGCCGGATCCATTTTAGACTCCTTGGAAGAAAGATTGGGTTGTGGGTGGAAATTCCCCGGACCGCTCAGTGTCCCGGATGAATGGCGTCGTTCAGGTAGATGCAGGTCAGGATCGCAAACACATAGGCCTGCAGGAACGCGACCAGAATCTCGAGAGCGTACAGCGCGACCGTGAGCGCCAGCGGCAGCACGCCGCCGACCCAGCCGAGCGCGCCGAGCGAGAAGCCGAGCATGGCGACGAAGCCCGCGAAAACCTTGAGCGCGATGTGGCCGGCCAGCATGTTGGCGAACAGACGGACGCTGTGGGAGACCGGCCGCAGGAAGAACGACAGGATCTCGATGAACATCACCAGCGGCAGGATGTAGCCGGGGACGCCGTGAGGCACGAAGATCGAGAAGAATTTCAGGCCGTTCTTGGCGACGCCGTAGATCAGCACGGTGAAGAAGACCAAAAGCGCGAGCGCGGCCGTCACGATCAGATGGCTCGAGATCGTGAAGGTATAGGGGATGATGCCGACCAGGTTCGAGACGCAGATGAACATGAACAGCGAGAAGATCAGCGGGAAGAACTTCATGCCTTCCGCGCCGGCCGTCGAACGGATGGTCGAGGCGACGAATTCGTAGGAGATCTCGGCGACCGACTGGAGGCGCCCGGGAACCAGCTGCGTGCCACTGGCAAGCATCAGGAACGAGATGATCGCCACCGCCACCAGCATGTAGAGCGACGAATTGGTGAAGGCGATCGTGTGATTGCCGATATGGCCCAGGGTGAAGAGAGGCTCGATGTTGAACTGGTGGATCGGGTCGATTTTCATCAGCGCGGCATCTCTTGGTCTGCCGGGCAATGCCGGCGGGTCTCGGTCTGCCGGCCGGGCCGGCCCGTACCGGCATGGCCGGCACGATCATTCCTCTGTTGGTGCGGATCGCTTAAGAATCACCGCGCCTGTTTTGACCCGCGCCTGCCGTTCTCACCACATTCACCACGCCGGCCACGAAGCCCAGCAGCAGGAACACGATAAATCCGAAAGGCGACGTCGACAGCAAGCGGTCGAAACCCCAGCCAATCCCCGCTCCGACAACGACCCCGGCGACCAACTCGGAGGATAACCGGAAACCAAGCGCCATCGCCGAAGCTCTGGCCGCTCTGTCTTCACCGTCACCTGCGGGTTGCTCGGTCTTGATTCGTCGGTCCCGGAATTCGGACAACCGCTGATCAAGATTTCCGAGCCGTTCGGAAAGCGCAGCTTCCTCGGACGATCTATCGCGATCCCCATTCTCGCCGTGTCCCGTGCCCTGTGTCATGCAACGAAGACCCGAAACGCCGCGGCTGAATGGAAATTACGCCCGCCACCCTCAAAAGCCGCGCGGACCATACTGATGGCCCATAATCAAGTCAAGCCAAGTCACGATTGCGTCGCGTTCTATTATGTATCTGATTTACTTGATGATATTGGCGCGCCCGGCAACGCTGCACACAGCGTGACGCCGCACCGCAGCAGCTCTCTTCATGATCGGCGAATGCGACCACCATTTCGTCCTGCCGGCGGGATCAAAGGGATTGCCGCGATCGTTGATATCGGTGGCGCGTTTTGGGCGGCAGATCGCCTCGCCGCGGTGTAGAATTGAAGAGAGCCACAGAAGCGCCATGGCGGAGAGCGCGATGAGACCAGCAAATTCATCCACAGCATCATGGCTTGCAGCGGCGGTATTCGCCGCGATGATGACCATCGGCGGCGGCCTGGTTACCGCACAGTCCGCGCCCGACAGCGAAAACGGCCGCTACAGCATGACGCCCATCCCCGAAGGCGTGCTGCGGCTCGACACCCGCACCGGCACGGTATCGACCTGCAGCAGGAATGGCGCCGGCTGGGCCTGTTACGCGGTGCCCGACGAACGCACCGCGCTCGACGCCGAGATCGGCCGGCTCCAGGCCGAAGTCGAGAAGCTGAAGGGGCAGATCGCGGCGGGGCCGACCGTGTCCGGCAAGATCGACGAGGCGCTGCCGAAATCCGATCCGCTCAAGAAGGACCCGAAGGTCGCCGAGGGGGACCGCAAGATCGAGATTCCGCTGCCCAGCGACCAGGATGTCGATCGGGTGATGTCGTTCCTGGAAAAGGCCTGGCGCCGGCTGATCGACATGGCCAACCGCGTGCAGAAGGACGTCTCGGGGAAGATTTGAGGACCTCTTCGCGCTATCCATGCGTTGAGCTGCCGTAGGGTGAGCAAAGGCGTTCTTACGCCGTGCCCACCATGTTTCCACCGTGACGTTAGAAGACGTGGGCACGTCGCTACGCGCCTTTGCCCACCCTACGGCGGCATTCCGAGTTGAGAGATCTTTCATGACATCAGGCAAATCCGTCACGCGCTCGGCGCCATCGTCGGTGCAAGCCACCACCGTCGCATCGTCACTGCTGACCGTGCAGACGCCCGGCCGCGGCTTCACGGATCTCACCAGCGAAGCCGCGAAGTTCATCAATGAGGTTCAGGCGCGCGATGGCGCGCTGACGCTGTTCATCCGGCACACCTCGGCTTCGCTGACGATCCAGGAGAACGCCGATCCGTCCGTGCTCGTCGATCTCACCACGTCGCTGTCCAGGCTCGCGCCTGAAAACGGCGGCTGGACGCACGACACCGAGGGACCGGACGACATGCCGGCGCATATCAAGACGATGCTAACCGGGGCCTCGCTTCAGGTCCCGATCCTGAACGGCAAGCTCGCGCTCGGTACGTGGCAGGCGATCTACCTGATCGAGCACCGCAGGCGCCCGCACCGGCGCGAGGTGGTGCTGCAATTCATCGGCAGCAATCACTGATCCCAAAACAAAACCGGCCGCGGAGACCGCGGCCGGTTCGTATTGTCGATCGCTGCTGTCGATCAGGTCGCCTTGATGTCGACGTCCTTGGTCTCGGGCAGGAAGAAGAAGCCGATCACGACGGTAATCGATGCGAAGATGACCGGATACCAGAGACCCGCATAGATATCGCCTGTAGAAGCCACGATCGCGAACGCGGTCGCGGGCAGCAGGCCGCCGAACCAGCCGTTACCGATGTGGTAGGGCAGCGACATCGAGGTGTAGCGGATGCGGGTCGGGAACAGTTCGACCAGCATCGCGGCGATCGGGCCGTACACCATGGTGACGAAGATCACCAGGATGAACAGCAGCCCGACGGTCGCGGCCACCTGCGGACGGAAGATGTCGAACGGATGCGACATCTTCACGATGCCCGCATCGCCCGGCTTCGGATAGCCAGCTGCCTGCACTGCGGCGAGCAGCGCGGGATTGCCGTCCTTGGCGTTGGCGTAGGCGATGTCCTTGCCGTTGACCACCACCTTCACGCCGGAGCCGGCCGGGCCGGGCACGGTCGAGTACCTGACCGACGCGCCCGACAGGTAGGCGCGTGCGGTGTCGCAAGGCGCGCTGAAGACGCGGGTGCCGACCGGGTTGAACAGGTCGCCGCAACCCGCGGGATCCGCCATCACGTCGACCTTTACCGACTCGATCGCCTTTTCCAGCGCCGGGTTGGCGTTGGTGGTGATCATCTTGAAGATCGGGAAGAAGGTCAGCGCGGCGATCAGACAGCCCCCGAGGATGATTGGCTTGCGGCCGATCTTGTCGGAGAGCACGCCGAACACGATGAAGAAGCCGGTGCCGAGCAGCAGCGACCAGGCGATCAGGAGGTTAGCGGTATAGCCGTCGACCTTCAGGATCGATTGCAGGAAGAACAGCGCGTAGAACTGGCCGGTGTACCAGACCACGCCCTGGCCCATCACGCCGCCGAGCAGCGCGAGCAGAACGAGCTTGCCGTTCTGCCAGTTGCCGAAGGCTTCCGTCAGCGGCGCCTTCGAGCTCTTCCCCTCGTCCTTCATCTTCTGGAAGATCGGGGATTCGCTGAGGCGGAGCCGGATCCAGACCGAGATGCCGAGCAGCAGCACCGAGACCAGGAACGGGATGCGCCAGCCCCAGGCCGCGAAATCGGCCTCGCCGATCGCGCTGCGAGTGAACAGGATCACCAGCAGCGACAGGAACAGGCCGAGCGTGGCGGTCGTCTGAATGAACGAGGTGTAATAGCCGCGCTTGCCGTTCGGCGCGTGCTCCGCGACATAGGTCGCCGCACCGCCATATTCACCGCCGAGCGCCAGGCCCTGGGCGAGGCGCAGCGCGATCAGGATGATCGGGGCCGCGATGCCGATGGTCGCCGCATTGGGCAGCAGGCCGACGATGAAGGTCGACAGACCCATGATCAGGATGGTGACGAGGAAGGTGTATTTGCGGCCGACGATGTCGCCGACGCGCCCGAACACGATGGCGCCGAACGGACGGACGAGGAAGCCCGCGGCGAAGGCCAGCAGCGCGAAGATGTCGCGGGTTGCTGGCGGATAGGCCGAGAAGAACTGCGCGCCGATGATGCCGGCCAGCGAACCGTAGAGGTAGAAGTCGTACCACTCGAAGACGGTACCGAGCGAGGAGGCGAGAATGACGAACCGTTCGTCCTTCGTCATTCCTCCCGCGCCCGCTTGAGACACAGCCATTGTCGACATGTTGAGTCGCTCCCCGAAATGCGTTTCCTCGCGCCCCGGATATCCGGTCGTGCCGGATCAACCCAGGTCTTGGCTCCAAGGTAACATCGGCGTGAAACCCGCCCCAATACGACTTTCGGCCTTGCGCACTGACGCGCACCTGACGCCGCGGACCTTTCAATCCGGCACGATCGCGCTCGACCATGGGTTAACCCCGTTCCCGCAAAGGGATAATGCCCACTTGCATGCCACGGCCGGTCGGGAAAGAATTGACCAAGGCCCCGGGCCGGCCTACTGGCCCGGTGTGAATGCCAGCAAGAGAACGATGAGCGCTCCTTCGACCCATCTCGTCATTGCCGATGACCATCCCCTGTTCCGCGACGCGTTGCGGCAAGCGGTGGCGGGCGTCCTGACCTCGGCCAGGATCGACGAAGCGGGATCGTTCGAGGATCTCACCAAGCTGCTGGAACAGACATCCGACGTCGATCTGGTCCTGCTCGACCTCTCGATGCCCGGGATCTCCGGCTTTTCCGGGCTGATCTATCTGCGCGCGCAGTACCCGGCCATCCCGGTGGTGATCGTCTCGGCCTCCGACGACAGCGCCACGATTCGCCGCTCGCTCGATTTCGGCGCCTCCGGCTTCATCCCGAAGCGATTCGGCGTCGAGACCTTGCGCGACGCGATCCTCAAGGTGATGGAGGGGGACGTCTGGGTTCCCACCGACACCGATCTATCGGCTGCCGCCGATCCCGACATGACGCGCCTGCGTGACCGCCTGGTGACGCTGACGCCGCAGCAGGTCCGGGTCTTGATGATGCTGTCGGAGGGCCTCCTCAACAAGCAGATCGCCTATGAGCTCGGCGTCTCCGAAGCCACCATCAAGGCGCACGTCTCGGCGATCCTGCAAAAGCTCGGCGTCGAGAGCCGCACGCAGGCGGTGATTGCCGCGGCGAAGATCGCCGGCGGCCAGTGGAAGCAGGGCACCCCGACGGGATAAGCCCGTCGTTCCGGCGCGCACTGCCAACCTGTGTCACCCCAGGAGCCTTTTGGCGGCCCTGATATCCGCAGTTTCGGAGCCCTCGGCAAAGCCCTCGAGCGCCGACTGCAGCAACCGCTTCGCTTCCTCACACCGGCCACGTTCAGCAAGGAACTCGGCGAGATCGATCGCAGCCCGCAGCTCCCAGGCTTTTGCACCGTTGCGACGGCTCAGTTCCAACGACTGCATCAGGTGGTTTTCGGCCTCTCCACGGTTCGGCTCCGGCAGTGACAGCAACACATTGCCCTTCATGCGCAGCAGCTCGGGCATGTAGAGATGGTCGCCGCCTTGCTCGACGAGGCCGATCGCGTCGTCGATCAGGCGCGCGCTCCGCTCGATCTGCCCGAGCGCCAACAAGCCATGCACGAGTGCGATGTTGAAGGTCGTGGTGAGCAGCTCGTAGCCGGCGTCGTGGAGCTCTCGCAGACAGGCCCGTATCGTCTCGACGCCGCCAGCGGCGTCGCCGCGCCGGATCGCCAGCTCGCCTTTGACGCCGCGGCCGACCGCGAGATAAGGGCCCATCGAGCGCGTTTCGGCATGTGCGATGAAGCGGTCGAGGTTCTCTTCCGCGCCGTCGAGATCCCCGCTCCAGAGATCGATCGAGACCGCCCAGATCAGCGCGATGCAGAGCGTGATCGGATGGTCCATCTGCGCGGCCTCGGTGACCGTCTGCCGCGCCAGTTGCCGCGCAGCCGCCGGCCGGCCCTGCAACCAAAGCTCGCGCGCGAGCGAGATGCCGGCCCGGTTGCGGTGATCGAAGCCGTGGACCGTGCTGATCCGCTCCGTGCCCGGCCCGTGCCAGGCGGCCTCCAGCATGCTCAGGGCGTCGCGATGCTCGCCGGCCAGATGCAAGGAGACACCCAGCAGCGAATGGGCGAGCGCGATGGAGGCGGCATCGCCGAGCGTCTCGGCGACCGTGAGGCTCTGCTGCGCATAACCGAGCGCGGCGTCGAACTGTCCCATCCGCTCATGGAAGATGTGCATGCGGCCGAGCAGCTGGAGCTGGTTCGTCGCGTCGCCGCGCGCCTCGGCGATCGCCAGGCTCCTGCTCAGGGCGGCACGCGCAGCCTCGCTGCCGCCACGCGTGAACATCAAGGTCAATCCGAGGGCGGCCTGGATGTGCATTTCCTCGGCGCTGCCGCGCGAGGGCGGATCGATCGCAAGCAGCGCCCGTTCCGACCAGCGCCGGCATTCGATCAGCAGCGACATGGCGAGAAAGATCGGAGCCGCCGCGGCGGCGAGCGCAATGCCGATGCCGACATCGCCGCCCGTGCCGAAGCACCAGTCCAGCGCGGCGCGCACGTTGTGAAGCGCGGAGAAATGGATCGCGCGTTCGTCGGCGCTCGGCACGGTCGCCCATGTCGTGCCGGCCTGCTCCAGCCATCGCCGGTAGTAGGTTGCGTGGCGGGCGGCAAGCGCGGTCTCGTTCGGCTCGATATCGAGCAGATAGGCGCGCGTCGTGTCGAGCAGACGGTAGCGCATCATGGCGCCGACCGGTCGCGGCGCGACCATCGACTTGGCGACCAGGCTGTCGATGGCATCGAACAGGCGCGAGCGGTCGACGCGCTCGTCCGGCACGATTTCGAGCGCGGCGTCGATGGTGAAGTGACCGGCGAAGACGGCAAGCCGGCGCAGCACGAGGCGCTCGGTGTCGGACAGGAGCCCGTAGCTCCAGTCCAGTGTCGCTTGCAACGTCTTCTGTCGCGGCGGCGCGGTGCGCTGGCCCTGCCAGAGCAGATTGAGGCGTTCGTCGAGCAGTGCGGCCGTCTGCTCCAGGCCGTAGGCCTCGACCCGGCCGGCGGCGAGCTCGATCGCCAGCGCCATGCCGTCGAGCTTGCGGCAGATACCGGCGACGATCGCGGCATTGGCATCGTCGAGCGCGATCTGCGCGCCGCCGGCCATGGCACGTTCGAGGAAGAGCTGAAGCGCGGGATAAGTTTGCGCGGCTGCCGCGGTCAGCCCGGGATTGTCAGGCGGAACGGCGAGCGGCGCCAATCGATAAACCTGCTCGCCCTCGACACGCAGGGCCTCGCGGCTCGTGGCGAGGATATGGACATGGGGCGCCGCGTGAAAGATTTCGGCTGCCAGCGGCGCCGCGGCGGCGATGACGTGCTCGCAATTGTCCAGGATCAGCAGCATCCGCTTGTCCCCGAGATGCGCGAGCAGTGCAGGCAGGGGATCGTCGGTCTGCGCCGGCAAGCCCAGCATCAGCAGAATCGAGGTGATCACGAGATCGGGATCGCTGAGCGCGGCGAGGTCGACGAAATGCGCGGCGTCGGAGAAAGTCTCGAGCAGGTCGTGCGCGATCGCCACCGCAACGGCGGTCTTGCCGACGCCGCCCGGGCCGACGATCGTGACGAAGCGCGAGCCGATGAGCTTGTTGGAGACGGCGGCGACCGCATCGTCGCGCCCGACCATCCGTTGCAGCCGGTTCGGCAGCTTGACGGGTGGTAATTCCGTCCGCTGCGCGGGACGCCGCTCTGCCGCGATTTCCGCGTTCGAGATCGGCGCCACGAAGCAATAGCCGCGGCCGGAGAGCGTGGTGATGTAGCGGGCGCCGTCCTTGCCGTCGCCGAGCGCCTTGCGCAGGGCTGCGACGTGAAAGCGCAGATTGGCTTCTTCGACGGTCAGCCCGGGCCACACCAGCGCCATCAGGTCCCATTTGCTGACGACCTCGTTTGGCCGCGACATCAGCGCGATCAGCGTGTCGAAGGCCTTCGCGCCGAGCGGCAGCGCGACGCCGTCGCGCATCACGAGCCTTTCATGCGATGTCACGGTGAATGGCCCGAACGATTGGGTTCCCGTTGCGGTGCCGGCCGACTCGGTCATGGCGAAATGTTGTCCTTTCAAACGGACCGGATAGCCAGATGATCGCAATCCGGCAAGGCCGCACCTGCATCGGCATCAGACCGCTGATGCAGGCCTTGTGGCGGGACTGTGCGCCGGGGCCTCACAACTTCTCACAAGTCCAAACGGGAGTCCTGCCGCCGCCGCTGCTAGTCAGTTGCGCGACGGCAAGGAGACCTTCATGACGCAAGCGGCAAAATTGCTCTACACGGCCAGCACCCACACCAGCGGCGGACGACACGACGGCATATCGCGCAGCTCCGACGGCCGCCTCGACGTCAAGCTGTCGCCGCCGGGCGGCACAGGCATCGGCACCAATCCTGAGCAATTGTTCGCGGCCGGCTGGTCGGCCTGCTTCGAAGGCGCGATGGAGATCGCTGCCCGCAAGCGCAAGATCGAGCTTCCCCGGAAATGCGCGATCGATGCGGAGATCGATCTCGTGCTCGACGAGGGCGCCTATTCGCTCAGCGCGCGCCTCAACGTCAGCCTGCCGGGCCTCGACCGCGAGATCGCGCGCGGCATCGTCGATGAGGCGCACCAGACCTGCCCTTATTCCAAGGCCGTCCGCGGCAATATCGACGTCACGGTCGCGCTGATCTGACGGACATCACCAACTATCAACAAGGTAGCACCACCATGAAACAGATCATCGACCAGCACCGCCGCAAATTTTTCGGCGTCGCCGCGGGAACCGTCGCCGTCGGTCTCGGTGTCATCGACCTCGCCCGTGCCGAAACGGACGCGCCGAAGTCGTCCGCATCGAATGCGTCGTTCGGTCCGATCAAGCAGATCGACGCCGGCGCCCTCAATGTCGGTTATGCGGAGGCAGGTCCCTCGAACGGTCCCGTGGCGATCCTGTTGCACGGCTGGCCTTACGACATTCACGCGTTCGTCGATGTCGCGCCGATCCTGGCAAAGGCCGGCTATCGCGTGATCATCCCGTACCTGCGCGGCTACGGCTCGACGCATTTCCTTTCCAGCGAGACGCCGCGCAACGGCGAGCCCGCCGCCATGGCCGTCGACATCATCGCGCTGATGGACAAGCTCGACATCAAGAAGGCTGTTATCGCCGGGTTCGACTGGGGCGCGCGCACCGCCGATATCATCGCTGCGTTGTGGCCGGATCGCTGCCGTGCGCTGGTGTCGGTCAGCGGCTATCTGATCTCCAGCCAGGCCGCAGGCAACGCGCCGCTGCCGCCGTCGGCCGAGCTGCAATGGTGGTACCAGTTCTATTTCGCGACCGAGCGCGGCCGAGCCGGATACGAGAAGTACACGCATGATTTCGCAAAACTGATCTGGAAGCTCGCCTCGCCGCAATGGAAGTTCGACGACGCGACCTTTAGCCGGAGCGCTGCGGCGCTGGACAACAAGGATCATGTCGCCATCACGATCCACAATTACCGCTGGCGGCTCGGGCTCGCCCAGGGCGAAGCGAAATACGAGGAGCTCGAAAAGAAGCTCGCCGCAGCTCCGGTGATCAGCGTCCCGACGATCACGATGGAGGGCGACGCCAACGGTGCGCCGCATCCCGACCCCAGCGCCTATGCCAAGAGGTTCTCAGGCCGGTACGACTTCCGCCTGATCACCGGCGGCATCGGCCACAATCTGCCGCAGGAAGCGCCGCAAGCCTTCGCCAAGGCCGTCATCGACGCCGACGGCGCCTGAGCGTTCATTCGATGCCTCGGTCCAGCGCGGCTGGACCGAGGCTATGCCGCGCTCCCAGCATGAAGGAACGTCATGACGTCCATCGAACCTGAAATGAAAAAGCGCTCTTATGCGACGGCTCTCACGCTTGCCGCGCTCCTTCTCGTCGTTCTCCTGACTTGCGTGCCCTACTTGGTCTCGATCGCTCTCGCCGAGGGGCCGGCACAAGGCAACACGGCAGACGCATCGCCGATCTTCGGCGTCACGATTCCTGCGGGTTACAAGCAGTGGGAGCTGATCGCGCCCGCCGAGGAGGCGGCGCCACTCGACGAGCTTCGCGCCGTTGTCGGCAACCAGACGGCAATCGACGCTTATCAGGCCGGCAAGCTTCCGTTCCCCGATGGCACCATTCTGGTCAAGCGCGCGTGGAAGCGGAAACAGTCACCGGAATTCGCATCCGCGACGATCCCCGGCGCGGCCACCACGGTGCAGGTGATGGTCAAGGATTCCAGGAAATATGCGTCCACCGGCGGCTGGGGATTCGGCCGCTTCATCAATGGCAAGCCGGTCGACGAGGCCCAGCACCGCACCTGCTTCACCTGCCACGACGCCCGCGCCAAGAGCCACGACTACGTCTTCACCCGGCTTGCGCCCTGAGCGGTCAGGAGCCCACCGTGTCAAAGATCTGGTTCATCAGCGGCAGCTCACGCGGGCTCGGACGCGCCATCACGGAAGCCGCGCTTGCGGCGGGCCACCGGGTGGTTGCCACTGCCCGGAATCTCGGTCCGCTCGAATCGATGCGGGAACGCTTTGGGGAAAGACTGCGGCTCGCAACGCTCGACGTGACTGACGAGGCGGCCGCGCAAGTGGCCATCGGCCTCGCCGTGGAGGCGTTCGGCGGCGTCGATGTGGTCGTGAACAATGCCGGCTATGGCGATCTCGGATCGGTCGAGGATACGAGCCTGGCCTCGTTCCGTCAGCAGATCGAGGTCAATCTGCTCGGCACCATCATCGTCACCAAGGCGGCGATCCCCGTGCTGCGCCGGCAGCGCCGCGGGCATATCGTGCAGTTCTCGTCCGTCGGCGGACGGATCGGAGCCCCCGCACGCGCGGCCTATTCAGCCGCAAAATGGGGCATCGAGGGCTTTTCGGAATCGCTGGCGCGCGAGATGGCGTTGATCGGCGTGCACGTGACGATCGTCGAACCCGGCGGCTTCCGTACCGGCTTTGCGCAGTCAGCGCATGCGACCGGCGAAGGGCGGGCGGAGTACGATGCCGTCGTTGGCGCGGCCGTCAGGATGCAGCGCGATTATGATGGCCGCCAGCCTGGCGATCCGGCGAAGGCCGCCGCACTTGTGCTGAAGCTCGTCGACATGGACAGCCCACCGCTGCGGATCGCGTTCGGCAGCGACGCCGTGAACGCCATCGCGGCGACGGACCGGCAACGCCTCGACGAGCTCGAGAAGTGGCGCGCGCTCAGCGTCTCGACCGACTACTGACCGCGTCTTACTCCGCCGCCACCATCTGCTGCGTGCGCCACTGTCCCAGCAGGGCGCGGAGCGAAGCCGGCTTCACCGGCTTGTTGAGCACCGCGACATTTTCCTCGCGCGCGGCGACCTGCACCGCGGGGCTGCGGTCGGCAGTGATCAGGATCGCAGGGATGCCGTCGCCGAAGCGGCGGCGGATCTCGCGGATGGCGGCAATGCCGTTGCCGCGGTCGAGGTGATAATCGACCAGCAGGCCGGTGACGCGGCGGCCCGCGCCTTCGATCGCGGCGATCGCGCCCTCGGGGTCGGCGACCGCGATCACCTCGGCGTCCCAGGCCTTGAGCAGCGTGCGCATGCCGTCGAGGATCGCCGCGTCGTTCTCGATGCAGACGATGAGGGCGCCCGAGATCGGCCTACGCGCCAGCGGCGTCGCGCTGGTGACGGCAGCGGTGTGGGTGATCGCCTTGGCTGTCGGCACCGTCACGGAGAAGACCGAGCCGCCGCTCTTGTTGCCGTCGATGGCGATGCCGTGCTTGAGCACGCGTGCAAGACGCTCGACGATCGAGAGGCCGAGTCCAAGGCCGCGGGCGATCCGCGCGCCCTGTTCGAGGCGGTGGAATTCCTTGAAGATCTCGCCGCGCTTGACCGGCGGGATGCCGACGCCGGTGTCGTAGACGCAGATTTTCAGCGAAGGGCCCTGGCGGCGGCAGCCGACCAGCACGCGTCCGCGCGGGGTGTATTTGATCGCGTTGGAGATCAGGTTCTGGAGCAGGCGCCGCAGCAACAGCCGATCGGACTCGACCGGCAGCGAGCAGGGCACGAAGGCGAGCTCGAGGTTCTTGGCGCGCGCGATCGGCGCAAACTCGATCTCCAGCGAGCGCATCAAATCGGCCATCTTGAAGCTCGAAATCGAGGTCGTCATCGCGCCGGCGTCCAGCCGCGATATGTCGAGCAGTGCGCCGAGGATCTCCTCGATCGCCTGGAGCGATTCGTCGATGTTCTCGACCAGCCGCGTCTCCTCGCCGCTGTGCTGGCGCTCGACCAGGCTGGTGACATACAGCCGCGCCGCGTTCAGGGGCTGGAGGATGTCGTGGCTGGCTGCCGCCAGGAATCGCGTCTTGGAGATGCTGGCGTCCTCGGCCGCGCTCTTGGCCAGCGCCAGCTCGGAATTCAGCCGGGTCAGCTCCTCGGTGCGGTCGCGCACCCGCTTTTCGAGCGTCGCGTTGGCGCGCTCCAGCGCTTCGGCGGCCTCGAATGTGGGGGTGACATCGGTGAAGGTGATGACGAAGCCGCCGCCGGGCATGCGGTTGGTCAAAATCTCGATCACCATGTGGCGGTCGGGCAGGCGCTCGAGATAAGGCTCGCCGTCGGTGGTGTAAGCCGCGAGCCGCCGCTCCAGCATGGCTTCGCGCTCGACCGGATTGTCCGGCTCGCTCACACCCATGAATTCCAGGATTTCACGCAATGGCGTGCCGAACTGGATGAAATGCGGCGGCACGTTCAGGAGATCGCCGAACTGCCGGTTGGAGCAGATCAGTTGCAGATCGGCGTCGAACACGGCGATGCCCTGGCGAACATGGTTGAGCGCAGTCTGGAGGATCTCGCGATTGAAATGCAGCGCGGCGTGGGAATCGTCGAGCAGTTTCAGCGCCGCCTTCGCCGAGACCGTCCGCTTGCGCAGCAGCAGCGACATCACGAGCCGCGACGAGGCCGCGCCGATCGAAGAAGCGATCAGGTGCTCGGCGTGCTGCAGCAGCTCGAAATCGGCGGGCGCCCCGGATTCCAGGCGAACATTGCGCCGTACCGAAAATGCCTCGAACGAATGCCGGGCGCGGTCGGGTCCGAGATATTGCGCGACCGTGGTCTGGATGTCCTGCACCGTAACGGTGGTGCGCCAGCGGCGGAAGTTCGGGGAGATCGGCGCGAGCGTGTTGGGTACGAACAGATCGGCTTGCACCAGCTCGATCGAAGATGGCCGCCGCGCCAGCGACAGCAGCACATAGGTCAGGATGTTGAGCGACAGCGACCAGATCACGCCGTGCATCAGCGGCGGCAGGTCGGCGCCGAACAGCGCCTGCGGCCGCAGTGCCTCGATGCCGAACGGGCCGTGCTGGAGCAGCAGGATGCCCGCCGTCGAGGAATCCATGAAGCTCGGGATGAACAGCGTGTAGAGCCACACCGCGAAGCCAACCAGCATGCCGCCGATGGCGCCGCGCGCGGTGGCACGCCGCCACAACAGCCCGCCGAAGAAGCTGGGCGCGAGCTGGGCGATGGCGGCAAAGGAGAGCAGGCCGATCGCCGCAAGCTGGGTGTTGCCGAGCGCGCGGTAGTAGAAATAGGCCATCACCATGATGGCGAAGATCGCAAGCCGGCGCGAGCGCAGCAGGAAGTCGCTGAAATCGGCGCCGCCGGTGCGCCCCTCCGGCCGCCGCTGCAGCACCAGGGGCACCACGAGGTCGTTCGAGACCATGATGGAGAGTGCGACGCATTCGACGATCACCATCGCGGTCGCCGCCGACAGCCCCCCGACGAAGACGGCGACGCTGAGAAGTCCCGCGCCGCCCTCCATCGGCAGCGCCAGCACATACATGTCCGGTTCGACCGCGCCGAACGGAAAGGTGACGAGGCCAGCGAGCGCGATCGGGATCACGAACAAATTGATGGCGACGAGATAGAACGGGAACAGCCAGCGCGCGCGGCTGACCTCGGCATCCGAGGAGTTTTCGACCACGCTGACGTGGAACTGGCGGGGCAGCAGCATGATCGCGCAGAGCGACAGCAGCGTCATGGTGAGGAAGTTGCCGATCGACGGCGAATAGTTGATGGCGCGCACCGCCTCCGGCGTCCTCATCGCGCGCTCGATCAATTCGTGTGGCGAGAACATCCAGAAGGTGACGAAGATGCCGGCGGCAAGGAAGGCGATCAGCTTGATGATGGATTCGGTTGCGACCGCCAGCATCAGTCCGTGCTGGTGCTCGGTGGCGTCGGTCTGCCGCGTGCCGAACAGCACGGCAAAGGCGGCCATCGCCAGCGTCACCATCAGCGCCATGTCGCCGAGGATCGGGATGTGGGAGAACGCCTGGTCCTCGCTCAGGATCGTTTCGAGCGAGGAGGCGACCGCCTTGAGCTGGAGCGCGATGTAGGGCACCGAGCCGATGATCGCGATCAGCGCCACCGTCGCCGCCACCGCCTGGCTCTTGCCGTAGCGCGCGCCGATGAAGTCGGCGATCGAGGTGATGTTGTGCGCTTTCGCGAGCTGGATCACGCGGCGCAGGACGCCGGCGCCGAGCCCGATCATCAGGATCGGGCCGACATAGATGGCGAGGAAGTCGGTCGAGGCGCGGGTGGCGAAGCCGACCGAGCCGAAGAAGGTCCAGGAGGTGCAATAGATCGCCAGCGACAGCGGATAGATCAGCCCGGACGCGCGGCCGCGCCCGGCCGGCGAGCGGCGGTCGCCGTGGCTCGCCACCAGGAACAGGAAGCCGATATAGCCGAAGGCGGCAGCGATCACGCCCCAGTCGTGCAGCATGGCGAGCGCGCTTCTCCCTGGGCGCGGGGGCGCCCGAACTCATTTTCCCTGCAAATCTAGCGCGTTGGGCGGTCGCAAGCGACAGCGAAATGCCGTACCGGGGCGGGAACTGGGGTTGTCGTTAAGGTGCGAGCGGACGCGGATCCCGCTTACCCTCCCTGGAGGGGGAGGGTCGATCGCGCGAAGCGCGATCGGGGTGGGGTGATCTTTCCACACGAGCAGCGTCAGAGGTGGAGAGACTGTCACCCCACCCCGTCTCCCTCCAAGGGAGGGTGGAAGCAGGCCTACTCCGCCGCCAGCGACTTTTGCTTGAGCGGCAGACCCAGGCGGTCCCACACCTGCAAGAGCGCTTCGGCGAGCTGATCGATCAAGCCGTCGTCGTGATAGGGCGAGGGTGTGATGCGCAGGCGTTCGGTGCCCTTGGCCACCGTCGGATAGTTGATCGGCTGAATGTAGATGCCGTGCTGTTCTAGCAGCAGGTCGGACGCCTGCTTGCACTTCTCGGCATCGCCGATGAACAGTGGCACAATATGGGTGTCGCTCGACATCACAGGCAGGCCGGCAGCATTGAGGATCGCCTTGACGCGGGCGGCGCGGTCCTGGTGGCGCTCGCGCTCCCAGTTCGAGGTCTTCAGATGCTTGATCGCGGCGGTCGCGGCCGAGCAGATCGCCGGCGGCAGCGCGGTGGTGAAGATGAAGCCCGGCGCGTAGGAGCGCACGGCGTCGATGATCTGGCCGTTGGCGGCGATGTAGCCGCCGAGGCAGCCGAACGCCTTGGCCAGCGTGCCTTCGAGAATGTCGATGCGATGCATGACGCCGTCACGCTCGGCGATGCCGCCGCCGCGCGGGCCGTACATGCCGACGGCATGGACCTCGTCGACATAGGTCATCGCGCCATATTTCTCGGCGAGATCGCAGATCTTGGCGAGCGGGGCGACGTCGCCGTCCATCGAATAGAGGCTTTCGCAGGCGATCAGCTTCGGCCGGTTCGGACCTGCGGCCTTCAACTTCTCTTCGAGGTCGGCGAGGTCGTTGTGGCGGAACACGACGCGCTCGCAGGCGGACTGGCGGATGCCCTCGATCATCGAATTGTGGTTGAGCTCGTCCGACAGGATCAGGCAGTTCGGAATGAGCTTCGCGATGGTCGCGATGCCGGTCTGGTTCGAGACATAGCCCGAGGTGAACAGCAGCGACGCTTCCTTGCCGTGGAGATCGGCGAGCTCGGCCTCGAGCTGCACCAGCGGATGATGGGTGCCGGCGATGTTGCGGGTGCCGCCTGCGCCGGTGCCGACGCGGGTCGCGGTTTCGACCATGGCGCCGACCACCTTCGGGTGCTGGCCCATGCCGAGATAATCGTTGGAGCACCAGATCACGACGTCGCGTTTGCCCTTCGGCGAGTGCCACAGCGCATGCGGGAACCGGCCGGCGATGCGTTCGAGATCGGCGAACACGCGGTAGCGCCGCTCCGTGTGGAGACGATCGAGGGCGGTATTGAAGAACTGGGCGTAATCCATCGGCAAAACCTAAGACGGAACTGACCAAAAAGGGCGCATCTTCTTAGAGCTTTTCCAGCTCTAGAGTCTATGCGCTATCCCACATTTGGGCATGGGGAGCATTTGGGCAAAATGCCCTATCGTGCGATTTGAAACTTGATCCCGATCAAGTTCGCGCGAGAGGCAATGTTGCTTTGCACCATCGGCGGCGCTGCGGGTCTACCCGGCCTTGGCCTTCTTGCGCGGCTCGCTCCGCGCGTCCTTGACGGCGGCCACCGGCTTTAACCAATCCGAATTGCGCAAGGCATGCGCCACGCAATCATGGATGTGGGTGTGCAGCACCTTGTTCGCGCCCTTGGCGTCGCGCTTCAGCGCCAGCTCTTTCAGCTCGCGATGCTCGGAAGCAGCCATCTCGCCGCGGAACACCACGGCGATCATCTGGTAGCGCAGATAGCGGTCATAGACCGCGGCATGCGCATCGAGCAGCACCTTCGAGCCGCAGGCCGCGACGAGCGCGCGATGAAACTGGAAATCGCACTGTTTCCAGCTTTCCGCATCGGACCGCTCGCCTGACAGCAGCATCCGCTCCATCGCCGCGAGCTTGTGATGCGCCGAGACGATGTGCGCCTCCCAGTCGAGATCGCCGGCCGCAAACGACTTCTCGATCATGTGGCTCTCGAGCAGCTCGCGCAGCTCCGCGATCTCCTGGAATTCGGTTGCCGAGATCGGCGCGACCTCGAAGCCGCGCTGGCCTTCGGCGACGACAAAACCTTCCGAGCACAGCCGGTTCAGCGTCTCGCGCAGCGTCGAGATGCTGGTGCCATAGGCGCCGCTCATCCGCTCGAGCTTCAGCTTCTGCCCCGGCGTCAGCTTGCCGAAGATCAGGTCGGTGCGGATGCGGCGGTAGGCGCTGTCGCCCACCGTCTCGGCTGTCGTGTCGGGAAGGGTGTCCATGCCTCATTCTAGCGCGTTGGACGTGCGTTTTGCCAAATTTCGAAACTTTATCAAGTGTTTCATGTAATATCAGACAAAATCAAAAATATAGGTTGATTTATAATTCGTCATATAAGACGTTCCTGTCCCTAAGAACGAGATCAACAGGGGAGGGAGCGATGCCCGTTCGGTTCAAAGGTCTGGCTTTGGTGGCGGCGATCGGCGCGGTCGCCTTGGGCGCGATGGGGCCGGCCTCGGCGCAGGCCATTCAGGAGCGCACCATCCGCTGGGGGCACCTCAACAACACCGACCATCCCGTCAGCAAAGGCGTGCAGAAATTCGCCGAGATCGTCGCGGCGAAGAGCGGCGGCAAGATTAGGGTGCGCGAATATCCGGCCAATCAGCTGGGCAGCGAGATGCAGCAGCAATCGGCGCTGCGCGCCGGCACCCAGGAGATGCAGTCGCCGGCGACGACGTCGCTGGTCGGCATCGTCAAGGATTACGGCCTGATCGATTTCCCCTTCATCGTCTCGACGCCGCAGCAGGCCGACGCCTTGCTCGATGGTCCGCTCGGCGCAGCGCTGCTGGCAAAGCTGCCTGAGAAGGGGCTGGTTGGTCTCGCTTATTGGGATCTCGGCTTCCGCAACGTCACCAACAGCAAGCGTGCCATCACCAAGGGCGAGGACCTCGGCGGCATCAAGATCCGTGTGATCCCGAACCCGGTCTATCTGGAGACCTTCAAGGCCTTCAACGCCAACCCGGTGCCGATGAGTTTCTCGGAGCTCTATAGCGCGTTGGAGACGGGCACCGTCGACGGCCAGGAGAACCCGTTCTCCGTGATCCTGTCGAACAAGTTCTTCGAGGTGCAAAAGTATCTCAGCGTCACCAATCATACCTACTCGACCAACATCATCCTGATCAGCAAGAAATTCTGGGACGGGCTTTCGCCCGACGAGCAGAAGATTTTGCAGGACGCGGCGATCGAGGCACGCGACTACCAGCGCAAGGTCAGCCGCGAGCAGGCCGCTGCCGCGATCGACGAGCTCAAGGCCAAGGGCATGGCCGTCAACGAGATCGCACCCGCCGAGCTCGATCGCATGCGCGAGAAGACAAAGCCGATCGCGGAAAAATTCTCGGCCGACTACGACCCAGCCATCGTCAAGCTGTTCAACAGTGAGCTCGACCGCGTGCACGCGCTGAAGCCGTAAGCCGACGCGCAGCAGGACGGACCTGATGAAGACAGTGGTCAACGCCTATTTCTGGCTGCTCCGCGCGGTGATCGCGGTGCTGCTTGCCGCCATGGTGGTGCTGGTGTTCGGCAACGTCGTGCTGCGCTACGGCTTCAATTCCGGGATTGCGATCTCGGAAGAGCTGTCGCGCTGGCTGTTCGTGTGGATGGTGTTTCTGGGCGCGATCATCGGCCTGAAGGAGCATGCCCATCTCGGCGTCGACAGCCTCGTCAAGGTGCTGTCGCCGTTCGGCCGCAAGGTCTGCTACGGCCTCAGCCACGCGCTGATGCTCTATGCCTCCGTGCTGCTGACGGAAGGCTCCTGGAAGCAGACGGTGTTGAACTGGGATACGGTGGCGCCCGCCTCGGGGCTCTCGGTCGGCCTGTTCTACGCTGCCGGGATCGTGTTCGGCGCCTCCTCCTGCGTGATCATCGTGCACGAGCTTTATCGGCTCGTGACCGGGCAGGTCGCCGATGCCGATCTGATCGCCATCAGCGAGTCCGAGGAGCTCCCGCATTCTCCTGGCGCCGCGAGCGGAAAGCAGCAGGCATGACTGTCGCCGTCTTCACCTTCTCGCTGCTCGGCGCCATGGCGATCGGCATGCCGATCGCGTTTGCGCTGATCATCTGCGGCATCGCGTTGATGACCTATCTCGCGATGTTCGATTCCCAGATCATCGCGCAGAACGTCATCAACGGCGTCGATTCCTTTCCGTTGATGGCAGTGCCGTTCTTCATCCTCGCCGGCGAGGTCATGAACACCGGCGGCCTGGCGCGTCGCATCCTCAACTTCGCGATCGCGCTGGTCGGCCATTTCCGCGGCGGGCTCGGCTATGTCGCGATCCTGACGTCATGCATCCTGGCCTCGCTGTCGGGCTCGGCGGTCGCGGACGCCGCGGCGCTCGGTGCGCTCCTGGTGCCGATGATGGCCGCCGCTGGCCACAATCGCGCCAGCGCGGCTGGCCTCGTCGCTGCCGGCGGGATCATCGCGCCCGTCATTCCTCCGTCGATCGGTTTCGTCATTTTCGGCGTCGCCGCCAATGTCTCGATCTCGAAGCTGTTTCTGGCCGGCATCGTGCCGGGCCTGCTGCTCGGCGTCGGCCTGTGCTTTGCCTGGTGGTGGGTGGTGCGCAAGGAGAACCCGGCGCGCCTGCCGCGCAAGAGCATCGCCGAGATCTGGTGCGCGCTGATCGACGGCTTCTGGGCCCTGATGCTGCCGATGATCATCATTTTCGGCCTGCGCTTCGGCATCTTCACGCCGACGGAAGCGGCCGTCGTCGTCGCCGTCTACTCGCTGGTGGTGGCGATGGGCGTCTATCGCGAGCTCAGGCCGGCACAATTGCCGGCGCTGCTGGTCTCGACCGCGCAGACCACGGCTGTCGTGATGTTCCTCGTCGCCGCGGCGCTGGTATCGTCCTGGCTGATCACGGTTGCCGAGATCTCCGACCAGATCGTGGCGCTCGTGCAACCGTTCGCGGGCAACAAGACCCTCCTCACCTTCGTTCTGATGATCATCGTCGTCATCGTCGGCACCGCGCTGGACATGACGCCGACGATCCTGATCCTGACGCCGATCCTGATGCCGATCGTCAAGCAGGCCGGCATCGACCCCGTCTATTTCGGCGTGCTCTTCATCATCAACAATGCGATCGGGCTGATCACGCCGCCGGTCGGCGTCGTGCTCAACGTCGTCTGTGGCGTTGCCCGCGTCTCGATGGATGATCTGATCCGCGGCGTCTGGCCCTTCCTGATCGCGCAGCTCGTCGTGCTAGCCTTGCTGACGCTGTTTCCCGTTCTCGTCACCGGTCCGGCCAAGTGGTTCGGTGGCTAACTTCCAGAAGGACCTGTCCATGAAACGCGTGATGATCCTCAACGGTCCCAACCTCAACATGCTCGGTATCCGCGAGCCGCACATCTACGGCACGACCACGCTCGCGGAGGTCAATGCAAGCTGCGAGGAAGCGGCCGGCAAGCTCGGGCTCAAGTTGGCCTTCCACCAGTCCAACCATGAAGGCGTGCTGGTCGATCTGATCCAGTCGGCGCGGCAGGACGCCGATGCGATCGTCATCAATCCGGCCGGCCTCTCCTTCACCTCGGTCTCGATCATGGACGCGATCAAGACCTTCGAAGGCCCGGTGCTGGAGGTCCACATCTCCAACATCCACGCCCGCGACGAATATCACCGCCACTCCAAGATCTCGTTCGTGGCCACCGGTGTGATCTGCGGGCTGGGCCCGTTCGGCTACGTCGCGGCGCTGCACGCGATCGCGAATATGAAGTGAGCTGGTAGCCGCGGCGGAGGTCTGCTCCCTCTCCCCGCAGGCGGGGAGAGGCGAAAAGCTCACGTTGTCCTGAACTGGAGCACGCCGTCTTTCGTCTCCGCCGTCAGCCGGCCCTCGACGATCATGTAATTGACGTGGGCAACGAGTTCGCCGGCGGCAAAGCCCATCTGGTGCTCGTCAAGCACGTGCTTGTTGAACACGACAGGCACCAGGGCGCGCGAGGTCTGCGGCACCTCGCTGCAGGCTTCCGCGATCAGGCGGCAGCGCTCCTCGTGGTGATCGGCGAGCTGCTTGATGCGGGTCTTCAGACCATAGAACGGCACGCCGTGGCCGGGCAGCACCAGCAGATCGTAGGGCAGGGTGGTGGTCAGGCTCGCGAGCGAGGCCAGATATTCGCCGAGCGAGTTCTGGTCGGGTTCGACCGCCCACACGCTGACATTGGGCGAGATCTTGCTCAGCACCTGGTCGGCGGAGAGGAACAGCTTGTCGTCGGCGCAATACAGCATCACCTGGTCGAGCGCGTGCCCGCCGCCGGTGATCACCTTGAAGCGGCGCGTGCCGATCACGACCTCGTCGCCATGCGAGATGCGGCGGTAGGACGGCGGCAGCACCGAGACGCGCTTGAGATAATCCTGGCCGCGGCCGAGCAGCTTTTCGGTGAGCGACTCGTCCATGCCGTGGCGGCGGAAGAACAGCCGCTGGGCTTCGCGCCGCTCCTCGGTGCCGCGGTTCTGGTGGTAGACAGATTGCAGATATTCGACCTGCGTCATCACCAGCGGGCAGTTGAACCGCTCGACGATCCAGCCCGCGAGGCCGACGTGATCGGGGTGCGAATGCGTGACGATCAGGCGCGTGATGTTGACGCCCTTCAGCGGCCCCTCGAACAGTCTGGTCCAGGCCTCGATCGTTTCCTCGTTGCCGAAGCCGGCATCGATCATGGCATAGCCGTCGCCGTCGGCGAGCAGGTAGATGTTCACGTGGTTGAGGCGGAACGGCAGTTTCAGCCGCGCCCACAACACGCCGGGACGCACCTCGACGATCTCTTCGGGGCCGGGATGCTGTTCCCAGGGATAGCGCAGGGCCTCGGCCGAGGACTGCACGGTGTCGGTTTTCGGGTTCATGCTACCGGCTTAAACCCGCCGGGCGCGGGGCGCCAGCCGAAAAAGGCCGGGCCGTGGTCTCCGCATGGCGGTCATACCTGCAGTTTTCCGTAGCCCGGATTACGCGGCGCTCCATCCGGGCTACGGGCCGGCGGCTTACGCCGCCCGCATGTTGTTGAGGAATGCGTCGATCTCTCCGCGCAGCATGTCGGCTTCGCGGCGGAGCGCGTCGGAGGCGCCCAGCACTTCGCTCGCCGCCGCGCCGGCTTCCGCGGACGCCGTGGAGACGCCGATGATGTTGCTGGAGACCTCGCTGGTGCCGCCGGCGGCATGCTGGATGTTGCGGGCGATTTCGCGGGTGGCCGCGCCCTGTTCCTCGACCGCGGCGGCGATCGTCGTCGTCACGTCGTTGATCTCGCCGATGATCCGGCCGATGCCCTGGATGGCGCCGACCGCGGAGGTCGTGACCGACTGCATGCTGGCGATCTGGGTGCGGATCTCTTCCGTCGCCTTGGCGGTCTGGCTCGCGAGGCTCTTCACCTCGGAGGCGACCACTGCGAAGCCGCGGCCGGCTTCGCCCGCGCGCGCCGCCTCGATGGTGGCGTTGAGCGCGAGCAGGTTGGTTTGCGAGGCGATGGTCTGGATCAGGTCAACCACGACGCTGATGCGGCTCGCACTGTCGGCAAGG
Source organism: Bradyrhizobium sp. 613_E4_N2_2 (assembly GCF_052075995.1). Lineage (NCBI taxonomy): Bacteria > Pseudomonadati > Pseudomonadota > Alphaproteobacteria > Hyphomicrobiales > Nitrobacteraceae > Bradyrhizobium > Bradyrhizobium sp. 613_E4_N2_2. The sequence goes on from NZ_CP197234.1 coordinate 913,684, forward strand.
CTCTGCACCGTGGTGTCGGTGGCGCCGGCCTCGTCGACCGCCTTCCTTGCGATCGCGGCCGAGGTGACGACCTGCTTGCTGATCTCCTCGATCGAGGACGACAGCTGCTCGGTGCCTGATGACACGGTCTGCACGTTGACCGAGGTCTCCTCCGCGGCGGATGCAACCGCGTTCACCAGCGCGTTGGACTGGTCGGCGGTGTTCGACATGCTCTGCGCGGTGGACTGCATCGAATTGGCCGATTGCGCGAGATTGTCGAGCGCGTTGCGTACCGCGCCCTCGAACTCGGCGATCTTCGCTTCCATGCGCGCGGCACGCTCGGCCTTGGCGACACGGTCCTTGTCCTGCTCGCTCGACATCGCGCGGGCCTCGATCATGCTCTCGCGGAACACCTGCAGCGTGCTCGCCATCACCGAGATTTCGTCGTTGTGGTGCTTCGAGCGGTAGATCTCCGTCTCGAGGTCGCCGTTCGCGAGCAGCTGCATCGACTGATGCAGCGCGCCGATCCGCCGCAGGATGTTGCGGCCGACATAGAGCCAGACGAACAGCGCCGAGCCGACCAGCATCAGCGCGCCCAGCGCCAGCATCGCGGTGGTGGCGAGCGAGATCTCCTGGCGCGCCTGGAACGTCGACGCGTTGGTCTCCTTCTGCACGCCGTCGACGAGCTGCTGCACGCTGATGCCGAGACCGACATTGAGCTTGCGGGTCTCGTCCAGGATAGTCTGGCCGTAGTCGATGGCGTCGAGCTCCTTCTGGCGGATCTTGAACACGCCGGTCTTGCCCTCGCCGAAGGCGAACAGCTTCTGCACGGCGTCGCGCACCGTCTGCATCGAGGGCATGTTCGGGAGGTCCTCGAGGTTCGACTTGACGCGGTCGCGCGTCGCCTTGAACTCCTTCTCGATCGCCTCCAGCGTGTCGCTGTTGTTGGCCGACAGCGCCGCCATCATGTCGGCGGCCATGAGATTGCCGTTGGCGGAGATTGTCGCGACCTGGGAGACGGTGCGGGCGGCCTCAGTCGCATCATCGGCGGAAACTTCCGCCGCACCGAGGATCGCGTTCAAGCGTGTCTGTGCGTCCAGCATCGCAGGACCGGCCGCGCCGACGAAGGTGAGCTGCGCCTTGCGCAGCGCCTCATACTGCTTGTCATGCAGCGCGCCGGTCTCGAGCCGCTCACGCGCGGCCGACACCAGGCTCTGGGTCGCCTCGTCGATGCTCTTGGCGGTGTCGCGCAGCGCGGTTGCGATCTGCTTGTCGGCGCCGAGCTCGATGATCTCGCCGAGCTTGGCCATGGCGAGCTGCTGGATGTCCTTCACGCTCTTGGTGCGTTCCTTCAGCGCCTCGTCGGAGGGCGATGCCAGCAGGCCCGGGCCTTGCGCGGCGAGCGTCGCGCTCTGCGAGGCGAGCTGCAGGCTGGCGGAGAGGCGCGGGATGTCGCGGCCGCTCAGATCCATCATGGTCGCGCCGAGGTGATTGAAGACGAAGCCGGCGCCGGCTGCGATGACGAGGCCCATGCCCGCGATCAATGCGAAGGCGGCGAACAGGCTGCCGCGCACGCCCCACCTTGGCATCTTGAAACGAGGCTTGAGACGGCCAAGGACACGGCCAGCACCCAGACGGATCGCCATCGAAATTCCCCCACGCGTGATCTTTATATTTTCGCCGCGGAGTATCCCTGGGTCGGGTTAAAAAATCGCAAGTTGCACAATCGGTTGCGCCTGTTCCGCACAGCGAAAAAGAAAGGGCCGGCAGAGTTGCCGGCCCTTGATTGCGAAGAGATTTTTTGGAGGCGCGATCAGTAGCGCGCGACCGCCGAGTTGGCCCAGTTGAAGCGGTAGTTGACGCCCGCCTTGAAGGTGTGGTCGTCGGTCGTGAAGTTGCCGGTGCCCACCAGCGGGCCCGCGGTGAAGTGGGCGTCGCCGAAATTGTAGTACTGGTACTCGGCCTTGGCCGACCAGTTCGGGGCGAACATGTATTCGAGGCCGGCGCCGACGGTGTAGCCGTTGCGGTGATCGCCATCGATGATGAAGCCGGTCGGCACGCCGCCAATCGTCACCTTCTCGTTGTTGTCCGAATAGGCGTAGCCGCCCTTCACGTAGAGCAGGCCGGGACCCCAGGTGTAGCCGACGCGGCCGGTGATGGAGCCGAGGCCACGCTGGTCGTTGCTGTAGGCGACGCCGCCCGGGAACGCCGCGCCGACGCTGCCGGAGAGCCAGGAATACTGGCCTTCGACGCCGACCAGGAAGTTCGGGTTGAACTGCCAGTCCGCACCGACCTGCACGCCGCCGAGGAAACGGCCGTTGCCGTTGTTGCCGGTGGAGAGGCCGTTGAAATTGTTGTCGCTGGAGAACGCGCCGCCGACATGGCCGCCGACATAGAAGCCCGTCCAGTTGTAGATCGGCGCGGCATAGGCCGGCGCGGGCGCCTTGTAATAGTTGCGGTTGCCGAGATCGGCGCCGACGGCCGGCGCGGCAGCGCTCACCACGAGCAGCGCAACGGTTGCAAACAAAATCTTCTTCATCGTCTTGAACTCCAGCACTTTGGTCCCCGGCAGGCGCGCTGTCCGCGCCGTCGTTGGTTTTGCAGATAGCTCGCTTTTGACGAAAATGCTGTCACATCCGTGGCACAGCGACAGCCAACCTAACTTATTGGGCTGTAAATGATTTTCGTGCTTAATGGCGGCTTAAGAAGTGGTGAAGGAAGGCTTAACGTCGCAAGTCTCGGGTAACTTGCGCGCGTCTCTCGTTAACCAAGACGCCGCCGCGCCTCATCGCGCATCTGCTGGCGGAAGGCCGCGCGCCTTGCAGGCCGGTCTTCCTCGCGTACGTCGTGGCGATCGAAGACGTCGAACTTCTCCATGATCGGATAGCGCTCGCTCGCCATCGCGAGCACGCGCAGCACCTTGGTCGCGGACGGCGTCGGGCCACTGACCTCCCAGCGCCGGATGGTATCGGCGCCGCCCTTCTCCGGCAGTCCGCAAAGCTTGGCCATGTCGGCCGCGGTGAGCTTGCGCTCGAGCGCATCGGAAAGGTCGTTGCGGAGCTGCTTCAGTTCGGGGCCGGTCATGCTGCTTGCGTCCAGGGAAGTCACTGAAGGCGATGCACTAGCGCTGATTCGGGTCCATCCGAAGGCCGGTGGTCGTGATAGTGTGTCCATGCCGGTCGAGCATCAGCGAGGCGAAATCGCATGCCTGTGTTCAAGCTGCCCCTGTCGGGGGATGTCGTCCAGTCCATTTATCCGTCGTTCTTCAGTCCCACCGGCGGCCAGTTCGGTCTCGTCAACATCACGGTGGGGCAATCCTCGGCGCCAGATGTCGAGAAGGACGTGCTGTCGGATGTCGCCGGTTACGGCAAGCAGATCGGACAGATCGCGGACGCGCTGCTGGCCGTGGTCGAGCATCTGGAGTCGCGGCCCGACCACGCGCTCGCTGACGATCCGGCGATCGTCGCCTTCAAGGCGCTGATGCACTCTGTCGCGACAGTCAAGGAGCGACATGGCCGCAAGGCATGTCGTCCGAAGCGACGATGACCACGGCAGCGGTGTCTGGGTCAGGCACATTCGGGCGTGCACGAAGTTATGAACGGGTGCCCATGGAAATTCCGTGTTGAATGAACACATGGCACAGTGGGCTCGCAGCCAATGAAGGGAACCGCCATGACAAGCATCAAACCCGCCATTGCCGCACTCATCACTGTCGGACTGCTGGCCGCGCCCTTTGCAGCCGAAGCGAAGAAGGCCCGGCCGAGCCGGCATCACTACAGCACGGGCGTGGTGGCCCCGACCTATGGCGCCGCCGCATTGCCGGTCGCGCAGCCCAGGACCTCCTACGGGTCGTCCGGGCAGACGGTCGGGACGGTCACGGCGCCCTCGATCGGCTCGTACAATTGGCCGTCGGTCGGCGTGACCAATTCGGTGCCGACCTGGAGCAACACCACGAGATAGAGAACACCTCGCCAGGCGCGCCGGTGATCGTCAACGCGTGCCGGGCGCGAGGCCGGAGAGCAGGTAGAGCGCGACCAGCAATGTCGCGACCGACAGCATCGTCGTGACCGAGACGGTGGCCGCGACCAGCTTCTCCTCGACCTTGTGCTCGTGTGCCAGCACATAGACGGTCTTCGCCGTCGGCACGGCCGCGCATATGACGGCGGCAACCGTGTAGAGCGGATTGAGGCCGGTGACCACGCAAAGCCCGTAGACGATCAGCGGCATCACCACCAGCTTGACGGTCGCGAGCGCGAACGAGGCCTTCAGGTTGGATCGCAGACCGTCGACCGACAGGCCAAGCCCGATGGCAAACAGTGCGCAGGGCGTAAGCGCAGCGGCAATGATGTTCAGATAGGCCGCGACCGGCGCCGGAATCGGCAAGCCCGTGATCGCCCAGACGAGACCGATCAGCGTCGACAGCACCATCGGATTGAGCAGGATCTGCTTCACCAGCCCGGCGGAATGCGAAGGGCCGCGCACGTCCCTTTCCAGCAGGATGACCGTGAGCGGAAACATCACGCCGGCGACGAACACCGTCGCCACCGCGGCAGGCAAGACGGCGGGCTGGCCGTAGATCGCGTGCAGGATCGGGAGCGCCACGAAGCCGGTATTGGTCATGGCCGCCGCCATGCCATGGATCGTGCTGCTGGCGAGGTCGTGCTTGCCGCCCGCGCGGACCGCCAGGAAGACCAGCGCGAAGCAGAGGAGGGAGCCGCCGCCGAACGCGAGCAGGAAGCGCCATTCCAGCAGGTTGCGCGCCGGCTCCTGGGCGATCGTGACGATCAGCAGCGCCGGCATCGCCACGTTGTAGGCAAAATGCACCAGCGCGTCCGCAAGCGAGCGGGAGAGATAACCTGATACACCGGCAAACCAGCCGGTGACGATGATTGCGAACACGGGAAGAACGAGGCTGGCGACCTCCATCCGGCGTCCCCCTCTGCCAAGCAGCGCCGCCATTCTAGCCTGGCGATGCATGCTCGTCACGGTTCAACTGGATGGCGCCGCCCTCGACCAGACGGCCGGTGGCCTCAGGCGCCCCTGCCGGTCTGTTGACCGAACACGCAGCGCCATCCAGCCAGGCGTTCGGCCGGATGCTGGTTCATCCATTCGGCGAGCTGCGGCGCGCCCATCAGGCAGGACTGCATCGAGACGTTGGCGAAGTCCGAGGTGGTGACGATCTACTCGTGACAATTTGCCGGAGAGGAGAGGCTGCACAGCACCCCGATGATCTTGATCACGCCAGATTTCCTGCGTCGCCGTTGGCCGCGCGGCCGATCGTCGCCTTGCCCTGCGGCTCGCCGCTCGGATCAGCCGGCGGAAAAATGCTGTCGTAGATCGCGCGTGCCTCCTGAATGAGGCGAACGCGCTCGCGTTCGGATTTCGAGACAAACTGAATAACCTGGCCCATATCGGCTCCAATGGATCGGACATCCATCATCAGATGATGGAAATCATTCCATGCGAATCTGGGGTGTCGGCCTCTGTTTCGCATCTGTGCGGACGGTCACGAGGGATAAAAAGCCCGTGAGTGTTCCGTTGCGTGAAGAGGAGCGGAATACCTTAGCCATGAGCTGGCCTGACGTTGCCGGCGCCCGCTCCTCGTGTCCCGGGATCGCCCGCGTTCGGCTGGAGCTGCTCGTCGCGCCATCGTGATGGAGCGTAAGGCCCTGCAGTGTGGTCGTGTTGCGGCACATTTTCGCGCGCGTGGAGTTGTAAGATTGCTCAGTGCACGAGTGGTTCGACGAGCGAATGGCCGACGCGACTGAGACACCGCGCCCGAAAGGATTAGCCATGACAAGAACGAGACGCTCGATTGCGGTACTTATCGCGGTCGGATTTGCGGCATCGCCATTCGCTGCAGGCGCGCAGACGTCTGCGGCGGGCACCCAAGGCAACACGGGCGGTCTTTCCGGAGCGCCAGCAACGCAAGGCACAACTTATGGAAGCTCCGGACAGACCGTCGGGACCGTCACTGCGCCGTCGATCGGAACGTCTAATCAACCATCGGTCGGCGTGACCAACTCAGTCCCCACCTGGAGGAACACCAACCCTCCGGCCAAGTAGCAACCGCGATCGGCCGCCTCACGCCGCCGGCGCGCGCTCCTTCCGGCCCGGCACCGCCGCCAACAGTTCGCGCGTATAGGCGTGCTCTGGCGCGGCGAACAGTTGCGCGGTCGGCTTCAACTCGACGATGGCGCCGCGCTGCATCACCGCGATGCGGTCGCAGATTTGCGCCGCGACGCGCAAATCGTGGGTGATGAACAGCATCGAGAGGCCAAGGCGCGCCTTGAGGTCTTCGAGCAGTCGCAACACCTGCGCCTGCACGGAGACGTCGAGCGCGGAGACGGCTTCGTCGGCGACGATGATCTCCGGTTCGAGCGCGAGCGCGCGCGCGATGCCGATGCGCTGACGCTGGCCGCCGGAGAATTCATGCGGGTAGCGGTCGAGCGCGCCGGCGTCCAGCCCGACCATCCTGAGGAGATCGCGGGCGCGGTCGAACGCCACTTTCGGATCGATGCCGGCTGCGATCGGACCGTCGGCGATGATGTGCCCGACCTTGCGGCGCGGATTGAGCGAGGCGAACGGATCCTGAAAGATCATCTGGATGCGATGGCGCTCGGCGCGGAGCGCCTTGCCCGAGAGCTGCGTGAGATCGGTCTCGCCGATCCGCACCGTGCCGCGGTCGGCTTCGATCAGTCGCATCACCAGACGCGCCACCGACGATTTGCCGGAGCCGGATTCGCCGACGAGGCCGAGCGTCTCGCCCTTGAGAATGTTGAAGTTGACTTCGCGCGCGGCATCGACGCGGCGGTCCTCGCGAAACCAGCCGCCTGATGTGACATAGGTCTTGTCCAGCCCAATCACCTCGACGGCCCTGGCCTGGTCATCGAGCGGCTCGCGCGCCGGCGGATCCATCGACGGCACGGCGGCGAGCAGCGCCTTGGTGTAGTCGCGCTGCGGATTTTTGAAGACGGAGCTAGCGGGGCCTTCCTCGACGACCTTGCCATGCCTGAGCACCACGACCTGGTCGGCGATGTCGGCGACCACGCCGAAATCATGGGTGATGAACATCACCGCCATGTTGCGGTTGCGCTGGAGGTTGCGGATCAGTTTCAGGATCTGCGCCTGCGTGGTGACGTCGAGCGCGGTGGTGGGCTCGTCCGCGACCAGCACCGCAGGCTCGAGCGCGAGCGCCATCGCGATCATGGCGCGCTGGCGCTGGCCGCCGGAGAGCTGGTGCGGATAGGCGCGGACAATGCGCTCGGGGTCGGGCAGGCCGACCTCGCGCGCCAGCGACAGGGCCTTGGCGCGCCGCTCCTTCGGCGTCAGCAGGCCGTGGGCCTCGAACATCTCCGCCATCTGGTCGCCGATCCGCATCAACGGATTGAGCGCGGTCATCGGCTCCTGAAAAATCATCGCGAGCCGGCGGCCGCGCAAATCGCGCCAGCCGTCGTCATCGAGCTCGAGCAGGTCGCGGCCTTCGAACTGGATCTCGCCGGAGGTGACGGTGACCGTATCAGGCAGAAGCCCCATCAGCGCATGCGCGCACATCGACTTGCCGGAACCGGATTCGCCGACGACGCAGACGATCTTGCCGGGCCGCAAATCCAGCGAGACGCCGTCGACGGCGAACGGACGCTCGGCGCCCTTGGGCAGCGCGATCCGCAGATTCTTGATCGAGACGGCGGGCGGGGCGGTCATCATCACCGGCCCTCCCGCGACAGGCGCGGATTGAGCGCGTCGTTGAGGCCTTCGCCGATCAGGTTCAGCCCGAGCACCGAGATCAGGATGGCGACGCCGGGAAACACGGTGATCCACCAGGCCTGGCGGATCACGGTACGGCCGGCGCCGACCATGTAGCCCCAGGAGATCAGATTGGGATCGCCGAGCCCGAGGAATGCTAGCGAGGATTCCAACAGGATGGCGGTCGCCACCATCAGCGAAGCCAGCACGATCACCGGCGACAGCGCGTTCGGCAGGATCTCGCGCAGGATGATCCAGGTGTTGCTCTGGCCGGTGACGACGGCGGCCTGGACATATTCGCGCGTGCGCAGCGACAGCACCTCGCCACGCACGAGGCGGGCGACCGGCGGCCAGCTCACCACCGCGATCGAGGCCACGATCGAGTAGATCGAGGGCTGCAGGATCGCGACCAGCACGATCGCGAGCGCGAAGCTCGGAATGGTCTGGAAGAACTCGGTGAAGCGCATCAGGGCGTCGTCGACCTTGCCGCCGAAATAGCCGGCCATGGCGCCAATGGGAACGCCGACGACCAGCGCGACCAGCGTGGAGACGAGACCCACCAGCAGCGAGACGCGCGCGCCAAAGATCATGCCGGCGAACACGTCGCGGCCGAGCGCGTCGGTGCCGAGCGGCACGGTCGAGAGCGTGAAGGGTGGCAGGAACGGCCGCTGCACCATGCGCCAGGGTGAATTCGGGAACAGCATCGGCCCGAACACCGCGATCGAGATCGCAAGGACAAGGATGACGAGCCCGACGACGCCGCTCGGGCTCTTCAGCATCGATTTCCAGAACTGTTTCATGAGGCGAATTCGATGCGCGGGTCGACCAGTCGGTAGACGAGGTCGGTGATGAGGTTGAAGATCAGCACCATGGCGGAGCAGATCACGAAGACGCCGAGCAGGAGGTTGTAATCGCGCTGGAGCAGCGCGTCGTACATCAGACGCCCGATGCCGGGCCATGCGAACACGGTCTCGGTGATGACGGCGCCGCCGATCAGCGTGCCGGAATGCACACCGGCCAGCGTCACGACCGGCAGCAGCGCGTTGCGCAGCACGTGGCGGCGCTGGATCACGGCGTCGGAGAGGCCCTTTGCGCGCGCGGTCTTGACGAAGTCGAGGCGTTTCACTTCCAGCATCGAAGCGCGCGTCATGCGGGTGTAGGTCGCCATGAAGAACAGGCCGAGCGTCATCGCCGGCATGATCAGGTGCTTTGCGACGTCGACTGCGTGGGCAAGGCCGGTGAGGTTGGCGCCGACCGTCTCGTAACCGAAGCTCGGCAGCCAATCCATGGTGACCGAGAACAGGAGGATTCCCATCAGCGCCACCCAGAAGATCGGCATGGCGTAGAAGATCAGCGCGAACACGGTGATGGCCGTGTCGAGGAAGGTTCCGGCAAAGCGCGCGGCGAAGGTGCCGAAGAGAACGCCGAGCATGAGCGAGATCGCGAATGCGGTCAGTGTCAGCAGCAGCGTCGCCGGCAGCCGCTCGCCGATCAGCTTCACGACCGGCGCCTGCTGGCGGAAGGAGAAGCCGAGGTCGAGCGTGACGACGCCCTTGACGTAGATGAAGAGCTGCTCGGGCAGCGGCTTGTCGAGGCCGAACTTTTCCCGGAGCTGCTTGACGAAGACCTGGTCACTGGCGCCGGCCTCGCCCGCCATCACGACCGCGGGGTCGCCGGGCGCAAGCCGGATCAGGAAGAAATTGAGGACGACGATCGCGAGCAGGACGATCACGCCCTTCAGGACACGCTGAGCGACGAAGGAGAGCATATTAGAGAGTCATCTCTTGTAGCGTGACCTGGAGCCACGGAGACAGTGGGCTCCCTCGCCCCGCTCTTGTCCGCCGAAGCCTCGGCGAAGGCGGATGCGGGGAGAGGGTTGGGGTGAGGGGGACTCTCCGCGGGGACGGTGATAGTTGGGCTCGCGGAGACTCCCCCTCACCCGAATGTGCGCTATGCGCACATTCGACCTCTCCCCGCGAGCGGGGAGAGGTGAAGAGGGCAGCCATCACTTGTCCAGCCATGCGTCCTTGAAGCCGTCATTGACCCCGATGCCCGTGGTGATCAGGTTCTTGACCTTGCAGCGGGTGATGGTCGGGAATTGCAATTCCAGCATCCAGGCCACCGGCACGTCCTCGACCAGGATTTTTTGCGCCTTCTCGTAGATCTCCTTGCGCTTCGAGTCCGGCGTCGCGGTCGCGCCGTCGGCGAAGAGCTTGTCGATCTCCGGGTTGGAGTAGCCCTCGACGTTGTTGAAGACCTGCCCCTTGGCGATGTTGCTGGAGATATAATTGCGGCCGACGCCGAGCGCGGGATCGCCATACTGGTAGAGATAGGTGAAGGCGATGTCGTAGTCCCAGTCGCCGATCTTCTGGTTGCCGCCGGCAACGTCGGTGGCGATCGTCTCGATGTTCATGCCGACGTCCTGGAGGTTCTGCTTCACGGCTTCACCCCAGCGCTGCCAGGTCTCGCCATAGGCGAGCGGCAGCAGGCGGATCTTCTCGCCCTTGTAGCCGGCTTCCTTCAGCAGCGCCTTGGCCTTGGCAGGATCGTAAGGGTATTTCGGCACGTCGTCGGTGTAGTACTTGATGGTCGAGGCGGACGGGCCGGTCGCGACCTTGCCGAGCCCGTTCCAGATCACGTCCTTGGCGAAGTCGCGGTCGATCGCGAACATGATCGCCTGCCGCACCCGCTTGTCGGCGAGCGGACCCTGGCGGTTGTTGAGCCACAGCCAGGCCAGCGGCGAGAAGAACTCCCAGCCGGCGCCGGTGACGCAGGTGTCCTTCAGCTTGGACAGCCGCGGCACGTCGAAATTCTCGACCGAGCCGCCGGGCAGCACGTCGACCTTGCCGGTCTCGTACGCCACCGAGCGCGCGGCGGCGTCGGGAATGATCTGCCAGTAGATCTCGTCGAGATAGGGCTTGCCCTTTTCGTGGTAGTTCGGGTTCTTGACCAGGCGGATGAACGAGCCCTTCTGCCACTCCTTGAACATGAAGGGGCCGGTGCCGACCGGCGCGTTGTTGTAGGGGTTGGTCTTCCAGTCGGTGCCTTCATAGAGATGCTTCGGCACCATCGGCATCGAGCCGACCTCGAAGATGCCGAGGAACGGTCCGAACGGCTGCTTCAGCGTGAACACCACCGTATAGTCGTCCGGCGTCTCGATCTTGTCGACCTGCGCCAGATTGGTGCGGGCACGCGCATGCGTCTGCTTCAGCATCTCCATCGAGAACAGGACGTCGGCGGCGGTGAAGGGCTTGCCGTCATGCCAGGTCACGCCCTTCTTGAGCTTGAAGGTGTAGGTCTTGGCGTCCTCGCTGACGCTCCAGCTTTCGGCAAGCTCCGGCAGCGGCTCGAGCTTGGGGCTGTAGCGCAGCAGGCCCTCGAAGATGTTGCCCGAGACCATTTGAGTCGGGCCGTTCTGGACCTGCGCAAGCATCAGGCCGGGCGGCTCGGGCTGGATCACGGCGTTGATCACGCCCCCCGTCCTCGGCTCTTGCGCCAGCGCCGAGGCCGTGAGGCCGCAAGCCAGGAGGGCACCAAGCAACACTCGTTTTGGCATGTCGTATCTTTCTCAAGCGAGACCGGCCGAAAACGCTTCGCACGTCATGGCGCGCGAAGCTCCGGCCGGCCCATCCCAGTCCCCATCCGATATCGAGGCTCACACAGTCTCATTCGGGGCCGCAAGATGAAAGTCTCGACAGTGTTCGCACAAAAAATGTACAGCGCGTCCTGTTTTCACTTGATTCATTGTCTTGTCACGGAGACAAGTCGGCCATGGACAATGCCAGCCGCTCCGAACGATCCCGTAACGCCGCACTCGAAGCGGCCATCGCGATCATCGCGCGCGACGGGCCGGGCCGGCTGACGCTGGATGCGATCGCGCGCGAGAGCGGACTCAGCAAGGGCGGCGTGATGCATCAGTTCCGCACCAAGGAAGCGGTGCTGAAGGCGTTGCTCGACCGGCAGATGGCGCATTTCGAGGAGTTCGCCACCAGCACCATGGCAAAGGTGAGCGCGACCTCCGCGAATCCCAACCTGGCGACCCAGCTCGCGACCGTGCGCGAAGCGGCCACCTCGCCGAATTCTGCCGCGCTGGCGCTGGTTGCGGCCATGGTCGAGAATCCCAGCCTGATGGCGCTGCCGCGCGAGCGCGAGATGGAGAGGATGGCGGCGATCAGGGAAGAGGCCACTGATCCCGATCTCGCGATGCTGCGCTGGGCCGGCGCGATGGGGCTGTTGTTGAGCTCGTTGTTCGGCATGTCGCCGCTCAGCAAGGACGAGCATCAGCGGCTGTTCGCGCGTCTGCTCGACGACGCGCAGTGGACCGGCCTCGAACGGCCGGCCGCCAAAGGCACCGCCAAATCCCGCGCGCCATCGGCTACGAAGGCCGCAACGCCGCGCAAGCGCGCCTGATTCATCGTTAACGATTTCCCGCCGATAGCTGCCCAAAGCCGCGCCTGCGGCCAAATGCGCCAGGCCCGTGTTTTTGAACGTTACAAACCGCCTAGTCGGTTTTACAAATGGACACACTGAGACGGCCCAAGGCTTCCGAGATGGCCCCGGACGAAGCCTCGGGTTGGCACTGGTGAGCGCCGCAGCCGCGTCTGGTCCCGTACGCGGCTGCGGTCGCCACTGCCTGGGCAGCAAGCCGCTAGAGGAGTCTGGAATGAATCGCTCGATCGCCCTGCGCGGTCTGGGAACGCTCCTGCTCGGCGCAGCCGTCGCGGGCTGCGCCACCGTCGCGCCCGTGCCGTATTCCGGGATGGCGTCCTCAGCCTACATGGCTCCGGACAAGTCGGACGCCTCCGGCCGCGTGCCCTACCGCTATTCCACGCCGGTCGACTGGCGCGCTTATAATAGAGTCATCCTCGAACCGGTCGTGGTCTATCGCGGCAGGGATCACCAGTTCGGCGACATGTCCGACAAGGACAAGGCGACGCTTGCCGCCTACATGCAGACCCGTTTCGCCGAGGGTCTGCGCGGCCGCTTCGCGCTGGTGCGCGAGCGTGGGCCGGAGACACTGCGGATCAGGCTGACACTCACCGGCGCCGTCGCCAACACGCCGGTGCTCGGCACGCTCTCCCGCTTCGACGTCGCCGGCGCCGTCTACAACGGCGTGCAGGCCGCGCGCGACGGCGAGGGCACCATGACCGGCTCGGTGATCTACGGCGTCGAGATCTTCGACGCCGCGACCGCGCGCCTGCTCTCCGCTTACGTCACCAAGCAATACCCGGCTGCCTACGACATCAAGGCCACCGCCGGCGCGCTCGCCGCCGCCACCGCCGGCCTCGACAAGGGCGCCGACGCCTTGATGGCGCAATTGAACTGACGCCGCGACCCATCCAACGAAAGGTGCCGCTGATGAACATTGTCCTTCGCTTCGTGTTGCGCGTTGCGATCACGATCCTGATGATGGTGTTTGGCGGCCGCGCCGGCGCCGCGGCGCCGCCCGATCCCAGCGGCACCTGGCTCGTCCAGGACGGCCGCGCGCGCATCAGGCTCGAGCGTTGCGGGCCGTCGCGCGACCGCATCTGCGGCTTCATCATCTGGATGAAGGAGCCGGCCGACAAGCGCGGCCAGCCCTATCGCGACAAGGAGAATCCCGATCCCGACAAGCGCGCCCGCGCGCTGCTCGGCCATCAGCTCATCATGGGTTTGCAGGCGACGCCGGAGGGACAGTTCGCCGGCGAGATCTACAATGCCGAGGACGGCAAATCCTATTCGGTCTCGCTGTGGCGCGACTCCGCCGATCGCCTCAAGCTCAGGGGTTGCCTGATCAAGTTCCTGTGCCAGACCCAGACCTGGCAACAGACCCTCGACGTGCTGCCCGGCCAGCTCGTCGGCCTCACCGGCGATCTCAACGGCCCCCGCGCCGACAAGGAATGGGCCGCCGTGCCGGCACCGAAGCCGATGCAGGCGAAAGCCAGGTAGCGGATTGCTCCTCTAACCACTCACTTGGTTTCCGGTGCGCCGACGGCTGCGCTCGCAATGACGACGTGATGACGGTCGCATATTGCGCGCCTTCGAGATTTGACCGGTTGTTCGCCAAAAGCTATCCTTCCGTCCCGCTGGGTCGTCCAATCTGAATTTGCACGCGCGAATTCCTCGTTCCGGGGGCGCACCTATGGAATGGTCAGCCAAGCCATCTCGCGCCGATCAGCCCTTCGGCAGTTGGGCCGACGATCTCGCTGCGGCCTTTGTCCGGCTCGAGCCGCGTAAAATCGCCGACCGTCCCTTCGAAGGTTCGATCGCGCGTACCGACGCTGCGTCGGTCCAGATTTCGCTGGTGAAAGCCACAGGGCACTGCGTTCTCCGGCTGCGGCCCCATATTGCGCGAAGCACGGACGATCTCTGCTTCGTCAATCTCCAGCTCGAGGGTCTGGGCCGCACGACGCAGCGGGGACACGAGCAGGTCTGTGCGCCCGGCGACCTCGCGGTCGCCGATACGACCGAGCCGTTCGAGATTGCCAACGGCCGCGACTTCCGCCTCTTTTGCTTTGCCGTGCCGCGGCGGCACCTGCCAAAGAGCTTTGCGGATTCTCCGCGGCTTGCGTTGTCGAGGACGGAAAATGGCCGCGCGTTGTCGCGCACGCTCGCAGGCTATGCCGAGCTTTGCCTGGCAGCACCCGCCGTTGCGGCAAGCAGCGGCACGCATGTGGTCGAGCTGATCGCGCATGCACCGGAGATGCTGGGTGAAATGCCGGTTGCGCGCGTGAATGCGCCCGTGCTGCTGTCGATGATGCTCGACCATATCGACCGCCACAGCGACGATCCCGGTCTCGATGCCGAATTGCTTGCCCGGAAGTTCCGCTGCTCGGAGCGCTATGTGCACCGGTTGTTCGTCGCGACCGGCCGCTCCGTCGGCGAGCATGTCAGCGATCGGCGGATCCTGATCTGCGCCCGCGACCTGCTCGACGCGCAGCATCGTCACAAGGCCATCTCCACGATCGCGTATGAGGCCGGCTTTTCCGACATCTCGCACTTCAACCGCCTCTTCAAGCGCAGTCACGGCCTCGCCCCGCGCGAATTTCGGAGGACGAAGGGGAAGGGCGAGTAGTTCACCTCCAGCCAAGAATTAGGTCGCTGCCGACCAAGATTTTCCGCCCTCGCTCGGCTCACCCTGGTGACCTGCCGGAGCGAGGGAGATGTTCGATGGCGATTGATTTCACGCTTTCACCTGCGCAGCGCGCGTTGCAGCTTCAATCGCGAAAATTCGCGGCGGAGGTCTTGGCCGGCGCCGGCAAGGCCGAGTTGCTGGCGACGCCGGAAGAGCGCTTCCTCGCGACGAAGCCGACCTATGAGGCGATGGTCGCTGCTGGTTATCTGCGCAAATGCATTCCGGCGCCGGCGGGCGGCGACAATGCCGGACTCATCGACATGGCGATCCTGGCGGAAGAATTCTACGCTGTGAATCCGAGCGTGACGCTGACCATGCTCGGCACGGTGCTCGGTCTGCTGCCAATTCTGCTTGGTGGCACCGCGGAGCAATGCGCCCGCCTGCTTGCACCGTTCCTGAAGACGAGCGGCGCTCCGCTTGCGGGCTTCTGCTCCTCGGAACCCGGCGGCAGCGCCAATGCTGCCGCACCGCCGCCGGGCGAGGGCGTGCGCACCACCGCAAAACGCGAGCTCGGCAATTGGATCATCAACGGCCGCAAGAAATGGGTGTCGTCCGCCACCGGGTGGGACCGCAATGGCGCCGACGTGTTGTGCGTGGTGTGCCGGACCAATCCCGCCGCGCCACCGGAGCAGGGTGTCTCCATCATTGCGGTCGAAGGCCCGGTGCATGGCATCGTGTTCGAACGCGCCATTGATTCGATCGGCCACCGCGCTCACCTCGTGCCGGAATTCAGCCTGCGTGCCGTCACCGCGCCGCACGGCAATCTGCTCGGGCAGGAGGGGGGCGGCTTGATGCTGGCGTCCGCCGCCTTCACCGGCACGGCGGCGCTGGTCGGCATCTTCGGTGTCGCCCTGATGCGGGCCGCCTTCGACTTCGCACTGCATTTTGCCCGCACCGAGAAACGCGGCGGGGTACAGGCGATCATCGAGCATCAGGCGGTCGGCTATGCACTCGCCGATGCCAAGACCACTATCGAAGCCGCGCGTTACCTGAGCTGGCGGGCCTGCCACGCGCTCGATACGCAATCACCGGGCGCCGACGAGCTCGCGGTCCAGGCCAAGATTTTCGGCTCCGAAGCCGCGGTGCGGGTCATCACCGACCTGATGCGCGTGGTCGGCATCGACAGCTATGATCACGCGGCGCCGTTCGGCCGCTTGTTGCAGGACGCGTTGGCGCTGCCGATCTTCGACGGTGGCAACATGGGCGTTCGGCGGCGCCAGCTCCACGCGATGCTGATGCGGCCCGATTACGATCCACTGACCGCGTGCGGAGGAGCCTGAGACGACGCGTCGTATCTGCATCCGCCCTTTGCGCATTTGCGGGGAGAGGGAGTCTCTACCCCAACCCCGCGCGCCGGAATCCCTCCAGATAGTGCTCGCGATCGGCGTCACTGGCCCAAGGCAGCTGCGTCGCGATCCAGTGCAGCGAGATGTTGGGCTGGGTACGTCGGAGTTCACCCAGCGCCATCTCGGCGAGCGCGCCGTCGCCGGTCATGCCGGCGGACACCGCGAGCACGCGGTAGGCGCCGGTGAGGTCGCCGCGATGGCGGATCGCCTCGCGCGCCAGCGCGATCGCCTCGTCGTAATGCCGTTCGGTGAAGCGCGCATAGCCGGCAATGCCGTAATAGATCGCCAGTGACGGATCGCGCGGCGAGAGCCGGATCGCCCTCTGCGCCGCATCGAACGATTCCCCGGAGCGGCCGGCGTAGGACAGCGCCAGCGCGTAATAACCCTGCGCCAGCGAGAAGTTCGGGTTGAGCGCGAGCGCCTGCTCGAACTCGGACAGCGCGTCGGAAAGCCTGCGCGTCGAGAAGAAGACGCTGCCGAGCGCGGCATGCGCCCAGGCATCCTCGTGGTCATGGCGCACCGCGGCGAGCGCGGCGGCCTCCGCGATCGGCACCGTCGTGGCAAGCTCCGCCCAGCCGAGATGGACGCCGAACATGTGGCTTGCCGCGAGCACCGACAGCGCCTGACCGTAGTTCGAGTCGATCGAAATGGCGCGTTCGAGCAACGCCTGCGCAGCCTTGTGGTCCTGCTGCGTCACCCGCCAGTAATGCGACAGCGCGCGCATCAACAGGTCCCAGGCATCGAGGCTCGCGGGCGGCTTGCGGTCGGCGCGAAAATTCTCTGCCGCATGGATCTGCGGCTCGATCGCCGCGACGATCGCGTTGGTGATGTCGTCCTGCACGGCGAAGACGTCGACAAGCTCGCGGTCGTAGCGCTCGGCCCAGAGATGGCTGCCGGTGGTGGCGTCGTTGAGCTGCGCGGTGATGCGCACACGGTTGTCGACCTTGCGCACGCTGCCTTCGACGATGTAGCGGACGCCGAGCTCTTCGGCGATCTGCCTGATATGAACCGAGCGCCCCTTGTAGGTGAAGGACGAATTGCGGGCGATCACCATGAACCAGCGCTGCTTCGACAGCGCGGTGAGAATGTCCTCGCTGATCCCGTCGCCGAAATATTCCTGCGCGGGATCGCCGCTCATGTTCTCGAAGGCGAGCACCGCGATCGCCGGGCGGTCCGTCACGGCGCGCACCGGGGCAGGGCCGGATTCCACCGGCGCAAGCGTCGCTGCCACATCTTCCCGGACGTCGCCGACGAAGCGAAAGCCTTTGCGCGGGATCGTCTTGATCAGCCGCTGCGTCGCGCCGTCGTCGCCAAGCGCCTTGCGTGCGGCATTGATTCGGCTGTTCAGGGCGGAATCCGAGACGATGCGGTCGCTCCAGATCTGGCTGATCAGGTCATCCTTGCTGACCACACGGGCGCGTTGCGCGACCAGATAGAGCAGCAGATCGAACACCTGCGGCTGCAGCGGCACGGCCGCGCCGCTGCAGGTCAGTTCCCGCAGGTCGCCGTCGAGCACGTTGTTTTCAAAGAGAAATCGCACGTTTCTGTCGTCTCAAGCAAAAATCAAAGTGGTCTCAGGCGAAAATCAACCGTCCGCGAAAGTCAGGGGGTGTCCGATCCGGCATGGTGCGAACACTAAACAGTGCCGATGCCTCGGCACAACGGAGCGTTCTATGACCCAACTTGATCACCAGCTTCATTCCATCGGCCCGGAGGTTGCGGGCTCACGCATTTTCAAATTCATCGGCTTTCTGTACGGAATTGCGGCATATCTCGTGTTTTTCGTCACCATTCTCTATGCCATCGGCTTCGTCATGGGGCTGGTGGTGCCGAAGACCATCGACACCGGAACCGACACGCCGACGGCCGAAGCCGTCATCATCAATCTACTGCTGATGACGCTGTTCGCCCTTCAGCACAGCGTGATGGCGCGCAAGCAGTTCAAGGCGTGGTGGACGCAGTTCGTCCCCAAGCCGGTCGAGCGCTCGACCTACGTGCTGTTCGCGAGCCTGTCATTGCTGCTCCTGTTCTGGCAGTGGCGTCCGATGCCTACGGTCGTATGGGATGTCGGAAACCCGGATCTCGCCGTGACGCTGGTCACGCTGTCCCTCGCGGGCTGGGTGCTGGTGTTCGCCTCGACCTTCATCATCAATCACTTCGAATTGTTCGGGTTGCACCAGGTGACCAACCATCTCGTGGGCAATGAGGCGGCGCCGCCGCGCTTCAAGACGCCGTTGTTCTACAAGTTCGTTCGTCATCCGATCTATCTCGGCTTCATCATCGCGTTCTGGGCGGCGCCGGTCATGACGGCGGGCCATCTGCTGTTCGCGGCCGTGACCACGCTCTACATCTTCGTCGGCATCGCGCTGGAGGAGCACGACCTCGTCGATCTCTTCGGCGACGAATACCGGCAGTACAAACAACGGGTGTCGATGCTTATTCCCTGGCGCAGATCGGTATAGCCGTAGCATCTTTCCGCCGCGTCCACCGAAAGGAGGACGCGCGGCGGAACCGAAGCGCGTAACGGACGTTGCCGGCCTCCAGCCTTCAACGTCCCTCGGGGTGATTCCCTCCGCTCCGACGCCTCTCCCCGCATCCGCCTTTGCCGGTTTATCGGCGAGCCGGAGCGGGGAGAGGAATTTCAACCTTCATCCAACGGAGACGACCCAATGAAACATGTCGGAAACTGCTTCTGTGGCGCGGTCACAATCGAGGTCACAGGCGAGCCGGCGGCGATGGGCTATTGCCATTGCCGCTCCTGCCGCTCGTGGTCGGGCGGACCGGTGAATGCCTTCAGCCTGTGGAAGCCGGAAGCCGTGCGCATCACCGAAGGCGCCCAGAACGTCGAGACCTTTGCCAAGACGCCGCTCAGCCAGCGCAAATATTGCAAGAAGTGCGGCGGTCATCTCATGACCAACCACCCGCCGCTCGACTTGATCGACGTCTTCACCGCCACCATCCCCACGCTCGCCTTCACGCCCGGCGTCCACGTCAACTATTCGGAGACGGTGCTGCCGATGCGCGACGGCCTGCCGAAGCTGAAGGACTTTCCGGCCGAGTTCGGCGGCAGCGGCGAGATGATGCAGGAGTAGAGGTGCTCTTACCCTCCCTTGGAGGGGGAGGGTCGATCGCGCGAAGCGCGAGCGGGGTGGGGTGATCTCTCCACGCAGGCAGTGTTCGTTGTGGAGAGACCGTCACCCCACCCCGTCTCTCATCTTCGCTGCGCTCAGATGCGAGCCGACCCACGGGCGAGCTACGCTCGTCCCGGACCCCTCCAGGGGAGGGTAAACAGCATCACCTCATTCCCGCGCGCCGAAACCCCTGCAGATAGTGCTCGCGATCCTCTGCCCGCCGCATCGGAAGCTCGCGCGTGAGCCAGGCCAGCGAGATGCCGGGCTGGGTGCGTTGCAGGCCCCGCAACGCGTACGCCGCGAGCTGAGGATCGCCCAACATGCCGGCGGCTGCCGTCAGCACGCGATGGGCGCCGACGAAATCGGCGCGCTGTCGCATCGATTCCCGCGCCATCTGCACGGCTCCCTCATAGTTGCGGCCGATGAACTGGGCATAGGCGGCTACGCCGCAATAGATCGCCGCGAGCGGATCGCGCGGGCTCAGCCGCAGCGCGCGGCGTGCGGCGGCATCGCCGTCTCGCCATCTCCCGGCGTAGCACAGCGTCACGCCGTAGAAAGCGTGCGCCATCGCAAAATTCGGATTGAGTTGCAGCGTCAGCTCGAACTCAGCCAGCGCGTCGTCGAAGCGGCGGCGGAACAAATAAGTGTAAGCCAGACCGTGATGGGCCCAGGCGTCCTCGCGATCGGCTTCCACCGCCGCGAGCGCCGCGCGTTCGGCGACCGGCACGGTCATGGCCATGTCGGCCCAACCCATATGCGCGCCGAAGATATGGCTGGTCGCGAGCAGGCCCAGCGCCTTGCCATAGGCGGGATCGATCGCGGTCGCCTGTTCCAGCAGTCCTTGCGCGGCGGCGTTGTCCTCGCGCGTGATGCGCCAGTAATGCGACAGCGCACGCATCACGAGGTCCCAGGCGTCGAGGCTGCCCGGTGGCTTCTGCTGGGCACGAAAGCTTTCGGCGGTATAGAGCTGCGGCTCGATCGCGGCGACGATCGCCTCGGTGATCTCGTCCTGCACGGCGAAGATGTCGGCAAGCTCGCGGTCGTAACGCTCGGCCCAGAGATGGCTGCCGGTCGAGACGTCGTTGAGCTGCGCCGAGATGCGCAGGCGATCGCCGCTGCGCCGCACGCTGCCTTCGAGCACATAGCGTACGCCGAGCTCGCGCGCGACTTCGTGCATGTGCACGGCGCGGCCCTTGTAGACGAAGGAAGAGTTACGGGCGACGACGAAGAACCAGCGCAGCTTCGACAGCGCCGTGATGATGTCCTCGCTGATGCCGTCGGAGAAATAGTCCTGCTCGCGGTCGCCGCTCATATTGGTGAAGGGCAGAACGGCGATCGCGGGACGGTCGGGCAGCGCGAGCGCCGCCTGCGGCGCCTGGGCGACACGGCCCAGCTCCGGCAAGGCCGCGCCGCGCTGCGTCTGGACAGCGCCGACGAAACGAAAGCCCTTGCGCGCGATGGTGCGGATCAGCGCCTGGTTGGCTCCGCTGTCGCCGATCGCCTTGCGCGCCGCGTTGATCCGGCTGGTCAGGGTGGATTCGGAGACGCTGCGCCCGTGCCAGATCTTGTCGATCAGCTCATCCTTGCTGACCACCCGGTCGCGGTTCTCCATGAGGTGGACGACGAGGTCGAAGACCTGCGGCTCCACGGCCACGGGAACCTGCTCGCGGCTCAGCTCGCGCCGGTCGGTGTCGAGAAGGTGGTCCCGGAACATAAACTGCACGTCGAAAACTCAACCCTCGCAATGACATCAGGCAATGATGAAATCAGAATGGATTTCGACTCTAAGACTGTGAGTCCGCTGAGCGGCCTGCCGGGTTCACCACGATCGCGTGATGGCTGCTATGCCGTTTTCGGATAGGAATGCAACTTGAATGAGAATGTGGCGGGTCTGGTGGACTGTCGCGGGCTGCGCACATAGCCCGATCTTGCCGCGCGCACAATTTATCCCCGTTCCCCTGAAGTGGCCGCCTTGTCACGGCCGTCGAAGGGCGACGGCCCGGCTGCATCGCGGCCGCTCATCATTTCGAGGCGCTTCGTGCGCCGCCGCGCGTCGCACGCTTCGCATCTCAGGATGGCGGGGGTGATGGAGCGATGCGCCGTCGTAATGTCGTCGTACGGCATCGAATGGGTGGCGAGCCATGAATGTCCATTGCCGAACAGCGCGGCCCGCGTAAGCTGCTCTCACACAAACGCAAACCATAAAGAAACGCCCATGCCCGCTTTTCCCGCCTCGACGACCGTGCTCGATTCCATGCTGTTCCGCGACGCCTTCGGCACGCCCGAGATGCGCGAGGTGTTTTCCGATGTCGCGCTGGTGGCGCGCTATGCCGAGGTCGAGGTGGCGCTGGCGAAGGCGGAGGCGAAGTGCGGCGTGATCCCGCAGGAAGCCGCCGACCAGATCGCGGCGCTGACCGACGTCGCCGCATTCGATTTCGATCTGCTGCGACAGGAGACCGACATCGTCGGCTATCCGATCCTGCCGCTGGTTCATCAGATGGTGAAGCAGTGCGGCGAGGCCGGCCGCTATGTGCATTGGGGCGCGACCACGCAGGACATCATGGATACCGCGGTGGTGCTGCAATTGCGCGCCGCGCTCGGGATCGTCGAGCGCGACATCGCCGAGCTGCGAAACATCCTCGCGGACCTCTCGAAGCGCTACCGCGACACGCCGATGGCCGGGCGTACCCATCTCCAGCAGGCGCTGCCGGTGACGTTCGGCTACAAGACCGCGATCTGGCTCGCGATGTTCGACCGCCACGCCGAGCGGCTCGTGCAATTGAAGCCGCGCGTGCTGGTCGGACAGTTCGCCGGCGCCGCCGGAACGCTGGCCTCGCTCGGCGGCAAGGGGTTCGAGGTGCAGGAGGCGCTCTGCGCCGAGCTCGGGCTCGGCGTTCCCGCCTCGACCTGGCACGTCGCGCGCGACGGCTTTGCCGAGGCCGTGAATTTCCTCGCGCTGGTCACAGGCTCGCTCGGCAAGATCGCACTCGACATCATGATCATGGCCTCGACCGAGTTCGCCGAGGTCTACGAGCCCTTCGTCAAGGGCCGCGGCGCCTCCTCGACCATGCCGCAGAAGCGCAACCCGATCTCCTCGGAGCTGATGCTCGCGGCGTCCAAGGCGGTGCGCCAGCATGCCGGTCTGATGCTGGATGCGATGGTGCAGGATTTCGAGCGCGCCACCGGGCCCTGGCATGCCGAATGGATGGCGATCCCGGAAAGCTTCGTGCTGACCGCCGGCGCGCTGCACCAGGCGAAGTTTGCGCTAGCAGGCCTCATCGTCGATGAAAGGAAGATGAACGACAATCTCTCCATCAGCCGCGGCCTGATCGTGGCCGAAGCGGTCATGATGGGGCTGGCGCCGCAGATCGGGCGGCAGGAGGCGCATGACGTGGTCTATGATGCCTGCCGGCTCGCCAATGAGAAGGGTCTGACATTGGCGGACGCGCTCTCGTCCGACGCCCGCGTCTCCGTCAGGATCGACCGTGCCACGATCGAAGCGCTGACTTCACCGAAAAATTACCTCGGCCTTGCGCCTGCCATGGTCGACCGGGTGCTGAAATCGGCAACGCGTTGAAAACCAAAATGCGCGAAACTCCGTATCTCTCCGTGTCGCAAGGCGCTCGCGCACTTGCGCCTTGCGATGCTAGACTTAGATTGAACGAGAGAGCTTCGGCAGAGGACCCCGCATGATTGATCACCGCAATTCCGCCGTTCCCATCGATCCCGTGAAACTCGACCGGCTGGCCGAGGTGGCGGTGAAGGTGGGCCTGGGCTTGCGGCCGGGACAGGATCTGCTCTTGACGGCGCCCGCGATCGCGCTGCCGCTGGTGCGGCGGATCGCCGTGCACGCCTACAAGGCCGGCGCCGGTATCGTGACGCCGATCCTGTCGGATGAGGAGATGACGCTGGCGCGCTACCGCCACGGCCAGGACAACAGCTTCGATCGTGCCGCCAACTGGCTCTATGAGGGCATGGCCAAGGCGTTCTCCGACAACACCGCGCGGCTCGCCATCGTCGGCGACAATCCGATGCTGCTGTCCGGCGAAGATCCTTCCAAGGTGGCGCGCGCCAGCAAGGCCAATTCGATAGCCTATCAGCCGGCGCTGGAAAAAATCGTCAATTTCGACACCAACTGGAACATCATCGCCTATCCGAGCCCGTCATGGGCCAAACAGGTCTTCCCAGATGATCCCGAGGACGTTGCGATCGGCAAGCTGGCAGACGCGATCTTCGCGGCCTCCCGCGTCGACCGCGAGGATGCGATGGGCAATTGGGCGAGCCACAACGCGGTGTTGCGCGAGCGTACCAACTGGCTCAACGGCCAGCGTTTTCGCGCGCTGCAATATTCAGGTCCCGGCATCGACCTCTCCATCGGGCTTGCCGACGGACACGAGTGGGAGGGCGGCGCCTCGCTGTCCAAGAACGGCATCAGTTGCAACGCCAATATCCCGACCGAAGAGGTTTTCACCACGCCGCATTGCCGGCGCGTCTTTGGCCATGTCGTGAGCTCGAAGCCGCTGTCCTACCAGGGCACGCTGATCGACAACATCGCGGTGCGCTTCGAGGACGGCAAGATCGTCGACGCAAAGGCATCGCGCGGCGCGGAGGTGCTGAACAAGGTGCTCGACACCGACGAAGGCGCGCGGCGTCTCGGCGAGGTGGCGCTGGTGCCGCATTCCTCGCCGATCTCGCAGAGCGGGCTGTTGTTCTACAACACGCTGTTCGACGAGAACGCGGCCTCGCACATCGCGCTCGGCCAGTGCTATTCGAAATGCTTCGTCAACGGCGCGCAGCTGACGCCGCAGCAGATCGCCGCGCAAGGCGGCAACCAGAGCCTGATCCATATCGACTGGATGATCGGTTCTGCCGAGACCGACATCGACGGCATTCTCGCCGACGGAAGCAAGGTGCCGGTGTTCCGCAAGGGCGAGTGGGCGAAGTAGTCCGTTCGTTCTCTTACGCCGCCGCGTTGCGCAGCATCCGGTTGTTGTCGATGCTGAAGCGGTTGAACAGCGTCGTGAACGGGCTGCCGTCGGTGGCCCGCACGATGGCGTCGGACGTGGCGACCGCCTCGTAACGCGCACCGATGGGATCGTCCGCCTCGGGCAGGTCGAGGCCGCCGCGAATTTCCTCGCGGGCCGCGTTGACGTCATCCTCCTCGTCCAGTGTCGCCTCCAGCGCATCCGCCGCGCGCCGCATCTCCGCGAGATCGCCGCCGGCGGAGAATTTGAGGATGTCCAGCCAGTAGGGGCGGGCGACAACGAGCTGGATGAAGGCCTCGAACGTGCCGGCGATAATTCCTGCGCGGCCCTCCGATGAGACGTAGAGCACATTCCGCGACGGCAGCAGCACGAAGGTGCCGCCGCAGCCGTCGCTGCCGATCTGCCGGGGGTTTTCGACGCCGTCGATGGTGAACCAGGGCTCATCTTCGGTTGCGAAGGAAACATCGAGGCTGCCGAGCCACGCGACGACCTCGCCTTGGGCTGTCAGAACCTCCGGGGTGAGGGGCATCGGTGTGGGCTCCTTCGCTGGTCACTTTCGCGCACTTTGTCGCACCCCGGAAAAAATGGGTTCATGTGCGCGAATTTGCAGGCAAATCCCGACGTTAACCTCTTCGCACTGCAACTTGCGGCTGATTGTCGGCGCCTGCGTAAGAAAGAATTAAAAACCGGCTACTAGCGTTCCAACATCTTTGGAAACAATCCGGGCCCAGACCCGGCCATACATATTTTATTCCCTGGGGAAGCAGATGTCGCCGTCATTGATTGAAATCAGCAGTTGCAACGTGGATCTCGAGCTGCGGCCGATCGAGCCGTCCTGGATTATCGAAGGCAATCCGGTGTCGCGCTCGCACATCCTGTCCACCAGCGCAGACGGCACCGCCTCGACCATCATCTGGCAGTGCACCGAAGGCCGCTTCAACTGGTACTACGACATCGACGAGACGATCATGATCATGGAAGGATCGATCGTGCTCGAAAGCGACGGCATGCCGCCGAAGCGCTATGGGCCCGGCGACGTCATCTTCTTCCGCGACGGCGCGCATGCCAAATGGCATGTCGAAGGCCACGTCAAGAAGATCGCCTTCTGCCGCAAGACCAATCCCGTGATGATCGGATTCCTGATCCGCGTCGTCAACAAGCTCAAGCGGATGTTCGTCTCCGCCGGCGAGCGCCGCCCCGCCTCGCTGTTGGGGGCTGGCTAGAGTTCAAGCATATCCAAGGACGCTTCCCAGCGGCCACGACGGAAGAGGGGCCGGGACCGACATCCCGGCCCCTCTTCTCGTCATGACGGCAGTTCGAGCCGGTAGACATCGGTCGCCGTCTGCGAGAACAGCGCCGTCTTCTCGGCCTCGCTCAAGGGCGCCGCGATACGCTTGAACGCGTTGAAGATCACCTGGTAGCTGCACTGGCCCTTGTCCGGCGGGAAATTGCTCTCGAACATCGCGCGCCTGGGGCCGAACGCCTCGATGCAGGTCTCGACATAGGGCCGCCAGGCCGCGGCAAGCTCCTCGGATGACGGCGGCTTCGCGCGCAGATGGAAGTCATAGCCGAGCAGGCACATCGCGAGCCCACCGAGTTTCACCGAGACGTTCCCGCACTTCGCGATCTCCTGGATCGAGGCGCGCCATTGCGGAAACACCTCTTCGCGCCGCCCGGCAAAGCGACCGACGCCGGCCGGGCCGCCGCAATGGTCGAGCACGATTTTGGTGTCGGGAAAGGCGCGCGCGAGCTCGGTCAGCTCGCCGATCTGCGGGTGAAACAGCCAGGCATCGAAGCTCAGGTTCAGCGGTGCGAGGCAGGCAAAGCCTTTGCGGAAAGTCGGATCCCGCAACAACCCCTTCGGCCGGTTGGCATACATGCCGGCGACGACAGGGTCTTCGTCCCAGGCCGAGGAATGCCTGATGCCGCGGAAGCGGCCGTTGCCCGCCGCGATCTCGGCTTCCAGCACCGGCTTGGCGGCATCGCCCAGCAGCAGGTTCACGTGGCTGACGATGCCGGCGCAGATCGCGGCCGTGCCGTAGCCGCCGCTTGCGCTCATGGCGGCGACGCCGTTGGCGAACTCGACTTCGCCGACCGGCCGGAATGCCTCGGGCCCGTGCGCGCGATACATCGAACGGCAGTCGACATAGACGGTGGCGATGATGTTGTGCCCGGAGGCGATATCGGCCGCCATCTCCTCGATCAGATAGCGATGCCCGCGATTCCAGAGATGGTGATGAGGATCGACGATCGGCCGCAAGGGATCGATGATCTCCTCCTGATATTGCGCGAGCCAGTCCTCGCGCGGCTCGACGAATAGCCCGCTCGTGTTGGCGGGCACACCGCTTGCAGCCATCGGCATTCGCTCCCTTATGTTTTTTGTGGGGGGAGCCTAGCACCTCGTCTCCGCATCCAGCTGCGCGTGCTGCGCAACCGCACCCGTCATCGCGAGCACAGCGACGCCGTCGTTAGCCCTTGCGCCGCTTCGCCCTCACATCGACCACAAGCCGCCAATCGACGGCGGCTGCCGGCTTCACTTCGCCGAGCCAATGGAAGGAATCATCGGTAATCTCCGTGAAACTCCAGCGTGTCAGGTCGCCCGCATCGGTCGTGCCTTCCTGCACGATGTCCGCGCCGCGCGGGTGGCCGACCTGCTGGCGGAACACGCTACGACCGGGATCGAACCAGGAAATCCGCCACGCGGAAATGGAGGGGTCGTAGACCCGCAGCGTCGTGCCGTACCAATTGCCGGCGATCGCAAACGCCGGCGCAGCCGCTGGGCGAGGGATGATCCAGACATCCTGAACGGCGCGGCCTTCCAGCACCCAGCCGAAATGGATTTCGCCGGGCGCGGTGTGCTTGGTTCCGTCGGGGCCATGAGCGGTGATCCCGGCATCCCAGTCGCCGACGAAGCGGCCGTAAAGCTGGAGCGCTGCCGCGTGCTCGGGGTTCGGTCCGTCCGCGTGCAAAAGTCTGGCAAAGTCGGTCATGTCGATCTCCTGTCGTGAGGAGATCAGCACGAACGAACGCCAATCGACTTGGAGAAAATTGCGCGTCAGACGCCGTCGAGGATGATCACTGTCGGCGTCGTCGGCAGCGCGTCCCGCGACATCCGGAAGGAGCGCTCGCTGCGCCGGTCGATCTCGAACTGGCGGCCGATGAGGTGCATGAACTCGTCGAGCGGGGTGGCGAAGCGGTGCATCGGCAGCACCACAGAGGCGCGCAGCCGCTTGGTGATCTCGGAGACGCCGTCGAGCGACATGGTGTAGGTGCCGTCGATCGGCACCATCACGATGTCGAGCCGCCCGATCTGGGCGAAATGGGTTTCGTCGAGCTTGTGGTGGAGATGGCCGAGATGGCCGATGCAGAGGCCGGCGACCTCGAAGATGAAGATCGAATTGCCGTCGCGGATCATATCGGTGCCGGAATCGTCACCGAAATAGCGGCGGATGTCGGTCGTGACGTTGCGGATGAAGGTGTCGCCGATGCGCTCCGACACGACGGCCGGCTTGCCGTCCTCGCCCCAGCCATGCAGCACATGGGGAATGCGCTTGTCGGGAAATAAAGAGTAGTGGGTGCTGTGCGCCCGGTTCATGGTGACGACATCGGGCAGACGTCCGACCTGGTAGGCGCCGCTGTAGTCGGTCGCGATGCGCAAGCCGCCGGGCGTGTCGATGAAATAGGTGGAATGGCCGGCATAGGTGATCTGGACTTCAGCCGAGCCTGCGGCCTGCCGGAAGGCGGCCGGCATTGCGCGGGGCATGGCGTTTGCCATCGCCAGGCATTCGCTCCGCTGAGGTGGCTGCTGGGCGAGAGCAGGAGAGAGGAATGCGCCGAACAGCGCCAGAGCCGCTGAAACCAGTCGCCGCATGAATCCGTCCCCGATGACTTCGGAAGAAGTCTAGCGTGCAATGCAGCGCGTGGCCAATAGGCAGCGATCAACAGCGCGTCAGTGTCGCAGCCTTACTCCCGGCTTTTAGTTGCGCCTTGGGCTGAACTTCCAGGTGATGGCGATGAGGCCCGCGGTGATCAGGCCGCTGATGAGGCCGGCGATGGGGAGGGCGAGCAGCAGCGCTGCGCTGGCGGCCCAGCCGATCGAGGAGAAGGCTTCGGCGAAGGTCGCGAGCCGCGACGAGGTCTGGCGGCGGCGGAATTGGCTGCGCCGGGCCTGCACGCGGAACCAGAGCTGGATTGCGGTGGCGGAGGCCGCGCTGATGATGACAGCACCGGCACTGACCGCGGCCTGGAACGGCGAGGCGAAAGCGAGTGCCGCGATCAGCGGGCAGAAGATGGCGGCGATGGCGATCAGCACCACCTCGATCTTGGCGCGGATGACGCTGGACGGCGTCAGCGGCGCGGTCGCGACCAGGTCGGGCGCGTCCTCGCCCGAGATCGTCAGCCAGGCGAGCCCGCCCGCGAGCTGTCCCGCCGCCATCACGATGACAGGTGTGATCAGCGTCAGCGCCGCGGAGCTGTCGGCAAAATTGCGCCAGAGCAGCAGCGCCGGCGGCACCAAATAGAGCAGCTGCATCAGCGTCTGCGAGATCAGCCAGGGATCGCGCCAGAGCAGCGAAAATTCCTTGCGCCGCAGCGCCTGTTGCCGCGATCCGCCGCGGAACGGGCGCTGTTTCGCGGCCTTGCTGCCGGAGGCGCCGTAAGCGGCGGCATCGATTGCGGTATCGGCAAAGCGGTGCGAGAAGACCGCCATCACGCTGCCGAGCAGCACGAGCCCGAGCGCCAGGAGCAGCAGCAGCGCCTCGCTGTCGCCCATGGCCGCCCGCGCCGGCCACCACCAGATGCTGTCGACGTCGGGCGCGTAGGCGGCGAAGCTGCCCGAGGTCAGGATGGTGAAGCGCGACAGCGTGCCATAGGACATGATCGCGGCGACCTGGAGCGCGATCACGAAACCGGCGCCGATCATCGCGGCGAGGACCTGGGCGACGAAGCGCGTGCGCGCCGGGCCGATCAGGCGGAACAGCAGGATGGTGATGGCGATCGCGATCGCCGCGGCCGAGAGGCCCATGGCGACGACGACGCCGAACGCCGCGAGCCAGCGCGCGCCGCCGCCGATCACCAGCACGTCGATGAACGGCGTCGAGAACAGCAGCGCCATCACGGTGACGGCCAGTGCGATCGCGGCGATGCGCACCGAGAACAGATTGGCCAGCATCGCGGGCGAGGACATGATCAGGTCGAGATCGGCGCGGGCGTAAAACACCCGCGTCACCGATTCGATCGCCTGCGACAGCATCAGCGTCCAGGCGAGAAAGATCGTCGCCGAGATCACGATCAGCGAGGATTTGTCGAGCGGCAGCTGCAGGTCGGCGAAGCGGCCGATCACAGCCCAGGCCGGTACGTGTAGGAGGGCCGCGAAGAACAGCAGGCCGATCATTGCGGCGCGCGCCCGCTTGCGCCGCCCGCCGGTCATCATGGCGAACCATTCGCGCCAGGCGAGCCGGAGCTCGTGGCGGGCAAACCAGGACAGTGCGGTTGCCGAGCTCATGCGGCTTCCGGAAGCGTGACCAGCGCGATGAAGAGATCTTCCAGGCTGGTGTCGGCATGGCCGTTCTGCTGGCGCAGCTCGGTCAGCGTGCCCTCGGCGACCAGACGGCCCGAGGCGATCACGCCGATGCGGTCGGCCATGCGTTCGGCCACCTCGAGAATATGCGTGGTCATGATGACCGTGCAGCCGGCGCGGACGCGCTCGCTCAGCAGCCCCTTCACGTGGCGGGCGGAAACGGCATCGAGGCCGGTCAGCGGTTCGTCGAGGATGATGAGGCGGGGATCGTGCACCAGCGCGCCGGCGAGAGCGACCTTCTGGCGCATGCCCTTGGAAAAGCCTTCGCAGCGTTCGTGCCGGTGCGGCTCGAGCCCGAGCGAGGTCAGGAGGTCCTGCGCGACCGGTTCCGAGACCGACGGCGCGATGCCCCAGAGCCCGGCGACGAATTCGAGGTACTCAAGCGGCGTCAGCTTGTCGTAGATCATGGGCTCATCGGACACCCACGCCATCACCTGCTTGGCGGCGACGGGATTTGCGAGCGCATCGATGCCGAAGATCGTGACCGCGCCGGCATCGGGCCGCAACAGGCCCGCAACCATGCGCAAAGTGGTGGTCTTGCCGGCGCCGTTGGGGCCGACCAGCGCATAGAATTCGCCGGCGTGAATAGTGAGATCGAGGCTGTCGACCGCCAGACGGTCAAAACGCTTCGTTAACCCCAGGACTTCCAGCGCCGATCTGTCCGGCTTCATGACGGCCATACCATCCGGTTTTGCATCGCTCGCGACCATGATCCCAAGATGTTTCGGCACCGTGAATCTACGGCCCACAAATTCCGCCATCCGGTTGCTACTAATGGCAAGTCACCGTTTGTTGACAGCGCTGGACGGTTCAGGCTGAATTGGCGTCGGGACAAATGGCGCTAACGCGGCGAAACGACCGCGTAGCGACTGGACACAAGATGCAGCAAGGCGGTCGCGAAGAGCCGCCGGTTGTATCGGGAGGAAGCGCGGCGATGCTGGATTTCGTTCAGCAGCTGGTCAGCGGTGTTGCGCTCGGCTGCGTCTACGGCCTGATCGCGCTCGGCTTCGTGCTCGTCTACAAGGCCACCGAGGTCGTCAATTTCGCCCAGGGCGATTTGATGATGCTGGGCGGCTTCTTCGCCTTCACCTTCATCGGCATGATGGGACTGAACTACTGGATCGGCTTTGCCGGTGCGGTGGCTGCCATGGCGTTGTTCGGCATGCTGGCAGAGCGCGTGGTGGTGCGGCCGATCCTCGGCTATCCGCAATTCTCCATCATCATGGCCACCATCGGCCTCGGCTATTTCTTGCGCTCGGTCGCCGGGATGATCTGGGGCACCGACGATCTGAAGATCGAGACGCCGTTCAGCCATGGCGTGCTGCGCGTCGGCTCGCTGGTGCTGGCCTATGACAAGCTCTCGGTGATCGCCGCGACGATGATCCTGTGCGCGCTGCTCTGGCTGTTCTTCAACAGGACCACGCTCGGCACCGCGATGCGCGCCAGTTCCGAGAATATGCTGGCGGCCTATTACATGGGCATCCCGGTCAAGCGCGTAGTGTCGGTGGTCTGGGCGATCAGCGCGGCGGTCGCGACCTGCGCCGGCGTGCTGCTGGCGCCGATCACGTTCATCCATTCCAATGTCGGCCTCGTGCTCGGCCTCAAGGCGTTTCCCGCCGCAGTCCTCGGCGGCTTCGGCTCGATCCCCGGCGCGGTCGTCGGCGGCGTGCTGATCGGCGTGATCGAGAGCATGGCCGGCTTCTATCTGGCGGAGGGCTGGAAGGACGTCGCGCCCTATCTCGTGCTGCTCGCCGTGCTCTTGCTCAAGCCTGAAGGCCTGTTCGGCCTTCACGTCCGCAAGAAGGTCTGAACGCCATGCGCTTCCTGTTCAAGACCGACTATGAGGACGACATCAAGCTGTTCCCGCATTCGGGCTACGTCGTCTCCTACGGCATCCTGCTCGCGCTGCTGCTGATCGCGCCCTATGTGCTCTCCAGCTATCTGATGAGCCAGCTCGTCTTCGTCTGCATCTACGCGACGGTCGGTGTCGGCCTTCTGATCCTGACCGGTTTTACCGGGCAAGCCTCGCTGGGCCACGCCGCGTTCCTCGCGATCGGCGCTTACACGGCGGCATACTTGCAGAAATACAACGTGCCGTTCCCGGTCTATTTCCTCGCCGCCGGTGCCCTGACCGGGTTGATCGGCGCGATGGTCGGCTTTCCCGCCCTGCGCCTGACCGGCATCTACCTCGTCATCGCCACCATCTCCTTTGCCCTGATCGTCGAGGAGATCCTGGCGCGCTGGGAGAGCGTCACCAACGGCAACGAGGGCATGCGGGTCAAGACATTGTCGCTGCTCGGCGTCACCGTCCCGCGCGACAGCCCGACCTTCTATTTCCTCTGCCTGGCCGTGCTGGTGTTGACCATCGTCGGCACGCTCAATCTGCTGCGCTCGCCGACAGGGCGCGCGTTCGTCGCGATCCGCGACAGCGAGACCGCGGCGCGCAGCATGGGCGTCAACGTCGCGCTGTACAAGGTGAAGTCCTTTGCGATCTCGGCGGCGATCACCGGCTTTGCCGGCGTGCTGTTCGCGCACAAGCTCTCCTTCATCTCGCCGGAGATGTTCACGCTCCAGCTCTCGATCGAGTTCATCATCGTGATCCTGATCGGCGGCACCTTCAGCCTGCACGGCGCGGTGCTGGGCGCGATCTTCATCGTGATGATCGACCCGTTCCTGACCTATCTGAAGGACGACTTGCCCGGCATCATCGCCGGCATTGCCGCGACGTTCGGGGCGGGCGCGGCGACTGCGGGCAATATCCAGTCGAAAGTCGCGGCCTTCGCCTCGCTCAACGGGCTGAAGGGCGCGATCTACGGCATCATCATCGTGCTGTTCGTGCTGTTCGAGCCGCTCGGGCTCTACGGCCGCTGGCTCAAGATCAAG
Source organism: Bradyrhizobium sp. 613_E4_N2_2 (assembly GCF_052075995.1). Lineage (NCBI taxonomy): Bacteria > Pseudomonadati > Pseudomonadota > Alphaproteobacteria > Hyphomicrobiales > Nitrobacteraceae > Bradyrhizobium > Bradyrhizobium sp. 613_E4_N2_2. Next base: position 946,446 of record NZ_CP197234.1, read on the forward strand.
CTCTTCTTCCAGCTGTTCCCGCTCTACAAGCGCGCGACCTTCAAGCGGCAGAAGATCTACGTGAAGTCGGAGCGCAACCGATGAGCTATTTTCGCGCGGAGAACCTGTCGCTGCATTTCGGAGGGCTGAAGGCGGTCGATGCGGTATCCTTCGCGGTCGAGAAGGGCGAGATCCTCTCGATCATCGGGCCGAACGGTGCCGGCAAGAGCTCGATCTTCAACCTGATCTCGCGGATCTACCGGCCGACCACGGGCCGCATCTTCTTCGAAGACCAGGACATCACGGAGCAGCCGCCCTACGACATCGCCAGGCTCGGCATCGCGCGAACCTTCCAGAACATCGAGCTGTTCGAGAACGCGACCGTGCTCGCCAACCTCCTGGTCGGCCGCCACCGTCACTCGACCACCCAGCTCTGGCAGGAGCTGCTGTTCCTGCCGAGCGTGCGGGCGAACGAGAAGGTGCATCGCCGCAGGGTCGAGCAGGTGATCGAGTTCCTCGATCTCGAACCCTATCGCGACAAGCTGATCTCCGGCCTGCCCTACGGCGTGCGCAAGGTGATCGAGCTGGCGCGCGCACTTTGCTCGGAGCCGAAACTGATCCTGCTCGACGAGCCGTCCTCCGGACTGAATGTCGAGGAGACCGGCGACATGTCTTTCTGGATCCGCGACATGAAGAACGAGCTCGGCGTCACCGTGCTGATGGTCGAACACGACATGTCGCTGGTCAACCGCGTCTCCGATCGCGTCATCGCGCTGAACTATGGCCGCGTGCTGGCGATGGGCTCGCCTGCCGAGGTGCAGCAGCATCCCGATGTCGTCGCCGCGTATCTGGGAGCCTGACGCATGGATGCCGCCGTCACGCCCGACATCATCCTGAAGCTCTCCAACATCGAGAGCTATTACGGGCCGATCATGGCGATCCGCGGCATCTCGCTGGAGGTGCCGCGCGGCCGCATCGTCACCCTGCTCGGCGCCAACGGCGCCGGCAAGACGACGGTGCTGAAGACGATCTCGGGCATTCTGGATCCGCAGAAGGGCACGATCGAATTCATGGGCAAGTCGATCCAGCGTATGGAGGCGGACCGGATCGTGCGGCTGGGTCTCAGCCATGTGCCGGAGGGGCGCGAGGTGTTCCCGTTCCTCTCGGTGCGTGAGAACCTGATGATGGGGGCGTATCCGCGCCGGGATCGTGATGGCGTCGCGGAGGATCTGGAGCGCGTCTACGGCTATTTCCCGCGTCTGAAGGAGCGCATCAACCAGCCGGCCGGCCAGCTTTCCGGCGGCGAGCAGCAGATGCTCGCGATCGGGCGTGCGCTGATGAACCGGCCGACCTTGCTGCTGCTCGACGAGCCCTCGCTCGGCCTGTCGCCGCTGCTGATGAAGGAGATTTTCACCATCATCCGCCGCGTCAACGAGGAGCAGGGCATGTCGATCCTGCTGGTCGAGCAGAACGCCAAGGTGGCGCTGGAGACGGCGCATTACGGCTACGTGCTCGAGATCGGCCGCGTCGTGATGAATGACACCTGCGACCGCTTGATGCATTCCCAGGACATCCAGGAATTCTACCTCGGCGCCAAGGAGGCGGGCGCGCGAGGCGAGCGCCGCTGGAAAAAGAAGAAGACCTGGCGCTGAAGATTTGGCGCCGAAGACTTGGCGCTAGGGGAAGGCGTTAAATGGATTGGCCCATCCGCAACGACAGACCGCCGGCAAGGCAGGCAGCGGAGGGGAGAGCGACAAGGAGGAGACGCGCATGGCCCGACCGGCGGTGCTGACGGTCGCTGATACGATCGCGAAGAGCTTCTTGCGCGCCGCCGAGACGCGGGGCGACAGGCCGGCTATTCGCGAGAAGAAATTCGGCATCTGGCAGCCGACCAGCTGGCGCGAGTGGCTGGAGATCTCGAAGGAGATCGCCTACGCGCTTCGCGCCTCCGGCTTTCTGCCCGGCGACGTCGCCTCCGTCATCGCCAATGCCGTGCCGGAATGGGTTCATGCCGACATGGGGATTTTGTGCGCCGGCGGTGTTTCCTCTGGAATCTATCCGACCGATGCATCCTCCCAGGTCGAATACCTGGTCAACGATTCCCGGACCAAGGTGATCTTCGCCGAGGACGAGGAGCAACTCGACAAGGTGCTCGCCTGCCGCGCGCGCTGTCCGTCCCTGCAAAAGGTCATCGTGTTCGACATGGAGGGCCTCAGCGGCTTCTTCGACGACATGGTGATGTCGCTCGACGAGTTCCGTGCGCTCGGCCGCAACCACATGGTCGGCCGCGAGGCGCTGTGGCAGGAGATGATCGACAGCCGCAGCGCGGACGACCTTGTCATCCTCGTCTACACCTCGGGCACCACCGGTCCGCCCAAGGGCGCGATGCACGCGAACCGCAGCGTGACGCACCAGATGCGGCATGCCAACGATTTCATCTCGGCGCGGGAGGACGAAGACCGGCTGATCTTCCTTCCGCTCTGCCACGTCGCCGAGCGGGTCGCCGGCTACTACATCTCGGTCGCACTCGGCTCGGTGATGAATTTCGCCGAGAGCCCGGAGACGGTGCCGGACAATCTGCGCGAGGTGCAGCCGACCGTCTTCTTTGCGGTGCCTCGCATCTGGGAGAAGTTCTATTCCTCCGTCACGATCGCGCTGAAGGACGCGACGCCGCTCCAGCAATGGGTCTATCGCCGCGCCATCAAGGTCGGCTATCGCATGGTCGATTGCCGGATCGAGGGCAGGGCGCCCCCGCTCTCGCTGCGCATCGCCAACGGCATCGCCTACCGGCTCGCGTTCCGCAACATCCGCCGCATGATGGGGCTCGACCGCTGCCGCATCGCGTTCACCGGCGCTGCGCCGATCGCACCAGAGCTGATCCGCTGGTATCTCGCGCTCGGCATCGACATGCACGAGGTCTATGGCCAGACCGAGAACTGCGGCGTCGCGACTATGATGCCGGCGGAACGCATCAAGTTCGGCTCGGTCGGCACTGCCGTGTCCTGGGGCGAGGTCGCGCTGTCGCCCGATGGCGAGATCCTGATCAAGGGCGACTTCCTGTTCATGGGCTATCTGAATCAGCCCGAGAAGACCGCCGAGACCATCGACCATCGCGGCTGGCTGCACACCGGCGACGTCGGCACCATCGATAACGAAGGCTTTGTCCGCGTCACCGACCGGATGAAGGACATCATCATCACCTCCGGCGGAAAGAACGTCACGCCGTCCGAGATCGAGAACCAGCTCAAATTCTCGCCCTACATCTCGGATGCCGTGGTGATCGGCGACAAGCGGCCTTATCTCACCTGCCTCGTGATGATCGACCAGGAGAATGTCGAGAAATTCGCCCAGGACCACGACATCCCCTTCACCAATTATGCGAGCCTGTGCCGCGCGGCGGAGATCCAGGACCTGATCTGGCGCGAGATCGAAGGCGTCAACGGCAATTTCGCCCGCGTCGAGACCATCAAGAGATTTTACCTGATCGAGCGCCAGCTGACCCCGGAGGACGAGGAGCTGACGCCGACCATGAAGCTGAAGCGCGGCTTCGTGAACAAGCGTTACGCTGCCGAGATCGAGGCGATGTATCGCCAGCGCGCGGTGGCGTGACGAGCCTGCCAGTTCGAGAAAGCGAAGGAGCTGTGGCCCCCGCCCTTCGCACCATACGGGCCCAAAGGAGAGGAGACGTCAATGTCGAAATCGTTCAGCACGCTCGGCCTTGCTGTGAGCGCCGTGGTGCTCACCTGTCTGCCGGCCGCGGCGCAAACCAAGGTCACCAACGATGGCATCTCGGCATCCGAGATCGTCATCGGCACCCATCAGGACCTGTCGGGGCCGATCAAGGGCTGGGGCGTCCCGGTCTCCAACGGCATGAAGATGGCGGTCGAGGAGATCAACGCGGCCGGCGGTGTCCAGGGCCGCAAGATCAAGCTGGTTGTCGAGGACTCGGGCTACGATCCGAAGAAAGCGGTGCTGGCTTCGCAAAAGCTGATCGAGCGCGACAAGATTTTCGCGATGGTGGGACCAATGGGATCGCCGACCGTGCTCGCTGCGCAGGATATCCTGCTCGACGCCGGCGTGCTTCAGCTCTTCCCGCTGACGGCGGCCGAGTTCACCTTCAAGTTCGATCCGGCCAAGCCGCAGGAGCGGCTGAAGTTCAACAACCTCCTGCCCTATGTCGAGAGCACACGCGCAGCGCTCAAATACATGATAGAGGCAAAGAATTTCAAGAAGCCGTGCATCCTGCATCAGGACGACGAGTACGGCAAAAACGTGCTCGACGGCTTCAACCAGCAGCTCACCGCCATGAAGCTGCAGCCGGCCTCGATCACGAGCTACAAGCGCGGCGCCTCCGATTTCAGCGCGCAGGTCGCCAAGATGAAGTCCGACGGTTGCGACCTCGTCGTGCTCGGCGCGGTCCTCCGTGAGCCGATCGGCACGATGGGTGAAGCGAAGAAGCTCGGATGGGACGTCACCTTCCTCGGCGCCACGCCCGTTAACGTGCTCGAAGTGCCGGCGCTCGGCAAGGAAGTGGTGGAAGGCTTGTATTCCGCCTCGAACTTCGAAATTCCCTACGAAGACACCGCGAAGGGAAAGGTGAAGGACTGGCTCGTCAATTACAAGAAGATGTTCAACGCCGACGCCAACACCCAGGCGATCATCGGCTACAATGCGGTGATGACGTTCGCGCATTATGCCAACAAGGCCGGCAAGGATCTCACTGGCCAGAAGATGCTCGACGCGCTGGAGTCCGGCGACAAGTTCCAGGATATCTTTAATTCGCCGCCGACGGTGTTCTCGAAGACCAACCATCTCGCCACCACCGTCACCCAGGTGCAGCAGGTGAAGAACGGCCGCTGGGTGCTGGTGAAGGACAATCTGATGTTTTGATGGCTTCGCTCTTGCGGCGCTGACGGTGCACCCTCTCCCCTTGCGGGAGAGGGTGGCTTCGCGTGAGCGAAGCCGGGTGAGGGGTCTCTATCCTCATGAATGGTCGTGCGAGTGGAGAGAACCCCTCATCCGGCGCGCACGATGTGCGCGCCACCTTCTCCCACAAGGGGAGAAGGAAGAAAGCACGCCACGGGGAGAACCTACGATCCCCCACCCGCCGTGCCCGAATTCACCGGCGCGAGCTCGTCTTCCCGGCAGCGCCAGCCGTCGGCGGCTTTGACGAAGGCGAAGGTCCGCTGGATTCTCAGGCGGCGCGTGACGTTGAAGGCTTCGCCGGATCGCTCCTTGCTGCCGAGGCCGGGCTGCGGACGGCCCGTCCTGGGGTCCCAGCAGGTGCCGGTGCAGGTGGAAGCGACCTTGCTGCACATGGTGAAGGGCGCCAGCACGACCATCTCGATCTCGCCCGTGACCTGCGCCTCCTGGTCGGTCACCTGGCTGTCGAGCGCGTAGACGCGGTTGATGCGGAGGAAATTGCCGCACGAATTGGCGGCGTGAATCCGTGCGGCGCAGAAATCGACGGCGTCGGTGTCGGGCGAGCGCGCCGCGACCTGCCGGCCGAACACTTTCTTCGGATCGCCCTTGGCGGCGGCGATCTCCTCGGTCTTGCGCTTCAGATGCTCGGCGAGACAATCTTCCGCGGACGAAAGCTCGGCAAGCGGCACGTTCTCCTTGCCGACGAGATTGCACTTGCGATCGCGCTCTCTCGTCCATCGGCCGTATTCGGCGAAGGCAAAGCGGGCCGCGGTCGGGTCCAGCCTGCCGATCAGGCCCAGTACCTGGCTGTTGAGCTCGGTTTCGGCGAGCGCCAGCGACGGGTCCGCGCAGATCAGCGCGCCCGCGGCCGTGTTGGCCGCGAGACAATCGAAATCCGGATCACGCACTATTGCGGCGCGCTCTTCGGTGACCTTGAGAAGGCACGCCTTCACGCGGTCGAAATCGTCGGCGCGGATCGCGGTCTGGCCAACGATGCCGCAGCCGAGGTTGCGCTGTCGGATCCAGATCGCATTCTCCTCGATCGCGGGGAGGCGATCGGGCAGGCGGGCGAGCCGCGCCTCGATCGCCGTGCCGAGCTTCTCGGCGGCGGCGGCCAGCTCGGCGTCACCGCAGAACAATTGATTGCCGGGATCGCGGATCTGCTGGCAGTTGTTTCGGGCAAATAGCGGCAGCCTGTCGGCGATGGAGCGGTCAGACGGGCCCGATTGCGCGGAGCCTGGTGCCGCCGGCAATACCAGCAGCGCAAGCACAGACAGCAAGATGAACCGCATTCCAGACGCCCCCGCAAAGGCGCCATGCTAGCGCCCCGGATCGCGCGGCGAAACGGCTTTGTGGCGTGACGGTTTACGCGAGACCCGTAGCCCGGATGGAGCCAACGGGTCGGCGCAAAGCGCCGCCCGATGACAGGCTCCGCGTAATCCGGGGCCGGTGCTAGTGGTTAGGGTGCGTACTCATAAAGTCGGTTGCTGCGAGTCGGCCACCTGATGTCTGCTTCTCCCCCAACGGCGGCGCGGGAGCGGACATCGCGGCACTTCGCCTTCGGGCCAAAAGCGGAAGAACACAAACCAGCTGGTCATTGGCCGAGCTGCCGCGGAACCTGCGAAACCTTGCCCTGCGGCACCATGGTCCCGCACTATCCGAGAATGCAGGTCGATCTGAACGCGCGTTTCGTCTAAACTTGCAGCAGGGTCACTTTGGGAAGAGACCCCAGATCCGTATTCCTGAGAACGCCTCGAACGCTCAAACCAGACCCTCTCAACGGCGAGAACAGGTCCATGAGCAAACCTCGCTTGCGAGATATTTCGCAGAATCCAGACACTTCCCAGTTGCCGATCGGCGAGTGTCCCGATGCGGAAATGACGCGCGTACTCAAGACGAAGCCCGTTCACATGGCGTCATCATCCTGCGGCGCGATCACACTTTGGAAGCATGATCCCCTCCACGACGTCGTCAAGCCCATGGACGATCACGTCATCATGACGTTCCCCGCCGGGTCGGTGCGGTTCGAGCGCCGTAACGGGAAAGCATTTGTGAATGGAATGACGCGTCCCGGGACCGTGACAGTCATTCCGGCCGGTTCGAGCTCACGATGGGACATTTACCAGCCTCTGAATGTCGTTCAGCTCTACCTGCCGCACGCAACGCTCCAGCGCGTTGCCCACGAAGCCGACGTGGCCGCTCCTGGTGATCTCGTGGAGCGAACGGTCCATCCCGACCCCGTTACATCCCGATTGCTCCTGAGTGCTGCGGATGTGCTGGAAGGCAGCGCGGCCTTGGATGCCCTGTTCAGGCATCAGATGACTGATCTTCTGGCGACGCGCCTGCTGGTTGCCCACGCAGGTTCGCCTGTAACGGTCCAGCCGGTCACCGGCGGGTTGTCGCCCAAGGTGCTGTGTCGCGCCATCGAACGCTTGCGTTCGGACAGCAATGCGGACGTCTCGCTCGCGGCGCTGGCATCCGATGCCGGCCTTTCGCGCTTCCATTTCTGCCGCGCCTTCAAGGGAAGCACCGGGCTGTCGCCGTATGCCTGGCTACGCCAGCACCAGCTCGAGCAGGCCATGAACATGCTGCGCGACACCGACGACTCGATCGTGTCGATCGCAGCCGCGCTTGGTTATTCCTCGCAGACCGCCTTCGCTGCGGCATTCAGGAAGCTGACCGGCGAGACCCCGAGCGGTTGGCGGCGACGCACGCGGTGAACATCTTCTTCGTCAGTGCGCCTCGGGCGCGGCCATCGACAACCGCACGGGTTCGTCGACATATTTCATCACGGCGGACTGGTAGAGCACGAACAGCGGCTGGTAGGTCTGGGCCGCGTCGTCCTCGACCATCGCCATGCGGCGGTTGTCGAGCATCAGCCAGTGGCCGTCGAGCCTTGCTGCGGCGACCGCATGCTCTTCGCCGGCCCTGACGTCACGCACCACGACGATGCGGAGGTCCTCATTGGCAACGCCGGCGAGCCGCAGCGCGGCCAGCTTGGCGATGGCATAGTCTTCGCAATCGCCAGCGCCCCGCGCAAAGGTCGCGAGCGGCGAGCTCCAGACGTCGTCGGCGCCGTCATTGGCGGCCCGGATGGCAAGATTGATGGCGCGATTGGTCTCGCCCAGCTTCGCGCGGCCGTCGCGGCTGCGGGCCTGGTCGACGATGGCGATCAGTTTGAGCGCCGCGGGCGACGCGCAATTGTCCCGGTCGCCGTCGCACAGCGCGAGCTGCACCATGTCGTCGTCGAGCTTCTGCTTCAGCGCGAACCATTTCTGCTGGAGGCTGCCGGAGGAGATAGCGAAGGCGAACACGCCGAACGGCTCGGCGGATTTGCGCACGAGGACGCCGGCCCCAGGCGACAGCAGCGTGCCGGCGCGGAGCTCGGCGGCCGATCCAAGCAGGATCAATCCGCACAGCACAATGACAGCGCGCCAAGCGCGCGAGCGAGCAGCGGTCTCCATCTGACATCCCCTTCCAGCTTCGCCAGGTCCCCCTCGACCTGGTCGTGCCGGGCTTTGTTGCTTTCGCGGAGATAGTGCGAGACGGGCCGTTTTGTTCTGCTTAATGCGCCCGGCAGGGCTCCCAAAACCGTGGGACAGGCTGAAACGGGCCTGTGCAAATTGCGTAAAATTTTACGATTCGCCGGCTAGGAGGGCTCCGTCGCCGCGAAATGGAACCAATTGCGGGCTGAAGCTGCGGGAGGGCTGATTCTACCGCTTATGGCTAACAGCCCGCTATTTCACGGGTTCTGTTAGTTGGGTCACAGATTCTGCCCCGTATTTGCCGCAGGATGCTGCGGGGAACTACGAACAAAAGATGACACAAGTATCCGTCGTTCGATATGGGCGACTGGTTACTTTGGATGACTGGGAATGCGTGAAAATAAGCCGAAAACCGACCTCGGAATATTTAAAGAATTACTTCGACTTCTCTGTGAAGGCGCCGCTATTGGAGACTCCTCCAGCCAAGTGATGGGAATCACACAAGCAATAGATGGTTTCGCTAAGGACTTGGTAATGCTATTCAAGCTTAGGCGGTCGTTACTTACTTAGATTTTAACTCTTTTTGCGGTGCCCCCCGGTTGAATTACGCTGGCAAATTTGACGCCACGATTCCCCTTGATGGCGAGGGTTCCCGCTCGGCCGCGGACGTTCATGTCGATTCCTTTGCGGCCAAGACTTTTATCGCCAAGCCTTTTGTCGCGAAGGCGCACGGTCACGTGCCCGACGGCACGTTCGTTGTTCCCGATGCTAACCTGATCTTCAATGGCGAGTTCAAGCGCGCAGGTCTCGACCTCGTGCTGTCCCACGAGGGGCATGAGTTCGTCGTTCACGATTATTTCAAGGGCGACAAGCGCGCAGCGATCGCCTCGCCCGATGGCGCCCATCTCACCGGCGACGTCGTCAACGCGCTCACGGGCCATGTGCAGGTTGCGCAGGCCGCGCCCGGCATCGCCGCCGCGCAGGTCATCGGCCACGTCACAAAACTCTCCGGCAGCGCGACCGCGGTTCGCAACGGCGTCTCGGTCACGCTGAACAACGGCGACAATGTCGAGAAGGGCGATGTGGTCTCGACCGGCGCGGATTCGACGCTCGGCATCACCTTCATCGACGGCACCGTGTTCGGCCTGTCCTCCAATGCGCGGATGGTGCTGAACGAGATGGTCTACGACCCCAACGGGTCGAGCAATTCCTCGCTGCTGAGCCTGGTTGCGGGCACCATCACCTTCGTCGCGGGCGAGACCGCCAAGCACGGCGACATGAAGATCGACACGCCGGTCGCCACCATGGGCATCCGCGGCACGGCGGTTCTGACCCAGATCAACTTCGTCGTTCCTGCCGGCGGCGGCGATCCGCAGCCGCAGGCGAGCTTCCAGGTGCTGGTCGAGCCGAACGGCACGACGGGCTCCTACATCCTGTTCGACAAGGTCACGCTGCTGCCGATCGCGACGGTCAACCAGGCCGGCCAGATGATCCAGATCAGCGGCGGCAATGTCTCGATCACCAACGGGCTGCTGTCGCCGGACGTGCAGAAGCTGATCACGGACGTGTTCACGCTGAAGTTCACCGACAACAACACCAACACCAAGCTGACCACGAACTTCACCGACACGATCACGCAGACCAGCGACGGCCTGGTGATCAAGACGCCGGCCGGCTACATCGCGACCGCGCTCTTCACCAACCTCGGTCAGCAGGGACCGCAGGGGCCCAGCGATCACACGACGCCTTTCAACCGTTACCCCGGCAAGCCTCTGTCTCAAAGCCTTGATCTCAACGGCAATGTGAAGACGGCGTTTGCGCTGACCGAGCGCGCGGACACGACCGGCGACACGACGCATTCCGACACGATCTCCGGCCGGATCACCTTCGTCGACCAGAACCTGGGCGACAGGCCGACGGTGAGCGTGAATCTCGCCGATGCGCCGAACTACGTCTACAAGAGTGCCGGCCAGGACGTCACCGGCACGCTCTCTGCACTTCAGAAGCAGGACATCGCGGCGACGCAGATCCAGATCAGCGTCGCCGCCGACGGTGGCAACAACAACAACGGCTCGGCGGTCTGGACCTACACGATCCCCGACCACGTCTTCGACTTCCTCGCGGCCGGCGAAACGCTGACGCTGACCTACATGGTCCGCGTCGACAACAATTTCTCGGTCAGCCCCGAGACCGCCTTCATCCCCATCACGATCACGATCACCGGCACCAACGACAAGCCGGTGATCACCACCAGCGTTCCGGTCATCATCTTTGAAGGCGGCACCAGCGTGCCGGGTGGCCCGCTCACCAGCGATGTGCCGACGACGGGCACGCTGAACTTCGACGACGTGGATCTCACCGACAAGCATACGGTGTCGGTGGCGCTGACCAGCGCGACCCTGCCTGATGGCACCGTTCCGCCGGGCCCGCTCGCGGCGTTCCAGAGCGCGATGTCGGTCGCGATCGCGGCGGGCGCCGACAGCACCGGAGACGGCACCGGCACCATCAACTGGTCGCTGGCCGATCTGCCGGTCTATCTCGCCGACTTCATCCCGAAGGGTGAGGTGCTGACGCTGGTCTACACCGTGACGCTGACGGATTCGCACGGCGCGACCTCACAGCAGACCATCACCGTCACGATCACCGGCACCGACGCGCCCGCGGTGGTGTGGATCGCGACCGACAAGGCCGGCGCTCCCTCCGGCGGCTTCTGGAAGGACGCGGCGAACTGGGCAACCGGTACGGTCCCGACCATCAATGACGACGTCATCGTCATCACCGATCAGCTGCACGGCCTGACGCCGTCCTATCCGGTGACGATCGACACCGCGGCCTACGCCAAGTCGCTGACGATGAACGATTTCGGTGGCCCGCCGCCGAAGGTGATCGTCCAGAGCTCGCTGACGATATCAGGCGCGCTCAACATGGGTGCCGATTCGATCCTCACGACCGCCGCGACCGGAACGATGTCGGTCGGCGGCAAGGCCGAGATTCTGGGCACGAGCGTGCTCACCAATGCCGGCTATCTGACGCTCGCGGGCGGCGGCGATTTCGCCAGCGGCACCAAGATCACCAATTCCGGCACGATCGAGCTGTCCGGCGGCACGCTGAAGACGCTCGCCACGATCCACAACGCCGGCGGCTTGCTGAGGGCCGATGCCGGCTCGACGCTGATCGTCGATACCGCGACGGTCGATGGTGGCACCGTCAGCATTTTGGGCACGCTGGAGCTCGACGGCACCAGCCTGATCGAGAACGGCACGCTGAACAATTCCGGCACCGTCAACGTCAAGGGCACGGTCGAGTTCGCCCACGAGACCGTGTCCAACACCGCGGCCGGTGTGATCGAGGTGCTGGCCAATGGCTGGCTGACGATCCATCAGGGCTCCAGCGTTATCAATGACGGTCAGATCACGGTCGATGCCAGCGGCAAGCTGATCGTCAACAATGCGACCATCGGCGGAGCTGGTGCGGTGATCGACACCGGCGGCGGTGATGACGAGGGAGGCCCCGTCCTCAACGTCGGCATTCGCGGCGCAGGCACGATTACCAACAACGGTGAGATCGATCTGACCGGCGATGCCGTCCTGAGCGGCGGCATTCTGAAAAACAATACCGTCTTCAAGGTGAGCGGTGCGCGCAATGCGCTCAGCGGTGAGACCGTCACCAATGCCGGCATCATCGAAGTGCTCGCCAACGGCGCGCTCGCGATCGAGCAGGGCTCGACCGTCGACAATTCGAGCGGCGACGTCATCGTCGACGGCAATGCGGTCCTGACGCTGGACAATGCCACGATCAGCGGCGGCGCCATCAAGGGTGCCGGCACGATCGACGTCACCGGTGCCAGCAAGATCGACAGCGCCGCCACGCTCAGCGTCAGTGCGGTGACGGTCGAGAGCGGCGTCACGCTGACGCTGGACAACGCGACCGTTGTGGGCACCGCGATCGTCAATCACGGCACTGTCAATGTCGATGCGAGCAAGACGCTGACGTTGAACGGTGCGAGCCTGGCCGGTGGCACGCTCACCATCGCCGGCACGCTGGAATCGACCGGCGCGAGCGCCATCGACAACGCCGACGTCGGCAACACCGGCACGATCTCGGTCACCAGCGGCGCCCTGACGATCGATCCCGGCATCCTTCACGCCATCACCAATCACGGTCTGATCGAGGCAGTGACCGGCGGCACGCTGAAGCTCACGGCCTCCACCATCGCCAACGCCGGCGGCATCATCTCGGTCGACGGCGCGTCAAAGCTCTATCTGACCGACGTCTCGATCAACGGCGGCAGCCTGACCAATGCCGGCAACCTGTACAGCGTCGCCGGCCTCAATACGATCACGGGCGGCGTCACCAACACCGGCACCATCGAAGTCCAGAGCGGTACGCTCAACCTGTCCGGCGGCATCACCGGCACGGGCACGCTGATCATCGACGATGACACGACGCTGGAGCTTGGTGGCGCGGACGCGCAGACCGTCACCTTCGCCGGTGGCACCAATACGCTCGAGCTCGACAAGACGAGCCATGCCTTTACCGGCACTATCGCCGGTCAGGCGACGACCGGCGGTACTTTCACGGTCACCGGCGATGCCGACATCAATTCGGGCAAGGGCGACGCGCTCGACTTCACCGCTTCGGGCGGGACGATCGGCCATCGCGGCAATATCGTACTGACCCCGAGCGGTACGCTGACCGGCGCGACCAACGGCATTGTCGTCACTCAGAACGGCATCGGCGACATCTCGCTGACGACATCAGGCGACATCACCGGCCAGACTGGCAACGGCATCGTGCTGCATGACGGTGCGAACGGCGCGGGCAATATCACGGCGACGATCGGCGGCGGCGTTTCCGGCGCGGTCGGTCTCGACATCGTCTCCCATGGCAACGGCGCAGTCACCGTCACCAACAACGGGCACATCACCGGCACGACCTCGTCCGGCATCAATGTCGACCAGGACGATGCGGGGGCGACCGGCTCGACGCACATCACCAATACCGGCTCCGTGGTCGGCGCCGATGGCGTCGCTGCGATCTCCATCCAGGAGAACGGTACCGGCACTGCGACTATCATCAACTCCGGCACCATCGGGCCAACCGATGCCGGCAGCGTGACCTCATCGACCTACGCGATCGTCGAGACTGGTGGCGAGATCACGATCAACAACGCCGGCCACATCAACGGCAACATCTCGGTCGCCACCGCCACGTTCAATAACAACGCAGGCGGCACCTGGACGGTCGCCGGCAGCGGCGTGTTCGGTGATGCGTCCTCGATCGTCAACCACGGCGACATCGATCTGCACGCGGCCTCCATTTCCGGGGCCGATCTGACCATCGAAAATTATGGCGACATCGACAGCTGGGGCACTGCGTCGATCACGGGCGACATCACCAACACCGGCACTGGCTCGATCGAGGTTCACACCGGGACGCTGACGCTGTTTGGCTCGCTGTCGGGCTCGGCCACGGGCGCGGTCGTCGTCGATGCCGGCGCGACGCTCGAGGTCAAGGGTGCGGTATCGCAAACGATCACGCTTGCCGGTGACGGCGCCGAGCTGGAGATCGATACGAAGGATTTCGGCGGCTCGATCGCGGAGCTGTCCGCGAACGACAAGATCGACCTGACGATGATCAAGTGGGGGCCTGGCACCAGCGCGGTTTATGTCCCGGATGCCGACCACCCCGCGAGCGGCGGCGTGCTGACGGTCACCGGCGACGATGGCAAGAGCATCAGCCTGACCCTGGTCGGAGACTATCGCGACGCGCACTTCGCGGGCAGTGATGAGGGTGGCCACACGCTGATCACGATCCATGCGGACGACGATGCGCCGGCATTCACCACCACGGACGTGGCGCAGCTGACCGCAAGCTTCTCCGAGCAGCCTGATACCACCGGTTCGTCCTCGACGATCGACCCGTCGCCGGCCGCGACCGGCTCGATCGACTTCAAGGACATCGACCTGACCGACCGGCCGACGGTGACGAAGGTCGACCAGGACGTGACCTGGCTCGACGGCGCCACCGACCTCACCGCGTCGCTCACGCCCGACGAGACCGCCGCGTTGAAGAACGCGCTGACGTATCAGCTGACCGGCAAGAACAACGGTACCGTCACCTGGCACTATTCGATCGCCGACAACGCGCTCGATTTCCTCGGCCAGGACCAGACGGCGAAGGTCGTGTCCACCATCACGCTCGATGATGGCCGGGGCGAGACCACCACGACCGACGTCACCATCACGATCACCGGCAAGAACGACGCGCCGACGCTCGACAGCGCGACGCTGGCCGCCGTCGCCGGCAACGACAGCGATCCGGCTGGCAGCAAGATCCGCGATCTCTTCACGAACAAGTTCCATGACGCCGACACTGGCGCGACCTTCAAGGCCATCGCGGTGACGTCGGACGCCGCGACCGCCGACCAGGGCGTCTGGCAGTACAAGGTTGGCGGCTGCTGGGTCGATGTCGACTCGGTCGGTGATGCGAATGCGCTCGTGCTGAGCTCCGCTACGCTGATCCGGTTCGTGCCTGCCGACGGATTCAGCGGCGAGCCTGGCGCGCTGGGCGTCCACGCTCTCGACGACACCTATACAGGCGCCATCACCACCGCTGGCTCGACGGCGACGATCGATCTCACGGCGACGGGCACCGGCGGCACCACGCCGATCTCGCACGACATCACCACCATCGGCATGAGCGTGACGCCTGCCATCGGCCCAGTCATCAACACCGAGAGCTTCCACGTCGAGCACATCCGCGAGAACAGCAACGATATCATCACCGATCTGGTGGTCACCGATACCGATTCTGGCGCGGCGACGGACATTTTCACCGTCACGGTGTCGACCTCGCATCCGGATACCAGCAGCGTCAGTGCATATCCGACGACGGGCTCGCTCGAGCAGATCAACACCGGCCTCGCAGAAAGTGCCGGCATCACCTACGACCCGACAGGCGCCAGCACCGAGCAGTATCCGCAGCCGCCCGCAACGGACAAGATCACGGTGACCGTTGCCGACTCGACCGGCCATTCCGACACCGTGAACTTCATCTTCGTCGAGGGCGCCAACAGCCAGGGCGTCCGCCTGGAGGGCACCGACGGCAAGGACGTGATCTTCGCCACCGAGTCGAGCGACACGCTCATCGGCGGCGGCGCCAAGGACCAGTTCGTGTTCGCGCCGACGTCGTCGCAGTCCACGGTCCAGCACAGCGTCGACGATTTCGAGATTGGCCTCGACAAGATCGACCTGCGGCAGTTCGGCAGCATCAGCTCGCTGGACGACGTCAATATCGCTCCGCAATCGGGCGGCGCCCAGATCACGCTGGACAACCACGAGACGATCCTGCTGAAGAACGTGATCGCGGCAAATCTGAAGGCCAGCGATTTCATCTTCCACATCACCTGATCGCCGCCGGGGCCTCCTGGCGGCCGGCTCGCAGCTTGACCGCGGCAAAAAATCCATAATCCTGAACCGCCGGGGAATAGCCAATTACGCGCCGCAGCTGCATGATCGGCGCCGGGCGCGATACAGGTCAGGAAGTCCGACTAAAATGAAACGTCTGAAGATCCTGCGGCGGTGGTTTGCGCGGAAGCTCGGCTTCGCGCGGCTGATGTGCCTTGCGCTGCTGGTCTTGTTCGCCGGCGCTCGTGTCTGGGATCCGCCGCCGATCCAGGAATTGCGGCTGCGCACCTTCGACATGTTCCAGCTGATCGATCCGCGCCACAAGGCGGCGCGGCCGGTCACCATCGTCGACATCGACGACAAGAGCCTCGCCAAGCTCGGCCAGTGGCCATGGCCGCGCACGCGGATCGCGGACCTGATCCAGAACCTCACCGGTAACGGCGCGGTGACGATCGGCTTCGACATGGTGTTCTCCGAAGCCGACCGGCTCAACCCGGATCTGGTCGCGAGCCAGATGCGCGATCTCGACGACGCCACCCGCGCCAGGCTGCGCGAACTGCCGACCAATGACCAGGTCCTCGCCGACGCGATCAAGCGCTCGCACGTGGTGCTGGGCGAAACCGGGCAGCCGGCGATCTCGTCCGAGATCGACAAGTCGCTGCCCTTCACCGGCGTCGCGACGGTCGGCGAAGCGGATGCCGAACGTTTCCTGTTCGAATTCCCCGGCCTCTTGCGCAACGTGCCTGTCATCGAGAAGGTCGCGGCCGGCCGCGGCCTGTTCTCGATCAAGACCGAGCGCGACGGCCTGATCCGCCGCGTGCCGTTGATCATGCGCGCCCAGGGCAACATCATGCCCTCGCTCAGCCTCGAGATTTTACGCGTCGTCACGGGAACGCCGACGCTGTTGGTCCGGACCGACAAGACCGGCATCAGGGCCGTGCGCCTCAAGGGCGTGGAGATTCCGACCGACAAGAACGGCCAGCTCTGGGTGCACTATGCCCGCCAGGATCCCTCGATCTACGTCTCCGCCGCTGATGTGCTCGACAACACCGTGCCGCCGAACAGGATCGCCGGCAAGCTGGTGCTGGTCGGCACCTCGGCGGTCGGGCTGAACGACATCAAGACCACGCCGGTGTCATCGACCATGCCGGGTGTCGAGATTCATGCCCAGGTGCTGGAGAGCGTGCTCAGCGGCGCGGTGATCTCCCAGCCGAACTATGCGCTCGGCGTCGAGCTGATCGCCGCGCTCGTGATCGGCCTGCTCGTCATCATCTTCACGCCGAATCTCGGACCGGTGCGCCTTGGGCTCGCGGGTGCCATGTTCGCCGCCATCCTGGTCGGCGTATCCTGGTTCTTCTATGCGCAGTATCGCTATCTCATCGACTTCACCTACCCATTGCTCTCGACCACCGCGATCTATCTGACACTGATCTTCGCGAGCTTCGTGCGCGAGCAGCGTCAGCGCGTGCAGATCCGCGGCATGTTCGCGCAATACATGTCGCCCGTCCTGGTCGAGCAGCTCGCGCAGTCGCCCGAAAAGCTGGTGCTCGGCGGCGAGGAGCGCGAGATGACGATCATGTTTTCCGATGTGCGCGGCTTCACCACGATCTCGGAGAGCTACAAGCAGGATCCGCAAGGCCTGATCGCGCTGATGAACCGCTTCCTGACGCCGTTGACAGACGTCATCATCGATCAGAAGGGCTATATCGACAAGTACATGGGCGACGCCATCATGGCGTTCTGGAACGCGCCGCTCGACGATGCCGAGCACGAGGTCAACGCCTGCGAGGCCGCGATCCAGATGCTGGAGCAGATCGACGCGGTCAACAAGGAGCGCGAGCAGGAGGCCGCCGATGGCGGTCATGTCTACATCCCGCTCAATGTCGGCATCGGCCTCAACACCGGCATCGGCGTCGTCGGCAACATGGGCTCCGATCTGAAGAAGAACTATTCGGTGCTCGGCGACAGCGTGAACCTCGCCTCGCGCCTGGAAGGCCAGTCGAAGGAATACGGCTTTCCCATCATCGTCGGCTCCAGGACCGCGCTCGCCGCCAAGGACAAGTTCGCGATCCTCGAGCTCGACTTCATCATGGTCAAGGGCAAGACCGAACCCGAGGTGATCTACGCCATCGCCGGCCGCGAGGACGTGATGCATTCGGGCGCCTTCCAGCGTCTGCGCAACGTCACCATCGAGATGCTCGGCTGCTACCGCGGCCGCGACTGGCAGGGCGCGCTGGATGCGATCGAGCGCGGCCGCAACAGCGAGGATGCCGACACGCTGGAAAAGCTGTTCAAGCTGTACGAGGCGCGCATCAAGGAATTCCAGATCAATCCGCCGGCGGAGGGATGGACCGGGGCGTATGCGCTGCTGACGAAGTAGGGGGTGCTTGAGGCCCCCGCTCGGGGCCTCACACTCGCTGTCGTCCCTGTGCACGCAGGGACCCATAACCACAGGGAGCGGTTATCGCGCGACTCGGTAACTCCGAGTCTTCGCCAAACCACTCCTGTGGTTATGGGTCCCGGGCTCGCGACTACGTCGCGCCCCGGGACGACAGCGGTGTTTGACGCGGTAGCGTCCGTCTGCTCTTCGCCGCCAACATCAACTCCCGTAGGGTGGGCAAAGGCGCGCTAGCGCTGTGCCCACCATCTTACTCCGCGTATAGAGGTGGTGGGCACGCTTACGCTTTGCCCACCCTACGACACCGGCGTTTGCCGCCTTCACTCCGTCCCGATTGTCGTCAGATCCTGGAACCAGTGCTGCGCCTGCACGAACTGCTTGATCTTCGGCGACAGCGCGTGCGGGTTGGTGTCGTGGACGACCCAGACCAGCACGGCATCATCGACGATCAGCGCATGCGCCTGCGCGATCAGATCGTCCTGCTTGGCGGTGTCGAACGTCTGCTTGGCCTTGTTGATCAGCGCATCGACCTCAGGGTTCTTGTAGCCGCCCCAGTTGACGCCGACCGGCGCGATCTGATCGGAGGCGAAGAAGCGGACGATGGCGTAGAGCGGGTCGGAGGTGACATAGGCGATGTTGTTGGCGGTGATGCCGGCGTTCATCTCGTCGGCCGCGCCCTTGCGCCAATGCGTATATAATGTCTCGAGCTCGACCACCTTGAAGTCGATGTCGATGCCGATCTCCTTGAAGCTTTGCTGCAAAAATTCGTTCATCGGCAGCGACAGCATCTGGCCGGTGCCGCCCTGGGCGATGATGAAGGTGGCCTTCAGCGGTTTTGCCTTGGAGTAGCCTGCCTCTTCGACCAGTTTCTTGGCCGCAGCCAGATCATATTTCAGCTCAAAGCTCGGTTTGCCGAACCACGGGCTCGACGGGTCGACCTGGCCCTTGGCCGGTTTTGCGAGGCCATTCATCAGGCCGACGACTTCGTCACGATTGATCGCGAGGTTCAACGCCTTGCGCAGGCGGATGTCGGTCCAGGGCGAGCCCGGCAGCACGCTGAGGTGATAGTTCCAGACATGTGGCGTGACATTGTCGACGATCTTCATGCCGGCGGCTTTCAGCTGCGGCACGGCGTCCGGCGCCGGCGTCTCGATCAGGTCCACTTGCCCTGCGAGCAGCGCATTGGTGCGCGTCAGCGCTTCCGGCATCGGCACCAGCACGATCTTGTCGGCCTTTGGAATGCGCTTCTTGTTCCAGTAGTCCGGATTCTTCGTGAGCTCCGCAAGCTCGCGCGGCACGAGCTTGGTCAATTTGAACGGACCGGTGCCGGAGGGCTGGCTCGCGAACTTGTCCCAATCCTTGCCGAGCTTCTCGTACTGCGCCGGGCTCGAGACCAGGAACCACAGCATCTGGTAGGGAAAGAAGGAATCGACCGTCTTGGTCGTGATCTCCACCGTGAAATCGTCGATCTTGGCGTAGCTAGCGACCGAAGGCAGACGGGTCTTCACCTGCGCGCTCTGCCGCTTGTCGAATTGCGGCGCCTTGTCGTTGAGCACCTTGTCCAGATTCCAGATCACCGCATCGGCGTTGAACTCGCTGCCGTCGTGAAACTTCACGCCCTTGCGCAAAGCAAACCGCCATTTGGTCTTGTCGGCATCATCCACCTTCCATTCGGTGGCGAGCCCGGGCACCAGCTTGCCGGGGCGGTCGGCGACGTCCATCTCCCAGGCGACCAGCGGATCGTAGATGGTGTACGCCGTGAACTGATAGGCGCCGGCGCCGCGATCGGGCTGGCCCGTCGTCAGCGGGATGTCCGCCATCGAGATGCCGTAGCGCACCACCGTTTCGGCGCGTGCCGTGATCGCGGATAACGCCAGCGCAAGCACGGCGAGACAGGTCGATAGTCGGATACGCATGGCCCAAGGCTCCCAGGAGATTTCAGGGCCAAACTTGCAATCTTGATGCCAGAATAGGCAGGACGGTGCCTTTGCCGACACGTGATCACACAGACTTGTCGTCGCAGGGGCAATTTGCAGAAAAAGTTTCCCCATTGGCATAGCCATTGCATACGTTTGCATCAAAATTAGTCATTGAAAGCCGGAAGAGGACTGAGACGATGCTTATGAAGACAACCACCCGCGCGGCGCTGATTGCTGCGCTGGCTCTGACGACTGCGGCCGCGTGGCCGAGCGTGGCAAGCGCCGAAACCGTGCTGCGCATCGGCATGACCGCTGCCGATATTCCGCGCACATTGGGCCAGCCCGATCAGGGTTTTGAAGGCAACCGCTTCACCGGCCTCACCATGTACGACGCGCTCACCGGCTGGGACCTGTCCTCGGCCGACAAGGCGAGCGTGGTAATCCCGGGCCTTGCGACCGAGTGGAAGGTCGACGATGCCGACAAGACCAAGTGGATCTTCAAGCTCCGCCCCGGCGTCACCTTCCATGACGGCTCGCCGTTCAATGCCGATGCCGTGGTGTGGAACGTCGAGAAGGTGCTGAAGCAGGATGCACCGCAGTTCGACGCCAGCCAGGTCGGCGTCACCGCGTCGCGCATGC
This sequence comes from Bradyrhizobium sp. 613_E4_N2_2, assembly GCF_052075995.1. NCBI lineage: Bacteria > Pseudomonadati > Pseudomonadota > Alphaproteobacteria > Hyphomicrobiales > Nitrobacteraceae > Bradyrhizobium > Bradyrhizobium sp. 613_E4_N2_2. The sequence continues at coordinate 967,198 of NZ_CP197234.1, forward strand.
CGACGCTGGCCTCCGCGAAGAAGATCGACGACATGACGGTCGAGCTCACCACCAAGGAGCCCGACAGCTTCCTGCCGATCAACCTCACCAACCTGTTCATGGTGAGCCCGGCGAAGTGGCAGCATTTCTACGACAAGGCGGAAGGCGCTGACGCCAAGGCGAAGTCGCAGGCCGCGTGGACCGCGTTCGCCAAGGACGCCGCGGGCACCGGCCCGTGGAAGATGGCGAGCTTCACGCCGCGCGAGCGGCTCGAGCTCGTGAAGAATGCGGCCTATTGGGACAAGGCGCGGGTGCCCAAGGTCGACAAGATGGTGCTCTTGCCGATGCCGGAGGCGAACGCGCGCACCGCGGCGCTGCTCTCCGGGCAGGTCGATTGGGTCGAGGCGCCGGCGCCCGACGCGTTGCCCGAGCTCAAGCAGCGCGGTTTCAAGCTCTACGCCAACGAGCAGCCGCATGTCTGGCCGTGGCAGTTCTCGCGCGTCGAGGGCTCGCCCTGGAACGACATCCGGGTCCGCAAGGCCGCCAATCTCTGCGTCGATCGCGAGGGTCTCAAGGACGGCCTGCTCGCGGGCCTGATGGTGCCGGCGACCGGCACCTTCGAGCCCGGCCATCCCTGGCGCGGCAAGCCGACCTTCGAGATCAAGTATGACAAGGCGGCTGCGCAAAAGCTGATGCAGGAGGCCGGCTTCGGTCCGTCAAAGAAGCTGACGGTGAAGATCCAGACGTCTGCGTCGGGCTCGGGCCAGATGCAACCGCTGCCGATGAACGAATATCTCCAGCAGGCGCTCGCCGAATGCTATTTCGATGTGAAGCTCGACGTCATCGAGTGGAACACGCTGTTCACCAACTGGCGCCGCGGCGCCAAGGATCCCAGCGCCAACGGCTCGAACGCGACCAACGTCACCTATGCGGCGATGGACCCGTTCTTCGCGCTGGTGCGCTTCCTTCAATCGGGCATGGCGCCGCCGGTCTCGAACAATTGGGGCTTCATCCACGAGCCCAAGTTCGACGAGCTGGTGAAGAAGGCGCGCCAGACCTTCGACCCCGCCGCGCGCGACGCGGCGCTCGCCGAGCTGCACGCGGCCTCCGTCGACGATGCCGCCTTCCTCTACGTCGCCCACGACGTCGGCCCCCGTGCCATCAGCCCGAAGGTGACGGGCGTCGTGCAGCCGAAGAGCTGGTTCATCGACTTCTCGCTGGTGTCGATAACGCCGTGAGGCGAGCACGCTGGTAGGGCTCCCCTCCCCCTTGCGGGGAGGGGTTGGGGAAGGGGGTTCACACGGGCGGTCCCTGTGTGGCTACCCCTCTCCCTAACCCTCCCCCGCAAGGGGGGAGGGAACCCTCGCATCGCGCGTCCCTCACTCAAGCCCGCGCACCCAATCGTGCGACATCACGTTAGGTCAATCAGTGCTCGCCTATATCGCTCGCCGCATCGTCTATGTCATTCCGATCGTCATCAGCGTGGCGCTGGTGTGCTTTCTGCTCGTGCACATCACGCCGGGCGATCCGCTGGTGGCGGTGCTGCCGGCCGACGCCTCGCAGGAGCTCGCGGCGCAGCTGCGCGCCGCCTACGGCTTCGACCGCCCGCTGCCGGTGCAGTTCGGCTTGTGGCTCTTGCGTGCCCTTCATGGCGATCTCGGCAATTCCATCGCCACGGGGCGCCCGGTGCTCGCCGAGGTCATGCGCGCGGTCAGCAACACCGTCACGCTCGCGATTGCGGCAGCCATCATCGGCTTCACGATGGGCATCCTGCTCGGCCTGATCGCCGGCTATTTCCGCGAGACCTGGATCGACAAGGTCGCGACCTCCTTCGCCATCGCCGGCGTCTCGGTGCCGCATTACTGGCTCGGCATGGTGCTCGTCATCATCTTCTCGGTGCAGCTGAACTGGCTGCCCGCGGTCGGCGCCGGGCCGAACGGCTCCAACTCCTGGGCCTGGGACTGGGCGCATCTGAAATACCTGGTGCTGCCGGCGATCACGACCTCGGTGATCCCGATGGGCATCGTCACCCGCACCGTGCGGGCGCTCACCGGCGACATCCTCTCGCAGGATTTCGTCGAGGCGCTGCGCGCAAAAGGCCTGCACGAAACCGGCGTGTTCCGCCACGTCATCAAGAATGCCGCGCCCACCGCGCTCGCGGTGATGGGGCTTCAGCTCGGCTACATGCTTGGCGGCTCGATCCTGATCGAGACCGTGTTCTCCTGGCCGGGCTCGGGCTTCCTGCTCAACTCGGCGATCTTCCAGCGCGACCTGCCGCTGCTGCAGGGCACGATCCTGATCCTGGCGCTGTTCTTCGTCTTCCTCAATCTGCTGGTCGACATCGCGCAAGCCGCGATCGATCCGCGCATCAAGCGGGGCTAGCCGATGAGCGAGCTTCCGTTTTCGGCCACCGCCGATGCCGCGCTGCAGGCCGCGCCTGCCACCAAGGCGCGCGGCTATTGGGCGACCGTCGGCCGCCGCATCGCCCGCGACAAGGTCAGCATGGCCTGCGCGCTGGTGCTGCTGCTGATCTTCCTCTCCGCGGTGCTCGCGCCGTGGCTCGGACTTGAAGATCCCTACAAGGGCTCGATGATCCGCCGCCTCCGCCACATCGGCACAGCAGGCTACCCCCTCGGCACCGACGAGCTCGGCCGCGACATGCTGGCGCGGCTGATCTACGGCGGGCGGTTGTCGCTGGTCATCGGCATCCTGCCCGTGATCCTCGCCTTCTGCATCGGCACGTCGCTCGGCCTCGTCGCCGGCTATGTCGGCGGAAAGCTCAACACCGCGATCATGCGCACGATCGACGTGTTCTACGCCTTTCCCTCCGTGCTGCTCGCCATCGCGATCTCCGGCGCGCTCGGGGCCGGCATCCTCAACTCCATCGTGTCGCTGACCGTCGTGTTCGTGCCGCAGATCACCCGCGTTGCCGAAAGCGTCACCACCGGCGTGCGCAACATGGACTTCGTCGAAGCGGCGCGCGCCTCCGGCGCAGGACCCTTCACCATCATGCGCGTGCATATCCTCGGCAACGTCTTGGGCGCGATCTTCGTCTATGCCACCAGTCTGATCTCGGTCTCGATGATTTTGGCCGCAGGTCTCTCCTTCCTCGGCCTCGGCACAAAACCGCCGGAGCCGGAATGGGGCCTGATGCTGAACACGCTCCGCACCGCGATCTACGTCAATCCCTGGGTTGCCGCGCTGCCGGGCGCGATGATCTTCGCGGTCTCGATCTGCTTCAACCTGCTCTCGGACGGCCTGCGCAGCGCCATGGACATCAGGAACTAGGCCATGAGCGAGAGCAACACATCCGTTGAAATGCTGGAGCCGGTCGAGGACGTTGGCGGCGTCGCGCAGCCGCTGCTCCAGGTCAACGGCCTGACCAAGCATTTTTCGGTTCGTGGCGGATTGTTCGCCGCGAAGCGCACCGTGCGCGCGGTGGACAACGTCTCCTTCTCGGTCGCGAAGGGTGAGACTGTCGGCATCGTCGGCGAATCCGGCTGCGGCAAGTCGACCACTGCGCGGCTGCTGATGCATCTGATGCCGCGCGATACCGGGGACATCATCTATGACGGCATGACCGTCGGCCAGGCGCTGTCGTTGCGCGAGCTGCGCCGCGGCATGCAGATGGTGTTCCAGGATTCCTATGCCTCGCTCAATCCGCGCCTGACGATCGAGGAATCGATCGCGTTCGGCCCGAAAGTGCACGGCATGGCCGATGGCACGGCGCGGGCGCTGGCGCGCGAGCTGCTCGGCAAGGTGGGCCTGCGGCCGGAAAACTTCGCCAACCGCTATCCGCACGAGATCTCCGGCGGCCAGCGCCAGCGCGTCAACATCGCGCGTGCGCTGGCGCTGTCGCCGCGACTGGTGATTTTGGACGAAGCCGTCTCGGCGCTCGACAAGTCCGTCGAGGCACAAGTGCTCAATTTGCTCGCCGACCTCAAGCGCGAGTTCGGGCTGACCTATCTCTTCATCAGCCACGACCTCAACGTGGTGCGCTACATCTCGGACCGCGTGCTGGTGATGTATCTCGGCGAGGTCGTCGAGCTCGGCCCGGTCGACCAGGTCTGGGATAACCCTGCGCATCCCTACACGCGCGCACTCCTTGCTGCGATGCCGTCGTCGGATCCGGATCGTCGCACCGAAAAACCGCCGATCACCGGCGATCCGCCCAATCCGATCGATCCGCCCCCGGGTTGCCGCTTCCACACCCGCTGCGCGTTTGCGGAGCCGCTCTGCGCAAATGCAGCACCAAAGCTCACCGCGCTCGATAGAATGGGCCACGAGGCCGCGTGCTACATGGCGATTCCGGGTTCAGGCCATAGCCGCGCGCCCGCAGAGGAAACAGCATGACAAGACCGACACCCAAAGAGATCAAGCCGATCGCGCAGATCGCCGGCGTCCCTGTTGATGACGAGATCGCGACGCGCATCTCCAATTCCATCGGGCCGGCCTTCGAAGGCTTTGCGGCCATCGCCGGCACGCTGCCGTTCGATCTCGAGCCCGCGCTCTATCCAATCGCGCAGACGCAGAAGGTGTCGAAATGAGCCGTGAGCCTGCATTGATGACGCTCACCGAGGTCGCGCGTGCGATTGCGATGAAGCAGGCGTCCTCGCATGAGGTAACGCGCGCGCTACTGCACCGCATCGCGCAGTGGCAGCCGCATCTCAACGCCTTCATGTCGGTTGAAGCCGAGCCCGCGTTGAAGGCTGCCGAGGCCGCGGATGCCGAGCTCGCCAAGGGCAATGTCCGCGGTCCGCTGCACGGCGTGCCGCTCGCGCACAAGGACATGTATTACGACGCGGGCCACGTCTCGACCTGCGGCTCGCTGATCCGCCGCGATTTCGTGCCGACCGTCACGTCCACTGCCTTGCAGCGGCTGAAGGATGCCGGCCAGGTCCGCCTCGGTACGCTGCATCTGGCCGAATTCGCCTATGGCCCGACCGGCCACAACGCCCATTACGGCCCGGTGCGCAATCCCTGGAACGTCGCGCACATCACCGGCGGCTCGTCCTCCGGCTCCGGCTCGTCGGTCGCGGCGCGCCTGACGTTCGCGGCGCTCGGCTCCGACACCGGTGGTTCGATCCGCATGCCCGCGCATTTCTGCGGCGTCACCGGGCTGAAGACCACCGTCGGCCGCGTCAGCCGCGCCGGCGCGATGCCGCTGTCGCAATCGCTCGACACCGTCGGCCCGCTCGCCCGCACAGCGGAAGATTGTGCGCTGCTGCTGGCGCTGATGGCCGGTCCCGATCCCGCGGATTCGACCTGCAGCCAAGAGCCGCTGTCCGACTATGTCGGTGCGACCAAGGGCTCGCTGAAGGGCCTCAAGATCGGCGTGCCAGCGTCCTTCTATGTCGACGATCTCGACGGCGAGGTCGCGCGCGTGCTGGACGAGACCATCGCGGTGCTCAAGCGCGAGGGCGCCGATATCGTCACGGTCGAGCTGCCCGACCAGCGGCAATTGTCTGCGGCAAGCCAGCTCGTGCTCGCGGCGGAAGCCGCCGCCTTCCACAAGCGCTGGATGATCGAGCGTCCGCAGGACTATGGCCCGCAGGTCCTGATGCGGCTTCAGAACGGTCTTGCCGTTCCCGCAATCACCTATCTCGAAGCCATGCGTTGGCGCGGCCCCGCACTCGCCGCGCACAATGCAGCCACGGCTGGAGTTGACGCGATCATCGCGCCGGCATCGCCGGTGCCGGCACCGACGATCGAGGAGAGCGATGTCGGCGGCGGCCCGAACGCGCCGGCCATGGTGCAGCGGCTGACGCTGTTCACCCGCCCGGTGAATTTTCTCGGCCTGCCGTCGCTCACCATTCCCTCCGGCTTCACCAAAAGCGGCCTGCCGGTTGGCATGCAGCTGATCGGCCGCTCCTTCGATGAAGCGACCCTGCTCACCATCGGCGCCGCCTTCCAGCGCGTCACCGACTATCACGATAGGTTGCCGAAACTGCCGTCATGACAAAGCTCGTCGAGATCTCAGGCCTCAACATCCGCTTCACCGGGGAGCGCACGGTCTATGCCGTGAACGATCTCAGCCTCTCGCTCGGTGACGGCGAGGTGCTGGGCCTGCTCGGCGAGTCCGGTTCCGGCAAGAGCGTGACCCTGCGTGCGCTGATGCGGCTGCTGCCGAAGAAGCGCACGCAGATTTCGGGCAAGGTCAACGTGATGGGCCGCGACGTGCTCGCCATGAACGACGAGGAGCTGTCGTCGTTCCGCGGCCAGACCGTGTCGATGATCTTTCAGGAGCCCGCGCTCGCGCTCGATCCGGTCTACACCATCGGCGCGCAGATCGCCGAAAGCGTCGTGCGTCACGAAGGCAAGAGCTATGCGGAGGGCAGGGCGCGAGCACTCGAAATGCTCGAGGTCGTGCGCATTCCCTCGGCCAGGCGACGGCTGGATGCCTATCCGCACGAAATGTCCGGCGGCATGCGCCAGCGCGCGATGATTGCCCTGGCGCTCGCCTGCCGCCCGAAGATCTTGCTCGCGGATGAGCCGACCACCGCGCTCGATGCCACCGTGCAGATCCAGATCCTGCTGTTGCTGCGTGAGCTTCAGCGCGAATTCGGCATGTCCGTCATCTTCGTCACCCATGACATTGGTGTTGCGATCGAGATCTGCGACCGCGTCGCGGTGATGTATGCCGGCCAGATCGTTGAGCAGGGCACGCTCCGCGACATCGTCCGCACGCCGGTGCACCCCTACGCCAAGGGCCTGCTCGCCTCCACCATCCACGGCGCCAAGCGCGGCGCCCGGCTGGAGACCATCCCCGGCACCCCGCCCTCGCTGGCCGAAAAGCCGAACAACTGCTCCTTCGCCCCCCGTTGCGCGGTCGCCCAGTCGCGGTGTCTGGAGCAATTGCCTGCGAATGTGGAGGTCGGACCGGGCCGGGCGGCGAGGTGCGTGTTGGCGGAGCCGGTGGGAGCGACGTAACCGGTGGGCTCCCTCGCCCCGCTCTTGCGGGGAGAGGGCTGGGGTGAGGGGCCTCTTTCCGCGGATGAGATTGTCGAGGGACCTGTACCCCCTCACCCGGATCGCAAGGGCGATCCGACCTCTCCCCGCAGGCGGGGAGAGGTGAAGAGCCCCGCGCACTTCTTCAGAATCCCTCTACGACAACACCGACTTGTCACAGTTCACCTCGCACCACCGGCCAACTGCACGCCTACTGTGCATGGGGTTGTTTTCGACATTTTTATCCGAACCGACCATTCAGACCCCATTCATCCCGGTTCCGGTTCCATGCCCCCGTTCATGGAGAGGGACTTCAACTTATGTACATTTCTGGCCAAGGCCTCATCGTCATCCTGTTCGTCGGCCTCGTCGCCGGCTGGCTCGCCGGCAAGGTGGTGCGCGGCAGCGGGTTCGGCATCATTGGCGACATCGTGATCGGCATCGCCGGCGCGTTTGTCGCAAGCTTCCTGTTCCCGAAGCTCGGCATCCATCTCGGCACCGGCCTCGTGTCCGAGATCATCTATTCCGCCATCGGCGCCATCATCCTGCTCCTGGTGGTGCGGCTGGTGCGCGGCGGCGGCCGGCTCTAGCGTCACATTGGCTCGGTGAGCCAGAACTTTCGCCTCTCCCCCGCTGGGGAGAGGCCGCGATGTCTGCTATAAAAAGCCGCAAAGACTGTGAAATACCGGACTTGCGTGCGAGGCCGTCAGGGGTAGAGGTGGCCTATCAGGGACCTGGATTAATTCGACCGCGTTCGTCGCGGGGGAATACGATGTTAATCCAGGTCGCGTACCCCTGAACGACCTAGGAAATCAGGGGCGTTGCCCCTTACCCGAAAGAGATCAGACTGATGGCAGCCGTACCCGGCGTCCGCCGTTCAGAGCTCGGTGACGCCTTGCGTGCTTGTCGCACGGCGTTCGTCGGCGTCGGCTTGATGAGCTGCATGATCAACCTGCTCTATCTGACTGGGTCGATCTTCATGCTGGAGGTCTACGACCGGGTTCTGCCGAGCCGCAGCGTTCCGACTCTCGTCGGCCTGATCATCATCGCCAGCTTCCTCTATATGGCGCAGGGCATGCTCGACATGATCCGAAACCGGATCCTGGGGCGGATCGGCACGGCGCTTGATGAAGCCCTCAACAAGCGCGTGTTCGACACCGTCGTGCGCCTGCCGCTCCTGGTCGGCAGCCGCAACGAGGGCCTGCAGCCGCTGCGCGACCTCGACAATGTCCGCTCGTTCCTCGGCGGCATGGGCCCGAGCGCGTTCTTCGACCTGCCCTGGCTGCCGCTCTATCTCGCCATCTGCTTCGCCTTCCACGTCATGATCGGCCTCACCGCTCTGGTCGGCGCCATCATCCTGGTCGGGCTGACGCTGGTCACCGAATTCATGTCCCGCCAGCCGGCGAAGGACGCGATGGGCCTCGCCGCCCAGCGCAACGATCTCGCCGCCTCCAGCCGGCGCAACGCCGAAGTCATGGTCTCGATGGGCATGACCGGCCGGATGAACCAGCGCTGGAGCGAAGCCAACGAAAAATACCTCGACGGCAATCAGCGTGCGAGCGACGTCGCCGGCGGCCTCGGTGCGGTCGCAAAAGTGCTGCGCATGATGCTGCAATCGGCCGTGCTCGCAGTCGGCGCCTATCTCGTCATCCACCAGGAAGCGACCGCAGGCATCATCATTGCCGGCTCGATCCTCTCCGCCCGCGCGCTCGCGCCGGTCGATCTCGCCATCGCGCACTGGAAATCCTTTGTCGCGGCACGTCAGAGCTGGCAGCGCCTCACGCGCCTGCTGGAGCAGATGCCGCCGCAGACGATGCCGACCCAGTTGCAGGCGCCCACCAGTCGTCTGTCGGTCGAAGGCATCGCCATGGTGCCGCCGGGCGATCAGCGCCTCATCGTGCAGGACGTCAGCTTCGCGCTCACCGCCGGCAATGGCCTCGGCGTGATCGGGCCGAGCGGCTCCGGTAAATCGTCGCTGATCCGCGCGCTTGTCGGCGTCTGGCATCCGGTCCGTGGCAAGGTGCGGCTCGACGGCGCGGCGCTCGACCAGTGGGCCTCCGACATGCTCGGCCGCCACATCGGCTATCTGCCGCAGGACGTCGAATTGTTCGGCGGCACCATCGCGCAGAACATCAGCCGTTTCGATCCCGAGGCCACCTCTGACGGCATCATTTCCGCGGCGAAGGAAGCCGGCGTGCACGAGATGATCATCAAGATGCGCGAGGGCTACAACACGCAGGTCGGCGAGCAGGGCACCGCGCTCTCCGCGGGCCAGGCGCAGCGCGTGGCGCTGGCGCGCGCGCTCTACGGCAGCCCGTTCCTGATCGTGCTCGACGAGCCAAATTCCAATCTCGACACCGAAGGCGACGAGGCGCTGACCCGCGCGATCCGCAGCGCGCGCGAGCGCGGCGCCATCGTCATCGTGGTGGCGCATCGCCCGATCGGCGTCGAGGCGGTCGACCAGATCCTGGTGCTGCGCGACGGCCGTATGCAGGCGTTCGGGCCGAAGGAGCAGGTGCTTGCCCAGGTGCTCCAGCCGCGCGTGACGCCGCCGGCACCGATCAAGATCGTCAGCGAAGGCGGAGTGCCCAAGTCATGAGCACGATGGCTATCGGCGGCAGGAAGCCCGCCGCGAAGAGGACCGTGCGGGATTCCATCAGGTTTCATCTGATGCTCGGGCTGGCCATCGTGCTGGCCCTCGTCATCGGTCTCGGCGGCTGGGCGTCGACGGTGCTGATCTCGGGAGCCCTGATCGCGCCGGGCCAGGTCGTGGTCGAATCCAACGTCAAGAAGGTACAGCATCCGACCGGCGGCGTGGTCGGCGAGCTGCGTGCCCGCGACGGCGACGTGGTCAAGGCCGGCGATATCGTGGTGCGGCTCGACGACACGGTCACCAAGGCGAACCTCGCCATCGTCACCAAGAATCTCGACGCCGCGCTGGCGCGCACGGCGCGGCTCCAGGCCGAGCAGCGCGGTGTCGACAAGATCGAGTTTCCGCAATCGCTCCTCGATCGCGGCAACGATCCCGACGTCAAGAACCTGCTCTCCGCCGAAACCAAGTTGTTCGACGTCCGCGTCAATGGCCGCGCCGGGCAGAAGGCGCAGCTCCGCGAGCGTGTCCAGCAGCTCAACGAGGAGATCGAAGGACTCTCCGCGCAGGAAAAGGCCAAGGACAGGGAGATCGTCCTGGTGCAGCAGGAGCTGGTCGGTGTCCGCGATCTCTACGAGAAGCACCTGGTGCAGATCTCGCGCCTGACCACGCTGGAACGCGACAGCGCCCGCCTCAACGGCGAGCGCGCGCAATACATCGCCTCGCGCGCGCAGGCCAAGGGCAAGATCACCGAGACCGAGCTCCAGATCATCCAGGTCGACAAGGACATGGTGAGCGAGGTCTCCAAGGATCTGCGCGAGACCAACGACAAGATCGGTGAAATGATCGAGCGCAAGGTCGCCGCCGAAGACCAGCTCCGCCGCGTCGATATCCGTGCGCCGCAGGACGGCATGGTGCTGCAATCGACGGTGCATACCGTCGGCGGCGTCGTCACCGCCGGCGATGCGCTCATGCTGATCGTGCCGCAGGCGGACGATCTCCAGGTCGAGGCCAAGGTCAATCCTGTCGATATCGACAAGCTCCAGATCGGCCAGAAGACGCTGCTGCGCCTGTCCGCGTTCAACCAGCGCACCACGCCCGAGCTCAACGGCGTCGTCAGCCGCGTTTCGCCCGACGTCACCACCGACCAGCGCACCGGCCAGAGCTACTACACCATCCGCGTGTCGATGTCCCCGGAAGAGGTCGCCAAGCTCGGCGACTCCAAGCTGATCCCCGGCATGCCGGCGGAAGCCTTCGTCCAGACCGGCGACCGCACCATGCTGTCCTATCTGATGAAGCCGCTGCACGACCAGCTGATGCGGGCCTTCCGCGAGAAGTGACGCGCGAAAGCGCGTCGTCCCGGAGCGCGCTTAGCGCGCATCCGGGATCTCGGGCGACATACGCGATCTCGTAGGGTGGGCAAAGGCGCAACGCGCCGTGCCCACCGCTCTTCGTGCGATGATCAAGATGGTGGGCACGCTCCGCTTTGCCCACCCTACAGCACCTTCTTCTTTGCTATAGTTCGACTCAAGCCCAGCAACCCGGCGGTCGAACAATGCAGTCCCCACCCTCCATCGCCACCAAATCCTTCACCGACGCCGTCCTCGCCGTCGCCCGCCTCGAGGAAATCTACGAGCGCAACACGAAATTCCTGCGCGACCGGTTCGAGGCCTATGTCAACGGCGAGGCGATCACGACGCGGGTGCGGGCCTATTATCCCTTCGTCCGCGTCACCACCGCGACGTATGCGCGGCTGGACTCGCGTCTGGCCTACGGCTTCGTCGCCGGCCCCGGCGTGCACGAGACCAGCGTCACGCGGCCGGATCTGTTCCGCGCCTATCTCACCGAGCAGATCGGATTGTTGATCCAGAACCACGGCGTTCCCGTCGAGATCGGCGAATCCGCCGAGTCGATCCCGATCCACTTCGCCTATCGCCGCGACATCAACATCGAAGCCGCCATCACCACCAGCCAGAATTCCCTTGTGACGCGATCGCTGCGCGATGCGTTCGACGTGCCCGACCTCGCCACCATGGACGATTCGATCGCCGACGGCACCTTCGAACTCCAGCCAGGCGCGCCCGAGCCGTTGTCATTGTTTCGCGCCGCCCGTGTCGATTATTCGTTGCGGCGGCTCTATCACTACACCGGCACCGATCCGGAGCATTTCCAGAATTTCGTGATCTTCACCAACTACCAGTTCTATGTCGATGCCTTCGCGCAGCTCTGCCAGCAGCGGCTGCAGTCCGGCGAAGCCGGCCTCGAAGCCTTCGTCGCGCCCGGCAATGTGATCACGGGCAGCGGCGGCGCAACCAGCGGGGTGGCGCCTGCCCGCGCGCCGCAGATGCCGGCTTTCCATCTGGTCGCGCCTGGCTATCGCGGCATCACCCTGATCAACATCGGCACCGGCCCGTCGAACGCGCGCAACGTCACGGATCACGTCGCAGTGCTGCGCCCACATGCCTGGCTGATGCTCGGCCATTGCGCAGGCCTGCGCAACACGCAGCGGCTCGGCGACTACGTGCTTGCCCACGGCTATGTACGCGAGGACCACGTGCTCGACCGCGAGCTGCCGCTCTGGGTGCCGATCCCGGCACTGGCCGAGATGCAGGTCGCGCTCGAACAGGCGGTCGAGGACGTCACCGGCCTCGAAGGTTTCGAGCTGAAGCGCCTGATGCGCACGGGCACCGTCGCGAGTGTCGACAACCGCAACTGGGAGATCTCGGGGCCCGAGGTGATCCGCCGCATGTCGCAGTCGCGCGCGGTCGCGCTCGACATGGAATCGGCCGCGATCGCCGCCAACGGCTACCGCTTCCGCGTTCCCTACGGCACGCTGCTGTGCGTCTCCGACAAGCCGCTGCATGGCGAGATCAAGCTCGCGGGCATGGCCAGCGAATTCTACCGCCGCCGCGTCGGCCAGCATCTCGAGATCGGCCTGAAGGCGCTGGAGCGGCTCAAGCAGCAGGAATCGGAACGGCTGCATTCGCGAAAGCTGCGAAGCTTCGCCGAGGTCGCGTTCCAGTAAAGGACAACGTGACTGTCGTACGAACGCTGACGTCTCTGTGAGCACAGTGTCCCGGAATATCGCGGCCGACGCAGGGTTATCACGTCGTCCGGGGCCGCTTGAACAGGACAGGAGGCAGACATGATCATAGCGATGATCAGGCTCGTCACGCTCGGTACATTTGCGGCAGTACTGTTGAGCTCGCCGGCCTTTGCCGCCGGCGGCGGCGGTGGTGGCGGCGGGGGCGGCATCAGCTCCACCGATCCCTATGCCGGAGCCTATGCGGATCCGAGGCCGCAGCCGCAGCCAGTCTACCCGAAACGCTGGGGCACCAAGGCGACACACAAAGGCAGGAAGCCGAACAACCAGTCCAGTATCGGCGATCCCGCTTTCGCGGCCGGCTACCGCGTGGCTTATGACACCATCTACGAGCGCAACGACTATGCGACCGCGATCGCGGAATTAAAATCGCTCGGCCATGACGACCATCCGAACGTCGCCAACCTCATCGGCTATTCCTACCGCAAGCTCGGCGACTACGAGCAGTCGCAGGTCTGGTACGAGCGCGCGTTGAAGGCAGATCCGAACCACGTATTGACGTGGCAGTATTACGGGTTGTGGCAGCTCGAGCGGGGTAACCGCGAGCAGGCGCTCTATCATCTCAGCCGGATCGCTGCGATCTGCGGGACGGATTGTGAGGAGTATCGATCGCTGGCCGCGGCACTCGACAAGCCGACCGGCACGGCGCTCGCCTACTGACGTTGGAGCCGGGCCGACCGACGGAAGCTCGCTGTTGATGAACATCGCATGACAGCGATGCCTCCTGGCGCGGATGGTGACAAAGCGCCAGATTTTCAGCATTGTCCCGTTCGGGGGCGCGAACGGGACAATTGAATGCCGCTGTCGCGCGACAGGATCATCGGCCACGACCTCGAACGGTTGGCCTTTCGCTTCACGATGATGCGTGAGGATGAGGTCGTGCATTGCCAGATCAGCGATGCCGCGATGGACGAGCTCGCGGGCATGCAGGGCACCGAGAGCAGCGCGCGCCAGGCGCAGTTCCTATCCCTGCGTGAGACCATCGAGCGGCTCGCGTCGGATATCTATGACGAAGCGCCGCGGGTCCAGGGATATGTGGTGCGGATCTTCATGCGGCATCTGGCAAGATAGCAGGGCATCCGCGCAACTCGCCACGGCTGCGAAAGGATTCATTAAGGGCAGCCTGTAGTTGCAATGGATGGCGGTGACCCGGCGTGAGATGATCTCTCGCGGTAACCCACACCAAAACTCTCACATGACCAGAAGATCAATCCTGCTGCTCGTCGTCGTCGCCCTGCTGGCCGGAAACCTGGCATATGCGAGCCTCTCCGGGCCGAGCGCGTTTGCGCGCGATTTCGATCAGAACATCGCGCGCTTCCCTTTGGCCGCGTCGATTGCCCGCAGCGATCCCGCGCTCAGGGCGGTCTTCCTTCGGGAGACCGAAGAGGCCTTCAACGAGGGCGGATGGTCCGCCGCCAATGGTGCACTCAACATGATCCTGGCGAGCGAGATGGAAGTCTATGCCGACGACGAGCACATCAATGCCCTGGACCGGGCGGAACTGGCGACCCTCCTGAAGCTCGCGAGCAACCCGTTGGCTTGCAAGTCCTATCTGTTGGCCGGTTCCCAGCGCGGTGAGTTTACGGACGCAGCGCAAGAGGTTGCGGATCTTGGTGCGGCACATGGGGCGGCGATCGCAAACGGCTTCGAACGCAGGATGAAGGGTGTTGCCCGGACGCAGGCGAGCGACGCTGAAATCGCAGCGGTCGAAACGCAATTGCGTCTGGGGCCATTCGCGGAGCTCACCCGGCAGGAGCTTGGCGCCCAGTCGAGATACCTCGGCGGCAACGCCGCTCTGATGTGCAGCGCGGCGACCAAGAAGCAGCTCAATCTGCTTTCAATGGACAGTGCCGACTCGGCCTCCGCCTCGCGCAAGCGGAGAGCCGGGAATTACAACATCGATGTCGTCGAGGTTCGCGCGAAGCTATGCCGCGAGCCCGGCAACGGCTTGTCCTGCTCTTAGGCCGGCGCGGCGCCGGGCCGTGGGCCGCGTTACGGCTTGGCGCTTTCGGCGAAATACTTGCGGAAGAACGCAACGACATCTGCGTGAAGCCGTCGGTGGAAATCGACGCGATCGAAATCCGGCGCATCGGTGCAGACGGCGGGCGCCTCCCGGGCGTCCTTTGGGGTGCAGGTCGCGAGGAAGGAAAAATGCCGGGCATTGTCCACGAAATGGTAGTCCGGCTTGATCGGAAGCCTTTGATTGATCGCTGCCGCACAGCATCCGGATAGACCATCGGCATTCTGCGCGGGGTCAGAACTCCACAATTGAACCGGCACTGTTATCGCTTTCAGATTCTCCTCCGGGAAGACGAACACCGGATAGGGATCGATGATGACTGCGGCCTTGACGCGCCTATCATGGGTCGTCGGCTGATCAGGAAGCTCGCCGCTTTCGAGCTGCTTGCACGCCTTCAGGCTGGAGGTCTCGCAATTTGGCAATCCCTTGCGCAGATCGGGATTGCCGCCGATGACGACGAGGCCGGTGTAACCGCCAAACGAAAACCCGTAGAGCCCGATGCGCTGAGGATCGATGCGGGATGCGTCCGGCCACCCGTCCAGCATATAGTCGATGAGCCGGCTCATATCCGTGGGGCGCTCGACGAGAACCGAAAGACTGTCGGTGCGGCTGGTGTCACGCATGGTGTCGCCGGGATGATTGAGCGCCGCCACGACGAACCCGGCATCGGCCAAAGCCGCGGCGGTGTCATGGTGACCGCCGAACCATCCTCGGCGGCCGTGCGACATCACGATGAGTGGAAGCTTTTCTCCGGTGACCGGACATGCGGGCACGGCGAAGAAGGTGGCGCCACGCGCATCCATCTCGCGAGGTGGCTCTGCACACGGAGTCCAGACCAGCAATCGGATTGCCGGTCCCGCCGGACCGGCAGGAATGTCGAAGTTTCTGACCCCGGCGGCTTGCGCCGTCGTTATCCCAAGGACGAGCAGGGCAGCGAAGACGAACGCAGGAAGTTGCATCATTGCTCCTATCGCGCCTGGGCGGTGACGCGCTCGCTCATGCGCCGGCACGACGGTCAGTCCGGCAAGAGATGGGGAGCGCGTGCGGTTCCCATGTGAGGGCGTTCACCCCTCCAGCTTCCGCAGCAACAGCTTCAGCGCGGTGGCAGCAAACACCTGCATGTTCGCAAACCGGTCGTTGTTGCCCGTCTCCAGCGTGATCACCTCCGCCGCAGGGCCAGCGACGGCCATGCAACTGTGCCCGGCGGCGTCGCCGTAGCGGTTGCCGGTGGGGCCGGCGGCGCCGGTTTCGGACAGGCCCCAGTCGCAGCTGAAGCGGCTGCGCATCTGTTCGGCGAGGAGCCTCGCATATGGCTCCGACGAGGAACGAAAGCCCTTCATTCCTTCGTCCGAAATATCCATCAGCTCACGCCTGGCATCGCGGGTGTAGACCACGGCGCCGCCGAGGAAATAGGCGGAGGCGCCGGGCACCGCGAGCAGGCTGGCCGAGATCAGGCCGCCGGTCGAGGATTCAGCCACTGCAATGGTCTGTTTGCGCGCGATTAGTCGGGCCGCAACCTGTTCCGCAATGCCGACGAGCTCTTTCATCCCTTTAACCTCTCAGTCCTCGCAACGGAGCTGTGCCTTCCTAGCATATGACAGCGGCCTTGGCCGAGTTGCGGGCGACGGGCAGGCCTGCTTGAATGGTGGGCAAGACAAAACGTGACGAGGAAACGTGAAGGAGACGTGATGGCGTCCCTGATCGCCGGCGGGGTGGATTGCGACGTGCATCCGGCCGTGCCGCATCTGACCAGCCTGCTGCCGTACCTGAATGACTATTGGCGCGATCAGGTGACGACGCGCGGCATGGTCGACCTTGTCTCGCAATCCTATCCGCAGAACTCGCCGATCGTTGCGCGTCCCGATTGGCGGCCGGAAACCGGCAAGCCCGGCGCAAGCCTGGAGGACATGCAGCGCCATCTGCTCGAACCCTTCCAGCTTAAGCACGCCATCTGCAATCCACTCTACGGCGTGCAGATGGTGTTTTCGGAAGATTTGCAGGCCGCCTTCTGCCGCGCGTTGAACGAGTGGCTGGTGAAGGAATGGCTCGATCGCGATTCACGGCTGCGTGGTTCGATCGTGATCCCCACGCAAAGTGTCGAGAAAGCCGTCGCCGAGATCGAGCGCTGCGCACAGGACCGCCGCTTCGTGCAGGTGCTGATGCTGGTCATGGGCGACACGCCGCTCGGCAAGCGCGCGCTGTGGCCGATCTACGAAGCGGCGGAACGGCTCCAGCTGCCCGTCGGGATTCACGCCGGTTCCGCCTATCACAATCCGCCGACTGCCGTGGGCTGGGGTTCCTATCACATCGAGGATTATGTCGGTCAGGCCCAGGCGTTCCAGACTCAGCTCACCAGTCTGATCGTCGAGGGCGTGTTCGCCAAATATCCGCAGCTGAAAATGGTCATGCTCGAATCCGGCGTCTCCTGGATCTCCCCTTTTCTCTGGCGCCTGCACAAGTTCTGGCGCGGGGTGCGAATGGAGACGCCATGGATCGATCGCGCGCCGCTCGACATTGTGCGCAGCAACATCCGGTTCTCTTTACAGCCATTTGATGCGCCGCCGGAACCTGAGACATTAATTCGCCTGTTTGATCATATGCAGTCCGACGAATTGGTTCTATTCTCCACGGACTATCCGCACTGGCAATTCGACGGCCAGGACGCGCTGCCCGAGGGCCTCACCCCCGATCTCGTGCGCAAGATCATGATCGAAAATCCACATGCGACCTATCCCCGCCTGACTTAGCCCGCTGCCAAAGGAGGCAAGGCGATGAACGTCCAATTCCGCGAGAGCACCGAAGCCGCTTCCCCACTGACCGTCAAAACCGCAATCGCGGACTGCGACATCCATCCGGCACGCGCCACCCGCACCGAGCTCTATCCTTATCTGGCGAAACGCTGGCAGCATCATCTCGAAGTCTACGGCGTCCATGCCTATCAGGGCATGATGGAAGGCCCGCCCTATCCGAAGGCCCAGCCCAACGCCTCGCGTCGCGACGCCTATCCGCCGGAAGGCGGGCCGCAGGGCTCTTCGTTGTCCTTCATGCGGAAGCAGCTGCTCGATCCCAACAACGTGGAACTCGGCGTGCTCAATCCGCTCAACACCGGGCAGGGCATCCGCAATCACGAGCTTTCGGCGGCGCTGTGCTCGGCGATCAACGACTGGCAGATCGACAAATGGACCAGCAAGGACAAGCGTCTGAAGGCGTCCATTGTCGTCGGCAATGAGGACGGCCTGTCGGCCGCCGCTGAGATCCGCGAGCGCGCCGGCGACAAGAATTTCGTGCAGGTGCTGCTGCTCAGCCGCAATGTCGAGCCGCTCGGCCAGCGCCGTTACTGGCCGATCTATCAGGCCGCGGAAGAGGCAGGGCTTCCCGTCGGCGTGCACGCTTTCGGCTTCGGCGGCAATCCGATCACGCCGTCCGGCTGGCCTTCCTATTACATCGAGGAGATGGTGGGCCACTCGCAGTGTCAGCAATCGGCGCTGGCGAGCCTTGTCTTGGAAGGCGTGTTCGAGCGCTTTCCGAAGCTGAAGATGGTGATGATCGAGGCTGGCTTCGGCTGGGCCCCGTCGCTCGCCTGGCGGCTCGACAAGGTCTGGCACCGGCTGCGCAGCGAAGTGCCGCATGTGAAGCGGCCGCCGTCGGAATATATCCGCGAGCAGGTGTGGTGGACCACGCAGCCGATGGAGGACCCGGAGCGGCGCGAGGATCTGTTCGACGTCATCAAATGGATCGGCTGGGACCGACTGCTGTTCGCGACCGACTATCCGCATTGGGACTATGACGAGCCGTCGCGCGTGCTGCCGGCGGGCGTCAGCGACGCCAACCGCGAAGCGTTCTATCTCGGCAATGCGCGCAAGCTCTATGGGATTGCTTGATGGCGCGGCACGTGATTGCGGCGGTGGATGAGCTTCCGCCGGGCACGCGAAAATTTCTGGAGATCGACGGACGGCCGATCGCGGTCTTCAACATCAAGGGCGAGTATTTCGGCCTGATGAACCGCTGCCCGCATCAGGGCGCCGCGCTGTGCGAGGGCCCGCTGATCGGGCTCGCGCAATCAAAGGATCCCGGCGAGATCGAATACACCAAGCTCGGCGAGATCATCCGCTGCCCCTGGCACGGTTGGGAGTTCGACATCCGCACCGGCCAGTCCTATTGCGACCCCCGCCGCTTCCGCGTGAAGGCCTATCCGGCGCATGTCGAGCCGGGTGCGAGTGTGGTGAAGGGCCCGTATGTCGCCGAGACCATCCCGGTGAAGGTCGAGAGCGATTACGTGGTGGTGGAGCTTTAGGTTGCTGTCATTCCGGGGCGATGCGAAGCATCGAGCTCTGATGCGCAATTGCGCATCGGAGAATCCATCGTGCCGCAAGAATGTTGGGAGAAATGGATTCCGGGTTCGCCTCTTCGAGGCGCCCCGGAATGACCATCAGTGGCTCACCGCCGGCGCCGCTTCACCGGTCGCATCGTACGTCGTCACCGCTTGGCGGCCACCGCGATAGACGATCGATGCGGCAATGATGCCAAGCGCAGCGGCGAACATCAGCCAGAAGCCGGGTGAGGCTTTGTTGCCGGTGTAGTCGATCAGCAAGGTCGAGGCGAATGGCGTGAACGTGCCGAACAGCGCGGCGGCGAGCGCGAAGGCCAGCGAGAAGCAGGTGGTGCGGACATGCGCCGGCACGATCTCGACGAGAGCACCGAGCATGGTGCCGCTGTACATGCCGAAATAGAACGAGAACAACATCTCGACCGCGAGCAGTTTGCCGAAAGTCGGCGCGGCGACCAGCCAGGACAGTGCCGGGTAGGCGGTGACGAGCGCCAGGCCGGCGATGGCGAGCAGTACCGGCTTGCGGCCGATGCGATCGGACAGCGCGCCGCCGACGGGATTCCAGAAGAAGTTGGTCACGGCGACGAGCAGCGTCACGAGCAGTGCGTCCTGCGTCGAGAGCTTCAGCACCGTCTTGCCGAAGGTCGGCGTGTACACGGTGACGAAGTAGAATGTCGTCGTGGTCAGGACCGCGATCATCATGCCGAGGATGACGATGCGCCAGTTGGCGAGCGCGGAGGCGAACACCTCGTTTGCCGTCGGGTGCTTCTTCATGGCGAGGAAGGCCGGCGTTTCCTCGAGCGTCCGCCGCAGCATGAAGATCAGGGGAATGATGAGGCAACCGACGAAGAAGGGAATGCGCCAGCCCCAGGCGGTCACGACGTCCGCCGGCATCACCTCGGACAGGATGAAGCCGAGGATCGAGGCCACGAAGATCGCGACCTGCTGGCTCGACGACTGGAACGAGGTGTAGAAGCCGCGATTGCCGGGCGTGGAGATCTCCGCGAGATAGACCGAGACGCCGCCGAGCTCGACGCCGGCGGAGAAGCCCTGCAGCAGGCGGCCGATCAGCACGATGACGGGCGCCGCGATGCCGATGGTCGCATAGCTCGGGCAGAACGCGATCACGACGGTGCCGATGGCCATGATGCCGAGCGTGACGATCAGGCCCTGGCGGCGGCCGATGCGGTCGATGTAGGCGCCGAGCACGATCGCGCCGACGGGGCGCATCAGCGCGCCGAGCCAGAACACGCCAAAAGTGTTGAGCAGCGAGGCTGTCTCGTTACTGGAGGGAAAGAACGCCTTGCCGATGGCGGCGGCATAGAAGCCGAACAGGAAGAAATCGAACTGCTCGAGAAAATTGCCGGAGGTGGCGCGCAGGATCGCGCCGATGCGCGACTTGATCTCGGGCGGATTGGTTGCTGGTCCAGCCATGACGTTTCTCCCCTGGAAGGCGCGGCCGGACCGGAACTCATTTCACGGCAAGGCATCAGATTGTCGGCTGCGACAATCTGTCCTACCCCTCTCGCGCGGGGCGCGGCGAGTCAATCGATTTCACCGGGGAAGCTGATGATTTTTCACGCTTTATTCTGCGTTGCAGCGATCATCCACTCGCGGAACGCGGCCAGCTTCGGCGCCTCGCGCCGGCCCTCCGGCGCGACCAGGTAGAAGCCGGCATCGGCCGGCAGCGCGATCTTGAAGGGCACCACGAGCCGGCCCTTGGCGATGTCGTCCTGGACGTAGGAGGTTCGCCCCATTGCCACGCCGATGCCGTCGATTGCGGCCTGGATGGTCATGAAGATCATGTCGAAGGTGATGCCGGGCTGCCTGGCGATGTCGCCCGGAAGGCCGGCCGCCGTCAGCCATAGCCGCCAGTCATCGCTGTTGGCATTGGAGGTGTGCAGCAGCGGATAGCCCTTGAGATCCTCAGGCTGGCGCAGCGGCTTGTCGCCGCGCAGCAGCGACGGACTGCACACCGGAAACAGCTCGTCCGCCATCAGCCAGTCGGCGCGCAGGCCCGGCCATTGACCGCGGCCATAGCGAATCGCGGCATCGACATTGTCGCGCTGGAAATCGACGAGGCTGGTCGAGGTGGTGATGCGGACGTCGATGCCGGGGTGCTGCTCCTGGAAATCGGTCAGCCGCGGCAGCAGCCATTTCGCGGCGAGCGATGCCAGCGTCGAGACGGTCAGCACCTTGTCGTCGTCCTTGCGCAGCAGCCGGTCGGTCGCAAGGCGGAGGTCGTTGAAGGCGGCGCGGACGCCCGGCAAATAGTCGCGCGCTTCCGGCGTCAGCGCCAGCGCGCGGTTCTGCCGGACGAACAGGCGGATGCCGAGCTCCTCCTCGAGCCGCCGGATCTGATGGCTGATCGCGGTCTGGGTCACGTTCAGCTCGGACGCGGCCAGCGTGAAGCTGAGATGGCGCGCGGCGGCCTCAAAGGCCCGCAATCCGTTCAGGGAGGGCAATCTGGCAGTCATCTGGCAGCAGGATGCATGACGTTATTTCATGCGAAGGGGTACAAATTGTCGTTTGTCGCAGCGCGGTAGCAAGCAGATATTGGCGGCGATCTTAGCTCAAGGAGCTGAAAATGTCTACTTTGACCCACAATTCGATGACAAATCATCATGCACCCGGCCTCATCCAGCAGATCGGCGAGACGCTTCACGTCTGGCACGAGCGCTACCGGACCCGCCGCGAACTGACCCACTGGACGGCCCGCGATCTCCACGACGTTGGCCTGTCCTGGACCGACATCGCCTACGAGGCTGACAAACCCTTCTGGCGGGCCTGATTGGCCGCCAGGCCGGCGCCGCCTGATCACAGGGGCGCCGGCGGTCCCTCTTTCCGCAAGGGCTCGTGTCATGAGCACTCTTCGCCTGGAAGATCTGAAGCAATATTCGGACGTGCTGCGCACCCGGCAGGGTGAGGCGATCAACGTTCGCTTCGTCGAGCCGCGCGACACCGAGGAGCTCCAGCACTATTTCCGCTCGCTCTCGACCCGCTCCCGCTACAACCGCTTCTTCGGTGCGATCAGCGAATTGCCGAAGGGCCTGCTGAGCGAGTTCCTCGACGTTGGAGCGCGCGAGCGCTTCACCGTTGTTGCGACCAAGATGGTCGACGGCTTCGAGACCATCGTCGCCGAAGCGCGCTACGCCTTCCATCCAGAGACCTCCACACTCGAGTTCGGCCTGTCGGTCGACGACCGCTGGCAGGGCCACGGCATCGCCACCGCGCTGATGAAGAATCTCGAATGCCGCGCGGCAGCTCTTGGTGCCGAGCATATGTTCGGCGACACGCTGCGCTCCAACGAGACCATGATCTCGCTCGCCCGCAAATCCGGTTTCGCTTTCGTCAATCATCCCGACGACTGGAAGCTGGTGCGCTTCAACAAGGAGATCGCCGTCGCACCGAAAGACATTCCCTGCGCGAGCTGGCGCCTCGCCGCCCTTTCCCGTCAGGCCGACAGCCCCTCAGCCTCGGCCTGACACCACTGCGAGCCCGGCCTGGTCATCCAGGGCCGGGCCTTTTTTTGCCTTCGCTTATGCGCCGTCATTGGCGAAGTCGGTCGAGGTCGCGACCGATCGCCATCCCGCCAGCTCCCGCGCAACGAATGCGTTCTTCGCCTCGATCCGCTCCACCGTGTCGCTGCCGAGCGGCAGGCGCAGCGGCGGGTTCTTGGCATCGACCAGCGTCAGGAAGGCCTGCGCCAGCTTGCGCGGATCGCCGCGCTGGCCGTGGTTGAATTCGGCGGCGTGAGCGCGGGTCTTGCCGACGCTCTCGTGATAGTCGTCGATCACCTGCGCGGTGCGCGACAGCGAGGTGTCGTCGAGGAAGTCGGTGCGGAAGAAGCCCGGCTCGACCACGGTGACCTTGATGCCGAGTGGCGCGACTTCGCCGGCCAGCGCTTCGCTTAGACCCTCGACCGCGAACTTGGTCGCGCCATAGACGCCCCACCCGGGATAACCGGTGTAACCGCCGACCGACGAGATGTTGATGACGTGGCCGGAACGCTGGCGGCGCATATGCGGCAGCACCGCGCGGGTGACGCCGAGCAGGCCGAACACATTCGTGCCGAACAGCTTTTGCGTCTCCGCGCCGCTGGCCTCCTCGATCGCGCCGAGCAGGCCGTAGCCGGCATTGTTGACCAGGATATCGATGCGGCCGAACTTTTTAACGGCCTGACCTGCGGCCTCATGCGCCTCGGTCTCACTTGTGACGTCGAGCCGGGTTGCCAGCAGACGCTCGTGGCTGCCGAGCCGCGCCGTGACGGTGGACGGATCGCGCGCGGTCGCGACCACGGCGTCACCTGCCTTCAAGGCGGCTTCGGCGATCAAAGCGCCAAATCCGCGGGATGCTCCTGTGATGAACCAGACACGCATGATGTTGCCCTTTCCAATTTGGTCCGGCGGTGTGCCGAAGCCGACGGGCAAGGTGTAGCGGCTCGCTATAGCTGAGATAATCAGCTATATATTTTGCAAGCTCTTGAGAAAAATTCATCAATGCGGATCGACCCGTCCGACCTCGCGACCTTCCTCGCCATCGCCCGCCACCGCAGTTTTCGCGCGGCGGCGACCGAGCTCGGCGTCACGCCATCGGCGCTGTCCCACGCTTTGCGCAATGTCGAAGAGCGGCTCGGCCTGCGCCTCGTCAACCGCACCACCCGCAGCGTCGCGCTCACCGAGGCCGGCGAGCGGCTGTTTGCCCGCATCACGCCGGCCTTTCGCGACATCGACGACGCGCTCGAGGACCTCAACAATTTCCGCGGCAAGCCCGCCGGCACGCTGCGCTTCACCGCCGCGCGCCAGTCCGCGCAGCTGGTGCTGCTGCCGATCGTGACGCGCTTCTTGAAATCATTCCCCGACGTCAGCGTCGAGATCGTCATCAACGACGCCCTGATCGACATGGTCGCGGCCGGCTTCGATGCCGGCGTGCGTTTCGGCGAGACCATTGCCGCCGACATGATTGCGGTCCCGATCGGCCCGCGGCACCGTTTTGCCGTGGTCGGCACGCCCGGGTTCTTCAAATCGCGCAAGCCGCCCACCACGCCGCGCGACCTGAAAGGCCTGCCCTGCATCCGCTACCGTTTCACCTCAGGCGCGCTCTATCATTGGGAATTCGAGCGCGGCGGCATCGAGCTCGCGATCGACGTCGCGGGACCGCTGACGATGAACGACCAGGATCTGATGGTCGATGCCGCCCTCGACGGCATCGGGCTCGCCTACGTGTTTGAGGCGCAGGTCGAAGCGCTGCTCGCCAAGCGCAAGCTGGTTCGCGTGCTCGCTGACTGGTGCCCGGCCTATCCCGGCTTCTTCCTGTACTACCCAAGCCGCCGCCAATTGCCGGCCGCGTTGCGCGCGTTCGTGGATTTCGCGAGGGCGCCCGCCAAGTAGTGAGCTGCGTAGCCCGGATGGAGCGAAGCGCAATCCGGGATTCGTGCCACGTGCGCCAGCGGCCCCGGATTACGCTCCGCTCCATCCGGGCTACGGACCTACTACGAGGACGGAGGAGCGAACCTTACTCCTCCGCAATCCAGATACCCCGGTCGCTCAAAGCGGTCAGTATGGCCTCGATGTCTTCCGGTTCCAGCCTGGTGGACGGCATCAGTTCGTTCAGTTGATCGAACGTGACATACCCAGTCTTCTCCGCCAGGAGCACGGCTTTCCGCACAATCTCAGACCAATCCATTCAGCCCTCCTGAAAATGGGGTACCTACTCTATGGAATGATCTGATGGTCTTGGCTGCGTAGCCCTACTTCCCCGTGAACACTGCCTTCCGCTTCTCGATGAAGGCTTGCACGGCTTCCTTGTGATCAGCGGTCGTGGTCAGGCGGATCAGCCGTCCGGCTTCGTGGTCGCGAGCGGTCTCGAAATCGAACAGCAGCGCCTCGTCGAGATTGTCCTTCATGTAGCGCAGCGCCTGACGCGGGCCTTCGGCGAGCGACTTGGCCAGCGCAAAGGCCTCGTCTTGCAGCCTGTCGTCGGGCACGACGCGGTTGACGAGGCCGATGGCCTCGGCACGCGCGGCGTCGACGCGATCGCCGGTGAACAGCAGCTCGCGGGCCCGCGCGGTGCCGACCAGCCGGGTGAGCAGCCAGGCGATGCCGTAGTCGCCGGAAAGCGCGATGCGGGCGTAGCCGGTGGCGACGAAGGCCGATTGCGCGGCGATGCGGATGTCGCAGGCCATGGCAATGGCGAGCCCGGCGCCGACCGCGGGACCGGGCAGGGCGGCGATGGTCGGCTTGCGCACCGAGACCAGCGCGCCGGTGAGCAGCCGCTGCCGTTCCTGGAGATCGGCGACCTTGTCGTCAAAGGACATGTCGAGCTTGGCTTGGTCGCGATGCGCGCCCATGCCCTTGACGTTGCCGCCGGCACAGAAGGCCGCGCCCGCGCCGGTGATCAGCAGCGCGCCGACTTCGGGGCTCTCGCCGCAGGTGCGGATCATCGTCCGCAGAGCCGGCGTCAAGGTGTCAGACAGCGCGTTGCGCGCCTCCGGCCGGTTCAGCGTGATCACCGCGACGCGGTCGCGGATGACGCAGAGGAGTTCGTTGGTGCCGGTGTCGATGGTGGTTTCCGTGGTCATTGTTTCCCGCCCTTGTAGGGTGGGCAAAGCGTAGCGTGCCCACCATCTGTTTGTTCATTCACGGCGGTGGGCACGGCGCTATGCGCCTTTGCCCACCCTACGACAGCTCAACTCAAAACTTCTCCACCCACGGCCGCAGCTCCAGCTCCCAGCTCCAGGCGCTACGCGGTTGCTGCAGTACATTCCAATAGCTCTGCGCGATTGCATCAGGATCGAGCATCGAATCCGGCTTGTCGGCGGGTTCGGTCCGCGCCGCGCTGCGGATGCCGCCGTCGATCACGAAATGCGCAATGTGGATGCCCTGCGGCGAGAGCTCGCGCGCCAGGCTCTGCGCCAGCCCGCGCAGCGCGAACTTGCCCATCGCGAATGAGGCCGACTGCGCATAGCCCTTGACGCTGGCGGACGCGCCGGTGAACAGGATCGCGCCGTGCTTGTTCGGCAGCATGCGCTTGGCCGCCTGCTGCGCCACCAGGAAGCCGCCATAGGCGCTGATCGCGATCGCCTGCGCGACATCGGCCGGAACGAGATCGACGAACGGCCCGCGCGTGCGGCCGCTGGCGTTGTAGACGACGAGGTCGGGCGTGCCGATCTCGCGTTCGACCAGGCCGAACAGCCGCTCG
The DNA here is from genome assembly GCF_052075995.1 of Bradyrhizobium sp. 613_E4_N2_2. NCBI lineage: Bacteria > Pseudomonadati > Pseudomonadota > Alphaproteobacteria > Hyphomicrobiales > Nitrobacteraceae > Bradyrhizobium > Bradyrhizobium sp. 613_E4_N2_2. The sequence continues at coordinate 993,365 of NZ_CP197234.1, forward strand.
ACCTCCTCAGGCTCGGTGGCGTTGCAGGCATAGGCCTTGGCGCCGGTCTCGCGACAGAGCGCGCCTAATTTCTCGATCTTGCGCGCGGCCAGCGCGACGCGGATGCCTTGCGCGGACAGCAGACGCGCCAGCGAGGCGCTCAGGCCTTCGCCGGCGCCGACGATGAGGGCGATCTTGTATTTCGGATGTTCCATGGCGTGATCTCTCGGAGACGGGAAGCCGCTGATCTATGCATCCGCCGTGCGGACAACCAGCCGGGTCGATCATAATTCCGCAGAGCGAATTGCTCCTTCACGGCGATCATGCCTCCCTGACAATTTGCGGCTTTATCCGCCTTTGCGACTGGAGCATGATCGACATCATCCCAAGCGGCAAGCGATAAGAATTGCCGTCGGGCGGGAACGAAGAGGACGATCATGCACAAGCCGGTCACAGGTGAGCCAAAAAGTGTCGCGGCCGCACCATCCGGTCTGCTGGCGCCCGATACATCAGGCATGAATTTCTATCGCGCCGATCCGGCGCTAACGGATCTGTTGCGTATCCATCTGCCGGACACGCTCTTCCGCCACATCGAGCCGCATCTCGATCGCCTCGGCGAACTCGCCGGCGGCCATCTCGACGAATGCGCGCGGCTCGCCGACCGGCACACGCCGGTACTGCACCAGCGCGACAAGTTCGGCCGCGACGTGCAGTGGATCGAATATCACCCGGCCTATCGCGAACTGGAGAACGCCGCGTTCGGCGAGTTCGGCATCCATGCGTTGTCGATCCGCAAGGGCATCATGGGATGGCCGGACAAATATCCCGTCGTGGCCAAGCACGCCTTCACCTTCCTGTTCAACCAGACCGAATTCGGCATGGGCTGCCCGATCAACGTCACCGACGGCTGCGCCAAGCTCTTGGCGAATTTCGGCAGCGAGGCGCTGAAGGCGAAATATCTCGACGGCCTGACCCAGACCGACATGAGCAAGCTGACCCAGGGCGGCCAGTTCATGACCGAGAAGGAGGGCGGCTCCGATGTCGGTACACTGACCACGCGCGCCGCGCAGGAGGGCGACCATTGGCGCCTCCATGGCGAGAAATGGTTCTGCTCGAACGCCGATGCCAAGGTCGTGATGCTGCTGGCGCGTCCCGAAGGCGCCGGCCCCGGCACGCGCGGCGTCGGCCTGTTCCTGATGCCGCGCTTCCTCGACGACGGCTCGCAGAACCACTATCGGATCGTGCGCCTCAAGGACAAGCTCGGCACCCGCTCGATGGCCTCCGGCGAGATCAAGCTCGAAGGCGCGATCGCCTATGCGGTCGGCAAGCTCGACCGCGGCTTTGTGCAGATGGCCGAGATGGTCAATTCGTCGCGGCTCTCCAACGGCGTCAAATCCACCGCACTGATGCGCCGCGCCTATCATGACGCGATGACGGTGGCGAAGAACCGCGTGGTGTTCGGCAAGCGCATCATCGATCTGCCGCTCGGACGCCGGCAGATGCTGAAGATCATGCTGCCGGTCGAGCAGGCGCTGTCGATGAGTTTTCTGACTGCCGACGCGCTCGACCGCGCCGAGGCTGGCAGTCAGGAGGCGGCTGCGCTGCTGCGTATCCTGACCCCGACGCTGAAATTCCGTGCGACGCGCGATGCGCGCAAGGTCTGCGGCGACGCGCTCGAGATGCGCGGCGGCATCGGTTATATCGAGGAATTCGCCACGCCCCGCCTGCTGCGCGATGCGCATCTCGGCTCGGTCTGGGAGGGGACCGGCAACATCGTCGCGATCGATGCGCTCCGGCGCGCGGTCGGCCGCCACGGCGCCGAATCCGCGCTGTCAGCCGATCTGCATGCGCGGCTCGATGATAGCGTGTCGGTCCCGCAGGCCTGGCGCGACAATTTGCGCGGTCTCGTCGATCGTGCCGTCGGCTTCGCGCGCGAGGTCGCGGGCAATTCCGAGAACGAGGCCGATGCGCGGCGTGCGACCAGCCTGCTCTATCACGTCGCAAGCGCGGTCGCGCTCGCCTGGGAAGCGCATCGCATCCAGGAGATGCGCGGCGATGCGCGCCGCCTGCTGCTATCGCGGCTGGTGATCGACCATCGCGTGTCGCCGAGCGATCCGTTCCGGCTGACGGAAAATGCCGCGCAAGCGAAGATCGCCGCGCTGCTGCTCGGCGATCGCGACGCCGGCATGAGCGAGGTTGGCGAACTGGTTCTGGCAGCGTAGGCTGCACGCCACGCTCAAACCAAGAAACGCGATAGGGAGTGCTCGATGAAGGCCGCCGTCCTCTATGAAGTCAATCAGCCGCTGGTCATCGAGGATGTCAGCCTGCCGAAGCCGGGCCCGCGCGAGGTTTTGATCCGCACGGCGGTCGCCGGCCTCTGCCACTCCGACCTGCACTTCATGGAAGGCCTGTATCCGCATCCGTTGCCCGCGGTGCTCGGGCACGAGTCCGCCGGCATCGTCGAGCAGGTCGGCTCCGACGTGACTTACGTAAAGCCCGGCGATCACGTCGTGACGTGCCTGTCGGTGTTTTGCGGCACCTGCGACAATTGCACCACGGGCCGCACCGTGCTCTGCACCGACACCACCGTAAAGCTGCTGCCGGGCGCCTCCAACCGGATGCAATGGTCGAAGTCCGAGAAGCTGCATCAGTTCCTCAACCTCTCGTCCTTCGCCGAGCAGATGCTGGTGCACGAGAATGCGATCGTCAAAATCCGGAAGGAGATGCCGCTCGATCTCGCCGCGCTGATCGGCTGCGGCGTCATCACCGGCTACGGCGCGGTCGTGAACACGGCGAAGGTGACGGCCGGCGAGACCGTGGCCGTGATCGGCTGTGGCGGCGTCGGCATGGCCGCGATCAACGGCGCGCAGATCGCCGGCGCCGGACGCATTATCGCCATCGACACCAATCCGGCAAAGCTGCAGCTCGCGACCAAGCTGGGCGCGACCGACATCATCAATCCCGCCGACGGCGACGTCGTGAAGCAGGTGCGCGACCTCACCAATGGCGGCGTGCATCATTCTTTCGAGGTGCTCGGCCGCAAGGAGACCGCGGAGCAGGCTTTTGGCATGCTGGCGTCCGGCGGCACGGCCACCATCGTCGGCATGATTCCGTTCGGTCAGAAGATCGAGCTGCACGGCTTCGACTTCCTGCGCGAGCGCAGGATCCAGGGCTCATCGATGGGCTCCAACCATTTTCGCGTGGACATGCCGAGGCTGGTCGATTTCTACCTGCGCGGCCGGCTGCACCTCGAGGACTGGATCTCGGCCAAGCTGAAACTGCCGGAGATCAATGAGGGTTTTGCCAACATGAAGGCCGGCAAGACGCTGCGTAGCGTGATTGTGTTTGACAGCTAGCAACCGCAATGACGGTGTCATCGCCCGCGAAAGCGGGCGATCCAGTACTCCGCGGCGGAAGCTGTGTGAACCGACTATTGCCGCGGCGTACTGGATGCCCCGGTCAAGCCGGGGCATGACAGCGGAGTGTGAGGATGGCTGACCTCAACTCACCGCGACACGTGCGCTGACACCGCGAGCCACGTCCCGTTCTTCTTCGTCCAGCAATCCGTGTACCGCCCCGTTGCCTGCTGGCCGTCGGCGGTGGTGTAGCTGGTGGCGGCGTGGATGATGGCAAAATCGCCCATGATGCGGATGATGACATCATGCGCATGCAGATTGCGGATCGCAATCGGCCGTGCCGTCTGCTCCAGGAAGGCGGCGCGGTCGACCAATGTCTTGTCGGGATTGGAGCAAAAGAACTCCGGCGCGAGGATTTCGTCGAAGCGTTTAACGTCGCAGTTTTGCACGGAGGCGACATAGTCGTGGTTGAGCGTGGTGAGCTGGTCGAGGTCTTGGCTCATGACGTTTCTCTCCCTCTATGTTATTTTACTCCGTCATTGCGAGCGTAGCGAAGCAATCCAGAAATGTCTCCGCGGATGCAGTCTGGATTGCTTCGTCGCAAGGGCTCCTCGCAATGACGGGAGGCACTAGTCATTGAACAAAGGGGGCGGCACGAACCCGCCGAATTCGCGCTCGATCAGTTCGGCGAGCTTGAGCGGCGTGCGGTCTTCCAGCCACGGGCCGACGATCTGCACGCCGATGGGTAGTCCATCAGGCGCAAAGCCCGTCGGAATCGCGGTCGAGGGCAGACCGGGGAGCGTCGCGATGCCCGGCCAGGCGAGCTGGTCCGGATAGACGTGCTCCTTGCCGTCGATCTTGATCCGGCGCTTTTCCTGCTCGGGCGAATGGTCGTGGGGATAGGCTGCCGTCGGCATCACCGGGCAGATCACCGCGTCGTACGTCTTGAACAGCTCGCGCCATTGCGCCCGCAGCCGCGTGCGTCCGGCATTTGCCGCCTGCCAGTCGCGATGGTTGAGCGCGATACCGCGCAGCCGTTCGGCAGCCAAGCTGTTGTCGCCCTCTGGCAACGCCGCTGCGGCTGCCTTGGCGCCGGCGTAGACATCCGGCGCGAAGGTCGAGCCGAGGAACGACATCAGCATGCGCATATAGAGCCGCGAGGAGGCCGCGAAATCCGGCAGCAGCCGGCTGCTGCGCTCGATCTTGACGCCAGCCTTGGCGAGATTGTCGGCCAGCCGGTTGATCGTGCCGCGCACGGCGGTGTCGGTCGGCATCACCGGATCGGTGTCGATCACCAGCACGCGGAAATCCCTGAATGCCGTGTGGCGCGCCGCCGGCAGCTCGAGCCGGTAGGCGAGGCCAGCGTCGATCGGATCGGGCCCGGCCATCACGTCGAGCACAAGCGAAAGATCGGCGGCGCTGCGCGCCATCGGGCCGATCACCGAAAGATCGCGCTCGAACGGCAAAGGCGGCAGCGGCGGCGGCGTGTGGCCGCGCATGGCGACGAGGCTGAAGGTCGGCTTGTGCGCATAGATGCCGCAATGGAACGCCGGCACGCGCAGCGAGCCGCCGATGTCGGAGCCAATCGACAGCGGGCCATAGCCCGCGGCGAGCGCGGCAGACGAGCCGCCGGACGAGCCGCCCGGCGTGCGGCCGAGATCGTAGGGGTTGTTGGTGGTGCCGTAGATGTCGTTGTAGCTCTGCCAGTCGCCGAGTCCGAGCGGCACGTTGGTCTTGCCGACGATGACGGTGCCGGCGTCCTTCACCCGCGTGACTGGCAGTGCGTCTTCCTTTGCGACAAAATCCTTCTGCGCGGGAATGCCCCAGGTCGTGGGCAGGCCGGCGACGTTGTAGGATTCCTTCACGGTGATTGGGAGGCCGAGCAGCGGCTTCCGCTCGCCGCGCGCCCGCGCCGCGTCCGCGTCCCGCGCGGCGCTAAGCGCGCGGTCGAAATCCCGGACGCAGATCGCGTTGATCTTGCCGTCGTGACGTTCGATGCGATCGATCGCATCCTGCGTGAGCTCGACCGCGGAGACCTTCTTTGCGGTCAACGCGGCCGACATCTCGACCGCGCTCTTGTAACTCCATTCCGATTTCGCCACGACATGCTCCTGCGCTTCCCTGAAAGGATGATGCGCAGTTTGGCCCAAAGCCGCAACCGCCGTTTGATCGCGATTGATATGCCGGTAGGACGGAACGAGGACAGCCAAGCACAAGGTCGGTGTCATCGCCCGGCTTGACCGGGCGATCCAGTATTCCGAGACGGCTGTGATTGATCGGATAGGCCGCGGCGTACTGGATGCCCCGCTTTCGCGGGGCATGACACCGAGGTAGCTACGCCGCCCCGATCAAGATCCCCACCGCGAGCACGATGGCGCCGCCGAGCACGATCTGGAACACGGCCTGGAGGAACGGGGTGTCCATGTAGCGCGCGCGGATGAAGGCGATTGCCCACAATTCGAAGAACACGACGACGCCGGCGATTCCCGTCGCGATCCAGAATGCGTTCGGCCAGCTGTCTGGGACAAGATAAGGCAGGGTGTGGCCGAGCCCGCCGAGCGTCGTCATCGCGCCGCAGGTGATGCCGCGCAGCCATGGCGAGCCGCGTCCGGTGAGCGAGCCGTCGTCGGACAGCGCCTCCGCAAAGCCCATGCTGATGCCGGCGCCGATCGAGGCGGCGAGGCCGACCAGAAACGTCTGCCAGTTCTGGTGGGTGGCGAAAGCTGCGGCGAACAGCGGCGCCAGCGTCGAGACCGATCCGTCCATCAGGCCGGCGAGGCCCGGCTGCACATATTGCAGCACGAACATCCGCCGTCGCGTGCGATCTTCCTCGGCGCGCACGTCCGGCTTCAGGATTTCGTCGGTCAGCGCGACGGCGCGGTTCTCGTGATGCTTTTCCTCCTCGGCGAGATCGCCGAGCAGGCGGCGCACGCCGACATCCTCGGCCTGCTCGGCGGCCCGCGCGTAGAAGCGCTCGGCCTCGAGCTCCATGGTCTCGACCTCTTTCCGGATGGTGTCGAGCGGCAGGTTTTTCGTCAGCCAGATCGGCCGCCGGCGCAGAAAGCCTTTGACGTTCTCGCGGCGGATCGGCGGCAGGTGCTGGCCGAAGCGTTCCTCATAGAGTTTCAGCAGCCGATGCCGGTGGCCGCGTTCCTCCTCGGCCATCTCCTCGAAAATCTTCGACGTGTCCGGGTAACGCTCGCGCAAGTCCTCGGCGAAGGTCATGTAGATGCGGCTGTCCTCCTCCTCGGAGGAGATCGCGACCGCAAGCACCTCGCGCTCGGTCAGTTCGGCAAAAGTCTTCACGGCGGCCCTGTTTTGATAGTTTAGAATTATTCTAAATTATATAAGGCGCCGGGGTTCCCGGGTCAAATCAGGCGGCTTTTGCGAGGAACTCGAGCAGCAAGCGGCTCACCTCGGCCGGCTGTTCCTGCTGCACCCAATGGCCGGCGCCGTCGACGAGATGGCAGCCGAACATTCTTGTGCATCCGCGCCCCTGCATCGCCTCGAACACGCCCGGGCGCTGATAGGTGCCCCAATCCTGTTTGCCCGAGATGAAGCAGGAGGGCACGTCGATGCTGCGGCCCGCAAACAGCTGCATCTCGCTGTTGAGCATGCCCGACGTGCCGTAGCGGTACCATTGCAAGCCCCCCTGGAATCCGGTGCGGCCGTATTCGGCGCTGTAATAGGCGAGGTCGCTGTCCGGCAGCCATTGGTTGGCGGCGATCGCGGCCGGCGAGGGCATCTCCTTCGCAACCGTCTCCGCCATGGTCTCACCGGCGTCCATCACGTAGTAGGTCGGCAGTTTTGCGAGTTCGCCCGCGGACCACGACGTCAACGGATATGGCTTGTTTTCGGTCCAGTCCGCACTCTTGTGGTGATAGTAAGCGCGCAGGAAATCGTGCACGCCCTGCGGCGCGTGCTGCATGTCGGCGTTGGCCGGACGCGTCGCGTAATACCATTGATAGTGTTTGCGCGGGCGTGGCAGCGCGGCGAGCTCGCGATGCACGGGGTCTTCGACTGCAGGCTTTGCCGGCACATCGACCGTGCCAAACGGCATCGGTGGCGCCCCGCCGAACGGCGCGCTCATCAGCGTCACCGAGCGAAACACGTCGGGCCGGATCATGGCGCACCAGGCCGCGACCGGGCTGCCGAAATCATGCCCGGCGAGATCGACCTGCCGGTAGCCGAACGCCGACACCAGGGCGAGGGCGTCACGCACGAGGTTGAGCAGCGAGAACGGCGTGAGATCGCCGTCGTAATCCGCGGTCCATCCCGTGGTGCGGCCATAGCCGCGCTGGTCCGGCGCGATCACGTGATAGCCGGCCGCAGCCAGCACCGGCATCACCTTGCGCCAGGAGAAGGCGAGCTCAGGAAAGCCGTGCAGCAGCAGGATGCAGGGCCGGCCTTTGGTCTCGAAGCCGGCTTCGAGCACGTGCATGCGCAAGACGTTGATGCCGTCGACATAGCGCGAGCGGATGCCGGCGGGGAGAGGGATGTCGGGGAGTGTTGTCATTGCTTTCTCCACACGGGTGGAATCGTAGGGTGGGCAAAGCGGAGCGTGCCCACCATGCCAAACGCGTTAAGGAATGGTGGGCACGGCGCGCGAAGCGCGCGCCTTTGCCCACCCTACGGCATCTTGCTAAACCGCCGCACACACGAACGCGCTGCCCTTGCGCTTGATCTTCCCAACCGACGGCGAGGGGAAATGCGCGGTGCAGCACAGCGTGTCGGTGTCGCAATAGCGCTCCAGAAGGCTGCGGCGCGTTTTCGCCGCCGCGGCCGGGTCGACGTCGAACTTGATCGACAGCTCCGGATAGAGCGTCTGCAGCGGCGAATGCATGAGGTCGCCGGAGAACACGGCGTCGTCCTTGCCGCGGCCCATCGTGATGGCGATATGGCCGGGCGTATGTCCCGGCGTCGGTAGGATGCGGACGTGATCGCCGATCTGGTGATCGTTGCCGACCAGCTCGTGGCGCCTGGCCTCGACCACCGGCAGCACGCTGTCGGCGAAGGGCGGAATCTCCGCCTTTGCATTCTCCGCGAACCAGTGGTCGTATTCCTGCTTCGCAAAGAGATAGCGCGCCTTGGGGAAGGTCGGCACCCAGCGGCCGTTCTCCAATCGCGTGTTCCAGCCGACGTGATCGACATGCAGATGCGTGCACATCACGAAATCGATGTCGTCGACCGCAAACCCGGCTGCGTTGAGTCCGCGCAAGTACGTGTCGTCGGTCTTCATGTTCCATTTCGGCCGCTGCGGGCGCGGCTTGTCGTTGCCGATGCAGCTGTCGATCAGGATGGTGTGGTGCGGTGTCTTCACCACATAGGACTGGAAGCACAGGAGCAGTACGTCCTGCTCGTCCAGCGCCTTGGCCTGCCGCATCCATGCCCGGTTCTCGGCCAGCACCTCGGCCGTCAATCCCGGCAGCATTTCCAGTGCCGGGACGAACGAGGTTTCCTGCTCGATGACGCGATGGATGGTGAGATCGCCGACCGCATATTTCAGGCTCATGCTCGCTTCCCCAGTGATCAGTGCGCGTCGCGCACGGATGGAATGACGATGTTGGTGAGAATGTCGATCGCGGCCAGACCCTCTTTGGGCTGGCCGTATTGCGCGGCGGTCGTCATGATGACGAGATCAAGCTCGGGCACGATGAAGATGCGCTGGCCGCCCCAGCCGAAGGCAGCAACCCATTTGATTTCCTTGTCGCCGGCGAGCGAGCGGCCCATCCACCATTGATAGCCGTAGAACATCGTGCTGCCGAAATAGCCGATCGCCTGGAAGCGCGGCGTGATCGATTGTGCGATCCAGTCGGCCGAGACGATCTGCCGGCCGTTCCACTGGCCGCGATTGAGCACGAGCTGGCCGATCTTCGCCGCATCGCGCGGCCGCAAGCGAAGGCCCGCGGCCGCTGCGATCTTGCCGTTCTTATAGGCTTTCCACTCGAAATCGCTGATCCCGAGCGGCTGGAACAGCACCTCACGAGCAAATGCCTCCAGCGGCTTGCCCGAGACGCGTTCGAGGATGTTGCCGAGCAGTTCAGTCCCGCCGCCATTATAAGTCCACAGCACGTCGGGCGGCGCAGCGACTGGCTTTGCGAGCACATAGCCGATCGGATCGGCCTCAAAGGTGAGATGCGGCTCGTCGTTTTTCGGATCGGTCCAGGACCGTGCCTCGTCCCATTCAATGCCGGAGGACATCGTTAGCAGATGGCGCAGCGTGATGGCCTCCCAGCCCGCCTGCTTCGCCGCCTGATGGTCGGGGAAGAATTTGAGCACGGGCTCGTCGACGCCTTCGATCAGCTTGCGATCGATCGCGATGCCGACGAGCAGCGAAGCGACACTCTTCGATGCCGAACGCATGTCATGCTTCGTCGTCGCGGTGAATTCGTGCTGGCCGTCCGGTTGTCCCCAGGGTTGGTCGTAGCCGGGAAAATACTGCTCGAAGACGAGCTTGCCGTGGCGCACGACGACAACCGAATGGACCGAGGTCGCGCGTTGATCGAGCCGTGCGGCGATGCTGCAGAGCCGCATGCCGTCCATGCCAACGCTGTCGGGCGACGCAGTCGTCCACCCGTCGTCGATTGACGAACGCGATCCACAGGCGAGGTTTTGTCGTCCAGTCGCCATGCCGTCGGCCTGCACGGAAGTGGCTGAGACGGTCAACGCGAGCACGAGGCTCGCGCCGAGAATGCTGAGGCGGGGGAAGCGATCGCGCATCGTCCTTCTCCCCGCAGCCTAGTTTACGCCGTAGGCGGCACCGAGATCTTGACCGAGGGGCGCTCCAGCATCTTCTGGTGGAAGGCGTCGAGTTTCGGATAGGCCTTGCGCCAGCCGCAATCGGCGAAGCGGAAGTCGGCATAGCCGAGCACGCAGACGAGGCCGATCTGCGAGATGTCGAACGGGCCGTTCAAAACTTCGGGCATGTTCTCGAAGCGCGCCATGCCGGTCCAGGCCCGGTTCCAGTGGTCGTCCGACCATGCCTGCCATTGCAGGCCCTGCGGCCGCACCATCTTCTCGTAGCGGCACAGCAGCATGGAATCGAGCATGCCGTTGATCAGGGAGTGATTGGTCTTTGCCTTCCAGCGCCGCGGGCCGTAATCGGGGATCAGGCTGCCGCCGGCCATCTCGTTGAGATATTCGACGATCACGTAGGAATCCAGAATGACGTCGCCGTCATTGGTGATCAGCACCGGCAGCTTCTTCAGCGGCGTGATGCGCGAATAATCCTCATTGACCGTGCCCGGCGCGACGGTCGCGGGCGTCAGCTCGATCTTGTCGATCAGCCCGAGCTCGATCGCGGCGATGCGCACCTTGCGGGCGAAGGGCGAGGCGGCGGAGAAGGAGAGTTTCATGGGGAAATAACCTCTATCCAGACAGACGGTCCTCATCCTGAGGAGCGCGCAGCTTGGCGCGCGTCTCGAAGGATGGACAACGGGAGGTGTTCTTGGGTCACCCGGCGCGAACGTCGGGTGACTGTATTCTTGGCGCATCCTTCGAGACGCGCGCGTTGCGCGCTCCTCAGGATGAGGGCGGAGACCTTACGCCGCCACGATCTCCTGGCGCTGCTCGCCGAGGCCTTCGATGCCGAGCGTAACGACATCGCCGACATTGAGGAAGGTCGGCGGCTTCATGCCGAGACCGACGCCGGGCGGGGTGCCGGTGGTGATGATGTCGCCCGGCAACAGCGTCATGAACTGCGAGACGTAGGAGACGCATTTGGCCATGGAGAAGATCATGGTCTGGGTCGAGCCGGTCTGGCGACGCTGGCCGTTGACGTCGAGCCACATCGACAGGTTCTGGACGTCCTTGATCTCGTCCTTGGTGGCGAGCCACGGGCCGACCGGGCCGAAGGTGTCGTGTGACTTGCCCTTGGTCCACTGACCCAGGCGCTCGGTCTGGAAGGCGCGCTCGGAGACGTCGTTGCAGACGCAATAGCCGGCGACGTAGTTCAGCGCATCGGCTTCCGAGACATATTTGGCGCGGGTGCCGATGATGGCGGCGATCTCGACTTCCCAGTCGAGCTTGGTCGAGCCGCGCGGCTTCTCGACCGCGTCGTTCGGGCCGGACAGCGAGGTGTTGGCCTTCATGAAGATGATCGGCTCGGTCGGGATCGCGGCGCCGGTTTCTTTGGCGTGGTCGCTGTAGTTGAGGCCGATGGCGACGAATTTCGAGATGCCGGTGACGGGCGCGCCGAAGCGCGGCTTGCCGGAGACGGCGGGCAGGGAGGCCGGGTCAAGGCTCGCCAGCTTCTTCAGGGATTCCGGCGAATAGGCCTCGCCGGTCAGGTCCTTCACGTGCGCCGACAGGTCGCGCAATTGGCCGGATTTGTCGATCAGGCCGGGCTTTTCCGCACCCTTTTCGCCATAACGAATAAGCTTCATTCTCGTTTCTCCCTGGAGATGGACCGATCGGTTAAATAGCTTCATGGAACAGGGCGGCGGGAAATTCAACCGCTCAAAGTGGGGCGCATTGCAGCCCTTCCTTTGTAGGGTGGGCAAAGGCGCGGAGCGCCGTGCCCACCAATTCTTTTTGATGGCCCGGTATGGTGGGCACGCGGAGCCTGTCATCGGGCGCGCATTCGCGCGACCCGGTGGCTTTGCCCACCCTACGATTGCAGCGCCACAAATTTGAACGCATCCCCGTCCCGCTTGATGTGCCCGGCCGAGAAATGGCCGCCGATCACCAGCGTCGGGGTATCGGCAAAGCGCGAGAACACCTTGTGCCGGGTTTCCGCCGACTGGGCGGTATCGGTGTCGACGACCGAGCACCAGTCGAGATGCGCCATCTGGCAGGGGTGATGGGCGACGTCGCCGCTGAGCAACCCTTGTTCGCCGCCGGACTCGATCAGGACGCTCATATGCCCGGGGCTGTGGCCGGGGGTCGGGATCACGCTGATCTCCTCGCAGAGCCGGTGATCGCTCGGGATCAACTCGGCCAGGCCCGCATCGACGACCGGCTTCACGGAATCCTTGAACACCGCGACCTTGTCCGGCTCGGCCGTATAGTCGCGCCAATATTCGTACTCGGTCTTGCCGAACAGGTAGCGCGCCCTGGGGAAAGTCGGCACCCATTTGCCATCGACGAGCCTCGTATTCCAGCCGACATGATCGACATGAAGATGCGTGCACAGCACGGTGTCGATGCTGTCAGGGGGAAAGCCCGCTGCCGTCATCGTCTCCAGAAACGGCGTGCTGCGGTTATTCCAGACCGGGACACCGCGACCCTGCTTGTCGTTGCCAAGGCCGGTGTCGACCACGATGCGGCGCGTCGGCATCTCCACCACCAGCGAGTGGATCGACATTTTCAGCCGGCCCTCCTCGGTGGCGAAATGCGGGATCAGCCAGGGCAGCTTCTGGATCTCGTCATTGGTCGCGGCCGGCAGGATGAAGCGGGTCGAGCCGACCGTCTCCATTTCCACGATCTTGGTGATTTTGACCTTGCCCACGGTCCACGGCATGCGGCGATCCCAATTTTCTTGCTTTCGCGAAAGATGCGGCCTTCCGCCGTCGAACGCAATGGATCATCTGTCGCGATGTTGCGTTATCGGGGGAACCCCGAGACAGCCAGAGAGAGCGACGATGCCAGAGCTTGCCATTTCCGCCGAGAAGGTCGCCTTCATCATCGAGAAGGCCCGCGAATTCGACGTCAAGGAGGCGGCGTCCGACCCTGACTCGGGCTCCAATCCCTCTGATGATGACGAGATCGACGTGCTCGAGGACACCAATTCCGACCCGGTCGCAGCCGAGCTCTCCGGTTTCATCCGCGCGCTGAACGAGGACGAGCAGCTCGACCTCGTCACGATGATGTGGCTCGGCCGCGGCGACGGCGAAGTGGAGGAGTGGGACGATCTGCGTGCCCGCGCCGCCGAGGCGCGCGGTGAATACAAGAACCCGCGTCGTGAAACGGTGCAATATCTGCTGGGCGAGCCGATGCTGGGCGATCTGCTCGCCGATGGCATGGACGAACTCGGCATCGACTGGACCGACGAGCGGACCACGCCGGTATCCTAAGTCGTCATCGCGCGCAGTCGACGATCACGGTGCCGAGCTTGTCACCCTTCTCGACCGCGAGATGCGCCTGCGCGGTATCCGATAGCGCGAACTGCGCCGCGACGTTGTGAATGCGCGGCCCTGCCGCCAGCCATTTCGTGATGTCGGCCTGCGCCGCCGCGAGCAGCGCCGGCGGCAGCGCGAACAGCACCAGCGTCCGGAGCGTGATGCACTTCTCCATCAGTTCGCGCATCGGCACCGTGGGTGTGCGGTTGCCGTTGGTGGCGTAGACGGCGATCGTCGAATTGAGCGCCATCAGCTTCAACGTGGTCGCGATGTTGCCGCCGAAATCGACATCGACCACGCGATCGACACCACGTCCGCCGGTGAACGCCATCGCCTTGGCAACGACGTCCTCGTCCCTGTAATTGACCACGAGATCGGCGCCCGCGCGCCGGGCCTGCTCGCCCTTCATCGCCGAGCTGACGGTCGCGATCACCTGCGCGCCGCCCCATTTGGCGAGCTGCACGGCATAATGGCCAACCGCGCCGGCGCCGCCGGTGACAAGCACGGTCTTGCCGACGATCGGCCCGTCCGCAAACAGGCTGCACCACGCGGTCATCGCGGGAATGCCGAGCGTTGCACCTTCCGCAAAGGAAAGATGATCCGGCAGCGGCGTCACCAGCTGCTCGGCGAGCGCGATATATTCGGCCGCCGTGCCGAAGGCGCGGCCGTTGCGCTGGCCGTTGAACAGCCAGACCCGGTCGCCGACCTTGAAGCGCGTTACGCCGTCGCCGATCTGGTCGACAAAACCCGCGCCGTCGCTGTTCGGGATGACGCGCGAAAATTCCATCGCGCGATAGCTGCCGCCGCGCCGGCCGACATCGGCCGGATTGACGCCGGAGGCTTCCAGGCGAATGCGAACTTCGCCTGGGCCAGCGACCGGCGTCGCCATCTCACCATAGGTGAGGACATCCGCCGCCGGTCCTGTTTGCTCGTACCAGACTGCTCTCACAGCGTTCCGGGGAAGGCGCCGCCGTCGAGCAAGATGTTCTGGCCCGTGATGAAGCCGGCCTTGGCGCCGCAGAGGAAGGCGCAGGCATAGCCGAACTCGTCGGGCTGGCCGAAGCGGCCGGCGGGGTTGAGCTTGGCGCGCTCGGCCAGGATCTGCTCCGGCGTCGTGCCGCGCTTGTCGGCCTCGGCCTTTGCGGTGCCGGTCAGGCGGTCGGTCTCGAACGGACCCGGCAACAGGCCGTTGATGGTGACATTATTGATCACGGTCTTGCGCGACAGGCCGGCGATGAAGCCGGTCAGGCCGGCGCGCGCGCCGTTGGAGAGGCCGAGGATGTCGATCGGCGCCTTCACCGCCGCCGAGGTGATGTTGACGATGCGGCCGAACTTGCGCGCCATCATGCCGTCGACGGTCGACTTGATCAGCTCGATCGGCGTGAGCATGTTGGCGTCGATCGCCTTGATCCAGTCGTCGCGGGTCCAGTTGCGGAAATCGCCGGGCGGCGGGCCGCCGGCATTGTTGATCAAGATGTCCGGCTCGGGGCAGGCCTTCAGCACGGCCTCGCGGCCCGCAGGCGTCGTGATGTCGCCGACGATCTCGGTGACCTTCACGCCAGGATAGGCCTTGCGGATGTCGTCGGCCGTCTTCTTCAGGGCTTCGGCGCCCCGCGCGGTCAGCGTGACGTCAACGCCGGCTTCCGCCAGCGAGATGGCGCAGGCGCGGCCGAGGCCCTTGCTGGATGCGCAGACGATGGCGCGGCGACCTTTGATCCCAAGATCCACTGTTTCACTCCCGTAATGTCAGGCAGGTTTTAGACAGGCCGCACTCTAGCCAATCGTGGCGCCGCTGATAAGGGAGGGGGCCGCGTCAAAATGCATGGCGCGGTCGCGCGGCGATGCAAATGTGCGGGCATGATCCGGAAAAGTGTGCAGCGGTCTTCCGAAAAGATCATGCCCAGACAATAAGCTAGATACGCCGTTCCTGCTTGAGGCGGTCGATCGCGGCCGCGGCCTCCGGCGGCAATGTCTTGAAGCCCATCTTGCCGGCCGCCGAGAACAGCGGCCGCAGATGCGAACCGGCGAGGAACGGCGGCTGGCGGTTGGCCGGCACGATCTGGTCGAACACCAGCACCAGCGTGGTGGCGACGAGGCCGACCCTGACGGCGCCGAGTGCGGCGCCGGCGAGCCGGTCGCCGATCCCGGCTTCGCGTATCGTGTCGTTCAGCGCGAGGCGGCCGATATAACCAAGGAGCATGCCGACGACCACGAAGATGCCGAAGAACCAGATCCAGTTTTGCAGCAGTGGCGCGTTCGGATTGGTCGCGACCTGCGGCACGATCAACGGCATCAGCGCGACGGCGATGGGAGCGGCCAGGAGATAGGCGAGAATGGTCATGGCGCTGCCGAGCAGGCCGGTCCTGAAACCGAAGCCGATCGCGACGACGAGTGCCGCATAGACCGCGAGATCGAAACTGTTCATGAGCGTCAGGCCTGCCTCGATGGAACGAATGAACGCCGGACCGATCATTCCGGTTTCAGATCGTTAAAATCGTCTGTATTGGTGGCTCCAAAGCTCAGGGAAAACACTCAAGGCAAGCGTCATGTCAGACTTATTCGACGTCAGTCAAGAAACCATCCTAGTGACGGGCGCGAGCCAGGGGCTGGGGCGGCAATTTGCCCGGGTTCTGGCGGACCATGGCGCGGCCGTCGCGCTCGCCGCGCGGCAGGCCGACAAGCTGAAGAGCCTGGAGGAGGAGATCCGCGGCAAGGGCGGCCGCGCTGCCGCGGTCGCGCTCGACGTCACTGACATGTCATCGATCGCCAAGGCCGTGGATGCCACGGAAGCCGCGCTCGGTCCGATCACGGTGCTGATCAACAATGCCGGCATCGCCATCGAGAAGCTCGCGACCGAGCAGACCGAAGCCGATTGGGACGCCGTGATCGGCGCCAATCTGAAAGGCGCTTATTTCCTCGCGACCGAAGTCGCGCGCCGCATGATCGCGCGCAAGCAGGAAGGCAACATCGTCAACATCGCTTCCGTGCTCGGCACCGGCGTGCTGAAAGCGGTGTCGCCCTATGCGATCTCCAAGGCCGGTATCCTCCAGGCGACCAGGGCGATGGCGCTGGAGCTCGCAGGCCAGAACATCCGCATCAACGCGCTGGCGCCAGGCTATATCGATACCGAAATGAATCACGCCTTCTGGTCGACGCCCGCGGGCGAGCGATTGGCCAAACGCATCCCGCAGCGCCGCGTCGGCGCCGAGTCCGATCTCGATGGCGCGATCCTGCTGCTGGCGTCACGGGCGTCGCGGTACATGACGGGGAGTGTCATCACTGTCGATGGTGGTTTCCTGCTGAATTGAGCCCGACTTCGCCTCTCCCCGCAAGCGGGGAGAGGCCGGAGTTTGCGAGAGCAAATTCCGGGTGAGAGGGAGTCTCCGCGAGTCCAGCTATCACCGTTTTTGCCGAGATAGCCCTTCACCCCAACCCTCTCCCCGTAAGAACGGGGAGAGGGAGAAGAGCTACCGCATTATCTTGTTTCAGCGTTCCTAGCCGAGGGCGTCAGCAGGATAGCCACGATCTCGACGATCAGCAGCCCGCCGGTGATACCGGCAAGGCGCTCGATGCCGGGAATGATGCTGGACGGCGGCCCTGATCCCTGCACCATCGTCATGATGAAGACGACCGCGCCCTGTGTGCCGACATAGCCGATATCGCGCGCGCTCGCCTGGACATGCGCACCGACCCAGACCCCGATGGCAAGCGCGGCAAGCCAGGGCAGGAAGTTTTCGAACGAGGCGATCAGCACCGCCAGGCCGGCGAGGCCGCCGATCAGGCAGCCGAGGATGCGATGCGTGCCACGGGCCGCGATCTTCTCGCGATTCGCAGCATCGTCGTCGGATATTGCCGGCACGGCCATCACGGCCGCGACCGTGATCGCGGCCTGCGAGAAGCTCGGCAATTGCAGCCAGCTCCATGCCAGCGGCACCAGCATCACACCAAGGCCCGCGCGCATTGCGTGCTGGGTCGAGGCCCATTGCGCGCCGAGAAGGTCGGACCAGCCCGGCGCCCGCGCACGTGGCGGCGCATGATCCTCGCGCGGCGACAGCAGGTGCGAGACCAGAATGGCGGCGAGAGTGCCGATCGTCACCTCGGCAGTACGGTTGCAGGCGACTGACAGCGCCGAGGTCGGATCGTCGAGCGTTGCGAGCAGCACCATGTCGGCCGTGACGGCGCCGAGCAGCCAGGCATATCCGTGGCGACTGACTTGCAGGCCGAGCACGCCGATGCTGCTTGCGATGAACAGTGCGAGGCTCAGTGCAACCTGGTCCTCGATCAGCCACGGGCTCAAGAGCAGGCCTGCAGCGGCACCGATCGCCGTACCGACGATGCGCAGGGCGCCGCGACGCAAGGAAGAGGGCGCCGTCACCTGCGTCGAGACGAAGGCACTGATCGCCGCCCACCATGGTGCGTCCACCCGCAGCACAAGCGCCACGATCACGGCCAGCGTGACGGCCAGTGCAACGCGGCTGCAATGATGGCCGCGTGGGCCGGCCAGATCGATCTCCAGCAACTCCCGCCGCAATGCAGAGATCGCTCTCGTCGCGGCCCCGCTCATGGCAGCACGACCACCCTGGCGTCGGCACCCATATAGAGTCTCAGGTCGGGTGGCGGATCGACCAGCGTCAGCGTCACCGGAAAGCGGCGCTTGAGGCGGATCCAGTCAGTGGTCGGCGCCACGTAGTTGAGGAGGCGATTGGGCACGGGTTCGCGGCTGATGCCACGAGCAATGCCGGTCACCTTGGCACGGCGTAGATGCCAGGGATTTGAGTCCAGCGACACCCAGGCCGTGCTGCCGACGGCAAAGCCGCGGATGTAGCTTTCCTTGAAGTTGGCGACGATGCGCCAGGCGCGGGCATCGACGATGCCGATCAGCGGCACATCGGCCTGTGCAGTGTCGCCCACGCGCAGGCTGAGCGACGTCACCGTGCCGCTGGTTGGTGCGACCAGCTTGGTGCGGGCGAGCTGCCATTCTGCGAGCGCCAGCGCCGAATTGGCGCGGGCGTGGCTCGCTTGATGCATGGATAGCGTGGCCTCCGTCGCCGCGACCGACTCCTGTGCAGCGTCGCGTGCCGCATTCGCGCGTCGCAGCGTATCGCTCGCCTGGTCGAGCGCGACGCGGGAGACATCCTGGGCCGAGGCGAGCGTCGTCAGACGCTTTTCGTTTTCGCTCGCAAAATCCGCGGCCGAGCTCGCCGCCGCCAACGCGTCCCGTGCCGATGCGATCCGGTGCTGGTCGGAGGCGATCTGCGCGCGGGCCTCGGCAAGATCGGCACGCCGCTGATCCAGGGCCAACTGGAAAGGTACGGGATCGATGCTCGCAAGCAGGTTGCCCTCGGCCACATCCTGATTGTCGGCGACATCTACGGCAATGATGCGCCCAGTCACCTGAGGCGCGAGCGCGACCAGATCGGACTGAACATAGGCGTCGTCGGTGAAGGCGACGAACGACGATATCACCTCATAGGCAACGAAAAGCGCCAGCGCGATCGCTGCCGCAAGTCCGACTCGTCGTCCACGCGTCATGTCAGGCAAAACTCCGAGGCAGCGGCGCGTATCAACTTCTCCGGGCTAGATGAGCAGTCTATCCCGGCCGGTTGCAGCTCGAAAAGTCCCGTTCGTGCCGCACCGCTAGTTTGTCCGCATCTCCGCCCTGATCATATCCGCCGCCTTCTCCCCGATCATGATGGTCGGCGCGTTGGTGTTGCCACCGATCAGCGTCGGCATGATCGAGGCGTCGACGACGCGCAAGCCCTCGATGCCGTGCATCTTCAGCTTCGGATCGACCACCGACATCGCATCGGTGCCCATCTTGCAGGTGCCGACGGGGTGATAGACGGTGTCGACGCGATTGCGCAGGATGGCGCGGATGTCGTCGTCCGTTCTCACATCCGACGTGAACATGTCCTTCTTCTGCAACGCGCGCAGCGCGGGCGTCTCCATCAGCCGCCGCGTGGTCTTGAAGCCCGCGACCATCGACTCGAGATCTTCCGCCTCGCCCAGAAAGTTCGGATCGATCATCGGTGCAGCGAGCGGATCGGCGCTCTTCAGCCATACGCTGCCGCGGCTCTTCGGTCTGAGCAGGCAGACATGGCACGAGAAGCCCGCCTCTTTGTGCTTCTTGCGGCCGTGGTCGTCGAGCATCGCGATGACGAAGTGCAGCTGGATGTCTGGCACCGCGAGGTCGGGCCTGGTCTTCAGGAAGCCGCCACACTCGGCGAAATTGGTGGTCATCAGGCCGCGTCGCTCCCGGCGATACCGCTGGATGGCGCGGAGCAGGGATGGCAACCGGCCGAGCGATGAATGAACGAAGTGCGGATAGTCGGAGGCGTAGACGAACACGAAATCCGGATGGTCCTGCAGATTGCGCCCGACGCCCGGCAAGTGATGCATGACGCCAATGCCGTGCGCGGCAAGCGCATCGCCATCGCCGACACCCGACAGCATCAGCAGCTGCGGTGACTGGAAGGCGCCGCCGGCGAGGATCACCTCGCGGCGGGCGCGCAGCTGCTTGGTCTGCTTGCCCTGCACATATTCGATGCCGACCGCGCGCCCGCCTTCGAACAGGATTTTCGTGGCCTGCGCCCCCGTCTCGACGCGCAGATTCGCGCGCTTGTCCATGTGGGGATGCAGATAGGCGCGTGCCGCGCTCCAGCGCTCGCCATGGTGCTGCGTCACCTGGTAGCTGCCGAGCCCTTCATGGTCCTCGGCGTTGAAGTCCTCGCGGACGCGGAACTGCGCCTCGCGCGCGGCCTGGTGGAAGACGTCATGGATCGGATTGTCCGAGCGCAGTCTGTTGACATGCAGCGGGCCGCCCTTGCCATGATACTCGCCGTCGAAATCGGAATTGTTTTCCGAACGCTTGAAATAGGGCAGCACGTCGGCATACGACCAGCCGGCATTGCCGAGCGAGGCCCAGTGGTCGTAGTCCGATTTGTGGCCGCGGATGTAGACCATGGCGTTGATCGCCGAGGAGCCGCCGAGGCCCTTGCCGCGCGGTTGATAGCCGATGCGGCCGTTCAATCCCTTCTGCGGCACGGTATCGAAAGCCCAGTTGGCCGCGCTGTATGGCAAAGCGAGCCCGAATGGCGTGGTGATCCGCCAATTGTCGTTCCGCCCGCCGGCGTCGAGCAGCGCCACGGATGTCGCCGCATCCTCCGACAGCCGCCCCGCCATCGCGCAGCCGCCGGAGCCCGCGCCCACGACGACGAAGTCGAATGTGTCAGTCACTGATGTTTCCCCCTGCATTGTTCTTTGTTGTTGCGTCTCCGTTCCTCATCCTGAGGAGCGCGGAACGCGCGTCTCGAAGGATGAAGGCCCGGTCTGTGGCCTCGCCCTTCGAGACGCGCGTCGCTGGCGCGCTCCTCAGGGTGAGGATTGGATTTTTGCATTGCCTTTACGCTCGCAATGACGGTGTTGACGCAAGCTACGACATGAACCGCATCAACTTCTCCAGCCGCGCGATCTTGCCGCCGTAGGGCGGATAGAGGTCGGCGAGGCGGTTGAACTTGGAGCGATAAAACACCGGCTTCAGTTTGCTGAACGTGCGAAAGCCCCAATCGCCGTGATAGGCGCCGGTGCCGGATGCGCCGACGCCGCCCATCGGCTGGTTGGCTTGCGCGAAGTGGAACAGGCAGTCGTTGACGGTGACGCCGCCGGAGATCGTGCGTGACAGCACCTCGTCGCGGGCGGCGCGATCCTTTCCGAACCAGTAGAGCGCGAGCGGCCGGTCGCGGGCATTGACGAAAGCGATCGCCTCCGCCGGATCGCGATAGCCCAGCACCGGCAGAATGGGGCCGAAAATCTCCTCCTGCATCGCCGCCATCGCCTCGGTCGCGCCGACGATCAGTGTCGGCGGGAATTTGCGGTGTGCTTTCCAGTTCGGATCGTCTGCTCTCGCCGGTTGCAGGATCTTTGCGCCGCGCTGGGCGGCGTCCGCGACGAGATTTTCCAGCCGCGCATAGTGCCGGTCGGAGATGACGGAGGTGTAGTCCTTGTTGGCCGGATCGGTGCCGAACATGCGCCGCATCTGCGCGCGTACTTTTTCGGCGAAGGCCTGCAACGAGCGCTCGGGCACCAGCACATAGTCCGGCGCGATGCAGGTCTGCCCGGCATTGAGCAGCTTTCCGTAGGCGATGCGCTCGGCCGCCTCCTCGAGAGCGGCGGAGGCGTCGATGATCGCCGGCGACTTGCCGCCGAGCTCGAGCGTTACGGGCGTGAGATTGCGCCCGGCGGCCTCCGCGACCAGCCGGCCGACCCGGGTCGAGCCGGTGAAGACGAGATGGTCGAAGGGGAGGTGTGCGAAGGCTTTTGCGATTTCGTCCTCGACGCCTGTCACCAGTAGCTCGGTGGCATCGAATTTCGCGGCCACCGTCTCCTTCAGCAGCACTGAGAAGTGCGGCGAGAGTTCGCTTGGCTTGATGATGACCCGGTTGCCTGCGGCGATCGCGCCGATCGCGGGCGCAAGCGTGAGCTGGAGCGGATAATTCCAGGGCGCGATGATGCCGACGACGCCGAGCGGCTGCGGGATCAGGCGGTTGCGCGCGGGCAGGAATTGCAGCGCGGTGGCCACGCGCTGCGGCGCCATCCAGCTCTTCAGGTGCTTGGTCGCATGCCGGATCTCGGAGAACACCAGCATCGTCTCGGCGATGGTGGTCTCGACGGCCGAGCGGTGGCCGAAATCGGCCGAGATCGCCTGCCGGAAGCGTTCCTCGTTGTCAGCGACGACAGTGCGCAGCCGCGCCAGCCGGTCGAGCCGCTCGGCCAGGTCAGGTGCAGGCTCGGCCCGCGCCCGCGCGACCATGGCGTGGAAGGCCTCGTAGAGGGCCCGAAGCGGGGCGCCCGCCGGGGACTTATCCAGGGGCTGGTCCATGGCGTTCCTCCTGAAAATGGCGTTGGCCCCCCACGTTTTGTTGCCGCAAGCTGGCCCTTTGTGGAACTTCTGGCAAGAGCGCACCAAACGGGCCGGAAATCGGCCCAACTCACTGTCATAAAGTCGAAAAAAACGTCCCCACGGCCCTTTCCAAAGGCAGCCCGGGTTGGTACATACGCCTCGCACCCGAGGGGCTTTGCCCCGGGGTTGCCTTCCAAGGAAGCCTTTGGGACGGACGAAGCAAGCCACGCGAACAGCGCCGGCCACTTCATCCACCGTCCCCGGCATCTTGGCCTAGGCAAAGCGACGGTTTAACGCGGGGTGGAGCAGCCCGGTAGCTCGTCAGGCTCATAACCTGAAGGTCATAGGTTCAAATCCTATCCCCGCAACCAAGTTCGGACTTTTACCGGTTCCGATACGAAAATGGCCCGCGTCACGCGGGCCATTTTTGTTTGGTGGGGCGGGCACCTACCGTCTCAGGTCACGACGAGCCCCTCGGTCAGTGCGGCCTTCCTCAGATAGGTAAGCGAACCACGCCGAACTTCGCCGGTTGGGCGGGGCGTCGCGGCAATTGCGATCTCTATTCACCACTCAATTGAGTGCGCCATCACCAGAATTCTCATCAGTGCCTTCCAAGGGACCGGCCGCGAACGGAATGAGCAACAGTCCGAGCAGCGCCACGCAAGCGAGGAGGGCCCAGGCTTCGTTGGCGCTGAGCGCGAACGCGGCCTTTTCGACCATGGGACGCAGATAGGCTTCAACCGTGGCATCGGAGACCTGCGGAGGGCGGTGGGTAAACAGCGTGAGGTCAAGCCCGATTGCCTGAGCCGCAGTCACATCGCCCGCAATCAGGCGCTCGCGCAAAGCGTCGGCGTGCCCGCCGGTGCGCCCGTAAAGGATCGTATCGATCAGCGCGATGCCGATTGCGCCCCCGAGGTTTCGCATCAGGTTAAACAGGCCGCTTGCGTCGGGTACCCGTGATGCGGTCAGCGAACCCAACGCCAGCCGGGTCGGAGGCAGCAGGCAAAACATGATCGCAACGCCGCGCAAGACTTGCGGCCAGAACATTTCTTGGAAGTCGGCGACACGGCTCTCGAATGCACTGCAACCCAGCCCGATCGCGAACAGACCAAACCCCGCCGCCGACAACCAGCGGGGATCAAACCTGCTTTCCAGCAGGCCCGCAATCGGCGCGGTGGCAAGCTGCGCAACGCCGGTGACGAGCATGATCGTGCCGATTTCAAATGCGTCATGATGTCGAACATAGGCGAGGAAGACCGGCATGAGATAGACCGAGCCGAACAATCCAACTCCGAGGAAGAAGCTCAATGCGCAACCGATCGCAAACGAGCGCGATCTAAATGTCGACAGTTCGACCACTGGATGCGCGGCCCTGAGTGTTCGGATGGCGAAGACGGTTGCCGCGGCAGCACTCAAGACGATCAGGATGGAGCAGAATGGAGAAAGCCACCCGCGTTGCGGGCCTTCCTTCAGACCGATCTCCAGGCATGCAAGCGAAACCGCAAGAAGTCCGAGAGACGGCACGTCGAGTGTAGCCAGATCAGAAAGCCGGGGTCGTTCGCGCGGCAGCAGCATTGGCGTGGCGAGTGCGGCGACCACCCCGGGAGCGACATTGATCAGAAACAGCCAATGCCAGGACCAGGTGTCGGTGATCCAGCCACCGACCACCGGCCCGACCGTGGGCGCCAGCACGGCCATAATGCCGGCCATGGTGGTGGCAACGGGATGCAAACGGATCGGAAACAGCAGAAAGACAGCGGAAAAAACCGCCGGAATCAGTACGCCGCCAGCGAAACCCTGAAGCACGCGGAAGCTGACAAGCGTCGTAAAACTGCTGCTGAACGCGCAGCCGATGGAGGCAAGGGTAAAGAGGCTGATCGCAATAACGAACAGCCATCGCAGCGTCAGAACGCGCGTAAGCCACCCGGTCAGTGGAATGGCGATGATCTCGGCGATCAGATACGCGGTTTGAATCCAGCTCATCGCCTCTCGCGATATGGCGAGTGTACTCTGGATCGTGGGTAGCGAAGTGGCGACGACCTGAATGTCGAGGATCGCCATGAACATGCCGAGGCACATCAGGACGAAGCCAAGCCACGTAGCTGCACTCGGCTCGGTAACCCGTTCAGTCATTATGCGCTACGTACAATGTCTCACGGGATGCGGCGAGGGCGAGGTTTTCGGCCCGTATGCGGATCGCGAGAACCGCGGCGTTGAGGATGGTGAAGACGATGGCCAGCAGCGGCAGACCCAGAACCAAAGGGAGCACGGCAATCTCGCCGGCAACCACGGCATAGTTGGGATGCGACAGAAATCGATAGGGTCCCGCTGACACGAGCGGCTGTTCGGGCAGAACAATAATCCGCGTCGTCCATCGTGAGCCGAGCGTCCAGATGACCCAGAAGCGAAGGCACTGAAGGATAAGATAGCCGGCCAGGGCAACGACATTCACCGGTTGGTCGCGGCCGAACACCCACAGCGACAACAGCCAGGCGGCATGAACCGTGATGATCAACGGATAATGCCGGGGTGCCACCTCGACGGCGCCGCGGGCCAGGAGCTTTCGAGTGTTAGCGCGCGAAATCACGAGCTCGCCGACGCGCTGCAGCGTGATGGCGCCGAGAATGAGTTCAGCAAACGTCACGCAGTGTGCCGTAGCGTGACACAGCTCGCGGTGAAGCCGGGTCCGAGCGCCGTCAACAGTGAGCGCGCCGGCAGCCCTTTCGCGCGAGCCTGCTCAAGCACGAACAATACTGTGGGTGACGACATGTTACCAAAGTCGGCGATAATCTGTCGTTCATGGGAAAGCGTTCCTTGGTCGAGCGCGAGCGCGCCTTCCAATGCACAGATCACCTTCGCGCCGCCGGGATGGCAGATGAACCGGTCAATGTCTTCCACTGAAAGACGCATTCTGGAAAGAATTTCGGTCACGGCGGAGTTGAAATGCCTCGTGACGAAGTCAGGTATGGTGCGGCGAAAGATGACGCCGAATCCTTCCGGATCGACACTCCATCCCATGATGCCAAGCGTATCCGGCCAAAGGTGTTCGCCGGCAGCCTCGATCTGCGTCGCACCGCCATCGCCCGCGCGCAACACGATTGCAGCAGCACCGTCGCCAAACAGGCTGACGGCGACGATGTTGGCCTTCGTAAGTTCGTCCAGGCGAAGTGCGAGTGAGCAGAGCTCGATCGTGACCAGTAGCACGTTGGTGCCAGGGCGGGCTTGGGCGAGGCGCGACGCAATCGATAGACCCGAAACCCCGCCCGCACAGCCAAGACCAAACACCGGTACACGCATCGTGTCGGACCGGAAGCCCATCCGGCGAGCAACGCGCGCCTCGAGACTTGGTGTCGCGATTCCCGTGGAAGAGACGGTCACGACAGTGTCGACCTCGCCGCCGGCAAGTTGCGCGCTCGCCAGCGCCTTCTCGGCGACATCGACAAATAGCGCTTCAGCTCCCTCGAGAAAGGCCTCGGTGCGTTCGGGCCAGCCTCGTCGTTCGAGATACCAGTCGAACGGCTTGACGCCGTGACGCTTGACTATGCCGGTATTCGAGAAAATGCTTGAGAACCGTTCGAATTCGGGAAAGCGGGCGCCGAAGACATCCCATGCCGCCGTCAGCACGTCCTCTTGCAAAAACACGTGGGGAGGCACCGACGTCGCCAGGGAGACCAGCGCAGCCGGGGGCATCGGGGATCCTGGTGTTGCTGTCATCAGCATAAGAAACATCGGCGCGGTGCAAATATTTCGACGCTTGTAAGAAATGATCTAGCCGGACATGTCACTAAAACTTGAATAGCGTTACGACTTCCCAGGTTTGGATTCGACATGCAGAGGTTGTCGCTTCCGCCCAGCGAGGCATTCGAGCGCCGTCAGAATCTGACCATGATCCATCAAACCGTTGCCAACGCGATCGTTGACGCCGTCGCGCACTCCATGAAGCGAGCTATCCGATGACCGAGATCGACCTTGTCAACGTGTTCACCCACACGGGGCGCGGCGGCAACCCCTGTCCAATTGTCATCGATGCATCGAACCTGACTGCTGCGGGGATGCAGTCGGTGGCCCGGCACTTCGGGCATGAGTCGGGCTTCGTCCTGCCGGCGCCGGGACTCGACTCTGACTACGTCTTCCGGTTCTGGGTTCCGCGACACGAGATGGAAATGTGCGGTCACGCGACCATCGGCGCGCTCTGGGTCCTCGCGACCAAGGGGCGCCTGCCGGGCGAACAGGTCCGCATCGAGACACGCAGCGGATCGGTGACGGGCTATGTCGATCGTGTGGACTCGGGCGAACCGTCCGTCGAGATCAGCCAGCCTGTCGGCAAGGTCGTCGATCTCTCGCGTGCCGAAGAGGAGGACGTTCTGTCGACGCTCAAGCTGTCGCGCCGCGATCTGCTTGATATGCCGGTGCAGAACGCCGTCACGTCGCGCGTGAAGACGCTCATCCCGATCAAGGGCGTCCGCGAGCTCAATGAGCTGGTGCCGGACCCGGCGCAGATCGAGGCGTGCTGCGGGCGGATCGGGTCCACCGGACTTTACCCCTACGCCATCGAACATCAGGGCGAACGGCGCTTCGAGGCGCGACAGTTTCCGAAGTCATCAGGCTACCCGGAAGATGCTGCCACCGGCATTGCCGCCGCGGCGCTCGCGTTCGGACTGCTCAAGAACGGCCTGGTCGAGCGCAACAGCGCGCGGATCACCATCATGCAGGGCCGGGCGATGGGGTCGTTGTCCGAGATCCGGGTGCGGCTCGGCTTCGCTGACAGCCGGCCCGTAGGTTGCCTGCTTGGAGGCTCCGTCACGCGCGCGGAGCAACATGTCTTGCAGCCCTAGCAGGTCGGCTTAGAGACGGCGCGCTAGACCTGGGCCTTCGGCGCTGTAGCCAGAAAATCGATCATGGCGCGAACGCCGGGCAACGCGCTGCGCCGAGACGGAAGCTCGAGCCATTTTTGTTTTGGGACACGCCCGGTGGCAACATCAGCCGATACCTTGCGCGCTCCACAAATCTGTCGTGCGCGAATGCCCTCAGTCTGGAAAGCTCAGGATCATTTTCAGCAGTTTCGGAAACCGCGCGTTGATGTCCTCTTCGCGCAAAACGTTGCGGTGCTGGACGCCTTGCTTTGACGTCCGGATTAGGCCGGCCTCCCGCAGGATCCGAAAATGGTTCGACAGGGTCGACTTCGCCATGTCGGGGCAAGGCGCCGCCTCGGTGCACGACATGCAATCGTTTTGCGCGGCCAGGCTTTTGACGATGCGCAGCCGCATCGGATCCGCGAGAGCTCCAAGCACCCCGGCGAGTGTAATCTCGTCCTGCGATGGGTGAACGAACTGCACCATGTCCAAAATATAGCACGTCCCTTGAACTCATTCAATAGTTCACTAGTATTGAACTATTGAATATCGGCATCCCGCCGAACAACGGAAGACATGCGATGACCAAGAGACTCGAAGGCAAAGTTGCGCTCGTGACCGGCGCATCCAAAGGCATTGGTGCCGAAATCTCCGCCCGGCTTGCGGCCGAGGGTGCGGCGGTTGCCGTCAACTACAGCGCCAGCAAAGAGGCCGCCGACCGCGTGGTCGCCGCCATCATCGCCAAGGGTGGCAAAGCCGTCGCCGTCCACGGCAACCTGGCCGATGCCAAAAACGTGAAGAGCGTCGTCGCCGAGACCGTGAAGGCGTTCGGTGCGATCGACATCCTCGTCAACAACGCGGGCATCTACGAGTTCGCGGCGCTCGAGGCCATCACGCCTGAGCATTTCCACAAGCATTTCGACCTCAATGTGCTCGGGCTTCTCTTGATTTCGGGGGAAGCGGTGCAGCACTTCAATCCCAACGGGGGCAGCATCATCAACATCAGCTCCGGCGTATCGACCATCGCGCCGGCGAATACCGCCGTCTACACCGCGACGAAGGCATCGGTGGATGCGATCTCCTCCGTGCTGTCGAAGGAGCTTGCGCCGCGCAAGATCCGCGTCAACGCCGTCAATCCGGGCATGATCGCCACCGAAGGCGTCGTGTCCGCCGGCCTGCACGAGGGCGACATGCGCAACTGGATCGAATCCACCACCCCGCTCGGCCGCATCGGCAAGGTTGAGGAGATCGCTGCCGCGGTGGCCTTCTTCGCTTCGGACGAAGCCTCCTACGTCACGGGCGAGACACTTCACGTCACCGGCGGCCTTCGCTGACGCGCGACGTGCCCTGGCGGCCCGAAATTGCTGAACGGCGTCGTCCCAGCATGGTCGCGGTAGTGTATCCCGCCGCCACGTTCGGACTTCACCGGTCCCGATGAGAAAATGGCTCGCATCAAGCGAGCCATTTTTATTCTGCGGGTGAGAGTCCTGATGTCACCGCGAGCCTCGCAGTGAGGCAGCGGCACCGTCGGATCCGAACTTTACGGCTTGTCGTCGGCCTCTTCGCTTTCCGAAAGCGCGCGATAGCGCACGAGATCGGGATCACAATCCATGTAGAGCCCAATGAAGCCCCGATAGCCGAAGTCGTCGCGGAGAAGCACGAGCAGCCGGTCCAGATCCTTGTAGGTACGATCTTCCTTGTCGCCCCAGGTTCGCAGCGGCAGGAATTCGCGTCGCCAGCTCGGCCGAACATAGGCCAGGTGTTCGGCCATACCCTCAATCGTCTTGGTGATGATGAGGACATTGCGCAGGTGCCCGCCATTTTGCAGCTCCTGCTTGATTTCCCCTTCCTGTAACCCTTTCGCCAAGGGTTGCTCCCGCAAATTGATCGCCCAAGGGGCGAAGACCACAACGGGGGCAGACTTCCTTGCGCCGACCAATCCGCAGTCGCTTTCTGACCTGCGGTCCGGAAGATTCGGAGCGAGTCGAACTGCTCCATGGCGAAAGCTGCCTCCGATCCCGTGTCTATCAGCGAAAGGGGTTGCCTTGCGAGCCGACAATGAGGTGATGCACACAGCAAGCGCTTCGATCGCTGCTGCGTTCACACGTCGGCGTGCCGACGTTCTCCCGGCGATGCGATTGAAAAATCGATGTAACATCAGCTACATCGATAGGGTTGCGAACGCGACGAGATGCTCAAGGCTCGCGGTCGACCCCGATGCATCTTCCTCTAGGCCACTCCGCCGCCCGGCTCTTGCAGGTGGCGGAAGGCGGCGGGCACGTTGACGGAGTTGTGCGCCCAATCGAACAGGCTGTACTCACCGTAGTGCGCCATTGCGACCGCCTCGAGCGTGGCCTCGATCGATCGGCCTTCTGCGATCGCCGTGCGCACGGCGCTGTCGAGCTCGCGAAGATAGCGAAGCGGGAATTCGATGTCCGCGGGACGCATCGGCCGGCCGTGGCCGGGAATGATGGTCGCGTCTTCCGGCAGGAAGTCGCGCACGCGGGCAAGGGTCGTCATCGTCTCCTTGTGCCGCCCTTCGAGGAGCCACGGAAGCGCCGGAGACGGTGCTTGGATCATGTTACCGACCCAAACCTTCGCGTCTGGCGTCCATATGACCAAATCGCCTGGCGTCTGCGCGAACCCAAAGTGGCGGACCTCGACGATGCGGCGGCCAAGATCGACGCTAATCATGTCGGGGACGGTGATGTCAGCGGCGCGTGCCTGCACGCGTTCAATGCCCTTCCCCTTGCCCATGAGGCTGATCATGAAACGGCGATCGTCCTCGAAGCTTTCTTCCATGTAGCGCTTGGTCGCCGGATGCTGAATCACGACAGTACTGTCGGGGAACAGGTAATTCCCGTAGGCATGGTCACCGTGATAGCTGGTGTTGACGAGGAAGCGGATCGGCTTCGACGTCACTTGACGTACGAGCCCGATAAGCTGCGCGGCGAGATCGCCATTCAGCATTGACTCGACGACGAGTACGCTGCGTTCGCCGATCACGAAGCCGGCGGTGGTGGCGACGTGGTCTTTCTCGAACACGTCGTCAGGCATGACCGCGAAAACGCCGGGGGCCAGTTCGTTCGATGTGAGGTTCACCCGAGCCGCATCCCAGGGCGGCGTTGCTTCTTGCTCACCGTCCTGCGTCATCGGATGGGTCCTCCCTGTTTGAATGATGCCAAGCGACCACGCTTTGCGGACGCCGTTACTTCGCTGCTGCGCGGGCGGCCTGTTTGATTGCGTCAGCCACGACGTCCGGGTTGGAGACGGGGACGGCGTGCGAAGCGTTCACCTCGATGACGGTGGAGTGGGCGCGATCGGCTTCGAACTTGTATTCGTCGACCGGAATGGCGCGATCCTGCAGGGGCCTGACTTGCCAGCTCGGCTTGCTCGTCCATGCTGCGGATGTCAGCGGTTCGGTCAGGGCCGCCAGGTTCATGGGGCGTTGGCCGGCGAGCATCAGGGCGGCCACGCTCGCGGGCACGTCGGCGGCAACGTTGCTGTGGAACTTGTCGGGCTGGTAGAGGAGATACGTGCCGCTGGTCCCGTCGGGCAGGGTGTACGTGGTCGGCTCGACGGACGTGGGGAATGTGCTGCCGGGGTACCGTTCGAGCAAATGGGTTGCGGCCTCCCCGACCGCGGGCATGATGGAGGCCGCGTAGACAAGGCCCTTGACCTTGGGGTCGTCCCCGGCCTGCGTGATGACGGCCCCGCCGTAGGAGTGGGCCGCTAGGATCACGGGCCCGTGGATCTTGTCCAACAGGCTGCGCAGGTACGCGGTGTCGATTGCCGGGCCCAGCAGCGGATTGCCGAAGGCGACGACCGGGTAGCCGTCGCGCTGGAGCCTCTCAATCACTCCATTCCAGATCGACGCGTCTTCGAAGGCCCCGTGCACAAGGACGACAGTGGGCTTGGGCGATTCCTGGTTCATCGTGAGTCCTTTTCGGGAGAATTCGGGAGGAGGTCGCTTCGCTGAAGTGTTCGTTAAGTCGCGCCGCCCAAGCTCATCATCTGCCTTGCAGCGAAGAGCCTCGGTAAGACGCTCTATTTCTGGGCGATGACGTGAAGCCGGTGCACCTTGGGAGCTTCGGAAAACAGCTCGCCTGCCTTCGCGAACAGCGCCTTTGCAAGTTCGCCGTTCAAATGCGCGTCTCGTCCAACTTCGTCATTGAACGTGTCGATGATTCCGTAGCGTCCCGGCTCCTCTTCCTTGAGCCCGTACCACGCCGCTATTCCGGCCTCTGCCTTCGCCATCGCGGCGCCCTGCTTCAGGAAAGCTTCGACTTCCGCTTCCTTGCCCCGATTGGCTTTCAACTCGACGAAGAAGGCGAACTTGGCCATGCCATTGATCCTTTCGATTACATCCGACTGTTGGACGTCTCTATGTAAAATGTGTTTTTATAAAAACACACCAAAGAACGCGTGGGATTGGTTCGCTTTGTCGTGACCGAAGCGAATAATATATATGCGTAATTTCAATTACTTGGTTTAGTTATGATCTTCGGTCGCGAGTCGTGATCAAGAATTAATATTGAGATTCATATGCGTTATATCTGAAGTCTTTTTACAAAATCACAGGCGGCCTCGACCATCACGGCCTTGCCGTCTTCACGGGTCGTGCGGTGAGATGAGCGGTGCCGAAACGATGAATGAGGTCGTCGCGGTTACACGCCCGATGACGACTTAGGACCTGCTCGGAGCCTCACCGAGAGGTGGAAGCAAGTGTTGCGCGGCGTGAGGCGATAGCTGCTCGATGGCTGCTCGAAGGTGGGCCGCAGCCTTCGAATGCTCGGGCCCATCGAGCATGCGCAATGCTTCCAGCATGAGCGACAACGCCACCGAGGCATCGGAGATCGCGTCCGTCATGATCGCTCCTTTCGATGCGTGCACGATCTTCAGAGCGTCGGCCCTCGGCATCGACGTCGCGGGACGCGCTCACATCATCAGTTCGGTGTCCTTGATGTCAGCGATGGGGCCGAGGATCGCAGGGTCAAACTCATCCAGAGAGCTGCGGTCCAACAGACGCTTGGGCAGATCGGGGTTCGCCAAGGCCCCGCGGCCTATCGTGACGACATCGGCGCCATCGTCGAGCGCAGCCACCGCCTGCTCGATGTTGTGCAGGCTGCCATTGGCGAAAATCGTCGCTTTGGGGGCGTAGCGCTTGGCGAGGCGCATCAATGACGGGCCGGCCTTGGCGAAAGCGGGCTTCCACGCCTCAAACTCGGTCACATGGACGAAGTCGGCGCCGGCATCGCCGAGGCTGCCGAAGATGATTTCGGCGTCACGCTCCGCACCCGCCCATTTGTGATGATAGTCGTTCACCTTGCCTTGCGAGATGCGGACGCCGACCGGCACCGCGCTTCCGACCTTCGCGCGCACCGCCTTGAAGGTTTCCACGATTAACCGCACGCGGTTCTCCGTGGTGCCGCCCCAGCGATCGGTTCTGCTGTTGGCGTAGTCGGTCAGGAACTGGTCGAGCAGGTAGCCGTTGGCGCCGTGAATCTCGATGGCGTCGAACCCGGCGATGTGGATCGCTCGCGCGGCCGAGCCCGCGAAGCCAGCAATGGCGTCGGCGATCTGCTCTTCCGTGATGGCTGCCGGCAGCATGTAGCGGTCCTTTCCGTGATAGAATGTCATCTGCTCGCCCTTGGGCTGAATGGCAGACGGCGCCACCGTGCTGTCGCGAAAGCGATTGCCTTGACTGATCGCTCCGGCATGCATCATCTGAGCAATGGCCACCGCTCCGTGCGCCTTGATGCCGTTGACGACCGGCTTCCAGGCCCTGGCCTGCACGTCGTCGGTCATGCCGGGCTGATGGACGTAGCCCTGCGAGAACGCCTGGTCTGTGTAGATGCCTTCGGTGATGACCGTTCCAAACTCGCCTCGCGCGAACCGCTCGTAGTATCGCGTCATGGTTTCGGTGGCCCGTCCGTCCTGGGTCGCCGTGATGCGCGTCATTGGCGCAACAGCAAGACGGTTCTTTGCGGTACGGCCGTTTATATCGATTGGCGTGAAAAGCGCCTTCGCTTCGTTGTCCATAATCTGAATCTCCAGGGCCTTTACCTTCGGGAGTCGCCTCCCTTGCTGAAAATCGATCTAGAGCTTGCCGTGAGCCGACAGAAGTCCGGCTGGAAGCTAAGCACTTTATCAATTATCGTTATAAAATGGATTTCGCAGATGTGGCCCTGTTTCGCAGCATCGTGACCGCCGGTAGCCTGTCCGCTGCGGCGCGAGAGATGGGCACCACGCCAATGTTGGTCAGTCGAAGGCTCGCAGCGCTTGAAGCTGAGCTCGGCGCGCGCCTGTTTCATCGGACCACGCGCTCACTGTCGCTCACCCCTGAGGGCGAGGCCTTCTTGCCTCACGCCGCCGCCCTGATAGCCGCCCGCGATTCAGCATTCGAGTCCGTGGCGTCCGCCGGCTCGGGCCTCTCAGGTGTGCTCAAGGTCACCGCACCGAACGTCATCGGCCATGCGGTCATCGTACCCGTCGTGGCCGGGCTGATCGCGGACAACCCGGCGCTTCGGGTCAATCTTGTCCTGAGCGACGATCGCGTCGACATCGCTTCGATGGGTCTCGACGTTGCGATCCGAGTGGCGCCGATGAAGCCTTCCGACATGATCGCGACAAGGCTCGCCGACAATCCCTACATCCTCTGCGCATCGCCAGCATACATCGCTCGCTTCGGCGAACCGGCAACCTTGGGCGATCTGGTGAGCCACCCCTGCATCAAGCTTCATGCGATGGAGACCTGGCCGTTCGTACGTGGAGGCGAATTGGAGCAGATCCGGATCGCCGGCCCGCTGTCGGCCAGCACAGTCGACGCTGTTCGAGCGGCTTGTCTTGCGGGCGTGGGGGTCGCCATGATGACCTATTGGGATGTGTACGAGCAGATTGAACGCGGAGAGTTGAAGCGTATCGTTCTGGCGGATGCCGCGCCGGTCGAGCTTGGGATATGGGCGGTTTTCCTGACTCGCGCGCAAATGCCCGTCCGGGTAAGAGCGTTCATTGATGCTCTGCGAAAGCGGCTGCTTGCGGGCACACTGCCGTGATCGTCGCGACGTGCCATCGCCGGCGAGCGGGAAAGCTCGCCGGCGACGCGTCGCCCTGGGCAGAATGCAACCTGTTACCGCGTCAGGCGAACCAGATCCTGCCTTAGCAGATAGAAGGAGACTGCGAGCAGCACGACGTCCTTCATCAGGAAGGGCACGTTGCCCGTCATCGCGGGGAAGCCTCCCGCGGCGAGGTCCCAGCCCTCCGGCATGAAGGGAATGATCGTGACGGTCGCGATGAAGGTGCCGGTCGAGCCGAGGGCGCCGAGCACGCCAAGCCGGTGGCTCCAGAAGCCCGCGAGCAGCAGCCCGCCGAAGGTCCATTCGGAGACACCGAGGAAATAGCTGGCGCCGGCATGGCCGAACACGGGATAGAGCCACCAGATCAACGGGCCGTTGCTGATGAACGGGACCAACCGTTCGAATTCGTACGGAAACCACTTCTGGTAACCGAAGAAGAAGAACATGATCACCATCGAGGCGCGGACGACATGGTAGTCGAGATCTTCCGCGAGCAGGCCGGATCCCTGCAGGGCGCGGACGAGAGGATTTTGGGCGGTGTGGGTGTTGGCAAGCGTGGTCATGGTCGTGATCCCTGATGTGAGATGAGCGACGTGGCGGCCGTCGCGTTAGGCGAGCGCCGGGAAGTCGATCTCGGTATCGTTGATGCGGTTGAAGACGTTGGTGAACACGGTGGTGGCAAAGGCGAGGCTGATGTCGACGAGCTGCGCGTCGCTGTAGCCGGCGGCCTTGATCGCGACGAAATCCTTGTGGCTGACGGTGCCGCTGGTGCGCGCAAGCTTGTCGACGAAAGCGACCAGCGCATCACGCTGGGCATCACCGGTGGGCCGGCCATCGCGGATCTGCTTCAGGATCTCCGGCGCCAGCCCGACGAGCTTTGCGAGATGGCTGTGGGCGGCGACACAATAGTCACAGCCGGCGGCTTCGCTGATGACGAGCTTGATGATCTCCTTGTCGGACTTGGTCAGTCCGCCGGAGGCGAGCACGGTGTCGGCAGCGAGCACGGCCTTGAGCGCAGCGGGGCCATGGGCGGCGATGGCCGCAAAGGTGTTCGGCACGCTGCCGATGGCCTTCTTGATCTGGGCATAGACCTGGCCGGAGGGGCCGGCGTCAGTTTCGAGGTTCGGGACGGAAAGTCGGGACATGATGGCACTCCGTGTTGGGGTGGTGAACGATTGCGGAGTGACAGTAGGGTCGCGATGTGAGATGTTGAATGCTTTATAGGCTTGTATATATGCTCAATCGTCTCAAATGACGTACTGAGAGGCGAATACGATGGATTGGCTGAGCCGGCTGTTCGAGATGATGCCGGTGCGCGGCCGTCTGGACCTGCGCTGCTCCTACGGCGCGCCCTGGCGGATCGAGCAGGGGCCGGGCGAGGTCAACGAGATCCCGTACCATGCGGTGCTCGTAGGCTCGGCGGTGCTGGACGATCCGGCGGGAGGCCGGCCGTTGCTACTGGAGGCCGGCGACATTCTGCTGCTGCCGCGCAACCCCCGGCACGTCATGCACGACGGCAGCGGAGCCGCGCCGCTGAAGGCCCGCAACCGCGCGTCACTCAACTTCACGATCAGCGAGAATCCCGGCTCGGACGCCCGGCTCGATCTGCTGTGCGGACATTTTTCGATCGCCCCGCCGCACGACCGGCTGCTGCGCAACTATCTGCCGCCGGTGCTGATCGTGAGGGCCGGCGCGCAGGCCGGAGAGCGGGACACGGCGGGGCAGCTCGCGGGTCTCGTTGCCTTGATGCGCGGCGAGACCGCAGACGATCAGCTGGGTGGCCGCGCGATGCTGAACGCGTTGTCGACGGCGATGTTCGCGCTCGTGCTGCGCCTCGCCAGCGAGACCGGAGACGCGCCACGCGGGCTGCTTGCGCTCGCAGGTCACCCACGCCTCGCGCCGGTCGTCGCGGCCATGTTCAACGCGCCCGCGCGCGCATGGACGCTGCCCGAGCTCGCGCAGCTCGCCAACATGTCGCGTGCGACACTCGCTCGTCAATTCCAGGAGAAGGTCGGACGTTCGCCGAGCGAGCTGTTGACCGACATCCGCATGACGCTGGCAACGAACGAACTGAGGAAATCCTCGCTCTCGACCGGAGCGGTGGCTGAAGCGGTCGGATATCTGTCCGAGGCGGCATTCCAGCGGGCGTTCAAGAGCCACATGGGCATCACTCCCGCGCAATGGCGAAAGGCTGCGCAGTCGCCTGCGACGATTGGCGAGCTGGAGCTGGCGAAGAGCGCAGAGACGGCATCGGCTGGCGAGAATGCCTAGGCAGGCGAGCGTGAGGTGGCCGGGCTAGCTCAGCATCCGCGGCAGATGATGAGCTTGCGATCCAGCATCTGATCGCGCTGCTGCTGCTCACGCTCCCAGGCCGACAGAGCATCTGATTGAGGCGCATCGGCCCGGCTCGGCTGACGGTGGCCGACCGGAGCGAGCCAGGGCAGGCGCGACGTCGGCTCGGCCGAGGCGAAACGCGCGGCGGCCCGCGACGGCAGATCGGGGAGGGCGTCGAGAGAGCTGTTCCGGTCGGAGGCATGTGCGGGCGACAGCAAGCCGATCAGGAGAAGGCCCGCAAAAGCGGAGCGGATCGAGCGTGTCTGGTTCGAACGATGGGACATTGTGGCGCTCCCGTAGTGGAGGCTCGGGATGAGCGGCTCCGTTGAGGGCCACAATAGTCGTGGACGCGAAAGGCTGAATGCCGCGCGATCTCGAAGATATGCTCGTTCGTCTCACGCGCGTCGATGGAGGGGACTGGTTGCCGCTTCAGCGGGCCGGCCACCAGGCGCTGGCTCGGCGACCACCTCGGCGATGTCAAGATTGCGATCGGGGCCGTGTGGAACCACCAATTGACCGGGTTCGAGACGCAGCTGCGTGCCATCGAGATGGACCGTCACGATGTCCGGCTCGAACGATACAAAATTGGAGATGCGGCGGACTTCGGGATAGGCGTCGGGATACGACCATGCCGCCTGGCGCGCGTCTCCGATGGAGTAATAGCTGCAGAGGCCCTTGTACGGGCAGAAGGTCTGGAGCTTTACCGGAGTGAGGGCAGCCTCATCGATGTCGGCACGTGGAACATACCAACGGGGTGCAAAGCCGGACTCGTAAAGGACCAGCGGCTGCTTTGTATCGGCGATGACCCGGCCCTGGTGGTTGACCACGAGGTTACGAGCGGTCTGGCGGATGTCGATGCGGTGATAGGGATCGGCGGCATGGCCCACGATGCGTTCGTCTTCCTCGTAGAAGGCATCCATGGCCCGCCAGGCAAAAGCGATCAGACCCTGCAAATCGCCTGCATGGGCGGGCAGGTTGGTGTGCCGCCATGCTCCTCGCGCCGCGATGTGTTGCTCGTCGACCCGAACGCTGTACCAGGACGTCGGCCCAAGATCGGCGTGTTGAGTGATGTGCTCGGTGCGTTCCAGCACATGTGGGGAAACATCGGCCTCCGGGAAATAGGCCACGGGATAATGGCCCGGTTCGAAAAGGAGGAGCACCCGCTCGCTATCGGCGACCCAGCTTCCCCCAAAGCGCACGCGGAGGCGGCGGCGTAACGGTTCGACGTACAGGAGTCACTTGGGCAGCTGCTCGGGGACGAGAAAGCGGCCGATTGCGCCCGTTGAAAACGGGCCTTGTTGCCAGGACAGTCCCAACTGATCTCTCCCTGCAGCGCACCGTCGGTCGGTGGCGGACCTGTTCCGACCCGTGCTTGGCTTCGCCGGCGCGATCCGACGGCTATATTTCGTTCGCGGCCCGGCCTTGGTTACAGGTCATCGCACCAATTTTGCGGTGTGATGACGCCAGCCGAGATGATTCAACCAACCGTAAAGCCGTCATCGATCGGAACAGTGAACTGGAAGACGGCTCCGCGCGGTTCGTTTGCAGTCGCCCAGAGCCTGCCGCCATGCGCAATGATGATCGAGCGGCATATCGACAGTCCGACACCGAGGCCGCCCGACTTGGTCGTGTAGAAGGGTTCGAACAGCCGCGCGAGGCCCTCCGCCGACAAGCCTGGTCCCGAATCCGTGATCGATACGCGTATGCTCTCGGCATCCGCTCTCGCGGTCTGGATCAACAGCTCGCGCTTGCCCCCCGTTGTCTCGCTCATTGCCTCGATGGCGTTCAGGATCAGGTTGAGCGTGACCTGCTGCAGCTCGACGCGATCCCCGATGACCTTGGGCAGACGATCGGCGAATATCGTCTGGATCGACACATCGTGCCGCGCCGCTTCGGCCTGCGTGAGTTCGATGACTTGGCCGATGACGTTGTTGATCGCCAGGGAATCCCGTTTGGGCGGTGATTTCTTGACGAGATCCCGGATTCGCTCGATGACCTCGCTGGAGCGGATGCCGTTCTCGATGGCGCGTGTCAGCGCCCTGCGCGTCTGCTCCAGCGCCGGCGGTTGGTGATCGAGCCAGCTCAAGGCCGCTTGCGCGCTGGCGATGACGGCGGTGTTCGGCTGATTGACCTCGTGGGCGATCGACGCCGTCAGCTGTCCCATCACCGCCACGCGGTTGGCGTGGGCCAGCTCCATCTGAGCCACGCGGTAACGCTGCTCGTTCTCGCGTGCCTCGGTTTCGGCGCGCTTGCGCTCGCTGAGATCCAGCACGAAGGCAACGCCTTGCTCCTGTTCGTCGTCGAACAGGGCTCCGCCGGTCAGCACCGGCACCCGGCTGCCGTCCTTGCGGAAGAACGCCTTCTCGAACGGGTGGACGACCCGCGTCGCCTTCAATTCGGCCCGGGCGCGGTCGGTGCGCTCCTGCCATTCGGGCGGCGTCAGATCTGCCCAGCGCAACCGGCCTGCGGCAAGATCCTCGCGATCATATCCCATGGTCTTCAGGAACGCGTCGTTGGCATCGAGAATGTCGGGGGTGTGATCGAAGATGAATATCCCGATGATGTTGGCCTCGACCAGCCGGCGGATCCTCGACTCCCGCTCCTGAAGCTCCCGGTACAGACGGGCATTGTCGAGCGAGGTCGCGGCCTCGGATGCGAGAAACTTGAGGATCGCGATCCGGGCGGGTGTGAAGACGCGCGAGGCGAGATTGTTCTCCAGATACAGAAATGCCACCGCCCTGCCTTGCTTGACGAGCGGCACGCACAAGGCTGACCGGACGTGCTTCTTCTGGATGTACTCGTCGCCGCCGAACGCGCTGCTCGTCGAGGCATCGTCGAGCACGACGCTTTCCTGGGTGCGAGCCGTGTAAAGTACGATCGACATCGGCACTTCAGCGGCGGAGATCGGTGAATCGGCGAGATCGAGAGCGACCGAACCGCCGCCAGTCACGGCGTCCGCCCGAATTCTCAGCTCGGAACCCCTCGGCAAAATCAGCACGCCGCGTTCCGCACCCGCGTGCTCGATGGCCGAACGAAGCAGGGTCTCCGTGAGCTTCTCCAGCACGATCTCGCCTGAAACAGCCTCCGACACCTTGAGAACCGTCGCAAGGTCCAGCTGTTCGACAGGTGCACCGATCGTGCCTGCGGTGCTGAGCGCGGATCCTCGCTCCCGCAGGTTGGGATGAAGTTTCTCGAGCTGGCTCACCTTCGCCTCGGCGCCCCAGCGCGCGTAGCAATCGCGCGCTTTTGTCAGGTAGGAAAGAACGACCGTTCGAATGCCGCGCGCCTCGTAGAACCCTGCCGCGCGTTCCGCAGCGATCGCCTCGATCTGCGCGAAGCCGGATTCTTGCGCCAATCGGATCGATTCCTCGTACAGCTGTTCCGCCTCGAGTTCGCGACCTTCGATGCGCGCAAGCTCCGCCGTGACGAGCTTCTGCCGGGCGGCGAAGTTTGCGGGGCAGCGGTTGGACCAGACCGTCAGCTTGCGGTGGTGTTCCCGGAGGTCGCCGAGGCGCCGCTCGCGATCCTCGGGGCGTGATGCGTGATAAGCCCCGGCATGAGCGAGCGCCGTGTAGAACCGGTATTCGGTGAAATCCGAATAAGAGCGGGCGCACCATGAGAGCGCTTCTGCGCGTGCGGCGAGGGCAATCGCGACATCGTCACGTCCGGCAATGACTTCGATCTGAATTTGCGTCGCGTAGTAGAAGAAGGCGCTTATCGGTTCGCTCGCATCCGAGGGCTGAAGCGCCGCGGGGCTCTCGAAGTCATTCCGGCCATTGCGCCCCATAAGGCTCTGCGCCAGATCTCGTTGCCTGATGAGGCCCTCCGCAGCCAATCGGACGCCCAGACCCTCGGCGAATGCCAGAGACCGCTCGGCGCGCGAGCAGACGTCCATGAGCGGATCGCCGCAGAAGAGATCCACCGATATCAGTCCGCGATGCGAATACGCCGCGAATGCCAGATCTCCGGTCGTCAAGCAGATTGCGAGTGCGCGCCGAATGAACGGCCGTCCCGATCGGATCGGGAGAATCCATGGGGTCACGTGAAGGCCGAATACCAAAAGCGCCCGGCCGCTCAGCCCTGTCTGCGGCTGCCTGTCGGCAAGGGCTGCGCCAAATTGCGATAGCCGGAATCCAAGTTCGGCATCGGTTGAATTGCTCGCGAGCACGCCGAATATGGCGGTCAGCGGGTAGCACGCTTCAGGGCTGGTCCCGTGCTGGAGCGTCAGTCGAGTGGCCTCCAAGAGCATGGTGTCGGAGAGGTTGCGATCGGTGAGAAACGCAGGCGTGAGGAGATCGGCCAGGACGCCCATGGTCGCACGATGATCCGGATCGGTCATCGGCGGTAGCGCATGAAGCTGCTCGTCGGACAGCTTTTCGGTCAAGCTCCGCAGGCGTCGCCGATCCTCGTCCACCTCGCTGCGGCTGGGATGAGGAGACCAGTCAATCCCGGTTCTGCGCAAAAATGCGAGGCAAACGTCAACCGCGCGCTCGAGCTGTCCCGCGGTGGTGTATAGCTGCGCCTGGAGTCTGGCGACCTCGGCGCTCGCCTGAATGTCCGAACAGCTCTGCGACAGGACCGTCAATTCCGCTTCCGCCGTGTTCAGCTCGCCGAGCAGGAATTTGCATTCGGCGTGGAGCAGGCCGATCGCGAAGGCGTCCCGGCTGTACCGCGGACGCCCTTCCTCTCCGAGCAGTTCGCGGGCGATTTCAAGGTAGGTTGCCGCCGCATGGTAAGCCGTTGCATTTCGCGCGCGCCGGCCCGCGGCGAGATTGACGGCAATGACCTGTTCGCGTTCCGCGCCGTTCGTCAAAGCGGCGATGCCGCGGTTCAGCTGGTTGGCAACGATATAGACGCGCTCGTTGGTTTCGTCGGGCGTCAGCTGCGCTGCCAGGACCAGACCCATCCGAAGGTGCAGGGCCGTTCGCCTGTCCTGGTCCGGTTGAAGCGCATAAGCGGCCTCTTGCACGCGATCGTGGACGAACGCGTAAGAGCTCTTGAGGCGTCGGACCAGTTCGAGACGCGTCGCGTCTTTCAAATCCGCGTGCAGCGTCTGCTCCGATGCTCCGTGCACGAGGCAGAGCATTGCGATCTCGGCGCTGTTGCCCAGGCAGGCCAGCTCCAGCAGGGCCTGACGTGTCTCGTCGCGCAAACCGCTCAGCTTGCCGACCATGAGACGCGCGACGTTTTCGGCGTAGCTTTTTTCCTTGATGCGTTCGAGATCCCAGTGCCACTGTCGCTTGTCATGATCGAAGGCCAGTAGTTCTTCTTCGGCCAGTGCCCGCAAAAACTGCGTGAGAAAGAACGGATTCCCGTTAGTCTTCTCGTATATCAGCTGCGCCAGGGGCATGGCGTATGCCGGCTCGCAGTGAAGTGCATCCGCGGTGAATTCCTCGACGGCAGCGCGGGTGAGGGGTGCCAGGTCGATTTCCCGCACCCGTTTACGGGAGGCGCGAATTTCGACGAGCCGTTGTGCCAGCGGATGTTTGACGTCGACATCCTTGCGTCGATAGGCGGCGATGAGAAGCAGATTTTGCAGGTCGGATCTGTTCAGAAGAAACGCGATCAGATCCAGTGTGGCCACGTCGAGCCACTGCAGGTCGTCGAAGAAAAGCACGAGCGGATGGTGAGG
The DNA here is from genome assembly GCF_052075995.1 of Bradyrhizobium sp. 613_E4_N2_2. Taxonomy (NCBI): domain Bacteria; kingdom Pseudomonadati; phylum Pseudomonadota; class Alphaproteobacteria; order Hyphomicrobiales; family Nitrobacteraceae; genus Bradyrhizobium; species Bradyrhizobium sp. 613_E4_N2_2. Next base: position 1,035,552 of record NZ_CP197234.1, read on the forward strand.
CTTGGCGAAGATGCCAATGAAGCGTCGAACGACGAGTTGGAAGCGTCGCTGTGCGTCTTGCGGGGGGGCCTCCGGGACAGGTGGTTGATCCCCGATCACCAGCCGCAGCTCCGGTACGAGATCCAACATCAGCTGACCGAGCTGGCCCAGCGCGTCGTGCAGTGCGTTACGCCAGGGTGCCAGATCGGCATCGCTCTTGGCGAGGAGGCCTCGGATAAGGCCTTGAAGCGCATGCGCGAGCGTCGCGTAAGGCATATCGCGCTTGTGCTGATCGAACTTGCCGGAGGCGAAGAAGCCTCCCAACGGGACCAAGGCCTTCTGCATTTCGTCGACGAAAGCGGACTTGCCGATACCGGAGGGGCCGGACACCAGGATCAACTCGGGCGTGCCGCTCCGGGTGACGCGATCGAACGAGGTGAGCAACGCCTCGATCTCGTGCTCCCTGCCGTAGAGCCGTTCGGGAATCAGCAGGCGGTCCGGTATATCGGTTTGTGCGAGGACGAAATCATCGATCCGTCCCTGCGCTTCCCACTCGGCGAGCGACCGTTCGAGGTCGCTCTTGAGACCGGCGGCGGTCTGGTAGCGGTCCTCGGCCGTCTTGGCGAGGAGCTTCATGATGATCGCCGACACGGCGTAAGGCACACCATTGACTCGTTCGGCGGGCGGAACGGCACGTCTCGCGATGTGGCTGTGCACCCATTCCATCGGATTGGCCGCGGTAAACGGCAGTACGCCCGTCAGCATCCGGTAGAACGTCACGCCGATTGCGTACAGATCGCTGCGGGAATCCACGGACCGATTCATGCGGCCGGTCTGCTCGGGCGCCATGTAGGCCAGCGTGCCCGCCATGGTCTCCGGTGGTTCGAGCTGCTGTCGCTCGCGCGGCAGGCGAGATGCAAGGCCAAATCCGGTGATCCTGACCTCGTCTGCTCCGCTCACCAGAAGATTGGCCGGCTTCAAATCCTTGTGGACCAGGCCCTGCCGATGCAGCTGGTCGACGGCGGTGGTGATGCCGAGAGCCAATCGCAAGAAATGGTCCAGCTTCATCGGCGCGCCGAGCAACTGCTCGAGCGGCTCGCTGCCGGGATCTTCCAATATCAGCAAGGTTCGACCACCGTCGCGGATCAGCTCCAGCGGCCGTACGGCCCAGGTCCCATCGAGCTCGTCGCGCAAGGCGTATTCATGGGCGAGCCGGTCGAGGACCGCGGCCGGCGGATGTTCCGCAGCCGCCCTAACGGTCAGGACACTGTTGACATCGCCATCGGCGCCCCGGCGCCATTCGCGACAAAAGACGCGCTCGCCGTCGTCCCATGACGCTTTGAGACCGGCATTGCCATTCGTGGATACCCGCGAGGATACGTGCATCTGCCGGACTCCGGAACTAGCCGGCCAGTCGATTGAAAAGGAGGGAAAGGTGTTCACCTGTCCCGTCCGGGAACGTACTCCCAACGCCAATCCCCAACAATAGCCGGGATCGGAGTCGTGGTATGGGCCACATTCCGTTCGGATCCAGCGTCACCGACAAGAGTTGTTCCGATGCGCTCTGATCGGCAATTCCGCTCAACCGCGGATGATGCATCCAGCTTGAGCGCGGGGAAACTGCGGGATTCTTCGAAAGGCCGTTCAGCGTGGACAGCGTCAAGGTCTATGAGCCGTCGCCCCAAACCTACGTTCACGTGGAGAATAAACTTGGCGTCCGTCCCTCGCAGCTCTGCATGATCGCCTGCCAACCGGCGCTATTGCATCGCTTCCTGTCGAACAATCCCGTTCTGAGCCGGCGACACGTCGGCTGCTGCCCGGAGGAGGTCACGCTTGAGCAGATAGATGGAAGCCGCAAGCAGTACCACATCCTTCATGAGGAAGAGGAACGGCAACGTGGCCGCAGGAAATCCGCCAGCCGGCGCGGCCCAGGCGTCGGGAAAGAACGGAATGATCGTCACGGTGGCGACATAGGTCGCGCATGAACCCAGCGATCCCAGGATCGCCAGTCTTCTGCTCCAGAAGCCGAGCAGAAGAAGCAATCCAAACAGCAATTCCGCTGAACCCAGGAAGTAGGCCGCGCCGCGCACGCCAAACACCGGATACAGCCAGAAGATCAGCGGACCATTGCTGATGAACGGAATCAACGCGTGCGCTTCGTAGTCGAACCATTTCTGGCAGCTGAAGACGAAGAACACGATGATCATCGCCACACGCGTGGCATGGTAGTCAAAATCGCCTCTGACCAGATCGAGCTCGGACAGTTTCTTTATGAGATGGTCCATCGGATGTCGTCTCATCCTCGAGGTCGCGGATTGGCGCCAAGGGCGGCGTCGACGTCTGTCGTGATCTGAACGGTAGCCAAGCTTCGAAGAACGCGCTGTGCGCGGATTATCGTGCTTTTTTCAAACTTGCGCTGTTCGGCCGCAGGCGGTCGGGATCGGCGTGGCCTGACATCGCGTCGCCCTCGGTGGCTCGCTCTTGGCGCCGCAAACCCATACCAAAGTATGGGTCTGTGCATCACAATCGCGAGATTGCCGGAGGCGCCCACCGAACGCATGCTCGAGGCCGACATGCGCAACCGATCCTGGCGCAGCTACTGGATTTTCCTCAGTTGGGGAGACCGAACATGTGCCTCTCGCGAACAAGCATCGAACGTCACGACAGCAACCGCCTGGTCAACTGGAGAGCGGCTTGCGCTTCAATCGCCCGTGTTGCGATCGCGTTTCGATGATGATCGCGTCTTGCGAGGGTAAGTCAGGTGAAGGTCCCTTACGTAGGTGTCGTCGATGACGACGAGGCCCTGTGCCTGTCTTTGGTGGATCTGATGCGATCGATCGGCTACCGCTCCGAGCCGTTTGACAGGGCCGAAGCGCTGCTGAGCTACGCCGGCCGGTTCAGCTTCGACTGCATCATTGCCGACGTTCACATGCCTGGAATGGGTGGGCTCAACCTCGTTCGCGAGCTCCAGCAGCAGAAGGTCGGAGCGCCGGTGATTCTCATTACCGCGCTTCCTCACAAGCAGCTGGACGCCGAAGCGGCCTCGATCGGCGCATTCTGCCTTCTCAGAAAGCCGTTCGAAACGAGCGCGCTGCTTGAGTGTCTCGACAGGAGCCTTCGAAGATGAAAGCGCTCTCGGATGACGACATCTCGTCCTCTATGGCGACGCAATCGTCCGGCGGCGACGAGCCCGGGCGTGCACGACCCCGGGGGGAGACGGATTCGCCGCGACATGATCGCCGAAAGGCGGCCCGTTGGGAGAGATGGAACGATTGTTCGGAGCGATGGGGCCGGCTCTTGCTTGCGGCGCGAGCAGGGGATGGAGACGCATATGAGCGATTGCTGCGGGAGCTGGATCTGTGGCTTCGGGCCTACTACGCGCGCCGGCTTCCCTATCCCGCCGCCGACGATGCGAGGCAGGAGGTGCTCCTGGCCATTCACGCGAAACGCCACACGTTTGCGGCCTCGAAGCCCTTCGGCGCCTGGGTCACGGCGATTGCCCGCTATAAATGGGTCGATCGTGTGCGCGATGCGTCTCGCTACAGCGCGCTCGCGCTCGACGAAGACATCGCAATCGAGGATCACGAAGGTGCCGCGATCAGCGCTGCCGCGCTGGACCAGCTGCTTGGGCGGTTGAAGCCTGCGCAAGAGAGCGTGATCCGCCTCGTGAAGCTCAATGGTCTGAGCATCGCGCGAGCGGCCGGTGCGACCGGACAGTCGGCGGCCCTGGTTAAGATCAATATCCATCGCGGCCTGAAGAAATTGTCCACATTGGTCTCCTGACGTCATTGCGGCCGCGGGCCGGGCCGACCGAGACGTCGTGCGAAGGAAAGCCGAAATTGCTTCAACTCCAGAACGAAATGCGATCTACGGTGGCCGACCTGACGGCGGCGTTCCGCTATGACATCATGGAAGGGCTGAGCCTCGCGCCAAAGGCAATTCCGGCGAGATGGCTTTATGACCGCCGCGGATCGGCTCTGTTTGAAGCCATCACGCTGCTGCCCGAATACTACCCGACACGAACCGAGCGATCGATCCTTGCGTCCGCAGCATCGGAAATCGCCGCGCTCGCGGGGCCGGGCCGCGCAGTCATAGAATTCGGCTCAGGCTCGTCGGCAAAGACGCGACTGTTGCTGGCAGAGACGGAGCCTTCCGCCTATGTGCCGATCGACATCTCGGGCGAATTCCTCCGGGAGGTTGCGGTAGGCTTGTCGCATGCATTCCCGGGACTGCCGATCTATCCAACCGAGGCCGATTTCACCTATCCCTTTGCGCTGCCGGACGAGATTGCCTCGACTGCGCGCCTTGGCTTCTTTCCGGGGTCGACGATCGGAAACCTCACTGTGCCTGCGGCGGTCGACCTGTTGCGGGCGATGGCGGTGACCCTGGGGGCCGGATCGATGCTGCTGATCGGCATCGACCGTATCAAGGATCAGGATGTTCTCCTGCCAGCATATGACGACGCGCAAGGGCTGACGGCCGCATTCAATCTCAACCTCTTGCACCGGATCAACCGCGAGCTGGGCGGCTCGATTCCCCTGGGCGCGTTTCGCCACTTGGCGCGCTGGAATGATGCGGAGGCGCGTATCGAGATGCATCTGGAAGCCACGCGCGACGTCCGCTTCGAGGTCGACGGTCGCGTCTTCTCGTTGTCGAAGGGCGAGACCATCCACACGGAGAACAGCCTCAAATACGGGCGGAGGGATGCCTTCGTCCTGCTGCAGGCCGGCGGATGGCATCCCGTCGCCGATTGGAGTGACGACAGCGGGCTCTTCTCGGTCATTCTCGCGGAGCAAAGGCCCGCGCCGGCGGCACCCTAGGATGAATCGGGGGCGCAAACGGAATCATTTCCAACAATATCGCCTCAATCGGCGCAATCCACGAACAGCGAGGCTCGTACACATGCTGCATAATGTGCGCGTCATCATGGCAATCAACTGCGTTGAGGCGCGACCATGCAACTCCGTTCATCCCTCATCCTGAGCTTCGCCGCCATTCCTCTAACCGCCCTGGCAGATCCGCTCCCGGCGCCGTCGCCGAAAGCGCCGAGCCCGGCCGAGACCGTCCAGGTGCAGCCGCGCGGCAATGAATTCATGCCGAATTCAGTCGCCGAGGATGCGTTGCAGAAGCGCATTACCGACTTCAACCGGAAACTGGAAGGTCTGGACGCAGATCTCGACAAGAAGCTGAAAATCTGCCGCGGGTGTTGATCGAAATCCGGTTCAGCAAACAGCGATAGGTCCGCACATGAGGCACACTGTCACCGGTTCGTTCCACGACGGCGGAAGCGGGTGCGCGCACTATGAGCGGATCGCCCCGATCCGGGATGACGGGCTTGAGCTTGTCGTCAGGGAACTGCAGCATCGCATGCGCAATATCCTGAGCATCGTTCTGTGCTTCGTGAACAACACCGATGCGAATACGACCGCCGATTTTCGCGAGGCGCTCTCGGCACGGATCGCGACCCTGTCCGACGCCTACAGGATGATTGAATCCGCGGGAGATCAGCGCGTGTCCCTCGCGGCGATGCTGGAGCGAACGCTCAAGCCGCACGCGATGTTTCACAGAGGCCGCATTCTGCTCGCGGGGCCGGACCTCACGCTGGAGCCGCACATCGCCTTGGCGCTGCACGTCATCATTCACGAGCTGGCTACCAACGCGAGCAAGTACGGCGCGCTGACATCGACGGCAGGAGCCGTCGAAGTGATCTGGGAAAGCCCGCCCTATCTCGGCGGACAAGGTCTTGCGATCCAGTGGCGCGAGCGCGGCGGACCGATTGTGACCAAGCCCGAACGCAGAGGCTTTGGCACGCAATTGATCGCAAGGGCCCTGCCGGGCGCGCAGGTCGATCTCGACTTCGCGCCCGGCGGTCTTGTCTGCCGGCTTCTGATCGATCTCGGTCAGACGCTGACCACGCAAGGGCCTGTCAGTTAGGATCAGGAGGATCGACACCATGAGTACATTGGCGAGTGCCCCGCGCAAATCATTCGCAAGCAGGCTGCCGATATCGGGGCTGCTTGCGGGTGACCTAGATTACCACATCGTCCGGGCGTCGATGGTGATCCTGTTCTTCTTCTTCGGCTACCAGAAATGGTGGGCGTACGAGGCGGACCGCCTGGACCCCTTCATCAGCAACGGTCCGCTGATCTGGTGGCTCTATCCCGCTTTCGGCCATCAAGGTGCCAGTTGGTTCCTCGGCGTCGCCGAATGGACCGTTGGTGCTTTGATATTCGCGGGCTTCTGGAGCAAGCGCCTCGGCATTCTGGGCGCCCTTGGATCGACCGGCACCTTCATCGCAACAGTCACGATCATTCCGTTTATGCCGGACGGTTGGGATGCTGCTGCAGGCGGCTTTCCGGCGATGACGGGCAACGTTCCGTTCCTGATGAAGGATGTCGTGCTGCTTGCGGTATCGTTGTATCTGCTGAAGCAGGATGCGGCCCGTGTCCTGCGACCTGAGGCTTGAGATACACGGCAAGGCAGATGCAGATCATGGCCAGCGCGAGAATGGGATAGTGCAACGAGACGGCCGCCGCGGCGAGGAAGCCGAACAGGGTGGTCAAGGATCGCATCCGCATCATCATGCGCGCCTTGTCCGGGATCGCCTCGATCGCCGGCCGGTCGACGGCTTCCCAGCACAGCAGCAGATAGGTCGCGTTCACCAGGGCGAATACGCCGGCATAGACGGTGACGGGCAGGGGCGCCAGCTTTGAGCTCGCGATCCAGGCTGTCGAGAACGGCAGAAGCGATACTGAAAACAGATGAGCGAAGTTTCCCCAGATCAATCGGGGCGTCGCCGCGCTGGCATAGTGCAGAAGATGGTGATGGTTCACCCAGACGATGGCGATGAAGAGATAGCTGACTGCGTAGCCGATGACGGTCGGCCAGAGTTCGAACAGAGCATCGAGGCTCGGAGCGTGCGGCGGGCGCAGGTCCAGGGCGAGAATTGTAATAACGACTGCAAAAACCGCGTCCGAGAGGGCATTCAGGCGTTCTGTCTTCGGAGAGTCCGCGGTCATCATTCCTGTTTCCTTGCCGATGCAGGCCTGCGCGGCAGTGTCTCGGCGCCCCGATTAAGGCTGAGCGGCAAGCGAGTCATGCCGACGGCCAGCGGGGCGCAATGCCGCTGCTCCGCACTTTCGTAGACATTCGGAGCAAACGTCGCATCGGTTACACCTGCTTCGAAAAAATCGGGCGAATGCGCAACGACGTGCATGGCGCGGGCTCGTGAACCGCGGCTCTCGCGACCAAACTTGGCAACGTTCGCAAGTCCCGTTACATGTTGCGGCGTACTGACGCGCTCTCGTCCCACCCCTCGATACGCAAGCGGCGGGGTGATGCGTCGAGACGTCTGGAAATGATTTTCACGACGAGACATCTCGGTATGAGGCTTGATAACGAGACGCACGAACTCGATCTGGTCGCAAAGGCGTTTCAGATTATCTCGAGAGAAATCAGCTATCAGGGATTGGCCAAGGCTCTCCTCATGGAGGCGCTGAGCTACTCCGGGGCCAGTCGGGGGGCGATCCTGCTCAGCGGGCAACGAGAGCTGCTTGCCAAGGCCGATGCGAGCTTCCCGCGCGAGAGGGCGAACTTCCTTGCCTCCTTCCCGCCGCACGCCGAATTCCGCCTGCCGAGCGACCTTGCCGAACAGGTGCTCGATCGAAAGCAAACGGTCGTGAGGCAAGCCGGCGCGGAGAGCTCGGCACTGATCGATCCCGCAAACCCGCCGTCTGGAAAGATAGCGCAGCTGTGCCTGCCGTTGATTCACCAGCACTGGGCGATCGGCGTTCTCTATCTCGAAGCGGATGGAGATGCGGAGATCTTCACGCCGCGATGCGTCTGGGTGACATCCATGCTGGCCAATCAGGCCGCCGTCTCATTCGAATCCGTCCGCCTGTTCGAGGCGCTGCGCGAGACCAATATGTGGATGGTCAGAGGTCAGCAGATCGGCGGGATGGGCAGCTATCGCTGGAACACGCGGACCCTGCTCTCCCGCGGATCGCGCGAATGTTACCGCATCCTGGATATCGACCTGGACGTAAACCCCGTGCCCTTCGAGGTGTTCAGGAGCCGGGTCCACCCCGAGGATTATCCCGCGCTGGAGCAGGACCTCACCGAGGCGATCAGCACAAAGTCGCCATTCACCCACGAGTACCGGGTGGTTCACCGGGACGGCAAGACGTTGCATGTCGTGGCCGTCGGGCAATTCGATGAGGGGCCCACGGGAGACCTCGAGCTGGAAGGCATCATCACGGATGTGTCGCAACGGAAGGCGGCGGAGCAGGCTCTCGCCGACGCGCGAAACGAGCTTGCGCGGGCGACGGGTCTGACGTCCCTTGGCGAGCTCGCCGGCTCGATCATTCACGAGATCGATCAGCCGCTGACGGGCATGATCATGAGCGCGGAAGCTTGCCTCCGATGGCTCGCCCGGGATCCCGTTCAAGCCGGGGAGGCCCGGAAATCGGTCGCGCGCATCATCAGGCAGGCGCGTCGAGCTGCGGAGGTTGTGACCGGGGTCCGCTCTCTGGTGCGGGGCACGCAGGTCCATTTTGCCGAGTTCGATATCAACGATGCGGTTGCGGAGGTTCTGCTTCTGTCGAACAGGGAAATCGAGCGGGCCGGGGTCATCGTCCGTACCGACTTCGATCGATCATCGCCGCGTGTCGAAGCAGACCGTGTTCAGGTCCAGCAGGTCGCGCTCAATCTCGTGCGCAATGCGATCGAGGCCATGGCCGGGGTCGAGGACGGGAACCGCATTTTGGCCCTCTCTTCGGGGGTCGCCGATGGTATGATTTCCGTGGCAATCGCGGATACGGGGGGCGGCATCAGCCCGGCTGATAGAGAGCGGGTCTTCGAGACGCTCTATACGACGAAGGGAGCGGGACTCGGTCTGGGACTGTCGATCTGCCGCAAGATAGTGAAACTCCACGGAGGACAGCTATGGGTGGAAGAAAACGGGAGGTGCGGAGCGAAGTTCACCTTCGCTCTCCCGCTTCGCCAGGCGGTTCAGACGTCGGAAAGCCGGTAGACATGCCTCCCTCCGGCGTTGTTCATATCGTCGACGATGACCGCGCGGTTCGCGAGTCCCTTGGCGACCTGCTCGAGTCCCTGCACTACAAGGTCGCCCTGTACGGATCTGCTTCGGACTTCCTGAAGGTTGAACTGTCTGACGCCCCTGCGTGTCTGGTGCTCGATGTCAGATTGCCCGGCACGAGTGGCTTGGAGCTGCAGGAGTACCTGACGAAAATCAATGTCGGAATCCCGGTGATCCTGATGACCGCCTTTGGCGACATTCCCATGTCGGTAAGAGGCATGAAGCTGGGGGCGGTCGATTTTCTCACCAAGCCGATACGGGATCAGGATCTTCTCGATGCGATCACGGCCGCGATCCGAAAGGACATCGATCGGCGCGACGACAGCGCGCACCTGGCGCAGTTGCAGGAGAAGTTTGCACTGCTGACCACGCGCGAGCGGCAAGTGATGACGCTGGTGGCATCCGGTCTGATGAACAAGCAGGTCGCCAGCGAGCTCTCGATCAGCGAAGCGACAGTCAAGATGCATCGTGGCAGCGTGATGCGGAAGCTCGGGGCAAGAACCGCGGCAATGCTCGTGCGAATGGCCGAAGCGCTCCAACTCCAGGGCTGAAGCTTCGCCTCCGGGACTGGCATCTCGTGCTGAATCATCTCGGCGCCGTCCCTGCACGCGACCCATACCTAAGTATGGGCCGGAACAGCACAAGCGTGAGATTGTCCGCCAGCGCGATGAAAAGCATGTTGCCCCTGTGCGGTGCTGCCAGCCGGCGTTGGCAGCGCGCCTTGACCGGAGAGGTAACGCCACGTGCAGCTTGCGGCTTCAACGCCCGTATCCAGGCGATCAGGGCATCTCCTCCGTGCAGAAATTCGTTGACGATTGGACGCGGCCATCCGGAGCACAGAACAGGGCGACGACGATGGGGATGTACGTATCAAATTCGAGTGAGACCACGCCACGGATGGCGGTCTCCGCTTCGCCAATCCGGCCGGTGGACGAGACACTGTCTTCCAGGCCGTCCGACGCGGCGCTTCATCCGACGGTCAGCATAACGCCTTCCGAGCCGGTGAAGCGCCTTGGGATCGGCTGGCGCTGGTGGTTTTCGGAGAGCGTTCACCTCCCGGTCGGAAACAGGATTGAATTTCGCTTTCAGGGATCGAGACATCTCCTGGCGTTGTACAACGAGGGAGCGCGGAAAAGCGGTGAGACCTCAATCGATGGCCTCTGCTCGTCGAAGCTGCGAGGCTCCGAGCACAGGCTGACCTTTGTCCCGGCGGGACGCGCTTATCGGGAATGGCATGAGACTGCCTCGTCGGCGCAGGTGACCTTCCTCTACTTCGATCCCGCCGCGTTTCACAAGTCCGACGACGGCGCGGCCGGGCTCGCGCCAAGAATATACTTCGAGGATCCGCTGGTCTGGGAGACCGCCTCCAAATTGAAGAAGGCGATCGAGAGCGCAGAGACGAATTGCGCGCCTTACCTCGAGGCGCTCTGCGGCGTGCTCGCCCACGAGCTTTCCAGGTCTGATCACGATGTTGTTCGCGAACCGGCAGCGGTCAGTCGTGGAGGTCTCGCGGGTTGGCAGAAGCGTGTCGTGGTCGAGTACGTCGAGGGGCATCTGGGAGAACAGGTCTGCCTCCTCACGCTCGCCGAGCTCGTCAGGCTCAGCGTTCACCACTTCTGCCGCGCTTTCAAGAAGTCGTTCGGAATCCCGGCCTACCAGTATCAGGTGCAGCGACGCATGGAGTTCGCCAAGCTGCGGCTGGCGGATCGCGCGGTATCGATTACGGACATCGCACTCAGCCTGGGCTATGCGCAAACGAGCTCCTTCAGCTCCGCCTTTCGCAAAGCGACGGGTTGGACTCCTACGGACTATCGCAGGGAGTTCGAATGAATAGATCCGAGGGGCGATAGATCGGGCAGAGGAGGCGACAGGCCGTCTCGTACGGGCAGAAATCCCCGGGGAGTCTGTAACCGGATCGTCCCGAGTCACGAATGTCCAGGTGAGACCGCCTCGGATCGGCCGCCATCGGATCATCGATTTCACCGGGCGCAACAGGTGTCGAGGGAGGGACCACAAATGACGAGCATTCGATACCGCAAGGCGGACGTGGACGGACTGAACGTATTTTACCGGGAGGCTGGTCGGGCTGACGCGCCCGCCTTGCTGCTGCTGCACGGATTTCCGACCGCTGGCCACATGTTCCGCGATTTGATCCCGGCGCTCTCGGATCGCTTCCGACTGGTGGCGCCGGATTTGCCCGGGTTCGGCCAGTCCGACATGCCGGCCCCCGAGAGCTTTGCCTATACGTTCGCCGCGTTGGCGCAGGTGATCGAACGATTTACGGAAGTCATCGGACTCGCCCGTTTCTCGCTCTACGTCTTCGACTATGGCGCGCCGACGGGCTTTCGGATGGCCCTTCGACATCCCGAACGCATCGTTTCCATCATCTCGCAGAATGGCAATGCCTATGAGGAGGGATTGAGCGAAGGCTGGAGCCCGATCCGGGCTTACTGGCAAGATGCATCGCAAGTGAATCGGGCGGCGCTGCGATCATTCCTTTCGCCGGAGACGACGGTCTGGCAATACACCCACGGGGTGCCTGACGTCTCCCTGGTCTCCCCTGACGGATACACGCTGGACAACCATTATCTCGAGCGCCCAGGCGCGGACGAGGTCCAGCTCGATCTCTTCGGCGACTACAGGACCAACGTCGCCTTGTATTCGGAATTCCAGGCCTACTTCCGCAAGCACAAGCCGCCCTTCCTGGCGGTCTGGGGCAAGAACGATCCCTTTTTCCTGCCGGCGGGCGCGACGGCGTTTCAGCGCGACATGCCGGGCGCCGAAGTGCGCTTCTTCGACACAGGGCACTTTGCGCTCGAGACTCACGCGCGGGAGATCGCAGCGGCGATCGGTGAGTTTCTTGGCCAGCTGAATTCGAATAGGTAACGGTCGCTTCCCTCGCCGCGAGAAACGTCAGGAGAGCCATCATGCGCGCTATCGTCCTTGAAAAATTCGGCGGCCTGGACAGCCTCGTCTATCGGGACGTTCCGGAGCCGGAGCCGCAGCCCGGTCATGCCGTCATCGAAGTCAAGGGATTCGGCATCAATCATGCGGAAATGCACATGCGCCGGGGTGAATGGGCCGAAGCGGCGCCGATCAGCGGTATCGAATGCGTCGGTCTCGTGAAGTCGTGCCCGGGCGGCGAATTTCCGGTGGGCGCAAAGGTGGCCGCATTGATGGGCGGTCTCGGCCGGACCATCAACGGCAGCTACGCCGAATACACGCGTGCGCCGGTCTCGAATGTCGCATCGATCGATGCGGATTTGCCATGGGCCGAGCTCGCAGCGATCCCCGAAACCTTCGCGACGGCATGGACCTGTCTCTTTCGAAATCTCGATCTCGCGAAAGGTCAGCTTCTCGTCATCCGCGGAGCGACGTCCTCGTTCGGTCAGGCGGCACTCAAGCTCGCGGTCAATGCCGGCGCGCGGGTCATCGCGACGACGCGCAGCCGGGAGCGCTTTGCGATGCTGGAGAAGCTCGGAGCCGCGCGGTGCGAAATTGAACGGCGCGATCTCTCAAAGCATCTGCCCGAGGCGAAGCAGGTCGACGCAGTCCTGGACCTCGTCGGCAACAGCGTCGTGCTCGACTCCCTCGCCATGCTTCGCCGCGGCGGCCGCTCCTGTCTCGCCGGCTGGCTCGGCGGGCTTGATCCGATTCCGGATTTCAACCCGCTGCTGCAGATGCCGAGCGGCGTCTACCTGACCTTCTTCGGTAGCTTCGTGTTCGGCACGCCCGGGTTCCCGCTCTCCGACGTGCCGCTGAGGGAAATCGCCGCCGACGCCGCAGCCGGCCGGCTGGACGTCAAGCCGGCGCGGGTCTTTCGCTTCGACGAGATTCGCGAGGCGCATCGCGTCATGGAGGCGAACGAGGCGGTCGGAAAGATGGTCGTCGTTCGCGACTGATATTTACAAGCTTGGTATTGGGGAGGGTTGATATGTCGAAATCAGTCGCGATCGTGACGGGGGCGAGCCAGGGAATCGGCCGGGCGACCGCGGTGCGCCTGGCGCGCGATTTCCCGGCGCTTGCCCTGGTCGCACGAAACCGCGCCAATCTCGAGGACACCGCAAAGGCGGTCAGGGCCGCCGGCGCCGGGGTGCTGGTGATCGACGCCGATCTGGCCGAACCTCGTGCCGCTCAATCTGTCGTCGACCAGACCTTGGCGGCGTTCGGCCGGATCGATGCCCTGCTCAATATCGCAGGCGCGGTACCTCAGGTCGATCTGTTCGAGACGACGGAGGCACAGTGGGACGCCGGACTGGCGTTGAAGCTGCATGGCGCCCGGCGGCTCACGATCGCCGCCTGGCCGTCGCTCATGGCCGCAAAGGGGGCGGTGGTCTTGATGTCGGGAAACTCGGCCTCTTTCCCCAAGGCGCCCTATGCCGCGGTCGGCACCATCAACGCTGCAATCGTCGCCTTGGCAAAGGCGTTCTCCGACAAGGGAATCAGTGATGGCGTCCAGGTCAACAGCGTCCTGCCGGGGCCGGTGATGACGGGCCGCCGCCGCTCCTACCTCGAGCACTGGGCGCCCCTGCACAACATGACCGTCGAGGAAGCCACGGCGAAGTTTCCCAAGGACGCCGGGATCGCGCGTTACGGCGAGCCGGAAGAGATCGCCGAGTTGATGGCGTTCCTCGTATCGCCCGGCGCGCGCTGGATGACCGGCTCGGCATTGCGGATGGACGGCGGCGAGGTGAAATCGATATAATCGGTTTGCACCCGAAGGGCGTCCGCGGAAGTGGCCCACTTGCAAAAGCGTTCGATGCGCGCAAGCATGGAGTAAGGGCTCTTTCGCTCTTCGCGAGCGCTGAGGAATAGCGATAAATCCGTCATGCAATTTGACACCAAGATCGCGGTCGTGGTCCGCACCGACCTTGAGCCGTGGCAGAAGCTGAACGTGGCCTCTTTCCTCGCCGGCGGGATCGCGGCGGCTTTTCCGGCCTGCATCGGCGACCCCTACGAAGACGGCTCCGGGACGAAATATCTGCCGCTGATCGGCCAGCCCATCCTGATCTATGGCGCCGACCGCGCGGCGCTGTCACGCGCGCTCGATCGCGCACTGTCTCGCGGGGTGACGCCGGGGCTCTATACCGAGGACATGTTCACGACCACTCACGATGCCGCCAACCGCGAAGTCGTGAAGGCCGTTTCCCGCACAGACCTGAATCTGGTTGGGATTTCCATGCGCGCCGAGCGCAAGGTGATCGACAAGATCGTCGACGGGTTGAAATTTCACGGCTGACGCTTCCCGATCTGCCCCGGCCGTCCTTTTCAGTCTTCGCCGGATCTGGCTCTGAGGAGCTCGTCGCGGCGCCTGATCAGAATCTCGAGCCGTGCGGCCTGATCGTCAATTCGCTGGCCGACAAGCTCTTCGCTCATCGCGGCGAGATGTGAGGCGGACTGTTCAATCAGCTCGCGAAGCTTCGCCGCCGTGGCGGCAATCTGGCGCTCGATTTCAGCGAGGTGGATGTCTTCACCGTGCATGGCGGGTCTTTGATTTCGGGGCTTGGCGGGCGATCGGGCGCGGCATTCAGAAGTACAGGTGCCGGGCACCGTGCATTTCAAGGACACATCCCCTCTGAGTGCGCGTCGCCTTCATCAGATCGCTTCCGCAATCGGCGCATTTGACGAGCGCCTCCAGCGGCCCGCCGTCGACGGCGAGAGAGCCAAGGCAGGACACGGTGTTGCATGCCGCGCACCGGATCTTCGTCAGGGTGATGTCAAAGGCAAAGGCTTCTTGAAGCAAGTGTGTGCCGGGGTCACCGCCAAGAATGAGGTCGGCGATGTTGTCTGCCATGGCGATCATGCTCCTGTTGGCCCGAAACGCTCGGTTCTTATGGCGAGAGGGTCGAAGCCGAGCTTCACGAGCATGCTCGAGATGCCCTCGACAAACCCGGTGGGACCGCAAATGAAGAACGTGGGATTCTGCTCGCGCGTAAAGCTGTTCTCTGCGAGCAGCGCCTCGTTGACCCGTCCCCGATGTCCGTTCCAGTCGCTCGGATGCTCGCGGGTGAGCGCATAGACCAGGCGGAGGTCGCGATCGCCGCGAGCCATCGTATCGAGTTCATCCCGATACACGACGTCGGCAAGGCTGCGTGCCGAATAGATCAATGATGCCGGTATGCGTGCGAGCGACCTCCTGCGGTGGCGCAACATGGCCATCAAAGGCGTAATCCCGGTACCGCCCGCGACCAGGCAAATCGGTCCACCGCGCGTTTGGCTCCAGATGAAATGCCGCCCAATGGGTCCCCGAAATTCGAGAGCGTCGCCAACCTGCAATTCGTCGAGGAGATAGGACGACACCTCACCGTCCTCGACCCGTTCGACGGTGAGAGTGAGCCGCTTTTCTTCCGGGGGCGATGCGATCGAGTAGCTTCGTTCGGCCTGATAGCCGTCATCGGCGGTGAGACGGATGTCGACGTGCTGGCCGGGCCAGTGCCCGGACCAGTTGGCCGGCTGCAGGATGATGCTCTTCACCCGGCTTGTTTCAGCCACGATGGCCTGCACGCGACCGGTCTGCCACGCGATCCTGGGCTGCTGCAGAGGCGCATCAATCGCCGTCATAACGTTGCTCCCGCCAGGGATCGCCATAATTGTGATAACCACGCGATTCCCAGAACCCGGGCTCGTCCTTGGGCATGAAGCGGAGCCTTCGCAGCCACTTTGCGCTCTTCCAGAAGTAGAGATGCGGCACCAGGAGTCGCGCGGGGCCGCCGTGCGCCGGGGCGAGCGGCAGGCCCTCATAGCGGGTCGCGATCATCGCCTTTCCCGCGACCAGGTCGGTCACCGGAAGGTTCGTCGTGTATCCGCCGTCGCAATGCGCCATGACATAGGCGTTCGGCGGCTCGCTCACCCCGACCACCTTCAGAAGATCGTCGAAGCTGACGCCCTGCCAGACCGTGCCGAGCTTCGTCCATTTGGTGACGCAGTGAATGTCGACCGTGATCGTGGTCTGGGGCAGTGCCTCGAATTCGTCCCAGGTCCATTTCCCCAGCAACGATCCGCCGAGTTGAAGCGAAATCTTCCAGTCAGCGACACGGATATCCGGCGTGGGTCCGGCGGACAGCACCGGGAAGTCGGTCGTCAGATACTGACCCGGTGGCAGCCGGGCGGCTTCGGGTGTCTGTCGCCTGGATTTGAAGCCGCGAGAAACGGGAGGTCGGTCCATGGAAGCGTGCCCTTGTGCGGTGACGCGCAGGATGTGCCAACGCGCGTCGGCGTAACCTGCAGCCCACGTCAGCGCACATGAACCCTGAGCGATGCCTTGTCGATGGCCGTCGCGGCGAATGCATCAAGATTGCGAAAGACGAAGCAATCACGGCTGCGCAGGCAAGAACTGTTTCAATGTCAAATGCGGCTTCGTCCTGAAGTGGTTCAGAAGGAGGAGACGATGTCGAGCGTGAGCCAGCCCTTGCATTCCGACGAACTCGCTTACCTCACCGCGCACGAACTGGCAGCTCGCATCCGGCGACGTGATCTGTCGCCGGTTGACGTGGTCGATGCGTTCATCCGGCGCATCGAAGCGCGCAACCCGAGCCTGAATGCGCTAGTCTATCTCGATTTCGACGGCGCCCGCGCGAGGGCAAAAGAGGCCGAGCGCGCATTGGTTGCCGGCGAGTCGTGGGGACCGCTGCACGGCATCCCGTCGGCGCTCAAGGATCTGTTCGACTTCAAGCCGGGCTGGCCTGCAAGCCTGGGCGGCATCCGCGCGCTCAAGCATCACGTCGTGAACGGTTACTGCGTGTTCTGCGAGCGCATGGAGAAGCGTGGCGGCGCCGTGTTCCTCGGCAAGACCAACAGCCCCCTCATGGGATTCCGAGGCACCTGCGACAACTACCTCTTTGGTCCCACGCGCAACCCGTTCAATCTTGCCAAGAACACGGGTGGCTCATCCGGAGGAAGCGCCGCGGCGGTCGCCGATGGACTGCTACCTATTGCAGAAGGTACGGACGCCGGCGGCTCGATACGGATCCCCTCCGCCTGGTGTGGAGTCTATGGCTACAAGGCGTCGTTCGGACGCGTGCCGTTCCTCGTGCGTCCCAACGCGTTCGGCGTGGCCGACTCTCCGTTCCTGTTCGAAGGGCCCATCACGCGGACGGTCGAAGATGCCGCAATCGCGTTGAACGTACTTGCCGGCCCTGATCCGCGAGATCCCTTCAGCCTGATCGAGCCGCCCGTCGACTTCACCGCGGCGACCCGTCGTTCGATCCGTGGCCTCAAGATTGCCTATAGTCCGGATCTGGACGTCTTTCCGGTCGACGGAAAAGTCGCGGCGACGGTCCGCCGCGCGGTACAGGCGTTCGAGGAAGCCGGTGCTCACGTCGAGGAGGTGAAGCTCGGCATCGTTCGCTCGCAACGGGAGCTGAGCGACGTCTGGTCGCGTCTCTACATGCTTCTGAACCTGCAGGCGATCGAGAACATGAAGCGCGACGGAATCGATCTGTTCGGCAAGCATCGCGACGACTTTCCGCCTGAATACATGGATTGGGTCGAGAAGACCAATCGCATGTCGGGGCTCGATTTCTTCCGCGACCAGGCCGTCCGGTCGGAGGTCTACGATGCCTTCCAGAACGTCCTTGAAAGATTCGATCTGTTGGTCACGCCGACCGTCGCGTGCCCGCCGGTCGACAACGCCAGCGACGGCAACACGGCTGGGCCGAAGTCGATCAATGGTGTCGAGATAGATCCTCTGATCGGATGGGCCCTGACCTACTTCGTCAACTTTACGGGCCATCCGGCAGCCTCGATTCCGGCGGGTCTGTCCGACGGGCTTCCGGTCGGGATGCAGATCATAGGTCGGCGAAACGCCGACTTCGACGTGCTGGCGGCGAGCGCGGCTTTCGAGCGGCTTCGTCCCTGGCAGGACAACTACCGGATCTGCCGCGAGCGCCCCCTGAGAACAGCCCCGCTTTCAGACCTCACCCGCTGACCTTGCACCCTCTCGGTCGCTTCCATGGCCGTCCGCGCCGCGATCGCGGCGCCGATTGGGGTCGCGCGTCCTGCTTCCGCAGCGTCAACCTCTTCACCGATCGCAGGTTCGGCACGGAATGCATCAAGATGGCCAAAGCGGAAGCAATCCCCAGCGCGCAGGATCTTCCGCGACTGGCTAAGTCATCTCTCGACAGGTCAATCGTGCCGGCGCCTCGCGCGTTCGGCCGCAGTCGCGGGAGAAGACAATGCGCGTGAGAGTCCAGGCAGCAGCGGCGGTCATCGTAGGCAGTGCGGTCGCAACGATTCTGTTCTTCGGATCGCTTAGGGATAGCAATGCCCAGAGCAATACGCGCTATCTGCCGGAATACACCGCGGACGGGCAGTTGCTCCTGCCGAAGAATTTCCACGAGTGGGTCTATGTCGGCTCGCCGCTGACGCCAAATGCCCTCAACGGCGGACAGGCGAACTTCCCGGAATTCCACAACGTCTATATCGAGCCGGGCTCGTACGCGATCTACAAGAAGACCGGCGAATTCCCCGAGGGGACGATCCTGTTCAAGGAGCTGCAGCTGACGTTGCCGCAGGAGAATGCCGACGGCTCGCGAACGGAAGCGTCGGGACGTGGCTACTTCCCGGGCAAGTGGAACGGCGCCGACGTGACCGTCAAGGACTCGAAGCGCTTCGCCGACACCAACGGGTGGGGCTATTTCAACTTCAATCACCACGAACCGAAGGCGCCGACGGCCAAGGTGAAGTCGAAGGACGAGTGCGCCTACTGCCATATCGCCAACGCCAAGAAGGATGAGGTCTGGACCCAGTTCTATCCGCTGCTGGACGACAAGGACGCGCGGTGACCGCGTGATCGGCGGAAGATCGGCATGAAAATCCTCAAAGCCGCCTGTGTCGCCGTCGTCGTGATCCTTGGGGTCGCGGCCGTGGTCAGGCAATCACAGCTGCCGGCGAATGCGGCGGATGGCGTTTCGGCCGGTGCGAGTGTCGCCGACCGCGACAGGCATCTGCACGTGCCCGATGACTATCGTACGACCTATCAGATCCTCGGAAGCTGGGCGATCGCGGCAGACGACACTCACGGCTCGAAGGAGCTTCACGTCGTGTACGCCTCGCCGGGAGTGATCGACGCCTATCGGAAGGACAGGCGCTTCCCGGACGGTGCGGTGCTGGTCAAGGAGGTGTTCAAGGCGGCAACCTCGGAAATGACGACCGGCACCGTCAGCCGCGCCGATGCTTTGAAGGGATGGTTCGTCATGGTGAAGGACACGTCGAACCGTCACCCGGAGAGCGCGCTGTGGGGCGACGGCTGGGGATGGTCGTGGTTCGACGCGGGCGATCGTTCAAAAACGACGACGACGAATTACAAGGCGCAATGCCAGGCGTGCCATGTGCCCGTGCGGACGTCCGACTGGGTTTACATCGATGGATACCCTCCGTTGAAGCCATAGCGATGGTGCAGGTCACCGAAAGTCATTCGATTTACCAAAGCCAATCATCAAAGGAGCGAGAGATGGCTAAAGAAGCGACGGCGAGCGAGATGGGAATGTCGAAGGGGCAGACTGGCCATCTCTATATCCAGACCAATGAGATCGACAACGCCATTATCCACTACACGCGGCAGGCGGACGGCAAGCTGGCCGAGGTCGCGCGTATCAAGACGGGCGGCGCCGGCTCCGGTGAATTCAAGCCGATCAGCGGCCAGGACAGCGCGCCCAACTCTTACGAGGGTGCAGGAAGCGTCATCATTACATCCGATCGGCGCTTTTTGTTTGCGACCAATGGCGGAGACAATTCCGTTTCGAGCTTCCGCCTGGAGAGCGACGGTCGTCTCACGCTGCTCGACGTGAAGTCGACCGGCAACCCGGTCGAGGGCAGGAGCGGCACGGCCAAATCGCTGGCTTTCGCTCCGTCGACGCGCACCCTCTTCGTGCTGCACGCGTTCGGACCGGATCACCTTCGGCTGATGTCGGTCGATGCCGAAGGCATGCTCAAGACGCGGCCCGAGCGATACACGGTGAACACGTACAGCAAGCGGAATCGTGTCTCCACCATGGTCGTGGTCTCGCCCAACGAGGAGCTTGTGCTTGTCGGCACCACTTTCGATGAGCCGATCGCGCTCACCGGCTTGTATCCCGACGGCTCGCCGATTCTCTGGGTCCAGCGCGCCGGCGGTGCGTTGCACTCGATTGCGTCGAATGCACCGGATCCGGACGGCCTTGCCGTGTTCGCCCTGCAAAAGGACGGCTCGCTCGGCACGGCCAGGTTCTACGATGCGAAGGGCGGTTCTCCGTTCTACATCGCGTTCCTGAATCAGCGTCCGAATACGTTCGTGATCGGCTATGCCGTCGGCGACGGATGCTCCATTTGCACCATCGAGAAGGACGGCTCGATCAAGATCGGCCAGCTCGTCAAGATCGACACCAGCGCGGGCCTGCCGTCCGAGCTGTGCTGGCTGGCCATCGCGCCCGATGATCGCACGATTTACGCAACGAACTTCGGCTACAGCAACATCAGTAGCTACCGCATCAACGGTAGCGGCCTGGAGATTGCGTGCGATCCGGCGTGTCCGAAGGTGCCCGGCGACGGCACCGCGAGGGGATTGAACGGAACCGTGACGAGCGGTCCCAGCGATAGCTGGATCTCGCCGGACGGCGCCTATCTCTATCAGATCTACGGCAACGCCTCGAAGCTGGTCAGCTACAGCACCCAGCCGGACGGTTCGCTGAAGGAGATCGGCAGCGTCAAGATCCCGTACAATGGCTCCCAGGGTCTTGCGGGTTTCTGATCCCGGTTTCGCGACATGAGGTCCGGGCGTGGTCGGCATTGCCGTTCCACGCCCGGCCTCTCCCTCGCCGATATGCGAGACACACACGGTCAATCATGAGCCCCGAGACGGATGTTTGAAGCAATTCATGAGCGCTCTCGCGGGACATCCGCGGCTCATCCCGGCCATCCGGGAGAAGGGCAGGGCGCCACGGAAAAATTCGATCTGCAGCGCGCTGTCGGGGAAGCTCGCGTGGTGTTCTCCGGCGCCGCAAACGGCACGGAGATCATCGACGTCTATCAGAAGTTTCCGATGGCCGTTGCCTTCCCGAATGTCGACGATCGCCGGCGCAAGGAGGCGGTCCTCATTAATACCTCGGGCGGTGTCGCGGGTGGCGACGAGATCAGGATCGAGGTGGTCGCTCAAGGCAACGCGTCGGTCGCGGTGACCACGCAGGCCGCGGAGAAGGTCTATCGCGCGCTGGATCGGCCCGCCCGAATCCGGACGCGGTTAAGGGCTGAGGGAAATGCCCGGCTTGCGTGGCTTCCGCAAGAGACCATCGTCTTCAACCAGGCGCGCATCGCGCGGCACACCGAGATCGATGTGTGCTCGGGCACCGAATTGATTGCCCTCGAATGGCTGGTTCTTGGCCGCATCGAGAGCGGCGAGGAGGTTCTTGCCGGACATATCCTGGACAGTTGGCGCGTCAGGGTCGACGGCCGTCTGGTGTGGGCAGATGGCTTCCTCGCCTCCGACCAGGCGCTCCTGCAGCTTCGGAAGACGGCGCTGCTCTCGAACTGGAAGGCTATTGCGACGATGATCTATTTCGGTCCGGGCCTTGAGGCCCGGCTCGAGAGATTGCGCGAGATCGGTGCTTCGCTGGAATGCGCGTGCGGCGTCACGATCGTGGGCGCGATCATCGTCGTCCGGGTCGCCGCGATTGCAAGCGTGGATCTCAGGCGAGGTCTGCGCCGCTTCCTCGATCAACTCGACCATGAGCTCGGATCCGGTCCCTTCGGAGTGCCGAAGATGTGGTCCTGTTAGCAGCGCGGCCAAGTGGGAGGAGCATCTTGAATCTGACGCCACGGGAACGAGACAAGCTGATGATAGCCCTCGCCGCGATCGTTGCGCGCGGCCGGCTCGCGCGCGGCGTCAAGCTGAATTATCCCGAAAGCATCGCATTGATTTCGGATGCCATCATGGAAGGCGCCCGCGACGGACGATCGGTCGCGGATCTCATGTCCGAAGGCGGCCGGCTGCTGCGCCGCGACCAGGTCATGGAGGGCATCCCGGAAATGATCCGCGAGATCCAGGTGGAGGCGACGTTTCCGGACGGGACCAAGCTTGTCCCGGTGCACAACCCGATCCGATAGGAGCTGATGATGCGTATCATCCCGATTTGCGTCGCCGCGTTGAGCCTGCTTGCGGCGCCGGCCTTCGCTCATCCCATTCCGGGCGCGGGCAGTTCGTTCGACGCCGGTCTCGTCCATCCGTTCAGCGGCGCGGATCATCTGATTGCGATCACCTTGGTGGGAACGTGGAGCGCGCTTGTGGGCGGATCCGCGAGAGCCGTGTGGCCGCTGACCTTTCTGATCGCGATGCTGGGCGGCTTCGCCGCCGCAAGCGCGGGACTTCAGATGGGCTTTGTGGAGGCGGCGATCAGCCTCTCGGTGGTGGCGCTGGGAGCGTTCGTTGCGTTCGAATTCAGGATACCCGTCATGCTCGGCGCGGCGGCCGTCGGCCTGTTTGCGTTCTTCCATGGTCACGCCCACGGAACTGACGCCGCTGCGATGCTTGTTCCCTACGTGATCGGCTTCACGACGGCGACCGCCGCTCTTCTCCTGACCGGCATGGTCATCGGGTTCTCAGGAGGAAACGCGGCCAGAAGAAGTTTGCTTCGCGCGGCGGGCGTATGCGCCGGGCTTGTCGGGCTGCTGCTGCTTGGAGGCGTGGCATGATTCCCGGGGAGGTCATTCCGGCTGACGGCGACATCGTCCTGAACGGGGACCGGACCGGACCATCGATTGCCGTAGCCAACACCGGCGATCGGCCGGTCCAGGTGGGCAGCCATTATCATTTCGCCGAAGTGAACGCCGCACTCGCGTTCGATCGATCCGCTGCCCGTGGGTGTCGCCTCGATATCCCGGCCGGGACGGCCGTGCGGTTCGAGCCGGGCCAGTCGCGCGAGGTCTCATTGATCCCGTTTGCCGGAGCGCGGCGCATCTACGGCTTCAGCGGCGGCGTGATGGGACCTCTGGAATCGGCGACCGGTGCGTCCGGCGCCAACGAATAAGGTGAGGAAGACATGCCCCACACGATGAGCCGCGCGGCCTATGCGCAGATGTTCGGCCCTACGGTCGGCGACAAGGTGCGCCTGGCGGATACCGACCTGTTCATCGAGCCCGAGAGGGACCTCACGATCTATGGCGAGGAGGTCAAGTTCGGCGGCGGCAAGGTCATTCGCGACGGCATGGGACAATCGCAGCTCACGCGCGCGCAGGGGGCGGTCGATACGGTCATTACCAACGCGCTGATCCTCGATCACTGGGGAATCGTCAAGGCCGACATCGCGATCAGGGACGGGCTCATTGCGGCCATCGGCAAGGCGGGCAACCCCGACATTCAGCCGGGTGTCTCCATCATCATTGGGCCGGGGACGGAAATCATCGCGGGCGAGGGCAAGATCATCACCGCCGGCGGAATGGATACGCACATTCATTTCATCTGCCCGCAGCAGATCGACGAGGCGCTCTTCTCGGGCGTCACGACCATGATGGGTGGCGGCACCGGACCTGCCGCAGGGACGACGGCGACGACCTGTACGCCGGGGCCATGGCACATCCATCGGATGCTCGAGGCGCTGGATGGGTTCCCGATGAACTTCGGCATTTTCGGCAAGGGCAATGCGAGCCTACCCGCGGGCCTGGTCGAGCAGATCGAAGCCGGCGCGTGCGGCCTGAAGCTGCACGAAGACTGGGGCGCAACGCCCGCATCGATCGACTGCTGCCTCTCTGTCGCGGACGACATGGACGTGCAGGTCATGATCCACACCGATTCCCTGAACGAAGGCGGGTTCGTCGAGCGCACGATCGCCGCGTTCAAGGGCAGGACGATCCATGCGGCCCATACGGAAGGGGCCGGCGGCGGGCATGCGCCTGACATCATCAAGGTCTGCGGCGAGAGCAACGTCATTCCGGCCTCGACAAATCCGACGCGTCCCTACACCGCGAACACGCTCGACGAAGCACTCGACATGCTGATGGTGACCCACCATCTGGACCGCCGCATTCCGGAGGATGTCGCCTTCGCGGAGAGCCGCATCCGAAAGGAGACGATCGCCGCCGAGGACATCCTGCACGACCTCGGCGCGTTCTCGATCGTGTCGTCGGATAGCCAGGCGATGGGGCGCGTCGGCGAGGTGATCACCCGGACATGGCAGACCGCCGACAAGATGAAGAAGCAGTTCGGGCGGTTGCCGGAGGAGACCGGGCAGAACGACAATTTCAGGGCGCGGCGCTACGTCGCGAAATACACGATCAATCCGGCCATCGTGCAGGGAATGTCACGCCATGTCGGTTCGGTCGAGGTCGGAAAGCTCGCGGACATCGTCGTCTGGGATCCGGCGTTCTTCGGGATCAAGCCCGACATGGTCCTGAAATCCGGCATGATCGTCGCCGCGATCATGGGCGACCCCAATGCGTCGATCCCGACGCCTCAGCCGGAATATTACCGGCCGATGTTCGGCGCCTTTGGCCGTTCTCCCGGCAGAAATTCCGTGACCTTCGTCAGTCAGGCCTCGCTCGAAACGACGAGACAATTGGGCCTGGCCAAGCAACTCCTGCCGGTCTCGAACACGCGATCGATCGGCAAGCATTCCATGATCCTCAACGACGCGCTGCCCCTCATGGAGGTCGATCCCGAAACCTACGAGGTGCGGGCCGACGGACGGCTGCTCACGTGTCCGCCGGTGAATGTGGTCCCGATGGCGCAGCGCTATTTCATGTACTGACGCGTTGCCGGCATGGTGGTGCGATGACAGACCAGAGTTATGGACAGCAGGCGCTGGCGTTCCTGAGGCTGCAGAGCTGGCTCTCGCCGTCGTTTCCGAACGGGGCCTACAGCTACTCGCACGGACTGGAGTGGGCCGTGGAGGCCGGCTATGTCTCCGATCGGCGCAGCCTGATCGATTGGCTCGAGGCCGACCTTTGCTATGGCTCCGGCCGAAACGAAGCCATCTTCTTCAGCGAAGCCTACCGATGCGTGGCCGAGGGCGTCGAGGACCAGCTTCCGGATCTGGCCGAGCTCGCAGCCGCTTCCCGCGGCACATCCGAATTCGTGCTCGAATCCGCCCAGCAATCGTCCGCGTGCCTTACGACCCTTCGCAGCGTCTGGCCGGATCGAATTCTGGACATGTTCTCCGACCCGAAATGCCCGCCCGTGCTGGCTGTCCTGCTCGGAGCGCGGGCGGCGCGCGAGCGGATTGCCGTCGAAATCGCGCTGCCGGCATTCCTGCACAGCTACGTCGCCAATCTGGTGAGCGCGGGCGTGCGATTGGTGCCTCTCGGCCAGACCGATGGTCAGCTTGCCATCGCGGCGCTCGAGCTGCCGATCCTGTCGCGCAGTGAAATCGCAAGCCGTGAGACGGTCGACGATCTCGGTTCGGCGGGCCTGATGGTTGAACTCGCGTCCATCGCACACGAGCTCCAATATACGAGGTTGTTTCGCTCATGAAGACGATTGAACGCGAGAGCAGGTCTCTCCGCACGTCCGGCATTGCGGCAACCAACGGGCCGCTGCGCGTCGGCATCGGCGGCCCTGTCGGTTCCGGAAAGACGGCGCTGGTCGAGGCGCTGTGCAAGCACCTGCGCGATTTCTACGAGATCTACGTCATCACCAACGACATCTACACCAAGGAGGATCAGCTCATCCTGACCCGCGCGCAGGCCTTGGCGGCAGAGCGCATCATGGGGGTGGAAACGGGTGGCTGTCCGCATACGGCCATACGGGAGGACGCCTCGATGAACCTGGCGGCGATCCACGACATGAACCTGAAGTTTCCGGACGCGGAGCTTTGCTTCGTCGAATCGGGCGGCGACAATCTCGCCGCCACCTTCAGCCCGGAGCTTGCGGACCTGACCGTCTACGTCATCGACGTCGCCGCAGGAGAGAAGATCCCGCGCAAGGGTGGGCCGGGGATCATGCGATCCGATCTGCTGGTGATCAACAAGATCGATCTGGCTCCCATGGTGGGCGCGAATCTGGAGATCATGGAAGCGGACGCACGGCGGATGCGAGGCGCGCGACCGTTCATCTTCTCCAATCTGAAGAGTGGCCAGGGTGTCGATGAGATCGCGGGCTTCATTCTGCAGAAGGGCGGGTTGTCCGCCGCGGCGCTGCCTGGAGGTGCCGATCGATGACGGATGATGACCAGGAGTTTGCCGGCGATCTCGCCAGGCTGCGCCGCAGCATCGACAATCTGGATGCGGCGATGGTGCACCTGCTCGCAGAACGCTTTCGCTGCACGGATGCGATCGGAGAGCTCAAGGCCAGGCATGGACTGGAATCCCGGGATCCCAGACGTGAAGCGGCGCAATTGAAGCGGCTTCGCATGCTCGCCGCACAGAGCGGGCTCGATCCGGACTTTACCCGGAAGCTGCATGCCCTGGTCGTTCGAGAGGTCATCACCAATCATGAGGCGGTGAAGTTCGAGTCGGGAGCCGGCTAGAGCGACGAATATCATCGCAAGCCTGCTCCGGCGAAACGAGGTCCAGCCGAGAGCCGCCATCCCTGGGAGCCACATTTGTCGAATGATCTGCGCAACTGCGCTGCCGCTCTGGCGATCGTAGCAAGCTTCTGGACGCGCCCCGCGATCGCGGACGAACCCGGAAACGCCGACTATGCGGCGCTGAACAAGGCGATCGTCGATGGCAAGGAATTTCGCATGCTCGTGGACCTTTCAGCCTGTCAAGTTCGCGGCACGGGCGCGGCGGGACCTCCGGTCAAGGCGAGCATGCGGTTTGACGGATACATGATCCAGCCTGACGGGACGATCGCTTTCGCGACGACCCATTTCACGGTGAGACCGGACAAGGCGGTCAGGGAATTCCTGTCGTTCAGGGTGCACCCAAACGGCAGGATCGAAGCGCGCACGATGATCCTGGACGCCGTCAATGACGCCGTTCTCAAGGATACGGCATTCGATTGCGAGATTGGAAAAGGCGCGACATTCCACTGGTGATGCGCGGTCGTTACGCGGACTGGTCGACCAGGCTGCCGGGCTGCTGGCCCTTCTTCTCCAGCTCCTTTTCGATGGCGTCCCGGATCTTCTGCTCCACCGCCGCTTTCTGGTCCGGGGTCATGTTGGCGAGGTCGGCCTCGCTGAGATTCATGCTCTTCAGAATGGCAGCCCGCATACGGTCGAAGGGATTCATCTTCGCGTATTTCAGGAATTCCTGCACGACGCTGCTGTCGCCCGATGCGCCATCTTCGCTTGCTTGCGAGGGCCCGCCATTGTCGGTCACCGACGGCTTCGATGCACCGGTCGCTGAGCCGGCTTTTGCAGGCTGGTAGCCGAAGATTGATGCTCCTGGCGTGACTTGCATGTTAGGCCCCTCGAGACGATCGCGAAGGGCAAGCAACGTGCGTGCCAAATCAATTCGTTGGATTTCCCGATGTTTCCGGGCTCGCGCTCATCGGCAGCTTGAAAAAATTGCCGGTGCGGCGGTGTCGCCGGCAAAGTTTGCCCGGTCGCCTGCGGGAATCGCGTCGTCGCGCGTGCCGTCGGCACCGATCAGGTTGCCTTCACTCCGGCGCTCTCCGAGCGTCGCCAAAGGCCGAGCCTGAACCATAGCAGCCTGGCAGCGGTCGATGGCCATCGCACCTCCCACGCCGGGCGCCGCGGTTTGTCCAGGCGCTCGGCAATCAGGAATGCACTGGTCGCGGCCATCGCCGGCAAATGCCCGCCTTGCGTCGCCAACGGAACGAGCATCAGCGCCCAGCAGGCTCCGCAACACCAGATCCCCTGGGTGACGCCATATCCGAGAGCAGCCAGATCGGCCCTGATCCCATACGCCGCTAGCGGCGGCTGGTCGTGGCAGTGGTTCAGGCAAATCTGTTTCCCGGGGGAGAATTGCCAGACCAGGACGAGCGATCCCGCCAATGCGATCGTGACGATCGATGATGATTGCACCAGTTGCAGCGCCAGGACGGCCAGCACGATGGGAACGCCACAGGCAACCCAGATGGCGCAATATCCGATCATGAAGAGCGCCATCGACCGCATGCGTCGGCGCGGCAGGCTTCGCGCACGCACGTGCCCAAGAGCGCCCGCGAGCATCGGCATCATCATCGCCGCGACCATCAGCATCCATTCGCCGGCGAGTCTTGCCGGCGAATAGAACGTCATGGCAAGGGCGAGCTGATCGAGCGACAGTGCCGGCCAGACATCGCTGTTGCAGAAGGCGACGAGCCTGCGCTGGTCCGACAACGCCACGACGGCCGCCCACGCGGCGGCTGCCGCGACGGTGAGCGGAATACGGATTTGCAGACGCTCGTAGGCCGCGGGCGTCATGAGCGGCCGTCAATCGCCCTGTCGGACGATGCTGATGCGGCCGACACTCACGTCGGCCGACTGCTGCACCGGCGCGACGGCCTGGAGACGAACGCCGACCTTTGCGAGATCGGTATTGCCCGAACCGGCGAACTCCGAATAGGGCTTGGTAATGTTCAGCGCGTACGACAAGCCGTCTCCCGCGTGCCCGGTATCGCCCTCCGTCGCCTTGGTGATGCCGAAGAGCCCGATGCTCCCGACCTGCCGCTCGAAGGACGGCGCGCCGTCCTTCCCCGCAAACTGCAGATACACCTGCAGCACGGTGGCGTCGGAATATCCGCGCACATTCTCCAGATTGAGGAAGACCTGCTCAGCGCGTGCCCCGGGCGCAGGGCCGGCAGCCAGCCTGGCGGCAACTTTCGTATGCGTACGCGCATCAAGCTGGACGGAGGTCTCGGCGCCTTTCCCAGCGACGGGAAGCGCTTGGGCATTGGCGCCAAGCACCTCAACTGCTGCTCCAGTCGATCTCGCCATCGCGACCGCTCCGGGTGATGTCGCTGTCCTGCCGGCGACGGCCGCCAATGGCGCGCCTGCCGGCGAGAAATCGCTGTAAGTATAGCCCACCCCGGCAAAGTCCGACATCTGTTCCGGCGTGTACTCCCACTGCGAGCCGTCGGGGAGAGGAACGACAAATTTGTGCTGGCCGAGGCTGGCAGGTCCCTTCTTCCAGCTGGCTTCTTCCGGATCCGTGTTTTGGGAATCGCTCTGCCTCCAGCTTTGCCACAGCCGATCGATATTCGCGTGGTGCAGCCAGAAGATGGGATCCAGGCCGGCCGTCACCGGTGACGACATCAGTCCCGGCAATGGCCTCGTGCTCGCCTCCGGGAACATCTTCTCGCCGCCGACAAGGCCGTGAACCTGGTCGTGCGGTTGACTTTCGATGTCGCCATGCTTGGTGCCGCCGTGCTCGAAGCCGGTGTCGATGCCACCGAAGCCGCGGTCGCCGCCACTTGCCACACCGGTGAACTCGTGAACGTCCATCGCGTCCAGGTTCACGGCGTCGAGCGGGACGAAGACCTTGCCGGGCTGCGAGGGATCGCCGGGTCCCCACCGCTGTTCAATGAAGAGGGGATTGTTGCCTGTGCCGTCCGGCCAGTCCGGGCTGCCGAATGCCGGCGGCAAGCCATCCTGACCGGGTTTGAAGTAGTTCCAGTAGGGCAAGGTCCAGTCAGGCGGCCCGCCGAGCGTCACGACGGTCGAACGAATGAGCTTCTCAAATCCGATCAGATAGCCGCGGTGCCACGGCAGAAAATACCAGCTGCCGTGCTGACATTGCTGCCAGAACTCGTCGAAGTCGGCCTGGGCAGGAACTTGCTCGGCAGGCGCCTTGTAGCCGTAGAACTCCCACAGGCCCTGATGATAGCCGTGCATGCCGGCCCAGAAGCGCCAGCTGGTTCGATCGTTGAGCGGCTTCGGCCTCAATGCGCCAACCGCGCGCGCGTACCAGAGAATCGGATCCGCCCAGTCGCCGCCAAGCTCCCACACGTTCTGTCGAACCAGCATGCCGTTCTCCTTGTCGCTTGACTGCGGCGCCGGCCGGCCGAGAGAACGGGCAGGCGGCTCCGCCGGATTGATCTTCCTCTCATCCACCAGCTCGCCTTGAGAGCCGGCATCTTGGGTCACTCGGACTTCGACCGAGGACGCCCTGCAATCGCCGCGGCCAGGAAAATAGACGAAAAATCTATGGTTGTGTAGTAGCGAATTCTAACCGTTAGCGCGAGCGGTCTTTGATCGGCCAGGCTCGGCCGCCGGAAATGCCTGCAACGACAGGAGAATAGCGGCGCATGAACGTGCGAGCTCACGGCCGGCAACAATCTGCGACAAAACGCCGTCAATCCCGGTCGGCCGCGCGCGTCCTCAGAACGTCGTGATCGGCTTGCCGTCCGCCCCCACGAGGCTCGACGGCGCTTCGCCGAACACCAGCCCCTCCGGCTGAAACTTGATCGTCTTGCCGCCCTCGACGAAGTCGGCGAAATTGCGCGGCGTGGCCGAGTGCACACCGTTGGTCAGGAAGTCGTCGATCTCGTAGCAGGTGTCGGGCTTGCCGCCGGAACCTTCGCCCAAGAATTTCTGGAAGGTCTGGCTCGTCACCTTCGCCTTCTTGCGCGCCGACCAGTTGGTGTAGCGGCGATAGAGCTTTGGCAGGATCACCGGGCCCTTGTCGGTCGCGAGCACGTCGGTCTCGTTCTTCCTGGGTTCGCGCAGGTCGAAGTCGAAGGCGGGAATCGTCTTGGCGAGATGCTTCCAGACCGGCAGCTTCTGCGCGCGTGCGGGCTTCGCAAGCGCGAGGAAGGCCTTGATCTCGTCGTCGTTCATCGAAGAATAGAAGGTCGGATAGGCAAAGCCCTGCTCGACCAGCCAGTGGTTGATGTCGATTTTCTTGCCGGCGACCGTCACCTCGATGTCGCCGACCAGCCGGCCATAGGTGTCGAACACCTCGTTCGGCGCATCGACATGGGTGAACACGCGGCAGGCGAGCGTCGGCCCGCCGGCGCTGCTGAGGAAGTCATGCAGCGCCTTGCTCGTCGTCGCGCCAAGAAACTGCCGGTAGGGGTGTGTGACCTCGTGATAGGCCTGCCGCTTGGCGTCGCTCAGGCCCTTCTTCTCGGCGGCCGAGAGCGGCGAGGGCTGATAATGCAGCTCCGGCGCGTCGATGCCCTGAAGGCGAATGGTGAGCTTGCCGTTCTTGATCGGCGCCGTCGCGGTCCGGCCCTTGACCTTGGCGCCCTCGAAGACGTGGGTCGGCTGGAACGGCACCTGGTCGTTCTTGCGGAAGCGGATCGCGTCAGGGGCGACATTCACCACGACCTTGGTCGTGTCGGCGTCCGACCGGCCCTCCGGCCAGAACTGGCCGACATCGATGGTGCCTACGACCTCCAGCAGTCCAACGGGCATCGGCCGCTCCTGTCAAACGAACGCGGCGACTGCTTCAAGCAGGCGACTCGCACGCGCACGGCGGAAGCGGATCATTTTCGTGCGACAGGTCCATGACAGGGCGCGGCCGCGAGACAGTGCAACGCGGCCTTCGAGCGGAGAGGGCGGGGCATGATTGGTCCGTCGTGCAACGCATGCTGTGGCGACGACGGACCATCTTCGATTGGTGCGGAAGCCTCCGCGCTGCCGCTCCCGCTCGGAATCAGGGGCGGTACGGACAGACCATCGTCAGGTGGAGCAGCGTCGGCGCCTGGTCCTCACCGTTGTCGTACTCCCACTCCAGCCGGATCTCGTGCCGGTCGGCATAGGCATCGCTCGCCGCGTGGGTGATGATATTGGTCTTCATCGGGATCGGCGGCTCGGAATTGAAGCACTTCCGCACGCAGGCATCGAGCAGCGCGCATCGCGTCAGCGGGATCACGCCGGGCTCGTCCTTGGACAGCGGGACCGTATTCAACTGCGTGGTGAGGTCGACGCGAGCCCGTCCCTTCTCCTTGTGCCAGTACGCCGCGCTCCCGTCCGGCCATTTGTCCGCCGGCGTCAGGATCAGATGGTACTGGCCGTACTCCAGGGTCGGCACGTGGATGTCCGGCGACGCCTTGAGGATGTCCACGCTCCTCTGCATATTTTCCAGAGGGAAATAATTGTCGTTCATCAAATCTTTGAATGAAGCCCCGGTGTAAGTTCTCGACCCCATCGTCTTTTCCCTCAATATGTCCTTGGCTTTGTGAAAATACATACAGCTCCGCGACGCCGGTTAGTTTTGCCAACCCGGCTTCGCCGAATATATGCCCCATCTTTGCTGGGATTTGCATAGGCTACCACTCAGGACTGTGTTTCGTCCAGATCGCCAACCGCACCGTGCTCCGCTAACGGCGATGGGCAAGTCCGATTGCTAAGCGGTTCTTGATAGGTATTCTTACCACGAGTTGCTCGCGGGCGCTGGACGACAGCGACGCCGCGATCCTTGAAGGCGCAGGAATGCATTGCTTCGCGTGCCAGTCGGCGATTGATTCGGACGATAGCTGGTGCTCCAAGTGTGGGGCGGCGGTACGTCGGCGTGCTGATCCCGACAGCGAGCGGCGGTTTGTGACAATTCTCCGAGCCGACGTCATCGACTCCACAGGGCTTGTTGCCGAATTGGAGCCGGAGGAGGCCGTCTCACGCCTGGAGCCAGCGCTGGCGGCCATGAGGGGCGCGGTACGCCAGTTTGGCGGCATCGTCAGCAAGGAGTTGGGGGACGGCTTGGCCGCTGTCTTTGGTGCCCCGATCGCCGACGACAACCATGCTCCGCTGGCCTGCCATGCGGCCATCGAGCTTGTCCGGCGGGTCGGCAGCCTTGGCGATCCCGGACTTCAGGTTCGGGTCGGCCTCCATTCGGGGCACGTCGTCGCCTATATGGTCGCCAGCGAGTTTTCCAAGGTCTACGAGATCGGAGGAGCCGCTCAGCATCTTGCCGCGAGGCTGGAGGCCGCGGCCGAGGCCAATCGGATCTACGTGTCGGAGGCCTGCCAGAAACTCGCGGATGGACATGTCCGATTCGAAGCCTTGGGTCGCAAGGTGCTGCGCGGTTTCAACGAGCCGCTGCCGGTCTACCGTGTCGTCGGAGCGAGCGACCTTTCAAGCTGGCGGGTGCGACGAGCGCGGAGCGTTTCGCGGTTTGTCGATCGCACGACTGAGCGGGCCCTTTTGGCACGTGCCGCGGAGAGGTCCAGTGCAAGCCGGCAGACGGTCCTGCTGATCGGCGATGCAGGCATCGGAAAATCGCGGCTCGCGCATGAGTTCGCCCAGGAGCTCAAGTCCGATGGCTGGCGGCTGATTGACGCCGAGTGTAGTCCGAACCTTCAGGGCGTGCCGTTCAGCGCGCTCAAGCGCACCATACTTTCGATCATCGAACTTGCCGCCAGAGATTCGGATAGTCTGGTCGACATCCGAAAGGAGTTGCCGGCAATCCATCAGCTCGCGATCGATTCCATATTGGATATTCCGGTCGCGGATCATCGCTGGAGTGAACTGGAGCCTTACGCGCGCGCGCGTGCCATTTCCGATGCAAGTTGCGCCATCGTGCAAAGCCTGGCCTTTCAACAGCGTACGGTTCTTCTCATCGAGGACCTGCACTGGATCGACCGAGCCAGCGATGCGGTTGTTGCTGCAATTGCGTCGTTACAGAGTCCCAACCTGATAGTTTTTCTCACGAGCAGGCCGAACGGCATGCCCGAGTGGATCGCACGCTGCCATGCGGAAGTGATTGCAATGCGCCCTCTGGATGACGATTCGGGATTGGCCATGTTGGCCGATATGCTCGGACCGTCGGCGATGAACACCGATTTGAAGAACCGGATCATCTCTCATACTGCCAACGTTCCTCTATTTCTCGAGGAAGTCTGCCGTGGACTGAAAGATAGTGGCACGCTTCGCGGTCAGTGGGGTGACCTTGCGCTCGTTCGACCTATTGACGAGCTCGGCATCCCTACCAGCATTCAGGGGGTGATTG
Source organism: Bradyrhizobium sp. 613_E4_N2_2 (assembly GCF_052075995.1). NCBI lineage: Bacteria > Pseudomonadati > Pseudomonadota > Alphaproteobacteria > Hyphomicrobiales > Nitrobacteraceae > Bradyrhizobium > Bradyrhizobium sp. 613_E4_N2_2. The sequence goes on from NZ_CP197234.1 coordinate 1,069,369, forward strand.
CGGCGCGGCTCGATCGTGTCTCAAGGCAGGAGCGCTCGGTTCTCCAAATAGCGGCGGCGCTGGGGCCGCGCTCAAGCGTGATGATGCTGCGGAACGTCGCCGCGCTGCCCGAAGACATCCTCCAGGATTGCCTCGGAGCGCTCGACCGAGCCGAGATCCTCGTCAGGATCGATAGTGAACTTGAGGACTCGATCGAGTTCCAGCACGAGATGGTCCGCCAAGTGACCTACGAGTCGATGGTCGAAAAGGTGCGCGAAAATATACATGGGCGAATACTTGCGGCCTTCGAAAGCGACGAGACATGGAGCGACGGTCCTGACACGCTTTGCTACCACGCAATGCGCGCGAAGGATTGGCTGAAAGCGTTCGGGTACGGGAGAGGTGCCGCGCAGAAATGTCTTGTGCGCTCGGCGTATGCCGATGCGGTCGACTATTTCGGGATCGCGATGAGTTCGCTCGACAAGATGCCGATGACTCTCTCGCGGGAGGCAGATGCAATTGACCTCCGGATGGAGGCGCGAATGGCATTCATCTGGTCCGGTCAGGTTGCCGAGTGGATCGATCTCGGAAAAGAGGCCGAACGCCGGGCTAGTGGAATTGACGACATCGGAAGAAAGGTCGCCGCCATGACCGTCATGGCGGGTGGACAGAATTTCTACGGAACGCCAACTGAAGCGGTTGCGCTCGGCCAGGAGGTCGTTGGCCTCGCCGAGAAGTCAGGCAACCCGGGTTGGCGCAACCTTGCACAATACAATCTGGGACAGGCCTATTTTCTCGCCGGTCGATATCGCGAAGCGGAGCAGATGTTGGCGCAAGGCGGCGCTAATCTCATGGGGCCGGACGCAAGCGCGCCCTTCGGAACTCCCCCAAAATACACGCTCCTCCTCTGCTGCATGATGAAGAGCTTCACGCACACCGTCATGGGTGAGCTCGACACCGCTGGCCAGCTCCAGCAACAAGCCGCTGCGATCGCGGAGGAGACGGGCCGCCCCTACGACCGCGTCGCCGCCGCCTATAGCGGCGGCTGGCTGATGCTCGGCCGCAATGAGCCGGCCGCGGCCGCTGCCATTCTCGAAGACGGTTTTGTGCTGGCGCAGAAGCACGGCATCCGGCTGTTCGTGCCGGTGCTCGCCTGTCATCTCGGCATCGCCTATCTGGAGCAGGGGCTGTTCGACCGGGCGCGCGGCATGCTGGCCGAGGCGCGCGAGGAGGCGAAGGCGGTCGGCTATACCTCGGCGGTGCTGCGCAGCTCGATCTACCTTGCGCTCGCAACCTTCCGCCTCGGCGACGTCCAGGCCGCGCAGAACATGCTGCGCGAGGCGCGCAACACCGCCCGCCAGCAGGGGTTTTCCGGCCTCGAGGCCGAGGCGCTGTTCGGCGAGGCCGTGGTGACGCCGCCGACGGATGCGGCGAACAAGGCCGCGATCATCGTCGCCTTGCGCGCGGCCATCGCGATCGCCTCCGAGAGCGGCGCGCTGCCGCTCCAGCACAAGGCCGAGGCGATGCTGACCGAGATGCTTGCCCGGGGCGGCGAGCTGACCTGACCCTGCTCCCTCCCTGGCGTGCGATCGTACCGCCGGGCTGATTTTTTGCCCGACGGGCCGTTTGAGTTTCGCAGGCAAAGCAAGGACTTAAGAGACCGTCTCTACTGTGCATGGGGTTGTTTTCGACATTTTACAGGGAGGACCACCACCTCCAGCCGGCGCCGTTCAAGGTCTCATGACTTGCCGGACGCGGTCTGTGCGCCCCGATGACGAAGCCCCTTGCACGGACGCCAAGGTCGGCTACCGTCGGCACTAGCCGCAGGGCCAGGTGACTTTTGATTTACATTTTTTAGCATCTTCTTCGGCGCCGCGACGGCGCGACGCCCACCGGACGAGGCGGGGCCATGAGCACACGGGACCAGTCAGCTTTGTTGGCGCCGGTCGAGCGCGATTTGCGGCTCGATCTCTTCCGCGGCATCGGGTTGTGGATGATCTTCCTCGATCACATCCCGCACGACGTCGTGGCCTGGCTGACCTTGCGCAACTACGGCTTCAGCGACGCCGCCGAGTTCTTCGTCTTCATCTCCGGCTATCTGGTCGGCTGGATCTACGGGCCGATCGTCGCCGGTGGCTGGTTTCTCGCCGCGCTGAAGCGGCTGTGGCGGCGCGCGGGCGAGATGTACGTTGCCCACATCATGCTGTTCCTGCTGTTCACGGCGCAGATCGCGCGCACGGTCAGGAGGTTCGACAACCCGATGTATGCGGACGAGTTCAACGTTCACAATTTTCTCGACCATCCGGACATCCTGATAGGTCAGGCGCTTTCGCTGCGCTACAAGCCGGTCAATCTCGACGTGCTGCCGCTCTACATCACGCTGGTGCTCGCCGCGCCCTTCATCGTGTGGGGCCTGGTGCGCCGGCCGAACCTGACGCTGGCTGCCTCCGTGGTGTTGTATGTGTTGGCGCGCCGGTTCGACTGGAACATCGCCTCCTATCCGCCGGGCACGACCTGGTACTTCAACCCGTTCTGCTGGCAGCTGATGTTCGTGTTCGCGGCCTGGTGTGGCGTCGGCCAGATCGACAAGATCGCAACATGGGTGTGGTCGAAGGCGGTGATGGGACTGGCGGCGGCCTGGCTCGCCTTCGCGTTCCTGATCGTGATGACCTGGCACATCCCTGCGCTCGAGGCGCTGATCCCGAAATGGATGATCAAGGCGATCTACCCGATCGACAAGACCGACCTCGACATGCTGCGCTTCACGCACTTTCTGGCGCTGGCGGTCTGGGTGATCTATTTTATCCCGCGCCACTGGAAGGCGTTGCATTTGAAATGGCTGCACCCGGTCATCCTCTGCGGCCAGCATTCGCTGCCGATCTTTTGCCTCAGCGTGTTCCTGTCGTTCTCGGCGCATTGGATCCTGATGCAATTCACCAGGGGCGTCTGGGAGCAACTCGCCGTCTCGTTCGCCGGCTTCGTCATCATGTTCGGGGCGGCGTGGCTGCTCGACCGCGCCGAGCGGGTGCCCAGCCTCTTCGTCAAGGTGACGGATGTCGACGACGAGCGGGAGGCCGCCGCCGAAGGCGCGCCGGTAACGATCATCGGCGCGGCTCCGGCTCGCCGCTGAGAGCACATCGCGTCGCCGGGACGATTTTTCGGGAGAGATGCATGTCGAGATTTTTGTTGACGATTGCCGGCGCCCTCCTGCTCCTCGTCTGCAACGCGTCGGCGCAAGCGCCGTCGCCCGAGGCGATGGATGCTGCGCGAAAACTCGTCGCCACGCTGAAGATCGCTGATCAGTATCGCGCGGCGCTCCCGCAGCTCCTGCTCAAGCTGAGACCCGTGGTCGCGCAGGACCGGCCTGAGATCGAGCGCGACTATGACGCAATGACGGCGCCGGGCTCCGACATCTACGCGCCGTTCTTTGCCTCGATGATCGACCAGATCGCCGCGCTCTATGCCCAAAACTTCACCGTCGACGAGCTGCGCCAGATCGAGGCGTTCTATGCCCAGCCTGCTGGCCGGAAGTTTATGGAAAAGTCCGATGCGCTGGCGCAGGCGAGCGCGCAGATCGGCCAGGACGTCAGCCAGAAGGCCGCAGATGAACTAAAGCTGCGCCTCATCGAGGCGCTGCGCCAGAAAGCGCACAAGCCGTAGACCGTCATGCTCAGTGGATCGCGGCGTACATGATCCTCTCCTCTGTCGCCTCCAGTGCGGAGAATTCCTCCACGACCTTGCCCTGGCGCGAGACCAGGATGCGGTCGGAGAGCGCCATGATCTCGGGCAGGTAGGATGAGATGACCACGACCGCCTTGCCCTCGTCGGCGAGCTGGTTGATCAACTCGTGGATCTCGACGATGGCGCCGACGTCGACGCCGCGCGTGGGTTCGTCGAAGATGATCAGGTCGGGCTCCTGAACCAGCGATTTGGCGATCACGACCTTCTGCTGATTGCCGCCGGAAAGCTCGACCACCTTGCCGTCGTTGCCGATCGCGCGAACCTTGAGCCGTTCGATCCAGGTCCTGCCGATCGCCTCGTTCTCTCGCCGCGACAGCATCATGCGGCCCTTGGGAAATTTCGACAGAAGGCCGAGATAGATGTTGCGTGCGATCGAGGACGTCTCGAAGAAACCTTCGACCTTGCGGTCTTCAGTCACATAGGCGATGCCGGCCTGCACCGCCGGCGCCGGCACCCGGTAGCGCACCGGCTTGTCGTGCAGCAGGATCTCGCCGCCATGGAAGAAGTCGCGCTTCAGCACGCCGGAGACGATCTTGAACGTTTCGGTGCGGCCGGCCCCGACGAGGCCGAACACGCCGGTGATCTGGCCCGCGAATACCGACAGGGAATTATTCTTCACCATCGGCGCCATCTTCAGGTTCTGCACCGTCAGCACGCGCGCGCCGGCCGGCCGCACGCTGCTCTTTCGCGCACCGTAGAGCGTGTTGGAGAGGTCGCGCCCGACCATGGCCTGCACGATCGCCGCGCGGTCGAAGTTGGTGGCATCGTCGGTGACGACGTGCTTGCCGTCGCGCAGGACCGTGATGCGGTCGGCGAGCAGCAAAGCTTCTTCCAGGGCGTGCGAGATGAAGACGATCGAGACGCCGCGCTTCTTGAGATCGCGGACGAGGTCAAAGAAGTATTTCTTCTCTTCCGGCGTCAGCGACGCCGTCGGCTCGTCGAAGATGATGACCTTGGCGCGGTGCAAAACCGCGCGCGCGATCTCCACCATCTGCTTCTTGGCGGCGCCGAGGCCGCCGACGGTGGCGGTCGGCGTGACGTCGAAATTGAGTGATTGCAGGAACTGTTGCGCAGCGATGTAGATGCCGCGCAGGCGGTTATAGAACTTCTCCTGCCCGAGAAACAGATTCTGCGCCACCGTCATGGTCGGGACCAGGCTGTTTTCCTGGAACACCATGGCGATGCCGAGATTGCGCGCCTCCAGCGGTGTCCGTGGTGCGACGTCGGCGCCGTCGATCGTCATGGTCCCTGACGTCAGTGTCACCACGCCGGCCATCACCTTGGTCAGTGTCGATTTGCCGGCGCCGTTCTCGCCGACCAGCGCGTGGATCTCGCCGCGGCGGAGGTCGAAGTCGACCCCGTCGATGGCGGGCACGCCGGCGTAAAGTTTTGTGGCCTTGCGCAGCGAGAGTGCGATGTCGCTCATGAGCGGAACTCCTCGGCAAGACCGGACAGCGGCAGTCGCAGCACGCGGCCCGGTCCCTTGGCGATCAGGACGAGATCGCCGCCCATCTCGATCGCCGCAACGATACCGTGATTGGCGCCGTCGACCCGGCTGTGCAGCGAATAGAGCGGCTGGCCATCTGCATCGAGTCGGATGACGAGGCCATAGGAGCGCGGCGGCGCCCACGGCTTGATCACGCCCATGGTCTTGATGTGTGCACCCTGCATCGGCTCCTTGAACGAGAAGCCCGAGCGCAGGCGTGGGGCAACCCAATATGCTGGATCGATCTCCGCCATCATGCGGCGCCGGTAGGCCGGCTCGCGCAGCACGAACTCGATCAGCTGCGTGCGCGCGGTGAAGGCGGTGAGCCAGTAGCCGCCGCCCGCGGCCTTCGACAGCCGCGAGGGGTAGACGGGAAGGTGAGCGAGCACGGTCCGCGGCGGTGCGCCCGGCGCAACAAGGACGAGCCGGTGGCGCCAGCTCTCGCTGACCAGCACGCCATTGCCATGCGCGCAGGCGCCGAAGGCATGGCCGAGCCCCTGAGCCAGCGGTGTCACGGTCTTGCTGGCGGGATCGAGCCTGAACACGCGGCCGGTCCGGTTGAGTTCCATCAGGTCGCGCGCCCAGTCGTCGACGCCGCATGTCGCCGAGCCGTCCGTCGCGATCAGCGTGCCGTCGTCCGCTAACGCGAGCGCGTTGACGGCGTTGAACGCGCCATCCGCAAACGTCACGCTTGGCTGCTCGGCCGAGGGGCTTGCGTAGAGCCGCACCTCGCGTCCCCCGAGCGCAACCGCAAGACCGCCGCCGGGGAGGGCACACAGTGCCGAGATTGGCCGCTCGAAGCTGCGGACTTCCGATGCCGTGCCGTCATTCAGAGACAGCAGCCGCTGGCCGTCCGCGATGAAGAGGTTGCGGCCATCGGTGGCGAGATCCTCCGGCGCCTCGCATGTCAGCAAGGTTTCGGCGGATTCCAGCTTCTGGTTGGGCTTCAATGCGCCGTCGAAGGACGGCACGGTGATGGTGGCGTCGCCGCGCCCGAGAAAGCGGTTGGCGAACTCCCTGACGGCCGCGATCACGACAGCTTCCCCCATCGCTTGTCATACTGGACGAAGTTCGGATCGGCGTTGTCGAGCTTGTAGCGGCCGATCCGGTTGTTGAGGATGCCGCCGAGATAGAGATAGCCGCGATGCTCGCGCATCGAGGTGATCATCGGATGGTTTTCGCCGCGCAGGTCCCAGAACGATTCGACGATCTTGCCCTGCTCGTTGAACTTGACCACGCAGCCGGTGTTGATGTTGGGGAATAGCCACTCATCGACCGGAACGCGCTTGCCCATGCGGCGACGGAAGCCGGGCATCTTCCAGGCGAGGTCGAGCGAGGGGCTGCGCATGCCGACCAGTGCCAGCCAGTAATTGCCGTCGGAGGCGAGGTTGATGTTATCGGGGTAGCCCGGCAGATTGTCCATGACGACCTCGACCTTGCCCTTCTTTGACCCTGCGAACCAATAGCGCTTGATCGAGCAGCCGAAGGTTTCGGCGAACAGAATCGACTGGCCGTCGCTGGCGACGCAGATGCCGTTGGGGAATTTGAGGCCGCGCAGTTCGGTGCGCGTCACGCCGGTCTTGGTGTCGTAGGAGATGATGCGGCCATTGCCGCGCGCCTCGAGGCCGTCGATCGGCCATTCGTCCATCTCGTAACGCACGGTTGCCTCGGAGAAGAAGATCAGGCCGTCGTCGGTGATGTCGAGATCGTCGGCGAGCCGCAGGCGGCTGTCGTCGTTGACCGAGCGCATGCTGCGATTGGTCTCGTCGGTCGCCTTTTCAACCGTGCCGTCAGGCTTGATCCGGTAGAGCCCCATGCCGCCGATGCAGACGTAGAGATTGTCCTCGCGGTCGAAGGCCATGCCGAGTGGTTGACCGCCGATATGGGCGAACACCTCCATCTTCTGATAGTCGGGCGCGAGGAAGCGCATGATGTCGCCGTGGCGCGAACCCGCATAGAGATTGTCGTGGCGGTCGAGGATGACGTCCTCCGGCGCCTCGATGCGGCCGAGGCCGATCGACTCGACGTTGCGCAGCTTGTCGTTCTGCTCGAACGGGCCGCCTTGCCCGATCTCGGTCGGCGGCGGTGGCGGCAGCGCGTGATAGGTGGGGGCCACGTAGACCTTGCTGATGATGCGCGTCCGGTTCTTCTGCCAGCGGATGTCGACCATGGCAGCAACGAGCAGGATGCCGGCAAGCGCCATCCGGTTGACGCCGCCACGTGCATTCATGGTCGTCAGGCCATTGGTGATCAGGAGCACGATCAGCACCCCGACTGCCGATTTGGCGACCGAGCCCTTGCCGCCGCCGAGCGTGATGCCGCCCAGCACCGTCGCGGTCAGCACGATCACCTCCAGGCCGACGCCGATGTCGCCACCGACGGTGCCGAGCCGGGACGCGAAGAACAGCGCACCGATGCTGGTCAGCACGCCGCTTGCGACGTAGCAGAGCGCGATGGTGCGGCGGACGGGGATGCCGGAATTGTACGCCGAGCGACGCGAGCCGCCGATCGCGGCGATGTGCCAGCCCGGGCGCAGCCGGGTCATGAAGATATGACCGAAGATGGCGATGACGATATAGACGAGCGCCACGGTCGGAATGCCGAAGACGCTGCCGCTGCCGATGAAATCCCAGGACGGGATGTCGGGGAAGGCCGACGCGATCGCGTTGGAGTAACGCTGGATCAGGAGATCGTAGGCCGAGCGGTAGATGATCAGGGTGATCAGCGTGGTGATGAAGGCCCGCAGTCGCAGATATCCGATCAGGATGCCGTTGACGGCGCCGAGCAGCGCACCGCAAAGCAGGGTGGCCGCCACCACCGCCGGGACCGGCCAGCCCAGCACGTCGAGCAGATAGAGGGCACAGAAATCGGTCAGTGCGAAGATCGAACCGACGGAGAGGTCGATGCCGCCGACGATGACGACCAGCGCCAGCCCGAGCGCGATGAAGCCGATCTCTCCAGCCTGGCGCGCGGTGTCGGCGAGGCTCGCTGGCGACAGGAAATTGTCGATGGACCGGCTGAGCGCGAGGCCGACGATCAGGAGGAGGATGACCGGGATAGCTGTCTCGGTCCATCGCTTGGACAGGATTTCACCGAGGAGATGATCGGGCCAGTAGCGGTAACGCAGGCTTGTCAGAGTGTCGCGCATCGGAATTCCGGGACCTTGCAAGTTTCGAGACCGCGTCCCGGACGTGAGATCGTCCGGGACGCCAGGGTCTTGCGTCGCGACAATTATTTCTTGAGGTCGCTGAGATTCCAGCAGGCCATCTGGCTGTCGGCGTTCTCCTTGGTGATCGGAATGAGCGTGGTGTATTCCGAGCCCTTGACCGAGCCGGGCTTGACGCCCGACGACAGCAGCCATTTGATGGTGCCGGCCATCTGCGCGGCCTGGGTCGGCACGTCGTAGCTCATGTTGAGATCGAACGCGCCCGACTTCACCAGTTCACAGGCGCCCTTGCGCTCGCCGCCGCCTGAGGTCGCGACAAACACCTTGCCGGTGAGGCCGGCTTCCTTGACCGCCGCCGCGGTGCCGATGTCCATGCCATCCCAGAAGCCGACGATGCCGCAGAGATCGGGATTTTGCTTCAGCACCGTCTGCGTGATCGCCTTGGCCTTGGCGGCGTCCCAATCGGCGGCCTGCCTGGAGACCACCTTGATTTCAGGGTGCTTGGCCAGAACGTTCTCGACGCCCTTCAGCGTATAGGCGCTCGCGGCGGCCGACAGCGCACCCTGGATGATCGCGATCTTGTTGGACTTGCCCTCGCAGGCCTTGACCACGCCTTCGGTTTGGCGTTCGCCGATCTCGACCCAATTGGCGCCGACGAAGGCCGAGCTGCGATAGGCAGAGCCCATGTTGATCTGGATGACGTAGATGCCTTCGTTCTCGGCGCGCTGCAGCAGCTTGGCGTAGGTCTGCACGTCCGGATTATGAACCACCATCACCGCCGGCTTCTCCGAGATCAGCGAGGTGACGGCCTGCGCGCCGGCATTGGTGTTCCAGTTGGCGTCGCGGATCACGAACTTGACGCCGAACGGCTCGAGCTCCTTCTTTAGTCCGGCATACCAGCCCTCGGTGAGGTCGAAATTCATGGCGACCGGCACATAGGCCACGGTCTTGCCGGCCAGTGCCTCCTTGAACGGCTTCTGGAATGGCTCGTCGAGGCCCTGCTGGGCCAGGGCCGGGGCGGTCATCGCCGCAAGACCCAGTGCGGCAACGATTGTCTTTGTCGGGCTGCCGAAATGCTTCATTGCTTCCTCCTTGGTTGTGGTCGTCGTTATTGTTGGATCGCTTAGATGTCGCCCTGTTGTGCCGTTTCCTCGTTGCGCGGATTCAGGAAGGAATCCGTGATGACGGCGAGCAGCAGCACCACGCCCTTGATGAGATTCTGCCCGGCGTAGGAGATGTCCATGATGGTCATGCCGTTGAGCATCGTTCCGATAACGAGCGTGCCGATGACGACGTTGAGCACGCCGCCACGGCCGCCTGACAGCCCGATGCCGCCAAGTACGACGACCAGGATGACGTCATAGATAAGCGTCGAGTTGAAGATGCGGGTCGGCATCGAGTTGACGGATGCCGCCATCACGAGGCCGGCAAAGCAGCCGATCAGGGCGGTGATCACATATTGCAGGACGATGATCGGGCGAGAGGGAATGCCGGTGACACGCGCGGCGTAGGGGTTGTCGCCGATCGCATAGATATAGGCGCCCCAGCGCGTCTGGCGCAGCAGGAACGCGACCACGACGCAGGCGATTGCGAACATCCAGATCGACGTCGGAATGCCGAGAATGGTGCCCTGTCCGAGCCGCTCGAAGCCGTCCATGCCCGGGCTCCATTGCACGACGTCGAGCTGGAACAGTGCGGTCTGCCCGAGCCCGGCCAGCAACAGGCCTGACGCCAGCGTCGCAAACAGCGAAGGGACTTCGGCATAGGCGATCAGCCAGCCGTTGACGAGGCCAAAGGCAATCGTGAGCAGGACGGCGGTCAGCAGCGAGGCCGGTAGCGAATGACCGTTCTGCACCATCTGGAGCACCAGTCCCGGCGGCACCGCAAGGGCTGCGATCAGCGAAATGTCGATGCCGCGTCCGATCACGACGATCGCCATGGCAAGGCCGAGGATGCCGAGCACTGCCACGTTCTGGAGCAGCGTCAGCATGTTGTCCGGCGTCAGAAAGCCGCGCAGGAAGATCGAAAACACAAGGAACAGCAGCGCAAAGACTGCGAAGACGATCTCTTGCTGATTGAAACGAAAGCGCTTCATCCCCGTCTTGCCTTTCTTCGACCCGGCTGTTGCGCGACCGTCAGGACGATCGGTTCTCGATGCGATAGGTTTGTGGAAGCGTTGCAAGGCTTTCGACGAGCATCTTTGTTCGATCCAGATCACCGGAATGGACCGAGATGCTGACGACTGTATTGAGCTTCTCGTCTTTCTCGACGAGGATATCTGCCGCGGTGTCGGGGCCGAAGATGCGATCGATCTCGGTCCTGACCTTTTCCCGGACGGCGAGATCGCGAAGCGTGGGCTTGAAGATCTTCCCGACGGCGGTAACCGGAAGAGCTTCGAGCAGGACGACGCGCTTTGGCCTCGCAGGCGGCTCATTGACGTTGTGTTCGAGATGCTCGCGCAATTGCGCCAGATCGATTGTCTGTCCGGGGGAGGGCACCACGAAGAGAACTGGAACCTCTCCCGCGTAGGCGTCGGGCATGCCGACGGCCGAGCTCATCTGGACACCGGGGAAGGCGTTCGCGACGTCCTCGATTGCGGCAGGGTCGATGTTGTGACCGCTTCGTACAATGAGGTCCTTCTCGCGCCCCGTCAGCACGAGGCGTTGATCCGGGGTGAGATAGCCCACGTCGCCGGTGACGATCCAGTGGTCGTCGGTGAGCACGCCCTTATTGTGCTGGGAATCGACGTATCCGGGAAACACTTGCGGTCCGCTGACGAGGACGAGGCCACTGGAGAGCGGCGGGCACTCCTCTCGCAAATCGGCATCAGCCAGAGCGACGATTTTGGTCTTTGCGAACGGCGCCCTGAAGCCGACGCTGCCTTGCACGGGAGTGCCACGGCCGGGATTGAAAGCGATCGCGGCCGCGGTTTCTGTCATCCCGTAGGTCTCGAACAAGGTAATCCCGGTCCGCGCCTGAAACCTGTCGCTGACCGCCTTGGGAGCCACGGCCCCGCCGGTGAGCGCCATGCGAACGGTGCTGACATCGGAGGACCCGATCGGCACCTCGGCAAGAGCGGCAATCGAAGTCGGCACTCCGCTCACGATGGTCGCGCGAAACCGCTCCACGGTGTGCCAATAGTCGCGGATCGCGTCGGGGCTTCTGAGGCTGTACGGTGAGGGGATGATCACATGACCGCCGGCAGCGAGAATCGACAGGCCGAGCGTCATGGTGCCGCCGACGTGAAACAGCGGAAAACCGTTCACGGCGGCATCCAGCTCATCCAGTCCGTGGACCTGCGCAAAGCTCCAGGCCGCATGGATCTGGTTGCCATGTGTCAGCCGAACCAACTTAGGTCGTCCGGTGGTCCCGCCGGTGTGGAAGAGGGCGCAGATCGCATTGCGATCGGTCGAAGGTGCGAAGTCCAGTGTGCCGCGCGCGCTCGCGGCCGTCTCATTGAAGTTTAGAAATCCTCCAGGCAGCGGACCGTTCGCGCCCATCACAAAAATGGTCTTCAGCGACGGGACGCGTTTCGCGACATTGGCCGCCTTGGCCCAGATCGCGGGATCGGCCGCTTCGGCCGGGATCACCAGCACAGTCGCGTTCTGCGCCTCGAGCAGGTCGGCGATTGCGTCTTCGTTCAGGAGATAGTTGATCGAGCTGGCGACGCCCGCGACCTGGGCGCCGAGCAATGCGGGGAACAGCGGCGGCAGGATTGGACAGAGGAACGCGGCGGTCCCGCCGCTCTCGCCGATCCCGTGCGACCGGAACAGATTGGCCGCGCGGATGATCTCCGCAAGCAATTGCCGGTGCGTCAGCGTCGCGTCGCCCGGCTCGCGCGAGCCTTTGGTCAGCACCGTTAGTGCGGGCCGATCGGGATGCAGGTGCGCCGTGGCTTCGAAGAGATCGAGCAGATTGCGGGAAGGGACCAGCGAATCGTAAGGCCGCTGCTCCAACGCCTCGATATCGGCGATGGTTTTGACCGGCTGCGTGAACCGCGTTGTGATTTGCGATGACAAGGCGCTGCTCACGGGCATCGCCATTCGGGCGGCACGGCAAGCTGTGCAGCAGTTGACTGGACCTGACGCAAGCGAACGTTTCCCGCCTATTTTGTGGACTGCTTTTTGTTCTTCATAGGCCACATGCCGGAGCGCGGCTTGCTCCGGAGCGCAAAGCTTTTGCTTCTCCGCGCAAACGGTCTTGCGTGTAGGCGGCGGCCCTCTAGAATCTCGACGCGTGGCCAGCTTGTGCGATGCACAAACGACGTTCATCATGGCGGCGCAACGGATGGGCGGACGATGAACCTGGTGTTTTCGACAGACGATCTGGAGCCGTCCAAACGCTACGCCGCGTGGCAAGGCGCGATCTGCGACGTCTACGTCCATGTCGACGTGAACGCGGAGGAGCGGTCCGACTATCACGGCTTCATCCGCGAGGCGCGGTTCGGCGCCGTGACGATGACCGACGTCCTGCTGTCGGAGCAGCGCATCTCGCGTCGCGAACGGCATATCGCGAAGCTCGACAAGGATTGCTACTACGTCGAATTCGTCCAGCAGGGCCGGGTCAACGTGCTCCAGGCCGGCCAGACCCTGCTGTCGAATCCCGGCGTGAGCGCGATCTTCTCGGCGTCCGAGGCCTATGATCTCGAATGCGTCGGCAAGGTGCGATCGCTCTATCTCGAGATTCCGCGCGCGGAATTCTCGGCGCGCTTCAGCGAGGGGCGGCTGCCGGTCGTCACTACGATGGCCACGAGCCGCGGCCTTGGCCGGATTGCCGCCGAGTTCTGTGCGACGCTCGCCGCGGAGGGCGCGCCGCTCGACGAGACCGCGAGAACGCGATTGGGCGGTGAGCTGATGGACGTGCTGGCGCTCGCGCTCGACATGGGCGAGCGGGACGAATTCTCCGAGGATGCGAGCGCTGCGCAGGCCCGCCTGCGCTCGGTCAAGGCCTGGATCGAGGCGCACCTCACTGATGCGGATCTGTCGCTGGAGAAGATTGCGAAGAGCAATGGCGTCTCGCTCAGGCATCTGCATTATCTCTTTCGGCTGACCGATGTCTCGGTGTCCGAATGGATTCTGGATCGCCGGCTGCAGCGCTGCTACGACGTGCTGACGCGGCCGGAACTGCGGTCGCTGTCGATCACCGAGGTCGCCTATCAGCTGGGCTTCAGCAGTTCGTCCTATTTCAGCACGGTGTTCCGCAGGAAGTTCGGCCACAGCCCGTCTGACCTGCGACGGCGCTAGAGAACCTGCACCGCGCGCGGCGATGCAGGTCCGTCATCGTCAGCGTTACTTCACCAGCGGGCAGCCGCCGTCCTTCAGCGGACGGAAGGCCTGATCGGCGGGCACTTCCGCGAGCAGCTTGTAATAGTCCCACGGGCCCTTGGATTCCTCGGGCTTCTTCACCTGGAACAGGAACATGCTGTGCACCATGCGGCCGTCCTCGCGCAGGATGCCGTTGTCGGTGAAGGCATCCTTCACCGGCAACTCGCGCATCTTGGCCATCACGGTCTTGGTGTCCTTGGTGCCGGCGGCCTGCACGGCCTTGAGGTAGTGCAGCGTAGCGCTGTAGGTCGCGGCCTGGTTCATCGTCGGCATGCGCTTGATGCGCTCCTGGAAACGCTTGCCGAAGGCGCGGGTCTTGTCATTGAGGTCCCAGTAGTAGGCCTCGGTGATGATCAGGCCCTGCGCGAGCTTGAGTCCCAGGCTGTGCACGTCGGAGATGAACATCACGATCGCAGCCAGGTTCTGGCCGCCGGCGACGATGCCGAACTCGCCGGCCTGCTTGATCGCGTTGATGGTGTCGCCGCCGCCATTGGCGAGCCCGATGATCTTGGCCTTGGAGGCCTGGGCCTGAAGCAGGAATGACGAGAAATCGGCCGTGTTGAGCGGATGCTTGACGCTGCCGAGCACCTTGCCGCCGGCTGCCTTTACCACGTCGCCGGTGTCGCGCTCGATCGAATGACCGAACACGTAGTCCGCGGTGAGGAAGAACCAGCTGTCGCCGCCGTTCTTGACGATGGCGCTGCCGACGGTGTGGGCGTTGGAATAGGTGTCGTAGGTCCAGTGCGCGGTGTAGGGCGAGCAGGATTTTCCGGTGATGTCGGAGCTTGCCGCATCGGTCACGATCATCACCTTCTCGTACTGCTTGGACAGCTCCATCACCGCGAGCGCGGTGGCCGAGGTCGGCAGGTCGATGATCATGTCGACGCCCTCGGTCTCCCACCATTTGCGGGCGATGGTAGAGGCGACGTCGGGCTTGTTGAGCACGTCGGCTGCGACCATCTCGATCGGCTTGCCGAACATCTGCCCGCCAAAATCCTCGATCGCCATCTTGGTGGCTTCGACATTCCCCTGGCCGCCGATGTCGGAATAGACCGAGGAGAAGTCGGAGAGCACGCCGATCTTGAGCGGGGTCTGCTGGGCGGAGGCGGGGACGATCAGGGCAGCCGACAGCAAGCCGGCCGCAGACACGAGTGCTGCGATAGGTCTCATGGATACGTTTCCTCTTGTACGGGACTATTCTGTCCCTTTGTCCGACAAAGTTAGAGGGAGGTTCCCCAGGAGTCAATTTGCTGCATCTGCGGCATGAATGACGGCAGTTTGACGCGTCTTCGGGGCGATCCTATAATTTGTCGGACAATCGCCATTGGGGGCTATCGTGCCGATTTCGCCGCTCTTCCGTCCGATCGATGTCGCGCCGGCCTATCAGAAAGTCGCCGACGCCATCGAGCGCGAGATCGTCAATGGGCGTATCAAGCCCGGCGATCCCATCGGCACCGAGCATGATCTGGTGCGCCAGTTCGGCGTCAACCGCTCGACCATTCGCGAAGGCATCCGTGTGCTGGAGGAGGGCGGCTTGATCAGCCGCGATTCCTCGCGCCGTCTGCACGCCTGCCTGCCGCGCTACACCAAGCTCGCAAGCCGCCTGAGCCGCGCACTGGTGCTGCACGAGGTGACGTTCCGCGAGCTCTACGAGGCCTCGATGACGCTGGAGGTGGCGAGCATCGAAGGCGCGGTGGAGCGCGCGACCGAAGAGAACCTCGCCGAGCTCACCAACAATCTCGTGCGCAGCGAGGCCGTGGTCGGCGATCCCGCCACGCTCGCCGAATGCGATGCCGAATTCCACGTGCTGGTCGCCAAGGCCTCGCAGAACCGCGTGCTCCAGCTCGCACGCGAGCCGGCGGCGCAGCTGTTCTATCCGACCACCGAGATGATCGTGACCGGCGTTGCCGAAGGCGGCCCACGCCTCGTCGCCGCGCACCGCCATCTGATCGAGGCGATCCGCCGCCGCGACCGCGAGGCGGGCGTGCTCTGGACGCGCCGGCACTTGCAGGACTGGCGGCGCGGTTTCGAGAAAATCGCCTCGCTCGATCGGTCGGTCGAGCACATGTACATGGAGCACGCCCAGGCGGCCCGGCGCAGATAGGCGCCTGATGAAGACGCAAGATTTCAGTCAAGAAATCCAACAAACAAAGACATCACACGGAGGAGCACATGACCGGCGACATCGCGGCCACCATCTCGAAAGCGCGCGAGCATTCCATCGGCGACCTCTTGCGCCGCTCGGCGGGGCGCGAGCCGAACAAGCTCGCAGTGAGCTGCGGCGATGTGAACTGGACGTTCGCCGAGATGGACGCGATCTGCAACCGGCTCGGCCGCGGTCTGCTCGGGCTCGGCGTCAGCAAGGGCGATCGCGTTGCCGTGCTCTCGCGCAATTCGCATGCGTTTGCGGCGTTGCGCTTCGCGCTGGCGCGGATCGGTGCGGTGCTGGTGCCGATCAATTTCATGCTCAACCCGGATGAGATCAATTTCATCCTGAAAAGCTCCGGCGCGAAGCTGCTTGCGACCGGTCCCGATTTCGTCGAGCCGGCAAAGGCCGCAAGCGCCAGGGATTGCGCGGTCGAAAAGATGATCTGGCTGCCGGGCGAGGATCCGGCCACGGCGCCCGCGGGTCTCACCACTTTCGACGATCTCCTCAGCCCCGACGGGTCGTTCCTGGAGGCCTCGGTCGACAGCCGCGATCTCGCCCAGATCGTCTACACCAGCGGCACCGAATCGCTGCCCAAGGGCGCGATGCTGACCCATGAAGCCGTGATGTGGCAGTACGTGAGCTGCATCATCGACGGCGGCATGAGCGCGGACGACAAGTTCCTGCACGCGCTGCCGCTCTATCATTGCGCCCAGCTCGACGTCTTCCTGGGGCCGCAGATCTATCTCGGCGCCTCCGGCGTGATCACGGGCAAGCCGACCGCCGACAGTATCCTGGCGCTGATCCAGGCGCACAAGATCACGTCCTTCTTCGCGCCGCCGACGATCTGGATCGCGATGCTGCGCTCGCCGAATTTCGACAAGACCGATCTGTCGACGCTTCAGAAGGGCTATTACGGCGCCTCGATCATGCCCGTGGAGGTGCTGCTCGAGCTGCAGCGCCGCCTGCCCAATGTCAAATTCTGGAATTTCTACGGCCAGACCGAGATCGCGCCACTCGCGACCGTACTGCGGCCCGAGGACCAGCTGCGCAAGGCCGGCTCGGCCGGCAAGCCCGTGCTCAATGTCGAGACGCGCGTGGTCAACACGGCGATGGAAGACGTGAAAGTCGGCGAGGTCGGGGAGATCGTGCATCGCTCGCCGCATCTGCTCTCCGGCTATTACAATGACCCCGTGAAGACCGCGGCGGCGTTCTCCGGCGGCTGGTTTCACTCCGGCGATCTCGCCACCGTCGATGCCGAGGGCCACATCACGGTGGTCGACCGCGTCAAGGACATGATCAAGACCGGCGGCGAGAATGTCGCCAGCCGCGAGGTCGAGGAGATGGTCTACCGCATCCCTGCGGTCTCCGAGGTTGCCGTGGTCGGGCTGCCCGATCCGCGCTGGATCGAGGCGGTCACCGCGATCGTCGTGGTCAAGACCGGCGAGACGCTGGATGAGGACGCGGTCATCAAGCACTGCGCCGGCCAGATGGCGCATTTCAAGGTGCCCAAGCGCGTCATCTTCGTCGACAGCCTGCCGAAGAACCCGAGCGGCAAGCTGCTCAAGCGCGAGCTGCGCCAGCGCTTCGTCGGCGGCGAGACGCTCGACAAGGCGATCCAGAAGAATTTTGGGACGTAAGCATGGAGCGGTCGCCATGAAGGTCTGGCAGGTCGCGCGCGACTGGTCGATCGAGGGGATGGAGCTGGCCGATCTGCCCGAGCCCGCGCCTGGTCCGGGCCAGGTCGCGGTGCGGATGAAGGCGGCATCGCTCAACTATCGTGATCTGCTCACGGTGCAGGGCAAGGGCGGCGTCTCACGATTGCCGCTGATCCCGTTCTCGGATGGTGCCGGCGAAGTCATCGCGGTCGGCGACGGCGTTGCCCGCGTCGCGGTTGGCGATCGCGTCTGTCCGATGTTCTTCCAGTCCTGGATCGACGGAAAGGTGTCGGCGACAAGCCGCCGCTATGCGCTCGGCGGTACGCGGCCGGGCGTGTTGCAGGAGGTGATGCTGCTCGATGCCGAGGGCGTCAGCCGCATTCCATCGCACCTTTCATTCCTGGAAGCGGCGACGCTGCCCTGCGCCGGGCTCACGGCGTGGCGCGCGCTGTTCGAGGAGGCCAGGGTGAAACCCGGTGACACTGTGCTGGTGCAGGGCACCGGCGGTGTCTCGATCTTCGCGTTGCAATTCGCAAAGCTCGCCGGCGCGAGCGTGATCGTGACGTCGTCGAGCGACGAGAAGCTCGAACGTGCCAAAACGCTCGGCGCCGACCACACCATCAACTATCGTTCGGTGCCGGAATGGGGCAAGGCGGCGGCCGACTGGACCGGCGGCGGCGTCGACCACGTCGTCGAGGTCGGCGGCAAGGATACCTTTGCGCAGTCGCTCGAGGCTATCAGGGTCGGTGGCAACATTCTGGTGATCGGCGTGCTCACCGGCTTCTCGCAGCAGATCGCGATACCGAGCCTGTTCTCCAAGAACCTGCACGTCATCGGCCTGTCAGTCGGCAGCCGTCGGATGTTCGAGGGGATGACGGCCGCGATAGGCCGTAACGGCATGAAGCCAGTCATCGACCGTGCGTTCGGCTTCGATGCCGTGCCGGACGCGTTGCGGCTGATGCAGCAGGGCGGTCACTTCGGCAAGATCGTGGTTGAGTTTCCTTAGCCCATCTCGCCAGAAAGCTTCCTGACGTCGTCGGGCGTCCGTCCGAAGCGGCGGCGGAATGCGCGGTGGAAGTAGGAAACGTCGTGAAAGCCGGCGAGGTGCGCGATCTCGATGATCTTGCGCGCGCGCAGGTTTGGATTTCGAAGCAACCGCTCGGCGCGCAGTAGCCGCTGCTCCAGCACGAAGCCGCTGTAGGTGATGCCGGCCTGCTCGAACATCAACTGAATCGTGCGCGGGCTGATCCGGTGCGCGGCTGAAAGGACGGTGAGCGACAGCGCGGGGTTGTCGAGCTGGGCCAGGATGTCGGATTTGAGGGTTTCGAGACGCGCCGCCGCAAGGCCGCGCATGCGAGCTTGCTCGGCGACATCGCCACGCGCTCCGATCATCAGCACGGAGAGGTCGAACAAATGCTGCGAGACCGCATCGAGCTCCGCGGGCGCGAGCTTGTCGGCATAAGTGTGCGCGAGGTCATAATATCGCAGGAACATCGACGTGATCGGATTGGCGCCGGGGATCGACTGCGCGATCAGGTCCTCGGCATTCGGGCACGCGCGCAGCAGCGCCTTGCGCGGCAGCAGCGCGGTCTGGAAGTTGCCGTGCGTCGTCTGGGTGATATGGGCGCCCTTGATCGAGGGGTCGCCGATCGTGACGTCGCCGGCGGCGACCTCCAGCGGACGTCGTCCCATGACCCCGCTCAGCGCCGAATTCGGCGACATCGTGATCACCAATTCGTCGTTCGTCCCCAGCGATACGAAGGACATCGGCGTGCCGAACGAGGCCGAGAGTCGGAGGCGCGGAAGGATGGCCGGCGAAATGGTCCGGTGAACACGTCCTTCCCCGATCGGAACGAAATCGACGTCGGCGACCTGGCGGCAAAACTGCTCGCGCCATCTTTCATAGGCCTGGCCATTCGGGTCGCCATCGAATGAGAGTTGAGGCTGGATCATCGATCGGGAAGGGCAGGTTAGTTGGCGATTTACGGCAGGTTGTATCGTCAGGCCGGTGCTCCGCAACCGCAAAAGCGCCGGATTGCGTGATAAGCCACTCGCAATGACGCGCTGTGACCGCGACCTGGTGCCGCAGCCCGGCGTTGCCGAGATGAAAAAGCGCGAGCGCGAGCGCCAGCACGAGCAGCGTCCGGTGCTTGAGCAGCATGGTGAACGCATCCGGCGCGCTGTCGGGGTCATCCTCGTTGCAGCCGCGCGAGGCGCGATCGTCGATCGCCTTTGCGGGGATCATCAGCACGCAGGCGATTGCGATGACGCCGAACGCGGCCGCCAGCACGAACACGGCGACATAGCCGAACTTGTAGCCGAGATAGCCCGACAGAGGCGGGGAGCGGAGCGCGATGCCATCGAGACGTTGAGCGACTGCCGGCGGAGACGGTCTTGCACACGCAGGGCTGACAAGACGGGCTGACATGACCGGCCAACTGGCGCCGGGGCGGACCGGAAAGTAACATGTGCTAGCGGGTTGGTTCCTCCGCACTTGCGATGGGAGGGCCACGGCGTCATCTCGTGGGTGTCCCCTTCTTCTTCTTCTGGATCACGGCCATGCCCCTCTGGACCTGCGAAACCTGCGGCGCCCAATTTCCTGAAAGCGAAAAACCGCCCGCATCCTGTCCGATCTGCGAGGACGAGCGGCAGTTCGTGAACTGGAAGGGCCAAACCTTCCTCACACGCGAAGCGTTGGCGGAACGGCACCGCCTTGCCTGGCGGGATGATCTCGGCCTCAACGGCATCGGGTCCGAGCCGAGCTTCGCCATCGGCCAGCGCGCGCTGTTGGTGCCGCTCGGCGACGGCTGTCTGATGTGGGACTGCGTCCCGCTGGCGACGCCGGAAGCCATCGCGCATGTGCGCTCGCTCGGCGGGCTGAAGGCGATCGCGATCTCGCATCCACACTTCTACGGCGCGTTTGCCGACTGGAGCGAGGCGTTCGGCGGCGTGCCGGTCTATCTGCATGCTGATGACCGCCAGTGGGTGATGCGGCCGCATCCCGCCATCGTGCACTGGACCGGCGATCAGCAGCGCATCTCCGACGATGTGCTGCTGCTGCGCACCGGCGGTCATTTCGCGGGCGCCACCATGCTGCACCATGTGCGCGGTGCGGAGGGCAAGGGCGCGCTGCTCACCGGCGATATCGCGCAGGTGACGATGGACCGGCGCTTCGTCAGCTTCATGTACTCCTATCCGAACTACATGCCGCTCAACGCCGCCGCGGTGCGGCGGATCGCGGCCGCTGTGGAGCCGCTCGCCTTTGACCGCATCTACGGCGCCTGGTGGGGCCGCAACATCGCCTCCGGCGCCAAGGCCGCATTCGCGGCGTCCGTGCAGCGATACATCGCGGCCATCGCCTGACGCGTGACGACCAAACCCCCTTGTTCCGATCTAATAACTGTACTATAAGTACAGATATTAAGCGCGACGCAATGATGCGTTTGCCGGTCCGGCACGAACAATGCATCGTTGTCTCGGCGGGCGCATGCTGCGGCCGCGTGAGCGGGAGTTGGACGCATGACCGGGCAGCGCGACTACGAGATATTTGAGGCCGGCGACGTCACGCTTCAGTCCGGCGCCGTCTTCCCCGCGATGAAGCTCGCCTACAAGACCTACGGCACCCTCAACCCCGCCAGGGACAACGTCATCCTCTACCCGACCTCGTTCAGCGCCCAACACTACGACACGGAATGGCTGATCGGGCCCGATGGCGTGCTCGACCCTACGCGCTACTTCATCATCATCCCGAACCTGTTCGGCAACGGCCTGTCGTCCTCGCCGTCGAATTCCGGCGAGGCGCCATTCCCCCAAATCACCTATCACGACGCCATCGCGATCCAGCACCGGCTGCTGACCGAGCGTTTCAGCATCACAAAACTCGCGCTGGTCTATGGCTGGTCGATGGGCGGCATGCAGACCTATCATTGGGCGGCGCTGCATCCTGACATGGTGGCGCGGGCCGCGGTGGTCTGCGGCAGTGCGCGCTGCGCGCCATATAATTACGTCTTCCTCGAAAGCGTGAAGGCTGCGCTGACCGGTGATCCCGCCTTCCGCGACGGCCGCTTCGTCGAGAAGCCCGTTGCCGGCTATCGCGCCATGGGACGCGTCTATGCCGGGTGGGCGATGTCGCACGGCTTCTATCGTGACGAGCTCTGGCGCGAGGCGGGCTTCACCTCGCTCGAGGACTATCTGGTTCGGAACTGGGACGCGACCTTTGCCCGGCGTGATGCCAACGATCTCCTCGCGCAGGCCGGGATCTGGCAGCGCGGTGACATCAGTCGTTGCGCTTCATTCGATGGCGACCTCGATCGGGCGCTGGCCGCGATCAAGGCGCATATGCTGCTGATGCCGGGTGCGACCGACCGCTATTTCGACGTCCGCGACAATGAGGACGAACTCGGCAGGCTGGTCAACGCAAAATCGGCGGTGCTGCATCCGATCCCGTCGCTGCACGGCCATCGCGCCGGCAACCCCGTCAACAATCCGCGCGATCAGGCCTTCCTCAAGGCCGAGGTCGCAGAGCTTCTCAGCAAGTAGGGCGAGCCTTCGATGATGACTGACGCGACCGTTTCAGAGCCCGGCCATCGTCTGAAGCCGCTGAGCCCGGCCATGCTGCGCGAATTGTCGGTGCGCTCCAATCTCAGGGGGGCCGCGAAAAGTCTCAGCCATTACGGCCTGGTCGTGCTGGTCGGCACGCTGGTCTGGAAGGTCTCTTCAGCCTGGGGCGTGTTGTGGGCGCTCCCGCTGATGGCGGTGCAGGGCTATTTCGTCGCCTTCCTGTTCATGGCGCTGCACGAGACCGCGCACAAGACCGCGTTCAGGAGCCGTGGCCTCAACCTTGCGGTCGGCTATCCCTCGGCCCTCATCATCGGACAACCTTACGAATATTACTGCCTGTTTCACTGGGACCATCACCGCTACACCCAGGATCCGGACAAGGACCCGGAGCTGATCGTCGGCGTGAAGCCGAAATCCGACACGCAGCTCGCGCTCGCCTATAGCGGCCTGCTTCAGGTCGCCGGCCGCCTCCGGTTGATGCTCGGCCACGCCGTCACGGGCAAGGTCACCGTGCCCTGGATTCCCGAAAACAAGCGCGCCGTCATCGTGCGCGAGGCGCGCGCCTATGCTGGGCTCTATGCGCTTCTGCTCGCACTCTCGCTGTGGTTTTCCTCAGCGTTGCTGCTCTGGGTCTGGATCGTCCCGCTGATGATCGGGCAGTTCTTCCTGCGGCCCTATCTCTATGCCGAGCACACCGGCTGCGACCGCACCCGCAGCGCCTTCCAGAACACCCGCACCACCTATACCGGCGCGATCGTCAAATGGTTCGCGTGGAATATGCCCTACCACGTCGAGCACCACGCCTATCCCTCGATCCCGTTTCACGCGCTGCCGAAGCTGAACGAGATCGTCGACGACGAGATCGTTCATCGCGGCCGCGGCTATATCAGGACGACGCGGGAGACCTGGGCCTGGTTTCGCCGGCATCGGCAGATTGGTTAACCCAATGCAAAACTCCGGCCGCAGTGCGACCGGAGCTTTGTCGAGGGCATCAGATATCAGTAGATCCCGTAGGCGCAGACATTCACGACGCGGACGCGCAGGCCATGGCGGGTCCTGACGACGCGCTCCTGGTAGCAATTGCTGACGCCGGTGTTGACGTAGACGCCGCCAAAGCCCCAGCCGGGACCCCAGTGATGATGGAAGCCGTGGGCCGAAGCCGCGGTGGGCGCGAGAGCGGCAGCACCGAGCGAACCAGCAGCGATCAGACCAAGAGCAAGCTTACGAAACATTTTCATTCTCCAGTGTGGCGCTAAGGCCGTTGTTGTGTCCCTGCTTCTCCGTCGGGCTGAGACGCGAACGCGTTCAGGGCGCGAGGCAGGAATCGTGTTTCAGGAATGTTTCGTGAGCTTCGGTGAAATGCGCCGCTGTCAGGCTTTTCGCGCCGCTGCGCGATAGCGCGCAGCCATCGCCTGCGTCATCTCCGCCATCTTCTCGCGGAGATCGGCGGGCTCCAGCACTTCGGCTTCGGACCCCAGCCGCAACAATTCGGATGCCGCGTGCCATGACGTCTTGCCGGTCGGAACGCGCGCGATGCGCCAGCCGTCCGCATCCGCGCTCTCTTCAAGCTGGGTGCGCGCCTTGACGTAAGGCTGGCTCAGCGCGTCGAGCAGTTTGACGCCGAACGGCGACAGCCGCACGATCGCGACATTGGGATGCATCTCGGCTTCGAGGCGAAGCGTCGCGGCCTGCCAATAGCCGGCGAGATCGAACGCGGCGGGACGATCGAAGCGATCGTCGAGCGCGGTACAGTCCAGCACGCGCGCGATGCGATAGGTGCGCGTGCTGCCGTCGACGTGACCGGCGAGATACCAGCTGCCGCCCTTCAGCACGAGCCCGAGCGGTGCAACGCGGCGCTGCTTCTCCGCGCGCCAGCTCTGGTAGCGGATCTTGATCAACGTCCCGCGCAGAGCCGCGCCGGCAATGGTGCGCAGATGTTTGGGTTCTTCCGTCTCACCGAACCAGCCGGGTGCGTCCAGGTGAAAACGCTCCTGCATCCGCCCGGCGTCTTCGCGAAGATTGGCAGGCAAGGCCGCCATCAGCTTGTTCTGCGCGGCGATCATCGCTGCGTCCAGCCCGAGCGCCGCGGCCGGTCCCGGCAGTCCCGCAAGGAACAGGGCCTCCGCCTCGTTCTGCGACAGGCCGTTCAAACGCACGCGATAACCGTCGAGCAGGCGATAGCCGCCCTCCGCGCCGCGGTCGGCGTAAACGGGGACGCCGGACGCCGCGAGCGCGTCGATGTCGCGATAGATCGTGCGCACCGAGACCTCGCAGGCTTCCGCAAGCTCGGGCGCAGTGACCTGCCCCCTGGCCTGCAGGGTGGTGAGGATCGACAGCATTCTGCTCGCGCGCATGATCCCTTAAACCATACCTGACACAGGATGTCAGGTATGGTCCGCTACAAGCGCCATCGCCAGCCGGCCAGATGGAGCCCTGTTATGACCGATCAGAACCGCATCACCCTGTATTATTCGCCGCAAAGCCGCGCCACCGGCACGCGGGTGCTGCTGGAGGAGCTGGGCGCGCCCTACGATCTCCACGTCCTCAACATGAAGGCCGGCGAGCAGCGCAAGCCCGCCTATCTCGCCCTCAATCCGCTCGGCAAGGTGCCGGCGGTCCGCCACGGCGAGGCGCTGGTGACCGAGCAGGTCGCGATCACCATCTATCTCGCCGATCTGTTTCCGCAGGCGGGGCTGACGCCCGCGCTGAACGATCCGCTGCGCGGTCCCTACCTGCGCTGGATCGCCTATTACGGCGCATCGTTCGAGCCGGCCCTGATCGACAAGTTCATGCAGCGCGAGCCGGCACCGATCATGCAGTCACCCTATGCCGATTACGACACCATGCTGGGCGCGATCGAGGCGCAATTGTCAAAGGGGCCGTATCTGCTCGGCGAGCGCATGACGGCGGCGGATGTGTTGTGGGGCGTCGCGTTCAGCTGGACCATGATGTTTGGCATCGTGCCGAAAAAAGATGTATTCGTTCGCTATGCCGAACGCATGACCTCGCGGCCTGCGTTCCAGCGGATCAATGCCGCCGACGATGAGATGGCGGCGCAGCACGCCGCGGCTGCTGGTGGTTGAATGATCCAGGGTTGCAGATGACAAAGTCGATCCACACGACCAACTGCTTCAACACCTTCATCCGGGTCGCTGAAGACTGTCCCGCGCATACTGGCGAGGAGCCGTCGCTGCGCGCGGGAAAGCCGACGGTGGCATGCCTGCAATACGAGATGATCGCCAAGGCGCCCTACAAGCACACGTCCGACGACGTGATCTTCGCGACGTCTGCGCCGGGACGCGAGCTCGATGCGAAGGCTCCGAAGACGGAGAGGCATGCGGCCCGTGAAGCGTTCTTCTCCCGGGGGCAGGCGTGCATGAGGGCGTCGAGCCTGGGCAAGCGCTTCGGCTGGGGCGTTCATGCCGACAATGAGGGCCGGATCGCGATTTACGCCGTCGACAGCAAGCGCTACCAGGCGCTCGTCCGCGATCCCAAGCTCACGCAGGTGCGCGCGATGCGGTCGCAGCGGGCGTGATCAGAATTTTGGCGGCCGTTTTTCCGCGAACGCCTTGATACCCTCCTTGATCTCGTCGCCGCGCATGCTGTCGCGGTGGCGCTGATCGGCGGCCGCTTCGTCCAATTCGCCGCGGGCGAATTCGTTGATGGCGCGCTTCATGCCGGCCATTGCCTGCGGCGCGTTGCCGGCGAGAACCGTGGCGAGCTTGTCGACCTCCTCGTCCAGGAATTCCACCGGCACCATGGCGGTGAGATAGCCGATCCGCAGCATCTCCGGCGCGCTGATCTTCTGCGCGGTGAGGAACAGCTTTTTCGCATTGTCGACGCCGAGCCGCGTCACGTAACGCTTGATGCCGTTTCTGTAGTAATGCAGCCCGAGCCGTGCCGCCGGCATGAACATCTCGGCGGTGTCAACGCCGATGCGGAAATCGCAGGCGAGCGCGAGGTCGGTCGAGCCGCCATAGACGCCGCCATTGAGCCGGCAGATCGTCGGCACGCCGAGATCCTCCAGCCGGTTGACGACGACCTCGAACGCCGAGCCCGCGCTCTGCTGCTCGTTGGCGCTGACCGCGCGCTCGGCAACCGAGTTGAGGTCATAGCCCGCCGAGAAGGCCCGCCCCGTGCCGGTCAGCACCAGCACGCGGATATCAGGATCGGCCTCGATCCGGTCGAAAAGCCTGACCAGCTCGCCGAGATCCTCGGCCTGGAGCCGGTTGAGATGTTTGGGCCGGTTGAGGCGGATGGTGGCGCGTGCGCCGTTGCGTTCGAGCACGGGGCCTGAGGCTGCGTCGGCTGTGTCCGACATTCTTGTCTCCATTTATTTGTTTTCGAGTGTGCGGCGCTTGGCTTCCGCATCGATGGTCTCGGCGAGATCGGGATGCCGCGCCATCAGCACGCGGAAATCGACGAGGTCGAGCACCAGCAGCCGCGACACCTTCGTGGTCGAGACATTGGCGCCGCGCTTGTTGTTGCCGAGCAGCGCCATCTCGCCGAAGAACGCGCCCTCGCCGAGCTGGACCTTCTTGCCGGGCAGGTCGACCTCGACCTCGCCGGCGGCGATGAAATACATGCAGTCGCCCTGCGTGCCCTTGCGGATGATCATGGTGCGCGCCGGCAGCTCCATGGTGCGCAGCATGTGGGTGACGTCGGCGATGGCGGCAGGGCCGAGCGCTGCGAAGAACGGCACCTTGCTGACGGATTCCCAGGTCTTGAGGAAGTTGTCGCGGCGGGTCTCGGCGGCAAAGCCGGTCGCCAGGATACCGGTCCACAGTCCGAACACGCCGAGGCCGGAGATCATCACCATCGCCGCCACGATGCGCCCGAGCGGCGTCACCGGCACGACGTCGCCATAGCCCGTCGTCGTCAGCGTGACGACAGCCCACCACAGCGCGGCGGGGACGCTGCCGAAAGTCTGCGGCTGCACGTCCCGCTCCAGGAAATATTCGGCGACGGAAGCGAGGAACACCACCATCAGGAAGATCACGAGCACGCTGACCAGCGGCCCCGATTCCAGCACCAGCACCCGGCGCAGCTGCCGCAGGCCCGGAATGCCCGGCACCACCTTCAATACCCAGAGCACGCTGAGCAGCCACGCCGTCTTCGGCTCGATGCCGATCAGGAGCGCGACCGGCACGGCCAGCGCGCCCAGAGCATCGACCACTCCGGCCGAGGAGGTCATGTAGAGCGACAGGCGCCCCGTTTGTGCCATGTGGCGCAGCCGGACCACCCATTCGAACACGAAATAGACGAGGCAGGCCCATAGCAGGGCGTCGACCCAGCGGTGCACCGTCTCGTAGGCCGGGTTGACCGTCAGCAGCACCATGCTGAGCACGCCGAGGCCGACCGCCACATAGGCCGCCTTGGTCATGTTGCGGCCGGCCGTGGCGGCCACGAACTGGGCCAGTGCGGGGATCAGCGGCTTGGACATGCGGGAAGGCGGGCTCGGTCGTGTCTCTTGCGGTCCCGGCTGGGACGCCACCGCCAAAGTGCCCGCCCGGGCAGGAGCCGTCAACGACGGGCAGGGGACTGCCCGCAGGTGTGCGGTGAGCCCGGTGCCGTGGTGGATCAGGGGGCGCTACCTGAAATGCGGCGGCTCGTCGTAGCCACGGCGGCTGCTGAAAAAAAGCAGCATCATCAGGCCGATGCCGACGACGATGGCGAAACCCGCTCCCAGCGCCAACGCCACATAGCCTTCCGTCGGGATCGGCTGGCCCTCGATCGCCATGGCGGAATAGGCGAAATATCCAGCCGCCACCAGCATGCCCAGAAGGATGATGACGAGGAGTGTACGCATGGCGCGTGCTCCGGTTGTATCCGGGAGCAAACGGTTGCGGACGGGGGACGGTTCCCGGATTCTGCCCGGGGATTCGCGGGAAATGCCGGCAAGACGCCGCTGCGAAAGCCGTCAAATCGATAGGTCAGGCACTCTGAGCTGTCTTCACCACGACGATCTTGCTCTCGTCCTGCTGGGGAGGGGCCGTATCCTGGGCGACCTTGTCGGCCTCGCCGCAGTGGCGTTTGAGATAGTCGCGGCGCATGCCGATCTCGTCGCGGACGAACTCGTAGCCGAGCTTGAAGGTGTCGAGCCCGTCGGTACTGATCGTGCCGTCCCTGAGACCTATGACCGCGCCGCGCAGAATGCCCTCCAGCTCGTCCTGGAGACATTCGAGCTGGTCCAGCGAATGGGCGTGCTCGATGCGTTCGCCGATGTCGAGGACGGCGGTGGAAAGCTCGCCAGCCTTCTCCGGCGCGATCCGGGTGATCTTGGCGTAGATCGCGGCGAAGATCGAGCCGATCACGCTGAGCGCGGCGGCGCCCAGATACATCAGGTCGCTGTACTTATCCATGAACGACTTGGTGTCGTCGTTGATGTAGTCGGCCGCCCCCTGATGCGCCATCACGTAGGCATCCTTCTCGACGGAGGCCGGCTCGATTCGGCTGGCGAAGCCGTTGTCGAGCCCGAGCGCGGACTTGTTCTCATAGACGACGCGCGCGAGCTCGCCCGCCGTGCTCGCCGACATCCTGGATTGCGCGACCAGCAGCCATTCGAGCCCGATCGTGTCGAGGTCGTCGTCGGGGATTTCCGGCGATGCGGACAGCGTGCCCGCAGTCAGCGTTTCGCTGGAAATGCCGGGAATCTTGCGCGCCAGCGCCTTGGCCTCGTCGATCGCGTTCAGCGTGAAGCCGCCGCGCTTGGCGACCTGCTCATAGGCCTTGTCCCGCACCGCCCTGGAGGCATGGACGATGGCGATCACCGCGCCAAAGCCGCTCGCCGGCGCAAACAGCTTGTCGAGCGTTGCACCCTGCGGCGCCATCTGGATCCTGGCAGCATCCGGACCATCGGGGATGTCGAGGATGCTGCGGACGAAGGCGAGCGAGGATTCGTTCTCGGCGAGGACCGCAACTTTCTTCTTCTTCAACTCGGCGAGCGACTTGATCTTCTTGTTGCCGGGACCGAGCAGGAGCACCAGATCGTGCTCGAGGATCGCGAGCGTGCGCGCCCGCAGCGGCACCTTGGCGTCGGTGCGAAGGACGGCGAGGTCGGCCTGCTTGCGGTCGAACTGTGCGAGCGCCTTGGCATTGTCTGCGTTGTTGACGATCTTGATCCGGAAGCGCGAGGCGTTGTTCTTCAGCAGCGTGGCGAGCTTGGCGGCGAACAGCGCCTCGTCGCTGTTGGGGGTGCCGACGGCAAAGGTCAGCGTCTCCGAATTGTGCAGCATGGCGCGGCCGCCCCAGACGGTGGCGAGCGACAGCAGCAGGGTCAGCACGACGTAGAGGAGGACTTGCTGCTGATTGGTCTTGATCACCTTGGGGCGCCGCGGCGGCGGTTCGGTCGGTGGCGAGGTCGGGCCTTCAGTACTCATGTCAGCACTCCGGCCTTATTCCTGAGTGGCGGGCGGCTCGCGGATGCGATCGCGGCGGGCGCCCTGCAATTCCTAAACGTTTGAAAAAAGAACGATATTCTCTGCCGACAATGATAGCGCGCCGGTACCGGAATGCAAAATTCGAGCCGGAGGTAACCTTACTCGATCTGGCCGCGGCGATTGGTCATCCTATCACCAGTTAGCCACAGTTGGCGATTTTCCAGTTCCCCCCGGCTGCATTCCGTCGCGGGAGATGTCATAAATCACACGTCCCGGCGATTTGACCGGTCCAAAAAGAAGTTGCGCTAACGCTCCGATCTTTCTTGTCACGTCAATGAGGGCGTCAGCTTGTCGTTTCCACCCATGTCATCGGCGGTTCCGGTCGAAGCGCTCATTGGCTGGATGTTGCTGCTCACCTTCAAGCACATCATCGCCGATTTCGTGCTCCAGACCGCCTGGATGGCGCACGGCAAGGACCAGAAGCACGGCTGGGCTTTGCCGCTTCTGGTGCATTGCCTGATTCACCTCGCGGTTGCGCTGCCGCTGATCCTGTTGGTGGCGCCGCGATTCTGGTTCGTCGCGTTCATCGACTTCGCGATCCACATCACCATCGACCGCGCCAAGGGGTTCGTCTCCGCCAATTTCGGTGTCGACCTGGCGCATCCCTGGTTCTGGACCCTGATCGGCGTCGACCAGGCCCTGCATCATTTGACCGGCTTCGGCCTTTCCATCTTCATGGCGGCGAACTGAGGCCGGCGGGCCTGCGG
Source organism: Bradyrhizobium sp. 613_E4_N2_2 (assembly GCF_052075995.1). Classification (NCBI taxonomy): domain Bacteria; kingdom Pseudomonadati; phylum Pseudomonadota; class Alphaproteobacteria; order Hyphomicrobiales; family Nitrobacteraceae; genus Bradyrhizobium; species Bradyrhizobium sp. 613_E4_N2_2. The sequence continues at coordinate 1,099,575 of NZ_CP197234.1, forward strand.
ATAGTCGTCGATCGGCACTCACAAGAGGTCGTCATGCCCGGGCTTGTCCCGCCTGCGCGGCCGAAGCCGCTTCGGCGCCGCGAAGGCCGGGCATCCACGTTCTTCGTGCCGCGTGGCCAGCCGTGGATGGCCAGGACAAAGGCGAGCGGAAGCGACGCCGTCCTTCGGACGGCTATGCCCGGCCATGACGCCGTGGAGGCATTGGCGTCCCGACTTATCGGCTCAGATGTGGTGGCCCGACCCCCATTCGGGCGCCTCCGATTCGCGACCAGGGCGCAAGGACCCCGGGTGACTACCGGGCGGCGTGGTTAACCTTTCATTAGAGAATTGCGCTGCATCTTCGGCAACGAGGAGAACCGCAATGTTTTCAAGCCGCGACGCATATGAAAGCGATTTCTGCCCGGTCCGCGACGAGCTCCTTGGTGAGATGTATCGCGCCAGCGAGAGTGGCCTGCCGAGGCTGGTTGAGAGTGTTTCCCCTGACGCGCGCGCCAGGCTGGCGCTGTTCTGCTATCGCCGCAGCCATCTGCACTCGCTGGCGGTCGCGATCGCAGCCAGCTGCAACGAGCGTGACCTGATCGACAACGGCGGCCGCGTCGGCTCGACGCTCTACGCGCTGTCGCGCGAAAGCACGGTCAAATCGTCGCCGTCGCTGTCGGGGGGCCGCAAGCCGATCACGCTGTCGACCAAGCCGCTCTCGGTGCTTGCACCGCTTGAGGACGGGTTCGACGACGAGGTCAGCGAAGCCGTTCCAGCTGCAGCCGTTCCAGCCTAAGCGACCTCGATTGCCGGCAGTCCGAATTTCCGCCGTGCCATCGCGCATTCGGCGTCTCCCGGCATGCAGGTGCGGCACACCTCCGGCCGCACCTCGTAAATGCCGCAGGCCGTCTGCTTTCCGATCTCCCCCCGCAACGCCGAACAGCGATCGCCCTCGCAGCGCATGCCGGATTGGCGCGCGTTGACGAGCGTTTCGGGAATTGCGGCAAGCTCCTCGTCGCTCTCGATCGAGAAGCGCGGCCAGTTCTCCGAATAGCCACAGCAGGCGCCGCAGCTCTGGCACCAGCTCGACAGGTCGACGGGGGAGATCTCTTCCATCGCGCTCACGTGTCCTTTGGCGGGCCCCAGACCAGGCTCTGCCGCCATCTTGCGCGCAGCACGTCGCGCCGCTCCGGATATTTATCGTCGAGATAGTTCGCATCCACGACGCGGTCGGTGCGGAAGCTGCGGAAGTCGCCGCGCAGCTCGCACCAGGCCGCAAGCAGGCGCACGGCTTCGAGATAGCCGACCGAGATCGGCCAGATCATGCGCTCGCTGGGGCGGCCCTGCTCGTCGCGGTAGCGCAGCATGATCTTCCTGCCTTCGTGGATCTGGGTGCGCGTGCGCGCCATGTCGAGGCGATCCGGCTCCCTGTTCCAGCTCGGCCGCGCGCGGCTTGCCGGCTCCAGCACGAAGGGACGCAAGCGCTCAGGCACGGTGTCGGCGATCTTGGCCATCAAATCTTCGGCCGCGCGTGCCAGCGCGGAATCGGCATGGCCCGCGACCCATTGCGCGCCCAGCACCGCCGCCTCGATCTCGTCGGGTGTCAGCATCAAGGGCGGCAGGTCGAAACCCTTCTCGAGGATATAGCCCATCCCGGCTTCGCCGCGGATCGGCACGCGCTGGCCGATCAAGGTTGCGATGTCGCGATAGATGGTGCGCTTCGAGGTCTCGAGCTCGGCCGCGATCGCGTCCGCGGTCAGCGGCTTACGCGTGCGCCTCAGCACCTGGATGATCTGAAACAGCCGGTCGGCGCGTCTCATGGCAATTCTCTTATCGGGGGACGGATCAGAAAATGGCGCGCTGCTGCTGACAGGATGTTGGCAGCAGGGGGTGTCTATACCGGGACAACACATCGACTGAAGAGGATTTGTCCATGATCATTCCAACCCATTTTGGCCCGGCGATTCCGATGTTGCGGGCACAGGTCTGGTCCGCCTGGGCGCTCAGCCGTCTCGTTTCGCTCGATCTCATGGCCGTCGACCTCCGATTTGCTCTCGCAAGCGTGATGGCACGCTTGCTGACCCAGGCTGCGGACGCGCTGGCCCGCCATGTCGTTCGTAGTGTCATGGCCCGCGCCTGGCGGGGGGCCCGTTTCGCAGAAGATATCACGGCTGCTGCCACCATGGTGGCAGCAGCCGGTCACTAGGTTCCCTCAAAGTTTCGCAAGTCCAAATTTCGCAAGCCCAAATTTCGCAGGTCCAGGAGAGAGTTCGCATGATCACGCTTTATGGCTTTGGCGCCGGCTTCGGCCTGCCGGAAATCAGCCCCTTCGTCACCAAGACCGAGGTGCAGCTCAAGATGGCGGGACTGCCCTACCGGAAGGAGCGGGCGATGCCGCCGGCCTCGCCCAAGGGGCAGCTGCCGTTCATCGACGATGGCGGCGAGGCGGTGGCCGATTCCACCTTCATTCGCGCCCATATCGAGCGCCGCTATGGCTTCGATTTCGACGCCGGGCTGTCGCTGGCCGAGCGGGCGCAGGCCTGGGCGTTCGAGCGGATGATCGAGCATCACGTCTACTGGGCGCTGGTCGGGGCGCGCTGGGTCGATCCGGTCAACTTCGCCAAGGGGCCCGCGCATTTCTTCGACGGCGCGCCGGAGCACAATCGCGAAAAGTTGCGCGAGGATGCGCAATTCCGTGTCGCCGAGAACTATCTGCTCTCGGGCCTCGGCCGCCACGCGCCCGATGACGATGTCGATCTCGCGGTACGTTCGCTGTTCGCGCTCTCGGTCCAGCTCGGCGACAAGGCCTACCTGATGGGCAACAAGCCCGGCGGTGTCGATGCCACCGCCTTCGGCGCGCTCGCCGGAATTTTGACGCCCTTCTTCGAATCCGGCCTGCGTCAGCGCGCCGAGGGATTTGCAAACCTCACCGCCTATGTCGACCGCATGATGGACGATTATTATCCGGAGTTCGCCTGGACCCCGCTGCGGCAGGCGGCTTAGCGCTCACAAGACCGTAGTTCTCGAGGCGCTGAACTCTCCACACCGTCATGGCCGGGCTTGTCCCGGCCATCCACGCCTTGCGGTACGGTGCAAAGAACGTGGATGCCCGGGCCTTCGCCTCGCCGAAGCGGCTTCGGCCGCGCAGGCGGGACAAGCCCGGGCATGACGACCTCGGTAGGCAATTCGCCCCAGAAGAAAAACAAAAGAGCCGGCCCAACGGGCCGGCTCTCGTCGTCTCAAAACTCTTGTCGCGCCTTACCTCACGAGCGTGTACTTGCCGTTCTTCACCGTGAGCAGGATGCGCGAGCGCTCGTCGAGGCCGTAGCGGTCCTTTTCGGTGAAGTTGTAGACGCCCTGGCTCGCTGCCAGCTCCTTCTCCGACAGCAGCGCCTGGCGGATCGCCTCGCGGAATTCCGGCGTGCCGGGCTTTGCGGTTTTCAGCGCCGTCGGAATGATGCGCTTGAGGATCTCGAACGCATCGTAGGAATGACCGGCGAACTGGCTGCGGCTGTTCGGGCCGTACTTGGCCTCATAGGCGGTGTTGAGCGCCAGGCCCGGCTTCTTGGTGGCGGCCTCGTCGGGCTGGTCCTCGGGGTCCATGACGGGACCGGAGGCCATCAGCACGCCTTCCGCTGCTTTGCCGGCGATGCGGATGAAGTCCATGCTGGCGGCGCCATGGGTCTGGTAGATCAGGCCCTGATAGCCGCGCTCGCGCAGCTCGGTCTGCGGCAGCGCGGCCGCGGTACCGGAGGCGCCGACCAGGATCGCGTCGGGGTTGGCGGCGACGAGCTTCAGCACCTGTCCGGTCACCGAGGTATCAGGGCGGGCGAAGCGCTCCTCATCGGCGATGGTGATGCCCATCGGCACGGCCTGGGCCTTCAGGTCGTTGAACCAGAGGTCGCCATAGGAGTCGGAATAGCCGATATAGCCGACGGTCTTCACACCCTTCGACTTCATGTGGTCGTACAGCACCTTGCCCACGATCGGGATCGGCTGCGGCATCGCCACCGACCACTTCATGCGCTCAGGCGTGATCGGGAACGGCGCCAGGCCGAAATGCGGAATGCCGGCCTCGTTAGCGACGTTGGAGACGGCGATGGTCGGCGGCGTCAGCGCCGAGCCCATGATGATGTCGGCCTTGGATTCGGTCACGAAGCGGCGGGCGTTGGTGGTCGCCGTGGTGGGATCGCCGCCGTCGTCGAGCACGATCACCTTCAGCGGCACGCCGCCGATCTCCTTCGGCACGAATTCCAGCGCGTTGCGCTCGGGAATGCCGAGCGCCGCGCCCGGGCCGGTCGTGGTGGTGGTGATGCCGATGGTGATTTCGCTAGTCTGGGCCAGCGCAGGCAGAGCCGGCAGGGCAAGCGTCGCCGCGGCGATGGCGGCGGTCAGGTAAAAGCGTTTCATCTATTCCTCCCTTGACGTGTTTCTTTGAAAGCAGAAATCGGGGGGTAATTCAGCCCCCTCTTTTGGTGATGCGGCGATTTAGCTCCAGACCTAGCTCCCCGTGAATTTGGCTACCATTTCGGCCGGAAACGGTGCCGATTTCAGCTTGTCGGGGTTAACGGGATCGCGGCGGACCAGGACGCGGGTCTCAAAACCCTCAATCGCCAGCGCCTCGCCCTTGTAGACGTTGTGCTTCACCTCGAAGCTCGAGCGCTTGATGCTCTCGATCTTCGTCTCGATGGTAATCCAGTCGCCATAGGTCGAGGGGATGTAGAACTTGGACCGCGTGTCGACCATGGGGATGCCCACCAGGCCGTATTTGCGGACCAAATCCTGCTTTGAGAATCCGGCGACCTCGAACAGGGTCGACGTCGAATCGTCGAACATCGCGAAATAGCGCGGGTAATAGACGATGTTGGCGGGGTCGCAGTCGCCCCACTGGATCTGGACGTCGCGCCGGTTCACGAACATGCGATGGCCCTGCTTTCGTTGCGCCTTACTTCGGCGCCATGCGCAGCGAGCCGTCGAGGCGCACCACTTCGCCGTTCAGGTACGAATTCTCGACCATGTGCAGCGCGAGCGCGGCGAACTCGTCGGCGTGGCCGAGCCGGCGCGGGAACGGGATCGCGGCGGCGAGCGAGTCCTGGGCTTCCTGCGGCAGGTTGGCGAGCAGCGGCGTCAGGAACAGGCCGGGCGCGATCGTCAGCACGCGGACGCCGAACTGCGCGAGCTCGCGTGCGATCGGCAGCGTCATGCCGACGATGCCGCCCTTGGAGGCGGAATAGGCCGACTGGCCGATCTGGCCGTCATAGGCGGCAACGGACGCCGTATTGATGATGACGCCGCGCTCGCCGGTCGCCTGCGGCTCGAGCTTGGACATCTCGGTCGCGGCGAGGCGCAGCATGTTGAAGGTGCCGATGAGGTTGACCTTGATCACCTTGTCGAAATCGGCAAGCGCCATCGGCCCGTCGCGGCCGACCACGCGCTTGGCGACGCCGATGCCGGCGCAATTGACCAGCACGCGCGCGGGTCCATGCGCCTTGGTCGCCTGCGTGATCGCGGCCTCAGCCGAGGTGGCATCGGAGACGTCGCAGGTCACGGCGACGCCCTTGAGCTCGGCGGCGACGGTCTCCGCAAGCTTGGCATTGAGGTCGAACACCGCGACCTTGGCACCCTGCGCCGCCAGCTTTCGCGCGGTCGCCGCGCCCAGTCCCGATGCACCGCCGGTAACGATGACTGCCTGATCCTTCAACAACATGGCGTTCTCCTTTGGCGATGGTTTCTTAGCCGACCGATATCACACGGTCCGATGGATTGGCAGCGTAGAGCTCCTCGATCAGCGCGTCGCGATGTTCCAGCACCGCGCGCTGGTTGATCGAGCCCTTGTCGGTGACTTCACCCTTGTCGATCGAAAGCGGCGTATCCAGCAGGATCGCGCGCGTGATCCGCGTCGAGGAACCGGTGGCCGAAGACAGAAAGCCCGTCAGGCGCTCGCGGAAGGCCTCGCGCACCAGCCGGTCGCGGGCGGTGACGGTGAGATCGTCGGCCGGCAGCGTCGGGTTGATCAGCCGGCAACCGTCGAGATCGAGCAGCACCAGCGCGGAGATTTCGTCGCGGTTGATGCCGGCGATGACGACGTCGCGCACCAGCGGCGCGCAGGCGGCGACGAAGCGCGCACGCAGCGGGCCGACACTGACCCAGGTTCCGCTGCCGAGCTTGAAGTCTTCGCTGACGCGGCCGTCGAAATCGAAGCCGGCGTTGAGATCATCGGGATCGACGGGCTTGAGCGCGTCGCCCATCTTGTAGAATCCTTCCTCGTCGAAGGATTTCGCGGTGATGTCGGGTTGGCGCCAATAGCCGGGCATCACGTTCGGCCCCTTGGCACGCACTTCCATCTTGCCGTTGTTCGGCACCAGCTTGGCGTCATTGCCCGACACGGGCAACCCGACATGGCCGGAACGGCTGGTGCGCGGATTGACCGACATGAAGAACGGCGCGGTCTCGGTGGCGCCAAGGCCGGTCAGCATCGGCACGCGGTAGCCCTTCTCCTTCACCGCGAGCTCGTCGAGGCTGTTCCAGACGAACGGCGACAGCGCGGCGCCCGAGAAGAACATCGCGTGCAGCCGGTCGAAGAACTTTGCGCGCAGGCCCTGGTCGTCGCGCAAATACGGCAGCAGCGATTCATAGCCCTTGGGAACGTTGAAATAGACCGTCGGTGAAATCTCCTGGAGATTGCGCACGGTCTCCTCGATGCCGCCCGGCACCGGCTTGCCGGCGTCGAGATACATCGAGCCGCCATTGTAGAGCGTCAGCCCGATATTGTGGTTGCCGCCAAACGTATGATTCCAGGGCAGCCAGTCGATGATGACGGGCGGCTCGTCCTTGAGGAAGGCGAGCGTCTCGCGCAGCATCACCTGGTTGGCGCAGATCATGCGCTGGGTGTTGATGACGGCCTTGGGATTGCCGGTCGAGCCCGAGGTCAGCAAGAACTTTGCGATCGTGTCGGGGCCGATTTTGTCGTGTATCGCGTCGAGATCGCCGTGGAGCGGCGTCGCCATGAGGTCGGCGAGCAGGGTGACGTCGCGGCCCGGCACGCTGCCCCAGGACGCGGCGATCTCGGTGCCGAGCGTGACATTGGCGGCGAGCGCATCCGCGAACTTGCTGGCGTCCTCGGCGAAGACGAGGCCGGGCGTCAGCAGCTTCATCAGGTAAGAGAGCTTGCCGTAATCCTTCGACACCAGCGAATAGGCCGGCGAAACCGGGCAGAACGGAATGCCGGCATAGAACGCGCCGAACGCCAGCAGCGCGTGGTCGATCGAATTGCCTGAGAGGATGACGACTGGCCGCTCCGCCGACAGGCCGCGCGCAATCAAGCCGGAGGCAATGTGCCGGCTGGCGGCGAGCAGCTCGGCGTAAGTGATCTTGCGCCAACCGCGGCCGCCTTCGCGCTCGGCCATGAAGACGCGGTCCGGCGTCGTCGTCGCCCAATGATGCAGGCGGTCGGTGAGGCGGACCGGATAGTCGCCGAGCGGCTGTTTGGGCCGCAGATAAATCGTGCCGTCGTCGCGCCGCTCGATGTTGACGACGGGATCGCCGAACGAAATGGGCCGCAGCGGGGAGGTGCTCGCGCCGCGCTCCATGCTGGAAGAGGACGGCTGCCCGCTCATGACTTCGGCTTCACCTTTGCGGTCTTGTGTTCGAGGAATTCGCGAATCCTGCGTTTTGCCTCTTTGTCGCTCTGCGCAACCGTTGCCATCAGCGATTCCATCAGCAGGCCGGCCTGCGGATTGGCCTCCGCGATCATCGGCAGCGCCTGGAGCACGGCGAAGTTCGTCAGCGGCGCGTTGGAGGCGACCTTGGTCGCAAGCTCCAGCGCCTTGCCGAGCCCGTTGCCGGCCTCCGTCACATATTGTGTAAAGCCGTAGGAGGCGCCTTCGGTCGCGCTATAGACGCGGCCGGTCAGCATCATGTCCATCATCCTGGCAACGCCGATCAGCCGCGGCAGCCGCACCGAGCCGCCGCCGCCGACGAAGATGCCGCGCTGCCCTTCCGGCAGGGCGAAATAGGTCGAGGGCTCGGCGACGCGGATATGGGCGGCGCAGGCAAGCTCCAGCCCGCCGCCGATCACCGCGCCCCGCAGCGCAGCGATCACAGGCACGCGGCTGTACTGGATGCGGTCGAACACCCGGTGCCACATCTGGGAATGCAGGAGGCCGCCGGTCGCGTCGTGGTCCTGAAGCTCGGAGAGGTCGAGACCGGAGGAGAAATGATCGCCGATGCCGTGGATGACGACCGCGCCGATATCCTCGGGCAGGGAGGCAAAGCACTCGCCGATTTCGAGGATAATGCCGTCATTGAGCGCATTGCGCTTGGCCGGCCGGTTCAGGCCCACGGTCAGAACCCGGTCCGCCCGCTCGATCCTCAAAAGCCCGGAGGCGCCCGCGTCAGCGGTCTCGGCGTTTCCCTGTGTCATTTGCGTCCTTGTCAGAATAGTTATGTTGTATAACGAATTCTGGGGGAGTCAAGGAGGGCGGGAGGATATCACCCCTGGCGGGGATTGAATTGCCTGGGTCTCATCCGGCGGTCAGGGGTCTCTACGGCCTCGTGATACGCTGCTGTTGCCACATCCTCCGTCATTGCGAGCGCAGCGAAGCAATCCAGAGTCTCTCCGCGGAAAGATGCTGGATTGCTTCGCTGCGCTTGCAATGACGAGGTGGCAGCTTTCTCACAGCACCTGATGCACGTCGATCACCACGCGATCGGCATGGCGTGCGGCTGAGCCGACAAAAACGTGCTCCATCAGCCAGCGATATTTTTCGTGCCCCGTCTCGAACTTCGGGACTGTGCGGAAATAGATCAGCTTCGGATCGACCGGCTCGCCGCGCTTGAGCTTTTGCAGCAGCTCGACCGGGCCGAAGCGCATGCCCTTGTTCTCGACATAGACGATAGCGCCGTCATCGGTCTCGAAGGCGTATTTCGCTTCGAGATCGATCAGCTCGTTGGGGCGGATGGTCTGGAAGTCGGCGCCGAACGGCAGCACCTTGCCGGTGATCGTGCCGGTCACCTCGCCGCCGATAATCGGAATGATGCGGCGGACCCCAATGCCGGTCTCGCCGGCCGTGACGACGTCGCCGATCTCAGCGGTGACGGTGAAGACGTATTTGGTCTCGAGCGCCGGTGTGGTCATCGCTTCACCTCGTCAGTGCGCCATCATCCGTGTCGGCAGCCAGGTCGCGAGCAGCGGGAACGCGATCAAAATCACCAGCCGCACCAGATCCGTCGCCACGAACGGGATCACGCCCTTGAAGATCGTGGAGAAGGAAACGTCCTTCACCACGCTCTTGATGACAAAGACGTTCATCCCGACCGGCGGATGGATCAGGCCGAGCTCGACGGTCATCACGATGATGACGCCGAACCAGATCGGATCAAATCCGAGATGCGTGATGACGGGAAAGATGATCGGCACGGTGAGGATGATCATCGCCATGGCGTCCATCAGGCAGCCGAGCACGAGATACATCACCATGATCAGCGCCAGCACGCCGTAGGGGCCGAGACCGAGACCGGTGAGGAATTCGGTGACCTTCTGCGGCGTCTGCGTCACCGTGAGGAAATAGCCGAAGATCAACGCGCCGATCAGCACGGTGAACACGGCGGCCGCGGTGCGCGTCGCCTGCAGCAGCGAGGCCAGGATCTTCTCGCGGTCGAGCCGCCCCGTGACCACGCCGATGATGAAGGCGCCCGCGGCGCCGACGCCGCCGGCTTCGGTCGGCGTGAAGCGCGGCAGGAACGGCAGGCCGTAGAGGCCGCCGATCACGAACACGAACAGCAAGACCGGCGCCCAGATGTCCTTCAGGCCCGCAAAGCGCTCGCGCCACGGCAGCACCTTGCCCTTGGGCAGGAAGTCCGGGCGGAAATGACCGATCAGGAAGATCGTGATCATGTACATGGTCATCGCCAGGAGGCCCGGAATGATGCCGGCGATGAAGAGCTTTCCGATGTCCTGCTCGGTGATGATGCCGTAGACCGCGAGCACGGTGGACGGCGGCAGCATCGCGCCCAGCGTGCCGCCGGCGGCGATCACGCCGGTGGCGAACGATTGCGGATAGCCGAAGCGGCGCATCTCGGGATAGGCGACCGCGGAGAAGGTCGCGGCGGTCGCGACGGAGGAGCCGCAGATCGCGGCAAAGCCGCCGCAGGCGCCGACGGTGGCGATGCCGAGCCCGCCGCGCAGATGCCCGACGAAACCGTTGGCGGCGCGGAACAGCTCGCGGCTCATGCCGGAATTGCTGACGAAGGAGCCCATCAGCAGGAACATCGGGATGACGCCGAACGTGTAGTCGGTGACCGTACGCATCGAGGTCTGGCCGACCAGTTTCAGCGCCGCAGTGCCGTTGACGAGATAGGCGAAGCCGGTCACGCCGACGAGGCCCATGGCCATGCCGACGGGCACGCGCAGCAGCATCAGGACGAACAGGGAAACGAAGCCGATTAAGGCGACGGCATCGGTGCTCATGATTACTCCGTCGCCTTCAATTTGGGATCGTGCATGTCTTCGGGATGGAAGATCAGGCGGTAGGTGCGGATCGCGATCAGCAGCACGGCCGCGGCATCACCGATCCACGCGACCGCGAAGAACGGCCAGGTCGGCATGTGCATGTCGAAGGTCTGGACATTGTCGTTGTAGGTGCCGCGCACCTTGTCGAACAGCGTCCAGGTCTGCACGGTGACGACGAACAGCAGCACCAGCGTTGCGAACACGTCGATCCAGCGCTGATAGCGCGGCCCAACATTGCCCCAGACAAGGTCGACCGTGATGTGGGTGCCGCGATAGGACGTCGCCGCGATGCCCCAGAAGATGAGAATGCCGAGCAGCATGCGGCCGATATCGAACGAATCGGGGATCGAGTAATTCAGTGTGTTGCGCAGCAGCACCGACAGGAAGATGTCGAGCGCGACGATGCCGACGAAGCCGGCCGCGATCCATTCGATCGTGTCGATGATGCGGTCCATCCAGGAGCGCTTCATGGGAGGTGTCACGTCGTGTGCTGTCATTGTTTGATCTCGGTCTCGCCGCGCACTTCACCTCGCCCCGCTTGCGGGGAGAGGTCGAATTCGAGCGTCGCTCGAATTCGGGTGAGGGGGACTCTCCGCGAATCGAGCTGTCACCGTCTCTGCGGAAGCAGCCCCTCACCCCAACCCTGTCCCCGTAAGAACGGGGAGGGGGGGAAGAAGAGAGCCGGCCGCGGCCGCAGCTTGGCGTCACTCCGCCAGCGCGTTGTACTTCTTCAGCGACGCCTTGAGCTCGCTAAGCGCCGCGTCGGGATCGGCGCCGGCCTTCTTGGCGCCTTCTCCCCAGGTCTTGACCAAGGGATCGGCGGCCTTCTTCCAGGCGGCGGTCTGTTCCGGCGTCAGCTTGTAGACCTCGTGGCCGGCTTCCGCCTTCACCTTGTCGACGCCGGCGTCCTCGAACTTGCCCCAGTGCTCGCCGACCACGCCGGCCATCTCGGTCGAGCAGTTCTTGTCGACCGCGGCCTTCTGCTTGTCGGACATCGCGTTGTACTTGTCCTTGTTGATCACGAACACGAAGGTCGTGGTGTAGAGCGGCGCCTCCATGTCGTACTTGGTCACCTTGTCGATGCCGAACAGCACCAGCGAGCCCCAGGGGAAGGTGACGCCGTCGGCAACGCCGCGCTCGATGATGTCGCGGACCTCAGGTGCGGAGGACTGCACATTGGTGCCGCCGAGTGAGGTGACGAAATTCGCCATGGTGGCGTGCGCGGGACGGATCTTCAGGCCCTTCACGTCCTCCGGCATCACGATCTTCTTCGTCTTGGAATGGAACGACGAAGGCGAGTGGACGAAGGCGAGGCAGTATTTGACGTCCTTCATCTCCTTCTCGGCATATTTGCGATACCAGGCATCCAGGCCCATCGAGCCGCCCTTGGCGTCCGAGATCAGGAACGGCAATTCGCCGGCGCCGACGATCGGGAAGCGGCCGGGCTGATAGCCGGGATTGACGTAGGTGACGTCGGCGATGCCGTCGCGCGCCATGTCGTAATGGTCGAATGCCTTGCCGAGTTGCTGGGCGGGAAACACCTTGCCCGTGATGGTGCCGCCGGAATCCTTATTCACCGCGGCCACCCAGTCTTCCAGGGACTTCTGCAGCGGATGCGAGGCCGGCACCCAGTGCGAAACCTTCAGGTCGAAGGTCTTGTCCTGCGCGAACGCGGGGCTCACGCTTGCTGCCAGCAGCAACGCCAGACAGGCTTTCCTCATCGGTCGTCTCTCCCTGTTTCGACGGCGGGCTTCGATGGCCCGGTCTCATTAATTAACATGTTATCTAATTTGCCGGCGCGTTCAAGCCGGAACTGGCGCGGCGTGCCGCCGCGTCATCTACGTCAGCCATGTTGCATGGATTTGTCGCTGCTCGGGCGCACTCCCCTTTTGCCCAACGATTATATGATATAATTATCTTGCGCGGACCGACGCGACAAGCGAGCCGCGGCGAAAACCTACAGGATCGGGAGGAGCAAGTATTGCGGACAAAAGTCGCAATCATCGGGGCCGGGCCGGCCGGATTGTTGCTTGGGCAACTGCTGCACCAATACGGCATCGACAATGTGATTCTGGAGCGGCAGAGCCCGGACTACGTGCTGGGCCGCATCCGTGCCGGCCTCCTCGAGGAGGGAACCGTCGCGCTGCTCGACCAGATCGGCGCCAGCGCGCGGGCGCATGCCGAAGGCCTGGTGCATGAAGGCATCGAGCTCGCCTTTTCCGGCCGCCGTCACCGCATCGACATGAAGGCCGCGACCGGCAAGACGGTCATGATCTATGGCCAGACCGAGGTCACGCTCGACCTGATGAATGCGCGCAAGGCCGCGGGTCTCACCTCGGTCTACGAGGCCAAGGACGTGCAGCCGCATGATTTCGACGGCAGTCGGCCGCGCGTCACCTATGTCAAGGACGGGGTCACCCACACGATCGATTGCGACTTCATCGCCGGCTGCGATGGCTTTCACGGCGTCAGCCGCGCCAGCGTCCCGGCCACGGCGATTGAGGAGTTCGAGCGGATCTATCCGTTCGGCTGGCTCGGCATCCTCTCGGAGACGCCCCCTGTCAGCCACGAGCTGATCTATTCCAACCACGCCCGCGGCTTTGCGCTCTGCACCATGCGCTCGACCAAGCGCAGCCGCTACTACGTGCAGTGCGCGCTCGACGACCATGTCGACCAATGGCCGGACGACCGCTTCTGGGACGAATTGAAGCGCCGGCTCGACCAGGAGGCGGCCGACAGTCTGGTCACGGGCCCCTCGATCGAGAAGAGCATTGCGCCGCTGCGCAGCTTCGTCGCCGAGCCGATGCGGTTCGGCAAGATGTTCCTGTGCGGCGACGCCGCCCACATCGTGCCGCCGACCGGTGCGAAGGGGCTGAACTTAGCTGCCAGCGATGCGCATTATCTGTCGAACGCACTGCGCGAATTCTACGACGAGAAATCCAACGCCGGCATCGACGCCTATTCCGCCACGGCGCTGGCGCGGGTCTGGAAAGCGGTGCGCTTCTCCTGGTGGATGACCTCGATGCTGCACAAATTCCCCGACACCGGCACCATCGGCGGGCGCATCCAGCTCGCCGAGCTCGACTACGTCACGCAGTCGCAGGCCGCGGTGACGTCGCTGTCGGAGAACTATGTGGGGCTGCCGTTTTAGGAGGGTGCCGTAGGGTGGGCAAAACGCAGCGTGCCCACCAGCTTTTGCGTTTGCTATGAGATGGTGGGCACGGCGCGATGCGCCTTTGCCCACCCTACGGCATCGCGTGTTTTCTCCACATCGTCATTGCGAGCGAAGCGAAGCAATCCAGACTGTTTCCGCGGAGAAAGTCTGGATTGCTTCGTCGCTTCGCTCCTCGCAATGACGGGAGTGCCCATTTCAAACACCCGCGCAAATTCCGTTTAAAACTTTGTAGGTGATGCGTCCGTCACGTCCATCGCGTTCAATGGCGCCAGCCAGCAACGCGAGACACGCTATGACCGACACCGACATCCCCGACGGCTTCGAGCCGCTTTCCCGCAAGAGTCCGCTCACCGAGCCGTGGGAGCCGCTCTACGCGAAGAAAACCGACAAGGCCGTGATCATCGGCCTGCGTCTCGCCAGGCCGCACACCAACGGCCGCGGCCTGATCCATGGCGGCCTCATCGCCGCACTCGCGGACAACGCCATGGGCTATAGCTGCGCGCAGATGACGAACTGGACCATCTCGTTCGTCACGATCTCGCTCACGGTCGATTTCGTCGGCTCCGCCGAGATCGGTCAGTGGCTCGCGATCGAGAGCGACGTGATCCGGACCGGCAAGACGATCTGTTTCGCGCAATGTCTGGTGAAGGCGGACGACACCGTGATCGCGCGCGCCAGCGGGACATTTCGGGTGGTTCCGAAGAAGGGGTAAGGCCCTCGTGCCCCGGACGCGGTGCGGCGCGAAGTGCCGCTCCGCAGAGCCGGGGCCCATCCATCCGCGGCCCTTGCTCTGGCCTTCTGGGGCCCGGCTCTGCGCAGCAACGCTACGCGTTGCAGCGCGTCCGGGACACGAGACCATCACCCAAACCGCCACTCCGCCGTCTCCACCACGAGATCGACGAACGCCCGCACCTTGGCCGACAGCAAACGCGAGGTCGGATAGACGATGTGGATCGGCAGCGCCGGCTGCTCGTATTTCGCCAGCACGATTTTTAGCCGCCCGCGCTTCAACCCCTCCGCGGCCTGATAGGCCAGCACCCGCGTGATGCCCCCGCCGGCTTCTGCATATTGCAGGGCGGCGTCGGCGCTGTTGCTGGTAAAACGTGGCGTCGGCGTCCACTCGATATCGCGGCCGTCCTGCACGAAGTGCCAATTGGCGTAGGGGCCGAACGCGATGGTCTGGTGCGCGAGCAATTCCTGGGGCGTCTTCGGCTCGCCGTGGCGCTTCAGGTAGCCCGGCGTCGCCACCGTGATCCGCCGCATCTCGCCGACCTGGCGTGCGACCAGCGAAGAATCGGCGAGATGGCCGATCCGCACCGCGGCATCGACTGCGTCCTCGACGAGATTGACGAGGTTGTCCGAGAGCCTGAGCTCGGCCGTGACCTCCGGATAGCGCTTGAGATAATCGGTCATGACCGGCGAGACATGCAGCCGCCCGAAGCCGAGGGGCGCCGACACCACCAGACGGCCGCTCGGCCGGTTGCGCTCCTCGCGCGCGGAGCCGTCGGCCTCCTCGACATCGGCGAGGATGCGCCGCGCGCGCTCCAGATAGCGCGTGCCGACATCGGTCAATCTCACCTGCCGGGTGGTGCGCTGCAGCAGCCGCGCGCCGAGATGCTCCTCCAGCGCCGCGATCAGCCGCGTCACGGCCGACGGCGACAGCTGCAGCTTGCGCGCCGCCGGCGCAAAGCCGCGCAGATCGGCGACGGTGACGAAGACGTGCATGGCTTCGAGGCGGTCCATGGTATTATTGCATATATCGCAATGATTAAGTGTCAAGTGGCCAGATTGTTTTGCCCGCCGGAAGGTCCATCTTAGACAGCGAAAGACGCAGGGATGCGCCGGGATTTCAGGAGATGTTCCGATGACGGCAACTCACACCTACGCCAGCGACGTCGCGTTCACGCCGGCGGTGAAATCGATCCAGACCCGAAAGGGATCACGCGAAGGCTATGCTCATGCCGAGCAGCGCGGATGGCGCACCGAGGTCGATGAGAACCTCGCGGCGTTCCTGGCTGACGCCAGCAGCTTCTATTTCGCCACCGCCTCGGCCGATGGCCAGCCCTACATCCAGCACCGCGGCGGCCCGAAGGGGTTTCTGAAGGTGCTGGACAAGCAGACGCTGGCTTTCACGGACTACGCCGGCAACCGGCAATACATCACGCAGGGAAACCTGTCCGAGAATCCCAAGGCCTATATCTTCGTGATGGACTACGCCCATCGCCGCCGCGTCAAGATCTGGGGCGAGGCGCGCGTCGTCGAGGACGACGAGGCGCTGACGACGTCGCTGATGCCCAAGGGCTACCGCGCGCGCCCGGAGCAGGTGATCCTGTTCAAGATCGCAGCGTGGGACACCAACTGCCCGCAGCACATTCCGCAGAAGTTCGATGCGCCGGATGTCGCGGCAGCGCTGGCGGCGAGGGATGCGAGGATCGCGGAGCTGGAAGCGGAGGTCGCGGCGTTGAAGGGAAAAGCGAGTCTGCCTTCAAGCGAAAGCTAGTCCGGCTCGCACGGTGTACCCTCTCCCCTTGCGGGAGAGGGTGGCTCGTCGCGTAGCGACGAGACGGGTGAGGGGTTTCTCTCCGCCTGCGATGGTCCCACGTCGCAATTGGCGGAGAGAGCCCCTCATCAGGCGCGATAGCCGCCGATGCGAAGCATCGGCGTTCTTAAGAACGGCGGCCGAAGGCCGCGAAGGGAAGCGGACCTAGCCAAGAAATCAGATCACACTCGCGCCTTCGTGCTGGAAGCCGAGATAGCTGGCCGCGACGCGCTCGTTCGCCGCGACATCGCTCGCCTTGCCGCTGAGCACAAACTCGCCGAGCTCCATCACATAGGCCTGGTCCGCGATCTTCAGCGCGGCTTGTGCGTTCTGCTCGACCAGAAGCACGGAGACGCCGCTGGCGCGCAGCTCAGTGACGATGCGGAAGATGTCGGCGACGATGATCGGGGCGAGGCCGAGGCTCGGCTCGTCCAGCATCAAGAGCTTCGGCTCGCCCATCAGTGCGCGGCCCATCGCGAGCATCTGCTGCTCGCCGCCGGAGAGGGTGCCCGCGAGCTGCTTGCGCCGCTCCTTCAGCCGCGGAAACAGCGTGTAGACGCGCTCCATCGAGGTTTTCGCCTTGCTGCGCTCGATGCGGAAGGCCCCGAGCTCGAGATTGTCCTCGACATTCATGGTCACGAACAATTCGCGGTGCTCGGGGACGAGGCCGAGCCCCATCGCGACGCGGTCCTCGATGTCGAGCCGTGACAGATCCTGCCCTGCGAAGGCGACGCGGCCTTTCAGCGGCAGAATGCCCATGATGGCGGAGAGCAGCGTGGTCTTGCCGGCGCCATTGGCCCCGACGATGGTGACGATCTGGTTGGCGCCGACCTCGAGCGAGACCGAACGCACGGCCTCGACCTTGCCATAGGCGACATGTGCGTCGGCGACGGACAACAGCGCGCTCATGCCGCCACTCCGAGATAGGCCTTGATCACTTCGGGATTGGTCTTGATCGTGGCGGGCGTGCCTTCCGCGATCTTGGTGCCGAAATCGAGCACCACGATGCGGTCGGCGAGGTTCATCACGAAGCCCATGTCGTGCTCGACAAGAAGCACGCTCATGCCGCCGTCGCGCAATTCGCGCAGCAGCGCGGCAAGGCGCTGCTTCTCCATGTGGCGCAGGCCGGCGGCCGGCTCGTCGAGCAGCAGCAGCATCGGATCGACGCACAGCGCACGCGCGATCTCGACGATGCGCTGCTGGCCGAGCGAGAGCGAGCCTGCGAGCTGATGCATCTGCTCGGCGAGGCCCACGCGCTCGATCTGGCGGGCGGCCTCCGCGAGCAGCCTCGCTTCATCGGCGCGGTCGAGCCGCAGCATCGAGGAGATCGGTCCCGAATGGCCGCGCAGATGCGCGCCGATCGCGACATTCTCCAGCACGGTCATGTCAGGGACGAGCTTCACATGCTGGAAGGTGCGGGAGATGCCGAGCTTGACGATCTCCTGCGGAGGCGCCCTGTCGACCTTCTTGCCGAGCACCGAGATCGAGCCCGATGTTGCCGACAGAACGCCGGTGATCAGGTTGAATGTCGTGCTCTTGCCGGCGCCGTTCGGTCCGATCAACGCGACGATCTCGCGGGCCTGCACGTCGAAGGAGACGTTGTTGACCGCGATCACGCCACCGAACTGCTTTCGCGCCTTCTCGACCTGGAGCAGGACCCCGGACTGGCCGGCCGCGCGGGTGCGCTGCTCCAGTTTCAGCGAGGTGTCCGGCTTCTTGCCGCGGGTTCGCTCGGGCAGGAACGACATCAGCCAGGGCCAGACGCCGCCGGGCGCAAGCTGGAGCAGCGCCACCAGCATGATGCCGAACACGATGGTCTCGACCTGTCCGGAGCCGGGCAGGATCAGCGGCAAATAGCTTTGCAGCACCTCCTTCAGGACCACGACGATGGCCGCGCCCAGCACGCCGCCCCAGACATAGCCGGCGCCGCCGACCACCGCGATGAAGAGATATTCGATACCGGCCTGTGCGCCGAACGGCGTCGGGTTCACCGCGCGCTGGAGATGCGCGTAGAGCCAGCCGGAGAGGCCGGCGAGCACCGCGGCATGGATGAACACCAGCAGCTTTGCGCGCGGCGTGTGCACGCCGAACGCTTCGGCCGCGACGTGTCCGCGCCGCAGCGCGCGGATGGCGCGGCCGGTGCGGGAATCCAGCAGGTTCATCGTGAGCAGGGCCGAGAGGATCACGGCAACCCAGATCGCGTAATAGATCGAGCCGGGCGAGAGCATCTTGAACGAGCCGATCGACAGGGGCGGGATCGCCGAGATGCCGTCGTTTCTTCCCAAGAATTCCAGCTTGCTGAAGAGATAGAACAGGCCCAGCCCCCAGGCGAGCGTGCCGAGGGGCAGATAGTGCCCGGAGAGACGGACGGTCACCAGCCCGAGCAGCACCGCCAACGATCCGCTGACCAGCAGCGACAGCGGCAAGGTCAGCCACGGCGACAGGCCATAGGCCGTCGACAGCACCGCGGTGGTGTAGGCGCCGAAGCCGACGAAAGCCGCCTGGCCAAACGAGGTCAGGCCGCCGACGCCGGTGAGCAGCACGAGGCCCATCGCGACGAGGGCGGCAAGGCCGATATTGTCGAGCAGCACGATCCAGAACGGCGGCATGCCCGGGAGATGCGGGATCGCCGCCATGAGAAGCGCGAAGACGAGGATGGGAAGCCGGCTCTGCATGCGCGTCAGTCCTTCTCTTCCTCGACCGCGGGCGCGGCGAGCGAGCGCAGCAGCAGCACGGGGATCAGCAGCATGAAGACGATCACTTCCTTGTAGTTGGAGGCGTAGAAGGACGAGAACGCCTCGACGATGCCGACGACCAGCGCCGCGACGGCGGTGAGCGGATAGCTGACGAGGCCGCCGATGATCGCGGCAACGAAGCCCTTCAGGCCGATCAGGAACCCGGAGTCGTAATAGAGCGTCGTGATCGGCACGATCATGATGCCCGACAGCGCGCCGATGACGGACGCCAGCAGGAAGGCGATCTGGCCGGACAGCGTGGTGCGGATGCCGGCAAGGCGGGCGCCGAGCCGGTTCACGGCGGTCGCGCGCAGCGCCTTGCCGTAGAGCGTCAGCCCGAAAAACAGCCAGAGCCCGACGATGAAGGCGATGGTGATGCCGTAGACGGTGATGCTCTGGCCGGTGAAGCGCAGTGCACCGGCGGTGAAGGAGCCTGATAGCACGGCAGGTCCGCGCTGGCCTTCGGCGCCGAAGAACAGCAGGCCGAGGCCCTGCAGCGCCAGGTGGACGCCCACCGATGCGATCAGCAGCACCAGCACGGAGGTGTGCGCCAGCGGCTGGAACGCGATGCGGTAGAGGTAGAGGCCGATCATCGCCACGATCACCAGCGACAGCGCGATGCAGACCGCCACCGGCGGCTTCTGGGCGGCGAAGTAGATGGTCAGCGCCAGCACGATGGCCGGCAGCACGACGTTGGTGACGAGGCTGCGCACGATCAGGCGGCCGTGCAGCGCCTTGCGCGCCACGAACAGGTCGAACACGAAGGCGCCGATGCCCAGCGCCAGCGCGAGCTTTGCCGTGCCCGGCATCTGGCCCGCGGCCAGCGAGGCATAGGTCAGCGCGCCGTAGGTGACGAATTCGCCCTGGGGAATGAGGATGACGCGCGTGACGGCGAACACCAGCACCAGCGCCAGGCCGAGCAGCGCATAGATCGCGCCATTGGTGATGCCGTCCTGTACCAGGAACAGCATGATGGTGGTATTCAAGACCGGACGCTCCCCCTCAAAGATCGGGACCGGGCTCCGCAATTGCGGTGGACGGTCCGCTCACAGCCATTGAAACGCTGACGATATTTGATATGGTCCATAACAATTATCAAATATAACTTCAAGGGTGGGGCGGACGACCCGCCCCGAATTTAGCGGGATCACGAGCACGAGGCGATGACCGTTTCCAAAACCGCTGAAAAGTCTTCTGAAAAGCCCGGCGACGCGGCCAAGGGCCGCAAGGACGCGGCCGAGGCCCAGCCTGAAGCCCTCCAGCTTGGCGAGCTCTCCGAACAGCTCGGCTACGTGCTGAAGCGGGCGCAGCTCAAGGTGTTCGAGAACTTTTTGCGCTGCATGGCCTCGCTCCAGCTCACGCCCGCGCAGTTCTCCGTGCTGCTGCTGGTCGAGAAGAATCCGGGCCGTAACCAGACCGAGATCGCCTCGACGCTGGGCATCCTGCGCCCGAACTTCGTGGCGATGCTCGACAATCTGGAGAGCCGCGACCTCTGCGCGCGGATCCGCTCCACCAACGACCGCCGCTCGCACATCCTGGTGCTGACCGACAAGGGCAAGGCCGTGCTGACCCGGGCGAAAAAGCTCGTCGCCACCAAGCACGAGTCCCGGCTGAACGAGCTGCTCGGGCAGGCCAACCGCGAAGCCCTGATCGGGATGCTCTCGAAGATCGCGAACGAGTTTTGAGGCCCGGCTGTCATCGCCCGGCTTGACCGGGCGATCCAGTACTCCGAGACGTTTGTGATCGAACCGATAGGCCGCGGCGTACTGGATTCCCCGCCTGCCGCCTACGCTAAAGCTTCGGCGCCCCTGGACCTCAACCCCGGCGAAGCCTTGGCGTAGCCGGGTCGCGGGGAATGACAGTGAGACCTGGGCAGGCGCCTCAATCCACCAAGATCACCCTGATATCGTTCACGTTCGTCAGTGTCGGTCCCGGCATCAGCAAATCGCCGGTTGCCTCGAAGAACGTCGTCGCGTCGTTGTTGTCCAGGTACGCCTGCGGCTGAAGCGCCAGCGCCTTCATCTTGGCGAACGTCGCAGCATCAATCAGCGCGCCCGCGGGATCGGTGGGATGGCCGGCGCCGCCATCGGCGCCGTCGGTGTCGCCGGCGAGAGCGGAAACATCAGGCGTGTCCTTCAACAGGCCGGTGAGCGCCAGCGCGTATTCCTGGTTGGGGCCGCCGCGCCCATTGCCGCGCACGGTAACGGTGAGTTCGCCGCCGGAGAGGATCGCGAGGCGCTTGCCTTGCGCGCGCGCCTGAAGCGCGAGCCTGGCGTGATCGGCTGCGACCTCGCGCGCCTCGCCTTCGAGATCGGCGCCGAGATCGATGGTCTCGTAGCCAGCTTCCTTGGCGAGCTTCACCGCGGCGTCGAGCGATTGCTTGGGCCGCGCGATCAGCTCGAAATGCGCGCGGGCAAAGGCGGTATCGTCAGGCTTAGCGCTTTCGTTGGCGGGATCGTCGAGCGCGCGGCGGACGGCGTCGTCGATGACGAGCTTGTACTTCGCGACGATCGCGCGCGCATCCGCCAGCGTGGTCGGATCGGGCACGGTGGGGCCGGAGGCAATGGCGGACGGATCGTCGTGCGGCACGTCGGAAATCGCGAGCGTCACGATCTCGGCGGCATTCTTGCCGGCGCGCGCCAGCCGGCCGCCCTTGATCCGCGACAAATGTTTCCGGACCGTGTTCATCTCGCCGATCGGCGCGCCCGAGCGGAGCAGCGCCTTGTTGACCGCCTGCTTCTGCGCGAAGCTGATGCCGTCCACCGGCGCGATCCAGTTCGCCGAGCCGCCGCCGGTGAGCAGCACCAGCAGCAGATCGTCGGGCCCGGCCTCGCTCGCGAGCGCGAGCGTATCGGCGGCGCCCTTCAGGCCGGCTTCATCGGGAACGGGATGGCCGGCCTCGACCACGCGGATGCGGCGGGTCGGCACGCCGTAGCCATGGCGCGTGGTGGCGATGCCGACGAGGCGCTCCGGCGCGAGCTTGAGCGTGTCGAGATAATGCCGCTCGGCTGCCGCGGCCATCGCACCCGCGCCCTTGCCGGCGGCGAGGCAGATCACACGCCCTTTCGGCGCGGGCCGCAGATGCGGCGCCAGAATCGTGCTGGGATGGGCGGCGGCAACGGCGGCGTCGTAGAGCGCGCGGAGCAGGGGACGTCGGTCGGTCATGGCGAAGGCCTTCAGCGAACTGAAATGATGGCGACAAAATCGCCGGCTCCCTGCCTACCGCATCAGGCGCCAAAGCGTAAGCGGGCTTTACCATCATTCGATTGTGCAATCGCGTGATCATAATCCGCGCGCAAGCAAAAGCCCCCTGCGATGGCCGCGCAGGGGGCTCTCTGTCGTTTGGGGTTAGCCGCCGACGTCGGCGCTGATCACGTCTCCGAACAGCTCCCACTTCTCGCCCTTGAACTTCTCGAGTTGAAGCTGGCTGATCGGCGCGAAATCGGTCGGCGAGGTGTTGACCTTCACGCCCGGCAGCAGCGCCTCGGTGCGGAAGTCCTTCAGGTTCGCCGCCTGCTTCATGATGTTCTCGCGCGTGAGATTGTCACCGCACTGCTTCAAGACCTGGACCAGTGTCTGCGCCACGGCATAGCCGACGATCGTGCCCTTATCGAGCTTGTCGCCCTCGGGGAAGTATTTGGTCATGAACGCCAGAAACTCCTTCATGCCGGGATCGTTGTTCCACGCGGGATCCGACACGTCCTTGAGATAGTCGGCCGAGATGATGTCCTGGCCGTTCTCGAAGCCGGCCGGCTTCATCACGCTGCCGACGGAGGCCGAGACGTTGTTGAGGAAGTGCAGCGGCTTCCAGCCGATCTCGGAATTCTTCTTGATCGCTTGCGCGGCGAATTTCGGCGTCGTGATGTTCATGAAGACGTCGGCGCCGGTCGACTTCAGCTTGACGATGTGGTTGTCGATGGTCGGCTCGGAGGTCTCGTAGCTCTCTTCGATGATGATCATCGAGGCGGCTTTCGAGCCGAGGCCATCCTTCAGGCCCTTGAGATAGTCCTTGCCGTAATCGTCGTTCTGGAACAGCACGGCGATCTTGGCGTCCGGCTTGTTCTTCAGCAGCCACTTCGCATAGATCTGCGTCTCGCTCTGGTAATTGGGCTGCCAGCCCATCGTCCAGGGGAAGTTCTGCGGATCGTTCCACTTGGTGGCGCCGGTCGCGACGAACAGCTGCGGCACCTTCTTCGAGTTCATGTATTTGTGGATCGCCGAGTTCGGCGGCGTGCCGAGCGAGTTGAAGATGAACAGCACCTCGTCGCTCTCGACCAGCTTGCGAGCCTGCTCCACCGTCTTCGGCGGCGAGTAGGCGTCGTCATAGGAGATGTAATTGATCTTGCGGCCGTTGATGCCGCCCTCGTCGTTGATCTTCTTGAAGTAGGCGGCTTCGGTCCGCCCGATGATGCCGTAGGCGGAGGCCGGTCCGCTGTAGGGCATGATGTTGCCGATCTTGATTTCGGTGTCGGTCGCGCCGGTATCGTATTTCTTCTGGGCCGATGCAGTGGAGGCCGAGGCCGCAATGAGCGCAAGCGCCAGTGACGCGGCCGCAAGTTTGCCGGTGACAGCGGGCATTCCTATCTCCCTATTTTCTTGGTGTGTGTGCGTCCCTTTTCTTGGCTTGATGATTTTTGGCGGCGCGGAGGCAATTCAATACGATTTACCGGGAGCCTTCAACAGAAAGCCCCCGCGGCTGTGTCGCAGGGGCTGCTCCTTTAGTAGTCAAGGACCGGCGCGCGCTCGTGTGCGACTGCGAGACGGCGCCGCTGTCTTGAGTTGATTAACCAGTCGGAGGCGATTTTGAGTTGCGCGGCTTCAGTGGCCGAGCTCGCTCGAGATGATGTCGCCGAACAGCTCCCATTTCCTGCCCTTGAACCGCATCATCTGGAGCTGCTCGATCGGGGCGAAATTATCGGCGGAGGTGTTGATCTTGATGCCGGGCAGCAGCGTGTCGGGCTCGAAATCCTTCAAGGAAGCGGCCTGCTTCATGACGTTCTCATGGGTGAGCTCGTCGCCGCACATCTGCAGCACCTTCACCATGGTCTGGGCCGCGGCATAGCCGAACACCACGCCGGCATCGAGCTTGTTGGCCTTGGGGTCGTACTGCGCGAGGAAGCTATAGAACTTCTTCATGCCGTCATCGGCATTCCATTGCGGGTCGGAGCCGTCCTTGGTGTAGCTCGCCGACAGGATGCCTTGCGAGATCTCCATGCCCGCGGGCTCGAGCACGCCGCCGACCGACGCCGAGACGTTGGAGATGATGTGGACCGGATGCCAGTTGATCTCGGCCGCCTTCTTGATCGCCTGCGCGGCGAATTTCGGCGTGGTGATGCTGAGGAAGACGTCGGCGCCCGAGGCCTTCAGCTTCACGACGTGCTCGTCGATCGCAGGCTCCGACGTGTCGTAGCCGTCTTCGAGCACGATCATCGACGCCTTGGCCCCTAAGCCGTCCTTCAGCCCTCTCAGATAGTCCTTGCCGAAATCGTCGTTCTGGTAGAGCACGCCGATCTTCGCGTCCGGCTTCTCCTTCATGATGTATTTGGCGTAGATGCGCGCCTCGCTGGCGTAGCTCGGCTGCCAGCCCATGGTCCACGGATATTGCTTCGGATCGTTCCACTTGGAGGCGCCGCTCGCCACGAACAGCTGCGGCACCTTCTTCTCGTTCATGTATTTGCGGATGGCGCCGTTGGTGGAGGTGCCGAGCGAGCCGAAGATCAGCAGCACGCCGTCGCTCTCGACCAGCCTGCGCGCCTGCTCCACCGTCTTCGGCGGCGAATAGCCGTCGTCGTAGGAGATGAACTTGATCTTGCGGCCGTTGATGCCACCCTCGGCATTGATCTTGTTGAAATAGGCTTCCTCGGCCTTGCCGATCGCGGCATAGGCGGAGGCCGGCCCGCTATAGGGCATGATGTTGCCGATCTTGATCTCGGTATCGGAAGCGCCGCTGTCGTATTTCTTTTGCGCCAGTGCCGGGCTGCTCACCGCAGTGCACAACGCGAGCGCGGCCGAAACGGCCGCAACCTGAAATCGAACGACAGTCATCTTTCTCCACCCGGAATGGATCGGCGCCGCATTGAACAAGATTGACGCCTGACGTCAACAAAAAGCCCCCGCGGTCGCCCGCGGGGGCTTTGTCAGATTTGACTAGACTTGAACTGACCAGACTTGGACTATTGCGTCAGCGTCACTCGGAGGCGACGTCGCCGCTGATGATCTCGCCGAACAGTTCCCACTTCTCGCCCTTGAAGCGCTGCATCTGGAGCTGCGAAATCGGGGCGAAGTCGGTGGCGCTGGTGTTGATCTTGACGCCGGGCAGCAGCGTGTCCGGTGCAAAATCCTTCAAGGAAGCGGCCTGCTTCATCAGGTTGGCGCGGGTGAGGTCGTCACCGCACATCTCCAGCGTCTTGACCAGGGTCGACGCCGCGCCGTAGCCGTAGACCATGCCGGTGTCGGTCTTGTCGGCGCCGGGCATGTACTTGTCGACGAACTCGTTCCACTTCTTCATGCCGGGATCGTTGTTCCACTGCGGGTCGGTGGAATCCTTGGCATAGGCCGCCGACAGCACGTCCTGCGAGGCCTCGAAGCCGGCCGGCTTCATCACGCTGCCGACCGAGATCGACACGTTGGTGAGGATCTGGAGCGGCTTCCAGCTGAGCTCGGCGGTCTTCTTGATGGTCTGGGCCGCGAACTTCGGCGTCGCGTAGATCAGCAGCACGTCGGGATTGGCGGCCTTGATCTTGACGATGTGGCCGTCGATCGACGGCTCGGAGATCTCGTAGCTCTCTTCCATGATGATCATGGACGCGCCCTTGGCGCCGAGACCGTCCTTGGTGCCCTTGAGGTAGTCTTTGCCGAAATCGTCGTTCTGGTAGAGGATCGCGACCTTGGCGTTCGGCTTTTCCTTCATCAGCCATTTCGCGTAGATCTGCGCTTCGCTCTGGTAGGAGGGCTGCCAGCCGATGGTCCAGGGGAAGTTCTTCGCGTCGTTCCACTTGGTGGCGCCGGTGGCGACGAACAGCTGCGGGATCTTCTTGGCGTTCAGGTACTTCTGGATCGCCGTGTTCGAGGGCGTGCCGAGCGGATTGTACACGGCCAGCACTTCGTCGCTCTCGACCAGCTTGCGGACCTGCTCGACGGCCTTCGGCGGCGAATAGGCGTCGTCATAGGTGACGAAGTTGATCTTGCGGCCGTTGATGCCGCCTTTGTCGTTGATCATCTTGAAATAGGCTTCTTCGGTCTTGCCGATGATGCCATAGGCCGACGCCGGACCGCTGTACGGCATGATGTTGCCGATCTTGATCTCGGTATCGGACGCGCCGGTGTCGTATTTCTTCTGGGCAAGTGCTGCGCCGGAGGTGAGGGTCGCGACCGCCGTTACGAGTGCGGTGGTTCGCAGTATTCTTCCGAAAAGCAATTGGGTCTCCTTGGTTAAAACAACAGTCTGGATGGACGTTTCAGTTCTTCCTGAGCCGACCGGCGAGTTGCTGGCCCAGGATCGCGACTTGCCTTGCGCCATGCGGCACGAGGTAGATGACGAGGAACAGGAGCACGCCGAACACCGCGCCGGAGAGGCCCTTGGAGATGCCCTCCGCGATGTTCGGCACGAAGATGATGAAGGCAGCGCCGACGATCGAGCCGGGCAGCCAGCCGACGCCGCCGACGACCATGCCGAGGAACAGCGAGATCGCGAGCGTGATGGTGTAGCTGTCGGGCGCGACGAATTGCACCGCGATGGCGCCGAGCGAGCCGGCGATGCCGGTGATGGCGGCGGAGACGCCGAAGGCCAGCGTCTTGTACAGCGCGACGTCGACGCCCATCGCGGAGGCCGCGATCTCGTTGTCGCGGATCGCCATGAAGGCGCGGCCCGAGCGGGAACGCAGCAGGTTCACCGAGAAGATGTAGATCGCAATCACGACCACGAGCGTGAAGTAATACAGCCACATGTCCTGCGACATCGGCAGCCCGAACGGCGCGTCCGGCTTGGTGACGACGAGGCCCTGCACGCCGCCGGTCCAGTGCTCGAGGAAGTTCAGCTTGAGGAGCTGCGGCATGGCGGTGGCGAGCGCGAAGGTCGCAAGCGCGAGGTAGACGCCGGAGAGCCGCAGCGCCGGCTGCCCGAACAGGAAGCCGAAGCCGAAACAGACGACGCCGGCGATCGGCAGCGTCAGCGCGTAATTGACGTTGAAGTGCTCCATCAGCACCGCTGTCGTATAGGCACCGACCGCGTAGAACGCGCTCTGGCCGAGCGAGAATTGGCCGCTTCCGCCGGTCAGGATGTTCAGCGCCAGCACCGCGAGCCCGTAGATCAGGAGCATCGTCATCTGGAAGATGATGAAGTTCTTGACGAAAACGGGTGCGATCAGCAGTGCCGCGAGCACCACCAGCGAGGTGCCGGTGCCCAGCGTCATGGCCCGCTTCGGAACAGCCTCGACCGCCTCGTGGCCTTCTGCAACGACTTCTTCTGCAGCGCTCATGATCAAACTCGCTTGACGATGTGCCGGCCGAACAGGCCAGCGGGTTTGACGACCAGGACGGAGATGATCAGCGCGAGCGCGATCGGGAGCTTCAGCTCATTGCCGACGCCGGGGATGTAGGTGCCGGCGAGGTTCTCGAAGATCCCGACCAGGAAGCCGCCGACCACGGCGCCGAACGGGCTGGTGAGACCGCCGAGCACCGCGGCGGCAAAGCCGTAGATCAGCACGCCGCCCATCATGTTGGGCTCGAGGAACACGACAGGGGCGATCAGCATGCCGGCGATTGCGCCGATCGCGGTCGCCATGCCCCAGCCGAGCGCGATCATCCAGGACGTGTTGATGCCGACGAGGCGGGCCGATTCAGGCACCGAGGCGGCCGCGCGCATGGCCAGGCCGATGCGCGTGTACTGGAAGAAGAAGTAGAGGCCGAGCAGCAGCAGCACCGTGACGCCGATCATGCCGGCCTGGTGGGTCGAGATCAGCTGGCTTCCCAGGAACGGCGCGGAGCCGAACGGGGTCGGGTACTGCTTGATGGTGAAGTCCCAGATCAGGCCGGCCGAGGAGTTGATGATCGCAAACAGGGCGATGAAGCCGGCGACGTTGGTCAGCACCGGCGCTTTCGCCAGCGGCTTGAACAGGATGCGCTCGATCGCGATACCGGCGACGAAGGAGAGCGCCAGCGTGAGGATGAAGGCGGCCCAGTAAGGCACGCCCCACTGCATCAGCTGCCAGGAGATGAAGGTCGAGAACATCGCCATCTCGCCCTGCGCGAAGTTGAGATGGTCGATCGCCTGGTAGATCATGACCACGGCGAGCGCCATGCAGGCGTAGATCGCGCCCGTGGCGATGCCGGCCAGCACTTGGTTGGTGAACAGCTCCATCGTGCCGGCTCCTCAGTAACCCAGATAGGATTTGCGGATTTCTTCGTTGTTCGCGATGTCCTTGGCATTGCCCGACATCACGATGCGTCCGGTCTCGATCACATAGGCCTGGTCGGCGAGCTCGAGCGCGAGCTGGGCGTTCTGCTCGACCACCAGGATCGACACCTTGTCCTCGCGATTGATCTTGCCGAGGATGCCGAACAGGTCGCGCACGACCAGCGGCGCCAGTCCGAAGGACGGCTCGTCGAGTAGCATCAGGCGCGGCCGCAGCATCAGCGCACGGGCGACCGCGAGCATCTGCTGCTCGCCGCCCGAGAGCGTGCCGGCCTGCTGGGTGTGGCGCTGCTTGAGCACCGGGAAATGCGCGTACATGCGCTCGATGTCGGAAACGATGCCGGCGCTGTCCTTGCGGGTGATGGCCCCGAGCTGGAGGTTCTCCTCGACCGTCATGGTCGTGAAGGTGCCGCGGCCCTGCGGCACGTGGGCGATGCCGAACCGCACGATGCTCTCGGTGGAGCGGTTGCTGAGCGGCTTGCCTTCGAACTCGATCGCGCCGGTGGAACGCACCATGTTGCAGATCGCGCGCAGGGTGGTGGTCTTGCCGGCGCCATTGGCGCCGAGCAGCGTCGTCAACGATCCCTCGTTGAGCGAGAAGGACAGGCCATGGAGCGCCTGGACCTGGCCGTAATAGGCGCGCAGGTCCTTGACGTTGAGCAGCGTCGTCATTGGTCCTTGCTCCCGAGATAGGCCTTGATGACGTCGGGGTCCGCCTGCACCTGGGCCGGCGTGCCTTCCGCGAGCTTCTTGCCGAAATTCAGCGCGACGACGTGGTCGGCGATCGACATCACGAGGCCCATGTGGTGCTCGACCAGCAGCACGGTCATGTGGCGGTCGTCGCGGATGCGGCGGATGAGGTCGCCGAGCAGATAGACTTCCTCGTGGTTGAGGCCGCCGGCCGGCTCGTCGAGCAGCAGGATCTTCGGGTCTGCCGCGAGCGCGCGCGCCAGCTCGACGCGTTTCTGCGTGCCGAAGGGCAGGCCGGACACGATGGTGTGGGCGACGTCCTCGAGCTTGAGATAGGCGAGGATCTCCTGCACCTTCTTGTTGACCTCGGTCTCGCTGCGCCGGACCCAGGCGAGCCGAAGCGAGTCGCTGATGATGTCGCTGGAGGTCTTCGAATGGGCGCCGACGCGGACGTTGTCCATCACCGAGAGGTTCGGAAACAGCGCCACGTTCTGGAAGGTGCGGCCGATGCCGATCTCGGCGATCCGGTGCGGAGGCCGCGACAGGATGCTCGCGCCTTCCATCAGGATGTCGCCCGACGACGGCTGATAGAGCCGCGAGAGGCAGTTGAAGAGCGTGGTCTTGCCGGCGCCGTTGGGGCCGATCAATCCGAGGATCTGGCCCTTGTGCATGTCAAAGGACACGCCGTTGAGCGCAATGATGCCGCCGAACACGACGCTGACGTCGCGAACCGCGAGCAGGGGCGATGTCCCCCGCGCGAGCTGTGCCTGCGTCATCTCGTCTCGCCCACATACGTCAGTGGGCGAAGGGGCGATGCGAACCGCTCCCGGTGATGACAAAGGCTATCTGAACCCCTCGGCCACACGCGCAACTTTTCCTCCTGATTTCAGCTTTTTGCTGACTTCTTTTTTGGATTGCGGCATCAGTCCCCCGAGTGCCGCTTCAATGTTCCTTACCATCGCCAGCAGACGCGGTCCAATGTCGTTGATCAAACGCTCTTCCGTGAAGCGGAATGCGGGCGCGCCGCAATTGAATGCGTAAGGTCCGGTTCCGTCGTTGAGCTTGAGCGCGACGCCGGCGGCGCCGATGTCGTCGTGCCAGTCGCCGACGGACATCGCGAAACCGTATTTCGCAACGGTCTCGCCTGAACGTTCCAGTCCGTCGCGCATCTTCGGCCAGCGGCTGCCGTAATGTTCGCGCAGGATGCGGGACACCTCGGCGCGACCTTCTTCGTCGAGCGCCCAGAAATAGGCACGGCCCATCGCGCTGGTTGCAATCGGCACGCGGGAGCCGACGTCAAGTTGAACGCCGACCGTCTCGCTGCCGCGACTTTGCCCGAAATAGATCATGCTGTGACGGTCGCGGCCGCCGATTGCGACGGCGCCGCCGGTCGCGCGCATCAATTCCTCGCGAAATGGCTCGGACAAATGCCGAACGCCGAGATTGGATAACGCCGCATAACCGAGCGCCATCGCGGCGGGCGCGAGCTGATACTTCTCGAAACGGGGAACCGGTGTCAGATAACCGAGCTTCGTCAACGTGTAGGTCAGGCGCGAAACGGTCGGCTTGGGCAGGTTCGTCCGCGCGGCGATCTCCTGGTTGCCGAGAAGTCCGTCGCTGGGTTGGAATGCGCGCAATACATCTAGTCCGCGGGAAAGCGCGACGACGAAATTCCGATCGATCGCAGTCTTCTTGCCTGTACGCTTCATCCCTGATCTGCTTCTTGCGCGGAGTCGTTGACAACGTCCGTGCTTCAAAATAACCCTGCCGTCAAGATGCGGAATTAAATTCCGCACCGCGAAATCGAACAAAAGTAAATCCCCACCAAGGAGGGAAGCCGTGAGCGAAGTGGTCAAGCTTGAGCGTCATGACGAAGTCGGGATCGTCACGGTCAACAGTCCTCCGGTCAATGCGCTGAGTGCCGCAGTGCGCGGCGGCATTCTCGAATGCATCAAGGCCGCGATCGCCGATCCCGCGATCAAGGGCATCGTCCTGACCTGCGCCGGCCGCACCTTTATCGCCGGCGCCGACATCACCGAATTCGGCAAGCCGCCGAAGCCGCCCGCCCTCAACGACGTCCTGGCCGAGATCGAGAACTCGCCCAAGCCGGTCGTCGCCGCGATCCACGGCACCGCGCTCGGCGGCGGCCTCGAGGTCGCGCTGGCCTGTCATTTCCGCGTGGCCGTGAAGGAAGCCAAGCTCGGCCTGCCCGAGGTGAAGCTCGGCCTGCTGCCGGGCGCCGGCGGCACCCAGCGTCTGCCGCGCGCGGTCGGGCCGGAACTCGCGGTCAAGATGATCGTCGGCGGTGATCCGATCGGTGCTGCCGAAGCGCTCAAGAATGGCCTGATCGAGGAGATCGTCGAAGGTCCGGCCTCCGGCGGCGAAGCCTTCGTGCGCAAGCTGCTCGCCGAGAAGCGTCCGCTGCGGCGCCTGCGCGACGACGATTCCAAGCTCGCCGCGGCCAAGGCCGACCGCTCGATCTTCACCAATGCGGTCGCCGCCATGACCAAGAAGTCGCGCGGCCTGGAAGCGCCGTTCGCCGCCGCCGACGCCGTCGGCTACGCCATCGACCTGCCGTTCGACGAGGGGCTGAAGAAGGAGCGCGAGGGCTTCCTCAAGCTCGTCTCCAGCGACCAGTCCAAGGCGCAGCGTTATGCCTTCTTCGCCGAGCGCGAGGCCAGCAAGATCGCCGGCGTCCCTGAAGGCACCAAGTCGCGGCCCGTGAACCGCGTCGCCATCCTCGGTGCCGGCACCATGGGCGGCGGCATCGCGATGTCCTTTGCCAATGCCGGCGTGCCAGTCACCCTGATCGAGACCGGCGAGGAGCAGCTCAAGCGCGGCATGGGCATCATGCAGAAGAACTGGGAAGCGACCGCCGCGCGCGGCGGCATCCCGGCCGACGCGCCCGCCAAGCGCATGGCGCTGATCAACGGCGTTGTCGGCATCGAGAACGTCGGCGATGCTGACCTGGTGATCGAGGCCGTGTTCGAGACCATGGCGGTGAAGAAGGAAGTGTTCGGCAAGCTCGACCAATACGTCAAGCCCGGTGCCGTACTCGCCTCCAACACCTCCTACCTCAACATCGACGAGATCGCGAAGTCGACCAAGCGGCCGCAGGACGTTCTCGGCATGCACTTCTTCTCGCCCGCCAACGTCATGAAGCTGTGCGAGATCGTGCGCGCCGACAAGACCGCGCCGGATGCGCTGGTCACCGCCGTGACCATCGCGCGCAAGATCGCGAAGGTGCCGGCCGTGGTCGGCGTCTGCGACGGCTTCGTCGGCAACCGCATGCTGGCGCAGCGTGGCAAGCAATCGGAGAAGCTGCTGTTCGAAGGTGCCTTGCCGCAGCAGGTCGATGCCGTGGTTACCAAATTCGGCATGCCGATGGGGCCGTTCGCGATGGGCGACCTCGCCGGCCTCGACATCGGCTGGCGCTCGCGCAAGGACCGCGGCATCAAGTCGGAGATCGCGGACGCACTCTGCGAAGCCGGCCGCTTCGGCCAGAAGACCGGCAAGGGCTACTACAAGTATGAAGCAGGAAGTCGCTCCGCGCTGCCCGATCCGGAGGTCGAAAAGCTGATCGACGAGACGCTGCTCCGTCTCGGCCGCAAGAAGCGCGTCGTCAGCGACGAGGAGATCCTCGAGCGTATGATGTACCCGATGATCAACGAGGGCGCGAAGATCCTCGAAGAGGGCATCGCGGCGCGTCCTTCCGACATCGACGTGGTCTGGCTCTACGGCTACGGTTGGCCGATCTACCGCGGCGGCCCGATGTTCTGGGCCGACACCGTCGGCCTCAAGCACATCGCTGATCGTCTCTCCTTCTACGCCAAGGAGACCAACGACCCGAGCCTCGAGCCCGCGCCCTTGCTGAAGAAGCTCGCGGCCGAAGGCAAGACGTTCGCGTCGCTGGCCGCGGCGTCGAAGGCGGCGTGATGGCCGCTTCATCTCAACCCTCGTCATTCCGGGATGCGCCGCAAGGCGCAGGCCCGGAATCCATAACCCCAGCTGGTGGTTATGGATTCCGGGCTCGCGACTTTGTCGCGCCCCGGAATGACGGTCTCTGTTAGTTGCTCGCTCAACCAATCAAGAATAATGACCCATCCCGGCGAACAGTTTTATCCCGAGGGCGTGCGTTGGGACGACACCATCGTCCAGGGCTCGCTGCCTGACCTCTTGTCGAACGCCGCCGCCGACTTCGGCCCGCGGACCGCGCTGGAATTCCGCGATCGTCCGATCAGCTATACCGAGCTCGCCGCCATGGCCGAGTGCGCGGCAGCGGCGTTCCTGCGTGCCGGCTGCGGCAAGAACAGCTCCGTGGCGCTGTTCCTCGGCAATACGCCGGACCATCCGGTCAATTTCTTCGGCGCGCTCAAGGCCGGTGCCCGCGTCGCGCATCTCTCCCCGCTCGACGGCGAGATCGCTCTGACGCACAAGGTCTCGGATTCCGGCTCGCGCCTGCTCGTCACCTCCAACCTCGCGGCGCTGCTGCCGACCGCGCTGAAGTTCTTGGAGAAGGGCCTGATCGATCGCCTCGTCGTCTGCGAGGACGACGATTGGGGCAAGGTCGGCACGCCGCAGGCGCCGATCCCCGATGATCCCCGCGTCGTCACCTTCAAGAGCTTCGTCGAGGGCGCGACCGCGCCGGCTGAGTGGCCGTCCGTAACGGCCGACGACGTCGCGCTGCTGCAATATACCGGCGGCACCACCGGCCTGCCCAAGGGCGCGATGCTCACCCACGGCAATCTCACCTCCGCGGTGTCGATCTACGATGTCTGGGGCAAGCCGTCGCGTGCGGCGCGCGGCGACGTCGTCGAGCGCGTGATCTGCGTGCTGCCGCTGTTCCACATCTATGCGCTCACCGTCGTGCTGCTGTCCTCGCTCAGCCGTGGCAATCTGATCTCGCTCCACCAGCGCTTCGATGTCGAGGCGGTGATGCGCGACATCGAAATCAAGCGCGCGACGTACTTCCCGGGCGTGCCGACGATGTGGATCGCGATCGCGGCACTGCCCGATCTCGATAAGCGCGACTTCTCCTCGCTCGCCGTCATCGGCTCCGGCGGCGCGCCGCTGCCGGTGGAGATCGCGAACTTCTTCGAGCGCAAGGTCGGCAAGAAGCTGCGCAGCGGCTGGGGCATGACCGAGACCTGCTCGCCCGGCACCGGCCACCCGCCGACGGGACCGGACAAGCCGGGGTCGATCGGCCTGATGCTGCCCGGCATCGAGATGGACGTGGTCTCGCTGGATGATCCGACAAAAGTTCTGCCGCCGGGCGAAGTCGGCGAGATCCGCATCAAGGGCCCGAACGTCACCAAGGGCTACTGGAACAAGGCGAAGGAGTCCGCGGAGTCGTTTTCAGACGGCCGCTTCCTCACCGGCGACATCGGCTATGTCGACACCGACGGCTACTTCTTCCTGGTGGACCGCAAGAAGGACATGATCATCTCCGGCGGCTTCAACGTCTATCCGCAGATGATCGAGCAGGCGATCTACACCATTCCAGGCGTGCACGAGGTGATCGTGCTCGGCATTCCCGACCAGTATCGCGGCGAGGCCGCCAAGGCTTTCATCAAGCTCAAGCCGGACGCCAAGCCGTTTTCGCTCGACGAGCTGCGCGCGCAACTCGCCGGCAAGGTCGGCAAGCACGAACTGCCGGCAGCGGTCGAGTTCGTCGACGATCTGCCGCGCACGCCGGTCGGAAAATTGTCGCGCCACGAATTGCGCCAGCAGCAGAAACCATCACAATCCACCCAACACCCATCAGGAGGTCGCTCTTGACCGACGCCGTCATCGTTTCCACCGCCCGCACCCCGATCGGCAAGGCCTATCGCGGCATGCTCAACGCCACCGAGGGCGCAACGCTGCTCGGCCACGCCATCGGCGAGGCCGTCGCCCGCGCCAAGGTCGATCTAAAGGAGGTCGAGGACGTCGTGATGGGCGCGGCGCTGCAGCAGGGCGCGACCGGCGGCAACATCGCGCGCAAGGCGCTGCTCCGCGCAGGTCTCCCCGTGACCGTCGCCGGCACCACCATCGACCGGCAATGCGCCTCGGGCCTCCAGGCGATCGCGCTCGCCGCGCGCTCGGTGATCTTCGACGGCGTCGAGATCGCTGTCGGCGGTGGCGGCGAGTCGATCAGCCTCGTGCAGAACGACAAGATGAACGGCTTCCATGCCCAGGACCCGGCGCTGCTCAAGATCAAGGGCGAGGTCTACATGCCCATGATCGACACCGCCGAAGTCGTCGCCAAGCGCTACGGCATCTCGCGCGAGAAGCAGGATGAATATTCGCTGGAGAGCCAGCGCCGCACCGCCGCGGCCCAGCAGGGCGGCAAGTTCAAGGACGAGCTCGCGCCGATCACGACGCAGATGGCGGTCACCGACAAGGCGACCGGCGCCGTCTCGTTCAAGGAGGTGACCTTGTCGCAGGACGAAGGCCCGCGCCCCGAGACCACGGCTGAAGGCCTTGCCGGCCTCAAGCCGGTGCGCGGCGAAGGCTTTTCGATCACCGCCGGCAATGCCAGCCAGCTCTCCGACGGCGCCAGCGCCTCCGTCATCATGAGCGACAAGGAAGCCTCAAAGCGCGGCCTCAAGCCGCTCGGCATCTTCCGCGGCTTCGTCTCCGCCGGCTGCGAGCCGGACGAGATGGGCATCGGCCCGGTCTTCGCCGTGCCGCGCCTGCTCAAGCGCCACGGCCTCACCGTCGACGACATCGGCCTCTGGGAGCTGAACGAAGCCTTCGCGGTGCAGGTGCTGTATTGCCGCGACAAGCTCGGCATCGACCCCGAGAAGATCAACGTCGACGGCGGCGCGATCTCGGTCGGCCATCCCTACGGCATGTCGGGCGCGCGCCTGACCGGTCACGCCCTGATCGAGGGCCGCCGCCGCAAGGCGAAGTATGCGGT
Source organism: Bradyrhizobium sp. 613_E4_N2_2 (assembly GCF_052075995.1). Classification (NCBI taxonomy): domain Bacteria; kingdom Pseudomonadati; phylum Pseudomonadota; class Alphaproteobacteria; order Hyphomicrobiales; family Nitrobacteraceae; genus Bradyrhizobium; species Bradyrhizobium sp. 613_E4_N2_2. The sequence continues at coordinate 1,135,516 of NZ_CP197234.1, forward strand.
CGTCACCATGTGCGTCGGCGGCGGCATGGGCGCGGCCGGGCTGTTCGAGGTGTTGCAGTAATTTCACCGTCGTCCTGACGACGACGAAACAAAGAAGCTCACAGGAGGATCCGATGGATCTCGCATTCACTAGGGAAGAGCAGGCGTTTCGCGAGGAAGTGCGATCATTCTTCCGCGACAACGTACCGCCGGATACGCGGCGCAAGCTGGTCGAGGGCCGCCACCTCTCGAAGGACGAGATGGTGACGTGGTGGCGCATCCTCAACAAGAAGGGCTGGGGCGTCAGCCACTGGCCGAAGCAGTATGGTGGCACCGGCTGGACCTCCGTGCAGCACTACATCTTCAACGAGGAGCTGCAGTCCTATCCGGCGCCGCAGCCGCTCGCCTTCGGCGTCAGCATGGTCGGCCCCGTGATCTACACCTTCGGCAACGAAGAGCAGAAGAAGCAGTATCTGCCGCGCATCGCCAATGTCGACGACTGGTGGTGCCAAGGCTTCTCCGAGCCCGGCTCCGGCTCCGACCTTGCCTCGCTCAAGACCAAGGCCGAGCGCAAGGGCGACAAGTGGATCATCAACGGCCAGAAGACCTGGACCACGCTCGCCCAGCACGCCGACATGATATTCTGCCTCTGCCGCACCGACCCCTCCGCCAAGAAGCAGATGGGCATCTCCTTCATCGTCTTCAGCATGAAGTCGAAGGGCGTCACCGTGCGTCCGATCCAGACCATCGACGGCGGCGTCGAGGTCAACGAGGTGTTCTTCGACGACGTCGAGGTGCCCATCGAGAACCTGATCGGCGAAGAGAACAAGGGCTGGGATTACGCCAAATTCCTGCTCGGCAATGAGCGTACCGGCATCGCCCGGGTCGGCGTGTCCAAGGAGCGGCTGCGCCGCATCCGCGACTTGGCCTCCAAGGTCGAATCCGGCGGCAAGCCGATCATCCAGGACGCCGCCTTCCGCGAGAAGCTGGCGGCCTGCGAGATCGAGCTGAAGGCGCTCGAGCTGACGCAACTGCGCGTCGTCGCCGACGAGGGCAAGCACGGCAAGGGCAAGCCCAATCCGGCGTCCTCGGTGCTGAAGATCAAGGGCTCCGAGATCCAGCAGACCACCACCGAGCTCTTGATGGAAGTGATCGGTCCGTTCGCAGCACCCTACGACGTGCACGGCGACGACGGCTCGAACGAAGCCATGGAGTGGACCGCCCAGATCGCGCCGAGCTACTTCAACAACCGCAAGGTCTCGATCTACGGCGGCTCCAACGAGATCCAGCGCAACATCATCGCCAAGGCGGTGCTGGGGCTGTGAGTCAACAATGACGGTGTCGTCCCCCGCGAAGGCGGGGGACCCAGTACGCCGCGGCGGTCGCGAGTACGGCAGGCGGCTGCGTTTACTGGATCCCCGCCTTCGCGGGGATGACGTCTGAGGGTAAGGCGACGGCAGGGCAATTCCCGCCGATTTGGAGAGAAACATGGATTTTGATCTGAACGAGGAGCAGCGGCTTCTCAAGGACAGCATCGACGGCCTGCTGACCGATTCCTACGATTTCGAGAGCCGCAAGAAGTACATGAAGGAGAAGGGCGGCTGGAGCCAGGCCGTCTGGGGCAAGCTCGCCGAGCAGGGCCTGCTTGGCCTGCCCTTCGCGGAGGCCGATGGCGGCTTCGGCGGCGGCGGTGTCGAGACCATGATCGTGATGGAAGCGCTCGGCAAGGCGCTGGTGCTCGAGCCTTATCTGGCCACCGTCGTGATCGGCGGTGGCTTCCTGCGCCACGCCGGCTCCGATGCGCAGAAGGCCGCGCACGTGTCCGGGATCATCGACGGCAGCAAGACGCTGGCGTTCGCCCAGCTCGAGAAGAACTCGCGCTACGATCTCTTCGACGTCTCGACGACGGCGAAGAAGAAGGGCGACGGCTGGGTGATCGACGGCGAGAAGTTCGTCGTTCTGAACGGCGAGAACGCCGAGACCCTGATCGTCACCGCCCGCACCAAGGGCGACCGCCGCGACAAGACCGGCATCGGCGTGTTCCTGGTGCCGGCGGGCGCCAAGGGCGTGACGAAGAAGTCGTACCCGACGCAGGACGGCCTGCATGCCGCCGACATCACCTTCACCGGTGTTGAAGTGGGCGCGGACGCCGCGATCGGCAATCCCGACGACTCGCTCGCGCTGATCGAGCGCGTCGTCGACGAAGCCCGCATCGCGCTCTGCGCCGAGGCCGTCGGCCTGATGGACGAGTCGCTCAAGACCACGGTCGAGTACATCAAGACGCGCAAGCAGTTTGGCGTTGCGATCGGCTCGTTCCAGTCGTTGCAGCACCGCGCCTCCGACATGTTCGTCGCCGCCGAGCAGGCGCGATCGATGTCGATGTTCGCGACCATGGCCGGGGATTTCGAGGACGCCAAGGAGCGTTCCAACGCCATCGCCGCCGCCAAGGTGCAGATCGGCAAGTCGCTGAAGTTCGTGGGACAGCAGGCGATCCAGCTCCACGGCGGCATCGGCATGACCATGGAGGCGAAGATCGGCCACTACTTCAAGCGCCTCACCATGATCGAGAACAGCTTTGGTGATACCGACTACCACCAGCGCCGCGTCGCGGATGGGAGCGGGTTGATCTAGTCACCGTATCGCGAGGCGGTAGCCGCACAGAGATCGTCATGCCCGGGCTTGTCCCGGGCATCCACGTCTTGGCGGCAAGGGAAGAACGTGGATGGCCGGGACAAGCCCGGCCATGACGGCGAGTTTGACGATGCAAAGAAGAGGGAGCCACTAAAATGAAAAACACCCCGTTCGATCTCACCGGCAAGGTCGCATCGCAATCGTCACCGGCTCCAGCCGCGGCATCGGCCGCTCCTCGGCGGAGCTGCTCGCAAAGCTCGGCGCCAAGGTCGTGGTGTCATCACGGAAAGCGGACGCCTGCAAGGAAGTCGCCGACGGCATCATCGCGGCCGGTGGCGATGCCATCGTCATTCCCTGCAACATCGCGCGCAAGGCCGAGGTCGAGGCGCTGATCTCGGGCACGATCAAGCACTACGGCAAGATCGACATCCTCGTCTGCAACGCCGCCGTGAACCCGTATTACGGTCCGCTGCTCGACATCACCGACGAGGCCTTCGACAAGATCATGGGCAGCAACGTCAAGAGCAACATCTGGCTCTCCGCGCTGGCGATCCCGCAAATGGCCGAGCGCGGCAACGGCTCCGTCGTCATCATCTCCTCGATCGGGGGCCTGCGCGGCTCGACCGTGATCGGCGCCTACGGCATCTCCAAGGCCGCCGATTTCGCGCTGTGCCGCTCGCTCGCCGGCGAATGGGGCCCGAAAGGCGTCCGCGTCAACTGCATCGCGCCCGGCCTCGTCAAGACCGATTTCGCCCGCGCGCTGTGGGAAGACGAAGCCAACCTCAAGCGCCGCACTGCCACCACGCCGCTCCGCCGCATCGGCGAGCCCGACGAGATCGCCGGCGCCGTCGCCTACCTCGCCTCCGACGCCTCAAGCTTCATGACCGGCCAGACCATCGTCATCGACGGCGGCGTGACGACGGCGGCGGTGTAGCCTTCTTCCCCTCTCCCCTTGCGGGAGAGGGTGGCTCGCCGCGTAGCGGCGAGACGGGTGAGGGGTTTCTCTCCATGTGCAACCCTCTTACCGCTGAATTCGCTAAAGCATACCCCTCATCCGGCGCTTCGCGCCACCTTCTCCCGCAAGGGGAGAAGGAAGGGGAGCCGCGCGCGTTGATCCAATCTTGACCTTGCCGCCCTAATCCGCTCCCTTTGGCGCGACACAATGACCCCCTCTCAGGGAAACGCCAAGGTAGCTTCCATGTCTTTCGTCCTCGCCATCGACCAGGGCACCACCTCGTCGCGCGCCATCGTTTTTCGCAGTGACATCTCGATTGCCGCCCGCGCGCAGCAGGAGTTTCCGCAGCATTTTCCGGCCTCGGGCTGGGTCGAGCACGAGCCGGAGGACATCTGGACCTCGACCGTGATGGTCTGCCGCGACGCGATCGAGCAGGCCGGCATCGGGCCCAAGGGCATCGCCGCGATCGGCATCACCAATCAGCGCGAGACCACCGTGGTGTGGGACCGCGCCACCGGCCAGGCCGTGCACCGCGCCATCGTCTGGCAGGACCGCCGCACCGCCGACATCTGCGCAAAATTGAAAGCAGAAGGCCGCGAGCCCGTGATCTCGCAAAAGACCGGCCTGATCATCGATCCCTATTTCTCTGGCACCAAGGTCGCCTGGATCCTGGACCACGTCCCCGGCGCACGGGCGCGTGCCGCGCGCGGCGAGCTGATGTTCGGCACCGTCGACTGCTATCTGCTCTGGCGCCTCACCGGCGGCAAGGTGCACGCCACCGACGCCACCAACGCCTCGCGCACGCTGCTGTTCAACATCCACACCGGCCAGTGGGACGACGAGCTCTTGGAGATCATCGGCGTGCCGCGCTCGATGCTGCCCGAGGTGAAGGATTCCTCCGCCCGCTTCGGCGAGAGCACGCCGGACCTGTTCGGCGGCGCGATCGCGATCTCAGGCATCGCGGGTGACCAGCAGGCCGCGACCATCGGCCAAGCCTGCTTCCGCCCGGGCATGATGAAGTCGACCTACGGCACCGGCTGTTTTGCCCTGCTCAACACCGGCACCACGCCGGTCGTCTCCAAGAACAAGCTGCTCACAACCGTCGCCTATCAGCTCGACGGCAAGCGCACCTACGCGCTCGAAGGCTCGATCTTCGTCGCAGGCTCGGCGGTGCAGTGGCTGCGCGACGGCCTCGGCATCATCAAGCACGCCGCCGAGACCGGCCCGCTCGCTGATCAGTCCGATTCCATGCAGAGCGTCTATCTGGTCCCGGCCTTCGTCGGCATGGGGGCGCCCTACTGGAATCCGCGCGTGCGCGGCGCGCTGTTCGGCCTCACCCGCAACACCGGCCCGGCCGAGCTCGCGCACGCCGCGCTGGAGAGCGTGTGTTACCAGACCTTCGACCTCTGGGCCGCGATGCGCGCGGACTGGCCGAGCTCGGAAGTCGCGAGCGTCGTGCTGCGCGTCGACGGCGGCATGACCGCCTCCGACTGGACCATGCAGCGCCTCGCCGATCTCTTGGACGCACCAGTCGATCGCCCCGTGATCCAGGAAACGACCGCGTTGGGCGCGGCCTATCTCGCCGGCCTCCAGGCCGGCGTCTATCCCGAGCCGACGAAGTTCGCCGACAATTGGCGCCTCGAGCATCGCTTCAAGCCGAACATGAGCCAGGCGACGCGGGAGCGGAAGCTCGCGGGCTGGGCGCGCGCGGTGAAGGGCGTGCTCGCGAGCGACGAAGGAGAGGGATAGGCGGATGTCGTAGCCCGGATGGAGCGAAGCGCAATCCGGGGTTTTCTCCGCGAGTAAGATTCCCGGATTACGCTTCGCTCCATCCGGGCTACGGGCTAAAATAACAACAACGGGAGACGACAATGAACACGGATCTCAACCGGGTCATCCAAAAACTCTGCGGCGCGGCCATCTGCGCCGCGCTGCTGACCTCGACAGCCATCGCGCGCGAGAAGGCGAACCCGCTCGGAAGCGCGCGGCAGCTCAAGACCGACGTCGCAGGCCTCGACGCCCCCGCCCAGATCCTGGTCGACGTCTGGGGCATCCCGCACATCTATGCCGGCAACGAGCACGACCTGTTCTTCCTGCAGGGTTTCAACGCCGCGCGCGACCGGCTCTGGCAGATCGATCTCTGGCGCAAGCGCGGGCTCGGCCTGCTCGCAAAGGATTTCGGCTCGGCCTATGCCGAGCAGGACAAGGCGCTGCGGCTGTTCCTCTATCGCGGCGACATGAATGCAGAGTGGGTGGCCTACGGCCCCAAGGCGAAGACCTATGCGGACGCGTTCGTCGCAGGCGTCAATGCCTATGTCGCCGATGTGCGCGCGGGCAAGCGTCCGCTGCCGATCGAGTTCAGGATCGCCGGCACGATGCCTGATCCGTGGACGGCGGACGACGTCGTCCGCATCCGCAGCCACGGCCTGACGCGCAATGTCGCCTCCGAGGTCAAACGCTCGCTGGTCGCCTGCGCGGCCGGCCTCGATGCCGATCGTTTCCGCGTCAAGCTCGAGCCGGCATGGACCACGAAAGTCCCCGATGGTCTCGACCCCTGCAGCGTGCCGAAGGCCGTGCTCGCGGCCTACGATCTCGCGACGCGCCCGGTGGCCTTTGCCGCACCGAAGGACAAGCAGGCCGCACTCGCGCATGATCCCGACAAATACCTCACCGAGGCCGACCAGCAGCGCGACACCATCGGCTCCAACAATTGGGTGATCGCGGCCTCGCGCACGGCGACGGGCCGCCCGATCCTCGCCAACGATCCGCATCGCGAGCACAGCGTGCCCTCGCTGCGCTACATCGTCGGCCTCAATGCGCCCGGCCTCTCGGTGATCGGCGCCGGCGAGCCGGCGCTGCCCGGCATCTCGATCGGCCACAACGGCACCATCGCCTTCGGCCTCACCATCTTCAACGTCGACCAGGAAGACCTCTACGTCTACGAGCTCAATCCGCAAAACCCCAACCAGTACCGCTATGGCAATGGCTGGGAAGACATGCGCGTCGTCCACGAGACCGAGCAGGTCAAAGGCGAGGCCGATCGCGACCTCGAGCTGAAGTTCACCCGGCACGGTCCCGTCATCTTCGTCGACGATGCGAACAAGCGCGCCTTCGCCGTGCGCTCGATCTGGTTCGAGCCCGGCACGTCAGCCTATTTCGGCTCGTCCGACTACATGACCGCGAAGGACTGGAACGGCTTCCTCGCCGCCATGCGGCGCTGGGGCGCGCCGTCGGAGAACCAGGTCTATGCCGACACCCGCGGCAATATCGGCTGGGTCGCCGCCGGCAAGACGCCGCGGCGCGCCAACTTCGACGGCCTGATGCCGGTGCCCGGCGACGGCCGCTATGAGTGGCAGGGCTTTCTCTCGCTCGACGAATTGCCGAAAGCCTATCAGCCCAAGCAGGGCTTTCTCGCCACCGCCAACCAGATGAACCTGCCGGCCGATTACCCGATAGCCGAACGCAAGGTCGGATTCGAATGGTCCGACAGCGCGCGCTGGCAACGCATCACCGAGGTGCTCGCGGCCAACAGCAAGGTGACGCTCGCCGACGCCATGGATTTGCAGAACGACGACACCGCGATGCTGGGGCGACGCCTCGTCAAGCTGTTGCAGCCGCTCACCTCCGACGATCCCAATGTGAAGAAGGGTCTCGAGCTGCTCAAGCCATGGGACGCGCGCGATGCCGCCGACAGCGCGGCGGCGGCCGTGTTCGAGGTCTGGATCGCCAATCATCTTGGGCCGGTGCTGCTGAAAACCACGGCTCCCAAGGCCGCCGATCTGATCGCGCCGGAGGCGTCGAGCATTTCGGCGCTGGTCGCCTATCTGGAATCTCCCGATGCGTCGTTCGGCTCCGATCCCGCTGCCGCGCGCGACCAGATCCTGCGCGACAGCCTCGGCGCCGCAGTGGCCGACGTCACGGGCAAGCTCGGGGCTGATGCCTCGACCTGGCGCTGGGGCCGGCTGCATGTCGCGAAATTCGACCATGCGCTGATGCCGCTCGCCGACAAGGCGACCGCCGCACAGCTCTCGGTCGGCCCGCTCGCCTATGGCGGCGCCGCCAATGTGCCGCGCGCGGCCACCTACCGCCGCGCCGATTACCAGCTGTTCGCCGGCGCATCGTTCCGCATGGTGCTCGACGTCGGTAATTGGGATGCGAGCCGCACCATCAACACGCCCGGCCAATCCGGCGATCCCTTCAGCGCCCATTACCGCGACCTCGCGCCGCTCTGGGCGACGGGCCAATATGTCCCGCTGCTCTACAGCCGCCCGGCCGTCGAAGCCGCGACCGCGGAAGCGATCATCTTGACGCCGCGATGAGCGACTTGTTGGCTGGAGAGTGCGGAAGAGCGCGGCCTGCATGGTTCGAGACGCCCGCTTAGGCGGGCTCCTCACCATGAGGGTCTGATATCTCGCCGCGAAACGCGGCCTCATCCTGAGGGCCCGCCATAGGCGGGCGTCTCGAAGGATGGGGCCGCAAGCGAGCTGTTCGCCATGTCTTTCCGAGAGGCCCCATGATCATCCCCGACGGCTATTCCGACATCCCCGCTGGCAAGATCGCCGCGGTCGTCACCCATCTGGAGATGACCGCGCCTCCCGCGCGCCGCGACGATCCTCCAGGCCGCTGGTCCTTGCGCAAGGTCGACGCGCCCGCGCTTCATTGGTATCGCGACCTCCATCGCCGTGTCGGCGAGGAGTGGCTGTGGTTCTCGCGTGCGCGCCTGAATGACAGGGAGCTTGCCGCGATCGTCCACGCGCCGGGCGTCGAGGTCTATGCCCTGGTCGTGGACGGCCGCGACGAAGGCCTGCTGGAGCTGGATTTTCGCGAGGCCGGTCAGTGCGAGCTGGTCTATTTCGGCGTCACCGCCGGATTGATCGGGACGGGCGCCGCTCGCTTCCTGATGAACCGTGCGCTGGAGACTGCCTGGTCGCGCGAGCTACGCCGCGTCTGGGTGCACACCTGCACCTTTGATCATCCGTCCGCCGTTACGTTCTATCAGCGCTCGGGATTTCGTGCGTTCCGTCGCCAGATCGAGGTGGCCGATGATCCGCGCCTCGATGGAACGGCATCGCCGACGGCGGCGAGGCATGTGCCGATCATTGAGTAATGCCGGGCTACGCGCCCTCAATAATTATACCGCACGCCAAAGCTGAACCCCTGCGCAAGCAGGTTCGTCGTGTTGAGCACCGGCGCGGGCCGGTTCGGCCCGCCGCCGGCCGGCGGTGGCGCGAGGTTCGGATTGACGGTGGTGTCGATCAGCCCGCCGGCGCGCTGTACGCCGGTCCAGTACATCACGTCGTAGCCGGCGATCAGCCGCCAGCCGGGCGCAACCTGATATCCCGCCTTCAACGACAGCTCCGGCACCACGGCGAAGCGGGTTTGGTCGTAATGGCCTATATTGCTCGACAGCGCGAGGAAGCCGCCGGGGGCCGTCGTGGTGACGCCGGCCACGGTCGAGGCGGTCGAGCCCGAAATGTCGGCACTGTTGAGATTGGCGCCGAGCGCCACCTTGCCGCGCCACTCCAGCGACCACGGGCCATTGCGCCAGTCGCCGGTAAGGCCGAGATCGAGGCCGTGGAAATTGCTCGACGCCTTGAAATTGTCGGTGGGGCTGAAGGTGCCGAAGGCAAGAATGGTCGCGGTATTGGAGATCGTCAGCGTGTCGGTCGACCGCAGATAGCGATAGCCAACCAGCGCGCTGACGCGCTGTCCGCTCCACGCGCCGAGATCCCAGCGATAGAGCGCGCCGGCGCCGAGCAGGCGCGAGGTTTCGCTCGCGCTGGCGCTGCCGGTGGCCAGCCCCGGAAATCCCGCGATCAGCGCGTCGGGAAATCCCGTCAGCGCATTGGTGAATGGCCGTGCCAGGATCGGATTGGCATTGGTGTCGGTCGCAAATCCGGTCGAGAGATTCTCCAGCCCGAAGAACGAGGCTTCAATGCCGCGGCTGCGCTGCGGATCGAACCAGTAGCCGGCGGTGATGCGCCCGCCCGAACGCCAGTCGTTGTTCACACTGGAATTGCCGAACAGCACGGTCGTCGTGGGCTGGCCGAGCACGCCGACAACTCCCAGCGGCGTGCCGACCGGGCTCGTGGTCACCAGCGCCGGCAGCTTGTCGCCCGTCACGCTCCAGGCAAGGTAGTCGGCCTCGGCCCAGAACGGATTGAAGTCGGCAGGTTTGGGCGGCGCCTTCATCGGCAGATCGGCTGCTGACGTGACGTCGGGCACGATCGCCGTAAGAGCCAGGCCGACCGCTGCCGCTCTCAATGCCCGCCGATTCATTTGGCTTCCCTCTGGGTCCGCGGAATGAACCATGCGACAATTTGTTCGGCAAGCTGGAGTTGAGGCGGTGCCGAGACGAAAATGTGTAGCTGTTGCCGTTGGGCACCGCTCGCTGGCTGTGTCGTTCGATAATAGCCTTGTGAAGAAGGTGAATGGCCGGCTTCGAGCCCCGGCACTGACTAGTGAGCGAGAACCATGTTCCTGATTGGCCAATACGATTCTCCCTTCGTCCGCCGTGTCGCGATCGCGCTGCGGCTCTACGGCCTCGCCTTTGAGCACCGGCCATGGTCCACCTTCGGCGACGCCGACAAGATCGCGCCGTATAATCCGCTGCGCCGCGTGCCGACCCTGGTGCTCGACGACGGCGAGGCGCTGATCGAGAGCACGATCATTCTCGATTATCTCGATGAGCTCGTCGGGCCGGAGAAGGCGATGCTGCCGCGCGGCGGCGCCGAGCGACGAAAGCATTTGCGCATCTGCGCACTCGCCACCGGTCTCGGCGACAAGGCGGTGAGCCTGCTCTATGAGCGCGTGCTGCGGAAGGAGCAGCTTGCGTTGTGGGTCGAGCGCTGCCAGGCGCAGATCGCCGACGTGCTCGGCGTGCTGGAGGCCGAACGCGCCGGGGTGACGACGCCGTATTGGCTGGCCGGCCGGATCGGCCACGCCGACATTGCGGTTGCCTGCGTCGTGCGCTTCACCCGTGAAGCGCATCCGCTTCTGTTCGAGCCATCGCGCTATCCGGCGCTGTCGGCACATGCCGAACGCTGCGAGGCGCTGGCACCGTTCAAGGAGATCGTGCAGCCGCTGACCCCGCCGAAGGGGTGAAAGCGCGGCGTCCTATCGCCTGTTGCAGGGCTTGATCTCACCCGCCGCGGACTTCAGGACGATCGGATTTGGCGACAGTCTTATGCCAAAGAACAATTGAGAGCCGGACACCTTGTCGTCCGATCCCTGGTGGGCGTCCAGCTCGAGCTTCGCTGCGATCTCGGATGTCAGCTTGGCCCGCTCCTCCATCGAAATCGTGTTGTGATATTTGATCTCGTAGACGACGTCGGCCTCCAGTACGGACCGCGTCTGGCAGACGACTCCGCCGCTCGAAAGGTTCAGGGCGATCGCGTCCTCGCATTCGGCCTTCAGCAATGCATTGCGGGTCGATATCAGCGACTCGTCGGAAATCAGGAGAATGTTGGCGTTCTCGAGCTTGAGGTGAATTGAATCAACCTGCTGCATTCCGGCGACCGCCGACAGCTTGTCCCTGACCTGCGCGGACACGTCGAGATTCTTCTCGAGCGACTGCTTCAGGTCCCGATCCACGGTCGGTGATTTCCGGATCTTGTCGGCCAGCAGCGCGGGGTCGATATCGCAGGTCGGATGCAGCTCCAGCCGGCCATTGCTCAGATATTCGATCGTGTTGATGGTGCCGGGACCGCCGAACGTGCTCGGCGGGACCACCTCGAAATATCCGGTCTCGGAGAGGATGGCCGTGATCGTCTGTTTCTTTCGCGGGAACCCGACCCAGGCTGCAACCATCACCAGGCCGATCGCGACAAAGACGAGGCTACCAAGCCAAAGCCATTTGCGACTTGCTACTTTCGCGGGCAGCACAACTGGTTTCGTTCGCCGCATGGCACGTAGCCTTTCGGACAGTCAGCCGCGGCAATCGTAGGCAGCACGACAAGGGCGATCGCGGCGACGAACAGTGCAATGAACTGGTTCATATGCTCGATCCCAAGCAAACCATCGGTTTGAAGGTAGTAGACCGACAGAGTATCGAATCAAGGTTGAGCGGACAAGTGAACGAGTTCACACCGCCCGGTTCCTGCGCGAAATTGCCGGTGAGCCGAATTCCGGACCGCGGCTCGTCCTGGTGGTGTGTCAGAAAGGAGCAGGCCGCTCTTTGCGTCGCGCACTGCCGGTTGTTGCGAGGCGCAGGCGCCGTCCAGGGAGATCGTGCAGCCGCCGGCGCCGCCGAAGGAGCGAGGTCTCTACCCTCCCCTGGAGGGGGAGGGTCGTTCGCGCGCAGCGCGAGCGGGGTGGGGAGACCTCTCAACACGGGTAGTGTTCAACGCGGAGAGACCGTCACGCCACCTCGGTCCGCATTCCGCTTCGCTGCATGCGAACCGATTCTCGCCCTCCAGGGGAGGATGGGGACCGCACGTGTGGCAACCATCGGCATGGCAGGCGATGATGGAATATTACCGGTGTTTTGCCCGACGGAGCAAGTCGTTTCGGTAAGACCGAAATTCCTCAACCCTTTCAACCCCACCTCTACTGTGCATGGGGTTGTTTTTCACTTTTTTCGTCTTGGGAAGCGAAGGCGGGCCTACCCCGCCCCCGCGCGCTTCTTCTGCCAAACGAGATGCACCGCGCAGGTGCAGCCGGGCGGATGCGAGGCGAGGTCCTTCGACGTCTCATCGTTCGCGGGCGTTGCCACGAAGGCCTTGTCGGTCTGCTGCGACGGGATGTAGTTCAAGACCGGCGCGAGCCAGCGCTCGGTTTCCGCCACCGTCATTCCCTTGCGTGCGGCATAGTCCTCGACCTGGTCACGCTCGATCTTGCCGACGCCGAAATAATAGCTCTCGGGGTTCGCGAAATAGAGCCCGGACACGGAAGAGCCCGGCCACATCGCAAAGCTCTCGGTCAGCTTCACGCCGGCAGTCGCTTCCGCGTCGAGCAGCTCGAACAGCGTCGCCTTCTCGGTGTGATCGGGTTGCGCGGGATAGCCCGGCGCTGGACGGATGCCCTGGTACTTTTCGAGGATCAGATCGTCGCAGGAGAGTGCTTCGTCCGGCGCGTAGGCCCAGAACTCGCGGCGCGCGCGGGCGTGCATGCGTTCCGCAAAGGCCTCGGCGAGGCGGTCGGCCAGCGCCTTGCACAGGATCGAGGAGTAGTCGTCATTGGCCATCTTGAAGCGGTCGGCGACCACGTCCTCGCCGATGCCGGCTGTGACGACGAAGCCGCCGACATAATCGGGGACGCCGGCGGGCGCGACGAAGTCGGCGAGCGCGGCGTTGAACCGGCCCTCGCGCTTCTCGAGCTGCTGGCGCAGCGTGTGCAGCGTCGCGATCTGCTTGGTCCGGCTTTCGTCGGCATAGAGCACGATGTCGTCGCCTTGCGCATTCGCCGGCCAGAAGCCGACGGTGGCGCGCGCCCTGAACCACTTTTCCTTGACGATCAGATCGAGCATCTTGCGCGCGTCGTCGTAGAGCGAGCGTGCGACTTCGCCGACCTTGGAATCGTCAAGGATGGCGGGGAAGCGGCCGGCAAGCTCCCAGGTCTGGAAGAACGGCGTCCAGTCGATATAGGGCACGAGCTCGGCGAGATCGTATTCGTCAAAGCTGCGGATGCCCAAGAAGGTCGGCTTCACCGGCTTGTTCTTGGCAAAGTCGACCGGCACGCGGTTGGCGCGCGCGGCCGCGAGCTTCAGGCGCTTCTTGTCCGCCTGCGCGCGCAGATGCGCGTCCGAGATTTTTGCGTATTCGGCACGCACCTCGGCGGCGTAAGCCTCGCGCTTCTCCGGCGAGAGCAGCGAGGAGGCAACGCCGACGGCGCGGCTGGCGTCATTCACATGCACGACGGGACCGGCGCGATAGCTCGGGTCGATCTTGACGGCCGTGTGCACACGGCTCGTGGTGGCGCCGCCGATCAGCAGCGGCAGCTTCAAACCTTCGCGCTGCAATTCGCCGGCGAAGAACGCCATCTCGTCGAGTGAGGGCGTGATCAGGCCTGATAGCCCGACGATGTCGGCCTTCTCCGCCTTCACGGTCTCGACGATTTTTGCGGCCGGCACCATCACGCCGAGGTCGATGACCTCGAAATTGTTGCACTGGAGCACGATGCCGACGATGTTCTTGCCGATGTCGTGGACGTCGCCCTTGACGGTCGCGAGCACGATCTTGCCGGCGGACGAGGAGCCTTCGGTGCCGATGCCGTTGGCGAGGTTGCGCGCCTTCTCTTCCTCCATGAACGGCATCAGCCACGCCACCGCCTGCTTCATCACGCGCGCGGACTTCACCACCTGCGGCAGGAACATCTTGCCGTCGCCGAAGAGGTCGCCGACCACGTTCATGCCGGCCATCAAGGGGCCCTCGATCACGTCGAGCGGACGCTTGGATGCCTTGCGGGCCTCCTCAGTGTCCACTTCGATGAACTCGGTGATCCCATGCACCAGCGAATGCGACAGCCGCTTCGCCACCGGCCATTCGCGCCAGGCGAGGTCGGCTTCTTTGGTCTGGGTCTTGTTGCCGCGGAATTTCTCCGCGAGCGCCAGCAGGCGCTCGGACGCACCGGGGTCGCGATTGAGGATGACGTCCTCGCATACCTGGCGCAGCTCGGCATCGATGTCGTCATACACGATCATCTGCCCGGCATTGACGATGCCCATGTCCATGCCCGCCTTGATGGCGTGATACAGGAACACCGAGTGCATCGCCTCGCGCACCGGCTCGTTGCCGCGGAACGAGAACGACAGATTGGAGACGCCGCCGGAAATATGCGCGTGCGGCAGGTTCTGGCGGATCCAGCGCGTCGCCTCGATGAAGTCGACGCCGTAATTGTTGTGCTCCTCGATGCCGGTCGCGATCGCAAAGATGTTCGGATCGAAGATGATGTCCTCAGGCGGGAAGCCGACGCGGTCCACCAGGATGTCGTAGGCGCGCTTGCAGATCTCGGTCTTGCGCGCGAACGTATCGGCCTGGCCGACTTCGTCGAACGCCATCACCACCACGGCTGCGCCGTGGCGCCGGGCGATCTTCGCCTCGTGAATGAACTTCTCCTCGCCTTCCTTCATCGAGATCGAGTTGACGACCGGCTTGCCCTGCACGCATTTCAGGCCGGCTTCGATCACCGAGAATTTCGAGGAATCGACCATCACGGGGACCCGGGCGATGTCGGGCTCGGCGGCGACGAGGTTGAGGAAGGTCACCATCGCGGCTTCCGAATCCAGAAGCCCTTCGTCCATGTTGACGTCGATGATCTGCGCGCCGTTCTCGACCTGGTCGCGGGCGACCTGCAGCGCGGCGGTGTAGTCGCCGGCGGTGATCAGCTTGCGGAAGCGAGCGGAGCCGGTGACGTTGGTGCGCTCGCCGACGTTCACGAACGGGATGGCGTCCGTCAGGATGAATGGCTCGAGACCGGAGAGGCGCAGCCGCGGTTCGATTTCCGGCACGATGCGCGGCTTGTGCGGGGCGACGGCCGCCGCAATCGCCGCGATATGGTCCGGCGTGGTGCCGCAGCAGCCGCCGACGATGTTGATGAGGCCGTCGCGCGCGAATTCGCCGACCAGGCGCGCCATGTACTCCGGGGTCTCGTCGTACTGGCCGAATTCGTTGGGCAGGCCGGCGTTCGGATAGGCGCACACCAGCGTGTCGGCGACGCGGCCGATGTCGGCGATGTGGGCGCGCAGATCTTCCGCGCCGAGCGCGCAGTTGAAGCCGATGGTGACGGGCTTTGCGTGTCGCACCGAATTCCAGAATGCCTCCGGCATCTGGCCCGACAGCAGGCGGCCGGATTTGTCGGTGATGGTGCCCGACACCATCACGGGCACGTCGATGCCGCGCTCTTCGGTGATTTCGGCGATCGCATACAGCGCCGCCTTGGCGTTCAGCGTGTCGAAGATGGTCTCGACCAGCAGCAGATCGACACCGCCGTCGAGCATGCCGTTGATCTGCTCGCCATAGGATTTGCGCAAATCGTCGAACGTGACGGCCCGGTAGCCGGGGTTGGAAACGTCGGGCGAGATCGAGGCGGTGCGGTTGGTCGGGCCGATGGCACCCGCAACGAAGCGGGGCTTGCCGTCCTCGGCCTCGACGCGCCTTGCGGCGTTGCCGGCGAGGCGGGCGCCTTCGCGCGCCATCTCGTAGACGATGTCGGTGAGATCGTAATCCGCCTGCGCGATCGAGGTCGTCGAGAAGGTGTTGGTCGCGACGATGTCGGCGCCGGCACGCAAATAGGCGGCGTGGATGTCCTCGATCGCCTGCGGCTGGGTCAAGATCAACAGATCGTTGTTGCCGCGCAGGTCGCGATGAAAATTCTTGAAGCGCTCGCCGCGGAAGGCGGCCTCGTCGAACTGGAGGTTCTGGATCATCGTGCCCATGGCGCCGTCGAGCACGAGGATGCGCTCGCGCGCGGCATTGAGCAGGGCAGTTCGCTTGGGAGAAACGGGAGTGGTCATTTTATCTTAAGCCGCCTTCTGCGCGCTCTTGGCGCGGATGCCGAGCAAATGGCTGATCGCGAACACGAGATCGGCGCGGTTCATGGTGTAGAAATGAAAGGTGTCGACGCCGCGCTTCGCCAGCTTCTGCACCTGGCCGGCGGCAACCGTCGCGGCCACCAGCTTGCGGGTCTCGGCGTCGTCGTCGAGGCCGTCGAATTTCTCCGCCAGCCAATCCGGCACGGAGGTGCCGGCGCGGGTGACGAAATTGCGGGCCTGCTTGAAATTGTGCATGGGCATGATGCCGGGCACGATCGGGATGTCGATGCCTCGGGCACGGACGCGGTCGAGATAGCGGAAGTAGAGGTCGTTATCGAAGAACACCTGCGTGATCGCGCGCGTCGCACCCGCATCGACCTTGGCCTTCAGGGTGTCGATGTCGGCGTCGAAGTCGCGCGCTTCAGGGTGCTTCTCGGGATAGGCGGACACGGAGACTTCGATGTCGCCGTGCCGCTTCTTGATGCCCGCAACGAGGTCGGCGGAACTCTGGTAGCCGTCGGGATGGCTGGAATAGGGCGCGCCGATGCCGCCGGCGGGATCGCCGCGCAGGCCGACGATGTGGCGGACGCCGACCTCGTGATAGCGGTCGACGATCTCGTCGATCTCCCCGCGCGAGGCGCCGACGCAGGTCAAATGTGCGGCCGGCAGCAGCGCGGTTTCCCTGAGGATGCGGGTGATGGTCGAATGGGTGCGCTCGCGGGTCGAGCCGCCGGCCCCGTAGGTCACGGAGACGAATTTCGGGTCGAGCGGGGCGAGCCGGTTGATGGTCTCCCAGAGATTGCGCTCCATCTCTTCCGTCTTGGGCGGAAAGAACTCGAAGGAGATTGCAGGCCGCTTCGAGGAGAGGTGCCCGTTTTGGAGGTGCCCGTCTTGCCCTTCGGCTCGGGCAGGTGTCGTCAGATCAGTCATGGCACCACTCACTCCAAGGGCTCGTCCGGTTTTTGGCGGCCGGCAGTCAGGTCTCGATTGGATGTGGGCAAGATAAGCCAAAGCGGTCGCACTCGACAGCCCATCGGGGATGGGAAGTGGCCCACTTTCACCGGTACCGGTGGAAATATTGAACGGAAGAGGGTGTGAGTGGGAAGTGCGTAGGTGTAATAAAATGTTATATAAATCAACAAATTGCAACAGTTTTGGCGACGGGCAGGAGCAAATATGGGGTGTGGGCAGTGTGAAGATGGTGTTGCCGCGACAAATCTTGTCCCATCGCCTCAACTGGCGCTGCCGTGCGGGTTCGCGGCCCGCACACGCCAGACCTGCGCAGTCTGCCCATTGCCGCCGCGCCGGCCTTCACTACCTTAGCGCGCCATGATCCCGCTCTCAGTCCTCGACCTCTCCGTCGTCACCACAAGTACAAAACCCGCCGCGGCGCTGCGCAACAGCATCGATCTGGCGCGCCATGTCGATGGGCTTGGCTATGTCCGCTACTGGCTCGCCGAGCATCACAACCTCGCCTCGGTGGCGAGCCCGGCGCCCGACGTGATGATCGGGCAGATCGCAGCGGTGACGAAGCACATCCGCGTCGGCTCTGGCGGGGTGATGCTGCCCAACCACGCCCCGCTCGTGGTGGCCGAGCGCTTCAAGATGCTGGAGGCGCTGTTTCCCGGCCGCATCGATCTCGGTCTCGGCCGCGCCCCCGGTACCGATGGCGCCACGGCCTACGCCCTGCGCAGCCGTCTCGACCGCCGCGAGGGCGACGACTTCCTGGAGCGGCTGCACGAACTGATTCTGTGGGAGACCCGCGAATTTCCCGCAGGGCACCCCTACAACAACGTGGTCGCGATGCCCGACGACACCAAGCTGCCGCCGATCTGGCTGCTCGGCTCCAGCGATTATTCCTCGGAGCTCGCCGCGCAGGTCGGCATGGGCTTCGCCTTCGCCCATCATTTCGCATCCCATGACGCGATCGATGCGATGGTGCATTACCGCAACCGTTTCCAGCCCTCGGCCTGGAGCGCGAGCCCGCGCGCGATCCTCGCGGTCGCCGTCATCGCGGCCGACACGGATGAGGAGGCCGAAAAGCTCGCCACCTCGTTCGATCTCAACCGCCTGCGCCGCGACCGCGGGCAATATCTGCCGCTGCCGAGTGTCGAGGAGGCGCTGGCCTATCCCTATACGGACGCCGAGCGCATTTCGATCTCGCGCAACCGTTCACGCCTCTTCGTCGGCAATCCGGCGACGGTGCAGAAGAAGCTGCAGCCGTTGATCGATGCGAGCAAACCGGACGAGTTGATGGTGATTACGGCCGTGTACGACCACGACGCACGGAAGAAGTCGTATTCGCTGCTGGCGGAGGCGTTCGGGCTGAGAGCGGCCGCGTAAAGCTCTCGTGTCCCGGACGCGGCGCAGCGCGAAGCGGTGCGCTGCAGAGCCGGGGCCCATCGCGCTCCGGGTATCGTGGCCCCAGGGTCCCGGCTCGCGCTCCGCGCGTCCGGGACACTCAATCAATCCTGTTGCGTTTCGCTGAACGTCGCGCGGAAGGGGTGCCCCGGATACACGCCGACGATGCGGAATTCGCGCGAGAAGAATTTCAGCTCCTCGATCGCGAACGCCAGGCCCTTGTCTTCAGGGTGGCCGTCGACGTCGGCATAAAACTGCGTGGCGAAGAAATTGCCGTCGACCATGTAGCTTTCGAGCTTGGTCATGTTGACGCCGTTGGTGGCGAAGCCACCGAGCGCCTTGTAGAGCGCGGCGGGCAAGTTGCGCACGCGAAATACAAAAGTCGTGACCAGCGGCCCCGAGCCCTGCGCCGCCCATTTCGGCTCGCGCGCCAGCACCACGAAGCGCGTGGTGTTGTGCGCCTCGTCCTCGATGTCCTCGGCCAGGATGTCGAGGCCGTAGATCTTTGCCGCAAGCCGCGAGGCGATCGCGGCGACGGCCTTGTCGTTGCGCTCGGAGATATCGCGGGCGCTGCCGGCGGTGTCGGCGTGCACGATCGGCTTGATTCCGAGTTTGCGGATGATGCGCCGGCACTGGCCGAGCGCATGCACGTGGCTCTCGACGCTCTTGATGTCCTCAAGCTTCGTCCCCTTCACCGCCATCAGCTGATGGCGGACCGGCAGAAACCATTCGCCGATGATGAAGAGGCCGGAGGCCGGCAGCAGATGATGGATGTCGGCGACGCGGCCTGCGACCGAATTCTCGATCGGGATCATGCCGAGGTCGGCCTCGCCCGACGAGATCGCCGACAGCGCGTCCTCGAAGGTGGCGCAGGGCATCGGCTCGGCGTCGGGATAGGCCTCGACGATGGCGATGTGGGAGTTGGCCCCAGGCTCGCCCTGGAATGCGATTTTCAGCTTGCTCATGATCGGCCTTGTAACAGCGGCTCAGGATTTGGAAAGGATGCTGCGGGCGGTCTCCAGGTCCGCCGGCGTGTCGACCCCGCGGGGCACGGTGTCGACGATGGTGAAGTCGATCCGCATCCCGGCTTCCAGCGCCCGGAGCTGCTCGAGCTTCTCCTGCAATTCCAGCGGGGATGGCGGCAGCGAGACGTAGCGCTCCAACGCGGCGCGGCGATAGGCGTAGAGGCCGATATGGTGGTAGCGCGGTCCGTCGCCGGTCGGCGCGGTCGCGCGAGTGAAATAAAGTGCGCGCATGCGTTTCCCGCCCAGCGAGGTTCCGATCGCCTTTACGACGCTCGGCGCGAGGTCCTCCTCCTCGGTATGGATCTGCGAGGCCAGCGTCGCGATGTCCACGGCCGGATCTTGCAGCGGCGGCAGCACCTCGCGGATGTTGTCGATCGTGATGGTCGGGAAATCGCCCTGGAGATTGACCACGATCTCGGCCTTGCCTGAGGGATCGAGCTTCTGCATCGCCTCGTGGATGCGGTCCGAGCCAGAGGGGTGCTCCGGGCGGGTCATCACGGCTTCGCCGCCATGGGCGGTGACCACGGAGGCGATCTCGTCCGTATCGGTTGCGACCGCGACCCGGCCGATGCCGGCGGCCTCTGCCCGCCGCATCACATGCACGATCATCGGCAGGCCCGCGATGTCTGCGAGCGGCTTGCCGGGCAGGCGGGTGGCGGCCATGCGGGCCGGGATCAGCACCAGGATGCGGGGATCGATCATCGGGTCAAGGGCCTGGAAACGAGAGGTTTTCCGCGTCGAGAAATGGGGTGGGGACGGGCTGAAAGCCGGGTCGCTTATACGGGTTGCCAGACCCCGGGCAAACCGATATCTCAATGGCAAAACTCGGGGAAACAACAAGGAACGTTTGATTCTCCCGAGGCTCGTCCTGGCGGCCGCTCGGCCGCTATTTCCTTACTGTGGTGTGGGGCCTGGCCGGAAATGGACTCTTTCGAACTGAACAAGATCCTCGGTGCCGTGCTTGGCACCTGTCTCATTCTGCTTGTGACGAGCTTTGCCGCCCAGGCGCTGTTCACACCGAAGCCGCTGGCGAAGCCTGGTTTCGAGATCGCCGTGAAGGAAGATGCTGGCCACGGCAAGGAAGGTGGCGCCGCTGCTGCGCCCTCCGAGCCGATCGAAAAGCTGCTCCAGACCGCTTCCGTCGAAAAGGGCGCTTCGGCTGCCAAGAAGTGCGGCGCCTGCCACACCTTCGAGAAGGGCGGCCCGAATCGCGTCGGTCCGAACCTCTATGGCGTCGTCGGCGAAGCCAGGGGCGAGGGCCGCAACGGCTTCAACTTCTCGGCCGCCATGAAGGCCAAGGGCGGCACCTGGTCGTTCGACGACCTCAACAAGTTCATTGCAAACCCGAAGGGCTTCATCCCGGGCACCGCGATGGGCTTTGCCGGCATCCCGAAGGACTCCGAGCGCGCCGACGTCATCGCCTATCTGAATTCGCTGTCAGAGCATCCTCAGCCGATCCCGACGGCGTCGAAGTAAGGCCGTCAAAAGCCAATCTTGAATGTGCGGCCAGGCTGAAAAGCCTGGCCGTTTGCTTATCCGGGCCTCGCGGTGAGTTTATCGGGGCGTTTGGCCGCATCCGACAGGCCGCCGGGGCTTCCAACATGAGGAAAAAGCAACATATTCCGTCGAAACCTCGCCTATATTGAGCACTTAAAGGGGTAACCTCCTTCAAGATCAGGAATGTTGATTTGGCCATTACCCGACGCGATCTCCTGCTCACCGGCACTGCTGCCGTAGCGCTCCCCGCCCTCGGTTCCGTAGGGGGCCTTCCCGTCATCGGCACGGCCGCGGCGCAATCCGCCAGTGAGGCGCCCTGGCGCCACGCGCTGTCGCTGTTCGGACAGGTCAAATATCCCGCCGACTTCAAGCGCTTCGATTACGTCAATCCGGAAGCGCCCAAAGGCGGTGTCGCGCGCCAGATCGCCGTCGGCACTTTCGATAATTTCAATATCGTAGTGGCGGGAGTGAAGGGGCAGGTCGCCGGTGCCGTCGCGTTCATCTACGAATCCCTCACGACGCCGTCGCTCGACGAAGTCTCGACCGAATACGGCGCGCTGGCCGAGGCCGTCAGCCACCCGGCCGACTTTTCCTTCGTCACCTATCGTTTGCGGCCGCAGGCCAAATGGCATGACGGCAAGCCGGTCACTGCGGACGACGTGATCTTCTCGCTGGATGCCTTCAAGAAGCATCACCCGATGTACTCGGCCTATTACAGCCATGTGGTGAAGGCCGAGAAGGTCGGTGAGCGCGAGGTGAAGTTCGTGTTCGACGCACCGGGCAACCGCGAGCTGCCGCAGATCGTCGGGCAGCTCACGGTTTTGCCGAAGCATTGGTGGGAGGGGACCGACGCGCAGGGCCGCAAGCGCGATGTCTCCGCGACCACGCTCGAAATACCGCTCGGTTCCGGCCCCTACATGGTCAAGGAATTCGTGGCGGGACGGTCGATCGCGCTGGAGCGCGTCAAGGATTATTGGGGGCGCGATTTCGCCACCAATGTGGGCCGCAACAATTTCGACGAGATGCGCTACGAGTATTTCCGCGATGCCACCGTGGCGATCGAGGCTTTCAAGGCCGATCAGGTGGACTGGCGCACCGAGAACAGTGCGAAGAACTGGGCGACAGCCTACGACTTCCCGGCCGTGACCGAAAAGCGGGTGATCCTCGAGGAGTTCGCCAATCGCAGCTCGGGTGTGATGCAGGCTTTCGTGCCGAACCTGCGCCGCGCCAAATTCAAAGATCCGCGCGTGCGTCGTGCGCTCAACTATGCGTTCGACTTCGAGGAGATGAACAAGCAGATCTTCTACGGTCAATACAAGCGCGTCAGCAGCTATTTCGATGGCATCGACGAGCTCATGGCGACCGGGTTGCCGCAAGGGAAAGAGCTCGAGATCCTCGAGACCGTCCGCGCCGAGGTCCCGCCGGAAGTGTTCACGACGGCCTACACCAATCCGGTCGGCGGCAGTCCGGAAGCCGTGCGCGACAATCTTCGCGAGGCGCTGCGCCTGTTCAAGGAGGCCGGTTACGAGGTGCGCGACCGCAAGCTGGTCGACGTCAAGACCGGTGCGCAGTTCACCCTGGAGCTGCTGAACCAGGATCCGAGCTTCGAGCGGGTCACGCTGTTCTACAAGCCGTCTCTGGAACGGCTCGGCATCGCGGTCAGCGTGCGCACGGTCGACCCGACTCAATACGAGAACAGGACGCGGGACTGGGATTTCGACGTCGTCACCAACTCATGGGGCGAGTCGCAGTCGCCGGGCAACGAGCAGCGCGAGTTCTGGTCGTCCAAGACGGCCGACATCGCTGGTTCGCGCAATATTGCCGGCATCAAGAATCCGGCGGTCGACAAGCTGATCGAGCGGCTGATCTACGCCACGGGCCGCGACGATCTCGTCGCGGCAACCAAAGCGCTCGACCGCGTGCTGCTGTGGAATAACTACGTCGTTCCGCAATGGACCTATTCGAAGATCCGCACCGCGCGCTGGGATCGCTTCGGCCGGCCGGCGGAATTGCCCAAATACGGTCAGTCCGGCTTCCCGTTCATCTGGTGGTACGACGCAGACAAGGCGGCACGGATCGCAAAGAAGTCGTGAAGGACATCCCCCGCATGACGCAGATGTCACGCCGCCATGTGCTGGTCTTGGGTGTCGGCGGCACTCTCAGTGCGTCCCTCGGCGCGCTGATGTTGCCCGGCGCACGCGCATCGGAGGCGGGGATCGAGGCGCACGGCATCTCGGCGTTCGGCGATCTCAAATATTCCGCCGACTTCCACCATTTCGACTATGTCAATCTCGATGCGCCGAAGGGCGGCACGTTCTCGCTCATTCCATCAACGAAAGGCTACAACCAGTCGTTCCAGACCTTCAATTCGCTCAATGCCTTCATTCTGAAGGGCGAGGGCGCGCAGGGCATGGATCTGACCTTCGTCACGCTGATGGCGCATGCCGGCGACGAGCCCGACGCGATGTATGGCTTCGCCGCGAAATCAGTGCAGCTCTCGGCTGACAAGCTCGCCTATCGGTTCACGATGCGGCCCGAGGCACGGTTTCACGATGGCTCGAAACTGACCGCGCATGACGTCGCGTTCTCGATCAATGTGCTGAAGGAGAAGGGGCATCCGCTGATCCAGATCCAGATGCGCGACGTCAAGGGCGCCGAAGCACTGGACGACGCCACCGTGGTCGTGACCTTCGCCGAGAAGCGGGCACGTGACGTGCCGCTCTATGTCGCGGGTTTGCCGATCTTCTCGAAGGCCTACTACGCCAACCGGTCGTTCGAAGAAACCACGACCGAGACGCCGCTGGGCTCCGGTCCCTACAAGGTGGGCAAGTTCGAGATCAATCGATTCATCGAGTTCGAACGTGTCAAGGACTGGTGGGGCGCGGACCTGCCGGTCTGCCGCGGCAGCAACAATTTCGACGTGATCCGCTACGAATTCTATCGCGACCGCGACGTCGCCTTTGAAGGCTTTACCGGCAAGAATTATTTGTATCGCGAGGAGTTCACCTCGCGCATCTGGGCCACGCGTTACGACTTCCCGGCGATCAGGGACGGCCGCGTCAAGCGCGAGCAGGTGCCGGATCAGACTCCGTCGGGCGGCCAGGGCTGGTTCATCAACACGCGGCGGGACAAGTTTAAGAACCCGAAGGTGCGCGAAGCGCTGAACTGCGCGTTCGACTTCGAATGGACCAACAAGACCATCATGTACGGCGCCTATGCGCGCACGCGCTCGCCGTTCCAGAATTCGGACCTCGTCGCGGAGGGCCTGCCGTCGCCCGAGGAGTTGAAGCTGCTCGAGCCCTTCCGCGGCCAGGTGCCCGACGACGTGTTCGGTGAGCCGTTCGTGCCGCCGGTGTCGGACGGCTCCGGCCAGGATCGTGCGCTCTTGCGCAGGGCCCAGCAATTGCTCCAGGAGGCACAGTTTCCGGTCAAGGATGGCAAACGGCTGCTGCCGAATGGCGAAGTCTTCGCCGTCGAATTCCTGACAGACGAGGCCTCGTTCCAGCCGCACCATGCCTCGTTCCTCAAGAATCTCGGCGTGCTTGGTATCGAGGCCAATCTGCGTCTCATCGACGCCGTGCAATATCGTGCGCGGCTCGAGTCCTTCGATTTCGACTTTGCAATACAGCGCCTCACGATGTCGGCGACGCCCGGCGATAGCTTGCGGACGTACTTCACCTCGCAAGCTGCGGCGACCAAGGGGTCTTACAACTATGCCGGCGCCGGCAGTCCTGCGCTCGACGCGCTGGTCGAGAAGGCCATGGCGGCGGAAACACGCAATGAGCTGACGATCGCGTGCCGCGCGATCGATCGTGTCTTCCGCGCCGGCCGCTACTGGGTGCCGCAATGGTACAATACCAGCCACCGGCTGGCTTATTGGGACCAGTTCAGCCATCCCGCGAACCTGCCGCGTTACGCGATCTCCGACTATGCAAGCGGCGTCGGTGAGCGGACCTTGTGGTGGTATGACCGCGCCAAGGCGGCCAAGCTCGAGCAGGCGAAATAATCATGAGCGCCTATATCGCCCGCCGCATCCTCCTGATGATCCCGACGCTGCTCGGGATCCTCTTCGTCTCCTTCGTCGTCGTGCAGTTCGCGCCGGGCGGCCCGGTCGAGCGCGTCATCGCGCAGCTCTCGGGCGCTGACACCGGCGGCAGCTCGCGCATCTCGGGCGGCGGTGATTTCGCTCAGCGCGCGCCCGGTCAGCTGGGCGCTGGTGGCGATGCCATCAATTCGAAATATCGCGGCGCGCAGGGCCTGGACCCCGACTTCATCAAGAAGCTGGAGAAGCAATTCGGCTTCGACAAGCCGGCCCCCGAACGCTTCGCGCTGATGGTGTGGAATTTCGCCCGCTTCGATTTCGGCAACAGCTATTTTCGCGATGTCAGCGTGCTCCAGCTGATCAAGGAAAAGCTCCCGGTCTCGATCTCGCTTGGCATCTGGCTGACGCTGCTGACCTACTTGATCTCGATTCCGCTCGGCATCCGCAAGGCGGTCAAGGACGGAACGCGCTTCGACACCTGGACGTCGAGCGTACTCGTGCTCGGCTACGCGATTCCCGGCTTCCTGTTCGCGATCCTCCTGATCATCCTGTTCGCCGGAGGCTCGTTCTTCAACTGGTTCCCATTGCGCGGACTGACGTCAGACGGCTGGTCGCAATTTCCCTGGTACTGGAAGATCATCGATTACTTCTGGCATTTGACGCTGCCGCTGATCGCCATGGGGCTCGGCGCGTTCACCACCATGACGTTCCTGACCAAGAACTCGTTTCTGGATGAGATTCGCAAGCAATACGTGATGACTGCGCGCGCGAAGGGCTGCAGCGAGAATCGGGTGCTCTATGGCCACGTCTTCCGCAACGCGATGCTCATCGTGATCGCGGGCTTTCCCAGCACCTTCATTCACGCTTTCTTCTCGGGCTCGCTTCTGATCGAGACCATCTTCTCACTGGATGGGCTCGGACTGCTCAGTTTCGAGAGCGTTCTCAACCGCGACTATCCCGTGGTGTTCGGCACGCTCTTCATCTTTTCGCTCGTCGGCCTCGTGATCAACCTCATCTCTGACCTCACCTATATGTGGATCGATCCGCGGATCGATTTCGAGGCGCGGGAGGTCTGATGACACTGGCCGCCCCGACCCCGATCGAAACCACCGCAAAGTCGCCGCTCGGCGATGCCGTGCCGATCACGCGCAAGCCGTTCGTGCCATCGCCGCTCAACCGGCGGCGCTGGCAGAATTTTAGGGCGAACCGGCGCGGTTACTGGTCGTTCTGGATCTTCATGATCCTGTTCGTGGTGTCGCTGTTTGCCGAGCTGATCGCCAATGACCGGCCGTTCCTGATCAAGTACGACGGCCATCTCTACTGGCCGGCCTTCGTCACCTATTCCGAGACGACCTTCGGTGGCGACTTCGAGACGGCGGCCGACTACCGCGATCCCTATTTGCAGAAGCTGATCAAGGACAAGGGCGGCAGCATCGTCTGGCCGCTGATCCGCTATTCCTACGACACCCACAATCTCGACCTGCCGACACCGGCGCCGTCGCCGCCGACCTGGATGCTGACGGAGGCGCAGTGCAAGCCTGTCGTCGAGAAGAAGGGCCTCAAGAGCTGCCGCGACCTCGAATACAACTGGCTCGGCACCGACGATCAGGGCCGCGACGTGGTTGCGCGCCTGATCTACGGTTTCCGCATCTCGGTGCTGTTCGGCCTGTGCCTAACCATTGTCTCCTCCGTCGTCGGCATCGCGGCCGGCGCGGTGCAGGGCTATTTCGGCGGCTGGGTCGATCTGTTGTTCCAGCGTTTCATCGAGATATG
The DNA here is from genome assembly GCF_052075995.1 of Bradyrhizobium sp. 613_E4_N2_2. Classification (NCBI taxonomy): domain Bacteria; kingdom Pseudomonadati; phylum Pseudomonadota; class Alphaproteobacteria; order Hyphomicrobiales; family Nitrobacteraceae; genus Bradyrhizobium; species Bradyrhizobium sp. 613_E4_N2_2. The sequence continues at coordinate 1,162,248 of NZ_CP197234.1, forward strand.
GACTGCGATCCCTTCGCTCTACCTCTTGCTGATCCTCTCGTCGGTGCTCGTGCCCGGCTTCTTCGTGCTGCTCGGCATCCTGCTCCTGTTTTCCTGGGTGTCGCTGGTCGGACTCGTGCGCGCGGAATTCCTGCGCGGGCGCAATTTCGAGTACATCCAGGCCGCGCGCGCGCTGGGCGTGTCGAACGCCGTGATCATGTTCAAGCATTTGCTGCCGAACGCGATGGTCGCGACGATGACGTTCCTTCCGTTCATCGTCTCCTCGTCGGTCATGACGCTCACGGCCCTCGATTTCCTCGGCTTCGGGCTGCCGCCCGGCTCGCCGTCGCTCGGCGAACTGCTGTCGCAGGGCAAATCCAACGTGCAGGCGCCCTGGCTGGGTTTCTCCGGCTTCTTCTCGGTCGCGATCATGCTGTCGCTCTTGATCTTCATCGGCGAAGCCGTGCGCGACGCCTTCGATCCGCGCAAGACGTTCAAGTGAGGGCGTGATGGACGCGATCAACCAGCCCCTGCTTGCCGTCCGCGACCTCTCGGTGGCCTTCCACCAGGGCGGCGCGACGACGCTCGCGGTCGACAAGGTCTCGTTCCAGATCAAGCGCGGCGAATGCGTCGCGCTAGTCGGCGAGTCCGGCTCCGGCAAGTCGGTCAGCGCGCTCTCGATCCTGAAGCTTCTGCCCTATCCGAATGCCTCGCATCCCTCGGGCAGCATCCGCTTCAAGGGGCGGGAGCTGATCGACCAGTCCGAGCAGCAGATGCGGGAGATTCGCGGCAGCGATATCTCCATCATCTTCCAGGAGCCGATGACCTCGCTCAATCCGCTGCACACGATCGAGGCGCAGATCGGCGAGATCATCCAGCTCCACAATCCGACCAGCAATGCCGAAGCGCGCAAGCGGACGCTGGAACTGCTGACGCAGGTCGGCATCCCCGAGCCCGAAACGCGGCTCAACAGCTATCCGCACCAGCTCTCCGGCGGCCAGCGTCAGCGCGTCATGATCGCGATGGCGCTCGCCAACGAACCGGACCTCCTGATCGCGGACGAGCCGACCACGGCGCTCGACGTCACCGTGCAGGCGCAGATCCTGGCGCTGCTCGCCGAGATCCGCTCCCGGCTCGGCATGAGCCTGCTCTTCATCACCCACGATCTCGGCATCGTGCGCCGCATCGCCGACCATGTCTGTGTCATGAAGGGCGGTGAGATCGTCGAGCAGGGGCCGGTCGAGCAGGTCTTCAGGACCCCGAACCATCCCTATACGCGCGACCTGCTCGCGGCGGAGCCGAAGCCCGATCCGGCGCCGCCGCAGCCGAATGCACCGGTGGTGATGTCCGCCGATGATTTGAAGGTCTGGTTTCCGATCAAGCGCGGCTTGATGCGCAAGACGGTTGGCCACATCAAGGCGGTCGATGGCGTCAGCATTGCCGTACGCAAGGGCGAGACGCTCGGCGTCGTCGGCGAGTCCGGCTCGGGCAAGACCACGCTCGGGCTGGCGCTGATGCGGCTGATCTCCTCCAATGGCCGCATCGTGTTCCTCGGCAAGGACATCCAGGGCCTGCGCTTCAAGGAGATGCGACCGTTCCGGCGCGACATGCAGATCGTGTTCCAGGATCCGTTCGGCTCGCTCAGTCCGCGCATGTCGGTCGCCGACATCATCGCCGAGGGCCTCACCGTGCACCAGCCAAAGCTGTCGCGCGAGGAGCGTGAGGAGCGCGTCGTCAAGGCGCTCGAGGACGTCGGGTTGAAGGCAGACACCCGCTATCGCTATCCGCATGAGTTCTCCGGCGGCCAGCGCCAGCGCATCAGCATCGCGCGGGCGGTGGTGCTGGAGCCGGATTTCGTGGTGCTGGACGAGCCGACCAGCGCACTCGACATGCTGATTCAAGCGCAGATGGTCGACCTCTTGCGGGAGCTCCAGCGCAGGCGCGATCTCACCTACATGTTCATCTCGCACGATCTGCGCGTCGTCGCCTCGCTCGCCAGCCATCTCATCGTGATGCGCGGGGGGAAGGTGGTCGAGGAGGGACAGGCCGCCGAACTGTTCAAGAGCCCGAAGACGGATTACACACGCGCGCTGTTCGCGGCGGCGTTCCGGCTGGAGACGGCGGGGAACGGGGCGGTGGCGACGTAGTCTTCAGTCGGATGGGTAGAGCGAAGCGAAACGGCGCGTGGTGAGAATGATGGGTTTCGCTGCGCTCTACCCATCCCACGAAGTCGCGCTACAGCCGCTTGATCGCGACGATTTCGCTGCCTGCCGCCTTGATCCGCGCGATCGCCGGCTCGGTCGCCTCGATCACGGTTGCCATGTGATGCGCGTTGGCGTGAACCATGGTGCCGCCATCGCGGACGATGGCGACATGGCCCTTCCAGAAAATGAGATCGCCGCGTTGCAGCTTGGTCCGCTCATGCGTCTCCAGCGCGCGGCCGAGCCCTGCCTGCTGCATGTCGCTGTCGCGCGGGCAGCCGATGCCTGCTGCTGTCAGCGAGACCTGCACGAGGCCGGAGCAGTCGATGCCGAGGCTGCTCTTGCCGCCCCAGAGATAGGGCGTGCCGACGAAGCGTTCGGCGACCGCGACGAAGTCCGGCTCGCGGTGATCGAGCGGGGCGATATGGGCCTTCGGCAGATATTGTCCGTCGCGCGTCACGGCGAAGCTGCCGTCCTCGTGCACCACCGCAACCTTCGAGCCCAGCGCGAGCGTGCCGGCCGGCGGCAGCTTGATCGAGGGACCGGGGAAGGCGAATGTCCGGAGCGCGCTCACCTTGTGGGTCGGGGCGGCCGATGGCTTCATCAGCGCTGCATCAGGCAGCCAGCCGACATAACCATCGCCGCCAAGCTGGCCCCAGGCCCAGCCTTCGCCGTTGCGATCGTAGACCGTGACGCGTTCGCCGCGCAGCGCCTCCGTCATCAGCATCGCGTTCGACGACGGCTGCTCGCGCACGGGTGTGATCGCCTCGAACACCTCGAATTCCTCGCCCGTGACGAAGCGGTCGGCTTCCACCTTGCCTTCGAGATATTTCGCGGCGAGGTCGCCGCGCGCCGGTGTCAGCCTTGGATCGTGTCCTGGATCATGCATAGCGCTCGCTCAGCAATGTGTAGATGGCGCGCGCGGCCTGGCATTCGCCGCCTTCGGGCCGCGCCGGCTTTGCCGACGGGGTCCAGCCGTAGATGTCGACATGAAGCCAGCTCTTCGCCTGCTCGACGAACCGTTGCAGGAACAGCGCGCAGGTGATCGAGCCGGCAAAGCCGCCTGAGGGTGCGTTGGTGATGGTGGCGGTCTTGGAGTCCAGCCACGCATCGTAAGGCGGCCACAGCGGCATGCGCCACAAGGGATCGTTCTCCTTCGCCGCGCAACGCGCGACGTCGGCGGCCAGCGTCTCATCATTGGTGTAAAAGGGCGGTAAATCCGGCCCCAGCGCGACGCGCGCCGCGCCGGTCAGCGTGCCCAGATCGATCAGAAGGTCCGGCTTCTCCTCGTCGGCCAGTGCCAGCGCGTCGGCGAGCACGAGCCGGCCCTCCGCGTCGGTGTTGCCGATCTCGACCGTGATGCCCTTGCGCGAGGTGAAGATGTCGAGCGGCCGGAAGGCATTGCTGGAGACGGCATTTTCTACCGCCGGAATCAGCACGCGCAGGCGGACCTTGAGCTTCGCATCCATCACCATGCGCGCGAGCGCCAGCACGTTGGCGGCGCCGCCCATGTCCTTCTTCATGATCAGCATGCCGCTCGACGGCTTGAGGTCGAGCCCGCCGGTGTCGAAGCAGACGCCCTTGCCGACCAGCGTCACCTTGGGATGATCAGGATCGCCCCAGCCGATGTCGATCAGCCGCGGCGCGCGGTCCGAGGCCATGCCGACGGCGTGGATCAGTGGAAAATTCGTCTTCAGGTCCTCGCCGATGGTGCAGGCAAAGCTGGCACCGAATTCCGTGGCGAGCGCTTGCGCGGCCGCAGCGAGCTCTTCCGGGCCCATGTCGTTGGACGGCGTGTTGATGAGGTCGCGCGCCAGCATCGCGGCGTCCGCCATGCGATTGATCTCGGCCGCGTCCACGCCATCGGGCGGTACCAGTCGGACGGCGGGGCGGTCAGCCTTGCGGTATCGGGCGAAGCGATAGCTGCCGAGTGCAAAGGCGAGCGACGCCAACCGCGCATCGTGGGGGGCATTGGCAAAGCGATAGATGCCCGGCGGCAGCAGGCCGGGCAGGGCGCCCGGCCGGAACAGGTCGCGTGATCTCGCGCCCTCGTCCTCGAGTCCGAACAGCACTTGCGCGATCGCGCCGTCCGGCGCGGGCAGCGCGAGATAGCCGCCCGGCTTGGCGGCAAAGGCGCTCGCGGTGGCGAACTGGCGTTGCACCGGCGGCAATTTCTCGGCGACCTGATCCCAGCTCGACTTGGTGACAAAGGTGATCGGGATGGCGGTGGGCGATGTCTCGAAGACAGAAGGCATTGGCGGGTCCGGATCGTCAGATCAAGCAGGTCATGCGAACGGACGAGACTTCGCAGAGTTTCGCCGCGGCTGCAATCGGCTTTGCTGTCACCGTTCAGCGACCCGCTACTCGCCGCAGGGGGCCCATGCTAGGTTCCGGCAACGGCCGCCGGATCGACTGGGAAAAGTGTGCAGGAGATGACCGGCGGCCGAAGACGAGGCCTGCCGGGAGGAAACTGCAATGGAATTTGTGTGGAGCGTGGTCACATTCATCGGCCAGGCCGTCGAGGCGATTTTTGGTTATGTCGAGCATCATCACTGGATCTTCGCATTCCTTGCCGGCGGCTACGTCTTCTATCTCCACGACCGCTCCGTCCACGCGCGGTTCGATGCGCTCGACAAGCGCATCGACGAAATCCGCAAGCGGCTGGCCATCGAATATTGATCGGGTGAGCGAAACAATCGCCGGGCGGATCTCGTATCACAGGCTGAGAACTGCCGTTCACGAGAGCGCGGCCGCGGGGCTTTACTAGCGCCGCGGTTGTGGCATTATTGACGGATATTTTAGATTGTGCCGTGCGGTTCTGCTGGCATCTTGCGCAGCAACGCGGCGGGCCGGCTTGATATCCGGCCAAACCTGTTCGTCGAAAGCATTCTTCTCATCGTTTGGGCGGCGCAGCATTCGCAAATGAGCGGCGCAAAATGGATAGAGCGTTCGTTATTGCGCAGATTTCCGACCTGCATCTGGACGGGTCAGGCCGGCTGCTGGCGACGACCGAGGCGCTCAGTGCCGCAATCCGTGAGGCGATGGCGGACTTCGCGGACGTTCCCGATCGCATTCTGCTGATCACCGGTGATCTCGTGGACGACCCGACGCCGCGTGCGCTGGACGAAGCGCTCGCCGTCATCGCGTCCTTCCGGCAGACCGGGCTGTTCACCGACATCCAGGCGGTCGCGGGCAATCACGACGTCAAGCGCCCGAAACAGCGCGCGGGCCGCCACGACGTCTATGATTATTTGCATCTGCCGCGGAGCTCGAAGAGCGTCTATTACCGCCAGGCTGGGCTTGATCTGGTGCTGCTCGACTCCAACCGCGCGAGCCTCTCGACGCTCGCGAGCGGCAATATCGACGAGAGCGCCTACAGCGCGCTTGTCGCGGATTCCGCCCGGCTGAGCGTCGAGCTCGCGGGCAGCATGGGATCCGTGGGACGCGCCGACTATGCCGAGTCGGCGGAAAACCTGGTGCGCGTACTGGCGTTGCATCATCATCCGCTGCCGCAGGCGACCGGCGAAGGAAAGCGGTTTCTCGGCGTGCCCGACGAACCGCTGATGTATCTCGCGGCGCCCGCAACTTTCCTCGAAGCGGCGACGTCGCTCAACGTCAATCTGGTCCTGCACGGACACCGGCATGTCGAGGGGCTCACCCGCTATTCGATCCCGGATCCGCGTGCCACGCGGAGCGCGAGCGGTGAAGCCTTCTGGCGTACGATCTACGTGCTCTCCTGTCCGTCCTCGACCGGGCAGGCCGGTGACGATGCCGGCTTCAACATCATTCATTTTGGCGCATCGTCCCAGGCCGGCCGCACGGAGCACCAGTTCGCGATCACGCGCTATTCGCGGCCGCGCAACGACGGCACCTTCGGGCTGCTCGACTCGAACCTGCCGGACGGCGTCATCAGGTTGCCGGCAGGACGGGATTTTTCCCGCGATCCCGCCGTCCAGTCGGCCATCGAGATCGCCTCATGTGCGATGCTGAAGCGTGATCAAGTTGTCGCACAGGCCCGCCGGCTCCTGATGCGCCGCGCTTTCTATGCCGACGGCGAGGTGGATTGGCCGAGCGCGCTCCACGCCTATCTCGTCACCTCATGGGTCTGGGCCGATATCGGGGGCAAGTTCGCGAGATCGGAGCGTAGAGATGACGCCGAGGCGCTGGCCGCGGTGAAGTTGTTGCTGCGCCGCTTGATCGAGCACTGCGCCGACGTGCTCGGCATTGACGATGTTCAGCTCGACGAGCTGCTTGCGAAGCGGCTGGTCAACCGCGACGACTTCCGGCGCGAATGGCCCGGGATGCCGAGCGCAGGCGTCGATGTTTCTCAGGCGCGGCGGCGGCTGCAATTGCTGCTGCACGACCTGAACGAGCCGGTGAGGGTGCTCGGTCTCGATCTGGCACTCGGTGGCGAGCCGCCGCCGCAGACACCGCCGTGAGGGGCAGCCAGGCTGACGTTAACCCGCCGTTAGGGTTAACAGTCTATTGCTGGCGCGTTCGGCTCGATCAATCGGCTCGTGAGTCAAAAGCGTCATGCGTCAACGGTTCAGTCTTGCCCGGCTTCTCGCGTCCACTTCGCTGGTGGCGGCAGTGGCCATGGGCCTCGGCGGCTGCACGGCCATGTCGAAACTCTCCGACGTCACAGGCTCTGTCGGGCCGCGGACGGAAGCCGCCCCCGCCGATCCCGCGCGCGCCGTCGACGTCTATGGCGAGCGCTACCGTGCCAATCCCAAGGACGCCGACGCGGCGCTCGGCTACGGCCAGGCCTTGCGCGCCAACGGCCAGCGCGCCCAGGCCGCCGCCGTGCTCGAGCAGGCGACCATCGCCAATCCCGGCAACAAGGCGCTGCTCGCGCAGTATGGCCGCGCGCTCGCCGACAACGGCAATTTTCAGCAGGCCTTCGACGTGCTGTCGAAGGCGCACTCGCCCGACAATCCGGACTGGCGCCTGCTCTCGGTGCAGGGCACCGCGCTCGATCAGATGGGCCGCCACGACGAGGCGCGTTCCTATTATGCGAGCGCGCTGAGGATCGCGCCGGGCGATCCCGGCGTGCTCTCCAATCTCGGCCTGTCCTACATGTTGTCGAAGGACCTGCCGAAGGCCGAAGAGGCGTTGCGGCAGGCCTACGCCTCGCCGCGCGCCAGTACCCGGGTGCGGCAGAATCTCGGCCTCGTCGTCGGTCTCCAGGGCCGCTTTGCCGAAGCCGAGACGATCGTGAAGGCCGACCTGCCGCCGGACCAAGCCGCGGCCAATGTCGCTTACCTCAAGGAAATGCTGAGCCGCAGCGACGCTCCGCGCGGTGCACCGAAGCGGACGCCGGTCGCCTCGCTCAGCCAGCCCGACTGATCAGAACCTGATCTTGCAATCCTGAAGCTGCCGGCGGACCGCGCGCGGTCCGCGTCTCGACGTCAGTGCAGCTCGCTGATCTTGATGCCGGTCGGTCCGAGAATGACGACGAACAGCACCGGCAGGAAGAACAGGATCATCGGCACCGTCAACTTCGGCGGCAGCGCGGCGGCCTTCTTCTCGGCCTCGTTCATGCGCATGTCGCGGTTTTCCTGCGCCATGACGCGCAAGGAATGCCCGAGCGGGGTGCCGTAGCGCTCCGCCTGCTGAAGCGCGAGACACACCGACTTGACGCCCTCGAGCCCGGTGCGCCGCGCCAGGTTCTCATAGGCGACCTTGCGATCCTGCAAATAGGACAGCTCGGCCGTGGTCAGGGTGAACTCCTCGGACAGCGCGATCGACTGGCCCACGATTTCGGTAGCGACCTTGCGGAACGCCATTTCGACCGACATGCCGGATTCGATGCAGATCAGGAGCAGGTCGAGCGCATCGGGGAAGGCGCGCTTGATCGATAGCTGGCGCTTGGAGATCGCATTCTTGAGGAACAGCATGGGCGCCTGAAGGCCGAGATAGGCCGCGCCGATGCAGATGCCGATCTTGATCGGCATCGACTGCTGCATATGCGCGATCAGGAACACGTAGATGATCGAGCCGACGAACAGCACGAGCGGAGCCACCATGCGGGCGAAGAGGAAGGTGATGTAGGGCGCCTGGCCGCGATAGCCCGCCATGATCAGCTTGTCGCGCGCGGCTTCCTGCGCGAGCCATTTGGTGAGGTTGAAGTCCTCGACGACCCGGGAGACGACCTGCTTCGGCGTTTGGCGCAGCGAGACCTTCTCGCTCTTGTTGAGGCGCTCGCGCTCGCGCTGGCGGATGCGCTCGCGCTCGCTCGCCACCGCCTTCATGCGCTTGGCGAGGCCTTCGCCGGCGAAAAGCGGCATCACCAGCGTATAGACGGTGGCGCTGGCGGCGATGGCCGCCAGCAGCATGGTCATGAAGCGGACGTCATGCAGTTTCGAAACGAGGAATTCGACCATACGGCACCATCAGAAATCGAAATTGATCATCTTCTTCATCACCATGATGCCGATCGACATCCAGACGACGCAGCCGACCAGCATGAGCTGGCCGGTCGGATGGGTCCAAAGCAGCGAGATGTAGTGCGGAGTCGTGAGATAGACGAGGAACATCACGATCGGCGGCAGCGAACCGATGATGCCGGCCGAGGCCTTGGCCTCCATCGACATCGCCTGGATCTTTTCCTTCATCTTCTTGCGGTCGCGCAGCACCTTGGAGAGGTTGCCGAGCGCTTCGGAGAGGTTGCCGCCGGATTTTTGCTGGATCGAGATGACGATGCCGAAGAAGTTGGCTTCCGGCAGCGGCATGCGCTCGTACAGACGCGAGCAGGCCTCGCCGAGCGGCATGCCGATCGCCTGGGTCTCGATGATGGCCAGGAACTCGCTGCGCAGCGGCTCGGGCGAGTCGGCGGCGACGACCTTGATCGACTCGAACAGCGGCAGGCCCGCCTTGATGCCGCGAACGATCACGTCGACCGCATCGGGCAGCGCTGCCAGGAATTTGTTTTCGCGTCGCTTCTTCAGGAAGCCCAGCGCCCAGCGCGGCAGGCCGAAGCCGCCGGCAAAGGCAAGGCCGGCGGCGCCAAGCAGGCCGCCGCCGACGAACATGGCGGCCGCGAACAGCACTCCCGCCACGACGGCGGACACGATCCAGAATTTCTGTGGCGTCCAGTCGAGCCCTGCCTGCGACAGGCGAACACCGAGCGGAACGCTCTTCTCCTGCTGGCGCCGCGCCTCGAGATCCTTGAGCGACGTCTCGACCTGCTCGCGGCGCGACCGCTGGCTCTTTTCGGTCTGCTTGGCCGCGGGCGCATCGGCGCGCGCGATCGAGGCACGGCGGTTTTCCGCCTTCCGTTCTCCGGACAGGAGCGGATAAAGGAACACCCAGGCGATGCCGCCGACGGCGGCGGTGGCTAGGAAGGCGAGGGCAAGGACCTGCATGTTCATGGCTGCGCCGATCTGCTCATGTCTTCGGCGCGACTTCCGCCGCATCGAGCGCGGCGGCAAGGCGCTTCTCGTCGCCGTAATAGCGCGCACGCTCCCAGAATTTCGGGCGGCCGATGCCGGTCGAGCGGTGCCGGCCGATGATCTTGCCGTTGGCGTCCTCGCCGACCATGTCGTAGAGGAAGATGTCCTGGGTGATGATGGTGTCGCCTTCCATGCCCATCACCTCGGTGATGTGCGTGATGCGGCGCGAGCCGTCGCGCAGGCGCGCGGCCTGGACGATGACGTCGATCGAAGCGCAGATCATCTCGCGGATGGTGCGCGAGGGCAGTGAGAAGCCGCCCATCGTGATCATGGATTCGCAGCGCGACAGTGCTTCGCGCGGATTGTTGGCGTGGAGCGTGCCCATCGAGCCGTCATGGCCGGTGTTCATGGCCTGGAGCAGGTCGAACGCCTCGGGTCCGCGGACTTCGCCGACGATGATGCGTTCGGGGCGCATACGCAGGCAGTTGCGCACCAATTCGCGCATGGTGACCTGGCCTTCGCCCTCGATGTTGGGCGGACGGGTTTCCAGTCGTACCACGTGCGGCTGCTGGAGCTGGAGCTCGGCCGCGTCTTCGCAGGTGATGATGCGCTCGTCGTGCTCGATGTAGTTGGTCAGGCAGTTGAGCAGCGTGGTCTTGCCGGAGCCGGTGCCGCCGGAGATCAGCACGTTGCAGCGGACGCGGCCGATGATCTGGAGGATTTCCGCGCCCTCCGGCGAGATCGCGCCGAACCTGACCAGCTGATCCAGCGTCAGCTTGTCCTTCCTGAATTTTCGAATGGTGAGCGTGGGCCCGTCGATCGAGAGCGGCGGCACGATGGCGTTGACGCGGGAGCCGTCGGCGAGGCGCGCGTCGCAGATCGGCGAGGATTCGTCGACGCGCCGGCCGACCTGGCTGACGATGCGCTGGCAGATGTTGAGGAGCTGCTGGTTGTCGCGGAAGCGGATGCCGGTGCGCTGGATCTTGCCGGCGACTTCGATGTAGACGGTGTCGGCGCCGTTGACCATGATGTCGGCGATGTCGTCGCGCGACAGCAGAGGCTCCAGCGGGCCGTAGCCGAGAACGTCGTTGCAGATATCGTCGAGCAGCTCTTCCTGCTCGGCGATCGACATCACGATATTCTTGATCGCGATGATCTCGTTGACGATGTCGCGGATTTCCTCGCGCGCGGACTCGGAGTCGAGCTTGGCGAGCTGGGCGAGGTCGATGGCCTCGATCAGCGCACCGAAGATCGTCGCCTTGACCTCGTAGTAATTGTCCGAGCGGCGGGATTCCATGGCCGGCGCCGGCCGTGCGGGGGCAAGCGGCGGCGAGGCGACGGCCGGCGGGGGCGGCGCGCGCGACACCGCAGGCGCCGGAGCCTGGGCAGGCTCTGGCGACACGGCGCCGGGCTTGGGAGCCCGAGTATCGGTGTCTGTTCCGCTACGCTTACCGAACACTTAACAACTCCATGCGGCGGCTTATTTTCCCCGCAACTTGTCAATCAGCGGTGAAAGCAAGGAAGACTTTTGCTTCTTCGTCTCGCTGCGGCCGGTCAGGCGCTGGGCGATCTGAAGGAACATCTCGATCGACTTGTGGTTGGCGGAGATCTCCGCGATCATCTGGCCGTTATTGGCGGCCGAGCCGAAGATCTGCGGCTCGAACGGGATCGAGACGACCGGCTGGCTCTCGATCGCCTTGGCGAACTCGGCGGCGGCAATTTCGGGCCGTTTCGGGACGCCGACCTGGTTCAGGCAGTAGAGCGGAGGCCGATCGTTGGGCCGCGAGGCCTTCAGCAGATCGAACAGGTTCTTGGTGTTGCGCAAATTGGCGAGATCAGGCGCCGCCACGATCAGGATGTCGTCCGCCCCGATCAGGGCGCGCTTGGTCCAGCCCGACCATTGATGCGGAACGTCGAGTACGATGCAGGGCATGGTGGAGCGCAGCGTGTCGAACACGGCGTCGAAGGCGTCGGTGCCGAAATCATAGACCCGGTCGAGCGTCGCCGGCGCCGCCAGCAGGCTGAGATGGTCGGTGCATTTCGATAGCAGGCGGTCGATGAAGGCGGTGTCGACGCGATCCGGCGAGAACACAGCATCCGCGATACCTTGCGGCGGGTCCTGGTTGTAGTCGAGCCCGGCGGTGCCGAAGGCGAGGTCGAGATCGGCGACGACCGAGTCCATTGCGAGGTCGCGCGCGATCGCCCAGGCGACGTTGTGGGAGATGGTGGACGCACCGACGCCGCCCTTGGCGCCGACCACGGCGATGATGCGGCCGACCGCCTTGGCTTCGGGCGCCGAGAACAGGTTGCAGATCGAGCGCACGACGTCGATCGCGCCGACCGGCGCGAGCACGTAGTCGCTGACGCCGCGGCGCACCAGCTCGCGGTAGAGCGTGACGTCGTTGATGCGGCCGATCACGACCACGCGGGTGCCGGCGTCGCAGACCGTGGCGAGATGGTCGAGGCCGGTCAGAAGATCGTTGCGGCCGTCGCTCTCAAGCACGATCACGTTCGGCGTCGGCGCCGAGCGGTAGGCTTCGATCGCCGCCGCCATGCCGCCCATCTGGATCTTCAGATGGGCCTTGCCGAGACGACGGTCCTCGCCGGCCGACTGCACCGCGGCAGCGGTCTCGACGGTCTCGCAGAAAGCCTGGACCGACACGCGCGGCGAGGGAGCAATATGCTCCTCGACCGGCGTCGGCGCCTCGGGCTGCTCTTGTTGAGTCTGGCGAGCGTAGCTGATCATTTGCCGGTGTCGCTGAGTTTGGCCTTCTCGGCCTCAGGATAGGTGGTCGCCGTCGTCGTTCCCTTGCGATACTTCTCGAAGGCCGTGGTGCGACGCGCCGTATAGGACGGCGTTTCAGGCCGCGGCTGCTCGAGGTCCGACGGATTGTCGATCATCGCCGCCATGTTGCGCTGATAGGCGCAGCCGTAATTGTAATAGTCCTTGTTCTCGAACCAGCTCTTGTTCTTCATCGAGGGGCCGATGTCGTCCGGCCACAGGCCACAGGGACCGGCGACCGCGGCGATCTTGGAATAGGTGAGCCGGATCGGCGGCAGGAAGCGCCTGTCTTCCGGCTGGTAGGGGCGAATGTTGACGCCGCGCGGCGGAACGCCCGCACCCGCCAGCATCGCCTGGATCTCGCGCATCGTGTCCGCGACCGGACGCGCGTTGGGCGTACCGGACGGCACGTCGATGCGGATGGCGCCGGTGCCTTCGTGCAGCCAGGCCGAGGCGACGCCCATCACGTCGGCGCGCTGGGCGGCGGTCAATCCGCCGCGGGCGTGGCCGACGAAGACAACGATCGAGCGGTTCTGCTCCTCGATCGCGATCGGATGGCGCTGCTTGTAATCGTCGGGGATGGAGGCCGTGACCGCTTCGTTGTGCTGGCAGCCGCCGAGGGCGAGCGCCATGCCGACGAGCGCGCCACCGAAACGGATGGCGCGTTTGCGAATCTGGGGTGGTGCTGTGATCATCGTGAAATCCCCGTTCCGCCTCAGTCGGTAATGAAGCCGTAGGTGCCGCGGTAGTTCTTGGCCGGTTCGGTCCGGCCGGGCACGCCGTAGATGCGGTTGATATTGCCGAGCAGCTCGGCCTGCGGGTCTGCAGGCGCGGCGAAGCCGTCATCCGGCCGCGACAGGTCCTTTGGCGACGCGGCGCGAACGACATAAGGTGTCACGATCACCACCAGCTCGGTCGCGTTGTTGACGAAGTCACGGCTGCGGAACAGCGTACCGAGGATCGGGAGCTGCATCAGTCCCGGCAACCCGCTGACCGCCTGCTTGGTCTGCTGCTGGATCAGGCCGGCCATGGCCATCGCGCCGCCGGAGGGAATTTCGAGCGAGGTTTCGGCGCGGCGGGTCTTGATCGAGGGCACCGTCAGCGAGTTCACCGAGTTCGAGGTCACAGCCTGCGACAGCGTGATCGAATTTTCGTTCGACAGTTCCGAGACCTCGGTCATCACGCGCAGGCTGATCTTGCCCTCGCTCAGCACGATGGGGGTGAAGTTGAGCGAGATACCGAACTTCTTGAAGCTGATCTGGGTGGTACAGACATGCGTGGTGGGATCGCACGCATAGCCCGCTGGTACCGGGAATTCGCCGCCGGCGATGAAGGTCGCGGACTCACCGGAGATCGCGGTCAGGTTCGGCTCGGCCAGCGTCCGGATGACGCCGGCGCTCTCCATCGCGCGCAGGGTCGCCTGCACCGACGGCGTCGCGCCGAACTTCGTGGTCAGGGCGTTGCCGTCCACCAGGTTCTTGCCGAGAGCCGTGAAGGGGTTGGAGTTGGTGAAGCTCACCACTGAGGTGCCGTAGTTCAGGTTCGCGGTGAGATCGATGCCAAGCTGCTTGATGATGGTGCGCGCGACTTCGGCGACGGTCACCTTCAGCATGACCTGGTCGCGGCCGCGGACCACGATCGAGTTCACCACCTTTTCGGCACCGCCGGCGAGGCGCGCGGCGAGATCATTGGCCTGCTGCGCTTCCAGCGGGTTCGCCGCCGAGCCGGTCAGGACGACACCGTCGCCGAGGCCGTCGATCTGGATGTCGGAATTGGGCAGGACCTGCTTGAGCGCTGCGCGCAGGCCGTTGAGGTCGCGCTTGACCGCGATGTCATAGGCCGCGATCTGCTGGCCGGCGGAATCGAAGAACACGATGTTGGTCTGGCCGACCGAGGCGCCGATGATGTAGGCGCGCTGCGACGAGCGGACCACCGCATTGGCGATCTTGGGATCGGCGACGAGCACGTCCTTGATGTCGCGCGGCAGATCGATCACGATCGACTTGCCGACGCCGAGCGAGAGGAAGCGTGCGTTCATCTGACCGTCGGCCGCGACCTGCGCCACGGGGCGGTAGTCGGCGGCGATCGCCGGGGTGAGCACCGGGTTGAGGGTCAGCGCGAAGGCGGCCGATAACGACAGGGCGCGGACCATTGAGGTTCGCATCGTCGCCAAATCTGCCCTGCATTTCATATCGACAGTCCTCATCGTGCCTTCGCCGTCGCGCTTGGGATGCCGTAGCGAATGATCGAAACGCCATCGCGCTTCGCGGAATCATCGAGCGTGATCTCGCTCATCTTGACGTCGGCGATGCTGCGCAGCGCCAGCGACAGCGTGCCGCTCTGCCGGGCCGCGGAGAGCGTCGCCGTCTGCGCGGGATTGAGCTCGAGCGTGACAGTCTTGCCCACCACGGCGTTCTGGCCGTCCTTTTCCTTCGGCGCCTGGTCGATGGCCAGCACGCGGACGTTGGCCAGGATGATCTCGGACGTGACGATGTCCTGGGCGCCGGCGCCCTGGTCGGCGTTCTTGAGGCGGCGCGTCAGAAGCACGTCGACGCGGTCGTTGGGCAGGATGAAGCCGCCCGCGCCGGTCTCCGGCGAGATCTCGGTCGAGATCGCGCGCATGCCGGTCGGCAGGATCGCCGCCATGAAGCCGGAGCCCTCGGCCCTGACCAGCTTCTGGTCGCGGATCGGCTCACCCTGGATGAAGGGCGCGCGGGCGATCGAGCCGATGACCTGGGTTGCGCCCTCGGGGCGCTCGTTGCGGCGGATGAAGGTGGAGCTGGCGGTCGCAGCCGGCCAGGTCTGCCATTGCACGTCTTCCGGCTTCACGGTCTGGCCGAGGCCGATGTCGTTCTTGGCGACCAGGACGTCGACGGTCGGAAGCTGTGCGACCGGAGCCGCCGGTGGCGGCGCAGAGTCCGAGCCGCTCGCCAGGTACGCGGC
Organism: Bradyrhizobium sp. 613_E4_N2_2; assembly: GCF_052075995.1. Classification (NCBI taxonomy): domain Bacteria; kingdom Pseudomonadati; phylum Pseudomonadota; class Alphaproteobacteria; order Hyphomicrobiales; family Nitrobacteraceae; genus Bradyrhizobium; species Bradyrhizobium sp. 613_E4_N2_2. The sequence goes on from NZ_CP197234.1 coordinate 1,177,544, forward strand.
GACACCGCCGGCGCAGATGGCGACCGTCAGGACGACAATGCGTGCCCTATTCATACGCTTCACTTTCCACAAAACGCAGCGACGCAGCCGCCGCCGTAATCGGCAGTTGACCAGCTATTCGTCAAAGCATGGTTAATGAGGCGTATCTAAATCGGCTTAACGCCGGCTTACCCGGTGCGTTCAGCGCAGTGCGAGGTGAGCGAGGTCGATCGCCTTCACCCATTCGGTCTCCGGATAGACCATCAGCGCGCCGAGCGTGAGCGCGATGCCGTAAGGAATGCCGCTCTCCTTGTCGTGCAGCCGTGCCAGCCAGGCCTGGCCCGCCAGCCCGTAAGGCAATGGCCATTGCCGGAACTGGAGCAGGAGCAGCGTCAGGGCTCCGCCGAACAGCGAGGCGTAGAGCAGGAAATCCATCAATTGCGCGAAGCCGAACCAGAGCGCGACCGAAGCCGCAACCTTGGCGTCGCCGCCGCCCATCCAGCCCATCGCAAAGCAGCCGAAGGCCACGACGAGGAGCAGTGCGCCGGCGCCGACATGGCTCAGCATCTCGTAAGGTGCCATGCCACCGGCGAACGCGAGCACGAAGAAGCCCGCGATCAGCGCCAGCGACACGCGGTTCGAGATGGTCATCGTGAAGAGATCGCTCGCGGCGGCGAAGGCCATCAGGGCCGGGAAGAGCAGAAGGCGCGCAAGGTCGAGGATCATGGGCGGCGTCTTGAGCTTGGGTTCATCGCGGGATCGGGGTGTCGCCGCATGCTAGCCGGCAGTGCTAAACAAACCGACAACGGCGGCAGCGGCGCTGCGAGCAGGGACCTGCCGGAGACGCACTCACCAGATGCTGGCAATGCGCGCGGCGAGGACGGCCGTCGCGAGCAGCAGCGCAAGGCAAACCCAGTACGCCGGCGAAGAGGTCTCGGCCGCCTCCGCCTCGCTCGCCGCAACCGCGGCTTCGGTTCTGTACTCGCGTAACGCCACTGGAACTCGCCGCATTCAGAAAAACAAAGGCCCCGGAGGTCCGGGGCTTTTGCCGTCGTTGATCGGTTGCTTACTTCAGCGAGGAGCTGATCGAGCCGAACTTGGTGTTCAGCGAGCTGCCGAGGTTGTTGACGACGGTGATGATGGCCAGTGCGATGCCGGCGGCAATCAGGCCGTATTCGATGGCGGTGGCGCCGGATTCATCCTTCGCGAAACGCGCAATCAGGTTCTTCATGAACTAAACTCCGTCTGGGGTGTGATCGCCTCGTTCGGCGCTGTGCTTGACGCGATAAACATGAGATCCGAGCTCTTTCGGTAGAGTTAATTCGATCGGGCAAACCCGCTTCCAGCCCGATGCTTTTGCCCAGAGTGAATTTGGCCTTAAGGACGCAATCGAAATTCTTCCTGTTCCAAATGCGCCCCAAGCGCGCCGTGGACTTCACCCTCCCTTAAATTTCGGGGAGTAGGCCTAAGCGGGATCAGAAGTTTGGAAGAGAGGCGACGATGTCGAGCCTGCCCATGCAAGTTGCCTTGATGCTCGGCGAGACCATCCAGAAGATGGTCCCCGTCACCTTCGTGCTCGCGGCGGTCTTCACCGTGCTCGAGCATTTCTGGGCCTGCAATCCCGGCGCGCCGTGGTGGCGCAAGCGCGAGATCCTCACCGACATCTGCTACTGGTTCTTCGTTCCGGTGTTCGCCCGCACCATGCGGATCGGACTATTGATCGTCGGTGCCGGTGCCGTCTTCAACATCCACGATGCCGACGACCTGATCGCCTTCTACGACAACGGCCATGGCCCGCTGGCGCAGTTGCCGCTGTGGGTACAGGGCATACTGTTCCTGGTGCTGTCTGACTTCATGTTGTACTGGCTGCACCGGCTGTTCCACGACGGCGGATTCTGGAAGTACCACGCCATCCATCATTCGTCGGAGGAGATCGGGTGGATTTCCGCGGCCCGCTTTCATCCCGTCAATCTCATGCTCGGGACGATCGGCGTCGACGTCGTGCTGCTGATGGCCGGCATCTCCCCGAACGTCATGATCTGGCTCGGTCCGTTCACCACCTTCCATTCGGCCTTCGTGCACGCCAACCTGAACTGGACCTTCGGGCCGTTCAAATATGTGCTGGCGACGCCGGTGTTCCACCGCTGGCACCACACCGCGCTCGAAGAGGGCGGTGACACCAATTTTGCCGGGACGTTTCCGATCTGGGACGTGCTGTTCGGCACCTTCCGCATGCCGGAGGGGAAACTGCCGCAGGACTACGGCAAGGACGAAGCGACCATGCCGAAGGAGATCGGGGGCCAGCTCGCCTATCCGTTCCGCCAGTAAGGGATCTTCTGAGGCAGCAAAGCGCCAGTCCGTTCAAACAATAGTCGGCGAGTTTGCGGAACGTTCACGAATTAAGGGCAGGTTAGCCGGGTCGGGCACCGGCTCCGCTGTGTATCGAATCGCTTCTGCCGGTTTGTGACGTCCCGGGGGTAAGAATATGCGTAAAGAGTTGCTGCGCCGTCATGCGCGCGTTTGTCTTCTGGTTGCGGCTGCGGTGCTGGCATCGCCGGCCGCCAGCCTTGCCGAGGCGACCGCCGACACCATCGCCGTCAATGTCGACCAGGCCAAGCTGGTCCGGCTGCCCGGCAAGGTGGCGACCATCGTGGTCGGCAATCCCCTGATCGCCGACGTCACGCTCCAGCCCGGCGGCATGATCGTCGTGACCGGGAAGGGCTACGGTGCCACCAATTTCATCGCGCTCGACCGAGGCGGTGAGATCCTGGTCGACCGTCAGATCCAGGTCGAAGGTCCGAGCGACCGGCTCGTCACCGTCTATCGCGGGGTCGAGCGCGAATCCTACAGCTGCATGCCGCTGTGCCAGCGCCGCGTGACGCTCGGCGACAGCGACAACTATTTCAACAACACGATGAGCCAGGCCGGTTCGTTGAGCAACAACGCCAGCGGCAATGCTGGCGCGGCCGCCAAAACGAACTAGCAGGACGAACTCGCAAGACGAACTGGCAAGACGAACTGGCAAGACCGACGCGTCGTCCAGTTGCGTCTACGACAGCGCGGATGCGGCCGGTACGACCTGCTGAGTCCATCCGCTCTTTCGGACATGAAAAAAGGCCGTGCGTTGCGCACGGCCTTTTCCTGTTGCTTGCTCGCTAGAGCCGTCCGGGCCAAAGGCCCGTGGGCTCAACCGGCGGCGCGGAGGTTGTCCGCTGCCGACTTGCCGGAACGACGGTCGGCCACGATCTCGTAAGAGACCTTCTGACCTTCACGCAGCGTGCCGAGACCGGCGCGCTCGACGGCGCTGATGTGTACGAAGACGTCCTGGCCGCCATCGTCGGGCTGGATGAAGCCAAAGCCCTTGGTCGCGTTAAACCACTTCACGGTTCCCATGCTCACGGGGTAGTTCCTTCTCAGATGTGCAGTGTCGAAGCCTACTTTCGCAGGCGGGTTAGATCGAGTTTCTGGAAGGGTCGTCAGCGTGTCTGAACCGGCTGTACCGGTGGATGCCAATGTCGTCCGGCCGAAAATCGATGAGTGATTTTATTGGAATTAAGGCACCAAAACAATCCTGACGTGCACGATTTTTTGATCCGCCGCGATCGACACGGCGGATCAGCATACAGGTCAGAATTTTAGTTCCGCGACCGATGTGCTGGAAGCGGATCAACGGCGGCGGAACTGGCCACCGCGCTGTCCGGGACGGGGAGGCCCGCCCACGCCACTCGGACGTTCGTCCTTGTGGCGGAAAATCAGCCGGCCCTTCTCGAGGTCGTAGGGCGACATTTCCACAGTCACGCGGTCACCCGCCAGCGTCTTGATGCGGTTCTTCTTCATCTTGCCGGCGGTGTAGGCGACGATCTCGTGCCCGGCGTCGAGCTGCACGCGGTAGCGCGCGTCGGGGAGGATTTCGGTGACCAGTCCTTCGAACTGGATCAGCTCTTCCTTAGCCATGAATTTCTCCAGGTCGTGGACGGCTAGTGCGAATAGGGTTTGCGGGTCGGTTGGCCCATCGGCCGACTCTCGCGGCGTAAAAAGGCCACGCCTTGTATCCCATCGGGCTTGCCGGCGCTATGCGCGGAACGCTGTTCCGGGCGCTCGGTTGGGGAAGAATGCGTCTTACCACCGGACCGTTGGCGGCGAGACCCCTTCGAGACCTTCTGGCTACCACCGGGACGTCCGTCAACATGCCTTCCGTCACCGTGCCGACCTTCGCCGGGCCTTCCGTCGCCATGCTTGCCGGCGCTATGGTGGCGTCCGTCGGCATGCCTTTCGTCGCTGCGTCGTCCGTCAGTGTGACGTCCCTCACCATGCCTTGCGCCTTGCGGGCGCTGGCCCGGGCGGCCCGGCCGGCCCTGTCGTTGCTGCGGCGGGGGCGGGCCCGCATCGCGGCGCCCGGCATCGGTGCGGTGATCCTCACGCGATAGCGTTACCTTGATCAGCCGCTCGATGTCGCGGAGATAGCTCAGTTCCTCGCCGCCGGCGACCAGCGAGATCGCGGTGCCTTCGGCACCGGCACGCGCGGTGCGCCCGATGCGGTGCACATAGGTCTCCGGCACGTTCGGCAGGTCGAAATTGATGACGTGGCTGATGCCGTCGACATCGATACCGCGGGCCGCGATGTCGGTGGCGACCAGGGTGCGGATTTCGCCGGAACGGAACTGGGCGAGCGTCCGCTCGCGATGGTTCTGTGACTTGTTGCCATGGATGGCGCTGGCGGCGATGCCAGCCTTCTCAAGTGTCTTCACGACCTTGTCGGCACCATGCTTGGTGCGGGTGAAGACCAGCGCGCGATTGACCGGCTCGTCCTTCAGGAGCTTGGTCAGGAAGGCGGGCTTGGCGGAGAAATCGACCTGGATGATGCGCTGGTTGATCCGCTCGGCGGTCGAGGACACCGGGGTCACCGCAACGCGGGCGGGGTCCCGCAGCATCGCGTCGGCGAGCTCGGCGATGTCCTTCGGCATGGTGGCCGAGAAGAACAGCGTCTGCCGCCTGATCGGCAGCTTGGCGACGATTTTGCGGATATCGTTGATGAAGCCCATGTCGAGCATGCGATCGGCCTCGTCGAGCACGAGGAATTCGACGCTTCCAAGCTTCAGTCCGTTGCTCTGCACGAGGTCGAGCAGCCGGCCGGGGGTCGCCACCAAAACCTCGAGGCCAGGCATCAGCGCGCGAACCTGGCGGCCCATCGGCACGCCGCCGATGGCGAGTGTCGAGGACAGCCGGATGTGGCGGCCGTAGGCGTTGAAGCTATCGAGGATCTGGCCGGACAGCTCGCGGGTGGGCGAGAGCACCAGCACCCGGCAGGTCTTCGGCTGCGGCTTGATGCGGTTCTCGAGCAGGCGGTGCAGGATCGGCAGCGCGAAGGACGCGGTCTTGCCGGTGCCGGTCTGGGCGATGCCGACGACGTCGCGGCCGGTCAGCGCCGTGGGAATCGTCTGGGCCTGGATGGGGGTGGGGGTGACGTAATTCTCTTCGGCGAGAGCACGCGCGATGGGTTCGGCAAGGCCGAAGTCCTGAAAGGAAGTCAAAAGATGGGTTCTTTCCATGTCGAAAGCGGGCGCCCAGCGCAATCAGCGGGGCACGCGCAATAAGGGTGTCGAATGGACACCTGCGTGTTTGGGGTGTCGGATGGCTTGATGGGATGGGGCAAGCCAGAGGCCCGGAAAGGGCTTAAGAACACGCGGCTCGCTACGACCCCTTGATTCGCAAGAGGTCTCGAACCTCCATATGGAACATTCAGGGGACGGTTTCAAGGCAACGCGGCCTCAAACCGCGATTGCAGTGCAGAAATAGTTATGCCGGAAATTTAGACAGGGTTGCTGTTTTGCTTAAAAAATAACCTGTCTGCCGCATTGGCATACATTTTACTCGCCTAAGATTTGGGCAATTGGACTGCGGCGAAAGTTGGATTGCAGCGAAATTATATAATCTGACCAATAGGTTGGCATGTGCCCAGCCCATGGCATGGTTCTTGCGATTCCGTTAATCGCAGGCGGCCGTGGGGCCGTTTCGCAGCGTCTTTTTCACGTCTGCGTCAGGGAGATGATACATCCATGCTTAACAAATCCACTCACGATATAGCGGCGTCATTTAGCCGCCGTGGCGTTCTCGCCGCGACCGCCGGACTGATGATGGGTCTGGCTTCATTGACCGGCGCAAAGGCCGCGGACGACACCATCAAGGTCGGCGTCCTTCATTCTCTCTCCGGCACCATGGCCATCAGCGAAACCACGCTGAAGGACACCATCCTCTTCCTCATCGACGAGCAGAACAAGAAGGGCGGCGTCAACGGCAAGAAGCTCGAAGCCGTCGTGGTCGATCCTGCCTCGAACTGGCCGCTGTTCGCCGAAAAGGCGCGCGAGCTGATCACCAAGGACAAGGTCGCGGTCGTGTTCGGCTGCTGGACCTCGGTGTCGCGCAAGTCCGTGCTCCCGGTCTTCAAGGAGCTGAACAGCATCCTGTTCTACCCCGTGCAGTACGAGGGCGAGGAGAGCGAGCGCAACGTGTTCTACACGGGTGCTGCGCCGAACCAGCAGGCGATCCCCGCCGTCGACTATCTGATGAAGGACGAGAAGGTGAAGCGCTGGGTGCTCGCGGGCACCGACTACGTCTATCCGCGCACCACCAACAAGATCCTGGAAGCCTACCTGAAGTCGAAGGGTGTCGCCCAGGAAGACATCATGATCAACTACACGCCGTTCGGTCACTCCGACTGGCAGACGATCGTGGCCGACATCAAGAAGTTCGGCTCGGCCGGCAAGAAGACCGCGGTGGTTTCGACCATCAACGGCGACGCCAACGTTCCCTTCTACAAGGAGCTCGGCAACCAGGGCATCAAGGCCAAGGACATCCCGGTGGTCGCGTTCTCGGTGGGTGAGGAAGAGCTCGCCGGCATCGACACCAAGCCGCTGCTCGGTCATCTTGCCGCCTGGAACTACTTCCAGTCGATCAAGTCGCCCGAGAACGAGAAGTTCATCAAGGCCTGGCAGACCTACACCAAGAACCCGAAGCGCGTGACCAACGATCCGATGGAAGCGCACGTCATCGGTTTCGACATGTGGGTCAAGGCGGTCGAGAAGGTGAAGTCGACCGATCCGGACAAGGTGATCGACGCGCTGCCCGGCATCGAAGCCAAGAACCTGACCGGCGGCACCTCCAAGATGCTTCCGAACCATCACATCACCAAGCCGGTGTTCATTGGCGAAATCAAAGCCAACGGCCAGTTCGACGTGGTGTGGAAGACCCCGGGTCTTGTCGCAGGCGACGCCTGGTCGAAGGAGCTCGATGGCTCCAAGGACCTAGTCGGCGACTGGGTCGGCAAGAAGTGCGGCAACTTCAACACCAAGACCAACAAGTGCCTCGGCTCGGGCTCCTGATCCCGATCTGTCGGTTCATTGCACGACGGGAGGAGGCGGCTATTCCGCCGCCTTCTCCCCACTTCTGCCGGGGTGATTCAAAGTGCCAACCAATTTGTCCGCTCGTCTCTGTACCTTTGTCCTCTCGTTGTTTCTGATCGCGTTCGCACTGCCGGCCTTTGCCGGTCCGTTCGAGGATGCGGTCGCCAAATTCGCCAATGACGATTTCTCCGACACCGATGAGGCGATAGGCGTCGTCGCGAGCAGCGGCAACAAGCTGGCTTTCCCCATCATCAGCGCGCTCCAGGACGGTCGCCTCATGGCCGACCCTGATAGCAAGAAGGTTTACGTCACCAGTGCCGACGGCAAGTCGATCGATGCTGCGACCGGCGAGCCCGTCGCCAGCGTTCCCGATAGCGCCAGCGCGGTGCGCCTCAACAACCGCCTGCGCCGCAGCGTCGACGCTGCGATCGGCAGCCTGACGCTCCAGTCGCCGGATGTCGGAACGCGCCTCCAGGCGGCGCAATCCGTCTTCAAGTCGCACGAGGAGACCGCGCTCGAGCCGGTCGATGCCGCGCTCGCCAAGGAAACCAGCAAATCGGTCAAGGCCGCACTCGGCGATGCCCGCGCCGCGATCCTGCTGTTCAAGTCCGATGCCACCGAGGTCGAGAAGCTCGAGGCGGTCGCGACCCTCAAGGTGCGCGGCGACCAGGAGGCGATGGCGCTGCTGACAGGCATGGGCGATCAGCCGGCCTCGGTGACCAAGGCCGCTGCGAGCGCAATCAGCTCGATCCAGGGCTCGCTCGCGGTCTGGTCCACGGTGCAGAATGCCTGGTACGGCCTCTCGCTCGGCTCGGTGCTGCTGCTCGCCGCGATCGGGCTCGCCATCACCTTCGGCGTGATGGGCGTCATCAACATGGCCCATGGCGAGATGGTGATGATCGGCGCCTACACCACCTTCGTGGTGCAGGAGGTGATCCGCACCCGCTATCCCGCACTCTTCGATTATTCGCTCTTGATCGCCGTGCCGCTCGCCTTCCTCGTCGCCGGCGGCATCGGCGTGCTGATCGAGCGCAGCATCATCCGTTTCCTCTACGGCCGTCCGCTGGAGACGCTGCTGGCAACCTGGGGCCTGTCGCTGGTGCTGCAGCAGGCGGTGCGCACCATGTTCGGCCCGACCAACCGCGAGGTCGGCAATCCCTCCTGGATGAGCGGCGCGTTCGAACTCGGCCAGATCACCATCACCTATAACCGGCTCTGGATCCTCGTCTTCACGCTCGCAGTGTTCGCGATCCTGCTCGCGATGCTGCGCTACACCGCGCTCGGCCTCGAGATGCGCGCGGTGACGCAGAACCGCCGCATGGCGGCCTCGATGGGCATCGCCACCTCGCGCGTCGACGCGCTGACCTTCGGTCTCGGCTCCGGTATTGCCGGCATCGCGGGCGTGGCGCTGTCGCAGATCGACAATGTCAGCCCCAATCTCGGCCAGAGCTACATCATCGACAGCTTCATGGTCGTGGTGTTCGGCGGCGTCGGCAATCTCTGGGGCACGCTGGTCGGCGCCTTCACGCTTGGCATCGCCAACAAGTTCCTGGAGCCGGTCGCCGGCGCCGTGCTCGGCAAGATCGCGATCCTCGTTCTCATCATCCTGTTCATTCAAAAGCGGCCGCGCGGCCTGTTCGCGCTCAAGGGCCGTGCGGTGGAAGCATGACCCCCCACATGCTGACCAGGTCGCTGGACCGCGGCGCGACGATCTTTCTCGCCATCGTCGCGGCCTGCGGCATCCTCATCCCGCTCTCCAACCTGCTGCTGCCCGCGGGCTCGTTCCTGCAGGTGCCGACCTATCTGGTCGCGCTCTGGGGCAAATATGTCTGCTACGCGATCCTCGCGCTCTCGATTGACCTGATCTGGGGCTATTGCGGCATCCTCTCGCTCGGCCACGGCGCCTTCTTCGCGCTCGGCGGCTACGCGATGGGCATGTACCTGATGCGGCAGATCGGCACCCGCGGCGTCTACGGCAACCCGATCCTGCCCGACTTCATGGTCTTCCTGAACTATTCGAAGCTGCCCTGGTACTGGTACGGCTTCGACATGTTCTGGTTCGCGGCGCTGATGGTGCTGGTCGTCCCCGGCCTGCTCGCCTTCTGCTTCGGCTGGCTCGCCTTCCGCTCCCGCGTCACCGGCGTGTACCTGTCGATCATCACGCAGGCGATGACCTATGCACTGCTGCTCGCCTTCTTCCGCAATGATTTCGGCTTCGGCGGCAACAACGGCCTGACCGACTTCAAGGACATCCTCGGCTTCAACGTGCAGGCCGAGGGCACCCGTGCCGCGCTGTTTGCGCTGAGCTGCCTGGCGCTGATCCTGAGCTTCCTGATCTGCCGCTCCGTCGTGTCCTCCAAGCTCGGCAAGGTTCTGATCGCAATCCGCGACGCGGAATCGCGTAGCCGGTTCCTCGGTTACCGCGTCGAATCCTACAAGCTGTTCGTGTTCACGTTGTCGGCCTGCATGGCCGGCGTTGCCGGTGCGCTCTACGTGCCCCAGGTCGGCATCATCAACCCGAGCGAATTTGCACCCGGCAATTCGATCGAGGCGGTGATCTGGGTCGCGGTCGGCGGCCGCGGTACGCTGATCGGCGCTGCACTCGGCGCCGTCGTCGTCAACTACGCAAAAACGTTCTTCACCTCGGGCATGCTCGCGCCCTACTGGCTGTTCATGCTGGGCGCGCTGTTCATCCTGGTGACGCTGCTGCTGCCGAAGGGCATCGTCGGCACCTTCAATGCCTGGTGGGAGTCGTCAAAAGAAAAACGCACCGCAGCCAGCGCGAGCGCCGCGGCCGAAGATGGCGTCACCGAACCCAAGATGGCGGAGTAGGCGCAATGAACGTCATGGATACCCGCGCGACCTCCGCGATGCTCTATCTCGACGGCGTGCACGTCTCGTTCGACGGCTTCCACGCCATCAACAATCTGTCGCTGACGCTCGCGCCCGGCGAGATGCGCGCCATCATCGGCCCGAACGGCGCCGGCAAGACCACGATGATGGACATCATCACCGGCAAGACCAAGCCCGACGAGGGCACGGTGCTGTTCGACGGCGTCACCGATTTGACGCGTCTGGACGAGACCCGCATCGCCGAGCTCGGCATCGGCCGCAAATTCCAGAAGCCGACCGTGTTCGAGAGCCAGACCGTGCAGGACAACCTCCTGCTCGCGCTCAATGTCGACCACAGCGTCAAGGGCACGCTGTTCTGGCGCGGCAGCAGGGCGGAATCGGAGCGCATCGACAAGGTGCTGGAGACGATCCGCCTCACCGACGCCCGCAACCGGCTCGCCGGCAGCCTCAGCCACGGTCAGAAGCAGTGGCTCGAGATCGGCATGCTGCTGGCGCAGGATCCGAAGCTGCTGCTCGTCGACGAGCCCGTCGCGGGCATGACCGACGTCGAGACCCATCTCACCGCCGAGCTGCTGAAAGAGATCAACAAGACCCACACCGTGATGGTCGTCGAGCACGACATGACGTTCGTGCGCGAGCTCGGCGTCAAGGTCACCTGCCTGCATGAAGGCACCGTGCTTGCGGAAGGAACCATCGACCAGGTCTCGTCCAACGAGCGGGTCATCGAAGTCTATCTGGGGCGCTGAGCGATGCTTGAGGTCAAGGACATCAACCTGTTCTACGGCGCGGCGCAGGCGCTGCGCGGCGTCTCCATCGCCGCAGAGCCCGGCAAGGTCACGTGCGTGCTCGGGCGCAACGGCGTCGGCAAGACCTCGCTGTTGCGCGCCATGGTCGGCCAGTATCCGATCTCCTCCGGCGCGATCGTGCTCGACGGCAGCGACATCACGGGCCTGAAGCCCTATGAGCGGGCGCGCAAGGGCATCGGCTTCGTGCCGCAGGGCCGCGAGATATTTCCGCTGTTGACGGTCGAGGAGAATCTCAAGACCGGCTTCGGCCCGCTCAAGCGCGAGGACAAGCACATCCCGGACGACGTGTTCTCGCTGTTCCCGGTGCTGCAGTCCATGCTCGGCCGGCGGGGCGGCGACCTCTCCGGCGGCCAGCAGCAGCAGCTCGCGATCGGGCGTGCGCTGGTGATGCGGCCAAAGCTGCTGCTGCTCGACGAGCCGACCGAAGGCATCCAGCCGTCGATCATCAAGGACATCGGCCGTGCCATCTCCTACCTGCGTAACCTCGGCAACATCGCCATCGTGCTGGTCGAACAATATCTCGACTTTGCCTGCGAACTCGGCGACAGTTTCGCGGTGATGGATCGCGGCGCGGTGAAGTTCTCCTGCGACCGATCCAATCTCGATCCGGCCGAAATCAGCCGCCAGATGGCGCTGTAATCCGAAAATTTCTGCCGCGGCCGGCTGGGGAGACGGATGCGCAGCGACGCTTTGACGACATCTTCGGTTTTCGAGGCGAACCGCGCCCGCGGCGCGGTGCGCTTCGACGTCCATGCGCGCGATGGCGTGACGCGGCGTGGCGTCTTGCATGAGTCCGGCTCCCTGCGCGTGCGCTTTCCCTCGCCGGAGGGCGAGGGGCTCTCCGGCGTGTTCGTCAACACGGCTGGCGGTGTTGCCGGCGGAGATAGTTTTGACATCGAGATCGCGGCAGGGCAGGGGTCGCGCCTGACATTGACCACCGCTGCGGCCGAGAAGGTCTATCGCGCGCCAGGGGCGGCGGCGCAGCTCAATATCGCCTTGAAGGTCGCCGCAGGCGCGCATCTCGGCTGGCTGCCCCAGGAGACGATCCTGTTCGATCGCGCCCGGGTCCATCGTCGTTTCGACATCGAACTCGACGAGGCCGCCTCGCTTCTGCTTTGCGAGATCGTCGTGTTCGGCCGCACCGCCATGGGCGAGCGGATGGAGCAGGGCGAGTTCTTTGATCGCTGGCGGCTGCGTCGTGGGGGCAAGCTGGTGTTCGCCGAAACCGTCAGGCTCGACGGCAATATCGGTGCAAAACTTGGGCGATCGGCGGTGGCCAAGGGCGGTGCCGCGATCGGCACGGCGCTGATCGTTCCCGGCGACGAGCGGCTGATCGAGCGTATCCGCGAGGCCTCGGAGTCATTCGCCGGCGAGGTCGGAATCTCCGCCTGGAATGGCTTTGCAATGGCGCGGTTCTGTGCCCAAGATGCCGCGCGCTTGCGCGCCGACATGATGGCGGTGCTGGCGCGGACCGGCGCGGCGCTGCCGCGGCTGTGGCTGAGTTGATGGCTGCTGAATTGATGCATTGAACGGAAGAGATGCTGCATGAACCTGTCTCCCCGCGAAAAGGACAAGCTCCTGATCTCGATGGCGGCCATCGTCGCCCGCCGCCGGCTGGATCGCGGCGTCAAGCTCAACTATCCCGAGGCGATCGCGATCATCTCCGACTTCATCCTCGAAGGCGCGCGCGACGGCCGCACCGTCGCCGAGCTGATGCAATCCGGCGCGCAGGTCCTCACCCGCGACCAGGTGATGCCGGGCATTCCCGAAATGATCCACGACATCCAGGTCGAGGCGACCTTTCCGGACGGCACCAAGCTTGTCACCGTGCACGAGCCGATCAGGTAGGAGCGAGAGCATGATCCCCGGCGAACTCTTCATCCAGGACGGCGAGATCGAGCTCAATGCCGGCCGCAAGACCGTGACGCTGACGGTCGCCAACACCGGCGACCGCCCGATCCAGGTCGGCTCGCACTACCACTTCTTCGAGACCAACCCGGCGCTGAAATTCAATCGCAAGAAAGCCCGCGGCATGCGCCTCGACATCGCCGCCGGCACCGCCGTCCGCTTCGAACCCGGCCAGACCCGCGACGTCCAGCTCGTCGCGGTGGCGGGGAAGAAGACGATCTACGGTTTTCGTGGCGACGTGATGGGGAAGCTGTGAGTCATGCTTCCCGCCATCCGCCTTATCTCGGAAGCCGCTGAGCTGGCCGCGCGCCGGCACAATGGCATGGCGCGCAAGGGGCGGGGGAACGAGCCTTACATCAATCATCTCGCGGAGGTCGCGAACCTGCTGGCGACGGCGACCGATGGCGCGGATGCCGAGCTGGTCGCGGCCGGGTGGCTGCACGACGTGATCGAGGACACCGACACCACTCGCGAGGAGCTCGCACAGAAATTCTCTGATCGCGTCGCCTCTCTCGTCGTTGAATGCACCGACGACATGAGCCTGCCCAAGCCAGAGCGGCGACGCCGGCAGATCGTCGATGCACCGAAGAAATCGGCCGGCGCCAAGCTGATCAAGATCGCCGACAAGATCAGCAATATCGGCGCGCGCATTCATTCCGACCCGTCCGCCGAAGAGCGCGACGATCTCGCCGACTACACGGGCTGGGCTGAGCAAGTCGTCGCCGGATGCCGTGGCGGCAATTCGTGGCTCGATGCAAAATTCGACGATGCCGTAAGCGCAGCGAGGGCTTCGCTGTGAACAACCAAAAATTCAAACGCAAACGGGGCTTGTGATGTCCGTCAAAATAAAGCGTTCCGTCTATGCCGACATGTTCGGCCCGACCACCGGCGACAAGGTGCGGTTGGCCGACACCGATCTCATCATCGAGGTCGAGAAGGATTTTACCACCTACGGCGAGGAGGTGAAGTTCGGCGGCGGCAAGGTGATCCGCGACGGCATGGGGCAGTCGCAGGTCACCAACAAGCAGGGCGCGGCCGACACCGTCATCACTAATGCGCTGATCGTCGACCACTGGGGCATCGTGAAGGCCGACGTTGCGATCAAGGACGGCATGATTTCGGCGATCGGCAAGGCTGGCAATCCCGACATCCAGCCGGGCGTCACCATCATCGTCGGCCCCGGCACCGACGTGATCGCGGGCGAAGGAAAAATCCTCACTGCAGGCGGCTTCGACAGCCACATCCATTTCATCTGTCCGCAGCAGATCGAGCACGCGCTGATGTCTGGCGTCACCTCGATGCTCGGCGGCGGCACCGGTCCCTCGCACGGCACGTTCGCCACCACCTGCACGCCGGGACCGTGGCACATGGGGCGGATGATCCAGTCGTTCGACGCCTTCCCGGTCAATCTCGGCATCTCCGGCAAGGGTAACGCGTCGCGGCCTGCCGCCCTGGTCGAGATGATCAAGGGCGGCGCCTGCGCGCTGAAGCTGCACGAGGACTGGGGCACCACGCCGGCTGCGATCGACAACTGCCTGTCGGTGGCCGACGATTACGACGTCCAGGTCATGCTGCATTCCGACACGCTGAACGAATCCGGCTTCGTCGAGGATACGATCAAGGCCTTCAAGGGCCGTACCATCCACGCCTTCCACACCGAGGGCGCCGGCGGCGGTCACGCCCCAGACATCATCAAGGTCGCGGGGCTGAAGAATGTGCTGCCGTCCTCGACCAACCCGACGCGGCCCTTCACCCGCAACACCATCGACGAGCATCTGGACATGCTGATGGTGTGCCACCATCTCGATCCCTCGATCGCGGAAGACCTCGCGTTTGCGGAGAGCCGCATCCGCAAGGAGACCATCGCGGCCGAGGATATCCTGCACGATCTCGGCGCGCTCTCGATGATGTCCTCGGACTCGCAGGCCATGGGCCGACTCGGCGAGGTCATCATCCGGACGTGGCAGACCGCGGACAAGATGAAGAAGCAGCGCGGGTCGCTCGACCAGGACAAAGGCAAGGACAACGACAATTTCCGCGTCAAGCGCTACATCGCCAAGTACACGATCAATCCTGCGATCGCGCACGGCGTGTCGAAGCTGATCGGATCGGTCGAGAAGGGCAAGCTCGCCGATCTCGTGCTGTGGTCGCCGGCCTTCTTCGGCGTCAAGCCGGACTGCATCATCAAGGGCGGCTCGATCGTCGCCGCCCCCATGGGCGATCCCAACGCCTCGATCCCGACGCCGCAGCCGGTGCACTATCAGCCGATGTTCGGTGCCTTCGGCAAGGCGCGCACCACGTCGTCCGTGGTGTTCACCTCGAAGGCGGCGGTCACCGGCGGCCTCGCGCGAAAGCTCGGCATCGACAAGAAGCTCTATGCGGTGCAGAACACCCGCGGAAAAATCTCGAAGAAGAGCATGATCCACAACGACGCCACGCCCAATATCGAGGTCGATCCCGAGACCTACGAGGTGCGCGCCGACGGCGAACTGCTCACCTGCGCGCCCGCCGAGGTGCTGCCGATGGCGCAGCGATATTTCATGTACTGAAATAGCGCCTGGACGCATGCCCCCGGCGCAGGCCCGGGGGGCGGCTTTTCCGGTTTTGCGTTCGACCCCGCCTGGTCTAAGGTCCCGCCCGGTATCTTACCTTAGAAGAAAAGCCGGGAGGATTTCTCGTGATTTACGTCGTTGCCACCTTGACCATCAAGCCCGAGACGCGCGCCGAATTCATTGCGGCCGCCACCGCCTGCATCAAGGAGACGCGGAAGGAGCCCGGCAATATCGCCTATGATTTGCACGAGAGCGTCACCGATCCCGCCAAGATGGTATTCGTCGAGCAGTGGGAGAGCGCCGAGGCGCTGGTGCCGCATCGCGCCATGGAGCACATGAAGACGTTCGGTCGCGTCGCGGTGAAGTGTTTTACGGCGCCGCCGAAGATTGAAGTGATCACGCCCGAGAAGGTCGAGACACGGTAACGGGGTAAAAGCATGATCCGGGCGACGCAGGTTAAGGGACAGCACGGCTTCACGGAGACGCCGGCGGATACGGTGGTGCTCGATTTCGACGACCGGCACCGCCGCCGCATGGCGATGACGGGGACGCGGGGCCTCGAATTCCTGCTCGACCTGGAGAATGCCGTCGCGCTGCGCGGCGGTGATGCGTTAGTGCTGGAGGACGGCCGGCTGGTCGAAGTGGTCGCGGCGCCCGAGCCGCTGCTGGAGATCCGCGGTCGCGATCCGCACCACCTCATTCGCGTCGGCTGGCATCTCGGCAATCGTCATTTGCCGACGCAGATCATGGCCAAGGGCCTGCGCATCCGCCGCGACCATGTCATCGAGGCCATGGTGAAGGGCCTCGGTGCGCGCGTGATCGAGATCGAGGCGCCGTTCGATCCCGAAGGCGGCGCTTACGCCGATGCCGGCCATGCACATGGCCACGACGACCATGCGCATCACGATCACGGCCATCACCACCACGATCATGGCCACGATAACCACGATCATGCCGCGCATGACCACGGCCACGACCATCACCACGACGAGCATTGCGACCACCCCGACCACCACCACGGCCACAAGCATGCTCATGACCACAAATGAGCCGGTGAGTGCCAGTGACCTCGCCGAGCGCGAGGCGGCGGCGCTGTACCGGCTGATGACGTGGCTGTCGCCGGCCTTTCCGGTCGGCGGCTTCTCCTATTCCAGCGGCATCGAATGGGCGGTCGAGGCGGGCGACATCACCGACACCGCGACGCTGGCCGACTGGCTCGACGCCATGCTGGGCGATGGTTCCGGCTTTTGCGATGCGACGTTCCTGGTCCACGCCTATCGCGCCACTGAGTTGGGCGAAGACACCACCTTGAACGATATCGCGGAGCTCGCCGCCGCCTTCGTGCCGTCGCGCGAGCGGCAGCTCGAGACGACCTCGCAGGGCCGCGCCTTCATCGACATCTCCCGTGCCGCGTGGGACGCCAACGGGCTGGATGCCATGGTTGCGGCATGTCGCACGGCACTGGTCTATCCTGTCGCCGTCGGTGTGGTCGCCGCGGTGCACGGCGTGCCGCTGGCGCCGACGCTGCATGCCTTCCTGCATGCGCTGGTTTCGAACTGGATTTCGGCGGCGAGCCGCCTCATTCCGCTCGGCCAGACCGACAGCCAGCGGGTGCTGGTGAAGCTGGAAGCCGCCGTTGCTGCGACCGCCAATCGTGCGTTGAATGCGACATTGAACGACCTCGGCAGCGCGACCTTCCGCGCCGATCTCGCCAGTCTGCGGCACGAGACGCAATATACGCGGCTGTTTCGCTCGTGAGCGGTGCGGCCTTTAATCCATCAAGAGAGAGCGAGTGACATGTCGAAATCTCACGGCCCCTTGCGTGTCGGAATAGGCGGCCCGGTCGGATCGGGCAAGACCGCGCTGATGGACCTGCTCTGCAAGACTATGCGCGAGCGCTATGACATCGCGGCGATCACCAACGACATCTACACCAAATGGGATGCGGAATTCCTCGTGCGCTCGGGCTCGCTGACGCCGGACCGTATCGCCGGCGTCGAGACCGGCGGCTGCCCGCACACCGCGATCCGCGAGGACGCTTCGATGAACCTGGCCGCGGTCGCCGACATGCGCGCAAAATTCCCCGGGCTCGACCTCGTGCTGATCGAGTCCGGCGGCGACAATCTGGCTGCCACTTTTTCCCCGGAGCTCGCCGACCTCACCATCTACGTCATCGACGTGGCGGCCGGCGACAAGATCCCGTCCAAGGGCGGCCCCGGCATCACCCGCTCCGACCTCCTGGTCATCAACAAGATCGACCTCGCGCCCCATGTCGGCGCCTCCCTGGAGAAGATGGAGACGGACGCCAGGCGCATGCGCGGCGCGCGCCCCTTCGTCATGACCAACCTGAAAAAGAGCGAGGGGCTCGACCAGATCGTCGGCTTCATCGAGGCCAAAGGCGGCCTGAAACGGGCGGGCTGACGGCGCGACGACGTGGCGCAGGCGTTTTCCGCCGTTAACGTCTGGGGCAAAAGCCGCATCCGCGGAACAAATTTCGGACACGGCGATTAACTACCTCCGGTGCCCGGAGCAAAGCCTTCATGGCCAGACCATCGGCCGGGCGAATTAAGCTTTTCAGGCGACCGAAGTTGCGTACTGATGCCTCCTCCTTCATTATCTCCGTTACTGGGGTCCACTCTGTTTCGGCACATGGCCGTTCGAGCGGCGTTGATATGCTCCGTGTTTATTGCCGACCTGCTGTTTTCGCCTGAGTAGTCGAAGTGGTCCGGCTGGGTTTTATCATCGGTTTCATCGCCCTGCTCGGAGCCCTGCTCTCCGGGCTCGCGGCCTATCGCGTCCACGACCAGGAGCTGGCACTGGACCGGATCGCGCTGGCGCGCGCGATCGACGTCCATGCGAGCCTGGTCCAGGACCGGCTGACCGAGCGCGAGCTGCTCGCGCGTGTCGCCTCAGGCTTGTTCCGTGCGCCGTCGGTCATCAAGCCGAACATGCTGGAGCCGCTGCGCTCGGCCATCTACGCCTTCAAGACCGATTTCGTGGTCGCCGGGTGGGTCGCCCGGCTGAAGCCGAACGAGCTTCTGCCGGCGGAGGACGCGATCGCGAGCGCCGGCTTCCCCAATCCGCAGATCCGCTCGTATGACGACAAGCCGATCGATCTTGCGAAGGTCACCCAGCCGATCGACGTGCTGATGGACCTCGAGCCGCGCAGCAACGAGACCAAGGCGCTGCCCGGCCGCAGCTACGAGCAGGATCAGGTGCGCAGCGCCATGCTGACGCGTGCGCGTGTCGAGAAGAGGTCGGTCGCCTCGGACCCGGTTCAGTTGCTGCGGGGCGGCGGGCCCATCGGCATCATCGTGGCCGCGCCCGTCATTCCCGAGGGTGCGACCGAGCCGGCCGGCTTCGTCACATTTTCCTACGAGCTCGCCTCCCTGATGCTGACCAATGACGACATGTCGTTGTTCTCTGTCGCGCTGAAGGATCCGCGCAGGGAAGGTGGCGAGCTCGTTGCCAACGACCAGGGCGTGGTCTCGTCACGCATGACGGCCGCGGACGGGCCGGCGCCGTCGGCGACGCGCACGGTGAGCTTTGGCGGGCGCGACTGGCATCTCGGCTACTACGCCAAGACCAATTCGGCGCGGCGCGCCGAGCAGACGGCGATCATCGTGGCGGCGATCGGTTTTGCCATCACCGCGATGGTGTGCGGCCTGTTCGGCTATGTCGCCTACAACAATCTGCGGCTCAGCCGGGAAATCCAGGTGCGGATCGGCTTCGAGCGCCGGCTGACCGCCGTCATCGACGAGCTCAACCACCGGGTCAAGAACATCCTGGCGGTGATCCAGTCGATCGTGACGCGCACGCTGCGCCACGGCTCGGACATCGACGTTGCGCGTGAACTGCTGATCGGCCGCATCCACGCCATGTCCAACGTGGTCTCGCTGCTCAGCGAGAGCCAGTGGCAGGGCGTCAAGCTGAAGGGCCTGTTCGAGGCGCGCGCCATCCCGCATGCCGACCGCATCGCCGTCACCGGCCCCGACATCGCGGTCAGCGCACGCGCCGCGCAGAGCCTGTCGCTCCTGTTCTTCGAGCTCGCCTCGCACTCCGACGAAGGTCTGTCGCTGGTCGGAAAGCATCCGCACATCACCGCGAATTGGACGGTGACGGGCGAGGGGACCGACGAGGTCTTCCATTTCCGCTGGGAGGAGTTCAACACCAGCGAGGCGACGCGCCGCCCGGATTCCGATTTCGGCCTGATCCTGCTCGACCGTGTCGCGCCCGAAGCGCTCGGCGGCACCGCCAAGCGCTACTTCACCGACGCCTCCTACGTCTATGAATTGACGGCGCCGATGGAGACGGTGGTCGACATGTCCGAGCGCGACCGCACGGACAAGATCTCGGCGCCGGTCAGGCCGGTGCGATAGAGGTCGCGCTTCAGATTGTTGTTTTGAGCATGATCTTTTCGGAAAACCGCTTCACACTTTTCCGGATCATGCTCTAACCCTTCGGCCGCAGCACCAGGTCGACCAGATTGCGCGCGTAGGCCGGCGTGATCGGTGCAATGCCGAAGACGTAGCGGTAGAACAGGCTGCCATAGATGGCGTCGTAGAGATCCTCGGGCGCTCCCTCCGCCAGGATGCTGCCATCCGTCTGGCCCGCGGCGATCATCTCGACCAGTGCGTCGCGGCGGAATTGCAGGTAGCGGGCATAGAACAGCTCCGCCGAGCCGGTCTTGGAAATGCATTCGGAGACGACGGCGAGCTGCACCTTGCCGAACTCGCCCTGGAGCGCCTCGGCATAGGCCGCGGCATGGCGGCGTGCGCGCGCCGCGGGGCTGCCGGAGCTCGCAGGCGGCAGCGGCAGCATCTGCGCGGCATGATGAAGGAAGGCGTCGATCAGCAGCGCTTCCCGCGACGGCCACCATTTGTAGATCGTCATCTTGGAGACGCTGGAGTGGCGTGCGACGGTGTCGATGGAGGTGGCGGCAAGGCCGGTGGCGGCCATCAGCGCATAGGCGCTTTCGAGAATGGCGTTGGTGGTCTCGATCGATCGCGGCCGGCCGCGCCGGGGCGCGCTGTCAGCCTCATCACCCCCGCCCTTTGCCATCGCCACGCCCGGTCCCCTCACGCAGAGGCTCCCCGCATAGCGCAGCCACAGGTCTCGGCCTAGCAGAATCGCACGATTATTTGGCTAGAGCGTTTTCGAGCGAAGTGGATACCGGTCCGCGTGAAGAAAACGCGTCAAGACAGGAATCCAGAGCTCCGTTCCGATTGGATCGGAACGGAGCTCTAGGCCTGCTGCCGCAGGGCGGCCGGAAGGTCCTGCCGCCTCGACCACGAGATGTAATAGGCCACAGCCGTCATCGCCGCGAAGCCAACGAGGCTTACCGCGATCTGCATCACCACGAGGTTCGGTCCGGTGATCAGGATGAGATGGCCGGCGAAGGACAGGAACACGGCAACGCAGAACACCGCGAGCCATTCCTCGCCGCATGTGATCACCGCCTGAAGCGGCCGCAACTTCAGGCCGGGGTGGTCGGCCGGAATGAGATGGGTCGCGAGGAAGGCGAGCGCGAGGAAATGGATCACGCGATAGGGCGCGAGGTTTTCCTTGTCTGTCGGCGCGATGCTGTTGACGACGAAGTCCGGCAAATAGACGGCCAGCGCGGGCGAATGCCGCATCAAGGTGACGGCCATCGCGAAGATGAGATAGGCACCCGCGAGGATCCGCAGCCAGGACATGCCGTGCAACGCGCGTCCGGAGGCGCCTGTTACGGCGAACCAGCCGCCCAGGACCATCAGCATCTGCCAGCACAGCGGATTGAAGGTCCAGTCCTGGTCCGGATAGACCCGGAAATTCCATTCGAACCAGCGCGCCGCAACGTATAGCGCGACCGATGCCGCCAGCGTCAGGTTCGGCCGCCGCAACAAACCCCATAGCGCAAACGGAAAGAACGCCATCAGCGGGATCATCAGTTGCAGGAGGTCGAGGTTCAGCGGCTCTTCCTGGAGCACGAGGCCGCGGACCAGGATGCGCAGCGGATGATCGAGAATGCCCGAGATGTTGTATTCGTGGATGATCTCCGGCGCCATCGATTGCGAGGCGACATAGGCGATGGTGTCGATATAGATCACGAAGAGCACGACATAGGCAGCGTAGAGCCGCCAGACGCGGCGGAAGATGCGCGTCGCCGCGACGACGTAACCGCGCTCCAGCGCCATCCTGCCGTGAATGATGGCGACGCCATAACCCACCACGAACACGAACAGGTCAGCGGCGCCGCTGAAGCCGAAATTTCGGAGCGTCAGGAGATTAACGACGTTGTTCGGGATGTGGTCGACGAACACCGACCAGTTGGCAATGCCGAGCGTCAAATACAATCTGGCATCGTGATGGAATGCGGCGAGGTTCGCCTTGACGGACGGTTTCATCGCGGAAAATGACTTTTAGAATCACGGGCGCTGCTTTTAGCGGCAACCGCCCGCCTATCCGAGTAGCGTTTGCGTGAGGGGGGCTGGAATTGTCCAATCTGGCGCAAAATTGCGCATGATCGCCGGATGGAATTCCCGCAAGCTCGCTCGTTCCGCCGACGACGAAATTATCTTAGCGCTTCGACCGCTATTCGGCCGGTTCAGCCGAGGCGTCGTCGGATGCGCCGGCGCGACTCGCCATGATTCCAAGGGCGACGCCGCCGATCGCCAGGATCGGCAGCAGCCGCTTGATTCCGATGGCGCGAACGATCTGGAGGCCCGTCGCGAGCAGCATGGGGTCGGCGAGCATGCTCGAAGCGGCCGACTTCGCGGCGCGCTCGGCGGCGATCCGGGCGCGCTTCCGCATCTCCCGCTTGTAGCCCCAATAGCTCCCCGCCGCGGCAAGCGTCAGCAGGAAGAAGATGCCGGCGCCGGCGAGGCAGGCCTGCACCGGTCCGTAGGTCTGAAGGACCGAGATGAAGGCGGCCGCGCAGAGAAAGCCCGTGGTGATGAAGAGCGCGAGTGCCGCGCCCGCGGCGAGCGATGTCAGGCGGACGGTCGTGCCCGTCGATGCGCTGATGCCGTCGATGATGCGCTGTAACATGGCCTTGCTCCTCAGATCCCCGCAAGCCGGCAGCGACGGCGCAACAGCGCCGCCGTAACAACGTCAAGGTTTTGCGCCCACGCTACCGGCGCCAGGCGACGCCGATCAGGAAGCCGATGCCGAGCGCGAGTCCGACGGTCGCGAGCGGCCGCTGCGTGATGGCATCTTCCAGCGTTTCCTCGATCGAGCCGTAGGCGTCTTGCGCAGCTTCCATCATGGCGCTGCCGCGATCCGACATGTCGTCGACCGCGGAATCCACGCTCTCGCGGGCCTGGCGATAGCCGCGGCGGGCCTGCTTGCTGGTGGAATTGGCAAAGGTGTTGAGCGCGTCGGTGATCTGATCGGTGAGGGCGGCGATATCGCTTTTCACGGCTGCTACATCCTTCTCGAGGCGTTCTCTGGTGGCTTTGTCGGTCCAGTCTCTCATCCCGGTTTCGCCATTGGTTGACATCAGGAGCTCCAAAGCTGTTGGCGGCTGAGATAGCCGGAAAACGTTTCGTGCCCGGGTAAGTTCCGTTCGGGAAACCGGTCATGCCTGCGGCAGCTGCGGCGAATTCTCCGGCAGCAGATGCTCCTTCAGGATCAGCCCGACGATCAGGAGCGGCGACGACAGGAATGCGCCCATCGGCCCCCACAGCCAGGTCCAGAAGGCCAGCGCGATGAAGACGGCAAGCGCGTTCAGGGAAAGCCTGCGCCCGATGATGGTCGGCGTGACGAAGTGCCCTTCCAGGAAGGTGATGCCGCCGAAGGCGAGCCCCGCCATCAGTCCGCCGCCGATGGTCGGGAAGGCGACGAGCCCCACCACGACCAGAATGACGAACATCGCGACCGGTCCGATGATCGGGATGAAGTTGAGCGCCGCCGCAAGCGCGCCGAGCCCGGCCGGATTGGGCATGCCGGTGATGGCGCAGATGAGACCGGTTGCGATGCCCACGCCGACGTTGATCAGTGTCACCGTCAAAAGATAGTTGCCGAGATGGACCTCGATCTCGTTGAGGATCCGCAGCGTGCGCAGCCGCGCATCGCGATCGCCGAAATTCATGATCAGCGCCCGCCGCAGGTCGCGCCAGCTCGCGATGAACAGGATCAGGGTGGCGAAGAACAGTAGGAATTCGGCGAAGGTCGGCGACAGGAATTCCAGCGTCGGTTGCACCCATTCGGCTTTCGGCAGCGGAAGGCTTGGCAGCCCCTCGGAGCCGCCCACCATCGTCTGCAACTCCTTCCACAGCGCCAGCGGCCGGTCGAAGACGTGCATCTTCTCCTTCAACTGCGCGCCCAATTCCGGCAGGCGCGAGCTCCACTCCATCGCTGGCACGGCAATCAGCGCGACGACGAAGGCGACCACCGTCGTCACCGCGATCACGATCAGCACGGCGCCGAGGGCGCGCGGCACATGCCGCCGCTCGAGAAAGCTGGCGGCCGGCGACAACATGGTGCCGGCGACGACCGCCATCACGACCGGGAGGAAGAACGCCCTGGCGACGTAGAGCACCGCGACCACGGCAATCAGAAACAGACCGGCGAGCGTAAAGGCGACAAACTCGGTGCGGCGGATCACCGGCGGCAGCTCGACATGGCTGTCGGGAAGCGGGTCGCCCTCGTTGTTGCCGGAAATCAGACGTTCAGTGGGAAGGACGCGCACAATATCTCCTCCCGCACGGAAGCCTCCGCGCGCCCATTGTTGGCAGTAGAACGTCCGGGCGGACGTTCCGGTTCCATCGCGGTTTCGTGAAGTTTTGCTCGCTTGACTGTGACCTCGCTGCCGCAACGAGCGGTGGAACTTGAGTCGGTCCAGCTGCGTTTGTTGGGAGCCGCATCACCTGATGCACATCCAACGGGGCAGCACATGACAAGGTTCTCTCCAGTCCGTCGCCGCTTCTCGCTGCGCGCCACCACCGCCATTGCCTTCGCGACAGCATTGCTGACCGTGCCCTTCGCGGCACAGGCCCAGACGCTCGGCTACGCGCCGATGCAGCCGCAGGGATATCCGCAGGACCCGAGCTATTCGCGGGGTTATGTCAACGCGGCGCCGCAGGCCGCCGACGAGGATGCCGCGCTGCCCGACCGGCTGCGCAAGCAGATCGTCAGCTTCGACCGGAACGAGCCGGCCGGGACCATCGTCATCGATACCGGCAACACTTACCTCTATTACGTGCTCGGCAATGGCCGCGCGATCCGTTACGGCGTCGGCGTCGGCCGACAAGGTTTCACCTGGGCCGGCGTGCAGAGCGTCAGTCGCAAGGCCGAGTGGCCGGACTGGCATCCGCCGGCCGAGATGATCGCGCGTCAGCCTTATCTACCGCGCTTCGTCGCCGGCGGTCCCGGCAATCCGCTCGGCGCACGCGCGATGTATCTCGGTTCGAGCGAATACCGCATCCACGGCACCAACGATCCCACCACGATCGGCAAGTTCGTGTCCTCTGGTTGCATTCGCATGACCAACGAGGACGTCACGGACCTGTTCAGCCGCGTCAATGTCGGCGCCAAGGTGGTGGTGCTGCCGAAGAACGCCCCGCTGATGGCCAAGGGGTACGACAAGGGCGGCGACCCGGTACGCAAGCGCCCGCCGGTGACGACGCTGCCTTCGGGACGGCAGGCGCTGAACATCACGACGTCGGCAGTGAACTGATGGGCGAGGTCATATGAACAGACGTTCGATCGGCAAACTGGCCGGCGGCGCGGCGGCGTGCTTCGCCGTCGCCTCGCTCGGCCTCGCGTTGACGCCGTCGGCGCATGCGGAAGACTTCTTCTCGGCGCTGTTCGGCGGCTTCCGCGCGCGCTCCGCGCCGGAGATCCGCATGCCGTTCCCGACCGATGACATGCCGCGCTACGACACGCCGCGCCAGCGGACCTCTTATGGCGGCGGCATCGCCTATTGCGTGCGCAGCTGCGATGGCCGCTACTTCCCGGCGCAAGGAAACGACGCCGAAAGCAAGGCGAAATCCTGCAAGAGCTTCTGCCCGACGTCGGAAACCTCGCTGGTCTATGGCAGCAACATCGACGACGCCACGACGGACAAGGGAAAATCCTATTCCGACCTGCCCAACGCGTTCCGCTTCCGCAACGAGATCGTCGCGGGCTGCACGTGCAACGGCAAGGATCCGGTCGGACTTGCCCAGGTCAAGGTCGAGGACGATCCGACCTTGCGCAAGGGTGACATCGTCGCGGGCAGCGATGGCCTGGTGGTCGCCAACCGCAACGCCAACGACCGCCGCGGCGTCGCGATGAATTTTTCGCCGCTGCCGGATTCGGTGCGCGCCAGGTTCCGCCAGGTGCCGGTGGTCGCGAAGGAGTAGGGGCGGTGCGGCCTCAAGTAGGTTGCGGCGCTAGCGCCTCGATCTCCAGTGTCGTCCCGGACAAGCGGAGCGCAGATCCGGGATCCATAACCACAGGAAGCGGTTTGACGAAGGCACGTGGTTAGCAGCTCGCGCGCGACAACTTCTCCCTGTGGTTATGGGTCCCGGCGTTCGCCGGGACGACACTGAAGGTGTAGCGGCAGCTTTCTATCCAATCCGCAAGTCCTACGCCGCGCGGATCTTCCCCAGGAAGTCGCTGACCTGCTGGCCGAGCTGGCGGCTCTGCGTCTCCAGCGTTTCCGAGGCCTGCTTGACGTTGTCCGCCGCACCGGCGGCAGCATCCGCGTCGGCCTTCACGCCGGTGATGTTGTCCGAGACGTTCCTGGTGCCCTGCGCCGCAAATTGCGTGCTGCGCGTGATCTCCTGGGTCGCCGCGCCCTGCTCCTGCACGGCGGCGGCAATCGCGGTCGCGACCTCGTTCACTTCGCCGATGATGCCACCGATGGTCTGGATCGCGTTGATGGCGTCGCTCGCCACCCTCTGAATGTCGGCGATCTGCCCGGAGATTTCCTCGGTGGCTTTTGCGGTCTGGCTGGCCAGCGATTTCACCTCGGAGGCGACGACCGCGAAACCGCGCCCGGCTTCGCCCGCACGTGCGGCCTCGATCGTGGCGTTGAGCGCGAGCAGATTGGTCTGCGCCGCGATGGTGTTGATCAGGCCGACGACCTCGCCGATGCGTCCTGCGGACTGCGCCAGCCCTTGCACCGTGCCGTCGGTCTCGCGGGCCTGGTTGACGGCGCGGCTGGCAATGCCCGCGGCGTGCGCCGCCTGCTGGCTGATGTCGTTGATCGAGGCAGACAGCTCCTCGGCCGCGGCGGCGACGCTGTCGACGCTCATGGAGGCGTCGTTGGAGGCCTTGCCGGCGACCTGGACGCGGTCGTTGGTCTGGCGCGACACCGCGGAGAGGTCGCCCGAGGTCTTGCGCATCTCGCCGGACGCTTCGCTCAGTTCGCCGAGCGTCTTGCGCACCGCGCCCTCGAACTCGCCGACATAAGTCTCGACGGCGCGCTGGCGCGCGGCCGCGCCGACATTGCGCTCGCGCTCATGCTCTTCGATCTTGAGCTTCTCGGTCGCCTGCTGCTTGAAGGTTTCCAGCGCGCCGGCAAGCGCGCCGATCTCGTCCTGGCGGTCGAGATAGCCGCTGTCGACGGCAAGGTCGCCGCCGGCGACCTTGAGCATGGCGTCGCGGATGGTGTTGAGGGGATGGATGACGCGGCGGCTGACCAGCATGACCGCGCCGACGGCGAGGCCGATGGCGAGCGCCAGGAGTGCAAGCTGCACGATCAGCGCGCGCTGTGCGGTACTGCGCTGCTCCTGCGTGTAGCTCCGGGCGGCGTCGAGCGCGGCTTCGGCCACCGCGACCGCACTGGCCATACGGCCGACCGTGAGCGGGCTCCACTGGTTGGCCGTCAGCTCGGCCTTCTCACCCTTGACCAGGGTGTCCGCGAGACGGTCGCGCAGGGTGAGATATTGCGGCTCGAAATAAGCGGTCTTGGCCGTGGTCATGGCGGATGCGAGCGCGGGCGGCAATTGCATGCCCGAGGTCGACAATTCCAGCGCTTTCCACATCGCGGCCGTACCGCCGACAAATTGGGTATAGTTGTAGCGGCCCTCCGGCGAGATCTTGCCGGCCGCAAGTCCGGTCGAGACGATCAGTGAGGCCTCGCCCGCGGTGTTGCGGAGCAGCCAGGCGCTCTGCTTGATCGACAGCAGCTGGTCGATCACGGCATCCTGGTGGTTGACGGTGGCGGCGAGGACGCCCGAGAGCTTGTCGAGCACGTCGAGCAGCCCCTGCGTCGTCTCCATGTATTCCTTGGTCAGGCCGGCGCGGCGCTGGTCCTTCGGTTTGGCAACATCCTCCCAGAACTGCTTCTGCTCTTCGCCCAGCAGCTTGTAGAGCCGCGCGAGCTCAGGCACCAGCGCGCCCGATTGCGGGAAGTCGATGCTCGGCAGCAGCTCGAGCGCGCGGGCCATCGCCGGCATCTGGGCATCGCGCAGCGCGCGCAGATATCTCTCGATCTCGGAGTCCATCGGCTCGGTCGCGTTCAGCAGCCGGGACGTGGTCGAGCGGTCGGTGCGCAGATTGTGCATCGCCTTGAACAGATCGGCGGAGGCGTCGGCGATCTGCGAGATGCGGTTGGCGGTCTTGAGGCGGTCCCAGGAGGCGTAGGCGGTGAGCGAGAGTGCAATCACCACACAGACCGACGTGATGGCGATCACCGCCTTCAGCAGCGCGGACACGGTCAGACGATTCAGCATCGAAGCCCCCCAAAATTCCCATTGCAAAGTTCGTCAAGACGCCCCGGCAACATCAAAACGGAGGGGCAGGCAGATCGGCAATCGCATGCCGTTTGCGGCGCATCACCCAAACGGTTTCTGCATCTGAAACGAAAAGGGTAAAGTTTTAGGCAGGCCGGCTGATCGTAGAAGTACGTATTTACTAGAAGTTGCAGTGGGTTGCGGTGATGGAACCTGCGCGGGAGATGGGCGTTAGAACACCGTCAGACAATTTGCCTGAAGGGGGGTCCTTGCGATGCTGGTCGGCGTACTCGTCACCTTTCTCGTCGTCATTCTCGTGCTCTATCTCATCAACATGCTGCCCATGGACGGTCGCGCCAAGCAGATCGCGCGCGTGGTCGTCATCATCATCGGCGTCGTGTCGCTGTTGAAATATCTGACGGTGTTTTAGCGGGATGGGGCGTGTAGCCCGGATGGAGCGCAGCGAAATCCGGGGGCCTGCCCCAAGCAACGCCGGTCCCGGATTGCGCTGCGCTCCATCCGGGCTACGGCCCGAAAACAAAAAAGCCCCGGCGCGAGCCGGGGCTTAGGTGTTTGAATGATCGGGCTTTAGCCCGCAGCCTTGGCCTCGCGGCGGCGCGCGGTGAGGATGTATTCGGTGTAGCCGTTCGGCTGCGTGCGGCCCTTGAAGATGAGGTCGCAGGCGGCCTTGAAGGCGACCCCGTCGAAGGCGGGCGCCATCGGCTTGTAGATCGCGTCGCCCGCGTTCTGCTTGTCGACGACGACGGCCATGCGCTTGAGCGATTCCATCACCTGCGCCTCGGTGATGACACCCTGGTGCAGCCAGTTGGCGAGATGCTGGCTCGAGATGCGCAAGGTGGCGCGGTCTTCCATCAGGCCGACATCGTGGATGTCAGGCACCTTGGAGCAGCCGACGCCCTGGTCGATCCAGCGCACGACGTAACCGAGAATGCCCTGGCAGTTGTTGTCGATCTCCTGCTTGACGTCGTCGGGCGCCCAGTTCGACTTCGACACCGGAATGGTGAGGATGTCGGACAGCTTCGCGCGCGGACCGCCTTTGGTGAGTTCCTGCTGGCGCGCGGTGACGTTGACCTGGTGATAGTGCAGGGCGTGCAGCGTCGCAGCGGTCGGCGACGGCACCCAGGCGGTGGTGGCGCCGGCCTGCGGATGCGCGAGCTTCTGTTGCAGCATGTCCGCCATCTTGTCGGGCGCGGCCCACATGCCTTTGCCGATCTGGGCGTGGCCGGGCAGGCCGTCGATCAGGCCCATGTCGACGTTCCAGTCCTCATAGGCCTTGATCCAGGCCTGCGCCTTCATCTCGTTCTTGCGGATCATCGGGCCCGCTTCCATCGAGGTGTGGATCTCGTCGCCGGTGCGGTCGAGGAAGCCGGTGTTGATGAACATGATGCGCTTGGAGGCGCGCTGGATGCAGGCCTTGAGGTTGACGGTGGTGCGCCGCTCCTCGTCCATGATGCCGACCTTGAGCGTGTTCTCGGGCAGCGAGAGCATCTTCTCGACGCGGTCAAAGATCTCGCAGGTCAGCGACACCTCGTCCGGGCCATGCATCTTCGGCTTGACGATATAGGCAGATCCGGTGCGGCTGTTCTTGACCTTGGAGTTGCCCTTGATGTCGTGAATGGCAAGAAGCCCTGAGACGGCAGCGTCGAGCAGGCCTTCCGGAATCTCCTCGCCCTTCTCGTCCAGCACGGCGTCGGTGAACATGTGGTGACCGCAATTGCGCATCAGCAGCAGGCTGCGGCCGTGCAGCTTGACCTCGCCCTTGCCGTCAGGCGTCTTGTAGCTGCGGTCGGCATTGAGCGAACGGGTCAGCGTTTTGCCGCCCTTCTCGAAATCGGCCGAGAGCGTGCCGTTCATCAGGCCGAGCGTGTTGCGATAGACCAGCACCTTGTCCTCGGCGTCGACCGCGGCGACCGAGTCCTCCATGTCGAGGATGGTCGAGACTGCGGATTCCATGATCATGTCGGCGACGCCGGCCGGGTCGTCCTTGCCGATCGTGCTGCTGCGGTCGATCTTGACCTCGACGTGCAGGCCGTTGTTGGTGAGGAGCACGGCGGACGGCGCGGCGGCATCACCCTGGAAGCCCGCGAATTGCGCGGCGTTCTTCAGCGCCGTTGCGTTGCCGCTCTTCAGCTTCACCGCGAGCTGGCCCGCGACGACGCTGTAGGCGGTGACGTCGGTGTGGCTGCCGGTCGCCAGCGGCACGGCGGCATCGAGGAACGCCTTGGCCTTGGCGATCACCTTGTCGCCGCGCGCCTTGTTGTAGCCCTTGCCGCTCTCGGAAGGATCGTGCGGAATCGCGTCGGTGCCGTAGAAGGCGTCATAGAGCGAGCCCCAGCGCGCGTTCGCCGCGTTCAGCGCATAGCGCGCGTTGGTGAGGGGCACGACGAGCTGCGGGCCGCAGATCTTGCCGATCTCTTCGTCCACATTGGCGGTCTCGACCTTCTGCGTCGCCGGCTCGGGGACGAGATAGCCGATCTCCTTCAGGAACGCGGTATAGGCATCGAGGTCGAACGCCTTGCCCTTGTTGGCACGGTGCCAGTCGTCGATCTTGGCCTGCAGCGTGTCGCGCACGGCGAGCAGCGCGCGGTTCTTCGGCCCCAGATCCTTGATGATGGCGGCGACCCCGGCCCAGAACGCATCCGGCGCGATCGCCGTTTTCGGGGCCGCTTCCTTGGCGATGAAGTCAAACAGGACGGGAGCGATCTTCAATCCGTGGGCGTCGACGCGTTTCATGATGGGCTTTCTTGTTGGAAATGGCTGTTTTTTGGCTGCTTTTGACCCGACAGCAGCAAAATGCGCCCATAGGGGGCGGCTTTCAGGGCCTATTAGCCTCAAAATCGGGGCCGTGAGAAGGCCTCCAAAAGTTGTCAAAATGTCAAGGCGAGGTGTGCGGCCCGACGCACCGTTGTCATTCCCCGCGAAGGCGGGGAATCCAGTACGCCGCGGCTTCTCCGTGACCCAACGCTGTTTCTGGAATACTGGGTCGCCCGGTCAAGCCGGGCGACGACAGCCGGGGAAAATAGGACGGCCTCAAATATTCGCGGCGAGGTCCACGAGCTCGTCGAACAGCACGCCGGTGGTCTTCAGCATCCGTTCGATCTCGTCAGCAGCGTCCGCAACCGTGCGGGCCGACGTGTCGATCACGAGCTCGGCAGCCTCGGGTCGCTCGTAGTCGTTGCCGATGCCGGTGAACGACGCCAGCGCGCCGGCGCGGGCCTTCTTGTAATGGCCCTTGGGATCGCGATCCTCGCAGACCTCTGCCGGCGTCGCGACGTGGATCTCGCGGAACGCGGTGTCGGCGATGCGTCGCGCGGTCGCGCGGTCCTCGCGGGCCGGCGAGACGGCGGCGACGATCGCAATGTGGCCGTTGCGGGCGAGATGGGTCGCGACCTCCGCGAGGCGGCGGATGTTCTCGCTGCGGTCGGCGGCGGAGAAGCCGAGATCGTTGTTGAGCCCGGCGCGCAACGTGTCGCCGTCGAGCAGGATCGGCGAGCCGCCATTGGTGAACAGCCGACGTTCCAGCGCCTTTGCCAACGTCGATTTGCCGGACGCCGGCAGGCCGGTGAGCCAGACCACCGCGCCGTTGTGGCGGTAGCGCGCGGAGCGTTCGTCGGGCCGCAGCGCCGATTCCACCGGCACGATGTCGACCGGCACGGCGCGCTGGCCGGCATCGACCGACAGCACGAGACCACCGCCGGCGATGCGCCCCGAAACCTCGATCACGAGACGGCCGGTCCGCGGATTCTCGGTGTAGGGATCGGCGGCAATCGGGCTCGAAAGGGAAATGTCGATCTCGCCGACATGGTTGCGGCCGATCGCCTTGTTCTCGACGCTCGACAGCTCGCCGGGATCGACCGCCTTCTCGATGGCGACGACGGTGGCGCGGCTCTCCTTCGGGCCGCAGCGGACCAGCAGCTGGTCGCCCTTGGCGAGCGGCTTGTCGTGCAGCCAGAAGATGCGCGCGCGCAGACGGCGGGTCTCGCGCGGTGCGGAGCCGACATGCGCGACGATGTCGCCGCGCTCGATGAACAATTCGCGGTCGAGCGTGATGCCGACCGAGCGGCCCGCGCCCTGCCGTCCCGCGACCGGCGTTACCGGCCAGCTTTCGACCGTCTTGATCCTGGCGATCTTGCCGGCCGGCATGATCACGATCTCGTCGCCGGCAATGAGGCTGCCGGATTCGATGCGGCCCGCGACGATGCGGCGGTCGTCGAACTTGTAGATCGCCTGCACCGGCAGGCGCAGGGCGAGGGCTTCCAGCGGACGCGCCGGCTCGAGCTGGTCCAGCGCCTCGACCACGGTCGGACCCTTGTACCAGCTGATGCGGTCGGTGCGCTCCGCGACGCCGTCGCCGTCGCGGGCCGAGATCGGGATCACGGCCGTCGGCGTCACGCCGAGGCCCTGCAAATGCGCCGAGATCTCGTCGCTGATTTCTTTGAAGCGCTCGGCGCTGAAATCGACGCGGTCCATCTTGTTGACGACGATCGCGACCTGCTTCACGCCAAGCAGGTGCAGCAGATAGCCGTGCCGCCGGGTCTGGTCGCGCACGCCTTCGAGCGCATCGATGATCAGCACCGCGCCGTCAGCCTGCGAGGCGCCGGTGATCATGTTGCGCAGGAATTCGGCATGGCCCGGCGCGTCGATCAGCACGATGTCGCGCGAATTGGTGCGGAAGCGGATCTGCGTGGTGTCGATGGTGATGCCCTGGTCGCGCTCGGTCTGGAGCGCGTCGAGCAGAAACGACCATTCGAACGGCATGCCGCGCCGCGCGCTGACGGCTTTCAGCATCTCGAGCTTGCCGTCGGGCAGGCTGCCGGTCTCGTGCAGCAGGCGCCCGACCAGCGTCGACTTGCCGTGATCGACATGGCCGACGATGACGATGCGGACCTGCGGACGCGTGGTGCCGTTCGGAGTGGCGGGCGAAGCGGGGGTGACGATCATGTTCATAGCCGCGTTGCGTCCTTGAATCAGAGATAGCCGGCGACGCGCAGACGCTCGAAGGCGTCCTCGGTCTCGTGGTCGAGCGCACGGCCGGCGCGCTCCGGCACCTTGGTCTGCTCGAGCTCGACCAGGATCTCGTCGATGGTCGACGCGGTCGACGCGACCGGATTGGTGATGTCCTGATCGCCCAGCGAGCGATAGCGCTTGCCGTCCTTGGCGAGATACAGCGGGATGATCGGAATGTTCTCGCGCTTGGTGTAGGCCCAGATGTCGGCCTCGGTCCAATGCAGGATCGGATGGATGCGCAAATGCGCGCCTTGCGGCGGCGAGGCGTTGAAATGGTCCCAGAACTCCGGCGGCTGATCGCGCACGTCCCAATTGCCTTCGAGCCCGCGCGGCGAGAACACGCGCTCCTTGGCGCGCGTCGCCTCTTCGTCGCGGCGGATGCCGGCGATCAGGCCGTCAAAGCCGAATTTGGCGAGCGCCATCTTCAGACCTTCGGTCTTGCGCGCAGCGGAACGGGCCGCCGGCGGCAGCGTTGGGTCGACGGCATCGATCGGCGGGCAGGGTTCGACGCGCAGGTCGAGCTCCCACTCTTTCCCGTAGTGATCGCGGAAGCGATACATCTCCGGAAACTTCTTGCCGGTATCGACGTGGAGGGCCGGGAACGGCAGCCGGCCGAAGAACGCCTTGCGCGCCAGCCAGATCATGACGTTGGAGTCCTTGCCGAGCGACCACAGCAGGGCGATCTTCTTCAGGCGGCCGAAGGCCTCGCGGAAAATGTAGATGCTCTGCGCCTCAAGCTGGTCCAAATGGTCCATGCTGGGGGCGGTCAGCCCGACGGGAATTTGCTCGGAAACGGGAGCCCGGAAGTCCCGTCCATCTGCACCGGAATCGGTCCTGAGAAGATGCATCTCTGCCACTTTGCGTTTGGAGGCGAATTTTCTATAGTTGCGGTGCAGAAGAGAAGAAAAAATTTTCTCTTTGCACGCTCGAAACGACACATATATAGAAAATAATTCCAGTCAACCCCGGATGTGGGGGAAGCGAGTATCGCATGCGGTTCTTGCCGGTGTTCCTCGATCTCAAGGCCGGTCCGGTGGTCCTCATCGGCGCGGGTGAGCTTTTGCGCGCCAAGCTGCGCGTGCTCGCTGCTGCCGGTGCGCGCATCCGCGTGCATGCGATCGACGGCAATCAGGACCTGAGCCTCAGTTCCGAAGACGCTGCGCGGGTTGAAATCGCCACTGGCGATCCGCTCACCGCCGATCTCTCGGGCGTCATTGCCATCGTTTGCGCCGGCGCGGGCGATGTCGGCGTTGCCATGTCGGCGCGCGCCAAGGCGCTCGGCCTGCCCGTCAACGTCATGGACGATCTCGAACATTCCAGCTTCATCTTCCCGGCGATCGTCGATCGCGGTGATGTCGTGGTCGCGATCGGCACCGGCGGCACCTCGCCGGTGGTGGCGCGGCGCGTGCGCGAGAAGATCGAGGCGCTGCTGCCGGCCCGCATCGGTGAGCTCGCCGAGTTCATCGGCGGCTTCCGCAAATCCATCAACGAGCGCATCGCCGAGTTTCCGCTGCGCCGCCGCTTCTGGGAGCGCGTCATCGACGGTCCGATCGGCGCGTCTGTGCTCGCGGGCCGCAAGGGCGAGGCCGACGCCGCGATCAGGGCGATTTCCGATCCGTCCGCGTTCGCGCGTGCCGACAAGCCGGAAGGCTCCGTCGCGCTGGTCGGCGCTGGGCCCGGCGATCCCGACCTTCTCACCATCAAGGCGCTGCGCGCGCTCCAGGATGCCGACATCGTCTTCCATGACGAACTGGTCTCCCCTGAAATTCTCGACCGCATCCGCCGCGACACCACGCGCGTTCCGGTCGGCCGCCGCGTCGGCAAGCCCGGCATCGGCCAGGACGCCATCAACAAGCGCATGATCGAGGCCGCGCAATCCGGCCAGCGCGTGGTGCGGCTGAAGGGCGGCGACCCCTTCGTGTTCGGCCGCGGCGGCGAAGAGGTCGAAGCGCTGCGCGCCGCTGGTATCGCCTATTCGATTATTCCCGGCATCACTGCCGGGCTCGGCGGCGCCGCCGATTTCGAGGTGCCGCTCACCTACCGTCATGAAGCGACCCGCATCACCTTCCTCACCGCGCACAAGGCGCGCGATGCCGAGAACGTGGACTGGTCGACGCTGACCGACACCAAAATGACCGTCGTGGTCTACATGGGCATGACCGCGGCCCCCGCGATCCGCGAAGGCTTGTTCGCGGCCGGCCGTTCGCCCGAGACGCCCGTCGGCGTGTTCGCCCGCGTCACGCGGCCGGACGCACAAGGCGCGATCGGCACGCTGCGCGACCTGCCCGAGCTCGTGCGGCGGACCCATGGCGGTCCCGCCATCCTCATCATCGGCGACGTGGTCCGGCATACCGGTTCACTTCGCCGCGAAACACCCAAACAAATCATCTCTGACCTCCTGGATGCTGCCGAATGACCTCTCCCTTGCAAAAGAAACTTAAAATCAGCGATTCCTCCGTCGTGACCGCTAACCGTACCTGGGATGGCGTCGTGGTCTACCGCACTGCTGCCAAGGGCTGGTCGGCTGACCTCGCAGACGCCGCGATCGTGCGAAACTCCGATGAGGCGAAAGCGTTGCTCGCCGAGGCCGTGGCCGATGACGTCGGCGCGATTGGTCCCTATATCGCTCCGGTCCAGATCGGCGAGGACGGCAAGATCGTGCCCGGAAATCTGCGCGAGCAGATCCGCCGCGATGGCGTGACCATCGACTTGCCGGTTTAATCGCAGGTCGGGCTGTAAGGCACTTTAATCATGTACGCTTACGACGAAATCGATCGCACGCTGGTCAACGAGCGCGTCTCGGAATTCCGCGACCAGGTGCAACGCCGTCTCTCGGGCGAGTTGACCGAGGACGAATTCAAGATGCTGCGCTTGCAGAACGGCGTCTATCTGCAACTGCACGCCTACATGTTCCGCGTCGCGATTCCCTACGGAACGCTGGCGTCGAACCAGTTGCGGCAGCTTGCCCATGTCGCGCGCAAATATGACCGCGGCTACGGCCATTTCACCACGCGCCAGAACATCCAGTTCAACTGGATCAAGCTTTCGGACCTGCCGGATGCGCTGGCCGATCTTGCCGACGTCGGCATCCACGCGATGCAGACCTCCGGCAACAACATGCGCAACGTAACCTCGGATCAGTGGGCCGGCGTCGCGCCGGGCGAGATCGAGGATCCCCGCATCTGGTCGGAGCTGATCCGCCAGCACACTACGTTGCATCCGGAATTCTCGTTCCTGCCGCGCAAGTTCAAGATCGCGATCACCGCTTCGGATCACGACCGCGCTGCGATCAAGGTCCACGACATCGGCCTGCGGCTGATCAAGAACGAGAAGGGCGAAACCGGCTTCGAGGTGCTGGTCGGCGGCGGTCTCGGCCGCACGCCGTTCATCGGCAAGACCATCAAGCACTTCGTCCACGGCCGCGATCTCCTGAGCTATATCGAGGCGATCCTGCGCGTCTACAACCAGTACGGACGCCGCGACAATATCTACAAGGCGCGCATCAAGATCCTGGTGCACGAGCTCGGCATCGAGAAGTTCTCCCGCGAGGTCGAGGAGGAGTGGCAGCATATCCGCAACTCCTCGCTTCAGATCGACGACGAGGTGATCGAGGACATCCGCTCGCGCTTCATCTATCCGGCTTATGAGAAGCTGCCGCACATGCCGGACGAGCTGCGCCAGGCCGCGGCCGATCCCGATTTCGAGGCGTGGCGCAAGAACTCGGTCGCCGCGCACAAGAACCCGGGCTACTCCATCGTCACGATCTCGCTGAAGCCGATCGGCGCGCCTCCGGGCGATGCCACCGCCGAGCAGATGGATGCGCTGGCCGATCTCGCCGACAAATATTCCTTCGGCGAGATCCGCGTCGGTCATGAGCAGAATTTGGCGCTGCCGCATGTTGCCAAGCGCGACCTGCCGGCGCTGTGGAAGGCGCTCGACAAGCTTGGGCTGGCGACGCCGAACGTCAACCTGATCACCGACATCATCGCCTGCCCGGGGCTCGACTATTGCTCGTTGGCCAATGCGCGCTCGATCCCGATCGCGCAGGAGCTGACGCGGCGCTTTGCCAACCATGAGCTCGCCAATCTGATCGGGCGGCTGCATATCAACATCTCCGGCTGCATCAATGCCTGCGGCCATCATCATGTTGGCCATATCGGCATTCTCGGTGTCGAGAAGAACGGCGAGGAGGTCTACCAGATCACCATCGGCGGCCGTGCCGACGAGAGCGCCGCGCTTGGCAATCTGATCGGCCCCGGCGTCAAGTTTGACGAGGTCGCTGACGTCGTCGAGGACATCGTGGAAGCCTATCTGGCGCTGCGCGAGCGGCCGGAGGAGCTGTTCGTCGACACGGTGAAGCGCCTCGGCGTCGAACCCTTCAAGGAGCGCGTCTATGCCACTCGTTAACGGCGGAAAAATCGCCGACGACAGCTTCGCCAAGCTTGCCGTCGACACGCCGCTGCCCGAGGGCGGCGACATCCTGGTGCCGGCCGAGCGCTTCCTCAGCGATGCGGACGCGCTGCTCAAGCGCGGCGGCAAGGTCGGCGTGATCTGGCCGAACAATCGCGATATCGCCGAGCTCGTGCCCTATCTCGGCAAGATCGCCGTCGTCGCATTGGTGTTCCCGAGCTTCCGCGATGGCCGCGCCTACAGCCAGGCGCGCCTGCTGCGCGAGCGCTATAATTATCGCGGCGATTTGCGTGCCACCGGCCAGGTGCTGCGCGACCAGTTCGTGTTCATGCTGCGCGCCGGCTTCGATTCCTTCGAGGTCAAGAAGCAGGCCGACGCGGAAGCCTTCATGCAGACCGCGAAGCGCTATTCGGTGTTCTATCAGCCGACCGGCGACGGCCGCATCACCGCGCTGCACAGGCGAATGCAGCTGCGTCACTCCGAAGGTGTCGGCACGTGAACGCAATCGCGCCCCAGGTCGCTTCAGTGTCCGTGTCTGCGCTGCCCTCGGCGGAGGAGCTCGATCGTGCGCTGCGCGATGCTTCGCCCGCGGAGGTCATCGCCGCGGCGTTGAAGGCGGTCGGGCGCGAGAAGCTTGCGCTGGTGTCGTCCTTCGGCACGGAATCGGCGACGCTGCTGAAGGTCATGGCCGACGTCGATCCGGCGATCCCCGTGATCTTCCTCGACACCGGCTGGCTGTTCGAGGAGACGCTGGCCTATCGCGATACGCTGATC
This sequence comes from Bradyrhizobium sp. 613_E4_N2_2, assembly GCF_052075995.1. Lineage (NCBI taxonomy): Bacteria > Pseudomonadati > Pseudomonadota > Alphaproteobacteria > Hyphomicrobiales > Nitrobacteraceae > Bradyrhizobium > Bradyrhizobium sp. 613_E4_N2_2. The sequence goes on from NZ_CP197234.1 coordinate 1,215,898, forward strand.
GCGGAACTCGGCTTGAAGGACGTCCGCTCGATCAAGCCTGCCGAGGAGACGCTGTCGCGCGAAGATCCCGACCGCGACCTCTGGTTCTCCGATCCAGACGCCTGCTGCCGCATCCGCAAGGTCGAGCCGCTGGCGCGTGCGCTGAAGCCGTTCGATGCGTGGCTCAATGGCCGCAAGCGCTTTCAGGGCAATGCGCGCACCGACATTCCGGTGGTCGAGGATGATGGCGCGCGGTTGAAGTTCAACCCCTTCGCCAATGTCTCGCGCGAGGAACTCGAAGCCATTTTCGTCCGCGCCAAATTGCCGCGTCATCCGCTGGTGGAGTCCGGTTTCCTGTCGGTTGGGTGTATGCCTTGCACCAGCAGAACGGCCGAGGGCGAGGATGCACGCGCCGGTCGCTGGCGCGGCCGAGCCAAGACAGAATGCGGCATCCACACGATGAAGACTTCGTAGCACAGTCGAGCTGTCCGGCTACGAACAAGAAAATCCGGTTCCGTTGACTTGAGAGCGTTTCGCCCCGAGTTATGCCCGCGTGCCATCGATGACGATGACGTCGTCGAGGTAAATGGAGATGGACATGATGCGCCGTATCGTTCCGCTCGCGGCAGGGCTGCTCTTGACTGGATTGTTGGTAAGCTCGGCTCTCGCCGCTGACATCAATCTCTTGAACGTGTCGTACGATCCGACGCGTGAGCTCTATGCCGAGTTCAACAAGGCGTTCGCGAATGCCTATCAGAAGGAAACCGGCAAGAGCGTCGAGATCAAGCAGTCGCATGGCGGCAGCGGCTCGCAGGCGCGTGCCGTGATCGACGGATTGCAGGCCGATGTGGTGACGCTCGCGCTCGCCTATGACATCGACGCCGTCGCGAACAAGGGCCTCACCGCGACCGACTGGCAGAAGCGTCTGCCGCAGAATTCATCGCCCTATACCTCGACCATCGTGTTTCTGGTGCGCAAGGGCAATCCGAAGGGCATCAAGGACTGGGACGATCTGCTCAAGACCGGTGTCTCGGTGATCACGCCGAACCCGAAGACCTCCGGCGGGGCGCGCTGGAATTATCTCGCCGCCTGGGGCTTTGCCCAAAAGAAATACGGCTCGGCCGACAAGGCCAAGGACTTCATCGGAAAGCTCTACCAGCAGGTGCCGGTGCTCGACACCGGTGCGCGCGGCGCCACCGTGACCTTCGTCGAGCGCGGCGTCGGCGACGTGCTGCTGGCCTGGGAGAACGAGGCCTATCTCGCCCTGAAGGAGTTTGGTGCGCAGAAGTTCGAGATCGTGGCGCCGCCGCAATCGATCCTCGCCGAGCCGCCGGTCGCGATCGTCGACAAGGTTGCCGATAAAAAAGGCACCCGCAACGCGGCCGATGCCTACCTCCAGTATTGGTATACCAAGGAAGGTCAAGAAATCGCCGCGCGCAATTTCTACCGTCCGCGCGACGCCGAGATTGCCAAGAAGTACGAAAACTCCTTCGCCAAGGTCGAACTGTTCACGATCGACGACGTTTTCGGCGGCTGGACCAAGGCGCAGAAGGAACATTTTGCCGACGGCGGCGTCTTTGATCAGATCTACAAGAACTGATCGGGCGCCGTCTTAGGAGTAGCAGGGGGCCTGGTGAGCGCAGTTGCAGCACGACGACGGACATTGCCGGGCTTCGGTCTCACGATGGGACTGACGCTTTCCTGGCTCTCCATCATCATCCTGATTCCGCTCGCCGGGCTGTTCCTGAAATCGCTGGAGCTTAGCCCCGAGCAATTCTGGAACATCCTGTCCAGCCGCCGCACCCTCAACGCCTTGCGCGTCTCCTTCGGCCTCGCCTTTGCGGCGGCCTGCGTCAATCTCGTCATGGGCAGCATCATCGTCTGGGCGCTGGTGCGTTACCGCTTCCCCGGGCGCCGGTTGTTCGACGCTATCGTCGACGTGCCGTTCGCGCTGCCGACGGCGGTCGCCGGCGTCGCGCTGACCGCGCTGTTTGCCGAGACGGGCTGGCTGGGTGCGCCGCTCGCCGCGCTCGGTATCAAGGTGGCATTCACGCCGATCGGCATCTTCGTCGCCATGATCTTCATCGGCATCCCCTTCGTGGTGCGCACCGTGCAGCCGGTGCTCCAGGACCTCGACCCCGAGATCGAGGAGGCCGCCGGCAGCCTCGGCGCCAGCCGCTGGCAGACCATCATCCGCGTGATCCTGCCCTCGCTCGGACCGGCGCTGCTCACCGGCCTCGCGCTCGCCTTCGCCCGCGCGGTCGGCGAATACGGCTCGGTGATCTTCATCGCCGGCAATCTGCCTAATGTCTCCGAGATCGCGCCGCTCCTGATCGTGATCCGGCTGTCCGAATTCCGCTATGCCGACGCGACCGCCATCGCCGTGGTCATGCTCGTCGTCTCCTTCGTCATCATCTTCGCCGTCAACCGGCTCCAGCGCTGGGCGCAGAGCCGGATTCCGGCGCGCTGAGGGCAGATCATGACGATGCAGATCGCAGATTCCGTCTCGCTGCCTTCGACCGATGCGCGCGCACGTGCGCACGCCGCTGCGGCACGCGACAGCCTCCGCACCGAGCCACCCGCAATACGTATCGCCATCATCGCTCTGGCGGTGATCTTCCTCAGCGTCTTCGTCGTGCTGCCGCTGGTTCTGGTGTTCGCGCAGGCCTTTTCGAGAGGCGTTCTCGCTTATTTCTCTGCGCTTGCCGAGCCTGAAGCGCTGGCTGCGATCAAGCTGACGTTGATCGTGGCGGCGATCTCGGTCGGCCTCAATCTCGTATTCGGCCTCGTCGCGGCATGGGCCATCGCCAAGTTCGAGTTTCGCGGCAAGACCTTCCTGATCACGCTGATCGACCTGCCGTTCTCGGTGAGCCCGGTGATCTCGGGCCTCGTCTTCGTGCTGCTGTTCGGCGCGCAGGGCTATTTCGGCAGCTGGCTTAGGGATCATGATATCCAGATCCTGTTCGCGGTGCCCGGCATCGCGCTCGCCACCACCTTCGTGACCTTCCCGTTCGTGGCGCGCGCGCTGATCCCCCTGATGCAGGAGCAGGGCACGCAGGAGGAGGAGGCCGCGATCTCGCTCGGCGCCTCCGGCCTGCAAACCTTCTTCCGCGTCACCCTGCCCAACATCAAATGGGGCGTGCTCTACGGCGTGCTGCTCTGCAACGCGCGCGCGATGGGCGAATTCGGCGCCGTGTCGGTGGTATCAGGACACATCCGCGGCGAGACCAACACCATGCCGCTGCTGGTCGAGATTCTCTACAACGAGTACCAGTTCGTCGCTGCGTTTGCGATCGCCTCGCTGCTGGCGATGCTGGCCCTGATCACGCTGATCGCCAAGACCGTTCTGGAACGTCACCTCGACGAAGGACACGACGCAAGTGACCATTGAAGTCAGGAATCTCGTCAAGCAGTTCGGTAGCTTCAAAGCCCTCGATGGCGTCGATCTCAAGGTCGACAATGGCGAGCTGCTGGCGCTGCTCGGTCCGTCCGGCTCCGGCAAGACCACGCTGCTGCGCATCATCGCCGGCCTCGACTGGCCTGATTCCGGCGAGGTTTCCTTCAATGGCGAGGATGCGCTGGCGCGGGGCGCGCGCGAACGGAACGTCGGCTTCGTGTTCCAGCACTACGCGCTGTTCCGCCACATGACGGTGTTCGAGAACGTCGCCTTCGGCCTGCGCGTGCAGCCGCGCGCCAGCCGCAAGGATGAGTCCACCATTCGTGCGCGCGTCAAGGAGCTGCTCGATCTCGTGCAGCTCGATTGGCTCGCCGACCGCTATCCGAGCCAGCTCTCCGGCGGCCAGCGCCAGCGCATCGCACTCGCCCGCGCGCTCGCGATCGAGCCGCGCATCCTCCTGCTCGACGAGCCCTTCGGCGCGCTCGATGCTAAGGTGCGCAAGGAGCTGCGCCGATGGCTGCGCTCGCTGCACCAGGAGATCAACGTCACCTCGATCTTCGTCACCCACGACCAGGAGGAGGCGCTCGAAGTCGCCAACCGCGTCGTGGTGATGGACAAGGGTAGGATCGAGCAGATCGGCTCGCCCGACGACGTCTATGAAAGCCCGGCGACCGCCTTCGTCCACGGCTTCATCGGCGAATCCATCGAGCTGCCGGTCCAGGTCGAAGGCGGCGTCATCAGGCTCGGCGACCGCCCACTCAATCTTGCAGCAGACGGCTTGGTGTCTGGCGCGTCAAAACTGTTCGTGCGGCGACATGATATGCTGGTCGGCCCGCCCGGAAGCGGTGCCTTCGAGGGCGCTGTGCAGCACGTCCGGAATTTCGGCCCCGTGCAGCGGGCCGAGGTGGCGCTATCCGGCGGCGAGACCATCGAGATCGACGCCCCCCGCGACAGGGAACTGCGCGCCGGCGACACGATCGGCCTCGAACCGCGCCGCTACCGGATATTTGCGGGCTAGCAGGCGCCTCGGCCGAAAGCTCAAATCTTCCTCAATATTCACCTTTCAGCCACGGTTGGTATGCAACAACGGCCCCTCATTTGGGGGCCCCTGAACATGCGCGCTGCGGCCGCAATACTCATCACTTTGCTTCTCGCCGGCTGCGCCGGCAACGAAGCACCGGTCCAGCAGCCGTCGATGTATGCCGACATGTCGGTCCCGGGCACCAAGCTCGATGCGCAGGCGGCAGCGATCATGATCTCGCAATACCGCCAGAACAACGCCCTCGGCACCGTCGTGATCGACCCCGATCTGATGCGGCTCGCCGAATCCCAGTCCCAGGCCATGGCGGCGGCCAACAAGATGGACCATGACGTCCGCGCACCGCTGGCCAAGCGCCTCAGCGCGGGCGGCTATCCGGCGACGGTGGCGGTCGAGAACGTCTCGGCCGGCTATCATACGCTGGCGGAAGCGTTTTCCGGCTGGCGCGACTCGCCTCCGCACCGCGCCAACATGCTCAAGAGCGGTGTCACAAAACTGGGCATCGCGGCGGGCTATGCTCCCGGCACCAAATACAAGGTGTTCTGGACCATGATCCTGGCCTCGACGGACCCCCGATAAGCCAGACTTGATCCCGGGATGCATTGACGCCGCGGCGGACTGTCGCCACGGTGGCTCGCCTTTTGCTATTGTTCCCAGATGACAGATCATAGCCCGGAAGTCGCAACAGTCCCCGCGAAGGCGCAGCGCGTCCTGGTCCTCCAGGGCGGCGGCGCGCTCGGCTCCTATCAGGCCGGCGCCTACCAGTCGCTGTGCCATTTCGACTTCGAGCCGGAATGGGTCGCCGGCATCTCGATCGGCGCGGTCAACGCCGCCATCATCGCCGGCAACGAGGGACAGACCCGCGTCAAGCGGCTCAAGGAATTCTGGGAGATGGTGTCGGCGCCGGTGCCGTGGAAGCCGATCGGCAAGAGCGATCACAGCCGCGAGCTGTTCAATTCGACCAGTGCCGCATTGATCGCGACCTTCGGCGTGCCCGGTTTCTTCACGCCGCGCATTCCGCCCGCGCCGCTCTGGCCGCCCGGCAGCAAGCAGGCCGAGAGTTATTACGACACCGCGCCGCTGAAGAAGACGCTGGAGCGCCTGGTCGATTTTGACCGCATCAACGATCTGAAGACGCGCCTGTCGGTCGGCGCCGTCGGCGTCACCTCGGGCAACTTCAAATATTTCGACAATTACGAGTTCAAGAAGCTCGGCAAGACCATCGGCCCCGAGCACATCATGGCCTCCGGCGCGCTGCCGCCGGGCTTTCCGTCCGTCGTGATCGAAGGCGAGCATTATTGGGACGGCGGCATCGCCTCCAACACGCCGCTCGACTACGTACTCGATGCCGAGGTCGCTCGCGACATGCTGATCTTCCAGGTCGATCTGTTCAGCGCCCGCGGCGATCTGCCGAATTCGCTGCTCGAGGCGACCGAGCGCGAGAAGGACATCCGCTTCTCCAGCCGAACGCGGATGAACACCGACAAGAACAAGCAGATCCATAATGCGCGCCGGGCCGTGCGCGATCTGATTTCCAAATTGCCCGATTATCTGAAGAATGATCCTTCCGTCGAATTCCTCGCGAAGGTGTCGCGCGAAAGCACCGTCACCGTGGTGCACCTGATCTATCGCAGCAAGAACTACGAATCCTCGTCGAAGGATTACGACTTCTCGCATGTCGCCATGGTCGAGCATTGGGAAGCCGGGGTGCGCGACGTGCATCTGTCGATGCGCCATAAGGACTGGCTCGAGCGGCCGCAGTCCGGCGAGACCATGGTGACCTACGATCTCACGGGGGACGTCACCGCGCCCCCGCCAAAAAGGAGCGAATAACATGGGTAGTCTGTCAGGCAAGAACGCCGTCGTGACCGGTTCGACCAGCGGCATCGGGCTCGCCTACGCGCGCGCCTTCGCCGCCGCCGGCGCCAATGTCGTCATCAACGGCTTCGGCTCGCCGGAAGATATCGAGAAGGAGCGCGCCAAGATCGAGTCCGACTTCGGCGTGAAGGCGGTGTATTCGCCGGCCGACATGACCAAGCCCGCCGAGATCGCCGGGATGATCGCGCTCGGCGAGAAGTCGTTCGGCTCGGTCGACATCCTCGTCAACAATGCCGGCATCCAGTTCGTCTCGCCGATCGAGGAATTCCCGGTCGAGAAGTGGGACCAGATCATCGCGATCAACCTGTCCTCGGCTTTCCATGCCATCCGCGCGGCGGTGCCCGGCATGAAGAAGAAGGGCTGGGGCCGTATCATCAACACGGCGTCGGCGCACTCGCTGGTCGCCTCGCCCTTCAAGTCCGCCTATGTGTCGGCCAAGCACGGCATCGCCGGACTGACCAAGACCGTGGCGCTCGAGGTCGCGACCCACAAGATCACCTGCAACTGCATCAGCCCCGGCTATGTCTGGACGCCGCTGGTGGAGAAGCAGATCCCCGACACGATGAAGGCGCGCAACCTCACGCGCGAGCAGGTCATCAACGACGTGCTGCTCGACGCGCAGCCGACCAAGGAGTTCGTCACCTCCGAGCAGGTCGCAGCCCTCGCGCTGTTCCTGTGCGGCGACGATGCCGCGCAGATCACCGGCACCAACCTGTCGATCGACGGCGGCTGGACGGCGGAGTAATCACGCGATGCCGTAGGGTGGGCAAAGGCGCGTCAGCGCCGTGCCCACCATTCTTCTCCGATTGATGAAAAGCGGTGGGCGCACTTCGCTTTGCCCACCCTACGAGAGCTGCGCTTAGTCTTCGTTCAATGCGTCCAGGCCAGCGCCGTCACGATCGCCGACGACAGGTTCAGCTCCGCGAACATGATCTTGCCGGCGACCACGAACAGCACGCAGGCAAGCGTCAGGCGCAGCACCGTCTCGGGGACGCGCGTCGCACTGAGGCTGCCGACGATGATGCCGGGCAGCGAGCCCAGCAGCAGCACGCCCATCAGGGCCCAATCGACGTCGCCAAGCGCCCAATGTCCGATGCCCGCGACCAGCGTCAGCGGCACCGCATGCGCGATGTCCGAGCCGACGATGGTCGCCATCGGCAGGCGCGGATAGAGCAGCAGCAGCACGGTGACGCCGACCGCGCCGGCACCGACGGACGAGATCGACACCAGCACGCCGAGCACGATGCCGGTGACGACGGTCGCGATCGCGGTGGTGCGCTCATTGACCTGCTCGAGGCGCTTCCGATAGCGCTCCATGAGGGCCTTGCGGAAGATCAGCGAGGTCGCGGTCAGCAGCAGTGCAAAGCACAGCACCAGATTGACCAGGCTGCGCTCGGAATCGCTCCTGAGGTCGAGCTTCCACAGCACGAGCAGCGTCAGCGCGCTCGCCGGGATGCTGCCGCAGGCGAGCCGCAGCACGGCGGGCCAGTGCACGCTCCGCGACCAGCCATGCACCACGCTGCCGCCGGTCTTGGTGGCGGCGGCATAGAGCAGGTCAGTGCCGACGGCGGTGGAGGGGTGGATGCCGAACAGCAGGATCAGCAGCGGCGTCATCAGCGAGCCGCCACCCACGCCGGTCATCCCGACAAGCAGGCCGACGCCAAATCCGGAGGCGACATAGAGCGGATCAATCATGTCTGGGGAATCTTAGGTTTATCTCGTCGGTTGAGCAATATGACGTAGAATAAAATTTCCCTGAAGCGCAATCGCTTCGATTGAATAAGAAAAATCTTGCTACGGACGGCTGGCGGGTAGGGGGTTTCAGTCGCCGCCGCGCAAGGCGCGAAACAGCCATTCTCCAGGCCGGCAACCGGGTGGCAGCGCCTATTTGCCAAACGCCAGCACGTGCAGGCCGAGCCGCTGGCGCACGATCCAGAACAGCAGCACCGTCTCGAATGTCAGCGAGATCGAGGTCGCGGCCGCGGCGCCGTGGCCACCGAAGCGCGGCACCAGCGCGATGCAGAGCACGAGGTTCATCACGAAGGCCAGCGCGTAGGCCAGCGCGCAGATCTTCTGCTGGCCGAGCATGTTGAGCAGGCGCTCGACCGGTCCGATCGCGGCGCGCACCACGAGGCCGATCGCGGCGACGAACATGATGTCGTAGCCGACCGTGAATTGCGGGCCGAACAGCCAGAGCAGCGGCTTGCCGAGCGCAAGCAGCACGATGGTCGCTGCCAGCGACGGCCAGAACGTCCAGTTGATGGCATGCGCGACATAGGCCGACAGGCGCGCCTTGTCGCCGAGCGCGTTGTACTCGGCGAAGCGATGCGCTGTGGTCGCCGACATCGCGTAGTGGATGAACGAGACCAGGGCGAGCGTCTTCACCACCGCGAAATAGACACCGACCTCGTCCGATGGGCGGAACTGCTGAAGCACCAGCACGTCGGTATAGGACAGCAGCAGGTAAAAGCTCTCGACCAGCAGGATCGGCAGCGAGACGGCGAGCCAGCCACCGATGTCGTAGGTCTTGGGGCCCGGCTCGATGTGATCGGCGAGCTTGCGGTTCAGCACCACCATCTGCCCGGTCATCGCGATCCACACCGCGCCGGCGCTCGCGACCATCGCGGCGACTGCGCCGAGGTGATAGCCGAGCAGGAAGGCAGCGGCCGTGATGCCGATGATCAGCGCCTGGCGGATGATGAATTGCGGCATCAGGCCAAGCTGCATCCAGTCATGCGAGCGCGCGATGCCGTCCTGGGTGTTGGCGACGACGAAGGCGGGCAGCGTCATGCAGCCGATATAGAGCGGCAGCACCTCGGCCGGATCGATCCAGGGGGAGAGCAGCTTGACGATACCGGCGAGCCCCAGCGACACCAGCGTGGACGCGGCAAAGGTCAGCCAGCGGCTGCCGGAGAGAAAGCCGCGCAGCAGCGCATGCTCGCCGCTGGTGCGATACTCGGGAATGATCTTTTGCGCGGAGGCCGAGATGCCGAAGTCCATCATGCTGCCGAGCAGCAGCACCCAGGTCCAGACGTAGACATAGATGCCGTAGTCGGACGTCCCCATCCAGCGCGCGAGCAGAACTTGCGAGAAATAGGCGAGGCCCGCGCTGATCACCCGGATGATGAAGATGGTGCCGGCCAACCGCCGCGTCAGCGACGCTTCGTTCGACCCGCCCGTCAGCTTCGCGCGCAGCCGCGCGATGAGGCCGGCAGGTCCGGTCGTAGCGGGTTCTGCATCCATCACGGCCAATTCGAGATCCCCAGGGCGTCCGTATCAGGCGTCCCGCATGCTGCGGCAGGCCCGATGCGGTAGCCCTTGGGGATTAGCAACCATTCGTTAAGATTGGGTTGGGTGAGGCATGCTGCCGCTCCAGCCACCGGCGTCGTCCCCGCCTAGTGCGCAATTGCGCACGGGAGGCGGGGACCCATAACCCCAGCGAGAAATCGTTGCGCTGGCTGGTAACTCCGAGTCTTCGCCAAACCACTCCCTGTGGTTATGGGTCCCGGGCTCGCGCTGCGCGCGCCCCGGGACGACAGCTGAATATGGGGCGCTGGCAGCGCAACTCAGCTCCGGCTCACTCCAAATTCGTATTGAACTCGTACGATTTCTCAGGCGCGACGAGCGTGAACTTCAGCGCCGCCCCGTCGGGCTTGGCGCCCGGCGGCAGTCCGTCGAGCTCGAATGAAAATCGCTGCACACCGGGTGGGCTGCGCTCGACCGGCGCCGGAATCGGCAACGCCCAATCGAGCGTCGGCCCTTCCACGAACAAATTGACGCCGCGGCTATCGGGCACGACCACGTCGACCACGACATTCTTGGGACCGTCACGTTTGACGTCGCGGATGGTCAGCGGATTGGGATCACCGATCGTGGCAGGCTTCGGCACGGTGTCGAGCGCGGCACGCAGATTGGCGTCCTCGGTCGAGGCGACGTTGTTGAAGCCGAGCTCGACATTGGCCTCGACGGGAACGCAGAGCTTCTCGCACACGGCGTAGTTGATCTCGGCACGCAGCGTCACCGGCTTGTCGGGCGCCTTGGGCACGATGCGCAGAGGCAGCACGATCTGGCCGTGATAGCCGATCGAATGCCCGCCCGCGCCGTCATCGAATTTCAGCGGCGCCGGCCACATCACCGTCACCGCTTCGACATTGTCCGATTTGGAGAAATCGAACCGCGGCGGAACGCCGGAATCGCCGGGGATGCGCCAGTAGGTCTTCCATCCCTGCTGGAGCTGGAAGGCGATACCGCCGAGCAGGACGGCGCCGCTGCGCGATCCCGCCAGCAATCGCACTGCGGAATGGCCGTCGCGCTGCCAGGGCGAAGCGTCGTCGGCGCGGGCAGCAAGCGTCATCGACGACGCAAGCAGGGTTGTTGCGACGCCAAACGCCGCATGCAGGGGAACTCTTGTCAGCATGGCACGTCTTTACAGGGTCGCCCCTGGGCAAACCATTGAATTGCTTGTGATGGATGCACCTGAATCAAGTCTATGCAAGCCTTGATTTGACAGCAGCCCGGCCCGACATCAGGATAGGAATCGAAACCGGAGTGCTTCACCGATGGCTCCCACAGGCAAAAGGACGGGCGAAAGCACCCGCAGCGCGGCCCCCGCGCTTCCCAGCTCGGCCGGCTATCTCGACGGCCAGCTCCTGATCGCGATGCCCGTGATGGGCGATGAGCGCTTCGAGCGCTCGGTGATCTATCTCTGTGCGCATTCCGCCGAGGGCGCGATGGGCATCATCGTCAATCATCCCGCCGGCAGCATCGACTTCCCCGAGCTGTTGCAGCAGCTCGGCATCATCAAGAAGGGCGAGCACATCAAGCTGCCGGAGAACGCCGAAAGCATGAAGGTGCTGCGTGGCGGGCCGGTCGATACCGGCCGCGGCTTCGTGCTGCATTCCAGCGATTTCTACATCGAGAACGCGACGCTCCGGATCGACGACGGCGTCTGCCTCACCGCGACCGTCGATATCCTGCGGGCGATCGCCAACGGCTCCGGCCCGAAGCACGCCATCCTCGCGCTTGGTTATGCCGGCTGGGCGCCGGGCCAGCTCGAGACCGAAATCCAGAGCAATGGCTGGCTGCACTGCGATGCGGATTCGGATTTGATCTTCGGCGACGATGTCGACGAGAAGTACGGCCGCGCGCTGCGCAAGATCGGCATCGATCCCGGCATGCTCTCGAACGATGCGGGACACGCGTAGCTGTTGCGCCAACCTCCGCTGTCGTCCCGGACAAGCGGAGCTTCTGGCAACGCGTAGCGTTGTCCAGAACGGAGCGCAGATCCGGGACCCATAATCCCAGGAAGTCGTTGTTGAAGCGGGCTGGTCACCACTAGTCTTCGCCAAACCACGGCCTGTGGTTATAGGTCCCGGATCTGCGCTTCGCTTTGCTACGCTTGTCCGGGACGACGGCGGAATTTGTGGCTACTCCAATGCCGCCTATTCCGCCGCCTGCTGCTGTACCGTCGGCTCTGTCCCCGCCACCGTCGCGCGGCGCATGTCGCGGGGCTGGGACTGGTCGTAGCGGCGGACGCGATGCATGGTCTGGCGGTTGTCCCACATCACGAGATCATGCAGCTTCCATTTGTGGACATAGACGAACTCTGCGTTCGTCGCATGCTCGTTCAGATCGCGCAGCAGCAGCCGGCCTTCGGGGACGCTCATGCTGACGATCTTGCCGGCATGCGATGAGAGGTACAGCGACTTGCGGCGATGCACCGGATGGGTGCGCACCAGGCGTTGCAGCACCGGCTTGAACATCTGCTTTTCGTCGTCGGTGTACTCGGTGAAGCCGAGCGATCCGCGCGAATACATCAGCGAGTGCTCGCAGACCAGATCCTCGATCTCGGCCTTGGTGTCGTCATCGAGCGCGTCATAGGCCGCGCGCATGTCGGCGAACTCGGTATTGCCGCCCTTCGGGTTCACCACCCGCGCCGACAGCAGCGAGAATTTTGCGGGGATCGGGCGAAACGAGCTGTCGGAATGCCACAGGCAGTTGCCGAGATTGAACAGATGCGCGCGGCTGTCCTTCGCCAGCGGCTTGCCATCCTTGCCGAGATTGGAGACGTCGTTGAGGCCCGATTGGAGCCGGTAGTCCTTTTCCTTGGTCACAGTGCCGCCGCGCGCGTCCTCGCGCTGGCCGAAATTCAGCGCGAAGGCCATCTGCTGCTCGTCGGTGATGTCCTGGTCGTGGAAGACCAGCACCGCATATTTGTCCATGGCTGCCTCGACCTCGCGCGCCTCGGCCTCGGTGAGAGGCTTTCGCAGATCGAGGCCGGAAACCTCGCCGGCAAAATGTTTCTGAAGCTGCTGGATGGCGATCGTCATGGTGTTTCTCCCGCGAGCCGCGAGCGGTTGGTCCCGCTCTGCCGGTGAAAAAGCTACTCCCGCGACCGGACTTGTCAACGCTCGGCGTGCATATCTCTTAAGCGTCATGGCTCTCACGCGTTGCGCGCCATCAGGCCGCCGTCGACAGGGATCACCGCGCCGGTGAGGAAAGACGCAGCCGGCAGGCACAGGCTCAGCGTCGTATGCGCGACCTCCTCGGGGTCGCCGTAACGGCCGAGTGCAGTGCGGCGCTTGGCGTAGATGGTCTTGTGCTCTTCGGAGATCCGGTCGGTGATGGCGGTGCGGATCGGGCCCGGGCAGATGCAGTTGACGGTGATGCCTTCGCGGCCGAGCTCGACGGCGAGCGAGCGCGTGAGGCTCGCCACGCCGCCCTTCGCCGCCGAATAGGGGCTGTGCAATGCGGTGGCGCCGAGCGCCTCGGTCGAGGCGATGTTGACGATGCGCGGGCTCTTCGACTTGCGCAGGTGCGGCAGCGCGGCGCGGATGATGCGCGGATGCGCCGTCAGCATCACGGCGATGCCCTTGGCCCAGGCGTCTTCGTAAGCCTCGTCGTCGATCGCGACGCGCACGGAGATGCCGGCATTGTTGACGACGATGTCGAGCCCGCCGAAATGCGCCGCGACATCGCCAACCACGCGCTTGATCTCGCCGCCATCGGCGACATCGAGCTTCCACGCCTTCGCGGATCCGGCGTTCGCGGCAATCTCCTTGGCAACGGACAGCGCGCCCTGCTCGTCAAAGTCGGTAACGGCGACGTTCGCGCCTTCAGCGGCGAACACGCGCGCGGTGGCGCGCCCCATGCCGCTCGCCGCACCCGTGACGAGAACGGTCAGGCCCTTCACCGACCGGCTGAGCTCCTTGAATTCGGACATGCCGTTTCCTCGCGTCTCTTGTTTCTTGTTATGAGATGGGACAAGGCTGGCATCGATCCGCAGACAGGTCAAACAAGCAAAACAAAAGGGGAGGCCGCGATGGCGAACGAGCTCGATTTCTCAGGCAAGCAGGTGCTGGTGGTCGGCGGTTCCAGCGGTATCGGCAACGGCATCGCGCAAGCCTTTCGCACCAGGGGCGCGCAAGTTGCAGTCTGCGGCACGCGTGCTCATCCCGCGGAATATTCGGCGCAAGAAGGCTCCGATCTCACGGGTCTTTCCTATGCGCAGCTCGACGTCGGCAACGCCGGCGCGGTGGAAGCGTTCAAGCCGTCCTTCGACCGTCTCGATGTGCTCGTGCTCGCGCAGGGCGCGGTGCTCTATCGCCGCGGCGAGTTCGAGATGGCCGGCTTCCGCAAGGTCGTCGAGGTCAATCTGATGAGCCTGATGGCCTGCGCGACGCGCTTTCACTCCATGCTGCGCGATAGCAAGGGCGCGCTGATCATGGTGTCCTCGACCGCAGCCTATCATTCCACCATGGGCAATCCCGCCTACAACGCCTCGAAGACCGGCGCAGTCGGATTGACGCGGACGCTGGGCGAGGCCTGGGCCGAGGATGGCATCCGCGTCAACGGTATCGCGCCCGGCCTCGTCGACACCAAGATGACGAAGGTGACCACCGACAATCCCAAGCGGCTCGAAGGCGCGCTGTCACGCATTCCGCTGCGGCGATTGGGCACGCCGGCTGACATGGCGGGCGCGGCGCTGTTCCTCGCCTCGCCGCTGTCGTCCTACATCATCGGACAGACATTGGTCGTCGATGGGGGGCTTATTCTTTAGGCGATTGCGCGAGGCGATTGGAACTGCGCTGCTCCTGATCGGTTACTTGGGTTGACCCCCGAGGAGGAGCAACATGGACAAGGATCGGATCGTCGGATCGGCCAAGGAATTCGCTGGGCGCGCAGAAGGCGCCGTCGGTGATCTCGCTGGCGATGCGCAGACGCAGGCGTCAGGCAAGGCGCGGGAAGCCGCCGGCACCGTGCAGAATCTCTACGGCCAGGCCAAGGACGCCGTGCGCGACGCCGGCGAGACTGCGGCCGGCTACGCCAAGGATGCCTACGACAAGCCGGCCGAGACCTTGCGCGACGGTTCGCAGGCGATTGCCAAGAAGGTGCAGGACAATCCGCTCGGTGCGCTGCTGATCGCCGGCGGGATCGGCTTCGCACTCGCGCTTCTGATGTCGCGTCCCGCCCGTCGCCCGCCGCCGCGCTGGCGCTATTACGGCTGAGCCAAAGCCCCCGTCTCTCGTGCCCCGGACGCAATGCGGACTAGGCGATGCGTAGGCATCGTCCGGCAACGCCGCTTTGCTGAGCCGGGGCCCATTCTTTGTGAATGTCGCAGTGCTGGGTCCCGGCTCTGCGCAGCAGCGTTACACGCTGCAGCGCGTCCGGGACACGAGATCTCAATTCAGAAAAACTACCGGAACATCTCCGCCGATCGCCCGACGTTACCAGGCGGGCGCGGGATCGCGGGATTGGGATTACGCGGCGCTGGTGCGAATTGACGCGGCGGTGGCTGCGGAGAGCCGAAGCCGAAGAAATCGCGGAATGCCGGCGTTGCCTGGGCCGGCTGCTGCGGCTGCTGCACCGGCGGCTTCTTCGGCGCGAGTCTGGGCGGCGCGATCGCGGCGGCAGCGCTTGGCGTACCGGGAGCAGCAGCAGCACCATCCGGCGTCGTCGCAGCCATCGGCGTATCGCCCTTGGCCTGCTCGCGGCCGACTTCGCGGCGCGGCCAGGCATAATCATCGGCACGGCCGGCGGGCGCGGCCAGCGGCTCACCCTTCACCATCGTCTTCGCGGCGAGCGCATCGACGGCAGCGGGACGCGAACCCGGTCCGCCCAGCAATTGATCGGCCGAGATCGAGGCCGCAACCAGCGGCACGATCGGTCCCGCCAGCGGCCGCGGCGCGGGCTTGCCGGGCTCGGCGCTGGTGTCGGGGGTCGCAGGCTCGCTCGGCAGCGCAATCGGGCCGGAGCGTCCGGCGAGCAGGCGCGTGATCTCGCGCTCGACATAGTGGGCGAGCTTGCGTGCGCCGGGTTTCGTGAAATAGACGCCGTCATAGCTGCGGAGCTGGCGGATCTGGCCCTCGAAGTCCGGGCCCTTCTGGAGGAAGCGGCCGGCTTCGTCGACAAAGCCGTCCCAGACATCGACATAGGTGATGCCGGCCTTGGCCGCGCCTTCGCGGTAGAGCGAATCCAGGAACAGCATGTCCGCGGTGCCCTTGGGGCCGCGGATCGCGGGCAGGCCGACCCAGAGCACCGGAACGCCCTTGGACTTGAGAACGTTGGCCAGCTCCTCGATCTTCTTGCTGTAGAGTTCGACCCAGCGCTCGTCGCGGAATTCGTAGAGGCCGTTCGGGTTGCGCGCGGTCTTCTCCGGCGCTGCGACCGCCGGCGTGTCGGCGTTGTCGGCATCGTCCTGCGGCAGGTCGGCGTCGGCGGGCTTGTCGTCCGGCTTGGCGGCCGTGTCGGGTTTAGCATCGCCCGGCTTGGCCGGTGGCTTGGCGCGCGCGCCCTTGTCGTTCTTCTTGTCCTTGTCCGTCGCCTTGTCGGGCGCGGCCTCGCGGATCGAGATGCGGTCGTTGAGGCCGAGCATGACGACGATCACATCAGGCTTCTCGGTCTCGAGGATGCCCTTCGCTGCCGCCGCCCAGTCTGCGGGCTCACCCTTCGGCTGGTACTTGATCAGGCCGGACGTGGTCTTGTGCTTGCGGATCACGCCCATGTCGGGCTGCTCGGTGTAGGCGTCTTCGAGGCCGTAGGCGAGCCAGTCGGCCATGGCGTCGCCGATCACCAGCACGTTCTTGTCGGGCGTGGTGTCGCGCTTGGCTGGTGCCGGCGCGCGCGAAAAATCCTGGCGCGGCGCCTGCTGCTGCTGCTGCTGGAATGGCGCGAAGAAGTCGCCACCGAACCAGCCGCCGCCTCCACCGTTTCGCGGTGGCGGGGCCTGCCGCTGCGGCGGGCCGCCGAAGCCGGGGAAGTTGAAGAACTGCGCCGAGGCGGGTCCCGCAACGGAGACCAGGATCGCAAGCGCCGTCCCCAGCGCGATCAGCGGGCCGGTCTCGGTCAGCGCCTTGAACAGGGACTTCTTCGACATGCGATCTCAGGCACGCGCAATGGGGATTGGGACAGGCTCGATATAATAGCGGAATCAGGCGCCAAACGGGCAGATTCTTCTGCCATACACCGGGGAACCGCCGTCCCCGTCAAGGCGATCGGGCAATTTCCCTGTTCAGGGTTACTTTCGGGGCGGTTTTACCGCCCGCGGAGGCGATCCAGCACGTCCGAGGAGGCAAATCCGTCGGCGGGGACCCCGATCGAGGCTTGGAAATTGCGCAGCGCCTCCCGGGTCTGGCCGCCGAACTGGCCGTCCGGGGTGCCCTTGTAGAAGCCGCGCTGGGCCAAGAGCTGCTGGAGTTCCAGCCGTTCAGTGCGGGACAGCTCGCGCTCCTGCCGCGGCCAGGGCTGCACGAAGGGCTGGCCGCCGCGCAGGCGGTCGGCGAAATGGCCGATCGCCAGCGCATAAGCCTCGGCCGGGTTGTACTTCATGATGACGCGGTAATTCTGCAGCATCAGGAAGCCCGGGCCCTGCGCCCCGGCGGGCGCCAGCAGATAGGCTTTCTCGGCCGGATGCGGGAAGGGGTGGTTGGCCGGGCGCTTGAGCCCGAGCTTCTCCCACTGCGGGATCGTCATCGCCTTGGCGCGATCGGCCAGCATGTAGTTGAAGCCCTGGGGCACCACGACCTCGTAGCCCCAGGTCTGGCCGGCCTGCCAGCCGTCCTTCTTCAGATTGTTGGCGGTCGAGGCGATCAGATCGGTGGGATTGTCGACGACGTCGCGCCGTCCGTCGCCATCGCCATCCACGGCAAAGCGCTTGAACGCAGTCGGCATGAACTGGGTCGGGCCGAAGGCGCCGGCCCAGGAGCCGCGCATTTGCTCAGGCCTGAGATCGCCGCGGTTGAGGATCTCCAGCGCGGAGAGAAACTCGTCCTTGAAATAGGCCTGGCGGCGGCCGATGCAGGCGAGCGTCGCGGTCGATTGCAGCACGCTGCGGTCGCCCATCTGCGTCGAGTAATTGGACTCGATGCCCCAGATCGAGGCGATGATGTAGCGGTCGACGCCGGTAGCCTTTTCGGTGGCGTCGAACTGCGCCTTGTATTTGGCGAGGACCTCGCGGCCCGTGGCGAGGCGGTTGTCGTTCACGAGGATGTCGAGATAGTCCCAGA
Source organism: Bradyrhizobium sp. 613_E4_N2_2 (assembly GCF_052075995.1). NCBI lineage: Bacteria > Pseudomonadati > Pseudomonadota > Alphaproteobacteria > Hyphomicrobiales > Nitrobacteraceae > Bradyrhizobium > Bradyrhizobium sp. 613_E4_N2_2. Next base: position 1,233,695 of record NZ_CP197234.1, read on the forward strand.
TCGACTTGGTGAACTCCGGCTGCGAATCCATCAGATCCATGATGCGCAGGTCGGGCGACAGCCCGGCCGTGAAGCGCTGGAAATTCTCCTGCGTGATGTTGCGCCGTGCGGCATCGGGCCACATCCCCGCCACGCAATTGTTGAAGTTGGAGGCCGCTTCGCGGATCGCGGCGGCCGTCATCAACGGGTGGCCGGAGGCGCCGTCCTCGCCGGTCCATGGCAAGGCGCCGCCGGGGCCGGGCGCCGGCTGAGAGGGCGCTGGATTCGAGCCGGAGAAAATACCGCCGAACAGGTTCGACAAGCCGTTCTGCGCCTGGGCGCGCGCGCTGACAGGCAGCAGCACAGCGGCCGCAAGCATCATTGCGCCGGTCACAAATCCAGCACGTTTTGCCAGCCCTGCCACTGATTGCATCATACCCTACCTGTCCGGCCGAAAATCCGCCTTCAGGAGGCCCGGTACCGGTTGCCAATAGCTTAACAAAGGTGAAATTTTGGTGTCGGCCTTTTTCTCAACTCTGTGAGCGCGAGGCCCCACATCCGCCTTTGTTAGCGGCTGCAAACAAGCTAGCAAGATACCATTGCTCCCTTCACGTCCTCAGGTATTCGATCTGTCCCATGAAAATTCGCAAAGCCGTATTCCCCGTCGCCGGCCTCGGCACCCGCGTCCTGCCCGCCACCAAGGCGATGCCGAAGGAAATGCTGACCATCGTCGACAAGCCGCTGATCCAGTACGTCTATGACGAGGCGAGGGAAGCCGGCATCGAGCACTTCATCTTCGTCACCGGCCGCAACAAAAACGTCATCGAAGATCATTTCGACAAGATGTTCGAGCTCGACGCGACGCTCGCCGCGCGCGGCAAGAAGGCCGAGCAGGACATCCTGGCGCAGAACCAGCCGGAGGCCGGCGCCGTCAGCTTCACCCGCCAGCAGGCGCCGCTCGGTCTCGGCCACGCGGTCTGGTGCGCGCGCGACATCGTCGGCAACGAGCCGTTCGCGGTCGTGCTGCCCGATGAGCTCGTGCTCAACACGACCGGCTGCCTGAAGCAGATGATCGAGACGGCTTCAACGCTCGGCGAAAAATCCAACGTCATCGCGGTCGAGGCGGTGCCCGACCATCTTACCCATCAATACGGCATCTGCGGCGTCGGCAAGCGCACCGGCAAGATGTTCGAGGTCGACGGCATGGTCGAGAAGCCGGCCAAGGGCACCGCGCCCTCCAACCTCTCCATCACCGGCCGCTACATCCTTCAGCCGGAGATCTTCAAGATCCTGGAGACCCAGGAGCGCGGCGCCGGCGGCGAGATCCAGCTCACCGACGCCATGATCGGCCTCGCCAAGTCGCAGAAATTCTACGGCGTCGAGTTCGAGGGCGAGCGCCATGATTGCGGCTCCAAGCCCGGCTTCCTCCGCGCCAACATCGCCTACGGCCTGAAGCGGCCGGAACTGCGCGATGGGCTCATCGCGGAGATGAAGAAGTATCTGGGGCAGTAGCGCTCCACTCGTCATTGCGAGGAGCGAAGCGACGAAGCAATCCAGGCTGCCTCCGCGGAGACAGTCTGGATTGCTTCGCTTCGCTCGCAATGACGGAGGGGGCCCCTCACGCCACCAGCGATAGCTTCGGAAGGCTCGCGACCACGGACTGGTTGCGGCCGCCGGCTTTCGCCGCATAGAGCGCCTTGTCGGCGGCGGCGACCAGGACCGGCCAGTCCAGGCCGGTGGTAGGGACCAGGCCCGCAATCCCGCAGGAGACCGTCGACATCGCCTGGTCGTCGGACCAACCCTGCACCTTGCCGCGGATCGTCTCGGCGACATTGAAGGCCTCGGCGGCCGAAGTGTTCGGCAGTAGCACCGCGAATTCCTCGCCGCCATAGCGCGCGGCGCAGTCGCCGGACCGCCGCACCGAATCGGAAATGCAGATGGCGATGCCGACCAGCACCTGGTCGCCGGCCTGATGGCCGAACGTGTCGTTGTAGGCCTTGAAGTGATCGGCATCGATCATCAGCAGCGCGACCGGCGTCTTCTGGCGCATCGCGCGGCGCCATTCGACGTCGATGACCTGATCGAACTTGCGGCGGTTCTTCAGGCCGGTGAGCGCATCCGTCGTCGCCATCTCCTCGAGCTTGCGCTCGGCTTCGGCACGCCGGCCGATCTCGCGGGCGAGCACCAGCGTCGAGGCCAGCATGAACAGGATGAGCGCCAGGACTACCGCGCCGATGCGGTAGGCTTCCTTCTGCCAGAGCTCGAACACGGCGGCGAGCGGCTTGCCTGCCACCACGAACAGCGGACCCGGGCCGGTGCTGCGGACATAGAGGCGCGGCGTCGCGTCCACCGGGCCCTGGCCCGCATAGGACCCGCCGGCCTTGAGATTGTCGGCCTTCCAGCTCTGCCGCGTCCCCAGATTCTTGCCGATGACGTCGAGATCGAACGGCCGCCGCATCATGATGGTGCGATCGCGCGTCAGCACGGTGATGGTATCGTCGGGATCGAGGTTCAGGCGCTCGAACAATTCGTGGAAATAGCTGAAACGGATCGAGCCGGTGACGACCCCCAAGAAGCCGCCGTCGGTATCGCTGATGCGCCGGCTCAGCACGATGGAATAGGCGCCGCGGAACAGCATCGGACGGCTGATGAAGAGGCCGGCGTCGGGATCGTCGCGATGAACCCTGAAGTAGTCCTCCTCGCTCCGGTTCTCCGGCAGGGGATCGAGCGTGGAGGCGTCGATGGTCAGCCTGCCCTCGGCATCGAACACCTGGATGGCGCCGAAGTGCCGCGCCGTGGTGGCGTGATCGAACAGGATCAGGTGACGGATCGGCTTCGAGACCGCGTTGATCTCCGGCAGCAGCATGTTGCTGGCGACCGCCTTCAGGGAGAGATCGTAGATCTCGATGTTGCGGCTGATATCTGCTTCGATGGAGGTGGCCAGATTGTCCAGCGTCTGGCGCGCGAGGGCCTCCTCGCCGCGGCGCATGTCCAGCATGACGTTGACGCAAATGGCGGAAAAGCCGATCACCGTCACGACGGACGATATGATCAGCAGCTTCGCCGAAATCCGCCACGGCCGGCGGGTCGTGACGTCGCGCCATCCAGACTGCATCGAGTGCTCCCAACACTAGTGGATGCGCCCGAAATCTTGCGTAGTGTTTAAGCCGGGACGGCGCTGCCACAATGAGTTAAGAATTGGTTTCCGCGGGCATCGCTTTTGGGCAGCGGAGCTGGGACGAGAGGACGATTGTGAACGATTACGACGCGCTGCGGGATTACCTGATGCGGCAGAAGCAAACGGAATTCGTGCTGAGTTTCGAGCAGATCGAGGAGATCATCGGCTCGGCCCTGCCGCGGGCGGCGAATCGCGCCTCATGGTGGGACAGCCTCCGCAGCCCCGACATCCAGATGCCCCAGCGCGAAGCCTGCCTCGCCGCGGGGTTCGTCGCGACGCGGATGCCGGACGGCCAGAGCGTGCGCTTCACCAAGAAGAAGCAGCGCAGGTGAGCTGACGCTGCATGATTTTGCGCTGGCTAAGGGGGATTGTTGGCGCAGCCCTGATTGCAACAGGCGTGCTGTTCGCGCTCGCCTTCGAGGCCCGCTACTGGCGCTGGCGCGACTGCTTCAACGAGCTCGGCCGCTGCTACGACCCGGTAACGCAGGATGTTTATCTCGAACAGGCGGGAATGGTCTGGGGCGGTCTTGCCGCGATCTCGCTGGTGGTGGGATTTTGTTTGGTCGCGGGGCTACGACGCAAGCCAGGGTAGGTCAGCTGGACGCGGTGCGCCGCAAGCGCGAGACGGGGGGCGTTAGCCCAAGTGTAGAACCACGGCCTTCATTGGCGATTATGGGGCCAGCGTTCGTCATGGGCTCGTATCAGGCATCTGGTTGTCTGCCGGTCGCAGACGCGCACGCATGTGTTCTGGCGCCCTCGAACGTCACCGGCCCCGCCGGTGTAGTCGGCACATGTGCCGAGGCAATTTGCGCCTCGATCCTCGCATCGTGCGGCTGTCACTGCTTCGGCCGATGAGGCGAGGAACACTCCGGTGCCGATGAGGGTCATCGCGTAGAAAAGGTGCCGAGTCATCCGTGACTCCTGAGAAAGACGCGTGGTCTGCTCATTCTGAGAACGACAGCTGCGAGCCCAGTGACCTCGATGACGAAGCCGTTCTGGATCGAATGCTGCGTGCCATCTTTCATGGTGGTCGAGCAGGGCCCATTGATCTGGATCAAGCCCGGCATGAGCGCGCCGGTGCGGCACCCCACGCTCGCTTTGCGAGCGACCCTTTCCGGGAGGAGAGCGGAAGAAGATAAGCGCTAACTCGCCGCTTCCAGCCGCACTTCCGTGAGCAGACGCATCGCCGCGTCCGCGTCCATCGGCTCGCCGAAGGCGAAGCCCTGCGCGTATTCGCAGCCCATCTGGTAGAGCTCGACCGCGTCGGAGTCTGTCTCGGCGCCTTCCGCGACCACGTCCATGCCGAGGTCATGCGCGAGCGCGATGATCGACTTCAGGATCACCGGACGGGTGCCGCGGTTGGTGGTGCGCACGAACGACTGGTCGATCTTGATGGTGTCGAACGGGAAGCGCTGGAGATAGGCGAGCGAGGAATGGCCGGTGCCGAAATCGTCGAGCGACAGCCCGGTGCCGAGCTCGCGGATGCGCGTCAGCATCTGGGCTGCGTGCTCCGGGTTCTCCATCACCAGCGATTCCGTCAATTCCAGCTTCAGCGTGCCGCGCGCCACAGAGGAGCGCGACAGCACGGTGCGGATGTCGTGGATCAGGTCGTGGCGCAAGAGCTGCCGCGAGGAGACGTTGACGGAGGCGAAGATCGGCTCGCGCGAGCGCATCGCGCGTTGCCACACCGAAAGCTGCTTTGCGGTCTGGTCGAGCACGAACATGCCGAGGTCGACGATCAGGCCGGTCTCTTCCGCGATGCTGATGAATTCCGACGGCGCCATGCGTCCGAGCTTCGGATGATCCCAGCGCACCAGCGCCTCGAAGCCGGCGATCGAACGATCCTCCAGCCGCACGATCGGCTGGTACAGGATCGTGAGCTCCTGCCGCTCGATGGCGCGGCGCAGCTCGCTCTCCAGCGTCAGGCGGTCGGTCTTTCGCGCGCGCATCGCCGGCTTGTAGACGTCGATGCGGTCGCCGCCGATGCGCTTGGAATGATACATCGCAAGCTCGGCGTCCTTGATGATCTCGTCCGTCAATTGTGTCTGCGGATCGGACAGCGCCAGCCCGATCGAGGCGGTGAGAAAAATCTCGCGGTCGTTGAAGGCGATCGGGGCGCGGATGGTCTTGCGGATGGTTTCGGCGAAGGCGGTGATGCGGGCAGGGTCCTGCTCCGAGAGCAGGATCAGGCCGAACTGGTCGCCGGCGAGCCGCGCCAGCGTGTCCTGCGGCTTCAGGATGCGGGTGAGGCGGCGGGCCAGCGTCAGCAGGATCGAGTCGCCGACCGCGATGCCGACGGAATCGTTGACCTGCTTGAAGCGGTCGAGGTCGATCACCATCAGCGTCGGCCGCAGCGTCGGCATGGTCTTGGCGAAATGCGCGACCGCACCCAGCCGGTCCATGAACAGTTTGCGGTTGGGCAGGCCGGTGAGGTTGTCATGCACGGAATCGTGCAGCAGGCGCTCCTCGGCGTTGCGCAGCTCGGTGACGTCGGTCAGCGTGCCGACCACGCGCGAGACCTCGCCGTCCGAGCCGACCACCGGGCGCGCCTTCAGCGCGAACCACATGAAATGACCGTCCGGCGTGCGCAGCCGGAAATCCTGCACCAGGCGGCCGCGGCGCTGGTCGAGCACGCTGTCGAGCGCGGCGCGGAACCGGTCCTGGTCGAGCGGATGCAGCACCTCAAGCCATGAGGCGGCCGGGCCTTCCAGCGTGCCGCGCTTGAGGCCGAGCAGGGCTTCGGTCTCCGGGCTGGTGAACACCTTGTCGGCGGAGACGTCCCAGTCCCAGATCAGATCGCCGGAGCCGGCCAGCGCCAGCGCCCGCCGCTCGATGTCGGAGACGACGCCGGTGCTGGCGCTGCCGCCGGCAAAGGCGTGCTGCATCACCGTGAAGCCGATCAGCATCACGATCAGCACGAGGCCGCCGAGCAGAGCCGGGCCGACGATGTCGTTGGTGACGGAGCCCGCGACCGTCATGCCGGCCGCGACCACCCAGACCACCAGCAGGAACCAGGTCGGGATCAAGAGCACCGCGCGGTCGAAGCCATGTGTGGAGAGGTAGACGATCAGCGCGAAGCCAGCGAAGGCGATCAGCACCAGCGACATGCGGGCGATGCCGGAAGCCACCGCCGGGTCGAACAAGGCCAGCGCCACCAGCGAACCCAGGAAGGCAAGCCAGAGCACCGTAATGTGCGAATAGCGCACGTGCCATCGACTGAGGTTGAGATAGGCGAACAGGAACACCAGCAGCGTCGCCGCCAATATCGCTTCACCCGCCGCGCGCCAGATGCGCTCGGCGTTGTTCGACATATCGAGCACCTTGCCCCAGAAGCCGAAATCGACGCCGATATAGACCAGCACCGCCCAGGCCAGCGCCGCGGCGGCCGGGAACATGATGCTGCCCTTCACCACGAACAGAATGGTGAGCACGAGCGCCAAAAGCCCGGAGATGCCGATCACGATGCCCTGGTAGAGCGTGAAGGAATTGACCTTGTCCTTGTAGGACTCGGGCTCCCACAGATAGAGCTGCGGCAGCTTGTCGGTGCGCAGTTCCGCGACAAAGGTGACGACGGCGCCGGGATCGAGCGTGATGCGGAACACGTCGGCCGTCGCGCTCTCCTGGCGCTCCGGGCGGTCGCCGATCGAGGGCGTGATGGTCGCGATGCGCGACAGCCCGAGGTCGGGCCACAGCAGGCCCGACGAGACGATGCGGTAATGCGGGGCGACGATCAGGCGGTCGAGCTGGTCGTCGGTGTTGTTGGCGAGCGCGAACACCACCCAGTTCTGGCCGCCCTCGCGGGCGCGCACCTCGATGCGGCGGACGATGCCGTCGGTGCCGGGTGCGGTGGAGACCTGGATGCGATCGGCGTCACTGCGCTGATGCTCGAGCACGCCGGTGAGGTCGATCGCGGGCGCGTCGCCGCGGACGCTGACGGCATCCAGCGCGCGCGCCTGGGATGCGGCGACGAGAATCATGAGGCCCAGCGCTATGGGCGCGAGGCACCTGATCAGACGCAAGGTCGGTTCTCCGCGTTCGACGCAAACTCTTCAGTGCAAGATGGTCAGTGCAAGGCGTTTTCCGAACGGAGCAAGATGGTTCGGCGCGTCGCGATAGATGCCACGAAAGCGAGGAAAATCAAAGGGTTTCCGCCTTGCCTGATGGGCCGTTGGCCTAGACCTCCAACACAATTTTGCCAATATGTGCCGAGGTCTCCATGCGCCGGTGCGCATCGGATGCCTTTTCCAGCGGGAAACTGCTGTCCATCAGCGGCTTGACGCGGCCTTCGCGCAACAGCGGCATCACTTTCGCCTCGATTGCGGCCACCATGGCCGCCTTGTCCGCATTACTACGGGGGCGCAGGGTCGAGCCGGTATGGGTCAGGCGCTTCACCATCACCTTGGCGATGTTGACGCTGACCTTGGGGCCGTTGAGGGTTGCGATCTGCACGATGCGGCCGTCGACCGCCGCGGCATCATAGTTGCGGTCGACATACTCGCCGGCCACCATGTCGAGGATCAGGTTGGCGCCGGTATTATTGGTCTCCGCCTTGACCACGGCGACGAAGTCCTCGGTCTTGTAGTTGATGGCGCGGTCGGCACCTAACTTGAGGCAGGCATCGATCTTGTCCTGCGATCCCACGGTGACGAACACTTTCGCGCCAAAGGCTTTCGCAAGCTGGATCGCCATGGTGCCGATGCCGGAGGAGCCGCCATGGATCAGCAGCGTCTCGCCGGCCTTCAGGCCGCCGCGCTCGAACAGGTTGTGCCAGACCGTCATCAGGGTTTCCGGCAGCGCGCCGGCTTCCTTGATCGACAGCGCCGGCGGCACGCTCATCGCCTGGGCGTCCTGCGCGATGCAGTACTGCGCATAACCGCCGCCGGCGACCAGCGACATCACCTTGTCGCCGATCTTGTGCCGTTTGGCGTTGCTGCCGACCGCCACCACTTCGCCGGCGATCTCGAGCCCCGGCAGGTCGCTGGCGCCGGGCGGCGGCGGATAGGCGCCGGAGCGCTGCGCCACGTCGGGCCGGTTGACGCCCGCGGCCTGCACCTTGACCAGGATCTCGTCGGGACCGGGCTGCGGAACGGCACGTTGTTCCGGCACCAGCACCTCCGGTCCGCCGGGCTTGGAGATGGCGACCACGGTCATTTGCGCGGGCAGCTTGTCCATGATGTGTCCTTGGATGAATGAATTCGGCGAATGGCATATCGCCTTTTTCCGCCGAAGTGAAACGACATTAAGGCCCGAACCGCGCCGCCAGATGGCTTGCTCTTTCGGGAGAGATTTTTTCGACCAGTGGACCGATCGGCGCGATCGCTGTGCCGGCGCCGCCGTCGAGCAGGTCCGCAATTGGGCCACGGGGCCAGCGTGGCGCGGCATCTTCGCCACCGAAGGCGTGCAGCACATTTTCCGACAGGCTGGGCACGATACTCCACGCCAGCACGGCGCAGGTGCGGACCAGATTGAGGGCTGTTCGCGTCACGATCGCCGCGCGAAGCCGATCGGACTTGATGGCCGTCCACGGCGCGGCATGCTGCAGGTAAGCGTTCGCCACATCCCAGATCGCACGCGTTGCGGCGGCCGCGGCACGAAACTCGAGCGCCTCGTGGTGGCGTCGCAGCGTCGCGATACGCTGCTCCAGTTCCCGTGCGAGCAGGTGCTCGGCCTCGTCAGGAGCGCCGCCTTCCGGAATCCGGCCGTCGAAGGCCCGATGGGCAAAGCTGACAATGCGATTGACGAGGTTGCCGAAGATGTCGGCGAGATCCTTGTTCACGTCGGCGACGAACCTGGCAACGTTGAAATCGGTGTCGGCGCTCTCGGGCGCGTTGGCGACCAGCCACCAGCGCCAGAGATCGGCGGGCAATTCCTCCAGGGCCTGGTCGGTAAAGATGCCCCGATTGCGGCTGGTCGAGAACTTGCCGCCCTCGTAATTGAGCCAGTGGAATCCCTTGATCACGTCCACGCTCTTCCACGGCTCGTTCGAGCCGATCAGCGTCGCCGGGAAGCTCACGGTGTGGAATGGGATGTTGTCCTTGCCGAGGAACTGGACGTAGCGGACGTCATCGGCCTGCCACCACCATTTTCGCCAGTCGCGGCTCGGCGCGGCGGCGGCCCATTCCTGGGTGGCGGCGATGTAACCGATCGGCGCGTCGAACCAGACATAGAAGACCTTGTCGGCGAATCCCTGTCGCGGAACCGGGATGCCCCAGGCCAGATCGCGCGTGATGCAGCGATCGCGCAGATCGGCTGTCAGCCAGCCTTTCGCGGTCGATACCACGAAGGAGGGCCAGCCGGAGCGGCTATCGATCCACGCGCTCAACGCTCCGACAAGTTGCGACTGGCGCAGGAACAGATGGCGGCTTTCTCGGACCTCCAGCGCCCGGTCGCCCGACAGCGCAGACCGCGGGTCGATCAGTTCGGGCGGATCGAGCAGCGCGCCACACTGGTCACATTGATCACCGCGCGCGGACGGGTCGCCGCAATGCGGGCAGGTGCCGAGCACGTAGCGGTCCGGCAGGAAGCGGCCGTCCGTGGGTGACCAGACCTGCGGCAACTTACGTTCCTCGATCAATCCGGCATCGTCGAGCCTGCGATAGAAGTGCTGCGTCAGAGCGCTGTTCTGTGGCGAGCTGGTTCGCCCGAAATGGTCGAAGGAGAGGCCGAACCGGCGGTAGATGTCGGCCTGGATTGCGTGCTGCGCGTCGCAGAAAGTGCGGACATCCTGTCCGGCGCGAACGGCGCCGAGCTCGGCCGGCGTGCCGTGCTCGTCGGTGGCGCAGATGAAGAGCACGTCGTCGCCGATCTGCCGCCTGAAGCGGGCATGGACATCGGCAGGGAGGAGCGAGCCTATGAGATTGCCGAGATGCTTGACGCCGTTCACGTAGGGAAGGGCGCTGGTGATGAGAATTTTGGTCATGACTGCGGTCTTTCGCGTTTGGTGATGCCGACCGACGAAAAATCAAAAGCCCTCCCGCATGATCGGAAGGGCTTGGGGTCGGCTCATGCCTCACGCGCGTGGACGCGCGCTTATCCCGTCCGGTCAACCTCCTTGCGGTCGGGCCGGGGCATTCGCGTCAGGTGTTGCGCGCTCGCGAAAGTCACTGCAAATTCTCCTTGTGCAGAAGCGATACCATTTCGGCTCGGAAAGCGCCAGATCGGCGTCGTTCAGGACAGGACTGCCCGGGAGGACACATGGCCATCGAGGACGACGACAAGCCGCGCAAGAAGGTCAGCCATGAAATCGGACAGGATCTCTCACTCCTGTCAGTGGAAGAACTGACCGAGCGCGTGGCGCTGCTCAACACCGAGATCGCAAGGCTCGAGGAAGCCGCCACCAAGAAGCGAGCCTCGCGCAATGCGGCGGATAGTTTTTTCAAGAAGTAGGGCCCAGCGCTCACCTCTCGTGTCCCGGACGCGGTGCAGCGCGTAGCGCTGCTCCGCAGAGACGGGACCCATGCTTCGCGCAAAACTATCTCGCGTCGTCATTCCGGGGCGGCGTGCAGCGCCGAGCCCGGAATCCATAATCACGGGCAGTTGAAACGGGCAGGCTGAGCCGGGCCACCGCATCCGCCTGTGGCTATGGATTCTCAGATGCGCAATTGCGCATCAAAGCTCGCGACTTCGTGGCGCCCCGGAATGACGAGTGCCGAGTTTGTTCCGCCGCCCCCTCGGCCAGTGACCGACATGGCTAACGAACTCTCAAAAAATTAGCTCGTTTACTTCCAATTAAGCTTTCGGGTTTATGACTGGAGCTGTCCTCGTTTGGACACCGAGTGGCTCCTGTCCACTCTGTTTGACGCCTCCCTGTTATCAACTTTCAAAGCCGCCGGTCTCCGGCGGCTCTTTTTTTGCCTTTTTGGGTCCCGTTCCGGTTGAATTCCGAGGAAAGACGCGCGGAAACCATATCCGCGCTTGTCGCTGGACTCCGCGTCCGGCTCGCGCAATGATTTGTTCATCATAAGCCGGCGCCAAAGCCGGACAGTCAGACAGTTGCGTAAGGGGCGTTAACCATGGAACGTTTGCAAGCCGAAGGTGCTCTCGTTCAACTCAGCGAGCGGTTCACCAATTCTGCGGCGTTCGGCGTCCTGTTCCGTGAGGGCATGGACCTGGTGGAAGAGACGGCCGCCTATCTCGATGGCGCCGGCCGCACCGAGGCCAAGGCGCTCGATCGCGCCGTCAGCCTCACCTATGCGACCGAGAGCATGCGCCTGACCACCCGCCTGATGCAGCTTGCCTCATGGCTGCTGCTGCACCGCGCGGTGAAGGAAGGCGAGATGACGCTGAGCCAGGCCAATCGCGAGAAGACCAAGGTCAAGCTCAGCGCCGCCGATCCCGGCCCGTCCGATACCGTCGAGAAGCTGCCCTCGCAGCTGCAGGATCTGATCCATCGCTCGATGAGCCTTCAGACCCGCGTGCGCCGCCTCGACACCACCATCCACACCCCGCCGGTCGAATACGTGGCGATCGGCAACCCGCTGGTGCCGCAGCTCAACGCGCTGAAGGCCGCGTTCGAGCGGTAAGGTCTATCAACAATCACGGTCGTCATTCCGGGACGCGCCTCTTGGCGCGGGCCCGGAATCCATAACCACGATCGGGAGTATGGATTCTCGCGACTTCGTCGCGCCCCGGAATGACGGCAAAACAAAAACGCCCCCGGTCTGACCGGGGGCGTTTTTCGTGTCCAGCCTTGCGGGCGGGATCAATCCTTTTTGAGAAAGCCCGAAAACTTCTTCTGGAAGCGCGAGACACGGCCGCCGCGATCCATCAGCTGGGCGTTGCCGCCGGTCCAGGCCGGGTGCGACTTCGGGTCGATGTCGAGGTTCAGCGTGTCGCCTTCCTTGCCCCAGGTGGAGCGGGTCAGGTACTCGGTTCCGTCGGTCATCACGACCTTAATCGTATGATAATTCGGATGAATTTCGGCTTTCATGGCAATTCCTCGGCGCCCGGCGCCTGTCTTGAGTGGCTATCGAATGACGGATTTGGCGGGGTCTATACCCCACAGGCCCCTTTAAAACAAGCCATTGTGGGCAAAGGAGAACCGGGCCGTCCCCTAAGGGACATCCCGGATTTGCCACTCCCCCCGCAGCGGCCTATGTGGAGCTAATATGTCTCCTTGGGTCCGATCTCATGAGCGCTGTGGAACGGCTTGACGACCAGTACCGCGACGAGCGCGCCGGGCCTGAGGCCCCGTCGATCGAAGCCGAGTTGATCGAGACGCCGGCGAAGGGCCGCGCGAAGCTGCGGCCGCTGCTGGCGCTCGCGCCCTATGTGGCCCGCTATCGCGGCCGCGCGGCACTCGCCTTCGTCGCGCTCACGGTCGCGGCGCTGACGACGCTACTGGTGCCGATCGCTGTGAGGCGGATGATCGATTTCGGCCTGACGCCGGAAGGCATCGCGCTGATCAACAGCTACTTCTCCGTGATGATCGCGGTCGTCGCCGTGCTCGCGCTTGCCAGCGCCTCGCGATACTACCTCGTGATGACGATCGGCGAGCGCATCGTCGCCGACCTCCGGCGCGACGTCTTCGCGCATCTGCTCTCGCTCTCGCCGGCCTTCTTCGATTCCGCGCGCAGCGGTGAGCTGGTGTCGCGGCTCACGGCCGACACCACCCAGATCAAGTCCGCGGTCGGTGCCTCCGTCTCGATCGCGCTGCGCAATCTCATGATGTTCTTCGGTGCGGCGGCGATGATGGTGATCACCAGCCCGCGCCTCTCCGGCTTCGTGCTGCTCGCCATTCCCCTGATCGTGCTGCCGCTGGTCGCGTTCGGGCGCTGGGTGCGGCGTCTGTCGCGCAATGCGCAGGACACGCTGGCCGATGCCTCCGCCTATGCGGGCGAGTTGGTCGGCGCCATCCGCACCGTGCAGGCCTATACCAGCGAAGGGCTCGCCGAGAAGCGTTTTGGCGGCGAGGTCGAGCAGGCCTATGAAGCCGCGCGCACCTCCACGCAGGCCCGCGCCGTGCTCACCGCCATCATCATCTTCATCGTGTTCGCAAGCGTGGTCGCGATCCTCTGGATCGGCTCGCATGACGTCCTGATCGGCACGATCTCGCCGGGCCGGCTCGGCCAGTTCGTGCTCTATGCGGCGTTTGCCGCGGCCGGCCTCGGCCAGCTCAGCGAGGTCTGGGGCGAAGTCTCGGCCGCCTCCGGCGCCGCCGAGCGGCTGTTCGAGATCCTGCATGTGCGGCCCGAGATCACCGCGCCGGCGTCACCGCGCGCGCTGCCCGTGCCGGCGCGCGGCGAGGTCGGCTTCGACCAGGTCAGCTTCGCTTATCCGGCGCGGCCTCACGTCAATGTGCTCGATGCCGTGTCGTTCACCGTGCGCCCCGGCGAGAAGGTCGCGATCGTCGGGCCCTCAGGCGCCGGCAAGAGCACCATCTTTCATCTCCTGCTGCGCTTCTACGACCCGCGGGGCGGCGCGATCTCCCTCGACGGCGTGCCGGTCAAATCCGCCGACCCGCGCGATTTCCGCTTGCGCATCGCACTGGTGCCGCAGGAATCCAACGTGTTTGCCGCGAGCGCCCGCGAGAACATCCGCTTCGGCCGGCCCGATGCGACCGATGCCGAGGTCGAGCGTGCCGCCGAACTCGCGCATGCCGCCGAGTTCATCCGCCGCCTGCCCGAAGGTTTCGAGGCCCCGCTCGGCGAACGCGGCGTCACGCTCTCCGGCGGCCAGCGCCAGCGCATCGCCATCGCGCGCGCGATCCTGCGCGATGCGCCGCTCTTGCTGCTCGATGAAGCGACCTCCGCGCTCGATGCCGAAAGCGAGACGCTGGTGCAGACCGCGCTGGAAGAGCTGATGCGACACCGCACCACGCTGGTGATCGCCCATCGTCTCGCCACCGTCCTCTCCTGCGACCGCATCCTGGTGATGGACCAGGGCAAGATCGTCGAGCAGGGCACGCACGCGGAGCTCGTCGCCAAGAACGGGCTCTATGCGAGGCTCGCGAGGTTGCAGTTCGAGGGGGCGTGAGGGGCTCCTGACTGTCGCCTCACTGACGGTGTCATCACCCGCGAAATGTTTAGCCCGGAGACATGGCTGACACCTGTTCGGACACATCACTGACAGGTTGGCCATTGGTCAAGTCGATCGATGCGACCTGCCAGCTGGCGAAGAAGATTCCGTAGTGGCCGTCACGATCCAGCGGCCGGATGGCAAGGCGTTCGCGGGCGAAGGCCTGGGGAACTTTCCAGAAGTGTCCCTTGAAGGAGATGTAGGGTCTTGTCGATGAGACCCTGCGCACGATCTCGCCGCTGTCGTATTCGACGTTCGGAACGCGGGCCGGCATGGGGCGAGCACTTGGCCGGAAGCGATCGGCAGGGACCTGCATATCGAGGCCTTGGTGAGGCCGCTCCAGATTGTAGACCGGCCGCCAGGCGTCGAAGGCGCGCTGGACTTCCGGGAGAGTTCGGAAGCGGCGCATTGCAAACACCTCGGCCTTCAGGGTGCGATGGAAGCGTTCGTTCTTGCCGCGGGCCTGTGGGTGGCATGGCCTTGCGTGCACCACCCTGACGCCAAGCTTGAGCAGCCACACCTTCAGTCCGGTCCAACGAATGCCGGACGTATCGCCCCAGGGTGAGCCATTGTCGGTGTAGAAGGCCTCCGGCAGGCCATAGCAGCGGAACGTCGTCGACAGGTGATTCTGCACGGTGAGGCGCTGCTCGTCGGCACATGCCTTCAGGCACAGCACGTAGCGCGAGTGATCGTCGACGATCGTTAGCGGATGGCACCGCGTCCCATTGGCGAGCGGCAGGTGACCCTTGAAGTCCATCTGCCACAGCAGGTTGGGAGCTTCCTTCTCGAACCGGTGGCCCGGATTGGGCGGCGCATTCTCACTCGGTTTGATCCGGTCGTTCCGACACAGGATCTGGTGCACCGTTGATGGCACAGGCACCGTCTGCCCGCCCCGCTTCAGGCAATGGGCAATCTTCCGTGCTCCCCAAGCCGGATGCTTGTCGCGTACAGCCAGGACTTCTGCCTCGACCGCAGCCTCACTCCGCTTGGGCATCGCATGCGGGCGCCGGGAACAGTCGGCCAGCTCCCGATCGCCGGCCTGCCAGCGCGCCAGCCACTTGTAGCCGACGTCAGGACTGATGTTGAACCGACGGCACAGTTCGCGCCGGTTGGCGCCCTCCTGCAAAGCCAGCCGCACAAACTCGTGGCGCTGATCCATCACTGACACCTCGCTCCAAGGCATGGACGGCCTCCCGAATCGGACCAATCCAGCCAATGTTGATGTGTCAGCTATGTCTCCGAACACCCGTCAGTGATCTGTCCGGGCTAAACAAGAAAGCGGGTGATCCAGTATTCCAGAGACAGTAGTGGGATTCGGAGAAGTCGCGGCGTACTGGATGTCTCGGTCCCGGCTCCGCCAAGGCTACGCCGAGGCCCACACGAGCGCTCGGCACGCCGAAGCTTCAGCGAAGGCGGCAAGCCGGGGCATGACAGCGGAGGGGGGCGGCAGCAAACCTCGTCACGCCCGCCATGTCATCTTCAGCACCGGCCGTCCCGAGGTCGGGTTCAAATCGTCTCCGGCATGGGCAAAGCCGTTGCGCTCGTAGAATCGGATGGCGCGGGCATTGTCCTTGTTGACGAGCAGCGTGACGCCCGACGGTGACAGGCGCTTGGCCTCATCCACCAGCAGCCTGGCCGCATCCGAGCCCCAGTGCGCGGGATCGACCACGAGCTGGTCGAGATAGCCTTCGCCGTCGATGGTGACGAAGCCGGTCAGAACGCCGTCCGCTTCTGCGACCACGATCGAGGCTTTCGGCACCAGATCCTTGCGCCAGCGCTCGCGCCACCAGTCCAGCCGCGCGGCGAAATCGATCTGCGGATAGGCTTGCTGCCAGGTGCGATGCCAGAGGTCGATCGAGGCGGTTTCGTCCTCGGGGCGGTAGGGGCGGAGGCGGAGGGCGCTCACTACCGCTCCGTCAGCTTCAGCTCGATGCGGCGGTTGCGCTTGTAGGCCTCTTCCGTGTTGGCGGTGTCGAGCGGCTGGAATTCGCCGAAGCCGGCTGCGACGAGGCGCTGGGCGGGCACGCCGAGCGAGATCAGATATTGCACCACCGAGATCGAGCGCGCCGCGGACAGGTCCCAGTTCGATTTGAAATTCGCGCCGCTGACCGGGCGTATGTCGGTGTGGCCGTCGACGCGCAGCACCCAGGGGATTTCGCTCGGGATCTTCTTGTCGAGATCGATCAGCGCGGTCGCCAATGTGTCGAGCTCGGCGCGGCCCTCGGGCAGAAGTGTCGCCTGGCCGGTGTCGAAGAACACTTCGGACTGGAACACGAAGCGGTCGCCGACGATGCGGATGTCAGGGCGATTGCCCAGAATGGTGCGCAGGCGGCCGAAGAACTCCGAGCGATAACGCGACAATTCCTGCACGCGCTGCGCCAGCGCGACATTCAGGCGAGACCCGAGATCGGCGATGCGGTTCTGCGATTCCTTGTCGCGCTTCTCGCTGGCGTCGAGCGCCTCCTCCAGCGCGGCCAGTTGCCGGCGCAGCGCGCTGATCTGCTGGTTCAGCACCTCGATCTGCGCCAGCGCCCGCGCCGAGACCGCCTTCTCCGAGTCCAGCGCCTTGCCGAGCTCGGTGGTCTTGCCCTGGGCGTCGTTGCCGGCAGCGGCGAGGCCGTCATAGAGGCCCTTGATGCGATCTCGCTCGGTCTCGGCCGAGGCGAGGCCCGCTTTCAATTGCGAGACCTGGTCGTCCAGCGTGAGCTTGCCGAGCTTCTCCAGCGACAAGAGCTCGTTGAGCTGGGCGATCTTGGCGTTGAGCTGCTCCAGCGCCTTGTCCTTGCCGGTGACCTCCTGCGACAGGAAGAACTGCACGACCAGGAACACCGACAGCAGGAACACGATCGACAGCACCAGCGTCGACAGCGCGTCGACGAATCCGGGCCAGTAGTTGAAGCCGGCTTCGCTGCGGCGGCCGCGGGCTAGAGCCATTGTCGTCTCCGTTCTCTCGTGTCCCGGACGCGCTGCAGCGTGCAACGCTGCTGCGCAGAGCCGGGACCCATTCCTTGTTTCTCTGGGCCCCGGCTCAGCAGCGCATCACTGCGTGCTGCGCTGCGTCCGGCGCACGATACTTCTTGCGCGGCTCAGCCCTTCTCGGGCTGGCGCGCGATGCGCTCCAGCAGGCGGCGGATCTCGCGGTTCTGCTCGCCCTGGCCGTCGGCCCATTCGCGGATCATCTGCTGCTCGGTCCGCATGTGCGAGACCAGCGCCTGGATGGCTTCGGCAAGGCTCGCCATTGCCGCCGTGGTGCCGCGGCTGGCGCTGCCTTCCTCGAGCACGGAGCGTAAGCGCTCGACGGCGGCCTGGAGCTCGCCGCTGGCAACGCCGCCGCTGCCACCGGCGGCTGCGACCGCAACCTCGCCGTGGCCATATTCGCGCACGGTAGTGGCGAGCCAGTCTTCGAGGTCGGTGTAGAAGCGGTTCTGGGCCTGGCTCGATTGCAGATCGAGGAAGCCGAGGATCAGCGAGCCGGCGAGGCCGAACAGCGAGCTCGAGAACGAGATGCCCATGCCGCCGAGCGGGGCGGCGAGGCCCTCCTTCAGCGTGTCGAACAGGGCGCCGGAATCGCCCCCGACCTTGAGCCCGTCGATCACCTTGCCGACCGAACCGACCGTCTCGATCAGGCCCCAGAAGGTGCCGAGCAGGCCGAGGAAGACCAGCAAGCCGGTCATGTAGCGGGAGATGTCCCGGGCCTCGTCCAGGCGGGTCGCGATCGAATCGAGCAGGTGCCGCATGGTGGTCTGGGTGATCGTCATCCGCCCGGTGCGCTCGCCGCCGAGGATCATGGCCATCGGCGCCAGCAGTTTCGGGTGCCGGGACGGCGCCAGGCCGGGATCGGCGATGCGGAAATTGTTGACCCAGGAGACTTCGGGGTAGAGCCGGATCACCTGGCGGAAGGCCAGGATGATGCCGATGAACAGCACGCCGCCGATCAGGGCATTGAGGCCGGGATTGGCGAAGAAGGCCAGGATGATCTGCTTGTAGAGCACCACGCCGACCAGGGTGCACAGCACCAGAAAGACCAGCATCCGCACCAGGAAAACGCTGGGCGAGGATAGCTTGGTATATTCGATATCGATGGGGGAGCGGGGCGAGGCGCCTGGCGGCATGGCCGGTATCATCCGTTACGAACTTGCTTGCGGGGCGCACTATGGCACAGCGGCAGCCCAAAAAAAGCGCCGGATGTGCCGATTTCGTGGAGAGCTCTCGGAACCCAAAGCTGAAACCGCGCTTTGATAGAGGCGCAATTTGCAAAACTTCGGCATTCCGCAGGCTTAGGTCGGATTTTTTGCATGGTGACGAATCCTGGGGAGTGGCCGTCATCGCGCTCTTGCTCGCGGTCCGGATGGCGCTCGCCTGGGTGGCGCGGCAGCATCTGCGGCGCGGTCGATCCTGTCTGGACCTCAGAGCCCGCCGGGCCGGTGGCAACGCCCGAACCTGCCCGTTCCTTCCGCCGCCGCCACAACGAGACCTGATCAACGGAGTGATCGCATGAGCGTCGTTTCCGCGATCTTCGGGACTGCCGAACGCGTGCCGCTGCCGGACGTCGTGATCCGCGCCGCGATCCAGCGCCTGTGCTCGCGCACGGCGACGCGCATGTCCGCGTTGGGCGCGGCCGACGATGCCGCCTTCGCCGGGCGGATGATCCTGCGGCCGATCGCCGGGGACGCGGATGCCGTCAATGCCGGGCATGACGAGGTGCCCGCGGCGTTCTTTGCGGAGGTGCTCGGCCCCAACCGCAATTATTCGTCCTGCTTCTACAAGTCCGATGCGAGCACCCTGCAGGAGGCGGAGGAGGAGGCGCTGCGCCAGACCGTCGAGCACGCCGGTCTCGCCGACGGCCAGACCATCCTCGAGCTCGGCTGCGGCTGGGGCTCGCTGTCGCTGTGGATGGCGCGGCGGTTCCCGCATGCGAAGGTGACGGCGGTGTCGAACTCGCAGGCCCAGCGCGCCTATGTCGAGGAGCAGGCGCGGCTGCGCGGGCTGTTGAACCTGCGCGTGGTCGCCGCGGACATGAACGTGTTCGCGCCCGATGGGGAGTTCGACCGCATCGTCTCGGTCGAGATGTTCGAGCAGATGATGAACTGGCGCAAGCTGATGACGCGCGTGCGGTCCTGGCTCGCGCCTGACGGGCGCTTCTTCATGCACATCGTCACCCATCGTTCCGGCTCTCATCTGTTCGACCGCGCCAATCGCGAGGACTGGATCGCGCAGCATGTCTTCATGGATGGATTGATGCCGAGCCATCACCTCGTCAGGCAATTCGGCGACGTCTTCAGGATCGAGAAGGAATGGTGCTGGAGCGGTACACACTATCAGCGCACCGCGAACGACTGGCTCGCCAATTTCGATGCGCATCGCGACACGATCGAAGCGTCCCTGCGCAGCGTCCATGGCGAGGAGACCGCTTTGTGGATGCGACGCTGGCGCTGGTTCTTCCTCGCGACATCAGGGCTGTTCGGCTACGCCGATGGCAGCGAATGGGGTGTCAGCCACTACCGGATGAAGGCGGGTTAGGGCGAGTACACGTCAATTTCGCGCCGAAGATCAGGGAAGGGTATGAGGTTCGCGGCGCCCCTGATAGGCGCGATAGCGGACCTCGCCAGAGGTCCGGGTTGGGTCCAAAAGGCGGGTGAATGTGATGAGGCTGCGCGGCGCCAACACATCTGAATGCCTCAGGAAAGCCATTGTGACCCACTGACCCCTGGTCAATGACATAACGTCTTTTCCCTTTCCGGCCCGGGTTTGATCTAGCGCAAAGCGCTGAGATGTTTTCACGCTAATGTAATTTTTTCTCAATGACTTCATTGGAGGCTGCAATGATCATTGAGCGCTTGTCCCGAGAACATCGCAATATCGAGACACTGCTCGCCGTCCTCGAGCGCGAGCTGGAAATTTTCGATCGCGGGGACCGCCCTGACTACGAAGTTATTCGCGCGGTTATCAGCTATTTCGAACTCTATCCCGAGATGTACCATCATCCTCTTGAGGAGCTGGTCTTCGCCAAGCTAAAACGTCGCGATCCCGCTGCGGCTGCAAAGATCGGTAACCTCACACTTGAGCACCAGAAGGGGACCGAGCGTTTGCGCCGCGTCGCTCAAGCGGTCGATTACGTCCTCGCGGATCGTGAAATCCTGCGGCAAAATGTGGACAAGGTCGTTCGCGATTTCATAGAGAGCGAGCGGCGTCACATCATGATGGAAGATCGTGATTTCTTTCCTGCCGCCCTCAAGGCTTTAGAGCCTCAGGATTGGACCGAGATCGCTTCTGCTTCAATCAATCATGAGGACCCGCTGTTTAGCGAGGCTGCCGAAGAAACCTTTGACACGCTACGAGCACGGATCTTGCAGTTAGAGCAGGAGGCTGAAGCCGGCCGACATTAGTCGAGCGAGCGTTGCTCTCGCGGGTGACGTCGGCTTCGGATCACGCGCATAACGCTTTGATCGTCTTTATGGGTACACACCCTCGTAACGTTCCGTTGCGATCTTCTGTCGCAGCTCGCGGTGATGGAACCCGACTCACAATCCGGTGAGTCCCGAAAAGCGCCCTGAACTCAGCATGATAGGTCATGTGGCATTGAGCCGCCCGCGCAATGCGTTGCGTCGCAGCAAGTACCTTCTATCTTGACGGCATCAGCCGCATGGAATCGCCCAGAACGGGTTCGCGCGGAGCGTGATTTCAGTTTCAACAACATCGGGGCACTTAACTTCATGTCAGGACTTCGCGCGCGATCGGCATGCGTTGCAATGATGCTCGCGGCCCTTACGCCGCTGCTCGCGGGCTGCGACGAATCCGTCTCTGCGGTGTCCGCTGCCCAGCCCGCCGATCCTGACGTCAGCATCGTCATCGTCAAGCCGCAGCCGCGCGCCGTGGTGCGCGAGCTGCCGGGCCGCATCGCGCCGACGCGCGTCTCCGACGTGCGGCCGCGCATCTCCGGCATCGTGGTCGAGCGCCTGTTCCGTCAGGGCAGCGAAGTGAAGGCCGGCGATGCGCTCTATCGCATCGATCCGCGTCCGTTCGAGGTCGAGGTGATGGCCACCGAGGCGGCCGTCGCCAAGGCCGAGGCCGGGTTGATGCAGGCGAGACAGCAGGCGCACCGCATCGCCACCCTCACCAAGGATCGCGCTGCCCCAGAAGCCGAGAACGAGAAGGCGATCGCGGCCGAGCGTCAGGCCCATGCCGAGGTCGAAGGCCGCAAGGCGGAACTCGCGCGCGCCAAACTCAATCTCGACTACGCCACCGTGCGCGCGCCGATCGACGGCGTCGTCGGTGCGGCGCTGGTCAGCGAGGGTGCGCTCGCGGTGCAGAACGAGACCAACCTCGCCAGCATCCAGCAGCTCGATCCGATCTATGCCGACTTCACCCAGTCGGTGACCGAGCTCAACCAGCTCCGCCGCGCCTTCGAGAGCGGCGACCTCGAGCGCATCGCCGCCGATGCCGCCAAGGTGCGCCTCGTGCTCGACGACAACACCCTTTATTCGCTCGACGGCAAGCTGCTGTTCTCGGACGCCAAGGTCGATGCCCATACCGGCCAGGTGACCCTGCGCGGCGAATTCCGCAATCCCAAGCGCGAGCTGCTGCCGGGCATGTATGTCCGCGTCCGGATCGACCAGGGACTCGACAGCGACGCAATCGCGGTGCCGCAGCAGGCGATCCAGCGCAACGGCGGCGGCGGCAGCGAGGTGTTCGTCGTCAAGGACGACAACCACATCGCCGTGCAGCCGGTGCGCACGGGCTCGGTGCAGGACGGACTCTGGTTCGTGACCGAGGGCCTGAAGGCCGGCGACAAGGTCGTGGTCGAAGGCTTCCAGAAGTTCGCGGCCGGCGACAAGGTGAAGCCGCAATCCTGGTCGGAAGCGGACGCCACCGCGGACAATCGGCACGCCCAGAAGCTGACGCGGTAACGCGCCATGGCGAGTTTCTTCATCGACAGGCCGATCTTCGCCTGGGTGGTCGCGCTGTTCATCTGCTTGATCGGCGCGATCGCGGTCCCGCTGCTGCCGATCGCGCAATATCCGATCATCGCGCCGCCCTCGATCTCGATCTCGACCAGCTATCCCGGCGCCTCGCCCGAAAACCTCTACAACAGCGTCACCCGGCTGATCGAGGAGGAGCTCAACGGCGCCTCCGGCATCCTCAATTTCGAATCGACCAGCGACTCGCTCGGCCAGGTCGAGATCATCGCCAATTTCCAGCCGGGCACCGATACCAGCGCCGCCTCCGTCGAGGTGCAGAACCGCATCAAGCGCGTCGAAGCGCGGCTGCCGCGTGCGGTGATCCAGCAGGGCATCCTGATCGAGGAAGCCTCGAGCGCCGTGCTCCAGATCATCACGCTGAACTCGACCGACGGCAGCCTCGACGAAGTCGGCCTCGGCGACTTCATGATCCGCAACGTGCTCGGCGAGATCCGCCGCATCCCCGGCGTCGGCCGGGCCACGCTCTATTCGACCGAACGTAGCTTGCGCGTCTGGGTCGATCCGGCAAAGCTGGTCGGCTACGGGCTGACCGCGGACGACGTCAACAAGGCGATCGCCGCGCAGAACGCACAGGTCGCTTCGGGCAGCATCGGCGCCGAGCCGTCGACCTCGAGCCAGCGCACCTCCTCGCTGGTGCTGGTCAAGGGCCAGCTCTCGTCGCCGGACGAATTCGGTTCCATCATCCTGCGCGCCAATGCCGACGGTTCGACCGTGCGGTTGCGCGACGTCGCACGCATCGAGGTCGGCGGCCTCAGCTACCAGTTCAACACGCGCCTGAACGGCAAGCCGACCGCGGGCCTCTCCGTGCTGATGTCGCCGACCGGCAACGCGCTGGCGACCGCGAGCGCGGTCGAGGAGAAGATGAAGGAGCTGTCGCGCTTCTTCCCGGCCAACATCTCCTACGAGATCCCCTACAACATCACGCCCGTGGTCGAGGCCTCGATCAAGAAGGTGCTGACGACGCTGGTCGAAGCCGTGGTGCTGGTATTCGTGGTGATGTTCCTGTTCCTGCAGAACATCCGCTACACCATCATCCCGACCATCGTGGTGCCCGTGGCGCTGCTGGGCGCGTGTACCACGCTGCTGCTCGCCGGCTATTCCATCAACATGCTCTCGATGTTCGGCATGGTGCTCGCGGTCGGCATCCTCGTCGACGACGCCATCGTCGTGGTCGAGAACGTCGAACGCATCATGTCCGAGGAAGGCCTGCCGCCGAAGGAAGCGACGCGCAAGGCGATGGCGCAGATATCGGGCGCCATCATCGGCATCACGCTGGTGCTGATGGCGGTGTTCGTGCCGATGGCGTTCTTCCCAGGCTCGGTCGGCATCATCTACCGCCAGTTCTCGGTGACCATGGTCGCCGCGATCGGCTTCTCCGCCTTCCTCGCGCTGTCGCTGACGCCGGCGCTGTGCGCGACGATTCTGAAGCCCGTCGCGGCCGGCCACGGCCATGCGAAGCGGGGCGTGTTCGGCTGGTTCAACCGCATGCTCGAAGGCGGCAAGGAGGGCTATTCCCGCACCGTCGGCTTCTCGCTGAAGCGGACCGGCCGCCTGATGCTGGTCTATGTCGCGCTGCTGGCTGGTCTCTCCTGGGCCTTCGTCAGCCTGCCCGGCGGCTTCCTGCCGATCGACGACCAGGGCTTCGTCACCACCGACGTGCAGACGCCGTCGGATTCGTCGTATCCCCGCACCGAGGCCGTCATCGAGAAGGTCGAGAAATATCTCGCCGAGCGGCCGGGTGTGAAGGATGTCACCTTCCTCACCGGCTTCAGCTTCTCTGGCCAGGGCATGAACACCGCGCAGGCCTTCATCACGCTGAAGGACTGGTCGGAGCGCGGGCCGAAGGACTCTGCCGCGGCGATCGTCAACGACATCAACCGCGATCTGTCGTCGTCGATCCGCGATGCAAAGATCTCTGCGCTCCAGCCGCCGCCGATCGACAATCTCGGCAACTCCTCGGGCTTCTCGTTCCGCCTCCAGGACCGCGGCCAGAAAGGCTATCCGGCATTGATGCGCGCCGCCGACCAGCTGATCGCGGAGGCCAATGCGAGCCCGGTGCTTCAGAAGGTCTATATCGAGGGCCTGCCCGAGGCCGGCGTGGTCAATCTCGTGATCGACCGCGAGAAGGCCGGCGCCTTCGGTGTCACCTTCGAGGACATCAACAACACGATCTCGACCAATCTCGGCTCGAACTACATCAACGACTTCCCGAACCGCGGCCGCATGCAGCGCGTCGTGGTGCAGGCCGATGCCCGCGACCGCATGCGGACCGAGGACATCCTCAACTACAACGTCAAGAACAGCCGTGGCCAGCTCGTGCCGTTCTCGTCCTTCGCCACGGTCGAATGGGCGCGCGGCCCGACGCAGATCGCGGGCTTCAATTATTATCCGGCAGTGCGCATCTCCGGCGAGGCGAAACCCGGCTTCACCTCGGGCGACGCGATCGCCGAGATGGAGCGGCTTGCCGGCAAATTGCCGCGCGGCTTCGGCTATGAATGGACCGGACAGTCGCTCCAGGAAAAACTGTCGGGCTCGCAGGCGCCGTTCCTGCTGGCACTGTCGGTGTTCGTGGTGTTCCTGTGTCTTGCCGCGCTCTACGAGAGCTGGACCATTCCGCTCGCGGTGCTGCTCACGGTGCCGCTCGGCATCGTCGGCGCGGTGGCCGCGGCGATGCTGCGCGGCCTGCCCAACGACGTCTATTTCACCGTCGGCCTGATCACCATCATCGGCCTCGCGGCAAAGGACGCGATTCTGATCATCGAGTTCGCCAAGGACCTGCGCAAGGAAGGCAAGCCGCTGGTGGACGCCACCATCGAAGCCTGCCGCCTGCGCTTCCGCCCGATCCTGATGACCGGCCTTGCCTTCATCTGCGGCGTGCTGCCGATGGCGATTGCGCACGGCGCCGGCGGCGCCAGCCAGCAGGCGCTCGGCAGCATCGTGATGGGCGGCATGATCGCGGTGGTGATCCTGGCGCTGCTGATGGTGCCGGTGTTCTTCGTCTCGGTGCAGCGCGTGCTCGCGGGAGATCGGGAGCCGGCTGCGGCGAAGGACGGCGAGGCGTACGGGCCGCCCGCGCCGGTGAAGCCATAAGGCGAGCTGTCATGCCCCGCGCAGGCGGGGCATCCAGTACGCCGCGGCCCTTCCGTATCCAACAAACGTCTCTGGAATACTGGATCACCCGCTCCAGTGCGCAAGTGCGCACAAGGCGGGTGATGACGGCGGAGTGTGAAGCGCAGGGCTTCGCCTTACGCCTACTTCCGCAAAATCTTCACCAGCTCCCCGTGCACGAACTCGTTGCCGCACACGACATGCCCGGTCACCAGCGCGTCGCCCGGCGTTGCGATGTCGCTCACCGTGCCGCCCGCCTCGCGCACCATGATCATGCCGGCGGCGATGTCCCAGGATTGCAGGTTGCGCTCCCAGTAGCCGTCGAGGCGGCCGGCGGCGACGAAGGCCAGGTCGAGCGAGGCGGCGCCGAAACGGCGGAGGCCCGCGACGCGGTCCTGGATCGCGGTCATCTCGCGGCGGAATTCCTCGTGGTCGCCGCGGCCGATATGCGGCAGGCCACAGGCCACCACGCATTCGTTGAGCTGGCGGCGGCCGGCCACGCGCAGGCGCTGGTCGTTGAGGAAGGCGCCCTTGCCGCGCTCGGCGATGTAGAGCTCGTCATTGGCGGGGTTGTAGATCACGCCCGCAATGATCGTGCCCTCGCGCACGAGGCCGATCGAGATCGCGAATTGCGGGATGCCGTGCAGGAAGTTGGTGGTGCCGTCGAGCGGGTCGACGATCCAGGTGTGGCTCTTGTCGCTGCCTTCGCGGGTGCCGCCTTCCTCGCCGATGAAGCCGTAGCCGGGGCGGGCCTTGGCGAGGTCCTGGTAGAGGATCTCCTCGGCGCGCTTGTCGGCGAGCGAGACGAAATTGGCCGGCCCCTTCAGCGAGACCTGGAGATGCTCGATCTCGCCGAGATCGCGCTTGAGGCTGCGGCCGGCGCGGCGCGCGGCCTTGACCATGACGTTGATAGTGGCGGAATACAGCATGTGCTCTGGTCTTGATCGGGGGAAATGGCGCGAAATCGCGCCTGTTTGAAGGATGGGGTGCCCTGCGAGGGCCTTTGCGTCAAGTCATTTGGTCCCGAGCCATTTTCTGGCGGCGGCCTCGGCCTTGCCCCGGTCCTCGGCCGGCAGGTCGGACAATTGCTTGTCGAGCTCCGGATCGCCCTTGCCGGAGGTTTTCGCCACCAGGTGCCATTTAAAGCCCTCGACCTTGTCCACGGACGTGCCCATGCCGTTGATCAGCACCCAGGCCAGGCGGTTCTGCGCGATCGCGCTGCCCTGGCGGGAGGCCTTGCGGAGCAACGCGACGGCGGCCGGCTGGTTCTTCACCGTGCCGGTGCCGTTGAACATGGCGATGGCATATTCGACCTCGGCATCGACATTGTCCGCCAGTGAAGCCGCCTGGAGCAGCCGCACCGCGCGTTCCGGGTCCTTCGGCACGCCGGTGCCTTCCTTGTAGAAGGTCGCCAGCGCGTATTGCGCCTCGGGCAGGCCGGCGTCGGCGGCCTGACGCAGCAGCTCGGCGGACCGCTTGACGTCCTGCGGCAGGGTCTGGCCGTCGAGGTAAAGCAGCGCGAGGTTATAGGCCGCCTTGGGCTCGCCGAGCTTGGCGGCGGAAGCCATCAGCTTCACCGCCTCGCTTTTGTCGACCGAGCCGCCGCGGCCGGAAATTCGCAGCATGGCGAGCGCGAACATCGCCTCGCGGTCGCCGGCATCGGAGGCGCGCTTGTACCATTCCAGCGCCTTGGCGTAGTCGCGGCGGATGCCCATGGCGTTGGAATAGAGCTCGCCGAGCATGGTCATCGCCTTGGGGTCGCCCGCTTGTGCGCGGGCGGTGGCGAGATCGAACGCCGTCTTGTACTGGCCGCGCTGATAGGCGCCGAACACCAGGTCGACATTGGGATTGTCGGTTGCCGGTGCGGGGATCACGGTTGCGGGCAGCGCCGGCTTGGGCGAGGCGGCCGGCTTGGGCGAGGCCGAAGGTTTTGGCGCCGGCGCGGCCTCCTTCTTCTTGGCGGCCGGAGGCGGCTTGGGCTTCTCTTTCTCAGGCACGGCGCTCGGCGTGGCCACCGGCGGCGTGATCTGGAGCTGCGCGGCCGCGGGCGCCGTCAGCAGCAGCGTGGCCAGGATGGTGATGCGCGGGAGCTTCATGTCGGGCGCTAGCCGTGCTCCTGACCCGCAAGCGCGGCCGCATGGGCCTTCTTGATCTCAGCGTCGACCTCGATCAGCGCGGCCTTGGGACCGCGCGGATCGGACCAGACGAATTCGCCGACCAGCACGAAATCGGCGCCGCTGGCGGCGAAGTCGTGCGCCTCTTCGAGCGAG
This sequence comes from Bradyrhizobium sp. 613_E4_N2_2, assembly GCF_052075995.1. NCBI lineage: Bacteria > Pseudomonadati > Pseudomonadota > Alphaproteobacteria > Hyphomicrobiales > Nitrobacteraceae > Bradyrhizobium > Bradyrhizobium sp. 613_E4_N2_2. Next base: position 1,261,225 of record NZ_CP197234.1, read on the forward strand.
GTGGCAAAGCCGACGCAGGGCGGCTCGAACAGCTCGGCCCACCAGTCCAGCCGCTCGGCGATCGCCTGGGACGACGGGCGTTGGCCCTTTGCATCAGGTTCGCCGAACAGCACGTAGTCCGCGCCTATCTCGCCCGCATCCATGGAATGGTGCCGCGTCGTCAGCCCGCCGACGCCGGCGATGCGATCGGGCTTGAGCGATGGCAGCGCCTCTTTCAGCGCGGCGATGCCGGGCAGGTGCGCGCCGTCGGCGCCGCCACGTGCGACCAGTTCGGCATGACCTTCAACGAGCAGCGCGGCGCCCGCCTTCTGGACCGGCGGGGCCAGCGCCTTGATGCGCGTGATCATGTTGCGCTGGTCGGTCTCCTTCAGCCGCAGCAGCACGGCCGCGACGTCGGCGGCAGCGAGCAGGCCCGGCAGCTCGGCGACGAACGCAGCGGGATCATCGATGGCAGGCGTCGCGAGATAGAGACGCGGCGCCGGGCGCGGCGGAGGCGATTTGTTCGACAAGATCTAGGCTGCTTTCTTTTCCAGGCTGCTTTGCCATTCGCCCTTGGACGCCAGACCATTCATCCGGGCGCGATGGCTGAATGCACTTTGGCCGGCTGCGACATTCTCGGCCTTGCCGGACCAGGCCTTCTGCGGCGCGGCCTGCAGCGCGCGGCCGTAGGAGAAGGTCAGGCCCCAGGGCAGCGGGCCAAGCTTGTGCATGGCGTTGAGATGCGCCGTCGCCTCTTCGCCCGACTGGCCGCCGGAGAGGAAGGCGATACCGGGCACGGCCGCGGGCACGCAGGCCTTCAGCAGCCGAATTGTCTTCTCCGCGACTTCCTCGACGGGAGCCTGCTTCGCGCACTTCTTGCCCGAGATCGCCATGTTCGGCTTCAGCACCATGCCTTCGAGCGCAACGCGCTGCACGCGCAATTCCTGGAAGGTCTTGTTGAGCACGCGGGTCGTCACTTCATAGCAGCGGTCGATGTCGTGATCGCCGTCCATCAGCACTTCCGGCTCGACGATCGGCACGATCTGCGCGGCCTGGCACAGCGCTGCGTAGCGGGCCAGCGCATGGGCGTTGACGCCGATCGCGGTCATCGACGGAATGCCGCTGCCGATATCGATCACGGCGCGCCATTTGGCGAAGCGCGCGCCGCGCTCGTAATATTTCTTCAGGCGCTCGGCGAGCTTGTCGAGCCCGACGGTGACGAGCTCGCCCGGGCACATCGGCAGGGCTTGCGTGCCCTCGTCGACCTTGATGCCGGGGATGGCGCCGCTCTGTTCGATCAGCTTGACCAGTGGCGTGCCGTCCTTCGCGTCTTGCCAGATCGTCTCGTCATAGAGGATCACGCCGGAGATGTACTGGCTCATGGCCTCCCTGGAGCGGAACAGCATCTCGCGATAGTCGCGGCGATTGCCTTCCGTCGATTCCACCCCGATCGCGTCAAATCGCTTCTTGATGGTGCCGGAGGATTCGTCGGCGGCAAGGATGCCCTTGCCGGGCGCGACCATGGCGGTCGCGATCCTGTTGAGCTCAGTCAGATTCATCGAGAGGTCCTCCCAAAACGATGCTGCCCTTGCCTGTGAAAATAGACCGTTCTCGGGCAATTGCCGAGTTAACGTTCGTCGCAGGGTAAAGGGGGCCCTCTGTCCTTCCGGGATGCGCCGAAAGGCGCAGGCCCGGAATCCATAACCCCAGGCTGTGGTTATGGATTCTCAGATGCGCAATTGCGCATCATAGCCCACGCTTCGCGTGTCCCGGAATGACGGGAGGATGTGGCTGAAGGCCTTACGCCACCTTCGGATCCAGCTCGCCCTTGGCGTAGCGCTTGGCCATCTCGGCGGGGGTCAGGACCTTCTTGAACTTGGAGGCCTGGCCTGCGGTATTGAACTCCTGGAGCCGCTGCTTGCACAGCTTGGTCATCGCTTCCATCGCCGGCTTCAGGTACTTGCGCGGGTCGAACTCTTCCGGGTGCTCCTTGAACACCTTGCGGATCTGGCCGGTCATGGCCATGCGGTTGTCGGTGTCGATGTTGATCTTGCGCACGCCGTTCTTGATGCCGCGCTGGATCTCGGCGACCGGAACGCCCCAGGTCGGCTTCATCTTGCCGCCGAACTCGTTGATGATGTCCTGGAGGTCCTGCGGCACCGACGAGGAGCCGTGCATCACGAGATGCGTGTTCGGCAGCTTGCGGTGGATCTCCTCGATCACCTTCATGGCGAGGATGTCGCCGTCGGGCTTGCGGGTGAATTTGTAGGCGCCATGCGAGGTGCCCATCGCGATCGCGAGCGCGTCCACCTTGGTCTCCTGGACGAACTTCACGGCCTCGTCCGGATTGGTCAGGAGCTGGTCGTGGCTCAGCTTGCCTTCGGCGCCGTGGCCGTCTTCCTTGTCGCCCATGCCTGTTTCGAGCGAGCCGAGCACGCCGAGCTCACCCTCGACCGAGATGCCGCCGAGATGGGCCATGTCGGTCACGGTCTTGGTGACGCCGACATTGTAAGTCCAGTCGGCCGGGCTCTTGCCGTCGGCCTTGAGCGAGCCGTCCATCATGACCGAGGTGAAGCCGGCCTGGATCGCGGTCATGCAGGTCGCGGCCTCGTTGCCGTGGTCGAGATGCACGCAGACCGGAATGTGCGGATAGATCTCGGTCACCGCGTCCATCATGTGCTTGAGCATGATGTCGTTGGCGTAGGAGCGCGCACCGCGCGAGGCCTGGATGATGACGGGCGCGTCGACCGTGTTGGCCGCGTCCATGATCGCCAGCGCCTGCTCCATGTTGTTGATGTTGAAGGCCGGTACGCCGTAATCGTTCTCCGCTGCATGGTCGAGCAATTGACGTAACGTGATCCGAGCCATCTGTCTTTTTCTCCGGTTTGGGCCTGCAAGGCCGACTTAAAAGGCCGACTGATTACTTGGTGCGCAGAACTTCGACGCCGGGAAGGGGCTTGCCTTCCATCCATTCAAGAAATGCGCCACCGGCGGTCGAGACATAGGTGAATTGACCGGCCACATGGGCCTGGTTGAGGGCCGCGACCGTGTCGCCGCCGCCCGCGATCGAGATCAGCTTCTTGGCCTTGGTGCGCTCGGCGGCATGCTTGGCGGCCGACACGGTTCCGCGGTCGAACGGCTGCATCTCGAAGGCGCCGAGCGGTCCGTTCCAGACCAGCGTGGCGGCGTCGTCGATGGCGGCGTGGACACGCGCGATCGATTGCGGGCCGACGTCGAGGATCATGCCGTCGGCCGGGATCGCATCGAGCCCGTAGGCATGCGAGGGCGCGTTCGCCGCGAAATGATAGGCGACGGTGGCGTCGACCGGCAGGATGATCGCGCAATTGGCGGCTTCCGCCTTCTCCATGATGCGGATCGCCGTCGCGGCAAGATCCTTCTCGGCCAGCGACTTGCCGATCCCAACGCCCTGGGCGTGCAGGAAGGTGTTGGCCATGCCGCCGCCGATCACGAGCGCGTCGACCTTGGTGACGAGGTTTTCGAGCAGATCGATCTTGGTCGAGACCTTGGCGCCGCCGATGATCGCGATGACGGGCTTGGTCGGCGAGCCCAGCGCCTTCTCCAGCGCGACGAGCTCGGCCTGCATGGTGCGGCCGGCATAGGCCGGCAGCTTGTGGCCGAGGCCTTCGGTCGTGGCATGGGCGCGGTGCGCGGCCGAGAAGGCGTCATTGACCCAGATGTCCCCGAGTTTCGCCAACTCGGCGACGAAGGCGGGATCGTTCTTTTCCTCTTCCTTGTGGAAGCGGGTATTTTCCAGGCACAGGATGTCGCCATCCTTCAACGCCGCTACGGCCGTGGCCGCGGGCTCGCCGACGCAGTCGTCCGCGAAGGCGACGGGCCTGTTCACGACCTTCGACAGCGCTTCAGCAACCGGCTTGAGCGACTCCTTGGGGTCGCGTCCCTTCGGTCGGCCGAAATGCGCGAGCAGGATGACCTTGCCGCCCTTGTCCGAGATTTCGGTGATGGTCGGCGCAACGCGCTCGAGCCGGGTTGCGTCGCTGACGCGCCCGTTGTCCATGGGCACGTTGAGATCGACGCGCAGCAGCACGCGCTTGCCCTTCACATCGACGTCGTCGAGGGTGCGGAATTTGTTGGTCATCGGACACTCTCTTGTCCCGGGCGCAAAGCGGCGCGGAGTGCCGCCGTGCAGAACCGGGACCTACGCTGGAGGGACATGGGTCCCGGATCTGCGACGCAGCGTTTCACGCTGCATCGCGTCCGGGACACGAGAGCGGAGTTAGATCACCTTCGCGAACGCGACGGCGGTGTCCGCCATGCGGTTCGAGAAGCCCCACTCGTTGTCGTACCAGGACATCACACGCACCAGCGTGCCGTTCTGCACCTTGGTCTGGTCCTCGTGGAAGGTCGAGGAGTGCGGATCGTGGTTGAAGTCGATCGAGACGTTCGGCTGATTGGTATAGCCGAGAATGCCCTTGAGCTGCTGCTCGGAGGCACGCTTCATCGCCGCGTTGATTTCCTTGGCGTCGGTGGCGCGCTTGGCGACGATCTTGAGGTCGATGACCGAGACGTTCGGGGACGGCACGCGGATCGAGACGCCGTCGAGCTTGCCCTTGAGTTCCGGGAGCACGAGGCCGATTGCCTTCGCCGCGCCGGTCGAGGTCGGGATCATCGACATCGCCGCCGCACGGCCGCGGTAGAGATCCTTGTGTAGCGTGTCCAGCGTCGGCTGGTCGCCGGTGTAGGCGTGGATCGTGGTCATGAAGCCGGTCTCGATGCCGACCAGGTCGTTCAGCACCTTGGCGACCGGCGCGAGGCAGTTGGTGGTGCAGGAGCCGTTGGAGACGACCAGGTGATCCTTGGTCAGCGTGTCGTGGTTGACGCCGTAGACGATGGTGGCGTCGGCGCCGTCGGCGGGCGCGGAAACGAGAACGCGCTTGGCGCCGGCGGTGAGATGCGCGGACGCCTTGTCCTTCGCGGTGAAGATGCCGGTGCATTCCATCGCGATGTCAACGCCGAGATCCTTCCAGGGCAGCTTCGAGGGATCGCGCTCGGCGGTCACCTTGATCTTGCCGCCGCCGAGGTTGATGGAGTCGCCATCGACGGTCACGGTGCCGGGGAAGCGGCCATGGACGCTGTCGAAGCGAAGGAGGTGCGCGTTGGTCTCGACCGGGCCGAGGTCGTTGATGCCGACGACCTCGATGTCCTTGCGGCCGGACTCGGCAATAGCCCGCAGGATGTTGCGGCCGATGCGGCCAAAACCGTTAATTCCGACGCGGACTGCCATGTTTCATCTCCTTATGACCGTTCAATGACGTGTTCGATAACCCCGATCATCCCGCACAACGCGCTTAGCGCGCCTGCGAGGGTTTTTTAGGGCGGACGCCCGGTTCGGCCGGGCGATGCTTGATCATATGAGAGACTACGTAGTCCTTTTTTTTGGCAAGCTCAACTCTCAGCTAACGCGCTTCAGCACAGCGTTAACCGCAGCCTCGGCGGTAATGCCGAAATGCTTGTAAAGATCCTTCGCCGGCGCGCTCGCGCCGAACGAATGCATGCCGATAAAATCGCCATCCTGGCCGATCACGGCATCCCAGCCCCAGCGCACTGCGGCCTCGATCGCGACCTTCACCGGCGCGTTGCCGATGATCTCGGCACGCTTGGCTTCTGGTTGCGCTAACAAAAGCTCGAGCGAGGGCACCGAGACCACCCGTGACGCGATGCCGCGCTCGGCGAGCTGCTTCTGGGCGGCGACCGCGATCTCGACCTCGGAGCCGGAAGCGAACAGCGTTGCCTTGGCTTCGCCCTGGGCGGCGACCAGCTCGTAGGCGCCGGCCGCGCAAGGAATGTCGTTCGGCGCATTGGTGCGGAGCTGCGGCAGGTTCTGACGCGTCAGCGCCAGCACGGTCGGCCCGTCGATACGATTGAGCGCAAGCTCCCAGCACTCGGCGACCTCGATGGAGTCAGCCGGGCGGAACACGCGCATGTTCGGAATGGCGCGAAGTGCGGCGAGATGCTCGACCGGCTGGTGGGTCGGGCCGTCTTCGCCGAGGCCGATGGAGTCGTGCGTCATCACGTAGACGACACCGGCGCCCATCAACGCGGCAAGGCGCATCGCGGGACGCGCATAGTCGGTGAACACCAGGAAGGTCGCACCGTTCGGCGCGAAGCCGCCATGCAGGAAGATGCCGTTCATTGCAGCCGCCATGCCGTGCTCGCGGATGCCGTAATGGATGAAGCGGCCTTTTGGCGTCTTGGCCGAGAAAGCTGTGGCCGACTTCGCCTTGTTGTTGTTGGAGCCGGTGAGGTCGGCGGAGCCTGCGAGGAATTCCATCGGCATCGCGCCGGCGATGACTTCGATCACCGCTTCCGAGGATTTGCGGGTCGCCGCGGTCATCGGCTTTTCCAGCAGCTCCTTCTTGTACGCGCGCACGGCCTTCGCGAGCGAGGCCGGACGCTCATGACGCAGACGGCGCTCGAACTCGGCGCGCTTGCGGCTGCCGAGCCCACCGAGCCGTCCCTCCCATTCCTGCCGTGCCGCCGCGCCGCGGCTGCCGGCGGCGCGCCAGGCCTTCAGCACGTCATCCGGCACCGAGAACGGCTCGAGCGAGATGCCGAGATTTTCCTTGGCGGCCTTGAGCTCGTCGGCGCCGAGCGCCTCGCCATGCGCCTTCGCGGTGCCGGCCTTGTGCGGCGCGCCGAAGCCGATGGTGGTGCGGCAGGCGATCAGCGTCGGCTTGTTGGATTTTTGCGCGCGGGTGATCGCAGCAGTGATGGCGGCCTGGTCATGGCCGTCGATCTTTTCGGCGGCCCAGCCCGCGGACTTGAAGCGCTTTACCTGGTCGACGGAATCGGAGATCGAGGTCGGCCCGTCGATCGAGATGCCGTTGTCGTCGTAGAGCACGATCAGCTTGCCGAGCTTCCAGTGCCCGGCCATCGCGATCGCTTCCTGCGACACGCCTTCCATCAGGTCGCCGTCGGAGGCGAGCACATAGGTGTGGTGGTCGACGATCTTCTTGCCGAATTCGGCGGCCAGCATCTTCTCGGCGAGCGCCATGCCGACCGCGGTCGAGATCCCCTGGCCGAGCGGACCGGTAGTGGTCTCGATGCCCTTGGTGTGGAAGTTCTCGGGATGCCCCGGGGTCAAGCCGCCGAGCTGGCGGAACTGCTTGAGCTGATCCAGCGTCATGTCGGCATTGCCGGTCAGATACAGCAGCGAATAGAGCAGCATCGAACCGTGGCCGGCCGAGAGCACGAAGCGGTCGCGGTCGGGCCAGTCGGTGGCAGTGGCGTCGAATTTCAGGAATTGCGTGAACAGCACCGTGGCGACGTCGGCGGCGCCCATCGGCAGGCCGGGATGGCCCGATTTCGCCTTCTCGACAGCGTCCATCGAGAGGCCACGGATCGCGTTGGCCATGCGGTTGTGGTCGACTTGCGTCATGTCTGAAATCCGTCTGAAATGAGGCGCTTGGCAGTGGTGCGGGCCGCGTGGGGGGGAGCCTGGCGGCCACGGAAGGTTGGGCTGGGATAGCACCTCGGTTCCGGGAGTCCAAGGCAATCAAACGTCGGTTTGGCCGTAAAAGTTGCTTAGCAGTGCATAGTTTCGCGGCGGCGTTGCGCTCCGCTAGCTTGCCACGTAAATTTCTGCTTCTAACCGTTTGCCGAACCGAGTCTTTTGCCGGACGGCAAGCCCCACGGGCAAGGCCACAGGTTCCGCCGCTGACTGCATGAACGATCGCGTTTCCAACAGCTCTGCCATGACGGAGTCCTCGGCCGTCGAGATCGAGATCGCGACCCGCAGACTCATGGCGGCGCTCGACGCGCTCGAAAGCGCGGTGGAGCGGCGGCGCGATGCCGATCGCGACGAGAACGAGCTCGCGGCACGAATCCAGGCACTGGGCGCGGATCGCTCGCGGCTTGCCGATGAGCTCGACGGCGCGCTGGTGAAGGCGCGCAAGCTCGAGCGCACCAATCGCGAAATCTCCGATCGGCTGGATTCCGCAATCGTCACGATACGCTCGGTGCTCGATACCGGAGAGGACGGATGAGCCACATCAACGTCACCATCAACGGCCGGCAATACCGCATGGCCTGCGAGGAGGGCCAGGAGGTGCGGCTGCTCAAGCTCGCCGAAAGCCTGGAGACGCGAATTCAGTCGCTGCGCGGAAAATTCGGCGAGATCGGTGATGCCAGGCTCACCGTGATGGCGGCGCTGACCGTCTGCGACGAGCTGGTCGACGTCGGCAACCGCGTCCGCACCATGGAGCAGGAGCTGACTGAGCTCAGGGATTTCCGCAACGCCGCCGTCGAGCGCGCCCGGATGACCCAGACCGCCGTGGTGAATGCGCTCAACGCCGCCGCCGAGCGCATCGAGAAGTCGACCCAGGTCCTGAACCGGACGGTGGGCAACGGCATCGCGATCGGCTGATTTTGGGCGGACCGCCCGTTGGGCTGGCGGTTCGTCAGTATCGTTGTTACATTGCGCGGGCGAGGCTGCGACGTGCGTCAGGAGCCATATATCCCCGGGGCCTTATCGATCCTTTAGGGAACTGTCCCTGGCCGGGCCCGTGGGCTCGGACATATGGTGCCCACCTACTTTCGTAGGGAACTCCGGGATCGAGTGCTTCAACGGCGTTCGCGGCTTCGCACTTTTTTTGCTTGGTTTGTGCTTGTCGAAACGACTGCGGCCAGTTCGGTAGATGTCGTGCTCCGGCTCGCCCGGGGCATTCAGTACGCCGCGGCCTCTGTGTGAATCACCACCGCCTCTGGAATACTGGATCACCCGCCCCGGTGCGCAAGGGCGCACAAGGTGGGTGATGACGTGGGGGACCAAAGCGCATGTCCAATTCGAAAGCCGAACTCCGTGCCAAAGCCCTCGCGGCGCGTGACGCGCTGAGCGAGAAGAAGCGCACCGCCGCCGCCGCAAAGCTCGCCAAGCGCGGGCTGCCGTTCCCGCTTTTGCCCGGCAGCATCGTCTCCGGCTATTCCCCGATCCGCAGCGAGATCGATCCGCTGCCGCTGATGAAGGCACTCGCCGAGGCGGGCGCAAAGCTCGCGCTGCCCTGCGTCACCGCCCGCGGCCAGTCGCTGATCTTCCGCATCTTCCATCCGAACGACCGCCTGATGCTCGGCCCGCTCGGCATTCCCGAGCCGTCGCCGGCCGCGGCCGAAGTCATCCCCGACATCATGCTGACGCCGCTCGCGGCCTTCGACCGTCTCGGCCATCGCATCGGCTATGGCGCGGGGCACTACGACCACACCTTCGCGCATCTGCGCAAGACCAAGCAGATCGTCGGTATCGGGCTTGCTTTTGCAGCCCAGGAGATCAAGGCGGTTCCGGCACTATCGCACGACGTCGCGCTGGATTATGTGCTAACGGAATCGGACGTGTTCGATTTCCGGAGTTCTGAAGTTGCGCATTCTCTTCGTGGGTGATGTCGTCGGCCGTAGCGGCCGCAACGCCATCGCCGAATATCTGCCCGGCATGGTCAAGGACTGGTCGCTCGATTTCGTCGTCGTCAACGGTGAGAATTCCGCCGGCGGCTTCGGCATCACGGAAGCGATCTATCAGGAGTTTCTCGATGCCGGGGCCGACGCGGTGACGCTCGGCAATCACTCCTGGGACCAGCGTGAAGCCCTGGTGTTCATCGAGCGCGCCGAACGCCTGGTGCGGCCGACGAACTACCCGCGCGGCACGCCCGGCCGCGGCGCCGCGCTGGTGGAGACCAAGAACGGCAAGCATGCGCTCGTCGTCAACGCGCTCGGCCGGGTCTTCATGACCCCGTTCGACGATCCCTTTGCCGCGCTCGAGCGCGAGCTTGGCGCCTGTCCGCTCGGCGTTGCCGCCGACGCCATCGTCGTCGACTTCCATTGCGAGGCGACCAGCGAGAAGCAGGGCATCGGCTTCTTCTGCGACGGCCGCGCCAGCCTCGTCGTCGGCACCCACACCCATGTGCCGACCGCCGACCACCAGATCCTGTCGGGCGGCACGGCCTACATGACCGACGCCGGCATGACCGGTGACTACGATTCCATCATCGGCATGCAGAAGGAAGAACCGCTGCGGCGCTTCACGTCGGGGATTCCCTCCGGCCGGTTCGAGCCGGCGGCTGGCGTCGCGACGCTGAGCGGCGTGGCGGTCGAGACGGATGATGCGACGGGCCTCGCGCTGCGGATTGCGCCTGTGCGCGTGGGCGGCCGGCTGGAGCCGGCGACGCCGAAATTCTGGTTGAGCTGAAGTACGCCGCCACACCCTCGGTGTCGTCCCCGCCTAGTGCGCAATTGCGCACGGGGCGCGGGGACCCATAACCCCAGGGAGTAGTTGTGGTGCTAGACTGGCCACTCCGAGTCTTCGCAAAACTGCTTCCTGTGGGTATGGGTCCCGGATCTGCGCTTCGCTTGTCCGGGACGACAGTTGAAATTGACGCGCGCAACTGCGCATCAATCGCCTCACGCCGCGGCGCGAACCGCCTGCCAGAGCTCAAGCACGTCCGCACGCAAGATCCCGCGCGTGATGAACACGATGCGCGAGCGGCGATCGCTGTCGGGCCAGCCGCTAAGCGCGACCGGCGGATGGAAGACGTGATGCACGCCATGGATCACGATCGGCGTCGGTTCGTCACGAAGATTGAGGATCCCCTTCACCCGCAGCAGATCCTGGCCGCGCGCGTTGCGTAAATGCGCAAGCCAGTGCGTCACGGCCATCCAGTCGAGCGGCTCGTCGAACGCCAGCATGAAGCTCGCGATCGACGCATCGTGATCATGATGGCCATGATCATGGTGCGCGTGATGATCGTGATGCGCATGGCCGGCGTGCGCATCTGGTTCCGCGAAGGCCCGCTCGTTGAGCCAGCGCTCGACGTCTATCCTTTTCAGCTCGGGATCGATCAGGCCGGCGCCGAATAGCTGCGCGGGATCGATCTCGCCATAACTGACGCTTTCGATTCTGGCGCCGGGATTGAGCCGCCGCAGACGCAGCTCAAGCGCCGCGATGTCCTCGACCAGGTCACTCTTGGTGATCAACAGCCGGTCGGCCAACGCGACCTGTTTCACCGCCTCATACTGCCGGTCTAGCTGATGCGGCGCGTTGACCGCATCGACCGTGGTCACGACCGTGTCGAGCCGCAGGAAGTGCGAGACGAGCGGATTGTTGAGCAGGAGCTGCACGATCGGCGCGGGGTCGGCGAGCCCGGTGGTCTCGACCAGGATACGGCGGAACGGCGGAATCTCGCCGCGGTCCCGCTTCACCAGAAGGTCTCGCAGCGTCTGCTCCAGGTCGCTGCGGATGGTGCAGCAGATGCATCCGCTCGCAAGCACGGCGACTTCGCCGTCGACGCGTTCGACCAGGAGATGGTCGAGGCTGACTTCGCCGTACTCGTTGATGATGACGGCGCTGTCCTTCATGTCGTCGTGGCGCAGCAGGCGATTGAGCAGCGTGGTCTTGCCGCTGCCGAGAAAGCCGGTGATCAGCGAGACCGGAAGTCGCTGCGCGGATTTATCGCTTTCGAACAGGCCCATGGGAAGCTCTCGCGTCGGCCGTCTTATTTTTGTCGCTGGACAATAGCGTAGCGGAGGAGGAGGCTAGCGGAAACAATTTTAGAGTCAGACATTGTTCTGACCACAACCTGGGAGGGTGGAATGTCTAACGAGATCAATAACGTAGATCAAGACGGCGGCGGCTCCACGACGGATCGCCGGACCCTGCTCCGCACCGCGGGCATCGCCGGCGTTGCTGGAGCCGCGCTCGCCGGCTCGATGCACGGCAAGTTCGCGCTTGCACCGATCAGTGAGGCCCAGGCGCAGACTGCAACCTCCATGCCCAAGGGCACCGACAAGCCCTGGTGGCCATCGAAATGGGGTAAGGATGACGAGTCCGGCGCATCCAACCACATCACCCCGGCGAAGGTCCTCGACGCGGCGAAATGGATCAAGGACGGCAAGATCTACAAGATCGGCCGCGTCTACGAAGCCGCCATGCCGCTGTTTGGTGCGCGCATATTCGCACTGCGCATTCCCGGCAGCCCGACCGGCGGCCCGTTCGGTGACAACAAGATGGTCTATCACGACGAATTCCTGGCCACCGAGATCGGCCAGACCGGTACGCAGTTCGACGGCCTCGGCCATATCGGCATCCAGATGGGCAAGGACGGCGACAAGAGCGAGATGCGATTCTACAATGGCTTCACAGCCGCAGAAATTAGCGACGCATACGGGCTCAAGAAGCTTGGCGTCGAGAAGCTTAAGCCGATCTTCACCCGCGCGCATCTGCTCGACATGGTCGCGCTCAAGGGCGGCATGATGGATGCGGGGCAGGAGATCACCTCGGCTGACATCAAGGCGGCGCTGGCGAAGCAGAACATCCCCGAGAGCGACATCAAGCCTGGCGACGCGATCATGTTCCACACCGGCTGGGGCTCGCTGTGGATGAAGAACAACGATCGCTTCAACAGCGGCGAGCCGGGCATCGGCCTCGATGCTGCGAAGTGGGTGGTCGAAAAGGATCTTGCGCTGACCGGCGCCGACACCTGGGCGGTCGAGGTGGTGCCCAATCCCGACAAGTCGCTCGCTTTCGTGGTCCACGCCGAGCTGCAGACCAAGTACGGCATCCACAACCATGAGAATCTGATCTTCGACGATCTGATCGCCGAGAAGAAGTATCAGTTCGTCTATTCGTTCACCCCGGCGCCCATCAAGGGCGCGACGGGAAGCAACGGCTGCCCGATTGCGATTACGTGACGATACGCATCGGCGTGGGTGAGGGAAGCCCACGCCGATGTTTTGGTTGGGCTGAAAGCGTTGCCACATCCTCGGTGTCGTCCCCGCCTAGTGCGCAATTGCGCACGGGGGGCGGGGACCCATAACCCCAGGGAGTGGTGTGGGGCACAGCTCCCACACCGAATCTTCGCCAAATCCCGCCCTGTGGGTATGGGTCCCGGATCTGCGCTTCGCTTGTCCGGGACGACGGCGGAGATTGGCGCGCGATCACGCGTCAATCTCGTCGTACACTACTCCGCCGTCTGCTCCCGCAGCTCCGCAACATCCTTCGCCGTCAGCTTCGAGCCCTTGGTGCCGAACCGTGCCGTGACGTAGTTCGCCACCGCCGCGATCTCGTCGTCGCTATACGCATCGCCGAATGCCGGCATCGAGAGAGCGCCATCCGGCGTATGCCGCTTGGTGCCCGAGAGTACGATCTGGGCGACGTTGGTGGCGGCCGGGTCGTTGACGGCCCAGGTGCCGGTCAGCGTCGCCATCGGCGAGACCGGGCTCTCGCCGCTCCAGCCGTGGCAGCTGGCGCAGGCGCTGGCGAACACCATCTTGCCGCGTGCGTCGGCCGTGACGCCGTCCTTGTGCGAGGCGGGCGCGACCGGCGCCGTGGTCGCAGGCAGGTCGGGCGAGGCCACCGGCGGCACGCTACGCAGATAGGCGACGACCGCGCGGATGTCTTCGGGAGCGAACTGGCTGAAGCTGCGATCGACCGCTTCGCCCATCGGACCCGAGGCCGAGCCGTGGCCCGGCGCGTGGCCGAGCGAGAGATACGAGATCAGGTCCTCGTCGCGCCAATTGCCGAGGCCGGTGGCCTTGTCGGAGGAGATGTTGAAAGCGCGCCAGCCGGCCGTGATCGCGCCGCCGAACTTCTTGCGGTTGTCGAGCGCAAAGCCGAGATTGCGCGGCGTGTGGCACTCGCCGCAATGCGCCAGCGCTTCGGCGAGATACGCACCTCTGTTCCACTCCGGGCTCTTCGAGGTATCCGGCGTAAAGCGCGTGTCCGGATTGAACACGGCCGACCAGAAGATCATCGCCCAGCGCTGGTTGAACGGGAACGACAGCGTGTTGTCGGGCGCTTTCGCGCGCACTGCCGGCAGGCTGAACAGATACGCCTTCACCGCCAGCACGTCCTCGTCCGTCATGTAGGTGTAGGACGTGTAGGGCATGGCCGGATAGAGCCGCGCGCCGTCATGACGCGTGCCGCGCTGGACAGCGTTGAGGAAATCCTGGTCGCTGTAATTGCCGATGCCGGTGTCCTTGTCCGGCGTGATGTTGGTCGAATAGAGCGTGCCGAACGGTAGCTTGAAGCCGAGCCCGCCGGAATATTCCTTCTCCCCGGGCTTGGTGTGGCAGACCATGCAGTCGGCCGCCTTCGCGAGATACTCGCCGCGCTCGACCACACTCGCTTTCTCCAGCTTGGCCGGTACGCCGGTCGGCTTGCCGGCGCGATAATCCGCCAGCGCCACTTTGGTGCCGCCGGCGAAGTCGAGCGGACCGGGCCCGCGGATGATCCAGACGCCGAGCGCCGCCACCACGATGGCGATCACGACCAGGCTTGTGAGGATACGCATCTTGCCGCTCATGCCTTCTTCCCCACAGCCAGAAGTTTCCGGTCGATCGGCAGGCGCCGCAGCGCCACGCCGGTTGCGGCGTAGATCGCGTTGCGCAGCGCCGGTGGTCCGGCATTGACGCCGGCTTCGCCGATGCCGCCGGGCGCTTCGCCGCTCTTGACCACGATGACCTCGATCTTCGGCGTCTCGTTGATGCGCATCATGCGGTAGTCGTGGAAGTTCGACTGCTGCACGCGGCCCTTGTCGATGGTGATCTCGCCATAGAGCGCGGCCGTGAGGCCGAAGATCAGCCCGCCCTCGATCTGCGCCTTCACCGTATCGGGGTTGACCGCAATGCCGGTGTCGACCACCGAGGTGATGCGGCGCAGCGTGATCTCGCCGATGTCGTCGATCTCGGCTTCCACAACAGTTGCGAGGAAGCTCGCAAACGATGGCTGCAGGCAGACGCCACGTCCAACGCGGGCCGGCAGCGGTTGGCCCCAGCCGGATTTCTCCGCGGCAAGGTTGAGCACCGCGAGCGCACGCGGAGTCTTGGTCAGCATCGACCTTCGGAATTCGACCGGATCCTTGCCGGCCTTGCGCGCAAGTTCGTCCAGCGCGCATTCGAACGCGAACACATTGTTGTTCGGGCCGACACCGCGCCAGAAGCCGGTCGGCACAGCCGGTGGCTCGGCACGGACATATTCGACGTGGAAGTTGGGAAAGTCGTAGGGCGTCTCCACGGCGGCGTCGACCGCGTCGATATCGACGCCCTTCTGGAACGCTGGCGGCAGCCAGCGGGCAATCACCGCAGAACCTGCGATCTTGTACTTCCAGGCCGCCACCTTGCCGTCGACCAGGGTCGCATTGACCTGGTCGCGATAGACCGGGCGGTAGACGTCGTGCTGGATGTCCTCCTCGCGGGTCCATATCACCTTGACGGGATAGTCGACCTGCTTGGCGATCTTGACCGCCGCAACCACCATGTCGGGTTCGAGCTTGCGGCCGAAACCGCCGCCGAGCAGGTGCTGGTTGACGATCACCTTCTCGACGGGAAGGCCGGCGGCCTTCGCCGCCTCCGACTGCACGCGCGTCATGATTTGTGTGCCGGTCCAGATCTCGCAGGCATCCGGCCTGACGTGAACGGTGGCGTTGATCGGCTCCATCGAGGCATGCGCGAGGAACGGCAGTTCGAAGCTCGCCTCGAACTTGTCTCCGCTGGCAAGCCCCTTGGCGATGTCGCCGACGGATTTCGCGATCGCGCCATCCTTCTCGCTGGCCTTGCGTAAATCGTCCCAGATGTCCTTGGTGGAGATCTTGGCGTTCGGTCCTTCGTTCCACTCGATCTTGAGCGCTTCGAGACCCTTCTTGGCCGCCCACATGTGATCGCCGATCACGGCGACGGCGTCGTCGAGCACGACGACCTTGCGCACGCCGGCGACTTTCATCGCTGCGCTGTCATCGACCTTGCCGACCTTGCCGCCGAACACCGGGCAATTGGCGATCGCGGCAATCTTCATGTTGGGCAGGATCGCGTCGATGCCGTAGACGACTTTGCCGTTGACCTTGTCCGGTGTATCCAGCCGCTTCAGCGGTTGGCCTATGAGGACGAAGTCCTTGGGGTCCTTGACCGGGACATCCTTCGGAGGTGTCTGGCTCTGTGCCGCCAGCGCGAGCTCACCATAGCCGAGCTTGCGGCCGCTTGCCGCATGGATGACTTCGCCCTTGGACGTCGTGCAACTCGCTGGCTCGACCTGCCATTGCGCGGCGGCGGCCTGCACCAGCATCGCGCGCGCGCTGGCACCCGCTTCGCGTAGCGGCTTCCACCAGGCGCGGATCGACGTCGAACCACCCGTCGCCTGCAGTCCGAAGGCGGGATTGGCGTAGAACTTGTCGTTTGGCGGCGCGTGCAACGCCCCGACCTTTGCCCAATCGGCGTCGAGCTCTTCGGCCAGAACCATCGAGATCGAGGTGTAGATGCCCTGACCCATCTCCACCTGCGGCATGATCAGCGTGGTCTGGCCGGTCTCGTCGATACGGATGAAGGCGTTGGGCGCGAACTTGCCGTCGGTCGTATCCCTCGGCTGCTCCGGCTCGTTGACGGCGGCCCGCAGGGGCAGGTGAAAGGCGAGCAGGAAACCGGTCGCGAGACCGCTGGTCAGAAGCGTGCGGCGGGAGAGGCTGTTGTGTGCATTCATGGCGGACCTCACGACTGCCGGCCGGAGGCCGCCTGCTTGATGGCCTCGCGGATGCGGACATAGGTGCCGCAGCGGCAGATGTTGCCAGCCATCGCGGCGTCGATGTCGGAATCATCCGGATGAGAGGTGGTTGCCAGTAGAGCGGCGGCCGCCATGATCTGGCCGGATTGGCAATAGCCGCACTGGACCACCTCGAGATCGAGCCAGGCTTTCTGCACCTTCGCGCCTGCGGGCGTATTGCCGACATGTTCGATGGTGGTGATGGCGCGGTTCGCAACCGCGCTGACCGGCAGGACGCAGGAGCGCACGGCCTTGCCGTCCACATGCACCGTGCAGGCACCGCATTGCGCGATGCCGCAGCCGAATTTCGTGCCCGTCATTCCGAGGATGTCGCGCAGCACCCACAGCAGCGGCATTTCCGGCGGCGCGTCGAACGATTTGGTTTCGCCGTTGATGGTGAGAGTTGTTGCCATAAGCATCCCCTTGCTCGCTTGATCGCTTGCGGCGATCTCGTCGGCGAATTCGTGCGCGACAATAATCATACTGATGCGAAACGATGAAGCGCCAGAATTTCCGGCGATGCATATTTGCGCTGGCGACGCGTCAGGCCATGACGTTCACGAATTTGTGCGGCGATCGCTGCAGCGGAATTGGGCTAATTGATATGATAATCGTCATGTTGTGACGCATTTTCGTCGTACGCATCGTTGATCGCCGCAGATGATCGTGCGAATGCGGAAAATCATGCGATGACGAAATTCGTGCGATTGGGAAAGTCGGACGACGAGTCTGGCGGGATCAGTCCCAGCGGCTCATTGCTGTGCCCTCTCCCCTTGTGGGAGAGGGCAGCGACGCCGGTAGACGCAGACTCAATCGGGTGAGGGGTCCGTCTCCGCGTATGATGCTCTCTCATTCCGAAGCAGCCTCGTCCGCCGATAGAGACCCCTCATGCGGCGCTTCGCGCCACCTTCTCCCACAAGGGGAGAAGGGAAGAGGAGGAGATGGGAATTTCGGAATAGTAGTATTGTGCGCCTGTTTTGCCCGACGAGTCAAACTGCGTCTCAAACTGCGTCCTGGCCTGCCGGCGTAAGCCATTGATTCCCCACGCCCCGGTTACTGTGCATGGGGTTGTTTTCCAGATTTTTGATTCAGGGTCGTAGGCGCGGCGGGCGTCAGCTCTGCCGAAAACCCATCCGGAAGGCGCCCCAGTGCTTGCCGCGGATCACGATCGGCGAGGACAAATCCTTCATCAGCACGAACTGCCCGCCGCCCATGTCGCGGCGATAGGTCTGGAGCAGGAACGGTTTTGTGTTGGCCGCGACCTTCTTCACCGCGCGGTCGCTGAACAGGCGGCGGTTGCGGCAATTGGCGTTGTTCCAGACGGGGTCCTTGCCCTGCGGCAGGCGGTAGTTCGGGTTGTGGGTCGGCAGATAGCCGCCCTTGGCCCAGGCGACGCAGAACACGATGCGGGGGTCTGACTTCTGGATCGGGTCCTGGATGGCGGGCAGCACGCGGTCGGTGAAGTCGACGTAGTTGGTCTTGTATTGCTTGGGATCGGTGCCGGGGATTTCCCGGTAGGTCTCGTCCATGAGCTGGTCGAGCGTGATCTCGCCGCGGTCGATTGCGGCCTCGAACTCGTCCGAGATCCGCTTTGCGGTCGCGACGACGACGCGGATCAGCGGCGCATCCGATGTCTCCACGCCGCTGTCGGCGATCATCGCGATCAGCGCTTCGGACGTGTCGAGCAGTTTTGTCACGCGCTGATCGGCGTTCTTGAGATCGCGCGAGGACAGGTCGACGCCCTTGGCGAGCTCGTTGAGCTCGCTGATGACCGTGTCGCAATGGCCGAGATTGGAGGTCGCGGCGCGCGTGACGCTGTCGATCTCCGCCTCCACCGAGGCAAAACCCTGCTGGACCCGCGAGATGATGCCGGAGATCTGCTGGGCGCCTTCGCCGGCAGTCTTGGCGCGTTGCGAGGCGTCGCTGCTCTCGCCGATCAGGCCTTCGATCTGGCCGTCGAGATCGCGCACGGTGTCGGAGATCTGATGCGTGGCCGCACGGGTAGCCTCCGCGAGATTCTTGACCTCGCTTGCCACCACCGCAAATCCGCGGCCGGCATTGCCGGCGCGGGCCGCTTCGATGGTGGCGTTGAGCGCGAGCAAGTTGGTCTGCTTGGCGATCGCCTCGATCGAGCCGGACACTTTTGCCACCTGCGCCAGCGCCGAGCCGACGGCGCTCAAGCGCGCCTCGATCCGCTCCACGGCTGCGACGAGCTCGGAGATGTGGCTGACCGCGGTGTCGACCGCGCCGCGCGACTGCGCGATCTCGCCGACCGCCGCCGATGCGGTCGATTGCACCGCCTGCGATGCGTTGGCGATATCGTGATTGGCCGAGACCATGGTCTCGGCCGTCTCCTGGAGATGATGGAACCGTTCGGACTGGTTCGCGACGCGGTTTGCGACTTCCTGGACGTTGCCGGCGATGTCGGCGAGCTCGACGCCGAGGCCGCCGATGCGGTCGGCGAGCTGGTCGATCAGACGTTCGGCAAGTGTCCGGTTGGAGCCGGTGTCCAGGACTGCAAGTTGTGCGACGGACATGTTTTGAGAGTCCTCCAGTCAGAGCCGTTCGCCGGCCCTCCGCGGCATTCCCATTCCAATTCCAGCCTTAAAGGATGATTCGCGGCCGGCGTCTTGCCTGAGCGTGCACTACAGCTTGTAAGCCGTGCGGAATCCGCCCCAGTGCCGGCCCTGGACGCGGATCGGAACGTCGATCTCGCGCATCATCACGGTGTTGCCGTTGCCCATGTCGCGCGCATAGCTCTGGACCAGGTACGAGCGCAGGTTGCGCGCGGCGGCGAGCCCCGCCGGATCGTTGAAGATCCGCCGGTTGCGGCTGTTGGCAGTGTTCCAGGCGGTGTCGCCCGGCCGCTGCGGATGCGAATAGATCTTGTTGTGCACCGGCAGGAAGCCGTTGCGGTCGACCATGGCGCAGAACGCCATGCGCGGTTCCTTGGCGAGAAAGGCTTCCTGGAACGGCTGCAGCGCGCGGTCGGCCCAGTCCAGATATCTGGTGCGGTATTGCTGCGGATTGGTGCCGGCGATCTCCGCATAATCGGTGTCGAAGAGGTCGTCGATCTTGACCTCGCCGCGCGCGACCGCCTGCTCGAAAATCCGGGTCAGCGCGGTGCCGGCTTCCATGGCGCGGGTGACGAACTCGGTGCTCTCCTCGTGGATCGACCAGAGCCTGTCTTCGATCTTCTCGCTGAGATCGGCGTTCGGGCTGACGAATTGCGCGCGGGCGCCGGCCTTGGACTGCTCGATCACGCGCAGGCGGCAGGCACCGACGCCTTCGAGGGTACCGTCGACGACGGCCTGCGTGGCAAGCTTCGCCGCCTCCGCGCCGCCGATCAGCACGCCATCCATCGCGATCTCGTAGACCTGCAACACGCCGCGCGCGGCTTCGAACTTGAGATGGCAGGGCAGCCGCTCGGTCTTGCGGCGGTCGTCGTGCTCGCTCTGGCGCAGCAGCACCGCACAGCGCGATTTCAGCTTGCGCGCGAAGGTGGTGACGGCCTTGCCGGCGCTGGCGACGTTCTCGCCGTGGGTCTCGGCCGCCTTGGTCGCGGCGTCGATCTCGGCCGCGCTCTCGCCGACCGAGATGATGAACTGCGATGCGCTGGCCGCGTTGCCGGACACCTCGCTGGTGGTGGCATTCTGCTCGGCGACCGCGCCGTTGACGGTGTCGAACACCGGGCGGATCGCCTCGATCGCCTGCGCGATGCGATGCACGGCGTCGGCCGAGCCGGCGGCGTCGCGCTGGAGCGCGTCGATCTTCCTGGTGATCTCCTCCGTCGCGCCCTGGGTCTGCACCGCGAGCGCCTTCACTTCGGTGGCTACGACCGCAAAGCCCTTGCCGGCCGCACCCGCACGCGCGGCCTCGATGGTGGAGTTGAGCGCGAGCAGCGTCGTCTGCCGCGCGATCTGCGCGATCAGATTGACGACGTTGCCGATGGCGGCGGAGGATTCACGCAGGCGGTCAACGTTGGCGCGGGCTTCCTGCGCTGCGGCGCTGGCTTCGTCGGCGAGCTTGGCGGCCTCGCGCACCTGCGCGCCGATGCCTTGCGCGGACTGGGTGAACTTGTCGGCGGCATGGGCGAAGGTTGAGGCGTTCGACTGCGCCGCATTGGTGCGACCGGTG
Organism: Bradyrhizobium sp. 613_E4_N2_2; assembly: GCF_052075995.1. Taxonomy (NCBI): domain Bacteria; kingdom Pseudomonadati; phylum Pseudomonadota; class Alphaproteobacteria; order Hyphomicrobiales; family Nitrobacteraceae; genus Bradyrhizobium; species Bradyrhizobium sp. 613_E4_N2_2. The sequence continues at coordinate 1,281,890 of NZ_CP197234.1, forward strand.
AGGGCGTCGGTGCGCTCGCGAATATCCGCGAGCGTTGCCGCGGTCGCCTCCGCGCCGCCGGCGACCGAGTTGGCGGCCCGCTCGAGCTGGCGGATCATGGCGCCGAGCTCGAGTTCCAGCAGTTCCAGGATTTCCCTGGCGGAATCGCCCTCGGCCGACAGGGCAGGCGCGGGATCGACCGGCGACGGCGCGGCCTGCGGGGGTGCCACGGGCGCGGACAAGTCGGGCAGACGCTTCCGAAACAATGCGAACGCCATCAGGTCACTCTTGTCGGGGAACGGGCGGTTGCTATTTTCGCAGGCCGGAATGAAATCAGGGTTAACGGTGCCTGGCTCCTAGGCACGGGGCACTACGGTATTACCTTAAAGTCGTAGAGCCTCTTTCATTCCGGTGGGTTGGCGGCCTATAAGGCCGCGCTTCCCACGCTCACCTTTGGCGCACGATTCCTTACGAGACACGCATGGCCGGACATTCCCAATTCAAGAACATCATGCACCGCAAGGGGCGGCAGGATGCCCAGAAGTCGAAGCTGTTCGGCAAGCTGGCGCGGGAAATCACCGTCGCGGCCAAGCTGGGCACGCCCGACCCCAACATGAACCCGCGCCTGCGCGCCGCCATCATCGCGGCGCGCCAGGAGAACATGCCGAAGGACAATATCGAGCGCGCCGTCAAGAAGGCGCTCGGCAATGAGGGCGAGAACTATGACGAGATCCGCTACGAGGGTTACGGCCCCGGCGGCGTCGCCGTCATCGTCGAGGCGCTGACCGACAACCGCAACCGCGCCGCCTCCGACATCCGCTCCTTCTTCACCAAATCGGGCGGCAATCTCGGCGAAACCGGCTCGGTCTCCTTCATGTTCGACCGCACCGGCATCATCGAATACGACCGCAGCGTCGCCTCCGACGACGCGGTGCTGGATGCCGCGATCGAGGCCGGCGCCGACGACGTGGTATCGAGCGAAGGCGGACACGAGATCTACGCCTCGACCGAAGGCTATCGCGACGTCGCCAAGGCGCTGGAAGCCAAGTTCGGCGAGCCGCGCAAGGCTGCGCTGATCTGGAAGCCGCAGAATACGGTCGCGGTCGACGACGAGACCGGCGAGAAGCTCCTGAAGCTGATGGATCTGCTCAACGAGCACGACGACGTCCAGCACGTCTACGCCAATTTCGAGATGTCGGACGCGCTGTTGGCGAAGATGGGCGGCTGAGGTCGCTAATCCCAATCTCCGCTGTCGTCGCCCGGCTTGACCGGGCGACCCAGTATTCCAGAGACGCCAGAAGGATACGGAGAAGCCGCGGCGTACTGGATACCCCGCTTTCGCGGGGTATGACCGCGTGCCTTGTGGTCGTCATCGCGGGCGCCCAATCGCGACACCCCACTTCCCCTGTTACTTCCGTTCTGTTTCTGTTTCCCCCACCGCAGCCAGCCGCTATCACTGGCCCATGACTGCGCTCCCGATTCGTGGCCCCGTTCGCATCATCGGCATCGACCCCGGCCTGCGCCGCACCGGCTGGGGCGTGATCGAGGCCGAGGGCAATCGCCTGATCTACGTCGCCTGCGGCTCGGTGGAACCGCCGGACGATTTGCCGCTGGCGAGCCGGCTGCTCGCGATCCATGAGGGGCTTGCCGCTGTCCTGTCCGGTCACAAGCCGATGGAAGCCGCGGTCGAGCAGACCTTTGTGAACAAGGACGGCGTCGCGACGCTGAAGCTCGGCCAGGCCCGCGGCGTCGCCATGCTGGCGCCCGCGATGTTCGGCATTACTGTCGCCGAATACGCGCCGAACCAAGTCAAGAAGACGGTGGTCGGCGCCGGCCACGCCGACAAGCACCAGATCGCGATGATGCTGAAGATTTTGCTGCCGAAAGCCGAGCCGCCGTCAGCGGACGCCGCCGACGCGCTCGCCATCGCCATTACCCACGCCCATCATCGCCAAAGCACGGCGCTCAGGCTGAAGGTGGCGGGCTTATGATCGGCAAGCTCAAGGGCCTGATCGATTCCTACGGCGAGGATTATGTGCTCCTCGACGTCGGCGGGGTCGGCTATCAGGTGCATTGCTCGGCCCGCACGCTGCAGCATCTGCCCTCGCCCGGCGAGGCCGCGGTGCTGTCGATCGAGACTTACGTCCGCGAGGACCAGATAAAGCTGTTCGGCTTCCGCACCGACCAGGAGCGCGAATGGTTTCGCCTGCTCCAGACCGTGCAGGGCGTCGGCGCCAAGGTCGCGCTCGCCGTGCTCGGCACGCTGGCGCCTTCCGACCTCGCCAACGCGATTGCGCTGCGCGACAAGGCCGCGGTGGCACGCACGCCGGGCGTCGGCCCCAAGGTTGCCGAGCGCATCGTTACCGAGCTGAAGGACAAGGCGCCTGCTTTCGCCAATGTCGATCCCGCCGTCGTGCATCTCGCCGGCGCCGTCGACGACCAGCGCGCGCCGCGCCCGGTGGCAGATGCGATCTCTGCGCTGGTCAATCTCGGCTACGGCCAGCCGCAGGCGGCTGCCGCTATTGCATCCGCATCGCGCAGCGCGGGCGAGAGCGCCGAGACCGCGCAACTCATCCGGCTAGGCCTGAAGGAGCTGTCGAAGTGAGCGCGGCCCACGCCAATCCCGTCGCCGCCCTGTTTCGTCGCCTTTCGCGCGTGGCCGGTATCGTCGTGATTTTCTCCATTGTCGGGCCGCTGACGACCGCCGCGTTGGTTGCTGTGACGGTAACGGCGCTCGGCGCCGCGGTGCTGCAGATGTTTCTCGTGTTCCTCGAACTGGAAGCACTGCGTGCTCTGGTTTCGATCGCGGTCGTGCTGTTGGCCATCGTCACGATTCTCGCCTCGTTCCTTCCTGCAGTCGTCGCCGGCCTGATATTTGCGTTGGCGGCGGTCTACGCCGATCTCAACATGATCTGGATGGCGTGGCTCGCCGCGGCCGTGGGCGCGGCCGGCTTCGTCATGGTTGGCATGTTCGTCGTGCCCTCCGAAACCTCGGCGGTGATCGTGCCGAGTGTCCGTTCCGCGCCCGAGGCGCTGAAGCTTTCGGCGATGCTCGCCGTCGTCGCCGTCATTCCGGCCAGCCTGTGCTGGTGGCTCGCGAAACCGCTGCATCGTGTTATCCTGCCCGCATGACCACTCCCCCACGCATCGTCACGCCCGAGCGCCGCTCCGATGACGTCGGCGACACCGCGCTACGTCCGCAATCGCTGTCCGACTTCGTCGGCCAGCAGCAGGCGCGCAAGAACCTCTCGATCTTCATCGAGGCGGCGCGCAAGCGCGGCGAGGCGCTGGATCACGTGCTGTTCGTAGGCCCCCCTGGCCTCGGCAAGACCACGCTGGCGCAGATCGTCGCCAAGGAGCTCGGCGTCGGCTTTCGCGCCACCTCGGGTCCGGTGATCGCCAAGGCCGGCGATCTCGCCGCACTCCTCACCAACCTCGAAGAGCGCGACGTGCTCTTCATCGACGAGATCCATCGCCTGAGCCCGGCGGTGGAAGAGGTGCTCTATCCCGCGATGGAGGACTTTCAGCTCGACCTGATCATCGGCGAGGGCCCGGCGGCACGCTCGGTGAAGATCGAGCTGTCGAAATTCACGCTCGTCGGCGCTACCACGCGCGCCGGCCTCCTCACCAATCCCTTGCGCGACCGCTTCGGCATCCCGGTCCGGCTCAATTTTTACACCATCGAAGAGCTGGAAAGCATCGTCACCCGCGGCGCGCGCGTGCTCAATGTCGGCATGAGCGCCGACGGTGCCAACGAGATCGCGCGCCGCGCCCGCGGCACGCCGCGCATCGCCGGCCGCCTGTTGCGGCGCGTGCGCGATTTCGCCTCCGCCGCCGATGCCGCCTCGATCGACCGCAAGATCGCCGACCACGCGCTGAGCGCGCTCGAGGTCGACGCCGCGGGCCTTGACGCCATGGACCGCCGCTACCTCACGACCATCGCGCAGAACTATGGCGGCGGCCCGGTCGGCGTCGAGACGATGGCCGCCGCGCTGTCCGAGCCGCGCGATGCGATCGAGGACATCATCGAGCCTTATCTCATTCAGTGCGGCTATCTCCAGCGCACCCCGCGCGGCCGCCTGCTCACCTCGCACGCCTTCCGCCATCTCGGCATCGCCGAGCCCTCGCGCGATGCCGCGGCACAGTTCGGCCTGTTCGGCACGGACGAGAGCGACGACTGATTGCGTTGATGCAAGGTGCGTCGGTTGTCATGAACTTCCGGTAACCTTTGTGCAAACGGTCTGCACGCGAATGCAGGCCGTCTGCACGAGCGGACCCCAATTCCGCTCCAATCGGACCGCATCACAAAGCTGCATCACCATCGGGCTTCCATGATCACGCGTCGTCATCTCATCCGTTCCATCGGCGGCCTGTCCGCGCTCGGCGTCTCGACCGCGGCCTATGGCGTCGGCATCGAGCCGCTGCGGCTCCGCGTCACCCGTTATCACCCGACCCCGCGGCAATGGCCGGCGGATTTTCCGCTCAAGATCGCCATCGTCACCGACATTCATGCCTGCGATCCCTGGATGTCGCTGGAGCGGATCGAGGGCATCGTCGATCGCACCAATGCGCTCAACGCCGATGTCATCGTGTTGCTCGGCGACTATGTCGCGGGTGTTCACCAGGTCACGCGCATCATTCCGTCGAGCGAATGGGCCAAGGTGCTCGCGGGCCTCAAGGCACCGCTCGGCGTCCATGCCGTCATGGGCAATCACGACTATTGGGTGGACAGGGCCGTGCAGCAGGCCGGGCACGGGCCGACAGCCGCCCATCGCGCGCTGGAGGCGGCCGGTATTCCCGTCTACGAGAACGACGTCGTGCGTCTCACCAAGGACGGACGCTCCTTCTGGCTCGCGGGCCTCGGCGATCAGCTCGCCTACTATCCCGCGAAGCGCTATGGCCGCGTGCACCGGCTTGGCGCCGACGATCTCGCGGGTACGCTGGCGAAGGTCACCGACGATGCGCCGGTCATCTTGCTCGCGCACGAGCCCAATATCGCGCCGCTCGTACCCGCGCGCGTCGCGCTGCAACTGTCCGGCCATACCCATGGCGGCCAGGTCCGCCTGTTCGGCTGGTCGCCGGCTGTTTCGCCTCAGCACGGCCTGCGGCTCGCCTATGGTCACTTCCGGCTGAAATGCGACGTCATCGTCTCCGGCGGCCTCGGTTGCAGCATCATGCCGGTCCGCGTCGGCGTGCCGCCGGAAATCGTCGAGGTGACGCTGGGAAGGACGCCGGCCGTGGCATAACCTGCGCTTGCGCGGCCGGCTGTTTTTGCGCAAAACGGACCGGTTGCAAAAAGCGAAGAGGCTCGCGACGTGACAGCCCATCTCGACGGCGAGATCCGCGACGGCCGCCATCACATGCAGGTCCGCGTCTACTACGAGGATACGGACTTCTCCGGCATCGTCTATCACGCCAATTATCTCCGATACATGGAGCGCGGGCGCACCAACCATCTGCGGCTGATGGGCGCCGAGCAGCAGGCGCTGTTCGACCAGGTCGAAACAGAGGGCGCGGGCTTTGCCTTCGTGGTGCGCTCGATGCATCTGGACTTTCTGAAGCCCGCGCGGATGGACGACGTGCTCGACGTCGTGACGTGGCCGGTTGCGGTGAAGGGCGCCTCCATCATGCTGGCGCAGGAGGTGCGGCGAGCCGAGGACGTGCTGGTGAAGGCCGAGGTGCGCGTCGCCTTCATCAGCGGCGGCCGCGCCCAGCCGATCCCGAAATCGATCCGGTCATTGATGAGGGCCGATCTGATTTCCTGATCACCCGATAAGTGATCGGCCGATAGGTGATGGCCTATCGACTCCAGCAATTGCAGCGATAGATTGCGGCCCGGACCAACCGATGAGGCCACCATGTCGCGCCCGCCACTTCCACCCTTCACCCGTGAGACCGCCGCGCAAAAGGCGCGCATGGCCGAGGACGCGTGGAATTCGCGCGATCCGGTGAAAGTCTCGCTCGCCTATACCGAGGACAGCCGCTGGCGCAACCGCTCCGAGGTCTTTCAGGGCCGGGAGGCCATCGTCGCGTTCCTCACCCGCAAATGGGAGAAGGAGCACGACTACCGCCTGATCAAGGACCTCTGGGCCTTCGACGGCAACCACATCGCGGTACGCTTCCAGTACGAATGGCACGATGCGGGCGGCCAGTGGTATCGCTCCTACGGCAACGAGCAGTGGGAGTTCGACGAGCACGGGCTGATGCGGCGGCGCGAGGCGTCGATCAACGATATCGCGATTGCCGAGAAGGACCGCCGGTTTCACTGGCCGGCGCCGGGACCGCGGCCGGCGGATGTGCCGGGGCTGGGGACGGATCCGTTCTGAGGCTTGCGGAGATAGTGCAGCGAGCACGCTGCACCCTCTCCCCCCGTGGGAGAGGGTGGCTCGCCGCGCAGCGGCGAGACGGGTGAGGGGTCTCCCTCCGCGAGTCCGACTCTTATTGAGTGCGCTGAGGCAACCCCTCATCCGGCGCTTCGCGCCACCTTCTCCCGCAAGGGGAGAAGGGAAGAGGTGCGCGTGGCGAGGACCTTGAATTAAGGCGCCGCGCGCCGCGCCAAAAACCGCGTGATTGCCGCACCCAGCTTCGCGTTGTCCATCGGCTCCGCCAGCGACTCCCTCGCGGTCGCAACGACATCCTCCGGCGCCTTGCCGTCGCGGAGCTCGCAGCACACTTGCGCAAACTCCACGTCGAATTCCGGATGCGGCTGCACGGTCAGCGTGGTGCCGTTGGCGTAGAGCAGGCCGGCATGCGGGGTGAATTCGGACGAGAGGATCGTCAGCGCATCGCTGGGCGGCTCGACCACCTGGTCCTGATGCGAGGCGGCGATCGCAACCGCTTTGCCGTCGACGACGCCGTTCTCCGGCAGCACCTGATAGACGTGGCGGCCGATGCCCCAGCCCTTCTCCGACTTCTGCACGGTGCCGCCGAGCGCCTGCGCGATCAGCTGATGGCCGAAGCAGACACCGACCATCGGCGTCTTGTTGGCGTAAGCCGTGCGCACGAAATCTTCCAGCGGCGCGATCCAGTCGAGCCCGTCATAGACACCGGCGGCAGCACCGGTGATCAGCACGGCCTCGAGCTTGCTCGGGTCGGGGAGTGCGTCGCCATTGGGGATGCTGACGACGTCCACCGTGGCGGTCGGATCCTCGGCGCGGACCATGCGCTCGAACATGTCGGGAAACGAGCCGTGCTGCTCGCGGTACTTCTGCGGGACCTGTCCGGTCTCGATGATGGTGATGCGTGCCATGTGCCCCCCGGGTCAAAAGGTTGCGAAGCTCAGTCGCTTTCTGCCCCATGTTGCTGGTGTGGCGCTGGGCGCGCCAGCAGTGCGCTCTCTTTCCGGACCTCGTTGAGAAACGCCTTGGCCAGGCGCGACAGCGGCTCGGCTTCCGACCATAGCATATAGGCGACGGCGTGCGTCGTGGGCGTGAACGGCCGCACCACGAGGCCGCTGCCGCCGTTCTGTCGCGGCGAGAACGGATCGACCACGGCGGCGCCGACGCCGGCGGCGGCGAGCACGCAAGCCGTGTTGCAGTAGCGGACCTCGACGGTCGGCTGGAACGGCGCACCGGCGCGGGCAAAGCTGTCGCGCACGGCCTCACCGAGGCGCGTACCGCGCTCGAGCCCGATGAAGGGCATGCCGGAGAGATCGGCGGCCGAGATCACCGGCTTGTCGGCAAGCGGATGCCGCGGCGGCAGCACACAGACCATCTCGCCGGTGTGCACCACCTCATGCGCGATGCCGGGATGATGCGTCAGCCCCAGCGCGAAACCGAGCTCGGCGACGCGGCTGAGCACGCCCTCGATGATGCCCTCATAGCGCCGCACGTCGAAGAACACGCGCGTCTCAGGGCGGCGGCGAAGGAAGCTTGAGAGCGCCGACGGGATGATGCTGTAGGCCAGCGGCGGCGTCGCGACGAGCGCGAGATGCCCGGAGCGGTTCTCGCGCAGATCGCGGACGCGGTTCTCGAGCTTGGCGTGCAGCGCGAAGATCGCTTCGCTCTCCTTGTAGAGCGCCATCGCCTCCGCGGTCGGAAACAGCCGGTTGTTGACGCGCTCGAACAGCGCAAAGCCCGCCTGCGCCTCCATCGTCTTCAGCGCGTTGCTGACCGCCGGCTGCGACAGCGCCAGCTCGTCCGCCGCCGCCACCGTGGTGCGATGGCGGATGACGGCACGCAGGATCTCGAGCTGACGCAGGTTCATATCACTGCCGATTATACTCTGGGCCAAAACATCATAGCAGAACGAATTGATTTTGCAGCCCCGCTTCCGCGTAATGGTCGCGGATTTGCACGTCGCATCAAAGGGTTCATTCGCCCATTGAGGCAGCACTGCGCACATATTGGAGGCAATCTTGGTTCGTGTCCTTCGCGCCGCCGCCGCACAGATGGGGCCGACGCAAAAAGCCGATACGCGCGAGCATACGCTGGCGCGTATGCTCGACTTGCTGGAGCAGGCCGCCGGTCGCGGCGCCAGCCTCGTGGTGTTTCCCGAGCTTGCCTTCACCACCTTCTTCCCGCGCTGGCTGCTCGAAGGCGACGCGCTCGACCATTACTTCGAGCGCGGCATGCCGAACCCGGCGGTGGCAAAGCTGTTCGACCGTGCGCGCGCGCTGCGTGTCGGCTTCTATGTCGGCTATGCCGAGCTGACGCCGGACGGTCGACGTTATAATTGCGCGATCCTGGTCGATCGCGATGGCGAGATCCTCGGCCGCTATCGCAAGGTGCATCTGCCGGGCTCGGTCGAGCCGCGCGAAGGCGCGCGCTACCAGCAGCTCGAGAAGCGCTATTTCGAATATGGCGACCTCGGCTTCCCCGCCTTCCGCGCCGGATCGGCCTGGGCCCACGCCATCATGGGCATGATGATCTGCAACGACCGCCGCTGGCCGGAATCCTGGCGCGTGCTCGGCCTGCAAGGCGTCGAGCTGGTCTGCATCGGTTACAATTCGGCGGCCTATGACCCCAACGGCGGCATCACCGAAGACGCGTCCTTGCGCACCTTCCACTCGACACTGGTGACACAGGCCAACGCCTACATGAACGCGACCTGGGCGATCTCGGTGGCGAAGGCGGGTGAGGAGGACGGCTCCGGGTTGATCGGCGGCTCCTGCATCGTCGATCCCAACGGCCGCATCGTCGCGCAAGCCCAGACTTTGGCCGACGAGGTAATCGTCGCCGATATCGATCTCGATCTCTGCCGCCAGGGCAAGGACAAGATGTTCAACTTCGCCGCCCACCGGCGGCCGGAGCAATACAGGGTGATCACCGAACGCGCCGGCGTCATCGAGCCGGCCGTTCTCGACGCGGACTGACTGGCACGGCGCTGGCAAAGGACTCAAAGCAAAACGTTGGCAAAGGAGCTGACATGATACGCCTCTCGCTCTCTCTCGGTCTCGCAGTACTGGCTACCGTAACGTCAGCGCAAGCGGCAGAGCTTCCGGCGGAGATCAAGCAGGCGGGCGTGGTAAAACTCACGGTCAACTCCACCTACGCGCCGATGGAATATCGCGATCCCGCCACCAACGAGCTCGTCGGGCTCGACATCGATCTGGCCAACGAACTTGCCAAGCGGCTTGGCGTCAAGATCGTCTGGAGCGAGACGCCGTTCGCCGAGCTGATCCCGTCGCTCCAGACCAGGCGCGCGGACTTCATCATCTCCGGCATCTCCGACCGCGCCTCGCGGCGCGAGACCGCCGATTTCGTCGACTACCTCGCGACCGGCCCGCAGTTCTTCGTGATGGCGGACAATGCGGCCAAGGACGCGACAGATCTCTGCGGCAAGAAGGTCGGCACCACCCGCAGCACCAGCTTCCCGGTCGAGATCGAGAAGTGGAGCAAGCAGAACTGCGAGCCGGCCGGCAAGCCGGCCATTCAGTACGTCCCCGGCGAAAACTCGATCGACGTCCGCAACCAGCTCAAGCAGGGCCGCATCGACGCCGCCGTGCAGGGCAGCGAGACGCTGCCTTACGCGCAGACGCAGGAGCCCGGCAAATATCGCGTCGTCGGCGAGCCCTTCGCCAAAGGCTATCAGGGCATCATGTTCCGCAAGGACGACGCGGCCTTGCGCGAAGTAGTCACGGAGAAGCTCACGGCAATGATCGCCGACGGCGCCTACAAGGCCGTCCTCGACAAATGGGGCCTGGGGGCCAACGCGGTGGCCCAGCCCATGCTGAATGCGGCGCCGCAATGAAGCCGGTGCCGGCACTCGCGGAGGGTTTCCCTGATCTGTCGGGGATGCGGATCGCGCGCGAGCCGCACTGGTTTCGCTGGCTCAGCGCGGCCCTGATCGTCCTCGTGCTGGCGGCGATCGTGCGCGCCTTCGCCGGCGGCCAGATCGAATGGTCCTATGTCAGTCGCTTCCTGACCGCAAAAGTCATTCTCGAAGGCATCGTCAACACGATGGTGATGGCGGTGCTGGCCATGGCGCTCGGCATTGTCCTCGGCGTTGTCGTCGCGGTCATGCGGCTGTCGCCCAATCCGGTGCTGAAGACGGTCGCGGCCGGCTACACCTGGCTGTTCCGTGGCACGCCGCTGATCCTGCAACTGCTGTTGTGGTTCAACCTCGCGCTGGTGTTTCCGACCATCGGCATTCCCGGCCTGTGGTCTGCGCGCGCGGTCGACGTCATGACGCCGTTCCTCGCCGCGCTGCTCGGGCTCGGCATCAACCAGGGCGCCTATACGTCCGAGGTGATGCGCGCCGGCATGCTGTCGGTCGACATCGGGCAATACGAGGCGGCGCAGGCGATCGGCATGGGCCGGCTGCGCGCGCTGCGCCGGATCATCCTGCCGCAGGCGATGCGCGTGGTGATCCCGCCGCTCGGCAACGAGTTCATCGGCATGGTGAAGGCGACCTCGCTCGCGAGCGTCATCCAGTATCCGGAACTGCTGCACAACGCCGAAAACATCTACTACGCCAATTCGCGCGTGATCGAGCTCCTGATCGTCGCCGGGCTCTGGTATCTGCTCGTGGTCTCGATCCTGACGCCGCTCCAGATGCTGCTCGAACGCCGTTTTGCCCGCGGCACATTGCGGCTGGCGCGATGACAAAACCCCTCGTCGCGATCCGCTCCGTCAGCAAGAGCTTTGGCGAATTCCAGGCTCTCAGAAGCGTCTCGCTCGACGTCTGGCCCGGCGAGGTGATGTGCCTGATCGGCGCCTCCGGCTCCGGCAAGACCACGCTGCTCCGCTGCATCAACCAGCTCGCCATGATCGATGCTGGCGGCATCTGGCTCGACGGCGAGCTGCTTGGCGTGCGCGAGCAAAGCGGGCGGCTCTATCGCCTCAGCGAGCGGGAGATCGGGCGGCAGCGGCTGAAGACCGGCATGGTGTTCCAGCGCTTCAACCTGTTTCCGCACAAGACCGCGCTAGAGAATATCACCGAAGGTCCACTTCAGGTGCAGGGGCGCAAGTCCGACGAGGTGCGCGCGGAGGCGCTCGAACTGCTCCGGCGCGTCGGATTGTCCGCCAAGGCGGACTGGTATCCCGCGCAGCTTTCCGGCGGCCAGCAGCAGCGCGTGGCGATCGCGCGCGCGCTCGCCATGAAGCCGATGCTGATGCTGTTCGACGAGCCGACCAGTGCGCTCGATCCGGAACTCGTCGGCGAGGTTCTCGCGGTCATGAAGGAGCTGGCGAAGAGCGGCATGACCATGATGGTGGTGACGCACGAGCTCGGCTTCGCGCGCGAGGTCGCCGACCGCGTCGTCTACATGGACCAGGGCGCGATCGTCGAGCAGGGGCGCGCCTCGGACGTATTGGGTGCGCCGCGCGAGGAGCGCACCAAGGCATTTCTTTCGGCTGTGATCTGAAATGGGGGCGTGTTGATGAAGAGACTTTGGGTTGCGGCGGCGCTTTTCGGCGCCATGACCGTTTCGGCCTTGTCCATCGAGCTGCCGGCGGAGATCGCCAAGCGCGGCAGTCTCAAGGTGGCGCTGGTCCCGAACTATCCGCCGATGGAATTCCGCGATCCCGCCACCAACGCGCTGTCCGGCTTCGACATCGATCTCGGCGAAGCCATCGGCCGCAAGCTCGGCGTCAAGATCGAATGGCAGGAGACGAGCTTTGCCGAGTTCATGCCGTCGATCTCGACCGGGCGCGTGGACGCCATTCTGTCCGGCTTCACGGACTACGCGAGCCGTCACGACATCGCGTCCTTCGTCGATTATCTCAGGAGCGGCCCGCAGTTCTTCGTGCAGCAGTCGCGCAAGGCGGAGTTCAAGGACGCGGCATCGCTCTGCGGCAAGAAGGTCGGCGCCAGCCGCCGCACCATGTTCCCGGCGCAGATCGCGGCGTGGAGCGAGAAGAATTGCGGCAGCAATCCGATCCAGTTCATCGGCACCGACGGCTCGGCCGACGCCCGCACCCAGCTCAGGCAGGGCCGCATCGATGCCGCCGCCCAAGGCAACGAGACGCTGCCCTACATCATGGACCTCGAGCCCGGCGCCTATGCGTCCGTGGGCGAGCCCATCGCGCAGCAATTCACCGGCATTGCCCTGCCGGTCAAGGAAAAGGCACTTCAGCAGGCCATTCTCGAAGCGGTCGATGGGTTGATCGCCGACGGCACCTACAAGACCCTGCTTGCCAAGTGGAAACTGAACGACAACGGATTAGAGAAGGCGACCATCAATGCTGGACAGTAAGGCACTCAAGAGCATCCCGCTCGTTCCGGCCAACACCGCCGATCCCGCGCCGGAATATCCCTGGCCGAAACCCTACACTTCGGCGATGTTCCTGTCGTTCGACGTGGACGCGGAGAGCGCGTGGACCAGCAAGGACGCGGTGCACGCGCAGCGGCTCATCACCATGAGCTATGGCGGCTATGAGGCGCGCGTCGGCACGCCAAAACTGCTGGAGCTGCTCGACCAGCTCGATCTCAAGGCGACCTTCTTCGTCACGGGATGGTCGGTCGACGCGCATCCGGCGATGGCCGAGTCGATCCTCAAGGCCGGCCACGAGATCGGCCATCACGGCTATCACCATCTGCTGCCCGATCCCGGCGATCCCTGGATCGAGGAGGAGCTGGAGCGCGGCTTTGAGGCGCTAAAGCGCCGGCTCGGCGTCAGGCCGACCGGCTACCGCGCGCCCTATGGCGAGTTCACCGAGGAGCTGCGCGCAGCACTCGTACGTCACGGCATCGTCTACACGTCCTCGTTCCGCGACGACGTGCGGCCCTATCGCCATCGTCTCGCCGACGGCAAGCCCGGCACGATCGAGCTGCCGGTCACAGCGAGCTATGACGACTGGATGCACGGCCTCTCTGCCCGCTTCAGCCCGCGCTCGATCTTCCCCAAGGAGCACGTGCTCTCGATCTGGAAGGACGAGCTCGACGAAACCAGGGACTGGGGCGCCATGGTCACGACCGTGCTGCATCCCCAGTGCAGCGGCCGCCCCATGCGGCTGCGCCTGCTGCGCGAGTTCCTGACCTACGCAAAGTCGTGCCCGGACGTCTGGATCACGACCGGCGAGAAGATCGCGGAGAACTTCCTGCGCCACGAAGCCGGTAACCGCTGAGCAGTGCCATGACCCGTCGTCGCATCCTCGTCATCAACCCCAACTCCTCGGCGTCGGTGACGGGGGCGATCGACGAGGCGGTCGCGCCGCTGCGCATTGCCGGCGGGCCTGACATCGAGGTGGTTGGCCTCGCCGAGGGACCGCCAGGCATCAGCTCGCAGCGCGATGCCGATAGCGTGGTCATGCCGCTGGTCAACCGCGTCACGCGCGCTGATGCCGATGCCTTCGTGCTCGCCTGCTTCAGCGATCCCGGCCTGCATGCCGTGCGCGAGGCGGCAGGCCGCCGTCCGGTGCTGGGCATCGCCGAATGCGGCATCTTTCGCGCGCTGATGCTGGGCGAACGCTTCGGCATCATCGCGCTGTCGCCATCGAGCATCCGCCGCCAGCAACGCATGGCGCGGGTAATGGGCGTCGATGGCCGTTACGCCGGAAGCTGGTCGGTGGGTGCGAGTGCGGCGGAAACGGCAGGCGCCGATATCCGCGGCCGCTTGATCGAAGCCGGCCGCGCGCTGGTCACCCAATGCCGCGCCGACGTCGTGGTGATGGGGTGCGCCGGCATGGCCTCGCACCGCGCGGCGATTGTGGATGCGATCGGCGTGCCCGTGATCGAGCCGGCGCAGCAGGCTGTCGCCGCTGCAATCGGCGCGGTCTTGTTGAATACGTAAGATCCTTCAGGAGCCTTTTGTCATGCCGATCTCCCGCCGCTCGCTCCTCAAGGCTGCCGCAACAGTGCCCGCGCTTTCACTGCCGGGCATCGTACGCGCCGAAGCGCAGAGCACCTTGCGCTTCATTCCCGTCATCGACCTCGCCTTCGTCGACCCCATCTATTCGACCGCGCAGGTGTCGCGAAACCATGGTTTCATGGTCTACGACACGCTCTACGGCATGAGCTCCTCGCTCCAGGTCTCGCCGCAGATGTTGTCGGGCCACGCCATCTCCGCTGACTTGCTGCAGTGGGACCTCAGCTTGCGCGATGGCCTGTTCTGGCACGATGGCGAACGTGTGCTGGCGCGCGACTGCGTCGCCAGCATCCGCCGCTGGGCGGCGCGCGACGGCTTTGGCGGCGAGCTGCTGGAGGCGACCGCCGAGCTCTCGGCTGCCGACGACCGCACCATCCGCTTCCGCCTCAAGCGTCCGTTCCCGCTGCTGCCGCCGGCGCTCGGCAAGGCCGCGATCAATCCCTGCTTCATGATGCCGGAGCGGCTGGCGAGCCAGGACCCGTTCAAGCCGCTGACCGAAGTCATCGGCAGCGGCCCGTTCCGCTATCTCGCCGACGAGCGCGTGCAGGGCGCGCGCAACGCCTATGCCAAATTCGAGCGCTACCAGCCGCGCACCGACGGCAAGCCGGACTGGACCGCGGGACCGAAGATCGTGCACTACGATCGCGTGGTCTGGACCACAACGCCCGATGCCGGCACCGGCGTCGCCGCGCTCCAGACCGGCGAGCAGGACTGGCAGGAGACCACGCCGCACGATCTGCTGCCGATCATCAAGGCCGCCGGCGATATCGAGACGCGCATCCTTGACCCCAGAGGCTACGCCTGCATGCTGCGCCTCAATCATCTGCAGCCGCCGTTCGACAATCCTGCCGTGCGCCGCGCGCTGCTGGGTGCGATCGATCAATCCGCGTTCATGACGGCCGTGGCTGGCACCGATCCGGCCTTCCAGGTCTCGCCGATCGGCTATTTCGCGCCTGATACCCCGATGGCGAGCGACGTCGGCCTCGACGTGTTCCGCGGCCCGCGCGACTACGCCAAGGTCAAGGCCGAGCTGAAGGCCGCGGGCTACAATGGCGAGAAGATCGTGGTGCTGGTCCCCACCAATTCGCTGGCGCAGAAGCCACTCGGCGAGATCGCGGTCGACAGCTTGCGCAAGGCCGGCATGAACGTCGAATATGCCGGGCTCGATTTCGCCGTCGTCCTGCAGCGCCAGTTGAAGAAAGACCCGATCGGGCAGGGCGGCTGGAGCGCCGCGGTCGGCAACTGGCAGGGCATCGACTGGCTCAATCCGGCCGGCAACACCAACATCCGCGGCGAAGGCAAGGTCGCCGGCTGGTACGCGAGCGAGAAGATGGGGCCCTTGCGCAGCCAGTGGCTGGCGGCCTCCGAGCTCGCCGAGCAGCAGCGCATCTGCCGCGAGATCCAGGCGGTCGCGTTCGACGAAATCCCCTATATTCCGATCGGCCTGTACAAGCAGCCGACCGCCTATCGCAAAGCCATCACCGGCATTCTCGACGGCACCGCCGTCTTCTGGAACGTACGCCCCGCATGAGCACCACAGCAATTTTCGGCAGCTATGTGCTGTCACGCAAGGACGGCGCGCAGGACGTGTTGCGCGACCATTGGGTCTTGGTCGAAGGCAAGAAGATCGCGGCAATCACGCGCGACAGGCCGAGCGCGGATCAGGTCTATGATCGTCCCGGCCGCTTCGTGCTGCCTGGTCTTTTGAACCTGCA
The DNA here is from genome assembly GCF_052075995.1 of Bradyrhizobium sp. 613_E4_N2_2. Classification (NCBI taxonomy): domain Bacteria; kingdom Pseudomonadati; phylum Pseudomonadota; class Alphaproteobacteria; order Hyphomicrobiales; family Nitrobacteraceae; genus Bradyrhizobium; species Bradyrhizobium sp. 613_E4_N2_2. The sequence continues at coordinate 1,297,832 of NZ_CP197234.1, forward strand.
CAATCATTGCTTCTCCGAGGCGGTGGCGCGCAGCCACACCGAGGACGGCAACGGACGCCGTAACAACCAGAGCATCGTCTATACGGTGCTCTTGCCGCTGACCAAGCGCGGCGCCGATCTGTTGTCGGCGGAAGAGCGCATGGCCGTCGCACGGCTGGGCATCCTTCAACTTCTGAAGGGCGGCGCCACCACCGTGATGGAGCCGTTCCGCAACTCGATCCCCGAGATGTTTGATGCGGCCGAGGAGATGGGCATCCGCTTCTACGGCGCGCCCTATCTGTTCTCGACATCAGATGCCAAGGCGGGTCCTGACGGCGTGGTCCGCTATTCCGGCGACGATGGCACCGCCGACATGGCAACCTGGGACGCGCTCTATCAGCGCTGGAACAATCGCGGCGACGGCCGCATCAGTCTTGCGATGAGCCCGCACGCCACGGACACCTGCGGTCCCGATCTGCTGAAAGCCTGCGCCGCACGGGCGCGCGAGCTTGGCGTGCCCATCACGACGCACATGGCGCAGAGCCGCGCCGAGGTCGAGACCATCGGCAAGCGCTATGGTGGCCGCACGCCGGCGCAATATCTGGACTGGCTAGGCCTGCTCGCGCCCGACCTCATGGCCGCGCACTGCATGTTCAGCACCGACGACGATCTCAAGCTGATGGCCGCCTGCGGCATGACCGTGCTGAATTGCCCGCGCGTATTCGCGCGCGCCGGCGTCACCGCGGCGTTCAGCCGGTTCGCGGAGCACGGCGTCCGCACCGTGGTCGGCACCGACGGCTACAACATGGACCTGCTTGGCGAACTCAATGCGGCGTCGCTGATCTCCAAGGTCACGTCGCAGCGCGCCGATGTCGCCAATTCGCCGGAGCTGATCGAGGCCAACACGGCCGTGGCCGCCGACGTCATCAAGCGGCCTGATCTCGGCCGGATCGAGCCGGGCGCGACGGCCGATCTCACCGTCGTCGATCTCACCCATCCGCATCTTCAGCCGCTGTTCGATCCGCGCCGCGCGCTGATCGCGCTTGCCAACCGCGCCAACATCGATCAGGTCATGGTCGACGGCCGCATGCTAGTCGATGAGGGATGCTATCTCGGCGCCGACGAAGCGGCGATCACGGCGGCTGGTACCGCTGCGATCTGCAAGATCTGGGACCTGCCGGAGGCGCAGGCCGCGTTCAACGGCTGAGTGTTGCGTCGTCCTCGAATTCAACCAGCGCCTTGCGCATGGTCTCGACCAGATCGAGCGCCACGGGCGAGGGGCTGCGCTGCGCCGGAAAGACCGCGGAGAATTCGAAGTCGATGCGCGGCAGGAAGCGGCGCACGACGATGCCGCGGGTGGAGAATTCCTGCGCGGTGAAGGGATCGCAGATTGCGACGCCGAGCCCTGATGACACCATGCCGCACATGATCTCCGACAGCGTGGTCTCGACCCTGAGCACGCGGCGGACGTCGTGGCGATGGAAGACCTGGTCGACGAGGTGCCGGCTCGACGATCCCGCCGACAGCGAGATGAATGTCTCGCCCCCGAAATCGCGCGGCTCCAGCACCTCCTTCTCCGCGAGGCGGTGACCGGTCGGCAGCACCGCGACGCGCGCCAACGCGGGCAGCCGCTGGCTCGGCAGGCCGGAATGGGCGATCGGCACCTCGGCAAAGCCGATGTCGCATTGATTGTTGAGCACCCAATCGACCACGATCGGTGAGATCACGCCGAAGAAGGCGAGGTTGAGGTTGGGCCGCTCCTTCAGGAAATGTCCGGCGAGCCGCGGCAGATAGCCGTTCGACAGCGCCGGCAGAGCTGCGATCCGCAGCGACCCGGTGCGACGGCCGCGGATTTCTTCCGCCGCCGCCGTGATGCGTTCGAGCCCGACGAAGGAGCGCTCCACTTCGGTATAGAGCGCCATCGCCGCGGCGGTCGGCACGAGGCCAGTCCCGCGCCGCTCGAACAGCTCCATTTTCAGCAGCGCCTGGAGGTCGCGCAGCAGCCGGCTTACGGCCGGCTGCGTCACGGTCATCAGCGCCGCCGCCTCAGTCACGCTGCCGGTCAGCATCGTCGCGCGGAAGGCCTCCACCTGCCGCGAATTGATCCGCGCCATCTCCAATTCCATCCATAACATTTAGGCATGCAGAGGGTGCCATTATTCATTGGACGATGGAAGCCAGGGTTTGCGATCTTTTTCATCAGGACTGGAGACAGCCCGCTTTTTCGGCAGATTGGAGGGGTTCAAACCTCCGAATCGCGCCAAAACCTCGCGAACAGGGGCCGGAGCCCTGTCCGGAGAGGGTTGGCGCGGAAGGAAATGCGGAAGGCGCCTCAGTCAGAGATTTTTCGGCACGTCACCTCATCCCGGTATTGGAGATCGGTCCATATGAAGACTCTCAGCCTTCTGACCGCGGTCAGCATCGCAGCGCTCATCGCCGTCCCGTCGGCCGCCTCGGCCCAGCAGAAAACGCTCTACGTCGCCGGCTACGGCGGCTCGTTCGAGAAGACCATCCGCGACGAGGTGATCCCGGCCTTCGAGAAGGAGAACGGCGTCAAGGTCGAATACGTCGCCGGCAACTCCACGGACACGCTGGCCAAGCTCCAGGCGCAGAAGGGCAATCAGCAGATCGACGTCGCCATCGTCGACGACGGCCCGATGTACCAGGCGATTCAGCTCGGCTTCTGCGGCAAGCTCGACGGTCTGCCGGCCGATCTCTATGACACCGCCCGCTTCAAGGACGATCGCGCCGTTGCGATCGGCATCGTCGCGACCGGCCTGATGTACAACACCAAGGTGTTCGCCGAGAAAGGCTGGGCGCCGCCGACCTCCTGGAACGATCTGAAGGACACGAAATACGCCAAACAGCTCGTGATCCCGCCGATCAACAACACCTACGGCCTCGAAGCGCTGGTGATGCTGTCGAAGATGAACGGCGGCGGCGAGACCAACGTCGATTCCGGCTTCAAGATCTTCAAGGAGCAGATCAATCCGAACGTGCTCGCCTATGAGCCGTCGCCGGGCAAGATGACCGAGCTGTTCCAATCCGGCCAGGCCGTGATCGCGGTGTGGGGCACCGGCCGCGTGCAGAGTTTTGCCAACACCGGCTTCCCCGTCGACTTCGTCTATCCCAAGGAAGGCGCGGCGACGCTGCTGACGACGGCGTGTCCGATCACCAAGCCGAATGCCTCGCCGCTGGCCTCCAGCTTCATCAAGATGCTGCTCGACCCAAAGATCCAGCTCGTGCTGCTGAAGGACTACGGCTACGGCCCGGTGCTGAAATCACTGGTGGTACCGCTGGAGCTCGGCAAGATGGCGCCGATCGGCGAGCGCGCGGCAAAGCTCTATAATCCGGACTGGACTGTGATCAACGAGAAGCGCGAGGAGTGGACCAAGCGCTGGAATCGCGAGGTCGAGCGTTGATCTGATCGTTGCGGAGACAGCGCATGGCCTATCTCGAGCTCGATCGGGTCGCAAAGCAGTTCGGCGCGCAGACTGTGGTCGATGACTTCAGTCTGTCGGTGGGGAAGGGGGAGTTCATCTCCTTCCTCGGCCCGTCCGGCTGCGGCAAGACCACGACCTTGCAGATGATCGCGGGTTTCCTCGATCCCACACGCGGCGCGATCCGCCTGGAGGGCAAGGACCTCACCGCGATCCATCCCGCGAAGCGCGGGCTCGGCATCGTGTTCCAGAGCTACGCGCTGTTTCCGCACATGACGGCGGCGGAGAACGTCGCGTTCGGCCTCGAGATGCGCAACGTGCCGCGCGCCGAAAGAGCCGAGCGCGTCCGCGCCGCGCTCGCGATGGTCGGGCTTGCCGGCTACGAGGACCGCCATCCGCGCCGCATGTCCGGCGGTCAGCAGCAGCGCGTGGCCCTGGCGCGCGCGCTGGTGATCAAGCCGAGCGTGCTCTTGCTCGACGAGCCGCTGTCCAATCTCGACGCCAAGCTGCGCGAGGAGATGCAGATCGAGCTGCGCCAGATCCAGCGCACCATCGGCACCACGACGATCCTGGTCACCCACGACCAGAACGAGGCGATGTCGCTGTCCGACCGCATCGTGGTGATGAGCCAGGGCCGCATCGAGCAGATCGGCTCGCCGCAGGAGACCTATGAGAAGCCGGCCTCGGCCTTCGTCTCGCAGTTCCTCGGCAAGACCAACGATTTTGCGGCGACGATTGATCGGGCCGCGACGCCGGTGCGGGTGGTGGCTGGCTCCTGGAACGCGCCGGCGCCGGCCGGGCTCAGTGGCCCCGTCACTGTCAGCATTCGCCCTGAACGGATCGGCTTTGGCGATACGGGGCTCGGCGCAAAGATCGTCACGCGTATCTTCCAGGGCAATCACTGGCTGTTCCAGTGCGACAGCGAATGCGGGCCCGCGATCGTGATCCGCCAGAATGACGGGACGGCGCCGCCGGCAGAGGGCGAGGCGGTTCGCCTCGTCTGGCGGCCCGAGGACATGAGCGTGCGCGCGAGGGGTGTCGCATGAGCACGGCCGCCGAGGAGCGCAGCGCACGCGCGCCATGGGCACTGACGGCGCCGGCTTTGATGCTGTTCGTCGGCGTGCTGTTGATCCCGCTGGCGATGACGGTGATGCTGTCGTTCCACGACTGGGGTCAGTACAAGGGCATCGAGCCCGTCTTCATCCTGAAGAACTGGCATGAGATCGCGACCGATCCCTATTACGCCGAAATGTTCTGGCGAACGTTTCGCATCGCGATCCTGACAACGCTGCTCACCGCCGTGCTTGGTGCGCCGGAAGCCTACATCCTCAACCGCATGAGCGGGCGCTGGAAGAGTCTTTTTCTGCTCGTCATCCTCGGGCCGCTCTTGATCTCCGTGGTGGCGCGGACGCTCGGCTGGGCGCTGCTGTTCGGCGGCAACAACGGGCTCGTCAACAAGCTGCTGATGTCGCTCGGAGTGATCCGCTCGCCCATTCCCTTCATGTTCACCGAGACAGGGATGGTGGTTGCGCTCGCCCATGTGATGATGCCGTTCATGGTGCTGTCGGTGTGGGCCGCGCTCCAGCGGCTCAACCCGCAGATCGAGAACGCCGCGATGTCGCTCGGCGCGGGACCCGTGACCATCATCCGCCGCATCATCATGCCGCAGATCATGCCGGGCGTGCTGTCGGGGGCGATCATCGTGTTTTCGCTCTCGGCCAGCGCCTTCGCGACGCCGGCGATCATCGGCGGCCGCCGGCTCAAGGTCGCGGCGACGCTGGCCTATGACGAATTCCTCAACACGCTGAACTGGCCGCTCGGTGCAGCGGTCGCAACGCTGCTGCTGGTCGCGCTGGTGCTGATCGTCGTCGGCAGCAACGCGCTGATCGAGCGCCGCTACGCGGAGGTGTTCCGATGAGCCGGAACGGCCCGCTCGCGTTGATCTTCCACACCATCTTCGTCATCGTCATGGTCGCGCCGATCCTGGTGGTCTGCCTCGTTGCTTTCACGCCGGAAGGCTTTCTGTCGCTGCCGACCAACGGTTTTTCGCTGCGCTGGTTCAGGGCGATCGCCAACTATCCCGAATTCATCCATGCCTTCTGGGTCAGCCTGGGGCTCGGTGCGCTCTCATCCTTCGTGGCGCTGCTGTTCGCGGTGCCGGCGGCGCTCGCGATCGCGCGCTATCGCTTCCGCGGCCGCGATGCGCTCGCGGCGCTGTTCCTGTCGCCGCTGATGATCCCGCATGTCGTGCTCGGCATCGCCTTCCTGCGCTTCTTCACCTCGGCCGGCCTCGGCGGCAGCTTTGCCGCGCTGATCATCGCGCATGTCATCATCGTGTTTCCGTTCGCGCTGCGGCTGACCCTGGCAGCGGCGACCGGCATGGACCTCTCGGTCGAGATGGCGGCAGTCTCGCTCGGCGCCAACGGCTGGACTTTGTTTCGCCGCGTGACGTTGCCGCTGATCCTGCCCGGCGTCATCAGCGGCTGGGCGCTCGCCTTCATCCAGTCCTTCGACGATCTCACCATGACCGTCTTTCTTGCGGCACCCGGCACCGAGACGTTGCCGGTGCGCATGTTCCTTTATATCCAGGACAACATCGATCCGCTGGTGACGTCGGTCTCGGCCTGCGTGATCGCTGTTACCATGACCGCCCTCATTCTGCTCGACCGCTTCTACGGGCTCGACCGTGTGCTCGCCGGCAAGGGCGATACGGGACGATAGGAGAACCCATGTCCAGGGATTATGACGTCGCCGTCGTCGGCGGCGGATTGCTCGGCTCCGCGATTGCTTGGGGTCTAGGCCGGCTAGGCAAGAGCGTGGCCGTTCTCGACGAAGGCGATATCACCAAGCGCGCCTCGCGCGCGAACTTTGCGCTGGTCTGGGTTCAGAGCAAAGGGCTCGGCATGCCGGCCTATACTGTCTGGACCGTGCAGGCGTCGCAAGCGTGGGGCCGGCTCGCCTCCGAGCTGAAGCAGCAGACAGGCCTCGACGTCTCGCTTCAGCAGAATGGCGGCTTTCATCTCACGCTTGGCGATGACGAGTTCGGCCAGCGCACCGAGCTGGTCAAGCGCATGCACAACCAGACCGGCGCTGCCGACTACAAGATGGAGATGCTCTCCGCCTCCGAGGTGAAGAAGTCGTTGCCGCTGATCGGGCCGGAAGTGTCCGGCGGCAGCTATTGTCCGCTCGACGGCCACGTCAATTCGCTGCGGACCTTCCGCGCCTTCCACACCGGCTTCAAGGCATTCGGCATCGACTATTTTCCGGAGCGCCCGGTCTCGGCGATCAGCAAGAGCGGTGGCGAATTCCGCCTGACCACGCCGAAGGGCGAACTGCGCGCCGCCAAGATCGTGCTCGCGGCCGGCAATGCCAACCAGACGCTGGCACCGATGGTCGGCCTCCACGCGCCGATGGGCCCGACCCGCGGCCAGATCGTGGTGACCGAGCGCACCATGCCGTTCCTGCCGCACCCGCTGACCACGATCCGCCAGACCGACGAGGGCACCGTGATGATCGGCGACAGCAAGGAGGACGAGCTCGACGATCGCACCCTGAAGCATTCCGTCAGCGCCGTGATGGCCGATCGCGCGCAAAGGATGTTTCCGCATCTGGCGCGGCTCAACGTGGTCAGGAGCTGGGCCGGCATCCGCGTCATGCCGCAGGACGGCTTTCCGATCTACGACCAGTCGGAGACGCATCCCGGCGCCTTCGTGGCCTGTTGCCATTCCGGCGTGACGCTCGCCTCCAACCACGCTTTCGAGATCGCGCGCATGGTCGCAGCTGGCGCGCTCGAGCCGGAGCTGGTCGGCGCGTTCTCGGCCAGCCGTTTCGGCGTCGCCGGTGCTGCGAACAACAGCGGCTATTAGAGATATCTCAAGGAGCCAAGAGGCATCCCATGTTTAGACGATCCGAACAGGACAAGCGACCGCAGGTCCAGATCTTCGTGGATGGCACGGCCATCGCGGCGCGCCAGGGCGACACCGTCTCCGCCGCACTGCTGGCCTCCGGCTGTGATGCGCGCCGTTCCACCGCAGTGAGCGGCGCGCCGCGTCTGCCCTATTGCATGATGGGGGTGTGCTTCGACTGCCTCGTCACCATCGACGGCGTCGGTAACCGCCAGGGCTGCCTCGTGCCCGTCGCCGAGGGCATGCAGATCGAGATTCAGAAGGGCAAGCGGGAGATCGGAAAATGACTGTGGCTCCCAAGCGCGAAGCTTATGACGTCGTGGTGATCGGGGCCGGGCCCGCCGGCCTCGCGGCCGCTGCGACATCCGCCGAAGCCGGCCTGTCGACGCTGCTGCTCGACGAGAACATCGGCCCCGGCGGCCAGGTGTTTCGTGCCATCTCGTCCACGCCCGTGACCGACCGCAACCAGCTTGGCGCCGACTATTGGGTCGGTGCCGATCTCGTTCAGTCGCTCCGCGCGAGCCGCGCCGAGATTATCCATCGCGCCACCGTCTGGAGCCTCGACCGCAATCTCGAGATCGCCGTCTCGATCGGCGGTGCCTCCGCTTTCCTCAAGGCGCAGCGCGTGATCCTCGCGACCGGCGCGCTGGAGCGGCCGTTCCCGATTCCCGGCTGGACCTTGCCGGGCGTGATGACCGCGGGCGCGGCGCAGACGATGCTGAAATCATCGGCCCTGGTGCCGGACGGCCGCACCGTGATCGCGGGGCAGGGGCCTCTGCTCTGGCTGCTCGCCGCGCAGATCTTGCGGCTGGGCGGCCGCATCGATCGCATCCTCGACACCACCGAGCGCGGCAATTACTTCGCCGCGTTGCCGCACGCCTTCGCCTTCCTGACCTCGCCCTATTTCACCAAGGGGCTGTCGATGATGCGCGAGGTGAAAGCGAAGGCGCAGGTCGTCTCAGGTGTGACCGAGCTCTCAGCATCCGGTGATGGCCAGCTCGCGAATGTGAGCTATGTCGCCGGCGGCAAGCGTGAGACGATTCCGGCGGACCTGTTGCTGCTGCATCAGGGCGTCGTGCCCAATGTCAATCTGGCGATGGCCGCCGGTATCGAGCATCGCTGGGATGATCTGCAATTGTGCTGGTCGCCGGTGTTAGACGCGAGCGGCAATTCGTCGGTAGCGGGCATCGCGATCGCTGGTGACGGCGCCGGTATCGGTGGTGCCAATGCGGCTGTGGTCCGTGGCCGCATCGCGGCGCGCGCGGCAGTGGAGGCATTGGCGCCTGCGGTTGCGACAAAGCTTGCGCCGATGGCGACGCTCCGCGCCGATCTCGCCAAGGCCGAGCGCGGCCGCGTCTTTCTCGACACGCTGTTCCGCCCGGCGCCGCAGTTCCGCATTCCCACGGGCGACACCATCGTCTGCCGCTGCGAGGAAGTCACCGCGAAGGACATTCTCGATGCCGTTGCCATCGGCGCGACCGGGCCGAACCAGCTCAAGGCCTATCGCCGCACCGGCATGGGGCCGTGCCAGGGCCGGCTCTGCGGCCTCACGGTCACCGAGTTGATGGCGCAGGCGCGGGGCAAGACGGCACAGGAGATCGGCTATTACCGGCTGCGCGCGCCGGTCAAGCCGATCACGCTCGCCGAGCTCGCCTCCGTCCCGAAGAGCGAGGCCGACGTCAAGGCGGTGGTACGCGGATGACCCAAAACGTGGATGCGATCGTCGTCGGCGGCGGCATCCACGGATGCTCGACCGCGCTGCATCTGTGCCTCGCCGGCATGAAGCCGGTGCTGATCGAGAAAGACTACGCCGGCCGCCATGCTTCCGGCGTCAATGCCGGCGGCGTCCGCCAGCTCGCGCGGCACATGCCCGAAATCCCGCTCTCGATCCGCTCGATGGGGATCTGGGAGAAGATCACCGATCTCCTCGACGACGATTGCAGCTTTGAGAGTTACGGTCAGGTTCTCGTCGCGGAGAACGAGGAGGAGCTCGCGGTCTGCCGCGCGCGTGTCGCCGAGCTGAACGCGCTTGGCTTCACCCATGAAGAGCTGATCGACGCGACTGAATTGCGGCGCCTCGTGCCGGCCGTGGCTGAGACATGTCCGGGCGGCGTGGTGTCGCGCCGCGATGGGGCCGCCAATCCGGCGCAGACGACGACGGCGTTCCGGCGCAAGGCGGAGCAGCTCGGCGCGACCGTGCGCGAGGGCGTGGCGGCCAGCAACATCCGCTACAGCGACGGCCTCTGGTATGTCGATGTCGGCACCGAGACTTATGCCGCGCCGGTGCTCGTCAATGCCGCCGGCGCCTGGGCCGGAAACATTGCGGCCGCGCTCGGCGAGCCCGTTCCGGTCGAGACCGTGGCGCCGATGCTGATGATCACCTCGCGCGTGCCGCACTTCATCGACCCCGTCGTGATCCTGCGCGGGCGCAAGCTCTCCTTCAAGCAATTCTCCAACGGCACCGTGCTGATTGGCGGCGGCCACCTGGCGACGCCCTATCAGGATCGCAACGAGACCGTGCTGGACTGGAAGAGCCTCGCGATCAGCGCGCGCACCGTGTTCGAGCTGTTCCCGGTGATGCGCAGCGCGACGATCGTCCGCGCCTGGGCCGGCATCGAGGCGAAGATGAAGGACGATATCCCTGTGTTCGGACCGAGCAGCCGCCACAAGGGCCTCTATCACCAGTTCGGCTTCTCCCTGCACGGCTTCCAGCTCGGCCCCGGCGCCGGCGCCGTGATGGCCGAGCTGATCGTCAATGGCGGCACCCAGACCCGAATCGGCGATCTCGGCATCGACCGTTTCCATCCTTCCACGCTCTAAGAAGAGGACATCATGAGCATCACCCGCAGCATCCGCACGCCCATCATGCACCGCGCCGTCGAGGCCAACGGCTTCGTCTTCGTCGGCGGCACCATCGCCGACGACACCTCGGTCTCGATGGGCGATCAGACCCGCAACATCCTCGGCAAGATCGCCGGCTATCTGAAGGAAGCCGGCACCGACAAGTCGCGCGTCGTCAGCACCTCGATCTTCGTCACGGATCTCTCCAAGAAGAAGGAGATGGACGCGGCCTGGACCGAGTTCTTCGGCGACAACCTGCCGACGCGCGCCACGGTCGGTGTCGCCGATCTCGGCGGCGGTGCTCTGATCGAGGTGGTGGTGACCGCACTCAAGGGCTGATTGCGCTCTTCTCACGGGCCCGTGAAGAGAGCCGTCGATCCGAACATGACGAAGATGTAATGGTCTGGATTAGCTGCGGCGCTTTGACGCGCCGCAGTTTCCGTTTATCAGTAGGGGACTCGGCTGGAATGCCCAATGTCCTCGCAGAATAATAACAACAAGCTCGCGATCAAATTTCGCTGCCCCGGAGAACTCGAAGGCCTGCTGCCGCAGCCGGTGCCGGCGAATCTCGGCGTTCCCGACTGGCTCAAGGCGATGCCGACCACGGCCTTCAGTGCCCTCAATCAGCAGGATGACGAGACGGTCAAGCGTTGCCCGCCGTTCATCGACGCGATGACATGCGGTTTCCTGATCCCGCTAATCTGCGATATCAGGGTCGAGGATGGCGAGATCAGCTGGGACAACGACATCCCGCCCGGCGGTGAGATCGATTTTCCGCGCTCGCCGATCAGCTTTCACGATCAGGGCCAGCTCACCGGCTCGCCGCTGTTCGAGGCCGATCGCTTCGTCATCAAGTTTCACAATCTCTGGACCATCGAGGCGCCGGAAGGCTATTCGCTGTTCTTCACCCATCCGGTCAATCGCTTCGACCTGCCGTTCATCACGCTGAGCGGCCTCGTCGATTGCGATCGCTATCGCGACAGCTGGATCCACTTTCCGGCGCATTGGCACAATACGGGCTTTCGCGGCGTGCTGCCCAAGGGCACACCGATCGCGCAATGCATTCCGGTCAAGCGTGAGGATTGGACGCGGCAGACCTCGGCCTTCACCGAGGATGAAGCGCAGAAGGTCCACGCCCTGCGCGCCGCGCTGAAGCGCGAGCCGGGTCTGTACCGGCGGAAATTCAGGGCGTAGCCCGCTCGGGCCTGGCTCCCAGGAATTTCGCCGCGGCGCTCGGGCGGAAGAAGAAGCGGCCGTGCGACGAGGCGGCGAGTGTGAGGGCGGCGCGGCTGAGCATCTGCGGCCGTCCGCCATACACGGACCGCAGCGCCGCCTCGCCGCCATCGCGTTCGCCCATCTCCATCAGGCAGATCGCGAGATTGGCGCGGGAGAGAGCGTCGTCCGGGCGAAGCCCGAGCGCGTGACGGTAGGTGTCGGCGGCCTCCGCATAGGCGCCGTCGAGAAGCTCGGCCCAGGCAAGTTCGGTCAGGATATCGGTGCGTCCCGGCCCGATCGCGCGCGCCGCGGTCAGCACGGTACGCGCTTTGGCGCGATTGTTATTCCGGACATGCATGCGGCCAAGGTCGAGTTGCAGATCGACGCTGGCCGGGGCGAGCGCGAGGGCTTGCTCGATCATCCCGACCGCCTCGCCAACCTCGCCGGCGTTCGCAAGCTGGCCCGCCAGCTCCTGGAACGCGGGCAGATAGGGCGGACGGCGTGCTGCGGTTCGCCGCAGTTGCGCCAGTCCATCGCTTCTGCGCCGCGCGGCACACAGCACATGGCCGAGCAGCGTCTCGATTTCGGGATCGCTATTGCGCTTCGCGGCTTTCTCCAGCGGCGCAATCGCCTCCTCCGCGCGCTCCTGGCCGAGCAGGGCATGGGCGAGGATCAGCACGGCATTCCGGTCGGTGCGATTTGATTTCAGGGCTTCGGTCGCAAGCTGCCTTGCAATGTCGAACTGCTTTGCACGTAGCGCCAGAAAGGCTTGCTGAAGCAGTTGGGCGAGGGGGCTATTCGGCTTGCCGCTCAAGAGATGGCCTCTTGGTTGAGACACGTTGTTTTTTGCCCCTTACCGCATGCCCCATGCAGCGTCCATCAACAGCTTCGTGATGCTTTGCTGATTGGCCCGGACGCTTCGCACGGAATGCGCCTTGATCTCGGCGCCCGGCGGGATTATCAGCGAGACATCAATCAGGAGTTTCGCATCCATGGATTTCACCCCGACCGCAACGCCCATCCGCCTTGCTCACGGGGAATTCCATGCCTGCATCGATCATTCTGTCGAACCTCTCGCTGTCCACGCCTGACGGCCGTCCTCTCCTTTCCGACCTCAAGCTGACATTTGGTGCCGAACGGGCTGGTCTCGTCGGCCGCAACGGCGTCGGCAAGACAACGCTGCTTGCTGCGATCACCGGAGAGCACATTCCCCAAGCGGGACGCGTTCTCCTGAGCGGAACCGTGGGAATGCTCCGCCAGGACGTCCAGCTTCCTGCGGGCGCCGCGGTGATCGATCTGTTCGGCGCGCGCGCAGCGCTGGAGCTGCTTCGCCGTGCCGAGCGGGGCGATGCATTCGCCGACGAAGTCACCGACGTCGACTGGACGCTTGAAGCGCGGCTTGCGTCCGCGCTCGCGCGTGTCGGGTTCGATCCTGATACCGACACGGAGCTGGATCGTTTGTCGGGCGGGCAGATCACGCGGATCCGTCTGGCCGCGCTGGTCTTCGCCGAGCCGGACTTCCTGCTGCTCGATGAGCCCACCAACAATCTCGATCGGGATGGACGTAAGTCAGTGGTCGACCTGCTCGCAGGCTGGCGGGGCGGGGCGATCGTCGTCAGTCACGACCGCGACCTGCTCGAGACCATGGATGCCATCGTCGAGATGACATCGCTCGGGGCAAGACGGTACGGCGGCAATTGGAGCAGTTACCGCGAGCAGAAGGCCATCGAGCTCGCTGCCGTCAGGCACGACCTTGCGCATGCCGAGAAGCATCTCGCCGAGATCGACGGCAAGGCGCAGGAGGCAGCGGAACGCAAGGCGCGCAAGGACAGCGGCGGCAGGAAGAAACGCGCCAAGGGCGACATGCCGCGCATCCTGGCCGGCGCGCGCAAGGATCGCAGCGAGGACTCCGGCGGCAAGACCACGCAGATCGCCGAGCGGCGGCGTGCGGAGGCGCTCGAGGCCGTCGACACGGCTCGCCGGCGCGTCGAGATTCGCCAGCCGCTGTCGGTCAAGCTGCCCCCGACCGGCCTGCCGGCGGGCAGGGAGGTGGTATGGCTCGATCGCGTCAACGCCGGCTATCAGCCGGAGCAGCCGGTCCTGCGCGATCTCTCACTCACGCTCGTCGGCCCGGAGCGCGTCGGGGTCGTCGGGCCGAATGGTTCCGGCAAGACAACGTTACTCAAGCTCGTCACAGGCGAGTTGCGCCCGTTCGCGGGCACCGTGCGGGTCAGGCCGGACTTCGCGCTGTTCGACCAGAAGGTCAGCCTGCTCGATCCCGCGATCTCCATCCTGGACAATTTCGGGCGTCTCAATCCGAAAGCGAGCGCGAACGAGTGCCATGCGGCCCTGGCCCGGTTCGCGTTTCGCGCCGATGCCGCCGCGCAGATCGTGGGGAGCCTGAGTGGCGGACAGCTGTTTCGTGCGGGCCTCGCCTGCGTTCTAGGCGGGGCGGCGCCGCCGTCCCTGCTCATCCTGGACGAGCCGACCAATCATCTCGACATCGAGTCCATCGAAGCCATCGAGGCAGGCTTGAGGGCCTATGACGGCGCGCTGCTCGTGGTCAGTCACGACGAAGCGTTCCTGCAGGCGATCGATATCACGCGCAGGGTCGAGCTGGTCGCCAGCTCGGCCTTCTAAGGCTCATTGGTCGACAACAAATACCCGACGCCCTGCCCCCAGCGCGTCGGGTGGAAAGATAGACTATCAATCGGTGAACCCAACGCCATTGTTGTGACGCGTGCCTTGCCAATTCTCCAGTCCGGGAGACTACCGGCTGCGTGGCGCGGCCTACGAGGCCGCGCTGCCGCCCGGTTCCAGCGCCTCGCCCATCTCCAGCGGATGAGCCATGGTCTCGTGCAGAGCCTCGCGATCGAGCTCGCCTTCGGAGATGCTGATGACGACGCAGGCGATACCGTTGCCGATCAGGTTGGTCAGCGCGCGGCACTCGCTCATGAACTTGTCGATCCCGACCAGGATCGCGATCGACTGGATCGGGATGTCGGGAACGATCGAGAGCGTCGCGGCAAGCGTGATGAACCCGGCGCCGGTCACGCCCGAGGCGCCCTTCGAGGTGATCATGGCGATGCCGAGAATGCCGAGCTCCTGCCAGATCGTCAGATGGGTGTTGGTCGCCTGCGCCAGAAACAGCGTCGCCAGCGTCATGTAGATGTTGGTGCCGTCGAGGTTGAAGCTGTAGCCGGTCGGAATGACGAGGCCGACCACCGAGCGTGAGGCGCCGAGATGCTCCATCTTCTGGATCATCTGCGGTAGCACCGTTTCCGACGAGGAGGTGCCGAGCACGATCAAGAGTTCGTCCTTGATGTAGGCGATGAAGCGCAGGATCGAGAAGCCGGAGAGCCGCGCGATCGAGCCCAGCACGATCAACACGAACAGGATGCTGGTGAGATAGAACGTGCCGATCAGGGCCGCGAGGTTGAGCAGCGAGCCGAGGCCGTAGGCGCCGACAGTGAACGCCATCGCGCCGAACGCGCCGATCGGCGCCACGCGCACGATGATGCGGATGATGCCGAAGAACATTTTCGCGGCCTTGTCGATCGCCTCCGCGATCGGCTCGCCGGCCTTGCCGAGGAAGGCGATGGCGAAGCCCGACAGGATCGAGATCAGCAGCACCTGAAGCAGGTCGCCGCGCGCGATCGCGCCCACATAGCTGTCGGGAATGATCGCCATCAGATGGGCGACGATGCCCTCTTCCTTGGCCTTGGTGACGTAGGTCGCCACCGATTTCGGATCGATCGTGGCGGGATCGATGTTGAAGCCGTGCCCGGGCTGGAGAATCTCGCCGACCAGCAGGCCGATGGCGAGCGCGACGGTCGAGACCGTCTCGAAATAGATCAGCGACTTCAGCCCGACCCGGCCGACGCGCTTGAGGTCGCCCATCGAGGAAATGCCGTGCACCACGGTGCAGAAGATGACAGGCGCGATCATCATCTTGATCAGCGCGATGAAGCCGTCGCCGAGCGGCTTCAGCTCCTTGCCGAGATCGGGATAGAAATAGCCGATGAGCACCCCGAGCGCGATCGCGATCAGAACCTGGATGTAGAGGATCTTGTACCAGGGTTGATGCCGGCGATGGACGGCTGGCTGGATCGCGACTTCTGTCATAGTGTGTGCCCCGGAACGCATTGATTTTTGATTCTGCAAGATCTGGCTTTTGCAAGCTTTGAATCTTGCATGACTCGCATCATGTGATGGTCGCCGCAGAAGCGACAATCACATTTTTGTCGGATCGCACGAAGATCGGTCGCTGCACCGCAACGGGGGGAATATGACAACCACGATGGGCTCGGACGAGCAGCCGCAAAGCTATTTTCCGCGCTGGAAATTCAAGGCCTCGGGCGTGATCATGCCGGAGGAGCGGCTGTCATGGGGCCAGACCGTCGTCTCCGGTCTTCAGCATTGCGTCGCAATGTCGGGCTCGACGATCATCGCGCCGCTGCTGATGGGGTTCGATCCCAATGTTGCGGTCCTGTTCTCCGGCATCGGCACGCTGATCTTCTTCGTCATCGTCGCCGGGCGCGTGCCGAGCTATCTCGGTTCGAGCTTCGCGTTCATCGCCGTCGTCATCGCCGCCACCGGCTATGCCGGGCAGGGGCCGAATCCAAACCTCTCCGTCGCGCTCGGCGGCATCGTTGGCGCCGGCGTGCTCTACGGCGTGATCGCGTTGATCGTGATGTGGTCGGGCGTTGGCTGGGTCGAGCGCCTGATGCCGCCGGCCGTCACCGGCGCCGTGGTCGCCGCGATCGGCCTCAATCTCGCGCCCGTGGCGGTCAAGGCGGTGAGCGTCAACGCGTTCGACACCTGGATCGGGCTCGCGACGGTGCTGATCATTGGCATAGTGGCCGTTGCCGCTCCAGGCCTGTGGCGCCGCCTGCCGATCATCCTCGGCGCGGTGGGCGGATATCTGTTGTACCTGCTGTTCGCGAACGGCCTTGGCTTCGGCAAGCCGATCGACTTCGCGCAACTCGCGGCCGCGCCGTGGTTGGGCATGCCGAGCTTTACCACGCCGACCTTCCAGGCCGATGCAATCTTTCTGATCGCGCCGGTTGCGGTCATTCTCGTCGCCGAGAACCTCGGTCACATCAAAGCCGTTGGCGCCATGACGGGCCGGAGCCTCGATGCCTATCTCGGCCGCGCCCTGTTCGCCGACAGCCTCGCGACCATCGTGGCAGCCTGCGGCGGCGGCACCGGCGTCACCACCTATGCCGAGAACATCGGCGTCATGGCGGCGACGAAAGTCTATTCGACACTGTTGTTTGCATTCGCGGCCACGGTCTCGATCCTGCTCGGCTTCTCGCCGAAATTCGGCGCACTGATCCTGTCGATTCCCGGTCCCGTCATCGGCGGCCTCTCGATCGTGCTGTTTGGATTGATCGCCGCGATGGCCGGACGGATCTGGGTCGAGAACAAGGTCGACTTCGCCAATCCCGCGAACCTGATCACCGTCGCCGTGGCGCTGACCGCGGGCGCCGGCGACCTCACGTTCAAATTCGGCGCGTTTACGATCGGCGGGATCGGCACGGCGACTTTTGGCGCCATCATCCTTTATCAGATCCTGACCTCGCCGCTGGCGCGGCGCGCGGAATGAATCCCAAGGATGCACGGAAGGATGGAACAAAACGCGCCGTCCGTCGATGATGAGACATTCCGGAGAGAACACATGCCGCAGACCGATCGCTCGACCCCGTTTTCCTCCCGCCTCGTCGACCAATACGCGCTGGTGACCGGTGCCTCGCAAGGCATCGGCCGCGCCGTCGCCATCCGGCTCGCGCAGGAGGGCGCGACCGTCGCCATCAACTATGTCGATCACCCCGAGAGGGCCGAGGAGACGCTCGCGCTTGCAAGGACAGGATCGGCTGACCGCGGCCACGGCAAGCTCGATCATGTCGTCGTCAAGGCCGATGTCAGCAATGAGCAGGAGGTCGCCGCGATGTTCGAGACGGTGCTTTCGCGCTGGAAGCGGCTCGACTGCCTCGTCAACAATGCCGGCTTCCAGCGGGAGTCGCCGAGCGAGGCGCTCGACATCGACACCTACCGCCGCATCATCGACGTCAATCTCAACGGCGCCGTGCTCTGCGCGCAGAAGGCGCTCGCCCATTTCGTCGCGCGCGGCGGAGGCGGCAGCATCATCAACTGCTCCAGCGTCCACCAGATCATCCCGAAGCCGGGCTATCTCGCTTATTCGATCAGCAAGGGCGGCATCGCCAATCTGACACGCACGCTGGCGCTGGAATTCGCCGGCCGCGGGATTCGCGTCAATGCGGTCGGCCCGGGCGCGATCGATACGCCGATCAACGCGGCGTGGACGGGTGATCCCGCCAAGCGCGGCGTCGTCACCAGCCACATTCCGCTGGGACGGGTCGGCACCCCGGAAGAGATCGCCGCTGTGTTCGCCTTCCTCGCCTCGGATGACGCCAGTTACATTACGGGCCAGACCATTTACGCCTGCGGAGGCCTGACGCTGTTCCCCGAGTTTCGCGAGAACTGGGCGAGCTAGAAACGTGGATTCACGACCGAAGCCACGAACTCATCACCCCGTGCCGACCGCTTCAAAAATCTCCCGCGAGCAGGTCGTAGGAGCCCCGGCTGCCGCGGACATACTTTTTGGCCGCAGCGGCACATATCAAGTCGCGGTTGGAATCGAACGCAATCAGAAATCCCGATTCGCTGGAATGGGTACCCGGTTGAATCCGCTTCAATGCGTCTTCGTCGATGAAGAACGAGGCCTCGATGGCGCTGTCGTGTCCCCAGAACCGCACGGCATGCCGCGTCCGGTCATACGAGCGGCTGTGATTTGGAAAGTCGATCATGGTCAGGCCGATCAGGTTGCAGGTGCCGCGCGCCAGCCTTTCGCCGTTTGAGTCGGGGCTCGCCGGGTGGCCGACGCTCGGCCCGCGTACGTCAGGAACACGGACGTTCCGTCCAGACGAAGACGCGCCGGTTGCGCCTCTCTCAAATGAAGATTTGGCAACAGGGCAGCAATCCGATTCAATGCCGATCGCGACAAATAGTTTCTTGATAAGCCTCGCTATTCGGCGAAGGGATCACTACATACAGTTTATCACCGCGCGCCCCTCGGCTGTCATCGGTGACTGAGAGCATTGCGCTCCCGCCAGAACCAACAGGCGGTCAGTATGTCGGATTCCCCTAGATTCAGCCTTCGCGAGTGGCTCGTACCTCCGGTCTTGCTACCGGTTTTCTTCGTGGTGTTGATCGCCGCAGCGATGCTCATACAATGGTAGCCGGTCTTGGCGTGCCTTCGCCATCGGCTCAAGCAAGCAGCTCGTCAGAATCGATCCCGGCCTCTTTGGCTTGCGAGTTGAGCGCCAGGGCGATCAACGCCCTCGACCTTGCCCGCAAGATGCCGTCGGGAGACAAGCGCACGGTGGCAATGCGCCGGGCAGCGATTCTCGGAAATGCCGCTGAAATCCTCACGTATTTCTCGGCGGCGAAGGATCGCTGTTGAAGGAGCCCGCATGTTTAAATTTCTGCAGTATCGTGCAAAAGCGGCCGCGTATGGCGAACTGGCGAGGAATTCGCCCGGCAAAGCCGATACGCGCAAATTCGAACAACTGCAGGATAGCCACACATCGCGCGCGGACAACGAGCAGATGCTCGCGGACCAATACGTGGATGCAGTCAATGCCGGGGGGACGGAGCGACTGCGCGGCGCAGCCCTCGCGGCGGAGGAAGAGCGCGTTTTGCGCTGTCTCGGTGCGGCCGTCATCATGCAATGGAATTCATTGCCGACGACGCTCCAGCGGGAGATCTTCGATACCGCCGGATCGGTTGGGACATTGCTGGATACGGCGGCGCTCCGTGGGCAGATTGCCCGGTTTCTTCACAAGCATAGGCACGACGCCGATCCCGCCAAGATCTGACATGTTCAGGGGCTGAGCGAGAGGCGCGGTTCGCGAAGCATATGGACGCAAACAACAGGAGGATCCAGATGGCACTGACAAAATTCCGTATCGATGAACAGCCGCATGCCATGGACGGTCTGCGGCTTCTTGCCCAGGAAGGCACGAGAGAAGTCGAGGCGTTCGTCAGTCGCAAGGTGATGGACGTTTGGGCCGAATCGATCGAGCACAGTGGCGGACGTCAGAGTTTGTTCCGGAAGCAATACAGCGCGCTTGGGAAACGGAACTTTGCCGCGCTTGAGCGCATCGTGAGCGCCAAATACCAGCGGGGCACCGCGTTCAACCGTCAGCATCCGTTTGTCGAGGTGTTGTTCTCGGACATCGCGGAAAGCGGGGAGACCTTGAATCTCAGCGAACTGGTGCGTGAGCCGTTGCCGCCGGCATTTCACCGGCGCGCCTGATCCGATTGGAACGCCGCCCGGTAGCGGTCACTGGTTTGCCAATGTGCCCCGTCATGAAGATGGGAGGCGTGGAGGCTCTGGCCGACCTGCTCGGGCTGACGCAGGCCAAAAACTGATCGCCGGCTTCGAGCTGCTGGCGCGGGAGTGATCTGGCAAAACGACACGGCGTGAACTACATCTGCGCCATGGCAAACCCTCCGCAGGCAAACCGTTCGCTCGAAGATTTCGTCGGCCGGCACGAACGTCTGTTCGTGCTGACCGGCGCCGGCTGCAGCACCAATTCGGGCATTCCCGATTATCGCGACAGCCATGGCAATTGGAAGCGGACCCAGCCGGTCAATTTCCAGGCCTTCATGTCGGAAGAGCCTACGCGCCAGCGCTATTGGGCGCGCAGCCTGATCGGCTGGCGGCGGTTCGGCCGGGCGAGGCCGAACGATGCGCATCATGCGCTTGCCCGGCTCGAGGCGAGCGGGCGCTGCGAGATGCTGCTGACCCAGAACGTCGACCGGCTGCATCAGTCCGCCGGCCACCGGCAGGTGATCGATTTGCATGGCCGGCTCGATCTGGTCCGCTGCATGGGCTGCGGGGCGAAGACCCCGCGCAACGAATTCCAGGACAGGCTCGGCCGTGCCAATGCGGAATGGCTGACGCTCGACGCCGCCGATGCGCCTGATGGTGACGCCGATCTCGAGCATGCGGATTTCTCGTCGTTCGAGGTGCCCGCCTGCGAAGCCTGCGGCGGCATCCTCAAGCCCGACGTCGTGTTCTTCGGCGAGAACGTTCCGCGCGACGTGGTTGCCACCGCGCAGGATCATCTGGCGCAGGCCGACGCCATGCTGATCGTCGGCTCCTCGCTGATGGTCTATTCCGGATTCCGCTTCGTGCAGTCTGCCGCGAACCGGCAGATCCCGATCGCCGCGGTCAATCTCGGACGCACCCGCGCCGACGATCTCCTCACGCTCAAGGTCGAGGAGCGCTGCGAGGCGGCGCTTGCATTCCTGCTCTGAGCGCGTGGGCCGCACCCTTCTACCGCATAGGTGCCACGCAAAGCGGCTCGGACGCTTCACCCCGGGCGTTGTCGCTGGTATGAAAATTGCTGCGGTTTTCGCGCAGTTTGTCGATCAGCACGGAGAATTTGGAATGCTTGAGGGAGCCGAGGTGCGGCTTGCCGTTGATATCGGTGGCACGTTCACCGACATCGTGCTGGACGTGGGGCAGGATCGCAAGACGCGCAAGGTGCTGACGACGCCGCAGCGGCCGGAGCAGGCGGTGCTGGATGGCATGCGTCTCATTCTCACTGACGCGCGTGCGCATATGAGCGACATCGACGTCTTCATTCACGGCACGACGCTCGCGACCAATGCGATCATCGAGCGCCGCGGCGCCAAGACCGCGCTGATTGCGACCGACGGCTTTCGCGACGTGCTCGATATCGGCACCGAGAGCCGCTATGACCAGTACGATCTCAGCATCGACAAGCCGAGGCCATTGGCGCCGCGGTCGCTCCGCTTCACCGTGCCGGAGCGGATCGACGCACACGGCGCCGTTCGCCTCCCGCTGGACGAGGCGGCAGTACGTGCACTCGCGCCAAAATTGCGCGCGCTGAACGTCGAGAGCGTCGCGATCGCCTTCCTGCACTCCTACGCCAATCCCGAGCACGAGCGCCGCACGGCCGCGATCCTCGGCGAGGAGATGCCCGGCATCTCCGTGACCGTGTCCTCTGCGGTGTGTCCGGAGATCCGCGAATACGAGCGCACCTCCACCGCGGTCGCCAACGCCTATGTGCAACCCCTGATCGACGGCTATCTCGCTCGCATGGCGGATGCCTTGCAGGTTGAGCAGTTCCGCGGCGCGATCTATCTCGTCACCTCCGGCGGCGGCGTCACCTCGATCGAGACGGCGCGGCGCTTTCCGGTGCGGCTCGTCGAATCCGGTCCTGCCGGGGGCGCGATCTTCGCGGCGCAGATCGCAGCGCGGCTCGGCGAGAGCAAGGTGCTGTCCTTCGACATGGGCGGCACGACCGCAAAAATCTGCCTGATCGAAAAATACCAGCCCGAGACCTCGCGCGTGTTCGAGGTCGATCGCGCGGCGCGCTTCCTGAAGGGCTCCGGCCTGCCGGTGCGCATCCCCGTGATCGAGATGGTCGAGATCGGCGCCGGCGGCGGCTCGATCGCGCATGTCGATGCGATGAAGCGTGTCACTGTCGGCCCCGAGAGCGCCTCGTCGGAGCCGGGGCCTGCCTGCTACGGCCGCGGCGGCCAGCGTCCGGCCGTGACGGACGCGGACGTAGCCCTCGGTATGATCGATCCTGATGCCTTTGCGGGCGGCACGATCAAGCTCAACCCGGAACTTTCAAAGGAGGCGCTGTTGCGCGCCGTCGGTGAGCCGCTGGGGCTGTCGGCGGAAACCGCGGCCTATGCCGTGCACGAGGTCGTCTGCGAGAACATGGCGAGTGCGGCGCGCGTGCACGCGGTCGAGCGCGGCGAGATTGTCGGCCAGCACACGCTGATCGCCTTCGGTGGTGCCGCGCCGCTGCATGCGGCGCGCGTCGCCGAGAAGATCGGCGTCTCGCGGGTCATCGTGCCCTCGAATGCCGGCGTCGGCTCGGCCGTCGGCTTCCTGGCTACTCCCATTGCCTATGAGCTGGTGCGCAGCCGCCATGTCCGCCTCGATGATTTCGACACGGAGGGGGTCTCGGAGCTGCTCCAGGAGATGGTGACTGAAGCGCGCGCGCTGGTGGAGCCGGGCGCGGCCGGTGCGCCGGTGCGCGAGCGCCGTGCAGCCTTCATGCGCTATGTCGGCCAGGGCCACGAGATCTCGGTCGAGCTGCCGAACCGGCGGCTGACATCGGCCGATCTCGCCGGCCTGCGCCAGAAGTTCGAGGCCGACTATTCGGCGATGTTCGAGCGGCCGATCCCGGGCGCCGCGATCGAGGTTCTGAGCTGGTCGGTGCTCGCGACCACCGATGCGCACAATCCCTCTGTCGTCGCTTCCGTTGCGCGCAAGCCCGCCGGCAAGGCCTCGGGCAGCCGCAAATTCTTCGACGGACGCGCGGGGGAAGTGATCGAGATCCCGCTCTATCGCCGCGAGGACATGGCACCGGGCGCGACCATTGCGGGTCCCGCCGTGATCGCCGAGGACGAGACGTCCACCTTCGTCTCCAACAGTTTTGACGCCCATATCGACGGTGCCGGCAGCATCGTCATGGAACGAAAGGCGGCCTGATCATGAGCAAGGCAAATGGCGCGAGCCTGATCGACCTTCAAATCATGTGGCACCGGCTGATCGCCGTGGTCGAGGAGCAGGCGCAGGTGCTGCTCCGCACCGCCTTCAGCCCGATCGTGCGCGAATGCGGCGACCTTTCCGCCGGCGTGTTCGACCTCCGGGGACGGATGCTGGCGCAGGCGGTGACCGGCACGCCCGGCCATGTCAACTCGATGGCGGAATCGGTCAAGCACTTCATTGCGCATTTCCCGATCGAGACGATGAAGGAAGGCGACGCCTACATCACCAACGATCCCTGGATGGGCACAGGTCATCTCAACGACTTCGTCGTCACCACGCCCTGCTTCAAGGACGGCAAGCCGGTCGCGCTGTTCTCCTGCACCAGCCACCTCATGGACATCGGCGGCATCGGGTTTGGCCCTGACGCCACCGACGTGTTCATGGAGGGGCTCTACATCCCCATGCTCAAACTGATCGACCAGGGCGTCGTCAACGAGACGCTGATGGCGATGATCCGCACCAACACGCGGCTGCCGATCGACACCGAGGGTGACACCTATTCGCTGGCCGGCTGCAACGACGTCGGCTGCGAACGCCTGGTCGAGATGATGACCGAGTTCGAGATCGACACGCTCGATGAGCTCGGCGACTACATCTGCGACCGCTCGCGCGAGGCCGTGCTGGCCGAGATCGCAAAACTGCCGAAGGGCAGCTGGCGCAACACCATGGTCGTCGACGGCTACGATGCGCCGGTGACGCTCGCGGCGACGCTGACGATCTCCGAGACGGGCATCCATGTCGATTTCGACGGCACCTCGGCCGCCTCGAAGTTCGGCATCAATGTGCCGCTGTCCTACACCACGGCCTACACCGTGTTCGGCCTCGGCTGCGTCGTCGCCTCGCAGATCCCGAACAATGCCGGCTCGCTCTCGCCGCTGACGGTGTCGGCTCCCCCTGGTGCAATCCTCAACGCGCCGAAGCCGGCGCCGGTCGCTTCGCGTCACATCGTCGGGCAGATGCTGCCCGATGTCGTGTTCGGTTGCCTGCGCCAGATCATTCCGGAGCGCGTACCGGCGGAAGGCACCTCCTGCCTGTGGAATCTCAACGTGCGCGGCCAGACCCGCTCGGGTGCCGGCGGCAATTACGGGTTCTCGATGGCGGTAACTTCGAATGGCGGTACCGGCGCGCGCTTTGCGAAGGACGGGCTGTCCGCGACCGCCTATCCCAGCGGCGTGCGCGGCACGCCGGTCGAGATCGCTGAGACGCAAACGCCGCTGATCTTCTGGCGCAAGGAGCTTCGCCCGGATTCCGGCGGCGCCGGGCGCACCCGCGGCGGTCTCGGCCAGATCATCGAGGTCGGCAGCGGCATCGATGCGCCCTTCGACATCCTCGCTGCATTCGACCGCATCGACCATCCGCCGCGCGGTCGCGACGGCGGCAAGAACGGCGAGGCCGGCTATGTCGGATTGAAGTCCGGCCAGAAGATGCGTGGCAAGGGCTTTCAGACCATTCCACCGGATGACCGGCTGGTGGTGATGACGCCGGGCGGCGCCGGTATCGGTGACCCCAAGGAGCGCGATCGTGCAGCGATCAAGGATGACGTTGAGAGCGGTCTCGTGTCGGCTGACAACGCTGTTGCCGTTTATGGGTAGCTAACGCTCCGGCAACGACTGCGGCGATTACCCGCCGCAGTCGTTCGGCGCCGGCTTCCCGGCAAAGCGGTCGGTCATCCAGTTCACAGCGGCCATCGTGCTCGCCTGTGCGGCGCGGCCGTGTCCGATGTTGGGAAGGGTGACCATTTTCACGGGGCTGCCCGCCTTGCACAGCCGGCTCATATAGGCGCGCGTCACCGCGGGCCGGATGATCTGGTCGACAGTCCCTTGAGCGAGGAACACTGGCATGCCGGCGGCCAACGTGCCGGCGCTGTTCTTCTCCAGCAGCGAGCGCCAGGGCTCGCGCTTGGTCGGATCCGGCACGGTCAGAAAATATTCCTGGAGCGGCCGCTCGGTCCGCTGCCGGATGAAGATATCGAAGGGACCTTCGATGCATTCGCGTGCCAGCCGGTCGATCACCGGCAGCGCGCGCGGATCGAGGACGCCGTCGAGCGCGGCGCCGTAGACGCGATGCCACGACCATAGCGTCATCGCCGTGATGTTCTTGCCACCGACGGAGTTGATGTCGTCGCTCATCAGCGTGGCGAGATCCGTCGCGGGCGCCGCAGCGGCAACGCCGAGCAGATGGAGATCGGGCGCATAGGTCGGCGCCAGCTGCCCGGCAAACAGCACAGCCTGTCCGCCCTGCGAGTGTCCCCACAAGGTAAAATCCTTAGTCCCGCCGGCGCCCGGCAGATCGCGCGCGACGCGCACGATGTCGAGCACGGCGCGGCCCTCGCTCTCGCCGACGAGATAAGGATGCGGACCCGGCGTGCCGAGCCCGGGATAGTCGGTTGCCGCGACGATGTAGCCACGCGCCACCATCGAGCGCAGTCCCTGGATCTGCTGGAACAGGAAGATCGCGAGCGACGGCGCGCAGCGCGGCACAATGCCTGACGTCGGATGCGCCCAGGCGACGATCGAGCGGCCGCCCGGTGGCGGCGGTCCTTGCGGCACGATGACGACGCCCGAGACGAGAATGGGTTCACCCTTCAATCCGGTCGATCGGTAGAGCACGCGGTAGCTCGAGGCGCCGAGCGGCGCGCCATCCATCGGCTCCTGTCGCACCAGGCTGCCGGGCGGGCCATCAGCGAGCGATGCCGGCGCGTCGTAAAATGCCGATTGCGCGTGGGCAGTCACGATGCCGGCGGCGAACATGACGAGTACGGCCATCAGAGCGCGGGCGGCGACAAGCATTTGCGATCCGCTCCAGCGCACGATCACATCCCGTACAGGATTTTCAGCTCGCCGCTCGCGCGCAGCGCGAGTGTGATCCCGTCGGCAAGCAGCAAGGCCTTGTCGAACTGCACCGAGGAGAGCTTGCCTTCCATACGGAAGCCGTCCTTGAGCGGACGCGTCAGCCGCTGGTTCGCCGCCATCAGCAGGTTCTGGTAGGAGACGCCATAGTCAATGTTCACGGCCTGCTTCAATTGCGCGACGATCGACTGCAAGCCAGGGTTTGCCTCTCCGTCCTGCGCGGCGAGATCGAGATCGGCGAGCGCGACGCTCTTGCTGGTATCGTCCACCTTCAGTGCGCCGGAGAGATAGCTCCATTGGCCTGCATTGGGGTCGCTGTCCGACGTCTTCGCAAGACGCAGGCCGATCACAAGCTTGCCCGCCGACGGATAGACCTGAACCTCGCGCAACGCGCTGTCTTGCGCCGGCAGCGCGGCGATCGCCTGGCTGATCTTGTCCTTGATCGCGTCATAGCCGAGCCGGACCGGAAGGATGACGTCGAACGTTCCCGGCGCGGTCACGTCGTTGCCAAGCGGCGGCAGCGATGTCGGGGTGACGCTCGCACCCTGCTGCCCAATCGACGTCACGGCGCTGCCGGAGAGTTCGAGCGAGCCGGACAACACCTTGTCGTTGGCCCGCACGCCGGCAAATGCGGCAGCTTGCGGCGTCACTTGCAGCCAGACCGGCGGCTCGTCGGTGAGCTTCATCGGCTCGAACGCATGCGTCCAGGCAGCGGCCGCCTTGTCCCGCAGATTGAGTTTCCTTGCCGCGGCCAGCGCACGTGATCGCACGCGCGCGAGCTGCGTACGGATGCGCGGCTCGACGTAGGGCGCAAGATCGAACTCGCGGCCGAGCACGTGCAAATAAGGTGCTTCGCTCCAGTGGAAGGAGTCGCTGAAATTCAGGTCGAGCGACCAGTCCTTGCGCAGCGCGGGCCGTGCCTCGGCCTCGATCGTCGCGCGCGCTTCGGTCTGGCCGCGGATGCGCGCGGTGAAGCGGTTGGCGCCCTGGCCTTCGGCCGCGCCGTAGATCGAGACTGCACCATAGACGCGGTCGCCGCGGCCATAGAGCGAGACGCCGCTGGTGCGATTGGCGAAGCCAAACACGTCGCAATTGGCGTTGACACGGAACATCAGTACGCGGCGGTGCACGCAGTTGACGCGCTCGTCGATGGTGGCAAGCCGCTTGGGGATATCCTGCTCGATCGCCTTGGCGAGCGCCGGCAGACCGAACTCGATGGTTGCGGACACCCGCGAGGTCGTGGCGAGCGGCGCCGGCGGATCGGGAGCGAGCGGCGGCTTGTCGGCGGCGTGCGCGGCTTGCGCGAGTGCGGTGAGGGCGAGCGCAACAAGCCCGGCACGTTTCGTCGAACGAACAATTCGCAAGGAAACGGGCATTCTTTTTATTCCAGCTTGGCCCTGCTTCGCGCCCAGGCCGCCGGCAGCGGTGCCGTTCGGTCTTCAGAGCAAAATCGCGGAAGGAGAGGGCGGTCAGTTGATCAACTATTGCTTGTATTCAATGGTCGCGTATCGCGGCACTTGTATGGCGCGGCGTCGCGCTTTGAGCAAGGCTTTGTATATCGCTCCGTTATGATGGCCGTTCTTGAATTGCTCAAAAGAGATTGACGCCGCCCCCGTCCAAATGATCACGCGATGAAGCTTCTCCGTGGGCGCTGCGATTTTTGAGTCCGAGATCTGCGGCCAAGACGAAACGGTCAGCGCAGCTGACGTTTCAAATTCGTGCTGCGCGTTAAATTCGCGCCGCTCGCGCATTCCATCTTTGCGCCCTCCCTCATCCGGCGTACTCTGTGAGAGCGAGCAGGAGTGCAACAGCAACCAGCCCAGGAAACGTAGCTCCTTTTGGCGATGTCCGCCGAGAGAGATCGAGAGCTGTTGGCAGCTCATATGCGATGGAGAAGAACCGACACTTAGCGAGCTGCAAACATCCCTCGCAGCGTCTGCGAGACGCGAGTTCAACAAAACACAAAAGCGGGAGGAACGGATGAAGAAGCGTTGGTGTAATTCTGGTCTACCTCTTGTTGTCGGCGCGACACTTGCGGCGTCGGCGGCGTTGGCCCAATCCGTGGATACTGCCCGGATCGAGAACGCCGGTCAGAACGATTGGCTCACCTATCATGGTTCATACAAATCCCATCACTACAGCCCGCTCGCGCAGATCAATGCGAGCAACATCGGCAATCTGGGCGTAGCCTGGACGCACATTCCCGGACGATCGACGCGCGGCCTGCAGTCAATGCCGCTCGTGGCCGACGGCGTGCTCTATTATTCGGGTTCGTACAGCCGGGTCTTTGCGCTGAACGGCGCGACCGGCGAGGTCATCTGGTCGTTCTTTCCGGAACTCGATGAGGCGCTCATCAGCCGACAGACCCACTCGCCCTACAACCGCGGTGTAGCCCTTGGTGAAGGCAAGGTCTTCGTCGGTACGATGGATGGTCGTCTGTTCGGGCTCGATGCGAAGTCGGGAAAGGTGCTCTGGGAAACCAGGCTGATCGACTCGCAGAAGCTCACGGTCGGCTTCACTGGCGCGCCGCTTTACGCGAAGGGAAGCGTCATCATCGGCTCGCAGGGGGGTGAATGGCCGGGCCGTGGCCCGATCTTCGCTGTCGATGCCACCACCGGCAAGAAGAAGTGGGAGTTCCTGACGGTCGCGGGCACCGACGAGGCCATGAAGACCTGGGGCAACGATTCCTGGCGCACGGGCGGTGGCGGCGGCTGGATGCCGGGCACCTACGACTCCGAGACCAACTCCGTCCTGTGGGGCACCGCGAACCCGGCGCCGCTCTACGATTGGTCGGGCGCTGATTACAAGACGCAAGGTGCGCGTCCCGGCGACAATCTCTATACGAGTTCGGTCATCGCTCTCGATATCGATACCGGAAAGCTGAAATCCTACCATCAGGAACTGCCTCACGACGCCTGGGACTTCGACAGCGCCGTCGGCGAGTTCGTGATGCTTGAGCGCGATGGCCAGAAATACGTGGTTCATCCGAACAAGGGCGGCTTCGTCTTCGTCTACGACCGTAATCTTGGCGTGAAGAACGTCTGGCGGCTGGTTGAGAACATCAACTTCGTCAAGGATATCGATCCCAAGACCGGCGCGCTGATCGGCCGTCGCGATTTCCCTGTCGGGAAAGTCACTGAAGTACCGCTGTGTCCCTTCATTGGCGGCGGCATCAGCTGGAATGCCGGCTCGTACAACCCGAAGACCGGTCTTTATTACAAGATCGGCCAGGAATGGTGCATGACGCTGGATATTCAGAAGACGACGCCGGTCACCGCGCCCCAGGTCCAGCTCAACATCGGCGCCGACTTCAAGATGGTGCCGCCTCCGAGCGGCGAGATCTACGGACATCTCGACGCGCGCGACCCGATAACGGGCGCGAAAAAATGGGAGGTTCGCTTTCCCGAGCCGCCGCTTGGGAGCGTTTTGTCGACCGGGGGTAATCTTGTGTTCGTACCCGACTCCCGTGGCATCCTTCACGCCTACGATGCCGAAACCGGGGCCGAGTTGTGGAAGCACAACAACGGCACCGGCCACCAGGGCGGTATCGTCAGCTACTCCGTCGGCGGCAAGCAATATATCGCCGTGGCGGCCGGCTTCGGCGGCATGCTGGCGGACGAATATGCGCCAAACTTCGGCGGCGTCTACAAGAGCATGCCGCGTGACGACGGCGCCCTCGTCGTCTTCAGCTTGAAATAGTCTGTCTCAAACGATCTGCCGAGGAGCGGGTGCAAACCCGCTCCTCGGTCGATTGCAGCGGCCGGGCGTGATTCAGGAATGGAGCGGACGTGTTGAAACTGCATTTGAAGTCGCTTCCGGCGGTGCTGGGCGCTTCGTTGCTGTGCGTTGTGGTGGCTCGAGCTCAATCTGCCACGCCGGCGCCGGACAACGGGTCACTGGACGTCGAGCAGTTGTTCGCAGGCACCTGCGGCTTTTGCCACTCCGACGGCGGCCGGGCTGCTGGCAGGGGACCGCAACTGATGAATTCGCAACGAGACGACGAATTTCTGCACAACCGTATCAAGATCGGCAAGCAAGGTGCGATGCCGGCATTCGGCGAGAGCTTCAGTGACGCGCAGATCGACCAGATCGTCAAATATATCCGCGCCTTGAAGCCGCGCGAGGGCTGACCCGCCGGGACCTGATCCATCCAGATGAGACGCGGCATGAAGGCAATTGTCCTGATTATCGTCGGTGCCGCCATCGGGCTGTCCGGACCGGCGCAGGCGCGAACCCTGGAGGCGATCCGCGCGAGTGGCGCGCTCGGACTATGCGCGCATCCCAACTCGCTTCCTTTCGCGCGCAAGGGCGGCGATCCGCCCGGCTTTCAGGTCGAGTTGGGACAGGTGCTGGCACGCGAGCTCGGTGTCTCGCTGCGGCTCGACTGGATCATCACGCAGTATCAAATGCGCAGCGCCAATTGTGACGTTCTCCTGGATGTCATCGCCGATCGCGAAGCGCAAGGCGAGACCCGCTTGAGGATCTCGAAACCGTACTATCGCACGGGCGTCGCGCTCGCGGTGCCGTCATCCAGCTCCCTCACATCGTTCAAGAGCCTTAGCGAGCATACCAAGGTGGGCGTGCAGGTCGGCTCTGTCGCCGCCATGATCATCGGTCAACGGCACGTGCCCATATCGATCTTCGGCTTCGAGACCGACAGCCTCGACGCCGTATCAAACAAGGAGATCGATGCGGCTGCGGTCACGCCCACCGCGGCGGGCTATTTCAATCTGACGCATCCCGACAAGGCACTCCGGATCCTGGATCGCGACGAGGGCGTGGCCGACCTCAACTGGAATGTCGCCGTCGGCATGGTCCGCCCGGATGATGCGTTGCGCGAGGCGATCGACGGAGCGCTGGAACGGCTGCGCAACGACGGCACGATCGATCGGATCTACGGTCGCTATGGGATCGTGCTGCAAGCGCCGAGGTAGCCGATTGCCGAAAGAACGACGCCGTCCCGGTTTGGCCAGGACGACGTCGCTTTGCGAAGATATCGCTTTGGCCTTAAGCCGCCGCCTTCTTCCGCGCCTGCTCGGCCTTGTACAGCTCGAACTCTTCGGCGATCGCCTTCGCGACCGACGGCCGCTGGCGCAGGCGGTCGTGATACGCCTTCACGTTCGGCCATTTGGCGAGCTCGACCGGCGGGGTCGCCATGGTCCAGTTGATGACCGTGACGAGATAGGCGTCGGCCACGCTGAAATGGTCGAGCAGGAAGTCGCGCCCCTTCAGGTAGTTGTCGAGATAGTCGAGCCGCGACAGGTTCTTCTCCAGCGCATAGGCCTTGGTTTCCTGCGGCGCCTTGCGGTCGAGCAGGGGGATGAACAGGCCCTTGTGCAGCTCGGTGCCGATGAAGCAGAGCCATTGATGCAGCCGGGTGCGATCGATGCCCTGGGCCGCACCGAGGCCGGATTGCGGGAACCGATCCGCGACATATTGCAGGATCGCGGCGTTCTCGGTCAGCACCACGCCCTCGTCGGTGCGCAGCGTCGGCACGAGCCCGATCGGGTTGATTGTGCGGAAGTCGGTGCCGTCGTTCAGCACTGTCTTGGTCGGCGGATCGACTTCGAGATAATTCGCTTCGGCGCCGGCTTCATACAGCGCGACGCGGGTCGCCATCGAACAGGCGAGCGGCGAGAAATAAAGATCCATCTTGGGCCTCCTTGGGCAATTCCTCTTTGGGTGTCGCTCAACCTGGCCAGATTGATTTTTGTACCATCTTGTATAATATCGCAGCGGTCAAGGATTAATTTGCGAAATGGTACAAAAATCGAAGCCGCCAGCTGCTGCCAATGAACCGAAGCGGCGTGGCCGTCCGCGCGCCTACGAGCCCGACGTCGCGCTCGGCAAGGCGCTCGACCTGTTCCGCCGGCAGGGTTTTGCGGCGACATCGCTGGACGATCTCAGCGAAGCGACCGGCATGAACCGGCCGAGCCTCTACGGCGCCTTCGGCGACAAGCGCGAGCTCTACATCAAGAGCTACCAGCGCTACCGCGAGGACGCGCGCGCCTCGATGGTGGAGATCTTTCGCCAGGAGATGCCGGTGCGCCAGCGGCTCGAGCGCATCTTCGCGTCCGCGCTGAACATCTATCTCTCCGGCGAGACCGGTCCGCGCGGCTGCTTCACGGTGGTGACCGCGGCGTCCGAAGCCGTCGGCGATCCCGAGATCCGTGCCATGGTGCTGGATGGGCTGACCGAGCTCGACAAGGCCTTTGCTAGTTGCTTCCG
This sequence comes from Bradyrhizobium sp. 613_E4_N2_2, assembly GCF_052075995.1. Classification (NCBI taxonomy): domain Bacteria; kingdom Pseudomonadati; phylum Pseudomonadota; class Alphaproteobacteria; order Hyphomicrobiales; family Nitrobacteraceae; genus Bradyrhizobium; species Bradyrhizobium sp. 613_E4_N2_2. Next base: position 1,329,915 of record NZ_CP197234.1, read on the forward strand.
CCGCGCCAAGGAGAAGGGCGAACTGCCGGAGAGCGCCGACCCGGTCGTGCTGGCGCAACTCGCCTCCGCAACCGTGCATTCGATCGCCATCCGCTCCCGCGCCCGCGTGTCGCGCAAGGAGCTCGAGGCGATCGTGAAGGGCGCGATTGACGTGATGGTGGGGGCCAAAAGTTAGGCCGTCGCCCCGGGGCGCGCGTAGCGCGAGCCCGGGACCCGTAACCCCAGGGAGGCGTTTGGCGACGACTGGTCGTTCGGTACTGCGACCATCCGCAACGATAAATCACGCGGTATGGGTCCCCGCGTACGCGGGGACGACAGCGAGGGTGGGGCGCATGCGTGCCTCTCTCAGCCTGCCGAAGCGTCTAATATCCCCGTGCCCGGTCCACCACGTTCTCCAGCGCACCGCCGGCCTCGAACTTTGCGATTTGCTCGGCGACATAGGCCGAGATTGCATCCGCGTCGGTGTCGGCCGCGTTGTGCGGGGTCAGCAGCACCTTGGGGTGGGTCCAGAACCGGCTGTCCGCAGGCTGCGGCTCCTGCACGAAAACGTCGAGCGAGGCCGCGCCAAGCGTGCCGTCGTCGAGGCAGGCCAGGATGTCGGCCTCGTTCTGCAAGCCGCCGCGACCCGCATTGATCAGCACGGGCGCGCCGAGCGGGCTGCTGCGGTTGAGCTTGGTGAAGACGTCGCGGTTGAGGATGCCGTGCGTATCAGGCGTCAGCGGCAACAGGCAGACCAGGATGTCGGTCTTGCGCAGGAATGCATCGATCTGCGCGGCGCCATGGAAGCATTCGACGCCCTCGATCGTGCGCGGGCTGCGGCTCCAGCCGGCAACGCGGAAGCCGAGCCGGCGCAGCACGTCGGCGGCATCGGCACCCAGCGTGCCAAGCCCCATCACGCCGACGGTGACGGCGCTCGCCGGCCACTGATATTGCGGCTCCCAGCGTTTTGCGCGCTGCGAGTCCCGCAAGTACAGCTCCTGGCGGTGGTGCATCAGCACGTGCAGCACGACATATTCGGTCATGCGATTGGTGAGATCAGGCACGGCGACGCGCACCAGCGGCACGTCGGGCAGGCTCTTGTCGGCCATCAGCGCGTCGACGCCGGCGCCCAGATTGAAGATCGCACGCAGATTGGGGAAAGAGCTGAGGTCGCCCGGCACCGGCTTCCACACCGCGGCATAGTGCACCTCGGCCGGATCGAGCCCGGCGTCGGGCAGCAGCACCACGCGGCGGCCGCCGCAGACCGCGTCGAACCGGGCCTTCCAGCGCTCCGGCAGCCAGTTCTGCTGCGTGCTGTTGATCAGGACGGCCAGTGTGCCCATGCTCATTCGAAGTGCCTCGTCGGTTCCGTTTTGAAAACCCTCCTTGGCACGATCCGATGGATTTTTCTCGCAAATTTTTTCCGCAGCCCTGTCGGGGCGGGGCATATTGGATCGTCTTAAAAACAAGCGTTCAGGAAGGTGCTGCCCATGCTTTATGCGATCCTCTGCTATCACGACGAGGACTTCGTCGGCTCCTGGAGCAAGGACCAGGACGAGGCCGTGATGAAGAAGCTCGCCGTGGTGCAGGACAAGCTCACACAGCAGGGCCGGCTCGGTCCGGTGGCGCGGCTGTTGCCGACCACGGCGGCGGCGACGCTGCGCAAGGAAGACCCGCCGCTGGTGCTCGACGGCCCCTATGCGGAGACCAAGGAGCAATTGCTCGGCTTCTACATCGTCGATTGCAAGAACCTCGACGAGGCCCTCGACGTCGCGCGCGACCTCGGCGCGGCCAATCCCGGCGGCGCCTATGAGGTGCGCCCCGTCGGCGTATTCCGGCCCGGAGGAATTTCGACGTGAGCGAGGCCGACACCGCCTGGATCGAGACCGCGCTGACCTCGGCGCGACCCCAGGCGGTCGGCGCGCTGCTGCGCTATTTCCGCGATCTCGACACCGCCGAAGAGGCCTTCCAGAACGCCTGCCTGCGCGCGCTCAAGACCTGGCCGCAGAACGGGCCGCCGCGCGATCCCGCGGCCTGGCTGATCATGGTCGGCCGCAACGTCGCCATCGACGAGGTCCGTCGCGCCCGCAAACAGCAGCCGCTGCCCGAGGACGACCAGGCCATCTCCGATCTCGACGACGCCGAGGGCGCGCTCGCCGAGCGGCTCGACGGTTCGCACTACCGCGACGACATCCTGCGTTTGATGTTCATCTGCTGCCATCCGCAGCTGCCGGCGACGCAGCAGATCGCGCTGGCGCTGCGCATCGTCTCCGGTCTCACCGTGAAACAGATCGCGCGCGCCTTCCTGGTCTCGGAAGCGGCGATGGAGCAGCGCATCACCCGTGCCAAGGCGAAGGTCGCCGAGGCCGGGGCGCCGTTCGAAACGCCTGGCGCGGTCGAACGCTCCGAGCGGCTCGCCGGCGTTGCCGCAATGATCTACCTGATCTTCAACGAAGGCTATTCGGCCAGCGGCGACACGGCGGAGATCCGAAAGCCGCTGTGCGAGGAAGCGATCCGGCTGGCGCGGTTGCTGCTGCGGCTGTTCCAGAGCGAGCCGGAGATCATGGGGCTCGCGGCGCTGCTGCTGTTGCAGCATGCGCGCAGCGCCGCGCGCTTTGCCGCGGACGGCGCGGTGATCCTGCTCGACGACCAGGATCGTACGCTGTGGAACGGCAACATGATCGCGGAAGGCCTGGCGCTGATCGACAAGGCGATGCGCCATCGCCGCAGCGGCCCCTATCAGGTCCAGGCCGCGATCGCCGCGCTGCATGCGCGCGCGTCGACGCCCGAGGAAACCGACTGGACGCAGATCGACCTGCTCTACGGCGCGCTCGAACTGATGCAGCCTTCGCCGGTGGTGACGCTCAACCGGGCGGTTGCGGTCTCCAAGGTGCGCGGGCCGCAAGCGGCGCTCGAGCTGATCGAGCCGCTGGCGCCGAAACTCGCCAACTACTTTCATTTCCACGGCGTGCGTGGTGCCTTCCTGATGCAGCTCGGCCGTAACGACGAAGCCCGCATCGCCTTCGACCACGCCATCGCACTCGCCAATACTTCGGCGGAAGCCGCCCATATCCGCATGCATATTGATCGCCTGATCCGGGACAGCCAGCCGAAGGGCGCCAATGGCGGCGCCAGGCAGGGCGCAAAGGCAAAGTGACGGCCAAAAATTTCGTCCCGCCAATTGTCGGCTCCCGCCGTTCCCCTTCGTCTTAATTCCATATCCAGGGAGCCCACTCATGCTGAAAGCCATTGCCATCATCGCCGTCGTGCTCGTCGTCGGCATAGCCGCGGTCCTCGTCTTCGCCTTGACAAAACCCGACACGTTCCGCGTCGAGCGCTCGCTCGCCGTGAAGGCGCCGGCCGATGCGATTTATCCGCACGTTGCCGATTTCCATTTCTGGATGAGCTGGTCGCCCTATGAGGATCGCGACCCCGGCATGAAGCGGACCTTCGGCAGAACCGCGTCAGGCAAGGGCGCGACCTATGCCTGGGACGGCAACAATAATGTCGGCGCCGGGCATATGGAGATCCTCGAGGCAAGCACGCCGTCGAAGCTTCGGATCAAGCTCGATTTCGAGCGCCCGTTCGAAGGCCACAACACCGCCGAGTTCACCTTTGTGCCGCAAGGCGATGCCACACTGGTCACATGGGCGATGTACGGTCCGGCGCCGTTCATGTCCAAGGTGATGCAGGTGTTCATCAATATGGACAACATGATCGGCAAGGACTTCGAGGCCGGCCTCGCCAGCCTGAAGAAGCTCACCGAGAAGTAGCAAGGCTTGCTGCCCCAAGGAGCAGCCAAGGAACCGACAAGAAAACGAAGAGGAGAGAAACGATGATCAATGCCTATCTGTTCTATCAGGACACCTGCGAAGCGGCGTTCAACTTCTATGCCAAGGTTCTGGGCGGCAAGATCGACGCCATGATGCGCTCATCGGAAGCGCCGCCGGACATGCCCGCCGCGCCCGGCCGCGAGAAGATGATCATGCATGCGCGGATGTCGCTGCCCGACGGCAGCGTGCTGATGGCCTCCGACGCGCCACCCGAGCATTTTCAGAAAGCCCAGGGCTTTTCGGTCTCGCTCACGGTCACGGACCCCGCGGATGGCGAACGCAAGTTCAACGCGCTCGCCGACGGCGGCACCGTCACCATGCCCTTCAGCAAGACGTTCTGGGCCAAGGGCTTTGGCATGTGCGTCGACAAGTTCGGCATTCCCTGGATGGTGAACTGCCCGGCCGAGGGCATGTGACGGGCGCGTCGGCCTGACACGCCAAGCCGCGATCCCACTCCCGTTGTTACGGGAGTGGGTCACTGTCACTCATGCCGTCGTCATGTCACACGGCTGATCGCCGCGTGCTCGCTCACCGGAGCGATCCGGTCGCGTCATCGCTTGGCGGCGGCGATTCAACGCAGCGAGGGCAGATCACGAGTTTCGTGCCAAGCTGCCTGTCGTTCTCCGCCTCGATTTCGTCATGGACCACCCACCACGCCTCGGAGAACGGGCGCAACGTGCCGAGCACTCTTTCCCGCTCCTGATTGGGATTGTCCTGCGCAGGCGCCGGGTTCGCGGCGCGCCGCTTTGTGACAGAGGAGCGGTGAGGGGCCTGGTTCGGATCCCGGCCGAGGCCGTCCCATGCGATCGGTCGGCGCTCCTGCGCCGACGCCGCCGCGCATCCGAGGAGCGCTGCGCAAAAAGTGAGCAAGACGAAGCCGTGACGCAGCATGCCGGACCCTTGGTGCGGTACGCGACACGCAAACTCCGCATGCGGAGCCTTGCATCGCGCCGGTTAAATGGAACCTAAGGGAAACGACGTGGCCGCCATGGCCCAATATGGAATCGTGCTCTCGCATCACATTGCGAGAGCAGTGAGGCCGCTTCGTGAAATCATGCGGATCGCATCGCACAACAACTGGCGAAATATTAGGCTGTAAACTCCACGACAGAATCGCTAATAATTTCTTCATAAATTCTACAAACTGGGGTGGGCGTAACTTGGGAAGGGAGCGACCGATGGCAGCGGCGCTACAAATCAATTTTGCACTTTGGGGTATGCTCATCTGCGCGACCTTGGAATTGGCGCAGACCATCCAGAGGCTTTACTAGGCCCGACGAAATGCGTGACCGGCGCAATTTCGCCGTCGCGCTTGCCTGCTAGCTCACCAGCAACGCGATGAGCGTGAAGCTGACGCTCGCGATCACGATCATCGAGAGGATGTAGTTGCGCGGCCGCGCCGTTCGCGCACGCGGCGGTCTCCGCCGCTGGAGTGGCTCGCTCGCCTGCCATGCGAGCTCCGACGGCGCGAGCGCAGCCTCTGCGCCCGAGCCGATATATTTCACATAGAGCTCGAGCAGCCGCAGCTCGGACGGCAGGTCCATCAGGCCCTCGCGGTGGCGCCGCGACAGCAATTCGAATTCGACGGTTTCCTGGGAGCTCAACTGGCCAAGGACAATGCGTCCCTGGTCCGACAGGCGGTAGTGAAAATCGATGGGCTGCACGGCCTGCGACCGGTTTGAAAATGAGTAATCTTGAAAAAGCGGAACCATCCTAGTCTGTGACCATTGCTGCGATTATGACGGCCCTGCAGCCATCGTGACCCGAGCGGCCTCAATCTGGACGGGACCATCATAGACGGTCGGGAAAGGCCGCAAACCGGGTAAATTGGGCAGGCATTGCCAAGCGGTTGAGCGGATTCGTGTCCGGATCGTCGGAATTTTGCAAAACTGCCTAATCGCCGGACAGCGGCGGATGCAACCCGGTCGCATCGCTGGCGGCCGCCTGTTGCTCAGCGGCAGCGCGGATAAATCGCCGCAAGGTCGCGGCCCTTCAGCAAAAGCAATCTGGACGAGAGGCCACCGTGCCGGCTGATCCAGTCGCGCACCGGGCCGGGATAGGCCTGCAGCACCGCGTCGGAGGCTTCGGGCTCGGCATAAAAGCGCCCGCGCCGGTCGACCGAACGCGCCGCGTGGAAGCCGAGTACCGCGCGCTTGGTGACGCAGATGCGCTCGCCCGGCACGATGCTGAGCACCAGCGTGCAGGCGGACAGGCACGGACCGTCGATCACCACGCGCTCGCCGCTCTCGCGCACCTGCTCGAACAGGTCGAGGAACGGCCCGACCTCTCCGCCCGGCGACTGGATGATGCGGATTTCGGCCATGGCGGGGGTGGTGGTAAAGAGCGCAGATGCGAGCATCCAGGCACCCACAAAGAACATGCGTCGCATGGAGCACTCCACTAACTCGATCCCGTAGGGTGGGCAAAGCGTAGCGCGCCCACCAATGGCATCGCAAATCTGGAGGGAAGGTGGGCGCGGCGCTTGCGCGCCTTTGCCCACCCTACGACGTTCACCCGTTCCGCCGTTCGCCGCGCAGCGTCGGCAGGCCGATGCCAGCCGCATCGAAGCCGCCATCGACGGCCAAAATTTGGCCGGTGATGTAGCTCGATCGTTCCGAGCACAGGAAATAGATCGCTTCGGCGAGTTCCTCCTCCAGGCCGTAGCGGTTGAGCGGAATGGCGTCGTGATAGTCGGCGCGGATCTCCCTGCTGTGCACCTGCTTCGCCATCGCGGTGTCGACCGGCCCCGGCGCGACTGCGTTGACGCGGATGTTGAGCGAGGCGAGCTCGACCGCGAGCTGCTTGGTCAGGTGCGCAAGGCCCGCCTTGCTGGTGCCATAGGCCGAACGCAGGGTCGAGGCGCGCACCGCCGAGATCGAGGTGACGTTGACGATGGCGCCGCCGCCTTGCTCGCGCATCAGCGGCGCGGCCGCCTTGGTGCACAGGAACGGGCCGGTGAGATTGACCGCCATGATCCTGTTCCAGTCGGCGTCGCTGGTCTCCAGCACTGGCGCGAACACGGCGACGCCGGCGTTGTTGACGAGAGCATCGAGCCGACCGAAGCGGCTCATGACCGCCACCATTGCAGCTCCTACGGCGGCTGCATCGGACACGTCGCAGGTGATTGCCAGCGTGTTATCGGGATTCTTCAGGGCCGCCGTCGCGCCTGCCTGCAGCTCCCCCTCGATATCGAGCAGCGCGACGCGCCACCCTTCGGCCAGGAATTTCTTGGCCGTCGCCAGCCCGATACCTCGCGCGGCTCCGGTGACGAGGGCGACGTTTTGTGGGGCCTGCGGCATTTGCTAATCTGTCCTGTGTTCGAAAGGGGCGCGCACGAGCGCCGGCTCCTTTTACTTCGCTTTCGTCCCGGCAAGAAGGGCTCCAGGCCATGCTCATCGATCCCAGCACGATCCCGCTCGAGGAATGGCGGCCAGGTGTGAAGACCCGCATGGTCACATCCGCGCGCAACGGCGCGACCGCGCTCTGCATCTTCGAGCAATGGGTCGATCCCGGCGCCGGCGCGCCGACGCACAGCCACACGGTCGAGGAGGTGCTCACCGTGCGGGCGGGCGAGGCGGAGATGTGGGTCGAAGCCCGGCGTATCACGATGACGGCCGGACAGGTGCTGCTGGTTCCCGCCGGCCGCAAGCACGGTTTTCGCAATTCGGGAGCGACCATGCTGCATGTGCATGCGGTGTTGGCCTCGCCGGTCTTCGAGATGCTGCCGGAAGGGGCGAGTGAAGCGACGCGACGCTGGGAGCGGTAGGGTAAGGGCGTCGGTCTCTCTCACCGTCACCCCAGGGTGGCCGCTTCTTCAGCGGCCCTCGAAGGATGACGGGGATCGTGATAAAGCGAGAGCTTACGCCAGCTCCGCCGATGCGCGCTGCATGTTCGACGACATGTCGGAGGTCACGATGCTCTGCTCCTCGACCGCGGCCGCGGTGGAGGCGATGAACTCGTTGACGCCGGCGATCGCGGCCTTGATCGCGGTGAGCGAGCTCGCAACGTCGCCCGAGATGGTGTTCAGCGCGTCGATTTCGGAGGTAATCGTGTCGGTGGCCTGCTTGGCCTGGCTGGCGAGGTTCTTCACCTCGGAGGCGACGACGGCAAAGCCGCGGCCCGCTTCGCCCGCCCGCGCCGATTCGATCGTGGCGTTGAGCGCAAGCAGGTTGATCTGACTGGTGATGCCCGAAATCATCTCGACGATGCCGCTCATGGCCTGGGCCGCTGCAGTCAACTTCTGAGCCTGACCGTCCGCGGACTCGACCCTGGTGGTCGCGACCTTGGAGGTCTCGCGCGATTTCGCCATGGTCGCGGAGATCTCGCGGATCGAGGCGCTCATCTGCTCGCTGCCGGCCGCGACCGCCTCGATCAGCCCGCGCGCATTGTCGGCCTTCTTGCGGCCGATCGCCTGCGCGGTGATGTCGGTGGCGTATTTCACCACCTTGTAAGGTTTTCCGTTGAGGTCCAGAATCGGATTGTAGGACGCCTGGATCCAGATCTCGCGGCCGCCCTTGGCGATCCGCCTGTATTCGGCGGCCTGGTATTCGCCGCGGTTGAGCATCTCCCAGAAATGGCGGTAGGCCGCCGAATTCCTCTCGCTCGGCTCGACGAACATGGAATGGTGCTGGCCCTTGATCTCGGCCAGCGAATAGCCCACCGCCTTGAGAAAATTCTCGTTGGCGGTGCGGATCGTGCCGTCCATGTTGAACTCGATCACCGCCTGCGACTTCTGGATCGCAGCGAGCTGGCCGTCATTGTCGGCGGCCTTCATCTTCTGCGCGGTGATGTCGGTTGCGAACTTCACCACCTTGAACGGCTTGCCGGTCTCGTCGAGGATCGGGTTGTAGGTCGCGAGTATCCAGATCTCCTTAGCCCCCTTGCCGAGCCGCTTGTACTCGGCCGCCTCGAACTCGCCGCGGTTCAGCCTGGCCCAGAACGCGGCATAGGCCGAACTCGCGCGGTCCTCGGGCGTCACGAACATGCTGTGATGCTTGCCCCTGATCTCGTCGAGCGAATAGCCCATCGCGCCCAGGAAGTTCTCGTTGGCGGTGACGATGGTGCCGTCCATGTTGAACTCGATCACGGCCTGCGCGCGGTTGATCGCGGCGATCTTGCCGGAGTCTTCCATGGTCTTGATCTTGTACGCCGTGATGTCGGTGGCGAACTTGATGAAGCTGACCACCTTGCCGTTCTTGTCCAGCAACGGGGCGTAGGAGGCATGAACCCAGACTTCCTTGCCGTTCTTGCCGAAGCGCTTGTATTGCGTGGTCTGGAATTCGCCGCGGTTCAGGCTGGCCCAGAAGTCGCGGTAGCGGGCGCTCTCGCGTTCGGCCGGGCTGACGAAGATGCTGTGATGCTTGCCCTTGATCTCGGCGAGCGAATAGCCGCTCATCTTCAGAAGGTTCTCGTTGGCATCGAGGATGGTGCCATCGAGATCGAATTCGATGACGGCCTGCGAGCGATCGAGGGCGTCGACTTCCGCGAGCGCGTGCTGGATCCTGGCCTTGCTGTTGAAATTGAACACTTGAAGATCCCCGGAATGGTTCAACTATGCGTCGGCCCAGCTGCAATTGGCCTTCCCGAAAAAGTTGCATGCACGCGTTGATCAACTGTAAACCCTTGCAGCAAGTTGCGCGGTCTCCGTAGTTCCGCGTGCGCCGGCCATGTTGTTCTGCTTTCGAAGATTCTTGTCCTATATGCACGGCGGTGGACATAGTCGGTCCGTAATCGTACGGACCCGCCTCGCGATATTTTCGCATCGTCTCTGTTGAAATTCGGCAAGCGATGTCGGGGCACGCGTTCGTGCATCGTCTTCAAGAGGATCTTCTCTGCGGAGACCATCAATGCCTGACGACCGCGAGCGCCTGATTCGAGACCTCTTCGCAGCCTATCTCGGCAACGACCGGCAACGGGTCGCCGACGCATTGGCCGACGATTTCCGCTTCACCAGTCCGTTCGACGACGACCTCGACAAGGCGGCCTATTTCGAGCGCTGCTGGAAGGACACCGGCTGGATCGCGCGGCACGACATCGAGCGGGTTTTCGTCCGGGGCGACGAGGCCTTCGTCACCTATCTCTGTCTGGCGAAAGATGGCAGGAGCTTTCGCAACACGGAGTTCTTCACCTTTTCGGGTGGCAAGGTCCGCCGCATCGACGTCTATTTCGGCGCTGCCCGAAAGGATGGGCGTTTCCTGCCACAGCCGCGCTAGCGGTCGGCGCAATGACCTCCGGAATAATTTTCATCACCCTGTCGGTTCCGTAAAGGTTGGTTCGTCTTAGAGGTAAGGGTGGGCGGCCCGGGCCGCCGCTCCCGTCCTTCCGGGGGTGGCGCCGCGCCGCGCAAACCCGAAACGACAAAGCAAACAAGGACTGCTCATGCGATTCATGATGCTGATGATTCCGCTCGGCTACGAGACCGCGCCGCCGGACGTGCAACTCGATCCCGAACGCGTCGCCGCGATGATGCGCTACAACGAGGCGCTGAAGGATGCCGGCGTGCTGATTACGCTCGACGGCCTGCACCCGCCGTCGATGGGCGCGCGCGTCTCGTTCGCGACCGGCGAGCCCATCGTGACCGACGGCCCCTTCGCCGAAGCCAAGGAAGTCCTTGGCGGCTACTGGATGATCGAGGTTGCCTCGCGCGAGGAGGCGATCGCCTGGGCGAAGAAGTGCCCGGCCTCCGCCAATGAAGTCATCGAGATCCGGCAGGTACAGGAGATGGCCGACTTTCCGCCGGAGGTGCAGGCAGCCGCCGCCGGTTTCGACGATCTGAAGACGTAGCCGAGACGGCCGCGGATCAACTCGCGGCTCGTCAATCCATCATCCATCAACAAAGGAGAGAACCAATGAGCACCGATACCTATCTCGCCGTTTTCCTCGGCAGCAAGACCAGCCCGCAATGGGCCGCATGGAACGCGATGTCCGAGACCGCGCGGAAGGCGAAGGAGCAGGAGGGCATGGCGGCCTGGAAAGGCTGGGTCGAGAAGCATCAAGGCGCGATCCAGGCCATGGGCGGCCCTCTCGGCAAGACCAAGAAGGTCGACGGCAAGGGCGTCGCCGACATCGCCAACGAGATGGGCGCCTTCACCGTGGTTCGCGCCGCGTCCCATGAGGCCGCAGCCAAGATGTTCGAGAACCACCCGCACTTCGCGATCTTCCCCGGCGAACGCGTCGAGATCATGCCGGTGCTGCCGATTCCCGGCGGCTAGGCCGTGTCATTCCGGGGGCGCGCACACGCGAGCCCGGAAATCTCGAGATTCCGGGTTCGGCTCGTCGAGCAGCCCCGGGTCGAGCCGCCCCCGGAATGACGAGTTGGCCGGTTAATCAAATCCGGCCTGCGCTAGTGACTTCACGCCCGGCTCATGTAAAAGCTGTTCACATGAGCTGGCGTAAGGACCAGGGCCGCACCGAGCGCGGCTATCACCACGGCAATCTGAAGGAAGCCCTGTTGCAGGCTGCCCTCGGGCTGATCGCCGAGAAGGGCGCGGCCGGCTTCACCTTTGCCGATGCCGCGCGCATGGCTGGCGTCAGCGCAGCGGCGCCCTACCGGCATTTCCGCGACCGCGAGGAGTTGCTGTCCTCGATCGCGCAGCGCGGCTTCGAGCAGTTCGAGCAGCGCCTGACCGCGGCCTGGGACGACGGGCGCCCGGATACGGTCTCGGCGTTCGAGCGCGTCGGCAAGGCCTATCTCGCCTTTGCCCGCGAAGAGCCTGCCTTCTACAACGCGATGTTCGAATCAGGCGTGCCGGTCGATTCAAATCCGGCCCTGCAGGCTGCCAGTGAACGCGCCTTCAACATCATTCGCGCCGCCGCCGAACGGCTTGCGGCGTTGGCGCCGCCCGGCACGCCGCGGCCACCGGCCATGATGATGGCGCTGCACATCTGGTCGATGGCGCATGGCGTGGCCTCGCTGTTCTCACGCGGCGACGCCGCGCGGCGAAAACTGCCGATGTCGCCGGATGACCTGCTCGAAGCCGAGGTGCTGATCTATCTCCGCGGCCTCGGCTTCCCGACCGACCGCCGTCCGCCGGCGAGAAGCACCGAGCCGCCGCCGGTGCCACCGGAGGCATCCTCCGGTTCTGGCCTGCCGCCCGGCGGCCCCTGGGGCAAGCCGAAATAAAATTGCGCAAATAATTCGGCGACCCTGTCAGGCGGCCGGCTTGACAAAATCGCGGGATGGTCTAGCTATGTAAATGTTATTTACATTCACAACGGCGCTGGTGCCGTGATGGAGATGGAAATGGCCTACACCGCTGATGTCAATCGATGGCGCGGTTCCTCTGACGAACGCTATGAGCGCCCCCACATGCTCGATACGCCCTGGCATCCCGGCTGGATCGCCGTGACCATCCTCGGCTTCATCATCTGGTGGCCGATCGGACTTGCCCTTCTCTTTTTCACACTCGGGAGCAGAAAAATGGGTTGCTGGAGCCATCAGGATCGCTGGCAGAACAAGATGGAGCGGATGCAGTACAAGATGGACCGCATGCGCGGCCGCATGGAGCGCCGTGGTTTCGGCTTCGGCTTCGGCCCGCCCTCGAGCGGCAACCGTGCCTTCGACGAATACCGCACCGAGACGTTGCAGCGGCTTGAGGAAGAGCAGGTCGAGTTCAGGAACTTCCTCGACCGTCTGCGTCACGCCAAGGACAAGGAAGAGTTCGACCAGTTCATGGCGCAGCACAAGACGCGTCCGACCCCGCCGCCGACCGACCAGCCGCAGGGCTGATCTAAAACGGCTGATCCGAGGTCTGCCTCTCAAAGCCTTCAGGCGCATGCCCCCAAAGTCCTGATGGCCCCGAGCCGCCCGCCTGCGCAACCCGCAGGCGGGCGGTTTGGTTTTTGGGGACCCGAACCAACCGCCGACGATCCGACACCAAGACTTGCGCGTGCCACCTCAATCCGCCGCGCTGCTGGACGACGCGCATCATGGACCTCTACACCCGCCTGCTGCTTGCCGTGACCGCCCTGGCGGTGCTGGGCTACATTGGCTTGGTCTATGGCAGCTGCGCGTCTGATCCCGATTGCCATTTTCGCCTCTGCGCCGGTGGGCGTGCGTTCTGCGGCGTTGATCACGTACATGTGCAGGACCGGTAGAACCCGATCCGCACCACGCCCGACCAAGCCCCGACGGCGCATCTCCCGCGGCGCCAACGGGCCCGACCATGACCAACGCCGAACGCAAAGAGATCAGCCAGCGCATCGCGCTCCTTGAGCGCGCCTCGGCGCTGTTCGACCGGTTCGGAAACATCGTGCCGGTGGCGATCGCGTTCCTCAATGGATGGCCGACGGAAGTCCAGCTCTATCCGCAGTGGCAGCTCGGCGAATCCTGGCGGTTCTTTCTCAGCCTTTATCTCTATTGGTTCGCCTCGTTCGCACTCAGCCGCGCGGTCTCGTTTGCGAAGGGGAGTATCGCCCCATGATCCTGCTCCGCGATTTCGCGCTCTTCGTCCTGCCGATCCTGATCGCGGCGGGCGGCTGGCTCTACACGCTCAGCCTGCGCAAGCGGGCCCGGACCGATCTTGAGGGCGAAAGCAAGCGCGTCCCGACGGCGTGACTGGCGCCCCGACCCGGACCGCCTATATTCGCCTTCACAAGAGTGGGCGGACCGGAGGCGACAATGGCGGAAGCTGCGATCACGGCGAGCGACGGCCTCTGGCAACAGGTCCGCAGCGAGGCGCAGCGCGCGGCTGATGCCGACCCCGTGTTCGGTACGGCCCTTGCGCGTACCATTCTCGCTCATGATGATTTTGCCGCCGCCTTAGCCGATTTGATCGGGCAGCGGCTCGGCAGTGGCACCACCGGGCGCACGCGCTTCACGTCCTATTCCCGCGACGCCTTTCAAGGCGAGCCAGACCTGATCGAAACCGCCAACCGAGATCTGCAGGCCATCGCATTGCGCGATCCCGCCATCACCGACCTGCTGCCGCCGCTGCTGCATTACAAGGGCTACGTTGCGCTGCAAGCCTGGCGCGTCTCGAACTGGCTCTGGCGTCATGACCATCGCGACGCGGCGCTGCTGTTTCAGAACGAGGCGTCCAACCTGCTGCAGATCAGCATTCATCCGGCCGCATCCATTGGATTGTCCGTCTATCTCGACCACGCCACCGGCATCGTGATTGGTGCGAATGTGGTGATCGGCGACGAGGTCACCATCCTCCAGAGCGTCAGCATCGGCCGTCGCGGTGAATTGCCGACGCGTTCGCCGCGCATCGGCCGCGGCGTCTACATCGGTGGCGGCGCGACCATTCTCGGTGACATCAATATCGGTGATTTCGCAAAGATCGGTGCCGGCGCTGTTGTGACCGGTGACGTGCCCGCTGGCTGCACCGCGATCGGCAATCCCGCGCGATTGACCAATTGCCCCGAACCTGCCTCGGCGGCTTGACCCCATCAACCTTCGGAGAGTTGCAATGAAGACGGCAATCGTGATCGGCGTTGGTCCGGACCGCGGGCTCGGAGCCCGGCTTTGCAAGCGCCTTGCGGCCGATGGGCTCAAGGTGATCGTCGCGGGCCGGACGCTGTCTGCCTTGCAGGCCGTTGTCGACGACATCACGAAGGCGGGCGGCGCAGCCGTACCCTTCGTTGCTGATGCGACCAGGGAGGGGGACATCGTCGCGCTGTTCGATGCCGCCGGCGACAACCTCGACCTCGCCATCTACAACGCCGGCAACAACACGCCCGGCAAGATCATCGAGATGGAGGCCGACTATTTCGAGAATGCCTGGCGCGTGGTCTGCTTCGGCGGCTTCCTGTTCGGCCGCGAGGCGGTGCGGCGGATGGTGCCGAAGAAGACCGGCACGCTGCTGTTCACCGGCGCCAGTGCCTCGCTGCGCGGACGCTCCGGCTACGGCGCCTTCAACTCGTCCAAGGCCGGCCTGCGCACGCTGGCGCAGGCGATGGCCAAGGAATACGCGAGCGACGGCATCCATGTCGGCCATGTCGTGGTCGATGGCGCGATCGCCGGCGACAAGATCTTTTCACGATTCCCGGATGCGGCCGGCCGCGAGGACAGCCTGATCGACATCGATGGCATCGTCGATGCCTTCGCCTTCCTCTATCGCCAGCCCGAGCGCGCCTGGTCGTTCGAGCTCGATGTGCGGACCTCGAAGGAGAAATGGTGAGGGGCGGTCCTCGACCATTTCTACCGCCGTCATTGCCCGCGAAGGCGGGCAATCCAGTATTCCAGAGACAGCATTGAGATGCGGAGGAGCCGCAGCGTACTGGATACCCCGCTTGACGCCTACGCTAAAGCTTCGGCGCCCCTGGACCGCAGCCCCGGCGAAGCCTTGGCGTAGCCGGGTCGCGGGGGATGACAGTCGTAAGGGTGGCGTAGATCAATACCCGGCGGCCAATCCCGAGTTTCGGCGTGGATCGTTCGCACCGTAGTAACGGTTGTTGCCGACTTGCTCGCCATTCAGTGACGGCGCGCCGACGATGATGACCGCGAGATGGTTGGCCGGCTGCGGCGGCCCGAATTTGTGGCCCATGCCTTCCAGGATCTTGCGCGTGTCCGGTGACAGCGCATAGTCCTCGACATTGGTCATATCAGGCAGCCATTGCTGGTGGATGCGCGGCATGTCGACGGCTTCCTGCGCGTTCATGCCGTAGTCGATCGCATTGATCATGGTCTGCAGGACCGCCGTGATGATGCGGCTGCCGCCGGGCGTGCCCACCACCATGACGGTCTTGCCGTCCTTGGTGACGATGGTCGGGCTCATCGAGGACAGCGGTCGCTTGCCCGGAGCGATGGAATTCGCCTCGCCCTGCACCAGGCCATACAGGTTCGGCACCCCGACCTTGGCCGTGAAGTCGTCCATTTCGTCGTTCAGCAGCACGCCGGTCTTGGCCGCCGTCACCTTGGCGCCGAACCAATCGTTCAGCGTGTACGTCACCGATACCGCGTTGCCGTCCTTGTCCGCGATTGAATAGTGCGTGGTGTTGCTGCCCTCGTGCGGCGCGACGCCCGGCTTGATGTCCTTGGAGATTGCGGCCTTGTTCGGATCGATCACGGCGCGGATCTTGGTCGCGTAATTCTTGTCGAGCAGGCGGTCGAGCGGATTCTTCACGAAATCCGGATCGCCGAGATAGCTGTTGCGGTCCACGTAAGCATGCCGCATGGCCTCGATCTGCACGTGCACGGCCTGCGCGGAATGGTAGCCCAGCTCCTTCAGAGGGTAGCCCTCCAGGATATTCAGGATCTCGCAGATGACGACGCCGCCCGAGCTCGGTGGCGGCGCGGAAATCACGTGATAGCCGCGATAGTCGCATTCGACAGGTGCGAGCTCGCGCGTCTTGTAGCCGTCGAGGTCGTCCTGCGTCAGCAGGCCCTTGCCGGCCTGGCTCGATGCCACGATGGCGCTGCCGACCCACCCCTTATAGAAGCCGTCGGTGCCTTTGCTGCTGATCTCGCGCAGGGTTTTCGCCAGTTCGGATTGCAGCAGTCGATCGCCCACGCCGAACGGCTGGCCGTTGTTGAGGAAGATGGCGCTCGATGCCGGATCGTCCTTGAAATCGTCGGTTGCCGTGCGCAGCAGGTCGATGTCGCCCTGGTCGAGCACAAATCCCTGTTCGGCGAACTGGATCGCGGGAGCGAGCAGGTCGGCGCGCTTCATGGTGCCGTATTTTTCGCGCGCATATTCCATGCCCGAGACGGAGCCTGGCACACCCACAGCCAGATGCCCCTTGGTCGAGATGCCCTTGATGACGTTGCCGTCCTTGTCGAGATACATATTGGCCGTCGCCGCCTTGGGCGCGGTCTCGCGGAAATCGAGGAAGGTCTTGCGGCCGTCGGCGAGCTGGATCGTCATGAAGCCGCCACCACCGAGATTGCCGGCGGCCGGATAGACGACGGCCAAGGCATAGCCGACGGCCACAGCGGCATCGACGGCATTGCCGCCGCGCTTCAGCACGTCGACACCCACTTGGGTCGCCAGATGCTGCGCGGACACCACCATGCCGTTTTGCGCGGCGACCGGCGCGACCGACGCCGCGCGCGCGGCGCCGGATGTGACGAGGCTGACCGATATGATCGCGGCGACGATCCACCGCTGATTTGCTTGTGGTTTCGGCATGGGACGCTCCTCGGGCTGGCCGGTGATGCCGGCACGTTATTGTCAGCGAGCGCAGCCTATCGGCTCGTGCCCGCCGTGAGATGCGAGATGGAGCATGTGGACGTGGTGTAGCTGTGGCGCACGCGACGCTCCCTGCGATTTCGGGCTGGGCAGGGGCGGGGGTTCCAGAAGGGGCGTCCGTTGCGCCCGGTGTCGTAGCGCCACGAGTCCCACTGCGCTCCCCCCTTGCTGGGGAGGGCGGGGGAGAGGGGTCGCCCAGGAAAAGGTGCTCGTTGCGTGTGTTCGATTTCGGTGGGAGCCCCCGTGTGGTACCCCTCTCCCTAGCCTCCCCCGCAAGGGGGGGAGGGAACCGACCTCGCCAGTGGACCCGGCTCCGATCCGTCGCCGCCATGTCCCGCGGCAAAGCGGCCAACCGCCTGCGCTGCCTACCTTTCCGGCAGCCAAATTCGGCCGTGGTAACCGCACGTTAACCATCGGCGGGCTCTGGTAATTGCGGACAGTCGTGCCCGGAGCCGTGCTCAAGGCCCATAGTTTTGACATCTTGGCAGGGAATGCAGACGGCCGGCTTTGGACGAGCCCCTGCACCCCAGAAAGACAAGGCTTTGAGCGGGCTTGCCGGCCGCGCCGGTGCTAGCGCGGCTGTTGGGGAACCGGCAGCCATTTGCTGGCCGGAGAGGTCAGGTAAATGATCGCCTTGAGAGGATACTGCTTATGAATCCGGCCGACGTGGCTCAGTCAGCCCTTCCGGTTGCCGCTTCCGCGGACGTGTCGCTGATTGCGCTGTTCTTGCAGGCTCACTGGATCGTGAAAGCGGTGATGCTGGGGCTTCTCGCCTGCTCGGTCTGGGTCTGGGCCATCGCGATCGACAAGATCTTTCTTTACGCGCGCACCCGCCGCTCGATGGACCGGTTCGAGCAGGCCTTCTGGTCCGGCGAGTCGATCGAGGAGCTCTATCGCACGCTCTCGGCCAAGCCGACGCATTCCATGGCAGCCTGCTTCGTCGCCGCCATGCGCGAGTGGAAGCGCTCGTTCGAGAGCCACGCTCGCTCGGTCGCGGGCCTTCAGATGCGCATCGACAAGGTGATGAACGTCTCGATCGCCCGCGAGGTCGAGCGGCTGGAACGCCGGCTGCTGGTGCTCGCTACCGTCGGCTCCGCCGGCCCCTTTGTCGGCCTGTTCGGCACGGTCTGGGGCATCATGTCGAGCTTCCAGTCGATCGCGGCATCCAAAAATACCTCCCTGGCGGTGGTCGCGCCGGGCATCGCGGAAGCGCTGTTTGCGACCGCCGTCGGCCTTATCGCCGCCATTCCTGCCACTATTTTCTACAATAAGTTCACTTCCGAGGTGAACCGGCAGGCCCAGCGGCTCGAAGGTTTCGCCGATGAATTTTCCGCCATTCTGTCGCGTCAGATCGACGAGCGGGGCTGACGGACGGCATGTATAGTGTGAGGGGCAATTTGGGCACTCGATCATGGCGATGAACGTAGCTAGTTCGTCCGGAGGCGGCGGGCGCCGTGGCCGGCGCAAGCCCGTCGTGGCCGAGATCAACGTCACGCCGATGGTGGACGTGATGCTGGTGCTGCTCATCATCTTCATGGTGTCGGCTCCGATGTTGACGGTCGGCGTGCCGCTCGACCTGCCTCAGACCCAGGCCAAGAGCCTCGAAAACAACGACCAGAAGCCGATCCAGATGTCGGTCGACATCAAGGGCAAGGTGTTCATCAACGACGCCGAGATCGCGATCAACGAGTTGATCCCGAAGCTGAAGGCGATCACGGACGCGCGCGGCGGGCTCGAGGAGCGCATCTATCTGCGCGCCGACAAGAAGGC
Organism: Bradyrhizobium sp. 613_E4_N2_2; assembly: GCF_052075995.1. Lineage (NCBI taxonomy): Bacteria > Pseudomonadati > Pseudomonadota > Alphaproteobacteria > Hyphomicrobiales > Nitrobacteraceae > Bradyrhizobium > Bradyrhizobium sp. 613_E4_N2_2. The sequence continues at coordinate 1,348,630 of NZ_CP197234.1, forward strand.
GGATTACGGAACGGTGGCCAAGGTCATGGGCCTGTTGTCCGGCGCGGGCTTCAAGAAGCTGGCGCTCGTGACCGAGGCGGATCAGGGGTAAACCGGTGAAGGTGAACGTCGACAAGACACTCGTTGCGTCGATTGCCCTCCACGTCCTCGTGCTTGGATGGGGACTGGTCACCTTTAGCAGCAAGGCCTTTGTCGCGGAAGAGTCGCTTCCGATCGACATCATCTCCACCGATCAGCTTGCGCAGATGATGTCGGGGCAGAAGACCGGCAAAAAGGAAGAGCCGAAGCCCAAGGTCGAGAAGATCGCGGAAGCCAAGCCCGAGGAAGACGCCGTCGGCAAGGTCACCGAGAAGAAAGAGCTGATCAAGACCAACTCGACGCCCGAGCCGCCGCCGAAACCCGTCGAAAAGCCGGTCGAGAAGAAGCCCGAGCCGCCGAAGCCTGTCGCCGAGGCGAAGCCGAAGGAAGAACCGAAGCCGCAGGAAAAGAAACCTGATCCGGCGAAGGAAGATCCGATCGCCGAGCTCCAGAAGAAGCTGGAGACCAAGAAGTCTCCGCCGAAGCCCGTCGAGCAGAAGGTCGCGGCGGTGCAGCCGCAACAGCAACCGAAGCCCAAGGAGCGCAGCTTCGATCCCGCGCAGATCCAGCGCGACCTCGACAAGCGCGCGGCGACCCGGCACGAGCTCTCCGGCGCGGCGCTGAATGCGTCGGCTGCGCTGGGATCGACAACCGGGACTGCTGCCAACAACGTTGCGACGTGGGGAGGCGCGTTCACGAATGCGGTCCGGCGCTGCTTCACGCCCACCTATAACGGGCAAGACGCCGAGCAATACGAGGCTGACATCGATATCCCGATGAAAATCGATGGCTCACTTGCGTCCGAGCCGATTATCGTCGCGGTTCGCGGCCCGTCTCGGTCGATTGCTCAGGCGGTGGCGGAGAGCGCCAAGCGCGCCATCGTGCAGTGTCAGGTCTATTCGTTCCTGCCGAAGCAGCAGTATGACACTTGGAAGACCATTCCAATGCGCTTCGGCCTGAAAGATATGTTGTGACATCCGAACAAAAGAATTTTGCGATGAATGACGTCCTATCGATGAACCGCCGCCGCTTCATGACGCTGACAGGATCGGCGCTCGCGACGCTCGGGGGCGGACATGCCCTGGCCCAGGGCCAAAAGCGGCTCGAACTCAATCCAACGGAGTTTCGGCCGATCCCGATCGCGATCTCCAACTTCGTGCCGGGCTCGCCCGCCGACGGCGACGTCAGCAACGGCGTCACCCAGGTCATCACCAACAATCTGAAGCGGTCGGGCCTGTTCGCACCGATCGACCAGGCCGCTTTCATCGAGCGCATCAGCAACATCGACGTCGCGCCGCAATTCCAGAACTGGAAGACCATCAACGCCCAGGCCCTTGTCACCGGCCGCATGACGCGGGGGCAGGACGGAAGGCTCAAGGCGGAATTCCGCCTGTGGGACGTCATCACGGGCCAGCAGCTTGCGGGCCAGCAATATTTCACCTCGCCGGAATATTGGCGCCGCATCGCCCACATCATCTCCGACCAGATCTATGAGCAGATGACCGGCGAAAAGGGCTATTTCGACAGCCGCGTGGTGTTCGTGGACGAGACCGGTCCAAAGGAGCGTCGCGTCAAGCGGCTCGCGATGATGGACCAGGACGGTGCCAATGTGCGCTATCTGACCCGCGGCTCCGACCTCGTGCTGACGCCGCGCTTCTCGCCGAACTCGCAAGAGATCACCTACATGGAGTTCGGCCAGGGCGATCCGAAGGTCTATCTCTTCAACATCGAGACCGGCCAGCGCGAGATCGTCGGCAATTTCCCCGGCATGACCTTCGCGCCGCGCTTCTCGCCGGACGGCCAGCGCGTCATCATGAGCCTGCAGCAGGGTGGCAATTCGAACCTGTTCGTGATGGATCTGCGCTCGCGCTCGACCACGCGGCTCACCGATACGCCGGCGATCGACACCTCTCCGTCTTACTCACCGGACGGCACCCGCATCTGCTTCGAATCCGATCGCGGCGGCAGGTCGCAGATCTATGTGATGGCCGCGGGCGGCGGACAGGCGCAGCGCATCTCCTTCTCCAAGGACGACACCAACGCCACCTATTCGACGCCGGTGTGGTCGCCGCGCGGCGATTACATCGCCTTCACCAGGCAAGGCGGCGGGCAGTTCTCGATCGGCGTCATGAAGCCGGACGGCTCCGGCGAGCGTCTGCTCACCTCAGGCTATCACAACGAAGGCCCGACCTTCTCGCCGAACGGCCGCGTGCTGATGTTCTTCCGCGATCCTGGCGGCAGCGGCGGGCCGTCGCTGTTCTCCGTCGACATCTCCGGCCGCAACGAGCTCAAGGTGCCGACGCCGGGCTTCGCCTCCGACCCGGCATGGTCGCCGCTGCTGTCCTCGACACCCGGCTAGAGCGCCTGCGAGCGAAGTGGATACAGGTTCGCGTGAAACATCGGGGCTAAGACATTGCGCGTTCAGACGCGCGATGTTTTCGAAAAAACATGCCGATTTTTTCGGGGTTTGGTGCAGGACGCAAGCTTTCCTTCACCTTGTGCCCGGCAACGCTTGCCTAGTTGCTTGATATTTCAGCGGAAACTTGTTCGCTATTGCCGAAAAACAACTCGACTTTAACGATGTTCCCTCAGAAAGGCTTCATCAGGTCTGGGTAAAAGTACGCGCCAAACAGGACGCGTAACAAGCCGATGCAGCTGGCCGACCAGAAGCAGAGCGATCGAGACGAGCTGGAGCCAATACTCTACGCCGCTCTCATCAACTCTATGGTGCAGAATTTCTGGGCGATTTTCCTGGGCTCGGCCTCCGCGGCCGTGGCCGCGGTCATGACTGCGCTGAAGACAGGCGATGTCTGGCTGTGGCCGCTCGCATTTCTGCTGATCGCGATCGGCACCGCGCGCGCGTTCCAGATGCGCGGATACGAAAACCGCACGCACCCACTCTCGTTCGAGGAAGCCAAGCACCTGGAGCCGCGCTACTGGCTCGGCGCGCTCAGCTATGCGGCGGTGCTCGGCCTGTGGTCCTTCGTCGTCATCTACAACAATGACGATCCGATTGCCGACATGCTCTGTGTCGCCATCGGCATCGGCTACACCGCGGGCGGCGCCGCCCGCAATTACGGCCAGCCCCGGGTGATCCAGTGGCACGTCGCGCTCGCCTGCGCACCGATGTCGCTCGCGCTGCTGCTGCATGGCGGCTTCTACCACATCGGGCTCGCCGTCCTGCTCGTGTTCTTCTTCGTCGGGCTGAAGAACATCAATCTCAGCCTGCATGCGATCTTCGTCAAGGCGCTGACCTCGAGCTTTCGTGAGTCCGCGCTGGCAAGCCAGTTCGACACCGCGCTCAACAACATGCCGCATGGCCTGTGCATGTTTCGCGCCGACGGCCGCCTTGCGGTGATGAACCATCGCTTCGGCGAGCTGATGGCGTTGCCCGAAGATCTGGTCAAGCGTGGCGCCACCGCTGCCGACATCGTATCGGCCTGTATCGCCGCCGGCTCCATCTCGGCGGAGAGCGGCAAGCAGATCCTGGCCGAGATCGAGCATGCGCGGATCTGCGAGATCGTCACCGCCGATCCGGATTCCTCGCGCGGCCGCGCGCTCGCCTGGACGTTCCAGCCGATGACCGGCGGCGGCACGGTGCTGCTGCTGGAAGACATCACCGAACGTACCAACGCGGAAGCCCGGATCACCCATCTCGCCCGCTATGACGAGCTCACGGCGCTGCCCAACCGGGTCTCCTTCCGCGACGAGATCGAACGGTTGCTGGCGATCTCGCACGACGCCGAGCGCCTCTCGGCGCTGCTGTTCGTCGACCTCGACCAGTTCAAGCAGGTCAACGACACGCTCGGCCATCCCTGCGGCGACCAGCTCCTGTGCGCGGTCGCCAACCGCCTGCGCGAGATGCTGCGTCCTGAGGATTTCGTCGCCCGCTTCGGCGGCGACGAGTTCGTCGTGTTCCAGCAGAACATCAGCTCGGCCGAGGATGCCGCGAGCCTCGCCCGCCGCATCGTCGAACGCCTGAGCGAGCGCTACCGAATCGACAATCATCTGGTCGAGATCGGCGCCAGCGTCGGCATCGCGCTGACCTCGCCGGACGGCGACGTCAGGGCCGACACGCTGCTCAAGAACGCCGACATGGCGCTCTACCGCGCCAAGGCCGACGGCCGCGGCACCTTCTGCTTCTTCCGCGACGAGATGGCGGCCACCGTCGAGGCCCGCCGCATCCTCGAGCTCGACCTGCGCAAGGCGCTGGCCAACGAGGAGTTCGAGCTGTTCTACCAGCCGCTGGTCAATCTGAAGTCCGGCAAGATCACCACCTGCGAGGCGCTGCTGCGCTGGAATCATCCGGTGCGCGGCACGGTCTCGCCGGTCGACATCATCCCGGTCGCCGAAGACATGGGGCTGATCGTCGATCTCGGCCGCTGGATCCTGCGCCGCGCCTGCATGGAATGCATGAAGTGGCCCGACGGCGTCAGCGTCGCCGTCAACTTCTCGCCGCAGCAATTCCACCAGCGCGACGTGCTCAGCGAAATCCGCTACGCGCTCGAGGTCTCGGGGCTGCCGGCCCATCGGCTGGAGATCGAGATCACGGAGTCCTCGCTGCTTCGTAACACCCAGCTCACCCACGACACGCTGTCGCAACTGCATGCGCTCGGCGTGCGCATCTCGCTCGACGATTTCGGCACCGGCTATTCCAGCCTCAGCTATCTGCACAATTTCCCGATGCAGAAGGTGAAGATCGACCGCTCCTTCCTCGAGGGCATCGACACCGACCGGCCGCTGACGCTGCTGCGTGGCGTGGCGCGGCTGTCGGCCGACCTCGGCATGGCCGTGGTGGTCGAGGGCATCGAGACCAATGAGCAGCTCGAGCTGATCAGCGCAGACGGCACCGTCTCCGAGGCGCAAGGCTATCTGTTCAGCCGTCCGGTGCCCGCCGTGCGGATGCGCCAGCTCCTCAACGCCTCGCATGGACGGCGCGGCGAGGGCCTGCTCCAGGTTGTCAGCTCACGCTCCTTCGCCTGAGTCCACATCCAGAAATTGCACGTCGTTTCAGGCAGTTGCTGAACCGACCGTAGTGCTACGGAGGTTAACCCTATCGCGTCGATTGCTTTGCATCGTCGTTAAGGAGGTGTTAATAAATCGTCACGCGCGCGCAAGTTGTTCAGCGGCAAATGGCCCAGGTTCGCGTGGTGGTGTTGTTGGTGGTGGGTAAGGAGTTCGAATGCAGTCCTCAGCCAGATCTGTCATTTCGGCTGTTGGACGGGGAGCGGAGCTTCTGACCGACGTCGACTATCATCTCGCGGCGACGGACGCGGAAAAGGAGCAAATCTACAACCTCCGCTACCGCGCCTATCTGCGCGAGGGTGCCGTCAGGGAATCCGCGGAAGCCCGCGTCACCGACCGCTACGACGAGCTGCCGAACGCGTGGACCTTCGGCGTCTATCTCCGTGGCCAGCTCTGCAGCTCTGTGCGCATCAGCGTGCTGACCTCGGAATGGCGCGAGTCCACCTCGGCCGACGTCTTCCCCGACATCCTGCTGCCGCGGCTCGATCGCGGCGAGGTCATGATCGACCCGACCCGTTTTGTCGCCGATCCCGACCAGGTGAAGCGGGTTCCGGAATTGCCCTATCTGACGACCCGGCTCGCCTACATGGCGTGCGAGCACTTCAATGCCGATCTCGGCCTCGCCATCGTGCGTCCCGAGCATCAGGCCTTCTACCGGCGGGTGTTCCTGCACGAGACGATCGCCGAGCCCCGCCTGGTTCCTGGCCTCACCAAGCCGTTCGGACTGATGGCGGCGGATTTCCCGACCTTCCGGAAGAAGGTGTTCGAGCGTTATCCGATCATGCGCTCCACCGCCTTCGAGCGGCGGATGCTGTTCGGGCGCGGCGGGCAGCGCGAGATCCCGCAGCGGTCGTCACTGGTCCCGGAAGCCGTTCACGTCTGATTGCCTGCCGTCACCGCCTTGAGCCGCCGCGCGCCTTTCGGCCGGAGCTCCGTTCATCCCCATCATCGTCCGAGCCCAAAATTCCAGCAAAAACCTGCACTTTTGCCGGTTGCTGCAGGTTGCTTCACCCTCGCGCCACATTTAGAACCCATTAACCATGACGGTTGCTTTTCGCGGTTTGGGGGCATTTGACCGGCTGAAGCAAGGTTCCATCAAGGTTGACGGAACGTTCGCTTAACCAACCCCCTGTAGACCGGACAGCAGTGGACGAACGTGAGCGTGGAGGCTCCGGAATGAAATACCCTATGCGTATCCTCCAGGGATTGAAGCTGGCTGCGGTGGTTGCGATCGCGCTGTCGATGGGCGCATGCGCGAACAAGAACGCAGCGACGGATGCGATGGCCAATGCTGCGACGCCTGGCAGCCAGCAGGATTTCGTCGTTAACGTGGGCGACCGCGTGTTCTTCGAGAGCGACCAGACCGATCTGACGCCGCAGGCGATCGTGACCCTGGAGAAGCAGGCGCAGTGGCTCCAGAACTATCGGCAGTACAGCTTCACCATCGAGGGGCATGCCGACGAGCGCGGTACCCGCGAATACAACATCGCACTCGGCGCCCGCCGCGCCCAGTCGGTGCGTTCGTTCCTCGCCTCGCGCGGCATCGATCCGAACCGCATGCGCACGATCTCCTACGGCAAGGAGCGGCCGGTCGCTGTCTGTAACGATATTTCCTGCTGGTCGCAGAACCGTCGCGCCGTCACCGTGCTGAACGCGAGCTCCTGACGATCAGTCAGGCGCCGTTCATCTTCAGGAACCGATTATGCCGGCGCCCTCTCGGGCGCCGGTTTTGTTTCAGCCATCTGTGACCGAAACCCCGTGGTGCCAGTCACATTTTTGGCGTACTGCCTTTCAATGTGTGGCGCGTCGCAGGTTCCGTCGCAGATTTCGTTTTCGTCGTCAGGGCAAGATGTCATCCAGATCCAAGGTCTTTACCGGCACCGTGGCGATCGCCGCGCTGTTCTCTTTGTGCTCGCCCGCACTGGCGCAGTCGGACGATGATCCCGAGATGCGGATCGAGCGGCTGGAGAACCAGCTGCGCCAGCTCACCGGCCAGAACGAGGAGCTGCAATACCGCAACCGCCAGCTCGAGGAGCGGCTGCGGGCGCTCGAGGGTGGCGCGCAGGCCGCGCCCGGACAGGCGCCGGTCCAGCCCTCGGTCGCAGCCGTACCGCCTGCGCAGTCCGCGCCGGCCTATCGCCAGCAGCAACAGGCTCAGCCGAATTACGAGCAGCCGCAGATCGCGGCTCCCGCGCCGATCGTTCAGGAGCAGCCAGCGCCCGGTGCGCCCGGCGTGCGCCGCCGCGGTGATTCCTTCGATCCGAACCAGAACCCGAATGCGCCCGGCGCGCCGCGCGCGCTTGGTGGCGGGCAGCAGCCGATGGCGGCAGGCGCCCCTGGCGGCGGGCGCGCTGCCGGCGAGCCGCTCGATCTCGCCAACACCAGCCCGCGCTACCAGCAAGGCGTGCCGCCGGCAGCCCAGCCCGGCTACCCGCCGGCACAATCGGGCTATCCGGCGCCATCGGGTGGCACCGGTCTGACGACCCTGCCGCCCTCGGCTACGCCGCGCGACGAGTTCGACCTCGGCATCGGCTACATGCAGCGCAAGGACTATGCGCTCGCCGAGCAGACCATGAAGAATTTTGCGCAGAAACATCCGAGCGATCCGCTGCTCGGCGACGCGCAATACTGGCTCGGCGAAAGCTATTTCCAGCGCCAGCAATATCGCGACTCCGCGGAAGCCTTCCTCGCCGTCACCACCAAATACGACAAGTCCGCCAAGGCGCCGGATGCCCTGCTGCGGCTCGGCCAGTCGCTGGCCGCGCTGAAGGAGAAAGAGGCCGCCTGCGCCGCCTTCGGTGAGGTCGGCCGCAAATATCCGCGCGCCTCCGCCGGCGTCAAATCCGCCGTCGATCGCGAGCAGAAGCGGGTGAAGTGCTGACGCGCGGCATTTGCGCCCTGACAATGCGGATGGCGCTGCGCTAAATAGTCTGGTGATGGCCTGGGCAGCGTCATGTCAGACGACGACAACTCACCGATCTCGGCGCGCGCGGCGAAGCAACTCTTCGCCGAGCTCAGAAGTGCGCCGGCGCTGGTGCTCGCGGTCTCCGGCGGACCTGACTCGGTCGCGCTGATGTGGCTCGCCGCGCGCTGGAAGCGCGGCCTGGCACGCGGTCCGCAATTGACCGTCGTCACCGTCGATCACGGCCTGCGCCCGGAGGCGGCGCGCGAGGCGCGCGAGGTCAAGCGGCTGGCGGCCGAACTCGGGCTGGCACACCGGACCCTGCGCTGGCGTGGCGCGAAGCCGAACACGGGACTGCCTGCCGCTGCACGCGAAGCCCGCTACCGCCTGCTTGCGCAGGCCGCGCGCAACGCCGGCGCGAGCCATGTGCTGACCGCCCACACCCGCGACGACCAGGCCGAGACCCTGTTGATGCGCCTTGTCCGCGGCAGCGGGCTCGCCGGGCTGTCGGCGATGGCGCGCCTCACGGAGCGCGACGGCGTGGTGCTGGTGCGCCCGCTGCTCGATGTCCCGAAGTCGCAGCTGATCGCGACCTTGAGGCGGGCGAAGATCGGCTTTGCCGATGATCCCACCAATCGCGACACCGCCTTCACCCGGCCGCGGCTGCGCGCGCTGCTGCAGCAGCTCGCGGCCGAGGGGGGCGACAGCAGGAGCCTGGCGCGGCTCGCAGGCAGGCTGGCGCGCGCCAATGCGGCGGTCGACGTGCTGGTCGATGGTGCGGAACGCTTCCTTCAGCTTCGGGCGCGCGGCGATGCGCCGCAGGCGGGCGGTCGCAGCTTCGAGGCCTCGGCATTCGCCAATCTGCCGGAGGAGGTCCGGCTGCGGCTCCTGCTGCGGGCCGTCAATGCCCTCGGTCATGAGGGGCCGGCGGAACTCGGCAAGGTCGAGACTCTCCTGGCCGCGCTCGATCAGGCCATAGCTGCAAGCCCCCGCGCAGCCGCAAATGGCCGGCCGGTCCTGAAGCAGACCCTTGCGGGAGCCTTGATCAGCCTTGCCGGGGGGCGTATCCACATCGCACCGGCGCCGGCCCGGCGGTCCAAGGGACGGACGAGGGCGGATCAGGGCGGATCATGACACCGGCCGTTTCCGCCGCGCGCCGTCAGGACACCTTAACCAGGCAGGAAAAACCCCGGGCAGATCGCCATTATTTCAGCGGGAATCGCTCTAAGATGGGATAAATAGTCCCATCTCGTTCCCTTGGCAGCGACCGGGGCGGCACCTAAATTGTATCCGTCTAACCAAGAGGATTCCTTGGGGATTTCCTCGCACTGACAAAGTAACTGCTACCGCCCAAGGATCAGGCCGCGATCCGCGCGACCATGAAGGAAGATCGATGAACGCCAATCTGCGCAATTTCGCCCTCTGGGTCATCATTGTCTTGCTGCTGTTGGCGTTGTTCACGCTCTTCCAGAATCCGGGTCAGCGCGCCTCCTCGCAGGACATCGCCTTCTCCCAGCTCTTGAGCGAAGTTGACCGCGGCAATGTGCGCGATGTCGTGATCCAGGGGCCGGATATCCACGGCACCTTCACCAATGGCTCAAGCTTCCAGACCTATGCGCCGAACGATCCGACGCTGGTGAAGCGCCTCTATGATAGCAAGGTCCAGATCACCGCGAAGCCGCCCGGCGACAACGTGCCGTGGTTCGTCTCGCTGCTGGTCTCCTGGCTGCCCTTCATCGCGCTGATCGGCGTGTGGATCTTCCTGTCGCGTCAGATGCAGGGCGGCGCCGGCAAGGCGATGGGCTTCGGCAAGTCGCGGGCCAAGATGCTGACGGAGGCCCATGGCCGCGTCACCTTCGAGGACGTCGCCGGCGTGGACGAAGCCAAGCAGGACCTGCAGGAGATCGTCGAATTCCTCCGCGACCCCGGCAAATTCCAGCGCCTCGGCGGCCGGATTCCGCGCGGCGTGCTGCTGGTCGGCCCTCCCGGCACCGGTAAGACCCTGATCGCGCGTGCGGTCGCGGGCGAAGCCAACGTGCCGTTCTTCACCATCTCGGGTTCCGATTTCGTCGAAATGTTCGTCGGCGTCGGTGCTTCCCGCGTCCGCGACATGTTCGAGCAGGCCAAGAAGAATGCGCCCTGCATCATCTTCATCGACGAAATCGACGCCGTCGGTCGTCACCGTGGCGCCGGTCTCGGCGGCGGCAATGACGAGCGCGAGCAGACGCTGAACCAGTTGCTGGTCGAGATGGACGGCTTCGAGGCCAACGAGGGCGTGATCCTGATCGCCGCGACCAACCGTCCCGACGTGCTCGATCCCGCGCTGCTGCGTCCGGGCCGCTTCGACCGTCAGGTCGTGGTGCCCAATCCGGACGTCGTCGGCCGCGAGCAGATCCTCAAGGTTCACGTCCGCAAGGTGCCGCTGGCGCCGGATATCAACCTCAAGACCATCGCGCGCGGCACCCCGGGCTTCTCCGGCGCCGACCTGATGAACCTCGTCAACGAAGCCGCCCTGACCGCCGCCCGCCGCAACAAGCGGATGGTGACGCAGGCCGAGTTCGAAGAGGCCAAGGACAAGGTGATGATGGGCGCCGAGCGCAAGTCGCTGGTCATGACCGAGGAAGAGAAGCTGCTGACGGCCTACCACGAGGGCGGCCACGCCATCGTCGGCCTCAACGTCGTCGCGACCGATCCGATCCACAAGGCGACCATCATTCCGCGCGGCCGTGCGCTGGGCATGGTGATGCAGCTGCCTGAGCGCGACAAGCTGTCGATGTCGCTGGAGCAGATGACCTCGCGCCTCGCCATCATGATGGGTGGCCGCGTCGCCGAAGAGCTGATCTTCGGCCGTGAGAAGGTGACCTCGGGTGCATCCTCCGACATCGAGCAGGCGACGCGTCTGGCCCGCATGATGGTCACGCGCTGGGGCCTCTCGGAGGCGCTCGGCACCGTGTCCTATGGCGAAAACCAGGACGAGGTGTTCCTGGGCATGTCGGTGTCGCGCACCCAGAACGCATCGGAGGCGACGGTCCAGAAGATCGACACCGAGATCCGGCGTTTCGTGGAAGAAGGCTACAACGAAGCGACCCGCATTCTCACCGAGAAGCGTGCCGACCTCGAAGCTCTCGCCAAGGGCCTGCTCGAGTTCGAGACGCTCTCCGGCGACGAGATCATCGACCTGCTCAAGGGCAAGAAGCCGAACCGCGAGTCCGTGCTCGAGCCGACCACGCCGCGCGCCTCCGCCGTGCCCCCGGCCGGCAAGTCGCGTCCGCGGCCCGATCCGGATCCCGGCCTGGAGCCGCAGCCGCAGGCGTAATCGAGAAGCGGCAGATCGAATCGAAAAACGCGGCGGAAACGCCGCGTTTTTTGTTGGCCGATGTTGATGCAGCTGCGCTTCAAACTCCGGTCTCGTGCCCTGAACGCAGCGCAGCGCCCCTTCGCCGGTGCGCTGCAGAACCGGGGCCCATGTCTCCGCATCTTGCCGTGTAGCCTTCTGGGTCCCGGCTCAGCGCAGCAGCGTTGCACGCAGCAGCGCGTCCGGGACACAAGAGAGGTGCGCGTCCCCGGCCCGCAAACTCCGTCATTGCGAGCGCAGCGAAGCAATCCAGAATGTTTCCATGGCAGCAGTCTGGATTGCTTCGTCGCTTCGCTCCTCGCAATGACGGCGTGGATGCAGTTGGGCTCGTAATGGCTCTGCACCGGTCTCGTAGGGTGGGCAAAGGCGCGTAGCGCCGTGCCCACCATCTCTCGGCAATTGCGATAGACGCGGTGGGCACGCTTCGCTTTGCCCACCCTACGATATCTCACTTCGCTGCCGCTCCGGGCCTCTCACCGCCACGCTCCAGAAAATGCAGCACGTCGTCGCTGAACTGCTCGGGATCCTGCAGGAACGAGAAATGACTGACCTCCGGCTGGATCAGCAGGCCGGCGCCCGGAATGTTCGCCGCCATGAACTCGGTGTTCTCGCGCTTGATCGCCTCGTCGTGGTCGCCGTCCACGATCCAGGTCGGGACCTTGATCGTCGCGAGATCCGACGCCGTCCATTTCGGCTGGCTCTCCCACATTTTGGTAATCTCGGCGACGAAGCTCTGGTACTCGGTCGGGGTCGGCGAGAGGCGCTTGTACTCCTCGCCGGCTCTCGCGATGTAGGCGTTGAAGACGTCGCTCGACGCGATGTCCGCAACGCCTGACGGATCCGAATTCGCGGCGAAGGCGAACAGCTTGCTCACGCGCTCCGGGTGCTTCATCGCAATGTCGAGGCCGATGATCGCGCCGTCGCTCCAGCCGACGATCGCAGCTTTCCTGATCCCCAAGTGATCGAGCAGGGCGACCACGTCCGAGGCCATCAGATCGTAGCCATAGGGCTCCTGATTGCGGCTGCTGCGCCCATGTCCGCGGCTGTCCATGACGATGACCTGATAGTGCCGTTGCAGCGCGCGGACCTGGCGGCCCCAATAGTTGGCGTTGGCGAGGCCGCCATGCAGCAACAGGACGGGCTCGCCGCGGCCGAAAATTGCGTACCAGACCTTGATGCCGTTGACGGGCGCGAAGCCGCTCTGTGTCGCCCTGGGCAGTGTCGGCGTCGGCGGCAGGTTCAGCCATTGCGGTGCCGCATGTGCCGCGCTGATCGCGACCGTGACGACAAGCGCGGCGAGAAGATTGCGAAACATCATGATACGCCCTCCTGTTCGACCGGATATTAGCGCACGGCAAGTTGTGGGCGTCACGTCGCAACACGGTCCACCACCGAGACGTGAAGCCTCGTGATCTCCGTTGCCGGGCAGACGACATCGATGCCACAACGCAACGTCCGGGCTCAAATGGGGCGCGCGCTCGGTCTGACTTGTGTCATCGCAACGCCTGCGATCGCAAGCAGCCCGCCGGCGATCAACTTCGGGGTCATGCGCTCGCCAAGGAACAGCACGCTCGACGTCAAGGCGAACACCGGAAGCAGCAGGCCGAAGGGCGCGACGCGGCCCATGGAGCAGCGGGCGATCAGCCAGAACCAGAGGCCGAACCCGACAATTCCGCCGATGAAAATCGTGTAGGCGAGCGCCAGCCAGCCGCGTCCATCCGCCGTGACGAGGCTCGCCAGTTGTCCGTATTCGAGCAGCAGCGACATCAACATGACCTGCGGCACTGTGAACAGCGACGACCACCCCATCAACATCAGGGGATCGAAAGGGCCGTAGCGTTTCGTCAGGACGTTGGACACCGCGAATGCGAAGGCCGCCCCGACCACCAGCAGCAGCGGAAGCCCGTTGGCCGACAGGCCAGGCTCCGCTGCCAGCACGACAACGCCGGCGAATGCGAGCAGCACTCCGGCGGACGTGGTGAGAGACGGCCGCTCGGCGAGCAGCGGCCAGGCCAGCAGGACGGTGAAGGGCGTCGCGAGCTGATACGCGACGGCCGACAGGCTTCCCGAGCCGAGCCCGAGTCCGACATAGAACAGGCCGAAGTTCAGGCCACCAAGGAAGATCGAAATCGCGACGACAGGGCCGAACTGCTCGCGCGTCGGCCGTTTGACGAACGGAACGAGCAGCAGTGCGATCGCGAGGAAGCGCAGCGCGAGGAAGAACAGCGGCGGAAACTCCGAAACGCCGACCTTGATGGCCACGAACTGATAGCCCCAGAGCAGGGGAACGGCCACCGCGCAGACGATCTGGATGGCAGTCATGGCATCTTCCTTTCAAGACCGATCAGTCCAGATATTGACGCACAAAGTGCGGAGGCGTCCGGGGTTTTTTGACCTGATTGGGTTGCTACCTGACGAACCGATCGAGCAGAGCGTCAGCGGTGGCTTGCGATGTGGCCCGCGCCGGCGCCGTCTTGCCGACCACGCGCAGGCCCTCGACGAAACAGACCAGAATCTTGGCGGCACTCGCGGGATCGACACCGTCGGCCAGCTTGCCCGCCACCTTCGCACGGGACAGCGCATCGGCCAGGCGGGCCTCCATGGCCCTGAAGAAGCCCGCGACGCGACGACCAATCTCGGCATCCTGGCCGGCCAGCTCCATGGCCGTGGCCACCAGCAGGCAGCCGCGCCGGCCGTTGGCGCCACTGGTGCGGTCGACATAGCCGGCAAGATAGGCCCGCAGGGCGTCGATCGGCTCCCTGCGGGGGGCGAGCTCGACATCCATCCGCGTCACGGCATCGGCAATGTAGCGATCGAGCGCGCGCAGGAAGAGCGAGTGCTTGTCGCCGAACGCGGCGTAAAGGCTGCCACGCGAGAGTTTCGTGGCCCGAAGCAGGTCCGGCAGCGCCGTGGCGTGATAGCCGCGCGACCAGAACACCCCCATCGCGCGTTCGACCGCGGCGTCCACGTCGAAGCTTCGGGGGCGGCCACGGGGCGACTGCACTGGGGCTTGGCGGCTCATGACCGTTATATAGACCGATCGGTCTTTAAATCGCAAGTGCCCGCATCGGGGCGAAAGCCGGCGTCAGCTTTGAACGCGGAAATGGCTACCGAGGGCCAGTTGCAGACATCCGACAGCCGTGTGACCATGGCGGCCGTTGTTGCGGCCTACGATCGAGAAATTCCAAAAAGGAGATGGTTGGCTGAGACAAAGGCTCCGCGAGATCGACGAGTCATCGAGGCCCGACGGAGGGCATATATTTGAGAAATTCAAGCAACGCTGCGTGCCTTGGCGAAGGTGCAGTCCAGATCGGCGGTCGATCACTGGCTTACCTTCAGGTCGGCGACCCGAACGGTCCGCTCGTACTTCACAATCATGGCGGACCATCGAGCCGGCTCGAAGCCAAGGTTTTTGCGTCTCACGCGCTCAAACTTGGTTTGAGATTTGTGTGCGTGGACCGTCCAGGCCAAGGCAAATCAGATCCTCAACACGGTCGCACCTTCGCAGGCTGGGCCGCGGACCTGGAAGCGATTGCCAACGCTTTTGAGACCAATCGCTTTGCGGTCACAGGCTGGTCTGAGGGTGGTCCTTGGGCGCTCGCGGCAGCGGCGTATCTCGATCCCGCGAGGCTGATACACGTGACCAGCATCGCTCCCGGATCCTACGGCGCATTCGGTACGAATTGGGCGGCGAAGGATCTGTCCTCGACCGACGCCATGGGCGGGTTCCTTGCACTGCATTTCCGGCCGGGTTTCCAGCTGATGTATGACCTGATCGATCTCGCTGCGACGCGGTTTCCGGAGCAGTACAAGAAGGCATTGCTGAAGGCGAGCTGCCCCGCTGACCTCGCGGCGCTTGCTGATGACGATGTGTTGAGTGCCATCGTGGAGTCTGGACGCGAGTGTTTCCGGCAAGGCGTTGACGGTCTCGTGACCGATGCGCAGATGCTCTATCAACAGTGGTCATTCGACGTCACGGCGATCCATAGGCCGGTTCATCTGTGGCAAGGCAGCGCCGATACGTTTGTGCCTTACGCAGTCAACAAACCGCTGGGTGAGCGGATGCCTGGAGCGGTATGGCACGAAGTCGCTGATGGCGGGCACTTTATCGCGAGTTCACACGCCGCCGAAATATTGGCGATCGTTGCCAACGATGCGGCAGCAACGGCGTGATTTCGGTCTCCCATCGTCCCGATGGGAATGTCCGCTTTGGAATGCGAAGGACTCAGAGCGGGCAAAGTCAGTCCGCTCTACCCCACCAAGCGGACCTCAATGAAAGGTGTCGCCACTTCGCTGATGGGCCAAGAGCGGAAGTTGCGGCTCTCACTCTCTTGCCGCACCGTGGCCGTAGAGGTCATTCGGGCAGCCCGGCTCGCCGCAACCCTTCCTCGTATCGAGCGAGATCTTCGGCGCGCCGATAGGGGCCGAGCACGCTTTTGAGATTGGAGACACGCACCGAAGGATTCAATTGCCGCAGCCGGGCCACCGCCTTTTGTGCCTGCTTCAGTCGTCCGGCCATTGCCTTGCTTGCGGCGTCCATACGTAACGCAGGTTGAAAGTCCGGATTGTCCTGCAACGCCATTGCCGCCCACGATGCCGCGTCGCCATAGTGGCCCAGGAAGAAATGGGCATGCGAGGTCCCAGTTCGCACCCCGCTCATAAACGGATCAAGCGGGTTGAGGCGGATGGCACGGGCGAAGCGCTCGATTGCCGTTTCCGGCTCGCCTAGCCAGTTCTTCACCCAGCCACCCCAAAACCATGCCTCGGCCCAATTGGAATTGAACACGAGCGCGCGATCAATCAAGGCGGCGCCTCCCCCGAGATCGAGTAAAACAAACGCTGATACATATCCGCTCGCCGCGAGGGCGATCACGTCGTCTTTTCCTAGCTCAACCGCTCTCTGAACGAGCTTTTCTACTTTGGCAGTCTCGCTCGGTGTGACTGAAATCCAGCCATTGGTCTTGGCAAAGGTGTAGCAAAGGGCGGCACGACCGTAAGCCGACGCAAAACCTGGGTCGAGCTTGATCGCCTTGTTGAATAGGCGTAACGCCTCTTCGTTCGCTTGCCGGTTAGCAAACTGATAAGAGCTGGCCAAACCGCGTAAGTAGTGATCATAGGCATCAAGACTCTCGGTAGGCTTGCGTTTGGCGCGCTCGATCTCGGCTTTTTCAACCGCCGGTGCGATCGCTCCGACTATGCTCTCGGTGACCTGGTCCTGCAGGTCGAAGATGTCGGTGAGTCCACCGTCAAACCGGTCTGCCCAGAGATGTCCTCCCGTAGGGGTATCGACGAGCTGTCCCGTGATGCGCACCCGGTTTGCCGCCTTGCGAACGCTTCCTTCCAGCACATAGCGCACGCCAAGCTCGCGCCCCACTTGCTTGATGTCGACAGCGCGTCCCTTGTACGTGAAGCTCGAATTGCGGGCGATGACGAACAGCGCCTTGAAACGGGACAGCGCGGTGATGATGTCCTCCGCTATTCCGTCCGCGAAGTATTCCTGTTCGGGATCGCCCGACATGTTCTGGAACGGCAGCACGGCGATTGACGGCTTGTCGGGCAGCGCCAGAGCCTGGGTGGTCTCGACAGGCGACCTTTTCGAGATTGCCGCAGAACCGTCCGCGTTTATTCTCAATCGCCACGCGCGCATCGGCTCAACAATGTTCTTCAGGTTCTGCGGACCCATGTCCTCGAAGGCGATATCGATCTTGCCGCGGATTTGACGTTGCGTGTCCTCGGAGATGCAGATGCCGCCGGGTTGCGCGATGCCTTCAAGGCGGGCGGCGATATTGACGCCGTCCCCGAAGATATCATTTTCGTCGCTTATGATGTCGCCGACGTGGATGCCGACGCGAAATTCGATCCGCTTGGCCTGCGGCACCGCGGCATTTCGCTCAACCATGCCGCGCTGCACCTCGATGGCGCATCGCGCTGCATCGACGGCGCTGGCGAACTCGACCAGCATGCCGTCGCCGGTCGTCTTGACGATCCGTCCGCGATGCGCGGCGATGGAGGGATCGAAAAGAGACTTTCTGGCGGCCTTGAGGCGAGCCAGCACGTCTTCTTCGTCCATACCCATCATGCGGCTGTATCCGGCAACATCCGCCGCCAGAATTGCCGCAAGCCTCCGTTCCACGCAATTGTCGGCCAAAACGGCCCCCGCGAGATCGGTAGATTCCGTCCCACGTATCAAAGCACAGGGTGTTCCTTTTGGGCTAGGGTCAATGTCAGGTCAGGGTCAAAATGCGAAGAACTCAGAGCGGGCAAAGTCAGTCCGCTCCACCCCACCAAGCGGACCTCAATGAAAGGTGTCGCCACTTCGCTGATGGGCCAGGAGCGGACTGGTGTTGGCGCGGGACACAAAGAGAGCCCTCCTCGCGTAACGGGGAAAGGCCAAGTCTTGCGCTCAAGCCTTGTGTTTGATCTTCACGGTGTTGATGGTGCCGGTGAAGGCGTTTTCCCAAGGATCGTAGTCATCGCACACTGGGGAGTAGGCATCCATGCCGATGTCGGCGGTCTCACCGGCCAGCGACCACACCGCACCCTGCGTCTTATTGATGCGGCCTTCGCCGACTTTCCTGCCGTTGATCGACAGCACGCCGGTGCCGCCCTTGTGCAGGCCGCCGCCGTCATAGGTGAAATCATAGACCAGCGTGACCTTGCCTTCCGGTAGAGCCTCCTTGCCTTCGATGAAGTATTTCTCCCGCGCCAGCCAGTTGTAGGCGAGCTTGGGTCTTCCATCCTTGACGTAAAGACTCCAGCCGCCGAACAGGCCACCCTGCGAGACCACGACGCCGTTGGCGCCGCCTTTGGGAATGACCAGGTCGGCGGTGACAACATAGGAACGGCTGAGCGTGTCGATGAAGACATTTTCAGCCATGCCGGTCATCCCGGCGTAGTAGGTCACCTCGGTACGGCCAGCCATGATGTCGGGCCGTCCGGCATTGGTCGCATTCAACCGTGCGAAGGAGCGGTCATCCATCGGATAAACGCCGAACTTGATCGCCTCCTGATGGAATAGATCCTGCAGTTCTTTCAGCTTCGCGGGATTTTGCGCGGCGAGGTCGGTGGCCTGTCCGAAGTCCACGGCCACATTGTAAAGCTCCCATTTGTCCTTGGCGTAGTCATCGACGCGGGGGCTGCTCTCCCATGGCGCGCGGTGCATCACGCAGGCCATCCAGCCGTCCTTGTAGATGCTGCGATTGCCGCTGCACTCATTGTACTGGACGGTGTGGCGATCCTTTGCCGCCGCATCGTCGAACGAGTAGATCATGCTGGTGCCGGCCATCGGAATTTGCTCGACGCCGTTGACTATCTTTGGCTCGGGGATGCCGACGGCTTCAAGGATGGTGGGGCCAACGTCGATCAGGTGGGTATATTGCCTGCGGATTTCCCCTTTCGATTTGATGCCGCCGGGCCAGCGAATGACCATGCCCTGATTCTGGCCGCCGCCCTGACAGGCATTGATGCACCAGGTTGCCGGCGTGGAGCCGGCCATTGCCCAGGCCACCGAATAGTTGGGGTAAGAGTTCGGTCCGCCATACTCGTCCATTCGGGTCTTGAGATACGGGATGTCTTCGGGGGCGTCGTTGAGGTTGGACCATTCATTGTAGGTTCCGTTTAGACCACCGATCGCGGTGCCGCCATTGTCGCCGGCGATATAGATCACGATGGTGTTGTCGAGTTCGCCGAGATCCCCGATGGCATCGATCAAACGCCCGATCTCGCGGTCGGTATGCTCGGCATAGCCTGCATAGACTTCCATTTGTCGCGAAAGCACCTTCTTCGCGTCGTCCGAAAGGGCGTCCCATTTTGGAATTTCAGGAGGGTTTTCAGCAATCTTGGTGCCCGGAGGCATCAGGCCCATCTTTATCTGACGCGCAAGAATTTCCCCGCGTAGCTTGTCCCACCCCTGATCAAATTTCCCCTTGTAGACATCGAGCCATTCTTTCGGCGGCGTGTGAGGCGGATGCGCGCCGCCCGTGGCGTAATACATAAAGAACGGACGATCCGGGGTCAGCGAGCGCGTACCACGTATCCAGCCTATCGCCTTGTCCGTGATATCGACGTTGAAATGATAGTTTGGGTCGCGCGGCACGCCGAGTTCGGTAGTGCCATCCACGAGGTAGGGCCGGAACAAGTTCTTCTCGCCGCCAATGAAGCCATAGAATTTTTCAAAGCCCTGTCGCGCTGGCCAGCGGTCGAACGGGCCGCTCATGCTGGTTTCCCACGGCGGCGTCTCGTGGCTTTTGCCGAACATCGACGTGCAATAGCCCCACTGTCGAAGAATTTCAGCGATGGGCGCAACGCTCTTTGGCCGCATGCCGGTGTCGCCGGGATATGAGGTCGCACCGTCAACTACAGCGGCTTGGCTATTTTGATGTTGATTGCGTCCGGTCAATAGCGCGGTGCGGCTCGGCGAACACAGACTGTTGACGTGAAAGTTCGTGTAGGTCAGCCCCTCTTTGGCGAGACGATCCATGGTCGGGAAGTTGATCGGTCCGCCGAAGGTCGATGGGTCCGCATAGGAAGTCTGGTCTTGAAGAATGACCAGGATGTTGGGGGCGCCCTTCGGCGGCCGGATCGACACTGGCTTCGGCTGCGGCACCTTGCGCCAATCCGGCTCGGTGATGACAGGACGCGGCGGCTGCGGAAACGGCAGGATCTCGCCAAGCTTCGGCCCCGTCGATGCGGGTGCCGCTGCAGGTGCCGGTGCAGCCTGTTGCACTTGAGCGGTCGCTGGCGCCGTCGCCGCCAAAGCCGTCATCGCAGCGAGCGACGAACCACCCAGCAAAAGGTCGCGTCGTTGCATGCCGTCATTGCCGCGCCTCTTTTTTTCGAATGCGTTTGAGGAGGATTCGTTCGGGGGACCGTCTTCTGGATGATCGCTCATAAGCGTCCTCTCTTGTTCGACGATTGAACCAAACTTCCTGGATGTACCTCACGTTGATCTAGATCAATGGAAGACCGCTACGGGTCAGAATGCGAAGAACGCAGAGCGAGCAAAGTCAGTCCGCTCTACGCCACCAAGCGGACCTCAATGAAAGGTGTCGCCATTTCGCTGATGGGCCACAAGCTGATTTTCGGATGATGACCTTTAGTGTTTGCTCATCCGGGAAAGTCTGCCTTGGAAATTGGTGCGAATGGCCTGAACGACGTGCGGGTTAGCCGGACAAGAACAGAAATTGATGCTTGAAAAGGGTTATAATCCCGCCGCGTTGAGCCGTGCCTGATTTACTTCATCCGCAGAGGACGAAGCCATGACCCAGCTGTATTTTGAAGATGCCGAAATTGGTATGACTAGCAAGGCTGGTCCTTATCTGGTCTCGAAGGAAGAGATCGTCCAGTTCGCCAAGCAATATGATCCAGCGCCCCGTCACCTCGATGAGGAGGCAGCAGCACGTTCAATTTTTGGAGGACTAACCGCATCGAGCGCCCATACGTTTTCGATCTTCATCTCGCTCACGCCGAAGCTCCAGCCTCGGCTCCATGTCCTCGCCGGAATGGGTTGGGATGAGTTAAGGCTGCCGAACCCGGTACGCCCAGGAGATGAACTCGATCTTGAAATGATTGTTCTGGAGAAGCGGGAGTCTAAGTCGAAACCTGATCGAGGCATCGTGCGCAACCAAATCCGAGTGCGCAATCAACAAAACGAAATCGTCTTGCAGTGTATAGCCAATATTCTCGTTGCGAGACGAGCGGGTCCATAGCAACGAGCCACCGTCCGTCTTGGCGGCGCTTGCCAACGCAAAATGTTCACGTCCGCTATGGGTCAAAATGCGAAGAACGCAGAGTGAGCAAAGTCAGTCCGCTCTACCCCACCAAGCGGACCCCAATGAGAGGTGTCGCCACTTCGCTGATGGGCCAGGAGCAGTCGTAAGACTTCCGAACCTGCAAGGCGCGTTAGGCGAAATTGATCAAATCTAGCAGGTAATGCGCGAGTGCCACCGGCCATAGCACACCCGACCGCCGCAGCATTAACATGAGGAAAAGGCCAACAGTAGCCGCAGAAAGGACATTACCAAGGCCGGCCCACCAATGAATTGCGCCGAACAAAACTGACGTAGTGAGAACGGCAAGGATGCCGTCACCCAGATAAGGCCGGAATGCTAGCCGGATGTATCGGCGAAATATGACTTCTTCGCTGATAGCTACCAAGGCTAAGCCAAAAAAAAGATCGAACGCTTTTAGCCATCCGGTCGGGTGCGGATATGCGCCGAGAACGGTTGTAGGGAATGCCGCATTGAGGAGAGATTGCGGCAACTGGACAAAGCGATCTAGCAAGCAAATTCCGACGATCCAAAGGACAATCTCAAAAAGTGAAATTTGACGTTCACCTGTTGGAAATGCAGCGATTCGAGCAGAAGGCACTGCCGCCAAAATGGTGAGAGCAGTGATCCGACCCGCATAGTCCCAGAGAAGCCAACTTAGCGCTTGATGTTGATGCAGCCGCATGACTTGTGACGCAACTAGCGCCATAAGGGCTAGAACGAACCACCATATTAACGGTTGCGTAATGGAGCGATTATTCGCGCGCTCTTTAGAATTGCCGGAGGAGCGTTCTTCCATGCTCGCCTGTAGATTACCTGCGGCTTGAACCTAAGACAGTTGGAACGAAGCGTCCATGCCGGTATCGTTGGTTGTCCGCCTCTGATGACCGCTTAGGGTCAAAATGCGAAGAACGCAGAGTGAGTAAAGTCAGTCCGCTCTACGCCACCAAGCGGACCTCAATGAAAGGTGTCGCCACTTCGCTGATGGGCCATTCGCGACATTCTAGCGGTGCGCCGACGAATTCCGGTCTACCCCGATAGGCAGACATAACGCATTCGTGAACCTCGCCACAGGGCGACCGCTGTCCTTGCGAATGAACACAAGGGACGGCAGGGGCGACCAACCCTACAGCGGGAAGACTTGCCACAGCGCCTGCCTCGGCTGCATGTCAGGACGTTCGAGGCAGCATTCCCGTTCCGGGGAGGCGCGATATGCTGCAGTTGAAAGACAAGGTCGGACGGTTCGCGACGACAGGGCGCAGCTGCCAAAACTGGAAAAAGGATCAGGAGCTGGTCATTTCGCTGCTCAACAAGATCGCCATTTCCGACGGCGGCGCCGAGAACACGCTTAAACCACAGATGGTCGTGACCGGTTACGCCAGCGACGGCCTTTACAACTCGATTCTGTACTTCCAAAAGAAGAACTTTCCCGGCACGCCTGACGGCTATGTTCGGCCTGCCGGCCCGACATTCAGTCGGCTCGTTGAACTGTCGACGAAGGCGGCTGCCAAGCCCACCCTGCCAAAGGGCCAATGGGACGCAATCGCGACTCCTTCCGTCGATGCTGCACTTCGCAAAGGCCTCATCGACGATTCAAAGCTGGACTACGCAGAGATCGTTGACATCATCCGGGCTACCGTCGCAGACGGCATGGTCACCGCATTCGAGCTGGACGACCTGACCACCATTGCGAACACCTCCAGAACGCTCTCCCCCACCTCGAAAAAGCTCATCACGCTCTTCGTCGGAGAAGAATACAAGGAGAAGCGCGGGATCGGACCGTACGACCTCAATTCCGACCAGAAAAAACTAGCCGCGGAAATGGTCTGCGATTTCCTGAAAAACACGAGGACGACGTTCTTTCCGAAGCTCGACCCACACCGCGTCGGCATAGGTATTCTCAGGCGCATTGCGAAGCCGAGCCTCATCAATCAAGATCAGGGAAGTCTGTGCGGGCCATCCGCCCTGATGTTCGGCTACGCGTCCGACAAGCCAGGGTCTTACGCGCGGTTCGCGATCGATCTCTATCAGAAGGGGCAGGCGAACCTTGGCCGCCTGCTGATCAAGCCGGGAAAGGATGTGAGGAACTTCACGCCACCCTGGTCGCTGGACCACGTCGATTGGCTGACATGCGCCTCCATACGCGATTCGGAGAACTGGTTCCTCGATTTCGACGACACAGGCAAGATCAGCGATCTTGCGGGTGTCACCCTGCCGAGCGAAATGGAGCAATGGTTTCGCAAGGCAGGATACCGGGACGTGCGGGAGAATACCAACATTTCGCGATACAACAAAGACATCGACGATGTAAACGAAGCCAACCGGCTGCTCGACAGCGGATATCGCGTATGTCTTTTCATAAGCGCCAATATGATCGACTATGACGACCAGTCCGATAAAGGCTCCGCGTTTACAATGCACTGGGTCGTGCTGCGCGAGAAGATACAAGTGATGAACGGGTACGTGAAGGCGAAGGTCTTCTCATATGGCGATGGAGACTACGTGATACCGCATCCGCAGGAAAAAACCGGTGCCGTCAAGCCCCTCGCCGTTCGGGACTTTCTTATGAATTTTTATGGGTACGTTGCTGCCAAGGGGTGACCGGGGCCAGAAGCGCCGAAGGCATCATCATGCTGGTCACGCACGAGATGGCCTTCTTCCGATGTCTCGACCTGCGTCGGCTTCATGAATGCCGGCATCATGGCCGAGGATCGGCACGCCCGAGGAAACCATCCGCCAGCCGCGCAGCGAAACGGCTGAAGGTTCTTGAGCCGGTTTCACGAGGCGCACCGAGGCTTGTACTCGCAGAACGCCCGGCAGTCAGGGCGCGTATGAGGTCCGCTGTGCCCCTGATAGCGGCGCAATAGCGGATCTCAGCAGAGGTCGGCTTTGGGTCAATCGCGTCGGTTTGGTTCTCCCGAGACGACTTCCGGTCAGCCCCAGTGAGCGGACATCTTTAGTACCCCTCGCCAGGTCTCATACGGGCCAGAAGCAGACAAAGTGCTCCCTCTGTATCGTCGGAACGGGTAAGCTTCTAACCTAACTACGTCCGTTCCTAACGTGATCGTGCTTCTAATGACCCCACCGTGATTGAACTCATCATTTTCGACGCGGATGGCGTCTTGGTCGATAGTGAAACAATCGCGCTGGCCGTCTTAGCCCGCGCAGCATCGCAGGAAGGAGCTGGGATTGGCGTGGAGGAAGCAATCAAGCTTTTCCGCGGGCGAAAAATGGCCGACTGCGTGCATGAAATTGAGCGCAGGTTAGGTCGCAGCGTTTCGGACACCTTCGTTGCGGACCTTAGACGAGCTACGGCGTCAGCATTTGATGCCGAACTGAAGCCCGTCGAAGGAATTCATGCGGCGTTAGCTGAAATAGCTATTCCTACCTGTGTGGCGTCTAACGGGCCCATGTCAAAGCTGACACACACGCTCGGATTGACGAAGCTCCTAGATCATTTCGAGGGACGTATATTCAGCGCGTACGAAGTGGGTTCATGGAAGCCAGAGCCGGGCTTATTCCTTCATGCGGCGCAAACCTTGAACGTTCATCCGTCACGCTGCATCGTCATCGAAGACGGTTTGTCGGGGGCTTACGCAGCAAAGGCTGCGGGAATGCAAGTTCTGGGCTTTACCGGCGGCGATCCGAGCGCTGAAATCGAATTGCGCGGGGTCTGCGGGAAAACCTTTCATCGGATGAGTGAACTTCCGAGTTTGCTGCAACAAACGAATTGAACCATCAGGCGATCCCAAACTGTGCGGTTTTTCCGCCTTGGGTCAAAATGCGAAGAACGCAGAGTGAGTAAAGTCAGTCCGCTCTACGCCACCAAGCGGACCTCAATGAAAGGTGTCGCCATTTCGCTGATGGGCCACAAGCTGACATCGCTGATGCTTTACTCAATCACTTCATCTGCGATGCCCAGCGTGGGCGGTATCGTTACCCCCGGCGCCTTCGCGGTCTTGCGGAAATCAGCGCGCGAATTTGTAGTAAGCGAACGCCGCCGAAGTGACCGTAAGCAATGCCGAGGCGATCCAGATCGGCCCCAGCACAAAGATGGCTATCGCGCCCTGCCCACAGGCACCGCATGCAACCCAAAACAATATTGGAAACAAACATAGCAGGATGACTACGGCAAATCCTGTACTGAGCCAAACTCCTCTCGACCCCCATCGCGCACCCAAAAACCACGGCACGGCGGGAAAGCCGAAGGACAGAATAACCAAGAGGGTCATCAGATTGTCGAACATGAATGGCTCTTGGTCGTTGACACGAGGCAGATGGTTGAAACTCACACGAGAACCGCGCGAGCCTTTGTCATCGCTGCTATCTTGACTCCGGGCGCATCAGTCGAATAACAGCAATTGACATTGCCGCTTGACGACCGCCTTGGGTCAAACGGCGAAATGGCCGGAGTGCGTGCCTAAGTCCGCTTCACATCTTTTAGCGAACGTCGCATCTGAGAGGACACGCCTGAAGCTACGTCCTCACTTCGACGGCACCGCAGCTCCGTCAGCATTGTCCCGCACATGGATCACCGCGATGTCATCCGTATAGATCCGCTTCCAGCCCTTGAGCTGGTCGAGGATTTGCGGGCCCGGCGCATCGGCGACCAATAGCGTCGCGTCGATCTTGTACTGGTCGAGCAGGCGCGGCAGCAGCTCGGGCTTCTTGCCTTCCGTCGCCTTGAAGAAGTCCATGACGAACTTTTCGCCATAGAGCTCGGCGCGGCCGTCGACGTAAACAGGGACGTCGCGCGAGATCAGATAGCCGCCGAACTGATAGGCGTTGAAGATGCGCTGCACCCTGAGTTTTTCGAGCAGGTCGACCGCCGCAACCGGCGTCTGGGCCATCGTGAACGTGAAGCGATGGTGTCCCATGTAGAGCGAGGTCGAGGTCCAACTCGCGGCCACGATCATGAGCGCACCGAGCGCGGTGACATAGCGGGCCGGCCAGCGGTCGGCGCCGGCTGTGTCCGCTGGCGGGCGCGCGAACATCTCGCCGAGCGGCTTTGCCAGCACCAGCGGCACCAGGAAGGCGAAGGCCTCGATATTCCTGACATGGGTCAGCGCGCTCCAGGTCAGGAACAGGATCAGGAAGATCCGCGGCGCCGACAGCACGAGGCCGCGATAATAGCCGAGCGCGATCAGGCCGAGCAGTGCGCCTTCGAACCCGGTGAAGGTGGCAAAGTTCGCCGGCATCCATTCGAAGATCAGTGACAGCAATTCGCCGAGGCTGAGGATGTTGGTTGCGCCCATCAGCGTCCGCCAGCCGTACGGCGTGCAGCAGGCAGCGATCAGCGCGCCGACGCCGAACAGCACCCAGCGCATGAACAGCTTCAGCCGCTGTCCCTTCTCGGCATGCTCGACCGCTTCGAGCGAGATCGGACCGATCAGTGCGAGGCCCAGCACGAAGCCGCCATGTAAATTCGCCCAGAGCGCTATCAGCGGCAGCCAAGTCCAGGACGGCGCGCTTCTGCGGTCGGCAGCCGCCATCAGCAGGCCGACCCACGCCACCATGACGGGCAGCGCCAGAATATGCGGACGCGCCAGCACGTGATGGATCGACAGCAGCAACGCCAGCATCGCGAACAGCACCGCGCGCGGCGCCTCGATCTGCGCGTCGAGCAGATAGACGAAGACTGCAGCGGTGAGCGCCATCCCGGTCGCGGTGAGGATGACCGGACCTGCCCAGCCCCATTGCGCGTAGGAGAAAGCGAACAGCACCTGCGACAGCCACGACGTCGAGATCCAGGATTCTCCTGGGCGCGTGAAGGAATAGAAGTCGGTGTAGGGCAGGGCGCCGTGATCGAGGATCCATTGCCCGATCCTGATCTGCCAGAACGAGTCGGAGTCCTGAAGCAGCGTGTCGCCGACGAAGAGGAAGAACAGATAGGTGCCGGCACCGACGCAGAGCGGCAGCAGTGCTCGCGCGCGGCTCTGCACCGCAATGCTGTTGGCAAAGGAAAGTGACATGCCGCCTCGTCGTCCTGCTTGTTCTTGTCGGCCGGAGCATGATCCGGAAAAGTGTGTAGCGGTTTTCCGAGAAGATCATGCTCAAACAATAACCTGAAGCGCGATGAACGATTCATCTCGTCGTGCTTCAGGCCGAGCGGGCGGCATTGGACCATGCGCGGTCATAACTTCGGGTAAATCGCGCCTCCGCGGCATTGCCGCGGATAGCTGCGATTTAACGGATTGTTTTCAATTCTCCTTTACCATCGTCGAATACGTGCAATCCGCTTCGTGTTTCCGCAGTCGAATTAACTGCGGCGCAATTCTTTGCCTCTAGGTTCGGTTCCATGGTCGGGCGGCGCTGGGAAGCCGAGAAGACCAGACCATTTGTAAGCCACGTGTACTCTTTGGGAGCAGTCTATGAAGAACCTCGTTTCGCGTTTCGTGAAGGACGAATCCGGCGCCACCGCCATTGAATACGGCCTGATCGCTGCCGGCATCGCGCTCGCGATCATCACCGTCGTCAACAACCTCGGCAGCTCGCTGAACACCAAGTTCGGCTCGATCTCGTCCAGCCTCAAGTAAGACCGGACGATCTGAGAGTTTCGAGAGCCCCGTCCCGGACGGGGCTCTTTTCTTTTGCGGGGTGGTGAGCCGGAGGCTGCTCGGCCTGCATGGTTCGCCCGGCGATGCGGAGCATCGTCCGGAGATGCCCGCTTTGGTGGGCTCCTCACCAAGAGGGTCTGATATCTTGCCGCGAAACGCGACCTCATCCTGAGGGCACGCCGTAGGCGGGCGTCTCGAAGGATGGGCCCGCAGGCAAGCTTCCCCGCACGTTCTTCTTCAAAGCCCTCCAGCCGGCGTCACCAGGCTGGGGCTCCCGTCCGTCCGGCGTGACGTTCTACGCATTTGCATCTTGTCATTCACTTTGAATAGTTGTTCAGTCCTTGCGGGACGATTTGCATCTATTGCAGGGACGACGCGTTCGGCCGCGCGGGGCGTGCGGCTGGCGTGTGGGACAGGAAGCGCGCCATGGTTTATCGGCGAACGCATCAAGTGGTGAAGCGCCTTGCGGCCAGGCGCAGTGCGATCCTTGCTGCGGCGCGGGAAGCTGCGGCGGAAGGCGGGATGGCTGCGGTGCAGATCGCGCCGGTTGCTGTCCGGGCCAGTGTCGCGGCCGGAACGGTCTACCGCTACTTCCCGTCCAAGTCCGAGCTGATCTCCGAATTGATAGCCGAGGTGTCGCGCGACGAGCTCGCGGCGATCCGCCGGGCGGCCGATGCCGCGCCCGGCCCATCCTCGGCGCTGGCGGCGGCCGTCACCACCGTGGCGGTCCACACGCTGTCGCAGCGCAGGTTGGCCTGGGGCATCCTGGCCGAGCCGGTCGACGTCGATGTCAGCGCGTCCCGCCTCGCCAGCCGCCGCGAGATCGCCGGCGAGATGGCCGCGCGGATCGACGCCGCCGTGCGGGCCGGCCATTTGCCTGCGCAGGATACCGCGCTGGCCGCCACCGCGCTGTTGGGGGCGCTGCATGAGGCTCTGGTCGGGCCGCTCGCGCCCGATAATCTCGACGATCCCGCCAGGATGCGCGATGCGGTGCAGACCGTGACGCTGCTGGCCCTGCGCGCAGTCGGTGTGATGGACGCCCGCGCCCGCGGTCTGGTGGTGCAGCAGACGCTGCTGCCGACCGCGAAAGCGCTGGTCGGGGCCTGAAGAGCAGGTCGCGGCCGGGGCCGAGACCTGATTCCGCTCAGGTCATTGCCCGAGCGCGCCTTTCCACAAAACCCGAGCACCTTCGCCGGCAACGCCGGCTACTGTGCATGGGGTTGTTTTCGTCTTTTTTTGTTTGCCGGGCTCCCGCGGACTAGATATCCGCGCCGCCCTCAGGGCCGACCGAGGCGATGCGTACCATGTTGGTGGTGCCGGGAATGCCGAGCGGCACGCCGGCGACGATGATCACGCGCTGGCCGGCGCGGACAAAACCGTCGCGGAAGGCGATCTGGCCGGCGCGGCTTACCATGTCGTCCTGGTCGCGCGCGTCTTCCGCCACCACACAATGCACGCCCCAGACCACCGCCAGCCGGCGTCCGGCCGCGATGTTGGGCGTGATCGCCACGATCGGCGGCTTCGGCCGCTCGCGCGCGACGCGCACCGCGGTCGAGCCCGAGCTGGTCCAGCAGATCAGGGCCGGCAGATCGAGCGTCTCGGCGATCTGGCGGGCGGCGTCCGCGATGGCGTCGCCGGCGGTGGATTCTGGCGCGGGGCGCTGCGCGGTGAGCACGGAACGATAAATCGGGTCGCGCTCGACCTCTTCGCCGATGCGGTTCATGGTCGAGACCGCCTCGACCGGGAATTTGCCGGCCGCCGATTCCGCCGACAGCATGATGGCGTCGGCGCCTTCATAGACGGCGGTGGCGACGTCCGAGACTTCGGCGCGGGTCGGCACCGGCGACTGGATCATCGATTCCAGCATTTGGGTTGCGATCACCACCGGCTTGCCGGCGCGGCGCGCCATGCGCGTCATCTGCTTCTGGAGGCTCGGCACACGCTCCAGCGGCAGCTCGACGCCGAGATCGCCGCGCGCCACCATCAGCGCGTCGGAGGCCTCGATGATCTCGGCGAGGCGGTCGATCGCCTGCGGCTTCTCGATCTTGGCCATCACGGCGGCGCGGCCGCGGATCATCTTCTTGGCCTCGATGACGTCGTCGGCGCGCTGCACGAAAGATAGAGCGATCCAGTCGACGCCGGTGACCAGCGCGGCCTCGAGGTCGGCGCGGTCCTTCGGCGTCATCGCCGAGACCGGCAGGTCCGTATCCGGCAGGCTGACGCCCTTGCGGTCGGACATCCGGCCGCCGACCACGACGCGGGTCACCGCGTGCTCTTTCGAGGTCTCTTCGGCCATCAGCCGCACCTTGCCGTCGTCGAGCAGCAGCGCATGGCCGGGCCTGAGTGCTGCCAGGATCTCCGGATGCGGGAGATTGACGCGCGTGGCATCGCCCGGCGCCTTGTTGGAATCGAGCGTGAAGATCTGGCCGTTCTGGAGCTGGACCGCGCCTTCCGCGAAGGCGCCGAGCCTGAGCTTCGGGCCCTGGAGATCGACCAGGATGCCGATCGGCCGGCCATAACTGCTCTCGACGTTGCGGATCGTCGCGACCAGCTCCCGCATCTTGTCATGCGGGGTGTGGCTCATATTGATGCGGAACAGATCGGCGCCGGCCTCGAACAGGCGGCGGATCATCGCGAGGTCCGAAGAGGCAGGTCCCAGGGTCGCGAGAATCTTGATACGGCGAAGACGCCTCATGGCTTATTTCCAGACGGTGGCGAGGGGGCTGGCGGAAGGCCAGGCGCGGCGGGGGGCGTACCACCGGGCGGACTATTGGGCAAACCCGGAACGCCGCCACCCGGGCCGACCGGGCCCGGCAGGCCGGGCACGCGCTGCTGCTGTGACGGCTGCTCGTTGGCGTCGGTGAGCTGAACCGTCCAGGCCCGCTGCTCGCCGGTATCGACCTCGAAATAGCCGGTCCGGTCGTAGCCGCGCGCGAGGCAATCCTCGGTGCCGCGGATGGTGAATTCCTTGTCGCGCGAGCACATGAAGGCCTGGCCCGACCATTCGCCGCCGCGGTCGTAGTCGATCGCGTAGATGTAATAGTAGCGGGCGACCAGCGTTCCCCGCAGCAGGGTCTCGCAGGAGCGGGACGAGATGTTCCACCAGCCCTCGGTGGTCCAGCCCTCGGCGTCCTTGTAGCCGAGCGCAATGCCGACCCGGCTCGAGGTGTTGTTGCAAAGCCGGAAGTCGGCGGAGGCCGGGCTGGCCCACAGGCACAGCAGGCCAACCACCAGCACCGGGACCAACCGGGCGAGCAGGCGAAGGGGGACGCGGGGAGATTCGGCGATCATTGTCGCGGAACGTATACCAGATGATTGACGATTTGGCGTAGGGCCGGGGAACCGGCCTTCGGGTTGGCTCTGGCGCCGTTTGCGCCGTGATATGGCAAAATCTGTGACAAGGGCCCACCTGATCCCGTAAGGGTGACCCCCATCGGGGGCAGAACCAATTCAGGCCGAAGGGATCCAGCCATGGCAATCGACGACAAAACCAGAACGGAGCTCGAGGCGGCCGCTTTCCGGCGCCTGGTCGATCATCTGAAGACGCGGACCGACGTCCAGAACATCGATCTGATGAATCTGGCCGGCTTCTGCCGCAACTGCCTGTCCAACTGGCTCAAGGACGCCGCCGACGCCCAGGGCGTGAGCTTAAGCAAGGACGAGAGCCGCGAGGCCGTCTACGGCATGCCCTACGAGACCTGGAAGGCGAAGCACCAGGGCACGGCCACGCCCGAGCAGATCGAGGCGATGAAGAAGGTCCATCCCGGGCACTGAACGGCCTCGCCGGCAGTCTGGCGGTGAGTCGCACCACACAACTTCTTTCTTGGCCTCGCCGCAGGAAGGTGTGGGCGCGCTGTGGACGAGCGCGATGCTGCCTTGAACGCGAGAGCGGCGAACCCTAAGGGTCAACCAGCACGCGCGGTGAGGATGCCGGCGTCACCTCGTTTTGCCAGTTCCATTGGGAGTACCAAGATGGCCACCTCCGCCGCCGTCCGCGACGACGAGCCCGCGACGAAATTTGCCAAGGACCAGCTCAAATCCATCATCGAGCGCATCGAGCGGCTGGAGGAAGAGAAGAAGGCGATCTCCGACGACATCCGCGACGTCTATGCCGAGAGCAAGGGCAATGGCTACGACGTCAAGGCGCTGCGCACCATCGTGCGCATGCGCAAGCAGGACCCGAACGAGCGCGCCGAGGCCGAGACGATCCTCGAGACCTATATGCAGGCGCTGGGAATGCTCTGAGGCGTCTTGCGCCTCAAGCACTGCTGCCGTAGCCCGGATGGAGCGCAGCGAAATCCGGGTTCTCGCAGTATGGAAGCATTCCCCGGATTACGCTTTCGCTCCATCCGGGCTACAAGCGTGGCGTGTTGCACTTCGTTTGTGAACGGAGACCGCTGTGACTGCGCCGCCGCTGCCGCGCGAGGTGGACCGTGCCTTCCGCGCCCTTCCGGCGCCGATCGGCAAGCGCTTGCTCCAGGTACGTGAGCTGATCTTCGCGACCGCTGCGGCACATCACGATGTCGGCAAGCTCACCGAGACCCTGAAATGGGGCGAGCCGGCTTACCTGACCGATGAGACCGGCAGCGGCAGCACGATCCGGCTCGGCCGCCTCAAGGACTCCGAGCACGCCGCCATTTTGTTCAACTGCAAGACGACGCTGGTCGATACGTTCCGCGAGCGCTTTCCCGATGAGTTCGAATATCGGCAGACCAGGGCTTTGCTGTTGCCCCTATCCGGCGCGCTGCCGAAGCAGGAGCTCACCGTCTGCCTCTCGCTGGCGTTGACATATCATCTGGATCGGCGGGTCAGGAAAGCGAGATAGAAGCTGCAGGCTTCGACACTGTAGTCTTGGAAGTGGCGAGGACGCCATTGCGCCGGTCCGGCACGCAGCCTCGATCCGCAAGATTGTCGGTCTCGGTCTCAATTGCCGCGTCCGCGTTTGGCGTCTCGTCGGGCCTGCGCCCGCTTGTTGGCCTGCGAGACTCTTCCGATTTTTTCCGGTGGGAGTTTCTTGAGCCGGCGACGGCTTGGGATGGACCGCATGCCGTCATGCGAAGTTGGGGTCGTCTGCGGGCGAGAAAACTGACGCGCCCGACGGAGTGCTAACGCCCGTCGCGCCGCTTCGCCGAGCTCCCGTCGTGCTTCAAACTTCCGGATGCGCCTCAGCTCGTTCTTGACGCGCTTGATGGCGGCAGCGAAAACCGATTGGCGCCGGTTTGCATGCTCTGCCGTGCCGGAGAAACTCTTGCCGCGCGGGTCGGCTGTTCCCTTTGTTTCGCGGCGTCGATGCCGCGACAATGTACGCTCCCTGTCGCGCAGATCCCGAAGTCGGGCGCGAAGGCTCTCAAGTCCATCGCGCTCCATCTCTCCGACCACGGGATGGTGCGTACTCAATATGACTTCGCGCTCGTCGTGGTTCAGAAGGCTGAGCTCAGACTTGCATGGAACTGACATCGCATGCTCCTACTTCGCTGTGGCGACTTCCCTTTATGCGGCGCCGCTGCGGAAACGCGGAACACCAAGGCTAACGCAATCGCGTCCTCGGACTTTGTCATCGCGTCCGTTCTGGGCGCATTGCCACAATGCGCGTTTGGAATGCGTAGCGATACCGGGTGGATTACCCGTTGGAAGTGGGGGAATCTCCCTTAGTGCAGATGCGCACCAGGCCGGGACGACACTTGAGCGTGTGGCGCTGTCGTGCCCCAGGATTGCGCGGAGCCTGTCATCGGGCGGCGCTTCGCGCCGACCCGTTGGCTTCATCCCGGCTTGCGGGACTACCGAACGGCGTGAGGGGAAAGATCTCAGCGCAGCGCGGCGGTGCGCACCACGAACGACGTCGTCTCGAGCTTCGCGGTCGCGCTGCCCGTAAAACTGTCGCAGGACAGGCCCTGCATCGGATCGTCGGCAAAGCCCATCGCGATTACGGCCTGCGGTTTGACGAAATAGCCGCGCAGGGCAACGGTATCGAGCTCGCCCATCAGCGTCACCGACATCGCGCGGCTGGCGCTCGGCGACAGCATCACGATCTTGAGCCAGATGCTCTCGCCCCTGGCGGCGGAGAGGCGGGTCGCGGTTGCGATCCTGCCGTCGATGCTCTTGCCGACCACCGTGTTGATCTCGGTCGCGGGCGCAAGGCCGCGCGTCGCGGCAACGGGGCGGCCTGTGCGCGGGATCGGCGCGGAGGCGGCGACGACGTTGGCGCGGTCGACCGGGGAGGCGGACGCCGGCGCATAGGCCAGCGCCTGATAGGCCGCGCTGGAGACGCTCGCGGTCGCTTGCGGCTCGGTGGCGGCGGCGAGCGCCTGGCGGGCCTTCAGCGCAGCCACTTGAGCTGGCGTCGCCTGCTGCGGGGTCGCAGGGGTATCCCAGAAGCCGCGGGCATTGATGATGTCGGCCGGGGTCTCGGGCTTGCCGGCTGCCGGCTTGTCAGCCACGGGCGCGGGCTTCGGCTTGGGCGGTGCAACGAGCTGCGCATCGGCCGAAGCGAGCTGGATCGCAGCGGCGATCTGCGGCTTGGCGCGCGGTGTCGGCACCGGATCGGCCGGTTTGGCCGCGGCGGCAACCACGGTCGGCGCAACAGGCTTCGCGGCCGGGGCGGGCGCGCCCTCGTCATCCTCGTCGCTGCTCGTGGCGGCGGGAGCCGACTTGCTCTTGAACAGAGCGGCAAAGAAACTCGGCTTGCTGCCGGAATCGTCGCCGGTGCCGCGGCGCTCGATGTCGGCCTTGGCCAGCTCATAGCCCTTCAGCGGCGTGCCGTCGGTCGGAACGTGGACCGTGCGGCCATCCGGGAACACGCGGGCGAGCTGGTCATGCGTCATGCGCGGCCAGTGCCGGATGCTGCCGGTATCCAGATGGACGAAGGGCGAGCCGGAGGTCGGATAGAAGCCGACGCCGCCGCGCTGCAGGCGCAGGCCGGCGAAGCGGATCTGCTCCAGCGGCACGCCCGGAATGTGGAAGTCCATCGCATGCCCCAGCATGTGCTGGCTGAAGCGCGCCACACCCGAAGAGCGGCGGCGGAGCATCGCGTTGGTGGCGGGGGAGCGGTAGGAGGAGATGATCTGGATCGGCTGCTTGCCGTCGACGTCGCGATAGACTTCCCAGAGGATGTCGAACAGGCGGCGGTCCATGACCGTCTCGTCCTGGGTCCGCCAGTCGCGCAGGAAGTGGTTGAGCTGCTTCAGCGCGGCCTCGTCGAAGCGGCCGTCGCGCTTGAAGGTGACGGTGAGGTCTTCGCCGGAATGGGTGTGGTGGAACGAGAGCGTCTTGGTCTCGTTCAGCGCAGCGGCGTCATGGACCGAGCCCGCGGCAGCAAGCAGCAGTGCGGAAGCGAGGCCGATCCGGGATCCGGCCTTCACTCCCGCATGGGACAACGACAGCACTGCGAATTTGCGTGCGAGACCAGTCAGCACGAATGAGCCCACCCAGTCGACGAGCGTTCAAAATGGACTCTCCCGGCAACCCCGTTAGCGCGCGAAAGAGGATGAACGCTTTCTTAAAGCGAGAAGGTTAATTCGAGGTTGACCTTCCCGACCCCAAACCAAGTCACAATACGAACCTAAGCGGTTCAGTGTGGCAAAAAAACGCCCGCTGCCGGAGTTCGGGTGGAGAATGGTTAACGTTAAACGACCCCATCCAGGGGGATGAGGTCGCTGATCTTACTAGAGAATTTCCGGCAAAGCCCTGTCGGGAGGCCTCAGCGGGTAAACACCCGCTGCTGCTGCGGCCGGCGGCCGACCGGAGCCGGCGGCGGAGTCGGGGCCCCGAACAGGCGCTCGAAGAAGTTCGGACCCGACGAGCCGAAGCTGCTGCCACCGTTGTTGGCGACCGCAACGCCCGAGGGCAGCGTCGTCGCCGGGCGCGAATAGCTCGGCTGGGAGTGTGCGACGACGTTCTCGAGATCCTTGCCGCGGCTGTTCTTCAGGATGTTGATCATGGTCGCGTCACGGCCATAGACGTCCTTGCGGATTTGCAGCTTGCCGCCATCGTCCACGAACGCGGTCTGATAGGTGATGTTGACCGGGATCGGCGTCGGGAATTTCAGGTCGATCTCGCTCTTGCCGTACATGCTGCGCACGCGCTCCGGCGTGTACTTCTCGTTCGGCATGGCGATGTTGAGCAGCACGGAGGCGTACTGATCCGGATTCTGCACGCGCATGCAGCCATGGCTGAAGGCGCGATCGTCCCTGGCGAACAGGTTCTTGTCCGGCGTGTCGTGCTGATAGACCAGGAACTTGTTCGGGAAGTTGAAGCGGATGCGGCCGAGCGCGTTGGCTTCACCGGGCGGCTGCGAGATGTGCACGGAGCCGTCGCGGTTCTGCTCGAGCTTGAGGCCCATGCGCTGGAGCACGGTCGGGTCCTGCTGAAGCGCCGGCAGGTATTCGTTGTAGACGATCGACGGCGGCACGTTCCAGGTCGGATTGACCGTGATGTATTTCATCGTCTCGGTGAGCAGCGGGGTCGCATGCGTGCCCGGCTTGCCGGTGACGACGCGAGTGGTCCAGACCTGCTGGCCACGCTGCATCACCTTCAGTGTGTAGTCAGGAATATTGAGGATGACATAGGCATCGCCCAGCGAGGGGACGCCGAGGTCGCGCGGCAGCCAGCGCCAGCGCTCCATGTTCACCAGCACAACGTCGATCTGCTTGTCGCGCTTCGGCGTGTTGATCGCCTTGACGGTCTTGTCGTCGAGGATGCCTGTTACCTTCATTTCGGCGCCGCTCTGGAATTTGCGCACGGCTTCGGCGACGGTGGCGTCATAGCGGGTGTCGCTGGCGTTCTCGGCGAGACCGAGCTTGGCGCGGAGCTGCGGCACGCGCGGATCGTCAACGACGATTTCAGCCTGCTTCTTGCCGGCCGGGGTGTATTTCAGCGCCGGACCGTCGGCGATCTCGATCACCGGGCCGCTGCCCTGGCCGCGCAGCTCGGCGAGCTTGGCCTTCAGCTCCTTGTAGAGCTTCTGCGGCGGGTTGTAGCCGTCGAGCGCTGCGGAGGCGTCGGCTGCGGTCGTGACCTTGGCGAGCACCTCGCTCGGATCGACCGGATGCTCGGGATAGAGGATGTCGCCGCTGACCTGCGACCAGTGCATGCGGCCGCTCTGGGCCTGGCGCGCATAGTCAAACATGCTGGCGGTGAGCTTCAGCTCGGCATCAGCGAGCGCATCGGGCGTCGTGGCGGCGGCGAAATCCGGCACCGGGTAGTCGGCGGGATTGAGGCCATCGGAGGCCGCATCCTTCAGCCGCGTGATCACGCCCTTGGCCGCAGCGGTCAGGCTGCCGGCCTGGGTCCAGACCGGCGCGAAGTCGCGTGCACCGTAAAACTTCTCGATCGCGGCGCGCTCGTTCTTGCGGTCGAAATGGCGCGAGGTCTTGGCGCCGATGATGTCCTTCAGCTTGTCGGCGACCGGCTGGTCGGCGGCGGGAACGTTGCTCGCGGCCTTCACCGGCTCGGCGGCCGGAGCCGCAGCGGGGGCCGCAGGCGCGGCCGGCGTTGCCGTCGCGGTGTCGGCCTTTGCCGGTTCGGATTTGGCAGGCTCGGTCTTCGCGGCCTCGGACTTGGCGGCCTCGGACTTCGCGGGCTCGGTCTTGGCGGGCTCGATCTTGGCGGTTTCGCTCTTCGGCGCCTCAGCTGCAGGCGTGGTGGCGACGTCGGAAGGCTTGGTCTCGACCTTGTCGGGGGCCGGTGCGGCTTCGGCCTTCACCGGTTCCTTGGCCGGCTCCTTTGCGGAGTCCTGAACCGTCGCCGTGGTGTCGAGCTTGATATCGGATGCGGTCGGGGGCGGGACGTTTGCGGGCTCGGGGCGCGGGATCGCGGCTTCGATCGCGAGTTCGGCGGCGCTGCTGCGCGCCTGATCCTGCGCCAGAGCCGAGCTGGCCGATACCGTGAGGAAGGTCGCCGCGACCGTCATCAAGACGCGGTCAAAGCCCGCACGGTGGTTCAAACAGTCACGCATTGTGTCGCACCCCTCGGGTGAACTGTCCCTCGTGGAACAGCTTCATTATCGCCTAATGAGCTTCGGGCTAAACTGCGCCGGCCGCTCGAAAGTTGCACGCCTGCACGCAACAATTCATACGCGGACGAACGAATCCTACGCAGACGATATACAGGCCCCGTTTGGGCGGCCAGCGCTACCCGGGACAACTCACGACAAACTGACTTCAAGAAAGCCCGTTTGCAACGGATTGTGCGGCTTTGGCAGACGCTTTTCCATGTGTCTGTCACTTCCAAGTCACGGTTCACGCCGCAGCCGGATTTTGCCGTAATGCGAAGGGCTTGCGGCGTCATCGCGACGCCAGGCAAACCTCCGTTCGCATGAGGCTCAGGGCGTCTCCTCACCGCTTTTGCCGCCATGTCCGGGAACCCCGGCTTCGTCGAGCTTGCGGTAGAGCGTGGACCGGCCGATCTTGAGGCGGCGGGCGACCTCGGACATCTGCCCCCGATAATGCGAGATCGCGAAGCGGATGATCTCGTTCTCCATGTCGTCCAGCGGGCGGACGTCGCCGGTGGGGGTCAGCATGGAAAGGGCCCCCGCCAGCGGCAGCGGCGCGATCGGTATTTCACCACCCGACACCACCGAGGGCGCCGCGATCGGCTCGAGCATCAGCGGCGCGGTCGGGATGTCGGTCTCGAGATGCGGCTGCGAGGTGAGCAGGGGGAAGTCGGCAAGGTCAAGCTGGTCGCCCTCGCTCATCACCACCGCGCGGTAGACCGCGTTTTCGAGCTGGCGGATGTTGCCGGGCCAGTCGAGCTGGGCGAGGTGCGCCACGGCCTCGCCGCTGATGCCGGTGATGAGGCGATTCTCCTCGGCGGCAAAGCGCGCCAGGAAATGCCGGAGCAGATACGGGATGTCCTCACGCCGCGCCCGCAGCGAGGGGATCGTCAGCGGCAGCACGTGGAGGCGATAGAACAGATCTTCGCGGAAATGGCCCTGCTTCACCCGCTCCAGCAGCCTGCGGTTGGTCGCGGAGATGATCCGGACGTCGACCTTCAACGGCTTGCGTCCGCCGACCGCTTCGACCGCGCCTTCCTGAAGTGCGCGCAGCAGCTTGACCTGTGCGGTGAGCGGCAGCTCGCTGACCTCGTCCAGGAACAGCGTGCCGCCATGAGCCTCGACGAACTTGCCGGTGTGCCGTTCGGTGGCGCCGGTGAAGGCGCCCTTCTCGTGGCCGAACAGGATCGACTCGACCAGATTGTCGGGGATCGCGCCGCAATTGACCGCGACGAACGGCTTCGCCTTGCGCTCGCCGCTGCCATGGATGGCGCGTGCGAACATCTCCTTGCCGACGCCGGACTCGCCCTCGATTAGCACAGGGATCGACGAGCCCGCGGCCTTCTGCGCGGCGCGCATCACGGCCGCCATCGCCTCGGCGCGGGTGATGATGTCGGAGAAAGTCAGCCGGCCCTCGCGGCTGTGACGGATGCGCTGCAACTCGCCCTTGAGCGCGGAGGCATTGAGTGCGTTGCGCAGAGAGACCTGGAGCCGCTCCAAGCCAACCGGCTTGACGACGAAATCGGCCGCGCCCGCGCGCATCGCCGAGATCACGTTGTCGATGCCGCCATGGGCGGTCTGCACGATGACGGGGACGCCGAGGCCGGCCTCGCGGATTTTCGCCAGCACGCCCATGCCGTCGAGGCCGGGCATCACGAGATCGAGGATGACGGCGTCGATCGCCGGTGCATCGGGGGCGGTGAGGGCGGCGATCGCGGCGTCGCCGGAGTCCACGACGACCGTCTCATAGCCGCATTTCTGCACCATGTTCTCGACCAGCCGGCGGGCTACTGCGTCGTCGTCGGCGATCAAAATACAGGCAGCCATGGTGTTCCCCGCACGCTACTACTATCTGTCTCGAATCGGGTCACTCTGGCCGAAGCCGATTAACGCACTCTTAAACCTTGATGCCCCCGCCCGCCGTTGCGCTTGTTGAACACAGGTTTCCCACACAATGAATTCGCGCTCCAAATCTGCTCTCAAGAAATCTGCCTCCAGCAAGCCCGCTCTCCGCAAGCCAAGCACCAGGAAATCCGCCGCCAAGGCAAAGTCCTCCAAATCTTTGCCCGCAAAGCC
This sequence comes from Bradyrhizobium sp. 613_E4_N2_2, assembly GCF_052075995.1. Taxonomy (NCBI): domain Bacteria; kingdom Pseudomonadati; phylum Pseudomonadota; class Alphaproteobacteria; order Hyphomicrobiales; family Nitrobacteraceae; genus Bradyrhizobium; species Bradyrhizobium sp. 613_E4_N2_2. Next base: position 1,388,378 of record NZ_CP197234.1, read on the forward strand.
TGCGGGCAAGACCGGCAGGCTTCCGGAGTGGAACCTCGCCGACCTCTATTCCGGGATCGATGCGCCGGAAGTGGCGCGCGATCTCGAAAGGATGGACGCCGATTGCGTCGCGTTCGAGACCGACTACAGGGGCAAGCTCGCCACAGGGACAGCAAACGAAGATGGCGGAAAATGGCTCGCCGAGGCGGTGCGACGCTATGAGGCGATCGACGATCTCGCCGGCCGTCTCGGCTCCTATGCCGGCCTCGTCCATGCCGGCGACAGCGTTGATCCCAAGATTTCAAAGTTTTACGGCGATGTCTCGGAGCGGCTGACGGCGGCGTCCACGCATCTCCTGTTCTTCGCGCTCGAGCTCAACCGCGTCGATGACGATATTTTGAACCGCGCGATGCAGGCCGCCGAGCTCGCGCATTACCGCCCCTGGATCGAGGATCTGCGCAAGGAGAAGCCGTACCAGCTCGACGACAAGCTCGAGCAGCTCTTCCTGGAGAAGTCGCAAACCGGCTATTCCGCCTTCAACCGGCTGTTCGATCAGACCATCTCGGGCCTGCGCTTCAAGGTCGGCGCCAAAGAGCTCGCGATCGAGCCGACGCTCAATTTCCTGCAGGACCGTGACGGCACAAAGCGCAAGGCTGCGGCCGAAGCGCTGGCCAAAACCTTCAAGGCCAATGAACGCACCTTTGCGCTGATCACCAACACGCTCGCCAAGGACAAGGACATCTCCGACAATTGGCGCGGGTTCAAGGACGTCGCGGATTCTCGGCATCTGAGCAATCGCGTCGAGCGCGAGGTGGTGGACGCGCTGGTCGCCTCGGTGCGCGCGGCCTATCCAAAGCTGTCGCATCGCTACTATGCGTTGAAGGCGAAGTGGTTCGGCAAGAAGCGGCTGGCTTATTGGGACCGCAACGCGCCGCTGCCGTTCGCCGCGACCGGCGTCATCGGCTGGCCCGATGCGCGCAACATGGTGCTGACGGCCTATCGCGGCTTCTCGCCAAAAATGGCCGATATCGCCGAGCGCTTCTTCACCGATCGCTGGATCGACGCGCCGGTGCGTCCGGGCAAGGCGCCGGGCGCGTTCTCGCATCCGACCACGCCGTCGGCGCATCCTTACGTGCTGATGAACTACCAGGGCAAGCCGCGCGACGTGATGACGCTCGCGCATGAGCTCGGCCATGGCGTGCACCAGGTGCTGGCCGCGAAGAACGGCGCGCTGATGGCGCCGACGCCGCTGACGCTGGCCGAGACCGCGAGCGTGTTCGGCGAGATGCTGACCTTCCGGCGGCTGCTGGCGCAGACCAAGAGCGCCCGGCAGCGCCAGGCGCTGCTCGCCGGCAAGGTCGAGGACATGATCAACACCGTGGTGCGGCAGATCGCGTTCTATTCGTTCGAGCGCGCGGTCCACACCGAGCGCAAGAACGGCGAGCTCACCGCGACGCGGCTCGGCGAGATCTGGCTGTCGGTGCAGGGCGAGAGCCTCGGGCCGGCGATCGAGATCAAGGCGGGCTACGAGAACTACTGGATGTACATCCCGCACTTCATCCACTCGCCGTTCTACGTCTACGCCTATGCCTTCGGTGATTGTCTCGTGAACTCGCTCTACGCCGTCTACGAGAATGCGGCCGAGGGCTTTGCCGAGCGCTACCTCGACATGCTCGCCGCCGGCGGCACCAAGCATTATTCCGAGCTGCTGCGACCGTTCGGACTCGATGCCAAGGATCCCAAATTCTGGGACGGCGGTCTCTCGGTCATCGCCGGGATGATCGACGAGCTCGAGGCGATGGGCTGAGGCGAAGCGCGAGTTCCTTCCCGGCGCACGGAATGCGGGTGTCGCAAGTTTTTGTGGCCCCCAGTTCCATCCATGCGCGCGGGCGACCTTCGCGGCGGAGGCCGGCAATTTGCTACGTGCGATTGAACGTTCGCGCGGCCCGCAAGACTAACTCAACAGATACTCGAAAGATGATTTTCTACTATTGATTGTGGATTGATCGGTTTCTCCCTGGGGAGGCACCCATGCTCCATCAAGGGCCCGCCACGCCGGTTCCGATGGCGAGAAATGCTGCCGCCGTCGATCAGGAAACGCCCTGGTGCGAGAAGCACCATCAGATCGTCTGCGATGAGATCGAGGCGATCAACACCCGCCGCGAGCCGGAACGGCGCCTCGATGCCGATGGCCTGCAACCCTGCCAGTTGCTCGACGTCACAGGGCTTGCGTTGTCCGGCGGTGGCATTCGCTCGTCGGCCGTTTGCCTCGGCGTGCTCCAGGCACTGAACCACCACAACCTGATCGGCCGGATCGACTATCTCTCCACCGTGTCGGGCGGCGGCTATATCGGCACCTCGCTCAGCGCCACCATGACAACCGCACGGCGCTTTGTGTTCGGCGAGAGACCCGCCGGCGGAACCGTCACGTCCGCCGAGATCAGCGATACGCCGTCGGTCGGACACCTGCGCAACTATTCCAACTATCTGATCCCCGCCGGTGCCCGCGATCTTCTGACCGGAGTTGCGATCGTCGTGCGGGGACTGGTCGCCAATATCGGGTTGACGTTACCCATCGTGCTGCTGCTTGCCGCCGTCACCATCTGGTCGACGCCGCTACGGAGCTGCCTGACGGATGCGAACATCTTCGGCATCAGTCTCAACAACAGGTCGTTGTGCGAGCTGCATGATTTCAGCGACATCGATCGTTACGGTTTCAGCACATTCGGCCTGGTCGTCGCGCTGGTGATGTTCGCTTGCAGCGGGCTCGCCTATTTCACCTCCCGCTCGGTCCGCGGCAGCGGTCCCAGTGTCGTGTTCGCCTATATTGGCGGGATCGCGCTGTTGCTGGGCGTCGCGTGCGACTTCGCGAGGTTTCTCAAGGTCCAGCATTTTGCGCTGAGCCTGTCGATCGCAATCATCGGCGGCGTCCTGTTCTTCGGATGGGCGCTCAAGCAGTCGCTCGCGAGCCCCGGCAAGCGGCAGGAGTTCCGTTCGCACTGGCCGAGCATGGGCGCGACCTTCCTGGTGCTGCTGGCGGTGATCGCCTTCTTCGAGTTTCAACCCTTCATGCTGGAGCAGATGTTCGATGTCGCCGAGAGCAGCGCAATCGGTGGACCGGCTGCTGCGGTTGCGATCACCTGGATCAAGTCGCTCGCGGCGGTGGCTGCGCCAATCGGCGTCTTCGTCACCGCGTTCAGGCAGCAATTCGTGGAATTGCTGAAGGGCAACAGCGCATCCTCGCAATGGGGTTCGCTTGTGCTCGCGGTCGTCGCCAAGGTCGCGCTATGGATCGCGGGTCTTGCGCTTCCGCTCGTCATCTGGGTCGCATACCTCTATCTGTCCTATTGGGGCATCGCCAACGACCTGTTCGAGAGGTGTCCGTCCGTCATGGGCGCAACCTCCCAGCGAGAGTGCCTGGTCAATGCCAAATCGAACGCGCCGTCCGGAAGCCTCGCAGGCAGGATTCAGTTCGATGTCAGCAAGGGGACCTTGTCGGCGGAAATCACGCCGAAAGCCGCACCGCAGGTCGTGGCAGATGCCGAGCAGTTGACGCCGACCTGGCACACGCCCGCCTGGCTCCTGTTTCTGGCTCAGAAAGCGGGGCAGGTGGTTCAGGTGCGTTTTCCCAGCCTGTTCCAAGGGAACGCTTCGGAGCTCGCCTACTCCTACAGTCTGCACATGGTGATCCTCTACACGTTCGCCGGCGTGCTGCTGTTCGCCATCTCGTTCTGCCTGACGCCGAATGCGAACTCGTTGCACCGGCTCTATCGCGATCGCCTGAGCAAGGCCTTCCTGTTCGATCCGACGCGTTCGGCCGACGGGCGCGTCGCGCCCGCCGAAGCCAGTCTCGACCAGGGGCGCGATTTCAAGGCGCTCGACCGCATGAAGCTGACGGATCTCTACGCGGCTCCGGCCGCGACGGCCCGGACTCCAGGGCAGCCGGCTAAGCCGAAGCTGCACGCGCCCTATCAGCTCATCAATACGGCGCTGAATATTCAAGGCTCCGACTTTGCCAACCGGCGCGGACGCAACGCGGACTTCTTCGTGTTCTCCGCCCTGAACGTCGGCAGCGAGGCGACGGGCTATGCGCCCACCGCTCTGGTGCAGGACGACGAGCAAAGTCTCGATCTCGCCACCGCAATGGCGATTTCCGGAGCCGCGGCCTCCTCGAACATGGGTTCGAGCTCGATCAAGGCGCTGACGCCCACGCTTGCGCTCCTCAACGTCCGGCTCGGCTATTGGCTGAAGAACCCGCGTTACGTCGATGAGCGTGTCCGGCCGCAGCGCCGCTCCACGCCGATCTATTTCTGGTCGGAGATCTCGGGGCGCCTGTACGAGAACAGCGACAGCGTCTATCTGACGGACGGCGGTCATATCGAGAATCTCGGCGTCTACGAGCTGTTGCGCCGCCGCTGCAAGGTGATCATCGCGGTCGATGCGGAAGCCGATGCGCCGATGAATTTCGGTTCCCTGATGACGTTGCAGCGTTACGCCCGCATCGATCTCGGCGTCCGCATCGACCTGCCATGGACGCCGATTCGCGAGCGCACGCGTGCGCTGATGGCGCGCAATGCCGACAAGGCGGGTGATCCCGGCGCGGCCGACGAGCGCGACGACATTGCCCGAGACCACGTCCACGTCGCGATCGGCACCATCGACTATGGAGGCGACGAGCAGGGTTATCTCGTTTACGTCAAATCGTCGCTCAATGGCGACGAGAACGACTACATCCGGGACTACGCGCGGCGAAACGACCGCTTCCCGCACGAGACCACGGGTGACCAGTTCTTCTCGGAGGAGCAGTTCGAGGTCTACCGCGCGCTGGGCTTCCACATGGCGCACGGTTTCCTGTCCGGGGACAATCCGGTCGCGGTCGGGGCCGGCGTCGATCCGCATATGGCCCGATTCACTGAAGCGGGCGAGCCGGCGATCGACGCGGTCCGCGAGGCGCTCGGTCTTCCGGTACCTCGGCGGCAAACTGCGAGCGTCACCGCCACGATGATCGATCAGGGCTGAGCAGCGCGACAGCCGGATTCCCGGCAATCGGAATTCCAAATCACCTGATTTGCCCGAAAACCGGCCATCGGTGCCGTTGCCCTGCCCGAAGGTTTGCGGTATCCCAGCCCAAGAATTCGACTTTCGACTGGGGACAATACATGGCTGACCATAGCGAAGTGGCGTACACCACCGCCGACGGCAACGACTACGTTGCCCACGAGCAGACCTATGAGGGCTTCATCAAGCTGGTGAAGTACGGCACGGCCTCGGTCGCGCTCATCGTGATCCTGATGGCGATCTTCCTGACCTGACCTATCGGCAGCTGCACACGTCAGCAGCAGCTGCCGCCTACAAAACTTGCATCCAAGCCGGTCTCAAAACCGGTATCGAACGCTGCGGGAGTAACGCTTAAGTTTGCGCGCGCGCTGTCCCGCGTCGCCGGAGGGCCTATGAAGATCGCCGTTGCCAAGGAAATCGATCCGTCGGAGCCGCGTGTTGCCGCTTCGCCTGATACGGTGAAGAAGTTCAAGGCGTTGGGCGCCGAGATCGCCGTCGAGCCGGGCGCCGGCCTCAAATCGGGCCTGCCGGATTCCGAATTCACCGCCGTGGGCGCCACCGTCAGCGCCGATGCGCTGAAGGACGCCGACATCATCATCAAGGTGAAGCGTCCCGAAGCCTCCGAGCTCGCACAGTACAAGCGCGGTGCGCTCGTCATCGCCATCATGGACCCCTACGGCAACGAGGCCGCGCTGAAGACGATCGCCGATTCCGGCGTCTCCGCCTTCGCGATGGAACTGATGCCGCGCATCACCCGTGCGCAGGTGATGGACGTGCTGTCGTCGCAGGCGAACCTTGCCGGCTACCGCGCCGTGATCGAGGGGGCCGAGGCCTTCGGCCGCGCCTTCCCGATGATGATGACCGCCGCCGGCACCGTGCCCGCCGCAAAGGTGTTCGTGATGGGCGTCGGCGTTGCCGGCCTCCAGGCGATCGCGACCGCGCGCCGTCTCGGCGCCATCGTCACCGCGACCGACGTGCGGCCCGCGACGAAAGAGCAGGTGGAATCGCTCGGTGCGAAGTTCCTCGCCGTCGAGGACGAGGAGTTCAAGAACGCGCAGACCGCCGGCGGCTACGCCAAGGAAATGTCCAAGGAGTACCAGGCCAAGCAGGCCGCGCTCACCGCCGAGCACATCAAGAAGCAGGACATCGTCATCACCACTGCGCTCATTCCGGGCCGGCCGGCGCCGAAGCTCATCAGTGCTGAAATGGTCAAGTCGATGAAGCCGGGGTCGGTGCTGGTCGATCTCGCCGTCGAGCGCGGCGGCAATGTCGAGGGCGCAAGGCCGGGCGAGGTCGCCGACGTCGATGGCATCAAGATCGTCGGCTACACCAACGTCGCCGGCCGCGTCGCGGCCTCGGCCTCCAGCCTCTACGCGCGCAATTTGTTCAATTTCATCGAGACCATGGTCGACAAGACAGAGAAGAAGCTCGCCGTGAACTGGGACGACGAGCTCGTCAAGGCCACCGCCCTGACCAAGGACGGCGCGGTGATCCACCCGAACTTCCAGCCGAAGGTTTAAGGAGAGCCGCCATGGAGCATGCAGCACAGGTCGTCGACCCCTTCATCTTTCGGCTGTCGATCTTCGTCCTCGCCGTCTTCGTCGGTTATTTCGTGGTGTGGTCGGTGACGCCGGCGCTGCACACGCCGCTGATGAGCGTGACCAACGCGATCTCCTCGGTGATCGTGGTCGGCGCGCTGCTCGCCGGCGGCGTCGCCAATGTCTCGAGCGGCTCGGGCTGGGCACGCGCCTTCGGCTTCGTCGCGCTGATCTTCGCCTGCATCAACATCTTCGGCGGCTTCCTTGTCACCCAGCGCATGCTGGCGATGTACAAGAAGAAGTCGAAGTAAGCGGCCACCTCGGGCTGATGGGATCAATGGGGACCTGAGATGAGCGCCAACCTCTCTGCATTTTTGTATCTCGTGGCGGGAGTGCTGTTCATCCTGTCGCTACGCGGGCTGTCGAGCCCGGCTTCGTCGCGCCAGGGCAATCTGTTCGGCATGATCGGCATGGCGATCGCGGTCGCCACCACGCTCGCCAACCATCCGCCGGCAGACGGCCTCGCCTGGGTGCTCGTCATCGTCGGCATCGCCATCGGTGCCGCGATCGGTGCGGTGATTGCCCGCCGCGTGCCGATGACCTCGATGCCGGAACTGGTCGCCGCCTTCCACTCGCTGGTCGGCATGGCCGCGGTGCTGGTCGCCGCCGGTGCGTTCTACGCGCCGGAAGCCTTCGACATCGGCACCCCCGGCAACATCCATCCGCAGAGCCTGGTCGAGATGTCGCTCGGCGTCGCCATCGGCGCGCTGACCTTCACCGGCTCGGTGATCGCGTTCCTGAAGCTGTCCGCGCGCATGAGCGGCGCGCCGATCATCCTGCCGTTCCGCCACGCCATCAATATCGTGCTCGCAGTTCTGCTCGTCGTCTTCATCGTCGGGCTGGTGATGTCGGGCAGCGCGCTGGACTTCTGGCTGATCGTCATCATCGCGCTGGCGCTCGGCGTGCTCATGATCATCCCGATCGGCGGCGCCGACATGCCGGTCGTGATCTCGATGCTGAACTCCTATTCCGGCTGGGCCGCGGCCGGCATCGGCTTCACGCTGGGCAATTCCGCGCTGATCATCACCGGCGCGCTGGTCGGCTCGTCGGGTGCGATCCTGTCCTACATCATGTGCCACGCGATGAACCGGTCCTTCATCTCGGTCATCCTCGGCGGCTTCGGCGGCGAGACCGCCGCGGCCGGCGCTGGCGGCGGCGAGCAGAAGCCCGCCAAGCTCGGTTCGGCCGACGACGCCGCCTTCATCATGAAGAACGCGCAGAAGGTCATCATCGTGCCCGGCTACGGCATGGCAGTGGCGCAGGCCCAGCACGCGCTGCGCGAAATGGGCGACATCCTGAAGAAGGAAGGCGTCGAGGTGAAGTACGCCATTCATCCGGTCGCGGGCCGCATGCCCGGCCACATGAACGTGCTGCTCGCCGAGGCCAACGTCCCCTACGACGAGGTGTTCGAGCTTGAGGACATCAATTCCGAATTCGCGCAGGCCGACATCGCCTTCGTGATCGGCGCCAACGACGTCACCAACCCGGCGGCCGAAGAGGACAAGACCTCGCCGATCTACGGCATGCCCGTCCTCCAGGTCTGGAAGGCCGGCACCGTGATGTTCATCAAGCGCTCGCTCGCCTCGGGCTATGCCGGTATCGACAATCCGCTGTTCTATCGCGACAACACCATGATGCTGCTCGGCGACGCCAAGAAGGTCACCGAGAACATCGTCAAGGCGATGTAGCGCGGGAAGGCGAGCGGACCGTGGCCCTGAACAAGGAGTGGCACCGGTCCCATCGCATGCCACCGAAGGCGACACGCGAGCAGCGTGTCGCATGGCACGTCGCCCATGCGGCGGCGTGCGGCTGCCGCGAGATTCCCTTGGGCATCCGGCCGAACGTCCTCAAGCTGCTCAAGAGCCGCCGCAAGTCCTGAACTCCGGAATGGCGGGCCGCGATGACATTCCTGAAATGGACCGCCACCATCCTTGCGGCCGGCTACCTCGCCGGTCTCGTCCTGCTGTTTGCCAAACAGCGCGCCATGCTGTTTCCGATACCGACGGCCGAGCGCACGGCGCCCGCTGCCGCGGGACTTCCAGACGCCGAAGAGCATGTCCTGACGACGTCTGACGGCGAGAAGGTCATCGTCTGGCACGTGCCGCCAAAGCCTGGCCGTGCCGTGGTGTTGTTCTTCCACGGCAACGGCGATTCTCTCGCCGGCCTTGCCGGCCGCTTCAAGGCGATCACGGCTGACGGCACCGGTCTTGTCGCGCTGTCCTATCGCGGTTACGCGGGCTCCAGCGGCGCACCGGGCGAAGATGGCCTGCTGCGCGATGGCGCGGCTGCGTACGCGTTCGCGACGGCGCGTTATGACGCCCGGCGCCTCGTCGCCTGGGGCTTCTCGCTCGGGACCGGCGTTGCAGTCGCCATCGCCTCCGAACATCCGGTTGGGAAGCTGATCCTCGAGGCGCCCTATACGTCGATCGCCGACGTCGCCGCCGCGCATTTCTGGTTCGCTCCGGTTCGCCTCCTGATCCGCGACCCCTTCCACTCGGATGAGCGCATCGCACGCGTCACGGCGCCGCTCCTGATCATGCATGGCGCGCAGGACCAGACCATCCCGATCGCATTCGGCGAGAAATTGTTTGCGCTGGCCCGCGAGCCGAAGCAGTTCGTCCGCATTCCCGGCGGCGGGCACGACGATCTCGGCAGCTTTGGCGCCATCGAGATCGCGCGAAACTTCATCAATGGGTCCTGAGGGCTGACGGACGCGATCTTCTCGCGCATAATCGGTCTCCCATTTGAAGGAATCGCCAGCATGAGCGCACACGGACCGATGCCGCGGTCGTCCTGGATCTTCCCCGCTCTTGCGGTGCTGCTGTTCCTGATCGTGACCGCGACCGGCTACAGCTTTACGCTAACGGCGGGCGGAGCCCTGTTCGCGATCGTGCTGCTGGTGATCCTGTTCGGCACCGTGTTCGCGGCCGTTCATCATTCCGAGGTGATCGCGGAGCGCATCGGCGAGCCCTACGGCACGCTGCTGCTCACGCTGGCGGTGACCATCATCGAGGTCGCGCTGATCACCACGATCATGCTGGGCGACAAGCCGGCTCCGGAGCTCGCCCGCGATACCGTGTTCGCCGTCGTGATGATCGTCTGCAACGGCCTCGTCGGCCTCTGCGTCTTCATCGGCGGCATGCGCTATCGCGAGCAGGGCTTTCAGGTTTCGGGCGCCAACGTCTATCTCAGCGTGCTGATTGCGATGGCAACCATCACCCTGATCATGCCCAACTACACGCTGACGACGCCGGGCCCGATCTATTCGACGCTCCAGCTCGGCTTCGTCGATCTCGCAACGATCGTGCTCTACGGCGTGTTCCTCTACACCCAGACCGTCCTGCACAAGGACTACTTCGTCCACGAGAGGGCGGACGGCGAGGGCGGGGAGGCGCATTTGTCGGGCAGAATGCTGGTGCTCAGCATCGTGCTGCTGCTGATCTCGCTGCTGGCGGTCGTCCTCCTCGCCAAGAAGTTCTCGCTGGTGGTGGACGCGGTCGCCGTTCAGATCGGCGCCCCGCCGGCGTTCGCGGGCCTCCTCGTCGCCCTCCTGATCCTGATGCCGGAGGGTGTCTCGGCGATTGCGGCGGCGCGCAAGAACGACCTCCAGAAGAGCATCAACCTGGCGCTCGGGTCCTCGCTCGCAACCATCGGCCTGACCATTCCGGCGGTCGGGATCGCCACCTACCTGCTCGACCAGCCGCTCGTGCTGGGCCTGAACCCGGCGAACACCGCACTCCTGTTCCTGACATTCTTGTTGAGCATGCTGACCTTCGGCACCGGCAGGACCAATGTCCTGTTCGGGCTGGTCCATATGGTGGTATTTGCCGTCTACGTGTTCATGGTTTTCGTGCCGTAGAAGGAAATTCCCGATGCTTGCCGCCAAATCCGAGGTTCAGGTCGACAACGAGCAGGTCCGGGTGACCGAGTGGCGGCTCGCCCCGGGCAGCGCGACCGGGCATCACACCCACGGCATGGACTATGTCATTGTTCCCGTCGTCGCCGGCGAGATGACCATCGTGGCGCCCGGCGGCGAGCGTTCCAAGGCGCAGCTCGCGGCCGGAAAATCTTACTTTCGCAAGGCCGGCGTCCAACACGACGTACTTAACGAAACCTCAACCGAGATCGTGTTCCTTGAGATCGAGCTGAAGCCGTAAGGCGGGCGAACCCTTTGCCATCGATCCGTCGCAGTTGATCCCTTACAATGCCCCAAAGTTCCCGCATCTGATCGCGCGGGGAGTGGCCGAGAAATGCTGAAATACCTCGCTAAAATCTCGATGGATATTCTCCCCTCGGTGCTCGCGACGATCATCGGGGCGTACATCGTTAACCACTACATCAACGCCAAGCCGGCGGCCGATGCCCCCGCGGCCGTGGTGGCGCCTGCCGATGCCGGCAAGAGCGGCAAGCCCTCCGATGTGGCCAACCTCCCGGCGCCCGGCGTCAAGGCCAAAGGCGTCTCCGAGAAGAGCGTGACCGACAAGGCGGCGGCCGAGAAGCCGGCCGACAAATCCGGCGAACACCCGGCCGAGACCAAGGCCGCGGACGTTGCTCCCGCCGAGGCCGGCCCGCGCGGCCGCAACCCGGCGCGTGAGAAGGCGGCCGCCAAGTCCGCTCCGGCTGTCACGGCTCCCGCCACCACCCCGGTGGTCGAGGCCAATTCGGCACCGGCGTCCCCGGCTGCGACGCCCGACGCCAACGATCTCGCGCGCGCCGCGATCGAGCGCCTGCGCAAGTCGCCTGAGGGCAAGGCCGCCGAGGCCAGATCTTCCGAAACCAAGTCTTCCGAGAGCAAGCCTTCCGAAGCCCGGCCGGCTGAAACCAAGTCGGTCGAGAGATCGCTGGAGCCTGCGGTTCGGGAAGCCTCCCGCACCCCGGAAGCCCCGCGCGTCATTCCTGCTGAGCCGTCCGCGCTCCGTCCGCTGCCGCCGCCGATCACGGTGTCGACGCCTTCGTCCGAAGCCTATGGCAATGGCGGCGCGTCGCCGGTCAATCCGCCCTACACCGCCTCGATCGGCAACGACGATCCGAACCGGATGACGCCGCCGGCCGACATTCCGGTGCCGGTGATCGCGCCGCCACTCGACCTGCGTGCCGATGCCGGCGCGACCATGCCGCGGCCGAAGAAGACCAATGTCGCCGACGAGATGCTGTCGGGCATGAAGTCGATGTTCCACTCCGTCCTGCCGAAGAGCGCCACCCCCGATTAAGGCGGTGGCTGGGAGCGTCTTCGAGCGACGTGGACATCGCTTCGCGTGAAGAAAACGCGTCAAAACGAGCAGCTCTAGCCGCGCTGTCAGCCGCCGACGCGGGCGAGACCGCTGCGGGCGGTATCGTCGCGTGGACGTAGCGCGACCGCCTTGTTGTAGGATGTGGCCGCCTTGGCCTTGTCACCCAGCCGCTCATAGGCCTGTCCGCGCGTGGTCCACACCTGCGCGTTGTGCGGATCGACCTCGGAGGCCTCATCGAGATCGGCCGCCGCTTCCTTGACCTTGCCGATGGCGAGATAGCTGATGGCGCGGCCGAGCAACGGCTCGACCTTTTGCGGATTGAGCCCGTTGGCGGCGCTGAAATCGGCGATGGCGAAATTATGCTCGTTGTTGCCCTGATAGATCAGGGCGCGACCATAAAGTGCCTGTGCGTTGTAGGGATCGAGTGCGACGGCCCGGTTGAACTCGTCCAGCGCGCCAGCCGTCTCCCCCGCCTTTGCCAGGGTCTGGCCTTTTGCGGTGTGAGCCTGGGCCTCGCTGACATTGCCGGCGCTGACCGCGCTGTCGGCGGCCGTCGCAGCCGCCTTGGGCGCCTCCTGCGGCTTCTCCTTCTCGGGCATCATGGAGCCGAGGTCGAAGGAGCAGCCGCACAGCACGATCCCCATCAAGCCGAGCGCGAACGGCTGTCGCCAGATCTGGCGTAGCCGCGCCAAGCGGCGTTCGGGGAAAGGGGAGGCCATCTACGGTTCGCTCGCGCTGGTGCCGCATCGGTAGTGCCCCCGTCCCAGAGAAGGCACCGCTCACAAAACAATAACGCGGGCCAAGGGCCCGCGTCATCGAAAACTGAAGTCTTGGAAAACTGAAGTCTTGCAAGTCAGGCGGAATCAGCGCGGTCCGCGCGGACCTGCACCTGCACCCGGGCCGCTGCGGCCGCCACGATCACCGCCGGGACCGGCGCCGAACACCGGCTTCGGCTTCATCGGCAGCAGGCCTTCGCGCTGCAGCTTCTTGCGAGCCAGCTTGCGCGCGCGGCGCACGGCCTCGGCCTTTTCACGGGCCTTCTTCTCGGAGGGCTTCTCGTAATGACCGCGGAGCTTCATCTCGCGGAAAATTCCCTCGCGCTGCATCTTCTTCTTCAGCGCCTTGAGGGCTTGATCGACATTGTTATCGCGAACGAGAACCTGCACGCGGCATCCTCTTCAGTGGATCGGATTTGAATTCTGGTAAGTCAAAGGGGATGGCGAAACGCACAAGCCCTTAACCTTGAGGGCGCGGATGTATCAGACAAAACCCGCGATGTCCACCTGCCAAGCAGGTTTTCGGGCCAAGTTCAGCCATTAAATAAGGCGAAAATACCTCCGTGCGGCCCCGATTTGGGTGATTCGGCGCCAAGGGTGGGGCAGTTCCCGGAGCTTTGCTCCGGAAATTCCTGGAATTAGGGGAGACGTCACATGGATATGAAGAAATACGCTGCCGAGGCGATCGGCACATTCTGGCTCACATTCGCAGGCTGCGGCAGCGCGGTGATCGCCGCCGGCTTTCCGCAGGTCGGAATCGGCCTGGTCGGCGTGTCCCTTGCGTTCGGCTTAAGCGTCGTCACCATGGCCTATGCGATCGGGCACATCTCGGGCTGCCACCTCAACCCGGCCGTCACCGTCGGGCTTGCCGCCGGAGGACGCTTCCCGGCGGGACAGATCCTGCCTTACGTGATCGCACAGGTCTGCGGCGCGATCGTTGCCGCCCAGCTGCTTTACATAATCGCCAGCGGTGCTCCCGGATTCGACGTCAGCAAGGGTTTTGCGTCGAACGGCTACGACGCGCATTCGCCCGGCCAGTACAGCCTGATCGCCTGCTTCGTCACCGAGGTGGTGATGACCATGATGTTCCTGTTCGTCATCATGGGCGCCACCCATGGCCGCGCGCCCGCAGGCTTCGCCCCGCTCGCGATCGGGCTCGCGCTGGTGATGATCCATCTCGTCAGCATCCCCGTCACCAATACGTCGGTGAACCCGGCGCGCAGCACGGGGCCCGCACTGTTCGTCGGCGGCTGGGCACTGGCGCAGCTCTGGCTGTTCTGGGTCGCGCCGCTGATCGGCGGCGCGCTGGGCGGGGTGCTCTATCGCTGGCTCAGCGAGGAGCCCTCTGGCGTCGTCGCGGGCGTGAAGACGGCCTGATCGAAAGGCGGGATTGCGGCATGCGCCGCGGTCCCGCTACTTGCCCTTCGTCGGCCTGACTTCGGTGACGTGGCCCATCTTGCGGCCGGGGCGCGGTGCGCCCTTGCCGTAGATGTGCACGGTCGCGCCCGGCACGCTCAGCCACTTCTCGTAATCGTTGATCTCGTCGCCGATCAGATTGGTCATGGTGACGATTTCGCCGTGGCGCACGGCCTTGCCGAGCGGCCAGCCGGCAATGGCGCGGATGTGCTGCTCGAACTGCGAGACCGAGGCGCCGTCGAGCGTCCAGTGTCCGGAATTGTGCACGCGCGGGGCGATCTCGTTGACCAGCACCTTCGGCCCGGTGCCGTTGGCGAGCACGAACATCTCCACCGCGAGCACGCCGACATAATCGAGCGCGCCGGCGATCTTGCCGGCGATGCTGCGCGCTTCTTCCGCGAGCGCATCCGGAATCTGTGCGGGGGCGCGGGATATCTTCAGAATGTGGTCGCGGTGCTCGTTCTCGGTGACGTCGAAGCACTCGACCTGGCCCGTCGCCGAGCGCGCGGCGATCACGGAGATCTCGCGCTCGTACGGGATGAAGGCTTCGAGGATCGCCGATTTGGTGGCGAGGCTGGTCCACACCTTGGCGATGTCGTCGCCCTCGCGGATGATGGCCTGGCCCTTGCCGTCGTAGCCGAAGCGGCGGGTTTTCAGCACCGCAGGGAGGCCGATCCTGACGATCGCCTCGCGCAGCGAGGAGACCGAGGTGACGTCGGCATAGGCTGCGGTGCCGATGCCGAGCTTCGTCACGAAATCCTTCTCGGCGAGCCGGTCCTGGGTGGTCTCGAGGATCTTGCGGTTGGGCAGCACCGGGCGGCGCGCGTCCAGCACCATCGCGGCGGCAGACGGCACGTTCTCGAATTCGTAGGTGATGACGTCGACGTCGTTGGCGAACAGCTCGAGCGCTTCGACGTCGGCATATTCGGCGCAGGTCGCGTTCAGCACGACGTCGAAGGCGGGCGAGTCCGGATCGGGCGAGAATACCTGGCAGCGCAGGCCGAGTCGCGCCGCAGCCATGGCCAGCATCCGCCCCAATTGTCCGCCGCCGAGGATTCCGATGGTGTCGCCGGGCTTCAGCTTCACCTGCTTTGCGTCAGTCACGCCTTGTCCTCCGGGCGCTCCGCAACCGCCTCGGTCTGTGCCTTGCGCCAGGCGGCGAGGCGGTCGGACAGGGCCGGGTCGGACAATGCGAGCACTGAAGCTGCAAGCAGCGCCGCGTTGATCGCGCCGGCCTTGCCGATGGCGAGGGTGCCGACCGGGATGCCCGCGGGCATCTGCACGATCGAATAGAGCGAATCGATGCCCTTGAGCGTCCTGGATTCGACGGGAACGCCGAACACGGGCAGTTCCGTCAGCGCCGCCGCCATGCCGGGCAGATGCGCAGCGCCACCCGCGCCGGCGATGATGACCTTGTAGCCTGCCGCCTTGGCACCCTTGGCGAATGCAAACAGCCGGTCGGGGGTGCGGTGTGCCGAAACGATGCGGGTATCGGCGGCAACGCCGAGCGCTGCGAGCGTGTCGGCGGCATGCCGCATCGTCTCCCAGTCCGACTGGCTTCCCATGATGATGGCGATCGGCGCGGTCATGACGTCAATTGTGCTCGGAAAACAGAAAGATAGGCCAGATTAACGGTTCCGGCCGGTGGCTCGCAAGGCGGTGGCAAGGAGAAGGGAATGCACTATCCTGTCTTGGTGAATCCCCGCAAGCCTTCATTGAGCAGGATGCCCATGAAGAAACCAAAAAGGGCAAGCGCTGCGAAGGCCAAAAAGGGCCGGAAAGCCAGCGCCAGCCGCTCCAAAGCCGCCCCCAGGCGGCTGGCGAAGCGCTCGGCCAAGCCGGCGCGGCGCGGAGCGTCGGCCGCCGACGACACCAGGGCGACCATCCGCGGCTTGCGGAGCAAGCTCAAGGAGGCGGAGCGGCGGGTTGTGGAACTGGAAGCTGCGGCCGACACCGATTTCCTGCTCGAGATTCCGAACCGGCGCGGCTTCGAGCGCGAGCTCGCGCGCGCCATCGCCTACATGAAGCGCTACCGCGCCAGCGGCGCGCTGATCGTCCTCGACGTCGATCGCCTGAAGCCGATCAACGATTCCTTCGGCCATGCCGCCGGAGACGAGGTGCTCAAGGCGATTGCGGCCACCCTGACGCGGCAGGTCCGCGCCTCGGACGTGGTCGGCCGGCTTGGCGGCGACGAGTTCGCGCTGCTGCTCTGGAATCTCAGCGAGACCGACGCCAAGGCGAAGGCCGCGACCTTCGAGCAGGCGATCGACGAATTGTCGTTTGCCTTTCGCGGTCAGCGCGTGACCGCGGGCGCCTCCGCAGGTGTCGCGCTGCTGGGGGCGCAGTCCGATGCAGGCCGCGCGCTGGAGGAGGCTGATGCCGCCATGTATGTGCGCAAGGCGCACCGGCGGCACGAGCCGCTGATCAGGCTGGTCAGCAACTAGGGCACGATCTTCGCGACAAATGCGGACCGCGTTGCGCGGAGATCATGCTCAAGCAACAACCCTTACAGCGTGGCCAGATCTTCCGGCACGTTGCCGAATTTGCGCAGCAGCGTGGCGTCGCCGAATTCGCCGGTCATGGGATCGCCGCTGCGGCTGAACGCAACCGCGCCGATATGGCCGGCACCGTGCGCCAGGATCTCGGCGCGCCGCAACGCGGCCGCCGAGCTCTGGCATTCCTCCGCGGCGCCCGCGACAGGCGATCCGTCGGCATCGATCAGGAAGGGCATTGCAACGTAGTAGGTCACATCCGACATGGCGTTGCTCCGATGTTGAACTCAGGCGGCGCTGCTGTTGCTCCGCACCTTGCTGCGTGCGGTCTCGGGAATGCAGCCGGCTGAAATCGCCGCCTGTAATTCTTCCAGCTCTGCTTCCAGATATTCGTTGGCCATGATCAGCGCCTTGATGGTGCTGCGCAGATTGCCGTCGCACATCGCGATCGCCTGGTCGCAGGCCTGTTCATAATGGCTGTTGTCGAGAAGGGCGGTTGCCGACATCTGCGTTGTCCTCGGGGGTTTCCTGGGCGTTTCCTGGGGCGGTGGGATGCCCAAATGTTCCTATTTTGTTCTTTTCGAGTCAAGCGGATTCGGATGCGGCGAGCTGCCACGAAAAGGGCCTCGCGGATCAGGCGATGATGTCCGGCGTGATCTGGTCTTCGATGAACGCGATACGGTCGCGCAACAACAGCTTGCGCTTCTTCAACCGTTGTAACCGCAACAGGTCGGGGGCAGGCGATTGATGCATCGCATCGATCGCGGCGTCGAGATCTCGGTGTTCTTGCTGCAACCGGGTGAGCTCGGCTTCGAGCTCACGCTCGTCTTCATTGGTCATGTTCGCGGTGGCCGAAAACCCGATGGGCGTGAGATTCAAGGCTGTGGATGCCCTGTGGAAATTATCGTCCTTGCGCGCCGTGATCGCAAGCGATCTCGGGCCGCCGCTCACCGAACTCTCGCAAGATATTTCGACGATTCGTTGCGGCGTTGCGCAAGCACATTGATATCATGGATTTTTCCAGCGTGGTTCCTTACTCACGATTCGTTACATATGAATTTTCAAAAATGACGCTGCGACGACGGATACATATCGACAGAACGAATCGGTGATGTACACTTGTTTGTCCGGATCGAATCCAAGGTTTCCCCCTACCGAGGAGGTTTCGAATGACAATTCAGGCACATCTGGTTGAATTGGAACGGAAGCACAAAACGCTCGAAAACGAATTGCACGAAGCTCTCGTGCACCTTTCAACAGACGACCTGCAAATTGTTGAGTTGAAGCGACGGAAGTTGATGGTCAAGGACCAGATCGAGCGTTTGAAGCACACCGGCGACACGCTCCACTAGTAACCCCTGTAACAGTGTAGAGTTGAACTTACCCTTTCATGCAGGGGTGAGAGCTATTGTGCTCATCCCTGCATGAAGGTGCGCAGCGTGCAAAGTTATTTGCGCGGCGCTTGGAGCCTTTCCGCTCCGATGGAAAATCCCCTAGATGCCTGCGAGCTCAGCGACGTGATCCGCGATCGCGAGCGATGACGTCAGTCCCGGCGATTCGATGCCGAACAGGTTGATCAGGCCTTCGACGCCGTGATCGCGCGGGCCCTGCATCAGAAAATCCTGCGTGGCCACCGCCGGCGGCACGATCTTCGGGCGAATGCCTGAATAGCTCGGCATCAGCGCGCCGTCGGGCAGCGTCGGCCAGTATCTCCGGATCGCCGGATAGAAGCGCTCGGCGCGTGATGGATCGACCTCGTAATTGATCGTCTCGATCCACTCGACGTCGGGGCCGAAGCGTGCCTGCCCGGCCATGTCCAGCGTCAGGTGCACGCCGAGCCCGCCAGGCTCGGGCACCGGATAGATCAGGTGCGAGAACGGTGCCCTGGCGTTGCAGCTGAAATAGTTTCCCTTGGCGAGATAGGCCGGTGGAATCCGGTCGATCGGCATGCCGTCGATGTGGCGTGCGACCGTTGTCGCCGAGAGCCCGGCGGCGTTGACGAGCAGGCCGCATTGCAGCGTCATCGGCGCTTCGCCGCCGGCCTCGATCTCGATCACATCGCCGGCTGCCTTGGCGCGGACCAGCGGGGTGTGAAATGCAAAGGCCGCGCCGGCTGCCTCGGCCTCGCCGCGCAGCGAGAGCATGTAGGCGTGGCTGTCGATGATGCCGGTCGATGGCGAGAGCAGCGCGGCGTCGCAGGCGAGCGCCGGCTCCAGCGCGCGCGCGGCCTCGCCAGTGAGCAGCTGCATGTCGAGCACGCCATTGGCCTCGGCATGCGCCTTGATCGATTGCAGCTTCTCGGTCTCCTTGGCGCTGGTCGCGACGATCAGCTTGCCGCAATTCTTGTGCGGGATGCCGCGCTCGCCGCAGTAGCGATACAGCGCATGCTTGCCGCTGACGCACATGCGCGCCATCCAGCTCCCGGCGCGGTAATAGATCCCGGCATGGATCACCTCGCTGTTGCGCGAGGAGGTGATGGTGCCGATGGCCTCGGCTTCCTCGAGCACGATCACCTCGCGCCCGGTCTGGGCAAGCTTTCGAGCCACCGCGAGCCCGACCACGCCGGCTCCGATGACGACGCAGTCGACCCTATCCATGGTTGTGCAGTGTATCCATTGAAAGTATCGGTGGCATCAGGCCTGAGAACCACGGCACCGGGCCGTTTTCCATTAAGGAAGCATTTATCATGTCAGGGCAATTGCCGTATTTGGCGTCACATTTTTCTGTTGCGCGTACAGGCGTTTACCCGATCCAAACCCGTGAAGCCAGACAATCCGACGTTGAAAGCGCGGGTGGCTGATGGCTGAGAAGAACTGGCACGTGGGCAGCACGCTTCCGATTGCTGTGCAGGCCGTCGTGTGCCTGGGCAGCGCGGTCGCGCCTGCGCGCGCCTTTGCGCTCTCGGACAGCTTCGCGCCACCAGGCAAGCTCGATCCCAATTTGGTCTGGGAAGCGCTGATCGGCGGCATCGTCGTCTGTGCGTTCCTGGCCGCCATCGCGCTGTGGATCCATTCCTCGCTGCGCCGCACCAAGCGCTTGCAGCTGCGGCGCAACGCCTTCGTCTCCTCCGCCATGAACAATCTCAACCAGGGCGTGGTGATGACGGATGCGCAACGACGCATCATGTTCTGCAACGACCGCTATCTCGAGATCTACGGCCTGGCGCGCTCGGATCTGTGGACCGGGATGACCGGCTACGACATCCTCGAACTCAGGCGCAAGCGCGACGTCCTCGGCGGTGTCTCCGACGATGAGTTCTACGAGAAGGCGGCGAGCCCCAACGGCCTGATCACCGAACTGCCTGATGGCCGCGCCATCCTGGTGAAATATTTCGTGTTGCCGAACGGCGGCTCGGTCGCGACGCATCTGGACGTCAGCGATCAGCGCAAGCTGTCACGGCAGCTCGCCTCCACCAAGCAATTCCTGGAAACCGTGCTGGACCACGTGCCGGCCTGCGTCGCCGCGAAGAATATCGAGGACGGTCGCTACATCTTCGCCAACAGCGCCTATGAACGGTTCTGGGGGTTCTCGCGCGACCACGCCGTCGGCAAGAATGCGCGGGAGCTGTTCGCGCCCATCTCGACGGCCAGCATCGAGGCGGCCGACAAGGCGGCACTGAATTCGCCGGACGGCCAGTTCCGCAATGAATTCGAGGTCGACCGCGCCGGTGAACGGCGCATGGTTGCCTCGATCCGGATCGTGGTCCGCGACGAGAGCAACAAGCCCGAATTCCTGATGCTCGTGTTCGAGGATATCACCGACCGCCGCTCGCTGTCGCAGGAGCTGGAGAGCACGAAGAAGTTCCTGGAGCTTGTGGTCGACAACATTCCGGTGGCGCTGATCGTGGAGCAGGTCAAGGACGGCCGCTACCTGCTCGCCAATCGCAGCGCGGAGACGATCCTCAACCGCCGGCGCGAAGAGGCCACGGGCCTGACCGCCTCCGACATCTTCAATCCCAAGGAAGCCAAGCTGATCATCGCGCGCGACGAGGCCGCGATCAAGAAGCGCGGGATGATTACCGAGGAGCACCCGATCTCCACCAAGGACGGCCTGCGGCTGTTCCTGACCCGGCGGGCGACCGTGCTCAGCGATGCCGGCGAGCCGCAATATCTGATCAAGACCCACGAAGACGTCACCGACCGCCGGCAGACCGAGTCGCGCATGGCGCACATGGCCTATCACGACGGCCTGACCGATCTGCCGAACCGCGCCGCCTTCCTCCAGGCGCTGACCCAGATGATCGAGGCCTGCGAAGGCACCAGCGAGGAGTTCGCCGTGCTCTGCCTCGACCTCGACGGCCTCAAGGAGGTCAACGACGTCTTCGGTCATGCGCTCGGCGACAAGCTCTTGATCGAGGTGGCCCAGCGGCTTCAGGATTCCGCGCGCGGCGGCGTGGTGGCGCGCCTGTCCGGCGACGAGTTCGGCCTCATCATCGACGGCAAGCAGCCGGAGGCGGGCCTTGCGCTGGCGCAGCAGCTCGGCGAGGCCGTTGCCCAGGAATTTCAGATCGACGGCCGGGCGGTCCGCGCCGGCGTCACCACCGGCATGTCGATCTTCCCGCATAATGGTGCCGACGGCGCATCGCTGCTGGCCAATGCCGGCGCGGCGCTGTTCCGCGCCAAGCAGAAGTCGCGCGGCACGATCGGCCTTTACCAGCCGGAGATGGACCAGCAGATCCGCGACCGCCGCGTGCTGCACCAGGACCTGTCGAAAGCGATCAAGAACGGCGAATTGTCGCTCGCGTTCCAGCCGCAGGGCATCGCGCGCCACAGCGTCGCCGAGAGCGAGATTATCGGCTTCGAAGCGCTGGCGCGCTGGCAGCATCCGGTGCGCGGCCAAGTCTCGCCGGCCGAGTTCATCCCGATCGCGGAGGAGAGCGGCCTGATCGTCGAGATGGGCGAGTGGATCCTGCGCGAGGCCTGCCGCGAGGCGGCGTCCTGGCCGAAGCCGCTCCAGGTCGCGGTCAATTTGTCGCCGGCGCAGTTCATGCACGGCGACGTGGTCGGGCTGGTCCATTCAATCCTGATCGAGACGGGCCTCGCACCCGGCCGGCTCGAGCTGGAAATCACCGAGGGCGTGCTCATCGAGGACTTTGATCGGGGTCTTGCATTGCTGCGCCGGCTGAAGGCGCTCGGCGTGCGCATCTCCATGGATGATTTCGGCAGCGGTTACTCTTCGCTGAGCTATCTCCAGGCGTTCCCGTTCGACAAGATCAAGATCGACCGCGCCTTCATCATGAATCTCGGCCGCAACCCGCAATCGGCGGCTATCGTCCGCGCCGTGATCGATCTCGGCCACGGCCTCGAAATGTCGATCATCGCCGAGGGCGTCGAGACCCTCGATCAGCTCGTCTTTCTTGCCAAGGAGGGCTGCGACGGCGTGCAGGGCTACCTGCTCGGCAAGCCGCTGCCGATCGGCAAATATGCCGGCCTCGTCGGCCGCGCCGAGACCATGGAGCTTGCGCTCAAGACCGGCTAGAGCGTTATCGAGCCAAGCGGATACCGGTTCGCGCAAAGAAAACGCGTCAAAACAAGAATCCAAAGCCTCGTTCCGATTTCATCGGAATGGAAATGGCTCTAGTGATGGCGGGCGCTAGCTCCCATTCGACGGCTTCATGGCGGATTACGACCTTGCGATCATCGGCGGCGGCCTGAACGGTGTCAGCCTCGCCCGCGATGCGGCCGGCCGCGGCCTGCGGGTCATTCTGCTGGAGCAGGGCGATCTCGGCGGCGCGGCGTCATCCGCGACGCCGCGGCTGATCCATGGCGATCTGTCGGTGCTGGAACGCCGCGGTTTTTGGCGGGTGCGCCGGGCTTTGGCCGAGCGCCGGACGTGGCTTGCCATCGCGCCGCATCTGGTCCGGCCGATGCGCTTCGTGATCCCGGCCCATTCCGAGGAGCGTCCACCCTGGCTGCTGCGCGCCGGCTTGTACCTCTATGACGGCCTCACCGGTCGGAGCGGCCTGCCTGCCGCGACGACCCTCGACATCACGCATCATCCGGTCGGCAACGCGCTGAAGCGCCCGTTTGGAACGGCTTTCGAATATTCGGACTGCGTCGTCGATGATTCCCGCCTGGTGGTGCTGACGGCGCTGGACGCCGCCGAACGTGGCGCTGCGATCCGGACCGGGGCGCGCTGTGTCCGCGCCGATCGAACCGACACATGGCGCCTCGCGGTGGTCGATCGTGGCCATCGCCGCGTGGTCACGGCCCGGGCGCTGGCCAATGCCACCGGCGGCTGGACGTCGATCGTCGCAGAGACCGTGCTGCGCCAGCCGCAGCCCACCATGGCGGCCATGCAGATGAGCCAGATCATCGTGCCGCGGCTGTTCGAGTCCGACAACGTCTACGTCTTCCAGAACAGCGACGGGCGGCTGATCTTCGCGAGTCCCTTTGAGCGCGATTTTACGCTGATCGGTACGGTCACTCGTGATTTCACCGGTGATCCCGCGATCGTGGCGATGCCTGGGGCTGACGTCAGCTATCTCTGCGAGGCCGCCAGCCGCTATTTCCGCGAGCGCGTCGCGCCCACCGACGTGGTGCGCGCGGTCTCCGGCGTCAACCTGACGCTGGCGTCCGTGCGGCGGCGCGACGGGACGACGCTGTTCCACGCGCGCCGGCGCAAGGCGCCGCTGATCACGATGTTCGGCGGCGACGTCACCACCGCGCGCCTGCGCGCCGAGCGGGCCGTGACGAAGCTGACGCCGTTCTATCCGATGTCGCCGCCCTGGACCGCCGGCGCCGCGCTGCCCGGCGGAGATTTTGCCTGGGATCGTTTCGACACCGAAGTCGACCTCGCCCGCGACCGCTGGCGCTTTCTGTCGGAGACGCAGGCTCAGCGTCTGGTCGCGGCCTATGGCTCGCGCTTGCCGGCCGTGCTCGGCGAGGCGAAGGCCCGCGACGAGCTCGGCCCCGCCTTCGGTCCCGAACTGACCGGCGCCGAAGTGCGCTATCTGATGACCCGGGAATGGGCCCGTTTTCCCGAGGATATCTTGTGGCGGCGTTCCAAGCTCGGCCTGACGATACCCGCGGCGGACAGTGACGCGCTGGCCGCGTTCATGGCGAATGTGATGTGAACGACGCGCCCCGAACCGGTTGAGCTGGGGACGATCGGCCGCTAGCGTGCGGCGGAATCGGGGTTGGCAGGGACCATGACGGACGAATTGCCCAAGATAGACGCCGGCGCGGATGCGCTTCCTGCGGCGGGGCAGCCGCTGCTGCGCATCGAGGGCGTCGCCAAGACGTTCGGGACGTTCCGGGCCGTGGACGGCGTGTCGCTCGACATCAAGGCCGGCGAGTTCTTCGCGCTGCTCGGGCCCAGCGGCTGCGGCAAGACCACGCTGCTGCGCATGCTCGCCGGGTTCGAGGCGCCGGACGAGGGGCGCATCCTGCTCGGCAGCCGGGACATCGCGCAGGCGCTGCCGCATGAGCGGCCGATCAACATGATGTTCCAGAACTACGCGCTGTTTCCGCATCTCTCCGTGCGCGACAACATCGCCTTCGGCCTGAAGCGGGCCGGCATGGCGCGCGCCGACATCGCCACGCGCGTGGCGGAAATGATTGCGCTGGTGAAGCTCGAGGGGCTGGAGAAACGCAGGCCCGACCAGCTCTCCGGCGGTCAGCGTCAGCGCGTGGCGCTGGCGCGTGCATTGGCGCGCCGGCCGCAGCTTCTGCTGCTCGACGAGCCGCTGGCCGCGCTGGACAAGAAGCTGCGCGAGAGCACGCAGGGCGAGCTGATGGAGCTGCAGCGCCGGCTCGGCATGACTTTTATCATCGTCACCCACGATCAGGAGGAAGCCATGACAATGGCGAGCCGGATCGGCGTGATGAGGGCCGGCAAGCTCGCCCAGATCGCGAGCCCCCGCGAGCTCTATGAAGCGCCGCGCTCGCGCTGGATCGCGGAGTTCGTCGGCGACATCAATCTGTTCGACGGCGAGTCCAAATTGCGCGACGGCCATCGTCTGATCATCGGCACGCGCGATGCGGGTGCGCTGGTGGTGGCCGAGCCGCGCGAAGGCGTCGGCGCGGGAAAATTGTCGGTCGCGATCCGCCCCGAGAAGGTCAAGCTCTCGCGCCGCGGGCCGGTGAGCGAGGCTGGTCGTGAGACGGCGATCAACAGCCTGGACGGCGTGGTCGCCGACATCTGCTATCTCGGCGGCACCACCACCTACAAGGTGAAGCTCGATGCCGGCGGAATCGTGCAGGCGTCGGTCCCCAACAGCGCGCGCCTCGACGTCGACGCCTACAGCCTGAACCAGCGTGTCGTCGCCTGGTTCACGCCCGACGACTGCGTGGTGCTGCAATCATGAGCTCGCGCCGCATCTTCGCAAGACCCGCGCGCTTTGCCGCGATCGCGCCCTACGTCTGGATGCTGCTGTTCTTCCTGGTGCCGTTCGGCTTCGTGCTCAAGATCAGCCTGTCGCAGACGGCGATCGCGCAGCCGCCCTACGAGCCGGTGTTCGACCTGATGGCGGGATGGGAGGCGCTCAAGGCAGCGTTCGCTGCGCTGTCGATCGACAATTTCAAGCTGCTCGCCTCAGACGACATCTACGTGTTCGCCTATGTGCGCAGCCTCACCGTCGCCGTCACCGCGACTGCGCTGTTGCTCGTGATCGGCTATCCCATCGCCTACGGCATGGCGCGGTTGCCGAAGCGCTGGCAAGCGGTGGCGATGGTGCTGGTGATCGTGCCGTTCTGGACCTCGTTCCTGATCCGCATCTATGCCTGGATCAACATCCTCCAGCATGACGGCCTGCTGAACCAGATCCTGCTCGCGCTGCATCTGGTCAGCCAGCCGGTGGTGTGGCTCTCGACCGACACCGCGATGTATATCGGCATTGTCTATTCCTATCTGCCGTTCATGATCCTGCCGCTCTACGCCACGCTCGCGAAAATGGAGCCGGTGCTGGAGGAGGCGGCCTCTGATCTCGGCGCGCCGCCCTGGCAGGTGTTCTGGCTCATCACCTTTCCGCTGTCGCTGCCCGGCGTCGGCGCGGGCGTGCTGCTGTGCTTCATCCCCATCGTGGGCGAGTTCGTGATCCCGGACCTTCTGGCCGGCTCCAATTCGCTGATGATCGGCCAGACCCTGTGGCTCGAATTCTTCACCAACAAGGACTGGCCGGTGGCCTCCGCTGCGGCGATCGTGCTGCTGGTGGTGCTGCTGGTGCCGCTGCTGCTGTACGAGCGGCTGCAGAAGCGGCAGCTGGAACAGGGGCGCTGAAGCGATGCGCGAGGTCTCCCGCCTGTCCCGCTTCAACATCGCCTCGCTCGCATTGGGCCTGGCATTCCTCTATCTGCCGATCCTCATCCTCGTCATCTACTCCTTCAATGCCTCGCGGCTGGTGACGGTGTGGGGCGGCTGGTCGCTGCGCTGGTACCACGAGTTCTTCAATGACCGCGCCATGATCGAGGCGGCCTGGATGAGCCTGCGGGTCGCGGTCTCCTCAGCGACCATCGCCACGCTGCTCGGCACGCTCGCAGCCGTTGCGCTGTCGCGCGGCGAGCGCTTTCGCGGCCGCACGCTGTTCTCGGGCATGCTCTACGCGCCGCTGGTGATGCCGGAGGTGATCACCGGATTGTCGCTGCTGCTGCTGTTCGTCGCGCTCAACGCCGAGCGCGGCTTCTGGACGGTGACGATCGCCCACACCACGCTGACGATGTGCTTCGTCGCGGTGGTCGTGCAGTCCCGCCTCGGCTCGCTCGACCGTTCGCTGGAGGAGGCGGCGATGGATCTCGGCTGCAACCCGGCTCGCGCCTTCGTCGCCGTGACGCTGCCGCTGATCGCGCCCGCGATCGTGGCGGGCTGGATGCTGGCCTTCACGCTGTCGCTCGACGATCTCGTGATCGCGAGTTTCACCACCGGCCCCGGCTCGGCGACGCTGCCGATCCGGATCTACTCGGAGGTGCGGCTCGGCGTGAAGCCCGAGATCAACGCGATCTGCACGCTGGTGATCGCCCTGATCGCGGTGGTTATCGTCATCGCCTCGCTTGCCTCGAAACTCTCGAACTCGCAGGGCGAGAGCGCGGCGCCGCTGTAGGCGAGGAGCAATCATGACATTCGCCTACCAGATCCTGATCCACACGCCGGTCTGGGTCTGGATGCTGCTCGCTTTTCTGGTGTGGCAGGGCGTTCAGGCGATGCAGCCGCGCACGACGCCGATCTGGCGCGCGCTGATCGTGCCGGTCGTGTTCATCGTCTGGGGGATTTCGCGGCTCGGCTTCGGCCACCAAGACAGCGTTTGGCCGCTGGTCGCATGGATCGCGGCCGCGCTGGTGCTGCTGCCGCTTGGCGTGCTGACGCCGCGCCCGTTCGACGTCGATCACATGACCGGGCAGATCATCCGTCCGGGCAGCCCATTTGGTCTGGTCCGCAACCTGATTGTCTTCGCCTCGCAATATGCGGTCGGCGTGATCTCGGCGATCGATGCGGGCGATCGCGCGCTGGCGATCGTCGCCGGCCGCGCCATCTCGGGCGCGACCGCCGGCTACTTCATCGGCTCGACGATCGCCCTGCTGGTCACGTATCGACGCAAGAGCGCGGAGAGATGATCAGCGTGACCGGGTTGCGCGTTTCGCGGCCTTGGTGCCCGTAGAACGCGACCGCGTCGCGGAGGCCGAGATGGGCCCCACGTATCGCGCGCGCACCGCGCCCTGCATCGCGGCACCGAGCTGCCGCAGCGCGAGGCTGTCGAGCGGAAACTCGAGCAGGATGTGGATCAGGCTCAGCGCCAGCAGGAAGGTGAAGCCGAAAGCGTAGTCGTAGAAGTACAGCGCGGTGGAGGCGGCGCTTGCGGCGGCCATCGCCGCCAGCCGCCGTTTGGGCACCTCAGTCCAGCGGATGACGTCGGCTTTGATGAACCAGTTGAGCTAGTGGTAGGTATAGACGAAAGCGAGCAGGCTCGTCAGCCGGGTGTCGAGGACGAGGCCGGGGACTCCGAACAGCCGGCCCAGCGCTGGACCGACATTGCCGAAATAGTCCTGTCCGACCCGGGCAAAGCTCGAGATCCGGATTTCGGCCGTTGGCGGCAGCAACAGGATCGTGGCGACCGCAAGCACATAGACGACCACCAGCGCAGCCTGCACGCGGCTGCCCGACCGGTGCGCGCCGAGCACCATGAAGACCAGCGTGAACAGCGAGACGTGGATCAGGGTCGGAATCAGGATGCCGATGACCGCAAGCGACGATCCGCTCGAATACATGATCGCGGACAGGACGATCGCCACCATGAACAGCAGCATGCTCTCGATCGCGGAGGTCGTGGCTGCCAGCATGGCGCAGACGACCAGCGCGCCCCACTTCGCAAGGCCGAACCATGAGGCGTTGTCGATCAGCGCCGCGACCACGGCGATGATCGCGAGGACCGCCGCGATCCCGCGGTGGGGCAGATAATAGCTGCGATCGTGCAGCCACGAGATCTCGGTGAAGTAGTGCGCCGGGCCAAGCACGACATAGGCCAGCAGCAGTAGCTCGAACGGCACCAGATAGGACGCCGCGAACGCCAGCAGCATCAGGCCGAGATGGATCGCGTCGTTGCCGCGCATGGTGACGTGCCCCGTGACAGGGCTGCGAGGTTAGAGCAGGCGTGGACAACCCGCAATTGTCCACGTCGTCGCTCGAACGCCCTGCTTGCGGCGACGCGATGCGTCCGGGAGCGATTTCGAGCGAGGTGGATACCGGTTCGCGTAAGGAAAACGCGTCAAAACAAGAATCGAGAGCCCCGTTCCGATTCCATCGGAACGAGGCTCTCGATTGTCAGGACTTCACTGCGCCTGCCGTGAGCCCGCCCACCATGTAGCGGCGGAAGGCGTAGTAGACCGCGGCCGGCGGCAGCGCGTAAATGAAGCCGGTGGTCATCAACAGCTCCCAGGGCGAATCGTCGGCAGCGAGGAAGTTGCCGAGCGCGACGGGGAGGGTGATCTCGCGGTCGTTGGACAGAAGCAGGAACGCGTAGAGATATTCGTTCCAGGCGAGCAGCACCGCATAGGTGCCGATCGCGACCAGCGAGGGCATCATCAGCGGCAGGTAGACCAGGCGGAAGATCTGGAGCGTCGTGGCGCCGTCCATCACCGCGGCTTCATCCAGCTCGACAGGCAGCTTGTCGGAGGCCTGCTTGAGCACCCAGATCGCGTAGGGGCTGGCAATCGTCACCATGGCCAGGATCAGCGACCAGTGATTGTTGAGCAGGCCGTAATTGCCCATGGTGCGGTACATCGGCACGGCGAGGAACGCCGCGGGGATGAAATAGGTGAAGAGCGCGAGGTTCAACACGGTGCGGCCGCCCGGCACCTTCAATCGCGAGATCGCGAACGCCGCGGCGGTGGCGATGAACAGCGTCAGCACGCCGACGGAGACTGCGATCACCGTCGAGTTCCAGAACTGGATGTAGAAGTCGCGCAGGAAGTAGTGCTGCTGCTTGAACACGATCTCGAAGTTGTGGAGCGTCGGATGATCCGGCCACAGCTTGCCCGAGAACGCGTCCTCCTTCGGGGAGATCGCGAACAGGAACATGTGGTAGATCGGAATCATCGTCCACAGGAAGACAGGAATACCGATCAGCAGCAGCCGCGCTTCGATCGCGACGTCGCGCCAGGAAAATTCGCTTACGCCGGGAAGCTTCATCGCGACAACCGTTTCATCATAAAGTACACGAGCGGCAGGACGAACGGCATCGCGCAGACGATGGAGGCCATCGCGAGCGAGAGCTGGTCGAGCCGGAGATAGCGGATACCGAGCGTCGCCAGCACGTGCGTGAGGTCAGCCGGGCCACCGCCGGTGAGCAGATAGACGCTGTTGAAATCGCCGAGCGTCCAGATCATCGAGAGCAGTGTGCAGGTGATGTAGAGCGTCTGCATCGACGGCCAGGTGATGTAGCGGAATTTCTGCCACCAGCTCGCACCATCGACCTCGGCGGCCTCGAACAGATCGTGCGCGATCGCAAGGCGTCCGGTGATCAGGATCAGCGTCCAGAACGGCAGTGATTTCCAGATGTGCACGCCGATCGCCATGCTCAGCGCCACGGCGGGGTCGTTCAGCCAGTTCGGGCCGTCATCGCCGGTGAGGGAGAAGATGAGGTGGTTGACCACGCCCCATTCGGGATTGAACATGAAGCGCACCGACAGGATGGTCGGGATCGACGGCACCGCCCAGGGCAGGATGAAGATCACCGAGAGCCATTTGATCCAGGTGCGCTGCTGCGCGAAGAAGCCGGACAGGAACAACGCGATCAGCATCTTGATGTTGATGCCGATGACCAGGAAGATGAGCGTGTTGACCGCGGCGCGCGCGAAGATCGGATCGTGAAACAGCGCGACATAATTCGACGGGGCCCGCGCCAGCCACAGCCCGTAGCAGACGGGATATACGACGAAGGCGAGGAAGACGAGCAGATAGGGCGCGAGCAGCACGATGCCCCAGACCTGCGCCGGGGTCAGCCGCGACGACAAGGGCGGAGCGGGCATCGACTGATCGCCAGAGAGCGTAATCGCCATTCTTCAGGACTCTTTGAAAGGACTTCCGGCCGCACGAGGCGGCCGGTATTAGCGTTTCGCCTCTCCCCGCGCCAGCGGGGAGAGGAAGAAAGAAGATTTAGCCTGCAACCTGCTTGATGCGGACGATCAGCTCGTCGACGGCCTTGTCGACCGGGACCTTTTCGCTGACGACCCGGTTCATCGCCTTGGCCCAGACGTTCTCGTTGTTGAGGATCGTGAACTTCCAGTTCTTGGTGAAGTCGAACGCGGCGGTGCCGCCGGTGAACTGGGCGTAGACCGCCTTGCGGTGCTTGTCGGCCTGCCAGAACGGGCTGGCCTGGCTTTCTTTGGTCACCGGGAACCAGCGGCCGAGCGCGCCCTCGATATAGGGGCGAACATTTTCTTCCTGGAGCAGGAAGCTGATGAACTGCTTGGCCTCGGCCTTGTTCTTGGCCGCGGTGAACACCAGCCCGGTCTTGACGTCGGAGCGGTAGCGGATGGTCGAACCGTCGGGCGCCTTCGGGAAGGACGCCGTGACGATGTCCTGCTCATAGGCCTTCTTGCCGGCGTCGCGCTGCTCCTGCGTGAGAGCCTGGTTCTGCGAGTCCTCGAACCACTTCGCCGCGATCGAGATCGTGAAGTTGTGGGTCATCACGATGGTCTTGTTGTGGAAGGCGACGTTGTTGTCGGGGTCCTTCCAGGTTGTGGAAGAGGGCGGCGTGCAGCCCTTGATATAGGTGTCGGTGTAATCCTTCAGCGCGCTGATCAGATTCTCGCGCACCTTGGGATCGTCGACCAGGAGCTTGCCGTCGTCGTCGACCAGCTTGACGTGGTAGGCGTCCATGAACGTGTAGAACGACTGGAAGGCGTCGGTGGATTCCACGCCCATCGGCTGGCCGACGCCGTAGATGCGCTGGCCGGTGGCTTTACGGATACCCGGCTGCACCTTGTCGCACCAGAACGTCCAGTAGCCCGCCCAGTCGGTCGGGATGTCGCTCAGCTTGAAGCCGGCCTTCTCCAGCATGTCGTTCCAGATCTCGACATGCATGCTCTGCTGCTTCAGCGGGAAGCCGTAATAGGCCTTCTTCTTGGTGACGTCGTTATAGAGGATCGACGCGTCCAGCGTGTTCTGCACGAACCGGCCCTTGATCGGCTCCATGACGTCCGTGAGGTCCTCGAGCTTGCCCTCATAGGCCCACTTGCCCTGCGCCTGCACGTCGTAGGAATCGGAATAGGCGACATCGGGCACGGTGCCGGCATCGAGCGCGGCGACCGTCTTCGGAATCATGTCCTGGATCGCGTACTGCGACAATTCGACCTTGATGCCGGTCTTGGCTTCGAACTTCTTGATCGTCTCGATCAGCGCGTCGTCTTCGGACCGATAGAAGCCCTTGCCCCACCAGACCGTGATCGTTTTCTGCTGCGCAAAGGCGGGTGCAGTGGCCGCAAAAAGCCCAACCGCAGCGACCGCCAATGAAACTGCGCCAATAACCTTGGATCTCACGTTTTTCTCCCTCAAACGGCCGGTGTTTTTAACCGGTCGTATAAAACACTAGCGCATGGCCGTCAGCCGATCTAGCGGCATCTTGTCAGACATAGGTCGTGGGGTGTCGGGCCAGCGGAGATGCTTAATCCGCGCATCGATCCAATCGCCGCATCAATTCGGCCGGATCAATTCGCGATGGTCCGGCAGCGCCGGACGATCGCCGTCCTCAGTTGGACTTCGCGTTGCCCTTGGCGTTCTCGGCCGTCGGCGAATCTGTCGGTGCAGGGTGCTTCTCGCCGGTGATGCGCCGCTTCAGGAGGTCCAGGAAGGGGGACGCCGCAGGCGACTGGCGGATCAGGCTTTCGGGGTCGGGGAAGATCAGGGGATCGTCCCAGGGACCCTGCACCATGAAGGGCAATTGAAAGCCGGACGTCGTGTTGAGGCTCGCCACGCCCTTCATGTCGTATTCGCGCGTCGGCACCGAGGCAGTGCCCGTCAGCGTGATCTTCGCAGCCGGCCCCTCGATGCGGATGTCCTCGGCAGTGGCGATCCCATCGGAGAACTTCACCGCGACGGTGAGAGTGTCATAAGGGGTCGAGCCGTTGCGGAAATTGCCGCCACCCGACAGCGGCCGCCGCTCCAGCCGCTTCAGGAGCTGCTCGGCGTTGAAGCCCGAGATCGCACCGTCGTGCCCGGTCACGGTGGCAGTGCCGTCGAGCGACTGCACGAGGCCGAACGGGCTGGAGCCGGAGGCCAGCAGCGAGACGTTGATGTTGCCGCGGCCGGACAGCTTGTTGAGGCCGAACAATTCGGAGGCGCAGGCCTGGAGATCGACATCGGTGAACTGGAATTGCGCCTTGACGTCGGCGACGGTGTCGGAGCGCGCGATCCCGAACGAGCCCTTGGCGATGCCGCCATAGACCTGGGCTTCGCCGACCGAGAGCGCCAGCGTGCCGTTGCGCAGATTGGCGCCGATCGCGGTGCGGCCGAGCTTCGACGACCCGACTGTCAGCCTGGCTGCCGACAGGCGCATGTCGAGGTCGGTGGTCGAAAGCCCGTTGAGATCGAACAGCTGCCTGTTCCAGTCGCGGGCGCCGCTGGCGAGCAGGCGGAAGGTCGAGATATAAGGTGTGAAGTCGAGCGCGTCGGCGGCAAGCGTCGCTTGCAGCGTCTGCCGGCCGTTATTGGCGTAGGTCATCACGCCCTCGGCGGTGTTGCCGTCGAGCTCGACATTGACGTTGGTGAGCGCGATCGAGGCGCCGACGACATTGGCGCGCGCCTTCAGCGCGAAGCGGCCGAAGCCGCCGCTGCCGGGCTGCGGCTGACCGGTCCAGCGCAGCGCATTGCGCAAGGACGGGCTGTCGATGGTGAGCGTGCCTTCCATCATCGGGCTGGTGCGGTTGGCGACGCTGCCGTCGAAGGCGAGCTTGAGCGGGGCGCTGGCGATCCGCGCCTTCAGCCCGGAGCGGTCGCCGGAGAGGGCGGCGACGAAATCGGCGAAGCTGATCGAACCGTCGACGCGCTCGCCGCGCCAGTCGAATTGTCCGGTCGCGGCGAAGGACCGCGAGATCGAGGGCCAGGCCAGCGACAGGTCGATGTCCTCGAACTTCTCGGCGGCGTGGGTGGTGGCGTCCTCGTAATTGAGCACACCGTCCTGGATCCTGATCTCGGAGAACGACACCTGGTTCTCGGCGCCCGGCTTCATGGTGCGCGCAATGGTCTGGATGAAGGGCGTCCAGTTGCTTTCGCCATCCTGCTTCAGGCTGACATGGATGCGCGGCCGCAGCAGGGTCAGGTCGGCGATCTCGAACCGCTGCAGCAGCAGCGGCAGCAGCCGGAGATTGGCGGTGAGCACGTCGACATGGAGCGCGGGATCGCTGGTGCCGCCGCCCTTCAGGCCGACGTCATGGAAGGAAATGTAGCTCGCCGGCAGCAGCGAAATGTCGATGCTGCCTGCCACGCTGAGCTCGAGCCCGGTGACGTCGCGGATCTGCGTTTCCACCGCCTTGCGCAGCGCGTCGCGGTTGATGAGCCAGGAGGTCGCGATCAGGGCGATCAGCGCGAGGCCGAGCAGCGCCGCGATCGGCGTCCCGAGGCGCTTCATTCCTTGGGCCATGGTCAATGGCATGTCCTGATCGGGTTGGTCGCGGGAGCCAGAAGGGCGGACCGGAAACCTGCGTGCCCACGCCCAACCCCCGCAACTTGATGGGTTTTCTTGTCGCTTTCAAGGCCGCGGACGGGTCTGCCCACGGCGTGGGCAGCTTCTATCACCGGAGGACGGAACGGAGAACCCCGTATCATTGACGGCTTTGGACGATTTCGCCTAATAATCGCCGCCAATGAGGCGCGACGCCTGCCAGCCGAAGGTTCACCCGAAGGTTATTTGCATGAACAAGGTCTATCCCGACGCCAAGTCGGCTCTCGAAGGCGTTCTGAAAGACAACATGATGATCATGTCGGGCGGCTTCGGCCTCTGCGGCATCGCCGAGGAGCTGTCGGACGCAATCCGCGAGTCCGGCGTCAAGGGCCTGACGGTCGTCTCCAACAATGCCGGCGTCGACGGTATCGGCCTCAGCCGCCTGCTCGAAACCCGCCAGATCAAGAAGATGATCTCGTCCTATGTCGGCGAGAACAAGCTGTTCGCCCAGCAATTCCTGGCCGGCGAGCTGGAACTCGAATTCAATCCGCAGGGCACGCTGGCCGAGCGCATCCGCGCCGGCGGCGCCGGTATCCCGGCCTTCTACACCAAGACCGGCGTCGGCACGCTGATCGCCGAAGGCAAGGAAGTGAAGGAGTTCGACGGCGAGAAGTACCTGATGGAGCGCGGCCTGTTCGCCGACCTCGCCATCGTGCACGCCTGGAAGGGCGACACCGCCGGCAACCTCATCTACCGCAAGACCGCGCGTAACTTTAATCCGATGATGGCGACCGCCGCCAAGATCACGGTCGCCGAGGTCGAGCATCTGGTTCCGGCCGGTGAACTCAATCCCGACCACATCCACACGCCCGGCATCTTCGTGAAGCGCATCGTCGAGGTCGGCACGGCCAAGAAGCGCATCGAATTCCGCAACACCCGCCCGCGCACGGCAGCTTGAGATCAGGAGACTAAGATGGCCTGGACCCGTGAACAGATGGCTGCGCGCGCCGCCAAGGAACTGCGCGACGGCTACTACGTCAATCTCGGCATCGGCATCCCGACGCTGGTCTCGAACTTCATCCCCGTTGGCGTCGATGTCAGCCTCCAGAGCGAGAACGGCATGCTCGGCATGGGCCCGTTCCCCTATGAGGACGAGGTGGATGCCGACCTCATCAATGCCGGCAAGCAGACCGTGAGCGAGCTGCCGTCGACCTCGTATTTCTCGAGCGCGGATTCGTTCGGGATGATCCGCGGCGGCCACATGGACCTGTCGATCCTCGGCGCCATGCAGGTGGCCCAGAACGGCGATCTCGCCAATTGGATGATCCCCGGCAAGATGGTCAAGGGCATGGGCGGCGCGATGGATCTCGTCGCCGGCGTCAAGCGCGTCGTCGTCGTGATGGAGCATTCGGCCAAGGACGGCTCGAAGCTGCTGAAGAAGTGCAATCTGCCGCTGACCGGCGAGCGCGTGGTCGACATGGTCGTCACCGATCTCGCCGTCTTCACCATCGACAAGCATGGCGACGGCGGCATGGCGCTGATCGAGCTCGCCGACGGCGTCTCGCTCGACGAGGTCAAGGCCAAGACCGAGGCCGAATTCCGCGTCGCGCTGAAGAACACGTAAGGTCGTCGCAACGGGGGCGCGCATGACGATACGGTCTGCGCGTCCCGAAGACGCCGATTTCATCGCACAAACCATCCTGTCGTCGCAGCGCGGCTATCGGCCGCGCGGTTGGTTCGACGTCACGCTCGGCTGGCCCCAGGCACAGTGCCGCGATTTCATCGCGCGCATCACGACCGCACACGCGGTGTCGATGTGGCATGTCTCGCAATTCCTGATCGCCGAGATCGATGGCAAGCCTGCTGCCGCGTTGTGCGCACTGCCGGCGGCCGGCACGGGACCTGCGGCCTGGCGAGCCATCGAGGAGGTCGGTGCCGCGACCGGGCTGGCCGCGCCGGAGCTGGAAGCCATCCGCCGACGCGGCACCTACACGCGCGCCTGCTGGGTTCAGGGTGGCGAGGGCGACTGGATGATCGAGCACGTCGCGACCGATCCCGCCTATGGCGGTCGCGGCCTCGTGCAGGCGTTGCTTGCGCACGCACTGGATAAGGGACGAGCGGCCGGATTTGCCCGCGCGACGATATCGTTCCTGATCGGCAATCAGCCGGCCGAACGCGCCTACGCCAAGGCAGGATTTGTCTTCGCCGAAGAGAAGCGCGATCCCGCGTTCGAGGCGATCATCGGCGCGCCCGGATTTCGCATGTTCGCGCGAACGATGTGATGCGCCGTAGCCCGGATGGAGCGTAGCGAAATCCGGGGTGCTCGTGGATGGTCCGATCCCGGATTGCGCTGCGCTCCATCCGGGCTACTCGGCGATACCTACGACCTTGCCGCCCACACCTTGCCCCACCGCGCCGACACGCTTGCGACCCATGACGGCTCCTCGCGCACCAGGCGGAAACCGAGATTGGCGGGCGGCACGCCCTGTGCGCAGCCACCGGCGCGGGCGTCGCGGATGAAGTCGGTGACGTAGGCGCGGTGCGCACCCTCGGCGACGCGCACGCCGCAATTCACGGTGGGGCGGCCGGCATTGCCGGCTGCGTCGATCCGCGAGCGCACGAAGCAGGTCGAGGTCCATTCCCAGACATTGCCGGCGAGATCTTCGATACCGTGCTCGTTGGTGCCGAACTTGCCGAACGGATAGGCCGTCGTGTCGGAGAGGTCGCGCTCGGATTCACGCTCGTAACGGCTGATCCAGCGCTTTGAAGGATCGTCTGCGTCCACAGGCGCGCCGTCGTCCCTGAACCGGGAGCCGGCCGCAAAGGCCCATTCCGCGTCGCTCGGCAGGCGATAGGTGTGGCCGGTCTTGCGCGACAGCCAGCCCGCATAGGCCTGCGCATCGTGCCAGCTCACCTGGACCGCGGGACGATCGGACGCAATCGCGACGCCGCGATCGAGCGCGCGGCACGCGCTATCCTGCACGCAAAGCTGATAGTCGGATGACGAGACCTGGTGCCGCATGATCTGCAGCGGCCGGTTGAAGCGCATCGCGCGCAGCGGCACTTCGGCCTGCAGCCCCGCGCGGGTGAAATCGCCGGCCTCGCGATAGGAGAGATTGCCCGGCGCGACCCTGACGATGGCAGGCTCCGTCGCCGCGCGATGGACCGCCATGTCCGAGACCAGCGGCGCCACCGCGATCGGCCCTGCGAGCCCTGCGGCGCAGGCGAGCAGCAGTTTCAGCTTGAATGCGATCAGCATGGTCGTCCCCCGAAGAAGGAAGGGGCCGGCGATGACCGGCCCCCTGTCGCGTCTAATTGGTGTTGGGAGCCGGTATCTCCGCGGGCGCCTTCACCTGGGTCATCAGATCGTCGTTCCACTTGCCTTCGACCTTGAAGTGCGCGGTGGCGCCGAGGTCGGCTGCCTCGATCAGATTATGCGTGACATAGGCGTAGATGCCGGGCTGCAGGAACTTGTAGAGCGCAGCGCCCGCCGAGCCGCCGCGGATGAACCAGGTCTCGAGCCCGGTCTCCGGCGCGTTGGAGAATTTTCCGGTCTCCCAGACATAGTCGCCATGGCCACCGATCAGGTGCGGACGGCTGTCGCGATTGGCCTGCGAATGCACGATCAGCACGTTCTCGCCGACCTTGGCCGTCAGCGCGTTCTTGCCGGTGAGCGCACCGACCTTGCCGTTGAACACGACGTGGGAGGGTATCAGCTTCTTCATCACCTCTTCGGTCTCGGTGAAGGCTTCGCCCGGCGAATCATAGGACTTGAAGTTGCCCTTCTCGTCGCGCGGCACATACATGTCCTGCTCGCCGACATAGTAGACCTTGTCGTATTTCAGCGCGTGGCCCTTGCCGTCATTCAGACCGTCGCGCGGCAGCACCATCACCGCGCCGTTCATGCCGGAGACGACATGCCAGGGGATCATCGGGCCGCCCGGGGCGCAGTGATAGACGAACACGCCGGTCCGCGTTGCCTTCCAGCGCAGCACGACCTGCTCGCCGGGATTGACCAGCGTGAGCTCAGCGCCGCCGAGGGCGCCGGTCGCGGAGTGGAAGTCGATGTTGTGCGGCATGGTGTTGGTCGCGGGATTGACCAGCGTCACCTCGACGTAGTCGCCTTCATGCACGACCATCAGCGGGCCCGGCATCGAGCCGTTGAAGGTCATGGCCTGGAACGTGGTGCCCTTGTCGTCGATGACGACCTTCTTCTCCTCGATGTTGAGCTTGAACTCGACGATCTTGGGCCCCTGCGTCGTCGCTTGCTCGTGCGCGTGCACGAAGGGCGGGGCGACCAGCTCGACCTTCTGTCGCGGCAGCTTGAGGTCGCCGGCGGCGAACGTGGGTGTCGCGAGCATCAGGGCGGTCGCGGCGGCGCTGATCAATGCGGCTCTGCGGGTGAACATCGGAAGCATCCTTCATCTGAAAGGGTTTTGATGACGGATGCAGTCTGCGCCTGTTACGGCAAGAGTGTTTGCGCTGCGACAAGCTTTTGCCGAATTCGCCTCCGGTAAAATCCTTAAGAGGTTTGCCGAAGCGCGTATCGGCCGTGCGAAGCGCACGACGTCGCGCGGCGCCAGTTGCGCCAGCGGCAAATCGTTCGCATGTTCAACGACGCTCGACTGTGAATGTTTGGTTATCGATCAGAGAAGCTGAATCGCAATCCAGACCGTGCCCCAGACCGCGAGCGACAGCGCAGCAAAGATGGCGGCCGTGATCGCCAGCACCCGCACGAGATAACCTGCGCCGACGGAGGGTGCCGCGGGGACGGGACGAAAATCGTCGAAGCGCGGGATATGACCGCGAACGCCGGTGAGCCAGAGAACGAGATCGAGCGCGAGCGACGCCATGGCCTATCTCCAGTGAGTCATGATTGAACGTGATCTTGGCTCCGATCCGGCGCTCGGACTTTGAGCGAGCGCAAGGTGGTTCGCCCGAAAACGGGTCATCCAATGCCATCCGGGATTTGCCGCGCCACCGCGCGGCATCGATTTACGAATGGGTAAGATATGAGGACCGATCTCGCAGCGAGCTACGGCGAAGAGAGATTGCCGCGGTACACGAGCTATCCGACCGCGCCGCATTTTTCGCCGGCGGTCGGCCCGGATACTTATGCCGAATGGCTCGCCGGGCTCCCGGCAGGCGCCAGCGCGTCACTCTATCTGCACGTGCCGTTCTGCCGCGAGATGTGCTGGTATTGCGGCTGCCATACCCAGATCGTTCGCCGCGACGGGCTGATCGCATCCTATCAGCGGACGCTGCGCAGCGAGATCGCGCAGGTGTCTGAGACCATCGGCCGCCGCATCAAGGTCGAGCACATCCATTTCGGCGGCGGCACGCCGACCATCATGGCGCCGGAGGCTTTTGCCGAGTTGATGGCGGCGATGCGCCATTCGTTCTTCGTGCTGCCCTCGGCCGAGATAGCGGTCGAGATCGATCCCCGCACATTGACTGCCGAGATGGTGGAGGCCATGCGGCTCTCCGGCGTCAACCGCGCCAGCCTGGGCGTGCAGAGCTTCGATCCGGTCGTGCAGCGCGCGATCAATCGCGTGCAGAGCTATGAGCAGACGGCCTCCGTCGTCGATAGGCTGCATCGCGCCGGCATCAACGGGATCAACTTCGACCTCATCTATGGGCTGCCGCACCAGACCGTCGCGTCCTGCCTGGACACTGTTCGGCGCAGCCTCGAGCTCGGGCCCGATCGTTTCTCGGTGTTCGGCTATGCGCACGTGCCTGACTTCAAGAAGCACCAGCGCATGATCAACGAGGCCGTGCTGCCCGACGGCCTCGCGCGTCATGACCAGGCCTGCGCGATCGCCAATGCGTTGAAGGAGGCCGGCTACGTCCAGATCGGGCTCGACCATTTCGCGCGCCCCGACGACGCGATGGCCGTGGCCTTCGAGGAACGGACGCTGCGGCGCAATTTCCAAGGCTACACCACCGACAAGGGCGAAGTCCTGCTTGGTTTCGGCGCGAGCGCGATCGGGCATCTGCCGCAGGGCTATGTGCAGAACCAGGTGCAGATCGGCGCCTACGCCCAGAGCGTCGCCGCCGGCCGCCTCGCCACCGCGAAGGGCTACGGGCTCACCGACGACGACCGGCTCCGCGCCGACATCATCGAACGCATCATGTGCGAGTTCAGCGCCGATCTCGGCGACATCTGTGCGCGCCATGGTGCGGAACCCGAAGCGATGCTGAAGTCGGCCGCGCGCCTGAAGCCGTTGATCTCGGACGGCATCGTCAGGCTCGACGGCGACCGTCTCGCGGTCGCAAGCGACTCGCGCTTTCTGGTCCGCAGCGTCGCCGCGGCGTTCGATGCTCATCTGGACCCGGCGAAGCAGTTGCACAGCAGGGCGGTGTAATTCACCTCGCGCCGCCTACGGCAGGGAATTTTGCATATGAGCTTGGCGGGGTCTGAGCGAGCGCCTCGTCCTTCGAGACGACCGCTCCGCGGTCTCTTCAGGATAAGGCTGAGCAGCAGCTTTGCCTGTCGAAATAGCGGCCACGTACTCCGTCCTCATCCTGAGGGCCCGCCGGAGGCGGGCGTCTCGAAGGATGGCCGCAGGCGAGCTTCCCGCCACGTTTTCTCATATGCGATAGCCCTGCGGCTTGCGGGGAGAGGGAGAAGCAACCACCAGCTTGCGCTTCAACAAAGAAGCTCGGACCCACCCCGCTATCGTCACTTCGGAACGGAGTTGTCCATGCCCTTCCGATCCGACGATCTGGTCGATGACATCATGCGTACGGCGCCGCACACGATCCGCGTGTTCCTCGCCTTCAGGATGGCTTGCGTCGGCTGTCCGATCGCGACCTTCCATACCGTGGAAGACGCCTGCCGCGAGCATGGCATCGATCGCGACAAATTCCTCGCTGCGCTGTGCGAATGCGTGCCGGCGTGAGGCGGGTTGGAGTTCGCACGGGTCGCGTGCGGATTCCCGGGTGAGGGCGGGCTTGCGCCGTAAGCGGGAGCGCCCTCACCCCTATCTTACGCAGAATTGCCGTCCGCCGTACGCTCCGCCAGTACGACTATCTTGTGCGGATCGCGCAGGATGATGCGCTGGCGGCCACTCTCGACGAGGCCCTGGCTCTCCCAGCCGCTCAGGATGCGGCTGACGGTGTGCAGCGTGGTGCCGGTCATCTGCGCGATGTCCTGGCGGCTGATCGGGAAGTCGATCTCGATGCCGTGGTCGAGCTTCTTGCCGGACTGTTTTGCGAGCCGCAGCAGCGCATGCGCGACGCGCTGCTCGACCTGCTGGGTCGACATTTCGAGGATGCGGGTGTGGCTCTCCTGCAGCCGCGCGCCGACGGTTTGCAGCGTGTTGGCGGCAATCGCCGGAAACCGCTCGATCAGCCGCGGCCAGGCCGAATTCGGCCAGATCAGCACCACGCTGTCGTCGACCGCCATCGCGGTCGCCGGATAGTGCGCGGCTCCAATCGCCATCGCGAGCCCGAAGGTCTCGCCGGGGGCGACGTAGCGCACCACGATCTGCTCGCCGGTCGGGGTGGTCTTGGCCGCGCGGACGTGGCCGTGCAGCAGCAGGAAGAACGATTGCGCGTCGGCGCCCTGCTCGAAAATGGCGGTGTTCCTGGGGTACCGCGCCGAGCGGGCCTCGCGCAGGATTTCCTCGAGGTCGTCCGGCTTGACGCCTGAAAACAGCGGCAAATGCGCAACCAGCGATGTGTCGACCTTGGCCATTCTGCCTCCTTGGCATCAGGGAGTGTGATGGCACCTGTATTCGTCAGGCAGTTTGCGATAGCGCAAAACGGGCCGGCCGGACGGCAGTATTTTTCCAAATGACGATCCAAGTGACCGTCCGAATTCACAGGAGTTGCCCCCATGGCTGGCGCCCGATCCCGTAACTTTGAGGGCTGGCCGCTGTTTGCGAACAGCTTTCGGCCGTTTTTCCTGCTCGCCGCGATCCAGGCGGGGCTGTCGATCCTGGCGTGGCTGCCGATGTTCTACGGCGAATTGTCGGTCAGTTCCGCGTTCGCGCCGCGCGACTGGCACGTCCACGAAATGCTCTATGGCTTCCTGCCGGCGGTGATCACGGGATTCCTGTTCACGGCGATCCCGAACTGGACCGGGCGGCTGCCGATCCAGGGGACGTCGCTGGGCGCGCTGCTGGTCGTCTGGCTGGCCGGACGTTTTGCAGTGACCCTGTCCGCCGATATCGGTTGGGCGTTCGCGCTCGTCGTCGATGCCGCCTTCCTGGCATTGGTTGTTGCTGCGGCCACGCGCGAGATCATCGCGGGCGGCAATTGGCGCAATCTGCCGGTGGTGGTGCTCGTGCTGGTGCTGCTCGCCGGTAACGTCGCCTTCCATCTCGAAGCGCACTTCGAGGGCGCGGCCGATGTCAGCATCCGCGTCGGCATCGGCGTGGTCGTGCTGCTGATCTCGCTGATCGGCGGCCGCATCATCCCGAGCTTCACCCGCAACTGGCTGGTCAAGTTCAATCCCGGTCGCCTGCCGGTGCCGTTCGGGCGTTTTGACGGCGCGGTGATCGGATTGAGCGCGCTCGCGCTGATCGCATGGATCGTGGCGCCGCTGAACATGATCACCGGCGCGGTGATGGCGCTCGTCGGTGTGCTTCATTTGGTGCGGTTCGCGCGCTGGGCTGGCGATCGCACCACGCGCGAGCGGCTGCTGCTGATCCTCCATGTCGGTTA
This sequence comes from Bradyrhizobium sp. 613_E4_N2_2, assembly GCF_052075995.1. Lineage (NCBI taxonomy): Bacteria > Pseudomonadati > Pseudomonadota > Alphaproteobacteria > Hyphomicrobiales > Nitrobacteraceae > Bradyrhizobium > Bradyrhizobium sp. 613_E4_N2_2. Next base: position 1,430,687 of record NZ_CP197234.1, read on the forward strand.
TGTCTTCGTGCCGCTGGGCTTCCTGCTGCATGCCCTGGCTGTCTTCGGGGCGCTGCCGCCGAGCGCGGGAATTCACGCCTGGATGGCTGGCGCGGCCGGAACCATGACGCTTGCGGTGATGACGCGCGCGAGCCTCGGGCATACCGGACAGGCGTTGACGGCCTCGCCCGCGACGCAGGGGATTTACGCTGCGATCATCGTCGCGGCGCTGGCGCGGGTCGCTGCCGTGGTGTTGCCTGCGCATGGCGATATCCTGCTGCACATCGCCGCCTGCGGGTGGGTCGTCGCGTTCCTCGGCTTTGCGATTGCGTTCGGGCCGCTGCTCGCCGGCAGCCCCCGGCGCGCCCTTGCCATCATGGGCGTGCCCGCTCCGGCACGCTGAGCCTAGGCCGTGGACGCCGAGGGAACGCCGGGGCGTTTGGCCAGCGGCCGCACGCCCTTGCGCCATGCGGTGATGGTGCAGCCGAAGCGGCCACGGAACCAGCGCGCCATCGCGCTCTGCGCGGAGAAGCCGAGCTGGGTGGCGATGTCGGCCAGCGGCCGGCCGGGGTCGTCGATCAGCTGGGTCACGAGATCGGCGCGCTGCGCGTCGAGGATCGCCGAGAAGCTGGTGCCTGATGCGGCGAGGTGCCGATGGATGGTGCGGCGGGTGCAGGCGAGATGCTCAGCCACGCGCTCGACCGTGCAGTCGCCGCTTGCGAGCAGGATGCGTACCACCTCGTTGACCTTCTCCTCCCAGCTTGCCGGCCGCGTCTCGATCGCCTCGATCCGTTTGCGCAAATAGCTCGCGATCAGCGGATGCGCGCTCGGGATCCGCCGCTCCATGTCATGCGCCGACAACAGGATCGCATCGTCATCGGCATTGAAGGTAACGCGGCAACCGAAGAAATCGCGGTAGCGCTTGCGGTCGTGTGGCGGCGGATAATGCAGATGCACCTCGAGCGGCCGCCAATCGCTGCTGAACAGCGACTGGATGATGCGGTGGACGCTGCCGAGCGCCATGTCGATCGACTGGCGCGGCGCGGTCGGCTGCCGGCCGCGCAGATGCAGCGTGACCGTCACGGTCTGCTTGTCGCGCGTGACCTCAAGCTTCATGCCGTCGTGATGAACGTGGATGAAGCGCGAGAACGCTTCGATCGCCTCGCTGACGGTCGCCTGTTCGCGCACGATCAAACCGACCGCGCCGAAATTGGTGAGCCCGCCACGCTCGGCGAGCCGCAAGCCGAAATCTTCGGCACCCGATGCCTCTGCCGACAATTCGAGCAGCCGGCGCAGGCTGGTCACGGCAATGGGGGTATCGGGCTTGTCGAGCACGGCCAGCGGCAGCCTGACCTTGCGCATCATCTGTTTGGGGTCGAGTCCGACCGACCGGGCGACATCCGGGTAGTAGCTCAAGCCTGCGCTGCGCATGAGGTCGGTCATGCGACCCGTTCCTGTCAGCCATTCCCGCAGATGTCCCGAAATGTAAAGTTTCTGTCCCGATCCGTCAAATCCGGGAACAGGATGGAACATACATAAGGGAAACCGAAGCACGGGCGTGAATGCCGTGCGTGTGACGACGCGGCGCGACGAAGCCCCGCTGCCGTCTCGGGCCATTTGACCAAGACATTGCTGGATCGGGATGATGCCGGGAAACATGCTTTCCAAGGGTGAGGTATTCGTCATTGAAACTGACGCGGCCTCCCGCGAACAACTTTCAATGGCGCTTCAACAGAGCGCTTATGACGTAATCTGCTTTGCCGACGGCGCGTCGCTGCTCTCGGAAGCAAAGGCGCGGATGCCGGCCTGCGTGCTGCTGGAGATGCCGCCGGATCGTTCCGCCCTCGACGTGCTCAAGCGCCTGCGCGAGGAGAACTGCATGGCGCCGGTTCTGGTGACCTCGGCGAACGGCAGCATCGCCATGGCGGTCGACGCGATCAAGAGCGGCGCGGCCGACTTCATCGAGAAGCCGTTCCGCACCCGCGACATCGTCGACCGGATCGATGCTGCCATCGACGAGTTCGCGCAGCCGGGTTCAAACCGGCAACGCTGGCTGCCCGGCTGCGAGCCCCTGACCGGGCGCGAAGTCGATGTGCTCGAGCACCTTGCTGCCGGCCTGACCAACAAGGAGATCGCCCGGCGCATACATCTGAGTGCGCGGACGGTCGAAGGCTACCGCGCAGGCATCCTGAAGAAGGCCGGCGCCCGCAACGTGACCGATCTGCTCCGCCGCATCTTCGGCCAGGGTTCGCCCACCCCGGTTTAAGGACCTAGGTTTAACGGCTTCGCCGCGAGTCGACGACACGTTCCGCGGCCTTGGTGCGGCCGCGGCGGCGCCCCAAGGAAACCCCAATCGAACCAGTTCCTTCCCTGCCGCGTCCAACCATGTTGGCGAGGCATTCGATCGCACGCGTCCGGCTGGCGGCGCGGCGATACGGCAGGAGGGACTTTATGCGCATCACCGCAAGATGTTTGGCAACGACGAGCCTGGTTCTGGTGACCATGGCGGCCGCGTCGCCATCATGGGCCGCCGATGTGGACGCCACATCGGCCATCGACACCGTCACGGTCTATCCGGACGGCGCCACCGTCACCCGTATCATCGCGCTGGACCTCGCCTCCGGCGACAGCACGCTGGTCGCCAAGGACTTTCCGCTCTCGCTCGATCCGTCCTCCCTCCGTGTCGAGGGCGAGGCGGGCGCAAAACTGACCATCGGGACCATCGACGCGCGGCCGCCGCGCGCGGCACAACCCGCGAATCTGCCCGAGCTCGATAAGCGCATCGAGGCGTTGAAGGATCAGCGCGCCGATCTGCAAGGCGACATCGACGCGGCCAACGCCCGGCGCAAATTCGCGCAGCACTTTGCCGAGGCTTCTCCCGCCGGCCTTGGCGAGAAGGGGGAGGCTCGGCCGATCACCGAATGGCGCGCAGCCTTTACCGCGGTCGCCGAGGAGATCGCGACCGCCGACACAGCGATCCGCGACGCCACGCGAAAGCAGCGCGAGATCGATCGGCAGCTCGCGCAACTTGAAGCGGAGCGTTCGGCCAAGCCGCCGAGCAAGCTCGAGGTTCGCATCGATGTCGCTTCCGCCGCCGCGACGAAGGCGACGTTGCGGGTGACTTATGCAGTCCGCAATGCGCGCTGGCTGCCGCTGTATGACGCCCGGCTCGACACCGGTGCCAAGGACCGCAAGCCGCAGCTCGAGCTGGTTCGCCGCGCCGAGGTTACACAGTCGACCGGCGAAGACTGGTCGAATGTCAGCCTCGGCGTTTCCACCGTTCGCGTCAGCCGCGGCGGTAGCGCGCCGGAGCTGAATTCGCTGGTGGTGAGGTATCCGCAACTGCCGAAGCCGCTGGCATTGGGCGCGGCGTCGGACATGGCGATGCCCGCGCAGCCGATGACGCGGCAGGCGCAATCTCCGGCGATGGCGAAAGCGGCGGAGCCCGAACTGCGTGAGCGCGCGGACGAGCAGCAGGCCAACGCCGAGATCGGTGATTTCCAGGCCGTGTATCAGATCAGCGGCCGCGTCAGTCTTGGCGCCAATGAGGGCGCCAAGAGCCTGCTCATCTCCTCCATGACAGTGACGCCCGACCTCGCCATCCGCGCCGCCCCGGTCGCGGATCCCACCGCTTACCTCGAGGCGTCATTCAAGCTTGCCGAGGATACCAATCTGCTGCCCGGTAAGGTCGCGATCTTCCGCGACGGCACGTTCGTCGGTCGCAGCAAATTTTCGACCGCCGCGCGGAACGACGCGATCCGGCTCGGCTTCGGCGCCGACGACAAGATCAAGATCGAGCGCACCGTCATCAGGCAGAACGAAGGCACGGCCGGCGTGATCTCGTCCTCCAAGACCGACACGCGTTCGTTCCGCACCGTCGTCCGCAACGGGCACGACTTCCCGATCCGCATCGCGATCGAGGATCAACTTCCGGTCAGCGAGAACGAGGATATTGGCGTCGAGATGCTGTCCTCGACCACGCCGCCCACGACCACCAATCTGCGCGACAAGCGCGGCGTGCTGGAATGGGCGTTCGACGCAAAACCCGGCGAGATCAAGGAGATCAAGTTCGCCTGGCGCGTCCGCTGGCCCAAGGACAAGGGCATGGTGATCGTGCCGGCGGGTTAGGAGCCTGAGGCGTGACGCCCTCTTACCTCGCCCCGCTTGCGGGGAGAGGTCGGATTGCATCGAAGATGCAATCCGGGTGAGGGGGACTCTCCGCGAATTCAACTTTCACCGTCCCCGCGGAGACTCCCCCTCACCCCAACCCTCTCCCCGCAAGCGGGGCGAGGGAGCGCAGCTTCACCGCGGAGGCAGTTCGGCTCGCGCCGCCGGCCGCATCGATTGCGGCAGCACGTAGGGCACGCCGTCGTCGGCCTGATGGACGACGGCGTCGATCTCGAAGATGTCGCGGATGGTCTCCCGTGTAACGACATCGGCACGCGGGCCGTCGGCGGCGAGCCTGCCGCCGTTCAGGACGATCAGCCGGTCGGCGAAGCGGATCGCGAGGTTGAGGTCGTGCAGGATCGCGATGACAGCCGTGCCGCCTGCGGCGCGGCGGCGCGCGGCTTCGACGAGGTCGATCTGGTGACGCAGATCGAGGCTCGATGTCGGCTCGTCCAGCAACAGGAGCCCCGGACCGTGTTCCGATTCGCCGCAGGCGAGCTGCACCAGAACGCGGGCGAAATGGGTGCGCTGCTGCTCGCCGCCCGATAGCGTCGGCAATTGCCGTGCGCGGAAATGTGCGAGGCCAACCTCGTCCAGCGCGGCGTCGACGAGCGACACGGCATCGCGCAGGCTGCGGTCGCCCGCACCCATCAGCACGATCTCCTCGACCGTGAACGGGAAGGTGACGTTGATGTGCTGGGACAGCATCGCGCGGCGCGCGGCAAGCTCGCGCGGCGTATAACTGCTGATGTCGCGCTGCTTCAGGTGCACCTCGCCCTCGCTCGGGCGGAGATCGCCGGAGAGCAGCCGCAGCAGCGTCGACTTGCCGGCGCCGTTCGGGCCGATGATCGCGACCATCTCGCCGGCTTCAACCGACAGGCCGACGCCATCGAGCAGCGTGGCGCGGCCGGCGCGCTTGCTGAGAGATCGCGCCTCGATCACGGCGCTCATAGCGAGGCGAGCCCGCGCTGGCGCAGCAGGATGCCGAGGAAGACAGGCGCGCCGACCGCGGCGGTCAAGATGCCGATCGGCATCTCCGCGGGCGCCACGATCGTGCGCGCCAGCGTGTCGGCGCCGACCATCAGGATCGCGCCGAGCAGCACCGAGGCCGGCAGCAGCAGGCGATGCGCAGGTCCAATAACGAGACGGAGCAGATGCGGTACGACGATGCCGACGAAGCCGATGACGCCGCTGATCGACACCGCGACCCCGGTCATGGCGGAGACCATGACGATCGAGATCCGCTTGAGGCGCTCGACGTCGACGCCGCCGTGAAACGCGTCGGCCTCGCCGAGCACCAGCAGGTCGAGGCCGCGCGCAATATACGCGCAGGCGCCGAGCCCGATGATGAGGATCGGCGCGAGCACGGCGGCCTTGGTCCAGGTCGCGCCGCTCATCGACCCCAGCAGCCAGAATGTAATGTCGCGAAGCTGGCGGTCGTCGGCGATGAACACCAGAAGCCCGATGCCGGCATTAGTGATGGCGGTGATGGCGACGCCGGCGAGCAGGAAGATCGCGATCGAGGTCCGCCCCGCGCGGCTGGAGATGCCGTAAAGGATCGCGGTCGTGGCCAGCGAGCCCGCGAAGGCCGCGAGCGGCAACAGCTCGGTTTGAAGGAAACGCAGCGTCTCGCCGAAGCGCGAGTCCGTGAACACGATCGCGCTTGCCGCCGCGAGCGCGCCGCCGCTGGAGACGCCGACCAGCGCGGGATCGGCGAGCGGGTTACGAAACAGTCCTTGCATGATGGCGCCGGCCGCGGCGAGCAGGCCGCCGACCATCGCGGTCGCCGCGATCCGGGGAATCCGGATCGACCACAGCACGAGCTGGTCGCGCGCCGTCATGGCATCGGCGGCGGAGTTGCCGGCAAGGCCGAGCGCAGCGGGCAGGCGGGAGAGGGGAATGCCGGCTGCGCCCACGGTCAGCGCGACGATGGCGGTGGCCGCGAGGATCACCAGGAGCAGGGGAATGGCAACCGACGTAAATCGCCGTCCTGCGCCCGCGCGCCGCGGGCTCCGCGAGTCCGTCCCGATCGCCACGCTCATTGCCGGCAGTTCGCCGCCGACAGAGCCGACGTGAAGGCGCCGCCGTTAGCCAATGCCGGATAGAGTTTGACGGAGAGATCGCGGGCCGCCGCGGCCGTGCGCGGGCCGAAGCCGAGCAGATAGAGCCCGTCCATCGTGATGAAGCTCTTGTTGGCCGCGACCGGCGTCAGGGCGAAGCCGGGATGGGCGTAGACCGCGTCGGCCTGCAGTGAATCCTTGCCGCGCTCGATCGACAGCACGACGTCGGGTTTTGCCGCGACGATCGCCTCGTCGCCGATGTTCTTGTAGCCGTCGTAATCCTCGACCGCGTTGGTGGCGCCTGCAAGCTGGATGATCTCGTCGGCGGCGGTCTTGTGACCGGCGACCATCGCCCGTCCGTTCAGGAGCGACATCACGAACATCACGCGGACCGGCTTCGTGACCTTGGCACGCAGTGCGCGCAGCTGCGCAAGATCCGTAGCCACTGCGGTGCTCAGGCATTCGGCGCGCGCATCGACGCCCATGGCATGGCCGACCAGCTTGATCTTCTCGATCAGGCCTTCCTCCGAGAAGGTCTCGGGCACCAGCACCAGCGGCACCTTCGCCGTCTCCAGGAGGTCCATGGTCTCGCGCGGGCCCGATCCCTGGATCGCCAGGATCAGGGTCGGGTTGAGGCCCAGCACGCCCTCGGCCGAAATCTGGCGCATGTAGCCGACATTGGGTTTGTCGTGCAGCGCCGCCGCCGGATAGAGGCTCGTGGTGTCGACGCCGACCAGGCGGCTCTCCAGCCCGAGCGCATAGAGGATCTCGGTGATGGCGCCGCCGATCGAGACCGTGCGGGCGAAGTCGGCAACGGCGACATCGCGATTGCGCGCATCATGCACCGTGATACCGGCGGCGTGCGCGGTCGAGGCGAGCGCGATGGTGCCGGTGAACATGAGGTTTGCGAGGGTGCGACAAAATGTCATTGCAGGTTACTTCGTCAGGATCAGCTTGTTCTGCGAGGTCAGGCGAAGGCGATAGGCGTCCTCGCCATGCGCGATGATGATCTCGCGCTCCGCCGCAAACAGCTCGCGGCTGTCGATCCGGCTCCCGCGTATGGTCAAACTTCTCGTTGTTGCAGAAGGGCTTTGTGTCGGCCCTGCCGCATCGCCGCTATTGTCTCCGGACGTTGCTGACATGGTAGGTGTGATGCGCTTTCGAGATTTCAGATGCGTCTTGTTTGTATAAGCGGCATCAGGCGCATTCCAACGGCGGCAATTTACAATCGATATAAACTGCAACCCGATGACATTGACCGTCAGGGTGTTGCCACGTAACCAAATGGAACAATGCGGGCCGGGGGGCCTGCACCAGAGAATAGCCAGCCAGTCGCTCGCCGCGCGAGCGCACGCCAGCCAAACAAGACATATCATGATTGGGTTGGGTGTATGGCTGACGGGGCTAGGTATTCGCGCGCGCTGATTTTGGGCGCGTCGGTGGTTTCAATTGCGGCGGTGTCGCCGGTGAGCAGCTTTGCGCAGACCGCAGATCAAACCGCGCAATCATCCAAGCCGGCGAAGCCCAAGCAGGCCAAGCGCAATCCGGCCAAGCCGCAAGCTGTTCAGCCGCAGCAGGCCAGCACCAGCGTGTGGGATGCGCGCGCGCAGGCGATCGTCGGCGTCCAGGCGCTCGACACCATCACGGCCGCGGCGTCCAAGACCGAAGAGCGCGCGGTCGATGCGCTCGCACCGGTCAGCGTCGTGACGTCGTCGCAGATCCAAAGTCGCCAGGCCAGCACGGTCGGCGATCTCATCTATAATGTGCCGGGCGTATGGGTTCAGAACCGCGGTGACGAGCCGTCGACCTCGATCAATATCCGCGGCCTGCAGGATTTCGGCCGGGTCGCCGTCGTCGTCGACGGCGCGCGGCAGAACTATCAGCGCACGGGCCATTTCGCCAACGGCTCGTTCTTTCTCAACCCCGAGCTGATCAGCGGCATCGACATCGTTCGTGGTCCGACCGCCAACATCTACGGCTCAGGTGCGATCGGCGGCGTGGCGTCGTTCCGCACCAAGGATATCGAGGACGTCGTGCGTGCCGGCGAGCGCTGGGGCGTCGACGTCAAGACCATCCTTGGCAGCAATTACGGACGCGCGCTCGGTTCGGCCTTCGGCGGTGTTCACGTCAATCCGAATGTGGACGTGTTCGCGGGCGGCACCTATTCGACGCAGGAGAGCTACAAAGACGGCACTGGCTTCGAGGTCGCCAATACCGGCAACCGGCTCACCAGCGGTATCGCTAAGCTGACGGTGCGCCCGGCCGACGGGCACGAGATCAAGCTCGGCACCATCTTCCAGGAGGACATCTACAGCGTGGGTCAGCCGCCACGCCGTGCCGGCGATCCCAACTCGACCAATGCGAACGGCGCCAACAACCTGAGCGGCACGTCGATCTACAGGTCCGACGTCAAGAACTACACCACGACGCTCGGCTGGAAATATTCGCAGCCGGATGACCAGTGGTTCGACTGGGATGCGAAGGTCTACTGGAATCGCACCGAGAACGACCAGGTCAAGACCGCGCATACCAGCACGACGCCGTCGGTCTTCTGCGGCGGCGTGCCCGGCAATGCCGTGTCCGGCTGTATCGGCAGCAACCGCGGATATCTGCTCGATACGGTCGGCGTCGACGTGTACAACACCACGCGCTTCGATACCGGCAGCTGGCGTCACGCGGTGACCTACGGACTGGACGCGTTCCAGGACAAGGTGTCGACGCAGGACAGGACCGGCACGTCGGAAGTGACGACGCCTGGCGGTCAGCGCACGGTGTCCGGCGGTTTTGTGCAGTGGAAGGCCAATTACACCTCCATGCTCGAGGTGATCGGCGCGCTTCGTTACGACAATTATCAGCTCTCCTCGGCATCCTCGTCGTCCGGCGGCGACCGTTTGTCGCCGAAGATCACCGTAGGGCTCGTTCCCACGGCGGTCGTGACGCCCTATGTCAGCTACGCCGAAGGTTATCGCGCGCCGTCGATCACGGAAACGCTGGTCAGCGGTCCGCATTCGGGCGCGACGGTCAACGACTCGTTCTTCCGCTGTCCGTCGGGCACGCCGGGTCCGGGCGCGGATTCGACCTTCTGCTTCGTCCCGAATCCGAATCTGCGGCCCGAGGTCGGCAAGAACAAGGAGATCGGCTTCAACATCAAGAAGAACGATCTGTTCACGGCGGGCGATACGCTGCGCGGCAAGATCAACGTGTTCCGCAACGACATCTCCGACTTCATCGATCAGGTCGCCTATGGAAATCCGCTGGTGGTCCCCACCGGCCCGCCGCCGGCGCCCTCCATCACCGTGCTTCCGTTCCTGCAATATCAGAACGTCGCGTCCGCCCGCATCCAGGGTCTCGAGGCCGAGGCGATGTACGACGCGAACACCTGGTTCTTCGGCCTCTCCGGCAGTTACCAGAACGGCAAAAACCTTCAGACGGGATTTGGCCTGTACAGCGTTCCGCCGCAGAAGGTCACGACGACCGCCGGCGTGCGGTTGCTGGACCGGACCCTGATCCTCTCGGTGATGTGGACGTCGGTGATCGCGAACACCGACATTCCGCCGACCTATACGCCGGCGACGTCGTACGATCTCGTCAACCTCTACGCCCAGTATCAGCCGCGGCCCGATCTCACGCTGAACTTCTCGGTCGAAAATCTTCTCAACCAGTACTACCGGCCTTACGCCATTCCGGTCGGCAGCACGGGCGATACGCAAAACGACGTGAAATGGGCGAGCGCCGGCCCCGGGCTCGTGGTCAAGGGAGGCCTGAAGTACCACTTCGGCGGCATCTAAGGAGTACGCCGACGACAGCAAACGGGACGCCGTATTGACCGCCAGAGCCACGCTGATGTCCCAGCGTGGCTTCGGCACGTTCTGAAACATCCGCTCGGCATTCGCCGATCAACAAGACTGACAGGAGAAAAATCTTATGTTCATCGCCATGAATCGTTTCCAGGTGAAGCTCGGCTCGGAAGCTGCTTTCGAGACCGTCTGGCGCACCCGCGAATCCTATCTCGGCAGCATGGCCGGCTTCGTCGAATTCCACCTGCTCAAGGGGCCGCTGCTTGAGGACCACACGCTGTATTCCTCGCACACGGTCTGGGTCGACAAGGCGGCGTTCGAGGCCTGGACGCGGTCGGACGAATTCCGTCGCGCTCACGCGCGCGCCGACAACAAGACCGGCGAAAGCCTCTATCTCGGCCATCCCAAGTTCGAAGGGTTCGAGGTCATCATGACCGAGCGCAAGACGAACGCGGCCGCCTAGATCGCGGCGGATCACGAAAGGGAGCCGGACATGCTGAGCACCGATCTCGCCGATCTCAAGGCGTATATGGCTGACAATCCCGGCGCGGTGATCGAGGACGTTGCGCGCGAGCGCAAGGTCACTCCGCGCGCGGTGATCGAGGCGCTGCCGTCGTCCATGGTGCGCGTTGGTGGCGGCGAGCATTTCGCCGCCGCCATGCAGGACATCGCGGCGTGGGGCGAGGTCACGCTCATCGTGCACACGGATGACGCGATCTTCGAGTTCACGGGCGCGGTCCCGGCGGGCGAGGTCGGCCGCGGCTATTTCAACCTGATGCAGCCGAAGGGATTGCACGGCCACCTCCGCCACGAGCGCTGCGCGGCCTTGGCCTTCGTCGAGCGTCCCTTCATGGGCAAGACCTCGGCTTTCGTCGCCTTCGTCAATGCCGACGGCGGCATCATGTTCAAGGTCTTTGTCGGTCGCGACGAGACCCGGGCGCTGCGGGCGGATCAGCTCGTGCGGTTCCGTCAGCTGGCGGACCGGATCGCGGCGCAGGGCGTGGCATAATTTCCTTCTGCCGATCGGGAGATCAGGATGCAGAGCAATTTCGGGCTTCGGCATGTGATCCTAACAATTGGGCTGGTGCTCGCGCCGGCCCCGGCCTTCGCGATCGACGAAGCGCTGTTGCCGCGCAATCTGTCGCCCTGGGGCATGTTCCTCGGTGCCGACATCATCGTGAAGGTGGTGATGGTCGGGCTCGCCGTCGCTTCGCTGGTGACGTGGACGGTGTGGCTCGCCAAGACCATCGAGCTGCGCCGCAAGAGCGCGCTCGCCGTGCAGCGGACGCGCGCGCTCGAGGGCAGGATGAAGCTGGCGGAGGCGGCGGAGCGGACCGGCGACGCGCATGATGCGGTCGCCCAGCTCATCCAGTCCTGCGCGAAGGAGGCGGAGCTCTCCGGCGGCATTGTCGATGACGGCCTCCAGGAGCGCGTGGCGCTGCGGCTGGAACGGGTCGAGGCGGCGATGTCCAGGCAGATCGCGCGCGGCACCGGCGTGCTCGCGACCATCGGCGCCACCGCGCCGTTCGTCGGGCTGTTCGGCACGGTCTGGGGCATCATGAATTCCTTCATCGGCATCTCCGAGAGCCACACCACGAGCCTTGCAGTGGTCGCGCCCGGCATCGCCGAGGCGCTGCTTGCGACAGCGCTCGGACTCGTCGCGGCTATTCCGGCGGTGGTGATTTACAACCATCTCGTCCGCGGCATCGCCAATTACCGCGCGCTGCTCGGCGACGCCTCGGCGCAGCTCATGCTGTTGGTCAGCCGGCAGCGCGACAACAGAGAGTTCCGCCTGGCGCGGGCGGCGGAGTAGGCCATGGCCGCGAAACTCGGCGCACGCGGGGGATCGCCGCTGAGGCGCGGCGACCCCGGCGATCTCGACGTCACCCATGAGATTAACGTCACGCCGTTCATCGACGTGATGCTGGTGCTGCTGATCATCTTCATGGTGGCGGCCCCGCTTGCCACCGTCGACATCGGCGTCGAGCTGCCGGCCACCGCCGCCGAGCCCGCGCCGCGGCCGGACAAGCCCACCTTCGTGACGGTGAAGCCGGATCTCACGGTGGCCGTCGGCGAGGAGACAATGGCGCGCGAAGGCCTCGTCACGGCGCTCGATGCCGCCACCAAGGGCCGCAAGGACGAGCGCATCTATCTGCGCGCAGACAAGGCTGTCTCTTATGGCGACCTGATGGAAGTGATGAACACCTTGCGCAATGGCGGCTATCTCAAGGTCGCCCTGGTCGGCCTTGACGGACGCAGCTGATGTCGGCGAGCGCTTTTGCCCTGCATGAACCGCTCGGCGAGCGCGAAACCGCGCGCTGGGGTGCATCGGGCGCGGTGATCGTGGCGTTGCATGTCATCGCTGCGGTGATCGCGATGAATTGGGTGCGGTCGCAACCGGAGCAGGGCGTCACCCTGCCTGCGATCATGATCGACATGGCGCCGATCACGTCGGCGCCCGAGGCGACGCCGGACGACGTCGTGCCGGGGCCGGTGATGAAGGAGGCCGATGCCTCACCGCCGGAGCCGATGCAGCGGCAGGCGGTCGAGGAGACCATCGCGCCGACACCGCCGCAGGAGAAGCCCGACGTGGTGGCGCCGCCGGAGCAGAAGCTCGAGCCGACACCGGCCAAGCCGGAGCCCGCGAAAATCGTGCCGCAGGAAAAGCCGGCGCCCGAAAAGCCGAAAGTAGTTCGTCCGGAGGCAAAGAAGCCGTCAGAGGCGCCCCCCGCGCCTCGCACCAGTGCGCCACCGCGCGCCGAGCGGGAGGCACCTGCAGCGTCCGCCATGAGCGCGGGCGCGGTCGCATCGCTGGTTGCGAGTTACAATCAGCGCGTCCGTGCGCATCTGATGCGCCTTCACTCCTATCCGTCCGGCGGCAACGGTCAGCGCGGGCTGGTCCGGGTGAGTTTCACGATCGGCCGTAACGGCCAGGTCACGTCCAGCCGCATCGCTTCGTCCGGCGTTGCCGCGTTCGATGCCAAGGCCACGTCGATGATCCACCAGGCCTCGCCGTTCCCGCCGATCCCGGCGGAGATCAAGAACAGCTCGATGAGCTTTACTGTTCCGGTGGACTTTATCGTGCGGTAGCCCGCTCTTTCTACCTCGCCCCGCGTGCGGGGAGAGGTCGGAATGCGCGCTGAAAGCGCGGATTCCGGGTGAGGGGGACTCTCCGCGAGTCGCACTCCCACCGCCTTCGTGGATGGAGCCCCTCACCCCAGCCCTCTCCCCGTAAGAACGGGAAGAGGGAGAGGAGAGAGCGTCGGCTTACTTCGCCTTCAGGAAATCCGAGACTTCGAGCAGCATGAACTCGTCGTCGTCGGCCTTGTTGGGATCGCGGCTGGACGAGAACGGCAGGTTGTTGTCGTTGCCGACGATGATGTGGGTCTCGTCGACGCGATCGACGTTCTCGATGGTGAAGAACGGGAGGGTGTAGACGCCGTCATTGAGCGGCTTGCGCGCCTTCTTGTCGGGGTCCTGGATCTTCATGAGGTCGATATAGCCGATCTTGCGCACGGGCTTGCCGACATTGGCGTCGGTCAGCTCGATCTTGTAGACGCGCTTGAACTTGGCGATGTCGGGGAAGCAGTTCTCGCCGCGGGTGCCTTGCGGGCAGGCCTTGTCGGCGGTGCCTTCGCCGTTGTCGCGCTCGATGATGAGGCCGGAGGCCTGATCGATCATGTTGAAGTCGCCGATGGCGTTGCCGTTCTGCTCGAACACATACTGCCAGTAGCGGCCGGTGAACTTTTCGGCGGCGACGTCGAATTCGAGGATGCGGGAGGCTTCCTTGCCGTCGACCTTCTCCCAGTCCTTCTTGTCGGCGTCCCACAGCGGGCCCTCGAGCAGGCCGTAGAGGAACTTGCCGTCCTTGGACGACGCAAAGCCCTCATAGCCCTTGGAGCGGCGGAGGTTGACGTTGGTGTAGGTCGCGCCCGGCGCGCCCGGCGTCGCCACGGCCCAGTTGTCCGGCGAGCGCACCGGCTTGCCGTCGGCAACCGTCTCGAACACGCCGAGGATCTTGCCTGATTTGTCGGCCTTCAGGATATAGGGGCCGAACTCGTCGCCGATCCAGAAGGTGTCGCCGATGATCTGGAAACCCTCGGTGTCGAAATCGGAGCCGGTGAGATAACGCTTCTGGGTGTCCTCATGCACGATGCGGAACGGCACCTTCTTGTCGGGATCGTGCAGGAAGATGGTTTCCTGGCGCTCGATCTTGCCGCTGGCCCAATCCATCTTGTAGCGGTTCAGGTACAGCATCGAATCCGGCGAGTTGGCGCGCGCGCCCATGCCGTTGTCGGTGATGACCCAGTAGCTGCCGTCGGACATGTGCTTGATGCCGGAATGGCCCTGCAGCGGCTGGCCCTTGAAGGGCAGCGAGACGCCGGTCGCCCGCTCATAGGACTTGCCCATCACGGTGCCGAGCGCGTCGACGCGCTTGCCGGTGGTGTACTTGCCCGAGGTCTTGAGATCGGCAGGGGCGTCAGCCGGCGCGTCGATGAACGTTGCGGCCGGCATCACCACGTGGCCGGCGAGCTTCGCCGGGAATTCACCCTCGTTCTGTGCAAGCGCGGTGCTCGCGGTGAGAATGATCGTTGCGACGGTGCTGAGAAAAGTCGCGCGCATGTGCGTCTCCTGTTAGTGGACGACGCCTTATGCGGATCGCATGTTGCAGTTTTGTGAAAGCGGGCCAAACGCCGCAGCAGCTATTGTTTCGGCGGTGCCGGAGAGCGCGCCGGAATCTCGAAGCTGATGGTCTTGCTGTCGATCACGCGGTGCGTGGGATCGGCCAACTCGAACAGTACCTTGTGCGGGCCCGGAGGCAGTCCGACCACGATCACGGTCTCGCCACTGGCATCGACAAAATGCCAGGGCGCATCATCGACCGTGATGTGGACGTGACCGATGCGCGGCGACACGTCGAGCGCGCCCTTGCCGAACACCGGCACGATCCGGAGATTTTCCGTGGTGTACTGGATGAAGACGAGGCCCTGCGCCAGTTGTTCGGCCAGCGGTGGATCGACTATCAGGCGGGCGGGCGCCTGCTTGTCGATGGCAACTAGCGGAGAGGGCCCGCGCACGTCGCGGGCGCTTTGGGCGACGGCGGCTGCCGCAAACATTGTGGAGACCGCCAGAGCGGCCACGACGTGGAGGGCCGCGTTCATGTTCGTTCCTTCCAGGTTATCAGGCGATCTTGCGGGCGAGGAAGTCGCGGATCAGCGGAACCATCTCGTCGAACCTGTCCTCGAGCGCGAAATGACCGGTGTTGATCAGGTGAAACTCCACTTGCGGCAGGTCGCGCTTGTAGGGATGGGCGCCGTCGGCCGGGAAGATGAAATCGTTCTTGCCCCAGACGATCAGCGTCGGCGGCTTGTACTTGCGGAAGTAGGCTTGCACCGCGGGATACAGCGGCAGATTGGTCCGGTAATCGTAGAACAGGTCCATCTGGATATCGCTGTTGCCGGGCCGGTCGAGCAGCGCCTGATCTTGTACCCAATTGTCGGGTGAAATCCGACTCACGTCCGACATGCCGTCGGTGTACTGGAATTTCGTCGTTTCCAGCGTGACCAGCTTCATCAATGCCTGTCGGCTGGTATCGGACCCGTCGGCCCAGTATTGCTTGATCGGATTCCAGAACTCCTTCAGCCCTTCGTCATAGGCGTTGCCGTTCTGCACGATCAGGCCGCTGACGCGCTCGGGATGCTTGAGCGCCAGCCGCCAGCCGACCGGGGCGCCGTAATCCATGACGTACATCGCATAGCGGGTGACACCGAGCTGGCCGAGCAGGCCGTCAACGAGTTCGCCGAAGCGATCGAAGGTGTATTTGAACGATGTGCGCGGTGGCATGTCGCTCTGGCCGTAGCCGGGGTAGTCGGGAGCGATCACGTGATAGCGGTCCGCCAGAGCCGGGATCAGGTTGCGAAACATGTGCGAGGAGGTCGGAAAGCCGTGGAGCAGTAGCACCACCGGTGCATCCTTGGGCCCCGCTTCGCGGTAGAAGATCTTGATCCCGTCGACGGATTTGGTTCGATGGTAGACGACCGGATAAGAACCGGTGGTGCCGCGGCTGTCGCGCTGCGGTTTCGCCGATGCATCCGGTGAAGCAGTGGCAACGGCCAATCCGGACAATCCAACGACCAGGCAACGACGATCGATACGGGTTTGTGGCGGCATGACCTCTGCACTTTTCATGTCGATCTCCCTGTCCAGAATCGGTGGCTTTGCGGACGTCAGTCGTCCGCGGCTTCAAACGCCTTGGTAGACAAGCCGGGTGAAGAAGCCGGGGTCGATCACGAACTGCCCCCATATCGCATCGAAGGCCGCGGTCGGTTTGGCGGCCACGGCTTCGTCCCGCGTTCGTCCCTGGCTCTTGAGACGGGCGACGTTGTCGCGGATCGTCACCAGCATGTCGCGAAACGCCTGGAGTTCGGCTCTGTTGCCAACCGGCTTGCCGTGACCGGAGATCACGATCGTATCCTGTCCGGTCGCTGCGAGATTGGCTTCGGAAGCCGCGATCATCCCGTTGATGCTGCCGCCGGTCGAGTAATCGATGAACGGATAGATGCCGTTCCAGAAGGTATCGCCGACATGAACGACGTTGGCTTCTGCAAAGGTGACGGAGATGTCGCTGTCGGTATGCGCGGGCCCGTAATATTTCAGGCCGATCGAGGTTCCGTTGAGTCTGAGCTCATAGGAGCTGGAAAATACGTCGCTGGGGATGCCGCCTGGTCCCAGCGGAAGGAAATTGTAGTCCCAGTCCTCTACGCGCTGAACTTCGAGGAGGTACTTTCGCGTGTTCTCCTGCGCGATGATCCTGGCGCCAGCGGAATGGAGCCATTCGTTGCCATCGGCGTGATCGAAATGCCAGTGGGTGTTGACGAGATGGGTGACGGGATCGGCGCCGAGATCGGCCATCGCTTTGGTGAGCTGGGGACGCGAGACGCGGATGCCGGCATCGACTAAAACCTTGCCGTCGGGACCGGTCAGGACCGCGACATTTCCGCCGGAGCCTTCGAGCACGGCTATGTTGCCTCGGAGTTTGTGCGTGGTGATCGGCGATGTCGCCGCACTGTCCTTGATCAGGCTGACAAGGCCTCGCGCTTCAGCGTAGGCCTGCCGCGGCGAAAGCCAACCGTTAGTAGCGGCAATCGCCGCACCGCTCAGGCAGCAGAGACAGAAATTGCGGCGCGACAGCAGGGCTCTGGTCTCTAACTCCATAGCGTCCTCGATTGACGGCCGGGCGACGGCATTCAAAACGCACGGCGGCTTTGCGCATATCCACCGCGTAGCCGATTGTCGCTGTGGGGAGCAGACGGTATGCTTGAGAAGCACCTTCTCAAGATATGGAAAGCGTATCCGATGGACCGGTTGGAGGCAATGTCGGTGATCGTCGCGGTCACTGAGACAGGAAGCTTTTCAGCCGCTTCGCGGCGCCTCAACACGCCGGTCGCGACAGTCAGCCGCACGGTCGCCGAGCTGGAGGCGCGGTTGAAGGCCCAACTATTTCAGCGATCCTCGCGCCAGATGAAGCTGACCGATGTCGGACGATCCTACATCGAAGCCTGCAAGCGCATTATCGGGCAGGTAGACGACGCGGAGCGCGAGGTCTCCGGCGAGTACAGGATTCCGAAAGGAGATCTCGCGGTCACGTCGCCCTGGGGGCTCGGACACATGCACCTGTTGCCGATCGCGCTCGAATTCATGGATGCCTTTCCAGACATCGCGCTGCGGCTCGTCCTGACCGACCGCATTGTCAACACGGCCGAGGAGAATATCGACATTTCGGTTCGCATCGGCAACCTCCCGGACAGCAACCTGATCGCGACCCGAGTCGGCTCGGTCCGGTTCGTGCTCTGTGCGAGTCCCGGTTATGTTGCCAAGCACGGCCAACCGAAGGTGCCTGCCGATCTGGCTGCTCATGACTGTATCAGTATCGACAGCCTCGCGGCTCAGCGGAACTGGAAGTTCGTCATCGACGGCCGCGAAGTAGCGGTGCCGATCCGGTCGAGATTGACTTTGAGCGACTCCGAGGCTGCGGTCGAAGCCGCGATCGCGGGTGCCGGCATCACTCGCGTCATGTCGTACAAGATGGAAGCCGCACGGCGCGCAGGAAAGCTCGTTTTGATGCTGGAGCCATTCGAACAGGCGCCATGGCCGGTGCATATCGTCTATGCGGAGCGCAAGCCCGAGCCGCTCAAGCTCCGATCTTTTCTCGACTGGGCCACGCCGCGCCTTAAGGAGCGGCTTGCTTAGCTCGTGTTACTCCTTCACCGCGCCGGTCAGCGAGGACACGTAGTAATCGACGAACAGCGAATAGAAGATCGCAACCGGCAGCGAGCCGAGCAGCGAGCCGGCCATCAGCGCGCCCCACTGGTAGACGTCGCCGGTGACGAGCTCGGTCAGGATCGCGACCGGCACGGTCTTGTTGGCGCCGCTCTGGATGAAGGCGAGCGCGTAGATGAACTCGTTCCAGGACAGCGTGAAGGAGAAGATGCCGGCCGAGATCAGCCCGGGCACCGCCAGCGGCAGCGTGATCCGACGCAGGATCTGGAGGCGCGTCGCGCCGTCGACCAGCGCGCATTCCTCGAGCTCGTAGGGAATCGACTTGAAATAGCCGATCAGGAGCCAGGTGCAGAACGGCACCAGGAAGGTCGGATAGACCAGGATCAGCGCCATCGGTGAGTCGAACAGGCCGAACTGCACCACGACGGTGGCGAGCGGAATGAACAGGATCGACGGTGGCACGAGATAGGCGAGATAAATGCCGAGGCCGACATAGGGACTGCCGCGGAAGCGCAGCCGCTCGATGGCGTAGGCGGCGAGCGTGCTCGCGATCAGCGACAGCGTGGTCGAGCCGATCGCAACGATCATCGTTGTCCACAGCCAGCGCGGATAGGCGGTGTCGAACAGCAGGTGCTTGACGTGCGCCAGCGTCGGCGAGGTGATCCAGAACGGGTTGTGATCCTTGAAGTTCATCAGCTCGGCGTTCGGCTTGAACGACGTGATCGCCATCCAGTAGAACGGAAACAGCAGGATCAGCACGAAGCAGCCGAGCGGCAGGTAGATCATCATCAGCCGCCGCAGCCCGGAATCCCAGGCCATGGTATCGGGCGCCGCCTTCGCGTCGGCCACGGCAGTTTGGGCGACGGTATCAGTCATTGCTCTCTCCCTGCTGCCACTTGCGGCGCGCCAGGCCGAAATATGAGAACAGCGTCGCGAACACCAGGAACGGGATCATCGACACCGCGATCGCGGCACCTTCGCCGAGCTCGCCGCCGGCAATGCCGCGCTGGAACGCGAGCGTCGCCAGCAAATGGGTCGAGTTCACCGGGCCGCCGCGGGTGATGGCGTAGACGAGCTGGAAGTCCGTGAAGGTGAAGATGATCGAGAAGGTCATGACGATGGCGAGGATCGGCATCATCATCGGGAAGGTGATGTAGCGGAAGCGCTGCCAGGCGCTGGCGCCGTCGAGCATCGCGGCCTCGTAGAGCGAGGGCGAAATGGTCTGCAGGCCCGCGAGCAGCGAGATCGCGACGAAGGGAATGCCGCGCCAGATATTCGCCGCGATTAGCGAGAAGCGCGCCGGCCAGGGCGCGCCGAGGAAGTCGATGTTGGTGGTGCGCCAATGCAGCACGTCGACCAGCAAATAGGAGATGATCGAGAATTGCGGATCGTAGATCCACCAGAACGCCAGCGCCGAGAGCACCGTCGGCACGATCCAGGGCAGCAGCACGATGGCGCGGAGCAGGCTCTTGAACGGAAAATGGTTGTTGAGCAGCAGCGCGAGCCAGAAGCCGAGCGCGAACTTTCCGAAGGTCGCGACCGCCGTATAGAACACGCTGTAGAACACCGCGCCCCACCAGAGGGGATCGGTGAGCAGATACTGGAAATTCTCAAGGCCCACGAAGACGCCACGTCGGCCGATCGTGGTGTCGGTGAAGGCGAGCCAGATGCCGAGACCGAGCGGGTAGGTGAGGAAGACGGCGAGCAGCCCGATCGCAGGCGCGAGGCACATCACGATCAGGAACGGCTTGTAGTCGAACAGCCGCACCAGCCAGGATTGCTGCCGGTGCGCCAGTACGGGGGAGGAGAGGGTGGTCACGGACATCGGGTCGTTGTCCTGTTCTAGGCTGTTACCACACCGTCATTGCGAGCGAAGCGACTTGTCCGCCGTAGCCTTGGCGAAGGCGGAAGCAATCCAGTCTGCCTCCGCAGTTGCAGTCTGGATTGCTTCGTCGCGTCGGTCCTCGCAATGACGGCCGCGTTGTCGTCGGCGCTACCTCTGCCTGCGGAAGTACCGCTTGCAGCGCTGTTCCGCTTCCGCAGCCGCGGCTTCGGGCGTCGCCGCACCGGTCGCGACCGAGGCGAACATCTGCACCGTCACATAGTCCGCACGCACCGCACCTGTGGCGGTCGAAATCGGACCCTTGTAGCCGGCGTAATACGTGCTGTTCATGGTGTCCCTGAAGATCGCGACCTTGGGATCGCCCTTCCACACCGCCGCATCGGCGTAAGCCGCAAGCGGTTGCGACCAGTAACCGCTGTTGGCGTTGAGCCACGGCTCGTACTGGTCCTTCTCCAGCATGAACTGCAGGAAGGCCTTCGCCGCGTTCGGATACTGGCTGTGCTTGAACACCATGGCGTTCAGCGTCAGTCCCGACATCGGTGAGATCGGTGCAAGGCCCTTCGGCAGCAGCTGATGTTCGGAATCCTCGGCGATCGCCGCGGTCGCCGGATCGTTCTTCAGGGAGAAATACAGCGAGACGCCGTTCGCCGTCAGCCCGATTTCCTGCGAGGAATAGGCGCGATTGTTGCTGACGTCGTTCCAGGACGGCGTACCGGCGATGAAGGTCGGGTAGAGCTCCTTCACGAAATTCAGCGCCGCGATGGTCTCCTTGCTGTTGATGGTGACATTGCCTTCCTCATCCAGCAGCGAGGCATTGTGCGACCACATCATCCAGTCCGCAAAGCCGTTGCCGTCGCCGACGGCATTGCCCAGCGCAAAGCCAGCGGGCTTGCCGGCCTTCTGCAGCTTCTTGCAGAGGTCCAGGAGCCCGGCATGATCGTCCGGCGCCTTGTCGAACCCGACGGATTTGAGGATGGACTTGCGATAGATCAGGGGACCGGCGGTGGCCCCGAACGGCAGCCCGATCCAGGTATCGCTCTTGGCCTTTTTGCCGTAGGCCTTCGCAAGGTTCTGCCAGCCGCCATACTTCTTGCCGAGATAGTCGGCGACGTCGGTCAGCTCGATCAGCTTGTCAACATAGATGTGCGGCGCGTCGGAGAAGCCGATGATGATGTCGGGGCCGGCGCCGGAATTCGAGGTCACCGCGGTCTGCTGGTTGATGTCTTCCCAGCCGACGAAGTCGACCTTGACCTCGACCCCGGTTTCCTTGGTGAATTTGGCTGCGTTGGCGCGGAATACGTCTTCGTCGGCCTGGACGAAGCGCACCGGCCGCAGCATGCGCAAGGACGCGCCCTTCTCGATCGGCAATTTTGGGGCGGGGACGTCCGCGGCCTTGATCGCGGATTGGGCGTGCGCTGCAACACCGGTTGCCGCGAGCGCCGTAGCAGATAGGCCCAGCACCAAGGCATCACGACGCGTGATGTCGTTCCTCATCAGTTCCTCCCTATGATGTCTCCCTTCCCGGCGTTGATCGCCGGTGAAGGGCCGTTCCGATTCCCGGCGCGCTTGGCGCCGGCCGCCTAGCTGTTCGGTCCGCGATCCATGCTGACGGGTTGCCAGCGGCGAAGCGCGGTGTTCTGCAGCACCGACGGATTGACGCAGCTTACCGGCCACATGCCCTGAAGCACCAGTGACAATTCGTAGCCCACCCGGCGCTTGCGCGCCTCGTCGAACCGTGCCGAGGCCGAGGCGACATGGGCGGTCAGCGTCACGTTCTCCATGCTGAGGATGGGATTGTTGTGCGACGGCGGCTCCTTCTCCAGCACGTCGAGGGCGGCATGCGCAATCCAGCCCTCCTGGAGCGCCTTGATCAGGCTTTCCTCGTCAACGGTGGCGCCGCGGCCGGTATTGATGAAGACCGAGCCTTTCTTCATCTGCCGGAAGTGCTTCTCGGTGAGCATGTGATGCACCTCGGGCCTTGCCGGGGCGTGCATCGAGACGAAGTCCGATTGCGACAGCACCTCGTTCAGCGTCGCCGGGATCACGCCATGGTCGTACATCAGCGTTTCCTGGATGAAGGGATCGTAGGCCATCATGCGCAGGCCGAACGGGGCGGCGCGCTTCGCAACTGCACGCGCGACGCGGCCGAACGAGATGAAGCCGAGCGTCTGGCCCATCAGCCGTGGGATCTTCAACAGCGCTGGCCGGCCTTCGGCCCAGCGCCCGTCGCGCACCATCCTGTCCTGCTCGACCAGGCGGCGGAAGCCGGCGAGCAGCAGCATCATGGCGTGGTCGGCGACCTCCTCGATGAAGGTGTCGGGAATGTTGGTGACGGGAATGCCGCGGGCGGTCGCGGCCTTCACGTCGACGCTGTCGACGCCGACCGAGCCGAGCGTGATCACCTTGCAGCTATCAAGTGCGTCGATGATCGACTTGGTGATGGGGATGCCCTTGGCGTAGATGGCATCGGCGTTTTTCGCGGCGGCGATGAACTCGGCCTCATTGGCGGGGGCTTCGACGATCTCGGCATCGATCGGATCGAGCGCCTCGCGCTCGAAGGAATAGTCGCTGCCTGCGACCGTGAAGCTCGCGCCCTTCGGCGTCACCACCCTGTATTTCGGCATTTCCTGCTCCCGATTTGGTCTGTCGGTTCTTGTTGTGACCCGCACCTTGTGGGCGGGCCTTTGCGTCTTTTACGCGAAATCGGAGCGGTCGCGTACAATCGTCGGTTGCCGCTGCGGCGATTTATTCGACTGTTTCGGCCTTCCGTCCGGGCTTCTACGGAGCCGCCCGTAACAGGTTGATAAGAGGTCACACACTAAAAGTTGAATCAAATTTATCGATTCCCTTGCGCGCCCGTATCCCATTGTTGCCGGAGCTGTCCCGTGAAGTTGAGCAATCTGAAGATCGCCCCCAAGCTCGGTATCCTTGTCGGCGTCACCCTGTTCGGCCTTTGCCTCTCCGGTGTTCTCGCCGGCTATCTGATGAAGCGCGAGATGGTGAATGCGCGCATCGACCAGGCCAAGTCGATCGTCGACCTGGGTCGCAACTACGCCGCGGCGCTGAAGAAACGCGTCGATGCCGGCGAGCTGACCAAGGATGCGGCGCTGGCCGACCTTCGCCGCTACGGCAACGCGATGACCTATGACAACGGCTCGGGCTATTTGTTCGGCACGTCCTATGACGGCATCACCCAGCTCGCGCCCGATCCGAAGCAGATCGGCACCAACCGCATGGATGTCGTGACCAACGGCCGCAAGCTCTCCGTCGAGCTGATGGACGGCGTCAAGGCCAACGGCTCGATCCTGCTCTATTATGATTACGTGAAGCCCGGCCAGGAGACGCCGATCAGCAAGATCGGTTACGCCGTCGCGGTGCCCGGTTTCGACATGTATCTCGGCACCGGCGCCTATCTCAGCGACATCGACGCCAAGATGGGCCCGGTCTACTGGCTGCTAGGTCTTGCCATGCTCGGCATCGTCATCGTCGCCGGCGGCGTTGCCTGGCTGATCAGCCGCGGCATCAGTCGCCCGCTGGAGCTGCTCGGCGCCCGCATGAAGGATCTCGCCGACGGCAAGCTCGAGGGTGAGATTCCCGGGGTTGGTCGCGGCGACGAGGTCGGCGCGATGGCCTCGACCGTCCAGATCTTCAAGGACAACGCGGTCCGCATCCGCGGCCTCGAGAAGACCGAGGCCGATGCCAAGGAGCGTGCCGCGGCGGAACGTCGCAGCGCGATGGAGGGCATCGCCAGCGATTTCGAACGCAGCGTCAATGGCATCGTCCGCTCGGTCTCCTCGGCCGCCGCCGGCATGCAGAGCACGGCGCAGTCGATGACCGCGACGGCCAGCGACGCCTCGTCGCGTGCGGCGACGGTCGGCGCCGCCTCGCAAAAAGCCTCCGGCAATGTCGGCACGGTTGCCGCGGCCGCCGAAGAATTGTCGAGCTCGGTTGCGGAAATCTCCCGCCAGGTCACGCGTTCGACCGAAGTCGCGAGCCGGGCCGTCAGCGATGCCGAGCGCACCAACGCCACCGTGCAGGTGCTCTCGACCGGCGCCGAGAAGATCGGCGAGGTCGTCAAGCTGATCCACTCGATTGCGGCGCAGACCAACCTGCTCGCGCTCAACGCCACCATCGAAGCGGCGCGCGCCGGCGAGTCCGGCCGGGGCTTCGCGGTCGTGGCCTCCGAGGTCAAGGCGCTGGCGAACCAGACCGCGAAGGCGACCGAGGAAATCTCCGCCCAGGTCGCGGCGATGCAGACCTCGACCAGCGACGCGGTCACGGCGATCTCCGGCATCACCCAGACCATCGCCGAGATGAGCGAGATCACTGCCGGCATTTCCGCCTCGATCGAGCAGCAGGGCGAAGCGACCCGCGAGATCGCCCGCAACATCCAGTCGGTCGCGGCCGGCTCGAACGAGATCAACGCCAATATCGGCAGCGTCACCTCGGCCGCGGAAGCGACCGGCTCTGCTGCCACCGACGTGCTCACCAACGCCCGCGAGCTGGACAGCCAGTCCGGCGCGCTGCGCAGCGCGGTCGACGGCTTCCTCGCCAAGGTCCGCGCGGCGTAAAGCCGAACGCACGGAATTCGTAGGGTGGGCAAAGGCGCGCAAGCGCCGTGCCCACCTTTTTGCTTTTTCAACTGTTCGGCTGTCATGCCCCGCGAAGGCGGGGCATCCAGTACGCCGCGGCCCATCGGGTCAATCACCAACGTCTCGGAATACTGGATCGCCCGCCCCAGTGCGCAATTGCGCACAAGGCGGGCGATGACACCTTCCTAGACCCCCTACTGCTTCTCGATCTTCGCGTTCGTGATCAGCTTCTCCCACAGCACCAGCTGCTCGTTCACGAACGTGCCGAGCTGCTCCGGCGTGCCGGAGAAGGCGTCCATGCCGAGCGTGGCGAGCTGGGCCTTGATCTCCGGCTTCTCGACGATCTTCCTGATCTCGGCGTTGAGTCTGGTCACGATCTCCTTGGGCATGCCGGCGGGGCCGAAATAGCCCTGCCACGACGAGATGTCGAAATCCGGCACGCCGGCCTCCTGCATCGAGGGCAGGTTCGGCACCAGCGGCGAGCGGTCCTTGGTGGTGACGGCGAGCGCGCGCAGCGCGTTGCCGTTGACGTGGGGCAGGCCGGTCAGGATGTCGACGAACATCATCGAGACGCGGCCGCCCATGACGTCGTTGAGCGCCGGCGGCGAGCTCTTGTAGGGCACGTGCAGGAGATCGAGCCCGGCATTGTGCGCAAAGGTCGCACCCGACACGATCGCCGATGACGAGCCCGACGCGTAGCTCAGCTTGCCCGGATTGGCCTTGCCGTAGGCGACGAGCTCGCCGACGGTCTTGGCCGGCACCTCCGGATGAACCACCAGCATGAAGGGCAGGTCGCCGGTCCGCGCGATCGGAGTAAAATCCTTGACGGGATCGTAGGTCAGGCTCTTGAGCAGGTAGGGATTGGCCGAATGCGTGGTGTTGGTCGTCACCAGCAGCGTGTAGCCGTCGGGGGCGGCGCGCGCGACATAGGTCGCGGCGATCATGCCGTTGGCGCCCGCCTTGTTCTCGATCACGATGCCGACGCCGAGTGCCTGCGACAAATGCTGCGAGATCAGCCGCGTCGTGGTGTCGGTGCCGCTGCCGGCTGCGAACGGCAGCACCAGCGTGATGTTGCGGCTCGGATAATTGTCGGCCTGCGCGGCGGATGCGGCGGCGAGACAAAGTGCGGCTGCGCCGGCCGTGCGCAGAGCGCGGATCAGTGATGACAGCATGTCTGGACGTTCCCTCTTTTTCGTTGGCGGGGAACCTAGCTTCTCTTCGCAAAAATCGGAAGACGGGAGTTTGCGGCCCACCTCGCGGAATTATTTCACCGCAGAACCCTGGCGCGAGGCGAACACGACGCCGGCGAGCACGAGCGCATAGCCGATCAAATGAAACGGCTGGAGTTTTTCGCCGAGCAGGACGATCGCCATCGCCGAGCCGAACACCGGGACCAGATGGAAGAACGGCGCGGCGCGGTTCGGGCCGATCAGCGCCACGCCGCGGTTGAAGAAGAGATAGGCCAGCGTCGATGGAAAGATCAGGATATAACCCAGCGTCGCCAGCGTCACCCCGTCGAGTTGCAGGACACGGCCGCTGAGGGTTTCCCAGATCGCGGCGGGCAGCAGCATCGTCGCGCCACAGAAGGTGGTGAAGGAGAGAAACGAGAGCTGGTGGATCTTCGGCCGCCGCGGGATGAAGGCGGAGTAGAGCCCGAACGCCACCAGCGAAGAGGCGAACATGATGTCGCCCCTGTTGAAGCTGATGCTCGCGAGCGCGGCGAGATCGCCGCGCAGGATGATGATCAGCACGCCGAGAAGCGAGATCGCGATGCCGGCGAGCTGCGCACCCGTCAGCCGCACGCCGAACAGCACCAGCGACCACAGCGCCACGAACAGCGGTCCGGCCGACTGGATCAGCAGCGCGTTCAGCGCCTCCGTGTATTGCATCGCCCAGTACGAGATCGCGTTGTTGAAGGCAAAGCCGACCAGCGACAGGAACAGCATCAGCGGCAGGCTTTTGCGCAAATTCGGCCAGTCGCGCTTCAGATGCGGCCAGGCGAACGGCAACAGGATCAGGAACACGCCGAACCAGCGGATTGTGGTCACCGTCAGCGGCGGCACATGCGCGCCGACATGGCGCGCGAGCACGATGTTGCCCGCCCAGAACAGCGAGCTCAGGCTGAGCAGCAGGTAAGGCTGGTTGTTGAGCCAACTGGCCGGATTCGAGGCCTTTGGCGCGGGCGAAGCAATCGTCATTGGCGTTGGATGCGACCTTGCGCCGGATTCTTGTTGTGACACAAGTCTCGCGGCCGCAAGGCTACAATGCAGGCATGGCTTGAGGAGGTGTCATTGGCGGTTAATATGTTGAACATCGAGGGCCTGGAGCGGCTCGATGCAAATGCGCCGGTGGTGATGCTGAACCTGATGCGTTTTCACCAGCGCTCGCGCGACGGCGACGGTTCGGGCTGGGACGCATATCTTCGTTACAGTGCGATCACAGTGCCCATGATCAGGGCGCGCGGCGGCACGCTGCTGTGGACCGGCGAAGCCAAGGCGGTCGCGCTCGGCCCGCACGATGGCAACGGCTGGGATTTCGTCGCGCTGGTCTATTACCCGACGGTTACGGCTTTCATCGACATGATGACGTCGGAGGCCTACGAGACGCAGGCCGATCCGCATCGCGTCAACGGCTGCGCCGAGCACGTGATCATCGCGACGAACGAAGCGTACAGCAAGTTCAGGATGAAGTAGCGCTGTCGCGCGGCAAGCTCTTCCCCTCTCCCCTTGTGGGAGAGGGTGGCTCGCCGCGACAGCGGCGAGACGGGTGAGGGGTCTCTCTCCGCGAGTCCGCCTCTCGATTTGAGTCTGCGGGAGCAACCCCTCATCCGGCGCTTCGCGCCACCTTCTCCCACAAGGGGAGAAGGAAGAAGCTACGTCGCCTGCTTCCGCGACGCCACGAATACGCCGGCCAGCACCAGCGCGAAGCCGATGAAGTGGAACGCCTGCGGGTGTTCGCCGAGGAACGCCATCGCCATGATCGAGCCGAACACCGGCACGACGTGGAAGAACGGCGCGGCGCGGTTGGCGCCGATCAGGCGCACGCCGCGATTGAAGCAGAGATAGGCGAGCGTCGACGGGAACACCGCGACATAGAACAGCGTCAGCAGGTTCGGCCCGTCGAGCTTCATCACCGGACGCGCGGACAATTCCCAGATCTCGAGCGGGATGAGACAGGCGGCGCCGGCGCCGAAGGTGAAGGCGAGGAACGACAGGCCGTGCATCGGCGGCCGCTTCAGGGTCAGCACCGAATACAGCGCGAAGATGATCAGCGCGACGATGAAGATGAGGTCGCCCTTGTTGAACGCGATGTTCGACAGCGTGGTGAAATCGCCGTGCAGCAGGATCGTCAGCACGCCGCACATCGAGAGGGCCACGCCGAACGCCTGTGCCGCGGTGAGGCGGACGCCGAGGATCGCCAGCGACCACAGTGCCACGACCAGCGGCGCGGCCGACTGGAGCAGCAGCGTGTTGAGTGCCTGGGTATGTTCCAGCGCCCAATATTGCAGCGTGTTGAAGGCGCCGATGCCGGTGATCGACAGCACGATCATCAGGCCGAGCCTGCTGCGGATCGCGGGCCAGTCCTGGGCGAGATGTTTCCAGGCGAACGGCAGCACCAGCAGGAAGGCGAAGGTCCAGCGCAGGAACGACAGCGTCACCGGCGGGATGTGGCCGGCGGCCAGCCGCCCGACAATGGCGTTGCCGGCCCAGCACATCGCGGTGATGCTGAGCAGGAGATATGGCTGGTTGGCGATCCAGCCGTGACTGGATGATTCGGTGCTCGTGGTCTGGCCGGTGGCGGACATTGTGGTTGTTATGGCCCCCGCGTGGAGTACGCCGAGGCACCGGCCCGGCAAGCTCGGGCCGGCTGATAGCCCGGCATGCCCAAAGACACGGAAATCGAAGTGGCATCAACGGGGGGCGGACGCATCGCGACCATGCAGCGGCGGATCAGCCTCGCGCTTTGGCCGAAGCTTACGAAATGGCCATGGAAGGCTTCTGGATTTTACGGGGATATCAAAGGGTTAAAGTGCGTCTTGAGCCCCGAAAAAGCCCCGTTCTTGCTTGCCTAGAGAGGCTGCTTCCTTTATCCGGTTGGCTGCCTCGCGTGCGAACGGCTCCGGCCGTCAGCTGGGCTGGCGCATCTAAAATCTTCAGAGGATTACCCGCGAATGGCCAACGTTGTCGTCGTCGGAGCCCAGTGGGGCGACGAAGGGAAGGGCAAGATCGTCGACTGGTTGTCGGAGCAGGCGGACATCGTCGTCCGCTTCCAGGGCGGTCATAACGCCGGCCACACGCTCGTCATCAACGGCAAGACCTACAAGCTCGCGCTGCTGCCCTCCGGTGTGCTGCGCGACCAGAAGCTGTCGGTGATCGGCAACGGCGTGGTGTTCGATCCGCAGGCCTTCCTCGACGAGGTCACCAAGCTGCGCTCGCAGGGCGTCGCGATCTCGCCGGACAATCTTCGCGTCGCCGAGAACGTCACCCTGATCCTGCCGCTGCACCGTGAGCTCGACGCGCACCGCGAATCCGCCAATGCGGCAACCGCGATCGGCACCACCCGCCGTGGCATCGGACCTGCCTATGAAGACAAGGTCGGCCGCCGCGCCATCCGCCTGATGGACCTCGCCGATCTCGACACCCTCCCGCACAAGATCGACCGGCTGCTGGCGCATCACAATGCGCTGCGCCGCGGCCTCAACCTGCCGGAGTTCGACGGCAAGGTGATCCTGAAGGAATTGACCGCGCTGGCGCCGGAGCTGCTGCCTTATGCCGAGACGGTGTGGCGGCTGCTCGACATCAAGCGGCGCGAAGGCAAGCGCATGCTGTTCGAGGGCGCACAAGGCGCGCTGCTCGACGTCGACCACGGCACCTATCCCTACGTCACCTCGTCCAACACGGTGGCGGCGCAGGCCGCGACCGGCTCGGGCCTCGGCCCCGGTGCGGTCGGCTATGTGCTCGGCCTGTGCAAGGCCTATACGACCCGGGTCGGCCAGGGCCCGTTCCCGACCGAGCAGGACAACGAGACCGGCCGCAAGATCGGCGAGCGTGGCCGCGAGTTCGGCACCAACACCGGCCGTCCGCGCCGCTGCGGCTGGTTCGACGCCGTGCTGGTCCGCCAGGCGGTCCGGACCTGCGGCATCAACGGCCTGGCGCTGACCAAGCTCGACATCCTCGACGGCTTCGACACGATCGAGGTCTGCACCGGCTACAAGCTCGACGGCAAGGAGATCGACCACTTCCCGGCCGGCGAGGGCGCCCAGGCCCGGGTCGAGCCGATCTACGAGACCATCGAGGGCTGGAAGGAGCCGACCGCCAATGCCCGCTCCTGGGCGGACCTGCCGGCCCAGGCCATCAAATATGTCCGCCGGATCGAGGAATTGGTGGGGTGCCCGGTCGCACTGCTTTCCACCAGCCCGGAACGCGAGGATACTATTCTGGTGCAAAATCCGTTTGAGGCTTAACGATATCTTACCGGGACGTGCGCTAGTTGAGTTGAAATGGCTGATTACTATCCGCTGATCGCCCGCGCTATTTCCGCCCTGGACCCCAACGCTCCCGGCGAAAGCCGTCGCGCGCTCTATGAGCGCGCGCGCACGGCCCTGATCGCGCAGCTCCGCAGCGTGCAGCCGCCGCTCTCCGAATCCGAGATCACCCGCGAACGGCTGTCGCTGGAAGAGGCCGTCCGCAAGGTCGAATCGGAGGCCGCCCAGCGCGCCCGGGAGGCCTCGCGCCCCGGTCCCGGTGGCGGCGCCCGCAGCGGCGGCAGCGGGGACGCCTTCCGCCGGGCCAGCACCCGCGCCGCCGAGGGCAACCCGCCGCCGTCTCAGCCGGCCGCTCCACGCACCCGTCCGGCTCCACCGCCGCCGCGTGCCGACCGACCGTCCTTCAATGTCGATGACCAGGGCGACGCCCCGCGTGCGCCGCGGGCCCCGCGTTTCGACGCACCGCGCCAGCCGGGTCCCCCGGCAGCGCCGCCGATGCCGGAGCCGCCGGCTGCTCCGCCGGCCGGACGTGATCGCCCGCCCGGGCGCCGTCCGCCCGACATCGGGCCGCCACCGCCTCAGCCGCCGGCACCGGGCGTACGCGGTTTTCGCGACATCACCGCCGACGTGAACGACCTCGGCGGCGCTGCCGCGCAGGCCAACCGCGCCGCGCGTCGCACCTACGCCAATGTGCCCTCGCCGTCGCCGGAGTTCGACCGGCTGGAGCCGAGCCTGGAAAACCGCGCCGGCGAGCAGGACGCGCCCTATTCCTACGACGAGTCGATCGAGGAGGCCGAGCGCTACACGCCGCAGCCGCCATCGTCGCGTCCGCGCGTCGCGCCCGAGCGCGAAGCCAAGAAGCGCGCCCGCACCGGCTCCGCCTTCCCGTTCAAGAGCGCGATCGCCGTCGGCATCGTGCTCATCCTGGTCGGCGCCGGCATCCTCTGGGGCAAGCCGCTGATCCAGACGGTGAGCGGTCTGTTCAAGTCCTCGCCGACCCAGGTGGTGGAGGCGCCGAAGGATCCGGCCCAGCCGCAGAGCAAGCCCAAGATTCCGGATCGCGTCGGCCAGCCTTCGGCCAGCGACCAGCCGGTCGCGCCGGTGGCGCAGAAGGTCGTGCTCTATGACGAGGATCCGTCCGACCCGAAGGGCAAGCAATATGTCGGCTCGGTGGTGTGGCGGCTCGAGCCGATCAAGGCCTCGGGCAACCAGAAGGCCGACGTCGCCGTGCGCGCCGACATCGAGATCCCCGACCGCAAGTTCAAGATGACGATGTCGTTCCGCCGCAACACCGACTCGTCGCTGCCGGCGAGCCACACCGCGGAATTGACCTTCATCCTGCCGCCGGACTTTCCGGGCGGCAGCATCTCCAACGTGCCGGGCATCCTGATGAAGTCGAACGAGCAGGCGCGCGGCACGCCGCTCGCGGGTCTCGCGGTCAAGGTCACCGACGGCTTCTTCCTGGTCGGCCTCTCCAATGTCGACGCCGACCGCGCCCGTAACGTCCAGCTCCTGAAAGAGCGCTCATGGTTCGACGTGCCGCTGGTCTACGCCAACCAGCGCCGCGCCATCATCGCCATCGAGAAGGGCGCACCCGGCGAGCGCGCCTTCAACGATGCGTTCGCGCAGTGGGGCGACTAGAGCGTTTTCGAGCGAAGTGGATACCGGTTCGCGTCAAGAAAACGCGTCAAAACAAGAATCTAGAGCCCCGTTCCGATTCCATCGGAACGGGAAAGGCTCTAGGGCCGGCGCGTGACCGATCTTCACCTCTCCCGACGAGAGAGGTGAATCGAACTCTCAAGCGATCCGATCGGGATTGAATCGACCTATTGCGCCGCGGCCTCCCGCTTGCGCGCGGCCGCGTGCTCGCGGTCCATCACGGCGCGGCAGCCGGGGCTGACCTGCGCCTTCTTCTGCACCATGCAGGCCCTGACGCGCGAGATGTCGGGAATCTCACTGGAGCACAGCCGCATCGCATCACCTGTGCACATCTGCTGTGCTTCGGACGAGAAGGCGAGTGCGGGCGATGTCTGGAGTACGATGGCGGTGGTTGCGAAAGCGAAGAGCGAAACGATGGTCGTGTAGTGTGTCATGACGAATGCGTCCCCGAGTTCCGTGGTTTGAACCACTTGGTTTTGGGGCGCCGCACGCGGCTTGATCTGCCGCATGTCACAGCCTTCACGCCGGGAACTTTGGTCCCGCATGTGGTCGCTCGATCTCTCGTGGTGTTCGAATCGAAAAGTGCTGCGCCGCCCGATTCGAGTATGCGCGATTGTCACAGGGCTGCAATGGTCCGCTCGAATGAATTCGCAATTGTTGCGTGTCCGTCACGCAGCATGCGGCGCGAGATCAGATCAACCGATCGGACGACGCGTTCGCTTCTTCCGCATCGCTCGCGCCTGATGCTGCGGGGTGTTCCTCGACGGCCGTGACGCCTTTCGCAGTGAGCTCGAACAGATCGCCGTCCTTCATCACGTAGCCGTCGGCGATCAGCTCGCCGATCTTGCCGTGCCGGTCGTCGGCAAAGGCGACCGACTGGCTGATGTCCCGCAGGATCGAGAGCTGTTCCTCGCGCAACATGGCTTCACTCTCCGTGCGCCGGGGATCGTTCCCGGCCTTACATGCCGTGGCTCTGAAACACCTTGCTGCAGGACTTCGACAGCTTGGCCCGGTTGGCCTGCAGGCACGCCTGCACAGCGCCGTCATTGCCGAGGTCCTTCCGGCAGAACCGCGAGGCGTCACGCGAGCAGGCGTTCTGCTCCTGCGGCGTACCCATGTGGCCCTGCGCGAGAGCAGGCGTGATCGACATGCCGCTCAGGGCTGTCAGGGCGAGCGTCGCCATAAGGACGGATTTCCGGGACATCGACAAACTCCAATCTGACTGCAGGTATGAATTTCAGTCCTGTCTGAACTCGTCGCCTTGCCGCTTGTTCCCGTCCGGACGGGCCGGCGCCCCGCTATTCAAGGTTCCCGCGTCGCTGCTATAACAGCGGCGAAGGATGAGGATACTTGATGAAACGCTATCTGGTGTTTGCGCTGGTCGGTCCGTTCGTCGGCGGGTTCCTGCTGCTGCTGACGACGACCTATCAGTCCGGTTATTGGGCCCAGACCAATCTCGGCGAGGTCGGAAAGCTGTTCGCGGTGTTCTTCAAATCGCTGCAATACAGCTATCTGTTCGGCTTCCTGCCCTCGCTGATGATCGGTGCGGTCGACGACATCCTGATCCATGTCCGCCGGATCGGCCCGGTGCTGCGGATGATCCTGGTCGGCCTGTTCGCCTTCGTGCTGGCGTCGCTGACCTACAGCTCGCGCGGGCCGGATTCGGGCACGGTGCAATTCATCCTGTACGGCCTCGTCGGATTCGTGCCGGCGGTGCTTTCATCCTGGCTCGTGCATAGATATGTCGAGGAGCCGCAGCCGGCTGCGGCTTAGACCTGAACGCGCGACGTTCGGGCGCGGCGCGGCAACTTCCGCCACACCAGTGCGTTCTCCAAAGGCCATGACCATGTCCGACGACGATATTCTTGCTCCGCTCAGACCCCGTTCCGGGTCCCGCGCGCGCGGGAGTTTTTCGGGCACCGAAGCGCGCGGGCCGATCATCGACCAGGACGGCCATGAGATCCGTCCCGAAACACTGGAGCAGGGGTTTCGCGAGTTTCGCTTCGAGTTCGGCCAGGGAAACCCGTTCGGCGATCTGACGCGGGAACAGCGGGTGGCGCGGATCGAGGCGATCGCAAAGCTGCTCGATGTCGCCTTCATCCTGCCCGGCACGAATATCCGCTATGGCATCGACGGCCTGATCGGGCTGATCCCGATCGTCGGCGACATCATCACCACCGCGATCTCGCTGTGGCTGGTGCGCGAGGCCCGCGCGCTGGGCGCGCCGTGGTATCTCACCGCGCGCATGCTCGGCAATGTCGCGGTCGACGGCGTGGTCGGCATGGTGCCGTTCGCGGGCGATGCCTTCGACGTCATGTTCCGCGCCAACATGCGCAATGTCCGCCTGCTGCGCCGCTGGCTCGACAAGCAGCCACGGATTTAGCGTGGCGCTTCTTTCTTCGCCTCTCCCGGCTTGCGGGGAGAGGGAGAAGACATAGCTTCCAAAAAGCAAAAAGCGCGACGGCCTTTCGGCCATCGCGCTTTCAACGCAAATCGGGTTGAGCGAAAACTTACGCCGCGTCGGCGTCAGTCTCGGGGGCCGGCGCCGGCCGGGGACGGCGGGGCAGCGGGAAAGCTTCGCTCTCATAGAGCGAGCGGATGCCGTTCTGGTCGAAGCGCGCTTCCTCGACCTGAAGATAGGCGCCGTTCAGCGAATCCGTCGGCAACTGCTCCATCGCGAACTGCACGGCTTCGGCCGCGGTGCCGAACCGGCGATAGGTGAAGCCTGCACGCTTCTTCTTGCGGATCGCGGCGGGGAAGAGCTCGGCAGAAGTGTTGAAGTTGAACGGACGCAGTGGACGCATGGTCAAAGACCTCGTGATCTTGTCTGGGGCTTTAAGCGCGTGGGGTTTTGAAAGGCAGGGGCCACCATCGAGTGGGCCCGCCGCACATGTCATTTTCGCCCTCTAATATAGGCTGTTTTGACAGAAATGCGACCCCCGCGATGGGAGATGATGAATCCGCGCATGGCAGCTCCGCGAGCGCCGTAAACCAAATAATTTCAATATGTTAGATGGTTTACAGTTTGCCAAGCAGCAGCAGCACGACCAGGACCACCAGCACGACGCCGCCGATCCCCATGCCGGAATGGCCCATGCCATAGCCGTAACCACCGAACCGGCCGGACATGCCGCCCAGCAGATAGATGATCACCAGGATGATCAGGATGGTCCCAAGCGTCATGGCATCCTCCCTGGCGGCTGCCGGATTGCGCGCATCGGCCGCACCGCCAGAAGAGAAAAGCACATCGCGCCGCCGGGTTCCATGACGGAACCGGGCGGCGCGCAATGTTATTTGGGCTCGAGCTTCAGCGCGGCCGAGTTGATGCAGTAGCGCAGGCCGGTCGGGCCGGGGCCGTCGGGGAAGACGTGGCCGAGATGGCCGCTGCACTTGGAGCACAGCACCTCGGTGCGGACCATGCCGTGGCTGGCATCGTGCTCCTCGTCGACATGGCTATCGACCGCGGGCTGGGTGAAGCTCGGCCACCCGCAGCCGGAATCGAACTTGGCATCGGACTCGAACAGCACATTGCCGCAGCCGGCGCAGACATAGGTGCCGGCGCGGTGGTCGTGCTCATATTCGCCGGAGAAGGGACGCTCGGTCGCCTTCTCGCGCAGCACCGCGTACTGCATCGGCGACAATTCGCTGCGCCACTGCTCTTCGCTCTTGATGACCTTGTCGTCGGTGGTTTTCGTCTTGGTGTCGGGCATGGGTCTCCCGTTTGTTTGGTGAACTTGTTTTCGGTGATCTTGCGATCAGTTGGTGGCCTTGCTGGCGCTCACCAGCGTCGGCTTTTCAATGTAGTTATCCGCGAACAGCTTTTTCAGGTTCTCGACCTTCGGAATGTCGTTGTAGGCGATGTAGGGCTGGTTCGGGTGCAGCGTCAGATAGTCCTGGTGATAGG
Organism: Bradyrhizobium sp. 613_E4_N2_2; assembly: GCF_052075995.1. NCBI lineage: Bacteria > Pseudomonadati > Pseudomonadota > Alphaproteobacteria > Hyphomicrobiales > Nitrobacteraceae > Bradyrhizobium > Bradyrhizobium sp. 613_E4_N2_2. The sequence continues at coordinate 1,466,453 of NZ_CP197234.1, forward strand.
CCTCCGCCGGGTAGAACGCTTCCAGCGCGCCGACCTTGGTCACGATCGGCTTGCTGAATACCTTGGCGCCGTTGAGCTGGGCGATATAGGCGTCCGCCACCTTCTTCTGCTCGTCGGAGGTGGTGAAGATCGCAGAGCGATATTGCGTGCCGGAGTCGGGGCCCTGGCGGTTGAGCTGGGTCGGGTCGTGGGCCACCGAGAAGTAGATCTGGAGGATCTTGCCGTAGGAGATCTTCTTCGGGTCGAACTTGATCTCGACCGACTCGGCATGGCCGGTCCGGCCGCTCGAGACCGTCTGGTAATCGGCCGTCGCCTTGGTGCCGCCGGCATAGCCGGAGACTGCGTTGACGACGCCGGCGGTGTGCTGGAAGACGCCCTGGACGCCCCAGAAGCAGCCGCCGGCGATGACGGCGGTCTGGATCCCGGTTGCGGGCGACGCATCCACGGTGGGCGCGGGGATCACGACGGCATCCTCCGCGGCCCTGGACGGCACGGCGAAGGCCAGCGTCAGTGCGGTGGTGGCGGCGAGCAGCGAGGCGAGGGCGGTGCGGCGCATGGCGATCCTCTTCGGAAGGTCTGACAGTGTAGGGCGGCCGGGGACGGGCGAACAGCCTGTTTGGCCGCGTTTTCGGACATCTGAGATACGGGCGCAGACGGCGATTGTTACGGGGAAACGGACACGAGTCTGTGAAAAATAGCCTCAGACGGCGCGGCTTGGCGAGGCCGGGAACTCCGGGCTAGATGAACGCGCGCGATCGCGCTCGACTCAATCATGTGGTGGCTGGAGCTGACCTGACAACATGCTGCGTGTCATTCCCCTGACCCTCGCCATCATGATCTCAAATGCCGCGATCGCCGCGGCCGAGCCGCAAGCCGGCGAGGACCTCGCCACCTGTCGCGACCGCCAGGCGGAGGCCCAGGTCCGCGCGACGGCCTGCGACAATTTGTTGAAGGCCGATAAGCTCGGCGGCAAGGACAAGTCGCTCGCGCTCGTCGTGCGTGGCAATGCGCTGATCAACAAGCGCGACTATGACCGCGCCATCGAGGCGTTGTCGTCCGCCATCGATCTCGATCCGGACAATGTCGGCGCCATCAACCTGCGCGGGCTCTCCCATGAGCGCAAGGGCGAGGACGATCTCGCCATGGCCGACTACAATCTCGCCATCCAGAAGCGCGCGAATTTCGGCTATGCCTACAACAATCGCGGCACCATCCATCTGCGCCGGGGCGCGCTGCAAAGCGCGCTCGACGACTTCAACCTGTCGATCAAATACACGCCGACGTTCCTGCTCGGCTGGACCAATCGTGCCCGCATGCGCACGCTGAACAAGGATTTCGACGGCGCGATTGCCGACTTTGCGGCAGCCGAGAAGATCGACCCGGCCGCGCCGCAGATCGCCGGCAACCGCTGCATCACCTACGGCATGATGGGCAAGTACGACCAGGCTTTCGCCGACTGCGACGGCCTGATCCAGAAGCAGCCCAGGAATACCTTCGCGATCAACAATCGCGCCGAGGTCAACGTGATGAAGGGCGACCTCGACGCCGCGCTGAAGGACTACAACACGGTCATCCAGCTCAATCCGAACAGTGTGCGCGCCCATTCCGGCCGCGGCCAGATCTACGAGCGCAGGAAGGATCTCGCCCAGGCCCGCGCCGACTACCGCGCGGCGGCCTATTCGCTGACGAGGTTCGACGAGCCCGACGTCGCGCGCGCCCGCGCCATCGCGCAGGAGCGCCTGGCCGCACTGACCCCGCAGGCGCCGGCCGGGTCCACCGGGCGCCGCGTGGCGCTCGTGATCGGCAACGGCGCCTACAAGAACGTCCACGCCTTGCCCAATCCGCCGCGCGACGCGAAAATGATTGCAAACGTGCTGCGCGATGTCGGCTTCCAGACCGTGATCTCCGTCAGCGACCTCTCCCGCGACAAGTTCTTCGAGGCGCTGCAGACGTTTGCCACCGAAGCGGAGAATGCGGATTGGGCGGTGGTCTATTACGCCGGCCACGGTTTCGAGATCGGCGGCGTCAACTATCTCGTCCCTGTTGACGCCAAGCTTGCCGCCGACAGGGACGCCGAGACCCAGGCGGTCGCGCTGGAGCAGGTGATCGCAGCGGTGGGCGCTGCGAGAAAAGTGCGTCTGGTGATGCTGGATGCCTGCCGCGACAATCCCTTTGCGCCGGCCATGCAGCGCACGCTGTCGCTCAAGCTGGTGGACAAGGGCTTTTCCAACATCGAGCCCGGCGCCGGCTTCATGGTGGTCTACGCCGCCAAGCACGGCGAGACCGCGCTGGACGGTGATGGCGGCGCCGACAGCCCCTTCGCCACCGCGCTCGCCCGCGAGATCAAGGTGCCGAAGGTCGAGATCCGGAAACTGTTCGACATCGTCCGCGATGACGTCTGGTCCGCCACCAAGCACGAGCAGCAGCCGTTTTCATACGGCTCGCCGCCGGGACGCGAGGATTTTTATTTCGTGGCGGGGAAGTGAGGGCTGCCGGTGTGAGACGGGAAAGCCGCGCCTCATTCGCCGTGTCGTAGGGTGGGAAAAGCGACTTGTCCGCCGTAGCTCGAAGAGCGAAGGCGGAAGCGTGCCCACCATTCTTATTGAATGTTTGGAGAAATGGTGGGCACGGCGCGTTGCGCCTTTGCCCACCCTACGGCAGCGTCAAACAACGATGCTCAACCGCTTCGCCGCCCGCGTAATCCCCGTATACAGCCACCGCGCCCGGCTATCCTGAAACGCAAAGCTCTCGTCGAACAGCACGACGTCGTCCCATTGCGAGCCCTGCGATTTGTGCACGGTCAGCACATAGCCGTAGTCGAACTCGTCATACGGCTTGCGCTGCTCCCAGGCAATCGCCTCGACGCCGCCCTCGAAGCAATCGGCGCGCACCGAGACCTTTATCACCTTGTGACCGAAGTCTTCATCCGGCGACAGCCGCATGCTGAGGATGCGCGATTTCGAGCGCGAGGTGTTGCGCGACTTCACGCGCCACAGGCCGCCGTTGAACAGGCCCTTCTTGCGGTTGTTGCGCAGGCACACCAGCTTGTCGCCGGCGACCGGGAAGACATCCTCGATGTTCTGGCGCTGGCGCACCCGCATGTTGTAGGCGCGGCGCGTGTTGTTGCGGCCGACCAGCACCTGGTCGGCGCCCATGACGCGGTCCGGGTCGAGCTCTTTCCGCGACACCACCTCGCTCTCGCCGTAACGGCCGATGTCGAGCTCGCGGCCCTCGCGGACGTCCATCGACATCCGCACGATCGGATCGTCCTGGGCCTGGCGATGCACTTCGGTCAGCATCGCGTCCGGCTCGGTGTTGGTGAAGAAGCCGCCGCCCTGGATCGGCGGCAGCTGCGCGGGGTCGCCCAGCACCAGCAGCGGGCAATCGAACGACATCAGGTCACGGCCCAATTCGGCGTCGACCATCGAGCATTCGTCGATCACGATCAGCTTGGCCTTGGAGGCCGGCGCGTCGTCCCACAGCTCGAAGCTCGGCTGCTCCTCGCCGGATTCGCGGGCGCGGTAGATCAGCGAGTGAATGGTGGAGGCCTCGTCGCAACCCTTGTTGCGCATGACCAGCGCGGCCTTGCCGGTGAAGGCGGCGAACTTCACCTCGCCGTCGACGCCTTCGGCGATGTGCCGCGCCAGCGTGGTCTTGCCGGTGCCGGCAAAGCCAAACAGGCGGAACACCGGCGGCGTGCCGTTGCGGCCGGGTTTTGCCTTGAGCCAGTCGGCAACGGCTTTGAGCGCGGCATCCTGATGCGGGGTGAAAGTGGCCATGTCTGTCTTGAGGAAGGGCAGAATCGAGGCGATTCGCCATCCCTCGAAACTAACCATTCGGCCCAAGGGTTCAAGCGGCCCAGCCGCCCCTATTGCCAGCCGGGAACGCCGCGCATGTCGGGCAGGTGGTGGGCGATGCCCTTGTGGCAGTCGATGCAGGTCTTTTCCTTCGTGAACAGGAAGCGCTGGTGCGCCACCGAGGCCCGTGGCGACTGCTTGGTGATGTCCATGGAATCGGCGCTGTGGCAGTTGCGGCATTCCAGGGAATCGTTGGCCTTGAAACGCGCCCATTCGTGTGCGGCGAGCTCGAGCCGGTGGTCCAAGAATTTCTCGCGGGTGTCGATCGTGCCGAAGATCTTGCCCCAGACCTCCTTGGAGGCCTGCATCTTGCGCGCGATCTTGTCGGTCCAGTTGTGCGGGACGTGGCAGTCCGGGCAGGTCGCGCGCACGCCGGAGCGGTTGGTGAAGTGGATGGTCGACTTCAGCTCGGCGAAGACGTTTTCGCGCATCTCGTGACAGCCGGTGCAGAACTTCTCGGTGTTGGTCAGTTCCAGCGCGGTGTTGAAGCCACCCCAGAAGATCACGCCCGCCGCAAAGCCCGCGAGCACCAGCACGCCGAGCCCGAACACCGAGCTCGGCCGGATCAGCACCTGCCAGAGCTCGCGCGCGAAGTCCCAGCAGCGCAGCATAAAGCTACGCTTGGCTTCCACCTTTCCCTTGGGCTCGTCAGCGGCCGTCGTCATCGGCGGCCACCGGGGCTGGCGCGCGAGAGCAGCGTGTCGATGTCGATGAAATCGTTGCTCACCGGCGGCGTCGCGGTGTTCTGCGGCACGTGGCATTCCGTACAGAAGAAGCGCCGCGGCGAAATCGAGGCCAGGAACTGGCCGTCGCGGTCCATGAAATGCGTGATCGAGACCATCGGCGCCTGCGATTCCGCGATGCGTGCCCGCGCATGGCAGGACAGGCATTTGTTGCCGTTGAGGTCGATCTGGTAGCCGTCGATGGTGTGCGGGATCACCGGCGGCTGCTCCGGATAGTTGCGCACCTCTCTCTCGGACGTATTGCGGTTCGGCAGCATTGGCGGCGCCGCGCCCTCGTCATTGAGCGGGGCCGGTCCGCGCAGGCCTGACGTTACCGTCTGCGCGGTGAGAGAGCTCGCGCCCGCTGCGATCGCGACCGCGAGCAGGGCTATGCCAAATCGTTTCATCATGACAGGTTCACCCGCTCGATGCGCACGGCGCATTTCTTGTAATCGGTCTGCAGCGAGATCGGATCGGTCGCGTCCAGCGTCACCTTGTTGATCATCTTGGATTCGTCGAACCACGGCACGAACACGAGGCCACGCGGCGGCCGGTCGCGGCCGCGCGTCTCGACGCGGGCGCGGATGAAGCCGCGGCGGGATTCCACCTTCACCTCGTCGCCGCGCCGGAGTTTTGCTTCCGACGCATCGTCGGGATGCATGAAGCAGACCGCCTCGGGGAACGCCTTGTAGAGCTCGGGCACGCGGCGCGTCATGGTGCCGGAATGCCAGTGCTCCAGCACGCGGCCGGTCGAGAGCCAGAACGGATATTCGCTGTCGGGCGATTCCGCCGGCGGCTCGTAGGGCAGGGCGAAGATGCGCGCCCTGCCGTCGGGATAGCCGTAGAACTGCACGTCGGTGCCCTGCTTGACATAGGGGTCGCTGCCCTCGCGGAAACGCCATTTGGTTTCCTGGCCGTTGACGACGGGCCAGCGCAGCCCGCGCTCGCGGTGATAGGCCTCGAACGGCGCGAGGTCGTGACCGTGGCCGCGGCCGAACGAGGCGTACTCTTCAAAGAGCCCCTTCTGAACATAGAAGCCGAACGCCTTGGATTCCGTGTTGGCGTAGCCTTCCTCGATCTCCGAGGTCGGAAACTTGTCGACCTGGCCGTTCTTGTAGAGCACGTCGAACAGCGTCTTGCCGCGAACCTCCGGCTTCTTGGCGATCAACTCCTCCGGCCAGACTTCCTCGATCTTGAAGCGCTTGGAGAACTCCATGAGCTGCCAGAGGTCGGACTTGGCCTCGCCGGGCGCGTTGACGAGCTGGTGCCAGAACTGCGTGCGCCGCTCGGCATTGCCGTAGGCGCCTTCCTTCTCCACCCACATCGCGGTCGGCAGGATCAGATCGGCGGCCAGCGCCGTCACCGACGGATAGGCGTCCGAGACCACGATGAAATTGTCGGGATTGCGGAAGCCCGGATAGGTCTCCTCGTTGGCGTTGGGACCGGCCTGGAGGTTGTTGTTGACCTGCACCCAATAGGCGTTGATCAGGCCGTCCTTCAGCATCCGGCTCTGCAGCACGGCGTGGGCGCCGTTCTTGTCGGGAATGGTGCCTTCCGGCAGCAGCCAGAGATGCTCGGCCTTGTCGCGATGCGCCTTGTTGGTGACGACCATGTCGGCCGGCAGGCGGTGCGAGAAGGTGCCGACCTCGCGCGCGGTGCCGCAGGCCGAGGGCTGGCCGGTCAGCGAGAACGGGCTGTTGCCGGGCGAGGAGATCTTTCCGGTCAGCAGATGGATGTTGTAGACGAGGTTGTTGCACCAGACGCCGCGGGTGTGCTGGTTGAAGCCCATGGTCCAGAACGAGACCACTTTTGTCTTCGGATCGGCGTAGAGCTCGGCGAGCGCCTCGAGCCGGTTCATCGGCACGCCGGACATCTCGGCCGCCTTCTCCAGCGTGTAGTCCGAGACGAATTTGACGAATTCGTCATAGCTCATGTCGGTGGAGTCGTTGGCCTTGGCCGCACCGGTTGCTTTTTTCTGGAGCGGATGCTCGGGCCGCAATCCATAGCCGATGTCGGTCTGCCCGCGCCGGAAGATCGTATGCGCAGCGACGAAATCCTTGTTGACGCGTCCGGTCTTGATGATGTGGTTGGCGATGGCGTTGAGGATGTAGAGGTCGGTCTGCGGCTTGAACACCATGCCGATGTCGGCGAGGTCGAACGAGCGGTGCTCGAAGGTCGAGAGCACGGCGACACGGACATGCGGCGCGGACAGCCGGCGGTCGGCCAGCCGCGTCCACAAAATGGGATGCATCTCCGCCATGTTGGAGCCCCACAGCACGAAGGCGTCGGTGGCCTCGATGTCGTCATAGCAGCCGGCCGGCTCGTCGATGCCGAAGGTGCGCATCATGCCGGCGACGGCGGAGGCCATGCAGTGGCGCGCATTGGGGTCGATGTTGTTGGTGCGGAAGCCGGCCTTGTAGAGCTTCGAGGCGGCGTAACCTTCCCAGATCGTCCACTGGCCGGAGCCGAACATGGCGAGACCGTTGGGCCCGCGCTTCTTCAGCGTTTCCTTCCACTTCACCTCCATGATGTCGAAGGCTTCGGTCCAGCTGATTGGCGTGAACTCGCCGTTCTTGTCGTACTTGCCGCCGGTCTTGCGCAGCATCGGCTGCGTCAGCCGGTCGTGGCCGTACATGATCTTGGAGAGGAAGTAGCCCTTGACGCAGTTGAGGCCGCGATTGACCTCGGCCTTGATGTCGCCGTGGGTGGCGACGACGCGGTTGTCCTTGGTCGCGACCATCACGGAGCAGCCGGTGCCGCAGAAGCGGCAGGCGGCCTTGTCCCATTTCAGTTCGCTGTTGTCGCGCTCGGCGACGAGATTGGCGGCGAGCGCGGGTGCCGGCATGCCTGCGGCGGCGGCCGCGATCGCGGCGGCCTCGAGCTTCAGCATCTGGCGGCGGTCGAGCTTCGGCGATGTCATGATGGCTCTCCCGGCCGTTAGGCGGTTTCGATGGCGTGGAAGACCAGCGCCGCGGAATAGACGTTGGGCAGCGACTGGATGGTGTTGAGCAGGGTGCCGAGGCTGCCGGCATCCGGCGCTTCGGTCACGACAACGAGTTTTCCGCGCGGGTCTCGGCCGTGAATCTCGCAGCCGGGCATCGCGGCGATCTCGGCTTCCAGTTCGTCCAGGCGCTCGGGGCGGGCCTGCACGATGATGCTGGCGATCTCGCAACCTGGCGGCGCGACGACGCGGTCGGCGGTGAGCACCCGGCCGGTGATCAATGCGCGGCGGTTGAGTGTGGATTGGGCCATGATGCCTGTCTTTCGCTGTTCGGAGGTCAATGCGGGGAGGGTGGCGGGCCGGGAGGGCCGGCGAACATCTGGTAGATCCAGACGCCGAGCCCGTATGAGCCGACCGTTCCGACCGCGAGGACGGGCATCACGACCGCGGTCAGGAACAGGAAAGCGAAAATCTCCATGCGCTTACGGCGCACGCGCGAAGTCGTGTCGTCAGGGGCCGACATATTCGGTCTCTCTGAAATGGTGCTGGAATCGGGACGGCATCCGGGCCGTTGCCTTGCTGCACTTTAAATGGAGCAGGGCTGCTAACGCGTTGATCTGGATCAACCCGTCGACTTGACCGGATGTCGCGGCGCGGCCAACGGACCGAGCCGCGGCGCTCCGTGCGCGCGAGAGAAGCAAGCGGCAACGATCGTTACCCAAAAGCGAAGATGCTTTGCGGCTCGGGGGTCAGGCCGCATACATCTTCTCTTGCCTCGGAAATGCCCGCGACCTACTACCAGTGGTAGCGGGCGCCGCAACATCCATCGCTGCTACTTGGCGGGAGCTACATATGAGGCGAATCCGAATCATTCATAAGACCGAATATTTTTACAGTCAGCCGGTCACCTTCGGCACTCATCGAGCCATGATGCGGCCTCGCGAGGGACATGACGTCCACATCGTGAGAGGGTCGGTCGATATCGAGCCGAACGCCGAAGTTCGCTGGTTGCGCGACAATTACGACAATGCCATCGCAGTCGTGACCTTTTTGGAATTATCCGACACGCTCAGGATCGCAAGCGAGGTCGACGTCGACCTTTACCACGACGACCCCATTGAATGGCGGATTGCGCCATTCGCCAGTTCATTTCCCTTCCAATATCCCCCGGAGGAGCAGCTTGAGCTGACGGTGTATCGTCTCCCGAGCTATCTCTACGACGCCACCGCCCTGCTCGAATGGTTGCGCGATCTCTACAAACCCGGTCAGTTGATCGGCACGCTGGACCTTCTGAACAATTTGAATACTCACATCTACCGATCGTTCAAATACGTTTCCCGCGAGGCTCACGGGGTTCAATCACCCAACGAAACGCTGCGGCTCGGCAGCGGGACCTGTCGCGACTATGCGGTGTTCATGATGGAAGCTGCCCGCTACTGGGGATTTGGTGCGCGCTTTGTCACCGGCTACATCCAGATGTCCGAGGGACAACACGGCGCCACGCACGCCTGGACCGAGATCTATATCCCCGGAGCCGGGTGGCGCGGCTATGATCCCACCAACAACAAGATCGTCGGCAGCGAACACATACCCGTCGCCGTGACGCGCGAACAGGAAAGGGCCTCTCCGCTTTCCGGGACGTGGGATGGTCCGGCGGATGCATTCAGCCGGATGAACGTCTCGGTGCAAGTCATATCAATACCAGCATCGCCATGATCGTAGTCCACGGTCGATCACGGCAAGCGCGGGTTGGCGGCCAGTCGGTGTGTCCTTGATCCCTCGCCCGTCTTGATCGGGCAGATTGCCGGAAACAAGCCTTTCACCAGCAAGCGAGTCCGTCCATGTCCCGATCGACCGCCATCGCCCCCGCATCGGAACGGCTGCACGCGCTCGACGCGGTCAGGGGTTTTGCCCTGTTGCTCGGCATCGTCCTGCACGCAACCCTGTCGTTCGTGCCGGCCCCGACCAGGATCTGGATCATACAGGATACCCATCAAAGCCTGGCCCTGGGCCTGCTGTTCTTCGTCATCCACGTCTTCCGGATGACGACCTTCTTCCTGATGGCGGGTTTCTTCGCTCGCATGAGCTTTCATCGCCGGGGAATCTGGGGCTTCGTCACGGACAGGTTGCAGAGGATCGGACTGCCGCTAGTGGTCGGCTGGCCGATCGTGTTTACGCCGATGGCCCTGGTGGTCATATGGGCCGCGGGCTTTCCGAACGGCGGCCCGATCCCCGGCGCACCTCGCTGGCCGCCGGTGCTGCCGAATTTCCCGCTGACCCATCTCTGGTTTCTCTATGTGCTGCTGGAGCTATATGTCGCCATGCTCCTGCTGCGCGGCGCAATTGTCTGGCTCGATGTATCAGGCACGCTGCGAACGGTTGTCGACCGCCTCTTTGCGCAGATTATGCGAAATCCGCTGGCGCCCCTGGTTCTGGCGATCCCGATCGGCATCGCTTTCTGCCTCGATCAAAGATGGATCAATGTGATGGGCGTGAGGACGCCGGATCAATCGCTCGTCACGAACCTCCAGGCGTGGGTCGGCTTCGGCACCGCCTTCGGCTTCGGTTGGTTGCTGCATCGGCAGACCGATCTACTGCGGATTTTGGAGCGACGCTGGCTGTGGAATCTCTTGCCGGCGCTCGGCCTCATTCTGATCAGTTTCGTGCTTGTCGGGGTGATGATGTCCGTGCCGGGTGCGCCGAAACTGCCGGTTAGTTTCGCCACGCTCAGGCTTGTCTCCGCCATCCTGTATGCACCGGCGATATGGATCTCGACCTTCGCGGTCCTCGGCCTCGCACTTCGCTTCATGTCCGGCTTCAGCCCGATCCGGCGCTACCTCGCCGATGCGTCCTACTGGCTCTATCTGATCCACATGCCGATCGTGATGGCGCTACAGGTCGTGCTGTCGCAGCTCGACTGGCCCGGGCCGATCAAGTTCGCCATCATTCTCGTCGTCGCGATTCTCCCGATGTTGGCGAGCTATCATCTGCTGGTGCGCTTCACCTTCATCGGCGCGGTGCTGAATGGCCGCCGCGCCGAAAAGCGCGTTCTCCCGCGCGGCGGAATTGCGACCGCGTAGACAGCGCCTCCCCGCTCATTAAGATGAGCGCAACAAGAATAAGCGGGAGAGGCGTCATGAAGTTCGGCATCTTCTATGAGCTGCAGCTGCCACGGCCCTGGGTGGCCGGCGACGAGCTGAAGCTCTACCAGAACGCGCTCTCGCAGATGGAACTTGCCGATAGGCTCGGTTACGACCATGCCTGGGTCGTCGAGCATCACTTCCTCGAAGAGTACTCGCACTCACCCTCGCCGGAATCGTTCCTCGCCGCCGCCAGCCAGCGCACGAAAAACATCAGGCTTGGCCACGGTATCCTCCAGCTCACGACGAACCACCCGGCGCGCGTCGCCGAGCGCGTCGCGGTGCTCGACCTGCTCTCCAACGGCCGTTGCGAATTCGGCATGGGGGAGAGCGCCTCCATCACCGAGCTGACGCCGTTCGGCCGCGACATGGAGACCAAGAAGGAGGTCTTTGAGGAGGCGGTGCAGGCGATCTTCCCGATGTTCAAGGATGCAGGGAGCGAGCACCACGGCAAATATTTCGACATTCCCTTGCGCAATGTTGTGCCGAAACCGGTGCAGAAACCGCATCCGCCGCTGTGGATGGCCTGCTCGCAGCTGCCGACCATCGAACGCGCCGGACGCCACGGCTTTGGCGCCCTGGGCTTTCAGTTCGTCAGCGCGGATGCCGCGCATGCCTGGGTGCACGCCTATTACAATGCAATGACCAAGCGATTGCACAAGCTCGCCGACTACGAGATCAACCCAAACATGGCGCTGGTCTCGTTCTTCATGTGCGCCAAGACCGACGAGGAGGCGCGTGCGCGCGCCGACGGCGCCACCTTCTTCCAGTTCGCGCTGCGCTTCTACGGCGCCTCGCAGAATCGCCAGCGTCCCGCGCCCTACACCGTCAACATGTGGGACGAGTACAACAAGTGGAAGCGCGACAATCCGGAAGCACAAGAGGCGGCGCTGCGCGGCGGCCTGATCGGCTCGCCCGAGACGATCCGCAGGAAGCTGAAGCGCTTCCAGTCCTCCCATATCGACCAGGTCATCCTGCTCAACCAGGCCGGCAAGAACAGCCACGAGCACATCTGCGAATCGCTGGAGCTGTTCGGCCGCGAGGTGATGCCGGAGTTCCAGAACGATCCGGCCCAGGCGGCGTGGAAGCAGGGCGTCATGAGCGGCGAGATCAAGCTGGAAGAGATCGACACCGAGGCGTTTACGGATCGCTACGGCAAGCTCGCGATCAACGTCGCGCCGGCGAAGGCCGCCGCGGGGTAGGGGAGCTGCATCCGGCATGGGCCCCGGCTTAGCAGCGCCATAGCGCGTCGAAGACGCGCGTAAACGCGCTTATGTCACGCTGCGCTGCGTCCGGGGCACGAGACCTTTTCCGCATCGGCCAGCAAGACTCTCGTGTCCCGGACGCGCTGCAGAGTGCAACGCTGCTGCGCAGAGCCGGGACCCGGAAGCGGCATAGGCCGCCGTCTCCGACTTTCGGTCAAACCCGGCTGCTGATATCTTCCGCCAAAAGAACTTTTGCGGAGGAACCAATGCGGCCCCACGGCATGGCCTCAACTCCAGCGGCGAACGACATCGCGCCGGCGGTGCTCGCCATCGGCCGACCTGATTTCCCGAATGTCCTGATCGACACGTTGCGCCGGCAGGCCGGCGTCGGCCATTGCATGGTGTTCGCGCTGACACGCACCGGCGCGGCGAGCTGTCTGCTCGACGCCGGCAACATCCCGATCGGCAGCGATCTCGGCGCGGCCTATGCCGGTCAGTTCCACGAATCCGATCCCAATCGTGATGCGCTGTTCGAAGGCGAGGGCAGCGCGCCGATCATGCTGCCGTCGTTCGCGCCGCGCATGTATGGCGCGCGCTACCGGAAAATCTTCTTCAACGACTCTGATATCGTCGACAAATATGCGACGGCGATCTGGGTCGGCGACACCTGCTTTTATGTCAATTTCTACCGCATCACCGCCCAGGGCTGCTTTGGCGACGTCGAGCGTGCGCGGCTCCAGGTTATTGCGCCTGCGATCGGCGCCAGCGTTGCGCGTCATTTCCAGCAGGCGGCCACCGCGACGCCCGACCAGAACCTCGCCGCGTTGTTCGCAACGCGCGCGCCCCTCTCCGCACTGACGCCGCGCGAGCAGGACGTCTGCCGCCGCATCCTGCTCGGTTTCAGCTCCGAGGCGATCTCGCAAGCGCTGGGCATCAGCCTGCATTCGACCCTGACCTACCGCAAGCGCGCCTATGAGCGGCTCGGCATCTCCTCGCAGAACGAGTTGTTTGCGATCGTGCTGGGCTTGCTCTCGGGGCCGGGCCACCTGAACTAAAGGGGACTCTAGATCCTCGATATCTGCTTCCGAGAGCAAAGCCGACACGCAGCCGGCCCTCCGGGATCGTCGCCTTTTGACCCAAGGCCGACATCCGCGGCGCGAATCCTCTTCAAGGATACTTACGCTTTCCCAAGTCGGATATGGTGTTGACCAGAATCAAGGGGCAAAGGTGCAATTTCCAATGAGGCAAATCATACTCTCAATAGTCGCTGTTTTGTCGTTCTCATCTGCGCGTGCTGAGATGGTCAAGATACCTTGGCATACTTCAGCGCAGTCCTTGCCTTGGATTCCCGGCAACGAATACATCGACGGCAGGTCGAAAAACTTCATGGACGGCACCGTCGAGGAAAAGGGTAAGGTAAAGGCCGAGGGCGAACTGTCGGCGGACATTATGCGGCCGCAGGGCGCCAAGGGACCAATCCCCTTCGTGATCATGCTGCACGGCTGCGACGGGTTCGGCCGGGTCGAGAGGAAATGGGGGGGTGACTACGGCGGCAGATTGGTCGGAGCAGGCTATGGTGTTCTCCTGCTCGACAGCTTCGGCAGCCGGGGATTGGGACCCGACGGCGTCTGCTCGGATCCCAGCCAGTTGACTTGGGCGCGGCGCCGGGCTGACGATGCGTATGCGGCGCTGGACTGGCTCATCGGACAGAAGATCGCCGATCCCAAGCGGGTCTACGTCCTTGGCCGCAGCAACGGTGCGACCACGACCTTGATCATCATGAACCGGGCGATCGGCGACCTGCACGAGCACATGTTCGCGGGCGGCTTCGCGATGCAGCCGTCCTGTTATTTGATGAAGAACGTCGAGTTCTACGCCCCGGTCCATCTCTTCCTAGCAGAGAAGGACGAGGCGACCAGCCCCATCCTCTGCGGCCAGATGGCCGAGAGCAAGCGGTCGATTCCCGTGAAGACGGTGCTGTGGAAGGGGGCGAACCACAGCTTCGAAGATCACGAGCCAATCCACGTTTTCCATGGCTACCATGTCGGATACAATGCCGCGGCTGCGGAAGGCACCATCAAGGCAATCATTAGTGCGTTGAACGAGGCCAAGAAAGCGGAAAACTGACCGCGCGGAGTCGCACAGCCTGTAGGTATGCGACGACGGCCGAATGGCGGCGGATAGATGCGGGAAGTCCGCCTGAACGACTTCCGCTCGTGGCCCGAAGCCGCCGTCAATGAAGGAGCGGAGCGCGTTCGCTCTGCCCGGCGATTCAGACCCCGACTCGTTCCGCGATGAGAAGCGCGTCGTCCTCGTCACGACCTGAATATCGAGCGGTACGCCCAATTTTATGTTGCCGAACAAGAGTTCGGCGTTAACCACGACTAACGGTTCCAGTCCGTGCGACATCGCTTCGAAGTTTCTTAAATCTTGCCGGGTACCTCTCTGGGGCATGGTGACCTGGGGAACGACATGAGTAAGCGGGCCAAACGTAAGAAGGCAGAGGCCCTCGCAATACCCATGGCCGCGAGAGTTGCGATTGGCGCCGTGGCCGTCGCCGTGGTGGGGTATAGCTTGCTGTCTAGCCCGGCGGACGTGCAACCGATACGAAAACCGTCCGCACAGCAGGCCCAGGCGTCGTCAACTCCGGTTTACGTGTCGACTCCAGTTCGTGCATCAGCGCCAGCTCCGGCTGCGATTCCGGTCCCGGCTCCGATCCCGGCCCCGGCGCCTCTGGTCGAACCACCCAAAGCCGACGCTGGCGTTCCCGGAGCACTTGTCCGGCAGGTGGTTGACTACGCCAGCCGTCAGGCGCCGGGCACGGTGATCATCGATACCGGAAACACATTCCTCTATTTCGTTCTGAACGACAGGCAGGCGATGCGCTACGGCATCGGTGTCGGCCGCGAGGGTTTCACATGGTCCGGTGAGCAGACTGTGGCCCGTAAGGCAGAATGGCCGGATTGGCATCCGCCTGTGGAGATGGTCTCGCGTCAGCCCTATCTGCCGCGGTTCATGGCGGGCGGTCCCGGCAATCCGCTCGGCGCCCGGGCGATGTATCTCGGCGAGACCGAATATCGCATTCACGGCACCAACAACCCCGATACGATCGGGAAGAAGGTTTCGTCCGGCTGCATCCGGCTGACCAATGACGACGTCACGGACCTCTATGAGCGGGTGAAAGTCGGAGCGAAAGTGATCGTGCTTCCGGCAACCGCCGCCCGCAGGCCCTCCCAGGGAGCGCCAGCCGACGCCGCTTTCCGGTTGCCGGACCCGGCATCGCCGTCGAAGCGGCCCCTGGCGGCTAACGCGCAGATGTTGTCATCCGGACCGAAGATCGCCGAAGCTCGGTAAGTCAGTCCTCTGTCCCCGGTCTGCAACTGAGGACAAGGAGGCAATTCAAGTCGTCGCGTTTAAGTCAGTTGCGGGCCCTAGGCGAGCCGCGGGTATAGCTGATTTACCGACCGATCTTCTTGATGCAAGTGGGTTCGCCGCGCGGGTGAGGTGTGCAATCCCAGTCGGATCCAAAGCCCGCACTGGCGTTCCGCTGTGGTAGGAAAGGATAGTAAACTACAACTGCCGCAAAGATGGTGACCGCGACAACTACTGACACCATCATCCATGCAATGCCCGCGCGATCCGGACTCCAGTAGAGTCGCCGAATGGATCGATGCTTCCTTGAATTGGGGTGCTTCACCGCCGTACCATCGATGTCGTCTCGCCGATACTTTGCGAATTCAAGCGGTTTCGCCACTTCCATCGACCTGGGATTGTGCTCTGCCAATCCCAAGCTCAAGCGCTGCAGCGATCCGCTCCAAGCCTGCGTTCGTTCTGCGCGTTTCGGCAATCTGCTGCTCATATAGATCAATCATCGTGGCGCCCGACGAAGTGCGTTGGCGCATCACACGCATTGCTAAGGTCGATCCACCCACTATCAGGATGAACGGCCACCAAGAGTACATCGCAAGCAGTATATCGACCACAGTCATCCACAACCTCCTAAAGCAACTCTGATCAGTTCCTGCGGTTTTTCTCGAGAACAGCTGCGATCCTCTCCATCGCAGCGCTCGTCCGATATGTTTCTGTGAGGTGCTGCTCCCGCAACTCAATCATCGATGCGCCGGAAGCTGCACGTTCCCGGCACAATCGCCCTAACAGGATCCATCCCGCAGGTATCAAGATGACTGGCCACATGTAGTACAGGACAACAGCCCAATCGTATGTTTGCATGCGATTTGCACCAAAGCTTTCAATCATATCGATTGCAACCTAAGCGATAATCGATCAAGTCGCACGTGAAGCGCGCGCTCACGATTAATAGATCGTTGCTCGGGGCTATCGGCGGCGGACGGGCGGAATTGCCCTTAACAAACGTCCGCTCACGCGTTTGTCGATGTCCGCCGTTGTGGGCCATGCGGACTCCGCTATCGCGGCCGCGTGTCATCCGGCTCGTGACGACACGCCCTGATGGCGTCTGTCCCTATCGCTGGGGACAGACGCCGGCGCCAGATTTCGATAGTCTGTCCTGAAGCACACGAGAATCCAGGGGAGACCGCCTTGAGCACCGCGCCGCGCATCGACATCGACCCTGCTTCGTTCTGGGCCGATCCCTATCCGATGCTCGCGAAGATGCGGAAGGAAGCGCCGATCGCCTTCGTGCCGCAGCTCGGCTCGACGCTGCTGACGAGCCGCGACGACATCTCGATCTCCGAGAAGCAGATCGACGTGTTCTCCTCGCACCAGCCCGCCGGCCTGATGAACCGGCTGATGGGGCACAACATGATGCGCAAGGACGGCGAGGCGCATCAAATCGAGCGGCGCGCGATGTTTCCGACGGTGTCGCCGAGGACAGTGAAGGCGCACTGGACCGCGCTGTTCCAGGCCCATGCCGACCGCATCATCGGTGCGATCGAGCCGGGGCGGATCGATTTCATGCGCGACTTCGCGCTGCCGTTTTCCGGCGAATGCCTGAAGTCGATCACCGGCCTCACCAACATCGGCTTCCAGGACATGGACGCGTGGTCGCAAGGCATGATCGAGGGGATCGCGAACTATGGCGGCGATCCCGCCGTCGAGGCGCGCTGCCATGCCGCGACGTCGGGCATCGATGCTGCGATCGACGACATTCTGCCCGTGATGCGCAAGCATCCCGATCAAAGTATCCTCGGCGTACTCCTCGCTGCGGGCATGCCGATGGAGAGCGTGCGCGCAAATGTAAAACTCGCGATCTCTGGCGGCCAGAACGAGCCGCGCAAGGCGATCGCCGGCACGGTGTGGGCGCTGCTCTCCCATCCCGAGCAACTCGATCTCGTGCGCAAGGGCGAGGTGACCTGGCTCGAGGCGTTCGAGGAATATGCCCGCTGGATCTCGCCGATCGGCATGTCGCCGCGGCGCATCGCAAAGCCGTGGACGATCCGCGACGTGTCTTTCGAGCTAGATGAGCGCGTGTTCCTGATGTTCGGCTCCGCCAATCGCGACGAGAAGCATTTTGAGCGCGCCGACGAGTTCGACGTGCGGCGTGATACCACCAAGAGCGTCGCCTTCGGCGCCGGCCCGCATTTCTGTGCCGGCGCCTGGGCCTCGCGCGCGATGATCGCGGACGTCGCGCTGCCGACGGTGTTCGCGAGGGCGAGCCGTCTCGAACTTGCCGACGATGAGCCTGTGCGGATCGGAGGCTGGGCGTTCCGCGGCCTGCTGAACCTGCCGGTGAGGTGGGTGCACTGACCAGACGACGGTCGCCGTGACGGCGAACTCGTGTCGTCGGACGATTGAACCGCATCGTTCCCCGGCGACACACATGACGTCATGTCCATTGGCGTCATGTCCATCCAGTTCTGGCCCAAGCCGTGGCTTGAATCGTCTCTGGCTGCCGCGTCGGCGCTGATCGCGTTGCTGGTCGTCGTGCCGGCGCGCGCCGCCGGACCGTCCTCCATTTCCGGCTGCTGGACGCAGACCTCGCTTGTGCCTTACGCCCAGACGCCGCCCGGCAAGGAGTGGGGTTCGCGGACCTGGTGCTTCAGGCCAGATGGGACGATGACCAGTGTCCACATCGCATGCGGCCGCGGCGGTTGCGACGGTTGGGATCGGGACGGACGTTACCGCTGGCGACGGCCGATCGTGTGGATCTCCGACGTCGATACGTCAGACGACGGCAAGCATCAGACAAAGGTGTGGCGTCGATGTCGCGTCAGTTTCCGCGCCAGGGATCGCATGGTGCTCGAGAATTGCTATTTCTCGTCCGATCCCTGGGTGCGCGAGCACTGACCGCGCCTTGTCGGAGGCCCCGATCCACACACTGCCATGATGCCATCATGCTCCTGTTTTGCCCGACGTGTCAAACGAACTTCGGATAATACGTAAGTAACTATTTTCGCACGCCCCGGCTACTGTGCATGGGGTTGTTTTCGCGGTTTTTGGTTCCGGCCGCCAGTCATGAGATCGAACGCGCGCGGCCTTCACATCCGCGTGCAGAAAAATTCCATCTTCATTCGCTCCGCCGATTGAAAGATTAATCATGCGCTCCGCCACACGCGTAGTGCTCGCATCGCTATTTTCCCGCGCGTCTCGACACCTTTCCCTCCCCGCACCATCATTCCCCAGACCTGAATGAATGACGGCCGCGTGTGGCCGGGAGTCTGGAATGCAGCGTCGTGACTTCTTGAAATTGTCCGCTGGAACCGCAGTCGCGGCGGCGTTCACCTCCCGCGCGAACGCGCAAGGCGTGGTGAAGGAAATTCGTATCGGCTACCAGAAGACAGGCGTGCTGGTTATCACGCGCCAGCAGGCTTCCTTGGAAAAGCATTTCAATCCGCAAGGCATCGACGTGAAATGGGTCGAGTTCTCCTCGGGCCCGCCGATGATGGAGGCGATGAACGTCGGTAGTGTCGACTTCGGTTCTGTCGGCGATTCCCCGCCGGTGTTCGCCCAGGCCGCGGGTGCCGCGATCGTCTATGCCGCGGGCCAGCCCATCACCAACGGCCAGGGCATCCTGGTGCCGAAGGATTCGCCGATCCGCTCGATCGCCGACCTGAAGGGCAAGCGTATCGGTTTCACCAAGGGGTCCAGCGCCCACAATGTCGTGGTGCAGACGCTGGAGAAGGCCGGGCTCACCTATGCCGACATCACGCCGGTCTATCTGACGCCGCCCGATGCCGGTCCCGCCTTCGCCAATGGCAGCATCGAGGCCTGGGCGATCTGGGATCCCTATTTCGCGATCGGTGAGACCAAGCAGGGCGGCCGCATCCTGATCAATGCGCGCGAAGTCACCAAGACCAATTCCTTCTACATCGCCAACCGCGAGTTCGCGAAGACCTACGGCTCCATCCTGCAGCAGATCGTCGACGTCACGACCGCGACCGGCAAATGGGCCGAACAGCACCGCGGTGAGGTCGCCAGATCGCTCGCCGCCGTCACCGGCGTCCCGCTGGACATCCAGACGGTTGCGGCCGACCGCGCGAACTTCGTGGTTGGCCCCGTCACCGACGACATCGTCACGACCCAGCAGGGCGTCGCCGACCGCTTCTACAAGCTCGGCCTGATCCCGAAGCCGGTCGTCATTCGCGACATCGTCTGGCGAAACCCGGCAGCCTGATCGTGCCGACTACTCTTCCCACGCACAAGGGTTTGAACATGAGGCGTATCATTCAGCGTCTGATCGCGGCCATCGTTCTGTCGATCGGCATCGTCGCCGCCGCGGTCGGCACGTCCTACGGCCAGGACAAACAAGAGAAGGTGGTCCGCATCGGCTACCAAAAGTACGGCAAGCTGGTGCTGCTCAAGAGCAAGGGCACGCTGGAGCCGAAGCTCGCCGCCGACGGGTACAAGGTGGTGTGGACCGAATTCCCGTCCGGCCCGCCGCTGCTCGAAGCGCTCAATGTCGGCGCGATCGATTTCGGCAACACCGGTGAAGCCCCGCCGATCTTCGCGCAGGCCGCCGGCGCGCCGATCCAGTACGTCGCCTACGAGCCGCCAGCGCCGAAGGGCGAGGCGATCCTGGTGCCGAAGGACAGCCCGCTGAAATCGGTCGCCGATCTCAAGGGCAAGAAGGTCGCGCTCAACAAGGGCTCCAACGTCCACTATCTCCTGGTCAAGGCGCTGGAGAAGGCGGGCGTCAAATATTCCGAGATCGAGCCGGTGTTCCTGGCGCCGGCCGATGCGCGCGCCGCCTTCGAGCGCGGCGCGGTCGATGCCTGGGTGATCTGGGATCCGTTCCAGGCCGCGGCGGAAGCCGCCACCGGCGCGCGCACGCTCGCCGACGGCACCGGCATCGTCGCCAACTACCAGTTCTATTTCGCCTCGAAGAAATTCCTCGAAGCCAACCCGAAGATCGTCGACGCCGTGCTGGCTGAGCTGAGTTCGGTCGACGATTGGGCCAAGGGCGACATCCACGCGGTTGCCGAGCAGCTCGCGCCGGCGATCGGCCTGTCCGTCCCGGTGGTCGAGGTGGCGCTGAAGCGGCAGGCCTACGGCATCAAGCCGATCACCGATGCCGTCATCGCCGATCAGCAGCAGGTTGCGGATGCGTTCTTCGCGCTCAACCTGATCCCCAAATCCATCAAGATTTCCGACGTGGCTCGGAAACCAGGATCGTGAGCAAGCACATGAGTAAGCAGTCCAACGCCAACATCCTCTGGTTCCTGCCGACCCACGGCGATGGCCGTTATCTCGGTACGGGAATCGGCGGCCGCGAGGTCAACTTCAACTATCTGCGCCAGATCGCGCAGGCCGCCGACCAGCTCGGCTATTACGGCGTGCTGCTGCCGACCGGGCGGTCTTGCGAGGATTCCTGGATCGTCGCTTCCTCGGTCGCGCCGTTCACTGAGCGGCTGCGCTATCTGGTGGCTGTCCGTCCCGGCCTGCAATCGCCGAGCGTGGCGGCGCGCATGACCGCGACGCTCGACCGCGTCACCAATGGTCGGCTTCTCGTCAACGTCGTCACCGGCGGCGATCCCGTCGAGAACAAGGGCGACGGTATCTTCCTCGGCCATGACGAGCGCTACGAGGTCACCCGCGAATTCCTCAACGTCTATAGCGACCTGCTCGCCGGCAAGACCGTCAATGTCGAGGGCAAGCACATCCATGTCGAGGGTGGCAAGTTGCTGTTTCCGCCGGTGCAGTCGCCGCGGCCGCCGCTCTATTTCGGCGGTTCGTCCGATGCCGGCATCGACGTCGCCGTCGACGCCGTCGACAAATATCTCACCTGGGGTGAGCCGCCGGCTCTGGTTGCCGAGAAGATCGCGAAGGTGAGGGAGGTCGCAGCTGCGCGCGGCCGCAAGCTCTCCTTCGGCATTCGGCTTCATGTGATCGTCCGCGAGACCAATGACGAGGCCTGGCGCGCCGCGAACGAGCTGATCAGGCATGTCAGCGACGAGACCATCGCGCTGGCGCAGAAGAACTTTGCCCGCATGGACTCCGTCGGCCAGCAGCGCATGGCGCAGCTCCATGGCGGCAAGCGCGACAAGCTCGAGATCGCCCCGAACCTGTGGGCCGGTGTCGGTCTCGTGCGCGGCGGCGCCGGCACGGCGCTGGTCGGCGACGCCCAGACGGTGGCGGCCCGCATCAGGGAGTATCAGGACATCGGCATCGATACCTTCATCATGTCGGGCTATCCGCATCTGGAGGAAGCCTATCGCTTCGCCGAGCTGGTGTTCCCGCTGCTCTCGCTGGAGCAGCCGAGCAACGTGACCAAACTGCACTTCAATAGCGGTCCCTTTGGCGAGACCGTCGGCAGCGATTACCGTCCGCAGCAGCGAGTGTCCGAGTCATGAGCCTGATCGACAGCGTTTCACTTCCGCGCAGCTTCCGCCTGCCGCGGGTTGACGGCCTGATCCAGTGGGTCGTGCCGCTCGCCATCATCGCGATCTGGCAGGTCGCGAGCGTCACCGGCTTCGTGCCGGTTCGCGTGCTGCCGGCGCCGAGCGATGTCGTGCTCGCCGGCTGGAAGCTGCTGCTCTCCGGCGAGCTCGTCCGCAACATCTGGGTGTCGTTCTGGCGCGCCTCGATCGGCTTCCTGATCGGCGGCGGCATCGGTTTCGCGTTCGGGCTCGCCAACGGCCTGTCGCAGCTCTCGGCCAAGCTCACCGACACGACGTTACAGATGGTGCGCAACGTGCCGCATCTGGCGCTGATCCCGCTGGTCATTCTGTGGTTCGGCATCGACGAGAGCGCAAAACTGTTCCTGGTGGCGCTCGGCGTGTTCTTCCCGATCTACCTCAACACGCTGCACGGCATCCGTACCGTCGATCCGCAGCTGATCGAGATGGGCCGCATCTACGGCATGACCGACAGCGAGCTGTTCCGCCGCGTGATCTTCCCCGGCGCGTTGCCCTCGATCTTCGTCGGCATCCGCTTTGCGCTCGGCATCATGTGGCTCACCCTGATCGTCGCCGAGACCATCGCGGCGTCTTCAGGCCTCGGCTACATGGCGATGCAGGCGCGCGAGTTCATGCTGATCGACGTCGTCGTGCTCTCGATCCTGATCTACGCCCTGCTCGGCAAGCTCGCCGACAGCGCCTCCCGCGTGCTGGAGCGCCTGACGCTCTCCTGGCACCCCGCCTTCCAGAAACGCTGAGAGTGACATGCAGACAGCTCTTCGTACGGCCCTTCCCGAAACCGAGCTCGCCAGCCGCGCCAATTTCGTGCCGCAGGCACGCGTCGTGCGCGAGGAGCGCCCGGCGCAGACGACAGGCCTGCCGCTCAGCATCCGTGGCTTGCGCAAATCCTACGGCGACAACGAGGTGCTGCGCGGCATCGACCTGCACATTCCCGCCGGCCAGTTCGTCGCCATCGTCGGCAAGAGCGGTTGCGGCAAGAGCACGCTGTTGCGGCTGATCGCCGGCCTGGAAAAGTTCGAGGCCGGCAGCATCAGCTTCGGCCAGGATGTCCAGCCCGAGGACATCCGCGTGATGTTCCAGGAGCCACGGCTGCTGCCCTGGGCGCGGGTGCTCTCCAATGTCGAGGTCGGTCTCGGCCGTAATCGCTCATCCAGTGATGCGCATGCGCGCGCCGAGAAGGCGCTGACCGAGGTTGGGCTGACCGACAAGCGTGATCAGTGGCCGTCGGTGCTGTCGGGCGGCCAAAAGCAGCGCGTTGCGCTCGCCCGTGCGCTGGTCTCCCATCCGCGTGTGCTCGCCTTCGACGAGCCGCTCGGCGCGCTGGACGCGCTTACCCGGATCTCGATGCAGCGGCTGCTGGAGCGGGTCTGGCGCGACCAGGGCTTTACCGCGATCCTGGTGACCCATGACGTCGCCGAGGCCGTCGCGCTGGCCGACCGGGTCCTGGTGATCGACGAGGGCCGGATTGCCCACGATGTTACGGTTAACACCGCCCGGCCGCGCGAACGCGGCTCCGCCGAGCTCGCAAGCCTCGAAGGCTCGATCCTGAGCCATCTTTTGTCGGCGGACGATCGTACCTAAATACAGGGGAACCCCGCTTCGGGGACCATGCCATGAATGTAGTGCCTCGCGATCTCATGACTGAAACTGCCGTCTCGTCCGCCGATTTCCGCGGCGCCATGCGCCACCTCACCGGCGGTGTCAGCGTCATCACCGCCGGGCGGGGCAAGGACATCACCGGCATGACGGTGACCTCGGTGACCTCGCTGGCGGTCGAACCGCCGACGCTGCTGGTCAGCATCAACCGCGATGCCTCGTCCTTCCCGCTGATCCGCCGCTACGGCGCCTTCGGCGTCAACATCCTCGCGGCTGACCAGCTGGACGTCGCCGAGCGTTTTGCCGGCAAGGGCGGGCTGAAGGGGGCCGATCGCTTTGCGGGCAGCCAGTGGGTCACCGCGGTCTCGGGCGTTCCGCTGCTGGTCGGTGCATTGTCCGCGGTCGATTGCGAGGTCGAGGAGATCGTCGAGCGCCACTCGCACGGCATCGTCATCGGGCGCGTCAGCAGCGTCAGGAATTCGACCCGCAATGCTGCATTGGCCTATTGGCACGGCCAGTATGTGGCGGTCGACCAGGACGAAGACGCGGCGAGGCTCGCCGAGGTCAGCGTTCCCGCCCGCGGCCTGCGCGGCGTTTGATCGCTGCGCTAGGGCGGCCCGCAGGCTGGCCTTTTCCCCGTCATCGCTCTAGAAGCGCCCTTAGCCGTCCCGTCCGGGACGGCAATGGAGCGGAACGATGAAGCGCGTCGCGACCTGGGCCTTCTACGCCATCGGCGCGCTCGCGATCGGCTACCTCGCGCTCTACGCCTATGCGATGTTCAGCGGCCAGCCGATCGTGCCGGGCGACCCCATCCACATCTTCCGCAAGCCGGACGCGCCGAGTTATTCGTAGTCTCTCTCCTCGTCATGGCCGGGCTCGACCCGGCCATCCACGTACGAGTCTCGTAGGGTGGGCAAAGGCGCTCTTGCGCCGTGCCCACCATCTATCCGCGGCGACCGAATTGGTGGGCACGCTTCGCTTTGCCCACCCTACGGCACCTTCGTTCACCCCCGCAAAATCGCCAGCGCCAGCGCCTGGGCGCGCGGCACGATGCTGTCGAGTTCGAGATATTCCTCCGGCGTGTGCGCGAGCCCGCCGACCGGCCCGAGGCCGCAGATGGTCGGTGTGCCGACTGCCGCCGTGAAGCCGGAATCGGCGCAGCCGCCTGAAAACTCGCCTTGGAGCGTGGTGAGGCCGACCTGCTTCGCGGCGGCTTGATAGCCTTCGAACAGCGCCTTCGACTCCGCGCTCTGCACCACGGGCACGAACTCGCCCTTGACGGTCAGCGTCGCGCTGGTGCCGGGCACGTAAGGTGTCGCGATGATCTTCTCGATCGCCGCCATGATCCTCGCACGATCCGCCGGATCGACGTAACGCAGGTCGATCTGGCCCTCGGCTGAGGGCGCCGTGGTGTTCACCGACTGTCCGCCCGAGACGAGACCGACATTCAGCGTGATGCCCTTGTCGAGATCGGTCAGCGCGTGGATATGGACGATCTTGTGCGCGAGCTCGCCGATCGCGCTGACGCCCGCGGCGAAATTGGCGCCGGAATGCGCGGCTTTGCCGGTGATGGCAAAGTGCATGAAGATGCCGCCCTTGCGGCCGGTGACGATGTTGCCGGTCGGCCGTCCCGGCTCGGAATTGAACACGGCGCGTGCGGCGCGTCCCTCGCGCTCGATCACCGGGCGCGAGGAGGGCGAGCCGATCTCCTCGTCCGAGGTGATCAGCACCTTGATCGGATGCGGGCTGCCGCCGAACTTGTGGAAGGCGGTCGCCACGAAGATGTTCATTACGACGCCGGACTTCATGTCGGCAACGCCGGGTCCATAGGCGCGCTTGCCCTCAATCGTGAACGGACGCCGTCCGGCCTCGCCCTTGCCGAACACGGTGTCGCGATGGCCCATCAACAGCACCGGCTTCTCGTTGCTGCCGGGTTTGGCGATCTCGGCATGGATCGCATCGCCGAAGGTGGCGTTGCTCTCGCGCCGGAACAAAATGCCGTGCTCGGCAAAATGCCGCTCGAACCGCGCACCGACCGCATCGACGCCTTCCTTGTCATAGGATCCGGAATCGATGTTCACGACATCGCGCAGCAGATCGATCATCGCCTGCCGCTGCGACGCCAGCCAGTCCGTGATTTGAGCTTCCGACATGTGTATCCTCGCGTTGTTCTCACGCGGGGTTATAGGGCCTGACGTCGCCATGGCCTAGTCGGCTAGCGCGGTCCCGTTATGCGAGGAGCGCTCTCAACGCCGTCATTGCGAGCGTAGCGAAGCAATCCAGCTATCACCGCGGAGGAATTCTGGATTGCTTCGCTGCGCTCGCAATGACGAGGTTGGCAGCCTGCATCCAAAAAAATGCCCGGGACCAGCCCGGGCATCTGCATTCTTTCAGTAGGGGGAGAGACTTACGCCCCCACCATCGGCATCCGCGGATATTCGCCCGGCGTTCCCGCCGGCGTGATCGGGATGCCGCCGTCGGAATATTCGTTGAGCTTGTTGCGCAGCGTGCGGATCGAGATGCCGAGGATGTTGGCGGCATGGGTCCGGTTGCCGAGGCAGTGCTTCAGCGTCTCCAGGATCAGGTCGCGTTCGACGTCAGCGACGGTGCGTCCCACAAGCGCCCGCGTCACCTGCTCGGCGGCCATGGTCGCATGCGCCACGGCCGGCGCGGTCTTGGCGAGGTCGAGGCGGTCGCCGTCGGGTGTGAGGATCGCGTCGGGGCCGATCTCGTCGCCCTGCGCCATCAGCACCGAGCGGTGCATGGTGTTTTCGAGCTCGCGGACGTTGCCCTGCCAGCGGTTGGTGGAGAGCACGCGGCGCGCGTCCGCGGAGATCGGGCGCACCGGTACGCCGTTGGCGTCGGCATATTTCTTCACGAAGTGCTGGGCGAGCTCGAGGATGTCGAGGGGACGCTCGCGCAGCGGCGGGATCTTCAAATTCACGACGTTGAGGCGGAACAGCAGATCCTCGCGGAACGTGCCTTCGCGCACGGCTTCCGCCAGGTTGCGGTTCGAGGTCGCGATGATGCGGATGTCCACTGGCACCGGCTTGGTGCCGCCGACGCGGTCGATCACGCGCTCCTGGATGGCGCGCAGCAGTTTTGATTGCAGGCGGACGTCCATCTCCGAGATTTCGTCGAGCAGCAGCGTGCCGCCGGTCGCTTCCTCGAACTTGCCGATGCGGCGCGCGATCGCGCCGGTGAAGGCGCCCTTCTCGTGGCCGAACAGTTCGGATTCCAGCAGATGCTCCGGGATCGCGGCGCAGTTGATCGAGATGAAGGGACGCTTGGCGCGGGCCGAGCGGGTGTGGACGTAGCGGGCCAGCACTTCCTTGCCGGTGCCGGATTCGCCGGTGACCATCACCGAGGCGTCGGAGCCCGCGATCTGCTGGGCGAGCTTGATCACCTTGGCCATGGCTTCGTCGCGATAGACCAGCTCGCGGGAATCGTTGGCGACCGCGGCCAGCACCGCGGCGATCAGCTCCGGATCCGGCGGCAGCGGAATGTATTCCTTGGCGCCGGCGTGGATCGCCGCGACCGCGGCGCGGGCGTCGTTGGTGATGCCGCAGGCGACGATCGGCGCGTGGATGTGCTCGGCCTCGAGCCGCATCACGAGGTCGCGGATGTCGAGGGCGACGTCGACCAGCAGGAGGTCGGCGCCCTTGCCGCCGCGCAGCACGCGCATCGCCTGCTCGTGATCCTCGGCATGGGTCACGGTGGCGCCGTTCTCCATCGCGATCTTGGTGGCGGTGGTGAGCTGGCCCTTCAATGTGCCAACGATGAGAAGCCGCATGTCAGTCTCCTGTCCGTCTGGTCGCGCTGCCGCGCGTCATTCCTTGCGCTACTAGCTGCGTTCGGTCTTGATGATTTCGGTCATGGTCACGCCGAGCTTGTCCTCGACCAGGACGACTTCACCGCGGGCGACCAGCTTGTTGTTGACGTAGATGTCGATGGCCTCGCCGACGCGCCGGTCGAGCTCGAGCACGGTGCCGGGCCCGAGCTTCAACAGCTCGCTGACGTCCATCTTGGAGCGGCCGAGCACGGCCGAGACCTGCACCGGCACGTCGAACACGGCCTCGAGGTCGGCGGCGGCGCGCGCAGCATATTCGTCCTCGTTGTAGCCGACGTCCGTACCGGTCGGCGGCATCGGGCCGTTGAGATCGGGCAGCGGGACCTGTCCGTCGGTGTCGCTCATGGCTTAGCTCCCCCTGCGGGACGCGATATAGCGTCCGACCATTTCGTCGATCTTGGCCGCGATGGCGCCGCGTTCCAGCACGACGCCGCCGTCGGCCCATTCGATCCGGCAGTCGCCGGTGGCGATATCGGGCTCGGCCAGGATCACCAGCCGGCCCTCGAAGCCGCTCTGCTTGGCGAGCCGCTCCATCTTCTCGCGCGCGCTGTCGTAGAGCGCGTCGTTGATGCGCACGACGAGATGCGGCGTCGCGACAAGGTGCGAGAAGCAGTCCTTGACCAGCGCCATGATCTCGCCGAGCGGTTCGGCAGCGACCAGATCGGCGCACAGCTTGCGCGCCACCGCCACCGCCACGTCGACCGCCTCGGTCTCCATCTTGGTCTCGATGTTGCCGATGCCGGCGGCGACGCCGCGGACACTGATGTTGATCTCTTCCATGGCGAGCGCGACGCGGCGGTCGCTCTCGGCCTTGGCTTCGCGCTGGCCGGCGGCAAAGCCGTCCTGATAGGCGCGTGCCTCGGCTTCCGCGATCTTCTGGGCGATCTCGGCGGCGGTCGCAGCCTTCTCGCGCGGCGACCGCTCGGGCGCCGCGAAGTCGGTGTCGAACAGGAATTTTGCCGGGGCGCCCATCAGTACACCAGCTCGTCGTCGGCGCGGTTCTTGGTCAGCATGATCTCGCCCTTGGCGGCGAGGTCCTTGGCGAGGTTGACCAGCAGCGCCTGGGCCTCGTCGACGTCGCGCAAGCGGACCGGGCCCATCGCCGCCATGTCGTCCTGGAGCATCTTGGCCGCGCGCGAGGACATGTTGCCGAAGAAGAAGTTGCGGACGTCCTCGTTGGCGCTCTTGAGCGCGACGCCGAGCTTGTCCTTGTCGACATTGCGCATCAGGGTCTGGGCCGAGCCGGAATCCAGCTTCACGAGGTCGTCGAAGGTGAACATCAGCGCCTTGATGCGCTCTGCCGATTCGCGGTTGTCCTCCTCCAGCGAGGTGATGAAGCGGGTTTCGGTCTGGCGGTCGAAATTGTTGAAGATTTCCGCCATCACCTCGTGGGCGTCGCGGCGGCGGGTCTGTGACAGGTTGGACATGAATTCGGTGCGCAGCGTCTTCTCTACGCTCTCGATCACCTCCTTCTGCACCGCTTCCATCTTCAGCATGCGGTTGACGACGTCGAGCGCGAGCTCCTCGGGGAAGATGCCGAGCACGCGCGCGGCGTGTTCCGGCTTCAGCTTCGACAGCACGACTGCGATGGTCTGCGGATATTCGTTCTTGAGGTAGTTGGCGAGGACCTCTTCCTGCACGTTGGAGAGCTTTTCCCACATGTTGCGGCCGGCGGGGCCGCGGATCTCGTCCATGATGCCGTTGACGCGCTCCGGCGGCAGGTACTGCTGCAGCAGCCGCTCGGTGGCGTCGAAATTGCCCATCAGCGCGCCGGAAGCCGACATGCGCGAGACGAATTCGAGCAGCATGTCCTCGACCGTGTCGACCTCGACGGTGCCGAGCGTCGACATTTCCAGCGAGAGCTGGCGCACCTCGTCGTCGTCGAGCATCGACCAGATCTTGCCGCCATATTGCTCGCCCAGCGCCAGCATCAGGATCGCGGCGCGCTTGGGTCCCGTCACCGCTTCGGTCTTGCCGCCCGCGCGGCTGCCCTGGCGGGCACCGAGCGTCGAGATCACGCTGGTGATGTCGTTGGAGTTGGCGTTTTGCAGGTTGCCGGCCATGTCAGTTCACTTCTCGATTATTTCGCGGGTTCGGTCAGCCATTGGCGGATGATGGCGACGGTTTCGTTGGGGTTGCGCTCGGCGAGCTCGCCGACGCGATGAACGGACTGGGCATGGACCTGGCCCTGAATGGTGGCGACGTCGATCGCGCTCGCGGCGCCGCCCGGCAGCAGCGCCTGCCCGGCAGGCGCTGCCTCCTCCGAAGCGGCGGGGCCGGCGAGGGCGCCGGAGATCGCGGCGGCGACCTCCTCGGAGGCGAGGATGCGCTTGACCAGCGGCCGGATCACCAGGAACAGCACGACCAGGCCGAGCAGCATCATCACGCCGAGCTCGACGAAGTACATGACGTCGTCCTTGGTGAACTGGAGCATGCCAAGGAAACCGGAGGGCTCGGCGATCGGGGCGGTGGAGGGGGCGTCGGCAAAGCGCAGGTTGACGACCTCGACCTGGTCGCCGCGCTTCTGGTCGAAGCCGATCGCCGAGCGCACCAGGGTGGCGATGCGGTCGAGCTGTTCCTTGGTGCGGTCCGTGTAGGCGAGCTCGCCCTTGTCGTTCTTGGAATAGATGCCGTCGACCAGCACCGCGACCGAGATGCGGTTGACCCGGCCGGCCTCGGTCACCTCGGTCTTGGTGGTGCGGGAGATCTCGTAATTGTTGGTCTCTTCGGTCTTCTTGCTCTGGTCCTTCGCCGTCGGACCGCTGTTCTGCTGGTTGCCGGGCAGCTCGTTGTTGACGGTGACCTGGCCGTTGTTGTCGGCGGTGAGGCTGCTCTCTTCCCGGGTCTGGCTCGAGCGCAGCACGCGGCCCTCGGGATCGAACTTGTCCGAGGTCTGGGTGATCTTGTTGAAGTCGAAATCGGCGGAGAGCTGGACGCGGGCGCGGCCGGAGCCGACCACGGAGGAGACGATGTCCTCGACCTGCTTGCGCATCCGCTTCTCGAAGGCGGTGCGGCGCTCGTCGCCGACCGCCTGCTCCGGATCGGTCGCGGCGCCGTCGGCGAGCAACGAGCCGGCCTCGTCGACGATCGAGACCCGCTGCGGCTTCAGCCCGTTGACGGCGGAGGCGACGAGGTGACGGATGGCACGGATCTGCTGGGCCTCGAGCGAGCCGCGGACCCGCACCACGATCGAGGCCGACGGCTCCGGCGCCTCGCGCGAGAACAGCGGGCGCTCGGGCAGCACGAGGTGGACGCGGGCGGCCTGGATGCGGTCGATGGCGCGGATGGTGCGGGCGAGCTCGCCTTCGAGTGCGCGGAGATGATTGATGTTCTGGACGAAAGAGGTGGTGCCGAGCGCATCCGACTTGTCGAACACTTCGTAGCCGACGCCGCCGCCCTTTGGCAGGCCGCCCTCGGCGAGCTTCATCCGCAGGCGGGTGACCTTGTCCTTGGGCACCATGATGATGCTGCCTTCATTGCGCAGCTCGAACTGGATGCCCTGTCGCTCCAAATCCTTGATAATGCCCGAAGAATCCTCGACCGAGAGGTCGGTGAACAGCGTCGTCATCTGCGGCGTGGTCACGCGCATGATGACGAACGCGAAGAAGCCGATGAGCGCGGCGGTGACCGCGATCATCGCCCCGAACCGGGCGGCGCCGATACCCTTCAAAAAGTCCGCAAGACCTTGCAAGCAACCGCCCCGAAGCTTCGACCCGCAACCGAGCGGTCGACTGGGCAATTATTGCCTAGGTGATGGTTTCGATATGGTTAACGAAGGTTAAGAGCTGGGACAAAAGTCGCGCCAAAAGGAAACATGAAAAAAATCGGCCTCGCGGTGCGAGGCCGATTTTCGTCAAAAGCTGCAGATTTCCGGATCGCTTACTGGCGATATTGCTGGATGCGGGTGGTGCGAAGACCCGCCAGACCGTGCTGGTCGATGGAAAACTGCCAGGAGAGGAATTCGTCGACCGTCAGGGTATAACGGCTGCAGGCCTCCTCGAGGGAGAGAAGTCCGCCACGCACAGCGGCGACGACTTCGGCCTTGCGGCGGATGACCCAGCGTTTGGTGCCGGGTGCGGGCAGATCTGCGATCGTCAGCGGACTGCCGTCCGGCCCGATGACGTATTTTACCCTCGGGCGATGGGGTTCTGTCATGGCGTACTCACAAACTCTCAACCACTGAACTCACGCCGTAACCCTACGCGTGCGGGCTTAAAAATCCGCTAAGCCTAAGGCTTCAATACAATTCTCGTTGAAAATGGCTGGAACACAGCCGGCCCGGAGGGCTGGACACCATGATCCGAGCCGTCCGAGCAGGGTCTTCGTAAATACTTTACTAACGAATGGAGCCGGCGAAGCCCCAACTGTCGTCCCGGGGCGCGCGTAGCGCGAGCCCGGGACCCATAACCCCAGTGAGTAGTTTGACGACGACTCGGGGTTACGGTCTCACGCGAAAACGACGTCCTGTGGTGATGGATCCCCGCGCCGTGCGCAGTTGCGCACTAGGCGGGGATCACATCTCGTGTGTGGCGAGGCGCGCGCCTTTAGTTGCTGCTGGTGGCGATGATGCTCTTCACCTGGCTCAGGGTGTAGCTGGCGCCGTCGATGGTGAGCAGCGGCGGCGACTGGGTCAGGTCGACGGACGACACCACGCCCTGCACCTGCGCGGCGATGCCGACATTGTTGTTCGCCACGTCCTTACCCGTCGCCGTGATCGTGTACTTGCCGTCCGGCCATTGCGTGCCGTCATTGCCCATTCCGCTCCAGGTGAAGGGAATGTCGGTGCCGGCAGCGGCGGTATATTTACCGGTGAACACCGTCTGGCCGGTGGAATTGGCAACGGTGATGTCCACGGTCGAGTCGGTCGGCACGTTGAGATGCCAGGTCGCCGACGAGTTCGTCATGGTCGCGGTCGAGCCGTCGACCAGCGCGGTCTTGCCGACGAAGCCCAGTGCCTGAGTCGCCTGCGTGGTCTGTTGCAGGGTGACGAGCTGGGACAGTGAATCGTTGGTCTTGAGCTGCTGCTCGACGCCGGCGAACTGCACGAGCTGCTGGGTGAACTGGTTGGTGTCGAGCGGATCGAGCGGGTTCTGGTTCTGCAGCTGCGTCGTCAGCAGCGTCAGGAAGGTCTGGAAGTTGCCGGCGAGCGTCGCGCCCGTGTTCGAGCTCAGCGAGTTCGACGAGGACGACTTCGGGACGTCGGTGGTCCCGGAGACGGGCGTCGGGGCGGTGGCGGCATTCGTGGTGGTCATGTTCGAATACTCCTCACACTCTGATGTCGACGCCGCTGCTCGATCCGAGCATGCGGCCGTAGCCGCGCCCGACGGGCGCCGCAGCAACGGTGTCGTCTTCGCTGATGATCAGCCGGCGGGCATTGCCGCCATTGTCGTTGTTCTGGCCGGAATTCTGGCCCGATGAATTCTGGTCGCGCAGGCTGAAGGACAGCCCGTTGCTGCCGGTCTTGAGGCCGGCATCGTCGAGCGCGCGCTGCAATTGCGGTGCGTCCTGCCGCAGCATCTGCAGCGTCTCCGGCTTCTCGACGGTGAGATGCGAGGTGACCTGGCCGTTGCGGTCGACATTGATGCGGACGTCGATGCGGCCGAGGTCGATCGGATCGAGGCTGATGTCGAAGCGCGTCTTGCCGGCCCGCGCGGCCGCCGCGATCTCGACCGGCACGCCGCTGATCGGCACGGGTGTGGAATTTGCCGCGGTCGCGGTGAGCGTCGCAGTCGATGCGGTGGCGGCCGACGTCGTATTGGTCAGCGGCGCCTGGATGGCGGAGGCGGCCTGCGCGCCGGTGTCGGTCGTGGGCACTGCGGCCTGCGTGCCCGCATGCGCGTGCGTGGTTGCCGTCACCGGCGTCGCATCGGAGCGGTCGGAGGCGCCGGCCTTCGCGTCGGTCGGGTTCGCCTCGGCCTGCGGCTTGGCGGCTTGCGCATGCGCGGTCGTCGCCGCGGTTTGCGTGGCGTTCGCCTTGCCCGCGTCCTGGCCGATATTGGAGACGTCGCTCTCGCGTTGCGCGGTCGCGACGGCCTTGAACGAAGGCTTCGGCGTGCCCTGGTCCACGGCGGTGACCAAGCCGCCATTGGTCTTGGCATCGGTCGCGGTGCCGTCGGTCGTGCCGGTGGCGGCATCGCCCAGCGTCGTCGTGGTGTCGGCATCGACCTTGGCACCCGCGGTCTTGGCGCCCTTGTCGCTCGCCGTGGCGGTGTCGGTCTTGCCGCCTGCGATCTGCGCCGCGGTCGAGGCGCTGGCGGCGATGCCGGCGGCCGCAATCGTCAGCGGCGAGGCGGCGGCGTCGCCGGCCTGGCTCGCGGCTGCGTTCGGATCGACCGGCACCACGGGCGGGGCCACCACTATGGCGTTCGGATCGGGCATAGCGACCTGCGCTGCGTCGGGCTGCACGGCGGCATCGGCGGTGGCGGCAACGGTGCCGTCGGTCTTGTCGCCCTTGGTGTTGTCGGATTTATCCGACGATTTGGCGTCGGAGGCCTCGGACTTGTCCTTGGTCGGCTTGGCCGGATCGGCCGTCGCGTCGCTCGCGGTGGGGGCCGATGTGTCGGTGTCGTCGTTCGCCTTGCTCTGCGAGGGCTGGTCGGTCGCGGCGGTATCGCGCGGGCCCTTGTCCGGGGCGGATGACGACGACTCGGTCCGCCGCGGCGCGGTGTCCTGCGACGGCGCGTTGTTGCTGATCGCCTGGGTGTTGCTGTCGACCAGCGAGCCGAAGGAGTCGTTGGTGGACGTGTCTTTGGAGCTCTGCGACCGGGCAGGCTTTTGCGGCGCGCTCTGGACTTGCACGCTGGCTGCTACGTCTGACGCCCGACCGACCACGGAAAACCTCTTGGCAACATCTTCGGCATAGGGGTAGCAAGGAGCGGGCCAGCTTCCTGAAGAGCTTCTTTATCAAGTAAAATCAAAATCTTGTGTGATTTTCGCCCTCGCCGCGAGGGGCGCCAAAGCCCCACCATTTCTGCCTCCCCGGCAAGAATTGCCCTAAGCGGCCGCCCGCGTGATTGCTTCACCGGAATGCGGCCTATATTAAAGAGCTGCTCTCAGCCGCTTTCGACCGGGCAGTCGTGCCCCCGGGGGAACCAAAGTTCCCGGGGAGCGTCGATGTCCCGCCGGAAGCCGAAATGTCCAAGTCATCGCGGATCGCGAACGCCGCCGTCACAACGCTTTAAGGCCCATGCTGAACAGTCTGGATCTCGAAGGCCGTCCTGAGGACACCAGGGTCGTCGTTGCCATGTCGGGCGGCGTCGATTCCTCGACGACGGCTGCGCTGCTCAAGGCCGAGGGCTATGACGTCGTCGGCATCACGCTGCAGCTCTACGACCATGGCGCGGCGACCCATCGCAAGGGCGCCTGCTGCGCCGGCCAGGACATCCACGACGCCCGCGACGTCGCCGCCAAGCTCGGCATCCCCCATTACGTGCTCGACTACGAGGATCGCTTTCGCGAGTCCGTCATCGACAATTTCGCCGACTCTTACGCGCTCGGCGAGACGCCGGTGCCGTGCATCGAGTGCAACCGCTCGGTCAAGTTCCGCGACCTCCTGAAGACCGCGCGCGAGCTCGGCGCGCAGGCGCTCGCCACCGGCCATTACGTCGCCTCGCGCCGCCGCGACGACGGCTCGCGCGCGCTGGTCTGCGCGGCCGACAGCGACCGCGACCAGAGCTACTTCCTGTTCGCGACCACGCAGGAGCAGCTCGACTTCCTGCGCTTCCCGCTCGGTGACATGACCAAGCCCGAGACGCGCGAGCTCGCGCGCCGCTTCGGTCTTGCGGTTGCCGACAAGCACGACAGCCAGGACATCTGCTTCGTGCCGACCGGCCGCTACACCGACATCATCACCCGCCTGCGTCCGAACGCGATGGACCCCGGCGACATCGTCGATCTCGAGGGACGCGTGCTCGGCCGGCACAACGGCATCGCCAATTTCACCGTCGGCCAGCGCCGCGGCCTCGGCATCGCCGCTCACGCGCCGCTGTTCGTGGTGCGGCTGGATGCTCCGGGCCGCCGCGTCGTCGTCGGCCCGCGCGATGCGCTGAAGATGCACCGCATCGTGCTGCGCGACGTCAACTGGATCGGCGACGGCGACATCGACCGCGCCATCGGCGCCGGCCTCGAGATGTTCGTGCGCGTCCGCTCGACCCGCAGCCCGCAGCCGGCCTGGCTGCGCGGCGGCAATGGCCATTACGAAGTCGAGCTCGTCGCCGGCGAGGAGGGCGTCTCGCCCGGCCAGGCCTGCGTGTTCTACGACGCGCCTTCGGGCCAGGCGCGCGTGCTCGGCGGCGGCTTCATCCAGAGCGCCGCCGCGAAAGTCGCAACGAGCACTGCGAGGCCGCTGGTGGAAGCGGTACGCGGCTAGAAAATTTCCGGGGCAGGGGGCATGGCAGCAGACATCTCGCGGGCCGGGGTCGAGAAGGCCTATGGCCGCTGGGCGCCGGTCTACGATCTCGTGTTCGGCAAGGTTTTTGACGCCGGACGGCAGTCGACCATCGCCGAGGCCGACCGGATCGGCGGCCGCATCCTCGACGTCGGCGTCGGCACCGGGCTTTCACTCTCCGATTATTCGCGCACCACGAAGATTTGCGGCGTCGACATCTCCGAGCCGATGCTGCGCAAGGCGCAGGCGCGCGTGCGCGCGCTGCGGCTTAGCAATGTCGAAGTGCTCTCGGTGATGGACGCGAAGAATCTCGCCTTCCCCGAAAACTTTTTCGATGCGGTGGTCGCGCAATATGTCATCACCGCCGTGCCCGATCCCGAAGGTACGCTCGACGAGTTCGTACGCGTGCTCAAGCCCGGCGGCGAGCTGATCCTGGTCAACCACATCGGCGCCGAGAGCGGCCCGCGCAAGCTGTTCGAGCTCGCCTTCGCGCCCATCGCCCGCCGCCTCGGCTGGCGCCCGGAATTCCCGTGGGACCGCCTCGTCAACTGGGCCGCCAGGCACCGCGGCGTCACGCTCGCCGAGCGCCGTCCGATGCCGCCGATGGGGCACTTCTCGCTGATCCGCTACGTCAAATCGTGAGAGCGATTTGCCGGGATCGCGCCGTCGGCCAGCACTGTTGCCGCGCAAGGCGTCTCGAAGGATCGGCCGCGAGGAAACCGCCAGCCAACTTCCCGCGCTTCAATTCGCCGTGCGTCGGCCGGAACCTCCGCATGGCCGGAGACGTTTCCCTCCCATGCGCACGACATCAAACATCATCCTGGCCAGCCTCCTGATCGCCGCCTCAGGCGCCGCGATCGCGCAGGCCCCGCCGCGACCTGCAACGCCGCCGCAAGCGACCGCGCCGCCGTCGGCCCAGCACGCCGCCAATTGCATGCCGCAGGACCGCCCGAACCGCGCCACCACGCCCGACGGCACCACCACCGGCCAGTCCCGGGAACCGCTCGGCGACAAACTGGCCAAATCCGACGGCGTGCTCTGCCCGCCCTCCGGCGTCGACCCCGACATGCACGCTCCGGCCCCCTCTACGGACGGTGCCATGCCGGTCATCCCGCCCCCCGGCAGCCCCGGCGGCGACCCGACGGTCAGGCCGAAATAGGCTGATTCTTCCTTCGCCCCTCCCGCTTGCGGGGAGAGGCCGGAGCGCATCGAAGGTGCGATCCGGGTGAGGGGGACTCCCCACGAGTCCGGTGCCGAAAAATCGCAGATTCTGGTGCCAAATTCGGCACAAACGGCCTTGTCCCGCCAAAGCTTTAGCGAAGGCGGATTGACAGCCCGCCGCCCCCTTCCTTATATGCCGCGCGTTCGCGAGATCGGCCGTTCCGCCGCTCGCGACCCTGTGGCGGGGTAGCTCAGCTGGTTAGAGCACGGGAATCATAATCCTGGGGTCGGGGGTTCGAGTCCCTCTCCCGCTACCACGATTCCATCGTAGTATCAGGCAGTTAGGCTGCGCGAGAAAACTCGCGAACGGTCTCGTAGCAAATCGGTAGCACGCATCCCCGACCCGACGGCAATCGAATCCTTGCTGAAAAGTGGTGTCTGCAACTACGACGGGCTGGACGGGCTCTCTTTCGTTCGCCTAGCGCATGAAGGATTCGCCTAATCGTTGTCGTGAGATCGAGCAGGGAACAGAAGCGCCGTGCGATGCTTTGTGGTTGTCCGGCTGCCGATTCCCAGGTTCGAGCCGTGGTGCGCCCACCAAGCTTTTCAATAGCTTAGGGGTTTGTCACGGTCGTCATTCCGACAGACGGGTCATGGCTATTCCGACAAACCGGCTGTCTTTGTACTTTTCTTCACGCCGTTTCTTCGTGCCGGAAATTAGCTGTTTCCGTGTGCGCTTTGCATAGGTCGGCAACTGCCGCGATGAGCGATGGCGGCCCGCGGCCCTGAGCTCAGCGTCCGTCAGATCGCTGTCAACGCCCTCGGTGAACCCGCCGTGGCGGAATGATGTAAAGGACAGTTCTTCCCGAAGATCGGCAGCGTGAACGATCTTTTTCACGACCCCGCGCAGGTAGCGAAGATCCTGCTTGGCTGTGATCCATGGCAGCGGGGTAGGTGACCTCCGGTGCGAATGGTCGCGTCGAAAGACCAGGCCGGACACGGTCGTCTGCTTGATTTCATTCAGCTCGGCCATCAGCTCCGGGAACAAGGTCGAGCCGGTCTCATCGAAAAGCGGCCACCAGGCTTCCTCGTCATTCTTTGGATGGACGATGCGCACGCTGTTCGGACGCTCTTTCGGTCGATAGTGGCTGATCTCGAGAGCACCAAAGACGTGCTCTTCTCTCCGGAGCCACTTGCGCCTGCCGTCTGCCACGTCGTGCTGATGCGGAGCGCGATAAAAGAGCCTGTGTCAATCGGTCAGGTTGAGCGTCTTATCGGCGCAGACGTTGATGCCGGAGGCATCCGTCGACTGGCCGTCGTCGAACGTCCCGCGCAGATCGAAGCGGCAATCGCTGGCCTGTGGCAGTTTAGCCGACGCTTGCTTGCCGGATTTCAGCGGGCCGAGTACTTCCTTCCAGTCTGGCGACCCGGACTTGGCCGCCTCCAGCTGGACTAGATCCGCTTTGCGCGAGTTCGTCACGGTGACCGTGACCGTGACCGCGCCCGCCTGTTTCGCCTTGGGCTTCGGCGCGGCCTGCGCAGCGGTAAGGCCGAACAGAGTTGCTCCCACGAGCGCTGCACCAAGTGTCCGAGTGTTCATCGGATTGTCTCCGTTTGGCCCCCAGCAGCGACGGTCTCATTCTTCAACGCGATGCGGTCCCGGTTATGGCCAGTTCGCGTATTCCATAGATCAAGGTGAAGGAACTCTTTCAGCCCTGTAGCCCGGTGCGCGCTGCCTGCCGTCCCGCGAGGTCGAACTGTCCGCGTTTTCAGCGGCCTTCGCCCGCGCATTGTGAGGAGGCGCAGGATGACTTCTGCCGCACCATCGATGCGGCGCGCACGCCTGATGGCGTCTCGCCGAAGTGTCGGCGGAACGAGCGATTGAAATGAGAAACATCACCAAAGCCGACTGCAAACGCGATATCGATGATGGCCAAATGCAGATGGTGCGGGTCAGTCAACATCGCGAAGGCACGCTCAAGCCGACACGCTGCAAGGTGCTCGGTGAACGACTTTCCGGTCTCTTCGAGCAACTTTTGCACGTATCGCCGCGACATACCGAGCGCTCCAGCAACATTGTTCAGATCGACATTGGGATCGCCGAAGCGTTGCGCGACCTCCGCCAGGATCGCCTGCAGCTTGGCGGCCTTCACACCACGCTCCGTAACGAGGTTTGCAGCTTCGACGGTCGGCCCGAGCGTCGCGGCCACAAGATCGAGGAGATGTGTGCCGACGGTGGAGGCGAGTTTTGATGACGGAGGTTCTTTGAAGGATGCGAGCGATTGCAGGTAGAGGTGGAGCAGGCGAAGCGCCGGTCCAGGACGCACCGGCCGACCTGATAGATCTTCCGGCTGTGCAACCAGCGACCTAAGGGCGGCAGCCGGCACGGTCACGAATTTGACGCTGGCGCCACGCGACCCAAATACTCGCAGCAGCCTTCCCCGGTCAACCAAACAAGCGGCGCCGGCATCATAGACATGTTCTTGGCCAGCATTTGCAAATTGGACCGGGCCAGCTTCGACGATGTTAAGTCCGAATTGGTCACGGCTATCCTTGAGGTGGCGTTTGTGACGGATAAACTCCACCGGCGTGGTGACAATGCTACAAACGCCAACCGGGCCGAGCGGCAAGTAGGTGACATTGATACGCGGGCGGCCGCCGCTGTGATCTATCACGTCCAAGGCGAGGTTCAGCCGCGTAAACTCTTCACGGAACGTGGAGAACCTTGTTCGCTCCGGCAGCATCTCAGTCGACCATCGCACAAGGGGAGATGACGTTGGCATGCCGGCCTCCCGTTTCAGTGCCCAACCACGCAAGAACGACTGAGCGCCCGAACGAAATCTGTAAATTCCTCGAATGACGCCAAGACTGAGACAATATCGGACCGCAGCTTCGCTGCAGGTGTGAGGTGGATTACAAATGGAGGTAGGGACCTCAAGAAAATGATGAGGAATTTCCCGTCAGGCTTTCGATGCCGACACGGTTCGCATCGAGGTTGCTATGATGCGCGAAATGCCGCAAGGGCACGAAGAATTTGCGTGAGCAACGTTCAGGATGCGCATGTGTGATCCACAGCCGATACGACTGGCGTCACTCCTCAAAAGGTGAAGAAAGCGTCGTGCCTAAAGGCCGCCAACCGAGACGGCTTGCTTCTTTAGCAAGCCCACATCATCCGCGAGCTGCGGGCGGCCGGAAAAGCCAGTCTACGTTCCATTGCAGAGGAGCGGAACGAAGCCGGCAACTCGGTTGCGCGCGCGGAAGACTCAGTTTGCTCGGTTCAGCGGTTGCGAGTGTCTTGACCATCGCAAGATCGAATGGGGTTGGGATAGAAGCAGCGATGCGGGCCCGAATGGGATCGCCCAAAAATGTCACTGCAATCGTGATCATCACTACAGATACTAGGACTACGAGCACATCAGTCATGATGGCCTCGAAAAGTGCTTCGTCATGATTTGAACCCCTCACAACCAATGACGCGCGCGTGCGCAGCTATAATCAATTTGGCATGTAGCAGCGATCCAGACCCAATTTAGCGGATGCGTCAAAACTGATGTCCTCGCAGGACGCGATAGCTTCCACGTCGTGCATCGCACGGACACGACAGGATGGTCGAGGGTCCTATGGAGGGCGACGAAAAGCGCGGGGACCGTGCGGCCGAACCTATCGAGATTATCTGGCGCGAGAAAATCCGTGGTTGCAGTTGCAGAGGACATGCATCTGTTTCGGACGCGCGCTCATCATCGCGCTAGGCGGTCTACCTTGAACTGAGACATTGTGCCGCAACCGATTTGTAAACTGTGGTTGAGGTTCGTCTTGCGTGCCAATGTTCTCATCACGCCGGGCTCAAGCGACTGAGCTGATTATTCCATCGAGATCGAGGAGTAAATTTCATGGCGCAAATTCTTGCTCATAACCTCAAACCCGCCGCGACTTGGGGTTCCGGCGGCGCGTCCTACGATACCGTGAGCCAAAGTATAGCAGACGCCATTGATCACGTCGTGAATCGAATCTGGCCGCAACCGGGAGAGCGCATCCTTGACGTTGCGACAGGCACGGGCTGGACTGCGCGGCGGTTATCTAATCGAGGCGCAAAGGTGACTGGTATCGATATTGGTGAAGGCGTTATCGAGGCGGCGAAACTGATTGCACCGGAGATCGACTTCAAGGTCGGCGATGCCGAAGCGCTGGAATTTCCGGATCAAAGCTTTGACTGTGTGACTTCGACGTTCGGTGTCATGTTTGTCTCGCGCCCCGAGGCTGCAGCTGCCGAGTTGGCACGTGTCACGCGCAAGGGCGGGCGACTGGGGTTGGTCACTTGGCTGCCTGGCAGCGCGGTTGAAGAAATATTCCAGACAATGCGGCCATACATGCCGCCACCGCCTGACAATCCTCCTCCTTCGCCATTCGCGTGGGGCCGGGAAGGCCGCGTTCGGGAATTGCTTGACGATACATTCGATCTGGCCTTTGAACCTGGCACCACGGTACTCCGCATGCCGAGCGGCCAAACGGTATGGGACATATTTGTGACTGGCTATGGTCCAACAAAAACGCTGGCTGCGTCGCTCGACCCTGAAAGGCGCACGGCACTTCAGCGAGACTTCATCGCGATGCATGAGAAGCACCGCTCGCCGGTCGGGTTAGCCATGCCGCGCGACTATCTCTGTACGATTGGAACTCGAAAATAACGCACCCGGCACTGCGTGCCCATCAGCCATCCTGGGAAACGCATCCGCAGTGGACCAAGCGTCCCATCATCGACCTCGACGCGAGCGCGTCAACGCGGGGGCCTCCGTTGTGTCCGGCACGTTGTCCACCGCAATCGGTAGCGGCTTGCCTCTCCCGCTCGGGGCGGCGCATCGCCGCGCAACCGG
This sequence comes from Bradyrhizobium sp. 613_E4_N2_2, assembly GCF_052075995.1. NCBI lineage: Bacteria > Pseudomonadati > Pseudomonadota > Alphaproteobacteria > Hyphomicrobiales > Nitrobacteraceae > Bradyrhizobium > Bradyrhizobium sp. 613_E4_N2_2. The sequence continues at coordinate 1,508,015 of NZ_CP197234.1, forward strand.
AGCTATCACCGAGGAGTAACACCAAACTTGAGGCGCACAACGGGTGGGGTTAGGCTTCCGGCGAAGTGAAGAAGCAATGGCCTGATAACCCGGCGGTGGTTTACATGCGCCATACGATTAAGACCGCACCAAACGTCGTCATCCTCGAGGCGTCACACGCGCGGCGGGGATTTGCAATTTCCTGGATCGCCCGAACCCTCGTCGCGGCGGCACTCATCGGGTTCTGTCTCAACGCCGACGTCGTCGCCTATGTGGCACGATACGCCACTCAGCAGGAGTTATCTAAGCTCATCACGATCGTCCCGCCGGTCATGGCGCAACAGACGCCATTCTCGAAGGGCGACGAGGCGGCGCAGCTCAAGCAGGCGGTCGACAGCGCGACAGCGGAACTGCGGCAGTCTCTGCAGCAAGAGCACGCCAGGGCTGAGGCGCTCGAAAAAGAACTTGTGAAGGCATGGCGGTACGTCGGGAAACTGCTGTCGGTGCCCAACGGCGAGGCGCACCAGTTCAGCCAAGCGGTCGACAGCGCGACGGCGGTACTGTGGCAGTCTCTGCAGCAGGAGCACGACAGGGCCGAAGCGCTTGCAACCGAACTGGCGGACGCGCGGCGCTCCATGGAACAGAAACCTGCCGTTGTGGAAGAGAGGCCCGGTGTCTCCTTGCCTGCCTGGGCAAACAGCTACGCCGCCTTCGTGAACCCCGCCCAGACCGCAGGTCAACCGGACGTGGCCACGGAGAACAGCAAATCGGCAATTAGACCAGGCGAATCAGCTCGCGTTGAACACAAACCGCGCGGGGGCTACGGCTGCCAGCACTTTCAGACCTACGATCCGGCTTCCGGGACTTACATCGGCTATGACGGACGGCGGCGTTCCTGCCCATAAGTGCGGGGCGGTGTTTCGGCAACAAGTCTAGCTGACCTGCCGCTATGGCAGCGAGATGCAGCCGCCCTCACTCGTCTGCTGCGGCTTCCTGACGACGTCACCGAACGTGTCGTCTTGTCGATCCATGCGAAGGCCTGATCCTGACCACCGATGAGGAACGCGATGTCTGGATGCGCGCGCCGTGGGATGAGGCCAAGGCGTTGCAGCGGCCATTGCCGGACAACACGCTTAAGATCGTGATGCGGGGTGAGGATAAGGAAAATCGCGCTGCCGCATAAGCCCCAGCATTCGCTAAGAAAAAAGGCGAATTAACCTTTCCTTAACCATAACCGTTCAGCCTCCTCTCGGGGCAGCTCGATGGAGTAACGGGCTATGTCCGACCGAGCAGCAAAGCCTGATGGGAATTTGCTTTCTGCGTTCGCGTTGATGATTGGTGGCACATTAGGTATCAGCCTGCCGATAACGCTGGTGATCATTTGGATTTGTGCCTAGCGGCCTTCCGATATTGCGCCGCCGCCTTGTTGTCGCTCGTGGCGTGTACGAGCGCAGCTTTCACTGTTGACCTAATCGGCCAAGCCAGCATCATCGACGGCGACACTCTTGAAATCCACGGAGCGCGCATCCGGCTCTGGGGCATTGACGCGCCCGAGAGCAGCCAGCTTTGCCGGGGCGAGGACAGCCTGCAGTATCGTGCGGCGCAAAAGCTGCGAACGAATTGGCGGCCTTCATTGGTGACCGTCACGCGCACGCGCCAATCTGGGGCAGATGGATCAGCTGGGATCCCTTCGGGCGCAACGAACGCCACGCGGCGAATCGCCGAAGCGAGCTCGGAACAAGCGATTGAAATGCGAAACATCCGAGAAGCCGACCTCTAGGGCGATATCGGAAATCAGCCGCGCGCTGGCGCTGGGCTCGGTCAGCAGTTTGAGCGCTCGTTGGAGGCGTAACTCATTCACGTGCCCGGTGAACGATGATCCTGATGATGCCATCAGGCGCTGCAGATAGCGAGGTGAGATGCCTTGGCAACGAGCTACCATCTCGACGCTGAGCCCTGGTTCTTGAAAGTGTGTCTCGATGTAATCGAGGGCGGCGTCGTGGCGCGCAGTCACGACAGCGCTCGCACTGCTCTCGCCCAAGGGAGCGCACTCGCCGATTGCGAGCGCCAGGAGATCGTGGATGTGAGCCACGACCGCATCTCGCAGCATCGGGGTGGCCAGAACGCTCTCAGTAAATGCCGACTTGAGATAAGCCATGAGAAGTCGGAGCGCTTCACTTCGGTGAGAAATCGGCCGCATGGCGCGGCTTTCGACGTTCGTCACGCGCTGTGCAAGCGCGTCGCGCGGTACGGCAAGACCGAATAGCAATCCGTCGACATAGGTGACGGTGACCGGTTCGGAATGCAGAATTGCGATGGCGTCGCTGGCGTGAAGCTCGATTTCTTGACAGCGCTGCGATAGTTGACTTTTGCCGGGAGAACAGAGGATGACTCCGATCGAGTCATCACCATCAGCGATGCTCGCCTGCAAGCGCTTGAAACGCATAGGGGAGCCTTTGAGCGCGAGCCTGCGCAAACCTCGGATCGCTTGCAGCGTTGCGTAGGCCTGAAACGGTGCGTTCGATAGCGGCTCAATATCAGCGTGGACTATGCCTCGCCCAAAGTCCTCGCACCATAGCGGGATTCGCATCCGCTCCGGAAACTCCCGAGTCGAGAAACGATGTGATACAAATTCGGCTGCGTCCATAGACATGGGGACCTCCAGCCTTGTTGGACATCGGGATCAAATGCGACAAACTCACCGGTATCTGCATTTTGCAGTTGGCGCACCGAACTTGTTTGATCTGTGCGCAAGAGTCCAAGAAGCTACGCCATTGGCCTGCTAGTCTCGCTCAGCTAAGTTCAATGCTGATGTGAACTCGTTCACTTAGCGGCCGGAAATTAGGTTTATAGTGATTGCGAAGGCCGTGGCGTCAAAAAATCTCCTTTAAGAGGAGGCGGTCGTGATGGCTCTATTTCTGATTGCCGTTATCGGATCTAGTTTAGATATCCTTGGCGGGGTGAACCCGTAAGCTCCGCTTCTATGATTCTCGCGATTGATCGAACTCAACGATCCGCGGACAGACTGTCCTGCAGCACTAGACGTTCTCTGATACCGATTTTGTGTCGCGCCTCGTCGGCCACATCGTCGTCATCCGAGTTCGTCGGACACAAACTACTCCGGCGCCGTTGATATTTACCGCCGGTTGAAATGGTCGAAATCTATCGTCAATGGTGATGATCAAGCGAGGGTTCGATCATGTCCACCCTAGTCGAGATGTTTTACCGTGAGTATTGCCGTGCCCGCCTCGCCGAAATGCGGAAGCAGCTTCTGATACCGGTTGCCAGCGACGACATATTGCAAACGTTTTGGGAGGACGGCGAAGCTTCCGGCCCAGGCAATCAAAGCGCCGGTTGGCGAACGAAAGAGCCTCCAACCATCAGGTAGCTCAGGCTCGTAACCGCATCGTTTGGTCGGATACCCCGCTCGGCAACACCCCCAGCCCGGAGCAGCGGAGCCTCTCATCGACCGATGTGCGAGCACGCCGGCAGGTCAAACAGATGCACGATCGAACTCACACCTCGAAGCGATTGATCGGCGAAACTCCGCCGGAGTTCCGGGGGGCTGGCCGCGACCTGCGCATCGATGTCTGTCGAGGGATCGCGCTATGGTGGATCTTTCTTGATCATGTTCCCAACAACATCGGAAGCTGGCTGACACCGCGCAACTACGGCTTCTGCGATGCCGCCGAAATATTCATGTTCATTTCGGGCGTGACCTGCGCGCTGGCCTACGGCAGGGCACGTCAGCGCGAGGGCTGGAGCGGCATGATTGGTCGTTCGCTGCGGCGGGGATGGGACATCTATGCCGCGTTTCTGCTGCTCACGCTCGCTTGCACCGTCCTCGTCTACCTCGCGGGCAACGATCGGCTTGCCGACGAGAGCAATACGCGGATTCTGCTCGATCATCCGGGCGCGACGCTTGCGCATGCCGCAATCCTGCAATATCGCCCTGTCAACACCGACGTCTTGCCGACTTTCGTCATCTTTCACGTGTTGTTCGCGCCGCTGTTGTGGCTGCTGCTGCGTGCACCAAACGTTACGCTTGGTGTTTCGCTGTTGCTTTATGCGCTCGTGCACATCTTCGGCTGGAGCGTTCCAGCCTGGCCCAGCGGCGCCTGGTTCTTCAACCCGTTGGCTTGGCAGCTTTTGATCGTGCTGGGCGCCTGGTGCGTCATCGGAGGGGAGAGGGTCTGGCCCTGGGTGACGTCGCGCACGACGCTTACTCTTGCTGTTGTCTATCTGGTTTTTGGCCTGGTCCTGACGCTGAGTTGCAGCGGCAAACCGCTGGTCCCGCAAAATTTGACGAACCTGCTCTTCCCGCTAGATAAATCGAATCTCAGTCCGTTCCGGCTGCTGCATTTCTTGGCTATTGCAACTGTGGTGCTATGGTTCATTCCTCGGGATTGGCGAGGGCTAGCGACACCAGTCATGCGCTGCGCTAGGTGCTGTGGCGAGAATTCGCTGCCAATCTACTGTCTCGGCGTCCTCCTGGCGCTGGCCAGCCACCGGACGCTGCTTGACATTTCGGACCGGCCTGCGATGCAGATCGTGCTCAGTCTTGCTGGAATCCTGGCGATGATCGTCGTCGCGATGCTGCTGAACCGGATCAGCGTCAGACGCGGTCATTACCCCGGGTGGACGCAATCGACCGAGAAGATCGGGTCCGTATTCTCTAGCTGGCAGGTTGCGGATGGAGCGCGCAGGGAAGCTCTTGGCCCTTAGCTGACGTAACCGCCCGGCTACCATGACCGCCTGAAGGCGATCCGCGCACTCTACGCAGCGTGGACGCACGAGGAGGCGACCGTCTGGCGGATGTAGAGATCTACTGGATCACCCGATAGGCGCGCGCGGTCCTCTTCCTGAACGGCCCCGGCTTGCCGTGGTTCAGCGCCCGCAGCATTCCGACGCGTGCCTATTTCCTCCCTGATGGCATTCATCTGACGGCCGCGGGATATGCGCTGGTCGAGGCGGTTCGTAAGCGGCTTGAGATCGCCTAGCTGGCGCTTCCCATAGGTACTGTCCGTATTTAGGCGTCAGCATTCCAAGCTGAAACGTGGAGTGTCCTACTTCGCGCCCACAATGCACTCAGTCGACACGATGATCGCCGCAGACCGCTGAGTCAGATACGGCTTCGGGATGTTCAATTGTTTAGCCGCAACATCGCATTGTTCTTGCGTGTCGAACTTGAAGGTTGTGACCGTAGAGTGAACTCCGTTGGTCGGGGGGACTCCCACCAAAGCCGTGATGAAAACCAAGGTCCACATGCGGGGCTCCTCCTATAAAATAAATTGGCGGCCTATTTCACGTCATTCAATCAATTAGGACATCGGGTGGTTAAATACGGACAGCACGCGAAAACCTGGTGACTGCCCAATCCGACATTCGTATCAAAACTCCCTGGACTTAGCCGGGTGGGTTCAATTCTTCACGTTGATCCATTCCTTCGTGCGGCCCGCGATGTAGCGGCGATCGCGACGTTTCGAGACCAATCCCTCAAGGCCCATGCCACAGGCTGCCTTGAATAGGTCCGGCCCAATTCGCCCGCCCTCAAACGGTGCGACAAAGATGCCATCCGGACGGCCACGTAACAAGCGGGTTAGGTTGGTCTTGCGCATCGTCAACGGCAGCTGGCGCAGATCCTCGCCGCCGAGCGCCAGATTGTCGAATGCATAGAGCTGAACCTCGTCATCGTGCCGGCGGGAGTGCAGGGCGTTGAAGTCTGAGACGCCGTCCACGCCAAGCACCACGGCCCAGACCGGCTTCCGGCCGTGGAGTTCCCGGTATCTGGCACAATCGACCGGAGCCCTGCCTGTAAGCTCACCCTTGAGTGGGCCGCAGCGGAACTGCCAGAAGGGCGCCCTGATCAGCAGATCTAACCCTTTTTGAACGGCAGAACTTTGCCGGACTTTACTGGCGATGAAGGAGGTTCTGGCTCAGGCGCTTCGGGGTCGAGGCCGTAGAGGTCTTCCACGGTGACTTCAATTTTCCTCAATCGCTTGCCGCTTTCGTTGTAGGCGAGAGCCGAGCCTGTCCCCAAACTTTCGGATCGGCTGCTCTGATGCTCCAATCAGACGGTTGTCAGGGAAGCAGATGACCTCGCCGTGAGTGGCCTTCAACACGCCCTTCGGTTCGAGAATAGGCCCTGCAAACTGAATGTGTCGGATATCGTAATAAGGACCGGTTCGGTGGCTCGTTTCATCGATACCGAACATGTAGTCGAAACGCCAACGTTCGATCTGAACGACGTGCTTGACCTTCTCAACGCGCGGGCATGAACATCCCAGCCCGCTATTGTGCAGGCTATCTCGGCGATATTGGCGTCCCGCGAAATCCAGCGCCGATGGATTTTAGCGCCTGGTTTGAAGCGTACATTGGCGGGAAGTGGTATACGTTCGACGCGAGGCACAACCATCCCCGCATCGGCCGCATCGTCATCGCTCGCGGAAGAGATGCTGCTGACGTCGCTATCTCAACTGCGTTTGGCCCGACGAAGGTGGTACGCTTCAACGTAATGACTGAAGAAGTGTTGGTCGACGATGCGGTTTCGCTTCAGCCGAATGGCGATGCATCGCAGCAGATTGCCAAACGGCAACGTGCTTGAGCAATTCGAGGCCACGCCTGAGTTTGGGAACGACAAGCTAGGTAAAGCCGATCCTTTCCCGTCGCTTCACTTGAGGTTTTCTGAAACCACTTGAGTGGTGTTCACCCTGGGTGGCAACCGGGGAGCTTTATGTAGGCGCTGATTTGGTCACGCAGAGGCTGGCCTCAGGCCTGCATCGCCTCCAGCAATCCGCCTCGCTGCAACAAACAGATCAAGCTTGCGGCGCAGCGCTACGAACTCGCGGCAGACCTCACGAATGGCCTTGCCATTGTCCTTGCAGAAATCTGCGATGGTCTTGAAGTCCGGCGCCAACTGCCCAGTCAACCAGATCATCTCGATATTACGCTGCCATTCTCGCTCCAGGCGTCGGTTCGACGGCACGCGATTGAGGCAGCCGTAGATGCAGAGCTTGAGCATAACACCGGGGTGATAGCTGGGTCGGCCGGTGTCGAGCGGCTGGACACCGAAAAATCCGAGCTTGTCGAGATCGATACCGTCAACAAACACGTCGACCGCTCGCACCGGGGTTATCCTCGGTCACATAGTCGTCGAGCGATGCCGGAAACAGTGTGCTCTGGCCGCGATCCAATCCTTCAACAAAGCGCTCGTCGGGCGAGTTGGATGTGTTTCAAAGGAGGAACTATTGTCACTCAGCATCCCGATGACGGACGACGAAACTCGCTCCGTCGATCGTTCGCTTCGTATTGGCGTCACGTACGATCAGCGTGTGAGGCCCAAGTTCTCGGGGGGCTTTGATAATAGTCTTCAGAAAACCGCTGCGGTCGCCCTCGGTCTTTCCTATAGCACTTCCATCCAAAACGATTTCCAGTACTGCGCCGCTGGGCATTCGTTCGCCTGTCAGCGTCAGCGGATCTTCCGGTTCGACGTTGTCCATTCCCTTGCCCGTCGCCGAAAGCGAAATGTACGGCTTCGATAAGGTCGGAGAGCGATTTTGCTGCAGAACAAAGCGCGCGTCAGCGGTTCTCACGTCCTGTCGCGTCGCGGATTTATCAGAGAGCGGAATTCTCCCGCTCGTGTAAAGCGCTCCAAATAGCCCACCGCGTTCGTCCAGCGCAAGTCCGGTCAGCAACCTGCCGGAGGGCAGTGCAAAGGTCTTGTTAGTTTCTATCCCGATGATTCCGATACGCTGGTTCGTGTACCGTATGGCGAGTTTTACAGGAGCGCCGACAAACGCAAGCGAGGTTTGCGGCGTAACTGACAATTCACGAAGCGCTCCGGCTTCTACGCGGGCGCCCATGATCTCTCCTTCGAACACAACAATACCGCGTTTGAATCGATCGGGTGAGGGATCACCTTTAAAGATATATTTAATGCGGCAGGATTGGATGACGCAAAGCGGGCGTACGCTCGTAACGACCTGACTGCCGGTCAGCTTCCAAAGGCCACGGCCCAGGGTTGAGACAAAGGCATCCGTCGGGGACATCCAGTCGATGGAGGTGATGGCCGTAGCGCGCTCCGAATTCGGTACCTTGATCCAAGTAGCGCCCCTGTCCCTGGAGACAAAGAGGCCGTTCTGTTGAGTGCCAATGGCAACGCTGTTGGGATCATCGCCGGAGAATGAAACGTGCGAGGCGAACGGGAAGTGCCCAACGTCGAACGGGAAGGCTGGGAAAATCCCGACGTTGAACGGGCTGGCCCCCGCGCCAGACCGGAATCGACCCGCATCGGTTACAAGAGACGTGAGCCCCGGAATTTCGCTCCAGTTGTCGCCGCCATCGTGCGATTCCATTATCTTTCCATTGATGACATCGGGCGCAATCAGATGCTGGCTGTCTTTAGGGTCAACTCCAAAAACATGATGCCAGTCCCAATCGGGGGGAGAGATGCCAATGCCTCCAAACCCATTCATTGCCGGGAAATACACGCTTGCCATCGTGCTTGGGGGGGACATCGTCAACCTCACGAGATGTACGATCTCGAAATTTCGGGTTGCGTCGAATCCGGTCCTGATCGCTTGGTACTGCACCGGCAGTTGACGGTGCGCAACGCGAATCGCGCTGAGCTTCGGAATGTCCCGGCGGTCTGCCGGTACGACGGCATATTGGGTCCAACTCGAGCCCAGATCGTGAGTCGCAGCAAACCCCTTTAAGAATTTGCCTGGTGTGTCGTCGACCCCCTGGTTATGGAACGACTTGAAAATAGAGGTCGGATGTCCAACGACCGGGCCGGGAGGATCGGGCCATTGATGCAGTCCGGAAAACGCCGCTCCATATGTTTGGGAAAACACCCTTCCGCCTACTTTATTTGTGCAAGGACCACACGCAGTCACGGTGACCACGCTGTCGGCCGGCGACCGGAAGTGCTTTTGCATCTCGATGTTGAGGCCCTCGGGACCAGCATTAGGGGGCGGCCAAGTCAAGCCTCCATCCCCGGAGGCCCAAATGCCGTTGTCCTGGACCGCTATGTAGAGATCGTACTTTGCCAGGTTATCGATCCATTGACCTTTCACTTCAGTAATTTGCAACGCGTTGTAGCCGTTCGGGCCCGAGCCTGTGAGCGTCCAGTTGACGCCACCGTCCAATGTGCGATGCACGCCTCCATCGGTAGCCAGTAGAAGCGGCGCGCCCGTGTCCGGCCCCTGCGTGCGAAATGCCATATCGCGCGTATCCCAGTGATCGGCGGTCGACTGGATCACCGGGCCGCTATAGTCGAAACGAGATGTTCCCGGAATCTGCGGAGCTACAAGCTTCGCAACGGTGCAGCGGTTCCCCAACCACAAAGTCAGGCCTGTGGGCGTCGCCAAAGGTTTGACGAATCCAATTCCGCCGCAAAAGTCTTGCGGGCCACGTGAAAACGTCGGGACGATCTTCGACCAGCTCACTCCGCCATCCTCACTGACGAAAAAGTCTGGATCGCCATAGGCGTAGAAGGTATTGGCGTCGAGGGGCGAGGCGGCAAGCGCGTGCAAGTCGAAGACAGGGACCGGAAAACTGACAGGGACCGGAAAATTTGTGGCGGCCCAAGTTGCGCCACCATCGTCCGAGCGAACGACCTTGGTGGAGAATCTTGAATCATTTGAGCCAGCAATCACAAGATTACCGGATTGGGCCGACACAGAGATTGCCGCAAAGTTGATGGGGCCCCTGACAATCCAGCTTGCGCCTTGGTCGCTGCTCTTGGCCACACCGTAGCTCGTCGCAACAAAAATATCGCCAGTGTCCGGTGCAATGGAAATTTCCCTTGCATCAAAGCGGAGATCCCTAGGACCGCCGAGAGAGGGGCTGGGGATGTGCGACCAAGTAACGCCGCCATCGGAACTTCGCCAGATGCCGCCTCCTTCGTTCCCTACGCTGAACCGATCCGTCGCTGTTGCCAGAAGAATGTCTGATGTCACATACGCGACGGCCGATGTGTAATAGGCGCCAAGCGTATCCACATGGCTCCAATGCGTTCCGCCGTCGGTAGTCTTGAAGAGGCCACCCGATTCCGAAGCCACAAACATAATGCGGTTGTCGGAGGGGTTGACCGCGATCGTGTCGGCTCGTCCACCGTAGGGTACGTTGGGCTGAAATTCTTCGAGTGTCCAATCGATTGGTGATGGCTGAGACTGCGCGGGAAGCGCGAATCCTACAACTGCAAGGAAAAGTGCCGAGTACATCTGGCATTTCATTTTTCCCTCCATTTGCCCGAAGGATTAAGGACGATAACGCCCCCGCAACAGCCCGATAAATCCGGGCGCAGGGGGCACTTTCCCTGGAGAGGAACATTCGCTCCACCCCAGCGTGCAAGATGGAAGTGAAAGCAACCCTCAACCAATATAAATGGACGTGAACTATCTCACACAACCGCAAATTTTAGCGCAGTAGTCATGACCACTGTCGCTCCCACTGCAAGGCGGGCTCGCCGACATCGAGATCTCGAAGTTCTGGAGCGGATACCTAATTACCATCGGGAGATTTCGGTTCGCCCTACCGCTCTGCGCCCGCCGCGATCGCGCCCCGCGAGAATCGCGGCGCACTGTGCGATTACCTCGCGAAACAAAACTTCAAACCACGTTCCCGCCGCTATGCGAAGCTGTGCTGACGTTAAAGTCAGCAAGGGGTCAAAGCGGGCCGCTTTTGTCGCAAAGCGGTCGTTGAGCCATCGAGCGCCGCTACACGGCGTTGGACACCTTCTCATGACGGTGGTGCTCGAGAGGCTCCTTGAAGACAGGCTTTGCTAAAAACGAAATGCGTTTTGCTTGAATCGCTTTTTGGATTCGATCGCGGTATCTCTGATTCACGCTGCCGACCTGATGATGAGCGATGAGATATTCCGTTTGCGTTGCTGAGTACGAGTGATAGGACAGCTTCGCTGATCAACCGTAGGCCATTTTCTGCGGTGACACGGCGAAGCGCTACAGCACTCGCCGCTGGTCATATCTGCTCGCCATTTCTGACTTCCATATGTGCACTGGGACACCAATTATGAGTGTCGCTCGTTCACTGGCCGACTTCTTCCGTAACATCTGATCTGCGAATCTCTGTTCTTGGTCGCGCAGCAACTCGGATGCGCTCCAAACGAAGCTCAATGCTTTCGCGTGAGAAGCCAAATCCATCAGCGATCGAATCCACCAAAGCTCTGGACCCGCTTGCGCCGCCGGCGGCGGAAGACCGCCCGTGCGTGCGCAAGGGGCGCCGAACTCCTTCGGGGGTCGCAATGACCGTCCTTCTGCCAGGCGGCTTTTAGCCCTGACCCGGGCCACGTCCCAGGCGCCGCGGCAGAATGTACTCGACGTCAATGCTAATGCCGTCCCCGCTCAGGGGGGTCGCCGTGTAGACCGCTGAGACGGCTAAGTCGAAGAAGCTTCCGATGGTGAGGTAGCCGATCGTGAGCCCTGACTCTCGGCTTGGGGGGCCGCCGAGCAGCAATTCCGCGATACGGCAGCAATCGTCCATCGTCGCCCCCAGCGGTGGAAGCGTGATGAGCTCGCCAGTGTTCTGAGAAACCTTGGCTGGATCGGCGAATTTGGGCTCGCGCCCGATAACGGCGCCCGCGTTGATCAAAGGTACGAAGAATTTCGCGACCTGCGCCGGCAGACCGGTGATATTTTGAATGTTGACCTCGGTCGCGTACACGCCCGGCCGGGCGCCTGCGGTACAGCAGCAGTTCGTCTCGGTCTGCTTGCCGCACACGACCTTCACGCTGTGCACGAGGAACTCGGCTTGCGGTGGCACGGAAGCGGTAGCAAGCAAGTCGCGGAACGGATGCGGGAGCCGGTCATTCCCTGAGCCTGTTGGATTCTTGGCCATTTCGATCTCCACGATGGTTTGCGGAAGACGACCTCCACGTGCACCTTACGCCAGACTCGACCCAATCTTTTGAGAGATGGCTCACACACGTGGAAGAAGCCGCGACAGGCCCGCAGCTCCTCGCGAGCAGTGCAACGGATCGTCAGGCGACGATCACTCGATTGTCCTTTGAAGGGCGACAAGAGACGCTAAGACAAGCAACAGGGCTCCGGCGAAGGTGATGCCAAGGAAAACATTGTGCATGACGCCGCATCTCCCATTCACCGCTCTCCCAGCCACCTTGTTGACGACGGGGACCGGATCACCAAATGGCCCCTCAGCCGTCGGTCATTCGTTGCGCTTCAGTTCGACAACGAACCCCTCCGGCAGATCGTCAGGATCGGTGCGCTCGCAGGCTGGACAAGGCAGCCTCGTGCTGGTGCAGTATCTCCTTCGAAGAGAACTCGCTCCCTAGGTGTCTCACCAGTCGTGTTCGCCATTTTCCAGGTGCGATCGCGGTCAGCCACAACGATGAAGTTGGGGAATAGCATCATCGCCGTGTCTCGAGCTGGGACTTCGAAGCAGTGGTAGTCAAGGGTTCGAGGCTTGCCATCAGTTTTGCCTGCGCTTGCCCCAACCCTTCCTTCAAGCTGTCCAACAAAGACAATTCAGCGACTGCAGGTGGAGTCGTGGCTTTGTCGTTCCTCGAGGGTTCGATATTCGTCTTTGACGCTGCATGATGAACAGCAACCTTCTTCGAATGTTCTCGGTTTGCGAGATTCGGCTTTATCGGTCCGTTACCAACCGGCGTCGAAGTAGCCGTCCTGGGAGGAGGGACGACAGCTGCAACAGGTGCTTGTGGCCACCGTTCAGCAAACTCCAGTACGCTCGGCGGCGAGACAATCGTCGGCAAACTCGTGTCGATAATGACCCGCTCGGGCAACCGTTCGGCCGAGGCTATCCTTATGGCTGGCCTGTCGGTCGAGCCACCGGTAGGTTGCGCCACTTGCTGCGGCAAACACCACCCCAATCCGATCAGCAATAGGACAAGGGCGCTGCCGACAAACCCGAAATATTTGATCAACGGCATGGGTCGCCTCCCATTCGAGACGACCTTGAAACCGGAATTCTTAGTAGATCGCTAAAGATAGATTAAAAGCGGAAACATGGTTATCAGCGATGTTGCGATGCAGAGAAGCGAGGCCATTTGACCGAGGATAGAGCCGAGCCTTTAGCCCGTTGAGAGGATTAGCTCTCTCGCAGAGGGCGACGCCACCTCCGCTCACTTGCAAATTAATGGCTTCGATATCGTACAAATGCGAACGTTGCGCTGCTTGCGTGTGCGGCTCCTTGAGCGAGCCTAGTCACCCGAAGGCCGACGTCTTCCATAACATTGGATATCCCGCCCGTTCGGTATCAGCAGTCGAGCGTACTGCCTCGTGGTCATGCAATAGCCCAGGCCGCGTGGCCTCGAAGTTGGATCAAGCGTTTAGGCAGACCGTCTCGACAACATCTCCTTTCGGAGTGTGGGTCCGGCCCCTTGATCAAACAAGTTATGAAGGCAAGTCTGATTCGAATACACTTCCCGGAGCAGGTAGTCGATCTCATGATCGCACGAAATGAACGCGGCGCCATCGAAGTGGCGTTAGACCGGAGAGACGTTTGAAGACCACCGTAAAGTGCGCCTGAGAACTGAATCCAACCGTCAAGGCCAGCTCAACAATAGGCATATCTGTTGTCGCCAACATGGTCTGCGCCCTCGCGATGCGGCGGCGTAGCAGATATTCATGGGGGCGAATGCCAGTGGCTGCGCGAAACTGCGCAGCGAAATGCATGGAGCTTTGGCCGGCGGAGCCAGCGAGATCCGCGAGCGCCACCGGTGTGTCGAGGTGCGTCTCAATGAATTCGACTACGCGTTTCAACCGCCATTTGGAAAGTGCGATGGTCCTTCGAGTTCTTGAAGGTGAGGCCTCGCCGTAAAGGCCGAGAAGGTGCGTAATAATCGCTAGGCTCAAAAAATCAGCAAACAGACGGCCGTTCGGAAGATCGTCAATCGATGTTAGTGTCGTTCCGAGTTTCTGCAGTAGTACGTCCCGAGCATGCAGAGGATCTCGGAGAGCAACTCCATCCCGCGGCCATTTGCCGTGAGACCACTCGAAGCACTCCATTAGAAGCATGTTCGGAATGTGAAGGTGGAGGGTATCATAAGGTTGGGAGTAGACGGCACGCGCCGGGAGTCCTGGCGGCGTAATCTGGATCATGCCGGGAACTATCTCTTGGCGCGGGAACAGTTTTGGTCCGAGCTGTAGCGAGAGCTGTGAAGGCTGAAGAGCAATTGCAAGGATGTGATACTCGCCGGAAACTTCAAATGAATGTTCATTTCGACTCGTCCCTTGCCAACGTGAGATGACCAATCTCGGGTTTCGTAGATTCATGTCCTCCAAAATGTCGGGCAGCCGCCACCTCGTCTCCTGGTGTATGATGGCGAGACTGGGCCGGAGCCTCTCTAGCGAAATCAGGATCCGGGATTGCCTCTGCGTGGTGTTCCACGTAGCCGGCGACTCAGCCCGTTCGTTGCTGGATAATCGAAGGGTCTTGTCGTTTGTCAAAGCTGCTATCCAAGTGCTCTGGTTGATCTTGAAGTGATAGCAGGAGTTCGGGTGGTGTCGCCTCAGTCGAATGACTGACCAGATGACTGGCCTCGCTCCGCTCCGATCAGGCGGTGGATCGAGGAGAGCGGTTCAACGCCGCTTGTAGACCTGACCGCGTCGTGACGCCGAGTTTCGGAAAGATCCGGTACAGGTGAGAGCCGACGGTCCGATGAGATAAATAGAGCCGTGTGCCGATTTCCTTGTTCGAAAGTCCTCCGGCCGCGAGTTCCGCAATTTGCAGTTCCTGGGGCGTCAGCTCGTCGAGCATGAGGTTTTCCCGGGGGCGACTGGTTTCGCCTGCGGCGCGCAACTCCCGTCTTGCCCGATCGCTCCAGGGCGACGCTCCCAGCGCATCGAGGATGTCGCGCGCTGTTCGCAGAGGTGCTCGCGCCTCCATGACGCGCCGCTGACGCCGCAACCATTCGCCATAGGCAAGCAGCAATCGCCCGCGCGAAAACGGCCAGTTCTGCCCGATGGCGCCGAGGCCCTCCTGAAAGAACGTCTCCGCGCGGGCCGGTGAGGCAAGCAGGGCCTTGCCATGGGCGAGCATCATCCGGACCCACGGCACGGCTATGGGCGCCGCACGTCGCTCAACCACATCGATGACGGCGGCGGCCGCGGCTTCTTGGCCGCATGACACGGCAGCCTCGACGTAGTCAACGAGCCAGTAAAACTGCAAGCTAGTGTTGAACGCGGGATCCGCGGGCATGTGCACGCGCTGTAGGTGTTCGAAAGCCTCAGCGGGCCGGCCGGCCCCGAGCGCGGCGATACCGCGTACATTCTGCAACATTGCCAGCCAAAAACTGGCGCCCGGCAACCGCACTAGCCGCTCCGCGTTTTTCGCGAGAGCCTCCGCGGCATCGAGATTGCCCCGCATCGCAGCGAGTCTCGCTTGCACTATCGTCGCCGCCACGACCCAGGCCGTTCGACCCGTTTCCTCCCCCAACCGTATCGACTCCGCAGAACTTTTTAATGCGCCCATCCAGTCGCCCGTCTCGGTCTCTGCGAAGCTTCGCGCGAAAAGCACCCGTGCCAGCGCTCCGAGCCGTCCCTGCTCACGCAACGCAGTACTCGCCTCGGTCAGCCAACTGACGCCGAAGTCGAACGCGCCGATCGTATTGGCCGCAAGACCCAGAGTCCACGCCGCCACCGGGTTCGCAACACCTGCAGGGGCGTACGCCGAAAGCTGCTGATACACATGATGCCCGTGCTTTAGCGGTTCGGCATAGCCGGCGATAGCAATCATGCGCGGATCGGTCGGTGGAGATCCCAGTTCATTCGCGGCCGCGAGGATACTCGTGCGCACTGTATCGTTCGCATTGCCCCACCAGCAGCGCTCACTAGCACGCCACAGCAGATTGAGCGCCAAGCCGTTGGCGCCGTCCGTCCGCGCATCCTCGGCAAAGCGGACCAGCGCGAGAGTCCGCCCAGGGTCGTTGACCAGCAGAGGCTGGCCAATCTCTCGGAGCCAGGCAAACCGCGCCCGCAGGCGCGGCTGCGTCTGATCCAGGTCCGCCTCGTGTATCAAGCGCTCCACCGTTTCCGGCTGCCCGAGGTCGGCGGCAAACCCGGCCGCGCGCAGCAGCCGTTCGGTTCTTGCCACGCGTGTGCTGCTCAGTCGCGCCGCATTCTCCAGCGCGAGTATTGCCATCGCCAAGGCGCCGCGACGTTGCGATCGCGCGGCAGCTTCGTCGAGCTGCTCCGCCAGAGTATTGTCGGGTCCGACGGTCGACGCCATCCGATGCCAAATTGCACGATCTGATTGGTCCTTGATGACGCGGGCCAGTGCGGCATGGACATCGTGGCGCATCTTTGGGTCCGCTGACTGATGCACCGCTGAACGAATGAGAGGGTGACGAAATCGCGCTTCAATGTTGTCGATCTCAATCAGCATCGCTGATACCGCCGGCGCGAGGGCGTCAAGCCCGACGCTGTCGTTAAGCAGCACTTCGCCCGCGTCAAATACCTCGCGCAGCGATCTGCTGTCGTTCTCTGCGATCACGAGCAGCAGAGTGCGGGTGGCTATCGGAAGACCCGAGACCCTGCTCAGGAAGGCGCGCTCCAGGCGGTCGGTAAGCGGCAGCCACGTCGTCTCGCCGATCATCGACCTGCGCTCGCCGCGCGGTAACTCAACGAGCGCGAGCGGATTGCCTGCCGCCTCGTCCAGAAAACGACGACGCAGATCTAGCGAGAGATCGGGTGCTTGGGCGTCGAGCAGGCGTTCGGCCGCGGTCATGCTGAGCCTTGACAGTCGATGACGCGACTCGTCCGAATATGGAAAAGATCTGTTCGAGCCTTCCCGAATCGCCATTAGAAGAACGATTGGATCAGAGCTCAGTCGGCGGGAGATGAACGCGAGTACGTCATGGCTGGGCTGGTCGAGCCACTGGACGTCGTCCGCGAGCAGCAGGATGGGTTTGCGCGCAGCACTCGCGGTCAGAAGATTGAGCGTCGCCAGACCGATGAGGAATAAATCTGGCGTGGTCATAACATCGCTCAGGCCGAATGCGGCCTGCAAAGCCGAGCGCTGGCGCGCCGGCAGCGATCTCGTCTGCTTCAGCATCGGTCCAACAGCCTGGTGAAGCGCCGCAAAGGGCAAATGGGCCTCGGACGTTACCCCGCAGAGGCGGAGTACGCGCATTCCATGCGACTGAGCGCGGTCCTGCGCAACTTCAAGCAATGCAGATTTTCCGATACCTGGTTCGCCGCTGACGGCCAGTGCGGCTCCGCCGTCACGGACCCGCTCGATCAGCGCGTCAATAAGTGCAATATCGTCCTCGCGCCCATAGAGAACGGGTGACGCGGTACGCCCCCGATTTCCGTCAGCTTGTTGCCGTCGCTTCGACCGCGGCGCCTTTATCGGGCGTCCTGTCATCGGCGTTCCCCTGGACTTAGAAATTGTGAAGCAGCACCACCAGGCGCAGATCTGCACCCTGCTAGCGCATCCCGCCATGCGAGGTCGCCAGTTTTCCGCCAGGGGCTTCTGTGGCGGGATGGGAACCTGGTAGTTTCGCAACCCGGTTGCGCCGGCGCAACGGTGAGGTTCGCCGCCTCGTCCACCCAGACTGCGTCGACGGTTGGGATACCGACGTCTGCGGGTAACAGGGCTACTGTGAAGTGAGCTGTGTCCATTGCCGATCGAAGCATCGGACCGGCGTCCCGTTTGGCGCACCAAGATGAGTGGATAGCGCTTGCCGAGCGAGGTGAGGATCTGCTGCCAGGTGACGAGCAAAGCGGCGACGCGTATCGTGCTCGATGAGCCGAATGTCCTAGAGACTTCCCGCAGCATCGTATCGCCATTGGGATCTCCACCCCCTCAGGCGGCCGGCCGAGCGCATCGCCGGTAAGTCGCCTTCGATCGTCTAGGCTGGTTCTTCAGCACAAAAATTGGCATGCAGGAGAATATCCGGGACGACCGGATCTTCTACTCAAATGGAACGTTCCTGGCGAGATCGTGCGAATTTCATAATCCGGCACTTTGATTTGAAATCCTCCAGACGAAGACCGGTAGAGATTCAAGCCGACACGATACCGGCCAAGGCGGTCCGCGCTGAAGCGCACGCTACGATGAAGGAGGAGATCATGTCCCACCACCTTGATTCGCCGCTTGCGCGACAGGACATCCGGCTCGACATTACTGATCTGTACCTATTTCGGGGCGAGATCGGCACCGTCTTCGTGATTAACGTCTGCCACTCGATCGCCGGCCCGGTACCGGAACCGGGCTATCATCCGGAGGGCATGTACGAGTTTAAGGTCGACAGCGACGGCGATGCTGTCGAGGATATGACCTATCGCATAACATTCGACGCGCGCGACGAGCGCGGCAATCAAGCGTATGTCCTTCGCTGCCTCAGGGGGGCAAACGCCGCCGATCCTGATGCGGCTGGTACGGTCGTCGCGCGCGGAACGACGGGCGAGATGGTCACGACCTCAGAGGGGTTGCGCATCTGGGCCGGCCATGCCGGCGATCCCTTCTGGATTGAACCCGAGGTGCTTCACGCCGTGGGACATGCGTTTCAGGACGGCACCCCGGTCAATCTTGCCGGATGGGATCCGAGCCAAGCCAGGAATCTTCTCGCCGGCCATACCGTTTATTCCATCGTGCTGGAGGTGCCAGACACTGTGCTGCTCGTCGACGCGCCCGGCCGCCGCCGCATCGGCGTCTGGGCCGTGGCCACGCTTGCCACCGACGCGGGCGGATGGCGTCCGATCAATCGGGTGGGCCTGCCAATGATCCACCCGCTCTTCACCCAATACAACGAGTTGCTTGGCAACCGGCTCAATGCCGGTTGTCCGGCCGACGACTTTGCGACCTATGGCAAAATTGTTGCTAAAGCGATCGCCGCTACGGTGACCGCCACCGGCACTGCCGAGAGCCCGAACGCCTATGCCGAAATGGTTGTCCAACGCCTTTTCCCGAACATTCTTCCGTATGTTATCGGAACGTCAGCAGTGTTCGGATTCGCTGATTGGAATGGGCGGTCGCTCATAGACAACGCGCCCGACGTCATGTTTTCGATCGCTGCGAATACGCCCATCCGGCTCGGTATCGGCAAAGAATCGGTCACATCCAAACCGTCGTCAACCTTCCCATATGTTCCAAAGGTTAGTTGACTTCCCCCCACGCGATCATTGGTCTCGAACCGTCCGTCATCGGATCAGTCATTTGACAGAAGCGAGCCCGCCGCTTTCTGAGCTACTTCCAGCGCGTCCGCCCCACAGAGAAAGCGACCATAAAGAATTTAGTGGCCCGCATCTCTCAGCCCACGAGCAACGTCCAGCGCGCAACCGGCGATGTAATTGGCTCTGATAAATCGAAATGCGATCGCTAAAAAAATCGCGCGCGTATTCGAAATATCACCTCCGGACGGACAGCTAAGGTTCTCGCGCAAGACCAATGATGGTCGCTAAGAAAGGGTTTTCGATGGCTCGACTCAAGTATCTGCTGCTTGGGACATGTATGCTGCCTGTCCTGGCGATGACGACCGCGTTCGCCCAGGATGAGGGCAACGCAAAAGCTCCATTCAAGCCCAAGGCGTGCTCGGAGCACGTGACACCGGCAACATCAGATATCGCTGACGACCTTGAACTAGAGCCGGCCGTCCGAAAATTCCTCGTCAAGCTTAACAAGAATTCCTCTCCATTCTGGGAGCTGCCGCAGCCCAAGCCGCAGGACATTCTGACGGCGTTACAGAACGAGACCAAGGTCGATATGTCTGGCGTTAACACCACGGAACAGTTGCTCACGGTCGATGGCCGTGACGTCAAGCTGTTCCTTATGAAACCCGACCACTTGGAAGGACATCCCGGCGTCATCCTGTTTCTGCACGGCGGCGTCTGGATCGTCGGGGACTTCGAGAACCATAAACGTCTCCTGCGCGATATCGTCGTCGAGTCCGGACAGCCGGCAGTTTTCCTGCAATATACCACCCTGCCGGAGGCCAGGTACCCCGTTCAAATGAATCAGGCTTACGCCGCTCTTGAATGGACGGCCAAACATGCCGAAGAACTCGGTGCTGATCCAAGCCGCATTGCGGTCGCTGGCAATTCGGTCGGTGGCGATATGACCGCGGCGCTCACGCTCATGGCCAAGGATCGGAAGGGACCAAAGATCAGTTATCAGGCGCTACTGTGGCCGGCCACGGACGCCGGAGTCGATACCTGTTCCTATGAGAGGTTTGCCAACAATCGCTTTTTGACCCGCGCCTTCATGAAGTATGGCTGGGATCTCTATGCTCCCACCAAGGCCGAACGGGACAATCCCTATGTTTCACCATTGCGCGCTAGTCTAGACCAACTCAACGGACTTCCGCCGGCCCTGGTGGTTACGGACGAGAACGATGTTCTGCGTGACGAAGGCGAGGCCTACGCGCATCGTCTTCAGGACGCCGGTGTGCCCACGGTCTCTGCGCGCTACGACGGAACAATCCACGACTTTGGGCTGCTGAATGCGCTTGCCGACCTCCCGACTACTAAAGCGATGATACTGCAGGTCGCAAACGGCATCCGCGATCACATCGGGCATTGAGATAATGCAGGGAAGCGAGGCGGATGGCTCCGCTTCGCGCTCCTGATCCACGTCGTCGGGAGATGGCGTAGCGCCGCGTGGTCGATGTCGCGCCGTGCCTTATAGCGCGAGCACTCGATCTCAAGCCACGGGTGGCCAACAGCTTCTCATCGAAAGGACTCTCGTAGTGAGCTCCATTCTACTCCCGATCCCCAGCCGCGATTTCGATCCCACGGAAGTCGCAGTGAGTTGGAAAATACTGACCCAGCACGGCCATCGGGTCGTTTTCGTGACGCCCGACGGCAGGCCGGGCTCCTGCGACCCGATCATGCTCTCTGGTATCGGACTAGACCCCTGGAGCGGCATCCCGGTGCTCCGCAATATCCGTATCCTGGGCCTCCTGCTGAGCGCCAATGCTGATGCCCGGAATGCGTATACCGAGATGTTGCGCGATCCGGCCTTCGACGGCCCGATACGCTGGGACCGGGTTGCGTCCAAGGACTTCGACGCTCTGCTGCTCGGCGGTGGACACCGGGC
Organism: Bradyrhizobium sp. 613_E4_N2_2; assembly: GCF_052075995.1. Lineage (NCBI taxonomy): Bacteria > Pseudomonadati > Pseudomonadota > Alphaproteobacteria > Hyphomicrobiales > Nitrobacteraceae > Bradyrhizobium > Bradyrhizobium sp. 613_E4_N2_2. Next base: position 1,529,027 of record NZ_CP197234.1, read on the forward strand.
GCGCGGCATGCGCGAATATCTCGAAAGTGCTGTTCTTCAGCGGATCACCGCCGAGTTCTTCGCCGATGAAAAGCCGGTGGCCGCGATCTGTCATGGCGTGCTGCTGGCCGCACGCAGCAAGCGGGTCGATGGCCGGTCCGTGCTGTATGGAAGAAAGACCACGGCGCTGCCTTGGGCACTGGAACGCAAGGGCAGTGCTCTCGCTCATGTCGGACGTTTCTGGGACCCCGACTATTATCGCACGTACACTGAGGCGGCGGGGCAACCCAAAGGATACATGTCCGTGCAGCAGGAGGTTTCCCGCGCACTCGCGAGTTCTGCGGATTTCATCGACGTTCCCGAGAGTGATCCCGACTTCAAGCGAAAGACAAGCGGCACATCGCGCGACACGTTGACGAACGATCGCCCTGCCTGGGTGGTGCGGGATGAAAATTATGTCTCGGCACGCTGGCCCGGCGACACCCATAGCTTTGCCCGCACATTCGCCGAGGTACTCCAGGCGAGGACAGCGTGACCGATCACGATGCGCGGACCGCGGACCTGCCGACCGGCAGCATTTACCCGTTCAAGCAGCGCATTCCCCCGCCGCGGTACTTGGCGAACGATCACAATGATGCACTGCGGTCGACTCGACTTCAGACTTAGCGAACGAGAACGATCATGGTTAGTCAAAATGAGTTCGACTATACGCTCCGCTGGTGGCCTGATCAGAAGCCGGAGTTTTTGTCGTTAACCCCCACCGGTCCAAAGGTCCGCTATTTGCGGGCCGGCCAGGGCCCGGCGTTGGTGCTGCTGCATTCGATCCGTACACAGCTCGACTTATTTCAACGGGTGATCCCAAAACTCACCGATCACTTTACCGTATACGCGTTCGACTATCCGGGATTTGGCTGGTCGGAAATCGTTCCGAGCGCCGATTATCGAGAACCGGCGATGCGAGAGCATATCGTCAATTTCATCGAACGGCTCGACCTGCGCGACGTCACTCTGGCTGGCGAGTCGTTGGGCGCCACACTGGCATTGACGACGGCAGCGGTGCTTGGTGATCGCGTGAAACAGGTCGTCGCCTTCAATGCCTACGACTATTTGCCGGGCGTGGAGCGGGCGAACCTCCTCGCGTCGGTCATTATTAAAAACGTTCGCGCGCCCCTCATCGGGCCGATTTTCGCCGCTATGGAGAGCCGGGCCAGTCTGGCTGGTATCCTGAAAGGCGGCTTTCGTGACCCGCGCAGCCTGCCGCCGGACTTCATCGACGAGTTAGTGAAGGGTGGCAGACGGCCGGGCTATTCCACCGTTGCACGTGGCGTTTATAAAGGCCTTCCGAGCTACGTCGCGGCGAGATCGTATTACGGTCGAATTGACGTCCCGGTGACGCTTGTCTATGGCGATCATGATTGGTCACGCCCGGCCGAGCGCGAAGCGAACCGGGCTTGGATCAAGCGTGCGAAGATGATTGTCCTAAAGGACACCGGACATATTGCTTCGCTGGAGTGTCCGGAAGAATTCGTCCGAATTCTCATTGAGACCCTATCAACAACCCGCTCCGCCGCTTGAGGTGAAATTGGCAATGCGCGCTCAGCGAAGTGCGACGCAACCTTTTGGTCAGCAGGCGTTTCGATTCGCCGGCCGCGTTGAAACGTTGCACCTCGAGCGCTTCCTTGCGTCGACCGAAGATGAACACGTGGGGTTGTCCCATTATCGAGGAGGTAGATCATGAAGACGTTTCTTAGCATTGGCACTGGTCCGGGTATGGGCTTGGCGACAGCCGAGCGGTTTGCCAGCGAAGGATTCCGGGTCATCTTGAGCGCTCGGAATGAGACCAAGACAAAGGAGCTTGCGGGGCAACTCGAGGCGAAGGGTCATAAGGTCGGCGTGCGCACGGTCGATGCGGCTGAACCGTCGAGCGTCGCAGCGCTCGTATCGCAGGTTGAAAGCGAGTTCACCGGAATAGATGTTCTGCACTTCAATGCGGCCTCGCTGCGAAAGGCCACGTTGGCAGATCAGCCGCGCGATACGTTCAACTATGATCTCGCCGTCAATATCGGTGGTGCGATGGTCGCTGCGCAAGCTGCGGCGCCTAACATGATCGCACGCGGCTCAGGTTCCATCTTGTTCACAGGCGGTGGCTTCGCCCTTCAGCCGCACCCGGATTATCTCTCTCTGAGCATCGGGAAGGCCGGTATTCGCGCGCTGGCGCAAGGCATCTTCAAGCCGCTCCAGGAAAACGGCGTCCACGTCGCGACCGTTACCGTCGCAGGCCTCGTCATGAACAGCAAAGACGCCAATGCCGTTGCCGAAGAGTTCTGGCAACTGCACAGCCAGCCTCCCGGTTCGTGGCAGGTGGAGACGGTATATACGCCCGCCGGCTGAGAACCAGGAAACGGTTGATCGCGGGCCCCCAGCGCGCCGCAAAAGCGATCGGCATTGCAGTGTCTCCAGAGTTGCTGGTGCGCGCCGACGAGGTGATCGAGTAGCAGGCCGATTGCCGCGCGTATAAATCCGCTTCTGGCCGATTCCGTTGAAAGAGGCGGCAGTAATCCGATGTATTGGCGCGAGCGCCGATGCGGCCAACGGCTTTACCGGCTTCTATGCCGGCTCTAGGCTAGGCATCGGGATCAGCTTGGCCATCATCCCTCGCGTCGCAACAGCCGGAGCGCAATGAAGTCGGAGGCGAGATTAGTAGCACGAGCTTCTGGGAGTGTAAGTCGAGTGCTGACCGCAACCAAGCAGGTAACCGATAGCGCCATTGATATGTCAGATCGATGGTATGGCGCTTGAGCAAGCGAGAGGGACAGCGGCGCAAAATAGAGCTCGCCGGCGAGCATTTTTTGACGCTCCGTTTTCATCGCTCGCTCCTGTGGAATCCCGCGTCGCGGGGTAAGAACGTCGGCGTGAAACGTTTGATCCCCGTGCCGCGCCTTTGCATTCACAGCCGGTGACGAACTGCTCGCGCGCTTCGCTGGCGGGCGCTGCTGCCCGCTCAGGCAGGAGACGCCGTTCCGTCCGTCGCCGTGGGCCCGGCACGCTCGTCATCCGAACACGGTTGCTTCGGCACCGGCAACAGCCAGTCTACGACTGAGGACGTTTGAGCAGCAAAGGCCCAAATTGGAATGAGCATGCCCGATGCCAACAGCCAGGCGCCGGGATCGGAAAGCAGCGAGGTCGCTTCGGCCTCCAGGCCAAGAGCGAGCGAAACAGCCAGCCAGCCGAGCAGCCAGAGGATGATCATCTGGCCGCTGAACGGGTCGGCTCGCTCGCCAACATCCTCCGCCGACTTTCGAGCCAGCACGGCCTCCTGATCCGCATGCACCCAGGCGCTCCAGCGCCAACGCAGGAGGCCGGCCGTGATCCATGCCCCCAGGACGACCGAACCTGCGAGCGTGATGAACTGCTCGACCCCGGAACCCCAGTCCCAGAACCATGAGGGAAGGCTGAAGGGTACGGGCAGGCGCGTGCCGTATCGTCTCCAGAGGACGAAAAAGATGACTGCCCAGGGCACCAGGTTGAGCCGTAGTGTCCACCGCAGAATGCGGACCCGTCGCGCGGCGCACTGATCGCGCCAGGTTTCCTGCGTTGAAGGCGCGAGCTTGTCCTGCCATCGGCTCCCGGCCGTCTCGGCGCACACGCGCGCCACCCGGAGCACAAATCCGTCCAGGTTTTCCCAGTAGGTCGTATGGTCGGACAGGGCCGCGCCGCGATTCCAGACCTGCACCGATGTCAAATTGGCGTTTGCCTTTTCGATCCTGGTCGGTCCGTTCGGCACCGGATCCTTTGACGCGTAGATATCGAGCCACCGGGACAATCCCCTGGGGTAACGCACCGGACTTGTCACCGCAGCCTGTGTGATGGGCGACAGGATCGTTCGCATCGCATAGACCAAGCTCGCCAGGAGAACACCGAGGAGGCCGACCTGAGCAACCGGCAGGTTCATGACGGCCTGGTACGCTTTCCTGAAATAGATGCTGACGAATGTCAGAAGCACGGTGACGAGGATCATGGCCGTCCATTTGGCGGTCTTCTTGACCCCGTCCCGCACGCCGTCGAGCAGCCTCAGGATATAACCGAGCGCCAGGCCCAGGACGCCAGCCCCCGCCATGACCAAAGAGGCCTGGACCAACTGTCCGATGCTGATGGCGTGCGAGTGAGAGCCCGCGAAGAGCATAACGAGCAATGCGATCACGCCCAGTGTCGTCATGGCAGCCACGGACGCCGCGTTGATACCTGAGTCTTTCTCCAGGCCTCCGGCCGCGAGGACCTTCAGACTGACGAGCTGGTTGACCCCCGACCCGAACGTCACCAGCGCATCGGGGAGCGGGGAGCTCTTGGACGGCCCCATGCTTTCGGCCGTTTCGTCACGGTCGACGATGCCGCCGAGCGCATCGAGGGTGACGGCCGCGCCCTGCGAGTGCGCAACGATCACGGTGCGTTCGCAGCGGTCCTTCAGTCGCGCGAGACCGTCCAGAATCGGGGCGCGTATGAGCGCGGCGCGCAGCGGGCTCTCGACGAAGGCAAGGCTGTCTCCGATCGTGCCCAGGAGCAGGGTTTGGGCTGACAGCATCAGGGACCGCAGTTGCGGAACCAGGCCTAGGATCAGCGTCAAGGCCGGCAGGACCATCAGGATCGGCATCAATGCCATGGCAATGAGCAATCGTAGAACGGCGTCTGCGAACGCCAATGAAAATGCAATCCTGGACGCCTTCGGATTGCTCTGCCAGAATCGTTGCGCAATGTGCAGCGCGATGGCCCACGGCACCGCGCGAAGACTCCATGACACGAGCTCCGAATAAGTCGGCAAAGGAAAGCTCTCCGCCCACCAGCCTTCGGCGATGAGCCATTTTTCGCCGTCAACCCTGTCCTTGCAGCGAAACTCGACGACCGCCTCGGCGGGCTTGTCGCCGGACCGGTCGCCGCGATCCGCCCGGGTCACGAACGACGTGGTGCGGCCTGGATCTTCCGCCGTTGCCCGCCTGATGACCTTGAGCAGCGCGTCGCCCCAGCGAACCAGCGTATCGCGCGCCGGCTGGGTGCCGATCCCGTGGACGAAGAGAATGCCGAGCTGGAATTCCTTCATGGCTGCCGGGCACTAATAGAGGATGCTCGCTGTATCGAGCAGGATACCTGTCAGTTGAGGCAAGGCAAGCGATTCCGCAATCGAGAGTTAGGCGTCGAGTCATTTCTCAAGAGCACCCGGTGACATTTAACTCAGGTCACCGCCGCACCCGAAATAGCGGTTGACCCGTCGGGCAAATCGCAAACCGATGAGTGTGCAATCCTTTCGGACATGATGAAAAATTCCGTCAAAACGTTCATAGAGTTCGGGTTTCATCCGATTGAGTTCAATTGCATCGAACTCGCCAGAAGACCTGATTGGTCGGGCTTGTTGATCGACGGAACCACCAGGCAAGTGGAAGATGCTCGCGCACTTTGGCCATCTCGCATCGAGACAACGCCCGAGACGCGCTCCTTGATACGTCTGAGCGATAACGGAAACGGGACTGAATCTAGCTACGTCCGCTTGTCGAGCGATAGGAGGCCACGGTCTCTTGGGCGGACACCGTCAGCTTTTAACCCGCTGCGGACATTGACCGGCTCATAAGACAACATTGCTGTCGCACCAAATCTCGTTTTTCTAAATACCATTCCAGAAATGTTTGAGATAAGCCGGAGTTAACATGTTCGGCTGGAGTGAGAGCTCGAAGGCGTAGCTTGCAGGAGGCTTATATGGCCAACTTGATGATCAGGATTGCGATGCTGGCAACGTGTTCGATTGCGCTGATCGATGCGTTCTCGGTCACTTCGGCTGTTGCGGCCCCGGGCACTGAGCCAGGTGGCAGTGATGCAGACTATAGCGGGATGGGGCAACGCTCCGCTTATCCGCCTTCGTCATACCCGAAGCGGTCGGGCGCCAAGGCCACTCACGCGCCCAAGACCAAAAAGGCCAAGCAGTCCCTGTTCGACGCCCCCGCCTTTGCTCATGGGTATCGCGCAGCTTATTCGGCGATCTACGACCGCACTGACTATGCCTCTGCGATTGAGCAATTGAAAACGCTCGGCCACGACGACAATCCAAACGTCGCCAACCTCATCGGCTACTCCTACCGCAAGCTCGGTGACTACGAGCAGTCGCAGGTCTGGTACGAGCGCGCGCTCAAGGCCGATCCGAACCACGTGCTGACGTGGCAGTATTATGGACTGTGGCAGCTCGAGCGGGGCAACCGCGAGCAAGCGCTCTATCATCTCGGCCGGATTGCATCCATTTGCGGGACTGGCTGCGAGGAGTACCGGTCGTTGGCCGCCGCGCTAGAGAAGCCGCCCGGCACTAGCCTGGTTTATTAGGACAGCAGCGGTCAGAGCTCGGCGCTAACGCGACAGGTGAGGCCATGTCTGTTCATGGCCCAGGGCCGACATGCAGCAACCTCCCGCATCTGAGAGCCAAGCAGACGCGAGACTTCCAAGGGTTCCTTCACCTTGATCCAGGGATACATCCGAATAGGCAATAGCCGAACATCGTTTCGCGCTGAAGAGTAAGGCCGCTGCCGCTGGGCGCTAACCGGAGATGTCCGATGGTGCGGTAGGTTGGCGCTTTGCGCTTATGAAGAGAACTCTCCGCGTCCGGGCGGTCGCTATTGGCGCGCTGGAAGAGCTACCGTTTATCTGCCCGGTTCAATTGGAAATCCGAATTTTTGATATGGGTGATAGCTATGTCGAGTGCGATTGAGTTGATTGTAGACGGCTACGCGAGACTTCAAGACCGCGAATCGCTCGGGGATCTGAGGATGCACCGCCGTCGCCTGGCGGTCGACCTGAAAGCCAGGACGGGCTTCGACTGCCGGTCATCGATCGATCAACTCGAGCAGGATATCACAGCCATTGAGGCGGGGCTGGAGGCGCTTTCGGGGATAGGTAGAATGAGCGGCGTCGGGCGGAGCAGGTGACCGTCGAGAGGCTCCGGGCAGCCCCGCTTGTAGATCGCCCTTCGTCCCCAAAACTTGCCCCAGTTACCTTGTTTGCGGCCGCGCTCCTTCAAGCGACCGAGTGCTATTGATCGGGGGGTGATCCCCGTGACACACTGCGTGCTTTCTGATTGTTGCTTTGCAGAGGTGGAAAATGACGTTGCCGCTGGTTGGAGTAGTTGTTGCGTTCGCGCTTGTTGTTAGCCCTGCATTGGCAGCCCCACCATCTTCCTGCGCCAGCAAGTTCGTTGGTACCTGGCAGCACGGTACGAGCAACATCGGTACTCTCAAGCCTGACGGCCAGGCGCTCTGTACCGGCAATCCTTTCTGCGTCCAAGGCACCTGGACATGCAGTGGGAACAGTCTGACTTATACAAACAGTGCTGGCACCTATATCTATACGCTACAGTCAGACGGCGTAATGACGTATGGGTCGATAGTTGTTACTCGGATCGGAGGCAAAGGCGGCGCTGCTGTAGCGGCGCCAAGCAAGCCGACTGCGACGACCGCCCCGGTTAAGCTGACCAACAAGGGCACGCCGATGCAAACCGAGTATCAGCCGCGCGGATCGCAACCACTTCGAGCAGGCAAGAAGATTGCCGCTGACCCCGCACCCCCCGGCTTGGATTTAGGCCAACAAGGCGCCTGGGATACAAATGAGGCAGCGAGGGATTACGCGAAAAAGCTGCCGAAGTGGAATCCCGCTAAGTATCCGCTCAAAATGTATACCGATCGCAATCGCGAGAATATGGAGAAAGCTGCGCGCGAGCAGCAAGGTACCGAAGAAGAAAAGTAGTAGCAGCGATCGGAACATACTTCTCCACGCCGCTTGGACAGCGGCCGATTCAAGTGCGAGTGACTAGGGCGTGTACTCATAACGGCCTAGACGTCAGCTTCTGAGGCCAAGCGGAAATCTTATTGTCAGTCAGAGCATTACCGCTGGTGACCCGAAGCGGTCATTCTGACGGCATGAAGCGCATGCGGGCAATGGGATCCGATGCCTACGCTCTGCGCGCCGCCGACGACACCTGAATGAGATCGTAGACCAGAGGCGTCCAGCCTTGGAATGTGGGCAAGTAGCAGCTCTCCCGCGACGCGCAAGGCGGGACTGTCATGCCAGCTGGTTGAGCAGCGCCCTGGCGTCCCTCAGGACTGGCGTGTCGAAGCCTTCGGTGAACGAGCCATACGACGGCGCGAGGACGTCGTGAGCTTCCATGCACTTGCCTTGGTTGCGCCACAGGCGGGCGAGGCTGGTCGCAGCGCGCAGCCCAAACGTCTTCGCACTCTGGCGCTTGGCCACCGCGAGCGCTCGATGATAATTCTGCTCCGCAGCTGCTTGGTTGCCTCGCGCGTTCACCATGTCGCCTCGCAGTCGATACAGCTCGGCTTCACTGGATCGTTCCTCGGTCGTCTCGATCAGCTGCGCAGCCTCGACGAGGCAGTTCCGCCCCTCCTGCAGATTCCCGACCTTGGCGTGAGCCTCGGCGAGAAAACAAAGCGCGCGCGGCGTGTGCACGACAGCTCCGGCACCACGAAGCACCGAGAGCCCTTTCGCGAGCAACGGGATGCCGTCCTGCGCTTGTCCAAGTGCTGTCAACGAGCGACCACGCTGGAGAAGTCCGAGACCCAACCAGAGCGGAAAGCCATGCTCGTTCGAGAGGGACAGCAGTTCCTCCGCATGCCGCAATGCGTCAAGCGGCAAGCCAGCGGCCGCCTCCACTGCACACACCTTGCTCAACACAAAGGCCACGGTGAAGGGATGGTCGAGCGAACGGGCCTCCATTAACGCCTCGTCGACGCGCGCGCGTCCCTGATCGATGTGGCCCAGAAGCGCCAATGTCACCGCCAAGTGAGCCTGGCTCGCCGCGTGCGGATCGGCCACCGCTATGGCGGCACAAGTCGCGCGAGCGGCGGGATCTCTCAAGCCGTCACACAGCTCAAGAAGGCCGCGTGCTGTCACAAACTCCCCGCGATAGTAACAACTGGCGCCGTGGATATAGCGACCCAGCAGCAGAGTGGCTCGATCGTTTCTTGTGTCGCCCAATTTCTCCATCTGCTCGGCAAGGGATACCGCCAGCTTGTGCTCGGCCCGAACCGAATGGAAGCCCCATTGGAAATAGAGCAGCGGAGCGAGACGATCCGGTCGATCGAACCGCTCCGCGAGTGCTCGCGCCCTGTCGAGGGTATCGGCCACCGCCGGCGCCGAATACCCCCTAGCCGCCATCAGAGCCCGCCCGAGGGCAATCTGCAGGTCGAGTTCGTGCTGCACGGGCCGCGACTCCTCGGGCATGTTCGCCAGCAGTTCGAGACCCCTCTGCAACTGCGCTACCGCTTCCGTCATCGCCGACCGCGCGACCGCCTGCTGGCCGGCCTTGAGTCGATAGCCGACCGCCTTGTCGTTGAAGGCGGCCTCGGCACAATGGTAGGCCATGAGTTGCGGCTGAGCGGCCGCGATTTCAGGGAACTGGCTCTCTAGCGTCGTCGCAACGCGGGCATGGATATGCTGACGTCGACCGCGCAGCATGGTGCTATAGGCTGCGTCCTGCACCAGCGCGTGCTTGAAGGTGTACTCTGCATCAGGCGGGATCCCCCGCTGGAAAACCAGTTCGGCGCGAACGAGCTGCGTCAAGGCCCCGTCTACCTGCTGCTGCGGCATCGCTGCGACCGCGCTGATCAGTTCATGCGAGAACGACCGCCCGAGAGCGGCGCCGATCTGCGCCAGCTCCCGGACTGGCGCCAAGCGATCGAGACGAGCCAGGAGCGAGGCGTGGAGCGAGGTAGGGATGGCAAGTCGAGGCACGGGCTCCCTCGCATCGAAGCGGTCACCAGCGTCGGCCAGAATGCCACTGTCGATCACCGCCTTGGTCAATTCCTCGATGAACAGCGGTACGCCATCGGTCCGATCGATGATCTGTTCGGCGATCTCTTGGGGCAGCGCCTTGCCGCCGGTCACCTGCATGATCATCTCGGCGCGCTGTGGACGCGACAGACGACTGAGGCTCATCGATGTCACGTGCGAGCGCCCGGTCCAGGGCGGCGCCAACTCGGGCCGGAAAGTGATGATCAGCAAGACCCGGAGGGTGGCCACCCGGTCGACGACGAGGTCCAATAAGTCGAGCGAGGTGGGGTCGATCCAATGCACATCCTCGAACACCATCAGCACGGGCCGGCGAGTTGCCAGTCCCTCGAGCTGGGCTAGGAGGACCTGGAGCGTCTTCTCCTTGCGCTTCTGCGGCGTGAGGCTGAGAGGTGGATAGCTATCGCCTGTTGGCACGGACAGCAGGTCCGCGATCAGAGGAACGGCCTCGCTAAGGTCCGCGTTTGCCTCCGTGAGCAACGCCTCGAGCTTGTCCAAACGTTGCTGGTCCGTATCGTCACGCCGGAATCCTGCTGCGCGCTCGAGCTGTGATATGGTCGGGAAAAGTGCACTGTCCTGGTGATGTGGCGAGCAGAAACGGCGCAAGCGAATATGTGGATCATCGCTCAGCCGCTCCACCGCGGTCTCGGCAAGGCGCGATTTGCCGATGCCGGGCTCACCCGATATCAGCACGACCGAGCCATCACCACGTTTTGCCTGCTGCCAGCGGCGCATGATCAGCTCGATCTCCTCATCACGACCGAGTAGTGGGGTTCTGGCTACGCGCAAGGCCTCGAAGCGGCTATCGACCGCGCTCGCACCGATGACTCGCCAGACCGGCACCGGATCGCGGAAGCCTTTGATGGACACGCTCCCGAGAGCGAAATATTCGAAGAGGCCGCCGATGAGGCGGCGGGTGCTGCCGTCGATCACCACTGTATCCGGCTCGGCCAGCGCCTGAAGCCGCGAGGCCAGATTGGCGGTTTCACCGACCACCTCGCACTGCTGCGATGGGCCGTCCCCGATGAGATCACCGACGATCACCAAACCAGTGGCAATCCCAATTCGTGCTCGCAATCTTACCCCTTGACCGGCATCGAGGCCCGTCACGGCCGCGACCAATGCCAGTCCGGCGCCTACAGCGCGCTCGGCATCGTCTTCATCCGCCCGCGGATAGCCGAAATATGCGAGCACGCCGTCGCCCATATATCTTGCAACGAATCCGCCAAATTTCTCGATCTGCTGGGCACAGCAGCGGTGGTACGCACCAATGATTTCCCGCAAATCCTCCGGGTCGAGCCTTGTCGAGAGCGCCGTCGAGCCAACTAGATCAGCGAACATCACCGTGAGTTGACGTCTCTCGGCCGAGGTCCAGGGAGTACGCACGGGTCTTCGTCCGGTCTCAGAGATCTCCGCAATCGCGCGCAACATCTTTTTGCGATGGCCGAGCGAGACACCAAGTTTTTCGAGGTCATTGTCAGTCAGTTCGCGCAGAACGCTTGGATCAATGTCGTTCTCGGCAAAGCGCTGCGCGTATTGCCCTAGGCCAAGTGTATCGAGCCACTCCGCAATCTGCTGCATTGGCTCCACCGACTGTCTGATTGACGGCCAGCCAAATTTTGGACTACGGCAGAAAAGTCTATCCCGATCGTTTCAGTATAGCATACTTCTAGCTTGCGGGGTTCGGCCGCGGCTTACCTTCGATTGTTGCCAAATGGTGCAACAGTACTGGTGCCAACTACCAAGCCGCGCATGGCATGATGAGAACAACTCGACAAATAACTGCAACGATATCCGCTATCGCTGGGCAGGGACACATGTCTCCTAGTGGCCCATCAGCGAAGTGGCGACACCCTCACTGAGGTCAGCTTAGTGGGGCGTAGCGGACGAGATTTGCTCACGCTGAGTTCTTCGCCTTTTAACCCATACCGGAAGTCGGGCTCCACTGCATCAGATGAGATACCACGGCTCAAAACCCGCCCAACCATTGGCTTACATTTTTTATACCAGCGGCTTATTCTTTGGGTGTGCGAAGATGCCTTTCTGCGATGGGAGGCTACGTGAGGGGCTGGCAACTTGCGCTATCGCTTCGAGGAGTTCGCATTTGACACCGACCGGCGCGAACTGCATCGCGGGGCAGAGGTCGTTTCCATTACACCACAGGTGTTCGATCTACTCGAATACCTAATCCGAAACAGGGAGCGCGTCGTCAGCAAGGACGATCTCATCTATGCCGTTTGGAATGGGCGCAGCGTTTCGGATGCAGCACTGTCTACCCGGCTGAATGCCGCTCGTAGCGCAGTCGGCGACACGGGCGAGAAGCAGCGCTTAATCAAAACATTGCCGAGGAAAGGCTTCCGCTTCGTCGGTGCGGTGCGTGAAGAGGATGGACCTTCTAGCGCCGCCGTCGCCTCGGAAAGTCATGTGGAGTTGTCAAAGCCCGCACTGGCGCTGCCCGACAAGCCCTCGATTGCGGTATTGCCGTTCCAGAACATGAGCGGCGACCCCGAGCAGGAGTATTTCGCGGACGGGATGGTTGAGGAAATCATCACGGCGCTCTCGCGGTTCAAGTGGTTGTTCGTGATCGCTCGCAATTCGAGCTTTACGTTCGAAGGTAAGGCCGTCGATGTAAAGCGGGTCGGACGCGAGCTTGGGGTGCGCTACGTCCTTGAGGGGTCAGTGCGCAAGGCAGCGGGGAAGGTTCGCATCGCAGGCCAGTTGATTGATGCGGTGACGGGCGCGCACATTTGGGCGGACAGGTTCGAGCGTGACCTGACGGATGTTTTTGCACTTCAGGACGAAGTGACGGTCGCCGTTGTCTCAGCTATTCAGCCAAAGTTGCTTCAAACGGAAATTGAGATAGCGACGCGGCGGCGACCGGAGAACCTCACCGCATATGATTGTTATCTCCGAGCCCTGCAACAGTATTACCTTCCGACCCGCGAAGGGGTGGCTGAGGCGATAAGGCTGGCTCATCGCGCGCTGGAGTTGGACCCTGGGTTTGGCCTCGCCGCCGCTCTGGAAGGTGCCGGCCACGGGCACAACGTCCTTCTCGGCTATGCCATCGATCCTCAACGCGACCGCAACGAAGCAGTTCGGCTTCTTCGCTTGGCATTGAGCCTCGACGATAACGATCCAGAAACGTTAGCATGGGCTTGCCTAATCTCGGCGTACCACGTCGGCGACTGTGAAAGCGCGATCGAAATGGCTGACCGGGCGGTCGCGCTCAACTCCAATTCATATTGGGCATGGAACTGCAGAGGCAATGTCTATAGAATTGCGGGGCTGCCGGAGGAAGCGATCCGGAGCTTTGAACACGCCCTTCGCGTGAGCCCGGTAGACCCGCGCCTACACCGAGCGCTTTCTGGGATGGGCGTCGCCTTTATCGAGCTTTGTCGCTTTGACGAAGCAATCGCCGCAGGGAAGAAAGCCCAACGTCAGAGCCCCTCCTATTCGCCAGCTTACCGCTGTCTCGCATCCGCCTTCGCCCATCTCGGACGCGTCGTTGAGGCCCGTGAGGCGGCGGCGCGTCTGCTTGAGATCGATCCTGCATTTACAATATCTTCGTGGATCGCTCGGGGCGGACAATCAAACGCGAAGCTGATGACTGAGGGCCTTCGGAAAGCGGGGTTGCCCGAATGAACCCGGTGTGCCGCCTCGTTCCCTGTGGCGGACACGCGGCCCTGTGAACCTCGGCGGCAGCTTGTGGCCCTTAGCGGACTTGATTGACGCTATGGCGGACTTCCGCTTTGCCGGAGATGGCCGACATTATCGCCAAAGTAGAGACTGCTTCCGTCAGTCCCTCTCCGTCGGCCGGGGAGGCGAGGATCGTGGGTGCACTGTCGCATCCACTGTTCAGCAGGCGAGCTGCCGGACACCCTTACGACTGTGCACGAACGAAAAGTGGACGTTTCTGGTGCGGCCGTCGCGGTGCGGGCAACGAAGATCAAGCAAGATACTGATATTCTTGGTGGGCCCGGCAGAAGTCCCACCCTTCAACAAAATCAATCATTTAATTTTGTCTCGGCGCCACAACGGACCGCAGATGGGCCAAAGGTTTTTAACGGATTGTCTAGCCAATCCCGGCGATTGTTTATCGGCAACAGGCCGTCGCGCCCGTAGCTCAATGGAGGTTGGCGTACCTATCAACCTACAAAGGTGTGACGTAAAGGTGGGGTCGCCCGTGCGCTGGCGCTGCCCGCTCGGTGTCCTGTAGCCCGGCGCTCCCGGCGCGCTGTGCAGGCTTCTTGCGACCTCGACGCTGACCGGCCTCACTGAACTCAACGCACGATTAGGGTGGGCACTTTGCTGTACGCGAGGACTTCATTGGCTTGGCTGCCGAGTACCAAGCGCCCTAAACCGCGACGCCCATATGAGGCCATCACGATGAGATCGCAACCCTGCTTCTCAGCCGTTGCGATGATCCCCTCGGCGGGAGCGCTTTCTGGTACGTGAACGAGTTCGAAGTTGACGCCAACCGCCTTTGCTTGCTCGTCGGCTTCGTTCAGGATTCTTTGGGCCCACGCCGCTGCCGAGCCTTGGTAGCTTTCAATCGGATTGGCCTTGGTGAGCCTCGCTTCGTGCGCGATCTCCAAGGCCGACCACATAGGGGTCACGGTCACAACAACTACGGGGACTTTGAGTTCTTTCGCCAATTTGAGGCCATGCGCCACAGCGCGGTCCGCCAACTCCGATCCGTCCGTCGCAATCAGGATTTTCTTGTAGATCATTGGGGTCCTCCCGTTGTTTCCTTATTGAGTTCAACCTAACGACGAACCAATCCCGGGGGCCTTTATTTCGGGACGCACTCCACGTTGAAGGCAATAATGATCTGCGCTGGGTCGGCCTTACCAAGGCTCTTCAAGTCTTCCAAACCACTTCTCAGCTTGGTTCCTGCCTCCTTCAAGCTGCCCTCGAGTTTTGATTTGGCCGCGTTGCAGCGCTCTTCATTTGAGAATTCCTGGAACACCACGGTTGGGAGCAGCCTCCATTCCGCTCTGTCGTTTGTAGCGGCTGGACTAACTGAGTAGGAGAAGACGTACATCAGGACCCACATCGGTAACCTCGCTAACACCGCTGTGCAGCATCATTTCGTCGCAATGGTTATCAAGGCCACGTTGGCGGAAACCTCTACACCGAGCTTGGCGCCCCGAAGCTCAAGCACCACGCCCTTGTCATTGCGTAATTTCACGGCAGAGACGCCTGCCGCAACGGCAGCACCACCGCCAATGTCAGTGTAGGTCCCGGCGAGATCAGCCGGACTATTGAGGTTGAGAGCCGTGCCACGCAGGACACTCGTCGAGGCAGCAAGGGTCGCGCCGACGCTTCCACCTGCAACGATGAAGGCATAGCGCTTGCCATGGAATGTGAGGACGCCTTCACCGCTTCCAACTGCAGCGACTAGACCTGCCTTGCCGAAGACTACTCGAAGCGTACCGGTATCTGCTTGCGAAGGTGAGGCGGTGGCGCTCCAAAGAAACAGCATGAGCACAGCGCAGAGGATCGAAGACCGACGACATTTGATCATAAACATCAGCTTTCCCCCTAAAACCATTGTTAGAAATTGCACCGTGTTCCCCGCCTGATTAGCAAGTCATGATCTAGATCAAGCGGCGCTGGCGATGGTTACCTCCCCACACCCCTCACCCTCATCAGGGTCCTGTGGAGGGCGCCCCAAGCGCGGGGACCGCGCGACTGCGCCCCTTGAGGATATTTGCAATCGCGCAATCTAGGCTAATTTATATGCCGATCGGTACACAAAGGGCTGCATGAGCGCCTTGGCGGTCGGCCCGCCTCACTCCGGCAAATCCTTGCAGAGCTTGATCACGATCATGACTGTCGAGCCGACTGCAACCACCACCGCGCAGACAAACGGCAACTCTTGGAGCAGGCCGACAGGGGCCGCTCGAACACGGAGCGATCTTTTCAATTGCGCGAAGCGCAAGCCTGCCACACCCATCGGACATCTCCGTTTGGCCCCCAGCAGCAGCGGTCTGATACTCAGCGCGAAATGAGGCCCGGCTATTGCCGCTTCGAGTGTTCCCTGCACCAAGGTGAACAAACCGTTGCGAAGCCGTGGGCGGTTCACTTTTGAACTTAGGTGACCCACACTCGCGCATTTCGCGCATGCGACCCGAACGATGTCGAGCAGACAGAATTGCTATACGGTGAACTCGCTATGACCATCCGCCCTGATCCAGACGCCGTCGCCGCGATGCAATACTTGATGTGGGCGCTTGAGTTCATAGAGAAAACCGCTGATCGCGACGCCGCGCACCACGTCCGACTTGCCTTGGAAGCGCTGCGCAAGCGCCTTCCTAGGTCAACTGATACTGGAGAGTACGCGCGCCCTAGCCGATGTGCCGGATCACGTCCGTCTTCGCTGCTTGATCGCCCACAACCGGTGGGCTTCGTCCTCGTAGGGATCGTCAACTGTCGGTGGCGCGATCAGCTTCGCCCGTCGCCCTCAGGACGAGGGCAATGTCGGCATCCCCAATCAAGCGAGCCGGATGGAACGGAGGGGCGAGCGGTGGATTTTTTAGCCGCCGCCGAAGCCAGGCTCGCAGTTCAAGCCTGTCGAGCCGCGGCGCGGCTGCCAGGAACGCCTCGAAAAAACGCTGGCGCCGCGCTGCGTCTAGCCGCGCCCAGCCTTGCATCGTCGCCTCGGTCAGATCAGTGCGCCGCATCTCGCGTGAACCTCCAAAGCGAAATTCAGCATACGAAACCCGAAAAACGGAAACTGCAAATATACCGAAGTGGTGCGGTCGCGCGGTCCCGGCACCTGCCCCTGGCCCCCGAGGGACCCGAGAAACCGATGGGCAAAAAGAAAGGCCGCCTGCGTTGCCACAAGCGGCCCAAGTCTAGGGAGGAAACGCCCCAAGGAGGGCAGCGATAGCGAGAGCGTTACCGCATAACTTAGCTAAGACGATCGCGATCGGCGGCTCAATTGAACGTAGGGAAGCGTCGAGCACCTAAAGGGGGCACGGACCTATACGAAGGTTTATGGCAAGCCGACCATTTCCGCACTAGGCGTAGGCCGTCACTGCCTGTGCATTACGTCGAGCATCGAGTACGGCGTCGCCCTCGACCTCGATGCGTGGTGGTGACCGTCATTGGATATGCGCGGAGACGAAAGGTCTTTCCCTTCGCTCAAGCCGAAGCTCCCCTTCGCGCGAGCTCACGGTGTAGACGTCGAGACCTCGTGTGCCGTCAGGCGCATTCGGTCTTGCCGCGGTCCGCGGCTACCTCGACCCTCGAGAAAGCAGTATGTCGTCCCAGACGACGCGACGACCGGTCGTCCGTGTTTGATCTAGCGCAAGAAACTGGGATCGCTTTCAAGATAGCTTCCATCATTCAATGGTCCATTGGAGGTCGCAATGATCATTGAGCGTCTATCCCGGGAACACCGCAACATTGAGATGCTGCTCGCCGTGCTTGAGCGCGAGCTTGAGATTTTCGATCGCGGGGGCCACCCCGACTATGAGGTCATTCGCGCGATCATCAGCTACTTCGAGCTCTATCCGGAGCTGTATCATCATCCCCAAGAAGAATTGGTCTTTGCCAAGCTAAAGCTTCGAGATCAAGCCGCGGCGGCAAGGGTTGGCGATCTAACGCTTGAACACCAAAAATGGACCCAGCGTTTGCGCCGCGTCGCTCAGGCGATCGACAGTGTTCTGGCGGATCGGGAGATTCTTCGGCAAGATGTGGACAACATCGTGCGCGATTTCGTAGAGAGCGAGCGGCGTCACATCATGATCGAAGACCGCGATTTCTTCCCCGCCGCCCTTAGGGTTCTAAAGCCTTCAGATTGGACTGAGATCGCTTCGGCCTCAACGAATCATGAGGATCCGCTGTTTAGCGAGGCTGCTGAAGAAACCTTCGACGCGCTACGAGCGCGCATCTTGCGGATGGAGCAAGAGTCCGAAGCTGAACGGCACTAGAAGTGCAGTCAAGGGCCGCATGATTTCTAATCAAAATGCTTCAAGGCAAACGCCAAAAGGAATTGACGCCCAGTGGGGTTGGCTAGTTGATGGAGCGTCCAAATGGCAGATTGTGTGATTGTTCGAGCCTACGGAAGGCAATTAGATCAATTGCGTGCAGAAGCGTTCCGCATTGCACGAGGACGACAAATCGACTGGTGGATAGACCGTGGCGACAAAGGGACGCACTTTTGCTTCGAGAGTGCTGAAGCAAAACAAGCGTTCACCTCAATGTGCGACAACTTCGCCGTCCCGTACGTCGAAGCCTAATCAATTAATCTAATCGTGGCTGTCGCTCTTGTTCGTTCTCGCCTGTACCGCACTGGCGATCCGGCTGGTTGCGGCCACGGTTTGCGCGGAACCCTCCGACTCGATCCCACTTTGTTGTTCGCTGGGATGGGCGGCGCGGGCGAGCAGATGGAATTGCGAAGCGCGAACAGGTCTGTTGGATCGTCCGGCACCGTGATGAGTGAAGACCGCGAGTCAAGTCCGGGCCGTGTCTTCAGGTGCCGGGATCTCTCCGATCGCACTCCGGGCATCGGCCATCTGTGGCGGCGCCGAGTTGACGGCCGAATTCTTCCCTGAGGACGTCCGATGCCCAGAACTCGCCATCGCTCTTGATGATTCTTTTCGCCCGCTCAAAGGCATGGCTCTCGGCGGCATCGTCGCCGACGCGGATGATAACCCGATCGTGGAAAGGACAGACAATCGTGGCACGGGTGGTTTCGAGCGCGTAGCGCACAACCGCGGTCAGATCGTCGGCATGAATTTTGCTGGACATCGTGGCTCTCCTGTCGACGTCGCGGAGCGAAATGCAAATCAACCCCGGGCTTCTGAAGAGGAGGTCGGCATGCTTACAAACCCCAATTCCTCGGGTCCGCATTGATCCAGCTCAACAACGGATGTCGCATGCTCCAATCGCCGTAAGGGGGCTCTATGATCATCCGCAATTTCGCCGAGGCGCAACTCAAAGGTCGCCTCCACGTCAGCTGCCGGAAGAACGAGCAAATCGTTGATCTAGATCATTTCGCCATACTGCCAAGATCGCATGCTGCGCATCGGACACGAGGGAGGTTCTATATGGCACCGGTCTCAACACCGCATGATGAAAAATGCCCTCGCCGTGGTTCCAGGTTAGTACACCTCGAGTGGCACGAACGCGTCAATGCTCAGGAGGCGCAAGAGCTCTGGCGCTGCTGGATCTGCAAGAGCGAATTTGTCACCCCCGTCGCTTCTGATGGAACAGAGTCGTCAGTCGCTGGGATCACCGAACCATTCTTTACGAACCTGCTCGTCTGATCAGTTCCGCTTGAGCGGATCGACAAGGAAATCGTTCGATGTCCTTGGTTAATGCATCGCCTCATCATCTCGAGCGCTGGCATGAAGTTTCGGACGCTGATGGTCGCCGCGATTGTCGCCATGCTCCCGCAATTTAATGCGGGAGCACAGGTGAACTTGTCGGCTGGCAGCACGTCGTCCCAACTGTCCGACCTTATGATCGCGATACAATTCCAACACATCAAATTATGGTTGGCCGGAAAGCTAGGCAACTGGGACTTGGCGAATTATGAGCTTCGACAAATCCAGGCAAGCTTGCGGAAGGCAACGCCGCCTCCCTCCGAAGGCCTGCGCTCGTCCCAAACTACCGAACAGCTGCAAGCTCTGGATCGCGCGATTCAACAGAAGGATGGTGCAGCTTTCGCCAAGGCTTACTCGGATCTCACGAACGGATGCAATGCCTGCCACCGCGCCAGCGGATACAGTTCGATCACCATCCAGGTGCCGGTTAACTCGCCGTTCAGCGATCAGCTGTTCGCGGATCAGATCGCGCAGGGTCGCGCGCTCGCTCGCGGGACCTGCGGCCTCTGTCACATTGTCTCGGATGCTTCAAGGGAAACACCAGCCTTTCGCGTCCCCGCGCCAAGCTTCAGCGAAATTGCCAGCCGGCCATCTTTTTCAGCCAACTATCTCCGAGAGCTATTGACGTCAAACCACCGTCGCGTAGGCCCGAACCAGGCAATGCTTAAGCCAAAGCTCGTCGAATACCAGATCGATGCGATCGTTGCGTTCTTCGAGACCGTGCAAGCCGACCAGGCTCGCTAAGATCTGAGCTTAGGGTCATGGTCGCGCCGATCAACGTTCTAGTCTTGAGTCTTTAGGCTAAGGATGTAATTCGCGAGAGCGTCGGCCTGATCGGGCGCGATGACGAGGTTCGGCATGTTCTGGTGGCTGGTCTTCAGGAACACTTTCAGCGAAAGTGCCGTCGTTCCATACCTGTTTGCGATTGACGCGAAGCCCGGTGCCTGATCCGACATTCCCGGCATGTGCGGTTCGATTGCATGACACGGCTTGCACCATGCTTCCGCGAGGCGACGTCCTTCAAACGCGCTGTCTGCAGCAAGTTTAGATCCGTCCGCCTTGTGCACGCGGACGAGAAACAACGCTAATAGCGCGATCAGGATCACGAGGCTGATGTTGACTCGCATGCTGCGGAACATGTTCCGTCTCGACTCGCGGTTGGGGCACTCACAGCAACCGCGCGAGCGCCAGCGGGCATCTCATCGCCAAAACCGCCTGCCGATCAGCTGTTCTCGCGAAAGAAAGCAGAATGACCGAGCGCACCCGCCCTTAGCGCAGGATGCGGCTCTTTAGCACGCGATCAGGTCGGTATGTCCAAATCCCTTTGAGTAGTCGAGCAGGGAGACAATCGTGGGTGTCAGGCGGAAGACGCAGACCTCCGAAGTGTTCGGCATGGGGAGATCAAGGCTCTTCTGGTTCGGATACCGCGAGATCAGGAGGCGCAAGGCTTTTTCGAATTCGGCGGGATTCGTTACGAGCTTCGCGCGTGCCGCCATCGATAGGCCCACGATGTCCATCACTTGCGTGGGATCGTCATCCACCGTTAGCGAGACCCGATCGTCCTTCGCCAGGTTAGCTGCCTTCTGGCTGTCCGCTCCGCAAAGGAAATAGATGACGAGCCCATCATTGGCGTAGCCGACAGTGGTCACCTGGGGCCAGCCGTCAGATCGTAGGGTAGCGATCCTCGTCGTCCGGTGCTGATCCAGAAGCCGAAGGATTTTCCGCCTGAACGTTTCGTCCATTGGTCGCCTCCGATTTAGACCAGTTTAGCCCCGAACTAGCGTGTACGTTTTGAGGCAGGTCAAGTATCGAGGAAGCCGGCCGCCAAGCGTAGGCGCAGTGGGCCTGCCATACGCCTGAGCGCAATTGCGCCAATCGCTCTCGGAGGGAGCGCTGTTTGGCAGTTATGCTTGTCGCTATAGCGGGCCCCATCGCCAACCGACCTCATGCTTTGAGCTGCATCAAGCTGGCTTTGAACGGCGGTGACATCGTGTGGACTGGGAGGGCTGCTTCGATGCGCCGATTTGCCTTGAAAGCCCTATTCACGGCTCTCGCTTTCAGAAGAGCCGAGAAGGAGCGAGTCGATTGGGATCGAAATATCTTGATCTTCTCGACGGTGGTGACCGTCGGGCTGGTTGCGCTCTACGTCTACGGCAAGGCTACCTCGCGTTGGTGAACTGTTTCGCGGGAACGACTGCGATGATGCGATGCTTGCTGATACTTTCGACAATAGGTCTCGGGTCGAGCACCTGCGCCCATGCGCGCGATGAGGAGCAGCAACATGGCAAAGAGCTGTTGCAACAATTGTGCGCCCGCTGTCACTCAGTTGGTAGGACCGGCGCGAGTCCCAACAGGCAAGCGCCGCCCTTTCGCAGCTTCAGCGAAACCAAACTCTATGACAGCGACTTCCTGCAACGACTACAGGATGGCTATAGCAGCATTCATCCCTCCATGCCGACCTTCCGCTTCAACAGGGACGATGCAGAGGCTGTCCTAAACTACATGAAGTCAATTCAGGAACCAACTAAGCCGAAACAATCTCCGCCGCGATGAGGTCTGAGCATCTCCAGGAGACCAAAATATTCGTTCAAGGACAATAGACAGCATCTTTGGGTGAAACCGGAGACCCAGTGGTCGTCCTCTTGAGAGCATCTGCCAGAACCCTCGGAAAGATTTTGACCTAGCTCATCGGCGCCTTGCGAATGGCTGCGTTCGTTGGAGGCGAGTGTTCGAGACTTGTTATTGATTCTGCTCAAGCAACGGAGCTTGTTTCGGAAGAGAATGATGCAGGTAGTGTTGGAATGAGATCATGTCGTTTGAGCGGGTTCTACGATGGACTCTGGTTGCAATCGCAATCGCGGGATTAACCGCGGGTATCCTTGCGCGAGCTGCCGGCCGTCCTGATCTGGCCGATTTCGCATGGGCAATCGGCACGGCACCCGTGATAGGTGGACTGGCGGTCTCGATCGTCAGGGACTTGCTGGGCGGCCGACTGGGAGTGGACGCGATTGCGCTCCTGTCGATGAGCGCGGCATTGGCGCTCGGCCAGCCGCTTGCCGGCGCCGTGGTGGCGCTGATGTATTCCGGTGGCAACGTACTGGAGGATATCGCGATCGCGCGGGCTGAGCACGACCTGCGGTCACTGGTCGATCGTGCGCCGCGCCGGGCACATCGCAAGACTGGCGAGCGGATCGAAGAGGTTCCGATCGAGGCGGTCTTGGTCAGCGAAGAGCTCCTGGTACGGGCCGGCGAGATCGTGCCAGTCGACGGCATCGTCCGTTCGGCCATGGCGACCATCGACGAGTCCGCGGTTACGGGCGAGCCGATCCCGGTCGAGAAGACACGCGGCAGCGCCGTTCTTTCCGGTTCGCTGAATGCGGGTGAGACCTTCGAGTTGACCGTTACCGCACCGGCTGGCGAGAGTACCTACGCTGGTATTGTGCGCATGGTGACGGCGGCGCAAACTGCGAAGGCCCCCTTTGTGCGGTTGGCCGATCGCTATGCGCTGATCTTTCTTCCCGTGACGCTCGTCACCGCCTTCCTGGCGTGGTGGATCTCCGGTGATTTGACCCGCAGCCTCGCTGTGCTGGTGGCGGCAACGCCTTGCCCCCTGATTCTGGCCGCACCTGTCGCCTTCATCGCCGGCGTAGCGCAAGCGGCCCGTCGCGGCATCTTGGTCAAGGGAGGAGGGGCACTGGAGGCGCTGGCTCGTGCGCGCACCGTGCTCTTCGACAAAACCGGCACTCTCACGGTTGGAGGTGCGCGGTTGCTTTCGGTTGAAGTCGCTCCGGGGGAAAATCCGGACGAGGTCCTCACGCTTGGGGCCTCGCTTGAGCAGGCCTCGCATCACGTCCTCGCCAAGACCGTCGTCTCTGCGGCCGTCGATCGCGGCCTCAAGCTCAAAGCGCCCGAACAGGTCAAAGAAACCATGGGCACCGGTTTGTCCGGCCTGATCGACGGCCGCCGGGTAACCGCGGGCTCGCGAGAGTTGCTTCGCTCACATGCCGAGCTGTCGCCGTGGGAGCTGCGGGCAATCCGGCGCGCATCGTGGCGCTCGGCGCTGATCGTCTTTGTCGCCGTGGACGGCCTTCCGATCGGTGCGCTGCTGCTGGCCGACGAGCTGCGGGCTGATACGCCGCGAGCGATCCGGCTGCTGCGCGATGCGGGCATCGTACGAATGGTCATGGTCACAGGCGATCGTGCCGCAGCGGCGCAGGCAATCGGAGCAGCGCTCGACCTCGATGCCGTGCTGGCTGACCGCGTTCCCTCGGACAAGGTCGAGGCGGTGCGCACTGAACAGCGGCTGCATCCGACCATCATGGTCGGTGATGGCATCAATGACGCCCCGGCACTGGCCGTGGCCGATATCGGGGTCGCGCTCGGCGCACGCGGCGCGAGCGCCTCGTCCGAGGCGGCGGATGTGGTCATCCTTACCGATCGGCTTGATCGCGTCGGCGAAGCGATCATAATTGCGCAGCGTGCACGGCGTATCGCTCTCCAAAGCGTCATTATTGGCATGGGATTGTCGATAGCTGCCATGGTGGCCGCTACCGTTGGCTGGCTGGATCCCGTGCCGGCGGCGATCGTGCAGGAGGTGATCGATGTTGCCGTCATCCTGAACGCGCTGCGGGCGCTCACTCCAGCCCATGGGAGCGCCGGTCGCCGGATATCCGCAGAGGAGGGCCTAGCACTGCATCACGACCATCAGGCGCTGTTCGGGGATCTCGACCGACTGCGCAAGATCGTCGATGCGATCGACGATGTGCCGCCAGACGCCGCTGCGGCCTTGATCGAAGAGGCTGATCGCCTCGTTCAGGGCAGTGTAGTGAAGCACGAGCGCGAGGACGAGGGCAGCGTCTATCCGAAAATTGCGGAGGTGCTGCGCGAACGCCACGGCCTCTCTGCCATGAGCCGCGCGCATCGTGAGATCCTGCACCTTGCGCGGCTGCTCGCACGGATCGCGGCCGACCTGCCGTCAGAAAAGATCGACCGCTATCTTATTCGAGATGCCCAGCGTGTGATCGAGGCGATCGAAACGCTGGTGCGCATGCATACGGCCCAAGAGGACGATATTTACGAAGCCGTGGCGGCGGACTGAGCAGCTTGGCGATGTCGGTTAGTCGATCGTGCCGAATTCCGCCACGGGCAGAATCCAATAGACGAGGTTGGTGCCGGTGAACGAAGCCCGAACCCGGTCGAGCAGGCGCGCGGCATCGTTCCGTGGTAGGACAATCCATACGATGACCTGATTGGCGTGCCCTTTGACGCGCTCGGCCATGCTTTGGAGCCGCACGGCGGTGCCGTGTCCGGCAGCATCGGAGGCCGTGAAACCCCTCACCAGATCGGTCTGTTCGCTGAGATAGTCGAAGAGCTCGTCGCGAAGCTGGCGCGGCAGGATCAGCGTGAGGCAGACGGACACGCTCGTCATTTGGCCCCCTTCGCAGCGCCGCCGTAGCGGCGATACAGGATCGGCAGCAGAATCAGCGTCAGCATTGTCGACGAGACCAGGCCCCCGATCACGACGATGGCCAGCGGTCGCTGCACTTCAGATCCCGGACCGGAGGCGAACAACAGCGGGATCAATCCGAGCGCCGTGATGCTGGCCGTCATTAGAACGGGCCGCAGTCTTCGCATGGCGCCTTCGACGACGATGCGACCCTCGCTCAGGCCGTGAGCGCGTAGCTGGTTGAAATAGGAGACCAGCACGACGCCGTTCAGTACGGCTATGCCGAGCAGCGCGATGGATCCGACCGACGCCGGAACGGACAGATATTCGCCGCTTGAGACCAGCGCGAACACGCCGCCGATCAGCGCGAAGGGGATGTTGACCAGCACCAGCAGGGCATGGCGCACCGAGCCAAATGTGGTGAACAGCAGCACGAAGATCAGGCCGATGACGACCGGCACCACGACAGAGAGCCGCGCGGCGGCGCGCTGCTGGAAACAGGTCCGGCTGCAGCGCCGTAGACCGGCGGGAAATCACAACGACGTTCTCCCGGCCGGTGTCGTCGAAGAACGGCACCTGAGCGCGCTCGCGCCGCTCGGCACGCTTTCGACTCTATCCGTGCATCGGAAGTTCCGCATTGACCCATCTCAACCCGGGCTTCGAACCTTGGCGGCGGCGGTGGGCCGTGCCCTACTTGAGTGTGCGGACGTAGTCCGCGAGATCCGCGATCTCCGCCCGGTTCAGCGATAGCGTCGGCATGTTCGGATGCGGTGCGAGTAGAAGGAAAGCGAGCTTGTTTTGGTCGAAATCGGGCATCTTCGCGAAGGTGGAGAACGGCGGCGCCTGGTCGGAGGCTTTCGTCTGGCCGCTCTCGACGAGATGGCACGCGGCGCACCAACGTTTTGCGATGTCCTTGCCGTGATCCGCGTCCGCCGCTGCGGCCGGTGTCACGATCGCAAGCGCGCAAATCGTGGCGGACGACAATCTGAATGCTTTCGACATGCGAGGGTCCCCAAGGATCGAGCGTTATTGTCGGCGGACAATCTGACCGGTGACGTCTTCCACGTGAAGCAGCAGAAAGATAAGTGGTCCCCCGTCTTCGTGGACCGGCGTGTTGATCGATCGCTCGCCGCGCGTTACTGCAAGGCAGCCCGGGACGATGTCCGACCAATTTTGACCAAGGCTTCTCTCGATCGCGCACGTCTGATAGCTCATTGCTCCAACGTCTTCAGGAACGCCATGAAATCGCCGACCTGGTCGGAATCGAATTGAAATTCCGGCATCGCCGGATGCCCGGTGACGATGCCCTCGGCCAAGGCCTCCTGCAGCATCTCGATCGGATATCGCTCGTGTAACGTCCTGAACGGTGGAGCAATCTTGAGGGGGCTTGGGCTGACCTTGTCAGTCGAGTGGCACTTCGAACAATACAGCAGCGCAAGACGTCGGCCTTGCTCGACGCTCGAAGCTGCGGTTGGGTTAGGGGAGAAAAACAAACCCGCAACGAGCATGGCGCCTGCCACGGCACGTCCAGTTCCGAGATGCGTCCTCACGTAGTGCTCCATCAGTGCGACATCATGACTGGAACTGTCATACTGCGGAACATTTCCTGCGTGACCCCGCCGAATACCGTTTCCTGAAGTCGAGAGTGGCCGTAACCGCCCATGATCAGCAGGTCGAGGCTTTCATCCGCAGCGATCGACAGGATGCTCGCTTGCAGATCGCTACGGTCGGCCTGAAGCGATACGGCCTTCGCCGGCAAGCCCTTCCGCGCGAGATGTGTCAGGAGGCGTTCGGGCGATGCATCGGGCGGTACCTCGGATGCGTTGAGGGTGATGGTCGTCAGAGCGGCTGCGTCGGTGATAAATGGCATCGCGTCCCGCAAGGCGCGGGCGGCAAGGCGACTGCCGTCCCAGCAGATGCCGACGCGTGCCGCCTTGAACGCACCCCGGAAAGTATAGGGAATGAACAGCAGGGGCCCACCCGCCTGCAAGAGCAGTTCCTTCGGAAGCCGGTTGTCAAACGTGTCGCCCTCGGGGTCGCCTTGTGACACGATCGTCAGATCATAGAGGCGCGCCGCTGCACCAGCTTTCGCAACCGCGTCGGCGAGAGTTCCGTTCAGTGCGTACCTTCCATAGTTGATCCGGGCGTTCTTCGCCTCGACCTCGAAGACGCGCAGCGCTGCCTCGGCTCGCTCCAGCGCACGTTCATACTCGAATTGCAGGGACCATGCGATGGCTGCGCCGCCTTCCGCAAGAAACGGCACGTTCGTCGAAGCATATCCTGTTGCAATTGCATCCAGATGTGCCGAAGCACTCATTGCAAGAGAAACAGAAGCGTCGATGGCAGGCCGCGGTGAGCGCTCCGTAGGAATATGCACCAGTAAGTCCTTGAACATGCGTGCCTCCCGTTCCGATCGGGCTGAAGAGCAGCACAGGTCGACATCGAGAGCCTTGACGCACGTCAAAGCGGTAGCCGGCGCCCCGGGTATCGTTTTGACCATAGGGCGGGAGTTCTAGATATGGTGCGGGTGGCATTGGTAACTGGCGGTACCAGAGGCATTGGCGCCGCCATATCTCAAGCGCTTCAGGCCGAGGGTTGCCTCGTAGCGGCGACCTACGCCGGAAATGCCGAGGCCGCCAAAGCCTTCGCGAGCCGAACAGGCATCTCAGCCCATCAATGGGATATCGGTGATTTCGACGCTTGCGCTACCGGAGTGAAGGCCGTTGAGGCGTCAGTCGGGCCAATCGACATTCTTGTCAACAATGCCGGCATCGTTCGTGACGCCACGTTTCATAAGATGACCCAGCCGCAATGGGATGCCGTGATCCGCACCAATCTCGACGGTGTGTTCAACATGTGTCGACAGGTGATCGACGGCATGCGCGCAAGACGGTATGGCCGAATCATCAATGTCTCGTCGATCAACGGACAGAAAGGCCAGTTCGGCCAGACAAACTACTCCGCGGCCAAAGCCGGCGAGCTTGGATTCACCAAGGCGCTGGCGCTGGAAACGGCGCGTCTCGGAATCACGGTAAACGCCGTCTGCCCCGGCTATATCCATACCGAGATGCTGGATGCCGTGCCGCAGGATATTCTGGAGAAGAGCATCCTGCCGCAGATTCCGGTCGGCCGTCTCGGCCGACCGGAAGAGATTGCGCGCGCTGTCCTGTTTTTGGCAGCAGAAGAGGCGGGATTCATCTCCGGGTCGACGCTGTCGGTCAATGGCGGCCAGTACATGATTTGAGCGTGGACGGGTCACTGACCGTCAACGCTTCCAACTCACCCGAGCCGTTCACCTCCGGGTCTTACGGACTTGAAACCGCCAGGCCCTTGGCAATCTCTGCCGAGACAGAATAAGCGACCGCGATAGCAATTATCGTCGCCTTGCCGCCGACGGTGCGATGAAGCCGAACAGGCCACCCCCAAAGCCTTAGTCCCGCTAGCTGCTCGATCATCGAAGGGCTCGCCGGCCTGTTGATCACTTGGCCAGGAAGGTAAGAGGCAGCTCGATCTCGGGGTTGATGCAGCTCAATTCGGTCTCGGACAACGTGGTTAGGTTGCGAGGGCCAAAGGAGTTCACCATGTCGCCTCCAGCATCCGTCAGCCGCATTCCCATAGCTTCGAATTCTGACCAGGTCCCCGTCGAGCCCCCGGTTACTGAGGCAATGGTGCCAGCGCAGCCGTCCGGGTCCGATGCAGCCGTCGATGCCATCGACCGATCCTTCCACGCGGCGCTGGCGCGCTTTACGGGCGGCATCTCGCCGGCAGCGCTGGCCCTGGCTTTTGCCGACTGGCAACTGCACCTCCTGGCCTCACCCGGTAAGCAGGCCAGTCTTACCGGCCGGGCGATCCAGAATGCGTCTGATCTTGTCGATGCTATGGTGCCGAGGCATGCGATATTCCAGCCTTGGTCAGTGATCAGGCCGCCGGAGAACGACCGTCGTTTCACGGGCTCAGATTGGGAGCTGCCGTCCTTCAATCTCCTGGCCCAGGCTTTCCTGCTGACCCAACAATGGTGGCATTCGACGACGATCGGTATTCACGGACTGGCCCATTCGAACGCGGCAATCGCCGACTTCGCGCTTCGCCAATGCCTGGATACGGTGGCTCCGACGAACTTCGCCATTAGCAATCCCGAGGTTCTGCGCAAGATCATGGAGACCGGCGGAGGCAATTTCGTCTACGGCCTGCACAATTTTGCCGAGGATTGGCAGGCTCTGCTCGCCGGTGCAAGGCTGAGGAGCGATCAGACTTACGTCGCGGGTAAGGATGTTGCGATCACACCCGGCAAAGTCGTCTATCGCAACGAGCTGATCGAGCTCATCCAATATTCTCCGACGACGCCGACCGTGCGGCCCGAACCCGTTCTGATCGTGCCTGCCTGGATCATGAAGTACTACATTCTCGATCTGTCGCCGCGCAATTCTCTCGTCCGCTATCTGGTCGAAAGCGGTTTCACCGTCTTCATGATCTCATGGAAGAACCCAACGCCTGAGTATCGCAATTTCAGCCTCGAAGACTACCGCGAGTTCGGCGTGGATGCTGCCATCGCCGCCATCAACTCGCTTCGGCCTGGACAGGCCATTCACGCCGCGGGGTATTGCCTCGGCGGCACGCTGTTGTCGATTGCGGCAGCCAGACTGGCTCGCGAGCGACCTGACTGCCTGCGAACAGCGACACTGCTCGCGGCGCAGACCGATTTCACGGAAGCTGGCGAGCTCACCTTGTTCATCAATGAAAGCCAGGTCTCGTTCCTCGAGGATATGATGTGGCGGCAGGGGCTGCTCGGAACGGCACAGATGGCCGGGGCCTTTCAGATGTTGCGGACCAACGACCTGCTCTGGTCGCGCGTCGTGCGGGATTATCTGGTCGGAGAGCGCGCCGCACCGAGCGAGCTGATGTCGTGGAATGCCGACGCCACGCGCATGCCGTATCAAATGCATTCCGACTATCTGCGGCGGCTGTTCCTCAACAATGATCTCGCCGAGGGGCGCTACCAGGTCAACGGCAGGCCGGTCGCTCTCTCGGATCTCCATATGCCGATGTTTGTCGTCGGTACGTTGCGCGACCATGTCGCGCCCTGGAAATCGACCTACAAGGTCAATTTCCTTGCCGATGCAGACATCACCTACGTCCTGACGAGTGGCGGCCACAATGCCGGCATCGTCGCGCCACCAAGCGAGGAAGGGCATAGCTACCAGGTGCTCGCCAGGAAGGCCCATGATCCCTATCTCGGCCCGGACGAATGGATCAAGCGCGCGCCGTCTCACGAGGGATCATGGTGGACCGAGTGGACGCGATTTCTCGCCGCGCATTCCGGTCAGCCCGTTCCGGCCTCCTTGCCGGCGGGCGCGGCAGAAAAAAGCGCGCCTTTGGATGACGCGCCGGGCTCTTACGTGCTTGGGCAGTAGACGCGGCGGTCAGGGGCGCAAAACGGCTGCGCCAACGAGCTTGCCTTCCCTCAGACAGGCGAGCGCTTCATTGGCCTGCGAGAGCGGAAATACCGTCGTGTAGGTCTGAATGTTGGTCCTCGCCGCGGCGGCGAGAAAATCGATGCCGTCCTTTCGGGTCAGGTTAGCAACTGATACGATCTGCCGTTCACCCCAGAGAATATGGTAGGGGAACGTCGGAACGTCGGACATGTGAATGCCGGCGCACACAACGCGCCCGCCCTTGCGCACCGAGCGCAAGGCAAGCGGCACTAATGCCCCGACCGGTGCGTAGATGATGGCGGCATCGAGCTCGGTCGGCGGAATGTCCTCCGAGGCGCCGGCCCAGTCTGTGCCGAGGGAAAGCGCAAGTCGCTGTGCGTCCTGGTCGTCGCCACGGGTGAAGGCGTAGACGGTCCGCCCCTGTGCGCGCGCCACCTGCGCCACGATATGGCCGGCAGCGCCGAAGCCATAGATGCCGAGCGTCTTGCCATCGCCTGCCATTGCCAAGGATCGCCAGCCGATTAGTCCGGCGCAGAGCAGAGGCGAAAGGGCTGCGTCATCGCCGCGCTCGCCAAGCGGAAAGCAAAATCTTGCATCGGCAACGAGATGACTAGCAAAGCCGCCGTCGCGGGTGTAGCCGGTGAATTTGGGACGATCGCAGAGATTTTCCTTGTCCGCGCGGCAATAGAAACATTGGCCGCAGGTGTGGCCGAGCCAGGGAACACCTACACGCATGCCCAGCTTCAGCTCGTCTACGCCCGCGCCTATCGCATCGATTCGGCCGACGACTTCATGCCCCGGGATGATTGGATAGGGAATTCCGGGAAGCTCGCCATCCACGACGTGCAGGTCGGTCCTGCATACGCCGCAGGCACTGACCTTGACGCGGACCTCGCGGGGGGCGGGGATCGGGTCGGGTCGTTGCTGGAACGTCAACGGCGCGCCGCGGGCGGAGAGAACCATCGCGTACATGTCGCATTTCCGTTACGGCTTGTTATGCATCGTGCAGTCGTACCTGGCGGATTTATTGCCAGTGTGCGCCGTCCGCTAAGGGGGCGCAACAGGCGGCTTCCGCAGGCTCTAGACGCGATCGCAACCAGTGGCGTGAGAAGCGGCAACAGGCCGCTCAGCGGATAATAGACCGCGCCCGTAACTTGAGCGATCAGGCATCGATAGTGTGCAAGCGCTGGCGGTTGCGCAGCACGATCTGGCAGGCACGGGAAAAGCCGAGAATGCCCTGGACGTGAAGCTGCGACAGCGCACGCGACACAGTCTCGAGCGTGAGGCCGAGATAGTCGCCGATGTCGCGGCGGCACATCGGCAGCGCCATCATGCCGGCGACGGCGAGGCGCCGATCCATCTCCAGCAGGGAGGTGGCGACGCGCTCCATCGCAGTCTTGCGCTCGAGCAGCAGCATGTGATTATCAGCGTGGCGCAGCTCGGAGGCGGTCATCGTCCAGAGCTTGCGGGCAACCTGGATGCCGGTGCCGGCGGCCTTCTCGAGGCTCGCGACTTCACCGGGCGCACCGTGGTGTCGATGATGGCCTCGACGGCAAGCCGATCCGTTGCGCTGAAGGCTTTGAGGCGTCAACTGCCCGCCGCGGAATCTCATCACGGCATCGGAAGAACGGGAATGACAAACCCCGGAGACCGCAACCAGCTTGTCTGGTCCGGCTCTCCGGTTTGTTACGAAGACTGTACAGGACTAGGCAGCCTTGCCGGGCGCCGTGGCCTTATCCGATACTGGGTTCGCGCTCGGTGGAGCTCCTGTCTTGATATCGATGGTCTTGGTGGTCTTCACGGCCTTGGCGGGCTTGTTGATAGCGAGATGCAGCACGCCCTTGTCGAAATGAGCTTCGACGGCTCCGTCTTCCGGCTCGAAAGGCAGAGACATCGATCGATAGAAGGAGCCGTAGCTGCGCTCCTCGACATGCCAGTTCTTTTCGTCTTTCGTGCTCTCCGCCTTTTTCTCGCCGGAGATGACTAGCTGGTTGCCGTCCAGGCTGACCTTGATATCTTTCTCGTCCACGCCGGGAAGTTCGGCGGTCACTTCGAAGGCATCCTTGGTTTCAGCCACATTGATTGCCGGCTCGCCTGCCCCAATACTGGGAGAGGACGAACCCTGATTGAAAGCGCGAAGCGCGTCTTCCACTTCGCGTCGCATGGCCCTGAACGGGTCGAACGCAGGTTCCTGGCTGGTGGTCCACAATCTCGGAAGGCTCATCTGCTCTCTCCCACAGGTTGAAGAAATATCCGAAATTGTGCTCCGCCCGCTCGCGCCGGCCTTGATGTAGCGCAAAAATGGCTGGGTTATTTGGAGGCGGAAAGGCCGGTCATGATGAGGAAGCCCGCAAGCAAAGGGTGCGCGCCAGCGAGGTTGACCTAATGAGGCGGGAGCGTACCCAGTGAGCTTGCATCGCTTCACAAGCTCGATGTCTTGGTCTTTGCAGCTACAACGAGCATGCTGATGGCGACGGACAGGAGCTCTTCGAGACCGCAGTACGGTTGAACTTCGAACGTATGGTCTCCAAGCGTTGATACAACGTACCGATCGGAGCGGACTGAAGCCCGGTGGAAGGTGAAGACGGTCCAGCGAGGGATATTTCCCGTGGTCGGCTTCGTCAAAGATCCCTGAGATATCGCGCGGGTCGGTCGCAAACGGGACCGTCTATCTTGAAAACGAGGCGATGAGGCAGAGGTCTTGCGAATTGTTGGCAACGGCCTGACCTAGATCCGATCACCGAACCGGGCGGAGTTCGCAGGCTACCGCGAGGAGGGGCACGCGATAGGGTTCCCGAGCTGATCAATACCCTGACTAGCTGCTTTCGAACCGACCCAGGTTAAGAGATTGGTTATCTCTTTGCTCTCATTTTCACGGCCTCATTCAGGCAAGGAGGCACCATGTCAGACATCACCATTCCCGGCGGAAAAATTCGTTCCTTCGTCGAGCGGATCGAGAACCTGGACACCGAGCTGCAGGAGTTGAACGAGCAGAAGAAGGAAGTCTTTTCGGAAGCCAAAGGCGAGGGCTTCGACGTCAAGATCCTCAAGGAGATCATCAAGCTGCGCAAGCAGGACCAGGACGAGCGCGACGAGCGCGAGTCACTGCTCGATCTCTACATGCGCGCCATGGACACCGCCCCGGCAGACAAAGCCGCGAAGGCGGCGTGAGACCCTGCAAGAATTCAGGGACCGCATCGCATGGAATTCTTCCGTGCGATGCGCGCAAACCTGTGCCGTCCAATCATGGGATTGGAGCGAGAGTTCAAGTTTTTCAATCGGTTCAAGGGCGGCGTGTGCATGACGTGTGCACCGGGAGAAACAACTTCGGCGCCGATCGTCTGGAAGGTGTTGCCAAGCTTTCTGCGATTCATCGGGCCGCGCCTGCTGGTCTGATGCGTTCAACGACGCATTGATGACTGCGATGATGTTCGTGCAGTTGCGTGACCTGACCGAGCGCAGCATACGCATCGCGCGCCAACGCACCAGCCCGGTTTTCAATCCCACCGGAGCATGAGGAGGCCCCGCAAGGCGATCGCAGTGGAGCGGGGCGGCATGTCCGGTCATGGCGCCAATTCCGGACTCATGCGCGGCAACAAACAATCCCTTTGGAAAGCTAGGACGGCAGTCCCGGCGGCCGCGCCTTCAGTATTCGATCCCGGGTTACAGCAGATCGCATCGGAATGCTTGTATGGAGTGAGAGGCATGAAATTCGGGCTGCAGACTCTCGATAGATACTGGTAGCTCCAGTGCGGTCAGCGCCTCGCGCTACCCAGTGAAGTTCCGCTTTTGTGTAGGCGGGCGCTCAAAAATCGCACCGATTGCTGGCATAGACTTCGCCGCAGGCGACCATATACACGAAGTCGGGCAAGGGTTGACCTGCGTCAAATAGGCGACATTGGGATCAGCTAGAATACGGCTATTCTCGGAGAAGCGCTAATGGCTATCAAGGATATGCTTTTGCCGCTCATTGGGAACCCAAGCCCAAGATTAATTGCAGCGATCGCGAAATGCGTTAATGTGGCGGCGAGTTTCGACGCCGAGATCACTGCGCTGGTTGTCGAAGAGGATGTCTCTGTTCGGCCGCAAGTCATGATCTCGGCCGATTTCCCCGATGAGGTCAGAAGCACTACGGATGCGCAAGGCTTATTGAAAGCGTTCGATACCGCCGTCGCCGAGGTCGGGGTACGCAACGTACAGAGGGTTGCGCATTTGAGAGCGGGGGATGCCCCGAAACACCTTGCGCTATGCGCACGCCCGAAGGATTTGTCGATTGTTCCGGTCAAGCCGGACGATGACCAAGCGGAAAGGGTCATCGAGGGATTGATTTTTCAATCAGGTCGACCGATTTTGTTGTGCCCGGAAGAACTCGCCGCCGAGCTGCCTGTCAACTTCGACCGGATTATCGTTGCCTGGGACCATAGCGCGCCGGCTGCAAGAGTCGTTGGCGATGCCCTGTCGATGCTGCGCCGTGCTCGCGATGTGCAGATCATCACAGCGACCGATGGCAACACCCTGGCGGAGCAGCAGTCGGGTGCGGCAGTGGTCCGCCATCTGGCTGAACATGGCATTAGCGCAAGCTTCGAAACGGTGCGGATTGATGGCAGTTCCGTCGGAAAGATACTCGAGGCGGAGGTCAAAGTTAGAGGCGCGGATCTCTTGGTCATGGGGGCCTACGGTCATTATCGGTTGAGCGAATGGGTCTGGGGCGGCGCGACCAAGACTATCATCGGGCGGCCACCTTGCTGGGTGATCATGTCGCATTGAAACGCTCGTCTCGGGCCGAGCAAGGGCGAAGCTCGATGTGGGACACGGCTGTGAATGGGCAGCCCGGACCATCCGGGACCGCGACTTCGGGTCTCAAGCGTCGTGTTCTGCAATAACGGCTGTCCGTCAACTTCTGCGACGCCTCGCTCGCAACCGAGATTGCGTGGCGCTGCAATTTGTCGCGAAGGGCCACAAGCGGACTCATGCGGCGCAGCAGGATCGATAGGGGACGCGCGTTTCATCGCGCGCGCCCCGCACAGAACCGTACTGGCGCGGATGCAGGATCGCGAGATCAGCGGGCCGGCAGCATCAAATGCTCGTATTGCGTGCCAGGCCACATCACATAGGGCCTCGTTGGGTCGGCCTTCGCGTCGCGTGGATAACCTCCGGCCGTTTCCGGCGCCGTGAACGACGGAAGAGGATACCCGGAAAACGAGGCCCGTCTCTCGGATATCGCGCTCGAATGGATCGTCCACGCAGCAAGGAACGAACCTGACGGACGGGACAACCTCGGACGGTTACGGTATCAAGGTCGACGAGTGATATCTGAAGCTCAAGCCGGATCCTCTCGGGCGAAAGCACGACGAGCGCGAACCAGGATGGTTCGGCAATCGTTTCAAATGGGCTGAAGGCCTACGTAAAGTCCAGCCGGAGGCGATTTTGCATTCCAGCGTCCTCAACCGTTCGCGGCGGAAGCTGGCGTGCGGCACTACTATGAGATCGCGCCATACCCGCCCAGGAACCTCAGCGCCCACCTCAAGCTGATGGCCCACTACACCGCGCCGCCGCCATCCGGAGGAGCCGCATTAGCGGCGGCATGGTCCTCGCTCATTCGACGGCAGAGGGACTCGTTCTTATCTGCAATGGACTCATCTTCCGCTGCAATACGCACAGGCGGAGGGTTAGCATTGATCCTTCAGGGGCGGGTTCTACCGTTGGATTGATCGGGCAGTGCGCTGAGTGGGAAGGCCAGTGCCAAAATCGAATCCGGCCAGTGCCAAATTCCAGCGTGGAGCACAACGCTCCTGCTCGGCTTCGAGTTCTTCGAGTGCCCGGTTCGCATAAGGTCAAGCACGCGAAGGTCCACCGCGGAAATGCGCATAGAATGCGCCGTAAGGATTTGAAAAGACTTCCAGAAAATGGATCGCATTGTGTTTTACCTGCATGATGCTAGTAAAATGCCGTCATTAAGTGCCCGCGTGCAGCGGGGCCGGGTTCCCACAGCTGCGTAGAACCCACCGCAATTTCGTCGAGCCTTCTCGTCTATCAGCGATCCTCATTTTTGCTAGTGCAGCAAAAAGCCCACCGAGTCGGTGGGCTTTCGCTCTTCTGCAGCGGCTCACTCCGAATGGACATTCGAAACTGAGCGCAATGGACACAATGGTATGCGGGGTGGACAACTTTCGCCGACCCCACACGTCGACCCCACACAAAGGAGGACCCAGTTGTGGAGCCGCACGTGTTGCACTTTGTGCAGAGGCCGTTTCGCAACAGCAAGAAACCGGCGGCCAACAGTGACCGAGC
This sequence comes from Bradyrhizobium sp. 613_E4_N2_2, assembly GCF_052075995.1. Taxonomy (NCBI): domain Bacteria; kingdom Pseudomonadati; phylum Pseudomonadota; class Alphaproteobacteria; order Hyphomicrobiales; family Nitrobacteraceae; genus Bradyrhizobium; species Bradyrhizobium sp. 613_E4_N2_2. The sequence goes on from NZ_CP197234.1 coordinate 1,565,344, forward strand.
TGATGCTCGAACCGTTGCGCTGAAAGGTACTTGAGCGGAGGAAATGCACCTTTGTCGAAGTGCCTTCTGGTAAATCATTGAAATTACGCAAAATGTGAACGCCCTCCGAGCGCACCATAAACCCAAGGTAGCGATATGCCGTCGTAATGGGCTTCACACTTGGTAGGGTAGCCCGCTCGGAAAGTTCTTTGCTACCAATGCCCTCGAGACGCATTCCGCTGATGTATCGGGCCCTGGTCGCGAGAAAAGTACTGGAGGCGCTAAGCGATATGTTCGCTTATCGAGCGACAGGCGACCGCCGTCTCTAGTCGGGCACCGTCAGACCCAGTGCGGAACTATATCACCAGCCCGTTGAACGATAGTGTCTCTTCGTGCGGTGCATTCACTGCTCGCCGACGCAGGCGCAACAATCTCGGTATGTGGAGCGTTCGGGGCTTGGCCATGCTCTGGCTGTGTCCCTCAGGATGATTCCGCCACCGCGTGTCCAAGTCGAAGCTCGGTATCGGATCGAGTTTGAAGTCCGCGCTTGATCAGCGATGCCCCGCGTACCCGTGTACTCGGGTGGGCCGCAGATTCGAAGAAGGCCGCCAGCGCATGCTGAAACACGGCGTCGGGCGGGAGCGTGACTTCGTTCATGAGAGCCTTGGCACCAGCGAGAGCGTGCTTTTCGAATGAGGCCAGCCGACGCGCAAAACCATCGACGAACGCCTCAATCTCCTCGTCGGGTAAAGCGCGGTTGACGTAGCCGTATTGCTCGGCGCGGTCCGCAGAAAAATCGTCCGCCCCGAGAATGACTTCCAGGCCGCGGCCTCGCCCCATTAGCCCGGCGAGCCGGGCCATCGGATTGCCGCCGGGTACAGCGCCCATGCCGACTTCAAATTGCCCGAGAATCGCGCGCTCCCGACTGGCGAAGCGCATGTCACACGCGAGCACGAACTCACTTCCGGCTCCGCGTGCGCGTCCGCGGATTTCAGCGATGGAGGCGACTGGTGCCCGCGACAATCGCACGAGCACGTCGATCCACGGATGCATCCCCGTCGGTCCCGGCGGCATCGCGGCAACCTTCGCCTTGTCCGCAAGCACATCCCAATGGGCCAGGAAGAAATCCGGGTCGGCGCTTCGGAACACGACGACCTTGACGTCGGCGTCGATTTCCAGTGCGGACAGGAGATCCTGAAGCTCGCCGATCGTGTCCGGATCGATCAGGTTTATGGGCGGATTGGCGAACGTTGCGGTCCACAGGCCTGAGGACGGCTTTTCGATCATGATCTGGGCCATTGAAAACTCCATCTGGTTTGAGGAAAAATTACGAGATTGCCTCGTCTGCGCAGGCGAGCAGGCTTGGCGGAACGTCGATCCCCGCTGCCGCGGCGGTTCTGAGATTGATGACCAATTCGAACGTTGCAGGTCGGACGACGGGAAGCTCGGACGGGGATATTCCGTTGAGAATGAAACCCGCGTAGAGGCCGATTTGCCGGTATCCCTCGGGTGGACGGATCCCGTAACTCATCAAGCCGCCCTCGGCGGCGTAGTCCCGAAATTGATAAATCGCCGGGATATTCTGTTGCGCTTCGTGTGCAACAATGGACCGCCGACGCGTATCAAAGAAGGGGGCCGCGCAAACCAGCAGTGCGTCCACGCCGGCAATCCTCAGCCGCTCGAATGCTTCTGTCAGCTCGAGGTCGCTGCTGGCACAGGCAATCACGACGGAACAGCCGAGCCCCCGTGCCGCCAGCTCGATCTCGCGCGTCTGCGTTTGCGACTCTTGGAAATCGTCATCCACGAGAACGCCGATAACTTTCGCGCGGGGCGCCATCTCGTGCAGCAGCCCGAGGCGCTTTGCCTCCAGTTCCGTGGCGAGAAGGCTGATCCCGGTCATATTTCCGCCCGGCCGGTTCAGGCTGTTGACGAGGCCAGTCCTCACCGGATCGCCGCCCACAGAAAAAACAATCGGGATGCTGTCAGATGCAGCCTTCGCCGCTAGCGCGGATGGCTCGCCTCCGGCTGCAATCAGTACCGACGGACTCCTGTCGACGATGTCAGCGGCAAGCGCTGGAAGCCTTTCATAGTCGCCACCAGCCCAGCGATATTCGATGCTGACGTCATGACCAGCAATATAGCCAGCCTCCGCCAGCCCTTGGCGAAACGCGGTCAAGATGCGCGTCGAATCGCCGCGCGATCGACTGCTCAGGAAGCCGATGAGAGGCCTGCTCCGCTTTTCTCTCCGAAACGACGGCCACACCGCTGCCCCGACGAAGCCCTTCATAAAATCGCGGCGCTTCATGATCGAACCTCTCTGTTTAGTTTAGCTGCGAAATGGCGGTAAATCTTCAGGGGCGCTGATGATGAGAGACCAGCGCCCGACGGGCGCCGGTCGGGTCCGTCAATCGGCCAGTTCGGCGGCCGATGCTACAAAGGTGCTGGCTGAGATGCTCGCCACGACCTCCGTGGTCGTCACGATCGCGCTGGCATAGTTCGGCATATTGATCGTAAGCGCGGCATGCATCATCTCGTCTGAGTAGTCGGCGATGGCGTCCTTGACGACCGTGACGTCATATCCAAGCTCAGCTGCAAAGCGGACGGTCGCCTCGATGCAGGTGTGGGCGATGAGTCCGATGACGATGAGCCGCTGGATGCCGTGGCGCTTCAGCTGGAGATCGAGATCGGTGTTGGCGAAGCCGCTCGAGCACCAATGTTCGCTGGCGACAATCTCGCCCGGCTCCGGGACGAATTCGGCACGGAATTCGCCGCGCCAGGTGCCGAACTCGAAGCTCTTGGCCTGCCACGCCCTCCGCTGCACGGGCGCGACATACTTCCAGGACTCATAGTCGCCGGCGCGGTAACGGTGATGCATCGCGTAGAACACCCGGAGCTCTGCGGCACGCGCGGCATGCAGCACCTGCTGCATGTGTGGAACGCAATTGTTCGCCTCGGCCACGGCCTTGATCCGTGGCCAGATCTTGCCGCCCTCCGAGATGAAGTCGTTGTAGGGATCGACAACCAGGAGGGCGGTGTCGTTCTTGTCGTATGAAAGCTGCGTCATGTGACTCTCCCTTGCGACGGTGCCGCTGTGTCAGTTGTTCCGAAGCGCGGCGCGCTCGATGCTGGCCGCGAACTCCGGCGTTTCGCTCTGATTGTGCGCGATCGAGGCGGGCTGGCGTTGGGCGCGGAACAGGTCAAACGGGATGCCCTGCTTGCCGATGAACGCCATGAATTCGTCGGTGGCGTACGAGCGGACGCGGTTGGTGAATTCGCACTTGCCGGGCTCGATCTCCTTGACGCTCAGCTCCCAGGTCACGTGAATGGTCGTTCGCCCGGTCGGCGTGAACACGTCGGAGGTGGAATCGAGGACCAGATGGTCCTTTTCGCCGAGGGTCTCGACGTAATGCTGCACCATCAGGCTGCCGCCGATGGTCTCGACGTTGATCGACATCCGCTTGCCGTCCGGAGCCGTCGTGAAGCCCGCGGCGATGTGCGCCGGCGAGCAGCCCTGGTAGTCGCGCTCGGACAGATTGAAGCACCATGTTGGAATGTCGATCTGGTCGATCGGTGCGTTGATGATGGCGGTGAAGCTCGAATCGACGATCTGGTTGCTGGTCATGTCTCAGTCTCATCGTTGCGTTGTGCGCAGTTGACGTGTGCCAGACTTCACGGCCCTGTATATTTGCGTGACGCTGTCGCAGATCGATCGGCCGCTCGTCCTGCACATACTTTGGTGCGGTCGATCGAGATTTGCTCGTTATCGATTGTTATGGATCGTTAGCCCTCGCGGAGCCGCGGGAGACCGCCGAAAAGTGAGCCGGTCACGGCTTCACCCGCGGCCGGAGGGCCACGTGTTAGGGCGCTGCGAGATTTTGTTATGAGGGAAGGTCTTGATCGAATGTGCAGCCGGGCTTTACCACCCTAACGGCGCTGATCCGGTTGTTGGTCAATTCACAAGTCGTTGGCTTTCAAGACAAAAGTGACGCGAGTTGGTCGACACGGGAGCGGACCGTCGTGCCGGTTATGGCGCCGCAGCACTACTTTTTATCCCCGGGATCGGATATCACGATCCAAAAGACGTCGGTCGTCGTCGCATTTTCGTAATCGCACGATCGCCGCCCACAACAAGAGCAGCATCCATCAATGCCGACAGCGCAGACCACGGAGATCATTTCGTTCGGTCCTTTCCGCCTCAATATGACCGAGCGCGTGTTGACCAGAAACAGTGAGCAAGTCGAACTCGGGGGACGGGCCTACGATCTCCTGGTGGCGCTGCTCTCGCGCCCCAACGAGCTGATCAGCAAAGCCGAGCTGCTGCGCCAGGTATGGCCGGGTCTGGTGGTCGAAGAGGGCGCTTTGCGCTTTCACATCACCAACCTGCGCAAGGCGCTCGGCGAAGGCAGCGAAGGCAACCGCTACATCGTGACATCGTCCGGGCGCGGCTATACTTTTGTCGCGCAGGTAGCCCGCTTATCCGATCAAGCGCCGCGCGCGAGCGATATGTCTTCCTTTCAGCAGGCCAATCTGCCGGTACGTCTACCGATGATCGATCGGGAGGTCGAGATCGAGGAGCTGCCGGCGCGGCTGATGGCGACGCGCTTCGTGACCATCGTCGGTGCTGGCGGCGTCGGCAAGACGACGCTTGCGATCGCGGCTGGGCACCGTCTGATGAAGAGTTTTGATGGTGCGCTGCTCTTTGTCGATCTCAGCATGGTCAGCGATCCAACTTTGGTGGGGACGGTCGTGGCATCGCTGCTCGGCCTGTCGGTGCAATCCAGCGACGCGACGCCCAGCATCGTCGCTTACCTGCGAGACAAGCGGATCTTGCTGATCCTCGACACTTGCGAACACCTGGTCGATCCTGTCGCCGCGTTCGCATCGTCTGTGTTTTTGTCCGCACCCAACGTCCACATTCTGGCGACGAGCCGCGAAGCGTTGCAGACGGACGGAGAGAACGTCTTCCGGTTGGACACGCTGGCCTGTCCGCCCGACGGCACGGAACTGACGGCCGAAATCGTTCGGACATTTCCGGCGATCCAGCTCTTCGTCGAGCGAGCCCGTGCGAGCGGCGCGCAGCTGGATTTCGGTGACGATGAGGCGCCCGTTGTCGCCAGCATGTGCCGCAGGCTGGACGGTGTGGCGCTGGCCATCGAGCTCGCGGCCCGCCGCGTCGAAAGTTACGGGGTGCATGGAACTGCCGAGTTGCTCGACCAGCGGCTGGCGCTGTCCTGGCTTGGGCCGCGGAGCGCTCCGCCCCGGCAAAGAACGCTGCATGCAACGCTGGACTGGAGCTTCGGCCTTCTCTCCGATCTGGAGCGGATCGTTCTCCGCCGGCTGGCCGTCTTCGTCGGACACTTCACGCTCGACGCGGTCACCGCGGTGTGCGGGCGCGACGTCAACCAGAGGGATATCCTCGGCGCGATCGACAGCCTCATCGCAAAGTCGATGATCGCGACCCGGCCGGTCGGAACCGTGATGAGCTATCGGCTGCTCGATACCACGCGCGCTTATGCCCGTGACATTCAGATCGCCGACGATGAAGGCCGCGACCTTGCTGTCCGGCATGCAACCTATTACCGGAATTGGCTGGAGCAGCGTGGCCGCGACTGGGCCTCCTTATCCACTGGAGTGGAACGGACCTCGCATTTTGGCAACATGAACAACGTACGCGCCGCGCTCGACTGGTGTTTCGGCGAGGACGGAGATGCCAAGCTCGGCATTCAGCTCGCCGCGGCAGCCGTCGATGTCTTCCTGGCAATGTCGTTGCTGGCGGAGTGTCACCGTTGGTCCCAGCGCGCCTTGATCGCGCTCGACGCTGGTGCTGTCGGAAGCTCTGATGAGATGCGTCTCCAGGCAGGCCTGGGTGTCTCTTCGTCGCAGATGTACGGCGAAAGCGACGCCGTCAATGACGCACTGAACAGGAGCCTCGCCATTGCGGAGGCCAGGGGCGATACGGCCTACGAGGCTGGATTGCTCAACATGCAATACATCTTCCACGGTCGCAGCGCGCATTTCAGGATATTGCTCGATTACGCCCGGCGTTGCCACGCCCTTGCCGAAAGATCCGGAGACCTCGCCATCAGAGCACTCGCTCACTCCGAACTCGGCATGGCGCTGCAATTTTCGGGCGATCTCGCCGGCTCGCGCCGCGAGCTCGAATCTCTGATAGGAATCCTGTCGCACGCCCAACAAGGCTCGGTTCTGTTGAGCTACGATCCTCATTATCGGTCGATAATGGCGCTGGCCCGGACACTCTGGCTGCACGGTTATCCGGATCAGGCAGCGGACCGCGCAAGGGAGGCTGTCAAGGCCTCGGAAGCCACGGGACATTCCGCAGCGCTGGCTCTGGTGCTTGCCGGTGCTGGCACGGTTTTTCTCTGGCGCGGCGACCTCGATGCCGCCCAGCACTACGTGGATCGCTCCTATTCGCTTGCCGAAGCAAATGCTATGGGCCCCCTGATGGCGATCGGACGATGCCGCAAGGCCGAGTTGACGATCCGCCGAGGGGATTTGCAACGAGGCGTCGATGATCTGCGGACGTGTCTGAAGCCCATCCACGCCGCGCGTCATGAGCTGCTCACGACCGAATTCAATATGGAGCTCGCGCTTGGCCTGCTTTCACTTGGGCGGGCTGGTGAGGGCATCACGCTCGTCAACGCGACAATCGAGCGGGTCAATGCGAGTGGTGAGTTCTTTCAAATGCCGGAGCTAATGCGCTTGAAAGGCAGACTGCTTGGCGCCATTCCGACATCGCGCCACGAAGACGTCCAAGCCTGCCTTCAGCAATCGCTCGACCTGGCCCGTGAACAGCACGCCGGTTCCTGGGAATTGAGGACTGCCACCGATCTGGCTGCGCTGATGGCTAGTACGGGAGATCGGATAGGGGCGAGAGCGTTACTCCAGCGATCATACGGCCGCTTCACGGAAGGCTTTGAAACGGCCGACCTGAAAGTCGCGGCAGATTTACTCAGCACGTGGGTCTGATGTCTGAAGTTGGCCCTTAGCGGACTTGATTGACGCTGTGGCTGACTTCCGCTTTACCGGAGATGGCCGACATTGTCGCCAATAGAGACTGCTTCCGTCAGTCCCTCTCCGGCGGCCGGGGAGGCGAGGATCGTGGATGCACTGTCGCATCCAACGGTTCGGCAGGCGAGCTTGCCGACGACTGTGCACGAACGAAAAGTGGACGTATCTGGTGCGGTTTCTGGTGCGGTCGTCGCGGCGCGGGAAACGAAGACCAAGCAAGGCACTGATATTCTTGGTGGGCCGGCAGGACTCGAACCTGCAACCAGACCGTTATGAGCGGCCGGAAAACGGATGCGGTCATTGATTTCCGTGCATCTTTTGTGATGTTTGGCCGCCTTCGTCGCTCTCGATCGGATCGTTTCTGGTGCGAAACTGGTGCGGTTGGCCCCCGCTTTCAATCCCTCGCTTTAAAGGCATAGCTGGTATTTTGCTAAAGTTTAGCACCATAAGCCCGGATCATAGGTTCGACTTCCACTCTCTCCGCATCGACAGCAAAAACAACGAGAAGTGCAACAACGAATGTTGCCGGCAATGCCGCGGTGTTACTCCTAGTCATCGCGCAAACCGTAGCTTTTGACGTAGTTGGGCCGCAACGGTCCTGCAAATGGCAGCTTCACGAGGAGGCGCGATTCAGATGTCGGACCAAGTTTGCGCAATGAGATCTACAAGCGCGCACACGCGAGAGGCCTTCCCCGCTTTTAAGAATTTCATCTAGCAGATCGTGCGATCACCAGCGAAACAGATCGACAGTTCCGACCTGATCTTGACAGCCGGTCCCGACACCAACTTACCTTGCTTCTTGACTTGAGCCGCGAGCTGCGCTGTAGCAAACCATTTGAATTCTGTGCCGACCGTCAGGCAGACCACGGCCGCCGCACAGAGCAGCCCTACCACGACAAGCTCGGGGAGTGGCGCTACGTCACTTACCTTTGTTCGGGTTGATAAGGAATTTTTCTCCAGTCGCCCGTTTGAAGTAGGACTCCATATTGGTGGGATCGAGCGCTTCGGCTAGTGACACCACTTTGGTGTAGTGGCTTGCAAACGTGGTCTTCAGCTCATCGACAACGCGTTGACGCAGCCTCTGTTCGCCGGCCTGTCCGATCTTCACCAGGAACGGCATCAGCAGCCAGCCGCCCAGGCCCCAAGCGGTGCCGAAGGAGCGCGTGATCTCGGTCGGTTGAGGATCAAGCGTACCGTAAACATAGACCTGCTTGTGGACCGTCGAGCCATAGCGGCTATAGGGGTATTTGCCGGACTTGTTGATGGCAGCCTCCATGGCGCTCAGGATTTGGCTCGCGACCTTTCCGCCGCCGATCGCATCAAAAGCGATCGTCGCACCGCTTTCGACCAGCGCCGCAGTCAATTCATTCGTGAAGGTCGCGGTGGTCGAATCGATCACGTGCTTGGCGCCCATCTTGCGCAGGATCGCTGCCTGCTCCGTGCTGCGCACGATATTGACCAGCGAAATGTCGTCCTTGAGACAAATCTTGCTCAGCATTTGTCCCAGGTTCGAGGCAGCGGCGGTGTGCACCAAGGCGGTATGGCCCTCGGCCCGCATCGTCTCGATCATGCCGAGTGCGGTTAGTGGATTGACGAAGCAGGAGGCGCCTTCGGCCGGCGTCGTGCCGTCCGGCAGCGGCAGGCAGTCTCCTATTTTCAGGCACCGATACTGCGCATACATCGCGCCACCGAAAGTCGCGACTGTCCTGCCCATCAGAGCCTTCGCTGCATCGGACGACCCGGTCTTGATGACGACGCCGGCGCCCTCAAAGCCGATCGGCACCGATTGATCGAGGCGGCCGGCCATCGCCGGCATGGCCGCTTCCGGCACTTTCGCGGTGATGATCGGGCGATCCTTGGTCCCTGACGCCCTGATCGTGGAGAGATCGGCGGCGCCGGTCAGCAAGCCGAGGTCGGACGGATTGGTCGGCGTCGCCTCGATGCGTACCACCAACTCGTCGGAACGTGGCTCGGGGGTTGGCACATCTACGAGCGAAATTTCCAGCTCACCACTCGCCTTAATCAACGAGCGCAGTTGTAAACCCGTCTCTTCCATACCCGACATAACAGTCTCCTTGATCACTGGTCTGCCCAAAGTGGTTCAGGCGGCTCGGCCCACAAGCGCTGTTCGGTGACGCAACCCTTTCTCGGAACGTAAACACGCATACATCCGAACATTGCAACATGTGTGGCCGAGCGACGCTCGTCGTCATCGCTGTTTCCCACCCGACCATCCCTGGGACATCGTCGCTACGAAGAGACAGCGTTTGGCTTCCTCAGACCAATCAAGTGGATCGTTTGCCGTATCGAAAATCCGACCGCCTCGTAAAGGGATGCCGCTTGATTGTCCTTCTCTACGTGCAAGATCGGGACGTTACCTCGGTCGATAATGTTTCTCACGAGTGTTTCGACCAGGCCTCGTCCATATCCTCGTCCCCGATAATTGGGGTGAGTACATACGGCGCTTATCTCGGTGTAACCAACGGGGCGCAGTCGCTCTCCCGCCATTGCCACGAGTCGGCCGTCCACTCGAATTCCGAAGTATTGGCCCAACTCGTGTGTTCGACTGCGAAAGGGACCAGGCTTTGTGATTTCGATGAGAGTCAGCATGTCGGCCACATCGGCGGTGCCGAGCGGGACCACATGTTGTTCTGGAATTGGACGGCTGAGAGATGATCTTACCATCTGTTTCAGTGTCATGCGCGCAAAAGCTTCAAGCCCACCGGTCGGCAAGATTTCAGTTGGGCTACCCAGCGCGATTTCCTCATTCGGTTGAAGAAGCGCGGCAAGGGCGTCAAAGCTCGCATCGGACGTATCCTGGATCGCTCCCAGTGGGGAAACTCCAATCGGATAACGACGAGCCCTTCCGTCACCTTCGGCAATGTCAGAATGCCCGGTCGTAAGCGAGAACCATATCGCGTTGTCGAGGACGAAATCTGCGGGAGTTTGCGCCATCTAAGAAACTGTGGTTTTGATCGAAGATGAACAGAAAGCGGGGCGAAATCTCCGCGAAAAAAAGCGGATTGTCGTCCTGGTGTTACTTGGCAAATCTGACGCGATTGGTTTCGGCGAATTTCTCGACAGTCAGGGGCTTTCTGCCGGTGAGATCTTCGACGACATTGTTGGTGCCAGCAAAGAGTCCGTCCTGATAGTCTTGTGCCACGGAGGCGATGTGCTGCACAAATCGCGGAGCTCGTCCGCTGTTTTCCATTCGCTCGCGGAACTCTGGAATGGTGAGCGGCTTGTAGACAAAGGGTCGGCCTAGCGTCTTTGTCAATTTCTCTGCGATTTCGTGGTGATTGAGTTCGACCGGGCCGTACAGAGGGTATGCCTTGCCAGCATGAGGCTTCGGGGTCTGCAAGAGTGCAGCAATCACTCGGCCTTGGTCTTCACCGGCTATTGGAGCGTGCCGTCCATCGGCAAACGGAAACTCAATGACGCCTCCTTTTACGTTCCAACCGTCCATCGGATAGAGAAACCATTCGGCGAAAAACGTCGGCCGAATGTGAGTGGTCGGAACACCAGACCAATCAAATACCTGCTCGGTGATCCAGTGATCGCGAGATGCTTCGCTTTTCGCTTCCCGGCGTGCAGGCTTTTGCGACATATTGACGATCGATTCGATCCCCGCCTCTATCGCCGCCTGTGCAAAAAACGCAGCCGCCTCAATGAGGCCTGGCTCGAACGGGTACACGAAATAAGCACCTCGGACGCCTTCCATTGCGGCCCGTGTCCGGTCCAGGTCAAGCAATTCGCCGACAACGGTTTCAGCACCTTCTTCGCGCAGCGCTTTCGCTCGAGCGTCTTCCTTATGCACGAGGGCCCGCACACGTTGTCCCGCGCGCCTTAGCGCTCTGACGGCGGCTCTGCCCGTCGTGCCGGTGGCGCCGGAAATCAAAAACAGTGGATCAACCATCGGAGTCTTCCCTCGATAGGAGCATCTTTCGATATTAGGAGTATATGCTCTTATATGCAGAGTGGGTGTCAATTGACCGTGAGACCAAGTGCTGTGCGAGATTTGGAAGATCGGTCCGGCTCTCGGCACACAAGGGGCGTGGTGGATGCGGCCGGATAGCAAGCCTGGGGTTGGTCCCGATGTCTTGGAACGCGCTGCTGCGTCTATCGCGATGGTTCGTTTGTGCGAGGGGAAGTGGAATCCAAGCTGAAGTTCCTGTATGTTCGTATTGTTGGAATTCTGGAGATGTCGGTGGAGCGAATTAACGTACGGGACTGCAATTGCTTTTTTCTCCGCAAGGCGGCCCGCCATCTCACGCAGATCTACGACACGATATTGGCTCCGTCGGGCATTCGTTCAACGCAGTACATGATCCTTGCTGTTCTGAATGAGAGAGGCAGTCTTTCTGTCAACGAACTTGCCGGAGTGATGGTTATGAATCGGACCACGATGGGTAAAAATATGAGGCCTCTTGTGCGCGACGGTTTGATTGCCGCGACCGTGTCCGACCTGGACCGGCGCAGTCGTACTGTTAGTCTCACTAAGAAAGGATCCAAGGTGCTACAGGACGCCTATCCCTTGTGGAAGACTGCACATTCCAGCTTCCAAAAGAAGCACGGAGCGCAGTTTTCAGAGGATCTTCGCGGCATGCTGGATCTTGTAGCGCGGGACTAGAAGGCTAAAGGCAAGCCGTTTGGGTGGAGTCAGCGGGAGGCGCCTCCTGGACAGCAGCTAAGGCTAACCGCTCGTCCAGATCGAAAACAATAAGCTTATGGTTGGAGCCTGCTGCGTGATTGGACGATCCGGCTCAAATTGGGCGTGAATCGAAACCAAATTGAGCGCTGACCGCTACTGTTAGCGAAGGAGCAAAGGGTCGACCGAGACAGCGTCTTTGAGCGCACGGAGCGCAAAAGTCGATCGTGAGTGCTGGATTCCCGGAATCTTATAGAGCCTCTCACGCAAAAACCGTTCGTAATGCTCCGTGTCGGAAACCACGACCTTGACCAAATAGTCATAGTCTCCAGAGACGAGATGGGCCTCTATGACTTCGGGTATACGGGCCAAGGCGGTGCCGAACTCTTCCAACACTTTGTCGTCGTGCTTATTGAGCGTGAGTTCAACGAAAACGGTGTTGGCTAAGCCGATCGCCTTGTGGTTGAGGATCGCAGCATAGCGCTGAATTGCGCCGTTCGCCTCGAGACGCTTCAACCTCGTCTCCAGCAGGCAGATTGCGAAAGGCCGGCCTTCGCGCCGAGTTCACTCACAGTGAGCCGCCCGTCAGCCTGTAAGGCCGAAAGTATCTTTCGATCGGCGAGGTCGAACGCAGGCGGCGAGGTGTCAGAGCGCCGCTCAGAACGCCTGTCCTGTCTATCAGCCATTTCCTCGGTTCCTGTTCGGCCTGTTCCGTCAGCTCCAACAAACTTCAGCAAAAATTCCGGCCATCCGCCACTTAAATTTCCTTTCGAAATGGAAAAGAACGAGGACCGTCATGCCAGGACAACAAGATGTCTGCCGCGATCCCCTTAGCCACGCTTGCTGCAGCGGTCTCATTCGCCTCTTGGGTGGTTCAACGCTTCGGCCGGATACCTAGCTTATTGTTGACGTGAACGATCAGGGTGGTCTGCGAATGATAGCCCGGCGCAGAGGCGGGTCGCATGAGGCCCCATGTCCTCGCCGCGAGCGAGTACAGACTTATTATGGGTTCAGAGGACGTAGCTGTTGAATCGCGCCCGGACCATGGAGCGTGGGAAAAAATATGGAAATCATCAGCGATATTGAGGACCTGCGCTTGCTGGCGAAGCGCCGAGTTCCCCGGATGTTTTACGATTTTGTCGATTCTGGCTCGTGGTCCGAAGGGACGTACCGCTCAAATCAAACCGACTTCCAGAAAATCCTTCTACGGCAACGTGTAGCGCGCGACCTAGCCCATCGCTCACTGGGAACGAAGATGATCGGCACGGATGTCGCCATGCCGGTTGCGCTCGCCCCGACCGGGCTTGCCGGCATGATTCACGCGGATGGCGAGATCCTTGCAGCGCGCGCTGCAGCCGAGTTCGGTATTCGCTACACGATGTCGACGATGAGCGTCTGCTCACTGGAAGACGTTGCCAAACATACCCGCCGGCCGTTCTGGTTTCAGCTTTATTTCATGCGCGATCGCGGCTTCATGGAGGAGCTGCTGCTGCGGGCGGTTGATGCCGGATGTGACGCGCTGGTTCTGACCCTCGATCTGCAGATCATAGGCGATCGCTATAAGGATGCTCGCAATGGTCTTTCAACGCCACCGAAGATCACACTCAAGAGCATTATCGACATGGCATCTCATCCGAGCTGGTGCATGAGAATGGCCGCGACGCCGCGTCGTCGGCTGGGAAATATCGTTGGGCACGCGAAAGGTGTAACCGACATGGGATCACTCGCCGAATGGACAGCCCAGCAGTTCGACTCCAGCTTGAGCTGGGATGATATCGAGTGGGTCAAGGAACGCTGGCCGGGCAAGCTTGTCCTCAAGGGCATCATGGACTCAAGGGATGCGCGCAATGCGGTCCGAAGCGGCGCTGACGCCCTCATCGTCAGCAATCATGGTGGACGACAGCTTGATGGTGCACCATCAACTATTGCGACGCTTCCGACAATCGTCGAGGCGGTCAAAGGTGAAATTGAAGTTTGGCTCGACAGCGGGATGCGTTCCGGCCAAGATGTTTTGAAGGCCATCGCGCTGGGCGCGCACGGTACGTTGATAGGGCGCCCGTTCTTGTATGGGCTGGGCGCGAAGGGTCAGGAAGGGGTGACTCGCGTGCTTCAGATCATCGCCAAGCAACTCGATTTGACCATGGCATTTTGCGGTCAAACCGACATCACGAAAGTGGGTCCGGAGATAATCCTGCCACACACGCTCCCGCGGGTTGTCGAGGACGGTGTCGCCACGGTCGCGCCGATCTCCGCGACTAGACGGTCGGCGAGAACGCTTCGCACGCCTCCAGGAACGATGTAGGGAGGCAACATTCCGCTGCTCCCACACAATATGTTGCCCGACCAGCGGCGGAGCCTCGACGGCTTCGAGGACCAAACCGCTTACCCGAACCTCTGCATTAAGCGTGGAACGAACGCACCCCTAGGCCGGCGACGAAATTGACGATCGTCTGCTGAAGATAGTTTTCCAGACCGATCGTTGGCGCGAAGTCTGATACCGCCAAGGAACGCTGCCGTGCAAGATCGGCGGCTGCTCCCGCGGCACGACCGTGAAGCGACCCGAAGGTCGGGCGCCCGTAGCCGCCGCCAAACTCAGCCAACACTTTGTCGTCGTGCTTGTTGAGCGTCGGTTTAACGAAGACAGTTTTGTCTAAACCGATCCCGGCGATTGAGCATTGCAAGCTGGCTCGCGCCATTCGCCTCGAGACCCTTCAGCTTCGCCCAGCAACAGATTGCGACAGGCCGACATTCGCGCCTCAAGGCCGAGTGCATCTTTCGATTTCGGAGGTCGACCAGGGGCAGCGCGGTACCCGAGCGCTGCACAGAACGATTGTTCTGGCTATCGGCAATTTTTCCGAACCTTGTTCGGCGGCTTCTGCGAGTTGCGACAATCTTCAGCAAAAAATCCGGTCGCCGTCCACATAGATTTCCTGACGAAGCAGAAGCGAGGATAGTCATGCCTGAACAGCAAATGCGCAACGTGGTCCTCCGAGCCGCGCTCGGAGATTGCTGTAGCGGCCTTGTTCGTGTCGTGGACGACGTTCAGCGCTTGGGCCTCCATCTGCAGACGTTGATCCTCGCTCGTGGGGATGACGGGGCTGCCGTCGTGACAATCTCATTGTCCGTTCCCTGCAATGCGATTGCTGGCTTCATTGCAACGAGGCTCGCTCGCCATCCGGGCGTAGGAAGCGTCGAGGTCCAAAGCGACTGTGCTTCGCAAAGCTTGCTGCACGCGTCCCTTTTGCAAACTCAGGTCGATTGTCGGTCCGTGGCGGACCCCGATCGATCCATCGTGTCACATACCGGCTAAAGGAGCTACCAATGTTGAGGAATACCTTTTCCAAGGTGGAGCAACTTGGCGCGCGCCGCGGCGCCGACGTCTTGCTCGAAGTACTTTCCAGCGAAGGCGTTGAATACATCTTCGGAAATCCCGGAACGACTGAGCTCCCGCTGATAGACGCATTGCTTAGCAATCCGGATCTGAAATACGTGCTGGCGCTACAGGAGGCTACCGCGGTCGCCATGGCGGACGGATATGCGCAGGCCGCCAGGCGTCCCGCCTTCCTGAATCTGCACACGGCCGGCGGCCTCGGGCACGGGATGGGCAATCTCCTCAACGCAAGCGTCTCTCACACTCCGTTGGTGGTGACAGCTGGTCAGCAGGACTCGCGGCACACCGTAACGGATCCACTTCTCTTCGGCGACCTTGTGCGGATCGCAGAGCCCGCCGTGAAATGGGCGCGCGAAGTCGCGAGCGCCGATCAACTTCCTGTGCTGGTCCGTCGCGCGTTCCACGATGCAGGCGCGGCTCCTACGGGGCCTGTATTCCTGTCGTTGCCTATGAATGTCATGGAGGAAATGAGCACGGTCGATATCGGGGCGCGGTCTCACGTGGATGGTAACGCGGTCGCGGGCTCCCTCGACCAGCTTGCGCTGCATCTCGCGGCCGTAGCGCCGGGGCGCCTCGCGCTCATCGCCGGCGACGAGGTCTACGCGAGCGATGCGGCTGAGGAAACGGTGGCTGTAGCGGAGGCTCTCGGCGCGTCCGTCTATGGGTCGTCTTGGCCGTCCCGTATTCCGTTTCCGACATCCCACCCGCTCTGGGCTGGGAACTTTCCGACCGTGGCGAAAGGCATGGCCGAAATACTTTCCCACTACGATGCGATCTTTGCGTTGGGCGGGAAATCCCTTGTCACCATTCTCTACACAGAAGGCTCTGCGATCCCGCCTGGATGTGACGTATTCCAGCTGTCCGCGGACGTACGGGATCTCGGTCGCACCTATGTCACTAAGCTCTCCGTTGTCGGCGAGCTCAAGGCATCGCTCAAGACGCTTCTTCCGCACCTGTTCGAGGCGGCGAAAGGCAATCGCGAAGCCTACACGGCGCTGCGCAAGAAAGCGCAGGTGCAGCGGGTCGCAGAATGGCGCGCGCTCGCCGAGGTCGCGGACACCCAAATGGATTGCCCCGTCACCACGCCGTTGGTCGCGGCGCGGGAAGCCGTGCGCGCGATCGGGCCAGATATCGCCATCGTCGACGAGGCCGTCGCTACATCGGGCCACGTGCGAAAATTCCTCAACAGCCACTCGCCAAACCAATACTCGTTCATACGCGGCGGTGGGCTAGGTTGGGGTATGCCGGCAGCCGTCGGCTGTTCGCTTGGTCTCGGTCGCGCACCGGTCGTTTGCTTCGTTGGCGACGGAGCGGCGATGTATTCCCCGCAAGCGCTTTGGACCGCCGCGCACGAGAAGCTCCCCGTGACGTTCGTCGTCATGAACAATCGCGAGTACAACGTGCTCAAGAACTTCATGAGAACACAGGCGAACTATGTCGCGGCGAAGTCGAACCGCTTCATCGCCATGGATATCAGGCGGCCAGCAATCGACTATCTGTCATTGGCTCGCGCGATGGGGTTGCCCGGGCGAAGGGTGGAACGAGCAGCTGATATCGCGCCGGCGATCGAGGCCGGAATTGCGAGCGGCAACGCAAATCTCGTTGAAGTTCCAATTTCCGTCGGTTGATCGGCCAACTTAATCGAGCCCGCGCGATCCATGAGGCACGGCGAATGTTCAAAGTACACACAGAGATTGCGGAGAATATCCCAGCAGGAATACGGGCATCAGCTATGGCGGGTGATAAAAAGTTCTGCCGGCACGCAGGTAGCGCAGATTCGATGGAACTTCACGTCGTATTGACTTCACCGATCAGGATGTTTTTTGCCTCATGCCTCGCATGTTGATCGCACCTCGCGTCGATCGATTGCTCCGCTCGAAAAATGCGACTGAAGGGTTATGCACGATGCTACGTGAAACACGCTTTGCCTTAGCCGTTGCGGGCAGACGATTCGACAGGTCTTCCAATTCTCCCGTGCAGGTGCTGCTGGCGAGTTTGATCGGCACCACAATTGAGTTCTTCGACTTTTATGTTTATGCAACGGCAGCGGTCCTCGTCTTTCCGACGCAGTTTTTCCCAAATAGCGATCCCACCACGGCGCTGCTTGCTTCGTTTGCTACCTTCTCGATAGCATTTTTCGCACGACCTCTTGGTGCGATCGTCTTTGGTCATTTCGGGGACCGGATTGGCCGCAAGGCCACGCTGGTAGCAGCGTTGCTGACCATGGGGATTTCGACTGTCATCGTCGGTCTCCTGCCGAGCTATGGACAAATCGGGGTCCTTGCACCGCTTCTGTTGGCGCTTTGTCGATTCGGCCAGGGTTTGGGCCTTGGCGGAGAGTGGGGCGGCGCGGTGCTGCTGGCGACCGAGAACGCGCCCGATGGCAAGCGCAACTGGTACGGAATGTTTCCGCAACTGGGCGCGCCTCTCGGACTTTTTCTGGCATCAAGCGTGTTCTGGAGCCTGCTGCATCTCATCTCGAAGGATGCTTTCCTGAGCTGGGGATGGCGCGTTCCCTTTGTTTCGTCGATTGTACTGATCGCTATTGGCCTATGGGTACGGCTTTCGATTACCGAAACACCGGAATTCCAGCAAACCATCGTGAACGCGGAGCGGGTCGCAGTTCCCGGAGTGGAGTTGATGCGGAGCTATAAGCGCAGCGTATTTCTTGGCACGTTTGTAGCGTTAGTGACCTTCGTGATTTTCTACCTCTGCACAGCCTATCTGCTGTCCTACAATGTGAAAGTCACCGGGATTTCATTGCTCGACGCGTTGAAAGTGCAGATCTACGGATCGGTGTTGTTCGGCCTTGCGACCATCGCTTCGGGAAAACTGGGCGACCGCTTTGGGCGGCGCGAATTGCTGATCGCGACCGTCGTGGCGATAGCGGCATTCTCCTCCGCATTCGGGCCGCTGCTGAACGCAGGCATTGGCGGCATCTATGTCTTTGCCACGACCGGCATGGTCCTGGTGGGGCTGAACTACGGCGTGCTTGGCGCCGCGCTGGCCGCGCCTTTCCCGACCCAGGTGCGCTACAGCGGATCCTCAATCACGTTCACTCTGGCGGGAATCCTCGGCGCGTCGTTAGCGCCCTACATCGCGACCTGGCTCCAAAGTGAGTACGGCATCAATTATGTCGGTTATTACCTGCTGGTGACTTCGCTCGTCACGCTCGCCAGCATCATCGCTTCCGCTAAAATTGAGATCTGACGCCGCCGGTAGCCGGACAGGACCAAGCAAGGACGGCAGCTTTCGCCAGAGGCGATATCAGGAGAGGCGAATGAGACAGAAATATCAAACTACCCTGGAGACGATTGGCAATACGCCGGTGGTGAGGATCAACCGGTTGGCGCTGATCGGCGCGATTATTTCGTGAAGATTGTATCTTTCAACCCGCTCAGTTCCACGAAGGACAGGCTGTCGCAAGCCAAGCCTTAGGAAGCATGGCTTGGTCGATGATCCGGGGGCCGAACACGCGCTCCATAGAAGCGGCTCTCGGCAGGCAACGAGAATGAAGTAAGCTATTGATCACGTTGGTGGGCCCGGCAGGACTCGAACCTGCAACCAGACCGTTATGAGCGGCAGAATATCGGTCACCTTCGTTGATTTGCCCGCGTTTTGTTCGAGTCCAATTGCTTTCGTTACGTTTGGTTGACGCCGTTTCCGGTGCGAAACTGGTGCGGTGCCTCTGGACCCTGATTGCTAGACGTCTCTGTGTATTGAGACCTCGCTCGCCGATCGACGCGCGGATCCCTGCTTCGTCGTGATCGGCCCGGAGTCGCAAACCCGATGACCGGCAACTATTTGCGCAAATCCGTCGAAGAGTTCCTGGCCATCACGTTGCGTGTCCGACCACGCTCCTATCTCGCTCGGGTGTGGACCGGGAGGGCACGGTGGAGCCTTCCAATGTGTTCAAGCCACCCTCGCGAGCGTACTCGCCAGCCCCGGAATAAGGGAAGGATCGTCGGTCAAAAGCGACCTTGAAGCCGAAAGAGGTCTAGACGATCCCTGTCGGGTTTCAAAGGAGTGACGGGTCGCAAGAAAACGGCAGGAGATGGTATCGTAACCATGGGGCAGTGCAAATTCGAGCTTTCATCCAGACTAGCTCAGCGAAGCTGGGCCGGAGAACAAAGCGATGTTTCGAAGGCAAAAGGGCAGATCGCACGCGCATGTTGGCGTAGATTGCGACGGGCTGTCGAATGCGCATTTGCCACGCGAGAAGCCCTCAAGCCAACCTAGCTCCAAGCCACTGACCGCCAGTCACCAATTCCCGGGCAGCCTCTTCCACTACTGCCACCACGGTGGCCGCTGCTGGAGATAAGGCTGCTCCCGCCGCCTGGCACAACACAATGGTACGATGGCAGCCCCCCTCCGCGAAGGGCATCGCCCGAATACGGCCCTGGTCGGCATCCATGCGAATGCAGCCGCCTGGCAGCAGCGAGACGCCAAGCCCGGCTTGTACGCATTGCGTGATCAGGGCGATGGCGTCGACTTCGTGTTTGACGTTGAGCGGCAGGGAGCGGGCGCGAAAATGTCCTTCTGCCGTATGGCGAAGGCCATTGCCGACCGACGGAAGGATAAACTCGTGCACCGAAGCATCCAGGAAGGAGATATGGGTCTGACGGGCACTCAGGTCGACTGAGGTCGGTCCGACAAAAAGAAGCTCCTCTTTCAGAAGTTGCTGGCAGTGCAGGCCCGATGCTGAGCGCGGTTCTGCCATTACGGCGAAATCCAACTTTCCCGCTCGGATATCGTTAACCAGCAAATGGGTGTGCTCTTGCTTCAGCTCCAGGCGAACATCGGGATAACGCGCCGTAGTGAGCTGCAACAGTGGCAACGCGAGCACCGTCATCAAGCTGTGCGGTAGTCCGACGGTCACTACACCCGACGGTCGTTCGATCGATTTGCGTACATCGTGCCGGGCCCGGTCGAGTTGTTTAAAGACAATCTGACAGTGCTCGTAGAGCCTGGCCCCTGCTTCCGTCATAGCAACACCCTTGGCCGAGCGTTGCAAAAGCACTGCACCTAGTTCTTGTTCGAGCGACTGGATGCTCTTGGTCAAGGCAGGCTGGGCTACGTGAAGACTCGCAGCCGCTTTGCTGATGCTTTTGGCCTCGACGATGTCGACAAAATATCGAAGCTTGCGAAGGTCCATGGCTGCACGTTTTAGTTGTTTAAGGCCATTCCTTGCAGGAATGCCCCTCTAACAACATTATATTTGCCGAACAAGCAATCTAAGGATGGAATGAAGCGGCTTTCCGGAAAAGCCAACGCGAAAACGGGGGCTCGCTGGACGGCGAGGTATAACCCGCTCTCATAGGTAGGTCGTGGCGATGTCTGCTACCCGTTCCCCGTCGATGCGAAGCAAGCTCTTCGTACCGGGTTCCCGTCCCGAGTTGTTCGACAAAGCGTGGCAATCGGCCGCCGATGCAATCTCATTTGATCTCGAAGATGCCGTGGCGGAAGACCGCAAGATCGAAGCGCGCGACTACGTCGCGAGGGCGCTTGAACGTCGCACAACGTCGGGAAAGGTTGTGATTGTCCGCATCAATCCCTGGGGCGAGCCTTTCTTTGCCGACGATCTTGAGGCGGTCGTGCGACCCGGCCTCGACATCGTCAATCTTCCGAAGGTCGAAAGTGCCGAAACGATCCTGGAGACGGCGCGCCTCCTCGATCGGCTCGAGCGCGAAAACGGTATCGGCCGCCGCGTTGGCATTCTCGCCAATATCGAAACCGCCCGAGGCCTTCGTGTGGCGGCCGAGATCTCGTTGTCCCATGAGCGGGTTATCGGCTTGCAGCTGGGCTTCGGCGATCTGTTCGAACCACTTGGAGTCGAGCGTAGTCCGCTTGCGCTGGCACCGGTGCGGCTGGCTGTCCGGCTTGCCGCTGCCGAAGCCGGTATCGACGCCTTTGACGGAGCATTCGTCGGCGTGGCGGATGGCGAAGCGTTCCGTATGGATGCTGAAGCCGGCCGCGCGTTAGGTCTTGCGGGAAAGAGTTGTATCCATCCCAGTCAGATCGACATCGCCAACGCGGTATTCTTTCCGCGCCCCGCGGAAATCGAAAATGCGCGGCGCATCGTCGCCAAAGCCGAAGAGATGCTCGCGCGCGGGGTCGGGGCGTTCATGGTCGATGGCGTCATGGCCGATGGACCATTTATCGACCGGGCCCACGCAGTGCTGAGAATCGTCGAAGGGGCGGCCCACCATGCCTGAAACGATGAAAACCGAACGCGCCATGCCTGCAGCCGCAGGCCCTCTGAAGGGTTTGCGCGTCATTGATTGCGCGACGCTGTTCGCGGGGCCGATCATCTCGACGCTCATGGGCGATTTCGGGGCCGACGTCA
This sequence comes from Bradyrhizobium sp. 613_E4_N2_2, assembly GCF_052075995.1. Classification (NCBI taxonomy): domain Bacteria; kingdom Pseudomonadati; phylum Pseudomonadota; class Alphaproteobacteria; order Hyphomicrobiales; family Nitrobacteraceae; genus Bradyrhizobium; species Bradyrhizobium sp. 613_E4_N2_2. The sequence continues at coordinate 1,586,737 of NZ_CP197234.1, forward strand.
TCAAGATCGAGCACCCGAGCGGCGATCCGTTACGGAACATGGGCGCCAAAAAAGAAGGGCACGGCCTCTGGTGGAAGACCACTGGGCGCAACAAGCGTTGCATCGCGCTCGATTTGAAGACCGCCGCGGACGCCGAGATCTTCAAGGCGATGATCGTCGACGCGGATATTCTCGTGGAGAATTTCCGAACCGGAACGCTGGAAGGTTGGGGGCTTGGCTGGGACGTGCTCTCAAAGATCAATCCCCGGCTTGTGATGGTGCGGGTGACCGGCTTCGGCCAGACCGGGCCGTATAGCCGACGCGCTGGCTTTGGCACGCTGGCGGAGGCGATGTCCGGCTTCGCCCATATAACCGGCCAGCCCGATGGCCCGCCGACTTTGCCGCCATTTGGGCTCGCCGACGGCATTGCGGCCTATTACGGCTGCTTTGCGGCGATGTTCGCGATTTACGAACGTGACATCGGCGGCAGCGGCAAGGGCCAGTATATTGATCTTGCCATTTACGAACCAATCTTTGCCTTGCTGGGACCGCAACCGATCATCTTCGACCAGCTCGGTGTGATCCAGAACCGCACTGGAAATCGTTCGGTCAACAATGCGCCGCGCAATGCCTATCGTACGCGTGAGGGGCGCTGGGTGGCGCTTTCGGCGGCGACACCCAGTATCGTCAAGCGTGTGCTCGACCTGACGGGGGGCCCGGGTACGGCGGATGATCCGCGCTTCCAGACCAACCTCGACCGCATCAAGCATGTCGAGGAGATAGATCGGATCGTCGGTGGCTGGATCGCCAAACATGATCTGCCCCAAGTCCTCGAGACCTTTGAGCGTGTCGAGGCCGCGATTGCGCCAATCTATGATGTTGAGCAAATCTTCGGCGATCAGCAATATATCGCGCGAAACTCGGTGGTCTCGGTACCGGACGAGGATCTCGGCCCGGTGCGGATGCAGAACGTCTTCCCGGTGATGTCGCGCACGCCCGGCGCTATCCGTCGCACCGGCGCACGGATCGACCAGGATCGCGACGAGATCATTGATGAGTTGCGGGCCGCAGGCCGGCTCCCTGCACAGGGAGAGGACAGAGCATGACAGGCGTCTGGCGGCCAAGTTCCGAACATCCGCGTGATTTCGTAGGTTACGGCCGAAAACGCCCCGATCCGCGCTGGCCTGGCAACGCCCGGATCGCCGTGAATTTTGCGATCAACTATGAAGAAGGGTCGGAATACAGCGTTCCCGACGGCAGCGGTCGTACCGAGCTTGGCCTTGCCGAGGCCCCGGGCGGGCGGGTGCCGGCCGGACAGCGCGACCTCGCATTCGAGACCATGTACGAATATGGCAGCCGGGTCGGAATCTGGCGGCTGTTCGATCTATTCCAGGAACGGCAGTTGCCCGCAACGGTGTTTGGCTGTGCTGTCGCGCTGGAACGCAATCCGCAGGTAGCGGAGGCCATCGCTGCTTCGAATTTCGATGTCTGTTGTCATGGCTGGCGCTGGGAAGAGCATTTCCGCCTGAGCGAAGAGGAAGAGCGAGAGCGCATCGCGCGCGCGGTTGCTTCTATCGAGCGCACGACCGGCAAGCGGCCGCTCGGCTGGTATTGCCGTTTCGGGCCGAGCGAGAATACGCGCCGCCTTATCGTCGAGGAGGGCGGCTTCCGCTACGATTCGGACGCCTACAATGACGAGCTGCCTTATTGGGTCGAGGTCGAGCGCAAGAACCATCTTGTCGTGCCCTACACGATGGATGCCAATGACGGAAAGTTCGCGGCTCCCTCCGGCTTTTCGGCGCCCGACGATTTTGAGGGCTATCTGAAGTCGACTTTCGACCAGCTTTACAGGGAAGGCGCCGAGAAGCCCGGGCTGATGTCAATCGGCCTTCATCCGCGCATCACGGGACGGCCGGCAAGGGCGCGGGCTCTGGCGACCGTCCTCGACCACATCCTCAAGCATGACCGCGTTTGGGTCTGCAGGCGCCTTGATGTCGCCGAGCATTGGCACGCCCACCACGCACCCTCCGAGGATGACCGATGAACAACACAACCGGCGCGCAGATCTGGGATAGCTATTTGGGTGAGGCCGACCGCGCCGTATTGGCGAGAGGGCGGTTTGCACAGCGGATGGGTTTCGGCGTGAGGCCCGCGATCGTAGTCATCGATGCGCAACGCTACATGGTCGGCGAGCGCGGCATTCGCGACGAGCGCTATCCCTCGTCCTGCGGTGAAATAGGATGGGCGGCTGTCGATCGGATCGCGACCATCCTGGATGCCGGACGAGCGGCGGGCGTTCCGGTGTTCCTGACCCGCTTCGCTCTCGACGCCAGCGGCAATGATATTGGTGTCTATGGTCGCAAGCGCGCCTTCATGAAGGAGCGCGATGACTGGTGCATCGACGGAACGATGGGCGCTGAATTGCTGCCCGAGGTCGGACCCAAGCCAGGAGATATCGTCTTCGTGAAGAAGAAGCCGAGTGGTTTCCACGGGACGCCACTGCTCGGTTATCTGGTCGAACGCAATATCGACACCGTGATCGTGCTCGGCGGTGCAACCAGCAATTGCGTGCGCGCTACCGTCTTCGACGCCGCTTCCTACAATTACCGCGCGATCGTTCCGGCCGACGCGGTGTTCGACCGGTTGCCGATCTCGCACGCGATCAGCCTCTTCGACATGGATCGGCAATTCGCCGACGTGACGGATGCGGCCACCGTCATCGCCAGACTGCAGAAACACAGCAAGGGGGATAGACAATGAAACGTCTCGTATTGGCGGCTCTCGTGTTCGCCGCATCGACCGTGTCCGCGGGCGCGCAAGAGACGTGGCGCATCGGGGCGCTCTACCCCCTGACAGGCGGCCTGGCGCTGCTCGGTAATGAAAATCTCAATGGCGCGCGTATCGCTGTTGACATGATCAACGAGAAAGGCGGCATCGCCAGCAAGAAAGTCGAACTCGTCCAGGGCGATGCGTCGACCCCGGACAAGGCGCAGTCGGAGGCCGAGCGCCTGTCCTCGCTCGAGAATCTGCAGATCATAACCGGTACCTATTCGAGCGGGCTGTCTTACGCAGCAAGCCAGGTGGTGGAACGCCGCGGCGGATTGTATTGGGAGACCGGCGGCATCGCCGACGGTTTGACCAAGCGCGGTTTCAACGGCTATTTCCGCCTCGTGTTCACGGCGAGCTCGAACGGGCAGCTTGCCGCCAGTCTCGCCGCGAGCGCCATTGCGCCGCGTCTTGGCAAGAAGCCTGCCGATCTCACCGTGCTCATCGTTCACGAAGATTCGGATTACGGTACCTCTGTTGCAACCGCGGCCGAGACAAAGGCCAAGGACCTCGGCTTCAAGGTCGCGGGGCGTCTGCCATATAAAGCCACGACCACCGATCTCGCCCCGCTCGTGCTGCGCATGAAGGCGAGCGGCGCTGACATCGTCATCGCCTCGTCCTATGCCAATGACGCGCTGCTGATCCAGCGCCAGATGAAGCAGCTCGGCGTCAATGTCGGGGCTTTCATCGGTACCGGCGGCATTTACGGTCTGGCGAGCTTCGGTGAAGGATTGGGGAGCGCCGTTAATGGAATCTTCGACACCGAGGGGTCGGCGGGGATCAATCCGGCGGCGCTCTCAGAGGAGGCGCGAACGCTGCTCGCCGAGTTTCAGAAGCGCTTCCAGGCTAGTCAGGGCAAGGCGCCATCCTACGTCGGAACCCAGGGCTTTGTCGGCACCTACATTTTGCTCGACAAGGTGCTGCGCACTGCAGGCGTGACGGATCCCGCCAAGCTGAAGGAGGCAGCGCTTGCGCTCGACATTCCCGCCGGCGGCACCTCGCTCGGCTGGGGCGTCAAGTTCGCCAAGCCGGGTAGCGAGATGCAGGGGCAGAACGAGCGTTCCTTCCCGGTCGCGCAGCAATGGCAGGATGGAAAACTCGTCGTGGTGGCGCCGGATAACCTCAAGACCGGCGATCCGGTGCTGGTGCCGCTCCAGACCTGGGACAAGCGCTGATCTGGCCGCGGTGGCTGGCAATGCCAGTCATCGCCCATAGCCGGGATACAAGATGCTGGACATCCTTCCTCAATTGCTGGTCTCGGGCCTGCTCATCGGCGGTGTCTACGGATTGCTGTCGATCGGCCTGACATTGATCTTTGGTGTCCTGCGGATCGTCAATTTCGCGCAGGGCGAGTTCATCATGCTCGCCATGTTCGGCGCCTTCTGGCTCAACACGCTGTGGGGAATCGACCCCTATGTATCTATCCTTATCGTCACACCGGTCCTGTTCGGGCTTGGCTTGCTTGCCGAACGCGTGGTGATCAAGCCGATCCTGCACGCGCCACATGCGATGCAAATATTCGCGACCTTTGGCCTGTCGGTGGTACTTCAGAACGTTGCCCTTACCTTCTGGGGCCCTGACTACCGTTCGGTTCAGACGGCCTATTCCTCGCAATCCCTTATCGTCGGGAATGTCGCCATCTCCGTGAGCTCACTTTACGCCTTCATCGTCGCGTTTTTGATGGCGGGAGCGTTGATCGCGTTTCTGCAATTGTCGCGCGACGGCAAGGCACTGCGCGCCATGGTGCAAAACCGGTATGCCGCTTCGCTGATGGGGGTGAACACGCAGCGGCTGAACCGGCTGGCGTTCGGCGCCGGCGTTGCCTGTGCGGCGGTGGCAGGCTGCATCCTGACGCCGATGTTCTACACGTTTCCAACCGCAGGGGTCGATCTGATCATCACTGCCTTTGTCGTAGTCGTTCTCGGAGGGCTTGGCAGCGTCGCCGGCGCCATGGTTGGAGGGCTGATCATTGGCGTCACCCAGACGCTGACAGGCTTCTACGTCTCGGTCGAACTCAAGGACGTCATGGCGCTTGTGCTGTTCATCCTGATTCTGTTGATCCGTCCTCAGGGACTATTCGGCCGCGCTGGCATGGAAGAGGTCGGCACCAAATGAGCGCGTTCTTCAATGACTACTACCTCAACATCGCTGTGATGACCTGCCTCTGGGCGGCCCTGTCCGGAGCCTGGAATTTGATGGCGGGTTATGGCGGACTGGTGTCGCTCGGCCAATCCGCGTTTTTCGGCATCGGCGCCTACATCACTGCGATCGCTTTCACCAAATACGGTGTTTCGCCTTGGCTTGGCCTGATCGCCGGCATTTTTATTACGACCGGGCTTGCCGTGGTGATCAGCTGGCCTTGCTTTCGGCTGCGCGGAGCCTTCTTCTCGCTGGCGACGCTGGTCTTTCCCATCGCAATGGAAATCGTCGCAAATAATTGGAGCGATCTCACCCGCGGCCCAAGCGGCATCGCGATCCCGTTCCAACCGGGTATCTCTACATTCATCTTCAGCTCACGGTGGGCCTATCTCATCGCGGCCTTCGCGCTGATGATGACGGTCTACGGGATCACCCGCTGGATGCATCGCGGCAGGCTCGGTCTCTATTTAATCGCCGTTCGCGACGACGAGGCAACGGCGGCCAGCATGGGCATCAAGACGGTCAAGGTAAAGCTGATCGTCACCATGATCAGTGCTGCACTCACAGCCGTCGGCGGTTTCTTCTATGCCCAGTACATCCTGTTCCTCGATCCGCCGAGCGTGTTCTCGATCAACATTTCAGTGCAGATCGCGCTTTTGAGCATCATTGGTGGGCTTGGCACACCGCTTGGCCCGATCGTGGGTTCGCTGGTGATGACTCCGCTCGATGGGGTGTTGAGCCAGTTCTTTGGCGGCGGCCCCCGGCTATTGATCTATGGCGCCGTGCTTCTCGGGACTGTGCTGTTGGCGCCCAGGGGTATCGTCGGCACACTCAAGGCATGGCGCCCCACATGATGGACACGGCCAGCCGATCTCTTGGTAAGGAACTGTTGCGCGCGAGCGGGCTTGTACGCCGCTTTGGCGGACTCGTCGCCGTGAACGAGGTGTCGCTGAATGTGACCGACCGCGAGATCGTTGGGCTCATCGGTCCAAATGGCGCTGGCAAGACATCGCTGTTCAATATCCTGAGCGGTCAACTTGGGCCCGATTCCGGCAACGTCAGTTTCGCCGGCCAGGACATTACCGGTGCTTCTGCAAGTGTCTGCGCTCGCGCGGGCATTGGCCGTACGTTCCAGATCGTCAAGCCCCTCGTCAGCCTGACGGTGCATGAGAATGTCACCGTCGGCGCGCTGCTGAACTATCCGCTGGCGACGGCACGCGAAAAGGCCGCGGAGATCATCGGCCGCGTCGGCATGCGTTCGTTGCTCGACCAGCAGGCGGGCAGTCTGACCTTGGAGTCCCGCAAGCGGCTAGAACTCGCGCGCGCTCTCTCGATCGAACCAAGGATGTTACTGCTTGATGAGATACTCGCCGGGCTCAATGCTTCGGAAATCAACGAGAGCATTCATTTGATCCGCAGCTTGGCGCATCAGGACGGCCTCGCCGTCATCATGATCGAGCACAATCTGCATGCCGTGATGTCGCTCGCCGACAAGGTCGTAGTGCTCGACTACGGGCGCAAAATCGCCGAGGGCAAGCCGGAGGTAGTGGTGCGAGACCCCGCTGTAGTGGCAGCTTATCTCGGAAGCGACGACTGATGGCGCTCGATGTAACCGATCTCAGTGCCGGCTATGGCGACGTTACCGTATTACGCGGCGTCACATGTTCGGTATCAACCAACAGCGTTGCTGCATTGCTCGGCGCCAATGGTGCGGGGAAGACCACCACGCTGAACGCGATCTCCGGCCTGCAAGCGAATGTCTCCAGCGGTACGGTCCGGCTCGAAGGCATCGATATTACGCGTATGCCGGCCCATGAGCGCGTCGAGGCGGGCATCGCGCATGTTCCGCAGGGTCGCCAACTCTTCGCCTTCATGAGCGTGCGCGAGAATCTTGAACTCGGAAGCTACGCACCGCGGGCGAGGGGTCACGAGAAGGACGCGCTTGACCGGGTCCTTTCCATTTTTCCCCGGTTAAAGGAGCGGCTTGGCCAGCAGGCTGGGTCGCTGTCTGGCGGTGAGCAGCAGATGTGCGCAATCGCGCGCGGCCTGATGTCGAGGCCTCGCTACCTGCTGCTCGACGAGCCCTCGCTCGGCCTGGCTCCCATTGTGGTCAAGCAGGTTATGGCCGTCATCGGCCAGATTGTGGCACAAGGCATCGGCATTCTACTCGTCGAGCAGAATGTCGCCCTGGCCCTCAAGCAGGCGCAGTACGCTTACGTGCTGGAGCACGCCAGGATCGCGATCGAAGGCCCTGCCGCCGCTCTCCAAAACGATGATCGGGTCAGAAAGGCCTATCTCGGACTTTGAGCTCGCTTGCGAGTATCAAGTCACGGCAAAAAAGGGAAAACCATGGATCTTAAGCTCGCCGGCAAGGTCGCGCTTGTCACCGGTGCCAGCGTCGGCCTCGGCCGCGCGATCGCGCAGATGCTCGCTGAAGAGGGATGTCGTCTCGCAATCGTGGCCCGGCGAGAAGACCGCCTAAGAAATGTGGCGGACGAGATTGCGGCTTCTGGACGCGAGCGGCCGTTGATGATCGTCGCAGATGTCACACAGCACGACGCAGCCGCGCGTATCAGAGATGAGGTGCTTGCCGCTTTCGGCCGCCTCGACATCCTCGTCAACAATGCTGGCGGTTCGCGGCCATTCGACGGCCTAGGCACGCGTCAGCAATGGGATGAGGCTATGGCGCTTAATTTCCATGCCGGTCGGGAACTCGCCCATGCCTTCGTGCCCATGATGCAGGCTCAGAAATTCGGTCGGATCATTAATCTGACCGGAGGCGATGAGCCGTTGGCGTTGAATGGTGGCATTCCGCCCAATGGAGCCACCCATATCTGGGCAAAGTCGCTTTCCCGTGTTGTCGGCAAGGATGGGATCACGGTCAATTCGATCCCGCCCGGCCGGCTACACTCCGAGCAGATCGATCAGAAATTATTGCCGACCGAGGAATCTCAGCGCAAATGGGTCGCGGAGAATTGTCCTGCTGGCTATATCGGCGAGCCGGAAGATCTCGCAGTGCTTGTCGCCTTTCTTGCTTCGCCACTTGCCCGTTACATCACGGGCCAGGTAATCCACGTTGACGGAGGTGCGCGACGCTTCTCGCACTAGGTCAGGTTCGTGAATATTTGTCAGATCGAAGGCATGAACTCATTGCCACCGCCGTGACCGGCGTCGTCAAGAATATGCAGCCTAGTGGTCGTCCATCGCTTGTGCAGTTGCCAGGCCGTGGACAATGGTCCGCTGATGTCGAAACGACCGTGGATCAGGGCGCCGGGAATGCCGTTCAGCGACAGGGCGGCGCAGATGCATGCCCTGGATGCGGCGATCACCCATTGGGAACGAGAGCTTAGAATAGCAACGAACAGCACCGATATCCTGCCGGTCTGCGAAACGGCCCGCGGCGTGGTCGAGGTGTGTTCGATCGCCGCGAGCAGCCCCCGAATTCGGTGCGCCTTGCTAGGAGCGGAAGACCTCTCCAATGATCTGTGCGCCGAACGAGGCATTGACGCGGTCGAACTGGACTACGCACGCCGGCGGTTCATCCTGGAAGCTCGCGCGGCCGGCATTGAACCGATCGATGCCCCTTATACGTTCAGCGACGTTGAAGGTGCGGTCCGCGAGGCTGCGTTCTCACGTCGTCTCGGCTACCGCAGCAAATCCCTAGTGCGTCCCGCGCACGCGGTTGCGCTGAACGCGGTCTTTACTCCAAGCGCGGACGAGCTGGCGCGTGCGTCTGCAATTGTCGAGGGCTTCGATGCCGCGCGGAAGCGCGGCGAAGACCGCGCCCAGATCGACGGGCTCTGGATTGAAGTGCCAACATATCGCAACGGCGCCGACTGATCGAGCGAGCAGAACGATTGGGATAAGGAGCCGGATGGGTCTCGCGCAGCCGACCAAGGCCATAGCGGAACCATCGTCTTGCAACTCGAACGGTGCTCGCCCGTTGCAGCCCGTCAGCAAAAGGCCGCAGCGGCTTGCGACGCTGCGGCCCCGCCGGGTCAAAAAAATACGTGAAATATGGTCCAGCCCCGGCGTCGACAAAGCTACGCCCGAGGTTTTTGCGCCGCAAATAGAATCGGTGCGTCGCTTACCGAACGAGATTAGCTGTTACCGCTGGACAACTAAAACCTCAGGAACCTTGACCTAGAGGTCGGTCGAGGCTTGCGGGTTAATTTAGGTCAACTATCTGGTGCGACAGGCTGCCGCGCCGACAAAGTCCTCCCTTATCGATTTCTCCAGTATGCTTGGCTTGCGCTCGGCGGGGCGTGCTTCACGAGGGATGGAGCGGCCCCGGCGCTTGCCAGCCCCTGCCGGGGTCGCTTCCCTAGTGAGAGTCCACGCTCATCCGAGCTGTGACACCGGCCGCAAGCGGCGCAACGGTATGTGCGCCAAGCCAAGAGAGCGACCTTCCGAGTGCGCAAAGCGACTTCAGTTGCGCAGCCGAACGCGCGACCGCTTGACGATGGACGATACGACCCGATCGTAGGTTTCTAGTGCTGCCTCGGTCGCCAACTTGACCATTTCGCGATAGGCGATTTCGTTCATTTGAGTGAAACTGTCCCGGATCGCTTCAGCCAACTCTTCATCGGTGACCGATGATCGATCTTGATCTGCTTTTCCCGTCAGGCGGCTATACAAATTGAGACGGTAGACTTCGGCCGAAATTTGCCAGGCCCAATCTTCGGGATTTAGCTGTTCTGTCATCACCGCAATGCAGGATCCGGAGGGTGGTAAGTCGTTGCAGCGGGGATCAGATAGCTGATGAAGATCGGTCTAAACACCAACCCATGGTTGGACCAATATGCTGCTCTGGTTGCACCGCTGTTGTTTGGGGCTTCGTAGACGATGTCCGTTATTGGTAACCTATTCCACACGCAAGCATCATCGCTTTAGTTGTTCCCTGGACTCCGCTGTGTGTCACCCTGGCGACCCAGCGTTCGGCGATCTGCTCAACCGATCCTCTCCGGTGTCGGCGAAGCGGCAGCGTATCCCTCCGATCGCCATACGCCTTCGCATGGGCCAGGTGCGATCGAGACCAATTATCGGCACGGTCCATTTGGGGCGGCCTCAGTGCCGACGAGGCAAAGGCGCCTCATAGACGTTGGACAACCTCTTACATTGGAGCCGCAATCACAACCGCCCCAGCGGCGATCGGATATTTTGGCGGCCCTCGCGCCTAGACGCCCGGGTGACCTTTTGCAGAGCACAATATACTCGAATTTGTGCGGATCGCCGGACGAATCCAGGCATCTACATGTGATGCTCAACGTTGATCGCAGCACAAGGAAACTTGGCTTACGACCTCACGTTAATCCAGCCACCCGCGGGATCGACCGCCTCTTCGCTGGCCTTCGATCCCAGCGGTGCTACTCTTTCGAAAAACGGAGGGAGGAAGACATGGGAGATCGATCGACGCAACCTACGTGGGATCCTCTTGTTCTCGCCGGCCAACTGCACTCGGTCGCGAAGCAGAGCCAGTTGTTGATGCAGCGGTTCGCCACATCCCAAGCCGACGCCACGAAGGTCGGCATGGGAGACACCTCGACGCTCGGGTTTGATTTCGTCGATCTCATGACAAGAATGATGTCGGACCCGACGCCGGTGGCGAAGGCCCAGATCGACCTCTTCAACGAAAGCATGGCGGTTTGGAAATCGGCGGCAGAAAGCATGTGGCTGACGCGGCCTTGCGAGTCCGACAAACCCAAGGACAAACGTTTCAAGCATCCCGACTGGACCGAGAACGCAGTCTTTAACTACGTGAAGGAAAGCTATCTGGTCGCCGCCAAGGCAATCCTTTCGACCGTCCGAGACGTCAAGGGCATGGACGACGCCACTGCTCGAAAGGTCGACTTCTACACGCGTCAGTTCGTCGACGCTATTTCTCCTTCGAACTTCGTCGCCACCAATCCGGAGGTGCTCAAAGCCACGCTGGAGACCGGAGGACAAAACCTGCTCCGCGGGCTGGACAACCTGCTTTCCGATCTCGGTCGTGGCGAGGGTCGCCTCTCCATCACGATGACCGACATGAAGGCTTTCCGGCTCGGCGAGAATATCGCAACGACTCCCGGGAAGATCGTTTTCCAGAACAACCTGATGCAGCTTATCCAGTACGCTCCTTCGACAAGCGACGTACGCAAGCGGCCTCTCCTCATTATCCCGCCGTGGATCAACAAGTTCTACGTCCTCGATCTTCAGCCGAAGAATTCGCTTATCAAGTGGGCGGTCGACCAAGGCCATACCGTCTTCGTCATCTCCTGGGTCAATCCAGACGAGAAGCTCGCTGAGAAGGGCTTCGAAGACTACATGCTCGAGGGTCCAGTCGCAGCCCTGGATGCAATAAAAAGGGCGACCGGCGAAGAGCAGGTCAATGCCATCGGATACTGTCTTGGGGGCACTCTGCTCGCCTCAACGGCCGCCTACCTGGCCGCGAACGAAGACGACAGGATCGCAAGCGCAACCTACTTCGTGACGCTGGTGGATTTCGCGGAAGTCGGTGATATGGCCGTCTTCATAGATCAGGAGCAGCTCGCAACGCTCGAAAGGCGCATGCGCGAGCGCGGATATCTCGACGCTCAGGATATGGCGACATCATTCAATATGTTGCGGGCCAACGACCTGATCTGGTCCTTCGTCGTGAACAACTACTTGCTCGGCAAGGAGCTGCTCCCGTTCGACCTACTGTTTTGGAACTCAGACTCCACACGGATGCCCGCTGCCATGCATTCATTCTACCTCCGGGCAATGTATCTGGAAAATCGTCTATCCAAGCCCGGCGGCATCACGCTCGCTGGCACCCCGATCGACCTGTCGCGGATCAAGATCCCGTCGTTCATCCTGTCCACGCGCGAGGACCATATCGCCCCATGGACGTCGACCTATGCGGCGACGCGTCTGTATTCCGGTCCCGTCAAATTCGTTCTGTCCGCCTCCGGACACATGGCGGGAGTCATAAGCGCACCGGGCAGCAAGTATGGCCATTGGACGAACGATAACTTGCCGCCTACCCCCGATCAGTGGTTCGCAGATGCAACCAGTCATCGGGACTCCTGGTGGCCCGTTTGGGACGAGTGGGTGAGCCGCCTGGATCATCAGCGCGTTCCCGCGCGCGAACCGGGCGGCGGCAACTTGCCGGTAATCGAGGACGCTCCTGGCTCCTACGTACGCGTGAGAGCGGTAGCATCCTAGCTGATCCGCACACGCGCAACCGCTCCGACGAAAATCGGTCGGCGGCGACAGCGACAATTAGACTTCTTCACCGGCTCGGATATGTCTCAGTCGCAACGGCAGTGCTTACGAAGGCCCCTGTGCTGTTCTTGGCACTGGCTCGGATCAACCACCTCGGCGGTGGCGGGAGGCATGTGGATCTTTCCGTGATGCGAGCCCCCCGGGCAACTGTCTAGCTGCGCCGGGCAGTCATCGCGGAACGAAATCGGGGCCAAGTCCCTTTCTGTTAACCGCGCCAGCCCCAGAGCCATAATCTCGGCTGATTCCGGCCCGACCTTGCCAGGGCTGAAGGGTGGGGACCCGTCGAAAGTGATCAGATTGTTTGCCTTGGGAGTGGCTGGCCTGGTGGCGCTGGGTGCTGTTGCGGCGCTTGGTCGAAGCGCTGCTCCAGTCGCCTCCGCTACAGTCGCGCCCGAGATTGTGAGCTACCCGGTTGTATCCGGTACCAAGGGTGACCGACTGCTCGCGGCCCAAAAGGAAGATGTGGCGCTTGCCGTTTCCGCCGCGGCCACGATAGATCCGAAACCGACACCCGAGGTCGTCGTAGCGACGCCTGCTCCTCAAGCGAAGGCCAAGCCGAAAGAGCCAGCCTTCATTCCGCGTCATTGGCACGATAACGCCGCTTCCGGCTACCAAATCCGCAAGCGCAGCACTGCCGAGTCAAAAGACGCTCAATCCAGAGCGATCGAGAGGCCAAAACAGAGCTGCAGCCAGGACGGGCTAAGTCCGCTGCTTCGAAAGCTCAATCTGCAACCGAACTGCGAGCTTTGATCTCCGCAACGGCCGGAGACAGCCTGCGCGGCCGATTGTCGAAGTTCCAGACGCGCGCGTTCGGATCGGACAATGCAGAAGCGGAGCGTACCCTTTCGGGCATCAGCATGGGCGGCGGCTATTCGAACGATACGCGAGCAGCGAGAGCGCCACGATCAACCTCTTGCCAAGGCTGCGGAGCCAGAAGAGCTTAGGCCTGCAATCGAGCAGAGCGGCGATCGCGACCGAAAAAGGCCGAGACCTCTAGGAGGTCTCGGCTAAGTAAGGGAGGAAACGACCATTCGCCCGGTATATGACCAAGCCCGTAGTCCGCGACGGAACTCTAAAATCTAGATGTGCCGTGATCGCGCGACGTGCCGCTTTCGCGTGTCAATGATATTTGACGAGCTCGAGCTCGTGAGATTTGCAGCCGTGTTGCACCTGACATGCGTTCTGCAACTCGGGCATAGGCATCACCGTGCAACGATCAGCCGTGCGGTCGTGGCGATGCGAGCAACGAAGACGAAGTAAGTCACTGATATTCTTAGTGGGTCCGGCAGGACTCGAACCTGCAACCAGACCGTTATGAGCGGTGAGCCAACCTGACCTCGCATAGGGCAGGGCTGTTCTACAGCAACTGTGCCAAAGGGCACTTTTGGGGCGCGAAATGCACCTAAACTCGTTGTCCTCCGCTGTAGCCCGTTGAAATCACAGCAAACGCGAACGCCCTCCGAGCGCACCATAAACCCAAAGCGGAGATACGTCGTCGCTATGGGCTTCATACTAGGCGAGCATCCGCCTCGGGAATTCTGCCAGGAGATCGCGCGAAGTTATTTGCTATCACGACGCTCGAGACGGACTCCTTTTATACGTCTGAGCGATAGAGGAGATGGGACTGAAGGCTAAGCTACATGCCCGCTTATCGCGCGATAGGAGACCGCCATCCCTTGGTCGGCCATCGTCAGCTCTTGGACCCAAAGCGGACTCTGGCGAGCAAGAACGAGCTTGACGCAAGGCCCGTCCATCGGGTCTATCCCCATCATGAGCAAGTTCAACGCAGTCTGCGTTTATTGCGGTTCCTCGCCCGGTCACGATGTTGCCTACGTTGAGGCAGGCGAACGATTGGGACGCGCTCTTGCTACATCGGGATTAACGCTGATCTACGGCGGCGGTACCCATGGTGTGATGGGCGCGGTAGCTCGCGGCACACTGAATAACGGCGGTAAGGTCGGCGCGATCATTCCGAGATTTCTTACAAACTGGGAAACGACGACTGATGCGCTCAAGATGTTCGAAGACTTGACGATCACAGACACCATGCACGAGCGCAAGCAGAGAATGTTCGAGCGTTCTGATGCCTTCGTGGCACTTCCGGGTGGTATCGGCACCGTCGAAGAAATCGTGGAAATCATGACTTGGGCCCAGCTTGGGCAGCACCGTAAGCCGATAGTTTTGGTGAACATCAAAGGCTTTTGGGCGCCTATGATGGCAATGCTGGACCACATACGCAGCGCAGGTTTCCTTCATAGAGACCACCTGCTTCAACCCATTATCGTTGATCGTGCCGACGACGTAATTCCTGCGATTGTCGCCGCCGCTGCTAATGATCGCGCGTCCGAACACGGTGTTTCGTCGATCATCGACAAGATGTAGATTTCTGCGTCCTCAGGCATAATGAGGCCGGGTGCCGTTGGCTTCTGATGTTGGCCCATCAGCGAAGTCGCGACACGTCTCGCTATGGTCAGCTTGGTGGGGCGCCCCGGACGAGATGTGCCTACGTTGAGTTCTTCGCTTTTTGACCCAGAACGGACCTCGCCCTGTTCTGGTAGGAGCATAGCTCGCACGAGCAACCGGGTTGCACTGGGCCATGCCGATCCGGGCGGCTTCACGCATGCGTTTCAGGGCTGGGCGGGCGTAGCGCCGAGCGAATGGCGGACCAACTGATTGGCATCGGCCCAACCTGGTTATCGACGTGACCGGCACGTCAAGCTAATCGGCGTCGCTCGCCTCGCGGTGCAACGCACGGCCCGCAACAGCGGCCAAAACAGGATTCCGAAGAACCAGCAATAATGAAGAGGCCGCCTTAGTTGGCGGGCTCTTTATTTCAGTCAAGCGCTGCCGCGCGGGGCTTCGTCTCACGTATTAAGGAATGCGCCTGAACTCTCGGACAGCGATACTCATCAAGCGTCAGGCCGTACGATCTCGAACGACAGCATCGCATGGCACAAGCCGATCGACCTCATCGAGCTCCTTGGCATGATGGGCGCCCCATGAGCGAAGGGAATCCAGCACCGGCCGCAGGCTTTCGCCGAGTGGGGTGAGCAGGTATTCGATCCCTTGGCGATGCCCGGCGCTAGACTGCCGGCTCACCATTCCATGTACTTCGAGCGCCCGCAGTTGCTCTAACAACACCTTCTGCGAGATGCCGACAATGCGCATCTCGAGCTCGCAGGTGCGTTGCGGACCATCCAGCAGCACATCGAGGATCACCGCCTTCCAGCGTCCCGAAAAGACGCCTAGCGCGCGCTCCACCGGCAAGCCCGGTAGTCTCTTGATGATCTTCATCCGCCACTGACCAAAGGGTGTGTAGATGGAAATGACCACCGAAGAATAACCTTCGGCAGAAACCTGCTCGAAGGATGATCTATGACCGACTTGTTCGAATCTCAACTGCTCGGCGGCACTGTTCCGCTGAGGAACCGCATCGTCATGCCGCCCATGACCCGCACGCGAACGTCCGAGGGCGACCTCCCGACCGACGGTGACCTCCCGAATGCGCTGATGGCGACCTATTACGGCCAGCGGGCCGGTGCCGGCCTGATCATTACCGAGGCCGCCGATGTGGATCAGTCTGGCCATGGTTACGCGAGGACACCCGGCATCCACTCGGAAGCTCAAATGCAGGGCTGGCGTCTGGTGACCGATGAGGTTCACCGTCATTGCGGCACGATCTTCCTGCAGTTGTGGCACGTCGGCAGGATGGCGCATTCCTCGATTCTGCCGAATGGCCAGGCTCCGGTGGGCGCAACCGAGCAGCGGGCCGACGGCTCTTCGGTGTTTGCTCACCGGTCGGACGGCCGATTGGGTTATATGCCTACGGAAACACCGAGGCCTCTCAGCACGGAGGAGGTGTTGGCCATGGTGGGCACCTTCGCCAAAGCCGCCGCCAATGCGCGGAAGGTCGGATTCGATGGTGTCGAACTGCATGCGGCCAACGGCTATCTGTTCGAGCAGTTCATGAGCTCGGTGCTCAATACGCGCACCGACCGCTACGGCGGCCGCAGAATGGAAGATCGTACGCGCCTCCTGTTGGAAGTCGTCGATGCGGTGGTGGCTGAATTCGGTCCGGGGCGCGTTGGCGTTCGCCTGTCTCCGTTCGGTAAGTACGGCTCCATGCCGACTGACCCTCTTGTCGAGGAAACGTTTCTGTACCTTGCCGAGCAACTGGGGCGCCGCGGCGTGGCATACATCCATCTGCTCTACGAGCTGATGCCCGACGCAAACATGGAGATGGCGGAGTTCAAGCCTCGGTACCTCGACCACGCTCTGCTTGCCAAGGCTAGGGCGGCATTTCGTGGCGCCTTCATCTGGTGCGGTGGCTTCAATGACCGCGAGCGCGCCCAGGCTTCGCTCGACACCGGATTAGTCGACCTGATCGCCTTCGGCAGGCCGTATATCGCAAACCCGGACCTGGTCGAGCGCCTCAAACACGGCTGGCAGTTGGCCGTAGCGGACCGATCGACTTATTACACCCGACGCGGCGAGGTGGGGTACACGGACTTCCCTGCATATCGATCGGTAGCGCTGCACGCGGTAGCAGACTGACCGGGACGGCGGGTCGAGCAGCAGGTCAGCGCATCCACAGGCGCTCGCGACGCTGCAAAAGTCCAAATGCGAAGTCTAACCTAATCCCAAGCAAAGGAGTCCCATGTGAGTGCACCAACGAAGCCCGCCGACCCCACCATCGTCAACGGCATCAATCTCGACGATCTCTTTGCGCTGATCGACGACGTCAAGCGCGAACCGGCCAAAGGCAAGACGAACTGGCATGTCATCACGACCTGGCAGGGCCAGACGCGGAGCCGCGCAGAAGTTGAGAGTTATGAGGTCGGCGGAGAGCAGGTGTCACGCCGGTTCTCGATCGACATCGACGAGCCCCGCGAACTCGGCGGATCGAACAATTTCGCCAATCCGCAGGAGCATCTGATCGCGGCGCTCAACGCCTGCATGACCGTCGGATACGTGGCGCAGTGCGCGGTGCGTGGAATCACCCTCGAAAGCTTGTCGATCGAGACCGATGGCGACATCGATCTTCGTGGCTTCCTCGGGATCGATCCTGCCGTGCCGCCCGGCTACGAGACCCTCAGCTATACCGTCCGGATCAAAGGCCGTGGTACAGAAGAGCAATTCGCTGAGGTTCATGAGGCGGTGATGGCGACCTCGCCCAATTTCTACAATTTATCCCGGGCTGTGGCTCTCGAACCTGTCTTGATCGTCGAGTGATTGCACGATGGCGCACATCCCGGACGAAGTCCGTCAACATTGACGCCCCGACCTAGGCAACGTTGATGTACGGCATTGAGCCTCATGAACGATTTGATCGGGGGAGTTTTCAACCCACTCGGAAACGAGCTAGTAGGCTGCACAGATGTTCTATTCGGCGCGCCCACACTCCCTCGGTCCAGCCATTGTGCTGGCAGCTTGCATCTTCCTCATGGACACGCTGTCGTCTCTTCAATTTGCTGTGGCCTCTCTGTACGTAGCTGTCATTTTGATCAGCGCATACGATCTTCAATGCCGTGGCATCATTTTGACCGGGATTTGGTGCGCGGCGTTGACTGCGCTTAGCTATGTGCTTACACACGGATTCACGGTAGCTGGCACAGCGCCGTTGAGATCTTTAATAAGCTACGTATCGATCACGATCACGGTAGTCTTGGTGATCAGGAATCGTTCGGCAAACGAGCGCCTTGCGGAAGTCAAACGAGAGCGCACAAACCTAGCGCGTTTCTTCTCCCCAAAAATTGTTGAACAGCTTGTTCAGATCGACGTGCCCCTTTCTGTCGCGCGGCGCCAGAAAGCAGCGGTGCTATTCGCCGACATCGTGGGATTTGCAGCACATGCATCTGGCAAGGCGCCTGACGAAGTCATTAAGCTGCTGCGCGATTTGCTAGGCTTGCTCAGCGAGGCCGTCTTTATATGCGAGGGCTCGATAGATAAGTTCCTCGGGGACGGTCTCATGGCCGTGTTCGGCCCGCCGATTGCCAGCAAGCAAGATGCAACAAACGCGGCGCTCTGTGCATTGCAGATCCATGAGCGTCTTGGCCGTTGGAATGAACAACATGCTGAAAACCCCGATATGGCCATTCGCGTTGCCGTCGGTATCCATTGCGGCGAGGTTGTACAGGGCGATGTTGGCACCGACAATCGGCTTGAATTCACGGTGGTCGGCGACGCTGTGAACATCGCGAGCCGTGTCGAAGCTTACTGCCGGGTTCTTGATGCGACGGTGCTCGTCACTGGCGATTTTATACGATGTCTTCTTGCGGAGGGTAGCTTCGACCTCGCCAAAGCTTTCACGAGTGAAGGCAAGCATCGGCTTCGAGGCTACAAAGAGCCCATTCAACTCTACAGTTTAAAAGCAGGGTGAGCCTTCGTACGTCCGAGCATGGATTGCACGGATCCGAGATCAATCAAATCCGGTGTGTGATAGTGGGGTGGATGGTTGCTTGAGGACAAGGGCGCCTGTTTGAATACGATCAAGCGCGGCGTTTTCGGACAGCCAGGGTCAGAGGTCGACCGTTTCGAGCGCAGCGTGTCTACTAAAGGCCAGAAGACGCCGCTCCAGCCGATATCCAACGTCTCAACCTCGGGGTGGGGAGGCGCGGCCGCTAGCCAGCACCGACAGCAGTGCGGCCACGCCGAACGCCGCCGCCACCCAGCCGAGCCAATCCACTCCGCCATGGGCGATGACCAGCGCGCCAATGGCCGCGCCTGTAGCGCTGCCTAGATAAATGGCCGACGAGTTCAGCGACAGACTGACCGCGGCCAGAGCTGGGCTTAGCGCGACCAGCCGCGCCTGCTGTGCCGTCATCAGGCCCCAGCTGGCCAAGCCCCAGAGCGGAATGGCTGGTAAGATAACGAGCATGGCTCGCGCAGGCTCGAGCGCCGCGCCCAGCGAGAGGACAGGATAAGCAGTAAGGCCACCGCCCACGATCACTGCATTGTCCGCACCCCAGTGGTCCGCCGCGGTGCCACCGAGCCGGGTACCGGCCGCGCTGGCGACTCCGAAGCCGAATAACACCAGAGCCAGGCCCTGAGGTCTGATCCCGGCGACATCTGCGAGGAAGACGCCCAGGTACGTATAAAGCGTGAAGGTTGCAGAGACCGTCAGCACGCTGGTCGCCAGGATCGCCATCATGTCGGGGCGCTTGGCTAGTGCCCAACGCCCTCCGAGACCCGCAGTGGAAACGGGCGGCTGACTCGGCATTCCCACGAGGGTCCCGAGCAGCGAGAGTGTCGCCAGCCCTGCGACGCTGAGAAAGGTCGCGCGCCAGCCGAAGCTTTCTCCGACCAGCACTCCGAGCGGCACGCCGGCGATGATTGCCAAGGTCAGCCCGTTGGTGACCATTGACAAAGCCCGACCCCGCCGCTCCGGTCCACCCAGTGCGGCTGCATATCCGCCGGCGGCCGGCATGAAGCTGGCGGCAGATAGGGCCAGCAGCAACCGAGCTATCAGCAGTTCGGCGTAGCTCGGTGCCAATGCGGCGAGCAGATTCGCAATGCTGAACCCTGCCATGGCGATGGCGAGCAAGCGCCGCCGTTCCAGTCCGGCGGTCAGCATGGCTATCGTGGGGGCGCCTATGGCGTAAGCGAGGGAGAAGGCGGTGACCAGGTGGCCGGTGGCGGGCAGGGTGACATCCAGGTCTCGCGCCAAGCGTGGCAACAGTCCGGCAATCATGAAGCCTTCGGTTCCGATCGCGAAAGCGCCGAGTGTCAACCAGAGCAGTGAGTTTAGCGATCCAGGCACACCGAGCCCTCGTACATTGGAACACGTGTGTTCTACGATTGCCTCGATCCGCCTAAATATCGATGCTGCCGTGCTTTTCCTGACGCCGTCGTTTCACCGCGAATTTGTCCGTGGCGAATTCCGCGCTCCTTACGCGATGCACCCGCACGCTTTCGGGCATGATGCGTAGACTATAGTCGCGCCAATTAGCATCGCGAGGGGCAGCCGGCGCAGCTTTCGCGGTTGTAACGGCGGGGCATGTCGGCTCTTGCTCGTTGTTATCAACGTCCCCCTGAGTTGACGGAACTTTCTCAAGCACCTCGTAGTCGTCCACCCAGCCATCCTCTGCCCAACGGCCCGTGCTCGCGCTGATCTCTGCCCCCTCTGGCACGTTCATGGGCTCAACACGGGCCGCCCCGTAAAAAAGGACGATATTAAAAGCGTCTCCGACCGCCTGTACTGATGGAAAGATGATGCCATCAATAGGCGCCGAGGCCTCTGTCGCAAGAAAATGGGCCATGGCTTCCGTTGCGAGATACTCAGACCCATCGTCATCGGGTATTGCCGGCCGCGTGAGACGTGACCTTAGCAACTTCAGAAAAACGGCGCCCTCCATCCTCCCAGCCAGCCCGCAATCAGCAAGGCCTTCAGTGATGCGGACGTCACCGAGGGCGGTCACGTCGAGCAGTCGAAGCGTTCTGATGATCTCGAATTGAGCCACCGCGATCCGACTACCAACAGGTGGCCGCACCTCGGCTACAGCCACTTTCTGATTGTTTGCACCGTAGAAAGCCAAGATACCGCGCGCATTCATGCGACCGGCCGCCGCTGAGGGCACTGGCGGTGAGCCGAGGTGGATGTCTGGCCTGGTGAGGGCTGCTTTTAGCTTGTCGTCAGATTGAAAGACCCGGGCGCGATAAAGGGTAGGGAAATCCGTTCGAGGACCAGCATCCAAGATGAGCGGGTGGCCTTCGCGCGCTTCCAGTTCGCCTATGCAATCGAAGAACGATGCGAGATTTTCCGCTGCTTTCGGGCTGAATAAGCGCGCCTCAGCTTTGAGTAAATTCGCCAAGCTGCGCCATCCCGTACCTAGAGTCATTCGTGTTCTCCTGAGAAGTACCGCGCCTTGGCCGAGCAAAGACGGCTGACGTGATCACGCCCACCGCTTTAGAACCGTCGTGCCACGGGTCGAAGTTGCATCTGCCGTTGGTCATGACGGATAGATGCGCGATGCGCGCTCTTAAAACAGTACCAAGATCGTTGATTCTGGCTGTACCACCGCGCGATGGCACGGCGCTCGCGAGTGGGGCAGATTGCTGGGCCGAAGCGGCAATATGCGTCTTTTATTCGCTCGCGTTCGGCGCCGAGGGCGGTCGATCGCGGACCGAGAATGGATGGATCGCCGTGCCCTTTTGCGATCGCATCCACCAGTCGTTCGATTTCTCGATTCAACTGTCTAAGCTGTTGTTCGAGACGCTGCCTTTTTCCATTCGATGTGATTGCGAGGCGCTTTCGCTCTTCGAGATAAGTACGCACGTACTCCGCAATAACTTTCGGCGCGCTCAATTCAGCCCGCAAACCACTGAGAACTGCGCTCTCAACCGTGTCTAAATAGAAGGTCCAATTCCACTGGCGAGGGGAATTCTCTCAGAACCGGTGACCTCCCTGTCACCAGCTTCGATGACACCCGGAGAGTGCGAAGGCACTTGGCCTAACCATTCCCGAGCCCTTTCTGCTGCGCGCTGACAAGGCGGCCATTGCGCCGGCGAGTGCGGAGACCCGGAAATGGCATGGGGCTCGCAATCCGCGAGCCCCGCTGTGCCCTCGGCAATTTCAGGCCTTGTGATGGACAGTCTGCAGGCCGTAGACCGGCGTCGGGATGCTCTCGTAGCGCGCCTTCAACTGCAGGGAAAGGAATTGCGAGTAATGTCGCGACTGATGCAGATTGCCGCCGTGGAACCATAGGCCTTCCTGCTGCGTCGGCTTCCACATGTTGCGCTGCTCACCTTCCCATGGGCCGGGGTCCTTTGTCGTACTCGAGCCGAGGCCCCAGACCTTGCCGACTTTGTCGGCCATTTCCGGACTCACGAGATCGGCGACAAAGCCGTTCATCGAGCTGTAGCCGGTGGCATAGACGATCACGTCCGCCGGCAATTCCTTGCCGTTGTCGAGCCTGACGCCGTTGGGCGTGATTTCCTCGACCTGTCCAGCGAACAGTTTGATTTTGCCGTCAATGATAAGCTGTGAGGCGCCGACGTCGATGTAATAGCCCGAGCCGCGGCGCAGATATTTCATGAATAGCCCGGAATCGTCGTCACCGAAGTCGAGCCTGAAGCCGGCCTTCTCCAGCCCGGCATAGAAAGCGGCGTCGTCCTGACGGATCTTGTCGTAGACCGGCTTTTGAAACTGATTCAATATCCGGTAGGGCAGTGAAGCGAAGATCAGATCGGCCTTTGCCGTCGTCATTCCGCCGCGGACGGCGCGTTCGGAATAAAGATCGCCGATACTCTCCATCAGCGAATCCGAGCGCACAATGTGGGTCGTCGAGCGCTGCACCATCGTTACGTCGATGCCGGCCTCGTACAGCGCAGCGCAGATGTCATGGGCCGAATTGTTCGAGCCGATCACCACCACCTTCTTGCCTTTGTAGCCGCCTGAGCCGGGATGGCGTGAGGAATGGTGTTGCTCGCCCTTGAACGTTTCCATGCCTTTGATTTTCGGCATGTTCGGCTTGGCCGACATGCCGGTCGCGAACACAAGCTGCCTGGGCCGCAGAGTAATCTCCTTGCCATCGCGTTCGACGATGACGGTCCATTCCTTCTTGGTGTCGTCCCAACTGGCGCGTTTGGCCGTGGTGTTCGTCCAGTAGTTCAGCTCCATGACCTTGGTGTACATTTCCAGCCAATCGCCGATTTTGTCCTTGGGCGAGAACACAGGCCAGTTCTTGGGGAAATCGATGTAGGGCAAGTGATCGTACCAGACGGGGTCGTGCAGGCAGAGCGACTTGTAGCGGTTGCGCCAGGAATCGCCGGCGCGTGCGTTCTTTTCGACGATGATCGTCGGCACACCGAGTTGGCGCAGCCGGGCCCCGAGCGCAATGCCTCCCTGCCCGCCGCCGATGACAAGCACGTAGGGCTGGCTCTTGAAGCCAAGTTGCTCTACTTCCTCGTCACGCAGTTCCTTCCAGGTCTTGGCGCCGGGATTGACGCCATGCCTGGCGCCGAGCGGTCGGCTGAAGCCAGCCTTTTCCTCATGGGCCTTCAGTTCGGCCATGGTCGTCAAGAGCGTCCAGATCTGACCGTTCTGCAGGCGGATGAGTCCATATCCGCGCGCGACCTCGGTCTCGAACGTGATCCAAGATTCGGTCACGCCGCCGGCCTCGGTTGGCGTTTCACCCTCGGCGATTTTCCAGCTGCGCGGCTTCACATGCGCGAGGCAATGCGCGAGCATGTCGCGGACCTGATCGCGGCCTTCCATGGTCTTGATGTTCCAGGTGAAGGTAACGAGGTCGCGCCAGTAGCATTCCGGAGCGAACATCCCTACGGCGGCGTCGAGATCGCCCGCCGCAAGCGCGGCTTCAAACTTGTCGAGGAAAACCTGGACGCGCGCGCTAAGCGTGGTGTCGAGCATCACTTCCTCCCGGATGTCGTTTGCAATTGTTCCGCGCAGGCTCGCACGACCTTACTCCAACCATCGCGGGAATCCAGACTCGCGCGGCAGGGTTCCCGGTCGGCTTCAGCGCCTCTCAGCGCTCGCCTGCAACAACGCCGCTTCGCCCACCGACGATGGGGTAGACTAAGAGCTCTATTTGCTGCGGTGCATGCGTCCGGAATTTGGCCCGCAGGCTCCTGTAACGGAGGGGCAGAGCATGTCCACTACCCCGGACAGCTCACGATCGCCATGATTCGGCGGACTGCAACCCGATGCCAGTCCCCCACTGAAATCAACGAAACTACTGCTCACCGATTCGCGCTAAGCTGCGGTATGATCCGGGAGATCAACGATGCGATTGTCTAGCCTTGCCACTTTGGCGCTTGTCGCGGGAGCTTCCAGCCCAACTTATGTTTCTATCGTCCTGGCGGCTTCGGAATGTTCCAGATCAATGGAATTGGCGGATTGGGGCGAGAACTCGACCGGCGACATCAGCGTCGCGTCTGGGGACAGTTGCATCTTCCCGATCACGTTGCGCGGCGCGGCGAGTAGCTCGGAAATCTCGCAAAAGCCAGCACACGGCAAACTGAAGAAGCTCAACGTTGCGACTTACGAGTACAGGACGAAGGCGAGATACAAAGGAAGTGACACCTTTGCCATCAAAGCAACCGGCAAGGGGCCGAAGGCTTCTGGCACGTCGGTCATCACAGTGCACGCGACGATCAAGTAGGTGGGTCGAGCATTGGCGTGACGCCGAGTTGATGCGCGTCGCGTGAGGGCGGGGAGCAATAAGCGTGCCCCAACCCGTCCGAGACGCTCCCAGAACAGCACCCGGTGGCGGATCGTGATCAGGGCCTGGTTGAGAACGTAAGCCAACAGCATCGGCGGAAGTGATTTGAAGGCAGGATCCGGAGTGGCCTCAATGCGATTGCGGTCTCGCGCGGGGATGCTCCATCCGCAACTCCGCGAGCTGCTTAAGCGGGTTGGGCCCAGACGCAAACTTGGTTTTGTCGGTATTGCAGCTAAGCTGCTCTCCGCTATGCCCAGAAAGACCCAGCCTCGGAGAGTTGGTTTTCGTTTAGCCAGAGGAGTGCCTGACGAAGACTCAATGGGACCAGTCGCTCCCTACCAAGAGGCGGTGGGGCTCCATCTGTTAGATAGAGCATAAAGCCGTCTTTGCTTCGGAAAAGTGCTTCTTTCGCCTCACAACATTCAAGGGACTCTACGTCAAGAGTAGGCAAGCTGCGCTGGACGATCAGCTCCATGTTTTGCATGGCGCTCACGACGCAGACTTCCTCTTATCGTGGATGAAATGCACGCCAGCGGCTGGTCGATCCAACCAGACCGACTGACAGCGACGAAATGCGAGGCCCGTTGACGATAGAACTAGGAAGAACTTTCGCGAGGTTAGGACGTCAGTCGAGCCCTCAACCTCTAGCTTTGCCCCCGTTACTGAAATGTCTTTGAGAACGCAGACTCGGCTCCAAGTGCCATCCACAGCCATCAAGTTGACGGCGTGCTGATGGGCAAATTGAACACGGTCCGATTTTCTTCGACCAAAGGCCATGCGCGGCAAAAAAATAGAAGTATGAAATATCTGACGTAGAGCGTGTGCCCCAATGATTAACAAGGGTTAGCGATTCGCGCTTTGCAGCTCGACTAATCGCTAGCGAAAATTGGCGAACTTCAGTGAGACAGTGCGTGCCGCCAAAAACGGTCGGAGCCATCGCATCCTCTGGCGGTGCCAGGAGGCGAACGATGCGATCAGTCATTGCCATTGTTGTAACGGTGGGGGCGTCCTCGCCTGTGTTCGCCCTGACGCAGGGGGAGATTGAGGCCAAGCTACCTGCCGCGGGCTATTCGCAGATTCAGGAGGTCCCGAGCGGCAAGATCAAGACCTACCGAGCAATCAAGGAGGGTACGGAGCGGTCGCTCATCGTCGACAGCACCGGCCACATCAAGGAGCTTCGGTAGCGCTCTCGCTGGGTGGCCAGTGTTCGGTCAGGGACGCTGCCGAATACTCGCGCCAGGCGGCCCGCCTACCATTTGTATCGGTTCACCTGCCGCACGGTCCAGCGGCGGGTGTGGCCTAGCGAGGCCTACCGTTCCGGGAGCTGCGTCGTTGCTGGCCGTACGAGTATCGAGGCGCTCTGACGTGATTGCCGATCCAATGGCGATGGCCAGAGCGATAGCAGATAGGAGTAAAGCTGCTCGATTCGGGTCCATCATTAGACCTCCGCGAAACGGCTCCATAGTGCCGGGATAACGCCGATCTGGTGATTTGGTTCTTAGGTTCGCCCACAAAGGTGTCCGAACAACACTCGCGCAATTACGCGACTTAAGCCGATCGTTTGCGATGGTTCTTGCGGTGTTTGCCTTGGGGGCGCCCGTGCGATCGCTCCAGTACTTTCGGCAGAGAAGCCGCCGCTGGAGGAGCTATTGGCGAGGCTTGCTCGACCTCAACCGGCTCGGCTGGGTCGGGGGGCCGTATGGCCGGCGTTGCACCCAAGGCAGCCTCCTCGAGTTTGGCAAGGAAGTCGCGTCCTTGGTTCGTGATAGTCCATGCGCCGCGTTCACGAGTGATGAGTCCTTGGCTGAACGCATCAAGATCCGGCGCAAGTTCAGCGAGACGCTTCATACGCAACGTCCATTCAGGGCCGCTCGTATAGAAAACCGCGAGATGCAGCTTGATAAGCTCAAGGTTTCCCCGGCCGTCTGGCTGCCCTGCCAAAATCTTCAAAATGGAAAGCTGAAAACTCACGCGCGCCACTCGAACGCAACGACTCAATCCTTGCAATCTATCGGTTCTGGCCAACGGCTCATAGATCGGCCGTCAAGCTTCTCGCGGAGATGCTTGCTCGGTAAGCCTAACCGCCAAGGTTAACCGTGCCTGGAGGGTCAAAGGCAGACTTCGACGAGATAAAGGCGCTTGTAACGGAATCGATCCAGGTGGCTCCTTCCGTTACCGAAACACATCCGCCGCTTCGTTAGACCATAACTCCATCACCGCCAGCTTTTCCAGGATGGTTGGGCCATGAAGTACCGGCGCTTGCCGGTATCGCTGCCGCGGTCCAGATCGGATCTGTGATCGCCTGGCATTTCATGAGCGATCATGAAGCAAGGTGGTGCTTTAAGCAAAGTAGGTTTGGTCTAAATTACCGACGCAATATTCCGACGCCGTGGCGCGATCGCGCCCGACGCATTCGAATCGTCGTGCCACAGGTCGAAGTTACATCCGAGTTGCCGTTGGTCTTGGCAGATAGATGCGCGATGCCCGCTCAAAAAAACAGTACCAAGATTGTCGATTTTGGCTGTACCACCGCGCGATGTCATGGCGCTCGCGAGTAGGGCGGGATTGCAGGGGCGAAGATGCAACAAGTGTCATTTGAAAGCGGGCGCGGATGAAGCTCGCGCCGCCGCGCATGTTCAACGAGCGGTCACTCGTGGTTCTCACGATCGTGATTGGAATGACGAACGCCTATAAGCGTATCCCCATTGGGATTGAAATGCACAGCAAGCTCCGGGACGATTTGAATACGGCAGAGAATGACCATCTTGTCGCGCCTGTTGGCGCTTGTCGCAGTCGCGTTATTGCCCGCTATCTCGATTCAGGCGTACAACGAAGTTAACCTTCGACGCGCGCGCCAGGTGGACGTACAGAATCAGGCGCTCGGTCTCGCTAAGCTCGCCGCCGAACAGCAGCAACAGATCGTTCAGGGCATTCGGCAGGTCCTGATTGCGCTGTCCGAACTCCCTGCGATAAAGGCGAAAGATAGCAAGGGGTGCAATGCGGCGATGGCAGGGATGAGGTCCCGGTTTCCGGCTTTCCTCACTTTCGTCGCTACCGATCTGAGTGGCCAGCCCTTCTGCGATACAAACACAGATCGCAAGCCGGTGAATGTCTCCGGGCGTCCCTACTTTGCGGATGCGTTGAAGACGGGTGCGTTTACGGTGGGACAATTCTCGATCGGTCTGTCCGTCGATCGGAAACTCATTCAGTTTGCGCTGCCTTTCTACGGAGATGATGGTCAGCCAGGGGGCGTCATCATTGCGCCTCTCGGCCTGGACTGGTTAGCGGACTACATCGCGCGCGCGGGTGTTCCGGCGGGAGACGCGCTGGCCATCACCGATCGCAACGGCACCTACCTTGCCCGCTATCCGGACAATGACCGATTTGTCGGTCAGAAATTGGTTCGCGCTGGTGATGAGAGGCAGTATGGCGACGGTCTCGCAGCCGACCTGGTAGATGTCGACGGCGTCGAGAGGATCGTGGGTTTCTCGGCTCTCGGGCCCGATTCTGGGGGACTTCGGGTCAGCTTCGGCCTCGACAAGGCGAACGCCTTTGCCGAGATCCAGAGCCGGACCCGACACGACATCTTCCTCATCGCCCTCAGCGCTATGATGGTGCTGGGCCTGACGCTGCTCGGCGCCCGGCAATTCATCCATCGGCCGCTCGGACTATTAGTTGACGCCGCGAACCGATGGCGCCTCGGCGACTATGCTCGCCGTGTGAACATCCGCGGCAGTTCTGAAATCGCAGGCGTAGCCGGCGCCTTCAACACCATGGCCGATGCGCTGGATCGCCGCGAGCAGGAATTGTCCGACGCAAAAGAGAAGGCCGAGGACGCCGCGGCCCGGCTTACGATGCTCTTCGAAAGCACGACAGACAGCGTCGTGATCGTCGACCACGATTGGCGGATCAGCTTCTTCAACCAGAGGGCCTGGTCTCAGATCGCTCAGGGGCGTGATCTGATTGGAATGCACCTGCAGGCGTCGCTTCTGGATGCCGCCGATACGGGAATCGTCGAGCAGCTTCGGGAAGTCATGTCGGACCGCCGTCCGGTTTCGTTCGAAGCGCACTGTCCTCGTCGTGCCGCATGGTATGCGATCAACGCGTTTCCTTCTGGCGAAGGGATCGCGATCTTCTTTCGAGACGTCACCGAGCAAAAGCATGCTGTGGAGGCGCGCCAGCGCATCGAGGAGCAGCTTCATCAGAGCCAGAAGATGGAGTCCGTCGGACAGCTCACGGGCGGTGTTGCCCATGACTTCAACAACCTGCTTGCCGTCGTTTCGGGAAACCTTGATCTCATCGAGCGCGCGGCAAATGACGGCAAGATCCGGCGCTTCGCCGCGACTGCGCGGCGTGCCGCCGACCGGGGGGCGAAGCTCACCGCACAGCTCCTCGCTTTCTCTCGACGGCAAAAGCTCAACCCTAAACTGATTAATGCCAACGAGCTGATCTCCAACTTCCAGGGGCTCGTCCGTCAGGCGGTCGGCGCAGAATGCGAGGTTAGGCTGAAGATCGACGAGCGATTGTGGCTCTGTCAGGTGGATCCATCCCTGCTGGAGACTGCCCTTCTCAATCTAGCGCTGAACGGCCGCGATGCGATGCCGGGCGGCGGAGTGCTCGAGATCGAGGCGCGGAACGTCGTTCTGGATGGGGAAGTCGTCGCTGGATGTCCGGCCGGATCATATGTGAGGCTGTCCGTCTCGGATACGGGGCAGGGGATGTCTCCCGAGGTGCGAGACCGGATTTTCGAGCCCTTCTTCACTACCAAGGAAGTTGGCAAGGGCACTGGCCTCGGTCTCAGCATGGTGTATGGCTTTGTCCGGCAATCCGGTGGCTATATTTCAGTCGAAAGTGCCCCTAACGCCGGCACCACGATCTCGCTGTACCTGCCGAGAGCCAATCAGGAGGCTCGCGACGAGGTGGAAACTGAACAGACCCGGGCTATGCCGGGAGGTTCCGAGCGAATTCTTTTGGTCGAGGACAATGAAGATCTGTTGGAAGTCGTGTCTGCAATGCTGACGAGCTTTGGCTATCGGATTCGCCTTGCTCACAACGGTACCGAAGCCATCCGAATTCTCGACAGCGATCAGGGGTTCGATCTTCTGTTCAGCGATGTCGTCATGCCGAATGGTCCCAATGGCGTCGAGCTTGCTCGCGAAGCAAAGCGGCGGAACAGCAGGATCAAGATATTACTTACGTCGGGCTACGTGGGAGACGTGCTCGCGCGTCACGGGGCGACAGACGAGTTCCCGATTATTCACAAGCCCTTTGGCGTGTCCGAACTCGCTCAACGTCTGCATTCTCTTCTTCAGAAAGAAGATGTTTAGGCAGGCACGAAGCCAGACGGCATCGCCGTCCATAGCGACAATGCGTATTCGTCTCTAGAGCCAGCCATCTCACGGTTCTTGCGGATCAGGTCGAGGCAGCCGTGCTCGAACGCAAAGTCCCTGACGTCGCGAGGGGCACCAAGACCGAGGGACTTAAGAGCGTGCTTGCAATGTTTAGTATATAGTGTTTCACTAAACAAATCGAGCTTGGCTGAATCCCTAAGAATCCAGGCAGGCGCGAGGAAACGTCCGTTTAGTCGTTCAGCCCGTGAAGGACTGTATCGCTCTGCTCGAAGCATTCGAGCGGGTTGGAGAGTCGCGCCATGTCGATGGCCGGCCCCACTGGGAGGGAAAGCGTTATGAAACAGACAGTAAAGGCGCTTCTTACTACGTTCGGAGTTCTCGCATCCGCGCTCGGTGTCGGAGTGGGGACTACTCCTGCGCATGCGCAGGCCAAGACCATCACGCTGTGCTGGGCCGCGTGGGATCCTGCCAACGCCTTGGTCGAACTGTCGAAGGATTTCACCGCCAAGACCGGCGTCGGCATGAAGTTCGAGTTCGTGCCGTGGACCAACTATGCCGACCGCTTCCTGAACGAGCTCAATTCGCATGGCTCGCTGTGCGATCTCATCATCGGGGATTCGCAATGGATCGGGGGCGCCGCCGAGAACGGTCAGTACGTCAAGCTCAACGATTTCTTCACAAAGGAAGGAATCAGCATGGACGACTACATGCCGGCGACAGTGGTCGGCTATTCCGAGTGGCCGAAGAACAGCCCGAACTATTGGGCGCTGCCCGCCATGGGTGACGCGGTGGGCTGGACCTATCGCAAAGACTGGTTTGCGCGGCCTGAGATCCAGGCGGATTTCAAGGCCAAGTACGGCCGCGATCTCGCCGTGCCGAAGACGCTCGATGAACTGCGCGACATCGCAAAATTCTTCCAGGGCCGCGAGATCGACGGCAAGAAGGTCTATGGCGCTTCGATCTATACCGAGCGGGGCTCGGAAGGCATCACCATGGGCGTGTCGAACTACCTCTATGATTACGGCTTCCAGTATCAGGATCCGAAGAAGCCGTATTCAATGGACGGGTTCGTCAACTCGCCCGGCGCCGTGAAGGGGCTCGAGGCCTACAAGGAGCTCTACAAGTGCTGTACGCCCCCCGGCGCCTCCAACTCCTACATGTCCGAAGGGCTTGATGCGTTCAAGTCGGGGCAAGTCGCGCTGCAGATGAACTTCTTCGCCTTCTTCCCGGGCCTCTACAAGGATCCGAACGTCGGTGGGGACAAGATCGGCTTCTTCAGCAATCCCGCCGGCCCCGCGACCCGGGCGACGCAACTCGGCGGGCAGGGCATCTCGGTCGTTTCTTATTCCAAGAACCAGGCCGAGGCGCTGCAATATATCAAATGGTTCTCCGGTGGAGATGTGCAGAAGAAGTGGTGGGCGCTGGGCGGCTATTCCTGCGCCAAGTCAGTGTTGAACGATCCGGGCTTCCCGAACAGCGCGCCGTTTGCCGGCGAGTTTTTGAAGTCGATGGGAATGGTCGTCGACTTCTGGGCCGAGCCTTCCTATGCCCAACTCCTGCAAGCCGAACAGAAGCGCGTGCATGACTACGTGGTGGCGGACAAGGGCACCGCGCAGGAAGCGCTCGATGGCCTGGTCAAGGACTGGAAGGCGATCTTCAAGGAAGAAGGCAAGAAGTTCTAGGGCAAACGCCTGGAGCGCACGCCGAGCGCGCTCCAGGCTCTCTTCGGTAGAACCCGTAGGCGTCGCATAGTCGACAATCGCGACGCCAGGATTGACCAAGGCCATGAACGATTTGAGCACTTCGTCGCAGATCACCTACCGGGCCGTCCCGATCCGACCAGGCGTGATACGTCGTATCCGCGGCCTTTCGGACCAGGCGCTCGCATGGCTCTTCATCACACCGACGATCGTGCTGCTGCTGGCGATCAATATCTTCCCGCTGGTATGGACGATCTACCTGTCATTTACCAACTACCGCGCCAATCGGCCGAACGCGCCGACGCTATGGCTGGGGACCGATTGGTACCAGTCGATCCTGACCGATCCGGATATCTGGGCGGCAATGCAGGTCACGGCGCATTTCGTGGTTTGGACCGTGCTGATCGAGACTGTGCTCGGATTCGGCCTTGCGTTCCTGATCGACAAGAAATTCCGTGGCCATGGCCTGTGGACCACGATCATTCTGTTGCCGATGATGCTCTCACCAGCGGTTGTCGGCAATTTCTGGACCTTCCTCTATCAGCCGCAGATCGGGCTGTTCAACTACGTGGTCGCCTTCTTCACGGGGCGCGGCGCTTCGTCGTTCCAGATGCTGGGAGACGTGACCCTCAGCCCGTGGGCCATCGTCATCGTCGACGCCTGGATGTGGACGCCTTACGTGATGCTGATTTGCCTGGCGGGGCTGCGGTCGATCCCGGATTACATTTATGAGGCAGCGGAGGTCGACCGCGCGTCGAATTGGCGGCAGTTCTGGTCGATCACGCTGCCGATGGCTCTGCCGTTCATCATGCTCGCGGTGCTCTTTCGCGGGATCGAGAATTTCAAGATGTTCGACATGGTCAACCTCCTGACCGGAGGAGGGCCGGGCTCGACCACGGAAGTCGCTTCGATCACACTGAAGCGCGCAGCCTTTGAGAGTTGGCGAACCGGCTATTCCTCGGCCTTCGCGATCATTCTGTTCGTGACAGTGTTTGGCCTTGCCAACATCTACGTCAAGGCGCTGAACCGGGTGAAAAGCAGATGAGCGCCTCAAATGCAGCCCACTCAGTCGTCGAACCGTCGACCGGCACTCGCCGCTTTGCCGGCCTGCTCGTCATACTCTATGCCATCATAACGATGGTTCCGCTGATATGGATCGTGCTCACCTCGTTCAAGTCGCCTGACGATGCGATCTCCTATCCGCCGAAGGTCCTCTTCAAGCCCTCCCTTGAAGGCTATTGCAATGTCTTCACAACACGCTCGCGTCAAACTCAGGAGTTTATCCAGACGCTGGGGCCGCCGCAGGGGCTTTGTGACAACATCGCGCGCAGCCGCAACATGGTTGTCGCCGGGCCGTCGAACTACGTGCCGCGCTTCATCAACTCGCTGATCATCGCCTTTGGCTCGACGGTGCTTGCCGTCGCGCTCGGTACGCTCTCGGCTTATGGTTTTTCGCGCTTCCGCGTGCCTCTCAAGGACGACCTCCTGTTCTTCATTCTGTCGACCAGAATGATGCCGCCAATCGCGGTCGCGATCCCGATCTACCTGATGTACCGGACCGTCGGGCTATCGGATACCCGTCTCGGGATGATCCTGCTCTACACTTCGGTGAACGTCTCGCTCGCTGTCTGGCTACTCAAGGGCTTCATCGACGAAATCCCGCGTGAATACGAAGAAGCGGCAATGATCGATGGCTATACGCGCTTTCAGGCGTTCGTGAAGGTGGTTCTACCGCAGGCGACGACGGGGATCGCGGCGACGGCGATTTTCTGCCTTATTTTTGCGTGGAACGAATACGCCTTTGCTGTGCTTCTGACCTCTGGCAACGCTCAGACCGCGCCCCCATTCATTCCGATCATCATTGGCGAAGGCGGCCAGGATTGGCCGGCCGTAGCCGCCGGCACGACGATCTTTCTTGTGCCGATCGTCGTGTTCACGGTGCTGCTTCGCAAGCATCTTCTGCGCGGGATTACCTTTGGGGCCGTTCGCAAATGAACCTTGATGTGAACACGTCAACGCCGCACGCCAGCCTGACGAGCAGAATGTTGCGGCGCGGTCCGCTCGAGGCCATCGCGACGGCGATCATTGCCGCAGGCGTGGTCATGCTGATGCAGCCGTTTTTTCTAACGCTTTATTCCTGGTCTTTCGCGGTCACTCTCTTTGGGACGGTGATGTTCATGATCGTCTCGAAGGTCCGGGAGTAGCGCTCGATGGCACAGATCAGGGTCGAAGCGCTCAACAAATCCTTTGGAGAGTTTCACGCAGTCAAGGGCGCGAGCTTTACGGTGGATGACGGACAGTTCCTTTGTCTGCTTGGGCCGTCCGGCTGCGGCAAAACGACAACGCTACGGATGATTGCAGGACTGGAATTGCCGACATCCGGCACGATCAGGCTCGACGGTGAGGACGTGACGATGAACCGTGCCTCGGCGCGAGATATCGCCTTCGTCTTCCAGCTATTTGCGCTCTATCCGCACATGAATGTCCGGCGCAATATCGGCTTTCCGCTTAAATGCGAGGGCATCGGAGCCGCGGAGTGCGACCGGCGCGTGGTGGAGGCCGCTCGGATCCTGCGTATCTCCCACCTCCTTGATCGGTCGGTTTCGACCCTCACCGGCGGCGACCGTCAGCGCGTCGCGCTTGGGCGGGCGATCGTCCGCAAGCCGAAGTGCTTCCTGATGGACGAGCCGCTCGGAGCGCTCGATACCGAGATGCGCGAGGCGATGATCCAGGAATTGCGCGCGCTGCATGACCGGCTTGGCGCGACCACCGTTTACGTCACGCATGATCAACTGGAGGCCATGGCAATGGCGGACCTGATTGCGGTGATGAACAACGGCGTGGTCGAGCAGATTGCGAGTCCGCGCGACATTTATGACCGGCCTGTTTCGCTCTTCGTCGCGGACTTTATCGGTTCTCCAGCGATGAATTTCCTGCCGTTTCGCGGCAGCCTGCAAGCCGGGGCGCAGGCGATCCGGCTCGGGGATCGCGACGTTGCGATACCCACCGCACGCGAGGCTCTGGTGGAGAGCGACCTTGTCCTGGGCGTCAGACCCGAGCATGTGCGTTTTTCCGATAGCGGCATGGTGCGGGGCGAGATCTATGGGTCGGAATATCTCGGCACGACGCAGATCGTGACGGTGACGACGCCTTACGGCGCTCTCAAGGCCCGCTCGCCCGCCAGCATGCCCTTTCGGATTGGGATGAATGTCGGGCTCGATTTTCGGCCCGATACGTTGTCGCTCTTCGACCAGGGGTCGGGACGGGCAATACGCACCGCATTGCACGAGGGAGGCAAGCATGGCTGACGTCGAGATCGGGGCGGTCTCCAAGGCGTTTGGCAAGACGCAAGCCGTCGTCGATCTGTCCCTCACCATTGGAGATGGCGAATTCGTTGCGTTGCTGGGGCCGACCGGCGCCGGCAAGACAACGACGCTGCGTCTCGTTGCCGGATTAGAGGCGCCCGACAGCGGCTCGGTCCGCATCGACGGACGCGATGTGACCAGTGATGCGCCGGCGGATCGTGACGTCGCCTTCGTATTCCAGCAATATTCGTTGTACCCGCATCTGACCGTGTTCGAGAACATGGCCTTTGCGCTACGCGCGCCGACTCGGCGCCTGCCGGAGGCCGAAATTCGCGCAAAGGTTGAACAGGTTGCGCGTCTTCTCCATATCGAGGCCAAGCTCCACAGCAAGGCGACCCAGTTGTCGGGCGGGCAGATGCAGCGCGTTGCGATTGGCCGCGCTCTGGTGCGCTCGCCCTCGATCTACCTGATGGACGAGCCGCTTTCTTCGCTCGATGCCAAGCTGCGCGGTGAAATGCGCCTGGAGCTTAAGCGCATCCAGATCGATCTCGGCGCGACGATCCTCTACGTCACCCACGATCAAACCGAGGCTATGACCATGGCATCGCGCATCGGCGTGATGGAGGCCGGGCGGCTGATGCAGATCGGCACGCCGCGCGAAATTTACGAGAACCCGGTCAACGCCTATGTCGCTGCCCGGCTCGGCCAGCCGATGATCAACCTGCTGCCGGCAACTCTATTTGCCGGCGTTCCGCCCGGCGTTAAGACGATTGGCGCTCGTACCGAGCACCTGGCGATCGCACGCAGCGGCGGGGACGTGTCGGCCACCGTCACGCGGGTCGAACATCTCGGCGACCAGAGCCATGTCCATCTCGATCTCGGTGGCCAACCTGTCGTGACGTTGGCGGACCCTGAGGCGAGGTTAGACGTCGGCGACGTCGTGTCGCTACGCCTTAACAGGCCGCTGTTCTTCGATGCGGCCGGCGGGAGGGTCGCGGCATGAGTCTCGATCGGACCTCTAGGGAGAATCTGGTGCGGGCGCTTGCGGAATCGGTGATCCAGCACGCCGACGAACTGACCAGCCTCGACCAGGCGATCGGTGACGGCGATCATGGGCTGAACATGAAACGCGGCTTCGAGGCCGTGCTCGCGACGTTGCCCGGCCTTGCGGACAAGTCTCTGCCAGAAATGCTGAAGTCGATCGGAATGACGCTGGTCATGAAGGTTGGCGGAGCTTCTGGGCCGCTGGTTGGCACCTTCTTCATGGAGTTGGGCAAGGCGCTTCCAGAGCAGCCAACACGCGCGGAGTTTGTCGCGGCTACGGATATGGCAATCAATGCCGTAAAGGCGCGCGGACGCTCGGAGGCAGGACAGAAAACCTTGCTGGATGTCCTGGTGCCCGTGCAAGCGGTATTGGCTGCAGGCGGCGATGCGCGGGCGATTGCGTTAGAAGCGGTGCAGGCGGCCGATCGCACGACGCCGATGCTCGCTATTCGCGGCAGGGCTTCTTTTCTCGGCGAACGCTCCATTGGTCACATGGACCCCGGTTCGCGCTCAACGTCCCTGTTGATCGGGGCTGCAGTCAAAGTATTGGAATTCGAGGCAAGGTCATGAACAATCCAAATGGCGGCAATGTCGGAATCGTTATCGTTTCACATTCCCCCAAGATAGCGGAAGGCGCGGCAGATATGGTGCGCCAGATGGTGGGCAATGCGGTGCCGCTCGCCTGGACCGGCGGCGATGTCGATGGAGGGCTCGGCACGAATGTTGCTGGAATCCTGGAGGCGATCGAGGCGGCGTGGTCCGCAGCAGGTGTGGCTGTGCTCGTTGATCTCGGTGGAGCGGAGACAAATTCCGAGATGGCGGTGGAAATGTTGGCTGAAGATCGAAGGGCGCGCGTCGTCGTCTGCAATGCTCCGGTGGTCGAAGGAGCGGTGATTGCAGCGACGGAATCCTCGGGTGGCTCATCGCTCGCAGCCGTCAAGCGTAGCGCGGAGGAATTCTATGCATGATGCCCACGCCAGCCGGGCAGGTGAGACGTCGGTGCCGCTGACCGCCTCGGCGGTTCTCGTCAACAAGGTCGGACTTCATGCGCGGCCGTCGGTCAAGCTCACGCAGTGTGCGAAGAGGTTTGCCGCAAAGATCGAACTCGCCCTCTCTGGAGACGGGCCTTGGACGGATGCCAAGAGTCCGGTGAAGGTGATGCGTGTAAAAGCTCCGCAGGGGGCGACGCTGCATTTCCGGGTCGCCGGACCGGACGGAGAGGTGGCGCTTGCTGCCATGCTTGCGCTTGTGCATGACGGTTTTGGTGAGGCTTAACGGCAGTGGCAGAGATCCAACTTATCGGCCGTGCCGCATCGCCGGGCCTCGCGTTCGGGCCGGTCGCCGTGCTGACTGCGGCCGTGGCGGGGCGAATGGCGAGCGAGGATCCGGAGCAGGAGGCTGCAGCGCTGCGGGCGGCGATTGGGGGGGCGAGGGCGCAACTCGCCGAGCAGATCAAGACGATTCAGAGTGAGGCGGCAGACATTCTGGAGTTCCAGGCCGCCATGTTGGAAGACGATGCACTCACAGATACGGCATATGAACTTATCGCGATCGGGATCGCTGCCGACCATGCCTGGCGCCGGGCGCTCGACCTAGAGATCGCCGGCTATCGCGCGGCTGAAGATGAATATTTCCGTGCCCGGGCCGTTGATATCGTTGACATCCGCGATCGCGTGCTTGCGCATCTGGGCGGTGTGGATGTTGTCGCCGGAATCGCGGGCGGTTCGATTGTTGCGGCTGAAGATATCACGCCTTCGACCTTTCTTGCGACTGACTGGTCGCAAGGCGGCGCGATCGCGCTGGCCAGTGGCTCACCTTCCTCGCATGTCGCCATGTTGGCGCGTGCGCGCGGGGCGCCGATGGTCGTTGGATTAGGTCCGTTGTCGTGGCATGGACAGCCACCAGTCTTGGCGCTGGTAGACGGCGACGCCGGAAGGGTCATCTTCGATCCGGAGCCGGAGACCATCCGTCTCTTTGAGCTGCGTATGGCGGCTGCGAAGGCCGAACTGGCTGTCGCCGAGGAGACCAGCCTTGCGCCTGCCTTCGTCGCCAATGGTCGGCGGATAGCGGTTCTGCTCAATGTCGCCGGGCCTGAAGACCTTGCAAACCTTGATTCCGCAATTTGCGACGGCATCGGCCTTGTACGCACGGAATTCCTGTTCGAGGCGGCCCACGGCCTGCCGGACGAGGAAACGCAATACAGGGTCTATCGAGACATTCTCGTCTGGGCCCAAGATAAGCCGGTGACGATCCGGACCTTGGATGCAGGCGGAGACAAGCAGGTTCCCGGTTTGACGGTCGAAGGTGAGAGCAATCCGTTTCTCGGCCTCCGCGGTATCCGCCTCTCGCTCGCGCGGCCGGAGGTGTTTCGCATGCAGCTCCGCGCGCTCTGCCGTGCGGCTGTCCATGGCACGCTGAAAGTGATGTTGCCCATGGTTGCGGTCCCGTCGGAATTGGACCGCGCGAACGAAATACTTGACGCGGAGTTCACAGCCCTCCAAGCGAAAGGAGTTGCCTGTGCTCGCCCGCCGCTCGGCATTATGGTCGAGGTTCCAGCGGCGGCGCTCTGTGCAGCGGATTTTGGCGCTGCATTTTATTCCATCGGTTCGAACGATCTAACCCAGTACACCATGGCGGCGGCGCGCGACATCGGCGCAGTCGCTGACCTCAATGATACCAGCAATCCGGCTGTGCTGGCACTGATAGCCGCGACCGTCGAGGCTGGGCTAAAGCGTGGCGTCGAGGTTTCGCTCTGTGGCGACGCCGCGGCCAACACTCACCTGACGGCGGCGCTGCTCGCGACCGGATTGACAACTCTGTCTGTGTCGCCGATTGCCGTCGCACGGCTCAAGGCCGCAATCGCAAAGGTGAGTTCATGAAGGACGATGTCGGCAAGGACACGCCCGGTGACAAGAATGTCGCAGAATACAAAATAATCCTGCGAAAGGTACTCGACAATCGGCCCTCGGGGACGCGCCTGAAGCTTGCGGCGGCGCTGGGCAAGAATCGTTCGTTCGTGAGTCAAATCACGAATCCGGCTTATCTGGTGCCGATCCCGGCGAAGCATGTCGCGGTCATCTTCGACGTCTGCCATCCGTCCAGCGCCGAGCGTGCGGCATTTCTCGATGCGTATGGCCGCGCGCACCCCGGAAGACTGCGCGCACCCCACCGCGAAGCGCGCACGCGTGTCATTACCGTGACCGTTCCTGAACTTGGTGACGACAAGAAGAATCGTGCGCTCGAGCAGCTCATCGTGGATTTAGCCGCGCAGCTCGCGCGCTTTGCGGAAAGCGTCGGTTAGCCATTGAATCGAACTTTAGACCGGACTGGGAGAACGCTCATGAAAAAGCTGATCAACAGCGCCGATACTGTACTCGAAGAAAGTCTTGACGGCCTCGCCGCAGCGCACGCGGATATCCTGCTTCTCGGCGCCGAGCGCAAATTTGTGCGCCGTCGCACGTTGAAACCGGGCAAGGTCGCGCTGATTTCGGGAGGCGGCTCGGGACATGAGCCGCTGCATGCGGGCTTTGTCGGCCTGGGCATGCTCGACGCGGCTTGTCCTGGCCAGGTCTTCACCTCGCCGACGCCAGATCAGATGATCGAGGCTGCGGAGGCCGTCGACACCGGCGCAGGTGTGCTGTTCATCGTCAAAAACTACGAAGGCGATGTGATGAATTTCACCATGGCAGCCGAGATGGCCGGCCGAGAAGTCGCAAGCGTGGTGACGAACGACGACGTGGCGGTCGAAAAGTCGACCTACACGACCGGTCGTCGCGGTGTCGCTGGAACGTTGATCGTGGAGAAAATGGTCGGCGCCGCTGCCGAGACCGGAATGCCGCTTGCCGCGCTCAAGGCGCTCGGCGATGAAGTCAACCGGCGTACGCGCTCGATGGGTGTAGCTCTATTGCCATGCACTGTGCCGGCCGCCGGACGGCCAAATTTCACGTTGGCCGACGATGAAATGGAAATGGGCGTCGGCATTCATGGCGAGCCTGGCCGGCGCAGGGTACCGTTGGCTTCCGCCGATGCGATCGCCGCCGAGGTGCTCGACGCGATCCTGAAGGATCTTGCGCCGAGCAAGGGCAGTGAAGTGCTGCTTCTCATTAACGGATTTGGTGCGACGCCTCTGATCGAACTCTATCTGATGGTCAATGCCGCAAAGCGGACTCTGGATCGCGCGGGGATCACGGTGACGCGCTTCCTGACCGGTTCCTACGTCACATCCCTCGACATGGCCGGTGTCTCGATCACCGTATCTGTGCTCGATCGCAAAGCCACGGCATTATGGGATGCCCCGGTGCAGACCGCAGCTCTGCGTTGGGGCGTCTGATTTCCGCGCGCGGCTCATTTTTTGCTGCAATCGCAAATCTGCGTCGTGTGGGGAGAGGCGTTAGCGGTCTCCTGACTCGTACCCTGACGCCTCATCTTGTCGGTTCTCGCGAGCCGGTCCGCCCGTGCCGGGTGTGCCCGCCGCCTCCCGTTGTGCCCGGAGCGCCGTCATCCGCTATCCGTAGCGGCTTGCCTGTCCCGCGCGACCGGGCGCATCCTCTCTCGCATGGGCAGCAATCGTTCGAGTAGAGGAGCAGAACAGATGAGCGACCTTGTCGTAATTGCATTTCCAACCGAGGCGAAGGCGGAGGAAGTTCGTCAAAAATTGCTGGCCATGCAGAAGGAGTATTTGATCGAACTCGGCGATGCCGTGATCGCGGTGAAAGACAGCAACGGAAACATCAAACTAAATCAACTGATCAATACCACGGCTGCTGGTGCGGCTACTGGCGCCTTTTGGGGCACGCTGATTGGCCTGATCTTTTTGATGCCGCTTGCTGGTGCTGCCCTTGGCGTCGCGTCCGGCACACTCAGCGGATATTTAACGGATGTCGGCATCAACGATAAATGGATGAAAGAGACCGCTGCCGCCGTTCAACCCGGAACCGCAGCGCTCTTCGTACTGGTGCGCAAAGTCACGGCAGACAAGGTTCTTGAGAGGCTAAAAGGCGAAGGCGGCACGGTGCTAAAGACTTCTCTCGACCACACTAAGGAAGCCGCCTTGCAAGCGGCGCTGGCGGAGGTCAAAGCGGCGGTACCGGCGGCTTCGCCTCCTGATTTGCCGGGCGCTTGAAACGATGGCGACCGCCTGCCGACGACCGCTCTCGGCATTACCGCAGCCCTCTCTGGCCCAGTGACGCCGCGCCGGGTGCGGTCATTGGTGCAGTTCCGGGTCCTTTGTGAGGGCCAGAGGCAAGTGCCGGGACCGCGCGACCGCGCCGTATGAATATATTTGCAATTCATCATACCGCGTTAAATTTAGTGCGATCCGTTCACGTGCCTGAGCCCGAGGCACAGCGTTGACCTAGATCAAACCATTGATGGCGGTGACGTTCTTCTGAACGGAGAGGGCCGCCGGGTGAGTGTTCGGCTGGGCTTGTTCTTTAATTCCCAGGATTTTGATCTATTTCGCCAAATGCGTGAGGGATGCAGATGTCGGACAATCCCATCGACGTGATCGAAGCCGCCATTCGCTCCGCCTTCACCAGTTACCCAAAGGAAGACGACCCGGATTGGAGAAGTCCGCACTGGATCAAGTCTGAAGAGTGCACGCACTTGGCACAGGGCATACTGCTGGAATTGCACGCAAACGGATTTGAAATCGTGAAGAGGCAGACCTGATAGATCGGCGGCGGGCCCGCGCAATTGGTCATTTGAAGTGACCAGATCTCGCGACGTGACACAGGCTCGACCCAGGCGGCCAAGGCGCGCCGCTCGACCGGCACCTTGCGGGCGTTACCATTCTTGCCCGTGCGCTTCCCAACTGCGACAGATGTCGCAGTTGATTTCTTTCGCTCGAACCTTCGTTGCGGCATCGCCTCTGCGCCAGTGCCGCCGGCCGCACCGCCTCGACCGCCTCGATCACGCCAGCGGCGCGTGGGAAAGGGAGGGAGAGCTTAAATGGAGCGGGGCTGATGGCAAGAGCGGTCAGACGCGAACCAACGATGCCCCTATTTGCTTTCCGGGGTCCCTCGGAGACCAGGGCCAAACCGGGGGTGATCGATTGTCGCACTTGCGCCACATCGCGCGCCGCCTTTGTGTACGGGACCGCATAAAAATTAAACCAGGAATGCGCGATGGCAAAAATCCTCGTTGGCGTTGTTGCGATGCGCCGAACAACGTACGCTCGGCGAGCGGCTCAGGCTGTATGTCGAAGAGAACTTCCATAATGCTTGAAGAAGTTATCAAGCTTCACTGGTTCGCCGGTATCTCGCCAGAACAGTCTTTTACCGAGGCTGGCCGCCACTGCGAGGCGGTGGTGGCCGCCGATTAAAGTATGGTCATCGGATGCTGTTGCGATGATCTCGCCGTCTTCGTCCACGATTTTCATGTGCTGCCTCCAATCCAGCGTGCGGCCAGGCCGCCGCGATGGTGCGCAATCTATCTAACCTTTTGCGGGCTCTGGGCGTTCCAACCCATGAAGATCACGGCTTCCGTATTCGACATGCGCCACATCGCCGCCCTTTGTGTACCAACTGGCAAGGTACCAACTGGCAAGGCCCGATTGCGGAGGGCGCGCGCCAGCACTCGACGGTCCCGGACCTGGAAGCCGCCCGGCGATGACAAATGGGCAAATTGTTTGTTGTGGATCAATTCCAAGGTGCCCAGACAGTCGTACGCTGCGCCGAAAACGAGGGAGGTTCCACATGGCATCAATCTTCTCGACGCCCCATCCAGAAAAATGCCCTCAATGTGGTTCTGGGTTGGTCCATCTAGAGTGGCGTGAGCGCGTCAATGCCCAAGAAATCCATGACCTTTGGCGCTGCTTTAACTGCAAAAGCGAGTTTGTCACCGCCGCCACTCCTGATGAGAGAGAACCCTCGGTCGTCGAGATAACCAAGCCCTTCTTTACGAGCCTAATAGTCTAATCGACTGGCGTGGCTCGCGCTTTACTTGACGCCTTGACCGCCGACGCGCGCCGTTCGGCGGAGATCGTGCGGCGTGAAGCGCTTGAGGCCCAATAAATCACAGAGCCGGGGCGTCTTGCTCTTGTCCTCGTTCCGGCGCCAAACGCCACTCTTTGCGACGATTGGGCAAATAGGTCCTTGCCGTTACCTACTGTGAGCTTCGTCAGGCAGGATGCGAACGAGCAAGCGCATCCGGTCCTCCACTGGCCCAGGAAACAGGCTAAGGTCGCAGCCCCCATCAAGGGTCAAAAGGACAAGCTCGATGACCACAATCAAGTTCTTGGCGACTGGATTGATCGCGATCACCGTCCTTACAACGACCGCCGTGGCTCGCGAGAAATTCGCAGCCGGGCCAACGCGCATCACGGTGTACGGCAAGCCCTGTCATATATTCAATACCGGCCCCGGCGGCTGCTGGATTGTCTGGGAGGGCATTCCAATATGGTTCGGTCCGTCGGTCCGGGGCGTGCCCGGTCGCATTTGCGACAATGGCGACAATCCGAGGATATGTTGAGATGCGGACGATAGGAGGTGCGCAGCGGTATCCGAGGCAATCGCTGCGCGGTTCGGCCCTCGGCGGCGTCGGTCAGCGCGGTGGCGGCGAGAAGTACGCGCGGGTGCTTGTGCTCGCGTTTTGGCACCGTCTCGCTGAAGTGCCGGATCGCATCGGGCAACGTGATGAGCTCGGTGCCGCTGGGCAGCACGATCCGAGTGTCAAAGCGGCGTAAGCAACCATCGGATTCAGCCATGCTGACGCCAGTCCGACGGTATCCGTTCGCCGCAATCAAAGCGCGCGTATTTCTCGCGAGTCCACGCCTCATGAACGCGCGAGGCCCGGAAATTGGCCTCTGTGCTTTTGGGCAGATATTCGCTCCATGCCACCTCGAACGCCGCACGGGAGCCGCCTCGAACGACGGCGCCGAGCCTTTGCAGTGCTCGCCGGGCTTCGAGCCGGGATAGAAGCCGCACTGCCATTGCCAAACCTCGGACGAGTCTGGGGTTTCCGACGGCTTTGCTATGCTGCCGACGTGATGTCGTCAGAGTGGATGTGCCAGCAATCGCTGCGGTGCGGATCGCGCCGGCGGGTGAGGACGGGCATAGGCGCATTTAAGCGGGGCCGGCAAGGTGCGGCGACCCGGATTGGCCGCGCCCGCTACTGGTCGAACGGCCCCTTCCAATCTGTAAAGTCGTATACGGCCCACCATCGATGCAGTGTCTGCCCGCACGCTTTGCAATCGAAGCGCCCGCTTGCCACGACCGGCCGCCTTATTTGGATAGCGCTGTGAAGCGCCCCGCAAAACAAGCAACTAAAAAAGACACGCATTGGTCATCGATCCCCGGTCGAAGTGCACCCCGTGCGTTGGGCCAACTGGGTCGCCATAGTAAAAAGGGCAGTTTGTATCTTGGCAGTTCAGGCC
Source organism: Bradyrhizobium sp. 613_E4_N2_2 (assembly GCF_052075995.1). Taxonomy (NCBI): domain Bacteria; kingdom Pseudomonadati; phylum Pseudomonadota; class Alphaproteobacteria; order Hyphomicrobiales; family Nitrobacteraceae; genus Bradyrhizobium; species Bradyrhizobium sp. 613_E4_N2_2. The sequence continues at coordinate 1,630,879 of NZ_CP197234.1, forward strand.
AAATATTTGTGAGTTCGCGCCAACGAGGGTCCTTGGTCGCGATGCGGCGCGGTGGGCCCAGGGTGCAGTGAGTGCACATAATTCACAAAGGACAAAAGGCCCGGCTGGGCCGGGCCCCATTGCACGCCACTCGCGTCGGTGACTTGTGAATTCAGAGGCCAAAGGACCAACCGATTGCGAGACGCTGGCTCACTGGCGAATCAGTACCGTAATTTGTCGACACAATTGAGGCCAACGACGGTCGTCCCCGAGCATCTCAAGCTCGGCACTCTGCGGCAGTCGCGGCCATGGCAGCGATCCTCACGGCCTATCCCTTCGGCGGCTGCAATTCCCCAGCAAACCACCTGGCGACCTCGGGCGACGTGATCGGATCGGCTTCCTCGCAATGCAAGCATGTCGGCCGGAGTGGGCCCTTGCCATCCGGTCGCGCTATCAGGACTAGCGGCTTGCCGCAACGCGCACAATTTAAGGTTTTAGATATCCCGTCCATCGCCTCATTATGGCGCGTGGAACCGGAGAGTCCAGATATTGATGGCGAGCTCCGCGACTGACACGCACACAAATTCGCGAACGCCTCATCAGGCTACCGCATCGTCCAGCCACAGTTCGAGCAGCGCGCGATCTGCGTCGCATCCCCTCGGCCGCCAAGAGCACCTGGGCGCGCGCAGGCGCGGCATGCACCGGCGGCAGGTCGGTGCCGGCGAGCGGCGGCACGGTTTTCGGCAACGAATACTTTCCTGACCTCTCGGCGAGCAGGAAGTCGATCCGTGTCCGAACCGCAAACGAGGAAATTGAACTTTGTCTGATACTACAATTTAGCGAGTTTACCTTTAGCTAGAGTGTACGCGAATGGCGGAGCCTAAGCCGACCTCGCCGAAAGAAAGCTGCCACAAAATGAAGACTGCTTCGGACTCATACTCCTGCAGGAGGTGATTTTGGCAACTACACTTGGGGATGTCCTCTACAGGTTTTTCTGGGCGGTAGAGCAAGCATGGATGACGCTTATTGCGGCTGGCTTCGCCTGGGATCGAATCAACATCTATCTAGCAATGGTTGGCCTGGGCCTAGCGGCGGCGTCTTGGCTGATCGGGTACGCGCTTCGATACGTTCTCACGGGCGGAGATGATGTCATGTCGAAATTGAAGAGAGACAGTTGAATAAAGGCCACTTCAGTTGGTAGCTTCTGGACGTCGCCTGTTGGCGGCCCTTAGAACGAGCTGACACCGGCCTCAAACGGCAAAGCGACGCGGATCACTCCATCCGGAACAGCCTCGAAGCCTCTTCTGCGCCGAAAAAGGCCAACTTGGAATGATCACATCAGGTTCACGCGCCTGAAGCTTTACTGGGCCATTGCCGAGGTGTTGCTCTTGCGAAGTCTGTCGAGGTCCTCATCAACCGCCAGAGCCATCGGCGTATTCCGCGGCGTCATCCGGTACGTCTGCAAAGAGGGTGCGGCCGCGACCAAAGCGGGCCACGCCGCCTCGGCGTCGGCGGCATGGCCGGTACGAATAAGCGACGATAGCCAGACCGCCTTGCAGACACCTATCGCAGGTGTTCGATCCATACATTCGCGGGCGAAACGCAGCGCATCCTCGTAATCCTGCACGGAATAGCGCAGCCTTGCCCCGTAGAGCGCGTAGTGTGCTGGGCGTACCGGGTTCCAGGAGATCGCCTTCTCGAAGGCTTCAATCGCTGCCTGGGTTCGACCGGCATAATGCAATGCACCGGCAAGGACGACCCAGTTGTCCGGATCGCCAGGGCCGAGCTCGATCGCCCGCTCGGCCGCGCTCACCGCTGACTCAGGGTCCTGACCTGCGTCGGTTACTAAGGAAAGCACTCGCCACGAACTGGCACGCAGCGGGTCCAGCGCAATCGCGCGCCTGACGTCGGCGATCGCCTGCGGCAAGTCCTGATGACTGAGCCCAGGATCGTGATGGCCAAAAATCAGCATCTTCTTCACCAGTCCGAGTCCCGTCCACGCGGGCGCGTAGTTCGGATCAAGGCGGACCGCCAGTTCGAGTTCCTGCCGCGCTTGGCGGAGGCTCTCGGAACTTGGTGCCATGGTCAGCGCAAGCGTGCGCAGCACGCGCGCATGCACATCAAGCGAGGCCGGCGCGCGGCTCCGTAACGCCGCCCGGTCCGACTCGCGCACGGTTGCACCAAGCGAGGCGCTGATCCGAGAGATCAACGTTTCAGTAACGTCGGGCAGGTCCTGCGCAGTGGGCTCGAACCGGCCGCTCCAGACGATGCGGTTGTTGCCGGAATCGATCAATTGCACGTGGAGCTGCAGCCGGTCGCCGCGTCTCTCTGCGCTGCCATCCACAAGGTAGCGAGCGCGGGTCATCGCGGCGATCTGGGCCGGCGACAGGTTCTTGCCGCTAAGCTCGGCTGTGGCGAGGGTTGAGACGATGTGCAGGTCGGGGTTGCGCGCAAGTTCGGAGGCAATCATGTAGGCTAATCCGTTGCCGTCCGGACTGCCTTCCTGAGAGGTGTTGAGTACGCGCAGGGGTAGAACCGCAACGTCGGCCACCATCCTGTTGTGTACCTTGGGGGGCCCGGAGCCGGCGCCGAGCAGTAGAAGTTGCCAGACCAGCACGATCGCGACTGCCACCATCGCAAGAGCGGCGGCCAGGCGATAGAATCTTCGCACATCGCGCGGCGCCGTGTCGGCTGCGTCAACGATCAGAAGGTAACCACGTCGTGGCATCGTCCGCACGACTTGCTGCCGGCTGTCACCGAGCGCGCGCCGGATCTCGACCACGCATTGCACGAGCGAGTCGTCGGTGACCGAAACGCCCGGCCACACTCGCGCACCGAGATCGAGTTTTGTAACCAGCTCTCCGGGACGGCGCCCCAATTCAAGCAACACTGCCAGAGCCTGAGGCCGCAGCTCAACGGCCTGGCCGTGCCGGTCAAATAACTGCGCCTGATCCAAATTGAGCGTGTATCCGTTCAGCCGCAGGCAGGTCATGCGCACACCTCCCGCCATTGATCTTAGCGGACCGGAAAGTGCGTCTCAAGGCAGCGGCAGAGCCCGATTTCGTCCTTTATCGTGCCTTTTCGTACGGTTTTCCCGCAGACCTGCACTACGTTGACAACCGGAGAGCCGCTGCCCTGAGCCCGCGGTAACCGAATAACGCGATGCCGAGAAAGCTGCACCGCGCTCACAGGGCGCGAAGTGTGTGTCCAGTGCGCAACAGTAAACGGTGGTCTCTTTCTTCTCGCGAGATTGCAAATGCGGAAGAGGTTTTCGATAGCCATCACAGCGGGAAGGGCGCATTGCGGCGGAGTCGACCGTCATTCGCGCGCGCGCCGGGGCAGCCGTTACTTCGTTGTGGCGATACTGTGCGCGGCCTGCATCGTTCAGTTCGCAACCAATCCAGCGCGGGCTCAATGCACGGCTCGCGATGTCTTGCAAAACCAGCTGAAGCTCAAGACGCGCCCCGCCGAAGTGTCCCAGCAACTCATTCAGTCCGGCCGCGATGTGGCGACATGGAAGACCATCACCATTGGTACCTTCGCTGATCCGCTTGGACTGCGCAATAAACTGGACGGCATGGGCTGCGGTATCGGTGGGCAGGCCGCTGAAATACTTGCTCGACCGACATTCATGCTTGGCTCTCGCACGACAGACGTGGAGCTTGTCCTCGTATCGCCAGCCCAGCTTGGATTCACGTCCGATACTGTGACCTTGGCCGATGTTTACGCGCGTGCTCGACAGCTCGGCTTCGAACTCGCGGCAGCCGAAGTCGGTCCGCAATTGCGCATCCAATATCTTGACCAGCCTATCGGCGAATTTCTCATCATCGGAATGGAGCCAATCAAGACGTGGAGTGGCGAGCCGATGGTTCTGAATGTAGCAAATGGCGGCGCCGGATTGATCCTCATCGGCCAGGACGGCAAAGCCGCCTCCGAAATACATGTGACATCTCGGTTCGTCTTCGCGCGCTCGCATCAATCCGCACCCGGCACTGGACCGATCGATCAGGCAGCGGCGTTTCTGCCACCATGAAGAGGAACCAGCAGCGAGGCCACCATGCTTCATCGTGTCTCCATCGCAGCGGCATTGATCGCCGGAGTGATCGCCGGAGGTGAAGTCGCCAACACGGCCGCCCTCAATTCGGGGTACCGAGTGGTTGCCGGCAGCGAGCAGCCATCGGTTGATGTCGAACTCGTTCTTGCTGTTGATGTCTCCTATTCAATGGATCCTGGCGAGCTTTTGCTTCAGCGCGAGGGTTACGCGGAGGCCATCGTTTCCAACGAATTTCTCCAGGCGCTCAAGGCCGGGCCGAACCGAAGGTTGGCCCTGGTCTATGTGGAATGGTCTGGACCGAACGATCAGAAAATCATCGTGCCGTGGAGATTGATCGACAGCCGCGAATCTGCAGCTGTGGTGGCGGCGGAAATCGCGAAAGCGCCGGTTCGCACGGGCTCACGCACCTCGATCTCTGGCGCGATAAATTTCGCATTGCCGCTGTTCGATGCGGATCCGTATCGTGGACTGCGGCGTGTGATCGACGTTTCCGGCGATGGCGTGAACAACGACGGAAGCCCAGTTACCATCGCACGTGATGCGGCGCTGGCAAGGGGCATTACCATCAACGGATTGCCGATCATGCTCGAAGGAAGGCTTCCGTCGCAAATGGACATCGACGACCTCGATCTCTATTACGAGGATTGTGTGATTGGCGGGTCAGGCTCGTTTATGGTGACGATCAGAAGCCGTGATGGGTTCAAGGAGGCGATCCGAACAAAGCTCGTGCTCGAGGTTGCCGGCGGCGTGCCCAGGGACCGGATCGTTTCGGTGACCGAAAGGGAGCCGCGAATATCCTGCCTTATTGGTGAGGCAATATGGGCGAAACGAAGCCGGTGGTGAGCGCTTCGGTACCTTTTGGAAGGCGCACAGTTCGATCCGCGTTGAACGAGCGTAGTACGTCTGCTCATGGCCCTCAGCCGACATAATTGGCGTTATGGCTGACTTCCGCTTTACCGGAGATGTCCGACTTCATCATCAAATGCGGAAACCGCTTCCGTCGACCGGAAAGGCAAGGATCGTGGATGCTGTCACCTCCCACTCATCAGCAGGCGAGCTTGCCTGACACCCTCGCGGGCCGTGCACGAACGAAAAGAGCACGTATCCGGTGTGGTCGTCGCGCTGGGGGTAGCGAAGCACGCTCCGTGCTGTTGTATTGGCGCGGCAGCTTCGGGCCTGGTGACCCGGAACGGACCTCGTCAAGCGAACGCGGCCGTTGCAGACGATCGGTACAGCGCGTACCGTCGCCGATGCCGATACAAGGAGCCCCAATGACTGATCGAGAAAAGATTCTGATTGCCCTTGGCGAAAAGCCTCTGAAGGTTTTCGAAATCATGAAGCGCGTGAACATAAAGCATGAGGACGATTGCCAATCGCTCTTGTTGAAGATGCGTGACGACGGCGCCGTGAAGTTCGATATTCACAAGGGATATTGGCTCGCTGTCTGACAATTTTCGCTTGATCACCAGCGGCTGGTAGAGTTGCTTGCAAGTTTCCTTAGCGAAGAGAAGACTAGCCGCGTTCAACGACACTCTGAGTCAATGTGGCGCCAGTTTCGACTGAGGCATGGCGCGTGGAACATCACCGACGTCGTCAAGATCGGGCGCCTGGCCGTAGCCCATGCGTTTCATCTGTTCGTGGACCTGTGCCATTTCGGTCTCGCTGAGGCGCGGAGGTTCGCCGATCGCCAGCGCGTGGACATACATCTTCGCCAGGGTCTCCACCTCCACGGCAAGCCAAAGCGCCTTTTCAAATGTCTGCGCCGTTACGATCAAGCCATGATGGCCGAGCAAGCAGGCATTTCGTCCTTCGAGCGCATCGACGGCATAATCCGACAGCGCTTGTGTGCCGAAGCAGGCATAAGGCGAACAACGGATATCGTTGCCACCGGCTACCGCGACCATGTAGTGGAAGCAGGGAATGCCACGCTCGTGCACGGCGAGAATGGTGCTGAAGGTGGAATGCGTATGAAGCACGACGTTTATGTCGTCCCGCGCTCGCAGAATATCGCGATGAAAACGCCATTCTGAAGAAGGGCGATGGTTGCCCTGGTAATTCGCGGCAAAATCCATCGCGACAATGTCTTCTGGCCGCATGTGCTCGTAGGGCAAGCTTGTCGGTGTGATTAGCATGCCGTTTGGAATCCGGTGCGAAAGATTGCCGGAAGTCCCTTGGTTGAGACCGTTTCGGTTCATCTCCTTGCAGGTATCGACGATGCCCTGGCGGAGATCGGCATGATTGCGGTCTGTCATGATGGGTGCTCCGAAAAAGAAATCCAGGATTGATAGGCGGCGGAAAGGGTGCGTTTGCACTCATCCTCGCCGAGCGGCGTGACAGCTTCAAGCACCACGCTCGAAACCGGAATCGTACGCGAAAATCTCCGCCACAGCAGCGCCGCGCCGAGCGCCGTTCCATCCCGAGATTGGCTCACCGAGACGCTCTGCGATGGCCGCAACGCGGCCAGAGCGCGCGCGAAGGGCAGGTTGGCGGCGAAGCCACCGTCGATGACGATGTGTTTCGAGCTGCCAAGCGCATCTAGACAGCGGTTTGCACTGAATGCGGCGTAGAGGACTGCCAACCCCTGCCATTCGGCTGGCGTCTCGGGCCGCGGTCCGATAATGCGTCCGCGGTGAGCTGCACCGGGGAACAGTCCGTCATCCCCAACGAAGGAGGGGAGTGCCAGGGTTCCAAGGGCCAGTAGACTCGGCAATGCGGTGAGGACGGCTGCATCAGAAGCGTCGTGGTCTCTGCTGATCAAGTCGTATTCGCGGCCTGTCGCGATCAGCGTGGAGGGTACGTTCTCACCGTCGACATCGATATTGAGCACCATGCCGCGTGTGGCGTCGAGCTTGTCTAGCGCGAGGCCGCGCTGAAAGCCGATCATCCAGGTGCCGGTTGATAGGATCGAGGTATCGGCCATGCCGGCGGCCTTGTAGCGGAACAGGTTGGCGTTGGAATCATGCACGCCGCAGAGGATTTCGGTCGAGCGCGCCAGGCCGGTACGCTTGGCTACGGCCTCCGAAACCCTCCCTAGCACCGCACCGGCGGATGCCCGCTCCGGCAGAAGACGGTCCCAGCCGCGCTTGCGCATCAGGGAGGAAGGCTGATGGTGGCAAAGGTCCCAGATATGGCTCTGAGCCGCGAGCTGTGAAATTTCACTTGCAGCACACCCGCCGAGCCGCAAGGCGAAATACTGCGCAGTCGTAAGATAGATTTTCGCGCGGGCGAATTCGGCGGGATATGCGCTTTCCTGCCAGAGCAATTGCTTGCCGAGCCGCATCGCGCCGCTGATACCGCAAAACACTTCATCATAGGCAGGCGCAATCCGGGCGTAGGCCTGGTCGATCTCAGGCGGCGAGACCGCATCATAGTCCATCATCGGCAGCACTGGCTCGTCACCTTCGACAAGAACGGCGCCACACCCATGCGCGGTCGCGATCACCGCGCCGATGGTGTGGCGTTGCGTCACCACGGCCAAAGTGTCGAGGAACCACTCTTCCAGCCCGGCAAGATCATAGGCGAGGTATGGTCCTGCCGTGGTCGGCACATTCGGGATCGAAAGTGTTTCGAGCGGCCAGCCGTCCTCACTCGCGACCAGCAGTTTCAGATTCGTCTTGCCAATGTCGAGAACCGCGATCCGGGGAGAGGCTTCCGATCTTGTCATCGTTGTCTACCGGGGCGCTTTGCCGCCCAGATGAGGAACCGCAGCAACGGCAATCAGGATGCCACCCCAGATCGCCAGAGTGAGGAACTGGCTGAGATTGAGGAGGTTGAACGCCGAGGAGATCACCTGAAGGATTATCAGCGCAAGCAGCAATCCGCCGACTTTGCCAAAGCCGCCAAATGGATCGACGCCACCGAGCACTGCTGCAAGAATGGTGACGAGCAGATAGCTCTCGCCATATGCCGCGTTGGCTGAATTGAAACGTGCCAGCATGACGACCGCTGCGACACCGGCGAGCAGGCTCGAGAGGACATATAGCTTGAGCAGGACGGCGCGGGTATCGACGCCGGAGTAGCGGGTTGCCTTCTCGTTCGAGCCGATCATGTAAACCCTTGCCCCGAAGGGCGTTGCGTTTAGCATGAGCGCGACCGGCAACGCACAGAGCGCCAGCACGATCAGGGCAAAAGGCACCCCGAGAACCGTTCCATTGCCGATGAAAACAATGGGCTCCGGAAATCCGGAGATGACATTGCCGCGCGTCAGGCCGATCGCAAGTCCCTTGCAGAGTGTCATGGTGCCGAGGGTTGCGAGGATCGGCGAAACGCCGAGATAGGCGATGACAAATCCGTTGACAAGGCCGACCAGCGCCGCGACGGCAAACCCTGCCGCAATCGCCAGCACCTGTACGCCGGCCCAGGCAATGCCCTGAGTGCCCGGAATGTAGTGCGTCAGCAGGAAGGCAATGGTCAGTCCGGAGAGATTAGCGGTGGCGATGATGGAAAGGTTGAGGCCGCCAGATAACAAGGCCAGCATCATCGCAAGCGAAAGGATGCCGAGCTCCGGCATCTGGAAGGCCATCGATTGCAGCGTGTTGACGGAGAAAAACCGGTCGCCGATGGTAATGGCGAACACCAACCAGAGCGCGACCAACAACAGCATCAGGGTTGCGATCGTCCCGCTGCCGGCAAAACGGATCAGGCGTCCGCGAAGGGCGAGGGTGGACTCATTTCTCATGGCCGCGCGCTCCGGGGCCGCCGTTCTCGCTGCGACCAGGCTGTTGCCGAGACCGAGATCAGAATGACCAACCCGACAAAAAATGGCGACCAGTAGGACGAAACGCCCAGCAAAATGATTCCATTCTGCAGGATGGCGAGCAGTGCCAACCCCAGAAACGTGCCGAGAACGGTGCCGACGCCGCCCATCAGGCTGGCGCCGCCGAGCACGACGGCTGCAACCACATCGAGCTCCTTGCCCACCAGCACCGTCGGAGCGACGGACTGTGCAAGCTGCGCCTGGACCAGTGAGGCGATACCGGCCATGACCCCCATGTAGCAATAGACCAGCATGTTGAGGCCGAAGACATGGAAGCCGAGTCGCTGCGCGGCATCGGTATTGCCCCCCATGGCGTAGATTTGACGACCGATATTGCTACGATTGAGCAGGAGCCAGGTGAAGAGAAATGAGAACCCGAGCGCGAGGATCTGCAGGTTGACGCCGTAGGACGTATCCTTGCCCCAATCGAACTCGAACCAGAATATCCCGGTCGCGAACCAGTCGGGTAACGAATAGATATATTTACCGCCCGTGAAGAAAATCAGCAGCCCATAGAAAATGTTCAACGTTGCGACGGACACGATGATTGATGGTATCCGAAGCTTCTGGATGAAGATCGCGTTGAGGGCGCCGAGCGCACCGCCAATGCCGATCGCGATCGCAAAAACGCAGATCCAGTTCGCGCCGTATGCGTTCGCCACCGTAAGCGTGACATATTGCGCCACCGATGCCGTCGCCGTGAAGGAGATGTCGATTCCGCCGGCGATCAGCACCACGAGCAGCCCGAGGGCGAGGATGCCTACGAATGCGTAGGAGGTCAGCAGGTCGAACAGATTCTGCATGGTCAGGAACTGGCCGTTCGCCGCGCCCAGGCTGGCGCAGAGCACGAGGATCACGATCAACAGCCAGAACTCATGGCTGCGCCGAAACCTGCCAAATGAAGCAAACCGCGATTCAGGCATTGACTGCCTGCCGAAGCGCATCTTCGGAGGTGTCTGCGGCCATCACGTCAGTAGTCAAACGCCCTTCGCGCATCACCAGCACGCGATGGCTGTGATAAAGCACCTCGGGGATTTCGTCTGATATCATCAGCACTGCGACGCCCTCGCGGGCCAGCCGCCGGATGATCTCATAAATCCCATCCTTGGCGCGGATGTCGACACCGACCGTTGGGCTATCGAGGATAAGCACCCGCGGGTTGGTCGCCATCCATTTGGCGAGCACGATCCGCTGCTGATTGCCGCCGGAGAGCGTCTTGACCGGGTTGTTGGGATCAGAGACCTTGATTCCGAGTTCGGCGACCCATCGCGCAACATGGCTTTGCCGCGCGCGTGCGCCAATCAGGCCGAACGCGCCAGCGAGACGTTCCAACACAGTCAGCGTGACGTTCGAGGTGATCGACTGGTCAAGGATGAGGCCAAGTGTAAGCCTGTCCTCAGATACGTAGGCGATGCCTCGACGGATCGCGTCTGCATTCGTGTTCAGCGCGATGCGGTGGCCGTCAAGCGCCATGGTGCCTCGATCGGGTGGGTTCATGCCGAACAGCGACAGTGCGAGCTCGGTTCGGCCCGATCCAAGCAATCCGGTAAGGCCCACGACTTCTCCGGCGCGTAATTGCAAGCTCACATCGTCGTAGTCACCATCGCGGGTAAGGCCCTGGACTTCGAGAACAACGGCACCCACGGCAAGGTCGGGCACCTGTTTCTGATACTCGAAAGCCTTCCCGGTCATCAGGTGACTGAGTTTGCTGCCGTCGATGGTCGCTGCGGCAAAGGTGCCTACCTTGGCGCCGTCCCGCAACACCGTCACGCGTTCGGCAATCTCAAGCACCTCGTCGAGGCGATGGCTCACGAATACGACGCAGATACCGCTTCTTTTCAGGTCGCTGACGAGCTTGATCAAGGTGTTGACCTCGTGGCGGGTCAGCGACGCCGTCGGCTCATCCATGATAAGAAGTTTGGCATCCGCCGCCAAGGCCCGGCAGATCGCGACCAGCTGGCGTCCGGCAATGCTGAGTTCGGAGACTTTTGTTTCTGGATCGACCTCAATGCCGACCTTCGCCATTGTGGCCATGGCGATGGCCCGCATAGAGGACCAGTTCACCGTGTGGACGCCGCCAAGATGGTGCGCCATGGCGATGTTCTCGACGACGGTGAGGTTGGAGAATAGCGATAGATCCTGATAGATGACCTGAATGCCGCAATGGGTGGAGTAGACCGGGCTTAGTTTTGGGTACTCCTTGCCGGAAATGACGATCCGGCCTCCTGGTTCCGGCGCCTCGACGCCGGAAATGATCTTGATCAGCGTCGACTTGCCGGATCCGTTTTCGCCGACAAGGCAATGCACCTCTCCGACCTCCAGCGTCAGATCGACGTCGCGAAGCGCATGCACGCCGCCGAAACGCTTTGATATGCCGGACATCTCCAGGAAAGTCGTCAAGGCTTCGTCCTGTAATGGGACCGCTTGTCAAGCGATCGCCTCGACGCGGATCGCATTCCCGGCCGGAAAGCCGGGAATGCAGCGCGACGAGGCGGCTGGGACTGGTGTAGTTCTAGAGTCCTCCGGCGATCAGTCCGTCGATGGTTTCTTTGTTGATCCGCATGATCTTGTCGACCTTGATCTGCTTGCCGGCCACATCGACCGCAGCCTTGCCGAGGCCGGGAACATCGACGCCATCCGTGATTGGCTTGCCATCAAGCACGAGCTTGGCAACTGCAACCATGGCGTAACCTGCATCGGTGGGATTCCACAGGAAACCTTCGCGGATGGTATCATCCGCGATGAGCGATTTCGCCTGGCTCGGCAGCACCGTGCCGACCACGGCGATCTTCTTGCCAAGGCGTTGCTGACGCACCGCATTGCCGGCCCCGATCGGCCCATTCGAGCCGAAGCCGAGAATGCCGCGCAGGTTCGGATAGGCCTTGATCACGTCAAGCGTCGTGCGCTGGCTGGTATCGATCTCGTCGGCGCCGGGGAAACGGTCGGCGACGAGCTTCATTTTCGGGAAATTCTTCTGCTGATAGGCAATCGCGGCGTCGGCCCATTTGTTGTGAAGCGGCGTCGTCAACGTCCCGACATAAACCACGTAATCGCCTTCGCCGCCCATGTCCTTGGCGAGACGCTCCATCTGCACTTCACCGAAGCGAACGGAATCGATCAATTCGACATTCCAGTCACGGCCTTCTTGTTCGGGGCCCTCATGGGTGATGACTTTGATGCCGGCCGCCTGGGCGCGCTTGAGCACCGGCTCGCACACTTTGACGTCCAGCGGCACCAAGCCGATCACGTTGACCTTTTTGGCGATCAGGTCATCGAGCAGCTTTACCTGTTGTGCCGGATCGACGTTCGCCGGTCCAACCATGGTGGCATTGATGCTGAAGTCCTTGGCGCCCTTCTGGATTCCCTTTTCAAGAGCGTTGAACCACGGAATGCCGGCGATCTTCACGACCGTGACCATTTCCTTTTGAGCCTGCGCAAAAGCAAACCCCGGAAAACCGGTACCGGCGATCGCCGCCGCACCACCAAGCATTTTGATTGTCTGGCGTCTGTCCATTGTTCCCTCCCAGGAAGCTATTTTTAGCCTCTGCTCCTTTACCCGGCACTCGCCTGGCGGAGCAGTTGGCCTTATTCTTGATTGGCGGCGAAAATTTCGCCTCCAGCCTCAGGACTTGCCTGGGGATTAGAGACCAACGCTACGAGAGGTGTCAAGCAAGCGACATGTCAGCCAGCCCCGCCTGTGGCGATGTCCGGGCATGGCCGATTTTGTCGCAAAAGTCGGCTGTAACCGACGGATGTCTTTCGGCCATTCGGTAAGGCCGACCGGCTTTGATCCGCCGACCCTAACGCGCGAGGCGCCTCAGATTTTGAGCGATTGCAGCAAGAACAAACTCGTCCTGGGCGCCCCGTGGGCCACGAAGCCGAAGCCGACCAAGCCTCAGGATGCGCTTCAGGTGCGCAAACCGCATCTCGATCTTCTTGCGCTGACGTCGCGACGTCTCGAATCCCTCGGTGCCAGCGAACGACCGGGCGACGTCCCGGGCGTGCTCATGTATGTTGCGCGGGATCTTGCGCGATGGTTCTTTTGGACAGCACTGCGGTTTAAGCGGGCATGCGTCGCAGTCGAGCTTGCTCGCACGATACAAAAGCGTTTTGCCCCCGTGCACGGTGCCGCTCGTCCCGAGCCGCTTTCCGGCCGGGGCAGTGGTAAACGTCGCTGGTCGGATCATATCGAAAGTCGCTGCGCGAGAAGGTACCGTCATCTCGCTTCGACTTGTCGAACACGGGGATATGTGGTGCGATGCCCTTCGCCTCGACCAGCCAGTTCAGCATCGGAGCAGCCCCGTAAGCGGTATCCCCGGCAAGCCGCTCCGGCTTGATACCAAAGCGCTCCTCTGTTCATTCGATCATTGTCCTCGCCGCTCCGACCTCGGCCTGGCGAATTCCCATCCGTCCGGCTCGCCACGAGCCTTGCGGGCACACTTCAGGAAATCAGGCAGATGGTCTAGTGAACTGATGTCGCTGCGCCGTTTTTCGAAATAATTCGGCTTGGCCGACAGCATCTGGCAGGAAGTCTGCGCCTATCGCGCGGACTTAATCGGCATGTGAAAGATCTCGCCACTCATGAGGAGGGCGATCTCGGCGGCGGGCAGCGGCTTCTGACATTCGGACAACGGATTGAGCCAGAAATTAGAGTCAGGCAACATTTCGAACAGATTGCGCGCGGCGGCGCCAAGGCACACCTCAGGCTGCTTTATATAGTCGTAGATGCGCTTCTTTGAGGTGAAGGTGGGGTGCCATTTCATGTTCTGGAAGTCGACCGTTGCAACGTTGATCTCCTCCTGAAATTTGAGCGAGCGACGGCGTCCAGGTTTCATCGGCGCTTCCGGCGTCAGAATGTAGATCTCCGTCTCGAGCAACGCGCGATAGAATGCTGGAACGATGCTGGCGTCCCTTGCGGCAGCCTGCATCAGGGCTTCGAGACCGTTTTCCGGTTCAAACATGGCGACACTCCCAATTGAACCCGACGAGGGGCTGGGCTTCAGCGCCTCCAGTTACAGCCGGATCGCGCTGCCGCCGCAGAGCCTTCGCCACGATTGTGCTAATCCTTGTTGCCGCGCAGGGCACGATAGATCGTATTGCGCGACACGCCCAGGCGGCGCGCGGTCTTGCTGATGTTGTTGCCCGTTTCCGCATACGCGGTCAGCACATGCGAGCGCTGAATCTCATGCAGATTGGCCTTGAGCCCACCACCCACCGCCTTGCCGGTCAGGCGCTCGCCGCCTGAATGTGCAAGTACGGACTCGACCGATGTCTCGTCGATCAGATCTCCCGGCTCGGCCAGCGACAATCGGGAAAGCACGTTGCGCAGTTCGCGGATGTTTCCATCCCAATCGAGTTCGGCCAAACGATCGATCGCCCCTGCGGTCAAATCCATCAAGGGGTCGATCTTGTGGATCAAATGGCGCGCGATCTCGGCGAAATCGGAACGCTCGCGCAAAGGCGGTAACGTCACCTCCAGCGTGTTGAGGCGAAACAGCAAATCGGATCGGAACCGGCCCTTCGCAATCGAGTCGTCGAGATTGGCATTGGTGGCAGACACCAGGAGAACGTCGACCTGACGTTTGGTGCCACCGACCGGCCGGACAGTCCAATCGTCCAGAAAGCGCAGCAGCACGGCCTGCAACGTCACCGGCATGTCGCCGATCTCGTCGAGGAAGAGCGTTCCGCCGTCCGCTTCCTTGAACAGTCCCGCAGCCCCGCCCTTTTTTGCTCCCGTGAAAGCGCCTTCGGCATAGCCGAACAGCTCCGCCTCGATCAGGCTGTCAGGGAGCGCTGCGCAATTCACCGGGACGAAAGCGCCGGCCCGTCCACTGGCGGTATGAGCATGGCGGGCGAGTTGCTCCTTGCCGGTGCCGGTTTCGCCACGGATCAGGATCGGCATCTTGCGGACCGCCGCGACTCCCACCCGTTGGACAACGGAAGCGATCGCCGGATCGGCGGAGACGAACTGGGTGGGGACGTCCTTGGGCGTCGACGGCCGAGGCCGCGAGATGGCTTGCATCATCGAGAACTGGCGCGCGTTCTCGATTGTTGCGACGAACTGGCTACCGACCTCGTCCTCGAGGCGCTGGCGTTCCTTGCGCCGGCCTTCATCGACAAAGGCGTTGAATTTCGTACGAAAGACGTCGGCGAAGCGACGACCCGGCAAGGCTGGCAGGCCATGCAGCAGGACGCTTGCGGCCCTGTTGGCTGCAAGGATCCTGCCCTCGTTGTCGACGGCCAGCAGGCCCGCGCTCAACGTATGCAGATATTCGCCGCGGCTATGGAAAGCGATCAGGATGTTTCCGCGGTGATGTTCGCGGAACAGACCATTCTCGATCTGGGTTGCCGCCATCGCGACGAGCGCCTGGGTATGCGCCTGCCTCGACATGCAATCCGATGACGCATCCAGTATTCCGGCCAGTTCGCCATCGGGCGCGAAGATTGGCGCCGCGATGCAAGTAAGATTGTGGTAGCGCGAGAAAAAGTGCTCGCCCCCGTGAACGACGATGGCCCGCTTGAGATACGCGGCGGTGCCGAGGCCGTTGGTGCCGCAAATGGCTTCAGTCCAGATAGTGCCGGGCCGAATGCTAGCTGCGTTCGAGGCATCACTGAAGCTCGAGTCCGAGATGATGTCGAGCAGCAGGCCGTTGGCATTTGCAAAGGCGATCATGAAATTGGAGCCGGCAATCTGCTGATGCAGCGTGTGCATCTCCGCGAGCGCCAGGCCGCGAATCAGTGAGCAGCGCTGCTGCTCCTGGCGCAAAACGGCGGTGCTCACGAACTCAGGCGAAGGAGGGCGCAATGTATCGAGACCAAGCGAAATGCAGCGCATCCAGCTGTCGTAGATATCGGCCGATAGCAGCTCTGCCGGCGGCGCGCCGCGCTGATCGAGCGTCATCCAAGCATTGTCCATGCGTCGGCTGGCGGTCAGCATCATAGCTCCTCCGGGAGTCGCTGCTTGGCGATTTCCTCTTGGTCGTAGCCCGGTTCGGGTCGTTCTCGCGTGTGGCGCGGTTCTCACGATCATAGATCAAACAATCAAAAATCCAAATTTCTGCTCACCCGCTGTTGCTGCCGTCGAACTGTTCCGTCTCGGAACAGTCGCGCGCAAAGTCTGCTCCGAGGCGGATCGGCGCGAGCACTCCCGAGATCGCAAGAACAATAGAAAGATCAGGCCGTTGTGCGCTTGGCACAGCCCTTGCTCAACTGTTCAGCAAGATGGCGATCGCGTCAGATCGACAGAATAATAATTTTGCCGGGGAGGCGTTTAATGAAAGCGGCGGTGCTTCATGAGTTCGACGAGAAGCTGACGGCGAAGGAGTTCGTCAAGTTCGATGACGTAACTGACCCGAAGATCTCGCGCCCGATGGACGTGATCGTGCGCATCGGTGGTGCCGGCGTCTGTCGCACCGATCTGCACATCGTTGAGGGCATCTGGCGCAGCAAGGTCGACGTCAAGCTTCCATACATCATGGGCCACGAGAACGCCGGCTGGGTCGAAGCGATCGGCCCGGGTGTCGAAGGGATCAAGGTTGGCGACAGCGTAATTTGTCATCCCCTGGTGACCAGCGGGCATTGTCTCGCGTGCCGGCGCGGCGACGACATGCATGCGCTGGACAGCTCGTTTCCCGGCATCAATGCCAATGGCGGCTATGCGCAGTATCTGCTGACGGGGCAGCGCTCCCTGATCAAGCTGCCGAAGTCGCTCGCACCGAAGGATGTTGCTCCCTACACCGATGCCGGGCTGACGGCTTATCGCGCCGCGAAGAAGGCATCCCGTCATCTGTTGCCCGGCGAACATGTCGCGGTGATCGGCGCCGGTGGGCTGGGCCATATCGGCATCCAGGTTCTCGCCGCGCTCTGCGCGGCAGAAATCATCGTGGTCGATCGCGCCGAACAGTCTCTCGAACTCGCCAAGAAGTGCGGTGCACATCATGTCGTGAAGGCAGACGGCAACGAAGTCGAGGCGGTGCTGGCGCTGACCGACGGGCGCGGCGCGGAGGCCGTGATCGATTTTGTTGGCGAGGGTGACGCTATCGCCAAGGGCCTGTCGATGACGGCGAACGCCGGCTACTACTACATCGTCGGGTATGGTGGGAAGATCGATATCCCGACCATCGACATGATCACATCGGAAAAGACCATCGTCGGCAACCTGGTCGGCACATACGCCGAGCTGGTGGAGCTGATGGCGCTCGCGGATCGCGGCCTCGTCGAACTCCACACCAAGGAATACAGGCTGAGCCAGGCCAATGACGCGCTTCACGATCTGCATCATGGACGCATTCATGGCCGCGCGGTCCTGATCCCGTAGGGCATGTGCCGCGACATGCAAAGCCTCGGTCCAGATCATCGAACGAGAGTGGCGCGAGTGACAAAGGACAGCCGATGCCGGCCACCGATCACCAGCGAGGAAGCCGCTGAATTGCAGCGCGCCCGTGATCGGATGATTGCCCGGGACAGGCTGATCGACGAGATGGTCGATAACAACGAGATGCAAATCAAGAATGAGTACGCGCGCGGCGGAGCCGAAATCGAACTCGCGTGCGCCGTGCGTGGCGCGGCGCGCGCCGACGCCGGAAGCGACGCGCGTGCCGAACTGGAGCGAGCGATCGCGCGCCTGGAGATGCTCCGGGAGGAGCATCGACGCCTGGTGGCCGAGCGTGAATGGCTCGACACGTCCCTGCTGGAGATCGACAACGGTCCTTCGTCCGGCGACCACCAACGTTCGGGGCACGCATGATGAGCAGGAACAACGCAACCATGATTGCATCAAAGCAACAGGCACAAATGCCGTCTCCGCAACCGGACATGAGCGAGGAAGCCGGGTCGAAAGACGCCTTCTTCATTCAGCTGGCCGAGATCGCGGAGGCCATGATCGCCGCGCACGGCAGGGATTTCGCTACTGGAGCGCTGGTCCTCTCGGCGAAATTCGTCGCCGAAGGCAAACCTCTCATCAAACGAGCCAACGGAGGTGACGAGACCGTCAGCGCCGAGAAACCGGGCTGACGCGAAACGATGAGTCAGCAGATCAATCAATCCATTTAACGGACTCAAAGTGTGTTTTGCAGCTGAGAATTTCAACAAAGCGATCCAGGGGTTTGACCCGGAACCGAAGCGAGAATGCCGAAGATAACGCAACGTTCAAAGGAGCTGGAAATGTCTGCAAGTCTGACACTGAACAAGATCACCGCGCAGAAGGGGATCAGCATCGCTGAAGCGGCCAATCGCGTCGCGGACCTTGGTTGGACGCCAAGCTACGTGCAGGAGGCGATGACTTTCCCAACCGACTACAAGATCTCGAAGACACCGCGCGACCCGATGAAGCAGGTCCTGCGGTCATATTTCCCGATGCAGGAAGAGAAAGACAACCGCGTCTATGGCGCGCTGGATGCGGCGTTGCGCGGCGACATGTTCCGCAATGTCGAGCCGCGATGGGTCGAGTGGATGAAGCTGTTCCTGGCGATCATCCCGTTCCCGGAGATCTCGGCGGCGCGTTCGATGGCGATGGTCGGGCGGTTGGCGCCCGGCGAGGAATTGCGCACCGGCTTCACCATGCAGATGGTCGACGAGTTCCGGCACTCGACGATCCAGATGAACCTCAAGAAGTGGTACATGGAGAATTACATCGATCCAGCCGGGTTCGACATCACGGAAGCCGCGTTCGGCAAATGCTATGCGACCACGATCGGCCGCCAGTTCGCCGAGGGCTTCCTGACCGGTGACGCAATCACCGCGGCCAACGTCTATCTGACGGTCGTCGCCGAAACCGCCTTCACCAATACCCTGTTCGTGGCGATGCCGTCGGAAGCGGCGCGCAACGGCGACTATGCATTGCCAACCGTGTTCCTGTCGGTCCAGTCGGACGAATCCCGTCATATCGGCAACGGTCACTCGATGCTGATGGCGATGATCAACGATCCGTCGAACCACCAGTTGCTGGAGCGCGATCTGAAATACGCCTTCTGGCAGAATCACGCGATTGTCGATGCCGCGATCGGGACGTTCATCGAGTACGGCACGACCAACCGCGACAAGAACAAGGAGTCCTACGCCGAGCTCTGGCATCGCTGGATCTACGAAGACTATTACCGGACTTACATGCTGCCGCTCGAGAAGTACGGCATCAAGATCCATCACGATGACGTCGCCGCCGCCTGGGATCGGATCGTCAAGAAGAACTATGTCCACAAGACCGCGCAGTTCTTCACGGTTGGATGGTCGGTGAACTTCTGGCGTATCGAGGCCCAGACCGAGCGTGATTTCGAGTGGTTCGAGCACAAATATCCGGGTTGGTACGCCGAATTCGGCGATTTCTGGAAATGGCACGCCAAGCTCAGCGTGCCCGGCGAGACCAACATCCTCTTCAACAGCGAGGTGGGCTATTCATACCCGCATCGCTGCTGGAGCTGCATGGTCCCTTGCCTGATCCGCGAGGACTTCGTCTGCGACGAGGTCGACGGCAAGATCTACACTTACTGCTCCGAAGGTTGCCGTTGGACCCACAAGGTGGCGTTCGCCGCGGAATACGAGGGCCGCGCGACGCCGGCAATGGGCCGCTTCAGCGGTCGCCGTGAATGGGAGGACTGCTATCACGGCTGGGACGTCGCCGACGCGATCAAGGATCTCGGTTTTGTCCGGCCCGACGGCAAGACGATGATCGCGCAACCGCATCTGCGCTTCGACTCCAAGGACATGTGGACGCTCGATCACGTGCGCGGACACACGCTTGGCAGTCCGTTGCGTGGCTTCAGAGCGCTTTCGCCGATCGAGCGCGAGGTGGCGACGGCCGAATACCGTAAGGGCTTCAAGATCAATCCCTGCCACTAAAGAGATGATGAGGGGGGCCGCTTTCGGCGGCCCCTCTTGCCGGGACCGGCAAACGGTTTGCCGATCGTTCTGTACAACTGCCACGACGACAGGGCCGGGATAATGACGGACGTGCGGGTTCACAAGGTTCGTTTCGAGCCAGTGGGTATCGAGATGGAAGTCGAAGAGGGCGAGACCGTCCTCGATGCCGCGTTTCGTCAGGGCATCTCGCTGATGCATGGCTGCAAGGAAGGTCAGTGCGGCAGCTGCAAATCAAGGCTGGTCGAGGGGGACATCGAGCTTCTGAAATACTCGACCTTCGCTCTGCCGGATTACGAGAGCGAGACCGGCCACGTCCTGCTGTGCCGGACGCATGTCTACAGCGACATCGGTGTTGAATTACTCAACTATGACGAAGACCTGCTTAGCCGTTCGATCGCGGTGAAGGCATTTTCCGGCCGCGTGGCAGGGATTAGCGCGCTGACGTCAGACATCAGATTGCTGGAGATCGAGATTGAGAGGCCGATGAAGTTCTGGGCCGGCCAGTACGTCGATCTGACGCTTCAGGATGGCACCATCACCCGCGCCTTTTCGATGGCGAACCCGCCCGGAGAAGGCATCAATCTCCGCTTCATCATCAAGAAATATCCGAACGGGGCGTTTTCGTCCCAGCTTGATGGGAAGTTGGCCGTCGGCGACGCCGTGATCGCCAAGGGGCCGTATGGCACCTGCTTCCGGCGCGAAGAACGTCCGGGGCCGATGCTGCTGATCGGCGGCGGCTCGGGCATGTCGCCGTTGTGGTCGATCCTGGCCGATCACATCGGGAGTGGCGAGCAGAGACCGGTCCGGTTTTTCTACGGAGCGCGTACCCGCGCCGACTTGTTCTACCTCGATGAACTCGCGGCCATCGCGGCGCGGCTGAACGATTTCAAATTCGTGCCGGCACTGTCGCATGCGGAGACGGGTGACGGCTGGGACGGCGAGACCGGACTGATCCACGAGGTCGTGCTGCGCCATCTGCGCGAGGAGAAGCTGAGCGGCGCCATCGACGCCTACGCGTGCGGGCCGACGCCGATGATCGACGCCGTATTGCCCGTGCTGCAAATGAACGGCGTCGAGCCGGACCACATCTATTTCGACAAGTTTACGCCGGCGGTGCGATGACGGCGTTCGAGGTTCGTCGCAGAACAGAATGGCAGAAAGGGAGTAAGCAATGAGCGCGCAAACGAGCAGAGCAGCAGCGACCAAGCCTGCGGCGATCGTCAAATCCGGAGCCGCGGGGGCAGCGGTTTTCCCGGGCTCCGACAGCCGCAAGTACAACTACTTCGAACCGAAGGGGCGCAAGGCGACCCATTACGAAGACATGACGGTCGATGTTCAACCCGATCCGGAGCGCTATCTGCTGCAGGATTGGATCATCTCGTTCCCTGACGGAACGCCGACCTATTCCAAGGACTGGACGGCGGCAAAGAGCTCGAACTGGCACAAATTCCGCGCTGTCGACCAGGAGTGGGAGCGTACCCATTACCAGCGCCAGTCGACGATCTGCGGCATGGTGCAGAACACGATCGAGAATGGCCGGAAATCGGGCGCGCCGACCCGCTTCGATCCCGCTTGGGTGAAGATATTGCAGAACCATCTCGGAGCCTACAAGCATGCCGAGTTCGGTCTCGGCACCTCGACGATGCAGGCGCAACGTTACGGCTACACGCAGATGGTCAACAATGCGATCTTGACCAACTCGTCCTACAAGCTTCGCTTCGCGCAGGACATCACCCTTTATCTGAGCGAAATCGGCCTCGACCTTCCAGGCTTCGACATTGCCGCCGGCAAGAAGCACTGGCTGGAAGATCCGATCTGGCAAGGCGTGCGCAAGTCGGTTGAATCAGTGATGGGTTCAAACGACTATCTCGAGCAATATTTTGCGACCAATGCGGTGTTCGAGCCGCTGGTCGGCGAACTCTTCCGCTCAGGCTTCCTGATGCAGGCGGCGTCTGCGCAGAACGACTTCATCACTCCGGCTGTCGTCTCCGCTGCGGAGGCCGACTATGAGCGCAATCTCGCCAACACCGTCGAGCTGTTCCACATCCTCGGCACTGATCCGACCTTCGGGGCGCAGAACCTTGCGTTGTTCAACAAATGGTTGGCCAATCATGCCGATCTCGCGCTCGATGCCGCCAATCATTTGCAGCCCATCTGGTCGCAGCCTCGGGTCAAGGTCGCGGCTTTCGCCGATGCCATGGCGCACGCGAAGAATCGTATCAGGGGTATCGCCGCCGAGCTTGGCCTGACGGTTCCGGCCGGACTGGCGTCGTAATCGGCATCGCTTCACGCCCTCACACTCAATCCTTCTGGAGACCGACATGCTGCACGAGAATGACAACATCTTCAAATCGATGAAAGACATCACGTTCGAGGACACGGTGTCGCATCAATGCGGAGTGACAATGAACGATAGCGTCGAGGCGCGCGCTATCGCCGAAGTCATGAGCCGTCATGAACACATCAAGGTGACCTACATGCCGGCGATGATCCGTATCGATGGCGACGGCAAGATGGAATTCAAGATGGATGAGATTTCCGAAGAGTTGGGCCGCGTCATGACCCCGCATCTCTTCGAGATTTCAACCTCGACGCATTACGGCCGCATGGTCATGACGGACGACAACACCGTCATGCTGTTCGGCGACATGAACGAGATGATGAAATACATCGTTTAATGATCGCCAGCGAACCAGCCTGGCCGGCACAGCGCCGGCCGGGCTCAATCGACGACATCAATCGCGCCTCACAACAATACGCAATATCCAGCGGAGCGGGAGTAACGCCATGTACAGGACGGCCAAGGGTGAAGAGATTTTTGTCATCGATGGGCATACCCATTTCTGGGATGGTAGCCCGGCCAACCAGAAGAACATCCACGGCAAGCAGTTCATCGAGTGCTTCTACGCCTATCACTCGAATCTGAGCCCGCCGTCGGAGAAATGGGAGAAGGAGAAGTTCGAGAAGTACGACGCCAAGACGATGTTCGACGACCTGTTCGTCACCGGTTACGACGACATGGCGATCCTTCAGCCGACCTATCTCACCGATTTTTACAAGAACGGCTTCAATACCACCGAACGAAACTCGACGATGAAGAAGAGCCATCCGGACCGCTTCATCCTGAACGGCGCCTTTGATCCGCGTGACGGTACCAAGGGCATCGAAGACCTTCATGCGCTCTCCGAGAAGCACAAGCTGAAGGGCGTCAAGCTTTACACCGCCGAATGGCGTGGCGAGTCGAAGGGCTACAAGCTCACCGACAAGGCGTCCTACCAGTATCTCGAGGCGGCGCAGAAGCTCGGGATCAAGAACATCCACGTCCACAAGGGGCCAACGATCATCCCGCTGAACCGGGATGCGTTCGATGTCGCCGATATCGATGACGTCGCCACCTCGTTCCAGGATTTAAACTTCATCGTCGAGCATTGTGGCTTGCCGCGCCTTGACGATTTCTGCTGGATCGCGACCCAGGAAACCAACGTCTATGCCGGCCTCGCGGTGGCGTTGCCCTTCATCCATTCGCGGCCGGGGTACTTCGCCCACGTCATTTCCGAACTGCTATTCTGGGTCGGACCGGACAAGATCCTTTACGGTAGCGATTATGGCATCTGGACGCCGAAATGGCTGATCGACAAGTTCATGGCATTTGAAATCCCGGCCGACGTCACCAAGGAGACCGGTTCGGTGCTGTCGATGGAAACGAAGACCAAGATCCTCGGTCTCAATGCCGCGCGCATCTATGGCATCGATGTCGAAGCGCAAAAGAAGAAGATCCAGGCGGGCGGCGGTTATGCCCACTTGCCCGAAGCCGTTCACGCGCCGAGGTGATGGCCATGAAGCGTGGCGTTGAGGGGAGGGAGCGGCCGAGAAGCCGCTCGTCAGATGACAGGCAGGCGCAGATATGGGCCTGCCTGCGAGACGTGATGGACCCGGAACTCGACGAGTCCGTCATCGACCTGAATTTCGTGACCAGGGCCGATGTCGACGCGAAGGATCGGGTCCACATCGAGTTCCGCTTGCCGACCTATTGGTGCGCTGCCAATTTTTCGTTCCTGATGGCGGACGACATGCGCCGGTCCATCAGCGCGTTGGACTGGGTCAAGGGCGTCAGCGTGGTCTTGGGTGAGCACATGTATGCCGACAAGATCAATGCGGGCCTCGCGCTGGGGCGCTCGTTCCAGGAAACGTTCGGCGCCGAGGCCGATGGCAGCCTCGATGATCTGCGTCAGACATTCCTCGTCAAGGCGTTCCAGCGCCGGCAGGTTGCGCTACTCAGTCACCTCATCGCGCTGGGGCAATCGCCGGCAGAGATCGTGAGCCTGACGTTGACGGAGCTCGGTTGCCTGCCGCTCGACGATGCAGGTGAGGCGCTGATTCAGCGCTATCTCGAGCGACGTGCCGTCGTAGGTCCGGCAAGCGGTGGTGAACCCGCCTTTGTCGATGCGAACGGAGCGCGGCTGAAAGCCGACGGCCTTGCCGCATACCTGTCGAATCTACGGCGCGTGGGCATCAATGCTGAATTCAACGGCGCACTGTGCCGCGGCCTGCTTGCCGCGCGGTTCGACCTCGATA
This sequence comes from Bradyrhizobium sp. 613_E4_N2_2, assembly GCF_052075995.1. NCBI lineage: Bacteria > Pseudomonadati > Pseudomonadota > Alphaproteobacteria > Hyphomicrobiales > Nitrobacteraceae > Bradyrhizobium > Bradyrhizobium sp. 613_E4_N2_2. The sequence continues at coordinate 1,655,097 of NZ_CP197234.1, forward strand.
CACCGTTCGTACCGAAATCGAGGACGATGCCGGCGTCGCCGGACACGTAACAGGTGCCGTGATGCGGGTGCGCAGCATCGACAACAAGTCCAGACCAGACGACCTCAAGGCAAAGTCGGGGATATAGAATGCCGAAGATCATGTTGCACGATGAAGCTGCGCGGGCCGCGCTGGGCCGGGGCGTCGCCAAGCTCGCCAAGGCGGTACGCGGAACGCTGGGTCCGAGGGGTATGAACGCGATCATGGACCGACCGATCGGCACACCGATCGTGTCGCGCGATGGCGTCAGCATTGCCAGCGAAATCGAACTTGAATGCCCGTTTGAGAATATGGGCGCGCAGGTGTTGCGTGAGGTTTCAGCGCGAACCAATGAGGTGGCGGGGGACGGCACCACCACGGCGACCGTGCTGGCGGATGTTCTTGTGCAGGAAGGCCTGAAATGTTTAGCGGCCGGCGCCAATCCGGTCGAGCTGGTTCAAGGGCTGGAGCTGGCGGTTAGTGAGACCATTACGGCGTTACGACGGTCGGCGAGACCGCTGCAGGGGCCTGCTGGCCTGCGGGCTGTTGCGAGCATTGCCGCCAACGACACAGCGCTTGGCGACATGGTCGGCGAAGCCTTCGAGCGCGCCGGCAATCACGGAATCGTCGCGGTGGAATTTGGCAACACGGTCGAGACGACGCTGGAAATCGTTGAAGGCATGGCCTTCGATCGCGGCTATCTTTCACATCATATGGTCACCGATGTCGAGAAAATGCAGGTGGTTCTCGACAGTCCGTTCATCGTCATGACCGATCTCAAGATCCAGACCGGGGAGCAACTGGCTGGTGTGATCTCGCTCATCGAGAAGAGCGGGCGACCTTTGCTGATCATCGCCGAGGAAGTGGCGCCATCGGTCATCATGCAATTGCTGGCGCGTCGGGAGAAATCCAATTTCAAGGTCGCCGCGATTCATCCGCCGGAGTTCGGCCATTGGCGCAAGGCGATGCTCGAGGATATCGCGATCACGACCGGAGGGCGCGTTATCTCGGCGGATCTAGGCGGAAGGCTCGAGAAGGTGGAGCTGCACGACCTTGGGTCCGCGCGCCAAGTGCGCATTTCCGCCTCGAAGACCCTGATCACGGCGGGAAGTGGCGATCAGAAGGCCATCGCGGCGCGACGCGAGCAGGTGTTGCGCCAATACGATGCCGCTCCCGAAAATATTGAGCGGGACAAGTTCCAGGAGCGCATCGCAAAACTGTCCGGCGGCACAGCGATGATTCTTGCCGGCGGCGCGACGCCGGTCGAGCAAAAACGCCGGACCCAGTTGATCGAGGATGCGATCAACGCGACCCGCGCCGCGATCGAAGAAGGCATTGTGCCGGGCGGGGGAGTGGCCTTGCTCAGGATCGCTGCAAGGCTCGACGAATTGATCAGTCGTCTGGACGGAGGCGCCAGGCAGGGCGCCGAGCTGCTGCAACGCGCGCTCAGTCGGCCGCTTTTCTACATTGCCGCCAATGCCGGTCTGAACGGAGAGGCGGAAGTTGCGAGAATTGCCAAGGCCACGAATGGCCACGGGCTCGACGTGCGCAATGGTTCGGCGGTCGATCTTGTCGAAGCTGGCATTATCGACCCGGTCAAGGTTTGCTACAGCGCGGTTCGCAATGCGGCATCGGTGGCCGGACTGATCCTGACGACTCAGACCTTGATCGCCAAGAAGCCGGATGACTACGATCCGACCGCCGGCCCGGCCCGAGGTGGTGGCGCTGAGCTGCTTTGAACGGAACAATCATCGGTTCGAAGCGACCGGCGCTCTGTCCATAGTAGGGCATGCTGCGATACTCGCAGCATCGGCGCTTCGAGGCACTATGGCATCACTCGGGCTTCTTCTGCCCCAGTGCGCGATAGATGGTGTTTCTTGAGACGCCGAGGCGTCGCGCGGTTTCGCTGACGTTTCCGGCGGTCTCGGCATACACAACAAGGATTCGCGCGCGGTGGATGTCGTGGAGCGATCCGGACTCCGCTCCGGAGTGTTGAACGATGCTCTCCGCGCTGGCTTCGTTGATAGAGCCGTCCGCAGCGGCAAGGGTGAATCGCGCCAGAACGTTGCGGAGCTCGCGGACGTTGCCAGGCCAGGGACGTGCGGCGAGATGCGCAATGTCCGTCCGCGTGATCTCGCAATTCGGGTCGATCGCATTGAGCAGATGGCGAACGATGGCATCAAAGTCGTTGCGATCCCGGAGCGGTGGCAGGTTGACCTCGAGCGTATTGAGACGATAGAGCAGGTCGGATCGGAACCGGGCTTCGGCGATGGCCTTGTCCAACCTGGCGTTGGTGGCGGAGATGAGAAAGACATCGACCTTCGATCTGACGCCGCCGACGGGGCGCACGGTCCAGTCGTCGAGCAGGCGCAGAAGCACCGCCTGCAGCGCGACGGGCATGTCGCCGATCTCGTCAAGGAACAGCGTGCCGCCGTCGGCCTCCTTGACCAGTCCAATCGCGCCGCCGCGCCGCGCCCCGGTGAATGCTCCGGCGGCATAGCCAAACAGCTCGCTCTCGATCAGGCTTTCCGGCAGGGCGGCGCAATTCACTGGAACGAACGCGCCGGTCCGCCCACTCGCCATATGGGCGTGGCGGGCAAGCTGTTCCTTGCCGGTTCCGGTCTCGCCTCGGATGAGGATGGGCATCTTGCGTGCTGCCGCGGTCTCGACTTGACGGACGATGGCTCGGACCGCGGGGTCGTCCGCAACGAAGCCGGCGGCCATGCTCTGAAGAGACCGTGGTTCCGGCTTTGAATCCTTTCGGGCAGATGATGAGCTCGCGGTCTCGCGACCGTCAGATTCGGATCTCGATTTCTGGACATCGCGATGCGTGATCAACTGGCGTCGTCGCGCGTGCAGCACCACGATGGCGCCGATGCCGGAGCGTTCGTTCTCGACGAAGTTGAAGCTCGCGTTGGGAAGCAGCTCCTTCAGCCTGCTCGGCCACTCATCGAAGGGAACCGTCTTCAAAAAGCGGGTTGGCGCGTCGTTGTGAATGCCGTGGCGATCATGCTGGAGTGCGTTCAGAGCACGCTCGGTGGCGTGGAGGATCATGCCACGACGATCGAGCACGATGCATTCATCGTTCGCCCATTGCGATCTCCTGCCGAGAAAGCGGCACAGCAACTCCTCGTGTTCCTGTCGGACCGATTGGGCCAGAACGCTTTCCACGTGATGGCCGACCGCGACGGCCAAAGCCAGGCTCTGCGGATTGAAGGTGCTTGCAGGACCCGAGATGTCGACCACGCCAAGCAGTTCGCCATCGGTCGGGTCATGAACCGGGACGGCAGCGCAAGTCCACCGCTGCACCTCCGAGCAGAAATGCTCTGTACCGTGAATTTGGACAGGTTTCGATTCCGCTATCGCGGCGCCGATCGCGTTGGTGCCGATGTCGGCCTCGCTCCAGCGTCCTCCGTGTTCGAGATGGACTGCGCGGCCGGCGTCGATGACCCTGTCGTCGCCCTGCGTATCGATGATCAGCCCACTCGGATCGGTGAGGATCATGATTGAGTTTGCATCGCGCAGAAATGTTTTTGAGTTCTCGAGAGCGCAGCGGGCGGCATGACGGAGCGACGCGTATTTGGAGCGATGACGAAACAACTCGGCGTCCGCGACGAGCGGCGCTCGCGCACGGTCGACGGTGACGTGATGGTTCCTGGATCGCTGCCACGACGCTGCGACCGATGATCTCAAGTCGGATGACAACGCTCCGCGCTCGACGAACTTCTCCCACGCCGCCAGCACTTCTCGTTGGTCCATCCCGGCTCCTCCGACGTGAAAGGTGCTGGACCGCTCATGACGGGCCCTGCGATCATTCACCTGAATGCGGGGGAGTGCCTGCCGCAACTGCCGGTTCGCTCACGCAAAAGTCCGACGGTAAGACCCTTCCAGGCCGCCGTGACGGCCGTCTGAATCGGATTCCATATCCGTCGCACCCGCCGTGAAGACGACCGCGCCTTCCGATCAAGCAACCCCTTCAGCGTCTCACGTCCCGAACGTCCCGGGCCTTTCTCTCAAGCCCGTTGACCGGATCAGCCTATACATTTTGAATGGTTCTAGCAAAGGTAGCGATCGAAGTTCCGCTGGGCCGCGGCTCGATCTGTTCGAAAATCTAGGCTAGGCGCGCAGTAGTGCGGCGCAGCATCAGGGAATTGGGCGGTGCGGGCTAGTATCTTCGGCCATCCACACGGGCCGCAGCTATGGACATCGGGGGCCGCATCCGATCAAGCGTGGAGGCGATCCAGAGGGGCAACCGGGAGACAACGGCAGCGGACAGAATGCCGTCGAAAGTGACTTGCGTTCAGGATCCAGGGGTTACGTCAGTCAAAAGTGGTGGCGTCAGTCAAATCGCAACCTGGACCGAATGTCGGTATCGGTGGTTGCACGTCCCCGATTTGAACCTACCGCTCGACACGCTTCTGAGTCTAGGCGGACGACCGGAGGAAATATCGCAGATTTGCGTCGTGTGGGGGAAGGCGATAGCGCTCTCCCGCTGCCAATCATTTCTTCAAGCGAACATCGTGCAATGTTGGTACCTGCAAAGGCTTTACGTCCGACGCGGACCTCTGGCCGCGGTAGCATCGCTTGAACGGCGCGACGAAGGTTGCCGGTAACCGCTACTGGCTTTTGGTAGCGTAGCGCTTGCAGATCAACTCAAGCCCTTGCCGTTCGGCTGCGACCTTGTTGACCTGTGCGATGCCCTGTCGCGCACCGAGTTGCCAGAATTGCGGATAGTCGGCTTTGAGTTTCGCCGCGGTTCTGGCCATCTCGGGATGACGTTGCTCGAACGTCGGCATTTCATAGCCCTTTGGCAGGCAGAGCGAGCGAATGTGTTCGTAGCCCTCGCAGGTCTTGCCGGCACTAGCCGCGGCCCGTTGCGTCTCTTGTAGCGGAGTGGGGATGATTGTCTCTGCCTGGACGGGGATTGAGATGGCGAGGGCGATCGATAGAACGAACGGCGACTTCACGGCAGAACTCCAGAAGTACATTGTACGTAGGGTAGAGCACTTGCGAAACCTATCATGCTTCATCGTCGGGCAAACTCAGTTGGGTTTCGCTGCGCTCTACCCATCCTGCAAGACTGCTGTCTGACAGGTCGATGTTGCGCCGTCAGCGCGGGCCGCTCTGTCCATCGTCCGGATCGCTCTCCGGCTCTCGGATCAGCACCACCGGCTCGTCATATCCCTTGCGGCTGCTGTAAAACACCAGTGCCATCAGGCCGACGCCGACGACCAGCGAGAACACGACGCCGAGCACCAGCGCGACATAGCCGGACGCCGGCACGCTGGTATCCGTGCTGGTCCAGCCGAGATAGCCGAGAACGCTCGCGGCGACGAGCATCGCGCACAACGCCGCGATGACCAGCCATCGGGCGAGCTTGCTGTCTTGCGCCTCGGGCGGCGCCGGTTGCCCGCTGGTCACGTTCATGAACCTCTCTCCTCGCGCGGCCGTCGCGTCGCGCTTACGGTGCAGTGGCCTTGGTCGCGATCGCATGCAGTGCGGCGGTCATCGCGCCGATGGCGGTCTTGGCCGGCTCGCCGACGCCGTGACGGCCGGCGAGATAGGCCGGATCGTTGTACGACAGCCAGGTCGCGCCTTGCTCGTCCTGCCAGACCAGCGCCTTCAGCGGCAGGTCGATGCCGGCGGTCTGCGCCTGCTGCATCAACGGCGTCCCGCCCTTGGCGTTGCCGAAGATGAGCAGATCAGTCGGCCGCAGAGTCATGCCGACGGCGGCAGCGCCCGCGGCGTGATCGACATGGGCAAACACGGTGAGGCCTTTGGCCTTCACCTCGGTCTCGAGCCGCGTCATCGTGTCCTGCGGGCCAAAATTGCTCTTGATGGTGATAAGTCCGTCTGTAGCCATTGCCTGTGTCTCCCAGAAACATGTCGCGACCAGTGCGAAGATCCGGACCAGTGTGAAGAGCCTCATGATGTCAGGCTCACTTCTTGCGGAATAATCGCGCCGGGTCGAATTCCGGCTCCGGAATGAAGCCGTCGCGATTGGGCATCCTGATCTTCGGCAAGGACTCCTTGTCGACCTTGCCGTCGGCGGGAACGATGCCGTTGAGGCTCAAGATGTAGGCGGTGACGGCATAGGTCTCGTCGGTGCTGAGCGAGCCCGGCGTCGGATATGGCATCGCGCGATGAATGTAGTCGAACAGGGTCGTCGCATAGGGCCAGAAGCTGCCGACGGTCTTGACCGGCATATTGGAGGCGAGCGTGCCCTGTCCGCCGGCGAGACGATCCTTGATGCCGCCCTGGCCGTTGTCGCCATGACAGGCCGCGCAATTGTCGGCAAAAATCTGCTTGCCCTGCACCGCCGTGCCGCTGCCGTCGGGCAGACCCTTGCCGTCGGGACCGATGTCGATGTCCCACAGCTTGATTTCCTGCGGCGTTGCCGGACGGCCGAAATCGAACGCCAGCGCGGGCGCGGCGAGCAGGCCGGCGGTGAGGATGCCGGCGAGAAACAGCTTGTCATGCGAGGACATTGCGGACCCTCCCGGCTTCGTCGATGCTCCAGGTCTGCTGGGCGTTGTAGTGAAACAGCGCGTTGGTCCCCATCGCGGCGATGAAGGACTGCCGGTCCGGCTGAACGTTGCCGTGGTCGTCGGTCGAGCGGCTCACGATTTTTGTCGGCTTGCCGTCCCAGACCCAATCCATCTGGAAGCGCACCTGCGCCTTGGACAGCACCGGCTGGCTCAGCTGCGCGGGCTTCCAGGTCCTGGCGCCGTCGGTGGAGATCTCGACCTTGGCGATCTTGCCATGCCCGCTCCAGGCAAGACCCGAGATGCGGTTATAGCCGGGCTGGATCTGCATCATGCCGGAGGGCTGGGTGATGACGGAGTTGGTTTCCATCCGCAGCTGAAACTGCCGCGCCTTGCCGTTGGCCAGCAGCTGCGTGTAGCGGGCCGTCTCCCAGCGCGTCATCCATGGCTCGCTGCCGAACTTGAGGCGGCGCAGCCATTTGATGTTGAGGTTGCCTTCGAAGCCCGGCATCACCAGCCGCATCGGAAAGCCGTGCGCGGGCCGCAGCGGCTCGCCGTTCTGGCCGTAGGCGACGAAAGCCTCGTTCACGATCTCGTCGGTGAGGGGAATGCTGCGATCGACGCCCGCGCCGTCGCCGCCCTCCGCCAGCATCCAGTTCGAGCCCTTGTCCTTGGCGACGAGGTCGATCAGGAATTTGAGCGGAACGCCGGTCCATTCATTGGTGCTGACGAGGCCATGCGTGTTCTGCACCGTCACGTCAGGATCGGCCTTTTTCCAGTTCTCCCATCCGTTGCCGGTGCATTCGATGAACACGACGCGCGTCACCGACGGCATCCGCTTCAAGTCCTCGACGTTGAGCACCAGCGGCTTGCCGACCATGCCGTGGATGAGCAGCCGGTGCTGCGCGGGATCGATATCGGGCACGCCGGAATGGCTGCGCTCGTAATGTAGATCGGTCGGCGTGATGTTACCGACGAGCTTCTGATGCGGCGTCTTGGAATTGATGGCATCGCCGGGATCGACGTTGCGCTTGCCCGGTGTCGCCTCGGGGATGCGATCGAGTTTTGCAAACCGGGAGCGTTCGCTGTGCGCGCTGAGATCGGCGCCGGGCCCGCGATCGGGGACGTCGGCGAGCGTCTCGGCGCCCGCCGCCTCGGACGCCACCGCGCCAAGGATGCCCGCCGACAGGCCTCCCACGAAGCCGCGGCGCGACACATTCGCAGGCCGTGGCAACAACTCGACTGGCGTCTTGGACGTCATATGATCTCCCCTTGATAACCCTGTTTTTTGGAAATCCCTGCCGCCTTCATGCCGTGACATTACCGAACGCCGTGAGGATTGCTCGTTAGGATATGTTAAAAGCCATGAGTACTGGTCCACTCATGCGCGGGACGGCCCGCTCATACGTTAGATGCGCTTGGCTGTTCCATGGAATGGCCGGGCGGCTCGGAGACATGTCCGGGCGGATCAAGGGGAGAGGGATGTCGGAGGCGGACGCGGCGGAATTGTTGAAGGCGATGGTGCCGCTGTTCAGGATCCGTCCAATATTCGAGGATTCCTGCAAGTTCGGCGGCAGCTGGGAGTCGCTACACGCGCCGAACGGCAAGGGATGGGCGCAGTTCCACATGGTCACACGCGGCGCTTGCGTGGTCGAGCGGCCGGGCCTGGGTCCGCAGCGGCTGGAAGCCGGAGATATCCTCCTGCTGCCGCACGGCGACAGTCACGCGGTTCGCAGCCGGACTGGCGGCGCTATCGGGCGTGTTACGACCGAGGTCCGAAATGGCGTCCGCCAGCGCGCGACGGTCGAGGCCGAGGTCGATACCGAACTGCTGTGCGGCCGTTTCCTGTTCGAGACGTCGGATGAGAATCCGCTGATCGCCGCGCTTCCAGACGAGATCATCCTGCGCACGGCGGAGGAGCCGCTGCTGGAACGGTTTCGGCGCCTGCTGATCGACATCCGCGAAGAGCTGGACGCGGGACGGGTTGGATCGGAGGTGGTCGCGGCCGACCTCGCGAGAGCGTTGTTCGTGATGATGCTCCGCGATCATCTTTCGGACGATGCCTCCGGGAATGGGACGGTGTCGCTGTTGCGCGACCGCATGACGGCCCGTGTGGTGTCGGCGATCCTCAACGATCTTGCCCGGGACTGGACGCTCGACGACATGGCGGCGGTGGCGATCGCCTCGCGTGCGACGCTGGTGCGCGCTTTTCAAAAGCGCGCGGGGGTCGCGCCCATGACGTTCCTGTCCGATCTGCGATTGACGGTCGCGCGCAAGCGGCTGGCCGGCACCTCCGATCCGATCGCCAAGATCGCCGGCGAGGTCGGGTATGCGTCCGAGGGCGCGCTGAGCAAAGCGATCATGCGCAGATACGGCATGCGGCCCGGCGCTTTGAGGGAGCCGGGTCCTCAGGCGCCGGTTGTCAAACCCGATACCAGCTCCCCAGATTCCAGGTCGTGACGTCCCAGCCCGAGATGTCGGCCATGAGGCTATTGACGCCGGCGCCAACGATGTTGCGGGAGAGCAGCGGCACGAGAATATTGGCTTCGCAGAAGATCTCGTTGACCTTGATCAGGAGCGCGGCGCGCTTGACCGGATCGAGCTCCTGCTGCGCGGTCTTGTAGGCCTTGTCGGCCTCGGGATCGGACCAGCGCGAGATGTTTCGGCCGAGCCACTTGTTCTCCTTGTTGGCGATCTCCCAGGAGACGCACTGGTTCAAGAACCGCTCCGGATCGGGCTGCGGCTGCGTCGTGTTGTACATCTCCATGTCGCAATAGAGTTTTGAGTAGGTGTCGGGGTTGCCGACGTCAGACGAGAAGAACACCGATGCGGTGACCGACTTCAGCTCGATGTCGATGCCGGCCTTCTGGCAGGCCTGCTTGATGATGGCCTGCGTCTTCTGGCGCGGGCCGTTGATCGAGGTCTGGAACACGTATTTGAGCTTCTTGCCGTCCTTCTCGCGGATGCCGTCCGCGCCCCGCTTCCAGCCGGCCTCGTCGAGGATTTTGTTCGCCTTGTCGACGTCGAACGCGTAGGTCAGCTTGCCCGACTTGAACTGCTGGGGCTGGTTGACGAAGCTCGCCGTGGCGATGCCGCCGCGGCCATAGATGAATTTCTGGATCGCCTCGCGATCGATCAAGAGGTTGAACGCCTGGCGGACGACCGGATCGGACAGCGTCGGGTGCTTGGTCTTGACGCTGGAGCGCTCGCCGTCGACCTCGGTCCAGGGGTCCGTCGTGTTGAGGATGATGAACTCGACGTTGCCGGACGGCGTGATGTCGACCCTGCCTTTGCCGCTGGCCTCCATGCGCTTGAGGACCTCCTCCTCCACCAGCAGGTTCCAGGCATAGTCGTACTCGGCGGTCTGGAGCACGGTGCGCGCCGCGGAGACCGCGTCGCCGCCGCCCTTGACCTCGAGCGTGTCGAAATGCGGCTGGTTCTTGACGTGATAGTCGGGGTTGCGTTCGGCCCGGATCAGGTCGCCCGGCTTGAACTCGACGAATTTGTACGGGCCGGTGCCGACCGGCTTCAGATTACCCGGCGCCTCGCGCGACTTCGCGCCGGCATAGTCGCCGAAATGATGCTTCGGCAGGATCTGGCCGACCGAGCCGACGAAGGGGTCGGCCCAGAACGGGGTGGGGGCCTTGAACAGCACCTTGACGGTGTGGTCGTCGATCTTCTCGACGGTGATGTCCTTGTAGGATCCCGTGCTGTAGGCGGCGGTCGCGAGGTCCGCTGCGTAGGCCCAGGTGAAGACGACGTCGTCGGCGGTGAAGGGCTTGCCGTCATGCCACTTCACGCCCTGCTTCAGCTTCCAGATGACGCTCATGCCGTCGGCCGCGAGGCTGCCGTTCGCCTTGGTCGGAATCTCGGCGGCGAGGCAGGGGATGAGGTTGCCGTCCTTGTCCCAGCCGGCCAGCGGCTCGAAGAAGATGCGCGAGGCGACCTGATCCTTGGTGCCGATCGCGAAATGCGGATTGAGCAGGGTGGGGGCCTGCCACAGCAGGATCTTGAGCGGGCCGCCGCCGCCGGCCTTGGTCGGCTTGTATTGCAGCGTGGCATCCGCCATCGCGACGTCGTTCCAGAGCAGGATCTGGCTCGCGACCGGCGCGGCGATCCCGGCCGCAGCCATGGTCCGGATGAACGAGCGTCGCGACAGCGTGCCTTGCTTCACCTCCGCGATGGACTTGCGTATCTCGTCTTCGTTCATCGAATGACCCCCACCTCGAAGAAAAATCGTCTTCGGCACCCCATCATGTTGCATCATGCACGAGGCGGCAATGCCGGCGAGGCCGCAAGGCCCTGCGACGAAATGGCGAAGTGGAGGTGGGCAGCTTCTGCCGGGACATTGTTGCCGGCGTGAAGGGGATGCCGGCCGGATTTCGCGATAAGCCCTTGATGGCAATGAGGCTCTCATCTGGCATGCGCATTGCACGCAAAGCGTGCGTTCGCAATGACAGTGGAGTGCGGTATGAGCGTCAGCAGCATGAGCAGCATCGGTGGAAGCGCGGCGGGGTCGCCTTCATCCACCAGCCAGTCGAAATCAGCGGGTTCACAAGACGGCGCCTCGATGTTCTCGTCTCTGCTGGAGAGCGGCACGCCCTACGACGAGGTCAAGGTGAGCCTGCCGAACGGTATGTCGATCGGCATCGTCCATTTCGGTGGCGGCGGCTTCGACAGCAGCGCGCTCAAGTCCATCGAGGATTTCGTGCAGAAGCTCGCGAGCCAGCAGATTTCTGGTGATCCGGCGTCCGGCGCCGACCAGTCGCAGAACGGCGACACGCCCGACGCCGTCGGGATCGACAAGGTTCATGTCGATCTTCCGAACGGAATCTCGTTCGAGGTGCTGCATTCCTCCGGCGGCCACGCCACGGACAGCGACGCCGTCCTGAAGGAGCTCACCGAGGCCGCCGAAGAACTCGCCGAATCGCTGTCGCACTATTCGCCGGCCTCGGCCGCGGCTTCCGCTTATGCCTCGCAAGCAAGTTCGTCCGGCCGCAGCAGCCAGCTCGACGCGAGGAGCTGAGCAACACGCAGGCCGCCCTGAGCTAGGACGATCCGGTGCGAGCAGAGGGGCGAATGCACTAGCACCCCTTCGCGAGCGCCAGCGCAGCTTCCACCGCGTTTTCGAGAATCTCCTCCGACAATTGCCTGTCGCTCACCGCGCGCGACAATTGCAGCGCGCCGACCATGGTGGCGTAGGCCGCGATGGCGCGGCGGCGCCGTTCCGCCGGGGTGCCCCCAGGCATTTGCGCCGCCATCAGCGCGAGGATGTCGGACATCTTGCCGGTGAAGGCCTCGCGCGTTGCCTTCGGATGCCGCGCGATCTCGGAGACGAGGGCCGCGGTCGGGCAACCGGTCGCCGCGCGATCGCGATGCTTGGGCGAGAGATAGTCGCGGATCACGGTCTCGAGCGCGACGCCGTTTTCGAGATTGTCCCTGTGCCGCTGCTCGCGCCGCTCCAGCGCGTCGAGCAGCACCGCGCGCACCAGATCTTCCTTGGAGGCGAAGTGCGTGTAGAAAGCGCCGTTGGTCAGGCCCGCCTCCGCCATGATGCCGGCGAGGCCGACTGCGGCGATGCCGCTCTCGCGGAACTGCGATGATGCGACATCGAGAATGTGCCGCCGTGTCGTGTCCCTGTGTCCCTTGTCGTAGCGCGCCAATTCCGCCTCCTGCGAACCCGCCGCCCCCTATGCCACAAAATCGTGAGGTCTGTCCTATTGCATTACGGTCATACTAATACATTATTACCATAATGCAATGGGCGGCCGACCGGGCGGTCCGAGGGAACCACAGGATCGAACCCATGTCCGTCGAAGATGCCGCCGCGCCGGCCTTGTCCGCCGCGCCATTCGTGGCCCACACCGCGGCCCCGCTTCGCCAGGCGGCTACGCCGGCCCCAGGCGCAGCTGAGCAAAGACGCGCCGCGCTCCTGACCGCGCCGATCTTGCCCACGCTACTCAAGCTCGCGCTACCGACCGTCACCGTCCTGGTGGCACAGACCGCGGTCAACATCGCGGAGGCCTATTATGTCGGCTATCTCGGCACCGATGCGCTCGCCGGCGCCGCGCTGGTGTTCCCGATCTTCATGCTGATGACCATGATGTCGAACGGCGGGTTCGGCTCCGGCGTTGCGTCCTCGGTGGCGCGCGCGGTTGGAGCCGGCCGCCGCGCCGATGCCGAGGCGGCGCTGTTTCATGCGGTGGTGCTCGCGATCATTGCCGGCGGCGTGTTCACGCTCGGCGTCGTCCTCGGTGGTCCGCATCTCTATCGCGCCCTCGGCGGCACCGACGGTGCGCTCGCCGCTGCCACCACCTATTCCAACTATCTGTTCGCCGGCGCCATCCCGGTGTGGATCGTCAACCTCCAGGCTGCCGCGCTGCGCGGCGCCGGCAACGTCAAAGTGCCGGCCCTGGTGACTCTGGTCGGCGCCATCGTGACCATTCCGGTCTCGCCGGCACTGATCTTCGGGTTCGGGCCGATCCCGCGGCTCGGCATCGGCGGCGCCGGCATAGCCTTCGGCCTCTATTACGGCGCGGCGATGCTGTTCCTGCTGCACTACATGTCGACGGGCGCGACTGGCCTGAAGCTGCACATCGTGCCGTTGCGCGCAAAGATCTTCGGCGACATGCTGAAGGTCGGCATCCCCACCGCGTTCAACGCGGTGCTGACCAACCTCACCGTCATCCTCGTCACCGGTGCGGTCGGGCTGTTCGGCACGTCCGCTCTCGCCGGCTACGGCATTGCCTCGCGGCTGGACTACATCATGATCCCGCTGCTGTTCGGGATCAGCACGGCGACGCTGACCATGGTCGGCGTCAACATGGGCGCGGACCAGACCGCGCGGGCACGAAAGATTGGCTGGATCAGCGGCGTGGTCGGCATGATCATGACCGGCACGATCGGCTTGCTGGTTGCGATCTTCCCGACAGCCTGGCTGCACCTCTTCAGCCATGACGCGGACGTCGTCAGCGAGGGCATGACCTATTTGCGCATCGTCGCGCCCGCCTATGCCGCGCTCGGCTTCGGTTTTGTCAGTTCGTTCGCGGTGCAAGGCACCGGCCGAGCGATGGGGCCGCTCGCTTCGTCCTTCGCGCGCATCCTGATCGCGGCTGGCGGCGGCTGGATCGCGGTGGCGAGCTTTGGCGCGGGCATGGCGGGTCTCGCCACCATGGTCACGCTGTCGCTCGCCGTCTATGCCGCGATCTGTGTCCTGATCATGCTGTCACCGTGGACGTGGCGCTCCGAGTAAACAGGCATCACTGGATGCCGGCAGCGCCGACAGCAGCAGCAAATTGCTCAGCAGCTTGAGCGACGACGCGCTGATCAGCTTCATCGTCAGCGCGACGCCGGAATTGAACGGCACGCCCTGGAGCAGGGCATAGAGGCTCCGAGGCGCTTCCGGCTGGCGAACTTCGGGGCGGCGAGGGCGGTCATGGCTAAGCTCCTTGCTGGCCTTGCTGCTAATCTCGCATCCGGGGTGACACTTTGCCGTGATGCCCATCACGCTTACGGAACGCGCCGTCGTAACTGCGAATTCCTTTCCTATTTTGCGCCGAATGGAGAAGGTGTTCCTCGCAACAGGCCGGCAATATGGATTTCCATTTCATTGATTTCGCCTCGCGGAGAAGCGAATACGGTTCCAATCATTTTCGCTGAGTTTTGGAGACCAAGATGTCGTTTCGCCTCCCCTTGATCCTCGCAACCGCGCTTGCCGCCTGGTCGGCCGCAGCAACCGCCGAGACCATCAAGATCGGTGTGACGCCGGGCCCGCATGCGCAGATCTTCGAGGCGGTGAAGCCGATCGCCGCCAAGCAGGGCCTCGACATCCAGCTGATCGAGTTCTCCGACTACGTCGTGCCGAATGCCGCGCTCGATGCCGGTGAGATCCAGGCCAATTCGTTCCAGAACCAGCCTTATCTCGACAACCAGAAGGCCGACCGCGGCTACAAGATCGAATCCGTCGGGCTGACCGTGAACTTCCCGATCGGCGTCTATTCGAAGAAGCACAAGGCCTTCGCCGACATCCCTGAAGGCGGCAAGGTCTCGATCCCGAACGATCCGACCAATGGCGGCCGCGTGCTGCTGCTGCTGCGCGACAAGGGTGTGATCAAGCTGAAGGACGGCACGGGCTTCAAGCCGACGGTGCTCGACGTCACCGAGAATCCCAAGAAGCTGAAATTCATCGAGGTCGATGCGGCGCAGGCGCCGCGCGCGCTCGACGATGTCGATGCTGCCGCGATCAACACCAATTATGCAACCCAGGCGGGCCTCGATCCCGTCAAGGATCCGATCCTGCGCGAGGACCCGAAGGGACCCTACGTCAACCTGATCGCGGTACGTGCCGCCGACAAGGACAAGCCCTGGGTCAAGATCCTCGTCGACAGCTACCACACGCCCGAGGTGAAGGAGTTCGTCCTGACCAAGTTCAAGGGCGCGGTGCTGCCGAGCTGGTAGGCAATCTGCCTAACCAAGGTCCAGCGCGGGGGCGATCCGGCGGGCAGCCTTGCGCAATGCCCGCTTGTCTGGAGCTGCGGCAACCGACATCATCGGGGCCCATCCTCGCCCGACAGGGGTCGTATGAAACGCTTTGCAAACCTGAAACGACTGGGGTTCTTCACGCGGCTCCTCGATGAAGCCCCGCCAGCGGAGCGCTATCGCTTCGCCGCCGAGCAGATCGTGCGCGCTGAGAAAGCAGGCCTCGATTCCGCGTGGATCGCGCAGCATCATTTTCACGAGCGCGAGGGCGGCCTGCCGTCGCCCTTCACCTTCCTCGGCTACGTCGCGGCGCAAACCTCGCGCATCCGTCTCGGCACCGGCATCGTCACCCTGCCGCTGGAGAATGCGGTCCGCGTTGCGGAAGATGCCGCGGTGCTCGATCTGCTCTGCAACGGCCGCTTCGAGCTCGGCGTCGGCACTGGCGGCAATCCGTCGGCCTTTGCCGCCTTCGGCCTCGACAGTGCCCAGCGCAACGAGATCTTTGCCCGCAATCTTGACGTGGTCCGCACCGCCCTGGTCGGCAAGCCGCTCACTGGTGGCGATACGCTCTATCCGCAACGGCCCCAATTGGACAAGCGGATCTGGCAGGCGACGTTCTCGGTCGCCGGTGGTGCGCGCGCGGGCAAGGCCGGCGATGGCCTGCTGCTGTCGCGCACCCAGCCCCGGACCAAGGAGGCGCCGAAGGCCACGCTCGCCGAGATCCAGAATCCGGTCATCGATGCCTATCTTGAAGCGCTGCCGCCGGGATGCGAGCCCCGGATCATGGCCTCACGCAGCGTCTTCGTCGCCGACGACCGGACTGAAGCGATGCGCCTTGCCGATATCGGGCTGCGGCGCGCGCTGCCGCAGTTCCTCAAGGGCGGTCATGCCAGGCCTGGCGAGACGCTGGAGGAGATGATCATCGCATTCGACACCCATGTCGGTGCGGCCGACGACGTCATCGCCTCGCTCCGCGCCGATGCCACGCTGGAGCGGGTGACCGACCTCGTCTTCCAGGCGCATTCGGTGGACGCGCCGCATCCCCATATCCTGCGCTCGATCGAGCTTGTCGCGGAGAAGGTCGCGCCGGCGCTGGGCTGGACCCGGACGGCAGCTGACGTGGCTCTGGCGGGCTGATCGGAGTGAAAATGATCGCGTTGCACGAGGCTGACTGATGGCTACGAAAGATATCATCGACACGCTCGCCGGGATCGAACCGGGCACGGCTCTGAATGGCATTCGCGCACGCCGCCTGCAGGCGCGCGAGAACGCGCAGAAGAGCTATCTCTCGCTGTTCGAGCCAATCGACGCCGGCGACTTTTCGCTTGTGGAGCGCGCCGCGGTCGCGCTCTTCGTGATCGGCCTTCACCGCGAGCCCAATGTGGCCGCCTTCTACCGGGCGAAGCTCGCGGCGACCGCCGATGGTGCGCGCCTGGCCGAGGCGATCGAGGTCGAAATCGCGCGCGGCGAGACGTCAGGCCCGTACGGTGCGTATCCGGCCGGACCGCTGTCAGTCGAGAACACGGCCGGCCTGATCTATCGCGTGAGCGCGGAGGGCAGGTCCGTCCTTGGCGCCAGGCTCGCCGCGGCGCTGGAGCATGCGCATCTGCTGGTGTTCCGCCCGCGCGATGCCGCGTCCGCCGACATGAAGGCGCTGCTGGCCGCCGGCTGGTCGGACACCGGCATCGTCACCTTCTCTCAGCTCGTCGCGTTCCTGTCGTTCCAGGTGCGCGTCGTCACGGGCCTGCGCGTGCTCGGCGCCTCGCTGGGCACCGCAAGCGCTGCGGCCGGCGCGTAAGGAGACTGCATCATGAGCGCTGCAAACAACGTCAATCCGCCCGTCGTCTTCACCCAGGACGAACTCGGCTGGGTGTCGTGGATCGATCCGCTGCCCGAGGCCGAATTGACCGAGCGGCATTTCGCGGGCCTGGTCGATCGCTCCCGTGCCAAGTCCGAATACTTCCGCCTTCTCGTGCGCGATCCCGAGGTGCTGGAAGCCCGCACCAAGACCGACAAGGACATCTTCTACAACGTCGCCGACGGCCTGCCGCGCGCCGAACGTGAGCTCGCGGCGGCCGCGACCTCGCGCTATAACGGCTGCATCTACTGCGCTTCGGTGCATGCGCGTTTCGCCAGCACCTATTCCAAGCGCCGCGACGACGTGCAGCGGCTGCTCGACGAAGGCGTCCAGGCCGACCTCGGCGAGCGCTGGAACGCGGTGGTCAAGGCCTCGGTCGCGCTGGCCGCGACGCCGATCGCGTTCGGCCCTGAGAATGTCGAGGAGCTGCGCCGCGCCGGCCTCGACGATGCCGAGATCGTCGACGTCATCAACGGCGCCTCGTTCTTCAACTGGGCGAACCGGCTGATGCTGTCACTCGGTGAGCCCTCGAAATAGGCAATCTCACCGGCACAAGAATTGCTGTTTGTTTCAACACTATCTGGATGGAGCCGTGCATGAGCAACATCGATCGTCGTACCCTGGTCAAGGGCTCGCTCGCCGCCATGATGGCGGGAGCAGCCGGTTCGCGCGGCGCCTTTGCGCAATCCGCCGAGCCGATCCTGCTCGGCGTCAGCGGCCCCCTGACCGGGCCGAACGCGCAATATGGCACGCAGTGGAAGCAGGGCTTCGACCTCGCGCTGGACGAGATCCAGGCGGCTGGCGGCATCAACGGCCGCAAGCTCACCTACAATTTCGAGGACAGCCAGAGCGATCCGCGCCAGTCGGTGGCGATCGCGCAGAAATTCGTCTCCGATCCCCGCGTCGTCCTGGAGCTCGGCGATTTCTCCAGCCCCGCCTCGATGGCGGCTTCGCCGATCTATCAGCGCGCGGGCCTGGTGCAGTTCGGCTTCACCAATTCGCACCCTGACTTCACCAAGGGTGGCGACTTCATGTGGAGCACCTCGGTCAGCCAGGCCGACGAGCAGCCGCTGCTGGCGTCCTATGCCGTGAAGCGCCTCGGCCTGAAGAAGCTCGCGGTGCTGCACCTCAACACGGATTGGGGCCGCACCAGCCGCGACTATTTCGTCAATGCTGCAAAGGAATATGGCGCGGAGATCGCGGTCACCGAGGGTTATATCGCGGAGGAGCGCGACTTCCGCTCCACCCTGGTGCGCGTGCGCGATGCCAATCCGGACGGGTTGATCCTGATCTCCTACTACTCCGACGGTGCGCTGATCGCACGTCAGGCGCGGCAGGTCGGGCTAAAGCAGGTGATCTGTGCGGCAAGCTCGGTCTACTCGCCGAAATTCCTGGAGCTGGGCGGCGAGGCCGTCGAAGAGGTCCATGTCGGCACGCGCTACTTCCCGGAAGACCCGCGGCCCGAGGTGCAGAAATTTATCGCCGGCTTCAAGAAGAAGTACAACGGTCTGGAGCCAGACGCCTTCAACGCCTACGCCTATGATGCGATGAACATGGCGGCTGCCGTGGTGAAGATCGGCGGCACCGACCGCAAGGCGGTCCGCGACGCCTTCACCAAGGTCAAGGACGTCCCTAGCGTCATCTTCGGCGCCGCGACGTTCGACGTCGCGACTCGCCGCGTCAAGGGCGCCATGAACGCCGAGCTGGTCGTGCGCAAGGGCCAGTTCGCGCTCTGGGACGGCAAGCCGACCTGACATGATGGCCGGAGCGGGGGCTCCGGCCGCTTTCCTCTCTACGCGGTGATATCAGCGTGTCTTCCTGGCTCGACTACACGATCAACGGGCTGATCGTCGGCAATGTCTACGCGCTCGTTGCAGTCGGGCTTGCGCTGATCTTCGGCGTCAGCCGGCTGATCAACTTTGCCCAGGGCTCGATCTATCTCGTCGGCGCCTATATCGGCTGGGTCGCGGTGGTGCAGCTGCATACGCCGCTGCCGCTCACCATCATCGTGGTGGCGGTGGCGGCCGCGATCGTCGGACTGATCATCGAACGGTTCGGCCTGCGTCCGCTCCAGAATTCCGTGCGCATCGCGCCGTTGCTCGCGACCATCGGTATCAGCTTCGTGCTCGATCAGCTGGTGATGCTGACCTTCTCGCCCAACCCGCGCGCGCTGCCGAGCCAGCTGCCCGACGTGCGTTTCCAGGTCGGTGGCGGCACGATCGGACCGCTTGATCTGCTGATCGCCGGCGTCGGCCTCACCAGCGCGCTGCTGCTGTTCGTGTTCCTGCGCTACAGCAAGCTCGGCTGGGCGGTGCGCGCGACCGCGCAGGACCGCGATGCCGCGATGCAGATGGGCGTCGACGTCAACCGGGTTAATCAGGCCGTGTTTGGCATTGCGGCGGCGCTCGGTGGCGTCTCCGGCCTGCTGGTCGGCATGTACTACAACCAGATCGACACCGCGATGAGCCTGCAGGCAACGCTGAAGGGCGTCGTTGCGGAAGTGGTCGGGGGTGCCGGCAACGTGCCGGGCGCCGTGATCGGCAGCTTGTTGCTCGGGCTGGTCGAGAGCTACGGCGTCGCCGTGTTCGGCACGAGCTACCGCAATCTGTTCGCGTTCCTGCTGCTGGTCGTCGTGCTCGTGCTGCGTCCGAACGGCCTGTTCGCCAGCGCGCGGCAGGCGCCACCCGAGCCGCTCACCGGCACCTTCATCGCGCCGAGCCGCCCGGTGCGGATTCCGCGTTGGGCGCTGCTGGTTGCCGCCGGCGTGTTCGCGATCCTGCCGTTCTTCCCGGTGTCCTTCTATGTGCTCCAGACCCTGATCAACGCCTGGCTGCTCGGCATGCTCGCGCTCAGCCTGACGCTGGTTGCGGGCACGGTGGGACAGGTTTCGCTCGGACATGCCGCGCTGCTCGCGATCGGCGCCTACACCTCGGCGCTGCTGTCGCTGAATTTCTCCGTCCCCGTCGGCCTCGCCATCATCGCCGGCGGCCTGATGAGCGCCGCGCTCGGCACGGCATTGATCTCGCCGTCGTTCCGTCTGCGCGGGCATTATGTGTCGATCGCGACGCTGGCCATCGGCGAGATCGTGTCGCTGGTGATTTTGAACTGGGAGAGCGTCACCCGCGGCCCGATCGGCATCTCCGGCATTCCGCCGCTGTCGCTGTTTGGCTACGATTTGGTCAGCCCGACCTCGATCTACTGGTTCAGCTTTGTCGTGATGGTCGTGCTGGCGCTGCTGCAGGGGCGGCTGCTCGGCTCGCATCTCGGCCGCAGCTTCCGCGCCATCCGCGACGACGACATCGCCGCGCGCGCCTATGGCCTCAGCCTGAACCGCTACAAGTCGCTGGCCTTCATCTTCGGCGGCTTCGCCGCCGGCGTCAGCGGCGGCATCGCCGCGCATCTCTATTCCTACATCAACCACGAGACCTTCAACACGCAGCAATCCATCCTGGCGCTGACCGTCGTGATCCTCGGCGGCCTCGGCAACGTCGTCGGCGCCATCGTCGGAGCGGTCGCGCTGGTCGGCTTGCCGGAGGTGTTCCGGATCGCGGCGGAGTATCGCATCCTGATCTACGGCATCGTGCTGCTGCTGCTCGTGCGGTTCAGGCCGCAGGGCCTGTTGGGCACGATATGATGGCGGAGCACGCGCCCATGCTGTCCCTGCGCGGATTGACGCGCCGTTTCGGCGGCCTCACGGCCGTGGACGCCATCGACCTCGATCTCGCCAGGGGTGAGCTCATCAGCATCATCGGCCCGAACGGTGCCGGCAAGACGACGCTGTTCAACCTCGTGACCGGGCTCGATCGGCCCGATGCCGGCAATGTCGGCTTTGAAGGTCAGGACATCACGGGTCTGTCGCCCGAACGGCTCGCTGCTGGAGGTATCGCGCGCACGTTCCAGCTCGGTCGCGTCTTCGGCAATCTCAGCGTCATGGACAACGTCCTGATCGGCGCGCATACGCGGCTGCGCGCGGTGAAGCCCGCAGTGCCTGTGATCGGCCCGCTGCTGGAGTTGGGGCTGGCGCTGTTGCGTCCGGCCAGCGTCAGGGACGAAGAGGAACGGCTGCGCGAGGAGATGAAGACTATTCTCGCACGCTTCGGCGAGCGGTTGCTGCCGCGGATCGACCAGCCGGCCTACAGCCTGTCCTATGCCAACCGCCGCCGCGTCGAGATCGCGCGCGCGCTTGCGCTGAAGCCGCGCCTGTTGCTGCTCGACGAGCCGACCGCCGGCATGAACCCGACCGAGACCGCGGAGATGCAGGGCCTCGTCGCCGAGCTGAAGGCCGAGGGGCTGACCATCCTCCTGATCGAGCACAAGCTTGAAATGGTGATGCGCCTCTCCGACCGCGTCATCGTCATGGACGAGGGCAAGAAGATTGCGGAAGGGCCGGGTGAAGTGGTGCGTGGCGATCCCAAGGTGATCGAGGCCTATCTCGGCCATGGCCTGTCGGAGACGCCGGAGCGGGAGAGCGTGGTATGACGACTGGCGCATCCGAGCCGCTGCTGGCGCTCTCGAACGTCAACACTTTCTACGGCCAGGCGCAGGTGCATTTCGACCTGTCGATCACGGTCGGCCGCGGCCATATCGTCTGCCTGCTCGGCGGCAATGCCAGCGGCAAGTCGACCACGATGAAGATCATCTTGGGCCTGGTGAAACCGCGCTCGGGTGACGTGACCTTCGACGGTGCCTCGCTGCTCGGGCTCACCACGCCGCAGATCGTCCGCCGTGGTATCGCATCTGTTCCCGAGGCGCGGCGGTTGTTCGCGGACATGAGCGTGCGCGAAAACATCCTGATGGGGGCCTTCGTGCGCAACGACCGCGATGCGGTGGCGCAGGATCTCGACAAGATGCTGACGCTGTTCCCGAAGCTTGGTCAGCGGCTGTCGCAGCGTGCCGGTTCGCTCTCCGGCGGCGAGCAGCAGATGGTCGCGATGGCGCGCGCGCTGATGAGCCGTCCGAGGATGATCGTGATGGACGAGCCGACCATGGGCCTGTCGCCGCTCTATGTCGACCGCGTGCTGGAGTTGATCCGCACCATCAACCAGGAAGGCGTGTCGGTCTTCATGGTCGAACAGAACGCCAGCCTCGCGCTCGAGATCGCGCACGAGGCCTATGTGCTCCAGACCGGCAAGATCGTGCTCTCAGGCCCGGCGCGGGCGCTGAAGGACGACCCCCGCATCCGCGATGCCTATCTTGGTGGTTCCGAGGCCGCGTAGCACCATCTCGGCCTGCATGGTTCGCCCGGCGATGCAGAGCATCGTCCGGACGCCCGCTGCGCGGGCTCCTCACCATGAGGGTCTGCTCGCAACGTGGCCGCGAATCCAGGCCTCATCCTGAGGACCCCGCGCAGTGGGCGTCTCGAAGGATGGTTACAAGCATTCCTGCAAAGCGGCCCCCTGGAATTGCATTGGTTAGTGTGATCATTCTATGAAAAGATCATACCGTTGCCGCGAAGGGGCGTGCGAACGGAATGATTGTCGTGACGAAATGGTCCCTACGGGCGGTGGAGCCCGCCACCGTGTTGCTGTTCGGCGGGCTCATCGCCGCCAACGTCGCCGCATGGGCCTGGGCCTTCGCGGCGTTCGGTGACCGGCCGACGGTGATGGCGACCGCGCTGCTGGCCTGGGTGTTTGGCCTCCGCCATGCCGTCGATGCCGACCACATCGCCGCCATCGACAATGTCGTGCGCAAGCTGATGCATGCGGGCGGTGCGCCGCGCAGCGTCGGCCTCTATTTCGCCCTCGGCCATTCCACCGTGGTCGTGGTCGCGACCATGCTGCTGGCACTCGGGGTGGTAAGCCTCGGCGGCGACAGCCTGCTCAGGGATATCGGCGGCCTCATCGGCACATCGGTGTCGGCGCTGTTCCTGCTCGTGATCGCGGCCATCAATCTCGCCATCTTCGTCGGCCTGTGGCGGACGTTTCGCATCGCGCGCGCGCAGGGCATCCACGACGCCGCGCAGCTCGACGCGCTGCTGGCGAGCCGCGGATTCCTGGCGCGCCTGCTCGGCCCGATGTTCCGCCTGGTGACAAAGCCCTGGCACATGCTCCCGCTCGGGTTCCTGTTCGGGCTCGGCTTCGACACCGCGACCGAGATCGGCCTGCTCAGCATCTCCGCGACGGAAGCCGCGCGCGGCGCTTCGCTCGTCGACGTCATGGTCTTTCCCGCGCTGTTCGCGTCGGGCATGGCGCTGGTCGACACCGCCGACTCGGCGCTGATGGTCAGCGCCTATCGCTGGGCCTTCGTCGATCCCCTGCGAAAGCTCTGGTACAACCTCACCATCACCGGCGCCTCCGTCGCGGTGGCGCTGTTGATCGGCGGCATCGAGGCGCTCGGCCTGATCGCCGACCGGCTTGGTCTAACCGGCGGGGTGTGGACGCTGGTCGACGGCCTCAACGAGTCGCTCGCCAATGTCGGCTTCGCCGTGATCGCGCTGTTTGCGATCGCCTGGCTCGTTTCGGTCGTGCTCTATCGCCGCATGTTTGCGGGCGCCGCGTCCCGCGCGAATGTACTTCGGGGCGCCGATGCGACCGAGGCGGCCTGAGCTCGGCCGTCGTTGCGGAGCGTTGACGGCATTTTCGGCCATCATGCTTCTCGCGGATGACGGCAGCGCGTTCGCGCAGAGCAGTAGCGCCTCGCGCGAACTGCCGCCGATCGAGGTCTCCGGCGGCGAGACGACGCCTCACAAGAGACTGCCCGCATCGCGGCGAGCCAGCAAGCCGGTCCTGGCCAATCGCCGTCACGTGGCTCAGCCGACGCAGGCTCCGGCCTCGGACGCCCGCAGCGTCGCCTCCGGCGCAAAGGGCCCGCCAGGCATGGCGAGCGAGATCACCGTCTCCGGCGATGAGATCAATGCGCGTCCTTTCGCCCGGCCGGGCGAGGTGCTCGAAGCCGTGCCGGGGCTGATCGTCACCCAGCATTCCGGCGAAGGCAAAGCCAACCAGTATTTTCTGCGCGGCTACAATCTCGACCACGGCACCGATCTCGCCATCTATGTCGATGACGTCCCCGTCAACATGCGCACCCACGCGCATGGCCAGGGCTATGCCGATCTCAACTGGCTGATCCCGGAAACCATCAGCGCGATGGATGCGCGCAAGGGGCCGTACTTCGCCGACGAGAGCGATTTCGCCTCTGTCGGCAGCGTGCGCATCGGCCTGATCGACCGTACCGAAAAGGGCCTCGCGCAGGTGACCGCCGGCAGCTTTGGCTATCGTCGTCTTCTCGGCATGGACTCAGCGAAAGTCGGTGACGGTTCGCTGCTCGTCGCCGGCGAGATCGGCACCTACAATGGCCCCTGGGACAATCCGGACAACGTGCGCAAGCTGAACGGTCTCGTGCGCTACAGCCGGGGCACCGCGACGGATGGCCTGACCATCGCCGGCATGGCCTATGCCAACAAATGGAATTCGACCGACCAGGTGCCGCAGCGTGCGATCACCGCCGGTTTTATCGACCGCTTCGGCTCGGAAGATCCGAGCGACGGCGGCAACACCAACCGCTTTGCGCTCTCCGGCCGCATCGCGCAGAGCGACGATGTGGGGTCGTGGAAGGCCAACGCCTACGTCGTGAAGAGCCAGCTCGACCTCTTCAACAATTTCACCTATTTCCTCAGCGATCCCGTGCTCGGCGACCAGTTCCACCAGCACGACGACCGCCTGATGGCGGGCGCCAACATCTCGCGCACGCTGAACGGCTCGTTCGCCGGCCTGCCGATGCAGACCACGATCGGCCTGCAATCGCGCTATGATTCGATCGATCTGGCGCTGAGCAACACGTTCCAGCGCGGCTTCCTCTCAAGCATTCGCAGCGACAAGGTCGGCGAGGGCAGCGTCGGTGTCTTCGCCGAGAACACCGTGCGCTGGACTGATTGGCTGAGGACCACTGTCGGCCTGCGCGGCGACTACTATGCGGCCGACGTCACCTCGCTGTTCAATGCCAACAATTCCGGCCGCACTGACGCCGCGCTCGGCAGCCCGAAATTCCGCGTGGCGCTCGGCCCGTTCAACCAGACCGAATTCTTCCTCGGCGCCGGCACCGGCATGCACTCGAACGACGCGCGCGGCGCGACCACGACGGAAGATCCGAGCGATCCCGCCACGCGACTGACGCCGTCGCCGCTGCTGGTGCGTACCAGGGGCGCGGAGGTTGGCGTCCGCAGCAAGATCGTGCCCGGCCTCGACACCTCGTTCAGCCTCTTCATCCTCGATCAGGATTCCGAGATCCTGTTCTCCGGCGATGCCGGCGATACCTCGGCGACCCGCGCCAGCCGCCGCTACGGTTTCGAGTGGACCAATCATTACCGCCCGCGCTCGTGGATCGACATCGATGCCGATCTCGCCATGACGCATGCGCGCTTCCGCGGCACTGACAGCGAGCAGGCGGAGGTCTACGCCTCGCTCGCGGGCTATCCCGAAGCGCAGATCGGCAACGCGCCCGGCAACTACATTCCGAACGCGCCGGCGATGGTGGCATCAGTCGGCATCACGCTCGGCGAGAAGACCGGCTGGTTTGGGGCTTTGCGCTGGCGCTATCTGGCGTCGAGCCCGCTGACGGAAGACAATGCGTTCCGCTCGTCCGCGACCAGCATCTTCAACAGCCGCCTCGGCTATCGCATCGACAACGGCTGGCGCATCCAGCTCGACGTGCTCAATCTCTTCAACACGCAGGCGAACCAGATCACTTATGCCTACGGTTCGCTGCTCAAGACCGACACGCTGTACAATCTCTGCACCGGCGGCGTCGCGCCGACGGCGGTCTGCCAGAACGGCGTGATGGATTACGTGCTGCACCCGGTCGAGCCGCTGAGCTTTCGCCTGACTGTCGCCGGGACGTTCTAGGCGATCTCAAGCCGAGGCCGCGCTCGGAACCGGCTCCGCCGGCAGATCGTCGCCGTTGGGATCGCCCGGCGCGGTGGCCCAGGCCAGCTCCACCAGCGTCACGATCCGGCGGCCGGCGCCGTCGAGCTGGCAGACGATCAGGCCCTGCTCCTCCATGTAGCCGAGCAGGCGCTGGGCGCGGCGCAGCGAATGCGAGCCGTAGGCACGCGCGATCGCGGCATCGCCGGGGCAGGGCCAGCCTTCCTTCGCCGCGCGTGCGATCATCATGAACACGCCCTGCATGTCGTCGGGCAGGATCGAGGCGCGCAGCGACACGTCCTGCCAGACATCGTCCTCGGCATGCTCGGCGCCGAGCCCGGCGCGCGCGCGCGTCAGCATGCGGCGGAATTCGTTCAGATCAGGCACCGCGGAGCCGAGGCCCTCGATGCGGCAGCGAACCACGAACTCCTGATAGAGCACGCCGACGGCGCGGAAGCCGGCATCGGGCTCGGCGAGCACGGCGCGAAGCGTACGATCGACGCGCTCGCGCCGCTCGGCGAGCTCCTCGGCGCTGATCGGCACCTCGGCCACCTCAGGCCGGATCTCCGGCGCGGCCGCCTTCGCGGCGCGGAGCTGCTCGAGCAGATCAGGCGCGGGCCGGCGCTGCGGGCGGCTGGCATCGGGCGGCGGTGCGGCCAGGATGACGGCGCGCATATCCTCGAGTGCGGCTTCCGGCATCGGCATCAGCCGCGGCGTGGAATTGCGCGCGTGGGTGTCGGTCGGGCCGATATGCAAACGCAGGGGGCGTCGCGACAACGCCGGGCCGAGCGCCATGAACTGTCCGCGCTCGAGATCGCGAAAGGATTCGGCCTGCCGCCGCTCCATGCCGAGCAGGTCGGCGGCGCGCGCCATGTCGATGTCGAGGAAGGTCCGGCCCATCAGGAAATTGGAGGCTTCCGCCGCGACGTTCTTGGCGAGTTTTGCCAGGCGCTGGGTCGCGATGATGCCGGCGAGGCCACGCTTGCGGCCGCGGCACATCAGATTGGTCATCGCGCCGAGAGAGAGCTTGCGCGCCTCGTCCGAGACCTCGCCGGCGACCGCCGGCGCGAACAGCTGCGCCTCGTCGACCACCACCAGCATCGGGTACCAGTGATCGCGGTCGACGTCGAACAGGCCGCCGAGGAACGCCGCGGCACGCCGCATCTGGTTCTCGGCGTCCAGCCCTTCGAGATTGAGCACGGTGGAGACGCGATGCAGCCGCGCGCGCTCGCCGGCGACCTGAAGGCCGCGCTCGGTGTGATCCTCGGCCTCGATCACCAGATGACCGAATTGCTCGGCCAGCGTGACGAAGTCGCCTTCGGGGTCGATGATGGCCTGCTGCACCCAGGGCGCGCTCTGTTCGAGCAGCCGCCGCAACAGATGCGACTTGCCGGAGCCCGAATTGCCCTGCACCAGGAGCCGGGTCGCCAGCAGTTCCTCGAGGTCCATGGCGGCCGCGGCGCCTGCCGTGGTCTGCCCCATCTCGATCGCAACTGTCATGTCCCCGACTCAAGTCCCCATCATTCGCGGAGTGGGGCTTATCAACCCGGCCGGGGCGCGTCGAGCGGCACCGTGCGAATCATGCGGTGTTGCCCACGGCGGAGTTCAGGCGTGATTCGATTGCCGTAAAAGTGCGGGCCGATAGGGCGCCTGCGGATCGTCGTCCTCGTTCTCGGGGATCGCACAGGAGCCGAATTCCTGCCGGATACGCTCGATCTCGGCGATGCGCTCGTGCAGCCGCTGCAGATGCTCGGGCGATGTCGCGCGCCAGAACCGGAAGGTGTCGGTGGTGAGCGGCAGGAACGCCGTTCCGAACAGCGTCGGCTCGGGAACGATGGTGCGTCCGAGCAGCAGGAACCGGTTCTCGCCGGAGACCACGAGGGTCGCGTAGCCGCGGTTACCGATCCGCCTGATCCCGTTCAGCGACCATTCGACGAGCTTGCTGAAATAAGGCTCCTCGCGCCAGCGATCGGGGCAGTGGTCGTCGACCGTCACGTTGACCGCGTCCTGGCTGAAATGCACGATGATGCCGGACGTCGCCGGAAACCACGCATCATCGAGATGACCTTGCAGCCAGGCGCAGACGAACGACCGGCACATCTGCGGGCGGCGGTCGTAGATGGTGCACCCGGTTCCCGTCTGCCAGTGTCTGCACAGCTGGTTCACCGGCTTGTCGACGGCGGCCACTTCAAGGATATCGCAGCAGGCGTTGCACGATCCGCACTGCCGGGTCAGCGGCGCCGTTTTCGGCAGGCCGGTCGCGCGAAAACCCTGGCCGTCGCGGACCAGGAGCTTTTGCTTCTCCAGCGTGCTCAGCGCGCGCTCGACCTTGAGGCGGGACAATCCGGTCGCGTCAACGATCCCCTTCATCGTCGTCGCGCCGGCCTCCACCGCGCGAGCGACCTGCAACGCCGTCTGATCCATCGTCTTCTACTTGTTCTTCAGCCCTTCGATCCGGCCATCGCGCTGCCCCGGAACCTGCGGAAATCGGCGCTCGCGTGACGGCTAGCAGTCGCATGTATGCGGGATTTACGCAAACGGACTGCTGAGCAGGATCGCCCGTATTGGGCCAAATTGTAAGCCCATGCTCAGGGGCGATCCGATCTGCATCGACAATTCGATCAGTGCAGGCCGGCGCGACCTATGACGGCAGCGCCGGCACGCTGCTACTGCGCGCCAGATCCGCCCTGCACGATCTTCTCGTTCAGCTTCAGGTCCACGGTCTCGACCGTGCGGTCGATCTCGGCATTGGGGGCGCCGAGCTGATGCGAGATCAGCTTCACCAGCAGGTCGACGCGCTCGATGAAGGGCGCGCCGCTCGCGACCGCGCGCGCGGCCGATGACGGCTTGAGCAGGCTTTCGGCGGCCTTGGCGTATTTCGCGAACGGCACCTGGTCCTGCGGATCGGCGCCGAGACGGCGGGCGATCGCGTCGACATGATCGTAGATCGTCTGCGAACGCTTGAGATCGCCGTGCACGGCGTCGCGGATCGACTGCGGCTCGTGCGGCGTGATGCAGCGATAGTTGCCGGTCAGCAGCATCGACCATTTCGCCAGCGGCACGAACAGCGAAGAGAACACTTTCAGCTTCACCGGCACGTCGTGACCGTCGAGCGTCACCGCGTCGATGTCGGCTTCGAGCTCGCGCAGCACCTTGTTGTGCTTCTCGTCGGCGAAGGCCGATGCCTTGAAATTCGTCGGCAGGCCGACATGAAGCACGTTGGCGGCTTCTTCCGGCGGACGGAAGGCCTGCGGGTCGGGCGAGCACAGCGTCACCAGGCCGGGCTCGAAGCGCTCCCACACCTGCGCATTGGTGTAGGCCTCCTCGAGATCCATGTCGGCAAGCGACGGGATCCGCTTCAGGTAGGGCAGCGGCGGCATGTTCATGATCGACAGGCACGGCAGCTTCGCCGCGGCGATCTTGACCATGAGAACGCGGACCGTGTGGTTGGTGTATTGCGGCTCCTGCATTGCCAGGCCGACCATGTCGTAGCGCGAGAGGTCGACATTGCCCGGCGTCACCGCGTCGAGCTTGCCGGGCAGGTCGCGCGAGAAGATCGCCCGGTGCACCGCCTCGTCACGCAGCTTGATGCGCACCTCGGTACCGTCACGGTTGATCAGCTCAGCGGTCTTGGCGCGGCAGACCAGGGACACGTTATGGCCCGCCATCAGCAGCTTCGTGCCCAGCAGGGAACCGTAGGAAGCCCCGAGAATCAGGATGTTACGCGCCATATTCCGTCCCTTTGAAAATGTGTGGGATTTTTGAGCCCCGGCCGTCATCCGCGGGCGAGTTGCCGGCATGTAAAGCGAAGTCCGCGGGGATGGCAACTGGGATAATGCATACAAGGCGGAAGGCGGACTGCCGGGCGGGCGCGGGTGATCGGTCGCCCGGATGGAGCGCAGCCCGATCCGGGACCGCTCGTCCGGCGCCCACGCCTTTCCCGGATTGCGCGGAGCCTGTCATCGGGCGGCGCTTCGCGTCGACCCGTTGGCTCCATCCGGGCGACGGGGCTCTCGTTGCCCGACGGGCAAAACACCCGAGAGGGCGTCAAGCCGCGCGGGCGAAAATATTCCACTTTACCGAAATTCGGAATTGGCGCATATGCTGCCCATCCCGGCTCACCAAGAGGGGCGATCTTGTGTCGTCACTGTCGCGAGCCGGGTTGCGGTGGACGCGGCAGCGTTGGGCGCGAGAAGTGCGGGTAGGGCGGATTGCTCTCCGTGAGCCCAAGACTTCGTGCCGGATGAGCGGCGCTGTCAGGTTCGTCTCGTCTGTAAGTTTCCGGCTCCGTCGACAGGGCTGGAAAAACTGCGGCGAAATGGCGGGCCGTGCGTACGGCAAAACCGTGTGGTCCTTTCCGCAAGCGCTGTTTTCGGCCGGTTGAAAGCGGTGAAAGTACCTGAAACTAAAGGCATATTTCGGTTTTAGTCGCACTAACGAAAGGCCCGCCCGAACCTGCCGGGCCCTATTAGGCCCTAGTTTCACATCCTGCCGTTGGGCGCGAGTTGGAGTTCGGGAAGCTTAAGCCGCTCGAACGGCCTGAGGATCGCGGCGCGCCCCATGCGGTGGCCCTGCGATCCGCGCGCGCTGTACGGCCTTCCCGGGCCTGCGCTGAGGCGGCCCGGTTGCCGTGGTTGGCCCGAATGAACGGACTACTTTTTCTGCTCGGTGGTGGTTGTGGTGGTCGGGGTGCCGTCGCGCGCGTCCCGTCGCTCGTCGCGTCCTGTGCGCCGGTCTTGACGCCGTTCTGTGCGTCCGGTCCGGCGTTCCTGGCGCCTTTCTGTTCGCCCGCTTCGCCGCTCCTGACGGCGCTCTGTCCCAGACATCGGCGCGTCCGCGGGCGGCGTCGTGGGCGTGGCGGGCGCCGTGGTGGTCTGAGCTTCCGCCTCTGACACCGCCAAAATTGCGGGCGAGGCCATAAGCCCAAACACGGCCGCGTGTCCAAGGAAAGTGAGTGCGTTGCGACGACAGACCTGTTTCGGCTCCGAACGTTCACTCATCGTCAGGCTCCCGGTTGCTGTTGCCCCAGAGCATCGCACCTGAGGTCGAGAGCCGGCGCTTGATCTAGATCAAATAGGCGCAGTTGCACCCGGCAGCGTGCCAACGTCGTCAAAGATTACTTTTTGGTCGGCCCGCTGCTCTCATTTACTTGGTCAGCTTCAAGCCACGCTGGAATTTTCGGCGACGGGATTGACGTTCTCGGCAGGTGGGGGATCATGGTCCCCGCGGTGACGACCAATCCCTCGTTGAATTTGGTTCGCGCAAAATCCTTCGCTTCTGCTTCGGTTTCAAACGTCTTGGTTAAGCGCGGATGTCGCCGTCTTAACAGCGTGCCATCCGGCGGCACTTCAAAAGTGACGTACCAAGTGTGTTTCATGCCGTGATGCCGCCGCCGGCTATCGGTCGCCTGCGCCCGCGCCGGGGGCGATAAAAAAGCCGCCACCGGGACGAAGCGGTGACGGCTTCTTTCTCGCTCGTGACCGCGAAACAAGTCTTTACCGCCCCGCCCCAACGCGATTGACGCCGCCATTTGCATTGCCACCGGCGTTATGACGGACCGCAGCGCGCGCCACCGGACGAGGCCTCAGCACGACGCCTGCCCGGGCAACGCAACCCACTGGATATTCAACGTACTGGCAGTACACGACCGCCTGGGCTGGCGCTGGATTGAGCGAGACACCTGCAAGCCCCAACAGGGCGCTAGCAGCAATCCCGGCAACAGTCGCTGACTTGATCGAAAGACGCTTCTCCGGATGCATGTTGGACCTCCCTCTTCGCGCTTGCGTCACTGAAAGGTGACGGGAGCCGCCTCAGGTGCGGCTGAACATGGCATGAGCGCTAAAGGATCGCTGACGTTGACCTAGATCAACGGAGGGTCTGTGCGCTGTTGCCCCTCCCGGTGTCCGTCCTATGGCCCGGCGCTGGCGGCGCGCTGTACGGCCTTCTGCCGGGCCTTGGCGGTGCCGTAGGCCGCCTGTCGCCGTTGCGGTGACGTGCTGCCGCGCTCGACGGGTGATGAGGCGACGCCGCGCTAAGGGTTCTCCTCGCTGTGTTCTTCGAGCAGCTTCCGGGTAGCCTTGATGCGGGCGGAGACGTTCTGAAGCGTTGCGTCCGAACTGATACCTTGCGAATGCAGGAGCATCCACAGGGCTTCGGCAAGGATGACTTGATTTTCTAAAATGGCGCGTTGGATTTTATCCATCATCATCCATGCTCCGTTGGTTGCCGTCCGCTGTCGGTCGCCTGTCCGCGCCGTGATGCTGGCGCGGTCGAGCGCGCGACTTCGATCAAGTTGCAGATTTTGCGCTTTTGTCCCAAGAACAGAACTGCGCTTGCGTTGCGCGGCGGCTGGCGATGGTGACACGGTGGCGCTGCCGGTGCGAGCCGCTGCCGTGTGAACCAAGGCACTGAGGGCGTTACGCCCGCTTCGCCGTCTTGTTGGAAGCTTCGATCATCGCAAGCTCAACCTGATCTGCAAGGCTGGTCAGATGCAGGGCCAACCTATCGAACATTTCCCGCTTGGCCGGGACAGTGGCAAGATCGCGGATTAGCGCGGCCTCAGCGGCATCTTTCCGAAGCTTTTCAAGAGCCGCTTGATAATCCCTCATCTAGTTGCTTTGAGCGGCCGCTGGGCGGCTGACCCTAAGCTTTCGTTCAGCCAGTCCGCCGTATCGGCCCCGGACGCTTTGCGGAGCAGCTCGTCTTTTTCTGCCCCGGGGGGAAGAAGCGCCGCAAGTTCGCGCGCCGTCTTGGCGAATGACGCAAGACGATCTTGCAGCGACAATTGTTGCTTGAAACGACGCCGTTTCATGGCGCGCTCCTTTCCATTCAAGAGGAAGGCGGGAGCGCAACCGGCGTTCACATCACCGATAAGAGCCAATGAAAGGGCGGTGATGCAGGACCAACACTCTTCGAGCAAGTCTGTTCCGGGCCCGCTCAGTCAAAGAGGACCGGGGCCATGACCAATCGGTCGTCAGGGTCCTGTGGAGGGCGCGAGTTCCTGCGGGTACCGCGCGACCGTGCCGCGCAAGCGTATTTGCAATCGCGCATTCCCGGCTTTATTTTATGCGAATTGGTACACAAATTCCGTGTGCGCCGATTGGCCATAAGCAGACCGCAAACTGCGAAGGCTTGATGCCCGCTTCAGCCGCGTGAGCGGACGTTATCAGCCAAGTCTGTCAGGTCCGAAAAGAGCCAACAAAAGGAGACGTACTGAAGCGACGCGCGGTTATGCGCGCAACAATGAGGCGGTTGCGCAGTTCCAGTGGCCCGTTCAACTCTCGGTCGAGGAGTGGCAATGTGGCCGGCCAAGGCTCCGGCCGCGACGCCGCCGTCGGGGCCCCCAACCTAGCTGGCGCTTTTTTGAATGGCGGTTGGCAGAGTGTCGGATTTGTGCTTTTTGCAATAGGCGACAACTTTTTCGGAATTCTTTTGCAGGCGGTCGTAGTCCAAAACATTATTATTTGCAGCCGCGTTATAGTAGCCGCTCATGAAATACCTTACGAAATCTCGGTCTGCTGAACCGTATCCTAGCCAATTTCCGCAAGTGATCTTGTTCATGTCCAGCTTGATCTGAGCCGCGGCTGGCGCTGATGCCGCGCCTATCAAAATCACAGAAACGACAAGAGCCCTGCATTTCATAGCGATCCTCCAAAGTCCCGAGCCGTCAATTTTTGCCTACCGATTGTTGCAAGCCATACATAACGCTTTCCGCCGGATGGTATTGGCACCATGCCTTTACGTTGGCGATATTTTGTTGATGCAAAGCAAGGTCCACAAAGGTCCTGTTGTTCTGATAACTGAACCAACCGCTCATCCAGGCAGAAAACTTATCTGACTGTGACTGCGGCATAGCAAGATATTGGCTACATATGATCTTGCCCATATCAATGGTTACCTGCGCATTCGCAACGATTGGAATTATCGAGACAGCAAACGTCAGACTGATCAATCTACATCTCATCGAGGTTGTCCTTGATGCTGATCTACAGGGATCTGGAGAGGGCTGCCGCCACAAGGACGCAAGAAAACGAAGTCTCGCGCCGCTCATGTTGATCTAAATCAACAGAAGTCCGCTTGGGGTCATTCGCGTCGTTTTGACCCTGCGCTGACTACTTCCGGTTTCCATCCAACACCGGACATCTCGTTGTACTAGGTCGC
This sequence comes from Bradyrhizobium sp. 613_E4_N2_2, assembly GCF_052075995.1. Lineage (NCBI taxonomy): Bacteria > Pseudomonadati > Pseudomonadota > Alphaproteobacteria > Hyphomicrobiales > Nitrobacteraceae > Bradyrhizobium > Bradyrhizobium sp. 613_E4_N2_2. Next base: position 1,688,954 of record NZ_CP197234.1, read on the forward strand.
GGTCACTTGCCCTGCTGCTTGATCGCCCACAGCCGATAGGCTTCGGCCTAGTAGGCGTCCCGCTCTGTCGGCGGCGGGATCAGCTTCGCGCCTTTCGCTGCGGAAGTGATCGAGGCCGCGCCCGAGCGCCTTGCGAAGATCTCGGCGCGCGCGCCAAGCTTACAGCCCATTGTGTGCCTCATCGCAGCTCCGCCGTCGCCGCTCATTGCGCCTGCCACGTTCGGATTGAACGGAGCTGCGCGAGGTCGTCCGGGTCCTGTGAGGCGTGTAGAAAACGCGGGGACCGCGCGACGCCGGGAGGTGGATATTTGCTGCGAGAAAATCCGTTGTTGCAGTTGCAGGCGAAGGCGAACGTCCGCCTTGGCCTGACAGCGACGAACTTTCGCTCCGTATGAAAATGACCTGGGCCCAAGAGGAGACATTTCGAGGCGACCGATTGGTTGCTATATTTGGGCTTTGTACGTCACCGTGACCACGATTAGTCCCGTAGGAGTGCTAACCCTTTTAGGGGAGACAACAATGGGCGATTTGAATTCGGTGATTATCCGCAAGGCCTACGAAGATTTTGCGGTAGGAAACATCCCTCGGTTTTCGCGGTTTTCGACGCCGGCATCACATGGCACGTTCCCGGTCATAGTCCCCTATCAGGCGACTATACCGGTCACGATCAGGTCGGAGGCTTCTTTCAACGCACGATGGAGCTTTCGGGAGGTGCATTCAGCATGGATGTGCACAATGTGCTGGCTGAAGACGATCTCGTTGTCGCCTTGGTTACCGTGAACGCAGAACGAAACGGGCTGTCCGCGTCGTTTCCGGAGATCCACGTCTGGCAGATGAAGAACGGAAAGGCGACCGACTTCCGCGAGTATCAAGGCGATGAGCAGCGGGAGGACCAATTCTGGTCTTGAGACGCCGTCATTTCCTCAAGCGATAGACGGCACAATGATGGCGACGCTAAGATCGACGATCCTTCAAAAGCGGCGCGACGCAACAGGAATGGCGCTGATGTCCGAGACGTCACCGTTGATGGCCCTCATCGCCAAAGGGCTGCGACCGTCAGCGCGTCGGGCCAATGACGCTGCACCTCGATTGCAGCCGGGCCTACATCGGCAAGCTCGAGGCCGAAGGCGTAATCCAGCGGCAAGGTGACGGCTTCCCGCTAGATCAGAGCCGCGTGGCTTACCTGCGATACCTGCGGCGGGAGCGGCGGCAATCGTCGCGCAGTGAAGCCGATGCTGCGCACGTCGCGGCAATGACAGCGTGTTTTCGAGAACGCTGCAATCTCCTCATGCTGTTGCCGAAAGGCAACTGATTTATTGTTTCTTCGTTGAACTGTTCCATTTTGCGTTTACGCCGCAACTAACAGTTCTAGATTTGCGGTCTCCGGGCTGGGGCGTGTTTTACAACAGCGAAATTTCGAACCCGGAGGCTTTTCGAAATGATTTTGGAATTCCTCGCAATTCTTTCTCTCGTTCAGTTCGCCAACATGATTTCGCGACTGATAGGTCGGCGGCATGACGTACTCTCCTACGTTTCAAGATAAGGTCCTCACCGGTAAGCGTGGCTAAAGCGTCACAAAAGCGAAGGCGGGATGGCCGTGGCGTGAGTGTTCTGGTCGTCTCTCGAATGAGCTACTCGCTCGTTCTTGTAGAACCCAAGAGGACATATCCCCAGCTTCCGGACTGAGGCTCAAGCCACCAATGCTGACCTGCATTTGAATACCGACGCGATTCGAGATCGGTCAGTTGCAGAAGCCGCCATGGTAAGATCGCTCGTCACTTCCCGCTCACTGAGACCAATCCATATAGAGCGTGATGCCGATCATGATCAGCGAGCCGATCGCGACCGCCACCGGGCAGATAAACGGCAACTCCTCCAGAACGCCGACAACGACCGCCCGAACGCGGAGACTTCTCTTCATGTGCGCAAAGCGCGAGCCTGCCGCACCCATCGGACATCCCCGTTTGGCCCCCAGCAGCAGCGGTCTCACTCTTCAGCATCAAGTGATCTTCGGCTATCGCCCATTCGGATGTATCCGTGAATGAAGGTGAAGGAACTCTTGCTAGTCCGTTGGTGACGTGTGTTGCCGAGGCGGGCTCAGGAGGGAATGAGCGAGCAGATTGCGCCCGTCTTGACCAGCCACGCAGGTTTGATTGAACATCGCGCACAACGTGGCCGTTGATGGCATCCCTGATGGTACGCCGTTCGAACGACTGGGAATATCGCACCATGTGGAACTGGATGATGCTAGGGCTAGAAAGCAATCGCGTGATCGGACTTCGGATCGCGAAGCTGATGCGCGGCGGCAAGGCGGCTCAACGAGAAGCCCAGCGCATGGTGAGTGAAAAGGTCCTGGCGGCGGCGAAGGCTGGTACAAGCCTGATGGCTGGCGCATCTGGAAACAAGATTGTCGAGCAGTATCGAAGAAAGGTGGCGGCAAACGCCAAACGGCTCAGCAGCAAACGGATACGGCGCAGACGAAAATGACGCGGGCCTCTCGGCAGCAGAGCTCACTTGCTCTGCTGCTCGATCGCCCACAGCCGGTAGGCTTCGTCCTCGTAAGGATCGTCGCGGTCGGTGGCGGGATCAACCTCGCGCCTTCCTTGCGGAAGTGTTCGAGACCGCGGCCCAGGTTCTCCCGGCGAGTGTGTGTTGATCGTTGGCCCGGTCAAGCAAGCATCGAAGCCCGATGGCGGCAGCGAAGTGGCAGCCCGCGCGGGACTTCGGCGCGCGCGCCATCATGCGGATCGCCCGCCATCAGCCGAGCTTCGCCGATCGAATTGCTGTAGCACCCTCGACTTGCGCCAACGCGGTCGCGACGAAGGGGACGACGTGCGGCGCGGCAATGGTGTCGAGGTCTTCATGGCAAATGACCTCCAGCCGAGTGCAGACCATGTTGTGGAATGCCTTGCTGGGGTGGATCAGTTCGCAGGCGAACTCCATCGCTTCGCGCTCCATGCCGCGCCGAGTAAGCGATCAATTCGTGCAGCCCGGCGCGGCCCGCAGAGCGCAGGAGGCTCTGCGGGAGATGTTCTGCAGCCGCTAGAGTTCGTTGTCTGTGCGCCGGTCAACGCGGCGTAGTGGGAGTGGCGGCAGGTTGCTGGGTCGTAGGGGTGCAGCAGGTGCGCCCGCCGGGGGGGGCGGCAGCAAATCGTGCGCGTGGTTCACAACGACCGTTCACCATGCAGCAGCGGGACCGCCAATGTCTGCCAAGAGCTTGGCGAGCCGCCGCTCGACGAGCAATGACCGCCTGTGATCCGTCCTTGGAGCGTGTATCCCCAGCAGCGCGGTCGTTGTCGCCGACTTTACTTCGGTAGGCATTCGACATTATAGGCAATGATAACCTGTGCAGGGTCAGCTTTGCCGATGGCCTTCAAGTCTTCCATGCCACTTCTAAGCTTCTCTCCGGCATCCCGTAAACTTCCTTCAAGCGCCGATTTAGCCGCCCTGCATCGTTCTTCGTTCGAGAACTCTTGGAACACCACGGTCGGCAGCAGCCGCCATTCCGCCCTGTTGTTTGTAGCTGCCGGGCTAACTGAGTAAGAGAAGACGTACATCAGTATCCACATCGGTATGCTCCACTTATGACGCCATAGCAGTGACGGGGCCTTGCTCGCGCGTTTTACGCAGATCGCCTTGGCCTTCGTCATTCCGCTGATTTAAGTGCGGCCGAGCAGGTGGGCGACAATTCTGCCACCTGCGCCTTGAGGCAGCGAATGATGCGATGGCCACCAGGCCGAATTCCTCTGCACAAGCGCTCCACATCGCTTTTGCATTCCCGTGCAATCGTAACGGGATCGGTCAACCGGTTTTTGGCGAATGCATTTTGACCAGACAATGCGATTGCAATGCCGAACAAGGGGATGAGCCAGTTCATCTCTAACTTCTCTTCTACAAAGCTGTTGACGTGCCTGAGCCCGAGAGCAGAAACGTTGACCTAGATCAAGCGATTGATGGTGGTGAGGTTCTTCTGAAGGGATAAGGCTTGCGGGCGAACGCCCCGGCTGGGCTCGTTTTGCGGGGATTTTGATCTATTTCGTCAAATGCGTGAGGGATGCAGATGTCAGACAATCCCATGGACGTGATCGAAGCCGCCATTCGCTCTGCATTCACCAGTTACCCAAGGGAAGATGACCCGGATTGGCGAAGTCCGCATTGGATCAAGCCCGAAGAGTGCACGCACTTGGCGCAGGGCATTCTGCTGGAATTGGAGGCAAAGGGGTTTGAGATCGTGAAAAGGCAGACTTGATAAATGCTTCGGCCAAATATCTAGGTGAGCCCGATGAAATATCAAATCTGGTATATGAAGCCATCGTTTCTCCGCGGCGTCGTTGGAGGCTCGCCCGATCCCGATAACCTCTCGGCCACTCATATTCACTTGAAGGATATTGAGGCTGATAGCCAGGAAGATGCTTTGTCTCGCATGCGAGCGGAGAACTGGTCGCCGAATGGTGAGGCTGCCGACTTGCTTAAGAGCAAGGGACTACAACATACAACCATGACAATCGGCGACGTGCTCGTGGATGAAACCGACGCTGTTTATCTTGTCACCGGCATTGGGTTCAGTTTGCTGCCGAAACATGAAGATCCGCGTTGATGATTATCATGTGGGCTGAATAGAGGCCGAGATGTCCTGTCACGGTGCTCTCGGCGATGCCCGCCGCACCAAAAATTAGGCACCCCGTCGCCGACGCCCCGGACCGCGCCCCCGACGCGGATCGAATTCATTCACCGCGTTCTGCCATGCCACGATCTGATCCTCATACCAGACGCGGCGGTTCGGGCTGATATAGGTCGATTTCGGAAACCGACCTGCCTTCTCCATGCGATAGAGCGTCGTGCGGCTGATGGGGATGATCGCCAGCACCCGCGCCTCATTGAGCATCCGTCTAGGGCTCGGTGCGTCAAAGGCGGGTTGTTGTTGCTGAGATTCGTTGCGCCTACCGAGCGTCATCGTGAGAGCTGACCCTACGTTAGTTGGTGTCTGTTTATCGTGGAATGTGCTGAAACGCCGTGGAGTAGATCATGCGCTAGAGAGCGGCTACAGCAAGCCGACTTGCAACGTAAATTAGTCGAATAGGAAAAGGTGAGCACTCTCTTAGATCTTCGAATAAACACGTGTGGCACAGAAGTTTTTTGAGGGTGCTTTCTTTTGGTGAGCGATTTCTTGTCGCGCATTTTTTCTTGCGCCGAAGAATGACGCGCGCATGATCAGCCTCGAGGCTAGTGAAGGTATTCGCTGGCAATGCGAGGAGTAATGATCATGGCTTGTCGATCGCGCGAGGAGAACAACCGACGCAATCCTGTGCCGCGGGCATCCTGGACCGTTGATGAGTTCTGCTCTTCGGTCGGCATCTCGAGATCCACGTACGAACGAGCAAAGCGCGAGGGGTGGGGGCCGCGCGAAATGGTTCTCGGTCGCACGGGCATCCGCATCGCGGACGAAGCTGTGACTGCGTGGATTGCCGAGCGAGAAGAGAAAGCCGCGAGCATCGCTGCCAATAAACGAGATAGGCAGGCCGAAGAGGCTGCCTAAGCAAGACGCCGCCCCGGAGAATGGGGCGGCGCTTCTAAATTCCGACCGGAGAACGATCGGCGTTTCCAGCGCCCTTCCAATACGCCGGTCGGATCTCTCGCGCAAGAGAGGGGACCGGTATGACAAAAGGAAAACTGTCGTGGCGTGACGCGCTGCCGCTCCATCCAGCTGCCGAGCTGCTGCCGCTCATGTCCGAGCAGGAGTTACGAGAGCTCGGCGACGACATTCAAAAGAACGGCTTGCATGAGGGCGTCGCATTGTTCGAAGGCCAGCTGCTGGATGGCCGCAATCGGCTCGACGCGATGGAAATGGTTGGTGCAACGCTGGTCACCGGCAATGGAAATCCTGATTGGGAGAACATTCCGTACCGCAACGTCGGAGGCCGGGACCCGGTCAGCTTCGTGATGTCTAAGAACGTTCGGCGACGACATCTCTCCACGGAGCAAAAACAAGAGCTGATCGCCAAACTCCTGATATTGGCGCCCGACAAGTCGAACCGGCAGATTGCAGAGGCCGTGAAGGTCGATCACAAGACAGTCGCCTCGGTCCGCGCAAAGAGACAATCAACTGGGGAAATTCCCCAGTTGACGGAGACGGTCGGCAGGGACGGGAGGCGGAGGCGGGACCGAAGAGGATCCACTGCCAAGATCAAATGGGCACCGCAGCTCGCCGCGGCTCAGAGTGACGCGGCCGTCGTCACCCAAACCACGTCGGTCTACGGCGAATTGACGGACGCGTGGCGGAGGGCATCCTCCAAAGAGAGGGAACAATTCCTGGAGTTCATCGGCGCCTACGTAAGAGAAGTTGAGTCCGTGCCATGACCAATCCTCGTGACCGCAAATACGAGGGAGCCTTCGAGCGCTACGACGGGGCGTTTGAGAGCGCGATGTCGGCGGCCATCACCAAGGCCGTCATAGAGACCTCAAGGGTAGCCGGCTCCGGCGTCGTCGTTTTCAGAACCGCGGAGACTGCGTCGGCCCTAACGACCGCGCTTGCCGGCATTCTCTCAATGTCATTGGACGCAACGCGCTCGCAGACCGCCATCTCTGAAACATTGGACGAGCTGCGGAAGCGACTGCACCGGCGGATCGAGTTGATGCGGTCAGATGCGGCATTCCAAGACTTCATGTGTCGCGTATTTCAGGGCGACGGTTCAGAGGGCAGCGCATGACGCCGTCAGATGTGCGTCAGATCTTGTTGCGTGGCGGCTATGATCCGCTCCCGCTGGTTGGCAAGCGTCCAATAATCGAGGGTTGGCAGAAGCGGGACCAGACGTCGGCAGGGGATATTGAAATCTGGAGCAAGCTCTACCCCTACGCCACCAACACCGGCTGCCTGACGCGGCGAATGCCGTCGCTGGACATCGACATCCTCAACGCGGACGCGGCCCAGGCGGTCGAGGACCTGATCAAGGACCGTTACGGGCATGTCCTAGTCCGGATCGGTAAGCCGCCAAAGCGCGCAATATTGTTCCGAACCGAGGAGGTCTTCAAGAAGATCACGGCGAACCTCACCGCACCGAATGGTGCAGGTGAAAAGATTGAGTTCCTGTGCGACGGGCAACAACTCGTGGTCAATGGCGTTCACCCGGACACCGGCCAGAGCTATCACTGGCATGGCGGAGAGCCCGGCCAGGTCTTACTAGCGGAATTGCCCTACATTAGCGGTGGTGAGGCCCAGCAGCTCGTTACGGATATTGTCGCGCTGCTGGAGGGGGACTTTGGCTATCGGCGGCCGCAGCACAAAGGCCGTGGCGCCGAGGCTGATCTGGCCGGCGCGAGCGATTGGACGGAATTGACTGTAATGTCATTCGGCCTGCAATATTGACCCCCTAAGCCGGGGGATCGGCGTCCAAAATTGACCCCCTATAGGTTGGTCTGTTGCGCTGCCTGCTTTGGAATGAAGCAGGTGGTCGAGGATGCTGATCGTGGAGACGATTGCGCGGATTCGGCGCGAGCACTTCATCAAGGGCAAGACGATCAAGGAGATTGCCCGTGACCTGAAGGTGTCGCGGAACACGGTCCGGAAGGTGCTGAGGTCAGGAGAGACCTCCTTCGAGTACGAGCGGCAAGTGCAGCCGCGGCCAAAGCTGGGACGATGGGCAGTAGAGCTCGACGGACTGCTGGCGGCGAACGCGGCCAAACCGGCTCGTGAACAGCTGACGTTAATCCGGATCTTCGAAGAGCTGCGCAGCCGTGGCTATGACGGCGGCTACGATGCGGTGCGGCGTTACGCCAGGCGGTGGAGCAAGGAACGCGGGCAATCGACCGCGGCTGCTTATGTCCCGCTAAGCTTTGCCCCAGGCGAAGCCTACCAGTTCGACTGGAGCCACGAGGTGGTCTTGCTGAGCGGCACCACGGTGATGGTGAAGGCCGCCCATGTCCGGCTCTGTCACAGCCGCATGCTGTTCGTGCGGGCCTATCCGCGGGAGACGCAGGAGATGGTGTTCGACGCCCACGACCGGGCGTTCGCCCTGTTCAAAGGCACCTGCACCCGCGGCATCTACGACAACATGAAGACCGCCGTAGAGACGATCTTCGTCGGTAAAGGGCGTCTCTACAATCGCCGCTTCCTGCAGATGTGCAGCCACTATCTGGTCGATCCGGTCGCCTGCACGCCAGCGTCGGGCTGGGAGAAGGGGCAGGTCGAGAACCAGGTCGGGCTGGTCAGGGAACGCTTCTTCACGCCGCGGCTGCGGTTCAAAAACCTCGACGAGTTAAACGCCTGGCTGCTCGACAAATGCATCGCCTACGCCAAGGTTCATCGCCATCCGGAGCTGGTCGATCAGACGATCTGGGAAGTGTTCGAAGCCGAACGCCCCAAACTCGTTCCCTATGCCGGCCGCTTCGACGGCTTCCATGCGGTGACGGCATCGGTCTCGAAGACCTGCCTGGTGCGCTTCGACAACAACAAGTACTCGGTCGCAGCCAGCGCAGTCGGACGACCGGTCGAGGTTCAAGCCTATGCCGATCGCATCGTGATCCGTCAGGATGGACGCATCGTTGCCGAGCACCCGCGATCCTTTGGCCGCGGCGATACCGTCTACGACCCCTGGCATTATGTGCCGGTGCTCGCCCGCAAACCCGGCGCCTTGCGCAACGGTGCTCCCTTCAAAGACTGGGTGCTGCCAGCCGCGATCGAGCGGATCCGGCGCAAGCTTGCCAGCACCGACGACGGCAATCGGCAGATGGTCGACATCCTCAACGCGGTGCTGACTGACGGTCTGCCCGCGGTGGAAGCGGCCTGTGCCGAAGCGCTCAGTCACAGCGTCCATTCGGCCGATGTCGTTCTCAATATCCTGGCCCGTCAACGTGAACCCGCCCCACCGGCCAACATCATGACGCCGGCCGCACTGACGCTCCGTCATGCACCGATCGCCGATTGTGCCCGCTACGACAACCTCCGGAGGACCATCTGATGGAACGAACCCAAATCTTCGACCTCATGGGCGAACTCAAGCTCTACGGCATGAAGGCTGCCTTCGACGAGATCATGGCAACTGCCGTCAAGCGCCAGCACGAACCTCAGCGCATTGTCGGCGACCTGCTCAACGCCGAGATCAACGAGAAGCAAGCCAGGTCGATCAAATACCAGCTCACCATTGCCAAGCTTCCGCTTGCCAAGGACATCGCCGACTTCCAGTTCGACGGCACGCCGATCAATCAGACTCTCGTCAATGATCTTGCTGGCGGCGGCTTCATCGCCCAACAACGCAACGTCGTGCTGGTTGGCGGCACCGGCACAGGCAAAACCCACCTGGCCATTGCCATCGCCAGAAGCTGCATCCGATCCGGTGCCCGCGGCCGCTTCTTCAACGTAGTCGACCTCGTCAATCGCCTCGAGACCGAGACCCGCAACGGACGGCAAGGACGGCTCGCCGAGCATCTGACCCGGATGGACTTCATTGTGCTGGATGAACTCGGCTATTTGCCCTTCGCCCAGTCCGGTGGCCAGCTTCTCTTCCACCTCGTCAGCCGGCTCTATGAGCGCGCCTCCGTCATCGTGACCACCAATCTCGCCTTCGGCGAATGGCCGAGCGTGTTCGGCGACGCCAAAATGACCACCGCGCTGCTCGATCGGTTGACCCATCACTGTGACATCGTCGAGACCGGCAATGACAGCTGGCGCTTCAAAAGCCGCGACGACGATCACGCCACCCGCGCTCGTCTCGTCTCCGCTATCCCGGCCAGCTCCAACGAGCCGAGCGCTACCGTCAAACCGCGGCGCACGAAGGGGTCAAAATTGGACGCCGATGAGGGGTCAAATTTACAGGCCGATTGACAATCACCGGCTCATTCGAGGCACCTGACGCCCTCTCAAGGACGTTCTTCCGGGGATATTTTGCGAACTCATGTTCATCAGGGCTCGGTGGTCCCGACGTTCCAATACGGATTCTATAGTGGGATGGCCCCTTATGCTTCCGCCGCTTGAAGGATCTCGATGGCGGCGGTCAGGGTCGCGAGAACGTTGAAGTCCGCGAACAGGGCATTGCCGGGACCGCCGTTGGCGCAGGCGTATTCGGCGGATCTGTAGATCGCATTGTTCGCCCGGTCCGCATTCACCCAACTCAAGACCTGCTGGCGGAGAGCGGCGTTCGTGCGGAAGCCGTGCAGCAGATAGCGCCAGAAGACGCCTGATCCGCACCCGTAATCGTCCGGGTCGTTGGTGAGATTAAGCGTCGGTTGCACCACGTGATCGGTGACCATGTGATACAGCACGCCGCCTGCGATGGAGACGGCCTGCGGTTGGGCGATCGGATTGGTAGGGTCGACACGGAGGTAATCGAGCAGGCCGCCGAGGATTAGGCCCTGATCGCCGCACCAGGCCGATCCGGCGTTGTAGCCGTGGACGGGCGGATAGCTGCCTTTGGCGTCACAATAGGCGTAGGTCCCCACACGTTCCCGCACGAGCGTCAGGGGAGGGAAATGCATCAGCAGGCCTTCCTGGCCTTCATGACCCGGTTCTTGGTCAAGGTAGAACCAGCTCTTTAAGAAATTGAATTCCTTCCTGACCGCCTCGGCAGTGCCCTGGCCATTGGCGCCCAGCCGGGCAGCTAGGACGAGGTAGAGGCCATTCATGACGGTGAGTTGGAACGGGCCCAAATCCGTCTTGTTCGGATCGGACGGATTGGAATCGGAAGGCGAGCACTCCCCACTCGACCTGTATTCCTTAAACATGTCGTATTGCCAGACGCCGCCTGCGATGCGGGGGACCGCCCAGGTGTTTGGGGACGTGAAGTAGTCGGTCGGCGAACTGTTTTCGCGGTTTTCCCAGACGTTCGGTCCGCCCTTGTAGCTGTAGGCCTTGCCCGTCTTGCCCGTGTTCATGACGTCCCAACATTGCCTAGCGATCGTCAGGAAGCTTTCCCTGGTGGGGCCAAAGACACCGTTATATTCGGCGTGAAACGCCTTTTCGCTCGCAATTCCCCACCAGCCATAGTCGTCGTACCAGCACAGGCTGCCGGCGGCTTTCGTCCAGCGGTCCAACGCGATCTTGGCAATCGCTCCCGGGGCTTTTTCCGCATCGGGGAAGCGCACGAGGTAATCCGTCAGCGTGTCGAATACGTTGCCAATCTGCCACGAATTCGTCCAGGTGGAGAAATTCTCGATGAGAGGACTGGTCTGGAAGGTCTTCTTGGCTTGAGCCTTGTATTTATCGATTGGGTATTGCATCGGGCGGCCCTCATTGTCTGTTCTGTCTACGGGCTATCAACAGTGAAGCCGGCTTTCGCCGCAGAAGGCATCAGCCCTTCCACGCCTTCATCACCGCAAAGTAGTTCAGCTTCGCCACCTGCTGTTCGACCGGATAGCTGCCCGCAACCGCATAGGGCTCGCCCTTTTCGTTCCAAGCCGGATAGTGGGTCGGCATGACATAGGGGCTATTTGTCGGCCACGGCCATTCGGTGCTCGCTCCGAATTTCAGGACGCCGAATGACCGCTCCCAACCATCTTCCCACGGGCGCTGCTCGTTTAGGAACACGCAAGCGCCGAGCATCATGCCGTTCGAGCTTCCCGGCACCGATGCAGCCAGTTGCCGGGCCATCCATTCGGCCTGTTGCTGTTCGCTGCCGGTCTGTTCGATACTCGAGCCGAGTTCGGTGAACATGACCGGCGGAATGGGTATGCCCCGGCTCGTCCAATATTGCGGCAGGCGTGTCGACAGGAAGCGGGTGATATCTGGCCCGTCATTCTGCGGGTTGGTCGCGAAGACGAAGCGTGCGTTCCAGAAATCGCGCGGGCTGTAGCTGCCGATCCGAGGCTGGCCTATCAGCCTGTCCCAGACGTCTTTGACATACCCCGCACCTTCGATACCGTCCTTCATACCGAACGAGCAATCGACCATGATCGGCAACCGCGCTGAATCGGGAAGATTGAGCCTGTCTTCCTCCTCGACGAGCCATGTCATGGCGGTTACCACGTGGGCCGGATTGCGGTCGTACCACAATTCGTATTCGTTGAAGATCTTCCACATCCCGGCGCCGGGAGCCGGCCCTTGGCCCTGGCTGTAGATTTCCTTGAACACCTTCTGGATATTCAGATGAGCCGTCGCGGGGTTTTCCCACGGCTTTTTGTTGGGGGTGTCGGCCATGCACAGATAAGTATAGTTGCTGATCGGGACCGTTGCCTTCATTCCGAGTTTGGCGCAGCGCGCAAGGAAGACCAGATGGTTCCGCAGGCCGATTTCCGGCACCGGGGCCGACCAGTCGTAGCAATGGATGAAATTGGCCCCCAGTTTTTCGCTGAAGCGCTGAAGATCGCTTCGGGCATCAGGCCCCATGCCGTCGCCTTTGGGACTCCACAACGCCTGGAAATCTCCGTTGTAGAAGTCTGAATCGAAATACTGCGCTTTCTTCTCCTTGGTGTAATTGCTTGGTCCCGGCATATAGGCCATTCCGCGAATATTACTTACACCGAAGTGCTTGCACCGATCGAGCGCAGACATGTTCGCCATCATCATGAATCCTGAAGCTTGAGTTGGCCCCCATCCATTGGAGAGGAAGCGGGCCAAAGGGACAGCGAAACTAGTAGCATTTTCACCCTTAGATTGAAATAACCTTTTCGCCCTTAGATTGAAATACTCTTGTTGCTGTTGTGGCGCCTGTGGGATGTGGGCAACGCACTTGCGTAGTCCCATATCCTGTCAGTTTCCCGTTAGGAGTAGACTTCGCCAAAGGGGTGTAGATATCTCGTAGATTGTAGGCTCGCAGCCGAATCGATGAAGCTGGAGCGGCGACGGGTCTTGTCAGCCTCTGCGGAGTCTTTCCAATCCCCGCAGCTCATCGTGCGAGTTTTTTGACCGTCTGACACTGCGCGCATGTAGGCCCGGTCGAGAGCAGCGGCATTAAGGTGCTTTCAGCAACTGATTTAATAGATGAATGGGGACCAGTCCTCCAGGTACGACTGGCAATGTATCAACGACTGTGAGGAAGCTCGACAAGCTGGGACCCCAACGGGACACGATGCATTTCACAGGTCCTACGTTCGATTTGTTGAACTCATTCAACAACGCAAGCTAGGTGGCATCCGAATTGTCGCTCTGAAATAGCTCGCGATCTGATCGAATGCCGGAGTGATTTGTTGCGGTGCATGAGTCCGCAGATGGCCCTAAGGCGAAGAAAGGCAAGACGTCCGGCACGTCAGCAGTCGAGGCCAGACCGGACATTAAGATACAGCTAGATCGGCGCGTATGACGTAAGCAGGCTCTGGTCAAACGTCACGATCCACTGGCAGGGTCGAGAGAGGGCCAGCTTAGACTGATTGGTTCGGCCGTTCGTCGAGCTAGGATGCCGCAATCGATGCACGCGACAGCCAAGCATCAGCAAGCATTCGATCTATGCCTGCCGTTCGCGGCATGTTCGCTTTTAGAAAATCCTTCTCCCGACCGCACCTGGATTTTGCGGGGCGAACCGCGAACCAATTGTGGCGGTGGGGAATAATCGTCTACCGCGAGGGCGCGTACCTCCCCGAACCGCTCAACGATCATGAACTCTATCGGATTGCATCGGGTGAGGGCCGCAAATCGATTGCTGAGCGAGCGCCCGAGACGGTCGAGTTAGCCCGTAAACTGGCGCGCGCAAGACCCAAGGGCGGCAAGCGATCACTCCGCGAAATCGCGGCAACGCTCGCGGAAGCCGGTCACCTGACGAAGCACGGCAATCGCTATGCTGCGACCGCCATCAAGCTCATGCTCGACAGGAAGTGACACGATAACGCGAAGCCTCAGGACGCGATGCCAAGCATTCTTTCCGCAGACCCACCGAGGGAGGGAAAATTCCGGATGAAAGCATGCATATTTTCGGCAAAGCCCCCTCACAAAGCCGACCGTCAAAACAATCCCGACTAATGTGCTCTGGAGCCCGACAATTTTCTTGGGCTGTCTGCAATCGCCAAGTGGCCACGAGGCCTGCTTCGTCCGCATGACGGGCGACCGAAGTAATTGCGACTGGGACAAGCATTTTCCGACCCAACGCTAACAGCGGCTGCTGGCAACTGCGAGGCTGCCAGCAGGCGCTGACGACGTCTGTTTAGGAGGGTGGAGCGGAAGTCCGCAGTCATCGCCCAGACCGACGCGATTGACCCAGAACGGACCGCGCTGCTTTGGGTTAGGTGCGGAGATCAAGAATCTTGCACCAGATTTGCGGTCGAACAATTCCAGCGGGTTGCGCAGCGGCATCGTATGTCGGTGGGTTGCGCCGCCGCATCAATGCGTTACAACGATGAAATCCGTGTCTTTTCCCGTCTCGTGGCTAAATCCGTCGTCGGAAATAATCAATGAAGAGGCCGGCGTCAGAAGTTTAGAGATCCTCTCAACGGTATCCCGCGGTATTTCGATGCGGCTGAGGACAGCGTTGGCTTTATCGGGAGACGGTACCGATAGGGCGGTTTGCTTCACGGGCGCTTCGCGTTCTTTTGTGGCATCCTCGATGCGAGGAAATTCGTCCGGAATCGACACGACGGTCCAGAGAATAGCCGCTCCCTCGCTCTGGAATTCCATTGCGGTAAACACGTGCGTTCCAAGGGGCTCCTCCGGATTTTCGATCTTGACCGCGACATCAAACAACGGCGAGAAGCCCTGACGCACGAAGAGCTTGCTCAACTTACGACTCACGAAGACGGAGATCGGGGCCATCTTTCTGGGTGTGCCTTCAGCGGCAGCCGAGTTTGGAACCTGGAGACTAGTGGCTTCTGTAGTCTCGGTCTTGGACACCGGTGATCCATGCGTTGCCGCGGCTGTGCTAACGCTCTTACCCACGACTGTAGCAGCCTGAAATTCCGGCGAACCGGACACTGCTTTCGGCTTAAAGAGGTGCGGACTGGTTATCTCGACCGGCTGGACATCGTGGTGCGCAATGATCACGCGCGTGCCGCGCTTCGTGAGATGCCAGAGTCGAATGGCAAAGTCATTTTTCAAACGGATGCAGCCGTGTGACGCCGGATGCCCAGGCACGACACCGGCATGCAACGCAATCCCTGACCAGGTGATGCGCTGCATGTAGGGCATGGGGGCAGAGCTATAAATATTTGAGCGGTGCCATCGTTGTTTGCTGATCACGCTGAATACGCCCAGGGGTGTAGGATGCCCCTGAGTTCCCGTGGACACCGTCGAGCGTGCGATCAGTGCCCCGTTGTCAAAAAGCGAGACCCGTTGGTCAGCGATCGAGATGATGATCTGGAGCGGGCCCTTCGGAGGGGCCTCGGGCCGAGCGTTCTTCGCAGATCCAGAGTTTGTCTGCCGGTGATAGTGCTTGTGTTTGAACGGAGCGTAGTGGCCTGGCCAGAACCTGTCCTGCGGCCAAAACGGAAACTGAGCGTGTGCGATCCCTGTAGAGAGCATGAAAGCGGCGAAAGCTATTATTGGAGTCTGCCTCCTCATTCAGTGCCTCATGCAGTGAAGTTGCATGCGAGGTCCAACGCAAAAAGCGTGGCGTTACCGACCATAGCCTCGTCTTCAAATCTGGTCGCAGTGGGTCGAAAATTGGACCAATTCCAATGACGAGGCCAATCTGCCGGAAGAAGACAATCGGCAATAGCCGTCGCGCCGATCGCCGGGCCGATCAATGTACGGTGTGAGGGCCGTTGCGACGGACGCTTTGATCTTGGGCAATGGGTTCGGTTCGCTCAGATGATCCCATAAATCGTCAACGACAGACCGCTCGAAGGGACGGCATCCCCGACTACGGCCACTCAAGCGCACCTGTTGGTCCGACATTCACCATGGTCGGCTCGCCGCGAACTAGCCGCATGCGTCGCATGGGTCCGAAACTTCCCAACACGCTTACGTCGCAGAACAATTGCTTGCCGCCGGCGCGTTGCATGCGGGCAACACTTCGTGGAAAAGATGATGAACCGCGGTTTGCGCCATTGCGCGGCCATGTCTCGACCCGAAAATTCACCCGTCGCGTGCTTGGCTGTGCAGCATTGCTCGGGTGGGGCCTTTGGAGGCGACGGGATGATGAACCCGCGGCGATTTACGGCAGTGGTGCCGACGTTTTGCGGAACGGTCGTTCTCGCGGGGGGGATCGTTGGCTGGCTGGCTGGCTTCGGTTCGGCCGGCACCGAGAACATCGGCGCAGTGCCAATCGAGGATCGCGCAGCATCGCTCGCCGCCAACGCCAGGCTCGCGGATGAACCGCAGGCAATCGCAATGGACAACGCCGTTGTCGCTAACACCGTTGTCGCGAACGCTGCTGTGGCTGGCGCCGAAGTGGCGACGGCCGCCGAACCCGCGGCGGGGACGGCCACCCACACGACGGCGGCCTCGGATAAGCCGGAATCGATCGTCGTGGCTGCGTTGCCCGATCCGTCGCAGATGCTGTCGGCCGATTTACCGCCCGTGCAGGAATCGGTGGACTTGGGCCACCATGATGTCGCCCAACCGGGGCCTACAACGCGCAATGCCTCCAACTCGGCGCCGGTGACGCAGGATTTTCGCTATCTCATCTATTACGTCTGGTCCGAACTGCCTCCTGCCGAGAAACCGGCGGAGATCGTCTTAAAGTCACTCAAGGACATCCCGGTCGGAACGCCGGTCGAGGAGATCAAGCGCGCTTCCGACGCTTTCGGTCTGGACTTCCATTTCATGAAAGCGGTTGCCAAGATCGAGTCCGGTTTCGACCCCAAGCAGCGCACGGGGTCGTATATCGGCCTGTTTCAACTGAGCAAGTACGAGTTCAACAAATTCGGCTCCGGGCAGATTCTTGATCCCCGCGACAATGCCATTGCGGCAGCCTACAAGGTCATTACCGAAGGCATTCTGTTCGAGTGGGTGACGCAGAAGAAGCCGACCTTGAGTGATCTTTACTTGATCCATCAACAAGGCTGGGAAGGCGCCGCCGAGCACATCAGCCAACCCGATCGCATCGCTTGGAAATCCATGTGTGCCACCAGCGAAGGGAGGGAGAAACGCGAAAAATGGTGCAAACGCGCGATCTGGCGGAATACCCTTCCGGCCGTCAAAACCGCGTGGAAATCGGTGGATAAGCTGACATCGGGGGCGTTCGTCGGAATGTGGCGCGAGCGGGTTGCGCATTTCCAATCGAAATACATGGCTACCGCCGACGCCGAACGGGCGAACCAGTAGATTTCCGTTGAGTGGTTGGTAGGAGTTGCCGCACGCGCGGGCCGAGCGGGGGGCCTCACCGCCGCCGCGAGACGTGGTGTCGCTCAGTGGTCGCGCAGGACGCGCTTTACGTTTTCAACGACTCGCTCGGACCATTCCTACTGCGCGCTAACGAGGTGATCGATCAGATGCCGATGTCTGGTTGTGGCCCGGTCCATGCGTAGACCGCCGGCCTTGGCCGTGATGCTACACATCAGCTCGTCGGTGTGCAGACTGCCTTTCATCAGCATCTCGCCGTGGGCAGCGTGGATCAGTTCGAGGGCCTTAGCGGCGGCCGCCTCGCTGTGCGGCGCATCGACGATCTCGATTCTCGCGATGTCGAGCCCGTGAGTGTCGGCCGTGTCTCTGATCTTCCCCTCCGGACCCACCAGGATCGGTCGGATGATGCCCGCGCTGGCGCTGTCGAGGACGCCGCAGCGCAGGGAGGTCTCGTCGCAGGGGTGCACCACGACGGTCTGAACGGGATCGATCGAGCGGGCGCTGCGATCAGAGTATCGTACTTGCTCGGAGTGCTCGTGTGGGCGTTTGCGGTAGCCTGGTCGACTGACTTATCGCTGGCGTTTCATTCACGCCTTTCAGGGCTACTGGGCGATTTTTGATCTCAAGGGCCTAGTTGAATCCGCATTGGGCCGGATAGGCTTGAACCATTACCACCTTATACCGTGAGATTTACGGACAACTCTGACGACGACCCAGGCAAAACGTACCTGAGCCTAATCCATGCGCAGAGGAGGCCCGGCGGTTCGCGCAGCAATATGCCGACGTTGGGAAGTTACGAGGTCGCTCGAATTGAGGAAGTCTCTGCCCCCGCAGACCCTCGCCTGAATCCTTGTCCTCCTCATTGCATGATCGAATGAAGTTCGCTGCCGGCGGCACAATACCCATTCAGGGTGCACAGTGGTTCGTCGCCAATATGTTAACGCCTCGCGCGGAACGGCTGGGTTAGACCAGCATCTGATCACTACGAGCGCAGGAAAACCGCAGCGTCTAGATAGCAAGGAGGAAATATCGCCTTAAGCCTCGCGCCGCGCAGGAAGATTGTGTGAGGAGACAAACCGCCACGCGTTGCTATCCAATTCCGAACCGGAGCCGGGTACATTGAATACATTATTCGTGTGGCTTCTGGATTTGTAATTTGGCGTCCGCCAGCCCCCAGGTCCCAGGCTGCGTGGAAGGCAAGATTTGCCCTTTCAGTTACGCAGATTCTTTCCGAAGGGATCTTAGCTAGGACGATCGTACAGGCCGAGGCGCAGAGGCCATCGATGATCACGGTCTGGCCCGTGTTCTTCAAGTTTTCGTACCGATCGAAGTAACGTTGGATCAACCCACCCCGATCGTTGGTAATCCTCACAACGGCATCGCTTGGGCCGGCGTATCCCAGTGAAAATGCTGCAGCGAGCAATGCCGTCAGGAATTTCATGTTTGGGCCTCTCAACATTGCATTGACCCCGGTACTACGTTCGAATGTGTTGCGGCAGGAACGATGTCACTGGGCGTTCGGGTAGCGGGTAGGTTTGGAGCGGCAATCTGAGGCGATCGCAGGACACCCGCAGTTATCGGACGGCTATGCGCTTACATTTCTTGCGACCGCCGAATGGTTTTTGACAGTTTGCCGTACCCGGCGGCCGCGTCTGACTTCCAAGCTGAATACAAGGGTTCGATTCCCTTTCCCCTCCAAATCTTTTCGAAGAATTAGCCTGCGAACGATTGTTGCTTTCGACAAGGACTTCCCGTCTGGCGCGCGGCGCGGTCGTGGTTCGCTGCCTCTACTTCGGTACGCATTCCACGTTGAAGGCAATGATGATCTGCGCTGGGTAAGCCTGACCCACGCTCTTCAAGTCTTCCAAACCGCTTCTCATCCTGGCTCCCGCCTCCTTCAAGCTCTCCTCCAGTTTGGACTTCGCTGTCAGGCAGCGCTCTTCACTGGAAAATTCCTGGAATACCACGGTCGGAAGGAGCCTCCATTCCGCTCTGTCATTTGTGGCGGCTGGACTAACTGAATACGAGAAGACGTACATCAGGATCCACATCGGAAGGCTCCATCTGTGATGCGACGGCAGTGAAAGCCTGCGCCCTCAAGGCCATCGTCGATAAGAGGGGCACGTCTCGCCTGCGTCGGTGCTTGCCACAGGCCGTGTTAGTGCAGCGCTGCTTAACAAAGGGAGGTTGATCTGGATCAAACAGAAGCCCGATACTTCCATCCTATGAGCCGGGGCTTGTCCTGGCGGGAGCACTATGGGCGGATCACGCCGATATGGATCATTGCGCTTCCAGCCACGCCAGCGTCTCCGCTTTTTGATCGGACGAAAATCGACGAACTTGCGCCGAGACAAAGTGCTTCGCCATCCGCGGTATGGCCTTGAAGAGCTCGCTGTCAGTCACGACGACCACGCGCTTCACCTGTCGATGATAGCCTCCGACGAGCTTGAGCTGTCCCAGCCCGGAAAGGCCTTTGCGAATATCATTAGGCCGGCCAGCTCTCCATTCGCCGCGACAAAGGGATCGATTTCCTGGGCGAGCCGCTCAAAGTCAGCTTTCTCGCGAGCGCCCCTACCGGCGAGAGAGTGAGGATGCGTCGGTCTCGCAGCAACTCCGGCCTGAGAAGTTCGAGGCCGCTCAACTATCGTCGGCTTATTGGGCTGACCGAAAGCAGCCGCAACATCTGTAAACCGGCGCTCTCACCCACCTCAGACATTGCAAAGATGCAGCAACCGCTAGCCATACATAGCCCGCAAAAAAGCCCCGGCGAGCCGGGGCTTTGGTTTGCGCAGACTGGAGCGATCAGTATCTCGCCGCGACAGGAGCTTTTCCATACCCGCCGAAGCGATAGTTGAAGCGCAGAGTGACCATATCCACGTCTTGGCTGATCCGGTCGTTGAGTACGGCCGCAAGCCGCGGATCGGCCACGGAGAAGGAGTTGTTCGCATGTCCCATCCACAGATGATCGTATTCAACACCGACCGACCAGTTTTGTGCGAAGCCATACTCCCAGCCGACACCCAGCGCGCCGCCCCAGCGCGTGTTATCTGCCGAGACCAGACCGATCCCGGTGGTGTTGTCGAATATTGTCAGGCGATTGCTGGTTACGGCCGCGCCGCCCTTCACGTAGAGCAGTGACGCGTTCCACGCCCAACCGAGTTGGCCCGTGAAGAGACCGATGGCGTCGGTCTTAACTGTGGTTGAAAGCGTCGGGTTGAACAGGCTGACGCGCGTGTTGCTGAGGTCGGCCCAATCGCCCTGCGCTTCCAATCCGAACACAAATTGATTGGATTGCCAGCGATACCCGACCTGCCCGCCGACAACGCCACCCGACCGATCCCGGCAACCGCTTGCAACTGTGCCTGCGAGCGTGACGAAATCCACGCAATTGTGGCTTTGGCCCCATCCGCCGTTGGCGCCGATGTAGAAACCGGTCCAGTCATAGATCGGAGCGACCACCGGCGGCGGCGCCTTGGTGTAGGGGCGTGCCGCCATATCAGCCGCCGACGCGGGGGCCGCCATGCTCACTGCCAGCAAGGCCACGCCACTTAACAAAATCTTCCTCATTATTCTCGCTCCATCCACGTTTCACCCGAACGATGCCGGTTCTTTTTTGGATGTCCGGCGTTCCAGCTCGAACCTAGCTGAGCCGACTAGCATTCGATGTGCCTAAGCGGCAACAGTCGGGAAAATTTGGAAATGTGCGCGCTCTAGTTGAGTAAGCGCTATTGACCAATCAACGAAGGAATTTGCGTCTTAGAATTTGCGGCAGCGGCGGTTTGTTGGCCCCTTAGCCGAAGGTCGATTGAGCGCGTGTCATGTCGGCTGTCAGGGGCAAACCGGACGCCGATCCAACTTGGCGTCCACCGCTGCTTTTGACCAATTGAGACATGAGCATTCCATGATTTGTGCAGCGCGCATGAACGCAGTGCACCATTCCCCTCGACGCCTTTTCCTGCTGGCCTGAGTATCCGGAGCAGTCATGTGCAAAGCTTTGGCGAAAACTATGTCGCTCGATGCGCTGCACATATTCATTGACATCTGGTGACAGTGGCCGACATTGACGGCCATGGTAGATAATAGGAGTAGGTGCAATGAGGGCTTACTCAATTGTCGGGCTGCTGTTTGCGGCAGTGGTGTTGGCGACGATTCCAGTCTCGCCGCAGGTTACATCGCGTGGCGTCGTGGAGTTAAGCGTTGATCAAGCGCAGGCCTACACGTATCGGCGCGCCCGCGTGACTGCGCGTCGTGTCGACCGTCGCGATTACCGCCATACGCGTCGTGCCGTGCGGCGTGGTGTCTACTAACGGAGCGCGATGCGCGCCGACAAGGTACGAGACGGTGATCAAAGTGCTCGATCACTCGCCCGCGCCGACGATTGATTGAGTAAATCACTGCGGTTCGTGCATGTCGTTTGCTGCGGCGATGAGTCCAGGTCTGGCCCATCAGCGAAGTGGTGACACGCCTCATTGAGGTCCGTTCAACGAGGCCGACTTGCTTACGTTGAGTCCTTCGCATTTTGACCCATTTGAGACATCGGCCGATCGCAGCCGACGTCCGGTTGGCACGAGGTTTATTTCACAACCAGATGCTTCGTGCGCGCTATGGCGGCAGGCGCGGACGGGGAAATGGTGAACGTCAGCCAGGTATTCCATCCTGACGGACGGTTGGCTGCACCGAATTCGCCGTATCCCCTCAGGCTAAGGGAGCCCTGCATGTCTGCGACCGGGAAGCCGTACCCGATTTGCGGACCGACACCGAAAACGCGTGACCTGAAGCCACCGAGGATCGGGTTCTGGCCGGAATCGTCGGTGATTTGCTGGTAGGCATATCCGACAATGCCGAGGAAAAGCTGCTTGGTGAGGTAGTGCGATGCGCCCCAGTCGAAGTGGAAATCGATGCCGCTCCGGTACAGGGTATCAGGATTCCTGAAATTGTAGGTAAGGCCGGCGACGCCCGAGATTTCGTTTCCTGCCGCCGGGTCGAAATAGGTATAGGCGCCTCCAATGTCGATCGCGGCGTGCCCGAGCCCGATGTTGGGAATCCGCGTCGGATCATAGTCGCCGACGGGAATATTGCCCGTGACGTAAGCCATGTAATTGTCGACGCCATGGCTCCATAGCAGTTGCGCGAATGGCGCGAGGTCGCCGTAGGAGGTAAGTGAGCCTTCGAGCATTCCGGTGCGCGTCATCACAATCGGTCCGGCTATCGCTGTCAGTGTTCCGGCGATACTGGTGGCGGCTCTGCCGTACTGGCCGGACATGCCTACGACCAACTGCCCGCCAAGCACCGCCGTCGTGAAAGTATACGATGGCGCAAGGGCGATCAGGTCGGCCCGCCCGCTCAGACTCAGATTTAGATTAACGTTGACGTTCGCGGGGATTTTGCCGGCCAGGATCTCTTTGGCCGCAGCAGCGCCCCCGGTTGCGGCGACGCAGGAATGGTAATCGATGACACTGAGCGCCCAGCCCGGTGTCTGCTGCATGGCCACGAGGCTCGCAAACTGACCCGGAAACCAGAACGAGCTACCGCCCTGGTCGGCATGCGAAACATCAGCGCAAAGCACGAGAGCAGCAACCGCTGCCGCATTGTTGATGACGCGGCTTCCCGGTTTGTTTGATCTCATTGCAAACCTCTGGGCGGCATTTGCAACCAGTGGCGGCTACTGCAAAGCGCTCCGCGAACCGCGGGGCCCCAAGTTAGACGGCATTCAATACTAGGGCACAAGCAGCGTCGAAATCCGTGACAGAATGGTAACAGCGGGGGATATTTGTATTACGGCGATGACGCAGTCTCGGCTCGACCAAGAGTTGCTTGCGCTGGAGATATTCGGTTTTCTTTGCCGGAGCGAGTTCTTTTCCTGGGTCATCGCGACAAGTGTGGGAGGTCTTGCTGAGGTCTGCTGTTGGCGGCAGAGCCGACTTGATTTTGCTCACCGCAAGTATTGCGGCTCGTGACCCTGGCTGTGTGGAAACGCTGCTGCTTTGCCATGATTCTCTCGTGATTCTGCGGGGGAAGCAGAGAGGCGCTTCGTTGAGCAGGCGGATCGTGAGCAATGGACACTATTGCCTGAATGCCTGAACCCGCTCGCTATGCGCCAACGTCGCGAGACAGTCGAGCATCCGTTCGGCACGATGAATGCACGCATGGGAAGGACCCACTTCCTCACTAGAACGCTCCCAAAAGTAGCCGCCGAGATGGCACTCTCGGTTCTGGCCTGACACGGGTCATCAACATCGTCGGGATCAAGCCGCTGATCTATGTGATCGCGGCCTGAGGCCGAGCCGGTCTTGGCTTGCTATCGGCTCATCTACAAAAGTGTGCTTCTACAGCCAAGACCCTTAGCAAACATCGTCTAGGCATACAGTCAGTTAGCTGCGTATGCTCCGACCATTATGCATTAGGTTCGAATTGAACTGCTTTGGCTCAGTCCTCGTCCTCGGACAGCGCACGGCGCCGGTCTACGGCATCACTCATATCGTGGAGTACCAGAATCGCGATGGCCGCCATGCGCTGCCTCTGTTCGGGATTAAGCGTTTTGTAGAGTGGCTGCCACGCCTCGGCGAGTTTATCCAAATCGGCTGATCGTTGAGCCAATGCTTCCGAGCGCCGCTGCAAGAAGGTGATAGGGTCACGATTGCGCAGGGCTTCGACACGGTTTTCGTCAGCCCGTCTACCCACTGTTTCTCCGATTTTTGCAAGGCGGGCTTTCCGGTCCTCCGCCCTGGCACGAATGGCGCTCTCTACAGCGGGCCAGTATTTCTCCTGGTCAGGTGTCAGCTGCAACGCGGCCTTTACCAGATCAATCCTCATGTCCGTCAGCGTATTCCGGTCGGCTGCATTTAACCGTTCCGGAGTCGCAGAAGAGGTTTGCGAGGTTTGCGCGTTGGCAATCGGGGATGCAGCAAGGAAGAGTGCGGTTGTTCCGGCAACTACTATTTTCAACATCGGCCATCTCCTAGGCGAGTTGCCCCACACGACAATGGTGACGCACTGCGCGGTTACGTTGATCTAAATCAGGGAACCAGCGCCGCCCAGTGTTCGTCCTTTTACATCTCAGAAATCAATCTCGTATCGAGGGCCGACGGCGAGGCCGGGCACGTTCAGACCTTTGTGGGGTTTGGCCCCTCCAAGGAAGAGGCAGAGAAGAGCGCCCTGGGATGGTGCTCGCATATCAGGTTCGATCTTGAGACCTGCTTGAATTCGGATCGCCTGACCGCTCGCAACTATCGGTCAGACGGAGGTGACGCCGCACTTGATCTCAAGTACATGAAGGCAGTTGCGCGCATTACCGGCTACAGTTAGAGCGCGTTCGCGAGCGATCGAACGCGCTTGATCTATATCAAGCAGCTCGTGGCCATCTTGCTGCAGGTAACAGACGACGTAGAGCCCAGGTCAATGTTTCGGGGCGCACCGGAGCGACCGGCATGCCACTGGCGGCATATTTCTGGAAGGTCGGAGCAGTGTTGCTCGCACTGCTCTTTGTTGCAGATTATTGGCTGCCGAGGGCCCCGACCGTCGATCAGGCGGCTGCGGACCGGCCGGCCATACTTATCCACTCAGATCGCAAATGGCCCGAGCGTATTGTCTTCGATACCCAGTCGCCGGTGATCGTCGCCGCTGTGCCCGTGGCCGAGGCGACCGAGGTCGCAACTTCATCGGATGTGGCCGAACCGCCCGTTACCGTCCCACTGAGCCCGGCGGTGGCGAATTCTTTCGCGATGCTGCCGAAACAGGATACACGCCCGCCTGAAACCGTCGATCGCAAGCGACAACGCAAGATGTTGCATGTTGCGGCTCGACCGAGGCGAAACGTCCAGCCGCAGATGCTTCTGGCGGCACGACAAGGACAGTTCGGCTGGTTCGGCTTCAGAACCTGGTGATCGGCGTCCGGATAAGATCCAAACGCCGAGTCTCGCGGCTCCTATTCGTACATCGCACAGACATTTCCCTGCCAACGGAGACACCTGCGCACTGCACGCCGGGTTTGGCGGATCGTCGTCCTTGCAACGCAGACGCCGTTGATCCGCGTTCTGCCCACTCCGCAGGCGGCCGCGACCGGCGTGTTCAGGCTCTCGGATTGGGGAAGCGTCGGGGAGCAAATTGAACACGTCCACCAACAATCACCGTAGCGCCGGTCTTAAGCTGCAGACCGATGGCAGATTTCTGCGCCGCAGCGCCGCAACCAAACAGATCCAAACTCGGGCATTGTTGTTCTTTGGTGCAATGAACTTTAGGACAATACCGAGAATGCACTATCCCTGAAAATCTTGTCACCATGCACGCCCCTAACCCGGCACCGGAATTGCACGGTTACCAGGCCCATCATCACAAGATTAAGGAATGGGTCCAATGCTGATGCATATCACCTCAGTGTCGGTGCCTCATCCGCACTCCCTTTGCGAACTGGGGATACCGACCGAAACCAATCCGATCGTCAGCCTGAGCCAACTTACCTATCGGAAGTGCAACAAGATCTACGGCGAAAAGGAACCCGCCGATTATGTCTATCAGGTCAAGTCAGGCGCGGTACGAAGCTACAAGCTGCTTCGTGATGGCCGCCGGCAAATCGGCGCCTTTTACGTTTCCGGCGATATCTTCGGACTGGAGAATGGAAGCCTGCACCGTTCTACGGCAGAAGCCGTCGTGGACACGACGGTTCGCCTCATTCGGCGACAGAATCTCGATGTAATTTCCGGCAGTGATGGCGCGCTGGCCAAGCATCTGCTCCGCATGACCACCAGCAATCTGAAGCATGCGGAAGACCATATGCTGCTCCTTGGACGCAAAACTTCGATCGAGCGCGTCGCGGCCTTCATCCTTGAGATGGACGAGCGGCTCACCGACGCCGGCATTTTGGCACTGCCAATGTCACGGCGTGATATCGCGGACTACCTTGGACTCAAGCTGGAAACCGTTTCGCGGGCGTTATCGCATCTGAGCAAGCTTGGCATCCTCGGCTTCATCGGTGCCACCCACCGCCAGATCGTACTGTTGGACCGGCAGCAACTCGCCGGCTTCGATCGTCAGAATTGACAGCCGGGTCGAAGCGAAGACCCTTTGCCGTTCCTAATTGAGCGGCCCCGGTGCCATGCCGGGACCTCTAATCTGCGCGGAAGTACGGTTCAATAGCGAGCGGTGACCGGTGCCGAATAACCGCCGAAACGATAGTTCAACCGAAGTGTGACCATGTCCACATCCTGACTGACCCCGTTGCCGAGAAGGGTGATGCCCCCTGGCGTGACCACGCCCGCGAAGGACGTGTTGTCACGCCCCATCCAGAGATGGTCGTATTCGATGCCGAACGACCAATTCGGCGAGAAACCGTATTCCCAGCCGACACCGAGGGCACCGCCCCAGCGCGTGTGACCTGCGGAGTCAGGCCGACTCCGGTGAGGTTGTTGAAGACATCAAAGCGATTGCGCGTCACCGCAGCGCCACCCTTCACATAGAACAGCGACGCTTTCCATGCCCATCCGAATTGAGCCGTGAACAGCCCAATGCCATCAATCTTGCCTGTGGTTGAGATCAATGGATCGATCAAGCTGACGCGTGTGTTCTTGATCTCGGCCCAGTCGCCCTGCGCCTCCAAGCCGAGCACAGACTGGTTCGTTTGCCAGCGGTACCCGATCTGCCCGCCAACAAGGCCGCCCGAACGATCAGCGCAACCACCTGCGACTGTCCCGGCGGGCGTCAGGAAATCCACGCAACCATGGCTCTGCCCCCAGCCTCCGTTGGCGCCAATGTAGAATCCGCTCCAGTTGTAGATCGCCACCACCGGTGCCGGCGGCGCCGCCTTGACGGCCATATCGGCGGCCATGGCAGGAGCCGTCATGCTCAGCGCTGCGAGACTGAGCGCAGCCATCGAAGGCCTTTTCAGCGTCCCTATCCCCTCGCTCAGATTTCTCTCGTTCAGAGAACGCGAGCTCTTATGAAGTGCTACGAACGTCCACAAGTCTAAGAGCGATGAGACCCTAAGCCCGTAACAAGATGGCACCACTTGAGAGCGGTGTATGTGCATGGGAACGTGCTTATTCCGCGTCGGGACCTGTATCTGGCTCAGCGTTCCATTGTTCATCGACAAGCCAAGCTTGGATGCGGGGCGACGGAATGAGTTGCCTGGGGACATGCGGATTGATCGTGCCCGCAAATACAACGAGACCTTCGTCGAGCTTTGCACGAACGAATGCCTTGGCCTCTGCTTCCGTAGCGAAGGTCCTTGTTTCCCGAGGGCTCCGCTGCTTCGGCAGCGTGCCGCGTTTACGAACCTCGAAGGTGACATACCAAGTCGGCGTCATCGCACGCACCAACTAATTGCCCTAGCCCAGTCGGTCTCTTGTTTTGGTGCGGGTATCATGAAGCTGGTTGATCTGAATCAAGATCGCGGTTGGTGCTGTCAGTAAACCAGGCGACGGGCGGTAGGGAACACGGAGGATGTTCGACGGAGTTAACGCACAGCCCAGTTCACCCTTGATGTACGTCAATGTCGCTCATGTGTCCGGGCACACGCTATCGTAAGCCGTAGGAATGCGGCTTCTGCTACCCTTAGGAGGACATCATGAAGGCTAAGATGCGACTTTCGATAAAGTCAGTGACGGTTACAGGAATCGCTGCCAGCGCACTTCTGGGACTTGCAGGGGCCACGCTTGCTCCATCACCGGCCCGCGCGATCGTGTATTGCCAGTACGTCGACTATCCGGTGGGTTGCGTTGCCCGGGCTGGCGTTGCCCTCCGGCCACGGCCCGTTGCGCGCGCTGCAGTCCGTCATAACGTCGGCGGTAATGCCAATGGCGGCGTTAATCGCGTCGGAGTGCGTCGATAGAGGATTTGCCGGCGGGCCCCTAGCCTTGGTGCATAAACCAACATCGTGGCCCGCGGTAGCATTCAACACAACTTTTCGGCCATGGAGCGTCTTCGTTTCGAGGGGACTTCTCGGCTTCAGGAGCAGGCCACCAAATTGCTGTCATCTATTTTCCAACGCGTGATGAAGCCGTCTGGTTGAATCGGCGCGCGTGGCATCACCTGCATCGATATCGCGATGGACAGCCAATAACCTGATCACCGTCACCCTCCGTTGGTGCCCTTTGAAAGGAAACATCAATCCGCGTGCAGAATCAGAAAGAGCTTGATCAGGAGGCAGCCGTTTGGACCGCCTCCTAGTCGTTTCCTTGCTGACTCGGTGTGCCGGGCGTGCGATCAATTCCGCTAGTCTGCAGCAGATCAGGGTGCCATAACGTCGCTGGTATGCTGACGCGCCGAAGTCGATGCCCGCTTCACCGGCCTTCGCGTGTGTTTTACGGGCAGCGGAACGGCAAACCGTTGGTGCCTGTGACCAAAGTCTCCGATGTGCAGGCCATGCCGGTAGGAGTTATGTACCAGCCATTGCTGGAGCTGGCCGTGGACGCCGCATAGTAGGCGTTGGCTGCCCGAGCTCCGCCTGTGTAGTAAGGGCCGCCTCCCCATCCCCAGTTGGGAGATGTAGCCGCCGCCGACGGCGGCCGCGCCGGCGACGCT
The DNA here is from genome assembly GCF_052075995.1 of Bradyrhizobium sp. 613_E4_N2_2. Taxonomy (NCBI): domain Bacteria; kingdom Pseudomonadati; phylum Pseudomonadota; class Alphaproteobacteria; order Hyphomicrobiales; family Nitrobacteraceae; genus Bradyrhizobium; species Bradyrhizobium sp. 613_E4_N2_2. The sequence goes on from NZ_CP197234.1 coordinate 1,717,602, forward strand.
AGCGCCGACTACCTCGGCTCCATACCGGTACGCAGCCCGTCGGTCTTGCCGGCGAGCAACACCTGCAACGCTCATTGGGGTCAGTGGTCGACCGACCCGTGCTTGGGCACTCTCGACTGACATAGAGACACCGCGTTGTTCAGACCAGCTAAACGAGAACAGTGCCGCGCATGCGACAGTTGAGCCCGCAATTGCAAGTTTTGTTAGATGCATCTTTTTCATGAACTTGCTCCATTACTGGCTTGCCCCATGCTGAAAGAATTCTGCCTCACCGCCGGGTGGGCATTGCGCTAGAAGTAGCGAGCGTCAGCGAGGACATTAAGCTCGCCGTTCAGAGACAGGGTTACTACATGCGCAAGCTAACGGACTTTAAGAAGCGGTAGTCCGCAAAGCGCACGTGAAACCTCTACAGCATCACAACCAACCAAGCCGCGATCATCGCGCTGTTTCGCGTCGTCAACCGCTATGCCGGCAACCTCGCACCGATGCCGGTCGTGTTTCCGGGTTACCCGGCAACACTGACACCGGCCGCGAGCTGGCCATGATGCGCTGGGGCATGCCGCCGCCACCAAAGTTCGGCGGGCCACCGGTCACCAACATCCGCAATGCCGTCACCGCACTGGCCAGGCTGCCTGAAGCCGGAGAACCGCCGCCTTGTCCTGGCTAACAGCTTCTCCGAGCAACGTCCGCTGCCGGATGACGCGCTGAGGATCGTGGCGCGTGGCGCCGAAGGAGAACTAAGGCCGTCAAGTGAAAGTCGCCGTCGATCGACCTTACCGATCCCCAAGAGCTGCCCGCAAGAGTCTTGAGATCGCTACGCAGTCCAGCTCGGCAAGCGCGCGGCATCGCCGATTAATTTCTTGAAAGCCGAGCATTTCAGGCGCTCTAGGTCCCGTTCTCCGTCCGCCGCACGCGCCAGAAGATGTTCAGCAATTTCAAGCGCCGAAGCCGACTTCCGCTGATGGAAACGGGCGTCAAGCAGCACCTCGTCCAACGCGCGGCGCAATGTGGCTATCGTGGATGGATCGTAGCTCATGTCGGTCGTGTAGCCGACGCTGACAACAGTGAGATGACTGCCAAAGGACGCTGGGTCCGTTTGGCCTCTTTACGGCCGCGGTCACACTGAAGATCAAGAATTGTCCGGATTTCATACCCGTTCAGTCGTTTGGTTGTCGCAGATCGATGCACCTACAGCGCCGCAGGCCTCCATCAGCGGATTTTCGCTTCAGCGCCAGCGTATGCGGCTCGTGCGAGATCGGATCGAGGGGCGGGCTCTCCAGAGGCGTCAGCCATCTCAACCCGAGTCGTCGCGCCCCTGTCCGATCTAGTAGGCGCGACGAGGCTGCCGATAGGCTGGTTCCCGTGGCCCTTGTGCGTTTGCAAAATATGGATTGGTAACGCACATGGCGGAGAGGCCCGATGCATTGGCGTGGCACTGCGCCATCGAGCTATAGCCGCAGTAGAAAGTTTCGCCTCCGCCCCAGTACCAACGTTGTAGGCAGATCGGAGCATTCCCGCCATATGTTTGGGCCTGAGTTGGCGCGGCCGCCAAAACCGAGATCGTTGCCCAAATCGCCAAAGTTGGAATGCGCATCAGAATTTCCTTACGGATCGACTCCATCGCATCAGCGTATCGAAGCCAGACAAAGCCCATTGCTTCAGATCAATTCACATTCGCGCGAGTGGCTGGGGCTACGGCTGTGGTGGCTCAACGCTGCAACGGGCGCCACCTCGGGCTTGCTCGCCAAATGAGGGGCGAAGATGGGTTTCCGCGCGGAAAGCTGACGATGATTGATGGGCGGCAGCGCGAACGCCACGAGTTGATCTTTGGGGCAGGATAATCCGGTCAAGGCAGAGCCGCAGCGCCACCGGGTCCCCCGCGAGCGCCGCCGCAAAATCGCCAGCGCGGGGGGCTCCGGGGGCGTTGTTGGGGCGGCGGCTGTCAAACCATGCCGCGATTTACGTGCCAACCGGTCTTGTCGTGATGGCGCTGCGAAACGCGAGAGGCGAACTAACGGTGGAAATGGTTTGCGTACCCTCGCCGACGCCCTGAATGGTGAGGTCGCCATAGTTCAAAAGGCGGCCAAGAACGCTTTGATTGACATCGACGCTCTCAACCTTGTCGAGGCTCATCTCAAAGGTCCGCCTCTTAATGAAACCGGCCTTGTGGACGACCCGCATGTTGGTAACGTCGGTCTCGGTGGTCCAGCGGTGGAACCAAGCCGTCGCCGTCCAGTACGAGGCCGCAAGCCCAGCGACCGCCGCCAATACCAAGTAAACCAACGTCAGCGCGTCGACGGCGGCCAAGCGCCACAGCACCAGAAATGCGACCGCCGCGATCCACGCCCCGATTGCAGGCAGAAAGTACACCCAGTGTTCGTTGGTCGAATACAGCACCCTTTCGCCAGGCTGTAGGATTTCGTCGATATAGCGCCCCATACGCCTACCCGGAGTTTACCTATCACCGCGGTAATATGCGCCATTTTAAACGGAGAAAGACCTTGATCTATCTCAAGCCTTCCAACGGCCAGCGCCGGAAGCTCGCATGCTTTCACACGAGAGCCGGTCCCATCCCCTGCCGTGAGAGGTCGGGATGTTTGGACGGTTAAGGGAGGTGCAGAATGATCAGGTTGATTGCTATTGCCGGCTTCGCCTTATCGGTCGCAGTATCGGCGCAAGCCATGACACCTGCGCCGATTACTCCTCCGCCCAACGGCATGATCACTGAAGTCGCTGCTGCCTGCGGCGCGGGTAGGACACGAGTTAACGGTGTGTGCGTCGCAAGAACCACCGTCCGCCATACCCGTCGAGCCGTCCGCAGATGTGCGACCGGAATGACTTGCTAGCGCGCCGATGGTTTAAGCGGTGCAACCACGAAGGCTGAGACGACCCGAAACTGTCACTAGCGGCATTCTGCGATCAAGGTTGCCCGAAGCCGCTGATGGAGCGGCTGCTGGGCGTGATGGTCGCCGCACATAATCCAGATCAACGCTGTCGCTCGACTGCCGAAAAAATTGGCGCATGGCAAGACGGCTTTCCATTATCGAAGTGGGGGCGATTACGATTATCGTTCTCAGCGTGGCTGTACTCGCCTTCGTCGGGTTTTCCATTTGGGCAGAACTATGAAGGCCGGGGTGCGCCGAGACTAACGCCATCCTCCACGCGCTCCCGGCGCACCGCCTCGCTCGCCGAGTTCTTTCGACTTGAGCCACGTCTTCGATAGTCCGCCGTCCGCTTCGACACGATCCCTTCCAGCCCCATCTGGCAGACGTGCTTGAAGATCGTCGGGTCCGCCGCCGGTCAGGTGTTCGTTGAAGCGGATGGCGTGCGACTGTTGAGCGCGAGCCACACCACGTCCTTTTTCTTGGTCTGTGGGTTCGTAGAGTTGGCACGTCGCGTCATTTCGCTGTGCTAGGCATCCGTCGCCACGACGACACAGAACCGGCGTCAAGGGTGAGGCCATTAGAAGGCCCTACAGCGCGCCGCCAGCGCCGGGCTACCGGACACCGGCAAGCCGCACCAGTTTTCCAGCCACTGGCTTAGTCGTGAACGGTCGGTCCGTAGGTTTCTTGGAGTGTTCTTGCCACGCAACTCCGCGGATGAGAGAAAGCAGGACGAAGCCGGTATGGTCTTGAGTTGGCCCGTGTGAGACATGCCGTCAGGGTCGTGAGACTTAGCCGAATGCTTGACGACGACATGTATCGACGCATCCTCTCAATTTCTCCCGTATGCACGGCAGTTCGTCAGTGGAAATGATAGGCGAACATCGTATGACTACTTCATGCTCACATGCGGACCTATTTCAGCCAAATCCCAGACGCTCGCCCCGGATGGCGCCGCGTCGATGATCGCTGACGACGGAGGACTTATTGCGAGCGTGCCGCCGTCAGCAAGCGAACTGCTGGGAAGTCCGGGCGCGGCAGCCTGATTCAAATGACGCCCACCATTTCAAAAGTCATTCTCGTCGCGTTGGTGATCGGCTGGGTACGCTACAAGTACGCGCGGCGTTCTCGTCGTGCGAGGGTTGTGTGGAGCGCTCGCGGCCCCTGGAAACTGCGCTCCTGCTCATATCTCTTTCGGGACTTGGACTTGTTCCGCTCGTCTACGTAGCGACAGGAATACCTCATTTTGCAGATCGCAGCTTCTATCCTCCCTGGCTTGGCTGGGGTCTCTCTTTGCGATTGCAGCTCTGGGCGTGTTTCACCTGACCCACCGTGCACTCGGCCGGAATTGGTCGATAAGTCTCGACGTGCGGGAGAATCATGAACTCGTGACGGAAGGGATTTATCGGAAAGTTCGACACCGATGTATTCGGCATTTTGGCTGTGGGCTATCGCCCAGGCATTGCTTGGATTGCCGGTTTCGCGGGCCTGGCCGGCTTCGGGATCTTGTTCTTTGGTTGCGTCGGCAAGGAAGAGCGAATGATGTTGGAAACTTTCGGTGACAGCTACCGGGTCTACGCGGAGCGGACCGGTAGGATTTTCCCATCAATATGCTGAAAGAAAGCGTGCCCCTTCTGCAACATTCGCCAAAAAAGGGATCGCGCGACTGTCCGCACGGGCATCTATTTGTTGTGTGGGTAGAGCGTCCGGCTAGGTTCAGAATCGGTAAGGGGTAGCGGGCAACTTCAGGGGAGATTGATGCTGAAATTCGTAATTGCGGGTACTGCGTCTTTGGCTTTGGTGGGAGCGGCAGTTGCCGCGGATCTGCCTCGTCCGCAGCCCGTCGTCCAGACCGCGCCGGTTGGTAAATATCCCGTCGGCAAAACTCCAGTCGGCAAATACCCGATCGGCAAGGCTCCGGCGCCGGCTCCGTTAGTCACCAAGGGCTAATCCCGCAGATTCAAGCGCCTTCGGCCCGTCGGGGGCCGGAGGCGTTCACCTTCAATAATGTTTTGGCTTGGGCTGTGGTGGGTCCAAGAAGGGTTGAACGTGGCAAGGGTGATCTGGGAATACCGCGATCTGCGACTTATTGTCGGGGTCGCAATCTTTGCGGCTTCCGTGGGAAGCGCTAGTGCACAGCAACTCGCGGGGCGCGCTGATCTTCAGCAGCGACCGGACACTGCCCCCAAGACTTCAATCAACTCCGCTACGAAACCGGCCGCAGCTGCGCCAAGCAGCTCGCCAGCCACGTCGGATGCAAAGCCGGCCCGGGTATCTTCAGTTAAAGGACCCTACTACGTCGATTTTCGCGCCCGCACTGCTGCATCCTACGGACACGCATTTGTCTGGTACGGCAAGACGAGCCAAAGGGCGGTTGAAGTTGCCGGCCTGCATCCAGCAGGTGACACGCTGCCGTACGTATTGGGACATCTCATGTTTGTGCCTTCTGAAACCGGCGCGAGCTATGGTGACCTCGATGAGCAATATTTGACAGCCAGTTATCGAGTCTACTTGAATGAGGCTGACGCCAAAAAGGTATTTGCTTACATCAAGCGTCTTCAGGCGACCTCGCCGGTGTGGAACGCGGGAACAACCAACTGCACCAATTTCATCGGTCGCATAGCGAGTTTTATGGGCTTGAAGGCTCCATTCCATTTGTTGAAGCCTGAAGAATACATAACCCAACTCAGAGCGCTAAACGGTGGACGTCCAACGGTGCAACTGGTTGCCAACCGGTAGACCCCGGGAAATGGCGGGCCAAAGTCGAGGTGCCATCCGAGCTTGCGTGATGGCGTATCAACGAGCCGGACGGGATGAGCGATTCGCGTCGCGTAGAGAAGTTGAGCGACGGCGAGTTAACGTGTATCGCGATGGCGGCATACACACGGGGCCGCACTGCTCGGCCAGTCTCGCCTAGCCGAAAAGGCCGCCAACTGAGGCGGCCGCGGAGAAGCAATGTCCAAGTGGCGGCCTAATCTTTATCTGTCCAGCATTCCAAGGAAACTCTACTGGTCGCGCCCGTGAAGCGGTTTCTGTGTTCGAAGCCTTGCCCGATTGGCTCGTAGCGGAACATCCAGCCGCCAACCAATACGGCGAACACAGTGGCAAATGAAGGCCAGCGGCGCTGGCCCGTCTGCCATTGCAAAGGCCCTCAAGATAGGCCACGCGTCAGTTTATCGCGCGCTTGCGGAGTGATCGGTTGCGCGCGCGTCCCTGCAACGGAAACTTGGTGCGGCCTCGGGGGAGGGCAAAATCCCATGGAAAGCATGCTACCAGGTCTGTCTGTGGATCTCGCCGCGCAGCCGACCTAAACCCGAACCTGCCGAAGACCTTCAACATTGATGTGTTCTCGGGCAGGACTTCCGCCGTCAATTCCTTCAGTCCCGTTTCCCTCGCGATGTCGACGAGGTGCCGCATTAGCATCGAGCCAACGCCGCGCCCCTGCCATGCATTGACCTCCATGAAAGCCATCTCGGCCCGGCCGGGCTCGGAGACAATATATCGGCAGCCGCCAACCACAGCCTTCCGGCCTGCTTCCTCCGCGCGCGCAACCAAGGCGATATGATTCTTAAAATCGACGTCCATGAAGAAGGCGCGCTCCTTGAAATGGCTCTTCATCGCAAAAAATCGGCGCTGCAACGACTGCGGGCTCGCTTGGTCTAGTGCGGGGAGCATGTCGGCCTCGTCCTCCGGCCGAAGCGCGCGAACTTCGACCGGACTGCCGTCGCGCAAGCGCTCTCGTGCACTGGTGACCGACATGCGGACTCCGGTGTCGAGAGGCCGGGCGACGCACTTGCCCGATCCCGCCCATGGGCCTCCCGGCCGGTCGTGGTCGCTTGATCTGGATCAAGACCTCCGCGCGAGAGGGGGAACTAGCTCACTCACCCGCAACATGCGTGGCCAAGGCTGAAGGCGCGTCCGTGAGAACACTCCGCCAGATCATCTCCGGAGACGAGGTCATCCAGCTTGTGATCCGGCTGGGGTTGCTCGCGGTCCTGATCGTCTGGACACTGCTCCTGATCCGTCCGTTCGTGCCAATCCTGGCCTGGAGTGTCGTGCTCGCCGTCGCGCTTAATCCGGTGTTTGAGCGCCTTGCCAAAATCCTCGGCGACCGGCCGAAACTTGCGGCAGCGATCCTAACCCTTATCAGTCTCGCCGTTGTCATTGGGCCCGCGACGTGGCTCGGCATGGGCGCAGTCGACGGGATCAGGGATCTTGCCGGCCAAATGACCGCCGGCGAGGTGTTGGTTCCGTCGCCACCTCAATCGATCAAGGATTGGCCACTCGTCGGGCCTCGGCTCTTCGATCTCTGGGATCAGGCCTCGACCAATCTGCGTTCGCTTCTGCGCGAAGTGGTGCCGTATCTCAAGCCCTTCGCGACGACCTTGCTCGGATTTGCCGGCAATGCCGGTGTGGGGACCGTAAAGTTCCTGCTGTCCGTGATCGTGGCTGGCGTCCTGTTTCCATATGGCCCGCAACTCGTGGCCGCGGGTCGTGACTTTCTGTCACGGATCGTGCCCGACCAGAGCGAGCACTTTCTGGACCTCGCGGGTACCACCATCCGTGCGGTCGCGCAGGGTGTGATCGGCGTCGCGATCGTCCAATCCTTGCTCGCCGGCATTGGGTTCAAGCTGGCCGGTATCGCCAGCGCGGGACTACTGGCGTTCGTGGTGCTATTGCTGTCGATCGTGCAGATCGGCGGAACGATCGTCATCCTGCCGGTCATTATCTGGATCTGGACTGACAAGGAATTCCCGATCGCGCTTCTGCTGACGGTGTTTCTCGTGATCGTATCGGTGCTCGACAACATCCTAAAGCCGCTCGTCATGGGGCGAGGCCTGACCACACCCGCGCTCGTCATCCTGATCGGGGTGATCGGAGGAACCCTCGTCCACGGCATCATCGGCCTCTTCATCGGACCGATCATTCTGTCGGTGGCTTGGGAGCTGACGGTTGCCTGGATCCGTACCGAACGCGCTCCGCAGCGGGGAGATGTTGGCTATGGGCCGCCGCGCTCTCTTGATCTGCATCAAGGCGTCTCATCATCCCCTTCGCCGGATAACAATCGCTGACCGACGAAACCAGGAGCATGGCCGAGTCCGCCATGGGAGCACGCGATGGCAGTCCAGTTCCTCGGCACCGTCATCAGCGTGATCAACAGTGATCAACATAGAGCTTCTGCCAGTCTCCGAAGGTGATGTCTTTGGCTTCGCGCTGCCCGCGAGGGGCGATCTCGGCGGGCTTCGCCTCAGAGGCCTGCATTTGCGCCGCGGCGTTCTGGACCGAAGCTGGTCCGGCAATGGCCGCTGCGAACAAAATCAACAGGAAGGTGCGAGCGTGCCCGGGCCATGGCGTTGAAGGGGCGTTGATCATGGTTGCGTCTCCAGGCGCCAGCCTCTGTAACTATTTATGCGCGTCGAGGGATTTTTCGACGAGCGGTGACCACATCGGAATTGTGTCGGTCGAGCCGACGAGGAAATGCCCCTCATTGCCGAAGGGCGGCATCAGATGATATCGGCCCTGCCGCCGGCCGCAGTGAAAGCCTCATGCATGCGCTTCGACAACGCCGGGCCAAAGAACGTGTCGTTCTCGATATAGAACCACAGCATGGCACCCGCGAGGTACGGCCCAAATCCGCGGTCGCTTCGACCAGTCTGTCCGGCGCGCAGTTGTTGTTGGGCTTGCCGTCGACGCGACCGCCGCGACCTGCTGCAAAGGTGATGATCGCTGGAGACGGACATTGTCTTCGGCGAGGGCCGGCAAGCCGAAGGCGGCAAGGAGAACCAAAGCCGTCAAGAGCGGTCGGAAGATTGCGGCCAACTGCGTACGCATCGTCGCCTCCGTCAGCCGGTATAAGTGAGTGCCACGATGATCGGGCCGAGCACAGTCAGGACGACGTTGCCGATGGCGTAGGGCACTGCGACGCCGAGAACTGGGGTCTGACTCTCGGCGACTTCGCAGGCTCCGGTCACCGCAGCATCGACGGTCATGGCGCCGGCCAGCGCCCCGCAGGTGATGACCGGATTCATGTGCAACACATAGCGCGCAAACAGTGTCGCGACGATCAGCGGCACCAGCGTGACGACCGGGCCCATGCCCACCAGCAACGCCCCGTGCGCCTGTATCGCAGCCCAGGCCGCGGCTCCGTTGCCGAGCCCGATGGCTGCGATGAAGCCACCGAGCCCGAGATCGCTCAGTGTCTGCTGTGCCGCGCGTGGTAACGCTCCGATGGTCGGCCGGCGCGACCGCATCCAGCCGCAGACGAGGCCAGCGATCAGCGCGCCGCCGCCGCCGCCCAAGGTCAGCGGGATGCCGCCGACCCTGAGGCTGACGAGACCCGCGAGGAGGCCCGCGGCGATGCCGGTTGCGAGAAAGGCGATGTCGGCGCGGTCGCCGGAGCGCAGTATCTGCCCGACCTTCGTGGCGGCACGCTCGATGTTGCGAGTGCTGCCGACGAGCGTCATGACGTCCCCGACATAGACGCGGGTGTCCGGGCCCAACGGGACCTCGCGGCCCATCCGGGTCAGCGTGCGGAGATAGACGCCGCGTGCGTCGTTGCCGACGCGTTCAGCGATCTCCTTGATCGATCGGCCATGGAGATGGCGGCTGTCGACGAGGACGTCGATCACATTGCCCGGAATTGCCTTCAGGATTTCGTCGGCATCGATTTCCTTGCCGATGACCGGCTTTGCCGCGACGAGGGCAGCGGTTCGCCCGGCGACGACGATGTCGTCGCCGGGTTCGAGGATGCTGTCGAGGCGCGGCTCGATATCGGCTCCCTGCCGCACGATTCGCTCGACGACAGTGCGGCTGCCGATTTCCTCTTCGACGTCCTTGACCGTGCGTCCCGCGGCGGCCGATACTCGGTAGGCGCGCGCCTGGAATTTGCGATAGTGCAGATTTTCACTCTGTGGCGGGTTGCCGCCGGCAAGCTCCGCCTCCAGCTTCGCCGCCTCCGCCTTCAAATCGATCCGCATCAGTTTCGGTGCGACAAACGGCACGTACAGGAGTGTGAGAATATAGCCGAGGACATAGGTGACGGCGTATCCGGCTGCGATGTTTGCTTCTTGCTGCTTCAAAGCATCACTGGACAAGCCGACTTGCGCGAGCGCTCCGGACGCCGTGCCGATGATGGAAGATTGCGTCAGCCCACCGGCGGCAAGTCCCGAGGCCGTGCCCGGATCGAGCTTGAACGCGAATGCAAATATCAAAACGAGGATGAGACCCGTGCCGCCGAGCACGAGCGCCATGGCGACCTGCGCCATGGTGCGGATGCTCAAGGAGGCGAAGAATTCGGGGCCGGACCGGTAGCCGATCGTGAACACAAACAGGCTGAACAGAAGCACGCGCAGCAGCGACGGGAATGTAAAGGTTCCGAGCTGACCGATAAGAACGGCCACCACCAGTATGCAGGCTGTCGTTCCGATTGAGAAACCACGAATCTTGACTCGGCCCAGCACCGTGCCGATGGCGATGGAAAGCAGCAGGAAGATTTCCGGAGCGGTGGAGATCATCCACCTGACGGTATCCATGGCGCATGCCCTCCAGCCATTTGCGCCGAATCTGAATCGTGAAACCGGGCGACGCTTGATCTAGATCAATCCTCGCCGACGGCACGCCTTCGCCTTTTGAGCCGTGCAGGATTCGGGACAGTCGACGTCTCGGACATGAGCACGATGGACATCGTCACTGCTTCGTCGGCGCACCGCGACGATCGGGTACCAGTCGTGTTCTGCTTTGGGTCTACCGGCTTGGTCTGCATGGACGGAGCTTGGTATCGCTGTGATCGCTCCCTCGACCCTGCTGCCTGGCCGCGAAGCCGACCTCAACGAGGCCCGTTTATGAACGCGCCGGCCGATCGCTCGACGGTGTGCTCGGAGAGGGCAACGCGGGGCAACCGTGATCCAAACGAAGAGCATCCGGCCGCATCGTCAGCCGGGCGGCTACGACGTGAACCGTTTCATCGCACGCCGGTCGGCCGTCAGCTGCCTCGGACATCAGACGAATCAAGTTCGCCTGACCTACTCACCCTACAGAGATTCGCGCGCCACGCGGAGTCCGGGGGAAACACCCCGCAGTTATTCGACCTATTCACAGCGTCTTGACTCCGTGCGAATCGATTCGGCCCCCTTTGATGTGATAGCAAAGCTGTTTTGTGATGATGCTGCTGCTGGTCGGAGTGGGCGCGGTGCAAGCCCAGCAGTCGTGCATGCCCTGCTCGCTGCGCACACCCGGCCTGCTGTACGAATGCGTCGATAAGAACGGAAAGCTGCAGCCTGCTGGACCAACGGCAGCGCGGCAGACAAAACACTTCGACCAGTGCATGGCGCGCGGCGGCTCAGGTTACAAGTGTCTCGATGAAGCAGCGAAGGTGAAGTGAAGCAGCGGAGTGTCTGCCGAAGGGCTGATGTGTGCCGCCGGCTAGGGACGTGCCGGCTGGGCTGCTCGATAGAGCTACAATGGCCGCAACTCTGCGGCCGCGCGGACCGTTATCTCAGTTGACGGAGCTTCGGGCGGCCGCCCGAGCCATGGGTGCGCAGCTTGTGTAGATGATCTTGTTTGAGACACCGAACCGAAAATAAACGCGAACCGGCTTGCCTTCGTAATTTTGATAGTCGATTTGAACGCCGTGGCCCGTCAGGCTCACGTCGTCCAGCGAAAATGAGAGTACTCGCTTCGTTTCGAGCTTAGGTGACCAGTAGGCAGCGATTGCTTCTCGCCCAGTCAGGCTGACGCCTTCGCAGGCGCATTCAAGCACCGCTCGCTCATCATACAGATCGAGCAGCGCGTTGACGTCTCCACGCCGGCAGGCGTCGAGCCAGTCTACAACTGTGGCAACAGGGTCAAAGTCATCCCTCGGAATAGGCATGGAGGTTCCATCATCAGCCGCGCCGCTCCCGGCGCGGGACTTAGATGGACTGTGATGAATGCTGCTTGAACGCACTCCCGCAGAACTACTGATTGAAGCCCGCCTGATCGAAGCTCAGGCGGGGCGATAGATCAGGCCGCAACGTGAAGTCCGATATTGGCGTCCTTTCTCGATGTCCGCCCGCCGACGATCCGCCGCAGCTCGGCCGCGACGCCGTCCAGCACCGCGCGCTTTTCCTTCATCCGCTTGGAGTGATTGTACACTTTGCCGGTGACCGTCGGCACGATCTGCTCGGCCTTCTTGCTCGCGGCGTGGTCGAGGCACTTCGCAATCCATGCGTCGTCGAAGCCGAGGTCGCCGGCCAGGGTCGCTGCCGTCCGGCGCAGGTCATGGGGCGTGAACGGCTTGAGACCGAGCAGCTCGCAGAGGCCAGCGGTTTTGGTTTTGTCCTTGTTCGTCTCGTGCTTGGTGCCGCGCAGGGCGTCGGCCATCGCTTTCCGGTGGATCGGCTGGCCCTTGTACATGGGACTCTCGAAGACAAACTGCTGACCATCCGAGGCGAGCGCCTCCTTGATGATCTCGACCGTCAGATCGGATAACGGCTGCTGGATCACCCGCCGCTTCTTGACCCGCTTGAGCGGCACGTCGAAGCGCGGATGCTCGCCGTCGAGGTCAAACAGCTCATCCCGATGCGCGCCGAGCAGTTCGCGCGAGCGCAGCATAGTGACCAGTTCGAACTTGAGTGCGAGCCGGGTCCGGCGGTCGTAGGGAAGGTCGTTGCGGTCCAGCCCGTGCCAGAACGTCTTGATCTCGTCTTCGGAGAGGACCCGGGTGCGGGGATGTTCGGGATCGAGTTTTGGCAGGTTGACGCAGGGGCTGGCGGTCACATAGTCGCGGCCTGCCTCCGCCGCCCAGGTGAACAGGCCCGAGGCCGCCTTGCGCATATGGCGCGCGTTGCTGACCGAGGGCTTGCCGAACTTGCCTGCGACGATGTCGTTCGAGAGTGTGGCGATGTCGTGCTTGGTGACCTCCATGGCCAATTTCTTGCCGAGACGGGGCCGGATGAGGCGATCGAGGTGGCTTGCCGTGTTCTCCCAGCTCTCCAGCCGGGGCCGCATTTCGCCGTCCGGCTTCTTGACCGGCGTCTTCATCCAGGTGATTCGCTCGTCGATGATCTCGGCGACGGTCTTGCCGCGCTTGGCCGTCGCGGTCTTCTGGTCGCGGAAGGTCTCGGCAAGCGCCTCGCCGCCCATGGACTTGAGGCCGTAGACCTTGCTACGGGCGTCCTCGACCGTGAAGGTCTCAGCATTGTAGACGCCAAGCCAGCCGGTGCGTTGCTTGCCGGTCTCCCGGTCGGTGAACTTGAACGAGAAGGTCGCCACCCCTGCCGTGGTGATGCTGACGTACAGACCAGGGCACTTACGGTCGTAGAGCTTGGTCCGTTTGGCAACGCGTTTCTCGCACATGCGGTCGGTCAGAATGGCGCTGCTATTGCGGCCCCGCTTGCCGGCGGGGGAGGGGGTGATGTTACTATCCATGTGGTTTCGGCTCCTAAGGCTTGGGACCAAAGGGCTCGGCTTTGGGGCTTTCAGTTTGTCGTGCGGACGCTGAAAGGCTTAGGGCCGGGCCCTTATTTTGGTGAAGCCCGCTGAAACAGCCCGCATCAGGGTAGTCGAAAAGCCCTTATTTTAAAGAGTGTTCTTAGTTTCGGCGTGTTTCACCGAACACCAAAATATAGACGTGTGGTCCTGGCCGTCGTTGCTACGGTCAAGTGCTTTGCGAATGCGGCAGTCGCGTCAACCGGCGCGGTGTCGGTGACTTTCGCAAGCGTGAGGGAGGCCAGAAGGAACTCGGCTCCCGGGAGAGCACGGCATAAGCCGTCCAACCATCGCGCAGGGAAGGCCGAGTGATTGGCACCACCTGTATGCTGCTGTGCGGTTTCCTTGCGCTACCTTTCGCGCAGCGGACCGCGGGTGCGAGGTCAGCACCCGGCCTTCCCTGCGCCCTCTTGGCTTCGAGGGTGGAGAGATCAAGCAAAGCTCGGGCGAGATGCGCCGCGAGAAGGCGATGGTGCGTCTGCGACCAGGCACTCGCTGTCGTCGCCCGGCTTGACCGGACGATCCAGCATTCCAGAGACGGCTGTGATTGAGCCGAGAGGCCGCGGCGTACTGGATTCCCCGCTTGCCGCCTACGCTAAAGCTTCGGCGGCCCTGGACCTCAGCCCCGGCGAAGCCTTGGCGTAGCCGGGTCGCGGGGAATGACAGTGGTACCTGGAGGACGACGGCGATGCCTCCTACTCCGTCATTGCTTTGCTGCGCTCGCAATAACGTTGCGGAGGGAGTGTGCGCCACTATGTTCCCGTGCCTGGTCAGCGCATCCGGGAGACCGGAGGAAACGAGTGTTTCAAAGAACGATACCGCTGAGAAACTTTACGCAAGCGCCGGCGATCGCATCCGCCCGAAACTTGCGCGTTCCATCACGTCGCGAACTCCCGCCTCATCCCTGGCTCGCCATGCGCGCGCGGTCGAGATGCCCCTCGATCTTCGGGCGGTCGCGGGTGCGCTCGAAGCTGGTGCAGAGGAGCTCGGTCTCCTCGAGGGAAACCGGGGCGCGGTACAGCCGGCACATGAATTCGGCGCTCGCGCGTCCCTTGCCCGTGCCGGGACTGCGTTCGGCGAGAAACATGCAGTCGCGGCAGATGCTGGCATCGAGCCGCTGATGGGCCGCGTCGAGATGATTGAGGATCTCGCGCAGCGAGTCGCGCAGCCTGACGCATTCGTCGGTGCCGAGAGACGTGACCGCGTTCACCACGTGATTGATCGGGTCGTGCTGGCTCAGGCATTTCTCGCCTTGCGCGGTGACGTGCAGCACGACGGACCGCTTGTCCTCGTGCGACGGCTTTCGCACCAGGAAGGACTTGGCTTCCAGCGTCTTCACGATCTGCGATGCCGTGGCCCGGGTCGCGCCGATGAAGCCGGCCAGCGCGGACGGCGTGCGCGAGAACCTGTTGGCGCGGTGAAGAAAGCGCAGCGCCATCCATTCCCGGTCGCGCAACCCGTGCTGATTGCCTTCGAAATACCAGGCTCTGGCCGCCTGAACCAGCAGCTCGACGGCCTCGCGTGCCAACGGCATAAATTCCTACCTTGCCCCGGATATCACGTCTGCGGCGCCCCGGAGCCGCCTTCCGTCGTTGCGCACCAGTCCTTCGCGAGAAGCCGTACCAACCACAACATCCGACACATGCGCAGAGCCAGGCTCTCGCGCGAAAGCACGGACTGTTCTGCCGCCGAACTCGACAGATGGACCCTGCGAGATACGGCGCGAGAAGCTGTGTCGATGATGGTGTGCCAATCGTGGCGTCGTCGAACGAAAGCCCGAGTTGCCGTCACAGCCGGACGATGGATCGGTATTGTTCAACCGTAGCCCCTGAAGTTCAAGTCACACGCAGACGTTTCTTGTATTCCATCGAAACGATGAATGAGCTTCTCAACAAAATCAAGTAGAGACGCTCCCGAAGACTGGCTGTCGCTCGAAGCGATTGTAACGTTCAAGACAATCTCGTTCGTCAGGACACATGATGGTGATCGTAATACGCAGTGTAACAAGCTACTTGCACGCAAATGTGCGACGGTTTGATTGCACGCCTGTTGCTGTCCGCCGTTGATGCAAATTGATGGAAGCTTGTGCATGACGGTGACGCGCAGCGGCGCGTCATCCACAACTTGCGCGATCCGTCACAGAATCGGCAATGGAACTCGTAGGGATTGCACGCAGCGGTTGTTGTGATAATGACAGCGAGACGGGTTCGCCGGATCGCTTTCGCCTCGGCGGCGCGATCTCCACCGAACGGCCGATGCTAGCGCGCGACGGAAAGCGGCAGTCGGCGACGGGTGCGCATGCGCCGGAGGCGCAGCGGTATGCGTGATCGACTGTCGCGATAATGAGCAGGACGACGACGACGGGCGCGCCGGCCGCGCCCGGCTAGTCGCCCTTGAGCATGTCTCGCAGCTCGCGGAATGGATCGGCGCTCGGCCCTGCCGAGGCGTCCTGCCGCATGGCGCTGTAGATCTTCGGAACCATGTCGACGGCCTGGTCGAGACCCGAATCACGCCCCGTCTGATATCCGCCCATCAGGCGAAGATCGCGCGTGTCCTCGTATTTGGCGATCATGGTGCGCAGCTTGCTCACCAATTCGCGCTCCTCGGGGTCCCAGACGTTGTGGGCGAGGCGGGAGACCGAGGCCAGAACGTCGACGGCGGGATAGCGCGCCTGGTCGGCGATGTGCCTGGAGAGCACGATGTGGCCGTCGAGGGTGCTGCGGATGGTGTCGGCGATCGGCTCGTTGTGATCGTCGCCGTCGACCAGCACGGAGAAAATGCCTGTTATCGTCCCGGATCCCTCCTCGCCGGGGCCGGCGCGCTCCAGCAGGCGGGGCAGGTCGGTGAAGACCGTCGGTGCGTAACCGCGTGCGACCGCAGGCTCTCCGGCGGCGAGGGCGACCTCGCGGGCGGCATGGGCAAAACGGGTGATCGAATCGACCACCAGCAGGACCGATTCGCCCCGGTCGCGGAAATATTCGGCGACCGCCATGGCGGTCTTCGGTGCCAGCCGCCGCATCATCGGGCTTTCATCTCCCGTCGATACGATGGTGATGGCGCGGCTGCGGTTGGCGCCGAGCACGTCCTCGATGAATTCGCGCACCTCGCGGCCGCGTTCGCCGACGAGCGCCAGCACGACGGTGTCAAAGCCCTGGCTGCGGGCCAGCATCGCCAGCAGCGTCGATTTGCCGACACCGGAGCCGGCAAAGATGCCGACGCGCTGGCCGGCGCAGATCGGGGCGAACAGGTCGATGACGCGCACGCCGGTGTGCAGCGGCTTGTGGACGCGCGCCCGCTTCATGGCCGCCGGCGCCTCGGCTTCCGCCGAGACGGTGCGCGATCCCGGGGTGAGGGGACCTTGTCCGTCGAGCGGCGCGCCGAGCGCGTTGATGACGCGGCCCTTCCAGCTCGGATCGGGCGCGAAGGACAGTGGCGGCATCCGGTAGGCGACCGAGCCGAGGCCGCCGGCGAACTGCCGGTCGAACGGCTTGGCGATGATGCCCTCGCTGTCGATCCGCACCACCTCGCCGATCTGGGGCTTGCCGCCGGAGTTGACGCCGATCAATTCACCAAGCCTGACGAAGCGCGACAGGCCGGAGACGCGGAAATGCGTCGGAGCGATCTCGGAGATCGCGCCGCTGACGCTGGCCAGGGGAGTGCTCTGCTGAAGCTCCAGCAGCGCCCACTCGAGTTGCCGAAGAGCGTTCAAGGAAACCGTCCACCCTCAATGCGCATGTAGCGCAGTCTATTTGCCCGGCTCGCCCAGCGTCCGGATTGCGTTCTGGAGCGAGCTCTCGGTGCCCTCGATCATCGAATTGGTGCCGTCGAAGGCGCGCGAAGCCGCGATCAGCTTGGTCAATTCCATCATCGGATTGGCGCTGGAGCCCTCGACATAGCCCTGCTTGAAGCCGTCGCGGGAGAAATCGGCGATGGCGGTCGCGGGCCGGTCCGGCGTGACGCCGGAATTGCCGTAGCGCTCGAGATTGGCATCGGCGGGAATGTTGAACAGGCCGATGGAGCCGATCTCGTTGTTGTCCTGGGTGATCGCGCCGCTGCGGGCGATCGCGATCGGTCCGCCGTTCGGGTCGAGCGTGATCTGCGCGCCGCCGGCATCGATCACGGGGAAGCCGGACACGGTCTGAAGGTCGCCGTTGGGGGCGAGCTGGAGGCGGCCGTCCCGCGTATAGACCGTGCCGTTCGGGCCGGCGAAGGCGATCCAGCCCTGTCCGACCACGGCGACGTCGAGCGGGTTGCCGCTCTCGGTGATGCTGCCCATCTCGCGCGAGATGATGTTGTCGCCGGGCGAGGAGAAGGCGACCGGGTTCGCGCCGGCCTTCGACAGCACGGTCTCGAACTTTACGACGTCGGTGCGGAAAGCCGCCGTGTTGACGTTGGCGACGTTGTTGGCGATCGTCTGGAGGCGCTTTTCGAGGGCGACCTGCGCCGACAATCCCACATAGAGGGCCGATTGCATGACTTACTTTCCGAACCGGATGGACTGAAGCTTCGCGAGCATGTCGGTATCCAGGCCGGCCATCGACGACGCGCCGCCGATCAGGACCAGCGCGGAGTTGGTCGAGTTGCCATTGTTGATGTCGTTCTGGGCCTGGGTCGCATCCCACATCGCGGCGAAGCGCTGCACGAACTTGGTGACCTTGGCCGGGTCCTGGAAATCGGTGAGGTCGATCTTGCTCGTGATCAACTTGGCCTGGGCGTCGATGTTTGCCGCGCTGATGGTCGACGGCAGGCCAAGCGCGGTCTGGACCACCTGCGTCATCGCCTTGTCGGCGAGGATCTGGTAGGAGGTGCTGATGGTGGAGGCCTTGCGGGTGAAATAGAGCGCCAGCCGCAGACCCTCGTTCTGGTCGCCGGCCTTCTCCTCCATCGTCTGCGTGACGTATTGGGTCGCCGTACCGGTCGTGGCGGCGGCGGTCTGGGTCGCTTTGTCGCCGAGGGCGGCGAAATTGAAGGCGGCGGCGAACTGCCGGTAGCGGGTGTCGGTCAGCTTGTTGGCGAAGCTCTTGGAGTCGGAGACACCCTCGGTCAGCACCTTGCGCATGAACGCCTTGGCATAGGTCATGTCGCTGAGACCAAAGGCCTTCATCGCGTAGGAGTAGAGGCGATAGTCCTTCAGGAAGTCGTCGATCGTCTTCACATTGCCGATATGGCTGAGAAAATAATCGGTGTCGCGGCTGACGTCCGGCTGGGCCGCGACCTGCGTCAGCGATTTACCCATGTCCTTGGTCAGTCTGGTGTAGTCCGCGATCGTGGATAGCATGGCACGCGCCCCTCTGGCCGCCGTTGCGACTTCGTCTCAAGCTGCCGCCAATTGCTTGCGCGGGGCTGGCGACCACGAAGCCAGCCTCGCGCAAGCGTCGCCGACTAGATATTCCCGATGGGATCGGCGATGGAGTGGCGCGTTGCTCAGTTTCGTGGGGATTTTCATCACGGTAGCGGCACTGCTCGGCGGATTTGCCGCCATGGGCGGGCATCTGGCCGTGCTCATGCAGCCGTGGGAATTCGTGATCATCCTGGGCACCGCGATCGGCACCTTCATCGTCGCCAATCCGTGGAAAACGGTCGTTGATACCGGCGTGGCCTGCATGCAGGCCATCACCGGCGCGGTGCCGAGCGAGCGCTATTACCTCGATCTGCTCGGGGCGCTCCATGCCCTGATGCGGGAGCTCCGGGGCAAGGGCCGCAACGAGGTCGAGGCGCATATCGACGATCCCGCGTCCTCGGAGATCTTCAAGGCGTTCCCGAGCGTCCTCGGTGATCCGCCGTTGCTGCAGTTCATCTGCGACTATGTCCGCCTCATCATCATGGGCAATGCGCGCACGCACGAGATTGAAGCGCTGATGGACGAAGAGATCCACACCATCGTGAAGGCCAAGCTGGCGCCCTACAATTCGATGGTGGTCGTGTCCGAGGCGCTGCCGGCGCTCGGCATCGTCGCCGCCGTGCTCGGCGTCATCAAGGCCATGGGCGCGCTCGACCAGTCGCCGAAGCTCCTTGGCGGCTTCATCGGCGCGGCGCTCGTCGGCACCTTCGCCGGCATCTTCCTGTCCTACGGCGTCCTCTCGCCCTTCGCGATCAAGATCAAGATGACGCGAGAGAAGCGCTGCCGGCCCTATATCATCGTCAAGCAGACGCTGCTGGCGTTCATGAACGGCGCCATGCCGCAGATCGCAGTCGAGCACGGTCGCAAGATGATCGCGAGTGGCGAGCGGCCGTCGATCGACGTGGTCGAGAACGAGACGATTGCAGGTCCCAAGGCCGTCGCGACCGAGACTGAACCGAAGGCTGCCCGCGCATGATGACGGAAGACCTCGACGTCGATCAGCGGAAGCAGTTGCCGAACTACCTGCTGGACGCCGCCGGCATATCGATCGAACGCATGCCGATGCTCAATGTGATCTTCGATCGCATGGCGGCGTCGTGCACCGACAGCCTGCAGCCGATGGCCGGAACGCCGTGCTACTTCTCCGTCAACGGCATCACCAACGACCCGCTCGGCGACATCATCAAGGACTATGAGGGCAACGCGGTTGCCGCCGTGCTCTATGCCGAGCAGTGGGACTCGCGCGTCATCATCATGCTGGATCGCGACTTCGTATTCACCATGGTCGAGGCGATGTTCGGCTCCGACGGCGCCGAACCGCCGCTCGACGTCGAACGCACCTTCTCGAACATCGAGATCCGGCTGGTCCAGGCACTGTTTGAGCGGTTCGCCAAGGCGCTGCAGGGCGCCTTCGCCGGCACCTCCAATGTCACCTTCCGTGTCGAGCGAGTCGAGACGGCGATGGCGTCGCTCGCGATTGGGCGCGCCAGCAATATGTCGATCTGCGCGAACATGATGGTGCAGGCGCTCTATCGCGGCGGCCAGATGTTCCTGATCATTCCGCACTCCGCGCTCAATCCGCTCAGGCAGAAGCTCGCCCACGTCGTCGTCAGCGACGGCCGCGCGGCTGATCCGCGCTGGCGCGAGCAGATGGAGAGCGAGGTTCACCGTACCGAAGTGACGCTGAGCGCGGTGCTCGACGAGAAGATGATTTCCCTCGAGGACGTCGTGCAATTCAAGGTGGGGCAGGTTCTGGAGCTCGAGGCCACGCCACGCACGCTGGCCCGGCTCGAGAGCAACAACCAGGTGCTGTTCTGGTGTCAGATCGGCCAGCTCGATGGCTATTACGCCATGCAGGTGGCGGATCCCGTCGATCAGAAGCGGGAGTTCGTCGATGATATCCTATCTCGTTGATGCCGTGCTGCTGATCGCGCTGGCGTTCACCAGCATGAGGGTGACCCGGATGCACCGCGAATTGGCGCGGCTGCGCAGTTACCAGGGCGAGTTCTCGACCATCGTCCACGAGACGGCGGGCGCCTTCGACACCGTCATCACCGCCGCGCATGATTCCACTGCAAATCTCGGCCGGCTCGCCAATGTGCTGAGCACGAAGATAGATCAGGCCCACGAGGCGATTGCGGCGCTCGACGCGCGGAGCGGGCTCCAACCGGCCTCAACCGTGAGCGGCGCCGAGGCGAACAAGCATTGAATTCGGGACTTGCAGAACACGTGCGATCGGACCGTCGCGGCGCTCCGGGAGCGGAAATACCAAGAGGCGATACCAAATGGCGCAATCTTTCGACTATGAGTCTGCATCGGCATCGGGAGAGACCGATGCGTCTCCGCTGGAGCGGCTGGCGGAGATCGCCGCGCGCACGGCGGAGGAAACCGGCAAATTCGCCAATGTCGATGCCATCCTGCGCATTCCCGTCACGATGCAGGTGGTGCTGGGATCAGCGACCATTCCGGTCGCGAACCTGATGAAGCTCGGCCGCGGCGCGGTGGTTCCACTCGATCACCGCGTCGGCGAGCCCGTCGACGTCGTGGTCAATGGCCGCGTCGTTGCCCGCGGCGAAGTGGTCGTCGTCGAAGAGGACAATTCCCGCTTCGGCGTCTCGCTCACAGAGATCGTCGGACCGCTGGGGCAGGGTGATACCTGATCATGGCGGCACAGGTCGGCGTCGCTCCTATCAAGCAGCGAGGCGTTGCCACGCTAGGCGGAACGGAAAAGGTCGCGGCACTCCTGCTGGCCATGGGCCGGCAGGCGGCCGCGAGCGTGCTCTCGCAGTTCGAGCCGCAGGATATCCGCATCGTCACCAAGGCCGCGGCCGAGCTGCGGCCGATCACCGCGCAGGAGCTCGAGTCGATCGTCGAGGAGTTCGCTCAGCAGTTCTCGATGGGCGCCAACATTCTCGGCACCATCGGCGGTCTCGAAGCCGTGCTGGGCGACGTGCTGCCGGCCGACCAGGTCTCGGCAATCATGTCGGACCTGCTCGGCAATTCGAGCCGGTCGGTGTGGGACCGCGTCTCGTCGGTGTCGGAAAACTCGCTGGCGACGTACCTCTCCAAGGAGCATCCGCAAACCGCGGCGCTGATCCTGTCCAAGGTCAAGCCGTCCTGCGCCGCCAAGGTGATGAGCCAGCTGCCGTCGAGCCTGCGCAATGAGCTGATGCGGCGCGTCCTCAGCCTCAAGCCGATCGTCGACGACGCCATGAAAGTCCTCGAGAAGACCTTGCACGAGGACCTGACGCTCAATTTCGCCCGCAACCTCGGCGCCGACACCTACGCGCGCGTCGCGGACATCATCAACAAGATGGAGCGCGGCCATATCGAAGACATGCTGAAGAGCTTGTCGGAGAAGCGTCCGAAGTCGGCCGAAGTTCTGAAGGAACTGCTGTTCACCTTCGACGACGTGGTCAATTTGACCCCGAAGGCGCGCACCATGATCTTCGACCAGGTGCCGACCGATCGCATCGTTATCGCGCTGAAAGGCACGGACAAGCATTTCCGCGAACTCATCCTGTCCTCGGTTGCCTCGCGCGTCCGCCGCGTCGTCGAGCACGAACTCGCCATCGGCGAGCCGTCGAACCAGCGCGATGTGCTGGAGGCGCGTCGCGTCATCACCGACCTTGCACTCGACCTGGCGGAAAAGGGCGAAATCGAGCTCAACCCCGAGCAGGAGGACGAGCTGGTCTTCCGCTGACCGCTGAACGGGCATGGCAGAAACATCCGATCAGGAGAGCAAGACAGAAGAGCCGACCGAGAAGAAAGTCCGCGATTCGCTCGAACAGGGCAAAATCCCGGTCTCTCGGGAGGCTTCTATCTTCGCCTCGATGGCCGCGCTGATGGTGATCCAGGCGTTCCTGATCGGCCAGGGCGTACAGCAATTGACGCCGACGCTGAAGAGCCTGCTCGACGATCCCGAAGGCTTCCCTCTCAGCAACGGCGCGGACGCGCGCAACCTGCTCACGGTGGTGGGCCTCGAGGCGTTGCGATTCCTGGTGCCGCTGGTCGTCACCCTGGCGGTGTTCGGCCTCGCCGCATCGTTGCTGCAGAATGCGCCGCGCCTGGTGCTGGAGCGCATCAAGCCGCAGCTGTCGCGAATCTCCCCGATCAGCGGCTGGAGCCGGCTGTTCGGAACGCAGGGCCTCGTCGAATTCGCCAAGTCGCTGTTCAAGCTCGTCTCGGTGACGGTCGTCGTCGTGTTCGTGCTGCGCTCGTCCGAAGCCAGGGCGTTCGAGGCGATGTACACGGATCCGGTCGCGCTGCCGGAGATGATTCTCAACATCGCGATGCGGATCGTCTCGGCGATCTGCATCGCCACCATCGTCTTGGTCGCGATCGATCTCGCCTGGGCGCGCTTCCACTGGCGGCGCGAGCTGCGCATGACCAAGCAGGAGATCAAGGACGAACACAAGCAGGCGGAAGGCGATCCTCTGATCAAGGCGCGCCTGCGCTCGCTGGCGCGCGACCGGTCGCGCCAACGCATGATCGCGTCCGCCTCGCGCGCGACGCTGGTGATCGCGAACCCGACGCACTTCGCGATCGCCCTGCGCTACAAGCGCGAGGAAAATGCAGCGCCCATGGTCGTCGCCAAGGGCATGGACGTGATCGCGCTGAAGATCCGCGAAGTCGCGGAGCAGAACCGGATCCCGGTGATCGAGAACAAGGCGCTGGCGCGCGCGCTCTATGAGGCGGTTCAGGTCGACCAGGTGATTCCGGCGGAATTCTTCCGGCCGGTCGCCGAGATCATCTACTTCCTGCAGTCCAAGCAGGCGCCGCGGACCGAGAAGGTTCAGTAGATTTCCGAGCATAGCGTCGGCTGCATCAGCCTGACGAAAGCTTGCGGCCCTAAACTTAATCTTAAGAAATCAGCATGGGGCCGTCGTGGGACCGCTTTATCTCTTCGAACTCGCATCGTCGCAGGCGCGGTACCTCGAGCTCCGCCAGTCGACCATCGCGACCAACGTCGCCAACGCCAATACGCCGGGCTTCAAGGCGCGCGACGTCGAGCCCTTCAACAAGGTGCTCGACGCCACGCCGGTCAGGCTCGCGACGACGTCGCCCTCGCACATGCAATTGTCCGCGGCCGAGACCGATACGCGGAAGACCGCGAAGAAGGACAGCTGGGAAGTGGTTCACTCCGGCAACTCCGTCAGCCTCGAGCAGGAAATGATCAAGGGCAGCGACGTCAGTCGCGACTACTCGATGAACTCGGCGGTCGTGCGGTCGTTCCACCGCATGCTGCTGTCGAGCGCGAAGAGCTGAGGTGAATTGACATGCTGGACTCACTGCAAGCGTCATTGACAGTCGCGAGCTCCGGGCTCGAAGCGCAGTCGACGCGCATGCGCATCGTTTCGGAAAACCTTGCCAACGCGACCTCGACGGGGCGCACGGCCGGCGCCGATCCGTATCAGCGCAAGACCATCACCTTCGATGCCGCCATGGACCGCGCCTCGGGCGCGCAGCTTGCGAAGGTCAAGGAGATCGGGGTCGACACCACGCCGTACCGCGTGGAGTACGAGCCGGGACATCCCGCCGCCGACAAGGCCGGTTACGTCAAGCTGCCGAACGTCAACATGATGATCGAGATGGCCGACATGCGGGAAGTCAACCGATCCTATGAAGCCAATCTCCAGGTCGTGAAACAGGTGCGGTCGATGCTGGGCATGACCATCGACCTGCTGAGGAGCTGACAATGCTTGAGGCAATTTCATCCACCGCGATTTCCGCCGGGCAAGCGGCGAGCCGCGCGACCGAGACGCAGGCCATCGCGCCGGCGGCACCGACCGCCATTCAGTCCACCGACGATGTCGGATTCGAATCGGTGATGAAGCAGGTGACGACGGACGCGATCGGGACGCTGAAGGCGGGCGAAGCGGCGTCGATCTCGGCGATGCAGGGCAAGGAATCGACCCGGAAGGTCGTGGAGGCGCTGATGTCGGCCGAGCAGGCCTTGCAGACCGCGGTCGCGGTTCGCGACAAGATCGTGCAGGCCTACCAAGAAGTCGTCCGGATGTCGATTTGATCTGAGGGAATGAAGCTGTGAAATCGCTCGCCATTGCGGCCACGGGCATGAACGCCCAGCAGACCAACATCGAAGTCATCGCGAACAACATCGCCAACATCAATTCGACGTCGTACAAGCGTGCGCGCGCGGAATTCACCGATCTGTTCTACCAGATGGACCGCATGCAGGGCGTCGCGAACGTCAATGGCTCCTCGCCGATCCCGGAAGGCTCCAATCTCGGCCTCGGCGTCAAGTCGACGGCCATCCGCAAGCTGCACATCCAGGGCGCGCTCACGCAGACCGGCAACCCCTACGACCTCGCGATCAACGGCCGCGGCTGGTTTCAGGTGCTCGGCCCGAACAACGAGGTGCAATACACCCGCGCCGGCTCGTTCAGCCCCAACGCCAACGGCCAGCTCGTCACCACCGACGGCTATCTGCTGGATCCCGCAATCACGATACCGCAGGGAACGGTTCAGGTCGTCGTCAACCAGACCGGACAGGTGTTTGCCAAGCTGGATACGGAAGTGAACCCGCGGCAGATCGGCCAGCTCAACCTCGCCAATTTCGCCAACGAAGCGGGCCTCGAGCCGCTCGGCAGCAACCTCTATCGCGAGACCACGGCGTCCGGCACGCCGGTCGTCGGACTGCCGGGCGATTCCGGATACGGCAAGCTCAACCAGCAATATCTCGAAGCCTCGAACGTCGACCCGGTCAAGGAAATCACCGAGTTGATCTCGGCGCAGCGCGCCTACGAAATGAACGCCAAGGTCATCCAGGCCTCGGATGAAATGGCCCAGACGGTCTCGAAGGGCATGCGCTAGTTCCGGTGTTCTCGATGTCGAACAGGGTGGGCTTGATGGTGCGCGGGTTGGCCGCCGTGCTGCTGGTTCTCGTCTCGGCGCGCCTCGCTGCGGCCGAGGAGAAGCGGCTTCCCGTGCCGGCCGTGTCGATCCGCGCCGGCGAGCTGATCCGGGACGACATGATCACGGAACGTGCCTTCGCGCCGAATGTGCTCGGCGTTGCCATGTTCATCGAAGGACGCCAGATCCTGGTCGGACGCATGGCACGGCGCGCGCTGCTGCCGGGCCAGCCGATTCCGACCAATTCGGTGGAGGATCCCTGGACGATTGCCCGCGGCGCCATGGTCAAGGTCGTGGTGGAAGACAGCGGCCTGTCGATCGTCACCTACGGCGCGGCGATGCAGTCGGGCGCGACCGGCGCGCTCATCCCGGTGCGAAACACCGACACCGGCGTGATCATCAGAGGCGTCGTCCAGCCGGACGGCACCGTCAAGGTCGTGGATGGATCATGACCAGATTCCTGCTTGCGCTCATCCTGCTCGTTTCCGCCGCCAGCGCCCAGGCGGCCGTCCGCATCAAGGACATCGCGGACATCAAGGGATTGCGCGAAAACCAGATCGTCGGTTACGGCCTCGTCATCGGCCTGAACGGCACCGGCGACACGCTCCGCAACGCTCCGTTCACGGAGCAGTCCCTGCAATCGATGCTCGAGAACATGGGCATCAACGTCAGGAACGAAACCACGAGCACCAACAATCCCCCGCGTCCGACGACGCTGCGCACACGCAACGTCGCAGCCGTCATGGTGACCGCGGATTTGGCGCCCTCGATCGGGGCGGGCGAGCGCATGGACGTGACCGTATCGTCGCTCGGCGATGCGACCTCGCTGCTCGGCGGCACGCTGGTGATGACGTCGCTGCGGGCGGCGGACGGCGCGGTCTATGCGGTGGCGCAAGGCGCGGTCACGGTCGCCGGTTACAGTGTGGGAGGGCAGGCACAGAACGTCAGCCAGGGCACGCCGACGGCGGGCCGCATCCCGAACGGTGCGCTGGTCGAGCGCGAGGTGCAGGGAAGCCTCCACGAGATGGAGTTCCTGGTGCTGGAGCTCAAGAACCCTGATTTCGTCACCGCGACACGCATTCTCGACGCCATCAACGGTTACGCCGGTGGCCGCTACCGCGCGCAGATCGCCTTCGAGCGCGACTACCGCACCATCGTGCTGTCGAAGCCGCGCCATATCGGCCCCGTCCGCTTCCTCGCCGAAATCGGCGAGTTGACGGTCGAGCCGGACACGCCGGCGCGAGTGGTGATCAACGAGCGGACCGGTACGGTGGTGATCGGGCGCGACGTGCGCATATCGACCGTCGCCGTGACGCATGGCAACCTGACGGTTCGTGTCACCGAGCTTCCCGTGGTGTCGCAGCCGGCGCCGTTCTCGCGAGGGCAGACGGTGGTCGTTCCCCAGACGGTGGTCGAGGCCAACGAGGCCGGATCGCAGGTGGCGATCCTGAGCGGCGTCGACCTCCAGCGCCTGGTGCGCGGGCTGAACCAGATCGGCTTGAAGCCGTCGGGCATCATCGCGATCCTCCAGGCGATCAAAACGGCCGGCGCACTCCAGGCCGACGTCATCGTGCAATGATGCACAAGCGTCGTGCAAGCTTGGTCGCTCAATGCTCAGGTCTCGACCGAGAATCGCACGCGGCCCGATGCTGAAGCTGGATCACAAAGCCAAACTCCTCCTCCTGGTCGCGGCCTGCGCGCTCGGATGCGCTTCGCCCGTTCTGGCGCTGGATGAGGCCAAGCCGTCGAAGCCGCTCAACCTGCTGTCGTTCGCGCGTGCCCGCGCGCCCGGACCGCAGAAGCCGTATCCGGCGGCCTCGTCGATACCGGGCGACAATGCGTCGTTCCGGGCGACGGCGTGGGCCGCCGAAGATTCCGGACCTGCGATCACGGGGGCCGTGCCGGCTCCCGAGAAGCCCGCGCCAGCGCCCGCAGTCGCGCCCGCGCGCCCGGCCAAGCCGGGCAGCGTCACGGCGCCGCCGAAGCCCGCACCGGCACAGGCTGCCGTACCTGCGGACAATGAGGTCGCCCTGTTCTGCAGCAATGTCGCCGACCCCGCCGTCGATGCGCGGCTGGCCTGGCAGCTCAGGGAGCTGGAGAAGGCCGAGACCCAGCTCCGGGAGCGGATCGCCGAGGTCGAGGCCAAGCGCGCCGAATACGAGAAGTGGATGGCGCTGCGTGACGACTTCCTGAAGAAGGCCGAAGCCAGCGTCGTCGAGATCTATTCGCGCATGAAGCCGGATGCCGCGGCGACCCAGATCGCCGGGATGGCGGACGAGACCGCCGCCGCCGTGCTTGCAAAACTCAGTCCGAGGAGCTCGAGCGCGATCTTCAACGAGATGGAGACGGCACGCGCGGCGCACCTTGCCGATCTGCTCGGCGGAATGCGTCGCGTGGATGACGGAAAGACCAAATAGATGAAGAATCTGATCCTCATCCTGCCGCTCCTGATGCTGACCGGGTGCATCGGCGATCCCGCGGAAGTGCTGACCGGTCCGCGACTGTCGCCGGTCGGCACCGGCCTGAGGACACAGGCCGATCCGATTCCGGTGACGCCCCGCATGCGTACGCCCGTCAGCTATCGCTCGACCTGGGACGACGGCACGGATCTCTATCGCGATCCCCGTGCCCGGCGCACCGGCGACGTCGTGACCGTCATCATCTCGATGCAGGACAAGGCCAAGCTCGACAACAAGACCGATCGTTCGCGCGATTCGCAAATCAAGTTCGGGCTGGATTGGCTGATGGACGTCGCCGGATGGCAGGACAAGGGCTCGACCAGCGCCAATCTGAACACCAACACCCAGATCAAGGGGAACGGTCAGATCGATCGTACCGAAGACATCAAGCTGTCGATTGCCGCCATCGTCACCGACGTGTTGCCCAACGGCAATATGATGATCAGCGGCTCGCAGGAGTTCAAGGTCAATACCGAGATGCGCGTGCTCAACGTCGGCGGCATCGTGCGTCCGCGCGATATCTCGCGCACCAACACGATCTCCTACGAGAAGATCGCTGAGGCACGCGTGGCTTATGGCGGTCGCGGAAATCTGTCTGACGTGCAGCAGCCTGGATGGGGACATCGGATCTATGACGCCGTGGCACCATTCTGAGAATCGCGCCGACCGCGCCGCGCCGCGAGGGCAGGGGACGTGATGCGCCTGATTGCGGCCATTGTGGTGCTGACCCTGATCGCGATCGGTGCGGGCGCGGTTGCCGGCCTGCAGCTGTTCGCGGCCGCGGAGCGCGCCGCCGACGCGAAGAAGAGCGCCACGCCGCCGCCCCTTGCCACGAGCTACGCCGGCAGTGCACGGCTGAGAAAGCTGTCCCCGATCGTGACCAATCTCGCCGCGCCGGCCAACAACTGGGCCCGTGTCGAAGCCTCCATGGTGACCGAGAGCATGAGCGACGAGGATGCCGGCATCCTGGCCGCCCATATCAGCGAGGACATCGTGACCTATCTGCGGTCGGCATCGGTTGGCCAGTTCGAGGGATCGCGGGGTCTTCAGCATCTGCGCGACGACCTGACGGAGCGCGCCAATATCCGCTCGTCGGGCAAGATCCGCGAATTGATCATTGAGACCTTGGTGATTCAGTGAGAGTGAGAGTCCTGCTGCTCGCGTTGGTTCTGGTCGTGCTGCCCGAGGTGGCGCTGGCCCAGATTCCGGACCTCAACTCGCTGCTGCCGCCGGGCAACGGCTCCACCAGCGGCCGCATCATCCAGCTGATGGCGGTGATCACGGTGATGTCGGTGGCGCCGGGACTGCTGATCATGGTGACGAGCTTCACGCGATTTGCGGTGGCGCTGTCGTTCCTGCGCTCCGGTCTCGGCCTTCAGACCACGCCGGCCAATCTGGTGCTGATCAGCCTCGCGCTGTTCATGACCTTCTACGTGATGGCGCCGACCTTCGACCGCGCCTGGGAAACCGGCGTCCAGCCGCTGATGAAGAACGAGATCTCGGAGGAAGAAGCTTATCTGAAGATCACCGATCCGTTCCGCGAGTTCATGCTGGCCCATGTCCGCGACAAGGATCTCCAGACCTTCGAGGCACTCGCCGCGGAGAGCTTCCGCAAGAAGTTCGACGACAAGCGCATCGACATGCGCGTCATCATTCCGGCCTTCATGATCTCCGAGCTCAGGCGTTCGTTCGAGATCGGATTCCTCATCATCCTGCCGTTCCTGGTCATCGACATGATCGTGGCGACGCTTACCATGTCGATGGGCATGATGATGATGCCGCCGACGATCATCGCGCTGCCGTTCAAAATGCTGTTCTTCGTGTTGATCGACGGCTGGAACCTGCTGGCCTCCGGACTGGTGCGGTCGTTCTCGTAGCGACCGCGATCGCCGGCCGGTTATGGTTAGCGAAAAGTGCCGGTCTATGGTTAGCAGAGGGTAATGTTAACTATATGATATTACAGCGAAATTCAAGCCGATCTTAATCTCGGCGCAAGATTCGACGTGCTAGCAATGCGGCACGGCGGGTTGGACCCCACCCACATCAGTCCAAAGGCATGATGCCGCCCCTCCGTACCGGTGAAAGCCCGGTATGTCCCCTCGTGAAAATGTAACGCGTACATCAAAGGGACATTCGCAATGTCAAGCCTGCTTACGAACTCGACCGCCATGACCGCGCTCCAGACCCTGCGGTCTGTCAGCTCGCAACTCTCCACCACGCAGAACCGGATCTCGACCGGCCAGCGCGTGGCCACCGCTTCCGACAACGCCGCCTACTGGTCGATCGCAACGTCGATGCGCGCCGACAACGCCGCGCTCTCCGCCGTCTCCGACTCGCTCGGTCTGTCGGCTGCGACGGTCGACACCGAATATACCGCTCTGACCACGGTTATCGGCAACAAGGACTCCGGCCTGACCAAGCTGCAGGCGCTGCTGGTCGAAGCCAAGACCGCTGGTATCGACCGCACCAAGATCCAGGCGGACGTCACCCAGATCCAGCAGCAGATGAAGGCGACAGCCAATGCGGCGACCTTCAACGGCGTGAACTGGCTGAGCACGACCGCCACTACCCCGGCGACCGTGAACCTGGTGTCGTCGTTCTCCCGCGTCGGCAGCACGCCGACCACGGGCTCGATCACCCTGACCACCGCCAACTACTCGCTCTACACCGCGACCCAGGGCGGCTTCCTGGACAAGGTGAGCGGCGCGGCGTCGATCGACACGCTCAGCATCGCGGCGCTGACCGACTCCGCGGCTGACCAGACCACGCTCGATGGCTACATCGCGCAGGTCACGGCCGGGATCAACTCGGTGGCCTCGGCCGCCGCCGACCTCGGCGCCGTCAAGACCCGTATCTCGACCAACACGGACTTCGTGAAGTCGCTGATGGACTCGGTTGATCGCGGTATCGGCCAGCTCGTCGACGCCGACATGAACCAGGAGTCCACCCGCCTGGCGGCCCTCCAGGTCCAGCAGCAGCTCGGCGTGCAGGCGCTCTCGATCGCCAACAACAGCAGCCAGAGCATCCTGTCGCTGTTCCGCTAAGCCTTAGACCATCTGGGGAGGGCCGCGCTTCTCGCGAAGCGCGGCCCTTTCGTTTGGTGTGTTGCCGCGCGCACGCCGCAAATTCGGCTGCCCTGTTGCAGTCCGGGCACAGAGCCACAAGCCTCGCACAAGCTTCGCGCGCTATCGTCGCCGCTACGACAGGTTGGGCCTGCTTTTTCGCCGCCCAAAGGCATGACGCCGCCCTGTCGTACCGGTGCAAGCCCGGTATGTCCCCAAAAACAGTTCAATCTTCAAAGGGACATCAAAAATGGGTTCAAGTCTGCTCACCAACTCGTCTGCAATGACTGCGCTGCAGACCCTCCGCAATGTCAGCTCGCAGCTCGCGACCACGCAGAACCGGATCTCGACCGGCCAGCGCGTGGCCACTGCTTCCGACAACGCCGCCTACTGGTCGATCGCGACGTCGATGCGCGCCGACAACGCCGCGCTCTCCGCCGTCTCCGACTCGCTCGGTCTGTCGGCTGCGACCGTCGACACCGAATACACCGCTCTGACCGCGGTTGTCGGCGACAAGACCGGCGGCCTGACCAAGCTGCAGGCGCTGCTGGTCGAAGCCAAGACTGCTGGTATCGACCGCACCAAGATCCAGGCCGACATCACCCAGATCCAGCAGCAGATGAAGGGTACCGCCAATGCGGCGACCTTCAACGGCGTGAACTGGCTGAGCACGACCGCGACCACGCCGGCGACCTTCAACCTGGTGTCGTCGTTCTCGCGCGTCGGCGGCACGCCGACGATCGGGTCCATCACCCTGACGATCGCCAACTACTCGCTCTATACCGCGACCCAGGGCGGCATCCTGGACAAGGTGAGCGGCGCTGCATCGATCGACACGATCAGCATCGCGGCGCTGACCGACTCGACGGCTGACATGACCACGCTCGATGGCTACATTGCGCAGGTCACGGCCGGGATCAACTCGGTGGCCTCGGCCGCTGCCGATCTCGGCGCCGTCAAGAACCGCATCTCGACCAACACGGAGTTCGTCAAGACCCTGATGGACTCGGTGGATCGCGGTGTCGGTCAACTCGTCGATGCCGACATGAATGCGGAATCGACCCGCCTTCAGGCCTTGCAGACCCAGCAGCAGCTCGGCGTTCAGGCGCTCTCGATCGCCAACCAGAACAGCCAGAGCATCCTGTCGCTGTTCCGCGGCTAAGCCTCAAAACCATCCGGGAAGGCCGCGCTTCTCGCGAAGCGCGGCCTTTTCATTTGGCGTACGCTCGTCACGCGTCGTGACCTCCTGGCTCACGTGTTGCGGTCCAGCCACGTCGCCACAAGCCTCGCACAAACTTCGCGCGCTATCGTCGCCGCTACGACAGGTTGGGCCCGCTCTTCGGCCGCCCAAAGGCATGATGCCGCCCCGCCGTACCGGTGCAAGCCCGGTATGTCCCCAAAATCAATTCAATCCGTTTCAAAGGGACGTCAAGAATGGCCTCGAGCCTGCTTACCAACTCCGCTGCAATGACCGCGCTCCAGACCCTCCGGAGCGTCAGCTCGCAGCTCGCGACCACGCAGAACCGGATCTCGACCGGCCAGCGCGTGGCCACTGCTTCCGACAACGCCGCCTACTGGTCGATCGCGACGTCGATGCGCGCCGACAACGCCGCGCTCTCCGCCGTCTCCGACTCGCTCGGTCTGTCGGCTGCGACCGTCGACACCGAATACACCGCTCTGACCGCGGTTGTCGGCGACAAGACCGGCGGCCTGACCAAGCTGCAGGCGCTGCTGGTCGAAGCCAAGACCGCTGGTATCGACCGCACCAAGATCCAGGCCGACATCACCCAGATCCAGCAGCAGATGAAGGGTACCGCCGATGCGGCAACCTTCAACGGCGTGAACTGGCTGAGCACGACCGCCGCCACCCCGGCGACCTTCAACCTGGTGTCGTCGTTCTCGCGCGTGGGCGGCACGCCGACGATCGGGTCCATCACCCTGACGATCGCCAACTACTCGCTCTATACCGCGACCCAGACCGGTATCCTGGACAAGGTGAGCGGCCCGGCGTCGGTCAACACGATCAACATCTCCGCGCTGACCGACTCGACGGCTGACCAGACCACGCTCGATGGGTACATCACGCAGCTCACCACTGCGATCAACTCGGTGTCCTCGGCCGCCGCCGACCTCGGCGCCGTCAAGAACCGCATCTCGACCAACACGGAGTTCGTCAAGACCCTGATGGACTCGGTGGATCGCGGTGTCGGTCAACTCGTCGACGCCGACATGAATGCTGAATCGACCCGCCTTCAGGCCCTTCAGACTCAGCAGCAGCTCGGCGTTCAGGCGCTCTCGATTGCCAACCAGAACAGCCAGAGCATCCTGTCGCTGTTCAAGTAAGCTTCGGCTTTGGAAACAACCGTGCTCCCCCCGGGAGCACGGTCCCTGCCATGACCGGCGGGTGTGGCGGCACAAGATGTGCCCGTAATGGAAGTTCTTCCGACGCCAGACGTCATGCAACACGCCGCAGCCGATTGCGCTGCCATGCGCCCGTGCGCCCGCTTGTTGCTGCTGAGTTGATCGCGTCGTCCAGGACCCTTGTAAAATTGCAACGCCTCGCCCGCGAACCGACACATTCGCCTCCTCGCGCAACCTTCAGACAAGGTTGGCAGCGGAGTGTCCCATACGTTCGCATTGGTACGAGGTCACATGCTGCTCAGTCGTGCGCAGGTACAGCAACTGCTCAACAATCTGCTGGAGCTTGGGCCGCGACGCCTGATGGCCTTGGGACTGATCGGCTTTGCCGTTCTCGTCACCGTCGTCGGCGGCGCCTATTATCTGAGCCGGCCTGAGTTCGAAACGCTCTATACAGGCCTGAATCGCGAAGACGTGACGCGCATCGGCGCCGCGCTGCGCGAGCAGAATATCACATTCGACGTCAATACGGCCGGCGACGCCATCTCGGTGCGCCCGAGCCAGACCATGCAGGCGCGGATGCTGCTTGCCGAGAAGGGGCTGCCGACCAGCGCCAATTCCGGCTACGAGCTGTTCGACAAGATCGGCTCGCTCGGCCTGACCTCGTTCATGCAGGAAGTGACCAAGCTGCGGGCGCTGGAAGGCGAGATCGCGCGCACCGTGCAGTTGATGAAGGGCGTCAAGGCGGCGCGGGTGCATATCGTGATGCCGGTGCGCGGCTCGTTCCGGGCGACGCAGCAGCCGCCTTCGGCGTCGGTCGTACTGCGCACCGACGGCGCGATCGAGGCGCGCACGGCGCAGTCGATCCGCCACCTCGTCGCGGCGGCCATTCCCGGCATGAGCCGCGACAAGGTGACGGTGCTGGATGCCGATGGTTCGATGCTGCTCGCCGAAGAGGACGAAGCCAGCGCGGCCCCGACCAAGATGGCGAGCCTCCAGAAGACGGTCGGCGGGATGGTGCAGGAGAACATCCGCAAGGCGTTGACGCCATATCTCGGTCTGGACAATTTCGAGGTGAGCGTCGCGCCGCAGCTCTCCACCGACAAGCGGCAGACCAACGAGACGGTCTACGACCCGGAGAGCCGCGCCGAGCGTTCGGTCCGGAACGTGCGCGAGAAGGAATCGTCGCAGAATGCGGACCGTTCGACGCCGACCACGGTGCAGCAGAACCTGCCGGACCAGCAGGTGAATAGCGGCGGCACGAAGAATTCCAGCGAGGACAAGACCCGCCGCGAGGACGTCACCAATTTCGAGGTATCGTCCAAGACAACGACGACGGTGAGCGACGGCTATTTGGTCAAGAAACTCTTCATCGCCGTGCTGGTCAATCGCGCGCGGCTCGTCGCCGATCTCGGCGACAAGAGCAACCAGGCGATCGTCGACAGCAAGCTCGCCGAGATCAGCCAGCTCGCGGCGACGGCAGGCGGACTGGACAAGCAGCGCGGCGACCAGATCCAGGTCACGGCCGTCGACTTCATCGAAGGCTCGCGCGAACTGGCGCCGGTGCCGCCGATCAGCTTCGTCGAGATGATCAACAAGCAGCTCGGCAGCGTCATCAATGCGGTCACCATCCTGGCCGTTGCCTCGATGCTGGTCTGGTTCGGCCTTCGCCCCGCGGTCAACGGCATTCTGACGCATCGCGCAGCGCAGGAGCAGACCGAGGCGGCCGAGGCCGCCGAGCTCGAGGCTGCAACGGCCCTTGCACTGGCC
Organism: Bradyrhizobium sp. 613_E4_N2_2; assembly: GCF_052075995.1. Lineage (NCBI taxonomy): Bacteria > Pseudomonadati > Pseudomonadota > Alphaproteobacteria > Hyphomicrobiales > Nitrobacteraceae > Bradyrhizobium > Bradyrhizobium sp. 613_E4_N2_2. Next base: position 1,752,814 of record NZ_CP197234.1, read on the forward strand.
GACAGTCAGGACCCCGAGCTCAACCTCGTCGAGGATCTCGAAGGCAAGATGCAGCGGACGCCGCAGAAGCGGCTGGAGCAGATCGTCCGGCTCGATCAGATGCAGGCGGCAGCAATCCTTAAAGACTGGATGCGACGCGAGGAGGCAGCATGAACGCGGCTATCGGAAAACTCCTGACGCAGTTCGACGCGAATGGGCGGGCCAAGTCTCCGCCGCCGCCTCCGCCCCCCAAGATCCAGGATGTGCTGACAAGGCCGATGGAGGTGCGGCGCGAGCCTCAGCCTCAGCCGCCGCGTCAGGTCCAATCGCAGCCGCAGCTTCAATCGCCGCTTCCGGCGCCCGAGGCGGAAGCTCCGTCGGCCAATCTTCTCGAAGATGCCTATCGTCGCGGTCACGCCGCCGGTGTCGCGGAAGGCGATGCCAGGGTCGCCGAGGAGCGCGTTCGCAGCGCGATCCGGCTCGGCGAGGAGCGGGCCAAATGGTCCGACCAGCAGGCGGCCACGATCGTGGGCGGCTTCGAGACGGCCTGCCGCGAGATCGAAACCAACATCGCAAGCTCGGTTGCGCGGATATTGCTGCCTTTCCTCGCCGACGCCGTCCGTGACAAGGCGATCGGATCGCTGGTCGAGCAGATCGCAGCGCTGACCGGCAATTCGCCGGTGCCGGTGTTCAAGATCACCGGCCCGGGCGAATTGCTCGATCTGGTGCGCTCGCAGCTCCAGACGGCCCGGCGAACCGGGATTGAATACGAAGCCGCCGACACTTTCGAGGTCCGTGTTGTCGCCGACCAGACCGTGATCGAGACGCAGATTGCGGCGTGGAGCGAACGTCTGAACGAGGCGCGCCGGTAGTCCGCCATGGAAGAAGTCAAGCACGAGCTGGTGATCATCCGCAGGCGCAGCGCCTTCGCCGAGGAGGCGCATCACGGTGGCGTCTGGAAGATCGCGTATGCGGACTTCATGACCGCGATGATGGCGTTCTTTCTGGTCATGTGGCTGCTCAATGCGCTCAACCAGGACCAGAAGCAGGTGGTCGCGAGCTATTTCAACCCGATCAAGCTCGCGGAGAACGCACCCGCTCCGAAGGGCCTCAAGGATCTCAGCAAGAAGGAGCCGACGCAGTTCGAAGGCCAGGACGGCAAGCGTCAGCCGGCCGGGCCGAACGAAGAACGTCGCGGAGACTCGCCGACGGCGGAGAAGCCTGCCTCCTTCGAAGAGAAGGTTCTGTTCCGCGATCCCTATGCGACGCTTGCCGAGATCGCCAACAGCGCGAACCAGGCCTCGGGCCAGCGCCGTGCCGGCGCGCTGACCTCCGCCGAAGAGGACGGCCTCAAGGGCGGCGATGCCTACCGCGATCCCTTCGATCCCGGCTATTGGAAGTTGACGCCGCAGACGTCCAAGGATGCGGATCACTTCGTCGACAGCGAGCCAAAGCCGAACGCGTCCGCGCGCGACAACGCGTCCGGGACAGGTCAGGGCGAGCCGCAGGCGCAACGTGCCAAGCAGGACGATGCCGGCGGAAGCGTGGCGCCGAACGCGGACGCGTCGTCTGCAAGCCTGTCGCCCCTGCTGCCGCCGGGGCCTGCGCCTTCGCAGGCTCAACGCGATGGCAGTGCCCAGGCAAATGCGCCGCAACCGGGCGCCCAGGCTGGCGCTCAAGCCAATGCCGCCGCGCAGCCACGCCCCGGCGATCAAGCGAAGAATTCCGAATCGCGCGATGCGGCACAGACCCAGCAGCCGACCGTCAAGCAACTACAGTCCGCGATCGCGGATGCACTATCGGACATCAAGGCCGGTGCGGGCCCGGTGGCCGAGGTGCGCCAGGTCGAGGAAGGCCTTCTGATCAGCCTGACCGACGATGCGAGCTTCGGGATGTTCGCGGTCGGCTCGGCCGAGCCGCGGCCTGAGCTGATTCGCGTGATCGACAAGATCGGGCCGCTACTGACGAAGCGCCAGGGCATGATCATCGTCCGCGGCCACACCGACAATCGGCCGTACAAGTCCGAGAATTACGACAATTGGCGGCTGTCGACCGCGCGCGCGCAGATGGCTTACTACATGCTGGTCCGGTCCGGTGTCGATGCGCAGCGGATCGAGCATGTCGAAGGCTACGCCGATCGGCGGCCGAAACTCACGAATGATCCTGCTGCCGCTCAGAACCGCCGGATCGAGATCCTGATCCGGGAGAAGCGCCCTTGATCAGGCCGCTCCTGCGCGCCGCGCTGCTGCTGCTGCCGTTCACGACGGTGTGCGCGTTTGCCGATCCGGCACCGTCCCCGGCATCAACCTCGGGCGAGCCCTATGAGCTCGTGCGCACCTTGCAGACGGTGCAGGATGGCATTGCCCGTGGCGACACCGCTGCGCATGGCAGCCACATCGCGCTGACCCGGCAGGTCGGCGAAAAGTTCCTCGCCGCCGATCCGGGCGTGTGGGGCAACGCGCAGAACGGCCAGGCCGTCATCATCTACTTGCTCAGCGGCGGCGGGCCGCAGGTCGTCCGAAAGCTGCCGCGCGACAAGCTGAACGTCGACGAGCGGCTGTTCAATGGTGCGCTGGCCTATGTCGAAGGCCGCCAGGACGAAGCGCGCGAACTGCTCAAGGACGTCAAGCCGCGCACGCTGCCAACAGGCCTGGGCGGACAGGTCGCGCTGGTCCAGGGCGCGCTGTTCGCGCGCGCCGAGGCATCGCTCGCGATCGAGCGCCTGGACGACGCGCGGCTGCTGTTGCCGGGCACGCTGGTGGAGGAGGCGGCACTGCGGCGCGAGATCCTGCTGGTCGGGCAGGCCGAGGATTTCGACAAGTTCGAGTTCCTGACGCTCGCCTATATCCGCCATTACCGCAACTCGGTCTATGCCGGGGACTTCTGGCAGCGCTTCGCCTCCGGCCTGACGCAATCGAGCATTGCTCTCGACGAGCGCCGCTTTGCGCGGATCGTCACTCTGCTGGAGCAGATCGACCGCGCGAGCCGCCTCAAGCTTTATCTCGTGATCGCGCGCACCGCGATGGTGCATGGACGGCTGGCGGTGACCCGGCTTGCAGGCGAGCGTGCGCTGACGCTTAGCGCCGACGCGTCGGAGGATCGCGAGCGCGCGCATTTCTTCCGCGGCGTCTCGCGGGCGCTCACTGACGAGTATGACGGCGGTGTGGCCGAGTTGAAGGCCCTCGACCGCTCGAAGTTGCCCGAGCGCGACGTTCCGTTGCTAAATGCGACGTTGCAGCTCGCACTCGATGTCCGCAAGCCGTTCGCGGGCGGATCCACCGCCGCCGCCGACAAGCCTCCGGTCACGCCGGCGCGTCTCGATCTCGCCGCGTCGACCGAGACGCTTGCACGCGCGCGGAAGCAGCTCGGCGAACTCGAACGCCTTACCAGGGATCGCCCATGACGAAGCTCAGTGGAACCTCCGGACAGGTCTTTTCGGGTCTCGCCGAAAGCCTCAACGTGCGCGGCGCATCGCGCTCGGGAAAATCCGCCGGAACGAAATCGCCGGCAGATTCGTCGTTCAACGATCTGCTGCACACCGTCTCGAATCTCGCGAAGCGGGCGCTCAACGACGAGGGCGGCAACACGAGCGCGAAGGCCGGATCGTTGCGCACGCACCTCGCGCGCCCGGCCGACAAGGACAAGACGGCGCGCGAACGCACCGAGGCCGACGACGAGTCCGAACCCATTCGCAAATCGTCCGACGAGAAAACTGAAAGATCGCCGGAGACGCAAACTCCGGTCGACCACGGCGCGAAGACCGATGTTTCGGCCCGATCGAGCATTCCGGCGGTCGTCGAACAGCAGTTCGCCGCCGTGCCGGCCGTGAAGCCGCTGCTGCAATCGCCGGCGGGCGACAAGAAGGACGCGCCTGCGCGCGACGAGCGCTCTGCCACGACGAAGCGTGAGGTCCAGGGCACCGCGAAGGTCACCTCTGCCGAGCCCGCGCCGCCCGCTGCCGCTTCAACGGGCACGCGCTCGCAGGCCGCGCCTTCGCAGGCGGCGGCAGCCGCGCAACAAGGCAGCGATGTGTCGTCGAAGCCAATGCCCGCGACGCAAGGCTTCGAGGCCGTCACGGCCAATGTCGAGCGCGCCGTCAAAGCCTCGGCGCGGGACGCATTGCCCGAAGCGACCAAGGTTACCGTGGTCCAGCAGGAGACCCATCTGCCACCGGCGCAGTTCAGCGCCCCGCAGCAAGTCGCCAACGCAGTCGTCGCCGAGCTGAAGGAATCGCCGGCTCCGACGGCGTCCACCGCCCCCGATCTCGCGACGTCGCAGACCAATGCGCCTGAGCCGCTCAAGATCCTGACGATCAATCTCGAACCGCCGGCGCTCGGCAACGTCACGGTACGCCTTCGCCTCGTCGGCTCGGAGGTTTCAGTTCACCTCGCGGCCGCGCGCAAGGACACCAGCCTGATGCTGGATCAGCAGCGCGACTCGATCCGCGATCTCATGCAGTCGGCGGGCTATGTCGCCGACGTCGCGCCCGTGCAGCACGGCTCGCTGGACGGATTCCAGAGCGGCTCCGGCCAGCCGCAGCCGCAGCTCTCCGGCCAGCAACAGCCATCGTCGCAGTCGCAAGGCACGTTCGGCGGCGCCGGCACGTCGTCCGGGCAATCGGACAGCGGTGCGAAGCAGGCCCGGCAGGAGCGCCAGTCCAACGAGGAGACGCGTCATGACCAGGACGTGGGGCCGCATACTCGCCGCGGCCCTGTTTATCTGTAGCGCGGGCGCCGCGGCAGCGGCGACCGACAACGCGCGCCCTTGCGAGCGCGAGATGGCGCGCGCGTCCCAGCAGCATGGGATTCCGCTCGGCATTCTCTATGCGGTCGGCCTCACCGAGACCGGACGGCGCGGTTCGCTCCACCCTTACGCGCTCGGCGCCGACGGCCAGACCGTGTTCGCCAAGGACATGAACGACGCGATCGCGAACTTCGAGACGATGCGCAGCAAGGGCATCAAGCTGATCGACCTCGGCTGCATGCAGATCAACCATTATTATCACGGCGACAAGTTCACGTCGGTGCGCGCGATGTTCGATCCCGCGAAGAACGTTGAATACGCCGCGCGCTTCCTGAAAGAGCTGAAGCAGCGCGAGGGCAGCTGGACCATGGCGGTCGCGCGCTACAACGCAGGCCCCAACAATCAGCCCGCGCAGAAGCGCTACGTCTGTCACATCGTCGCGCATCTCGTCTCCAGCGGCTTCGGCGCGTGGACCGACAAGGCGCGCTCGTTCTGTCAGCCGAAGACGACATGACCGCTACAACCTGAAAGTTGTGCACGGATCCCAATCATCAGCTCCGCGCAAGCAAGAACCCGCATTGTAGATACAACCTGACAAAGGAGCCTACTTCATGAGCCTGTATGGTGTTATGCGCACCGGCGTTTCCGGAATGAGCGCGCAGTCCAACAAGCTGTCGACGGTTTCGGACAACATCGCGAACGTCAACACGACCGGTTACAAGCGGGCTTCGACGGAATTCTCGTCACTGATCCTGAAGAGCGGCTCCGGCAATTACGACTCCGGCGCCGTCGAGACGACGGTTCGCTACGCCATCAGCGACGCGGGACACACGCAGTTCACCACGTCGACCACGGACCTCGCCGTGCAGGGCAACGGCTTCTTCGTGGTGTCGAACGCCGCCAACACGCAGCAATATCTGACGCGCGCCGGCTCGTTCGTGCCGGACGCCCAGGGCAATCTGGTCAACGCGGCCGGCTACTACCTCCTGGGCCAGCCCGGTAAGGTGACCAATTTCTCGCAGAACAGCCTGTCCGGCATGCAGATCGTCAACATTGCCCAGGTTTCGCAAGTGCCCGTGCCGTCGACGGCGGGAACGCTCACGACCGGCAATCTGGATCCGAAAGCGGCTGTGATCGCCGGTCCGCCCGGGCCGGCGTCATATTCGTCGAAGAGCTCGATCGTGGCCTACAACAATATCGGCCAGGCCGTTACGCTCGACGTCTACATGTCCCACACGGCGACGGCCGCCGGCTCTGACACCTGGCAGCTTCAGGCTTACAACTCCGCGACAGGTGCGTCGGTCGGTGCCGCCACCACTTTCACCTTCGATACGACCGCAGCCGGCAAAGGCACGCTGGCCGCGGCGAGCCCGACGACTCTCGCCCTCACCGTTCCCGGCGGTGCGGCGATGAGCCTGGACCTGTCGAACATGACGCAGGTCGGAACCGACTTCAGCTTCAAGGCGACTGTCAATGGCAGCGTTCCATCGGCCATCGACAAAGTCGATGTCGACGATTCGGGCTTCGTGACGGCGATCCTCAAGAACGGTCAGCAGCTGACGCTCTACACCATCATGCTCGCCGACGTCGCGAGCCCCGACAACCTGACGCCGGAGCCCGGCAACGTCTATTCGACCAACATGAATTCCGGCAACGCGCAGGCCGGGAATGCCGGTACCGGCGGTCTCGGCACTGTCCAGTCGGGCGCGCTGGAGGACTCCAACGTCGACCTCGCGGACGAACTCACCGGGATGATCGAGGCGCAGCGCGGCTTCACTGCGAATTCGAAATCGTTCCAGACCGGCGCCGATCTTCTCGACGTCGTCGTCAACCTGAAGCGCTGAATCCTCAAGCGCTCATTCCGGGCAAGAGCAGATCATGTCCCTTACCGCCGCTCTCGACTCCGCTCGTGCGTCGCTCATGGCGTCGGGTATCCAGTCGTCGACGATCTCGCGCAACATAGCCGGTGCCAGCGCCGCCGGCTATTCGCGCAAGATCGCCGTGCTGGACAATCTCCCCGGGGCCGGCGTCTATGTGGCGGCGATCCAGCGCGCCGCCAGCTCGGGTCTCTATAATAACGTCCTGATCGCGACGTCTGGGTCCGCCAAGCAGAATGCGATCCTGGACGGTCTTCAGAAGATATCGGCCTCGACTGTGGACGATCCCGAACTTGGGCAGTCGCCGGCCGCCCAGCTCAACAAGCTGAAGCAGGCGCTCCAGCAATATGCCAACGCTCCGGACAACACCACGCTGGCGCAGGCGGCGGTCACGTCCGCCAAGGACATGGCGACCGCGCTCAACCAGGCCACCAAGACCGTGCAGACGGTGCGCCAGGGAGCGGACGCCGACATGGCGACTTCGGTCGGGAATATCAATCAGCTCCTGACCCAGTTCGATAAGGTCAACACCGCGATCGTGAAGGGGACGATCGCCGGCGACGACGTCACCGATTATCTCGACCAGCGCGACAACATCGTCTCGAAGATGTCGCAGGAGGTCGGCGTCTCGATGACGCTGCGCGCCAACGGCGACGCGGCGCTCTACACCGACAGCGGTGTCGTGCTGTTCGACAAGACGGCGCGCGCGGTCAGCTTCGCGGCGACCAACATCTATACGCCCGGGACCACCGGGAATGCTGTCTATATCGACGGTGTCCCGGTCACCGGCGCCAATTCCGTGATGCCGATCAAGACCGGCAAGCTCGCTGGCCTCGCCCAATTGCGCGACAACGCCACGGTCACGTATCAGAGCCAGCTCGACGAGGTCGCACGCGGCCTTGTCGAATCCTTCAAGGAGGTCGACCAGTCCGGCGCCGCGCTGCCCGACCGGCCCGGCCTCTTCACCTATCCCGGCTCACCCGCGATGCCCGCAAGCGCGACCGTCTCGGTCGGCCTGGCCGGCTCGATCAGCGTTGCCGCGTCGGTCGACCCGGCCCAGGGCGGCAATCCCAACCTGCTGCGTGATGGCGCGATCAGCGGCAACGTCGCCTACAGATACAACACCACCGGCAATGCCGGCTACTCGACCAGGCTGCAGCAGCTGATCGGCAACATGGATGCGTCGCAGCCGTTCGATGCAACCACGCAAGGCAAGCCGAGCGGCAGCTTGATCGACTTCGCGGCGTCGTCGACGAGCTGGATCGAAAACCAACGCAAGGCCGCGGACGACAGCGCCACCTACCAGAACACGCTGCTCGATCGCAGCACCGCGGCGCTGTCGAACGTCAGCGGCGTCAACATGGACGACGAGATGTCCTTGATGCTTCAGGTCGAACGTACCTATTCGGCGTCGTCGAAGATCATCTCGACCGTCGACCAAATGTTGCAGAGCCTGCTGGCTGCCGTGGGGAATTAAGTCATGATGAGCGCCAACTACATCTCGACCTTGATGCTGTCTTCGTCGTTGAGGTCCTCGATCACGAACAATCAGGCCGCGCTGACCAAGGCCTCGAAGGAAGCCACCACCGGCCGCTTCGCCGATGTTGGCCTCGAGCTTGGTGCCACGACGGGAAGCGACATCACCCTGCGGGCGGACCTGAGCTTCGCCGATCAGCTCGTCGATACCAACGGGCTCGTCTCGGGGCGCCTGGACACGACGCAGAACCGGATCACCCAGCTGGGCGCAACCGCAACCTCTTTCCTCAAGGACCTGATCGCGGCCCGTAGCACCGACGGCGGCGGGCGGATCATCCTGCCGCCTGCGTCCGCCAACCTCCAGGATCTGATCGGCGCGCTGAACGTCTCCTATAATGGCTCGTATCTCTTCTCGGGGGTCAACACGCAGAACACGCCGATCACGGCTTACACCGCGGGTTCGGCCAGCAAGAACCAGGTCGATGCCGATTTCCTTGCGACCTTCGGCTTCTCGCAATCCTCGGCCAGCGTGAGCACCATTACCCCGGCCCAAATGCAGACCTTCCTCAACACCACCTTCGATGCCGAGTTCGCGAGCCCGGCCTGGAACACCAATTGGTCAACGGCCACCGACCAGACCATGCAAAGCCGTATCTCCACGACCGAGATCGCCGATACGTCCGTTAGCGCCAACCAGATCGGCTTCCGTAGGCTCGCCGAGGCCTACACCATGATGGCGGATCTTGGGAACGCGAACCTGAGCCAGGACACGTTCCAGGTCGTCGTGGACAAGGCCATCGGCCTCGTCGGTAACGCCATCACTGACCTCGCTACGCTCGGCGGCGGCGTCGGCACGGTCCAGCAGCGGGTCACCGGCGCCACCGAAAAGCTCAAGACGCAGCAGGACATTCTGAACAATCAGATCGTCAAGATGGAGGCCGTCGACCCGACGGAGGCCTCGGTCCGGGTCAACACCCTGCAGACCCAGATCAAGACGGCGCTGTCGCTGACGTCGCAGCTCCAGCAGATCAGCCTGATCAACTATCTGTGAGCCGGGGTCTGTAACTTTGTCTTGTTGTTCGGTCTCCTGCGCAGAGTGGTTCTGATGACGTTTGAAGCCTATGAAGTGGTCGTCGATGATAGCGCCTCTGAGGCGCGGGGCCGCGAGCGGCAGGCGCTCAGCCTCGGCATCGACCGGCTCGAGCGGGTCCAGGGCGGGCGCTTCAGCTTCGAAGATCTGGTCGAGAGCCTGCTCTACGTGCGGCGGCTGTGGACGATCTTCATCGAGGATCTCGCCCATCCGGAAAACGCACTCCCGGAAAAGCTGCGCGCCGATATCATCTCGATCGGCCTGTGGGTCGTCAAGGAAGCCGATCGGCTTCGCGAGGAGAAGTCGAACGACGTGATGCAGCTCATCGAAATCAACCGCCTGATCCGAGACGCGCTCTGATGAAAATATCCTTGCGGGCGGGTGAGCGGATCTACGTCAACGGCGCAGTGCTGCGCGTGGACCGCAAGGTCTCCGTCGAGCTCGTCAACGACGTGATGTTCCTGCTCGAAGGGCAGGTCATGCAGGCTTCCGACGCCACTACGGCGATGCGGCAGCTCTATTTCATCGTCCAGCTCATGCTGATGAACCCGACGGATATCGGCGCCGCAGTCGCGCTCTACGGGGAGCATCACGCGGCCCTGCTCGCGGTTTGCGAGAGCCGTGAGATGCTCGACGGGCTCGCCACGATCCACGAGCTGGTCCGCACGACCCGCTATTTCGAGGCGCTCAAGCGGATCCGGGGACTGTTCCCGGTAGAGGACGCAATCCTGGCCGGCCTGGCCGGCGTCGCCACCGAGATCCCATTCGAGGCTGCCTGACAGCGGAGAGGCTACATGAACGTCAACAGCGCGACCGACAGCACCAGCAAGTCCAACGCGACCAGTTCCACAAAGAACACGGCGAGCAACACCGTCGACTACAATACCTTTCTTCAGCTCCTCGTCGCCGAGATGAAGAACCAGGATCCCACCAATCCGATGGATACCTCGCAGTACATGAGTCAGTTCGCCCAGCTCTCGACGGTCGAGCAGGCCATGCAGACCAATTCGAAGCTGGATGCGCTGCTGTCGTCGCAGTCGCTGTCGCAGGCCAACGGGCTGATCGGAAAGACCGTCAGCTTCACCGACGCGACCGGCGCAACCTTCAGCGGCAAGGTCGTTTCGATCTCCATCAACAACGACGGCTCCATCGCAACCCTCGAGAACGGCACGAAGGTCGCGGTCGGGCCCGGCCTTACAATCAGCCAGTCATGAACGAGCGGGACGCCCTCGACATCGTCCAGGCGGCGATCTGGACCATCATCGTCGCCTCCGGCCCCGCCGTCGGCGCCGCGATGCTTGTCGGCACCGCCATTGCGCTGATCCAGGCGCTGACCCAGGTCCAGGAGGTGACGCTGACCTTCGTGCCGAAGATCATCGTCATCCTCCTGGTCGTTGCCGTTTCCGGCTCCTTCATCGGTGCCCATCTCTCCACCTTCACCGAGATGGTCTATTCGCGGATCGAGCACGGCTTCTGATCCGCGAGAGCCCGGCCACCACCCTCGCGTAAGCTTTGCACGGCAGATTGCGGGGCGGACCCTCTGCCGGTGACCCATGGCCGATACATTAGCTGCTAGCCTGCCGACCCCGCGACGATTGGGGGCCGACGCCTTTTTCGCGGGCGGTATCGTGGCCATGCTCACGATCCTGTTCCTGCCCATACCGCCGATCCTGATCGACCTCGGCCTCGCCTTCTCGATCGCGCTGTCCGCGCTGATCCTGATGGTCGCGCTGTGGATCCAGCGGCCGCTCGATTTCTCCGCCTTCCCGACCGTGCTGCTGATCGCGACGATCCTGCGGCTGGCGCTCAACGTTGCGACCACCCGTCTGATCCTGTCGCGGGGCGGGGAGGGCGAACAAGCCGCGGGTCACGTCGTTGCCGGCTTCTCGAAGTTCGTCATGGGCGGCGACTTCGTCATCGGTCTGATCATCTTCGCGATCCTGGTGACGGTGAATTTCGTCGTGATCACCAAGGGCGCAACGCGTATCGCCGAAGTCGGTGCCCGCTTCACCCTGGACGCCATCCCGGGCAAGCAGATGGCGATCGACGCCGACCTCTCCGCGGGCCTCATCGACGACAAGGAGGCCCAGCGCCGGCGCCGCGAGCTCGAAGAGGAAAGCGCGTTCTTCGGCGCAATGGACGGTGCTTCGAAATTCGTCCGCGGCGACGCAATCGCCGGCCTGATCATCACGGCGATCAACATCTTCGGCGGCATCATCATCGGCGTGACGCATCACGGGCTGACGCTGTCGCGCGCCGCCGACGTCTACACCAAACTCTCCGTCGGCGACGGTCTGGTAACGCAGATGCCGGCACTGATCGTGTCGCTGTCGGCGGGCCTCCTGGTCTCCAAGGGCGGCACCAGGGGGTCGGCGGAGCAGGCCGTGCTGAGGCAGCTCGGTGGCTACCCGCGCGCGGTGTCGGCGGCGTCGTTGATGATGTTCGTGCTCGCCTTGATGCCTGGGCTACCGATGGCACCCTTCGTGCTGCTCGGCGGTGCCATGGCCTTTGTCGGCTACTCGCTGCCGCGGCGGCAGGCGGCGCGGGAGAAGAAAGAGCATGCGCGCAAGGCCGACGAGCGCGCCCAGGCCGATGCCAAGGAATCCGTCAAGGAATCGCTCAAGACCGCAGAGATCGAGGTGTCGCTCGGCGGCCATCTGTCGGTCCATTTGCTGGGCGCGCGTACCGAGCTTGGGCACCGGGTCAGCAAGCTCCGCAAGAAGTTTGCCAAGCAATACGGCTTCGTCATTCCGGAGATCAAGCTCAGCGACAATCTGTCGATCGATCCCAAGGGATACCAGATCCGGATCCACGACACGCGTATCGCCCATGGCGAGCTGCGGCTCGGCGAGGTGCTGGTGCTCGTCGACAAGGACGGCAAGCCCGACGTGCCCGGCGAAGAGGTGATCGAACCCGCTTTCGGCATGAAGGCGCTGTGGGTGACGGAGGCGTTCACCGACGAGGTCAAGCGTCAGGGCTGCAAGCCGGTCGACAACCTGTCGGTGCTGCTCACGCACTTAAGCGAAGTGCTCAGGGCAAATCTCGCGCAGCTGCTGTCCTACAAGGACATGCGCGGGCTGCTCGACCGTCTCGATCCCGAATACAAGCGCCTGGTCGAGGATCTCTGCCCGTCGCAGATCTCCTATTCGGGCCTGCTGGCGATCCTGAAGATCCTGCTGGCCGAGCGCGTGTCGATCCGCAATCTCCATTTGATCCTGGAGGCCATTGCCGAGATCGCACCCCATGTGCGGCGCTCCGAGCAGGTCGCGGAGCATGTGCGGACCCGACTTGCCCAGCAGATCTGCGGCGACCTTTCCGACAACGGTGTGCTGAACGTCGTCCGCCTTGGCAATCGCTGGGACCTGGCGTTCCACCAGAGCCTGAAGCGCGACGCCAAGGGCGAAGTCTTCGAATTCGACGCCGATCCTCGCCTGATCGAGCAGTTCGCAACCGAAGCTAGCGCCGCGATCCGAAAATTCACCGAGAACGGCACCAGCGTGGTTCTGGCGGTCACCCCGGAAGCCCGCCCCTATGTCCGGATGATCCTGGAGCGGGTGTTCCCGACCTTGCCGGTCCTGTCGCATGTCGAGGTCGCGCGCAGCGCCGAGATCAGGGCGCTGGGAGCCATATCGTGATCAGCGGCCTCGCCGACAGCGTGCTGGTCACGTTCATCGTGTTCTGCCGCATCGGCGCCTGCCTGATGCTCGTGCCCGGCTATTCCAGCGTCAACGTTCCGGCCCAGGTTCGCCTGTTCGTCGCGCTCGTCACGACGTTTGCGCTGACGCCGATCCTGATCTCGGTCCTGAAACCTCTCACCGACAACGCCGCGCCGCTGACGCTTGCGCTTCTGATCTGCTCCGAGCTTGTGGTCGGCAGCGTCATCGGGCTTGGCGGGCGGGTGTTCTTCCTCGCGCTGCAGACCATGGCGACCGTGATGGCGGGCGCGATCGGGCTGAGCAACATCCCGGGAACGCCGGTCGGCGACACCGATCCGGCGCCGGCCCTGGTGCCGCTGATCATGGCAGCCGTCACCACATTGTTCTTCATGACCGACCAGCACTGGCAGGTCCTGCGCGGGCTGATGAACTCCTACGACGTCTGGCAGCCCGGCAACAGGATCGGCGGCAGCATGGCGCTCGAGCAGCTCGTCAGCCGCCTGTCCGAGGCGTTCGTGCTGACGCTGCGGATCACCAGCCCTTTCATCGTCTATTCGGTCATCGTCAATCTCGCGGTCGGCCTGATCAACAAGCTGACGCCGGCGATCCCGGTCTATTTCATCTCGGTGCCCTTCGTGCTGTTCGGCGGCTTCCTGCTGCTCTACCTCACCAGCGACGAGCTCTTGACGCAATTCATGCTCGGCGTCTCGTCGTGGCTGGCGGAGTGATGGTCATGACGTCGCGCGCGGACAAGCTCGGCCGGATGGTCTCGCTCGTGAAGCTTCAGCTCCGGCTGTCCGAATGGCAGCTCGCGCATCTGCGGCAGCAGGAGCGCAGCTTGCAGGACGAGCAGGAATGGCTGGTAGGAACCCTCAACGAGGGCAAACCGCCGGCGGGCTCGTCGAGCGATTCAATCGCGCGGCGCCTGAACAGGACGAGCGCCGGTGCGCGCGCGGTCCAGGCGCAGGCGTCGCAGCAGCTCGACCAGGTCCGCGCGGACACCCGCCGTGTGAAACAGCTCGAGCAGGTCGCGAAGGCCGCGCTCGCAGACAAACTTCGCGACGCGGAGGCGCGCTCGCTCGAAGAGATGACGGGAATACGCCCCGCCGTGCGTGACTGGACGCCACGGCCAGCCAGCCGGAACAAGACATGATCGTGACAGCGACGCCCGACCTCGTTCTCGATGTCCTCGATGCCGCCGACCCCGTGACGCAGCGGGCGGCGACCGCGAAGCTCGATGCACTGAAATCATCGGACGCCGATTTCGCCGCCACCATGGACGCGGAGGTCGGCAAGGCCAAGGCGGCGACTGCCGATCAATCCGCGGCGCAGGCTGCCGAAGCGCAGCAGCCGGGTGTGGTGAACGGGCCGCCGGTGCGGGTGATCAAGGCGCCCGCATCCGGCGAGGTGTACCGGAAGTTCGAGGCGTTCATTCTCCAGACCTTCGTCGAGACGATGCTGCCGAAGGAGTCGGAGGAAGTCTTCGGCAAGGGCACGGCCGGCGGCGTCTGGAAGTCGATGCTGGCGGAGCAGCTTGGTGCTCAGCTGGCAAAGGGCAAGGGCATTGGCATTGCCAAGCAACTCGCCGCTGCGCAACCGGCGGGGCCCGGCGTTACGGAAAAGACCGGATCATGATCCGGGAATGGGTGACAGAAGTTGAGGGGTGAATTTCCTATGCAAGCACAAGAAGGTGCGGCGGTCCTGGTGGTGGAGCAGCCGGTCGTGGACGCCGAGGCGATGACGCTGGAAGCGGCAGAAGGCGATGCGTTCTTGCCTGCGCTGCTGCCGAATCTCGGCGGTGACGTGGTGAACGACGGCACCGACGCGGCGAGATCGGACGAGGTGCGTGGCCTGCTGTCTGCGATCCGCCGGCTCGAGAACATCGTCGAGGAGGAGACGGTCGCGCTCTCGACGGGCAAGAAGATCGATTTCGACGACTTCAGTGCCCGGAAGAGCCGGAGCATGCTCGAATTCGTCCGCTTGATGCGGGCACGGATGCATCTCGGCAACGAGGTCGAGATCACCGAGGAGATCCAGCGGTTGCGCGAGAAGCTCGAGCGAAACCGTTCCATCCTCGAAATGCATTACGATGCGGTGCGTGAGGTCGCGGCCATCATCGTCAAGGCGATCAAGGAAGCCGAGTCGGATGGCACCTATACCGGCCGCACAGCACAGGACGGAAAATGATCAGACTCGTGCTGGCCGGGCTCTGGGTATGCATCCTCACCGCGGGCACGAGCTATGCCGTGGCCTATTGGAAGGAAAACGGCAGCCTGCTGCCGGCGAAGGACGAATATCTCGACGGCCTTCAATACCAGAAGACGCGGGCGCTGAGCGTGCCAATGGTCGAGGGCGGCAGCGTGCAGGGCTACATCGTGGCGCGCTTCGTCTACACCGTTGAGGCGCGGATCATGCACCAGCTCAACGTCCCGCCGGAGCCGTTCGTCGTCGACGAGGCCTTCCGCAGGATCTATGCCGACGACCGCCTCGATTTCAGGAAGCTCGCCCGTTACGACCTTTCCATCCTCACGACGGCCATCAAGCAGCGCGTCAACGAGCGGATGCAGGCCGACGTCGTCCAGGACGTCCTGGTCGAGGACTTCAACTATGTTTCGAAGGAAGAATTCCAGCAGAAGCCGTAGCTGTCGCGGCGCCGGCATCGCGAGATCGCTGCTCCGCCATCTCTGCCGCTGAAAGTGCAACGGCCTCTGCGAAGGGTACTCCGCAGAGGCCGTTGTCGTTTTCGTGGCGGTGCCCTGCCGCGTCAGTTTCCGGCCGGGTACGCCGCCGGGGCGGCATGTGCCCTGTTCAGGAGGATGCCGACCTCGTCGAGTTCCTGCATCGGCACGTCGATGGTCTCGCCGGCAGGGATGTTGAGGCGGTATCCGACGTAGCGCCGGGCCACGATCGCGTCGAAGCCGAGGCGGTCGCGGAGTTTCTTGCGCAGCTTGCTGACGTGGCTCTCGATCACGCTCTCGTCGAAGGTCGACTCGAAGATGCCGTAGACCGCGTTGAAGATCTGCGTCTTGGTGATCCACTTGCCGTGGTTGCTGACCATATACTCGAGAATGCGCAGCTCGCGGCGGGGCAGGGTGAGAGCGTGGCCCGCGATCTCGGGGTCACGTCCGTTGAAGAAGACCTGGATCCTGGTCTCGCAGGGCCTCGGCAGCTCGCCCACCCGGCGGCGCGCGATTGCGGCCGTTCGGGCGAGGATCTCGCGCAGGTGAATCGGTACGTGGACGACGTCGTCGACGCCCGATTCGAACAGCTCAAGCGTGTTCTTGAGCATCTTCTGGCCGCTCATGGCGATGATGGGCGCCGAGGAGCGCTTCCGCATCGCCCGTGGCAGGCTTCCGCGGGCATCGCAGTCCCCGAGGAGAAAGGCGTCGACCGCCGCCAGATCCGGTTCGCTCGCAGATTGCAGCCAGTCCCAGAATTCTCCGGAAGAGAAGCCGATCGACGATACACCTTCGCGAACGAGCCCTCCAACGTAGCTGTTCGTGACGCTCTCGCGATCATCAACGATAATATACATTAGTCTTTCGCCCCTGTTTCGCACTTGTTGCGGCCGGATGGTTGTTGTGATGCCCGGCTCGGCAACCATGCTGTTTGACGATATTTCCATCCCGCGAACCGTTATTATGGTTTCGATATTCGCGGGCAGCCCTACGCATTCAGTGCCTGCGTGTGCAGGCCTGCTACTTCGACTCGATACTGAACGCTTACTGCGTGAGGCTCGGCGGGTGTCTTACGGATCACCTCGCGGAGCGGATTGAGACAGACCTAGAACAGTTGCGCCAACTTGCCGATTGCGTCCGAACGCACCTGAACTGTGTCGATCTCCTCGCCAACTGGCGAGAATCACTTGAGTAGGACCGTAACAATTGCCGATTTCCGATCAAGCGCGCGCAGCAAAGCGGTTGCTATGCGTGTTTGATGCTGTTGATTCGTTTCTGGTTGTTTCTTTGTATGTTCGATCGCATCAGTTGATTTGGTGATCGAACTAGTTTTGCACCGTAGCGTTTCTAAAGTTCCGCATCCCCGCGTAATCACAGCTGTTTTGCGCGGTGCTGCGGGTCATGCGCATAGCGGGGTTTTCAACCCGGGATTGACTCTCCTGCTGGTGTTTCCCCATGCGACAATTCGACTCATGTATGGCGAGGCGACTCCAGCTTGGCGAAATCTTGGCGAGTGTGTGTCTTTCGAGTCGCACTCTCGCCACGTCCATGACGCTTTTGACTCATGCGACGTCGCATCGGGCGCGATGAAAAGTTTTCGCTGCGCACGTTTCAGGCAAGCTTCGGCAAATAACTTCACCGTTCGATAGATCGAACCGAACGGAGCATTTTCACATGTTGTCCGATGGACAAGCTCGTCCCAACGCGACCGCTGATGTTTCCGCGGCGGCGAAGCCGGCTCCGGATGCGCGCGATACAAGCACGACACAGACGGCCAAGCCCGCTGCAAGCGCGAAGCGTGTGTCGGCTGCGGCGAACGACGAGACCCTGGCGAAAGAGGCGCTCGAGGGGCTGAAGCGTATTCGCGCCAAGGCGCGCCTCGACAAGATGGCGATACCGAAGCCTGCGCCGACCGTGATGAAGCCGGCCGTGATCGTGGCCAAGCCGCCGCCGCCGCGTCCGACATGGGTCGCGCCGCTCGCAACACTGGCGGTCGCTGCGATCCTGGTGGTCTGCGCCTGCACCGGCGTGATCGCCTATCTCACCACGCAGCCGGCCCAAAGCAACGTGGCCGCCAATACGGAGATCAGGAATCTGCGCGAGACTGTCGCGCTGCTGCGCAAGCAGGTGTCGGGCGTGTCCGAAAATCTCGACGGCCTGCGCACCGCGGTCGATCAGTCGAGCAAGGCGACCAACGATCGCTTCGGCAGGTTCGCCGAGAATCTGGACCGTATCGAGCGGGTGAGTTCGTCCTCGACGGTGAAGCTGGACAAGCTCGCCCAGGCTCAGGCGCAAGCGCCGGCGCCGGCGGCCGTCGCCTCGCAGCCGCCCTCGCAGACGATGCCGATGATGGCCTCGGTTGCCGCGCCCGAGATCACGGGTTCGGTTCCTCCGTCGGCGCCGCGCAAGGTGGTCAAGGGCTGGTCGGTCCGCCAGGCCTATGAGGGAATTGCGATCCTGCAAGGTCCGAACGGCGTCATCGAGGCCGTGCTTGGACAGCAGGTACCCGGGCTTGGCCGCATCGAAGAGATCAAGAACGAGAACGGCCGTCTGGTCGTGGAGTCCAGCGGCGGCGTCATCTACTCGTCACGCAAGGCGACGCCGTGATCGAGGGCCGCCTCCTATTGGCGATGATGCTCGAAGCTGGTGCATAGCAGATCGATCTCCGCCTCGGCGATCGGCGCGCGAAACAGGCGGCAGCTGAACTCGGCGGCGCCGGGCTTGCCGTCCGTGGCGGTGCGATCTTCGCGCAGGAAGATGCATCGCTTGCAGACGTCGGTATGGTGCCGCTGCTCGGCCGCGTCCGCCTGATCGAGCACGTGCCGGAGCGTGTCGCGAAAGCGGATCTTGGCCTCGTCGTCGAGGACGGCGATCGGTTCGAGGAGAACGCTGATGGGGTCGCGCACCAGGAACTTCTTGCCCTGCTGCGTCACGCTCAGCGTCACCGATCGCTTGTCCGTCGCGGAGCGCTTTCGCTCCAGATATCCGAGCCGCTCGAGTTCGCCGATAATGAAAGAGGCGGTGCCGCGCGTGGTGCCGACGTAGCTCGCGAGCGCCGAGGGCGTCCGCGAGAAACGGTTGGCGCGGGAGAGAAAGCGCAGGGCCATCCATTCGCGGTCGCGCAAGCCATGCTTGGTGCCTTCGAACCACAGGATGCGAGCCATCTGTCCCAACAATTCAATCGCTTCGCGAGCTAAAATCATTTCAGTTCCAGGTCGGACAAGCTTTATTCAATTGAGCCTTTGGTAGCGCAATCTGGGTGGACGAGAATGAAGTTCTCGGGCGATTCTTCCTCCGTTGCCGGATGGAAGGACCGCGCTCGGGAAGTTGCATCCGTTCTGCAGATGGAACTTCCGGCCGTGGAACTAGAGCGTCACACAGAAAGTTCGAGTAAATCGCACGGCTCAACTCTTCTGAAAATTTCAATCAAATCACGAGAGCTTGCGCGTGAATTGACGGTGATGTGCGACGCCTGAGCAACATGATGTGTCATTGTCGCCACTGCGAGGCCCATTTGTTGCGGCCTGGAGTTTCGAATACGCAAAAGGGCGCATCACCGGTAACGCTTGGCGGTGTGGCTGGCCGGGAGAGAACCCTCTCTTTCGGTTAATGGATGTTGCGACGCAATGCAGCCAGACGGTTAAGTCCGGCAAACGAGCGAATCCAGGGAGTCAAAGTGTCGTTGGGAATTGAGCAAGCGGCGCCGTTCAACGTCAAACGAGCAGCATTCGCAGCCACCATCGGCAACATGCTCGAATTCTACGACTTCATTACCTACAGCTTCTTCGCCATCCAGATCGGCCATACCTTCTTCCCGACCGGAAGCGAGTACGGCAGCCTGATGCTGTCGCTGGCGACGTTCGGGGCCGGCTTCGTGACGCGGCCGATCGGCGGGATCGTGCTCGGCATCTATTCCGACCGGATCGGCCGGCGGCCCGCCATGCTGCTGAGCTTTGCGTTGATGGGAGCTGCTATCCTGACCATCGCGCTCACGCCGTCCTATCGCATGATCGGCGTCGCCGCGCCCATCATCGTGATTGCGGCGCGCATGGTGCAGGGCTTCGCCCTCGGCGGCGAGGTCGGACCGACGACCGCCTATCTCCTCGAGATTGCGCCGCCCGAGCATCGGGCGCTGGTCGTGGCATGGCAGCCGGCGAGCCAGGAGATCGCGGCGACCGCCGGCGCGCTGGTCGGTGTCATCCTGAGCACGACCATGGCGCCGGAGATGCTGGACTCCTACGGCTGGCGGGTGGCGTTCCTGATCGGGGCCGTCTGCCTGCCGTTCGGGCTCTGGATGCGGCGGACACTGCCCGAGACGATTCCGCATGCCGATGCCGGTGTCGCAGCGAAAGAGCGCACGGGTCACCTCTCGCAGGTCCGGCGTCACCTCGGCATCATCGCGCTGGCCTTGATGATCCTGGCCAGCGGCACGATCTCGACCTATGTCACGCAATACATGACGACCTATGCGCAGAATACCCTGCACGTGTCGTCGACACTGGCTTTCGCCGTGTCGCTCGTCAGCAACGGCATTCAGTTCGTCGGTGCACTGGCCGGCGGATGGCTCGCCGATCGTCTCGGCCGCAAGCCGATCATGATCTGGCCTCAGCTCGCAACCCTCCTGCTCACCTATCCGACCTTCCTGTGGATCGTCCATGCACCGGGCGCGCTGTCGCTCCTGATCGGCTTCGGCGTGCTATCGATCATCGGCTCGCTGCCGTTCACGGCGTTCTATGCGACCTTCACCGAAGCGCTGCCCCAGAACATCCGCGGAGGCGTGTTCGCGACCGTCTACGCGGTGGCGATCGCGAGCTTCGGAGGTACGGCGCAGCTCGTGGTCACCTGGCTCCTCCACGTCACCGGCAATCCGCTGGCACCGGCCTGGTACCTCCTGCTTGCGGCGATCGTCGGACTTGTCGCAATGAGCCTGATGCCCGAAACGGCGCCGCTGAAAAGACGTCAGGGCTTGGCCTGAACGCGAACATGCTCGCAGGCTGGTGATTTGCGTTTCGCCGGCAATTATCGGCGAATGCGCCGCCTGAGGAATCAGGGCCAAGCATCAGGAAGGATCGACCGATGAGCTTCGAAACCACCATGACATCCGACGTCGTCGGGCTGACGAAAGTCGCCCCGGTCTCGCGCCGCGGATTCATGAGCGCCACCGCGGCCGTCGCTGCCGGCTACACGCTTGCGGCCGGTCCGGTCCGCGCCGAAATCATCACGACAGATACCGGCGGCCTCCAGGCTGGCGACGCCAGGATCAAGGTCGGGTCCGAAGAGATGCCGGCCTATTTCGCGCGCCCGGCCGGCAACACCAAGGCGCCGGTGATCATCGTGGCGATGGAGATTTTCGGCCTGCACGAATACATCAAGGACGTGACACGGCGCCTCGCCAAGCTCGGCGCATTCGCGGTCGCGCCCGACTATTACTTCCGCAAGGGTGTCGACCTCACCAAGGTCACCGACATCAAGGATCTGCTGCCGGTCGTTAATGCCAAGCCGGACGCCGAGCTGCTGTCCGATCTCGATGCGACGGTGGCGTGGGCGGGATCGCAAGGCGGCGACACCACGAAGCTCGGCATCATCGGCTTCTGCCGGGGTGGCCGCAATGTCTGGGAATACGCTGCCCACAGTGGCACCCTCAAGGCCGGTGTCGCGTTCTACGGTGCGCCGGTCGATCCCGCCAATCCGGTGTGGCCGAAGAGTCCGCTTCAGCTCGCCCCCGAGATGAAGGCGCCGGTGCTCGGCCTCTATGGCGGCGCTGATACCGGCATTCCCGTGGCCCAGGTCGAGCAGTTCAAGGCGACGCTCGAGCAGGACAAGAAGATCGCCGAATTCAAGATCTATCCGCAGGCGCCGCACGGCTTCCATGCCGACTATCGCGGCAGCTATCGCAAGGATGCGGCGGAAGACGCCTGGAAGCAGGCCCAGGCCTGGTTCAAGAGGTACGGCGTGTTGAGCTGACGCCAGATTCGCAAAGGGCGGCCTGAGCGGCCGCCCTTTCTATTCCAGCGCGCCGGTCTTACTTCACCATCGCGCCATAGACGATGTCCTGCACCTGCTCGCGATAGTATTTCCTGAGCTCGCCCGGCGCCGCCGTTCCCACCACCACGACGAGACGCTCCTTGGGATCGCAGAAGAACTGCGTCCCGTAGGCGCCATTCCAGGTGAACTCGCCGGGATTGCCGGGGACCGACGACTGCCCTTCGCTGGTCCGGACCGCGACCGCGAGACCAAAGCCGAAGCCGGCGCGATGCGGCTCGATGTTGGCCACATTGTTCTTGATCTCGGGACCGAGGTGGTTGGTCGTCATGTGATGCACGGTCTTCGGGGAAAGAATGCGCTGGCCGTCGAGCTCGCCGCCGTTGAGCAGCATCTGGCCGAAGCGGATGTAATCGCCCATCGTCGCGAATGAGCAGGCGCCGCCGCAATCGAACTTGGTCGGGGTGTCCAGCAGCTTGATGGCTTGCGGCTTGCCGGTCAGCGGATCGTTGGCGAACGGGCGGGCGAGGCGAGGGCGCTGCGCGTCGGTCGGGTGGAAGGTCGCGTCCTTCATGCCGAGCGGCTGCCACACATTGGCGGCGAGATAGTCGCCGAGCCTCTGCTCGCTCACCTTCTCGACGACGGCGCCGAGCACGTCGATCGAAAAACCGTATTCGAACTCGGTCGAGGGCTGATGCGCCAGCGGCAGTTTTGTGATGCGGCCGATGAAGGCCTCAGTGTCGCCTTCCACCGCCGGCGCGACGCCATCGGGGTATTGCCGCGCTACCGGACTCGATGAGTCGGGGCGGCCGCCATACATCAATCCGGACGTATGCCGGTAGAGATCGTGGACGAAGATCGGGGACGCCTGCGGTTCGAGCTTGAGCGAGCCATCGGCCCCGGTCGCGCCGACCTTCATGTCGGCAAAGCCGGGATAGTAGTCGGACAGCTTGGCCTGGAGCGGCAACTGGCCTTTCTCCATCAGCGTCAGGCCGGCGACCGCCGCCATCGGCTTGGTCATCGAGGCCAGCGCGAAGATCGCGTCGACCGGCATCGGCGTGCCCTTGTCCGGATCGAGCATGCCGTAAGCCTTGTAGTGCACGAGCTTGCCGTCCCGCGCCACCGCGACGACGGCGCCGGGAACGCGCTTGGCGGCGATCTCGCGCGCGAAGAAGCTGTCGAGCCGCGCGAGACCCTGCTTCGAGAAACCGGCGTCATCAGGGTTGGCTTCGGGCAGTGGTGCGGCGCGCGCCGCACCGAACGTGATGACGGCAGCCGCCGCCGCGATCATGGCGATCGTCTTGTTCATTGCATCCTCCCAAGGCGAGCTCGTTCTGTGGTGGCTCGCCGAGCGGCTAGATCACGGCTGCGCCTGAGCGAAGTCAAGCGCGGGTGGGGCATGTCTGGGACGCGTCGGAGATAACCGGAACCTATCGCCCTTGCCCGGTGCGCCACAATGCATCCAGGCCATGCCGATAGGTCGGATGGGCAAGCGTGACACCGAGCTCGTGCTTCAGTTTCGCGTTGGAGACCCGGGCACTGCTGGCATAGAAGCTGCGGGCCATCGCCGACATCTTGGCCGTCTCGAACGGCTCTTCGGGCGGCGGCGCAAGGTCCATCAGCTTCGCCGCATAAGCGATCACATCCTGCGGCGGCGCCGGCTCGTCGTCGCAGACGTTCCAGGTGCCGCCGTCACTGTGCTTCACCGCGGCCATGATCGCGCTCGCGATGTCGTCGGCGTGGATGCGGTTGAAGACCTGTCCCGGCTTGACGATGCGCCGGGCCGTCCCCGCCCGCAGCGTCATCAGTGCGTTGCGGCCGGGCCCGTAGATGCCCGCAAGCCGCAGGATCGCGACGTCGCCGCGCGCCGCGGCGGTCCAGGCTTGCTCCGCCGCAACGCGCGTTCGCGTGCGGTCGAGGGTGGCCTGCGGCGGCGTGCTCTCGTCCACCCAGCGGCCTGCGTGATCGCCATAGACGCCGATGGTGGAGAGATAGACGATCTTCCGCCGCCGGCGCGCGAGCGCGTCGCCAAAGGCCGTAGCTGCCGGGTCGCCCGCGCTGCCGGGCGGGATCGATATGAGAAGGACATCGGCGTCGCGGACTCGCTCGACCACCTCGCGGGCCGGACTGCTGCCGGAAAAGGCATGCACCTCGATGCCGGCAAGGTCGTTTCGCTTCCCGGGATCGCGCACGGTGCCGGCGATATGCGAGAATGCGCCGCCGAATTGGCCGACGAAATGCCGGGCACTGTAGCCGAGGCCGAGGATGAAGAGCCGCATGCGCCTGCCGTGCTGGAGTTCCCGCTCGCGCGAGCTGCGCGCCGTTCGCTCATAAGGGATTTTTGGGTCCGGCAAAAGATATTGCAATTTTACTCGCCGGCCAGGGCAGGCGATGCTCGCTTGTCAGGAGGGAGGCCTCGGTCATGCAGGCAGAAGCGCCGGCCGCAGTGCCATGCGGTGCCGCGGAGTTGATCGGGCGCGCCGCCGCGCTGATCTTCGATGTCGACGGCACGCTGGCCGAAACCGAGGAGCTGCATCGGCAGGCCTTCAACCACGCCTTCGTTCGCCACGGTCTCGACTGGCAGTGGGACCGGGCCGTCTACAAGGAGCTGCTGCGTGTCACCGGCGGCAAGGAGCGCATGCGCGCCTTTCACGCGAGGCTGCAGGTCGCGCCGCCATTGCCGGATGCCGATATCGCAGCCCTCCACCGCAGCAAGACCGCGCATTACGCCGAGCTGATCGAAACCGGCTGCTGTCCCTTAAGGCCCGGCGTGGCGGATCTTCTCACTGCCGCGAAGGCCCGCGGCCAGCGGCTCGCGATCGCGACCACCACCTCGCACGGCAATATCGATGCGCTGCTGTCGCAAGCGCTGGGAACGCGCTGGGCGGCGGATTTTGATGCGGTCGTCGCCGGCGACGATGTCCGCCACAAGAAGCCGGCGCCGGATGTCTATCTGGAAACCCTGGCGCGGCTGAAGCTGGGCGCAGCCGACTGCGTCGCGATCGAGGATTCCCGCAACGGTCTGATCGCGGCCTCGCGGGCGAACATTCCGGTGCTCATCACCAGAAGCATGTTCTTTCGGGACGATGATTTCAGTGCGGCGCAGGTCGTGCTGGACGATTTGTCGGAATTCGGGGGCTCAAGACAAAAAACTGAAAAACAACCCCATGCACAGTAGTAAGCGCCGGCCGGCTCGCGGCGGTCAGTGGACGCGGTGGCTCGTTCTATCGTCTTCAGTCTGCTCGACAATCTGCGCGATTGGGCTCGACTGGTGGTGCACCAGCCGCCAGCCGTCGCCGACACGCCGAAAATGGTTGGCAGCGGCCAAAGCGGTGCCGTCGACGATCTCGATGCAGAGCACGCGCGCGCTGTCGCCGTCGACGATCGCCTGCGGTTCGGCGCAAACGATCTGCGGCCGCTCCGGATTTTGCAGGATGTCGCGCCAGCTGCCGATCACCGTGGCCCGGCCGATGATGGCCGGCCAGCCGGGATGGATGCAGGAAATGGCGTCGTCATCCGCCCACATCCGCTCCATTTCGTCGAAGTCGCCCGTTGAAAAGGCGGCGTAGAAGGCCGCGTTCGCGGCGATGACCTTTTTGTCCTTTGCCATGCCTCTCGGGTGGGGCAATGGCAGGCAAAAATCAAGCGCGACTTCCGTCCGACTTTGCGTTCGATTTGGACCGCAGTGCAGCATTGCCTGCTTTGTGGTCACGCCGAGACAAGTGTCTCCACCGCCCGCCGCGCGCCGTCCTTATAGAGACGGCTGAGCGCCATGGTCACGGCCTCGCGCAGGCGCGGCTCAGTGCCCAGCGGTCCGAACACTTTCTCGACCCCGAGCAATGCCTGCGCAAGCCGTTCAGCGACGGGACCCGCCTCGCGCGCCAGCGCGGCGAACTCGGCGGCGAGCGGATCGCGAACGTCGATGGCGCGGCCCTGCTCGTCGCGTGCGGTGACGTAACGCATCCAGCCGGCCACCGCGAGCGCATGCGTCGCGATCGGCAGGTCTTTGCGCAGGCGATCCTGCATCGCGCCGAGCAGGCGCTGCGGAAGCTTTTGCGAGCCGTCCATCGCGATCTGCCAGGTACGGTGATGCAGCGCGGGGTTGGCGAAGCGCTTGAGCAGCGAGGCGCGATAGGCGGCGAGATCGGTGCCAACAGGCATCGTCAGCGTCACCGCGGCCTCTTCCATCACCTGCGCGGCGAGACGGGCGAAATGCGGATCCAGCATGGTGTCGGCGATGGTCTCGTAGCCCGCGAGATAACCGAGATAGGCCAGCGCCGAATGGCTGGCGTTGAGCAGCCGCAGCTTCATCAGCTCGAACGGCTTGACGTCGGTGACGAGCTCGACACCGGCGGCGGCGAAATCGGGCCGCCCCGCCGTGAAGCGGTCCTCGACCACCCATTGCGTGAACGGCTCGGTCATCACAGGCCAGGCGTCGCGCATGCCGAGCGCGTTCGAGATCGCATCCCGGTCGGCGTCCGTCGTCTCCGGCACGATGCGGTCGACCATGGTCGACGGGAAGGCGGTGCTATCGGCGATCCACTTGCCGAGGTCCTTCGACCGGAGCGCGGCGAACTGCGTCACGATCCGCTGCACGGTGTGGCCGTTGGCGGCGAGATTGTCGCAGCAGAGCACGGTGAAGGGCGCCAGCCCCTGTGCGCGCCGGCGCGCCAGTGCGGCCACGATGAAGCCGGGCGCCGAGCGCGGCGCGTCAAAATTGTTGAGATCGTGCACGACATCCGGATGCCGCTCGTCGAGATCGCCGGTCTGCGGCGTGTGGCAATAGCCCTTTTCGGTGACCGTCAGCGAGACGATGCGAATGGCGGGATCGGCCATCCGATCGACCAGTGCTGCCGGCTTCTCGCGCGCGACGACGCTGTCGAGCAGCGCGCCGATGACGCGGTGTTCGGTGCCTTCGGCGGCACGTACGGCCACAGTGTAGAGATGATCCTGCGGGGCGAGGGCGTCGCGCGTATCCGGGCTGCGCAGGCTCGCGCCGACGATACCCCAGGACGAGTTGCCTGCGGCAAGGCAGTCGTCGATGACGACGGCTTGGTGCGCGCGATGAAAGGCGCCCAGGCCCAGATGCACGATGCCGGGCGTAACGCGCGAGCGGTCATAGGCCGGGCGGCGGATGGCGGACGGCAGCCGGTCGAGATTGGCGCGGCCAAGACGCGTTGAACTATGGCGCATGGTCGTCTCTCCCTGTGTTTGGCCGCTGCTTGACATGGCGCCTGTCCTCGGTCAATGCTCCGGTCAATTGGTAAGACCAATTTTCCAAAATTGGCGGGCCGCCGGGACGCGATGCTTCCCGGCGAGACCCTTTCGGGGAGGCCAGCGTGCCGCTGGAAGCTGTGGAGGCGAGACGGCTTTACCGCCAGGTCGCCGATCAATTGCGAAGCCTGATCGACAGCGGCGAGTACGCGGTCGGCAGCCGCTTGCCGACCGAGCGCGAACTCGCCGAACAGCTCAGGATCTCGCGGCCGACGGTGCGCGAGGCCCTGATCGCGCTCGAGGTCGAGGGCCGCGTCCGCATCCGCGTCGGCTCCGGCATCTATGTGACCGAGCCGGCGGACGCCGCGCCTGCGCTTCCGGCCGCCGGCATCGAAGGCCCGTTCGAGCTCTTGCGCGCCCGCGAATTCCTGGAAAGCGCGATCGCCGAGCAGGCCGCGCGCGTGGCGACCAAGGACGATATCGACCGCATCAATGCGTCGCTTGTCGCCATGGAGAATGTCGAGCATCCCGGCGAGGCCTCGATGGTGCACGATCGTGCCTTCCACGTCGCGATCGCCGGCAGTCTCGGCAATGCCGTGCTGGTGCGCGTGGTCGGCGAGCTGTTCGACCAGCGCCTCAATCCCTATTTCGCGCAGCTTGCGCATTACTTCGAAAGCCCGGGCACCTGGCGCACCGCGCTCGACGAGCATTGCGCCGTGCGTGACGCGATTGCGGCGCATGATCCGGACGCCGCGCGCGAGGCCATGCGCAAGCATCTAGCGCGCTCGCAGGAGCGCTTTGCGCAGAACTTTGGTGCCGAGACCGCCGCGGGATCGCCCGCGGAGCGAGGCCGGGTCGCGCGCACGCCGGCGAAACCGGCAAAACCAAAACGCGCGAAGACGCAGGCCAAAAGCGGCAGCGTGCGGCGACGATGAGATTGGGCGGCTCGTCCCGGGTTTGGGGCGGGCAAACAAGAAGCAGACTTTAGTCAGTGGAGGATAAGTCAGTGTTGAAGAAGATGACGATGGTGCTGGCGACTTCGGTCGCGGCAATGTTCGCGGCGACCAATCCCGGCATGGCGCAGACCAAGCTCAAATGGGCCCATGTCTACGAGACCTCGGAGCCGTTCCACACCGCCTCGGTCTGGGCCGCGCAGGAGATCGGCAAGCGCACCAACGGGCGCTATACCGTCGACGTCTATCCGGCGTCGCAGCTCGGCAAGGAAGCCGACATCAACCAGGGCCTCTCGCTCGGCTCGGTCGACATCATCATCTCCGGTTCGAGCTTCGCGGCCAAGAGCTTCCCGCCGATCGGCGTGACCTACTATCCCTACACCTTCCGCGACGCCGACCATCTCCTTGCCTACACCAAGAGCGACATCTTCAAGGAGCTCGCCAAGGGCTATGAGGACAAGAGCGGCCACCACATCGTCGCGGTCACCTATTACGGCGTGCGCCAGACCTCGTCGAACAAGCCGATCAAGACCTGCGCCGATCTCAAGGGCCTGAAGATGCGCGTGCCCGACGTTCCGGCCTATCTCGCCATGCCGCGCGCCTGCGGCGCCAACACCGCGCCGATCGCGTTCGCCGAAGTCTATCTCGCGCTTCAGAACGGCACCGTCGAGGCGCAGGAGAACCCGCTGACCACGATCGAGGCCAAGAAGTTCTACGAAGTGCAGAAACATATCGTGCTGACCGGCCACATCGTCGACCACCTCAACACGGTGGTGGCGGGCGCGCTCTGGAAGAAGCTCAGCGACGAGGACAAGAAGATCTTCACCGACGTCGCCCAGGAGGCGGCTGCGAAAGCGACCGCTGAGATCAAGCAGAACGAGGCCAAGCTGGTTTCCTTCTTCAAGGAGAAGGGACTGACCGTGACCGAGGTCGACAAGAACGAGTTCCGCGACATCGTGCTGAAGAACGTTGCGTTCGAGACCTTCGGTTATCGCAAGGCCGACTGGGAACGCATTCAGGCGGTGAAATAACCGAGACCCTCATGGTGAGGAGCGCGAAGCGCGCTCCGGACGATGCTTCGCATCGCCGGGCGAACCATGAAGGCCCGGATGTCGCTCGGGCGTCGCCCGAGGCCATCCTTCGAGACGCTTGCTTCGCAAGCTCCTCAGGATGAGGAGCGGAGTTCGTAGAATTAAGTCGTCGTTCCGGGTTCGGCTCTTCGAGTCACCCCGGAATGACGATTAAGAGGTTGAGGAGTAACCCCATGTCCACCGCCGAAATACACCGGCAGATCACCGGGGACGAGATCGCCCACACCTTCGAGGAAGAGGCGGTGCCGAAGGTCGATCTCGGCGTCTACGCTTTCGAGGACTGGGTGGCGCTGGTGATCTTCTGGGTGATGGCGCTTGCTGTCTTCCTCCAGTTCTTCACCCGCTACGTCCTCAACGACAGCTATGCCTGGACCGAGGAGATCGCGACCTACTGCCTGATCGGCGTGGTCTTCATCGGCTCCTCGATGTGCGTGCGGCTGTCGCGGCACATCCAGGTCGATCTGATCTACCGCTATCTGCCGCATGTCGTGGCGCGCGCGCTGGCGACCGCGATCGACCTGATCCGGATCGCCTTCTTCGGCTACGCCATCAAGCTGGTCTGGGTCTACATCCAGATCATCGGCGACGAGTCGATGACCACGATCAATCTGCCCAAGGACTACGTCTATTACGCCGTGCTGGCGGGCTTCGTGCTGATGTTCGTGCGCTCGGTGCAGGTGGCCATCCAACATTCGCGACAGGGCTATTCGATCCTCGAACGTCCCGGCGCCTACGACGGTTTTGAGGGGTAAAGTTATGTTGCTGTTGCTTGGAGGCTTCCTCGTCCTGATGCTGCTCGGCGTTCCCGTGGCGATCGCCATGGCCGCGTCGTCGCTGCTCTACATCCTGGTCAGCGGCGTGACGCCCGATGTCACGCTGGCGCAGCGCATGATCGCCGGCGTCGAGAGCTTTCCGCTGCTCGCGGTGCCGTTCTTCATCCTGGCCGGCAATCTCATGAACATCGCCGGTGTGACCGGCCGCATCTACAAATTCGCGGTCGCGCTGGTCGGCTGGATGCGCGGCGGCCTTGGTCACGTCAACATCATCGGCTCGGTGATCTTCTCCGGCATGTCCGGCACCGCGATCGCGGATGCCGCCGGTCTCGGCACCATCGAGATCAAGGCGATGAAGGACCACGGCTATTCCACCGAGTTCTCCGTCGGCGTCACCGCGGCCTCAGCCACGCTCGGGCCCATCATCCCGCCGTCGCTGCCCTTCGTGATCTACGGCATGATGGCGAACGTCTCGATCGGTGCGCTGTTCCTGGGCGGTGTCATTCCCGGCATCGTCATGACGCTGCTGATGATGGCCACGGTCACCTATTTCGCGCACAAGAACAAATGGGGCAGCGACACGCCGTTCTCCTGGCCGCAGCTCGGCTCGGCCGGCCTCGAGATCGCCATCGTGCTGGCTTTCCCGCTCGCGATCTGGCTGATGGTGCTGGCCGGCATGTCGACCAACATGGCCGTTGTCATCGGCCTCGGCGCGCTGCTCGCGATCGACTGGTACTTCGACTTCTCTGCGGTGATGGCGCTGATGGCGCCGGTCATCCTGATCGGCGGCATGACGCTCGGCTGGTTCACGCCGACCGAGGCCGCGGTCGCCGCCGTGATCTGGTCGCTGTTCCTCGGCCTCGTCCGCTACCGCACGATGACCTTGAAGACCGTGGCGAAGGCGACCTTCGACACCATCGAGACCACGGCCTCGGTGCTGTTCATCGTCACGGCAGCCTCGATCTTCGCCTGGCTGCTGACGGTGTCGCAGGCAGCCCAAATGCTCTCGGACTGGATGCTCAGCATCACCCACAACAAATGGGTGTTCCTGGCGCTCGCCAACGTCCTGATCCTGTTCGTCGGCTGCTTCATCGACACCACCGCGGCGATCACCATCCTGGTGCCGATCCTGCTGCCGATCGTGCTCAAGCTCGGCATCGATCCGATCCATTTCGGCCTGATCATGACGCTGAACCTGATGATCGGCCTGTTGCATCCGCCGCTCGGCATGGTGCTGTTCGTGCTCGCCCGCGTGGCCAAGCTCTCGGTCGAGCGCACGACGGTCGCGATCCTGCCCTGGCTGGTGCCGCTGATGGTCGCGCTGATCGCGATCACCTACATTCCCGAACTGACCCTCTGGCTGCCTAAATACATGGGACTCTCCAAATGACCTCCACCGCTCTCGCCGCAACCCTGTTCGGCCCCGAAGATCTGCGCATGATCGAGCATCCGCTCGACAAGCTCGCTGATGGCATGGTGCGCATCCGCTTCGGCGCCGGCGGCATCTGCGGCTCCGACATGCATTATTTCCGTCATGCCCGGACCGGCGATTTCGTCGTGAAGTCGCCACTCGTGCTCGGCCACGAGATCTCCGGCGAGGTCGTGGAGATCGCAGGTTCCGCAGCGAACCTGAAGGTCGGCGACCGTGTCGCCGTCAATCCGTCGCGCTGGTGCGGCCATTGCGTCGCCTGCCGCGAGGGACGGCCCAATCTCTGCGAGAACATCTACTTCATGGGCTCGGCCTCGAAGACGCCGCACATGCAGGGCGGCTTCGCCAATTATTTCGACGCGGTCCCCGCGCAATGCGTGAAGATCCCCGACCACGTCTCCTATCAGGCCGCGGCGCTGGCCGAGCCGCTCGCGGTCTGCCTGCATGCGGTGGCGCGCGCCGGCAACATCGAGGGCAAGCGCGGCATCATCTTCGGTGCCGGCCCGATCGGGCTTTTGACCATGCTCGCCGCACACCGCGCCGGTATGGCCGACATCACGGTGGCGGACATCGCGCCGGCGCCGCTCGCCTTTGCGACCCGGCTCGGCGCCTCTCACGTCGAGAACGTCTCGAGCGGCGAGGAAGGACTGAAGGCACAGGCCGCATCGCGTCCCTATGACGTCGCGTTCGAGGTCTCGGGCACCGCCGCGGGCCTTGCCAGCGCGATCGGCATTGTCAGGCGCGGCGGCATTGTGGTGCAGATCGGCAATCTGCCGGGCGGCCAGATTCCGACGCCGTCGAATGCGGTGATGGCCAAGGAGATCGACCTGCGCGGCTCGTTCCGCTTCGGCTTCGAGTTCATGACCGCAGTGGAACTGATCGGCGCCGGCAGCGTCGACGTGCTGTCGCTGGTCACCGCCGAGCGGCCGCTGTCGACCGCGCCGGACGCACTGCGGCTGGCGCTCGACCGCTCGCAGAGCGTCAAGGTCGTGCTGACCGCGAACTGATTCTTTGTTTTGACGCGTTTCTTCACGCGAACCGGTATCCACTTCGCTCGAAAACGCTTTAGGAGAATTTCGATGATGCTCGAGGGATGGCGCTGGTACGGTCCGGATGATCCGGTGTCTTTGGACGATGTCAGGCAGGCCGGGGCGACGGATATCGTCTCGGCGCTGCATCAGGTGCCGATCGGCGAAGCCTGGACACGCAAGGCGGTCGAGGAGCGCAAGAACTTCATCGAGCATGGCCAGCCCGGCCGCTCGCAACTGACCTGGTCGGTGGTGGAGTCGATTCCGATCCCCGACGACGTCAAGCGGCTCGGGGCCAACGCGACGGCCTCGATCGAGGCGTGGATCGCGAGCCTCGAAGCGGTGGCCGCGGCCGGCATCAAGATCATCTGCTACAATTTCATGCCGGTGGTGGACTGGTGCCGCACCGATCTGGAGTGGGAGCTGCCGAACGGCGCCCGCGCCATGCGCTTCGACCAGGACCGCTTTGCCGCGTTCGAGCTGCATATCCTGAAGCGTCCCGCCGCCGTTCAGGAGTATTCGCCCGAGCAGCAGGCTCGCGCCAAAAAGCTGTTCGAGAAGATGAGCCAGGCCGATATCGACTACCTCGTCATGGTCATCGCTAGCGCGCTGCCGGGCTCGACCACCGAGCCGATGACCATCCCGCAATTCCGCGACCGGCTGGAGACCTATCGCGACATCACGCCAAAGATCCTGCGCCGGCATCTCGCCGAGTTCCTGGGCCGCGTCACGCCGGTCGCCGAGCAACTTGGCGTCTCCCTGACGCTGCACCCGGACGATCCGCCGCGCCCGCTGTTCGGCCTGCCGCGCATTGCCTCGACCGCCGACGACTATCAGGCGCTGTTCGATGCCGTGCCATCCAAGGCCAACGGCATCTGCCTGTGCACCGGCTCGCTCGGCGTGCGCGCCGGGAACGATCTGCCCGCGATGGCCGAGCGCTTCGGCCCGCGCATTGCGTTTGCGCATCTGCGCGCGACCAAGCGCGAGGCCGACGGCCTGTCCTTCTACGAGTCCGACCATCTCGACGGTGACGTCGACATGGTCGCGGTGCTGAAGGCGCTGTTAAAGGAGAACGCGCGGCGTTCGCCCGACAAGAGAATCGTGTTCCGTCCCGACCACGGCCATCGTATGCTCGACGATCTCGCCGCCACCAAGCGCACCAATCCCGGCTACACCGCGATCGGCCGCCTGCGCGGCCTCGCCGAACTCCGCGGCGCGATCAGGGCGATCGAGCATCGATAGGAGACCGGCGGCGCCATCAGGCGAGAGATCGCCGCGATGGCGGCCGCTGACAGCATCAGCGGCGCGATGGCAAGATGATCGTCGCGCAGAGCATGCCGCGAGCGGAGTTGAGAAATGCGCCTGACACAGTGTCATAATTTCCACGATTTCCGGCGGCTGGCGCGCCGCCGACTGCCCGGTCCGATCTTCGACTATATCGACGGCGCGGCCGACGATGAGACCACCCATCGCCGCAACAGCGCGAGCTTCGAGCATTGCGAC
Organism: Bradyrhizobium sp. 613_E4_N2_2; assembly: GCF_052075995.1. NCBI lineage: Bacteria > Pseudomonadati > Pseudomonadota > Alphaproteobacteria > Hyphomicrobiales > Nitrobacteraceae > Bradyrhizobium > Bradyrhizobium sp. 613_E4_N2_2. Next base: position 1,786,286 of record NZ_CP197234.1, read on the forward strand.
CTTCTGCCCAACGTGCTGCGCGGCGTGCAGGACGTCGATCTCTCGGTCACCATCATGGGCCAGAAGCTCGCGCTGCCGTTCTACTGCTCGCCGACCGCCCTGCAGCGCCTGTTCCATCATGAAGGCGAGCGTGCCGTCGCCGCTGCCGCGGCGAGCTACGGCACCATGTTCGGCGTCTCCTCGCTGGGCACGGTGTCGCTCGAGGAATTGCGCAAGGCCCACGACACGCCGCAGGTCTATCAATTCTATTTCCACAGGGATCGCGGTCTCAACCGCGCCATGATGCAGCGCGCCAGGGACGCGGGCGTCGAGGTGATGATGCTGACGGTCGACAGCATCACCGGGGGAAATCGCGAGCGCGATCTGCGCACCGGCTTCAGCATTCCCTTCCGTCTGACGCCTGCGGGCATGTTGCAGTTCGCGATCAAGCCGATGTGGGGTATCCAGTATGTCAGCCACGAAAAATTCAGGCTCCCGCAACTGGAGGAGCACGTCGACATGAGCGGCGGCGCCATGTCGATCGGCCGCTACTTCACGGAAATGCTGGATCCCGCGATGAATTGGGACGATGTCGCGGAGATGGTGCGGACCTGGAACGGCCCGTTCTGCCTGAAGGGGATCATGTCGGTGGAAGACGCGCGCCGCGCGGTCGATATCGGCTGTGCCGGGATCGTCCTTTCCAATCATGGCGGCCGCCAGCTCGACGGCTCCCGCTCGGCTTTCGATCAACTCGCCGAAATCGTCGATGCCGTGGGCGACCGCATCGACGTGATGATGGACGGTGGCATCCAGCGCGGAACCCATATCCTGAAAGCGCTGTCGCTCGGGGCCAAGGCGGTCGGGCTTGGACGATACTATCTCTATCCGCTCGCCGCCGCCGGCCGGCCCGGCGTCGAACGGGCCCTCGGCCTGCTGCGGGCCGAGCTCGTGCGCGATATGAAGCTGATGGGATGTACGTCGATCAGCCAGCTATCGCGCGCCAATCTGCGCTTTCGGCCGGGGTAGCGCGCGGTGATCGTTCGGCCTCAATAGCAGGCAGCCATCGCGCCGAGCTTCGGATAGAGCAGGTCGATCGCGGCGATCTCGCTTTTCATCTGCGCGATGATCCAGTCGCGGATCTCGGCGGCGATGGGGCGCATCGGACGGTTGCGCGGCGGCAGGAATTCGCAGATGCGCCGCGTGGTGGTGAGCGTCTCGGAGGCCGGCACGAGCGCGCCGGTCAGGAGCCAGTGCGAGGCCACCGTCAGCCAGCCGAGTGCGATGCCCTGGCCCAGCAGGGCGGCCTGCATCACGACGGCATAATCGGTGAAGCTCAGCGCCTTGGCCGCGCCGCGGCGGCCGGTCAGAAGCGAGGTGTAATCCGCCGCCCAATCGCCCGGCGTCTCGGCGAGGCGAATGATGGTGTTGCCTTCAGCGGGATCGGTCTCGCCGAGATAGCCAGGGCTGCACATCGGCAGCATGACTTCCTTCATCACCAGCGTGCCGCCGGATGACGGCTCGTCGCGGTCACGGAATCGCATGCCGAGGTCGACATTCTCCACCGGCCCGCGTAGCGCGCCGGAGATCAGCTGGAAGCGCAGATCGACCTCGGGAAACTGCTTCTGGAGCTTGTCGATGCGCGGCATCAGCCAATGCGTGGTGAAGGCGGAGGAGACCGACAGCGTCACCGTCTCGGTGCCCTTGCGGCGCCGCTCGATCTCGACGAGCCCGGTCTCGATGCTGCGAAAGCCTTCGAGCACGCGGCGATAAAGCAGCTCGCCTTCCTCGGTGAGCACCGCGCGCCCCGCAGTGCGGTCGAACAGGCGGACGCCGAGATGCTCCTCGAACTGTCCGAGCATGCGGCTTACCGCCGGCTGCGTGACGTTGAGCTCGGCTGCTGCCGCCGTGAAACTGCCATTGCGCGCCGCTGCGTCGAAGACGAACAGGGCGTTACTGGAGGGCAGCATCCGGCGTAGCTCGGGCATAACGCCATGTTATGGACGCGGTGAGAATTTGGCAATTGCCGAGTTTTGCCAAGTCTGGTGTCATTGGCATCACAGCCTAAAGACAGGGCTTGCGAACGAAGATTTGGTGCGGTGCACGCTTCGGCCGTGAGTGCTCAAAATTCCTGTCTATAAAGCAGGCTTATGGCGCGCAGTGAGGCACGCCATTGCAGGGAACGAGGCGAGGTCGATCGTTGGACAAACGAGCGGAAAGCGTCGAGATCAGGTCCGCGAGCAAGGCGTATGGCCCCGTTCGCGCTCTCGACGACGTTTCGCTCAATGTCGGCGCCGGCGAATTCGTCTCGCTGCTCGGGCCCTCCGGCTCCGGCAAGACCACGCTGCTTGGAATTCTCGGCGGCTTCATCCTGCCATCGAGCGGAACCATCCTGTTCGGCGGTCGTGACGTCACCTGGATGCCGCCGCACAAGCGCGACATCGGCGTGGTGTTCCAGAACTACGCGCTGTTCCCGCATATGAGCGTCGGCGAGAACGTCGCCTTTCCCCTGCGCGCACGGCGCCTGCCGCAAGCGAGCTGGCCCGACAAGGTGCGCGCGGCGCTCGCGATGGTCGGTCTCGCCGGCTATGAAGAGCGCGGCATCGCGCAGCTCTCCGGCGGCCAGCGCCAGCGCGTGGCGCTGGCGCGTGCGATGATCTTCGAGCCGCGCCTGATCCTGATGGACGAGCCGCTCTCTGCGCTCGACAAGCAGCTCCGCGAATCCATGCAGATCGAGCTGCGCGCGCTGCACCGGCGCATCGGCGCCACCATCATCTACGTTACCCACGACCAGCGCGAGGCGCTGACCATGAGCGACCGCGTCGCCGTGATGAAGGACGGCCGGCTGATCCAGATCGACGCGCCCGAGCGGCTGCACGATCATCCCGCGGATTCCTTCGTCGCGAGCTTCATCGGGGAAGCGACGATGCTGCCGGTTCGCCGCGTCGATGCCTCCAGCGTCGCGCTCGGCAATGCGCTGCTGCGCAGCGCCCGTGCCATTCCCGATGGCGATGCCTTGATGCTGGCCGTGCACAGCGAAAAGCTCCTGATCGACGACGGCGCGCAGGATGCCGCCTGCAACCGGCTGACCGGAACGGTCACCGACATCGTCTACCAGGGCGAGAGCCTGCGCATCTTCCTGGCGCTCACCGATGGCATCGCGCTCAGCCTGCGCCAGCCGAGCTATCACCAGGCCTACAGCCGCATCCCGCCGCTCGGCGGCAGCCTCACCGTGACCCTTCACCCCGAGGACACCATCGTTGTCCCCAGGGCGGGGGACTGAACTCAAGCCCTGTTCAACCGAGAGAAGAAACCAAAGATGTCGTCAGCAGCCTCGTTCAGCAATTTCAAGGTTCTCACCTTCGACGTCGTCGGCACCTTGATCGATTTCGAGACCGGCGTGCTCTCCGCGGTGCGCAAGATCTCCGGCAAGTCGCCGGCCGAGCTCAGCGACGAGCAGATCTTCGAGCCCTACAAGCGCGGCCGCGACAAGCATTATGAGCGCTCGAGCGAGGCGATGTTCCACGTCTATCGCCATCTCGCCAAGGAGCTCGGGCTTCCCTCCGACGATGCGTCCTGCGATGTGTTCCAGCTTTCGGTGCTGCGCTGGGGGCCGTTCGCGGATTCGGTCGAGGCGCTGAAGCGCCTGCGCACGAAATTCCGGCTGGTCGCGATGACCAATGCCGACCGCGTCGCGCTCTCCTGCTACGCGCACGCGCTCGGCAATCCCTTCGACGACACCGTCTGCGCCGACGATACCGGCGTTGCCAAGCCGAACCCGGAGTTCTTCGCCTACAACAAGGGACGCCAGTCAGCTTTCGGCTACAAGCAGTCCGACATCCTGCACGTCGCGCAGAGCCAGTACCACGACATCGGGATCGCGCGAAAGCTCGGCTACAAGGTGTGCTGGATCGAGCGCCGCCAGGGCATCGGCGGGTTTGGCGGCACGCCGGCGGTGGAGACGCTGACCAAGCCGGACTTCCACTTCCCGACGCTGAAGGCGCTGGCGGACGCGGCGATCGGGCCGGCGTAAGGCATGAGCGGCGGCATGACACGGGACTGGAGCGCATTGCCATCGGCCAACTCGCTGTGGGAAGCCACGGCGGAGCCGGCGCGCGCGTTTCCCGTGCTGTCGGGCGAGCAACAGGCGGATGTGGTGATCATCGGTGCAGGCTACACGGGCCTGTCCGCCGCGCACCACATCGCCAAGAGCGGCCTGTCGCCGGTCGTGCTGGAGGCGAACCGTCCCGGCTGGGGCGCAAGCGGCCGCAACGGCGGGGTGATCACCGCAAAATTCCGCCTGTCGTTCCGCGAGATCGACGCCGCCCATGGCCGCGCCATGGCGCAGCGCATGTACGAGATCGCGCATGAATCGACTGACATGGTCGAGGAGCTGGTGTCCGAATTCGGCATCGCCAGCGCGGCGCTGACGCGCACGGGCCAGGTCAAGGCCGCGCATAACGAGACGACGCTGAAAGCCGCGATCGACGAAGCCAACTGGATGACGCGCGAGATGGGCTCCGCCGAGGTCCGCATCCTCGACAAACATGGCGTACGCGACGAGACCGGCTCGGACATTTTCGTCGGCGGCGTGCTCAATCCCGGCTCCGGCGGCATTCATCCGCTGAACTATCTGCGCGGGCTCGCCGATGGCGTCGCGCGCCGTGGTGTTCCGATCTTCCAGGAGTCGCCGGTGGTCAAACTCCGGCGTGAGAACGGCGGCATCGTCGCCGAGACGCCGCAAGGCGCGGTGCGCGCGAAACAGGCGATCATCGCCACCAACAGCTACTCCGATCTCACCAGCGCGACCGCGCACATGCAGCGCACGCTGATCCCGTTCCGCAGCGCCCTGGTCGCGACCGAGCAGCTGCCGCGCAATCTCGCGGGCAAGCTGATGCCGACGGGTCGGACCTACACCGAGACCAAGCGCATGATGCGCTGGTTCCGCATGGTCGACAATCGCGTCATCTTCGGCGGGCGCGGTGCTTTCGGCAAGCAGGACTCGCAAGCTGCCTTCGACGCCTTGCGCAAGGCGATGGTCGGCATCTTCCCGGATCTTGCCGATGTGCCGCTCGCCTACAAATGGTCGGGCCTCGTCGCGATGACGCTGGACTCGGTGCCGCATATCGGCCGGCTCGACGACCGCACGCTGGTCTCGATGGGCTACAACGGCGCGGGTGTTGCGATGTCGAGCCTGATGGGCCGCTATCTCGCCGCCTTCGTGCGCGGCGAGACGCCCGAGGTCGGGCTGCTCGATATCAGGCGCATGAAGACGATCCCGTTCTATCCGCTGCGCGAGCCCGCCGTGCGCATGGTCGCCGGCTGGTACCAGTTTCTCGATGCGATCGGTCAGTGAGATTATTTGGTGATGGAGGAGGCGAGGATGATGACGACACGCAATTTTGGATTGGGCTGTGCAATGCTGGGCGCAATCGGATTTACCACTGCGGCGAGCGCCGCCGAGCAGATCACCTTCGTCTCGCAAGGCGGCGCCTATCAGGCGGCGCAGACGGTGGCGATCCTCGATCCCTCCGCCAAGAAGCTCGGCATCACCATCAACCAGGACTCCATCCCGGACGCCTGGCCCGCGATCAAGACGCAGGTCGGCAGCGGCAAGCCGATCTGGGACGTCGTCGACACCCCGACCGGCAACTGCCTGCGCGGCGGCGAGCAGGGGCTGATCGAGAAGCTCGACTTTTCGAAGATTCCAAACGGCGCGGCGATGCCGGAGGCCTATCGCAGTCCCTATTCGGTGTCGTACGAGTTCTATTCCAGCGTGCTGTCCTACAGCCAGAAGACCTTCCCGAAGGACGCGCCGAACAGTTGGGCCGATTTCTGGGACGTGAAGAAATTTCCCGGCCGCCGCGCGCTGCGCAACCATCCGTTCGCGACGCTCGAGGCCGCGCTGATGGCCGATGGCGTTGCGCCCGACAAGCTCTACCCGCTCGACGTCGACCGCGCCTTCAAGAAGCTGGAAGAGATCAAGCCGCACATCACCGTGTGGTGGACCTCAGGCGCGCAGTCGGCGCAGCTCCTCAATGACGGCGAGGTCGACATGGAGATGGCCTGGAACGGCCGCGTCAGCGCGGTGGCCAAGGAGGGTGCAAAGGTCTCCTTCACCTACAACCAGGGCGTCCTTCAGAGCACCTCGCTCTGCATCCTCAAGGGCGCGCCGAATCTGGAGACGGCAGTCAAATTCGTCAACGAGGCCGTCGATCCCGTGCACCAGGCCAATCTGCCGCTCCACATCGACTACGGTCCGGGCAATCCGAAGGCGTTCGAGACCGGCGTGATCAAGCCCGAGCGCGCCGCGCAACTGCCGAGCGAGCCGGCGAATGCGGCCAAGCAGGCGCTGATGTCCTACGCCTGGTGGTCCTCGCCCGCGGGCGAGGCCGCCGAGAAGCGCTGGGCGTCGTTCATGCAGAAGTGAGCGAGGTCAGCCTTGGCGACATCCATGCCAGATTCCTCCCAAAAGCATCAGCGCCGCGAGCATGCGCTGATGCTGGCATTGGTGTCGCCGGCGCTGCTCGTGATTCTTCTCCTGATCGTACTGCCGGTCGGCTGGCTCGCCTGGCAGTCGATCTACCATGACGGCTTCACGCTGGAGAACTATCGCCGGGTCTTCACCGAAGACATCTACTGGCGCAGCTTTGCGCTGACCTTCGAGATCAGCCTCGCCGTCACCGTGATCGCGCTGCTGCTCGGCTATCCCGTGGCCTATCTCGCCAACGCAGTGCCGAAAGGGTGGAGCATCCTGATCCTGTCGCTGGTGGTGCTGCCGTTCTGGACGTCCGTGCTGGTCCGCGCCTATGCCTGGCTGGCGCTGCTCCAGCGCACCGGCGTGATCAACCAGCTCCTGCGCTATCTCGATGTCATCTCCGAGCCGCTCGCGCTGGTGCATAACACGTTCGGCACGGTGGTTGCGACCGTGCACATCCTGCTGCCGTTCATGGTGCTGCCGCTCTATGCCACCATGCAGAAGATCCCCGGTGATTTGATGCAGGCCGGCGCGAGCCTGGGGGCGAGCCCGTCGCTCACCTTCTTCCGGGTGTTCCTGCCGCTGTCGCTGCCGGGCGTGCTCGCCGGCTGCACCATGGTGTTCGTGCTCTGCCTCGGCTTCTACATCACGCCGGAATTGCTCGGCGGCGGCCGCACCGTGATGGTGTCGATGCTGGTGAGCCGCAATGTCGAGCTCTACAACCAGTTCGGCGCCGCGAGCGCGGTCGCCGTGGTGCTGCTCCTCAGCGTGCTCCTGATCTTCTTCGCCGTCAGCCGCTTCATCTCGCTCGATCGCGTGTTGGGGCAGAAATGACGCGCACTTCGCCCGCACGGATTGTCCTCTACGTGATCAGCGCGCTGGTGCTGGTCTATCTGATCCTGCCCGTGCTGATCATCGCGCCGATCTCGTTTTCCAGTGCGCGCTTCCTGACGTTCCCGCCGCCGTCGTTCTCGCTGCGCTGGTACCAGCAATATTTCGCCAATCCGGCCTGGATGCAGGCGACGCGGGTGACGCTGACGGTCGCGTTCTTCACGGTCCTGATCGCAACGCCGTGCGGGGTCGCGGCGGCCTACGCGATCAGCCAGTCGAAGCTGCGCATCATGCGCATCATCCACATGGCGCTGCTGCTGCCGCTGGTGGTGCCGATCATCATCACTGCGGTCGGCATCTTCTTCGTCTATGCAAAGGTCGGCCTGGTCGCGACCATGCCCGGCCTCGTGCTGGCGAATGTGATGCTGGGCCTGCCCTACGTCGTCATCTCGGTGCTCGCGGGCTTGCAGAGCTTCGATCCGGCGCAGGAGATGGTGGCGCGCAGCCTCGGCATGAACCGCCTGCGCAGCTTCTTCGCGGTGACGCTGCCGCAGATCAAGTCCAGCGTGGTCGCGGGCGGCATCTTCGCCTTCATCTCGGCGATGGACGAGACCATCGTCGCGCTGTTCATCTCCGGCGGCCAGTATCAGCCGCTGACCAAGCGCATGTTCACCGCGCTGCGTGACGAGATCGACCCGACCATCGCCGCGATCTCGACGCTGATGACGGTGGCGTCGTTCATGCTGGTGCTGCTGGCGAGCACGCGGGGCAAGAAGGGCGGGTGAGGGGGGCTCCGGCCTCCGCCGTCATCACCCGCGAAAGCGGGTGATTCAGTATTCCAGAGACGGTAGTGGTTCCTCGATAGGCCGCAGCGTACTGGATTCCCCGCCTGCCGCCTACGCTAAAGCTTCGGCGCCCCTGGACCGCAGCCCCGGCGAAGCCTTGGCGTAGCCGGGTCGCGGGGAATGACAGCAAGTGTGCGGCTAAGCCTTCGCTCCCAGCCACGCCAGGATCATCTCCACGATCTGCGTCCGGCTCTTTGCCAGCACCCTGGGCTCGCTGAGGTCGCGGTCGAACAGGGCGCCGAAGGTGTGGCGGTTGGCGACGCGGAAGAAGCAGTAGGAAGAGATGGCGAGGTGAAGGTCGATGGCGTCGACGTCGTCGCGGAAGACGCCTTCGCCGCGTCCGCGCTCGAGGATGCCGTCGAGCGTCGCGATCACGCTGGCGTTGAGCTGGCGCAGTTGCAAATTCTGCTTCAGGTGCTTGCCGTGGTGGATGTTCTCGATGCTGACGAGGCGGATGAAGTTCGGATTGCGCTCGTCATGGTCGAAGGTGGCCTCGATCAGCCGGCGCAGTCCTTCGCGGGCGTCGCAGCTTTCGATGTCGAGCTGGTCTTCCAGCGCGCGGATGCTGCGATAGGCCTCCTCCAGCACCGCGAGGTAGAGCTGCTCCTTGCCGCCGAAATAGTAATAGATCATCCGCTTGGATGTGCGCGTGCGCGCCGCGATCGCATCGACGCGGGCGCCGGAATAGCCCTCCGAGGCGAATTCGGCCATCGCCACTTCGAGGATGTCGCGCTTGGTGCGCTCGGGGTCGTTGGTGCGCTTCGATGGGGGCGGCATACGCTCGAGCATCACTGTTTCTCCCGCCAGTTTCCACGGATCACCTTGAAGGTGAAGGCAAATTTCACCCGTCTGGGCACTGATCCAATGCGTATTGCATAAACGTACTAGTTCGTACATCATCGCTCCAGACCAAAGTTGCGGCAACCAGAACCAGAAAACGCGCGCGAGGCGATCTGCCTGACGCGAACCGCACCGGCCACATGGGGAGGAGCTTTCAATGACGTTGACGTCAACCGCACCGCTGCGCGCATCATCCAGCGCGGAAGCCACGCCGAACAAGCTGCCGAAGCGCGCCGCGCTGGTCAGCTTCGTCGGCAGCATGCTCGAATACTACGACTTCTTCATCTACGGCACCGCGGCGGCGCTGATCTTTCCAAAAGTGTTCTTCGCCAATGTCGATCCCTCGACCGCGACGCTGCTCGCGTTGCTCTCCTTCGGCATCGGCTATATCGCCCGGCCCGTGGGCGCCGTCATCCTCGGCCATTTCGGCGACCGTATTGGCCGCAAGACGGTGCTCTTGTTCACGCTGGTTCTGATGGGCGGCTCGACGCTGGCGATCGGCCTGTTGCCGGATGCCAAGACGATCGGCAACGCCGCGCCTGTCATCCTGACGCTGCTCCGCCTGTTGCAGGGCCTGTCGGCTGCCGGCGAGCAGAGCGGAGCCAACTCGCTGACGCTGGAGCATTCCGCCAATTCGAACCGCGCCTTCTTCACGAGCTGGACCTTGAGCGGCACCCAGGCCGGCGCGATCCTTGCAACACTGGTGTTCATCCCGGTGTCGAGTCTGCCGGAAGACCAGTTGTTGAGCTGGGGCTGGCGCATTCCGTTCCTGCTCTCCGCGCTCGTGCTGCTGGTCGCCTACCTGGTGCGGAGGACCATGCCGGAAACGCCCGTCTTCGAAGACATCAAGGACAAGGCGCAGGTGGCGCGCTTCCCCGTCGTTACGCTCATGCGCGACTACTGGCCGGACGTGCTGCGCGTCATCGTCTGCGCGCTGATCGCGACCGTGAGCACGATGACCGCGGTATTCGCGCTCGGCTATGCCACCAGCAAGTTCGGCGTCGCCCGCCCGACCATGCTGTGGGCCGGCGTGCTCGGCAATGTCACCGCGCTGATCACCCAGCCGCTGTGGGCGCTGCTGGCCGACAGGATCGGCCGCAAGCCGGTGTTCATCGGTGGCGTGCTCGGCTGTGCGGTGCTGGTGTTCCCGTATTTCATGCTGGTGACATCGGGGAATACGCCGGCGATCTTCGCCGCGGCGATGATCCTCTCGGGTGTCATCTACGCCGCGCCGAACGCGATCTGGCCGTCGTTCTATGCGGAGATGTTCGACGCGCGCGTGCGTTACTCCGGCACGGCGATCGGCACGCAGCTCGGCTTCCTCGCCGCCGGCTTCACGCCGCTGGTGAGTGCGAGCCTGGTCGGCGAGGGGCCGAACGGCTGGATCCCCGTGGCAATCTTCGTTGCCTGCTGCTGCGTGATCTCGGCGGCATCTGCGGCAACCGCGCGCGAAACCCTCAATGTCGACATCGCCGATCTCGGCAAGCGGCACGCCTGAGTCGGGATGAGTGAAAGTCGCATGTTGACCAACGCAGTTTCGACCACGAGCGGGCCGATCATCGGCGCCGAGCAGAACGGCTTACGCGTGTTCAAGGGCGTGCCGTTCGCGACCGCGCGGCGTTTTGCCAGGGCGACACCGCCGCTCGCGTGGACGGAGCCGCGCCGATGCACGGACTACGGCGCTTACGCGCCGCAGCCCGGCCACCTCGATCATGCTGACGAGGAATCCTGTCTCAGCCTGAACATCTGGGCGCCGGCGGCGGATCACCCGCTGCCGGTCAAGTTCTTCATCCATGGCGGCGCCTTCGTCACCGGCGGCGGCGCCGATTATGACGGCTCCTTCCTCGCCGCCCACGGTCCGGCCGTCATTGTCACCATCAACTACCGGCTCGGGCCGCTCGGCTTTCTGCAACTGCATCGCTACGGCCTCACCGAAGCCAACAACCTCGCGCTCCAGGATACGCTCGCGGCGCTCGATTGGGTCCGTGCCAACATCGCGAATTTCGGCGGCGATCCGGATGCGATTACGCTGTCGGGACAATCCGCCGGCGCCTCCATGGTGATCGCGCTCGCAACCCTGCCGCATGCACGAAGCAAGTTTATCCGTGCCCTCGCGCTGAGCGCGCCTGGGCGCAACATCATGAGTGCGGGGCACGCCGACGATGTCGCGCGCCACGTGCTCGAGGAGCTCGAGCTTGCGCGCGATCCCAGCGCGATTGCGTCCGTGCCGCTGCCAAAGCTGTTCGCGGCGGTAGAGCGCGTCGGACGCAGGCTCGCGGACGAGACGGACGCAGGCACCGTGTTCGGTCCGGTGCTCGACGGGACCGTGATCGCGTGCGAGCCGCGCGACGTCTTCGCCGACGAAACTTTGCGCGACATTCCGCTCTGGCTCGGCTCCTGCCGCGACGAGATGGTGATGTTCCTGAAGAGCATGCCGCCGGCCGCGATGATCCGCACCACCGAGCGACAAGTGCGCGCGACGTTCGGCGATGCCGGCTGGTGCCGGCTGCTATCGTATTATCGCGCCAACGCGCGCCTCGACGAGGATCCGTACGAGGCGCTGTTGTCGGATGCGTTCTGGCATCGCCCCATGGCCGATCTCGCGCGGCGTCATGCTGCGGCAGGCGGCGCGGTGTGGTTGAGCCGGTTCGATCATCGCCCGGCGCTGGAGCCGTTCCTGTCGCAGGGACCAACCCATGGCGCGGACAATGCCTGCCTGTGGGCGCATCTGCCTGATTTCATCGATCGGCCGATCCTCAGGCGCAAGGGCGGGCCGATGACCCCGGCCGACATTGATGTCGCGGCGCGGTTTCAGGCGAGCGTCTTGCGCTTCGTCACGACCGGCATGCCGGACGTCGCGCAAGCCTGGCCGCAGTTCGAGCCGGGCCATGAGCCGCTCGCGATCTTCGGCCAGCCGTTTCACATCGTGCCGCTCAACAACGGCGCGCGCTTCCGCGTATGGGCGGAGCTATCGGCGCAGTCCGGAGCAGCGCAAGCTGTGACTGCGATGTAGCAAGGCAGCACCATGAGATTAGACTCCATGATGCGTCGCCTGAAACACCGAGATGTTGTCGCTTAGCCAATCGGTTACCGGGCGCGGAGCGTGGCCGGTCAACTCGCGAACAGTTGACGTGGTTTCTGCGAGGACCGATTCGTAGAAAAGGCGATCCAGACCGAGCAGCAGGTCGGCGACAAATTCGTTGAGTCCAGACGCCATCAGCTTCTCACGCTGCTCCGCAGGGCTTCGGTGCTGATATGTGACGACACGTCCAAGCAGTCTGGACATTTCACTTGCTATCTCAGGCATGCTGACTGCGGTTGGCCCGGTCAGGTGATAGGCGCGCTGAGAAGTTACGTGCGCGTCGTCGAGAAGGACAGCGAAAGCCGAGTCCGCCACATCGCGTGCGTCGATCAAGTTGACCAATCCATCGCCGGCTGCCCCGCCCCATGCGTCATTGGCGACTGGAGCGCCAGCCCGTGCCAGGATATCGACGAAACTCGATGGCCGCAAAACCGTGAAGCCTACGTCGCAGGCCGCAAGATGCGCCTCAATTTGCGCATGCCAGTCGAACGGATGTAGCCGAGACGGTGGTCCCAACACGGACAATTTGACGATGTGGCCTACGCCGGCGGCCACGGCTACGTCGATCAGCGCAATTTCATTGGCGACTTGCCGGGGGGACGTGCCGTGGGCGAGGAACAGACGGTCAACTCCGCGCAGCGCGTTGTCCAAAGTCGATCGCGCATCGAAGTCCACGGTCGCAGGCGAAACTCCGGACGGCAGACGTCCAGCATCCGACGTGCGGGTCAATGCCACAATCTCAACCGGTTCCGTGAACAGTTTCGAAATCAAGGCGGAGCCCACGCGACCTGTGGCTCCCGCCACCGCAATGCGCGTACGGGCGGCGCTACGCTGGGAGGGGTTGAACATCCGGATAACCTTTCGTATCTTGGAACGATCAGTTCAAAATACGTGGAACGATCGTTCCATGATGTCAAGTGAGAATGGCATGAGTGGAAAACCCCAATTCGATGACGATGCCGTGATCAACTCCGCGATGGATGTGTTTTGGCGTCACGGCTATTCGGCCTCGTCGATCGATCAACTGACGACGGCGATGGGCTTGTCGCGGTCCAGCATGTACAAGCGATTCCAAGACAAGGACGGCCTATTCGGGGAGGTCCTTTCGGCTTACGTCGAGCGCGTCGAGCGGCGCATGAGCGCCGTTCGAGGCGAGACGAAGCGCCAACAGCTTGAAGCGCTGTTGCACGAATTCTTGCCCAGAGCGGGCAAGACGGCGCGGCCCGCTGGATGCATGCTGGCCCGATCGTGCGCTGAGATGGTGGACCTGCCTCCGGCAGGCCAGTCGGTCGCGCGGCAGGGACTTACGCGGCAGCGCGCGATCCTCGGCGGCATTTTACGCGAGGCGGTCGCAAGTGGAGAATTGGCGGCGACAGCGGACATCGAGGGATTGGCGTGGCACTACCTTGGTGTGTTGCAGGCGATAATGAATTTGCCGCAAGCCGGCGCGACTGTCGGCGAGCTTCGCGGTGTCGTAGAACTTGCAATGTTGGCATGGCCGTTCCTCCCGCCCGCGAGCCAATCCAAGCCTACATAGGGGCAGCGGGCGATCGCTCCATGATGATCGTGCGCTCATCGCCATAGTAGCTGTCGCGCACGGCCTTGAACCCGAGCCGGGCGTAGAAGGATTCGGCGGTGACTGAAGATGGGACGGTCAAAAAAGCGATGTTTCGCTCGCGCGCGATGCGTTCGATCTCGGCCATCAGGAACTTGCCGATCCCCTGCGCCTGAACGTCGGGAGCCACGAAGACCGTGCGGACGACGCTTCCGTCAAGGCTCGCCGTTCCAACGACGCGGCCGCCAAGGGCGGCAACAAGGACCGTGCGTTTGCGGATCAGCTCCAGAACGGCGGTCGGGCTGAAGCTATGCTCGACCCGCTCGATGATTTTGTCTGTGTAATCCCTGGCATTTGTCTCGCGCGGTGCGCGCAGAATGACGGCGCTGATTTCGCCGCTATCCTCTTCGCGCGCCGGGCGGATGCTGCAATCTATTGATCCCTCCACCCGCCCGGCAGTCGCTAGCCCTCACTGCATTATCGACGCAGCGATCTTCTCCGCCGACATCAGCACCGGAAAATTGGTGTTGGCGCACGGCACCACGGGGAAGATCGAGGCGTCGACGACGCGCAGGCCCTGAACGCCTTTGACGCGGCCTTGATTATCGACCACCGCCATCGGATCGTCGGCCCGGCCCATGCGGCATGAGCACGAGGCGTGCCACACCCCGATGGTCGCCTTGCGGACGAAGGCTTCCAGCGCATCGTCGTCGTTCATCACCTGGTCGAAGGTGAAACCTTCGACGACGAAATTATCGATCAGGTAGTGGCGCAGCGCCGCCGGCCCGTCCATCAAGGTCGCGGCGATCTTGGTCAGGATCCTGTTTTTGGTATTGACCACGCCGATCTTGCGCACCTTGTCCGTATAGGCGGCCGGAAACGGCTTGTCCGTCACCGCTTTCACCACGTCGCTCATCTGCACGGCCGCCATCTTGCGGAAGCCGCTCATCAGGCGATCGAGGTCGCGGCGGTCGGACAGCAGATTGAACTCGACAATCGGCTCGGCAGCGGGATCGCGCGAGGCGAGCTTGACCTGTCCGGTCTCGGAATAGGTCTTGTTGACGAAGGTCAGCAGCGAGCCGATCTGCTCGCCGACCGCGTGCCAGGCCGATTTGCTGAGCAGGACGACGAACATGTCGCCCTTCGGTACGCCCGACAGCCCGGATGAATAACGCAGGCCAAGCTGCATGTGGCGCCTGGTGTGCTCGTTCATGCGCGCGCCGCGGCGGACAAAGGACGACAGCGAAATCGAAGGATGATCCATCAGGCGCTGACCGACACCTGCCAGCCCCATCAGGACCGGAATGCCCATATCCTTGAGATGACCGACCGGGCCGATGCCGGCGCGCAGGAGATGCGCCGGCGAATGGATCGCGCCGCTGGACAGGATGATCTCGCGGCCGCGGAATTCCTGTTCCTGTCCGTCGACCATCGCCTTCACGCCGACGCATTGCGTGCCTTCGAACAGCAGCTCCTTGACCTGCGTGTTGGTGGAGATGGTGAGATTGGCGCGCTTGCGCGTGTCACGATCGAGATAACCCATCGCGGCCGAGACACGTTGCTCGGCCTGATTGGAATGCGTCACCGGAAAATAGCCGTCGACGAACTCGCCGTTCTGGTCAGGCACGAACTGATGGCCGGCCTGCTGGAAGGCGTCGGCGAACGCCTGCGAATGCCGAGTCCAGTGTTCACGCGGAATTCTGCGCACCGGAATTCGGCCGTCCTTGCCGTGGTACGGGCCGTCGAAATCGAGGTCGCGCTCGACCTTCTTGAAGAAAGGCAGCACGTCGTTCCAGCTCCAGCCGTCGGCGCCCCGCGCGTCCCATTCATCGTAGTCGGTCGGTGCGCCGCGGTTGGCCATCTGGCCGTTGATCGACGAGCCGCCGCCCAGCACGCGCGCCTGCTCGTATTTGCGCAGGGGAGGACGCGCTTCGTTCGGATTGTTGTGGCTGACGATCTGGGTCGTGACCTTGAGTTCGGTCCAGTGGAAGCGGGGATCGAAATAGGCCGTGCCCGGATAGCTGTCCCTGATCTCGGCGGGCTCGTTGCCGGGCGGTGTGTCCTGTCCGGCCTCGCACAGCAGGACCTTGTTGGCGCTCTTTGCGGAGAGCCGGTGGGCCAGCACGGACCCCGCCGAGCCGCCGCCGACGATAATGAAGTCGTACACGATTGGCGTTTCCTCTTGGTCTTGTCCGGGAAACGTAGCGCGTTATTTTCCCGAGGTCACGTCGGCATTGCCGCGACAGTTCGTAACTCGCATTGCTTGCCTGGCAACCACGATCGTGTAATTCTTCTGCCAGCGCCGATTTGATCCTCAGCTTGCGGGCGCTTCTACAAATGCAGCTAAAGAGACGTAGCTAAATTGACTAGCCAGTCCTGCATCCCCCGCATAGCGAGAACAATCGGCCATTCCGAATGGAAGGGGCCAAATGAGATTTGCTGCCATCGCGGACGTGCATGGGAATCGTCCGGCACTTGAAGCCGTCCTTGCGGACATTGCCATGCTCGGCCTCGACGAGGTCGTGAACCTCGGCGACCACGTCAGTGGCCCGCTCGAGGCAGCCAGGACCGCGGATCTGTTGATGGCGCGAGGCTTTCCGTCGATACGGGGCGATCAGGATCGAATCCTCGTCGAGCTCTGGGAGGCCGGCGGCTCCCCTCGCAGCGATTTCCGTGAGCTCGCGCGCAAGCATTTCGACTGGAT
Organism: Bradyrhizobium sp. 613_E4_N2_2; assembly: GCF_052075995.1. Taxonomy (NCBI): domain Bacteria; kingdom Pseudomonadati; phylum Pseudomonadota; class Alphaproteobacteria; order Hyphomicrobiales; family Nitrobacteraceae; genus Bradyrhizobium; species Bradyrhizobium sp. 613_E4_N2_2. Next base: position 1,802,597 of record NZ_CP197234.1, read on the forward strand.
GGCGAGCATGCCGTCCACGCTCACCTATAAGGGACGGGTGTTCCTGTGCCATGGATCGCCAAGGGATGACGCTGCGTTCTGGCTCGACCACATCGCGGACGACGGCTGCCCGCGCCCGAGCGGCATCGACGCGATCGAGGCTGAAGCTGAGGGGATCGACGCCGAGATCATCCTGTGCGCCCACACGCACATTCCGCGCGTGGTCCGCCTGAGGGATGGCCGGCTGGTCGTGAATCCCGGCAGCGTCGGCTTGCCCGGTTATGACGGGAAGGTGCCCGTTCCCTACGTGGTCGAGGTCGGTACGCCGCATGCGTGCTACGCGATTCTGGAGCATGCCGGCGCAGGCTGGTCCGCGACGATCCGCTACGTGCCCTATGACACCGCGGCCATGGCCGCACTGGCGCGCAGCAAAGGCATGCTCAACTGGGCAAGCGCGATTGCGACGGGTTGGGTTCAGCGCGAGCAGGCCTGCCGCTAGGCAACAGCAAGACCGTCAGTTCGGACACGGTTGTCCCGCAGCGCCCCACAGGGCCATGTCCTTGACGTGGTCCTCGAAGGTGCCCGGTGGGGTCGTGCGGCCGGCTCCGGGCGCCCATCCGCGCGGGATGAAGCCGTTCAACGATGCGTCGTGCCGCAAATGCGCCAGCAGGCCTACGGCGTCGCGGCCGCCATTGCGCTTGGGGTCCTTCAGCTGCGTACAGATCTCGGCGCCGCTCTTGCCGAACCAGATGAACTCGACCGGCGCCAGCTGCCAGTCGATGCCGGCACGCGGCGGTGACGGCGCCGGGTCGTTCGCCTGGGTGGAGGTCATGTGACAGGTCGAGCAGGCGACCTTCTCGGCCCCGATGCGGCTGTCGCCGCCGTGGATGTTCATGCCGTGCACGCGCGGCCTGGTTTCGCCTGCCGGCGTCCAGATCGGTATGGCCTTGGCGTCGACGTGGCAGTTGGCACAGCGCGGATGGGTCACCACGGCTTCGATCCGCTTCCAGGCCTCCAGACCTTCGGCGCGGCTGACGCTGCCCGGCGGCAAAGCATCCTTGTTCGCCTCGTCCTTGGCCGCGACAATCCCCGTGAGAGCCGCAATTGTCGAAGCGGCGAAAGCGAGTGCAATGAGAGAACTCTTCATGGCTCGTCTCACACGAAATCGATGAACTTGTTGAAAGGCATTTCGCGGATGCGCTGCCCGGTCGCGGCGAAGATAGCGTTGGCGAGTGCAGGGGCGGCTGGCGGAACAGGCGGCTCTCCGACGCCTCTCACCTTGGGATCGTTCTCGAGCCCGCGAACTTCGATGACGGGGCATTGGTAGATCCGCATCGCTTCGTGATGATTGTAGTTGGTCTGCTGCACCGCGCCCTTGGCGTAGGTGAGCTCGCAATTGATGGCGTGGCCGAGGCCCCAGATGACGCCGCCCTGCACCTGGTTCTCGAAGTTGACGGGATCGACCACCTTGCCGACGTCGACAGCGACCCAGACCTTGTCGATCCTGATGCCTCGCTCCGTCTTCGTGACTTCGACGACTTCGGCTGTCGGCGTGCCGAAGGATTCAACGAACGCGACGCCGCGGCCCCTGCCGTTTCCGAGTGGTCCCTTCCAGTCCGACATCTCCGCGACCGTTTCCAGCACCTTGCGATAATGCGGCACGGTGCACATCGCGATGCGCGCCTTCATGGGATCGAGACCCGCCGCGTGGATCAGCTCGTCGATGAAGCTTTCGGTGAAGAAGCCCGATGTCGAGGCGCCGACCGACCGCCACGTGGTGCTAGGCGAAAGTCCTTGCGCCTCGTAGCTTGTGGCCCGGAAATTGGGGATGTCGTAATAGACATTCCACAGGCCGGCAGCCAATTGCCCATCGGGATCCTTCGAGGGTGTGCCCGAACGCTCGAGCAGCCCCTTGAGCGGAGCAGTCGAGGCCAGTTGCAGATCGGCTGCGACGATCTTGCTCTTGTCGATGCTGCCTCGGTGCCGGGCGATCGCAATCTGCCGCGGAATGTCCTGGAGGAAATCCTCCTCGCGCGAGAACACCAGCTTGATCGGCGTTCCCTTCATCTGATTGGCGATCTCGGCGAGAACGCGGACGTTCTCGTACTCGAGACGGTGGCCAAAGCTTCCACCCGTCCACTGATTGTGGAAGGTGATCTGTTCCGGCTTGAGGCCAATCGCCGTCGCCGCGACATATTGCACGAAACGGGGGCTCTGATGGCCGACCCAGATCTCCATCCCCTTGTCGGTGACGAGGCCGATCCCGTTCAACGGCTCGAGCGGCTGATGCCCCACATAGGGCGCGCGATATTCGGCCTCGACAAGCTTGCCCGTCTTCAGCCCGGCTTCGATATCGCCGATCTTCCGCCACTCCTTGCCCAGGAATTCAGGCTTGAACGAGGATTCAAGAACCTTCCAATGATCCGCCTGCTCGGCGGGATAGGCCGAGGGCGCCCACTCGCAAGTGACGGCGTCGACCGCCTTCATCGCGTACCAGCTGTTCGTGGCGATCACCGCGACGCCATTCTTGATTTCCAGGATCTTCTTGACCCCCGGCATCGATCGCGCCTTGCCGGCGTCGTATGACTTCAGGGGCTGGCCCTTGCCAGGGTTCAGCTTGACGGCGGCATACAGCATGCCGTCCATCTTCTGGTCGATGCCGAACTTCAGCTCGCCCAAGACCTTCGCGCGAACGTCGAGGCGCATCATCGGCTTGCCCAGCATGCGCCATTTCGACGGATCGCGCGGCTTGGCATCGAGCACCGGCGGAATCTTTGCGGCGTCCGCGGAGAGATCGACGTAGGCGATCTTGGTGCCGTTGGGCAGGATCACATGGCCTGATTGGGTGCGCAGGTCGGCCACGGCGACACCCGAACGCTTGGCAGCGGCGGCCTTCAACGTCTCGCGCGCGACCGCGCCGGCAACGCGCAGCTTTTCATAGGTGTCCGGCAGCGTACTCGACCCGCCGGTCATCTGCAGGCCGGACTCTCTCAGCCATTCGAGCGTCTTGGCGCGCGCTTCCTCGGCGGCGGGACTTTGGTCCGCGGCCACGAACGGCGCGAACTCGTCGGCGAAGCCGGTGTTGAAATACGCCGGGCTCGGGCCTGCAAATCGGACTTCGAACTGGCCGGGCTCGAGGTCCATCTCTTCGGCGATCATGATCGGCTGCACCGAGCCGACGCCCTGGCCGATATCGGCGTGCTGGGCGATCAGCGTGATTTTTTCGGGGCTGATCTCGACCCAGGGATTGAAGGTCACGGAATTCGGCGCAAGGCCCGCGGTCAGTGGATTTTCGCTGGCAGTCGCGGCTTGCGCGATGTCGCTGTAGGCGCCGAATGCGATGCCGCCAGCCACGGCGGCAGAGCCGAAAACGAAGGCGCGGCGGGAAAGCGTCTGGTGTCCCATTTCACTTCCCCACCATCTTTGCGGCAGCCGCGTGGATCGCGGTGCGAATGCGCGGGTAGGTGCCGCAACGGCAGAGGTTGCCGGACATCACCTCGTTGATGTCCTCGTCCGTCGGCTTGTCGATCAATCCAAGCAGCGAGATGGCCTGCATGATCTGGCCGGTCTGGCAGTAGCCGCATTGCGGAACCTGATGCTCGATCCAGGCCTGCAGAACGGGATGCTGCTCCCTGTTGTCCAATCCTTCGAGCGTGACGACCGACTTGCCGGCGAGATCGCCGATGCGGGCCTGGCAGGATCGCACGGCGGCTCCGTCGATCTGGACGGTGCAGGCACCGCATTGCGCGACGCCGCAGCCATATTTCGGACTGGTGATGCCGAGCTCGTCGCGGAGCACCCAGAGCAGGGGCATCTCGGGAACGACGTCGACCTGGCGCTTGGTCCCGTTGACCGTGAGCTCGATCATGTCGATGTTCCTTTCGCGCGTCCTCGCGGGACGTGAGGTCGAACAGGCACGCTCCAGCGAGCGTCGTCGAAGGTTGGACCGGCGTGGTCAGCGTGCCGCGCAAGCGCCGATGCTGTCAAACGACGACCCCGCAGCATTTGCGAATTCGCACGAAGAGTATGGTGTGAATTTTTGCCGCGCCTTTGGCGCGATTGACAATCGATTCAATTGCCGCTGATCGTCTGGAAGGGCGATCAGCGCAAGAATGGCACGGGATGGGCCGCGCGATAGAAGAAGTTGATCAACGTGTTGATGTCGAACACCGGAAGGCCCGAGACTTCGGCGACGTCCCGCGAGAACGGGCACATGTTGGTGCATTCGAACAGGATCGCACCCGGGTTTTTGCAGGACGCCATGAAGGCTTCCGTCATCTCGATCATCTCGGCGCGGAGGACGTCGGTGTCCAGTTCCTCGCGGCCGAGAATGTAGGTTGCGGGAAACTGCGCATCGGGCTTCATGCCCTGGATCTGGACGGGGATCTCGTCCGGCGACCAGCCGACACCGCGGAAATGCCCCTCGTTCATGTGGTGGCCGCGTTCGGTGAAGATGCCGATGACCTTGCCCGGCGGCAGCATGGCATGGATCAACGGTGCCTGGATCAGGCTCGAGGTGAAGACCGGGATGTTCACGGCGGCCGCGAGTTGTTTCTGGAATGGCGCGAGGAAGCCACAGCTCGTCGTGATCGCCTTGACGCCGTCGGCTTCCAGCTCGCGGGCCGCCGCGATGAACGGCTCGAGCAGGGCGGGATCGGGATGGTCGCCCATGATCCTTGTGGCGTGTGCGCCGCGCACGATCTTGTAGCGCACCGGGAAATCATAGGAGAGCGCATTGCCGATGTCGCCGCGCGGGCGCGGGAAGCGGGTATCGAGCATCAGGATGCCGATCGTCTCGCCGTAATTCGTGAAGCCGCCGCGGAGTTTCATGGGTGTCCCCACCGATTCGGAAAGGTCGTGCCAGGCAGTCTAATGCGTCTCGTGAAACCGGCTGAGGAAGGACTTCAGCCGTTCGCTGCGGGGCTGGCGGATGGTCTCTTCGGGCGTGCCGATCTCGGCCATGATGCCGTCGTTCATGAAGCCGACGCGGGTGGAGACGTCGGCGGCGAAGGCCATCTCGTGCGTCACCAGCACCATGGTCATGCCTTCGCTCGCAAGGCTGCGGATGACGGAGAGGACTTCGCCGACAAGCTCGGGATCGAGCGCCGAGGTCGGCTCGTCGAACAGCATCACGTCCGGCTTCATGGCGAGCGCGCGCGCGATCGCGACGCGCTGCTTCTGGCCGCCGGACAGGCGGCTCGGAAAGGCATCGGCCTTGTCGGCGAGGCCGACCTTGGCGAGCAGATCGCGGCCGAGCGCATCGGCTTCGTTTCGCGCCATGCCCTTCACCTGCACCGGCCCCTCTGTGACGTTTGCGAGCACCGACATGTGCGGGAACAGGTTGAAATGCTGGAACACCATGCCGACGCTGCGCCGAAGCAGCGCGAGCTGCGCATCGCCGGCGGCGCGCATGCCTTTGCCGAAGGCGAATTTGTGCGTGCCGATCGCAAGCTCGCCCTGCTGCGGCATTTCCAGGAGGTTCAGGCAGCGCAGGAAGGTGGACTTGCCGGAGCCGGAGGCGCCGATCAGGGTGACGACCTCGCCGCGTGCGACCGAGAGCGAGACGCCCTTGAGCACCTCGTGGTCGCCGAACGCCTTGTGGATGTTGTCAGCGATCAGAGCACTCATCGGTGCGCTCCCATCCTCAGCTCGACCCTATCAGCGACCAGCGTCAGCGGGAACAGCACGACGAAATAGAGCACGGCGATCGTGGTGTAGACCTCGAGCGGCTTGTAGCTCGACGCCGTGATGACAGTGCCCTGGTAAAGCAGGTCACCGACCGCGACCACCGACACCAGCGAGGTGTTCTTGAGCTGCATGATGGTCTGGTTGATGAAGGAGGGGATCATCACCTGCGTCGCCTGCGGCAGCACGATGCGGCGAAAGATCTTGCCGCGGCGCATGCCGATGGCGCGGCCGGCCTCCCACTGGCCGGTGTCGACGGCCTCGATGCCGCCACGGAAGATTTCCGCATAGAACGAGCCGGCATAGAGCGACAGCGCGATGAAGCAGGCCATCGCCGGCGACATGTCGACGCCGATCAGCACGGGCAGGGCGTAGTAGACCCAGATCAGCTGCACCAGCAGCGGCGTGCAGCGGAACACCTCGATATAGAGACGCAACGGCACCGTGACCCAGCGCGGTGCCGTCGTGCGCAGGATGCCGACGAACAGTCCGATGGCGAGACCCGCGACCACCGTGGTCACCGTGTAATACACGGTGACCAGGAGCCCTTGGCAGATCAGGCCCCAATACGGCTTGAGCGCCGCGAAGTCCCAGACGTACATCGATCGACCGTCAGAACTGCACTTCGGGCGGGAGATCGTCGGCGGTGAGGCCGACCGCCTCAAAACCCTTGAGCATCCATTCGCGGGTCTGGCCCATCGCGCGGTTGTAGTCGGCCCAGGCGCTGAGGAAATCCTTGTAGCGGCGGTCGCTCTCGGCGCGGATGCCCATGTTGGTCGGCAGCGTCAGCAGCGGGCGCGGAATGGCGAGATCGCCGAGGTTCGGGTTCTTCTTCAGCGTCGAGACCGAAAGCACCGCCAGCGAGACGTTGCAGTCGGCGCGGCCGGTCGCAACCGCCAGGATCGCCTCGTCGCGGTTCTTGAAGCCGAGGATGGTCGCCTTCGGGCAGTAGCGGCGCGCGATCGTCTCGTGGGTCGAGCCGATATCGACGGCGATCTTGACCTCGGGCTTGTTGAGCTCGGCCCAGGTCTGCGGCTTGGCAAAGCCCTTCTTGGTGATGACGGTGAAGGAGTGCACCAGGATCGGCGTCGAGAAGTCGATGACGAGCGCGCGCTCCGGCGTCGGGTTCACGGCGAAGGCGAGGTCGACCTTGTCGGCCTGGAGATCGAGGATCTGGTTGCCCCAGGTCGATTCCAGCGTCTCGACCTTGGCGCCCAGCTTGCCGGCGATGTCCTTGGCCATGTCGATGCAGGCGCCCGACCATTCGTTGGTGGCGAGGTCCTTATGGAAATAGGGCTCCTGGCCGACGATGACGGCGACGCGCAGCACGCCATTCTTCTTGATGCGGTCGAGCGTGGAGGCCGGCGCATCGGCCTTGGCCGAGCCGCTCGCGGCGGCGATCGCTGCGCCTGCCAGCGCGACTGTGGTGAGAGCATCCCTGCGATTCATGGTCTCTGTCTCCCTGGAATCTGGGTCGGATCGTGTCCGGCCTCTGGACTATTTCTGTATTCAGGATAAAATGCAATACGGTATTTCGACTTGCTGGCCATTTGGGCGGCAAGGCAGAAATGAGCCCAATATCTTGGCAGGATTGCGCAAAATTCCTGATGGGGAGGGGTTGTAAATTGCATTTAAGTCTGAATACAAGACTGAACGCAATACGGAAGTGAGCTGAAGGAGAGGCCTGTGCGCGCCCTATTCGTCGATGCGAACGAGACCCTGGCGGCGGTGACCGACAAGCTGCTGGCCTCGCAGAAGCTGCCGGTCAGCATCAACCGCAATCCCTCGATCAAGCCCGACGATCTGCCCGGCCTGCTCGGCGATGCCGAGATCATGATCGTCGACCACACGGCGGTGCCATCAGCGATTGCCGAGAAATGCGCGAAGCTGAAGCACGTCGTCTTCCTCGGCACCGGCGCGCGCAGCTACATGAATCCGGAAGAGCTCGCTGAGCGCGGCGTCTCCGTCCACACCATCAAGGGTTATGGCGATACGGCCGTTGCCGAATGCGCGATCGCGCTGATGTGGGCGTCTGCGCGAAATTTTGGCGAGATGGACCGCGGCATGCGCGAGGGCAACTGGCTGCGCCGTGACGCGATGCAGCTCACCGGCAAGACGCTCGGCCTGATCGGCTTCGGCGGCATCGCGGCGGAAGCCGCGCGCATGGCGGCGGGCTGCGGCATGAAGGTGATCGCCTGGAACAGGACGCCGAAGACCCATCCCGGCGTCGAGTTCGTCTCGCTGCAGAAGCTGCTCGCCGAGAGCCACGTCGTCTCGCTGCATCTCTTGCTCAACGACGAGACCAAGGGTTTCCTGTCGCGCGAGCGCATCGCGCAGATGCGCCCCGGCAGCATTCTGATCAACACGGCGCGCGGCGCTGTGGTCGATGAAGACGCAATGCTGGATGCGCTGCGCTCCGGCCACATCGCCCATGCCGGCCTCGACGTCTTCACCGTCGAGCCGCTTCCCGCCGGTCATCCCGTGACCAAGCTGCCGAACGTGACGCTATCGGCGCATTCGGCGTTCCGCACGCCCGAGGCGAGTGACAATCTCATCGGCGCGGCGCTCGACCACTGCCGCCGCATCATCGCCACCGGCAAGTAAAGACATAAGGACATCCCATGTCGGATATCACTCGCATCGACCAGAACGCCCGCCGCAGCCGCGCTTCCGTGTTCGGCGATCTCGTCTTCCTCGCAGGTCAGGTGGCGGATACCAAGGCCGCTGATATCACCCAGCAAACGAAAGAGGCGCTGGCGAAGGTCGACGACATGCTGGCGCGCGCCGGCACCGACAAGTCCCGCCTGCTCAGCGTGCAGGTCTGGCTCAAGAACATGGACGATTTCGACGCCATGAATGCGGTCTATGATGCCTGGGTCGTGCCCGGCAACACGCCGACCCGCGCTTGCGGCAAGGTCGAGCTTGCCGATCCCGCCTTCCGTATCGAGGTGATCGCGATCGCCGCGCGCAGTTGAGGCTCGGCCGTGACTGTCCAGGCGCCCGCATCGACCTTCCGTCCCGCCCAGCGCATCAGCGCGATCGGCGTCTCCGAGATCCTCAAGATCGGCGCGGTCGCGCAGCGGCTGAAGCGTGAGGGGCGACCGGTGATCGTGCTGGGCGCCGGCGAGCCTGACTTCGATACGCCTGATCATGCCAAGGACGCGGCCGAGCGCGCCATCCGCGCCGGCCAGACCAAATACACCATCCTCGACGGCACCGTGGAATTGAAGGCGGCGATCGCCGAGAAATTCCGCCGCGAGAACGATCTCGTCTATGCCGCCGACGAGATCACCGCAGGCGCCGGCGCCAAGCAGGTGATCCACAACGCCTTCATGGCGACGCTCAGCCCCGGGGACGAGGTCATCCTCGCCGCGCCCTATTGGACCAGCTATGCCGACATGGTGCGCATCGCCGACGGCACGCCGGTGGACGTGCTCTGCCGCGAGGAGAACGGGTTTCGCCTCGACGCCGCCGATCTCGAACGCGCGATCACGCCGAAGACGCGCTGGCTGCTGCTGAACTCGCCGTCCAATCCGACCGGAGCCGCCTATTCGGCCGCGCAGCTTCGCCCGATCCTGGATGTGCTCAAGCGCCATCCGCATGTCTGGTTGATGGCGGACGATATCTACGAGCACCTGATCTATGACGGCATGCCGTTCGTGACCGCAGCGGCGCTCGAGCCGAGCCTGAAATCACGCACGCTGACCGTGAATGGTGTTTCCAAGGCCTACGCCATGACCGGCTGGCGCGTCGGCTATGGCGGCGGCCCGCGCGAATTGATCGCAGCGATGGCGGTGGTGCAGAGCCAGAGCACGACCAATCCCTCCTCGGTGAGCCAGGCCGCTGCGATCGCCGCGCTGACCGGCCCGCAGGACGTGCTGATCGAGCGCCGTGCCGCGTTCCAGCGCCGCCGAGACATCGTGGTCGATGCGCTCAACGCCATCGACGGCGTCAGCTGCCGCCGGCCGGAAGGGGCGTTCTATACCTATGCGAGCTGCGCCGGCCTGATCGGCCGCCGCACGCCGGATGGGACCGTTATCGATAGCGACGCCGCGTTCTGCCGCTTCCTGCTGGAGAGGCATGACGTGGCCGTGGTGCCGGGCAGCTGTTTCGGCCTTGCACCTTATTTCCGCCTGTCCTACGCCACCTCGGAACAAAACTTGCGCGAGGCCGTGATGCGCATCGCCAAAGCCTGCAGGGAGCTGTCATGACCATTCGCAACACCCGCACCGGGGGCCAGATCCTGATCGATCAGCTCGTCGCCCAAGGCGTCGAGCGCGTCACCTGCGTGCCGGGCGAGAGCTACCTCGCGGCACTCGACGCGCTGCATGACAGCCCGATCGACGTCGTGATCTGCCGCGCCGAGGGTGGTGCTGCGATGATGGCGGAAGCCTATGGCAAGCTCACCGGCCGTCCCGGAATCTGCTTCGTCACCCGCGGCCCCGGTGCCACCAATGCCAGCCACGGCGTCCACATCGCGATGCAGGATTCGACGCCGATGATCCTGTTCGTCGGACAGGTCGACACCGGCATGCGCGAGCGCGAGGCGTTCCAGGAGCTCGACTACAAGGCGGTGTTCGGCACCATGGCGAAATGGGCCGTCGAGATCGATCGCCCCGATCGCATTCCGGAGCTGGTCGCGCGTGCCTTCCGCGTCGCCATGCAGGGCCGTCCGGGCCCCGTGGTGATCGCGCTGCCGGAGAACATGCTGACCGAGACGGCGGCCGTTGCCGACGCCATGCGCATCGAGCCGGCCGTGAGCTGGCCGGCACCATCAGATCTCGAGCGCGTCGGCGCCATGCTCGCGAGCGCCAAGGCGCCGCTCGTCATCCTCGGCGGCTCGCGCTGGACGGATGAGGCGACCAAGAGCATCGCGCGCTTCGCCGAACGGTTCGACCTGCCGGTCGCGACCTCGTTCCGCCGGGCCTCGCTGATCGATGCCGATCATTCGCATTATGCCGGCGATCTCGGCATCGGGCCGAGCCCGGGCCTGAAGGCGCGCATCGACAACGCCGACGTCATTCTCCTGATCGGCGGCCGCATGTCGGAGATGCCGTCCTCGTCCTACACGCTGTTCGATATCCCGACGCCGAAGCAGAAGCTGATCCACGTGCATCCGGGCTCGGAAGAGCTCGGGCGCATCTACCAGCCTGAGCTCGCGATCCAGGCGACGCCTGCCGCGTTCGCGGCCGCCGTCGAGACGCTGAAGCCCGCTGGCGCCGTTGCCTGGAAGGGCGAGGCCGCCAAGGCGCATGCCGATTACCTCGCCTGGACCGACAAGGCGCGTGAGCTGCCGGGCACATTCCAGTACGGCCAGGTCATGACCTGGCTCCGCGACCGCCTGCCGAAGGACGCGATCGTCTGCAACGGCGCCGGCAACTATGCCGGCTGGATCCATCGCCATCACCGTTTCCACAGCTTTGCCGCCCAGCTCGCGCCGACTTCGGGCTCGATGGGATATGGCGTGCCGGCTGCGGTGCTTGCAAAGCGGCAATATCCGGATCGCGTCGTCGTCGCCTTTGCCGGTGATGGCTGCTTCCTGATGAATGGCCAGGAATTCGCGACCGCCGTGCAGTACGACGCGCCGCTGGTGGTCATCGTCGTCGACAACTCGCAATACGGCACCATCCGTATGCACCAGGAGCGTGATTATCCTGGCCGCGTGGTCGGAACTCAGCTCAAGAACCCTGACTTTGCGATGTATGCGAAGGCATTCGGTGGCCATGGCGAGCGCGTCGAGCGCACCGAAGAGTTTGCGCCGGCGTTCGAGCGCGCGCTCGCTTCGGGCAAGCCGTCGATCCTCCACTGCATCATCGATCCGCGCGCGATCTCGGTCGGCAAGGATTTCGCGCCGGCGGTGAAGGCGTAGCCGATGTCGGAAGGCCGCCACGTCGCTATCATCGGAGCCGGCGCGGTCGGCGTGATCAGCGCCATCGAGGCGCTGCGCGAGGGGCATCGCGTCACGCTGATCGACGCAGGCGAGCCCGGTGGCGAACAGGCGGCGAGCTACGGCAATGCCGGCTGGCTCTCCTCCCATTCGGTGATTCCGCCGGCCGAGCCGGGCCTCTGGAAGAAGGTGCCGGGTTATCTGATGGACCCGCTCGGCCCGCTCGCGATCCGCTGGTCTTACTTGCCGAAGGCGCTGCCCTGGCTGGTCAAGTATTTGCTCTCCGGCTGGACCGAGGCACGGGTCGAGAAGACGGCGTTTGCGCTGCGCGATCTGCTGAAGGACGCGCCGCTGCTGCACAAGAAGCTCGCGGAAGAAGCGGGCGTGCCCGAGTTGGTCGAGCGCAACGGCGTGATGCACGTATTCCCGTCGCGCGGCAATTTCGACAGCAATCTCGGCTGGCGCCTGCGCAAGAAAGTCGGCGTCGAATGGATGGAGCTGAACGCCGACGAGATGCGTCAGCGCGAGCCGGATCTGCATCCGCGCTACACCTTTGGCGTGGTGGTGGAGGAGGCCGGACGCTGCCGTGATCCCGGCGCTTACGTTGCGGCGCTGGCCCAGCATGCGCTCGCGAGCGGTGCCAAGCTCGTTCATGCCAGGGCGACCGGTCTGAAGCTTTCAGGCAACAAGCTCGTTGCCGTTCTCACCGAGACCGGTGAGATTGCTTGCGATGCCGCGGTGGTCGCCGCCGGCGCGCGGTCAAAACAGCTCACCGCATCCGTCGGCGATCCCTTGCCGCTCGAAACCGAGCGCGGCTATCACGTCATGATCGAGAACCCGGAATCGGGTCCGCGCAGCTCGATGATGGCGTCCGACGTCAGCATGGTGGTGAACTGGACCGACAAGGGCCTGCGCGCCGCCGGCACGGTCGAGATCGCGGGCCTCGAGGCCGCGCCGAACTGGAAGCGCGCCGAAATCCTGCGCAACAACCTCTTCAGCATGTTCCCGAAACTGCCGAAGGATATTCCAGATTCGCGCATCAAAACCTGGTTCGGCCATCGGCCGAGCATGCCGGATGGGCTGCCCTGCATCGGCCATGCGCGTGCCTCGTGCGATATCGTCTACGCCTTCGGCCATGGCCATGTCGGCCTGGTCGGATCGGCGCGCACCGGCCGTCTGGTCGCCCAGCTCCTGAGCGGCAAGCAGCCGGAGATCCCGCTTGCGCCGTTCGCGCCCACTCGCTTCCTCTGAGAACGCACCATGACCTATCCAGCCAACTCGTCCTCTCGCATCGCCCGCGGCGGCAAGGCCATCTATGGCGCGCCGCTCGGCATTTTGATGCTGGAAGCGCGCTTTCCCCGCATTCCCGGCGACATGGGCAACGGCACGACCTGGCCGTTCCCCGTGCTCTATCGCGTGGTGAGCGGCGCGTCGCCGGAGAAGGTGGTGCTGAAGGGCGCCGCCGGCCTGCTGCCGGATTTCATCGAGGCGGCGAAGGATCTGGTCCGGTTGGGCGCGGAAGCCATCACCACCAATTGCGGCTTCCTCTCGCTGTTTCAGAAGGAGATCGCGGCCGCCGTCGGCGTTCCCGTTGCGACCTCGTCGCTGATGCAGGTGCCGTGGGTGCAGGCGACCTTGCCGCCAGGCAAGCGCGTCGGCCTCGTCACGGTATCAGGTTCGACCTTGACGCCGGCCCATCTCGAAGGCGCCGGCGTGCCGCTCGATACGCCACTGGTCGGCACCGAGCACGGCAAGGAATTCTTTCGCGTCCTGATCAAGGCCGAGAAGGATGACATGGATGTGGCCCAGGCCGAGCGTGACGTGGTCGAGGCGGGCAAGGAGCTGGTCGCGAAAAATCCGGATGTCGGCGCCATCGTGCTCGAATGCACCAACATGCCGCCTTATGCGGCAGCTCTGCAGGCCGAAGTTGGCCTGCCGGTCTACGACATCTATTCCATGATCACCTGGTTTCATGCTGGACTGCGCCCGCGCGCGTTTGCCTGAGCCCGGCTGTCGCAAAGCTATGCACAAGATGTGCTAGGCAGCTGTTTGGATTGCAATCGTCCATGCAGCCCCGGTATATTGGGCTGTGTTCGGGCATGAATGCAGCTTATGAAGAGCAACGTGGAACTGGCTTCCGATAGTATCGTCGATCGCGTCTATGAACAGCTCAAGGCGATGGCCGTGAGCTATGAGTTCAAGCCGGGCGAACGGCTCAACGAGGGCGAGCTGGCAAAACGCCTCGGCGTCAGCCGCACGCCGCTGCGCGAAGCGCTCAACCGTCTCAACACCGAAGGCTTCCTGCGCTTCACGCCGGGCAAGGGCTTCTTCTGCCGCGAGCTCGACGCGCACGAGATCTTCGATCTCTACGAGCTGCGCAAGTCGATCGAGGTCGCCTCGATCCGCCTTGCCATCAAGCGCGCCAGGGACGAGGACATCGACGCGCTCCTGAAATTCCTCGAAGCCACCGGTCCCGATCCCGGCGAGCGTTCGTCGGTGGAGCTGGTCGAACTCGACGAGACCTTTCACGAGCGGCTGATGGGGATGTCGAACAACGCCGAGATGCTGCGCGTGCTGCGCAACGTCAACGCCCGCATCCGCTTCGTGCGCTGGATCGACATGGACCGCATCAACCGCTCCAACACCCAGGCCGAGCACCGCGCTGTCGTCGAAGGACTGAAAGCGCGCGACGAAGAGGCCTGCGTCTCGGTGCTGGAGAAGCACATCGACCGCCGATTGGATCGCATCACCTCGGCGATCAAGGAAGGCTACGCGCAGATCTACATGCCGGCTGCGGCGAGGTCTGCGGCGAATTGAGTCGCTAGTCCAAGCGACAGTGTCTCTTCCCTTCTCCCCTTGTGGGAGAAGGTGGCGCGAAGCGCCGGATGAGGGGTATCTCTCCGCGCATATCGATGCATATGAATGCGCCGAGAGATACCCCTCACCCCAATGAGTTTGTATCTTCCTGCGGTGATGCCCTCTCCCACAAGGGGAGAGGGCGCAGTCATGCGCATCGTGCTCTGGTCCAGGCGACAACGGAAAAGGCAGCTATACAATCCTTCAATACCTGATCGTGCCAGACGGTCAGAGCCGTCGCGCGGAATAATCGCTAGGGTCCGCTCGAATTTCACGGAGACCTCGCGGTGCACAGCCCTCAACCGAATCCTGAAACGCGCAGCAGCGACGACTGGCCGTCCGAGCTCTATCGTATCCTCAAAGCCGCCGACGTCAGGCAGATGTCCTACGTGCCGGATGCCGGCCACAGCCAGCTCATCCGCATGTTCTCGGCCGACCGCGACGTCACCACCAACGTGCTGACGACCGAGGAGGAGGGCATCGCCATCGCCGCCGGCGCCTGGCTCGGCGGTCAGCGCAGCGTGCTGCTGATGCAGTCGAGCGGCGTCGGCAATTGCATCAACATGCTGTCGCTGTCGGCGATCGGGCGCTTTCCGCTGCTGATGCTGGTGACCATGCGCGGCGAATGGGCCGAATTCAATCCGTGGCAGGTGCCGATGAGCCGGGCGACGCAGCCGTCGCTGGAAGCGATCGGCCTGAAAGTGATGCGCGCGGAGACGGCGGAGGATCTGGTCGAGACCGTCGAATCGGCGGCATCGCTCGCCTACGAGTCCGATCAGCAGATTGCGGTCCTGATCGGGCAGCGCCTGATCGGCAAGAAGAAGTGGTGATGCCGATGCAAGCTCAACTCGATCGTCGCGCCGCTGTCGCCGCGCTCCTGAAGGACCGCAAGGACACGCTGGTCGTCTCCGGTCTCGGCTCGCCCACCTACGACCTGCATTCCGTGGGGGATCACGACGGCAATTTTTATCTCTGGGGCGCAATGGGTGGTGCCGCGTTGATCGCGCTTGGGCTCGCGCAGGCGCAGCCGGGCAAGCGCGTCCTTGCGTTGACGGGCGATGGCGAGCAGTTGATGGGTCTCGGCGGCATCGCCACCATCGGCGTCGCGCGTCCGCGCAATCTCGACATCGTCGTGATCGACAATCAGCATTTTGGCGAGACCGGCATGCAGGCGAGCCACACCGGCCGCGGCGTCGATCTCACGGCAATTGCCGCCGCCTGCGGCTTCGCCGCGACCGGGACCGTGCGGACGCTCGAGGAGGTGCAGCGCCTCGCCGCGCAGATCGCCGGACCGGCCGACGGCCCGCGGCTTTTTGTCATCAAGGTTCTGGCGGAAAATCCGCCGCGCTCGCTGCCCTCGCGCGATGCCGTCTTTATCAAGAACCGGTTCCGTGCTCATCTCGGCTTCGCGGCGGCTTGAACCGGGGTCCTCTCCGGGATAGCTCGCTGCCCAAGCAGCTATCCTGGAGTGAGACCCATGAAACTATCCGGCAAGGTCGCCGTCATCACCGGCGCAGCGCGCGGCATCGGCAAGGCGTGCGCAAAGCGGTTCCTCGACGACGGCGTCAAGGTCGTCATCTCGGACGTCGATACGGATGAGCTCGAGAAGACGGTCAACGAGCTGGGCAAGCCCAAGGAATTGTATGCCGTGCCATGTCACGTCGCGCGGCGTGCGGACGTCGATCGCGCGGTGGCGACCGCGGTCAGGGAATTCGGCCGGCTCGACATCATGGTCAACAATGCCGGCGTCGCCCGCAACCGCGACATCCTGGAGATTTCGGAAGAGGAATTCGACGAAATCATCGGCATCAATCTGAAGGGCGCGTTCTTCGGCGTCCAGGCGGCGGCCAAGCAGATGATCGCGCAGGGCGGCGGCGGGGTCATCATCAACATGTCCTCGGTGAACGCGCTGCTGGCGATCCCGACGCTTGCGACCTACGCCATCTCCAAGGGCGGCATGAAGCAGCTGACCTCGGTCGCCGCCGTCGCGCTCGCTCCGCACAACATCCGCGTCGTGGCGGTCGGGCCGGGCACGATTTTGACCGACATGGTGGCGTCGTCCATCTACACCTCGGAGGATGCCCGCAAGACGGTGATGTCACGCACGCCGGCGGGTCGCGGCGGTGAGCCGAGCGAGGTGGCCTCCGTCGTGGCGTTCCTGGCGAGTGATGATGCGTCTTACATCACCGGGCAGACGATCTATCCGGATGGCGGGCGGTTGATCCTGAACTACACGGTGCCGGTGAAGGAGAAGTAGGGCTTCAAGACTTCACCGCGCCCGACGTCATGCCGTCGATGAACTGACGCTGCAGCAGCACGAAGATCGCAACGATCGGCAGCACGATGGTGACGGCTGCGGCCAGCATCTCGCCCCAGTCGGTCGAATACTGGCCGGTCAGATTGTAGAAGCGCACGATCGCGGTGACGTTGCTGTCGTTCTGCAGGAACGTCACGGCGATGACGAACTCGTTCCAGGCGTTCAGCCCGACGATGATGGCGACCGTGAGCAGCCCGGGCCGCATCATCGGCAGGATCACGTACCAGAAGGTCTGCCACGGCTTTGCGCCGTCAACTTGGGCTGCTTCCTCGAGCGCGACGGGAATCGCGAGCGCGTAGGTGCGCAAGAGGAAAATCGCAAACGGCGAGAACATCGCCGTGTAGATCAGCGCCACCGCGGGGATCGAATTGACCAGCCCGAGCTTCGCGAAGATGAAGTAGAGCGGGTAGAGATAGAGCTGCACGGGCACGGTGATCGTGGCCATGAAGTAGAAGGTGATGAAGCGCCAGAATTTTCCCTTCTGCCGCGCAAGCACATAGGCGCAGGGCGTCGCGGTGACGCACACCATCAGAATGGTCAGGATCGCGACTTCGGCACTGTGCAGCAGGCTCGGGCCGAGTTGGGCGTTGCGCCAGGCGGAGGAAAAATTCTCCCAGTGCAACTGGGTCGGCAGCGCGAGCGGATTGCTGCCGATCTCGACCGTCGTCTTCAGTGCGTTCATCACGGCGAGCACGATCGGCAGCAGCGAGCTGAACGATGCGATGCCGATCAGCCCGAGGCTGAATGTCCTGCTCCAGCGATCCCCGATCATGTCGATTGCGCGTCGTCGGTGATCTGGAGCCAGAGATAGACGGCGGTGGCACACAGGCCGAACAGGCTCATGACGCAGGCGGCGGCTGCAGCCTGGCCGACGTCGCCTTCGAAGAAGGCGTGGCGGTAGGCAAACGTCGCCAGCACCTCGCTGCCATAGGCGGGGCCGCCGCGGGTGACGATGAAGATGAATTCGAAGACCTGGAACGACCAGATCACGGTCAGGATCAGCATCAAGGTCAGGGTCGGGCGGATGCCCGGGATCAGAACGTAGCGGAACAAAGCAAAGAAGCCGGCTCCGTCGAGCCGCGCGGCTTCGATCTGGTCGATGCTGATCTGCCGCATCGCCGACAGGAACACGACCGCGAGAAATCCCCACCAGTGCCAGATGTCGACCGCGGCCACAGCATAGAGCGAGCGGTCGGGATCGGCGAGGGGATCGGAGATCGAAAAGCCGTGCTCGTTCAACCAGGCGACGACGCCGGTCGCGGGGCTGAAGATCATGCCCTGAAAGATGCGGCCCGTGACTGCGACAGCGATGATGCGCGGCAGGAAGATGATGGACTGGACCACGATGCGCGCCTTCGGCGCCATCAGCAGCGCGGCTGCCATCACGAGCGCGAGGCAGACCGGCACGGTGAGGAAGATCGCCGTCCAGATGAAGTTATTTGTCAGCGCCGACCAGAACACGGGATCGGCGAACATGTTCTGGAAGTTGGCCAGTCCCGCCCACGCCGGCTTTCCGACACCGTCCCACATGAAGAACGCCGCCGTGAATGTCAGCACGGCGGGAACCAGGATGATGCAGACGTTAATCAGGAGCGCTGGAAGCGCGAAGAGCCACATCGTGCGTCAGGCCGTCCGCGGCGGCAGCGGCGGCACCTTGCCTTCCTTTGCTTCCTGGCTGAAGAGCGTCTGCATCCGCGTGAGGTAAGCGTCCGGCGTAATCTTGTTGAGCCAGACCTGCTCGATGCCTTCGATCAGATAGGAGTTGGTGGCGCCGGGCCAGAACGTCCAGGTGGTGAAGCCGTACTGCCCCTTGCTGAACGCTTCGTGCAGATTCGCGATCGTCTTCTCGAATAGGGGATAGCCGATGCCCTGGAGCATGTCCGGCGGCAGGTCCTTCACCGGGAGTGCCCATTTGCCGGGCCAGTCGCGGTTCATGGTCTCGTAGAACTTGCGCGTCAGCATGAACTCGAACACTGCGGCTGCGCCTTCCGCATTCTGCGAGTTCTTGGCGATCGACAGCGTCGCGCCGCAGGCGAGATGTACCAGTGATCCCGTGAAGGCCGAGCCGAGGGTCGGCGTCGGCATGACGTCCATCACGGTATCGGGCTTCGACATGCCGTAGGATTTGGTGCCGAACGACCAGGTGCCGCTGAACGCCATCGCCGCCTTGGCGTTGACGACCTGGAGGAAGCTCTGCTCGATGGTCAGCGAGAAATAGTTCTTGCCGAAATAGCCCTTGTTGTACCACGCCTTTGACAGTTCGACCGCCTCGACGAACGGCGGCGCGGTCCAGGGCAGTTCGCCGGCAAGTGCCTTGCGCACGTTGTCGGGGCCAGCGACGTTGTTGAAGAACACCGTCATCAGCCACTCGTTCACGCCCTTCCAGTCGGCATTGCCGGCGCCGAAGGGGATGATGCCTTTGGCGAGCGCTGCGTCTGCGATCGCCTCCATCTCCTGCCGGTTGGTCGGCTGCTTCCAGCCGTTCTGCTTGAACAGCTCCTTGTTATAGAACAGGTGCATCGACTCGTAGTCGCGCGGCAGCGCGTAGAGCTTGCCGCCGTAGACGCTGGTGTTGAGCAGCGGTGCCAGGAAGCGATCCTTCCACTTGTACTTCTCGGCGAAATCGTCGAGCGGCAGCACCTGGCCGGCATTCGCGATCGCGGTGAGATAGGCGGGACCCGCTGTCTGCACGATGTCCGGGCCGTTACCGGCGACGAGTGCGACCTTCAGGAGGTTGTTGACGGCGGCGCCCTTCACCTCGAGCTGGAGCAGATATTTGTCCTGCGAGGCGTTGAACGCCTCGACCAAATCGTTGCGCAGCGCGGCCTGGCCGTCCGAATTCGCCTGGCCGAACCAGAAAGTCACGACCTTGCGCCCGTCCTCGGCGCGAACGTCGCGCGGCAAGCTAACGGCAAGCGCGGCAGCGGGGATGGCGGCAACAAGCTGGCGTCGGGTCATGGTCATGGCGATGAACCTCGGTTTCCTCAGGTCATTGGCGGTGATTGTTGATTTTCCTTTAGTAATACGTATAACTAAGCCAAATGGCGACGTCAACAACGAGGACGAAGCGGGGGAAGGGGCGCGACAAACAGGCGCCAGCCCGCCCCACGCAGAAGGATATCGCGCTCGCGGCCGGTGTTTCGCAGGCCGCGGTGTCGCTTGTCCTGAACAAGACGGAGACGCCGTCCGTTCCGCCTGCGACGCGCACGCGCATTCTTCAGGTCGCACAGGAGCTGGGTTATCAGCCGAACCATCCGGCGCGGATGCTGCGCAGCGCGCGGACCATGACGTTTGCCTGTGTCATTCCAGATATCACCAATCCGTTCTATCCAGGCCTCGTCCGGGGATTGCAGACGGTCGCGGCGCCGGCTGGCTATGACGTCCTGATCTTCGACACCGACGGGCGGCCGGAAGGCGAGGCCCGCGCCATCGACTGGCTGCTCCAGGGACGGGCCGACGGCGTCGTCGCAACGTTCTTTCATCTGCGGGCGCCCCAGCTCGCCGTGCTCGCGCGTAAGGGCATCCCGCTGGTGCGGCTGGAGAGCCAGCACAAGCCGGACGGACCGCTCGCGATCGACAGCGTCTATATCGACAATGCCGAAGCGGCCGCGGAAATGACGCGACTTCTGATTGCGCGCGGGCATCGGCGCATTGCCATGATCCAGGCCGAGTTCGGCCCGAGTCAGCGGCGCGCGCAGGGTTACGGCGCGGTGATGCGGGAAGCAGGACTTGCGCCAGATTTCATTACCGATAGCGCCTATTCCGAGGAATCCGGCGCGCGTGCGATGAAGCGGCTGCTCGAAAGAAAGGGCGATCGCCCGACCGCCGTGTTCGGCGCGAGCGACGTGCTGGCGCTCGGTGCGATGGAGGCGGCGCGTGCAGCCGGGCTCTCGATCCCCAGCGACATTGCAATCGCCGGCTTCGACGATATCCCGGTCGCAAAGCTGCTCGGGCTCACCACGGTGCGGCAACCGGAGTTCGATCTCGGCGCGCTTGCGGCGGAGACGCTGGTCAAGCGGTTGCAACCGGGCGGGCTCGCGGCGCCGGGCCAGAGCCATGAATTGAAATTCGAGATCATGAAGCGCTCGTCGGTCTGACCCGCGGGCCAAGCAATTGGATATGGGAGTGAACTCGTGACAGCTATTCCTCATGACTACGCGGAGCGGGTCTATGCCGGCGTGCTTGGCAAGCTCATCGGTGTCTACCTCGGCCGGCCCTTCGAGGGCTGGACCTATGAGCGTATCATGAAGGAGCTCGGGCCGATCAACTACTATGTCAACGAGCGTCGTGACGTCGCGTTGCGATCCCATCATCTCGTCGTCACCGACGACGACGTCTCCGGCACGTTTGCGTTTCCCCGCGCGCTTGCCGACAATGGCTATCCGAAGCGTCTCACCTCGAGGCAGATCGGGCAAGCCTGGCTGAACTACATCGTCGAGGAGCGCGCCATCCTGTGGTGGGGTGGCATCGGCAATTCCACCGAGCACACCGCCTATCTGCGGCTGAAGTCCGGTATCCCGGCGCCGCAGAGCGGCTCGATTGCGCTGAACGGCACGACCGTAGCCGAGCAGATCGGTGCGCAAATCTTCATCGACGGCTGGGCGATGGTGAGCCCGGGTAATCCGGAGCAGGCCGCTTATCTGGCCGAGCAGGCCGGGCGCGTGAGCCATGATGGTGAATCCGTGCATGCCGCAAAACTGCTCGCGGCGATGGAGGCGCTGGCCTTCGTCGAGCACGACGTGCAGAAGCTGATCGATGTCGGGCTCGGCTTCGTGCCGAAGGACGCGCTGATCCGGCGCGTCGTCAACGACGTCCGGGAATGGCACGCCGGCGACAACGGCAACGACTGGGAACGGACCCGTGCGCTGATCGCCGAACGTTACGGCTACGACAAATTCCTCGGCAATTGCCATGTCGTGCCCAACCACGCGCTGATCATTCTGGCGACGCTCTACGGCGGGAACAGCTTTCAGGAGGCGATGCGCATCGCCAACACGGCCGGCTGGGATACCGACTGCAATGCCGGCAATGTCGGCTGCCTGTTCGGCATCCGCACCGGACTTGCCGGCCTCGACGCCGGGCCGGACTTCCGCACCCCCATCGCCGACCGCATGTACATCTCGACGGCCGATGGTGGCGCTGCGATCTCCGACGCCGTGATCGAGACGCAGTCGCTGGTCGCGGCCGGGCTTGCGCTCGCCGGTGCGCCGGCGCTGGCGGTCGCCAAGGACGGCGCGCGCTTCAACTTCAACTTTCCGGGCAGCCTGCAGGGCTTCCACGTGAAGGGCGGCTCGCCCGCACGGCTCCACGAGGTCGAGCTCAGCAATGTCGCCGGCCACAGCCGCACTGGGGAGCGGAGTCTGGCGATCGACTTCCGCCGTCTGGCGCCCGGACGCGTGGCACGCGTTGCGAGCCCCACCTTCTTCGACAAGGAGGTGTTTACGATGCCGACCTACCAGCTTGTGGCCTGTCCGACGCTGTATTCGGGGCAACGGGTGGAGTGCCGGATTGAATCGGAAGCGGATAGCGGCACCGTGGCGGTGCGACTGTTTTCCAGCGTCTATGACGAGCACGACGAGCTGATCCAGATCTACGGCGATGCGCAGGAACTGACCGGCGGCTGTCACGCCGTGCTGAGCTGGGAGGTGCCGGAGACCCATGCCTATCCGATCTTCGAGATCGGGGTGGAGATCGAAACGCGCGATCCGCTCGGCGTCGATGGCACGCTCTATCTCGACTATCTGACCTGGGGTGGCGCGCCTGACACCGTGCTGAAACGGCCGGACAACAATCTGAGCACGATGTGGAAGCACGCCTGGGTCAACAATGTCAGCCAGTTCCAGACCCGCTGGGAGGGCCTGCGCGTTACCAATGGCGACGGGCTTGGCTTCATCGCGCAAGGTACGCGCGACTGGAAGGATTATCGCGTAACGTCCGAGATCATGCCGCTGCTGGCGAACGCCTGGGGCCTCGCGGCGCGGGTGCAGGGACGCGAGCGCTATTACGCGCTGATGTTCGACCGTGCCGAGGGCGGCCGCGTCCGTTTGGTCAAGCGCGTGCATGACGAACTCGTGCTCGCCAGCGAACGCTTCGACTGGCAGCTCGACCGGAGATATCGGATTGAGCTGCGCGTGGCCGGAACCGACATCGAAGCCCA
Organism: Bradyrhizobium sp. 613_E4_N2_2; assembly: GCF_052075995.1. Taxonomy (NCBI): domain Bacteria; kingdom Pseudomonadati; phylum Pseudomonadota; class Alphaproteobacteria; order Hyphomicrobiales; family Nitrobacteraceae; genus Bradyrhizobium; species Bradyrhizobium sp. 613_E4_N2_2. The sequence goes on from NZ_CP197234.1 coordinate 1,825,478, forward strand.
TGTCGATGGTAAAAAACTCTTCAGCGTTCAGGACACGGGCGATCTCCCATTGACCAGCGGCGCCGTCGCGCTCGTCGTCGACAGCGGATCGATCTCCGCGGAGGAGGTGCGCGTGTCGCCGGCCTAACAGGCCTCACTCCGCCGCGATCGTCATCCCGTAGCCCAGCCGCTTCGAGATCCCACCGGCGCAGTCGCGCAGGGCATGGGCAATGGGGCTGTCCCAGCGCGCATCAAAAGTGCCTTCCGGCCCCATCGCGGTGATCACCAGCGCGACATGGCCGGAATGGTCGAATACCGGTGCCGAGAATGCATTGACGCCGGGCAGGGGATCGCCGAGCGCGCGGGCGAGGCCGTGCTTGCGGACCTCCGTGAGCATCTCGGCGACCTTCGCGCCCTTCACCGCCCGCTTCGGATTGTAGCCGACGCCATGACGGTCGAGGCCGCTCTCGAGCGCGGCGTTGATCGTCTTCTCCGGTAGGAAGGCAGCAAACGCCCGGCCTGTAGCCGTCTCCAGCAGCGCCATGACCGAACCAGCGCGCATCACGATGTGCACGGGCTGGCCGGGCTCCTCCAGTTGCACCACGGTCGGGCCGTGGGTGCCCCAGACCGCGAGCGAGACGGCATGGCCGATCTGGCTCGCGAGGCCTGCGATCTTCGGACGCGCGATCCGCACGCCGGAGAGGCGGCGCAGGCTGATCAGGCCGAGCTCCAGCGCCAGCGCGCCGATCTCGTAGCGGCCGGTGGTCTCGTCCTGCTCGATCAGCCCGATGCGGGAGAAGCTGGCGAGATAGGGATGCGCCTTGGCCGGCGTCATGCCGGCCTCGCGCGCGAGATCGCGCAGCATCATCGGCTCGCCGCATCTCGCGAGCGCGCGAAGCAATTCTCCGCCGACCTCGATCGACTGGATGCCGCGGCTTTCTCTCTTCATGCGTCTCCTGGCGCGTGGCTTACGCCGCGTTGCGCTTGGCGGCGCTGTCGGCGAGATGACGGCCGGCAATGTAGCCGAAGGTCAGCGCCGGCCCAAGCGTGATGCCGGCACCGGGATAATTGCCGCCCATGATGCTCGCCATGTCGTTGCCCGCGGCATAGAGCCCGGGAATCACCCGGCCTTCGGCGTCCAGCGCCCGCGCGTTCTCGTCGGTGACGATGCCGGCATAGGTGCCGAGATCGCCGATCACCATCTTGATGGCGTAGAACGGGCCGTTCTTGATCGGTGCGATGCAGGGATTCGGGCCGTGCATGGCGTCGCCCTGGTAGCGGTTATAGGCTTTTGAACCTTTGCCGAAGGCGGCGTCGTGCCCTTGCGGCGCAGTCGCATTGAACTGCCTGACCGTCTCGGTGAACGCCGTCGCATCGATGCCGGCCTTTGCCGCGAGCGCCTCCAGCGTGTCGCCACGCATGAGATAGCCGGTATCGAGGTGATGACCGAGCGGCATCGGGAACGGCGGCACGCAGCCGAGGCCGTATTTGCGCAGCGTCGGGTGATCGCAGACGAGATACGCCGCAATCTCCTCGCCGGGCTTCGCGGCCTTGATCATGGCCTGGACGAAGTCGTGATAGGAATTGCCCTCATTGGCAAAGCGCTTGCCGTCCCGCATCACCGCGATCACGCCAGGTTTGGCGCGGTCGATGAAATGCGGCATCACGCCGCTCGAACCATCCTTGCGTTTGGTCACCGACACCGGCACCCAGGCCGCCGCGTTCGGCAGGCGATCCTCGACGTGCCCGCCAGCGCTCTCTGCAAGGCGCAGGCCGTCGCCGGTGTTGCCGGTCGGTCCCGGCGAATAGTGCTCATGGCCGGTCGGTGCGTGTGGAAACATCTTCTTGCGGCGTTCGACGTCATGCGGGAAGCCGCCGCAAGCGAGAACGACGCCTTGGCGCGCGCGAATGCGGATCTCGCGTCCTTCGCGAGTCACAATGGCGCCAGTGACCGCGCCGTTCTCGACTATGAGCTCGCGCACCGGCGAGGACAGCCACATCGGAATCTTCAGATCCTGCGCGGATTTTGCGAGGCGCCCGGCGAGCGCGTTGCCGTTGGTCAAGGTCATGCCGCGGCCATACCGCAGCACGTCTATCAGGTGCCGTGACAGGCGCTTGGCGACGTATACCGCCGAGGTCAGCGACTTCGTCACGCGCATGAAATGGATGATCTCCTTGCCGGAGCCGAGCATCATGCCGAACACGGTCAGCTCGGGCAGCGGCATACCCAGCGTCTTGATCTGGTCACCGAGCTCGCGGCCGTCGAACGGGCGCGTCACCATGGAGCGGCCGCCCTGCGCGCCGCCCGGCGCTTCGGCGTGATAGTCGGGAAACACCAGCGGCATGTCGAAGCGCAGCGCGGTCCTGGTGGTGAAGAAATCGACCGCTTCCGGACCCGCACTCAGGAATGCATCGACCCGCGCGGCATCGAAGTTGTTGCCGGCTTCGTGCCGCAAGTAGGTGCGGGCCTGCTCCGGCGTCTCCTCGATGCCGTAGGCCTTCGCCAGCGAGGTGCCGGGGATCCAGAGCCAGCCGCCGGAGCGGGCGGTGGTGCCGCCGAAGCGCGGCTCCTTCTCGACGATCAGCACGTCGAGGCCGCGATAACCCGCGGTGATCGCGGCCGACATGCCGGAGGCACCCGATCCGGCCACGAGCACATCGCACTCGTAAGTCTCAATTGCGTTGCGCTCGTTGCCGGTCATGCGGGCCTCATTTCTTCAGCAGCGGACATTTGGATTCGGAGACCGGGCGGAAGGCGTCCTCACCCTTCACGGTCTTGACGATCTCCAGATAGTCCCACGGCTCCTTGGACTGCTCGGGCGATTTCACCTTGGCGAGATACATGTCGCGGATGACGCGGCCGTCCTCGCGCAATTTTCCGCCATGGACGAAGGTATCCTCGATCGGCAGCTCGCGCATCTTTGCCATCACCTTGGCGGGGTCGTCGGTGCCGGCGGCCTTGATGCCCTTCAGATAATGCAGCACCGAACCGTAGACGCCGGTCTGGATCATGGTCGGCATCACCTTGGTGCGCTCGTAGAATTTCTTCGACCAGGCGCGCGTCGCCTCGTCCATGTTCCAGTAGGACGCCGTTGTCATGTAGGTGCCCTGCGCGGCCTTCAGGCCGACCGCATGCACGTCGGTGTCGAACATCAGGAGACCGACCAGCTTCTGGCCGCCCTGTACCAGGCCGAACTCGCCGGACTGCTTGATGGCGTTGTCGGTGTCCTGGCCGGCATTGGCGAACGCCACCACGTCGGCCTTCGAACTCTGCGCCTGGAGCGCAAAGGAGGAGAAGTCGGCTGTGTTGGTCGGATGCTTCACGCCGCCCAGCACCTTGCCGCCCATCTCGTTGATGAACCGCGTGGCGTCCTTTTCGAGCTGCTGGCCGAAAGCGTAGTCCGCGGTGATGAAGTACCAGGACTTGCCGCCTTCCTTGATCACGGCGGAGGCCGTCACCTTGGACAGCGCGTAGGTATCGTAGGTGAAGTGCACGGTGTTCGGGCTGCACAGCTCGTCGGTGAGCGAGCTCGCGCCGGGGCCGGAGAGCAGCGCGATCTTGTTGCGCTCGCGCACCATGTTGTGCACGGCGATCGCGATGCCGGAGTTGGGGATGTCGACGACGGCGTCGACCTTGCCGTTGTCGAACCAGCCGCGCACGATCTGTACGCCGACGTCGGTTTTCATCTGGTGGTCGGCGCTGATGATCTCGATCGGTTTGCCGAGTACGGTCGGCCCGAATTCCTCGACCGCCATCTTGGCGGCTTCGACCGACCCCGGCCCGCTGTTGTCACGGCCCCAGCTCGACAGATCCGTCAGCACGCCGATCCGCACCGCGTCGTCGGAGACTTGCGCGCGCGCCGCCGTGGTCATGGCAGCCGAAGTCATGGCCGCGAGCAAGGTGCAGGCCAAAAGCCCTCTCATCGTCGATCCCTCTCTTTTATGAGCCGCTTGGCGCGGCCGGTTATCAGTTGGCGGTTAGTTAGATATTAACGAATGAGTTTGTCAATGGCGAATAAGGGGGGTCGATGAGTTCCATGGTCGCCCGGGAGACATTGCCGGAGGCGTGCGCGCAACTGCCGCCACACCCGTCATTGCGAGCGCAGCGAAGCAATCCAGACTTTCTCCGCGGAGGCAGCCTGGATTGCTTCGTCGCAAGAGCTCCTCGCAATGACGGAGTGCGGGAGCAGCGACGCGCAAAATCTCGCATCGTAGTCTCGCACAGAGATCACACCTCCGCAGGTTGCAACCGCCATCGCGATTAGCCATGATGCCGCCAGGAATCTTTTGGGGCAGGGCATGACGGCAGCAACGGGGGTCTCCGCGGCGACGGAGAGATCGACGACGGCGCATGTGGTGTGGGCGAGCGCACTCGGCACCGCGATCGAGTGGTACGATTTCCTGATCTACGGCACGGCAGCTGCACTTGTCTTCAACAAGCTGTTCTTTCCGAGCTTCGATCCCTTCGTCGGAACGCTGGTGGCGTTCTCGACCTATGCGGTTGGCTTCGTGGCGCGTCCGATCGGCGGCGCGATCATCGGGCATTACGGCGACCGGCTCGGCCGCAAGACCATGCTGGTCGCGACCATGATCGCGATGGGGCTCGGCACCTTCCTGATCGGCTGCCTGCCGACTTACAGCCAGATCGGCGTCTGGGCGCCGATCCTGCTCATCATCCTGCGCTTCGTCCAGGGCATCGGGCTCGGGGGCGAATGGAGCGGCGCGGTCGTGATGGTGATCGAGCACGCCGGTGATCGCCGCGGCTTCTACGGCAGCCTAGTTCAGATCGGCTTTCCGGTCGGCGTCGCCGCCTCAACCGGTATCTTCGGCCTGATGACGCAACTGCCCGAGGCGGACTTTTTGAGCTGGGGCTGGCGCGTGCCGTTCCTGATCAGCATCCTGCTCGTCGGCGTCGGCTTCATCGTGCGGCTCAAGCTCGCGGAAACGCCGCATTTCAAGGAAGTCGTCGAGCGCAAGGAAGTGCTGGCGCAGCCGGTGCTGGAGGTGCTGCGCCGCGACTGGCGCAGTTTTCTGCTCGCGATCGGCATCACGGTGTCGGAGGTCGGGCTCGCCTATCTCCTCACCGTCTTCACCGTGGTCTATGCGACGACGAAACTCGGCCTGCCTCGCCAGGTGATCCTGAACGCGGTGGTCTATGCCGCGCTCGTCGAGTTCGCGACGCTGCCGCTCGCCGGCTGGCTCTCCGATATCTTCGGCCGCAGGGCGCTGTATCTCGCCGGCGGGGTGTTCTCGGTGGCGCTGGCGTTTCCGCTGTTCTGGTTCCTCGACACCAGGGAGCCGGCGCTGATCACGTTCGCGCTCGTCGTCACGATGACGCTGACGCACGCCCTGCTGTTCGGGCCGAAGGCGGCGTTCATGCCGGAACTGTTCCGCACCCAGGTGCGCTACAGCGGCGCCTCGCTGGGCGCCAATGTCGCGGCGGCGCTGAGCGGCGGCTTCTCGCCGCTGATCGCAACGGCGCTGCTCGCATGGGCCGGCGCCTACTGGCCGGTGTCGGTCTACATCATCGCGCTGTCGGTCATCACGATCATCGCGACGCTGATGGCGCCGGAGACGGCGCGCGACGCGCTGAAGTCGTAAGGGCCGTCACCGGCAGGCGGGGTTTGCTGCGTCCGGAAACGCCAGGAAGGTGACGGTCGCCGGCACCAGCCGGATCGCCCCCGCAGGTGTTGCGCGCGGCTCAAGTCGGGGCAGTTCGTCGTCGGCACTCAGCGCGAGCGTCTTGCCGTTCAGCTGAACTGTCGCGTCTTGCAGCCGCCTCGCATGTATCGTGTAACGCTCGGCGGGGTGTGACAGCGTCAGGGTCAATGATGCGTGCCGCGACGCGTTGATTGCGAGCATGGACACGGCGCCCCGCATGCCCGGATGGCAATGCGCGTAGAGATGGAGATCTGGCGCGGCGACCGGGTTCGCGTCGAGCACGATCGTTCCCATCAGCCGATGCCAGAGCAGCGCAGCCCAGTAGCTCGGCCGCGGACGGAACGTTCCCTCGTCGAGCAGGCCGTAGTCGCTGGCGGCCAGCGTGTTGTGCATCACCACCTGGACGCCGGCCCTCGCCAGGCGTCCGTGCTGGTCGAGATAGCGGAATGTGTCGAGAAAGGTCTTGTCCGATGGATTGCCGCCGCAGGCGGCGTTTGCCGTCTCCGTCAGCCAGATCGGCTTGCCCGGCTCGAATGCGTCGCGCAGGGCCCGATAGGTCGCGAACGTCGCGTCGGTGCGTGCCAGCCAGTCCGCGGAGAGCGCCTGCGCCGGATCGTCGCGGCCGCCGCAGCGCGGCGAGAGCGTGTTGTAGTGATGATAGGAGAAGCGATCGATGCCGGGGGCGGATGCGGCCAGCAGATCGCGCGTGGTGATGCCCGACCCGGATGGCAACGGCGCGTCGCCGGTTGAACCCGGACCGACGATCAACGTCTCGGGCGCCGCGCGTTGCATCCATTCGCGAAAGATCCTGAAGTCCCGGCCATAAGCGGCCGCATCATATCCCGGCGGTGCGCCGTTCGTCGCCGCAAGCGTCGGCTCGTTCATGAATTCCACCGCCGCGATGTGGCCACCCAGCGAACGCGTCGCGTCGATCAGGCGCTGCGCCTGATCGGTCTTCCACACGCCATCCGCATCGCGGCTGCCCGGACTGATCGCGAAGGAGGTGACGATCTCCGCGTCGACTGCGCGCGCGAAGTCGATGACGTCGCGCCATCGGTTGCGGCTGAGCACGTCATTGAATCCCGGCGGGGGCTTGGCTGGCGCATGGTCCGTGTCGGCAAAGAACGTCGCATTGGCCCAGGTGCCGCTCACGCGCAGATAGGCCGGCGCCAAAGCGGCGGCGAGCTTGCGCAGCCGCGCATTGGCAAGATCGATCGGCGGCCTCTCGCCGTAACGATCCCGCTCATCGAGCGCGCGCATTGTTCGCGGATAAGGCTTCCAGAACCAGCCGCCGGTTACCTCCACCATCTCGATATTGTAGGATTGAAAGCGCGCATCGATCGTCCCGATCGCCTTCAGCTCGGCGGGTGCGATGGAGGCGCCGCCGGCGTGCGCCGCGTCTAACGTTGTGGCAGCGAGCAGGCTCATCAGCAGCATCTGCGGCCGAAGCAGTCCGAAGGCCGACTTGATCCGCGACACGGTCATCTGGTCCGCGGCGCGGGGGCGATGGATTTCCCTCCCGGCCGGCCCTTGCGCACCGAATTCCAGAAATTCTCGGCCGCCCGGGTCATGCGGGCCCGCGTGCGGAACAGCGAGACGCTGATCGGAATGTCCCAATCCGCGCCGCCGGCGCGCAACAGGCGGCCGCTGTCGAGATCGGCGCGGACGAGGCTCATCGGAGCCCACGTCACGCCGCGCCCTTCGCGCGCCATGTCGACCAGCAGCATGACCGGCGCGGCGAAGCCGGGCGCCAGCCACGCCGTCGAATCCTTCGCGGCCAGGAACGAGGTGACGAGCCGCCCCACGCCCGAGCCGGGGTGATAGGCGAGATAGGGCAGCGGCGCGCCCGATGCGCCGGGCAGGGCATAACGAGGCTGTGCCTTTTTGCTGCTGCGTCCACCGCGGCCCGGTTTTGCGGCCGGCGCGCTGATCGGGATCAGCACGTCGGTCGCGAGATCGACGCGCTGGAAGCGGTCCATGTCGAGCCGGCTCACCAGCGTCGGATGGTAGTGCGCCAGCATGAAATGGGCCTGCGCATCCAGAAGTAGCTTCTCGCAGCCGGCGAAATTCGAAGCGACGAGCTGAACGGCCGAGTCGGCCCGCGCGCTGTCGGAGTTGCGAATCCATTCCGGAAAGAAGGTCTGCGACAGTGAATGCGTGGCGGCAAAGGTGATGGTCTCGGCCTTCAGCCGCGCCACTTCGAGCGCTTCCTCGCGTCCGACCAGGACCCGGCGCAGCACGTCCTCCGCGACGGGGCGAAAACTCTCGCCGGCCGGCGTCAGCGTGATCGTGTGGGTCGAACGTTCGAACAGCGGTGTTCCCAGCCACTCCTCGAGCGACCTGATGCGGCGGCTCAGCGCCGGCTGGGTCACATGCCGTCGCTGGGCCGCGCGCGAGAACCCGCCTTCCTCGGCGATGGCAAGGAAATCCTCCAGCCAGACCAGGTCCATGATGCGGTTTTGTCCTCAAATCATACCGATACGGCATTAGCGCCTCGGGCGCTGCTGGTCCAATGTAAACAGCGCAAAACCAGAACAAGGCGCCACTACGCATGGCGCGACGATGCGTTGGAGGAAATCAATTGCAGATCGCCGCAACTCCGCTGTCGGAGCCTATATTGAGCCCGGTTTCCGAACGGCGCCGCAAGCCGCTCTGGCGCGAGCAGTATGTTCTGGTGGTCGCCGGCGCCGCGCTGTGTGCGCTGCTCGGCGCTCTGTTTCCGGCCTTCGCGGTCGAACTCAAGCCGCTCGGCGATGCCTTCATCTCGCTGATCAAGATGACGATCGCGCCGCTGATTTTCCTGGTGGTGGTCACCGGCATCGCGCAGGTCGGTGACATGAAGGCGGTTGGCCGAATCGGCCTCAAGGCCTTTGCCTATTTCGAGGCCGTGACGACGATCTGCCTGTTGATCAGCTTCGTGGTGGTGCGCTGGGTGCAGCCCGGCGCCGGCGTGGCGCATGCCACCGCGCAGCAGGCCGAGACCGTCGCGCGCTATTCGCAGGCTCATGTCGGGTCGCTGTCAGCCTACATCCAGCACATGATCCCGGAGAGTTTTGTCGGCGCGTTCGCGGCCGGCGACGTGCTCCAGGTTCTCGTGCTCGCGCTTCTGTGCGGCATCGGCTTGCTGCTGCTCGGCGAAAAGGCTGCTCCGCTGCGGACGGGCCTTGAGCGGATCACCGAACTCGTCTTCAGCGTCGTGCATGTCGTGGTGGCCTTGGCGCCGATCGGCGCCTTTGGTGCCATGGCTTTCACCGTGGCGAAGTTCGGCGCCGCCACGCTCTATGCGCTGGCGCTATTGGTCGGCACCGCCTGGGCGATGATGGCGTTCTTCATCTTCGTCATTCTCAACGTGATCTGCCGTCTCGCCGGCATCCGCCTGATGGACCTGTTGCGCCTCTTGCGCAACGAGCTGCTCGTCGTGCTCGGCACCTCCTCGTCGGAGACTGCCATCCCCGGCATGATGGAGAAGCTGCCGAAGGCGGGTGTGGGGCGGGCAGTCGCTGGCCTCGTCATTCCCTCCGGCTATTCCTTCAATCTCGATGGTGTCGCGCTGACGCTGCCGCTCTCCACGATGTTCGTCGCCCAGGTCTACGGCATCGAATTGTCGGCCGGCCAGCAATTGAGCCTGTTCGTGGTGATGCTGTTCACCAGCAAAGGCGCCGCGGGCGTCACCGGCGGCGCTTTCGCCGCGCTCGCCGCGACGGTGATCGCCGCGGGGTTGCCGGCGGAGGGACTGGCGCTGCTGCTCGGCATCGACCGCTTCATGTCGCTGGCGCGCGCCATCACCAACACCATCGGCAACGCGGTCGCCGCCATCGTGGTCGCGAAGTGGGATGGAGAATTCAACCGCGAGGACTGGGCCCAGTCCGCCGCTCAAATCCAAGCAGTGAAGTAAGGATCCAAGGCTTTCAATATGGCTACCAACACCAACGAACTGCCCGTCATTGCGCTGACCCCTGGCGACTGTACCGGCATTGGCCCCGAACAGATCGCGCGCATCCTCTCCGACGACCGGCTTGCTGACGCAGCCCGCCTCGTCGTTGTCGGCGATGCCCGCGTGCTCGAGATGGGCATGGCGCATGCCGGCGTGAACCTGAAGGTCGAGCGGATTGCCTCGCCCAAGGCGGCCAATTGGGGCCGCGGCACGGTGCAGCTCGTCGACCTCGGCAACACCGATCCCGCCAAATTCCCGATCGGCAAAGCCAGCGCCGAGTCCGGCCGGCTGACCGGCGAGACGCTGTCGCGCGCGATCGACTTCTCCAAGGCGGGTGAGGTTGACGCCATTACCTTCGCGCCGCTCAACAAGCGCGCGATGTTCGACGGCGGCTGGAAGTTCCCCGACGAGCACAAGATGTTCGCGAGCCTGCTCGGGCATAAGACTTACTTCTCTGAGATGAACGTGCTCGACGGCCAGTGGATGTCGCGCGTCACCGGGCATCAATCGCTGCGCGAGGCGCTCGACGGCATCAATCCGGAGAGCATCACGGACTCGATCGAGCTGGTCGACCGCATGATGCGGAGGGCTGGCGTCGCCAGGCCGCGCATCGCGGTCGCCGCGCTCAATCCGCATGCCGGCGAGAACGGCCTGTTCGGCCGCGACGAGATCGAGATGATCCGACCGACCGTCGAAGCCGCTGCGAAGCGCGGCATTGCGTGCACCGGGCCATATCCCGCTGACACCGTCTATATCCGCGCCTTCGCGGGCGAGTTCGACAGCGTGGTCGCGATGTATCACGACCAGGGCCAGATCGCGACCAAGCTGCGCGGCTTCAACCGCGGTGTCACCGTCACGGCGGGCCTTGAGACCGTCTTCACTACGCCGTCGCATGGCACCGCGTTCGACATCGTCGGCACGGGCGTCGCCAAGACCGGCGCGCTCGAAAGCGCGGTCCGCCTTGCAGCGCAACTGGTATCGATCAAGGTCAAGGAGGCTGCCCATGCAAACTGATCGCAGGACCCTGCTCCAGGCGGCGGCCGCGCTGCCGCTCGCAACCGTCGGCGCCAACGCCGCCTTCGCGCAGACGCCGGCCGCAACGCCCGCAGCAGCGCCACCCAAGGAGGTGACGCGTGCGCTGGCGCATTATCTCGTGACCGCGAGTTATGACGACCTGCCGGCCAATGTGCGCAAGGAAGGCGTGCGCACGCTGCTGAACTGGGTCGGCGTCGCCATCGGCGGATCGCATCACGAGACGGTCGATATCGCGGTCTCGGCGCTCGGTCCGTTCTCCGGGCCGCAGCAGGCCTCGCTGTTCGGGCGGCGCGAGCGGTTCGACATCATGAACGCGGCCTTCATCAACGGTGTGTCGAGCCATATCTTCGACTATGACGACACCCACCTGAAGACGATCATCCATCCTGCCGGTCCCGTGGCGTCGGCCATTCTCGCGCTGTCGGAGATGCAGCCGGTATCGGGCAAGGATTTCCTGAACGCGCTGGTGCTCGGCGTCGAGACCGAGTGCCGGATCGGCAACTCGGTCTATCCGAACCATTACGATGTCGGCTGGCACATCACCGGCACCGCCGGTGTGTTCGGCTCGGCCGCGGCCGTCGGCAAGCTGTTGAAGCTGAACGAGCAGCAGATGACATGGGCGCTCGGACTGGCCGCATCCCAGCCGGTGGGCCTGCGGGAATCCTTCGGCTCGATGAACAAGAGCTTCAATCCAGGCCGTGCCGCATCAAGCGGCATTTTCGCGGCGATCCTGGCCTCGAAGAATTTCACCTCGTCCGACGCCATGATCGAGGCCAAGCGCGGCTGGGCCAACACGATCAGCACCAAGCAGGACTACAACGAGATCCTCGGCGACCTCGGCAAACGCTATGAGGCCGCGCTCAATACCTACAAGCCATTCGCCTGCGGCATCGTCATGCACCCGGCGATCGACGCCGCGATCCAGCTCCGCAACGAGAGCAAGGTGACTGCGGACCAGATCGAGCGCGTCGACCTCAAGGTCCATCCCCTGGTGCTGGAACTCACCGGCAAGAAGACGCCGAAGGCGGGCCTCGAAGGCAAGTTCAGCATCTATCACGCGGTCGCGGTCGCCATCGTCGAGGGCGCCGGCGGCGAGAAGCAGTTCAGCGACCGGGCCGTGACCGATCCGACCGTCGTCGCGCTGCGCGGCAAGGTGAATCCGGTGATCACACCCGGCATCAAGCCGGAGCAGGTCGATCTCACCATCGTGCTCAAGGACGGCCGCAAGCTCAACCGCTACATCGAGCATGCGATCGGCAGCGTCGAGGTGCCGATGACGGACAAGCAGCTCGAAACCAAATTCTCGGACCTTGCAGAGGGTATCATCCCTGCTGCGACGATCCGGCGCGTGATGGACGCCTGCTGGAATGTCGAGAACCTGCCGAACGCGGCGGAGATCGCAAGGATGTCGGTCGCAACCTGACCGCGGAGGAGAACAGCATGCCGTCACGCCGCCGTTTCCTGCAGTCCGCCGGTTCGGTTGCCGCCTTGGTCGCCACCGGCGGCCGTGCGGCTCTCGCGGCGAGCCCAGGTGTCACCGAGCGTCTCGCCCGCTACATGGTCGTCGCGCGCGACCAGGAGCTGCCGGAGCAGGTGCTGCGTGAATGCAAGCACCGCATTCTCGATACGCTCGGCGCGATGGTTTCGGGCTCGCGCATGCGGCCGGGCGAAATGGCGCTGAAATATGTGCGCACCCTCGGCGGCGATGCACAGGCGTCCGTCGTCGGCTCCGATTTCCGGACCACGGCTGTCAACGCGGCGTTGGCGAACGCGATGTGTGCGCATGCCGACGAGACCGACGATTTCGAGCCCGTCACCAAGGCGCATCCTGGGTGTTCGGTCGTGCCGGCTGCACTCGCGATTGGCGAGCGCGAGCATCGCAGCGGACAGGACGTCATTCGCGCCGTCGCGCTCGGCTACGACCTGACCTGCCGGCTGCTGTTCGCTCTGGGTCCCGACCTCGTCCGCGGTTCGCATCGGAGTGCCGAAGGGACGTCCTCGACGTTTGGCGCGCTCGGGGCCGCCGCATCGCTGGCGCGGCTCGATGAAAAGGGAATGCGCTACGCGATCTCCTATTCGTCGCAGCAGGTGTCCGGCCTGTGGAGCTGGGTGAAGGATCACGATCACATCGAGAAGGCGTTCGACTTTGCCGGCATGGGGGCCCGCAACGGCGTCATGGCGGTCGACATGGTGAAAGCGGGCCTCACCGGCGTCGACGACGTGCTCGATGGCACCCACAATCTCTTCATCGCGCTGTCGACCGATCCGAAGCCGGAAGAGATGGTGAAGGATCTCGGCAAGCGCTTCTATGTCACGGAGACGGCGATCAAGACATTTTCGGTCGGCTATCCCATCCAGTCGCCCCTGGATGCAATGCTGACGTTGCGCAAGCAGCACAGCCTCACGCCAGATAATGTGCGTAATATTCTAGTCAAGCTGCCGACCGATGCGATGGGAATTGTGGGCGAGAGCGCGATGCCAGACGTCAACTGCCAGCATCTCGCGGCTGTCGCGCTGGTCAAGGGCGCCGTGTCGTTCAATGACAGTCACGACGTCGCGTTGATGCATGATCCAAAGATCCTGGAGCAGCGCGCCAAGGTGACGCTGGCCGGCGACAAGGCGCTGATGGACCCGGCGGCGCCGCGCGGTGCTGTCGTCGAGGTGACATTGACCGATGGCAGGAAGGTCGAGCACTTCACGAAGTATCCGCCGGGCACCAAGGAGAATCCGCTGAGCACGGAAGCAGTGGCGGCCAAGACGCGGGATCTGATTGCACCGGTATTGGGCAGTGACAGGGCCGAGAGGCTGATCGACCAGATCGGCAATCTCGAACGGCTTGACGACGTCGGCAAGTTGAGGCCATTGCTGACGGCGTGATGAATCAATCAACAACAAGACAAACATCAAGGAAGTGCCCATGCGCGGGGTTATGCGACGCACCTTTGTGGCCGCCTGTGCGGCCGTTCTGTTCTCCGGCTTCGCGGTAGCGCAGGATTATCCCTCCCGACCCGTCAAGATCATCGTGCCGTTCCCGGCCGGTGGGTCCAACGACATCATCGCCCGCATCGTCGCGCAGAAGCTGACCGAGCGGAACGGCCAGACCTTCCTCGTTGAGAACCGCGGCGGCGCCGGTGGCAATATCGGCGCCGAGACGGTCGCGAGCGCAGAGCCCGATGGCTACACCCTGCTGCTGACCGCGCCGCCTCCACTGACGATCAACGGCTCCCTCTACAAAAAGCTACCGTTCGATCCGGCCAAGGCCTTTGCGCCGGTGGCGCTGATCGCCTCGGTGCCGATTGTGCTGGTCGTCAATCCGTCGGTGCAGGCGAAGAACGTGGGTGAGCTGATCGCGCTGGCCAAGGCGAAGCCCGGCTCGCTCAATTTCGGCTCGTCCGGCATCGGCTCGACGAATCATCTGGCGGGCGAATTGCTCAAGAGCATGGCCGGCGTGGACATCGTCCACGTGCCCTATCGCGGCGCCGCGCCAGCGATGAACGATCTGCTCGCGGGCCAGATCCCCTTCATGTTCGACAACATGCCGGCGGTGCTGCCGCAGGTGCAGGGCAGGGCCATCAATGCGATCGCGGTTGCTGGTACCAAGCGTGCGGAAGCACTGCCCGACGTGCCGACCGTGGCCGACACCATTCCCGGCTTCGAGGCTTCGTCCTGGTTTGGGCTGGTGGCGCCGGCCAAGACGCCAGCACCCGCGCTCGCCAAGCTGAGCGGCGAGCTCGAGACCATTCTGAAGATGCCCGACGTCAAGAAGCGGCTTGCCGAGCTTGGCGCCGAGCCCGGCACGGTGTTTGGGCCGGCGTTCGGGCAGTTCATGGCGGACGAAACCACGAAGTGGGGCAAGCTCGTCAAGGCGTCCGGCGCCACAGTGGATTAGGGTAGCGTCATGGATCTCAATCTGGGCGGCAAGGTTGCCGTCGTTACCGGCGGCAGCATCGGTATCGGCCGCGCGATCGCCGCCGAACTCGCGCGCGAGCAGGCGCATGTCGTCATCGTCGCCCGCGATGCCGAGCGGCTTTCGGCGTCAGCACAGGAAATGTCGCGGGACACCGGCCGGCGTGTGATCGCCTGTGCCGGCGACATGACCAAGCCCGACGACATCGCGCGAGCGATGACCACCGCGCGCGAGGCCTTCGGCCGCATCGATATCCTCGTCAACAACGCCGGCGCCTCTCCGATGGGCCGGATCGCGGAGACGCCGGATGCGACCTGGGCCAAATCGATCGAGCTGAAGCTGCTCGGCTACATGCGCTGTGCGCGCAATGTCCTGCCGGAAATGCGCGACCGCCGCTGGGGCCGCGTCATCAACATCATCGGCCGCAGCGGCCACCAGCCGCGCGCGGCCTATATGGCGGGCGGCGCGGTCAACGCGGCGCTGCTGAACTTCACGCTGGCGCTCGCCGAGGAATGCGCGCCCGACAATGTGCTGGTCACCGGCGTCAATCCCGGACCGGTGCAGACCGACCGCTGGGACAGCCTCATCTCTCAAGGTGCGGCGATCGCCGGGCAAGATCAGGGCGCGACCAATGCTGCGGCGATCGCCTCGGTTCCGCTCGGCCGCGTCGGGCAGCCGCACGAGGTGTCCGGCATCGTCGCGTTCCTCTGTTCAGACCGCGCGTCCTTCATTACTGGTACCTGCATCAATGTCGATGGCGGCGGAACGAGGTGTATCTGATGGGTAGCGAACTGCGGAAGATCGGTGTCAGCGAGGATTGCGAGCTTGCGGTTCGCATCGATGATTATCTGCTGCCATGGGACGTCAAACCGCCGGTCGTGATGCTGCACGGGCTCGCCGAGAGCGGCGAGGCGTTCCGGCGCTGGGTGCCCTATTTCGCCACGCATCACCTCGTGGTGCGCCCGGATCTGCGCGGCTACGGCGATTCGACGCCGATGCAGGGCGATTATGTCTATCGCTTCGCAGGCCTTGGCGACGACATCATCCGGATGCTGGACGTGCTGAAGCTCGATCGCGTTTTCCTGGTTGGCGGCAAGATCGGCGGCACCCTGGCGATGCACCTGACCGCAAAACACCCGGATCGCGTGATCGCAGTCGCCGCGGTCGGTGCGCCGGCCTCGCTCACCTCGTTCAACGAGCGGGCGCCGACCTGGCGCAAGCAGATCCGCGAGCAGGGCGTCGAGCCCTGGGTGCGCGAGACCACGGCCGGCCGGCTCGGCTCGTCGCTGCCGCCGGCGGCGCTGGACTGGTGGATCAAGCTGATGTCGAAGACCAAGGCTTCGACGCTGGAGGCGTTTTTGCAGATGGTGCCGACGGTCGATGTCACCGGCGAGCTTCCGTCCATCAAGCGCCCGGCGCTGGTGATCACCACGACCGGCTCCGGTCTCGGCGACGTCGCCTCCGTGAAGGCATGGCAGGAAACGATTCCAGGCTCGAAGCTGGAAGTGCTACCGGGCGATTCCTATCACGTCGCCGCGACTGACCCGGACGCGTGCGCGCAAAAAGTTCGCGCGTTCTTCGATCGCGTCGCGACTTAAGACGTACAGGGCGGGCCATTGGCCCGCCCCGCATTTGGCTCTAAGACTACCGTTCGACAAGAAACGGCAAATATCAGGGAGTGAAGCCATGACAAAAACCACGCGACGCAGCGTGCTCACGGCCGCAGCCGCGATGACAGCGGCAGGCCTTACTGAGGCGGCGCCGGCCGCCGCGCAGGCCGGACCGAAGCCGATCTTCCCGGTGCCGATGGTCACGATTCCGATCGTCGGCGAGACCCAGGTGTTCCAGGTCCGCCGCATCTACTGCATCGGCCGCAACTATGCCGCGCACGCGATCGAGCGCGGGTCGGATCCGAACCGCGAGCCACCCTTCTTCTTCCAGAAGCCGACGGACGCGATCCAGAACGTCGCGATCGGCGAGGTTGCCGACCACCCCTATCCGTCGCTGACCAAGAACTATCATCACGAGGTCGAGCTGGTCGCCGCGCTGAAATCGGGAGGCATCAGCATCCCGGCCGACAAGGCGCTCGATCACGTCTATGGCTACGCGCTCGGCCTCGACATGACCCGGCGCGATCTCCAGAACGGCATGGCCGCGGAGAAGAAGCCCTGGGAGATCGGCAAGAGCTTTGACCACGCCGCGGTGATCGGCCCTATCCACCCCGTGAGCAAAACCGGCCACTTCGAGAAGGGCGCCATTTCGCTCGCGATCAACGGCACGGTGAAACAGAACTCGGATCTCAGCAAGATGATCTGGAGCGTTGCCGAGCAGATCGCAAAGCTCTCCGAAGCGTTCGAGCTGAAGGCCGGCGACGTCATCTATTCCGGCACGCCGGAGAATGTCGGCCCGGTGGTGAAGGGCGACGTTCTGCTGTGCAAGCTCGAGGGCCTGCCGGATATGTCGATCAAGATCGTGTAGTTCTTTACCTCTCCCCGTAAGAACGGGGGCGAGGGAGCGCGCCGTCAGCTTGTCGACGGATTGTCCAATCTTGGAGGCGCTAAATGTTGCGGCGTGGTCTGATTGCTGCGTTGGGCTTGGTCTTCATCATGACCTCCATTCCCAGCTCGAAAGCCGAAGGCCCCGTCGACATCGCGCCGACGGGAGCGCTCCGCGTGGCGGTGGCCGTCGGCCCGGCCGCGTCGGCGTTCTGGACGACGCGCGATCCATCGACCGGAAAACCGCGCGGCGTTACGGTCGAACTCGCCAAGGCTGCCGCTGACAAGCTGCACGTTCCGCTTCAGCTCGTCGAATACCCGAGCTCCGACGAGATCGCCGCCGCCGGCAGCAAGGACGTCTGGGATCTCTCTTTCATGCCGGCGGACGTCAAGCGCGAGCAGTTCGTGGACCAAGGGCCCGCTTACGTCGCCTATATGAGCGGCTATCTCACCCGCGCCGGATCGGACATCCGGATCGTTGCGGATGTCGATCGCGCCGGCATGCGGGTCGGCTGTATCGAAGGGACATCGACGTCACGCACGGTCGAAAAATCCTTGAAGCAGGCGAAGCTGACAAAGTTCGTGAAGCCGGAAGAGGCGGCCGAATTGATCGGCAAGGGGCAGCTCGATGCTCTCGCCATGGGAATGGGAGCCTTGGAAGACCTTTCGCGAAAGCTGCCCGGAACCAAGGTGCTGGATGAGGTGATCCAGTCGACCGGCGTGGTCGTGGTCGTTCCCAAGGGCAAGGCCGTGGCGAAGACCTGGGCGGCGCGCTTCCTGGATGAAGCCAAGATAGACGGCACCGTGCGTCGTGCGCTCGATGGTAATGGATTTACCAGCGACAAGATCGCGCCGTGATCTGGCCCCGCTGGAACCGCGAGTGGCGGCGGAGGTCTTTGAATTGCCGGAGTTCCATCGGCCATTGCCCCGTGTTGGGCAACGAACAAACCTCGTGCGGCCATATTTGAGTAAGAGTGATCTCCCGAGAGGGAGGCGCTTGCGATGAAGAAAGTTCTGATCACTGCGGTCGTGCTGCTGGCTGGCGTGCCTGCGAGCGCCGTTGCGCAGGAGCGCGCTGGTGCTGCGGCGATAGGCGCCGTGTCCGGGGCCGTCGTGCTCGGTCCGGTCGGTGCGGTCGCGGGTGCAGTGATTGGCTATACCGCCGGTCCTTCAATCGCGAGGTCATGGGGCGTGAGAGGTTCGCGGTCGGCAAGACACCAGCAGCCGCCACGCCGCGAGGCGTACCGCGCAGCCGCAACCGGCGCTCCGCCGAGCGCACGTGAGGCGATGAATGCCAACGGCCAGATCAGAGCCGCCAGCAATCCGAATCCGCCGGCTCAAGCCGCGCCTCCGGTGCAGCCAGTTCAAGCTGCCCCGGCTCCGCCGGCGGAGACTTCGACCCCGCCCGTTCAGGGACTCGAATGAGGCTCCGGCTTTAGGCCGCGGTCGTCTTCGGCCGCAGCCGGTCGACGGTCCGTGCGATCAGCGCGGCCACCTCCGGCACTTTTGGACCAATGCGAAATTCCGGCCCTGCGACGACGACCGAGAGCCGGCGATCACCGATCGGCAGCGGGATCGCCGCGCCGGCGAGATCGCGGCTGTAATCGGCAAAGCTCTGGCAATAGCCGCGCGCGATCGAATTGCGCAGCTCGATCTCGACGGCCTCGATGCTGATCGGCGTCGACGGGCCGTATTGCTTGAACTCGATCTTACGATAGACGGAGTCGCGCTCTTCCTGTGAATATTGCAGCAGCAGCGCGCGGCCGCTGGCGGTGGCGTGGATCGGAACGCGGTGCCCGATGGTCGCGAAATAGCGGATCGCGGCCTGGGATTCGACGACGTCGATGAACACCGCCATGACGCCCGCCGGCGCCACAATCGATGCGGTCTCGCCGGTCTCCGCCGAGAGATCTGCGATCAGCTGATGCGTCCACGGCGGCAGCGGCTCGACCTCGGAGATCATCCGCGCCATCGCCAGCCAGCGCGGCGTCGGATAGAAACCGGCGCGCGGCCGCGGCTCATAGAGGTACCCCTTCTCCGACAGCGTCGCGAGCAGGTTGAAGGTCGACGAGCGCGGCCAGCCGAAATGATCGGCGATCTCAGCAAGCGTCGCCGGCTTCCTCGTTTGCGCGAAGAATTCCATGATCTCCAGGACGTTTGCGGCTTGGCGAACGATCATGGTGGCGGCGTTCCGATCTAGGTCTGGCCGAGGATCTTCTTCGCGGCGCGAAGATGCGGCTTGTCGATCATCTGGCCGTCGAGCCGCAGCGTGCCGGAGTTCGGATTGCTCGCGAATGCGGCGATCACTTTTTCCGCCCAGGTGCGCTCAGCCTCGGTCGGCTCGAACGCCGCGTTGACGACGTCGACATGTTTCGGGTGGATCAGCGCCTTCGCCGAAAACCCGTCGCGCCGCGCGGCGCGCGTTTCCTGCTCGAGGCCGGCGAGATTGTCGATGTCAGTATAGACGGTGTCGATCGGCGCGACCTCGGCCGCGGCCGCGGCCATCAGGCAAAGATCGCGCGCGAGGCGGTAGGGGCTGTGGAACACGCCGCCTGCGGCCTTTTCCGTGGCGCCGAGCGAAGCCGAGAGATCCTCCGCACCCCACATCAATCCGGCGAGGCGGGGGGAGCAGCCCTTGTAGCTGCCGAGGCCGAAGATCGAGCTGGCTGTCTCCGTCGCGACGCAGACGATGCGCGTCGCGCCGACGGTGATGCCGGCCGCGGCTTCCAAGGCTTCGAGCCAGGTTGCAACCTGGCGCACGTCATCGCCGCCTTGCGATTTCGGCAGAACGATGCCGTCGGGCTTGCCGGGCATCACCGCGGCGAGATCGGTGAGCGTCAGGCCGGTGTCGAGCGCGTTGACGCGGACATAGAGCTGATGCGGGCCGGGGCGGCCCTTCAGCATCGCAAGCGTCAGGGTGCGCGCCTCCGGCTTCTTGTCGGTGACGACGGAATCCTCGAGATCGATGATCAGCGCGTCGGCCTTGCCTTCGCTCGCCTTCTCGAATTTGCGCGGGGAATCCCCCGGCACGAACAGCATCGAACGCATCAGACCGGCCTCTTGTGCATCATCGCCATGCGGCGGCATTTGCCGACGATCTCGTCGTTCTGGTTCAAGGCGTGGTGCTCGAACTCGACGATACCCGCTCTCGGGCGCGATTTGGATTCCCTCAACGAAAGCACCTTCGTCGTCGCCCGCAAGGTGTCGCCATGGAAGACCGGTTTTGGAAACGTGACGTCGGTCATGCCGAGATTGGCAACAGTGGTCCCCATGGTCGTATCATAGACCGTCATGCCGATCATGATGCCGAGGGTGTAAAGGCTGTTGAAAATGCGCTGGCCGAACTCGGTCTTTTCAGCGAAATGCGCGTCGATATGCAGCGGCTGCGGGTTGAGCGTCAGCAGGCTGAACATGGTGTTGTCCATCTCCGTGACGGTCCGGGTCAGCGGATGCCTGAACTCCTGGCCCACAGAAAAGTCCTCGAAATAAAGCCCGGCCATCGCGGTTTCCTCCCTGTATAGCTGCGATTCTGGCCAGCGCTGCCGTTAGGGCGGCGCGGCCAGGTGAACTGCTTTTTGCTCTGCGAGCTGCTCGATCTCGTCGGTCGAGAAGCCGGCCTCGCGCAAAATGTCGCGGCCATGCTGGCCGAGCGTCGGTGCGGGGCCGGCGGCTTCCGGCTGGGTTACGCTCCAGGTGGAGGGCACGCGCATCTGGCGGATCCGGCCTTCCACGGGATGATCCACCGTCCTGAAGAAGTCGATCGCATTGAGATGCGGATCGTCGAGGATCGTCTCCAGCGTGTGCATCGGCATCACCGGAATGTCGGCGCGCTCGAGCAGATCGCGCCATTCTGCGGTGGTGCGTGTGAGGAAGATGTGGCCGATCTCCTCGTAGATCTCGTCGATGTGCTTCGTCCGCGCGGCGTGGTTGGCGAAGCGCGGCTGATCGAGGAAATGCGGCTGTCCGATCGCCTCGAAGAAGCTGCGCCAGTGCTTGTCGTTGTAGATGAGGACGCAGAGATAGCCGTCACTGGTCTTGTAGGGGCGGCGATAGCGCGACAGCAGGCGGGCATAGCCGCCATGGTCGAGCGGCGGATCGTAGGTGAGGCCGCCCAGATGATCGACCAGCACGAACTCCGTCATCGATTCGAACATCGGCACGTCGATGCGTTGGCCAACGCCGGTGCGGCTCTGATGCATCAGCCCGCCCATGATCGCATTGACCAACATCAGGCCGACGATGCGGTCGGCGATGGTGACGGGGACGTAGCGCGGCGTGCCGTCGCCGGCCGCCGCAAGCAGCGTCGGAATCGTGGCGGCGCCCTGGATGAGATCGTCATAGGCGGGCTTTGCGGCATAGGGCCCGGACTGGCCGTAGCCGAACGCGCCGACATAGATGAGCGCGGGGTTGATCTCGCGAAGTGTCTCGTAGTCGAGGCCGAGCCGCGCCATTGCCTGTGGGCGCACGTTGTAGACGAGCGCGTTGGCGTGCTTCGCCAGCCGCAGCAAGGTGTCGCGGCCTTCCGTCTTCTTCAGGTCGAGCACGATGCTGCGCTTGCCGCGATTGGCATTGAGGAACATCCCGCCCATGCCGGGCGTGCGGCCGGGACCGATCTGGCGAACGATGTCGCCCTCAGGGCTTTCGACCTTGATCACGTCGGCGCCCATGTCCGCCAGCACCTGGGTGCCGTAGGGGCCCATCAGCACCGAGGTCAGGTCGAGAATGGTGAAGCCGGCGAGCGGTCCCATGAGGCCTCGTTGGATAAATTCATATACGTGAAGTTAGAGTTCATAAAATAGCGGTGTCAATTCGGCGACTCCAGTTTACGGCGCATGGCTCCATGAATAATTCATATACTTGACAGATAAATTCACCTATATGTACATTTTCAAGCAAGAAATAGAGCGAGGGCCGGACGGCGCCGCAGCAATTCGCTGCCGCGTTCGGCGTGGGGACGCGTCAAGGAGAACGACATGAAGAAGAATCTGGTCCGGGCTGCAGCAGTGCTCGCTCTCTCGCTGCCGGTCTCGACGCTGCAGGCGCAGGCCCTGGAGCTGAAGGTCGCCGATAGCTTCCCCGCCGGTCACTATCTCGTCCGCCTGATGCTGAAGCCCTGGATGGACGACGTCACAAGGCGCACCAACGGTGCGGTGACCTTCACCTATTATCCGAACCAGCAGATCGGCAAGGCGGCGGACATGCTGCGGCTCACCCAGTCCGGCGTGGTCGATATCGGCTACATCGGACCGTCCTACGTCTCCGACAAGATGCCGCTGTCGGAGGTCGCGCAATTGCCGGGTGCGTTCGAGACTGCGTGCCAGGGCACGATGGCTTATTGGAAGGCTGCGCGCGAAGGCATTCTGGCCAAGCAGGAATACGCGCCGAACAAGATCAAGCTGCTGCTCGCCGTAGTGCTGCCGCCCTACCAGGTGTGGACCGTCAAGTCGAAGGTGGAAACCACCAAGGACATGCAGGGCCTGAAGCTGCGCACCACCGGCGGCGCGCAGGACCTGACGCTGCGTGCGCTCAACGCCGTGCCGGTGCGCATGGCTGCGCCCGATGCCTATGAGTCGCTGTCGCGCGGCACCATGGACGGCCTGCTGTTCCCGCTCGACAGCGTCGTCTCATACGGCCTCGACAAGCTGGTCAAGCACGCCACCGAAGGCGTCAGCTTCGGCAGCTTCATCGTTGCCTACTCCATCAACCAGTCGGTCTGGGACAAGCTACCCGACGACGTGAAGAAGGCGATGAACGAGGCTTCGGAGGCGATTACGCCGCAAGCCTGCGCCGGCGTCGAAAAGGAAGGCGAAGTCACCAGGAAGCAAATGCAGGACGAAGGCATCAGCTTCGATCCGCTGCCGGAGGCGACGCGCACCGAGATCAAGGACAAGCTCAAGGGCGTCGGCAAGGAGTGGGCGAGCGGGCTCGACAGCCGCGGCAAGCAGGCGTCTGCCGCGCTGAAGGAGTTCGACGATCTGCTCGCCGCGGGCGGCGCCAAGTAGAGCGCCAGGTAGTCCGACATCCAACAGGGAGGCGCTAGAGGTGATCAAACGGGCAGGAGATGTGCTCGGCGCGCTGGAGCGCGCGCTGACGGTGATCGCGGTGGTGTTCATGTTCGTGATCATGCTGCTGGTGGTGACCGACGTGTTCATGCGTTACGCGCTGAACAGCCCTTTCTCCTTCACCTATGATCTGATCGGGCTCTATCTCCTCGCTGGCGTGTTCTTCTTCACGCTGTCGGACGCGCTGCGTGAGCATGTCCATGTCGGCGTGGACATCCTCTTGTCGCGCTTCTCGCTGACGGGGCGACGGTTGTCCGAGATCGTCACGGCGCTCGCCGGCCTGTTCGTATTCATCCTGATCTGCAAGGTCGGGTTCGAGCGCGCGCTGGAGAATTACGAGCAGCACGACGTGCTCTCCGGCGCGATCCCCTGGCCGACCTGGATTTCGGCGGCGCTGGTGCCGTTCGGCTGCGGCGTGCTGGTGCTGCGGCTGGCGCTGCAGCTCGTCGGCAATGTGCTGAGTCTCGTCAGCGGCCGCGACCTCTATCCGCTGCCGCCGGTGACCGGCGTCGGCGAAGCACGCGGCTTCGAGTAACGGGCGATATCCCCATGACACCTTTCATCGTTCTCGCCCTGCTGTTCGGCCTGCTTGCCCTCGGCACGCCCGTCGGCTTTGCCATGGCTTTCTCCGGCTCGGTCGGCCTCGTCATGGTTGGCGGATGGCCCACGCTGTTCGGCATCCTGCAGACAGCGCCGCTCTCGACCGTCTCGGCCTACGAGCTGATCACCATTCCGATGTTTCTCTTGATGGCAGACCTCGTGCTGCTGTCGGGTGTCGCGGACGATCTGTTCAAGACCGCTTCGGCCTGGGTCGGCCGCATTCCCGGCGGCCTCGGCATGGCAACCGCGCTCGCCGGCGCCGGTTTTGGCGCGATCTGCGGCACCTCGACCGCTTCCGCCGCGACGCTGTCCTCGACCAGCCTGCCGGCGATGATCCGCCAGGGCTACGAGCCGAAGATGGCGGCCGGCGTCGTTGCGATCTCGGGCACGTTGTCGATGCTGCTGCCGACCAGCGTTGCGCTCGTCATCTTCGGCCTGCTGGCGGAGGTAAACATCGGCAAGCTGCTGATCAGCGGCATCATCCCGGCGATCCTGGTCACGTTCACCATCATGGCCACGATCTACTTCCTGGTCTGGCAGGATCCTTCGCGCGCACCGGCCGCGAAGTCTGTACCGTGGCGCGAGAAGTTTGCGCTGCTGTGGCAGGTCTCGCCGATGGTGGTGCTGTTCTCGATCGTGACAGGCACGATCTATCTCGGCGTCGCAACGCCGACGGAAGCCTCCGCCTTCGGCGCGTTCGGCGCCTTCCTGCTCGCCATCGTCAAGGGCAAGATCACGCCGTCCTCGCTCTATGCGACGCTGCTGCGCGCCTGCCACGGCACCTGCATGATCATCATGATCCTGGTCGGTGCCTCGATCTTCGGCTATTTCTTCACGCTGACCCATGTCACGCAGGACCTCGTCGCCTGGATCGGCAGCCTTCCGGCCTCGCGCTGGGTGATCATTACATTGATCCTGTGCGGCTACATCGTGCTCGGCTCGTTCATGGACCAGATCGCGATCCTGGTGCTGACCGTGCCGATCGTGCTGCCGCTGATCAAGACGCTGGGCTTTGATCCGATCTGGTTCGGCGTCATCAAAATCGTCACCGCAGAAGTCGGCATGATCACGCCGCCGGTCGGGCTCAACTGCTTCATCGTTGCTCGCTATGCCAAGCGGCCGGTGGCGGAAGTGTTCCACGGCACCTTCCCGCACTTCATCGCGCACCTGATCGCAATCGCGATCCTGGTGGCGTTTCCCTCGATCATTCTCTGGCTGCCCTCGCAGATGGGGCGCTAGGCCCAACGAGCCTCCATAAGGAGACCATCATGGATTTCGCGCTCACCGATCAGCAGGAAGCCATTCGTGCCGCCGTCGCAAAAGTTTGCGAGGACTTTCCCGACGCCTATTGGCTGAAGAAGGACCACGACGGCGGCTTCCCGCACGACTTCCACAAGGCGATGGCCGATGCCGGCTGGCTCGGCATCTGCGTGCCGGAGGAATATGGCGGCTCCGGGCTCGGCATCACCGAGGCCGCGATCATGATGCGCGCCATCGCGGAATCCGGCGCCGGCATGTCCGGCGCCTCCGCGGTGCACATCAACGTCTTCGGGCTCAACCCCGTCGTGGTGTTCGGCACCGAGGAGCAGCGCAAGCGCATGCTGCCGCCGATGGTCGAGGGCCGCGAGAAGGCGTGCTTCGCCGTCACCGAGCCCAACACCGGCCTCAACACCACGCAACTCAAGACCCGTGCCGTCGCCAAGAACGACCGCTACATCGTCAACGGCCAGAAGGTGTGGATCTCCACCGCGCAGGTCGCGCACAAGATCCTGCTGCTGGCGCGCACCACGCCGCTGGAGGACGTGCGGTCGCCGACCCATGGCCTCAGCCTCTTCTACACGGATTTCGACCGCAAGAAGATCAAGGTCCACGAGATCGAGAAGATGGGCCGCAAGATCGTCGATTCCAACGAGCTGTTCTTCGAGGATTTCGAGATCCCGATGGAGGACCGCATCGGCGAAGAGGGCAAGGGTTTTCAGTACATCCTCGAAGGCATGAACCCCGAGCGTATCCTGATCGCGGCGGAAGCGGTCGGCCTCGGCAAGCTCGCGCTGTCGCGCGCGACCGAATACGCCAAGACGCGCGTGGTGTTCAACCGTCCGATCGGCAAGAACCAGGGCATCCAGCATCCGCTCGCGGTGAACTGGGTCGAGCTCGAGGCGGCCTGGCTGATGGTGATGCAGGCAGCCTGGCAATACGACAAGGGCTTGCCTTGCGGCGCTGGCGCGAACGCCGCGAAATATTTCGCAGGCGAAGCCGGCTACCATGCCTGCGAGCAGGCAGTGATGACCCATGGCGGCTTCGGCTATGCCAAGGAATTCCACGTCGAGCGTTATCTGCGCGAGGTCCTGATCCCGCGCATCGCGCCGGTCAGCCCGCAGCTCGCGCTCAGCTTCATCGCGGAAAAGGTGCTCGGGCTGGCGAAGTCTTACTAGTCTTCGCGCGGATCGCTTAGCGGGGACGCCAATGAACCTCGACTTCTCCGGCCTGATCCGGGAGGGCGACCGTGTCGTGTGCGGGCAGGCAACGGCTGAGCCGGTCACCCTGACCGAAGCGCTGGTCGCGCAAGCCGGGCATCTGCCGGCGTTCCGCATGATGGTCGGTCCAATATTCTCCGACACGTTTTCCGCCGCGTGCGCGCCCAACATCTCGTTCCAGAGCTATGGCGTGATCGGGAATGCGCGGCGGCTCGCGAAAGCGGGACGGCTCGACGTGATCCCGAGCAACTACAGCGCCTTCTGCGCCGATTTCGCCTCACGGCGCCATCGTGCGGATGTGGTGCTGGTGCAACTCGCCGAGTCCGGCGATGGTCGATTGAGCGCAAGCCTCTCCAACGATTATGTCATCGATGCCGCACGGGGCGCGCGAGTGGTCATCGCCGAGATCAATCCGGATGCGCCCCTTACGTTCGGGGCGGAATGGCCCGAGGACGTGCCGATCCATTTGCGTGTGCCGGCCCGGCGCCCGCCGGTGGAATTGGCCTCGCCCCCGATCGATGACATCTCCCGGCTGATCGCCGCGCATGCGGCGAGCCTGATCGCCGACGGCAGTACGCTTCAGTTCGGTGTGGGACGCATTCCGGACGCGATCCTGTCCTCGCTCTCCCATGCCCGCAATCTCGGCATCCATTCCGGCCTGATCAATGACGCCGTTGTCGACCTGATCGAGCGCGGCGCGGTGACGAATGCAGAGAAGGGAATCGATGCCGGGACCACGGTGACGAACCAGGTGATCGGCACGAAGCGGCTCTATCGCTTCGTGCACGAGAACAAGGCGGTTTCGGTGCGGCCGACGTCATATACGCACGGCCAGAATGTGCTGGCGTGGATCAACCGGCTGGTCGCGATCAACTCGGCGCTCCAGGTCGGGCTCGATGGCAGCGTCAACTCCGAAACGCTTAACGGCGTCGCGATCGGCGCCATCGGCGGGCAGCTCGATTTCGTGCGCGGTGCCAATGCATCGCCCGGGGGCAGGGCGATCATCGCGCTGCCGGCGACGGCGTCCGACGGGACCAGCCGCATTGTCGTCCATGTGGAGACCGTGACGACGCCGCGCGCCGATGTCGATGCCATCGTGACCGAATGGGGCGTTGCAGAGCTGCGTGGTTGCGGACTTGCCGAGCGCGCGCGCCGCATGGTCGCGATCGCGGCGCCCGGGCACCGCGATGCGCTGTCGGCACAACTTCGCGCCGCGCGCTAGAATCTGGCGAGCCATCTGAAACAGGCGGGCCTATTCGGCGGCGATCCGTTCCATTGCCATGGCGCGAAGCCGGGCGCGCTGGATTTTCACACCGTTGGCGCTGTCGGTGACGGGGAAAGCGTCGACGATATAGATTCGTGCCGGCACCTTATAGCCGGCCAGCCGCTCGCGCAGGCGGGCCACCAGCATCTCCTGCTGCGGCGGCTCCTCGGCCGGAATCACAAAGGCGACGCAGCGCGCCTGACCCCTAAGATCGACCGCGACAACCTGGGCGTCGGCAACCCCCGTGCAGGCTTTGAGCTCGTCCTCGATCTCGCCGGGCGCAACCAGGAAGCCGCCGAGCCGCATCGCATCGCCCGCGCGGGTCTCGTAGACGAAGGCGCCGTCGCTGCGCATCCGGCCGATGTCGCCGGTGCGGAAGAAGCCGTCCGCGGTGATCGCGTCGTGCGTCGCATCCGGGTTGTTGAAATAGCCGAGGAAGCGCGAGGGCGCGCTGATCTCGATCTCGCCGGAGACGCCTTGCGCCGCCAGCTCCCCGGTCTCAGTGTCGCGCACGCGCACCTTCGCGTCGGGAGACATCGGCCAGCCGCCGCCTTCGATGCGAGCGGCGAAGGCATCACCGGAGCGGGCGATCGAGAACAGCGCCTGCACCTCGCTCGAACCGTAGAGGCCGAACAGCGGCATGCCGCGCGCCTCGGCCTCCGCGGCGAGTTCACGCCAGCCGGGCTGGAACGCGGCGAAGCCGCAGACTTCGAGATGCGGGAATGGCCGTGGTGTGTCGGCGAGCGCGAGGATGCGGCGGAACATCTCGTCGGAGCCGAAGGCGTGCGTGATCTTGTGTTCGCCAAGGACCTTCGACGCTGATGCCGCCTCGAAAGCATCGAGCACATGGATGGTCGCGCCGGCTGCGATGAAGCCGAGCAGGCTGGTCATGCCAAAGGTGCCGCAGAACGGCAGCATGGCCAGCAGCGAATGGCGCTGTGGCGAGAGTTTCAGCGCCTTGGCGACGGAGGCGGCGTGCGTGGCGAGCGTCCGCTGCGAATGCGCGACGAGCTTCGGTCCCTTGGTCGTGCCCGATGTCGTGTAGAGCAGCACCGGCAGATCGACCTCGTCCCGCGCCGGCGGTGCTGGCGGATAGGACGTCTCGAACGCATCGAAGCGCACACAGGGCCAGTGTGCGGGGATCGCATCCCCGCCAACCACCGCGAGCCTTTGCAGCGCGGGCACTTCGTCCCTGGTGACCCCGGCGAGGATGGCGGCAAAATCGATCGAGCGGAACGCGGCCTCGACCACCATCAGCCTGGCGCCGGACACCTTGAGCAGATGGCCGACTTCCGCGCTGCGGTAGCGGGTATTGACCGAGGCGACGATCGCACCGCAGCGGGCGGCGGCGAACAGCAGTGCGATCCATTCGACCCGGTTGACCAGCCAGACCGCGACCACGTCGCCCCGGCCGATGCCTTGCGCGGCAAGCCATGCGGCGGTCTGCTCGACCTTCCCGGAGAATTCCGCGCGCGAGACCGGCCTGCCGTCAAACACGAAGGCGGGCTCGGCGCCTTCGGTGCCGATCAGCGATTGAAGCGAAAATTGGTTGACGCTCATGGCAACCGGACTAACCCGATCGCGCAGACCTGTCTACTTGGTGCCGAACATCCGGTCGCCGGCATCGCCCAGGCCCGGCACGATGTAGCCGTGGTCGTTGAGCCGCTCGTCGATCGCGGCGGTCCAGATCGGCACGTCGGGATGCTCGCTCTGGAACTGCGCGATGCCTTCGGGCGCGGCCAGAAGGCAGACGAAGCGGATGTCGCGGGCGCCGCGCGCCTTGAGCAGGGAGGCGCCGGCGCAGGCCGAGTTGCCGGTCGCCAGCATCGGGTCCATCAGGATCACGGTGCGGTCGGACAGGTCCTGCGGCGCCTTGAAGTAATATTCCACGGCCTGCAATGTCTCGGGGTCGCGGTAGAGCCCGATATGGGCGATGCGCGCCGAGGGCATCAGCGCCAGCATGCCGTCGAGGAAGCCGACGCCGGCGCGCAGGATCGGCGCCAGCGTGAGCTTCTTGCCGGCAATCTTCGGTGCCCGCATCGGCGAGATCGGCGTCTCGATCTCCACCAGCTCCAAAGGCAGATCGCGCGTCACCTCGTAGCCGAGCAGCATCCCGATCTCGTTCAGGATCTCGCGAAAACTCTTGGTCGA
Source organism: Bradyrhizobium sp. 613_E4_N2_2 (assembly GCF_052075995.1). Taxonomy (NCBI): domain Bacteria; kingdom Pseudomonadati; phylum Pseudomonadota; class Alphaproteobacteria; order Hyphomicrobiales; family Nitrobacteraceae; genus Bradyrhizobium; species Bradyrhizobium sp. 613_E4_N2_2. Next base: position 1,855,043 of record NZ_CP197234.1, read on the forward strand.
GCGGTCCTTCTCCCGCATGAGGGAGAGCTTGTGCTGGACCAGGGGGTGGGCGACGACGTTGACGCTGCTTGTGCTCATGAAACCGATCTACACGGTTCCGTGAAATAGCGCCAGATCGGCCAGATCTTTTCGCGGGGATACGCGGCCTCACGCGGGCATCGCGACGGCGCTACGTACCCAGCTGCTCGCCTCGTAGGCAGCCATGGTCAATTCACGGTCCATCGATGTGCCGGGTTCTAAACTCCCAGCCCGCGTGCCACGAGCGTGATCACGATTGTCAGGACCGCGCCCCAGATCAGGCTCAGCGTCATGGTCAGGATCGTTGTCGTGACCGCCTGCTCCAGATTTCCCTTGAGGAGCTGCATGCTACTTGTCCGTGGCAGGCGCGACGCCGATGCGCAGGCCGAGCAGCAATGCACCCATCACCGCAACCAGGATGGCGATCTTGAGCTCGATCATGTCCGCAGCCTTGCCGCCGCGCGGGCCAGGAGCCGCCTCGCGCCCTCCGCCAGCGCAATCAGCGGATTGCCGCGGTTCTCGATATCGAGCTCGAAGGTCTCGGCGGGAAACACCAGCGCGCATCTTGCGGGCCCACTCTGCCGGTTGGCGAAGTCGACCGCGGAGCTCTTGAACAGGAAGAGACCGCCGATGCGTCCATGCGCCTCGCGCGCGACCCAGAGGCCGGCGCCGTTGCGCCCGATGAAGAAGGCGGGGATGGCGGTGCTGATGACATCCGGGTCGATCGGTCCAAGGCACGCCGCGGACGCGGCGATTGTCGGTCGCTCGGGCTGGCGACGCGCGGCTTGAAGGGCGATCGCGGCCATGGCGGCTTCCTCACACATCTGCAAGGTCATGATGGTCTCCCATGCCGTCAGGCGTGGAGGTGCCAGACATAGATCGCGGTCTTCAGCGCGATCAGCGCTGCGAGCACGCTGCCCATCGAGAGCAGGGTCAGCGCGCTGAGCGCGAGGCGCTTGAGCTGTGCCTTGCGCTCCGGCGAGATCCGTGCGGGGCGTTCGGCCCAGCCAAGGGAGCGCTCAGCGCCATGTGTCAGCATCGACATGTCTGCATTCCTTCGTCAGCGTGGCGGTGGCCGAGGCCGCCGCAATCTGCCTCGTATGATGTCCATCGTTGCGTAGGATTGCGAGATGAGCGCCGAGGCACCAGTATAGGAATGCTATAATGATGCCGACCGTCGCGCCGGCAGCCCTCTGAAGAGACCGGGGTTCCGCTTCGGCCGGGCCTGAGACGGCGCAGGATCCAAATGCGTCATCCCGATCGCTGCGGCAAAGGCGTTCCGCAGCCGCGGTTCATCGATCTGCTTGCAGAAGCATTCCAGCGTCGCTTCCACACTCTGCCGCTGCCCGCTGATGGCCGCACAGAGTTGCGAGCTGGTCCGCCGAAAGAAGTGGAGGGAGTCCCTGGCGCCGCCGCCCAGATGATCGAGGTCCGCCGCGAGCGCGGCGACATTAAGCCTGTCGGACTCATCGAGCGTCACGGCAAATCGCAGCAGCGCGAGCTGCCAGGCGCGGAGCAGCCTGTGAGGCCTTTCGATTGATTGCCGCATGGGGATACCCGGATGCCGTGCGACGCCTCAGGCGCCGACGCGGTCGATCAGCTCCTCGTCGGCGATCGCGGCGAATGCGCGTACCACTTCCCTCTGCGCGGCTGCGTCCAGCGGAACGATCGGAAGCCTTGTGGCGGGCGACATCAGGCCAAGCACGCCGAGTGCACATTTAAGTGCGGCCGGGCTCTCCTTCCCGAGGCAGGCGATCAAGGGGATCAGGCGCCTGTGCAGGTACCGGGCGGATTGCAGCCGGCCCTGCCTGACATGTGAAAAAATCGTGCGGCAGAGATCCGGCGCGATGTTGGCGACCTCCGAGATCGCGCCATCGCCGCCGTCCGCGATGAAGCCGAATGCGGTGGTGTCGTCGCCGGATAGACAGCGGAAGCCGGCAGGCAGGCGGCGGGACAGGCGCATCGGGCGGGTGATGTCGCCGGTCGCATCGCGCAGGCCGACGAACTGGCGCGATTCGACGAGGCGCAGAAGCGTCTCGTCGGCGAGCGGCCGCAGCGTGCGGGAGGGTACGTCGTGCAGGATCACGGGCAGGCCGATCGCGCCGGCAATGGCGCGGAAGTGCGCGAGCATTCCGTCCTGCATCGGCTTGTTGTAGGCGGGCACCACCGACATCACGGCATCGGCGCCGGCGGCCTCCGCGCGCCGCGCGAGTTCGATGGCGTGGCTCGTTGAATTCGACACGGCGCCGGCGATGATCCGCACGCGGCCACGCGCGACATCGACCGCGGTGCGAATGATCAGCGCCTGCTCGGCCGGCGAGAGCGTCGGTGCCTCGCCGGCGGTCTCACACACCACCAGCGCGGGTACGCCGGCTGCGATCTGACGCTCGCAGAGCGCGGCGAACGCCTTCAGGTCGATCGCGTCGGCCGAATCGAACGGCGTCGGCAGGTCCGGTATGAACCCGGTGAACCAGGCGGAGGGTGGGATGAACATGGTTTTTGCCGAGGAACTCAGGCGGCGCGCTTGGGAGCGGCGGCATCGGGCCTGCTGCCCATGTCGAGCTCGATCTCGCGTGGCAGCTCGATGATGGTCTCGGGATGCTGTCCGTTTTCGAACAGCGCATATTTGATGGCCTGGGCGCGGTTGACGAAGAGGCCACCGTAGAGGCCGTTCTGCTGCTGGGCGACCCACTGTCCCCTGTGGTTGCGGCCGATGAAGACGATGGTCGAGGGAGAGCTGCACGAGGGAGGTTCGACGAGTTTCACTTTCGTATTCCTTCCGATTGACGCGGGCGGCGGGTGCGTGTCCCGCGACCACCCGATCAATATCTTTTCAAGCGAATATGATTTCGAGTGAGGCTGCGCGACGATCTCATAGGAAGGTCATAAAGCCCGATGCTCAGGCCAGCTCGTTGACGACCTGAACCAGCGCGAACAGGGCGCCGAAGGCAACGCCCTCGTCCCAATGATTGAGGACGGCACCGAACAGCGGCTCGCGCCTGACGAGGCCGGCGAGGGCGCACAGGATGATCGACATCCAGAGCAGGGCGGAGAGGCTGCGTGCAAAGCCGACGCTGCCGAAGGCTGCAAAGGCGACGAGCAGTGCGATGCGGACGGCAAAGCGCGCGATCAACCGCGTCGGGCTGAGGCCCCGCGACATGTCTGAAGATTGCGGCAAGGCGCGAACCTCCGCTTGGCCTAGCTGAAATTCTCGCAAGCGACCGGCTGATAGAGCGGGTCCGGGGCGGGGCGCACGGTGGGAACGCTCGGCCGCGATACCTCCACGGCCAATGCCTGTACTTCGATGAAGGCCGACAGCAAGGCAAGTGCGAGATCGGCATGCCGGGCTTCGACAGCGGCGTCGAGCCAGTCCGGCAATTCGCGCTCGCGCGACAGCGCGCAATGCCACTCGCCCTCGTCATAGGCGATGCGGCGGACCTGCCACAGCGGCAGCTCGAACTCGATCAGCGCCAGCGCGGCGTCGGTCCAGGCCTCGGCATCGACCAGGCGCATGATGCGCGCACTGCGCTCGCTCCGCCCGCGCGACGGGAAGCGCCGGCAGGCCTGATCGATGATGTCGAGCATCAGCGGACGCGTCATTGCCGGTGCCGCGCGAAGCAGTTGGTTGAGGGAAGGTGGGGCAAGGCGTCGGAGAACGGCGGTCATGTCTGGCCTCCTGGAATTGGCGTCGGTCAGTCGGCCGGCCTCTCCAAGATGGCTGGAAGCGCATTTGAAAACGAGATGGGGACGGGACGGGAGATATAAGGATTTCATAAGTGCACGGAATCTTCCGGATAAGAGCGACAGATCCTCGGCCGCCGTCGCCGCCGAAGGTCGAGGCTTATAGAAGCAGGGCTTTTTGAAAAGACCCTGGCCATGGCCTGCCTTAACAACGGTAGTGAAAGCAACGGTGGCTTGTGTCGCTGCGCTGCCTGCTCGGAACGGCCGCCCGGAATACAGTGTCGGTGCCACATGGCGGACAGCCACGACGTGCCGGCCTTTATGGAATTCATATAACTTCGCCATAGGCCTCATCTCGAAAACCTATGCCGGTGGTGGCACTTCAACACGGTCAAAAGTCCCGGCTGGTGCCGTGGAAATGCTTTGCATTTCCTTCGTTCCACGCGCTCGCCGGACGCCTGAGAAACGGTTGCGTCCGACATAAAGCCGCAACGAGGAGCATTCCCATGATGGACATTCTGATGCTGGCGCTGGGCTTTGGCTTCTTCGCGCTCGCGATCGGCTACACCTACGCCTGCGAACGGCTGTGAGGGAGCGGACCATGACCTTCGATTATTCGCTCGCCGCCGTCGTCTCGCTCGGTCTCCTGTTCTACCTCACTTATGCGCTGCTGCGGCCCGAGCGGTTCTGACCCGTGCTGCTGCTTCTCGAATTGCTGCTCGCGGACGCCGCGCTGGTGGCGTGCCTGCTTGCCCTGATCCTGCCGCTCCTGCGCAGGTCAAACGTCCTAAAGGGTTGATGCCATGACTATGATCGGTTGGCTCCAGATCATTCTCTTTTGCGCGATTATCGTCGCGCTGACAAAACCGCTCGGCGGATACATGACGGCTGTGTTCAACGGCGAGCGGACGTTCCTGTCGCCGGTGCTGCGGCCGATCGAGGCCGGCATCTACTGGTTTTCCGGCGTCGAAGAGAGGCGCGAGCAGCATTGGCTGACCTACACGGTCTCGATGCTGCTGTTCCATGTCGGCGGCTTCCTCATCATCTACGGCGTGATGCGGCTTCAGGCGGTGTTGCCCTTCAACCCGGCCGGGCAGGGCGCGGTCGCCCAGGATCTCTCCTTCAACACCGCGATTTCCTTCATCACCAACACCAACTGGCAGAATTACGGCGGCGAGAGCACGGTATCCTATCTCGTGCAGATGCTCGGCCTGACACACCAGAATTTCCTGTCGGCGGCGACCGGCATCGCGCTCGCGGTGGCCATGATCCGCGGATTCTCGCGCGCCTCGATGCGCACGGTCGGCAATTTCTGGGTCGACGTCACCCGCACGACACTTTACGTGCTGCTGCCGATCTGCGTCGTCTACACGCTGTTCCTGGTCTGGCAGGGCATCCCGCAGACGCTCGGTGATTACGTCGAGGCTACGACGCTCGAAGGCGCCAAGCAGACCATCGCGGTCGGCCCGGTGGCCTCGCAGGTCGCGATCAAGATGCTCGGCACCAATGGCGGCGGCTTCTTCAATGCCAACGCCGCCCATCCCTTCGAGAACCCGACCGCGCTGTCGAATCTTGTGCAGATGCTCTCGATCTTCCTGATCGGCGCGGCCATGACCAATGTGTTCGGCCGCATGGTCGGCAACCAGCGCCAGGGCTGGGCGATCTTCGCGGTGATGGGCGTGCTGTTCATCGCCGGTGTCTCCATCACCTACTGGGCGGAAGCCAACGGCACCTCGATGATGCATGCGCTCGGCCTCACCGGCGGCAACATGGAGGGCAAGGAAGTCCGCTTCGGCATCGTCGCATCCTCGCTGTTCGCCGTGGTGACCACGGCTGCCTCCTGCGGCGCGGTCAACGCCATGCATGACAGCTTCACCGCGCTCGGCGGCATGATCCCGCTGATCAACATGCAGCTCGGCGAAGTCATCATCGGCGGCGTCGGCGCCGGCCTCTATGGCATGCTGCTGTTCGTCGTGCTCGCGATCTTCGTCGCCGGCCTGATGGTCGGCCGCACACCGGAATATGTCGGCAAGAAGATCGAGGCGCGCGAGGTCAAGATGGCGATGCTCGCGATCCTGGTGCTGCCGCTGATGTATCTCGGCTGGACCGCGGTCGGCGTGGTCTATCCGGCGGCGGTCGCCTCCATGGCGAATGCCGGCCCGCATGGCTTCACCGAGGTGCTCTACGCCTTCACCTCGGCGACCGGCAACAACGGCTCGGCCTTCGCGGGCCTCACCGGCAACACGCTGTTCTACAACCTCACGCTCGCATCCGCGATGTTCGTCGGCCGGTTCTTCATGATCGTTCCGGCGATGGCGATTGCGGGCTCGCTGGCCGCCAAGAAGTCGATCCCGCCGTCGGCGGGCACGTTCCCGACCACGGGTGGGCTGTTCGTCGGCCTCGTCGTGGGCGTGATCCTGATCATCGGCGGCCTGACCTTCTTCCCGGCACTCGCGCTCGGCCCGATCGTCGAGCAACTCGCGATGAACGCCGGCAACGTCTTCTGATTGTTTGGAGTGACCTCCATGGATACGATGAAACTGCAAAAACGTGCCCCGATGTCGGCAATGCTCGATCCCAAGATCGTTCTGCCCGCGATCAGCGCGTCCTTCACCAAGCTCGACCCGCGGCTGATGATCAAGAACCCCGTGATGTTCGTGGTCGAGATCGTGGCCGCGCTCACCACGGTGATCTTCCTGCGCGACCTCGTCGCCGGCGGCGAGAATCTCGGCTTCACCTTCCAGATCATCCTCTGGCTCTGGTTCACGGTGCTGTTCGCCAATTTCGCCGAAGCGGTGGCCGAAGGCCGCGGCAAGGCACAGGCCGAATCGTTGCGCAAGACCCGCACCGAGAGCCAGGCCAAGCTCCTGAGCGGCGCGGGCCAGGCCTTCACGCTGGTGCCGGGCACCAGCCTGAAGGTCGGCGACATCGTGTTGGTCGAGGCAGGTGACGTCATCCCATCCGACGGCGAGGTGATCGAGGGCGTGGCCTCCGTCAACGAAGCCGCCATCACCGGCGAGTCCGCGCCGGTGATCCGCGAGTCCGGCGGCGACCGGTCGGCGGTGACCGGCGGCACGCAGGTGCAGTCCGACTGGATCCGCGTCCGCATTACGGCCGCGCAAGGCTCGACCTTCATCGACCGCATGATCAAGCTGGTCGAGGGCGCCGAGCGGCAGAAGACGCCGAACGAGATCGCGCTCAACATCCTGCTCGCCGGCCTCACCATCATCTTCGTGTTCGCCACCGTCACCATTCCGAGCTATGCGGCTTATGCCGGCGGCTCGATCTCGGTGGTCGTGCTGGTCGCACTGTTCGTGACGCTGATCCCGACCACGATCGGCGCGCTGCTGTCGGCGATCGGTATCGCCGGCATGGACCGCCTGGTCCGCTTCAACGTGCTGGCGATGTCCGGCCGCGCGGTCGAGGCTGCCGGTGACGTCGACACGCTGCTGCTCGACAAGACCGGTACGATCACGCTCGGCAACCGTCAGGCCACCGCGTTCCGTCCTGTGCGCGGCGTCACCGAGCAGGAGCTCGCGGACGCAGCCCAGCTCGCCTCGCTCGCCGACGAGACCCCGGAAGGCCGCTCCATCGTCGTGCTGGCGAAGGAGAAGTATTCTATTCGCAGCCGGGATATGGCCGAGCTTGGCGCCACCTTCATTCCGTTCACGGCACAAACCCGCATGAGCGGTGTCGATGCCGGCGGCTCGTCGGTGCGCAAGGGCGCGGTCGATGCCATGCTCAACTATGTCGGCGGCGGTGCGCCGCTGGCCGTTGCCTCCGGCAACACCGCGCGCGCCATCCAGCCTGCAGTGCTTTCCGACGCCGGCCGTGAAGTCCAGACCATTGCCGACGAGATCTCGAAAGCAGGCGGAACGCCGCTTGCGGTCGCCAAGGACGGCAAGCTGCTCGGCGTCATCCAGCTCAAGGACATCGTCAAGGGCGGCATCCGCGAGCGCTTCGCAGAACTGCGCCGCATGGGCATCCGCACCATCATGATCACCGGCGACAACCCGATGACAGCCGCTGCGATCGCGGCGGAGGCGGGCGTCGATGACTTCCTCGCGCAGGCAACGCCCGAGGACAAGCTGAAGCTGATCCGCGACGAGCAGGCCAAGGGCAAGCTGGTCGCCATGTGCGGCGACGGCACCAACGACGCGCCCGCGCTCGCCCAGGCCGACGTCGGCGTCGCCATGAACACCGGCACCCAGGCCGCCCGCGAGGCCGGCAACATGGTCGACCTCGATTCCAACCCGACCAAGCTGATCGAGGTGGTCGAGATCGGCAAGCAGCTGCTGATGACGCGCGGCGCGCTGACCACGTTCTCGATCGCCAACGACGTCGCAAAGTATTTTGCGATCATCCCGGCGATGTTCCTGGCGTTCTACCCGCAGCTCAACGTGCTCAACGTCATGAACCTGTCGAGCCCGCAGAGCGCCATCCTGTCGGCGATCATCTTCAACGCGCTGGTCATCATCGCGCTGATCCCGCTGGCGCTGAAGGGCGTGGCCTATCGCGCGGTCGGTGCCGGCGCATTGCTGAGGCGCAACCTCCTGATCTACGGCCTCGGCGGCATCGTGATTCCCTTCATCGGCATCAAGGCGATCGACCTCGTCGTCACCGCCTTGCATCTGGCTTGATCGTCGCCGCGGGGCGCACCGCGCCCCGCGCAGTGACGAAAGATTTGGAGACCTAACATGCTCAGAGAAATTCGCCCCGCCATCGTCCTGCTGCTGGTGCTCACCGCCATCACCGGCCTGGCCTATCCGCTCGCAATGACCGCTATTGCCGGTGCGATCTTCCCCTCACAGGCGCAGGGCAGCCTGATCGAGCGGGACGGCAAGGTGATCGGCTCCGCCCTGATCGGGCAGGAGTTCAAGGAGGACAAATATTTCCACGGCCGCCTTTCGGCGACTTTGGCGCCGGACCCGAATGATTCGACCAAGACGGTGTCGGCGCCCTACAACGCGGCCAACTCGGGCGGCTCCAACCTTGGCCCGACCAGCAAGGCGCTGGCCGACCGGCTCAAGGAGGATGTGGACAAGTTGAAGGCTGAAAATCCGAACGCCGCCGTGCCGGTCGACCTGGTCACCACCTCGGCCAGCGGCCTCGACCCGGACATCTCGCCGGAAGCGGCTGAATTTCAGGTGCCGCGGGTGGCGAAGGCGCGGAATCTGCCGGACGCTCAGGTCAAGCAGCTCGTGGCCTCCAACACCCAGGGCCGTTTGCTCGGCCTGATTGGCGAACCGCGGGTTAACGTTCTGGCACTGAACCTCGCGCTCGATCGCGCCACCGCGAAGTAGCGGTCTAGGCTGGGGGCGGGCGGATGATTATATTGGCCTGATGGTCCGAGAGCGCCGCGATCCCGAACAACGTCCGTCCCCTGAGGCGCTGCTTGAAGCCGCGCGCCGGGAGGAGAGCGCGAGCGGCAAGCTGAAGATCTTCGTCGGCGCCGCCCCCGGCGTCGGCAAGACCTACGAGATGCTGCAAAGCGCCCATGCCAGGCGCAAGGCGGGCATCGACGTGGTGGTCGGCTTTGTCGAGACCCATGGCCGCGCCGAGACCGAGGCGCTGGTGCGCGGGCTCGAGGTGGTGCCGCGCAAGAGGTTCGACTACCGCGGCCAGAGCGTCGAGGAGATGGACCTCGATGCCGTGATCGAGCGCCGCCCTCGAATCGCGCTGGTTGACGAGCTCGCTCACACGAATGCCGCCGGCAGCCGCCATCCCAAGCGCTATCTCGACGTCGAGGAGCTGTTGTCCCACGGCATCGACGTCTACACCGCCGTCAACATCCAGCATATCGAGAGCCTGAACGACGTCGTCGCCCAGATCACCCATGTGCGGGTGCGCGAGACCGTGCCCGACTCGGTATTCGACCGCGCCGATGCGATCGAGCTGATCGACCTCACGCCCGACGATTTGATCCAGCGGCTGCGGGAGGGCAAGGTCTATGTGCCCAAGCAGGCCGAGCGGGCGCTGGAGCACTATTTCTCGCCGGGCAATCTGACCGCGCTGCGCGAACTGGCGCTGCGGCGTACGGCCGAGCGGGTCGACGAGCAGCTTCTCAATCACATGCAGGCGAATGCCATCGCCGGCCCCTGGGCCGCGGGCGAGCGCATCCTCGTCTGCATCAGCGAGGATCCGCGCGCGGCCGGGCTCGTCCGCTACACCAAGCGGCTAGCCGACCGGCTGCATGCGCAATTCACCGCGATCTCGATCGAGACCCGGCGGTCGCTCCAGCTTTCGGACGAGGAGCGCGATCGTCTCGCCGATACGCTGCGGCTTGCCGAATCGCTGGGCGGTGAAGCGCTGACCATCCCCGCTGTCGGCCGCCGCATCGCCGACGACGTCATCAACTTCGCGCAAGGCAACAACGTCACCCAGATCGTGATCGGGAAATCGACGCGCTCGCGGTGGTTCGAACTGACGCGCGGCTCCGTCGTGCATGATCTCGTGCGCAGTTCCGGCAATATCAGCGTTCACGTCATTCCCGGCGATGAGCTCGCGGCCGAGCCGGCGCCGAAGACGGCGGTTCAGACGGCGGCACGGGCAGAGGCGTTTGATGCACGTCCCTACTTGAAGGCGCTCGGGATCACCGCGCTCGGCCTTGCCGCAGCGGTGGCCATCAAGCCGTATTTCGGCATCGAAAACGTCGACCTGATGTTCCTGACCGCGGTTGTCGCCGTGGCTGTTCGCTACGGGTTGTGGCCGTCGCTCCTTGCGAGCGTCGCGGCGTCGCTGGCGTACAACTTCTTCTTCCTGCCGCCGGTCTACACTTTCACGATTACCGACCCGACCAATGTCGCGGCGTTCTTCTTTTTCATGTTGATCGCGTTCGTGGTGTCGAACGTCGCCGGGCGGGTGCGCACGCAGGCGGACACCGCGCTCGGCCGCATCCGCACGACCGAGCAGCTCTATGCGTTCAGCCGCAAGCTCACGGGCACCGGGACGCTCGACGACGTGCTCTGGGCAACTGCCTATCAAACTGCGCTGATGCTGAAGGTTCGCGTGGTCCTGCTGCTGCCGGAGGAAGGCCTGCTCACGGTGAAGTCCGGCTATCCGCCCGAGGACCAGATCGACCAGGCCGATCTCGCCGCCGCCAATTGGGCCTGGAGCAATGATCGTCCCGCCGGCCGCGGCTCGGACACGCTGCCCGGTGCCAAACGGCTGTTCCTGCCGATGCGCACCGGGCGTGGTCCGATCGGCGTCATCGGTATCGACAATGATCGCACCGGTCCGCTGCTGACCCCGGACCAGCGCCGGCTGCTCGATGCACTCGTCGACCAGGGCGCACTGGCAATCGAGCGCGTGCTGCTGGTCGAGGACGTGGATCGCGTCAAGCGCACCGTCGAATCCGAGCGGTTGCGCTCCGCGCTGCTGACATCGATCTCGCACGATCTCAAGACGCCGCTGGCCTCCGTGCTCGGCGCGGCCTCGACCATGCGCGATCTCGCCGGTGCCTTGTCCGACACCGAGAAGCGCGATCTGCTCGCCACCGTGATCGACGAGTCCGAGCGCCTCAACCGCTTCATCGCCAATCTGCTCGACATGACAAAGCTCGAATCCGGCGCCATCGTGCCCAACGCGGCACTGCACGATCTCGGCGAGATCGTCGGCAGCGCGCTGCGGCGTGCGAGCAAGATATTGACGGCGCACAAAGTGGAGCTGGTGCTGGCCGCCGATCTGCCGATGCTTCAGCTCGATGCCGTGCTGTTCGAGCAAGTGCTGTTCAATCTGCTCGACAATGCCGCGAAATATTCGCTGCCCGATACAACGATCTCGATCCGCAGCCGGCGCGAGGGAAATCATGTTGTGCTAGAAATCGCCGATCAGGGTGGCGGCATTCCGCCTGACGAGCTCGAGAGCGTGTTCGACAAGTTCTATCGCGTGCAGAAGGGCGACCATGTCCGTCCCGGCACCGGGCTGGGGCTCGCCATCTCCCGCGGCTTCGTCGAGGCGATGCAGGGCACGATCTCGGCCGCCAACCGCGGCGACCGCAGCGGCGCGATCCTCACCATCCGGCTGCCCGTTCCGGCACGGACCCACGCATTGGATACAGCCGCATGAGTGCCGCCCCGATCAAGGTTCTGGTCATCGACGACGAGCCGCCAATCCGAAAATTGCTGCGGATGGGACTCTCGACGCAGGGCTACGAGATCCTGGAAGCGTCGAACGGAAAGACCGCGCTCGAGAAGCTCGCGGAAGAACCCGCGCTGATCATTCTCGATCTCGGCCTGCCGGACATCCAGGGCCACGAATTGCTGCGCACCATCCGCGGCCGCAACGAAGGCGTGCCGATCGTGGTGCTGTCGAGCCGCGGCGACGAGGCCGGCAAGGTGCAGGCGCTCGATCTCGGCGCCGACGATTACCTGACAAAGCCGTTCGGCATGGACGAGCTGTTGGCGCGCCTGCGTGCGGCGCTGCGGCACCAGCTCCAGGTCAAGGGCGAGCGTCCGGTGTTCCGCACCGGCGATCTCTCGGTTGATCTCGTGCGCCGCATCGTCAAGGTCGGCGAGCGCGAGATAAAGCTGTCACCGAAGGAGTACGATCTCTTGCGCGTGCTGGTGCAGCACGCCGGCAAGGTGCTGACCCATCGTTTCCTGCTCAAGGAGCTCTGGGACGAGCTCACCGACGCGCAATATCTGCGCGTCTATGTCCGCCAGCTCCGCCAGAAGATCGAAGCCGATCCCGAACGCCCGCAATATGTGCTGACGGAGACCGGGATCGGGTACCGGCTGAAGGCGGGGGATTAGCTTTCGATCCTCATCCTGAGGAGCGCGGAACGAGCGTCTCGAAGGATGAAGGCCCGGCTGCGGCAGCGAGGCCTGCATGGTTCGAGACGGCGCTTCGCGCCTCCTCACCATGAGGGCAGAGAGTGGGGCGCGCGGCGAAATCACCCCGCCTTCCTCTGCCGCGTCGTCGAGCGCTGCGTCTTCTTCGCGTTGCGCGGGCGGCCGGTGGCACGACGCGCATGGGACTTCGCCACCGCCTTCTTCCCACCGCGTCCCTTCAGGCTCTGCTTCAGCGCGTCCATCAAGCTGACGACGTTGCTCGGGCGCTCGTCGCGCTCCGGCAGCTCGATTGTCTTGCCGCTGGCCTTGCGCTTCACCAGCGCCTTCAGCGCGGTCTCGTACTCATCCTTGAACTTGCTCGGGTCGAAATGCGCGGCCTTGGTCTGCAGGATGTGGCCGGCGAGCTCGACCATGTCCTTGGTGATCTTGGGGCTCTTGATGCCGTCGAAGAACTGGTCCTCGTCGCGAAGCTCATAGGGGAAGCGCAACGTGGTGCCGAGCAGGCCCTTGCCGAGCGGTTCGATCGCGATGATGTGCTCGCGGTTGGTGAGCACGATCTTGGCGAGCGCCACGCGGTCCTGGTCCTTCATGGCGTCGCGGATCACGGCGAAGGCATCGACCGCAGCCTTGCCGTCGGGCGCGATATAATAGGGATGATTGAGATAGCGCTGGTCGATCTCGTCGCTCGGCACGAAACTCTCGATGTCGATGGTGTGGTTGCTTTCGATCTGGACCGCCTCGAGCTCCTCCGGCTCGATCTCGACATATTTGCCCTTGCGCAGCTCATAGCCGCGCCCCTTCTGGCCGCTCTCGACCACGTCGCCGGTCCCGGAGTCCACCATCTGCTGCTTGAGCCGGTTTCCGGTCTCGCGGTTGATCATGTGAAACCGCGTCTTCTCGGCCGCGGTGGTCGCCGGATAAAGCGCGACCGGGCAACTGACCAGCGAGAGCTTTAACGTTCCCTTCCAATAGGCGCGCGGGGCCATTCCGTTCTCCAGCGTTTCAAGGCATTTTGGAACCCCAACAGCCCCATCGGGTTTTGGTTCCGGGTGGGACTTCCGCCGTGATAGGCTTCAACGCCGAAAGAGAATGCGGGACCGGTCGTGCTGCGAAAACTCTCCACCTACCGACAGAAACGCGATTTCGAGAAGACACCGGAGCCGTCGGGCAAGACCGCGGTGGCGCCATCGGCGCAGCGGCGCTTCGTGATCCAGAAGCACGATGCGACGCGACTGCACTATGATCTGCGGCTCGAGTTCGACGGCGTGTTCAAGTCGTGGGCGGTCACCAAGGGACCCTCGCTCGATCCGCATGACAAGCGGCTGGCGGTCGAGGTCGAGGACCATCCGCTCGACTATGGCGATTTCGAAGGCACGATTCCGGACGGGCAGTATGGCGGCGGCACGGTCATGCTCTGGGACCGCGGCACCTGGGAGTCCGAGGATCCCGAGCGCGGCTTCCAAAAGGGCGACCTCAAGTTCACGCTCCACGGCGACAAGCTGCATGGAAGCTGGGTGCTGGTGCGGATGAGGCATGACCGCACCGGCGGCAAGCGCACCAACTGGCTCCTGATCAAGCATCGCGACGAATATGCCAGCGAGAGCGACGACATTCTCAGCGAGGACAAGTCGGTGGCCTCCGGCCGCGCGATGGCAGAGATCGCCGATGGCAAGGGTCGCGCGCCAAAACCGTTCATGTTGGCGAAGGGTGCCAAGGTCAAGGCCGATGCGGTCTGGCAGTCCAATCGTGTCGAGGAGCCGAAAGGGCGCACCGTCAGGCCGGCGCCCGGTGCGGCGTTGAAGCGCGGGACGGGCGCAAAGACGAAAGCGACGACCGCGACAAGCGCGAAAAGAGTCTCAGAGATGCCGGACTTCGTCGCGCCGCAGCTCTGCACCCCGGTCGAGCGGCCGCCGGCGGCCGACGGCTGGTGCCACGAGATCAAGTTCGACGGCTATCGCGTCCAGCTCCGCGTCGAGGACGGCGAGGCGACGCTGAAGACGCGCAAGGGCCTCGACTGGACCGACAAGTTCGCAGCCATCGCGAAGGAGGCGGGCGAGCTTCCCGACGCCATGATTGACGGCGAGATCGTCGCGCTCGATCACAACGGCGCACCGAATTTCTCCTCGCTCCAGGCCGCGCTGTCGGACGGCAAGACCGAGGACCTGATCTTCTTTGCCTTCGACCTCCTGTTCGCCGAGGGGCTCGATTGCCGGCGCCTGCCACTTGGCGAGCGCAAGGACCGCCTCAGGCAACTCCTGGAAGCAGGCAAGAAGAAATCGAGCCAAATCCGCTATGTCGAGCATTTCGAGAGCAGCGGCGATGCCGTGCTGCAATCGGCCTGCAAGCTCGAGCTCGAAGGCGTGGTGTCGAAGAAGCTCGATGCGCCTTACCGGTCGGGGCGAACGGAAAGCTGGACCAAGGCCAAATGCCGCGCCGGCCATGAGGTCGTGATCGGCGGCTGGAAGACCACCAACGGCAAATTCCGCTCGCTGATGGCCGGCGTGCACCGCGGCGATCATCTTGCCTTCGTCGGCATGGTCGGCACCGGCTTCGGCGCGGACACGGTCAGGCGCATCATGCCGTCCTTGAAAGCCATGGAGGCCAGGCAAAGCCCCTTCGGCGGCAAGAACGCGCCGAAAAAGACGCGCGACGTGCACTGGCTGAAGCCGGAGCTCGTCGCCGAGATCGAGTTCGCCGGGTTCACCGCCGACGGCAATATCCGCCAGGCCGCCTTCAAGGGCCTGCGGCAGGACAAGCCGGCCGAGGAGGTCGAGGCGGAAACACCCGTCGATACCGAACTCGCAAAACCCTCGACCAGGAAGCCTGCTGTGCCGAAGGCAGGCAAGCGGAAGGATGCCGGTACGGCCGAGGTGATCGGTGTCGTCATCTCGAAGCCGGACAAGGAGCTGTGGCCGGATGGCGGCGACGGCGCGGGCGTCACAAAGCTCGATCTCGCGCGCTATTTCGAGGCCGTCGGCGCCTGGATGATCGAGCACATCAAGGGCCGGCCCTGTTCGATCGTGCGTGCGCCTGACGGCATCGGCGGCGAAAAATTCTTCCAGCGCCATGCCATGCAGGGCACGTCGAACCTGCTGGAGCTCGCAAAGGTCTCGGGCGATCGCAAGCCGTACCTGCAGATCGATCGCGTCGAGGGGCTCGCCGCGGTCGCGCAGATCGGCGGCGTCGAGCTGCATCCCTGGAATTGTGCCCCGGACGCCTACGATACGCCGGGCCGGCTGGTGTTCGATCTCGATCCCGCGCCGGACGTCAAATTCGCCGATGTCGTGGACGCCGCCAAGGAGATGCGGCAGCGCCTCACCGACGTCGGCATGGAGAGCTTTTGCAAGACCACCGGCGGCAAGGGCCTGCACGTGGTGGTGCCGCTGCTCCATGGCGCGCGCGACAAGGTGAGCTGGAAGGAGGCCAAGGCGTTCGCGCAAGGCGTTTGCCAGTGGATGGCCGACGACGATCCCGAGCGCTATCTGCTCAACATGTCGAAGAAGCTGCGCAACGGAAAGATCTTCCTGGATTATTTGCGCAACGATCGCCTGTCGACGGCGGTAGCTCCGCTGTCACCCCGTGCGCGCGATGGCGCGACCGTGTCGATGCCTGTGACGTGGGCGCAGGTGAAGGGCGATCTCGATCCGAAGCGGTACACGGTGCGGACGGTGCCGGGTCTGCTGGCGCGCTCGAAGGCCTGGGATGGCTATGACGACGCGGCCACATCGATCACTGCGGCGGCGAAGAAGCTCGCGGGGAAGAAGAAGTAGGGTGGGCAAAGCGAAGCGTGCCCACCAGCTTTCTTATTGCGGCGAAGAGGTGGGCACGGCGCGTTGCGCCTTTGCCCACCCTACGAGGCCGCTACAGCTCCTTGCGCTAGATCCGTCCGAGCAACAGCAGGATCAGCAGGATGACGATGACGAGCCCGAGGCCGCCGCCGCCGTAATAGCCGGTGCCGTAGAACGGGCCGCCGCCGATGCCGCTGAAGCCGCCGAGCAGCGCGATGACCAAAATGATCAGAATGATCGTACCGATAGACATGCTAGTCTCCTCCAGCCCTTTGTTGAAAGGGTCGTTTGCACCTGTCCCGTGGTGCGAGGGCAACTTGCCGCAGGTTCTATAGTTCCCACGATGAAACACGGCGAACGGGGCCAACTTGCATGGAACCTTTGCCAGTCCAGGCGGCATGACTATGTGAGGATCAGTCACCACAGGGCAGCGCCATGTCAGCACCGCTTGTCGTCTCCATTCCGCATCGTCTCGGCCGCGAGGAAGCCGTGCGCCGGCTCAAGACCGGGCTCGGCCGCGCCGCAGCCAGCATTCCCGTGATGCAGGTCGAGGAGGAGCGCTGGAACGGCGACAGCATGAATTTTCGCATCCGCGCGCTCGGGCAGATCGCGAGCGGTCAGGTCGATGTCGCCGACGACCACGTCAAGGTTGAGGTGGTGCTGCCGTGGCTGTTGCAGCGCTTCGCCGAGATGGCGCAGGCGACCATCCGCAAGCGCGGGCAGCTGCTGCTGACCAAGGACGGGGGCAAGTAGCCGTCAGCTACGAGCGCGCTGTTGCCTGGGTCTCGCCGTGCTTGCGGCGCGTGCTTCGATGACCGCAGCGGGAATATCCCGGAAGGCTTGCGCAAGCGGCAATTGATTGCCGGCAAAGCCCGGCCCGGTGTAGCCGGTGATGTCGATCGTCGCGTCAACACCCTCGAACGCGGGCCATTGTCGGCCCTCTTGCGTGAACGGCGCAAACTGGCGCCCGACCACGACGATCGCAGCCGTGCGGCCGTGTCGGCGGACAAAGGCAATGACGTGGTGTGCGTGCGCGCCCTGGACCTGCAGTGGCTGATACTCGCCCTGCGCGAACACATCGGCGAGTTCGTTGCGCAGTTTGAGCAGGTGCCGCGTCCAGGCCAGCTTGAGCTGGCCATTCGGCCAGGTCTTGATCAGCCCGCGCCAGTCCGGCGCATCCAGTGACGTCAGCGCCGTCTGCCGCGCGGCAAAGTCCACCGGGCGGCGGTTGTCGGGATCGACCAGCGACAGGTCCCAGTATTCGGTGCCCTGGTAGAAGTCCGGCACGCCGGGCAGCATCGCCTTGAGCGTGAGCTGGCTCAGCGAATCCAAGGCGCCGAGCAGCGCGACACGGCGTGCCAGGGTTTGCAGCGCCTCCGGGAACTCGCTGGACTGCGCTGGATCGAGGATCTTCCCGATGAAGCTCGCGACGCCGTTCTCATAGGCCTCGTGCGGGTTGAGCCAGCTGGTCTCCTCCTTGCCCTCGCGCGCGGCCTTGAGCGCATAGGCCTGGATGCGCTCGACGAAGCCGGCATCGGCTGTCTCCTCAAGCGGCCAGGCGCCGAGCAGGGTCTGATAGAGCATGTATTCGAACGTCGCCGACGGCGCGCGCAGATTGCCGTCGAGCGCGAGGTGCGGCGCGTTCAGCACCTTCCAGCGTGCCACCGCGCTGGTCCATTCGCCGGGAATCTCGCTGAGCGCCGCGATGCGCGCGCGGGCATCCTCGCCGCGCTTGGTGTCGTGGGTCGCGGTCGCCGTCATCCCTTGCGGCCATTCGTTGGCACGCGCGCGCATGGCCTCATGGAAGGCAGGTATCGTGAGGCCATTGCTCGCGGGGTCGCCGCCGACCTCGTTCAGGGCGAGCAGCCGGTGGAATTGATAGAACGCGGTGTCCTCCAGCGACTTCGCCATCATCGGTCCCGTGAACTGCTGCACCTTCAGCGCGAAACGGCGCACCCGCGGGGCGCTGTGCGGGGGACGGCCGGGTTTGAGCAGGTCCATGGTCAGCGCGTCGCGCAGGAAGTCGAAGATGCCTTCATCCGCGGCGAACCATTCCGCGCGGGCCCGCTCGATGGTGTCGTCGATCAGCTTGCGGTCGAGCGCGGTCGGGCCGCTATGCGTCAAATAGGTGCGATAGACCGGGAAGTGCAGCACGTACAATTCGAGTGCCTGCCGCAGGCTGTCGGCGGAGAAGTCGCGGGTCGAGTAATGCCCGTTGGCGATGCGCGCGAGCAGGCGGGTCAGCACGGTGAATTCGCTGGTCAGCAGCGTCTCCAGCACGCGCCGCTTGGCGTCCTTGACGTAAGGAGCCAGCCGCGGCGGACGGTTGCTGATCTGCCGCCAGGTCTCGTTCAGCGCCTCCAGCCCTTTCGCGTCGACCAGAACCTGAGTGATGACATTCATCCACTCATAGCCCGTGGTGCCCTGAACGCCGGCAAAATGCGGCAGGCGCTCGTGCTCGCACAGGATCTTCTCAATCACGGTATAGAACGGCTTTGTGTTGCCTTGCGCGTCGCGCACCAGCCGGCGCAGCCGCTGACAATATTGTGCAGGATCGCGCAGGCCGTCGATGTGATCGAGGCGGATGCCTTGCAGCTTGCCGTCGGCAATGAGCTGCTTCACCAGCCGGTGCGTGGCGGCGAACGTGCTCGCGTCCTCGACGCGCAGGCCCGCAAGCCCGTTGACGTCGAAGAAGCGGCGATAGTTGATGTCGCTGGAGGCAAGCCGCCAGTGCCCGAGCTTGTAGTGCTGGCGCTCCAGCAGATGATGCAGCGCCAGCGTCTGCGCCGGACGATCCTTGGCGGAACGATAGGCGGGGAGGCCGCGCTCGATGATGTCGGCGCTGCCGGCGATCTCCTTGAGCTCCGCCTTGAAGCCGGGCGCTTCCCTGCGGTTGGGACGACGCAACCCCGTGTAGCGGGCCGCGAGCGCGAGCAGGCGCTTGCCGGCCTCGGTCTCGGCGGCGTCGGCTTCCTTCACGATCACGCGCAGCATTTCGCCATAGCGTTCCGGTGCGATCGGCAGGCGATGCTCGAAATACCAGGCGGAAAAACTGCCTTCATCGGCATCGTAGCGCAGCTCGATGTCGCCGCGCTCCAGCGCCTCGCCATAGGGCGAGCCGAGGATCGGCAGCAGCACGCCGCCCCGGGCGCGATAGGCCAGTTGATCCCAGTCGATGTCGAAGGAAACCGCATGCGGCGAGGCCTGGCCCCATTCCAGCACGTCGAGCCACCAGGGATTGTCGGCAAAGTGCACGCCGACATGGTTCGGCACGAAGTCGATGATGAGGCCGAGGTCGTGCTGCGTGAGGGCATCGCTCAATCGAGCAAAGCCGGCCTCGCCGCCGAGCTCGGGATTGAACTGGCTGTGGTCGACGGTGTCGTAGCCGTGGGTCGAGCCCTTGCGCGCCTTCATCACCGGCGAGGCGTAGAGATGCGTGATCCCGAGTGCCTTGAGGTAAGGCACGACCGCGGCGGCCTTGTCGAAGTCGAAATCCGCGGTGAGCTGAAGCCGATAGGTCGCAAGAGGAATGGCAGGAGGCATGCTAACCTCCGAGATGCCAGATCACCGACCAGGGTGGGAGCCGATCGCCGCTGACGGAGCCCCAGATCGGCGTGCCTGTCGCGTCGCTGGGACGTGCGATGTCCTTGTCCGAGAGATTGGCGGTCAGGCGCAACCTCGCGCCGTCGCCCATGCGCCAATGTGCGGTGAGCAGGCCGCTATCGGCCGTCGCGGCATCGCCGAACCTCGCACCCTTCAGGCGCGGTGCGATCTCCTTGTGACGCAGCGCGAGCAGCTCCCGCACCAGCGCCAGCCGCGCATCCTGCCCCGGCGTGTGGCCGGTCCAATCCAGCACGGCCGATTGCAGCGTTTTGGGATCGAGCGGATCGGGGACCTCGTCGCCGTATTTCTCGTAGGCCCAGGCATATTCCTGCTTGCGGCCCTTGCGCACGGCATCGGCAAGGCCACCCTGGAAATCGCAGAAGAACGGGAAGGGCACCGTGGAGCCCCATTCCTCGCCCTGGAACAGCATCGGCACCATCGGTGCGAGCAGGGTCACCACGAGCGCGGCTTCGATCTGCCGCGGTGATGCCAGGCTCTCGAGCCGGTCCCCCAATGGGCGATTGCCGATCTGGTCGTGGTTTTGCAGGAAGTTGACGAAGGTCGCCGGCGGCAGCTCGCCGCTCGCCTCGCCGCGCGGCTTCTTGCCCCAGAACTCCGAGGTCTCGCCCTGGTAGACGAAGCCCGAGGCGAGCGCGCGCGCAAGATCCATGCGCGGCGTCTGGTAGTCGGCGTAATAGCCCGCGAGCTCGCCGGTCAGCATCACGTGCCAGACGTGGTGATAATCGTCGTTCCACTGCGCGCGATATTTGCCGTTGGGCGGATCCTGCGCGGCATCGAGCAGGCTGGCGCGGTTGTCGCCGTTCTCCAGCACGAGATGGATATGCCGTCCGGTGGCCTTGGCAAGCTCGCCGGCGGCGACGCTGAGATCCTGCAACATCGACTGCTCGCCCGGGATCGCCATGATGTGATTGGCGGCATCCAGTCTCAGGCCATCGAAGCGGTAGTCGGTGAGCCAGGACAGCGCGTTCTCGACCGCGAAGGCCCGGACCTGCGGCACGCGATAATCGATCGCGCTGCCCCATGGCGTATGCGCATCGGTGAAGAAGGCCGGCGCATAGCGGCCGAGATAATTCCCCTCGGGGCCGAAATGATTGTAGACGACGTCGAGGAACACCATCAGCCCGCGCAGATGCGCCTCGTCGATCAGTGTCTTCAGGTCCTCGGGCCGGCCATAGGCGCTGTCGGGCGCGTACCACAGCACGCCGTCATAGCCCCAGCCGCGGCGGCCGGCGAAATCGGCCAGCGGCATCAATTCCAGCGCGGTGATCCCGGTCGCAACGAGATGATCGAGCTTGTCGATCATGGCGCGGTAGGTGCCCTCAGGCGTGAAGGTGCCGACATGGGTCTCGATCAGCACCGTCTCTTCCCAGGGACGTCCGCGCCAATCGCGCGCGCGCCACGCGAAGGCATCATGATCGACGACTTCGCTCGGGCCAAAAACGTCCTCCGGCTGGAAGGCCGATGCGGGATCGGGCACGTCGATCTCGTCGTCGATCCTGAACTGGTAGGGACTGCCGACGGGCAGGCCGGCAATCTCGGCGACATACCAGCCATCCTGCCGGCGCTGCATCGCGTGCCGTCTGTCGAGCAGGAGATCGACTCGGCGAGCACCGGGCGCCCACAGCCGGAACGACACGCCGTCCTTGGTCGGCCTCGCCCCGAAGGATGGTCTCATAGCGCCCCCGCGAAGGCGAGCACGGAGCGCGGCGGCGCCTTGCTGTCGCTTCCGGGCTGCAGATCAACACTGTTCGGCCTGGCATCAGTGGTGTTCAGGATCTGCTGCCAGCTTTTGTACTCGGCCATTTTGGGCAATTTGAATGCGATCTCTTCGGGGGCGGCGTTCAGTACGATAAAGATCGCGGCGCTCCCCGGTTCCATCGGCCCCATCACATACGAGAGGAACCGCCCTTCCGGGAATTTCCAGTCGTTCTCCGTCATCTCGTCGCCGGCAGGCGTCAGCCACAGCGCGCCGTAGGAGACGCCGTCCTTGGGCCGGCCGTCGAGCCAGCGATGGCTGCGAAGCTGCGAGAACCGGCGGCGGATCTCGGCGAGCCCGGCGACGAAATCGATCATGTCGTCGCCATCCTTGCCGAGATTGTCCCAGCCGACCCAGCCGACCTCGTTGTCCTGGCAATAGGCGTTGTTGTTGCCGGACTGCGAATTGCCGACCTCGTCGCCTGCCAGGATCAGCGGAACGCCCTGCGCCAGCATCAGGCAGGCCAGCACGTTCTTGCGAAGCTGCCGCCGCAGCCCGAGAATCCCGGGATCGTCGGTCGGACCCTCGACACCGCAATTGTTGCTGTGGTTGTCGCTGGAGCCGTCGCGATTGTCCTCGCCATTGGCCTCGTTGTGCTTCTCGTTGTAGCTGAAGAGGTCGGCGAGCGTGAAGCCGTCATGCACGGTGATGTGGTTGATGCCGGCGCGCGGCCGCCGTCCGTCATGGTTGAACAGGTCGGATGACGCCGTCATGCGGCTCGAGATGTCGCCGATCAGGCTGCCTTCACCGCTCCAGTAGCGGCGCATGGCGCTGCGATACCGATCGTTCCACTCCGACCATTGGGAAGGGAATGCGCCAACCTGGTAGCCGCCGAGCCCGAGATCCCAGGGTTCGGCGACGAGCTTCACCGCCGCCAGCACCGGGTCCTGCCGGATCGCCGTCAGGAACGAGCTGCCGCGATCATAGCCGTTCGGTCCGCGCGCGAGCGTGGTGGCGAGGTCGAAGCGGAAGCCGTCGACATGGCAGACCTCGACCCAGTAGCGCAGCGAATCCATCACCATCTGGAGCACGCGCGGATGGGTGAGGTTCACCGACGAGCCGCAGCCGGTGAAGTCGTCGTAATAGCGCGGGTTCTCGCGGTTCAGCCAGTAATAGGAGGCATTGTCGATGCCGCGGTAGCACAGGGTCGGACCGAGATGATTGCCTTCGGCCGTGTGGTTGTAGACGACGTCGAGCATCACCTCGATGCCGGCATCGTGCAGGCGCGCGACCGTGGTGCGGAAGGAATCGAGCGCATTGTCCTGGGCGTAGCGCGGTTCGGGCGCGAAGAAGGACAGCGTGTTGTAGCCCCAGTAGTTGACGAGCTTCTTCTCGACCAGAATGCGGTCGTCGATGAAGCTGTGGATCGGAAGCAGCTCGACGGTGGTGACGCCGAGCGTTTTCAAATGCTCGATCATCGCCGGCGACGACAGGCCGCCATAGGTGCCGCGCAAATTCGGCGGCACGTCGTCGCGCTTCTGCGTCAGACCCTTGACGTGGGCCTCGTAGATGATGGTGTCTTCCCAGGGGATGTTCGGCCTGATCTCGCGGCGGCCCCAGTTGAAGGTCTCGTCGACGACGACCGCCTTGGGCATGCCGCGCGCGTTGTCGCGCCGGTCGAAGGAGAGGTCCTCGCGCGGCGAACCGGTGCGATAGGCGAAATGGGCATCGCTCCAGACCAGCCGCCCGGCGAGCCGTTTGGCGTAGGGGTCGAGCAGCAGCTTGTTGGCGTTGAAGCGGTGGCCGTGCTCGGGCTCGTAGGGGCCGTGCACGCGATAGCCGTAGAGCTGGCCCGGCGAGATGTCGTTGAGATAGCCGTGCCAGACGTCCTCGGTCCGCTCGGGCAGCTCGACACGCTCGAGTTCGCGCCTTCCCTGCGTGTCGAACAGGCACAGCTCGACTTTCTGCGCATTGGCGGAGAACAGCGCGAAATTGGTGCCGCGTCCGTCCCAGCTTGCGCCGAGGCGTGCGGGCGATCCGGCAGTCAGGCGCATCGGTCAGCTTTCCGGAACGAGGAAGATCGCGGCGAGCGGCGGAACGGTGAGGCGAAGCTCGGGCGCCTTGCCGCCAGCGGCATGAACCTCGCCGATGTTTCCGACATCGGTGCCGCCGTAATGGGCGGAGTCCGAATTGAACACCTCTTTCCACTTGCCGGCAAAGGGCACGGGGACGCGATAGTTGCGATAGACGTTGGGTGAGAAGTTGATGATCACGAGACACCGTGCGTGCTCGTCGAATCCCTTGCGCAGCCAGGCGAACACGTTGCGGTTGGCGTCATCCGTGATCAGCCATTCGAATCCGCCCTGTTCGCAATCCATCTGGTGCAGCGCCGGCACCGCGCGATAGAGCCGGTTGAGGTCGCGTATCAGCGCCTGGATGCCGGAATGATACTTGTATTCGAGCAGGTGCCAGTCGAGCGACTGGTCGTGATTCCATTCGCGGCTTTGCGCGATCTCCGCGCCCATGAACAGCAGCTTCTTGCCGGGATGGCCGAACATGAAGCTGTAATAGGCGCGCAAATTCGCAAAGCGCTGCCATTCGTCGCCGGGCATGCGGCCGAGGATCGAACGTTTGCCGTGCACGACCTCGTCATGTGACAGCGGCAGGATGAAGTTCTCCGAGAAAGCGTAGTGCAGGCCGAACAGGATATCGCCGTGATGATGCTTGCGGTGGATCGGATCCTTGCTGATGTAGTTCAGCGTGTCGTGCATCCAGCCCATGTTCCACTTGTAGCCGAAGCCGAGCCCGCCGAATTCGACCGGGCGCGAGACCTGCGGCCACGCGGTGGATTCCTCGGCCGCCGTGGTCGCCTGCGGGAAGCGCGCGAACAATTCGGTGTTGAAGCGGCGCAGGAAAGCGATCGCCTCGATGTTCTCGCGGCCGCCATACTGGTTCGGAATCCAGGCGCCCGGCGGGCGGCTGTAGTCGAGATAGAGCATGGAGGCGACCGCATCGACGCGCAGGCCGTCGATCGCGTAACGCTCGAGCCAGAACAGCGCGTTCGACACCAGGAAGTTCGTCACTTCGGTGCGGCCGTAATTGTAGATCAGCGTGCCCCAGTCGAGGTGGCGGCCCTGGAGCGGATTGGCATGCTCGTAGAGCGAGGTGCCGTCAAAGCTGCCGAGCCCGTGCGGATCGTCAGGGAAATGGCCGGGCACCCAGTCGAGCAGCACGCCGACGCCCTCGCGATGGCAGGCATCGACCAGCGCGGCGAAATCCTCAGGCCCGCCGAAGCGGCTGGTTGGCGCATAGAGGCCGGTCGGCTGATAGCCCCAGGAGCCGTCGAACGGATGCTCGCTGACGGGCAGGAATTCGAGATGGGTAAAGCCCATGTCGCGGGCATAGGCCGGCAGCTGCTCGGCCAGTTCGCGATAGGTGAGCCATTCGTCGCCGTTCTTGCGGCGCCAGGAGCCGAGATGGACCTCGTAGATCGACATCGGCGCCGAGAGCGCGTTGATGCCATCCGGCGCCGGGCGTGGGCGCGCGAGATGTGCCTCGTCGAACACGATGGAAGCCGTCTTCGGCCGCACCTCGCTCGCAAAGGCCATGGGATCGGACTTCAGCGGCAACTGGTGGCCGTGCGGCCCGATGATATCGAACTTGTAGTGGTCGCCGCCCTTGGCGTGCGGGATGAACAATTCCCAATAACCGGCACCGCGGACCCGCATCGGATGGCGCCGCGCGTCCCAGAAATTGAAATCGCCGACCACGGACACGCGCCGCGCATTCGGCGCCAGCACGACGAAGCCGATGCCGTCGATGCCTTCGAGCCGCATCGGATGCGCGCCGAGCTTGTCGTAGAGGCGCTGATGGGTGCCTTCGCCGAGCAGATAGAGATCGAAATCGGTCAGGATCGGCGGGAAGCGATAGGCGTCCTCGAACTCGACGATGTTGTCGCCGAACCTGGCGCGGAGCTGATAGCGCTTCGAGCCGTTCGGCAAGGCGCCGATGAACAGGCCCGAAGCGTGGACGCGATCGAGCTTCGCCACCTCGCCATGTTCGCCCACCGCCTCGACATTGGTGGCCTCGGGGAGGAACGCGCGCACCACGCTCGTGCCGCCCTCGGGATGCAACCCGAGATAATGGAAGGGGTCGGGGTGGCGGCCCTCGATGATCGCGTAGGCCTCGGCTGGCAGTTTAGGCATGGGCTTCGCTCTCATTGGACAGAATGCGAAGCAGTCCGGTCAGCGGCGCGCGGAGCCCCTCAGGCCGGTGGGACAGCTCGTACTCTACTTCGTCGAAGGCTTGATCAAGCAGGAAAAACCTTAACAGGCCTTCCGCGGATTGCCGATCTTCCGGCCACAGCCGGCGATCGGTCATGGCTTCGCGGTAAGCGCTAAGGAATGTCGCGGCGGCGCGTTCGCGCCATTCGCCGAGTGCGGTCGCGAGCCGGTCCTGCTCGTCGGATGCGCCCGTCAGCGCGCGGCTAAGCGCTGTGTTAACCGAAAGCTCGATCGAGCGGATCAGGCCGGCGACGTCGCGTGCGGCCGGTGCCTTGCGCCGCTTGTCGGCCAGCGCGAGATGCGGATTGCCGTCGAAGTCGATGATGAAGATATCGTCCTTCACGATCAGAATTTGCCCGAGGCGGAAGTCGCCATGATGACGGATGTTCAACCCGCCGATGCCGGATGGCAAGAGGGCGTCGAGGTGGTCGGGCAGGGTCGCACGCACCGCGACGAGCTGATCGATCAGCGGCCGGTCGGATTCCCGCAGGCCGTCGCGGCTGTCGGCGAGCCGTTCAAAAACCCGCTCGGCCCGTGCCTTGAGGTCGGAGGCCCAGCGTTCGACCTGTGCGGGGCCGATCGGCTCCGGCGCGAGATTGTCGGGCCTTGCGGCGGCGAGAGCCACGTGCAGCTCGGCGAGCCGCCGGCCGATCTGCGCCATGAAGTGCAGATAAGGCGCCTGCTCCTGGGTCTCTCGGGGCGCTTCGCTCATCGGCGCCAACCGCTGCTCGTCGATATAGCGGTCGAGATAACCCGTGGTGACGGCCCAGCCGTCGCCCTGGTTCTCGACATAGGCGTGCAGCACGCCGACCGCGCTGCTTCTGTCGCCTTCGACCAGCTCGACGCTGCCGAGCAGCGCCGGCGTATTGGCAAAGTGCGCGACGTCGGTGAGGTAGGAGCCGATCTCGATCTCGGGATTGATGCCGCCTTCGAGCTGGCGATAGATCTTGGCGACGTACTGGTTGTCGACCAGCGCCGTGCTGTTCGACTGCTCGATGGCGCGGATGCGTTCGGGCTCCTTGATGATGTAATCTGCGAACCGGCTGGTCGCCTTGAACTCCAGACGCAGATTGTTCTCTTCCACCACCAGGTTCTGCGACAGATTGCGCAGGAACAGGCCGATGAAGATCTGCTCGGTCGCGACGTCGAGCAACGTACCTTCGCGCGCGCCCTGACGCACGGCGGCGAGCGCCTTCGGGTTGAAGCGTTCGCGGTCGAAGCGCACCCATTCGATCTGCATCGGCAGCACGTAGCGCGCCGTGGCATCCTGTTGCGGGGTTTCGAAGACCGCGATCCAGGGCCTGTTGTCGCCGATGTCGCAGAACGGCACCGCCGAGGTCAGCGTCGGCTTGATCTGCTTGGGATCTTGCTCGGGATACCAGCGCGTGCGCGACAGGAAGCCTGGCAGCACCTCGTGCTCGAACACGCCGCGCTCGCGCGCCAGCGACACCCAGGTCGAATTGACCGGCACCACCAGCGTCTCGAATTCAGGCACCGCGCGCGGCGTCACCGGCTCGGACTTGTTGCGCTCGGTGAGCTGGAACCAGTAGAAGCCGTAAGGCCCCAGCGTGATCATGTAGGGCACCTCGCCGATCGGCGGAAAACGCGTGCGTCCGAGCATCTCCTGCGGAATGCGGTCCTTCCACGGCGACAGATCGAGCTCGGTCGCCTGGGCTGCGCGCGAGAGGTTGGCGACGCACAGAATCACCTCGTCGTTGTACTGCCGGACATAGGCCAGCACGGCGCGGTTGGCCGGGCGGATGAAGGTCATGGTGCCGCGGCCGAAGGCGAGGGTCGATTTGCGCACCGAGATCAGGCGCTTGGTGGCGCTGAGAAGCGAGGACAGGCTGCGCGACTGCGCCTCCACGTTGACCGACTCGTAGCCGTAGACGGGGTCCATGATCAGCGGCGCATAGAGGCGGGCCGGATCGCAGCGGGAGAAGCCGCCATTGCGATCCGGGCTCCACTGCATCGGCGTGCGTACGCCGTTGCGGTCGCCGAGATAGATGTTGTCGCCCATGCCGATCTCGTCGCCGTAATAGATGATCGGCGTGCCGGGAAAGGACAGCAGCAGCGAGTTCATCAGCTCGATCTTGCGGCGGTCATTGTCCATCAGCGGCGCCAGCCGCCGGCGGATGCCGACATTGATGCGGGCGCGGGGATCGTTGGCGTAGGTGGTCCAGAGATAGTCGCGCTCGACGTCGGTGACCATCTCCAGCGTCAGCTCGTCGTGGTTGCGCAGGAACAGCGCCCATTGGCAGCTTGCGGGAATGTCCGGCGTCTGGCGCAAGATGTCGGTGATCGGAAAGCGGTCTTCCTGCGCGATCGCCATGTAGATGCGCGGCATCAGCGGGAAGTGGTAGGCCATGTGGCACTCGTCGCCGCGGCCGAAATATTCCTGCACGTCCTCCGGCCATTGATTGGCCTCGGCCAGCAGCAGCTTGCCCTTGGAGTAGGAGTCCAGTTCCTGGCGCAGGCGCTTGATGATCGCATGCGTCTCGGGGAGGTTCTCGTTGTTGGTGCCGTCGCGTTCGCAGAGATAGGGGATGGCGTCGAGGCGGAATCCGTCGACGCCGGCATCCAGCCAGCGCTTCATCACCTGGATCAGGGCGCTGACCACGCGCGGATTGTCGAAATTGAGGTCCGGCTGGTGCGAGAAGAAGCGGTGCCAGTAGAACGCCCCGGCCTCGTGGTCCCAGGTCCAGTTCGACTTCTCGGTGTCGGTGAAGATGATCCGCGTGCCCTGGTATTTCTGGTCGGTGTCGCTCCAGACATACCAGTTGCGGGCGCTCGAGCCCGGATGGCTGCGGCGCGCGCGCTTGAACCATTTGTGCTGGTCGGAGGTGTGATTGACGACGAGCTCGGTGATGACGCGCAGGCCGCGCTTCTGCGCTTCCTGGATGAAGCGCTTGAAGTCCTTCATCGTCCCGAAATCGGGATTGACCGAGCCGTAGTCGGCGATGTCGTAGCCGTCGTCGCGCCCGGGCGATGGATAGAACGGCAGCAGCCACAGCGCGGTGACGCCGAGCTCCTGGAGATAGGGCAGCTTCTCGGTCAGTCCGGCGAAATCGCCGATGCCGTCATGGTTGCTGTCGGCAAACGCCTTGACGTGGAGCTGGTAGATGATTGCGTCCTTGTACCAGAGTTCATCCACGATCTCGGCTGCCTCGGCTTTTTGGGTGTCGACGGAAGACAAAACATTCATGGCGTGATCCTTACGCCAGGCAGCGGAACAGCAGCGCCGGGTCGCGGTCGGGATCGATATATAATCTGATCCCGCCCCATTCGATGCGGGACAGTTCGCCTGTGATGAGATTTTCGAGTGCGGTGACGTGGCGGCGTGCGCCGCCGGCGTCGATGGTGAGGTCGCCCAGCGGCAACCAGACTTCGCGGACATGGCCCGAGAGGGCGATGACCGCGACGACGGTGTTGGCTGGATCGGCCGCCTCCTTGGCAAAGGCGATCGTCTCGCCGTCCTCGACGCCGAGGAAGCGCAGATTCTCCGTTTGCTGAAGCGCGGCGTTATCGTTGCGGATGCGATTGAGCGCGGCGATGTAGGTCTTGATGTTGCCGGGCCGGTCCCAGTCGCGCGGCTTGATCTGGTATTTCTCGGAATCGAGATATTCTTCGCGGCCGGGAATCGCGTCATGCTCCAGCAGCTCGAACCCGCTGTAGATGCCGTAACTGCCGGACAGCGTCGCGGCCAGCGCGACCCGCGACTTGAACGCCCAGGGCTCGCCGCCCTGGAGATGATAGGGCAGCAGGTCGGGCGTGCTCACGAACAGATTCGCCCGATAGAAATCGCGCTCGGGATAGCGGGTCAGCTCGCCCAGATATTGCTCCAGCTCCCACTTCGCCGTGCGCCAGGGGAAATAGCTGAAGGACTGTGCAAAGCCGAGCTTGGCGAGGCCCTGCATCAGCTTCGGTCGTGCAAAGGTCTTGGAGAACAGGATCACCTCGGGATGGCGGCGGCGGATGTCGCTGATCAGCCACTCCCAGAACGGAAGCGGCGCGGTGTCGTGATTGTCGATGGCGAAGATGGTGACGCCGTGGTCGATCCAGAACAGCATGGCATCGCGAAACGCGTTCCACAGCCCGGCCCTGTCGACGGAGGCGAAATCGGGGATGACGATGTCCGAATAGGGATCATCCGCCGTCCGCACCGAGCGGTCCGGCCGCCATTTGAACCATTCCGGATGCTGCGTCAGCCAGGGATGGTCCGGCGAGCATTGCACGGCGAAGTCGAGCGCGAGCTCGAGGCCGTATTCGAGACAGGTCGCGACCAGCGCGCGGAAATCCTCGATCGTGCCGAGCTCGGGATGCAGTGCATCGTGCCCGCCCTCGGCCGTGCCGATCGCATAGGGCGAGCCGGGATCGCCTTCGGTCGCCACCGGCGCATTGTTGCGGCCCTTGCGGCGGGTGCGGCCAATGGGGTGGATGGGCGTGAAGTAGAGCACGTCAAAGCCCATCGCGGCGATGTCGGGCACGCGCGCGATGCAGTCACGCAGCGTGCCATGCCGGCCGGGACTCTGGCCCTGGCTGCGCGGCATCATCTGATACCAGGCGCCGAAGCGCGCTCTGTCGCGGTCGACGATCAGCGGGAAGTTCTGCGAGCGGGTCAGGTCGGGCCGCGACTGGCTCTCAGCCATGGCCGCGCCGAGATCGGCTGCCAGCAGCGAGCCGACATCGCCGGTCTGAAGATAGTCCTCGCATTGCTTCACGATGACCGCCGCGGCGTCCTGCCGGGCGCCATGTGCCTTGGTCAGCAGGCCGGCGCCCTCGATCGCATCGAGGTTGACGTCCGCGCCGGCGCGCCGCTTGCGCTCAACCCCGTGCGACCAGGTGGCGAACTCGTCGGTCCATGCCTCGATCGCATAGACATATTGGCCGGGCTCAACGGGGGTGAACGCGCCGGACCAGCGGTCATTGCCGTGATGGATCATCGGCTCGCTCCGCCATTCCCGGTCCTGCTCTCCTCGCCAGATCAGCGCGGCACCGATCACCGCGTCGCCGTCGCGATAGATGTCCGCCCAGACGTCGACCCGTTCACCCGCAATACGCTTCACGGCGAAACGGCCGCCGTCGATCGAGGGATAGATATCTTCGATGAGGAAAGCACCGCCGGCTGCGGCACTCTCGACAGTTTGAATTGTCTTGTTCACGGTGATGCCATTGACAAGAAAGCAGGAGCCCGTTTCCCTTGTCGGGAACCTACGCTTGATACCAATATAGAAAGCCGCTTGTGTGTCATTGGTTCCCTTGGGAACGGCAGGCACGGTCTGCGAGTTAGCCCTGACTAACCTCTTCCACGACCTCGTTAAATTCCCTGCCCCCGGCCGGATGACGGCCTGCAAGCTGCGTGCCGAATGGATCTTTTAGCTCAAGCCCGGATCAAGGGCGTTCAGTCCGAATTCGTCGATGCCCTCGGAAAGCTGCGGGTCACCGATCCCGTGGCCCTCAAATCCATCCTCGAGGCCCTGCCGGAGAAGCGGGTTTACCGCTTCGTCGGCGGGCCCGTGGTGGTGCGCGCCCTGGGACATCCGCGCACCGAATTGAGGACAATCGGCGCGCCGCCGCTGCAATGGACATTGCGCGCAAACGGCAATGTGATCGCGCAAGGCGAGACCCACGAGCCCGTGATCGCCTGGCCCGCCGGCCTGCCGCTCGGTTATCACCGGTTGACGCTGACCGACGCCAAGGGTGTTGCGGAAGAGGTGCCGATGATCGTGGCGCCCGAACGCGCCTTCGGCGGCGATTTCGCCCGTGGCTGGCTGCTTGCCGTGCAGCTCTACAGCGTCCGCTCGGACCGCAATTGGGGCATTGGCGATTTCACCGACCTCGCCGATCTCGTCCGGCTCGCCAGGCAGCTCGGCGCCGATGGCGTCGGGCTCAATCCGCTGCATGTCCTGTTCGACAACCACCCCGCCGATTGCAGCCCTTATTCGCCGAACAGCCGGCTGTTTCTCAACCCGCTCTATATCGACGTCGAGGCGATCCCGGAATTTTCCGCCGACCTCGTCCCCGACGCGGCTGCGACCGCCGCGCGGCTGCGCGAAGGCGATCGCGTGCCCTATGCGGACATGGCGGCGCTGAAATGGCTCGGCCTGCGCGCCGCCTACAACAGTTTCGTGACGAGCGCGAGCGAGGCGCGCCGCAAGGAATTCGACGCCTTCTGCGCGGACCGTGCGCCGCTGTTGTCCCGCTTTGCCTGCTTCGAGGTGCTGCGGCATCGCTTCTCCGGGCCTTGGTGGGAGTGGCCGCAAGAGTGGCAGCAGCCGGATGAAGCCAAATGCGCCGAGCTCCGCAACGGCCCCGACAAGCGCGAGGTCGAGTTCGTCGAATTCGTGCAATGGACGGCCGATAGCCAATTGCATGCCGCCAAGGAATTGGCCGGCCAGCTCGGCATGCGCGTCGGGCTCTATCTCGACGTCGCCGTCGGCGTGCAGTCCAACGGCTTCGACGCCTGGAACGAGCAGATGGCGATTTCGCGCCATCTCGCCGTCGGCGCGCCGCCCGACGTGCTCAACACCGTCGGACAGGATTGGGGCCTTGCCGGCTTCAATGCCGGTGGTCTGGAGGCGCAATCCTTCGTGCCGTTCGCCGACATGCTGGCCGCCTCGATGCGCCATGCCGGCGCGATCCGGCTCGATCACGTGCTGGGGTTGAAGCGGCTGTATCTGGTGCCGCGCGGCTTCAAGCCGGACAACGGCGCCTATGTTCAGATGCCGTTCGAGGCGCTGCTCGGCGCCGTGGTGCGCGAGAGCGCGGCGCACAAATGCATCGTGATCGGCGAGGACCTCGGCACCGTGCCGGAAGGTTTCCGCGAGACCATGCAGGATTTCGGCATCTGGTCCTACCTCGTCATGATGTTCGAGCGCGACGATGCCGGCCGTTTCCGCAATGCCGACCATTACCGGCCCAACGCGCTGGTCACGCTGAACACGCATGATCTGTGCACCTATGCCGGCTGGCGCTCCTTCAGCGATCTCAAGATGAAGCGCTCGCTCGGGCTCGACCCCGGCGAGAACGACCAGGCGCGCTGGGATGCGCTCGGCAGGCTCGACGAGATCCTGCGCCAGAACGGCATCAACGCCAACGATCTCTATTCGGTGCTCGCCTTCCTGTCGCGGACGCCGTCGCGTCTTCTGGCGGTGTCGCTGGAGGATCTGCTCGGCGTGATTGACCAGCCCAACATTCCCGGTACGATCGATGAGCATCCGAACTGGCGCCAGCGCCTGCCGGTGGCGCTCGACAAGATCGCCGCCAAGGTCGATGTTACGGCCTTGAAGGCGGCGACGCGGGAACGCTCGTTGACCGGCGGGAGTTGAAACGGCGGATTTTCCGGGGCTCGTGACACATTGGCTCAGAGGATCGAGGACTATGCGCTGATCGGCGATTGCGAGACCGCAGCGCTGGTCGGGCGCGACGGCTCGATCGACTGGCTGTGCTGGCCGGCCTTCGATTCCGATGCCTGCTTTGCCGCGATCCTCGGCACGCACAAGAACGGCCGCTGGCTGATCGCGCCGGGCGAAGACATCACCGGTATCTCGCGCCGCTACCTCGGCAACACGCTCATCCTCGAAACGCGTTTCGAGACCAGGAGCGGCGCCGTTGCGCTGATCGACTTCATGCCGCCGCGCGGCAAGGCCTCCGACATCGTGCGGCTGGTCCGCGGCCTCACGGGCACGGTGAAGATGCGGATGGAGCTTGTCATCCGCTTCGGCTTCGGCGTCGACATTCCCTGGGTGCGACGCATCGACCATTCGCTGCTGGCGATCGCCGGCCAGGACATGACGGTGCTGCGCACCCCGGTGGAGACCCGCGGCGAGGATCTGACCACGGTCTCCGACTTCGATGTGAAGGCGGGTGAGACGGTGCCGTTCGTGCTGACCTACGGCCCCTCGCATCTCGATCCGCCCGCGCCGATCGATCCGGAGATCGCCTTCCGGGAGACCGAGAAATTCTGGAACGAATGGTGCAGCCGCTGCACCCGCGACGGCGAATATCACGATCTGATCGTACGCTCGCTGATCACGCTGAAGGCGCTGACCTTCGCCCCCACCGGCGGCATCGTCGCGGCGCCCACCACCTCGTTGCCGGAAAAGCTCGGCGGCGCCAGGAACTGGGATTACCGCTTCTGCTGGCTGCGCGATGCGACCTTCACGCTGCTGGCGCTGATGAACTCGGGTTACACCGAGGAAGCATTGGCCTGGCACAATTGGCTGCTGCGCGCGGCGGCAGGCTCGCCGGCGGACATGCAGATCATGTACGGCATCTGGGGCCAGCGGCGTCTGCTGGAATGGGAAGCGGGCTGGCTCGACGGTTATGAGGGCGCCCAACCGGTGCGCGTCGGCAACGCCGCGCATGCGCAGCTCCAGCTCGACGTCTACGGCGAACTGATCGACGCCTTCCACCAGTCGCGCATGGCGAAGCTGAAGCTCGACGACGAGACGACCTGGGCGCTGGAATG
Source organism: Bradyrhizobium sp. 613_E4_N2_2 (assembly GCF_052075995.1). Classification (NCBI taxonomy): domain Bacteria; kingdom Pseudomonadati; phylum Pseudomonadota; class Alphaproteobacteria; order Hyphomicrobiales; family Nitrobacteraceae; genus Bradyrhizobium; species Bradyrhizobium sp. 613_E4_N2_2. The sequence goes on from NZ_CP197234.1 coordinate 1,889,395, forward strand.
CGTCGTGCTCAACCATCTCGCCGAGGTCTGGGACCATCCCGACAACGGCATCTGGGAGCTGCGTGGACAGCCGAAGCACTACGTGTTCTCCAAGGTCATGACCTGGGTCGCCTTCGACCGCGGCATCAAGAGCGCCGAGACCTTTGGCTTCAAGGCGCCGCTGCTGCATTGGCGTGCCCTGCGCGAAGCCATTCATCGCGATGTCTGCAACAAGGGATTTGACGCGGAGGAGAATGCCTTCGTCGACTTCTATGGTTCAAAGCTGCTCGATGCCAGCGTGCTGCTGCTGCCGGCCGTCGGCTTCCTGCCGCCATCGGACCCGCGCATTCGGGGCACCATCGCCGCCGTCGAGAAACACATGATGCGCGACGGTTTTGTGCTGCGCCACGACCCCCGCGAAGTGTCCGAGGAGACGCAGCCGATCGAGGGCGCGTTCCTGGCGTGCAGCCTGTGGCTGGCCGACGCGCATGTGCTGGCGGGCGATCTCGACAAGGCGCAAGCCTTGCTCGACCGCGTGGTCGGCATCGCGAACGACGTCGGCCTCTTGGCCGAAGAATATGATTCAGGCGCCCAACGCCAGACCGGCAATTTCCCGCAGGCCTTGACCCACATCGCGCTGATCAACACCGCGCACAATCTCTCGGCCGCGAGGCAGGAGAGCGAGAAGCCGGCGGTTCAGCGGTCGAAGTAAGGGGGGAGGGAACGCACCTCCGTCGCGGCGTCAGTCGAGTCTCATCTCATCAGATCTCAGCCCACCCCGTTCCGCTTCAAAACCACCTCCATCGCCTCCGCAAAGCCGTCCTGCTCATTGGTCGCGGTGACGTGGGTGGCCTGGTCCTTGACGCTGTCGGTGGCATTGCCCATGGCGATCGAGGTGCCGCTGACGCGGAACATCGCAAGGTCGTTCTGCATGTCACCAATGGTGGCGACCGCGTCGGTGGAAATCCCAAGGCGCTTGGCCATGGCTTGCACGAAGGTGCCCTTGTCGAAGCCGGGCGGGGTGATGTCGAGATAATAGGTCTGCGAGCGCACCGCGGTGGCCGCGCTGCCCAGCGCTTCCTGCATCGCCTTCTCGCAGCGCTCAAGGCCGGCGGCATCGGCGCTGGCACCGACGATCTTGCAGGCGCTTGCAAGGTACGGCGAGAAATCCGTCACGATGGTGGGATCAGAACGGATCGTGTGCTGCTCGTGCGCGACGTATTTACCATCAGGGTTGTCGATCAGCCATTTGTCGGTGGTGAAGAGCCAGATGTCGGCGCCGAACTCCCGGAGGATCTGCAAGGACCGTTCGGCGGCGCTCGCCGGGATCAGGTGCTGCTCGACCGCATGCATCTCGGGATCGACGATCGAGGAGCCGTTGAACGGGCCGATCGGCAGCCAGAGCGCCAGCGGCTCGACCAGGAACCGCATGCCGATCGCGGGGCGGCTGGAGGTGATGGTGAAGCCGATCCCGGCCTTGTGCAGCCGCTGCACCGCGGACTGCGCGCGCTCCGTCAGCGTCTTGTCCTTGGTCAGCAGCGTGCCGTCGACGTCGGAGACGACCAGTGAGATTTTCGTCATGGCAGGACCTCAGGGTTTGTCGGCCTCAGCGTTTCGCCCCGCTCAGCTTTAATTGCCGGACCACGCCGTCAACGATCGCCTCGACGGATTCATCGATCGAGACGGTGACGACGTGCTCGCCAGCCTCGGGCGGCTCCAGCGTCGTGAATTGGCTCGTCAGCAGTTCGGGCGGCATGAAATGGCCCTTGCGTTGCGCGAGGCGGGCGGCGATCAGCTCCCTGGTGCCCCTCAGGAAGACGAAGCGGACGTCGTCGCGTCCGCGCAGCAGCACGTCGCGATAGGTGTGCTTCAGCGCCGAGCAGGCGATGATCACGTGCTCGCCTTTATCGCAAACCCGCGCAATCTCGTCGGCGATGGCGTTGAGCCAGGGCCAGCGGTCCTCGTCGGTGAGGGGGTGGCCGGCTCGCATCTTCTCGACATTGCTGGCTGGGTGAAAGCTGTCGCCGTCCTCGAAACGCCAGCCGAGCCGCTGCCCGAGCGCCTCCGCAACCGTACTCTTGCCTGAACCCGACACGCCCATCACGATCAACGCACAAGGTGCTTCAACGCCCGCCACGAATTCCCTCCGGAAGCGCGGCCTGGTCGACCAGCCAGACGGTCTCACCATTCGAGCGCGCGCGTACAGCCGGCAGAGTCTCGCCATTGAGCAGGCGCGTCAAGATCGGCTGCTTGTCGTGCCCGGCAATCTCGAACAGCATTTCGCGGCAGGAGGCCAAGGCGGGCAGGGTCAGCGAGACCCGTGGCACGAACGGCGCGACATTGGCCTTGGGGACGCCGACCACCCAGCGTGTGGTCTCCTCGATCGCGGGGTAGCCGGGGAAGAGCGAGGCGGTGTGGCCGTCCGGGCCCGCGCCCATCAGGACCATGTCGAACAGCGGCCGTGCCGGATCGAGGCTTTTGGCGCCGTAGAAGGACTGAAGCTCGCGCGCATAGGCCTCGGCACCCGCTTCGGGGCTTTCAGCCGTGGTGGGGATCGGGTGAATATGCCCGGACGGCGCATTGCGGTCGAGAAAGGTCGCGCGCGCGACTGCCATGTTGTTGAGGGGATCGCTCGAAGGCACGAAACGCTCGTCGCCGATGAACCAGTGCACGCGGTCCCACGGGATCTTGCCGCGATACGCGTCGCTGCCGAGCAATTGATAGAGCTTTTTCGGGCTGGAGCCGCCGGTGAGGCAGATCGCGATCCGCCCGGGATTGGCTGATATCCGCGCCATCACCCGTTCGGCTGCGGCCTGCGCCAGCGCCTCGGCGTCGGCCTCGACGATCAGCTTCGGCTGGTCGGCCGCTTCCATCACGTAAACTTCCGCCAGCTTCGCCCGTCGCGCCGGAGCAACTCATCGGCGCAGGCGGGGCCGTCGCTGCCGGCGGAGTAGGTCTCGATGCCGTTGGTGCCTTCACTTTTCCAGGCGTCCAGGAACGGCTGCACCGCCTGCCATCCGGCCTCGATGCCGTCGGCGCGCTGGAACAGGATGTTGTCGCCGATCATGCAGTCGTAGATCAGAGTCTCGTAGCCGGTCGAGGGATCGGCGCGGAAATAGTCGCCGTACTTGAACTTCATCTCGACGCCGTCGATGGTGATGCTCGGCCCCGGGATCTTGGCGTTGAACTGCAGCTCGATGGTTTCGGTCGGCGCGATGCCGATGGTGAGGAAGTTCTGCGACAGGCGGTCGACATCCGTGCCTGAGAACATCGACAGCGGCGCCTGCTTGAACTTGATCGCCACTTCCGTGCGCTTGTGGCCGAGCGCCTTGCCGGTGCGCAGATAGAACGGCACGCTGGCCCAGCGCCAATTGTCGATCATCAGCTTCAGCGCGACGAACGTCTCGGTGGTGCTGCCGGGCTTGACGTCCTCGGTCTTGCGATAGTCCGTGATCTCGTCGTCGCCGATGCGGCCGGCGAGATATTGCGCGCGCACCGAATTCTTCAGCGCCTCTTCCCGGGTCGGCTCCTGGATCGACGTCAGCACGTCGGCCTTTTCGGAGCGCACGGAATGCGCATCGAACCGCGCCGGCGGCTCCATCGCGACCAGCGACATCAGCTGGAACAGATGGTTCGGCACCATGTCGCGCAGTGCGCCGGTGGCATCGTAGAAGCCGCCGCGATGGCCGACGCCGAGCTTCTCCTCCACGGTGATCTGGATGTGGTCGATATGGTTGCGATTCCAGATCGGCTCGAACATGCCGTTGGCAAAGCGCAGCACCAGGATGTTCTGCACCGTCTCCTTGCCGAGATAATGATCGATCCGGTAGATCTGGTGCTCGTCCATGATCTTCAAGAGCTCGGCATTCAGCGCCTTGGCTGACGCGAGATCGGTGCCGAACGGCTTTTCGATTACGAGCCGACGCCAGGCGCCGTTCTCCTTCATCATGCCGGTGCGGCCGAGCTCGCGCGCAGTCGGCGCGAACGCGGCGGGCGGCGTTGCCAGATAGAACAGTCGGTTACCGCCGGTGTCCTGCGCGCATTCCAGCGAATCCAGATGCGCGCGCAAGCGGTCGAAGGACGGGGGATCCTTCGGATCGGCCTCGACGAAGGTCACGCATTCCAGCAGCTTCCGGGCGATGTCGTCGTCCACGGGACGGGTTGCGAACTGGCGCAGCCCCTTCAACAGGCTGTCGCGCAGCTCGTCATCCGACTGGCGGTTGCGGGCCACACCGACGACGCAGAACTTCTCCGGCAACAGGTGCTCGGCGGCCAGATTGTACAGCGACGGCATCACCAGCCGATGGGTGAGGTCACCGGTCGCGCCAAAGATGACGAAGGCGCAATTTTCGGGCTTGCGCTTGGCCTGCGGGTCTTTTGTCACGAATGATCGGCCTTCGCTCTGTTACTTGTTACTTCGGCTCTTATTTGGGTTTCGAAGCGCCCGGCTGCTTCGGCTCCTTGTGGCCGCCGAAACCCGCGCGCATTGCGGAGAGAATTTTTTCGGCGAAGGTGTGTTCCTTGCGGGAACGGAAACGTGTGTAGAGGGCCGCGGTCAAGACTTCGGCCGGCACGGCCTCGTCGATCGCCGCATTCACGGTCCAGCGGCCTTCGCCGGAATCCTCGACGAAGCCGGAATATTCCGCAAGCGCAGGGCTGTCGGCGAGCGCCGTCGAGGTGAGGTCGAGCAGCCAGGACGGGATCACGCTGCCGCGCCGCCACACCTCCGCGATATCGGCAAGGTCGAAATCGTAGCGATGATCCGCCGGCAAGGCCTCGATGTTGGCATTCTTGAGAATGTCGAAACCTTCGGCATAGGCCTGCATCAGGCCGTATTCGATGCCGTTGTGGATCATCTTGACGAAATGGCCGGCGCCCACGGGACCTGCATGGATGTAGCCCTGCTCGATGCGGGGATCGCGCCCCTCACGTCCCTCCGTGCGCGGAATGTCGCCGGCGCCGGGCGCAAGCGCCGCGAAGATCGGATCGAGCCGGTCGACCACCTGCTTCTCGCCGCCGATCATCATGCAATAGCCGCGGTCGAGCCCCCAGACGCCGCCTGAGGTGCCGACATCGACATAATGGATGCCGCGCTCCTTCAGCGCCTTGCCGCGGCGGACGTCGTCCTGCCAGAACGTGTTGCCGCCGTCGATGATGACGTCGCCGGCCTGCATCACGGCTGCAATCGTGTCGATCGTCGTCTCGGTGATGTGGCCGGCCGGCAGCATCACCCAGGCCGCGCGCGGCCGCTCCAGCTTGGCGACAAACTCTTCCAGCGTCGCCGAGCCCTGTGCGCCGTCTGCGGCGAGACCCGCGACGGCCTTGGTGTCCTTGTCGTAGACCACGGTCGTATGACCGTGGCGCATCAGGCGGCGAACGATGTTGCCGCCCATCCGGCCGAGGCCGATCATGCCGAGTTGCATCGAGAGATTCCCTTAGTTCAGCGCATCGTTAAGCGCCGCGTTGAGCGCCGCGAGACCTTTCTTGAGTCCGCCCTTGAGGTGGACCCGGAGCGCGCGCCGGCCGCGCTCGGTGAGCACGTCGAAGTCGCCGCGCGCCTGCGCGGCCTTGATCACGCCGAAGCTCGCCTTCTGGCCCGGCACCGACAAGTCCTTGGCATCGTCGGCCGTGATCTGGAGAAACACGCCGCTGTCGGGCCCGCCCTTGTAGGCCTGCCCGGTCGAATGCAGGAAGCGCGGTCCGAACTCGGCGCAGGTCGCGACGTGACGCTTCTCGCGCACTTCGAGACGCATCGTCTGGAGTGCGTCGATCGTCGCCTTGTCGCGCGCGATGTAGCCGAGCAGGGCGACATAGTCGCCATGACCCGAGCGGGAGAGATGCGCTTTCAGCCACGAGGTGAGGTCGCCGTTGGCGCCGGCGGCGCGCAGCGCCGTGGCGTTGGCCTCGTCGGTGTAGAGATCGGCCTCGTCGGTGCTGACCACCGGCTGTTCGGCCGGTAATGCACCGGTCTTCTCGAACGACGCGGTGAGCTCGCGGGTCTTGATCTTGGCCGCTTCCACGTCCGGCTGGTCGAACGGGTTGATGCCGAGGATGCTGCCCGCGACCGCCGTCGCCATCTCGAAGCGGAAGAACTCCTGACCGAGATGGTCGATCGATTTCATCACGATGCGCACGACGGGATGGCCGGCGGCTTCGACCGCGGCGAGCTTGGAGTCATGCGCGGCGTCCGCTTCGCCTTCGGTGCGAATGTCGATGAAGAAACGGTCGTTGCCGTAGAGCGCGGGCTCGCCGAGCGGTTCGCCGGCGATCGGGATCAGGCCCTTGCCTTCCTTGCCGGTCGATTCCGCGATCAGCTGTTCGGCCCAGGCGCCGAAATCGGCGATCTTCTTCGACGACAGGATCGTCACCTTGTCGCGGCCTTCGAGGCCGGCGAGGCCCATGGCAAGGCCGAGCTGGACGCCCGGGTTCTCACCTGGCGGCACGTCGGGTCCGCAGGAGCGGGCCATGGAGAGCGCGTGTTTGACCAGCGTCTTGACGTCGATGCCCGCGGTTGCCGCCGGCACCAGGCCGAACGGCGAGAGCACCGAATAGCGGCCGCCGATCGAGGGTTCGCCATGGAAGATGCGGGCGTAGTTGAGGCTCTTCGCCGCCTTCTCCAGCGACGAGCCGGGATCGGTCACCGCGATGAAGCGATGGCCGGTCTTCACTTTCGGCCCGACCGCCTGTGCGACGCGTTCGTGGAAATAATCCTTCATCGCGTTCGGCTCGGTGGTCCCGCCGGATTTGCTGGACACGATGAACACGGTGTTGGCGATGTCGATCCTGGCCTCCATTGCCCGGACCTGTGCCGGGTCGGTGGAATCCAGCACGTGCAATTTCGGGAAGCCGGACTTCCGCGCAAAAGTCTCGGCCAGCACCTCGGGGCCAAGGCTCGATCCACCCATGCCGAGCACGACGGCATCGGAGAACTTTTGGCCCTTCACGCGGCTCGCATAGTCCTCGTAGTCGGCGACGTCGGCCTTCGCCGCGCTGTCGAGCCAGCCGAGCCATTTGTCCTCATCGGTGCCGGTCCAGACCGATTTGTCGCGCTGCCACAACCTGCGGATCTTTGCCGAGGCGCGCCATTCCTCGGTGCTCTTGGCCACCGCCTTGCCGAGGCCGTCGCCGAGCGAGAGAAGCTGGTGGTCGATCGCGGGCCCGAGCACGGTTGCCCGCTTGTGGGCGACGGCGCCATAGAGCTTGTCGGCGGCATCGGCGAACTGCTTGACGCCGTCCTTGACGAGCTCCTCGGTGATCGCCTCGAGCGAGACGCCGGAGCGTTCCAGTTCTTCCAGCACGCGGCGGGCGTCGTCGACGTTCTCTTCCAGGCTGTCGCGCGGCTTGCCGTGGTCGCGGAACGCGTCGAGCGTCGCCGGCGGCACGGTATTGATGGTGTCGGGACCGATCAGCTCCTCGACATAGAGGACGTCGCTGTAGTCCTTGTTCTTGGTGCCGGTGGAGGCCCACAGCATCCGCTGCGGCTTGGCGCCCTTGGCAGCGAGCTTGTCCCAGCGCGGGCCGGAAAACAGGCGCTTGTAATCCTGGTAGGCGACCTTGGCGTTGGCGATCGCGACCTTGCCCTTCAGCGCGGCGAGCCGCTCCTTCTCGGATGGATCGTTGGCGCGGGCGATCTTCTCGTCGAGCTGCTTGTCGACGACCGAGTCGATGCGGCTGACGAAGAAGCTCGCGACGCTCGCCACGTGCGACGGGTCGCCGCCGCCGGCGACGTATTTTTCCAGACCGGCGAGATAGGCCTCGGCGACCTGGAGGTAGACGTCCCTGGCGAACAACAGCGTGATGTTGATGCTGATGCCGTCGCCGATCAGCGTCTCGATCGCCGGCAGGCCCTCCGGCGTCGCCGGCACCTTCACCATCAGGTTCTTGCGGTCGACATCCTTCCAGAGCCGCCGCGCCTCGGCGACCGTGCCGGCGGTGTCCATCGCCAGATAGGGCGAAACTTCCAGGCTGACATAGCCGTCGCCGGCCCTCAGGCGGTCATAGACCGGGCGGAGCACGTCCGCGGCGTTCTGGATGTCCTCGATCGCGACGGCCTCGAACAGGTCGGCCACGGTCCGGTCGCCGCGCTTCAGCGCCTTGCCGATCGGCGCATCATACTCGTCCGAACTGCCGATCGCCTTCTCGAAGATCGACGGGTTGGAGGTGACGCCCTTGACGCCGTCGGTGTCGATCAGCCGCTTCAGGTCGCCCTTGGCGATGAAGCCACGGGCCAGGAAGTCCAGCCAGACGGCTTGTCCGTGCTTTTCCAGTTCTTTGACGGGATTCATGATGTTTATTTATCTCCAAGCCTGCGGGCGAGGGGTTTCCGCGCCGGTCCTGACGCGCTATCCTCTAGCCTACATGCTCCCGGGAGGGAACCAATCAAGGGGATAGGCGTCTTACCCTCCAGTGTAACTCCGTCGCGATCATGGCGATCCAGGCGGAAGTAGCCGTGTTGCGTAAAAAGTCGTCGGCCGGAGCAATGGCCAGGGGCTCGTTACCAACGTAGCCGCTTCGTCTCGTCAGCCCAGTCTGCGTGGAGTGTCATCAGCGGATTACGGTCCGCCTGATAGATCGTCGCTCGGCCGCGAATGGCCATGCTGGGGAAAAGCATGCACGCACATCATGACCGCCTGACGCTCGCCGTTGCCGACAGCCCGCAATCGGTCGCGCCGGCCGCATGCATCGATGCGACCCACGATCTCGAAATCAGTCCATGTACGACCCAGCTGCGGCTGCTGGTCGCGGCGGGTTTCGCATTGACCCTGTTCAGCGCGACCCTTGCCTTCGACTGGTGGGACGGTCTGGGCGACTACGATACGACGGTCGGCTATGCCGGCGTCGTGCTGTTCGGCCTGGTGACCGGCCGGCTGATCTGGCTGCTGCCCGCCGAGCGGGGACCCGTGGTGATCGTCACCCCCTATGGCATCCGCGACCTCCGCATCGGCAACGAATTTCTGCTGTGGGACTCGATTGCGGAGATTTCGGCTGAGGAAGGCCGCGGCCACAAGGCGATCGTGCTGACGCTGACGCCGGCCTTGCAGCGGCAGCTCTGCACCATCAGCACCTTGGTGCCCCGTGCGCAGAATGAACGGCAGAATGAACGGATTGTCATCCGCTCCGAGGGTTTGGCGACCGATTTTGATACACTGCTGCGCGCTTGCCGCGATTGTCATGCTGCGAGCGCTGCGCGCACCGCATTGCAGCAGGAAGATGAACGCGGCACGCAAGGCTTCGCCGTACAAGCGTCATAAGATTGCCGCTCGCAGATCGCTCCATGTTGCAGTGCCGGATGGGCTCATCCCCGGTAATGCCCGGATGTTGCGACCAAGTGACATTTTCTGGAAATGAGCGAAGATAGATACAGATTCGCACAAATTACAGGCATGTGCCTGTTCGTAACTCAACGAGTGCCTACGTTGTGCGTTGCGTCGTGTTGGCACCAGGGTGTCCAATGATCGTCATGTGCTCACGCTGATTCGAAATGGCCTGAGGAACGGTCCGGTAACTGCTTTCGTTTCAGCTTGTGGCGGAACTCACGCGGAGAGGGATCATGTATAACGATTCTCTATTCAACGCTTTCGCTAAGTCGTTCGAGGCGAGAAGCCAACACGACATGTCGATGGCGGAATATCTGGAATCGTGTCGAAGCGATCCCATGAAATACGCGAACGCGGCCGAACGACTGCTAGCAGCGATCGGTGAGCCTCAGACGATTGACACGGCCAAGGACCCACGCCTTGGCCGTATTTTTTTGAACCGCACCATCCGGACCTATCCGGCCTTCGCCGGCTTCTACGGCATGGAAGAAACCATCGAGCGCATCGTCGGTTTCTTCCGTCACGCGGCGCAGGGGCTCGAAGAGCGCAAGCAGATCCTCTATCTGCTCGGCCCGGTCGGCGGCGGCAAATCCTCGCTCGCCGAGCGGCTCAAGTCGCTGATGGAAGTGCAGCCGATCTACGTGCTCAAAGCCGGCGATGAATTGAGCCCGGTGTTTGAAAGCCCGCTCAGCCTGTTCGATCCCGATCATCTCGGACCGATGCTGGAAGAGAAGTACGGCATTCCGCGCCGGCGTCTCACCGGCCTGATGAGCCCGTGGTGCTACAAGCGGCTGGAAGCCTTCGGCGGCGACATTTCTCAGTTCAGAGTCGCAAAAATCCAGCCGTCGCGGCTGCGCCAGATCGCGGTCTCCAAGACCGAGCCTGGTGACGAGAACAACCAGGACATCTCCTCGCTGGTCGGCAAGGTCGATATCCGCAAGCTCGAGACCTACGCGCAGAACGATCCCGACGCCTACAGCTATTCGGGCGGCCTCAATCGCGCCAACCAGGGCATCCTTGAATTCGTCGAGATGTTCAAGGCGCCGATCAAGATGCTGCACCCGCTGCTCACCGCAACGCAGGAGGGCAACTACATCGGCACCGAGAATATCGGCGCGATCCCGTTCACCGGCGTGATCCTCGCGCACTCGAACGAAGCCGAGTGGTCGAGCTTCAAGGCCAACAAGAACAACGAGGCCTTCATCGACCGCATCTGCGTGATCAAGGTGCCGTACTGCCTCCGGGCCACCGAAGAGCAGAAGATCTACGAAAAGCTGATCCAGGGCTCGGAGCTGGCGGCCGCGCCGTGCGCACCCTCGACCCTGGAGACGTTGGCGCGGTTCTCGGTGATGTCGCGCCTGCGCAAGCATGAGAACTCCACGCTGTTCGGCAAGATGCGGGTCTATGACGGCGAGAGCCTGAAGGAATCCGATCCGAAGGCACGGAGCGTCCAGGAATATCGCGATGCCGCCGGCGTCGACGAGGGCATGGACGGCGTCTCCACCCGATTTGCCTTCAAGATCCTGGCTGCGACCTTCAACCACGATCCGCAGGAAGTCGCTGCCGACGCCGTGCATCTGATGTACGCGCTGGAGCAGTCGATCCGCCGCGAGCAGCTCCCGGAGGAAGTCGAGAAGCGCTATCTCGAATTCATCAAGGCGGACCTGGCGCCACGCTACGCCGAGTTCATCGGCAACGAGATCCAGAAGGCCTATCTCGAATCCTACTCGGATTACGGCCAGAATCTGTTCGATCGCTACGTCGACTACGCTGATGCCTGGATCGAGGATCAGGACTTCAAGGATGCCGACACCGGCCAGCTGCTCGATCGCGAGCTTTTGAACCAGGAACTGACCAAAATCGAGAAGCCGGCGGGTATCGCCAACCCGAAGGACTTCCGCAACGAGGTGGTCAAATTCTCGTTACGGTCGCGGGCCCAGAACGGAGGCAAGAATCCGACCTGGATTTCCTACGAGAAGATTCGCGACGTGATCGAAAAGCGGATATTCTCGCAGGTCGAGGACCTGCTTCCGGTCATCTCCTTCGGGTCGAAGAAGGACGGCGAGACGGAGAAGAAGCACGGCGAGTTCGTCGCACGCATGGTGGAGCGCGGCTACACCGAGCGTCAGGTTCGCCGGCTCGTCGAATGGTACATGCGTGTGAAGCAGGCCGGTTGAGGCGGATGGAGCGGATGGAAAAGTGCCCATTCACATTATTGACAGGCGCCTGAATCCAGGCGGCAAGAGTCTTGAGAACCGGCAGCGGTTCTTGCGTCGGGCCAAATCCCTGGTGCAGGGCGCCGTCAAGAAGACCTCGCAGGAACGCGACATCAAGGACGTCCTGGAGGGTGGTGAGGTCACGATACCGCTCGACGGCATGCACGAGCCGCGTTTCCGCCGTGAAGGCGGAACGCGCGACATGGTGTTGCCCGGGAACAAGAAGTTCATCGAGGGCGATTACCTCCAGCGATCCGGCCAGGGCAGCGCCAAGGATTCCGGTCCCGGCGAAGGCGACAGCGAGGACGCGTTCCGCTTCGTCCTCTCCCGCGACGAGTTCGTGGATCTGTTCCTCGACGACCTCGAGCTGCCGGATCTTGCCAAGCGCAAGATCGCGCAGACCGAGAGCGAGGGCATCCAGCGCGCCGGCTACACCACGTCCGGCTCGCCCGCCAACATCTCGGTCAGCCGGACGGTGAAGCTCGCGCTGGCGCGGCGCATCGCGCTCAAGCGTCCCCGCAAGGAGGAGATCGAGGAGCTGGAAGCCGCGATCGCGGCGTGCACCGACGAGGACGAGCGTGTGGTGCTGCTCGCCGAGCTCGAAAGGCTGAAGGCGAGGACCAAGCGCATTCCCTTCGTCGATCCGCTCGATATCCGCTACCGCCGCTACGAGAAGGTGCCGCGGCCGGTGGCGCAGGCGGTGATGTTCTGCCTGATGGACGTCTCCGGCTCGATGTCCGAGCACATGAAGGATCTCGCCAAGCGCTTCTACATGCTGCTCTACGTGTTCCTGAAGCGGCGCTACAAGCATGTCGAGATCGTCTTCATCCGCCACACCGACCGCGCCGAGGAGGTGGACGAGCAGACCTTCTTCTACGGTCCGGCCTCGGGCGGCACGCTGGTCTCCAGCGCGCTCCACGCCATGCATGAGATCGTGCGCGAGCGCTTCAACCCGGCGGACTGGAACATCTACGCCGCGCAAGCCTCCGACGGCGACAATTCCTATTCCGACGGCGAGCTCACGGGCATGCTGCTGACCGACAAGATCCTGCCGGTCTGCCAGTTCTTTGCCTATCTCGAGGTCGGGGAGTCCGGCGGCAGCGCCTTCGATCTCTCCGACTCCTCACTCTGGACCCTCTACGACCGCCTGCGCAACAGCGGCGCACCGCTCTCGATGCGCAAGGTCAGCGAGCGCAGCGAGATCTTCCCGGTGTTCCACGATCTGTTCCAGCGCCGCGAAAACTCCCAGGAGAAAGCCGCTCCATGACGGAACGCTTGTTCGAAGGCGCCGATTGGGATTTCCACACCTTGCAGCGCATCACCGATGCCTGCGAGGAGGTGGCGACGAAGGATCTCGGGCTCGACGTCTATCCGAACCAGATCGAGGTCATCACCGCCGAGCAGATGCTGGATGCCTACTCGTCCGTCGGCATGCCGCTGTTCTACAAGCACTGGTCGTTCGGCAAGCACTTCGCGTTCCACGAGGCCTCGTACCGCAAGGGCCTGATGGGGCTTGCCTATGAGATCGTGATCAACTCCTCGCCCTGCATCTCCTATCTGATGGAGGAGAACACGGCGACGATGCAGACGCTGGTGATCGCCCACGCCGCCTTCGGCCACAACCACTTCTTCAAGAACAACTATCTGTTCAAGCAGTGGACCGACGCCGACGGCATTCTGGACTATCTCGACTTTGCCAAGAACTACGTGATGACCTGCGAGGAGCGCTACGGCCGCGTCGAGGTCGAGCGCACGCTCGATGCCGCGCATGCGCTGATGTCGCACGGCATCGACCGCTATCCCGGCAAGAAGAAGCTGGATCTGCGCGCCGAGGAGAAGCGGGCAGGGCGCCGCCGTCAGCACGAGGAGGAAGTCTTCAACGACCTCTGGCGCACCGTGCCGAAGGGGGCGTCGAAGACCCGGTCCGCGCTCAGCATCGAACGCCGCCGCAAGCTGCTCGGCCTGCCGCAGGAAAACCTGCTCTACTTCCTGGAGAAGAGCGCGCCGCGGCTGGCGCCCTGGCAGCGCGAGCTTTTGCGCATCGTCCGCCACATCGCGCAATATTTCTATCCGCAGAGCCAGACCAAGGTGATGAACGAGGGGACGGCGACCTACGTCCACTATCGCATCATGACCAAGCTGCATCAGCAAGGCCGCATCTCCGACGGCAATTTCCTCGAATTCCTGCAGTCGCACACCAACGTGGTGTTCCAGCCCGAATTCGACGATCCGCGCTTCTCCGGCTTCAATCCCTATGCGCTCGGTTTTGCCGTGATGCAGGACATCGAGCGCATCGTCACCCGGCCGGAGGACGAGGACCGCGAGTGGTTCCCCGACATTGCCGGCAAGAACGACGTGATGGGCGTGCTGCGCGACGTCTGGGCCAACTACCGCGATGAAAGCTTCATCGCGCAGTTCCTGAGCCCGAAGCTGATGCGGCATTTCCGCATGTTCCACCTGCACGACGATCCCGAGGAGCGCGCCGGAATCCGGGTCGATGCCATTCACGACGATCGCGGCTTCCGCCGGGTGCGGCGCGAGCTGGCGCGGCAGCATGATGTCGGCTTCATCGACGCCAATATCGAAGTGGTCGACGTCGATCTCTCCGGCGACCGCCGGCTGATCCTGCATCACCACGTCATCAAGGGCTCGCAGCTCAACGAGACCGACGCCAAGCGCGTGCTCCAGCACCTTGCCGATCTCTGGACTTACGACGTCTCGCTGATCGAGGTCGACGCCAACGACAAGGTCCTGCGCGAATATGTCGTGAGCCCGCGCCCGATCCCGGCGGCGGCCTGAGACGGCTGGTAGCTGCTAGAACATCGACGTGGCGGTAGCTCGCCCGCGGCCCATCCTTCGAGACGCCCGCCTCTGGCGGGCCCTCAGGATGAGGACGGAGTGTGCGGGAGCTATGTCGACAGACAGCGCTTCTGCTTAGCCTCATCCTGAGGAGACCGCGGAGCGGTCGTCTCGAAGGACGAGGCGCTTGCTCAGGCCGTCACCAAGAATTTGCATCGACTTGACGTGGTCTAAGTCGATCGCTTCTTCGCCGGCTTCTTCTTGAACGCATTCAGCTCCACCCCCGCGCGGATCAGCGCCTTCAACGCCTTCTCGTTGATCTTTTCGCCTTCGCGAATGTCGATCGCGCGGCGCACGTTTCCGTCGAGGCTCGAATTGAACAGGCCGGCCGGGTCGTCCAGCGCCGCGCCCTTGGCAAAAGTCAGCTTCACGACGGCCTTGTAGGTCTCGCCGGTGCAGATGATGCCGTCGTGCTCCCACACGGGAACGCCGCGCCATTTCCATTCCTCGACGACGTCAGGATCGGCCTCCTTGATCAGGCCGCGGATGCGCCCAAGCATCTCGCCGCGCCAGTCGCCGAGCTCCTTGATCCTGCCGTCGATCATCCTGGAAGGCGAAGCGCCGTCCGTCTTGGTCGCGCTGCCTGTCTTCGCGGTCACAGCCTTCTTCATGATCACGCCTCTTGCCGCGCGCCGCTGCGACGGCTGACATAGGGCAGCGCGAACATGTAGAGCCCGGTCGCGAGCAACGGAATCAGCGGGACGAATGCCAGCAGCCCGATCCACGTGGCCTGGATTTGCAGCGTCAGGGCAACAATGTTCGCGATCACGGCGAGCGTGAAAGCAAGCGACAGCCAGCGATGGATTTGTCGAACCCACATATTCCCGGTCAATGAAACCTCCTCTTGAGATGATCGGATGAAGGCCGGCGACGGACCTAGTCAGCTCGCGCCAGCACCTCGTCCAGCTTGGCGAAAAACTGCTTCCAGCCGGCATGCGCGCCGCCATAGGCCTGCTTCTGCGTCGGGCTGAAGCCCGCCTGCTCGACGCGCAAATGCGTGCCCGCGTTCGTCGGCGTCAGCGTGAAGGTCACCACGCTTTTCAGATCGAACGCCGCGTCCTCATGCGAGAAATTCCAGGTATAGGCGAGCGCGCGCTGCGGCTCGAGGGTGAGCACCTCGCAGTCCAGCACGCCGCCCCATTCGCCGCGAAGATTGAAGCGATGACCGACGACCGGCTTGAAGTCGTTCTTCATCAGCCATTCCTCGATCAGATGCGGCTGCGTCAGCGCGCGCCAGATCCGCTCGGCCGGAAAGGCAAATTCGCGCTCGATCACCACGGAGCGCATCTCGGCGGCAGCTTCGGTCATTGGTCCATCCTCTTCAGGAGATCGTCGAGAGCATCGAGCCGGTTCTGCCAGAAGCCGGCCATCTGGCCGGTCCAGTCGATCAGCGGATTGAGCGCGCCGGGCTGCGCGCTGTAATGGGTCTGGCGTCCTGCATGGCGGTCGCGCACCAGCCCGGCCTGCTTCAGCGCGCCGAGATGTTTTGAGACCGCCGGCTGGGAAACGCCTGAAGTCGCGGTCAGTGCCCCGACCGTCTGCTCGCCCTCCCGGCACAGCCGCTCGAAGATCGCCCTCCGGGTCGGATCGGCGAGCGTCCTGAACAGAAGATCGTGCGCGGCGGACATGTGAAATCCATAACCCATAAGTTATGGATTAATTCATAACCGCAGAGTTATGGGTAAGTCAAGTGCGATGGAAGGATGTGGCGCTTCGCTGACGCACCCCTATCCGCCGTCATTGCGAGGAGCCCTTGCGACGAAGCAATCCAGTCTGCCTCCGAGGAGGGACTGGATTGCTTCGCGGAGCCTGTCATCGGGCCGCGCTCCGCGCGGACCCGGTGGCTCGCAATGACGGAGAATGTGGCGGCGCCGCGGGCAGCCCTAAGGCCGCAGGTAGAGATAACCCTGCGACTGGAGCTCGGCCAGGCGGACCACGCCGCCCTTCTCCGCGCTGACGAAGCCCGGCAGCAAACCCGTCAGCGTGACGTTCTGCGCCTTCATGGTGTTGGCGGACGCCGCGAGCTCGATACCGTCCCTGGAGAAATCGCCGACGCGCTTGCCGACGTCGGGGTTGGCCGGTGCCCGGCGAAACGCCTTCAGCGCCGGCCCGTGAATCACCAGCGCGATGATGACGTGTTGGGGGCCGCCGACGCCGTCAATGTGGTTCTGGATGTTGCCGAGCACGAAATTGACCTTCTCGGCGTCGCTGAGGTGATAGACGACCTTGAGCTTGTCGCCCGCGCCGGCTTCCGTCGCGGCCTTCGCGCTGGAGCCGCCAAGCGCCGCGCCCAGGGCCGAGACGGCGCTCCACAAGATGCTCCGGCGGTTTTCATGATCGCACCGGGCGCGTGAACCATTGACGGCCGCATCGGAGGGGGGTGAGAGCCGACTGGCGGTTAGTCGCAAGCCGAACGCCGCGCGTTCAAGTGCCGATGCCTTGCATTCCCGTGGGCAGCCTCGCGCAAGGTTCCAGTCCTAATAACTCGGGAGAAGGGGCGTTCGTAAACCCAGGGTTGCTGCAAAAGGCTGGTGGCGGTCGAACATGTCCGTAGGTCAGAACTTGCCCAACATTACGATCGGCTATTCCCGGGGACGGCTGCTGGTGTTTTTCGGCGCCGGTCTGCTGCTGACGCTGCTCTGCGCTGCGCTCGCATTCATGTGGCAGCAAGGCAAGAACATCACCACGTTCGAGGTCGCCGCCTGCTATGTCGGCGCGGTGTTTTTCGGCCTCGCCACCTTCAGGATGCTCTGGAGGTTGATCTCGGCCAGGTCGCCGGTCGTCTTCATCAGCCGTGTCGGCATTCGCGACCTCAGGCTCGCCGACGAGACCATCGCCTGGAGCTCCGTGCGGAAGATACAGATCTGGGAGCAGCGCCTGCAGAAGTTCGTGGTGCTCAAGCTCGATCCTCTTGTCGCCGGGCGGTTCTCCGGGGGCTTCCTGGGGCGTGCCTTGTCGCTGATGAACAAGACGCTTGGCGCTGACAGCGTGATCGTCAATGCGGGCGGCCTGACCATGGACGTCAAGACATTGCTCGAGACCTGCAAGCAATATTGGGGCGCCGGACGACCGGCCCCTTCGGACCACTCCGTGCCGGAGCCTGAACCGGCGCCCGAGGCTGTCAGCTGAAGCGGGCGAGGAATCGCCAGCATCGGGTAAGATGCCGCGCATCGCAGCGGCGGTCGAAGCAGGCATAGGCTGCGCTGCCGGGTCGTCGCGCGAGCCTTAGTCCGCCGTCGGTCCGCGAAGGTTCAATCCTTGCCGCGATTCCGCCCGGGAACTCGGCGCCGCTGATTTCTGCGAGATTGTCGCGGATCATCAATGTGATAGTCTTCACAGACAGCAGAAATTCGATGTCGTAAGCTCACCCGCGTTTGTGGAGTTCCCCGCAATGGGCGAGATTCGTAACTTCAGATCCGGAAATCATGACGAGCCGCCTCCACACGGCTCGATGCCTCGTCGTCTCGCCGCAATCATCGTCGGTGACATCGCTTCCTACAGCCGCTTGATGCAGGCCGACGAGGAAGGCACGCATGTTCGCGTCAAGCGGATCGAGCGGGATCTCATCGAGCCCAGCATCGTCGAACACCATGGAACGTTGGTGAAGACGACGGGAGACGGCTTCATCGCGATCTTCGACAGTCCGGTCGAGGCCGTTCGCTGCAGCATCGTCATTCAGCAGAATCTCGTCGGGCGCAACGCTTCGCTTCCGAAGGACTCCCGGATCGAATATCGGATTGGCGTCAATCTCGGTGACGTCATCGTGGAGCCGGACGACGTCTACGGCGACGGCGTCAACATCGCCACGCGCATCGAGGGGATCGCCGAGCCCGGTCAGGTCTACATCTCCGGCGCGATCTATGAGCAGATCAAGCACAAGGTGGTGTGCGGCTATGAGTCGCTCGGCGACCGCAAGGTCAAGAACATCACCGATCCGGTGCGCGTCTATCGCGTGCTGCCGGACGCAGATGCGGTCGGGAGGACGCGAGGCCGGCGCGAGAATACCCTGATCTTCCTTCTGGGCGTCACGCTCCTCGTGATCGCTTCCGGTGTGTTGTGGTATCTGCTGGCGCAGCCGTCGGGCAGGGTGAAGGAGCAGGCCGCCGCGCCAACTGCGGCTCCGGTCGCATCACCGAGCCCGCAACCTGCGCCGCGAGAAGCCGCGACACAAACGCCGCAGCCGTCTCCTTCATTGGCGGCATCGTCTCCATCGCCCGCTCCGGCGCCAAGTGCTTCAGCGCCAAGTGCTCCGGCGCCAAGTGCTTCCGCGCCAAGTGCTTCGGCGTCAAGTGCTTCGACGTCAAGTCCAGCACCAAGCCCATCGGCCACGCCGTTCCGCGAACCCGAGATGATCGCCATTCGCGGCGGCAGCTTCGCGATGGGAAGCAATGACGACCCGACCGAACGTCCGGTCCACCAGGTCACGGTCAAGCCGTTCTCGATCGGCAAATATCCGGTGACCGTGCAGGAATGGAACGAATGCGCGGCTGCAAAGGCGTGCGGCTTCACCGCCATTGGCAAGGACGATGCGCCGATCACCAATGTGAGCTGGACCGACGCGCAGCAATATGCGGCCTGGCTCGCGCGGACCACAAAGAAGTCGTATCGGCTTCCGAGCGAAGCCGAATGGGAATACGCCGCGCGCGGCGGGACGCAGACGAAATATTGGTGGGGCGACAAGCTCCAGCCGGGCGTGGCGGGATGCAAGGATTGCGGTGACCTCGCGGCCGAGCAGCCGGCGAAGGTCGGCAGCTTCAAGCCGAATCCGTTCGGCCTCCACGATATGGGTGGCGGTGTCGATCAGTGGGTCGAGGACTGCTGGCGCAGGACCTATCAGGGCGCACCCGGTGACGGCTCGGCATGGACCGGCGGGGACTGCTCGTCGCATGTCCTGCGCTCGGGTTCATGGAAGAACGATTCGAGATATGTGAGGCCGTCCAACCGCGATGGCTACGATACCAATGTTCGTTATCCGACGCATGGATTCCGCGTTGCGCTAAGTCCTTAAGTGGTGGAGTCATTTCGATGCAGATCATTCGTTGCGCCGCCCTGGCGGCGGCGCTCGCATTGCTTCCAGGCGTCGCCTATCCGCAGGGCAAGACCGCTCCTAAGGATGCCAAGCTCTATTTCATCACCCCGCGTGACGGGCAGAAGGTTCGGGGCGGGTTCTGGGTCCGGTTCGGCTTGCGCAACATGGGCGTGACGCACGCCGGCGACGAGTACCAGAACGCCGGCCATCATCATTTGCTGGTCGACGTCAACGATCCCATCGATCCCAAGGAGCCGATCCCGCAGGACAAGTCGCATCTGCACTTCGGGGCGGGGCAGACCGAAACCCTGCTCGAACTTCCACCCGGGATGCACACGCTGCAGCTGGTGCTGGGCGACGCGAAGCACTATCCGTTCGAGCCGCCTGTCGTATCGGAGAAGATCACCATACGTGTCAGGCAGCCGGTCGAGCGCGGTCGATGATCACCGCAGGCTGGCGTTGAACTTGTCCAGCGCAGCCGAGCCCGGGCACAGCGTGTCCGCCTCCAGCGTATTGAGCGGCGTCTCGACCGTGTTGAGATGCGTGTGCAGGTCTTCCGCATCGGGATCGACGTAGAGCAGACCGGTGACGATCTGGCCCTTGGCGGCGTGCTTCTGGAGGAAGGTCTGGGCGCCGAGGCGGTCGTGCGGGTCGTAATCCGCGTCGATCTTGCGCAGCGCGATCTTGCTGCCGTCGTGCTGCTCGACCACCTGCACCGTTCCCGGCGCATACTCGACGGCGATGGGATCGCGGCCGACCAGCACGTCGAGCCGGTTCACGGCGTCATTGTGCTCCCGCACATAGTCGAAGCTCTTGGTCGATCCGGCGTGGTTGTTGAAGGCGATGCAGGGGCTGATGACGTCGATGAAGGATGCGCCCTTGTGGCCGATCGCGGCGGCGATCAGCGGCACCAGCTGGCTCTTGTCGCCGGAGAACGAGCGCGCGACGAAGGTGGCCCCTAGCTGCAGCGCGATCGCGACGAGGTCGATCGCGTTGTCGGTGTTGGTCACGCCTTTCTTGGACTTCGAGCCGCGGTCGGCGGTCGCCGAGAACTGGCCCTTGGTCAGGCCGTAGACGCCGTTGTTCTCGACGATATAGGTCATGTTGACGCCGCGCCGGATCGAATGCGCGAACTGGCCGAAGCCGATCGAGGCGGAATCGCCGTCGCCGGAGACGCCGAGATAGATCAAATCGCGGTTGGCGAGGTTGGCGCCGGTCAAGACCGACGGCATGCGGCCGTGCACGGAGTTGAAGCCGTGCGAGTTGCCGAGGAAATAGTCCGGCGTCTTCGACGAGCACCCGATGCCCGAAATCTTCGCGACCCGATGCGGTTCGATCGAGAGCTCGTAGCAGGCTTCGATGATCGAGGCCGTGATCGAGTCGTGGCCGCAGCCGGCGCACAGGGTCGAGATCTTGCCCTCGTAGTCGCGGTGCGTGTAGCCGAGCTCGTTCTTCTTGAGGCCCGGATGATGAAATTTCGGCTTTGCAATGTAGGTCATGCGCGCACCTGCAGTCCCAGCATCGTCATGGCCGGGCTTGACCCGGCCATCCACGTCTTGGCCGGAGAGAAGGAAGGCGTGGATGCCCGGGTCAAGCCCGGGCATGACGGTGGAGAGAGCAAAGCGTAGGTCATGACACGGCCTTGCGGAGCGGGGTCACCTTGAGGTGATCCTGGTGGTCGCCAATGGCTTTCGCGATGTAGCGGGCGGTGATCGGGGTGCCGTCATAATGCACGATCGGCACGAGGCGCACCGGGTCGATGCCGTTCTCGTTGACGATGAGCTGGCGGAGCTGGGCGTCGCGGTTCTGTTCGACCACGTAGACGAAGTCGTGCTCGGCGAGGAAGCTCGCCACGCTCGAGTGGAACGGGAAGGCGCGGATGCGCAGGCGGTCGAGCTGATGTCCGCGCGCCTCCAGCAGGCCGATCGCCTCGTCCATCGCGGGCGAGGTCGAGCCGAAATAGATCACGCCATATTTGGTCGGCCGTTTCGCGTTGGCCTGGAGCGGGCGCGGGACCAGGTCCTGCGCGGTCTCGAACTTGCGCACCAGGCGCTGCATGTTGTCGGCATAGACCGAGCCTTCCTCGGAGTAACGCGCATAGCGGTCGCGCGAGGTGCCGCGGGTGAAATAGGAGCCCTTGGTCGGATGCGTGCCGGGATAGGTGCGGTAGGGAATGCCATCGCCGTCGACGTCGAGATAGCGGCCGAAGTCGCGGCCTTCCTCCAGCATCTCCGTGGTCATCACCTTGCCGCGGTCATACTGTTTCGCGTCGTCCCACTTTAGCGGGCGGCAAAGACGGTGGTTCATCCCGATGTCGAGGTCGAGCATCAGGAAGATCGTGGTCTGGAGCCGTTCGGCAAGATCGAATGCGGCCGCCGCGAACTCGAAGGCCTCAGCCGGATCTTCCGGGAACAGCAGCACGTGCTTGGTGTCGCCATGCGAAGCATAGGCGCAGGCGATGATGTCGCATTGCTGGGTGCGGGTCGGCATGCCGGTCGAGGGACCGGCGCGCTGGATGTTCATGATCACGGCCGGGATCTCTGCGAAATAGGAGAGGCCGATGAACTCGGTCATCAAGGAGATGCCGGGGCCGGAGGTCGCGGTGAAGGCGCGGGCGCCGTTCCAGGAGGCGCCGATGACGATACCGATCGAAGCCAGCTCGTCCTCGCCCTGCACGATGGCGTATTTCGCCTTGCCGGTCTCGGGATCATGCCGGTACTTCTTGCAGTGGGCGGTGAAGGCCTCCGCCACCGACGAGGACGGCGTGATCGGATACCAGGCGCACACGGTGGCGCCGCCATAGACCGCGCCGAGCGCTGCGGCGCTGTTGCCCTCGATGAAGATGCGGTCGCCGACCTTGTCGGTTTTCTTCACCCGCAGCCCGATCGGGCATTTCAAATTCTGCAGCGCCCAGTCGCGGCCGAGATGCAGCGCATGGACGTTGGAGGAGAGCAGCTTCTCCTTGCCCTTGTACTGCTCGCCGATCAGCTGCTCGATCAGCTTCGGGTCCATGTCGAGCAGCGCCGAGAGGCTGCCCAGATAGATGATGTTCTTGAACAGCTGGCGCTGGCGCGGATCGGTGTAGGTCGAGTTGGTGATCGCGGTGAGCGGCACGCCGATCACGGTGATGTCGTCGCGGAATTTGGTCGACGGCATCGGCTTGGTGGAATCGTAGAACAGATAGCCGCCGGGCTCGATGCCGGCGATGTCCTTGTCCCAGGTCTGCGGGTTCATCGCCACCATCATGTCGACGCCGCCACGGGCGCCGAGATGGCCGTCTTCCGTCACCCGCACCTCGTACCAGGTCGGCAGGCCCTGGATGTTGGAGGGGAAGATGTTGCGGGGGGAGACCGGAACGCCGTGACGCAGGATCGCGCGCGCGAACATCTCGTTGGCGCTGGCCGAGCCCGAGCCGTTGACGTTGGCGAAGCGGACGACGAAGTCGTTTACGCTGCTGAGCGGCTTTTTGTCGGACATGTCGAACCTGCGTAAGTCATCTCGATGAAATATTTCTGCATGTCCCAGGCTCCGGTGGGACAACGCTCGGCGCACAGCCCGCAATGCAGGCAGACGTCCTCGTCCTTAACCATCACGCGCCCGGTCTTGAGATCAGAGGACACGTAGAGGTCCTGGTCCGGATGCGGCGAGGGCGCCTTCAGGCGCTGGCGTAGGTCGCTTTCCTCGCCATTATCAGTGAAGGTGATGCAGTCCATCGGGCAGATGTCGACGCAGGCGTCGCACTCGATGCAGAGCGAGGTCGAGAACACGGTCTGGACGTCGCAGTTCAGGCAACGCTCGGCTTCGCCCAGCGCCAGCTTGACGTCATAGCCGAGCTCGACCTCGGTGCGGATGTCCTTCAGCGCAATCACCTTGTCGCGATGCGGAACCTTGAAGCGCTTGTCGTTGGAGATGTCGTTGTCATAGCTCCATTCGTGGATGCCCATCTTCTGCGAGGAGATCTGCACCTCCGGCAGCGGCCGTTCGGTGATGTCATCGCCCGAGAGCATCTTGTGGATCGACAGCGCGGCGTCATGGCCCTGCGCCACGGCCCAGATGATGTTCTTCGGGCCGAACGCGGCGTCACCACCGAAGAACACTTTCGGATTGGTCGAGACGAAGGTCTTCGGATCGACCTTGGGCATGTGCCATTTGTCGAACTCGATGCCGCAATCCTGCTCGATCCAGGGGAAGGCGTTCTCCTGGCCGACCGCGACCAGCACGTCGTCGCAGGGAATGGTCTGATCGGGGTCGCCCGAAGGCACCAGATTGCGGCGGCCTTTGGCGTCGTATTCGGCTTTGACGTGCTGGAAGGTGACGCCGATGAGCTTGCCGGCGACATGCTTGAATGCCACCGGCACCATATAGTTGAGGATCGGAATGTCCTCGTGGATCGCGTCTTCCTTCTCCCAGGGCGAGGCCTTCATCTCCTCGAAGCCGGAGCGCACAATGACTTTCACGTCTGCGCCGCCGAGGCGGCGCGCGGTGCGGCAGCAATCCATCGCCGTGTTGCCGCCGCCGAGCACGATCACGCGCTTGCCGATCTTGTCGATATGGCCGAACGACACCGAGGACAGCCAGTCGATGCCGATATGGATGTTGGCGGCAGCTTCTTTCCGGCCGGGAACGTCGAGCTCGCGTCCGCGCGGTGCGCCGGAGCCGACGAAGATCGCGTCGTATTTCTCCGCGAGCAGCGCCTTCATGCTCTCGATGCGATGACCGCCTTTGAACTCGACGCCGAGACCCAGGATGTAGCCGGTCTCCTCGTCGATGACCGAATTGGGCAGGCGGAATTTCGGGATCTGCGTGCGCATCATACCGCCGGCTTCGGGATCGCCGTCGAACACGGTGCAGTGATAGCCGAGCGGAGCAAGATCGCGCGCCACCGTCAGCGAGGCGGGGCCACCGCCGACGAACGCAACGCGCTTGCCGTTCTTCGGCGCGGGGCGCGGCAGGCGCTGCCTGATGTCGTCCTTGAAGTCGGCGGCGACGCGCTTGAGGCGGCAGATCGCCACCGGCGTTTCCTCGACGCGTCCGCGACGGCACGCCGGCTCGCATGGACGATCGCAGGTGCGTCCCAGAATTCCTGGGAACACGTTCGATTTCCAATTGATCATGTAGGCGTCGCTGTAGCGGCCTTGTGCGATCAGTCGGATGTATTCGGGAACCGGGGTGTGTGCAGGACAGGCCCACTGGCAATCGACCACTTTGTGAAAGTAGTCGGGGGCCGCGATGTCGGTCGGTTTCATTCCTACCCTGTCCGCACAGGCCCAAAGACCCGGCGGCCTTTTCTTGAGCTTGGCGAACGCTAATGCGCGTCGATCTGGTTTATGAATGACGTCATTGGGTTAGCTTATTAGAACCGTTCCGAAGTACAACGGCAAATTTACGCGATCACCTGCTTTCATAGGTGCTGCGCGCGCTCAGCATTAACGGCCGCGCGCAAGATGCGTGCGGTGCAATATGTTGCGTTGCGGATGGCCGCTAGCCGGGCGCGATATCGCTCTTCGCGAGATCCCACATCAGGCTGTAAGTGCCGACGGAGACAGGAAGCGGGAAGGGCGATGCGGCGGGGCCGGTAAAGCGTTCAGCAATGACGGCGGAGACCGCGCCGACATGCGTGCCGTCGATCAGCACGAACCAGTCGCGCGCGCCCTCATTGCGCACCGCTGGAATGTCGGCCGTCGCGCCCGACAATTCCGGCTCGCTTTCGAGCAGATGCATCGAGATGATGCCCTCGCGCTCCCCGGGCGTCAGCTTTTCGTGCAGTGCATCACGCCATGTCCCGGCATTGTCGGCGCTCGGCCGCAGCCGCACCAGCCCGAGTGCTGCGCCGCGACCAGTGCCCTTGCTGATGGTGATGCGCGCGACGACGCGCAGCATGTTCTTGAAATGCGCCATGGTCCGCCGCGACCATTCGGTCTGGTTGGCGAGGCGGGCCCGGTAGGCGGGACTGTCGAGCACGTCGAGCGTCGCGGTCGAGTACAGCGAGAGATATTTGGGATTGGCGGCATGCGCGACATAGCGCCGCGCCTCCAGGAAACCCTCGATCGCGACGCGCTCTTCCAGATGCTCGCGATCGTACCAGCGGTTGAAATCGGCCTCATCTGGAACGTCGATGTTCATCGACGTCAGCAGCATGCCTTGCCCGGCGAGCGGCATTGTTCTTGTCCTTCCCATTCAGACCCTCATGGCGGGGAGCCACGAAGTGGCATCTCGAACCATGAAGGCCCCGCTGCTAGATCCGGCCCTTATCCTTCGAGACGCGCTCCTTTTGGAGCGCTCCTCGGGATGAGGAGATCGATCTAGCCCGCGGCTTTCGACGCGAGATCGGCGATCGACTTCATGACCGCGTCCCGCACGCCGGCATCATAGAGCGAATGTCCGGCTTCTTCCACGATCCGAATCTCGGAACCCGGCCAAACTTTCGCAAGCCGCTCGGATATCTCAGGAGGGCACAACAGATCGTAGCGGCCCTGCACGATGATGCCGGGAATGCCGGCGAGCTTGCCCGCATTCCGCAACAGCTGGTTATCCGTCATGAAGCTGTCGTGGACGAAATAATGCGCCTCCATGAATGGCGTCGCGGGCAGCGTGCGCCACACGTTCAGCGATGCCAGGTCCAGCCGTGTCTTTGCCGCCTTGTGCTCAGACAGAGCGCGCTCGGTGTCGTGCCAGGCCCGCGACGCAGGACCGTGCACAGCCGGATCGGCATCGAGGATGCGGCGCCAATAGGCGTCCACCGGGTGTGCGCGCTCATCGACCGGCAGCACGCTCAGAAAATCCTCGAAGAGCGCCGGATAGAATTGTGACAGGCGCGATGTGAAAGCGGTTTCGACCTCGGCGCGGGTGCCCAGGAAGGTTGCGCGGAGCGCAATGCCGGAGACACGCTCGGGATGCGCCTCGGCATAAGCCAATGCCAGCGTCGCCCCCCAGGAGCCGCCGACCACCATCCAGCGGTCGAAGCCAAATTTCTCGCGGATATTCTCCATGTCCGCGATCAGATGCGCCGTCGTGTTGTGCTCGCGCGATCCCTTGGGCCGGCTGCGACCGCAGCCGCGCTGGTCGAACAGCACCGCGCAGAAGCGTTCGGGATCGAACAGCTTGCGATGGTCGGGTTGGCAGCCGCTGCCGGGCCCGCCATGCAGATAGATGGCGGGGACGCCGTCAGCACGACCGACGCTCTCGACATAGAGCTCGTGGCCGTCGCCGACGTCGAGCATGTCGGAGGTCAGCGGCGCAAAGGGATCGGCGCGTTTGGCGGATGCGGCCGCGTCGGCGTCAGGCATCATTCCCGGATTCCAGAGTGCCGCCGGCGAAATTGCGATAGAGGAAGCGGTTGGTCTCGCCCTCGGCCTCGCGCTCGGCCTGCTTGAAGATGGTCTCGTGCAGCGGCGACAGCGCGCAGGCGGGGTCGGTGTTGGCGGCATCGCCCGTCAGCGCAAAGGCCTGGCAGCGGCAGCCGCCGAAATCGATCTCGCGGAATTCGCAGGTCTTGCACGGCTCCTTCATCCAGCCGGTGCCGCGATAGCGGTTGAAGGCATCCGAGTTCTGCCAGATCCAGGCGATCGAATGGTTGGAGCGCACGGATTCGAACTCGAGCCCGGTGATGCTCTCGGCGGCGTGGCAGGGCAGCACCTTGCCGGCCGGCGAGATGTTGAAGAACTGCCGGCCCCAGCCGCCCATGCATTTCTTCGGCCGCAGCGCGTAATAATCGGGAACGACATAGTCGATGGCGAGCGTGCCCTTCAGCCGCTCGCGCGCCTCCTCGACGAGGCGGGTGCACTCGTCAAGCTGCGCCACGGTCGGCATCAAGGCAGCGCGGTTCTTCAGCGCCCAGCCGTAATACTGGACATTGGCGACCTCGAGCCGGTCGGCGTCGAGGTCAACAGACATCTGGATGATGTCGGGGAGCTGGTGCAAATTCTGCCGGTGCATCACCGCGTTCACGGTGAGCGGCAGATCGAGCTCGCGGGTCCATTTCGCCACTTCGAGCTTCTTGCGATGCCCGTTCTTGTAGCCGGCGACGCGGTCGGCGATGCCTTCCTCGACACCCTGGAAGCTGATCTGCACATGGCAGAGGCCGGCGTCCGCGAGCGCGCTGAGCCGCTCGCGCGTCAGCAGCACGGCCGAGGTGATCAGATTGGTGTAGAGGCCGGCATCGCTGGCATGTTTGACCAGCTCGACGAGGTCCTTCCGCGCCGTCGGCTCGCCGCCAGAGAAATGCACCTGGAGCACGCCGATCTCGGCGAGCTCGCTCAAGACCCTCTTCCACTCCTCGGTCGTCAGCTCCTTGCCGGAGCGATCGAGCTCGACCGGGTTGGAGCAATAGGGGCATTGCAGCGGGCAGCGATGGGTGATCTCGAGCAATACGGCGAGCGGAATGCCAAACGCCTCCGCCGTCGAGCGGCTCTTCTCCAGCACCGCGAGGCTGTCGCTGATGTCGGGCGGAAGATTGCCGAGCAGGTCGCTCATGACGTCTTCTCCCGGGCCTCGGTGAGGAAGCCCTTGTCGGCGAGATCCTGGAGCATGACGATGACGTCCGCCAGGATCGCTTCGCGCGGCGCGGCGTATTTCGCGGCCAGCTGGTCGGCGAAGTCGCCGACATTGCGCTCGCCGTCGCAGAGCTGCAAGACCTCGACCGCGATCTCGTCGGGCGCCAGCACCCGTTCCGGCGCCAGGATCACCCAGACCTTGCGCGTCTCGTCATATTTCAGCTTGGCATGCCGCGGCAGCACAGGGCGGCTTGCCTCGCTGACGCTGATGTTCCGCGGCCCGACCATTGCGCTTGTCCCTCAGCTCGCTTTGGGCACGAACGCGCCCGGTGGAATGTGGCCCTCGACATAGGCGTGCTGGAGCGCATCGAGCTGCACCCACAGCACGTTGGTCTTGAAGATCAGCGCGTTGCAGACGGAGGCGCGCTGCTCCGGCGTCGTGGCATGCGCCTTGACGTAGTCGAGCGCGAAGCCGGCATCGCGCGGCGCCTGCGCCAGCCGCCGCTTGAAGTAGCTCATGATATCAGGATTGACGAAGTCGTAGTGCTCCAGCATGCCGGAGATGCGCTCCTCGTGCAGGTTCGGCGCGAACAATTCGGTGAGCGAGGAGGCAATCGCCTCCAGCGGGCTCTTCTCGCGGCAGTAATGGACATAGGCTTCGACCGCGAAGCGCGTCGCCGGCAGGATGCCTTCGGTCGATTCCACATAGGCCGTGTCGAGGCCGAGGCCTTCGGTCAGCTTCAGCCAGCGCTCGATGCCGCCCTCGCTGCCGACGTCGCCGTCATGGTCCTCGATGCGGTGGCGCCATTCCAGCCGCGTAGCGCGGTCGCGGAAGCGCGAGATCACGACGGCGTCCTTGATCGGGATCGTGCTCTGGTAATAGTAGCGGTTGAGCGCCCAGGCCTGCACCTGGCCCTTGTTCAGCTTGCCGCCGTGCAGCAGCTTATGGAACGGATGCAGACTGTGATAGCGCGTCGCGCCGATATGGCGCAGCGTCGCCTCAAGCTCCTCGGCCGAGTTGAGCCTGATGTCCTTGCCAACAGAGAGCGCGGTCATTCCAGTCAGTGACGCGGCATTCACAGCACGATCTCCGTTCCGTCGGCGGGTATCCGCCAGCCCGCGGCTTCAAGCGCTTTGCGCTCGGGCGTATCGGGCAGCAGCGCCGGATTCGAGTTATTGATATGCAGAAACATCTTCCTGTCGAGAGTGAGGTCGGCGAGGCGCGCGATCGCGCCATCGTGACCGGACATCGCGACATGGCCCATGCTCTTGCCGGTCTTGTGGCCGAGCCCGGCCTTGATCATCTCGTCATCCTGCCAGACCGTGCCGTCAAAGAACACCAGTGCGGCGCCGTCGATCTCGGCCTTGAGCGCGTCGGTCACCTCGGCGCAGGCGGCGATGAAGTAGAAGCACTTGCCGGTTGATTTGTCCGTGATCTTGAGCCCCAGCGTATCGCCGTCGCCGCTCTCGCCGCCGGGATGCGCCTTGCCTTCCAGATACCAGGCCGACTTGCCGGGCACCGCGAAGGGCAGCACCTCAAGTCCTGAGCGCGCGCCATCAGGCAGCCGCGGCTCGAACGGCTCGTGGATGGAAATCGGCTGGCGCTGTACGTTCTTCTCGTTCAGGACGTTGAAGATGCTGTTGCTCTTCAGGATCGCCAGCACCTTCGTATGCGCATAGACCGTGAAGGGCGATCCCTCGCGCATCGACAGCAGGCCCGCGACCGCATCCACCTCGCTGTTGGTCAGGATCACGCCTGCAACAGGTGTATGGCGCAGCGCGCCGGCCTTGGGATGCAGCTGCGGCGTGGCGTTCAATTGCTGGCGAAGATCGGGGGAGGCGTTGATCAGGAACCAGTGCTCGCCGTCGCCACTGAAAGCGACCGAGGCCTGGGTTCTCTGAAGCTCCTGGCCATTTTCACGGGCCGCCCGGCAGCCCTCACACCCGCAGTTCCATTGCGGGACTCCGCCGCCGGCCCCGGCGCCCAGGACGACGACGCGAAGCATAATACGTCTCCTGGAGGGAACGTCGCGAGGTGGATCTCAGGCCGACACGGATGCCGACAAAGCTCGTGTCTTCCGGAAACCGATCGTGACCGAAAGATCCACCTGCGCAGAAACCACCAACCGCTTACTTGCGGGTGGCGCTCACATACATGTTGATTTCCATGCCACAGGGCACTTCGACGATCTTCGGGGCTTTCCAAGCCATTTTGGCTCTCCATTTTCACGAATTCGGACGTATCCGCCCAACGGTTAAAGTAATGCGAGCGGAAAACTTCGCTAGTGAAATCTTCCCGAGAAAGCCATGTTGCGCCGCGAAAATGATGTTGGAACATCACTTCCCGTGATGCTGCCTTGCGCGTGGCGCATTCGGTCGCGAACCCTGTCCTGATAAAGCAGTTGTGAGTGCAGTGCAGCTTTCAATCCGGTACAGGCCTCCCAATTTGGACCCTCGTGATGCCCAGATACTTCTTCAACACCCGCATCGGCGACGAATTGATCGTGGATCCCGACGGAGAGGACCTGCGTAACCCCGATCGCGCCTGGGAGGTCGCCCGCCAGATGATCCTGGAGGTGGTGAAGTCGGAGGGCGCCCAGCCGGCGCTCATGGAGGCCGTGATCGAGGTGACCGACGACGACGGGGAGATCGTGCTCGAATTCCCGTTCACCGAGGCCCTGCTGGACATCCCGGATCAGTCCGCGACCAGGCATTGAGGCCCCCGCGCTCTCCCCCGTCATTGCGAGGAGCCCTTGCGACGAAGCAATCCAGACTGTCTCCGCGGAGGGATTCTGGATTGCTTCGCTGCGCTCGCAATGACGGAGAATGAGGCGCCACCCGGCGCCAAACCCGCTCTTCCTCCCCGCGAAATCCGCATGGCTTTGCCGCGTTCCCGGCGCTAAAAGACGCCGGTTAAACGGAGCAAGCCATGCAAGATCTCTGGCGCCTGTCGGCCGCCGACCTCGCCACCCTCGTCAAGGCCAAAAAGGTGTCCGCCCGGGAGGCCGCCAAGGCCGGCCTCGCCCGCCTGGACGCCGTCAATCCCCAGCTCAACGCGGTGATCGACCACCGGCCGGAGGACGTGCTCAAGCAGGCTGACGCCGTCGATGCCGCCATCGCCCGGGGAGAAGACCCCGGTGTGCTCGCCGGCGTGCCCGTCACCATCAAGGCCAATGTCGACCAGGAAGGCTTTGCCACCACCAACGGCCTGAAACTCCAGCGCGACCTGATCGCGCACGAGGATAATCCGGTGGTCGCCAATTTCCGCAAAGCGGGCGCCATTCTGCTTGGCCGCACCAATTGCCCGGCCTTCTCCTATCGCTGGTTCACCACCAATCTGGTCCATGGCGACACCAAGAACCCCCGCGATGCCTCGCTGACCCCGGGCGGCTCGTCCGGCGGCGCCGGCTCGGCGGTCGCGGCCGGCATCGGCCATATCGCCCACGGCACCGACATCGCCGGCTCGATCCGCTATCCCGCCTATGCCTGCGGCGTGCACGGCCTGCGCCCGACGCTCGGCCGCATCCCCGCCTTCAACCCGGCGCTGCCGGAGCGTCCGATCGGGCCGCAGATCATGGCCGTCTCGGGCCCGCTGGCGCGCACGGTCAACGATCTCAGGATCTCGCTCGAAGCCATGTCGGCCCGCGACATCCGCGACCCCTGGTTCGTGCCGGCGCCGCTGGAGGGCCCCGCGCGGCCGAAGCGCGCCGCGCTCTGCCTCAATCCGGACGGGCTTGCGACCAAACCGGAGGTGAAGGCGGCCGTGACTGACGCCGGCAAGCGGCTGGAGCGCGCCGGCTGGACTGTCGAGGTCATCGAGAACACGCCGCCGATGCGCGAGGCGGTCGCGTGGCAGAGGAAACTCTGGCTTGGCGACGGCTATGAGGCGCAGCTGGAGATGGCTGAGCGCGAAGGCGATCCCGGTGCGCTGGCCTGCCTGCGCGGCAATCGCGCCAAGGTCACGCCGATGGACCAGGCGGACTACGCCAAGGCGCTCACGCGCCGCGCCGCACTGACCCGCGACTGGATGCTGTTCTTCGAGAAATATGCCGTCGTGCTCACGCCGGTGTCCGGCGAGTTGCCGTTCCCGGATCATCTCGACCGCAAGGACAGTGAGTCCTTCGAGCGTGTCTGGGAGGCGCAGATGCCGCAAATCGCGACCCCGTTCATGGGACTGCCGGGCCTGGTGGTCTCCACCGGTCTGGTCGGCAAGGCGCCTGTCGGCGTGCACATCGTGTCCGGCCGCTATCGCGAGGATCTGTGTCTGCTCGCAGGCGAAGCGATCGAGGCGGGCGGCGTGCCGCCGTCGCCGATCGATCCCGTGGGTTAGTGATGTCTGTGATCTACGACTTCAAGGCCAACTCGCTTCTCGGCGAGGAGGTGCCCATGCGCCGTTTCGAGGGGCAGGTGCTGCTGATCGTCAACACCGCGAGCAAATGCGGCTTCACGCCGCAATATCGCGGGCTCGAGGATCTCTATCGCGACCTCTCGCCGCGCGGCTTCTCGGTGCTCGGCTTTCCCTGCAACCAGTTCGGCGCGCAGGAGCCGGGGCCGGCGAGCGAGATCCAAGCCTTCTGCTCCACCAACTACGACGTCACCTTTCCCCTGTTCGAGAAAATCGACGTCAACGGCGCCCATGCGCACCCTCTGTATGACTACCTGAAACGCCAGCAATCCGGCCTGCTGGGCGCCTCCATCAAATGGAATTTCACCAAGTTCCTCGTGGACCGTGCCGGCAAGGTGATCGCGCGCTACGCGCCGACCGCACGGCCGGAAGGACTGCGGAATCAAATCGAGACCCTGTTATGAGCGAGACAATCATGAGCGACGAATTTCCGGACCGCCTGTCGGTCGACCCGAACAGCCCCTATTACAACGCGGATATTCTCTCGCGCGACGTCGGCATCCGCTTCAAGGGTGTCGAGAAGACCAATGTCGAGGAGTATTGCATCAGCGAAGGCTGGGTCCGCGTCACCGCCGGCAACGCCAAGGACCGCCACGGCAATCCGCTGACGATCAAGGTGCATGGTCCGGTCGAGCCGTATTTCAGGGATAAGAAGTAAGCGCGCGTATACTCTGTCCTCGTCATTGCGAGGAGCGCAGCGACGAAGCAATCCAGGGTCTTTCCGCGGTGACAGTCTGGATTGCTTCGCTCCGCTCGCAATGACGAACGTTTCTCACCGTTAGCGAAAGCCAATCCCATGTCCGTCCGCATCGTCGACGTCCGCGAGATCACGAAGCCGATCTCTTCGCCGATCCGCAACGCCTATATCGACTTCACCAAGATGACGACGAGCCTCGTCGCCGTCGTCACTGACGTCGTCCGCGACGGCAAGCGCGTCGTCGGCTACGGCTTCAATTCCAACGGTCGCTACGGGCAGGGCGGCCTGATCCGCGAGCGCTTTGCCTCGCGCATCCTGGAGGCCGATCCGAAGTCGCTGCTGAATGCGGCCGGTGACAATCTCGACCCCGACAAGGTCTGGGGCGCGATGATGACCAACGAGAAGCCGGGCGGCCATGGCGAGCGCTCGGTCGCGGTCGGCACCATCGACATGGCGGTGTGGGACGCGGTGGCGAAGATCGCAGGCAAGCCGCTGTTCCGGCTGCTCGCCGAGCGGCACGGCGTCAAAGCCAATCCGCGCGTGTTCGTCTACGCCGCCGGCGGCTACTACTATCCCGGCAAGGATCTCTCGATGCTGCGCGGCGAGATGCGCGGCTATCTCGATCGCGGTTACAACGTCGTGAAGATGAAGATCGGCGGCGCGTCGATCGAAGACGACCGCACCCGCATCGAGGCGGTGCTGAAGGAGATCGGCAAGGACGCGCAGCTCGCGGTCGATGCCAACGGCCGCTTCGATCTCGAGACCGGCATCGCCTACGCCAAGATGCTGCGGGACTATCCGCTGTTCTGGTACGAGGAGGTCGGCGATCCCCTCGACTACGCGCTGCAGGCCGCGCTCGCCGAATTCTATCCGGGCCCGATGGCCACGGGCGAAAACCTGTTCAGCCACCAGGACGCGCGCAACCTCATCCGCTACGGCGGCATGCGTCCCGACCGCGACTGGCTGCAATTCGACTGCGCGCTATCCTACGGCCTCTGCGAATACCAGCGCACGCTGGAGGTCCTGAAAACCTACGGCTGGTCGCCGAGCCGCTGCATCCCCCACGGCGGCCACCAGATGTCCCTCAACATCGCAGCCGGCCTCGGCCTCGGCGGCAACGAGAGCTATCCCGACCTGTTCCAGCCCTACGGCGGCTTCCCGGATGGCGTGCGCGTCGAGAACGGCCACATCACCATGCCCGACCTGCCGGGCATCGGCTTCGAAGGCAAGTCGGATCTCTACAAGGAAATGAAGGCGCTGGCGGAGTAGGATTGGGCTCGACGGCCGCGCCGACACTCTCCGTCATTGCGAGCGCAGCGAAGCAATCCAGAGTCTTTTCGCAGAGGCAGTCTGGATTGCTTCGTCGCTGCGCTCCTCGCAATGACGGCGGAGAGAGCTGCGTTCTGTCACGCCTATTGCAAATGCTGCTCGCGATCATCTCTTGGTTGTGATATCGTGAACGCTCTCGTTGATCGAGAATAATCATGAAGCAGCCCTGCGTGTACATGTTCGCCAATCGTCGCAATGGGACGATCTACGTCGGCGTCACCTCGAATCCGCCGCGCCGCGCGTTCGAGCATCATGAGGGCCTGGTGAAGGGCTTCTCGTCGAAATACGGCTGCAAGCTTCTCGTCTGGTACGAACTGCACGCGACAATGACCGATGCGATTGTACGTGAGAAGCAGATCAAGGGTGGCAGCAGAGCGAAGAAGCTTGCGCTGATCGAGAGCGCCAATCCGGACTGGACGGATCTCTACGAGACGCTGATCTGACTACAGGGGGAGTGGCGGTAGTAGGCGAGAGGGCGCCACTCATCCCGTCATTGCGAGCGTAGCGAAGCAATCCAGAATCTTTCCGCGGAGGCAATCCGGATTGCTTCGTCGCAAGTGCTCCTCGCAATGACGGCGGAGGGACCTTGGTCACTGCACGCCCTCCACCCGTGACAACAACATCGGCTGCAGTGCACCATACATCAGCGTGCGCCACAGCCATTCGATCGGGCCGTGTCGGTAGTGGCGCAGCCACCATGCGCTGAACAGCACCTGTCCGACGTAGACGGCGATGCCGATAGCGAGGGCCTGGGTGATGCCGAGCCGTCCGAACAGGCCAAGGCCGTAGCCGTAGAAGATCCAGCCGAAGATGAGCGATTGTGCGATGTAGTTGGTGAATGCCATCCGGCCGAGCGGCGCGGCCCAGCCGAGCAGCCTCTTGCCGCGTCCGAAACTGGCGATGAAGAGGATGGCGGCACCATAGCCCAGCGCCAGCAGGATGTTGCCGAGCGGCTCGATGCCGACGTAAAGCAAGGCCGCGCCGAGACAGATAGCCGGAAGCGCGATGACGAGCAGGCCGCGGGCATTTTGCAGAATGCCGCTCCGCCAGGCCAGCGCTCCGACGAGAAACAGCCCGATCGTGCGCAAGAAGACGAACGCGTGCAGGGACGCGATGAGAGGAATTTCGCGGAGACGAAACGCCAGCACGTCGAGGAAGCCGCCCGTCGCATAGATGCGATTTGCATCCATGACGTCCCGCCAGATCGCGGTCCTGCCGGGAAACAACCCCGCGGGCGGAAAGGCCTGCATGGCCAGATACAGCGCGAGAGACGCCAGCGCGGCGAGCGTCAGCAACCAGCGCGGGCCAAACAGGAACGGCAGCACGATGAATCCCGCCAGTGCATATTCGGTGAGGATATCGCCGTTCCAGATCAGGCACAAATGAATGACGCCGAACACCAGCAGCACAGCGAGCCGCCGCAGGAGCAGGAAAGTGCGGCGCTCGCTGTTCGCGAGCCGGTCGAATTGAATGGCAAGGCCTGCGCCGAACAGCAGCGAGAACAGCGCAAACGCCTTGAGCTCCACGGCCTGCGTCAGGATCGTTTCGACAGCGCGATCAACCGGCGAAGCAAGCGTCCTGGCACCAAGAAACTGCTCGAAGATCGAAATGCGAAATTCCATGACCACGTTGATGGCCATGACGCCGAACAGGGCAATGCCCCGCAGCACGTCGATGGCGTCGATCCGGTCCGAGGGGCTTATTGCCCGAGGAGATGCGGCACCATCGGATGTCATGGAAGAATTCCAATTGTAGCTCGACGACGCGTGGCGCGGGGCGAGATGCCTGCCACACGCTCCGTCATTGCGAGCGCAGCGAAGCAATCCAGAATCTCTCTGTGGAGGCAGTCTGGATTGTTTCTTCGCAAGAGCTCCTCGCAATGACGATGTGGCGAAAGTCTGCCATCCCTTACGAAATTTCGCTCCTCACACGCGTTGCAGCAGCGGCCGCAAGCTGCGGATGTCGGTCACAGCCTCAATCTCATACACCGACTTGATCAACCGCTCGGCCTTCTCGCCGCCGACCACTGGGGCAATCAGATCGCGTGCCTTGTCGATGACCTCGTCGCGCGTCATCGGGTTGCGCGGCGTGCCGCGCACGGCGGTGACGCGCTCGGAGAGGCGGCTTCCATCAGTGAGCTCGATCTCGACGACGGCGACGCGCACCGGCAATAGTTTGGCCAGCTCCTCGTCGCGCACCAAATTCACTTTGGCGCGCTCCTTCAAAACCGCCGCGTCCTGCATGCGCGGCTTGTCGTGGGCGGCGTGGAAGGAGGCGGTCTTGTCGAGCAGCATCACGGCGACCATGTGCTGGAGACAGATGTCGGGGATGTCGCGGTTGTCCACGACCTCGGCGACGGACGGCGCGAGGCGCACGGTCACGCGCTTGACCTGATCGGCCTCGAACGCCTGCTTGCTGCGGATGGCGTAGACCGCATCGAGCGGTCCCTGGATCGGTGAACCCACCGTCCATTTCTTGATGTCGGTGCCTGCGATCTCGTAACGCTCGCCAAGCTTCTCCACGAGTTTGCCGGTCGCAGCCTTCGGCGCATAGGCCAGGAAGTAATTGTCTGGCCCTGAGAACACGTCGTCGACGCCGTTCCAGTCCGAACGCACCAGCAGTGCTGACGTCACGCCGTTGCGGGCCGGCATGCCGGCGAACACAAACCCTTTCTCGATATGGTCGACGTCGCGCCGCCACACGATGAAGCCGGAGGATTGCTGCGCGGCATAGTCGAGCACCCAGCGCATCCGGCGCGCATCGAAGCCGGCGACACAGGCGGCAGCAGCCGAGGCGCAGAACGTGCCGGCAATGCTGTGCGTGCTCAGCACGCTCTCATAGCTGAAATCGGCCCCGCCCATTGCCATCACCACGCGCGTGCCGACGTCGTAGCCCAGCGTCACCGCACGCAGAAAATGGGCGCCGTCGATTCCGAGGTGTTCGCCGAGCGCAAGTGCCGCGGGAACAGTCGAAGAGCCGGGATGCGAGCGCGACGGGCTGTGCGAATCGTCGGTCTCGTCGGCATGCGCCATGACGCCGTTGGCAAGCGCGGCCTCGACTGGCGACGCGGTGAGCGATGTGCCGGCAATGGTCGATGTCCCCTGCGCAGCATTGGCGCGAATGTAGCGCTGCGCCGCCTGACCGGGCGGCAGCTCCGATCCTGATACCATCGACGCCAGCGTATCGAGGATGTGGTGCTTTGCTTGTTCGACGACTTCGGGTGGCAGCGCGCGGGTTTTCGCAGCGCTCATGTAGTCGCACAGCGCCGTCATTTCTGGCCCGGAGCCAGATCCCTCCGCGAAACTCCGTGCGGGCGAAAGCGAGAGGCTGGTTGCCGCCGCTGCGGTCAGGCCGAGAAAGTCGCGTCGTTTCATGGTGTCCCGTCTTTGGTGCAGGAACTGATGAAACGTCTAGCGCTTAGGACAGCCGCGTGTCTAGTAGCCGACGCTGGCGCCAGAAGCGCCCTGGGTGCCACCACATCCTCCGTCATTGCGAGCGCAGCGAAGCAATCCAGTCTCTCTCCGCGGAGACAATCTGGATTGCTTCGTCGCAAGAGCTCCTCGCAATGACGATGGGGCGCGAGCAGGGCTGCCCCTACGACAGCCGCATATCCAGCAGCCTGCGCCCCTCGCCCTTCAGCAGCTTCTTCACCGCGCTCGACGCCACGACCTCACCGTCGTTGGCGTAGGCTTCGTGGTTCTTCTCGATGTCGTCGAGGCGGTAGAGGTAGTTGACCATCACGCCGGCGGACTCGCGTGCGCCTTTCGGCGAGAGGTCGCCGAGCCAGTTGATGCGCTCGAGCCGTGCGCCGTTGCCGAGATGGAAGCGGGCGACGGAATCGATCAGCTTGCCCTTCGGCGTGCGCGCCTTCAGGAAGTAATAGGCCGCGAGCGGCTCGATCACGGTGCGGAGCAGCGTCGTCGTCTCGGGGTTCTCGAACCATTTGGGATCGTCGAGGCGCTTCAGCACCTCGCGGTCCTCGTCCGAGAGCGGCAGGTCCCTGTCCTGCTTCACCCATTGCATGAAGCCCGGCACCGGCGACAGCGTCACGAAGGTGTCGAGTTTTGGCGTCTCGCGGCGCAGCTCTTCGACCACCTGTTTGATCAGGAAGCTGCCGAAGGAGATGCCGCCAAGCCCGCGCTGGGTGTTGGAGATCGAATAGAACACCGCGGTGCGCGCACGCTCGATCGGCAGATGCTGGCGGTCGACCGCCAGCAGCGGCGCGATCGCACCGGGGATCGTCTCGGTCAGCGCCACCTCGACGAAGATCAGGGGCTCGTCAACCATCGCGGGATGGAAGAAGGCGTAGCAGCGCCGGTCGACCGGATCGATGCGGCGGCGCAGGTCGTCCCAGTCGCTGATCTCGTGCACGGCTTCGTAACGGATGATCTTTTCGAGGATGTTGGCCGGGGTCGACCAGTCAATCCGGCGCAGCACGAGAAACCCCCTGTTGAACCACGACGAGAGAAGGTGCGAGACGTCGCGATCGAGCGCGGCGAGATCGGTGTGCCCGTTCATCATGCCGAGCAGATCGGCGCGCATGTTGACGAGATCGCCGGTGCCGCCCGGCGCGCGGTTGAGGCGGCGGATCAGCTCCTGCCGGCGCGGCTCGGAGGCGAAGTGCAGCGAGCTCGCGTCTTCGTCACTGGGCTTGGCGCGCCATTTTTCGATCGCCTTGGACAGGCGTTCGCGATCGGGGCCGAAATCGCGCACCAGGGCTTCGAAGAAGGCGCGGCGTCCTGCCGCATCCAGCTCCTGGTAGATGTCGAGCACCTCACGCGCCATGGCAGTGCCCGAAGCTTCGCCCCGGCCCGACAGCAGCGCACCGCAGAGCTCGATCAGCCCGTCGGCATCGTGCTTGGTGTCGTCGGAATCCCCGCGGCGCAGCAGCGTGCGGCCGCGATCGGAGATGGTGGCGAGCAGGTCTGAGAAGAAGGCGTTGGCCATCTGGTCGTTTCGATTCCGGTTTGTGCGCTGCGGAAGCTTACACGGGATTTAGGCGGAAGCCGATCACAATCAAGCAGGGGAATTTTGTATCTTTCGTGGT
The DNA here is from genome assembly GCF_052075995.1 of Bradyrhizobium sp. 613_E4_N2_2. Classification (NCBI taxonomy): domain Bacteria; kingdom Pseudomonadati; phylum Pseudomonadota; class Alphaproteobacteria; order Hyphomicrobiales; family Nitrobacteraceae; genus Bradyrhizobium; species Bradyrhizobium sp. 613_E4_N2_2. Next base: position 1,928,765 of record NZ_CP197234.1, read on the forward strand.
GCCATGCGCCACCAGGAAAGCTGTCATGCCCCGCGAGGGCGAGAGTGCCACCAAAGCTGTCATGCCCCGGCTTGACCGGGGCATCCAGTACGCCGCGGCCTCTCGGCTCAATCACGGCCGTCTGGAATACTGGGTCGCCCGGTCAAGCCGGGCGACGACACCGTGACTACTTCCCCGCAAACTCCGTCGGCGTCCGCCCCGTGACCTGACGGAATGCTGCCGAAAACGCCGGCACGCTGGCATAGCCGAGCTGGGTGGCGAGCTGCTTCACCGACACATTGGGGTCGGTCGACAGCCGCTGGATCGCTGCCGCAACCCTTGCGCGCTGGCACCAGCTCTTGAAGCTCAATTGCGTCTCGGTCGAAAACAGCCGCGACAACGTACGCACGGAGGTTCCGACCTCGCGCGCCAGCGTGTCGATGTCGTGCAGGCCGGTGGGATCGTCGAGCACGATCATCGCGGCGCGCCGGCAGCGCGGCTCATGCGGCAGCGGCACGAAGGTCGCGGAATCCTCCGCCTGGTGCAATTCCAGCATCACCAGGCGGACCAGCAGCTCGGTCCGCTCCTCGGTGTTGCGTGTGTCGAACAGCGCGAGGATCGCCTGGTTGAGCAGCGGCGATACTCGCACCACGAATTCCTTGGTCAGCCCCTCATAGCGTTGCTCGCGCTTGAGCCAGGGCAGGTCGAAATACAGCGTGCGCATCTCGATGTCGGCGAGCAGGTCGAGGGCATGCTCGAGCCCGGCCGGCACCCAGACGGCGCGGTCCGGCGGCACCAGCCAGCGCCCCGCGGGCGTCGTCACCTGCATCGTCCCCCTGGCCGCGTAGATGAGCTGTGACTCGCGGTGCATATGCGGATCGATCCGCATGCCCTTGGGATAGTCGCGTGCAACCAGGTGCACGCCCGCGGGCGAGAGATGGTTGCTCCGGACCTCCCGGAGGATTGGCGTTTCCAAGACATTCATTGGCGGCATCCCGTCATGGGTCCGACATATAACTCATTTCGGAGCAAGAGAGGATTCGGAATGAACAGCCCCAGCCGGGTGATCAGTTTCGTCAACGCAGGCCATTTCATCGACCATTATGCGATGCTGATTTTCGCCGCCGCCGTAATCATCATGGGGCCGGCGCTCGGCATGGCCTATTCGGAACTTCTGCCCTATGCGACGCCGGGCTTCGTCGCCTTCGGCGCGGGCTCGCTGCTCACCGGCTGGCTCGGGGACCGCTGGAGCCGCCGCCACATGATGCTGATCTTCTTCGTCGGCATCGGTGCTTCCATGATCTCGGTCGGCTTCGTGCAGACCCCGGCACAGCTTGGCGCGGCGCTGTTCGCGATCGGCATTTTTGCTTCGATCTATCACCCCGTCGGCACCGCGATGATCGTGTCCTATGCCGACCGGCTCGGCCGCGAGATGGGGATCAACGGCGTCTGGGGCAATCTCGGCGTTGCGTCGTCCGCGCTGGTTACCGGCGTGATCGGCCAGTATCTCGGCTGGCGTTTTGCCTTCATCGTGCCCGGTGTCGTCACCATCCTGATCGGCATCGCCTTTGCGATGATGGTCGTGCACGAGGACCGCAAGGGCTCGAAGCAGGCGGCAGCTCAAGCGCGCGTGGCGAAGAAAGACATGTGGCGCGTGATCCTGTCGCTGCTGATCGTGGTCATCGCGATCTCGACCACGTTCAATGCGGTCACCGTCGCGCTGCCAAAACTGTTCGCGGAACGGCTTGCGGACCTGACGAAAAGCCCGGCGCTGCTCGGCGTCATCGCCGCCTGCGTCTACGTGTTCGGCGCGATGACCCAGTACACGATCGGCCGGTTGCTCGACCGCTACTCGCTGAAGACGGTGGCGCTGCCGCTGTCCTTTATGCTGGCGCCGTTCCTTTATCTCGCCGCGAGCCTGTCCAATCTGCCGCTGATCCTGGTCTCGATCGGCATCGTCATGGGTGCGTTCGGGCAGGTCACGGTGAACGATGCCATGGTCGGCAAATACACCAGCGAGGAATGGCGCTCGCGCGCCTATGCGGTGCGCTATTTCATCGGCTTCACCGCCGCGGGCGCCTCCGTCGGCCTGGTCGCCTGGCTCTACGAACAGGGCGGCTTCGTCACCATGCTGCACGCCTTCGCCGCGCTCTGCCTTCTCGCGATCGCCGCCGCCATCATCCTGCCGCGCGAGATCAGGACGCCGGCGGCGGCGTGAGGCCGGGGCTCTCTCCGCTCGTCATTGCGAGGAGCGTAGCGACGAAGCAATCCAGACTGCCTCCGCGGAGGGACTCTGGATTGCTTCGCTGCGCTCGCAATGACGGGTGATGAGGAGGGAGGTCGCCCATACCCCCATCATGCCATTCTGCCGGTGTTTTGCCCGACGTGTCAAAGCACCGGAACGCTCAAAAAAGCCCAATGCCATCAACGCCGTTCTACTGTGCATGGGGTTGTTTTCGACTTTTTTGTTTGTCGGCAGCCCGCCCTCCGCGGAAAAACTACGGCTTCACCTCGGCCACCGTCTTTGCCTTCGGCGCCTTCTTCGACGTGCGCCAGTTCTCGAAGCGCTGCACCACCACGAAGAAGGCCGGAACGAACAGCACCGCAAGGCAGGTCGAGGCCAGCATGCCTGAGAATACGGTGATGCCGATCGACTTGCGGGCGCTGGCGCCGGCGCCGGTCGCGATCACCAGCGGCACCACGCCGAGGATGAAGGCGAACGACGTCATCAGGATCGGCCGGAAGCGGGCGCGCGCCGCCTCGATCGCGGATTCCAGCACCGGCTTGCCGTCGCGGTTATGCAGCTCGAGCCCGACCTCGACGATCAGGATCGCGTTCTTGGCCGACAGCGCGATCAGCAGGATCAGGCCGATCTGGCAATAGAGGTTGTTGTCGATCTTCAAGGCGTTGAGGACGAGCATGGGCCCGATCAGCGATAGCGGCACCGCGAGGATCACCGAGATCGGCGCGTACCAGCTCTCGTACTGGCCGGCGAGCACGAGATAGACCAGCAGCATGGCAAGGCCGAACACCCAGTAGATCTGGTTCGAGACGGCCTTCTCCTGATAGGACATCGCGGTCCACTCGTAGCCCGTGCCCGGCGGCAGCGTCTTGTCCGCGATCTCCTCCATCAGCTGCAGCGACTGGCCGGACGAGTAGCCCTGCGCCGGCAGGCCGACGATGGTCGAGGAAGGGTAGAGGTTGTAGAGGCTGATCAGCGACGGGCCGGTGGCCGGCGTGATCGTGGCGACGGTGCCGATCGGGATCATGTCGCCGTTCGAGTTGCGTACCTGCATGTTGGCGATGTCGCGCTCGGTGACGCGGAATGCCGGATCGGCCTGGGTATAGACCTGGAACACGCGTCCGAACTTGTTGAACTGATTGACGTAGGACGAGCCGAGATAGGTCGACAGCGCCGCGAACACCTGATCGGTGGTGACGTGCAGCGTCTGGGTCTTGATGCGGTCGATCTCGACGTTGAACTGCGGCACCGACGAGCGGAACGAGGACGATACGCGCTGCAGCGCGCTCTGGCTCTGGGCGTTGGAAACCATCGCGCCGGTGATGGCCTGGAGCTTTGCAAAATCGCTGTTGCCGTCGCGCAGTTCGATCTGCATCGAGAAGCCGGCCGCGTTGCCGATGCCCTGGATCGGCGGCGGCGGCAGCACCAGGGTGCGCGCCTCCATGATGGTCGCGAGCTTGTCATTCAGCCCGTAGACCAGCGAACGCAGATCCTCGCCGGGCCCTTTGCGCGCCGACCAGTCCTTCAGGATGATGTAGGCGACGCCGGCATTGGCAAGGCTGGCGCTGTTGTCGAGCGCGGAGATACCGGCGATGGTGATGACCTGCTGGACACCAGGCGTGTCCTTGATCAGCTCGCTCGCCCTGTCGAGCACCGTCTGGGTCCGCTCCAGCGCGGCGCCATCGGGCAGTTGCACGGCCGCTATCAGGTAGCCCTGGTCCTCGATCGGCAGGAAGCCGGTCGGCACCCGCGACAGGCCGTAGCCGCCGATCCCGATCAGCACCAGTGCGAATGCGACCGAGATCGTGCTGTTCCTGCACAGCACGCCGATGAGGCGCGTGTAGCCCCGCTCGACACGGTCATAGACGGCGTTGAAGCCGCGGTAGAAGAAATTGCGCTGCTCCGGCGGCACCGTGGGCCGCAGCCAGAGCGCGCATTGCGTCGGCTTCAGCGTCGCCGCGTTGATGGCGGACAGCAGCGCGGTCGCCGCGATCACCAGCGCGAATTGCGAATAGATGCGCCCGGTGAGGCCGGCGAGGAACGATGCCGGCAGGAACACCGAGATCAGCACCAGGGTGATGCCGACGATCGGCGCGAACAGCTGGTCCATTGCCCTGATCGCGGCGTCGTGGCCGTTCATGCCCTGCTCGATGTTGTGCGCGGCACCTTCGACCACGACGATGGCGTCGTCGACGACGATGCCGATCGCGAGCACGATCGCGAACAGCGTCGACATGTTGATGGTGAAGCCGAGCGCCGCCATCGCCGCGAAGGCGCCGATGATGGTGACGGGCACGGTGGTCGCCGGCACCAGCATTGCGCGCCAGTCCTGCAAGAACACCAGGATCACGACCAGCACCAGCAGGCCGGCCTCGATCAGCGTCATGTAGACCTCGTGCACCGAGGCTTCGACGAATTTGGTGGTGTCGAACGGCGTGTCGTATTTGATGCCTTCGGGGAATCGCTTTGCAAGCTCCGCCATCTTCTTCTCGACGGCCTGCTCGACCTGGAGCGCGTTGGCGCCCGGCGACTGGAACACGCCGATGCCGGTGGCCGGCTGATTGTTCAGCGAGAAGATCTGGCTGTAGGTCTGCGCGCCCAATTCGACCCAGCCGACGTCGCGCACGCGCGTGACGTCGCCACTGGTGCCGGTCTTGACGATGATGTTCTCGAACTGGGTGGTGTCGTCGAGCCGGCCGTTGACGTTGAGCGTGTACTGGAACGCCTGTCCCGGCGGCGTCGGCGGCGCGCCGACCTGGCCGGCCGAGACCTGCTGGCTCTGCTGCTGGATCGCCGTGACGACGTCCGACGGCATCAGTCCGCGGACCTGGAGCTTGTTCGGATCGAGCCACACCCGCATCGAATATTGGCCGGCGCCGAACACCGTGACGTTGCCGACGCCGGGCAGACGCGAAAGCTCGTCGCGGATGTTGATGGTGGCGTAGTTGCTCAGATAAAGGCTGTCGAACGTCCTGTCCGGCGAGGTCAGCGTCACGAACAGCAGGATCGAGGTCGACTTCTTCTGGACGGTGACGCCCTGGTTCTGCACGGAGGTTGGCAGCTGCGACAGCGCGCTGGAGACACGGTTCTGCACCAGCACCTGCGCGAAGTTGAGGTCGGTGCCGATCTTGAAGGTCACGGTCAGCGTATAGGTGCCGTCGGAGCCGCTGTAGGACTGCATGTAGAGCATGTCCTCGACGCCGTTGACCTGCTGCTCGATCGGCAGCGCGACGGTGTCGATCACGGTCTTGGCGCTGGCGCCGGGATAGCGCGTGGTGACCTGCACCGTTGGCGGCACCACGTCGGGATATTGCGCGACCGCGAGGTTGAACAGCGCGACGCCGCCGATCAGGATCATCAGAAGCGCGATGACATTCGAGAGGACCGGCCGTTCGATGAAGAATTTCGAGATCATGGCTGGCGACCCCTCACTTGGCCGACGCCTGCGGCTGGTCGATCTTCGTCGGTTGCGGATCGATCTTCTGGCCCGGGATCACGCGCAGTAGCCCCGCGATCACCACGCGATCGTCCGGCTTCAAGCCGCTTTCGATCACGCGCAGGCCGTTGTCGACCTGACCGATCTGCACCTTGCGCTGCTCGACAATGTTGTCGCTATTGACCACCAGAAGATAGCGGCCGCCCTGGTCGCTGCCGAGCGCGGTGTCGGGGACGAGGAGGGCGTTCTTGTCCTGGTCGAAGGGCACCCGGACCCGGACGAAATAGCCGGGCAGCAGCGCTCGCTTGCCGTTGGGCAAGACGCCGCGTACCGCGAGCGTGCCCGTTGATGTATTGAGGGTCGGCGAGACGTAGTCGAGGTGGCCTTCATGCGGATAGCCGGTCTCGGTCTGGAGGCCCACCTGGATCGGCAACTGTTTGAGGTCGGCCACGGTCAGCCCGCGACGGGCCGCTTCGGCGCGGATGCGAAGGACGTCCTGCTCGCTGACCGTGAAGTTCACCCAGATCGGATCCAGCGCGACGATGGTTGCGAGCTGGGTCGGGGAGGAGACGCCGACGAGCTCGCCGATCGAGACCAGGTGCGCGCTGACGATGCCGTCGAACGGCGCGCTCACCTTGGTGTAGCCGTAATTGACCTCGGCGAGCCTCGTATTGACCTGGGCCTGCTGGAGACTGGCCTGGGCGTTGTCGCGGGTGGATGTCGAGGTGTCGAGAGTCGCCTGCGAGACAGCCTGGCGCTGCACGAGGTCGACCTGCCGCTTGAAATCGGCCTCGGCCTGCTTGAGCGTGGCCTGCGCACCGACCTCGGCCGCCTGCGCCTGCTCGAGCTTGAGCTTGTAGGTCTCAGGCTCGATTAAGAAAAGCTGGGTGCCCTGCTTGACGAAGCTGCCGTCCTGATAGTCGATCGATTGCAGGAAGCCCTGCACGCGCGCCACCAGATCGACGCTCTTGACCGGCGCGGTGTTGCCGGTGGCTTCGACATAGCGCGTCACCGCGCGCTGCACGGGCGCCGCGACGTCCACCTTCGGCGGCGGCGGTGCCACGAACGTGTTCTTGTCCTCGCAGCCGGCGAGCGCCACCACGGCCGCTGCGGCAACGAGTGCCCGCCCGACATGTCTCCACGCTCCGTTCCGTTGTGCGAGATCAGCGGGATTCGCGCAGGTCATTCGGTGGCCCCCGATTATTGTCTGTCGGTGTGGCAGGCTACCAACAAATGCCCGGCCGTGGAACACCATAGCCATGGCGGTCACCAGCCTTGCATTGCAAATGGCGCAGTGGCCTTTGACACGTTTGTCATGGCAAACCGCTTTTCATCGTGCATGATCGACCAGAATTGTGTCAAAGGCCGAGTGACGGAAACGAAGCGGTCGAGAAGCAGAGAAGAAAAGGTGAGGAGAACATGACATGCCCACGTCCCTCCAGGCGGCCCTTGCCGGCCTCGTTTTCGCAGCGGCAGTCGCCATGCCCGCGCTAGCCGATGGCCTGAAGGACGAGATCGCCCCGACCGGCAAGCTGCGGGTCGCGATCGCGATCAGCCCGGCGGGCGGCGCGTTCTGGTCGACCAAGACCGAAGCCGGCTATGCCGGCGTGCCGGTCGACCTCGGCAAGGAGATGGCCGGCCAACTCGGCGTGCCCGTCGAATATGTCGTGCACCAGAATTCCGGGCAGATCACCGACGCGGCCGGCAAGGGGACCTGGGACGTCACCTGGCTGCCAAAAGATCCCGAGCGTGAGACCAAGATGATGTTCGGCCCGATCTACGAGGTCGCGGATGCCACCTACATCGTCAAGCCCGGCTCAGCCGTCACCAACTTCGCCAGCCTCGACCAGCCCGGCATCAAGGTCGCGGCCGTCAATGCCACCACGACCATGCGCGGCGCGATCGCGCATCTGAAGAATGCGAAAGTCACGGGCTATCAGACCTATGACGAGATATTCGGCTTCCTGAAGAGCGGCGAGATCGACGCCTTCGCGCTGTCGCGCGACCAGCTCAACAAGATGGCGCAGAAGATCCCGGGCACGAAGGTGCTGGACGAGACCTTCAAGAAAACGGTGACGGCCGTCGCCGTCCCGCTCGGTCATCCCCAGGCGCTGACGTTCGTTTCCAGGTTCATGACGGAAGCCACGACGAACGGCACCTTGCGCAAGGCCTATGACAACAACGGCCTGAAGGACACGCCGATCCGGACGGAATAGCGGCGCCGCCTCCATGGCAAGCGAGATTCGGATCCGCGCTTTCTTGCCCGCCGATGCAGCCGCCGTGCGCGAGCTGTTCATCCAGGTCAATCGCCTGTTGGCGCCGGTGCATTTGGCGGAGGCGTTTGAAGGATACATCACCCGCTCCCTCGCGGAGGAGATAGATCGTCTCGCCGATTATTATTCGGGTCGGAGCGGCGGTTTCTGGGTCGCCGTCGATGACGATGAAATCGTCGGCATGTTTGGACTGGAGGCCTCTGGCGAACACGCGATGGAGTTACGGCGCATGTACGTTGCTCCCGGCGCGCGGCGCCGGGGTATCGCGCGAAAGATGCTGGCGTTTGCGGAAGGGGAGTGCCGCCGCCGCAATCGTCCAGAATTGCAGCTGAGCACGTCCGAGCTTCAGCAGGATGCGCTGACGCTGTATCGAAACGCGGGATACGAGAATGTGCGCGAAGAGATCGCCGATGCCGCCAGCAACAAGACGCTAGGTGGTGGCATTCGTCGCTACCATTTCACCAAGCGGCTCTGACGGCATCTCGGGGCGCTTCGCCCGTTATTAGGGCTGACTCACGGCTCCGCGGTGCGAATGCCTGCGGGGCTCACCTGCAGCTTGAGCGTCGACGTCCTGGTCAGCGCCTTGCCGTCGAACGAGAATGCGATCAGCTCGTTCTCGACCATGCACTGCGCCACGACATGTTTTGAGTCCTTTGACCACACCATGCCCTGGCACCAATGGCCGATCTTGGCCTCCGCCACCGGCGTGAGGTCGGTGCCCGAGATCTTGTAGACTTTGAGCAGGCCGAAATCGTTGAAGAAGGGCGAGGCCGAGGGCTTGTTCGAGCCGTTCATGACGGTGACGGCGACATGGCTGCCGTCCGGCGACATCTTCACGGCCTCAGGTGTCTGTCCAACGGTAACCGTCGTGACGACGCGGATCGGCTTGGCGGTCATGTCGATCAGACTGATCGTGTCACTGTCGCCGCTGCTGGCACCGACATTGCCGACGACGGCCACCGCGCTGCCGGTGAGGTCGATGTCGTAGGGGCGGATGCCGGCGGAGAGGTCGCGCTTGGTGTATTCGACCTTGGTCCCGTCCACGCTCAGAAGCGAGATCTTGCTGTCGCCGTCGCGGGTGACCAGCGCGGTGGCTCCGTCGCGGGAGAACACTACATGGCTGGGGCCCGACTTGGCATCGCCGAGTTGAATCTTCCCGCCTGCGGTCAGCGTATTGCCGCTGATCGCGAAGACCGAGACGGTGCCCTCGCTGCGGTTGGCAACCAGCGCCAGCGTGCCGGCACGGTTGATCGAGACGCCGGCGGCGCCTGGTCCGGCCTGCAATGTTGCAAGCACCTTTGGCGGGGTGGATTTGAGGTCGATCACCGAGAGCTTGTCGTCGGGGACCGTCTTGGTCGTATCCGCGGGATCGAGCTTCATCGCCCCCGTGACCAGCGCAAGCGAGCCGTCCGGCGCAATCGCGACGCTCGGCGGCGGCCCGACTACGCTGGCGGGTGCCGGCACCTCGCCCAAAAGCTTCAGCGCGCCATCGGTGAGATCGATGACGCTGACCGTGTCCGGCAACGGCTGCTTGCGCACCACGGCATTGCCGTTCTCCAGCATCATCTTGCCGTCATTGGCGGTGACGACGATCTCGGCATGAGCGGCGAAATTTGCAAAGCCGGCAAAGGACGTTGCGACCAGAGCAGACGCGACATCGCGCGTGCGCCTGTGAACAGCGGCTTTCATGTTTCCCCCTGAGACTTTGTTCTTGTCCGGCAAAGCTAAATGCAACCCGGTGCATCACGCAACAACCTGCCCGTGATCATTTTTGTCTTCGCCCTTGGAATAAAACGGCAAGACGCGCCCCGGTGAAGCGAAGCGGGTGGCTGCATAAAAAATTATGCCTCGACCACTGCGCAAAGTGTCTCGTGCGTCAAACTGACACGGCTCTGTCACTCGCGATGTTTAGAACGTTTCTGATCGTAAACATCCTCATTTCCGGGGCGTCAAAAAAATGAAATCGAGACTACTGACGACGGCTGCGATTGTCGCGGCCGCGAGCGCGCTCGCGTGCACTCTTCCCGTCCTTGCGGACGACTTCGGCCGTGACCGCGATCACGGGCATGATCAAGGTCGCGACAACGATCACGACCGTGATCATCACCGTCATCCGCATGACATCCACACCGAGACGCCGATCAAGCATCTCGTGATCATCTTCAACGAGAACCGCTCGTTCGACCATTACTTCGCGACCTATCCGAACGCGGCCAATCCGTCCGGCTCGATCCCCTTCGTGCCGAAGCCGCATACGCCGAAGGTCAACAATCTCGCCAACGCGCATTTGCTGGTGAACAATCCGAACAACAGCGCGGCCAACGGCACCGGCGCGACGGATCCGTTCCGCCTCGACCGCACCCAGGCCAACACGCGCTCGCAGAACCACTCCTACACGCCCGAGCAACAGGCCGTGGACAACGGCAAGGAAGACTTGTTTCCGAAATTCACCGGCCGCGGCACCGCCGGCGGCGCCGGTGCGTTCGGCACCAACGGTCAGGTCATGGGCTATTTCGACGGCAACACCACCACCGCCTTCTGGAATTACGCCCAGCACTTCGCCATGAGCGACAATGCCTGGACCGACACTTTCGGTCCGTCGACGCAGGGCGCGCTCGCGGTGATTTCTGGCCAGACCAATGGCGCGCAGAACATCGTCGGCACCTCGGCGTCGATCGCCGACGGCCAGGGCGGCCTGACGCTGATCGGCGACACCGACCCGGCCTACGATTCCTGCTCGAGCACGAGCAGCACCGTGCTGATGACAGGCAAGAACATCGGCGACCTGCTCAACGACGGGCGCATCAGCTGGGGCAGCTTCATGGGCGGCTTTGACCTGACGCTCAAGAATGCCAACGGCACCACCGGCTGCGCGCGCACCACCTTCTCCAGCAACGTGAACGGCACGATCGTGGACTACAGCCCGCACCACGCCTGGTTCCAGTACTACAAGTCGACCGCCAACCCGACCCATGCGCGGCCGAGTTCGGTCGATGCGATCGGCCACACCTACGAGAAGGGCGGCAAGACCGTCGATCCGGCCAACCACGCCTACGACCTCGAGGACTTCTACGCCGCCGTGAAGGCCGGCAATTTCCCGGCCGTCTCCTACATCAAGATGTCGGCCTACCAGGACGGTCACGCCGGCAACTCCGATCCGCTCGACGAGCAGGTCGGCAACGTCGAGCTGATCAACTTCCTCCAGAAGCAGCCGGAGTGGCGCGAAACCGCGGTCATCATCACCTATGACGACTCCGACGGATGGTACGACCACCAGTACGTTGCGCCGAAGACCGCCTCCTACGATCCGACCGCCGATCAGGTCAACGGTCCGGGCCTGTGCGGCCTCGGCCCGCAGAAGCAGCCGGCACCGAAGGGTCTCTCCGGCAAACCGGTGAACGGCCGCTGCGGTCCGGGCACGCGCATTCCGTTCATCGTGGTCTCGCCCTACGCCAGGACCAACCACGTGAGCAGCACCTACATCTCGCAGGCGTCCGTGGTGCGGTTCATCGAGGACAACTGGCTGCGCGGCCAGCGTATCGGTGGCGGCTCGTTCGACGCCAGCTCCGGCTCGATCATGGACCTGTTCGACTTCGATCAGGATCACAGCCATGACTACCGGACCGACGCGCTGTTCCTCGATCCGACCTCCGGCACGGCGATCACCAGCCCGCCGGACGAGCATCACCACCACTAGTCCAACGGGACGCTTGATGAACAGCCGCACCATGTGGCTCCTCGGCGCCGGCCTGCTTTGTCTGGCCGGCGCCGTCTTTGCAGCCGGGACGCAAGGACTTGCGGAGACGAGCCAGCTCGGCGCGAACCCGAATCCGGTTCGCCTCATGCGCCCGCCCGTCGCGCCATTGTCCGCGATGGCGCAGCTCGGCAAGGAGATCTTCTACGACGCGTCGCTGTCGTCGTCCGGCGCGCTGTCCTGCGCATCCTGCCACAGCCCGGATCACGCCTACGGCCCGCCCAACGACGGGCCGGTGATGCTCGGCGGCGCCGCCCTGTCGCGGCAAGGCGCACGCGCGGTGCCGTCGCTGACCTATCTCGATCGCCATCCCAATTTCAGCATCGGCCCCGACAAGGGCGACGACGACAACGTCATCGATCTCGCGCAGATGGCTGCAATCGGCCAGCAGGCCGCGCGTACGACGAAGACCGCCGGCGGCAGCGGCGCATCGGCGAACATCGTGCCGCAAGGCGGCCTGTTCTGGGACGGCCGCGCCGACACGCTCCAGGACCAGGCGCTGTTCCCGCTGCTCGACCCCAACGAGATGGACGGCGGCAGTGCCGAGATCGTCGCGGACAAGCTGCGCCGTGCGCCTTACGCCTATCGCTTCGTCGAGCTGTTCGGCGCCGGCGTGCTCAGAAATCAGCGGCTCCTGATCGCGGAGGCGATGTTCGCGGTGGCGCGTTATCAGGTGGAGGAGCCGAGCTTCCATCCCTACACCAGCAAGTATGACTACTGGCTCGAGGGCAAGGCGCGGCTCACCGAGACCGAACTGCGCGGCCTGCAAGCGTTCAACGATCCTGACAGGGCCAATTGCGCCGGCTGTCACACCTCGGCGCCGACCCGCGACGGCCTGCCGCCGCTGTTCACCGATCACCAATACGAGGCGCTCGGCGCGCCGCGCAATGCCGCGCTCGCCGGCAATCGCGATCCCAACCATTTTGATCTCGGCGTCTGCGGCCCGCAGCGCACCGACATTCCCGAGCAGACGCAATATTGCGGCATGTTCCTGACGCCGACGCTACGCAACACGGCGACGCGCCGCGCCTTCTTCCATAATGGCGTTTTCAGTACCCTCGAGCAGGCTCTGGATTTCTACAATCTTCGCGACACCAATCCGGAAAAGGTTTTTCCGCGCGGCGCCGACGGCGCGGTGCGGAAATACGACGACCTGCCGCAAAAATATCATGCCAATGTCGACGTCACCGATCCGCCCTTCGATCGCCACCCCGGCGACAAGCCGGCGATGACGGAGCTGGACGAAGCCGACATCATCGCGTTTCTGAAGACACTGACGGACGGCTACAAGCCGGAGAATTAGAGTGCCGACGAATTAGAGTGTCGACGCATGATTCCGGGATGCGGATGCGGCGAAAAAGTCAGTCATCGCCTGCATGAACACTCCTGCCGCCGCCGTGTCGGATCGCGTGGCCGTATTCAAAAGAACTCAAGCGAAGGAAAGTGATTGACCAGTCTGTCCCAGAGCGAGGACGGCGGCCGTGGCTGCCTTTTGGCCTCCTGGAGGGACAGGCACCGCGGTGCCAGTCTCATTCCATAATAGAGGTTCGCTCCAGAGAGGCTCTGACCGCCCTGTATGCTGACAGTCGGATCGAAATTATTCTTTATCAAGTCCGTCGTTTGCTCCACGGAGCCCGCCGCTGAATTGTCATAGGCCGCGACGTATTTCGTCGATGCCTTGAGAACCCGCTGTCCCTGGCAAACGTATTCCCCGTTTTCCAGATAACGTTTCACTTCCCGATCGCAGGACTCGCGGCGGAACAGCTCCTCCGCGATGATTGATAGATCTTCAAGTGAGATTTCCAACACTTGAACGTCATCAAGCTCGAGCTTTACAGCTTCTGCCAATTTTGCATCGGTATGTGACTGAATCGAACGCACGACTTTTGAGTCGAGCGAATACTGTGTCTTTCGTAGCTCCGAAGTGACCTGGGTCGCTGAAGATGAAGTACGAGTGACGCCGACCAGCCGATCCGGCGAGACTTCGCACAGCATGTCGTAATCCTGGCCGTTCGGAGAGACATGATAGATGGAGCCTGGAGCGCGCAGGAGGACCGGTGGCGTTATCGGGTGAAAGCCGATAGCGGTGATTGCTTCGTTGAGCTTATTTGGGGGTGTGCGTAGATGTATCGCGGCCACGGATGCCAGTGGTGCGATGCTCACGATCGCGACTAATGCCCCCCACTTGACCAATGGGCGCATTGGAATTCTCCGCCGATTATCCGCAACAATAGTGTCCGCAGGGGCGCGCGCACGCGTTGGCCGAATCTGCAGGAACAGTCGTCGTGAGTGCGGCGAGAGTGAAGACAAAAAGCAGTGCTGCGAACTTCATGGCCTGTCCTCCTATGGATTGACAGATGTTCGCTCGGCTTGACGTCCGGAAACCCGCAACGCTTTGGCGCCGGGACGCGAGACATCTCCTTGCAAAACTACGCCCGGCATGGGGTCGCTGATATGAACTAGCTCACACTCTATCTATAATTGTGCTGAGTCTCGCGGGGCGTCGCCCTTCTGTATGTCCTCAGCGCCCCTTGATCTCCGAATATTTCACCATCGCGCGCTCGAACTTCCGGTTGAACAGCCACATCGCAGCGAGGATCTCGCGGAAGCTGGCCGAGGTCCGCGCCCGGTCGGCCTGTCCAAACGCGAAGATGCTGTTGTTGCGCAGGTGCTTCATAATCGTTGGACTGGACACCCTGTAATTCAGGAGATCGCCGGACTTGAGCGCGGACCGCGTCGGGGTGGGAACGATCTGGATCAGTTCGAACAACTTCATCTGGTCGATCGGATCGGGAAGCGTCTTCACGATTCCCGGGATCTCCCGAAACACCTCCGCGTGCGCGTTCATCAGGCCGTCGCGCACGTTGGTCCAGTGGTTGAAGCGATAGTCCGTGCCGCGGGCGCGTGCCTCTTCCTTGTCGTCGCGCGCGCTCAGCTCTGGGTCGGCTGCCGCGATGTCTCCCTTGATGGCTTCCCACTTCCGGCGGCCGTTGCGGTCCTCGGACGGGCCGGTCTGGAAGCTGCCCATATAGGTGTTCGAGCGCCCGTTGCGGACATTCTGCTTGCCGTTGGTCTCGGCGAAGAACAGCCCGAGGCTGATCCGGCCCGCAGCTTCGGCGTGAGCCGGTGCAAGCCCCTTGGCGCGTGCGATAGCTGTGGCGAGATCGACGACGTCCTTGAACGGCGTCGCCGAGTTCTGCGCGCCGGCGGGCGGCGCCTCCATGACGTCGAACAGCTTTGAATATTCGTCGATCAGCGGCTCGATGTCGGCGTCGAAATAGGCCGGTGGTATCTCGAACTTGTTGGGCTTGCCGATTCGCGACGGCATGGCGTCGGTGAGATCCTTGTAAGCACTGATGACCGCGACGCGCGCCAGATAGAGCGCCTGTCCCGGCAGGTTCGGCAGCGGCTCCTTCGCCTCGATCTGTCGGCGCCGCTCGGCAAGGATGGATTTGAAATCGCCGAGCGCGCGATCGTAGGTAGCGAGCGCCTCCGATTGCTTTGCGTTAAGCGTTTGTGCCCGGCTGACTGTGAACGTCGTGAGGATCAGCCCAAGCACCGCCAGGGCCGTGGCGGCATGACATCGTCGTCCCATGGCGGGTTCCCATGTGCCGGAGATTCGTCGGTCACGGGATCGTAAACATCAAACGCGCGGACTGGCGAGTTGCAAATCACGCACAGCCCGGGTTCTCCGACCTTACGCTGTGGCCCGGTAATCCGGCGCCGTCGCCAGGAATTTCGCGTAGGCATCCGCATCCGGCGGCTGGAAGTGTCCGGCGAGCCCGCCGCGCTTCTGATTCCTGGCGCCGATGTCCGCCATCAGCTCGTCGAAATGGCGGTAGTGATAGGGCGCGACGCAGAGGCCGCCATAGACGCCGGCAGCCGGCCGTTCGACCCGCTTGAAGTGCAGCATCATCTCGACATTGTCGCGCATCGCTTGTGCCGTCGGCTGGTTCGCGAGCTGTCCGTCGGCATAGCGCACCAGCCAGTTCGCCGCCAGATCAGCACAGAGAACGGTGCAGAACGACGAGTTGAAGCCGACGAAGCCCATCTCCGGCAGATCAGGGTTGGCGATCAGGCGGTAGAGCCGGTACTGCCCGTCCGCATCGACAAGTTTCTGCCGATAGGCCTCGGGCAGGAACGGCACGCCGAGCTTGTAGCCGATCGCGAGCACGGCGACGTCGGTCGCGACGCGCTCGCCGCCGCTCATCACGATGCTGTCGCCTTCATAGTGGTCGAAGCTGCCGAACACCGCCTTGATGCGGCCGTCGGCGACCATCGGGTAGAAGTCCGGCGTTGCGATCGGCACCGAGCAGTTGACGCCGTCCTCGATCCGCTCCTTCGGCACCATCTTGCACCGGTTCAGCTTGAGCTGCGCCTTCAGCAGGCTCTCCAGCCCGCGCCAGTTCGCCCAGATCAGCGGCGCGGCGATGCGGTGCGCGAGCCGTGCCATGGAGCTCGCGCCCCAGCCCGGAAACATCTCCTCCTGCGCGCGGATGTAGAGGATGCGCTTGAAGTTCACGAGCCCGCCAATGAAATAGGGGATGCGCCACACCGGCTCGCGCATCACGATGGTAACCTCGCGCGCGCCCGATTTCACCGCGTTCACGGCGATGTCGGTCGCGGACTTCGAGCCGCCGAGCACGACGACGCGCCGCCCTTTCGCCAGCGTCGGATCGCTGTATGTCGACGAATGCAGGATCTGGCCGCCCTGCGCCAGAAAGCCGTCCTCGCCCGGGCAATGCAGCTCGCGCGGCTCGTTGAACTGCCCGGTGCAGACCGCGACGAAATCGAAATTCTCGTTCGTGGTCGCGCCGTCCTTGCTTGATAGCGTGAGCGTCCAGCCCGGTTTGCCATCGGCGCGGCGCTCCATGCCGGCGACCCCAGTGTTGAGGCGCAGCATGCGGTCGAGGCCAAAGTTTTTCGCATAGTCGCAGAGATAAGCATGGACCTGCGGCCCGGTCGGCCATTCCGGATAACTGTCCGGCATGGCGCGATCGGTGTAGCGGTAGAGCTCCTTCGGGCTCTGGGTCTGCACGTCAGGATAGGAGCGCGCCGGCTCCCAGACGCCGCCGAGATCGGCACTGCGCTCGACGATGGTGACGCGGTGGCCGTGGCTGGAAAACGCCTTTGCGGCGGCGAGGCCGGAGACGCCGGCGCCGATCACGCAGACATGCTTGGGACTGACCATGGGATTCCTCGCAATCAATGTGTTTCGGGCGCAAGCGACCACGCTCGGCCGCGATGCGCGCCCGGCGGACCTGCAGGCAGATGAAACTGGACGAGAAGGCTGGCCGCCTAATCGTTGGCCTCGGGCGGCAGGAAGTCGACCTCGTGCAGCGCCGAGATGCGCACGACTTCGGCGGGGTCCGTCAGATTGTGGAGCTGGTTGAACAGCGCCTCCAGCTTCTGCATCGGCGAGACCCAGAACAGCGCGCGGCACGGCTTGTCGGACTTGTTGAAATAGCCGTGCGGGATGCCGCGCGGCATGCGCACGAGATCCCCGGCATGGGCCTTGACCCATTGGCCGTCGAGCTTGAGGTCGAGCGTGCCTTCCTGCACCAAGATGAACTCGTCCTGGGTCGGATGAATGTGCACGGGCACGAACTGGCCGGGCTCGCTGTTGGTCTCGAACGCGAAGGTGGAATCTGTGATGGCCTTGGGAAAATAGACCTGGCCAAGGATGTTCCAGCTCTTTCCGCCATAGCCCGTGCCAACAGCGGTTATGCCCTTTTCGAGTGCAGTCATGGCTCACTCCTCATGGATTCCGGCGAGGATGGAGCTTCGGCCCGTCGACGGTCGCTGTCTATCCGCTAAACGAATCCGGATGCGGCTGTTGCCATGCAGCACGACGATTTTGCGACGCGGCTCTTTTCGCATCCCGGGAACTATTATAGGCTTAAAGCAACTCCGTGGCCCGAGGCGTGGTCGACGATGTCCGCAGCCGAGCTGGAAATGAGCACGCGGCGGTCCGAAGCCGAACGGCTTGCGGACTTCGCCCGCGTCACCACGGACGATGTCGACGAAGCGGCAGAGCAGATCGGACGCATCTTCTGCCCGCACGATCTCAAGCCGGTACGGCCGCGCGGACCGGGGTTCTCAGCCCGGCACAATTGCGCGGCGTTCGACGGCTTCTCGATCAACTATGTCGCCTATGGCGGGTCGGTGAGCATCGATCCCGGCTGCCTCGAGCGCTTCTTCCTGGTACAGGTCCCGCTCACCGGCACCGCCCGCATTCGTGCCGGCGTCAGCGAAATCGATGCTGCGCCGGGCCGGACGGCGTCGCTGCTGTCGCCGACCATCCCGACCCGGATGATGTGGAGCGACTGTGCGCAGGCGATCCTGCTGCTCGACCGTCGCATGGTCGAGCAACGCGCTGCGTCGCTGTCGGGCAGGGCGGCCGGCCCAGTCGAGTTTGATGCCGCGATCGACCTCGACGCACCGGCGGGGCAGGCCCTGCAGACCAGCCTTGCCGAGCTGATGCTGCTCGCCGAGCGTCTCGGGCCGTCCGGCAGGCTTTCACCGGTCGCGATGGCCGATTGGCGCGAGGTGCTGCTCGATCATCTCCTCAACGGCCGGCGGCATGGCCTGTCGGATGCCATCAGGAGGTTCTCGGGGCAAGCCGAGCGTTTGCCGCGTGCACTGCGCGCCGCGCGGGACCATCTTGCGGAAAATGCCGGTGAGCCGCTCGACCTCGCGCAGCTCGCCTGCGCGTCCGGGATCGGCGTCCGCGCGCTCCAGCTCGGCTTCCGCCGCCACTTCGGCGTATCGATCTCGGAGATGCTGCTCGACATGCGCCTCGCTGCTCTGCACGCCCGGCTCGCGCAGGCTTCGCCGGATGTCTCCATCACCGAGATCGCCTTCGATCTCGGCTTCACCCATCTCGGCCGCATGGCGGGTGCCTACCGCGAAAAATTCGGCGAGACGCCGTCGGCAACGCTGCGGCGAAGGATGAGCTAGGCGGCAGGCATCTATTTTCGCGATCGCGTCGTGCCGCTGTCTTCAGCCGCCTGCCTGCGTAAAAAGCCCTCGACATCCGCCTGCACCGAGTACGGCGTCGGGATCGGATCGCCCGCGGCGTCGACGGCGGTGTCGAGGGAGCGGCGCAGCATGCGCGCGAGCTCGGCCTTTCGGTACGGCTTCGCCAGAAGCGGCGCGCCCATGGTGGCGCGTCCCTGCGCGTGCAGCGAATCGTAGGCATAACCCGACGTGAACAGCACCCGCAGCGAGGGCCGCGCAGCCACCATCTGTTCGGCGAGCTCGCGTCCGTTGACGCCGCCAGTCATCACGATGTCGGTGAAGAGCAGATCAAACGGCGTGCCTTCGGCCACGATGGCGAGCGCTTCGGTCGCATTGGCGGCGGAAATGACCTGGTAACCGAGGCTTTTTAGCTGGACGGTGACATATTGGCGGACGTCGCGATCGTCCTCGACGCAGAGGATTGTCTCCGTGCCGCCCACCACCTTGCGCTCGTCATAGCCAGCCGGACGGAGCGTGCTGGTCTCGGCCTTCGGCAGGTAGATCGTGAAAATCGTGCCGCGGCCTTCTTCGGAAGTGACCTTGATGCCGCCGCCGGACTGCTTGACGAAACCGAACACCATGCTGAGACCGAGCCCGGTGCCCTTGCCGACATCCTTGGTCGAGAAGAACGGATCGAAGATGCGTTCGAGAATGGCTTGCGAAATACCCGTGCCGGTATCGGCGACCTCGATCTCGACATAGTCGCCGGCATAGCCGGCGCCCACCGCCACGGCCTCGCGCACGCCGAATACCACGTTGCGCGTCGTGAGCGTGAGCTTGCCGCCATCCAGCATCGCGTCGCGGGCGTTGATCGCGAGGTTGAGCAGCGCCGCGCTCAGTTGGCCGCGGTCGGCGAAAGCCAGCCAGACGTTGCGGTCAAGCCTGGACACGATCTCGATCTTCTTGTCGAAGGTCGCCAGCAGCAGCTTTGCGACCTCTTCGAGCAGCTCGTTGACGTCGATCTCGGCCGGCTGGAGCGCCTGCTTGCGGGCAAAGGACAACAGGCTCGACGTCAGCGCGGCGCCGCGATCGGCCGCTTCGCTGATCAGCTTGGTGATGGTCGCAAGCGGCGGGTCGTCCTTCACGGCGTCGGCGAGGATCTCGATCGTGCCCGTGATCACGGTGAGCATGTTGTTGAATTCGTGCGCGATGCCGCCGGTGAGCTGGCCGACCGCCTCCATCTTCTGGGCCTGGATCAGTTGCTCCTCGGCGGCGCGCTTCTGGGTGACGTCCTTGACGAAATTGTTGATGATGGTGCGCCCGCCGAGCTGGAGCGCCGTGCTCGACGCCTCGATCAGGATCTGGTCGCCGTTCCGGTGCAGCAGCGTCGCTTCGAACCGGATGCCGATCGGCGTATCCGACAGTTCCGGCAAAAGCCGCATCATGCGTTGCCTGAAGCCGTCGCGGAGCGGCTCGGCGATGAGGAGGTTGACGACGTCGGCGCCGAGCGCCTCCTTGCGGGTCCATCCGGTCAGGGCCTCGGCCTGGACACTCCACTCCAGGACGATGCCGTTCGCATCGGTCTGAACGAAGGCGTCGAGCGCGGTCTTGATGACGGCCTGGGTCATCTGTGCGCCGGCCTGGGCCTGCTCGGCCAGTTGCGCGGCGGCGCGTTTGTCCTGCGCCGTTTCGATCGCGCGCGTGCACAGCCGTGCGAGCAGCACCGCAACGGCGCCGCTTGCCAGCAAAGCGATGATCTGGGCCAAGCCGAACCCGGTCCCGGTCGCGGCATAGGAGGCGAGGAGGGCCGCGGCGGTCACGGCGACCTGCGCGGCCAGCGCGAGTGTCAGAAGCGGTCTGAGTTTCATGGTCTCACACCAGCGACGTCAATCGCGGGACCCTCGCGTTCGCGCTGTAGATTGCTCCGGCTTCACGTCAGCTACAGGCTCCGCGAGCCTGCGTCGAGGGGCAATTTCCGGCGGGGCGCCGGCGTTCCTCGCGCTCAACCTGCCGGCGAATCGGTCTGGCGCAGCGTCGTGACCCAGATCACACGCGCGGCCTGCTGGGTCGGGTTGTCGAACATGTGCGGCACGATGCTCGGAAAGCGGAAGCTGTCGCCGGCCTCGAGCAGATGAGCCTGGTTGTCGAGCCACAGCCGCAGGCTGCCGGACAGGATGTACCCGGCCTTCTCGCCGGTGTGCTGCAAGAAGTCGGTGCCGGACGAGGCGCCGGGGTTGAGCGTGAGCTCATAGAGTTCGAGCTGGCCCTCGTCTGCCGGCGTCAGCGCTTCCTTGACGACGCCGCTGGCGGTGAGCCGCAACAGGCGCCGGCTGTTCTTGCGCACGATGTAGCGCTGTACGTCGGCGGGATCGGTGGTCTCGAAGAAATAGGAGATGGGAACGTCGAGCGCGATGCTGAGCAGGCGCAGCGTCCGTATCGACGGCATGGCACGCGCGCGTTCGAGCTGGCTGATCATGCCGTTGGAGAGCCCGGTCTTGGTGGCGACGTCCTGGATCGAGAGGCCGGCGCGCTGCCGCAGCAGCCGCACGGTTTCGCCGAGCCGCTGGTCGACCGCATCGTCAGCCTCGATCGCCGGGGCATCCTTCGGGCCGTTGGTCTCGCCGCGACCATCCATGTCGCTCTCCCATGCATTGCCTCGCCGCCGGAATGGCCGGCGGCGTGAAAAGGTCGCGCATCCTAGCAATGTGATTGACAGCTGTATTTAGTCATGATGAACTTTTGACTGAAAAATTTAGAAGCACTAAAGCCCACTCCTGTCCCTTTGCCGGGTCTCGGGGGCGCGGGAGACGGTGCCGTGTGCGGGAACGGAGACTGGTCATGGCAGACAGCACCGGCAAGTTCGGCGTTGGCGGACTGCATCATCTCGGCATTCCGAATCGCCGACAATTCTTCCAGCTCGGCGCGGGCGCCGCGGCGGGATGGACCCTTGCAGGCAACGCCTTTGCGCAGAGCGAACGCCCGACCAATCCGCCGGACAAGCCGCGCGGGCAGGTGATCGCGGCGCTGTCGCAGGAGCCGACCGTCTTCCATCCGCTGATGCCGGGGATCGAGGTCGATCAGGGCATCTGGTGGCAGGTGTTCTCGCCGTTGTGGTTCATCGAACCCGACGGCAAGTTCGTCCCTGATCTCGCGCGCGAAGTCCCGACCGTCGAGAATGGCGGCCTGTCGGCCGACGGCCTGACCTGGAAGATCAAGCTGCGCAGCGACGTGAAATGGCACGACGGCACGCCGTTCACGGCCGAGGACGTGAAATTCTCGCTGGACCTGATCAACAATCCCGACTTCCGCGTCCGCAACCGCGTCGGCCACAACCTCGTCAAGGACATCAAGGTCGTCGCGCCCGACGAGATCCACTGGCGGATGGAAGCTCCCTATTCGCCCTACATGTCGATCCTGTCGCTCACCTTCATCGTGCCGAAGCACATCCTGGAGAAGCTGTCGGATCCGAACGCCTCGCCGTTCCACAATGCGCCAGTCGGCACCGGGCCGTTCCGCTGGGGCGAGCGCGTGCCCGGCGACCACATTCAATTGAATGCCCATACCGGCTACCACGGCAAAGGACCGTACGTCGAACGCGTGGTCTTCAAATACATTCCTGATCTCACCGTCCTCTACACCCAGTTCCGCACGGGGCAGGTCGACTACACCGGCCTGCAAGGCATCTTGCCGAACTTCGTGCAGGAGGCGAAGACGCTGAAGGGCCGCAAGATCTTCGTCTCGGCGACGTCCTCGGTGGAGCACGTCGCGCCCAACCTGGAATTCGGGCCCTTCGCCGATCGCACGGTGCGTGAGGCGCTTTACCTTGCCATCAACAAGCAGGCGATCATCGATGCGCTGAACTACGGCCTGCCGACGCAGACCGAGAGTTTCGTGCCGCAACAGGCCTGGTCGTTCCAGCAGGGCCTGCCGCAGCACAAATACGATCCGGCCAAGGCCAACGCGCTGCTCGACGCGGCCGGATGGACCCGCGGCTCCGGCGGCATCCGCGAGAAGGGTGGCGTCAAGCTCGAATTCACCAACTCGACGACGTCGGGCAATGCGGTGCGCGAGCAGACCCAGCAGCTCCTGATCCAGGACTGGCGCGCGATCGGCGCGGCGATGCGGGTCAACAACATGCCGGCCGCCGTGATCTGGGGCGATTTCTGGCAGCAGTCGAAATTCAATTCGGTGCTGGTGTCCGTGAACTTCATGCTCGGCAGCGACCCCGATGTGACGCCGCGCTTCGGCTCCGGCGCTATCCCTGCCAAGGGCGGCCGTGGCTTCAACACCTATCAGTACAACAGCGCCGAGGCCGATCGTCTGCTCGCCGAGGGCGCCAGACAGTTCGATCTCGCCCAGCGCAAGACGACCTATGGCGATCTGCAAAAGCTGATCCGCAACGACCTCGCCATCCTGCCGCTGTTCCAGGGTTTTATTGCCGAAGGCGTGAAGGAGGGGCTGCAAGGCTTCCGTCCCAACATCAACACCTCGATCAATTGCTGGAACATCCGCGAATGGTACTGGGCCTGATGCGTCTGGCGCACTGGATCGCCTGAGATGGCCCGTTACGTCGCCAACCGCCTGGCGCAGGCGATCATGCTGCTGGTGATCGTCTCCGCGATCGGATTTGCCATCCTGCATCTGGCCCCCGGCGGTCCGCTGTCGCAATACGCGGCGTCCGCGCAGATGACGCAGGAGGACCTCGACCGCGTCACCAGGCAGCTCGGCCTCGATCGCCCGTTGCCGATCCAGTATCTCGACTGGTTCGGCCGCATGCTGAAAGGCGATTGGGGCAAGTCCTATCGCGACGGCGAGGCGGTGCTGTCGGTGATCTCCTCCCATCTCGGCGCCACGCTGGAGCTGATGGCGACGGCGACCATCATCGCGGTTTTGCTCGGCTGCTGGATCGGCGTGCTGGGCGCGCTGCGCCGCTATTCGCTGTTCGATACGCTGGCGACCGTCGGCGCCATGATCGCGCTGTCGATCCCGACCTTCTGGTTCGGCCTCGTCACCATCTACGTGTTCTCGGTGAAGCTCGGCTGGCTGCCGGCCGGCAATCGCCAAACCGTCGGCGATGGCTCCTTCCTCGACCTGCTGCATCATCTGATTGCGCCGGCGCTGGTGCTGGCGCTGGTCGAGACCGCGATGTGGGGCCGCTTCATGCGCTCCTCCATGCTCGAGGTGATCAACCAGGACTACATCCGCACCGCGCGCGCCAAGGGCATGCCGGAATGGCGCATCCTCACCGTACACGCGCTGCGCAACGCCCTGCTGCCGATGATCACGGTGGCCGGCCTCCAGTTTCCGACGCTGCTCGGCGGCGCGCTGGTCGCCGAGACCGTGTTCACCTGGCCCGGCATGGGCCGGCTGTTCCTGGATTCCATCGGCTACCGCGACTATCCCGTGGTGATGGGCATCCTGATGTTCTCGGCGACCATGGTGCTGATCGGCTCGCTGCTCGCCGACATCCTCTATGCCGTCGTCGATCCGCGTATCCGGGTGGGCTAGGAATGACGGCTGCGACCCTCTCGACCGCTCAGCTCGCGCCCGGCCAGGCCGCATGGCGGCGCTTTCGCCGACATCGCCTTGCGCTTGCGGGTGCTGTCATTATTCTGGTTCTCGTCCTCGGATCGGCGTTGGGTCCCTATCTGCTGCCGTTCGACGACACCTATATCGACATCATGAAGCGGTTCGCGCCGCCGTTGTCGGGCGCGCACATCCTCGGCACCGACGAGCTTGGCCGCGACGTGCTGGCGCGGCTGATGATGGGCGGGCGGATCTCGCTCTCGATCGGCATCGTCGCGATGGTGATCGCGATGGCGGTCGGAATCGCCGTCGGCGCCTTCGCCGGCTTCTATGGCGGCGTGGTCGGCGCGGTCCTGATGCGGCTGGTCGACGCCGTGCTGTGCTTTCCGACGATCTTCCTCCTGCTTGCGCTGGCCGCCCTCACCGAACCTGGCCTGATCACCACGACGGTGCTGATCGCGGCGACCGCCTGGATGAGCGTTGCCCGCGTCGTCGAGGCCCAGGTGCGTTCGCTGCGCGAGCGCGAATTCGCGGTCGCCGCGCTCGCCTTCGGCTCGTCGAACCTGCGGATCATGTTTCGCGAGCTCGTGCCCAACGCGATCGCGCCGATCGTGGTGGCGGCGACGCTGAACGTCGCCAAGGCGATCCTGCTCGAATCCTATGTCAGCTATCTCGGCTACGGCATCCAGCCGCCGGCCGCGAGCTGGGGCAACATGCTCAACAACGCGCAGATCTATCTCACCAGCGCGCCGTGGCTTGCGATCGTGCCGGGCGTCGCCATCACTCTCGCGGTGACGAGCTTCAATTTCCTCGGTGACGGCCTGCGCGATGCGCTCGATCCGCGAACGAATATCCCATGACGAGCCGACTTGCTTCGATCGAACTGAATAGCTGGAGTGTCCCATGTCCCCGCCGCTCACCCGTATAAACAGCGACGAACGCCTGCCGGCGCAGGTGGACGTCGTCGTCATCGGCGGCGGCGTCATCGGCGTGTCCGCGGCCTATCATCTGGCGAAGAAGGGTCTCTCCGTTGCACTGGTCGAGAAAGGCCATGTCGGCGGCGAGCAGTCGAGCCGCAATTGGGGCTGGTGCCGCCAGCAGGGCCGCGCCCGTGAGGAGATCCCGCTGGCCCGCGAGGCGCTCCGGCTGTGGGAGGACATGCAGGACGACGCCGGTGTCGATGCCGGCTTCCGCCGCACCGGCGTGCTGTTCCTGACCAAAAGCAAGGACGAGCTGGCCAGTTGGGAGCGATGGGCCGCAACGGCGCGCGAGATGCAGGTCCACTCGACCGTCCTGACGCCGGCGGAAGTCGCCGAGCGCCTGCCCGGCAATTCCGAGAAATGGGTCGGCGGCCTGCACACGCCGAGCGACGGGCGCGCCGAGCCGTCGATGGCCGTGCCGGCGCTCGCCACCGCTGCACGCAAGCATGGCGTGACCATCCACCAGGGCTGCGCTGCACGCGGGCTGGAAACGCAGGGCGGACGGGTCAGCGCCGTCGTCACCGAGAAGGGCACCATTCGCACCCAGTCCGTGCTGCTGTCGGGCGGCGCGTGGTCGTCGCTGTTCTGCCGCCGTCACGGCATCGAGCTCCCGATCGGCCTCGTCAACGCCACCGCATGCCGAACCACGCCGGGACCTGAGATCACGTCCGGCGCGCTCGGCACCGACTTCTACTGTATCCGCCGCCGTCTCGACGGCGGTTTTACACTGGCGCTACGCGGCCGCGGGACTGTCGAACTGTCGCCAGACCTGTTCCGCTACGCGCGCACCTTCTGGCCGACCTACCTGCATCGCAAGAACGGGCTGAAACTGTCGTTCGGCAAGTCGTTCTTCGACCAGATCGTGCGCGGCACGAGCTGGAGTTTTGACAAGCCGTCGCCGTTCGAGACCGAGCGGGTGCGCGATCCGGCACCCGACATGTCGCTGGTCGACGCGGCGCTGGCTTCGCTGATCAAGTCGAATCCCGAATTGAAGGACATCGAGATCGCGGAAGCCTGGGGCGGCACGATCGACTGCACGCCGGACACCATTCCCGTGATCTCGCCGGTCGATGCCTTGCCCGGCTTCTTCCTCGCGACCGGCTTCTCCGGCCACGGTTTTGGCATCGGTCCTGCGGCCGGCAAGCTCGCCGCCGACATCGTGACCGGCGCGACGCCGCTGGTCGATCCCGCGGCCTACAGCCACAAGCGCATGATCGACGGCCGGCGTCTCGCGCCGGTCAGCCCGTTCTGAGAGTGCTGGTGGCATGACGGTTCTCTACAAGGCCAACATGGTTCGCGGCGCCGAATGGGCGCGCTTCTTCGCGGAACGCGCGCCCGATGTGCCGTTCCGGCTCTGGCCCGACATCGGCGATCCCGCAGAGGTGCGCTACCTGGTGGCGTGGGTGCCGCCGGACGATATCGCGACGACCTTTCCCAATCTCGAGCTGGTCTTTTCGGTCGGTGCTGGCGTGGATCAGTTCGATGCCACAAAACTTCCGCCGCACCTACCGCTCGTCCGCATGCTGGAGCCCGGCATCGCCGAGACCATGGTGGAATACGTCACCATGGCCGTGCTCGCCCTGCATCGCGATCTCCTGCACTTCATCAGCCAACAGAAGGAGCAGGTCTGGCGCGAGATCCGGATCACGCCGGCCAAACGTCGTCGTGTCGGCGTGATGGGGCTGGGCCAGCTCGGCCAGGCCGTGCTCGACCGGCTCAAGGCGTTCGACTTTCCGCTTCTCGGCTGGAATCGTTCGCCGCGCGAGGTTGAAGGCGTCACCTGCTACGCCGGTACGGACACCTTGCCAGAGTTTCTCGCGCAGGCCGACATTCTCGTCTGCCTGCTGCCGCTGACCGACGAGACCCGCGGCATCCTCAATGCCGATCTGTTCGCGCGCCTGCCGCGCGGAGCAGGGCTCGTCAATGTCGGGCGTGGTCCGCATCTCGTCCAAGCCGATTTTCTCGCGGCGCTCGACAGCGGCGCGCTGTCCGGTGCGGTGCTCGACGTTGCCGATCCCGAGCCGCTGCCCGCCGGCCATCCGTTCTGGAGCCATCCGCGCATCCTGCTGACGCCGCACAATGCCAGCATGACGACGCCTGATACGGCCGTCGATTTCGTGCTCGACGTCATCGCACGCCACCGCCGCGGCGAAGATCTGCCGGGGCGCGTCGATCGCAGTCGCGGCTATTAGGGCAATCGCATGAGCACCGGCGCAAGCAGGCCTGATCCGATCGTTGCCGAAGCGCAGGCGCCCGTGTTGTCGGTCGCGGGCCTGACCACGTCCTTTCTGCGCGAGCGGCAATGGATTCCCGTCGTCCGCGACGTGTCGTTCGATATCGCGGCCAAGGAAACCGTGGCGATCGTCGGCGAGTCCGGTTCGGGCAAGAGCGTCACCGCGCTTTCCATCATGCGGCTCATTCCGAAGGAGAGCGGCCGCGTCGAGGGGCGCGTCACGCTCGCGGGCCGCGATCTGCTGACGCTGTCCGAAGCGAGCATGACGGATGTTCGTGGCAACGATGTCGCCATGATCTTCCAGGAGCCGATGACGAGCCTCAATCCGGTGCTCACCATCGGCTTCCAGATCGCCGAGGCGCTGATCCAGCATCGCGGCCTGTCGCGCGCGGCGGCGGAGGCCGAGACCATCCGTCTGCTCGATCGTGTCCGCATTCCCGCGGCGGCGTCACGCTTCCACGAGCATCCGCATCGTTTCTCCGGCGGCATGCGCCAGCGCGTGATGATCGCGATGGCGCTCGCCTGCAAGCCGAAGCTGCTGATCGCCGACGAGCCGACGACGGCACTCGACGTCACGATCCAGGCCCAGATCCTGGAGCTTCTGAAGGAGCTCCAGCAGGAGGAGGGGATGTCGATCCTCTTCATCACCCACGACATGGGCGTGGTCGCCGAGATCGCGGACCGTACCGTGGTGATGTATGGCGGGCAGGCGGTCGAGACCGATGCGACCGCGCGCATCTTCGCTGCGCCCTCGCATCCCTATACGAGCGCGCTGCTCGCGGCCGTACCGCGTCTCGGCTCGATGGGCGGGCGGACGCGGCCGATGCGTTTTCCGATCGTCGACAAGGTGACGGGCACCTCGGACGAGCCAACGGAGACACCTGAGACGGTCTCAACCGCGGAGCGGCCGCTGCTCGAAGTCTCCAACCTCACCACACGCTTTCCGATCCGCTCCGGCTTGTTCGGCAAGGTTTCGGGCCGCGTCCACGCGGTCGAGAACATCTCCTTCACCCTGCGCGCCGGCGAGACGCTGGCGCTGGTCGGCGAGTCCGGTTGCGGCAAATCCACGACAGGCCGTTCCATCCTCAAGCTGACGGAGCCCGACAGCGGCACCGTCCTGGTCGACGGCCAGGACGTCCTCGCCATGAACGCCCGGACCTTGCGCGACTTCCGCAAGCAGATGCAGATCGTATTCCAGGATCCGTTCGCGAGTCTCAATCCGCGCATGTCGGTGGGGACGGCGATCGCAGCGCCGCTGCTCGCCAACGGGCTCGCCACGGCATCGCAGGCGCGCGACAAGGTCGCCGACCTCCTCGTGCGCGTCGGCCTGACCGCGGATATGGCCGCGCGCTTTCCGCACGAATTCTCCGGCGGCCAGCGCCAGCGCATCTGCATTGCGCGCGCGCTCGCGCTCGGGCCGAAGCTGATCGTTGCGGACGAAGCGGTCTCCGCCCTCGACGTCTCGGTCAAGGCGCAGGTCGTCAACCTGATGCTCGACCTCCAGGCCAGCATGGGCCTTGCCTATCTCTTCATTTCCCACGACATCGCGGTGGTCGAGCGCATGAGCCATCGCGTCGCCGTGATGTATCTCGGCGAGATCGTCGAGACCGGCCCGCGCGCAGCCTTGTTCGGCAATCCGCAGCATCCCTACACGAAGAAGCTGATGGCCGCGGTCCCGGTGCCCGATCCATCGCGCCGCGGCACGAAGCGCGAGACCTCGAACGACGAGATCAGAAGCCCGGTGCGCGCACCGGATTATCAGCCGCCAGTCCGGCAGTATCGCGAAGTTTCGCCCGGCCACGTCGTCCAGGTCTGGGGCGAGGAATGGTCGGCCTAGCGCGCGAAGGCGCTCAGCGGATGCTTTCGAGAACGCACGATAAAATCGCGCCATGATCTGCCGCACACGTTAACGGTGTTGTCCTTCGCGATGCCAAGCCTGTGAAATCGTGCTGAAATCACAATGAATTCACCTCGTCGCGGCGGAGTGCGACCGGCTGCCACAATCTATATGCTAATCCGGCGAAGCTGGACCGTCTGCCGTCGATCTCCGATAATGCATCGACTCGGAAAGGCCGTCGCAGACGTGCCTTTCACGGATGGAATATTGAAATGACACAAGCAGGCGTCTACGGGCAGAGGCTCGGGCGGGGCCTTCACGTGAAGGAAGCTCCGGTTCTGATCACGCGCTCGCTGCGCAGCGCGGAGCTCGCGGTCACCGAAGTCCGCAATGACAAGCCGACGTCCGAACTTTCCGGCTCGTTGCCGGCTGAAGATGCTTACCTTGTCAGCCTGAAGCTCCGCGACTATCCCGCTTGCGAATGTTGGGAGGAAGGCCGCTACGTCACCAGGGAGGATATTCGTGCGGGCGCGACCTATCTGTACGACCTCAAGCGCGACCCGCGCTATGTGATCGACAAGCCGTTTCACTCGCTCTTCTTCTATTTGCCGCGCTCGGCCCTTCACGACATGGCGAGGCAACCCGGCGCGCCGCGCATTGGCGAGCTCAATTACGAGCCCGGTGTGGGGCATGACGACGGGGTCATCCGTCATATCGGCGCCAGCTTGCAGGAAGCACTGCGTCGGCCTGACGAGACCAACCAGCTTTTCGTCGATCACATGATGCTCGCGCTCACCGCCCACGTCGCCCAGACCTATGGCGGGCTGAAGCCTGTCGCTGAGCCTAACCGCGGCGGGCTCGCGCCATGGCAGG
Organism: Bradyrhizobium sp. 613_E4_N2_2; assembly: GCF_052075995.1. NCBI lineage: Bacteria > Pseudomonadati > Pseudomonadota > Alphaproteobacteria > Hyphomicrobiales > Nitrobacteraceae > Bradyrhizobium > Bradyrhizobium sp. 613_E4_N2_2. The sequence goes on from NZ_CP197234.1 coordinate 1,958,858, forward strand.
TGAAGCGCGCGTGCGACCGGCTCGACTCCGATCTCTCAGGCAAGGTCGCGCTGGAGCAGATCGCGACCGAACTCGGCCTCTCGGTCAGCCACTTTTCACGCGCATTCCGGATCTCCACCGGCCTGCCGCCGCATCAATGGCTGCTGCGCCAGCGCGTGAAGGCGGCCACGCAGCTGATGACGGTCCGCAACCTGCCGTTGTCCGAGATTGCGATCTCGGCCGGATTTGCCAATCAAAGCCATTTCACGCGGGTGTTCACCCAGATGGTTGGCGTCAGTCCGGGCGCATGGCGCCGCGAAACCCATGGCGGGCGGGACGAGTAGAGCGTTTTCGCGTCAAAATCAGAATCCAAATCAGTGCCGCTTCGCCAGCGAGATCGCGCGCTTCGTGCCCGTGAATTCGTGAGGCGCTGCGCTTCAGGGCAAGCATCCCGGCCATTCCTTCAGCAGGCGGCGACATCGCGCGAGGGAGGACGAAGCCAGGGTGAAGTCCGCCGATTTCCTGCACGAGGATTTCGCGCGGCGCATCCCAGCCGGCGATATCCACCTCAACGGGATGGCCCTGCTCGACCGTCCCGGCGATCGCACCATGGACGCGACCAGCGATGGCCGGACGAGGACAATCGCGACAATCTCGCCGACGGCATCGGCCATCCGCCTGACGAGATTTTTGCGGCGCGCCGCGGCCTACACGGCGCGAATCGATCTGGCGTGGCGCAACGCGGGACAGCTTGCGAACTCACGGCGCCTGTCAGTTCGCGCTTCTGCGCTCCCGCGTATGCAACGATGCAAACTTAGTCCTCCTGAGATCGTGACTGGATGGAGCGACAGGGAACAGGAGTATGTGAACAGTCTCATAGTCCATCACTCTCTTTTCGAGCTAACTCTCCCCCAAGAAATTGCTGCACCCGGAGCTGACTGACAGACACGGGTGAGATGCAATGCCTGCGAAGCCGCGAGCTCGCAGCTTTGGACTGGCTCTCGTCTTGGTTACGAGCAAGCCAGCCCCATCACTCAGCCACATCTTTTGGAAATTGGAATCAAGGGCATCGCGAAGCGCGTCCACGCAGCTTCTAATCGGGGTCGGCCGGTAGGCTGCTACTTATTGAGGAGCCCCCAATGAAGATAGGCAACGCAGTTTTCAGCGCATTTTCCCTAACGAGGTACGCCGGTAATCTTGGGATCGCCCGTTCCAGTCTTATCAAGTCGGCCCATCTCCTCGAAAGAATTGGGCTAGCAGCCGTTGGGGCCTCTTGCGGCCTCTATGTGGGTGCGACCCTGTTGCGTCAGAAAGGCGGGCTTTTTGAAAGCGGCTGGATCGTGCTGCTAACAATGCTCTACGGAGCTCTCAGCTATTATGTTGGAATTGATTTGTCCCGGTCTGTCGCTCGGAGGTCGATTTCGAGCACCTCGGAAGAATACAACGGCTCTGAGGTTGCTGAGATCATGAGTGCGGCCGGTACGTTCGGCGCGGCGATTGCAGCAACTCTGTCCGTCAGCATCCTTGTCCTTGATCAAAGCCTACCCAATGCGCTGATAGCGTTTCTCGCCGGCTGTTGGGTCGTTGGGTCTTCGCTTCAAGTTGCGGCGGGAACGATGGCGCGCAACTACGTAGTGCCCAAGGACGAAGAATGAAGACAATTGTGCTCACGGAAAAACGTCTGCTTGGCGTCGTGATGTGGGCACCAGTGCCAGTGCTGACGTCAGGTCTGAAGGCGAGTGGTTGACGGCTCATCGCAACTTCTGTCGTTCAACGCTGCGTGCAGACGATTTTTAGTAGCGCGACCGTTTGCATCGAGCAATGTCCTTGCTTGGAAGCGGCATCGGTACTGAGCAACCTAAGTTATCGCGCAACAAACAAGACGTGCCATCATGGTGGCGTTGGGATATTGTCCCCGCGCCGTGGTCCAAAATTCTGCTAACCGCCAACCGCACGATCGGTGGAGCCAATGCAGATTGCGGAGTGGCTCGAGAAGCTGGGGCTTGGACAATACGCAGAGCGTTTTGTCCAAAATGGGATCGACATGGGCGTCCTTCCCGAACTGATGGCCGAGGACTTCGATAAGCTCGGAGTCCTGCTTGGCCATCGCCGCAAAATGCTGCGTGCCATTGCCGACCTCGATCCAGCCGCGTTGATCGCATCGCCGGCTCCTCCTCACGACGCCGAGCGGCGTCACCTGACCGTTATGTTTTGCGACCTGGTCGGCTCGACTGCGCTCTCCGCGCGTCTCGATCCCGAGGATATGTGGGAAGTGATCCGGGCCTACCGCGCCGCTTGTGCGGGCGTCATCGCTGCTTATGACGGCAGGATCGCCAGGTTCGTCGGTGACGGAATACTGGTCTATTTCGGCTATCCCCGCGCCCACGAGGACGATGCGGAGCGCGCAGTGCGCGCGGGCCTCGACACCATCGCTGCGGTCGGGCGACTGAGGACGGGCGCGACCGAACGGGTTGAACTGCGGATCGCAATCGCGACCGGGCTTGTGGTGATCGGCGACCTCATCAGCGGCGATGCGTCGGAGGAGCACGCAACGGTCGGCGATACACCAAACCTTGCTGCCAGGCTTCAGAGCCTGGCCGAACCGGGAGTGGTCGTCGTCGCCTCGTCGACGCGCCGGCTGCTTGGCGATCTCTTCACTTTTCGCAATCTCGGCCGCCGCGAGGTCAAGGGGATAGCCGAACCCATCGCGGTCTGGGCGGTCGAGGGGGCGGCCGCATCGGAAAGTCGCTTCGAGGCGGTCCGCGCAGCGCGTTCGATCGGCTTTGTCGGTCGCAAGGAGGAGATCGAATTCACGCTCTCGCGCCAGCGGTTGGCATGGCAGGGGCAGGGCCAGATGGTGTTGATCTCCGGCGAAGCAGGCATCGGCAAGTCGCGCATTGTCGCAACGCTGTCCGAAAACCCCGCGTTGGGGGCGCATCGCCGGGTGCGATATCAGTGTTCGCCCTACCACACCAACAGCGCGCTTCATCCCTTTGTCGCGCAGCTGGAGCGCGCAGCCGGTATCCGCTCGCACGACACGCCGGGGCAAAAGCTCGACAAGCTTGAGGCAATGCTGGCGCTTGGAACGCAACAGGTCGCCCGGGCGACACCGCTCATTGCGGCTCTCCTTTCGATTCCAACCGGCGACCATTATCCGCCGCTTGGTTTGAGCCCGGCGCAGCAGCGGCGACAGACATTTGCCTCGCTTCTCGATCAGCTCGAGGGGTTGGCGCGAGAGCAGCCCCTGCTGGTTATCTGCGAGGATATGCATTGGGCCGATGCCACGACACTTGAACTGTTCGATCTCGGGGTCGACCGGATCAGGGGACTGCCGATACTCATGCTCATGACAGCCCGACCAGAGTTCGAGCCCTCCTGGTCGGGCCTCGCCAACGTCAGCCTGTTGCGGCTCGACCGGCTCGACCGGCAGGACACGCGTGCGCTGGTCGAGCAGGTGACCGTTGGCCGCCAGCTGCCGCGCGAGATGATGGAGCAGATCATCGACAAGACGGACGGCATCCCGCTATTCGTTGAGGAACTGACCAAGATGGTGCTGGAGTCCGGACTGCTCGTCGAAGATTCCGGACGCTACCGCCTCGATAGTCCGCTCCCGCCGCTCGCTATTCCCGCGACGCTGCAGGATTCGCTGATGGCGCGGCTCGACCGGCTGGCGCCCGTCAAGGAGGTGGCGCAGATAGGCGCCGCCATCGGCCGCGACTTTTCATACGCGCTGCTAAGATATGTGACGGGACGCGATGATCTGACGTTGAGCGCTGCGCTGGGGCAACTCGAAGAGGCGGAACTGCTGGTGCGTCGCGGGACACCGCCCGACGCAAACTATAGCTTCAGGCACGCTCTCGTTCAGGAAGCGGCCTATGAAGGCCTGCTCAAGAGCAAACGGCAGATGCTTCACAAGCGCATCGGCGATGTCCTGCGCGAGAAGTTTCCAGTCGTTGCCGAGACTGAGCCGGAAGTTCTGGCACACCACTTCACCGAGGCGGGGCTGAGCGAGATCGCCCTCGAATGGTGGCGCAAGGCGGGCCAGCAAGCACTGAAGCGCTCGGCCTATTCCGAGGCGATCGCGCATCTCGGCAAGGCGATTGCGTCCGCCGACGAGGTGCCGGATGATCCCCGCCGGATGATGAGCAGGCTGCATCTTCAAATCGAGTATGGCCGTGCATTGCGAGGCAGCCTCGGCCATAGCGCTCCCGAAACGGTAGCCGCATGGACGCGTGCCCGACAGTTCGCTGCCGACATCAATGATCCCGTTGAACTCGCGCCGGTCCATTCGGGTCTCTTCAATGCTTGCCTGACACACGGCGAACTCGCTCCGATGCTGGAGCTGGCGGATGCCATCAGGAGCGCCGCTGACCGACGACCGGACTCACCGGTGGCCGCTGTCGTTGCACATTGGACGGGCGGGGTTACCTGCTGGTTCGGCGGTGATTACTTGAACGCGAGGATGCATCTCGAGCAGGCACTCGAGATCTATGGTGCCGAGCCGGATCCCGCGACGTTCAGGGCTTCGGCACTGGATCTCCCGTTCGTGATCATGAGGTTTCTTGCCCTGGTGCTTTGGCCGCTTGGCAAGATCGCGCGCGCACGCCGCCTCGCCGCCGAAGCGGTGAGTGCTTCGGGAGAAAAACGGGCGCTGTCCCAGGCCAACGCGCTGGTTCATCGCGCCGTGTTCGACGGACTATGCGGAGGCGTGTTGCAGCAAACGGAGACGATCTTGGCGCTCGGTCTCGCGCGCGACCACACGATGCCGTTGTATGTGGCCGCCGGCACCTATCTGAATGGCCTCGCCAAGTGGCGTGCAGGCGACCAAATGACCGGACTGACGGAAATGCGTCGCGGCTGGACTTTGCTGCACGAGAATGACTGCTATCTCTGTGAGCCGTTTTGGGGGATGCACGTCGCCTTGGCGAACGCAGCGTCGGGCCAACTCGAAACCGGGCTGGAAATCTTGAGCGAATTGATCGCGTGGACCGGGCAATCCGGCCAGCATTGGCTTGATGCCGAGCTGCATCGCGCCCGCGGCGAGCTTTTGTCGCGTCTTGATCCTTCGGACGAAGCCAGTGCCGAAGCTTCCCTCAACCGAGCGCTTGAGATCGCACGACACCAGCAGACGAAGACTTTCGAGCTGCGCAGCGCCCTTGGACTTGCTCGCCTGCACAAGAGAAATGGCCGAGCAGGCGGGGTATCCGAAATGCTCGCTCCCGTGCTGGCCGAATTCGATGTGGAGCGAAATCTTTCTGAAGTCGTGGAAGCGAAAGAGCTGCTGGAGCAAGTGCATTAGGCACGTGCCGTTTTCCCCCAGTCGATGGGCGGGGAATGACAGTCAGGAATTCACGTGCACGAAATCCCGCAGCAGCGGATAGATCTCGTTATTCCACCGCTTGCCCGAGAACACGCCGTAGTGGCCGACGCCGGCCTGCATGTGGTGGACGCGGCGATAGGCGCGCACACCGGTGCAGAGGTCTTGCGCGGCGAGCGTCTGGCCGATCGAGCAGATGTCGTCCTTCTCGCCTTCGACCGTCATCAGTCCCATGCGGCTGACGGCCTTGGTGTTCACGGGACGGCCACGGTGCATCAACTTGCCTTGCGGCAACAGGTGCTCCTGGAACACGTCACGCACGGTCTCGATGTAGAACTCGGCCGGCAGGTCCATCACGGCGAAATATTCGTCGTAGAAGGTCTTGATGCTGGCGGCCTTCTCCTTCTCGCCCTTGGCGATATGGTTGGCGAGATCCATGTGCTGCTTGATATGGCGCTCGAGATTCATCGAGACGAACGCCGTGAGCTGGACGAAGCCGGGATAGACCTTGCGGAGCGCGCCGCGGCATTGCACCGGCACGTAGTTGATCAGGTTCTGCTCGAACCAGTCGATCGGCCTGCTCTTGGCGAACTCGTTGACCCTGGTCGGCTGGATGCGCGTGTCGATCGGACCCGCCATCAGCGTCAGCGTCGCAGGCCGCGAGGGGTGGTTGCCCTCGCACATGACCGCGGCGGCCGCCAGGGCCGAGACCGAGGGCTGGCAGATCGCGACCATGTGCGGACGCGGGCCCAATTGGCCGAGGAAGTCGATGAGATGATCGGTGTAGTCGTCGAGCCCGAAGCGGCCTTCGCGGCGTGGAATGTCGCGCGGATTGTGCCAGTCGGTGATGTAGACGTCGTGATCCTGCAGCAGCGTTTTCACGGTGCCGCGCAGCAGCGTGGCGAAATGGCCCGACATCGGCGCCACCAGCAGCATGCGCGGCTGCTCCGGCACGCCGTCCTTCCTGAAGTGCAGCAGCGAGCCGAACGGCGTCGCGTAGGCGACCTCCTCGGTGACGCCGACCTCGCGGTTGCCCACCATCACGCTGTCGATGCCGTAGGCCGGACGGTGATAGGTGAGGGTGGAGCGCGAGATCAGCTCCAGCGCGGCCGAGAGCCGGCCGACGACCTGATCCGATAGGCCCTGCGGCACCAGATGGAGGAATCTGAGCGCGGACGAAGCTCCCGCCCGCCACGGCGCGGTGAGGTCCATATGGTTCTGAAAGGCCTGATAATACATCGACATCATACTGAAACGCCCACCTTCCCGTGCTGTCATGCAATATCGAAGCCAAACGGGAGCCCTGCCGCCCTCAAAACTGGCACATCGCTTGCTCCTCTTTTTGCGGGAAGCACAGGTCATGAGCACTCCCGCGGGCCGGGCGGCGTGCAAGTCACAGGCGTAGGGAATGGGCCATATGGCGAAGGCGACACTGACCATCAGCAGCAAGAACTATTCGTCCTGGTCGCTGCGCGGCTGGCTGCTGACGAAATTTTCCGGGCTCGATTTCGAGGAGATCGTCACCGCGCCGGACGACGCGTCGGCACGCGCCGAAATCCTGCTGCTGTCGTCGTCGATCCTGGTGCCATGCCTGCGCCACGACGGCGCCGTGGTCTGGGATACGCTGGCGATCGCCGAATATCTCAACGAGGCGATGCCGGAAGCCGGTCTATTGCCTGATGACCGCGTCCAGCGGGCGCATTGCCGCTCGATCTGCGGCGAAATCCATTCCGGCTTCACAACGTTGCGCGCTTCGCTGCCGGTCAATCTGAAGGGGCACTTCCCCGGCTTCAAGATCTGGTCGCGCGCGCAGGCCGATATCGACCGCGTCTGTTCCATCTGGCGCGACTGCCTGGAGAAATCAGGCGGACCCTTCCTGTTCGGCGCGAGGCGCACCATGGCGGATGCGATGTATGCCCCCGTGGTGACGCGCTTCGTGACCTATGACGTCAAGCTCGAGCCGCTGCTGAAGGCCTATGCCGATACCATCATGGCCATGCCCGAGATGAAGGAATGGATCGCGGCGGCCAAGGATGAGCCGGCCGAGATCGAGGAGCTCGAGGTCGAATATTAGGCAGGCCTGGCGCCCGCCTGCCTGTTTTGGGAGCGAGACCAGGGCTGCCGCAGCCGGCTGCCATGTCTTTGAAGCCGTTAACTTTTAGCACCCGCAGCCGGCTCGGGCCGGCCCACGTGCTGCGCAGATATTGTATACGCGTGCGGGCTTGTTGCGACATCTAGCCGTGAACAGCTGCGTACACGGCGTTCCGGCTGATTCGGACGTGATTCGTTCGGGCCGCGTTCCGTTCGTTAAGGCAGAGCGCGGCCCCGTTGCATTTTGAGACAGACGCCGCTCGTTAGGCGAAGCCCGAGTGCTTGGCGCGCGGCACGCGCCAGCCGATCACAGTGGCTTCCACCGGGACGCCGGCCGCGTCGTTCTGCCAGCGGCCCTCGACATAGCGGCAGGCGAACGGCAGTTGATACGTTCCGCTGTGGTCCTCGCACAGCACCTCCACCGGCAGGCCAGGTGGCGGTTCGCCGGCGCCATCGAATTCCGCCAGACGTCTATCGCGCGTTGCCATTCCAAAAATCTCCCCTAATCAAAGTCGCGGAAAGAGCGCCCACTTTCTTCCGCGCACGGTTCACTGCTCCCCGTCCAAGGGAACAAGCCAAGCTCAACGCGAGAATGCGGTACGAGTGTGGTAGCCTCCGGCGTCGGCGAGCAAAAAGCGCACATTGCCGTGATTGATTTGGACGAGGAACCTGCATGTCGCTTCGAAGTGCCGGCGTTTGTTTCGCGATGTTGTTGCTCGCCACGCTGGCGATTGCGCCGGTCCGCGCGCAAGACGTGCCCGGCATCGAGATCTGTACCGTCGAGAAGACCATGGAGCGGCGCACGAGCTGCCTGCAGAGCAACGTCGACTTCCTGCAGAAGACGATCACCAAGCTGACGCTCGATCATCAGCAGAAGCTCGATGCCGCCAACCGCCAGATCGACGCGCTGAAGACGACTGTGGCCGGCCTGCAGAAGACGCTGGGCGATCTCCAGGCTGCACAGGTGAAGATCGCGGACGATCTGAAGAAGAAGCAGGACGCGCCGCCACCGAAGGATGCGGCGAAATAGGCGTCGCCGTCACGCCACGCGGTAGCGCTCCATCACGCCGCGATCGGGCTCATAGCCGAGCCCGGGTCCCGAGGGCACCGCGACGTGGCCGGTGGTATCGACATCGGCGCGGCCGCCCCACAGACACGCTTCGCGTTTCAGATAGAACATCTCGACCAACCCGTCGTCACGCGTCGCCAGCAGGTGCAATGTCGCCAGCAGGCCCGGACCGAAATACGGGGAGTGCGGAACGATCTTGACGCCGAGCTGATCGGCGAGTGCGGCGACCTTCAAAAATTCCGTGATGCCGCCGACCTTGGTCACCGACGGCTGGGCGTGGCTCACCGCGCCTGCATTCATCATCTGGCGGAATTGATACTCCGTGCAGGCGTTCTCGCCGGCGGCGACGCCGAGCCCGCCCTTGCGGCGGACCTCGGCGAGCGTGGTAAAATCCTCCGGCGGCCAGACCGGCTCTTCCAGAAACATCGGCTGCGCGTCCTCGCACGCCTTCGCGAATGCGATCGCCTGCTCGCCTGTGAGCGGGCAGTTCATGTCGACCATCAGCGGGATGCCGGGCCCAATGGCCTCGCGCGCGGCAAACACCGCCGGCGTCGTGGTCTCGTGCAGCTTGATGGCGCCATAGCCGAGCGCGAGCGCCTTCTTGCATTCGCCCGTGATGTTCTCAGGCGAGCCGATCCGCAGCAGGCTCGCATAGGCGGGGATGTTCGAGCGCTTGCTTGCTCCGAGCAGGCGATGCAGCGGCGCGCCCTCGATCTTCGCAGCCAGGTCCCACAGCGCGATGTCGAGCCCTGATATCGCGAACATGGTGATGCCGTAGCGGCCGAACAGATGCAGGTTGCGCTGGATCTGTTCCATCACCGCGGGAATGCCGGCGGCATCGGGAACCTTCAGCCCGCGGGCCTGCGGCGCGATCATCTCCTCGACGGCGCTTCGCGTGGTGCGGGGGGAGACATAGGCAAAGGCATCGCCCCAGCCGGTCAGTCCGGCATCGGTCGTGACCTCGACCAGCACCATGTCGAGCGCGGAGATTGCGGACGCGCCCTGGCGAAAGCTCGCGACACCGGCGTCATAGGGGATGCGGATATGGTGCGCCCGCACATCGGTGATTTCCATGACGCGGTTCCTCTTTCTGGTGAGCGGTTGCGATGAGTGTAGCTGCGAATGCCGGGGCGTTGCCAGTGGCTATTCCGGAACTATTCTCATGCAAGGACAGCAATGCCGATCAAGCGAGGCGGTGGCCGTCAGCGCATCATCGCCAGGCTTCGAACGAGGGCCCTTGACGCATGAACCCAGCCCAGCGCGCGCTCTGGTATATCGAGAGCCATCTGGCCGAGCCGATGACGCTCGACGAGATTGCTGCGATATCTGGCGTGTCGCGGTTCCACATCGTGCGGGCGTTTGCCGCAGCCACCGGACTTCCTGTGATGCGCTACGTGCGCGCGCGGCGGTTGACGGAAGCGGCGCGCAGTCTTGCGAACGGCGCGCCGGACATCCTGTCGCTGGCGCTGGAGGCGGATTACGGCTCGCACGAAGCGTTCACCCGCGCGTTCCGCGACCAGTTTGGCACCACACCCGAAGCGGTGCGGGCGGCAACGCGCCTCGACAAACTCAAGCTTCAGGAGCCGATCCTCATGGACTCCACCATGCTCGACCACCTCGTCCCGCCGCGTTTCGAAACCGCGAAGGCCTTCCTCGTCGCCGGCCCCGCCGAGCGCATCTCCTGCGACAACGGCGCCGCCATTCCGGGGCTGTGGCACCGCTTCCATCAGGAGGTCGCCGACGTTCCCGCGCGCGTCGGCCAGGGAAAATCTCAAGTCGCCTATGGCGTCTGCTGCAACGGCGATGATTCCGGCAATTTCGACTACATCGCCGGCGTCGAGGTCGCCGATTTCTCCGACCTGCCGCGCCGCTTCGGTCGCATCCGCATTCCCGAGCAGCGCTACGCGGTGTTCACCCACACCGAGCACGTCGCCTCGATCCGCCGCACCGTCAACACGATCTGGAATCAGTGGCTGCCGGCGTCCGGCCTGAAGGCCGCGGATGCGCCGAACTTCGAGCGCTATGACGAGAAATTCGATCCCGCGACCGGCAATGGCGGCTTCGAGATTTGGATACCAGTGCGGGAGTAAGCACGATCCGGACCCGAAGGGCCGCGTTCGCGCAAAGTGCGCAGCGGTTTTCCGAAGAGATCATGCTCAAGCAAGACCTAAAGCGCGATATGTCATCGCGCTTTACGTTGCAACGCTGGCATACCATCCCGCTTGCTTGGCAAGCCCCGGCGACTTTGTCATAACCGCAGGCAAATCTTGCGTGTGGGGCCCGTGCCGGACATCCCGTGCAAGCCATAACAAGCAGCCGGGAGGGTCCCCATGTCCAACGTTCGCATTCTCGCCACCGACCTCGAATTTCCCGAAGGGCCGGTGGTGATGCCGGACGGCTCGGTCGTGCTGGTGGAAATTCGCGGCCAGCGCCTGACCCGAATCCATCCCGACGGCCGCAAGGAGGTCGTCGCCAAGGTGCCGGGCGGCCCGAACGGCGCAGCCCTCGGCCCCGACGGCAAGATCTACATCTGCAACAATGGCGGCTTCTCCTGGATTCCGACCGGCAAGATGATCATGCCCGGCCCGCAGCCGGACAGCTATCTCGGTGGCTCGATCCAGCGCGTCGATCTGCAATCGGGCAAGGTCGAGACCGTCGTGACCAAATGCGGCGAGCACGATCTGCGCGGGCCGAACGACCTCGTCTTCGACAAGCATGGCGGCCTCTGGTTCTCCGATCTCGGCAAGCGCCGCGCCCGCGAGATGGATGTCGGCGGCATGTATTATCTCAAGCCCGGCATGACCGAGATCGTCGAGGTCGTGCATGGCGTGCTGCCGGCCAACGGCATCGGCCTGTCGCCGGACGAGAACACCGTCTACATCGCGGAGACCCCGACGGGGCGGCTCTGGGCCTATGAGCTGTCCGCGCCCGGCACGCTTAAGCCGCGCGAGGTGATCTACCGTGGCGAGCGCGGCAAGCCGATCTGCGGCCTCGGCGGCTACCAGATGTTCGACTCGCTCGCGGTGGAGGCGAACGGCAATGTCTGCGTCGCCACCCTGGTCTCCGGCTGCATCTCGGTGATCGCGCCTGACGGGACCCTGGTCGAGCAGGTCCCGACCGGCGATCGCGTCACCACCAACATCGCCTTCGGCGGTCCCGAGCTCAAGACCGCCTACATCACGCTCTCAGGCAAGGGCGAACTGATCGCCATGGACTGGCCGCGCTGCGGTTTGCCGTTGAACTTTCTGAATAAGTGAATGTATCTGAGCAGCCGTGCCGATGCGTCGGTCGTCATTCCGGGATGCGTGCGCCAGCACGCAGGCCCGGAATCCATAACCCCGAGCGGTGATTATGGATTCCGGGCTCGCGACGTCGTCGCGCCTCGGAAGGACGGCAGTCATTATGGAGAGAGAAATGCCCTGGCCTGATCCCGTCACCCTGCGTGGGCAGCACGCCCGTCTCGAGCCGCTGTCGAAAGAGCATCGCGAGGGGCTGGTGGAGGCCGTGAAGGACGGCGAGCTCTACACGATCTGGTACACCGCGATCCCGACGCCGGAGAACGTGGCCAAGGAGATCGACCGCCGCTTGGGCCTCCAGGCCGCAGGCTCGATGCTGCCGTTCACCGTGTTCGATGCCGGCGGCAAGATCGTCGGCCAGACCACCTATATGAACATCGATGCCGCCAACCGCCGCGTCGAGATCGGCTCGACCTGGTATGCGAAGAGCGCGCAGCGCGGGCCGCTCAACACGCAGTGCAAGATTCTGCTGCTGACCCACGCCTTCGAGACGCTGAACTGCATCGCGGTCGAATTCCGCACGCATTTCTTCAACCACCAGAGCCGCCGCGCCATCGAGCGCCTGGGCGCCAAGCAGGACGGCATTCTGCGCAGCCACCAGGTCACGCCGAACGGCACGCTGCGGGACACCGTGGTTTACAGCATCACCGCCGCCGAATGGCCGACGGTGCGGACGCATTTGAACTATCAACTCAACGACAAGCCGCGCTGAGCGGCCGAGGCACCATGGACAGATTCGATTATGTGATCGTCGGCGCGGGCTCCGCCGGCTGCGTACTGACCAGCCGGCTCAGCGAAGATCCGAACGTGAGCGTCTGCGTGCTCGAGGCGGGCCCGAGCGACTGGCATCCCTACATCCATCTGCCGGCGGGCTTCATCAAGACCTTCCACATGAAGAGCATCAACTGGGCCTACCAGCAGGAGCCGGGGCCCTACACCGGCGGGCGCAGCATCTATGCGCCGCGCGGCAAGACGCTCGGCGGCTCGTCCTCGATCAACGGCCACATCTACAATCGCGGCCAGCGGATGGATTTCGACACCTGGGCGCAGATGGGCAATCGCGGCTGGGGTTATGCCGACGTGCTGCCTTACTTCAAGCGGCTGGAAAAGCGGGTCGGCGAGGGCGAGGACACCTATCGCGGCCGCGACGGCAACCTCACCGTCACCACCATGGACTGGCGCGATCCGCTCTGCGAGGCCTTCATGGAAGGCGCGGTCTCGCTCGGCATTCCCCGCAACCCCGATTACAACGGCGCTAAGCAGGAAGGCGTCTCCTACTGCCAGCGCACCATCGACAAGGGCCTGCGCGTCTCCGGCTCGACCGCGTTCCTCAAGCCCGCGATGAAGCGCCCGAACGTGCATGTGCACACCCACGCGCACGCGACAGAGATCATTTTTGAAGGCAAGCGCGCCGTCGGCGTGCGCTACAGCAAGGGCGGCCGCGGCGGCACGCCGGTCGAAGTGCGCGCCAACAAGGAAGTGATCCTGTCCGGCGGCACCTATAATTCGCCGCAGCTGCTTCAGCTCTCCGGAATCGGCTCACCCGATCTGCTCGGCGCGCAAGGGATCGCGGTGCGCCATGCGCTGCCGGTCGGCGAAGGTCTGCAGGATCATTACGCCCCGCGCACCGTAGCGCGCGTGAAGGACATCAAGACCATCAACGAGCTCCGCCGCGGCTTCTCGTTGTGGATCGAGGCTCTGAAATGGGCGACCGCGCGCCGCGGCCTGCTCTCGCTGTCGCCGACCATGGTCTATTGCTTCTGGCACTCCGGCGAGAGCGCGGACTCGTCCGACTTGCAACTCACCTTCACGCCGGCGAGCTACAAGGAAGGCGTGCAGGGCCAGCTCGAGGACGAGCCCGGCATGACGGTGGCGTCCTGGCAGCAGCGCCCGGAGAGCCGCGGCTATGTCCGCATCCGCTCCAACGATCCGTTCGCGCCGCCGATCATCCAGACCAACTATCTCGACGCCGAGCTCGACCGCCGCGTCATCGTCGGCGGCATGAAGCTCGCGCGCAGGCTTTTGAAGAGTGCGCCGCTGTCGCCCTATTACGCCTACGAGGATTTCCCCGGCCCCAACATCAACACCGACGACGAATTCCTCGCCGCCGCCACCGAACGCGGCACCACCACTTTCCACCCCGGCTGCACCTGCCGCATGGGCCCGGCGGACAGCACGTGGGCGGTGGTCGACGACCAGCTCCGCGTCCACGGGTTGGAGGGCCTCCGCGTCATCGACGCCTCCGTGATGCCGCGCATGATCTCGGCGAATCTCAACGCCTCCACCATGATGATCGCGGATCGTGCCTCGGACCTGATCCGCGGCAAGCAGCCGATAGAAGCCGCGCGGATTCCGGACGCCGCAGTGGCGTAGGGTGGCGTAGGAAGGTCTCATGCCCCGGACGCTGCGCAGCGCTCCCGGCGATGCGAAGCATCGTCCGATGCGGTGCACTGCAGAGCCGGGGCCCATGTGACCGAGAGCGCGATCGTACGCGTGGGTCCCGGCTCTGCGCAGCAGCGTTGCACGCTGCAGCGCGTCCGGGACACCGAGAGCGTTGCATGTCGCGGTGGTTTAGCCCGTCGGGCAAAACACCCCGTCACCCGTCAATCCCTTCCCACAAAAATATTCCACTTTACCGAAATTCGGAATTGCGGCATAGATCGAAACAGCCCGGTCCGAGGAAGAGGGGCGGTTCGCGAGTCGTTCGAAACGCGGGCCGGGTTGCGGTGGACGCGGCAGCGTCGGGCGCGAGAGGCTAAGGGCAGGGCGGATTGCTCTCCGTGAGCCCTGAGGCTTCGTGCGGACGAGCGGCGCTGTGTGCGTACGGCAAAATCGTGTGGTCCTGGCCGTCGTTGCTACGGTCAAGCTCTTGCGGATGCGGCATTTGCGTCAACCGGCGCGGTGTCGGCGACTTTCGCAGGGGTGAGGGAGGCCAGAACGAACTCGGCTCCCGGGAGAGCACGGCATACGCCGTCCGACCACTGCGCAGGGAAGGCCGTGTGTTTGGCTTCACCTGTATGCCGCTGTGCAGTTCTTCTGCGTGTGCTTTCGCACAGCGGACCGTGGGTGCCAGCCGGCACCCGGCCTTCCCTGCGCCCTCTTTCCTGGAGGGCGTAACGGAGACAGCAAAGCTCGGGCGAAATGCGCCGCGAGGATGCTGCGGCGCGTCTGCGCTCGCAATGACGATGTGGAGAGTGTGCGCTTTCCCTCTTTCCTCGAGCGCGGGCTCCTCGGGACATTCACCCTTAAATTGCGGGATGCGCCTTGACGTAGTAGAAACAGCAGATGCGCTTCATCTCAATACTCTGCCTCTTGATTCTCACGATCTCTCCCTGCTTTGCCCAGTCTCCCCGGGCTTCCGCAGAGGTGACGACCCTGATCAGCCAGGGGCCTCTGCTCGCGGTGCTCGATCATGACAATTCATCCGCGCTTTCGCTGGTGACCCTGTTCAGGAAAATTCACGCCGCGCAAAAGCTGCCGCAGCCGGCGGTCGCGGACGGCCCGACGCGGGCGAGCGATTTGTCTCAATTCAGTGGGACCTACGCGCAGTTTGCTGCCGTGATGTCCGCCGACATCACGCGTATCACAGCGGGACTCGGCATCGATTGGGAAAAGGAGATCCTGAAAACCTACGACCCGAAGTCGGCCAAAACGGACGCTGGCAAGACGCTGCGGCTGAATGGCAATGTTGCGCGCGTGTTTAACGAGAGATGGCTCGGTTCCAGCGACGGATTGTTCCTCCTGTCGGGCGTAGTCAATCGGATGGACCGCCGCGATTTCAATTCCGCGCATTGCGGCGAATTGCGTTTCATCTACCGGCTCGGCTACGAAGTGAGGATGAACGGCAAGACTTACGCGTCGCGCATGCCGTTCACCGTGAACATGGTGTTCAGTTACGCGGATGACGGCAGGAATTGCCAGAACGTCGCCTCGCTCTGGCGCGTCGCCGGGATCGATACTGACGATCCGGCAGTGGTTGCCCAACGCCTGCTGCAGGGGCCGCTGGATTTTTCGCGACTAATCTTCAAGCAGATGGAGATCAATGCGCAGGTGGTGCGCTTCCCATCAGACCTCGAAAACATGGAGAACCGCAAATTCGCCGGACAGGCGATCTACTGGATGCGGATCTTCGCGCTGAGGGATGGCAAGTTTCAGCCGACACGGCTGGAAAATACGCCCGATGTGCAGGCAATCCTGAAGGATCCCGCCAAACAGAAGCAGTTGCAGGACTATCTCGCAGGCCACATCGCCGAGATCGACAACGGCACCTTCAGGATACCGGAGAGCCTGGAGGCCGATATCGCGCTGAGTTTTTCCACTGCCGGCAGCGCGCGCATGGCCAATCGTCCCTTCGATCTCGCAATCGGCAGCGAGTAGGCGGCACGGATCGTCGCGGCGGCGGGTGTCCCCGGGAGGTCACCAAAATTCGTGCAATCCGGCGCGGGTCTGCTCGAACGCCTGAACACGTCGTCCTGCATGGGCTGCCATCAATCATCCTCGACCGCCGGATTCCATTTTCTCGGCGTGGACCGGTTCGATTTCGGCCGCGACGCGGACGCCATCAGAAACGCCCTTGACGGTAACGAGTTGCAATTGCCGTTCTCGCCCCATGTCTACGCGGAACTTGTTCGCCGCAAGGACTATGTCGAGCGGGTTTCGCTCGGTCAGGCGCCGAACAGTTTTCGCCCGCATCCTTCGGCGCCCCCGGCGGCCTGGGAGAGCGGAAATCCGGCCTATGTTGTCGCCGGCGACAACATGCCGTGCCCTTTGAATGCGGATCTGGCGCAGGCCGCGAAATGGAGCTGCAATGCCACGCGTAACCTCACTTGTCAGGCGTTGGTGACGAACGCTGCGACTTCCTCCAATCTCGGCCAATGCGTGGCCGCGGCACAGAATGTCGCCGCCGGTTTGAGCTGCCGCTCAAACGTCATCGAGGACTCCACAGCGAAGACCGCCGCCAACAACCCGCTCGGCTTCAACCTGCGCGCGTTCAGCGACCGCGTCAGCAAGGAAGAACTCGTCTACAAGCTGTCGGAAGGAAAATTGAGCGGCTACGGCTACAACTGCCGTCCAACGAAGATCGGCGTGCCGCTGGGCCGCGTCACGCGTCCCTGCAAGCCCGAGGAGGCGTCGCTGGCGGTGATCCGGCCGGGCAGCGTGCCCGAGGAAATCTGCGCGATCGTCGGAGGCAAGGGCTTTGAGCAGATGGCCAAGGGATATTTCGACAGCGGCATTTTCGCCGCTGGCGTCGGCCGCGGCCTCCTGAACACATGCTCGCCGTCGCGGTTTTGCCGCGAGGACTATATTTGCCAGCAGATGCCGGATTTTGTCTCGAGTGTAAGGTTCAACGTCAGTGCCCCGGCGTTGAATAACTTGAGAAGCCGAAAGATCGGGTTCTGTACCCCAACCTATTTCGTTTATCAGCTCCGCCTTGACGGTCATCCGAATCCGAGATGACGCGGGGAAGCGCGGCCCAGAGTAGCGGTAGGAATTGCGGTCAGGTTGTCTCTGCGCGCTTGCAGATCAAACCTCCCTCCGGCTCAAAAACGCCAGCCGCTCGAACAGGTGCACGTCCTGCTCGTTCTTGAGCAGCGCGCCGTGCAGCGGCGGGATCAGCTTGCGCGGGTCGCGTTCGCGCAGTTGCTCGACGCTCATGTCCTCGTTGAGCAGCAGCTTGAGCCAGTCGAGCAGCTCGGAGGTTGAGGGCTTCTTCTTCAGACCTGGCACCTCGCGCACCTCGAAGAAGATGCGCAGCGCTTCCTCGACCAGG
Source organism: Bradyrhizobium sp. 613_E4_N2_2 (assembly GCF_052075995.1). Taxonomy (NCBI): domain Bacteria; kingdom Pseudomonadati; phylum Pseudomonadota; class Alphaproteobacteria; order Hyphomicrobiales; family Nitrobacteraceae; genus Bradyrhizobium; species Bradyrhizobium sp. 613_E4_N2_2. The sequence goes on from NZ_CP197234.1 coordinate 1,976,380, forward strand.
CGCTTCTTGATGCCGGGGAAATGGACGTCGACGATGCGGCCCATCGTGTCGGCGTCGGGAAACTTGATGTAGTGGAAGAAGCAGCGGCGCAGGAAGGCGTCCGGCAGCTCCTTCTCGTTGTTGGAGGTGATCATCATGATCGGGCGCTGCTTCGCCTTGATCGTCTCGCCGGTCTCGTAGACATGGAATTCCATGCGGTCGAGCTCGAGCAGCAGGTCGTTCGGGAATTCGATGTCGGCCTTGTCGATCTCGTCGATCAGGAGCACCGGGCGCTGCTCGGCGGTGAAGGCGTCCCACAGCTTGCCGCGCTTGATGTAGTTCTTGATGTCGGAGACACGGGCATCGCCGAGCTGGCTGTCGCGCAGGCGCGACACCGCATCGTATTCATAGAGGCCCTGCTGCGCCTTGGTGGTGGACTTGATGTGCCAGGTCAAAAGCGGCGCGTTCAGCGCCTTCGCCACTTCCTCCGCCAGCACGGTCTTGCCGGTGCCGGGCTCGCCCTTGATGAGCAGCGGCCGCTCCAGCACGATTGAGGCATTGACGGCGACCTTGAGATCGTCGGTCGCAACATAGTCCTTGGTGCCGGTAAATTTCATCGCGCGTCCTTGTTGGTCGTCGGCCGGGCATCGCCCTGGTCCAACAAACGGAACGGCCGCTCATGGCGGCCGTTCCTGGTTCGGTCAGGCTTTCAGACCCGTTTTATCAGCGAAAGGATGACGAGCACAATCACCGCGCCGATGGTGGCGTCCACGATCGCGCCGATCGTGCCGGTGGCCAGCGCAATATGCAGTTGCGGCAGCACCCAGCTCGCCACCAGCGCGCCGATGATGCCGACCACCATGTTGCCGATCAGCCCAAATCCCGCCCCATGGACAATCTTGCCGGCAAGCCAGCCGGCGATCGCGCCAATGATGAGCGCCGCGAGAATTCCCATTGCAAACGTCCCCAAAACAACCCCGTGAGACGGTCAATTCTAGAGCAAAAAGCCGACCGGTCCAGCGTCCCGCGCCGGGCTGCGCCCCTTGACGTTCGCCCCCCGACGGGCAATCTGTCACCCATGTTCCTGCAATTCTTCACTTCTCTGCGCGATGCGCAGGTCCCCGTGACGCTGCGCGAATACCTCACGCTGATGGAGGCGCTCGACGCTGATCTGTCGGACTACTCGGTCGAGAATTTCTACTATCTGTCGCGCACCTCGCTGGTGAAGGACGAGCGTAACCTCGACAAGTTCGACCGCGTCTTCGGCACGGTGTTCAAGGGGCTGGAAAGCCTGCTCGACGCCATGGAGAAGGCGGAGATCCCCGAGGAGTGGCTGAAGAAGCTCGCCGAGAAATACCTCAGCGAGGAGGAGAAAAAGCAGATCGAGGCCATGGGCTGGGACAAGCTCATGGAGACGCTGAAGAAGCGCCTCGAGGAGCAGAAGGGCCGGCACCAGGGCGGCTCGAAGTGGATTGGCACTGCCGGCACCTCGCCGTTCGGCGCCCACGGCTACAATCCCGAAGGCGTCCGCATCGGCCAGGAGAAGAACCGCAACAACCGTGCCGTGAAGGTGTGGGACAAGCGCGAGTTCAAGGATCTCGACGGCAATGTCGAGCTCGGCATCCGCAACATCAAGGTGGCGCTGCGGCGCCTGCGCAAGTTCGCGCGCACCGGCGCGCCTGACGAACTCGATCTCGACACCACCATCCGCGAGACTGCCAATCACGGCTATCTCGACGTCCACATGCGGCCCGAGCGGCGCAATGCGGTGAAGCTGCTGGTGTTCTTCGACATCGGCGGCTCGATGGATTCGCATATCGAGCAGGTCGAGGAGCTGTTCTCGGCGGCGAAGAGCGAGTTCAAGCACATGGAGTATTTCTACTTCCACAATTGCCTCTATGAGGGCGTGTGGAAGCAGAACAAGCGCCGCTTCACCGACCGCACGCCGACCTGGGACGTGCTGCACAAATACCCGCACGACTACAAGGTCGTGTTCGTCGGCGACGCATCGATGTCGCCTTACGAGATCATGGTGCCGGGCGGCTCGGTCGAGCATGTCAACGAGGAGCCGGGCTCGGTCTGGCTCGACCGCATCATCCGCACCTATCCGCATACGGTGTGGCTCAATCCGGTGCAGCAGAAGCACTGGGACTATTCGGAATCGACCACCATCATCAAACGCATCTTTGCCAACCGCATGTACCCGATCACGATCGAGGGTCTTGAGGGTGCGATGAAGGAATTGACGCACTAGCTGCACGCGCCGTCAGTCCGGACGGCCGCGCAGAGGCCGACAAGAGGGAGAACCACATGCCCCAGACCATCACCCGCGGCATCAAGGCGCTGATCGACGAGGCCAATGCCGAGATCGAGACGCTCAACGCCAAGGAGGCCATCGAGATCTCCAAGAACGGTGACGTCGTCATCGTCGACATCCGCGACCCCCGTGAGATCGAGCGCGACGGTCGCATCCCCGGCGCGTTCGCCTGCACCCGCGGCATGCTCGAATTCTGGATCGATCCGCAGAGCCCCTATGCGAAGCCGATCTTCCAGCAGGACAAGAAATTCGTCTTCCATTGCGCCGGCGGCATGCGCTCCGCGCTCGCGGCGAAGACCGCCAAGGACATGGGCCTGAAGCCCGTCGCCCACATCGCCGGCGGCTATGCCGCCTGGCGCGATGCCGGCGGTCCGGTGGAGCAGTGGGAGCCGAAGAAGAAGGGGTGAGAAGTGCTGCGCTGTCGCGCCAATCTCCGCTGTCATTCCCCGCGAAAGCGGGGAATCCAGTACGCCGCAGCTTCTCGACTCAATCACAACCGCCTCTGGAATACTGGATCGCCCGGTCAAGCCGGGCGATGACAGCGGAGTTTGATGCGCATTGCTTCAACTTCGGAATGACAAGAAAGACCTCGCATGACCGCCACCGACCCCCTCGTCTCCACCGAATGGCTCGCCGCCCACATTGACGACGCCAACGTCAAGATCCTCGACGCCAGCTTCAAGCTGCCGGGCGTGCTGCCGCTGCCGAAGGACGACTATCTCGCCGCGCATCTGCCGGGCGCCGTGTTCTTCGACGTCGACGCGGTGTCGGATCATTCAAACCCGCTGCCGCACATGTATCCGAGCGCCGAGCAGTTCGGCCGTGACGCGGGCAATCTCGGCATCTCCAATGCCGACACCGTCGTGCTCTACGATGCCGGCGGCTGGGTCGCTGCTCCCCGCGCCTGGTGGATGTTCCTGGCCTTCGGCCACAGCAATGTGCGCATCCTCAATGGCGGGCTGAAGAAGTGGCGCGCCGAGGGGCGTCCGGTCGAGAGCGGCGAGGTGAGGCCGAAGCCCGCGACGTTTAGGGCGAGCTACGATTCAAAACGCGTACGCAGCATGCAGCAGCTGATCGCCAACGTCGAAAGCAGCAAGGAGCAGGTGATCGACGCACGCGCCGCCGACCGCTTCGAGGGCCGCGCGCCCGAGCCGCGCGCGGGCATCCGCTCCGGCCACATCCCGGGCGCGCGCAACGTGCCCTACAATCAGCTGTTCGATGCCGCGACCGGCACCATGAAGCCGCTCGACGATCTCCGCGCTGCCTTCGCGAACGCCGGCGTCAAGCTCGATGCGCCGATCGTGACGAGCTGCGGATCGGGCGTGTCCGCCGGCGTGTTGACGCTCGCACTCTATCGCCTCGGCATCACCGACACCGCGCTCTATGACGGCTCGTGGTCGGAATGGGGCCAGGCCGGCGGCCCGCCGGTCGCGACCGGGCCGGCGTAGCCTTACTGGCGCGTGCGCGTGGCCGTTGTCGCCAGCATCTGCTGCTGGCCGAACAGATCATAGCTCTGCCGCAACTGCTGGGGCGGAGGACGCTGCACCATGCGGTGCCGCTTCTTCGCCTTCGCCTGGCGCTTGGCCGCCTTGCTGTCCGGGGCGCTGCTGTCCGTCTTCGCGTCTCCCTTGGCCTTCGCCGGCGCATCCTTCAAGGCCGGCGCCGCCGGATCGTTCAGCGCGGCCACCTTGGCCGGGGCAATGTCGGGCGCCGGGGAGGCAAGGCCCTCACCGGGATCAGCCGGCGCCGGTTCGCTGGCGGTCACGGCAGGCGTGGCCTCGGGGATCGATGCCGTGGTGTCGGCCCGGGTGAGTGTGTCGGCAGGAGCCGGCGCGATGGCTTCCGTCGTGGCCTCGGCCTGCACCGGCTCGGCGACCGGAGGCGCGGCCTCAGGGACCTGCGGCGGCACGTCGGGCTCGGTCGTCAGGGCGGCCACCTGTTCGGGCTCGTTCGCCGGCAAGCCGATGGTCGGCACCCGGTCGCGCAGCGATGGCGTGGGCTCGGCGGCCGCCTCAGGCTCGGCGCGGAGCGCCGCGAGCACCGGCTGGGCCGGCTCGGAAACCTGCGCAAACACCTTCTCCTGTGGGCCGTTCCGCCAGGAGGGGTTGCTGACATACTGCTCGTGGGTGGCCCGCAGCAGCGCGGCGACACCTAGGCCGAACACCAGGATGGAGGTTGACAGCAGGATCGCGGCAAACAGGAAGCGAAAGCCGGGAAGCATCGGACGGGTTACGAATTTCCGCCCCGGCGGGTGGCGGCCGGGACCCAAGAGCCATCTGAACGCGGTGACGGTACTGATTGCCGTTCGCCAGGGACAGAAGCTCAGAGCGGAGGCGAATCAGGCTGATTCGAACATATCGCAACGCCTCCGCGCCGTTCCCTTAAATTCGGGGCCGGAGACTCCGGCAATCTGCGGCCCGATGCGATTTCCGCCCCCTGATGCAACGAGGCAACTGTGTGTGCCTGCATCACAAATCGCTAACTCAGGCACAAATCAGCCTGTAATGTCTTGAATGTGCCGCTATCTTCGGTCATCTGGCCGTTAACGGTCCGGATGGGCTCGGGGACTATACAAGAGCGATGATGATCAAACATTTTCTGACGATATGCGCTGCCGCAACAGTCGCTGCGGCGGGAACCTCGCTCGCACAGGCTCAGAGCTATCCGGTCCAGCAGGCGCCGAGCTATGGCGCTCCGGCCGAATATCGCCCCGGCGACCGCACGCCGAATTTCGACTCGCTGGACGATGAAGACGACGCGATGCCGCAGGCGTCGCTGCCGCCGCCTGGTCCGGCCGACGATCCGCGATACGGCCGCCCGGCTGGCCCTCCGCCGGTCTATTCCGCCGCCCCGCCGCAGGGGCCGGTGATGTCGCCCGATGATCCGCGCTATGGCCGTCCGGCTGGCGCTCCGCCGGTCTATTCGGCGGCGCCGCCGCAGGGCCCCGTGATGTCGCCCGACGATCCCCGCTATGGCCGCCCCGCCGGCCCGCCCGCGGTGATCTATGCCGATCGCCCGGGTCAGGCACCCGGCAGGGACGGCCTGCGTCCGCCGGAGGCCGTCGGTGGTCCCGCCGCGACCGGAACGGTTCAGTCCGGCCAGCCGCCCGTGGGCAACGATGGCCGGCCGATGGCGATCGCTTCGCTGCCGCCCGAGGAGCAGCCCGACGCTGCTCCCGCGCAGTTGTCGCCGAACCTGCGCCGCCAGGAAGTCTCGCTGGCGACCAAGGAGCCGGCTGGAACGCTCATCGTCGATACCCCGAACACCTACCTCTATTACGTGCTCGGAGGCGGCCGTGCGATCCGCTACGGCGTCCGCGTCGGCCGCGACGGCTTCACCTGGACCGGCGTGCAGAAGATCACCCGCAAGGCCGAGTGGCCGGATTGGCATCCGCCAACCGAGATGATCGAGCGTCAGCCCTATCTGCCGCGCTTCATGGCCGGCGGCCCCGGCAATCCGCTCGGCGCACGCGCGATGTATCTCGGCTCGACCGTCTACCGCATCCACGGCACCAACCAGCCTTCGACCATCGGCAAGTTCGTGTCGTCGGGCTGCATCGGCATGCTGAACGAGGACGTCTCCGACCTGTTCGACCGCGTCAAAGTCGGCACCCGCGTGGTGGTGATGCCGGGTGGCCCGCCGCCAGGAACGGCGACCGCCTCCGCTGCGCCGACGTCGGGCGCTGCCGGTCCGGCTCCGATGGCTGCCCAGGCTGGCCCCGTCCCAGGCACCCAGCCGACGGTGGTGCCGCCGCTGCCCGCGCCGGTCACCGTGCGCTAAGCGCTACGAGACAATTCAGATCAGTGAAGGGCGTGCCGTCGGCACGCCCTTTTCGTTTCAGGCCAGCTTGCGCGGCAGCTCGCGACCCCCGGTGAAGGCGTCGATCGCCTCGACCATCTGCCCGTAATGGATGCGCAAGCCGTCCTCGGTGGCGTAGCCGAGATGCGGCGTCAGCACGAGATTGTCGAGCTTGCGGAAGGGATGGTCGACCGGCAGCGGCTCGACCGAGAATACGTCGATGCCGGCGCCCGCGATCTTCCGCTGCTGCAAGGCCTCGAGCAGCGCCTGCTCGTCCACGATCGGACCGCGCGCGGTGTTGACGAGGAAGGCCGTCGGCTTCATCCGCGCGAGATCGGCAGCCCCGACCAGTCCGCGCGAACGATCGCTCAGCACCACATGGATGGTGATGATATCGGCCTTGGCGAACAGCTCCTCCTTGGTGGCGTAGCCGACGCCGGCCGCCGCGCATTTCTCCGGCGTGAGGTTCGGGCTCCAGGCGATCACGTTCATGCCGAATGCTTTCGCGATGCCCGCCATCTTGCTGCCGAGCTTGCCGAGCCCGACGACGCCGAGCGTCAGTCCCTCGATCTCGACACCGGCAAAGCTCTGCCAGGGCTCGCCGGCATGCATGCGCGCGTTCTCGCGGCCGATGCCGCGGGTCAGTTCGAGGATCAGGCCCATGGTCAGCGGCGCGGTCGGATCGCGGGAGTATTGCGTGCCGCCGATGGCAACGCCTTGCGCCTTCGCAGCCTCCATGTCGATCGAGGCGTTGCGCATGCCGGAGGTCAAAAGCAGCTTCAGCTTCGGCAGCGACGCGAACAGGCTCTTGGGGAACGCCGTGCGCTCGCGCATCGCGCAGATGATCTCGAAATCGGCCAGCGCGCTCGCCGCGGCCTGCTCCGAGGCAAAGGGATGGCTGAACACGGTGACGTCGACGCGATCGGACAGTTTTTGCCAGTCGGCGACGTCGAGGGCGAGGTTGAAATAGTCGTCGAGAATTGCACAGCGCAGCCGCGTCATCAGCTTTCATCCATGGCGAGAGGTGACGGCGCCAGGCGGGGAGCGCCATCGTCGGAACCTGGCCATGGTTGCGCGCAATCACGCCTGCGCGCAAGCAGCTGACGTGTTCAAAAATCCGATAGGAGATCCGATAGGGGGGAAGGGTTCAGAGGTCGCGTTGCTTGAGGCGGAACGGCGTATCAATGCCGTGCTTGGCGCGCCAGGCGGGACCGGGACCACGCATGTAGTGCAGCTCGGGGCGGTAAGGGTTGAAAGCGGTAGCGAAGAAACGCTTCCAGAAGCCCTTGATCTCCGTGACGAGTCCGGAAGCGCTACCGGCTCGTGCCGGAACGGCGATGGAATTGGTCTCGATCAGAGCCATGATGTGGCCTCGCTGTTCTCCCCGTCGCTTCTGCCGCGGGTGGCGTCTTTTTCGGCGCCATGACGAGCTTTGGCCCACTTTATTAAAAAATGGTTTCAATTGTCCGGATCGGCGGCCGGATGGTGTCCATCCCGTATTCAACCGTGGTGAACGGAGGGAAAACATTGCCCTTTGGGGGCGGGATCGTTACATCGGCGGCAAGCAAATTTCCTCAAATCGAAGGTTTCACGGGACCGATGGCGCGCCAGTTCATCTATTTCATGCAGGGCCTGACCAAGAGCTACCCGACCCGGAAGGTGCTCGATAACATTCATCTGTCGTTCTACCCGGACGCCAAGATCGGCGTGCTCGGCGTCAACGGCTCGGGCAAGTCGACGCTGCTCAAGATCATGGCTGGCCTCGACAAGGAGTATAACGGCGAGGCCTGGGTCGCCCAGGGCGCCCGCGTCGGCTATCTCGAGCAGGAACCGCATCTCGATCCGGCGCTCTCCGTGCGCGAGAACGTCATGCTGGGTGTCGCCAAGCAGAAGGCCATTCTCGATCGCTACAACGAGCTGGCGATGAACTATTCGGAAGAAACCGCCGACGAGATGACCAAGCTGCAGGACGAGATCGAGGCCCAGGGCCTCTGGGATCTCGACAGCAAGGTCGACCAGGCGATGGACGCGCTGCGCTGTCCGCCCGACGATGCCGATGTGACGAAACTCTCCGGCGGTGAGCGCCGCCGCGTCGCGCTGTGCAAACTGCTGCTCGATCAGCCGGAATTGTTGCTGCTCGACGAACCGACCAACCATCTCGACGCCGAGTCCGTGTCGTGGCTGGAAGGTCATCTGCGCAACTATCCCGGCGCGATCCTGATCGTCACCCACGACCGCTACTTCCTCGACAACGTCACGAGCTGGATTCTCGAGCTCGACCGCGGCAAGGGAATTCCCTACGAGGGCAACTACTCGTCCTGGCTGGTGCAGAAGCAGAAGCGGCTCGAGCAGGAAGGCCGTGAAGACGCTGCGCATCAGAAGACGATCGCCCGCGAGCAGGAATGGGTCGCGTCCTCGCCGAAGGCGCGTCAGGCCAAATCCAAGGCGCGCTACCAGCGCTACGAGGATCTGCTCAAGCAGGCGAGCGAGAAGCAGACCCAGACCGCGCAGATCATCATCCCAGTTGCCGAGCGGCTCGGCGCCAACGTCGTCGATTTCGAAACGCTCAGCAAAGGCTATGGCGATCGCCTGCTGATCGACGATCTTACCTTCAAGCTGCCGCCTGGCGGCATCGTCGGCGTGATCGGCGCCAACGGCGCGGGCAAGACCACGCTGTTCAGGATGATCACCAAGCAGGAAACGCCGGACAAGGGCACCATCACGGTCGGCGAGACCGTGCATCTCGGTTATGTCGACCAGTCGCGCGACGCGCTCGACGGCAACAAGAACGTGTGGGAGGAGATTTCCGGCGGCAACGAGCTGATCCTGCTCGGCAAGAAGGAAGTGAACTCGCGCGGCTATTGCTCGTCGTTCAACTTCAAGGGCGCCGACCAGCAGAAGAAGGTCGGCGCGCTCTCCGGCGGTGAGCGCAACCGCGTGCATCTCGCCAAGATGCTGAAGTCCGGCGCCAACGTGCTGCTGCTCGACGAACCGACCAACGATCTCGACGTCGATACGCTGCGCGCGCTCGAAGAGGCACTGGAAGATTTCGCCGGCTGCGCCGTCATCATCAGCCATGACCGATGGTTCCTCGACCGCATCGCAACCCACATCCTGGCCTTCGAAGGCGAGAGCCACGTCGAATGGTTCGAAGGCAACTTCCAGGACTACGAGAAGGACAAGATGCGCCGTCTCGGCCAGGACAGCATCATTCCGCACCGCGTGAAGTACAAGAAGCTGACGCGGTGATTTCGGCATGATGCGGCGGGCGCTCATAGCTGCGGTGATCGCTATCATCTGCGGCCTGTCGCCCGCCCGCGCCGCCGATGCCGCCTTCACGCAGTTCATCGCCTCGCTCTGGCCGGAGGCGCAGGCCGCCGGCGTGTCGCGCGCGACATTCGATGAGCAGACGCGCGGGCTCGAGCCTGATTACAAGCTGCCCGATTTGATCCTGCCCGGACGGCCCGCGACCGGCGCACCGTCGCAGGCCGAGTTCGTGCAGGTGCCGGCCGACTACGTCAAGGAAGCCTCGATCGCGCGGCTTGCGGGCGAGGGGCAGCGGCTGCTGCAAAAATATCGTCCGGCGCTGAGCGAGATCGAGAAGAAATCCGGCGTGCCGGCCACCATCATGCTCGCGATCTGGGGCCGCGAGACCGATTACGGCCGCTACACGCTGCCTTACGATCTCGTGCGCGTGCTGGCGACGCAGGCCTATGTCGGGCGACGCAAGGACACCTATCGGAACGAGTTCATCCTGTCGCTGAAGATCCTCGGCGAGGGCGTGGTGACGCGCAAGGACATGCGCTCGTCCTGGGCGGGTGCCACCGGGCTCACGCAATTCCTGCCGTCCGAATATTACAAGCACGGTGTCGACTTCGACGGCGACGGCCGCATCGACATCTGGCATTCGGTGCCGGATGCGCTGGCCTCGGCCGCGCAGCAGCTCGTCAACAAGGGCTGGCAGAGCGGCGTGCGCTGGGCTTACGAGGTGCAGGCGCCGGCCAAGGTCGATTGCACCAGCGGCGTGCCCGAGGTGACGAAGCCGATCGGCCAGTGGCTGCGCGAAGGTTTTGTGCCGGTGCGTGGCGAGAAGCTGAGCGCTGCCGAGCAGGCGCAGCCGGCCTCGCTGCTGCAGCCGGAAGGCATTTACGGCCCATCGTTCCTGACGACGAAGAACTACTTCGTCATCAAGGAGTACAATTTCTCCGACCTCTACGTGCTGTTCGTCGGCCATCTCGGCGACCGCATGACGAGCCCGCTGCCGTTCGCGACACAATGGGTGGCCTCCAAGCAGTTGCGCACCAAGGACGTCGAGACCATGCAGCGCGGGCTCACGCGCGTTGGGCTCTACAAGGACAAGATCGACGGCAAGGCCGGGATGCAGACGCGCGCGGCGCTCGGCGCCTACCAGAAGTCGGCAGGCCTCAAGGTCGATTGCTGGCCGAGCGAAGAGGTGCTGCGCTCGATCCAGGCGGCGCGGTAGCGGCCTTAACTCTTCGCCAAAGAAAAAGCCCGGCCGAGGTGCTCGGCCGGGCTTCGATCGCGGCGCGGATGCGCCATGCGATCGGATCTTGCGATCAGATCAGTAGCAAACGCGAACCGGGCGGACGACCCAGCCGTAACCGTCCCAATAGCGCTGGCGCTGCCAGTAGCAGGGCGCGGGCGGCGGGGGCTCGGCAATGTAGACCGGTCCGCCATAGGCGGGACGGCTCGACGCGATGGCGCCGCCGACGATGGCGCCACCGATCAGGCCGGCTGCGATGCCGGCGCCGACGCCGTCATGGGCCTTCGCGGACGGAGTGGCGGTCACCAGCGAACCGGCGATCGTCGCAACCGTGAGGGCGGCAACAAAAGTCTTCTTCATGCTCTTGGCTCTCCTGGGAGATGGACGTCCCTTGTTAGGAGCGCCCGGGTTTCAAAGGTTCACGCACACTCTGATGAAATCGACCGTGCAGCTAGGAAGCGCGCAATTGGTCAATCCACGGTAAACGCGCACGGAGCTGTGACGAGAAAAAGCGGTCTTTTTCAGGCCCGGAGATGAACGGCGCGTCCGTAGTGAACCGGTTCAGCGCGCCTCAGCCACAGACTCTGACGCGGCGGGTGCGCCAGGCGTAGCCATCCCAGAAGCGCTGCCTCTGCCAGACGCAGCCGTCACCGTAGTAGTCGTCCGCGACATAGCCGGGACCCGGCGCGTAGTAGCGGGGCGGGTAGTAGCCGGGGCCATAGGAGTAGCCCGGACCGGGTCCGTAATAATACGGAGAAGCCAGCGCGCCGCCGACAATGGCGCCACCGATGATCCCGGCGGCCACGCCGGCGGCGACACCACGCTGAGCGTGGGCCGGTGTCCCGGCCGTGAGGGCCAGGGTGGCGACGGCGGCGACCGTCAGTAAGAACTTCTTCATTGGCGTGACCTTTCGCACAAACAGGCGGGAACTCTTTGGGGGTAAAGTTCCATACTTCGTTTGAATGATCAATGAACGGCACCTTCGCCGAGGACGACCAATTAATGGATCGCAGGTCCGCGAGGGAGACGACGATGGGCAACGCGATGATGAATACTTTGATCGCTGCCGGGGTCATTTTCGCGATTGGCTATGGCTGGTTCGCCCATCTCCAGAACCGCGGCCGGCGCTCGCGCGCGGGTGCTGGTAGTGACGGAGGGAGTAGCGGCGACGGCTATTCAGCGGCCAGCGACGGCTTCTCGCTGGGGAGCTGGTTTTCCAGCGACAGCTCGGGGAGCTCGAGCGACAGCTGTTCCAGCAGCGATAGCGGTAGCAGTGGCGGGGATTGCGGAGGTGGCGGCGATGGTGGTGGAGGCGGTGGCGGTGACTAGGTCCGCCAAGATCTTGATCCAGTGCAACTCCCTATTTTAGAGCCGTTCTAGGCTGTTTCCGGGCTAGTTTGGAATAGCTTCAAATACCGGTTTTTCCCTTTGCATCCGGACGGCCCCTTAAATATCGATGATGACGCATCACCGAAGGGCCTGCCGCTTCCATGATCGTTTGTTCCTGTAACGTGCTGAGCGATGACGACATCCGCGCCGCGGTCGCCGAGTCCGACGACGCCGTACGTCATGCCAAGCAGGTCTATGGATGCCTCGGCTGTAGCGCCGAATGCGGCCGCTGCGCCCGTACCATCAAGACCATCATCGACGAAACTCTTGGCCCCTGCGCCAAGTCCTGCTGCTCGGGCTGCCCGCACAGCCACACCGTGGCCGCCAATGACGAGACGGCGGAACTCCCCCGGTTCGCCCTCGCGGCCTGCTGAAAACTTCCGCAATTTCGGCTGAGCTTTTCCCCGGCTGCGTCCCCGTGGCCGGTTGCTCTCGTCCTTAAACTGATTTAGAAGCGTTCTAAAGTCGGTTAGGGCCGATTTGGACGCAAGATTTGGAGTGCATCATGCAGGGCGACGCAAAAGTCATCGACTATCTCAACAAGGCGCTGCGCCACGAGCTGACTGCAATCAACCAATACTGGCTGCACTACCGCTTCCTCGACAATTGGGGCCTGCGGGACATGGCCAAGGTCTGGCGCAAGGAGTCCATCGAGGAGATGGAGCACGCCGACAAGCTCACCGAGCGGATTCTGTTCTTCGACGGCTTCCCGAACATGCAGGTGCTCGACCCCCTGCGCATCGGCCAGAACGTCAAGGAGATCATCGAGTGCGATCTCGCCGCCGAGATGAGCGCGCGGGCGCTCTACCAGGAGGCCGCCGGCTATTGCAACGGCGCCAAGGACTACGTCACCCGTGACCTGTTCGAGAAGCTGATGAGCGACGAGGAACACCATATCGATTTCCTCGAAACCCAGCTCGACCTGATCGGCCGCATCGGCCTCGAACTCTACACGCAGAAGCACGTCGGCGGGCTCGAGGGCGAGGGCCACTAAGCTCCGGCACCGGCTCTCTCCTTCGTCATGGCCGGGCTTGTCCCGGCCATCCACGTTTGGCCGCGCGACGAAGACGTGGATGCCCGGGCCTTCGCCTCGCCGAAGCGACTTCGGCCGCGCAGGCGGGTCTAGCCCGGGCATGACGGTTCTTTCGAGCGGCGAACGCTCTCACCTACAACTGCGTCTTGTAGCGCTCTTCCACGATCTCCTGGCTCTCCGGCTCCCCCAGGCCCGTCTGGTCGTGAATGACCTGGCCGATGCTGGGCATCACCGAGCGCTGCACCTTCTCCGGTGACCACAGCTTCGAGCGCATCAGCGCCTTGCCGCAGTGGAAATAGACTTCGCTGACCGCGACGTTCAGGACCGCGCGCGGCGGCTTGCCGAATTCCACCATCGATGCGAGCAGGTCCGGATCGGCCGAGAGCGTGCCGCGTCCGCCGACACGCAGCGTCTCGTCGATGCCGGGGACGAAGAACAGCAGATGCACGAAGCCCGAGCCTTCGACGACGTTGCGAAAACTGTCGATCCGGTTGTTGCCGGCACGGTCAGGCATCAGCACCTGGTTGGGGCCGGCGACATGGACGAAGCCAACCCCTCCGCCGCGCGGCGATGCATCGACGCTGCCGTCGACGCCTGACGTAGCGAGCACGCAGAACGGCGACATCTCGATGAATTTCTTCGCATGCGCATCGATCGCGGGACGCGCCTTTGCGATCACGCGCGGGCTCGGCTTGGCATAGATGGTGGCGAGGTCTTCGGCGCAGAGATCGGTCACGAAGGTCTCCCTGATTGAGGGGCACAGGATAGCATTCTCCGGCTCGACCGCTATCCCCGAAATAGCAGGTGCGGCCCGGTGTAGCCACGGCATGACGCAGGTGGCGTAGACCAGAAATTTCGCTTATAACGGGTGTCGTACTTTGTTGCTTTTCAAGCGAGGAATTCGTCATGGCCCCAACGCAGGCAATGCGGGTCGCGGGCGATCGGCCACGCCGTCGCAAGCATGTCCCGGGACAATTGATCGTTCGGTTGAAGCCGGCCGCTGCCCGGCAGATCGCGGCAGCCTCGCTTCAGGCGACAACGTCACGCGCGCTGATGGCTGCGATGCCCGATGACGTCAGAGGTCCGATCGATTTCCTGCGCGACAATTTCGGGCTTCAGTCGATGAAGCCGCTGTTCGTGGTCGGCGACGATGAGGCGCCCGCGCAGCCCCAGGCGATGGCTTTGGCCGCGGTCCATCGCTCGATAGCACGCTCCGCAACGGCGCCGCCGCGGGAGGCTCTGGCCGGATTTCAGATCGTGCAGTTGAAGGACGGGAAGGTCGATGCAGGCATCCTGAAGCGCCTGCGCGCCTCCAGGGCGGTGGATCTGGTCGAACCCGTTCCCAACCGGTGGCTCAGTGCCGCCGCCGATCCCATGAAGATCCGGCAGTGGGGCCTTCGCGCCATCAGATGGTTCGATCGACCGCGGCCAGGTGCGGGGCGGGTTCATGTCGCTGTGCTCGATAGCGGCGTCGACGCCGGACATCCCGATCTCGTGGACGCGATCGAGGACTACAGGCACGACGGCAACGGACCGCGTGATTTTCTCGGTCATGGCACCCATGTCAGCGGCACGATCGCGGCCGTGGTCAATAACTCGGTCGGTATCGCAGGCCTGGCCAATTGCCGGTTGCACTGCTGGAAGGTGTTCGACGATCCCAAGCGCGCATGCGACGACGAGAATTTCAACTTCGATTTCTACAGCAAGGCGCTTGCGGCCGCGCTCGATTCCAACATCAAGGTCATCAACCTCAGCATTGGCGGCGAGGACCATTCAAAGACGGAAGCGACGGCCTTCGCCGAACTGATCGAGGCCGGTGTCATCATCTCCACCGCGATGGGGAACGAGTTCGAGGACGGCAATCCGAAGGAATACCCGGCGGGCTACCCGGACACGATCGGAGTCGGCGCCGTCGACGAGTCCCATCGGCGCGCCTCGTTCTCCAATTCGGGGAAGCATATCAAGCTGGTGGCGCCGGGCGTCAACATCCTGTCGACGGTGCCCCGGGTGAAGGCAAGCTTCGCCGACCATACCAGCTACGATTCCTGGCCCGGGACATCGATGGCAACACCGCATGTGACGGGCGCCGCCGCGCTCGTCTACATCAACAAGCCGAAATCCAGGGCGTCCGGGCTTGCGGTCGCCAGGCGCCTGATCGCGACAGCGATCAAATTGCCGGCGATGCGAGGCAAGGATTTTACGCCGGAATACGGCGCCGGCCTGCTGGATGTTGCCGCTGCACTCGGCCGCGCGAAAGCGGCCAAGAAATCGGGCAGGAAAACTGCCAAGAAAACTGCAAAGGCGAAGCCGGCGCGAAAGAGGCAAAAATAGATTCTGCGACCTTGAATGGGTGCGGCGAACGGCTAGCTTCTGAGCATGTCCGTGCAATTCAAATTCCACGACCATGTCGATCAGCGCCGGCGGCGCAAGATCATCAAGACCCTAGGCGATGCCGGCTACGCCGCCGAGAGCCTGTTTCCGGGACAGAAGCGGCAAAACCTGGCCGCGATCTTCACCGTCGCCGAGGCCGACGCCAAATCCGTTCGTGCCGCGCTCGACGATTTCGGCGATGACATCGAATATGTCGAGGCCTCGCCCAGGCGAGACCTCAAGGCCTGAGCGGCCTACACCGCATCGGCCGGCACGAAGCAACTGATGATGATCGCGCCGCGATGGTGGACGTACCACACCACGGCCTGGCCGACCGGATTGCCGCGATCGCGGATGATGGCGCGCTCGGGCACCTCCATCCACTGTCCCTCGATCGGTACCCAATAGGTGCCGCCTCGCACATCGTAGTCGGTGCGATGGCCGTCGGAGATGTCGCAGCAGGGCACGCCGTTCGGCGCGATCACGCTCTTGAACCAGGCGCGGATGTCGGGCGGCACGTGGTCGTATTGGCCGTTGTCGAACGCGAACGCGGCGCTCGTCTGCGCCATCGTCGCGGCCAACCAAACGCACAGCGCGAGCCTGTGCATGCGAACTCCTCCCTGCGTCGCGCGCCGACTGCGCGCGATCGCGTCGCGTTCGATTCGTATCGTTGATGCGATTAAGCCCGAGCTGTCAGCGCAATGCATGCTCAAATAATATGCGGCGCGAGAGGCGCCGCATATGATGCGTTGCGGTATGGGCGGCCAGCCAGGCGCACAGTGCGAACCTGCACGTACGGTCCTTCCTATCGCGTCTCAAGCGATGCAAGCAGCGACTTAGGCGCGACATTGCGCCATGCCATCTCGAGTGCGCTCCGCAACGTGACCTGATCGATCTTCGCCAGCTTCACATTCGTGCTGCCGCTCCTGCCCCAGGCGCCGGGGACCGGACGAAACATCTCCGGTTCCGCGTCGATAAGCACGGCCTGCTGGTCGGGAGTGAGCTTCACCATGCCCCATTTTTCATCGGGATAGCCCAGCGTCGCGAACACGCGCTTGCCGACACGAAAGTCGGCATGGCCGTGATGTGCGCCCTCGATGACGCCGGGAAGCGCCAGCGCAGCCTTGCGAAAGCGAGCGTTCGACATGCGGTCTTGCTGCTCGGCTCACATCGTCCGCTGCGGCGCGGTTTGCAGCAATTGCCTGACCTGCTCGACGTAGAATTTCGCGTTGCCGGTGGTGCCGTGGCCGCGCGTCTCGGTGCTCGCGGGGATCAGATACAGCTTGCCGTTCTTGACCCGCTTCATTGCCGCGTCCGTGATCCCGGTCTCCGGTGGGTTGCGCTCGTCGTCGGCGGAGTTGATCAGCAGCAGCGTCGCCTCGATCTGCTCGAGCTTGTCGCCGGCATTGTAGTCTTGCGAGGAGCCCCACTGGTAGAGGAAGTCGTTGGCATCCGCCGTGATCAGTGTCGCCAGCCGTTCGTCGACGATCTTGTCGGCCTTGGCCGCGGTCGGCGCCTGCTGCTGATAGGCCAGAGTGCCGCCGATGCTGGCGATGCCGTAGGCGGTGATGGCGTATTTCATCATGCGCGGCTGGCTGGTGTAGTTGCCGCCGTTGTAGTCGGGATCGTTGCTGATGGTGTCGAGCATAATCCGCCGCATCATCCAGTTGCGTGAGGCCATCTCGGTCGGCTGCGAGGCCATCGGCACCAGCGCGTCCATCTCCTGCGGATATTTCTCGCCCCACAGCCAGGTCTGCATGCCGCCCATCGAATTGCCGATCACGAGCCGCAGATGTTTGACGCCGAGGCCTTCCTTCACGAGGCGATGCTGCGCCTCGACCATGTCGTCGTAATTGTATTTCGGGAAGCTCGTCTTCATGCCGTCGGACGGTTTTGACGATTTGCCGTGGCCGATCGCGTCGGGGATGATGATGTAATATTTGGACGCATCGAGCGGCTGTCCCGCACCGAACAGCTCGCCGGCGAAGGCGGGCGACAGCATGCTCGCGCCCGAGCCGCCGGTGCCGTGCAGCACCAGCACGGGCTGGCCAGAGGGCTCGCCGACAGTGGTGTAGTGCAGCTTCAATTCCGGCATGGTCTCGCCGGTGTGCAACTTGAAGTCCTTGGCGATCCAGTCGCCTTGCTTCGGCGCTGGATAATCGGCGGCCATAACCGGCGTTGCGATGGACAGCAGGATGGCCGCTAGCGCCGCGCAAGACGTTTTCATGTTTCTCTCCCCATGCGGCTCATGGTCGGCCGCGTTGGACGCGATCTTATCAGCTGGTCACGGAGGATCGAGACCGGACCCATCATCGCCCCCCGAAAAACATTCCCCGATGGTGCGGCGCGCAAGGGGAATAATTGCGGATCAGATATGGCTGGTCCTGCCTATGACACGGCTGCGCCCGGGATGTAGGATTTCGGCCTCGCCAATCGTCCTCAGGGGAACACCGCTACGGGAGAGCCTGCATGTGCCGCAACATCAAGACGCTGTTCAACTTCGAGCCGCCCGCGACGGAGGACGAGATCCACGCCAGCGCGCTCCAGTTCGTGCGCAAGCTTTCCGGTTTCAACAAGCCGTCTCAGGCCAATGAAGAGGCCTTCGAGCTTGCGGTCGCGGAAGTGTCGGCGACTGCGCGAAAGCTCCTGACCTCACTGCATACCCATGCGCCGGCGCGCGACCGTGAGATCGAGGCGGAGAAGGCCAAGGAGCGTTCGCGGCTGCGGTTCGGTTAGGCGGTCCTGCGTCCATTCCGTGATCTGGCTCACGGTGAGAGCGGCCTCAAATTGCGATGACGTCCGCCGGGGTTTTGACAGCCCGGAGCACGACCATGAGCCGCCCCCTTATTCCTCTCAGAGCAGGTGCCGTCACCTTCACCGTGCTGTGGACCGCATGGATGATGTGGTGGAGCGGCTCCTACAGCAGCGTCAACCTTGTCATCCTGACGCTGCTCGGCACGCTGGTCGGCTATCTCTGGTACCGCGCCATGCGCTGGCAGTTCGAGCGCATGGGCATGCTGCCGCGCAAGGATGAGTCCTCCGGGGCGTCGAAGCAACTTCCGCCCGGCTAGTCCTTGTGGCCGTGCTTCTTCTTTTTCTTCTTCTTCCGGTGATCGTCGCCTTCGCCTTCGCCTTCGCCGTCGTCGGCCTCGTCATCGACGATCGCCTCTTCAACCTCGTGCACGGCGGCTTCCAGCGCCTCGCGTTCGGCAGCTTCACGCTCGCGCTGACGGCGGCGCTCGTCCCAGGCGTCGAAGAGTTGATCGAGCCACGGCAGCACCTGCTCGATCGACGGCAGCTGGCCGGGCGGTCCGGGCTCGCCGCGAGGGCCTTGCGGCCCCTGCGGCCCGGCCGCGCCCCGAGCACCGGCTTCGCCGGGCTTGCCCGGCAGGCCGGCCTTGCCTTGCGCTCCGGCCTTTCCGGCCGCCCCGGGCTTGCCTTGCGGTCCCGGCTTGCCGCGCTGGCCGTCTGGGCCGCGCCGGCCGGGATGCCCCTGCGGCCCTGGCCGTCCGGGTTCGCCCTGCCGTCCGCGCGGACCTTGCGGTCCCTGCCGTTTCTGTTCGTCTGCCACGCCGCTGCTCCCTTGACCGGAAGCAAGCTACTTAGCGGCGTTTGACGACAGCAGCAATTCCGCCGACGCCTTGCGCCGGGCTTGATCAACACCAATCGTGCCCGCGTGCTAGTCGTGATACGCGGGCACGTCGATGCCGGACGCTGCATAGATCCTGATCTTGTTGCGCAACGTGCGCACCGACAGGCCGAGCACGCGCGATGCGCGCGTGCGGTTGCCGTCGCAGCGTGCGAGCGTCTGGAGCACGAGCTCGCGCTCGACCTCGTCGACGGTCGCGCCGATCAGCAGCGGAACGATTTGGTTAGGGGCAAGAAATTGCGCGCCCGGATCGGACGCAGCGACATGAACAGTGGTCATCAACACACCTCCCGATCAACGCCCGCTTCCATCTTTGGAAGCGATCGAGAACCAACGGCCCCCTAGCCGTAGATCTACGGTGGGCGGGTTTGGTTAACGAGTGGTTAATCGCGGACGATCGCACCAATTGACCTTGGGATTGCCGCGAAGGTGCCGCGATTGGCACGGGATGCATAGCGATGCGGGCCGATTTTGCGCGCCCGCTCACACCGTCCGGTACCCGCCGTCCACCATCACGATCGTCCCCGTGACATAGGCCGACAGATCCGACGCCAGGAAGATCGCGGGGCCCACGATGTCCTCGGGCTTGCCGGTGCGCGCCAGCGGGGTGTGATCGACGAAGGCCTGCACCAGCGCCGGATTGGTCGCGCGCACGTTGGCGTTGATGTTGGTCTCGATGAAGCCCGGCCCGATCGCATTGACGCGCACGCCTTCCTTGCCGAGCTCGGCCGCGAGCGCCTTGGTGAAGCCGAGCACGCCGTGCTTCGAGGTCGTATACGCCGCCGAGCTCGGCGTGCGCAGATGCACGAAGGACTGGATCGAGCCGATATTGACGATGCGGCCCCTGGCGGCCCGCAGCGGCGCGAGGAACGCCTGCGTCACGTTGAAGACGCCGTTGAGGTTGAGCGAGATGATGTCGTTCCAGTCCTTCGCCACCGTCTCCGTGTCCGCGGTGAAGGCGTTGCGTCGGGTGATGCCGGCATTGTTGACGAGGATCGAGACCTGCCCGACCTTGTCGGCGACCTGCCTGGCGAGCGCAAAACAGTCGTCACGCTTGGTGACATCGAGCGCAAAGCTCTCGGCCTTGCCGCCGGCCTTGCGGATCTCCTGCGCGGCCTCCGCGACCGTGTCGGCGTTGACGTCGAGCAGCACCACTCGCGCGCCCTCGCGGGCGTAGCCGGCCGCGATCGCCCGGCCGATGCCGGATCCGGCGCCCGTGACGACGGCGATATGGTTTGCGAGCAATGCCATGACAATTTCCCCCTGGATTCGTTTCGAAGTTTCATGAAAGGCTAACTCGAAATTAAGGGGTCGGAAACGGCCGCCTTGGCATACTGATCTTCATTGCTAAACGTTGCGCGCATGATGGGACGGCTTGAATCCTGGAAACTCGCTCTCGAACGCCTGCGGTCGGCGCAGCCGGCCGGCTGGGCCGAGGCGGGCCGGCTCGTCGCCGAGATCGTGCGCATGAGCACGGATGCCACGCTGCGCCAGGCGGCCGAGCAGGCGCTTCCGGTGCTGCGCCAGGCCGTGGACAATGACGATCACAGCGTCACGCTGGCGGCCCAGCGCCGCATCGGCGTGATCCTCGAGGTCGTCCATGATCTCACCGCGCCACGCTTCGGCCGCCGCAACGCCATGCCGAAGAAGCTCTCGAGCGAAGATCGTGCCCGCAGGATGCTCGGCCTGCCGCTTGCCGTGCAGCTCACCTGCGACGACATCAACCAGGCCTACCGTCGCGCCGCCAAGGGCAAGCATCCCGACCAGGGCGGAAGCGCGCAAGCCTTCATCGACCTCGCCGCTGCGCGCGACATCCTGATCCATCCCGGCGCGCACAAGGACGCGTGAGGGCGCGCTGTCGCTGCGCCTCGTCGGTCCGCTCTGTGCAGGCAAAAAAAGAGCGGGCAAGAACGCGTCGCGCCCTTGCCCGCTCGTCGATCCGCCGATCGAAATCTTACCAGGTGCAGTGACCGCTCTTCAACGCGTGATCCTTCAGCACGAGTGCGTCGACGAAGGTCGGCACGGTCGTGCTGACGCGGGCGTAGTCGGAGGGCCACGGCGCGGTCGGGATGCTCTCGTCCCAGATCTGGCAGAAGCCGGTGTCCTGCCAGCGGATCAGGTGATAGCTGGCTTCGGCAGGGCTCGCGGCGACGAAGGCAGTGACGGCAAGACCGGCAGCAGCGCACAGCACGGAAATACGACGCATGATCAGCTCCTCAAATGAAAGATGTGATGCGCCTCCCGACAATGACGGGGAGGCATGGTGTGGGGCGCTTTTGGGGATGCGCCCCGGACAAGTTGTGAGTAGCTCCGCCGGCCGATCAGGTTCAAAGCGTGCGCGCAGGAAATGCGTCATTTGAGCCGGAAAACCAGCGCGCGCCTGCAAAGGAAAAGGGCGGGTCGCTCGCGCGGCCCGCCCTCAAAATCAAATTGGTCGCGTGACGCTCAGAGCGTGCAGCGGCGCTCCGAACGCAGCTTGATCTGGAGATCCGAAGCCGCGGTGAAGGTCGGGACCGGCTTGCTGACGACCTTGTAGGTCGACGCGCCCCACTGGAACGGCTTGTACTTCAGGTCCTCGTTCCAGACCTGGCAGATGCCGGTGTTGTCCCAGCGGATCACGTAATAGCCGACCGCCGCCGACGCCGGCACGGCAAACACGGAGGTGGCGATGCCGGCAACGGCACAGAGGGCGAGAACGCGACGCATGAAAAATCTCCTTGTGGGGATGTGGGACCCGAAAATCCGTGCGGTAAAAGCAGGTCCTTGGCAAGCCGAGGGGCGGCCGTTTCACGGATATGTCAGAGGGAGCCGTGCACTTGGTTCGGCCGAGTGCCCGACAAGACACATACGCCAAGACTCATACGCCAAGACACATGCGCCAAGACACATACGCTAAGCGTGGCTCACTTCGCCAGTGATGCAATTGCCTCGATCTCGATCAGCATTTTCGGGTCGGGCAGGGCCTGCACGACGCAGGTGGTGCGCGCCGGGTAGGGCGGCGGGCCGAACGCGCCGGCATAGAGTGCGTTCATCGCGGCGACGTCGGAAGCGCGCGTGAGCAGCACGTTGACCTTGACGAGATCGCGGACCGTCGCGCCGGCCTCGTCCAGCACGCGCTTGATGTTGACGGCGACGTTGGCGAACTGCGCCTCGAAACCGTCCGGCAGCGCGCCATTGCCGTCGAAGCCGGGAATGCCGGAGACGAACAGGAGATCGCCGACACGCGTGGCAAAGGACAGCGGCGGCGCCTTGACGTGCGGCGGGGGTGCGAAATGCTGGATCGACATGGGATCACCTCGGATGGAACGGTCGCGTCGCCCACACGAGCGTAGCGACATGCGGGGGAGTTGCAATCGGCATTGGGGAAGGCTGGTAAAACAAAAACGCGAAAACAACCCCATGCACCGTAGAAATCGTGAGCGTTTCAAATTCGGTATAGCCGAACAATTCGCTTGCTCCGTCGGGCAAAACAGGGGCAGAATGGCATCATGGCGGTGGTGCCGGTAGGCGGCCTCAAACTCCGCCGTCATGCCCCGCGACCCGGCTACGCCAAGGCTTCGCCGGGGCTGAGGTCCAGGGGCGCCGAAGCTTTAGCGTAGGCGGCAGGCGGGGCATCCAGTACGCCTCGGCTTCTTCGCATCTCATTGCCGTCTCGGCGTACTGGATCGCCCGGTCGAGCCGGGCGATGACAGTTGAATGCGCTGCTGCGGCAGACGCCTCACGGCTGCTCCATCATGTTGCCGCCGCGATCCATCGGATACATTCGCTGCGTCTGATTCGAATCCTCCCTTGAAAAATAGCCCCCGGAGACGCCCCATGAAGCTCGCTACCACCTTCCGCGCCGCGCTGGTCGCCATTGCCGCTCTGGCCGGCCTTTCGACCTCGGCGCTGGCCGACGGCGGCACCGTGGTGCTGACGATCTACAAGGCGGGCTGGATCATCGGCGGTTCGGGCGGCTCGGGCGTGCTGAACTTCCGCGGTCGCTCGTATGGGCTCTCGACCGGCGGGCTCGACTACGGCCTCGTGTTCGGCGGCTCCAAGACCGTGCTGCGTGGCCGCGTCTCCAACATCAACCGTCCTTCCGACGTCGCCGGCGTCTATGGCGCGGCCGGTGCCGGTCTTGCCGTCGGCCGTGGCGCTCGCGCCATCGTGCTGACCAACCAGAAGGGCGCGGTGCTGGAGCTGTCGGGCTACCAGACCGGCCTGATGGCGAATGCGGATCTGAGCGGGCTCGCGATCACGATGCGGTAAGGCGCGAGGCGTAGGGTGGGCAAAGCGAAGCGTGCCCACCATTCGTACCGCAAATGCGGATGCATGGTGGGCACGGCGCGCAAGGAGCGCGCCTTTGCCCACCCTACGAACTACGAACTCACCGCCGCATGAATCCGCTCGCAATGCGCGACGAGATTGGCGTGCGCATCGACGAAGGCCTTCAGCGGCGTCGGGATCGGAAAATAATAGATGTTGGCGATGAAGCCGTAGATGCCGGCATCACAGCTGGTCGGCGCTGCGCCGTGGACGAAGCCTGCCGTAGGCACGATCTCGGCCAGCACTTGCAGATCGGCAAGCCCCCGCGCGTAGGCCTGTTCGGGCGTGTAGCGGCCGATGCCCTGGTAATAATAGCGCTGCGCGTTGTAGGCCTTGGCTTTCTCGAATCCGGCCGCGTCGATCTGCGGATGCTGCGCGATGAAGGCGTCGCGGAATGCCGGATAGAACCGATCGTCCTTCCAGCGCGAATACGACATCACCCAGTAGAGATCGTCCAGCATGCGGGTGACGAGATGATTGGTCCGCCGTGCGTCCGGCGACAGCGCGGCATCGATGCTCAGACGATATTTGGCGATCGCATGCGCAATGATTGTCTCGCTGTCGCCGATGGTCTCGCCGTCGTCGACGACGTAAGGCAGCTGCCCGCGCGGCGCGGCAGAGGCATCGAAGACGTGCTCGTGCACGAACGGCACGCCTGCTAGCTTCAGGAACGCGTAGACCTTGAGGCCGTAGCCGTTGTTGTCGGCGACGCCGAACAGTTCCGGATAGGAATAGAGGGTCAGCATGGTCGCTCCCTTCAGCGCGATGGCACCTTGGCGTGTTGCTCCGTCGTGGCCGCTTGCGCGGCCTTGCTGGCGCGGATCATCAGGAACGCGCCGGAAGAGCCCTGCAGCTGCCAGCGCCCGTCGATTTCGGTCGCCTCGGCGTTCACCGTGCCTTCGTAATGGACCGTGTCGTAGCCGTGGCCGGGCGGCTCGTAGTGTTTGACGAACGAGACCGCGTTGCCGGAGCGCTGACCCGCGATCGAGGCGTTGTGGGTGCGCAGCGGGCATCGCGGGTTCGAGCAGGGCTCGGTCACGCTTCCGCTGAGCGCGCCGCCGGTTTCGACCAGAGTTGCGGTGAAGGTGACCATTCCGGTGCCCGGTTGAATGTAGCTGCCATCCCAGACGCCGGAGAGATCGTCGCTCATGGCGGTGCCTTCCTGCGGGCCGGTTGATATCAGGCTCTTCCACCTCAAGTCGTATCGCCGGAGCGACGGGCTGGCAACTGTCCTTGCGCATTGTGCGCAGCGTCATTCGATCGGAGGACGCCCGGCGTCGCCCGTTCGACGTATTAATTCGGGGTGATGTACCGCTTCAGTGAGAGGCGCGGCCTCTATCTGCTGGTCGATGCGGCGGTGAACACCGCCAGTTGCGCATCGAACGCCCGCCGGAATGCAGGCCGCGCTTCGCCGCGGGCGACATAGGCCGAGAGGTCGGGATATTCCTCCAGCAGGCGAGATGCATTCAACCGGCGCAGCACCGTCACCATCATGAGATCGCCGGCGCTGAACGCGCCGTCGAGCCACTCGGCCTCGCCGAGGCGACGCGACAATTCGCCGAGCCTGATACGGACCCGATCCTTCAGGACCGGCAGCCGCTCCTCGTACCAGCCCTTGTCGCGCTCGAACAGCATCGTCATCCCGAACTCGACGATCGGCGGCTCCAGCGTGTTGAGCGCGGCAAACATCCATGCGATCGCGCGGCTCCTCGCATTCGCATCCTTTGGCAACAATCCATCATGGCGTTCGGCGATATGGAGCACGATCGCGCCGGACTCGAACAAGGCGAGATCGCCGTCCTCATAGGTCGGAATCTGCCCGAACGGATGCAGCGCAAGATGGGCGGGGTCCTTCATCGCCGCGAACGACACGAGGCGGACGTCGCAGGGCAGGCCCACTTCCTCGAGCGCCCAGCGAACGCGCATGTCGCGCGCCTGCCCCTTGCCGCGGTCGGGTGAGTTTTCGAAGGCTGTGATGGTGGGCATCTGGCGGCTCCGGGGTGATCGGCGTTGCATTCAAAGGACGAACGGCCGGCTCGGGTTCCGACAGGGGCGCCGTAAAAAGTCCGGCGCCCGTGTCGGAACACCGTTCCGCCGCTCGTCCTTGCAGCGATGGTCGCGCGTCCGGTCCAAGACGAAAGGATACAATTTCATGACGTCAATCACGCCGTTCCTCTGGTTCGCCAACAACGTCCAGGAAGCCGTCGCCTTCTACAAAGCGGTGTTCCCCAACGCAAAAGTCGAGACCGTCAGCGACCTCATGGCGGTGTTCGAACTCGAAGGCCAGCGCTTCCACGCGCTCAACGGCGGGCCGCAATACCGCTTCACCGAGGCGGTCTCGTTCTTCATCAGCGTGGAGACGCAGGCCGAGGTCGACTACTTCTGGAGCCGCCTCACTGCCGACGGTGGCGAGGAATCCCGATGCGGATGGCTCAAGGACAAATTTGGACTGTCCTGGCAGGTGATCCCGTCGGCGCTCGGCCGCTACCTCGGCGATCCCGACCGTACCAGAGCGAACCGCGTCATGCAGGCGATGATGGAGATGCGGAAGATCATCATCGCGGACCTCGATAGGGCGTATGCGGGGTGACGGTGCCGTAGGGTGGGCAAAGGCGCGCTCTTCGCGCGCCGTGCCCACCGTTCTTCCGGATTTGTTGAGAGATGGTGGGCACGGCGCAAGAGCGCCTTTGCCCACCCTACGAAGCCAACCATCCGCATCGCCAATTCGCCTTGCATCGCTATACTGACGACCATCAGCAGGATGGTGATCCCATGGGAAACGAATTGGAAGGCAAGGTTGCTGCCGTGACCGGGGCCGCGTCGGGCATCGGGTTGGCGAGCACTGAAGCAATGCTGGCCGCGGGCGCGCGCGTGGTGATGGTCGACCGCGACGAGGCCGCGCTGAAGGCGCTCAGCAACAGGCATGGCGACGCCGTGATCCCGCTGGTCGTCGACCTCCTGGATCCCAGGGACTGCGCATCGTTGCTGCCGCGCGTCCTGGAGAAGGCAGGCCAGCTCGACATCCTGCATGCGAATGCTGGCACCTATGTCGGCGGCGATCTGGTCGATGCCGACACTATGGCCATCGACCGGATGCTGAACCTGAATGTCAACGTCGTGATGAAGAACGTGCACGACGTGCTGCCGCACATGATCGCGCGCCGGAGCGGCGACATCATCGTCACGAGCTCGCTGGCGGCGCATTTTCCGACGCCCTGGGAGCCGGTCTATGCGTCGTCCAAATGGGCGATCAACTGCTTCGTCCAGACGGTGCGGCGCCAGGTCTTCAAGCACGGCATTCGCGTCGGCTCGATCTCGCCCGGCCCGGTCGTCACCTCATTGCTCGCGGACTGGCCGCCGGAGAAGCTGAAGGAAGCCAGGGAAACGGGTAGCCTGCTGGAGGCCAGTGACGTGGCTGAGGTCGTGATGTTCATGCTGACACGGCCGCGCGGCATGACCATTCGCGACGTGGTCATGCTGCCGACCAATTTCGATCTTTAGGGCGGCAACGGGTGTTCTAACTCCTCATGGTGAGGAGGCGCGAAGCGCCGTCTCGAACCATGCAGGCCCGGATGTCGCCTGCGGCCATCCTTCGAGACGACCGCTGCGCGGTCTCCTCAGGATGAGGTCTGTGGGGGTTGAGCGTCCAACGCAGCGATCCACGCCGCAAGCTCCCGCCAAGGCTCCAGCGTCCAGTGACCGGACGCAGCGCCGGACGGCGAGGGCAGCACGAACACGTCGGGGAGCTTCTCCTCGCGCGGCTGCCGCCCCAGCGCGATCCCACTCGACGGCCTGCCGTAAAACAAGCTCGCGGCCTTCTTGCTCGTGAACGCAATCGTCCGCGGCCGATATGTTTCGATCTTGGCCCTGAAGCCGGGCACGTCGATCGTTTCAGTCGCGATCTGATGATCCATCCCGGCGCCCGACTTGGAGAGATCGGTGAAGCCGATCCCGAGTTCGAGCAGCATGGCGAACTCGCCCGGCTGATACCGCCGCGGCGTGATGCCGGCTTCATGGATCGCGCGCCAGAACCGGTTGCCGGGATGGGCGTAGTAGTGTCCGACCGCGGCCGAGCGCGTGCTGGCGGCGGTGCCGACGAAGACGAGGCGGAGGTTGGGGCGGAGCTGATCGGGGAGGCGGTGGGGGATTTCAGGCAAGTCGACAGCTTCTAGGTTTGCCAGTTGCATAAGAAAGCTCAGCCGGTCACAAATGCGTCCATTCAACCCGTGACACCAACAAGCGCACTAAAAGATTAAGAGGGAGCTCTCCGTGATCGTTCAAGAGTTGGCGGATCAGTTGCGCCAAGACTATGACACCGCCGAAGAAGGCAAGAAAGTGATAGCTATTCATCTGTTCGGCATTCGGTGGGCGAGTCAACTCGAAGGAATATCTTGTAAGGAGGTCGCTATCAGAGCTGGCATCCACGAATCGTACGGAACCGAAATTCGAAAGGGAGTTAACCTAGCCGAGTACGTCTCCATTCGATGAGTCTTCGATACCGAATTCTTAGCTTGAGCTGTTGTAGCCCGCATGAGCGGAGCGATATGCGGGAAAGCAAAGACCCCGGATATCGCTGCGCTCATCCGGGCTGCGCTTGCTAACTCGACTGGAGTGCTTAACGTGATTGATCCCGAAAATTGGCTCGCAAATCGTGCTCTTGGCTACGCTCAACTGAATGAGCGAGAACGGGCTGCCATTGCGCACTTTTCTCTTCTATGGGGCCTGTTTGAGTTACAGGTAATGAACGCGCGGGCAAACGCTGTGGGTCTTGTTAGGAAAGTAGAGGATTGGGATTCGACGAGAGGACTCCAGCGCGATCCATTTGAAGGTGCGTTTCACTATTTCAGGTCTCGCTATTTCTTGAATGGAACCTTCGGTGATCTCTTCGAAGGACTAAGATTTGGACGGAGCGATTGCCGGAAGTTGGTCGAGGAGGCTCTGAGCCAAGAACAGCCAACTCCGAAGGACATGATTGCGGCGTTATTGTTGATCACGTATCGGCTGAGGAATAATTTATTCCACGGCGAAAAGTGGGCCTACGGAATTCGGGATCAACGCCAAAATTTCGAGAATGCCAATCAAGTTCTAATGCGGGCGCTGGAGTTGAGCTAGCGGACGCTAAGGCTAGCCGTTCCGCGAAGGCGCTCGGTCAAAGAGCGATGGTAGGAGGCTCTAGTTACAAGATAGTCTCATAATGAGAGGGGCCGGACTTTCACCCGGCCCCTGAGTTCGATGGAGTAGGGATATCCTTCACAGCACCCGATTGCTCTCCTTCACCTTCTCCGCATCCAGATACACGCTTGAGCCCATCTCCTTGAACTTCGCGCTCATCTTCGCCATGCCGTCCTCGGCGGTGCCGCTCATCGACATGCCCACGCTGTTCGGGTCGTTCAGCGTCGCCGCATAGTCCCGCACGTCCTGGGTGATCTTCATCGAGCAGAATTTTGGTCCGCACATCGAGCAGAAATGCGCGACCTTGTGGGCTTCCTTCGGCAGGGTCTCGTCGTGGAAGTTCTTGGCGGTGTCGGGGTCGAGGCCGAGGTTGAACTGGTCGCTCCAGCGGAAGTCGAAACGGGCGCGGGAGAGCGCGTCGTCGCGGAGCTGGGCGGCCGGGTGGCCCTTGGCGAGGTCGGAGGCGTGCGCAGCGATCTTGTAGGTGATGACGCCGACCTTGACGTCGTTGCGATCAGGCAGGCCGAGATGCTCCTTCGGCGTGACGTAGCAGAGCATGGCGCAGCCGAACCAGCCGATCATGGCGGCGCCAATGCCCGAGGTGATGTGGTCGTAGCCCGGCGCGATGTCGGTGGTCAGCGGTCCAAGCGTGTAGAACGGCGCCTCGCCGCACTCCTTGAGCTGCTTGTCCATGTTGATCTTGATCTTGTGCATCGGCACGTGGCCGGGGCCCTCGATCATGACCTGACAGCCCTTGTCCCACGCGATCTTGGTCAGTTCACCGAGCGTCTCGAGTTCGGCGAACTGCGCGCGGTCGTTGGCATCCGCGATCGAGCCGGGGCGCAGGCCGTCGCCGAGCGAGAACGAGACGTCATACTTGCGCATGAGGTCGCAGATCTCGTCGAAATGGGTGTAGAGGAAGCTCTCCTTGTGATGCGCCAGGCACCACTTCGCCATGATCGAGCCGCCGCGGCTGACGATGCCGGTGACGCGGTTGGCGGTGAGGTGGATATAGGACAGGCGCACGCCGGCGTGGATGGTGAAGTAGTCGACGCCCTGCTCGCACTGCTCGATCAGCGTGTCCTTGTAGAGCTCCCAGGTCAGTTTGACGGGATCGCCTTCGCACTTCTCCAGCGCCTGGTAAATCGGCACGGTGCCGATCGGGATCGGCGCGTTGCGCAGAATCCATTCCCGGGTGGTGTGGATGTTGCGGCCGGTGGAGAGGTCCATCACGGTGTCGGCGCCCCAGCGGATCGCCCACACCATCTTGTCGACTTCCTCTTCCACCGACGACGTCACGGCGGAGTTGCCAATATTGGCGTTGATCTTGGTGAGGAAGTTGCGGCCGATGATCATCGGCTCCAACTCAGCGTGGTTGATGTTGCAGGGGATGATGGCGCGGCCGCGCGCGATCTCGGAGCGGACGAATTCCGGGGTGATGAAGGCAGGGACTTCGGCGCCAAAGCTTTCGCCGTCGGCCAGCGCTGCCTCCGCGCGATCGAGCTGTTTTTTGCGGCCGAGGTTTTCGCGCTCGGCGACGTAGATCATTTCCTTGGTGATGATGCCGGCGCGGGCGAATTCGAGCTGGGTGATCTTGTGGCCGTCGAGGCCGCGCAGCGGCTTGTGGTGCGCGGTGAAGGCCTTTGCGGCATGCGAGGCGCCGACGTTGCCATTGTCCTCCGGCTTGATATCGCGGCCCTGATACTCCTCGACGCCGCCTCGCTCCTTGACCCAGGCGAGACGGTTGCGCGACAGGCCGGCGTTGACGTCGATGGTAACGGTCGGGTCGGTGTAGGGGCCCGAGGTGTCGTAGACCGGCAGGTTGGGCTCGCCGGCGCCCTCGGAGAGGATGATCTCGCGCAACGGCACGCGGATGTCGGGCGCAGCGTCCGGAGACGCGAAGATTTTTCGCGACGAGGGCAGCGGGCCGGTGGTGACGGCGGGAACGGTCTTGTCGGGGTTGGAGCGGATGTTCATGGGATCCTCCGTTGTATCTCTCGTTCAGGCGGCTTTGGCGGAATCGCCAAGCCATTGTTTGACTCGCGCGTCCGGGTCGGCGTTTTGGGTGACGTCGCTGACGACGGCGATGGAATCTGCGCCGGCGGCAAAGATCTCCGCGGCGTGCTCGAACTTGATGCCGCCGATCGCGACCAGCGGGATGCTGCCGATCCGCTTCTTCCATTCCGTGATCTTCGGAATGCCCTGCGGTTCGAAGCGCATCGATTTGAGCGTGGTGAAGAAGATCGGACCGAGCGCGACGTAGTCGGGCTCTGCGGCACGCGCGGTCTCTAGCTCCGCGTCGTCATGGGTGGAGATGCCGAGCGACAGGCCGGCCTCGCGGATGGCCTTGAGGTCCGCTTCCGCCAGGTCTTCCTGACCGAGGTGCAGATATTTTGCGCCGGCGACGACGGCCGCGCGCCAATAGTCGTTCACGACCAGCTTGGCCTGCGTGTCCTTCGTGATCGCCAGCGCATCGGTGACGATCTGGAGCGCGTCGGCATCGTTGAGGTCTTTCGCGCGCAGCTGGATGGTGCCGACGCCGAGCTTGGTCAGGCGTTCGACCCATTTGAGGCTGTCGACGACGGGATAGAAGCGATCAGGATACGGCATGCCAGAATGGTGTCCCAACGACAGGGGTGGAGGGGGAAGCGAAGTCGCGGGCGTTCATCAGCCCGGCTTCGTAGGCGGTGCGGCCGGCATCACAGCCGAGACGGAAGGCATTGGCCATCGCGACGGGATCGGCGGCTTTAGCGATGGCGGTGTTGAGCAGCACGGCGTCGTAGCCGAGTTCGAGCGCCTCGGCCGCATGCGACGGCGCGCCGATGCCGGCATCGACCACCAGCGTGATATCAGGCAGGCGCTCGCGCAGCAGTTTCAGCGCGTCGCGGTTGGTGATGCCGCGGGCCGAGCCGATCGGCGCGGCCCAGGGCATGACGACCTTGCAGCCGACATCGACCAGGCGGTTCGCGACCGAGAGATCCTCGGTGCAATAGGGGAACACCTCAAAGCCGTCCTTGATCAGGATGGTGGCGGCTTCGACCAGGCCGACGACGTCGGGCTGCAGCGTGTCGTTGTCGGCGATCACTTCCAGCTTGATCCAGGATGTGCCGAACAATTCGCGCGCGAGTTTTGCGGTGGTCACGGCTTCGCGCACGCTGCGGCAGCCGGCGGTGTTCGGCAGCACGCTGACGTCGAGCTCGCGGATCAGATTCCAGAATGCGTCCCCGGTCTTGCCGCCGGCGGCTTCGCGGCGCAGCGATACCGTGACGATGTTCGAGCCGGAGGCACGGATCGCCGCCTGCATGATCGCAGGCGAGGGATACAGCGCGCTGCCGATCAGGAGGCGGGAGGGGAAGGATTTGCCGTAGAAGGTCACCATGTCCGAGGTGTCTCCTCAAGTTCAACTGTCGTCCCCGCGAAGGCGGGGACCCATACCGCGTGATTTCTCTTGGGGCACGTGGGGAGAGACCGGCCGCCATAACCGCTCCCTGTGGTTATGGGTCCCCGCCTTCGCGGGGACGACAAGTGGAGAGAGCGTGCCATCATCTCCCTCACCCTCCCTGCCGCGGCGTGATGATCTCGATCTCGTCGCCGGCCTTGAGGTGGGTCTCGGCCCAGCGGCTTTTCGGCACGACGTCGTAATTGAGCGCGATCGCGAAATGGGTGCCCTCGTAGTCGAGCTCGGCCAGCAGCGCGTCGACGCTTGCGGAATTCACCTCGCGCTGCTCGCCGTTGACGATCACGCGCATTGCATCACCTCATTGTCGATCTGGCCGCGCTGGACGTATTGCAGCGTCAGCTCGGCGAGCGCCGGTGCGATCAGGAAGCCGTGGCGGTAGAGCCCGTTAACGCTGATCTGGCCGCCACGAATGCCGATGCGCGGCAGATTGTCGGGGAAAGCGGGGCGCAAGCCCGAGCCGAATTCGACGATGCGGGCCTCGCCGAAAGCAGGATGCACGGCATAGGCCGCACCCAGCAGCTCCAGCGCGGAGCGCACGCTGACGCCGGTGTCCTCGGCCTCGATCGAGGTCGCGCCCAGCATGAACAGATTGTCCTCGCGCGGGATCACGTAGAGCGGCCAGCGCGGATGGATCAGCCGCACCGGGCGCGCCAGCCGCACCTCGCCGGTCTCGATCAAAATCATCTCGCCCTTGACGCCGCGCAACTCCGGCTGCTCGTCGCGCGCGCCGAGGCCGCGGCAGTCGATCACGATACCGTCGAGGTCTTTGGCGGAGACGTCGCTGGAGAACTTGATGATGCCGCCGGCGGCGCGGATGCGCTCGTGCAGCTTCGGCAGCACGCGGCGCGGCTCGACATGGCCCTCGGTCGGGAAGAACAGCGCGTCGCGGAAGCGGCCCTCCAGCGACGGCTCGAGCTCGGCAAGGCTGGTCGCATCTAGCCGGCGGTGGCCTTCGGTCATCCGCGCAAAGCGCTCGAAATCGTTGCGCTCGCGCGGGTGGGCGACGACGAGCGAGCCATTGAAGGGGGTGTCCGGCAGCTCGCGCCGCCAGATGTCCAGGGAGCGCTGGCCGAGCCTGGAGATGATGGGTTCGGCGACCTCCGCCTCGCACCAGGGCGCGAGCATCCCGCCGGCCCAATGGCTGGTGGAATCGGTCATCGCGGCGTCACCGCGCTCGTGTAGCGTCACGGCATGGCCGGCCTGCGCGAACAAAAGCGCCTGCCAGGCACCTGCAATGCCTGCGCCGATGATGGATACCGGGGAATCCGGTCGCTTGGTGGTCTGCAACATCCCTGTCCCTTCGCCGGCATGACCCGGATCAGGTTCAAAGGGTCACCGCGGTCCTGGGCCTTCTGACCCATTTAGCGGTATCTCAGCTCCTCCTCGGAGCACCCCTCGGAACGGCTCTAATGTATGCCAGCGGGACGGGGTGGTCAACGCGCTAGCCACAGGGCTGACATTCCGGCGCGGTCCGCCGGACCGAACCCCGGGTGCGCAATTGCGCACCGGGGAAGCTCGAGATTCCGGGCTCGATGCTTCGCATCGCCCCGGAATGACGGTGGCTAGTGGTTGGGAACCTGCGCCCGCGCATTGCTGACGCGCTGGGCCAGCTTCTTATGCGGCGCCGTCCCGAGCATCGGCTGCGGATTGCCGTTCGGCTCGAGCCAGGTGTCGCCCATATTGGCGACCTGCATGGCCTCCTGACGCTGCCGCTTTGCAACGTAGTAATAGCCGCCCGCGAAATAACGCACGGCTCGGGCGTGGTCGCCGTTGGCGGCGCGATAGGCGCCGGCGAGGTATTTGACGGCGTAGGTGAGGTTGGTGTTGGGATCGCGCAGGCCGGCGGCGTCGCCGGTGTAGCCGACCCCGCGGGCGGTCGCGAGCTTGATCTGCATCAGGCCGATGGTGCCGCCGCGACCGATCAGGCCGGGCTGATAGCGGCTCTCGCGCATGATGACGCGATGCACCAGCGCTTCCGGCACGCCGTTGGCGCGGGCATGGGCCGCGACCATCTCGGCATATTCGGCTTCGCCCGCGAATGCGGCCTGGGGCAACATCAGCCCGGCCGCAGCGACCACGGCAATACGCAAAATTTTCATTGAATTATTCCTCGGCAGAACGAACCTGCACCCGTGCGCGTTAGGCCGTGGGAACACGGCGATGATGTGGCGAAACGCCGCCAGCGGCGATTTTCGCGGGGCCGTCGTTTTTACGACTCAAACCCAGGTTAGGATTGCACTTGGCGATGTGCGTTACGCGACAGCAGGTCTGTCTATTCGTGCATTCGCCCAAAAATCGCTATTCAAAATTCGGGAGAACGTCCATGACCCGAGCAGACATCGGCGACATCCCCAAGCAGAACCCCTGTGCGCAATGTGGGGCACCGATCCCGTCTCCGGACTGGATCGAGCCGGGCGAAGGCCGCGTTTCCTATCTCTGGAAATGCCACGCCTGCGGCTACCGCTTTGAGGCGGTGGCGATCTTCGATGAGCACCCGATCGAGCATCCGCCGCTCGCCGCCTGAGGCGTGCCTTACGCCGCCCGCCGCGGCTGCTGCCATACCGGCAACTGCATCCGCACGATCAGCCCGTGCGGCGCGCGGTCGTGCAACGACAATTCGCCGCCATGAGCGATCGCGATGGCGCGCGCGATCGACAGGCCGAGCCCGAAGCCGGTGTGCTCGTCCATGGTGCGCGCGTCGTCGCCGCGCGCGAACGGCTCCAGCATCTCCTGCTTGCGCGCATCCGAGATGCCGGGGCCGTCGTCCTCGACGTCGATGACGAGCCTGGTGCCTGATACGTCGAGGCGGATCGTCACTTCGGCGCCGAAGCGAACCGCGTTCTCGACGAGGTTGGTGACGCCCCGATGCAGCTCGTCGGGCCGCGCGGCGGCCGTAGCCGAAGCGGGGCCGTCATAGTGCACGACATGGCCCATGTCGCCGAACTGGTCGGCGATGACCTGGAGCGTGCTCGCGATGTCGACCAGCGTCACCGCCTCGATCTTGCGGTCGTTGCGCAGCAGCGACAACACGGATTCCAGCATCGAGCGCATCTGGTCGAGATCGATCAGCATGCGCCTTCGGTTGCCCTCGTCCTCGATGAACTCGGCGCGCAGGCGCAGCCGGGTGATCGGCGTTCGCAGGTCGTGGCTGATCGCCGCCAGCATCCGGGTGCGATCCGACATCAGCCGCGCGATCCGCTCATGCATGCGGTTGAGCGCGCGCGCGACCGAGCGGATCTCCTCCGGGCCGCGCTCGGGCAGCGGATCGGCCGCCCCGTCCAGGCTGAAATTCTCGGCGGCCCTGGCAAACGAGGACAGCGGCGCGGCCAGCGCGTAGGCCGCCCACAGGCCGAGCATCGTGACGCTGATCAGCGCGAACAGCAGCGTTATCATCCAGGGGCCGCCCCAGAACCGCGGCGGATGCGGGCCCTGCTCGACGCGGCCTGCGATCACGCTGCCGTCGGGAAGCTCGACCGCGACGCGGTGCACGCCGAAATTCGGGGGCAGCGCGACCACCTTGTACTGATGGCCGAGATGCCGGCGCACGTTGCGCAGATGCGGGCCCTCCCTGTCGTCGGCGACGGAGAAGGTCCCCGGCGCGAGGAGCTCGATGCCGGCCTTCGGAAACGCACGCACGATATTGGCGAGGATGCGCGGCCGCTCGCTCGCATCCGTGCCGTTGAGCAGCAGCGCCGCGTCCGCGAGCTGATGGGCGGCGTCGGGCGGCGGCTCGGCCCGGTCCGGCCGGCTGATCAGAAAGCTGGCGGTGAGGATCAGATGCAGCGCGACGATCGACGCCACCACCAGCGCGGCGATCTGTCCACCGATGCTTTTGAGGTGGAAGAAGCGGAACGGCGTCATGACGACCGCTCCACTAACTGCCCAGGGTCGCCGCGACCGCTTCATTGCCAGCTGCTTCAGTCCCGGCCGCTTCGGTTCTGGGCGTGAACAGATAGCCGCCGGAGCGCACCGTCTTGATGATGGTGGGATCGGCCGGATTGGGCTCGATCTTGCGGCGGATGCGGCTGACCAGCACGTCGATCGAGCGCTCGAACGAGCCGGTGTTGCGCCCTTGCGTGAGGTCGAGCAGGCTGTCGCGCGACAGCACGCGGCCGGGCCGTTCGCAGAACGTCCGCAAAAGATCGAACTCGGCGCTGGTCACCGCGACGCGCGCGCCTTCCGGATTGCGCAATTCGCGCAGGCGCAGATCGATGCGCCAGCCCTCGAAGACGAGCGTGGAGGCGCCCTCGATCGAGCTTGCCGCCTGGGCTGCGGCCTGGCGGCGCAGCACCGCGTTGATGCGTGCGAGCAGCTCGCGCGGGTTGAACGGCTTCGGCAGATAGTCGTCCGCGCCCATCTCGAGGCCGACGATGCGATCGACGTCCTCGCCGCGCGCGGTCAGCATGATGATCGGCGTCTGCGCCTCCGAGCGTACCTTGCGGCACAGGCTCAAGCCGTCCTCGCCGGGCAGCATGACGTCGAGGATGATGAGGTCGACCCTGTGATCGGCCAAGGCACGCGACATCTCCCGACCATCGCTCACGGTGGTGACGTTGCAGGCGTTGTTGCGCAGGTACTTTGCAATCAACGTCCGGGTTTCGCGGTCGTCCTCGACGACCAGGATGTTGGGATTGGCCATGCGCTTTGTTTGTCCAAGATTCGGGCCAAAAGGCGAAGATTTTTGTTTCGGATTGTTTCTGCCTGTCCGGGCGCAACAGCAGGCAATACCCGGGCAGGGAAGCGGCAAGGTCTCGTTAAGGCCGCTAACCATACCGTGGCGGTGTCGCTTACGAAACCCCGCAAAAGCCACGGAGCCATTATGACCTCGATTTCGGCGGCCTCCGCCGGTAACTACCAGTCGCCCCTGCAGCGGCTTCAGCAGCAATTGCAATCGGACGTTTCCGACGGCACGATCTCGTCGTCGGACCAGTCGGCGCTCTCGACGGCGCTGACCGATATCGACACCGCCTTGCAGTCGAGCCGATCCAGCGATCAGTCGAGCGGCACGCGTCCTTCCAAGGACGAGATGAAGTCGAAGATCGACGATCTCATCGCCAACGAAGTGTCGAACGGGACGCTGACCTCGGACCAGGCGGACGAACTGAAGAACGTGTTTCAGTCCGCTTTCGCCAAGGGGCCCGGCGGCGCCGGTGGCCCCGGTGGTCCGGGTGGTGCGGGCGGACCGCCGCCCGGTCCGCCGCCGGATGACAGCTCGTCGGATTCGTCCTCGACGGACTCGACCAGCAGCACGTCGACCAACACGACCACGGCGGACATTCTCCAGCAATTCCTCCAGGCGCTCCAGCAGTCGCAATCGTCGAGCGCGTCCTACGGCGCCAACGGCAGCTCATTCGGCGGTTCGGATTTCTCCGCACTTCTAATCGACTTCAAGAGCTGACCTGAGCGACGCAGGTCGGCGCGTTCCTCGCCGCGATCGTGCTTCACCCAGGGCGCATGATCGTCGGCGGGGAACTGTGCATCAGGAACGTTCCTCATCGAACGTTCCTGAGTGACGCAGGAACTTTCATCGCAGCGCAGCGCCATCATCGCGTGACGAAATTGCCGCAGAAAAGGAACTGCGGATGATCGCCGCTGTTCTCTCCGCATAAGCTTTCTGCTGAAGGAGAGGACAACAATGTTGATGAAATCGATCGCCGCCGGCCTTGCCGGCACCGCACTGCTTGCGACCGTTGCGTTCGCGCAAAACCCGACCGCCACCACCGACAAGGCAGCGCCCGCGGCCACCACCACCACCACCACAACGACGACGACTGCGTCGGGCGAGTGGCGTGCCTCGAAGATGTCGGGCCTGAAGATCTACAACGACGCCAACGAGAACATTGGCTCGATCAACGACCTGCTGATGGACAAGAGCGGCAACATCAAGATTGCCGTGATCGGCGTCGGCGGCTTCCTCGGCATGGGCGAGCATCTGGTCGCCGTCCCCTACGAGAAGCTGAAGTTCGTCAACGAGGCCGTCGCCTACACCGGCACGGGCGCGAAGCCTGCGGCGACCACGACCACCGGCGCTGCGACCGGCACCGAGAAGACCACGACGACGACGGCTACGACCGCCTCGTCCACGTCGAAATGGTATCCGGACCACGCCGTGTTCAATGCCAGCAAGGACGAGCTGAAGAACATGCCCGAGTTCAAGTACTCGGAGTAATGCTGCTCACGTGACGGCCGAAACGAAGCGCGCCCGGTTTTCACCGGGCGCGCTGTCGTGTCTTTCGTCTTTCACCTCTCCCCGCAAGCGGGGAGAGGGAGAAGACGTTCAGTGCGTCACCAGCGGGCAGCCACCCTTGTCGAGCGGACGGAAGGCTTCGTCGCCGGGGACGGTGGCGATCAGCTTGTAGAGGTCCCACTCGCCCTTGGACTCCTCCGGCTTCTTCACCTCGAACAGATACATGTCGTGCACCATGCGGCCGTCGATGCGGATCTTGCCGTTCCTGGCGAAGAAGTCGTTGACCGGCGTTTTGCGCATCTGCTCCATCACCTTCGGCGCCTCGTCGGTCTTGATGGCCTCGATCGCCTTCAGATAGTGCATGGTCGCCGAGTAGAGACCGGCCTGGATCATGGTCGGCATATGACCGACCTTCTCGTTGAACCGCTTCGAGAAGGCGCGCGTCTCCTCGTTCATGTCCCAGTAGAACGCGTCGGTGACGATCAGGCCTTGCGTCGCCTTGATGCCGAGCGAATGGGTGTCGGTGATCTCCTGGAGCAGCGCGATCATCTTCTGGCCACCCTGAACGAGACCGAATTCGGCCGCCTGCTTCAGCGCGTTGGTGGTATCGCCGCCGGCATTCGCCAGCGCGACCACCTTGGCCTTGGAGGCCTGGGCCTGCAGCAGGAAGGACGAGAAGTCCGAGGAATTGAGCGGATGGCGGACCTCGCCGAGCACCTTGCCGCCGCTCTCCTTGACCACGTTGGCGGCGTCGCGCTGCAGCGCCATGCCGAAGGCGTAGTCGGCGGTGACGAAGAACCAGGTGTCCTCGCCGCGCTTCACCATCGCCTTGCCGGCGACGTTCGACAGGGCATAGGTGTCGTAGGTCCAGTGCACGGTGTTGGGCGAGCAGGCGACGCCGGTGATGTCCGATGACCCGCCGCCGGAGTTGATGTTGATCTTGTTCTTCTCGCGCGTCAGCGCCGAGATCGGCAGTGCCACCGAGGATGTCGGCACGTCGAAGATCGCGTCGACCTTGTCGTTGTCGTACCAGTTGCGGGCGATGTTGACGCCGACGTCGGGCTTGTTCTGGTGATCGGCGGCGACCACCTGCACCGGCTTGCCCGCGACCTTGGCGCCGTAATCGGCAACCGCCATCTCGACGGCGGCGAGCGAGCCCTTGCCGGTCGCGTCCGCATAGAGGCTCGACATGTCCGTGAGCACGCCGATCTTGACGACATCGTCGGAAATCTGCGCCTGCGCCGCGCCTGACGAGGCGGCGAGAGCGAGGCCGGCCGCAACCGCGGCGATGAGTTTTTGCATATGTCTCTCCCTGTGTGTTGTTGTTGGGGCGTTGTTGCAGGGACAGTTCTAGCGACAATCGGTCGCGGCAGCTAAGCCAAAGATGCGTGAGGGGGTGGAGAAATAAGCAGGGCGCGGCGGTGTTTCCTTCGCCTCTCCCCGCATGCGGGGAGAGGCTGCAGCGCATCGAAGATGCGATGCGGGTGAGGGGGACTCCCTCAAGAAAGGCGAGACGATCGAGCGGCGCCGCGAAGCCGGCGTGTAGCACTACGCGATCGCGCCGGACAAGCAGATGGAGGTGCCGAACGTTGACAAGCATGCGGCGTAGACCAGCCCCCATTTGAACGGCACGTCATCACATCATGCCCCGCTTCGGAAACGAGCGGGTTTCGTTTCGCCCGATCATCGCAGCTCAAGTCTCTCGCCGGAGTTGTGGTCCCTCGGAGAAATGATCATAGTGACGATCCGCAACCCGAACAGCGGGCGGGCCAAAGTTTACCTTTAAACATTTCAGGTGAGGGGCAACATGTTTGATTTCAACGGCAATTCCGTCAACATTGGCAGCATCCCCGTCAATGTTGAAGTCGATGGCGTCCACGTCAGTGTTGAGAGCCTTCTAAAGATCTCGGGAAACTTCAATCCTGTCTCGTTCGCTGCGAGCACAGCTTTCAGTGTCTTTGCGTCGTTGTTCAATGCAGCAAAAGAACGCGCTCTACTCAGACAACAGATTGATCTGCTCAACGATATTCGTGACCGGCTCGACGCTCTAAATCAAACAGCTGCAGCAATCCTGCATGCTTTGAACGCCCTACCTGTGACCATTCAACACATCGTCCGCGACGAACGCCTGAACGATCATTATGCGCTGATCGAGTCAAACATGCAGAAGTTCGTCAGTAATTCTGCCCATCGCGTTTTCCCGCAGGATCTCGAGAAGATCCGGGACGAGTTCTTCGCACTCGCAGAGGCCGAAACGAGGATCAGCAACATTGCCAAGTTTGTTCACTACGTCGAGTTCATGAACTTTATCGATAAAGGCGAATACCAGGATTTCCTGCGCAGCTGCCTCCGCAAACGCATTGTGTTTCTTAATTTGCTCATGGATGATCTGGTCAAGAAATTCGCGACACGCTACTTCACTTTGACCAGCGAGCTCGCAAACAGCTACACCAATTTCACAACCCGTCCGATGGAAGTCGATAACCTCACAAATGAAGGCACCTACTTCAATGGTCTAATGCCCGCTCGCGCCAAGCTGCGCATCGGACAAGGAACAGGCCAATTTGACGATGTGCTGCTTGAGTATACCCCGTTCTCGAACGAAGAGGTGATGCAGCACCTGTCGAGCACGCACCTGACCTATGCGAGCAAACAGAACTTCAGCTTCGACATGCATGCCGCAATGCTTCGCTGCCGCGGTAGCGATAGCGACGATACAGAGTGCCGCACCTACCAAACCAGTTTGGGCGGAGGGTTCCAGGAATATCAGCGGCGCGAGCAACTGATGCGCGCTGCCTACGATGCTTTCAAGCACGCCGTGCCAGAAATAAACGAAGACATCGCCCGCTTCGCCGAGCTTGAACAGTTGAGGAATTCTCTGGGGAAGTGCGCCGCGTTTGACTACGCGGCCAAGCTCCGCGGCGCGAAAGATCATATCCGACGCAACTAGGGCGTGTACTCATAAATCGGGGACGCAGTGAAGTCCGCTATGCCTCTAATCGCGGCGCGAACGCGGACGTCGCAGGACTTCCGCGTTGGGCCGATGAACAGACTTCATTCGCTGCTGTTGGTCCGAAGTCGTTGGCAGGGAACGTCACCAAGGTCTCGCTTGCTCATGGCGTAAATGTTGCGAACAAATCGGTAATGTCGCGATACTCGACATGATAATTCCCATCCTGCCCGTCAACGGCAGGTTGCCCGGGTCCCAAGTCTGAAGGACTGGCACGCCTGTCACGCGCCGCTGCCCTTGAGCCGTTCGTTGCGACGGCGCAGGCCTTCCAGGGTGGCGAGGAGGATGACCGACACTGTGGTCAAAACCACCGCCGCTGCCGTGATGGTCGGACTGATGTTCTCGCGGATGCCGCTGAACATCTCGCGCGGCAGGGTGCGCTGCTCCGGACCTGCCATGAACAGCACGATCACCACCTCGTCGAAGCTGGTCGCGAAGGCGAACAGCGCACCTGACGCCAGGCCGGGCAGGATCAGCGGCAGGATCACGCGGCGGAACGCATAAAGCGGCGAGGCGCCGAGCGAGGCGGCGGCGCGTGCCAGATTGGTGTCGAAGCTTTGCAGCGTCGCGCCGACCGTGATCACCACAAAGGGCGTCGCCAGCGCGGTGTGGGCCAGGATCAGGCCGAGATAACTGCCGGTCAGTCCGATCGGCGCGAAGAAGAAATACAGGCCGACCGCGGTGATGACGCCGGGCACGACGACCGGCGACAGCACGAAAGCCAGCACGAGCGGTTTGAACCGGCTCTTCCACTGCGCCAGCCCCAGCGCGGCCAGCGTGCCAAGCACCATCGACAGCAGGGTTGAGGCGACGCCGATGATCATGCTGTTCTTCAGCGAATTCATCCAGCGCGGCGAATTGATGAAGTCGTCGTACCAGCGCAAGGAGAGGCCCGGCAGCGGATAGGTGAGGTACGAGCCCGAGCTGAAGGACAGCGGCATGATCGCAAGGATCGGCGCGATCAGGAAGATGAACACCAGCGTGGAGATGATGATGGTCGCGGTCCACGCGATGCGCTGGCTGGGCGTGCGGAGGGAAGAATGATCGCTCAATTCTTCATCCCTCCCGTGACTTGCTGTCCCTGCACCAGCTTGCCGTAGACGAGAGCGAGCAGAAGAGTGGCCAGCAGCAGCACCGCACCCAACGCCGAAGCAAGGCCCCAATTGGCCGTCTCGGTCGTGTAGAGCGCGATGAAGTAGCTGATCATCTGATCGGCGGCGCCGCCGACGAGGGCCGGCGTGATGTAGTAGCCGAGCGCCAGGATGAAGACGAGCAGGCTTCCCGCGCCGATGCCGGGCAGGGTCTGAGGCAGGTAGATCCGCAGGAAGGCAGTGGTCGGTGGCGCGCCGAGCGAGGCGGCGGCACGCATGTACGCAGGCGAGATCGCTTTCATGCTGCTGTACAGCGGCAGGATCATGAACGGCAGGAGAACGTGGGTCATGGCCACGCAGACACCGAAGCGGTTGTAGATCAGCCGCAACGGCTCGTCGATGATGCCAAGCCAGTGCAGGCTGTCGTTCACGACGCCCTTGCTCTGCAACAAGACGATCCAGGCGCAGGTGCGGACCAGAAGCGACGTCCAGAACGGCAGCAGGACGAAGATCATCAGCAGGTTCGACCGGCCCGGCGGCAGCGTTGCCAGTAGGTAAGCGACCGGGAAGCCGAGGATCAGGCAGAGTACCGTGACGCTGAAGCTGATGAGGAAGGTGCGGGCGAAGACGTTGCGGTAGATCGCCTGGTCTGATGCGGCCGCGACGATCGCACCATCGACGTTCCGCGTCAGGTCGAGCGCCGCCAGCAGATAGAATCCGGTCACCGGGCCACCGGCATCCTTGATCGTCGTCCAGGTGGCCCGTTCGCGCCAGGCCGGGTTGATCTTGCCCAGTGTCTCCCTGGCGGTGCCGGGCTCCGGCTGCGCCTTCAGATTACGTGCCGTGCTGGTCAGGATCGTACGAAAACCGTTCAGGGCGTAATTGAGCCGCTTGGCCGCGATGGCGATGATGCCGGAAGCGCGCGCCGCCAGGATGTCGCTTGCCAGCGCTGCAAAGGCCTTTTCATCCGGCAGGTCCTTGCCGTCCCAGTCGGCGAGAGCAGCGATGGTTTGCGGCAGAACCTGACGCACCTCGCGGTCATCGACCGCGCGCCACAGCATGCCGGCGATCGGGCCTGCGAAGGTGAAGAGCAGGAAGACGAGAAGCGGCAGCACCAGCGCCAATGCCTTGACCTGACGTGTCCGCTCCGCACGCCTCAA
This sequence comes from Bradyrhizobium sp. 613_E4_N2_2, assembly GCF_052075995.1. Lineage (NCBI taxonomy): Bacteria > Pseudomonadati > Pseudomonadota > Alphaproteobacteria > Hyphomicrobiales > Nitrobacteraceae > Bradyrhizobium > Bradyrhizobium sp. 613_E4_N2_2. The sequence goes on from NZ_CP197234.1 coordinate 2,019,807, forward strand.
TCGGCGCTTGAGCGGCACCTCGGTCAACGCATTGGCGCCGGTCAAGCGCGCATCCGTCATTGGTCGAGCCTTGGATCGAGCCTTGGATCGAATCTTGCGGGGCGCGTTATTTCGCGGCCCATTTGTTGAAGCGCTCGGTCAGGCGGTCGATGTTCTCGAGCCAGAAGCCAACGTTGATCTCGACCGCGTTCTTGATGTTGTCAGGCGCTGTCGGCAGGTCCTTGAGAACGGCGGGCGCGAGCAGGGCGGCTGCGTCCTTGTTCGAGGTGCCATAGGCGATGTTCTGCGACAGTTTTGACTGGTTCTCCGCCTTGCCTGCGAAGTCCAGGAACTTGTAGGCCGCGTCCTTGTTCGGGCTACCCTTCAGGATGACCCAGCTGTCGAGGGTGAAGAGCGCTCCGTCCCATACGATGCCAAAATTCTTCTTGTCGTTCTTGTTCGCGGTGTCGATGCGGCCATTGTAGACCGAGGTCATCGCCACCTCGCCGGAGGCGAGCAATTGCGGCGGCTGGGCGCCGGCCTTCCACCAGACGATGTCGCCCTTGATGGTGTCCAGCTTCTTGAACGCGCGCTCGACGCCCTCGTCGGTCGCCAGCACCTTGTAGACGTCCTTCGGTGCGACGCCGTCGGCCATGAGGGCGATCTCCAGCGTGGTCTTCGGGCCCTGACGCAAGGCGCGCTTGCCCGGAATCTTTTTGGTGTCGAAGAAGTCGGCCCAGCCGTTGGGGGCGTCCTTCAGCTTGTCCTTGTCGTAGCCGAGAACGAAATCGTAGAGGATGGCGCCGACGCCGCAGGGATTGACCGACGGCGGGATATAGGCGGCCTCGCCGCCGATTTTGGAATAATCCATCTTCTCGAACAGGCCTTCCTCGCAGCCGACCGCGAGTTCGTCGCTCTCGACCTGGACGAGGTCCCAGGTGGCGGCACCACCCTGCACCTTGGCGCGCAACACGCCGACGCCGCCGTCCCAGGACTCGTCGTTCATCGCGACGCCGGCTGCTTTCTTGAACGGCTCGAAATAGACCTTCTTCTGGGCATCCTGATAGGCGCCGCCCCACGACACGACGGTGAGGTCACGCGCCTGCGCGACCGTGGCCAGCGCGGCGCTGGCGCTGAACGCCACGGCGAACCCCAGAGCAATCTTGCCAGTCTTGCGCTTCAGCATGGTCCTTGTTCCTTCTTCATCTGCGTTGCGTTGAGCTTGATCGATGCCGGTCCGGATCAGACGGGATCGAGGGCCAGGCAGTCCTCGGGACGGAAGGTGATGAATACGCTTTCACCAGATCTTAGATTGCCATGTCTCAATCCGTCATGCGTCCCCGGCTGAAGCTTGACCATGAACTCCCCGTTGCCGGCGACATCGAGCACGGCAAGCGCGTGGTCGCCGAGATAGATGGTGTTCTGCACCTTGGCCGGCAGTCGGTTCGGTCCCTCGCTGGAGGTGCCGTCCGGGATGATGGCGATCCGCTCCGGCCGCACTGACAGGGAGGTCGACGCGCCCGCGCCCGATACATTGACCGCCCGTGCGGTCACGGCGCCGCCACCAGCCAGCGTGACGCGGCAATATTCCTTCTCGACCGTCTCGACGGTGCCGGACAGCACGTTGTTCTCACCGATGAAGTGAGCGACGAAGCTGTTCACCGGATGCTCATACAGCGCGTCGGGCCGGTCGATCTGCTGCACGATGCCGTCGTTGAACACGGCGATGCGATCCGACATGGTGAGCGCTTCGCTCTGATCGTGGGTGACGTAGACGACGGTGATGCCCATCGTCTCGTGCAGCTGCTTGATTTCCAGTTGCATCTGCTCCCGCAGGCGCTTGTCGAGGGCGCCAAGGGGTTCATCCATCAGTACGAGCTGCGGATTGAAAACCAGCGCGCGGGCCAGCGCCACGCGCTGCTGCTGACCGCCGGACAGCTGCCCGGGCCGCCGGTGCGCCAGGGTTTCCATCTTGATCATGCGCAACGCCGCGTTGACGCGCTCCTGCGCCTCGGCCTTGGCCGTGTTGCGAACGGATAGCGGGAAGGCAATATTCTCCGCGATCGTCAGGTGCGGGAACAAGGCATAGTTCTGGAACACCATGCCGATGTCGCGCTTATGCGGCGGCACGTTCTTGATCGGCCGTTCCGCGAGGTAGATTTCGCCATGGGTTGGAACCTCGAAGCCGGCCAGCATCATCAGCGTTGTCGTCTTGCCCGAGCCCGACGGGCCGAGCAGGGTGACGAACTCACCCTTCCTGATTTCGAGATCGAGGTTCTTCACCACGAGGTGCTCGCCATCGTAGGTCTTCTGAATGCCGGAAAAGCGCACCAGCGCCGGCGCAGGCGTGACCATGCCGGCTTCCATGTTGTCCTCGCGTTGTCCCCTGCAGTGCTGTCAGCACCTCGTTCGAGGTTGCGGGAAACAGCTTAGCATCCTCCGACGAGAATGCCAGCGGCGCAAGCGACGCGCGCGGGTCCGGCGCGTGAAGACGCACTACATCCCCGACAGCTTCGTCACGTAGACGTTCAGCGAGCCGCCGGCTTCCGCGACGATGCGCAGCGTCTTGGAATCGAAGGCGATGTCGGCGAGGGTCAGGCTGTCGATCTTGGCGTCGACCTTGAGGCCATCCTCGCTCTTCTGGTAGTCGGCGATCGCGGCCGCGATCTTCTCGCGCGCATTGGCGGCGATCGGCTTCAGATCGAGCGTCGCTTTCTGCACCAAGGCCTGCTGCATCTGCGGCACCACCGCGCGCGCGGCCGCGCCGAGCAGGCCGAAGGCGGCCTCGGACTCCACCGCGAGCTGGATGTCGGCGAGCCGCAGCGTCTGCTGCGCCTGGTCGAGCATCGGCCGGCCCCAGATGTGTACGGTCGCTTCGGCGCCGAGACCGAGCCAGCTCTTCTTCTCCTTAGCACGCACCAGCAGCGAGATCAGGAGACGATCGCCCGACGGGACCACGTTGACGCCTTTCACGGTGACGTCGACCGGGCCGGAGCCGTCCTCGGGATAGGTGTGGCCGACCATCTGCGCCGCGATCAGCTTGTTGATCTCGGTGAAGGGCACGTCGATCGGCACGCCGATGTTCACGCCGGTGCCGGTCGGCGGCACGATCGAGATCTTGTCGGGGAAGGGACAGTCCGGTTTGGTCGACGTCGAGGTCACGCGCGTCTCGAGCTCGAGACCGAGCAGCAGCGTCACGTTCTGCGCGTCGACGCGCGGCTGCGCCGCGATGGCACGGGTCGGTTTCATCTCGAGCCAGAGCGGCGGCAGCGCGGCCGAGGAGCCCGAGCCCTGCAGCGGGATCGAGCGGCAGGCCTTGGCCCATTGCAGCTTCGCATTGTCGCGCAGCGAGGGATCGTTGCGGATGCGCTCGGAGACGATGTTGATCTGCTCGCCGACATTCTTGTCGATCAGCGGCTTCACCTGCGCCGGCACGTTGACCTTGGCGCCGGAGACGTTGAGGTTGGTGTCGCCGAGATTGACCTGGGCGCCGAGATTTGGCTCGAGATGCCAGTTGGCCGCGAGCTTCGGGCGCGAGGTGACGACCACGTTGCCCTTGATCTCGGCGCTGGCGTTCAAATTCTTGATGTTGACCGCGCCGATCCGTTTCGCTGCGTCGCCGCCGAGCACGCTGCCCAGCGCGTCGCCAAGCGCGCCGGTGGCTTTCGACGACAGCGAGCCCGTCACGTTGAGCTTGCCGTTGAGCGGCGTCGAGATCGTCAGCACGTCCTTGTCGCCGGCAGCCGCCATCGGCCCGCGCACGGCGGACCAGCCGATGTCGGCATTCTCCAGGATCTGCGAGATTGGATTATCGGCCTTGCCGGCGAAATTGCGCGGCGCGGCTTTCTCGGCCTGTTCGCGGATCGCCGATATCGCGATCGCCACCGGCGCCACCACGATCGAGCTCTTCGCGACCGGCGGCAGCGGTGGCAATTGTGCGACCGGCGGCGCAGTCGTCGCCGCGCGCGGCGACAGCCAGTCCATCGCCTTCAGGCTGACGAAAAACGACGCCGCGAGCACCGCCACGGCGATCAGGATAGTCTTCAAGTTCAGCGTCAGTCGCATCAATCCCCCAAGCCGCCCAGGGCCGGAAGTCTACAGGGCAGGCGAGGGGGGCGCTAGAGCGCACCGGTGGGGTGGAATTGGGGCGAACAGATTAACGGTTGCGGCAGCATCGGTGCCGCGCATCCGTCATCGCGCACCTAGCTGCGCCTCGGGCGGCGAACCGCCCTCACATTGCCGCGATCGCCACCGCCGCAAAAGAAGCGGTCGCCGCCGTCGGACTCCAATCCTGACACCATCGTCCCGGCGGGCAGGTCGAGCTGCTCCAGCACCTTGCCGGTCTCGGGATCGATCCGCCGCAAATCGCTTTCCTCGCCCTCCCAGGTGCCATGCCAGAGCTCGCCGTCAACCCAGGTGACGCCGGTCACGAAGCGCTTGCTTTCGATGGTGCGGAGGATCTTTCCCGTCTCCGGATCGACCTGATGGATCTTGCGCTCGCGATACTGACCGACCCACAGCGAGCCCTCCGCCCAGGCCAATCCGGAATCGCCGCCGCCGCCCGGGGCCGGAATCGTGCTGATCACCTTGCCGGTGGCAGCGTCGATCTTCTGGATGCGATCCTCGGCGATCTGGAACAGGTGCCGGCCATCAAACGCCGTCCCCGCATGCGCGGCGACGTCGATGGAGCGTGCGATCCTGCCGTTGGCCGGATCGACCGCATTCAGCTTGTCGCCGGATGCGAACCAGACATGGGTGCCGTCATAGGTGACGCCATGCACGGCCTCGACACCCGCAAAAGGTCCGTACTCCCTGACGATCTCGGCGGCTGAACGCTTCATGTGCTTGATCCCTGTGATGTGATCCAATTTACGCCTTCAGGAGCGGTCCGGGGAGTAACAAGCCTGTCGGGAAACCCGGGACGGGCGGGGTCATCCAGCGCCGTGCCCGGCCGAGTCCGAACGATTGCACCTTGTTCGATCGCGCCAGCTCTTCGAGGGCCCGCTGCACCGTGCGCGCGCTCGTCCCCAGCGCCAGCGCGAGCGCCGAGCTCGACCAGGGCTCGCCGTCGGAGAGGAAGGCGAGCACCGCGGCGTGCTTCTCCTCGACGGGACGTGCCAGCACGAGCACGTCGCGCGTCTTGCGCGGCGCCAGCACGAAGCCTTGCTTCGTCGCGCTGATGTCGGCCAGCGGCTTGAGCTGGGTGCGGAGGCGCCCGATCTCGACGCGCAACCGCGCGCGATGCGATTCATCGGCGTGCTTCGCCCGGAACGCGCCTGATATCAGCGCCTCTCGCGAGACGTCGGCAGGCCATGCCTGCGCCAGGAGGCGGGCGAGCGCGAACAGCACCGGCCGCGTTCCGAGCGATACGACGCGGCCTTGCCTGCGCAGGGCATGATGAAAGGTGTCCACGACGAGCGCCGTCGAGGTCGCCAGTCTCTCGACCTCGCCGAGCAACAACGGGTGTTCGCTGCCGCGCGCGATCAGGCGCGCCGCCGGCGTGTCGAGGATCAGGTTCGCGCTGTCGACCTCGGCCACGAGCGCCGGGATCTTCGCCTGCCGCGCTGCGAGAGCCGCGCGGTTGAGCGCGGCGCGCGCATCTTTCGCTCTCAATCGTCTGATGGCGATGCCGGCGACCACGAGCTCGCGGACGACTTGCGATGCAGGCGGGAGCGGGGAGGGGCTGAGCTCGGCCAGCGTGCGCTCGGCTTCGTCGAGCTGCCCGACGAGGAGGAGGCGGCGCGCCTCGATGTGGCCCGCATGGGCTGCATTGGCGAGATCGCCGTGCTGTTCGAGCGTCGCGCGGGCCGCCGCGAGCGTTTTCACCGGCCAGCTCAGGTCGCGCGAGACGAGCGCGATCTCGGCTTCGGCCACCACGCATCTCGCGCGCGCCACCGCCTCTCTTGGACCGAACGCGCGCGCGGCACTCCGCAGCAGCGTCTTCGCTTTCGCGAGATCGCCGAGCTGCGCCATCGCGATGCCGCGTAGCGCCAGCGACGGTGCATCGTTGCGCAGCGCAACGCGGTTCAGCGCGCCGAGCGGATCGCCGGCCTCTAACGCGCGCGCGGCGGCCGTGATCAGCGAGTCCATTCAAATCCCGCCACACTTGTTACTCCCACCGCGCAACCGCTTGGTGCCAGAAATCGTTGACGACCGACAATGTGCGGCGAGGGTCGAGCGGTTCCGCGTCCGTCATAGCGCGACGCGGAAGGACCGCCCGGACAAGAGGAATGGAGAGCCATGATGACATCAGTAGACAACGCAGGAACTAACGGACAGGCCGCCATGCAAACACCGCCGGTGGTGTCGCCGCAGGACTGGGAGGCCGCCCGTCAGCAACTGCTCGTGAAGGAAAAGACGCATACCCGTGCCCGCGACGCCCTCGCCGCCGAGCGCCGGCGCATGCCGTGGATGGAAATCACCAAAACCTATGCGTTCGAGGGGCCCGGCGGCAAGATCAGTCTGGTGGATCTGTTCCAGGGCCGGCGGCAGCTGATCGTCTACCGGGCCTTCTTCGAGCCGGGCGTGCTCGGCTGGCCCGATCAAGCCTGCCGGGGCTGCTCCATGGTGGCCGACCAGGTCGCCCATGTCTCGCATCTGAACGCCCGCGACACCACGCTCGTGTTCGCCTCGCGCGCGCCCCAGGCCGACATCATCAGGCTGAAGCAGCGGATGGGCTGGACCATGCCCTGGGTCACCGTCACCGACAGTTTCGACGCCGATTTCGGCGTGGACGAATGGCACGGCACCAACGTGTTCTACCGCGACGGCGACCGCATCTTCCGCACCTATTTCGTCAAGAGCCGCGGCGACGAGCAGATGGGCGGCACCTGGAACTATCTCGACATCACGCCGCTCGGCCGGCAGGAGGTCTGGGAGGACTCGCCAAAGGGCTATCCGCAGACGCCAACCTACAAATGGTGGAACTGGCACGACAGCTACGCGGAAGGCGCTGCGCCCGACAAGAAATGGGTGGAGATCTCGACGGCCGGCGAGAAGGCTTTTCGCGAGGAGGCCGCGGAAGGCCGTGACTAGTCCCGCCAACGTGGCCACCGGCGCGAGCCGCGATGGCGTGGTGGCCGCACGCCACCTCGCCAGATGGCTGGCTCTGGCGGCAACGCCGACCTTCGCGATCATGGCCGTGTTGACGGCCGTGCTCGGCGGCCCGGCGGACATGCTGTGTGCCGCCGGGTACGGCTCCGTGCTGAGTGGGATGGTGCCGATGTATCTGCTGATGAGCGCGTTTCATTCGGCGGCCTGGCTGAGGCTGGTTTCGGAGCGGCGGGGCGCCATCCGGCGAGATACGGATGGCGTCAGTCATTGACCGCTGTCGTTGAGGAACAATGCCATCAGGATTTCGTCGTAGTATCGGTCGGCGTGCTTCAGTGCTTTCACCTCACGGCCGTATTCGACAAAGCCGGCAGCGGTGTAGAGGCGGATGGCGGCGGCGTTCTCGCTGACGACGGCCAGCTGAAGCTGTTCAACTTGCCCTGTGGCATGTGCCACGACCGCGTCGACAAGGCGCCGCGCCGCGCCGGATTTTCGCGCATGGGGCCGCACATACATGCCCCAGAGAAGAGCCTTGTGCTCGGTCTTCGCGCCGTCCTGCCGATGGAAGCCGGCAACGCCGACGAGCTCGTGCGCGACGAAGGCGCCGAAAACGTCCGACGCTGCAAGGCGCGCCTCGAACCAGGTGAGGGGCTTTTCCTGCTCGCGTGCGAACGTGCTGCCAAAAGCTTCGGGATGCGTTACGAGCGCTTCCAGCCTGATCGCACGGTAGAGAGCCGCGTCGGCGGGCGTGAGCAGTCTGATCATGGCTATAAGAGATGTGCCAGCGGTAGCGGCGCGCCGGCCTTCAGCGTCTGGATCGCAATGCTGCTGCGAACCTCCCGCACGATGGGCAGGTTGAGCAGCTTGTCGACGAGGAAGCGCTGGTAGTCCTCGAGCTCGGGCACGACGATTTCGAGGAGATAGTCGGCTTCGCCGGAGACGAGGTGGCAGGCAACGACCTCGGGCATCGCCACAACGGTCCGTTCGAAGCCCAGCGCCTGGTCGTTGGCATGGCCGTTGATCTTGACGCCGAGGAAGGCCGAGAAGCCGAGCCCGAGGCGGCCACGCCGCAAGGAGGCCCGGTAGCCGTCGATATAGCCGTCCCGCTCCAGCCGCCGCACTCGTCGCAGGCAGGGTGATGGCGACAATCCGATCTTGTCCGCCAGTTCGATGTTGCTCAGTCGTGCGTTGGCCTGGAGTTCGGTGACGATGCGCCGGTCGATCGCATCTAGTTCGCATTTTGGCATGAACCGCATCCTGTGGGATCGAGAAGGGCGCAATATTGCGCCCGAGCCGCCGAGACTAGCCCAGTTCGCAAGGACATGCCTTGGCTTTCCGTGAGATGGATTGCTCCGACTTTGCTGCTGATGGAGTGAGCCATGACCGAGAGCCCGAACCTTGCGCCTCTGCTGGAGGCCGTCGAACGTTACTTCACGCTGATGTACGACAGCGATGCTTCGCAGTTCGACCGCGTCTTTGCGCCGACTGCGCAACTCCACGGATTTCGCGACGCTGAATTGCGGATCCTGCCCGTTGGCGACTAGAGAGCGATGCTGGCTTCGACCCCGTCGCCCAAATCCAAGAATGCCCCGCGCCTTCAGGAGATATTGCTGATCGATCTGGCGTCGTCAGCGCAGGCACTGGTGAAGGTTCGCGTTCGGATCGATGTGCGCCAGTACGTTGATTATCTGGCGTATCACTGCATCGAGGGCACTTGGCTCATTACCGCGAAATCGTTCCATGTGGAGCGACGGTATGAGCCGACCGGCACGTAGCGCCTCCGCAATCTTATTGCCCGCCCACCGCCTGCAGATACGCGACCACCTTGGCCGCGTCCTCCGCGGAGACGCCGCCATAGGGCTGCATCTTGTTGCCGGACACGACCTCGTCCGGCTTGACCATGAAGCGGGTCAGCTTGTCCGGATCCCAGACGAAGCCGGCGTCCTTCATCGACGGGGAGTAGTTGTAGTTCGGCAGCGAGCCCGCCTTGCGTCCCACGACCTTGTTGAGATTGGGACCGAGGCGATTGTCGCCATCCTTCACCGAGTGGCAGGTGCGACAGGAATTGTTGAAGGCCTGCTGGGCCGCCTCGTCGTTCGCCGGCTGCTGGGCGAGCGACGAGGGCGCAGACAGGAGCAGCGTCAATGCGCCGGCACCTGCGATCGAGCGCAGCCATGGACCTGGCGACATTTGCAGGTGTGATCGCATCCGCGCCTCCGAACAGTGCTTCTCCAGGCGAGGCCGCCCGGAGAGCATGATGCAAACGAAAACGGCCCCGGTGGGTTCCGGGGCCGTTTGCGTCACAATGTCCTGTCGCGTTAGCGCGTCGCGGCGCCGAGGTCCGCGCGGCGTTCGGTCATCGGCAGCACGATCACCTTGGTGCCGACGTTGACGCGGGAGTAGAGGTCGGTGACGTCGTCGTTGGTCAGGCGGATGCAACCGGACGAGACGTGCTTGCCGATCGTGTCGGGGGCGTTAGTGCCGTGGATGCGGTAGATGGTGCCGCCGAGATACATGGCGCGGGCGCCGAGCGGATTGCCGGGGCCGCCGGCCATGTGGCGCGGCAGATAGGGCTGGCGGGCGATCATTTCCGGCGGCGGGGTCCAATCCGGCCACTCGGCCTTCTTGGTCACCGACTGCACGCCGGACCAGGTGAAGCCGTCGCGGCCGACGCCGATGCCGTAGCGAACGGCCTGGCCATTGCCGAGCACGTAATAGAGATAGGTGTTGGGCGTATCGATGATGATGGTGCCCGGCGCCTCGCGCGTCGCGTAGGAAACCGTCTGGCGGCGGAAGCGGGCCGGCATCTCGACCGCGTCCTGATCCTCGGACGGCGCGGCCTGGTAAGGCGTGGCCTGATAGGGCTGGTAAGGCTGCGGCGCGGCCATCGGCGGCAGCGGCTGGAAGAACGGGAAGAGCTGCACGGGCGCAGCCTTGGCCGGACCGGCAAATGCGATTGCGGAGATCGCGATGGCGCTGAGCGCAACGGCGCGCGAATACGTCTTGAACGTGTCCAGATTGATCATTGATCGCCCCTGTTTGATCGGTGTTTCTTGACCACCGCGGCACCGTTTCGGTGCTCCGTTGCCCAAATCACTAACGACAAAACGTTTCGGGAGCTTTGCGCGGAAAACCGAAAACGGTTTCATGGCGGAAAGGATTTGTTTCATGACGGTTTCGTGGCGGCGCGGACCCGTTAACCAACAAAACAGCGGGCCGACACTTCTGTGACGTCACACGCCTGAAATATCCGTGGTTGATGGTCCTAAGCCGAGAATCATCAAACTCTCGGGATTTCCCCATGCGGGTATTAATCGCGACTGACGCCTGGCATCCGCAGGTTAACGGTGTGGTCCGGACGCTGACCTCGCTGGCGAACGCGGCCAAGGCGCTCGACGTCGAGATCGACTTCCTCACCCCGGACGGCTTTCGGTCCTGGCCGCTGCCGACCTATCCGGGCCTGCGCATCGCGCTGCCGAGCGGCAAGGAGATCGCGCGGCGGATCGAGAAGGCGGCGCCGGAAGCCTTGCACATCGCGACCGAGGGGCCGATCGGCTGGGCCGCGCGCGCCTATTGCCGCCGCAACCGCCTTGCCTTCACCACCTCCTACACGACGCGCTTTCCCGAATACGTCTCGGTGCGGACCGGTATCCCTGATGCCGTCGGCTATGCCGTGCTGCGCCACTTCCACGACGCTGCCGCCATGACCATGGTGGCGACGCCTTCGCTGCGGCAGGAGCTCTCCGAACGCGGCTTCAAGCGACTCGGCTTCTGGACACGCGGCGTCAACACCGAGCTGTTCCATCCAGACAGTCCGGCCAAGCTCGACCTGCCGGGTCCGATCTTCATGACCATGGGCCGCGTCGCCGTGGAGAAGAATCTCGAAGCGTTCCTCTCGCTCGACCTGCCCGGCACCAAGGTCGTCGTCGGCGACGGCCCGCAGAAGGCGGCGCTCGAAAAGAAATATCCGGATGCCGTCTTCCTCGGCGAGAAGAAGGGCGCGGATCTGACCGCGCATCTCGCCGCCGCCGATGTCTTCGTCTTCCCGAGCCTGACCGACACGTTCGGTGTGGTGCAACTCGAGGCGCTCGCCTGCGGCACGCCGGTGGCGGCGTTTCCGGTGACGGGCCCCAAGGACGTCATCGCCGATCATCCGATCGGCGCGATCGACCATGATCTGCGTACCGCGTGCCTCCGCGCGCTCACCATGTCGCGCGAGACCTGCCGTAACTTCGCGCTGGAGCGTTCCTGGGAAAACAGCGCGCGGCAGTTCGTCGGAAACCTCACCTCACTTCAGCCCAGCCGCATCCTGCGCGCCTCGCCGGTCATGGCGCGGCGGCCGGTGCGCGGCTGATCTGCAACGTTTGACCCACAGCGAGAACCTCATCGATGGCTAAGATCATGAACCTTGACGGTACCCAGCAGCTCGACCTCACCCGTGGCACGGTTGAGCAGGCCTATGACCGCTGGGCGCCCGTCTACGATCTCGTGTTCGGCGGCGTGTTCGCCAAGGGCCGGCAGGCCGCGATCGCGGCCACCAACAAGATCGGGGGCCGTGTGCTCGAGGTCGGCGTCGGCACCGGCATCTCGCTGCCGCTCTACGCGCCGCATCTGCGCATCTTCGGCACCGACATTTCGGAAGCGATGCTCGACAAGGCGCGCCAGCGCGTCACCGAGGGCAATCTGAAGAATGTCGAGGGCCTCGCGGTGATGGACGCCGAGAAGCTCGAATTCCCCGACAATTCCTTCGACGTCGTGATGGCGCAATATGTCGTCACCGCCGTGCCGAACCCGGAAGTGGCGCTCGACGAATTCGCCCGCGTGCTGCGCCCGGGCGGCGAGCTGATCATCCTCACCCGCGTCAGCGCCGATACCGGCATGCGCCGCTTCATCGAGCAGAAGCTCCAGCCGGTGGTGCGTCCGCTCGGCTTCCGCACCGCCGAGTTCGCCTGGTCGCGTTATGCGAAGTGGCTCTCCGGTGCCAAGGGCATCGAGCTCGCCGAGCGCCGCCTGATTCCGCCGCTCGGCCATTTCTCGCTGGTGCGCTTCCGCAAGGTCGACGTCGCCAAAGCAGCCTAAGTTGGGCTGTGTGAGCGGCGGCTCAAGCCGCCGCTCACGCGTTCGCGTGCGTCATCGCGCCGCTGCACATCGTCACATGACAAAATGATGATGTCACACGGCCTACATCGAATCCCTGTAAATCCTGAACCCGAAAGCATTTTGGGGGAGAGCATGATCAAGAATTATCTCGAGCAGCTGCGGATCCAGCGCTGGGACGACCATCGCTACTATCACCACAGCCGCATCAATCAGAGCCTGCACTTCGTCAGCGCGCTGAGCTTTCTCTTCGCCTATGTCTGGCTGTTCGTCGATCCCATGATCTCGGCGCTGGTCGGCTGGCTGGTGTCGATGACCTCGCGCCAGGCCGGTCACTTCTTCTTCGAGCCGCACGATTACGACCACATCAACCAGGCGACGCACGAGTACAAGGAGGACATCAAGGTCGGCTACAACCTTCAGCGCAAGGTGGTGCTGATGGCGATCTGGGCGCTGTCGCCGCTGGTGCTGGTTGTCGATCCGACGCTGTTCGGCCTGTTCACGCCCTGGGCGAGCGCGACCGATTTCATGCGGCAGGTCGCCAAGATCTGGCTCGTGATCGGCGGCGGTGGTCTGTTGTTCCGCACCGTCCACCTGTTCTTCATCCGCGACATCGAGACCGGCTTGGTCTGGATGACCAAGATCCTGACCGATCCCTTCCACGACCTGATGCTCTATCGTAGCGCGCCGCTCGCTTTGATGCGCGGCGAGCTGATGGATCCCGGCCTGCACCTCAACCCCGAGCACACGCTGGGCCTCATCTCCGAGCCCACGCTCGAAGAGCAGCACGCCTGAGCGCGCTGTTCTCACACAACACTCCGATGTCTGATGGTTGCGTCATGCCCGGCCTCGTGCCGGGCATCCACGTCTTGGGGATACCTTTAAAGTGACTCAGCGGAGCCCAGCGCTCTCTTCACCTCACCCCGCTTGCGGGGAGAGGTCGGATTTGCGCGTAGCGCAAAGCCGGGTGAGGGGGGCTCTCCGCGGGGGGACTGCTAGTGGATCGTTGATCAACTCTCACCGCATGCGCGGAGACTCCCCCTCACCCCGACCCTCTCAGCGCGAGCGTAGCTCGTCGCGGCCCCGCATCCGCCTTCGCCAAGGCTTCGGCGGACAAGGGCGGGGCGAGGGAGAAGGGAGGGCGGTGCTCGGGGTTAAGAGTGGGAAAGCCTCAGCGCCCAAAACGCTTGGCCAGCATCTCTTTCAAAATCTGCCGCTTGATATTCTTGTTGGTGAGCACGCCGTCGTGCCACCAGAAGCCGTCGGCCTTCATCTTCTCGGCCGCGCGGACGAAGCGCTCGGCGACCTCGGTGAAATCGGCGTCGGTGTAGTTCAGGCTGAAGATCAGCCGTCCGGTGCCGACCCAGCTCAGCGACAGGCCTTCGGCGCGCAGGTAATATTGCAGCATCCAGTTGTAGCGGGACGGGGTGGTGTACTTCACCGTCCAGATCGACGAGAAGTTGGCGAACCGCACCGGCAGGTTGGCATCGGTCATCATCTGGTTGAGCTTTTGCGCACGGCCGTTCCAGGTCGTGTCCAGGCCGTCGTAGATGGCACGGAAGTTCGGGCTGGCAAGCCGGCTCAAGAACTCGTCCATCGCCGTCATGACGTAGGGATGCGAGTTGAAGGTGCCGCGGGCGAAGCAGATGTCGGCGGGACGATCGTCGCGGAAGCGGCGCATCAATTCCTTCTTGCCGCAGACGACGCCGACCGGCAGGCCGCCGGCAAGGCTCTTGCCGTAGGTCACCATGTCGGCCTTGACGCCAAAGTACTCCTGGGCGCCGCCGGCGGCGAGACGGAAGCCGACGAAGACCTCGTCGAAGATCAGCGCGATGCCGCGCTCGGTGCAGACTTCGCGCAGCTTCTTCAGCCACTCGGTATACGCCGCGCGGTCAAAGTTTCCGCCGCGGGAGGAATCGACCAGCGAGGAATCGCCGGGCGCGTTGCCGTTCGGATGCAGGCCCTGCAACGGATTGACCAGCACGCAGGCGATGTCCTTGCGCGTGCGCAGCACGTGCAATGTCTTCTCGGACATCTCGGCGAGGGTGTAGGTCTCGTGCGCGGGAATCGGATTGCCGACGCCGGGCTGTACGTCGCCCCACCAGCCGTGATAGGCGCCGGCGAAACGAACGAGATGCGTGCGCTTGGTGTGGTAGCGCGCAAGCCGCACCGCCTGCATGACGGCCTCGGTGCCGGACATGTGGAACGAGACTTCGTCGAGGCCCGAGATCTGGCAGAGCCGCTGCACATTCTCGAGGATGACGGGATGGTAGGGGCCGAGCACGGGGCCGAGTGCATGCGCGCGCTTCTCCGAGCCCTCGATGCACTCCTTGTAGAAGTCGTTGCCGAAGATGTTGACGCCGTAGGACCCGGTGAGGTCGTAAGAGGTGTTGCCGTCGACATCCGTGACGGTGACGCCGCTGGACGATTCCATGAAGGTCGAGGTGCCCAGATGCTCGCGGACGAGGCGCGAGAACTGGAACGGCACGCGGTAGGTTTCGGTGAAGTGCAGGTCGGAGATCTTTTCCGCCGCTTCCTTCGTCATCGCGCGGCCCCTGGGGTAGCGCTCGGCGTAGAGGCCGGCGAGGCGGAAGAAGGCGTCCTTGCGCTGCTTCACCACGTTATCAGGCGCGCCGTCGCAGCCGAAATACTGATCGCCCTCGAACTCGTAGAACGGGAGCAGCTTGGCCACCCGGCGCGACATCTTGGAGTGCCCGGCGAGCGACCGGTGCTTGGCGCGGGAGAGTGCGATGCGCGCCTTGAGCTTCGGGAAGGCGGCGGCAGCGGACGCTGCGGCGGCCACGGAAAATGAGAGAATCGGGAGTGTCGTTTCCATGACAACAAGCGCTAATACTGCGAGCTGACAGATTCATGACAGTCAAAGCCCTCATCGCCTCTTTCACCCAGCAGGAAGACCTCAACTTCCTGTTGACCAACCGCATCCCCCGCGCGGCCCTGACCCGCTTCATGGGCCGGTTCTCCAAGATCGAGAATCCCCTGGTCCGGGACTTCTCGATCGCGCTGTGGAAGCTGTTTTCCGACCTCGATCTGTCGGAGGCGCGCAAGACCCACTTCAAGAGCCTGCACGACTGCTTCACCCGGGAGCTCAAGCCGGGGCTGCGGCCCTTCGATCCAGACCCTTCCATTGTCGCCAGCCCCTCGGACGGCATCGTTGGCGCCCATGGCCGGATCGCCGACACCGAGCTGTTCCAGGTCAAGGGTGCGCCCTATTCGCTGCTCGACCTGCTCGGTGACTCAGCGCTCGTGGATCAGCACCGCAACGGAAGCTTCGTCACGCTGCGGTTGACCTCGAGCATGTATCACCGCTTCCATGCGCCCTATGATGCGCATATCGAACGCGTCACGCTGATCCATGGCGACGTCTGGAACGTCAATCCGATCGCGCTGAAGCGGGTCGAGCGCCTGTTCTGCAAGAACGAGCGCGCGGTGATCCGCACGCATTTGTCGACCGGCGAAGCCGTGACGCTGGTGCCGGTCGCCGCGATCCTGGTCGCGAGCATCCGCCTGCACTTCCTCGACATGGTGCTGAACGCGCAGACTCGCGGCCCGGTCAATTTCCCCTGCGACGTCAACGTGACCAAGGGCGAGGAGCTCGGCTGGTTCGAGCACGGCTCCACCATCATCATCCTGGCGCCCGGTGATTTCAACTTCTGCGACGGCATCGGCGAGGGCACCCGCATTCGCGCAGGTCAAGCGCTGTTGAAGAAGAACTAGCCTTCAATCCGCCGCGTCGGCAGCCTATATCGTCGGCGGGCCGATTGGATCGACACGGAATCTTGTGATGGCGCGGGCGCCGGTGATGGCGGCGGGTGGTATTGTGCTGCGGCGTGGCGCGCCGCCGCTGGTTGCGGTCGTGCGCCAGCGCAAGCGCAACGAATGGGTTTTGCCCAAGGGCAAGCTCGACGACGGCGAGACGCCGAAGGAAGCCGCGCACCGCGAGGTGCTGGAAGAGACCGGCCACGATGTGGCCATCCACGAATTCCTCGGCACGCTCGTCTACCAGTCGGGAGGGCGCTCCAAGGTCGTGCATTTCTGGCGCATGGAGGCCGAGGGCGGTCCCGTTCGCAAGCTGATGAACGACATCAAGGCGGTCGACTGGCTGACGCTGGAGGATGCGCTCGCGCGCCTGTCGCGCGAATATGAGCGCGCGTTCCTGGTGCAGGTCGGTCCGATCGCGCTCGCGGCGGCCGGGCTGGCGTCTACGCCGGTGCCCGAGCCGGCGCCAGCAACCGACGACATCGATGCAGCTTTGCAAACCCTGACACCCGCTGAAGTCGCCTCAGTCGACGAGCTGCGTCATGGCCTGTTGCAGAAGGTGAAGGCCTGGTTGCGCGGCGAAGCGTGAGTTGTCTTTACGCTGCTTTGCTCGCGAGTTTGGAAACATCCGCGAGCTAGCAAGTTTGTGGGAGCCTTAGTTCCCTCCAAGTCGTCATTGCGAGCGCAGCGAAGCAATCCAGAGTCTCTCCGCGGAAAGATTCTGGATTGCTTCGCTTCGCTCGCAATGACGGAGGAGAGGGCCGCGCACTCGACGTCGACCCTCATGGTGAGGAGCGCGCGTCGCGCGTCTCGAACCATGCGGCCCGACTGTGGCCTCGCCCTTCGAGATGCTTGCTTCGCAAGCTCCTCAGGGTGAGGGGAGGCACCGTTCACCGCCGCTCTTTCTTCTCCTTCGGAGCGGGCGCCGGTCTGCGCGGTGCTGCGGGACGTTGCGCGGCGGGGAGGCGCTGCTGGAATCCGCCCTGGCGCTGGATGCCGCCTGGCTGCTGAGCCGCAGGCGGCTGGCCCGGCTGCAATCCGGTGCGCGGCGTTTGCGGCTGCGGCGCCGTGCCCGGCTGTGACGGCACGACTCCGCCGGGCTGCGCCGGGGTCTGTCCGTTTCGCTGTGGCTGCGTCTGCAACGCGCCGCCGGGCTGCGTGCCTTGTCCAGTACGCGGCGCACCTGCCGGCTGTCCCGCACCTTGCTGCTGACCTGGTTGCTGCTGGCCCTGCTGCTGCTGGCCTCGCTGCTGCTGACCCTGGCCCGCGCGCGGCGTACCCGGTTGCACGGCGCCGCCTTGTCCTTGCCGCTGCGGCGACTGCGCGCCCTGGCGGCCCGGCGTGCCCGGCTGCTGCTGGCCCGGACGGTTGTTCTGGCCGGGCTGGCCGTTCGGCCGCTGCGGCTGCTGACCGGGTGCTGTCGCCGGCCGCAATTGCTGCTGCTGCGGTGGCTGGGTCGGCCGCGGAATGCGGCTGATTGCGGTCGGATTGGCACGGCGGAAGTCGCGCTGCTCGGTGACGATCTGCCGGCCCGTGGTCTGCGCCAGATGCACCTGGCTGACGAAGCCGCGGTCGCGCGTGATCTGCTGCGGAGCGATCGTGATCGGCACGGCGGCAAAGCGCATGCCGCCTGTGCCTCCGGCGCCCGGGCGGATCGCAAAACCGCTTGCGGCCTGCGTCAAGGCGCCGAGTCGCGTGCCGCTGGTGCGATCGTTGACCTCGATGTGGCCGACCCGGCCGTCGGCGTCGGGATAGAGCTTGATGTTGACGTTATTCGCAGCACTGGCCGCCGCGCCTTCGGGAACGTCGACGACGCCGGTGGTGCCGCGGATGCCGAGCGTTGCGGTCGGCGTCGCGATCTTCATGTCGCCGGTCTTCGCCACGGCTGCTGCAACGAAGGCAACGGTGCCCTTGCCGATGTCGAAGATCGCCGAATTTTGCTTGCCGCCGTCCTCATAGACGTAATTGTCGATGGTGATCTTCGCGCTGGCGGAGAGGTTGAACGTGGTGGCGTCGTTGAAGGTGATGCCGAGCGAGGAGTTCGACGAGGTCTGCACGACGTCGTTGAGATAGATGTCGTCGCGCACGCGCAGCGGATACGAGTTCCTGTCGCGGACCACGGTCGCGATCCCCGTCACGGTCGCGACGTTGCCGATGGGCTCGACGGCGGCGGGTTGCGCGTCCGTGGCGGGCGCAGGTGAAGCCGACGGCGTCGGGGAGGGGGCGGGCGTTGGCTGCGCCTGGGGCTGGGCCTGCGCAAGCTCGATTGCATCGGATGCGAGCGCCACGCTCGCGCCGGCCAGCGGCAACGCCAGCAACGGAAGCGCAAAGACGAAGCGGCGCCAAGCCACCATTGATGTCACGAGGAAGTCCCGGTGAGAACGCGAGGCGAGATCGGCCGATATCAGCTGGGGTTAGCTGAATGGTGGATGAACATGTGTCGCATGGACGGGGCGAACGTTCAAACGACCTGCGATACGAGCGAATGAGCTCGGCCCTCTCTACTGCGTCATGGCCGGGCTTGTCCTGGCCATCCACGTCTTAACGCGCGTTACCGGGAACGTGGATGCCCGGGCCTTCGCCTCGCCGAAGCGGCTTCGGCCGCGCAGGCGGGACAAGCCCGGGCATGACGATCATTGTGCACCTGTCGAGGATGACATCGTTGATGTCAGCTGACGCGCTTCCAGGTCTGGCCGCCGCAGAACATGCCGCCGAAGGCGCAGCCCTGCACGCGCATCGCATTCGGGCCCTTCATCGCGATCGTGGAGTCGTAGTTGCGGCCGGAGTCGGGATCGTGGATGCGGCCGCTCCACTTCGCGCCGTCGGGCTTCATGTTGATCAGGATGCGCTCGTTGGACTTCATGGCGTAACCGCAGAGATTGGCGCCGCAATGTTCGACGCGGACATTGCCCTTGTTCTCTTCGGTCGCCCAGACGCCGATCGGCGTATTGGCGGCCGACGCCGGCGCGGCGGCCACCGGAGCCGGAGCGGGCGCAATCGCGACCGGTGCAGGCGCGGCAACGGGAGCCGCGGCGGGCGCGGTCTGCGCGGTGTTGTCGTAGCCGGCGGCCGGAGCGGCGGCAACAGTCGGAGCCGCGGGGGTGGCGACAGCAGGCGCGGCCGCCTGCACCGGCACCTGTTGCACGGGCTGCTGCTGCACCGGAGCCGGCGCCGGCTGTGCGGTCGTCGTGGACGGAGCTGGCGTGGTGTCGTCGTCGTCGTCCTTGGAGCCGCCGAGGCCCTTGAGATTGATGTTGTTCAGCTTGATCGGCTTGTCCGACAGGCCCGGCGCAACGATCGTCACGCAGTCGAGCGAGGCGCAGTTGCGCGGCGTCTCGATGCGGATGTGCTGGCCTTCGATCTGGAACGCAATCGAGTTGCCGGCATGCGCGGCGGCGGTCGAAGCGAGGAAGAGCGCGGTGGCGGCGATGGTGAGCTTGTTCATGGCAACCTCTGAAAATTGTGCCGGTCTGAACTGGTGTCGCTGGTGGATGAAGCGTGGTTCGACCCTACGCCGGGCCTGTCCCGACTTCTGTGATGGACGTCACAACGATCCGTGCCGGCTGGGTGAGGCAGCGCACATTCAGCGGCGGGTCGTCCTGCGTAACCTCGTGGCGACACAGAGGGAGGCACCGATGAAGCGGCTTGCGACATCGCTTGGCACATTGATCGCTTTGGTGGCGATGGCGTCTTCAGCGCATGCCGGTGCCTACACCTTCTCGATCGGCGGCCACCGGTTTCATGTCGAGGCGCCGCGGAATTGCCGGTCTGCTTCCTGTGTGTCGGTTTCATCCAATCGCAGCCTCCGGCGGACGATCGATGCCGATACGACACCTGCTCCGCTGCCCGTAGTCGCGCCGTCGCAACCGGCTTGTCCGGCAGCTCCGGTCAGGCCGGCGCCAGCGGCCGTCGTCGTGGCACCACCCGCGCCGCCCGCCCCCGTCATGGCCGCGGCCACATCGCAGCCCGTTGTCTTGCCGCCGCCAAGACTCGAGGCGCCGAGCCCCAATCCGCCGAGAGTTGAGCTGCCGCGCATGGATCCGCCGAAGACGGTCATGCTCGATCCGCCGCGCATGGAGGTGACGGCCGTCGCTCCGAGGCCCGACGAGACTTCATCGATCGCCCAGCGCAGCGATGACGAGCCGGCTTATTCGCCGCTCGGCGAATGGGAGAGCCCAGGCGCGAAGGGCACGGTTCGCGTCGAACGCTGCGGCGCCGCGCTGTGCGGCTATGCGCTGACCGAAGCCTCGAGCCGGGGCGAAAGCGTGCTCGTCAACATGAAGCCGAAAACGCACGATTCCTGGACCGGCAGCATCTACAGCCGTTCCAGCGGCAGCACCTATTATGGGACGATGACGCTGACGGCTTCCGGCAGGCTTCGCGTCGAAGCCTGCGCGCTCGGCCGCTTCTGGTGCTCCGGCAACGACTGGACGCGCGTCGAGGAGCGGCAGCAGAAGGTGATCACGACATCACAGCAGTGGGGGGCAAGGTCGTAGTCTTTCGCGGGCAGGCGTGCTGCTTACCCTCTCCCGCAAGGGGAGAAGGAAAAGAAAGATCCCCTGTCCAATTTGTAATCGTCCCGCACCGAACCTGCATCTCGCTTGCACGCGACCGATGGCTGACGACGCATGCAAGGAGAGCCACCATGAAACGTCTCGGCCTCATCGCCGCGCTGCTGATCGGCAGCGCGGTCCCGGCCCACGCCGACACCGACATCTGGAACAACAGGCTGAAGCAGCAGCGCGGCGACGATGCGCTGCATGTCGACAGCGCGTTCTGCGACGCGCAACTCGGCGCGCCGCAGAACGGCACGGCGACTTCGGCGCAATACAAGCGCTGCATGCGGACGCGGGGCTGGCGCTTCAGTCATACGGTTCGCGAGAAGGACGACGGCTATCCCGATCCTGATAATCCCGGTCTCGTCTGCCACGACTTCAAGATTGGCGGCGTCACGGGATCGTCCTGTTCGAATTTCTGAGCACGGCAATAGGCCCGGCGGCCGGATGATCCGGCGCCGCCGGGCAAGCCCGTGATGCGGTCGGTGATGTCTCTAGATCATGCCGAGCACGATGGCGCCGACAAAGGCCATGGCGAGGCACGCGGTGATAACGCTCAGTCTCCCGGCGAACGTCATAAGGTCGCTCCCGCTGCTGTCCCCCGTGCGAGCGCATCATGGTTAACAGAGAGTCTCTCTCCGAAAAAGTCAGCCTTGCTTCCGCTGCTGCCTGGCGGCGTACGCGCGTGCGTGCCGGTATGGTTAAAGAACACTGAAATCAACACGTTGAAGAGTCTTTAAGTAAATTCACCGAACGTGCGTGCATGACGCGCGGAGTTCGTTTGTATCTCGTCGGCTCCATCGTCCTTGTTTCGCTTGCGGGTTGCGGACGCGGCTTTTTCCAGGCCGAACGCGAACCGTGGCGGGCCGAGGCCGAAGCCGCATGCCTGAAATCGGGCGCGGTGAAAGAGGGGCCGGATCTCGTCCGCATCGAGCCGATCTCGGGCCCCGGCATGTGCGGCGCCGAGTTCCCGTTGAAGGTCGCCGCCATCGGCGAAGCCTCGGGCAGCTATGGCTTTGCCGACGAGGAACTGCGTCCGCCGGGGAGTGTCGGCGGCCAGCCGCGATGGCCGGTGACGCAGCCGCGATCGAACCCTCCGCAGAGCCAGAACTATCCGTCATCCTCCTATCCGCAGCGGTCGAACTATCCCGAGAGCGCGGTGCGCCAGCCCTCCGGCTACGGCAACGCGCCCGGCCCGATGTCGCTGAACGCGCCCGGCGTGGCCCAGCAAGAGGACGAAATCGACCTGCCGCCCGAAGGCACCGACGCCGCGGGCGCCGCACGCTACATGAATGCGCCGAGCTATCCGGCGCGGCCGGCGCCGTACTCGCAGGCGCCCGCGCAGCAACCTTTGCCGCGTCTTGGTCCGGCGCAGGGCAATCCCGTCATCGCCGTCGGCCCCGTCGCGATCAAGCCGACCGCGACGCTCGCCTGTCCGATCGTGTCCGAGCTCGATCGCTGGCTCGCCGACACCGTGCAGCCATCGGCGATGCGCTGGTTCGGCGCCCGCGTCGTCGAGATCAAGCAGATCTCCGCCTATTCCTGCCGCGGCATGAACGGCAACTCGCACGCCCACATTTCCGAGCACGCCTTCGGCAACGCGCTCGACATCGCCGCCTTCGTGCTCGCCGACGGCCGCCGCGTCACCGTGAAGGACGGCTGGCGCGGCATGCCGGAAGAGCAGGGGTTTTTGCGCGACGTGCAGTCGGGCGCGTGCGCGCATTTCACCACGGTGCTGGCGCCGGGCTCGAACGTCTATCACTACGATCATATCCACGTGGATCTGATGCGCCGCGCCAGCCGCCGCCTGATCTGCCAGCCCGCCGCCGTCTCGGGCGACGAGGTCGCCGGCCGCGCCCAGCAGCGCAACCCTTACGCCGGTCGGCGTGATCCCTATGTCACGGGCTCGCTCGGAACGCGCAAGAGCGCGACGCGCAAGCAGGAAGAGGACGAGTACGCCGACGAGTAAGATGCCCGCCGATATCGTCCGCTATCTCACCCATCCGCAGGTGCAAATAGATCCCACGGTGCCCGTGCCGCAATGGGGCCTGAGTTCGGTCGGTCGCGCGCGCACTGAGACCGCGGCGAATGCGGGCTGGCTCGCGAGCACCACGCAGATCGTCTCGAGCGCCGAGCGCAAGGCGATCGAGACCGCGGAGATCATCGCGGGCCGCCTCGGACTCATGATCGAGATCCGCGAGGCCATGCATGAGAACGACCGTTCAGCGACCGGCTTCCTGAAACCGGCCGAGTTCGAGGAGGTCGCCGACCAGTTTTTCGCGCAGCCACATCTCAACGTCCGCGGCTGGGAGCGCGCCGTCGATGCGCAGGCGCGCATCGTGCGCGAGACCGAGGCGGTGCTATCCCGCAATCGCCCGGGCGACGTTCTCTTCGTTGGCCACGGTGCCGTCGGCACGCTGCTGTTCTGTCACCAAGCCGGTCATGCCATCGATCGCGTTCACGATCAGGCGGCCGGCGGCGGCAATTGCTTCGCATTCACCCGGGAGGGGCGCCGCGTCCTGCATGGGTGGCGCAAGATGGAAGAGATCGGGGCCTAGTCCCTGGGTGCCGGACAGTCACTTCGAGGCCGGCTTCGACGGTGCGGGGACCAGCCCCATGCACCGCTGCACCTCGCCCGGAACGTTGTAGGTCCGCATGATATGGCGGCTGTCGCGCAAGCCGGTCGCCTCCCGTTGCACCACGAGCATCCAGAGCGCCTGGCCGGCTTCCATCACCAGCTTGCGCCGCGCCGCTTGCATTGAGGCCGGCACTTCCGAGCGCGCGTGAGCGGCGTCGAATTCGCGCAGGCGCGCAAGACTCTGTTCGAGTGCACTGCCCATCCGTCCAAGCGCTGAGGCCTGTTCCTGGACGATCTCGTAATGGAGGATATCGACAGGCGGGCGAAGATCACGGGACATGGCGCTTAATATAATGCCGCGGCAGCGGGCTGCGCAACGAGTGGCACGCCGCTGCTACTTCGCGCGGTACGCCGCCAGAAACATCCGCGTCGCGCTGTCGACGACCTCGGTCATGCGCTCTTCCGACGGCGCAGGCGCGGCCTGGAAAACGAACGGCAGGAAGAGCGAGGCCTTGCACAGCTCCATGAACTGTGACGCTGCCAGATCGCAATCGTCGATCTTGAGGTCGCCGGAGGCGACATGGATTTTGAGATATTCGGAGAGCCGGTTGATGGTCTTGTCCAGCACGCGCAGATAATAGCGGCGGCCCACGTCAGGCATGCGCTCGGCGATCGCCATCACGGTGCGGATCGCCGAACCGCCGCCGGGCCGGCACAGCAGATGGATATAGGCCTGGCCAAAATCCTTCAGCGTGGTCTCGGCGTCGCGCGCGGGATCGAAATTGAAAACGACCTGGCCGTGCTGGAGCGCCTCCTGCTCGAGGATGGCTTCGAACAGCGCGCATTTGTCGGCGAAGTAGACGTAGAGCGTGCCCTTGGAGACCTGCGCCGCGCGCGCGATCTCGCCCATGCTGGCGCCGTCGAAACCGAGATCCATGAACACCTTGCGGGCTCCGTCCAGGATCTGGCGGCGCTTGGAGCTGTCCTCCTCTTGGACGACGTGGAGATGTTCGCGGCCGGCTACAACCATTGGTTCAGCGTCTCGGAAGGTTTCTGGATCGGGCCCGACCCATGAAACCCAAATAAAGGATTCGGGCCAGTAGGGTCCTGCCCGGGAATATTATCTATGTTGACCGAACCGTTCGGTCAATGATATTTGGAATGGGCGAAAGGGAACCGGCCGCAGGAGGGCCGTCCCTGGTCGCCGCTTTTTTTGTTGGGGAGGCCTTTATGGCCGTATCGAGAGACCAGGCTGCGCGCGTCCTTCGCCAGGAAGCGGTGGAGACGACGCCGGGGCATGCCGGCAGTGAAGCTGCGACCGAGAAATCCGTCGCCCTTGCCGAGCAGTTGCGCTCTCATGTGGCCGAGGAAACCAAGCGCCGCACCAATGAGGCGCCGGAGACGCCCGTGACCGACAAGCCGGCTGCACCCGCTGCCGCCGACGCGCCGAAGCCCGGCAAGCGCAAATTCGTCCTGATGGGTGTTGGCCTCGTGCTGGCGCTCGCGGCCGCGAGCTATGCCGGCTACTACACGCTGGTCGGCCGCTTCTACGTCTCCACCGACGACGCCTATGTCCGCGCCAACAACACCATGCTGGGCGCGCGCGTTGCCGGCCACATCTCTTCGATCCTCGCCGGCGACAACACGACCGTGCGCGCCGGCGACGTCGTCTTCCGCATCGATGACGGCGACTACAAGATCGCGATCGATGCCGCCGCGACCAGGATCGCGACCCAGCAGGCCACCATCGATCGCATCGGCCGCCAGATTGCAGCGCTCGACAGCCAGGTTGCACAGGCCAAGGCGCAGCTCGTCTCGGCCGAGGCGGGCCTCAAGCGCGCCGATCTCGATTATGAGCGCCAGCAGGCGCTGAGCAGCAAGGGCTTTGCTTCGCGCGCCACGTTCGAAAGCTCGGAAGCCGGACGCGACCAGGGCGCCGCCGCGGTCAAGGCCGCCCAGGCCGCCTACGACGTCGCGGTCAGCAATGTCCACGTCACCAAGGCGCAGCAGGCCGAAGCGCAGGCGCAGCTCGCCGAGCTCAAGACCTCGCTCGCCAAGGCCGAGCGCGATCTCGCCTTCACCGCGGTGCGCGCGCCGGTCGACGGCACGTTCTCGAACCGCCTGGTCAGCGCCGGCGACTTCGTCGCGGTCGGCCAGCGTCTCGGCAACATCGTGCCGCTCGACGACGTCTATATCGACGCCAATTTCAAGGAAACCCAGCTCAAGCGCATCCGTCCCGGCCAGCCGGTGACGATCAAGGTCGATGCCTACGGCATGCGCAAGTTCTCCGGAATCGTCGACAGCATCGCAGCGGGCTCCGGCTCGGTGTTCACGCTGCTGCCGCCCGACAACGCCACCGGCAACTTCACCAAGATCGTGCAGCGCGTGCCGGTCCGCATCCGCGTGCCGAAGTCGGTGGCGAAGCAGAACCTGCTCCGCGCCGGCATGTCGGTCTATGCGACCGTCGATACCAACAAGGGCGCCGCCGACGCCGACAGCGAGATCGATCTCGACGATCCCACCGCGATCCACCCGCAGTAGCCACAAATCGAGCGCTGCGAGGTCAGACCATGGCCAACGCCACCACCGCCTCACCCGCCATGATGGCGAACCCCGACTCGGAGCGCATCGCGCCGAAGCGGCTGTTCGCCTTCATCATCATGGTGTTCGGGATGTTCATGTCGATCCTGGACATCCAGATCGTCTCGGCGTCCCTCAGTGAAATCCAGGCAGGCCTGTCGGCAAGCTCCAGCGAGGTCGCCTGGGTCCAGACCGCCTATCTGATCGCCGAGGTGATCGCGATCCCGCTGTCGGGCTTTTTGTCGCGCGCTTTCGGCACGCGGCTGCTGTTCGCGATCTCGGCCGCGGGCTTCACCGCCTCGAGCCTGCTCTGCGGCTTCGCCACCACGATCGAGGAGATGATCCTCTGGCGTGCCCTTCAGGGCTTTTTGGGCGCCGGCATGATCCCGACCGTGTTCGCCTCGGCCTATACTGTATTCCCGCGCTCCAAATTCCACATCGTCGGTCCCATCATCGGGCTTGTTGCGACCCTGGCTCCCACGATCGGCCCGACGGTCGGCGGCTACATCACCGATCTGATGTCGTGGAACTGGCTGTTCTTCATCAACGTCGTGCCCGGCATCGGCATTACGCTGGGCGTGCTGGCGCTGGTCGATTTCGACGAGCCGCATTTCGAGCTGCTCGACCGCTTCGACTGGTGGGGCCTGCTCTTCATGGCCGGCTTCCTCGGCACGCTGGAATATGTGCTGGAGGAAGGTCCGCAACATGAGTGGATGCAGGACACGTCCGTCGCGATCTGCGCCTGGATCTGCGCGGTCTCGGCGATCGCCTTCTTCTGGCGCGTGTTCACCGCGGCCGAGCCGATCGTCAATTTGCGCACCTTCTCCAACCGCAATTTCGCGGTCGGCTGCGTCCTGCAGTTCTGCATCGGTATCGGGCTCTACGGCCTGACCTACATCTATCCGCGCTACCTCGCCGAAGTGCGCGGCTACAGCGCGCTGATGATCGGCGAGACCATGTTCGTCTCGGGCATCACCATGTTCCTGGTCGCGCCGCTGGTTGGCCGTCTCATGGTGAAGGTCGACATGCGCTACATGATCGCGTTCGGCCTCATCGTGTTCGCGATCGGCTCCTACCAGATGACCTGGATCACGCGCGACTACGATTTCTACGAGCTGCTGGTGCCGCAGATCCTGCGCGGCATCGGCATGATGTTCGCGATGGTGCCGACCAACAACATCGCGCTCGGAACGCTGGCGCCCGACAGGGTGAAGAACGCCTCCGGCCTGTTCAACCTGATGCGCAATCTCGGCGGCGCGGTCGGCCTTGCCGTCATCAACACCGTGCTCAACAACCGCACCGATTTGCACATCACCCGCCTTCAGGAGCGGGTGACCTGGGGCAATGCGACCGCGACCGAAACCCTGACCATGTTCATGCAGAAATTCCAGGGGCTCGGCGATTCCACGCTGATGGCGATGAAGCAGCTCAGCCAGATCGTGCACCGCCAGGCCGTGGTGATGAGCTTTGGCGACGCCTTCTTCGCGCTGACGCTGTTCTATCTCGGCCTCAGCCTGCTGGTCACGCTGCTGAGCAAACCGGCCTCGATGACCGGTGGCGGCGACGCGCATTAGGCAAGCGGCTTACGAGGTGTCATCGCCCGCGGAGGCGGGCGATCCAGTACTCCGCAGCGGAAGTTGTGTGAGCTAACTATCGCCGCGGAGTACTGGATGCCCCGGTCAAGCCGGGGCATGACAGCGGAGATTGAGGCGGCGGCGATGCCGGACCAAGGCGCCACGCACCAAATTGCAACACTCGTCCGTGAATTCGCGGGGGCCCCGTTGCAAACCGGAAACGATACATCTATAAAGCGCACCTCATTCAATCGAGCCAGGGAGAGATTTGCATGATTTCGTCGCACTCGCAGATCGTACGCCCGCGTTCGATGTTCTGGTTCGGTATGTCGGCGGCCTGTTAGAGGCCTCTTCCGCCAGATTCGATCGGGTCACGAGTCCCGATCTCTCCACTTCCCAAGTCAAAATCAGTTGTGAGTGACGCCGGTCAGCCCTCCGTGGCGGACTTGCGTCCGTCGATGGAGCCGGCCTGCGCCGAAAGCGGCCGGATAATGTCATGACCTCTCTGTCAAAAAGGCCCGCGGCCATACGCGTGGTGCTGCCCTTCGTATTCCGGCACTGGCTGAAGCAGCCCGGACGCGGCCTGATCGTGGCCGGCGGCCTGCTGGGCGCAACCATCGCCGACCTGTTCATGCCGGTATTCTCCGGACATCTGGTCGATGCGCTGACGCGCGGCTCGTCCGATCCCGACGCGCGCCGCGCGGCGCTGGTTGCGTTCGGCGCCATCGTGGCGCTCGGAGCGGCGTCCGTGGTGCTGAGGTTGATCGGTCTCCAGGCGATCGTCCCGTTCACGCTCAAGATCATGTCGGATGTCGCCCAGGAGGCCTTCACGCGCGTGCAGCGCTTCTCGACCGACTGGCACGCCAACTCCTTTGCCGGCTCCACGGTGCGCAAGGTCACCCGCGGCATGTGGGCGCTCGACCTGCTCAACGACACCATCCTGATGGCGTTGGCGCCGTCTCTGCTGGTGTTGATCGGCT
This sequence comes from Bradyrhizobium sp. 613_E4_N2_2, assembly GCF_052075995.1. Taxonomy (NCBI): domain Bacteria; kingdom Pseudomonadati; phylum Pseudomonadota; class Alphaproteobacteria; order Hyphomicrobiales; family Nitrobacteraceae; genus Bradyrhizobium; species Bradyrhizobium sp. 613_E4_N2_2. The sequence goes on from NZ_CP197234.1 coordinate 2,047,978, forward strand.
CCATGGTCCTGATCGGCCTGCACTGGACGTCGCTCGGCGCGGTGATCGCGGTGGGCGCGCTTTTCTACGTCGCCATCACCGTGCTGTTCTCGACGCGCTACATCGCGCCGGCCGCGCGCGTCTCCAACGCCTGGGACACCAAGGTCGGCGGTACGCTGGCGGACGCGCTGACCTGCAACGCCGTAGTGAAATCCTTCGGCGCCGAAGCGCGCGAGGATACGCGGCTCGCCCGCGTCATCAACCGCTGGCGCGTGCGCGTGCGGCGGACCTGGTTTCGCTACAACTACACGGCTATGGCGCAGCTCTCGCTGCTGCTATGCCTGCGTGCGTCCGTGATCGGCGGCGCGGTGCTGCTGTGGATGTCCGGGCACGCGTCGCCCGGTGACGTCACCTATGTGCTGACGAGCTACTACGTCATCCACGCCTATCTGCGCGACGTCGGCATGCACATCAACAACCTCCAGCGCTCGGTCAACGACATGGACGAATTGGTGGCGATCCATGGCGAGCCGATCGGGATTGCCGATGCGGCCAGTGCGCGACCGATCGCGATCGAGGCCGGCGAGATCGTATTCGACGACGTCACGTTCCACTATGGCGGCCATCGCGCGCCACTGTATGACGGACTGTCGGTCACGATCCGCGCCGGCGAGCGCGTCGGCCTGGTCGGCCGCTCCGGCTCCGGCAAGACGACCTTCGTCAAGCTGGTGCAGCGGCTGTACGACGTCTCCGGTGGTCGCGTGCTGATCGACGGGCAGGACATCGCGCTCGCTACGCAGCAATCGCTGCGCAGCCAGATCGCGATCGTGCAGCAGGAGCCGATCCTGTTCCACCGCACGCTTGCGGAGAACATCGCCTATGGCCGGCCCGGTGCCAGCCTGGAGGCGATCGAGCACGCGGCGCGGCTGGCGAACGCGCACGACTTCATCCTGCGCCTGCCGAAGGGCTACGGCACGTTGGTTGGCGAGCGTGGCGTGAAGCTGTCGGGCGGCGAGCGGCAGCGCGTGGCGCTGGCGCGCGCCTTCCTGGCGGATGCGCCGGTGCTGATCCTGGACGAGGCGACCTCGAGCCTCGATTCGGAATCGGAGGCGCTGATCCAGCAGGCGATGGAGCGGCTGATGAAGGGCCGGACCTCGATCGTGATCGCGCACCGGCTGTCGACGGTGCGCAGCCTCGATCGGATCCTGGTGTTCGACCGCGGCGAGATCGTCGAGCAAGGCACCCATGCCATGCTCGCGAGCAAGCCCGGCGGCATCTATCGCGGTCTGTTCGAGCGCCAGGTGGTGGAGCTCGGGCGCATCGCGGCGGCGGAATGAGAGGCGCGCGGCAGCGGGACGAAAGTCCCGCGGTCACGCCGTTAAGGATGGAATGAGATGAAGGACCTGACGCGCGGCTCCATCGTGAGCCACATCCTGAGCATGGCGCCTCCGATCGTGGTCGGCATGATCACGATCATGATCTGTCAGCTCGTCGATCTGTATTTCGTCTCGGGTCTGGGCGAGGCGGCGATCGCCGGCGTCGCGGCGGCCGGTAATGCGGGCTTTCTGGTCAACGCGCTGATGCAGGTGCTCGGCGTCGGCACGGTTGCGCTGATGGCGCACGCCGTGGGGCGGAAGGACCGCGACGACGCCAATCTGGTCTTCAACCAGTCGGTCGTCCTGTCGGTGCTGTTCGGGATCCTGACATTGGTCGCGGGCCTCGCGCTGTCGCGCCCCTACATGCGCGCGGTTGCAGCCGACGAAGCTACGGTCGAAGCCGGTACCGTTTATCTGCTCTGGTTTATGCCGGCGCTGGCGCTGCAATTCGCCACGCAAGTGATGGCTTCCGCATTGCGGGCGACCGGCATCGTGCGGCCGAGCATGCTGGTGCAGGCGCTGGCCGTGGTCATCAACATCGCGCTGGCGCCGGTCCTGATCACGGGCTGGGGCACCGGACATGCGCTCGGTGTCGCCGGTGCCGGCCTTGCCAGCTCGATCGCCGTCTTCGTCGGCGTGCTGATGCTGTTCGGCTATTTCCTCAAGCTGGAGCGCTACGTCGCGTTTCACCCCGAGCAGTGGCGGCCGCAGCTGCGGCAGTGGAAGAGAATCCTCAATGTCGGCCTGCCCGCAGGCGGGGAATTTGCGATGATCTTCATCATCATGGCCGTGGGCTATTACGTGCTGAGCATTTTTGGCCCGGCGGCGCAGGCGGGGTTTGGCATCGGGACGCGTCTCCTCGGGCTGATCCAGATGCCGGCGCTCGCCATCGCCCTCGCTGCAGGGCCCATCGCCGGCCAGAATTTCGGCGCCGGCAATGGAGCACGTGTGCGGGAGACCTTTGTCAAGGCGTCGCTTATCGCGACCGCCGTGATGATTGTCTTCATGATACTCGCGCAGTTCGCGCCCGGTCTGTTGCTTGCCGGCTTCTCCAGGGATCAGGAGACGATGGCGGTTGCGTCGCTGTTTCTGCGCCTCGTCTCGCTCAACATGGTGGCGCAGGGGCTGATCTTTACTTGCTCCAGCATGTTTCAGGGGCTTGGCAACACCAAGCCGGTGTTGTGGACCTCGGCGACGCGGGTTCTCACCTATTCCCTGCCGTCGATCTGGCTCTCGACGTGGCCGGGCTTCCGGATGGAGCATGTCTGGTATTTGTCGATCGCGACGACCACGCTACAGGCCGCCCTGAGCGTGTGGCTGTTGCTCCGGGAGTTCAGAAAGCGCCTTGCGCTGCCGGCACAGGAGAAGGTCGCGAAGCCGGCAAATCCCGAGCCGGTTGTGCCTCCAATGCGCGAGCCCGCGTAGCAGATTGAACGGACGCGCGCTTGTCGCCCACCCACGGCTCCGGCTAGTTTGCCGCGCCGTGGGTGGGCCGCGAATCTGCAAGGGACAGCAATGACCGAGGTGTTGAACGAGCAAGGACGAGCGTCCTGGCTCTCCGCGATCTGGGCGGCGCGCTACCGCACACCGGCCCGCTTCGTCGCGCTGGTCGCGTTGCTGCTGCCCTGGAGCACCACCGGCGTGACTTTTGCGCTCGTGCCCTGGCTGATCGCCTTTGCTTTCATCGACCTTCGCGAACTCCCGCGCTCGCTGCTGCGCCCGATCTGCCTGCTGCCGATCGCGCTGTTCGTGCTGGCACTCGTCGGCACGCTCTGGTCGGTTGCGCCCTGGGCCGAGCGGCTGCACGCGCTCGGGCCGCCGGCAAAACTGCTGGTGATCCCGCTGCTGATCTACCAGTTCGAGCGCTGGCCCTACGGCAAATGGGTTTTTGCGGCGTTCCTGGTCTCCTGCACGCTGCTCATGCTGTACTCCTTCACTGTCGCGATCGATCCCAGGCTCTCGCTGAAGCTCTATCTGTCGCGCGGGCCCTACCAGGTCGAGAGCGGGATCGCCGTGCGCAATTATATCGACCAGAGCCAGGAATTCGCGCTCTGTGCGATCGCGCTGGTGTACCCGATCGTGACGCTGGTCCAGCAGGGCCGCGTTCGGATCGCGGCGTTGTTCGCCGTATTGGCGCTCGGCTTCCTCGCCAACATGATGTTCGTCGTGGTCTCGCGCACGGCGCTGGTGACGCTGCCGGTCCTGCTCGTGGTGTTTGCACTGCTGCATCTGCGCTGGCGGGTGGCGCTCGTTGCCGGCGCTGCGACGGCGTTGATCGCCGTAGCGCTCTGGGCCGTCTCGCCGCATCTGCGCGCGACCGTCGGCAAGTTCCAGAGCGATTATGAAAGGAGCCTGGAGGCCGACAACAATTCGATTAGCGGCATGGGCTCGCGTCTCGAATACTGGCGGAAGTCCCTTGGGTTCATCGCCGACGCGCCGCTGATCGGCCACGGCACCGGCTCGATCCGCGGTCTGTTCGCCGGCGTGGCCGCCAATCCGCACGACGACCCGCTGCGCGGCGAGATCGTCAGCAACCCGCACAATCAGCCCCTGAGCAATGCCGTGCAGTGGGGGATGGTCGGCGTGCTGGTCCTCTACGCGCTGTGGATCGCGCACCTCTTGATGTTTCGCGGCGAGGGGCTAGCCTGCTGGATCGGTATGCTGGTCGTGGTGCAGAACATGCTGTCCTCACTGCTCAACACGCATCTGTTCGATTTCACCTCGGGCTGGATCTACGTGCTCGGTGTCGGCGTCGCCGGCGGCATGGCGCTCGCGGCGAAGAGGACGCGCACCTAAAGCGCGGCAATACTGTTCCAGACGAGGGTGAGGCCCGACAGGAACAACAGGCCGAGCACGACGTCGCCAAAATGCTTGTCGTTCAGTGCGTGATAGACGCGGGCGCCGGCCCAGGCGCCGATCAGCGTGCCCGGGAAGGCGACCAGCGCGAGCCAGACCACCTTGAATTCGACGAGACCCGACGCCGTCTGCAACACCAGCGCGGTCGCGAGCACGGTGAAATTGAAGAGCTGGAAGATGCCGCGCCGCTCGTGCTTGTTCCAGCCGCGGATATTGGCCCAGAGGATCGGCAGCGGCCCGGACAATCCGGCGAGGCCGCCGAGAATGCCGCCGGCAAAGCCGATCGCGCCGTCGGCAATGCGGCCACCGAACGTCACGGCGAGGGGCCTCTTGTTGAGATAGAGAGCGGTCGAAAAGATCAGGATCAGCACGCCGACGCTCAGCTTGAATACTTTTGGATCGGCGGAGGCGATCAGCATGGTGCCGAGCGGCACGCCGATCAGGCCCCCGATCAGGAACGGCCAGACCAGCGACAGGTCGAAACTCTTCCACATCGACGGCAGCGTCGAGGTCTGCGCGATCACCGAGCAGATCAGCACCAGGGGCACCGCGAGCGAGGGCGGCAGGACGTAGAGCCAGATGCCGAGCGCCATCAGCGCGGTCCCGAAGCCGGCCAGTCCCGAGACGAAGCCGCCGGCCAGCGCGCCGAACAGCAGCAGCGCATAAGTGAGCGTTTCCAACAGATTGTCCTTGTCGCAATGGGCGATCCCGAACTGTTGATCGCCAACGCCCGCATAGCACGGCTGCGGCCGTGCAGGTCAATTCCAAAACCGCACGCAAGCGTGATCCCCAACCGCGGGCTTTCGCCAAAGGCAGGCCTACATGATGACCATACTTCAATCCGGGGGCCTGCCCGACGCCATGATGCGCTCTCATTGGCCTTTCCCCGAACGAGATGATGGAGAACGACCATGACCCGCACGAAGATTGCCGTTGCAGCCGCGCTGCTGTCTGCGGCGGCCCTGATGCCGACGATGGCGCAGGCGCAGTTCTCCGAACCCGCGGCCTATCAGGCCGCCCATCCCGACCGCGATGTGCTGAACGGCGGCCAGCTCACGCCTGCGGCGCGCGCGGCTCGTGGCGAGACAGTGGCACCGAGCGAGGCCTATGCGGCTTATTCGTCAGGCGTGACGCCGGTCGTTCGCCCGCGCCACCGCCGTCACCACCGATAAGAAGAGCCTAGACGATCTGCCTCGTGTCGGCCGGCCTGTGCAGCGCGCCGACCAGGATGCGCAGCGCTTCCGTCAGCTCCGATCGATTGCGCGCGGCGCCGAGCGAGACGCGCGCGGCATGCGGCGGTGTTCCGTCCACGGTGAAAGCGTCGCCGGCGACGACTGCAAGTCCATTCCGCAACAGATGCGCGGCGACGTCGGGGCGGCCCTCCGGCAGCCGCAGCCAGAGATGATGGGCGGCGGGCTTGGCCAGGAATTGAATGCCTTTCAGCGCGCGCTGCGCAAGCTGCTGGCGGCCGATCGCCTCGTTGCGGATGGCGGTGATGATGCGATCGGCGATGCCGTTCTCGATCCAATGCGTCACCAGCGCGACCATCAGCGGCGCCGGCATCTGCACGGTGGCCTGCAGGCCGGCACGCATGTCGCGCTGCGCGGCGTCGTCGGGCGTCAAGAGATAGGCGACGCGCAGCGCCGGCGCGATGCATTTCGACAGCGTGGTCGCGAGATAGGTCCGCTCCGGAATGAGGTTTGCGATCGGCGATGCCGAACGGTCGAGCAGCCCATAGGCATCGTCCTCGATCAGCGCCGTATCGGCATCGCTGATGATCTTTGCGATGGCGTTGCGCCGCTCGGCGGAAAGCGTCGCGGTGGTCGGATTGTGCAGCGTCGGAATGAGATAGACGGCCTTCGGCCTGTGCGCGCGACAGGTCTTCGCCAGCGCATCGGGCAGGATGCCGCCATCATCCATGGCGACACCGACGAGCTTGACGCCGAGCCGCGCCGCGGCGGCCTTGATGCCGGGGAAGGTGAGGGCTTCCGTCAGCACGACGTCGCCGGGCCGCGCGAGCTGAGCGAGCAGGTTGAACAGGATCGTCTGCGTACCGGGAAAGATCACGAGCCTGTCGGCGTGTGCGTGCGAAACGCGTGCACGCATCCAGCGGGCCGCGACCTCGCGCTCATGCGCGCTGCCGCCGGGCGGCTGATAGTTGAGATGCGCCGTCAGGCCCGATTGCGCGCGGATGGCTTCCATCCCGGCAATGATCCGCTCATCGAGTTGCGCTTCGAGCGGATGCGGCGGCACGTTCATCGAGAGGTCGATCGCGACCGGGTGCGGCATGTCGACCGCGCGGCGCGCGCTGGTCTCGGATACGAATGAGCCTTGTCCGACCCGGGCTTCCATGATGCCGCGGCGCCGCGCCTCGGTGTAGGCACGCGTCACCGTGGTGAGGTCGATGCCGAGGGCCTTCGCCAGCGCGCGCTGCGTCGGCAGCTGCTGGCCGCGCACCAGCCGGCCCGCGGCGATGTCGGCCTCCATGGCCTCGACGATGCGCTGGTAGCGCGGCCCGCTCAGCTCCGAGATTGTAGGGGTCCAATCCATGCAATTTAGGCCCATATCCTTTGAATGTATGGATACAAGATATTATTGTATGGATCAGCGAAAAGGAAGAGGTGCTGTCATGGCAACCGGTTCAGTCTCTCTCACGAAGGCGATGTGGCGCGGCTTCTTGGGCAAGTGCCCGAACTGCGGCGAAGGACATATGTTCGGGCGCTTCCTGAAAGTGGCCGACAGCTGCGACCATTGCGGCGAGGAGCTGTTTCACCAGCGCGCCGATGACTTCCCGGCTTATCTGGTGATGGTCGTAGTCGGCCATCTCGTGGTGCCGGCGATCCTCGCGGTCGAGACGGCCTACGCGCCGGCGGTCTGGCTGCAACTGGCCGTGTGGTTGCCGGTAACGCTGTTCGCTTCGCTCGCGCTGCTGCAACCGACCAAGGGCGCCATCGTCGGCCTGCAATGGCAGATCGGCATGCATGGTTTTGAGGCGGGCAAGCTGCGCCGCGAGGCCGTCGCGCCCGTCCTCGTGAAGGTGAACACCCGCGCGGCCTGAGGGGCCGCAGCGTTTACATCGCGCGCGCGGCGGCTACACTCCATCGTAGAAACAAGAACGATGGAAATGCCGATGGCCGCACGCGCGAAGACTTTTCTGCTCTGTCATGGCGCATGGTCCGGCGGATGGGCCTGGAAGAAGATGCATCCGCTGATGGCGCAGGCCGGCCACCGCCTGGTGGCGCCGACCTTCACCGGGCTTGGCGAGCGCGCGCATCTGGCCAGTCCCGCGATCGATCTGGATACGCACATCCAGGACATCCTCAACGTCATCAAGTTCGAGGACCTCGACGACATCGTGCTGCTCGGCCACAGCTATGGCGGCATGGTCGCGACCGGTGTTGCCGACCGCGCGCGCGAGCGCGTCACGCAACTGATCTATCTCGACGCCTTCGTGCCGCGTGACGGCCAGTCGCTGTTCGATCTCAACGAGGGCGGCCGCGAGCCGATGCGCAAGGCGACTGCCGCGGGCGACGGCTACCGCATCCCGCCGAATCCACCGCCGCCGGATACGCCGCAGGCCGATCTCGACTGGCTCAATGCGCGCCGCATCAACATGCCGATCAAATGTTTCGAGACGAGGCTCAAGCTCGAGCATGGCGAGCCGGCGATGCCGCGCAGCTACATCTATTGCAGGCGCATTCCGCCGGGCGATGTGTTCGGGCAGTTCGCGAAGCGCACGAAGAACGAGGAGGGCTGGCGCTATTTCGAGCTCGATGCGAGTCATGCGCCGAACGTGACGGCGCCCGAGGCTTTGATGGGCGTGTTGAACGAGATTGTCGCTTAGTTCGCAGCCGTCATTCCGGGGCTCGCGAAGCGAGAGCCCGGAATCCATCAGGCGGCAGAGTCGGTGGATGAATGGATTCCGGGCTCGTGCTGCGCACGCCCCGGAATGACAGCCGGGTCAAAATGGTGAGGGGCTCGATGCGGTCAGCATCGAACCCCTCGTTGCAAGATATCAGCCGGCCTGTAAGCCGGGTTCTGTAAGGCACCGTCCGCTTGCGCGAACGATACGTGACGGCCATTCCTCTGGGACCATGTTTGCACATGGCCTCGAGCAACCTACCCGGACGGCGGGCCTGACATCGCCCCGCGGCGTTATCGCTTGCGCGAACAGCCCGCTACGCCGTCCCTATTCGGTTTTGCTCCCGGTGGGGTTTACCATGCCGGCTCCGTTGCCGGAGCCGCGGTGCGCTCTTACCGCACCTTTTCACCCTTACCTGCCTACGCAGCTTGCGCTGCTACGGCACGGCAGGCCCGAGGGCTTGCCGCGCCAGAGCCCCGAAGGGGCGTCGGCGGGCGGTTCGTTCTCTGTGGCACTTTCCCTGGGGTTGCCCCCGCCGGACGTTATCCGGCACCGTATGTCAAGGGAGCCCGGACTTTCCTCCCCGGCGGCCTTTCGGCACCTGCCGGAGCGGCCGTCCGGCCGACTGACCGGCTACGCATGGGGCATTTGTGACGGTTCCGTCAAGCAGAGATCGCCGCGCACGCCGGCTGCGAATAATTTATCCTGAACATGTCGTTGGGCGTGGGCCCGGTTCGACTGGATGCCGGCAATCCAGCCGAGCAACAGGAGTTAAGCGATGCAGTATTTGCTGCTGATCTACCGGAACGAAGCTCAACAGAGCAAGATGGACCCCGCAGATTACCAGAAGCTGTTGGCGGAGTATTCCGCCTACACCCAGTCCATCGTCCAGAGCGGCAACTTCAAGGCCGGCGACGGGCTCCAGCCGACCTCGACTGCGACCACCGTTCGCGTTCGCGACGGCAAGGTACTCGCGACCGATGGTCCGTTCGCCGAGACCCGCGAGCAACTCGGCGGCTATTATCTCGTCGAGGCGAGAGACCTCGACGCAGCGATCGCGATGGCCGCGCGGATTCCCGGAGCCAGGGACGGCTCGATCGAAGTCAGGCCCGTGATGATCTACAAATGATCTCGTCCCCTGATATCGAATAATTATCCCGAGGATGTCGTTTGATGTTGGCCCCGTTCGACTGGATGTCGGCAATCAGGCCGAACAACAGGAGTAAGCCATGCAGTACCTACTGCTGATCTACCGGAACGAAGCGAAAATGATCAACATGTCCCCCGCGGACCGTCAGGCGCTGTCGGCGGAGTACGGCACTTACACGCAGTCCATCGTCCAGAGCGGCCATTTCAAGGCCGGCGACGGGCTTCAGCCGACCACGACGGCGACCACCGTGCGCGTGCGCGAGGGCAAGACCCTGACGACCGACGGTCCCTTCGCGGAGACTCGCGAGCAACTCGCCGGCTACTATCTGGTCGAGGCCAAGGATCTGGACACCGCCGTCGGACTGGCTGCTCGGATTCCCGAGGCCAAAGAGGGATCCATCGAAGTCAGGCCGGTCATGATCTACAAGTGATCTGTCCTGCCGACATCGCTCGGATTTTTCGCGACGAGGCGGGGCGGGTGCTTGCCACGCTGATCCGCCTCGTCGGCGATTTCGATCTCGCCGAGGACGCGCTCCAGGATGCCTTCGCGGTCGCGCTGGAGCGCTGGTCGGCGGGCGAGGTGCCCGATAATCCGCGCGCCTGGCTGGTCAATGTCGGTCGCAACAAGGCGATCGATCGCATCCGGCGGCAGGCCGTGTTCCGCGGCAAGCAGCGGGCGCTCGTGCATGAGCTCGAGTTCAACGCGCAGGCGCGCGACGAGCCGCCAGCAACGCTCGATGACGATATGCTGCGGCTGATCTTCACGTGCTGCCATCCAGCCTTCGCCATCGAGGTCCAGGTCGCGCTGACGCTGCGCACCGTCTGCGGGCTGTCCATGGCGCAGGTCGCGCGCGCCTTTCTCGTCGGCGAGGATGCGATGGCGCAGCGCCTCGTCCGCGCCAAGCAGAAGATCAGGCTCGCCGGCATTCCTTATGAAGTGCCCGAGCACGCCGCGCTTGCGCCGCGGCTCAACGGCGTGCTCGCCGTGATCTATCTCGTCTTCACCGAAGGCTATGTTGCGACCTCGGGCGCGGATTTGATGCGGCCCGATCTCGCGGTCGAAGCGATCAGGCTCGGCCGGTTGCTCGACCGGCTGATGCCGGATCGCGCCGGGATCAAAGGCCTGCTCGCCTTGATGTTACTGCACGATGCGCGCCGTGCCGGGCGCGAGACCACAGCCGGCGACGTCGTTCTGCTGGAAGAGCAGGATCGTTCGCTCTGGAATTGTGTGCAGATCGAGGAAGGTCTGCGTCTCGTGGACGACGCGCTCCGCGTGCCTGGCCGCCCGCAGCCCTATGCTGTGCAGGCCGCGATCGCCGCGCTGCATGCCCGTGCGCCGAGCTACGAGCAGACCGACTGGCCGCAGATCGCTGGCCTCTACGAAGTGCTCTTGCGCATCAATCCGTCGCCGGTGATCGAGCTTAACCACGCCGCCGCAGTCTCGATGGTCGACGGCCCGGCGCGCGCGCTCGATCTCGTCGACGCGATCACCGCGCGCGGCGGGCTTGGCGGCTACGAGCTGTTGCCTGCGGTGCGCGCGGATCTGTTGCGACGGCTTGGGCGCAAGGACGAAGCGCGCGAGGCGTATGTCGCCGCGACGGCGGCGACGCAGCTGGAGCCGTTGCGGCGGCTCTATGCGCGACGGATGCGGGAGATGGAGTAGTCGCCACGCATTCCGTCATTGCGAGGAGCGAAGCGACGAAGCAATCCAGACTCTTTCCGCGGAGGCAGTCTGGATTGCTTCGCTGCGCTCGCAATGACCGGAGTGTGTGGCTTGCGCCGTTACTTCGCCGCGACTGCCGTCGCATCCGTCGGCAGGCTTGCGAGCAACGCCTGCAATGTCGACAGCGTCGAGTGATCCGCGACACCATCGAGCCGCGCCGGGCGGAAATGGCGCTGGAAGGCGGTGACGACTTCCATCGTCGCGGCGTCGTATTTGCCGGTGAGCGGCACGCCGTAGCCGTATCGGGCGAGCGCCTGCTGCAGGCTCAGCACCTCGTCGCTGATGGTGCCGAGCATCAGGCTCTCGCCGCGCACGACCGGCGCGGGCGTCACCCAGTGTCCGACGCCGGAATTGGCCAGCGAATGCCACGGAAATTTCTCGCCGGGATCCTTCTTGCGCGCCGGCGCGACGTCGGAATGGCCGAGCACCCGGTGCGCGGCGACGTTGCGGCGAAGCATGATGCCGCGGCACAACGTGATCACGGCGGCGATCTGGCGCGACGGATATTCCGGATAGCCCCAGTCATGGCCGCGATTGATGATCTCGATGCCGATCGAGCAGGAGTTGATGTCGTCCTCGCCGGCCCAGGACGAGACGCCCGCGTGCCAGGCGCGCTTGGCCTCGGGCACGCATTGCACGATGCGGCCGTCCTCCAGCACGACGTAATGCGCCGACACTTCGGTGCCCGCCGTGCACAGCCGCGCCAGCGCGCCCTCGACGTCGGGCATGCCGGTGTAGTGCAGCAGGATCATATCCGGCTGCCGTCCCTTGTTGCGGTCGCCATGGTTCGGCGAAGGGATGATGTCGGAGACGATCGAGGAATCCGGCTCGAACGTCCGCGTGTTCGCCGCGGCCTTGGGAACCGGGAGAACGCGTTGACGTTTCGAATCAGATCCAGACGGCGTGGAAGGACCGGACGACATAGACAGCTCAAGTCGGACAGAGAGTGGGCCAAGCCCTTCTCTTTACTATTCCTTTACCCTCCGCCGCGCGCAATCGCGCGGCGCGGTTAATGGATGCATTTTGGCGCATGTGTGTGGATGGAGCATCACCGACGCGTCACCTTTTCGACTTGTAACAAGCCGATCAACGCTTTCTTAACGCTAAGGGCCGTTACTGAGGATTGAAGAGCCGACCCGCGTCCGGAGGCGGCCAAAGCGTATTTTGGCTCGAAATCCCATGGCTGCCCGACAAATTCCACTGGGAACACTGGGTTTGCGGCCCGGGATGACCGGGCTCGGTAACCATGCTGGACGAGGGTTGGGTCGTGGAACCGCCGCGACGCGGAATTATTCGAGGCGTAATGGACTCGCTCGTCCCAGATCTCGCAAGGACGCTCTGCGGGTGTGGCGCATGAGTTCGGTTCCGCACATCCCCGTTCTTGGCCGCGAGGCGGTCGATCATCTCGCGCCGCGCGCGGGCGGGATCTATGTCGACGCCACCTTCGGCGCCGGCGGCTACAGCCGCGCCATCCTCGACGTGCCGGGAACCCGGCTGATTGCGATCGATCGCGACCGCACGGCGATCGCCGGCGGGGCTGAGTTGGTCGAACGCTCCGCGGGCCGGCTGACGCTGGTCGAGGACCGCTTCTCCAATCTCGCCGAGGTCTGTGCGGCGCAGGGCGTCGATGCCGTCGACGGCGTCGTGATGGATGTCGGGGTCTCCTCGATGCAGCTCGACCAGGCCGGCCGCGGCTTCTCCTTCCGTCTCGACGGTCCGCTCGACATGCGGATGGGGCAGGCGGGGCCGACGGCGGCCGACATCGTCGCGCGCGCCTCGGAAAGCGATCTCGCCGACATCATCTATCTCTTTGGTGAGGAGCGGCAGTCGCGCCGCATCGCCCGCGCCATCGTCGCCGACCGGCAGGAGACGCCGTTCACGACAACGCGCGCGCTCGCCGATCTCGTCGGCAGGGTCGTGCGCTCGAAACCCGGCGATATTCATCCGGCGACGCGAACGTTCCAGGCCCTGCGCATCTTCGTCAACGAAGAGCTCGAGGAACTCCAGACCGCGCTCGCTGCGGCCGAGCGCGTGCTCAGGCCGGACGGCCGCCTCGTGGTGGTCTCGTTCCATTCGCTGGAAGACCGCATCGTCAAGAATTTCCTCTCCGAGCGTAGCAAGACAGGCGGCGGTTCGCGGCATCTGCCGGAAGTGGCGCAAACCGCGCCGAGCTTCCAGCTGCTGACCCGGCGGCCGGTGATCGCGGGTGAGGAGGAAGTCGCGCATAATCCGCGCGCGCGTTCCGCAAAGCTGCGCGCCGCTGAACGTACCGATGCGCCCGCGCACGACGACGGCGAGACCTCGTCCTGGCCAAAGCTCTCCGACGTGATGAGGGGCGGCTAGCGCATGCGCTTCATCCACCTCCTCGTCATCGGCGCGCTGATCTTCGCGGCGGCCTACGTCTACCGGATCAAGATGGACTCCACGGCGCGCACCGAAAAGGTGCTGCGGCTGCATGCGGAGATCCGCGAGCAGCGCGATGCGATCGCGGCGCTGCGCTCCGAATGGGCCAAGCTCGATGCGCCCTTGCGCCTGCAGGGCCTGTCCGACCGGCATCTGCCGCTCAAGCCGGTCAACGGTACGCAATATGACTCGCTGAAGAACCTGCCGGAGCGTCCGCCGCGGATGTTCAGGCCGGGCGAGCCGGATCCGATCGGGGCCATGCTCAACACCATCGAAGCCGCGAGCGATCCGGATACGGTGACGGGCTCCGTGCCTCAACCCGAGGACAAGCAATGAGCGCTGTGACCCCGGCCAAGCCAACTCAAAAGCCGCCCGAGCCCTGGCGGCAGCGGCTGATCCGCAGCCTGCTCTACGGGCGCAACGTTGACCGCGCCGCGAAGGCGCGCGCGCGCGTTGGCCTCGCGATGATCGCCTTTACCTCGGTCTACGTCCTGATCGGCGGCCGGCTCGTGATGTTCGCGATCGGTGCCGACGCCCACAGCGCGCGCCGTGCTGCCGCGCAAGAGGTGGTCGCGACCGCGCGGCCCGACATCGTCGACCGCAACGGCGCGATCCTCGCGACCGACGTCAAGGCCGCGAGCCTGTTCGGCGAGCCGCGCCGCATCATCGACAAGGACGAGGCGATCGAGCTTCTCACCGCCACCGTGCCCGACCTCGACGAGGCCGAGGTGCGCGAGCGCTTGTCGGCGCGAAAGGGTTTTGTCTGGCTCAAGCGCGAGATCACGCCGAAGCAGCAGCAGGACATCCACAAGCTCGGCATTCCCGGCATCGGCTTCCTGCGCGAGAACAAGCGCGTCTATCCGACCGGCAACGAGGTCGCCCACCTCATCGGTCTCGTCAACATCGACAACCAGGGCATCGCCGGCATGGAGAAGTGGCTCGACAATCAAGGGCTCGCCGATCTCCACCGCGCAGGCTTTGCTACCGACCGGCTGCAAAAGCCGATCGAGCTGTCGGTCGATCTGCGCGTCGAGCACGCGCTGCGCGACGAGCTCTTGAAGGCCAAGGAGAAGTACCACACCAAGGCCGCCTCCGGCATCGTCTCGAATGTCAAGACTGGCGAGATCGTGGCGATGGTCTCGCTTCCGGATTTCGATCCCAACAATCCGAAGGAAGCGCACGACCCCGACCGCATCAACCGCCTGACCACGGGCGTCTACGAGATGGGCTCGACCTTCAAGGCGTTCACGCTGGCAATGGCGCTCGATTCCGGAAAGATCAATTTGAACTCGTCGTGGGATGCACGCGGAAACCTGCACTACGGCAAGTTCACCATCCACGACAGTCATTCGCTCGGACGTTTCATCAACACCAAGGAAGTGTTCTATTACTCCTCCAACATCGGCGCTGCGCGGATCGCGCTCGGCCAGGGCGTCGAGGCGCACAAGGCGTTCCTTGCCAAGATGGGCCAGTTGACGCGGCTGCGCACCGAGCTGCCCGAGAGCGCGGCTCCGCTGGTGCCGCGCCGCTGGAGTGAGCTGAACACGGTCACCATCGCGTTCGGCCAGGGTCTGTCGGTGGCGCCGCTCCAGGCGGTGATGGGCATCAACGCGCTGATGAACGGTGGCTATTTGATTCCGCCGACCTTCATGAAGCGAAGCGAAGCTGAAGCGGCGGCGATGGCCAAGCGCGTGATCAAGCAAGAGACCAGCGACAAGATGCGGTATCTGATGCGGCTCAATGCGGAGGTCGGGTCGGCGAGACAGGCAGACGTCAAGGGCTATTATGTCGGCGGCAAGACCGGTACGTCCGAGAAAGTCATCAATGGCCGCTACGCCAAGAAGCGGGTGCTCAACTCCTTCACGGCGATCATGCCCTCCGACAATCCAAAGTATCAGATCCTGATCATGCTGGACGAGCCGCAGGCGCTGCCCGAAACGCATGGTTTCATCACCTCGGGCTGGAACGCGGTGCCGACCGGCGGCAAGGTGATCGAGCGGATCGCGCCGCTTCTGGGCATCGAGCCACGGTTTGACCTACCGCCGTCCGACCGCCTTATTCTTGCAGCATCCAGGACAACCCAGTAATCAACGGGGGTGGGCCGTCGCCGCTGCTGAGTCGGGGCTTTTCCGAAGATCCGGCTTTCCGGACGGCATGTCGACTGGAAGACCATGAAGCTGCGCGACCTCCTAGGTCAGGACGTTCCAGGCAATGATGCCGCAATCGAGCCCGCTGTCGCGGCGCTCGATGTGACCGGCGTTGCGCTCGACAGCCGTATGGTCAAGTCAGGTGATCTCTTCTTCGCGCTCGCGGGCAGCAAGACCGACGGCGCGCGCTTCGTCGATGCCGCGATTGCAGCAGGCGCGGTGGCGATCGTCGGCGACCATGCACCTGATGGCAGCAAGGTGCCGTTCGTCACGGTGGCCAATCCGCGCCGCGCGCTGGCGCTGGCCGCGGCCAAATTCTTCCCCGCACAGCCGGCGACCATCGCGGCGGTGACCGGCACCAGCGGCAAGACCTCGGTCGCCGCGTTCACGCGCCAGATCTGGGAACGGCTGGGGCATGCCTCCGCCAGCATCGGCACCATCGGTCTCGTCTCGCCCAGGCGCACCGTCTACGGTTCGCTGACGACGCCGGATCCGATCGCGCTGCACCGGCAGCTCGATGAGATCGCGCGCGAAGGCGTGACGCATCTCGCCTTCGAGGCGTCCTCGCACGGGCTCGACCAGTACCGCCTCGACGGCGTGCGTGTCTCCGCCGGCGGCTTCACCAATCTCTCGCGCGACCACATGGATTACCATCCAACCGTCGCGCATTATCTCGCAGCAAAACTCCGCCTGTTCCGCGAACTGGTCCCGGCGGATGGCGCGGCGGTGATCTCCGCCGACCATGATTGCTCGGCGGAAGCAATCAATGCTGCCAGGTCGCACGGCCTGCGCGTGATGGCGGTCGGCCGCAACGGCGACGGGGCAGGCGCGGGCATTCGTCTCGCCGCGGCCGAGGTCGAAGGTTTTTCGCAAGTCCTTGCCGTCGAACATCGCGGCAAGCGTTATGCGGTCCGGCTGCCGCTGGCCGGCGAATTCCAGATCGAGAACGCACTGGTGTCGGCCGGTCTGGCGATCGGCACCGGCAGCGATCCGGCCAACGTGTTTGCGAGCCTCGAACATCTCGAAGGCGCCAAGGGTCGGCTCGAGCGCGTCGGCGAGCGCAACGGTGCGCCGATCTTCGTCGACTACGCCCACAAGCCCGACGCGTTGGAGAAGGCGTTGCAGGCTTTGCGGCCTTACGCAAAACGCCGGCTGGTCGTCGTGTTCGGCGCGGGCGGCGATCGCGATGCCGGCAAGCGCCCGATCATGGGCGAGATCGCGGCCGAGAACGCCGACCGCGTCATCATCACCGACGACAATCCGCGCAGCGAGAAGCCGGAAGCCATTCGCGCCGAAATCCTCGCGACTGCAAAAGGTGCCCGCGAAATCGGCGACCGTGCCGCGGCGATCCGCACCGCGATCGAGGAGTTGGAAGACGGCGATGCGCTGCTCGTCGCCGGCAAGGGCCACGAGACCGGACAGATCGTCGGCGGCGAGGTGCTGCCCTTCAGTGATCACGAGGCGGTCGCCGCCGCATTAGCGTCGAGGGATGCATGAGCGCGCCAATATGGACGGTTGCCGAAGTGGCGCGTGCGCTGGGCGCTGCGGGATCATTTCCGGACACGCCGATCGACTTCGTCACCCAGGACAGCCGCCTGGTGAAGCCGGGCTGCCTGTTCGTCGCGCTCAGCGGTACGCCGAGCGGCGGCTTTATCTCGGCCTTCGCCAGCGCGCGCGACGGCTGGGAGTTCGCCGACAAGGCGGAAGCATCGGGCGCGGTCGCGATGATCGTGCCGCATGAGATCGCCGGCATCCGCATTCCCCAGATCGTCGTCAAGGACACGCTGATCGATGGTCTCTGGGGCCTCGCACGCGCCGCACGCGCCCGTTTCAACGGACCGGTGATCGGACTCACCGGCAGCGCGGGCAAGACCAGCACCAAGGAATTCCTTGCAGCCTACCCCGGCGCCTATGCCAGCCCATCGAGCTTCAACAATTTCTGGGGCGTGCCGCTGACGCTGTGCAATGCGAGGCCTGACGCCAGCCTCTGGGTCGTCGAGATGGGCATGAACCAGACCGGCGAGATCGCGCGGCTCAGCGAGCTGACGCGGCCGACCGTCGCGCTCGTCGTCAACGTTCAGCCGGTGCATCTGGAAAAGCTCGGCTCGCTCGAAGCCATCAGGCGCGAGAAGGTGTCGATCGCGCTCGGCCTGCCCGAGGATGGCGTGCTGGTGCTGCCTGCCGGGATCAAGGCGCCGGACTGGAAGGGCAAGGTCGTACGGTTCGGCGAGAAAACCGAGGTGCACGAGGTCGCGCACGCGCCGCATGGCGAGAGCTGGCAGGTCGTGGCCGCGCTCGGCAAGAAGGAGATCGCCTTCAGCCTGACGCCGGGCGCACCGCACCGCGTGCAGAATGCGCTTGCGGCGCTCGCTTCGATCCGCGCCGCGAACCTCGATGCGGCGACGCTCGCGATCAAGCTCGACCGGGTCGGCATCATGACCGGCCGCGGCGTCGAGCAGGCGATTGGCGGCGTCACCGTGATCGACGACAGTTTCAACGGCAATCCGGCCAGCGTGGCTGCTGCACTGCAAAGCCTCCAGGCGCGCAACGTGACCGGCGGCCGTCGCATTGCGGTGCTCGGCGACATGCTGGAACTGGGCGATGACGCACCAAGCTACCATACGGCCCTCGCCAAGCATCTCGACGGCATCGACGGCGTTTACTGCGTAGGTCCCTTGATGCGCCATCTCTACGAGGTGTTGCCGGCGGGCAAGGGCCTGGGCTGGCACGACGACCCCGTCACGCTGAAGCCGGGCGAGGTCGCAAATCTGCTGAGGGCAGGCGATGTCGTGGTTGTCAAGGGCAGCAAGAAGATGTTCTGGGTCAACAAGTTTGTGCCGGGCCTAGTGGCCGCCTTGCAGGCAAAGGCGTAAACTGCTTGGAAGGCGCTGTTCCCGAATCCCACCCTTTGCGGCGCGAAGCCGTCCGTTTTCCCAGAGGTCGCCCGACCCATGAAGAAGACCCGCGAATGCGCGTGAGGCAAGTCAAGGCCAACACCAAGGCCGCGTGCAAAGGCGCCATAGGACCGTCTGAATGTTTTACTGGCTGATCGAGCTCTCCAACACATTTCCCGGCTTCGGTGCCGTTCGCACCTTCCTGAACGTCTTCCGCTACATCACCTTCCGCACCGGCGGCGCCGTCGTCACCGGCGCGCTGTTCGTGTTCCTGTTCGGGCCCTGGATCATCGACCATCTGCGCATCCGTCAGGGCAAGGGCCAGCCGATCCGGACCGACGGCCCGCAATCGCATCTCGCCAAGAAAGGCACGCCCACCATGGGCGGGCTGATGATCCTGTCCGGCCTCACGGTCGGCACCGTGCTGTGGGCCAATCCGCTCAACCCCTATGTCTGGATCGTGCTGGCGGTGACGCTCGGCTTCGGCTTCGTCGGTTTCTATGACGATTACCTCAAGGTGACCAAGCAGACCACGACGGGCTTCGGCAGCAAGCTGCGCCTGCTGATCGAGGCAGCCATCGCGCTGGTCGCCTGCTATGCGCTGGTGCGGTTGAACCGCGATCCCGCGTCGACCGCGCTGACGATTCCCTTCCTCAAGGACACCGTGCTGCATTTCGGCTGGTTCTTCGTCGTGTTCGGCGCCTTCGTCATCGTCGGCGCCGGCAACGCGGTGAACCTCACCGACGGTCTCGACGGTCTTGCCATCGTTCCCGTGATGATCGCGACCGCGAGCTTTGCGATGATCGCCTATCTCGCCGGCAACGCGGTGTTCGCCGACTATCTCCAGATCAAATATGTCGCGGGAACCGGCGAACTCGCGGTGCTCTGCGGCGCGCTGCTGGGCGCCGGTCTCGGGTTCCTCTGGTTCAACGCGCCGCCGGCCTCGATCTTCATGGGCGACACCGGCTCGCTCGCGCTCGGCGGCATGCTCGGCGCAATCGCGGTCGCGGTGAAGCACGAGATCGTGCTCGCGGTGATCGGCGGCCTGTTCGTGCTGGAAGCGGTTTCCGTCATCGTGCAGGTGGTGTCGTTCAAGCTCACCGGCAAACGCATCTTCCGGATGGCGCCGATCCATCACCATTTCGAGCAGCTCGGCTGGACCGAACCGCAGATCGTGATCCGGTTCTGGATCATCTCGGTGATGCTGGCGCTCGCCGGCTTGTCGACGCTGAAGCTGCGGTGATCGATCGATGATCCCGGTCACATCCTTCGCCGGCAAGACGGTCGCGGTGTTCGGCCTCGGCGGCTCGGGGCTTGCGTCCTGTCACGCGTTGAAAGCGGGCGGCGCTGAGGTGATTGCCGCCGACGACAGTGCCGAGAACGTCGCCAAGGCCGCGCAAGCGGGTTTCGTCACCGCCGATTTGCGCAACGTCTCCTGGGCGAATTTCGCAGCCCTCGTGCTCGCGCCCGGCGTGCCGCTGACGCATCCGGTGCCGCACTGGAGCGTGCTGAAGGCGCGCGAGGCCGGCTGCGAGGTGATCGGCGATATCGAGCTGTTCTGCCGCGAGCGGCGGCGGCACGCGCCGAACGCGCCATTCGTCGCGATCACCGGCACCAACGGCAAGTCGACCACGACGGCGCTGATTGCGCATCTCACAAAGGTCGCCGGCTACGACACCCAGATGGGCGGCAATATCGGCACCGCGATCCTGTCGCTGGAGCCGCCGCGCACGGGCCGCGTCCATGTCATCGAGATGTCGTCCTACCAGATCGACCTCACGCCCTCGCTCGATCCCTCCGTCGGCATCCTGCTCAATGTCAGCGAGGACCACATCGACCGTCACGGCACCCTCGCGCATTACGCTGCGGTGAAGGAGCGTCTCGTCGCCGGCGTGCAGGCGGGTGGCACCTCGATCGTCGGCGTCGACGATGGCTTCTGCCGCGACATCGCCGACCGGCTCGACCGTGCCGGCAAGAACGTGGTGCGGATCTCCGTCAAGAACCCGCTGGCCTCCGGCATCCATGTCGAGCACGGCACCATCGTGCGCACCGCGGGCGGCGCGCGGAGCGAGGTCGCAAAGCTCGGCGGCATCGGCTCGCTGCGCGGCCAGCACAACGCGCAGAACGCGGCCTGCGCCGCCGCCGCCGCGCTCGCGATGGGCATCAGCCTCGATGTGCTGCAGAACGGCCTGCGCAGCTTTCCCGGCCTCGCGCATCGCATGGAGCAGGTCGGCCGCCGCGGCAACGTGCTGTTCGTCAACGACTCCAAGGGCACCAATGCGGATGCCACGGCGCATGCGCTGTCGTCCTTTTCGGAAATCTTCTGGATCGCCGGCGGCAAGCCCAAGGCGGGTGGCATCACTGGCCTGACCGGCTTCTTCCCACGCATCCGCAAGGCCTATCTGATCGGCGAGGCCGCGCAGGAGTTTTCGGGAACGCTGGGCACGCAGGTGGCGCACGAGATCAGCCAGACGCTGGACATCGCCGTCGAGCACGCCGCGCGCGATGCCGAAGCCTCGGGCCTCGCGGATGCAGTGGTGCTGCTGTCACCCGCCTGCGCGTCCTTCGACCAGTACCGCAATTTCGAGATCCGCGGCACCAAGTTCCGCGAGCTGGTACAGGCGCTGCCGGGTGTGAAGCCGGTGGTGTAGGGCGCGGCTACTCCTTGCTCCGCTGTCGTCGCCCGGCTTGACCGGGCGACCCAGTATCCCAGAGGCGGTGCTTGAGCCGGGAGGCCACGGCGTACTGGATGCCCCGGTCAAGCCGGGGCATGACGAGCATGTGAGGTCGGCGCTCGCTCCTATCTCCAAACATCCGCGTTTCCTTAACCCCCCGGTAACCAACCTCGGCGACCAATGGACCGACCTCTGTCCGAAAGCGGCCGCCCATGCTCTCCCGTGAAGAACGCACCCCCTTTTCCGAGTGGTGGTGGACCGTCGACAAGCCGCTGATGGGCGCCATCCTGGCGCTGATGCTCACCGGCGTGATCCTGTCGCTGGCGGCGAGCCCGCCGGTCGCGACCCGCATCGGGCTCGATCCGTTCCACTTCTTCAGCCGGCACGTGATGTTCCTGGCGCCGTCCTGCCTGGTGCTGCTCGGGGTGTCCTTCCTGACGCCGCGCGCGATCCGCCGCTCGGCCCTGATCATCTTCGCGGCCAGCATCATCCTGATCGTGCTGACGCTCGCGATCGGCCCCGAAGTGAAGGGATCGCGGCGCTGGATCACGCTGCTCGGCGTCAACATCCAGGCCTCCGAAGTTGCAAAGCCGTCGTTCGTCGTCATCGCCGCCTGGCTGTTCGCGGAATCGACCAGGCGGCCGGAGATGCCGGCGACCTCGATGGCGCTGGTGCTGCTCTTGATGCTGGTCTCGCTGCTGGTGATGGAGCCCGATTTCGGTCAGACCATGCTGATCCTGATGGTGTGGGGCTCGCTGTTCTTCATCGCGGGCATGCGCATGATCTGGGTGTTCGGCCTGGCGGGCGCCGCCGCTGCCGGTCTGTTCAGCGCTTATCTGTTCGTCCCGCACGTCGCCGGCCGCATCAAGCGTTTCATGAATCCGGCTTCCGGCGACACCTTCCAGGTCGATACCGCCATGGAAGCTTTCTACAACGGCGGATGGTTCGGGCTCGGGCCGGGCGAGGGCATCGCCAAGCGCAGCCTGCCGGACAGTCATACCGACTTCGTGTTCGCGGTTGCCGCCGAGGAATTCGGCATCATCCTGTGCCTCGCGATGCTGGCGCTGTTCGCTTTCGTCGTGATCCGCACGCTGTCGCGCGCCTACGCCAATGAGGACATGTTCTCGCGCTTTGCGGCGTCCGGCCTTGCGATCCTGTTCGGCGTGCAGGCCGCGATCAACATGTCGGTCAACCTCCAGCTCATCCCCGCCAAGGGCATGACGCTGCCCTTCATCTCCTATGGTGGCTCCTCGATCGTGTCGCTGGCCTATGGTGTCGGCATGATGCTGGCGCTGACGCGGCTGCGCCCGCGGACTGAAGTTGAGGCGAGCGGCCACGCCGAGGCGATGCGCAGTTACGCGTGACCCTCTCGTGTCCCGGACAAGCGTAGCGAAGCGGAGCGCAGAGCCGGGACCCAGAATGCCGCACCCATGGGCCCCGGTTCAGCAGCGCACCACGCCGCGAAGTGCGGCGCGCTGCGCTGCGCCCGGGGCACGAGCACGGCTCGCAATAGGCGCTTTTTCCCTGTAAATACCGCTACCATGGACACTTCCCCCCTGATTCTTCTCGCCGCGGGCGGCACTGGCGGCCATTTGTTTCCGGCCGAGGCGCTCGGTGTCGAGCTGATCCGGCGCGGCTTTCGCGTCCGCCTCGTCACAGACGAGCGGGCCCTGCGCTATAGCGGGCTGTTCAGCAAGGACATGATCGACGTCGTCTCGAGCGAGACCGCGCGTGGCCGCAATCCATTGCAGCTCGCCTATGCCGGCCTCACGCTCGCCGCAGGCACGCTGTCCGCCTACGGCCTGATCAGGCGATTGAAGCCCGTCGCCGTCGTCGGCTTCGGCGGCTATCCGACGCTGCCGCCGCTGGTCGCCGCGAAATTTGCGGGCGTGCCTAGCATCATCCACGACGCCAATGCGGTGCTCGGCCGCGCCAACCGGTTCCTGTCGAGCCGCGTCCGCGCCATCGCGACGTCCTTGCCCGGCGTGCTCGACCGCGATCCGGCGCTGGCAGGCAAGACCACAACCGTGGGCACGCCGATGCGTCCGGCGATCCTCGCCGCAGCCGCCGTGCCCTATGTCGCGCCTGAAGCGAACGGACCGCTGCGCCTGCTCGTCGTCGGCGGCAGCCAGGGCGCGCGCATCATGGCCGACATCGTCCCGGGTGCGATCGAGCGCCTTGAGCCTGCGCTGTGGAGCCGGCTCGTCCTCACCCAGCAGGTGCGCGACGAGGACATGGCGCGCGTGCGCGCGGTCTACGACAAGCTCAAGATCAATGCCGGGCTCGCGCCGTTCTTCACCGATCTGCCGGCGCGGCTCGCCTCCAACCATCTGGTGGTGTCGCGCTCCGGCGCCGGCACGGTCGCCGAACTCGCCGCGATCGGACGGCCCTCGATCCTGGTGCCGCTGCCCGGCTCGATCGACCAGGACCAGTTCGCCAATGCCGGCGTGCTGGCCAAGGTCGACGGCGCGATCCGTATCCCGCAGACCGAGTTCACCTCCGACCGGCTCGCCGCCGAGATCTCCGCCTTCGCCGCCGAGCCCGCGCGTCTTGCCTCCATGGCCGCAGCCGCGAAGGGGGCGGGGCGGCTCGATGCGGCCGAACGGTTGGCCGATCTGGTGGTCAAAGTCGCGGGAATCTGACGCGAAAAAGCCCTTGTCTTGGCCTTCCAAAGCGGGGCATCCAGTAACAACGGCGCGGCTGATTTGGCCGTGACCTTCGCCAGATGCCGCCTTTCCGGCGGCAAGGTCAGGGAACAGAGCATGAGACTGCCGCGCGAGATCGGACCCATCCACTTCGTCGGGATCGGCGGGATCGGCATGAGCGGCATCGCCGAGGTGCTGGTCAATCTCGGCTATGTCGTGCAGGGCTCGGACGCCTCCGACAATTACAATCTCGACCGTCTGCGCAAGGCAGGTGCAAAGGTCTCGGTCGGCCACAAGGCCGAGAATGTCGACGGCGCTGCGGTCGTCGTCGTCTCCACCGCGATCAAGCGCGACAATCCGGAACTGATGGCGGCGCGCGAACGCCGCATTCCCGTGGTGCGCCGCGCCGAGATGCTGGCCGAGCTGATGCGGCTGAAGAGCTGCGTCGCCATCGCCGGCACCCATGGCAAGACCACCACGACCACGATGGTCGCAACGCTGCTCGATGCCGGCGGCCTCGATCCCACCGTGATCAATGGCGGCATCATCAATGCCTATGGCTCGAATGCGCGCCTCGGTGCCGGCGACTGGATGGTGGTCGAAGCGGACGAGAGCGATGGCACGTTCCTGAAGCTGCCGACCGATGTCGCGATCGTCACCAATGTCGACCCTGAGCATCTCGATCACTTCAAGACCTTCGAGGCGGTGCAGGACGCGTTCCGGCATTTCGTCGAGAACCTGCCGTTCTACGGCTTCGCGGTGATGTGCATCGACCATCCCGTCGTGCAGAGCCTCGTCGGCAAGATCGAGGATCGCCGCATCATCACCTATGGCGAGAATCCGCAGGCCGATGTGCGGCTCGTCGATCTCACCCCGATGGGCGGTGGCTCCAAGTTCAAGGTCGCGTTTCGTGATCGCAAGACCGGCGCCGTGCACGAGATCGCCGATCTCATGTTGCCGATGCCGGGACGCCACAACGCCTCGAACGCGACGGCCGCGATTGCGGTCGCGCGCGAACTCGGCGTGTCGGACGAGGCGATTCGCAAGGCGATCGCAGGCTTCGGCGGCGTCAAGCGCCGCTTCACCAAGACCGGCGAGTGGAACGGCGTCACGGTGATCGACGATTACGGTCATCACCCCGTCGAGATCGCGGCAGTGCTGAAGGCGGCGCGGGAATCCACCAACGGCAAGATCGTCGCCGTGGTGCAGCCGCATCGCTACACCCGCCTGCAATCGCTTTTCGAGGAATTCTGCACCTGCTTCAACGATGCGGATGCGGTTGTTGTCGCCGATGTCTATGCCGCCGGCGAGGCGCCGATCGACGGCATCGACCGCGATCATTTCGTAGCCGGCCTGCGCGCCCATGGCCACCGCGAGGTGATCCCGCTGCCGGCAGCGCCGGAGCTTGCAGGTATCGTCAAGGGCCTGGCGAAGTCGGGCGATCTCGTCGTGTGTCTTGGTGCCGGCAACATCACGCAATGGGCGTATGCGCTGCCGGACCAGTTGAAGGCGCTCGGATGAGAGTACTCTGGCTGCAGCTAAGAGATGTTCCCGGTGGCTTCGGTATCACCGCTCGGGATTGGCAAGATGCGATGTATCTTCTAGCCGAAGCAAGGCAGGTTCTGAAGGGACGACCGATAGAAGAGCCGATGATCGAGAGCTGGACGGACGTGCGAAGCATTGATGAACTTGATCAAGACCATGTTGTTCCAAACATGGGCACGATGCTTCATCGTGGTGTCTGGTTTCCAAACCTTCCGTACGTCCAATGAGCTTTCCCGACATCACACCCGAGCTCAAAGCCGCAATGCCGCAACTTCGCGGACGACTGCTCGCCAACCAGTCGCTCGCCGAGCTCACCTGGTTTCGCGTCGGTGGTCCCGCGCAGGTGCTGTTCACGCCGGCGGATGAGGACGATCTCGCTTACTTCCTCGCGCATCTTGCGTCCGACATTCCCGTCTATGTCGTCGGCGTCGGCTCCAACCTGATCGTGCGCGACGGTGGCATTGCGGGCGTGGTGATTCGGCTGGCGCCGCGCGCCTTTGGCGAGGCGAGCGCGAGCGGCGATGTCGTCACCGCTGGAACTGCCGCGCTCGACAAGCGCGTGGCGGAAGTGGCGGCCTCCGCCAATATCGGCGGGCTCGAATTCTATTTCGGTATTCCCGGCACCATCGGCGGTGCGTTGCGCATGAATGCGGGCGCCAATGGCGGCGAGACCAAGGACGTGTTGATCGAGGCGACCGGCGTTGCAAGGGACGGCAGCAAGCACGTGTTCTCGAACGCCGACATGAAGTTCGTCTACCGCAACAGCGGCGTCGACCCCTCCATCATCTTCACCTCCGCGCGCTTTCGCGGCGAGATCAGGGATACTGATGCGATCCGCGCGCGCATGGCGGAGGTGCAGAACCACCGCGAGACCGCGCAGCCGATCCGCGAAAAGACCGGCGGCTCGACCTTCAAGAACCCGCCCGGCCATTCCGCCTGGGAGCTGGTCGACGCCGCCGGCTGCCGCGGCCTGCGCGTCGGCGGCGCGCAGGTCTCGGAGATGCACTGCAATTTCCTGATCAACACGGGCGATGCCACCGCGCACGACATCGAGACGCTGGGCGAGACCGTGCGCGAACGGGTGAAGGCAAACTCCGGAATTGGGCTACATTGGGAAATCAAGCGGATTGGAATTCCCGGCTAACCTGGACAGGCGACGAGAGAACATGCGCATCACCATCCTCTTCGGCGGCTCCAACCGGGAGCGTCTGGTTTCGGTCGCCTCAGCCCAGGCGTTACATCAGGCGCTGCCCGAGGCCGATCTCTGGTGGTGGGACGTCGAGGACAAGGTGCATGTCGTGCAGTCGAAGCAACTGCTCGAACACGCCCGTCCATTCGAGGACGAGTTCAAGCCCGGCACATCGGGCATTCCGCTGGGGCAGGCGCTCGACCAGGCCAAGACGGAAGGCCGCGTGCTGGTGCTCGGCCTGCATGGCGGGCGCGCGGAGAACGGCGAATTGCAGGTGATGTGCGAGGCGCGCGGCGTGCCCTTCACCGGCTCGGGCTCGGCCTCCTCGCATCTCGCCTTCGACAAGATCGCGGCCAAGCATTTTGCCGCGCTCGGCGGCGTGACGCCGCCGGAAAACGTTGCGCTTGAGAACATCGACGAGGCCTTCGCCGAATACGGCCGGCTGATCGCCAAGCCCGCGCGCGACGGCTCGAGCTACGGCCTGATCTTCGTCAATGCGAAGCAGGATCTCGTCGCGGTCCGCAATGCCGCGAAGCACGAAGACTATGTGATCGAGCCCTACATCGCAGGCGTCGAGGCGACCTGCGGCGTGCTGGAGCGCCCCGACGGCTCGATCATCTCGCTGCCGCCGATCGAAATCATTCCGGGCGAGGGCAATTTCGACTACGCCGCAAAATATCTCCTGAAGTCGACCCAGGAGATCTGCCCCGGGCGTTTTTCGCCCGAGATCACCGCTGCGCTGAAGGAGCAGGCGATGCTGGCGCATCGCGCGATGTCCTGCACCGGCTATTCCCGCTCGGACTTCATCGTCTCCGACAGGGGCCTGATCTATCTCGAGACCAACACGCTGCCCGGGTTGACCAAGTCCTCGCTCTACCCAAAGGCGCTGAAAGCCGAAGGCATCGCGTTCGTCGACTTCCTGCGCGGCCTGGTCGAGCTCGCCGGGCGGGGCGTAAGAAAATAATTAGGACTGGTTAACGGCCGAACCGGCGAAATGGCCGATTTTGGAAGCCAAAACCGGTAAAATGCCGGACATCGCGGCATAAATGCCTCACACGCCTGGGCAAAACGCATCCCGCGTTAACGAAGTTTACCTTTTGTTTACCAGGACGTCCGAAGGTTAACGCTGGCGGCGCATATGACGCTTTGGCTGCCGGCGCGTGGGCTGTTGCGGGTGATGTCACCTCCAGCGAACGCTTTGAAGGGGAGAGGTTTTCTTCTTCTGAAGACCAGCACCCGGCCCGGCAAGTCCGAGACGTCATGTTCGCCAGGACCCGCGCGATGTCGCGGGCTAACTGTTGACGAGCTCGTGCAATGGATGGTGCAGGAAGCCTCACTCGGTCGTTTCTGAGATCGCTGAGGCCCCAAGCTGACCTGAAGGCGGCCGCTATCGGAGCGGTCATGCTTCTGCGCGAGTGGGTGCAGGACAAGCGCGACGAGAAGCGCGCTGCCGCCCAGAACAAGATCAGGTCCAAGACCAAAGCCAAGCCCGTCGTCGAGCGCGAGCCGCCGCCGCGCGTGGTCGCGCTGGTCGAGCGCTATGCGCCGCGCCGGATCGGGATCACCATGACCGTTCTGCTGCTGGTCGGAAGCTGCGGCTTCGGCATCGTCAGGGGCGGCCACCTCCAGGATTTCATCGCGGCAGTCAGCGACACCCGCAACGCGCTGGCCAATTCCGCGGGCTTCCGCATTACCTCTGTCGTGATCAACGGCCGCAAGCAGCTCAGCCAGGACGAGATCCTCGCGGTCGGCGGGGTCAGCGGCCGCTCCTCGCTGCTGTTCCTCGACGCCGACGTCGTGCGCGACAAGCTCAAGGCCAATCCCTGGATCGCGGATGCGACCGTGCTGAAGCTCTATCCGGGCCGGCTCATGATCGACATCACCGAGCGCCAGGCGTTCGCGCTGTGGCAAGAGGCCGGCCGGCTCTCCGTCATCGCCGATGACGGCGCGGTGCTCGAGCCTTACGTCTCGCGCCGGTTCCTGTCGCTGCCGCTCGTGGTCGGCAAGGGCGCCGACACCCAGGCGCGCGATTTCCTGGCGCTGCTGGCGCGCTATCCGCAGATCAATTCGGTGACCAAGGCCGCGATCTATGTCGGCGAGCGGCGCTGGAACCTGAGGCTCAAGGATGGCCTCGACATCCGTCTGCCCGAGCAGGACGTCGGCAACGCCCTCGCGACGCTGTCCAGGCTCGACAAGGAGGACAAGCTGTTCTCCCGAGACATCGTCGCCGTCGACATGCGCCTGCCCGATCGCCTGGTGGTGCAGCTGTCCGACGACGCCGCCAAGGCGCGCGAGGACCTGTTCAAGGACAAGAAGAAAAAGAAGGCCGGGGACGCCGCATGACCGGTCTTGATCGCACCCAGACCCCGAAGACGCGCCCGATGCCGCACAAGCGCGGCGGCATCGTCGCCTGCCTCGATATCGGCACCAGCAAGATCGCCTGCATGATTGCGCGGCTGAGGCCGTCGGCGCCGAGCGAAGCCCTGCGCGACCGTACCCACGCGGTGGAGCTGATCGGTTACAGCCAGATCCAGTCGCGCGGCATGAAGGCCGGCGCGGTGATCGATCTTGCCGAATGCGAGCAGGCGGTACGCCAGGCCGTCGGGCTGGCGGAGAAGATGGCCAAGGTGCGGGTCGAGTCCGTGCTGCTGTCGGTCTCCGGCGGCCGGCTCTCCGGCCAGCTGGTCGAAGCTGCGGCCGACATCCGCGGCGGCGCGGTGACGCCCGCCGATGTCAGCCGCGTCACCTCGACCGGCATGCGCCACGCCACCGGCGAGGGCCGCACCGTGCTGCACGCGCTGCCGGTCGGCTATACGCTCGACGGCGTCAAGGGCATCCGCGATCCGCGTGGCATGGTCGCGCATCAGTTCGGCGTCGACATGAACGTCGTCACCTGCGAGGCCACCGTTGCCCGTAACCTGATGCTGGCGGTGGAGCGTTGCCACATCAATGTCGAAGCCATGGCGGCGAGCCCCTATGTGGCCGGCCTGTCGGTGCTGACCGACGACGAAGCCGACCTCGGCGCCGCCGTCGTCGAGATGGGCGCGGGCACCACCACCATCGCGGTCTATTCCGGCGGCCGCTTCGTGCATGCGGCGGGCTTTGCGGTCGGCGGGCAACACATCACGATGGATCTCGCGCGCGGACTCTCCGCGACCATTGCCGATGCCGAGCGAATCAAGACGTTATATGGGACCGTCATCACCGGCGGATCGGACTCGCGTGAGCTGATGTCTGTACCGACAGCCGGTGACGAGCAGGATCTGCCGCAGATCGTCTCCCGCGCCACCATCGCCAACATCGTCAAGCACCGTGCCGAGGAAGTCTTCGAAATGGTTCGGGACAAGCTGAAGGATTCGCCCTTCGCCTCAGAGCCCAACGGCCGCGTCGTGCTCTCCGGCGGCGCCTCGCAGCTGACCGGCCTCGTCGAACTCGGCACACAGATTCTCGGCCGGCCCGTGCGGGTCGGACGTCCGCTCGGTTTCGGCCGGCTGCCCAACGAGGCGAAGAACGCCGCGTTCGCGGTGCCGGCCGGGCTCCTCGTCTACCCGCAATATGTTCATCACGAGCATGTCGAACCGCGGCATACGCGGCAGCAGGTCAAGACAGGGACGGGCGGTTATTTTGGAAAGGTCGGACGATGGCTACGCGAGGGCTTCTGATGAACCGGTTCCGCAACCTTCGCATTTCACCAACTCCCGCGGCCGCCGGCCGGGGCGAACCCACGCGCGCGTGATCGAGAGGCAAACATGACCATCAGCATCAATGTTCCTGATATTCACGAATTGAAGCCCCGGATCACCGTGTTCGGCGTCGGTGGCGCCGGTGGCAACGCCGTCAACAACATGATCACGGCGGGCCTCCAGGGCGTCGACTTCGTGGTCGCCAACACCGACGCGCAGGCGCTGACGATGTCGAAGGCGCAGCGCATCGTGCAGATGGGCACGGCGGTCACGCAAGGCCTCGGCGCGGGTTCGCAGCCGAACGTCGGCGCGGCGGCGGCGGAAGAGGTGATCGATGAACTGCGCGACCATCTCTCGGGCGCCAACATGGTGTTCGTCACCGCCGGCATGGGCGGCGGCACCGGCACCGGTGCTGCTCCCGTCATCGCCAAGACCGCGCGCGACATGGGCATCCTCACCGTCGGCGTCGTGACCAAGCCGTTCCACTTCGAGGGCGGCCGCCGCATGCGCACCGCCGAGGCCGGCATCAACGAGCTGCACAAGGTCGTCGACACGCTCCTGATCATCCCGAACCAGAACCTGTTCCGGGTCGCCAACGAGAAGACCACTTTCGCCGACGCCTTCGCGATGGCCGACCAGGTGCTTTACTCCGGCGTTGCCTGCATCACCGACCTGATGGTCAAGGAAGGTCTGATCAACCTCGACTTCGCCGACGTTCGCGCCGTCATGCGCGAGATGGGCAAGGCGATGATGGGTACCGGCGAAGCTTCGGGTGACAAGCGCGCGCTGACCGCCGCTGAAGCCGCGATCGCCAACCCGCTGATCGACGATAGCTCGATGAAGGGTGCCAAGGGCCTCCTCATCTCGATCACCGGCGGCAAGGACCTCACCTTGTTCGAGGTTGACGAAGCCGCGACCCGCATCCGCGAGGAAGTCGATCAGGACGCCAACATCATCGTCGGCGCGACCTTCGACGAAGCGCTCGACGGCCTGATCCGCGTCTCGGTCGTCGCCACCGGCATCGAGCAGGCAACGATCGCCCGCAACACCCAGGCCACCAGCGCCCCGGTCGCGAACGCGGCGCCGCAGCAGATCCAGCAGGTGCAGCAGGCTCCCGCTGCTCCGGCCGCTGCCGAGAGCCGTCTCGCCGACCTGACCGCGCGTCTGCGCGCCGACAATCAGCGCATGGCCGAGCGCGCCCAGAAGCTGGAAGCCCAGATCCCGGCCGCCGCCCCGACCGCGCCGCGTCCGAATGTCGAGCGCGCCGCGCTGGCCGCCATCGCGGCTGCCGTTGCCGAGGTCCCGCAGGCGCCCGCGCCGATGCAGACCTATGGCGACGTCACGGTACGCCCGATCGCGCAGAAGCCGACGCTGTTTCCGGAGCCTGACATGGCCCCGGTCGCGATGCAGGAGCCGATGACGCCGGAAACCTTCATCCCGCCGCAGGCCGAGCGTGGGCCGGTCCGTGCACCGCGGATGCCGCGTATCGACGAACTGCCGATGCCGGCCCAGGCCGAGCTTCGCCAGGCCCGCGGCGAGGTTGAAGAAGAGACCCCGCAGAAGACCCGCCTGTCGTTGCTCCAGCGCCTCGCCAATGTCGGCCTCGGCCGCCGCGACGAGGAGAGTGAGGCGCCGGTCGCAGCCCGCACCGCCGGTCCCGCGATGCCGCCGCTGCCCGATCGCCGGCCCCAGAAGAGCGTGGCGCAGCAGATCGCGGCGAGCGAGCCGGTATCGGAGTATGCCCGCCGTCCTGCGCCTCAGGGCCTGGACATGCATGGCCGCCCGGCGCCTGTTGCGCCGGCGCCACAGGGTGACGACCATCTTGATATCCCGGCCTTCCTGAGGCGTCAGGCGACCTGAGGATTGTTACAATAGGGCTGACGAAAAAAGGTCCCGGCGGGAAGCTTGCCGGGACCTTTCCTTTGGTCCCGTGCATGCCCGGATTGCGGCATCAAACAACTGATTTTAAATCATTAATTACGCATTTGGTGGTTCAGTAAAACTGCCGATAACGGTCCCAAACTCCGGCGCAATTTGGTTAAGCCTTGGCGCGAATACGGCAGGTTTGGGGTAACAATCGGTAAAAAAGCGTGAGTTGGCGCTGTTTGAGGCTGTGACTATGGTTTGCCGTGACTTGGGGATACGGAGATTCGCAACCGTCGGCACTGGCCGGCCAAGCGGGCCTAGTATAAGTCGCAGTGGGTCGTAGTGGGGCGGATTCCTGATGAAATTTAGCCGGCAAACAACGCTTCGTGCGCAAGCCACAGTGGCCGGCGTTGGCGTTCATTCCGGGCTTCCCGTCACTCTCACGCTTGGGCCTGCGCCCGTCGATGCGGGGTTTGTTTTTGTCCGCACCGGCCTCGAGGGAAGTGACCGTGAGATTCAGGCGACCGCCGACCAGGTGATCGCGACCGACTTCGCCACCGTCCTCGGCGATCGTGACGGCCCGTTGGTTTCGACCGCCGAGCACGTGCTTGCGGCGCTGCGGGGCATGGGCGTCGACAACGCCACCATCGAGATCGACGGACCGGAAGTGCCGATCATGGACGGCAGCGCCGCGGCCTTCATTGCCGCGATCGACCAGGCCGGCATCGTCAGCCAGCCGGCACAGCGCCGCTTCATTCAGGTTTTGAAGCCGATCTCGGCCAAGGTCGGTGACTCCTTCGGCGAGATCCGGCCCTACGCCAACGGGTTCCGCGTTGATATCGAGATCGACTTCACCAATCCCGTCATCGGCCAGCAGAGCTACGGCTTCGACCTGAGCCCGGAGCGCTTCCGCCGCGAAGTCGGTCGCGCCCGGACTTTCGGCCTGATGTGCGACGTTGCCCGGCTCTGGAGCGCGGGTTACGCACTCGGCGCCTCCTTCGACAATACCGTCGTGTTCGACGACGAGCGGCTGCTCAACACCGAGGGCCTGCGCTACGCCGATGAATGCGCCCGCCACAAGGTGCTGGACGTGATCGGTGATCTCGCGCTGGCCGGCCTGCCGCTGCTTGGCGCCTACCGCTCGGTGCGTGGCGGTCACAAGCTCAACCACGCTGTCCTGACCGCGCTGCTCGCCGACCGTACCGCCTGGCGGGTGGTCGAGGGCGAGGCGGTCCGCCGCGCCACGCGTCCCGTGGGCGAAGTCGGTCGCGGCATCGTCGGCGGGCGGATCGCCGCAGCCTACGGGCCGGACGTGTCCTGAAGAGACCTGTCGCCACTGGCGTTCTGTTGCCGCCGGCGTTTGGCGGCGGCTCCCGGGAAACTCCTGGTAACGATGATCGGCTAGGATTGCGGCGCGTTCGCCTTAATCCGGGCGAAATGCCTGCCTATCCGGTTGGTTCGAGATCGTTTTTCGGTTACACGGCGTGGTCGCATGGCAGGCGCCACGGCTACATTTCGCGCCCATGACGGGGTTCATGGGCTGGCGGACACCGCATCACAGGGCGTCAGGGCTTAAATTCATGTCGGCACAGCGTATGACGCGCGGATATCTCTCGGTCTCGCCTGGAGTCCGCGGGCTGCTTCAAGCCGCCACCTTCTTGGTGCTCGCGCTGCCGCTGGCCGGCTGCGGCACCGGCGCGCTCTGGGACAAGTTCACCGCCAAGGACGACACCTTCACCGAGGAGCCCGCCGACAAGATCTATAATGAGGGCCTGTACCTCATGAACGAGAAGAAGGACATGAAGGGGGCGAACAAGAAGTTCGAAGAGGTCGACCGCCAGCATCCTTATTCCGACTGGGCCCGCAAATCGCTGTTGATGTCGGCCTATGCCTCCTACCAGGGCGGCGACTATGACGGCTGCATCGGCGCCGCGACCCGCTACGTCACGCTGCATCCCGGCAGCCCGGACGCGGCCTATGCGCAATACCTGATCGCCGCCTCCCATTACGATCAGATCCCGGACATCAGCCGCGACCAGGCCCGCACCGAGAAGGCGATCGCCGCGCTGGAAGAGGTGAACCGCAAATATCCGAACTCGGAATATGCGACCTCGGCCAAGGCCAAGATCGAGGGTGCGCGCGACCAGCTCGCCGGCAAGGAGATGAATGTCGGCCGCTATTACATGCAGAAGCGCGACTACACGGCCGCGATCAACCGCTACAAGGCCGTCGTCACGCAGTACCAGACCACCCGCCATGTCGAGGAGGCTCTGTTCCGGCTCACCGAGGCCTATATGACGATCGGCATCGTCGCCGAGGCGCAGACCGCAGCCGCGGTGCTTGGCCACAATTTTCCTGACAGCCGCTGGTACAAGGACGCCTATAATCTTGTAAAATCCGGGGGTCTCGAGCCGAGCGAGAATCAGGGTTCCTGGATGAGCAGGGCCTTCAAGAAGATAGGCCTATAGTCTCGGCTAGGAAATTTGATTCCATGCTGGCGCGTCTGTCGATCCGTGACATCGTCCTGATCGAGCGGCTCGATATCGAATTCGCCACCGGACTTGCGGTTTTGACCGGTGAGACCGGTGCGGGCAAATCCATCCTGCTCGATGCCTTTGCACTGGCGCTTGGCGGCCGCGGCGACGCCGGGCTCGTGCGCCATGGCGCGGAGCAGGGGCAGGTCACCGCCGTCTTCGATATCCCCAAAAATCACCCCGCGACGAGGATTCTGGCCGAGAACGGCCTGGATGATACCGGCGAGATGATTCTCCGCCGGGTGCAACTCGCCGACGGCCGCACCCGTGCCTTCATCAACGACCAGTCGATCAGCGTGCAGACGCTGAAGGCGGTCGGTGGTGCCCTGGTCGAGATCCATGGCCAGCATGACGAGCGCGCGCTGGTCGATGCCGCCACCCACCGCCGCCTGCTCGACGCCTTTGCCGGGCTCGAAAAGGACGTCACCGCGGTCGAAGCGCTCTGGGACGCGCGCCGCACGGCCAGCGCCGCGCTGGAAGAGCACCGCGCCGCCATGGAGCGCGCCGCGCGCGAGGCCGACTATCTGCGCCACGCCTCCGACGAGCTGAAGCAGCTCGCGCCCAAGGAAGGCGAGGAGACCTCGCTCGCCGGTCGCCGCACAACCATGATGCAGGGCGAGAAGATCGCCTCCGATTTGCGGGAGGCGCAGGAAGCCGTCGGCGGCAATCATTCGCCGGTCGCCTCCCTGTCGGCCGCGGTGCGCCGGCTGGAGCGGCGCGGTGTCAACTCGCCGGCGCTGGTCGAGCCCGCCGTGAAGGCGATCGACACCGCGATCAACGCGCTGGAGGAAGCCGACCAGCATCTCCTGGCCGCGCTCGCCGCGACCGACTTCGATCCGGGTGAGCTCGAGCGCATCGAGGAGCGGCTGTTCGCGCTACGCGCCGCCTCGCGCAAATATTCGACGCCGGTCGATGGCCTCGCCGCGCTTGCCGCCAAATACGCCGCCGATGTCGTCCTGATCGATGCCGGTGCTTCGCGGTTGAAGAAGCTGGAGCAGGCGGCAATCGAGGCCGACGCGCGCTATGCCGCTGCCGCCAAGAAACTGTCGATGGCGCGGCAGAAGTCGGCGGACAAGCTCAACAAGGCGGTCAACGCCGAGCTCGCGCCGCTCAAGCTCGAACGCGCCAAGTTCATGACGCAGGTCGAGACCGATGAGGCCGCGCCGGGCCCGCAAGGTTTCGACCGCGTCGAGTTCTGGGTGCAGACCAATCCCGGCACCAAGCCGGGTCCGATGATGAAGGTCGCTTCCGGCGGCGAGCTCTCGCGCTTCCTGCTGGCGCTCAAGGTCGTGCTGTCCGACCGCGGCTCGGCGCCGACGCTGGTGTTCGACGAAATCGACACCGGGGTCGGCGGTGCGGTCGCAGACGCCATCGGTGGACGGCTGGCGCGGCTTGCCGGCAAGGTGCAGGTGATGGCCGTGACCCACGCCCCGCAGGTCGCCGCCCGTGCCGGCCAGCATCTGCTGATCTCCAAGGACGCCCTCGACAAGGGCAAGCGCGTCGCCACCCGCGTCAATGCGCTGGCCGCCGACCACCGCCGCGAGGAGATCGCCCGCATGCTCGCCGGCGCCGAGATCACGGCCGAGGCGAGGGCGGCCGCCGATCGGCTGCTCAAGGCGGCGAGTTAGACTTTGTGTCCCGGATGCGCGTAGCGCGAGCCGGGACACGGAATGCCGCCACACAGGCCCCGGCTCTGCAGCGCACGGCTCCGCGCTGCGCAGCGTCCGGGGCACGAGACCAACCGCCTTTACCCTCCCGCCCGCTCCGTCGTATCCAAGCACCATGGCAAGAGCAGCAAAATCCAAAGCAAGGCCGCTTCGCGACGTCGCCGACCTCACCAAGGCGCAGGCCAAGGTCGAGCACATGCGGCTCGCACTCGAACTCGAAGAGCACGACAGGCGCTATTATCAAGACGACGCGCCCACCGTGACCGACGCCGAGTACGACGCGTTGCGCCAGCGCTTCAACGCGATCGAAAAGCGCTTTCCGGATTTCGTCAGCGCGGAGTCGCCGTCCCAGAAAGTCGGCGCGGCACCGTCGGGTCGCTTCAGGAAAGTCCGGCATTCCGTTCCGATGCTGTCGCTCGACAACGCGTTTGCCGAAGAGGACGTCCGCGACTTCGTCGGCCGCATCGTGCGCTTCCTGAAGCTCGACGACGACAAGGTCGATTTCTCGGCCGAGCCGAAGATCGACGGCCTCTCGATGTCGCTGCGCTACGAGGGCGGCGAGCTCGTCACCGCGGCGACCCGCGGTGATGGCGCCGAAGGCGAGGACGTCACCGCCAACATCCGCACCCTCGAAGACGTGCCGCAGAAGCTGAAAGGCCGCAACGTCCCTGACATCTGCGAGGTGCGCGGCGAGGTCTACATGACCAAGAGGGCCTTCCTGACACTCAACAAGAAGCAGGTCGAGGCCGGCGAGGCGCCGTTCGCCAATCCGCGCAATTCGGCCGCAGGCTCGCTCCGGCAGAAGGACCCGACCATCACCGCCTCGCGCCCCCTGGGCTTCTTCGCCTATGCCTGGGGCGAGATGAGCGCGATGCCGGAGGGTACGCAGAGCGGCATGATCGGCTGGTTCGAGCGCTGCGGCTTCAAGACCAATCCGTTGACCAGGCTCTGTCATTCCGTCGAGGAGTTGCTCGCGTTCCATCAGTCGATCGAGGAGCAGCGCGCAAAGCTCGATTACGACATCGACGGCGTCGTCTACAAGGTCGACCGCATCGACTGGCAGGAACGGCTCGGCTTCGTCTCACGCACGCCGCGCTGGGGCATCGCGCACAAATTCCCGGCCGAGCGCGCCGTGACGGTGCTGCGCGACATCGAGATCCAGGTCGGCCGCACCGGCTCGTTCACGCCGGTCGGCAAGCTCGAACCGGTCGGCGTCGGCGGCGTGATCGTGCAGAACGTCACCCTGCACAACGAGGACTACATCAAGGGCATCGGCAACAAGGGCGAGGTGCTGCGCGAGGGGCGCGATATCAGGATCGGCGACACCGTCGTGATCCAGCGTGCCGGCGACGTCATCCCGCAGGTGGTCGACGTCGTCCTCGACAAGCGGCCGAAGAGCGCAAAGGAATTCCACTTCCCGACGAAGTGCCCGTGCCCGCTGCACACCGACGTCACGCGCGAGGAGACGGCGGCCGGCGAAGAGGGCTCGCGCGCCCGCTGCACGGGCGAATTCGCCTGTCCCTATCAGAAGATCGAGCACCTCAAGCTGTTCGTGTCGCGGCGCGCCTTCGACATCGACGGTCTTGGCGAGAAGCAGCTCCAGTATTTCTTCGACGAGGGATGGGTGAAGGAGCCCGCCGACATCTTCACGCTGGAGAAGCGCAATGCGAAGCTGAAGCTCGAGGAGATCGAGGGCTACGGCGCAACGTCGGTGCGCAACCTGTTCGGCGCCATCGAAAGCCGGCGCAGAATCGCGCTGGAGCGCTTCGTCTATGCGCTCGGGATGCGTCATGTCGGCGAGACCACGGCGCTGGCGCTCGCACGCGGCTATGGCTCGTGGGACGCCTTCCACGACGCCTGTCTCAAGGTCGCCAAGGGCGACGAGGAGGCGATGGCCGAGATGGACGCGCTGGATCAGATTGGCGACACCGTGATCAAGAGCATCGCCGACTATTTCGGCGAGAGCCACAATCGCGGCATCGTCGAGCGGCTGACCAAGGAAGTCGAGATCATCGACGCCGAGAAGCCGAAGAGCAACTCCGCCGTCGCCGGCAAGACGGTGGTGTTCACGGGATCGCTGGAGAAGATGACGCGCGACGAGGCCAAGGCGACCGCGGAGCGTCTCGGGGCGAAGGTGTCGGGCTCGGTGTCGAAGAAGACCGACCTCGTCGTCGCCGGCCCGGGCGCGGGCTCCAAGCTCGCGGAAGCCAACAAGCACGGCGTCAAGGTGTTGACTGAGGACGAGTGGCTGACGCTGATCGGGGAGTGAGAGGGGCGCGCTCGCGCCACTCACTCCGCTGTCGTCGCCCGGCTTGACCGGGCGATCCAGTACTCCGAGACGGCTGTGATAGAACCGATGGGCCGCGGCGTACTGGATTCCCCGCTTGCCGCCTACGCTAAAGCTTCGGCGGCCCTGGACCTCAGCCCCGGCGAAGCCTTGGCGTAGCCGGGTCGCGGGGAATGACACCGAGATTGGCGCGAGGCCAATCGCTCCCCTCACATCATCCCCGTCTCTTCCTCCTCCGCCTGCTCGATCAACTCCTCGCTCACCACTACCTCGCGGCGAGGAACGACGAAGATCATCATGCAGGCGCAGAGCAGCGAGATCGCCAGCACCGCCGAGGTCAGCGGCCGCGTCGTTGCGGAATGGCCACCGAGATAGGCGCCGAATTGCGACATCAGCGCGCCGATGCCCTGCTGGAGGAAGCCCATCGCGCCTGATGCGGTGCCGGCGGCTTCAGGGCGGATGCTGATGGCGCCGGCGGCGGAGTTCGCCATCACGAAGGCATTGCCGACCATCACGATCATCTGCGTGCCGAATAGCCAGCTCGGAGCCTCGTTCCAGCCGGTGAAGCTCCAGAGCAGGTTCAACAGGCTGCCGCAGAGTTGCAGGCCGAGCCCGAACCAGATCAGTCTTTCCAGCGAGTGTCGCGGCGCGAAGCGCACGCAGAGCAGATTGCCGACGAGATATGCAAAGCCTGTTGTCGCGAACCAGGCGCCATATTCGGCGCTGGTCCGGCCCATCTGCGTCACCACGATGTAGGGGCCGCCGCCGGCGAAGGTGAAGATAATCTGGGACGCCAGCACCTGGCACATCACATAGCCGATGAAGGCGCGGCTCTTGATCAGGGTGCCGACGTCGCTGCGAAACCCGCCGCTGCCGACCGCGCGATCGCGGCGGGTTTCGGGCAGCGCGATCGCGATGCCGATTGCGACCGCGATCGCACCGATCGTGACGGCGTAGAAGATTGCCCGCCAGCCGAATGCGGTCTCGATCAGGCCGCCGGTGAGCGGTGAGACCATCTGGCCGATCATGAGCGCTGCGACCACGAGGCTGATCATGGAGGCGACGCGGTCGCGCTCGTAGATATCGCGGATGATGGCGCGGCTCACCACCATGCCGGAGGCGCCGCCGAGCGCCTGGAAGAAGCGCGCTGCGATCAGTTGCGGCAGGGTTTCGGCGAAGATGCAGGCGACGCTCGCCGCGACCATCAGCGCGAGGCCGCCAAGCAGCACCGGACGCCGGCCGAACCTGTCCGACAGCGGTCCCATGATGAGCTGCGACAGCGCGATGCCGACCATGTACAGCGACACCGTCATCTGCGCGATCGAGATGTCGCGGCCGAACGTCGTCGCCAGCACTGGCAGCGCCGGAACCAGGATGTAGAGCGAGATCGGCGCGATCCCGGTCATGACGACCAGCAGCAGCAACACCACGCGCGAGGTCGCGATGTTTTTCGTCGCCGCGTCCGGCGGCCTGCTGATCATGCCGTGCATAGTCGTCCGTCTTTCGAAGTCGAATCGACTGTAGCGTGCTCGCGCAAGACGGATATCGGCGTTTCGGAATGCGGCTATTCGGATTTCGGGACGGTTACGATGAGGGCACGATGGCGACCGATTGGGCGCGTTGCTCGTGCCTTAAGGGCGGTGTCATCGCCCGCGAAGGCGGGTGATCCAGTACGCCGCGGCCTTTCCGCATGCGTTTGCTGTCTCTGGAATACTGGATTCCCCGCTTTCGCGGGGAATGACAGCGATGGGTGGGGAAACAGCGTTGCGCAAATCGCGTAGAGCTATGCATCGTGCCCCGCAGGCCGAGCTCTACGTCAGTTCCGCCGTGGCCTGATCGAGCCAGGCCTTCGTCGCCTCGTCCAGTGCCGGCCGCACCTCGGCGCGGACGCGCGCGTGGTAGGCATTGAGCCAGTCGAGCTCGTCCTTGCCCAGCATCGCGACATCGACCAGGCGCCGGTCGATCGGCGCCAGGGTCAGCGTCTCGAACGCGTTCATCGGCTTCTCGGCACCCTCGATGTCGGCGGCGACCACCAGCTCGAGGTTCTCGATGCGGATGCCGAAGCCGTCGGTCTTGTAATAACCGGGCTCGTTGGAGAGGATCATGCCGCGTTTCAGCGGCGTCGTGCCGAGCTTCGAGATCCGCGCCGGTCCTTCGTGCACACTGAGATAGCTGCCGACGCCGTGGCCGGTGCCGTGCTCGAAATCGACGCCGGCGGCCCAGAGATATTGCCGCGCCAGCGTGTCGAGCTGCGCGCCGGTCGTGCCGTCGGGAAACACCGCGCGCGCGATCGCGATGTGGCCGCGCAGTACCCGGGTGAAGCGGTCGCGCATCTCCTCCGTCGGCTCGCCCACGGCCATGGTACGGGTGACGTCGGTGGTGCCGTCTTCATATTGCGCACCGGAATCGATCAGCAGCAGGTCGCCCGGCGCGATGCGCCGGTTGCTCTTGCGGGTGACGCGGTAGTGCACGATGGCGCCGTTCGGGCCGGTGCCTGATATGGTCGGGAACGAGACGTCCTTCAGCGCGCCGGTGTCGCGGCGGAACGTCTCAAGCGCTTCGACCGCGTCGATCTCGGTCAGCTTGCCGCTTGATGCCTCGCGGTCGACGAAGGCGAGGAAGCGCGCCAGCGCCACGGCGTCGCGGCGATGCGCCGTCCGTGTGCCCTTGATCTCGGTCGCGTTCTTGACGGCCTTGAGCAGCGCAATCGGATCGCTGCCGCGCACCGGCTTGCCGCCGGCGCTTGCGATCAGCCGGCTGAGCGCGTCGGCCGCGGTGGCATTGTCGAGTGCGATCGCGGCGCCGCTCTTGGCGAGCGCCATCAGCGTCGGTGCCATCGCATCGGGCTCGCGCACGTCGGCGGACTGTTCCAGATGGTCGCGGGTCAAATTGGAGAGTTTTCGGTGGTCGATGAACACGGTCGGCCGGCCGTCCTTCGGCACCAGCGCGTAGGACAGCGGCAGTGGCGTATGGGCGACGTCGGCGCCGCGGATGTTGAAGGTCCAGGCCACGGCGTGGCTGTCGGAGAGCACCAGCGCGTCGACGCCGAGCTTGGCGATCTCGCTTTTGATTTGCGTGATCTTCTCGGCCTCGGCGACCCCGGCATTTTGCAGGCTGTGCACGGCGACAGGGGCCAGCGGCGGCTGCGGCCGGTCCTGCCAGATCGCGTCGACCGGGTTGCTGTCGACGGCGATCAGCTCGGCGCCGGCCTTGGCGCAGGCGGCGGCGAGGCGCTCGGCTGCCGAAGAAGTGTGCAGCCACGGATCAAATCCGAGGCGGTCGCCGGCCTTCAGGTGCGTCGATACCCAGCTCTCCGGCGGCGGATCGATCAGCGATTCCACCGCCCAGGCCTTTGCGTCGACCTGCTTGGCCGCCTGGATCGTGTAGCGGCCGTCGACGAAGACCGCGGCCTCATGCGTCAGCACCACCGCCAATCCTGCGGAACCGGTAAAGCCGGTCAGCCAGGCCAGCCGCTCTTCCGAGGGGGGCACATACTCGTTCTGCTGCTGATCGGCGCGCGGAACGACGAAGCCGGTCAGCTTGCGGCGGGCGAGTTCTTCACGGAGCGCGGCCAGGCGCGCCGTCAATGCGACGCCGGCCTCGGGCTCCTCGAATGTCTGGAAGTGTGCTTCGAACATGGCTCAGTTTAGGATCATGAGGATCAGTCCGCAATGTAGACGCATTTGGGGTCGCATCTGGCACGGACCGTGCTTGAAAATGGTCCATTCGAATTGAGTGGAGTACAGGATGCAGCAGTTGCGCTTCGTCCGGATAACAGGGAAATTCGAGCGGGTGGTTCATCTCAACGGCGAGGGGACACACGATGCCAGCGTTCATGTTTGAGAAGATTTCGCCGCCGGCCCACCGCGCCCCGGCCGCAACGACACCGA
Organism: Bradyrhizobium sp. 613_E4_N2_2; assembly: GCF_052075995.1. Lineage (NCBI taxonomy): Bacteria > Pseudomonadati > Pseudomonadota > Alphaproteobacteria > Hyphomicrobiales > Nitrobacteraceae > Bradyrhizobium > Bradyrhizobium sp. 613_E4_N2_2. Next base: position 2,090,348 of record NZ_CP197234.1, read on the forward strand.
AGAAGCCGCGCGGCCTCATCAGCCAGATGATCGACCGTTTCGCCGAGCGCCGCGCCAGGCGCGCCTTGCAGGGCAAGCGCGCGACGCGCCGGGACGAGAAGCCGGCGGAGTAGTGGTGTTCCGCCGTCGCTCTTCGAGCTATGGCGGACAAGTCGCTTTGCCCACCCGACGGCACCTACGCTGGCCTTACCCCATCTTCCTCAGCAACAAGCTGCTCCACCCCTCGATCCGCAGGTGCCGCAGCGGCACGAGGCCGCGTGCGCGGTAGGCGGCGATCACGGCGGGGGCCTGGTGGGTCAAGAGGCCCGAAAGGATGACGCGCGCGCCGGGCGCGAGGTGCCGCGCCATCGGGCCGGCCAATTGCCTTAACGGATTGGCAAGGATGTTGGCCAGGACCAGGTCGAACGGGCCGCATCTGGCAAAGTCCGGTGCGGCAAATCCGGTTGCGCGGATCACCCGCACCTGGTTGCCGACGTGGTTCAGTGTCGCGTTCTCTGCCGCCACCCGCACCGACGGCGGGTCGATGTCGGAGGCGAGCACCGCGCGATGCAGCGCCTTCGCTGCGGCGATGCCCAGCACGCCGGTGCCGGTGCCGAGGTCGAGCAGGCTCCTCGGCCGGGAACTCTTCAGGACGTGGTCAAGCAACAGTAAACAGCCGCGTGTGGTGCCGTGGTGGCCGGTGCCGAAGGCGAGCGCTGCCTCGATCTCGATGGCAAGCTTGTTCGGCGCGACGCGGTCGCGGTCGTGGCTGCCGTGCACGACGAAGCGCCCGGCCGGCACCGGGACGAGATCTTCGAGGCTCGCCTTGACCCAGTCCTTGGCCTCGACAATGTCGAAGATGAGCGTGTCCGCGATCTCGTTTCCTGCCGAAGTTACAATGAGTTCCCGCAGCCATGCCTGATCGGGCGCCTCGGCGAAATGGAGCGTGACGTCCCACTGTCCGTCCGGCCGTTCGAAGGCGGCGACCGCCGCATCGCCGTCGAAAAAGACCTCCGTGAGCACGTCGACGACGCGCTTGGCCGCGGCCTCGGTGCCGATCGAAAAGCAGGCGCGATGAGTGGGAGAAAGCTGCATTCTAGGGTTCCGTCAGTTCAATTTTTGGAACTTTTGTTCCCAATTTTCCGCATAACTTGCAGGTTCCGATTTAACCTGACTGCAGGTTGTATCCCGTAGATTTCCGGGTGTTGGATCCAGCCAACGCACCTTGGAATTGAAACGGAGGCGAGTCTTGAAGAGCATGGTTTTGAAGTTCTGGTCGGACGAATCCGGTGCAACCGCGATCGAATACGGCCTGATCGCAGCGGGCATCGCGCTGGCGATCATCACCGTGGTGAACAGCCTGGGCACCAGCTTGAACGACAAGTTCGGTTCGATTAGCAGTTCCTTGAAGTAATTTCCGCCTCCCATTTCCTGGCGGGGGCTGTTTTTCTTTAGAGGCTGTTACCTGACGATCGCCCGCACGGGGAGTTGCCCCCGGCGGGCGAGGTCGTTTTGGGGGGCGGCCCGGAAATGCCCACAGGCCTTCCACTCGTTTCCCCCAAGTTGTCCACGGCTTTATCCCGCCACTCGTCCCCAGCTTTTCCACCGCCTTGTACGGGGCGCGCCGGGCCTGCCGCGCGCAGGCGACCCACTGCTTTCTCACAGCCCTGCCAACAGCCTGTCCACAGCCCTTTCCACAGACCTATCCACGGCTTCCGAACAGCGAGCGGTGATCCCTCAAAATCGCCTGTGCGGCGTTGTGGCCGGGCGCGCCGGTGACGCCGCCGCCGGGGTGGGCGCCGGAGCCGCAATGATAGAGGCCCTTCAGGGGCCCGCGATAGTCGGCATGGCCCAGCATCGGCCGCGCCGAGAACAGCTGGTTCAGCGTCAGCGCGCCGTGGAAGATGTCGCCTCCCAGCAGGCCGAATTGCCGTTCGAGGTCGAGCGGGGAGAGGATCTGGCGGCCAAGCACGCTTGCCGCAAAGCCAGGTGCGTATTTGTCCACCGTCGCGATCATGAGATCGGCGACCTCCTCGCGATGGTCGTCCCAGGACTTTCCGTCGGGCAGTTCGGGCGCGACGTGTTGGCAGAACAGGCTCGCGACGTGTTTGTCCGCCGGTGCGAGCGTGTCGTCGAGCGTGGAGGGGATCAGCATTTCGACGACAGGCTCCCGGCTCCAGCCCAGCGCGCGCGCGTCGAGATAGGCGCGGTCCAGGTAGCCGAGGCTTGGCGCGAGGATGATGCCGGAGGTGAGGTGATCGCCGTCGCCCGGGAGCGCGGTGAAGGAGGGCAGGCGGTCCAGCGCCACATTCATGCGGAAGGTGCCGGAGCCGTTCTTCCAGTGCCGGATGCGCGCGAGGAAGTCCGGGGGCAGCGCGTCGGCCGCGATCAGCCGCGTGTAGAGCAGCTTTGGATTGACGTTGGCCGCGACATATTTCGCGCGGATGGAGGTGCCGTTGTCCAGCACTACGCCCACCGCGCGGTCGCGCTCGACGATGATCTCGCGCACACCCGCATCCGTGTCGATCGTGACGCCGCGGCCCTGCGCGACGCGCGCCATCGCCTGCGTGATCGCCCCCATGCCGCCGATGGCGTGGCCCCAGACGCCCTTCTTGCCATTCACCTCGCCGAAGGCGTGGTGCAGCATCACATAGGCCGAGCCCGCCGCGTACGGACTGGCATAATTGCCGACGATGGCATCGAAGCCGAACAGCGCCTTGACCAGATCGTGCTCGAAGCGCTCGTCCAGTATCTCGCCGGCCGAGCGGGTGAAGAGATCGAGCAGGCTGCGGCTTTGCTCCAGCGTCAACCCACGCAGGATGTTGGCGCTCTGCAACGCGTTCACCGCTTCGCGGATCGCGTTCGTGCCAAAACCGTCAAGCAGGTTCGGCGGCGCACGCAGCACGAATTGCCGCAGCACGTCGGCGATGTCTTCCAGCTCGCGCGAGAACCCGTCCAGCGCGCTTGCGTCGTGCGTGCTCAGCCGCGCGACGGATTCCTTCGTCCGCCCCTCGCCGGTGAGCAGATAGCTGCCGTCGGGCGCGGGCAGGAAATTCTGGGCGCGCCGCTCGACGATCCGCAGGCCCTGTTCAGTGAGCCCCAAGTCGCGGATCACCTGCGGATTGAGCAGGCTCACCGTGTAGGCCGCGACCGAGTTGCGGAATCCGGGGTGAAACTCCTCCGTGACCGCGGCCCCGCCGACCACCTTGCGGCGCTCGACGACGCGCACGCGCAGGCCCGCCATCGCGAGATAGGCCGCGCAGGTGAGGCCGTTATGGCCAGCGCCGATGATGATGACGTCGGTTTCGCTCATGAAGGATTCAAAATGTTCCGCGGTCTTTCCGGGATGGTCCGAAAGACCAGACCCGGAATGACATCTGTATATCAAGCAATCGTCGCTGCAACATCACGAGACCCTTTATTGCCCGTTCATGCGCCTTGTGCTCCATTGCGCGCGTCCGGCGCCCGCCGGGGTTTAAGCCGGAGCTTCCATGGATTCGATCGTGCAACCCGCCGCCACGGAGCAGCCCTCCTCGTCGCGCAACCGGCTGCTGCTGACGGTCTATACTGCCGCGATCTTCGTCAGTGCGCTCTTGCTGTTCTCGGTGCAGCCGCTGTTCGCCAAGATGGTGCTGCCGCGGCTCGGCGGCTCGCCGGCAGTGTGGTCGGTGGCGATGGTGTTCTTCCAGTCGCTGCTGCTGGCGGGCTATGCCTATGCGCATCTCTTGATGCAGATCAGGAGCCGGATCGTTCCCGTGGTGGTGCATCTCGTGTTGCTGGCGCTGGCCTTCGCCACGCTGCCGCTCGGCATCGCCACCGCCTATGGCGAGCCACCGGCGTCGGGCTATGCGTTCTGGCTGCTCGGCCTGTTCGTGGTCTCGATCGGCCTGCCGTTCTTCGCGCTCGCCGCCAACAATCCGCTGCTGCAGGCCTGGTTCGTCCGCACCGGCCATCCTGCCGGACACGATCCCTATTTCCTCTATGCATCCTCCAACATCGGCAGCTTCCTCGCGCTGTTGTCCTATCCGTTCCTGCTGGAGCCGATTTTCACGCTGCACACGCAGAACCGGTTCTGGACCCTTGGCTATGGCCTCCTGATCCTCCTGATCGCCGCCTGCGGCGTGCTGCTGCTGCGTTCGCCGAAGCTGGCCGTGGTCGACGCAAAAACCGAGGACATCAATGCGCCGGCGCCAGGCTTCGTGACGCGGCTGCGCTGGATCTTCCTCGCCGCGGTGCCGTCCGGGCTGCTGATCGCCGTCACGGCGCACATCTCGACCGACGTCGCGGCGGCGCCGTTGCTCTGGGTGCTGCCGCTGTCGCTGTATCTACTCACTTGGGTGGTGGTGTTCCAGTCGCGGCCGCTGCTGCCGCACAAATGGATGCTGATGCTCCAGCCGGTCGCGATCGCGGGCGTCATCGTCCTGCTGGCGTTCGGCGGCGAACAGAATCTGCTGCTGACCCTCGGCGGCCACCAATTGTGCTTCTTCGTCATCGCCATGGCCTGCCATGGCGAGCTGGCGCGGACACGCCCGGCCGCCAAATATCTCACGGGCTTCTATGTCGCGCTGTCGTTCGGCGGCATGGTCGGTGGACTCTTTGCCGGCCTCGTTGCTCCATTCACCTTCTCCTGGATCGCCGAATACCCGATCCTGGTCGCGCTCGCCGCGCTGTGCCGGCCGCCGGCGAACGAGCGGCTGGCGGGTATCGTCAGATGGTACTGGCTGGCACTCGCCGTGCTTGCGGTGGCGCTGGTCGCGCCGTCTTACATGACCGGCGATCTCTCGACCTGGTTCGAGGATCATCGCGTCTGGGTCGCGGGGGCCGTCGGCGTGCTCGCAGCACTTCTGGCGCTCGCGCTCAACGCCAGCCGCTGGAAGATCTTCGCCACCGCCGCGCTCGCGCTGGCGTTGATCCGCGTCTATCCGGCGGACGAAGGCCGCGTCACGACGGTGCGCAGCTTCTTCGGCGTGCACAAGATCGTGGTGACGCCCGGCGGCTATTTCCATGTGCTGATGCACGGCACCACGATCCACGGCGCCGAGCGCTTCCGCAACAATGACGGCACGCCGGTCGTCGGCCGGCCCGAGCCGATCACCTACTATCACAAGGACGGCGGGATCGGTCAGGCCATCACCGCGCTCCGCGAGCGCAAGGGCGCGCCGCTGAAGGTCGCTGCAATCGGCGTCGGATCGGGCACGCTCGCCTGTGCCGCCGAGCCCGGCGAAAGCTGGACCTTCTTCGAGATCGACCAGTCCATGGTCGACGCGGCGAGCGACCCGAAGAACTTTCGCTACATATCGAGCTGCATGCCGGGCCTGAAGCCGGTGATCGGCGATGCTCGCCTCACCTTCGCGAAAGAGCCCGACGGCGCTTATGACCTGATCATCGTCGACGCCTATTCGTCGGATGCGATCCCGATTCATCTCGCCACCGAAGAGGCGATGAATATCTACAAGGACAAGCTGGCGCCGCACGGTGCCGTGGTGATGCACGTCTCCAACCGGCACCTCGATCTCGAGACCGTCGTGGTCGGCATCGCCGATGCCAACGATCTGAAGAGCTGGGTCTTCAACGAGGATTCCGGACGCGACGGGGACTACATCTTCTCGACCGACGTCGTCATCTCCGCGCGCGAGGAGGCCGACGTCGGCCGGCTCGCCTCCTCCAAGTCATGGGAGCAGACCGAAGCCGACGACCGGGTGCGGGTCTGGACGGATGATTATTCCAATATTTTGGGCGCGCTGTACCGGCGTCTGCGGGATGGGGAGTAGGGACGCCAAAGGTACGGCGCGCAGATTTACGAGAGGTCGTCATGCCCGGGCTTGTCCCGGGCATCCACGTTCTTCCGACGATGCCGCAACACGTGGATGGCCGGGACAAGCCCGGCCATGACGGCGGATAGACTTCACGGCACGACCGGCGTTCCCGCCGGCAATGCAATTCCCTTCTCGCCCGCGACTTGCCGCAGCAGGTCCGGCCTGTCCGAGATGATGCCGTCGACGCCGAGCTCGATCATGCGCGCCATGTCCTCGCGCTTGTTGACGGTCCAGACCACGATGCGCAGTCCGAGCGTGTGTGCCTCCGAGACGACCGCCTCGGTTACATCGCCGAAATAGGGCGACCAGACCGCGCCGCCCGCAGCCTTGATCGTCCGCGGCAGCGAGCCGCCGTGATCGGCCGGGCTGAAACCCGCCGTCCAGTTCGTCGCCTTGTCCAACGCCACCGTCTGGCCCGAGCCGCGCTGGAGCGTCAGGTAGACCGTCGGAATGTTGGGCGCCTGTTGCTGGACGAGCAGCAGGGTCCGCCAGTCGAACGACTGGATCATGACGCGATCGGACAATCTCTCGGCCTCGATCAGCCCGAGCAGCTTTGCGACAAAGCCTTGCGGATCGAGCGACTCGTCCGGATGGTTTGGATCGATCTTGGTCTCGATATTGAAACGCACGCGCGTGTTGCCGGCCTTGCGTACCAGCGCGAACAGCTCGCCCAGGGTGGGAACGCGTGTCCCCGGCACGGCCCGCTGGTCGGGGAATTGCTTCGCGTAGGAACTGTCGGGGCGGATCTGGCCGACGTCATAGGCCCTGACCTCTTCGAGCCGCAGCTTCACGAACGGTGTGCCGGGCGCGGCGACATAGGCGCCGCCTGCATCGCGCGCGAGGTCGGGATTGAGCCCGCGTTCATGCGAGATGATGACCTCGCCATCCGCGGTCACGCCGACGTCGAGCTCCAGCGTGTCCACGCCCATCGACAGCGCGTTGGCGAAGGCCGGCAGGGTGTTTTCCGGCAACAGCGCGCGCCCGCCGCGATGCGCTTCGAGATCAAAGGCCATGGCTCGTCCCGCAATGAGAACCGAGAGCACGATCAGGATTGTCGCGGCACGTGACGGCATCAAGGTTCGCAGCCCAAGTGAAAAGAGGAGCTTATGAAATCTTCGCCCGGTTCGTCCAGCTTCGTGGTCGACAGGTGCTTGACGGCGGCCGGGGAAGGCGGAAACTGGCTCTCAAAAAAGGGAGCCATTCATATGCGGCTTATCTTCATCGCAACGATGGCGATTCTCATGGTCGGACAGGCGCTAGCCAAGGATGTGCTCTCGGGTGCGAGCCTCTACGAAGATGTGGCGCGCTATGCGTCCTTCGGTCTGCACCGCTTCAGCTCGGCGGGCGATCGCGCGACGGCCGACTGGATCGCCGGCGAGATGAAGCAGGCGGGTTTCGAAATCAGCTTCCAGCCCGTCGTGCTCGGGCGGCAATATGTCGTCGAGCGGGCCAGCGCCGAAGCCGCCGGCATCTCTGTCGAGGCGACGCCATTCTGGTGGCCGCCGGAGGACAAGGCCAGCTTCCATCTCGCCGCGCCGCTCGCGCGCGACGGCGATGTTACCGGCAGGATCCTTCTGCTCGATCTGCCGTTCGATCGGGGCGCCTATCTGGGGCCGACCCATCGTGCGGCGATCGAGGAAGCCGCGGCAAGGAAGCCGGCGGCCATCCTGCTGATGATCGGCAATCCCGCCGACGACCGCTTCGCCTATAACGTCACGCAGGAGGATGCACCCTGGCCCGTGCCGGTGATCGTGGTCGGCGCGGCGTCGCGAGCGGTGTTCGAGCGCGCGCTCGCCTCAGGTGCGCCTGTGACCTTTGACGTCAAGGGCCATTACGAGCGCGATGTTGTTGGCCGCAACGTCATCGCCGAGATCGGGGCCGGCCGTGGGCCGGTCATCGTCGTCTCCACGCCGATGACCGGCTGGTACTCGTGCGTCTGCGAGCGCGGCCCCGGCATCGCCAATTTTCTCGCGCTGGCGCGCACCGTCGCCGCCGAGAAATGGCCGGCGCATCTTGTGTTCATCGCCACCGCCGGCCACGAGATCGGCCATGGCGGCATGGAGCTGTTTTTGAAGCACGGAGCGCCGGCACCGAAGGACACGCTGGCGTGGATTCATTTCGGTTCGTCGAACGCCTGCTATGCCTTCGCGGAAGGCGCGCGCACCGATCGGCCCGAGCAAGAGCGTTATCTCGTGCTGAGCAAATCCGCCGTCGCGCTGACCGACGAGGCTTTTGCAAAAGTCGAGGCCAAGCGTCTGGTGACGGAGAAGCAGGCGGTCGGTGAGCTGCGCGACGTGCATGCGGCGGGCTACGCCAATTTCCTCGGCATGGCCGGGCGCCATCGGACGTTTCATACGCCGTCGGATGATCTCGCCGCGACCGGGCCCGAGATCCTCGAGCCGGTCGCGCGCGCCTTCGTCGATGCTGCGCGAAAGATCGTCGAACGCGGCAACGCCGCGTTCCGGTAGCGTCAGTTCTGATAGTAACCGCGCGGCTGATAGTATTGCCGGGGCTGTGGCTGATAGTAGCCCTGCTGGCCGTAGCCTTGATTGTAGTACTGCTGCGGCTGCTGCTGTTGGTAGACCTGTGCGTCATAGAGCGGACGGCTGGCCGAGCGCGGCGCGGGATAGCGCGTGCCGGTGTCGCTGCCGTCGGCCGGGTAGATGTAATTGTCGTCCTGCGGCATGTAGCGGCGGGCGGGCTGCGCCGGCGGTGCGAGATTCACGGGATCGCCTGAAGTGGCGTACTGCTCTTCGGCCGGCTGCGGCGCGCGGGCCACTGCTGTGGGGTTGCGGCCGCGCGGGTTGCGGGCCAGAGCCACCTGGGCCGAGCCGGTCAGCGTCACCGTGGTGTTGAGCACGCCCTGCTGCTGCACCAGCGCATAGAGCGTCGAGGCATTCTGGCGCGACAGTCGCACGCAGCCGTGCGACGCCGGCGAGCCGAGGCGGCCGACCGAGTCGGTGCCGTGGATGGCGTGCCCGACCTTGGTGAAGAAGATCGCGTGCGGCATCGGCGCGTCGTCGAATTCCTTGGAGTAGTGATCCTCTTCCATGCGGAAGGCGCGGAAGGCGCCGCCCGGCGTTTCGCGCGAGGGGATGCCGGTCGACACCGGCCAGTGATAGCGCGCGACGCCGTCGACGGCGACGGTCATCTGCTGATTGTCCTTGTCGACGGTGATCTCGACCTTGGCCTGCGCGGTGCCCGCGCTCAAAAACATCAATGAGGAAAAAGCGATGAAAAAAGAACGCATCTGGAAACGCATTTGAGTTCTGGCCTCCGGCCTGTTCACGCTAGGCGCCGCGGCTCTCCGTCCCCCGGCGTGCAATATGCCTGCAATCCGGCTTTCGTTCCAGCGGGCTGCCCCTCCATCGTTAACGCGATGCCGGGCGTAAGCAAGGCCGCTTTGTGCCGCGTGGCTGGCGGTGGCGCTGACATTTTCGCGAGCGTGCCAAGCAGTCACAACGCCGACAATTCGTCACAAAGGCGCAACCATTCGGCCGCTTCAGGCGTTGATTGTGGCTGCCCTCGACGGGCGGCTTCCGCTGCCCTCTCCCCTTTAATTCCCTTGGGACCGAAGATGAACAAAGCCCGTATCGCCGCCGCGCAATTGCCGGCCGGTTTGCCCGTCCGCCTGCTGTTCGCAGCCACCGCCATCCTGCTCGCGCTGTTGTCGCTGCCGCAAGCCGGCCACGCCCAGGGCATCGTGCGCGGCGCCCAGGAGGGCTCCTATGAAGGCAACCGGATTGCCGGGCCTGTCGGTGGCGTCGTTGGCGGCGCGGTCGGCGCCGGTGTTGGAGGGGCCGTGGGTGCGGTGGAGGGCGTGTTCGGCATTCCGCATCACCGCCATTACCGCTGCCGCGGCTACTATGACGGCTACCATCGCTTCCACTGCTACAGGTGAGGTAGCGCCGTAGCCCGGATGGAGCGAAGCGCAATCCGGGGCCGCTGGTGCGTGAGGTGACGCTCGTCCCGGATTTCGCTGCGCTCCATCCGGGCTACGGATCTGCGGTCAGTTCTTCAGCCGGTAGCCCGTGCGGAAAATCCACCAGATCACGGCGAGGCAGATCACCAGGAACGCCGTCGTCATGCAGATGCTGACGGACACGCTGACATCCGCAATCTCGTAGAAGCTCCAGCGGAAGCCCGAGATCAGATAGACGACCGGGTTCAGCAGCGCCACGGTGCGCCAGCCTGCCGGCAGCATGTCGATGGAATAGAAGCTGCCGCCGAGGAAGGTCAGCGGCGTCACCACCAGCATCGGGATCATCTGGAGCTTTTCGAAGCCGTCGGCCCAGATGCCGATGATGAAGCCGAACAGGCTGAACGTCACTGCCGTCAGCACCAGGAAGGTCAGCATCCAGACCGGATGATGGATGTGCAGCGGCACGAACAGGCCGGCAGTGGCGAGAATGATCAGGCCGAGAATGATCGACTTCGTCGCGGCGGCGCCGACATAGCCGAGCACGATCTCGCCATAGGAAATTGGCGCTGACAGGATTTCGTAGATCGTGCCGGTGAATTTCGGAAAGTAGATGCCGAAGGAAGCGTTGGCGATGCTCTGTGTCAGCACCGAGAGCATGATCAGGCCCGGCACGATGAAGGTGCCGTAGCTGACGCCCTCGACCTGGCTGATGCGCGAGCCGATCGCGGCACCGAACACCACGAAATAGAGCGAGGTCGAGACGACAGGCGAGACGATGCTTTGCAGCAGCGTACGCCAGGTGCGCGCCATTTCGAACAGATAGATGGCGCGGATGGCGCGATGATTCATGACGTCCTCACGAGGTCGACGAAGATGTCCTCGAGCGACGATTGCGTCGTGTCGAGATCGTTGAAGCGGATGCCGGCGTTGCGGAGGTCGCTGAGCAGGCTGGTGATGCCGGTGCGCTCGCCCTTGGTGTCGTAGTCGTAGACGAGCGTCGCGCCGCCGTCGCAGACGTCGAGTTCGTAATGGCTGAGGCTGTCCGGCAGCGTCGTGACCTTGCCCTGCAGATGCAGCGTCAACCGCTTCTTGCCGAGCTTCTCCATCAACGTCGCCTTGTCCTCGACCAGCACGATCTCGCCCTTGTTGATGACGCCGATGCGGTCGGCCATCTCCTCGGCTTCCTCGATGTAATGCGTGGTCAGGATGATGGTGACGCCGGATTGCTGCAGGGTGCGCACCACCTCCCACATGCCCTTGCGCAGCTCGACGTCGACGCCGGCGGTCGGCTCGTCCAGGAACAGGATCTGCGGCTCGTGCGACAGCGCCTTCGCGATCATCACGCGGCGCTTCATGCCGCCGGAGAGCGTGATGATCTTGTTGTCCTTCTTGTCCCAGAGCGAGAGGTCCTTCAGCACCTTCTCGATATGGGCGGGGTTCTTCGGCTTGCCGAACAGGCCGCGGGAGAAGCTCACCGTCGCCCACACGCTCTCGAAGGCGTCGGTGTGCAATTCCTGGGGCACGAGGCCGATCAGCGAGCGGGCCTTGCGGTACGAGGTCTGGATGTTCTCGCCGCCGACGAGGACCGTGCCTTCGCTTGGGTTGGCGATGCCGCAGATGATCGAGATCAGCGTGGTCTTGCCGGCGCCGTTGGGGCCGAGCAGCGCGAAAATCTCGCCGCGCTTGATGTCGAGATTGACGTTCTTGAGCGCCTTGAAGCCGGACCCATAGGTCTTCGACAAATTGGCGACGGAAATGATGGAGGACATGATGGCCGCAGGGCTGAAAGGTAAAGACTGGGGAGGGGAGGCTGGAACCGTCCGGGAGGAGGTCAGCGGAGCCCTGAAATAGGAATGCACTTGCCCGGCCGCAATTGGCCGGAGAAAAATGGTCTCAAAACAGTCCCTTCGGTGGCAGGTTCCGGGCAAGTGTTGCGCGAGGGTCACGGCTTGTGGCTAAGATTGCCGCTCACGCGCCTCTTTGTTGCGTCTGCGAGCAGGCCGTGGCTACGATTCCGGCCAATCGCAAAGCGTATCGTCCCCAGGGAAAACATCGAGATGAGACCGAACGGCCGTCACACCGCCGGCGCCAGCCAGTTGCCCGCCCTCCGTGTGTGGGCGATCTGCCTGCTCCTGCTGTCAGCTGTTGCCATTAGCCCGTCCACCGCCAGGGCGGCGCCGAGCCAGTCCGCGGCCGCGACCACCCATGTCTACCTGCTCCGCGGCGTGCTCAACATCTTCTCGCTCGGGCTCGATACGATCGGCTCCCGCCTCCAGGCGCAGGGCGTCCAGGTGACCGTCGCGAACTTCGTGTCCTGGTCCTCGCTCGCTGATGAGGCCGCGGCCAACTACAGGGCCGGTCGGGTCAAGACCATTGTCCTGGTCGGCCATTCCTCCGGCGCGACCGCGCTGCCCGACATGATCGCCAAGCTCAACCAGCTCGGCGTGCCCGTGAAGCTAGCGATCGGCCTCGATTCCGTATTCAAGACCAGGCTGTCGACCGGCGCCGAACGCTACATCAACATCTATATCGGCGACGGTCCCGGCGAGCCTGTGCGCGCTGCGGCTGGTCTCCGCGGCAAGCTCGACAATGTCGACGTCCGCGGCACCGGCGTCGGCCACATCTCGATCGACAAGAACGAGGCGATCCAGCGCCGCGTCATCGGCGAGATCGACGCCGCCATCTTGCGCTCGCGCGCCCCGGCAGGTCCGGTCGCCGAACCCGGCGCACCCAGGGCCCCGCGGCAGGCACGCTCCGCGGCGGCAACGGCGCCGGCCAGGAACTGAGGGCGCGTCGCGCCCGCAGCACCGCGTGATGCCGCCTAAGCGGCGGTCACGCGGACCGGGATGCTCTCCAGTCCGCGCAGGGAATTGTTGAGCCTGCGTTTCGGCTCTGCCGTGAGCTCGATGGTCTTCACGCGCCTTGCAAGCTCGCCGAAGATCAATTCGCCTTCCAGACGTGCAATCATCTGGCCGACACAGGCGTGAATGCCGGCGCCGAAGCCGACATGTCCGGTCGCACTCCGTTCGACATCGAAGCGGTCGGGTTTGTCCCAGCGCGCCGGATCGCGGTTGGCGGAGGCCATGAACAGCAGCACCTTGCGGTGCGCGGGGATCACGCCGTCGCCGATCTCGACGTCGCGCGAGGTGGTGCGAAAGAACGTCTGCACCGGTGAGTCGTAGCGTAACCCCTCCTCGAAGGCGTTGCGCGCCAGTTCCGGCTTGTGGTGCAGCTTGCGATATTCATCCGGATGCGTGGCGAGTGCCAGCAGGGTATTCCCGATGCCATTGACGGTGGTGTCGATCCCGGCGGTGAGGAACGGCCGCACCAGGTGCGTTGCTTCGTGCTCGGTGATCTCGCCGTCGTCGGCCGCCTGGTAGATCATCATGCCCAGCCCGTCGGGCTGCAACGCGTCCCGGGCGCAGCATTCCATGATCCAGCTCTGAGCGGCGAGGCCCGCCTTGCGCGATGCGGCCAGCATTACGTTCTCCGGGCCAAAGCTGTCGAACACGAACGTGCTCCAGGCCAGCAGCTTCTCGCGGCCGTCAGGCCGGATGCCGATCGCATCCGGAAACACTTTCATGGGATAGGCCTCCGCAAGATCGGCCACGGCATCGAAGGTGCCCTTGTCGATCAGCTCCGAGACCTTCTTCTCCGCTTCTAGCTGAAACGTCTCGCGCAGCTTCCTTGCGACGCCCGGTGACAGGGTGCGGCCGAGGACGCGGCGGCCCTTGTCATGATCGGGAGGATCGATCTGGAGTGTCAGCGGTTTCGGCAGGGCAGGATTCATCCCGTGAAGCCCGACACCCTCGCCGCTGATGAACGTCTTCCAGTCCTTCAGGGCCGGCTCGACTTCGGCATAGCCTGCCATGGCCCACACGCCATACCGCTCCAGCGCGAACGCAGGCCCGAGCGCGCGCAGCGCTTCATAGGCGGGATAGGGGTCCATCAGGAAGTCAGGCGCGAACGGGTCGATCGGACTGGATGCAATGCCGCTCATGGTCAGCTCCCGGCCGTTATTGCGTGGTCAGCGGACACTTGCCTTCGCTCTCCGCGCGGAATGCGTCCTCGCCCTTGATCGTGGCGACGACCTTCAGCAGGTCCCAGGCCGAATTCGACTCCTCGGGCGCCTTGACCTGGAGCAAATAGAGCGGGTGGATCTTGCGTCCGTCCTTGCGGATGTAGCCCTTGCCGAACAGCGGATCGTCCGTCGGCATCTCCTTCATCGCGGTGACGACGGCCTTGCCGTCCTTGGCGCCGCCGACCTTGTCGACCGCCTTGAGGTAGTGAATGACCGAGGCATAGACGCCGGCCTGCATGTCGTTGGGATAAGCCTTCGAGGGAATGCGCTCGGCGAAGCGTTTGGCGAAAGCCCGCGTGCCGTCGTTCAGATCCCAGTAGAACGGGTTCATGATCTGCGCGCTCTGCGCAAACTTCAGTCCGAGTGAGGGAAGGCCGTTCATCCCCAGGATCAATCCGACCAGCTTGTGGTCCTTGGTCAGCCCGAACTCGGCGGCCTGCTTCATCGAGGTGATGGTATCGTCGCCGGCATTGGCGAAGCCGACGACGTTCGCGCCCGAAGCCTGGGCCTGGAGCAGGAAGGAGGCGTAGTCAGCCGTTCCCAGCGGATGCCGCACGCTGCCGAGCACCTCGCCGCCGGACGCTTTCACGGCCTCCGCGGCCTGCTTCTCCAGATCGTGACCGAACGCGTAGTCGGCGGTGATGAAGAACCACTTCTTGCCGCCCTGCTGCACGATCGCCTTGCCGAGGCCGCGCCCGTAGGCATAGGTGTCGTAGGTCCAGTGCACGGTGTTGGGCGTGCATTTTTCGCCGGTCAACAGAACCGTGCCAGCGCCCGATCCGACGAAGACCTTGTTCTTCTCGGCGCTCATGCCGGCGACAGCGAGCGCGATCGACGAGTTGGGGATGTCGAAGATCGCGTCGACGCCGTCATTCTCGTACCAGCGTCTGGCGATGCCGATCCCGATGTCGGTCTTGTTCTGATGGTCGGCCGCGACGACCTCGACAGGCTTGCCGGCGGCCTTGCCGCCATAATCCTCGACCGCCATTTTTGCGGCGACGACCGAGCCGATCCCCTGATAGCTCGCGAACGGACCGGATTGGTCGTTCAGGATGCCGATCTTCACGGCATCCTGGGCAAAGCCCGGCGCGGCAACCAGCATCGAGGCCAAAATGCACAATTTGTGCAGGAATTTGCTGTTCATTGTGTCCCTCCCATGCGCGGTCTTGGTGCCGCTAAATAATAGTTATATTTTATAGCTATTTTTGAGAGTGTCAATTCGGCTTTGGCCGCCGCGGATTGAGGATCATGAGTTCGAAAACCGTAAGACCCGGGTTGAAGTCCGATCAGCAGCCGGAGAAATCGCTGGACCTGCGCGCGCTCCGGCGGACGCCCGGCTTCATGCTGCGCCTCGCGCAGTTGAAGTTTTTCGAAGGCTTTTACGAGGAGTTCGCCGCGTTGGGCCTGACGCCGGCGACCTATGCGATCTTCGCCGTCATTCGTGACAATCCCGGCGTGCCGCCGAGCAGCCTCGCCAGCCTGCTTCGGCTGCGCCTGCCGAACCTGATCAAGATCCTGAACGAGCTCGAATCGTCCGGCTTCATCAAGCGCAACCGCTCGAAGGCGGATCGTCGCGCCGTCGAGCTGATGCTGACGCCGAAGGGCGCAAAGCTCATTGCCGAGGGGGCAAGGCTGACAGAGCCCTATAACGAAAAGATGCTGGTCCCGCTCAGCGCGGCCGAGCAGCGCACGCTGCTGGAATTGCTGAACCGGCTCCTGCCGCTCTAGGGTCGGGCTCTATCGCTTCCTGACCAGCTTCAGGGGACGACCGGTCTTCTGAATGCGGGGCTTGATCGCAGCGCTCTGTGCGTCGGGCGGGTTCAGGAAGCGCGCGAGCATCGTTCTCAGATGCTCTACGCTCTGCTTGATATCCAGCTTCGGATTGCGGATCGGCATGGCGCGGGATCCGTCGACGAGGGCGATCAGGATGTTTGCCGTCGCGTCCGGATCTAACCCAGGATCCACCCGTCCCTGCTGCTGCGCGCGGCGCAGGAAGTCGCTCCACATGCGGCGGACCGCCGCGGTGTGGCGTTCGATGATCGCAGCGAATTCAGGATTGCGGGCGGCCTCCGCGAGACCATCCAGATTGAGGATCTGGGCGGGACGAAACCGCAGGCTGGTTTCCTCGATATCGACGAGCAGTGCCTCGATCACGTCGGTGGCCGCGAGAATCTTTTCAAACCGCTCGGCCGACCGCGCGAGACCGAGGTCGATCATCGCCTCGATGATCGCCTCCTTGCTCGCGAAGTAGTGATAGAGGTGGCCCGGACTGATGCCGGCTTCGGTACAGATATCTGTCGTGCTGGCGCCGCGGAAGCCGTCCCGGATGAAGCAGCGGATCGCCGCGCCGAGGATTTCCCCGCGCTTCTGCTCATGCTTAACGGGGTCGACTTTCCTCAAACCGGACATCTCCACTCACACTCGCCCCGTTTAGCACGACGGTTCGCCACGAGAAAATCAAAATTAGAGAGTTCCATCTATTTATGTTGACGGATGTTGCGAGGCGTGAGAAGTGATTATTAGAGCGATCTCTCTAATAAACTGCCGATGCGGGAATGGGACCATGCGCTTTCCACGGACGGCCCTGATGGGTGCCGCGCTTGCGCTCGGAGGGTGTGCGACCGCGCCGCTCGAACAGGCCGGCTCGCTCAGGAGCTACGACCGGATGTCGGAAGCGAACGGGCTGGTGACGCGATCGAAAATCCGCGTGAACAAGCAGGATGTCCTGGCGGCGAAGACGATCCGGATCGCATCGACCGTCTTTCCCGCGCGCACGGATGTCGTCTTGAACGAAAAGGAACGTCGCCTGGTTGCGAACGCCATCAGCCGCGAGCTGTGTCTCCGCTTGAGCGAGCGCTTCCGTATCGTCTCATCCGATGACGATGCCGATCTCACGGTGCAGGCGACCGTGACACATGCCGCGCCGACCAGCCCGACCGCCTCCGGCGCATCGAAGGCCCTGTCGATTGCCAAGACCGTTGCGCTGCCCGGCGTGCCTGTACCGGTGCCGAGGCTTCCGGTCGGGCTCGGCAGCCTGTCGGTCGAGGCGGAGGCGCGCGATTTTGCAGGATTTCAGAAGGCGGCCATGGTCTGGGCGCGCGGCGCCAACTCGATTACCAACTCTCCGCGGGTCGCCAATGAGGGCGATGCCTACGATCTCGCCGCCGATTTCGGCACGGACTTCGCAAAACTGGTTACGACCGGAGAATCGCCGTTCGGCGGCATCCCTGCGCTGCCGCCGATGGACAGCATTCCCGTGCGCCTCGGCGGTGCACCCAAATACGTCGCCTGCGAAGCGTTCGGACGGTTTCCCGGCATCACCGGCATCGCGGGGCAGGGGCTCGGCCTGCCGCCGGCCTGGACCGATTCCGGCGCCAAGGAGAGCCCGGCCAACAATCCGGCCCCGCCGCCTGTGCCCGGAGCGAATTCAGATCAGGCGCTGACACAGTGATGCGGCCGCGCGCCCCGCAACATCCGAGCCCGACATATTGGTAGCCGATCAGAGTCAATGACATGCTGACATCCGGAATAACTCGCCTTTCCCAACGCGCTTTGCGCCAAAGCGCAGCACGCGACGATGCGCGCGCGAGCAGCGTTCCCCTGTTCACGGCCGATGAGGCGTGGAGCCGGACGAATGCAGATCGGCGTGCAGTCGACGAGAGGGATGACCAGGACTCGATGCTCGAGCCCGGCTTCTGGATGACGGCCCTGGTCGCGTTCCTGCCCACGGTCGCCGGCTGCCTCTATCTCGTCCTGACCCAGGGATGAGGCGCGCAGCGAGCGCGGCACTGGGGACAAGCGATGCATTCACGATATGAGTTGGCGTGCGGCCAGCGAAGGTCCGTCTTCGGCCGCCGCAGTTCTCTGGCGGCCTTGTCCGCCATCTTGACGCTGCTGCTGGCGGGATGCGCGTCGAGCGGGAATTTGCCTCCTGTCTATCATCCTCCGCGTCCGCCTGGTGCCAAGGCGGTGCAGGAGGGCGTCAGGAAGGCAGCCGCCGAAGTCAAGCTGACCGGGGGACTCGAGACATCCGCCGTCCGCCCTACTGACCACGGGCCGGGGGCGTATTTCGTCTGCCTGAGGCAGGGCGCTGGTCCGTCTGACAGACACCCCGCCTATTCGGTCTTTTTCGACGATGACGCCTACAAGGGAGTCCAGAGCTCGGTGATCCTTGATACCTGCGAAGCCCAGCCATGGATTCCCTTCAATTGATGCCGGGGATGTAAGGGGCAGGATGAGAACCTCGACCGACGGGCGTCACGGGCCCGGTTCCGTGCCCCAAAATCCACCCAATCGGTGGTCACTAAGCCCGCGGAGGAGGCCTTTGCCTCCCATGGTGGGACTGCTGGACGGATGATCGATTTGAGGCGGCTAGTCGTGCTGGCAGCGGTTGCGCTGCTCGCCCTAGGCACCGGCATGGCCGCTGCCTCACCTGCGAAGCCGAAGCGCCCCGCGGTCACGACCGCTGCGCCGCCGCCTCCCGCTCCGCCGGTCGAGCCGCTGCCGCCGCCAAAGATCTACCTGTTCCGCGGCGCCATGGGGCCGATCTTCTCGACCGGCATGGACCGGCTCAGCGAAAAGCTGACGAAGGCCGGCTTCTCGGCCGACGTCTATGAATTCACCATCTGCCGATGGATCGGCGATCGTGTCATCTCCAGCTACAAGGAGAGCCCGGCGCCGATCGTGCTGATCGGCCACTCCATGGGCGGGCTGTGCTCGGTCGTGATCTCCGAGATGGCGGCCAAGGAGAACATCCGGATCAGCCTCGTCATCGCCATCGATTCCGCGCATGCGACCGGCGACGTGCCGCTCAATGTCGAGCGCTTCATCAACATCTTCCTCTCCGACAGCGTGCTCGGCGGCGGCGACGTCGTGGCCGTGCCCGGCTATCGGGGCCATTACGCGAGCTACGACCTCAAGGAGAACAGCCGCGTCTCGCACATCAACATCGAGAAGTCGGACGACATCCATCGCCAGATCATCGAGATGGTGACGCAGCTGCCACGCATCCCCGCGCAGAGCCAGGCCGATGCGGTACCGTTGCGCTATCTCGTGCCGCCGAACACGCCGGTGGAATTGTGGGACAGCGGCGTGCGGGTGCCGGTGCGCGCGGGCGACACCATGGAGAGCATCGCCGCCGCCCGCCGCGTGCCGCTGTGGACGCTGGCGCAGAGCAATTCGCTGGCGGAGAACGCGACCCTCACCCCCGGCCAGTCCATCATCGTCCCGCGCCATCTGACGCCGCCCGAGCCTGTGGCCGCGATGGCGGCGCCGGCGCCTCCGCCGCAAGGGCGGAAGTAGTTGATCCACAACTCGTCATGGCCGGGACAAGCCCGGCCATGACGTCGGGTAGCGATTACACGTTCGTCCCGTGGATCGCGTCGATAACGGCGTCCGTGACTTCCTTCGTCGTCGCCTTGCCGCCGACATCGGGCGTCAGCACGCCGGCCGCGCAGACGCGCTCGACCGCCGACATCAGCCGTATTGCCGCGTCCTTCTCGCCGAGATGCTCCAGCATCTGGGCACCGGTCCAGAAGGTCGCGACCGGGTTGGCGATGCCCTTGCCGGTGATGTCGAACGCAGAGCCGTGGATCGGCTCGAACATCGAGGGGAAGCGGCGCTGCGGGTCGATGTTGCCGGTCGGCGCGACGCCGAGGCTGCCGGCGAGTGCGCCGGCAAGATCGGAGAGGATGTCGGCGTGGAGGTTGGTCGCAACGATCGTGTCGAGGCTCTTCGGATGCAGCGTCATGCGCACCGTCATGGCGTCGACCAGCATCTTGTCCCAGGTCACATCGGGGAATTCGGTCGCGACTTCGGCTGCGATCTCGTCCCACATCACCATGCCATGGCGCTGCGCGTTCGACTTGGTCACCACGGTCAGGAATTTGCGCGGCCGCGACTGCGCGAGCTGGAAGGCGTAGCGCATGATGCGGGTGACGCCGACGCGGGTGAACACCGCGACCTCGGTGCCGACCTCTTCCGGCAGGCCCTTGTGGGCACGGCCGCCCATGCCGGCATATTCGCCTTCCGAGTTCTCGCGCACGATCACCCAGTCGAGATCGCCAATGCCGACATTGCGCAACGGCGAGGCGACGCCGGGCAGGATCTTGGTCGGCCGCACATTGGCGTATTGATCAAAGCCCTGGCAGATCGGCAGGCGCAGGCCCCACAGCGTGATGTGATCGGGCACGTCGGGCGCACCGACTGCGCCGAAATAGATCGCGTCGAACTTCTTCAATTCGGTGAGCCCGTCGGCCGGCATCATCACGCCGTGCTTCTTGTAATAGTCCGAGCCCCAGTCGAACGTCTTGACGTTGAAGGCGAGGTCGCCGCTGCGTTTTGCCAGAGCCTCCAGCACGCGGACGCCGGCCGAGATGACCTCGGGGCCGATGCCGTCGGCCGGAATTGCTGCGATCGAATGAGTGCGCATGAAGATGCTCCGTTTGAGATGTCAGTGGGATTGCGGGACGGGTTCGACGGGCGCGGTCTGCGCGCGCGACAATAGCAGGGTCAGGACCGCCGAGAGAACGAGCAGGCCGCTGACGAAATAGAGTCCGCCGACAAAACTGCCGGTCTGGTCCTTGATCCAGCCGATCATGGCCGGACCAACGAAGCCGCCGAGATTGCCGATCGAGTTGATGGTGGCGATCCCGGCCGCGGCCGCGGGGCCGGACAGGAACAGCGTCGGCATGCTCCACAGTGGCGGCTTGGCCGAAGAGATGCCGATGTTCACCAGCGTCAGCGCGACCAGCACAGCGACGACGCCGGTCGCAAGGCCGGCATAGGCGAGCCCCACGGCCGCGAGCAGGCAGGCGAGCACGACGTGCCAGGTGCGCTCGCCGGTGCGGTCCGAATGCCGCGCCCACAGCACCATGGCGACGACGGCGGCGGTTGCCGGCAGTGCATTGAGGAAGCCGACCTGGAGCGTGGACAGGCCGAACTGCTTGATGATCTGCGGCGCCCAGACGCCGAGCGTGTAGAGGCCTGCCGAGGTGCCGAAATAGATGAGCGCGAGCGCCAGCACGCGCGGATCGGCGAGCCCGCGCCAGATGCTGTGGCTCGCGGTCGCGGCCTTGCTCGTGGTTTCCGCATTCATGACGTCGACCAGCCATCGCCGCTCGTCGTCCGCGAGCCATTTTGCCTTTTCCGGGCGGTCGGTGAGGAATGCCAGCACAACGAAGCCAAGCAGCACGGCCGGCAGTGCCTCCAGCACGAACAGCCATTGCCAGCCCTTGAAGCCGAACAGGCCATCCATTTCCAGCAGCGCGCCGGAGACGGGCGATCCGAGTACGGTCGACAGCGGCGCCGCCGCCATGAACAGCGCGGTCACCGCGGCGCGCTGGCGCGCCGGGAACCAGTAGGAGAGATAGAGGATGATGCCGGGGAAGAAGCCGGCTTCGGCGACGCCGAGCAGGAAGCGCAGCACATAGAAGCTGGTCGGGCCCTGCACGAACGCCATCGCGGCCGACACGAGGCCCCAGGTGATCATCACCCGCGCGATCCAGATCCGCGCGCCGACCTTGTGCAGGATGATGTTGGAGGGCACCTCGAACAGGAAATAGCCCCAGAAGAAGATGCCGGCGCCGAAACCGTAGACGGTGGGCGACAGGCCGATGTCCTTGTTCATCGTCAGCGAGGCAAAGCCGATATTGACGCGGTCGATGAAGGCCACGAAGTACAGCAGCATGATGAAGGGAACGATGCGCCAAGTGATCTTGCGCAGCACGCGCGTCTGAATCTCGCTCGCCACCCTGGCCTCCTCGAGTTCCGGCTTGTTGTTGTATCGGCGGACCCTGAGGTCCACGCCGGCAACGAGCCTAGGCGGGGGAAGGAGGCATACTCAATTGGCGCTGGTTTATACAAAAAAATGATATAATCCTCGCCTGGCGAGACGAGAGGACCTTGGATGGAATTGCATCAGTTGCGATGCTTCGTGGCGGCGGCCGAGCAGCTGCATTTCGGCCATGCGGCGCAGCAGCTCCAGATGCTGCCCTCCGCGCTCGGCCGGCAGATCAGGCTGCTGGAAGAAGATCTGGGAACGCGGCTGTTCGCACGGACCACGCGCGCGGTGTCGCTGACGGAAGACGGTTCGACGCTGCTGCGCGATGCCCGCGCCATCCTCGCCAAGGTCGAGGCGGTCGAGAATAATCTGCGCAACCGCTCGCGCGCGGGCGCCGCGCGGCGGCTGCGGGTCGGCGCCATCGACAGCGCGGCGGCGGGATTGCTGCCGCCGCTCTTGCGCGATTTCCGCGACAAGCATCCCGAGATCGCGGTGCAGCTGCTCGAAGACAAGACCGTCCGGCTGCTGCCGAAGATTTTGACCGGTGCGCTCGATCTCGCCTTCGTCCGCCCGCCCGACAGTGCGGACAAGCGGCTCGAATTCCGCGATCTGCTCCAGGAGACCGCGATCGTCGCGTTTCCGCAGCGCCACCCGCTCGCCGAGCGCAAGTCGATCACGCTGGCGCAGATCGCCGACGAGGCGATGCTGGTGCCGGACCGCCGCTCGCGGCCGCACAGCCATGACCTCACCATCAAGCTGTTCGAGCAGGCCGGGCTGACGCCGCGCATCGTGCAGGTCGCCGACGAGAAGCAGACCATCATCCATCTGGTGGCAACGAAGCTCGGTGTTGCGATCGTGCCGCGCTGGACCACGCGGATGGCGGTGACGGGCGTGCGCTTCGTGCCGCTGCGGCCGAAGCAGAGCGGCCCCATCGGCCGGCTGCCGCTTGCCGCCGCATGGCTGCGCGGTTCGCGCGACCCGGCCCGCGATGCCATGCTGGCGGTGCTGGAGGCGCGCCTGCGCAGCTATGCGCGGGAGGCGTGAGCGGCTATGACATGGGCCTGGCGAGAAGGCGGGATGCGATGACTGGACAGAAAGCTTCGAACGAATTGCGGGTTGCCATCGCAGGCCTGGGCTCGATCGGCACCAAGATCGCGTCGGCGCTCGATCAGGGTATCGAGGGGCTGACGCTGTCCGCTGTCGCCGTGCGTGATCCCGCCAAGCATCAGGCGTTTCTGGGCGGCCTGCGTCGTGCGCCATCCGTGCTGCCGATCGATCAGCTCGGTGACGCCGCGGATATCGTGGTCGAATGCGCGCCGAGCAGCCAGTTGCGCGCGATCGTCGAGCCCGCGGTGAAGCGCGGCAGGGCCGCGGTCGTCGTCAGCGTCGGCGGGCTGCTCGACAATTTCGATCTCGTCGATCTTGCCCGCGCCAATGGCGGCCGCATCATCGTGCCGACCGGCGCGCTGATCGGGCTGGACGCCGTCAACGCCGCCGCAATCGGCACCATTCATTCGGTGAAGATGGTGACGCGCAAGCCGATCGACGGTCTGAAGGGCGCGCCCTTCATCGTCGACAACAACATCGATATCGACAATCTGCGCGAGCCGCTCAAACTGTTCGAGGGCACCGCGCGCGAGGCCGCAAAGGGCTTTCCGGCCAATCTCAATGTCGCGGTCGCGCTGTCGCTCGCGGGCGTCGGACCCGACCGCACCTCCGTGCAGATCTGGGCCGATCCGACCGTGACGCGCAACGTTCACCGCATCGAGGTCGAGGCGGATTCGGCGCGCTTCTCGATGTCGATCGAGAACATCCCGTCGGAGAATCCCAAGACGGGCCTGATCACGGCGCTCTCCGTGATCGCGCTGCTACGCAAGCAGCGCGCCACGCTCTGTGTCGGGACGTAACCTCTACGCGCCCGTGACGCGCCAGATCACGTTGCCGACGTCGTCGGCCATCAGCAGCGACTTCTTGTCGGGTCCGATCACGACGCCAACCGGACGGCCGTAGGATTCCTTCTCGTCCGGGGACAGGAAGCCCGACAGGATGTCGCGACCGGGGCCGGAGGGCTTGCCGTTCTCGAACGGGATGAACACCAGTTTGTAGCCCGAGAGAGTGCTGCGATTCCACGAGCCGTGCTGGCCGATCACCATGCCGTCGGGGAAGCCGGGCAGGGTCCCTGCGGGCATCCAGCACAGGCCGAGCGAAGCGGTGTGGCCGCCGAGTGCGTAGTCCGGTTGAAGCGCCTTGGCGACCATCGCGGGATCCTGCGGCACGCGATCGTCGACCGTCTTGCCCCAGTAGCAATAGGGCCAGCCGTAGAAGCCGCCGTCGCGCACCGAGGTGAGATAATCCGGCGGCGTCTCGTCGCCGAGCCCGTCGCGCTCGTTGACGACGGTCCAGAGCACGTTCGTATTGGGCTCCCAGGCAAGACCAACAGGATTGCGCAGGCCCGCACCAAAAATGCGATGCGTGCCGGCGGCGAGATCGAGCTCATAGACCGCGGCGCGGCCTTCCTCGACCTCCATGCCCATCTCGGCGATGTTACTGAGCGAGCCGACACCGGCATAGAGCTTCTTGCCGTCGGGACTTGCAAGCAGGCTGCGCGTCCAGTGGCCGCTCGGCTTGAACGTCGTGAGCCGCTTGCCCGGTGCGGTGATGCGGTCGGCATTGGCGACATAGGGGAAGGCCATCACGCCGTCGGTGTTGCCGACATAGAATGTGTTGCCGACCAGCGCCATGCCGAAGGGCTGGCTGAGGTTCTCCATGAAGGCGCCGCGCACTTCGGCGACGCCGTCGCCGTCCTTGTCGCGCAGCAGCGTGATGCGGTTGGCGCTGACGCCGAGCGCTGCGGCGCGCCGCATCGTCGCCTGCATCGCATAGTGAAACACCGACCTCGGCGCGCCCGCGATCTGCGTCGCCTCCGCGATCAGCACGTCACCATTCGGCAGCACCTCGATCCAGCGCGGATGGTCGAGCCCGGCCGCGAACGCATTGACCTTGAGCCCGGGGGCGACCGTCGGCTTGTGGCCCTCGCTCCAGCCCCTGGCCGTCGGCATCTTCAAGGTCGGCAGCGCCCCCTGCGGCTTCGCTTCGGGGATCGCCGGCGCCTGGCCCCAGGCCGGCGCGGGCGCGGTCCCCGACAGCCGCCGCCATTGCAGCGCGGCACCGCCGATCAGCGCGACGAACTGCGCGAAGATGCTGGAAAAGGTCATGGAAATCCCCTGTTGAACGTACGGCACAGTCCAACGACGGATCGCCCAAAGCCCCGCGCGGGCTCAGACCTTATCGTCGACCTCTCCAGATCCACGATGGGATGTCGTCGTGCCTTTTTGCGCGCGCATCCAACTGGGTAGCGGCAAAAAGGTCAACCGTTACGGAACTCGATCAGCGCCTATTCCCGAGGAATGGCAGCCGACCAAATTTGCATGGAGAGGAAAGTCAGCGGCCGATGTGCCGGTCCAGCCGCCGGCGCGAGCCTCTGCTGCTACGCTAGGCACGCCCAAAGAACTGACTGATTTTCGGTGCCATTGCCCGCCGCGCGCCGTTACGACATCTCCAGGCATGCAACTGTTTAACCATCCGTTAACCATAGCTATTCATGATACTGCCCGTGTATGTGTGTTCGCGACGAGCTTGAACTGCATGGCGCAGCGTAGTTCCAGAGCGCCAGTTGGAGGGGATGAGGGCATCTTGAGCTTTCCCTCACCGCTGGCACCAGACAAGGGAGCAACAGCTCTCGATCTGGTATATCAAGCGGCCGATGTCTTCCGCGATATGGAGAAGCACGCCCGCGAGACCGAAGCCCGTGCCCAATCACTTTGCACGAGCGCCATAGAAAGATTGCGGCTGGCCGAAGGGCGAGCGGAGGCCGCCGAGCGGGCACAGCGTGAACTCACCGTAACCACCGAACGTAAGCTGCAAGATGCTTGCCGAGCGCTGGAGCTGGCCCAGTGCTGCATTGAAGCTCAGAAGGATAAGTTGACGGCCGTAGAGCTTCGCGCCGAAGTTGCGGAAGCCGAAGCGCGACAAGCCAAGGAAGCGCTCGCGCTCGTTGAAGAGGCCATTCGCAAGCGTCTGCTTTGCGCAAATCCGCATGCCGATGGCAGGTTGGCAGCGGTAGCCTGATCAATTGCGACTGCAATGGCTCACTGGGGGCTACCGCGCGGACCGGCGCGGCACGGGCGAACTACCCCTGCTGCGAGCCTGGCGGTAGCCACCTCCTTTAGCATTTGAAATCGGGTGGGATTGGGTTCGACCCAAACAGGGGCTGGTGCAGCCTGAGAGGCTCATTTGACTTGCGGGACAAGACGCCGCGTGACCCGCGCGCCAATCCAAATGACAGAGCCAAACGATAACGAACTATTAACCATGTTGAGCTATCTGGAGAATTGGGCATTCGGGGCGCGTGTGCTGGCTTGCGGGCCAGCCGGTAGCGTAGGCGTGGACCCATGGCCCTTGACCCGGAAGAACTCGTCACCCTGACAGATCACGGCTCGATGAAACTGCGCGCGGCAGTATCGCGCGCGATGACGTTGCCACCCAAGGAACGCAAGCGGACGACAATCGTCCGCGAGGGTGAGCCGGCGATCCTGCATTTCGAGCAGATCAAAAACCTTGCGGCGCGGTGGAACGAACGGCTCGCGCCAATCGACTGACTAGTTTCGCTGCGCTGGTGTCAATCGGGCCACGAGCCCCCAAAGAGGCGGCCCGTGCACGGCCTCGTCGACCCTCGGTAAGCATGAGTTTGATGCCGGTCGCCGCATGCGGATTACCGTTCGTTGCGACCTGCGTCCGCGAGCGCTGCCGAGATCTCTCGCAATGAGCGCCGACCGCCCTTTAGCGGCACCCGCGCGACGCTTGGCTTCCGCTGCCCCGTTAAGATTTCATTAACCCTACGAGAGCAAGTCTTTTGGCTGGGGCCGGGCGGATCATTCGCAAGGAAAATCCCATGCCAAATCTGGAAGAGGCAATTCGCGAGCGCGCCTACCACCTCTGGGTCGCCGATGGGCAACCCGACGGAAAGGCGGAAGTCCATTGGAAGCATGCTCAATACGAAATTCTCGAAGCGTCAGTCGCAAACCCTGCTGTGGCTGACATCGCATTGACAAAACCCGCCAGAAGGGTGCGATCCCCGAAAAAGCAAAACTCGCGCTGACGGGTCCAGCGCGAGGACGTGCGCCATTCGCAATTCGGTCGGCGGGCTGCCGGTCGTCGTTAGAAATGACATCCAACGATGCGGGAATTGGCAGCCTCGCTAACCCAAATTTCTTCGAGAGGAACAGACAACAACACCTAGACTATTCGTCGGGTCGGCAGTTCAATTGGCATTGGTTGATCGAGTCGGTTTCTCGCACCATCCAGCGCCGAGAGCGACGAGCGCCGACGTGACCAGAGCCGATGGCAACCAGTGTCCGACGGGACCAGCGTCCATAAGGCCAGCGTCAAGGAGGCCAGGGTCCAGAAGGCCAGCGTAGAGCGAGCATCAACCCTGCAAGCAGCCCGCCAAGTCTGCTCGCAGCCCAACTTGGCAAGACACGGCAAGGCCTTTGCCAGCGAAGAGCCTTTGAGGCTTTTGGGACCATCGGTTACTCCGATGGTCCCTTTTCATTGTGGTGCCATTGGCGCGAGACATCGGGCGGCTGTTGCTTCCGCGTTCACCATGCAATCGAGCGAGGAACGCTATTTGATCGTCGCGTGCACAGTGATTACCGACGTGCCAGAAGCTGTCGGTCCCTGACCCGTCGCTTTGATGGCAAAGGTATCGCTACCCTTATATTTGGCCTTCGCCTTGTATTCGAACGTAGACAGGTTGAGCCTTTTCAGCTTGCCGTGTGACGGCTTTTGAGAGATGTCCGAGCCACTCACCGTGCCGCGTATCTTGATTGGAAATTGGCAACTTCCTCCGGACGTGAGGTCAATGTCGGCCGTCGAGTTCTCGCCCCAATCCGCTAGTGTGCCTGAGATTGAGCATTCAGAAACGGCCGCCGCCCGAGATACAGACAGTAGGCTTGGACAGCTAGCGATGAGCGCCAACGCGGCGACCTTTGACAACTGCATAATCGGCTTCTCCGTAGCGTTGTCAGTTTACGGACATCACTCCTCTGGCACCCCGGCTAGGGCTAGGCGCATGCCCTCGCAGACCCGCTCTCGTCCTGCGAGATATTTCGTATCGTCGCTTGCTTGGCTGACAAGCAAGCGACTGATGGTAAAGCTTGGATCGAGCGCAAGTCCGACACTAGCAGTAACTTCGTGCAGAGAAAGCGGAACGCAGCGACCGCGCCTTCAGGACGCTCACCGCGGCGATAGGAACGGAATGATCATCGGCACGCGGCGGCAATAAGCGCCGTAGGCGTCTTCGCCGAGTTCCTTGGACAGAAACACCTCTTCCATCCGGCCCTTCTGCCACATGCCGAGCGAGATCAGGATGGCGCCGAGGATCGTCGTTACGAGGCCGATCGCGATGCCGGTGACGAGCATGCCTGCAATCAGTCCCGTGTAGATCGGGTGACGCACGATGCCGTAGGGGCCAGTGTCGATAACGCGGTGGTCCTCCTTGTGGGTGATGGTGTTGGACCAGAATTTTCCGAGATGCAGCCGGCCCCACCAGGCGAAGGCGATGCCGGCGGCCGAGAGGACCGCGGCGATGTAGATGCCGGTGTTGCCGAGCACCCAGAGCGGCTTCCAGCCCAGGACCTGTGCAACCCACGGCGTGTACAGGATTCCGCCGACCAGGATCGGCAGGCGATAGCGCTGCGACTCCAGCGTCATGACCTGCTTCTGGGTGCGGCCCTGCCAGAACGAGGCGCCGACCCAGCTGGCGAGAAAGGCGAGCCAGATCAAGGCCAGGAGTTCGGTCGGCCAGGTCGTGGTCCAGCCACCCCAGGCCACGGAGAGAAGCTTGCTGAAATCGAAGGACATGAAGGTTCTTTGCGTTTGGGCGGAGGCCTTAGCTCGCGCGCGAGGAAAGCGCGTGATGCTCGATGGCGCCGGAGGGCCGCTGGCCGTTGCGGGCGAGCAGATGGGTGATGGTTTCGCGCAAGACCGGTTCGATCGGGCGCGGCGCGTAGCCGAGCTCGGTGCGCGCCTTGCCGATCGAGAGGTCGCTCGCGGCAAGCGCGATGCGCACGCCCTCGGCGGTGCCGTTGGGCGGCCGGCGCGTGATGCGATCGGAGATGGATTCGAGCATGATCGCGGAGAGCTCGGCGATCTTGCCGGGCACGACGACCGGGAACTGCCGGCGGCCGCTCATCGCCGACATCATCCGCAGGATGTTGCCGAGCGGGACGCAGTCGCCGCCGAGGATGTAGCGCTGGCCGATGCGGCCGCGCTCCATGGTCAGCACAAGGCCCATCGCGACGTCGCGGACATCGACGAGATTGACCAGGAAGTTGAGATGCGGCTGCACCTTCTTCTGGAGGAAGTACCACAGCATTGCGGTCGGCGGCGTCAGGTTGTGGTCGGCGGCGCCGATCGGCATGGTCGGCGTGCCGATCACGAGCGGAAAGCCCGCGGCCGCCGCCTTCGCGGCGTGGTGCTCGGCGAGCGACTTCGACCGCGTATAGGCGCCGGGCATCGCATCGGCCGGCTGCAGCGCCTCTTCGGCGGCAACGCCGTTGAGGTCGGAATAGGGGAACAGGATCGATTCCGTCGAACAGTGCAGGAAGCGCGACACGCCGCGCTTCATCGCCGCGGCAAGCACGATTTCGGTGCCGCGGCAATTGACGTCGTGGAAGTCCTGCTTGTTGGCGACCCACATGCCGGGCAGGCCGGCGAGGTGATAGACCTGATCGACACCGGCGATCGCCGCGTCCACCGCGGTACCGTCCAGCACCGAGCCGTGGATGTGTTCAACGTCCGCGTTCGCCGCGGCCGGCGCACGGACATCGAGAACGCGTACCCGCTGCCCACGGGCGCGGAGCGCTTCTACGAGATGATGTCCGATGAAGCCGCTGCCACCGGTAACCAGTACGAGAGCCATGCAGAAGGTTTACTGTTTCGCTTCTAGAGCTATCGGGTTGAAAGGGAATTGGTCGGAACAGGCGCCAAAATCGCGGCAAGGTCGCGACGGAAGCCCAGTGCAATGAATAATTTCGCCATGACAAACATCGGTCCAAGCAGGAAATGCGCGGGGTGGTCGACCATCGACGGCTGCCGTTCCTCGAAAACCCTGTGGCCCACGATCTGCGCTGCGACGCCAGATCCGATCAGCAGCGCAAAAATCGACCACATCATGACGATCGAGGCCTGATTGCCGATTGCGGTTGCGACCGAAAGCAGCACGATCATCGCGGCGAGGATGCCGAGCCCAATCCCGGCGTCCAGCATCAGCCAGTAAACCAGCACCGGCAGGGCCGCAACCACGGCCAAGCTCACCTCGATCCCGAAGATGGGAAAACGCACGAGAGTGAGCGGCAGCACGGTGCCGGTGAAGAGCAGGAGGATTCCGACCACGTGCATCGCGCAGTTCCAGGGATCGCGATGATATTCGACGTAATCGGCCAGTTGGCGTTGAAAATAACCAGCCATCTCGGTCTCGTGCAGCATGGGGTCTGGGAAGGGCGAGAACAGGCTATAGCACCTGATAGGGCAGTGCACAAACCGGCTCGCGTGTCGCGCAAAGCATGGCTGTTGCGCTTTCGACAGGCCGCAAAACGGTCGGAACTTCAAAGAGTTCCGTCAGGGGAGGTGATCTCGTTCAGCGCTTCTTGGCGGGCTTTTTCGCCGCAGGCCCAGGCGCCGCAGCTGGATGCGCAGGCGCCTCCTCCGGCACCTTGGCATAGGTCAGGATTTGCAACTGACCGTTGGCGGCCGAGGTCGGCTTGGCCCGGTCGAGAAACTGCTCCTCGCCGAGGCCGATCGGATGCAGCCGCTTGGTCGAGATCTTGAAGGTGTTCACCAGGACGTCACGGATCGCATCGGCGCGTCGCTGGCTCAGGATCGCATTGGCCTCGCGCGTCTTCGCATTGGATTCGACATGGCCGACGATCAGGAACGTGTACGGCAGCAGCGAGGAGTTAACCAGCGCGTCCGCGATGCGGCCGACGGTCTGGTAGGAGGTCGGCTGGATGATCGGCGTGTCGGCGTCGAACTGGATCTGCGCGTTGAAGGCGGGCAGGTTGGCGAGATCAGGCGCGATCAGCGGCCGGTTCACCGGACCCGGATCGTTCTTGATCCTGGCCTTGGCGCGCTCCATCACCTGCTGCTTCAGCGCGGGAAGGTCGACCTCGGCGGCCTGTTCGAAATGGTTCAGCTTGCCGACGATGTCGTCACGCGTCGGCGCCGCCGTCTGCGCGCTTGCTGCGCCCGCGAGCAGGGCCAGGACCTGGACCACGACCAGCGTGATGGCGATTCCGTTCGCGCGCATCACCGATACCCCGCGTCGTCGACGGCCTTCAGGCAGTTGTTGCTGATGCCCTTGGGCGTCGTGACCAGGCAGGGGATCGACTTGCTGGTCTCCTTGGTCGAGCCGCCGCAGACCTTGACGATCTCGCGCTGGCAGGCGTTCGCCACCGTGACGCGCGCGGCGACGCGCTTCTGGATGGCATCGAAGGCGCCGAGATAGTCGCTCTGGCATTGCTGGGAGAGCACGTCGCGGTTGCGGGACAGGCACTCTTTCAGCCGGGTCGAGTCCGGGTTGACGCCGCGGCAATTGGCGACGATTTCCGCGCCGCAGCTCTTGGCCAGGAGCCCGATCGAATCGCCAAAGCTCATGGTCTCCGCCGCCGCAAGCGACGGCATAACCAATGCCAGCAAGATCAGTGTGATGGAGCCCCGGACCATGGGCGCATCTGATACGGGGAAGTTCGCGGTGGTCAAGGGGCGTTCGGGTGAGAACTGTCGAACGTCCGGCCAGTGCGGCGAACAGTCCTCACTCGGCCTCAGGGAGGGGCGGCCATTCGATCAGGGCGACCGTGTGTTTCCTGAGGTCGTCGGCCACAGCAGGGTCGGCCTTGAGCTCGTCCAATGTCCGCGGCGGGGGAAGCTGGCGGCCGTCCGCGCTCAGCTCCTGCGCATAAAATGCGAGCGCCTCGGGCGCACTCTCCAGGGCCTCGTCGACGTCGTCGCCGCCGGAAATGCAGCCCGGCAGGTCGGGAAACCACAAGCCGACGGCGTCGTCCGGGCCTGCGTCCTCGATGATGGCGACGTACTGAGGCATATCAGGCCTCACGCCCGCTGCACAAAACTGTCCACGACCTTCTTCTCGCCGGCCTTGTCGAAGGCGATGGTGAGCTTGTTGCCGTCGATCTTGGTGACGCGGCCGTAGCCGAATTTCTGGTGGAAGACGCGGTCGGAGAGGGAAAATTCCGAGGTGGTGCCGGTGGATTTGGCGACCAGCTCGCCCTCGATCGTCATCGGCCCGCGGCGGCGTGAGGAGAAGCTGCCGAAATCCGGGCCGGATGAGGAGGAGAACGACGAGGCCTGTTCCTCGAAGCCGCCTTGGCCGCCGCCACTGCGGCCGCCGCCCCGGTTGCGGTTGGCCTGGGCGCGCTGCCAGCCCGGGGTCGAATAGGTGGAACCGAACGCCTCCATGTCGTCGAAACGCGAGGCGCCGTAGCCGCCGGTGCCGCCCCAGGCCGAGCCGCCCTTGGATTCCGTGATCTCGACATTGGCGGACGGCAATTCGTCGAGGAAGCGCGACGGGATCGTGGTCGACCAGGTGCCATGGATCCGTCGGTTGGTCGCAAAGTAGATCTTTGCGCGGCGCCTCGCGCGGGTCAGGCCGACATGGCCGAGCCGGCGCTCTTCCTCGAGGCCGGCGCGGCCCTGCTCGTCCAGCGTGCGCTGGCTCGGGAACAGGCCTTCCTCCCAGCCGGGCAGGAACACGTTGTCGAATTCGAGGCCCTTGGCCGAATGCAGCGTCATCAGCGACACCGCGTCCTCGTCGGCGCCGCTGTCGCGGTCCATCACCAGCGAGATGTGCTCGAGGAACCCTTGCAGGTTCTCGAACTCCTCCATCGAGCGCACCAGCTCTTTCAGGTTCTCCAGCCGGCCCGCGGCGTCTGCCGAACGGTCCTTCTGCCACATCTCGGTGTAGCCGCTCTCGTCGAGCACGATCTGGGCGAGATCGGTGTGCGCGGTGACCTCGCGCTGGGCGCGCCAGCGGTCGAACTGGGCGACGACGTCGCGCAAGCTTCCGCGCGCCTTCGGCTTCAGCTCGTCGGTCTCGACCACCGCGCGCGCCGCCTCGAACAGCGGGATGCGGCGCTTGCGGGCGTGGTCGTGGAGCATCTGCACGGTGGCGTCGCCGAGGCCGCGCTTGGGCACATTGACGATGCGCTCGAAGGCGAGGTCGTCGGCCGGTGAGTTGATGACCCGCAGATAAGCCAGCGCGTCGCGGATTTCGGCGCGCTCGTAGAAGCGCGGGCCGCCGATCACGCGGTAGGGCAGGCCAAGCGTGACGAAACGATCTTCGAACTCGCGCATCTGGTAGGAGGCACGCACCAGGATCGCGATCTCGTTGAGCTTGTCGCCCTGGCGCTGGATCTGCTCGATCTCCTCGCCGATGCCGCGGGCTTCCTCTTCCGAATCCCACGAGCCGGTGACGGTGACCTTCTCGCCGTCATGGTCCTCGGTGCGCAACGTCTTGCCGAGCCGGCCTTCGTTGTGCGCGATCAGATGCGAGGCGGCGGCGAGGATGTGGCCGGTCGAGCGGTAATTGCGCTCGAGGCGAATGACCTTGGCGCCGGGGAAATCGTGGTCGAAGCGCAGGATGTTGTCGACCTCGGCGCCGCGCCAGCCATAGATCGACTGGTCGTCGTCGCCGACGCAGCAGATGTTTTTGACGTGGGGCGTCTGCTCCCTCGCCCCGCTTGCGGGGTCGCGACGAGCTTCGCTCGCGCTGAGAGCGTCGGGGTGAGGGGCTGTCTCCACGAGTTCAGTCTGCGGAGAGTCCCCCTCACCCGCATCGCTTTGCGATGCGACCTCTCCCCGCACGCGGGGAGAGGTGAAGGAGGGAGACGTCGGCGCCTGCGACAGCAGCCGCAGCCACAGATATTGCGCGACGTTGGTGTCCTGATATTCGTCGACCAGGATGAATTTGAAGCGCTGCTGGTATTGCCGCAGGATGTCCGGATGCTCGCGGAAGATCCGGATGTCCTCGAGCAGCAGATCGCCGAAATCGGCGGCGTTCAGGATCTTCAGCCGCTCCTGGTAGCTCGCATAGAGCTTGCCGCCCTTGCCGTTGGCGAACACGGCGGCTTCGCCTGACGGCACCTGCGACGGCGTCAGGCCGCGGTTCTTCCAGCCGTCGATCAGGCCGGCCAGCATGCGTGCCGGCCAGCGCTTGTCGTCGATATTGTCGGCCTGGAGCAGCTGCTTGAGCAGCCGCACCTGGTCATCGGTGTCGAGCACGGTGAAGTTCGACTTGAGCTGCGCCAGCTCGGCATGGGTGCGCAGGATGCGGCCGCCGATGGAGTGGAAGGTGCCGAGCCACGGCATGCCCTCGACCGCATGGCCGAGCATCTGGCCGAGCCGATGCTTCATCTCGCGCGCGGCCTTGTTGGTGAAGGTCACCGACAGGATCTCGGCGGGGCGGGCGCGGCCCTGGCTGAGGATGTGGGCGATGCGCGTGGTCAGCACGCGCGTCTTGCCGGTGCCGGCGCCGGCCAGCACCAGAACCGGGCCGTCCAGCGTCTCCACGGCGTCGCGCTGCTCGGGATTGAGCCCGGACAGATATTTCGGGCCCACGGAGGCGCGCGCACGCGCGGCGATGCCGCCGGCTGCGGGCTGGTGGTCGGGTACGCTGGTGATCTTGCTCGGCTCGGTCATGCGAATCATTGGCCCCACGATGGCACCGCGGGGTGGTGGAAGGGAGCCTTCTTAACAGGGATTGCTGCCTATATGGGGCGCCGGGGCGAGGTTTTCCACGTGCGCGGCGGGCTGATTTGTTCCATCGGCGAGGGCGAATTTCCAGCTTGCGTGGGCCGGAACCATCGTTCCCGCGTCGAGATTGTCTGGACAGGTGGCGCGGCCAGCCGCGCCGACGCAGACAGACATCAAGACGAGGGTTTGACCATGCTAGGCTGGGTTGTGACGTTTCTGGTTATCGCACTGATCGCCGGCATCCTGGGCTTCGGCGGCATCGCCGGCGCCTCGATCGAGATCGCCAAGATCATCTTCTTCATCGCGGTCGTGCTGTTCCTGGTCTCGGCCGTGGTGGGCCTTGCCCGCGGCCGCAACAGGATATAGCGCGGTCTGATGGGTGCATGATCTTACCGGAAAACCGCTTCACACTTTTCCGGATCATGCACTACCGCTTCGAGGGCATCGCCACGTTCCGGCCGATGCCCTCGGGCCGCGGCACGGCGCCGTGGGCGCCCACGACGGCTGCGATGCGCTGCCGGATATCGGGCGGAAAGGCCGCCACCTTTCGCGAGCCCATGTCGATGTGGAGCGACATGTTTTCGGAGGTCGCCGACAGCCAGCCTTCGGTCGCGTGCCGCAACTCCTGGAACGTATGCAGCCGCTTGTCGTCGGCTTCGAGCAGCCAGACCGACACCTGCACGGGATCGCCGAGGTGGATTTCGCGCAGATACCGCACATGGCATTCGGCAGTGAAGGTCGAGCCGCCTCGCTCCTTCATGTAGCCCGGCCCGATCCCGAGCTGTAACCACATCTGGTCGATCGCGCGGTCGAACATCACGTTGTAATAGGCCATGTTGAGATGGCCGTTATAGTCGATCCATTGCGGCTCGATCTGCATGATCGACGAGCGGAACGGCTCGGCAGCGGCGGTCTCCGGCATGTGTCTTTCCTGCTATGCGCGCGGTCGCTTGACTTGACCGGTCAGATGTCCTTTGCCACGGTTCTTCTGTCGGGAGGAATGTCCGTGGGTACGACCATCACCAATAATCCGCCGCGGGTCGAGCCGAAAGCCCTCGCAAGCGCGCTGGAGCAGCTTGCCGCACGGTTCGGCAACCGCCTCATCACCTCGCAGGCCGTTCGCGAGCAGCACGGCCATACCACCACGTGGATCGTCAACCAGCCGCCGGACGGCGTGGTGATGGCGCAGGAGACCGCCGACATCCAGGACGTGGTGCGGATCTGCGCCAGGAACCGCGTGCCCGTCATCGCCTTCGGCACCGGCACCTCGCTCGAGGGCCAGGTCAACGCGCCCGCCGGCGGCATCTCGATCGACCTGCGCGACATGAACAAGGTGCTCGCGGTGCATGCCGAGGATCTCGACTGCGTGATCCAGCCCGGCGTCACCCGCAAGGCGCTGAACGAGCATCTGCGCGACCAGGGCCTGTTCTTCCCCATCGACCCCGGCGCGGATGCTTCGCTCGGCGGCATGGCCTCGACCCGCGCCTCCGGCACCAACGCGGTGCGCTACGGCACCATGCGCGACAGCGTGCTCGCTTTGAAGGTCGTGCGCGGCGACGGCGAGATCATCACCACAGGCACGCGCGCCAAGAAATCATCCGCCGGCTACGACCTGACGCATCTGTTCGTCGGCGCCGAAGGCACGCTCGGCATCATCTCCGAGCTGACCATTCGCCTGCGCGGAATCCCTGACACGATCGCGGCCGGTGCGGTGTCGTTCGAGACCGTGCACGGGGCATGTCAGGCGGTGATCCTGGCGATCCAGACCGGCATTCCCGTGGCGCGCATCGAGCTGCTCAACGCCGCGCAGGTGAAGGCCTGCAACGCCTATTCGAAGCTGACGCTGCCGGAAACGCCGCTGCTTCTGATGGAATTCCACGGCAGCGAGGTCGAGGTCGGCGAGCAGTCCAAGGCCTTCGGCGAGATCGCAAAGGATTGCGGAGGCGGCGATTTCTCCTGGACCACCAAGCCGGAGGATCGCACCAAGCTGTGGCAGGCGCGGCACGACGCCTATTGGTCGGTGAAGGCGCTGCGGCCCGGCGACAGCATCGGCGTGGTTGCGACCGACGTCTGCGTGCCGATCTCGCGGCTTGCCGATTGCGTCGGCGAGACCGAGGAAGACCTCAAGCGCCTCAACCTGCTGTCGCCGATCGTCGGCCATGTCGGCGACGGCAATTTCCACTGCTCGCTGGTCTGTGACACCAACGATGCCGACGAGATGGCGCGCGGCGAGGAGTTCATGCATCGCCTGGTCGAGCGCGCGCAGGCGATGGACGGCACCTGCACCGGTGAGCACGGCATCGGCCAGGGCAAGCAGAAATATCTCAAGGCGGAACTCGGCCCCGAAGCGCTCGACGCGATGCGGGCGCTGAAAAAGGCGCTCGATCCGCTGAATATCTTCAATCCCGGCAAGATCGTGCCGGAGGCATAGCGCGCGGGCGGCTGCGTCGCGGTCGCGGAACTTTCGGCAGTCAGGCCGGTTCCAATCCCGTCAATTTCCGATGCCTCGATGGCGCGGCTCTGCGGGAGGATGCGATGTTGCGACCTGTCATTGGAATTGCCGTGATGGCGCTTGCCTGCATGCTGGCGGGCACGGCTCTGGGCAAGGGCGGGCACGGTGGCGGCCATGGTGGTGGGCACGGAGGCGGGCATGGCGGCGGCCATCACGGCGGCGGTCATGGTGGTGGTCATCATGGTGGCGGCCATTTTGGCGGTCATGGCTTCGGACACGTGCATGGCGGCGGGCATCATGGCGGGCCCCGCTTCGCAACGGGCGCGCGACATCGCGGCCCGAACTTCGGCCAGATCCGCAATGCGGCCGTCCGTCCTGCGAATTTTCGCAACGCCCTCAACGTGCATTCCAGCGCCTTCCGCAACGGCCGTCTGATCAGCAATCCGGCCGCGCGAGCCCAGATCGCGGCGGCGGCCGCACTCGCCGGCTGGCACGGCGCCAGCAGCGGGTGGTGGCAACATGCGGGCGGCGGTTATGGCTGGGTCGGACCGCTGTTCTGGCCGTTCGCCTACAACGATCTCTACGACTACACGATCTGGGGCGACGGTCTCGGCTTCTGGGGCTACGGCTATCCGGACATCTATGCCGGCATCTTCGGGCCCTATGGCTATAACGGTCTCTCGGCCTATCTGCCGCAGCGGCCGCAGGGACGGCGCCAGGCGCGCGGCGTCCCGCTGGATCGGCTCTGCGGCAGCGACCGCCGCGAAATCGTCGGTCTGCCGATCGACCAGATCGCCGCCGCGGTGCAGCCGACCGAGGCGCAAGGCGCAAGCCTCGACGAACTCGGCAACGCATCGATCCAGGCGTCCGAGATGATCCGCGCGTCCTGCCCGTCGCAGGTCGCGGCGACAGCGCCAGGTCGGCTGACGGCGATGCAGCAGCGCATCGAGGCGATGGAGAAAGCCGTCGATCTCGTTCAGCCCGCCCTCGATCGATTCTACGGCTCGCTCACCGACGAGCAGAAGGCGCGCTTCAATGCGCTGGCCGAGGATCAGCGTCGTGCGACGGCTTCCAACAACACCGGCGGATCGCTGGTCCAGAATTGCGCGACGCCTGCTGCGCTCGATTGGCCCAGCACTGACATCGAGGCGAGGCTTCATCCCAACGACACCCAGCGCGCTGCGCTACAGGTGCTCCAGGATACCAGCGCCAAAGTCAGCGCATCGCTCAAGGCGGCCTGCGAGCCCAGCGACGTGATGACGCCGCCGGCGCGAATGGCGGCGGTTCGCAAGCGGCTCGACACGATGCTCGACGGCGTCAAGTCGGTTCGCGCGGCGCTGGAGGATTTCTACGCCACGCTGAACGACGAGCAGAAGGCGCAGTTCGAGGCCATCGGACCACGTCGGACGCCCTGACTGCATATCGATAATACGTGGCGGAAAAATCGCCTCGCCGATCTCGATCGGCCTCTCTATGCTGGGCGAGGCGGGAGCGCGGAACTACGGCGGCTGGAAGACCATTGGTGACGGGGCGATGAAGTGGTTCGCAAAGCAGAAGCCGGCGGACATCTGGGACGAGACGATCGAAGGACCGCTCGGCGACATCGAGGCCGCCGAGCGCATCCGCGCGATCTGTGACGCCGCGGCCGCGAGCGCGGCCGGTTCGGCGCGCAACGACACGCGCGAAGGTGAGCGCTATGAACGCGCGGCCCAGGTCGCGATGGAAATCGCGATGAAGATCTCCGACGGGCTGATGCGCGATGACGCAGTCCATCGCATCGTCGATCTCTGCATGACAGCGAACGACCTCAAGACCGCGCAAATCCTGTTTCGCGCGATCCATGCCAGCTGGATCCGGGAGACGGTGCAGCGGGATCATCCGACCCTGGCCTAGAGGCGTGTACTCGTAAATCCGGTGTGCCCGGCAACGAGCCAAGTGCCATCGCGCTCTCCGGGCGTCATCGAAGCTGGTGACAAGAAGGCGAATTCCCGCTCACCGGTGGAATTGATCCTCTGCCGGGGTTAGATGGCCGCCTCGGTCTGCGCGTCGAAAACATGAAGCCTGGAAGGCCGCATGGCAACGCGCAGCCTGTCGCCCACCCTCACCCTCGCGGTCGGCTCGACGCTCGCCACCATGATACTCTCGCCGACCTTCATATCGAGCAGGATTTCCGAGCCGAGTTGCTCGACCACCTCAATCACAGCATCGAAGCATGAGTGGCCGAGATCAGCGCTACCCGCCACGGTAAGGTCCTCCGGCCGCACGCCGAGCATGACCTCGCGTCCGATATGGCCGCGCAGCCGCTGCGCGGTCTCGTCCGGCAGCTTGATGCGCAGGCCGGAGTTCTCGGCAATCAGCGATCCGTTCGCCTCGGTCACCGTAACGGCGGCGAAATTCATGGCCGGGGAGCCGATGAAGCCGGCGACGAACTTGTTGGCGGGCTGATTGTACAGTTCGAGCGGCTCCCCCACTTGCTGGACCACGCCGTCTTTCATGACGACGACCCGGTCACCCAGCGTCATGGCCTCGACCTGATCGTGGGTAACGTAAATGGCGGTGGTGCCGAGACGGAGATGCAGTTTCTTGAGCTCAACGCGCATCTGTACCCGCAGCTTGGCATCGAGGTTCGACAGCGGCTCGTCGAACAGGAACACGCGGGGGTGACGCACAATGGCACGACCCAACGCCACGCGCTGGCGCTGGCCGCCGGACAGCTGGCGCGGCTTGCGCGTTAGCAATTCACCGATGCCGAGGATGTCGGCCGCCTCCCGCACGCGCTTGTCAATCTCGGGCTTTTCGAATTTGCGCATCTTCAGGCCAAACGCCATGTTGTCGTGCACGCTCATGTGCGGGTACAGGGCGTAGTTCTGGAACACCATGGCGATGTCGCGGTCCATCGGCGCCAATTCATTGACCACGTTTCCGTCGATGGAAATGTCGCCGGAACTGATCGCTTCAAGCCCGGCGATCATTCTCAGCGTCGTGGTCTTGCCGCAGCCGGACGGTCCGACGAACACCACGAACTCCTTGTCGCGGATCTGCAGATTGACGTCTTTGACAGCGTGCACGCTGTCGTAGAACTTGTTGATCCCCTTGAGGACGACCTGGCCCATTCGCTCCACCCGCCTTCCGCATGCCCACTTTCCTGATGATCCGGGGTGCTGTCAGCCCTTCACCGATCCAGTCAGTCCTGCGACGTAGTGCTCGACGAAAAACGAATAGGCGATAGCAACCGGGATCGATCCGAGCAGGGCGCCAGCCATCAGCGGTCCCCAGAAGAATACATCGCCGCGGATCAGTTCCGATGTGACGCCGACCGGCACGGTCTTCTGTCCAGGCGAGGACAGGAAGACAAGTGCGTAGATGAACTCGTTCCACGACAGGGTGAAAGCGAAGATGCCGGCCGAGAGGATGCCCGGGATCGCCACCGGGATGACGATGTAGAGCATGGCCTGCCAGCGCGAGGCGCCGTCAATGCGCGCGCATTCCTCGAGCTCCTTGGGCACCGCCTTGAAGTAGCCCATCATGAGCCAGGTGCAGAACGGAATGAGAAAGGTCGGATAGGTCAGGATCAATGACCAGGGCGTGTCACCCAGCCGATAGTTGCGGATGATCTCTGCCAGCGGAATGAAGAGCAGCGTTTGAGGCACCAGATAGGTGATGAAGATGCCGGTGCCCAGGCTGCCTGCAAATGGAAAGTTCAGCCGCGAGAGAGCATAGCCGGCGAACACGCCGCACACGAGCGAGATGGCGGTTGACGCGAGCGCGATGAACGTCGTGTTCCACAGCCACGATGCAAACAGCGTCTCCTCGAACAGGTACCTGACATGGTCCCAGGTCGGGTTCCAGGTCCAGAACGGATTGTAGTTGATCGAATTCCAGGGTCGGTAAAGCTCGCCGTCCGGCCGCACCGAAGTGATCACCATCCAGTAGAACGGGAACAGCAGGAAAAGCAGGAACATCGCCATGGGGACGTAGAAGAACGCCCACTTTCGCCACCTTGCGCCCTCGATCATGGCTCAGCGGACCTCCACGCGGCGGATGTAGAGAAGTTGGATGATAACGACCAGAAACAGGACCGGAAACATGGCGAGCGAGATGGCAGCGCCCTCGCTTAGGAGGCCGGTGCCGATGCCGATCTGATAGGCGTAGGTGGCGAACAGGTGCGTTGCATTGGCTGGTCCGCCGCCTGTCATCACATAGACGATCTGGAAGTCGGCGAACGTCTGAATCACCGAGAACAGCACCACGACCATGGTCACGGGCAGCAGCAGGGGCCAGGTGATGTGCCAGAACCGCTGCCACGGCCTGGCACCGTCTATGGCGGCGGCCTCGCTAAGTTCGGGACTGATGGTCTGCAGGCCGGCGAGCAGGCTGATGGCGAAGAATGGCACTCCGCGCCAGATGTTGACGATGATGATCGAGATCATGGCGAGGTCTGGATCGCCAAGCCAATTGATCCGACCGCTGATCAAACCGAGATGGTAGAGGAGCCAATTGAGGACGCTAAATGTCGGGTCGAACATCCACCTCCAGGCGAAAGTCGAGAGCACGGTCGGGATGATGAAGGGCAGCAGGATGAAAGCACGGGTGAAAGCCTTGCCGCGGAAATTCCGGTTGAGCAGCATGGCCAGCCACAGCCCGAGCGCCAGCTTGAAGACGGTGGTTACGCCCGTATAAAGAAACGTGTTGTAGACGGAGGTGCGAAAGATCCCGTCATTGAAGATCTTGTAGAAGTTGGCGAGGCCGACGAACTCGCCTGGAACGCCGACGCGCGAGTTGGTCACCGACAACAAGATGCCGCGCAAGAACGGATAGGCGATGAACGTACCGAGCAGCGCCAGGGTCGGCACCAGCAGCACGAATGCGAGCCAACGCTCGTCCTCAAGCAGCCGGATTCTGGGCCGCGGCGCCTGCGGCATGTAGACTTGGGTCTCGGCGATCGCCATCTCGCTTCACCTCTAAGCGCACGCCAACAGACGCGTCATGCGAAACTTTGATCGCGCCGCCTCACAGAGAGACGGCGCACCGTACAAGTCCGAGACGCGGGGCGCGCGGCAGCCACTTCGCAGCCGTGCGACGTGCTGCGCACGTACTTTCAAGAATAGACCTTCTTGAGTTCGACTTCCGCCCATTTCACGGAATCCTCCGCCGGAGCGCCCTGGATCGCTTTGGCGTACATATCTGTGATGATGTATTTGGTGAGCACTTCGGCAGCCTTCTTGCCTGATGAGGGC
The DNA here is from genome assembly GCF_052075995.1 of Bradyrhizobium sp. 613_E4_N2_2. Lineage (NCBI taxonomy): Bacteria > Pseudomonadati > Pseudomonadota > Alphaproteobacteria > Hyphomicrobiales > Nitrobacteraceae > Bradyrhizobium > Bradyrhizobium sp. 613_E4_N2_2. The sequence continues at coordinate 2,132,440 of NZ_CP197234.1, forward strand.
AGAGGGTACCCGGGCGTCTGACCCAGGAGGCCGGCGATCTTGAAGGGCGCCATGACCTTGTCCTCTTCCCACAACTTGTGTTTCTCCCATTCGTGGGTCGGCGGTGTCGCGAAACCTTTCTGGGAGACGAACCACGGCTCGTAGTTCGCCTTGGTATGGACCCACTTCAACAACGCCTTCGCACCGTCCTGATTCTTCGAATAGTTCGGAATGACGTGAGAGAAATAGGTGTGCATGGCGAATTGGCCGGCCGGGCCTTTGGGCAACGGCGAGTGCTGGATGTCGGTCTTCAGCTGTGCGCCTTTTTCAGTAATATATTTGTCGGGGTTGCGCAGCGATTCGATGTAGATCGAAGCGCCGTTGAGGGTGGCGCAGATGGTTTGCGACAGGAACGCACGGTTGTTGTTGGTGTCATCCCAGGCAAGCCCGCCCTCGTCGTGGGCTTCCTTCCAGAAAGCCGTCATGAACTTGACGGACTCGATGACCTCTTTCTTGTTGATGTTGACAGTCTTGCCGTCCTTCTCGACCTCAGTGCCGCCCCACGACCACATGTACGGGTAACTGAACGTCGGCGCGTCACCGAACGTGTGGCCGAGCGTCTGACCGATCGGCCGGCCCTGGGCCTTGAGCTTCTTGCCAACCTCGCGATACTTCTCCCAAGTGTCCGGGAAGGTCGATGAGCCGATCTCATCGAACCAGGATTTTCGGTAGGCGATCATGGCGCCGACGATGGTCCACGGCAAAGAGATCCATTTTTGGCCGTCGGCGGAGTTGGACTTGCACAGATCATAATAGCCATCTTCGGCCTCGCTCACACGACCTGCGATGTCGGACAGGTCGATGACGCTCTCCGAATAGATCTGCGGGTGGTTATTGAAGAGCATGATGATGTCGGGACCTGAGCCCGACTGGATCGCCGAGGTGATGCGCGGCTGCAGGTCATTGCCATTCACAGTCTCAAGATTGATCTTGATTCCCAGCGCCTTCTCGGCAGCAGGCAGCAGCTCCTTGCGCAATAGCTGATCGGAAGCTGGCACGAAGTCATTCCAACGCAGCCAGTGTACCGTGGTGCCCTGTGCAAAAACGGGAGCCCTGCCAGTGGCCAGGATGCCGGCCATGCCGCCCACAAGCGCCGTGCCGCCCTTGAGGATGTTACGTCGGGTTACCGTCGTCATGCATTCCTCCCTCGGTGTGTCTGAGCTAATATCCTTTGGCCAGTCTAACGCCGGCCTGGAGTGCCTTTCAGTCTATCGCGCCTCCGTGGCTCAACGCATGCGCCCGCGACAACGTGCGCATTGCATTGGCTCGATGATCCTTTGGTGGCCTTCCACTTGCAGCGCCGGGGTGGCGAGTTCGCCGCGAACCAGGGGGCGTTCTTCGCGGAGCAGCGGCGCGATTGCATCGCACCCAATCGTAACGGCGATACGATCGGCGGCCTGGATCATGTCGGCGCTGCAGCCAGCGCTTGAACCCTACCGTCATAACGATCCCTCCCGCGCAGCGACGGTATAGCCGCGGCCAAGCGGGTTTTCCCCGTCTTATATGAAGTTCGGTACCGGAAGCTGGCGCGACATCATTGTCGCCCGTCGCGGCAGGAAATCAAGTGCTAGCTTTGACGCGGCGGCCATGGGCTCACTCCGCGAACTGGCCGGCGACCAAAAGTATCGCTCCCTTTGGGGCGGCGGACCGAGTGAAGGCGGTGGTTATTTTGCCAGCTTGCGCACGGCCTCATCGACGCTGTGGAAGACGTGTTCGCGGGGCAGGGCGTCGAACAGTCTGAAACGTTCGAACGCGTTCTGCGCGCGCACCGATTCCAGCCGCGCCAGCGCGACGGTGACGCCCTGTTCGCTGCACGCCTTGAAGACGTCGAGCAGGATCTGCGCGGCGGTGAAGTCGATCTCGACCATGCCGCTCGCCTCCAGCACCAGCAGTTGCGGCGTCGAGGTGCCGAGCACCTTGGCCACGTCGCTGCGAAAACCCGGCGCGTTGAGGAAGGACAGCGGCGCCTGGAGCCCAATCACGGCGACGCCGGCGACGCGCTCGCCGGTGATGTGCGGATGCGCCGGCCACCAGATCGTGGTGCCCGGCACGCGCTCGAACTCGACGAGCCGCGCGCGCGTCGTGCTCCAGATGCCGTGCAGCAGCGACAGCACGATGCCGAGGAAGGCGCCCTGCTGGATCGGCAGCACGATGATCAGCGCGGCAGTGGCGACGATCAGCAGGAACTCGCTGAACGATTGCCGGTAGATCATGGCGATCTGCTTCACCCGGATGATCCGCAGCGCCACGAACAGCAGGATGCCGCCGAGCGCGGCGTCCGGAACGTGCTGCAGCAGCCCCGTCCCGAACGCGAGCAGCGCCAGCACGATTGCCCCGGCCGCAAGGCCCGCGAGCTGCGATTGTCCGCCGGTCTCGACAACGATCCCGGTTCGCGGCGGGCTGGCATTGACCGGAAACGCGCCGAACAGGCCGGACAGCACGCTGCCGGCGCCCGCCCCGAGGAAGTCGCGGTCGACATCGGCAGGCTTGTCGGGATCGGACGGGAACGACCGCGTCGTCGCCGCGGTCTGCACCATCACCACGACCGTGATGACGAAGGCGAGCGGCACCAGGCGCACCCATAGCTCCGGTGCCAGGTCAGGCAAGGTCGGCCGCGGCAGCGTGCCCGGCACCGCGCCGACGACGCTGACGCCCTTGCTTTCGAGGCCGAGCGCGATTGTGGCCAGCGTCGCGGCGACGAGCCCGATCAGCGCGCCCGGAATTTTCGCGCTGACCCTCTCGGCGATGAAGACCACGGCGAGCACACCAAGCCCGATGCAGAGCGTGAAGGGGTTCGTGCGGCCGAGTTCGGTCGCGAGCACGCCGATGCGTTCGAGTGTCGGCCCGCTTGGTGATGGAAGCCCGAGCACGCCCGGCAGTTGCGAGACGATGATGTGGACGGAGATGCCGGCGAGGAAGCCGACCATCACCGGCACGGACAGAAGATTGGCGATGCCGCCGAGGCGGAAAGCGCCGCTGGCCAGCATCATCGCGCCGACCATCAGCGCCAGCGCGATCGCAAGCCCCTGATACTCAGGCGAGCCGGTGGCAGCGAGCGCGGCAAGTCCGCCGGCGAAGATCGGCGTGATCGTGGAATCCGCGCCGCAGGACAGGAAGCGGTTGCCGCCGAGCAGCGCGAAACCGAGCGAGCCCGCCATGAACGCGAAGAAGCCGATCTGCGGCGCAAAACCGCCGAGCCGCGCCGTGGCCATCTGCTCGGGGATCGCAATCGCCGCCAGCGTCAGGCCCGCCATGAGGTCGCCGGGCAGGGCATAGGACGCGAGTGACCGGAACAGCGGCCATGAGCTCTTGGCGGGCGCGTCGTGCGGCATCGATATGGAATCCCCGGAAAGGCTGGCGTCAGCAGATCAGCCTACAGTACTTCCGGAAGGCCACAGAAGGCGAAATATCCGCAACTCTCGTGTCCCGGACGCGCTGCAACGCCCAGCGTTGCTGCGCAGAGCCGGGACCCATCGCGCCGCACAGTTCGCTGGTACATGGGCCCCGGCTCTGCAGCGCACCGCACCGGACGATGCGTCGCATCGCCGGGAGCGCTGCGCTCCGTCCGGGGCACGAGAGTTGCTGGCCGCTCACCATCAACAGAAATGTCCGCAGGCAGGGCCTGCGGACATCCATTCGCTTGGTGAACTGGGGCTCAATACCTGCCGCGGTTGTAGTCGCCGCGTCCGTAGCCGCCTCCGCCACGGCCGCCCATACCCATGCCGAGACCAATCCCGACGCCAATTCCGACGCCCACGGCTTCAGGTGGCGGGCCAGGTGGCGGCGCGCGCTCGTAGATCACTTCGTCGGGCGGCGGCCGGCGCGGCTTCGGCGGCGTCTCGACCACCTTTCGCTTCGGCGGCGTGTCGTCGACGCGCTTCTTGATGACGGGCGCCACCGCCGGATTGACCGGCGTTGCCGGTGTCGACGGCGCCGAGCACGGGCAGGTTGGGGCCATTGCGACCGCGACCGGAGCAGGGGCCGCTGCGGCCGCGACCGGCAAGGCATAGTTGCGGTTCTGCACGCGGAGCAGCAGCCGGCGCGCGGTTGCGGCGAGGTCGCTGTTGTCCCAATTCGCCAGATAGGCCTCGAACGAAGCGCGCGTGTTGATGGCGGTGGCGCGCTCCCAGGCCAGCATCTGGCGCCGGCGCTCCAGGATCGTGCGCAGGCGCGGCGTGTAGGAGGCCTGTGCGTAGAGCTCGACATAGGCCTGATACGCCTCGACGGTGTCGTCGGCGATCACCAGCTCATAGGCAGCCTTCGGCTCCTTGCCCTGCAAATCCTTGCGCCAGTCCGCGACGCTGCGCGTGCCGCTGGCGAGTGCCATGGCGGATGCGCCCGGGAGAGCAGGCTGTCCGCCGCTGCTCTCGCCGCCGAAGAACTTGAAGTCGGTCGTCAGCGACGAGCTTTCCCAGGGGATCTGCCGCCCGTCGGTCGATTGCGCCACGGCGATGCGGATGCGCTTGAACACTTCCTCGATCGGCAGGTTGGGCTGCTTGGCGACGGTCAGCGCGGCCGTGGTGTAGGGGCTGTCGACGCCGGAGCCGTCCTCTGCTTCCGCGCCGGGCGAGGTCGAATAGGAGATGAAGGAGCCGGGTGCACCGGCCTTGGTGTCGACGATCGCGAGCCCGTGGCCGGCGCCGCTGAGCGCCGGGAACGGATTGTTGCGGCAGGCGTCGAGCATGAAGATGCGTGCCCGCGTCGGCAGCGCGCCGAGCGTGTTGAGCAGATCGTTCAGCCGTACGCCCTGGAGCGGAATATCGGCCTCGCGCTTGGGATCGAGATCGACCGGCACCAGATAGTTCTCGCCGTCGATCTGGAGGCCGTGGCCGGCATAGAACACCAGTGCGACGGTGTCGGCGCCGCTGGCGCTGACCTTGCCGGCGAAATCGGAGATCGCAGCGCGCATCTCGTTCTGCGCCAAATTGGCCGCCGTGGTGACGGTGAAGCCGGCATTGCCGAGCAGCTCCGTCATGCCCCTGGCGTCGTTGGCTGCGTTGGGCAGCTCCGGCACGGTGCGATAGGCCGATTGACCGATCACGAGTGCGAGCCGCGCCTCGGCGTCGGCGTCCGTCGGTGTCATCAATTGCGCGAGCGCGACAAGGCTGGAGGCAAGAAACAAATTGCGAAGGACTGGACGGCGCATAGTGTCACCTCCATCGGCAATGCGCGCGATGATGTCACCTTTTCTAGGTCGCGGCCACGCGTCTGTCTGTGCACTGGATCACGCAGCAAGCTGCGGCAAAATGGGGCAGGGCGTCTGCCGGAGCCGCCGGGTATCGCTCCGGCGGCATCCATGTGAATTGCGCATTGATCCATGCACCAATTGGATTGATCCCCGCTGTTGCGCGAAGCGTCCTGTCGCACATCGGCCACCAGGCCGATCCGATCGAGAATCCCGGACAAACATGGTTGTTTTGACGGCGCCGATGCCGTCGATGCTCGCGACACGCCGCTTTGCGACGGCCGGCTGCAACCCTTGCCTGCCCCGTCGCTTTGGCCATACAGTCCGCGCAACAGGCCGCGGCAGCGATCTCGGCCGTAAACAAGAATATTCGGGGAGAGACCGCGCCATGACCATCGTGCCCGTGAGCCGTCGCACGTTCATCAAGTCGTCGACGGCGGTTACCGCCGGCCTCGTTCTCTCTCCCGCCATCATCGGTCGCGCCGAAGCGGCGACGCTGAAGCTGAAATGCTCCTCCTCGCTGCCGAACGATCCGAAATACGCCAACGGCCGCGTCTACTACGACAACCTCGTCAAGAACCTGAAGGGCAACGGGCTCGGCGAGCAGGTCGAGGTCGCCTTCTTTCCCGACAACCAGCTCGGGCAGGAGATCGACGTCATCAATTCGGTGAAGCTCGGCGTCATCGACCTCATGGTATCGGGTTCGTCGATCTCCGCCAACCTGGTGCCGCTGGTCGGCACCTTCGATCTCGGCTTTCTGTTCTCGAGCTTCCCGCAGCAGACCAAGGCGTTCGATTCCGGCGCCGCCAAGCCGATCGAGGACGCGCTGCTCAAGAGTGGCAACATCCGCATCATCGCCTGGGCCTATAATTTCGGCTCACGCAGCGTGCTCGCGAGGAAGCCGGTGAAGACGCCGGAGGATCTCGCCGGCCTCAAGATCAGGACGCTGCCGAATCCGGTGATCACGGAATGCCTGCGCCTGATGGGCGCCGCCGCGACGCCCCTGGCCTTCGGCGAGATCTACACGGCGCTCCAGGCCGGCGTGCTCGACGGGCTGGAGCACGATCCGCCGACGATCCTGGCCAGCAAGTTCTTCGAAACGGCAAAATTCTACTCGCTGACGCAGCACAATTTCTCGCCGCTCGCGATCTACTTCAGCGACGTGACCTACAACCGCATGGATCCGAAGCTGCGCGAGGGTTTCCTCGATGCCGCCAAGAAGGCCGCGGCCGACACGCGTGCCCATGGGCTTGCGGTCGAGAAGGAGGCGCTGACGGCTTTGACCGAGAAGGGCGTGACGGTGGCCGAATGCGACCGCGAAGCCTTCAAGAAGCGCGTCGCGCCGCAGCACGAGAACTTCATCAAGGCGCGGCCGGAGTCCAAGCCGGTCATCGACATCATCCGCGCGACGCAAGCTTGAGATGACCAAGTCTGAGATGGCGTTGACAGCCGCCGTGCCCCTCTCGGGCGGCCGCCACGGGAGCATTACGCTGCTGCTTCGCCTCAGCGACGCGATTGCGGCCATCCTCCTGGCCGCCGATCTCGTGGTCGTCTGCGCGTCGGTGCTGCTGCGCTTCTGCTTCAATGCGCCGGTCGAATGGTCTGACGACGTCGCGCGCGGCCTGATGGTCGGCTCGGCCTTCTTCGGCGCAGCGAGCGCGCTCGCGCGTGGCGAGAATGTCGGCGTGTCCTTCTTCCGCGATCTGCTGCCGGTGCGGCTGCGCACGCTGGTCGATGCCGCGAGTGCGCTTCTGGTCGTGCTGATCTCCGGCTATGTCGCCTACAACGCCATCAAGCTGGGATCGTTGACTTCAGGCCAGACCACCGGGTCCGGCCTGCCGCTGGAGCTGACCTTCTACCCGATGGGCATCGGCGCGCTGTTCATGACGGTGTTCGCGATCGACCAGCTCTGCGCGCGGCCGCTGCCCGACATCGTCAGGGGCCTCGTTGCCGTCGTCATCGTCAGCGGCCTCTATCTCGCCTGGGATTATCTGTCGCCGTCCACGGTGCCGTCGGCGGGCACGCTGATGTTTATCGGCTTCTTCGCAACCCTGTTCGGCGGATTGCCGATCGGCTTTGCGCTGGCGCTGGCCGCGCTGATCTTCATCTGGGTCGAAGGCGCGCTGCCCGGCGTGATCTTCGCCCAGCAGATGGCGCGCGGCATCGACAATTTCGTGCTGCTCGCGATTCCCTTCTTCATCCTCGTCGGCTACCTCATGGAAGCCAACGGCATGTCGGTGCGGCTGATCGAGTTGCTACAGCGCGGCGTCGGCCGTATGCGCGGCGGCCTGAATGTCGTGATGGTGGCCTCGATGGTGCTGTTCTCCGGCATCTCGGGCTCGAAGATGGCGGATGTCGCCGCGGTCGGCTCGGTGCTGATCCCGGCGGCGCGACGCTCGAAGCAGAACCCGGGCGGCGCGGTGGCGCTGCTTGCCGCATCCGCGGTGATGGCGGAGACCATTCCGCCCTGCATCAACCTGATCATCCTGGGTTTCGTCGCGAACCTGTCGATCGGCGGCCTGTTCGTCGCGGGGCTGTTGCCGGCGGCGCTGATGGCGCTGGTCCTGATCGCGGTGTCCATCATCTTCGGCAAGCGGCCGGCGGATACCGAGGACGTTGCGCCGCAGATGCCGGTGTCGGGCCTGTGGAGCGGCGCCATCGCCTCGTTCGGCCTGATCTTCATGATCTTCTTCGGCTTCAAGAGCGGATTTGCGACGGCGACGGAGATCTCCGCGTTTGCCGTGGCCTATGCGCTCGTCGTCGGCAGCGTCGTGTTCCGCGAGCTCACCTTTAGGTCGGCCGCACACAGCTTCGTGCAGGGCGCGACGCGCGCGGGGCTCGTGCTGTTCATCGTCGCCGCGGCGCAGTCGCTGGCGTTCACGCTGACCTTGCAGCAGGTGCCGCATGCGGTCGGCGATTTCATGCTGGGACTGTCCAAGACCTCAGGCGTCTGGCTGTTCATCCTGCTCGCGATCGCGGTGCTGATCGTGATGGGCTCGGTGTTGGAAGGCGCGGCCGCGTTGATCATCTTCGGGCCGCTGCTGCTGCCGGTGGCCGTGCAGCTCGGTGTCGATCCCCTGCATTTCGGCGTCGTGCTGGTCATCGCGATGGGCATCGGCCTGTTCGCGCCGCCGCTCGGGCTCGGACTCTACGGCGCCTGCCTGATCGGCAACGTGCCGATCGAGCAGACGGTGAAGCCGATCATGGGCTATCTCGGCCTGTTGTTCCTCTGCCTGCTCGTCATAGCCTTCGTGCCATGGCTCTCGACCGCGCTGCCGCGGGCATTCGGCTATTAAGGGAGTCTCGTCTTGAAAGTGTTGCTCGCCCATACGCCGGAGATGCGTCGCAATTACTACGGCGACCGCAGCCTGAACGGCCTGCGGGCAGCCGCCGAGGTGATCCTGCACGAGAGCGACGATACGCTGGACGCGGTTACCCTCGTGCGTGCGGCGAAAGATGCCGACATTATCGTCGCCGACCGCATGACGGAAGGGCGCGGCGAGATCTTTGCGCAACTGCCGCGCCTGCGTGCCTTCGTCCGCTGTGCCGTCGACATCCGCAACGTCAATGTCGATGCGGCCTCGCAAGCCGGCGTGCTCGTGACGCGGGCCGGTCCCGGCTTCGTGCAGGCGGTGGCCGAGCTTGCGATCGGCTACATGGTCGATCTCTCCCGCGGCGTCTCGCGGGCGACGGCGGATTACCAGGCCGGCCGCGAGGTCGAGGCGCGGATGGGCCGCCAGCTCGCCGGCAGCCGGATCGGCATCATCGGCTATGGCAGCATCGGGCGCTATCTCGCCGAAATCGCCAAGGTGATGCGCATGGAGGTGCTGGTCTCCGATCCCTTCGCTGATGTCAGCGACAGCGCGATCCGACAGGTCAGTCTCGACGAGCTTCTTGGGGCCTCCGACTATGTCGTCTGCCTCGCCATCGCCAACGAGAAGACCGAGAATTTGATCGGCGAGGCGGCGCTGGCGCGCATGCAGAAGTATGCCGTGTTCATCAATCTCTCGCGCGGCAATCTCGTCGACGAGGCTGCGCTGGCACGCGCGCTGCGCGAAAACCGCATCGCCGGCGCGGCGATGGATGTCGGCCGCGCGCCCGACCAGATGCCGAGCCCGGAGCTGGCGAGGCTTCCCAACGTTATCGCGACGCCACATGTCGGCGGGCTGACGCCACAGGCGATCGAATACCAGTCGCTGGAAACGGTGCGGCAGGTCGAAGCGATCGTCAAAGGCGAGGTCCCGCAAGGCGCCGTCAACGCCGACCGCTGGACGCGGCGGCCTTGAAGACTTACTAGCCGACAGCACAGCTCTCTCCGTTCCCTCTCCCCCTTGCGGGGGAGGGGCAGGGAGAGGGGTGCCGCACGGGGATTCTTTCCGTCGCGCACCGAGCGGTGCATCGTCGGCAACAAGCACCTTTTCCTGGGCTGCCCCTCTCCCCAACCCTCCCCCGCAAGGGGGGAGGGAGCGCACCTTTTTCGTGGCGCTAGTCGGGGCTAGCCTACAGCCGGTCCACCGCCCTGAACGTCCCGTCCTTCTGGATCACGGTCAAGAACACCTTCAGCGGCGCGTCGGTCATGCGCGCGCCGACGGTGACGATGCTGCCGCTGATGTCGAAGCGGCCGACGTCGTTGATGGCGCGCAGGAGGCTCGCGCGGGTCGGCTGCGGCCCGGCCTTCTCCAGCGCCGCGGCCGCGAGGCGGCCGGAGAGATAGCCTTCGAGCGAGACGAAGTCCGGTGTCAGCGTCGGGTCGAACGCGTTCTGCGCCGCCTGGTAGTCGGCGACGAGCTTTTGCGAGCGATCCCAGGGAAACGGCACGACCTGCGAGACGATGACGCCTTCGCCGTCGGGGCCGAGCTCTCGGGCGAGCGCATTGGCGCCGACGAAGGAGATGTTGACGAAGGTCGGATGGAAGCCGCTGCGATGCGCGAGCTTGATGAACTCCGCGCAAGGGCCGTAGGTCCCGACCATGACGACGGCTTCGGGCTCGGCGCGCTTGATCATGCGCCAGGCCGCGCCGACCGCGCGGGTGTTGCGCTCGAAGGTGCCTTCGGCGGCGAGCTCGAGGCCGCGCCTGGCGAGTGCGCGCTTCACGCCGGCGAGACCGTCGCGTCCGAAGGAATCGTCCTGATAGAAGATGCCGATGCGGGTGAAGTGGCGATCCTCGGTGAGGTGCTTGACCCAGGCCTCCGCTTCAGCGCCATAGCTTGCGCGAATGTTGACGACGTTCGCAAGCTCGAGGTCGCGCAGGAATTCAGCGCCGGTGAAGGGGCCGATGAAGGGGATGTTCCTGGTGCTGGTGATCGGTATCGTCGCCATCGCGGTCGGCGTGCCCACCGCGCCGATCAGCGCGAACACCTTGTCGTCCTCGATCAGCCGCAGCGTCTGCGCCACCGAGCGGTCGGGATCGTAGCCGTCGTCGCGGCTGATGAGCTGGAGCCTGCGGCCGTGGACGCCGCCCTTTTCGTTGATCTCGGTGAATGCCGCGACGATGCCTTGCCGCATCCGCTGTCCGAGCGCGGAGGAGGGGCCTTCGAGCGCGGCGGCCTGGCCGAACAGGATTGTATCGTCGCTGACGCCGACCTCGTCGCCTTTCGCTGCAGGATTGGCCGCGGCGAGTAGCGCGACGGCCAAAGCGACGCAGGCCGCTGATCGCGATCGTGTCATGAGGATGCTTGCCGGATAAGGGAATACCTGCCGGAAACGATAGTCCCGTCGTCCTGAACAGCTCGCTAACCCCTGATGTAACGGTGCTCCGTAGGACTCCGGGGAAAAGCGGCAAATTGCTCGCACAATGGGCCCTGCTTGCAGGCCAATCGTTAACTAAGCCACGCAATGCGCGACGACCCGGTTTCGAAATTGTGCGGTTCTTAACCGCGATCCTGGTCCGATAGCAGTTCCGGCAGCTCAACCAGAAGTGGGTTGCCGCGACGAGGGGACTTGCGGATCAAGATGGGCGGTCGGGGGCGGAACGATCAGGATAGAGAACGTATGACCGGATGGTGGCGCGCCGCGCCGCTGCTCGGACTCTATCGCCCTGCGCTCGTCGCAATCGGCGTCGGTCTTCTGTTTTCGCTCGTCGGCGCCGCCGCCGTGGCGCGATGGGAAAATCGCGTCAACAAGATCGAGTTCGAGAACGCCGCTGAAACCGAAGCCATCGTCATGCAGAACGGCATGAGCGAGTACATCTCCAGGCTCGTCGCGCTGCGTACGCTGTTCGAATCGACCAACGAGGAAATCACCCGCAGCGAATTCGAGACCTTCAGCTCCCGGCTGTTCGAACGTCATCCCGGCATGCTACGCATCTCCTGGCTGCCGCGCGTCAACCGCAAAGAGCGCGCCGAATACGAGGCCGCCGCGGCCACGGACGGCGTGTCCGGCTATCGCATCAAGTCGCTCCAGGGCGAGACCTTCGCGACCGCGCCGCAAGCCGATGAATATTTCCCGGTGTTCTACTCGACCCAGCCGAAGACGTCGTCGGTCTACGGCATGGATTACGCGACCGTTCCAGAGCGCCGCGCAGCCCTCGAGCGCGCGCGCGACAACGACCGCGTCGCCGCCATTCGCACGCGCCTCTACGAACCGAAGGAGGGCGGCCGGCAGCCCGACGTGCTCGTTGCCATTCCCGTCTACGCCAAGGGAACCTCGCGCGAGGCGGTGGCGGACCGGCGCCGCAATCTGGCGGGCTTCGTCGTCGGCGTCTTCGACCTGCCGCTGCTGATCCAGTCCATTCGCGTGACCACGGGAGCAAGCCCCGCGGTCAGCGTGAACGTCTATCCGCCCTTCACGGGACAGATCGTCAGCCTGGAACAGACCCTGCCGGACTATTCGTCGGCCGCCACGTCGCCGCAGTCGATGCGGGACGTCGCCCGGGCGCTGCACTGGTCGGGCAGCCTCAAGATCGGGGATACCGACTGGCAGGTGCGCGCCATGCCGACGGCCGGCGGTTCGCTGGAGACGGCCTACGACCGCGCGGTTGCGGTCATCGTCGTCGGCATGCTGCTGACGCTGTCGCTCGCGACCTATCTGATGCTCGCAAGCCGCAACTCGCGGCGGCTCTCGCTGGCGAACCGGCGGGTGCTGGAACTCGCCCAGACCGACATCCTGACCGGGCTGCCGAACCGCGCCTTCTTCCTGACCCGGCTCGACATGATGAACAGCCAGTTGAGCGTGCGGGGCCTGCCGTTCGCGATCCTGATGCTCGATCTCGACCGCTTCAAGAACGTCAACGACTCGCTCGGCCACGGTGCGGGCGATGTGCTGCTGCGCCAGGTGGCGCTGCGGCTGAGATCTGCGCTGCGCGCCACCGACGTGCTGGCGCGGCTCGGCGGCGACGAGTTCGCCATCATCCAGGAGGCTTGCGACGATCAGCGGACTTGCGCGACCGAGCTCGCCGCGCGGATCGCGAAGCTGGTCGCCGAACCGTTCCTGCTGCCCGGCCATCGCGTCGAGATCGGCACCAGCATCGGCATCGCGATCGCACCGGACCACGGCAGCGACCAGGAGCAGCTGCTGAAGAAGGCGGACCTCGCGCTCTACCGCTCGAAATCGGCCGGCCGCAACTGCTTCACCATCTACGACGAGGCGATGTCGGCCGAGCTCGAGGCTCGCAATACGCTGGAAGGCGATTTGCGCGATGCCATCGCGCAGTGCCAGCTCGAAGTGCACTATCAGCCCTTTATGGACGTCGCCAGCGGTTGCCGTCGCGGCTTTGAGGCGCTGGTGCGCTGGCGGCATCCGAGCCGCGGCCTGATCCCGCCGGACCAGTTCATCGGGCTTGCCGAGGAAACCGGGCTGATCGTGCCGCTCGGCGAATTCGTGCTTCGGCGCGCCTGTGCGGACGCCGCCGCCTGGCCGTGCGATCTCATGGTTGCCGTGAATCTGTCGCCGATCCAGTTCAAGGAAGCCGAGCTGTTCGAGACGATCTGCGCGGCGCTGGCAGATTCCGGCCTGGCGCCGCAGCGGCTGGAGATCGAGATCACCGAATCCGTGCTGCTGGAACGCGGCGTCGAGAACCTTGCCTTCATGGAGCGGCTAAAGCACATCGGCATCGAGCTCGCGCTCGACGATTTCGGCACCGGCTATTCGTCGCTGAGCTATCTGACCACGTTCCCGTTCGACAAGATCAAGATCGACAAGTCCTTCATCCGCAACCTCACGCATCAGCCGCGCAGCTCCGCGATCATCGCCTCGATCGTGACGCTCGCACGCGGCCTCGACATGTCGGTCACCGCCGAAGGCGTCGAGACAGCTGAGGAGTTCGAGCGGCTGACGGCGCTCGGCGTCAATTTTGCGCAAGGCTATCTGTTCGGACGCCCGCAGCCGGTCGACCAGATCGCATTCGACGAGACCGCTCAGCCTTCGCAGCGCAACGCGGCCTGAGCGCGCGGCCCAAAGGGGCATCTCGTGAAAATCGCTTGACCCAGACGGCCCTGGATGGTCGGTAGCACCATCTAGGGATGAAATAAGCACAACATGCGGCTTCCGTTCTTCTACGGCTGGGTCGTGGTCGCGGTGACCTTCGTGACCATGGCGATCGGCGTCAACGCACGCACCGCGTTTTCGCTGTTCTTTCCTCCCATCATCTCCGAATTCGGCTGGGAACGCGGCGTCACTGCCGGCGCGTTCTCCTTCGGCTTCGTCGTGTCGGGCATCGTCAGCCCGCTGATCGGCCGCCTGATGGATCGCGCCGGCCCGCGCGCGGTGATGGAACTCGGTGTCGTGCTGATGGGCGGCGGCCTGCTGCTCGCGCCACTCACCAGCACGCCCTGGCATCTCTACGTGACCATCGGCGTCATGGTCGGCGCCGGCTCGGTGTGTCTCGGCTATTCCGGCCAGTCGCTGTTCCTGCCGAACTGGTTCATCCGCAAGCGCGGCTTCGCCATCGGCATTGCCTTTGCCGGCGTCGGCATCGGCTCGGTGACGCTGCTGCCCTGGGTGCAGCACATGATCGAAGAGACCGGCTGGCGCACCGCCTGTACCGCGATGGGGCTGCTCATCCTCGTCGTGCTGGCGCCGATCAATCTGTTCCTGCACAAGCGGCCCGAAGACATCGGCCTCCAGCCGGACGGCGATGCCACGCCGGCGGCGGGCGCGGCGACACCGGTGTCCAACATCGTCGATCCCGTCTGGGTCGGCACCGACTGGACGCTCAAGCGCGCGGTTGCGACCGCGCGCTTCTGGTGGATCGCGCTCGGCTATTTCAGCGGCCTGTACATCTGGTACGCGGTGCAGGTGCACCAGACCAAATTCCTGCTCGACATCGGCTTCAGCCCCGGTGTCGCGGTGTGGGCGCTCGGCATCGTCAGCCTGCTCGGCATTCCCGGCCAGATCCTGCTCGGCCACGTCTCCGACCGGATCGGGCGGGAATGGGTGTGGGCGATCAGCTGCGCAGGCTTTGCGATCTGCTTCGCGGCGCTGATGGCGCTGAAATTCCAGCCGTCGCTGTGGCTGGTCTATGTCATGGTGTTCGCGCAAGGCGCGCTCGGCTACGGCCTCACCTCGATCATGGGCGCGGTGGTGTTCGAGATCTTCCAGGGCAGGCACCAGGGCAGCATTTTTGGAACGATCATGCTGGCGGCCCTGGCCGGCGGCGCGGCGGGTCCCTGGCTCACGGGTTTCCTCTATGATCGCACCGGCGACTACACGCTCGCCTTCGCCATCGCCATGGTCGTGAGCGGACTGTCTGCGCTCTCGGTCTGGCAGGCCGCTCCACGCAAGGTGCGGGCGGTGGCCGGCCGGTTGCACAAGCTCAAGCCCACAAGCGCGGCCGAATAGGTTCCGATGCATCGGATTGCCTTCGCAGCTTTCGCGAGCCGTTAAGCATGTCGCGTCTTGGCCGGACGCGACCCGGTTGCAAAAACGTCTTGGACACCATCGCGGCGCTAGCCTCGGCCCCCCTTGCCATCTTCCCGATGCATCCGGGTCCAACGATGTCTGCCGCCGATTGTCCCATGACAGAAATTCCGGACGTGCTGCTGGCTGCGCTCGAATGTGCCGACGGCGGTATCGTCATCGTCGACAGCGCGCGTCGCATCACGCATTTCAATGCCGGTGCAGAGCGGATCTGGAAACTCGCGCGCGCCGAGGTGCTCGGCTGCGACGCCGAACTTCTCACGCTCAAATGCCTTCGGGCCGATCCGGTCGCGGAGTTCCGCGACGAGATCAGCCTCGTGCGGCGCGACGGCACCCGGATCCGGGCGGCCATCTCGCTTTCATCCGTCACGCGTGGCGGCGCCACCCATCACGTCGTGTTCGCGCGTGACGTCACCGCGGAGGCCGAGCGCCGCGTCAGAATCGGGCTTCTCCACGCCGTCTCCGACCAGACCAACCGCGCGGTGCTCATCACCGACACGGACCAGAACATCGTCTACGTCAATTCCACCTTCGGGACGCTGTTTGGCTACACCAGCGAGGAGGCCGAGGGCCGCCGCGCCGGCGCGCTGATCGCCGGCCGCCACACCGATCGGAAGGCCGTCGCGAAGCTCGTCAAGCGCCTGATGACCGGCGGCCGCCGCGGCGAAATCGAGACGCTGGTCTACAACAAGGGCGGCGAGGAGATCTGGGTCTGCGCCCGTATCGACGTCTTCCGCGACAAGAAGGGCCGTGCCAGGCACATCTTCGCGCTGCTCGAGGACATCACCGAGACCAGGCAGCTGCGCTCGCTCCAGCAGCTCATCATGAGTGCGCTGGCCGACGAGGTTCCGATCACCGATATCGCCGACAGGCTGTGCCGAAGGGTCGAGGAGATCGCGCCTGACGTGGTTTGCTCGTTGCTTCACGTCGATGCCGCAGGCCTCGTCCATCCGCTCGGCGGGCCCAGCCTGCCCGAGGACTATTCGCGTGCGCTGGACGGCATCGCGATCGGTCCGAATGTCGGATCCTGCGGCACCGCGGCCTTCTACGGTGAACCGGTGCTGGCCGAAGATCTCGACACCGATCCGCGCTGGCAGCCCTACAAGACGCGTCCGCTCGAAGTGGGCCTGCGCGCCTGCTGGTCGACACCGATCAAGGCCAAGGACGGCCGGGTCATCGCCACCTTCGCCTTCTATTTCCGTGAAACGCGCGCGCCGAGCAACTGGCACCGCCGCATCGTCAACGCCTGCGTCGACCTCGGCGCCTTCGCGATCGAGCGCAAGGAAGCTCGCGCCGAGATCGCGCGGCTCGCCTATCACGACATTCTCACCGGGCTGCCGAACCGCGCGCAACTGCGGCACCTGATCACCACGGCCATCGATGCCTGCCCGACCGGCAGCCACGTCGCGCTGGCCTTCCTCGACGTCGATCATTTCAAGGACGTCAACGACACGTTCGGCCACGCTGCCGGCGATGAGCTGCTGATCCAGCTCGCGCAGCGCCTGCGCGAGCAGATCGGCCCTGAGGACATGCTGGGACGGCTCGGCGGCGACGAGTTCGTCATCCTGCTGCCGCAGCGCAATGCCGAGAGCGCCGAGCGCGTCGCGGCCGGGGTCGCGGAGGCGCTCGCCGCGCCGCTGCGGCTTGGCTCCAGGCAGCTGCAGATGTCGGCGAGCATCGGCATCAGCCTCTATCCCGACCATGCGACCGACATCGACACCTTGATGCAGCAGGCGGATGCGGCCATGTACATGGCCAAGCAGGCCGGCCGCTCCACCCATCGCATCTTCAGCGCCGAAATGAACGGGCTCACCGAGCAGCGCCTGGCGCTGATCGCCGCGCTGCGCCGCGCCATCGCCGAGGGCGCGCTGACCCTCAGCTACCAGCCGCAGATCCGCAGTTGCGACGGTGCCGTCCATGGCGTCGAGGCATTGGCGCGCTGGCATGATGCCGTGCTCGGCGACGTCTCGCCGGCGAAGTTCATCCCGCTCGCCGAGGAGTGCGGCCTGATCGAGCAGATCGGCCTGTGGTCGGTGCGTGAGGCCTGCCGGCAGATGGCGGACTGGCGCCGCGCCGGGCTCAACATTCCCAGCGTGTCGGTGAACCTGTCGCCGATCAATTTCCGCAACGTCACGCTGGCGGCGCGGCTCAAGGACACCCTCGCCGAATACGATCTGCCGCCGGATGCGCTGATGCTCGAGATCACCGAGGGCACGTTCATGCGGGACAGCGTCGCCGCGCTGGAGACGATGAACGCGATCCGCGCGCTCGGCGTCGGGCTTTCCGTGGACGATTTCGGCACCGGCTATTCCAGCCTCAGCCGGCTCGCGCATCTGCCGATCCGCGAGCTGAAGATCGACCGCAGTTTCATGCGCGACATCGAGAGAGACGCGGGCGCGCTCGCGGTTGCCACCGCCGTGGTGCGCGTCGGACAGGGCCTCGGCATGACCGTCGTCGCCGAAGGCGTCGAGACCGAAGGCCAGCGCAAGACGCTGGCCGAGCTCGGCTGCGACGTCGTCCAGGGCTTCCTCTACGCGCCCGCGCTGCCGCCGGTCGCATTCGAACGCTGGTTGATCGAGCACTGCGCCGAGCAGGCGAGGGCAATGCTGGGGCGGCTCGATGTTACGCCGGCCGGTCGCGACGTGGTGAAGCGGTCGGCATAGTCGGCTCCAGGGCGTTCGCGTACAATCCGGCAGTCATCCCTTTCAACGGGTAGCCCCAGCCCCAGCCCCAGCTGATGATCGGCTGGTCGGATTTTTGTTTCTGGATATTTCCAATTGCCGATCGGCAATATCGAGCAACCGGCGCGGCGCCCTGCCAAATGCTCCGCGCCAGCTCCCGTTCCTACCACCGCGCAACCGGGCAAATCCAACTGCCAGGGCGAACTCAGGACTGGATGGGACTCGGGGCAACGTCACCTCGGGTCCGCCAAAAGCACGGAAAGCCACCATGACCTCGATTTCTGCGCTCTCCTCCAATCACCACCGCTCATCACCGTTGCAACAATTACAAGACGAGCTGCAAGCGGAAGTCAGTTCCGGCACGATCGATGCGTCGGATCAGTCGGCGCTGTCGGCCGCGCTCAGCAGCATCGGCTCCGCGTTGCAGTCAACCGGTGCAAGCGATCAATCCGGCGGCGGGACATCTTCGCCCGACGCCTTCGCGTCGAAGATTAATGGCCTCATCCAGCAGCAAGTGTCGGCCGGCAAGTTGACGGACGAGCAGGCCACCGAGCTGCAAGGAATTTTCAAGGCGGCGCTCTCGCATGGACCGCACGGAGCGGGTGGACCGCCGCCGGACGGGCCACCGCCATCCGGTGAGCCTCCCTCGGTCAACGGCACGGACGACTCGTCAAGCGGCAATTCGACGGCGGAGCTGCTGCAACAGTTTCTCCAGCAGCTGAAAAGCTCGCTTGCGGACTCGACCTATAGCGCGACGAAAGCAGGCGATACGACCGATGCGAACGATCCGTCGTTGTCCGGCGTCCTGATCAACGATCGGATCTGATATCGGCAGCGCGCCGCGCTGACTCGATTCGCGCATCGAAACCAGGGCCCGCCATGAATGCGCGCCCTGGTCTCACGTTGGCTCAGCGAGCGATCAGTAGTCCCAGAAGACCGGCACCCAGCGGAAGGCGTCGCCGGCGACCGCCACATGGCCGACGGAGGGGAACGGCATGTGTGTTGCCACCAGCATCTCGCCGCTCGCGGCAATCTCTCGCAACAGACCGACCCGAACGCGCGCCGCCTCCTCGGGGTCGTGTTCGAAACCGTTGTGCCAGTCGGGTTGATCGAACCCGACGGCAAACACGGCGTCGCCGGCGAATGTCAGCCCGTCCCCGCCGGATGCCACGCGAACCACGCTGTGTCCGGGGGTGTGACCGCCGGTGCGACGAACGACGACGCCCGGCGCAACCTCGTGCTGCTCATCGAACTGCCGCAGCTGACTTCCGTACTCCTTGACGAACCGCTTAGCGGTCGCCCGAAGCGCGTCCGGGAAGCCCGGCGGCATGGCGGTGTGGGAGAAATCGGGCGCCTCCCAGAATTTGACCTCGGCGGCCGCCACGTGGATCCGCAGGTCTTTGCGCAGCCGCTCCTTCACCCCGTCGACGAGCAGTCCGCCAATGTGATCCATGTGCAAGTGGGTCAGCACCAGATCGGTCACGGACGAAAGATCGATGCCGGCGGCTTCCAGTCGCTTGATCAACTGGCCGGCGCGCGGCAAGTGCAGATCCGGGTCTGACCCCAGTCCAGCATCGATCAGGATGGTCTTGTCGCCGCTGCGGACCACGACCGCATTCAGCGCCCAGTCGAAAGCGTCCTGCGGGAGGAACATGTCGTGCAGCCAGGTCGCCCGGACGGCCGGGTCGGCATTGTGCGCCAGCATCGTGGTTGGCAGCGGCAGCACGCCGTCGCTGACCACCAGCACGTCGATTTCGCCGACCTTCAGCGCGTAGCGCGATGGAACGAGCTCTTCCGGCTTCGATGTCGCGGGGTATGAGGTGTTGTGCAGGTTCATGTTGGTCTCCTGTTTCAAGGTAGGGCTCCCGGCTGGTCTTGGTTGAGCAGGCCGCGCAGCCAGGGAGGTGCGGCCGTGATCGTTTCGTGCTTCTAGAGGCTCGTCACACGCTCCGGATCGGCCGACGCGAGCGCTGCGGCACGCTCGGCACGGGGCGGGTAGATCCAGACCGTGTTGATCTCCTGCTTGGTCTTCTTGGCGACGTCGCCGACCATCTCGACCTTGCGCTCCCAGCCGCGCGTGAACAGCGCGCCGGCTTCGCCGAGATCAAGGCACGTGACGTAGGCCTTCTGGTGATACGGCCTGGTCGGGACGCGCAGGAGTTCGGCGGCCGCGTTGTTGCCGGCAAAGGCGCCCATCCGCGTGGCGTGCTGGCACGACATCAGCGCGTAATTGCCCTCGTCGTCGCATGCGGCCCGCGCGGCATCGCCGGTGGCGAAGACGCCGGCGATGCCGGGCACGCGCAGATCGCGGTCCACCAGCAGCCGGCCGAAATTGTCGCGCTCGGCGGGAATCTGCGCTGTCAGGGGCGCGGCGCGAATGCCGGCTGCCCAGACCACCGTCTCGGTTTCGATGTGTTCGCCGGTCGACAGCGTCACGCCGGATTTGTCGAGCGAGGCAACGCCGGTGCCGAGCCTTGTCTCCACGCCGAGCTTGCGCAGCGCCTGCTCGATGACCGGGCGGGAGCCTTCGCCCATGTCGGGAGCGATTGCGCCGTTACGCTCGACGATGATCACGCGCGTCCTGGCGTTTTGTCCGAAGATGGCGCGCAGGCGTGCGGGCAGCTCGGTCGCCGCCTCGATGCCGGTGAAGCCGCCGCCGGCGACCACGACCGTGTCGCGTCCATTGACGGCCGGCCGGTCGGCGAGGCCATGCAGATGCTTGTCGAGAGCAACCGCGTCGTCGAGCGAGTCGACGCTGAAGCCGTGCTCGGCGAGGCCGGGAATGTTGGGTCGGAAGAGGCGGCTGCCGGTGGCGATCACCAGGCGGTCGTAGGACAGGGTCTTGCGGGTGCCTTTGGGAGTCGAGATCTGAACCGTCAGCGCCTCGGTGTTGACGGTCTCGGCGCTCCCCTGGATGTAGTCGACGTCGATCGCCTTGAGGACACCGAGCAGCGGCGCCGTCAGGGTTTCCGGCTTCGGCTCATAGAGCCGAGGGCGGACCACCAGCGTCGGCTCCGGTGCGATGAGCGCGATCTCGAGCTCTTCCGGTGAGACCCCCTGAATGTCGCGCAGGCGGGCGGCGGAGAGGGCGGCGTACATGCCGGCGAAGCCGGCGCCAATGATGAGCAGTCGCATGTGGTTCACTCCTGGATTTGGTTCTGGGGTTGTTGGTTCGAAACGCGCGCCATCGCCGCCGCTCGATGCGAGCAGAGCCTGTTGCGAGCGATGATGACGCGAAGAGGTGAGACGGAGACCGCCGGGCCTTTACGGCGCGGTGCAGTTCGGCAGCGAGGACAGCAGCGCAGGGCCTTCACATCCTGCGCGGCAGCTTCGCGGGCCCGATGGCCAGCCGCGCAGGGCGACCGGCAGCGCAGGTTTGTTGGTCCAGCCCCGATCGATCAGGATCGACGTCGAGACCTTGGCGTCTTGTGCGATCTGTGGCGGCGCCTCATCGGCCGTCGGCGAGGTGAAACGCACGGTCAGTGAAAGCCCGTACATGAGCGCCGTCGAGACGGCCTTCCGCCGTGGCGCGATTGCAAGCCGTTTCCTGTCCATCGTTTGTCTCCGTCCCCATGATGTGACGTTGCGATGTTTAGCCAATCGGATCGTCGGCTGCGCCAGAGCGATTGCCGTCCCTGTCGAGAGATTGCTGCTAACCCACGCGCCTGCGCCAATCGCTCGGCGCCTAGCCGGTTAGCGGCGCGGAGGCCCGGCGTATTTCCCGAAGCGGCAATGCCTTGTCCGATCCTGCTGCAATCAGGCGCACGTTTTCAAAAACGCACGATTGGGGCGGGCGGCGAGTTGTCGGAGAATTCAACGCCGGTCGGATGACGGTCCGGTCGTGGACCTGATATCGGCGATCCAGGCTAGTTCGACGACAATCCGGTCCTGCGCCTCAAATCCGTGATCGCGCGCAGAAAACTGTCGGCCGGCGTTGTCTCCGGATCGATCAGGCGGTGCAGGCGAAAGCCGTCTTCCAGCGCCAGCACGACGGAGGCCATCCACGGCGGATTCAGCGTGTCGTTCCTGCCGTTGCTCTTCAACGTGGCCTCGACGATGTCGGCGACCAGCTTGCGGCGCGCGCGCAGCCGCTTGGCAAGCTCCGGGCGGCGCTTCTCGGCGCGCGCGACGAACAGGATCATCTCCATGTGCAGAAGGGGCGAGCGGCCGAGCGGGTCTTGCCGGCTGCGATCCATCGTCTTCAGCGCCGCGATGAAATCGTCGAGATTGTCGTGCTGCGCGAGGATGTCGAGGTTGCGCCGGATCGACTGCTCGACGTGATCCTCGAGCATGGCGATGATCAATTCGTCCTTGCTCTTGAAGTTGGAATAGAACGCGCCGCGGGTGAAGCCCGCGGCGGCCGCGATCGCCTCGATGCTGGCGCCGCCGATGCCGTCCGCCTCGAACACGCGCGCGGCCGCCTCGAACAGTTTGTCGCGTGTGTGGTCCCTGGTCGGCCTGGTTCTCAGCCTTGACATCGGCGCAGGTTAGGGCAGAATGCAACTCGATACAACAATGTATCGAGTTTATAATCTTGGGGATGGTTACGCCGCGCGCGCAAGGGGCTGCCGGCGTATTCGTGTCATGCGGCAACCGATTGAGGTCACCATGAACGAGCAAGTGCAACCCGCAGGCGGACCGCTGTTCAACCCGCTGTCGCCGGACTTCATCCGCGATCCCTATCCGCACTATGACCGGCTGCGCACGATCGAGCCGATCCATGTGACGCCGTTCGGCCAGTTCGTCACCAGCCGCCACGCCGATGTCAGCCTCGTGATGCGCGACAAGCGCTTCGGCAAGGATTTTGTCGAGCGCTCCAAGCGCCGCTATAGCCCTGCCATCATGGACGAGCCGGTGTTCCGCAGCATGAGCCACTGGATGCTGCAATCCGATCCGCCCGACCACACCCGCCTGCGCGGCCTCGTCGTGAAGGCCTTCACCGCCCGTCGCGTCGAGGACATGCGGCCGCGGATCCAGGCGATCGTCGACCAGGCCATCGATGCGGTGATCGAGCGCGGCCACATGGACCTGATCGAGGATTTCGCCTTCCGCCTGCCGGTCACCATCATCTGCGACATGCTCGGAATCCCCGAGGATCATCGCGAGACCTTCTACAACAGCTCGCGCGATGGCGGGCGGCTGCTTGACCCCGTGCCCCTCACGCCGGAAGAGATCGCGAAGGGCAACGCCGGCAACATGATGGCGCAGATGTATTTCCAGCAGCTGTTCGAGCTGCGCCGCCGCAATCCCGGCGACGATCTCACCACCCAGCTGGTGCAGGCCGAGGAAGACGGCCACAAGCTCACCAACGAGGAATTGACCGCCAACATCATCCTGCTGTTCGGCGCCGGCCACGAGACCACCGTCAATCTGATCGGAAACGGCCTGCTCGCGCTGCACCGCAATCCGGATCAGCTCGCGCTCCTGAAGGCGCGGCCCGAGTTGATGGTCAACGCGATCGAGGAATTCTTGCGCTACGATTCCTCGGTGCAGATGACCGGACGCGTGGCGCTGGAGGACATCGCGGATCTCGGCGGCAAGAGCATCCCAAAGGGCGAGACCGTGCTGTGCCTGCTCGGCTCGGCCAACCGCGATCCGGCGGTCTACCCTGATCGCCCCGACAGGCTCGACGTCACCAGGCCCAACGTCAAGCCGCTGTCGTTCGGCGGCGGCATCCATTTCTGCCTGGGCGCCCAATTGGCGCGCATCGAGGCCGAAATCGCCATCGCGACGCTGTTGCGGCGGCTGCCGGATCTGCGCATCGACGACGTCGAGAACCCGGAATGGCGCCCGACGTTCGTGCTGCGCGGCCTGAAACGCCTGCCGGCGAGCTGGTGACGGCCGCCAGCGTTAACCTCCGCGCGCAACAGTCGCTGTGACTTCGCCACACTTCCCCTTATATAAGGGGCTGTTCCGGCGCGCCTGAGGCCCTCAGGTTCGGCCCGGGCCGATTTGGCCGAGGGGAGACCCGTGCAGACGACGCTGCTCGGATTGGCGATTGCCTTCATCATTGCGCTGCTGACCGCGCTGATCGGGCCTTACTTCATCGACTGGAACCAGTTCAGGCCCCAGTTCGAGGCGGAGGCGGGCACGATCATGGGCGTGCCGGTGCGGGTGGCGGGCGAGCTGGATGCACGGCTGCTGCCGGCGCCGACGCTGCGGCTGCGCTCGGTGACCTTCGGCGGCAACAACGATCTCGGCCGCCTGCGCGCCGACAAGCTCGACGTCGAGTTCAGCCTGAGCTCGCTGATGCGCGGCGAATGGCGCGCCACCGAGCTGACCGTCAACGGCATGGCGGTGGATCTCGGCCTGGATGCCAAGGGCCGGGTCGATTTGCCGTCCACCGCGAGCGGCACCTTCAATCTGGCCTCGCTTGCGATCGAACGGCTGAACCTCACCGGCCGCATCGCCCTGCACGATGCCGCCAGCCGCTCGACGCTGGAATTGAACGACATCACCTTTTCGGGCGACGTGCGCTCGCTGGCCGGCTCGGTCCGCGGCGACGGCAGTTTCACCGCCACCGGGGTGCGCTATCCGTTCCGCGTCTCCTCCGGCCCGAGCGCCGACGGCAGCGCCACCCGTCTCCACCTCAACATCGATCCCGGCGAGCGCGCGATCTTGGCCGATCTCGAAGGCGTGCTCGCCTTCGACAACCGCCTGCCGAAATTCGACGGCGCACTGACGCTCGCTGTGCCCCCTGTCAAGAAGGCGGGCACGGCGGGGCCGACACCCTGGAAGCTCACGGCAAAGCTCAAGGCCGATCCGGCCGGCGCCAAATTCGAGCAGATCGACGCGAGCTTCGGCGCCGAGGACAATGCGCTCAAGTTTGGTGGTGTCGGCGATGTCAGGTTCGGCGCCTCGCCGCTGCTGCGCGCGGTGCTGTCGGCGCGCCAGGTCGATGCCGACAAGCTGGCGGGCAAGGACGATGCCGAGCCGCAGCGCGTCCTGCCGGCCCTGCGCGCGGGCCTTG
The DNA here is from genome assembly GCF_052075995.1 of Bradyrhizobium sp. 613_E4_N2_2. Taxonomy (NCBI): domain Bacteria; kingdom Pseudomonadati; phylum Pseudomonadota; class Alphaproteobacteria; order Hyphomicrobiales; family Nitrobacteraceae; genus Bradyrhizobium; species Bradyrhizobium sp. 613_E4_N2_2. The sequence goes on from NZ_CP197234.1 coordinate 2,157,170, forward strand.
CGGCGATCCCGCAGGCGCCGATACCGGCGCAGATCGAGTTCAACTCCGACCAGATCATGCTGGGCGGGCGTCCGCTCCAGAACATCACGGCGGAGCTTCAGACCGACGGAAGGTCCTGGACTTTCCAGCGGCTCGAGCTGCGCGCGCCCGGCATGACGCAGCTCTCGCTCAACGGCGCAACGCCTGGCGCCGACAGCTTTAGCGGCCGGCTCAGCGTCGAGTCGTCCGACCCCGATACGCTGGTGGCCTGGCTCCAGGGCCGCAGCGAGATCAACCGTCGCAGCACGCGGCCGCTGCGCCTTGCCGGCGACGTGACCATCGCAGCCAACCATCTCGCCGTCGACAGGCTGAAGGCCGAGATCGAGGGCGGCGCGGTGGAGGGCCGCATCGCCTTCGTCCAGACCGGCGCGAGCAAGGGCTCGCGGATCGACGCCGAGCTCAAGGCCGACCGTCTCGACCTCGATGCCGCCGCAAGCTTCGTGCGCGCGCTCGCGGGGCCGCAGGGCGAATGGCCGGAGGAAGCCAGGCTCGCGCTCGATGTCGGCCGCGCGATGTCGGCCGGACAGGAGCTGCGACCGTTCACGGCGAAACTCGGCTACGGCCCCGCGGCGCTGTCGCTGGAGCAGTTGCGGTTTGGTCAGGCGAGCGGCGTGACCACCGAAGCGAGCGGCAGCTTCGACCGCGTTCATGCCACCGGCAAGCTCGCGCTGAAATCCTCGGCCAATTCGCTGCGCGAGCTCACCGCGCTGCTCGAGCCGATCGCGCCTTCGGTGCGCGCACGGTTCGACGCCATCCCGTCATTGCCCGGCGCGACGCGGCTGAAGCTCGACCTCAGCCTCGACAAGAACGCCGACCATGCCGATCGCAACGACGCGCGCGCCGTGCTCGATCTCGATGCGCCGCAGCTCAAGGCTACCGCGACGCTGGCCGGGCAGACGCCGGTCGCGGCGGTCAACGGCATCGACATCGACCGCTTGCGCAACAGCGACTTCACGCTGGACTCGAAAATTTCGACGCCGAAGGCCGGCGCATTGCTGGCGCTGCTGGGCCTCGATCGCGTCGCCGCCGTGGGCGAGGGCCCTTCGCAGTTCGAGGGCCGGTTGAGCGGCGCCTGGCGCCGGCCGTTGCAATTGAACGCAAAGCTCAGTGGCGGCGGGCTGGATGCGGATGCGCAAGGCAGCATCGAATTGTCGGACCCCAATTCGTTCCAGCCGAAGGCCAGCGTGAATTTGCGCGTGCGCAATGCCAATCTGGCGCCGCTGTTCGGGACCAGCCCGGCGGACAAGTCAGTGCAGAGCGTCAACCTGTCCTCGCGCGTCGGCCTCTCCGGCAACCGCCTGACCTTCGACGATCTCGACAGCAGTGCGGCCGGCTCGCATCTGCGCGGGCATCTCGCGGTGACGCTCGATCAGGAGAAGAGCGTCGATGGTGAAATCGGCCTCGACGCGCTCGATCTTGCGCCCGCGTTCGCAATGGCCATCGGCGCCGCCGGACATGATGCCGGTGATCCCCTGAGTGCGGGGCTGCTCGGCGGCTGGCGCGGCCGCATCGCCTTCCAGGCCTTGCGCGGCACGTTGCCTGACGGCATCGAGCTGCGCCCGGTCGGCGGCACGATCCGGAGCGATGGCCAGTCGCTCGCGCTCGACGCGCTCAAGGGCGGTGTCGGCGGCGGTGAGATGTCGGCGAGTTTCGACGCGCGCAATGGCGCCAATGGCGTTGCGCTGAATGCACGTATCGAGCTGCGCAATGTCGATGCGGCGGCGCTGCGCTACCGCGATCTCGCATTGCCCAAGGGACGCGCCTCGGTGCAGATGGCCCTGACCAGCCAGGGCCGCAGCGTTGCGGCGTTGACCGGTGCGCTCGCCGGCAATGGCACGGTGACGCTCGAGGCCGCGGAAATCAGCGGCCTCAATCCGCGCGCCTTCGAGATCGCCATCCGCGCCAGCGACGGCGGCCAGGTTGCCGACGACAACAGGCTGCGGCAGCTCGTCGAACCCGCGCTGTTGGCAGGTCCGATCGCGGTCGCCTCGGCGCAGATCCCGTTCACGATCCGCGACGGGCGCCTGCGCGTCGGCGCGACACCGCTGGAAGCCAAGAACGCGCGGGCCATCGTCTCCGGCGGCTACGATATTCCCGCCGACCAGGCCGACATCCGCGCCAGCCTGACGCCGATCATGACCGGACTTTCGGGCGCGCCGCCGGAGATCCAGTTGTTCGCGGCGGGTCCCCCCGACAGGCTCAACCGCACCGTCGATCTCGCGCCGCTGTCGTCCTGGCTCGCGGTGCGCACGATCGATCGCGAGACGCGCCGGCTGGACGCGATCGAGCGTGGCGAGCCGCCGCCGGCGACTGCGGCGCTGCCGACGCTGGTCTCGCCCGATCCGGTGCCCGAGCCGTCGCTGACCGACGTGCCGTTGCCCGGCCGCGATCCGCGCCGCGCGCCGCCGAAGCCAAAGGCCGCGCCGACGCCGAAGGCGCCGCTGGCCGCCCCTGCAGCGCCAAGTCCTCCACTCACAAGCCCGCCGCTCGCGAGCCAGCAGATCGCCCCGCTGCCACCGCCGATCGAGGTGAGGCCGGCGCCGGGCCCGCCGCCCGCAAAACCCAAGCCGAAGCCACCGCTGGTGCTGACGCCGTCGAATCCGTGAACGCGGCAGCCTGTTCGGCAAGCGCTGGCCCTTGCCCGCCGGTAAACCCATTCCCGCGCATTTTAACGAATTTTGCTCGGCAAAACTGATCTGCCGACTTTACTGGATTCTCGCGTTTGATCTCTAGTGTCGGTTCCCAGAGGAATTCGGCGTCCTGCCAGCACAAGCAGGATGGCTAACCAAGAACTGGGGTAACGAGATGAACGGGGCGAAATCGCTTCTGCAGGATCTGGACGACGCGATCGCGCGCGGCACCGACGAGAGCCGGGCGAAGGCGTTGTGGCATGCGACCGACATCCTGATCACCGGCCGCTACAGCGACGACGAGATCAGCATGTTCGGCGAGGTCATCGGGCGGCTCGCCGACGAGATCGAGGTCGCCGCGCGGGCGCAGCTCTCCGAGCTGATGTCGGCCTGCGACCACGCTCCGCTCAATGTCATCGAAAAGCTCGCCCTCGACGACGAGATCGACGTGGCCGGTCCGGTGCTGCGCGACTCCAGCCGTATCGACGAGAAGATGCTGGTCGAGAGCGCCATGACCAAGGGCCAGGCGCATCTGCTTGCGATCGCCCAGCGCAGGTCGATCGGCGAAGCCGTCACCGACGTGCTGGTCAAGCGCGGCGACCAGGAGGTCGTGACCTCCGTCGCCAAAAACGAGGGCGCGCGCTTCTCCGGCTCGGGCCTGCTGCACATGGTCCGGCGCGCCGAGGGTGACTCGATCCTCGCCGAGCAGCTCGGCCTGCGCAAGGACGTCCCGCGCCACATCTTCCAGCAGCTCATTTCCAAGGCGTCGGAAGACGTCCGCCGCCGCCTCGCGAGCGAGCGGCCCGAAATGATGTCGCAGATCCAGAGCTCGGTGACCGACGTCACCGGCGATCTCCAGTCCAAGTTCGGTCCGTCCTCGCGCAGCTATTTCGTCGCCAAGCGCGTGGTGACGACGCAGTACCGCCAGGGCAACCTCAACCAGGACTCGATCTCGAACTATGCGCGCCAGCACCGTTTCGACGAGGTGCAGATCGGCCTGTCGCTGTTGTCGTCGCTTCCGGTCGACGTGATCGAGCGCGCGATGATGGACCGCAATCGCGAGATACTTCTGGTGCTGTGCAAGGCGCTCGACTTCTCGTGGGACACGACCATGTCGCTGCTGTTCCTCGGCGCCAAGGATCATCTGATCACGGCGCGCGAGCTCCATGACAGCGAGCGCGAGTTCGGCAAGCTCAAGATCGAGACGTCGCGCAGCATTCTGAAGTTCTACCAGTCGCGCAAGACCGGCGCGGGTGCCGATACGGGCCGTCAGCCCGAACTCCAGGTGCACTGAGCGAGAGGGGAGTATTTGCAATGTTGCCTCAATTCGGCACCGCAATTCGCAAGAACAAGAGCCTGCCCGTCGATGCCGGCGGTTCGGCTCCCGAGAAGGCTTCCGTCGACGCCGCCTGGCTCGTGCTCGAAGCCGCCAACGATCTCGGCGATCACGCCGCGATCGCGGCCTGCCGCCGCGTCATCGACGCCGAACTCAACGGCACCGTGGCGGGCAGCGCGGATATCGATCTCGTGCTCGGTTATTTCAGGTAGCGACGATCACCCGCGTCTAGTGCGCCATCGCGATTTCGCCGGACACTTGCTCGCGCCTTGCATCGATGCGTAGCAGCACGACTACGACTGCGCCCACCAGCGCGCAACCCGCCAGCAACAGAAGACCTGCGGTAAAACTGCCGGTTAAATCCTTCAGGTAGCCCATTGCGTAAGGACCGGCGAAACCGGAAAGATTTCCAAGCGAGTTGATCGCGGCGATGCCGGCGGCAGCCGATGCTCCCGTTAGAAAGCTCGCCGGCAGCGGCCAAAACATCGGGGGGACCGCGGAGACGCCGATCTGTGCGAAGCAAAGCAATGCCATGACAAGGACGGAGTTGGAAACGAGACCTGCCACTCCGATCCCCACCGCTGCCATCAACAGTGCCGCGGCGACGTGACCCTTTCGTTCCATGGTCCGATCGGAATGACGACCAAGCAGCACCATGCCCGCGGCCCCGAAAATAAAGGGCAGCGCTGCGAGCAGGCCGGTCTGGGTATCGCTGACGCCAAAACCCTTGATGATGGTTGGCAGGAAGAACGCCACGCCATAACTTGCAGCATTCAGGCAGAAGTACACCAGAGCGCACAACAAAATGCGGTAATCGGTGAGCGCCTGCCCCAATGACAGGTGTTCGACCTTCTCCTTGTTCCGCTTCTCGGTGGCCTGCACGTCTTCCAGCCAGGCAATCTCGTCTTGTTGCAGCCAGCGGGCCTGGCGCGGAAAATCGGTCAGATAGAGCAGGACGCAGATGCCTACCACGACCGAGGGCAGCGCCTCGAGAATGAACAGCCACTGCCAGCCTTCCAATCCCCAACCGGTCACGCCGAGCAGAAGCCCGGAGATGGGCGATCCGATGATGGACGAAATCGGGATCGCCAGCATGAACAGGCTGATGACCCGAGCCCGGTAAACCGCCGGGAACCACAGGGTCAGATAGAAGATGATGCCTGGAAAGAATCCCGCCTCGCAGGCGCCGAGCAGCAAACGAAGAGAGTAGAAGACGCCCGTTGTCGGTAGTCCCGTTGCTGCCGATATCGATGGGATGAATGCGAAGGCCGCCGAGACGATTCCCCACGTAATCATGATGCGGGCGATCCAGACGCGCGCGCCGACTCGTTCCAGGAAGATGTTGGAGGGGACTTCAAACAGGAAATACCCGACGAAGAACAAGCCCGCGCCCAGTCCGAACGCTGCTTCACTTAAACCCAGCGCCTGGTTCATGTGCAGCTTGGCAAAGCCGACATTGACGCGGTCAAGATAGGCCACGAAATAGCAGACGATCAGGAACGGTATAAGCCGCCACATAACCTTGCCAATGACACGCTTCTCGACGTCTTGCATGGCAAGGCCTCCCGTTTGATCACCGGAACCCGCTCAACATCCGGGCGGCGTTGCGAAACAATGACGGGTACGAACGATGAGTGCAAACGGCATTTTGACGTTCAAGCCAAAGTGACAGTCGTGCTGTCATGCTCGAAGCTGGACGAGGGACGAAGCACGCGACACGCTCCATCTAACGCTCGCGGGGCGGCCGAGGCATCGGCCGCCCGCCATGATGATCGCGAACATCATCTTATTTTGCCATCGCAGTCATCGCCAGCTTCTCGACCTCCTGTTGGACGAACACCAAGCGCCGGAATGTCTACGCGTTCGCGCCGCCGTCGACGGTCAAGGTCGAGCCGGTGATGTATTTTGCCTTCGCGCTCGCCAGGAACGCCACCGCGTTCGCGATGTCATCCGTCGCGCCGTACCGGCCGAGCGCCATGAACTGCTTCAATGTCTCGGCGGTCGGGCCGTGCGCCGGATTCATGTCGGTGTCGATCGAGCCCGGTGCCACGAGGTTGACCGTGACGTCCCTCGGGCCAAGCTCCCGCGCCAGCGCCTTCGTGAATGCGGTTAGCGCCGACTTCGACGCCGCGTACACGCCGAGCGCCGGCGAGGGCACGCGGTCCGCGAAATAGCTGCCGATGGTGATGATGCGGCCGCCCTTGCCAAGGTGCGGCAGCGCCGCCTTGCTCGCGGCGATCGGCGAACGCACGTTGACGTTCAGCATCGCGTCGATGTCGGCGAGCGAGATGTCGTTGAGGCCGCCCAATCGCAGAATGCCGGCATTGTTGACCAGGATGTCGAGCCCGCCCAGCTCCTTGACGGTCTTGTCGACCGAAGCCTGAACGGCAGCGACATCGGCGCTGTCGGCCTGGATCGCTACGGCTTTCCGGCCCGTCGCCTTGATCGCGTCCACGACCTTGGCGGCGATCTCCGCCGACTTCTCGTAAGTAATCGCGACATCGGCGCCTTCCGCGGCGAGCGCCTTCGCGATGGCCGCACCGATACCCCTGCTTGCGCCCGTCACCAGGGCCCGTTTTCCTGCCAGTGTCATGTGATCTCTCCAATTCTGTAATGATCGACACAGAATATGTGGAGTCTTGATTGCCGCGGTCAAGTGAATTATGTGTTGATCATTACAGAAAGACGGGCGATGGCAGGTCGGCCACGGGAATTTGATCGCGACGCGGCGTTGGAGGCCGCCATGCTGCTGTTTTGGCGCAAGGGCTTTGCGGCAGCCTCGATGCACGACCTCTGCCACGCCATGGGCGTCAGCTCGCCCAGCCTCTATGCGGCCTTCGAAAGCAAGGAGGCACTCTACCTTGCCGCGATCGAGCATTACGTCGAGACCCAGGGCCAGCCGGTCTGGGACCGGCTTGCGGAAGGCGCGACCGCGCGCGCCGGCATCGAGAATCTGCTGATCGGGGCGGCCGAGACCCTGCCGAAATCCCGGAGAGCGCCGGCCGGCTGCATGGCCGTGCTGGGCGCCGTCAGCGACGAATGGCCGGCCACCATTGCCCGCGAGATCAAGAAGGTCCGGCTCGACATGCTTGGCAATTTGCGCGGGCGGCTGGAGGCTGCGGTCGCGAGCGGCGAACTGCCTGCCGCAACCGACATCGATGCGCTGAGCCGGTTCTACCTCAGCGTCTTCGAAGGCATGGCGATCCAGGCCAAGGACGACGCGACGCCTGAGGAGTTGAGAGGCGTAGCGAAGGCGGCCATGGCGATGTGGCCGGGCGAGCGGTAGCTCGCGGCCTGTACGATGGGTAGAGCGCAGCGAGACCCATCGTTCCATCCAGGCGTGTTGATGGGTTTCGCTCCGCTCTATCCATCGTACGAGCTGGGTCGAGAGATTGATCTATCTCAAGACCGCATCCGAAACGCGGGCCCAGCTTACATTCGGAAGGCAGCGATACGTCCAGACAGGCGGGAGGTGAAGCATGTACCGGCATATTCTCATTCCGACAGATGGGTCGGAGCTAGCGGAGCACGGAGTGGCGCATGGGTTGGCGCTGGCGAAATCCCTTGGAGCCAAGGTATCTCTAATCTTCGTTGTGGAGCCGTTTTCAGAAATGACAGGGCGGTTCCGTGAAGCAGTCGCAACATATGCCGAGCTGCGCAAGGAACAGGCCACGAGCGCGTTGGATCGCGCGGCAAATGCGGCCAAGGAGGCCGGCGTTTCCTGCGAACCGATTCAAGTGGAGAACGGGCAACCCCATCAAGCCATCATCGCAGCAGCCGAGAATAAAGGTTGCGATCTCATCGTGATGTCATCCCATGGCCGCAGCGGACTCTCCATGCTTCTCATCGGTAGCGTGACAAACAAGGTGCTGGCACAGGCGAAAACTCCCGTACTGATTTGTCCGTGAATGTGCGGATCTGCTGACAGAGTTCTCGCTCGCCGCGAGGACTAGAAAACTCAACGGCCGCATAAACCGCCTTGTCTGCTTTCGTCATCTGCGGGCCTTACCTGCCGGTCAGGCCTTGTCGGCCCGGCACCCGGGTAGCCGGTGACAGTGCACTTAACTCGAAGCAGGAGACCCCGTGCGCATCAATTGAATGCACTGTCACCGCAATTGCGGCGACGGCTAGAGCCTGTCGATCCGAAATGCGCGAGTCTCGACCGCGGCGCGAACACGCGCGTTGCACGCAGCTGTGATCGTGGAACCCCGCCGCGGATGTAACGACAGACGCTCCCCTCCGAATAGCCCGTAGCGGACGCTTCGTTCGCCAATAGATGGATGCGCAATCCGGGGAGAAATCGTCGCATGATGGGATTCAACGTCGCGGAGAATGGTGGAGGCTCTTATCGTCCGCTCGCCATTCTGCGCTGGGTCATGGTGGTCATATTCGTATCGTTTGGAATGCAGAAATTCACACTGCAATCCGCACAGGGTATCGCCCAGTTCATCAGCCACAGCCCGTTCATCTCCTGGCTGTCGGTATTCGGCCTGAGGGGCGAGGCCTATGTTCTCGGTGTCGCCGAATTCGTGATCGCGGCGCTGCTCGTGGCAGGCAGCTTCAGTCCGGTCTTGTCGGCGCTGGGTTCGTTCATGGGCATGATGACCTTCGCGATCACGTGGTCGTTCTTCTTCACGACGCCGGGCGTCGTCACATGGAGCCTTTCAACCGATCCGATGGCGTGGAATCTGGCCGGCGAGTTCCTGTTCAAGGACATCGTCCTGCTGTGTGTGTGCGTTGTGCTGTTTCTCGCTTCGTTGCCGCAGTCGGTTGTCCGGCTCCGCACCGGCTGAGCGTAAAGCGGCTTTGCGATAGCCCGTAGGACGGGGAGAGCACAGCGAAACCCATCACGCTTCAACGCGCCCGGAAGCAAGGATGGGTTTCGCTTCGCTCTACCCATCCTGCGAGACGCATCTCACCGCCGAGCGCGGTAAATCACGACATCATTGCCATGACGCGTCGTGCTCTTCTCGAGGATGTAATTGGCCTTCTCCAGCACGCGGCGGGATGCGCCGTTGCTGACATAGACAAGGCCGATGAGAGACGGCAGTTCGTGGTGCGACAGCCCAATGTCCGTCAGCGCGATTGCGACCTCGCTCGCAAATCCGCGGCCCCAGAACTCGCGCTTAAATGCGTAGGCAATCTCGATCTCGTCGATGTCGTCCACGAGGATGTGCCGGATGCCCGCTCGCCCGGCGAAGGCGCCGTCCTTCGTTCGCAGCACCCACAGCCCAAAACCGTGCTGGTCCCAATGCGCCATGTTGGTCGCGAGATAGGTCTTGGTGACCTCGGGTGCACGCACGCCGCCGAGATAGCGGGACACCTCGGCATCGAGATGCAGCGTGACGAGGTCGTCGAGGTGGTCTTCGCGAAGCCTCTCGGCGGTCAATCTGTCGGTGCTGAAGCGGTCCATGGAGACTGATAGCCGCTTTGGAGGCCGGTCGTCGATCGCTTTCGCGATGCGACACCGCACGCGTCAGCAGCGGCTGGACCGCTTGGACTCCATGTCGCGCCCGGGTTCTGCCTTTGCCGCGCTGAGCGCCGCGGCCAGCTCGTCGATATGGTAGGGTTTCGGCAGAATCTGCAGACCGGCCAATTCGGCGTCGTGAACTGCGGCTTCGGAGTATCCGCTGGTCAGAAGCACGGGTATGTCGCTTCGCCTTCTCTTGATCTCCCGCGCCAGCTCGACCCCATTCATGCCACCGGGCATCATGACATCGGAAAAGACGAGGTCGACGGCGCGGCCGTCCGCCAGGGCACCGAGCGCGGCCGCGCCACTCGCCGCGTGCGTGACCTCGTAACCGAGCTGGCCCAGCATCTCGCTCACCAGTGCGGCAACCTCGTCATCGTCCTCGACCAGAAGGATGCGGCCATGATTGCTCTTCTTCGGCCGCACCATGTTGAGATCGATCAGGTGTCGCTCCCTGGAAGGAATGCTGAGCGACCGCGGCAAATAGAGTTCGATGCTGGAGCCTCGGCCGACTTCCGATCGAATGCGGACCGTCCCCCGTGACTGCGTCGCGAATCCATGGACCTGGGCGAGCCCGAGCCCCGAGCCCTTTCCGACCTCCTTGGTCGTGAAGAATGGTTCGAAAACGCGTGACAGGATCTCCGGACTCATGCCGACACCGGTATCGACGACGGACAGGCGCACATAGTCTCCGGCGATCTGCTCGTCATTCAGATTGGGCAGATTTTCCCCGCGCACGAGAATCGTGCCGCCATTGGGCATGGCGTCGCGGGCGTTGACGGCGAGGTTGAGGATCACGAGTTCGAGCTCGCCGGGATCGACCTCCACCGGCCAGAGCGTGTCCGGAAAATCGAACTCGACATGGACGTCGCCTCTCAGGCTTCGATCGAGCAATTCGCGCATGCCGCCCATCTGTGAGGCTACGTCGACAGGCTCCGGCCGGAGCGTCTGCCGGCGGGAGAACGCGAGAAGCTGCCTGGTCAGGCTGGCCCCGCGCTGGGCGGCCTGGACCATCCCGTCCATGAGCCGGCGACGACGGTCCGGATCGGTCTGGCGGTCGAGCATGTCGAGGCCGCCGGAGATCACCATCAGCAGATTGTTGAAGTCGTGCGCCACCCCGCCGGTCAGCTGTCCGATGGCTTCGATCTTCTGGGCTTGCCGAAGCGTCTCCTCGACCCGGGCACGCTCGTCCATCTCGACGCGCAATTGCTCGACGGCTTCCGCAAGGGCCCGCGTGCGCTCGACCACCAGCGTCTCGAGCTCCTGAGCCGCCTGTTCGCGCGCCGCGAACAGAGCCCGGATTTCGTATTGGCGCCGCCGCGCGCGCAGTGCCGATTGAACGGCGCTAGTCAGCGTCATTGGCTGAACCGGCCGCTCGAGCAGCGAGACGTTACGGAGAAGCGCGACAATGCTGCGGCGCCAGGCAAGGACGGCCGGCTGCTCGCGATGGCTGGTCAGGACGACGAAGGGCAGGTCGGACCAGGGCGGTTGGCTCTCGATCCATTGTGCCAGCGGCGAGGTGTCTTTCCCGAACAGAGCTTCCTCGGCAACGAAAACGGCGCCGACGCCGGCTGCCATCTCGCTGACGAGTTCGGGCAGACTGCGGCAGCTGGTCGCTTCCAGGTGCGAACTCCGGAACAGCTCGGCGGAGGCAAGTCCGTCGCGCCCGATCGGAGCAAAGACGAGAACATGGTGATCTCGCTCAACGCTCATTCAACCGACCCTTCGGGCTTAGGTGCCCCGGTATAATGCGGATTGCCGGAAAAGATGCCGCTGAACTCCCTCAGGGGCGGGCCGAGCGTGATGCCGGCGCTGCTAAGCCGAAATTCCCGGATGGTATGCTCGTGTCGGCCGCTGCGCTTCTTGACGACAGACAGAGCGCGCCGCACCGTTCCGCCGACCTCGAAATAGCGCAGCATGACCACGGAATCGCTGAGATAGCTGATGTCGAGAGGCGTATCCATCGGACCGACGAGGCCATGCTGGGCGAGGACCAGGATGGTCAGCACACCCTGCTGCCCCAGGTAGCTCAAGAGTTCGTGCATCTGCAGGATGAGAAATCGCTCGTCGGGCATCGCGGCCAGATAGCCGTTCAGACTGTCGATGATGACGAGGCGGGCATTGTCGGCCTCGACGCTCTTTCGCACGTTTGCGGCGAACTCACCCGGCGACAGCTCGGCGGGATCGATCTGCTGAAACCGGACAAGCCCCGAATCGACGTGTTCTTGCAGGTGCAGGCCAAGTGTCCGGGCGCGCGCTTCGACCGTGCCGCGGCCTTCATCGAACGCGAAGAACACCGCGTGCTCGCCACGTTCGGCCGCCGCGATCGCGTAGGTGAGCGCAACCGATGATTTGCCCACGCCGGCGGCGCCGATGAGCAGCGCATTGGTGCCGCGCTCGAGGCCGCCTCCCAGGAGCTGGTCGAGCTCGGCGTTGCCGCTCGGGGTGAAGTCGCCGACGAAGGTCTTGTGATGTTCGGCCGCCACCAGGCGGGGGAATATCTGCAGGCCGCCTCGCTCGATCGTGAAATCGTGAAACCCGCCGCGAAACCGGATGCCGCGCATCTTGATCACGCGGAGCCGGCGCCGCTCGGCGCCGTAATCGATCGCGACCTGTTCGAGCATCACCACGCCGTGCGCAATGGAATGGAGCTGCAAATCGTCCTGAGATGACGAAAGATCGTCGAGCAGGACCACTGTGCAATTGCGGTTGGTGAAAAAATGTTTCAGGGCCAGCACCTGGCGCCTGTAACGAAGCGGGTTCTGGGCAAGCAGGCGCAGTTCGGACAGGCTGTCGAGCACGACGCGGTTGGGATTGACCCGCTCGACTTCCCTGAAGATCAGGCCGGTCGTCTCGCTCAGCTCCATTTCGGCGGGATGAAACACCGTGAGCTCGCGCTCCGGATCGAGCGTCGTCTCCGGCGGAACCAGTTCGAAGATGTCGATGCCGTCCAGCGTCCAGCCGTGCCGCTGCGCCACGACGTCCAGCTCGCGCTTGGTTTCGGACAGCGAAATATAGAGCACGCGCTCTCCGTCCCGCACCCCCCTCAGCAGGAACTGAAGCGCGATGGTGGTCTTGCCCGTGCCGGGCTGCCCCTCGTAGAGATACATCCGGTTGGCGTCGAAGCCGCCACCCAGGATGTCGTCCAGCCCGGCGCTGCCGGTCGATATTCTGGACAGCTCTCGGGGCGCACTGTCCGTAACAGTGCTGGATGGACTGCTCATTGATCCCCTTTGACGCTTCGAGAGAAGGGCGCCACCGCCCCTGCGCGAGTCCCAGGGCTCGCGCCCGGTTAAGCCGAACGGCCTTGGAACGAACTCTCAGATCGGCGCCGGGTTCCCTGCTGATGGGGTGGCGGTCGGCCCTGATCACGGCGCCGATCCAGCCCGAAGACGGTATCGCATCGCCATTCGCGGGACGGAGAAGGTCGGGAGCCGGATGTCACTGAAGCCGATGATGCCATCGTGCTCCTGTGTTGCCCGACGGGTCAACCGACCCTCAGTTCGCGACCCGGCGCGTCAAGCGTTCGCAGTCAAGTCGCTGCTTGATCTGAATCAAACAGGCGGATGACAGCCGCACCACAACGCGAGTCCAGGGACTGGTGACATGTTGGTGTGCGCAATGAGTCCGACCTGGTACGTCACCTTCGAAGTGCAACGGCGAGGCGTTCTGCCGAGACAACGAAGTCCGCGCGAGACGAAGACCTTCGCGACTGAGCATGAAGCCAAGCTGTTTGCGCGCGCCAAGCGCGATGAGGGACTTTCCGTCTTTGCAGGCACGATCAACCCGCACCTGCCGAAGCGGGTGATCCCATCCTCCGGCATCGGCGCGTGGCTTGCTGACGAACAGGACGGTGCTGGAGCGCACGGCACTTCAAAGACTGACTAAGCACTCTTCTGTGCATAGCGATGGCGTTTGAGTGTTGCCATTTTGGTACGGGCCCAAAATCCCCTCGCGCGTAAACTTCAGGATGTTCGCAAGCTTTATGCACGCCAGCCTGCATTAGGGCTCGCTTCTGACGAAAGAAATTTGAGCAAAGGGGACGAAACGATGAAAAAGCTTTCGATCGCGGCGATCGGCTTCGCGGCGCTGAGCATGGCGGCTCCGGCCATGGCGGCCGATATGGCCGTCAAGGCGCCGCCGCCGGCACCGGTGGTGGCGGTTTACAACTGGACCGGATTTTACATCGGCGCCAACGGAGGCTGGGGGCAGAGCCACGGTTGCGTCGATTTGATAACGCCCGCAGGCAACGTCGCAAGTGGTTGCGCCGATCGCTCCGGAGGCCTCGTCGGTGGACAGATCGGGTATCGCTGGCAGACCAATCAGTTCGTGCTCGGCCTGGAAGCTCAGGGTGATTGGGCCGAGATCAAGAACACACGCGTCAGCGTGATCGATCCGTTTATCTCGACCACGGGCAAGACCGATGCGATCGGGCTGTTCACGGCTCAGCTCGGTTGGGCATGGAACGCCTCACTGCTCTACGTGAAGGGCGGCGCCGCCGTGACGCGCAATCGCTTTGACATCTTCAACAATGTCACCGGCGTCGGCCTCGCCTCGGCAGGTCACACGCGCTGGGGCGGTGCCCTGGGTGTCGGCTGGGAGTATGGCTTCAGCCCGAACTGGACGGTCGGTGTCGAATACGACCACCTCTGGATGGGGCGTGACAACACCTCCTTCGCAGGCGTGGTCACACCCGGTGGGTTCACCCTCACCGGCAGCGGTGTCACCCAGGATATCGACATGGTCACGGTTCGCGTGAACTATCGCTTCGGCGGTTATGGTGCTGGTTATGGTGCTCGCTACTGAGCCTGTGTCTTCCCAGTGACTTCAGGCCCCGGCATGGACCGGGGCCTTTTTCATGGGAAGCGCGAAAACGCGAGGATGTCCGCCGCTTCCGGCGTCAGTTCCGACGGTCGAACCCGGCGAGTTGTTGTCTGTCCAAGAGCACGATGTGACGCTGGTTCTTGTCGATGAAACCGAGGATCCCAAGCGCGCGCAAATGCGAGAGAGATCGCGAGACGGTCTCGAGCGTCATACCGAGATAATCCGCGATGTCACGCCTCGACATCGGCAGCGCGAGGACGCCTGCGGCCGTGAGCCGCCTGTCCATTTCGATCAGAAAGGCAGCAACCCGCTCCAGCGACGTCTTGCGTCCAAGCAGCAGCATGTGGTCCTCGGCATGCCGGAGATTCGTCGTGGTCATATGGAGCAGGCTTCCGGCCAAGGTGCCGTCGCTCCCGGCAACAGCGTCGAGGCTCTCCCGCCTGATCAGCCGCACGGTCGTGTCCGTCACCGCTTCCGTCGTGAAGCGATGGACACCGCCATTCGTCAGCCCGAAGGTGTCGCCGGGAACATGAAACGCATTGATCTGCCGGCGCCCGTCGGACAGCAGCTTGTAGCTTCGTACTGTGCCTGACTTGACCTGGTAGATGTATTCGGCGGGCTCCTTCTCGCCGTAGATCTCGCTGTCGCGCCTGTAGGTGAATTCGCGCAGGCTGACCACCGGATTCGAGGCGGCGGTCATTCCGAGTTCGCTAAGAGAATGCGGGCGGGGAAGGGAGACCGGGGTTGCGTGCATCAGCATTGGACCAACTCCTCAATCTCATAGCGATCGGGTTCGTCAGTCGCGGAGCATGTGCTGAAACGGGGACAGTGTCGCGCGGCTCTTGTTGTTCCTGATATCGAGCTTGTTCGAAAGCGGGACGAGTGACTATCGTCCTAAGGTTCATTGTACCAACGGACAGGACGAGGTTTGGCATGTCGCGATACGCCGCCTTGATCTAGCGCAACGTGAGGCCTCGTAAGGTTTCCATGCTTCGATGGCTGGACTTCACCAGCTCACGGAGACAACTATGGATGCAAGACGACTTACTGCGGCAGCAGCCGCATTCGTGTGTGCGGCCTCGTGCCCCCTGCCTTAGATCCGTTGATTTTCGTTGGGACCGCGCGCGCCCAATTGGGTTTGATGTTCGCAGCCAGAAGGCAGGTTGGCGCGCAGCATCCGACGGAACTTAAATCAGGAGATGAAGATGACCCGCCTGCTTTTCGCAATTCTATCGGTTAGCTCAATTCTGGTGTCGGCAGCCTCGATCTCGTCCGCGGCCGAACGCCAGTATCGCCATGGCAACGTCGCCCCGGGTGTTCCTAATAGCTACTGCTTGCAGGGGCGGATCTGGGGATACCCAGGCAATTGCCAATTCGCGACCTATGAGCAGTGCATGGCAACCGCTTCAGGGATCAGTGCCTATTGCGGCGTCAATCCGAGCTACGCCTTCGCGCATCAGTATGACCCTCGCGGTCAGTGGTATCCGCGCTAGCGGATCTCTATCCCGATCCTGATCCCGGTCTTGGCAATTCTTCGACGATACCATTGTGCCAGTGTTTTGCCCGACGGTGCAACCGGCGCGCATTAGTCCTTGGCCCGGGTGGTTTTTGCAAATGCGTAAGCCATTGATTTCACAACCCACGTCTACTGTGCATGGGGTTGTTTTCGCAGTTTTGGTTTGAGGGGGCCTTATCCCGCCCCTAACGCGACCGCGACGTTGTAGGTCAGGAGGCTCGCGGCATAGGCGAGCACCAGCATGTAGAAGAAGGTCACGGCCATCCAGGTCCAGCTTCCGGTCTCGCGCCGGATCACGGCGAGCGTGGATGCGCATTGCGGGGCGAAGATGTACCAGGCCAGCATCGACAGCGCGGTCGCGAGCGACCATTTCGTCGCCAACACCTGGCCGATCTGCTCGGCCGCTTCCTTGCCGCCTTCGATCGCATAGACGGTGCCGAGGGCTGCGACCGCGACCTCGCGCGCCGCCATGCCCGGGATCAGCGCGACCGCGATCTGCCAGTTGAAGCCGACGGGGGCGAGCAGGGGCTCGAGCGCCTTGCCGATGATCGCGGCCAGGCTGAAGTCGATCGCCGGCTCGGTGGCGCCCGCGGGCGGCTGCGGGAACGAGGCCAGAAACCAGATCAGCACCATCATCGAGAAGATCGTGGTGCCGGCGCGGTGCAGGAACATTTTCGCCCGCGTGTAGACGCCGATCGCGATCGATTTCAGCCGCGGCATCTTGTAGTCCGGCAGCTCCAGCATGAACGGCGCCGGCGCATAGTCGCGCAGCATGAAGAATTTGATCAGGAACGAGACGACCAGCGCGCTGGTGATGCCGGCGGCGTAGAGGCCGAACATCACGAGGCCCTGGAGGTTAATGAAGCCCCAGACGTCCCTGGCCGGAATGAAGGCCGAGATGATCAGCGTATAGACGGGAATGCGCGCCGAGCAGGTCATCAGCGGCGCGATCAGGATCGTGGTCAGCCGGTCGCGCTTGTTGTCGATCACGCGCGTCGCCATGATGCCGGGAATGGCGCAGGCAAAGCTCGACAGCAGCGGAATGAAGGCGCGGCCGTGCAGGCCGGCGCCGCCCATGATGCGGTCCATCAGGAACGCGGCGCGCGCCATGTAGCCGAAGTCTTCCAGCAGCAGGATGAACAGGAAGATGATGATGATCTGCGGCAGGAACACGATGACGCTGCCGACGCCTGAGATCACGCCGTTCTGAAGGAAGCTCTGCAGCAGGCCGGCGGGCAGGGTGGCGTGCACGAATTCGCCGAGCGCGTCGAAGCCGTTGTTGAGCAGGTCCATCAGCGGCTGCGCCCAGGCGAACACCGCCTGGAACATCACGAACAGGATGAGAGCGAGCACGATCAGGCCGCCGACCGGATGCAGCACAACGGCATCGATCCGCGCGGTCCAGGTGTCGGGCCGGCTTGGCAGGCTGACGCAGTCGGCGATGATGCGGTCGGCCTCGCGCTGGGTGGCGCGCAGCTCGGCGACGCTGAGCGCGCGCCAGCTGTTCTCCCGCGGCTCCGCGGCGAGTTTCGCCGAGATCTCGTCCGTCAGCGCCAACAGGTCGGCCGTGCCGCTCTTGCGCACCGCGATCGAGGTGACCACGGGCACGCCGAGCTCCTTGGCGAGCCGCTCCACGTCGACGGTGATGCCGCGCCGGCTCGCGATGTCGAACATGTTGAGCACGAGGATCATCGGCCGGCCGGTGCGCTTCAGCTCCAGCAGCAGGCGGATGGTCAGGCGCAGATTGGTCGAGTCGGCCACGCACAGCACGAGGTCGGGCACGGTCTCGCCGGACGCCTTGCCGAGCACGAAGTCGCGGGTGATCTCCTCGTCCGGGCTGCGGCCGCGCAGCGAGTAGGTGCCGGGGAGGTCGACCACCGAGACCTGGCGTCCCAGGGGCGTAACGAAGAAGCCTTCCTTGCGCTCGACGGTGACGCCGGGATAGTTCGCGACCTTCTGTCGGCTGCCGGTCAGCGCGTTGAACAGCGACGTCTTGCCGCTGTTCGGCGTGCCCACCAGGGCGAGATGCAGCAGAGGAGCTTCCATGGGATCAGATTTCCGGTCGCTATCTAGGCGACAATGATGGCCATGGCTTCACGACGGCGGACCGCGATCGTGATGTTGTCGACACGGACGGCGATCGGGTCGCGCCCGACCAGGCCCTCGTGCAGGACCTCGACCCGGGCGCCCTCGACGAAGCCGAGCTCGATCAGCCGGCTCTCGAGCTCGATGTCCGAGAGCGCCGAGCCGGCATCCCCGGCAGAAAGGTGTTGGATGACGCCGATATAGCCGCGCTGGGCCAGGCCCAGCGGCATCCGCGAACGCGTGTCATTGGTGTCGGTCATGCCCTGTATTTTCAACGCAGGGCAGTGAGGTCAAGCGCGCGGGTCGGCTGAAACTGCACCTTAGAGTGATTTTAAAGTGCAGAACCGTGAGGCGCCGTTGGAGGACGCCCAACGGCTACTGGGCCGGGACCTTTTCCGGCTGGATGGCGGCCATGGCGCGGCTCTTGAAGTAGTCGAGGACGAACAGGCGGATCGCCGAGGACAGATTGCCCTGCTGGCGGTTGCCGTCGATCTCGCCGACCAGCTCGGACAGCGTCATGTTGCGCAGGCCCGAGATCTCCTTCATGCCGTTCCAGAACGCCTCTTCCAGGCTGACGCTGGTCTTGTGGCCGGCGACCACGATCGACCGTTTCACCACGGGCGACTTCATGACTGATCCTCGCGATCGATCTGATGCTGGTCCAGATGCGCCTTCGCCTGGTCCGCGCGCGTCTCCTCCGCCGACCGCTCCGCCTTCGTGCGGCCGAACTTCGCCCGGTTGACGTCCGCCTGCTTCGCCGTGGCTTCCCGCTCGGCGCGCTTCCTGAAACGATTCAGGTTGATGACGTTCCCCATGCCGCGTCTCCATCATCCGCTCCTCTTCTGGCAGGATGAAACATTCAGAAACTGGGTGCCGTGTTGCGCCCTATGAGACTTGATCGCCATTCGCTCGTCCTCGTCAATTGGCCCCTCGGGCCATCAAACGATGAATTAGCCCCGTCAAAGGGCAGAGAGGCCTGCGTAGCACGCCGCCTCGCCACAACATTGACGGTAATCAAATCCCGGCCCTTAGGCCTTATATTTATGAGCCCCAGGGCACCGTATCATTACGGATGACTATCGGAATTCGGAATTCATCCAGGCCGCGTCATTTTCTCCGGCTGCACCAGCCGGTCGAACTCGTCGGCTGAGACGAAGCCGAGCCGCAGCGCCTCCTCCTTCAGCGTGGTGCCGTTGGCATGCGCGGTCTTCGCCACCTTGGCGGCGTTGTCATAGCCGATCTTCGGGGCGAGCGCGGTCACCAGCATCAGCGAGCGCTGCATCAGCTCCCTGATGCGCTTTTCGTCGGCACGGATGCCGCTGACGCAATGTTCGGTGAAGGAGCGCGCGGCGTCCGCCATCAGCCGGATCGAGTGCAGCATGTTGTAGGCGAGCACGGGCTTGTAGACGTTGAGCTCGAAATGGCCCTGGCTGCCGGCGACTGTGATCGCAGTGTGATTGCCGAACACCTGGCAGCACACCATCGTCATCGCTTCGCACTGCGTCGGGTTGACCTTGCCGGGCATGATCGAGGAGCCCGGCTCGTTCTCCGGCAGGATCAGCTCGCCGAGGCCCGAGCGCGGGCCCGATCCGAGCAGGCGGATGTCGTTGGCGATCTTGAACAGGCCTGTCGCGACGGAATTGATGGCGCCGTGCGCCAGCACATAGGCGTCGTTCGAGGCCAGCGCCTCGAATTTGTTGGCGGCGCTGGTGAAGGGCAGCTTCGTAATCCCGGTAACGTGCTTTGCGAACAGTCTTGCGAAGCGCGGCTTGGAGTTGAGGCCGGTGCCGACGGCGGTGCCGCCCTGGGCCAGCGGATAGAGGTCCTTCACCGCGACCTTGAGGCGGGCGATGCCGCTTTCGACCTGCGCGGCGTAGCCGGAAAATTCCTGGCCGAGCGTCAGCGGCGTCGCGTCCTGGGTGTGTGTCCGCCCGATCTTGACGATTTTTGCGAACTCTTTCTCCTTCTTGCGGAGCGCGCGCAACAGCTCGCCGAGGGCAGGGACGAGATCGGCATTGATGCGGCTTGCGGCCGCGATGTGCATCGCGGTCGGGAACGAGTCGTTCGACGACTGGCTCATGTTGACGTGATCGTTGGGATGCACCGGCTTCTTGGCGCCGAGCTCGCCGCCGAGCAGCTCATTGGCGCGGTTGGCGATGACCTCGTTGAGGTTCATGTTGCTCTGCGTGCCCGAGCCGGTCTGCCACACGACCAGCGGGAAATGATCGTCCAGCTTGCCCTCGATCACCTCGCGCGCGGCGCGGATGATGGCATTGGCCCGGCGCTGGTCGAGCAGGCCGAGCGCGAGGTTGGATTGTGCGGCGGCGAGCTTGACGATCCCGAGCGCATGCACGAGCTCGATCGGCATGCGGTCGATGCCGATGCGGAAATTCTGGCGCGAGCGTTCGGTCTGCGCCCCCCAATAGCGATCGGCGGGGACCTCGATGGGACCGAAACTGTCGGTCTCGGTGCGGCTGGCGGGGCGGGCAGTCTTCGAGCGAGCAGTCTTCGAGCGAGCAGTCTTGGCCATGAGCACATCCATTCTGCGGCGCGGAATTCCGCGCAGCCTCTTCATGTGCTCTTCTATATCGGCAGTTTGGCCGGGCGCGACCGTTTCGGGTCCAACCTAGATCATTTCTTGCGGAAACGATCGAGCCGCACCACCTCAGCGCCGCCCTGGTTCGGGGCGGTCGGCTCCTCGGCGCTTTCCGCCGGTTCACTGGCAGGTGCGGGCACCGCGACGGCCGACGGCGCGGGAGCGGCCGGCAATGTCTCGGGCGAGACCTCGGCGACATCGGAGGTGTCGAACTGGAGGCCGAACTTCACGGACGGATCGAGGAAGCTCTTGATCGCGCTGAACGGCACGATCAGCCGCTCCGGAATGCCGCCGAAGGACAGGCCGACCTCGAAGCGGTCCTCAAGCACGGTCAGATCCCAGAACTGGTGCTGGAGGATGATCGTCATCTCTTCCGGATATTGCGCCAGGAGCCGCGACGACAGCTTCACGCCCTCGGCCTTCGACATGAAGGTGATGAAGAAATGGTGCTCGCCCGGCAGTCCATGGGACGCGGCATCGGTCAGCACCTTCCGCAGCACGCCGCGCAGCGCGTCGCGGGCCAGCACATCGTATCGGATATGATCGGTCGCCATGGTGGTCCTGTTGCATTCCAGGAGTTGGGCCCTGCCGGCCCGACTCGCCAAGCCGCAATAGTACCGCGCCTGACGGGTCAGCAGGAGTCCCCGCCGGAAAGGAAATAAGAGGTAAGTGGAGGCTTCTGTTGCCAGGTGCCTCCGAACCCCGCCTAACGGAGCTTAACCCGTTAGGACTTCAGAATGGTCTTTCAAACTGCGTTACGCAGCCTGAGCAACCGGAGCAAAGTTGTCGTTGGCAACTATTGCATAGCCCGATAACGGCGGAACAATACCGAGAAAAAGAACGCCCTTTACGCCCTCGTCGATCCTATTTCGCCCCCGCCAAAGCCCGCTCTGGGTGAGCCCGCTGGTGGGCTTTGGTGGAGGCGCCGGGTACCGCCCCCGGGTCCGAATGGTTTATTGCGACGACCGTTTATTTCCATAGCCGGCGAACCGGCACCCCCAATATAGGGGGCAAAGGTTTCAAATGACAGGTGTTTCGAGCGGCGATCCCACGGTTCCCTTTGGATAGGTCCCGGGCGGGCCTCGGTATGATCTTGGCCCTGGGACGGCCAGCGTTCTAAGCTCCTGACATGTCCACGGATTCAGCACCGGCCGCCCAAGAGCCGGATCAAGAGCCAGATCAAGAGCCGGACCATCCAGCCGCCCACGCTCCTCCGCCCGGCCTCGTCGCGTTGTTCCTGGCCTTCGCCCGGATGTCGTTGGCCGGCTTTGGCGGGGTCCTGGTGTTTGCCCGCCACGCCATTGTCGATCAGCACCGCTGGATGACGGCGGACGAGTTCAACGAGACCTTTGCGCTCTGCCATTTCCTGCCCGGGCCCAACATCGTGAACCTGTCGATGGTGTTCGGGTCGCGGCTGCGCGGCATCGCCGGCGGCGTTGCCGCCTTTACCGGGCTGTTGCTGCCGCCGACGGTGATCATGACCGTGCTTGCGATCATCTACGCCCGGTTCGGCGATGTGGAGGTGCTGCGCCGGATCCTCGCGGGCATCTCCTGCGCGGCGGTCGGGCTGCTGATCGCGGTGGTCTTCCGCATGATGATGCCATTGCTCAAGCGGATGGACGTCGTCGTGCTCATTCTCATGCTCGGCGTGTTCGTTGCGATCGGCGTGCTTCGCCTGCCGCTCCAGGCGGTGCTGCTGGTCGCGATTCCCATCAGTATCGGCGTCACATATTGGGTGCGGCGGAAGGTAGCAGTATGAACAGCGAAAACCCGATCTGGGCGCTGATCTCCACCTTTGGTCTAATGTCGTTGTTCGCAGTCGGCGGCGCTGCGGCGGCGGTGCCGGAGATGCACCGCATCGCAGTCGACGTGCATCACTGGATGACCGAGAAGCAGTTCGCCGACGCCTATGCGATCGCACAGCTCTCGCCAGGTCCGAACGTACTTATCGTCACGTTAATCGGCTATGCCGTCGCCGGCATCCCCGGCGCGCTGGCGGCGACGCTGGCGATGTGCCTGCCGACGGCGCTGCTTGCCTATTATGTCAGCCGTCTGCTGAGCCGGCCCAGCCAATCGCGCTGGCCCGCCTTGATTCAGACTGCACTGGTTCCGCTATCGATTGGATTGATGGCAGCCAGCGCCCTGATCCTGGCCCAGTCGACCGATCGCACCTTTGCTGCGCTGCTTCTGACCGCGGCGGTTGCAGTGCTCGCGTCCGTCTCGCGCATCAATCCACTCTGGCTTCTGCTCGCCGGAGGCCTGATTGGTTTTGCTGGCATTGTGTAATGAAAATCGCTAGGCAGTGATCCGGGCGGGGGATCCTTTTCCAGCCGATTAGAACAACAGTGCTCGTGACTTAGGAGTCGCGGAGGAGACAAGCATGGCCGACACGATGGGCCACTCGGCGACTGCCACCCGAAACACCTCGGTGGCGATCGGCTTCTGCCTGCTGGCGATCGCGCCGCAGATTTTCGAATTCATCTGGTCGATCGGGACGATCTTCGGCTGGGGTGCCGGGCGCGGCCCACTGCAGGTCGTAACCGGCCATGCGACGGCGCTGCTCGCCGGCGCGCCCAGTGCCATATTCGGATCGTTCGGTGCCGGCACCAAGAAGGCATCATCCGATGTGCTGCTGGCCCTGATCTATTCCTATCCACTGTTTGCAGTGGCGATCCTCACGCTGTTCATGACGATCCGGTCGGCGCAGGACTATGTCGGCGGCGTCATCCTGATGGCGCTCGCCCTGTTCGCGCTGTGGGCGTCGAGCGATCTGCAGGGCATGCGCGGCTTCTCCTTCGGCGCCGGCACGGCGCCGCGGATGTTCGGTGGATTGCTGGTGGCCTTGTCGGCCGGCATCGCCTTGACCGGCCTTTTGACCGATGGGCCGGCGATGGCCCATTATTCCTGGCGCGGGCCTCTGTTCGTGATGGTCGCGATCCTGTTTTTCGCGCTGGCGATCCGGCCACTCGGCCTCGTGGTCACGGCCTTCGTGAGCTTCATGATTGCGGCGCTGGGCTCGCATGAGACGCGCTGGCTGGAGGCCGCCATCGTCGGCGCCTGCCTGACGCTCGGCTGCGCAATCCTGTTCCCGTACGTGCTCGGGTTGCCGATGCCGATGTTCCCGCGTTTCCTGGTTCAGTGAGGGTGTAATGGAGCTCTTTGCCAACCTCGCTCACGGTTTTGCCGTCGCGTTCTCTCCGATCAACCTGCTGATGTGCCTGATTGGTGCCCTCGTGGGCACGCTGGTCGGCGTGTTGCCGGGCATCGGCACCATCGCGACGGTCGCGATGCTGCTGCCGATCACTTTCGGCCTGCCGCCGGTCGGCGCGCTGATCATGCTCGCCGGCATCTATTACGGCGCCCAGTATGGCGGCTCGACGACGTCGATCCTGGTCAACATACCCGGTGAGGCGACATCGGTCGTCACCGCCATCGACGGCCACCAGATGGCCAAGCAGGGCCGTGCCGGCCCGGCGCTGGCGATCGCCGCGATCGGCTCGTTCTTCGCCGGCTGCGTTGCGACCGTTTTGATCGCCGTCCTCGGCGCGCCGCTCACGAAGCTCGCGCTGGCGTTCGGTCCGGCCGAGTATTTCTCGCTGATGGTGCTCGGCCTGATCTTCGCGGTGGTGCTGGCCAAAGGCTCGGTGCTGAAGGCGATCGCGATGATCGTGTTCGGCCTGCTGCTCTCGATCGTCGGCTCGGACATCGAGACCGGCGCCTCGCGCATGGCCTTCAACATTCCGGAGCTCGCCGACGGCCTCGGCTTCGCGACGGTAGCGATGGGTGTGTTCGGCTTCGCCGAGATCATCCGTAACCTCGACGCCGGCGCCGAGATGAACCGCGATCTGGTGCAGCAGAAGATCACCGGCCTGATGCCGACCAGGAAAGACCTGGTCGATTCGGCGCCTGCGATCCTGCGCGGCACGGTGCTCGGCTCGATCCTCGGCATCCTGCCCGGCGGCGGCGCGGTCATCGCGTCGTTTGCGGCCTATACGCTCGAGAAGAAGCTCGCCAAGAACCCGTCGCGGTTTGGCCGCGGCGCGATCGAGGGCGTGGCGGGGCCGGAAAGCGCCAACAACGCTGCGGCGCAGACATCGTTCATTCCGCTGCTGACGCTCGGCATCCCGCCGAACGCGGTGATGGCGCTGATGGTCGGCGCGATGACCATCCACGGCATCGTGCCGGGCCCGCAGGTCATGCAGAAGCAGCCGGATCTGGTCTGGGGCATGATCGCCTCGATGTGGATCGGCAATCTGATGCTGATCATCATCAACCTGCCGCTCGTCGGAATCTGGGTGCGGCTGCTGCGCGTGCCTTACCGGCTGATGTTCCCCTCGATCGTGATCTTCTGCGCGATCGGCATTTACTCGGTGAACAACGCACCGGTCGACGTCATTCTCGCGGGCGTCTTCGGTCTGGTCGGCTACTGGCTGATCAAGCACGATTTCGAGCCGGCGCCGCTGCTGCTCGGCATGGTGCTCGGACCGCTGATGGAAGAGAACCTGCGTCGTGCGCTTCTGATCTCGCGCGGCGACTGGAGCGTGTTCCTGACGCGTCCGTTGTCGGCGGTGCTGTTGGCGATCGCGGCGTTTCTGCTGATCCTCACGGTCCTGCCCGTGCTGCGCGCCAAGCGCGACGAGGTGTTCACCGAATCCGAGAACTGACCGCGCCTGCGTCGTCGCGGCGCCCTGCGTCCGCACGCCGCATTCGGAAGTCGAATCGACTTGTGTGACCGCTTCGTGAAATGAAAATGCCGGCCCTGTGGCCGGCATTTTTGTTTTACGTCCGAGGGGATCGAGATGACTTCCATTCGCGCGCTTGCGGGCGCATGTGCCGCAGCGTTCGCATCGTTGTGCGGCTTTGTCGCACCGGCGGAGGCGCAGACCTATCCGACGCGCAGCATCACCATGATCGTGCCGTTCGCGGCCGGCGGACCGACCGACGTGATTTCGCGCATCGTCACCGGGCACATGGCGCAGACGCTCGGACAGAGCATCATCATCGAGAACGTGGTCGGCGCCGGCGGCACCACCGCGACCACGCGCGCTGCGCGCGCGGCCAATGACGGCTATACGCTCATTACCGGGCATATGGGCACGCATGCCGCCTCCGTGCCGCTCTATCCGAAACTCGCCTACCATCCCGAAAAGGATTTTGAGCCGGTCGCGCTGCTCGCGGGCACGCCGATCCTGATCCTGGCGCGCAAGGACTTTCCGCCGAAAGACCTCAAGGAGTTCGTCGCCTACGTGAAAGCGAACGCCGAGAAGGTCAATGCCGCGCATGCCGGCGTCGGCTCGGTCTCGCACGTCTCCTGCGAGCTCCTGCACTCGATCCTCGACATCAAGCCGGTCGGCGTGCCCTTCAACGGCACGGGCCCCGCGATGAATGCGCTGGTGGCCGGACAGGTCGACTACATGTGCGACCAGATCGTCAATGCGGTGCCGCAGATCAATGCCGGCACCATCAAGGCCTATGCGATCGCGACGGCCGAGCGCAATCCGTCGCTGCCGAACGTGCCGACCACGGCGGAGGCCGGCCTGCCTGCGTTCCAGGCCCAGGCCTGGAACGCGATGTTCGCGCCGAAGGGAACTTCGCCCGCGATCATTGCGAGCCTGAATGCCGCCGCCATCAAGGCGCTCGACGACGAGACCGTGAAGAAGCGCCTGCTCGAGCTCGGTAGCGTCATTCCGGGTCCCAAGGACCGGACGCCGGAGGCGCTGGCGACCCTCGTCAAGAACGAGATCGCGAAGTGGACCCCGGTGCTCAAGCCGGCAACTTAACGAGCACTTTCAAGCCGATAGGCGAGGGGCGGGACGCAAGTTCCGCCCCTTGTTGTTTGCACCGGGAACAGTCACTTTTCGGGGTATAATGGGGTTAAACAGCGAATCGCTGCTGTCGTAGCGCGGGGCGCGCCGTTAAGTTCGCCGCCTCCCCAAAGGCTCAATGGCACATGCACCAGTATCAGGACCTGCTCGAGCGGATTCTTTCAGACGGCGCCGAGAAGACCGACCGGACCGGCACCGGCACGCTGTCGGTGTTCGGCCATCAGATGCGCTTCAACCTGTCTGCCGGCTTCCCGATGCTGACCACCAAGCGGCTGCCGCTGAAGGCGATCGTGCATGAGCTGTTGTGGTTCCTGAAGGGCGACACCAACATCAAATATCTGCGCGACAACGGCGTCACCATCTGGGACGAGTGGGCCGATGCCAATGGCGATCTCGGGCCGGTCTATGGCCATCAATGGCGTTCCTGGCCCACGGCCGACGGGCACAGCATCGACCAGATCGCCAATGTCATCGACATGATCAAGCGCACCCCGGATTCTCGCCGGCTGATCGTCACCGCCTGGAATCCCGCCGACGTCGAGAAGATGGCGCTGCCGCCCTGCCACCTGCTTTTCCAGTTCTATGTCGCCAACGGCAAATTGTCGTGCCAGCTCTATCAGCGCTCGGCCGACGTCTTCCTCGGCGTGCCCTTCAATATCGCTTCCTACGCGCTGCTCACCATGATGGTGGCGCAGGTCACGGGATTGAAGCCCGGCGACTTCGTGCATTCGCTCGGCGACACCCATCTTTATTCCAATCACCTGGAGCAGGCGAAGCTCCAGCTCACGCGTGCGCCGCGGACGCTGCCGGTGATGCGGATCAATCCTGATGTGAAGGACATCTTCTCCTTCCGTTACGAGGATTTCGAGCTCGTCGGCTACGATCCGCATCCGCACATCAAGGCGGAAGTCGCGGTCTAGCGCAGATGTCGTTGACCATCCGCCGCGTGCGCGCCGGTGAAGCCGGGCTGGTTCTTGCTCTCATCCGCGAGCTTGCCGAATACGAAAAGCTTTCGCACGAAGTCGAGGCGACCGAGGCGATGATTGCGGAAGCGCTGTTGGGCGAGCGTCCGCAGCTCTATTGCGCGATTGCCGAGTGGAACGGCGAGCCGGTCGGCTTTGCGGTCTGGTTCGTCAATTTCTCCACTTTCAGCGGCCGTCACGGCATCTATCTCGAAGATCTCTATGTGCGGCCGTCGCATCGGGGCAAGGGCCTTGGCAAGGCGCTGCTGGTCTATCTCGCCAGGGAGTGCGTCGACAACGGCTGGTCGCGGCTGCAATGGGCGGTGCTCGACTGGAATGCGCCGTCGATCGCGTTCTACAAATCGCTCGGCGCCGTCATGATGGACGACTGGACGCTGTGCCGCGTCACCGGCCCCGCGCTGACACGACTTGCAGGGAGCGCGTCCTGATGGAGATCATCTTCGTCGTCGCGATCGCGGAGAACGGCGTCATCGGCGCCGGCAACGGGTTCCCGTGGCGATTGAAATCCGACATGGCGCGCTTCAAGGCGCTCACGATCGGCAAGCCCGTGATCATGGGCCGCAAGACCTTCGAAACCCTGCGCCGGCCGCTTCCTGGCCGTACCAACATCGTCATCACGCGCGATGCGGATTATCGCGCCAATGGCGCCATCGTCACGACATCGGCTGCCGATGCGGGCGCGGTTGCGCTTGGCGATGCCCTGCGGCGTTCGGTCGCCGAGATCGCGGTGATCGGTGGCGCCGAGATCTATCGGCAATGGCTCGATCGCGCCGATCGCCTCGAAATCACCGAAGTGCATGCGCGTCCCGAAGGCGACACGCATTTCGACATCGACAAGGCAGAGTGGGATGAGGTTGGGCGCATCCGGCATCCTGCCGGCCCCGACGACAGCGCCGACTACTCCTATGTGACATATCGTCGGCGGGCGGGCAATTAACCGCATTCGTCAATGTTTACATTGACTTTTTCGTGCCCGAGCATAGCTCGAAGGACAGCCCGGGCCGCGTTGTAAGGGACTTGCCTGTCCCCTATAAAGCCGGACCGGACAAAGCGGGCGGGGGCGATTTTCACCCTGCCGAGGAGAGCGTCGAATGCCGTGGAAGAATCAGGGCGGTGGCCCATGGGGCTCGGGTCCGAAGGGACCATGGGGCAACGGCCCGCAACCGGTCGGGCCAAGGCCGCCGGATCTGGAAGACCTTCTGCGGCGCGGCCAGGACCGCCTCCAGCAGATCATGCCGGGCGGCTATTTCTCCGGCATCGGCATCACGCTGATCGTCCTGCTCATCATCGCGTTCTGGCTGCTGTCGGGCTTCTTCCGGGTGCAATCCGAAGAGCTCGGCGTCGTGCTGCGCTTCGGCAAGCATGTCCGCACCGTGCAGCCGGGTCTGAACTATCATCTGCCCTATCCGATCGAAACCGTGCTGCTGCCGAAGGCGTTGCGCGTCAACACGATCTCCATAGGCATGACGCTGATCGACGATCCGGCACGACGCGGCCGCTCCATTCGTGACGTGCCGGAAGAGAGCCTGATGCTGACCGGCGACGAGAATATCGTCGACGTCGACTTCACCGTGCTCTGGCGCATCAAGCCGGACGGCGTCGGCGACTTCCTCTTCAACATCCAGAATCCCGAAGGCACCGTGAAGGCGGTCTCCGAGAGCGCGATGCGCGAGGTGATCGGCCGCTCGCAGATCCAGCCGATCCTGACCGGTGCGCGCAACGTTACCGAACAGGGCGTGCAGGAGTTGATCCAGAGGACCTTGGACAGCTACGGCGCCGGTATTCTCATCAGCCAGGTGCAGATGCAGAAGGTCGACCCGCCGGCGCAGGTGATCGACGCGTTCCGCGACGTCCAGGCGGCGCGCGCCAATCTCGAGCAGTTGCAGAACGAGGCGCAGACCTACGCCAACCAGGTCGTGCCGCAGGCACGCGGACGTGCGGCGCAGATCACGCAGGCCGCCGAAGGCTACAGGGAGCAGACGGTCGCCGAGGCCAAGGGCCAGAGCTCGCGCTTCCTGAAGGTTTACGAGGAATACAAGAAGGCGCCCGACGTGACGCGTGAACGGATCTATCTTGAGACGATGGAGCGCGTGCTCGGCGGCGCCGACAAGCTCGTCTATGACGGCGGCCCCTCGGGCCAGGGCGTTGTGCCCTATCTGCCGCTCAGTGAGTTGACGACCAAGCGGCCGCCTACCACCGGTCAGCAGTCGAGCGGAGGCAACCGATGAGGTCTCCGGTCACAGGTATCGTCACGCTGCTCGCCCTCCTGCTCGTCGTGATCGTCGGCTACATGTCGCTGTTCACGGTGCAACAGACCGAGCAGACCATCGTGCTGCAGTTCGGCCGTCCCGTCGACGTCGTCACCGCGCCCGGCCTGCACTTCAAGGCGCCGTGGAATTCGGTGATCAACATCGACAAGCGGATCCTCGATCTGGAGAACCCGTCGCAGGAAGCGATCGCGTCCGACCAGAAGCGGCTCGTGGTCGACGCCTTCGCGCGTTACCGCATCAAGGACGCGCTGCGCTTCTACCAGAGCGTCGGCTCGATCCAGGCCGCCAACATCCAGCTCACCACGCTCCTGAACGCGGCGCTGCGCCGCGTGCTCGGCGAGGTCACCTTCATCAACGTGGTGCGCGACGACCGCGAGAAGCTGATGCAGCGCATCCGCGACCAGCTCGATCGCGAGGCCGACGGCTACGGTATCCAGGTCGTCGACGTCCGGATCCGCCGCGCCGACCTGCCGGAGCAGAACAGCCAGGCGGTCTACCAGCGCATGAAGACCGAGCGCGAGCGCGAAGCCGCCGAGTTCCGTGCGCAGGGCGGCCAGAAGGCACAGGAGATCCGCTCCAAGGCCGACCGCGAGGCGACCGTGATCGAGGCGGAAGCCAAATCGCAGGCCGAGCAGATCCGCGGCGTCGGCGACGCCGAGCGCAACCGCCTGTTCGCGGAAGCCTACGGCAAGGACGCCGACTTCTTCGCCTTCTACCGGTCGATGACGGCCTATGAGAACGGGCTGCGCGCGAACGACACCCGCTTCCTGCTGCGGCCGGACTCGGATTTCTTCCGGTTCTTTGGTAACCCGTCCGGCAAGACGGCAACCGAGACGCCGGCGAAGCCGTGAGCTAGACAGAGGGCGGCAGTTCTGCCGCCCTTCGTCCAGACAAGAACAGCACTACGGGAGGTTCCATTCCGATGAGGTCCATTGCGTTCGCCGACTTCCTCATCGGCTTAGGCATCCTGTTCGTGCTGGAAGGCTTGATGTTCGCGGCAAGTCCGAACTGGATGCGCAAGGCCATGAAAAGCGCCATCGCCACGCCGGACAATATCCTGCGGGCGGTTGGGATCGGTTCGGCCGTGGCCGGCCTGGTCTTGATCTGGGTTATGCGCCGTCCGATTTAGGCGTCACGCCAACGCCAAAGTGAAGGCGAGAGACTGGTTTTCGCCGTATTATCCGGGTCTTGAGGCCCGTTAAGCTCCGCGCTTGCGCCGTCCCCCCGTTCGAGCGCAGTCTTGGGGGCGAATCCTTGGCGCCTGATCCTTTTCTCTGGAGATACCAATGACCGCTGCCACCATTGCCCCGACCCGCTTGCGCTTAGGGCTGGCCGCGCTCGCCGTCAGTGCATTCAGCGCGTTCGGCACGCCGGCCCTTGCGCGTGGCCCGGACGGGATCGCCGACGTCGCCGAGAAGGTGATCGACGCGGTCGTCAACATCTCGACCTCGCAGACCGTCGAAGCCAAGGGCGGCGGCGGCGGCAGCAACACCATGCCGCAACTGCCGCCCGGCTCGCCCTTCGAGGAGTTCTTCGACGACTTCTTCAAGAACCGCCGCGGCCCCGGCGGCGGCAGCAAGGGCGGCGAGCGCGGTGACAACCCGCCCCGCAAGACCAACTCGCTCGGCTCCGGCTTCATCATCGACACCGCTGGCGTCGTCGTCACCAACAACCACGTCATCGCGGACGCCGACGAGATCAACGTCATCCTCAACGACGGCACCAAGATCAAGGCCGACCTGGTTGGCGTCGACAAGAAGACCGACCTCGCCGTGCTGAAGATCAAGCCGCCGAAGCCGCTGGTGGCGGTAAAGTTCGGCGACTCCGACAAGTTGCGCCTCGGCGACTGGGTGATCGCGATTGGCAATCCGTTCAGCCTCGGCGGCACGGTGACGGCCGGTATCGTCTCGGCCAAGAACCGCGACATCTCCTCGGGGCCGTATGACAGCTATATCCAGACCGACGCTTCCATCAACCGCGGCAATTCCGGCGGTCCGCTGTTCAACCTCGATGGCGACGTCATCGGCGTCAACACGCTGATCATCTCGCCCTCCGGCGGCTCGATCGGCATCGGCTTTGCCGTGCCCTCGAAGACGGTTGTCGCCGTGGTCGATCAGCTCCGCCAGTTCGGCGAACTGCGCCGCGGCTGGCTCGGCGTGCGCATCCAGAGCGTCACCGACGAGATCGCCGAGAGCCTCAACATCAAGCCCGCGCGCGGCGCGCTGGTCGCCGGCGTCGATGACAAGGGCCCGGCCAAGCCCGCCGGCATCGAGCCCGGCGACGTCGTCGTCAAGTTCGACGGCAAGGACGTCAAGGATCCCAAGGATCTCTCCCGCGTCGTCGCCGACACGGCGGTCGGCAAGGAAGTCGATGTCGTCATCATCCGCAAGGGCCAGGAGGAGACCAAGAAGGTCACGCTCGGCCGTCTCCAGGATCCCGACAAGGTGCAGGCCGCGGTCAAGACCGACGAGCCGGCGCCCGAGAAGCCGGTGACGCAGAAGGCGCTCGGTCTCGATCTTGCCGCGCTCAGCAAGGATTTGCGCACGCGCTACAAGATCAAGGACAGCGTCAAGGGCGTGGTCGTCACCAATGTCGACGCCAATTCGGATGCTGCCGAGAAGCGCCTCTCCGCCGGCGACGTCATCGTCGAGGTCGCGCAGGAGGCCGTCTCCAGCGGCGCCGACATCCAGAAGCGGGTCGACCAGCTCAAGAAGGACGGCAAGAAGTCTGTGCTGCTGCTCGTCTCCAACGCCGACGGCGAGCTGCGGTTTGTGGCGTTGAGCGTGCAGTAGTCGCCGCACAATCCAGTAGGGTGGGCAAAGCGAAGCGTGCCCACCATCTTTCCACCATCGCGACAAGAGTGGTGGGCACGGCGCAAGCGCCTTTGCCCACCCTACGGCCGCTGGGCGTGCCGCAAGTGCTGACGACGGGAGAGGCTAAGCCTCCACGAACTCGTCCCGCCGATACCCCTGAGCATAGAGCAGCGCGGTGAGATCGCCATGGTCGATCCGCGCGGCAGCCGCAGCCGCGACCGCTGGCTTGGCGTGATACGCCACGCCCAGGCCCGCCGCCTGGATCATCGCGAGATCGTTGGCGCCATCGCCGACCACGACCGAGTCGATGTCGTCGAGATCGAACGACTCCATCAGATCCACCAGCGTCGCGAGCTTTGCCGCGCGGCCCAAAATCGGCTCCTTGACCTCGCCGGTGAACTTGCCGTCGCGGACGACGAGCTCGTTGGCGCGGTTCTCCTGGAAGCCGATCTTGGCGGCGACCGCGCGCGTGAACAGCGTGAAGCCGCCGGAGACGAGACAGGTATAGGCGCCGTGGGCGCGCATGGTCGCGACCAGTTCGCGGCCGCCCGGCGTCAACGTGATGCGCTTGGCCAGCACCTCGTCGACCACGCTGGCGGGAAGGTCCTTCAGCAGCGCGACGCGCTCGCGCAGCGCTGGCTCGAACTCGATCTCGCCGCGCATCGCGCGTTCCGTAATCGCCGCCACGTGGGCCTTCATTCCGACGAGATCGGCGAGCTCGTCGATGCATTCCTGGCCGATCATGGTGGAATCCATGTCGGCGAGAAAAAGCTTCTTGCGCCGGAAGCCGACTGGCTGCACCACGATGTCGATGGGAAGGTCGCCGCGAAGCTCGCGCAACCGCTGTTCGATGGCGTGACGGTCGCCTTGGAGGTTATCCTGCGCGCCGAAGGGAATGTCGACCGCAACCCCGTCAAACAGCCAGTGCGCAGGTTGCGCCTGGGGCAGCACGGCGCGGGCGCCGTCGACGATGGTGCTGTCGAGCGCGGGATTGTCGGGATTGCAGATCAGCGTGGCGACGAGGGACATTTGAGGTTTTCGTGAGCGAGGGACAAGTCAGCAGAAGACATGTTGGCAAGGCCGTGCTTATCGCAGGCCCGACCGCCAGCGGCAAGTCGGCGCTGGCGCTCGAGCTTGCCCTGAGTACGGGCGGAATCGTCATCAATGCCGATTCCATGCAGGTCTATCGTGACCTCCGCATCATCACCGCGCGCCCCACACATGGCGAGGAAGGACGCGCGCCGCACCGTCTCTACGGCCACGTCGATGCGGCCGTGAATTTCTCGGCCGGCGCATGGGTGGTCGACGCGACGAAGGCGCTGGACGAGGCGAAAGCCGAAGGCCGCCTGCCGATCTTCATCGGCGGCACGGGCCTTTATTTCAAGGCGCTGACGGCGGGCCTCTCCGTGGTGCCGCCTATTCCCGCCGAAATACGTGAGGACGTGCGCGCGCGGCTGGAGCGGAACGGCGTCGAGGCGCTGCATGAGGAACTTGCACGCCGTGATCCGCGCGCCGCCGAACGATTGAACCTGCGCGACCGCACCCGGATCGCGCGCGCGCTCGAAGTGGTCGAAGCGACGGGCCGTTCGCTGCTCGACTGGCACCATGAAGGCCAGCCGCCGCTGCTGCCCAAGGACAGTTTTCGCGCGGTGTTTCTCGCCCCCGAGCGCGACGAGCTCTATGCCCGCATCGATGCCCGTTTCGATGCCATGCTCGGTGCCGGCGCGTTGAGGGAGGTGGAGTGGCTCGCCGCCAGACATCTCGATCCGCTGCTGCCGGCGATGAAAGCCCATGGCGTGCCGGCCCTGATCCGGCATCTGCGCGGTGAGATCGGCCTGGACGAGGCGGCCACGATCGGTCGCGCCGACACCCGCCACTACGCCAAGCGGCAATTCACCTGGTTCCGGCACCAACTGCCCGAGTTCGAATGGGTGAAGCCGGAGGAGGCGAGGGGGTGGCTTGCCGCCATCGTGAATGCGGAGCGGGACCTCCGCTGACGCGCTTTTGTACCCGGGTTCCCGAATTTACCTCTCGCCGAACCCTGGGAACACCGCTACATTGCCAAAATCGCGCGGGAACGGTCGCATTGCCTTGACATCCGGGCTTTGACCGTTATGTTTCGCGCAACCTTTGGGAAGCCGGGCACCTGCCATGCGTAACATTATTACCAAACTCCTTATCGCCGTCGTACCCAGGCACACCGCCGGGGGTGGCTAGCTGCCATCCACAAGACAGGCGGTGTGCATGGGCCCTCTTCGGGGCCTTTTTTATTTCCCGAACCCGACACGAACGAAGCCGCTGACAGCAGCGCATCCGGAGCAAGACAATGAGCGACAAGAGCCACGATCCGAACCAGATGACCGGCGCCGCGATGATCGTTCGCGCGCTCATCGATCATGGCGTGACCGACATTTTCGGCTATCCCGGTGGCGCCGTGCTTCCGATCTATGACGAGATCTTCCAGCAGAGCGAGGTCCAGCACATCCTGGTCCGGCACGAGCAGGGCGCGGGCCACGCCGCCGAGGGCTATGCGCGCTCGACCGGCAAGCCGGGCGTTGCGCTGGTGACCTCCGGTCCCGGCGCCACCAACATGGTGACGCCGCTGACCGACGCGCTGATGGACTCGATTCCGCTGGTCTGCATCTCCGGCCAGGTGCCGACGCATCTGATCGGCAACGACGCGTTCCAGGAGTGCGACACGGTCGGCATCACGCGGCCCTGCACCAAGCACAATTGGCTGGTGCGCGACGTCAACGATCTCGCCAAGGTGCTGCACGAGGCCTTCTATGTCGCGACCTCCGGCCGTCCCGGCCCGGTGCTCGTCGACGTGCCCAAGGACGTGCAGTTCGCGACCGGCACCTATCATCCGCCGCGCAAGTCGGACGTGCACCGCTCGTACGCGCCGCGCGTGAAGGGCGACGCGACGCAGATCCGCAAGGCCGTGTCGCTGCTCGCCAATGCCAAGCGCCCGGTGATCTACAGCGGTGGCGGCGTGATCAATTCCGGCCCCGAGGCGACCAAGCTCCTGCGCGAGCTGGTCGAGGTCACCGGCTTCCCGATCACCTCCACGCTGATGGGCCTGGGTGCCTATCCGGCGTCGGGCAAGAACTGGCTCGGCATGCTCGGCATGCACGGCACCTATGAAGCCAACATGACCATGCATGATTGCGACGTCATGCTGTGCGTCGGCGCGCGCTTCGACGACCGCATCACCGGCCGCGTCGATGCGTTCTCGCCGGGCTCGAAGAAGATCCACATCGACATCGATCCGTCCTCGATCAACAAGAACATCCGTGTCGACGTGCCGATCATCGGCGACTGCGGCAACATCCTCGGCGACATCCTCCAGGTGTTCAAGGCGGAAGCGAAGAAGCCCGACATCAAAGCCTGGTGGCAGCAGATCGCGCAGTGGCGCGCCCGCAACTCGCTCTATTACAAGAAGAGCAACGACGTGATCCTGCCGCAGCACGCGATCCAGAGCCTGTTCGAGGCGACACGCGGCAAGGACACTTACATCACGACGGAAGTCGGCCAGCACCAGATGTGGGCGGCGCAGTTCTTCGGCTTCGAGGAGCCGCATCGCTGGATGACGTCCGGTGGTCTCGGCACCATGGGCTACGGCCTGCCGGCCGCGGTCGGCGTGCAGGTTGCCCATCCCGACAGCCTCGTCATCGACATCGCGGGCGATGCCTCGGTGCAGATGACGATGCAGGAGATGTCGACGGCGGTTCAGTACGAATTGCCGATCAAGATCTTCATCCTGAACAACCAGTACATGGGCATGGTGCGGCAATGGCAGCAGCTGCTGCACGGCAACCGGCTATCGCATTCCTATTCGGAGGCGTTGCCGGATTTCGTCAAGCTCGCCGAAGCCTATGGCGGCGTCGGCATCCAGGTGCACAAGCCCTCTGATCTCGACGGCGCCATCCAGGAGATGATCTCGGTCAAGCGTCCGGTGCTGTTCGACTGCCGCGTCGCGGCGCTCGAAAACTGCTTCCCGATGATCCCCTCCGGCAAGGCGCACAACGAGATGCTGTTGCCCGAGCAGGCCAACGACGAAGCCACGGCAAAGGCGTTCGCCGGCGGCAAGGCGCTGGTGTGACGTCATGTTCGACCTGACGGAGCTCGAGCGCGCACATGCGATCGTGGGGCAGGCGGTGCCGGCGACGCCGGCACGCGGCTGGCCGCTGCTCGCCGAGCGCCTCGGGACGCAGGTCATCGTCAAGCACGAGAACCACACGCCGATCGGCGCCTTCAAGGTGCGCGGGGGTCTCGTCTATCTCGAACGGCTGAAGCGCGAGCGGCCGAACATTCCGGGCATCATCTCGGCGACGCGCGGCAATCACGGCCAGAGCCTGGCCTTTGCCGCGAGCCGTCACGGCGTGCCGGCAGTGATTTACGTGCCGCGCGGCAACTCGGTCGAGAAGAACCGCGCGATGAAGGCGTTTGGCGCCGAGCTCGTCGAGCATGGCGAGGACTTTCAGGCGGCCGCCGAAGAGGCGCAGCGGCGCGCCCAATTTACCGGCCTGCACATGGTGCCGTCGTTCCATCCGGATCTCGTGCTCGGCGTCGCCACCTATGCGCTCGAACTGTTCCGGACGGCGCCGGATCTCGATGTTCTCTATGTGCCGATCGGGCAGGGCTCTGGCATCTCCGGCTGCATCATGGCGCGTGACCTGCTCGGCCTGAAGACCGAGATCGTCGGCGTGCAGTCGACCGAAGCGCCGTCCTACGCGCTGTCGTTCGCGGCCGGCAAGGTCGTGACGACGAAGACCAGCAACACGCTGGCCGACGGCATGGCAACGCGCATTCCCGACGCAGACGCGTTCGCGCTGATCCGCAAGGGTGCCGCGCGCATCGTGCAGATTTCCGACGACGAGGTCGCCGCCGCGATCCGCGCCTACTGGACCGACACGCACAATCTCGCCGAAGGCGCCGGCGCCGCCGCGCTCGCCGCGGCGCTTCAGGAAAAGACCAAGCTGTCAGGCAAGCG
The DNA here is from genome assembly GCF_052075995.1 of Bradyrhizobium sp. 613_E4_N2_2. Taxonomy (NCBI): domain Bacteria; kingdom Pseudomonadati; phylum Pseudomonadota; class Alphaproteobacteria; order Hyphomicrobiales; family Nitrobacteraceae; genus Bradyrhizobium; species Bradyrhizobium sp. 613_E4_N2_2. The sequence continues at coordinate 2,194,550 of NZ_CP197234.1, forward strand.
CGTCGGTCTCGTGCTGTCCGGCGGCAATATCGATTTCGATCTGTTCCGCAGTTGGGTCGGGGCAGAGGCGCCAGCGATGGCGTGACGGAGAGACAAGAGGGGACGACCATGAACCAGCCGGCATCCGCCTATTTCATCGAGGACCGCCACGATCCCAACGAGACGCATACGCTCTCGGTGCTCGTGCAGAACGAGCCGGGCGTGCTCGCGCGCGTCATCGGGCTGTTCTCCGGGCGCGGCTACAACATCGAAAGTCTCACCGTCTCGGAGACCGAGAGCCAGAAGCACCTGTCGCGCATCACCATCGTCACCACGGGCACGCCGATGGTGATCGAGCAGATCAAGCACCAGCTCGACCGCATGATCCCGGTCTATCGTGTCGTCGACATGACCCTGACCAAGCGCTCGATCGAGCGCGAGCTTGCGATGGTGAAGGTGCGCGGGCAGGGCGAGCATCGTGTCGAGGCGCTGCGGCTGGCGGATGCGTTCCGCGCCCGCGTGATCGATGCCACCACCGAGAGCTTTGTGTTCGAGATCACAGGCAATACGGACAAGATCAACCAGTTTATCGACCTGATGCGCCCGCTCGGCCTTGTCGAGGTGTCGCGCACCGGCGTTGCCGCGATTGGCCGCGGGCCTGAGGGGATGTGAGCCATGCTGGCGCGCGACTGGTACTATAACGAGCGCAACCGGATGGGAATCGAGCCCGCAGTGGCCTCGATCTACGACGCCCATGACGATGCCGATCTGCGGGCGCGCGCCGCGCTGAAAATGCTCGGGGTGCAGCGCGGCTGGCGCATCGCGGATATCGGCTGTGGCAACGGCGTGCTCGCGACCGAAGCGGCGCTGATGGGTGCCGAGGTGGACGCCATCGATATCTCGCCGGCGATGCTGGCGCTCGCCGAGATCTACGCCCGCGACCGTAAGGCGCCCGTGCGCACACAGTCCGCCGGCTTGCTCAGCTTCGCCTACCGCCCGGAATCCTACGATCTGATCGTCAGCGAGTTCACGCTGCACCATCTGCCGGATTTCTGGAAGGCGGTGGCGATGTCGCGGATCTACCGTGCATTGAAGCCGGGCGCGAGCTTCTATCTGCGCGACATCGTCTACGCCTCGATGCCCGACGCCATCGAGCGCGACGTCGAGCAATGGGCCGACTTCCATATCAAGAACCACGATTTTTCGCGCGAAAGCGTCGTCACGCACATGCGCGACGAATATTCCACCTTCGGCTGGGTGATGGAGCGGTTGCTGACCGATGTCGGCTTCACGCTGGTCTCGGTCGATTACCACGCGCCCATGCACGGTACTTATCTGCTGCGGAAACCGAAAGCCGGCGAGCAAGGCTAGAACAGAACAACAAACAGGGCTGCACGACAAAGCAGAACCGAGAACAACAATGAAGCCGGCCGATATCCTCATCGCCATTCTGGTGGCGGTCATCTGGGGGCTTGCCTTCGTGGCGAGCCGGATCGCGCTCGACGAACTTTCGCCGGAGCTGATGACGGCGATGCGCTTCACCATTGCCGCGGTGCCGTGCCTGTTCATTCCCAAGCCGAAGATCGCCTGGTCGCTGCTGATCGCGATCAGCTTTACGCTGTTCCTCGGCCAGTTCCTGAGCCAAGCCTATGGCATCGCGCACGGTGTGCCGGTGGGGCTCACCAGCGTCGTCGTGCAGAGCCAGGCGCTGTTCACCATCGGCTTTGCCGCGATCGCATTCGGCGAGCGGCCGACGCCGGTGCAGACCCTTGGCATCGTCGTCGCCGCAGTCGGCCTGCTCTTGATCTGCGGTACCGTCGGTTACGATTTCAGCGTTGGTGCCTTCGCGGTGCTGATGATCGCCCCGATTTGCTTTGCCGTCGGCAATCTCCTGCTGCGCGGCGCCCGTGGCGCGCCGATGTTCGACCTGTTCGCCTGGCTCTGCCTGACCGCCGCCGTGCCGCTGTTCGCGCTGGCGCTGGTCGTCAACGGGCCGGCGCCGACCTTCCAGTCGCTGATCCATATGTCGCCGACTGGCCTCGTCTGCCTGCTGGCGATCGGCGCCATCTCGACCAGCATCGCCTATTGGCTGTGGGGCCGGCTGCTGCGTGACTATCCCGCAGCGCAAGTGGTGCCGTTCGCGCTGCTGGTGCCGTTCGTCGGCTCGGCTGCTTCCAGCATCGTGTTTGGCGAGAAGTTCGGCCCGTTGCGGCTGGCCGGGATGCTGACGGTCATCGGCGGCATCGCGGTGATGGTGCTGGCGAGACGCCCGCAGCCGCTGCCGAAGACCGCGTGAGGTGAGCATGTCCCAGTCGCTGCTCTATGCCTTCATCATCTTCGCCCTCGTGATGTTCTTCACGCCGGGGCCGAACAACATCATGCTGCTGTCGTCGGGACTGACTTACGGGTTCCGCCGCACCATCCCGCATATCGCCGGCATCACGATCGGCTTCGCCTTCATGGTCGGCGCCGTCGGCCTCGGGCTCGGCACGGTGTTTCTGGCCTATCCGATCCTCCAGACCATCCTGAAATATGCCGGCGCCGCCTACTTGATTTACCTCGCCGCGGTGATCGCCTTCTCGGGGCCGGCCAAGCGGGGCGAGGAGGACGGCCGCGGCCCGATGACCTTCTGGGGCGCGGCGATGTTCCAGTGGATCAACGCCAAGGGCTGGGTGATTGTGATCGGCACCATCACCGCCTATGCCGCCATCGCCCAATTCCCCCTGAACATCGCGATCCAGACCCTGATCAGCCTGCTCGTCGGCACGGTCTCGACGGTGGTCTGGGCCCTGTTCGGCACTGCACTACGACCGGTACTGACCTCGGAGCGGCTGGTCCGCGCCTTCAATATCGTGATGGCGCTCCTGCTGCTCGCCTCCCTCTACCCCGTTTTCATGGATGCATGATGTCGCGGATTTCCATGCAGAAACGGGTTTCCCTAGGGGCTGAAAATGCTCTAGACAGCCCCCGAAATCCGCAAATTTCACCCTTCGGACACTGACCTTTGGCCGATTCTGGCCCTGAACGAGGAAACGACTATGCGTGTTTATTACGATCGCGACGCCGACCTGAACCTGATCAAGGGCAAGAAGGTCGCCATCGTCGGCTATGGCAGCCAGGGCCACGCCCATGCGCTCAACCTCAAGGACTCCGGCGTCAAGGACGTCGCCATTGCGCTGCGCAAGGACTCGGGCTCGGTCAAGAAGGCGGAAGCCGCCGGCTTCAAGGTGATGGAAGTCGCCGAAGCCGCCAAATGGGCCGACCTCGTCATGATGCTGACCCCGGACGAGCTCCAGGGCGACATTTATCGCGAGCACCTGCACGACAACATGAAGAAGGGCGCCGCCCTCGTGTTCGCGCACGGCCTCAACGTCCACTTCAACCTGCTCGACCCGCGCGCCGACCTCGACGTGCTCATGATCGCGCCGAAGGGCCCCGGCCACACCGTGCGTTCGGAATATCAGCGCGGCGGCGGCGTGCCCTGCCTGATCGCGATCGCCAAGGACGTCTCGGGCAACGCCCATGACCTCGGCCTCTCCTACGCCTCCGCCGTCGGCGGCGGTCGTGCCGGCATCATCGAGACCACCTTCAAGGAAGAGTGCGAGACCGACCTGTTCGGCGAGCAGGTCGTGCTCTGCGGCGGCCTGGTCGAGCTGATCAAGGCCGGCTACGAGACCCTGGTCGAAGCCGGTTACGCCCCGGAGATGGCCTATTTCGAGTGCCTGCACGAAGTGAAGCTGATCGTCGACCTGATCTATGAAGGCGGCATCGCCAACATGAACTACTCGATCTCCAACACCGCGGAGTACGGCGAGTACGTCACCGGTCCGCGCATCGTCACCGCGGAGACCAAGGCCGAGATGAAGCGCGTTCTCGCCGACATCCAGGGCGGCAAGTTCGCCCGCGACTGGATGCTTGAGAACAAGGTCAACCAGACCTCGTTCAAGGCGACCCGCGCCAAGCTCGCCGCGCATCCGATCGAGGAAGTCGGCGCGAAGCTCCGCGACATGATGCCTTGGATCAAGAAGGGCGCGCTGGTCGACAAGAGCAAGAACTGACGGCTGCGCCGTCATTCCGGGTTCGCGACCTCGTCGCGCCCCGGAATGACGAGCGAAACACAAGCTTCGCTCGCCAAACCAAATTTTAAACCTTCTCGACTACATCGGAGCGAGATCGCGAACGGCGGTCTCGCTCCTTTCATCTCGCGCGAAGCATTGCGGCTTCATTCAAATTCTTCGCGAGCTGACATGCCCTCTGAGCGCGAAGAACTGACGCTTAAACCACATTCTTGGTCTCGCGTCGTTTTCATAACTTCTCCAGAAGCTCGCGATCGCCAAAAGCCCAGCGTCTTCAAGATCGAGGATTCGGATCTTCATCTGCATCTTCAGGGCGCAATCAATCTCATGTCGCGAAGTTCGCGCGCCGCTTCATCTTAAGAATCGACACCCGCGACGTCCCTTTGAGCGTTGGTGGCATTGCGCTGACACATCCTTCTCTCCATGATCGCGGGAACTTGAGGGGGAGGGGTCTATGCGATCTGTCGTCGTCACCGGCGCGTCCACCGGCATCGGCTGGGCCATTGCGAAATTTCTGATCGGGCGCGGCTACCGCGTCTTCGGCAGCGTCCGCAAGCAGGCCGACGCCGACCGGCTCAGGGGTGAGTTCGGCGCGAACTTCACGCCGCTCCTGTTCGACGTTACCGACGAGGCCGCCGTGCTCGCCGCTGCGCGCCAGGTTCGCGAGGCGCTGGCTGGCGACACGCTGGCGGGGCTCGTCAACAATGCCGGCATTGCGGTCGCGGGGCCGGTCCTGGAATTGTCGGTCGACGATTTCCGCCGCCAGATGGACATCAACGTCATCGGCCCGGTCATCGCGACGCAAGCCTTTGGGCCGCTGCTCGGCGCGGACCCATCGCTGAAGGGGCCGAAGGGGCGGATCGTGATGATCAGCTCGGTCGCCGGCAAGAACGGCAATCCGCTGTCGGCGCCTTACTGCACCTCCAAGCACGCCATCGAAGGCCTGTCGGAGAGCCTGCGGCGTGAGCTGATGCTGTTCGGGATCGACGTCATCATCGTCGCCCCAGGCGCAGTGAAGACGCCGATCTGGAGCAAGGCCGAAGAGATCGATCTCTCCGTCTACCAGAACTCGCCCTATCTGCCGGCGCTGAACAAGGTCATGGCGTTCATGATGGACCTCGGTGCGAAGGGCCTGCCGGCCGAGCGGATCGCCGAAATCGTGTTCGAGGCGCTGACCGCCGCGAGCCCCAAGGTGCGCTACCAGATCACGCCGGATCCGTTGCGCCATCTGGTCGGCGCATTGCTGCCGAAACGGACGGTTGATCGCATCATCGCAAAGCGCCTGGGGTTCCTGCCGCAGGGCTGATCGACGTTCAGCTCGCTTCGGCCGTCCGTCGGCGGGGGTGGGCGGCCATCGCGATCAGCCGCAGCGCCATCACGGCGAACAACGGAATGAGGAAGGCGGCATGGAGCGGCATCGCCTGCACGCGCTTGCCGAACGACACCATGAACTGGAACCAGAGGTAATAGCCGCCCACGAGGTGCAGCACGCGCCAGGCCTGCGGTCCGAGCAGCGCGGCGGTGCGGTCGAACGAGGTCGCGCTCATGGCGATGATGAATGCATAGCCGATGCCGCCGAAGATGTAGGACGCGGCCGAAGTCGCCTCCACAAAGCCGGCCGGGTCCATTTTGGCGAAGGCAACGATCGCGCCTGCGTGGATGGCGTGGGAGGCCGCAAAGCTCAAGCCCAGATAGCGACGGTTGCGGCGCTGCCAGCGGGTCCAGGCGTTAGGCCACAGCCGTGCGAGCGCCGCAGCACTGAAGGCAAGGCAGAACAGCAGCAGCGAGCTTCGCGCCGTGAAACGGATCACCATCCGTACGCCCTCGACCTCGAACTGCCGCATCGACGCGATCCACAGGCTGAGCGCGATCAGGCTCAGGGTGAGCACGGCGAGCAGCCGCCAGCCCTCGAACCAGTTTTGGCGTTGTGACATGGCGGTCTCCTCCTTAATGTAAGCATCGATTACATTTCAGGCTGACGAAGTCGTCAACGGTGTAATCGATGCTTACATTCACGTTGAGGTGATGCTAGGAAGCGCCATGCCCGCCCGACAGCCGTCCAAGCCGCGCGCCCGCCGCCAAACGCCAGAAGCCCGGCCCTATCATCACGGTGACCTCCGCCGCGTGCTGATCGATGCTGCGTTGCAACTGGCGGCGGAGGGTGCCGAAGTCTCGGTGCGCGAGGCCGCACGCCGGGCCGCGGTTTCGCCGGGGGCGCCGTTCCGGCACTTCCCCAACCGCGACGCGCTGATGGCGGCGGTGGCCGGGGAGGCGCAGCGGCGCTTTCGCGCCGAGATCGAGGTGGCGCTGGACCAGGCGCCGGCCACCGACCCGCTCGGCCGCTTCCGCGCCTTCGGGCTCGCTTACCTGCGCTGGGCGATGCGCAACCCCGCGCATTTCGAGATCATCTCGACGGGGCGCTACTTCGCTCATGGCAGTTCCGCGGAGCTGACACGCGACAATGCCGAGCTGATCGCCCTGACCGAACGGATGCTGGCAGACGCGGCGGAGCAGGGTCTGCTGCGGTCGGTCGATCTCAAGCGCATCCAGATCGCCGGCCGCGCCCTGGTCTACGGCTTTGCCCGGATGAATCTTGACGGCCACTTTCCGCGCTGGGGGGTGGAGGAGGGCGAGACCGAGCGGATGGCGGAAGGGGTGATCGACCTGTTTATCGCGGGGATCGCGAAGCCGGGCCGCGGCTCCTGAACTGACTGACCCTCATGGCGAGGAGGCGCGTAGCGCCGTCTCGAACCATGCAGGCCCACTCGGGCCTCGCCCTTCGAGACGCCTGCTTCGCAGGCTCCTCGGGGTGAGGGGATGGAGTTGGCCGTGCGGCTGTTCGCCGCCTGCTAACATTAAGCGAAGGTCGGACCGCGACACGCGTTGCTTGTCCGTGACCATTCAATTACAGTTTTATGACACGGTGCAGGCTTCCGGCTGCGCCGAACGCCGCAGGCCGGCCCGACGGCTGGGTATTCATCGCGCCGGACCAGAAGTTGCGTGCCGTCGATGGCGTCCGCGCCGAATCCAGGTCCTTCTGCCACCACCGCCGTGCTGGCGAGCGTTGCCGCGCTCGGCATCTGGCGCCTGCTTGCGGTTGCCGCGCCGCATCTTGCCGCCCTCGCGCTCATGTACGAGACCGAGACCGATTTCGGTTCGCGGCTTTCGTTCGTGCTCGCTTGGGGCATCCTCAATTTCTTCTGGATCACGCTCTTGCGGCGGCCGGCACTGTCGGGTGCGCTGTCGCTGACCATGGTCGTCGTGCTGGTGCTGCTGTCGCGTCTCAAGCACGACGTCGTGCAGATGACGGTCAACTTCATCGACCTGATGATGATCGACCGCGACACCGTGGCGTTCCTGTTCACGATATTCCCGAACCTGCGCTGGTCGGTGATCGGGGCCGGCCTCGTCACGCTGCCGCTGATGTATGCGCTGTGGTGGCTCGATCCGTTTCGCATCCGCCGCCTGCCGGCGTTCGCGTCCACGCTCGCCTGTCTTGCCGCACTGGTCGGCTATTCGCTCTATCATCCGGACGAGGCCTGGCGCGGCTATTACGATGACGGCTATCTCTCGAAATTCTTCCGCTCCGGCGTCAGCGCGGTCTCCGACTTCGCGCAATACGGCTTCATGGAGTCGGCCGCCTCGACCAACGAGCGGCTCAACATGCCGCTGGTGGATGCCTGCCACCCCGCGGGCCGCCGGCCGAACATCATCATGGTCCATGATGAATCGAGCTTCGACATTCGCGCTGCCCAGGGCATCAAGGTGCCGCCGCGCTATGGCGATCATTTCAAATCCTTTGACGGCAAGCAGCGCACGTTCCTGGCCGAGAGCAATGGCGGGCCGAGCTGGTTCACCGAATACAACGTGCTCGCTGGCCTCTCCTCGCGCTCGTTCGGCCGCTTCGCCTATTTCGTGACGCGCATCGCCTCAAACCGCGTCGAGCGCGGCCTGCCGCTGGCGCTGCGCCGCTGCGGCTATGACACGCTATCGCTCTATCCCGCCTATGGCGGCTTCATGGGCGCGCGCAGCTTTCAGGTGACGACCGGCGTCGAACGCTTCCTCGACTCGAAGGATCTCGGCGCCAAGGACGTCGAGCCGGACTCCTTTTTCTACGACAAGGCGCTCCAGCTGATGGGCCAGCAGCCGCCGAACAAGCCGCTGTTCACTTTCATCTATCTCGGCGCCAATCATTTCCCCTGGGAGACGCGCTTCCGCCCCGATCTGCTGCCGAACTGGCGCGCGCCGGGCAATAATGTGGCGTCCATCGACGAATATCTGCGCCGGCAGGCGATGAGCGCCGAGCAGTACAGAGCGTTTGTCGCGGGCCTGAAGAAGAATTTTCCCGGCGAGCCCTTCCTGATCGTGCGCTACGGCGATCATCAGCCCGAGTTTGCACCGAACCTCCTCGAGCCCGGGCTCGACGAGGGCGCCCTCGGCAAGAAGCTCGACGCTTACGATCCGCGTCTCTACGCGACCTATTACGCGATCGACGCCATCAATTTCGAGCCGGTGAAGAGCGAGGCCGTGATGGACACGGTCGACGGCCCCTATCTCCCGCTGGTGATCCAGGAAGCCGCCGGCATTCCGCTCGATCCCTCCTTTGCCGAGCAGAAGCAGATCATGCTCCGCTGCAAAGGCATCTTCTACGGCTGCAAGGACGGCGCCGAGGCGCGGCGGCTCAACCGGCTGCTGATCAATGCCGGGATCATCCGGGGGCTGTAGCGCTGATCGCTACGCAGACCCAGATCGTAGGGTGGGCAAAGCGAAGCGTGCCCACCATCCCGTTGCTCGTGTTGAGAGACGGTGGGCACGGCGCTTACGCGCCTTTGCCCACCCTACGAAATCCGGGCCTACCGCTTGCCCACCTTCTCCCAAAGCCACTTCGCCACCGCATCCGGCGATGAATTCGCGTCGTTGCCGCTGGCGCGTAAATTGGCCTCGCGCATTGTGGCGATGTCGATCTTGCCGAGCAGCGGCCCGAGCGCGGCCCGTAGTCGCTCATCGCCGGCCCGCTTCGGCGCCAGCAGCAGGACCGCGTCGTAGGGCGGGATCGCGTGCCTGGGATCGTCGAGCACGACGAGATCGTACTTTGCAATCAGTCCGTCGCTGGTGTAGCCGGCGATCACGTCGACCTCGCCGCTGGCGACGGCCGCATACATGAAATCCGGCTGCATCTGGCGCTGGGCGCGGAACGAGAGGCCATAGGATTTTTGCAGCGCCGCCCATTCGGGGCGCGAGAAGAACTCGTAGTCGCCGGCGATGGACAGCGCCGGTGCATGCGCGGCGAGATCGGCGATGGTGCGGATGCCGAGCGCCTCGGCGCGCTTCTTCGGCATCACCAGCGCATAGGCGTTCTCGAAGCCGAGCTCGCCGAGCAGGGTGATATGGTCCTTTGCGAGCGCTGTCTTGAGCTCCGCCAACAACTCCGCGCGCGGCTTGATGTCCGTGCGGTGCAGCTGGTTGGCCCACAGCGTGCCGGAATAATCGACATAGAGATCAATGTCGCCGGCCTTGAGCGCCTCGAAGATCACGCTGGAGCCGAGACCCGACCGCGCGGTCGCGGGGAGACCGGCGGCCTGGAGGCGATCCCTCAGCAGGGCCGACAGCACATATTGCTCGGCGAACGTCTTGGCGCCGACGACATAGCTCTGCGACGAGCGTCCCATCGTCGGCACCAGCGTTGCGAGGACCAGCGCCGCGATCCCGATGCCGCCGAGCGCGGCAGGCAGGCGGCTGCGGTGGCGCAAGCCGCTCTCGATCAGGCCGAGCAGCTGATCGACGGCGAGCGCGAGCAGGGCCGAGGCAAAGCAGCCGAACAGCACGAACACCCAGTTCTGGGTCTGAAGCCCGGCAAAAATATAATTGCCGAGGCTGGTCTGCCCGATCGGCGTTGACAGGGTCGCGGTGCCGATCACCCACACCGCCGCGGTGCGGATGCCGGCCATCATCACCGGCAGCGCCAGCGGCAGCTCGACCATGATGAGCGACTGCCGCGCGGTCATGCCGACGCCTTTGGCGGCTTCGATCAGCGCGGGATCGATGCCGTTGAGGCCCGTGATGCCGTTGCGCAGCACCGGCAGCATCGAATAGAGCGCAAGCGCCAGCATCGCCGGCAGGAAGCCGAAAGCCGAGAAGGAGATTCCGAACCAGGCGAGTGTCACGGACGCGACCAGCAGCAGCAGCGGATAGAACAGCGCGAGCAGCGCCAAGCCGGGCACCGTCTGCACGATGCTTGCGAGCGCGAGCAGGATAGCGCGCGGCGCCGGGCGGTTGCGGGTCAGGATCGCCAGCGGCAGGCTGACGGCAAGGCCAAGCGCGAGCGCGGCGAGGCTGACCCGAACATGGTTGCCGAGATAGTCGGGCAGATGCGACAGCGCCTCGCCCCAGCGCGGATCGGCGAACAGGCTCATGCCGCACCGCTTTGTGGCAGCAGCGCGTTCAGCCGCTCGACCTGGCGCCGCGGCGTGCGCAGCAGCTCCAGCACATAGGCGTCGCCGCTCGTCGAGAGCTCCGCGGGCGTGCCCTGCGCCAGCAGCTCTCCGCTGCGCATCACCGCGATGCGGTCGGCGAGCAGGATCGCCTCCGTCATGTCGTGGGTGATCATGACCGTGGTCAGGCCGAGCTTGCGGTGCAGTTCGCGAAAATCCTCGCCGAGCGCATCGCGGGTGAGGGGATCGAGCGCGCCGAACGGCTCGTCCATCAGCACGATGCGGGGCCGTGCCGCGAGCGCCCGCGCCACCCCGACGCGCTGGCGCTGGCCGCCGGAGAGCGCCTCGGGCAGGCGATCGCGATGCGCGCGACGGTCGAGTTGCACGAGCTCGAGCAGCTCGTCGACCCGCGCGGTGATGTCCGCTGCCGGTGCGCCCAGCAGCCTTGGCGTGATCCCGATATTGTCGGCGACGCTCAGGTGCGGAAACAGCCCGCCGCTCTGGAAGACGTAGCCGATCCGGCGCCGCAGCGCGACCGGATCGACGGCTTGCACATCCTCGCCCTCGACCGTGATCGTGCCGGCATCGGCCTCGATCAGCCGGTTGGCGAGCCGCAGCAGCGTGGTCTTGCCGGAGCCGGAGCCGCCGACGATGGCCAGAAATTCGCCCTCGGCGATGTCGAGCGACACATCGTCGACGGCCGTGAGTGAGCCGAAGTTCTTGCTGACGCGGGAATAGCCAATCATCGGCCTGGAAGGCATTGGGCGGGGCTCACTCTCTTACCCTCCCCTGGAGGGGGGAGGGTCGCTTCGCATGTAGCGGCGCGGAGTGCGAAGCGGGGTGGGGTGACCTCTCCACGCGGGGACTGCCTCAAAGGAGAGACTGTCACCCCACCCCGTCTCACATTTCGCTGCGCTCATGCGAGCCGACCCTCCCCCTCCAGGGGAGGGTAAGAGCACGGCAGGACCCATGCGTAGCACGCTTGGCGGCTCGATTGAACTTGGCCGCGCGAGCGGCTAAGGCATCGGGCCAAGTTCGGAGGGAATACATGACGACGCCCACGGCAGTGGCGCTGGAAGACGCCAAAGTCGCGTTCCGGCTGGGGGACGACCGGGTCTATACGGCGGTGGAGAAGGCCCATCTTTCGGTCGCGCAGGGCGAGTTCGTCGCCATCGTCGGGCCGACCGGCTGCGGGAAATCGACCCTGCTCAACGTCGCGGCCGGCCTGCTCAAGCCCGCCGCCGGCAGCATCAAGATTTTCGACCGGCCGCTCGCGGGGCTGAACCGGGACGCCGGCTACCTGTTCCAGGCCGATGCGCTGTTCCCCTGGAAGACCGCGCTCGACAATGTTGCGATCGGGCTCGAGATCGCGGGCACGCCCCGCGCCGAGGCGCTGCAACGCGCGCAAAAATGGCTGACTTCCGTCGGCCTCGGCGCCTTCGCCAACCGTTATCCGCACATGCTCTCGGGCGGCCAGCGCAAGCGCGTGGCGCTGGCACAGGTGCTGATCCGCGACCCAAAGATACTCCTGATGGACGAGCCGTTCGGGCCGCTCGATGCGCAGACCCGCCAGGTGATGGGCAATCTGCTGCTCGACCTCTGGAATGCCGACCGCAAGGCCGTGCTGTTCGTGACCCATGATCTCGAAGAGGCGATCGCGCTCGCCGACCGCGTCGTGATCATGTCGGCGGGGCCGTCCTCGCGCATCATCGGCGACTGGCGCGTGAGCTTGCCGCGCCCGCGCGATATTTTCGAGGTGCGGCTGGATAAGGAGTTCCATGCGCTCCACCGCGAGATCTGGAGCGTGCTCAAGGACGAGGTGATGAAGGGCTACGCGCAATCGACCCAAGCGGCGGAGGCGATCTGATGTCGCGCGTGACGCTGCTTGCGCTGCAGGTCCTGGTCGCGGTCGTCTGCCTCGCACTGTGGCAGCTCTTTGCGACCGTGCCGGTGTTCGGAAAAATCCTGTTGCCGCCGTTCTTCTTCTCCAACCCGGTCGACGTGTTCAGCCAGATCGTCAAATGGTTCTCGTCCGGCGTGATTTGGAAGCATCTCGGCATCACGTTGACGGAATCGATTCTGGCGTTCGTGATCGGATCGCTCGGCGGCGTGCTGGTCGGCTTCTGGTTCGCGCGCCAGCCGCTGGTTGCCGCAGTGTTCGACCCTTACGTCAAGATGGTCAACGCGCTGCCCCGCGTCGTGCTTGCGCCGATCTTCGCGCTGTGGCTGGGCCTCGGCATCTGGTCCAAGGTCGCGCTCGGCGTGACGCTGGTGTTCTTCATCGTGTTCTTCAACGTCTATCAGGGCGTCAAGGAAGTCAGCCGCACCGTGCTCGACAATGGCCGCATGCTCGGCATGAGCGAGCGGCAATTGATGCAGCACGTCTATTGGCCGTCGGCGCTGTCGTGGATGTTCTCCTCGCTGCACACCTCGGTCGGCTTCGCCGTGGTCGGTGCGGTCGTCGGCGAATATCTGGGATCGGCGGCAGGGCTCGGCTATCTGATCCAGCAGGCCGAAGGCATCTTCGACGTCGCGGGCGTGTTCGCCGGCATGTTCGTGTTGTCGGCCTTCGTCATCCTGATCGACTTCGGGGTGACGCTGGTTGAGCGCAGGCTGCTGGTCTGGCGCCCGACCGTGGACGGGCGGGGGTAGTCCGCCTCGTTTGGCTGCTGACGTTTATGTGATTGACCGCCCGGAATAGAACGCGCGGCCATACGTCATACCCCCATGCAACCACCTGCATGGGAGTTCAGGATGCCCCCCTCACAGTTTCGCCGCGCCGTAGCGGCTCTTGCAAGCAGATACCGATGGCCCAGGCCCGGCCTCGGCACGGCGTTCCTTGCCGCGCCAATTCTGGTCGCGTCCGTACTCCCGCTGCTCGTGTTCGCGCATGAAGCCCATCCGGCCGCCCCACCGGCCGCGGTGAGCGCGGAGGAGCGTGCGTTTTTGGAAGAAAACGAAGCGGCGATGACCAAGATGATGAACGACATGGCGGCCAAGCCGACCGGCGACATCGATCGCGACTTCGTCGCAATGATGAGCCCGCATCATCAGGGCGCGATCGACATGGCGGTCATCGAATTGCGCTATGGCAAGAACGAGCAGCTGCGGCGTATCGCCCAGGAAATCATCGTCGACCAGATGCAGGAGATCGCGGCCATGAAGCTCGCGATCGGCGAGCCGGCGACAGACACCACGCCCGCCCCGACCCAACCGCCCTCAGCTCCCAACACAACCGTTCATCATCATCCGGGCATGCAAATGGATGTGTCCACGGGAATGAAGAAGTAGGAGTCGCAGATGACCACGTCACGAAGCACTATGATGAAGAGCATTTTCCTGGCGGCCACGATGCTTGCGACGGGTTCGGTCGCGTGGGCAGGGCAGGCGCCGGGCGCGCTGTCCGCTGCCGATATTCCGGTGAGCCACCACGACCGTGTCTACGCCGCAGAGCAGTTCTCGAATACGGTCTCGGTCACCGATCCCGTCGATAACAAGCTGCTTGGCGTGATCCGGCTGGGCGACCCGCAACCCGGCAATTTCAGCCCGCTCTACAAGGGCCAGGTGCTCGTACATGGCATGGGCTTCTCGCCCGATCACAAGACGCTCGCCGTGGTATCGATCGGCTCGAATTCGGTGAGCTTCATCGACACCGCGACCAACGCGGTCAAGCATATCACTTACGTCGGACGATCGCCGCACGAGGCGTTCTTCACGCCGGACGGCAAGGAAGTGTGGGTCACCGTTCGCGGCGAGAACTACATCTCCGTCATCGATCCGATCAGCTTCAAGGAGAAGACCCGCATCACGACCCCGAACGGGCCGGGCATGCAGATTTTCTCACCCGACGGCAAATACGGCTACATCTGCTCGTCGTTCAATCCCGAGACCGACGTCGTCGCGGTGGCCGAGCACAAGATCGTCGCCACGGTGAAGCAGGAGAGCCCATTCTGCCCGAACATCGCGGCGACGCCGGATGGAAACCAGGTGTGGTTCACGCTGAAGGACGTCGGCCGGACACAGGTGTTCAACGCCAAGCCACCGTTCAACGCGATCAAGACGATCGATACCGGGCCGATCACCAACCACGTCAATTTCGCGCACACCGCCAAGGGCACGTTCGCCTACGTCACCATCGGTGGCCTGAACGAAGTAAAGGTGTTCCGCACCGACGATTTCTCGCAGGTCGCGACGATCCCGGTCGGCAATCTGCCGCACGGCGTCTGGCCGTCGGGCGACGGCACACGAATCTATGTGGGGCTGGAGAACGCCGACGCGCTCGCGGCCATCGACACGGCGACCAATAAAGTGGTCGGGAACGTTCCGATCGGTCAGGCGCCGCAGGCGATCGCGTATGTTCCAAATGCCGCGCCCAACCCTGATGACCGCCAGAATTTGCAGGCACTCGGCGTTGCCGGCCAGGTCGCTCATCTCGCGCTTGCGTCGAAGGACGGTGCGAAGGACGGCACGGCGCCGACCAGCGTGTCGCTGTTCGATCAGGGCCTGATTCAGATCTTACAGGCTTCGGTGACGGGACTTCAGCCCAAGCAGAAATATGTGCTTGCCCTGGCGGAGCATGGCGACGGCAGTGGCCCGTTGCAGCCGTTGGCGGCGTTCATGACCAATCCGGCTGGATCTGCCATCGTCAATGTGGCCGGTCCGATCCGGCAGATCGTCGACCAGTCTGCCGCTGAAGCAAGGCGGTACCTGGTGATTGCGGCCGGCGACGCGGCTATGCCCGGTGAGGCGGTCCAGATCGAGGCGCAATGACGCGCCGTCCGACGTCGGCAAAGGGCAGGTGGAGCGCCTCGTGAAGGACATGCTGGTTCAGGTCGAGCCGCTTATCCCCGCGCTCCGCCGCTACGCGCGCGCGCTTTTGCGCGATCGCGTGGCTGCCGATGATCTGGTTCAGGATTGCCTGGAGCGTGCCGTCAGCCATTGGCATCAGCGGCGCGACGGCAGCGTGCGCGCCTGGCTGTTCAGCATCCTCCACAATCTGGCGGTCACGCAATTCCGCCAGGCGACGGCGCGGGGCAGGCATATGCCGATCGACGATGCAGGCGAGCGTGAGCTCGCCAGCGCCGCCGCGCAGGAGCACAGGCTGATCTATCAGGATGTCCTGAAAAAGCTTGCGAGACTGCCGGAAGAGCAGCGTGCGGTGTTGTTGCTTGTTGCGGTTGAGGATCTATCCTACGCGGACGCCGCGGGAGTGCTGAAGATTCCGGTCGGGACCGTGATGTCGCGCCTGTCGCGCGCGCGGGAGAGGCTATTGCAGGAGATGGAGGGCGTGGCTCCAGGGAACGTCGTGGCATTGCGGGGCGTGAAATGAACCGGCGGCCGATCACCGAGGACGATCTCCACGCCTATGTCGACCAGGCGCTCGAGCCTGAGCGGCGCGCGGAGGTCGCATCCTATCTGGACGATCATCAGGATGTCGCCGCGCGCGTTGCGGCCTTCGCCACCCAGCGGGAGGAGCTGCGCGGGGCGTTTGCGTCGATCGCCGACGAGCCGTTGCCGGCCGAGCTGAATCTGTCGCACATCATCGAGAGCCGGAGGCGGTCTCCCATGCGGGCGTGGTGGGCGATCGCTGCGATGTTGCTTCTCGGCATCGGCGGTCTCGGCGGGTGGACCATGCGCGGCGTCTTGCAGGAGGGCTCGAACGGACTGTCTGCGCTGGCACAGGAGGCGGCCTATTCGTATGGCGTTTACGCACCGGACCGCGTGCGGCCGGTCGAGATACGCGCGTCCGACAGTGCCGAGCTCACGCGATGGGTATCGAATCGGCTGAAACAGCCGGTCAAGGTGCCGGATCTCTCTGTATCCGGCTATCGGCTGATGGGCGGTCGCCTGGTTGCGACGTCGCACGGCCCGGCCGCGATGTTCATGTACGATGACGATCACGGCGACCGGCTTGTCGTGCTGACGCGTCCGATGAGCAACCGCAATCTGGATACGCCGATGATGCCGCAATCGACCGGCGATGTCGCGGGCTTCGTGTGGGCGGATGGCGGCATGGGTTACACGCTCGTCGGCCAGCTTCCGGGAGACACCCTCAAGCCGATCGCGAACGAGATCCGGAAGCAGACGCGCCCGATCTAGCGCCGGGATTCACGGAACGGGCCCGCACGGCAGTGCGAGCCCGAACGTTCAACCGGCCCGAGTTGCGGGGAGCCTAGTCCAGCAGCTTGGTGTCATCGGGCGCCTGCGGCGGCGTCTTGATCGCGATGGCCTTGACCTGACCGCTGATCGGCTTGGTGCCGCCGTGCGGCGTGCCCTTGGGGATGATGACGAGGTCGCCAGGTTTCACCGTCACCTCCTTGTCGCCGAGCCAGATCGTCCCGGTCCCGTCGAGGATGTACTGGATCTCGTTGGTGTTGGGATGCATGTGCTTGGGCACATTGCCGACCTGGATCGAGATGGTGGCGCCGTCGGCGCTGGCAAACATCTTGGAACGGTAGCCGACATTGTTGGCGGGCCCGAGCGCGTCGCCTTCCATCTCGCCGGTATGGATGATCTGCGCGGTGACGTTCTCCGCGGCCAGCGCCGGCCGGAGCAGTTGGTTTGCGCCGCATCCGGCGGCAAAGGCGGCGGCGATCGACAGCCCGATTGCAAGGCGATTCATGGATGATCCTCCCCATCAAGAATTGTTCTTGTCTGAGCATGTTATTGCGCCGAAAGGCCAATGGCCAGTGCCACTTAAGCGGTGCTTCTCAAGCCAGTCCCGCTGCTCTATGGTGCCGCCGGCCGAATGGAGGAAACCAATGAAGAACACGATTGCCAGGCTCGCCGGCGCGCTGCTCGCGCTGACGTTCACCACCGGTCTTGCCGCGGCGCAAAGCAAGGTGACCATCGCGATCGGAGGCGGCGCCTGCCTGTGCTATCTGCCCACGGTGCTGGCCAAGCAACTCGGCGAATACGAGAAGGCGGGCCTCAATGTCGAGCTCGTGGACCTCAAGGGCGGCTCGGACGCGCTGAAGGCCGTGCTCGGTGGCAGCGCCGACGTCGTCTCCGGCTATTTCGACCATTGCGTCAATCTCGCCGCCAAGAAGCAGGAGCTTCAGGCCTTCGTGGTCTATGACCGCTATCCCGGCCTCGTGCTGGTGGTCGCGCCCTCGCGCACCAATGACATCAAGTCGGTCAAGGACCTCGCCGGCAAGAAGGTCGGTGTCAGCGCGCCCGGCTCCTCCACCGACTTCTTCCTCAAATATCTCCTGAAAAAGAACGGGCTCGATCCCGCCGGCACCGCCGTGATCGGCGTCGGCCTCGGTGCCACCGCGGTCGCCGCGATGGAGCAGGGTCAGCTCGATGCGGCCGTGATGCTCGATCCCTCCGTCACCGTGCTCCAGGGCAGCCACAAGGATCTGCGCATCCTCAGCGACACCCGGACCCAGAAGGACACGCTCGAGACGTTCGGCGGCGAATATCCGGGCGGCGCGCTGTACTCGACCGTGGCCTGGATCAACGGCCACGAGAAGGAAACGCAGGCGCTCACCAACGCAATGCTGGCCACGATCGGCTGGATCCATTCGCATTCGCCGGAGGAGATCATGGCGAAGATGCCGGACGAGATGGTCGGCAAGAACAAGGAGCTTTATCTCGCCGCGCTGAAGAACACGATCCCGATGTTCTCCGAAACCGGCAAGATGGACCCGAAGGGCGCGGACGCGGTGCTCGCGGTGTTCAGCGTCGGCTCGCCCGAGGTGGCCGCCGCCAAGATCGACGTCAGCAAGACCTTTACCAACAAGTACGTCGATCAGGCCAAGAAGACCACGGGGAACGCCAAATAACTGACGCGAAGGTGTTGTAATCAGGTGTCATGACGTCATTGGTCATTCATCGCGTCACGACGCTTGATCTTGCCGTGCGGCCAATCGCCTGGCCGTTCGCCGAAGAGCGCCGCGCCGAGATTGCGGCGCATTTCGCCGAGAAGCAGCGCGAGCGGCCGAAGATGTGGAACGGCCGCGTCCTGCTCGGGCGCGATGCCGTGTTCACGGACGGCCATCTCGCCGCGACCTATTTCGAGACTGATTTCGCGAGCTTCCTTGCCTGGCGCGACTGGGGCTTTCCCGACAAGGCCGTGTTCAACGGTTTTGGCATGGGCGCGCTGCGCGCCTCCGACGGCGCCTTCATCATGGGCGAGATGGCGCAGCACACCGCCAATGCGGGCCGCATCTATTTCCCCTCGGGCACGCCCGATCTGGACGACGTCAGTGACGGCGCGCTCGACATTCCCGGCAGTGTCATCCGCGAACTCGGGGAAGAGACCGGCTTGACCGCGGCCGACTACCGGACCCAGCCGGACTGGCACTGTGTCGTCACTGGTCCGTCGATTGCAATGATTCAAATTATCAACCTGGACATGCCGGGTGACGTGGCCCGGGCCCGGATCGAGGCCAACCTCGCCCGCGAGGACGATCCGGAGCTGTCGGCCATTCATCTTGTGCGCGGGATGAGTGATCTCACGCCGACCATGCCGCGATTTGTCACGGCCTTTATCGAGCAGCAGTTCGCGTCGCGCTGAAGCGCGAGGCTTGACATCGCTGCCCCCAGCCCATGTGATGGGCCAAAAAGCAAAAGCAAGAAGACTGCAATGCACAATCGTCCAGGGAGGTTTTGATGCGCCTGCGCATGGCTGCCCGCTTGGTACGTGGGCTGTTGGTCGCGATATCAGCGACGGGCTTGATGGCTTCGGCTCAGGCTCAAGAGAAGAAGATCAAGATCGGCGTTGTTTTCGACCTTACCGGGCCTCTCGCGGGCGGTGGATCTGAGCTCGGCTATATCGGCGCAAAGATCATTCTCGACTACTTCGCCAAGACCGGCGTCGAGGGCTACAAGATCGAGGCGGTCTACGCCGACGCGCAGAGCAAGCCCGACATCGCCATCAACGAATCCGTCCGCCTGCTCGAGCAGGAGAAGGTGGACATGGTCCTCGGCTTCTTCTCATCGGCGCAATGCGTGCCGGTCGCTGCCCGCGTCGAGCAGCTCAAGAAGTTCATGTGGATGACGACCTGCATCTCGTCGGCCGTGTTCAACGACAAGGGCTACAAATACGTTTTCCGCCCGCAGGCGAGCGGCGACCAGTTCGGCATGATGACGATGGATTTCATCGCGCAGAATGCCAAGGCGAAGTTCGACAAGGAGCCGAAGGACCTGCGCGTCGCCATCATCCACGAGGATGGCGCCTATGGCGTCGACGTCTCCAGGGGCAACGAGGCCGGCGCGAAGAAGGCGGGCTTCAACGTTGTGATGAAGGAAGGCTATTCGGCGACGGCGCCGGATCTCTCCGCGTTGGTGACCAAGCTGAAGCGCGCCAAGCCCGATGTCATTTTCCACACCGGCTACAACCCTGACATCACGCTGTTGCTGCGCCAGGCCCGCGAGCAGGGGCTGAAGTTCGGCGCGCTGATGGGCCATGGCGCCGGCTACGGCGTCTACGAGAAGCTGAAAGAGGGGATGGGGGCTGACGCCACCTACATCTTCAACACCGACCCGATCTCGATCTGGCTCGCCAACCAGAAGACCATGGATCCGAAGCTCCCGCCCGTGATCAAGATGGTCGGCGAGGAGTTCGACAAGATCAGGCCCGGCGTTGCCATCCGCTCCGCGCATGTCGGCATCGGCGCGTCCAACACTTACGTGTTCATGAGTGATGTGCTGCCGCGCGCGATCAAGAAGTATGGCGGCGTCGATCCCGACGCGCTGCGCAAGGCCGCGCTCGACACCGACATCCCCGAAGGCGGCACGATGCTCGGCTTCGGCGTCAAGTTCTACGGCGAGGGCACGCCGATGGCCGGGCAGAACGAGCGGTCGTTCCCGGTCGTGATCCAGTACATCGACGACAAATCCTCTGTGGTGTGGCCCAAGAGTCAGGCGCAGCGCGAGGCCGTGCTGCCGCTGCCGAAGGGCACCACCTACAGCAACCAGTAGCGGCGGAGCAGGGCGGTGCTGGAAGTCAGCGGGCTGGTGAAGCGGTTTGGTGGCTTCACCGCCGTCAACAACGTGTCGTTTCGGGTCGATCAGGGCGAGATCCTCGGCTTGATCGGCCCCAACGGCTCGGGCAAGAGCACGATCTTCAACATGCTCTCCGGCACCCTGGCGCCGACATCCGGCTCGATCCTGTTCGGCGGCGCCGAGATCGCAGGCCTAGCGCCGCACCGGATCATCAACAGCGGCATCGGCCGTACCTTCCAGATTCCGCGGCCGTTCCGACGCCTGACAATCTTCGAGAATGTCGCACTGGCCGGCTTCTACGGCCAGGGCCGCCACAGTCGTGCCAGGGCGGAGGAGGCGGCCGAGCGGTCACTTGCGATGGTGGGCTTGCCGACCGATCGCCATGCCAGCGTCGATGGCCTGGGCGCAGCCGGCCTGAAGAAGCTCGAACTTGCGAAGGCGCTCGCGACCGCGCCAAAACTGCTGCTTGCGGACGAGAGCCTCGGCGGTCTCGACGAGACCGAGATGGACCAGGCGGCGGACATGCTGCGCAACATCCGCGACGAGCTCGGCATCACCATCATCTGGGTCGAGCACATCATGGGCGTGCTGATGCGCGTCGTCGACCGCGTGATGGTGCTCGATCACGGCGAGAAGATCTCGGAAGGCTTGCCGAGCGCGGTTGCCGGCGACCCGCGCGTCATCGAGGTCTATCTCGGCACCGATGCCGAGACCACGCAGGCCGCGGCGGCGGAAGCGCGCCGCCGCTCGGGAGGCTAGACGATGCTGGAGCTTCGTTCGGTCAGCGCGGGTTACGGCACGTTCCAGGCGCTGTTCGACGTCAATCTCGACGTGAAGGCGGGCGAGGCCGTCGGCGTCATCGGTCCGAACGGCGCCGGCAAGACCACGCTGATGCGCGTCATCTCCGGCCTGATCCGTCCCACGCGCGGGTCGATCAGGATGGAGGGCGTCGATGTCGTGGCGACGCCGCCGCACAAGATCGTCAGCCTCGGGATCGCCCATGTGCCGGAGAACCGGCGGCTGTTTCCGCAGCTCACGGTCGACGACAATCTCAAGATGGGCGCCTTCATGAAGGAGGCGCGCGGCCACTATGCCGAGCGGCTGGATGTCGTGTTCGACCTGTTTCCGCGCCTGAAGGAACGCCGCCACCAGATGGCCGGCACCATGTCCGGCGGCGAGCAGCAGATGTGCGCGATCGGCCGCGCGCTGATGTCGAATCCAAAACTCCTGCTGCTCGACGAGCCGTCGGCGGGGCTGGCGCCGGTCGTGGTGCAGCAGGTGTTCGAGCTGGTGAAGCGAATCCGCGCCCGCGGCCTGACGGTGCTGATCGTCGAGCAGAACGTGCAGCAGGTGCTAAAAGTGGTTGATCGCGCTTATCTGATCGAGGCGGGCACGATCCGGGCGTCCGGCACCTCGGCCGAGATGCTGGCGAGTGACACGGTCAAGGAAGCGTATCTCGGGGTATGAGGTTCATGCAGGCATGCAAGCTTTTTTGGGCATTTTCGACATCTATCTGCTGGAGGCCGTGATCAACGGCATCCTGCTCGGCGGCGTGCTGGCACTGCTCGCGCTCGGGCTCAACTTGATCTTTGGCGTCATCGACGTGACCTGGATCTGCTACGCAGAGCTGGTGATGATCGGCATGTACGCCATGTATTTCATCGTGCAGTACTACGGCCTCAGCTACTTCATCGCAGCGCCGTTCACCATTTTGCTCGTCGCGATCCTCGGCGCTGCGCTGCACTACCTCGTGATCGCGCCGCTGCTCACCGCGCCGCCGATCAACCAGCTGCTTGCGACAGGCGGGGTGCTGTTCGTGCTCCAGAGCTTTGCCACCGTCGCCTTCGGCATCGACTTCCGCAATCTCGGCATCCGCCTGCCGGTGCTCGCCTTCGGCGACATGAATTTCAGCTACGCGCGGCTGCTATCCTTTCTGGCCGCGCTGGTCGGCATGGTCGCAGTGTACCTGTTCATGACCCGCACCTTCACCGGCACCGCGATCCGCGCCATCTCCCAGGATCGGCAGATCATGGCGCTGATGGGCGTCGACACGAAGAGAATGTATCTCATCACCTCCGCGCTCGGCGGCGCGCTGGCTGGGCTCGCCGCTTGCCTGCTGGTGCTGCAATATGACGTGCATCCCTTCGTCGGCCTCTCCTTCGGACCGATCACCTTCCTGATCTGCGTGCTCGGGGGGCTCGGCAATTTCATCGGCGGCTTCATCGCCGCCTTTGTGTTCGCCGAGATCATATCGCTCGGCGGCCTGTTCTCCGACCTCGAATGGGGCTACGTGCTCGCCTTCGCCTTCTTCATCGTCATGATGTTCATCCGGCCCGCGGGCCTGCTTGCGAGGCGCCGATGATGGGGCAGGGGCGGCTTGCGGCATGGGCGGTGGGGCTGGCGGCGCTGGTCGCGCTGCCCTTCGTCTATCGCGATCCCTATCATCTGCACATCCTGGTGCTGATCCTGATCTGGTCGTTCGCCTACACGTCCTGGTCGATGATGGGACGGTTCGGTCTGGTCTCGCTCGGCCATGGCGGCTTCATGGGGATCGGCGCCTATGTCACCGCGCTGCTGTGGAATCATCTGGGCTGGTCGCCCTGGATCGGCATTCCAATCAGCATGGTTGCGGCGGGTGCGCTGGCGCTGATCGTCGGTTACCCCTGCTTCCGCTTCCGCATCACCGGACATTATTTCGTGCTGGTGACGCTGGCGCTGTCAGGCATCGTGCTCCAGGTCATCACGGCCACGCGCGACTATACCGGCGGCTCGCTCGGCTATACGCCAAATCGCGCCTCGGGCAACAAGCTGCTGGCGCTGCAATTCGACGACAAGACGACCTGGTATCTGATCGCGCTCGGGGTCTGGCTTTTCGGCATCGTGGTCTGGCACTGGGTCGACCGCAGCATGGCCCGCTACGCGCTCGAGGCGATCTCGGAGGACGAGGATGCCGCGGCCGCCGCCGGCGTCGATGTCACCGCGGAGAAGCTGAAAATCACGCTGCTCAGTGCGGTGATGACGGCGCTCGCCGGCGCAATCTACTGCCAGTACCAGATGTTCATCACCCCCGACACCGTCAGCGGCATCGCGGTGTCGCTCCAGATGGTGTTCGCGGCCATTGTCGGCGGCCTGTTCGTCTCGCTCGGCCCGACCTTTGGCGCTGTCATCACCATTCTGCTGGCGGAAACCCTGCGTATCGGCTTCGGCACCAAGGCGGTCGGCTGGGACAACCTCGTCTATGGCGTGCTGCTGGTCCTTTTCATCATATTCCTTCCCAAGGGCATCCTTGGTAGCCTGCTCGACCGATTGAAGCCGCAACGCAAGGTGCCCCGCGCTCATGAGCAAGAAGCCGTCCAAATCGCTCGCCCAGGAACTTGACAGCTACATCACGCCGTTCCGTTACGACGGATCGGGCAAGTTTCACCTCAAGGATTACAAGACCAACGAGAAGGGCGATCTCGACAAGGAGAAGGCGCAGGAGATTCTCGACGCCAACAAGAAGCGGATGATCGAGTTTCAGGAGAAGCTCTACGCGCAGGACCGCTGGTCGGTGCTGATCGTGCTCCAGGCCATGGACGCCGCCGGCAAGGATTCTGCGATCAAGGCGATCTTCGAGGGCATCAACCCGCAGGGCTGCGAGGTCCATGCTTTCAAGGCGCCGAGCACCAAGGAGCTCGATCACGATTTCCTCTGGCGCCACGCGATCGCGCTGCCCGAGCGCGGCCATATCGGCATCTTCAACCGCTCCCATTACGAGGAGTGCCTGGTCACGCGGGTGCATCCGGAGATTCTTGCCAAGCAGAAGCTGCCGCAAAGGCTCGTCACCAAGAACATCTGGAAGGAGCGGTTCGAGGACATCTCCGCCTTCGAGCGCCACCTCAGCCGCAACGGCACGGTGGTTCTGAAATTCTTCCTCAATCTATCCAAGGAGGAGCAGCGCGAGCGCTTCCTTGAGCGGCTCGAGGAACCGGCCAAGCAGTGGAAGTTCTCGATGGACGACATCAAGGAGCGCGCGCTGTGGCCGCGCTACCAGGCGGTCTATCAGGACATCGTCCGGCATACGGCAACGTCGCACGCGCCCTGGTATGTCGTGCCGGCCGACCACAAATGGTTCGCGCGCGTCGTGATCGGCTCGGCGATCGTCGCGGCGCTCGAAAAGCTGGACCTGCGCTTCCCCCGCGCCGACAAGGCCTCGCTTGGCGAATTCGACGAAGTGCGCAAGGCGCTGGAGCACGAGGGGAAGGGAGGCAGGAAGCCCGCAAAGTGACCGCCCGTGAGACCAGCAACCAGAAGAACGTCAACTTCGCGCTTCAGGGCGGCGGCGCGCACGGCGCCTTCGTCTGGGGCGTGCTGGACCACGTGCTCGAGGACGGCAGGCTCGCCATCGAGGCGATCAGCGCTACAAGCGCGGGCGCGATGAATGCGGTGGTGCTGGCCTCAGGCATGGCCATCGGCGGAGCCGAGGGGGCGCGGCAGAACCTGCATGCGTTCTGGTACGAGGTCTCGCGGATGGATCAGGTCTATGACCTGTTCTCGCCACTCAACCAGTTGATCCAGGCCCTCAAGCTGCCGCCGGAATATCACCCTGTCCATGCTTTCATCCACACGCTGACGCACACGGTGCCGCCGAACCTGCTCAACCCCCTCCACTTCAATCCGCTCCGGTCGTTGCTGCTACGCGTGGTCGATTTCGATCGGCTCAATTCATCGCCGGACGCACCGCAGCTATTTCTCAACGCCACGAATGTCCGTACCGGCAAGATCAAGGTGTTCCAGACGCCGCTGCTCAGCGCGGAGACCGTGCTCGCCTCGGCTTGTCTGCCGCCATATTTCCAGGCGGTCGAGATCGACGGCGAGCATTATTGGGATGGCGGCTATCTCGGAAATCCCGCGATCTTTCCGCTGATCTATCGAAAAGGTAGCCAAGACGTCATCATCGTGCAGGTGACCGCGATCCGGCGTGACGAACTGCCGGCGAGTGCCGCCGACGTTCTCCATCGCATCAACGAGATCAGCTTCAATTCGTCACTGATGCGTGAGATGCGCGCGATTGCCTTCGCGACCCGGCTGATCGATAATGGCGAGCTCGATCGCAACACGCACAGCCGCATGTTCATGCACTGGATTGGAAACGACCAATTGATGTCGCAGCTCGGAACGGCCACGCAGTTCCATCCCGAATGGAGCCTCTTGTGCCGCCTGCGTGACGAGGGGCGCGAGGCCGCGCGAATCTGGCTGACGCAAAACTTTGACTGGATCGGCAGCTCGTCGACGGTTGATTTGACTGAGATGTTTCTCTGATTTCGAGGTTGTCGTGTACAAGCCTGCTGTCGTCGTTTCCCTGTTCGCCGCGCTCTTGATCGCCGGTTCCGCGCGCGCCCAGACCTATGGGGGCGATGCGCCGGTCTGCCTGCACGTCTTCGGCGAGTTGGAGGGCGAGCGGATGGACTGCATTTTCTCCTCGTTCGCCCAGTGCCAGGCAAGCGCGCAGGGGCGTCCGGCGACATGTCTGACGAATCCGTATTTCGCGCAGGCGCCGTCGGCGAGGACAGGGCGGCGCGTTCGCTAGCGGCGATCCCTAGGGTGGGCAAAGCAAAGCGTGCCCACCAATCTTCATCCGGCGAGAGGTGGTGAGCACGGCGCAAGAGCGCCTTTGCCCACCCCACGATCTCAGCGCGAGCGAAGCTCGTCGCGTCTGAGCAAGCCGACCCTCAATACCCGCGGCCCCACCAGTAGCAGAAGCGCTCGATATTGGCGGGAAGGGCGGTCTCGTAATTCGCCCATTTCTCGTATTTCGGCAGCTTCACTTCCTTCATCGCGGTGTCGAAGCATTTGCCGGCATCGGCGGCCTTCTTCACCTCTGCGGACAGATCTTCCATGTAGGCGATGTCGTCCTCGACGTCCTTCTTGGTGCCGAAGCGCCCGCCGGCATAGGGATGGCCGGGGATCATCCGCTCCCAGTCGAGCGAGGCCAGCTTCTTTAGCGAGGCGATATACTCGATCGGCGAGGCGTTGTCGGGAATGTTGCGGAACTGCACGGACTCGATCGGCGCGAAGTCGACGACGAAGACGATCTTCTCCTTCGGCAGCCGCATCACCAGCGAATTGTCGGAATGGTTGCGGCCGACATAGTTCAGCTCGAGCGTGGTGCCGCCGAGCGTGATGCTCTTCTTGTCGTCGATCACCTGGTCCGGCATCACGACATCGGCGAGCAGCGAATTCTGCTTCTTTAGCTCGAGCAGGCGCTCCTTGGTCCGCCGGTGCGCAATGAAGGTGGCACCGAGATCCTTGAAGGGCTGGCCACCGGCGATGTGGTCGTAATGGTGGTGGCTGTAGATGACGTATTTGATCGGCTTGTCGGTGACGGCCTTGATGGCGTCGATATAGGGCTTTGCCGGACGCAAATATGAGATCGGGTCGGTCGCGATCACGCCCTGCGGCGTCACGACGAACATCGACTGATGACCGCCATAGCGGAAGACGTAAACGTTCTCGGTGCCGTCGACCTTCTTGGTCGAGGTCTGCGGCGGGGTCTGCGCGAAGGCTGATCCAGTCAGGAGGGCCGCAACAGCGGCGATGCAAAGTAATGCTTTCATGTCTTGCTTTCTGGAAATGGATGGAATGCGGAAGGCGAATGGACTCTCTGACACAAACGCGGCGGGAGGGAATTTATTCCCTGATCCACTGCGATCAATCTGTCGAGGTGGGAGGGAACACGGCCTCAAATGTGATACCGGCACCATTGATCCTGCTTGACAGTTTTATGTCACGGGAGGAGCATGCTGTTGGTCGCAAACAAGCGACGCGTCGTCCACCTCAAGAGCAAGGGGAGGTCTATGACACCACCTCCGCAGATCCAGCCGCGTTAAGTGCGATGGAGCTCGTTCGGACTATCGCATAGCGGCAGAAACCGCGAACGGCACGCCGGGTAAAGGTTTAGCGGGCTGCATCAGTGAGGCAAAGCCCCTACCTACCCGGCGCTGTATTTTGCATCACACCGATCGTGTCGGATGGCCGTGATGCGGCCGCCATGACAGGCGCTTTGACATCCTGCTTTCTCCTCCTCCTCGCCGTCATTCCGGGCCGACTCCCGGAATGACGGGAGGATTCTGTTGTGCGCATCGCACATCGATTGATGTCCGGCCGCGCGGAGCCGACGGTTCCCGTTCCTGCATTGCGGCAAATGCCAAGAGAATGTCGCCTCGTTGGCCAACTTCCGACACAGCGCCGGGGCGAATAGCGTCGATACGACATGACGCAGTGCTTCGGCGGCGACAGTCCCGACTCCGCCGGCGCATGCGCTTTTCCAGGGAATCCTCGTGTCGCACAAGCTTGCCCCGGCGTTCCTCGCCGCTCTCTTCATCGCGATCTCATCTCTTTCCACCGTTCGCGCCGAGCCGCCGGCCGCCAACAGGGCTGCCGCACTGTCGCCGGAGGAAGCCAAGCGGGCGCTGGAGACGCTCCAGGACGACAAAAAACGTGCGCAGATGATCGATACGCTGCGCGTGATCGCGAATGTGCCCGGTCAGCAGCAGCCCGTGCCCGCCGCGCCGGAGCAGAAATCGCCGATCCCGCTCTCGGCCGACGGCCTTGGCGCACAGCTCCTGCTCACGGTGTCGGAAGAGATCGGCGAGATCTCGCGCGAGATCGCCGACGTGGCGCGGACGCTGACGCATTTCCCCGCCTTCTATTACTGGATCGTACGGACCGCCAACGATCCCGTCGCCTACAACCTCCTGATCGAGACCGCGTGGAAGCTGGCGCTGGTGCTCGGCTGCGCCATTGCGGCGGAGTGGGTGATCTTCCGCGCGATCCGGCGGCCCGTTGCCTTCCTGGAAGGACGCGTCCCGCAAACCGCGCGCCTGCCGGCGCAGGTGCTGCCCATCGCCGATCCGCCGTCATCGGTCGCCGATGTCACGCCTGCGCCCGAACTGCACAAGCGCCGCAACAGTCTCGCACGTGTCTGGCAATTGCTGCTGCGGCTGCCCTTCGTGCTGGGGCGTCTCCTGCTCGAGCTGCTCCCCGTGTTCGTTTTCATCGGCGTCGCAACCGCATTGCTCGGCACGGAGATCGGCGATCCCGCAACCGTCCGCCTCGTGATCCTGGCCGTCGTCAATGCCTATGCCTTCTCGCGCGGGCTCATCTGCGTCGTCCGCGCGCTGGCGGGGCCGTTTGGCCTCGTTCCGGTTCGGGCAGAAACCGCGGCCTATATCGAGATCTGGGCGCGGCGCATCGTCGGCGTCGGCGTCTCCGGCATCGCCTTCGCCAATGTGGCGCTGCTGCTCGGCCTGCATCGTGCCGGCTATGCCGCGCTGCTGCGCATGGTGTTGCTGGTCGTGCATCTCTTCGTCGTCGTCATCATCCTGCAATGCCGCCGCCAGGTCGCCGAAGCCATCCGCGCGCCGGCGGAGCGGCAGGGGATCGCGGCGCGCCTGCGCAACCGCATTGCCGGCGGCTGGCACTATCTCGCCATCGCGCTCGACCTCGCGCTGTGGGCGGTGTGGGCGCTCAACATCCGCAACGGCTATTCGCTGCTGCTGCAATATTTCGTCGGCACCGTCGTGGTGGCGCTGATCACGCGCGTCGCCATCATGGTGACGCTGAGCCTGATCGACCGCGGCTTCCGCATCAAGCCGGAGATCCTCCAGCGCTTTCCGGGCCTCGAGATCCGCGCCAACCGCTATCTGCCGCTGTTGCGCAAGATCGTATCCAGCGTGATCGCGTTCATCGGCTTCGTGGCCGTGCTTGAAGTCTGGGGCGTCGACGCCATCGTCTGGTTCTATGGAGGCCAGATCGGCGGCCGGCTGATTTCGGCGGTGGCGACCATCGGCATCGCCGTGCTCATTGCTGCCGCCATCTGGGAAGCCAGCAACGCGCTGCTGGACCGCCAGATCAATACGCTGTCACGCGACGGGCACTACGCCCGCGCGGCGCGCCTGCGCACCTTCCAGCCGATGCTGCGAACGGCGCTGCTCTGCCTGATCGCCACCGTCGTCGGCCTTACCGCGCTGAGCGAGATCGGCGTCAATGTCGCGCCGCTGCTGGCCGGCGCCGGCATCGTTGGCATCGCCATCGGCTTCGGCTCGCAGAAGCTGGTGCAGGATCTCATCACCGGCCTGTTCCTGCTGCTGGAGAACACGGTCCAGGTCGGCGATAACGTCAGCGTCTCCGGCCTCTCCGGCGTGGTCGAGAACGTCTCGATCCGCACCATTCGTCTGCGCGCCGGCGACGGCGCGGTGCACATCGTGCCGTTCAGCGCGGTCACGACCATCACCAATGCCAGCCGCGGCGCCGGCAATGCGTCCGTCAGCGTCAATGTCGCCTACAAGGAAGACACCGACCGCGCCGGCCAGATTCTCAAGGACATCGTCGAGGAGATGCGCCGCGAGCCGGAGTTTCGCGCGGCAATTCGCGGCGACCTCGAACTGTGGGGCATCGACAAGGTCGATGGTGCCATGGTGTCGATCGTCGGCCAGATCCGCTGCACGGAGGCCGGCCGCTGGCCGGTCCAGCGCGAATTCAACCGCCGCATGAAGCTGCGCTTCCAGCAGAACGGCATCGAGGTCGCATCCCCGGTCCAGACCATCCTGATGCAGATCGCGCCGCCGGCTGATGGCGCCGCCAATCTGGCCCCGCGGCGGGCGGCTGGTTAGCGCTCGGCATAATTTCCAGCTTGCCTCTGCCCGCCCGGCAGCGTTCACTCCGGCCCCAGCCCGCTGACAACATGCGGGCGATGAAAAAGGGTGGATGGAATGCAGGGGCTGTGGGCCGGACTACGCGGTCATGTGATCGTCATTTGCGCATTGATCGGATCCGCGGCGTGGGCCGGACCGGCGGGCGCTCAGCCGTTCCCGTCGCGCCCCATCACCCTCGTGGTGCCGTTCGCGGCGGGCGGCCCGACCGACACGCTGGCGCGGATCCTGTCCGAGCGGATCGCCGCTCAACTGCACACGACCGTCGTGGTCGAGAACGTGGCCGGTGCCTCCGGCAGCATTGCGGGCGCCCGCGTCGCGCGCGCGACGCCTGACGGCACGATGATCACGATCGGCCATTGGGGCACGCATGTGCTGAACGGCGCGATCTTCAAGCTGCCCTATGATGTGATCGCCGATTTCGAGCCGGTCGCGACGATCGCGATGGGAACGCAGCTGATCGTCGGCCGGAAATCGCTCGAGGCCAACAATCTGAAAGAGATGATTGCGTGGCTGAAGGCCAGCCCCGGCAAGGCGACTGCTGGCACAGCTGGTGCAGGCACGGGCGCGCACGTCGCAGGCGTCTTCTTCAAGGAGAAGACCGGGACCGATTTCCAGTTCGTGCCTTATCGCGGCGCCGGACCCGCCATGATCGATCTCGTCGCAGGCCAGATCGACATCATGTTCGATCAGGCCTCGAACTCGCTGCCGCAATACAAGAACGGCGCGATCAAGGCGTTCGCAGTGACGTCGCCGACGCGGCTCGCGTCCGCGCCTGATATCCCGACCGTCGACGAGGCGGGCCTGCCCGGTCTCTACATCTCCTACTGGCACGGCATCTGGGCACCGAAGAACACGCCGAAGGAGATCGTCACAAAGCTCAACGCGGCCATCGTCGCGGTGCTTGCCGATCCCGTTGTCAAGCAGCGTTTCGCCGAATTGGGGCAGGAGATTCCGCCTGCCGACCAGCAATCGCCTTCGGCGCTCGGCGCATTCCAGAAGGCAGAGACCGAGAAATGGTGGCCGATCGTGAAGGCCGCGGACATCAAGCCCGAGTAGTCCAGCTGCGTTAACCTCCTCTCGCGCGCAAATGCCCGCTTTTCGCGAAATCTCGCTGCGGTGCGAGATCACAATCGAGCCTTGAGTCTCTACGTCCTTGATCTCAGGTGAGCGCTGGCCGACAATGCTTGCCCTTCAATAAGAAACTTCCTGGGGGAATTCGTGAATAGACCTGCTCGGGTCAGCGCCCATTCGACATCATCCGACCCCGCTCACGGCATGACGCTGCTGCGCGATCCCTTGCTCAACAAGGGCACCGCCTTCACGGAAGCGGAGCGCGACGCGCTCGGCCTTCGCGGCCTGCTGCCGCCCTGCGTGCTGACGATGGAGACGCAGGTCGAGCGCGTGCTTACCAATCTGCGCACGCTGCCGACGGACCTTGAAAAATACGTCGCGCTGAATGCGCTGCATGACCGCAACGAGGCGCTGTTCTTCCGCGTCGTCGTCGACAATATCGACGAGATCCAGCCGATCATCTACACCCCGACGGTCGGGCTCGCCTGCCAGAAATACGGCCTGATCTTCCAGCGGCCGCGTGGCATGTTCATCTCATCGCGCGATCGCGGCCAGATCGCCGAGATCCTGAAGAACTGGCCCTATCCGGCCAAGCTGATCGTCGTGACCGATGGCGAACGCATCCTTGGGCTGGGCGATCTCGGCGCCAATGGCATGGGCATCCCGGTCGGAAAGCTCTCGCTCTATTCCGCCTGCGCCGGCGTGCATCCCGAGCATTGCCTGCCGATCGTGCTCGACGTCGGCACCAACAACGAAGAGCTCTTGAACGATCCCTATTATCTTGGACTGCGCGAGCGGCGGCTCACCGGCGAGGCCTATGATAGCTTCGTTGACGAGTTCATGCAGGCCGCGCGAAAGACGTTTCCGGGCGTGCTGATCCAGTTCGAGGATTTCGCCAATCACTCGGCGTTCAAGCTGCTGCACAAATATCGGGACGAGGCCTGCGTCTTCAACGACGACATCCAGGGCACCGCGGCCGTGGCACTCGCCGGCCTGTTCTCGGCGCTGCGCGTCAATGGCGGCAAGCTCAGGGATCAGCGCATCCTATTCCTCGGTGCAGGCGAGGCGGCAACCGGCATCGCCGATCTCGTCGTCTCCGCCATGATGACGGAGGGAATTTCCGAGGCGGAAGCTCTCCGGCGCAACTGGCTGGTGGATTCCCGCGGCCTCGTCGTCGGCGGCCGTGACGGCCTCTCGGGCCATAAGCTGCGCTATGCCCATGCCGGCCAGGCGCCGATCGCCGATTTCCTCACCGCGATCAAGACGCTGAAGCCGACGGCGATCATCGGTGTGGCCGCGGTCGGCGGCGCCTTCACGCCCGAGGTGCTCAAGGCGATGGCCACGCTCAACGAGCAGCCGATCGTGTTCGCGCTCTCCAACCCGACCTCGAAGGCCGAATGCTCGGCCGAGGATGCCTACCGCTATACCGAGGGCCGCGCACTGTTCGCCTGTGGCAGTCCCTATGATCCGGTGACGCTCAACGGCCGCACCTTCGTGCCGCGCCAGGGCAACAACTCCTACATCTTCCCCGGCGTCGGCCTCGGCGTCATCGCCAGCCGCTCGCGCCTGGTGACGGACGAGATGTTCATGGCGGCCGCCCATACGCTCGCCGATTGCGTCGGCAAGGAGGACCTCGCGCAGGGCAGCCTCTATCCGGCACTCCCTCGCATTCGCGAGGTCTCGGCCCGCATCGCCGTTGCGGTGGCAGACGTCGCCTACCAGCGCGGTCTCGCCGACGGACCCGCACCCAACGACGTGAAGGGCCTGGTCCAGTCCCAGATGTACGAGCCGCAGTACTGACTGCCTCCACATCGTCATGGCCGGGCTTGTCCCGGCCATCCACGCTTTGCCGCGCGGGACGAAGAACGTGGATGCCCGGGACAAGCCCGGGCATGACGGCATAGCAACACCATTTCAGGTGGAATCGCCGTTGCGCGGCGCGGCCGCATATGCGACGATCTGTAGCGTTACAAGAAAACTCAATCCGCAAGGTCAGATGCCATGGACGATCGTTTGCCCGAACTGGGCGACCTCGAGCACGAGGTCATGCAATTGGTTTGGGCCCATGGTCCCGTTACGGCCGAGGTCGTGCGCGAGCGGCTGTCGCGGCGTCTGAAGGAATCCACGGTCCGCACGGTGCTGCGCCGGCTGGAAGAAAAGGGCTATGCTCGGCACACCGTGGACGGACGCACCTATGTCTATCACGCTGCAGAAGAGCGCGCGCGGGTCGCGGCCAAGGCGGTGCAGCGTATCGTCGACTGGTTCTGCAACGGCTCGATGGAGGAAGTCCTCGTCGGCATGGTGGACAATGCGATGCTCGACCAGCAGCAGCTGCGTACACTGGCCGACCAGGTGGCCAAGGCGAAGAAGGCGAGGGGAGTGAAGAAAGAATGATCGCAACTCTGGCTGAGGCGGCGCTACGCTCCTTCGTGCTGGGAGGCGTCGTCTGGTTCGGTCTCAACCTGTTTCGCGTGCGCAATCCGCACGTCCACATGACGGCGTGGGTCGTCGTGCTGCTGGCATCGCTGGCGATGCCCTTCGTGATGCATTGGCCGACGCTGACGATCACCCGGATGCCTCTGCCGGTATCCGTACCGGATGATTTCCTGCCGGCCGACGTCTCGATGCCGGAGGCCCTGCAACCCGCGCTGCCGATTCCGCCGGGCGCTGCTGTCGTGGCGCCGGCAAAAGCTGCTGTATCGATCAATTGGTGGCTGGTCGCCACCATCGTCTATGCCGGCGTCGCCGGCGCGTTGCTGCTGCGGCTGGCCATCGGTCTCTGCCTGACCTGGCGTCTGGCACGCGCGGCAAGGCCGATGAGCGGCCCGCAGCTGATCGACGCCGACGTGCGCGTCAGCCGCGAGGTCGGCGGTCCCGTCACGTTCGGCTCGACCATTCTGGTGCCGCCGCAGTTCTCCGGCTGGGATGCGAAGAAGCGCCTCGCGGTGCTTGCGCATGAGGGCGCGCACGTCGCCAATCGCGATTTCTATGTCCTGCTGCTCGCCTCGCTCAACCGTGCAGTGTTCTGGTTCAGTCCGTTCTCGTGGTGGCAGCTCGCGCGCCTTGCCGAGCTCGCCGAGATTATCAGCGACGCCGAGGCGATCGAAGTCATCGACGACCGGTGGTCCTATGCCGAAATCCTGCTCGATGTCGCAACCAGCGTAAATCCGCGGCCGGTGGAGCTCGCGATGGCGCGGGTATCGACCGTGCGCGCCCGCGTCGAGCGCATCATCGCGGCCGCCGCCATGCCCGTCGCGGTCGGCTGGCGCAAGCGGCTGTGGATCGCGGCCGCGATCATTCCGGCTGTGATCGTGTCCGCCGGCATGATCGCCTATCGCACCCCGGATCCCGTGCCCGTCGCCGCGGATACCGGCGAGGTGCCGGCAGAGCATTACCGCCCCTTCGTCAATTTCTACGCCATGGGTCCTGCCTCGGTGTTCGCCATCTTCCGCGAGGGCGACGACCTCTACGGCCAGCTCACCGGACAGCGCAGGCTGCGCCTGACGGTTGGCAGTGACGGCACCGCGGCCTATGCGGCCTCGTCCGGCGAGATCACGTTCCCGCTCGATGCGGAGCGCCGCTCCTCCGAGCTGACGCTGCGCATGAACGGCCGCGATATCCGCGCGGTTCGCGTCGCCGAGATGCCGACGGCGGCCGTCGATCCTGCATCGCTCGATCAATATGTCGGCTGGTACAGGATCGCGCCGAACCGCGTGCTCACCCTGCGGCGTGACGGCGATCGTCTCTGGTTGCGTGAGACGGGGCAGGGCGCAACGCAGGTCCTCGCCGAGGGCGCTGACGCCTTCTCCTTCCGCGGCGACCATCTCTTGATCTTCCTGCGCGACGAGCAGTCGAAGGTTGCACGCGTGCTGGTGCAGAGCGCGATGTTCGGCGCTCGCCTCGCGCCTCGCGTCGATGCAGCGGTGGCCCAGGCGGTCGAGGCGGATTTCACGCGCCGCCTTGCGGAAGTTCCTGACAGGTTCAGGGAGCAGGTCCCGGTCGCCGGCGGCAAGGAGATGATCTTGCGCGGGATTGAAGACTTACGCCGCGGCACGCCGAACTACGAACGCATGAGCGCGCCGCTCGCAGCCAAGGTCCACCGGCAGCTCGATGAAATGCGGGGGACGTTCCAGGCGCTCGGTGCGGTGGAATCGCTCTTCTTCCGTGGCGTCGGCCCCGGCGGCTACGACATCTATGGCGCGAAGTTCGAGAACGGCACGGCCGAATTCCGCCTGATGCTCGAGCCCGACGGCAAGGCCGGCGACGTGCTGTTCCGGGCCGACGGCAATGACGAACTCGGCGGCATCGTCTCCTGTTCGGAGGAGGCGAGCGTGCGCGGCCGCGCCGGCACCTCGCCGATCAGGATCATGGTCTACAACGAGATGGGCGAGGACCTTCAGGTCTTCAATCTCGACGCCAGCGGCAATCGCAGGATGCAGAGCGTCGTCAGGCCCAACGCGACCTGGGCCTCCACGACCACCGTGAACAATCCCTGGATGATCGCCGACAAGTCGGGGCGCTGCCTTGAGGTTCTGGTGCCGGGCCGGCAGACGCGCTTCCACAACGTCGAGGCGTCAAACCTCGGTGCGCGTCCCGGCCGCGCCGCGCGCCGCGCCGTTCCGATCGCCAATGGTGAGGAGATGCTGCGCCGCTACATCGATAGTGTCGGCAAGGGCCAGCCGGACTACGAGCATATGACGTCGGAAGTGGCGGACATCACGCGCCAGCAGCTTCCGTTCGATCAGGCGATCCTGGCGCGGCTCGGCGCGTTGCGTGCGGTCTCCTTCCGCGGTGTCACGGCGCTCGACAGCGACATCTATGTCGCGCAGTTCGCCAACGGCTCGGCGGAATGGCGCATCGGCGTCAGGAACGGCACGATCACGAAGATCGCGCTCGGACCCAATTTCTAACGGTTCACATCTGCCGCAGGAGTGCCTGTTCAGATTTGTTGTGCTTCTGCGGAGACTGCGGAATGAGACTCGTCGCATCGATGTGGGCGATTCCCGTTGTGCTTTGCCTGTCGGGGACGGCGTTCGCCGATGACCTCGCGACGCCGGGCGATGCGAAAAGCCTGGGGTTCTCGGCCGCGCGTTTGGCGCGGATCGCGCCGTGGTATCAGGCGCGCTTCGATTCTTTCTCGCCGTCGGACGGCCTTCTCCCCGGTGCCGTCGTCGCAATCGCGAAG
Organism: Bradyrhizobium sp. 613_E4_N2_2; assembly: GCF_052075995.1. NCBI lineage: Bacteria > Pseudomonadati > Pseudomonadota > Alphaproteobacteria > Hyphomicrobiales > Nitrobacteraceae > Bradyrhizobium > Bradyrhizobium sp. 613_E4_N2_2. Next base: position 2,230,938 of record NZ_CP197234.1, read on the forward strand.
GGCGGCAAGCTCGCCTATTTGCAGGCCATCGGATTTCAGGACCGCGCCAAGACCGTCCCGATGAAGACGAATTCCATCTTCTGGATCGCCTCGATGTCCAAGCCGGTGGCCAGTGTCGCCGCCATGATTCTGGTGGATGAGGCCAAGCTCGACCTCGACGCGCCCGTCTCGCAATATCTGCCGGAGCTTGCGAACATGCGGGTCGCTTTCCAGAAGGCGGACCCGGCGACAGGCGAAATGGAGTACGGGCTCGGTCTGCCAAAACCAGCAAAACGTGCGATGACGGTTCGCGATCTGTTGCGCCATACGTCTGGCCTGATCTATCCGGAGCTCGATTTTGCCTACCCGGAACCGGGCCTTGCCGACGCAAGCGCCGACTTCGGGATCCGGACGATCCATGGGCTCTACGGCTTGAGGGCCGTGCGGAGACGCGACACGACGTTGGCGGAATTCGTGTCGAGCCTGGCCCGCCTGCCGCTCGCGCACGAGCCCGGCGAGGTCCATGAATATGGCTGGAGCGCCGAAGTGCTGAGCCGGGTCGTTGAAGTGGCGTCCGGTCAGCCCTTCGATCAGTTCCTGGAGAGCCGCATCTTTGGGCCGCTGCATATGGTCGACACCGGCTTCTTTGTACCGAAGGAGAAGCTCGATCGGCTGGTCGATTCTCCCATGCCGGAACGGCCGCCGATCTGGGATGTCACGACGCCGCCAAAGTTGTTTTCCGGCGACGGCGGACTCGTATCGACCGCGCCCGACTATCTCCGCTTTTGCCAGATGCTGCTCAATGGCGGCGAGCTCGATGGCGTGCGCGTGCTCAGCCCGCATGCGGTGAAGCAGATGACGACGAACGCACTGCCATCGGGTGTCACCATCTTCGGAGGTGACGAGGTTGGCGCCCGCGCGGGAACAACCTTCGGGCTTGGCTTCGCCATCCGCGCCGATCCGGTCCAAAGCTGGATCCCGGGAGCGGTCGGGAGCTTTTCCTGGGCTGGACATTGGAGCACGTATTTCTGGATCGATCCGGCGGAGCAATTGATCGGCGTACAGATGGTCCAGGCGACGCCCGGCAGCAAAGCGCGCCAGGCGGTGCTGTATTCGGGGATCAATCACCTCGTCTATGGCGCATTGACAATTCCCGAGTCGACCGCCGTCCCGCCGGCTGAGCCGGTGACCCTGAGCCCGGGATTGCTCGCCGATTATGCCGGAACCTATGACTTCGGCGCCACGGTGAGCTCGCGTGACAGGCAGGGCCTGGCCGATGGCAAGACCGGATGGCTTGGAATCGGGAATTTCGTCGCCATGGAGCAGGAGGGGCTGAGGATCAACAAGCCGAACCCTGGCGGCGGCCCCGCAACCAAGGTCGGTGTGACGGCGGGTGACCTCATCACTGAAATTGACGGCGCGCCGCTGAGAGGCCTCGCGCTCGCCGATGTCCTGGCCAAGCTGCGAGGGCCAGCCAACTCGACGATCAAGATGAAGCTCGTCCATAAGGGGCAAGACGGCGTGAACGACCTCAGTGTCGTGAGAGCCGACCGCCGTGTCAATTCGGTCCGGCTTCAGGTTCGCGTCGCGGAAGGCAAGCTCGTCGCGGAAGCGACGGGGGTCTGGCCGGTCCTCGAATTCGAGAAGGGCAAGGCGACCCCGTTCGTGGCGACATCAAGCAACGAATTCACCGCAGCCGACGAAGATCGTACCCGGATCGCTTTCGTCAGGGACGCCGCGGGCAAAGTCTCTGGGCTCATCTTGAATCCTGGGCCTTGGGAGCAGCACGCGGCGAAGATCGCGCTCGGGCCGAATTTCTAGGCCTCTCACGCGCGTCCGCCGGGCAGCGGATGCGCGCTTGTTCTACCGAGATAGTGCAGCGGCGTTTTCAATCCCGGCTTGCGCAAGCCGATCTCTAGTGTTACGGTCTGTAGCATTACGGTTCGTAGTCCGCACGCGGCAACATCGCGCTGCCGTCGGGTGGCTCGGAGAATTGGGCGTTCGCCATGAGCAATTCTGCAAAGGCTGAAGCGGTGCTGGCGCTTCATCGGTTCGGGATGGGGCCGCGACCGGGATCACTTGCGGCTGTCGGGACCGACCCGCGCGGCGCGTTGATCGCAGAGCTCGATCGGCCGCTCGCATTGAGCGCCGCCGCCAGCCTTCCCACCAGTGCGAAGGCCTATCGCACAGTGGCCGATGCCAATGCACGGCGAGCCGCGCGCGCCAAGCAGGCGCAGCAACAGGCCAAGAAGCAGCAGGTGGCCGCGGTGCCAACTGCTCCGGGTGACCAGGCTCAGGCTCAGGCGCAGACCGAGGGGCAAGCGCCAGCGCAGGGCCAGGAGAAGGATGCTGCCGAGATGGCGGCCAAGCAGGCGGCCGACGCCGTTCCCGATCCCGGCCGTCCGATCTACTTGCAGGAAGCCAAGCTGCGCATCGAAGCCGCGCTCGCCGCCGACATCGGCTTCGCCGAGCGGCTGGTGTGGTTCTGGTCCAATCATTTCTGCATCTCGGCCTACAAGATCCAGAGCATGTCGGGTGCTTACGAGCGCGAGGCCATTCGCGCAAATGCGCTCGGCCACTTCGTCGATCTTCTGCTGGCGGTCGAAGGCCACCCGGCGATGCTGTTCTATCTCGACAATCTGGGCTCGATGGGCGCGAACTCGATCGCCGGCATCAACCGCAGCCGCGGCCTCAACGAAAACATTGCGCGTGAGATCATGGAATTGCACACGCTGGGTGTGCGGACCGGCTACACCCAGGACGACGTGATCAGCTTCGCCAATGTGTTGACGGGATGGACGCTTGTTCCGCCCGGAGACAATCCCGAGCACGGCGGCGAATTCACCTTCAATCCGCGGCTGCACGAGCCCGGCGGGCAGACCGTGCTCGGCAAGCGCTACGAACAGGAGGATGCCGAGCAGGGCCGCGCCGTGCTGCGCGACCTCGCTGCGCATCCGGCGACCGCGACCCATGTCGCAACCAAGCTCGTACGGCATTTCGTGGCCGACGAGCCGCCTCCGCCACTCGTCGAACAAATGGCGAAGACGTTCCGCGACACCGAGGGCGATCTCAAGCAGGTCGCGATCACGATGGTCTCGTCGGACGACGCGTGGCGCGGGTCGCCGTCAAAACTGAAGCGTCCGAGCGAATGGGGCGTTGGCATGGTGCGCGCGACCGGGATTACGGTCGTCGACCCCACGCGTTTCACGGCGGGCCAGGAGCTGCTCGGCGAAGGGCTGTGGCGGCCGTCGGCGCCCAAGGGCTATCCGGATGACGAGGCAAGCTGGATCGACGGCATTGGCCGGCGGCTCGACATCGCCAACAATTTTGCCGAGCGCGTGGCGGCCACTGCTGATCCGCAGGGGATCATCGAGGACGTCTTCGCATCGCAGATCGCGCCCGAAGTGAAGCAGGCGGTCGGCCGCGCCGAGAGCCGCCAGCAGGCGCTGGCGCTGCTGTTCATGTCGGCAGATTTTCAGAGGAGGTGAGCATGGGCTTCGTCAATCATTTGCCCACGCGGCGCGAGCTTCTGGTCGGCTCCGGTGCGCTGTTCGCGTGGAGCCAGATGCCGCGGATCGCACGTGCCGAAGGGCGCGATCCGCGCCTTCTCGTCGTCGTCCTGCGTGGCGCGCTCGACGGTCTCGGTGCGGTCGCGCCGGTCGGCGATCCCGACTGGGTCGGCTTGCGCGGCGATCGCGCGCTGGTGCTGGACGGCAAGCCGCCGGCATTGCCGCTCGATTCCTTCTTCGCGCTCAACCCGGCGATGCCGAACCTGCACCGGCTCTACAAGACCGGCAAGGCCGCAATCGTCCATGCTGCCGCGACGCCCTATCGCGAGCGCTCGCATTTCGATGGCCAGGACGTGCTGGAGAGCGGGTTCACCAAGCCCGGTGCCACCGCATCGGGATGGCTCAACCGCGCGCTGCTCGCGATGGAGTCGGGTGGGCGCGTCGATCCGCGCGGCAGCCGTGCGCTCGGCATCGGCTCGGTGACGCCGCTGGTGGTGCGCGGCTCGGCGCCCGTCATGACATGGGTGCCGCAAAAACTGTTACCGGCGAGCGAGGACACGCAGAACCGCCTGCTCGATCTCTACCAGCACACCGATCCGAAGCTTGCGACCGTGCTCCAGGCACGCATGAAGCTCGCCTCGCTCGGCGGCGCGCCCGGCACGGGCGATCCGATGTCGGACGATCCGACATTGATGCCGCCCGGCATCGCGCGCGTGCGCGCCTACTTCGCCGAAGCCGCCGGCACCGCCGCGCGCTATCTCGCCAAGCCCGACGGCCCGCGCGTCGGCGCATGGGCTTCGTCGGCTGGGATACGCATATCGCCGAAGGCGCGGCGTTGGGCCAGCTCTACAATCTGCTCGGTGCGCTCGATGGCGCCTTTGCGGCGATCGAGACCAACATGGGCGAGGCGTGGCGGGAGACGGTCGTCGCCGTCGTCACCGAGTTCGGGCGCACCGCGCGTATCAATGGCACGCAGGGCACGGATCACGGCACCGGCACGGTCGCCTTCCTCATTGGCGGCGCGCTCGCCGGCGGCCGCGTGATCGCGGACTGGCCGGGACTGAAGTCCGCGCAACTGTTCGAGGATCGCGACCTCAAGCCGACCACCGATCTCCGCGCTGTGCTGAAGGGCCTGCTCAGGGACCATCTGCGCGTCGAGCAGAAGGTGCTGGCGGATGCGGTCTTCCCCGGCAGTGCTGACGTCAAGCCGATGGGCGGCCTCGTCGGCTGACGGCGCGGCCTGCGCAACCGGATCGGGTCCATGATGTGCACACTGACGCAACGGGAACTCGACTTTCTCGCCAGTCTGAAAACCGGCTGGCGGCGGCTCTATCGGCGCGAGCTGATGCGGCTCCTGAAGGGTGACACCGAGGCGAGCGACGCGCAGCTGGAGACGCGCCCGATCGTCTGGCGTGTTGTATCGGGTTAGTTTTTCGCGAGTCTGGCTCGACTTAGGACACGCCACTGTGGTGGAATCGCCACAGCCGGCGCGAAACGGTCGTGGCCCTAAGCCTGCTTTCCTTCAGCCAAGGTTCTGCCCTCATTGCCCGCCGAAACTCCGGGCAGTTCGGAGGGCGTACCATGTCTCGCATTGCACGTGCCGAAAGTGCCCGAATTTCCCTCGCAAGCTCATGCCGGTTGCTGCTCGCCATCGTCGGTGCCGCATCGCTCGCCGCCTGCGCACAATCGCCGGTCGGCCGCCAGAAGGCCGATCTTGGCACCAATCGGCAGGCTGCAGTCCAGCGGCCCCATAGGGTAGCGGCCTTGCATCCGCGTCCGATCAGCCGGGTACGCGTCCCCGACCGTGACGCAAAGCAAACCGCTTCGCACGGCGTTGCCAGCTTCTATTCGGACACGGAGACCGCGAGCGGCGAGAGGTTCGACAAGAACGAATTGACCGCGGCGCATCCCAGCCTGCCGTTCGGCACCAAGCTGCGCGTCACCGATGTCTCCTCAGGCCGCTTCGTGACCGTCAGGGTCAACGATCGCGGGCCCTATGTTCGTGGGCGCGTGGTCGACATCTCGCCGTCCGCGGCCGAGGCGCTCGGCATGGTCGACAAGGGCATCACCAATGTCCGGCTCGACGTGGTGCGATAGAGATTGATTGACTTGAGCCGCCCCGCTTAACCGAGTGTTAGTCGCCCTGGCGCACCATGAGTGCCCAAACAAGTCGGGGCTCCAATTTGGAGTCCTCGGGGGAGGCGGCGTTTGAACACGATCCAGTATCTCGAAGATCAGGCCGCGCGCGCCGAGCGGCTCGCCAAACGGATCACGGATACGCTGACGATCGAAAAGCTCCTGACCTTCGCCGGCGAACGCCGCCGCGAAATCGAGGTCATCGCCGGCAAGTATCGGCGCGCCTGATAAACCATGCACTGGACGCATTCGCCCTCGCTGCGAGGCGCGGAACTTCTGTTCGTCTCTGGCGTCAAGTCATTGATGAATGTGGAGGAGGAAGTCATGGGTTTTGGACGAGGTGCTTTGCTTTGGCTGCTTGGCGTGCCGCTGCCGATCGTTCTGCTGCTGGCATTGTTCTGGCACCACTAGAGCATGATCCAGAAAGCGTGACGTGTTTTTTCCGATAAGATCACGTATCAAACAATGATGTTGCCACACGAAAAGCGCCGCGGAAGCGGCGCTTTTTTTTGCCTGCGATTTGAGACGTATCAACGAGGACGAGGCGCGGTCAGCTATGGCTCTCGACGAAGTCGCTGAGATAGTCGGGAAGCCGGACGCCATCGATGTCGCAGCGCGCCTTGATCTCGCCGGCGATTTCGGTCGAGATGTCCTTCATCCAGTGTTCGAGCGTGTTGAACGAGATCACCTTGATCGGATCGTTGAAGCAGCCGGCGACGAGCTCGCCGATCGTCGCTTCAAGATCGCTTCGTTCGATGCGGATTTCAGTCGCCTTGTCGCGGCGATCAATCACCACGAACAGGGTCTGGTCTGCGCCATAGGGCACGACCGCGGATGGTACGCCGGCTTCAAGCATCTTGGGGCTCTCGTCTCGACTTCCGATCCCGGTTAACGGGAAAATCCGGTAGAAGGTTCCTGCCTCGTGAAAAGCTTGTCGCGCGCGTGCAGCTTCCGCGTCTGCACGCAATCAGAGAAATTCTCTCAACCGCGATAGCTCGATGACATGCTCGGGCGAGAGGATATCGGTGACCAGCGGCGGCTGCGCAATCGTGTGAATCTCATAGAGATGCCTGGTCGTGGCCGGCTTCTCCATGAAGGCCGATATGCACTGGTCGAGCGTACCTTCGCTCACCTGATAAGAATCCCTGTCCGGTCGGCGCTGGTTCGCAAGCGACGGCCATTTATGCAGGGTTGCAGGCGCTCCGAAATCGACCTTTGAATCCGCAACCACGTCTCCCATCGTCCCTCACGCAACAAAAATTGCCCCAACACGCGGATCTGCGTGCCGGGGCCCACACCTATCACTGCATCTTAATGCCAAGCGCTTAACGCAGCAGCCGGGAAAAGGTTCCCGGCCGCCTTGTCGCAAATCAGCTCGCGGCCGCCGCGATTCTGTGGCCCGGGCTGGCATGATCGTGGCTATCCTCATCGCCGCGGCTGACTTTCGGCGGAAGCCCGGCGAAGCGCCGCAGGGCTTCGGCCATCTGCACCCGACCCGCTACACCGGTGATCACCACGTCGACCATCGCAAAGGACGAGTGGAAATGGCCGCGCGCCCTGAGCTGCTCGACCGGGACGCCGGCGGCCGCCATTGCCTCGGCATAGGCGATGCCCTCGTCGCGCAACGGGTCGAATTCGCAGGTGACGACCAAGGCCGGCGGCAGGCCGGCGACGTTGCCGCGCAGCGGCGAGACGCGCGGATCGGTGCGGTCGGCCGGTGAGCAGTAGAGGTCCCAGAACCAGTACATCAGCGAGCGCGTCAGGAAATAGCCGGTCGCATTGTCGTTGTAGGAGGGCCGGTCGAAGGTGCAGTCGGTGACCGGGCAGACCAGGAGCTGGCCGGCGATCTCAGGCCCGCCGCGATCGCGCGCAAGCTGGCAGGTGACGGCGGCGATGTTGCCGCCGGCGCTCCAGCCTGCGACCAGCACCGGGCCCGGCCTGCCGCCAAGCTCGGTCGCGTGCTCGGCGATCCAGCGCGTTGCCGCATAGCCGTCCTCGGCTGCGGTCGGGAAACGATGCTCGGGCGCGTGGCGATAGCCGACGCTGACGAACATCATGCCGGTCCGCCGCACCAGATCGCGGCAGAGCGGCTCGTCCGATTGCTCGTCGCCGAGCACCCAGCCGCCGCCGTGGAAATAGACCACGACCGGATGGGGCCCCGGCGTTGCCGGCTTGTAGATCCGGTAAGGCAGCGGGCCGTCCGCGCCGGGCAGCGTGCCGTCGACGATTTCGCCGATCGGCCGTCCCGCGGGCCGGCCCTTGTTGAACTCGTTGACGAAGGCGCGTGCGCCGAGCGCGCCCATCGACTCGATCGGCGGCAGGTTCAGCGATGCCAGCAGGTTCAGCACCAGCCGCACATCAGGCTGCAGGCATACCACCTCGCCGTCGTTGCATTGCGCGGCGCCGTTGGGGACGGTCAGCTTGAAGCCGAGCATGCCGCGGGCCGTGACCTCGTCGCAAATGCTACGATAGGGGCCGACGCCGCCGGTATAAGGCATCAAGCCCTGCACCTTGCCGGGAACGTTAGCGCCCGTGTACCAGGTGTTGGCGAGCCGGTGCAGGGTCACCATCGAACAGTCCGTCATGTGCCGGCCCCAGCCGGCCTGCGCCGTCTCGGTCGGCTCGATCGTGGTGAAGCCGGCGTCGCGCAGCGCAGCGACGCGGTCGACGACCCAGTCGACATGCTGCTCGATCGACACCGCCATGTTCGACAGCACCGACGGGCTGCCGGGCCCGGTGATCATGAAGAAGTTGGGGAACCCTTCGACCGTGACCCCGAGATAGGTCTGCGGCCCCTGCGCCCAGACATCGGTCAGCGACTTGCCGCCGCGTCCGGTGATCGGATGCACGGCGCGGATCGCGCCGGTCATGGCGTCGAAGCCGGTCGCGAACACGATGACGTCGACATCGACGCTGCGCCTGGCCGTCGTGATGCTGTTCGCGGTGATCGCCTTGATCGGCTCCTGGCGCAGATTGACCAGCGTGACGTTCGGCCGGTTGTAGGTCGCGTAGTAATTGGTATCGAGGCAGGGGCGCTTTGCGCCGAAGGGATGGTCGTGCGGCATCAGCGCCGCCGCCGTCTCCGGATCCTTCACGGCAGCGCCGATCTTCTCGCGGATCAGCTCGCCGATCAGCGCATTGCCGTTGAAGTCGACGCCCTGGTCGGCCCAGAGCTGCGTCAGGATGTGGACGAGGTCGCCGGCTGCCCAGGCACGTTCGAACCGCTCTCGACGCTCGGCATCGCTCAATTGCCAGCTCACGACGGTCTGCTGCGGATAGGGCACGCCGGTCATCGACTGTCGCGCCTGCTCGCGATAGGCCGCGCGGTCGCTCTGGAAAATATCCATGCGATCGGATGGCGAGGGGCCGTTATGCGCCGGCAGCGCGAAGTTTGGCGTGCGCTGGAACACGGTCAGATGCGCGGCCTGCTCGGCGATCAGCGGGATCGACTGGATGGCCGACGACCCTGTGCCGATCACGGCGACGCGCTTCCCGGCGAGATCGACGCCGTCATGCGGCCAGCGCCCGGTGAAATAGACTTTGCCCTCGAAATCCTTGACGCCGTCGATCTCCGGCGGCTTCGGTGCGGAGAGGCAGCCTGTGGCCATGATATAGTGGCGGCAGGAGACCGGCGTGCCGCTGCTCGTGGTGAGCTGCCAGCGCTCAGTCGCTTCATCCCATTTGGCTTCCGTGACCTTGGTCTTGAAGCGGATATCGCGGCGCAGATCGTAGCGGTCGGCGACGAAGCCGAGATAGCGCAGGATCTCGGGCTGGGTCGCGTACTTCTCCGACCAGGTCCACGCGTTATCGAGCTCCGGATCGAAAGTGTAGCTGTAGTCGATGGTCTGGATATCGCAGCGGGCGCCGGGATAGCGGTTCCAGTACCAGGTGCCGCCGACATCCCCGGCTTCCTCGAGGGCGACCGCCGTGAGGCCGGATTTGCGCAGGCGATGGAGAAGATAAAGGCCGGCAAATCCGGCACCGACCACGGCAACGTCGACTTGTTGGGCTGTTCCACTCGCCGCTTTGGACTCACGTGCGGCGACCATTGCGTCTGGCATGGTATTCCTCCCGTGTCTTTTGTTTTGCCGGCAGGCTATCGCCGCAGGCTTGGCTTGTCATCAGGACAGGTACAATCTTCGGTAGTCGTTTGCGGCACCATCGTGGCCGCGCGAAGGTTGCGGCGATACACGCACCGCGATGCACAACCGCCGGGATTGTCCGGGCTAATCAGACCACATCCTTCTGTGTATGCTTGCGGTTACAAGCCACGCGTACCAACCGGACGTCATGACAGAGTTGAGCGAGCGGACGAAAGCCAACATGGACGTCGTCCTGGAGCAGACGTGCCGCCAATTGCCGCACGGCGGCGATCACGACAGCCGCAGGTTCATCGCCGAACGCCTGATCGAGGCGGCGCAATCGGGCCATTCCACGCTTGGTGAGCTCGGCATCGTCGCACGCCGCGCGCTGGCGGAGATCGTCGCCAAGGGCGGCTAGACGGACGCCGCCGAGCTTGCCTCATCGCGGGCCGCAGACGTAACCTGTCGGGGAACCTTTTGGCGCATCGAGATCCCCCAGGATGCGGCTCCAGTTTGCCCTCGTTGTGGCGTCTTCACTCCTCTGCTGGGACGGTGCGGCCGTCGCTCAGGCGGTCGGGCAGTTTCCGTTCGCGCTGACGCGTGAAGGACAGATGCTCGGCGCCGTCGAGGGCGAGGTGGCGTCGTTCAAGGGGCTGGCCTACGCGGCGGCTCCGGTCGGCGCACTGCGCTGGCGCCCACCGCAGGTAACGGCCGAGAACCCCGAGATGCGCACCGCCTATGAGTACGGCGCGCCGTGTCTTCAGCCCTCGCTGCCTGATACGAGCGAGGACTGCCTCACGCTCAACGTATTCCGTCCCTTCGGGGTCGACGGCCCGCTGCCGGTGATGGTCTTCATCCATGACGGCGGCTTCGTCAGCGGCACCGCGAACGATCCGCTGTTCGACGGTGCAAAGCTCGCGCAAGCCGGCCTCATCGTGGTCACCGTGAATTATCGTCTCGGCGCGCTCGGCTGGCTCACTCATCCCGCGCTGTCGGAAGGTGGCTCCGGCAATTACGGCCTGATGGACCAGATCGCGGCGCTGCATTGGGTGCACGACAACATCGCAGCCTTCGGCGGCGATCCGAACAATGTCACCTTGTTCGGCAGCGGCGCAGGCGCGACGTCGATCGCGCTGCTGATGCTGTGTGCGCAATCGCGCGATCTGTTCCAGAAAGCCATTCTGCAATCGCTGCCCGGCCGCGCGCGCCTGCGCCCGGTGCAGGAGGCGGAGGCCATGGGCCGGCAATTCGTGGCGGCGCTTGGGCAGCAGGCGGATTTGCGCGTCGCTGCGCCGGCGCGGCTGCTTGCGGCCGAACAAAAACTGCTCGCCAAATCCGAACGCAGCTTCGCGCCCGCGATGGATGGTATCCTGCTGCGCGAAGACGTGGCCACTGGATTTACAGCAGGACATGAAAGCCGCATTCCACTCATGATCGGCTCGAATGACGACGAGACGCGTTTCGACGGCGAGCGGGAGATCAAGGAGACGCTGGCGTCCTCGGGCGAGAGCACCGATGAGCTGCGTCAGCTCTACCCTGACATCGCCAGACCATCGGAGCGCGCAGCCAAATTCTATACCGACAAGGTTTTCTCCGAGCCGGTCAGGCTGCTCGCCCGCCTCCATGCGGCAACCGGTGCGCCTACGTTTCGCTATCGCTTCGCTTACGTGACCGAGGCCCGGCGCACAAATCCCGACGAAGGGCACGGGCGCGAGTTGCAATTCATCTTCGGCGCGGAAGGCGTGCCCGGCGCGGGACTGCTCACATGGGGGGATCGCGAGGTCGCGAACCGCATGCGCGCTTACTGGATCAACTTTGCAAGGAATGGCAATCCCAACGGCCCGGATCTGCCGCATTGGGACGCGGCCGCAGACCGCGATCGCCTGCTGCTGATCACGAACGATCGCATCGCGAGCGGAGACGACCCCTGGTCGGATCGCCTGGACCGGCTTGCAAGCGAGAGCAGAAAATGAGTTGGGCTTAGGCCGCGAGCTCGACGCGCGGCGCGGGGCTCAGCCGGTGTTCTTCCAGATGGTCCATCGCGCCGTCCTTCTCGACGGCGTAGAACTGCTGACCGTCCTTGGACCTGTAGGCGGCGCGAACGACGCCGCGGCGGCCCTTGTCACTGTTGACGACGTCCCCCAGCGCAAACTTCTTCATCTCACGTCCCGCTTGTCTTCAGGCCGACTCCTTCGGCCATGGCCGGATTGTGGGCGGCAAATCGTTAACGACTTGCTAACCATACCGGTTTGCCTATGCTCGCCGCCGTTCGCGCGGGCAGCTCGCACGCGCATGTGGTCAACGAGACGAGCCGGCATCCATGACGCGATTTCCAACCCTCTTCCTGTCGCATGGCGGCGGCCCATGGCCCTTCATGGAGGACCGGCGGGTGCAATATGCCAAGACGGCCGCGGAGTTCGGCCGGTTGCCGCAGCTTCTCCCCGAGAAGCCCAAGGCCGTGCTCGTCATCACCGGCCATTGGGAGGCCGAAGCCTTCACCGTGTCGACCTCGGCGCACCCGCCGATGGTGTACGACTATTACGGTTTCCCCGAGCATACCTATCACCTCAAATATCCGGCGCCTGGCAAGCCCGAGCTCGCTGCGGAGGTGAAGGCGCTGCTCAAGCACGCCGGCCTCGATTGCCGGGAGGATCCCAATCAGGGTTTCGATCACGGCACCTTCGTGCCGCTCGGCCTGATGTATCCGAACGCGGACATGCCGATCGTGCTGTTGTCACTGAAGGCGAGCTACGATGCGGCCGAGCACATCAAGGTCGGGCAGGCGATCGCATCACTCCGCGACGAAGGCATCCTGATCGTCGGCAGCGGGCTCACCTATCACAACATGCGCGGCTTCAACCGGCCGGAGTCAAAGCCGGTCTCGTATGATTTCGAGGCCTATCTGAACGAGGCGATCAGCAACCCGGATGCGGCGCGCCGCAACGCGATGCTGGTCGACTGGGAGAACGCGCCGAGCGCGCGTCTCGCGCATCCCCGCGAGGACCATCTGTTGCCGCTGATGGTCGCGGCAGGTGCCGCCGGCAACGACGTGGGCAAGCGCGTCTTCGTCGACGAGGTCGCGAACGTCGCGATGGCGTCGTATGTGTTTGGATGAATCGTAGGGTGGATTAGCGCAGCGTAATCCACCATCGAGCCGCAATGAAGGTGGTGGATTACGCTGGCGGACTGCGCTTCGCGCAGCCGCGGGCTAATCCACCCTACGGGGTTCCGACTAAAAATGTCGAAAACAACCCCATGCACAGTAGAACGGCCCAGCAAATAGAATAGCTTAGCAGAGTACTTTTGCCGGCAGGATACGCGAGCGGTAGTTCGACGGGTTTGACACGTCGGGCAAAACAGCGGCAAAATTCGATCATGGCATCGCTCTCGCTGAAGCACAGCGATTCACGGTATTTGCGAGGAGTCCGCTTTGGGTTCGTTGCGCCATTGAAGGTGCGAGTCTCCGCCGCGATCAGGGGGCAGCTGTGGTGTCCGAGGCACAGTTCTCCAACAACTGGCTTCCAATCGGGAGGCCTGTCGATTTTGTCTAGACGGACAGTGCTAGTGCCGGCTTACTCTTGATTGTCCGAGTCTGGAAATACTTCGGTTTCAGGATTATCGACGCCTCTGATGACGCTGCATGTCACGGTCAACGACGCTCAGACTGGCGCCCCCCGCTGTGACTTGAAGGCGGTCATCGCCGTAGTTGGACTTGCGATCGAGGCCAGAATAGCCGGCGCGCCAGCGATGATCGCTGAAGGTGACCGGACCGCCTTTTACTTGCGTGACGCCATCAGACATGGCGCGCGCGGCATTATAAGTTTCGGGGTGTGCGGCGGGCTAGATCCGAAGCTCCGACCAGGTAACATTGTCATCGCCTCGTCGGTATTTGCCGCGAAAGATGAAGCTTATCCAGCTGACCTCCCCTGGGCCGAGGAGCTCCTTCGGATGATCCCGGGTGCCAGCTACTCTGCGATAGCTGGTGTCGCTTCCCCGATGACAAGTCTTGAAGAGAGACGGGATTTCCATAGCATCACCGGGGCGGTTGCCGCCGATATGGAGTCGCAGATCGTCGCTCGAATTGCTTCCGAACTCAGAATTCCCTTTGCCGTCTGTCGTGTTGTTCTAAACCCCGCTCATCGAAAACTTCCGAGGGCAGCGCTCATAGATATCGGGCCAGCAGGTAAGCCTGAACTGCGCAAGATTGGACGTTCGCTTGTTCAAGACCCGGGGCAACTCCCTGGTCTTAGCCGGCTCGCCGTTGACTCCGTCATGGCGGTGATGGCTTTGCGCAACGCCAAGCGACGGCTCGGAGCTCACTTTGGTTTCCCGCACCTGTGTTCACGAGACCGAGTCCCCATTCCGACGCGTGCACTTGAAACGATAGCCACACGCGCCTGATCCTGCAGCAGCGCGCTCCCGATCTCAGACTCCAGGCTTGTCCAGGTCCGAGATGGTGTTTGAATCTGCACGTCGGCGCAGGAAGACGTTACTCACCGAAAGAGCCGGCGCGGCCAAAATATCCGCCAGCGCGTTCCAGGAAAACGTTGGCCGAGGCGCGCCCGCGTGGCACGAAGTCTGCTCGGCCGCTCGTCCGAAGCAGCCTCGTCGTCTCATAAATCGCCATGCGAGCGGGTTCCAGTCGCGCCACACCTGCTCGGCCCTTTGAGATAGCAAGCCCGAGACGATTTCCGGCGCAGGTCCGAAGACCTCAGGCAGTTTGCTCGACAGATTGTTGTCCGACAGAACGTCCCATCTCGAAAATCCGCCCATGATCGGAGATGAAATGGCGAACACCACGCGACCAATCCGTGCCTCCCGTGTCGGGAAAGAACACATTGGGCAAGGTTCGACGATTGAATACAAGGTGCAATCCGGCAAACGCTTTTGTCTTAGAATCTTCTGCGCCTCTGAAAGAGCCACGAGTTCCGCGTGTCGGGTCACGTCGCATTCCGATGAAACGTGGTTGGTCGCTTCTGCGATGACCTGTCCTCGAAACGCGATTACGGCGCCGAATGGCACCTCTCCTTGCTTCACCCCTTGCCGAGCGAGTTCGAGGCATCTTTCCATCATGCGCAGATCTTGGACGTCAGCTTCTGATCTACTCATAGGCGCCCCCTTGGGAACGCGAGATCGGTGTTGAGAATGCGTCTGTCGCCGCCCCTTCATATTACGGCGGCGTCGTAGCGACGAAGAATGTTTCCGGCGCCGCTACGGAGGCGGCTCCTGCGGCCTGGCATATTGGCAATTAAGCAGCGGGCTACAAACAGTCTGACTTGATCTGGATCAAGGACCGTTACCTTTCAGGTACATCCGGGATCTTATGGGTACACGCGTCAATCCGCTCTACGCAGCTTCAACCTCACCCATACCTCAGCTTCATGAACAGGATACCGCCGGCGAGCACCATAGTGATGGCGTTGGCCGCGACCAGCGGGGCGTCGCCAGAGAGCAGGCCGTAGATGAGCCAGAGCGCCAGGCCCAGCACCATGACCAGGAACATGCCGAGCGAAATGTCCCGCGCCGAGCGGGTCTTCCAGACCTTGATGAACTGCGGCGCGTAGGCGACGGTGGTGCAGGTTGCGGCGGCAAAGCCGATCAGCTTGATCGCGAAAGGGTCCATACCGGCTCTATAGCATGGATTCGGTGGTGATCATGAGGTCCGGCGCGCCGCCATCAGATCGCGATAGAGCACGGCATAGTCGCCGGCGCGGTTGCGCCAGGAGACGTCGGTCGCAAGGCCGCTCAATTGCAGCCGGCGCCAGGTCGCCTTGTTGTGGAAGGCGGTGTTGGCCTTGCGCAGCGTGCCGGTGAGGGCCTCCACGGTGACGGGCGCGAACTTGAAGCCGGTCGCGTCGCGGTCCGATGTGTCGGCCTCACCGATGTCGACGATGGTGTCTTCGAGGCCGCCGACGCGCGACACGATCGGGACTGCGCCATAGCGCAGCGCGTAGAGCTGGGTCAGGCCGCACGGCTCGAACCGCGAGGGCACGATGAGGGCGTCCGATCCGGCCTGGATCAGGTGCGCCAGAATCTCGTCATAGCCGATCACGACGCCGATCCGCCCGGGGTTCGCGCGGGCGACGGCCTGATAGCGATCCTGGAGATCGCGATCGCCGCTGCCGAGCAGTGCGAGCTGCATGCCGTCGCCCAAGATGGTCGGAATGGCCTCGAGCAGGAGATCGAGCCCCTTCTGCCAGGACAGGCGGCTGATGACGCCGAGCAACGGCGCCTCGTCCGAGGAATCGAGATTGAACTGTTGCTGAAGCACCGCCTTGTTCGCGGCCCGGAACGTGAGGTCGTCCGCGCCGAAGCGGTAGGCGATGTGCGGATCGGTTTGCGGATTCCACACGTCGGTGTCGATGCCGTTGAGGATGCCGCTCAGCACATCAGCGCGTTCGCGCAGCAGGCCGCCGAGCCCCATGCCGCCTTCATCGCTCTGGATCTCCTGCGCATAGGTCGGCGAGACCGTGGTGATGCGATCGGCGAGTTGAAGCCCCGCCTTGAGGAAGCTGATGCCGCCGAAATATTCGAGGCCGCGAACGTTGAAGGAGTCCCAGGGCAGACCGATCGAACCGATCAGCTCGGGAGTGAACTTGCCCTGATAGGCCATGTTGTGGATGGTCATCACGGTGCCCGGCCGCGGACGGTTGTCATAGTGCAGATAAGCGGGCGCAAGCCCCGCCTGCCAGTCGTGGGCGTGCACCACATCGGGCACGAACGCGGGGACGAGGCCGTGGCCGATGTCGGCGGCGATACGTGACAGCGCAGCGAAGCGCAGGCCATTGTCGGGCCAGTCGACGCCCTCGGGAGTGACGTAGGGATTGCCCGGCCGCGCATAGAGATGCGGCACGTCGAGCACGAACAGATCGAGCCCGTGATGCGAGCCGGCGAGCAGGCGTCCTGGGCCGCCGAAATAATCCGGCCAGCGCCGGATTTCGCCGGCTCCCCCCAGCATCCGCATCACGTCGGGATAGCCCGGCATCAGCGTGCGCATCTCGACGCCGTGCGCCTTCAGCGCAAGCGGCAGTGCGCCGGCGACATCCGCGAGGCCGCCGGTCTTGACGATCGGGTAGACTTCGGAGGCGACCGCGAGGACGCGAACAGGCGTCATGTATTGAGCCTGTCGAGCATTGTCTGGGTGATGAGCGAGATGCCCTGCTCGGTGGTGCGGAAGCGCTTGGCGTCGAGCTCCGGGTCCTCGCCGACGACGAGCCCCTCGGGGATTTCGACGCCGCGGTCGATCACGACGTTCTTCAAGCGAGCGCCGCGGGCGACGTTCACGTAGGGCATGATCACGGCGTTCTCGACAGTGGCGTAGGAGTTGACGCGCACGCCGGTGAACAGCAGCGAGCGGCGCAGCGAGGCGCCGGAGATGATGCAGCCGCCCGAGACCAGCGAGCTCACGGCCTGGCCGCGCCGGCTCTCCTCGTCATGGACGAACTTGGCGGGCGGCGTGATCTCCGCATAGGACCAGATCGGCCAGGCGCGGTCGAACAGGTCGAGCTCCGGCACGACGTCGGTGAGGTCGATATTGGCCGCCCAATAGGCATCGACCGTGCCGGCATCGCGCCAGTAGGCGCGGGGATCGCTGCCCGAGCGTACGCACGAGGTCGAGAATTGATGCGCGATGGCGCGGCCGTTCTTGACGATATAGGGGATGATGTCCTTGCCGAAATCGTGACTGGAGTTCGTATCCTCGGCGTCGCGCTTGAGCTGGTCGAACAGGAATTTCGTATCGAACACGTAGATGCCCATGCTGGCGAGCGAGACGTCTGGCTTGCCCGGCATCGGCGGCGGATCGGCCGGCTTCTCCAGGAACTGCTGGATCCAGCCGTTCTCGTCGACATGCATGATGCCGAAGCCGGATGATTCCGCGCGCGGCATCTCGAGGCAGCCGACGGTGACGTCGGCGCCGCTGTCGACATGCTGGCGCAGCATCACCTCGTAGTCCATCTTGTAGATGTGATCGCCGGCGAGCACGACGATGAAGCGTGCGTTGTGCGACTCGATGATGTCGATGTTCTGATAGATCGCATCCGCCGTGCCGACATACCACATGTTCTCCGAGACGCGCTGACTGGCCGGGAGGATGTCAAAGCTCTCGTTGCGTTCGGGGCGGAAGAAGTTCCAGCCCATCTGAAGGTGCCGGATCAGGCTGTGCGCCTTGTACTGGGTCGCGACCGCGATCCGGCGGATGCCGGAATTCACCGCATTGGACAGCGCGAAATCGATGATGCGGGACTTGCCGCCGAAATAGACCGCGGGCTTGGCGCGCCGGTCGGTCAGTTCCAGGAGCCGGCTGCCGCGTCCGCCGGCCAGGACGAACGCCAGCGCCTGACGGGCAAGCGGCTCGGGTCTCGCGGCACTCATGTCATCCTCCCACGACTCTGGCGCTTTGCGAGAAGCCTCCCGGCCGCGCACGTTGGAACCGATAGTAACGGTACGAATAGTAAATCGGGAAGGTGCTTGTTGGTTGCGAACGCACGGGAAGCTTAATGCTTTGCTGTGGCCCCGGCTCCGTCGCACCAGTGTCATTTCCGTGCGGGCGCCGGCGTTGGCCGGACCACAATCGAGGCATGCGCTTGTATTCTTGTGCGGTGCACGCAATGCAGGCTGTGACTTTCGGAGGCTTTGACTTGGGGCAAGGATGCCCGATCATGGCCTTGCGATCCTTTTCCAAACGAAACGTCAGACAGGGAGCAAGACGATGAGTATCTGGAAAACCGCAATTGCCTGTTCGCTGGCGGGCGCGGTGATGGCCGGCCAAATCGAGCAGGCGGCAGCGGCTCCGCTGCCGACCAACGTCGCGACCAAGAAGGCCGCCGTCGGTGACGATGTCACCCCGGTGTATTGGCGCGGCCGTGGCTGGGGCGGAGGAGGCTGGGGATGGGGCGCAGGAGGCCTCCTCGCCGGAGCCATTATCGGCGGCGCCATCGCGAGCAGCGCGCCCTATGGTTACTATGGCGGCGGTCCGTATTACGGCGGTTATGGTTATGGGCCGGGCTACGGCTATGGTTATGCGCCGGCCTATTACGGCGGCTATGGGCCGAGCTATGGGTATGGTGGCTACTACGCTGGTCCCCGCTACTACGGCTATCGGGCCTATCGTCCATACTACGGCCCTCGCTACGGCTACTACCGGCCGTACCGGGGCTATTATGGCGGATACTGGTGACGGTCTTGCAGGCCTAGAGCGAGAGCCACACGATCAGGCTCATACAGGCGAAATGCGCGAGCACGATCGCGGCGAGGTGCAACGGGCCGGCCTTGAGGCTGGACTTGCGCATCCCGCCGCGCCCCGCGCTAGTTTGACCCCGCGGCCACGGCTGTAAAGCTGCGGTCGACGGCTTTGCTCACATCGAGCGTCTTCGGCAGGATGCCGTAGCGCGTCGAGCGGTCGGAGGCTTCCTGCACCTCCTTCACCACGTTCTGGTCGATCACGATCGGGCTGGTGCGCTGCGCGGTGTAGGCCGACAGCAGCACGTCCTCCGGCAGTTTGGTCAGCTCGGCCGTGCTCTTGGCGTATTCACTGATGTGATCCAGCGACCACAGCCGCGCCTTGTTCAGCCGCTGCACGAGGTCCTGCACCGCCGCGCGCTTGGTGGCGATGGCGTTGTCGGAGGCCACGATGAAGGTGATGGTCGGCGTCAGGCCTTCGCCGTCGGCGATCACGTGGGCCTTGTCCTTCAGCGTCGCGAACGAGACGTAGGGCTCCCACACGGCCCAGGCATCGATCGAGCCGGCGACGAGTGCGATCTTGGCGTCGACCGGGCCGAGCGGCGCGAAGGTCGCGTCCTCCAGCTTGATCTGCGCTTTCTCCAGCGTCGCGTCGATCAGGAACTGGCCCCAGCCGCCGCGCGTGCCGGCGAGGCGTTTTCCCTTGAGATCGGCGGCCGACTTGATCGGCGAATCCTGGCGCACGAGGATCGCTTGCGTCTTCGCATCCGACCTGGTGCCGCCGATCGCCTTGATCGGCGCGCCGGCCGCATAGACCGAGAGGAAGGAGAGATCGCCGGTGTAGCCGACGTCGAGCGCGCCGGCGTTCAGCGCTTCCAGGATCGGAGCGGCGGCAGGGAATTCCGACCATTCGATTCTGTAGGGCAGGTCCTTCGCATAGCCGGAGATTTCGAGCAGCGAACGGTTGCCGCCTTTCTGGTCGCCGACGCGCAGCACGACGGTGTCGGCCGCGAACGAGGCGGCCGCGGTCGACAAGGTGATGGCTGCGGCGAACAGCGATGCTGCGAGCCGGCGTGTGATGGAATGGTCGTCGAAGTTGATGCTCATGTGGCCTGTCTTGTTGCTTTGCTCACGACGCGTGAGCGAGCGATGCAGCGAGACGATCAAGTCTATGACGGCGCGATGCGCAGTCAATGAAATGGCTATCCGTATTCTAGATGCGTCGGGCAATGACGTTTCAGCGTAGCGCCGCTTTCGAGAACGCACCGCGTGCGCGGCGGGAGATGCGTAAGAATGATGCAGGCCGCGGAGTCGCGGCGCATCCTTGCAAGATGATGCAGCAACGAAAATCGTTTCATCGCTGTCCCATGCGCTGATGGAGAGAATGACCTCGCTTCGCGCCACATTCGAAATTCCATTTCATTGACGATGCGGCGGGCGCGCCGCATGATTTGCGCATCGCATCAAAGCGGCGCGGGAAGCGCCGGCGAAATTATTCTCTCAACGCAGCTCCACATGGAACATGCGCAACGCGAGACGTTGCGTGAATGGCGGAGCTGTGCCAGCGCAGGAGCGGGGACTGATGGGCAACGACAACAAGGGCAGCGGATCGGGCCTCGACCGGCGTCATTTGCTGCAGGCGGGGCTTGCGGCGGCATTCGCCGCGCCGCTTGGTGCCTTTGGTGCAGCCCAGGCCTTTGCGCCACAGGCGATCGCGCCCGGTGTCGATCTCTCTGAGTTTCCGCTGTGCCGGACGGCCGCGGATGGCCCCGTCCTCACCGGCGCGCCGCGCAAGCTGAAACTCTCCTGGAACGCGGGCGCGGTCTGCCTTGCCCCGGTGCCCGTCGCCATCGAGCACGGCTTCTTCCAGAAGCACAATCTCGACATCGAGCTCATCAACTATTCCGGCTCGACCGATCAGCTGCTCGAGGCGATCGCGACGGGAAAGAGCGATGCCGGGCTCGGCATGGCGTTGCGTTGGCTGAAGCCGCTGGAGCAGGGCTTTGACGTCAAGATTGCCGCCGGCACCCATGGCGGCTGCATGCGCGTCCTGACCCGCGCCGACTCCAACGTGAGCAAGCTCGCCGACCTCAAGGGCAAGATCGTCGCGGTCGGCGACCTCGGTGGCCCCGACAAGAACTTCTTCTCCATTCAGCTCGCCAAGCTCGGTATCGACCCGGTCAAGGATGTCGACTGGCGCGCCTATCCCGGCAACCTGCTCAACGTCGCCGTCGAGAAGGGCGAGGTGCAGGCCTTCCTGTCCTCCGATCCGCTCGGCTATCTCTGGCTCAAGGACAGTCAGTACAAGGAAGTCGCCTCCAATCTCGACGGCGAATATCGCGACAAGAGCTGCTGCATCCTCGGCCTGCGCGGCAGCCTGGTGCGCGAGGAACCGCAGGTCGCGCGCGCCCTGACGCAGGCGCTGCTCGATGCCGCGATGTTCACCGCGCAGAACCCGACCGTAACGGCGAAGTCGTTCCAGCCTTATGCGCCGAAGACGGCATCACTCGCCGATATCGAGGGCATGGTGCGCTACCATACCCACCATCATCATCCCGTGGGTGAGGTGTTGAAGCGCGAGCTGAAGTCCTATGCCGACGATTTGAAGAGCGTCCAGGTCTTCAAGCAGAGCACCGATACGGCCAAATTCGCGGAGCGCATCTATGTCGACGTATTCGCTGTCTGACGGCCTCGCCTCCGGCGCGCCGCGCCTCTCGCGCGCGCCGGTTCTTGCGAGCTGGGTCCGGGAATCCGGCGTCGGCGTTCTCGCGAGCGTCGCGTGGATCGCGTTCGGCCTGTCCTGCCTGTGGTGGGAGGATGTCGGCGACTGGTCGCGGACGCACTCGCTCGGCATCGCCGCCTTCATCGTTGCCGCAATCGCCTTGTTCGGCACCGTCGGCGCCGACTACCTCGGCTCCGCCGGTAAGGCCTTGCGCCAGCGCGCGCCCTGGCTCGTGGCGCTCGGCGCATTCCTGACGTTGTGGGAGGTTGCGACCGCAAAGTTTGCGTGGCTGCCGCTGCCGTTCTTCCCGCCGCCGCAGTCGATCATCGAGGTCTATACCGACGATTTGCCAAAGCTGCTCGACAGCGTCTTCGCCTCGGTCAAGCTGCAGCTTGGCGGCTATCTGATCGGCGCCACGGTCGGCTTCCTGACCGGCGTCTCGATCGGCTGGTCGCGCGCGGTCGGCTATTGGGTGCATCCGGTGCTGCGCTTCATCGGGCCGCTCCCGGCGACCGCCTGGCTGCCGATTGCCTTCTTCACCTTTCCGTCGAGCTGGAGCGCCTCGACCTTCCTGATCGCGCTGGCGACCGGCTTCCCGGTCACCGTCTTGACCTGGTCCGGCGTCGCAAGCGTCAGCAACGCCTATTACGACGTCGCACGCACGCTCGGCGCAAAGCCGTCCTTCCTGGTGCTGAAGGTCGCGATCCCCGCCGCACTCCCGCACGTCTTCGTCGGCCTGTTCATGGGCCTCGGCTCGTCCTTCGCCGTGCTCGTCGTGGCCGAGATGATCGGCGTGAAGGCCGGGCTCGGCTGGTACCTGCAATGGGCGCAGGGCTGGGCCGCCTACGCCAACATGTATGCGGCGCTGATCGTGATGTCGCTGCTCTGCTCCGGCGCCATCACGCTGCTGTTCGCCATCCGCGATCGCCTGCTGGTCTGGCAGAAGGGGACCGTGAAATGGTAGCCGCAACCGCACTGGCCGAAATCGCGCCCCCGCCGGCCGCCGGCGCCGCGCTCGACATTGAGCAGGTCAGCCACGCCTTCGACATCGACGGCACTGAGCTGCCTGTTCTCAGCGACGTCAGCATCTCCGTGGAGCCGGGCGAGTTCGTCGCGCTGCTCGGCCCCTCCGGCTGCGGCAAGTCGACCTTGCTCCGGCTCGTCGCGGGCCTCGACAAGCCCAAGGCCGGAACGCTCCGCGAGGACGAGGTGCGCATCACCCGTCCGCATCCCTCGCGCGTCGTCGTGTTCCAGGATCCGACCCTTTTTCCCTGGCGGTCGGTCTGGGACAACGTCGCCCTGGGCCTCGAGGCCCAGGGCATTTTGAAGAGCCAGCGGAAGCGTGTCGATGACGCGCTCGATCTCGTTGGTCTGTCGTCGTTCCGCAATGCCTATCCGCATCAGCTCTCCGGCGGCATGGCGCAGCGCGTCGCGCTCGCCCGCGCGCTCGTGAATGATCCAAAAATCCTGATCCTCGACGAGCCGCTCGGCAAGCTCGACTCGCTGACCCGCATCACCATGCAGGCCGAGCTCGTCTCGCTCTGGCAGCGCAAGGGCTTTACCACGTTGCTGGTGACGCACGACGCCGAGGAGGCGCTGGTGCTCGCCAACCGTGTCATCGTGTTCAGCGACCGCCCGGCGCGGGTGAAGGCCGACATCCGTGTCGACCGACCCTATTCTCGCCATCGCGGCGATCCGTATCTTGCGGATTTGCGCCGTCAGATTCTCGGCTTGTTGGGGTTGGATGCCACATGGTGACTTCTGTTGCTCACGGACGGGCAGCCCATAGCGAGCCCGACTACATCGCGCGCGCCGAGGCGCTGGCCGAAGGCTTTGCTGCGCGTGCAGCCGAGCATGATCGCGCCGGCAGCTTTCCCTTCGCGAATTTTCGCGAGCTCTCCGAGGCGGGCCTGCTGTCGCTGACGGTGCCGGCCGTTCATGGCGGGGCCGGAGCGGGCGCACGATATGCCGCGCGGGTCATCGGGATCATCGGCAAGGCCGATTCCTCGACCGCGCTGGTGCTGTCGATGCACTACATCAACCATCTGGTGATGGGGCGCAGCCCGACCTGGCCGGCGAAGCTGTCGCGCAAGCTTGCGCGTGAGAGCGTCGAGGGCCTCGCGCTCGTCAATGCGCTCCGCGTCGAGCCCGAACTCGGCTCGCCCGCGCGCGGCGGCCTGCCGGCGACGATCGCGCGGCGCACCGAGACCGGCTGGCGCCTGACCGGTCACAAGATCTATTCGACGGGATCGCCGATCCTGAAATGGTATCTGGTCTGGGCGCGGACGGACGAAGCCGAACCGCGCGTCGGTCAGTTCCTGGTGCCGGCCGGTCTGCCTGGCACGCGCATCGTCGAGACCTGGGATCATCACGGCCTGCGCGCCAGCGGCAGCCACGACGTCATCTTCGACGACGTCGTGATCCCGCTTGATGCGGAGGTCGATGTCCGCAATCCCCAGGAGTGGCGTGCGCCCGACGTTGCGCAGGCGACGGTCCACACGGTGTTCGTCGCCGCGATCTATGACGGCATTGCCCGCGCCGCGCGCGACTGGTTCGTCCAGTTCCTGAAGCAGCGCGTCCCCGCCAGCCTCGGCGCGCCGCTTGCGACCTTGCCACGGGCGCAGGAGATCCTCGGTGCCATCGAGGCCAGGCTCGCAGTCAATGCACGGCTGATCGAGACGTTCGCCCGCGACTTCGACGAAGGCGTCGCTCTCTCCACCGGCGAGTCCAACGTGATCAAGCTGACGGTGACCAACAACGCCGTCGCCGTGGTCGAGGATGCACTATCGCTGACCGGCAATCACGGCCTGTCCCGCACCAATCCGCTGGAGAGGCACTATCGCGACGTCCTGTGCGGCCGCGTGCACACGCCGCAGGACGATGCCACGCGCACCGGCCTCGGCCGTGCCGCATTGGGCCTCTAGCTTTCAGGACAACAAACAGGGAGACGATCATGTCGATCGAGTTCATCGGCTTCATCAGCAACAACAATTCGTCCGAGATCGTCGTCCGCGAGGGGCCGGTCCTCAACCCCACCCATATCGAGACGGTGGCGAAGGCGCATGAGAATGCCGGCTTTGACCGCGCCCTGCTGGCGTTTCATTCGACGACGCCGGACGCGCTCCAAATTGCTCAGCACGTGCTGGGCGTCACCGACCGCCTCAATGTGCTGATCGCGCAGCGGCCGGGCTTCACCGCGCCGACGCTGCTGGCGCGCCAGTTCGCCGTGCTCGACCAGTTTTCCCGCGGCAGGGTCGCTCTGCATGCTATCACCGGCGGCAACGCGACCGAGCTTCGGCAGGATGGCAACACGCTCGACGACAAAGACGAGCGTTATGCCCGGACCTCCGAGTTCCTCGATGTCCTCAAGCTGGAATGGACCAGCGACAGGCCGTTCACCTACAAGGGCAAGTACTACCAGGTCGAGAACGCATTCTCGCAGGTGAAGCCGTATCGTCCCGAGGGCATCCGGACTTACTTCGGCGGCGCTTCGGATGCGGCGATCGAGGTCGCCGGCAAGCATGCCGACACCTTTGCACTGTGGGGTGAATCCTATGCCCAGGTGCGCGACGTCACCTCCCGCGTCCACAACGCGGCGGTTCGTCAGGGACGGCCGACGCCGCGTTTCAGCCTCTCGGTGCGGCCGATCATTGCCCCGACCGAGAAGCAGGCCTGGGAGAAGGCGGAAGAGATTTTGGCGCGCGCCACCGCGCTCCAGGACAAGACCGGCTACCGCAAGCCGGCCGACGGCCATGCCACAGCGGGTGCGCGTCGTTTGCTCTCGCTCGCCGACCAGGGCAGCCGCATCGACAAGCGGCTCTGGACCGAGATCGCAAAGCTCACCGGCGCCAACAGCAACACCACCGCATTGGTCGGCACGCCCGAGCAAGTCGCCGAAGTGTTCGGCGACTATTACGATCTCGGCATCAGCCACTTCCTGATCCGCGGCTTCGATCCTCTGATCGACGCCATCGAATATGGCCGCGAGCTGATCCCGCTGACGCGCGAGCTGGTCGCCAAGCGCCAGGCCGTTCGCGGCGAGGCGGCGGAATGATCCGTCTCATGCTGGCCGGTGCGCTGCTGTTCGGCTCGTTGGAGCTCGTGGCGGCGCAAACCACCTTGCGCGTTGGCGACCAGAAGGGCAACTCGCAGGCCGTGATGGAAGCGGCAGGTGTGCTCAAGGACGTCCCGTACAAGATCGAGTGGAAGGAGTTTCCGGCGGCGGCACCGCTGCTGGAAGCGCTCAGCGCCGGCGCGATCGAGACCGGTATCGTGGGCGATGCACCCTTCACCTTCGCCGCCGCCTCCGGCGCGCCGGTGAAGGCGATCGCGGCGATCCGTCAGACCCGCGAGGGGCTCGCGATCCTCGTGCCCGAGAATTCGCCGATCAAGAGCTTCGCGGACCTGCGCGGCAAGAAGATCGCGACGGGTCGCGGCTCGATCGGTCATCAATTGATCCTTGCCGCGCTCGAGAAGAACGGCTGGGCTGCGAGCGACGTGCAGATCGCGTTCCTGGCGCCGTCCGATGCCAAGATCGCCTACACCCAAGGCTCGGTCGATGCCTGGTCGACGTGGGAGCCCTATGTGAGCCAGGAAGAGGTGCTGTTCAAATCGCGCCGCGTCATCACCTCGGAGGGCCTGACGCCGGGGCTGAGCTTCCAGGTCGCACGGCCCGACGCGATCCGCGACAAGCGCGCGGAGCTGACGGACTTCATCCGGCGCCTTACGGCTGCGCGGGCGTGGTCGCTCAGCAACGTCGACAGCTATGCCGCGACCTGGGGCAAGCTGATGAACATCCCGACCGCCGTGCCGCAGAACTGGCTGTGGCGCGCAAAGATCCGCATTGCCCCGATCGACGACGGCGTGGTCGCGGACGAGCAGAGCACGATCGACCTCTATTTCCGCTGGGGCCTGATCAAGCAGAAGCTCGATGCGACCGAGATCGTAGACCGCTCGTTTGCGGACGCGATCGCCAAGGCGGGGTTGTAAGCCACTCGTGAACCGGACGCGGCGCTTTCCCTCTCCCCTTGTGGGAGAGGGTGGCTCGCCGCGATAGCGGCGAGACGGGTGAGGGGTATCTCTCCGCGTACTCACCTCTCACTATTGAGTTCGCGGAGAGATACCCCTCATCCGGCGCTTCGCGCCACCTTCTCCCACAACGGGAGAAGGGGAGTAGCGTACGCCGGGTTACCCTCGAAACATTTCTTCTGCGTTCCTCACCGCCGACAACAGCCCCATTGCTATTTGCATCGCCTCCCTTGCAGCACGCCGCACTCCGTCAAAAATCACACAGACGACCACATCGGGAGACCGGCCATGGGCCTGCAAGAAACAAAAATCGAATCGCTTCCCTTCGTCACTGCTGAACTCAACTACCTCGCGCCGGTTTCCGGCAAACCGCGCACCTATGCTTTCGATCCGCCGCCGGGCGAGCCCAAGAGCACGTCGTTGCCGGAGCCGCATCAGGTCCCGATCTTCGATGCGCGCCTGATCGCGGACAATTTCTCGCTCGATCGCGAGGGCTTTGCGCTGGTGCGTCACCCGACGCTGGTGAAGGATTTTTACAACGACGAGGAAATACGGGCGGTCTACTATCCCGCCGTCGAGGCCTTTTTGCGGGCGACGCTGAAGGCCGATCGCGTCTTCATTTTCGATCACACCGTGCGCAGGCGTGTCGAGGGGGCGGCGGATATTCGCGACGGTGGCCCGCGCCAGCCTGCGACGCGTGTCCATGTCGACCAGACCGTCGTCTCCGGCGCCAACCGTGTGCGCGAGCATCTGCCCGACGAAGCCGACGCGCTGTTGAAAGGCCGTGTGCAGGTGATCAACCTCTGGCGGCCGATCCGCGGACCCTTGCGCGATTCACCGCTGGCGATGGCCGACGGCACGACGGTCGCGCCCGACGATCTCGTCGCCTCCGATCTGATCTATCCCAATCGCCGCGGCGAGACCTATTCGGTGAAGTACAATCCGAACCACCGCTGGTTCTATTTTCCGGAGATGACGCCGGACGAGGCGCTGCTGCTCAAGTGCTACGATTCCGCAACCGACGGCCGCACCCGGTTCGGGCCGCATACCGCCTTCGTCGATCCGACCACGCCGGCCGATGCGGCGCCGCGCGAAAGCATCGAGGTCCGCACGCTGGTGTTCCATAAACAGTAACAATGTGTGATGGCACTGCCGGGCGCGCCCGGCAGTGTTCCTGGAACTTACCGGAACAAATCGACGTTTGCAGCGCCGGGCAGGGCAACCGGGAGCGGTGCCGTGCGAACGCAGACGACGTTATTCTTCAGTCTGGCCACTTTTTCGCTTTCTGCATTTTCTGTCGCGCAAGCCGAAAGCGGGCTTGCCTCATACTACGGTTACGGAAAAGCCGGTAAGGGCGGCGAACTGACCTGCGCTCACCGCACGCGCGCGTTCGGCAGCGTGCTGACGGTGTCCTACGGTGGCCGGTCGATTCAGTGCCGCGTCAATGATCGCGGCCCGTTTATCCGCGGCCGGATCGTCGATCTCTCGGTGCCGGCGGCCAAAGCGCTCGGCATGATGAGCGCCGGCGTGGTGCGGGTCTCGGTGGAATAGGCTGGCCGTCGCGCTATAGTGCCGCCCAACGCAAGGCTAAGGGGGGTGCTATGGCCAGGATTCGGGTGGGGCTTGTCGGCTGCGGCTTCGTGTCGGAGCTGCACATGTATGCGTTCCGCCGCGTCTACGGTGTGGATGTCGAGGTCGCGGCGGTCGCGGCGCGCGGCGATCATGTCGTTGAATTCGCCGGCCGCCATGGCATTCCGCGGGTCTATCGCAGCTTCGCCGAACTGATCGCGGACCGCGAGCTCGATGTCATCGACATCTGCACCCCGCCCAATCTCCATGCCGACATGATTGTCGCCAGCATGCAGGCCGGCAAGCACGTGATCTGCGAAAAGCCGTTCGCCGGCTATTTCGGCCGGGCAGGCGACGCGCAGCCGATCGGCAAGCATGTACCGAAGGCGCTGATGTATGAGCGGGTGCTGGAGGAGATGGACGCGACCCGCGCCGCAATCGAGCGCACCGGAAAGCTTTTCATGTATGCGGAGGATTGGATCTACGCGCCCGCGGTGACCAAGACCGCGGAGATCATCAGGGCGACCAAAGACAAGATCCTGTTCATGAAGGGCGAGGAGAGTCATTCCGGCTCGCACGCCGCGCATGCCGCGCAATGGGCGATGACCGGCGGCGGCTCGCTGATCCGCATGGGCTGCCATCCGCTCTCGGCCGTGCTTTATCTCAAGCAGGTGGAGGCCAAGGCGCGCGGCGAAACCATCCGCGTCGCCAGCGTCACCGGCGATGTCGGCAACGTCACGGCCGTCCTGAAGCCCGAGGAGCGCACCTACATCAAGGCCAATCCGGTCGATGTCGAGGATTGGGGCACGCTGACGGCGACCTTCTCCGACGGCACCAAGGCGACCGTGTTTTCCGGCGACATGATCATGGGCGGCGTCCGCAATCTGATCGAGACCTACACCTCGGGCGGTTCGCTGTTCGCCAACATCACCCCGAACACGCATCTGATGAGCTACCAGACCAGCGAAGAGAAGCTCGCCAGTGTCTACATCACCGAGAAGGTCGATCGTAAAACCGGCTGGCAATATGTCTGCCTCGAGGAGGAGTGGACACGCGGCTATCTCCAGGAGATCCAGGATTTCATGGAATGCGCCGCGAGCGGGAGGCAGCCGCTGTCGGACCTGGCGCTGGCGTATGAGACGATCAAGGTGAACTACGCGGGCTACTGGGCCGCGGAGGAGGGACGGCGGGTGGTGTTGTAGGGCCGCTGAAGAGACCGCAGGCACGCTGCCATCCCTTCTCCCCTTGTGGGAGAAGGTGGCGCGGAGCGCCGGATGAGGGGTCTCTCTCCACGAGTTCGAACGTAAGAGATTTGCTTGCGGAGATAACCCCTCACCCGCCTCGCCGTTACGCGGCGAGCCACCCTCTCCCACAAGGGGAGAGGGGAAGAGACCGTCCGCATCACCTCACGCCCCGTAGGTCGAACCCTTCGGCAGCGGAAACACCGGGTCCTGCGTGCGGATGTTCGTCGGCCACACCACCGAGATGCGCTCGCCGGCGTTCTGCATCACGACCGGCGTCGAGCGTTCGTTCTGGCCGGACAGCGGCGTGCCCGGCGGGAAGAATTTGACGCCGTAGCCCTGGATGGTGCCGCCGGCGGGAATGTCGACGTCGAGCGCGGCCTTGCGGATGGCCTCGGGATCGAAGCTGCCGTATTTCTCCTTGGCGACCGGCAGCACGTTGTTGAGCAGCACCCAGGTCTGGTTGAAGCCCATCGAGCAATGCGGCGGCACTTCGGTTGCACCGGTCTTGGCCTTGTAGCGCGTGACCATGGCGTTGGTCAGATCGCCGATGCCCGGCGCGAGCTTTGCGGGATCGAGCAATTGCGCCGGCACCGGGTCGATGTTGCAGAAATTGTCGATGTCGGCGCCGAAGGTCGCGCGCAGCTTGTCGAGCTGGCTGTAGCCGGCGCCGGCGCCAAACAGCATCTTGAAGCGCAATCCGCTCTCGCGCGCCTGCCGCAGGAACAGGGTGATGTCGGGGTTGTAACCGGCATGCGAGATCACGTCGGCCTTGGCGCGCTTGATTTTCGTGACCAGCACCGAGAGGTCGGGCGCCGAGGCGGAGTAGCCTTCGCGCAGCACCACCTGGATGCCGGCCTGCTTGGCGTAGGCCTCGTCGGCCGCCGCGACGCCGACGCCATACGGGCCGTCCTCGTGGATCAGCGCGACCTTGACGTCCTTCGGATCCATACCGAGCTTGCCTTGCGCATGCTCGGCGAGGAAGCTCGCGAAGGCCTGGCCATACTGGTCGGAATGGATCTGCGCGCGAAACACGTATTGCAGATTCTTGTCCTTGAACACGGCGGTCGAGACCGCGGTCGTGATCCAGAGGATCTTCTTCTGCTGCTCGACCTTGGCCGCGAGCGGCACCGCATGCGAGCTCGCATAGACGCCGTTGATGATGTCGATCTTCTCCTGACTGATCAGGCGTTCGGCCTCGTTGATCGCAACGTCGGGTTTGCTCTGGGAATCCGCGGCGACCGGAGCAATCTTGGTCTTGCCGCCGACACCGCCTTTTTCGTTGACGAGATCGATCGCGATCTGCGCGCCGATTGACGAGGCGACCGAGCCGCCCGCCGCGAACGGGCCGGTGAGGTCGTAGATCAGGCCGATGCGCAAATTCTCGGCTTGCGCCTGGGCCCGGGTCCAATCGAGGCTGAGTGCGGCGGCGGCAGCCGCCGAGCTCTTCAGCAACTGCCTGCGTGAAGTCGGCATCCTATCCTCCCTCAAAACCCGTCTGTTGATTGGTCTTGTTATTTTTTTACGAATTATGGGGAGCGGGACGATGGAAAGTCAACATGGCGAAAGGTCGATAGGCGGGTCATGGCGCAGAACGCAACTGCGAAGACGGACTGCATCGAGCGATCTGCCCGATCTCAGTTCGTGTCGGAGCGCATCGCCTCGAATACCGCAAAGCCTGCGCCGTCGAGCAACGGCACCACCCTCGCCAATCGGAATCCGGCCTGCTCCAGCAGGGATCGATATTCGGCGTCGGTGCGCTCCATGCCGGAGACATTGACCAGCATCTCCATGTCGATATGGAGCACGCGCATGGCGTCGCGATGATCTGGCTCGATCCGTCGTTCGATCAGCAGAACCCGAGCATGTCCTGGCATTGCCGCGCGAACATTTCGCAGGATCGCCAGCGATTGATCGTCGTCCCAATCATGGATGATCTGCTTGAGGATGTAGGCGTCTGCGTCTGCCGGAATGGTTTCGAAGAAGCTCCCGCCGATGATCTCACATCGGTTCCTGCCTCCAATCGCCTCAAGAGAAGCACCGGCTACGACATCGGGAAGGTCGAACAGCACGCCTTTCATGGTCGGGTGATCGGCCAGAATCGTTGTGAGCGTGAAGCCATGTCCGCCGCCTACGTCGACGATGCGGCCTATCCGGTGAAAATCGTAGTGCTTGAGCAGCGCGGTGGCCAACCGGGCGGAGCTGGTTGTCATCGTCGCGTTGAAAATCGCAGAGAGCTCGGTGTCCTCGCGCAAATAGTCGAAGACCCCGGTCCCGTGTGCGTGATCGAAGGCATGCTGGCCGGTCTGTACAGAGTGCAGAAGATGGCTCCAGGATTGCCAGTGCGACTCGCTGAGCCATAGCCGCACCACCGGACAGATCGAAGCCGGGATATCGGCGCGGAGGGTAGACCCAAGCGGTGTCAGCGCAAACTGCTTCGGAGACGTCTCGTCGAGCAGGCCGGCACCGGCCAGGAAGCGAAGCAGCCGGTAAAGGGTCGGAGCATGGCTTCCGGTCGTTGTCGCCAGATCGTCGCAATGGCGCGGGCCTGCCGCCAGGTGATCCGGAATGCCAAGCTCGACGGCAACGCGCAGGGCCTGCGAAATGCGGTACCCACCGATCAGCCTGAAGATCTGGGCAAAATCTTGGGGTGCCGGGGATTGTCCGGGAGAGATGCCTGCGTCCATCTGAGATGCTCCGCTTCATCACCGGCGGGGTAGATGGCGGAGGTGGCGGCAAAACGTCAACGTGACCCAAGGTCGCTACGGCCGGCCGCGGCGCAGCATGTTTCCCGAAGGACAAGAAAAAGCCCACCGCTCGCGAATGAGCGGTGGGCCTGATGCCGGGACGAGCCGGTTACTGCGACAGCTTCACGAAGGCGGGAAACTTCAGCTTGCCTTCCGCGATCTTCTCGGGCCAGACCACGACCTGCTTGCTGTCCTGCCACTGGAAGACGAGGCCGGACACGGTCGTGGGACCGGACTTGATGCCGTGGGTGAACTCGTCGTCCTTGCCGTAGAACTGGATGCGGCCGATCGTGCCCTCGTAGTCGGTCTTCTCCAGTTCAGCGACCATCTTGTCGGGATCGGTCGAGCTCGCGCGCTTGATCGCTTCGGTGATGAAGTAGACCTCGTCATAGGCGGTGTAGCCGGTATAGGCCGGCGGCGTGCCGAACTTGGCCTTGAAGGCGGCCGCGAACGGTTTTGTCTTGGCGGTCACGGCAACATCGGGTGTTGCCACTGCCAGCGACGGCACGCCGTCTGCGGCGCCATTGGTGTCCTTCCAGAAGGTCGGGCTCAGCGCCTGCGCGCTGATGCCGAACATCGGGATCGGCACCTGCTGGTTCTTCCACTGCACCGTCGGCTGCACGCCGACATGCGAGATGCCGGTCACGATCACGTCAGGCTTCTTGCCCTCGATGTTGTTGAAGATCGGCGTGAAGTCGGTGGTATCGGGCGAGAAGCGCACATGCTCCACGACCTTCAGGCCCGCCTTGGGCAGGCAGGCCTCGTAGCCGACGTCGAGCGGCTTGGTCCAGGCCGCGTCCTCGCTCATGATCGCAACCGTCTTGAACTTGAGCTTGTCGACCAGGAGATCCTTGGCGGCGTCGCAGACGAGCTGGGCCTGGGCCGCCGAGGTCAGATAGCCGTGGAAAGTGTACTTGTTCTTCTCGTAGTCGTTGTGGATCGCCTTGGTGATCTCGTTCGAGGCGGCGCCCGGCGTGATCAGCGGCATCTTCAGCCGCGCCGCCCAAGGTTCGAGCGCGAGAACGACCTCGCTGATATAGCTCGCGATCACGGCCGACACCTTGTCCTCGCTCACCGCGCGCTGGAACGCGCGCACCGAGTCGGCCGACGAGCTCTTGTTGTCATAGGTGACGATCTCCACCTTGCGGCCGAGAATGCCGCCCTTGGCATTGATCTCGTCGGCAGCGATCTGCGCGCCGCCGGGCGTAGCGGCACCGGCGATCGACTGCACTTCGGCGATGACGCCGATCTTGATCGGATCGTTCGACTGCGCGTAGGCGGGCGCGGCGAGGCACAGGGCCAGCGCCGAGGCGAGAAGGAAGCTGCTGCTTGGATTCGTCGATGGTCGCATGGTCGTTTCCCTTTGCTTGTTTTGTTATTGATACGCGCGAATTAGAGAAAATCGGCGCCGGCCTCCGCGGCGAAGCGGCCTGGATCGCCCTCCCAGACGATGCGGGCGTGCTCCAGCACATAGACGCGGTCGGCATGCGGTAGCGCGAAGGTGACGTTCTGCTCGCCGAGCAACACCGTGATCGCGGTGGTCTGCCGCAGCTTCGTCAGCGCTTTCGACAATTGCTCGAGAATGACGGGAGCGAGGCCCAGCGTCGGCTCGTCCAGGATCAGGATCTGCGGCTGCATCATCAATGCGCGGCCGATCGCGAGCATCTGCTGCTCGCCGCCGGAGAGCGTTTGTGCCATCTGGCCCTGGCGCTCCTTCAGGATCGGGAACAGCTCGAACAGCCAGGCGAGCTGCGCGGCGCGCTTGTCGTCGGAGAGATGTTGGCCGCCGAGATCGAGGTTTTCGCGCACGCTCATCTCGCCGAACAGCTCGCGCGATTCCGGGCATTGCACGAGGCCGCTGCGCGCGATCTTTGCAGGGCTCGTGCCGCGCAGTCTGTCGCCGCCGCGCACGATCTCGCCGCTATAGGGCAGGAAGCCGGAGATGGTGTTGAACAGCGTGGTCTTTCCGGCGCCGTTGAGGCCGACGACGGAGACGAACTCGCCCTCGTGGACGTGGATCGAGACGTTCTCCAGCGCCTGCGCCTTGCCGTAGAACACGCTGACATTCTCGACCCGGAGCAGCGGCACCTTGTCCTTGAAGCTGGTCTCGGGCCGCGCATGGGTCTCGATGGCGCCGCCGAGATAGACCCGGCGCACCGTCTCGTTCTTCATGACCTCGTCGGCCTTGCCCGTGACGATCTCCTCGCCGAGATACATCGCGAGCACGCGGTCGACCAGCGCGGCGACGCTCTTGACGTTGTGGTCGACCAGCATCACGGCGCGGCCCTCGTCGCGAAAGCTGCGGATCAGGTCGGAGAAGACGTCGACCTCCGCCCGCGTCAGCCCGGCAAAGGGCTCGTCCACCAGCACGACCTTTGGGTCACGCGCGATCGCCTTGGCGAGCTCGAGCCGGCGCAGATCGGCGAAAGGCAGCGTCGGCGGTCGGCGGTTCATCACGCTGCCCAACCCGACGCGGTCGGCGATCCATTTGGCGCGCTCGACGAGCGACTTGTCGGGAAACAGCATGAACAGGCTGTCCGGCAACAGCGCGACCATGATGTTCTCCAGCACCGTCTGCCGGTTCAGCGGCCGCGAGTGCTGGAACACCATGCCAAAGCCTTTGCGCGCGATCTTGTGCGCGGGCAGGCCGGCGACGTTCTCGCCCTCGAAGATGACCTCGCCCGATGTCGGGCGTTCGATGCCCATCACGCTCTTCATCGCGGTCGACTTGCCGGAGCCGTTCGGCCCGATCAGGCCGAAGATCTCGCCGGCGTTGACCTCGAAGCCGAGGTTCTTCACCGCCGTCAATCCACCAAAGCGTTTTGTCAGGCCGCGGACGTCGAGCACGGCCCGGTTTGCGATCATATCCATCACGAGCGCGCCTCACGTGAGAGGGCCGCTCCGAGGAAGCCGCCGGGGAAGAACAGCACGACGAGCAACGCGACCGCCGAGACGATGAAGGTCGCGAGCTCGCCGGTCGGCCTTAGGAATTCGCCGGCGACGATCAGGAAGATCGCGCCGAGCGCGGCGCCAAGCACGGTGCGCCGGCCGCCGAGCACGGCCGAGACGATCACGTTCACACCGACCGCGACGTCGACGACGGTACCGACCGAGGCGGTGCCGAAATAGAACACCAGCAGCGCGCCTGATAGCCCCGAGAAGAACGCGCTGACGATGAAGGCCGCTAGCTTGTGCTTGACGATGTTGAAGCCGAGCGCGCCGGCCTGCACCGGATCCTGGCCGCTGGCCTGGAGCACGAGGCCAATCGGCGATTGCGACAGGCCGTAGAGGATCGCCGCCGAGATCGTCATGAAGCCGAGCGCGATCCAGTAGTTGGCGCCGGCGTTGATGGTGATGACGTCGGGGATGGTCAGGCCGATCTCGCCGCCGGTGAGATCGGCGAACACCACGATGAAATTCTGCAACATCAACACCGCGACCAGCGTGGTCAGGCCGAAATACGGCCCGCGCACGCGCAAAGCCGGCAACGCCAGCACGAGGCCCGCGATGACGGAGGCCAGTGCCCCCAGCACGATGCAGAGATAAACCGACCAGCCGAACTGGGCGTTGAGAATGCCGGCCGTGTAGGCGCCGACGCCGATCAGGAAGGTGGGCCCGAAATTGACCTCGCCTGCGAAGCCGAACAGCAGGTCCCAGGCCATCGCGAACACGCCGAAATAGAACGCGACGGTGAGCAGGCCGAGCACGTAGCCGGAGACGTAGAGCGGCAGCGTCGCCGCGATGATGACGAGCGCGACCGAGATGAAGAACAGGCGGGAGGTGAAGAAGGTGGACATCTCAGCGCCTCCCCAGAAGGCCCTGGGGCCGGATATACATCACGAACACGAGCAGCAGCAGCGCCGGAATGGTGCGGTAGGCCGGCGAGACCAGATAGGCCGTCAGCGTCTCGAGATAGCCGACCACGAAGGCCGCGATCAGCGAGCCGGAGACGCTGCCGAGACCGCCGAGCACCACGATCGAGAACGCACTCGCCGTCAGCGGTCCGACGCTGTAGGAACTGACGCCTAAGAACATGCCGAGCAGCACGCCGGCGATGCCGGCGAGGATGCCGTAGATCGCCCAGACCACGACGTAGATGTTGGTGAGCTCGAGCCCGAGCAGGGTAACGCCGCGCGGGTTCATCGACGCCGCCAGCACCGCCTTGCCGGTGCGGGTGCGGTTCACGAGCAGCCACAACAGTGCGATCACGAGGCAGCACACGATCGCGGTGAAGATCTCGTTCTTCGGCGTGCGGACGCCGAGGATCTCGACCACGCCCTCGACGATCGGCAGCACGGTCTTGGCGTTGTTGGTGAAGAAATACGCGATCAGCTCCTGGATCATGATGCCCCAGAGCAGCGTGCCCGTGAGGACGAAGATCTCCTTCTCCTCGTTGGGAATGCGCCGGGAGTCCTGAATGGGCTTCACCACGGCGAAATAGGTCGCGAAGGCGGTGAGGAGGGCGACGGCGACCCCGATCAGCGCACCGGCATAGGTGCCGACGTTGAGGATGCTGGCAGCGGCCCAGGCCGCCACCGCTGCGGCCACCATGATGGCACCGTGGGAGAGGTTGAGCACGCCGGAGACGCCGAAGATCAGGGTGAAGCCGGTGGCACCGAGAGCGTAGAGAGCGCTGATGGCAAAGCCATCGATCAATATCTGGAAAGCTCGCATCTATGATTGGCCGGGTGGCAGCCGAGCTGCCGCTTTGAGGAAAGGTGCTGCGGAGAGCCGCATGTGGAAGCTCCCGGGAGGTGGTCCCGGGAGCATGTCCTGCTAGTTGCTGAGCTTGATGAAGCTCGGGAACTTGACGTCGACCTTGGCGACGTCCTTGGGCCAGACCGCGCTCTGCTTGCCGTCCTGCCATTGCAGCATCAGCCCGGTGATCAGGCCCTTGCCATATTTGATCGAGTGGGTGAACGGATCGTCCTTGCCGTAGAACTGGACGCGGCCGATCGTGCCTTCCCAGTCGGTCTTCTCCAGCGCGGAGACGAGCTTGTCGGCGTCGGTCGAGCCGGCGCGCTTCACCGCGTCGGCGATGTAGTAGACCTCGTCATAGGCGGTGTAGCCGGCATAGGAGGGATAATTGCCGAACTTCTTCTTGAAGTTCTCCGCGAACGGCACCGATTTCGGCGTCACCGCCACACCGGGCCCGGAGACGCCCTGATAGAGCACGCCTTCTGCCGCCTGGTTGGTGTCCTTGCCGAAGGTCTCGTTGGTTGCCTGCGAGGAGATGCCGAACATCGGGATCGGCACCTGCTGGTTCT
Organism: Bradyrhizobium sp. 613_E4_N2_2; assembly: GCF_052075995.1. Classification (NCBI taxonomy): domain Bacteria; kingdom Pseudomonadati; phylum Pseudomonadota; class Alphaproteobacteria; order Hyphomicrobiales; family Nitrobacteraceae; genus Bradyrhizobium; species Bradyrhizobium sp. 613_E4_N2_2. Next base: position 2,268,398 of record NZ_CP197234.1, read on the forward strand.
TCCACTGCACCGTCGGCTGCACGCCCACATGGGAGATGCCGGTGATGATCACATCGGGCTTGGAGCCCTCGATCTTGTTGAAGATCGGCGTGAAGTCGGTCGTATCGGGCGAGAAGCGGATGTGGTCGAGCACCTTCAGCCCGATCTTGGGCAGGCACTCCTCGTAACCGACGTCGAGCGGCTTGGTCCAGGCGGCGTCCTCGCTCATGATGACCGCGGTCTTCATGTGCATCCTGTCGACGAGCAGGTCCTTGGCGCCGTCGCAGACCGAGAGCGCCAGCGCCGCTGAAGTCAGATAGCCGTGGAAGGTGTATTTGTTCTTCTCGTAATCCGCGTGGACGCTCTTGCTGATCTCATTGGAGGCGGCACCCGGCGTGACGAACGGCGTCTTCAGCCGAGAGGCCCAGGGCTCCAGCGCCAGCACGACCTCGCTGATATAGCTGGCGATGATCGCGTTGACCTTGTCCTCGTTCACCGCGCGCTGGAACGCACGCACTGAATCCGCCGACGAGGAGTGATTGTCGTAGGAGATGATCTCGATCTTGCGGCCGTCGACGCCGCCATTGGCGTTGATCTCGTCGGCGGCAAGCTGCGCCGCCTGTGGAATGGAGGCGCCGGCGATCGCCTGCGCTTCCGCGATCACGCCGATCTTGAGGGGATCGGCTGCAAGTGCCGCGCCTGACGCTGCCATCATCGCGCCTGTCGTGGCCGCACCGAGCGCCATTCGCAATGCAACAGAGAGTCGTTTTTTCATGTTGTTCTCTCCCTTTGAACAGGCCTCTTGTGAGCCATTATGTCGCAACTATAACGGCGAGGGAGGTCTCGGCAAGTGAAACCGCGTTCAGGATTGTGAGAAGGGGACTAAAGTCTAGCGCTGCGCAAATTGCGGGCAGGATAGGTGCGAGACACTCCTGACGCGCGCAGGCATGCAGATTCTGTCGGCGGGCATGCGTGAGCGTCGAAGCCTTGGAGTGGGCGGTAGCCTGGCTCCATCCGGTCTACAAGACGTGCAGCGATGCCGGTTCAGCGCGCTTGCAGCAGTGATGGATCGAGCGGCCTCAACCGGGCCGGATCGAATGGCGACAAGTCTACACGCGCCGCATCCTCGGCGATCAGCTGTGCCAGCGCTTCGCCGGTGGCGGGCGCATTGAGGATGCCCCAGACATTGTGCCCGGTCGCAACATAGAGGCCTTCGCTCTGCGGCACCTTGCCGATCAACGGCAGGCCATCCTCAGTCACCGGTCGGAAGCAGGCCTGCTGCGCGATGATCTTTTCGGGACGAAACAGTGGCGACAGCCGTTCGCACATGATTTGCAGGCGCGCGATCGCATCGACGTCCGGCGTTACGGCCGCCGGATCGAGCGGCAGCGGCGCGATGTCCGAGAGTGCGGTGATATGCGTGCTGCCATCGGCGCGTGGAAAGACCTCGATCGACACGGCGCTGCCGTCCTCGTCATACTCCAGGAACAACGCATCGGCCGGAACGTCGGGGCCGATGTCGTACACGATGCTCGGGCTGCGCTGGCCATAAACGGCGGGCAGGCGCATCCATTGCGCGGCGAGCAGCGACCATGGTCCCATCGCGATCACGACGGCGTCCGCCTCAACGAGGCTGCCTTCGACCTCGACACCCTTCGCGGTCGTCCCATTCGCGTCGCGCGCGATGCCCGTGATGCGGCCAACGCGAAGCTCGGCGCCTTGCGCGACTGCCGCGTTCATCACGGCTGACGTAAATTTGCGGGGATGAACGATCGCAGTCGTCTCAGTCGTACCGATGCGCTGCGCGATGACGACGCCGTTGGCGAGCCAGCCGAGCGCGGATGGTGCATTCCGGCGTGGATCGCCGTCGGGAGCAACAAAGCCGCTATAGGCGGTCATCGGGCGATAGCCCCAATCGCCGGCGATCTCCTCCGCCAGCTGCGCGTGAAGCGCAAAGCTTCGCCGCGCGAGTACGTCGAGCGGCGAGCCGGCGCACCAGTCACGCGCCAGAAAGCCGCCGGCCTTGCCGGAGGCGGCGGCCGCGACCTCGGTCCGTTCGACCACGACGACGTCGATGCCGTGGCGCCGGAGAAACAAGGCGGTGCAGGCCCCGATCACGCCGCCGCCGCAGATGATGACGCGCATGGCTTGTTCCTTGGATAGTGCTGCGCTGATGTGCGCAACATCGCCTGTTCGGCACGATCGTTCAGGCCAAGATTGCCGCTTCGCCGCTAGAGGTGCAATTCTGTCGTATATCGAATGTCGTCACTCAACGATCATGCGAGCGTCATAAAGAATCACAAAAGCGTCATGCCGCAAGCCGCCAATGGAGCAGGCGCTGGGGCGAACACTCTACGGGGAGGGTAAACCATGGCGCTCAGATTCCGCAGCATCGACGGCTCCAACAACAATCGTGCGGATCCCACCTTGAACCAGGCCGACACCGACTTTGCTCGGCTGGGGCCGGCAAATTTCGTCGATGGGGTCAATGAAATGACGCCAGGTCCGAATCCGCGCGAGATCAGCAACATTGTCGTGGCGCAGACGGATATTGGCGATGGCGAGGAAGGCCCGCATCTGGTGGATGACGCCGGCGTCGCGCTGTCAGGCATGATGTATGCGTGGGGCCAGTTCATCGATCACGATCTGGATCTGCAGAAGGAGGGCACAGGCACGGATGATATCTCGATCAAGGTCCCCGCTGATGATGAGTTTCTGCCGCCCGGCAGCATGATCGCGTTGACGCGGGTGGCGATCGATCCTGCGACGGGGGTCACCGGGCATCCGGCAGCCGCGATCAATACGGTGACGGGTTGGCTGGACGGATCGCAGATCTACGGTTCCGACGCGGCCACCGCAGCGAGCCTGCGAACGGCCGACGGCCATATGAAGGTGTCGGCGGGAGACAATCTCCCGATCGTCGAGACCGAGCACGGCAACGTCTTTGCGGCCGGTGACGTCCGGGCGCAGGAGAATCCCGACCTGACCGCCTTGCAAGTCTTGTTTGTGCGCGAGCACAATTACCAAGTCGATCGACTGCACGAGGACCATCCGAACTGGAGCGGCGACAAGCTATACGAGACGGCCAAGGCCATCACCACGGCCGAGATGGTCAACATCACCTACAACGAGTTCCTGCCGCATCTGTTGGGCGAGGACGCCATCAAGCCGTACCAAGGCTATGACCGCACGGCGGACGCGCGGATCACCGAAGAGTTTGCCGGTGCGGCCTTTCGCTTTGGTCACTCCATCGTCTCCGACGAGATCAGTGCGACCAGCAATCTGGGTGCCTTTACGTCGCAGCAGACGCTGGCGCAATCGTTCTTCGAAGACACGGCGACTTTCAAGGCGACTGGTGCGGATGGCCTGCTGCGGCATCTGTCGGGGGACCTGGCCAACCCGCTGGACGCTCACATTGTCGATGGCTTGCGAAACCTCCTGTTCGATCCTCCGGACGGCATGGATCTGGCAGCGATCAATATCCAACGCGGCCATGATCTTGGGCTGGGTACACTGAACCAAACCCGGGAGGGGCTGGGGCTAGCGCCTTACACCAGCTTCGATCAGTTCAGCTCTGATCCGGCGACGGCAGCAGCGTTCGAGAAAGCCTATGGTTCGATCGATGCCGTCGATTTGTGGGCCGGTGGATTGGCTGAGGATCATGCGCCAGGAGCCGTCATCGGGCCCAACTTCGGCTTAATCATCGCCGACCAGTTCAGCGCTTTGCGCGACGGCGATCGCTACTACTTCGAGAACCAGGGTTTCGATAATCAGACCCTGAATGAGATAAAGAACACCACGCTGTCGGACCTCATTCTGCGCGACACCGATACCATTGCGATGCAGAGCGATGCCTTCGTCGCCACCGAGCGGCACAGCGGCACGCTGGGCGGCGTAGACCCGACCGGAGAAAAGGCTGCAGCAGGCATGGCGCAGCTTGTGGTCGGATCTCCCGGCAGGGATACCCTGACCGGCGGAGATCTGGATGACACGCTGGTCGCCGCGGCCGGCCGCATGACCATGACCGGAGGTGCCGGTGCCGACACATTCGAATTCGACCTTGGTGTTCTCGCAGGTAAGCACAACACCGCGGTCATCACCGACTTCGATCCCAAACAGGACAAGCTGCAATTTTCGAACGACGTTCACGTCACGAAATCATCTGACCATCATGGCGGAACCCTGTTGCAGGTCGGCTCCGAGACCATCGACCTGCTGGGCGTAAAGCCGTATGAGATGCATCATCACGAATGGGGATAATGCTGGGTCGCTTCAAACGAGCGATACAGCATCATTCGGCGCCGGCGAGGTACGCCGGCGCCGTGTCGTGATCCGCTCCGTGCCGCCTCAGCCCGGACCAGCGCCCTGCGTCGCCGTATACACCGCGTAGAGCGACTGGCTCGCGGCCATGAACAGGCGGTTGCGCTTGGGGCCGCCGAAGCAGACGTTGCCGCACACTTCCGGCAGGCGGATGCGGCCGAGCAGCTTGCCCGCCGGCGACCACACCGTCACACCGCTATAGCCGACGGCGCGCCCGGCGTTGCTGGGGGACCAGACATTGCCGTTGACGTCGCAGCGCAGGCCGTCGGGCCCGCACTTCACGCCGTCGATCACGCAGTCGCTGAACTTCTTCACGTTGGAGAGCTTGTTGTCGGCGCCGACGTCGAACACGAAGATCTCGCCCTTGCCGCCGGGCCCGGTGTCGCCCGGTCCCTTGCCGGTCGAGGCGACGTAGAGCTTCTTGTAGTCCGGTGAGAAGCACAGGCCGTTGGGATCGGGCACCTGGTCCTCGGTGACGACGAGGTCGATGCGACCCGAGGGATCGATGCGATAACAGTTGGTCGGCAGCTCGCGCTTGCCCGGCACGAAGCCGGCCGGCTGTCCGATCCGCGGATTGAGCTTGCCGCCTGCATTGCTCGGGCCGCCCGCCACGTCGGGCTCGCCTTCATAGAGCTGGCCGCCATAGGGCGGGTCGGTGAACCAGTAGCTGCCGTCGGGATGCGCGGCGACGTCGTTCGGCGAGTTCAGGCGTTTGCCCTGATAGGAGTCCGCGAGCACCGTGGCTGTGCCATCGTGCTCGTAGCGCGTCACCCGCCGGGTCAGGTGTTCGCAGGAGAGCTGACGGCCCTGGAAGTCGAACGAGTTGCCGTTGGAATTGTTGGAGGGCGTGCGGAACACGCTGACGCGGCCGTCGTCCTCGGTCCAGCGCATCTGCCGGTTGTTGGGGATGTCGCTCCACAACAGATACCGGCCCTGCGCGCTCCAGGCCGGGCCTTCGGCCCACAACAGTCCGGTGTAGAGGCGCTTGATCGCGGTGTTGGGCTGCGCCAGATCGTCGAAGGACGGATCGACGGTGATGATGTCGGGGTCCGAGAAATAAGTCGTCGGCGCGCCGTTGGGGCCGAAATCGCGCGGCGGGGTGGTGATCGTCGTTGGCGGTGCGGCAGGTCCGGTCTGGGCCAGCGTGGGGCCGGCTACGGTCGCCGCAGCGCCGAGCGCAAGTCCCCGCACGAGTGTTCGTCGTGAAAGCGCAGCATCCTGGTCACGCTGCTCTGGGCGTTTCATCGCGTCCTCCCGGTTATGTTCGGCTGGCCGGTTGATCCGGCCGAGCGGGCGGAGGTTAGTCCGGTCCGCGCCCGGTTGCGAGGGGCAGGTACGCATCCTCCGCGCGATGGCAGGCTTGGGAAGGCTGGAACGCGGCGGCATTGCGGCGAGGCGAGGGCAGAAGCGGCAATTGGTCCCTGTCTCGTCGTTCGGGGCCTGTCGTCGGGCTTTGCGCGGTCAACCGGTGCGGTTTTTAGGACCTGTCAAGCCTTGACCTCACGCGCGATGATGGCAGAACGTTTCCGGGGTATCAGCCGGAGTTCATTGTGTTAGCCGTTGTCGCACTGGTCATTGCGCTCGCCATCGCGTTCGCCGCCGGCTATTTCACCCGCGATCTCGCCTCCCGCAAACGACGCGCGGAGGCGCGCCGCTGGCGCGAATATACCGAGCCGGGCTGGCTCCGCGCCGCCGCACCCGCCAACACCAACGAGGCCGCCCCCGTCGCCACCGGCGAGCTCGGCCAGATGCTGGACCGTTGGGAAAGCAGGGCCCGCGCCCGCCGCGCCGGATAGCCCGGCCGGCGATCAGGCCGGCACTCCACCCGCATTCCGATGAGCGACTTGTCCGCCTTGGCTCGAAGAGCGAAGGCGAAAGCGATATCCGGGACGGCTGATCCCGCAGATCGCTCCGTTTCCGATCACTGCAATCCGTCAAGCTGCCCCCCAAGACAACAGGAGCGCGGTGAGCGTTGTCGCCGCGTGTGCATTTGTGCGGAGTCCGCGCTCGCGGCGACGCGATGGGCCCGTGGATCGTGCGTGCGATGAGAAGGTCGGCGATCCAGCCGCTGGCTTTCCAACAGTCATTGGACGCGCGCTGCCCGGCTTTCATGTAACGGACATATCATTATGCAACATGAATTATGATATCAGGTAAGTTTTCCTAAAATCGGAATTTCTACGCCGTCCGCGCGGCGCTGATCCCCGGAAATCCTGCCTCGTGAATTCTGGATTCTCCGTCCGCGAGCAGGACGGCAACAAGGAAGAACAACCATGACCGATACACTCACCGCCGGCTCCATCGCTTTCACCGGCTTCAACGCGGACGGCGACGACAGCCTTGCCTTCGTATCGTTCTCCGACATCAAGGCCGGCACTGTCATTCACTTCACCGACAATTTGTGGAATGGCACGAGCTTCGCCTCGGACGAGAACGTCTGGAGCTGGACCGCGACCAGCGACGTCGCCGCCGGCACGGTCATCAGCATGACCGGCCTCGGTGCCGGCGGCAGTGCATCTTCCGATGTCGGAACCGTGGCGTTCGACACCGCCAACACGCGCGACATCGCCGACCTCAATGAGGTCGTCTACGCCTACACCGGCAGCGCGGCGGCGCCGGTGTTCCTGACCGCGATCACCAACGCCATATTCAATGCCAGCCTCGGACGCGGCACGCTCAATGGCACCGGCCTCACCAACGGGGTCGATGCCAAGCAGCTGAACGGCAGCCCCGACATCGCCGCCTATGTCGGCGACCGGTCGAGCCTTGCCAGCATCGACGACTACAAGGCCAACATCTACGCCACGGCCAACTGGGTGCTGCAGGGTGGTAACGGCGACCAGAGCCATGACGGCACCGCCCCCGACCTGCCGTTCTCGACCCAGGCCTTCACCGCCGACCCGACCGCGCAGAAGATCGAGTTCGCCTCCGTTACGGCGAGCGTCACTGAGGGCGATAGCGGCGATACGGTGGTGACGCTGACGCTGAACCGCATCGGCTCGACCTCTGGGGTCACCACCTTCTCCGGCACACTGGCCAACATGTCGGGCATGTACGGCTACGCGGACGCCGACGATTTCGGCGGCACGTTGCCGGCGTTCAGCGGCAGCTTCGCCGATGGCGCCTCGACCGCGACCGTGACGTTCCATATCAGCGGCGACACCACGTACGAGCCGGATGAACACTTCTTCGCCCGCCTCGATACGGTCGCGAGCGACAGCGGCCTTGTCTATATCGGCGACAAGGCGACGGCCGACGCCACCATCGTCAACGACGATCCGGTCCAGTTCTTCGGCTTTGCCGAGAACTCGCTGACAATTTCGCAATCGGAAGGCAATGCCGGCGACGTCAAGACCTTCACCTTCGTGGTCGAGCGGACCCACGGCACCGACGGCGATCTTTCGTTCAGCGGCGTGATCTCGTCTGGCTCCACTGACGCTGCTGACTTCGGCGGCACGGTGCCGTTGACGTTCTCCGGCGTCATCAAGGCCGGCGAGAGCACGGCCACCGTCACGATCACCACCACCGGCGATATCACGCTGGAAGGCAACGATAGCTTCAGCCTGCATCTGACCAATGCAAGCTCCAGCAACGGGATCACCATCGTCAACACCTACACCGACGCCACCGGTATCATCGTCAACGATGATCCGCTGCACATCGGCGCCGGCGAGAGCGTCACCTCGCCGCTCACCCTCGCCGACGGCGACCACCTCACGGTCGACCAGGGTGGCGTACTCGCCGTTCCGGAGCCGCAGGACGGTAGTGAGATCAGCGCGATCCTCTGGTCAGGCGGCACGGTGACCGTCGACAATGCCGGTGGCATCGGTGTCGATGGTACGAACTATCACGTGACGAGCGCCAACGGCGTGACCGGCTCCTTTACGTTCAACAATGCCGCGACCGGCGCCACCTGGGGCAGCATCGGGGTTCGCTACCTTGGTTCCGGGTCGGCCGTCACCGTGAACAATGCCGGCCTGATGAATGGCGGCGTCGGCTACGCGCTGGATTTCACCGACGTCGGCAAGGTGTCCACGGTGATCGTCAACAACCTCGCCGGCGGCATCATCACCAACAGTCAGGCCAATGCCGACGTGGTGCGCGGCGGCGCCAACATGGTGCTCAACAATTCCGGTATCATCCGGTCGGTCGCGGATGACGCTGCCAACGGATATTATGGCGGCGATGCGGTTGACTACAGCGGCAGCGCCGGCGGGGTCGTGCACAATTTTGCCGGCGGCGTGATCGAAGCGTCCCGCCACGCCATCACCAACAAGAAGGGCATCACCGTTATCAACGATGCCGGCGCGACCTTGTTTGGCCGTAACGGCTCCGGCATCAATATCGACAACGATGCGACCGTCGCCAATATCGTCCATGTCACCAACCGCGGCACGATCGTGGGTGCGTCCGCCGGATACGATGACAGCGACGGCGATGCGATCGACACCGACGGTCTCGTCAATCTCGACAATTATGGCCTGGTCCAGGGCATCGGCGCCAACGGCTATCACAACGGCGAAGTCAACGTCTCCGAGGGCGCGGCCATCGGCGGCGGCGTGATCAACAACTTTGCCGGCGGCACCATCTACGGCTACGGGCGCGCCATCCAGGTGGATGATTCCAGCAACGGCGCGGCGCTCGGCGCGACGACGATCTACAATGAGGGCGTGATCCGGGGCGACGGCCATGGCCCGGAGGGTGTCGATCCCGCCGACGCGGCGGCGATGAACGCGAAAATCCTCGGCCGCGAGGCGATCGACATCCTCGGCAGCTTCGCCGACACCATCACCAACAAGGGCACCATCGTCGGCGGCATCTTCACCGACGGCGGCGCCGACACGTTGAACAACAGCGGCCTGATGGTGGCAATGGGCGGTCCCGCGGTCGATCTCGGCGACGGCAACGACAGCTTCACCAACAGCGGCATCGTCTCCGGCGACGTGTTGTTGGGCGCCGGCGACGACACTATCAACCTCGTCGCCGGCTCGACCATCAGCGGCACGCTTGACGGCGGCGATGGCACCGACACGCTCTATCTGTCGGGCAACGGCCTGGGCACACTCTCGAACCGGGTGACCAATGTCGAGAGCCTGGTCGTCGCCGGCGGCATCTGGACTGCGGAGTTGAACGGCGACGGGATTCGCCTTCCGCTGGCCCGGTCATGGAGTGCGGATGCAGGACAGAGCGGCTATACCTCGATCACAGTGAAGAGCGGCGCGACGCTCGGCGTTTCGCGGTCCGAGCTGCTCGAGATGGGCAGCGCGGCCGGCCAGGAGAAAAACGACCATCTCGTCGTCGAGGCCGGCGGCAAAGTCGGTGCTCTTGTCGGTGCCGTACAACTCGGGACCGGTTCCACCACGATCGACAATGCGGGAATGATATCCGGCATTTCGATGGGAACGGACTCGGGGAAGGCCACCTTCGTGGTCAACAACGCAGCCACCGGACTCATCAGCGACACCGTCTCCGGTCCCGGAGACCTCAATGGCGGGAGCCTGACGATCGTCAACGATGGCACCATCTCCGGCGCCAAGGCCATCGACCTGGAGAATACCCGCAACGGTTCGGTCAAGATATTCAACCACGCCGGCGGGATCATCTCGGCGATCGCCAACCAGGACGTCATCCGTGGCGGCACCGGCACCGCGATCGAGAATGCCGGGACGATCAGGTCCCGCGGCGATGACGGCCAAAACATCACGGGTGGTGACGCCATCGACTACAAGAAGAACGGCGGCGGAGCCGTTCATAACCTCGCCGGGGGCGTGATCGAAGGGTCGCACCATGCCGTGACCGGCAAGGTCGGCATCACCGTCGTCAACGACGCAGGCGCGACGATGATCGGCCGCAATGGTTCGGCTGTGAATATCGACAACAATGCGTCCGTCGCCAACACCGTCTATGTGACCAACCGCGGCACGATGATCGGCGCGTCCGCCGGTTACAGTGACAGCGACGGCGACGCCATCGACACCGATGGTCTGGTCAAGCTCGACAATTACGGCCTGGTCCAGGGCATCGGCGCCAATGGCTATCATAACGGCGAAGTCAACGTCTCCGAAGGAGTCGCCATCGGCGGCGGCGTGATCAACAACTATGCCGGCGGCACCATCTACGGCTACGGGCGCGCCATCCAGGTCGATGATTCCAGCAACGGCGCGGCGCTCGGCGCGACGACGATCTACAATGAGGGTGTGATCCGGGGCGATGGCCATGGCCCGGAGGGCGTCGATCCCGCCGACGCGGCCGCGATGAACGCGAAAATCCTCGGCCGGGAGGCGATCGACATCCTCGGCAGCTTTGCCGACACCATCACCAACAAGGGCACTATCGTCGGCGGCATCTTCACCGACGACGGCGCCGACACGTTGAACAACAGCGGCCTGATGGTGGCGATGGGCGGTCCCGCGGTCGATCTCGGCGACGGCAACGACAGCTTCACCAACAGCGGCATCGTCTCCGGCGACGTGTTGTTGGGTGCCGGCGACGACACCATCAACCTCGTCACAGGCTCGACCATCAGCGGCACCATCGATGGCGGCGAGGGTACCGACACGATCAATCTGTCCGGCACCGGCAATGGAACGCTGGGCAAGGCGACCGGTGTCGAGAAGCTCGATGTGCGGAGCGGCGCCTGGGCGATCAACAGTGATGCCAGCTACGCCAACGTCACGGTCGAAAGTGGTGCCGGCCTTGTGGTGCGGGGCGCGGTCACGGCGGTGACGGTGGAGCAGGGCGCCACGCTCTCCGTCTATGGCAGCACGGGCAACACCACCGTGTTCGGCGAGCAGGCCATCCAGGCCGGCGGCGTTGCAACCGGCACGACGATCGGGGCGGGTGGTGAGCAGCGCGTCATCGGCGGCGCTTCGGCGAGCGACACTACCATCGAGGGCGGCACCCAGCATGTCTACGGCTCCGCCGATGACACCGTGATCGACGCCGCCGGGCTCCAGCACGTCCATGGCAGCGCGACCGACACCACCGTCAACAGCGGCGGCGAGCAGAATGTCTACGCGTCTGCGACCGCCACCGGCACGACGGTGAATGCGGGTGGCATCCAGATCGACTGGGGCAACGCGATCGCCACCACGATCGACGGAGGCAGCCAGTATGTCTACGGCACGGCGGCCGATACGGTCATCCTGTCTGGCACGCAGTACGTCGAGGCCGGCGGCGCCACCTACGGCACGATGATCGGCAGCGGCGGCACCGCCCACGCCTTCGTCGGAGCCTCGGTTCACAACGTGACTTTCGCAGGTGCTGATGCCACGCTGGTGCTGGATCACGCCTCCGACTTCAGCGGCTTCCTCTCCGGCTGGCAGGACGGCAACCATCTGGATCTCTCCGATATCCAGTTCGCCGCAGGCACGACGTTGGCCTACACCGCCAATGCCGGCAACAGCGGCGGCAAGCTGACGGTGTCGGACGGCTCGCATACGGCTTCGCTGGCGCTGCTCGGCCAATACACGGCGGCGGACTTCGCGCTGTCCTCCGACGGCCATGGCGGCACCATGATCAGCGATCCCGGCGCCGGGGTCCAGCAGAGCGCGCTCGCGTTGCCGCACGCGGCGTAAGGATCGGTCGGGATCGGTGAAGCGGATGCGCCGGGTGCCAGTTGGCGCCCGGCCTTCCTTGCGCCCTCTCTGTTGAGGGCGTGAAGCGGAGAGCAAGACTCGGGCGGACCACGCCGCGAGCGGGTGGGTGTGTGCCTGCTGTTTGGCATGCAGAGCTGATGCCGCCGCGCGCGTTTATCGATCTCCGTCACCCTGATGAAGTGGCCGCTTCTTCAGAGGCCCTCGAAGGGCGGCGTCCCCGCGGCACCAGCTCGGCCGTGCATCCTTCGAGGCTCCTCGTGTGCTGCTTCGCACCGCACGCCTCGCACCCCCAGCGACAACCGCTTCGCGGTTGTCGCTGGGATGACGGGGCCGATGTGGTCGTCATTGCGAACCAATGGGCGAGGCGCCACGCCCCCTGCAATCAGGTCAGTCCTCCTGACCATCTTTTGGCGTTGCGGTTGCGGCCATTTCTCGTCTAGAAACGGCGCATCGAGCCTCCCGGCAACCAACCGTCAACGGTTTTGACCGAGGATTTGAGGGCTCAAAAGGGTCTGGCAATGCTGATTCGCGGCCAAATCGATGGGATTTCGGGGGAGGTGGCTCTGGCCGCCGCCACGATCCCGGCCGCGCTGCTGCCCACCCTCCTGATTGGCGGCCTTCTTCTTACTTGCCCCTGAGGGCCGGCTGGGCGCCATGCGCCTGGGCGCTCAGGGGTTGGTCGAGATCACCGGACACCTCAAGCGCCCAGCAGACTGACGGCGCAAAAAGCTCAAAAGGAATTTTGCAATGGCCCCCGTGAACAAGTCCGATAAGGACCGCGTCATCATTTTCGACACCACGCTGCGCGACGGCGAGCAGTGCCCCGGCGCCACCATGACGTTCGAGGAGAAGATCGAGATCGCCGAGATGCTCGACGACATGGGCGTCGACGTCATCGAGGCCGGTTTCCCGATCACCTCCGAAGGCGACTTCCAGGCCGTCAGCGAGATCGCCCGCCGCTCCAAGAACTCGGTGATCGCCGGCCTGTCGCGTGCCAACCCGAAGGACATCGACCGCTGCGCCGAAGCGGTGAAATTCGCCAGGCGCGGCCGCGTCCACACCGTGATCGCGACCTCGCCGCTGCACATGCGCGTCAAGCTGAACATGACGCCGGAGCAGGTGATGGAGCTCTCGATCGCCAACGTGACCCGCGCCCGCAACCAGATCGACGACGTCGAATGGTCGGCCGAGGACGCCACCCGCAGCGAGATGGACTATCTCTGCCGCATCGTCGAGGCCGTGATCAAGGCCGGCGCGACCACCGTCAATATCCCCGATACCGTCGGCTACACCACGCCCGAGGAATATGCCCGTTTCATGCGCACGCTGATCGAGCGCGTGCCGAACTCCGACAAGGCGGTATTCTCGGTTCATTGCCATAACGACCTCGGGATGGCCGTGGCGAATTCGCTGGCCGGCATTGCGGGCGGCGCGCGGCAGATCGAGTGCACCGTCAACGGCATCGGCGAGCGGGCTGGCAACGCTTCCCTCGAGGAAGTCGTGATGGCCATCAACGTCCGCAACGACGTGTTTCCGTGGTGGAACAAGATCGACACCACGCAGCTGACGCGCGCCTCGAAGGTCGTGTCGGCCGCAACCTCGTTCCCGGTCCAGTACAACAAGGCGATCGTCGGCCGCAACGCCTTCGCCCATGAGAGCGGCATCCATCAGGATGGCGTGCTGAAGGACGCCTCGACCTACGAGATCATGCGGCCCGAGATGGTCGGGTTGAAGCAGTCGTCGCTGGTGCTCGGCAAGCATTCCGGTCGCCACGCCTTCGTGCACAAGCTGGAGGAGATGGGCTACAAGCTCGGCGCCAACCAGCTGGAGGATGCGTTCACGCGGATGAAGGCACTGGCCGACCGCAAGAAGGACATCTACGACGAGGACATCGAGGCGCTGGTCGACGAGGAGATGGCGGCCTCCCACGACCGCATCAAGCTGACCTCGCTGACCGTGATCGCCGGCACCCACGGCCCGCAGCGCGCGACCATGAAGCTCGACGTCGACGGCCAGATCAGGATCGAGGAAGCCGAAGGAAACGGGCCGGTCGACGCGGTCTTCAACTGCATCAAGGCGCTGGTGCCGCATGAGGCAAAGCTCGAGCTGTATCAGGTCCATGCGGTGACCGAAGGCACCGACGCGCAGGCCGAAGTCTCGGTGCGGCTGTCCCATGACGGCCGTTCCATGACGGCACGCGCAGCGGATCCGGATACGCTGGTGGCCTCGGCAAAGGCCTATCTCGGCGCGCTCAACAAGATCGTCATGAAGCGCCAGCGCGATACGGTGACGACGGCAGCGGCGAGCTGACGCTTCATCCTCTCCAGTTCATCGGCAAACGCGGCGCCCTCGGCGCCGCGTTTTTCGTTTGGCACACGATCCCGTCATGTGGGGGTGCATCGCAATAAATATGTTATTAACATGTCATGTTAACATTCCATTAACCGGCAGCGTCGCGCGCCCTTGCTGCTGGAGAATTTGGAATGCCCCTTTCCGCTGGTTCGATCGCCTTCACCGGTTTCAACGGTGACGGCAACGATAATTTGTCCTTTGTCGCCCTGACCGACATCCCGCAGGGCACTGTCATCAATTTCACCGACAGCAACTGGAACGGCTCCGCCTTCGCAACCGGCAGCAACGCCGAAAGCACGATCGCCTGGACCGCGACCGGCGCGATTCCCGCCGGCACCGTCATCGACATCAACAACATCGGCAAGGGCACGTTCGGCACCAGCGCCGGCTCGGCCACCTTCACCAACGCCAACAATACCGGCCTGTCCAACGACAGCGAGGTCGTCTACGCCTATGTCGGCACCTCGACGGCGCCGACCTTTCTCGCCGCGATCTCCAATGTCGGCTATGCGACCTCAGACGGCACGCTGACCGGCACCGGCCTCGTTGCCGGCCAGACCGCGGTCAGCTTCACCGGCGGCCTCGACATCGTCGGCTATAACGGACCGCGCTCGGGCTTCGCCAGCTTCGCCGACTACCTTGTCGCGATCGGCAACACCGCCAACTGGGCCACCCAGAACGGCAGCGGCGACCAGAGCACCGACGGCACCACGCCCGACGCGCCGTTCCCGACCACCGCCTTCACCGTGGCCGCGCCCGCCACGCAGACGATCTCGTTCTCGTCGCCGAGCGTGTCGGTTGCCGAGGGGCAGAGCGGCACCAAGACCATGACTTTCACCATTGCGCGCACCGGCGGCACCACCGGCGTACTCAGCTTCTCCGGCAGCTTCGCGGCCGGCACCACCGATGCGGCCGATTTCGGCGGCACGCTGCCGGCCTCGACCTTCAGCGGCAGCTTCGCCGACGGTGCGACCTCGGCGACCATCACCATCACGATCTCCGGCGACACCACCGCGGAGCCCGACGAGAATTTTACGCTCACGCTCACCAGCGCCAGCAATCCGGGCGCGGCGGTTACGATCGGCACCGCGACGGCGACCGGCACCATCGCCAATGACGACGGCACTCTCGTCTCCGGCAACTCGTCGAACCCGATTACGCTGGCGAACAACGATCATCTGACCGTTCTCGCCGGCGCGACCCTGTCGGGCTCGACCCCGGTCACCTGGATCGGCGGCAGCACCTCGCCCGGCGCGGTGGTCGACAATTCCGGCACCATCACCGGCACCAGCCGCGCGATCGCCACCAGCGGTTCGACCAGCGGCAGCTTCACCATCAACAACAAGGCCGGCGCCACCATCACCGCGACCAAGGATGCGGTGAAGATCTCGAACCTGGTCTCGGGCAAGAGCGGCACCTTCACCGTCAACAACGAGGGCACGATCTCCTCGACGGGGACCGGCAGCAATGCCGGCCAGGCGCTCGATCTCGACGACATCAATTCGAGCGGCGCCAATACCGTCATCAATAATGCGGCAACCGGCGTGATCTCGGCGGCCGATGCCGACGCGATCCGGCCCGGCGCCAACGCCACCATCAACAATTACGGCCAGATCGTCAGCCACAATGCCTCGGCGGCCTCGTCCGGTAACGACGCGATCGACTTCCAGTCGGTCAACACCGGCGGCGTGGTCAACAACTATGCCGGCGGAATCATCGACGGCGCCCGCCACGCCATCACGGGCGACCAGCCGATCACCGTCAACAATGACGGCACCATCACCGGCCGCAGCGGCTCCGGCATCAACATGGACAGCGCGGCTAACACGACGACAACAGTGACCAACCGCGGCACCATCACCGGCACGGCGGTCGG
Organism: Bradyrhizobium sp. 613_E4_N2_2; assembly: GCF_052075995.1. Lineage (NCBI taxonomy): Bacteria > Pseudomonadati > Pseudomonadota > Alphaproteobacteria > Hyphomicrobiales > Nitrobacteraceae > Bradyrhizobium > Bradyrhizobium sp. 613_E4_N2_2. The sequence continues at coordinate 2,284,523 of NZ_CP197234.1, forward strand.
CGGTGCTGACGCCGACGGTGTCGATGTCGACGGTCTGGTCTCGATCGACAATTTCGGGACGATCGCGGCGGTCGGCCTGACCAGCGGCGCCAACGGCCTCAACGAGGCGCTCGCGATCGGCGGCGGCTTCGTCCACAACGAGGTGGGCGGCCTGATCATCAGCGATCAGCGCGCGATCACCGTGGACGACAGCAATGACGGTAGCGCCTTCGGCGTCATGACCATCATCAACGACGGCACGATCCGCGGCAACAACGGCGAGGCGATCTCGATCGTCGGCGCCTTCGGCGACACCGTTACCAACACGGGCGGCATTTTCGGCAGCGTCGCCACCGGCGGCGGCAACGATACGCTCACCAACAGCGGCTCCATCATCGGCGACGTCTCGATGGGCGCAGGCGACGACAGCATCAATCTCGCCACCGCTTCGATCGTCACCGGCACGATCGACGGCGGCGACGGCGTAGACACGCTGGTGCTGTCGGGAAGTGGCTCCGGTTCGCTCCTTGGCACCGTCGTCAATGTCGAGAAGCTCGACGTCCAGAGCGGCGTCTGGCGGATCAAGGATGCGTCCGGCTATTCCGACATCCAGGTCGAGAGCGGCGCGGCGGTCGTGCTGGAGGGCTCGGCCAATGGAATGGTGGTTGCCGCGGGCGCCGCGCAGCTGGTGTTCGGTCTGGCCTCGAACTCCGTGATCTCGGGCAATCAGTACATCCAGATCGGCGGCTCGGCCGACGGCACGACGATCGAGGCCGGCGGCGACCAGGATATCCTCGGCGGTGGTATCGCGACCAACACCACCGTGGACGGCGGCACCCAGAACGTCTTCGGCGTTGCGATCCAGACCACGGTCGCGAATGGCGGCTTCCAGCACGTTCACAACAATGCTTTCAACACCATCGTCAATGCCGGGGGTGAGCAGAACGTCTACATCGACGGCAGTGCGACCGGATCCACCATCAATGCCGGCGGCATCCAGATCGATTGGGGCTTCACGATCATCACGACGATCAGCGGCGGCGGTCAGTACGTGTTCGGCTCGGCGAGCCTCACGACGATCAATTCGGGCCTGCAGGCCGTCGAGAGCGGCGGCACGGCCTCGGACACGACGATCCATGGCGGCGGGCAGGACGTCTATCTGGGTGGAACGGCGATCAACACCACCATGGATGGCGGCGTCCAGTCGGTCTATGGCGGCACGGTGGTCCAGACCACGATCAGCAATGGCGCCCTCCAGTATCTCCACGGCAACGCGTCGATCACGACGGTCAACGCCGGCAGCCAGCAGAGCGTCTACGCCGACGGCACGGCGACCGGCACCACGATCAATGCCGGCGGAGTCCAGGTCGATTGGGGCGCCGCCAACGCCACCATCGTCAACGGCGGCGTGCAATATGTGTATGGCAGCGCGACCGGCACGACGGTCCTGTCCGGCACGCAGCACGTGCAGGCCGGTGGCAGCGCGGATGACACCACGATCGGCTCGGGCGCGCTCGCCTTTGTCCACGCGGGCGGCACGATCGACGATGTGATCTTCGCCGGTCCCAATGCCTCGCTGGTGCTGGCCCAGGCGTCGGCCTTCACGGGAACGATCTCCGGCTGGCAGGACCATGACAGTCTCGATCTCGGCGACATCCTGTTCAGCGACAGCCTGACCTCGATGGCCTATGCGCAGAACAACGACAACACCGGCGGCACGCTGACAGTCTCCGACGGCACCCACGTCGCGACGCTGCACTTGCTCGGTCAGTACAGCGCGGCCGACTTTGCGCTGTCCTCGGACGGGCACGGCGGCACCCTGATCACCGATCCGGCGGTCGCGCAGCAGGCCCAACTCGCGCCGGCGCTGCACGGCTGAGGTTGCGAGAGGCGGCAGCGGCGATGGCAGGGTTTCCCTGCCATCGACCTGCGTGAGCCAGTCCAGCAGATTTCGCCTCCGGATACCGCATTTTTGCAAGCCGCCCCCTGCTAAGGGGCAATGGCGCCTGTGTCCGCTTCCCTATAATCCTGCCCTCAAGTCTTGAATCTAGGGCTTGGGGGCGACGGTTCGTGCCCCACCAAAAAACGTGTGGGAGGAAGCATGCGGAAACTCATTTGGGCTGCGGCATCGGTTGCGGTCTTGACCGGGGCGTTGGCCCTGACCGGGCCGGCATCGGCCCAATCGCCGATCATCATCAAGTTCAGCCACGTCGTCGCCACCGACACGCCGAAGGGCAAGGCGTCGGAGAAGTTCAAGGAGCTCGCCGAGAAGTACACCGGCGGCAAGGTCAAGATCGAAGTCTACCCGAACTCGACGCTCTACAAGGACAAGGAAGAGCTCGAGGCGCTCCAGCTCGGCAGTGTGCAGATGCTGGCGCCGTCCAACTCGAAGTTCGGCCCGCTCGGCATCCGCGAATTCGAGGTGTTCGATCTGCCTTACATCCTTCCGGACCTGAAGACGCTGCGGAAGGTGACGGAAGGCCCGCTCGGCCTCCGGCTGCTCAAGCTGCTGGACTCCAAGGGCATCACCGGCCTTGCCTATTGGGACAACGGCTTCAAGCAGATGAGCGCCAACAAGAAGCTGGTCACGCCCGCCGACTACCAGGGCGTCAAGTTCCGCATCCAGTCCTCGCGCGTGCTGCAGGCCCAGTTCAAGTCGCTCGGCTCGCTGCCGCAGGTGATGGCGTTCTCGGAAGTCTATCAGGCGCTGCAGACCGGCGTCGTCGACGGCCAGGAGAACACCTGGTCGAACATCTATACGCAGAAGATGCACGAGGTGCAGAAGTACATCACCGAGACCAATCACGGCTACATCGGCTACGTCGTGATCGTGAACAAGAAGTTCTGGGACGATCTGCCGGCCGACATCCGCGACCAGCTGTCGAAGGCGATGAAGGAGGCGACCGACTTCAACAACGCGCAGTCGCAGAAGGAGAACGACGACGCGCTGGCCGAGATCAAGAAGAGCGGCAAGAGCGAGATCATCAAGCTCACGCCGCAGCAGGACGAGGCGATGCGCAAGGCGATGGAGCCGGTCTACAAGGACGCCGCAAGCCGCGTCGGCCAGCCGCTGATCGACGAGTTCCTCAAGGAATCGAAGAGCACGACGAACTGATCAGGATCGACCATCAATGAAGGGGCTTCCGTGCAGCCTGCGCGGAGGCCCTTTTTGTTGCAAAACATTTCAGTCTGCATCTGAATGGACATTCAGGGGAGTTACATCTTCGTAAGAACGCTCTCTCTGTCCAAGTTGTAAGTTGCGCGTCAGCCGTCCGGCGCTCATCCTCACCGGCATCCTTCCAGAGGAGGTCCGTATGAGGAAGTTCACCATCGCCGCCATCGCCGTGCTCAGCATCGCCGGCTCGGGCGCGGTCTATGCCCAATTTCATCGCCCGTGGATGGAGCACTTCCGCCACGTCCGCATGAACCCGGAGGACCGTGCCGCCTTCGTCGACGCGCGGATCGCCGCCGTCCATGCCGGGCTGAAGCTCAACGCCGACCAGGAGAAGCTGTGGCCGCCGGTCGAGGCTGCCGTGCGCGACTTCGCCAAGCTGCGCATCGACCGCGCCAACGCGCGGATGAATGCCGGCCCGGGCGACACCGGCAAGAACGCCGACAAGCCCGAGGATCCGGTCGCCCGCCTGCGCCAGCGCGCCGAGGACATGGGCGCGACCTCCGCCGCCCTGAAGAAGATCGCCGATGCCGCCGATCCGCTCTACAAGACGCTCGACGAGGGCCAGAAGCGGCGCCTTGCCGTGCTGACCCGCCACCGTGGCCCGTTCGGCGGCGGTGGGGACGGCCCGTCCCGACACTTCATGGAACGGGGCATGGACCGCATGATGGAGCGCGGCATGGACCGCTTCCACGGCGACCGTTTCGACCGTGACGGCGGCCCGGAACGGGATCGCGAGGGCCGGCTCTGAGCCACCCCGTATTTCCCGAGGAATTAGCCCGGGGATTGGCCTTGGCGAAGCCGCTGGAATCCAGCGGCTTTTAGCATTTTCGGGCCTGTGGAAGAACCTTGGAAAACATGCGCCACATCGCTTGCCATACCCGGATCGCTTTGCTAAACGACCGGCCTCGCAAGGCATTGACCGCCTTTCGGGCGCATAGCTCAGTTGGTAGAGCAGCTGACTCTTAATCAGCGGGTCCCAGGTTCGAGCCCTGGTGCGCCCACCATATAAATCAAGCACTTAGCATCTGGCTTGGTAGAGTAGGCGACCTCATTTTACAGGTCGTTTTACAGTTTTGTTCTCGCTTCGAGCTTGAGTACCGCAGCTTCTGCAAGCTGAATGTCGCGACCAAGATAGTGCGCGTCCAGAATGGCCTCGACGTCCTTTAACGAGTGGCCGGTCACGGCCGCGATCTGCGGTACGCTGGCGCCAGCGATCGCCAGCCGAACCACTGCGGTGCCCCTCAAATCGTGAAACGTCAGGTCGCCAATGCCCGCCCGTTCGCAGGCCTTTGCCCACGATGTTCGAAAGCCGTCGGAAGTCCAGGGCCGGCCGAGCGTGTTCGTCAGGATAAGAGGTCCCCGACGCTGCGTGGTGTCGAGCAGAGCTCTCAAGGGAGTGCCGGCAGGCATCACTACGCGGCGCCCGCCTTTCGACTGGCGGAGACGAATATGAGGGCTCTCGTAGGCTGACCAAGGTAAGCGCAAAAGGTCGCCTTGTCGTTGACCGCTCCATAAAGCCAAGATCAGCGCCAACCTGATCTCTTCAGATGCAACTGATAGAACTGCGGCAATGTCCTGCTCGGTCCAGATCTTGTCTCGGCGGTCTGCGACGTAGAGCCGACCACCACGCTCGCAAGGATTGCTGGTGATAATGCCGCGATCTTTCGCGAAGGACAGAATGCGCGCCAACACCGTCCAGGCGAGATCAGCCTTGCGCGGCGTGTTGGCGAATTTGTCGCGCCAGCCTTTGAAGTCGCCGCGAATCCTGCGATCGGCGAGAGCGGCGATCGGCAGGTCAGCGAATTCTTCTTCAATGAGTTTGATGTACCTCAGATAATCGCGGCGAGTGGACGCTGCGATCTTGGTGAATTCCGGCGCCGCTTTGTATCGTGCGATGACTGACATGAAGGTGCCGCCGCGTGGCTGCCGTAAGTTCGAATGCGCCTCCTGGTATTGCTGGATAAAGTCTGGCGTGCCTGGCTCTGCTTTGATCTGGGGACCGCCGCGATAGGCGTAATAGTACGTCTTTGGTTCGCCGCTTGAGAGCGTCACCTTTACTTTATGAATCCCTTTGAGATTGACGCGCACGCTTTGCTCTCCACTCGTCCAGCGCGGATGTCGCAACGTCCGGAGTTTGAGTTCTGAGTAATCCACTCAGCGAGTCTAACGCGAGATCGATCGCTTTCAAGTCCCATCGCGACGTGCCAGAAAGAGCAGAGGGTAGTCTTCCGATTTTTACCCAGTTCGAGAAGGTGCTGACTGACAGACCACAGTATGAGGCAGCTTGGTCACGCGACACCAGGCGCTGGCCAATACCGCCCCGAACAGAATCCATCGGAATTATCCAGTCGTGACAGCACCACGCCGAGGTAATTGGAAGATCGCACTTTCGCTGGCTGGCGCAACTGCAAGCACCGGCACGGAGATCAAGCTGCAGCCTTGTAGGAATGCGATCACGCAAGAAGAATCAAGCCAGATCAGGCGGCTCACATTGTCTTGAGATGCGACGAAATCCGTCGATCGCCGAAGATGGCGATCCTGGATCGGCTCACTCTCCCCGCCGCTGTCTCACTGATTCTGATTTGGGTGCGCGTGCGGCTGTCGCCGCATCGGGCTCTCGTGAACCGAGCGCGTTGCGTCTCGGCCATTCGGCTTCGATCCCTCACGCAAGCAGATATAATGTGTCGCTCGCCGGAGGCACTCGCACGAAGGGCTGCCGCTGCGCGGCACCGCTATCACTGCCCGTCGCGCGGGTGCCTTGTTAACCGGTCTCGCGACTGCACTCGGTCCCGGGTCCCGCCGCTACGCGTCGGCGCTATGCTGACCCTCCTGCGGGTGCCTCTTTTGATTTTCTCACTTTTGCTCTTGTTTTCGATCTCTTGTTTTGGCCTGCGCTGACTTGCTCAACGTTCTAACGCTTGAGATCTCAGGGGCTCCGCCCCTCGCGCGCGCCAGGGTAAAGCGCCGGCTGGCGCCGGCGCCGACCCGAGCGGTCTCCCCGGTCTTCCGTGCTTTCGAACGGGCGTCACCTTCTCGAACGGCCGACATGCGCCGTGCAGACCCGCTTCTAGCGAGCGGCCCTTGCGGGCGGGCGATCCCCCTCCGCTCGGGTCGCCCTGGCGCTTGCTACCCCCGGTCTCGCCGACGGGCAGGGGTGCAGGCGCGGAGTGCGCGCTGCACCCATGGAAGTAAAAGGAAGAATGATCATGTCGGCCAAATCAGTTGAAATCATTCCCGCGAGCGGGACGGAGACTTTGATCCCGCTCAATAAGCTCAAGAAGTCCCCGAACAATGCGCGCAAGACGCCGCACAGCGAGGCGGCGATCGAGGGTTATGCGGCGAGTATTGCCGCCAAGGGCATCCTGCAAAATCTAGTGGTTGAGCCCGAGTTCGACGGAGCGGGAACGGCCACGGGGTTCTATCTCGTGACCATCGGCGAGGGCAGGCGGCTTGCACAGCTGCTGCGGGTGAAGCGGAAGGAGATCAAGAAGACCGAGCCGATCCGCTGCATCATCGACACCGCGAATGACCCCCACGAAATCAGCCTGGACGAGAACGTCACCCGCGAAAACATGCATCCCGCCGACCAGTTCGAGGCGTTCAGGAGGCTTGCGGAGGAGCGTGGCTTTGGTGCGGAGGAGATCGCCGCGCGCTTCGGGGTGACGCCGCATGTGGTGCGGCAACGCCTCCGGTTGGGTGCGGTTTCACCCAAATTGGTGCAGCTGTATCGCGATGGCAATCTGACCCTTGAGCAGTTGATGGCCTTTGCCATCACCGACGATCAGGCGCGGCAGGAAGGCGTTTATGAGCGCCTGTCCTACGACCGCGATGCCAGCACGATCCGGCGTCTGCTCACCGAAACCCATGTCGCTGCAACCGATCGCCGCGCGCGGTTTGTCGGGCTCGAGGCCTATATCGAGGCAGGCGGTACGATCCTGCGCGACCTCTTTACCGAGGATCGCGGCGGCTATCTGGAAGACGTGGCACTGCTCGATCTCTTGGTGACAGCACGGCTTGGCCGGGAGGCGGACGCCTTACGGGCAGCCGAGGGATGGAAGTGGACGGAGCCCCATCTCGACTTCCCGCACGCCCACGGCATGCGTCGCGCCTACCTGCATCCAGTTAAGCTTTCGGCGGAAGATCAGACCGCGCTTCAAGTCGCTCAAACCGAGTTCGACCAGCTGACCGAACAGCATCAAACGGCCGACGAACTGCCTGATGAGGTGGATGCGCGGTTCGGTGAACTGGAGACCCAAATCGAGCAGTTTGAGACGAAACGGCAGGCCTACGATCCCGGTGACGTCGCGCGTGGCGGCGCGTTCGTCATCCTAAATCATGACGGCAGCGTCAGGATCGAACGCGGTTTCATCCGTCCCGAGGACGACAAAGCCCACCCCGAAGCGGGGGAGGATGGCGACGGACAAGCATCGGATGAGGAGGGTGGAGGGGACGGTCAAGCCACGTGCGATGGTGAAGGAGGGGAGGAAGAAAACGACGAGGAAGACGAGGAGAAGTCGCTGTCTGACACGCTCGTTCGCGACCTCTCCGCGCATCGCACCTTGGGGCTGCGCCTCAATCTGAGTGAGCAGCCAGACGTCGCCATCGTGGCGGCCACCCATGCGCTCGCCGCGCAAATCTTCTATATCGGGGCCAATGCCCATGTGGTTGGCATTCAACCGGTCAAGACGGATTTGGCCACGCATGCGGTCGGAATCGAAGATACCCCGGCCGGCAAAGCGTGGTCGGATCGCCATGCCAATTGGGCCAGGCAGATGCCACGAGACGTCGCCAAGCTGTGGGAATTCGTGGTCGAACTTGATCACGACAGCCGCATGGCGCTGTTCGCCCATTGCACGGCATTGACGGTCAATGCGGTCAAATTGCCATTTGACCTCCGGCCGCGCGCCTTGGCGGCGGCCAGCCGTTTGGCCGGGGCCGTCGCGCTCGACATGACCGGATACTGGCGGCCGACGGTGCAGAGTTATCTCGGCCGGGTCACCAAGGCGCGCATCCTTGAGGCCGTCCGCGAAGGCGTCGGCGAGGAGGCAGCCGAACGTTTGTCGGGATTGAAAAAGGTCGAGATGGCAGCTGCCGCGGAGCAACTATTGGCGGTGACCGACTGGTTGCCGCCGTTGCTCCGCACGGCCAAGATGGAGGATCAGGTCGGTGCGCCAGACAAGGCGCAGCGTAATGATTTCTGCTCGCAAGCAGCGGAGTAAAAGGTGAGCCGGGGCCGCAAGAACGGCCCCGGCGCTCATTAAATTCCGGCCGCGCACCTCACGGTGCGCAGCCGGTTCAGTTGAAGTGAAGCGGAAGATTGCTCACGCTTGCCCGTCTCCAAATGTGGGCCACGATCGGTTTGGTCTGCGCGGCAGGCAGCGGCTTGTGAGGCTGTGCTCCACCTCCCTTTCGTAGCGGCGGGGCGATCAAGTTGGGGTGCGGATCGTGCCTAGACCTCGCGTATTCACAGCGCAGTCGGGCGAATAATCCCGGCCGGAGCCGTCGCTTCCTGATCCGCAAATGCGGTCGGGTTCGCTTGATTTGTCCGGTCCATCGTTCTTGCTCTTGATACGCAGACGTTGGCTTTCTTTCTGATCGATCCCGCCGTTTTCCAATGCTGTGGGACGTCGGCAGCCATGGTCATCGCCGTCAGTTCGGTCATGGGCTCGCGTCCAACGCGCCCTCGATTGGCTGATCAGGCCCGAGGGACGGCAAGAGCCTCGATCGCCTTCCCGCAACAGCTCACGCCTGCTTTTTTCCCCTACCGCCAAGCGGCGGCATTCCTCGCGCACGACAAAAAAGCAGGCTTTCGCCGTCCTCCGCTGCGCTGCGGGCCTGAAGGCTGCGGGCCGATCGCTCCCCGGGCCAAGGATCGCCATCGAGGCTGCGATGGGCGCGGCCCGAGCAACAGACAGACGGAGATGACCATGGCGACCATCGGCACTTTTACTGCTTTGGACAACGGCTACACCGGCTCGATCAAGACGCTGACGCTGAACATCAAGGCCAAGTTCGCTGCCTCCGAGAAGGACAACGACAAGGCTCCCGACTACCGGATTTTTGCAGGAGCGACCGAATTCGGCGCCGCCTGGAAGAAGACGGTTCGCGACAGCGACCGCGAATATCTCTCGGTCAAACTCGACGATCCGAGCTTCCCGGCTCCGATCTACGCCTCGCTGGTCAAGGTCGAAGGCGAGGAAGGTTTCAGCCTGATCTGGTCGCGCCGCAGCGGCGACTGATCGTCCCGGATCAACGGCCCCGCTTCCCTGGAGGCGGGGCCTCTTTGCGTTTCTGCGCCGTATTTAAGAGGAAGGACAAGAGCATTTTCTGCCTCCAAAGGGAGGCGTGTAGCCGTGAAACCGCGGCGCAACCTGAGGCGGTTCGATTCGCCGAGTGGCAAACAAATCGAGCCTTCGAGAGCGTTTTCGTCGCGCGGTTTCGCGAACTCAATCGCCGTGCGCGCGATCGATCAATAGTGTCGGATTCGACTTGATAACCGGCACCAGGACCACGCCTCAGATGCGAAACCGAGCCGCTTTCCCGGCGGGATAATCGGCTCTGAATCGCGAGAGACTCGAGACGCAGCGCATATGTCGAAACGTTGCCCAAGCGCCGTTTGTGCGGGCGAATAGCGCTCTGCGGCAAGGCCTGTCTCCTTCGTCTGAAGAGGACGATTCCCTGCTTATGGCGCTACGACCTATGGCAGCCCTCCCCCATCCGAAACCCTCGCACGCTTCCTTTTTTCCCCGCCGGCAAGCCGGCTCCTCGCGGCCGCTTCGCTGCAAAAAAGGAGCGGGCTCGGGTGCGCCGCTGCGCTTCGCCCCTAGGGTTCGGATGCTGGCCGGCCGCCATGACGGTCTCGCCATCGCAGGGCATCGGCCCTGCGGCAACGAAGGAGACAGACCATGACCGCGATCGGATTCGTCACCCGCACAACTCACGGCGGCTTCAGAGGCCAGCTCAAATTCCTGCCTATCTGCGCCGACATCGACATCGTGCCCAACCGCGATAAGTCCGGCGATGACCCGTCAGACTTCCGCATCTTCACCCAGGGGCTCGAGGTCGGATCCGGTCGGATTTTGACCGGCGAGAGCCCCGGATCGGACTACGTCAGCCTGTCACTCGCAGCACCTGGCCTTGGGGTCCGCAAGCTCTGCGCCAACCTTGGTCGAACGGTTGGCCTTTACGCTGACGGCAGCTTCTTTCTCATCTGGAATCCTATCGACTAGGTCAAATGCTGGGCTCCCGCGCATCGCGCGGGAGCCCTTCTCATGTCCCGGAAATCAGGTTTTGAATATCACCGACTAGTGTGAGAACGCTCCCAACTGGGCGCGCGTAGAAGAACGAACGCGGCTTAACAGCCTGCGGGACATCCCATTACGATCGAAGAAACGCACTTGCACGGGGCCGAATTTTGCCTGGAGCGAAGGGTCGTTCAATGGCTCTTTCTCTTCGTTCCGATGCAGAAAATCGCTCCATCGCATTGGAATTTACGCCAATCTATGGACAGACGAGAGGCTGGAATTGATGGCTTGGACGCGTGCCGAGCGGCAGATTTTTTGCGTGCCTCGTGGATCAGCAGATGCGGTTGCGGCAAGATGAGGAAGAGTTAGCGAGTAGCAACGAGCAGGGGGAGTGATGGCAAGATAAAAGCACTGTCGCCTAAGGGTGGCTAAGTCATTGTCTGCACATCCAAGAGTTATCGCCATTGGTGCAATATCTGTCGCCAACACGCACCTACGCTACTCAATGTTCTGCGCAAATTCGTCCGCAGGTTCGTTCGGCATTGTCGTGCTGCAAGTCTCCGAAGCGACAGTTGAATGGTCGACTTAGCCTCTCATCGGAAGAGCAAGCACTTCGCATCAGCTGTCAATCGGCCTGTAAATTTGACCCCTCATCGGCGTCCAATTTTGACCCCTTCGTGCGCCGCGGTTTGACGGTAGCGCTCGGCTCGTTGGAGCTGGCCGGGATAGCGGAGACGAGACGAGCGCGGGTGGCGTGATCGTCGTCGCGGCTTTTGAAGCGCCAGCTGTCATTGCCGGTCTCGACGATGTCACAGTGATGGGTCAACCGATCGAGCAGCGCGGTGGTCATTTTGGCGTCGCCGAACACGCTCGGCCATTCGCCGAAGGCGAGATTGGTGGTCACGATGACGGAGGCGCGCTCATAGAGCCGGCTGACGAGGTGGAAGAGAAGCTGGCCACCGGACTGGGCGAAGGGCAAATAGCCGAGTTCATCCAGCACAATGAAGTCCATCCGGGTCAGATGCTCGGCGAGCCGTCCTTGCCGTCCGTTGCGGGTCTCGGTCTCGAGGCGATTGACGAGGTCGACTACGTTGAAGAAGCGGCCGCGGGCACCGGATCGGATGCAGCTTCTGGCGATGGCAATGGCCAGGTGGGTTTTGCCTGTGCCGGTGCCGCCAACCAGCACGACGTTGCGTTGTTGGGCGATGAAGCCGCCGCCAGCAAGATCATTGACGAGAGTCTGATTGATCGGCGTGCCGTCGAACTGGAAGTCGGCGATGTCCTTGGCAAGCGGAAGCTTGGCAATGGTGAGCTGGTATTTGATCGACCTGGCTTGCTTCTCGTTGATCTCGGCGTTGAGCAGGTCGCCGACAATGCGCTGAGGTTCGTGCTGGCGCTTGACGGCAGTTGCCATGATCTCGTCGAAGGCAGCCTTCATGCCGTAGAGCTTGAGTTCGCCCATGAGGTCGAAGATTTGGGTTCGTTCCATCAGATGGTCCTCCGGAGGTTGTCGTAGCGGGCACAATCGGCGATCGGTGCATGACGGAGCGTCAGTGCGGCCGGCGTCATGATGTTGGCCGGTGGGGCGGGTTCACGTTGACGGGCCAGGATATTGAGAACGACATCGGCCGAATGGACGCTGTGACTGAGCGCTTCGGCACAGGCCGCTTCCACCGCGGGCAGACCGTCAGTCAGCACCGCGTTGAGGATGTCGACCATCTGCCGATTGCCGTCGTCGGTGCTGGCAAGCTTGCGCCGGATCCGCTCGATCGCGGCTGGCAGCACCCAGTCTTTGAAGGGAGCACCGTTGCGCAAGGCGCCGGGTTTGCGGGCGAGCACCGGCACATAATGCCAGGGGTCGTAGACGGTATCGCCGCGGCCAAAGGATCGCGGGTGCTCGGCAACGATGCGTCCATCCTGACGGATCACGATGCGATCGGCATAGGCTTGAACCTCGACCGGTCGTCCGACTGCGCTGGCTGCGACCGAGTACTTGTTGTTGTCGAAGCGCACCAGGCAGGTCTTCGAGACCGATGCCGTCACCGCATGGAAGCCGTCGAAGCGGCCGGCATAGGGAACGAGTTTGGGGCGTTCGGCTTCGAACACTTCCCAGATCGTCTGATCGACCAGCTCCGGATGGCGATGAACCTTGGCGTAGGCGATGCATTTGTCGAGCAGCCAGGCGTTTAACTCGTCGAGGTTTTTGAACCGCAGCCGCGGCGTGAAGAAGCGTTCCCTGACCAGCCCGACCTGGTTCTCGACCTGCCCCTTCTCCCAGCCCGACGCTGGCGTGCAGGCGACCGGATCGACCAGATAGTGGCTGCACATCTGCAGGAAGCGGCGATTGTAGAGACGCCCTTTACCGACGAAGATCGTCTCTACGGCGGTCTTCATGTTGTCGTAGATGCCGCGGGTGCAGGTGCCTTTGAACAGGGCGAACGCCCGGTCGTGGGCGTCGAACACCATCTCCTGCGTCTCCCGCGGATAGGCCCGCACGAACAGCATGCGGCTGTGACAGAGCCGGACATGGGCGGCCTTCACCATCACCGTGGTGCCGCTCAGCAAGACCACCTCGTGGCTCCAGTCGAACTGGTAGGCTTCGCCTGGGGCAAAGCTTAGCGGGACATAAGCAGCCGCGGTCGATTGCCCGCGTTCCTTGCTCCACCGCCTGGCGTAACGCCGCACCGCATCGTAGCCGCCGTCATAGCCACGGCTGCGCAGCTCTTCGAAGATCCGGATTAACGTCAGCTGTTCACGAGCCGGTTTGGCCGCGTTCGCCGCCAGCAGTCCGTCGAGCTCTACTGCCCATCGTCCCAGCTTTGGCCGCGGCTGCACTTGCCGCTCGTACTCGAAGGAGGTCTCTCCTGACCTCAGCACCTTCCGGACCGTGTTCCGCGACACCTTCAGGTCACGGGCAATCTCCTTGATCGTCTTGCCCTTGATGAAGTGCTCGCGCCGAATCCGCGCAATCGTCTCCACGATCAGCATCCTCGACCACCTGCTTCATTCCAAAGCAGGCAGCGCAACAGACCAACCTATAGGGGGTCAATTTTGGACGCCGATCCCCCGGCTTAGGGGGTCAATATTGCAGGCCGAATGACACCCCTCGCCGTCACGGACCCGTGCCCACCGGTCGAGCAATAGCGCCAACTCCTGCTCACGACCGACGAGCGGCACCAAGCCTGTCCCGTGCAAGGCCTCGAAGCGATCCTCCGCTACGCTTGGGCCTAGGAGAAAGATGCGCAGCGGCTCGTCGAAACCATCCAGGGCTCGCTGGCCCAGGTCCTCAACCTCGAACAGCCTGCCGAGCAGTCGCCACGTGCTTTCGGCAATCACGACCTGTCCGGGTCGGGCAAGCGCCTGCAATCGAGCGGCCAGATTCGGGGTCTCTCCAATCACGTCGCGCTCCTGAGCCTCCCCCGAGCCGACCAGATCCCCGACAACGACGAGACCGGTCGCGATGCCGACGCGCGCGGCCAACGGTTGGCCGTCCGGAGATGTGAGCCCAGCTACGGACTGAGTGACGGCGAGGCCTGCCCTGGCGGCCCGCTCCGCATCGTCCTCGTGCGCCTTAGGCCAACCAAAATAGGCCAGGACCCCGTCACCCATGAACTTGGCTACATGCCCAACGTAACGCGAAATCTCGCCCGAGACCGTGTTCTGATAGGCGCGAATGACCTTGCGCATCTCCTCCGGATCGACCCGCGACACCATTGCAGTCGAACCGACCAGGTCGGCAAACATCACCGTGACCTGGCGCCGCTCCGCCTCCGAGAACGGCAGGGCTGTCCCGGGGACCGCGGCTGGTGCTGTCATGCGAGGGGTGGTCACCGGAACTGAGCCGGTGCGCAGAGCGGCGATCGCCGCGAGCAGCTTGCGGCGATGGCCGATCGAGGTGACTCCGAGCCCGATCAAATCCTCCGCCGTGAGATCGGCGAGGACCTCGGCGTCGACATCGTTCTCGCGGAACGACTGCTCGTACTGTCCCAGCCCCAGATCACGCAGCCAGGCCGCGACGTCCATGGGCTCCTCCCGGCTCCGCTGTTCTCAGAGGCGCAGGTGCTCTAGCGTACCTCAAAATGGCTCACGGGGGGCGCGGTGAAACGTCACGAGCTGACTCCGGAGGAAGGCAGCTTTTGGCCCTTAGCGGACCGTCACCATCGCCCACTGACACTTCGGCTGGCCGGCGACGTGCGGACTTCGCGCAGAGCGGCCGCCATCGGCGGCTTTTGACCCTCAAGAGACGTCGCTGGGTTGACTTTTGTCTGGCGTCGCTCCGGTTGCGGGTGCACACTGGGTCGATCACCGCACCGCACCGCACCGTGCTTTGATCAGTGATGAGAACGCCGGTTGCGCTCCCTCCCAATTCACGCAGGGAAAGGAGAGTGCCATGAGACGACACCCACAATCCCACATTAGCGACAACTTGAATGCGGAACGAGCACGCATCATAGCGGAGCTGGAAAATACGCAGCCAGAACCGCAGCGTGATCTTCTAGAACGCAGACTGCGCCAGCTCGAAACCGAGTCCAACATAGACGAATGGCTGACGTCGTCGGGTCTGCAGCCCCCTGAGCTATAAGGCCGTCTCAGGTCGACCGACCGCGTAGGGAGCAGATGCAAGAGTATCGCGCAAATATCATGGGCCTCGACGGGCATATCGAGCTTCGCATGGTTCTAATATGCAAGGACGAAACCGAAGCCAAGAAGCGCGCCAGATGCTTGGCAGACGGCTACGACGTAGAACTATGGTTTGAAGATCGAAAGATCGCGGAATTTAAGAGCGAGTAGACCAGTCTCAGCTGGCAGCCTGCTCGCCATCCCGCTACCGCACGGGAGCGTCCGTCACTCGCGGAGATTTTTGGCAAACTCGAAGCCCGGCGGATAGCCGTGTTCCTTTGCGGTTTGCGGACCCAATCCATATTTGGAGACGAATACAAGAACGCTTTTGCCGCTATGTTCTCTGGTCTTGCCAGCGAGCACAATGTGCTGTTTTACCCGGCTTTTGATGATGCGTTTGTTGACAATGCTCAGCTCAAGGCGCTGGACGGTCTGCACCCCAACGCGGCTGGAAACGAAGCAGTCGTCACGCGCATGTTGCCAACCGTCGAGGCCCTGATCGGCCGAGCACGTCGCAGAGACCGTTGAACCTGCAATCTCGGCGGACAACGGTATCGCCAATGCCGCGATGAAAATCCAACGGCCCACTTCGGCTAGTGGCCCATCAGCGAAGTGGCGACATCTTTCATTGAGGTCCGCTTGGTGGGGTAGAGCGGACTGACTTTGCTCACTCTGAGTTCTTCGCATTTTGACCCGTTGCCGACTTAGCGAGACTGTCAGCACCTGTTGTACCAAGCCTCGGCTTGGTCCGCCTGTAGATCGGACCTCCCGGCACATACCATCCGGCTTTCTTGCGAACGGTTGAATTTTCATCATCTTGCTGGGCAGCGGAGATTGCCGCAGCGGCAAGAGCATTGGTGTGAACGAATTGTCCGACCACTTCTATCGCCATTGCGCGGACGTGCGCATCGGGGTCGCGCGCAAGCAATCTCATTGCCTTGGGAAGCACTTCACCTTCCTCGGGCTTGCAGGCCCCTTCCTTACACCGGTCGCATGCTAGCGTGTGCAAAGCAGAGCACCTGACGCGCTCATCGGCATCGTTCAGCATACCCATCAGATCGGCGAGAGTGTCGGGCGATAGATATCGGTCGAGAAACCTGCAGCAATGCAAGCGAACATCAGCATTGTCATGCCGCAGCCCAGCGCGCACTGCAGGAACCGCTTGCGTCCCAATATTGAGCAACGCCCGATAGGCGTCTGGCGCCCTGTATGGGAATGCAAGCTCTTCGATGATCTTGTGAGTTCTGCCAACATGTCAGCGACCCGTTGGGTTGTTGCGCGTTGCCCATTTTAGAACGCCACCGCGTTTCTCGCCATATAGCCATTTCCGCTGATGGCCCTTAGCGGACCTGCGCGACGACCCCGGTTGACGTCCGCCTTTGACCCGTTTGCGACATCGCAGCCAGCCCTGACGGTGTCCATTCTTCTGGTCTCGCCCTATGGTTCGCACGTCGGCGTTGAGATCTAACGTGACGACCGCGTTGCAGGCTCCATGCTCACAAAGCTGAAGACCTACCGGATCTCGCTGGGCTTCTATAATCTGGCGATCTCGGCGCGGCGAACCCGGCGCGTGCGCCCACTTGCGCGCTCAGTGTTAGGGCGTGCATTCCGGGCAAGTGTCGCCAATTGATCCGAGCACGTCGCCGATCTCCGTGACGGCCTCCTCCAGTGAGACACCAGGCGGCGGATCCAGGCGGGCGATGTCAAAGACGCGTTCTCGGGCATGAGGATCGGCACGATCCTGCGCCCAGCCGTGCGCCTCGCATTCGCGGATTGCGCCGGCCTCTTGCAATACGGCGAGCGCCCAGCCTCGTAGCGTTCGGATCGCCGGGTGTCTCTGTTTCGTCGTCAGCATCTCGTCGCTCCTGCCCGGACGAATTCCTCCGCCCCTCGGTCGTTCCGGCCGGTTAGCGCGGGACAGGGATTCAGAATTGGCAGGGCGGACGACCGTCCACCTGTTCCACCCGACTGTGCATAAGCGCAGGCAATCAGCCTTCCTTGGCGGTCAGCTTCGTCGCGCCATGTTCTTTGCGGATCGGGAGATCACTTCGGACATAATTTCTCCAAAAGTTCCATCACGTACCCCTCTTGTAAGGGGCGGCGCTCCATCCATATACCATCCATACAGATGGCGAATGGATGGCGATGCCCTGGAATATTCAAGAATTGAGGCCCAAGCCTCCGGAAACCGAAAAGATCACCATCAATCTCGGCTTCGTCGATCTGGGCCACGTCGATCTGATGGTGAAGGACGGGTTCTATTCGAACCGCACGGATTTCATCCGGACGGCGATCCGCAATCAGCTCGAGCGTCACGCCGACGTGGTCAAGCAATCTACCGCCCGTAAAGGCTTGGATCTCGGCCTCCGGAATTACACGCGCGCGGATCTCGAAGCGGCGCAGCGAGCCGGCGAGATGCTGCACATCAATGTGCTTGGCCTTGCCAGCATCGCGCAGGACGTCACGGCCGAACTCGCCCGCTCAACTATCGGCTCGGTTTCCGTGCTCGGAGCCCTCCATGCCACCCCCGCGGTCAAGGCCGCTCTCGCCGACAGAACAAGGTGAACACGATGTTGAATCACGACACGCTGCGCGAAGCCACGCGGTTGACGCGAGCGGGGCAACTGACCGAAGCCACGGCGCTGCTGCAGCGCATGTTCAAAGGCGAGCATGCGCCCGCTGCGGCATCGCTCGTCCCGCAGCTCGTCGGCCTTCCAGACGGCGTTCCGCCCACCATTGACCTCAAGTCTAGCCGCCTCGGCTGGGCCGACCTCAAAGCTCCGGCTACCACGGCACGTTTGCACCGGCCGCTGTTCGATCGGGCCAAGGACGGCACCTGGCTGGGTCTGCGGGGTGCCAAGCACGCGCCTGCTTCGATCACCGACATCGCGCCGGAAGGAACGAAGTTTATCGATGGCAACTACAGCAACGAGGCCGGAAGCCGGAGCTACAAGCTGTTCATCCCCAGCGGCTACCAACGAGGTCAACCGCACCCGCTGGTCGTCATGCTGCATGGCTGCACTCAGTCGCCGGACGATTTCGCAGCCGGCACCAGAATGAACTTCATCGCAGAAGAACAGAACTGCCTGGTGGTCTATCCGGCACAGCATGGCGGCGCTAATCCGTCCAAGTGCTGGAACTGGTTTCGCGCGACTGACCAGCGCCGCGACGAAGGCGAGCCCTCGCTGATCGCCGGCATCACTCGCCAAGTCATGCGTGACTACTTAATCGATCCAAAGCGCGTCTTCGTCGCCGGCCTCTCGGCTGGAGGCGCCGCTGCAGCAATCATGGGAGCCACCTATAGCGATCTATATGCTGCGGTCGGGATCCATTCCGGCCTCCCTTGCGGAGCCGCTACCGATATGCCCTCGGCGTTCACCGCCATGCGGCAAGGGGGCAAAGGCGCTCGTCCTGCGGCGACCGGCCCGATGATCCCGACCATTGTTTTTCACGGCGATCGCGACACCACCGTGCATCCAGGCAATGGCGCCCAGGTCGTCGAACAGACTATCGGAGCGACCAAGACGCAGAAGAAAGTGCATCGCGGGCAAATTCCGGGAGGGCATGGATATACCCGAACGACCCACGTCGACGGCCAGCGGGAGATTTTGGAGCACTGGAACATCCACGGCGCCGGCCACGCTTGGTCCGGAGGGAGCCCCGCCGGATCCTATACGGACGCAGAGGGGCCGGATGCCACGAAGGAAATGCTGCGATTCTTTCTGGAGCGTCCGCACGCCGGATGAATCTTGAAGCGGAGCTACTCCGACGGCATCGTGAATGTGAAGCGCGTCTCCTTCGGCGACGACGAGACGGTCAAAGAGCCGTCGTGCGCCTTCGCGATCTGAGAAGCGATATATAGCCCCAATCCGAGTCCTTGCCTGCTTGCGCGGGCCTCGGAACGAAAGAACGGCTCGAACAGCTTCTCCATCGCCGCTTCCGGTATAGGCTGGCCGGCGTTGGCGACCCAGAGCTCGAAAGAACCGCCGTGCGTTTCGGCGTGAACGACGATCGGCTGGTCAGAGGTGCCATGCGTCAAGGCGTTGCCTAGAAGGTTGGAGAGTAGCTGACCAACACGCGTCCGGTCGCAATCAACCGGCCGGTCGATCGCGAAGTCCGCAAGGATTTCCCACCCGGGCGATCCCATACGCAGTTCGTCTACGACCTGCTCGAGTTCAGGTTGAAGTGGCTTTCGGGTGTCGCGCCGCAGGGTGATGCCACCACCCAGCCTGCCACGCGCGAAGTCCAGCACGTTGTCGATCATCGCGCTCATCCGGATGACGGTCGACTGCAGCATCGCGGTGACCCGGTGCTCCTGCTCGCTCTGTACCGTCCGATCGAGGATACGGGCGCCGGCGCTAATCGAGGCGAGCGGATTGCGCAGATCGTGACCGAGAACGGCGATGAATTGTTCGCGAAACCGCGACGTCTCATTTTCCAGCCGCAGCACCTCCTGCGTGGCCTTTTCCGCCGTCACGGCCAGATCCTTGGCCGACAGAAGCTCCGTTTCGTACCGGCGCCGGTCGGTCGCCTTAATCAGCGCGATGCGGATGCCCAGCGCGTTCCCGTTCGGATCGCGGCGCTCATTGGCGTTCGCGATGATCTGCAGCGGATCGCCCGCGGCCGTAAGCATGTCGATCGCGAACTCGTTGAAGAAACCCTGCATCCGGAGTAGGGGCGCGATATGGGTTTCGAAATAGATACGCCCGGGAAAGGTGAGGAAATCACTGAAGCGCTTCCCGAGCATCGCGTCCGCGTCGTGACCGGTCCATGCGAGGAACGTCCGGTTCACGTGCTCGATGCGCGTGTCGGCGCGCAGCGTGATGTAGCCGCACGGCGCATTTTCGATCATGTCGTCGAAGTCGAGACCGGCGACGCTCACTAGACGAACGTTCTCATGGCGTCGACCACCTCTTTAGGGGCGCTGAGATTCGGACAGTGTCCGGTCGCGTCGAGGACGATCATCCGGCTGCCCGGGATGTTGCGGTGGACGAACTCGCCGACCTCAAGGGACGCGATGATGTCCTCCTTGCACTGGAGGATCAGCGTTGGAACGGCGACGCCGTCCAGGTCCTTGCGGTTGTCGGAGGTGAAAGTGACTCGGGCGAACGCCTTGGCGATCTCCGGATCGGTTCGGCAGAAGCTGTTCGTCAGTTCTTCGCCGAGTTCGGGCCGGTCGGGATTGCCCATGATCGCGGGCGCCATCTGGGTCGACCAGCCCATGTGGTTGGACTCGAGGAACTGCAGCAATTCCTCGATCTGCGAGGCACTGAAGCCGCCGACGTATTCGTCATCGTCGATGTACCGGGCAGAGGGGCCGACTAGGACCAGCTTGCCGAACATGCCGGGAGCCTTCTGAGCGGCAAGTACGCCGATCATGCTGCTGACGGAGTGGCCGACGAAGATTGCATCCTCCAGTTCGAGTTCGCGCCCGATTTCGACAAGGTCGTCGGCATACCCCGATAGGCTGGAGTATTTAGTCTTATCGTAGGCGGCGAGATCCGACCCGCCTGCGCCGACCTGATCGAACGTTACCGTCTCGAAGTCGTTCTCGAACGCCGGAGCCACGAACCGCCACATGTTTTGGTCGCAGCCGAACCCGTGACCGAACACGATAGCCCGGTCCCCGGCTCCTCGAACATTCACGTTGTTCCGCTCGATTACGCCTGACATCGAATACCTCAGAAATTACGGCGCGATGCCGCATCTGCACCTTACCCGGGATCAGGTCGAGCTTGCGAGTCCTTAGCGCGGAACCCTGTCATTTATCGCTGTTCGACGGACCAGTTCGATCCGACTGACGCTGGCCAGGTCTCCTTGCCGTCGTTGAGTGCATCTACAAACCGAGTTGTGGCCCTACCGGCTGTCATCCTGGCGGCCGAGGTATGACCTTTGAAAAGTCTGGTTGTTCGAGCCCCTCGGCCTGCTGACATTCGCACGGCATTCCGGCGCCGCATTGACAGCCCTTCTCATTCCAAGCTTGGAAAGGGTGGTTCTCGCACACCCAGCCCAGCCCAAAGCAGATCTGGCAGTCGGGATCTATCAGGTGACTAACTCCAACGAACAGTCGGCACACAATCTCTTGTAATCGCTGATGGCTGTGTTCGAGAGCATCAAGACACGGTGTTCACCACGCCTAACCATTGCTTCCACCGACTCCAGCAGCACCTTGCTCGCAACCTCGGGATCACCGAGGTTGCCCGTCCGCTCCAGGTAATCCCAGGCGATCTGGATCGAGTTTTCCATGATAACGGGCAGGGGCTCACTCATGCGAGGAAACGACCCTAATAAGCTTGGCGAGTTCCTTGCGTCTCCGTGCTCTCCGATTCGTGGTGCCCGCACCGGCAATTTAGGCAGCCGCACCTATGGTGGCTCTGCGCCACGACGGCGGCCGACGCCGAATGAGGGCGTTCTTCCGAAGAACAGCGGCCGAAGTCGTCTGCGACCAAATAGACGGTCTCGTCACCGTTCGGGGCGATCGACGTAAGCCGTCGAGACTGACGCATAAGCAACTCACACGACGGAACCGGGATTCAATTTGTCGACGTCCGATTTGTCGCTGTTACAGTGCGTACGCAGTTGGAGCGCAACACAGAGTCGGCAAAACAGCGCGACGGCCTGAACAAGAGGCTTCTTTGGTTCACAGGCAGCTTTATGGGGGATGACCGGATTAGTAACCCCTCCGATTGCCCCTAGTTGGGCTGGAGAAGGCCCATGAATAGGCGAATCGATGAAGCCGTTGCGGCCCGCGCCTACGAGTTGTGGGAGCAGGCAGGCAAGCCGGAGGGCCGAGAAGAAGACTTTTGGCGCTTGGCCGAACAGGAATTGCTCAAAGAGGATCAAGGCTCACCTCGACGCACACCGGATACGCTTTAGGCGAGGAGCTACCCGTCATACCCGCGCTTCCCGGCTATCATCTGTCCTGCGTGACGCTTAGGTAATTTGGCGGGCGGTCTTTCGAAGACACAAGGCAGAACCGGCAACGGACTGGCCGCAGACGGATCGCGTCATCCCCATCGGGAAGCCAAAGGGTTTGGAACGCTTTCCGTACAGATCTTTTGATTTAGTCGCGGTTCAAGCGCTTGTTCGGAGGGTTGCGGCACCCTGATAGAGAGAAGATCGAGTTAATGGCTTCCGTCAAAGCGGAATTGGATAGATACTTTGAATTGCTCCGGCGACGGGTGCCTACGAAGGTGTCGGCCTTCATTCTGTGGCTACGAGAACCATCCTCGTTTTGGGTCCGTGTCGTTGTCGCCGGGTTGCTCATCCTAGGAGGCGTCTTCAGCTTTCTGCCTATCTTCGGCCTCTGGATGCTGCCTCTAGGCCTTCTTCTTATCGCACAGGACATCCCTATTCTACAGAAGCCTCTTCTCATGGCTTTGAGGTGGATCGAGGCCAAGTGGGAGCAGCTGAGAGCGCTCTTTAAGAAGAAACCATCAGGCTGATGGACATGATCCGGCACGCTCACTCTATCCGGAGCGTCACCCGATAAGCGGGCGCCAAACAACTGCACGTCCTGCGTATCGGTGCCGCACAAGTCACCTTGCCGCGCGGTGAAACACCTCGCGATGACACACAATGAACTTGGAACCTGCACCGGAGTTAACGATGGCAGATCGCAGAGTGACGAGGTGATGGCAGCAGTCAGGGTCAAACCCACGAAGCCCGACGTGGTGATCGCGCGGACCGTGTCGCGCAACACCAATCATCGTACCGAGATGGTCTCGCGCGGGCTGACTTGGGGCGCCGACGAGAAAATCCTTCTGGCGCTCGCGACCGTCGGCTGGTTTGCGACGCGTGGTAGGTCGGAGCAGCTGCAGCGGGCGGGCAATCATGCGCTGCTCGTTACGGTCGTGGTCTCGCTGATGCCTCATGGTATGAAGTCGGTATTCGATCAGACCCGCCCGGACCGCAAGACTGTGCTGGGTCACATGCACGGGGTCTCATTTTCCGGAAAGCGCGATGACGCGTTTCCCTCGGGACACGCCCTCCATATGGGCGCGCTGGCATCCGCCGCCGGCACTTTAACGCCTCTCCCGCGGAGAATGATTCGAGCCTTAGCGATCGCCCTTTCCCTGACGCGGATAGTAGTGCTGGCGCACTGGGCTAGCGACGTGGTCGCGGGCTTCGCGCTGGGTGCCATCATAGAGCGGCTGCTGCGCTTGTGGACCGGCTATCCGCTTTGGACATCGGAGAAGAGCGACCGTGTCCATTTTTGAGAACGTCAAGGAATACATGCAGCGCGCGACCGGCCTGCGCCGTCCAGGCAGGAAGGAAGCTCCGGAACTCGCTTGTGCCCGAAAGCCTCACACGGTCCGCTTCAAGGATGACGGCTCGTACCCAATCACTTGCGATGGCCGTTCATCATCTACCGTGGCGCCATCGATTCTGGCGACGGGCACGACCCGGCGGCCGTGATGGAGGATCTCTTCGAGGCCAACAGCTGGGGCGACACTTGGCGCGACGGTATCTACAGCTACGTGCATTATCACTCCCGAATTCATGAGGTGCTTGGCATCGCCCGCGGCAGGGCCGGGTACGCTTCGGCGGCAACAAGGGCCGGATATTCACGCTGAAGGCTGGCGACGTCGCGATCCTGCACGCCGGTACCGGCCATCAATGCCTGTTCGCCGAACAGGACTTCCTTGTCGTCGGCGCCTATCCACCGGGACTTACGACGAATGCACGAAGGTCGAGGATCGGCCGCGCGCGCCGAAGGGCTCTCGACCCGCGGAGATCGATCTGAAATGCCGGAGGATGTCGCGCCTACATCCTAGTCCCGGATGGCCTAGTTAGCAGCTTGTCGATCTCCCCTTGAAGAGGCCAAGGAGCGGGCCGAAAGGCTAGTGGACGGCCACGACGTACCGCCTGCAGGATTTGCGATCTCAAAGCCGAAGAGTAAGGCGCTGCCATTTACTCTGCCGATACTGGACTCGGGGACGACCCTTGCCGTGCACTCGACGTATCGATCGGTGGAATAATCCGGAGATGCGTTAGGCGGTGACCGAGACAGTCACGCCCATGCTCAGGAAGCTATCGCTTGGGCCAAAGAAGCTTCCTGATACTGGTATGCACTGGCTGATATCGCGGGCAACTGCGACGGGGATCAGATTTCGACCACCGACGCTGCGGTTCGTCGGGTCGAAGGTGACCCAGCCCGCACCTGGTAGGAACACCTCGGCCCAAGCATGGGTCGAGCCAGCATCGCCCGAACCTAGGAGCTGATGGCTCGGGTCGTGGAGGTAGCCGGAGACGAGCCGCGCGCCGAAGCCGAGCTTTCGTGCGGATTCGGCGAACAAGACTGCAAAGTCGCGGCACGATCCCCGCCCGCGGTCGAGTGACTCCTCGGGAGATTGCGTGCCCTCGATTTCACGGCTCTGGTACCGAACGCGCTGGGCGACTCCGGCGTTCAGGTCTTTGAGCAGTGAAAGCGTATCGGTTGGGTTGCTACGTATAAACCCTCTCGTCCAGTTTTGCAGTCGCCCGCCCGGATCAGGGTATTGGGCAATAGTTAATGCGCCGAGGTCGGTCCATTCTTCGTCGGAGTAGCGGAACGGGTATGAAATGGCCGAGGCAGCGATATCGAACACCGGCCAATCGACTGCATCGAGAAGAATATCGGCTTCGCTGCCAATAACGAGCGTCGGGGCTGTGTCTGCAAAGTTGATCAGGGCGACAGTGTTGCCAAACACATCCTGGGCCCACTTGGTCACAGCGTCCGGCGTGATCGTCAAGATGTGTGACATCAGCCGCAATTCGCGGCTTTCGCGAGGGCGTAGCATTAGGCGGTGTGGAGAGAGATGTACTGCCTCTCTAAAACGATAGGTGGTCGTATGGCGGATTCGTATCGCCGTCATCTCGGCCTCCGTTTGTCAGGCCCATGGATTCTACAGCGGCCTCGCGACCTGAGATCCCGTATCTTGCAGCAGAAAACGATGGCCGCGAGCGTGGCGCTAATCACGTTCGCGCCGACGATCATCCAATCGAATAACACCGTAGACGATCCAAAACCCGAGACCGAGGGTCAGCGCCCAGAGCATGAAGAGCGAGAGATCCTCCGTGGACCCGCGTGGCCACGCCTCATACGGCCAACTAGACCAACTCGGCGTTAGGCGCGGCCTTTGTAGGCTGCGTGCTACTCACCGGGGTCAGAGCCGGAAAGCTGTCTTTCAAGCCTCTCTCAAGTTCATCGTCTTGCTTCTTATCACTGCGCATTTCCTGCTTGGAATCGGCGGCGTGTTTGTCAGTCGGCGCCGGATTGAACTTTTCACTCATGTGATTGTCTTTCTAAATCGAAACGAAACGCTGCATTGAGAGCCGGGAAGGGCCGTCCGGAGGGCGGCGCTTCCCGATCCTTACAGGGTGGTTCAGGCTGCTTCCGCGTTGACTGCCGTCTCAGCAAGCTTTGTCAGCGCATCGTCGGTCTTCTTCTCTTCGGCCAACGTCTGATCCAACAACTTGACCGCATCCTTCATACCAAGCTTCGTGGCCCAGCTCTTAAGCGTCCCGTACCTGGATATCTCATAGTGCTCGACCGCCTGAGCGGCAGCCAAGAGCCCGGCATCAAGTGCCGGCTCACCCTTGTACTCGTCCATGATCTCGGTGCCCTCATCGAGAATGCCTTCGATCGCGTCACACTTCTTTCCGCGCGCCGGCTTTTCGAGAAGCTCGAAGATCTGTTCGAGGCGACCGATTTGACCTTCGGTCTCATCGTGATGTTTTTCAAATGCCGCCCGAAGTTGATCGGAATTGGCGGCCTTCGCCATCTTCGGCAAAGCCTTATAGATCTGTTTTTCGGCGTAGTAGATATCCTTGAGGGTATCGAGGAAAAGCGCATTTAGATCTTTGTCGGCCATCGGAACGCTCCATAAGTAAAAGGATTGATGCACGGCAACATGAGGTTGAGGCGATTGTTCCTAGCCAAAAGCAGCCCGGCCGAGTCTGGCTGCAGCGAGCCGCTCTACGTCGCAAGAATGAAAAGCCCACGATACCATTGGGTTCAAAATTCTGGCCACTTGCGCCGGAAGAGACCAGCGATGTCAAAGGCTTTTCCCGAAAGCCGCGTTGCACCACCTGGCCGTATCACTGCGATCACGCGATGACGACGCCGATGTTGAATTCATTGACGCGGAGTACTGGATGAAAGGCTGCAGTTCGCTCGGAAAGCTGCGTCTCGCGGCTCTCTGCAGCTTCGGTAACGGCAGAAAGAGGGACTTGGCCTTGATGGACGTGAGAGATGCTGTCAAGCTGGCGGCGCCCCGGTATGTGACGAGAAGATGCCGAAGACAATTCGGAGCCGGTTGTCGAAGGCGCTACACACCTCTCGCCCATGCTCGGCAAACGGCGGCGCAATTCGGAGAGAACTAGGATCAGGCGGACGACGAATTCTTGAGGTTGCGCGCCTTCTCACGCAAATCGTCGATGCGATCATGTGCGCCCTGACGTGTGAGAAGCTCGCCCGACTTGTCCAGGATATCGGCCTCACGGCAGAGCTTCGTGATCTCGCCGCGCTGTTCGTCAGTCATGGGTCGTGATGGGCATTCAAGGTCATGCTGTATTATGTCCCCGTGGCCTTCCCGTGGAGGCGATTCCAGGATTGAAAGGCCAGTATAACGAGCCTGACCTTGACTGAGCTCTGACGCTCAGGATCGGGAAACTGAAGCAAGCCACCAGTCGCCGATCGCTCGCGTCAGATCGATCCAGAGGCTCGAGGGGAGATCAGGCACGGCGATGCGGACGCTGTAACGGTCGGTCGTCAGGTCGTGAAACCATTCGGTCGCGGCAAAATCAAAGCCGAAACTCCCAGCGTGACGGATTGGAAAGCCGACTTCGCTTAGCTCCTCGCTCATGGCTGCGGCCGCCTGCCGGGCTGCCGCTTCGTCGAGAGGTTCGCGAGATCCCAACGTGACGTATAGTCCGTGAACGGGCTGCAACTGCGACGGCACGCCTCGCAGCCTCAAGGCGAAATGCCGGGAGGAGAAACGACCGTTACGAAGGATCGAGGCCATACGCCTCCTCGTCAGGCGACGGTAAGCGGATGTGCCTACGAATGGCGGAAAGTGCGCGGGTAAGGCTGCGTTGCCCAGGAGCCTTATGGCGTTGCGCGTTTCCGCCATAAGCTCTTCGAGGCATGAGGAAGGAATCCGCTGTGTCGCGAAATCGCTGCGGATCAACGTAATGGAACCTAGCCGCCCGTACTCCGCACCCAACGAATCCAACTTATTGTGACTCCGGACCAGGATCAGCGGAACGCCCCGGCGCCTCGACCACCTGATTACCTGCTCAATACGTCCCGAACTTCCGGTGAAACATGTTGTGTCGAAGATGATGAGGTCGAAATGCAGCTTTCCGCAATTGACGACGTCGCCGAAATCGCGAGACGCGATGCATGAATCCAGCAACAGGACTCTGCGAGAGGTACTGTCCGTCGAGAAACTCTGGATCGACCCGATTACCAGGTGCAGTTGCTGCGCATAGCCGTCGATCAGTTCTAATGTTTCCCCGTAAGAGCCTGGCAGCGCAACGACCTCGCCACCTTTCATCGACTTGGAGAGTGCGAGGAGTAGCGAAGCAATCGCCCCCATTCCCGAAGCCGTGTAGATCGTTTGTCGAGCGTGCCGCTCATCGAGCGCATAGAATGACGGTCCTTCTACGGCCAGGTCAGCGCGTTGATAGTCGTATTGAAACTTAAAGGGCCCGCTGGATGGACGCGCGCTGCCCGCCCATGCGGTCTCGGTGGCGTTCCACTCCTGCGTCTCATGCGCGGCTCTGAGAGCTGCGGTCAGCTGAAATTTACGACGAATGACTTCGGCGACCGAATCAGGACGATCCAGTGATAGCGGTGCAGCCAGGCAGCTGTTCAGAAGCTTCAGTTCTTCCAGCTTGCGATCGAAATACGCGTCTGTGCTCTCCATCCTAATCCTGCTCGGATAGCCGACAGTCGTCAGGCTCCGAAAGGCTTCATCACAACTTTGATGCAACCGTCCTTCTTGTCCCGGAAGGTCTTGTAGAGTTCCGGCCCCTCCTCGAGTGTTGCCCGATTGGTGATGACGAAGGATGGATCGATTTCGCCTTTCTGGATGCGCTCCATAAGCTTCGGCATGTAATGCTGGACGGGGGTCTGGGCCATCCGGAAGGTGAGGCCGCGATTGATGGCGCTGCCCATAGGAATCTTGTCCAGATACCCGCCATAGACGCCGACGATCGAAACCGTGCCGAAATTTCGGCAGCACTCGATCGCCTGTCGAAGAACGTGCGGCCTGTCCGTTCCCATGAAGGTCGCGACCTTGATCCGGTCGATCACAGAGCCAATGCTGGCAGTGGTTTCAGGCTCGGTGCCGACGGCGTCGATGCAGGCATCCGCGCCGCGCCCGCCGGTCAACTCCTGGATGCGATCGTAGATGTCGTCGTTCTGGAAATCGAGTGTGATTGCACCCGATTGTCTGGCGAGTGCCAACCGTTCAGGAACGGTATCGATCGCCAGCACGCGCTCCGCCCCCA
This sequence comes from Bradyrhizobium sp. 613_E4_N2_2, assembly GCF_052075995.1. Taxonomy (NCBI): domain Bacteria; kingdom Pseudomonadati; phylum Pseudomonadota; class Alphaproteobacteria; order Hyphomicrobiales; family Nitrobacteraceae; genus Bradyrhizobium; species Bradyrhizobium sp. 613_E4_N2_2. The sequence continues at coordinate 2,313,041 of NZ_CP197234.1, forward strand.
ACAAAAAGGCGCTCTTGATAGCGAACTGCCCGACAGGACCGCATCCCCAGACAGCCACTGTTTCGCCGCCCTTTATGTTGCAGAACTCGGCGGCCATGTAGCCGGTCGGAAAGATGTCCGACAGGAACAGCACCTGTTCATCGGTGAGACCTTCCGGGACCTTGTAAGGACCGACATCGGCGTAGGGCACGCGCAGGTACTCCGCCTGACCGCCGGCAAAACCACCGAGCATATGCGAATAACCGAACAAACCGGCCGGAGAATGCCCCCACATCTTCTCGGCCATCTTGGCGTTGGGGTTGGACCGCTCGCATCCGGAGTAGAAGCCGTTCTTGCAGAAGAAGCATTCACCGCAGGAGATCGTGAAGGGCACCACGACGCGGTCGCCGACGTTGAGCTTGGTATTGTCTTTGCCGACGTCGACGACCTCGCCCATCGTCTCGTGGCCCACCACGTCGCCTTTTTCCATGCTCGGCATGACGCCGTCGAGCAGATGCAGGTCCGAACCGCAGATCGCGCAGGCAGTCACCTTGATGATGGCGTCACGTCCATGCTCGATCTTGGGATCCGGCACGGTCTCGCACCGGATGTCGCCTTTGCCGTGCCAAGTGAGAGCTTTCATGTAGGGAACTCCAAGCGAATGATGACGGCTAAGCTTAATTGCGTCTCGAAGTTCCTATCGCGTTAGGAACGGCGGCTGCCTAGCGCGATTAAGGAGGCGACCTGGGAGACAAACGGAGAGCCGAGATGGTCAGGCAATTTGCAATCGTGCCCGGCGCATCTACAGGGATCGGTTACGAGTTTGCGCGCATATGCGCGCGCGAAGGGTTTGACCTTCTAGTTGCCGCAGACGAAGTGGAGATCGAAAAGGCGGCCGCCGACCTGCGACGTGAGCCTGGCGCGGAGGTCGTCGAGGCGCGCCACCTCGACCTCGCCAAGCAGGAAGACATCGACAAGCTCCACGCGGCCATCAGGGGCCGTCCGATCGACGTGCTCACGGCGCCGGGCGCGGACTTGGGCATCCGTTTCTCGATCAGGGCCTCGCCCGCATTCGTGATGTCATCGACACGAATGTAACTGGGACGACTTGTCTGCTGCATCAGCTCGGAAACGACATGCGCAGGCGCAATCAGGGGCGCATTTTGATCGCGGGCTCGATTGCCGGCTTTACGCCCGGCAGCTTTCAGGCGGTGTACAACGCGTCGAAGGCCTATCTGAATTCACTGTCGTTTGCGCTTCGCAAGGAGCTTCGCGATTCCGAAATCAGCGTGACCTGCCTCATGCAGGGCGCGACCGAGACCGAGTTTTTCAAGCGCGCCGACATGCTCGACACCAAGGTGGGCTCAGAGGACAAAGACGATCCTGCCATGGTCGCGCGCCAGGGCTTCGTCGCCATGGTGAAAGGCGAGGGCGATGTTGTCCAGTCTGCAGTGGCAAATGTGACGCCCGCGGAGATGCTCGCAAAACAGCATCGTAAAATGGCGGAACCCGGCTCCGCCAAGCATTAGCCGGCAAACAGGAGGAAATGTCATGCTTACGAAATCAATGCTGGTTGGCGCCGTCTTGGCTGTCAGCTCAACTATCGCTTTCGGCGGCCCTTGCAATACAGCTAACCGCGATGCCGGCTCTGGACCCGTCACGACGGGCCAAGCGAGTACGAGCACGGGCACCCCCTCGCCAAGCGCCAAGGAGCATCCGCCAACTTCTGCCATGAACAAGTCGAGCGAGAACACCGCAACCTCGTCGCAGGACGCCCAGCGCCAGATGCAAAGCCAGCCGACGGCAGCTGAACAGTCGGAGACGACCACCGGCGCCCGCGACAACGATTGCTAGGCGGAAAAACTCCCAGGCCGAGCGCGAGAGGTTGGTGGTGGCCCTGCTTTCTCGTGCTCGACGTCTAGTAGAGGAAAGCCAGGGGATCCATATATTCTGCCGTCGCCGTATCGGCGCATAGGATCGTAGGGTTACACAGCGGTTGTCTTTCCTCGGCGTGGAGGGCGAGGAGTTCATTGATGGATGAAGCGGTGAAACGGACGGAACAACCAGTCGTGGGCCGACCGGCGCACGACTACGTGCGCGTTCGCGGTGCTCGCTGGTTCAGCTCAAGAGCTAGTTGCCAAAGGTACAGCGAGCACGCCGTGCGGCGCAGTACTTAGGATGTCGACCGACTATCAGCTATAGTTAATCGGGCCTCAGATTGGCGGCAATCGCCGTCCAAAAATGGTGATGACGGACATTGCTGGTTGAAATCCGAAGGGCCGCTGTCTCTGAGCAGCGGCCCTTGTTCATTACTAAAGCGCCCGGAGTAGTCGGTATAGTAAAGGTCGTGAACTGCTTTGCTGCACCATTACGCCTCGCATTCCACCGTGGAAGCAACCGCGGCGCCGCTGCCACTGCCTGAGGATGTTCCGAAGGCCGAGGACGCACTGGCCAGGCCGTACACTAGTTTGGTGGGTGGAGAGTGTTCGGTCAGGGACGCTGCCGAACACTCGCTCTAGGCGATCCGCCTACCGCTTGTATTGGTTCACCTGCCGCACGATCCAGCGGCGGGTGTGGCCTAGCTGTGGAATCTCAACAGGTCGTCCTTCGGGAGGCCGAGGCGCTCTGACGTGATTGCCGATCCAATGGCGATGGCGAGAGCGACAGCAGTATGACTAAAGCTGCTCGATTCGGACTCTGCTTTGCACCGCCCGAAGGATTGCCGAGCACCTCGCCAATATAGGTGACGGCAAACTTGATGCCGTTCTTGTCGAGGGGATTTGGCAGAAGGCCGAGGGTCGATTCCTGCACCGTGCTCTCGCCGGTATCGGGATCGGATAGCTTCAGATCGTCGGTCTTCTTGTCTTCCTGCGCGAAGGCGCTCTCTACAAGGCGCGCAACGAGCGTCAGTGCCAGCAGCGAAGCGCGCATCGTTCGACCTACCCCTCGGCCCGCATGTTGCAGTGTTCGGCGGGCCGCCACAAATCCTTTCGGCACCGCCGACCATCCTCGTGAGTTACAAAGTGTACACAGCCCGCAACCACCCTTTCTCAGATGCTCGTTTCGTAAGTGGAACCTTCGAGTTCCGCTCCCGTTATCTCGCGCAGGTTTTCGGAAGATCAGATGGGATTGATGATGTCGGCGGCGACCGAAAAACGCAGTGACAAAGGCTCCAGCGGTTCGGCGCGCGAGCGCGCCGGAAAGCTCTTTGGCGACATCGCCAACCGCACATCCCAGGCCGCCGGCCGCGCACTGACCTTCATGATTGCCGCCGCCGTTGTGATCATTTGGGCGATCACTGGCCCGATCTTCCATTACTCCGACACGTGGCAATTGGTGATCAATACCGGCACTACGATCGTGACGTTCCTGATGGTCTTCCTGATCCAGAATTCCCAGAACCGCGATAGCGCGGCAATCCAGGTGAAGCTGGACGAGCTCGTCAGGGTGAGTGCCGTGCACAATTCGTTCGTCGGGATCGAGCACCTGACCGACGATGAGCTCGACGAAATACGCTCGAAATGCGAGGTCCGGGCCAAGGCCGAAAAAGCCGGAGAGCAGACGGTGGAGAGTGCCAGGAAGAAGGCGCGTCGCGCCGCAGACCTCGTCACCGAATGAACGGTGAAGCCGATCATGACCGCGGTATCCGACACAGCGCGGTTTCGAGGAATATTGACTGCGTTGCCGAGCTGGAAAAGGAAGAGGAACGAAAACTATCGAGGTTTCACAGGGCTTCTCACATGGTCGGATGGTTCGTCGGGACCATTCATTTCGTGTTGCTTCAACTCCTTCTCGTCGTCGCATGGGTCGTTTGGAATACCTACGGGTCCGCTCGCTTCGATCCTTACCCGTTCAATTTCCTGTCGGCGGTCCTCGCGCTCGAAGCCGTGCTTTTGACGTCCTTCGTTCTGATCCGCCAGAACGCCATGGATCAACGCTCCGAGCAGCGTAATCACCTCGATCTTCAGATCAACCTCCTGGCGGAGAAAGAGGCGACCAGCATTCTCCATAAGTTGGATGCCATCGCTACGAAGTTCGGCGTGGAATTACCACAGGATCTCGAGGCCACAGAGCTTGCGAAGGATACCCAGGTGGAAAGCATTGCGCGCGATATACGCTCCAAGAACGACAAGACGTCCTTCTAACCTTTGGGTGAGGTGAAAGTCAGCTCTCTGGAGCTAGAAAGCTGAACGTGATGCCACCTCCGCGCAGCCAAAAAAGCAGCAAGGAAATCTAGGCACTGGGGGATCTGCCAATCAGGGGCACTCCAGGCGCTCTAATCCGCAATTGGATCGGCAGCCGGGAGCATTGGGGGCTGGAAAGCGAGCCGTGCCACGTTCGCCCTCTAACTGCAATCTCGAGCTTTGCTGAGCCGGCATTTTACGGAATTCCATTTCGGTACGGGATGTTTTATTGAAACAATCGGGGCGCGGACAAATTATCCGCTAGTCAGCAAAGCCTTAGGCCGGCGCGCCGCCGCGCTCCGGGGATTTCTCCGGGGGGCGCGCGCGAACTTCGCTTCCTCGCGCCGGGCTATTTTGAGTAATCGCTTTGCCTCCACCCGGAGCGCCTCCGCACGGCGAACAAGCCGATCAGCGGCCGCGCGCAGCTCCTTGATGCGAAACTTGCGGATCTCGCTAGACGTCTCTGTGAGCTTGCCCGACAGATCGCCAGAAACCGGCCGCCGACGCCTTATTTCGCCAGGGAGGTCGTCTGACCGCGGGGTGGGGGTGTTTGAACGCATGGGCAAAGCTCCCAGCGGGTTTCTGTCGCGGTGCTGATCGCAGTTGGCGTGCTCGGGCTGTTGGCTGTCGTCATGGAGGCCCAACAGCACGAGCCGGGAGTCGAATAGGGGCGCCCAGGTTAGACCGGACTTCAGCTGGCGCGGGCCTGACCCGGCCGCCCCACTAGCCTGCTCAGAGCGCCCTCCTCTGCTCGCCTCGCATGTATCGTCCTCGGCGCGAGTTGGGTAAAGGCTCCCCTTAGGACAATAAGCATTCTGAAACTGCGTACTTATGACCACAGCTTAGAGCGTAAGGATCAGCCAGACCATTAGACCTGCCGTAGCGGCTTGAGCATGCTGGGAATGAGAATGATGGACCTGGTCATGGCTTCCCAATCACCGGCACCGTTGAACGTTCCGGAATGGGTTGTGGGTGACTGCTTGCGTTCACCTGGATTAATGCGGGTGCTCTCGATTTCCTTCATCATGCCGGTGCCTAGTCGGTTTCCACCGCGCGCCTGCAACAGGGCGAGTGTTTTTGAGAACCTGAGCATGTTCCTCCAAGAGGATGCGAAGACCGCGGTCATTGATGGCGAAAGCGCAGCGCCCAGAATGGACGCCAGTGCAACTCAGATCGATCGTCGCCTGTCACACCACTCAACGCTCGGTCTACTCGCCCCGCGCGCTGATTTCCCTTTCCGCCTCAAGCCAAAATCAAAGTCCTTCCCAGCGGGGCGCCCAGCCTGCTCCCACAGCTCATAGGCGCGCGCCGTGATCTGGCGCCGCTGGGAAGATGGGAATAGCTTCTGCCTCAGCTGATCTGCGAAACGTCTAAGCCTGCTCGCGGTGCTCTCGTCAGCGGTGCAGGCCGCTACGCGGGTAGCCAGTGCGATCTGGTGCTCCAGTTTTTTCCGGTCGTCCATGGTCGCCGCCTCCTTCCTCCTCTCGAGGGAGACGACTCCGGGGCCGCGCAATGGTTTCGAACGCAATCGCCCCGGGCCTAAATTGCGAGGGCTGCCGATCCCGCGTGATATCGTGCGTTCACTTCTGCACACAACATGCCTGGCAAGCCGCTGAAGACCTCGTCCTGGACTTGCGTCGGAAGATCAGGCAAGTCCTAAAGCACTTCCAGCATTAGGAGTTCCCGTGTCGCGGCCAAGGAGGGCATACCGGCAAGCGGCGCTTTCAATGTCGGTCGCTTTGCTCCTTGCAGCCAACGCCATGGCGCAGGAGGACAAGAAGACCGACGACGACAAGCCCGCCGATCCCGACACGGGCGAGAGCACGGTGGAGGAGAAAACGCTCGGTCTTCTACCCAATCCGCTGCAGAGGTACGGCGTGAAATTCGCGGCGACCTACATCGGCGAGGTACTCGGCAACGCTTCCGGAGGATTAAAGCAAGGCACGATCTACGAAGGCCGCCTGAACCTTGCCGTCGATGTCGATCTGCAGAAGCTTGTCGGGATCACAAGCTCACCTTTCATGCCAACATGTTCCAAATCCATGGCGACGGGCTGTCGCGCAGTAATCTGCAAAATTTGTTCGTCGTCAGCGGAATTGAGGCTCTGCCATCGACGCGGCTGTACGAAGCCTATTTCGAGAAGCAGTGGGGCGCGAAGAAGGTCTCGCTCAAATTGGGTCAGTTCGCCGCCGACAGCGAATTCTTCAACACCAAGTACACGGATGTGCTCACCAACGCCTCGATGGGCTGGCCGGCCATCACGTCACCAGCTTTCCGTGCTTGGCGGAATCTTCGACGGTGCATGTCCCAGCCGTTCGGAAGCATTGAAGTCGAGAAAGGGACCGTGATTCACGCGGCCGGCGAAAACCCGACCGACGTTCAGGCGCGGTGGCTCGGCGTGACTCAAGAGATGGGAATCGACCCGGATACCATGGACGTGCATTTCATCAACGGTGTGGTGAAGATTTCGGAGAACGTCGCGAACATCGAAGCCGAGGTGGCAACGAAGAAACTGCAACCCACCCTGGTCATCGTCGACACGGTCGCCGCGTATTTCGAGGGCGACGACGACAACGACAACGTCCAAATGGGCAACTATGCGCGATTGCTGCGGTCCATGACGAACCTGCCTGGCGGGCCGTGCGTGCTCGCCCTGGCGCATCCGACAAAGCGCGCGGCCGATGACGACCTGATCCCAAAGGGCGGCGGGGCGTTTCTAAATGAGGTTGACGGCAACGTTGCCTTGCGTCGGAACGGCCAAGTGATCGCCTTCGAAGCCCTCGGCAAGTTCCGCGGCCCGTCGTTCGAGCCGGTCCATTTCGAATTAGTGACCGTGCAGCACCCTAAGCTCAGGGACACCAAGGGGCGCGCCATCCCGACCGTCGTTGCGCGGCCGGTCTCGGATTTCGGCATTGTGGAGCGTGAGCGGGCGAACGAGCGTGACGAGGACACGTTGCTGCGCGCTATCGATCAGCACCCCGCAAAAGCCGCCGCGACGTGGCGAAGCTGCTCGGAATGAGCGACAGCCGCGTGTACCGGATCGCGCGGAAGCTGGAGCAGCAAAAGCTGATCCGCGCGGAGCGTAATGGCTGGACATTGACCGGTGCCGGCGAGCGGGAGCTTAACGCCATGGATTCGCGTGGTTCAGGGGTGAACCAACCACCGCTGCCGCCAGCGCGATTTCCAGGTGCAAATTGAGCGAACCAAGGGGGGAACCAAAACCGAACCAACAGAGGCTAAAACCCCTTAGATATCAAGCTGGTTCACCTGAACCACTCCGTGAACCACGGACGATACGATGGGGGGCATTTATGCCCATCATCGTCTGGTTCGGTTCAGTCATATCCCTATAGGTGAACCAGTGAACCAACGAACGTTTGTCAATGTGCAACTGAACTGGAGTGCAAGGTCACTCGTAGTGCTATATAGACGGCTCTACCGAATGGGGAATGGTGATGGCAGGGCCGAATTCCTCTACTCAGCAGACCGCTCCAGTAACCGCTGGCGATATTGAGCTCGCAAAGCTCAAGGTCGAACAGACGAAGGCTAGATGGACAGGTCTATCAGTTATCGTGCCGCTACTCAGCGCGATTGTTACAGTTGGAGTGGGGGTTTATACGAACTACCAAACAAATAAAGCCAGTTTTCAGCTTGAGGTCGCTAAGTCAATTATGCAGGCGCCCGGTCCTGAAGAGGCAACTAACCGGGCAAAATTCTTTGCTGCGATTTTTCCCGGACGGCTTCCCGCGAATTTCTTGGCGACCGATGTCGATGCCAAGAAGCTGGGGATCGGTGACTCCGAAGGGGACGACAAGAGATATTTTCTCAAAACTATGATCGAGAAAGATATTGATCTTCGCACGCTGGTGGCGTCGTGGAAGGCACTGTTTCCTAAGGACAACGATTTCCTTAACCGTCCCGAGGTCGCAGAAGTATTGTCGCAGATCCCTTCAAAGCCGGGGAAGTGACGAGACTGATGTAACCGTGCCCATTGCGCCCACTACGCCCAGCGGTACGGCGTCGTCGGTGGACGGTTGTGCTCAACGCAAGCCGAAGAATGACAGAATGATGCCAATTACGACGACAAGTCCGACCAAGTAGATAATACCGTTCATGGCGTTGTCTCCCTGTGTTGTGAGAGTTCAAATCGAAACGTTGCCTATTGTTCCCACGGCGAGCGCGAGCATCAATCCGCGCCACATTTCCCGCGCTGTCGCGGCGCTCGGACGGCGCTATAGCGGATTGCATGTCTTCTCGCGCCCAGTGTGCAAACCAAGGAGGAGAGGGCTCAAGGCTAGCGAGCCCAACGAGCAGATGCAGCGCGATGCGGACAAAGGGATCAAGACCCGCAACTCCGGAGCGTCCGGTTACGTGGCGATCAAGAGAAGCCGGGCGCTTCTGCGCATTCTCCCGGCCAACCGGGAAGGGAGCAGACCACCGGTTCGGGTAGCCAGACCGGGACACCGAAATAGAGGCGTTCTCATGAGGCCGCCCACTGAGTGGCCTTTATCCACAGCGCCCTCCAACGGCTTCTCCTTCCACTGCGCTCGAGCTTCCCACTCGATGCGCGCCTTGCCATCTACGGTCATGTAAGTGGTCCGAAAGGCCACTAGTCAGGTGCTCTGCGGACGTTTGAATATTGCGATGCGAAACTTCCAATGTCGCCCCGTGCGCCTAATTGGAGCCTCCCGGGCTTCAGGCGTGTTCATCGACAGACAACCCACAGGAGTTGCCGATGAACAGAATGCTTATGTCACTCGGGACAGCAACCTTGATGGCAATCTCAATTGGCAGCGCATCTGCGAAAGATAAGCAAAGCGAAACGTTTCTTAAGAAGGCAATCGAGGGCAATTTCGCTGAAGTGCGCATGGGAGAGCTGGCGTAGCAGAACGGTCAAAGCGACGCCGTCAAATCGTTTGGCAGAATGCTCTCTACAGACCACGCTGCCGCCAATCAGAAGGCATTAAATGCTGCCCAAGCACTGGGAATGAACTCACCAGGCGGACCGAATGCGAAGCAAAAAGCTGACCATGACAAGATGTCAAAAATGACCGGCGCAGGTTTCGATAAGATGTTCGCTACCCACATGGTCGCAGACCACCAGAAGGATATCGCCGAGTACAAGAAGGCATCAAAAAGTAAGGATGCTTCTGGAGAATATGCTTCCGGCCAGATAGATACGTTGCAAAAGCACCTGGGCACCGCAAAATCGTTGAAAGCCGGTAATTAATCGGACGCCGGAATTGCGTCGACGTGGGAGCGGCAAGACAAATAATTTGCCAGAACGCCGCAATTTCGGGCAGGACCAGCAGGTCATAATTCGAAGCACGCAGACCCTTCTTGTCGTCAAGGACGGGGCGGGCTCACGTTTATCAATTCAGTCAGCGGTTCGTGCGAGCAGGCAAATTCCGTATGCCGCGATAATCAACAAACTCATCAGAAAATCTCTAACCCCGGCTCGTCGCAAGATCAGTGACTCTCAGGGGTCACGACCTGGCTCGTTCTCCACATCGAGAAAACGGGAGTGTAAAGTCATTTCATTCTGAGACCCGGCAAGCAAAACGCGAACGAGGTGGCGCGTTCCGCTAGATCCGCGAACAACGCCATGTCGGCCGGCCATTTCTGGGACCCGCCGCTGCGTTCACGATGATCCGTTACTTCACGAGATCATCAAATCGTCAACGCACGTAGTGTTGCGCGACGGAATTACGTTAGACGATCGTTTGGAGACAAATTGACCAAAGAGGATTTCAGCAGACAAAATCGGTCAGCTCAATCAAGCTTAAGCGTCAGCTCGCAACGGCGACCGAGCAGGAAGCATCAAGAGCATCAGCGAGTCGAGCGGCGGTTTGGGGGTCAAGGCGGAACAGCTTTATAGCCTTTGCGACACGGGTCGTAGGCGGCCTCATTGCTAAACTTAGGCCTTAGGCTCGTCCGGAAAATCGAAGCTGAGAAAAGTGAGGGCGACCGCTCCGACGATCAAGAGCACGACGCACAGCGCCGCGATTCCGTAGGGCCACACTTAGGTCTCCGTTGGAAAGAACGAAGCCGGCGCGCCGAGTATGATGGCACGCCGGCGTCGCCATGCTGAATCCGGACAGGGCAACTCGTCCGGTGACGACAGCGTAATCGGGCAACCGACGAGCGCAATCGAAGGCTGAAATTAAGCTTGAGCGGTAGGGTAAATGAGGGAGGAACTGCCCGACAAGCGAAGGCGTGTGCCAGAGGAAGAAGCCGATGACCTGTTCGACTAACTTTCATGTCAAGACGCGAGGATCGGACTAAATTACAAACGTCGTGCCAAGATTGAGGACCATCTTTACCATCCACTGGCCCTTGATCGTAAAGGTCATGGAGCTCGGGTTTGGTATCTCGAAATTAAAAAAGACGCTTCCGCTCTTATTAAACGCCGCGCCCGACAACGCATCAGGAAAAAATGACACGTTTTGCGTGACGTCACCTCGGTGGCCCTTGACGTCCTTCAATGACCATGGACCGCTGATGTTGCGCATAAGTTGCGAATCTAATTGGAAGTCCGTGTCCGAAACACCGCTTCCAGAGATTGGTCCGGAGCAACCTAAAAGTGCTGCGATATTAGCTACTCTACTGCCAATCTTAAACGATATCGATGCGGTGCCCGACGACGTGCGTACCCTCAGCACGTGCGCAGCAATAAACCAGTCGTCCGCCTTTGTGTCTGCTGCCACGGCCGCCTCCCGCTGTAACTGAAACCTCTCGCCAGCGACTGGAGATTAACCGTCCTGATGTCATACCCATGTGAAGAGGTTCACACGACGTAAAACGACATCCTCGGCTCGCGTACTTCCGGCGCATGAGCGCGGTTGCGACCAGCCTTTCTTTTGTCGAGATTCAGGCACTAGTTTTGGTTTTTCAAAGAATGGAGAAGCTAAGTGGCTATGGGGACGGTAAAGTGGTTCAACCCGACGAAGGGCTACGGGTTCATTCAACCTGACAACGGCGGCAAAGATGTGTTTGTCCATATCTCGGCAGTCGAGAAGGCTGGTTTCACCTCACTCGCAGAGGGAGCCAAGGTTAGTTTCGACGTCGTGAACAATCGCGGAAAGGACTCGGCGGAAAATCTGCGCGCCGGATGAGCCTGCCAAACCGCGACGCGACGGTTCCAAGTTAGCCGCTTGGGTCTATCGTCGAATATCCTCTGATTTCCTCGTCGACCATCCCGCGTTGGTTCGCTGGGTGAGTCGAATGATGAGCGAGGAGGAGGCGGATCGCTATCGAGTCGAAGCCGAGGAATGCCGCCGCATAGCCGAAAGGGCAATTAAACAGCCAGACAAGGAAGCCTGGTTAAGGCTTGCAGCTGATTGGATGAAGCTGGCCGAAGGCGCCAGCTTGGGCGATGAGCGTAAGAAGTGAGGCTTGTTGGTCAGCGCGTCTGTTTGCCAAGCATTCGTCAATGCGAAAAGGCCGCAGCGACGAACCACTGCGGCCAGCCGGGTTAAAAATAAGACGTGAAATATTGAGTCCAGCCCCGGCGAGATAAAGCGTACAGCGCGGGTGCCTGGGCGCAATGTCGTCGATGTTACACTGTGGGACAATTAAATGCGTCAGCTCCGCTGACTGAGGTGGGACTCGCCGGGGCTGGCGAAGGCGAGCCCTCAACCCCAAGGCCGCGAAAGCTAAAAGCTCCGGCTGCCTTGACGGACGCAGTAGTCTGCACCTGATCGGCGCAGATGCGAGCGTTAAAACAATATCGAAATTTGGCGGCTCCCTCAACGAAGCCAGCGTCAATTTACCGCTGATGCCCCAGGCCGATACCCAACACGATCGCCTTCTGACGTAGCGCGCCCTCGGTTCGCTTGGTCATCTTGGCGATTTTGACGACCGGCGTGCGAGCCTTGGAGTGCGCCTTCAATTCTTTGATATTTTCCTTCGTCCACTCGCGGCGAACCAGCTTTTTCTTCTTGGCCAAAACGGCGCTCCTTCGATGTTGAAGGCGCGGTCTATCAACATGGCGCAATATACGCAACAAACGCTCTGCGCACTTACGGAGATTTAATGGCCGACAACGAACAGCTAGTTCTATCTATTTCGGCTGACACGCGGGAAAATGCAGAACCAGCAAGACAATCGAAACGGCGACTGAGGCGGTAGACGCCAAGACCACGACATCGAAGACCTTGCCGCTCGTTCTGCTCGGCACTTTGCGCCAGTGCATGGCAGTCTTCTCGCTCAGATTTTCGGCGCAGCACCAGCCCGGTCAAAGACCGGCACTTTTTCTTCGTCGTCAGGTGCTGCAGCAGATGGCGTATCTTCTGCCGCGTGCCGCAAAGCTTCAGTTTGAGCGTCCAGGCCATCGACAGTTTCATTCGCCTGACTGCCGGAGTCGTGCGGTTTCGTCGGAACTTGGCCCGCGCCGGAACCAGTAACGGGATCCATTGTGCTCGACCCACGTGGCGTCCGATTTTTCTGTGTCATCGGAACCTCCCTGACGAGTCAATTTTTTCGCTCGCTGCAGGTTCCAGCCAGCAGAGTCCGCTAGCAATCGCGGCTATGCCGACGCCGCCGGTTGAAGATCTACTGGCCGCGGGATGGCAAATTGGCGCGGATCGCGATGCGCGCAACGCGGAGGTGGATCTACTGCACATGATGGAAGTCCAGCAGCGCCGCCCAGCCAGCGATGGCCGGCATTACATAGGCGGCCATCGGTGCTGACGACGGTGACCGCGGATGGCGTGACGCAGCGCGCGGTGCATCGTTGGCGGGAGGATCGGGCGGGGAAGTCGGTGAGGCCGCAAGGAGAGGCGCGGAGGAGGGCGGCGTGAGGTGGATGACGCGAGCCCGTTTGCTAGCGCCGCTGTCGCACGGACCCTGTCGTTTTTGACAGGTGCGGACCTCCCGAGATGGGCGCATAATCGGGGGCTAAAGGACGGAGGACCGCGGCTATGCGTCGTTACTATTTCCTAATCTTCCACAACGGCGAGGCGCGGACGGACCAGGTTGGCGAGCTATTTGGCTCTGCTGAGCTAGGGTACGGTCGTAGTCGTGGTTGACGCCACCGGCACCGAGATCGCGCGGCAAGAGCTGATCGAGGCGCACATTGAGTTGGAGGCAAGATTCTGCCCGAGCCGGTAGAAGATTGGGCGGCTTGGCGGCGGCAGTTGAGGGGCGCGCGGAAACGGTGGAGGAGGGGCTTCGAGAAGTTCGCCTAGTTGACGAGCAAACTTCCAGACGGAAAGTTTGCTCCAAAGGATACCTGCCAGGGTTCGCGGAACGCTAGAGCGCTTCCTTTGGTGTTACGGCTCCACGCCACGCGAACGCATGCTGCGCCAGTAGTCGCGGATTGCTGCTTCAAACCAACCCTCGGCCTCGTACCGGGGATCACTACGTGATCGAAATGCCAAATAGTGATCGTAGTGCCTACTTTCGAGCCATGTCTTGAAAGCGCCAAAGGTTGGGTAGTGACCGGGCTTTTGACGATAGTTTGTTTCGTGCATCCACTCTAACGCAAGATGCCTGATCATTTGCTCGGCGTCGGCTTTTTTGTGCATAACGTAGTGCTCATTTCGCATTGTTTATGCCACGAGGGTTCTGACTTTCTCTTTCCATCCAACCGAATGCACGATGCGCGCCTTTTGGAGCGACGCATCTAAAATCTGCTTTTTTGATAGCCGAGAAGCCGTTTCCCAATCGCGTCCGAATACGTAAATCGCATTGTCACGCCGGATGCTTTCGAGCACGACCAACTCGTGAGACTTGAATTCATAAGCAATGTAATCGCTGAAGCCATTCACTCCGACGTATATTGTGGTGGGCCCAAGTGAAACTAGCGTCTCTTGCCTATCTTGAATGACCGCAGCGACGCTGTCCGATGCCTTGCGCAAGGCAAAGGTGAGGTGTGTCTTCATTCGGCCCCATGGATACTCGCCTGGTGGCAAAAATTTCCAATTGATCTGCTGGACGTGCGGAGGGGTGAGGGATTTTAGATCGCTTGCGGTTACTTCGCAGAGATACCTGAACCGCGCTCACCTCGAAGACCCGACGGGCGGATGCCCCTCGGCGGCGTTACTCCCCGAAATCGCCCGACAGGCCCGGTCCACCAGGAAAGACTACGAGAAAGGGTTGCGAAGCTACGTTGCGAGATTGGCCGCACTGCTTCCTGACGCAGATGCATCAGCGAGCCGCCGCCGTGCGACCGCCATCTTCGGCCTCATGGTGGGCACCCTTCAGTTCGCGCGGGCAGTGCCCAACGCTGCGCAGGCGGAGCAGATCCTGGAGGGCGGCGTTGAGGCCGCCTTGCGCTTGGCACGAGTTCCTTAGGAAGCCGGGAGAGGCTCAGCCTGGAGATCGTTATCCGCAAAAATCCGAGGTCAGCTTCTGGCCCCTTTGAGACATGCCGACGGCTACCGAGAATGTCTGCTTCTCGGGGGATTGTGTTGCAAAACTCGTTTCTAACTTGGGCAAGCTTGGCTTTTGAGTTTCGGCGTTTCTTTTGGTACGGGGTGCCGGCGGTTTCCATTTTACTTGTGGATTTCAGCACGCGACTGTCAGTTGTGGCGGGGGACGGCAGATTAGCTTGGCCACGGTCTGATCTCTATATTCCGCTCCCCCCCTCGGCGAACAAATTTTAGTTGTGTTCGTGTGTTCTTGCGACGCCGTATTGCGGTGTCACGCCGCTTTTGGCCCGGGGCTGAGCTGACTAGGCTTCAGAGCACCTTGAGGTAACTTTCCGGGAGATGAGCCGACAAAGCTAACGTCGGCCGCCGAGGGCGGCCATTGACCCAAAGCGGTCATGGCTGCTTGGTCCATCGATGCCCGCTTCTCAGGTCGGATCAAGTCATCAGAACCTTTTCCATACCCGCACGTCGGATGGCGGTCAGCTGCAGAAGTGTTGTCGGTCGTCAGCAGCAGCCTCTAAAGTGACCTTTCCCTATGGCATAGCGCGCTTGCTGACGTTCGCGAAAGAATTCCACATAGGTCATGATCGGCTGGTCGGGGTGCTTCTCTTGCCGGTGCGCAACATAGGTTTCATAATCGGGAACGCCGATCATGAGACGCGCAGTGCGCGTGCTCCAATAGCGGGCGGTTCGCATCGCGCTGGCGGACTGGTCGAACAAATTCTGCAGGTCAGGCATGGCTACCTCCCGCGGCTACACCAGCGAACTCTACTTCCATTGCGGTCGGCTGCGGATTGCCCAGTGCTCGCCAGATATTGATTAGACCGTAGATCACTGTCGCAACGACGACCAGCACGAATAAGGCTGCAAGCGTTGCATCGACGTAGTCGTTGAAGACGATCCGGCTCATCTCGCCAAGCGTTTTGGCCGGTGCCAGCAACTGACCTGCCGCGATCGCGTCGTCGTATTTGAGCGCGTGGCTGACGAACCCCACGTTCGGATTGGGGTTGAATACCTTTTCAAGCCCCGCGGTCGTCGTGCAGGCCACGAGCCACGCGGCGGGCACGATCGTCACCCACGCGAACCGCTCGCGCTTCATCTTGAACAGAACGACGGTGCACGTTGTCAACGCGATTGCCGCCAGCATCTGGTTGGCGGTGCCGAACAGAGGCCATAGCGTCCAGATGCCACCCAGTGGGTCGATCACGCCGACGTAAAGGAAATAGCCCCACAGCGCGCACGAAAGCGCCGAACCGATCAGGTTGTTGGTCCAAGATGCAGTTTCCTTGAACGCCGGGATAGCGTTGCCGACGAGATCCTGAATCATGAACCGGAGCACGCGCGTTCCGGCGTCGACCGTGGTGAGTATGAACAGGGCCTCGAAGAGGATCGCGAAGTGGTACCAGATGCCCATCAGGGCGCGGCCACCAAGGAACGACGACAGGATATGGGCCATGCCGACGGCAAGCGTTGGTGCGCCGCCGGTGCGCGACAGGATCGAGTTCTCTCCGACGTCCTTGGCCATTTGAGCAATCTCGTCCGGGGTCACCACGAATCCCCATGTCGAGATCACTTGCGCGGCTTGCTCAGCCGTGGTGCCGATTAGTCCTGCAGAGCTGTTCATCGCGAAATAGACGCCGGGATGGATGATGCTTGCGCCGATCATCGCCATGATCGCGACGAACGATTCCATCAACATTCCGCCGTAGCCGACGAGAGCGATCTGCTTTTCGTTCTCGATCATCTTCGGCGTCGTCCCTGACGCAATGAGAGCATGCCAACCGGAAACGGCGCCGCAGGCGATGGTAATGAACAGGAATGGGAACATGCCGCCGGCCCAAACCGGTCCGCTGCCGTCGGTGAATTTGGTGACGGCCGGCATCTGGAGATCGGGACGAACGATCATGATTCCGATAGCCAAAAGCGAGATGGTGCCGATCTTGAGGAATGTCGAAAGGTAATCGCGTGGCGCCAGAAGCAGCCAGATCGGCAACACGGATGCGACGAAACCGTATCCTATGATGATGAGCGCGAGCGTCTCTCCTTGCAGGTCGAAGTACACCGCAAGCTCGGGAGTCTCGGACACGGTCTTGCCATAGATCAGCGCTGCGAGAAGCAGCACACAGCCGACCAGTGACATCTCGCCGACCTTGCCCGGGCGGAAAAACCGGCCATAGACACCCATGAGAAGCGCGATCGGAATCGAGCAGAACACCGCGAAAGTTCCCCACGGACTGCCGATCAGTGCCTTGACGACAACGAGAGCGAGGACCGCAAGGACAATGACGCAGATCAGGAGAATGCCTACGCCTGCGATCGTGCCGGCCACTGGTCCCATCTCGGCACGCACGATGTCGCCGAGCGAGCGACCATCACGCCGCGTCGATAGAAACAGCACGGTCATGTCCTGGATCGCGCCTCCAAACACCGCGCCGGCGAGAATCCAGAGCACGCCCGGCATATAGCCCATTTGCGCGGCAAGCACCGGACCAACCAGTGGACCCGCGCCGGCGATCGCCGCGAAATGATGGCCGTAGAGCACGTACCGGTTGGTCGGAACGTAATCGAGACCGTCATTGTGGCGAACGGCAGGCGTCAGTCGCGTGCCATCGACCCCGAGCACCCGGTCCGCGACGAACAATCCATAAAACCGGTAGGCGATGAAATAGATGCAAATCGCGGCGACGACTAGCCACGCGGCGTTGACCGTTTCACCTCGATTGAGCGCCACGATCGCGAATGTCACGGCACCCAGAAGGGCGACCGCGATCCACAAGAGCTTCGTCTGGAGCCCATTGGAATTGTTGATGGCACTCATGGATGTCCTCCCGCACTGCAGGAAGCCCAACCAAACAAAATTCACCCTGGCGGGGACCTTGATCGAGGCAAGAGTGTATTGGCTGGGATCCTTCCTTTCCGTACACCAAGGTCAGGACTGGGTATTTCGCTAAGCTCAGAACTCACTATAGCTCCGCTTGACCCTATAATTCTAGGACTCGGTTTCTTCGCTGGGAAGGGTGGGATCGTGCGCAGAAGGTCTGTTGGCTGGGGTGACGAATGGGTGGTTGGCGCGTCACTGGCCGAGCGACAGCGATCCATACCGTTTTGGCTCTGCGCTTTATGATTACAATGCCCTGGTCCGCTTAGGCCGATCTGGGGAAGGGAGTCGGCCGAAGTCGGCTCCTGACCCATCTGCGACATCAGCGCGCATTTTTGCTGTAACGCACAATACCAGGACGGGACTTGGAGCATGTGCCGCATTCGGGGGCATCAAATTCCGCGAGGCATTTCTATTTCTTTTGGCCGGGCGCGAGGTTTGGCTGCCATACCGCCGCCTCGCCCTTTTGGCTTGGGGCGGGCGGCAATTGTCTTAGCCTTTTCTTCCTTAGGCTTCTTCTTCTCCCGATTGCTTCTTTGTTCGCCCCTGGCCATGTCAGCATCCTTCGGTTGACGACAGGATGCCATCTCCGGGCGACTTTGGGCTGGATATTGTTAGCGAGCAAAGGGCTGTGTCCGAAATTGGCCATCGAGTCATTTCGGGGCGATGCAGATTTGGTAGCTATCGGGGCATAGCGGACGATAACCGGACTTGCCACCAGCCCAATCCCGTCGCGAATGACCCTAAACGGAAATCGGGCGTCGCCTGATCGGATTCACAAAATCCCGCTCAATGTGGTTTGCGACAAGGTGCGTGGTTTGGTCCCTAAATCGCGCGGGCCGTTCGCCACATGGGGTCAGGCTGAAGAACCCGGTGTCGCCTTCGAAGGATGTGCAGAGGACTCAGTCGTTCAGAGATGAGCACGCGGCAATAGCCATCCCATGATCTTCTGATACGGATCGCGACGACTGCGGACGAATGCGTTCTCGTTCTGCTGAGCGGCGGTCCTGGCGAATTCAGAAATCCCCTCGATAGACTGCCGTTTATCCTTCGGAAGCTTCGCCCATTGGCGAATGATCTTCCGGCGGGCTTCGCGTTCCTTTTCCCTTACGTTAGGCATCGGGACGCTCCTTGAAGAGGATTATTCCGGTCGACCTAGTATTGTTTGGGCTCACTAGAACTTCAACGTCCAATCGAGAACTCTTGGCCCCTCTGACCGTGCAGCGCTATACACGGGAGCGAGTCTCACATTGGCTTTGTAGGCCCGCCGCCCTAGAATTGCGGCGATCGCGGACGAGCGAAATGCGGTACGTTTGCGACGCGCCGAAGGGTAAGGCCTGGTTCCGTATCGAGACGGAAGGTGAAGCGGCGCATGAGTCGCGCCTGATGGGCCACACAGTCGAGAAATATTTCCGCAATGAGTGGGAGAAGGCAGTCCAGTCCTGGCGTCCGGAGCGGCCGGACGCGATCGAGCGCGACATCGGCCTCGAGGCCTATGTACAGCGAGAGATGCCGGTTTTCCTCACGCTCCGCGACAGGGAGGGCAATGCCCTGGCTACAGCGATGCTGCCTCCGGGTGGCAAGGATCGCGGCGGGTTCCGGATCATCATCGTTGCCGCATCCAATGCCGATCCTTATCCTGAGCAGGACGCGGCCATCGCTGCGCTGGGAACGCATTTCGGCCTCACACTCGATCGCCACCGCTGCTTCCCTTACGGCCGTTAAGAAGCCCGACAAGTATCGCCGCTTGATTGGAGCGATGTCGGCTCATGATGCTGTGGACGGCTCCTCCACCGGCACGAGCGTACCAAGGAGTGGGCGCTGTTTAAGGCTCCCAAGATTCGGAGGAGCAACCTATGCAGTCAATTTCGACAATCGGTCTGGATATCGCGAAGTCGGTCTTTCAAATGCATGGCGTTGATGCGGCCGGCCAGGTGGTCATACGCCGTCAGCTGAGGCGCCAGCACGTCCTGGCGTGTTTCCAGAGGCTACAGCCATGCCTGGTGGGGATCGAGGCCGGCGCCTCGTCGCACCATTGGTCCCGCGAGTTGCAGGCGCTCGGCCATACGGTGCGGTTGATGCCGCCGGTCTATGTGAAGCCCTACGTCAAGCGGCAGAAGAACGACACCACCGACGCGGAGGCGATTTGCGAGGCAGTCACGAGGCCAAACATGCGGTTCGTGCCGACCAAGACATCTGAGCAGCAGAGTTGCCTGATGCTTCATCGTGCGCGTCATCTGTTCGTTCGCCAGCAGACCGCCGTCATCAATTCGATCCGCGCGTATCTTGCCGAGTTCGGGATCGTCGCCCCCGTCGGGCGCAAGGGTGTCGAGCAGCTGCTTGAGGTCGTCACCGATACAGCCGATCACCGGCTCCCAGAGGTCGCACGAATGTGCCTCACTGCGCTGGGCAGCCAATTGCGCTCGCTGAAGGCCCAGATACTGGAGTTCGATCGCCGCATCATCGCTTGGCATCGGTCAAATGTGACGAGCAAGCAACTTGACGCGATCCCCGGTGTCGGTCCGGCGCTGGCAACAGCTCTAGTCGCAAGCATTGCTGATCCCAAGGTTTTCCGATCGGGACGGGACTTCTCGGCCTGGGTCGGGCTCGTGCCGAAGCAGAACTCGAGGCGGGGGCAAGAACAAGCTTGGCAGTATCAGCAAACAAGGCGATCGCTATTTGCACAGCTTGTTTACAGCCGGCGCGCTCGCGGTCATCCGCTATCGGTCGATCCGGCGATCAGGACAACCCACTTGGGCCATGGCATCATCGAATGCGTGCTTTTGACCGGGACCTGATCCGCGGAGGGCATTATGGCCAGCGGTCGCGTGAACCGCGCTAACAGGCCGAACACATGGCTGCTCCGACCAATACTGCGACGTGAAGATTCTTCTTGCCAACCCGGAGCCGTCCACACATGGCCCATCGCTCCCGTTGACGCGGTGCGGTTGCGTGTCGGTTGATAGGGGCAGACCGGAAATATGCGGCTGAGAGCCAAACCGACGCGATTGACCCGATGCAGACATCGAACAAACGTCACTTGATCGCGTCGTAGGTGCCCAACAGGGACATCTCGGGCAGCGAGATCTCTTTCATGCCTATTCCGTCATGCGGGCATGTTAGTTGCGCGGAATGGGTTGAAGCATGCTTACGCGGTTGCCCTCTGTGTCAAAGAACGAGACGTACTGGCCTACGCCTTGTATCGTCAAAGGCTCGCCCAGTATCGTGCCACCAGCGTCAGTCACTTGGCTCATCGCAGCGTGAATGTCATCGACTGCGATGACGAGGGAAGGGTATTGCGCCGGCCAATCGGGCTTCCTCGGAAAAAAGCCGCCATTGATCGCGCTTGGTCGCTTGGGGCCGCTCTCGTCCGTTTGGGTTGTCGTGGCAAGGACATAGTTGTCCATTTCCTCCCCGAGCATCTGTGTCTGCCAGCCAAATACGTTTTCATAGAACTTCGCCATGCGTTCGCGGTCGTCGTAGGGCATTTCGAAGTGAACCACAGAGTTCATACTGCTCATGATGGTCCTCCTTGCTAGTTGCTGCCGTTTTGTTCGCGAATTCCGTCTGGTTCACCGCTGTACAATTTTGGGAATTGGCAAGGTTCCGGATTCCGGAACTCTGTTCATTGCCCGGATGGACTAGGCGGAAGGTGGAGGGCGTAGCCCCCTTCACTTCGAGAACATGCGGCGAACGAAGGTGTTCCGCTGCGCGAACACAAGGTGTAGAGTTCCGTAGAACTTCGGTGGCCTGAAAGGGTTTAAGCAGAGCGAACTTGGTGACAGGTGGAAGTCATGAAGCGCTTCCGGTTCACACCGAATAGAACGCTCGGAGAGCAGCTCATCAAGGAAGCCAGACTAGCGAGAGAAAAGGCAGAGCGATTGCCGCAGGGTCCAGAGCAGGAGGACCTTTTGAGGACGGCCCGCGAAGCCGATGTCGCCGCCCATATCGAGGGATGGCTGAACTCACCCGGCTTGCAGCTACCGAAGTAAGGCGCTCGAATAGAGCATGCTTCATCCGTCCAGACCAAGGAAATAGCGAGCCCGCGTTGATACCCATCAGATGTATGCCCGGATAAGTTAACGTGCATGGACGCGCACGTTTATGTCGGCTTATCGAGCAACCCGCGCAGTCGGAGAAGGCGAAAGCGTTAGCGACCCTCGTCACCTATCTATCTGCACAAGCGATCCTGCCCCCATACTCCTCGAGTGGTCGAATGCTCGGTAGTGTCTCAGTTTGAAATCTCAGCGGCTTCGCGCTTTTTATAGGGTCGAGAAATGTCAATTGCCTCGATCGGCCGAAAGCTCTTAACCGCCTGCAAGTACGCCGCATTGGCGATATTTGCCGCGTTATGGTGTTGGTTCACCGCCATTTTCGGCTCGTTCATCGGCAAAGGCATCGGCGGGAGTCTTTTCGCGGAAAATACTGGCGCGGCCATCGGAGCGCTTGTCGGTTTGGTAGTTTTCATTGGATTGCTTCAGCTAGAAGCCAGCGAGCAAAAAACCAACGAGGACTCATAAGGTCGCTCGCCAAATTACAAACTGAGACACCACCGAATGCTCACAACACCTCCGCATGAACCTGAGCCACGCCACGATCCGTAATACCCAAGCTCCGCGCCGCGGCCAACGAAAGGTCGAGGACACGACCGCGGACGAACGGACCGCGGTCATTGACTATGACGATGACGCTTCGGCTTCCGTGGGTGACGCGCAGCTTGGTACCGAAGGGCAGGCGGCGGTGCGCTGCTGTTAGCCGATTACGATCAAACGACGAACCGCTCGCTGTCTTGCCTTTGGCATAAGAATAGTAGGAGGCCGTGCCGGAGAAGACTCGATTCTGAGATTGAGCTCTTGAACGATCTTTCGAGGGCTCTTCCGAAGTCTGAGGTTGCGTTTGCTGTGTGATCGAAGGTTGCGTTTGCGTTTCGTCCTTCTTTGTCTGGTCGCTTCCTTCAGGAGCTGGCTCCGCGTGAGCTCTTGGAATGATGGACCACCTGTCATCGAAGTTTTGTCCGACAGCAGGAGTTGAGTAGATCGCCATCCAAGCTGGGATTGTTGCAATCGCGATCATTCTACAAAGAACTTGCATGATCGGCCTCACGCACAAATGAAACTGATGGACAATGCGAACTCATCGGCCTGTGTTCCTGCACGCGCATCCACGTGCAGAACAAAGGTGAATGCATACCGATGGTCCGATGGGTGGTTCCAGAGTGTTTAGACGCAGCGCACCAGGCAGCCATCGCTGCGACGCATCACGCCGTAGAAGCCGCAAAACCGAAGGCGCAAATCATATTCGCCTCCAGCAGTCGCTGCTTGGCTTCTACTCCGGTGGTGCAGTCTCTTTCGATCTCGAAATTGCTCAAGCTTCGCTATTGCATTGGCCGCCAGCACGCCCCGCTGGCGAGGTAGAGATCGATCACCTTCTGCGCCTTATCGACGCTCCAGCATAGCGCCTCGGCGATCTCCGGGGCCGTTGCGCCGGCCTCAGCCAGCAGCGTCGCGGCTGTGCCGCGGTTATCGTGGAAATTGGCCAGCGCGCTTTGACGCATTCGGCGTTCTTGCCGTTGGCTTCGGCCTCGACCTGGAAGGCCGCACGTTCATCGTCCTCGACGCCAAGAGCGGGAAGCGATCAACGGCGCGCCAATATATATCCAATCAGGAAGGCGATTCCGAGCGATGCGAGCGGAGCCTCGCGCGTTAGGTCGCTGACGATAGCCTTCCAGTGGCCAGGCGGCTCGCCGTCGCCGAGCCCCTGGCGGACATCGCGTGCGACCTCGCGGACCGTTTCGTTGGCGGCAGCGAAAGTTGAGGTTTGGGTTTGGGATGGCGTGTCAGTCATGGCGTCCTCCTCGAGCGACAATGAACCGTGGAGAGCCTGGTTCCTCCAGAACTGACGGGGTCTGCTGTGCCTTACCTGTGCGACAAGACGGCATGCTGTTCGTCTCAAGCTTTAGGAACGAGGCAATAACGCAACGTATTGTCAGAGGAAGTGGCGGGCGGAGCCTCGCAATGATCAGCGTGTCAAGGAAAGATCTGGAGCTGATAGCACTGCAGGAGATCCGGAGCTTTCCGGGAGGCGAATTGGTCATCGCGGTCGAAATCGAATGCGACGAAGGTTATCCGAACGGCATGAATTGGCGTTTGGACGTTACTGCGGCCGATAACGCCGACATAGATCGCATCGAGTATGCCGCTCGGACGACAACCGCAAGACTCAAACGTCGATACGTTTTCCGGCGGCACCGAAGATCGATCGCGAGAACTTCTAGAGCAAGGTTTGCGCAATAGGAGGAGCGACCATGCCAAACTTAAGTCAGGAAGACATTCGTATTCGTGCCTACGAGCTTTGGCGTGCTGCGGGCGAGCCAAGCGGGGACATGGAGACCTTCTGGTTTGAAGCCGAAAAACAGCTTCTGGCGGAACGGTCGCAACCAGATGAGCTTCCTCCCGGCATGACCGATAATTTGCCGGTATAAGAGCAATCAGGGCGCGTGGCGATTACGCCACGCGCCTTCGAGCAACGAGCCGTCAACGCTTGGCGGGCGGGCCGCTCTTGTTTCCCGGCAGACCTTTGATATTCGATGAGTCCTGTTGCTGGGTCGTCGTGTTCTGACCGACAGTACCTTTAGGAGAGGGGCCGCTTGTGCTACCCGGGGCTCCGGCAATTCCTGTTCCCGAATTTTGAGCGCTTGGTGCCGTCGTCGTAGAATCGGCGCGACCCGAGCTGCTGCCCGGCATCTGCGCTGCGGAACCTGGTCTGTCCTGTTCACCGACGTAACCCGACGCACCGGAGTTTTGAGTCTTGATGCCTTTATCGGCTTCGTTTTGCATGTTTGGCGAGGTCTGTTGAGCCACCACTGGCGTCAAGCCAACGGCAACAACGATTGCTGCAAGTGCGATGCGACGCATGAGTTCCTCCTTGGGTTGTTTCCTCAACAACGTGAGAAGGGCTCACTGGCTCCTAAGTTCTTTTTGATTCTTTGAAGGCCGATCGCATTCGCGCGCATTGCGAAGCGTTCGGGCCAACCCTCATTGATTGTGTCGCCCAAATCTGATCAGGGTGATGTTCTGTCCCGATACCCAGCCGTGATCGTCACAGTTGACGCACGTCGTGGTGGTGGCACCGGCCGCCGCCGGGTTACCCTCGCTGAACATCAGGCGACCCACTGCAATGGCAGCGCTAGCTGCATGTCGAAGCGCTTTGTGGCGTTAGCGGCGATGAAGTCTTGCAGCGCAGACGAGATCTTGGCGTCGGTGTCGGTTGCGCGCTGGGCCAATGCGTCGGCGACCCCGGAAGTCGCATCCCGCGACCACCCCTCGACCGCATTGAAGGATACAATTCGGACCGGATAGGCGTACTGGCCGGACCGGAGATTTTGCAGGATCGTCTCGAGGTCGGTGTCAGTCTCGTCGGTCTCGCGCCAGGCGCAACCGGCACGCGCGCCGAAGTCTTCAAGCACCAGATAAATGTCGCGGTCGAGGCGGTCAGCTGGCTCGGCCTGAACATCTCGGAGAGCATTCTAACACGCGCCGACGAGGTTATCGAATAAAGCCCGACTTAATCTGTCCGCTTCTGTCATTCCATTGACGTCCCTCGATGTCAGCTGTTGGCCTAGGCCCAACCTGGCCGTCCACCGTTGGCAGATATCGCAG
This sequence comes from Bradyrhizobium sp. 613_E4_N2_2, assembly GCF_052075995.1. Taxonomy (NCBI): domain Bacteria; kingdom Pseudomonadati; phylum Pseudomonadota; class Alphaproteobacteria; order Hyphomicrobiales; family Nitrobacteraceae; genus Bradyrhizobium; species Bradyrhizobium sp. 613_E4_N2_2. The sequence continues at coordinate 2,338,113 of NZ_CP197234.1, forward strand.
CCATTCGCCGGATCGGATGCCCCCCGGGTCAATACCTCGGTGCGAGGCGACGTAGTCGATCTCGCCGCGCGTGGTGCCGATATCCATCAGTTCTCCGTCGCTTAGGTCGGACAAGGTGGCGCTCAATTTTTGGCGTTCGCGGCGCTCCTGAAAGGCATCCCAACATTTCGAGATGAAGCTGGTGACATGCCAGGTCGATACGGATGTCCATTCCAGCCACGTAGTGCCGTGCGTCGTGGTCATTCTGGTGTCTCCTGGACGGTGTTTTTCCCCCGACGGGAGAGTGCCGCGGGATTGGCGGGGACGCTTGACCGGCAGCTTACATTGTCCCAACCGGCGGCTTATTCTCGCGATTTTCGGCGAGGCCAAAGCGCTACCCGGTTATGGGAGCCCTCATCCAACGGGATTCGCATCTTGCGCTATCTCTTCGCGGAGTACGTATTCGACACGGACCGACGCGAGCTGCATCGCGGGGCGGACGTCGTCTCCGTCGCACCACAGGTATTTGACCTGATCGATTACCTGATCCGCAATAGGGAGCGAGTTGTCAGCACGGATGACCTCATCAAAGCCATTTGGAATGGGCGAAGCGTATCCGATGCGGCGCTGACAACCCGCTTAAACGCCGCCCGGATTGCAATTGGCGATTCTGGCGACGAACAACGCTTCATCAAGACACTACAGCGCAAGGGCTTTCGTTTCGTTGGAGCTGTTCGGGAAGCGAAGGAACCGGCAGGCGCAACAGTTGCCGACGATCAGGTAGAACTTCAAAAACTCGATCTTGCGCTCCCCGACAGACCTTCCATCGCCGTGCTGCCGTTTGAGAACATGAGCGGCGACCCTGAGCAGGAATATTTTGCGGAGGGCATGGTAGAAGAGATCATCACAGCGCTGTCGCGGTTTAAGTCTCTGTTTGTTATCGCACGTCAGGCTGAGGCTGGTAGTGACCGGTTGCGGGCATGCGCCTTCCCGCTTTGCGACGCAGCAAAGCATCTCACCGAGTACCACGACCCTTGAAATCTGATACTCTGCACTGCGTCCTCCTCAAGTTGCGATGAGGGTCGAATGAAGCGGCGAGAGTTTATAGCCGCTGCGGCGTTTCTCGCTTGGTCAGGGCGTTTGCGCGCGCAGGGTAGACGCCATCGACTTGGCTTTCTCGCCGTAGGTGACGGAGGCGGGCAGGCGCTCAATCAAGCCGAGCGGGCGTTGTTCGATGGATTGCGAAACAATGGCTGGATAGACGGAAGAAACCTGACTATTGACTATCGTTTTTCCCAACCCCCGGACCGACTGCCAGTTTCAATTGCCGATCTGATTGCTCTCCGTCCCGATGTGCTCGTCGTCGCGGCACCACAGGCAACCGAAGCCCTGAAATCGGCGACCACGACCATTCCCATTGTATTCGTAGCTGTGGCCGATCCCGTGGGACTCGGCCTCGTACAAAGCCTAGCGCGTCCGGGCGGCAACATAACGGGGCTTGCGACCTACGTGCCAGGAAGTTTCGTCGCAAAACGAATAGAAATCCTGCGGGAACTGGTGCCCGGTGCCTCGCAAATTGCGATCTTGGTCAATCCCGGCAACCCAATGCACAGGCTGTTGTTAGCCGATGAGGTACCAAGTACGGCGCGCAACCTCGGCGTGGCTCTGCCGATAGTTCAGGCGACCACGGCCGAGGAACTTGATGTTGCCTTTGCCTCGGCCGCAGCCCAGCGCGCGGATGCAATCATTGTTTTTGGCGATACTCTCACCGTTGTCGAGGCCCCCCGAGTTGTCGCGCTCGCGGCGAAACATCATCTGCCTGCGATTCATTTCTCCCGACAATTCGCTAGTGATGGATTGATCGTCTACGGCCCCGATATAGCCGATCTGTTCCGCCGCGCAGGAAGCTACGTCGATAAGATCCTCAAAGGCGCCAAGCCGTCTGATCTGCCGGTAGAGCAGCCGGTCAAATTCGACTTCGTGATCAACATGAAAACTGCCAACGCACTCGGTCTCAGCGTGCCGACCTTATTGCTCCTTCGCGCCGATGAGGTGATCGAATAGAGATGCTGTTTGCTGTGATTTCGACTTATAGGTCCCTAGCAGATATTGCCGCCTCGCGCGCCAAAGTCACCTTTTAGCTGAGTAACGAGTTAGGGCGAAGCCCGGCCCGGTCTTCGGAGACCGGGGCCGGGCTTCGCACCGGCCGGGGGGTATAAGGGGGGTGCGAAGCACATGAGTGCGAAGGGGTTCGAAGCAGTGCGAAGCGAGGGTGCGAAGGCTGCTTTCGGCAGGAGCGGGCTATCGGAAGCTTATCGAGATTTGTCCGCTGGTGACCCGGAGCGGACGTTAGATCTGAAAGATCTATTGCGGGGTACGCAGTGTGAAACTGGTCGCTGCGGCTAGGGAGATGTCGCCGTGAGCGCCTTGTAGCGATCAACCGATCCAAATTCTCCGAGCAAACAGGGCGGCGTTCATGAGCAAAGACGCACCGAAAAGTCCTATCACTCCTGCAAAAAGCCACTTCGCTCGCAATCCCAAATCAGCCAGCACTACAAAAAGTGGAAATGAGAGGAGATTAAATCGGCTCATTGAGACGAAGCCTGCCGGCCCACCGCTGAGTGTTAGATATGGCAACAACAGCACACCCATGGCAAACACTGTCCAAGTTGAGGGCAGTCGAGACCAACCCACAACAATCAGGACAAGGAACAACAATGTAAACCAGCTGGCTTGCCCCCATGGATTCCAGTCATTGAGCATCATTCGGGTGAAGGGTTCAAATTTGAGTGCTGCAATCAATCGTGTAGCCAAGGTCGTTCCTTGATGGAAAGCCGTCTGCCCATCTGAAAATGCAAACGGAGCCCCGAAAGAGCTCCAGAGATAAATCATGAACAGCCAGATACCCGATGTCGCGAGAAGGATGCATGGCAAGAGGGCAACAAGGAATGGCTTGTCATTGCGATTGCGCCACATCTCCCAGAGAAGGACCGGCAATAATACAATGCCCGTTGATCGGTCGGTAAGTGCCAAGCCTGCGAGCAGCGCTGCCGACAAATAATGTTTTCGTTTTAAAACGAGAAAAAACGAAACGATTAGAAGCAGTGCTAAGGATTCGGTATACCCGGCCGATAGCAAAACCGAAGCCGGAAAAAAGCTGAACAGCGCGATGGTGGCGAGAGCGAGTTGATCACCAGATTCCTCGCGAACCAGCTTGAAAAGAACGACGATAGCAAACAATCCTGCGACATTCGATACCAACAGCAAAGCATCCGCAGGCGTGAGGCCGCTAATCGTTGTCAGGCCCCGTGCGAGAATGGGATACAGCGGGTAAAACACGATATTCTGTTGAATAGTCGGATCGCCGTTATACCGATAGCCTTCTGTGACGATCTTGAAATACCATTCCGAGTCCCATTGTAACAATTGGTGGTACCAGATCGGTCCCGCAGACCAGACATCGGCCCTCCCGATGGCCAGATATTTTTGAGAGAATACCAGCCCGAGCGCGACCACCACCCGCGAACAAGAAAATATCAAGATGGCCCAACAATAGGGAAGCCAAGAATGACTTTTCCAGTTCGGACATTGCATCTCCATGTCCATACTGTCGCTTGGTACAGGCCTAAGATCAATCGCCCTAGATGTATCGAAAACCATTCCACTTCCGGTTTTGGCCCTTAGCTGACTTCCGCTCTTGGCCTCGCACTGTCCGCTTTCGAGAGCTGAGCGAATAGCGTCGTGGAGCTGCCGAGGGCAGCCTTTGACCCTTAGCGGTCATGGCGCAACGCAGAACAGCGGATTGCCGCGCGCGACATCTTGCGCCTCCAATACCCCGACTCCCATGCCGCGATGTGGTATGCTTCCAACTGAATCTAGCGTGGTCCTGAGCCTCCTTGGAGGGCTGCATGAGACGGCGCGATTTCATCAGTCTTCTTGTTGGCGGTGCGGCGGTCGTATGGCCGCTCGCTGCGGGTGCACAGCAGATCCCCAATCGCAAGCGCCTTGCTATTTTCAGCCCAGCAGAGCCAAGCGCGGACTTGCGTGAGCATAGCAAAACCAAAGCTTGGCGAGCCTTATTCGCTGAGCTTCGGCGGTTGGGGCAGATAGAGGGACAAAACCTCGAGGTCGAACGTTACGGCCGAGAGCAGAACACGTCCGGCCTCGAAGCCCTGGCGACGGAAGTCGTTCGCGGCAACCCGGCAATCATCTACGTCATTGGCGCTGACGCCGTCATCTTCAAAAAGCTAACATCGCGTATTCCGGTTGTAGTGACCACTTCCGACCCCGTTAAGCAAGGGCTCGCCGAAAGTCTGGCTCACCCAGGCGGCAATTTCACGGGAGCCAGCATCGACGCTGGTCTATCCATTCATGGAAAGCGAATTGCACTGTTGCGCGAGATGGTTCCGACGATCTCGATACTTGGGTGTCTCGCTCTTCGAGCGTACTGGAATGGGCCAACCGCAGGCCCCGCAATTCGCGCAGCGGCCGAAGCGGCAAGCCTCGCTCTCCGGGTGTCTTTAGTGGAATTTGGTGCCAGCGAAGCAGACTATCGGGCGGCCATCGAGAGCATCTCCCGCGACGGTGCAAATGCAGTCATGGTCCTCCCTTCGCCTGAGACCTTTCAAAACAGCACTTTGATCGCCAAGTTGCTCAGCGACGTGAAGCTTCCGGCGATTTTTTCGTTTACCGAATCCGTCGAGGCCGGGGGCTTAATGGCCTATTCGTTCGACCTGATCGAATTGAATAAGCGCGTCGCCAATAATATCGACGCAATTCTCCGAGGAGCAAAGCCCGGCGACATCCCGATCTACCAAGTCACCAAATTCGAGTTGTCCATTAATATCAAGACAGCCAAGCAGCTGGGGCTTTCCGTACCTCCTGCGCTCGTCGCGATTGCCGATACGGTCATTGAGTAAACAAGCAAAGCCCCGGTTGTGGCCCCATTGGGGGCATAACAACGAGTTGGGCTGATATCGGCTTTTGACCCAACTCAGACATACTTGGTGTCGTGCTTGACCGGATAGGGGGTAGTAAACGGTACCGCCTTTCGCGTCATGAATGACCCCGGTCGCGTCGAACCCGGCGGGGCTTCACAGCAACGCCGAGATCAAAACGTCGCAGCTGAATGGCTTGCCCGGAGTTCATGGGTGAGGCAAGCTCCCCATAGCTGCCGGCCCGGACACTCGGGGAACTGAAAATGAGGATTGTTCCCGCGCTGCTCTCGTCTGTGATCGTTTGTGGCTTACTCGCGATACGGATGGCAACCGCCGCAGACGGTCCTCCCGCTTGGGCCTATACGCCGAACAATCCCGACTACAAGCCTCCCGTCGATGACGGAAAGCCAGTTCGCGTGCCAGAGAGCACGGCCGGCTATACCTGGAGCCAGTTGCGTGATCGTTTTGTTGCGCCCATTTGGCACCCCAGCGATCACGGCGCGCTGCCGGACATCGTCGCGAACGGCCGCAAACCCGGTGTGTTCGCATGCGGATTTTGTCACCGCGCCACCGGGCCTGGTGGTCCGGAAAACGCGGACGTTGCAGGGCTGCCGAAGAGCTACATCATCCAGCAAATGGCCGACTACAAGAGCGGGGCGCGTAGTACAGCCCTCCCCGAGCGAATTCCGCCAAAGCTAATGATCGAGCTTTCCAAGCCGATCACTGACGCCGAAATCGAAGCCGCGGCAGCCTACTTTTCGGCCTTGCAGCCGCGCAAACGCATCAAGGTGGTCGAGAGCGACACCGCGCCAAAGACCTATGTGGCGGGTCTGCTTTGGGCGGCGGTGGAAACCAGCGAGCGCGAGCCGATCGGAGCGCGGATCGTGGAGATCCCCGACGATCTGCTCCGCTTCGAAAGCCGCGACCCTCGATCGACCTTCACAGCGTATGCACCAATCGGGAGCCTCGCCAAAGGCGAGGCGCTAGTCATGAAAGGTGGGTCGGGCAAAACGATCCAATGCGGGTTGTGCCATGGCGCGGACCTGAAAGGGCTTGGACCGCTGCCAAGCATTGCTGGTCGTTCACCGAGCTACATGTTCCGGCAGCTCTATGACTTCCAGCATGGCGCTCGAACGGGAGAATGGAGCCCGTTAATGGCCCAAATTGTAGCCAATCTCGACGAGCAGGACCTTCTCGCGATTGTCGCGTACCTCGCATCTCGCGATCCGTGAGCAGGCACGAAACCGCGCCACGCCACACCGGGACAAGGCCATGCTCAGGAGCATCGGGCCCAACTCCTGAATGTCGCATCGCTCTCTTCATAGAAGGGCGTATGAGGTCCGGTTCTGGCCCTTCGCGTCAGTTATCGCATCGCAGCGCCACGTCTGGAGTCGGGGGTAGATCGGAAGTGACCGGCGCACGGCCACAGCAACGCTCCTGACCCGGAACGGACATTCTAAGTGTTGAAAGTCGCGCCCCAAGAGTTTCACTAATTCAGCGGGTTGCAGGTATCAGCGCTGACAATGGCAATCGTTCTGACGCACACAGTGTCTTCGTTCCATTCAACGGAGCCATCGGCATTCTTCGAATGTGCGCGAAACATTTTCGCATCCCTGTAACTTGAGTTAATCGTGGGGCCTAATAGAAAGGTCGCGATATGGAACCGACCAGTCGAATATCGGACCACATTGATCATAAGGCCGCCCGGTCGATCTATGACGAGGTGGGTGACGGATTGCAACAGAACTTATCTCTCGAAGCCTCGCCTCTGCCACCCTACCTCGAACGTCTAGTCGATGAATTGCGCAAACAGGAGCGTCATCCAATTGATGGCGCCGCAGCGCCCGCTAACCGTTTCCTTCATGCGACGCGACGGGTAGTCGCGGCCGTCTGAGCGCGTAAAGAAGAAGCCGTCGCCGCTCTCAACCCGGCGGCTGCTTTTCCGCTAATCTTGTCGCTGAGGCGTTCCAGGCTTGGCCACGCCGGACGCCATCAGGACGTGCTTGCTCAGTGAACGGTCGAGCCGCGCTGCTTCCCCTGTTGGCCCATGAGCGAAGTGGCGAGATCTCAGATCCGGTTCAATGGCCACTACCGGATCTTGGCGTCGCTCCCGTTCCGGGTGCATACTAGTTCTATCACCGCACGGCACCGTGCCTTGATCGGTGGTGAGAACGCCAGTTGCGCTCCCTCCCAATTCACGCAGGGAAAGGAGAGTGCCATGGGACGACACTCACAATCCCACATCGACGACAATCTGCACGTGGAACGAGCTCGCATCATAGCGGAAATCGAAAATACGCAGCCAGGACCGCAGCGCGATCTTCTAGAACGCAGACTGCGCCAGCTCGAAACCGCTTCTCATGTAGACGAATGGCTGACGTCCTCGGGTCTGCAACCCCCTGAGGAATAAGGCCGTCTCAGGCCGACCGAGCGCGAAGGGGGTCAGTAGATGCAGGGCATATCGAGCTTCGCATCATTCTAATGTGCAAGGACGAAACCGAAGCCAAGAAGCGCGCCAGATGCTTGGTAGATGGCTACGACGTAGAGCTATGGTGTCAAGATCGAAAGATTGCGGAATTTAAGAGTGAGTAAGGCCGCCCCAGTTGGCGGCCTTGCTCATCATTGTCGCCTGTTGGCCCATTGCCGACCTTATGCTCTGGCTCGGCGGTGTCGGTTCGTGAGGGGCAACCCGACATCGTTCAGAACAGCGGCCAGGTCTCGAAATGCCCCTAAGCGGGCTTCGCCTTAAGGCCGCCTCGGATGTCCGCGCCGCTCGCATCTCGCGCCGTCTGCGTTTGGAACCGAAACATTTTCTAGCCTGAATGATTTACTCCCCGGGCTTCGCAAGATGCGAGGCATTCATGGATCCTCTCTCGGCGAGCGACGTGTTCCTTACGGTCGCGATCATGAGCGTCACTTTCCTGACCGAGGTCGGGATTTTCATCTTGATTGGAATGTTCTGAAAGGAGCACGCGATCTGGGCAACGCGCAGCCGCGAGGTCTAGGACTCAGCAAACTTGATGGTTGAGACCGGCCATCTTCCATCATGACCAGCGATCGAAACGCGGAGCCCGTGCAGTTCATCCAGCCAAACGTGCTCGACCGTGCCTGCCTGTCCATCGGTAAGGACGACGGCCTTGCCGATCAACTCGGATCGCGCCTCACCGTACTCTCTCAAGATGTTTGATGCACGGAGCATCACTGGTGGCATTGCTCGTCCTGTTCGGCTGCGCCGTCTGTACTGTCCCGAGGCGGCTCACCGCCGAGGTTTGTCCCAGCGCTCGGCATTGGGAATGATTGATGGTGACTGCTCCTCCAATTCCCGGAGCCGGTCGATTTGCGTGCTGAGGCTCCCCGGTAGTTCCGGTTCTGCTTTCAGGAACGCGCGTAGTCTCCCTCCAATCTCTTCTACAATTGCTCGGCTGTGCTGGGGATCTATATCAATGCGGTTGTGCATAGGAAGCCTCAGTAAGAAAGCGCCAGCATCGGCGCAACCCCTCACGCAGCTCCCCGCTTGCGAGCGCGGCTGGCAATTCTGGAATGGAACCGGAGACCGCCGCTTTTGACTATCTGTGCGAGCGCTTGTTGTTGAGAACAGCGGGCCCCGCGTAGGAACCTTTGGCTATCCGCGACATGCGCCGTGTAGTTTAACGGCGAGCGACGGTCTCATGATTCCAAAGTATTGACGGAGCTTTCGTTCCCCGATTTCTGATCGCGACAGCGTCGGACGAAAGGGGGAACAATTACAGCGCCAAGCCGACGCATTGAGGGACTTGCCCACAACCGAGCAATCCGATGCTCGCATGTATCGAACCAGCCGCGCGTCAGTTGCTCAAGCGGTGCGTTTTCACGAATGAAACCGTTTTATTATTAACGGTCGACCGGGTCGAAACGGCATCGTACCAGCGTCTAAGGTAGCGCACTCGGCTTGCAGAGGCGTTTGGAAAGCCCGGCTCGCGGTCGTGTCTGGAATCAAGGCATCTAAGTCGTTCGGCAGGCTTGGCCGAGCATCTAGGCTCCCGCCACAAAGGCCGCGCGATCCCGCGTGGCTCTCGCAGGAGCGCACCAATGAAGCAACTCAAGGATTTTGCCATCGAAGCTCATGGGGGCCTCGATCGCTGGCGGCAATTCGAGCAGGTTTCCGCCGATCTCATACAGGGGGGCGCCCTGTGGTCCTTGAAGGGGCAGGCGCTCACCCTCGAGCAGACCAACGTCACGGTGGGTCTGAAGAAAGAGTGGGCTTCGCACGCCCCGTTCGGCGCCGGGAATCGACGCTCCCGCTTCGAGCCGGGCCGCGTCGCCCTGGAAGCTGCGAGCGGAACAGCTCTCGAAGAACTGCTTGAGCCGCGGGCAAGCTTCGCCGGCCACACGCTGCAAACGCCGTGGACGGAGCTGCAACTGGCTTACTTCGCCGGATGCGCCATGTGGACCTATTTGAACATGCCGTTCCTGCTTGCGTGGCCGGGCGTCGAAACCGAGGAACTGGAGCCCTGGCCGACCGATAGCGGCGACTGGCGCCGCCTCGCCGTACGGTTTCCCGGCGGGATCGCGACGCACAGCACCGTACAGACGCTCTATTTCGACGGCGAGGGGCTGCTGAAGCGCCACGACTATGACGTCGAGATCGCGGGCAACACGCCCGGCGCGCACATTATCGAAGACTATGCGGAAGTCTCGGGCATCAAATTCCCGACGAAGCGTCAGATCTATGCCCGTCAGCCGGACGGCAGCTTCAGCACCGAGCCGCTCGTCGTTTCGATCGATCTCTCCAACATCCGCCTTGGCTAGCCATGAGCCTTTTGGGGTTCGAACTCAACGGCGCAAGATCATCCGATGGAGTTCATGGCGGATGTTCCGCCGTGAACCTCCTCACGGGGCAATGGGGAGCGGAAGCCGATAGCCTTTGTCGCTGTTTGGCCAGTTCGGCGACGATCGTGTCCTGCAAGTCGGCCTCTACCTCGACCGCGAACTGGAAGCAGTGCTTCTTCGGGCCGCTGGCTAAAGCGTCGCGAGCGGTCCGGCGTCATTGCGGATGGCTCGCGGAACCTCTCCATGCACGCGGGCAAACGCCAGGCGCATCCGCTCCCGGTTCGCGAACCCCACCTCACGGGCGATGACCTCGATCGGCAACCGGCTCTGCTCCAGCATCAATTTCGCGGCTTCGACCCGCAGCGCTTCGACCGCCTTCGCCGGCGTGGTGCCCGTTTCTGACCGGAACAGTCGCGTGAACTGCCGGGGACTGAGGCATGCGGCCTCAGCAAGGTCATCAATCGTCAGGCTTTCGGCAAGGTTCTGACGCGCGTAGTTCAATGCGCGCTGAACCCTGTCTTCATTCGCGCCGAGATCCAGCAAGGTGGAATGCTGGGATTGTCCGCCGGAGCGGCGATGATACATGACCATGCCCTTTGCGACTGAACGGGCGATGTCGGACCCGTGGTCGCGCTCGATCATGCCCACGACGAGGTCCGTTCCCGCCGTCATGCCGGCTGACGTCCAAATCGGCCCATCCGCGATGAAGATCTTGTCCATATCGACCTCGCAGCTAGGGAAACGGTCCTGCAGCGCCTGCGCGTAACGCCAATGGGTCGTGGCGCGCCGGCCGTTCAGCAACCCGGAATCTCCCAGGACGAACGAGCCCAGGCAGATGGCGGCAACCCGCCGCGCGTCCCGGGCGGCGGCGCGAAGCAGCCGGACCAATCCCGGCGACGACGTCGGTATCTCAAGGCCCGCGGCGACGATCAGCGTGTCATAGGGCGCGCCGTCGAATGGGTCCGTCATGACCTGCATGCCGGCCCACGAGGCGACCAGCCCTCCTTCCTCCGAGAGGACGCGCACTTCGTAGAGCGTCTCGCCGGCTTGCTTGTTGGCCACGTCGAACGCCGCAACGGCCCCGAAGCAGACGGGTTGGAAATTCGGGCAAAGGACAAGGCCAATCTTCATGCTTTCTCCGTAACGGTTGCTACCCGCCTAGATGGTTGTTCCGGCGACGTTTCGCCATGTTCATGGCCGGAATGACGGCATCTACGTCCTGTCGGCTTCGGGAGGCCGCTGGTAGCGCTCTGATAGCTTTTCAGACGCTGGAGCTTTCATGTCGCACCATCCGACAACATACACCGCCGTCCAGGCCGTCGGGCCGGGACAGCTCGAACTGACGCAAAAGCCGCTTGTCGATCCCGCCCCGGGGCAGGTCCGCCTTCGCGTCGAGGCTTGCGGCGTCTGCCACTCCGACGCGGCGACGGTCGAAGAAGCCTTCCCAATCCAATGGCCGCGCGTGCCGGGCCATGAGGCGGTAGGCGTGATCGATGCGGTCGGCAATAACGTCGAGGGCTGGACGCTCGGGCAGCGTGTCGGCGTCGGCTTCCTCGGGGGCAGTTGCGTGTCATTCGGCCTGCAATATTGACCCCCTAAGCCGGGGGATCGGCGTCCAAAATTGACCCCCTATAGGTTGGTCTGTTGCGCTGCCTGCTTTGGAATGAAGCAGGTGGTCGAGGATGCTGATCGTGGAGACGATTGCGCGGATTCGGCGCGAGCACTTCATCAAGGGCAAGACGATCAAGGAGATTGCCCGTGACCTGAAGGTGTCGCGGAACACGGTCCGGAAGGTGCTGAGGTCAGGAGAGACCTCCTTCGAGTACGAGCGGCAAGTGCAGCCGCGGCCAAAGCTGGGACGATGGGCAGTAGAGCTCGACGGACTGCTGGCGGCGAACGCGGCCAAACCGGCTCGTGAACAGCTGACGTTAATCCGGATCTTCGAAGAGCTGCGCAGCCGTGGCTATGACGGCGGCTACGATGCGGTGCGGCGTTACGCCAGGCGGTGGAGCAAGGAACGCGGGCAATCGACCGCGGCTGCTTATGTCCCGCTAAGCTTTGCCCCAGGCGAAGCCTACCAGTTCGACTGGAGCCACGAGGTGGTCTTGCTGAGCGGCACCACGGTGATGGTGAAGGCCGCCCATGTCCGGCTCTGTCACAGCCGCATGCTGTTCGTGCGGGCCTATCCGCGGGAGACGCAGGAGATGGTGTTCGACGCCCACGACCGGGCGTTCGCCCTGTTCAAAGGCACCTGCACCCGCGGCATCTACGACAACATGAAGACCGCCGTAGAGACGATCTTCGTCGGTAAAGGGCGTCTCTACAATCGCCGCTTCCTGCAGATGTGCAGCCACTATCTGGTCGATCCGGTCGCCTGCACGCCAGCGTCGGGCTGGGAGAAGGGGCAGGTCGAGAACCAGGTCGGGCTGGTCAGGGAACGCTTCTTCACGCCGCGGCTGCGGTTCAAAAACCTCGACGAGTTAAACGCCTGGCTGCTCGACAAATGCATCGCCTACGCCAAGGTTCATCGCCATCCGGAGCTGGTCGATCAGACGATCTGGGAAGTGTTCGAAGCCGAACGCCCCAAACTCGTTCCCTATGCCGGCCGCTTCGACGGCTTCCATGCGGTGACGGCATCGGTCTCGAAGACCTGCCTGGTGCGCTTCGACAACAACAAGTACTCGGTCGCAGCCAGCGCAGTCGGACGACCGGTCGAGGTTCAAGCCTATGCCGATCGCATCGTGATCCGTCAGGATGGACGCATCGTTGCCGAGCACCCGCGATCCTTTGGCCGCGGCGATACCGTCTACGACCCCTGGCATTATGTGCCGGTGCTCGCCCGCAAACCCGGCGCCTTGCGCAACGGTGCTCCCTTCAAAGACTGGGTGCTGCCAGCCGCGATCGAGCGGATCCGGCGCAAGCTTGCCAGCACCGACGACGGCAATCGGCAGATGGTCGACATCCTCAACGCGGTGCTGACTGACGGTCTGCCCGCGGTGGAAGCGGCCTGTGCCGAAGCGCTCAGTCACAGCGTCCATTCGGCCGATGTCGTTCTCAATATCCTGGCCCGTCAACGTGAACCCGCCCCACCGGCCAACATCATGACGCCGGCCGCACTGACGCTCCGTCATGCACCGATCGCCGATTGTGCCCGCTACGACAACCTCCGGAGGACCATCTGATGGAACGAACCCAAATCTTCGACCTCATGGGCGAACTCAAGCTCTACGGCATGAAGGCTGCCTTCGACGAGATCATGGCAACTGCCGTCAAGCGCCAGCACGAACCTCAGCGCATTGTCGGCGACCTGCTCAACGCCGAGATCAACGAGAAGCAAGCCAGGTCGATCAAATACCAGCTCACCATTGCCAAGCTTCCGCTTGCCAAGGACATCGCCGACTTCCAGTTCGACGGCACGCCGATCAATCAGACTCTCGTCAATGATCTTGCTGGCGGCGGCTTCATCGCCCAACAACGCAACGTCGTGCTGGTTGGCGGCACCGGCACAGGCAAAACCCACCTGGCCATTGCCATCGCCAGAAGCTGCATCCGATCCGGTGCCCGCGGCCGCTTCTTCAACGTAGTCGACCTCGTCAATCGCCTCGAGACCGAGACCCGCAACGGACGGCAAGGACGGCTCGCCGAGCATCTGACCCGGATGGACTTCATTGTGCTGGATGAACTCGGCTATTTGCCCTTCGCCCAGTCCGGTGGCCAGCTTCTCTTCCACCTCGTCAGCCGGCTCTATGAGCGCGCCTCCGTCATCGTGACCACCAATCTCGCCTTCGGCGAATGGCCGAGCGTGTTCGGCGACGCCAAAATGACCACCGCGCTGCTCGATCGGTTGACCCATCACTGTGACATCGTCGAGACCGGCAATGACAGCTGGCGCTTCAAAAGCCGCGACGACGATCACGCCACCCGCGCTCGTCTCGTCTCCGCTATCCCGGCCAGCTCCAACGAGCCGAGCGCTACCGTCAAACCGCGGCGCACGAAGGGGTCACAATTGGACGCCGATGAGGGGTCAAATTTACAGGCCGATTGACAATCAAGGAAAAGCATGGCGGCGGTGACTATGCGCTGATTGCTGAGATCAAGAAGGCTTCGCCATCGAAGGGCCTCATCCGCGCCGATTTCGATCCGCCGGCCCTGGCAAAGGCTTACGAGGCCGGGGGCGCGGCCTGCCTCTCGGTGCTGACCGATACTCCGTCGTTCCAGGGGCATCTCGACTTCATGGTTGCGGCACGCGCGGCGACCAATCTGCCGGTGCTGCGCAAGGATTTCATGTTCGACACCTATCAGGTCGTCGAAGCCCGCGCTCACGGCGCGGACTGCATCCTGATCATCATGGCCGCGCTCGATGACGCCGCCGCCAAAGATATTGAGGACGCCGCGATCGCGCTTCAGATGGATGTGCTGGTCGAGATCCACGACCGAGCCGAACTCGAGCGGGCGCTGAAACTCCGCTCGCCGATGGTCGGCGTCAACAATCGCAATCTCCGTACCTTCGAGACCACGCTCGCGACCAGCGAGGCGCTAGCGCCGCTTATCCCGGAGGAGCGGCTGATGGTCGGGGAAAGCGGTATCTTCACGCCGGACGATCTGGCCAGGCTTGAGCGTGTGGGAATATCGACCTTTCTGGTCGGCGAGAGCCTGATGCGTCAGCCCGATGTGACGGCGGCAACCCGCGCGCTGCTGGTGCGGGACACGCCGGCGACGGCGGCGGGAATACGTTCCAGTCGAGTCGCGCCATCCTCTCAATAAGCGACTGCATGACCAAATTGCGGGAAGATGCGGACCTTCAAAACGGTAATCCAAAGGCGCCTGCGATCGCTGCACGAAGCCGTGTCGGCTCAGGCGACCTCACGCCAGCCGAAGCCGAGGTCGGCAAATGGGGGTAGAGCGGGCCAAAAGAGCTAAGTCTTTACAAGCTCAATGAGATTACAAACGACGAAAATCTAGGGGGTCTGCTGCGGGTCCCCGACTTGAGCCTACCGTTCGACGAGCTGCCGGGTTCAGGCGGACGATCGGAGGGAATATCGCAGATTTGCGTCGTGTGTGGAAAGGCGGTAGCGGTCTCCTGACTCGAACCCCGACGCTAGTCGTTGACGCACCTGCGTTAAGGCGGGTTACGCAGGGGCCGTTGTCGTTAGTAGTGCGACGAATATGAGGGGCAGGTGGAGGCGCGAAGGCGGCTAATGACTCCATGCCTTCATAGTGCCGCGAAGCCACAGCGCCGAGACTTGCCCGGTTAGCTGACCACCGATTGACCACCGAACCGCCCTGAACAAACAGCGATAAAGGTGGTCAACCAGGAGCGAAGTTCACTGTTTTTGTTGAACTTTTCGGTTGCTACTTACGTTCGGGACGCAAGGGGCGCGGGTGCTGGCGGAACGATCAAGCGATTTACATTTCGGCCATAACGTATTGATTTTGCTAGCGCTGTTCTGGTTGCCTTTTACAGCTAAGTGCCTGAACTCTCTTTTAGAGAATGAGACTCTTAATCAGCGGGTCCCAGGTTCGAGCCCTGGTGCGCCCACCATAAATCCTCTTGCGAGATCAAGCGTCTAAGGTCTCACCTGCAAAGACAGAGTGAGAACTTTTAGAGACATTTCGCGCCGTTTAGACGCCCTCGTGCGCCAAACGTTCTGCTGCATCACCAGATCGGTTGTTTGAACGGTCGCTTCCGGCGTGCGCCGCGTCGTCCAAGCGAGGACATTCCCCAGTGCTGACTTCAGCTTTGTGTCGCTGCTGGCATTGAATGAGGGACGAGAAATGTCCCTTGTCCCTCTGAATGAGAGCGGGCGTTCAGAGGCCCATCCTTACGGGGTACCGGAATTTCAACCAGTTCTACCGTTGACCTCGTTGTAGAGCGCAAGCACCTGTGCCCCGTCCAACAACTCGCGGCTCCAACTCAGGGGTTTTAAATCGACGTCTTCCCAATCGAATGGTTCATGAGTTCGGCCATTGTAGGCGACAATGAATTTTGGGATTCCTTCTGGAAATCCGTCGGGATCAGATCGGTTCGAGGTCACCAGATAATTGGGCTCGATGCCTTTCCCTGTTATCCCGATCCGAACGAACACCGCGCCATGCTGCTTTTTGCAAACAACCATGTTTCGGAGCATTCCACTCAGGTAGGGATATGGCTTACGCAATGTTTGGACGTATTCTGCCAAGGAAGCAAAGTTCACCACGACACCACTTTAGCTAATGCTGAAACCGTGGTTGTCCTCCAAATGCCTGATAACCTTCTCCAAGGCCCGCATTATCAGGAGCTGGTTCGCTCCGAACGCATAGTATCCGGTAACCGCTACCTGAGCGGATAGCGAGCTATCTGCATTCTTCCGCTTGATTTTGTTGCCGTCCGAGTCGACGAATGTGATCGGGTACGGGAAGTGACGGCCTTCGCCTTCAAAGACCCCGTTAGGTCCCCAGTTTTGCGTTTTTGCGTTGTAGCATTCCCGACCGATGATCCTCTCTAACTCTAAGAGCAGGTGAAGGCGGCTTTTCGTAATCTTTTTCATTTGCTTCCCGTGCACAATCACAGGCGCAGAGCCTAGACTGCGTACTGCCACCTTAGTCAATCATCCGAAAGCAGCAGGTCCGCGATGCAAGTTCGGCGGCACCGTTCCGCCGGCGCCCACGTGCGGTTAGGCTTCAGACGCTCTCGGTTAATGAAAGCGCTGGGTTCACCAACGTGTTCGGCAGCTGAACTAGCCTCCCGATGGTGGGCTGACCGCGTCAGGAAAGTTTTAAACGGACTAGGTATTTCCTCCAGCGCTGCGCTGGGACAGACATCGCGATGAATACGGCGCGTCGGCAATGGCAGCTTCGACCTGCCGTAAGCGGTGCGCCCGCTGGATAAGGTTTGACGTCTGAGGAACCGCTGCTCGTGACAGACCAGGAGCAAAGCCTCGCTGGCTGGGCGGCCGGCTGGGCGCAATTGGGCATGTGGTCGCTTCGGTCCCCGCGCTCTGTATGCGCTCCGGCTCCCGAGCGAACATATCCGCCGGTGCTCGACGACGGCGGGGCATCAGACGACTGAAAAGCGATCCAGCTTCGAGGAGAGCCGGCCATGAGATCCGCCATTAAGCGCCGCCTCATTGCGATCGAGCTAGAGGCCCTGACCTCCGAAGTTGAGCTCATCGAGCGAGAGTGGCAGGATCACCGTGTGGCGGCCAAACCGTCTGAAGCTGGTAAGAGCCCTCAAGGCGAGCTCAACAAGGCCACGAAGGACCAAGAAAACGAGCCCCCTTCAGCAGTCCACCCCATGAGTAAAATGAATCCCGAGTAGGGGCTCCGCGGTTGGGAGCCCCCCCTCGATCGGCGTCCTATTTCACCTCAGCTTTGCAATACGTCGCGGTGCTGACCAACGGATACTGCCTTCCGAGACTGGCTTGATTTCCAACCATGCAGTCCCAGCCCGTTTTGTCATCGGACATGGCGGTCTTCCGAAAGGTGGGGCGATGACTAGTTGTATCTGCAGGCGGATAGGCCACGAAGCATCCACCACTTACAACATTGTATCCTTTGGCGATAAGATCTGGATCTTTGGCAGAAAGCACCGTATCGGCTGCCCAATTGTCCTTTGATATGGAGCGACTTTCACAAACGAGAGACGTCCGCCGCGCTGCGGCTTCCGCCAATTTGGTCTTCGCGGACGCAACCTCCTCCCTAAGCTCGGCAAACTCAGCCATAGGCACTTGCTGCAATCGAACCGCAGGCATTGGAATCGAGATCGATCTCGCTGGTGTAATAAAAACGATTGTTAGGTTGTCGGAGAATTGCTTTCCGCCGGCGTCCTTCTCAAATTCACGCTGGCAAATTACAGTGACGTTTTGAGTGTCGATCTGGAAGCTTTTTGATCCATCAATCGCCACCGTTCCAGCTTTGTCGTCAGGCACGTATGCGGTGCAAGTTGCTTTGCCAGGTCCAACCACTTCGACCTTTTGGAACGTCAATGCGGGTTTGCTCAAATATTTGAACTGGGCAACTAAGGCTGTAGCATCGCCAATTGTTCTAAAAGACGATTGCAAATTCGAGTTCTGCAGTGTCAGGCAATCGGTGATAGCCGCCAGTGTCTGATCATGGACTTTTTTTGTGATGGTCGAAACCTTTGCGGATGCGATACTGAGTCCGTAGCCGGACTTACATGTTTTCTCTTGCAGAGTTTTGATTTCGGTCGCGTCTTTTGCGTAGCTTCCGCTGATAACCTTATAACTCGCCTTTATTCGTTGGCTGTTCGCGGAGCTGTTTTCCTCAAACTTTTCCGAACAGAAATCGTCTTGAGTTATGGCCAAAGAGTCAGCTTGGCTGCCGGCGGAAATTGTGTCGTATCCTAGCGAAGCCAAATCAAAGCACGTTTGAGCGAAGCACGATGCAGGAAAAAAGAAGATAGCAAGTATTGTCGCAACTAGTTTCACGGTGACATCCTTTTCGCAGAGGAGTTTGGATCAACGAAAGATTGCATCGTGATCAGCTCCGCCAAAGAAGTCGATTCCCGGAAAAATCTCCCTCGGCGCGACAAACCGCCGCAGTAGTTCTCGGCTGTCGTCATCGCCCAGGGTTTTTCCATTTCAGGCGACAGAGCAAGGCGCGTCTCGTGCGACGCTTTTGGTGGTCGGACATCGCACCGTGCGTCGACTTGGCGATGTTCGCGAGATGTTCTTGCTGGTTCGCATCACCATCGCGCTCGTCGGCAAGGCGCACGACCAAGCGTTCGCGTCGTACAAGCTGAGGTCGGAGCGGCATTCGATGTTCAGCGATGTGCATCTCGCATGGTCGCCAGTATCGTCCATGACTTGTCGCACGCCCACAAGAGCGTCGCGTTTCGTCGCAGTTGTGACGTTTCGCTGGCCGACGTCGAGGATGTCCCTGGCGAGATGGGCGCACAAAAACGCTGCCAGCGCCGTGACCATCATGTAGACCGAGACTGGCCAGCTCGCGTCGCCACTCCACTGCACCAGCAGCGTCGAAATCAGTGACGTAAAGCCGCCGACGACAGCGCCGCTGACTTCTTTTGCGAAGACGAGACCAGTGTAGCGGATCCGCGTGTCGAACAGCTCCGAATAGAACGCCGCGATGGATCCGGAGATCGATGCGACGCCGAAAGACAAGCCGACGATGCCTCAGTTGATTTCCGAATTACGGAATTTCAAAGAGGTGGCCCGGGCGGAATATGGAAAGACGTCTTACCTAAACAGCGGCGGACTGTTCTGCGGCGCAACACCCTCGCCGGGCCGCTCGATTGCTGCCGCCGCCGTCAAGCGGGCGATGACACAGCGCGCAGATTGACGGACGCGTCTTCATAATCGCGTTTTCGCCGACCCGCATGCTGCTCCTTACCTGCAGCTCCTTGATCTGAATCAGGGAGCATCGCGCCAAATTTGGGATGCTCGGCACACGACGGGGATTGGCTGCCTAGAGGATTTCTACGTAGTGGCTTATACTGATTGCGTGGTCAGTGTGTCGCGGCGGTAGGCTAAATTTATCGGAGAGTTGTCTGCATATGCCAGGAAACTAGCGGTGCGAAAGTTAGCACTGCAGGAAGGCGAGTGTATCATGTCCCTTCAGGAGACACCGGTCAGCCGACATGTTCGAAATGCCTCCGGAGGATCGAGGCATGCGCGCAAGGCGAATTCCGAACGGCTCGCTCTGCAGGAAGAAGTTCATCGTCAAATTGCGTCGGAGCTTCACGATTCAACGTGCCAGCATCTGGTGGCGGCGAGCCTCATTCTGATGCAAGTAAGGAGTGCGCTAGGCGATCCTCTGAAGGCGACGAGACATTGCGATCAGCTCGACATCTCGATCGATCGCGCTATGAAGGAATTGCGGTCTCTCACATATCTGCTTCACCCTCAGGACCTGTTTGAAGGAGGGCTCAGGACGACAATCGAGCAATTCGCAGAAGGGCTCGCAGCCCGAACGCCGCTGAATATTGAGGTCTCGATATCGTCCGCGGTCGACGGACTGCCATACGGGGCGCAGCGAGCGTTGCTGAGAATTGTTCAGGAGGCCCTGACGAACGTTTACCGCCACGCCAAGGCGACACAGGTCGTCATAACTATCGGGACGAGGGACAGGAAGTTCAAGCTCGAGGTCCGAGACGACGGACAAGGCATGGTCGCTGCAGATGGCGCATGCCGCTTTCGTCCGTGGGCACCCGGAGCGGGAATCCGTAT
This sequence comes from Bradyrhizobium sp. 613_E4_N2_2, assembly GCF_052075995.1. NCBI lineage: Bacteria > Pseudomonadati > Pseudomonadota > Alphaproteobacteria > Hyphomicrobiales > Nitrobacteraceae > Bradyrhizobium > Bradyrhizobium sp. 613_E4_N2_2. The sequence goes on from NZ_CP197234.1 coordinate 2,358,022, forward strand.
CATGCGAGCTCGATTGCAAGAGATGGGAGGGCAGCTTGAGATATTATCGGCACCCACAACGCTGCGGCGCGGAACCATCCTGCGCGCGACCTTTCCATGCGCTCTTGCGCGCGAGTGAGATGGCCCGGTTGGAGATGCTGCTGAAACGCAGCGCCCATAGCTCGTCCAGGTTCTCTTGCGACAAGATCATCGAGGCAGCCCTCTCATGAAACGAATTCTCATTGCTGATGATCATGATGCTGTTCGATCCGGGCTACGGGCGGTCCTCGAGCAGCGGCCGGGTTGGATGATTGTCGCCGAGGCGTCCGACGGAAGATCGGCATTTGAGGCCGCTCTCAAAGAGCGGCCCGATGTTGCGATCGTCGACTTCTTCATGCCGCGCATGACGGGACTGGAAATAACTCGAGGAATAAAAAAACATCTCCGCGAAACTGAGGTGCTGATCTTTACCGCGCACGAGTCCGGAGTGCTGGCTCAAGAGGCGCTTCAGGCGGGTGCGCGCGCGTTCCTGGTCAAGTCGGACGCAAACAAGCTGCTGTTGGCTGCCGTTGAAGCGCTAATGGCACGTAAGCCATTCGTTGGCGGACGATTTTGTGGTCAGTCGGGTCGAGAAGACGAAGCCGGCGAGGGGCATGTGAAGCTGTCTCCGCGAGAGCGGCTCGTTGTCAAGCTCGTGGCCGAGGGGTACAGCAACAAGGGTATCAGCGCGATGCTGAGCTCAAGCGTGAAGACCACGGAAACGCATCGGGCGTCGGCCATGGGAAAACTGGGGGTCAATTCGATAGCTGGACTGGTCCGCTACGCGATCAGAGCTAAATTGATTGAAGAGTGAACGAAATCAGCGGCTGCCGGCCCGCCGCGCTTCGCAACCGATCGCGGCGGTGAAGCAGAGCTGATCGCTGCGGAAGCACAGCTCTGTCCTTCCCCGTCCGCGAAGGGATCGCGGACGGTCACCTCCACCGCCACCCGCAATGGCGGCGACCGCGATGCCACCAGCAAACCCAACGGCGCCTGCGCGGTCGCGGCCGCCCCCAACCGGGGCCATGCGGAGGACCCCACTGCGCCTGCGTTGCGAGATCCGTGGTGATCGCGGCCCGTCCCAGATTTGCGGCGACCGGCATAGCCTCCGCTGACGAAATGAAACGAACGCCGATTGCGCCGACAGCTGCGGCGGCGACGGCGCCCTGCGCAGGCACGACGTGTGGGAGCGTTCATTGTTCTTCTCTACTTGTTACGCAGTTTCAAGCACGGACTACGGTAGCGGGGAACGGCAACGCCGGCATCCGTCGAAACCCTGAGCAACAGGCTCGCAGTATTCCCGCCGTCCTGGATACTCGGGTCACGTGGTTTGCGCCGGGACCCGTCGTGCCTTCGCGCGCTCGCGCAGGCGTTGAAACGTGACGTAGAGCATCGGCACCATAAAAATCCCGATTGAGCTTGCGGCGAGCATGCCGGCAAAGACAGCGGTCCCGACCGCCCTGCGGCTCAGCTCGGCGGCGCCGGTTGCGAGTACGAGCGGGAGGAGTCCGAGAATGAAGGCAACCGAGGTCATCATCACCGCGCGGAACCGCATATGCGCCCCCTGGATCGCGGCCTCCGCAAGCTCTGTGCCGGCTTCCCGTCGTTCCTTCGCGAATTCCACGATCAGGATGCCGTTCTTGGCGGCAAGCGCGATCAGCACCACGAGGCCAATCTGGCCGTACAGATCGAGATTGAGGCCGGCGATTTTAATACCGATATATGAGCCTAGAACGCCGACAACGACGGAGAGCAGCACCGGGATCGGGATCACCGTGCTCTCATACAGCGCCACCAGGAACAGATAGGCGAACAGCACGGCGAGCGCGAGCACCACCCCGGTTTGTCCTGCTGCCTGTTGCTCCTGATAGGCAGTGCCGGTCCACTCGAAACTGTAACCTGCAGGCAGAACGTTGTTGGAGATCTCTGCCATCGCTGCCATCGCGGTGCCGGACGAGACGCCTGGCGCCGGGCTGCCGTTCACCGTTACTGAACGATAATTGTTGTAGCGGGTAATGACCTGAGGCCCGGTTACAATCTTGATGCCGGCGAGCGACCGCATCGGAACCATCTGACCGGTGCTATTGCGGACATAGATGCGCCAGATATCGGAAAGGTCGGCGCGATCAAGCGCCTCCCCCTGCACGTTGACCTGCCAAGTACGTCCATAGAGGTTGAAATTGTTGACGTAGATGCCGCCCAGCGTCGCCTGAAGGGCCGTGAAGATATCGCTGATGGTCACGCCAAGCGCCTGCGCCTTACGTCGATCGATGTCGAGATAGATCGATGGATTGGTCGCGGTGAAGGTCGAGAACACTCGCGTCAGCCGCGGATCGGCATTGGCCGCTCCGATCAACGCACCTGTGACACTGGAGATCGCGGCGGGGCTCTGTCCTTCCAGCGCCTGGAGCTGGTACTCGAACCCGCCTGAGGTGGAGAGTCCGATGATCGGCGGCATATTGAACGGCAGTACATTGGCCTGCCGGATTTGCGCGCCGGCTGCGTAAGTCTGCCGGATCAACGCCTGCACCGAATCCGCGGCCGCCTTGCGATCGGCAAACGGCTTGAGGCGCGTCACCACCAGCGCGCTGTTGGGCTCGGACGCCCCGTCAAGCAAGGAGAAACCGATGATGGCCAGAACATGGTCGACGGCCGGCATCTCCTTCAGGACGTCCTCGATCTGTTTGGTGACTTCACTGGTCCGCGCAACGGATGCACCGTCCGGCAACTGCACCGAAGTGAAGAAAGCGCCCTGGTCTTCCTCGGGGAGGAACCCTGTCGGCGTCAGGTGCGACATCCCGAAAATGCCGGCTGCGAACACGGCGACCAGGATGAGCGAGAGACTGGCCGCGCGCAGCAGGCGTCGTACGCCGCTGCTATAGCGATCGCGGATCCAGTCAATGCCGCCAAGAACGTGGCCGATCATGCCGCGCCGGGGTCCAGTATGCCGCAGGAACAGCGCGCACAAAGCGGGCGACAAGGTCAGCGCATTCAGTGCTGAAATCATCATGGCGGCGCTGATCGTCACCGCAAATTGCCGAAACAGCGTGCCGGAAATGCCAGGAATGAAGGCGATCGGAACAAAGACGGAGAGCAGCACCAACGTGATCGCGATGATCGGTGCCGTGATCTGCGTCATCGCCTTCTTGCTTGCCTCGACTGGCGAAAGATCCGGTTCCTCCTCCATCACTCGCTCGACGTTCTCCACGACGACGATGGCGTCATCCACGACGATGCCGATGGCGAGCACCATCGCGAGCAGTGACACGGTATTCGCGGAATAGCCAAGCATCAGCAGCACCGCGAAGGTGCCGACCAGGCTGACCGGTACGGCAATGGCTGGTATCACCGTGGCCCGAAGATTACCGAGGAACAAATAAACCACGATCACGACCAGGACGAAGGCCTCTCCCAGTGTCCGCAGGACCTCCGAGATGGTGTCCCGTACGAAGCTCGTGGAATCGTACTGCACGAGATAGCTCAACCCCGTCGGGAATCGCTTCGATAGCCGCTGCATCGTCGCCGCGACCGCCTGCGCCGTCGTCACGGCATTGGCGCCCGGCGCCAGATAGATCGCGAGAGGCACCGCGGCGCGCCCGTCGATCCGCGCTTCGCTGTCGAGGTTCTGCGCGCCAATCTCGACCCGGGCGACGTCCTTGACGAGCAGCGTCGAACCATCCGGGTTGGCGCGCAGCACGATATTGGCGAACTGGTCGACCGTCGCGAGCCGTCCCAGGGTCTGGACGTTGAACTGGAATTGCTGGTCGTCGCTGATTGGACGCGCGCCGATGCGGCCGACCGGCGCCTGGACGCTTTGCGTTCGAATTGCCGCGATCACGTCCGAGGGCGTGAGATTGAGGCTGGTCAGCCGCTGCGTATCGAACCAAATCCGCATCGAGTAGTTCATCTTGGCGAACAGGTGAGCTTGGCCGACACCGGACGTGCTGGAGATCGCATCGAGTATGTTGATGATCGCGTAGTTGGTGATGAACAGCGGATCTTGCTGGCCGTCGGCACTGTAAAGCACCAGAAATTGCAGGATCGCCGACGATTTCTTTTGCACGGTCACGCCCTGCTGCTGCACCTCGGTGGGCAATTGCGACAGCGCGCTCTGCACCCGGTTGTTAACATTGACGGTGTTGATATCGGGATCGGTGCCAAGTGCAAACGACACCGTCAGGGTGTAGCTGCCGTCGTTGCCGCTCGTCGATTTCATATAGAGAGCTCGGTCGACGCCGATCACTTGCGCTTCGAGCGGTTGAGCGACGCTGGCCTCCACGACCTCGGCAGACGCGCCGGGAAAGGTCCCGGCAACCGTGACCTGCGGTGGCACAATGTCCGGAAATTGCGCCACCGGGATCCGTGTCAGCGCGAGCGCACCTGCAATGGTGATGATGAAGGCCACGACCATCGCAAGTCGCGGGCGATCGATGAACACGGCGGACATCATGGCTTTTTGTCCCCCGGGCGCGGTTCAGTTGAACCGCCATGGTCTGGCTGCGAAGGCGCGTCGCCTGTGCCGGCATTCATGCTCGACTGGATCAGCGCGCTCGCCGGGCCCGGAGAAACCGCCTGACCCGGACGAACTCTTTGCAGGCCTTCGACGATGACCTTGTCGCCTGCCGCGAGGCCGCTGATGACGGAGGCGATGGTGGGCGTCGATTGCCCCAGCTTGATGCGGCGTTGTTCGGCCTTATCGCCGGCTCCAACGGCGAGGACATAGTCACCCTGCTGGTCGGACAGCACCGCCGAACGTGGGACCGCCAACACTTCGATGGGCTGGACACCTTCCAGCAAGACCGTGACGAACTCGCCGTCAGTCAGTTCGTGAACGGTTACGCCCGCGGCGGACGGCGCGCGCAGGATCGGGTTGGCGATCTCGCCGCGCACGGTGATCGTGTCCGTGTTCTGGGCGATGGTGTTGTCGACAAAATCTAGCTTGCCGGACTTGCCATACATGCGGCCATTGGGCAGCCGCAGCCGGATCACCACGGCTTCCAAGCCTCCCTGCGGACCATAGCGTTCGCGTAGTTCGAGCCCCTGGCGCAACGGCACCGGGAAGGTGACGTACATCGGATCCTGGCTGACGATCGTGGTCAGGACGCCCGAGCTGGGACCGACGACATTGCCTTCGGTCACGGCCGTTCGTCCGATCTTGCCGTCGATCGGCGCGCTGATCATGGTGTAATCGAGGTTGATCTGTGACGCATCGACTTGTGCCTGCGCGGCCTGGACCTGGGCTTCCAGGCTGCGTTGGTTGGCGATCGCCGCGTCGTAGGTCGATTGCTGACCGGCCGGCCCGCTGAGCAGCGTACGCGCCCGGTCGGTCGTCAGCTTGGCGTTCTCGAGCATCGCTCGGAGCTGGGCCACCTGCGCCTGCTTTGACGCGAGATCGGCCTCGAACGGACCGCGCTCAAGCCGGTAAAGCGGGTCGCCCTTCTTGAGCTCGGCACCCTCGACGAACAACCGCTGCTCCAGGAATGCGGTGACGCGAGCCACGACATTGACGCGATTGACCGCCTCGATCCGCCCGAGAAATTCGTTGGTCTCGGTGATCGGTCGTCTGATCGCTTCCACGATGCCGACAGCGGGCGGAGGGCCTGCGGCTGGCTGTGTCCAGCCCGTGCCGCCAGCGATGAATGTCAGGAAACCCGCCGCCAGCATCCTGACCGAGACGTCCGCAAGGTCCATTTTCCGCTCCTTGCTCCGGGCGGCGGGACGAGCCGCTATCCCGGTCCGCGCGGGCCGAGTGTCAGGTTCGTAACGCCTGCCGCAAGGTTCAATCCGATGGATCGCTCGATCGACAGAGGCTGGAGCGTAATCGTCCGGCGAGAGCCTCCGATCAGAACGTTCGCTCCGAGACCGGGGCCGAAAGCGACATTGCCGCTCGCCCCCACGTAGTTCCCGCGCAGCGTGCCGGGGCCGACGCGCGAGTTCCTGGCGAAGACGGCCCATGAGAGGGTTCCTGCGCTGGTCACGCCGATGTCGAGACCAACGCGCCTGATCCGTCCGTCGTAGACGTACTGCCGGGCCGGGCGTCTCGTGATGAATATACAACGAAGCTCCTGCGCGGAGCCAAGCACCAGCCCAACGCGCGGAGTGCTGGTGCATACGAGCCGGCCGACCCTGAAGGCCTCGGCGCGTGCGGGCAGGGCGTCGGCGCACATCAAGGCGGATCCAGAGATGATCGCAAGAAGCAGGTTAATGCGCATTCAGGCCTCCATTTGACTTCCGGTGTCGGTGGGCGAACTCCCTGGGCTGCGATCCTGGCGAAGCCAGAACGTGATGCCGAGGCCGATCAGCAGGACGGCGCCCAACAGGAAGAAGATGATGGATTGCTGTAACCAGGATATCGCCGGAACCGTGACGCCCATCGCAAGGCCGAGGAAGGCAATTTGCGGCGAAAGAAGACTGACGCCCGCGAGGAAGGTGCCGAGCGCAAGTAACGTGAGAAGGACGAGGCTGGTTGCCGGTGTCGGCAACAATTGCTGAACGCCTGACACCAGCATGATGTTCATCGTGACCAGGACGGCAACCCAGTGCAGCGCCTGGGTCCAGATCAGTCGCCACCGGGCCTCCTTGCCATCGACCTCGGGCCATTTGTTGATGACGCACACAACGCCGATGGCAAGCGCGAGAAATTCCCAATAGCCAACGAGAGGCTGGTGAGAGGCGTTGGTATAGGCGACGCCCGCGACGGCGAGCACCAGTGCAATGATGTAGGGAAGTTGCTGCCACAGAAAATGTGTCATCCGCGTGTGCGCCGGGGATGGCTCCATTCCATTGTTCCGTTCGGCTCGAATCTCGCTCATGGCGCGCCCATTTGCGATGGTCCCTTGTTGGACATGCGACCGCTGTTATCGCCGAGGTAATCCTCGACGTAGAATCTAATGATCGCGACCCGGCCGACCGCGACCAGCGGCATGGCGAGTGCGATACCCATCACGCCCAGCATTGCGCCCAACAGTACGATCGCGACCAATGTCCATGCGGGAGGAATTTCGACCGCCTGGCGCTGGATCAACGGGCCGATCACATAGCCCTCGATCGATTGAATGATTGTGTAGATGACGACGGCCCAGATCAGCAGCGATGCGCCGAGCGGCATCGCGACGAGCGCGATCGGGATCGCGGCAAGGATGGGTCCCAGATACGGAACGAAGTTGGAAAGGCCCGCCTGCAGCCCAAGCACGAAGGGCCCGGGAAGCCCGATCAGATAGAGCGCGACCCACACGCACAGTGTCATTAGGATGATGCGGATCAGCTGTCCGACGAACCACAGCCGCAGGACGTTTCCCATCTCGTTCATTACGGCGCGTGTTCGGGCGCGATAGGAAGGCTTCGCCAGCATCACCAGACTCTCGCGATGGCTGGTGGGATCAAAGGCGAAGAGGATACCGAGGAACGCGATCACCAGCACACCGGTCAGAAAGCTCGACGCTCTGCCAACGACGAGCTGGGCGTGGCTGAAGAACCGGCCTTGATCGGACAGCAGCCATTGCGCAAAATCGCGCCCCGATTCCGGACCAAGCAGATCGACGCCGTAGGTCAGAAGGCGTTGCTGCAAGACGTCGAACTGGGTGTCCATGACCTTCAGCAGGATGCGTGTTTGCTCCGGCAGCTTGCCGCCTCCCCAGACGAGGCCTAGTCCGACCAAGGTGGTGAGCAGCAGCAGCACGAATGTCAGCCGCCAGACACGATTGAGTGGAATTAGTAGCGCCAGTGCGCGTGCGGCGGCATCCAGAAAGGCAGCAAACAGTACGCCTGCGAAGATGATGAGAAGACTCGAGGCGGTTTGCCATACGAGGAAGAGAGCAACGCAAGTGGCGAGCAGGGCGAGACCCGTGGCGAGAAAGCCGCGCCGCCTGTCGGTCATGCCCTGGTCTGGAGGCTCACGGACCACGACCTCGCGCGGTTGCTCTTGTCCTGTCCTCACGTCGCTCATCGATCGGGTGTCTCGGCGGCGGATTGCAATGACGAACTGTCGCGCCGGGGCTCAGGTGCGAACACGGCGGCTGCCATAATGGGGATGCGAGCCGCCGCGATGACGCCAGTAGCGATGCTTGGTGGGGTTCGTATTCGTATTTGGCGCGGCGGTGCTTGGGGCAGGTGTCGTGACCTGCTTTGGCACGGATGCGGCCGGATCGGTCGTCTGCGCCTGGGAACTGGTCGACTGCGCGGTCGCAATCGATCCGGCAAGGATCAAGGCACCGCAAATGGTCCGGACATTCATGTTTGTCTCCAACTGACCCACAACAACACTTCAGATCGAGATAGCGCCGACGGCCAACGCATAGACGCGGACGCGTGCGGCGAGCCCTCAACCCCGGAGATGAGGTGGGCGGAAGGGTCGAATTTGAACGGGGTAGGCCGGCCACCCTCGGTTACGAGACTAGAGGCAGCTTCTCGGTCGGCGCATCAGGGATTCTATGTAGAGGGCGAGGCAGGAAATCGGTCGACCGCCTCTAATGAGGACTTGCCGATCCGGGCGCGGCGGCCGGGGCGACCAGCACGAAGCTCGCGCGGAACAACTCGCCTGCCTTAGCGAGTTCAGTCGCGATATGCCTGGCGTGCAGAACGGCGGCGTCATGGTCGGCGCACTCGCATCCAATTCCGTCCGGACAAAGGCCGTTTTTGTCGACGATGTGAAAGAAGTAGCGCATGCAAACGGATTAGGCCGGTGCGTGACCAGCTTCCAGTGACAAAGGTGTAAGAGTCCAGGCAAAAAGGATGAGAAGCCTGGGGCAACCCAAGGTTACGTTTCGGTAAGTCGCTCTGGCGGATACGGGTATCCCGAGATAGGGTGATATATCTTCCGGCGCTCGGGTGATCATCCGATGTCCCCGCACGGGCCGGACCGCTAGCTTGGTTTGTTCATGTGAACCAATCCGAGGAGGCAAGCGATGTCGAATTATGATCCGAATCTGACTGCCTCAGGCACTGGTGGCGGCGCGCTAGCGATCGATCCCGGATTGCGCGCCTACATGCTGCGCATCTACAATTATATGGCCGCGGGCGTGGGCCTGACTGCAATTGTGGCGTGGCTGACGTATCAGCTCATGGGTCCCGCATTGCTTGAGAGCCCGTTGATGTGGGTTTTCATCCTGGCGCCACTCGGGCTGGTGTTCTTCATCGGGGCGCGCATCAATACGCTGTCGGTGGAAACGGCGCTCATTCTGTTCTTCGTCTATGCCGCGCTGGTCGGCGTCTCGCTCTCGACGCTGCTGCACATCTACACCAGCGCCTCGATCACGCGCGTGTTCTTCATCGCGGCCGCGATGTTCGGGGCACTCAGCGTCTTCGGCTACACCACGAGGCGCGACCTGTCCGCGGTCGGCAGCTTCCTGTTCATGGGCCTGATCGGCATCATCGTCGCAAGCTTGGTCAATATTTTCCTGAGGTCGACGGGGCTCGATTGGTTGATCTCGATCGTCGGCGTTGGCGTCTTTGCGGGACTCACGGCCTATGATACGCAGCGGATCAAGGCGATGTACGAGAGCAGGGACGATGCGACGACGGCAGGCCGCAAGTCGGTGATCGCGGCACTGTCGCTCTACCTCAACTTCCTCAATCTGTTCATGATGCTGCTGCGCCTGCTCGGCGGTAGGCGGTAGGCGGCTTCAGGCTGCCGGCCGCTCCGCCGCGCTGGCGAGCGCATCGCGCAGGATCTTTTCCTTGGTCTCGTCCAGGGACGTTTTCAACACGACTCCGCCGGCATCCTTGATTTCCTTCAATACCTTGTCTGCCGTCATGTTCTTGATCAGGACGAAGAGCGCGGCGTTGCCGGTGTGGAGCGAAGCGGACAGCTCCTTCATGAAGGAATCGTTGATGCCGAAATCGGACAAGGCGCCTCCAAGCGCGCCGGACGCAGCGCCGACCGCGACACCGATGATCGGATTGAGGAAGAGCACGCCGACCAGGAGTCCCCAGAAGCTGCCGGTAATCGCGCCCGTCGCTGTGGTGTTGACGAGCTGGTTGAGCTTGATGTTGCCGTTCTCGGCCTTGACGGCGATCACGGCGTCACTGATGGTGATCAAATATTCCTTTTGCAGTTTGAGCAGCCGAGTTCGGACTTCTTCGGCCTTTGCTTCGGTCGGGTATACGATCGCAACCAGATCAGACATGGAGACCTCCTGGGCATTCCCGCAGAGACCGCGGGAAGACTGATGCCAACTGCATGGCGCGGAGACTAAACGGCGAATTGCAAGCTCGACATCCGAGAAAACCCTTGGGCGCGGGAGAGAATGTTCCGGATCATTAGAGCAGGGGAATCCCTCGGCCCGATCTGCGCGATCCGGCTGTTCTGAGTCTTCAATTTGCTGCGAACATCGACGCGGCGAGCAGCAGCGACACCAGGAGCAGGGAGATGCCCGCGGCGGACCATTGACGGAGAACTTCGTCGCCTCTTTCGATAAGGCTGCCGGATCTAAGACAGCCGCGCCGGAGCGGACCGACTACTCTCATGAGCGCTTTCCAGGTCGCGGATGAGCCCAGCGGGTGTGGCCACGGGCTGAGCAGGATCGCGAGCGCCGCCCCTCCCAGCACAGGCAGGAGCAATTTGGATAGCGCGTCGATGCCGAACAGCTTCGATGTGGCATCATACGGGACCGGCAAATATGAATCCCAGGGCAGCAAGCCAAGGAACAAAGAACAGAGGGCCAAGGCAAGTGCTGCAAGGTCCCGGCTGAGCGGGGCTGGGCCGATGAGGGTAATCGGCTGGTCTGATGGCGCGAACGCATGGGACAGGACTAGTACGACATAGGCGGTCGTGAACATTCCGCCGGCCTGGAGCACAACGGCCCACCACCACTGCCCCGTCCTCGCCGTGTCCTGGAGCAATAACTCCTTCGCGAGTGACGCTCCGCTCGGTTGAACACCCATCAAGGCGATGCCGCCAATTGCGAACGCCAGGACGCTCAAGGGCAGGGCCCGTGCGACACCTCGCAGTCCGGTGATGCGATCGTGGCCGAGCCCGGTGTAGATTGATCCGACGGCCATGAACATCGCCGCCTTGGCAATCGCATGGGAAACCGCCTGCAATAGGCCGCCCGCCAGGGCCTGGTCACTTTCGAGCTTCCCGGACGCGCCGAACGCAAGAGGAAACATCAGGAAGAGATATCCAATCTGAGCCAGCGTCGAATATGCAATCAGGAGCTTGAGGCGCTCTTGCCGGAGAGCGACCACGCTTCCGAACACGATCGCTCCGGTTCCAAGCGCCGCGAGCAATTGTGCGGCAGCCAAGCCGGGCAAACCCGGCATGACGTCGAACCAGAGCCGCACAAGGATGAAGAACGATCCCTTCACGACCAAGGCGGACAGGATCGCGCTACCTGCGGCCGGTGCGCCGGCGTGAGCGGGCGGCAGCCAGAGGTGCAACGGAAAGAGTGCAGTTTTTGCGAGGAGACCGGTCGTCATCAAGGCTGCCGCGATGAGCACGCCGGAGTCCGCGCTCACGCGATGCGACAACAACTCGATATCAAGGGTGCCGTAGAGACCATAGAGCAGCGCGGTGCCCATCAGGTAGAGGACCGAGCCGAGCAGTGCGAAGAGCAGATACCGCAGCGCGGCCCGAAGCGTCTCCGCGCGACCGTCGAGAGAGACCAGAGGCACTGCGGCGAACGTCAGCAATTCCAGCGCAACATAAAGCGTGAAGAGGTCTCCCGCGACGAAGATCGTGTTCAGCGCGCCCCAGATTGCCAGAAGCAGGATCCAGAATGCGAAAGGTGCGCGCGCTTCGACAGATTGGGGACGAAAATCGGTTGCGGCAAAAATGGCGACCGCGCAGATCACGACCGCCGTCGTCGCGAGCATGACCGCCGACAATCCGTCCGCGCGGAGGGCTACGCCGAGCGGCGGTGGCCAGGCGCCGAGTAGGTAGACGAGGTGGCCGTCGCTCCGCGGCAAGAGCACGAGAACGGCGAGAGCAATCGCCAACCCGACCGGTACGACCGTGGAGGCAACCTGCCGGACGTAGCGCTCACCGAGAGCGAACGCCAGCAAGACGCCCGCGACCGGCACGACGATCGACAGCACCAGCAGGAAGCCGCCGGCGGTGGTCACCAGCGCGGGGGCGGGGGGTAGCATCAGTGACCGGACGGATCGGAGCGCGGGCTCGCCGCCGCCCGACTGTTGAGCGTCGTGGAGCCGGCGATCTGAAAAAGCCGCAGCAACAAGGCTATCGCCAGAGCCGTTGCGGAAAACGCGACCACGACTCCTGTGATCACCAGGGCCTGCGGCACCGGGTCGTTGCCAAAGCCCGCTGCGGCGCCTCGCCGCCCGACGATGCCGAACAGAAGAAACACGCCGCTGCCGAGCAGGTTGAATGCGATGATCTTGCGAAGCGGTTGCGGATTGGCAATCAGGCCGTAGAGCCCGAGCCCGACCGCCGCGGCGGCGCATAGTCCGAACACCGTCACGGCGCTCATCGCTCAGCGCTCCTTTCAGGTGCACCGGCGAGCAGCAGGCCGAGCGTCGTCGCGATCGTCAGGAGCATCGCGACCTCAATGCTCAGAATTAGCGGCTTGGCGAACGCAACGGGATAGGCAAGGAACGCCGACCCAAAACAGAGCCCGCCAAGGCCGACGGCAAGGAATAGGCCGGGACCGCCCACCAGGATGAGACGTAGCCATCGACTGCGCACGGGCGGGGTATCCACCAACCCGGCCATGATCACCAGCAGCCACATCGATGCGAGAACCGCGCCGCCCTGAAATGCTCCGCCGGGGTGATCAGCGCCCGTCCACAGGATGTAAATGCCGACGACGATGCCGGCGGGTGGCAACAGGCGCGCAAGAAAGGCGAGAACACCATTTGGATCAGCCTGGTGGCGTGGTCCGGGACGACCGCCCCAGGCCTGGTCCGACGCAAGCGACCAGACACCGACGATGGCGAGCAGGAGCACGACCTTCTCGAGCATGGTGTCCATTCCGCGGAATGCCATGAGAACGTTGGTGACGGGGTTGGTCATTCCGGTCGCCCCGGCATTCGCGACGACGGCGGGCGCGAGCGTTGGCGCCGGATCTGGCAGCAGCAGGATCGTGACGGCCAGCGCTGCCGCGATCGACGCGGACACTATGGCCGCGCTCAAGCGCACGATCAGGCTGGGCCCTTCCGTTGTCATCGCCTCGGTATCGCGCAGCCGGGCCGCCGCACCCAACAGCACGACGCCGCCAAGGCCTCCGCCAATTGCAGCCTCGGTCAGCGCGACATCGACGGCGTCAAGACGGACCCAGATCAGCGCAACCAGCAGTCCGTAGGCGATGAAACCAACCGTGGCCGAATAAGTATCGGGGACGGCGATCGTCCAGATGGCGAGGCCCAGCACCACGGCGGCGAGCGCGATCTCGAACACTGTTGCGATGTTCATTTGCCTGACCCGCTCTGACGTGCCGTGCGCGCGATCAATTGGGAGACGGTGGCGCCCGCGAGCAGCACGAACATCCAGATGCTGATCAGCTTCAGCCCGTCGCGCAGGCCTCCTGTTTGGGGGAGCAGCCCGAGCACGACGAAACCCAGGCCGAGGTTATCGGCCTTGCTGAGCGCGTGCAGACGAGTCAGGGTGTCGGGAAAGCGAAGAAGGCCGACGGTGCCGGCGAAAAAAAAGAATACGCCTGCCGACACTCCCGCAACCGTGATGATGTCGCGTGCGACGCTCATCTGTCCTCCCCCGGATCGGCCCCATCGGTTTCGAGGCGGGAGAGCCCCTTCTTGACGAATGCGATGGATGCGAAAGTGGCGAGCAGTGCCAGTATCAATGCCACGTCGACGGCCGCCGGCACGCCTGTCACGGTGCCGAGCAGCAGCAAGACGGCAATGCCGGCAGTCCCGATCAGTTGCGCCGCCATCATCCGGTCGGCATCTGTCGGGCCACGCAAGATGGAGACCAGCCCGAGCCCCAGCATCGCCAGGATCAAGCCGACTGCGGCAGTGAGGAATTCAGTCATTGTAGAGGGCCCGAACCAACGCCGCTTCCTCCGCGGCAAGTTCGGCAACGACCGGTTGCTCGACGTCGAGACAGTGATAGACGAGCTGCCCGCTCTCCTCCCCGGTTGGCACAGTGCCAGGCAAAAGGCTGGTGAGTGTCGTGAACACGTTCCGTTGCATCCCGCGTGAGAGGCCGGTCGGATAAAACACAAATCCCGGCCGCAGCGGCAGCCGGGGATCGAGCGCGCGGCGTGCGACGTCTACGCCGGCGACCACCGATTGGTATAGGAAAAGCAGCGCCAGGCGCACGATGGCAGGAATTGACCGTCGGGATCTGCTCGGCTCCAGCAGGTGCAGGCTTACCCAGGTTGCTGCCGCGGTTGCTGCCGCGGCGGCAGGAATATCTGTCGGATTGGCGCCGGCAAGCACGAGCCAGAGGCAAAGGAAAAATGTGGCTCTGAAAGTCGCAGTTCGCCACGATCCTCTAACCGCGACGACGGCACGCCCATATCGATCACCTGAGGACCCTGTCATCCCGGTTTCCTCGGTTGCTCCCGGATTGTGTCGTCCGGGTCTGCCGTGTTTTGAGGAAGCGCGTTTGCGCGCCCCAGACGAGAATTCAAACGGCGGAGCCGCGGCAGGGGTCGCGACTGCTTCACCTGACGATTGCATCATGCGTCGTGGACGGAACCGGCGACATCGGGTGATTGCCTGATCATGTCTCAGGAATCTGCTGATGGCCGAGCACGGATTCCATCCGGCACCACCGAGTAGATTTACCGATGTTGACGGCGGACTCCTTCGGCAAAAATGCGGATGGCGGTACCGGGGAAAATGCGACTGCGGACTGAGCAATCCTCCCGGCAAGATCTCACTCCCGGAACGGAACAGGTCATGTTCATGCACGGCAGCCGATCCGCGCCCCGAAACATCCTCACATCGACGCTGGTGACGGCGTTCTCGCTGATGCTGGCAGGATGTGGACGGGAAACCGAAACCAAGGACGCATCTCCGCCGCGGATCGTACGCACAGCGACCGTAGAAAAACGCAAGGTCACAACGCCGCTGACATTCTCCGGACGGGTCGAGGCAGAGGACGAGGTGAATGTCGCATTCCGGATCTCGGGACGATTGTTGAGTAATGACACCAAGATAGGCGACCGGGTCAAGGCCGGCCAGGTGCTGGCACGATTGGAGTCGCAGAATGAACTGAGCACGCTGCGGCAGGCGCAGGCCTCCCTTGCCGCCGCTCAGGGGCAATTGACCCAGGCGCGCAATCACTTCGATCGTCAGGAGACGCTGTTGGCGCAGGGGTGGACCACGCGCGTCAACTATGATGCCGCAACCCAGGCACGGCAAACCGCGCAATCGCAAGTCGATGCGGCCGAAGCGCAACTGAGTTCTGCGCATGACCTCGTTGGTTTCACTGAACTCAAGGCTGATGCACCCGGTGTGATAACAGCCACAGGTCCGGTCGCCGGCGAGGTCGTCCAGGTCGGGCAGATGATCGCCAGGATCGCACGGCAGGACGGTCGCGATGCGATCTTCGATGTCCCCGCTCAATTGATCAGGTCGGCCTCCACCGATCCAGAGATTACTGTCAGCTTGGCTGACGATCCGTCGATAACGGCGCAAGGGCGCATTCGCGAAGTCGCTGCACAGGCCAGTGCTGTGACCCGAACCTTCGAGGTCAAGGTCGGCCTGACGGATCCGCCAGCCGCGATGCGGTTGGGTGCGTCAGTGATAGGGCGAGTGAGTACCACCGCAGGGCCGATGATCGATATTCCATCTTCCGCACTGACTAGGATGAACGAGCAGCCCGCCGTATGGGTCGTCGACCCGGCCACCGCCACGGTCGCGGTGCGCAATGTGGACGTGCTGCGATTCGATGAAGCGCAGGCCATCATTTCCCAGGGGCTCGACATCGGCGAAATAGTTGTCACCGCCGGCGTTCAGGCGTTGCATCCGGGTCAGAAGGTCCGGATTCTTGGATCCGAGCCATGAGCGGAATTAATCTTTCCGACTGGGCTCTGAAACACCGTTCGCTGGTCGTCTATATGATGGTGATTGCGGTGGTCGGGGGGGCGCTGTCCTATTTCCGGTTGGGGCGCAACGAAGATCCCGCCTTCATCATCAAGACCATGGTCGTCCAGGCCGCGTGGCCCGGCGCAACTGTGGAAGAGACGATGAAGCAGGTGACTGAGCGCCTCGAACGTCACTTGCAGGAAACGCCGCATCTGGACTTCCTGCGGAGCTTCACAAGGGCCGGTGTCGCGACCGTCTTTGTAAATCTGAAGGGGAACGCGAATGCGAAACAGGTGGCCGACACCTGGTACCACGTACGAAAGACGATCGGAGACATGCGCCATACACTACCCGCAGGCGTGATCGGGCCGGGGTTTAATGACGAATTCGGTGATACATTCGGCATCATCTATGGCTTTACCAGTGACGGCTTCACTCAGCGCGAGTTGCGCGATCGGGTCGAGGACATCCGCTCAAGGCTGCTTCTCGTACCTGACGTGTCAAAGATTGAGCTTCTGGGCGAACAGGATGAAGTGATCTTCGTCGAGTTCTCCACGAAGGAGCTCGCGGCCCTCGGAATTGATCGGTCCGCTCTTATTGCGGCGCTCCAGTCGCAAAACATCGTGCGTCCGGCGGGAACGATTCAGACAGGCTTGGAAAGCATCTCGATTCGGGTATCAGGCAGCTTCCAGTCGGAGCAGGACATCGCCAACATCAATTTTTCCGCCGGCGGCCGCATGCTTCGCCTGAGCGATATTGCGCAGGTGCGACGCGGCTACACGGATCCGCCCCAGCCGATGTTTCGGATCAATGGCAAACCGGCAATAGGCCTTGCAATCGCCATGCGGGATGGCGGCGACATTCTCGCGCTCGGCGCCAATATTAGAAAGGCAATGGCGCAAATCACCGCGGATCTCCCCATTGGAATTGAGCCCAGCCTGGTCGCGGACCAGCCCGTTGTCGTCGACCAGGCGATCCGCGAGTTTACGGTCTCGCTGATGCAGGCGATCGGCATCATCATGGTGGTGAGTTTCATCAGCCTGGGCGTACGACCCGGCCTGATCATCGCGCTGGCCATACCGTTCACGCTGGCGATCGTGTTTCCGATCATGGGACTTCTCAGCATCGATATGCAGCGAATATCGCTTGGCGCGCTCATCATTGCGCTCGCATTGCTGGTCGACGATGCGATGACCACGACCGATGCGACGCTCAGTCGGCTCGCAGAGGGCGCCAGTAAGATCGAGGCGGCAACTTTCGCATATCGGACCCATGCAATGGCGATGCTCGCGGGCACGCTGGTGACGATAGCGGGCTTTATACCGGTCGGCTTTGCCGCGAGTTCCGCCGGTGAATACACGTTCTCGCTCTTCGCCGTGGTCACGATCGCACTGCTGGTTTCCTGGTTCGTTGCGGTCATTTTCACGCCACTGCTCGGAGCAGCGATCCTTGTTCCACCGAAGCAGACAAGTACGGCGGATCCGGGCAGGATCTTCCGCATGTATCGGAGTTTCCTGACTTTCGCGATGCGCGCGAAATGGCTGACGATCGCGATCTCCTTGGCGCTCTTCGTTTGTTCGGTGCTTGCGCTGCCGCTCATCCCGCGACAGTTCTTTCCATCGTCGGACCGTCCTGAATTGCTCGTGGACCTGAGCTTGCCGCAGAACTCGTCAATCCACGCGAGCGAGGCTGCGGCAAAGCGCCTGGATGCTGCCCTTTCGACCGATGCCGATGTGGCGCGGTGGAGCACCTATGTCGGGCGCGGCGCCATCCGCTTCTATTTGCCCCTTAATGTTCAGCTCCCGAACGATTTCTTCACGCAGGCCGTGGTGATCGCTAAGGATGTCGCTGCACGCGAGCGCCTGCATTCCAAGCTCGAAAAGCTGCTCGCGCAGGAGTTTCCTAACGCGATTGCGTTCGTTTCTCCGCTTGAGCTCGGACCGCCGGTTGGATGGCCGGTGCAGTATCGGGTCAGTGGGCCCGACGTGGAGCGGGTGCGCGAAATCGCGCTCAAAGTCGGACAGATCGTAGCCTCCAGTCCGGACACCAAACAGGTGAATTTCGATTGGATGGAACCCAATCGCCAAGTGCGTATTCGCGTGGACCAGAACGAGGCTCGCCTTCTCGGCCTCAGTTCGCAAGCGATCGCGACAGTCCTGAATACGGTCATATCCGGCACACCCATTACCCAGGTTCGCGACGATATCTATCTGGTCAATGTGGTGGCGCGCGCGACCAACGAGCAGAGGGGCTCGCTGGACGGTCTGCGCAACTTGCAGGTGGCGCTGCCGGGTGGGCAGACTGTTCCTCTCAGCCAGTTCGCCTCCTTCGAATATGACCAGGAGTTTCCGCTCGTCTGGCGGCGCGACCGCGTTCCGACCCTGACGGTTCAGGCTGCCATTGCCGGTGACAAGCTGCCGGAGAGCGTGGTTACGTCGCTCTCGATGGCGATCGAGAACTTCAGAAAGAGCCTTCCTTCGGGGTACAGCGTCGTCGTGGGTGGCACCGTGGAGGAAAGTCAGAAGTCGCAGGCGTCTGTGCTGGCGGTGGTGCCGGTGATGCTGTTCGTCATGTTTACCGTCCTCATGGTGCAGCTCCAGAGCTTTCCGAGACTGTTCATGGTGCTCAGCGTGGCGCCGCTCGGCCTTATCGGCGTGGTTGCAGCGTTGATGCTGTCCGGCAGGCCCCTGGGTTTTGTCGCCATTCTCGGCGTACTCGCGCTGCTCGGCATGATCAGCAAGAACGCGGTCATTCTGATCGGTCAGATCGACGCCGAACGCGCTTTGGGCAAGACGGCCTGGGACGCTGCGGTGGATGCCAGCAGCTCCCGTTTTCGGCCGATCATGTTGACGGCCGTATCGACTGTTCTCGGGATGATTCCAATCGCGCCAACAGTATTCTGGGGACCGATGGCATTCGCGATCATGGGCGGACTCCTGGTCGCCACCGTTCTGACGCTGGTCTTCCTGCCGACGCTGTATGTAGCCTGGTTTGCGCGGGACGAGAAAGAGCAACCGTCCGCGGGATCGCGCCCGGCCTGACGGCCGCTAAAATCGGAGCAGCCAAGGCACCAGCGCCAGGGTCGTTACCATCACGACGACGGTAAAAGGGACACCAATCTTCAAGAAATCGCCGAAACCGTAATTGCCCGGTCCGACCACCAAGGTGTTCACCGGCGAAGACACAGGCGTCATGAAGGCGGCCGAGGCCGCGATGGCGATAGTCATCGCGAAGGGATACGGCGAGGCGCCGATGTCCTTCGCGACAGCGAGCGCTACTGGCGCCATGAGCACCGCGGTCGCCGTATTCGAGATGAACAGGCCAAGCGCAGCCGTGATCACGAAGAGCAGCGCCAACAGGACTCGCGGTGATGCCTCGCCCGCAAGATGCGTCACCGCGTCGGCGGCGAGATCGACGCCACCGGTTCGTTGCAGCGCCAGCGAAAAGGGCAGCATGCCGACAATAAGAACCAGGCTCTTCCAGTTGATCGAGGCATAGGCACTGTTGAAATCCACGCAGCCCAGCAACCCCATCAGCAAGCAGCCGATCAGAACCGCGTGCACGTTCGGCACCACACCGCTGACCATCATACCGACCGTCAAAGCCAGCACCGCCAGAGCCTGAGGTGCGAGGTTCGCGGCCGGGAGAACCTCTTTGTGCTCGGTCGGTAGGTTCAGGACGACAAGATCCGAGAATTCGGATCGCAGCTTGCGGATGTCAGACCAGAAGCCGGTCAGCAGAAGGGTGTCACCGACCTTCAAGGTCTCATCGAGCAGCCCCTGGCTCACGACCTCGCGACCGTGCCGCAACCCCAGCACCGTCAATCCCATTTCGCTGCGCACCCGCGCTTGCAAAATGCTCTGGCCAATCAGCTTGGACTCCGCCGGGACGATGACTTCGACCATGCCGATCTCCTGCGAACGATCGGTGAAGTAGCCGCAATCGCCCAAAGGGAGCTTTTCGACCATATAGTCATTCAGCATCCGGTTGGTTTCGGCAGGGGACGCGATGACGTCGAGCAGCAAGATCTGCCCCGCGGCGAGCTCGGTCCTTGCGTTCGGGCGGATCGCCTCGGACCCGAAGCGGCTGGGAAGCTCGATGGCGAGCAGATTTACGCCACTGTTCCGGAGCGGGAGCTCTTCCAGGCGCTTGCCGACCAGCGGCGAGTCAGTCAGCACGCGTACGCGCAAGGCGCGATCGGTGAGGCCATACTGCGTTACCCAATCAAGCAAGTTCGGCTGACGGCGCTCGCCGTCCACACGCTTGGCGGAGACGGGCAGAAACCGCCGCGCGAACAGCATATAGGCAATGCCGAGCGCCAGGAATGTGAGCCCAAAGGGCGTGAAGCTGAAAAAGCCGAAGCCTGCCGCACCCTGGCGGATCAGCTCGGCGTTGACCACGAGATTCGGCGCCGTCGCAACGAGGGTGAGCATGCCACTGATCAGGGCCGCAAAGCTCAAGGGCATCATCAGCTGGCTCGGCGCGGCACCCGTGTTCTGACAGATGCGCAGCACGACCGGGATGAAGATGGCCACCACGGCCGTCGAACTCATGAATGCACCGAGCCCGCTGACCGCGAGCATCAGTAGCACCAGCATGCGCGTCTCGCTGCTGCCGGCGGTCGCGTTCAGCCAATCGCCGAGGCGACGCGCCACACCGGTGCGCACCAGCCCTTCTCCGATCACGAAGAGGCCCGCGATCAGCACGATGCTGGGATCACTGAACCCCGCCAGCGCCTCGTTGATGGTAATCACCCCAGTAAATGGCATGATCACGATCATCAGCAGCGCGACCGCATCCATGCGCGGGCGATTGGCCATAAACATCACGATCGCGGCCGCAAGCAGCAGAAGAACCAAAGCAAGATTGGTGTTCATGCGGAAATACCCGGTCGGTTAAGACGCAAACCAATCATCCTGCGCAAACTGCTCATCCTGCGAATGGCCAGAGCATGGGCACGAGAAACGTGCCTACCAGGAAGAACCAGAGCAGCAACGGTAGACCCATCCTCCAGAAATCACCAAATCGATAGCCGCCGGGGCCCTGCACCATGAGGCTCGCTGAGGCGGCGATTGGCGTAAGAAAGGAAGCGGCCGCAGCCACCGCCACAGTCACCAGCGCGGTGCGCGGCGAGACACCGACGGCTTCCGCGGAGGCAATCGCTATCGGAATGACGATGAGTGTCGTCGCTGTGCTGCTGATCAACTGGCCGATTAGCGCCGTGAGCAAAAACAGCCCCGCCAGCAGCGCGTACGGGCTCGCATTGCCGACAATGGCAACGAGTGTATCGGCGATGAGATAGGCTGCACCCGTCTTGTACATGGCGGTCGAGAGCGGGATCAGCGAAGCGATCATGATTAGCACGTTCCAGTTAATCGCCCGATAGGCTCGTTCGATCTTGAGTACGCGCAACAGGATCACCGCGCAGGCCGCCGCCAATCCAGCGACGACTCTTGGCACGACGCCCGTCGCTAGCAGCGTAACCATGACCGCGAGAATGACAATGGCGCGTATGGAGCCGGTGCCCAGGGGCCTGGCCTGGCTGCGGATCATGTCAGGGGCAGCAACGACGAGCACGTTGGGATCTCGCCCGTACTCCTCGAGCGCTTCCCAACGGCCTTGCAGCAACAGCGTGTCACCCGCCGCAAGAACGGTTTCGCCCGGTCCGAGATTCTCGCCGCCGCGTTGAACGCCTAGGATAATCAGATCGCCACTTTCGGTGACCATGCCGGGGAAGACGGTCTCACCGATCAGGCGAGAGCGGGGCGGCAGCACCACCTCGGAAAAGCCATGGCTATCGTTGAACAGTGCCTCCCGCATTTTGCCGATCGTCTCCTGGCAGGGCGTCAGGCCATGCTGCTCGGCGAACGCGTCCATCGCCGCCTGCTCACCGCGCATGATGAGCCGATCGCCTTCCACGAGAGAATGTTGCCACGAGATGCTGTTCTGGCGGCGAGGGCGAATAGCGATGAAGCTGAGCTCCGGGTGGTTCTCGCGCTCCAGCCGCGATTCCAGCACCGCCTGCAACGTGCCGCGATAGGGCGAGGCGGCGGTGATCTCGAGCTGGTACACCTGGTCAAACAGCTTGTATTGCTCGGTCAGCATGCGCGAATGGTGGCTCAGATCCTCCGGCATCTCCCGGCTAGTGCGCACCGGCAGCAGCATATCGCCGAAAAGAATCACGATGGCCACGGTGCCTGCCAGGAGCGGTACGCCGATCACCGTCATCTCGAAAAAGCCGAAGGGCGCGAGACCGACATCGCTCGCCGCGTCGGAAAGCAGCACGTTCACAAGGCTTCCGGTCAGTACCAGCATCGAACCCGAATAGGAGGCGAAGGCGAGAGGCATCATGAGTTGCGCAGGCGGCCGCTTGAGCCGGACGGAGACGATCACCAGCATGGGCAGCAGGGCAGCCACTGCGCCACCCGAGCCGATCAGCGCCGTGAGAAAGGCCACTAGCAGCATCGACAGCACCAACAGGCGTGTCCGGCTTTCGCCTGCGTAACGGATCAGCACCTGGCCTGCCCACGTGGTGACGCCGGACGAATCCAGGCTGGCACTCACCACGAAGAGCGAAGCAATGAAGAGTATCGTGGTGTCGCCGAAACCTGCCAGCGCCTCGGGGAGCTCCAGAATGCCGGTCGCGTAAAGCACGAGTGTCGCACTTAGCGCCACGACCGCGACTGGCACCCAGTTCGAGACGAACAGCAGCACCATCGTGGCGATGATGGCAAAGGTAATGAGTATATGCGGCGTCATCGCACCTCGCGAGGGCGGTCTGGCCCGGAGCCAGCGCTGCTTGCCCGTGCCGCTCTACCGCGACAGCGCTTCCAGAATACGTGCCCAGGAGCGGATGCCCTTATGGAAGCTCTTGAGATTGTACTTCTCGTTCGGGCTGTGGATGCGGTCATCCTCGAGGCCGAAGCCCGCAAGCACTACGTCCATGCCCAGCGATTGTTTGAGCTGATGGGTCACGGGAATGGAGCCGCCACCGCCGATGAAGACTGCGGGCTTGCCCCATTCGGCCGTCAGTGCGTCGCGCGCCTTGCCGAAGGCCGGGGCCTCGATCGGGAAGCGGATCGCCTGACCCGCGCCATGCTCCAGGAATTCCACACGGCAATCGGCCGGGACGCGTGCATGCACATGCTCCCGGAAGGCTTTGCGGATGGCATGGGGGTCCTGATCGAAAACCAGGCGGAAAGACACCTTTGCCGATGCCATGGCGGGAATCACGGTCTTGAAGCCGGCCCCCTGGTAGCCGCCGCCCATGCCGTTGATTTCGCAGGTCGGGCGCGACCAGACCATCTCCAGCGCGTCGCGGCCCTTCTCGCCGGCGGGAATCGAAAGCCCGATAGCGCCGAGGAAGGACTTTGCGCTGAAGTTCAGGCTGTCCCATTGCTCGCGCAGCGCCTTGGGAAGTTCCGGTACGCCGTCATAGAAGCCGCGCAGCGTGACGCGTCCGTTGTCGTCGTGCAGGTCAGAGAGGATGCGGGCGAGGATGCGGTTCGGATTGGCCGCGGCCGAACCATAGAAGCCCGAGTGCAGGTCGCGGTCGGCGGCGTGTATGATGACCTCTTCACCGCAGAGTCCGCGCAGCATAGTCTGGATCGCCGGCGTCTCGTGGTCCCACATGTTGGTGTCGCAGATCAGGCCGATATCTGCGCGCAACTCCGCGGCATGGGCATCGAGAAAGCCCGGCAGGTTCACGCCACCGGATTCCTCTTCGCCCTCCAGCAGGATCGAAACCGGAATCGGCAGTTTGCCGGTGACCGCCTTCCAGGCGCGGCAGGCCTCGACAAAGGCCATGAGTTGCCCTTTGTCGTCCGCGGCGCCGCGGCCCGTGATGATCTTCGCGCCATCGGGCATCGTCTGGATAGACGGGTCAAAGGGATCGCGCTCCCAGAGCTCGAGCGGATCGACCGGCTGCACATCGTAATGGCCGTAGAACAGTGCCGAGGGACCGGGCACGCTGCGGTCATGTGCCACGACCATCGGGTGCCCCGGTGTCGGGCGCACCGAGGCGTCGAAGCCAATGCTTTTGAGGTCGGCCACGTGCCATTCGGCATTGGCCGTACATTCGGCCTTGTAAGCCGGATCGGTTGAAATCGACTTGATGCGCAGGATCGCGAACAGACGCTCGAGAGCCGCATCGAGATTTGCGTCGACGTTGGACAGGACATCATCGAGCTTGGTCATGGAGCCCTCCGGAGGGTCTTCTGAGCCGTTGGTCAGTACGAGGGCGCGATCGCCACATTGTCCGTCGTAGCAAACGCTGTTTCTTGCCAGGAGGTTACGATTGCTATTCGTTCCTTCCGCGCTTACGCGGCGCCGGGTCGGGAATTTCGCCTGGCAGGAAGTTGGGCAGCTTCCCTGCCGGGAAAATCGCAAGCAAGGCAACGCCAGCCATGATGAGGAGGCCAATTTTCAAAGCACGCAATCGCACGACAGTGTTGACGCGCACCGCTTCCGCCACTTGAGCCGGAGAGGCCGTGGTTTGCTCCATCACGCTCTGCAGCCGGTCATTGCTGATGAAGGTGATGTTATCCAGGTCCAGCTGCGCCTGTATCTCAGGCGGCAGTTTTGGATTTTCGGCGATGGTCCGCAAAACAGCGGCGCTTAACAGGCCGACGAGGAGTGCCCCGGCCACCGCTGTGCCGACGGCCGCGGCGAGATTGTTGGTCGTGCCGCGCAGCGAGCCGACGTCGCCCGCGAGCTCTTTCGGCGAAGCCGTGACCAGCACGTTGAACAGCAGTGTGACCAGCGATCCCTGTCCAATGCCGAAAATCACCAGCCCAAGGAGAACCGGGACGGCGCTCCAATCATTCCTCACGACAAAGGCGAGCCAAAGGAGCGCCACAGTGCAGAGTATGAAGCCATAGCGTCCGATCTGCCTCGGCGTGAACCGACCATAGAACCGCACGATCAGCATCGCAGCGAAGAAGACGGTGAGGTTGAAGGGCATCATGGCGATTGTTGTCGCCAGCGGCGTGCGCCCCTGCACGATCTGGATGTATAATGGAACCGAGAAATTGAGCATCGCTTCCAGCGCTACGACAGCAAACATCGCATACACCGCCGCCCGCTCCTGCGGGGAGTCGATCACCTCGAGCGCTAGAAGCGGCGTCTTCCCCGCAGCCTGCTGTCTGTGGGTCCAACTTAGAAAACCCTGACCGAACACGATACCCATCACGATCATGATCGGGGCGGGAGATACGCCAAAGAGGTCGAATGGCGCATTGGGCCCCGCCAATCCCAGCCCCCACCGATTGAGGTTGTTGAAACCGAAGCTGATCAGAATGATGGCTGCGGCAGCGAGAATGACACCCACGAAATCGATCCGGACCTCCGGACGCGCCTCATCGGGCTTGAGACGAAAGCTCAAAAGGAAAACCACAGCCGACACGGCGATCAGAATCCCGAACGCAGGGCGCCATCCGATGAATGTGCCTAGAGTACCGCCGATGACAAACGCCAGAACGCCCGCAGCGGCGCGCGCGGAACCCAATGCGCCAACGGCTGTTGCCTGCTGTCGCCCCTTGTAGTTTTCCGCGATAAGCGCGACCAACGACGGTACGATCACCGCACCAGCCGCGCCGGACAAGGACTGCGCAGTAATCATGAGATCCGCGTTTGGACTGAACGTCATCAATACCTGCGCGGCGCCGAACACGGCAACGGCAACGCGGAATACGTGCGTCGCCCCGTAGCGCTGTGTCAGCTTCGCACCGAGCATGACGAAGCCGGCAACAAGCATCGAATAAGCCACGATACCGGTGGCGACAGTCGTGGGCGGAACGCCAAAACTGTTGACCATCCCTCCCAGCGCAACTGGCAAGGAGGCGACGTTGAAAGACATGATCATCTGGCCGAGGGCGATGGTGATCATCGGCACCCAGGATGCATTCTCTTCTTCGACGGAGTGAACCGTCGTCGCAGATGCCATCGTCATGGCGTGTCCCCTGTCATTTTTTCTGAAGTCCAGCCACAGTCAGTGCGGGCTGAATCTCCGACAATTGCAAACCTACGCTTCCGGGTTGGACATGAATAAATCCATGCCCAGCCGCTGCGACAGATACTTCGCTACAAGCTGTCCCTTGACGCTGTTTCCGGCGCTGTCAAGCGGCGGCGCAAAGGTCCCCAGACCGCCCTTTCCGGGGGAGACCGTGACGATCCCGCCGCCGATGCCGCTCTTGCCCGGTAGCCCGACATCGTAAAGCCAATCGCCTGATGTCTCGTACATTCCGGCAGTCGTCATGACGGCCAGTGCGTAGTGGCAGACCGACGGATCGACCACGCGCACTTTCGTGATGGGGTTCACGCCACCGTCCGCCAAAGTCGCACCCATCACCGCCAGATCCTTGGCACTCACATTCAGCGCGCATTGTCTGGTGTAAAGATCTGTCGCCTCTGCCGGATCACAGTAAATCCGTTCGAAACTCTGGAGCAGGCGGGCGATGCTCTGGTTTCGGAAGTTGGTCTCCGTCGCCGAGGCATAAACCTCGTCGTTAAGCGCAAGCGGACGTCCGGCGAACTGTGACAATCCGTCGTGGATGAACTTCCATTTCGCATCAGCCGTTGCTCCCGGGACGAGGCTTGTCGTCGCAATCGCGCCCGCATTCACCATCGGATTTGTGCGGCCATCGGGGTTACGTTCGACCGCAGCGAGCGAGTTGAACGGAAGGCCGGTTGCGTTCGCTCCAAGCTTCTGGCGTGCCTGCGCCGCGCCGAGGACCTGACAGACCAATGCAAAGATGAACGGCTTGGAAACGCTCATGATCGAGAACTCGTATTCGGCCGCCCCCACAGCGTAGACCGCGCCGTTGGTGCCGACCACGCAAACGCCGAACAGGTCGCTCGGTACTTCGGCGAGCGCGGGATATACTTGAGAGTTCTTGCCGTCCGTATTTGATTTGTAGCGCGCGTACACCTCGTCGATCAGCGAGATGACTTCCGCTTCGGCCGGCAAGTGTCCGGTTGATACGTAGGAATAGTTGTTGTCGGCATCGGCGTTCGCATTCATTGCGCGTTCCAAGCCTCCATAATGAGAAGCACCGAGGGAGCCCCGACCTGTGTCGGGTCAAACGCCCCTCACTCGCCGTTTTCGTTCACTGCCTTTAACGAGGCCCAACGGACCGTCATCTAACGTTGATTTTCCTTGGTGAACAATCAGGCCATTTACCCGGACATCTCGGGGTTTTTCCGGGTTAGGGCTGCCTTGCGCCTCATAATCCCCAAGGCAAGCCCAGCAGGTACCAGACAACGAACAGCACGATCCAAATGATGGCCATCCAGAGAGTGTACGGCAACATCAGCGCGACAACCGTCCCGACGCCCGCTTTCTTGTCGTAAATCTGGGCAAATCCGACCACCATGGCAAAGTAGGCATTGAGCGGGGTAATCGCGTTGATCGGCGAGTCGCCGACGCGGTAGGCGGCCAGGACGGCCGCGGGATCAACGTTAAGCTGCACGAACACCGGCACGAAGACCGGCGCGAAGATGGCCCATTTGGCGATCGCCGGCGTGAACACGAAGTCCAGGATCATGACGACAATGATGAAGCCAACCAGCAGCCACAGCGTGCCGATATTCGCGCTCTTCAAGACATCGGCCATCGTCAGGGCCATCAACGTCGGAATGTTGCTATAGTTGAAGTAGTCGACGAACTGGCTGATGACGACGAAGAGGAGGATGGTGCCGCTCAGCGAAGCCACCGCCTTGGTCATGGCCGCGATGACGGCCGTGGAGCTATTCACCGTCTTCGCGCCGATGCCGTATGCGATCCCGGTTGCAAGGAACAGCACCATGATGACCCCGATCAGGCCGTTCATGAATGGTGAGTTGCCGATCAGGACGCCCGTGGTCGGATTGCGCAGGGGCGCGCCCGACGGAACCGTTAACAGAAGGAACAGGATCACGACCCCGAGCAGCGCAAAGCCGCTGTACCTCAGCCCACGCGACTCGTCGGCGGAAAGCTGCCCTCCGTTCGCCTCCGGCTGAGTGTTGGCGGTCTTCTCGGCCTGGTAAGCGCCCAGCCGTGGCTCGATGATCCGGTTGTTGATGAGCGCGATGACGATGGTCAGGACAAGAACGGAGGCGATCGAGAACGAGACGTTGGCGGTCAGATCCAGCGACGTGGTGGGGTTGACCATGTGGATTGCGTCGTTGGTGATTTCCGTCAGAACGGCATCAAGCGGCTTGATGATCATGTTCACGGTGAATGCACCGGCGACTGCGGCAAATCCCACAGCGAGCCCGGCGAGAGGATGCCGGCCAACGCTCAAGAAGGCGGCGCCGGCCAACGGGATCAACACCACATAGCCGGCGTCTGCGGCGATGCTGGACAAGATGCCGACGAACGCGACGATGTAAACGAGTGCCCAACTCGGAGAGACGGCCACGAGTTTTCGGATCAACGCGTTGATCAGGCCGGCTTCCTCGGCGACGCCGACGCCCATCATGGCGACGATCAACAGCCCAACCGCGGTGAAACCCATGAGGTTTGGCACGAGCCGGGTGTAAATATGACGAATTCCATCCGCCGTCAGCAGGCTATTGGCGGCAGAGGTCGCGGTCTCGATCTTGTGAGTATCCGGGTTGATGACCTGATAGGTGACGCTTGCCCCCAACATGTAGAGTAAGTGAGACAGCACCAACACGATGGCGATGAGGATCAGAAATATCACGACCGGGTGCGGGACGCTGTTTCCGACACGTTCGACAGTGTCGAGGGCTCTTTGCGTCATCGTCTTCGATGGCGGCGTGTTCGTGGCGTCACTGCGCGCGCTCATGTCGGAAATCCTCCCGCTCCATTAGCGACGGCTGGAGCGGCGCTGGTACCATGATGATCCGTGCTATGAGAACAGCGAGGAAGGATCGGACGCCAATGCGCGCTCGAAACCGCTGATCTCGTAATCAACGCGACGACCCCGCTACTCCTCTGACGAAGATGTCAGCGCCATCGCCGCGAGTGCGGCGACGATCTGAAAGGACCATGGAGGCACGGAGGCCTCTCGGGAGAGGATTGCTCATCCTTTCGCGATCTGTCCGTTCACACGCTGCCTTACGAACAATCAATAAGGCGCATCAAAATCCGGCTGAATACCGAATGCGCCTAGATTGTTCCGGGGCAATTACCGACCCGAACGAACGTCTGTGTCAGCAAGGCTTCCATGTCTGCCTGCGAAGCAACAAGACTGTCTTCAAAACCGCACAGTGGCCGAGCCAAGGATGCGATTGGCGGTACCAGAGCCGGTGCTGACCGGGGCTGTTGCTGCGGTGCCGCCGTACACGTCCCGATGGGAGTAGACATATTCAAGACCGACGTCGAGCCATCCGGTCCCGACGCTGTTGCCACGAAGCTCGGCGAACGGGCTCCAGATCAAATTGACGATCCCCTGCTGCATGGTGCTGTTCAACGACGTCGCCGAGGCAGATCCTGGCACGAACAATTGCGCATAGGACGGATATTGCTGCCATGCGTAGGAGTAGACGAAATTGCTGCGTAATTGCGGTGTCCAGAAGCGGCGGTAGCCTGCGCTCGCGCCATAGGTCGGCAGGGCGTCGAGGCTGGGATCGACAACGCCGGGCAGGCCGATGTTGGACAGCGCATCCTGGCCGAAGGTATTGGCGCCGAAATAGCGCCCGATGCCTTGGCCGTAATAGGCCATGCCAACCAGCTCGTCCGGACCGAAAGCTGGTGACAGCCATCGCATTGGGAAGCGACCGCTACCTGCGACACCCCAACCGGCGGTATTGCGCTCGACCGCCGGCGGCGCCGCCGCCGTACCAGCCGTGCGGATGGTGAGATCGCGCAGCAGGCCGCGCAGGTCGAGGCCCAGGCCATCGTTCCGGTATTCGAGCCGGCCGAGTAGATCGGGCACGGAGGCAAATGACGGGCTCAATCCACCAAAGCCAGCCGGGGTGCTGATCTGCGTGAATACGCCTGCCGCGGACGTGTACTGCGTATCCGGCATCTCGATCGAAACGTGCCCGGTCAATCCCGGAGCCAATGTCGCGGTCGCCCGAACCTGCGCCTGGCGCACGAATGACTGGTTGAGATTGGTCGAGAAGTTCACGGTTTCATAGACGCCCTCGTTCCACAGGCTGTTCGCCCAGCCGACCAGGACACGAAACTGTTCGCTGCCGACCTCGCCCCAGGCCTGGCGGAGCCGAAAGACCGCATTGGGTGAGGCTGCCGTGCCCCCGCCGAAGTCGCCTTCAAAGCGGGTTTCGAGAGTGCCCCAGGCGGTCGCCGTGCGCGTATCCATACCGATGCGGCTGAACCGGGCGGACAATCCGGTATCGCCTCCCTGGATGTCGGCGGGGCTTCCGGAAAGCGGAATGGTTTGCACTGTCGGCGCATCGGACTGATTGCGGCCATTGAAGTCGTGGTAGCCATTGACGTTCGCGAAACCGTAGAATCGCACTTCGGACTGCGAACCCGGGATGCGCAAGGACAAACCCGGGAGATCGGAACGCAGCGCGTCCTCGCCTTCGCCGTCGAACTGACTGCCCATCGGTTCGGGCGGACGCAGGCCCGGAATGGGCGCCGCCGCGGCTTGTGGAGGGACCGCAGCACTCGCAGTCATTCGCGGCTCAGTCGACGCAACCGGAATCGCAGGCGGCTTTTGCCCGGCGGTCGGTGCGACGATGTCACGACGTGCGGTGGCGGCTTGGGACTTCGAATGCTTATCGCGCGTTTCGAGTTCGTCGACGCGATGGCGCAGCGCGCTGATCAGCTTGTCACCTTCTGTTGCGCGGGCTTGCAGCGCATCGAGACGGCGCATCAACTCTTCCATGGAAGGTTTCTGCTCCTGACTGGCGGGTGTCTGCGCCAAAGACGGACCGGCAAATATTGCGATTGATGCAACGCCACAAAGCGCTCGGAATGTTCGCACGCAAGCCTCCTGTTGGCACGTTCAGGGCACATCGAGTTTTGCGCTTGATTTCAGCGATCGCAAGCCGGCTCCATCGAAGGTCGAAATTTTCGGCGAGATTGTGCCATTTCGGTTGTACCGCAGCGCAGTTGCATCGCGCTCGGTCGGCTCAACATCATCCTGCAGCGCAGAAAGCGATCTCAGGATAGGGACGGGTGCGTGAAATCGAAATGGCTCACAATCCCACCACTGTGCGCTGCATCCTGTATCGTCGCGTCTTGGGTGTCGCCGCCATATTTGCGTGGCACGAACTGCACAGTCACATGCCGGAATTCATGTCAGCCATGCGAGGTTTTGGTCCTCGGAGAATACAACCTGCTGGCTGAGGGTAAGATCGAGCGTATAATCCGGTCTCTCCCCTAGGGCGTTTCCTGTAGTCCAGTGATCGATGTTGGGACGACTGGAGAGGGGGAGCTTCGAGATTGAGCGTTGAGTTCGACCTCGAAAACGACCCGGAAAGTTGGGTGCGTACCGTGAAGCCACACAGTTCTCCTGCTTGCGAGCCGGCGCGTCCCTTTATCGACGATCACCTGATTGGCCAGGACGCAACTGGCGATCGCTCATATTGGACACACTCCGAAGAGCTCCTTTTCGCGGTCCGCCCCTCACGTGGCGGGCGCTTCATGTACGAGGCAATCAATCAGGCCTTCGAGGCTCTCCTTGGAATGTCGCAGCAGGAGGTCCGAGAGCTGGACGTCTTCGAATGTCTTGCCAAGGAAGACGCCGAGCGTCTCTGTGAAATACTCCAGGCATGTCTTGCGGAAGGAGCCGAGACCAAAATCCAGCACAGTCTGATGCTCGGTGGCTTGCTGCGGGATGTCGAGACAACCGTTGTTCCGATCCTCCATCCCATGGCCGGCAATGCGGCCCGGTTGATTGGCGGTCATCGGTTACTCCACAAGGAGGGGCTCGACTGTGTGACTGAAGAGGCTGCTTTCCTTCACGGGGACGTCAGCCTGATGTCCATCCGCGAGGACATCCACCAGCGGATCGCATCGGAGCTTCATGATTCGACGTGCCAGGAGCTGGTTGCCGCCAGTCTTGGTGTGATGCGTGTCCGCACTTGCCTCGATAACCCGCGCGGCGTCGAGCGGCTTTGCGATGATATCGACGCGTCGATTGACGCGGCACTCAAGGAAATCCGTTCCCTGACCTATCTGCTCCACCCCCAGGATCTGACGGACCGGGGACTCAAGGCGACGATCGAGCAGCATGCCTTGGGGTTTGGTGCACGTACGTCGTTGCGGGTGAGCACGAGGATACCCGCCGCCGTCGATAAGCTACCTTACGCGAGCCAGCTCTCGGTGCTGCGGGTCATTCAGGAGGCGCTCACGAATATATTCCGCCACGCGAAGGCGACGGAGGTCAGAATCGTCGTCGAGGCGATCGAGGGTCACTTCCATCTGACGATCAGCGACAACGGGCGCGGTTTTCCGGTCGATCACACAAAACGTGGCAACGGTGCGATATCGCCCGGTGTCGGCATTCCCGCCATGAGAGCGAGACTTAAGCAGCTTGGGGGCACGTTCGAGATCCGGTCCGATCTTGCACCGCGACATTCCGGCACGACGCTGTGCGCGGTGTTCCCGCATGGTCTCATGACCAAAAGGCGCAGCCGGCGCGCGTCACTGAAATCATAAGCCAGCGTGTGCACGGAATGACGGAGATCAGGGACCCCGAGGGCAGGCAGTCTCTGTCCGTCGGTTCCCGGAGTTCCCTCCACGAAATGAAGGCTGATCGACGATGATCGTGTAGCGGTCCGATTTGGGCTGCGCGCGGGCAAGACCCGTCGATGTCTGATTGGAAACGCCGATGTTTGGTACATCCGCCCGGAGATATCAGGGTTTTGCAGGATAACCCATTGAAGGATAATCGGTAGATTGGCACACTTGACTGCTGGAAATCTCCATCCATTGCCCGACAGGTTCTGGGCCCGCATACGGGAACGACGCCGTGAAACGCATCGTGATTGCGGATGATCATGAAGTCGTACGTTCCGGGCTCCGAGCGATCGTTGAGACCCGCTCAGACTGGATCGTCAGCGGAGAGGCGACCAACGGCGAGCAGGCTGTGGCCGTGGCGGTGGAGACGCGTCCGGACGTCGTGATAGCCGACTATTCGATGCCGCTGATGAACGGACTTGAGGTCAGCCGCCGCCTCAAGTCGATGCACCTGCGCACCGAAGTATTGATCCTGACGATGCACGAGAATGAGGAATTGCTGACTGAAGCCATCCTGGCTGGCGTTCGCGGCTTCCTGTTCAAATCGGACGCCAGTAGGCACCTGATCTTCGCGA
The DNA here is from genome assembly GCF_052075995.1 of Bradyrhizobium sp. 613_E4_N2_2. Taxonomy (NCBI): domain Bacteria; kingdom Pseudomonadati; phylum Pseudomonadota; class Alphaproteobacteria; order Hyphomicrobiales; family Nitrobacteraceae; genus Bradyrhizobium; species Bradyrhizobium sp. 613_E4_N2_2. The sequence goes on from NZ_CP197234.1 coordinate 2,391,220, forward strand.
TCGAGGCCTTGCTCGATGGCAGACCTTACTTCACGGGCGTTCTGTTGGAGAAGTTGCTCCACGAATACCAGGCCGGCAAGCAAAATACGTCCGACATGCTGCTCACCGCGCGCGAGCAGGGCGTTGTCCAGCTTATTGCGGAGGGACACACCAACAAGTCGATCGGCGTCATCCTGAAGCTGAGCGTAAAGACCGTCGAGACCCACCGCGCGTCAGCGATGCGCAAGCTCAGAATGTCATCGACGGCCGAGCTGGTCCGCTACGCCGTTCGCAGGAAGCTCGTCAATCCTTGATGGAGCTTTCAATGCGAGTCGCCGCCTCGCTAGCGATCAGCGACAACGCGTTCTCCCGTTGGAAATGCCGCGATTTTCGCTGGAGCGACAGCGGTGCTGTCAAGGTCCGGACTTGGGCAGACCCGCTCCAGGAGCATCCGGGCATTTCCTTCCAGCGGCCCGAGGCTCGAAAGCACGACGTTGATCTCCCGAATTCGACGATACAACGTCGAGCTCGGCACACCTGCCTGACCGGCAGCGCAATGACGGATTATGATCGTCCGACGGACGCCCATTTTCAGCCGCATAAGCCTGGGATGCGACCGGCAAGTCATTGAAACCGCAGCTGACTCTTAATCAGCGGGTCCCAGGTTCGAGCCCTGGTGCGCCCACCAAGCTTTTCAATAGATTAGGGGTTTGTCACGGTCGTCATTCCGACAGACGCGCCGTGGCTATTCCGACAAACCGGCTGTCTTTGTTCTTTCTTCTCGCCGTTTCTTCGTGCCGGAAATTAGCTGTTTCCGTGTGCGCTTTGCATAGGTCGGCAACTGCCGCGACGAGCGATGGCGGCCGGCGGCTCTGAGCTCAGCGCCCGTCAGATCGCTGTCGGCTCCCTCGGTAAAAGCCGCCGTGGCGGAATGATGTAAAGGACAGCTCTTCATGGAGATCGACTGCACGGACGATCTTTTTCACGACCCCGCGCAGGTAGCGAAGATCCTGCTTGGCTGTGATCCAGGGTAGCGGGGTAGGTGTTAACTCCATCGCATGGGTTTTCCGCCGTTGGCCGCACTCTCCTGAGCAAGTATTGCGATACGCGTGGCGCGCAGGGCCTCGTTTGCCGCAATCTGCAAGGTCTCGCCGCGGGCGAGATGATCAAAGACGAAGCTGGCGGGCGAGGCGCCCACGGGCAGGTCGATTTCGCGCCGGGGTCTCGTCGCCGTCTCGACGAGCAGTCGATTTTCCGCGAACAGAACGTCAGCACGACCCTTTGTCCCGGAGATCCGCATGGCATAGTCGCCGTGCCGTGGCGATGCTTCGGGCTGGATCCAGTCAACTTCGATCGCGAATTCCGGTCCGCCATCGCAGGCGAGAATAGCACGCCCCAGCGCGGGAAAGTTCGTCGTGCCGGCAGCCGGGGTCGACGAAACCCAGCCGCTGATCGTGCCGCTGGTGTATCCCGTCAACCAAAGGGCCAGATCAATATCGTGGACCGTGAGGTCAGCGAGGATGCCGCCATAAGTTGATGGTTCGAACATCCACGCTGGACGTCGGCTTGGGATCAGCTTGTGCGGCCCGGTTGCAGTGATGGATACAATGTCTCCAAGTTGGCCGCTGTCGATCACGGATCGGAGTGCGAGCGTGACCGGATAAAACCGCTTCTCGAGCAGAAGAGTGAGCAAATTGCGCCCGGCGAGCGTCTCCTCGATAAGCGCAAGCTGGGCCAGGGTCACAGCCATGGGCTTGTCGGCGATCGCGAAGATGCCGCGGCGTAAAAGTTCGACGACGATTGGAGCGCGAAGGCCGAATTCGGTGAAGACTGCTGCGGCCCGAACCCGATGCGCATCCAGAAGCGCATTCGGGTCGGCGTAGCCGGGCGACTTCGTACGTCGTTCGAGCTCGGTGCGCCGCGCTGGGTCATGGTCGGCGACGGCCACGACCCGGACATCGGGGCGGTTCGCGATCTCTGAAAGCACGTATTCGACATGCGGGTGGGCTGCGCCGATGATGGCGATGTCGAGCATCTCGGAGCTAGCTGGCATGAATGGCCTCCGCTGCGATCTCATTGGGGCTGACGGCGCGACCTTCGGAAGCCGAGCGATAGATGGCGTCAACCAGTCTCGCAGCCTCGAATCCATCCCTGAACGTGCTCGCAGGCGGCCGTCGCTCCCGGACGGATTGAACGAAGTCGCGCCATTGCGCGATATGTCCTTCGATCCCGATCGCCTTGGGATCGCTCGCGGCGCTCCCAACCCCGGCCGCGCTTGGCGGCTCGGCAACATCAGCAAAATCCCAGCGCACGATGCTGTCGTTTGCGAGCTCGCAACTGCCGCGATCGGTGAACAGTCGAAGCATGGCCGGCCGTCCCGGAGGCAGCGCCGTACTCGTCACGATCACGCCGAGCGTGCCGGATGCGAAAGACAGCAGCGCCGCCGTCGTGTCCTCGACGGCGTGTGCGTGTCCGAGCGTAGTCGTCTTGCCTTGAACGCTGTCGACGGCTCCGAACAGCCAGAGCATCAGGTCGAGATTGTGAACACCCTGATTGAACAGCGAGCCGCCGCCATGCTCCGCTTCGCTGCGCCACGGCTTCTCCGCATAGTAGGCGTCGGAGCGGTACCAATGGATCGCCGCCTCTATCAGGCGCGGCTGTCCAAGATGACCCGCGTCGAGCAGAGCCTTGATCGCCTGATGCTGCGGCTCGAGACGGCGCTGCGAAACCACGCCACAGGTCAGCTGCGAGCGCTCGGCGGCGCGGACCAGGGACGCAGCCTCAATCGGATCGACGCAGAGTGGCTTTTCGACCAGCACGTGCCGCCCCGCCTCGATCGCAGCAAGCGCGACGTCATGATGCGCGCCGCTCGGGGTGCAGACCACGACCGCGTCGATCCCGGCATTCGCCAGCATCGCCTCGGTGGTCGCGAATGCCGCAACGTCCTCGCCGTTCATGCACGCAGCAATCTGCTCAGGCGTGCCGCCGGCGATCGCGGACAAGACGGTATCGTCGAGCGCCCGTATTGCCCGCGCGTGTGTTTCGCCGATCGCTCCCGGACCGATCAACCCGATGCGAAGCCGGTTCATGTCTCAGTCCTCAAGAGTTGCAACGATAAGGACGGCCCGCGACATAGACCGTCTCGGGCACGAGAGATTCATCCTTGCCGAGATGGAAGCGCAGCAGATCGGCCGGCGCTCCCACCGTCAGCGCAGGAAGGTTGAACGGGATACGCGGATTGACAGTCGCGAGCCTCAGCGCCTCTGCCAGGGTCAATCCGGCCATGCGTCTTGCCGTGGCAACTCCGAACACGAGGCTGACGGCTGCGCCCGCCAGAAAGGATGTGCCGACGACTTCCAGCCGGCCGTTCGCCTTCAACTCGACCTTGCCGCCGATCGGCGCGTCGTAGATTCCGGGTGTGCAACCCGAGAGCGCGGCGGCATCCGACACCAGGATCGCTCGCTCCAGCCCCTTTGCGCGCAGCATGGCCTTGAAGGTCTCGCGGGGAAGGTGATGGCCATCGGCGATGAAGCTCGCCCACAGCCCGTCCTCGGCCAGTTGCGACCAGATCGGGTTGGGATGTCGCGGCAGCGTGGCGGCGATGCCGTTGCCAAGATGCGTCGACAATATTGCGCCCGCCGCGACGGCGGCGGAGATCTGATCCGGTGCGGCGTTTGTATGGCCGAGGGCAACACGGACGCCGCGCGCATGAAGGCCGCGCACATAGGCGTCCGTTTCCGGCCAATGCGGCGACAACGTCACGAGGCCGACGAGGTTTCCGCAGGCCGCCTGCCACGCATCGAACTCGTCGAGGCTCGGCGGCCTGACATGTTCGGCCGGATGCGCACCGCGCGGACCATCTTCTGGCGCGATGTGCGGGCCTTCGACATGCACGAAGGGCATTGCGTGCTTGAGAAACGGATCGCTGTCACGCGCCTGTGCAACGGCGCGCAATGCATCGATGATCGCATCATGCGATGCCGTGATGAGCGTAGGGGCAAAACGCGACACCCCGCTGTTGTGGACGGCTGTGACGAGATCGCGGACCGTCCGGAGATCAGGGCGGCCATTGAGATCGTAGCCCGCAAAGCCGTTCAATTGCAGATCGAACAGGCCGAGCGACAGCCACAGCCCGTCATCGTCACCGCCGGGAGCGATGTCCGTGATCCGGCCGTCCTGAATGACGATGGTGCGATTCTGTCCGGTCTCCGGATCGCGGCCCGAAACGCGCGTTGCCGGATCTGTCATGCGCGTACCGGTGTCAGTGAGAGCTGCGGCGGCGTGGAATCCTGGTCGAGATACAGCGCGCAACGTGGGTGCGTGCGGAGCGCGCTCGCCGGGCACTCGGTCCCGATCGGACCGTATAGCGATCGCTCGACGGCGGCGCGTTTGGACGCGCCGGGCACGACGCAAAACAGCCGGTCGGCATCCAGGAGCCGGGGAATCGTCAGCGTGATCGCATGTGTCGGAACATCCCCGAGCGTCGGGAAGCACTCATCGTCAACCTGCTGCTGCCGGCACACCGCGTCGAGCTCAACGATCTTGACCGACTTGGTGTCGTGCAGATCGGCGACCGGCGGGTCATTGAAGGCGAGGTGACCGTTCACGCCGATTCCGAGGCAGATGATGTCGATCGGGGCTTCGCCGAGAAGGGCTGCATAGCATGCTGCTACCCGCTCCGGCTCCGGCTCCTGCCCGATCAGGTGAACCGCGCCAAAAGCGATGCGCGAGAACAAGTGACGCGTCAGCCAAGCCCCGAAGCGCTCCGGCGCATCCGCGGGAAGTCCGAGATATTCGTCCATGTGGAAGGCTGTGACGCGCCGCCAGTCGATATCGCGCTCGCGAGCAAGGGCATCCAGCATCTCCGCCTGGCTCGGTGCCGCCGCGAAGATCATCCGCACGTTGCTCTGCCGCCCGAGGTGGTCGCGGAGCGCAGCAGCGACGTCCGCGGCGGCCGCCCGGCCCATCGCATCCCGCGTTTTAAACGTCGCGATTGAGGGAGTCACCGAAGCCGTCATGCTCATCCATGGTCTGCCGGGCCTGCACTTTACCCTCGAGCGGAGAGAATGTGATGCAACCGGTTGCATGTCAAGCTTGCGCCCCGGGCCCGGCCGGGGCATGTCTAGGTGAAGGCGATGCAGAGGAGGCGGCCTGCGGTGAAACGCGATTCCGATAGCGGCGGGGAGGGACGTCCATCGGTCGTGCCGACGATCAGTCAGGTCGCGAAGGCCTCCGGGGTTTCGCGTGCCACCGTATCGCGCGCCTTCTCGCGGCCGGAGATGCTGACCGAGGAGACCGTCCGGCGCGTCAAGGAAGTCGCGGGCAAGCTCGGTTATGTGCCGAACCAGGTCGCGCGTGCGCTTTCGACCGGACGCCACGGCAACGTCGCGCTCATCGTCTCGGATGTCGCGAACCCGTTCTTTCCACCGCTGATCAGGGCGGCGCAACTGCGCGCCGACCAGGCCGGGCTGTGCGTCTTCCTCGGCAATTCGGACGAGGATCCCGTGCGTGAGGAGCTGCTGGTCGGCCGCTTCATCGGCCAGGTGGAGGGACTTGTCCTCGCCTCGTCGCGCCTGGACGAAGAGCGTATCCGCCGTCATGCGACGCGCCGGCCGCTGGTGCTCATCAATCGCGATATCGAAGGCATTACGCGGGTCCTGATCGACACCGCGCCGGGCGTGGCGGCTGCGATCGCGCATCTGGCCGAGCTGGGGCACCGGCACATCGCCTATGTCAGCGGCCCCACGACGTCGTGGTCGAACCAGCAACGGCGCAACGCCGTCCGGCGCGAGGCGGAGAAGCGCGGGCTCAAGGTGATCGCCGTGCCCGCGCGTCCACCCTCCTACGACACTGGCCGGCTGGCGGCCACCCAGATCGTCGCCAGCGGCGTCACCGCGGCGATCGCGTTCGACGACCTTGTCGCTCAAGGCCTGATGGCAGGGTTAGCTGCGCTCGGTGTCGAGGTGCCCAAATCGTTCAGTGTCGTCGGCTGTGACGACGTCCTCGGCGAAACCACATATCCGCCGCTCACCACCGTGTCGGCGCGCTGCGCCGATGCAGGCGATGTCGCAGTCGGTCTGCTGCTGAGCCAGATGAATGGCGGCGTGTCGGGCGAGATTCGCCACAAGCTGAATTCCCATCTCGTCATTCGCGCCTCGACCGGGCCGGCGCCAGCGAAGCGGCGAGGCCGCTGACGATTTCATCAAGGGCCTTCGAAAGCGGCAACGGATCGCAATTGACACGCAACCGGTTGCATGCGAGCTTTTTCGCAGGATTTGTCCCATTCCGTATTGCGAGAATGACCCTCATGATGAGACCCGTCGGCAGGTTCGGCTACATCACGCGTCCCGAGGACAACATTCGCCCGGCGAATTCGGGGCGTCGGTCATGGATGTCGGCCGCGCTGTCGCTGGCGCTCGCTGTCGCCGTGCCGGCGTTTGCGTCTCCTGCTTCGGCGGAGAAGCTGACCATCTGGAGCGGGTGGCCTGATCTGGCTCCGTTCTACAAGCGCGTCGGCGACCAGCTGAAGAGCAAATACCCGGATCTCGAAATCAGCGTTGAGTCCATTGCGCTACGCGAGCACGAGAAGCGGCTGGCACTGTCGCTTCCATCGGGCGCGGCCGGGGACGTCATCGAGATGGAGGTCGAGGCGGCACGGTATCTCGAGGCCGGCCTCATCCCGGAGCCGCCGGCGTCGATCGTCGATTTCGTCAAAGCCAATTACGACATGACGCGCGTGAAGACCGCCATGTACGAGGGCAAGATCTTCGGTGTGCCGTTATTCCAGGGGCAGGGCGCGCTGTTCTACAACACCGAGATGTTCGCCAGGGCCGGCCTCGACGGTCCGCCCAAGACCATGGCCGACTACACCGCTTATGCGCAGAAGCTCGCGCAGCGCGATGCCTCCGGCGTGCCGACGGTGAGCGGATGGAGCTTGCGTCTCAGCGGCGGCGGCTCGGGCATCGCGGAGAAGTACTGGACCATTCTCTATAATCACGGCGGGACGCTGCTCGAGGAGAAGGGCGGAAAATGGCGCGCCGCCTATGCGAACGCAGCCGGCCGCGCCGCACTCAAGCAGTATCTCGACAACGTCGTGGTCTACCGTACCGTGACGCCCGAGATGAAGGCGGATGCGGAGGCCTTCGAGCTCGGCCAGACCGCGATGTTCATCCGGGAATCCTGGGTGATCGGCGACGTCGCCAAGAAGGCGCCCAATCTCAAATACGCCACGGCTCCACTGCCCAAGGGCACGCTGATGGTCCCGGTCGATCTCTACGTGCCGAACAAGGGACCCAAGAGCCAGATCGCCTGGGATTTCGTGCAAAAGGCCAACGAGCCGGAAAATCTGCTCTGGCTGCTCGAGAACACGGCCTGGGTCCCGAACCGCAAAGGCCTCGACTACTCCGCCGTGCTCAAGAAAATCCCGCAGCTCGACGCCTTCGTCAACACGCCGCCCGGCCACGTCTTCTTCACGGTCCCGGCGATCAGCCCTGCCAGCGAAATCCTCACCCGGCTCGCGGCGCGGCTGGAGAAGGCGTTCACCGACAAATCGCTGGCCGGCAACGACGCCGCGATCGATGCTTTCCTGAAGGCCGCGGCTGAGGAGAGCGACAAGATCCTGGCCCGGGAAGACCTGCTGGCCAAACCCTAGACTCCATCGACAAGGACCCACTCAATCCAGGCGCCGGCGGCTGACCGGCGCTTGCCGGAGGATATATGCGCACCACGCCGAAATGGCTGTTTCCAGTTCTGGCGTTGCTTCCGGTCCTAGGCCTCTATGGCTGTATCCGCGTCTATCCGATCATCGAGACGCTGCGGCTCAGCCTCTTCCAGTGGAATATCATCTCGCGGCGCAAGCCGTTCGTCGGTTTCGCCAACTTCGTCGAGCTGGCGAGCGACCCGCTGTTTCTCGAAGCGATCTTCAACACCACCATCATCGCCTTTAGCGTCGTAGCGATCACCATCCCCGTCGCGCTTGCGCTCGCCGCCTTGATCAACACCCGGCAGGGGCTGCGGCGCAGCGGCGTCTATGAGGCCTCGGTCTTCCTGCCGCACGTCGTCTCGCTGGTTCCGGCCGCGATGGCCTGGAAATGGATTTTCGACGCCCGGCTCGGACCGCTCAACGCCCTGATCGGCCTTGTCGGGATTCCGGCCCAGTCGTGGCTGTTCGACCCTGTCCTGTCGCTGGTGTGCCTGATCGTTCTCTGCTCCTGGCAGGCGATCGGCTATGCCGTCTTGATCTTCCTGGTCGGACTGAAGAACGTCCCGGAGGCGCTCTACGAGGCCGCGCGCCTCGACGGCGCCTCGTCGTTTCAGGCCTTCCGTCACATCGCCGTGCCGCTGCTAAAGCCTGTCATGCTGTACGTGTCGGTCATCACGCTGATCTCGTCCTACAACATCTATGCGCAGGCCTTCGTGCTGGCATCGGATGTCCAGGGTGCGCCGGGGCGTCTCGTCCGAGTCCTCGTCCTCGACATGCTTGAAAACAGCTTTCGTAACTACCGGGTCGGCTACGCTGCTGCCGAAGCCGTCGTACTGCTCGTCATCGTCCTCATTTTGACCAGCGCGCAGTTCAGGCTGTTCCGCGACAGGAGTCGCGCATGAGCGAGCACGAACGCGAGCATCCGTCCGTCGTTGGTCAGAACGGTGCCGTCGGCCTCGTGATCGACGCCGTTCTTGGCGTCGTCAGCCTGATGATGCTCCTGCCGCTGGTCTTCCTGATCAGCAACGCGTTCAAGACGCCGCCGGAGCTGCTGGCGTGGCCGCCGACCGTCATCCCGCACCAGCCGACGCTGGAGAACATCGTCAGCGTCCTGCGCGAAACGCCGCTGTTTCGCTGGATCGGCAACTCGCTGATCTTCGCGACACTCTCGACCGCGAGCATCGTCTCCACATCGGCGATCGCAGGTTATGTGCTCGGCAAGTTCGATCTACCGGGGATCCCGGTCATCTTCGGCGTGATCATCGCGACGGCGGTCGTTCCCTTCGAAGTCTACATGATCCCGCTCTATCTCAACGTCCAGTCCGCCGGCCTGTTGAACACCTGGCCCGGGCTCCTGGTCGGCTATCTCATCATGAGTTTCGGCATCTTCCTGGTGCGGCAATATGTGATGACGTCGATCCCTGACGAGCTGCTGGAGGCTGCCCGGGTGGATGGCGCGGGGGAGCTCTGGATCTTCCTGCGGATCGTGCTGCCGCTGATGCGCGGCCCGTTGGGCGCTCTTGCCGTGCTGGCGTTCTTTCAGGCCTGGACTGCCTTCGCGTGGCCGCTCGTCGTCATGACCAACAAGGAAACCTATACGCTCGAGGTTGGGCTCGCCTTGTTTCAGACCGGCTTCACCGTGGACATCGGTCGCCTCAGCGCGGCCGCGGCGCTGGCGCTGGTTCCGAGCGCACTGTTCTTCTCGCTGATGCGTCGAAATTTCGTACGTGGCGTGGCCTCCAGCGGCTTGAAGGAGTGACGCCATGGCAGCATCGGAATAGGCGTAGATTTTCCTAGCAAATCATCCGTCTCTTAATCGGCGGCTCTGTCGGAGCATCTCTAACCGATGAGTGGGCGACGACTACATTCGCCATCATCCAAGTCGGTCTAGCGCCATCAAGCTGATTTGCGATGTGCGAACTTGAACGAAAAGTGCACGTATCTGGTACGGTAGTCGCGCTGAGGGAAACGAAGATCAAGTAAGATACTGACGTGATTGGTGGGCCCGGCAAGACTCGAATCTGCAACTAGATCGCCATGAGCGGCGGGACAATGGCCGCCTCCGTTGATTTTCCCGCGCATTTCGTTCTGTTGGTGATAGTGTGATAACGCCAGTCATTCCCGGCGACCGACGGCAAGCGAATTCCATTCGCATCCTACCCGCTAGTCGCTGCGGTCTGCCAAGTCAGCGTCTTGGTTCGCGTTGATAGGTCGTGAGTAAAAAGTTCATAGGAAAGCAAGCCAGGCGGGAATGGATCGTGAGTTTCTTCGAGCGTCTAAAGACAGAAGCATCTGCTGAGTGGCGGGCCTACACCGAGCATCCCTTCACAAACGGATTGGCAGATGGCTCGCTCCCTGAAGCCGCATTTCGTCACTACCTTGCTCAGGACTATCTGTTCCTCATCGAGTTTGCGCGCGCCTATGCACTCTCGGTCTACAAGTCGCCCAAGCTTGCCGACATGCGTGAAGCTGCGGCCGGCCTGTCGGCCATCCTTGATGTCGAAATGAGCCTTCATGTGAAGCTGTGTGCCGGTTGGGGGCTATCCCCGAGTGACCTTGAACAAACTCCTCCGGCGGTCGAGATGCTGGCCTACACACGCTACGTGCTCGATGCCGGAATGCGCGGCGATCTGCTGGCACTCAAGGTGGCACTTGCCCCCTGCGTGATCGGGTACGCGGAGATCGCAACGCGGCTCGCCTCGCGACCCGATGCGGACGCTAGGACGAACTCCTATCGGATTTGGATCGACGAGTACGCTGGCGTGCCATACCAGGAGGTCGCGGCGAATGCGCGTGCGCATTTGGAGCATCTCGCCGATCTCTACGCCACGCCGGCTCGCGAGGCAGAACTGATTGCCATCTTCAAGGAAGCCACTCGGCTTGAGGCGGACTTCTGGGAAATGGGCTGGCGTGTGGGCCAGCGTGTTGAATAGCCCTTCGGCAATCGGTTGATTGCAGGGACTCGTTTGACGGCTGCTGCGCACGAGTTGCGGAGGCGCGTTGTTCTAGAGGAACGCAGTGCGCGGAATTGCTGGAGTAACGAAGCACACGGCCTGGAACAGGCGCGAAAGTCCTCGCCAACGATAGGCGAGATGCAGGATCGCTAAGTCATTAGTATTGTTCAGTCGTGTCCAGTGTTGGAGATGGAGATCCTAGCACGCCATCGTTCTTCAAACGTGTCAGCGCCCTCTTTCAGTGCCAACGCTTGTGCATCCAAAGGATTGCCGGGCTTGTTAGCAATGAGGATACCTGTAGCTTCTCCGCGAGAACCGGGTTGGGGACGCTGCTCTGTAGGCCATTCCAGCAATGCTTTCGACAGCATGGGTTTGCCCGCGTACCAGCATTTTCGTCCGTCGATGATACGGTAGGACCACCATTGCCCTTGCGGATTTGGCGGCATTGCGGCGCTGCATTGTTGCTTGGCATGCAGGCTGGTCATTTCGAGCGATGAGAGCGCAACAATGCCGACGGTTAAAGAAAACGCTTGAAGCGGTTTGCTCATGGGCGCGCTCAATTGCCGTGTTGCTGCAATCGACTTACAGCAACGATCAAAGCAGGCCGCTCGAGAACTTCCACCAACTCTTCAAGGATACGCGCATGATCCTTGGGATGGGGCCGAAGGAATTCTTCCAATATAAGTTGCGCGTCGCTAATCGCTTCCAAGGCTAATTGCTGATCAGTCATCACTACTTACTCATCAATTAGTTGCGCAAAGCCAGCGAAGGGAGAGATCAAGTCAGCTTTGAGGAATATCCCCGCTCTTCTATTCACTTTTTATTTCAACTCTCGCGGTGTCGCCTCGGTCAATGTGCGAAATAATCCCACTAAGGCGTGTCGCGAGCGTTAGGGATCCCGGCGACTAAATAATCCGCTGCTCGATCCTCCCTTCGTCATCCCGCGCATCACCACCTGTTTCCTATCTCGCGGCGGCCGGAAAAAATCTGTTTTGCCATGCACCGCCGCGATGCATTGATCTTATTGAACTGTTCCCGATCAGCCTTTCTCACGAAGGGAGAGAGTGCCCCCCGCAGGAGCTAGGCCAGGGAAACCGTAAACTCGAAATGCCGTCTGGGGGAACGTAGGTAGGCGGCTTCGCCGAGTAAGGCATTTGGGCGGCCGGCTATTTCCACCGCGGTTCGTTCTGCAGCTCTTGGGATATCCTCTTTCGTTCGGCATCCAAGGCAGTCGATCGGGGTCGAGAATGGAAGGATCGCCATGTCCGTTTGCGATCGCATCCACCAGGCGCAAAGGCCATTTTCGAGCTCAGGGCTGAGATGGTCTCGCAAGGGAGAACTCGGATGCGCCGTCGGCGCGATATTGTCCTCGAACGGCCGGGGCAGCCAAGTTTGCGGCTATGGAAAGACGGAGAGCTACGTCAGGGTCAAGCTGATGACCACCGTGCCAATGGCAACAGCTCTAACGTCCTAGTACTCGCCGGACGCAAAGCATTCTGATTTCGTTAGTTTGGTGTAGTTGCTCAGCACTCGGGGGATCAATGGAGCCGAGAGTCTCGATACTAAACTTCGCTTCCAACTCTGACGCCATGCAGATGCAAATCTGCAAGCAAGCGTCCGTCGAAAAACCGCCTTGCTGCGCGCAACCGTTTCGGCACGCTGAGAGAAACTGCGGTCGCCATTCTGCAGCCGTGGCGATTGTTATAAAATTGACAGCAGCTATCGTCAGAGCAGGGAGAAATGCGGGCATTGCTTCGCTTCCCTTTTTTAGTTTTCTGAGGGGCCGCTCTAATTCGACTCCATCTTTTTCGGCTCTAGCAATATGTAGCTATTTGCGTAGTTGTCCCCTGAAGCGGAACCACAAATGACCGATCAGTGATAGGACTATGGCGGTCAGAATTATCGGGAGCCAGATCGACGTGGTTATGATGAACAAGGATATGATCACCACACGTCCAAAGATCGATTCGCTGACCGGATTCTTAAGACGAGCGAAATAGGCGTAGATAATAAAGATGGTGGCCGGCACCATCCACGCGGCGACAAGCACCAGTAACAGGTCAACAAGTTGGCTGGCATAATGGTGCATGAGCGCACCTCCTGACAGCGTCGGCGCGAATTGCTGTCACCGCTGCGAGAGATGCGGTGATTGTCGACGATAATTGGTCTTTGTTCGCGTTGGTGGGCATCTGCACGCTCGGCATCGCTGTCACGGCCGGTGCCCAAACTCTTGCGAGCCCGCAGCCTTCGATTCGCCTGAGCTAGGGCCTCTCAACGCGCGCTCGTTGAGATGGCTCGGGCAAGGGCTCGTCCAATGCAATCATAACCATCGGCGGTGTTGTGCAATCCGTCCCACGTTACAAGCTCGCTTTGCGCAACTCCGGCATTGATCGAGTTACGCATCAGCGCAAAACGAGAGAATAGGCCGACCCGTTCCTGCTTCGCGGCATCGGCGATGATGCCCTCCATCGTTGAGTAGCTAGCGGAAGCGAGCACCTGTGGCGCATATTGCAGATCCATCAGCACGACATCGGCAGACCCCGCCTTAAGTGCCCTTACCCCTTCAACAACGCTTCTTTTGAGCCCTTGGTCCGGCCGGCCACCCCAGGCGACGTCATTAGTACCTAATTGCCAGATAACGAGATCAGGCGTGTGCGCGAAAACGTCACGCTCGAACCGCGCGATGTTGTTCGGAATCGTATCGCCGACTCGACCGCTGTTGATGACCTCGATCGTTGCATTGGATCTAAGCCTCGAGAGTTCTCGGCGCATCACCTGCGGATATGTGGCCGCGGACCGAAGTACCCAGAGCCCCACCGTCGACGATGATCCGATCGCGACAATCTTTAGCGGCTCACCAGATCTCAAACGCGCCGCCGTGCGGGGCAATTGTGCGCCCAGCGAAACATCCAAATTTGCAGCAAGGCATCTCTCGCCAGATGATGCCCCGTCCTGCGCTTGAGAGGGCGCTGTGCTGGACAAACCGACAATCACAGCAGCACCGATCGACGCTATTGTTCGAGCGGTTCGGCTTACGCATGGTAGAACAAATCGACCCATGTTCCCCAATAACTGGTCGATTCTCTCTTGACAACCCTTGGCTTCAAACGTCTGTTTTTGATTGCAGGTCGATTGACGCGTGGGGAGCGAGCAGCACGTATGAGTCCGGGAATAAGGCAATGTCCGGCAAGCCTGTAGCGAAACGGTTGGTATTCCATATCGGCGGCTATGATCCAATCACGTCGCATGCCAGCGCGCAACGACGCTTTGTGCGCGAAATTGCGAGGTTCCAACGTACTTGGTCAGTGAAAGCGACCGTCGACGGTTCGCATGATTCCGCCGACCAGATACAATGGAACGTGACGACAATCGGCCCCGATTGGCTCGTCGAAACCGATTACCGTCTGGTCCGATGGCACGATGTAATTGAAGTGTTCGGGGGGCGAAGCATCGGCTCACGCATTTCCGTCGGCATTCTTGCGTTTCTGGATTTCGTTCTGACCGGCACTCTTTGGCGTTACTTGCAGACCAATTGGCGCTACGCACTTTTCTTTCTCTATCCATTCGTTACGTTCGGATTGCTCATCGCTGCCGCCCTTTTGATTGGCGTGGCTGCATTCAAGATCACTGGATCAATTCCCATTGCTACCGGTGGCGGCCTCTTCGGGCTCGCAGCCGTGTTGGCGGGTCCGTGGCGCTGGCTGCACCTGGGCGACTTGTTCGACGATTGGATTTTCTCTTGCGAGTACATTCGATTCGGTAATTCGGAGATAGAGCAGAGGCTGGACAGGTTGGCCGCCGAGCTCGTGGTTGCGGCGAGCAACTCTGCCGCAGACGAAATTGTGGTCGTAGGGCACAGCCTTGGCGCCGTACTAGCGGTTGATCTACTTGATCGCGCCTTGAAGCGGGACCCTGCGCTCGGTCGGAAAAAGATTCCCGTCACATTCTTGAGCGTTGGATCATCCATACTCAAGATCGGCCTGCACCCAAAGGCAGTGCGCTTTCGCAGGGCGGTGGAACGCGTCGCCGATTCCCGCGCGATCTTCTGGGGCGACTATCAGGCCCTCACGGACGCGTTGAATTTTTACAAATGCCGGCCGATGGCCGAAATGGGCTTGTCGACAGAAAACGAGGCGACCGTCAGGGTCGTGAAGATTAGTCGAATGCTTAACGACGACATGTATCAACGCATCCGCTTCAATTTCTTCCGCGTGCACTGCCAGTTCGTCAGTGGAAATGACAGGCGAACATCGTACGACTACTTCATGCTCACATGCGGACCTATTTCAGCCAAATCCCAGACGCTCGCCCCGGATGGCGCTGTGTCGATGATCGCTGACGACGGAGGCCTTGTTGCGGGCGCGCCGGTGTCGGAAAGCGAACTGCTGGGAAATCCGGGCGCGGCAGCCTGATTCAAATGACGCCCACCATTTCAAAAGTCATCTTCGTTGCGTTGGTGATCGGCTGGTACCTCATACGCTATAAGTACGCGCGGCGTTCCCGCCGTGCGAGGGTTGTGCGGAGCGCTCGCGGCCCCCTGGAAACTGCGCTCCTGCTCATATCTCTTTCGGGACTCGGACTTGTGCCGCTCGCCTACGTAGCGACAGGAATGCCTCGTTTCGCAGATCACAGTTTTTATCCCTGGTTGGCTTGGCTGGGGTCTTTCTTTGCGATTGCGGCTTTGGGCGTGTTTCACCTGACACACCGTGCACTCGGCCGGAATTGGTCGATAAGTCTCGACGTGCGGGAGAACCATGAGCTTGTGACGGAAGGGATTTACCGGAGAGTTCGACACCCGATGTATTCGGCATTTTGGCTGTGGGCCATCGCCCAGGCATTGCTGCTGCCGAATTGGATCGCCGGTTTCGCGGGCCTTGCCGGCTTCGGGATCTTGTTCTTTGGCCGCGTCGCAAGGGAAGAGCGAATGATGTTGCAGACGTTTGGCGACAGCTATCGCGATTATATGGCGCGGACCGGTCGGGTCTTCCCGTGGATACTCTGAGGTAGGTCCCGGCACGTCTCGACCTGTGGTACCCACGAGACTTTGGAACCAGATGCCTCAATTTGCGTGCCATTTCCGCAACATGCGGCAGAAAAAGCGGTCGGAACCGCGGACTCCCCGGTCTATTCGTTGGTGCCGTGGCGAGTGTCGGGTTATTCCTATGCGTGTCAGGTGAATCCAATCGTTCCGAACAATGGTGAGAACCGATGTTGAAATTCGTTGTCCTTGGAATCGCTTCTTTGGCTTTCGTGGGAACCGCAGCTGCTGCGGACCTGCCACGGCCTCAGCCGGTTGCCGTCGCGGCGCCGGTTGGCAAAGCTCCGATCGGCAAATATCCCGTGGGTAAGAGCCCCGTGGGCAAATACCCGGTCGCTGCCCCGGCTCCGTTGGTGACCAAGGGTTGATCTGACTATTCATTCGTACGCCAGCGGCGTTCGTTTGGGGTAGCAGATTACCTGTGGCATCGGATCTTGGATCCAAGAGGATTCGAAGATGGCGGGAGTGATTCGGAAATATCCGGGTCTGGGGCTTCTTGCAAAGGCCGCCATGCTGGCGGCCTTTGTAGGCTTGGGGGCCGGGATCAGTAGCGCGCAACCACTCGTGGCGCGTACCGACCAGCAGCAACGGGACGCTCTCCCCAGTTCGGCGATGAAGCATGCAGCGACCATGGCTGCTGCTACGCCGGCGATATCCGATGTAAAGCCAGCTCGAAGAGCTGCCGCCACGGGTCCCTACTACGTTGATTTTCGTGCCCGCACGGCGGCAACGTACGGTCATGCATTCGTCTGGTACGGAAAGACGGGCGAAAAGCAGGTCGAGGTCGCTGGTCTGGCTCCGGCCGGCGACGAGGTGCCCTATATCCTGGGACACATTATGTTTGTCCCTTCTGAGACGGGTGCGACCTACGGTGATCTTGACGAGCAATATCTGACGGCCAGCTATCGTGTCTATTTGTCTGAGGCAGACGCCAAGAAGGTCTTTGCTTATATCAAGCGCCAGCAGGAGTCTTCGCCGCTCTGGAATGCAGCAACGACAAACTGTACTGCCTTTATCGGCCGCATAGCGACGTTCATGGGCCTCAACGCTCCGTTTCATCTGCTAAAGCCTGAGG
Source organism: Bradyrhizobium sp. 613_E4_N2_2 (assembly GCF_052075995.1). Classification (NCBI taxonomy): domain Bacteria; kingdom Pseudomonadati; phylum Pseudomonadota; class Alphaproteobacteria; order Hyphomicrobiales; family Nitrobacteraceae; genus Bradyrhizobium; species Bradyrhizobium sp. 613_E4_N2_2. Next base: position 2,407,968 of record NZ_CP197234.1, read on the forward strand.
AATACGTCAACAAACTCAGAGAGCTGAACGGGGGACGAAAAACGGTGCAGCTTGAACCAGGTCGAGGCTAAAATCCTCGGATTGAGTTCATCCACTCTTCCTTGCGTCTGGATGGGTGTGAGGTCTTCAAGAAATTCAAGCGAGCTTGTTCTTTGAGGATGCGGTTCGATACGACCAACCTTCGTGCGCTGCCTCGCCTAGTTGATGAATAGGCCGGGAGATCATGGAACGTCCGTGGCGCTGCGCTGCAAGGCAGCTCCACCTCCGCTTGGTCGTGGCTAAGCTCTTGTTGGAAACCGTTCTGAGGGTGAAGTCCTCCTTGGCGTAGTTGAGGAAGGTTCGCAGAACTTGTCGTCGCAGACGAAGATCACCGCTTAGGCAATGGTTCTGCGTCGAGGCCGAGCATCGACATCAATCGACCAGTGCACGTCGCGTACACGGCAGGATAATAGATGCTCTCCGCGCCGGATCGAGATCTGTACCATCAGCACGCTTGTCGCCGCCGATGTTGATTCGCGATCATGATCGCGGTGTAGCCGACCTTTGCGGCGGTCACGGCGCGTAAAGCTGCGTGTTGTCAAGTCGACAAGGGCTCTTTTAGCTTTGTGGAAATGGAAGAGGTGAGTTCACTTCGCTCCTATTCGAGCGCGGTGGATCAGACGCTTTTTTTGAGCTAAGCCGTCTGAGCCGCCTGGAACGGCGCGGGCGGCCGCTCTATTGCGGCATACTCAATGCCTGCAAGCTATCGCGCCGGTATTCGGGGGACGTGGATGCGGGTCCATATGATTGTTGCCGGCCTTATCCTAGCGATCATCGGGAAGGCCAGTGCCACGGTTGTCGATAAGGGAACCGACGCGCAAAAGTCTTGCGAGCTGCTTGTCAAGAACTCGCTTCGCAATCAGGACGAAGCTCGGTCCGCAGGCGCATGTGAGGGAATGATCGAGACCGCGATGCTCTTTTCACCAAATCTGCCCGCTGACGTGCGTGCATGCCCCCCCGCGCAAGGCAGCCCTTTGCAAAGTGCGAAGGTTTTTCTGCAGTATCTTGATAACAATCCGGATCGAGTGAATGAACCGGGGATCACCGTCGCGATCGAAGCATTCAGGGATGCTTGGCCCTGCCGTGGGGACGGTGCCGGAACTGGACCGAAAAAGCGTGCCCCAAAAAAATCCAATTAGAACGCGTATCTGCTGATACTAATACTAGCCTTACGGTCCGCGATGTTCGCGTCCGACCTGATTGATTCGCAATGCACTACTGCCGAGGTGCGCGAGCTGAACCGCAGTGCTCACCTCCATAACCAGCACTCAAACGCCTTATCGACGAGCGAAGCGACCCCTTGAGCCCCGATCAACAGCGGGGCATTGTGCCATCAACGCCCGGGCTGGAACAGCATGACAATCCCCTGCCGCGTCCTGATGATCTATCCGAAGTTCGTTCCGAATTCGTTTTGGAACTATGCGGAGGCCTGCGAACTCGTCGGCGCGAAGTATCCAACGGCGCCACTCGGCCTGATCACCGTCGCCGCTATGTTGCCGAAGCATTGGGACATCCGGCTCGTCAACCGCAATACCGAGGCGTTGACAGATGCGGACCTCGACTGGGCCGATCTTGTGATGATCGGCGGTATGCTCAACCAGCAGCCTGATGCCATCTATCTGATCGATCTCGCCCACCTGCGCGGCAAGCCGGTATGTGTTGGTGGGCCGGACGTCTCCTCCAGCCCGCATCTTTACGCGGACGCGGACTTCCAGGTGATCGGCGAGGCCGAGCAGGTCATCGAGCAGTTCATCGCCGCCTGGGAAAGCGGCGAACGCAAGGGCGTGTTCATCGCCGAGAAATTCACGATAGATGTCACGCTGAGCCCCATGCCTCGCTACGATCTGCTCAACTTCGATCACTATCTATACATCGGCTTGCAGTATTCGCGTGGCTGCCCGTTCACTTGCGAGTTCTGCGATATTATCGAGCTATATGGTCGCGTGCCGCGTACCAAGACCAACGATCAGATTCTCGCAGAGTTGCAGGCGCTCTACGATCACGGTTATCGCGGGCATGTCGATTTCGTCGACGACAATTTCATCGGCAACAAGAAGAACCTCCGCACCCTGATGCCGCGGCTCAAAGCCTGGCTGGAGGAGCACGACTATCCATTCGAGTTCTCAACCGAAGCCTCGATCAACATCGCGGACGACAGCGAGTTGTTGCAGGCAATGAAGGATGCGAACTTCTTCGCGATCTTCGTCGGCATCGAGAGCCCGGATCCCGAGACGCTCGTGCAGATGAAGAAGAAGCAGAACACCAGGCGCAACATCGCCGAGTGCATTCACAAGATTTACGGCTACGGCATGTTCGTCACCGCTGGCTTCATCGTCGGGTTCGATAGCGAAAAGGCCTCGATAGGACAGGCGATGGCCGACCTCATCGAGGAGGCGAGCATTCCAGTCTCCATCGTTGGACTGCTTTATGCGCTGCCTGGGACACAGCTTACACGGCGGTTGGCCGCGGAAGGCCGCTTGCACCAGGGCCATGACCTCATGAATGTCGAGCAGACGGGCGATCAGTGCACGCTCGGATGCAATTTCGATACTAAGCGTCCGCTTCGTGACATCCTTGCCGATTACAAGGCTGTGCTCGGGCACGTCTACAGTCCGGCAGCATATGCAGGACGGCTGTCGCGTCTCGCCGCCATGCTCGACCGGTCCGACCGACGCCGCGACCTGCCGGATGGCGACGTGCGCAAGAGGCTTGGCGGCATCGACAGCGTACACAAGATCATGCGGGCCCTGCCGAAGGTTCGCGAGCCGTTCTGGAAGACCTTCGTCGAAGTCGCGGAGACCAATCCGGGCGCGCTACGGTACATCGTGATGCTGATGGCGTTGTACATGCACCTCGGGCCGTTCTCGGAACGCGTGATCGGCGAGATTGACCGCCGCATTGCCGAGCTGGACCATGTACCTCCACTAAGGGCTACCGCAGTCAGTCAAGTGCTACCTCCAGCGACGGTGTAGCCACAGCCACTGATCGGGATATTCGCGGATCCAGCCCTCGATGACCGATGTGACCGCCTGCATCGTTCCCTGAATGTCAATTTGTCCGGCGGCATCGCGGACCGGCTTCACTTCTTCAGACAGTTCGCCACGAAAGCGCTGTCCGGGCAGACGGATGACGCGCACACCATGAATCGGGCACTCAATCTGCCGCAGCAGTCGCGCAAGCATCGGATTGGCCCTGGTCTTGCGGCCGAAGAAAGTAACCTCGACGCCGTTGGTCAGATACTGGTCGACCAGCATTCCAACGTGCTGGCCACTTTTAAGGGCCTCGGCAAGTCTTAGGGGCGCATCACGACCCGCGGGAATGAGCGTGCCCATTTTCACGGCGCGCATATCCTGGATGATGCGGTCGGCGGACGCGATGTTGGGTCGGCGATACAGGATCGCAGTATCCGACCCGTGCGCGACGGCTGCCAGGGCCGGAAGTTCCCAGTTAGCGAGATGACTCGCAAAGATCAGCGCCGGTTTGCCGTCGAGCCGCAGCTGCGTAAACAATTCATATGAGCGCCTGTCGATTTCGATGCAGCTAGCTTTGGGCCGTGCGGGATCATAGTTCCAGATGTGATCAAGATGCGCGAATTCGGCGCCGACTCGACCGAGATTGTCCCAGACGCCTGCGAGAATGGTCTCGATCTCTGCAGGCGATTTTTCCGGAAATGCGGCGGTTAGATTGGCTCGACCGATCTTTTGCTCCCGCATCATGGGCCCGATTGAGCGAGTGATCCGAGCGAATAAGTTGGCGGTCTTGGTTGGATCGAAATGGCGAGCGGCACGCAGTATTCCGATCGTCAACGCGCCCACCGCCGCTTGGCCCAGGGGCTTGGTCACGTCGCGAAGTTGGAGCCTGGTCCGCATTGCAACGACAACCTTGGCTTACAATTTCGGCTTCCACGGGCTTCAGCGCGCATCATCATGCCACCGATACGCGATGCGATCAAAGACACCGACGAGTTGCGCAGGGCGCGCCTCTCGAGTTCGCCTGCAACGGAGGATGAATCGTGCGGGTTCGATCGAGTGCTTCGCGCGTAACAATGAGCGTACCCAGGCGTGGGGTGCAGTCCAATCGCGACATCAGCTCCGAAGCCGATTGAGACGTGAGCAGCCGAAGCGATACTTCGGAGCTCGGGTCCTCGCTAGGACGTGGACTCATTAGCGCCGAGCCATAGCCTGATTGACGCGAGTTGCACGAAGGCAAGGTAATTGGCGGCAAGTTTGTCGTAGCGCGTCGCTACCCGACGACATTGCTTGATCCTGTTGAAGAACCGCTCAACTCGATTGCGAGCGCGATACAGGTAGGGACTGAAGCAGATCGGTTCGCTGCGATTGCTTTTCGGCGGGATGTTGGCCCATGCTCCTTTCTTGATCGCAAGTTCTCTAATCCAATCGGCGTCGTAGCCACGGTCCGCCAGCAGCATCGATCCAGGCTTCATGCGAGACAAGAGTTTTCCAGCAAGCCGATTGTCGTGGGCTTCCCCAGGCGTCAGCGCAACTCGGACCGGTAGGCCGTTTGTATCCACGACCGCATGAATCTTACTGGTCAACCCGCCCCGTGATCGCCCCATGCATTGTCTTTTATTCCGGTCGATGCAGGCTCCATGTTGATGCACGCGGACAATCGACGTGTCGATCATTTGCACAGCGGCATCGTGAGCGGCTGCCAAGGCCTTCATAATCGCCGCCCACACACCTGCTCGTCGCCAACGAACGAAGCGATTGTAGCAAGTGGTATACGGGCCGAAGGCGTCTGGTAGATCGCGCCATGGCGCCCCGGATCGTAGCACCCAGAAGATGCCATTGAGGACGCGACGGTCATTCACCCGCGGTACGCCGCGCGGCTTGTTGGGCAGCATCGGCCTGATGGCAGTCCATTCCTCGTCGGAGAGTTCGTAGCGCATGATTCGGCCCCCTTCGTTAGGGGATTTGAATCATGGCTCGGCAGTCAGGCTCAATGGGCGCCAGCCGACGGGATGGCCGCGATGTGCCCGAAAGCGGACGCATTATGCTCACTCTGAGTTTTGTCGAGTTTGACCCGGAACGGACGTCTGGCGCATGACTAGCTGGCGACTGCGCACCCCAATTTGTGCCGAACATGCGATTGCGCCGTGTGCGGTTAGCCGAGGTACTCGGATAGGATGTTGTTCGTGCCACAGTTCGTCGTTTTTTGCGAGGACCTCGCGGAAAGCAGTTGGCCTATGACCGACATCGAGCTACCCCTTGCTTATGAGCAAGAGCAGGAGTTTCCGGCTTGTTCTGATCAAGCCGTCACATTACGACGACGATGGCTACGTCATTCGATGGTGGCGCGGCGGCCTGCCTTCGAACTCATTGGCCTGCCTTTACGGCATCGCGCTCGATTGTCGTGAACGCCAGGTTCTCGGGCCCGATTTCGACATCGAGATCGACGCCATCGATGAGACCAACTGGAAGGTGCGTGTCGCGGATCTGGCGCGCGCAATCAAGGCCGCGGATTCCGGTATGGTGATGCTGGTCGGAGTCCAGTCCAATCAGTTTCCCCGATCGCTTGATCTGGCGAGACGGTTTCGCAAGCTCGGAATCCACGTTGCGATCGGCGGCTTCCATGTGTCCGGCACCCTCTCGATGCTGCCGGAGCGCGATCCCGGCGTTCAGGAGATGATGGACCTCGGTGTGTCGGTCTTCGCAGGCGAGGCCGAGGGACGGCTGGAGGAGCTGTTGCAGGACGCGGCCGCCGGGCGATTGCAGCCTCTCTACAACTACATCGACGATCTGCCGCACCTGGAGAGCCAGCCATTGCCGATCATTCCCCGCCAGCAGATCCGGCGGGTTATCGGCCACACCACGAGCTTCGACGCCGGGCGTGGCTGCCCGTTCCAGTGCTCGTTCTGCACCATCATCAACGTGCAGGGCCGCAAGTCGCGACGCCGCAGCGCCGACGACATCGAGGCCGTGATCCGCGCCAACGTCGCCCAGGGCGTCTTCGCCTTCTTCCTCACCGACGACAATTTTGCGCGCAACAAGGATTGGGAAAGCCTGCTCGACCGCATCATCGCGCTGCGCGAGAAGGAGGGCTGGGACCTTCGCTTCACGATCCAGGTCGACACGCTTTGCCACAAGCTACCGAACTTCATCGAGAAATGCGCCAAGGCCGGCGTCCGGCGATGCTTTATCGGCCTCGAAAACATCAACCCGGACAGTCTGCTCGGCGCCAAGAAGCGGCAGAACAAGATCACCGACTATCGCGAGATGATGCTGGCCTGGAAGAAGGCCAGGATCATGACCGTCGGCGGCTACATTCTGGGCTTTCCCAACGACACACCGGAATCGATCGTTCGCGACATCGAGATCGTCAAGCATGAGCTGCCGATCGACATGCTGGAGTTCTTCTTCCTGACACCACTGCCGGGCTCGGAGGATCACAAGACGCTCTATATGAAGGGCGTCGCGATGGATACGGACCTCAACAAATACGACCTGGACCACGTCACGGTCGACCACCCCGCCATGTCCAAGGCGGACTGGGAGCGGGCCTGTGAGCTCGCCTGGAACACCTATTACAGCTGGGAGCACATCGAGACCCTGATGCGGCGTGCCGCGGCCATGGGCAACAATGTCGGCAAGATCGGGACCTACGCGCTTTATTTCAAAGGCTACCATCCCATCGAGCGGGTCCATCCGCTCGAAGGGGGGGTGCTGCGGCTCAAGAGCCGCGACGAGCGGCGTCCGCATCTGCCGGTCGAGCCGGCCTGGTCGTTCTATCCGCGCTATGCCGCCGAGACCGTCGTGAAGGCCGCGCAATGGGCATCGCTAGCGCTGCGCCTCCACCGGCTGGCGCGCAAGGTCAAGTCGGATCCGCACCGGCTCACCTATGTCGATGAGGCGATCACACTGCTGCCCGACGAGACCGAGAATCTGGACTTGTACAAGACCCGGTCCAGCCAGGCATTTCTCGATCAGCGGCGACATATCGAAGAGGCGCAGAAACCTAAGTTGGCCGTGCGGTAGTTGCCAACTCGCGTTAGTTGATTTCTCGAGTCGCCGCGAACCATCGTATCCTCACGGATTCACGGACAAGCGACGTCCGTTTGCAGCGAACAGCCCCAAAACATCCACTTCGGCTTTTGGTCCTCACGCGAAGTCCGGCTTGGCTCTGAAATCGTCAGCTTATTGGGGTAGACCGGAAGTGACTGGCCGACTTCCAGACCGCCGCTCATGACCCAAACCGGAAGCCGCGCCTGCTCGTGATGGCTGTTATTTCGCCGCGCAGCAACGGCGGCTGGCCGCAAGAAAATCAACCGGGGTGTATAAAAAGGAACATCCTGCGCGACCTTTTCGTGCCCCAATGCTGCAAGCTCCGATATGGAGCCGCAGAAAGAGACGATGCACTCTTAGGCGGCTTGGTTCTCTCTGCCGGAACAGGCCCTAAGGCGACCTCAGTTGGAGCCTCTCGCGCTCTATCCTGGCGGAATAGGGCGATCTCAGGCCGACAAGACAAATAGGCACACAGACCAGACAGCTTTTGTTGGTGACACGGCCATGGTGGACAATAGGGAGTAGGTGCAATGAGAGTCTCCTCGATTGTCGGACTGCTGTTTGCAGCAGTGATGTTGGCGATCATTCCGGTCTCGCCGCAGGTGACACCGCGCGGCGTGGAGTTAAGCGTTGATCAAGCGCAGGCCGTCACGTACCGGCGCGCCCGCGTGACGGCGCGTCGTGTCGACCGTCGCGATTACCGCTATACGCGTCGCGCCGTGCGGCGTGGTGTTTATTAACGGAGCGCGATAGGCAAGGGTGTTGGCGCGGGCAGAGAGCCAGAACCGGTTCCAGTCGTCGCAGCGCGCGAGGCATGCTATGACCCCTCTACCAGCGGGCGACGCGTTCCTTACGGTCGCCATTATGAGTGCCACTTTCCTGACAGAGGTCGCTCTTTTCATCCTAATTGGAATGATCTGAAAGGAGCGCAAGTGGCGGCGGCTCCCGTTAAAGTCTGCTCAGTCGGGCATAGCGGACAAGATTGGTGCAGGTTTGGTATCCGGGCGATCAGCGCGATCGAAAGCGCTTGACGCCGGTGGTATGATTTCCGCGATGTGGCCGTACTGCATGCATGCCCGAATTGATGTCGCCACGCATGCCCGAATAGATGGAGAAGGTCGGGTCCGCGGCTAATGCCGCGGCGGGTTCCCATGCCGAGGCGGGCGTCGCAAGGAGCGCGGAAAAAACGAGCGCTGCGCCCAAAACTTTGAAGCTGGTCATGGTATCCTCTTGTTTACTGGCGTGCACGATGCGCGTGCTGTCCATTGACATGAATGACAGTTAGGCGTTGGCATTCCCCTCGCGCAGGGGTGGCGCAATCACGCTTCGTCGATCGGCGTGATGCTGATGTCGGCAACCGGCCGCGTTTCGCAAAGCCGTTGAAAACCTCTCTCCGGACTGTGAATAGAATTTTAGCCGCCGATGGCGCGTACACGCGCAACGGCGCGTGACGAGCGCGGGCCGGAATTTGTGATCGATTCCTCCGCCGACCTCGCGCAGCGGTAAACGACCATGAACAAATATTTCAATTTAAGCCGCCGGTCGCTCCACCCATTTCCAAAGCAAAGGCCAACGCAAAGAGGACTGCGGAGATCCGGTCACTCATTATCTGTCACCTTGGCAACCAGACCCTATCGAAACCTGCGTCCCCTCGTCGGGCCGAGCTTGATCTATCTCAAGTCCCTGAGCGGCGATTGGCGTTGGTTGGCTTGCCCGATCGGACAGCCAGGTCCGATGTTCGGGGGGCACACAGCGGGCAACGCACGCCGAATGAAGTTGTCGCGATCAGATGGATAGCCGCAATGGATTCGCTTTGTCGGAGGTGAAAATGAAGCGAGCCGTCCTCATGACGACCATTGTCGCTCTCGGGGTGATCCAGGGGACACGCGCCGAGCCCCAGGCCGCCCAGTGTTCGTCCTTCTACATCTCGGAAATCAATCTCGTATCGACGGCCGACGGCGAGGCCGGGCACGTTCAGACCTTTGTGGGGTTTGGCCCCTCCAAGGAAGAGGCAGAGAAGAGCGCCCTGGGATGGTGCTCGCATATCAGGTTCGATCTTGAGACCTGTTTGAATTCGGATCGCCTGACCGCTCGCAACTCTCCGTCAGACGGAGGTGACGCCGCACTTCATCTCAAGTACATGAAGGCAGTTGCGCGCATTACCGGCTGCAGTTAGAGCGCGTTCGCGAGCGATCGAACGCGCTTGATCTATATCAAGCAGCTCGTGGCCATCTTGCTGCAGGTAACAGACGACGTAGAGCCCAGGTCAATGTTTCGGGGGCGCACCGGAGCGACCGGCATGCCACTGGCGGCATATTTCTGGAAGGTCGGAGCAGTGTTGCTCGCACTGCTCTTTGTTGCAGATTATTGGCTGCCGAGGGCCCCGACCGTCGATCAGGCGGCTGCGGACCGGCCGGCCATACGTATCCACTCAGATCGCAAATGGCCCGAGCGTATTGTCTTCGATACCCAGTCGCCGGTGATCGTCGCCGCTGCGCCCGTGGCCGAGGCGACCGAGGTCGCAACTTCATCGGATGTGGCCGAACCGCCCGTTACCGTCAGACAGAGCCCGGCGGTGGCGAATTCTTTCGCGATGCTGCCGAAACAGGATACACGCCCGCCTGAAACCGTCGATCGCAAGCGACAACGCAAGATGTTGCATGTTGCGGCTCGACCGAGGCGAAACGTCCAGCCGCAGATGCTTCTGGCGGCACGACAAGGGCAGTTCGGCTGGTTCGGCTTCAGAACCTGGTGATCGGCGTCCGGTCGGGACCTGTATCTCGCTCAGCGTTCCATTGTTCATCGACAAGCCAAGCTTGGATGCGGGACGACGGAATGAGTTGCTTGGGGACGTGCGGATTGATCGTGCCCGCAAATACTACGAGACCTTCGTCGAGCTTTGCACGAACGAATGCCTTGGCCTCTGCTTCCGTAGCGAAGGTCCTTGTTTCCCGAGGGCTCCGCTGCTTCGGCAGCGTGCCGCGTTTACGAACCTCGAAGGTGACATACCAAGTCGGCGTCATCGCACGCACCAACTAATCGCCCTAGCCCAGTCGGTCTCTTATTTTGGTGCGGGTATCACGAAGCTGGTTGATCTGAATCAAGGTCGCGGTGACGGGCGGCAGGAAACACGGATAATGTTCGACGGAGTTAACGCACAGCCCAGCTCACCCTTGATGTACGTCAATGTCGCTCATCTCTCCGCGCACACGCTATCGTAAGCCGTAGGAATGCGGCTTTTGCTACCCTTGGAGGACCATCATGAAGGCTAAGATGCGACTTTCGATCAAGTCAGTGACGGTTACAGGAATCGCTGCCAGCGCACTTCTGGGACTTGCAGGGGCCACACTTGCTCCATCACCGGCCCGCGCGATCGTGTATTGCCAGTACGTCGACTATCCGGTGGGTTGCGTTGCCCGGGCTGGCGTTGCCCTCCGGCCACGGCCCGTTGCGCGCGCTGCAGTCCGTCATAACGTCGGCGGCAATGCCAATGGTGGCGTTAATCGCGTCGGAGTGCGTCGATAGAGGATTTGCCTGCGGGCCACCAGCCTTGGTAACCAACCTCGTGACCCGCGGTAGCATTCAACACTACTTCTCGGCCATGCAGCGTGCCTCCCTTTGCATGTCGGTTATTGGCCCATAGGCGGCCCCGGCCGAGCGTGGCGCAGTGGTCCGGTTTCGCGTGACGAGCCGACCGAGTTGGGCCCCCGATCTCAACGTCCGCCCGTGACCCTGGCTGTCGGATATCGTTTTCGAATTGAAAGAGGCGACGATTGCGCCGCCTCTCCTTGTGGTCCGCGTGCTTACTGGCAGACGTACATGATTCCGTCACCGCCCTTGATCAAGGTGCCGGGCGTGCAACCAATGCCATTGAGCTTCGCGTAGCTATCCCAACCGTCGTAGCAGGTGTAGGAAGCACGCCCAAAGACCCCCACAGCCGTGCCGTACCCGGTCGTGCCGCCGGCACCACACCAGGGGCCGCCAGCGTAGTAGGCCCGCACTGCGTACCAAGGCAGACCGGACTGATCGGGTATGTAGTGACTATAGGGATACGGGCTGACATAGAGCCGCCTCGCTTGGGCACTCTCAACTGACAGCGAAATCCCGCGCTGCTCAGACCAGTCAACGGTGAACAGTGTCGCAAAGGCGATAACCGAAGTTACAATTGCAAAATTTCTGAAAATCATCCGCTTCATCGTTTTGCTCCTATCCTGTCTCGCCCCCTTTGCTTAAGGAGGCCCGTCGGTTGATGCCGACATTGACAAAGATCAAGGGGCTTGACCTAACTCGTGACCAAATTTCAACGTGAATCACGGAGTTTATGCACGCAACCGTGCACAAAGTCAGTCGAGAGATGTTGCTGCGTCGCGCTCTTTGGTGTGTTTGCTCGGTGTTACGTCGAGGCTGAAGTGAGGCTGGCGGATCGCTTCGGGCGGCACCTGAAAGAAGGTAACAGCGCCAATGTTATCGGAAGTCGGCAAAGATTTCGAAACGACAACCAAGTGAGCGATGTCGCCTCTTGGCCGATTGTGTTGCAAAAGTCGAAAGTTGCAGGGCTCAAGCTTCTTCGCGAAAACACTAAGCAGCGAGCGATCGCTGATTCGTATGACCTCAATCGCGTTACCGAAGTCGCCTGTGAATTTTGCGTGAGGCCGTGAGGTCCCTCGCATCTTGTACGCGAAAGTCGCGCCCACGGCCCGCAGAATTTTGGTCATCGGCGAAAATCGACTTTTGCAACAATATCGGCCCTTCAGCGACCTCGGCAGACGTCCGCTTTCCCGCCGCTGTTAGGGGTTGAGCGGACATAAGGCGGCCAGCTGCTTAATGAGTACACAGCCTAGTTCTCAAGCCAGACACTCATGCCCGGCTCAAGGTCTGTCGAATCTCCCTTGGGATCGAGGCGTAAGCGCAGCGTATTGCGGTCATGATGGCCGATGACACGCTCTGCCTGCCAGGTGGCAAAGTAAGCGTTTCGGGGCCGTCGGGGCAGCTTCTGACCCAAGGCGACATTCAACGTCTGGAGTGATTTCCAGCTTCTGTCTGATCTTCGGATGCTAGCCGGGGAAGTCGCGGAACTCCTTGACGAGATTGAACGGGATTTTCCACCCGGCGCCTCCCCCGCGCATCAGCATCTTGATGTCTTCCGCCCTGTTTTCTTTTCCGGTTTTCGGATCGGTCTCCAGCGTGTGGCCTTGGCTGTCCCAAGGTTTGCTCGCGCTCTTCGAGTAGTAGCCGAGAAAATGGCCGGATTCATGGGCAGACGTGTTAGGCCCGCGTTGCGAGCTGATGAAGGCAAGGTCCAGCCCGCGAGCAAACGAGCCATTGGCGAGGCCGCCATTGGACCAAACCTTATCGACGCAGAAAATGGTTAGATGGGCGCCCTGAACTTTGTGTTTGACGAAGATGCCCTTCAGTTTCTCGACGTCGATCACATCGGGAAAGGTCGCCAGGCTCGCATCCTTCATGCCAGTCGCATTGGCGATCTCCTGTTTGATGGCAGCCTGCGAGTCGTCGATGACCAGCCAGTCGCTTGGCACCCGCTCGAAGCGGATGTTGGCCTGCGGCCTCCATATATTGTTCATCGTCAGCAATTCGTCTTGCTCGTTGCAGGGCTTCTTGGCGTGAAACGCCGGAGCGCCGCCACTCCCCGGAACCATGACATTGCGGAACGCCACCTTGATCTTGATTTCCGGTAGCACCACGACATAGAGCTTGGCTTCGATCTTCCGGCCGGCCGAACGGGCCACCACCTCCAGGCCGGGAAAACCAATCGGCTTAATCCGGCCATTGATCTCGAAAAACCGTGCATCGCCATTGAAGGTGGCGGGAAGTGACGCCGCCCTGAGCTGCGGATCGATATCGGGTTTGGAGAAGGTTTCTCTGGCCTGCATGACGCGTCTAAGGGTATCGGCGCCATCGATCTCCTTGATCCCGAGGGCATGGGCGTTAGGATCGACTTTGAGCTTTCTTCCGGGATCGATCAGCGCCACGATGTTGGAGCCGCCGAACGGCACCACCATGCCCGGCGGGCTGCGGCGCTCATCGATGCCGGAGCGGCGGAAAACCTCTTGAAAGGCGGCCATGTCTGGTTCTCCTGTCTTAGTTCGGTCCGTCAACGCGAAATCTTGCGCGCGGAAATGAGAGCCTCCTTCGGCGGCGGGAAAACAATCTGGCCGGTCCCCGCGGCGAGATGCAGAAAATTTCGGCGGCGAAGTTTCATGGCCAGTTCCTCCGCAACAATTTGGCACGGACGGCAATAGGCGTAGCCTACCCCGCTTTCCGGAGAGCGCGGAAGGCCAATCAATGTCCGCTAATGGCCCTGTTGAGGGCGCCCGCACCTCGCCTTTGAACTTCCCCGACCGCTCACGTCACTACTAGTCATAGCCGTGGTGGGAGCCGACGCTCCCTCCAGTGCTCAGCTTTGGGCAGGCCACGCCAGCAATGGGAGAAATTGCCATGGGACGCGCGCCGCAGCCACTGCCGCAATACACGCCGCCGGGCCCGGTGGAACAGATGCCGAATATGGCGACGCAACCGCAGTGCTCGCCGCTTGCCAAGGTTCACAGCGCCGCCGTCTTTCCCTACGTGGCCAATGAAGTCGCGACGTCCCGCACCGAGGTCGGCCATCTCGGTGTGGACGTCAGTCTGGTCCCGCCGGCCGGCATCTGCCAATATCTCATCATCTGGGATTTCGGCGTCGACTGGCGGCATCTCAAGAACATCGCCAAGCGCGATCCGCTGTTGGCAGCGCAGCTCATCCGATTTGAGACCGACAAGTCGTTGCAGTTCCAGATCGTCGGATACAGCGACAGCACCGGCGGCGAACGGAACAACAGCTTCCTGCGCACGGGCCGGGCCAAGAACGTCTTTCACCTGTTCGGCCCAAGCGCCCGCTCGCGCGTCTTCTCCGTCAAGCCCGCCTCACACTACGAGTATCTGAAGGACAACACGACCGTGATGAACAGGGCCGCCAATCGCGCTGTGGTCGTCGAAATCTTCGGCGGCGGCGGCGGGACGATCTAGCCACCTTCCACAACGCGAACGGAGGGGCGGGCGGCTCCTATTGGTGCAGTACAGCGTTTCAGCGCTTGCGGAGCCTGGCCGGACCACTATTGCTCGACCACGCAAGGGAGGTAGGTCATGCCACTGACCGAAGGCGACGTCCTGGACACACTCAGTGACTCGGTCGCGCTTGGTATCGAGTTCTACGTCGACAAGATCCATATCAAGGGCGAATACTTGACGACAGTTCGCGATCACATTCGCGCCGGCAATATATTGGTGAAGGGCGGCACTCAGGATCTCGCCTTCTACGATCAGGTTACGGATGTTCTGTTGACGCAGAAGAAGTCGCCGCCCGCAAATGATAGCGATCGGGCGCTGCTCCTGCATGAGTGCGTCCACGCCATGATCGACGTCTATGATCCTGACGGCGCTGTTACGCGCCACATGGGCGAACTGGCGGCCTACCTCACTCAAACCACATATAGCGTTCGCAAGAATCCGTCGTCTAACCGCAACGGCACCGCCCCCTGGGACAAATTCTGGGGCGACCTCTACGCCACGGTGCGCGCCAATAAGCTCGACACCAGCGCGGGCAACGGCGTCCGGATCCCGTCGGCGACGCTCGAAAATCTGCGCCGGCAACTCGCAGCGCTGCCTTTTGTGAACTATGGAGATTTCACAAAAGAAGCGACGGGCGTATCGGATGGGCTGACCCGCAGGAACCTATTTCTGTCGAGCGATGAACCCGTGTCGATGCGATCATCGAGCGTTTCCCACGAAACTTATGTTGATCCGAGCGATGACTATTTGATGCGCACCCTGATGGAGGCCTACGCGAGCGCCGATGTTAGAGGCTATGGCAGCCGCCTGCGCCGGCTACGTCGTGATTTTCTCTATTGCTCGCTGTCTCGCGCCCATGAGCTCCGGAAGAGGTTTTCGGTGCGGAAGCGTGGAGACCGGCTCTCCGAACTGTTTCACGATCGCCTGTCGCATGGCGGCCGCGCAATTCTTCTCCGTGTGCTTGCGCTGCGAAGCTGACCAGCACGCAAGTCGGAAAAATACTTTTGAGAGGAAGAATGCGCGACCGCACCGCGTCGAATGCTCGGCGTGTCGGTGCTTCAGTTAAGTAGACTCCCGACCACTCCCCTGCAGCGGGTTCTAGTCCAGGTGCCTTGCGCGCAGATCTTGAAGGTCCTTTTTCAATGCCACAAGATCCAGCCCGCGAGGAAAAGTGAGGCGTCCAGAGCGGATCACGAGCCGGACGTACGGATAGCGCTCCTCGGCAAGCATCGGAGAACTGATTTTGTATTTGTGCCAATCTTCAACGATGTGTGCCTGTTGCTCGACGTTGTATGAGTCCCAGGAATCGCCCGGCGTGTACTCGTAGCCGGAACCGATTGTCTGCGTCCAGAACGAGCGCGCCATCGTCCAGTTTGAATCGTTGAACGCCTGCCACACATGGGTCATTTCGTGCACGAAGAGGTCGCAAATGCGACCGAAGTCGTCGCACAAGAGACCGAAGGTGGGGCTAGGCGATGCCAGGTTACTGAACGCGACACTGCCAAGATTGATGGCATACCGCATGCTCGGCACCATGGGATTGCCTCCCCTGAAGAACGGTCCATCGTTCGTCCACGGTCTTCCGCCTGCTCCCAGGCCATTGGTAATCGCAATTGTCTCCCACGGCGGCAGCGTCGGGCCAAAAACGTTGCGCGCGAAATCCCGTTCGCTCACGTCCAGCACGCGCGCGAAGTCGGGTCGGCTTCCTTCACATTCCGGCGGGGTCGGAGCCGCTGGGGTGGGCGCAACCGGTGGAGTGGGCGCAATCGGCGGGGGAGGCGGCGTACCTGGCGGCAGATAGATGAATCCCCCTCGCCATCCACCTCTCCCGCCCGTCGTACCGGAGGAAAACGCAAAATTTTGGCGATCGGGCGACATCGCGCGGCAGCCGACATACTCGGCCAGGTACCAGTTCACCTGGCGTGTGGCTTGTTGGAAATCGCGCTGCTTGACGAGCTTGACGCCCGGAAAATTGAACTCGATGAGGTCCCAGGGGGCGATGCCGATCCGCTTGGCAAGGGATATCCAGGTCTCGCCTGCCGTCACCGCATGCCGGATTCCCGCGGGCGGTACATAGCTTTCGACGACGGGCTTCAACGGCCTTTCCTGGTTCGGCAATGTAAGACCTCCCCCGCCGATTCCTGCGGAACTACGCGTTCTCGCCACCAATACTTATTGGTCGCCGCTACCTCGAGGCGGTTCGATGGTTCCATTCATTCGGGCCACCAACTGGCAGTGGCAAATCGAAGAGCCTCATTCGTAGATTGGAGGCGTAGACACGAAGCAATGTCGAACGAGCGATATCCGCTTTAGCGCCGGCCTTTTGGCTTCGAGCCGAGCAGATCATGCGTGCCGCTGATGCTCACGGTTCCGGAGCACTCGAAACCGCCGAAAAGTCCGCAGGAGCCCGTGACCGTAACGCGCAAGTCTTTGCGCTGGTACATGTCGACCGAAATGCCCACGCGCGAAAAGTCGTTCGCGCTGTTCGGCAGGATCAGATCGATGTGCTCCGCGGCCCATTGCGGTATATGCTTGTTGCTCTTCCAGAACAGCTCATTGCCGGCGTGATGCACGAAGTTCGGTCCGACCGTAAGGGCGCCGTCCACGCCTTCGAATACGAAGCCTGTTTCGTCGATGTGCACGTTCACCCGATCAGGTGCTACGGCGAAATGCAACGAGGTGATGTCCTGGGGCTGCGGGTCCTTGCCGAATTGCGAGCTGTAGGCGTCGCTCCATTGTCCGCGGTCGCGCCCGAGCCCGAAGCCATGGCGGCCCGGGAGATCCCGCGTTGAGAGCGGCCTGTCCGACAGCTTTGGGCGCCAGATCTCCCGGAACCCCTTGCCGATCGTTGCCGCCATCGACAGATCGAGGGCCCAATGCGACGCTTTCTCCGGGCTTTGCCCTTCGGCGAAGGCGTCGAATCCGTCCGTCGTCTTGGCAATGCGCAGCTTCTTGATCAGCTCTTCCCAGTCCTTGGGCAGGAAGGTGACGCCGTCGAGCGTGGTCGTCGCGGCAGCGACACCATACTTCTCGAGCTGGTGCCGGATGTAGGGCTTCTCGTCATAAAGGCGCACATCCGGGTTGGGGCCGGCAAAATAATTCTTCAAATCGATCTGCGGCCGCAGCATGGTCAGTCGTGCCGCGATCTTCCGGTAAGTGTCGGTCGTCGTCGGATCGGTCGTCGTCATGGGGCGCACTCCGAGGCAATCCTCGCCCCAAATTGGTCTCGCCCGGACGGGTTCGGGTTCAATGCCGGCTCGTTCGACCAAGCTGCCGCCCGGCCCAGGTTATTCGAATTCCTATCGCGCCGGTGCAATGACTGTTTGAACCTGCTGATCGGAAACGGCGACCACCAACCGTGGGGTAGTGCGAACAACGAGGACGATCAAATGTCACTGCGGAGCAGGGTATTGGACGTACTCCATGGCCCGGCGGTCGCACGCATGCGCTTCCGGTTTCCGATCCGCGGCAGCCATGTGACGATTGCGCCGCAAACGTTCCATCACGTCGCCCGCGCGATCCGGTTGGGGCAGGTCACCGTCAGACCTCCGACGGATCTCGCGGCAGGCGTTGCTGCACAATACAACGATGTCGCGAGAACCAGGGCGGACGGCACGGCGGTTGCGGCAAACACGCTGGAGGTCGTGTCGGCAGCGGGGCGGATGGACGAGGCCTATATCGTCCACGAGAGCCTGCATGCGGCATACGATCTGTTGCGTACAGGCCTTGATGCCAATGCCGAAGAGGCGTCTGCCTACGTCTGCACGGCGCTCTATTGCCGCATGACAGGCCTGCCCCGCCCTCGCTGGGCCAACGGGCCGATCTACGCCAATGCCGCAGAGGTCGCCCGAACGCTGCTGTCCCAGTATCAGAAGGGCGATCCCGGGATTCCCTGGGTCGGCGAGCATGAATGGAAGATGCTGCGCGCAGGTGTTGGCCTTGATCCGGTCTATGCCAGCGGACCCGGCGGTATTCTCACGGGATGGCTCCTCGGCCAGCAATATACCCACGACGGCTAGAGTGCCGGGCCGCATCCGCTGCAGGAAATGGCACGAGCTTCCAACTCCTGCCGTTCATCGCCAACGGAGCCGACGCACTTGAGCGCATCACGCGACCAGCAGGCCCAGCTTGCCGACCATCGCAAGCGAGCGCTGAACGCTTTCTCGCGTTGACAGCAATAACGGCTCGGCAGGCTGCCCGGCATTATCCTTCTGGTCTATCCGGATGGTCGGGCCGAATTTTTCCGTCATTTCGGCCGTGATCTGGTCGATGGTCCGCGCTCCGTCGAGCAATTGCAGGAAATCCCTGGTCCGGTCGTCCTCCAACTGCACCGTTTGGTGGAGGAGGTTGGTGACGAGCGGACCTGTTTGCGCTTGTCTTCGCGCGAGCAGGCTCGCCTGCGGATGCTCGGTAGCTTCCTTCAACAAAAAGGGACGCGACAGCAGGAACGAAACCTCGCCGCTGCAAGCCAGGATGAACATCGCCTCCGTCAACACCTTTTGGTCATCATCCGCCCGCCGGTCGCCCAGCAGCGCGCGGGCCCCATCGAGCAGCTCGTCGAATGATAATGCTCGCGGCCAGGCCCGGCCCAGACATAGATGCGCGGCCTTCAAGAGCGGATTGGTTACCGTGACCCTGCTGCCGTCCTGGTTCTCGAATTCCATCGCGGAATCGTCGGTCACGCAGGCGTCGGGGTCGACCGGGTTGGTCGTGCTCAGCAAATGGAACCGGGTGACGAAATCGAGGTCGACCTGGCGGGACAGCGAAATGCTGTCGTGGCAGAGCAAGGTGCGCCGAAAGCCGTTGCCGTCGATGAAGTCCTGATATTGATCGCGCGCCATGAACTCGCTTTCCGGGAAGCGCTGCAGCGTCGCGCGAACCTCCTCGGAATAGCCGGCAAGATAGCGTCGTGAAAAATCAGCATCGCCCAGATATTGCAGGCCATGGCGGCTTGCGTCCTCGGCGACCTCATGCAGCAAGAACGCCTCGGCACCATCATCGAGATCGTCGTGAAACAGAAGCTCGTCGGGGGACTTGAGGACGCGGTTGTACTGGTCGCGCATAACTGCGCCGTGCACCGAGTTGGCCTTCGAGCCGTCGCTCAGGAACTTCAGGATCGCGCGGGCCTGTCCGACCTTCTCCTTCATGCCGGTGAGACGGCGGGTGTGATACCGCATCATGTCGCGGACCATGTCGCGAAGATGCGAGAACGGGTGCGCATTGTAGCTGACGTAGCAGACCCCGCGGGGAGCCAGGTTCTGCTTGAAGATCATCATCATCTTCTCGCGCACCGCCGGCGGCACCCAGGAATACACGCCGTGTGCGATGATGTAGTCGAACTCCCCGAAGCCTGCGTCGACATTCATGATGTCGCAATGGAGAAGCTTGATGTTGCTCAGGCCCAATGTGGCGATGTTTCGCTGGCCGCGCTCGATCGTCACGCCGCTCAGGTCGACACCGACGAATTCGCTGATTGGATATTGAAAGGCCATCGGCAACAGGTTGCCGCCAACGCCGCAGCCAAGCTCCAGCACCCGGCAACGCTCGACCGGCGCTGACTGCATGCCGTAAACGGCAGCAATGGTAGCAAGATGGTTCGGATGAGTGAGCCCGTAGACGTGGCCGGGGTAGTAGACCTCGTCGTATGGCGTGGGACCGGCGTTCGGGTGGCGATGCTCGGTTTGAATGTTCATCGTCCTCAGTTCCACGAATATGCGAACTTGTCGTTCTCGATCGAGACCCGCGCTTGCTTGATTTCTTCCTTGGCAAGCGACTTGCTAAGGAACTCGCGCGACAGCTCCGGGAGCAGGGTGTTGGTGATGATGTTGTCAATCATTCGCCCGCCGGAATCCGGGTCGTTGCAACGTGACACAATGTGCTCCACGACCGCGTCATCGTAGTCGAAGGACGCGTTATGATTGTCGCGGAGGCGTCGTCCGATCCGGTCGAGCTGTAACCGAACGATCCCGGCGAGCATCTCGTCGGATAGCGGGAAGTACGGTATCGAGACGATGCGTCCGAGCAGCGCTGCGGGAAACACCTTCAGCAGTTCCGGCCTCAGCATCTTGGCGAGCTCTTCCGGCTCGTTGCGATACTTTGGATCGCGCGAGAGGCCCATGATCAGATCGGTGCCGACGTTGGTGGTAAGGATGATCAAGGTGTTCTTGAAGTCGATCCGCCGCCCGTTGCCGTCCTCCATGGTTCCCTTGTCAAACACCTGGAAGAAGATCTCGTGGACGTCGGGATGAGCTTTCTCCACCTCGTCGAGCAGGATGACACTGTAGGGCTTGCGCCGGACAGCCTCGGTGAGGCGTCCACCTTCGCCATAGCCGACATAGCCGGGAGGTGCACCCTTCAAGGTCGAGACGGTGTGCGCTTCCTGGAACTCCGACATGTTGATCGTGATCATGTTCTGCTCACCGCCGTAAAGGGTCTCGGCAAGCGCCAGGGCGGTTTCAGTCTTGCCCACGCCGGATGGACCAGCCAGCATGAACACGCCGATCGGCTTGGAAGGGTTGTCAAGCTTGGCGCGGCTGGTCTCGATTCGCTTGGCGATCATCGTCAGCCCATGAGACTGGCCGACGACGCGGCGGTTGAGGATCTCCGGTAGCTTCAGCACGGTTTCGATCTCGTCGCGCATCATCCGGCCGACCGGGATGCCGGTCCAGTCAGAGACAACGGACGCCACCGATTGCTGGTCTACATGGGCATAGACCATCCGCTTCTCCGGATGGATGCTCTCAAGTGTGTCGAACTTGCCGCGCAACTCCGCGCGCCTGGCAGCCGGATCTTCGCCTTCTTTGGGCTGGGACAGAATCTCCCGGATGCTCCGGATGTCCTTGACGAGTTCCTGCTCTGCGGCCCAATCGGCTTCAAGGTTCGTCAGCTTGTCCTTCAGTGCCGCAATGTCGTTGTCGATCGCCGTGATGCGGTCGCTGTCCTTAAGCCCAAGATCGCTGTCGCTGACGAGTGCCGATTTCTCGGCTTCACGAGCGGTAATCGCAACGCGTGCATCCTCGATCAGGGCTGGCGTCGCGCTCTGGCTGATGGCCACGCGCGCCGAGGCGGTATCAAGCAGGCTGACCGCCTTGTCCGGCAACTGCCGTGAAGGAATGTAGCGGTGGGACAGGTTGACCGCTGCGACGATCGCAGCATCGGAGATGCGAACGCCGTGGTGCTTTTCCATCGGACCGAGAAGTCCGCGCAGCATGATGCAGCAGGTCTCCACTTCCGGTTCATCGATCTGGATCGGCTGGAAGCGTCGCGTGAGCGCGGGGTCTTTCTCGATATACTGGCGATATTCTGCCCATGTGGTGGCGGCGATCGTGCGCAGCGTGCCACGGGCGAGAGGAGGTTTCAGGAGATTGGCCGCATCACCGGTGCCGGCCGCGCCGCCGGCGCCGATCAATGTATGGGCTTCATCGATGAACAGTATGATCGGGGTGGGTGAGCTCTGGACCTCGTCGATCACCGAGCGCAAGCGCTGCTCAAACTCACCCTTCATGGAAGCACCGGCCTGCATCAGGCCGATGTCGAGCGCACAAAGCCTTACACCGCGGAGCGGTGGCGGCACGTCGCCGGCGGCGATTCGCTGGGCGAATCCCTCGACAACTGCGGTCTTGCCGACGCCAGCCTCGCCGGTAAGAATTGGATTGTTCTGCCGCCGTCGCATCAGCACGTCGATCAGTTGGCGGATTTCTTCGTCCCGGCCAAGGATCGGATCCATCTCACCTGATTTGGCCTTGGCGGTGAGATCCTGGGAGAACCGGTCGAGCGGCGTCGTCCCCTTGGGACCCGCTTGGGCCGCGCCTTCCGTGCCTGCGCCGACCAGGCCCGAACCGTCCATCGGCCGCATGGTTTCCTCGTCGGAGCCGGCCCAGACATTGCGGCGCTCCGCGGCGAGTGCGTCGACGTTGACCTTGGCGAATTCCTGCGAGAGGTTGTTCAGCGTGCGACGAATATCATTCGATTTCAGGCCCGCCACGAGCAGATGACCGGTGCGGATCTGGGTCTCGCCAAAGAAGAGCGTGGCATAATGCCAGCCCCGATCGAGCAGATCGATGACCGGATTGGCGACGCCCGGCATGTCGGTTTCGTTCTTACGAAAGCCATTGATCACGCCGGCAAGGTCCGACAACAAGCGTGCCCGGTCGAGCTTGTAATGATCGACCGAGAGGCTGAGATCGTTGCGTTCCTGCTGCAGGATATGAAACAGCCAGTGCGCTAGCTCGACGTTGCGATTGCCGGCGCTCTTTGCGTGGCGCAGGGCCTGTATGAAGGCATCATAGCCGGCCCGGTTCAGCTTGCCCGTTACAGCCTCAATGCTGATGTCGGTCACGGCGGATCCTCCTGCTTAATCCATCCGCGGATGCCTGGCATCAAGCGGAAATTTCATCGAATCCCATAGCTTTAGGCAATCGGCGCTACGGATAGGTTCAAATCGCCGAGGCATCGGCTGCGGCGGCCCGACGGGCGCTCAAGCGCTCGCTGAGCTGAAAGCGGGCATCGCGGCGATATTCTTCCGTGGAAGTCCAGTTCGGCGAGACCCAGGTGGTCCATCCAAGTCGTCCGCTCTGTCCGAGCCTGACCGGGACGACCTCTCCCGCTGGAATGGCGAGCTCCACCTCCCATTCCAATTCGTCGCCGATATAGAAGAACACGGCGTCCGCCAGAGGCTCCGACAAGTTGCGCGCTTCGGTCGGCAAGAACTGTTCGTACTGGGTAAAATTCTTGACAAAGACCCGCACCCTGATCTTGTCCTCGACGCTGAACACGCGTGAGCCCAGAAGAGCGTCCCGGCCGAGCCTGGCATGGGTTCCGCCGAGCCGGCTGCAATGACTTGGGTCGAATGACAGCCAGGTGCCGACAAATTCGTCGATCTCGACCTTGACGTCGAACAGCCCCTGCAGGAACCGCGTCAACCGTGACGCACACTTCGCTCTGGGGGAGATCAGTCCGGCAAAGCTGAGCTTCGCCATGTCCGGTACGGTGTCTCGATCAGCGAAAACGTCGGAGCCGAGGCCGGCGAAGGAGCCGACATAGGCGATGAAGCGATCATCCGCCGGACGGTCGTGCTGAGCGATCGGCCGCGCATCGGCCCAGGCGCGAAAGAAGAGTTGCAGAAAGCGTCCGTTGAGCAGATCGAGAAAGCGCGGGAAGGCGTCATCCCGCATCAGCCACCAACTGAGGCTCTCGTCGGTGGTGGCAAGCGGCAGCGCGCCCTGCGGCCCCAGGAGACCGAGAAATTTGACGAGTATCCTGAGCCGGCCACCCACGTCGTCGACGGCCGCAAGGTTGGAGGCGGGGAACTCCAGATAAGGCACTTGGCCGAGGTCGATATACTCCTCGCGGCGTGCAGCGCTGTCACCGATCCGCGGTCGATCCGAGTTGGCGCGCTCGAGCTGGCGCAACGCATTAAAGAAATCGAACCGCCAGGGCTCCGCCTTCATCTGGTCGATCAGCGTCATAGAGGTCTCCGCGTGCCCATGCGCGGCGGCCAACGCATGATCTCGCCGCGCTCCGGCGTCGAGACGACCGTCTGTGTGAAGGTATTGAAGCCCGAATAGTCGGCGAAGAAGCGCTCCAGCACGGCTCCGAGCAAGAACACGCCGCTGCCCTCGAATGCCTTCTCGTCGAGCGTGATGGTAATCTCCAGGCCGCGCGCTGCGCCGCTGCCGGTGCGCTCGCGCACCCGCCGTACGACCGGCCGGCTTTCTATGCTGCGCACGCCGCGGATCTTGCGTTCCGTGGCGTCGTCGAACTGATCGGCGAACAAGGACAGCATTTCGCGCAGGGCTCCGGCGTTCTTGCCGCCACCGCGCTCGACGAGGCCAAGATAGTTCAGGCTCAGCATGTTGATCAGCCGCCAGCTGACGATTCCGCTGTTCGCGATCTCGCTGCGGCTGCGCAATTGGGCCACGATCGGTTCGCGTGGTCGGGTGGGACCGGCGACGCACATCAGATCAAGGGAAGTATCGTCCAACAGGCGGAAGTCGGCGCCGCCCTGGCCGACCGGCAAGTGT
This sequence comes from Bradyrhizobium sp. 613_E4_N2_2, assembly GCF_052075995.1. Classification (NCBI taxonomy): domain Bacteria; kingdom Pseudomonadati; phylum Pseudomonadota; class Alphaproteobacteria; order Hyphomicrobiales; family Nitrobacteraceae; genus Bradyrhizobium; species Bradyrhizobium sp. 613_E4_N2_2. The sequence continues at coordinate 2,432,116 of NZ_CP197234.1, forward strand.
TCGGTGAGATGCCGGTTGGAGCACAGCGCCCGGACGCTGAGTTCGGCGACCGCACCTTCGCCGCTAAGTTCACCGGGCTCCAGCAGAGACAGGAACATGTCCGTCCCGGTGTAGTCCGATGATGCGCCGTACGTCTTTTCTCCCACTGTGCGGCGCCGGGGCAACCGTCGAACGGTGAAATAAAGCCCCTCGACCGATCCGCTGGTCCGGTCGACGGCGGCCGAATACAGCGGGCGCACCGGCCGCTTGTCCTTGTCGGCCGGAAAGTGCGCGTAGACTTCGAGTACCTGGTGCGGTTCGTATTCCAGATAGCGGCTGCGATCGGGCACCACATGGTACTCGTGCGTATTCGACTTGACGGGGATGCGATCGCTCGTCTTCTCGAACAGGTTGATTGCCGGCGCGCTATAGAGCCTGAAGGTATCGGGCCGCACCGCGGCGGCAAGCCGTGAATTGTGTTCATCGAAAGCGAAGACGATATCGATCGATTTGCTGCGCAGCCGTGGCATCACGCTGCGAAGTCCCGTCAGGTTGAAGCCGAGGAACTTGCGTGGAAACATGAAATATTCCCGCAGCAGCTCCGAGCCGCGAAAGACCCGGTTGTCGTTGGGAAACAGCGACTCGTCCTCGTCGAAACCAATCTGCTGCACGCAGTCATGGGGCGCACGAGTCACCACCGGATCGCCGAAATCATCGAGATGCCGGAAGTAGACGCCCTTGCAGTTCGAGATCAATTGCTCGTAAAGCGCAATGGCGTCGGATTCCGCGCCTGAAAGGTAGATCGGAAGTTCGCTCGTGCGGCAGCCTGCAAACCAGGTTTCCGGCTTGGCCCTGGCCTCCGCGTCCGGCAGCTCCTCATCGAGCCGGGCCGCGGTACGGTGGGTCAACGACAGCCTGAGCCCGGCGATGACGTCGCCGCCGACGGGAATCCCGAGCGCCTGCAGCGCGCCTGCCGTCGAGAAGTATTCGGCGCCGGTGACGTCGAATGGCCAAAGAGCGATATCGCGGCAAAGTCGAAATCGGCAGGAGAGACTTCGTTCTCTCTCGCGATAGGTGGCGTCGAAATAGGCGCCGCGCGCGATCTTCTTGCCATCGCGTAGCGCTGGGTCGGCATAGGGGGGGCGTGCCGTGACCAGCATGGCCGACGGAGTCGGGGCAAGGTAATTCGGAACCAGTTGCTCGAGCAGGTTTGCAGTGAATTCCGGGAATTCGTGCTTGAGCTTGAGCTGAACGCGAGCGGCGAGAAATGCGGCACCTTCCAGCAATCCCGTGATCATGGGATCAGAGCGATCCCGGATCAGCCCACCGAGGCGTTCTGCGATGCCGGGATACTCTTCGGCGAAATCCCCGGCCTGCTCGTAGAGCAGTGACAGTTCACGATTGTAAAAATCCAGGAATTCGCGGTTCATGCTAAAGTCGGTTGATCTGGATATCGCCGCTGTCGAGGTCGACGTCGGCGACGAACTCCACGGGGACGTTGAGCGGCTCGGCCTTCAGGTCGGCGTGAACGATGAAGCGCAGCTTGAGTTGCTCGGGGCCGACCGAGCCGTCGCGTCGGACCCGGATGGTGTTGCGATCGAGCCTCGGTTCATAAGTCGTGAGCGTCTCGCGCAACGCGTCGGTGAGCTCGTCGTCGGCGACCTCGTCGATCGAACGGTGGGCAATATCAGGGAAGCCAAAGTTCAGGATTGAGGTTCGGACGCAATCGTGGCCGTTCAGATCCAGGGTCGATTCCAGGGCAATGGTATTGAGGAGCGTTTCGAGGTCATGGGAGACCTCGCGCCGGAGCAACGTTTCCGAGATTGGAAATCGGCCCGCGCTCCGCCGCCCTGCAATGACCCGCTCGCCAGACTCATCGCGTAGATTGAGCTTCTTGCGTGCGTCGCGCGCTTCATGGGCTGAGCGAAATGCCAGCATCAGTGGGGGAGAGAGCCGATCCTTCTTTCGTGCAATGGTCATTCACGGTCCCCATGACGCCCAACTCGCATGCAATCCCGGGGGGCGCGCGTTGGTGTCCGACTTGGCGTCGCCCAGCAGGCTTTCGGGCCCGCAACCGGGCCTGACGAGAGGTGCGATCAAAATCGCACCGCTTGGCGCCGGTTCGCCAATCGCAACCGGCGCCAGGCGAGGGGCCGACAATCAGGCCCATTCCTTGTTGGCAGGAACATCCCAGCCAAACGTCGGCGAAGCTCCGGCGCCACCCTTCTCCGTCTGGGTCTTGTAGATCATCTTGACCTTCGCGAAGTTCAGACTCACGTTTTCGGTAAGGCGATCTTCGCCGTGCGATCCGCCTGTCGATACGCTCGTCACGAGAACCTGCTTCATCTCGATCTTGAGATATTCCAGCGGGTTTTCGCCGGCCTTGCGGACCGTCAGGATCGCGCTGTCGATATGCTTGCCGTTTGCGCAGACCTTGAAAAGTTCCGGCGTGGCCTTGTCAACGAAGTGCGTGAAGTGAAGATCCTGCACGCTGACCTTGCCGGCGCCGCCGCCCGATCCGCTGTGGAAGGTACCGGTCTGGCTCTCGCCAAACGACCAACTCAAAATATCGATTTCGTCTTTGTGCTTGTCGTCCAGCGACTCGCCCTTGATCGGATCGAGTTTCAGGAAGATGTCGACAGCCATAGCATGGTCCTCTCAAATTTCTGTGTGTACGGTTGCGATGCTGCAGCGTCAGGAGCTGGGACCTGGCAGGCGTGAAACCAGACTGAGGCCGACATCCATCGCTTCCAATTGAAAGTGCGGACGAAGAAAGAAGCGCGCGTTGTAATATCCCGGGTTCTCCTCGTTTGCTATGACCTCTACCTTCGCAGCGGCCAGCGGCTTGCGCGCTTTCTGAGCTTCTGACGATAGGGCTGGGTTGGCATCAACGTACTCGTTGATCCAGGTTTGCAGCCAGACCGTCAGCTCATCCTTCTCCTTCATGGATCCGATCTTGTCGCGAACCATGCACTTCAGATAGTGCGCAAAGCGAGACACTGCGAACATGTAGGGCAGACGTGACGACAGGTTGTCGGACGCGGTTGCATCCACGCCCTTCTCGCCGAAATACTTCTTCGGCTTGTAAAGCGACTGGGCGCCGATGAAGGCGGCCTTGTCGGTGTTCTTGCGATGGATCAGCGGGATGAGACCCGCCTTTGCAAGTTCGTGCTCGCGGCGATCGCTGATGGCGATCTCGGTCGGGCATTTCAGATCGACGCCACCGTCGTCGGTCGGGAATGTGTGCGTCGGCAGATTGATGACCTCTCCGCCGGATTGCACACCGCGGATGCGCGTGCACCAGCCGAACTCCTTGAAGGCGCGGTTGATGTTGACCGCCATCGCATAGGCCGCGTTGATCCAGCCGTATTTGTCGCCGGTGTGCCCGTCTGTCTCCTCCTCGAAGGCGAACTCTTCCACAGGCTCCGATTTCGCGCCGTAGGGGAGGCGACCCAGCGCGCGCGGCATGCACAGGCCGAGATAACGCGAGTCGTCCTGGTCGCGCAGTCCCTTCCATGCGGCATATTCCGGCGTGTCGAACACCTTGCCGATATCGCGAGGGTTGGACAATTCGGTCCACGAGTCCATTCCCATCAGCGTCGGCTCGGCGCCGCTGAAGAAGGGGGCGTGTGCGGCGCCGGCGATCTTGCTGAGATCGCGCAGCAACTGCACGTCGGTGGGGAGGTGGCTGAAATAGTAGTCGCCGATAAGGCAGCCGAACGGCTCGCCGCCCAACTGGCCGAACTCGTATTCGTAGATCTGCTTGAACAATGGGCTCTGGTCCCAGCGCGCATCGGGGTAAAGCCGCAGATTACGATACAGCTCGGTCTTCGAGACGTTCATGACCCGGATCTTGAGGTTGGCGTCGGTCTCCGAGTTGAAGACGAGGTAGTGGAGGCCCCGCCAAGTACTTTCGATCGCCTGGAATTCGGGTGCGTGAATGATCTCGTTCATCTGCGCGGTCAGCTTCTGGTCGATCCGCGCGATCATCTCCTCGATCGTGTCGAGCACGTCCGACTTGATGACGCTCGAGTCTTTCAATGCCTCTTGAACGAGCGTGGATACCGCGTTGTCGACCTCGGTCGCTGCGCGTTCGGTGCGCGGTTTGAAGCTTTGCTTCAGCAGAGTGGCAAACTCGTCAGCTTCGACGGTCTTGACCTGGGTGGTGCTCTCTTTGTGAACAGCTTCTTTTGCCATGGTCCCCGTTCCTTCCTTAGCTCTCGGTGCCAGGTTCGGTCGACTGGCTGATCGCGCGTTCCCGAAGCGCTGCCATCAGTTGAGGATCGGCCAGAAGTTTTTTCAGCTGATCCTCGGCGGCTACCTTGCCATCCATGTAGCGCAGCAGGTTGGCAAGTTGTTCGCGCGCCTCGAGCAGCTTGGCTGTAGCCGGCACCTGGCGGGCGACGGCCACGGGAGTGAAGTCGGCCATCTTGTTGAAGCGCAGATTGACCGAAAGTTTTTCGTCTGATCCGTCGCTGAGACGATTGGCGACGCGCGCCGTCACGCCGGGCTGGATTGCCGCCATGCGGCTGTCGAAATTGTCCATATCGAACTCGAGGAATTTGCGCTCCTCGACCTTCGTCTTCTCGACGCCGGGGTTATTGCCGGAAAGGTCGGAGAGGACGCCCATGACGAACGGCAGTTCGATCAGCCGCTCGGCGTCGTAAGGATCTTCGTATGTGATGTGCACGCGTGGTGCGCGATTTCGACGAATGAATTTTTGACCGCTATCTGTAGCCATGGTTCCCTCACTACGAAATCGCTTTAGACGTCGAATTTGCGCGACGCAGATCGGCTAGGGGACTTCAAGTTGCTGCGGTCGGCAAACATCCTTGTGTCCATTTAGTGCCCTCGAGCGAAAGCTGGGTTCAATGCGATCTGTCGATTGTTTTAAGCGCTCCCTCAGGAAGAACATCATTCAAAAGGCTGAGAAAGTCTCGTTGCGCGAGGTCGCGCGCGCGATCTGCCAAAAAGGGGATGGGGCTGGACGGCTCTGCGGTTCGGAAAAACGACGCCACCTTCGCCAGCAGGCCCAAGGCTTGCGTTCTGCTTTCCACTGAAAATACAATGTCTTGGGTGTTGTTCTCGGCCGTCGATGAGAATGACGTGGCGAGTTCCGCCATCCGTTCGATCGGCAGGTCGAAGACCTTGTCGCGTCCGATGTTGATCGCAGCGCTCCCCACGTGCGCAGGCACCAGCATCCGCATGACTTCAATAAATGACTTGCCGACCATCTCCTGCGCTTGACGCACCAGCAACAGTGCCGGGTTGGACGGTTCCATTCGGGCAAAATAGTCTGCCACTGCTGCAAGCGCTGCAGATGCCTGTGCGGATGAAGTCACCACACCGGTCGTGTCTGACGGCGCCTGTGCATCGACAGGACCGACATCTTCCGCGGTTGCGGCGATCGCGGCCGGATCGCGCGACGCGACAAGACCCGCAAGCCAGGCAGCCATGCCGTTAACCAAGCCAGAGAGCCTGTCGAGGCTGATCGGTTGCCCCGCGTTCAACTTCTCGTGCCAGGTCTGCTTGATGGCCGCGATTTCAGCAGCGACCGCAGAGCACCGCCCGCTGGCTGCCTTGAGAGTGTCGAGATCTGTCTCGCTGACGATGCGCTCGATGGCCGCCAGATCAGGCCCGTCGGCGTCGGCGTCGCCGGCGGGAATTTCGCCGTGAGCGATCTGATAGGCACGGTAGTTGAGGTTGCCGTGTCTGCGGTTCTCGATCAGGGGAAGGAACTGGAGCGGGTTGATCACGGTCGGGAACACGTCGATTGCCTCGACTGTGACGGCGCGAAGTGCGTAGTCGCCGTCCTCGCCCTTCGGATGCACCGCTTCCCACTGCTCGCGCAGCAGCAGGTTGGTCGCCTTCAGGCAGCAGAGAAAGCCGTCGAGATCGCGGTTGAGGATTGAAAATTTGGCCAGCAGCAGGTTCAGACGCAGATCGCGGGTACGCGCCAGAATGGGCTGCGCGGCGGCAAACTGGCCGGCAAAATCGACCGCTTTTGGATCGAAGCGTCCACGCTCTCCGTTGGCATTGACGACCTCGAAGAACGACATCGGTAGCAGCGATTCCGCACCTGCGAAGAAGTTCAGATATTGGACGTCTCCGATGGCGTCGAGATCCGGTCCGCAGGGATCGTCAGCGGCAATGGGCTGCGTCAGGGAGGCGACGTCAAGCATATGCGGACCGTCCATCTGCTCGATCACGGCCCCGCTGCCGAGCCCGTGGCGACTAGGGGATCGCGCGGGGGCGCATGATCCGGAATCTATACCTATGGGTCAGATGCCTGCCGACCTTGGTTCATTCCCGAAGATCATGCCATTTTCGCGTGAACCGGCAAGCTCTTGGAGCCGACTACTTGATGGCCCGGGGTAGATCTTTGGCGGCCGTTGTGGAACGTCAGGAAGCCCAGCCCTGGGGCGGGCTTGCCGGCACAGCCGGCGGCACGCAGGATTTCCGTCGTTCTTGCATAACGTCTGATCAGCTTTTTTGCAGCGGGTCATTCGATCGAAGGAGGGAGTTTAAGCCCACATGGGCCAGCTTACTCAGGATACCCGCCTCTGCGAACTCAAGACGCCTCTTGGCAAGGACGTTTTGGTTTTTGCCGGATTCGAAGGCTCGGAAGGTCTCAGCGAACTGTTCGAGTATCGCATCGAGTGTCTCAGTGAGGATGCCGACCTCGACTTCGACCGCGCTATCGGCCAGCAGTGCACGCTGACCATAAAGCTGCATGAAAAGGAGCGCGAGTTCAGCGGCATTCTGACGGAGGCCCAGTGGCTCGGGGTGAAGAACGACTATTTCAGCTACCGGATCGTGCTGAGGCCCTGGTTATGGCTGTTGTCGCGAACCACCGATTGCCGGATCTTTCAGGACAAGAAGGCGCCCGACATCATCAAAGAGGTCTTCAACGAACGCGGCTTCACCGACTATGAATCCAAACTCACCGAAGAGGGTTCTTGTCCGAAGCTCGAATATTGCGTTCAGTACCGCGAGACCGACATGAACTTCGTGTGCCGGCTGATGGAGCAGCACGGCATCTACTACTTCTTCAAGCATGAGGGCGGCAAGCACACGCTGGTGTTGGCGGACTCCAAATCGTCGCACAGTCCGATCAATGGTCTTGCTACGATTCCCTACATCCCGCTGGCGGGTGCCGACCGGCGAGGCGAGCAGCACATCTATGAATGGGTATCGGAGCGGCGATTTCGTACCGGCAAGATCGAACTCAACGATTACAACTATCAGAAGCCCAACGCTCAGATGATCAGCGACGCCAAGGGCTCCGAGCATTACACTCGGTCGGAGATGGAGTTTTACGACTATCCCGGGAAGTTCAAGGAGAAATCCGACGGGGAGCGCTACGCGAAGATCCAGCTCCAGGCAGAGCAAGCGATGGATCGGCGTCGCCGCGGCAATGGCGACGCCGTCAACCTGTTCCCTGGCGGGCTGACGAAGCTCGAAAAGCACTCCAAGGACTCGCAGAACGTCGAATACCTCGTGGTGCGAGCTGTGCACTCGTTCTCGATCGAATCCTATCGCACCGGCGGTCCGAGCGACGCAGGGCAACACGTCTATTTCGGCAGCTACGAGTTCTTGCCTAGCGATCGGCCGTTTCGAGCGCTGATGATGACGCCGAAGCCAAGAATCAACGGCATCCAGACGGCCAAGGTGGTGACCAAAGACGATAATTCGAGCGAGGAAATCGACGTCGAGTCCCTGGGCGAAATCTATGTCCGCTTTTTCTGGGATCGGAAGAAGAAGCGGTCGTGCCGGTTGCGCGTGGCTCAGGTTTGGTCTGGCAAGCGCTGGGGCGGTCAGATCATCCCGCGCGTCGGACAGGAAGTCGTTATCGAATTCCTGGAGGGGGATCCGGACCGGCCCCTGGTGATCGGCACCGTGTACAACGACGAATACAAGCTGCCCTACGATCTGCCGTCGAAGAAGACGATCGGGGGATTGAAGTCGGACTCCACCAAAGGTGGCGGCGGCTTCAACGAGTGGAGCTTCGAGGACAAGAAGGGATCCGAGAAGATCACGGTGCATGCCGAGAAGGACCACGACGTAACGGTCCGCGACACCGAGACACGTACCATCGGCGAAGCTGCATTTGGCGGCGACACGCGCAACACCACGCTCAAGAACGGCAATGATAAGCTCGATATCCAGTTGGGTGGTCAGCACATCACTTTGGCCATGGACCAGTCTGTCAATGCAGGCCTCAGCATCACGCTCATGGCCAATGCGAACATCACCCTACAGGTGGGTCCTAGTCAGATCATCCTGACCCCGGCGGGCATCGTCATCAACGCGCCGACGATCGCCATGACGGCGCAGGCCGGCATGGCGCTTGCTGCCGGTGGTCCGCTGGTCGCCCACGGTACTCCAACCCTTGTTGGTTGACGGTCATGGGACAAGTTCGGTTCGGTACGGTTCAGGATCTGTTTCAGGCCTATCCCTTGGCGCGTTATGATGTCGGCAAAGCCGACGCTGACAAGCCTTCGCTGGACTTCCTTCAGGAGGCCGCCGATGCGCGGAATTGGCACCCGGCCGTGTCTTACTGTGCCTATCTGCTTCCCAGGCGCGTAGCAGTTGCCTGGGGATGTCGCTCTCTGCGACTGATGTTCGACCATTTCGACGCCAGCGATACCAGGTCGCTCAATATTGTGGAGACCTGGGTCCGGCAACCGGACGAGCAGTCCCGGAACAAGGCGCTGGCTGTCGGCAATGCCAATGATCCCGAGCAGCCGGCGACATGGCTGGCGCTGGCGGCCGGCTGGTCCGGCGGAAGCGTGGTTCCCCCGGAATTTGCGCCCGTGGAAGCTAAGCCAGATCAGGCCGCGCGGGCGGTGCGTGCAGCACTGCTGATCGGCCTCTGCCGGCTCCCCCGTGACGCCCGGGACCGGATAATGACGTCATGCCTAGAGGATGGTATTCAATTGGCACGCGGCGAACCGCGCCCTCCGCGCTAACGAGACGATGTGATGGTGCTTCGCTTTAATATCGAGAACGAACCGAACCTTCCGGATGGCGGACCTGTGTCGTTTACGGTCACCGGCAGGCGTTCAGTCGATATTGGCCGGGACCGTCACCTCGACTGGACGCTGCCGGATCCGGCGCGGACGATTTCCGGAAAGCATTGCGAGGTGCACTTTCGCGACGGTGGCTATTGGCTGCACGACGTTTCGACCAACGGCACCTTTCTCAATGGTGCCGACCAGCGCATGCGGGGGCCGCACCGCTTGCGCGACGGTGACCGACTCACGATCGGCCACTACATCATCGGAGTTTCGCTGGAGAATGAGGCTGGCGGGGGCAGCCCAAACCACGAGGCGCAACTGCGCGAACCCTCGGTCCAGCAGCATGCCGACTACGGAGAGCTTTGGACAGCCGATCGTGACATTCCGCCGCCGATCGATCCGCAACTGCTGAAGAAGCCACGCGAGGCTGCGCGGCCCGTCAATCCGGGGTTCCTGGATTGGGCGGCGAGCGTCCCGGCACCTGGTGTAGACCCATTCCGACGGTCACAGCCGGCGTCTCCGTACCAACCGTCCGAGCAGGACGACGACATGAACTGGGCAGCCGGTCCAGCCAACGCGCCGAAACCGCAAGTCGAGCGCCCGCCCATCATGCCGACCCCACGCCGGCCGTCGGTATGGATTGATGATGAACCAGCCGCTGCCCAGCCGCCAGCATCGCCATCGCGCCCGGCGCAAGCGGCAGACGAGGGACCTGTCACGGCCAAGCCAGTCGGCGGTCCCGAGTTCGCGCGACTGGTGGCGCGCGCTGCAGGATTGCCGGACAATTTCTTTGCCAGCAAGTCCGATGCCGAACTCGCCGAACAGCTTGGCGTCATCTTGCGTATGACCGTGGATAATCTGATGGCGCTGCTGCAGGCGCGGACCCAAGCCAAGCAGCTGACCCGTAGCACTAGCCAAACCACCGTCCAAGCCCTCGAAAATAATCCGCTGAAGTTCTCGCCGACCTCGGAAGAAGCGATGCGCATTCTCTTTGGGCCGCCGACGCGCAGCTACCTCGACACACAGCGCGCCTTTGCGCAGGGCTTCAGTGATCTCAAGTCACATCAGTTGAAGACCTATATGGCGATGCAGCACGCTGTCCATGAACTGATTGCGGGCATAGATCCGACGCTGATGGCCCGCGAGCTCGAGCTTCAGCGTGGCGCAAGCTCCTGGCTCGGCACGAACAAGGGCAAACTCTGGGACGAGTTCTTGACGCGGTGGAAGGCGCATCTCGGCCGCGACAACAGCGCGCCGATCGAAACCTTTATGTTGCATTTCTCGAACTATTACGACCGCGGTGACAAGCCCGGTTCAAAGTAAACTATCGGCGACCACGCGGCTGCCGACAATTTCTAAGTGGATGTAGGAATGTCTTGGTACAGCAAAGTTTTCTGGTCGGAAGGTCTGTTTCTGCGGCCGCATCATCTGCAGCAGAACGACCGCTACATCGAACACTTGCTGGAAAAGCGCGTTCGCTACACGACACCATACCCGTGGGGCTTTGCCCAGCTGGAGATCGACAAGGATCTTACCGAACAGAGCAAGTTCGCGGTGCGCAATGCGTCCGGCGTCATGCCGGACGGTACGCCGTTCGATATCCCTGCGGACAGCCAAATTCCCGAAGCGATCGATGTGCCGGAGACGGCGGCAGGCCAGGTCGTCTGGCTGATGATGCCGGTCGCGGCGCCAAACACCCGCGAGGTCGACGAGGATCGCACCGACAGCGCCAGTCGTTATGTTCGTAGTTCGGAAACCTTCATTGACTCGACCTCTGCGCTACGCATCGAGGAAGAGATCGACATCGCTTATCCGCGCTTGTCGTTCGAACTGCGCAAGAGCAGCAAGCCCGGATACATGGGCCTCGGCATCGCGCGCATTCTCGAGGTGCGCGACAAGAACATCCTGTTCGACGATAAATTCGTGCCGCCGATGCTGATCTGCGCCGCGCATCCGATCATCGATGGCTGGCTCAACCGCATCATCGGCTGGGTTGAGACGAAACTCGACGAGCTGGCGCGTTACGCGGTCGATCCGTCATCCGGCGGTGGGTTGCAGAGTGTCGACTATCTGGTCCTGCAAGTGCTGAACCGTACCATTCCCGTCCTGACTCATTTCCAGCGCTCCGGCAGCGTGCACCCCGAGCGCCTGTACGAGGAATTGCTGAGATTCGCGGGCGAACTTGCGACATTTTCTACGGCGGAACGGCGGGCGCGCAACTATCCGGCTTACGATCACGACGATCTCGAGAACGTCTTCACACCCTTGGTGAGCGACATCCAGGACTTCTTGAGCGCGCGATTGGGCCGGCGGGCAATCCGCCTGGAGATCATCGAGCGCGCACAGAATGCGTTCGTGTCGCCGATCCGCGATCGCGCGCTATTCCGAAACGCGACCCTGGTGCTGGAGGTTGCCGCACGGCGGCCGCTCGTGGAGATCCAGAACGATTTCCCGCACCTGTTCAAGGTCGGGCCGAACACCAAGATGAACGAGATCGTGCACGCAAACCTGCCGGGCCTGACCTTGGCGCATTTGCCGACGCCGCCGCCGCACATCCGGGCCATCACGGATCACGTCTATTTCTATCTCGACCGCAAGTCGCCGCTGTGGCCCGAGTTCAGCACGGCGGCCTCGATCGGAATGCATTTCTCCGGCGACTGGCCGGAGCTTGAGCTGTATCTTTGGGCCATCCTGGAAGACAGGCCATGAGCGACAGGGACAAGCCGGTCAATCCTTTCGGTCGGGGCGAACGGACGATCATCCGTCCCAACCCCGGCGGGAAGTTGCCGCCGGCGCCGACCTCTCAGCCTCCGCCGGGCGAGGGCCCTGCGGCACGTCCAGGCTATTCGCCATCACCGGTACCCTCTCCCGGCGCGCCGGCGCCACCGTCATCATTTTCTCCTGTCCCGCAGGGCTCGAACTACGCCTCCGCGCCGGCCAGCCATCCCGCTGAGGAATGGATATCGACACCCGCGCCAGCCCAGGCGCAGCAGCCCATGCTACCGCCGGGACCGCCGTTGCGCGTCGACGATCTCGTCGCGCCAAATGCCAATCCAGTGATGCGCGCTGCGGGCCCGTTGCTGCAGCTGCTTGGTCGGTTGCGGGTGGCGCTCATGCGCGCGTCATTCGCGAGTTTGATGGAGCAGGTTGCAGACGCGATCAAGTTCTTCGAGAAGGACATCCGTTCCGCGGGCATATCCGAGCACCAGGCCAACACAGCGAAATACATCCTGTGTGCCACTGCCGACGATATCGTGCAGCACATCCCGACCGAGGAGCGCCACGTCTGGACGCAATATTCGATGCTGAGCCGGTTCTTCGGCGAGCGTGTCGGCGGCGTCCGTTTCTTTGAGATTCTCGACCATTTGAAGGTTGATCCACTGGTCAACTATCCGGTCCTCGAACTTCAGCACGCCTGCCTTGCGCTTGGTTTTCAGGGCATTCACCGGACGTCAGGGGGCGGACTTGCGAACCTGCAGCTGATCCAGCGTAACCTCTATGAATTGCTGCGCCGGGTCCGGCCGAAGACGATGAGCGACCTGTCGCCCAACTGGCGCGGGCAAGCGCTGGCGGGGCGCCGGCAGCGTCTGCGCGTTCCGGTCTGGCTCGTCGCGGCTGTCGTGGCCGCGCTGCTGACCGGGTCCTACTTCGTCCTGCGGACGCTCCTCGCTGGCCGGGCAGAGAATGCTGCCGAGGTGGCGCTCGCGCTCCATCCGGCCGGCCCGATCGAGCTCAAGCGCCAGATCGTTGCACCGCCGCCGCCGCCGCCACCTCCGCCGCCACCGGATCGCATCACCCAGTTGCAACGCATCCGCAACGCGCTCGCGAAGGAGAACACCGCCTGTGCCATGACGGCGGACCAGACCCCGAGCTTCATCGTGATCAGGGTCTGCGACCTGGCGTTGTTCGCGTCGGGCCAGGCGACCATCCTCGACGGCTTCAAGCCGATCGCACTCCGCGTCGCGGCAACCCTCGACAAGGAGCCGGGACGGATCCGGGTCGTTGGCCATACCGACAGTTCGCCGATCCGCACAGTCCGCTTCCCGACAAATTTCGAGTTGTCGGTCGAGCGCGCCAAGGCGGTTGCCGCGGCACTGAAGCCTGGCTTGACCGATGGTTCGCGCGTCGACGTCGAGGGCAAAGGAGCAGATGCGCCAATCGGTAGCAACACGACACCCGAGGGACGCGCCAAGAACCGGCGCGTCGAGATCTTTATCGAACGCAGCGAATAGGCAGATACCGCCGGGTCAGGTGGTTTGCGACAGGTACGGTTAGATGCTTGCCAAGGACATTCTTCGCATCGTTCTCTACGGAGTAGGGCTCAGCTCGCTCGGAGCGGTGATCTATCTCGCCGGTCCCTTCATCGCGTTCGGCGACTGGCGGCCGCTGGAGAACCATATCGTCCGGCAGATCGCTATTCTGCTGCTCACCACGGTCGTGGCAGGCATTGTTGGCCTCAATCTGTTCAAGCGGCGCAAGAGTGCCAAGGAGATTGCCGATGGCATCGCTGGTGCGGACCAGCCCGTCAGCGATGAACCGGTGCTCAAGGAGCGCATGAAGGATGCGCTCGCGACGCTGAAGACCGCCAGCGGCAACAAGTCGGGCTATCTCTACGATCTGCCGTGGTACGTCATCATCGGTCCGCCCGGAGCCGGCAAGACCACGGCGCTGGTCAATTCCGGGCTCAAATTTCCGCTCGCGCGCGGGGCGACGCCCGCAGCGATCGCGGGGGTCGGCGGTACGCGCTACTGCGATTGGTGGTTCACCGAGGAGGCGGTGCTGATCGATACCGCCGGCCGCTACACGACCCAGGACTCCAACAGCAAGGCCGACAAGGATAGCTGGCTGGCGTTCCTGGACATCCTGAAGAAAAGCCGGTCGCGCCAGCCGATCAACGGCGTCCTTGTCGCCATCAGTATCGAAGACATCCTGACGCTGCCGAAGCAGGAACTCGCACTTCACGCCGATGCCATTAGGATGCGCCTGCTCGAGTTGCATCAGAGGCTCAAGGTCAGCTTCCCGGTCTACGCGCTATTTACCAAAGCCGATCTCGTTGCCGGCTTCACCGAGTATTTCGCCTATCTCGGCGAGGCCGGCCGCCGCCAGGTCTGGGGTGCCACGTTCCAGACCGCAGACAAGACCCAGAATCTGGTGGGGCAGATCCCGGTCGAGTTCGACCGTCTGCTGGAGCGCCTGAGCGAGGAGACGCTCGACCGTCTGCAGGACGAGCCGACGCCCCAGCACCGCGTGCAATTGTTCGGCTTTCCGGCACAGATGGCGCGGCTCAAGCCCCAGATCCACGACTTCCTCAACCAGATCTTCGAGCCGACGCGCTATCACGTGAACGCGAACCTGCGCGGTTTCTACTTCACCTCGGGTACGCAGCAGGGCACGCCGATCGACCAATTGATCGGGTCGCTGGCACGTACGTTCGGCGCTGAGGAGGTCGGTTCCGGATCCTATTCGGGCACGGGCAAGAGCTTCTTCCTCGCCGATCTGATTTCCAAGGTCATCATCGGCGAGGCCGACTGGGTCTCGACCGACCGTGCCGCGGTGCGCCGCGCGCTGATCCTGAAAACCGCGGCCCTGTCATTGATCGGCCTGGTCTCGATCGGACTGATCGCAGCCTGGCTGATGAGCTACAAGCGGAACTCCGATTTGATCGAGCAAAGCCTGCAGGCGGATAGCGAGTATGCGGCCGCCGGCGCACCACTTATCAAGCAGACGCTGATTGCCGATCATGATCTCGACAAGGTGCTGCCGCTGCTCTACCGGCTGCGCAACGCCCCGGCAGGCTACGGATCGCGCGGCGAGTCGGTGCCTCTGTCGGCTCGCTACGGGCTCAGTCAGCACGCCCGGCTGCTGTCGCCCTCGAAGGCGGCCTATCATACGGCGCTTGAGCGCATGTTCCGGCCGCGCCTGCTGTATCGCCTCGAGGAGCAGCTCAATGCGCGCATCAACGAACCTGCCTTCGTCTACGAGGCGCTCAAGGTCTATCTGATGGTCGGCGGCCTGCAGTCGCCGGACCGCGAGCTGATCCGCTCCTGGATGCAACGTGACTGGGCGGACAACCTCTATCCTGGCGCCACCAACGCGGAAGGGCGGCGTCTGCTCGACGAGAACCTCGTGGCAATGTTCGACCTCGAGACCGAGCAGCAGCCGCTGGTCGAACTCGACGGCCGGTTGATCAAGCAGGCCCAGAGCTCCTTGGCGCGCCTGAGCGTGTCGCAACGTGCCTACGAGTTTCTGAAATCGGAGGCTCGCGCATCGACCGCTGGCGACTGGATCGCTAGCCGCCATGGCGGACCCGACATGGGTGTCGTGTTCGAAACCACGACGGGGCAGCCTTTGGACGCGGTGCGGGTACCTGAGTTCTTCACGTATAACGGCTTCCATCAGAAGTTCGTCGCCCGGCTGTCCGGATTGTCTGAGCGGATGAAGCGGGAGCGATGGGTTTTGGGTGATGCAGGCCAGCAGTCGGCCATCGACCAGCAGTACGACAATCTGGCCGGCGATCTGCTCAACATCTATTCCAACGATTTCGTGACGACCTGGCGAACGGCGCTCGGGAGCCTGCGCCTGAAGAAGCTGCTCGCCGACAAGCCGAAATACGAGGTGCTGCGGGCGCTTTCGGCGCCGACCTCGCCGATGCGGCAAATTCTGGAATCGGTGCGCGATGAGACGGTGCTGACCAAGGAACGGGCGAAGCCGGCGAACGCTTCGGCGCCAGCTGCCGCACCGGCGCCGGCACTCTTCACGAATGCCCAGGATGGACCGCCTGGCGCGACGATCGAGGCACAGTTCAAACCTTACCACGCGGCGCTCGAAGGCGAGAGCACCCGCCGGCCGATCGACTCGACCGTCGCGAACCTGAACGACATCGCGCAGAACCTGACGTTGATCATCGAGAATCCCCAACTGACAGCACAGGCCACGGCTGCGCTTCAGACCCAGGTCGCAGCGCTCCGCAACAATGCCTCGCGCATGCCGCCGCCATTCTCCGACATGCTGCGCGCTGCAGCCGCGGAGTTCGAAGGCAGCATCGCGGCTTCAACCGCTGGGCAAATCCTGCAAACGTTGCGCGATCAGGTCACGCCGGTCTGCCAACAGACCGTGACCAACCGCTACCCGTTTGTCCGCAGCAGCGGCCAGGAAGTCCCGCTGGCGGATTTTGCCAAATTGTTCAGTCCGAACGGCGTTATGGACAAGTTCTTCACCCAGTACCTGGCACCTTATGCCGACACGTCGCGGTCGGACTGGGCTTGGCGCAAGGAGAGCCCCGTTGGTCGGTCGTTCTCGCCCGACACGCTCAAACAATTCCAGAATGCGGCTTATATCCGGGATGCGTTCTTCCAGACGGGCGGCGGTGTGCCCGCCGTTTCTTTCGCGATCCGGCCTCCTGGGGCACCGGGGCCAGGCGTGACCGTTAAGACCGAGATCGGCGGCACCACGATTGCGAGCCCAACCATTCCCGGACCGGCCACGTCGTCCTTGTTCGGCGGTCCGCAACCGACGCCACCGCCACCACCACCGCCTCAGAGCAACTCGCCAACGACCGTCCTATGGCCGGGCCCAGCGCCGCGAACGGCAATTTCAGTTAGTAACGACACCGGCGCGCCATCCGTGCTCGAGCGCATTGGTCCCTGGTCGTTATTTCGGATGCTAGAGGCGGGCTCATTGGTTGTGAAAGCGGAAACGGCCAGCGCGACTTTCATCGTCGCGGGGCGCGAGCTCAACTATCAAATTTCGACTGGGTCGTTGCGCAACCCGCTGAATCTGTCAGTGCTGCGCGAGTTTCGTTGCCCGACCGGGATATGACCATGCGTTGCGGGCTATTCGGCAAGATCGGCGCCAAGCGCGATTTCATCGCGATCGCGACCCCGCGCAGCTTCCTGGAAGCCTGGGAGCCGTGGGTACAGGCCGCGCTGTCAGCAAGTCGCCACCAGCTTGGCCCAGGATGGCAGCAGGCCTTTCTGACCGCTCCGGTCTGGCGGTTTTGGCTCGGCGCCGCGATCTGCGGCACGACAGTGGCGGGTGCGATCATGCCCTCGCTCGACGGGGTGGGGCGATACTATCCCTTGACCCTGCATGCGGTGACCGGCGAGGCCGTCTCGCTGCCGCCGCCGAGCATTGATCCGCAGGACGAATGGTTCGGGCAAGTGGAGGCGTTCATGCTTTCGACCCTGGATCGGGCGGCAACCTTCGAGCAGATCTCCGATGCATTGGATCAGCTTGCGGTGCCACGACTGCAGGAGACCATCGCCGGCGGTCCGGCGATCACGTCGCTTGGTAGTGCGACAATGGGAAGGGCTTCGGCGGTCGACGCCTTCGCGGGGTCGTTTGCAGCACTTTGCGCCGCCAACCCACAGGTCTACGCCGCGGCCAGCTTCTGGTGGACCGCCGGAGGGGAAGGCTTTCCGCCAGTGGCGCTGAGTTGCCGCGGATTACCAGATCCGTTTCACTACATCACGCTGCTGACCGGTGATCTCGGCCACGCGGCATCCGGGAATGGATGACACGCGATGGTGCATATTCCATCCTTGTTCGATGTTGGTAGCGTCACCCATGCCGGACGGGTGCGGGAGCGGAACGAGGATTCATGTTTGGTACGAACCGACGTCGGCCTTTGGGCGGTCGCCGACGGTATGGGTGGTCACGAGGCCGGCGATCTCGCCAGTCGCATTGTCGTGCAGTCGCTTGACGCGATCGGCACGCCAGAATCAGCCGCAGACCTGCTGGCGGAATGCGAGGAACGGCTGTTCAGCGCAAACCAGCAGATACTGGCGCTAAGTCATGAACGACAGGGGGCCACCGTCGGGACCACAGCGGCGGTTCTGCTCGTTCGCGATAGCTACTATGCCTGCATATGGGCGGGTGACAGCCGGGTCTACCTGATCAGTCGTGGCGCAATTAGCCAAGTGTCGCATGATCACAGCGAACTGGAGGAACTGATCGCCGAAGGTGCGCTTTCGCGCGAAGACGTGAATGATTGGCCGAGCAATGCCATTACTCGTGCCGTCGGTGTCGCCGATGATCCGGAATTTGAGGTGGTGACAGGCCCGGCCGAGCCGGAGGATATCTTCGTGATCTGCAGCGATGGCCTGACCAGGCACGTGCAGGACGACGAGATCCTGCAGCACGCGGCTACGCGACGCGCCCAGGCGGCTTGCGATGACATGCTCGCGCTGGCTCTTGATCGTGGCGGGCTCGACAACGTGACGATTGTGATCGTGCGACTGCTGACGCCACGATCTCAGGAGGCGACAAGATCTCCGCTCAATCGGGAGCCGCAACCATGACCCCGAACGATCCGTTCCGATCGTCCTATCACGGCGTGCCGCCCGGCACGCGTCTCAACGGCATTTACGAGATCGAAGCGGTGATCGGCGCGGGCGGCATGGGTGAGGTGTACAAATGCCGTGAGATCCAGACTGGATCGCCTGTTGCGGTGAAAATGCTGCTGCCCGACATGGTTGACAACGAGGCGGCGCTCGCGCTGTTCCGTCGAGAGGCCGCGGCACTCCACAATCTTCCGCATGACGCGATCGTTCGCTACTTCCTGTTTACCGTGGAGCCGGTGCTGCAGCGACCTTATCTCGCGATGGAATTCGTGAATGGCCGCTCGCTCTCTAACATGCTCGATGATGGGCCGTTGGCCTTCGAGGCGCTGATCAGGCTGATGCAGCGCGTCGCATCGGGACTGGAGGCCGCCCATGAGCACGGCATCATCCATCGTGACGTTTCTCCGGACAACATCATCGTTCCGCTCGACGACGTCAGGCGGGCCAAGATCATCGACTTCGGCATCGCGCGGTCGACCCAGATGGGTGACAAGACCATCATCGGCTCGGGCTTCGCCGGCAAGGACAATTACGCATCGCCGGAACAGGTTGGGTTGTACGGCAATGACGTGACTGCGAAATCCGATGTCTACAGCTTCGGTCTTGTGCTGTTCCATGCGCTGACCGGGCAGAAACTCGACATGGGCGGCAGCCAGTTTCAACTGGTGGAGAAGCGACGGCGTATGCCCGATCTCGGTGCGGTGGATATGCGAATCCGGCCTTTGCTGGAGCGGATGCTGCAGCCTGATCCGGCATTGCGCCCGACCATGGGGGAGGTCGCCAACTGGACGCCAACCGGTTCGGCCCAGACACCGGCCGCGCCGTTATATGGCTTCGATCCGCTACGGCGGCCGGAAAGCGCGGCGCCGGCGTCGCAGGACAGGATGCCGTCGACCGCGCGGAGCGCGCGCGGCCTCTGGCTGGGGGCGGGCGTGGCGGCATTGTTGATGCTGGTCGGCGGTGGCGGATATGCCTTCTACAAGCTGGTCTGGTCAGCGCCCGGCACAGCGGTTTTGCCGCCACCTCCGAAACTCGCTGGAACAATGGTGCCGCCGAAGGTCGAGCCCGCTGGACCACAGCCCGGACGCCAAGAGACAGAGAAGTTGTCCGCGCAGCCGACGGCAACGCCGTCTCCGGCGCTCGATGGGCCGGGGCGAGCTGAGCGCATCCGCAAATACGTGGCCCAATATTCTGGCGGTGACTGCTTCTTTGTCTTGCCGATTGCTGTGAGCCCAAATGCGGCTGTCATCGAAGGGTTCGGTGCCTCGACCGCCCCATTCGACACCTTCGACAAAGCGTTTCGGCGTGAGCAGGGTTTCGAAGCTTCGGTCGGCGTCAGGCAAGTGACCCAGGCGCAATGCCCTGCCGTCAAGTTCTTGAGTCAGGTCGGGAGCGATCAGGCGCGAATGCCACGCATCACCCTGTCAGCGACAGAGCTGAAGGGCGGCGAAACCCTCAATGGGACCATTGAGAACTTTGCCAACCGCGTGGTCGAGCTGCTCATGGTGTCAGATCGCGGCGAAGTCCAGAGCCTCTCCTACCTTCTGAAGCCGGGCATCGACTCACTTTCGTTTACGCTCCCGACAGCGCGCGCGAGCGGTCCGCAATTGCTGTTGGTCGTGGCGGTTCCGCAGGTTCTGGACTCATTGCGCCAGCCGCGACCGATGGCTGCCGACACGTTCTTTCTGCAGGCGCTAAGCGAGGCTCAGCGCAACAAGGTGACCGTCATCGCGGCCGCGCGCTACGTGCTGCTCACCAATTGACCGGCACGCTCAGAATGTTCCGATCACCAGGATTTTCAGGTCGGCATCCGGCTTGAAGTCGCTTGCTGTATATTCAAGCATCTTTCCAGTAGCAGACGATGCCTTTAGCCGCCCGGGACAGAAGCTCACCAAGCGGTCGCTGCCGCCTGGGTCGATAGTCAGTTTGAACGAGCGGATCGGCCCGGCCCAATTCGCGCCGGTCTTGAGCACATACGAAATGCGCCGCTCCTGCAGCTTCGCGCTGTTGGTTTGGTTACTGCCCGCGCGCTTGTCGAGTTCGGCGAGGAACGTATCCTGGACGCAGTACTCTTTCCGGTAACGGGCGACTTCCTGAGCGAGTGCGCCGCTGCGGCGGAGGCTCGAGCGCAGGATGGTGTCGGGACTGGAGCCGACGCTCGGCCGGTACTGGTGTTCGACCAAGACGGTGCGCATGGGCGGAAACACCTGCTGGCGCACGGCCGAGGTCTTGATAACCCAACCCGGCGCATATTGCTGCCGGCCGTTGTCGCTCTTTCCCGCAGGTATCAGAAGTCCGTCGTCCACGAGCCGGGCCCGGGTCGCCTCGGGCAGGTCGTTCACCCGGATCTCGCGGCTACCAATCGGCAGCAGCGGCAACTTGAGTTCGCGGAGCAGGGCACCGACATCCCTGTTGCCGACCATGGCGCGCTGATCGACGGTCAGCGGCGCCGGGCTGCCATCGACCTTGGTCTCGAAGTCGACGAAGTTGATCGGATCATTTGACGGCAGTGCGATGTTCTCAGCCTCCGACAGGTCGATGTCGGGCAGCGGAAAGGCAACGGTAAGCGTGACCGGCCTGGCGGTGACGTTGGCGAATTGGTAGCGAACGCTAATCCTGTCGAGCGCGATACGAAGGTTCTCGCTCTCCATGGCCACGTCATTGGTGCGCACGAACTGGAGCCCGCCGATCGACAATTCCGCAGCCGAGTCGTTGGCGCGTGCCGGCCAGCCCGTCGCAACCAGCAGCGCGACCATCAAGGCCCGTATCCGGAACGATGGTCGGGGGGAGGGTCCGTTCGACAAGCTAGTCTCGATGCGGCGTCGCAGCATATGCTGGTTCCATCCGATGCGGGTCAATCGATCGGCTGATAAAGATCGCCCCACTCGGACTTCCAGACCCCGTCTGGATCGCACACTACGAGCGCGAGCTTTACGTCGTTTGCCAGCCGGATCGCGCCGCGAAAAGCATCCTGAGCCGGCAACTGCGCGCTGACCTGGTCGGTGGTCAGCCGTCCCCCGCTCGCGGCGGCCGGCAGCACGATCGATCCGGAGATGCCGTCATTGTCGCGTTTCAGGACAAGCGTGATCGCGTCGGGCTGGACTTCGCTCACCTGCTCAAATCTATTCCGGGCCATGTTTTGCACCGCAAGCTGAAGACATTCGGACTATCACCGTCCAGTGATAGATTGAACGTGATTGAGATTGCTCACCACTAATTGACGCGCCGCATCAACGGCATCTCGGATTAGTCGATCCGACGCGGCGATCGGTTCGGGGTACATTGAGGCGAACATGCTTCGTCCAAATCATTGGATCTGGGTCTTCATTGTTGGCGCTGGCATTCTTGGAACCAAGGCGTACGCCGACGATACCGTTGTACGCAGCTTTGCCGGCGGTTCGGCTGCTTCCATGGTCGGCATCGTCCCGGCCAGCGAGGACGTGGAACTCGCGGGACCGCAAGCACTCAGCGCCGATGGGCAGGGCAACCTGTTTGTGCTCGATCAGATCAACGGTCGCATCCTCCAATTTGATCCGAAACAGCCGAGCTCGGATCCTGACGTCCTCAATATGCCGAAAGACGTCCAGCCGACGGATCTCGTCGTCCACAACGACGACATCATGGTTTGGGACGGCGGCGTACGGACGCTGAAGGCGGCGCCGGGGCAATCCACGCGCGGCCTCGGTGGTGATGTGATCCAGCTTGAAGAGGTCTCGAGCCGCGGCACGGACGACCAGGTCGCCGTCTCCGCTTTTGCCCAGATGGGATCACAGGCGCCAGGCAGCGCGACCGACCTGCTCGACCAGAACACCCGCGCGGCCATCATCAAGACGACGCGGCAGCCCGACCGGCAATATGTTGCTACTCGAAGCAAGGGCTCGGTGATCGCCGACATCATTCCGGACAAGGGCAATGCCAGCGTACGGGTCGAAATCCAGACCATGGTCACCAACGAGACGATCGGCCAGCTCGGCCTGCGGGTGCGCAACCAGCTCGGCACGGTAGAGTTTCTCGAGATTGACAACAGTGACCGCTTCTATGTGTTGGCGGAGGACGTCCCGCCATCGGGAAAGAATGCCTCTACGTTCGTCGCACGCTATGCCGCGAACGGCCGTCTCGAAGGAATCTATGAGCTTCCTTTGGAAAACACGCCGCTGACCCGGCGATTCGTAACGGTTTCGGGCGATGGCGATGTCTATTTCCTGCGGACCAAACCGGACGGTATTGAAGTGGTCGGCGTGGGCTTCAGGCCTCTGACCAACGCTTCGATTATCGACGTGCGGCCGTCGCGAACGGCAGCCGCGCCGGCACCGCAATCCGGCGTCAAATTTGACGCGTCGGCCGCCGTGAGACCGTCCAATCGCCAGCAGGCGATCGAGACAGCGTTTGCGTTCGAGGGCATCCAGTGGAAGCTGACGCAGGCGAATTACGGCAACGATCCCGACAGCCAATGCAGCGGCTTCAGCCGTGTTCGTCGGCCGTGGTATCTGCAGGGAAAGGTGAATCAGGAGGTCCGCGGCGTACCCTATTGCTGGGGCTGCCACGGTTCGCTCGCGAACTTCCGGCAGCGGATCGAGAGCGGAACGCTGGCTGGCAATGTGTGCACTCGCAATGCGCCACGGCCGGATGTGGCTGGCGTCGACTGTTCGGCCTTCGTCAGCGCCGCGTGGGGGCTGTCCGTCCACTACACGACTGCCGCTATCCCCGCGATCGCAGCCCCCGTGGCAAATCCCTGGGACCTGAGGCCGGGCGATGCGCTGAACAAGCCGGGCTCGCACGTGATGTTGTTCCTGCGGTTCACGCCCGATCGCAAGGCCGAGGTGATGGAATCCTCGACCGGCGGCTGCAACGGCCGCGTCTGCCGCAACGTCTACCCGTTGGCGAGCCTGCTTTCGCGCGGCTACGTTCCGGTCCGCTTTCGAGCCTTCGCGGACGATCAGACGGCAGTTTCAGCGAGCGCCTATCAGGAGACCGAACAATCGCCGGCGGGCCGCAAAACGGCAAGCAAAAGGCGCTGAACCCGGTGTGTCGCCAGAGCTACAAAATGGGTAGGCATGATGTCGAGGTGGATCACGATGCGGATGCCCAGAGGATTTTATTGCGGGATCAGGCAGCTATGCGCCACCATCGGGCTCGCTGCGTTGATCGGGCTGATAACCCCTCACGCATATGCGGCAGGAGGACTGTCGATCAGCAATCCGGACGGGGCGGCGGTGCGCGCGCTCGTGATCGGGATCGATGACTATCAGCACGTGCGGAAATTGAAGGGCGCGGTCGCTGACGCCACTGACATCGTGACCAGCTTGAAAAACATGGGGGTTGGCGACGTCGTCGTACTGACGAACGCCCAGGCCGACAGGGCAAGCGTCCTGCGCGAGATCAGTGCACTGGTGGAGCGGACCAAGAACAACGACCTCATCTTTCTGTCGATCGCCGGTCATGGCACCCAGGAGCCGGAGCGCGTCAAGGGCTCGGAGCCGGACGGAATGGAAAACGTGTTCTTGCTGCCAGGCTTTGAAACCACGCCAACCGGGTCGGTTGAACGTGTTCTGGGCAGTGAGTTCAACCATTTCATCCGGCAGTTCGAGCTGCGCGGGGCGAGGGTGATCTTCGTGGCTGATACCTGCCACGGTGGCGGTATGGTGCGCGATATCGATCCGCGTGCCGCTGAGATGAGCTTCCGGCAGGTCCCGCGTTACACGTTGCTGGTCGACGAACTGAAGCCGGTGTCGGACAGCAACGATCCGAAGTCAGAACTCGATCTTGACCACACGGCGTTCCTGGCTGCGGTGGACCGCTACACCAAGGCGCCGGAAGTCCGCATCCCTGGCATCGATGGCTTGCGCGGGGCTCTCAGCTATGCGGTCGCGCGGGCGGTGGAGGGGAGCGCAGACATCAATCACGATGGGAAGGTGACGCTCAAGGAGCTCTTCAGCAATGTTCGACAGGTGGTCTATCAGCTCTCGGACCAGCGCCAGAACATCGTGACCATATCATCGCCGCCTCAGACGCCGGATACCGACGTCGCCTTCGAATTGACGCGCGGTGTCGTGCTGATTCAGGGGCCGGCCGCGAGAGCTGCCTCTGGTCCGGCCGGATCCGGGGGGGCCGTCGAGGGACAGGCGCCCGCGCCACCGGCTGTCACGGCCAAGGCACCAACCACTCCGACCCTTGCCGCGGCGGCGACCAAGGAACTTCCGACCGGCGACGCGCCGGGGCCTCTCCGCCTCGCTGCACCAATCCGGCTGGCGGCGCTCGACGGCAAGACAAGCTATTTTGCAAGCGTGAAGCCAAAGGATGTTCCCGTGCAGGCGGTTCAACCGACGGACAATCCCGACCTGATCTGGGATCCCGTGTCGCACGACGTGATCGCGTGGGGCGACGTGGTCGCCTACGGGATCGACGTTGCGAACTTGCCGACGGTAGTCGATCGGACAGCGGCAATTCGTGAACTGAAACGCATTGCGACCCGGTCGCCGCAGATCATGCGCATCTGGCCAGACGATCGCCAACAGCGTGCTGGCCAGACTGTCGAAGTTGACCTGTCTGATGTGGCGTCAAGGGCGGTGCTGCTGTTCAATGTGTCTGGCGATGGCACCATCCAATTGTTGTATCCGGTGGGTTCTGATGCGGCGCTGGCCCGATCGGCGAGTTTGCGCTTACCGCTCAGGGTCGGCGAGCCGTTCGGTGCGGAACAGATCGTTGCGGTGACCTCGCAGCAACGCATGGTAGATCTTGAGACAGCCCTAATGCAGTTCAACCGGCGTCGCGCCTCGGGGCAAGTGATCAAGAGTCTCGAGCGTTACTTGCCCGCAGACGCGCGAATCGCCTCGATCGGCTTCTTCAGTGCCCCCTGACTCTTAGGGGAGCAGGCCATGCCGTCATCTCGGCCGATCCGCCAGGCGCGACCATGGCTCGCATTCCTGCTGCTACTGGCGGGTAGCGGAGCTGCGCCCGCAGCACCATTGCCGACGGCGTCGTTGCATGTCGGCACGACGTACGCACGTTGGCTTTGGCCGGTACAAGCGGTGCGCGGGCAGACCAATACCGCGAGTGTGTCCCTTCAGATCCTGCCGAGCCAGACCGTCAACGTCGGCGGCAAGGTCTCGTTCGGCGTTACAGCCAGGAAGACTGGATATCTCATTTTGGTCGACGTCGACGCGGAAGGGCGGATGTCCCAGATCTTTCCGACCCCCGAGCTATTGGCGCAGTCGAACGAACGCGACATCAATCTCGTCAAGCCGGGTGTCGAATTTGTTGTTCCTGCCCCGGCGGCGCGACAGCGTGGTTTTGAATACGTCGTCGCACCGCCAACAGGGTCCGCAGTGATGATCGCCATCCTGAGCGAGCGACGCGTGCAGTTGCTCGATTTGCCGGACATGCCCCGCAAGCTGGAAGGTCAGGCCGACGCATTGAGCTATCTATCGGCCTGGACCAGCGAGCTGCGCGTGCCGGACAACAGCAGCGGAAAGCTGGTGACGAACAATTGGTCGTTCGACGTCAAATCCTATTCCATCAAGTGAGCCCTGTGAAGCTTGGGTTATAGCTTGCTCAGTCGGCTGAAGAAGCCACCCCGGGCGATCATGTAATGAATGTCCTTTGGAAAGGGAAAAGCGCTGCGAACGTTGGAAATTGCGTGCTGGAGGAATTCCCCGCGCTGCGGCGCTGGCTTATGCCGCGGCTGGTCCGCGACCTGCGGTATCATGAAGCGATCCACGAAAGCCGGGTCAAGATCGTTGACCCTGACCATCTGGCCAAATGCCGGGAATAGATCGTAATGACCCAAGCTTACGCTGAGGTTCTTGAGGGCAGGGCGCTGAGGCTGAGTTTGATTGCCATCGGTCGTCGCCAGCCCACGCCCGATCAGGTCCAGCTTCACCGATTGCGGCAGAGTTGATGGACCATACACGATCTCGAGCGCCCGGCCGCTCTGTCCGGACAACCATTGGTACCAGAAGGTCGCATCATCGGGCCGCGCATTGGCACCGTAGAGGCAGTCAAATCCCCAACAGGCCGTCAGCTTGCCCTGATACTTTCCAAGGCTCCCGACGAGGTTGCGCATGCCGTTACCACCGCCGGAGTGGCATGCGATGATGAGCTTGCCGATCTGGAGCTGAGGAATGGACGTCGAGGAGAGACCCAGGAACCTGGCAAGAGCTCCAAGGATCTCCTCGAGATAGCGTTCGCCCCAGTTCGCGGTTGCCAGGTCAGACACGCTGTAGTTTCCGGCAAAGGTGTCGCCAACGGCATATTCGTAGCCCAGGAACGGCGCGATAAGCACTACGTCCTTGCCGGAATCCCGGACCTGTTCGCGCAGCCGCGCTGGATCGCTGTGGAAGAGGAATTCATGGTTTTTGACATAGAAGCCGTGAAGCCAGATCACGACATCGAACTTGGTGGCAGCTGTTGGGTGCTTTGGCGGAAGATAAACCGCCGTCGGCTTCATGCCGGGGGCCTGCCGCTTCGTGAAGAGCGTCACCCCGGGAAAGGCGTTGGCGTCCTTTTGCTCAAGCTCACACGCAACCACGCAGGTCGCTCCGCTTCGGCCAATCCAGGCACGGACCTGGATGACCCAGTGTTAAGCTCTGCCGCCCGTCACACCTTCTCGACACCAAGATCCGCGCGGCCTCCTGGCCTTCCATGACGCCGTGGCAGCCTTGCGCGTTGCTAGTTGCAGGACTCGACATTACCCACGTTGCCCCCGGGGCCGCCGCCGCCACGGTATTCGAGGTGGCAGCCACTACGGACCTGACGGCACAGAGATTGATCGCAAACGACCTGACCACCGCCGCCGCCGGACCTCGCAGTTGCTTGTCGCCGCGGAACGTCGGCTGCCGGCGCCGGCCTCTCGCGGGCCGAACGATCCGCACGTGACGGACGCTCGTCCGTGTTGCGCTTTGCGACCGGTTTCTTCCCGCGTCGCTTCTCGCATTCATTGTCGTCGTTGAGGAACGAACCCTCGGCACAGGTGATCCTGCTGCACTGGTCACCGTCGGCCTTGTAGCCATGATCACAGATCAGGGGACAGACCCGGGACGGCTTGAGCTTGATTGCGTCAAGCGCGTCGAGACTTGCGAGCTTGGCGTCGAATTTGGTTCCCGCGTGCTGGTTGAAGAGAGCCAACGAGCGCTGTGAGGCCGCATTCCATTGGCCATTGACGGCGCCGGTGAAGCAGCCGACGCGGCTCAATTCGCCTTGTACAGACTTGGCGATATCTACGGACTTGGAGAGATCGGCCTTTGCGATATCGGTCTGGCGCGGCTCGTCGCTCAGCGCGGCAAGCTTGGGCGTCTTGCTGTCCTCAGCGGGCGTAGCGGCCGCTGGGTTATCCGCGACGGTACTCTCAACAGCCGGCTTATTCCCGGAGAGTGCAGCGACGATTGTAGATTCGGACGCAATACGTTTCCGTTCCGCCTCGGCGGCTTGCTCCTGCGCCGCTTGCTTCGTCTTCTCGGCCGCAATCCGGGCCTCTTCCGCAGCCTTCAGCTCCGCGGCCGCCTTCTCCTGGTCGGCACGCTGGGCGCCCTGGGACATCAGGCGAGCTCGCTGCTGCTCGGCCTCCTGCGCTTTCGCCGTGGCCGCGACACGTGCGTCCTCGGCGTCGAGCTGATTGAGCTGCAGCTTGGCCAGATTTGAGTAGTATCCGTCCGGATGTTGGGTCAGGAACGCGTTCAGAGCAGGCTTGTTGCGGAGCTGCAAGGCCAATTCGTAATCACGTCGAATTTCCGACTGGGGGTTGGCCGCCTGTACCGGCTCCTCGGCCTTGGTAGCCGGAACAAGCGCAACGTCTTCGCCGCCGAGCGAGCCGTAGACATAGGGCTCCTGTCGGTTGCCCGTGGCTTGCAAGACATCGTCGCGGACGAAGCCGAAAGCCCTTCGCAAGTCGAGCCCCGGCTTTGCGATGTACTTCACGAGAGCCGTCGCGTACGGACTATTCTGGCTGTTGCCATCGAGTGCGGTCAGTCCCGCTTTCGCGGCAAACGCGATCAGCGTGTTGGAGACGGTGGGCTCGACCCTGGCCAGTCCGCGGCTGATCGATCGCGAGGCAACTGTACGTTTCATCGAGTCGGCAAACGGATTGTTGCGGCACGCGTCGACGATCACCACGCGTAGTTGCCTCGCAGGCTCAATCGCCAGCAGGACGCGGTCGAGCGAGAATGCTTCGTCATAGATGTCCGTGTCACGTTCGAGTCTGGCGTCGGTCGGGATCAGATAGTTTGTCCCGTCGATCTCGATACCGTGGCCAGCGTAGTACACCAGGGCTATGTCGGCATTGCGGGCCTGATCGGCGAATTCTCTCAAGGCCCGCCGCATATCGGTCGCGGCGAGGTTAAGTCTTGAGTCAACCACATCGAAACCTGCCCCCTTCAAGGTTGCGGTGATGGCCGCAGCGTCGTTGGCCGGGTTTGGGAGCAGAGGGGCGTTTTGATAGTTGGCATTGCCGACCACCAAAGCCACGCGCTTTGTCGCCCAGGCTGGCTGACAGGCCAGGAACAGCGAAGCGGCGAGAAGAAGCAAAACTCGAAGGTGCCTGTACACTCTCATGGCGAACACCCAACCTATGCCCGTAGAATGGTGACGTCGCGAAGATGGCCGCATAAGAAATGACTTTTGGAATTCGTACGCTACCGGCGGCTGCCTATCTGCATACAGTACCAAACTCGAGCCCGATCCATTCCTATGTGTTGTTGCGAAATGCGGACGCGTTCAAAAGGCATGGAAGATATTGCGCCGGGCGCTGTCCGCCGATTCATGTGGATGATAGGCGCCCGCCAGTGCTCTGCTGAGGGCGCGATCACAAAATAAGATATTGATATAAAACGGTTATTTTTCTGGGGGCTGCTCGTGGCAGCGCGGCACAAGGCCTCCGGCTTGGTTCGAACTCGAGTTCCGCTGAGCCGCACATCGAGGAGACGTGAAGAGCGGTGTCAGGCGTGCGGATCGATCGCCTTGGTCGAGAGCTCCGGTCCGGCCTGATGAGCTCGCCGCCCGAGTCTCGCGGGGATCAGACCTGCAGGGATCAGAAAAGGCGTTGCCGCGGCATAGACGTCATATTCAGGGAAGGCCAGTCTTAGAATCCGCTCTTCGTTGATCATTCGTCGGCACTGAATCATCGCAACCACGATGGCGATGAGCACGGCAAGTGGTGAAAGGACCTGAAGTGTGACACCGACCAACGCAATCCCCTCACATAGGTAGAGGGGATGCCGGACGACTCGATAAGGCCCTTCCGTCACAAGGCGCCTCGCCTCCGGTAGAATGCTGAAGGATTTGTTCAACCAGCGGAGTACCACGATAGAAAGCGAGATCCCCACCAGGATCAACGTCGTCGACAGAGCCGACCAGATCGGGCCGAGCTCTGCCTTCGGAAGAAAAGCGAGTGCGACGGTCGGAAATGCGCCCAGCAGGGCCGAGACCCGCATCTCAACGCCCTTCGACTTCATTGTCGGGACCAGCCGGCTGATGGTTGTCAGTGCAACGAGTCCGAGGAACAGGACGTTGGCAATACTGGCTGCGATCATGAGCAAGTTGTCCACGCTGCCCAACGGAAGGCGATGGATGCTGGCGGCGCCAATGAGAGCAGACCCGCCATAGACGATCACGATGGCCACCCTGGAGGTCCAGTCCAGCCAGGGATTGACGCCGCCGGCGATCCGGTTCCTGGCTGTCCCCTCCTGGCCGACCTTCGCGTCAGTCACAGCAGTGATCTCGCTCGCTCAAAATCTGCCTCACTAGACGCCAGGCCTCTGGAGAGGTCAATTGGCTGGCCACATCTCCGGGCGCGGCCACACCAGCCAGTCCCATGCGGTTCCACATTCCGCGGACCTTCCGGATCGTCGAGTTGTCATTGAACCGAACCTGTCGTGGCGACACGAATGATAAAGCGCATAATTAAACAGTAGTACTGCCATGGGTTTGCACGGATTCGTGAATTTGCGCCGAATCTTGTTCCTTCTTCCTGTGCTGCTGCTCTTCTTCTGTCAGCCGGCATGGGCGGGGAATCGCGTCGCACTTGTCATTGGCAATTCTGCCTACAAAAACGCGGCGCCACTTTCGAATCCCGTCAATGACGCTGCGATTGTCGAGGCGACACTAAAGAACGCAGGTTTTGACGTTGTGCAAACCCGCCAGGATCTTCAGGCGATCGAGATGCGGCGCACGCTGCGCGATTTTGCCGATCAGGCTCGCGACGCAGATGTGGCCGTCATCTACTACGCCGGTCATGGTATGGAGATCGAAGGTACGAACTACCTGATCCCGGTCGACGCCACCCTTGAGCGCGATACGGATGTGTACGATGAGGCGTTTTCGCTCGATCGCGTCATGCTGGCCATTGAACCTGCAAGGCAGCTGCGACTTGTGATCCTCGACGCTTGCCGCAACAATCCTTTCTCCGAAAAGATGAAACGGACCGTCGGCTCGCGGTCCATCAGCCGGGGCCTTGCCCGAATTGAGCCGGCGACGGCGAATACTCTGGTTGCCTTCGCCGCCAAGGCTGGCTCGACAGCGTCGGACGGCAACAGCAAGAACAGTCCCTACGCTGCCGCATTGGTCAAATATATCGGGACTCCGGGTCTGGATTTGCGCAGGGTGTTCGGTTTCGTTCGCGATGACGTCATGAAAGCAACGGGCAATCGGCAGGAGCCCTATGTTTACGGCACGCTTGGCGGCGACGACGTGCCGCTGGTGCCCGCCAAGGAAACAGCCAAGGGGCCAACCAGGGAACCAGCCGGAGAACCAGCCAAGGAGGCCGCGAAGGAAGCTGCTCCATCGCCAACGCTGCGATCCGAAATACGGCGCGACTACGAGCTCGCGCTGCAGGTTGGCAACAAGGATGCACTGAACTTCTTCATCGTCCAGTATCCGGATGGTTACTACGCAAGTCTCGCAAAGCTTCAGCTCGCCAAAATCGATGCGGAGGAGAAGCGTGTTGCTGCGGCCGAAAAGGCGCGTCAGGCCGAGCAGGAGCAGGCGCGGCTCGTCAACGAGGGCGCACAACAGATGCAACTTGCCAAGGCGGCGTCGGATCTGAAGGCAGCGCAGGAAGCTCGGGCCGCCGCCGAGGCCGCCAAGGAAACCGCGCAGCATCAGGCTGCTCAAGCCGAACAAAGGCGTGTCGCGGCTGAAACGGCACCTGCCGCGAAGAACGCCGCACCATCAGCAACAGGGCAGCCGCAAGAGGCGAAGGCAAACACGGACACAAAAGTGGCAGCGCTCCCCAATCCACAGGCTCCCGTGCCGCCACCTTCGCCAGCTGAGCTGGCAAAATCGGTGCAAAGCGAATTGCGCCGGGTCGGCTGCCTCACGGGATCGGCCAGTGGGGAGTGGGATGCGGCGTCGCGGCGCTCGCTTGAGCTGTTCAATCAAAGCGCCGGCACCAAGTTCGATACCAAGACCGCGAGCGCCGATGCGCTCGATGCGATCAAGCTCAAGGCGGCGCGGGTTTGTCCTTTGATTTGCGGATCCGGCCTAAAGCGCGACGGCGATCGTTGTGTCAAGATTGCCTGCGCTGCGGGTTACTTTCTGAATGGCGACGATGAATGCGAGAAGCGCAAGGTCCGTCAGGCCCCGTCCGCAAGACTTGAACGAAGGGAGAGGGAGGCTGCTCCTGCAAGACCCGCAAGACCCGAGGCCAGCGCAAGCAACAAGCCGGAAGGCGGCGGAATGCCATTCATGTTCTTCCTGCCTTGAAGATTTCAGCCGATATCGTGTAGCGCCGTGTTCAAGCATGCCGTTCGAGTCTGCATCGGCCATTCTGAACGTAAGCCCGGCCCCAGTCTTTCCTTGCGGAGACTTCCGGGTCTTCGCGACACATTTTCCAGCTGGATTGGCCGACCCACGCACCAGGGGCACATGCTCGTCTGACCCGATTCACGTTCAGTCATAGTCGCCGTTGTGGCTAACAAGGGTCAAACAAACCGCTCACGATTGGAATTTCGGACTTCGGAGAAGCTGATGCCCATTCCGTTGAGGATTTACATCACGCCATTTGCCGACAGGGGGGTCGTTGAGCCCGGGCAATGGAGCAGCGACACGGCCAAGAAGGCGCTCGACGTGGTCAATACGATCTGGTCAAAGGCCAAGATCGCGTTCGTGATCAGCGATTGCTTGATGGAGAAGCCGCTCGACATGGCAAAGAGCGCGCGCAGCAATGATCAGCGATTGCTGGGTGTTCTTGCCTCTCGGCACGATCCGGACAATGCCATCCACATCTACATCGTCAATTCGATTGAAAATCTATCCGCCGGCGGAAGTTCATACCCCAATAGCGAACCCGAGCCGGCAAGCTTCGTCCAGTGGTATGGCAATGACCACGCCAATGGACGCGCCTGGGCTCACGAGCTTGGCCATCTGATGAGCCTCGATCATGTCGAGATCGACTATTCCAATGAGAAGCAGGCGGCGCAACGCGTCAAGAACCTCATGACGAAAGGATTGAGCGCCGGCTCCGACTTGACTGGCCAGCAGATCGATGCAGCCAAGGGCTCAAAGCTGATCAAGCGATTTGGCGGATAAGTCGTCGGCCGACCGCCGAAGTCGCCGTCGTCCTGCAGATCGCGTGTCCGAAGCGGGGGAACGTCCTCCTCGCGTGGCGATCTCCGCCGAATTCAGAAAAACGACTACATTGTGGCAATCGGCGCGGTCATTTCGGCACGGGTCTGGAGCCCGATCTAATCCGCCCATCCAGGCATGGGCCGGACAACGGCGCGCGCTTAATGGGCGCTTAATGCTTTTGCGCAACAGATAGATCACCAGCGCGGAATTAGTCCTAGTTACGAGTGCGAGCCGAGCTCCCGGAGGAGGGGAATCGGATGGGACTGCTTTTTGTCGGAGTGCTGGCGGGAGTCCTGATCGGCTTTGGCTGGTTTGCGCCTTCCCGAGGGTACTTCCTCGGATGCGCGTCACGACCCTGTTTCGCTGTCGCCCAACCCGCGCAGCCAATGCCGACGGCGTTGGCGCAAGAGCCTGCGGCTGTCAGATCGAGTTCCGCAACGCCGGCAAGGCCCGGCAAGACATCATCTCCGAAATCTCCGAAGAAACGCGGATCGACCGACCTTGCCAAAGCGGCGTCCCCGCGGACGAGCATCAGCGTCCCGGCATCCGAACGGCCCGCGGAAATGCCGGACCCTGCTCTGGACAAGGCGAAGGTTGCGATCGCGACGCAGATGAGGGGGCCGGAAACGGTCGAACTCAGCTACGTGAAGCGCGCAATGCGAAAGAACATGTTTGGACGCCCCGTGGATACGATTTGCGGCCGCGTGAAAGGAAGAAGCGCGTCAGGCGGCGAGACTGGCGAGAGGCCGTTCCTGTATCTCGTGAAGGAGGATGAAGCATATGTCGTCGACGGCAAATCAGGGTCGGCGGCGTCAACCGCGTATCGAAACATCTGCAATTGAGGGAATGCGTCGACTGCGCCACGGCGTGGTGCGCGTCGAAATGATTTGAGCGGAAAGAATTTCCACCCAGGCGCCAGGTGACCCCGCAGTGGATTTGGCACTAGCGGCGGCACTGCGCCGCTCTCGTGATGCTGCATTCAGGTTGAATGCAGGAGCAGGGGAGACGCAATACGGAATGGGAATATCGCGGAGGTTCTTTTCATCTCGAGGACATCATGCACGACATAACCAACGCTTCAAAACGGCTCAATGAATCGCTTCACTTGCCGGTTCTGGTGATCATCGAGCCGCTCCTGTTGCCTCGTACATGCATTCTGCACGTCCTCAGGCGGGAGCTGGACGAACTTGAGATCCTTGACATGGCATCGGTCCAAGGCCTGGACTGCACGTCAGCCCGCGATGTTCGTCTGGTGATGCTGAGTATCGCGGACAAGCCCATCGGCGATCCCTCGGTTGAGGATGATCTCGCCTTCGTTGCGGAGTGTTGTCCCAACGCCGCCACTGTGGTCCTGTCAAACCACGAGGACGAGCCGACCGTGCAGGCCGCGATGCAGCGGGGCGTGCGCGGCTTTATTTCCACCTCGCTACCGATCGAGATCGCCATAGCCGGCCTGCGCCTTGTTCTCGTCGGCGGCGCCTACAGGCCGTTGCCTGTGGCCGGGATGAACAAGATACCGGATTTCGAGCCGCCGGATGCGCGCGGGCTCGCGCCCGCATATCTGATGAACGAGGGAGCCAGAGTGGCTATCGACAGGAGCGTGACCGATCTCACGCCTCGTGAGCAACAGGTTCTGGCGGAACTGGAGCTCGGCCTGCCCAACAAGCTGATCGCCGCCAAATTGGGCCTGTCGGAAAGCACGGTCAAAATGCACATTCAGCATATCATGAGGAAATGTGCCGCGCACAATCGCACGGAGGCCGTGCTCCGCTGGCGCGGCCGGTTGCCCGCGCCGAGTCGCGATCACGTCCCCGGCGTGGCTCTCATGCCGGAGACCTAATGCATGATCCGGACCCGGAAGGCGCGATGACGATTCACCCCAATCTCATCGCGCTTCAGTCCTCTCTGAATGCACCACGGAAGCTGTCGAGCAGGGGCCTGAGCGCGTAGAGAGCCACGGTGCCGCGCCCCGTCGTGATGAACACCTGAACCGGCATGCCGGGGACGATCTGGATGTCGTTCGCGACGATCTGTCCGTCGTCGATCCGGATCCTGGTCGCGTAGTATGGCTGGTCGGTACGCTTGTCGAGCAGCCGGTCTGCGGATACGTGCACGACGGTTCCCTTCAGGCGAGGCACGCGACGCTGATTGTACGGTACGAGTTGAACCTCGGCATTGAGGCCGGGATGAACCACATCGATGTCCTCGGGCCTCAGGCGCGCGGTCACGATGAGACGGTCTTGCCGGGGCACCAGGTCCATGAGCGGAGCGCCCGCTCCGATGACGCCGCCGGCCGTATGAACCCGCAGATCGGTTATCACGCCGTCCTCGGGCGCCTTGATCTCCGTTCGCGATAGCTGATCTCTGGCCGCAAGCAACCGCTCGCGGAGTTGGAATATCTGGTTCTGTGCTTCACGAAGCGACTGTGCGATCTCGTTCTGCCTCTCGCTCTCGAGCTTGAACAAGGTGGCCTGCTGTTCGCTGATGACCTGCCCGGCGCGGGCAATCTGCGCGGCGATCTCGCCGCGGCGGCCCTCAACGTCGGCCAGCTCCCGCTGCAGGTTCAGCAGCCGTGGCCGCCGTTCGAGTCCCTTGTTGACGAGGGTCGCGACCATATCCAGTTCCTCCCGAACGATGTCGACCCGTTGCCCGGTGGCGGTTTCCTGAGCCTTGAGACCTTCGATCTCCTTCTCGACTTGACGCCTTCGTTCGCGAATGACCGCAAGCTGCGACTCGTGAACCTGGAGGCGTGCCTGAAAAATGAATTGCTGCGCCGACACCGCGGCGGCCGCCACCTCGCTCTGCCTGCTGTCCTGTTCCAGCGCGTCCGGGATTGCGATCCTCTCGAATCTCTGCTGCTCGGCTTGAAGCCGTGCGGCACGAGCAGCGGCATCCCAGAATTGGCCTTGGAGGCTTTGCATCTCCGAGCCGGCCCGGGTGTCGTCCAGCTCGATCAGCGTTTGGCCGCTGCGCACGATATCGCCATCCGAAACCAGGATCTTCCTGATGATACCGCCTTCCAGATGCTGGATCGTCTTGCGGCTCGATTCCGATTCCACGACGCCGGACGCGATCGCGGCGCTCTCGAGCGGCGCGAGGCTCGCCCATGTCCCAAGCCCCAGCATGAAGCAGAGCACCAGCAGATTGCCCGCGACGGTGATACCGCGAAGCCTTCCACGCGGAGAGGTCGGCGTGGGCGTCGAGCACCATGGAAATTCCAGAGGCTCGAAATCGTCGATTGCGGTCACCACGACGCCAGATCGCCGGGCGGGCAGCGGGCTCGCCGGCGCTCGCATGAGCTGGTCCCAGACCATGGGAAGTCTCGAGACGGCGGGAAGCTTCCAGACGGTGAGAGAGTTCCAGATCATGGCGCTATCTGCGAAGTAACCTGGGGTCGGCTCAGGTGCCGTTCAAAGATGTCCTCGCTGTCGCCGAACGCGGCGACCGCACCGCCCTCCATGATGGCAATCTTGTCCGTGGCGGCGAGGAGACCCATCCTGTGGGTGACGACGACAAGGATGACGCCTGCGAGCTTCATGCGCTCGATGGCATCCAGGAGCATTCGCTCGCCCCCATAGTCGAGGCTGGCGTTGGGTTCGTCGAGAACGACGAGGCGTGGACTGCCGAAAAAGGCGCGGGCGAGACCGAGGCGCTGCCGATACCCGCGCGAGAAGGTTGCTTCGCTCTGAACCACCGTGTCGTACCCCAGCGGCAGGCCCATGATCGCCCCATGGATACCGACGAGCTTGGCCGCTTCGATGACCTTCCGCCGGTCGGCATCTTCAAGGCGTGCGATGATGTCGTTGATCGTGTCGCCGAGCAGGTTGATGTCCTGGGGGAGATATCCGAGGCGGTCGCCGCTTCGGCCCTCGCGAAGCAGCGAGACGTCGGTATTGTCGAGGAGGATACGGCCATGCGTTGGCATCGACAGCCCGGCGATCACCTGGCCGAGCAAGGACTTGCCTGATCCGGACGGACCGATGATGCCAAGGCATTCTCCGGGCATGAGGCTGAACGAGACACCGTTCAGCAGAAGATGGCTGGTCCCCGCAAGCCTCACGCCGACATTGTCGACGACGAGGCCGCTTGGCGCCTGCAGCGGAGAAACCTCCGCGCTCTGCTGCCGGGCGGCGGGGAATGCGGCGAGAAGTGCGCCGAGCCGCTGACAGGCGCTCACGGCCGTCACGAGTGATTTCCAGCCTGCGACCGCACTTTCGACCGGCGCGAGCGCCCGGCTGAACATCAGCGTGGCAGCAAAGATGATGGCCGGACTCTTCCCGTGATCGAGGACAAGCCATGCGGCAGCCCCCATGATCAAGACCTGCGACAGCGCGCGAACCGGCTTGGTGGCCAGCGAGACGATCTCGCCTCGCCGGAGTGCCACATCGTGCTCTCTGCGGGCGTGCTGCGCGTCACGGTGGATCATGCGCGCAGCGCTATCGAACATTCCCATGGCGCGGATCATGTGGATGTTGCTCGCTGCAGTCTGGAGGCGGCCGCAGCTTCTGGACAGCGCGGCGCCGGATCTGAGCAGAACGTCTTCGGTGACCAGCTCTCCGGCAACCGTGAGCGCGAACAGGAAGGCGACGCAACAGGCGCCCACCACGCCGAGCAGGGGATGGATCAGAAAGAGGACAAGGAGGAACAGGGGCGCCCAGAGCGCGTCGAACAGCATCGGACATGCGCCGGACTCGACGAACTGGCGCAGCACCGTGAGATCCCGATACGCGCCCGACGCTTGCGTCCAATCGCTGCGAAGCGCCGATTCGAGGCCGGCCGAAAGCACGCAAGGACGAAGGCGATCGTCGAGCCAGGCGCCAAGGCGTCCCAGGACGGCGCGCCGCAATGCATCGAACACGCCGCCGACGACCACAGTGATCGCGACAATGAGCGTGAGCAGGAGCAAGGTGTCGCCACTCCGGCTCGACAACACCCGGTCGTAGATCTGAAGAAGATAGATGGAGGGCGCAAACAGGAGCAGGTTGTAGCTGCAGCTATACGCGAATACGAGACCGAGCGGTCCCGCGCAGGACCGGAGTGCCGCGTGCAGTGGCGTCCCGATCTGCGGCAGGATAGGCAACCGAATGGGCGGCATCAGCATGATCGTCACCGCCTGAAATCGAGGTCCGGCGCGCTTGACCGATGGCCAACGCAATCCGGCAACGGCATCGGTAGATCATTGGCGTGAAATCCAGGACCGGCGGCCGCGGCCGCCGGTCCTGCCAGTCGGACGAGCGGCTGGTTAGAGCGTATCGAGATGGAAGGTCACTCCGCCACCCCATGCGAAGTTGCCGTCTCCGCCATCGCCGCCGATGCCGGCCACAACTTCCTGGTGCTGGTCCACCATGACCTTGTTGATCTGGGTGGCATCCGTATTGGCGTAGACCTTGGAGGTATCGTAGCCGCTGTAGGATTTTTGGCTTCCATTCGACTCGGCGTCTCCGCCATGGGCCTTCGAAAAATACGAGGCCTTGGCGTTTGCGCCGCCGGCATCCCAATCCGCCGTCTGTTTGACGTGATCGCCGGTGTTCACGTGCACGTCGGCACCTTCCGCCTTGTTGGTCGGATCGTAGTTGACAGTCGGCTTGCTGATGATGGCTCCCTTGAAAGTACCGTCGCCGCCATTTCCGGCACTTTGACCACCGGTGTCGATCGATTTGACTTTGATCGTATCCGAGATGTTGATTGCCTTTGGCATCATTTGAGGCCTCCGTCGGTTTGTTGGCTGTCGTGCAACATCCATCCCGATCAGGCGGACGCGCGCGGCAAGTCTGGTCCGCCCACGCGCGATGGCGATAGATGTCAAATCGGACACCATCCGGTTTGGTGGGCCTACGTACGAAAGTACGACATTTCGTCAGGAGAGGCGCCTCTGCGCAGGCTTTGCATGCGAAGAGTGGCGACGGCGCGTGCCGCGATGCGATCGGCTATGCGAGCGATGCGACGTTTCGCTATGCCACCAGGTGAAGATCCGACAAGAGATGCGCGGCATCGCCACCCAGTGCGAGATTGCCGTGGCCGCCGTCCCCGCCAACGCCGGCGATCTGGACCGCACTCTGGTCGATGTGCACGTTGTTGACCTGATCGGCTACGGCCGTCGAATGGGGACCTGCGATTGCGATGTTGATGGGTGCATAGATCGCGACGCTGACGTCGATCAGACTGCCGGCAAAATAGCCGTTGCCGCCATTGCCTGCGCTGTTCGAACCGGTCGCGATCGTATCGGAGCCGCCCCACAGATTATGGGAGAGAAGGCTTGCATGGCCGCCCGCTGCGGCGTTGTCGTTGCCGCCGTGCCCGCCAATGCCAGCGATCTGAACCGCGGATTGATCCACGGAGACATCATTTATCTGGACCGCGTAAGTGCTGGAGCCATAGCCCGCGATTGCGATGTTGATCGGGTTGTACACTACAAACGAGGTATGGACGAGTTCACCGTAGAACACGCCGTCGCCGCCATTGCCGGCCTGGCTTCCGCCCGTTTGAACGCCAAAGACGCCGCCTCCGTTGCTTGATCCCCAGCCGGGGTCGAGCGTCATGACGCTGCCGCCGACGGCTACGTTGCCATGTCCGCCACTTCCGCCGACGCCCGCGATCTGAATAGCCGATTGATCGATGTCCACCGTGTTCGATTGACTTGCATGCGCAGTGCCGCTCGAGGCTGCCACCGCAATATTGATCGGATGATAGATCACCACGGGAGCGTCCACGATCGCACCCGAGAAATAGCCGCTGCCGCCGTTTCCGGCGCCGTTGTCGCCGCTCGCGATCAGGCCGGCGCCTAAGGACGTACTGACGCTGCCGCCTGATGCAATGTTGTCATTGCCGCCATGGCCGCCGACGCCGGCCATCTGAAAAGCGGATTGATCGACATTCAAATTGTTGGACTGGTTGGCCAGGGCGACCGAGCCGTATCCCAAGCTCACCGAGATGTTGATCGGTTGATAGATCAACAGGGACGCGTGAATGATGCTTCCGTAGAAGTAGCCATCTCCGCCGTTTCCGGCCGTGTTGGCTCCGCTCTCGACCGCAGCAATGCCCATCCCGGGATGTGATGCGCCGGAAGCGGGCGTGTTGGACGAAACATCCAGGCCCGCCGCAGCGTGGTTGCCGACGT
This sequence comes from Bradyrhizobium sp. 613_E4_N2_2, assembly GCF_052075995.1. Classification (NCBI taxonomy): domain Bacteria; kingdom Pseudomonadati; phylum Pseudomonadota; class Alphaproteobacteria; order Hyphomicrobiales; family Nitrobacteraceae; genus Bradyrhizobium; species Bradyrhizobium sp. 613_E4_N2_2. The sequence continues at coordinate 2,472,129 of NZ_CP197234.1, forward strand.
GGCCGCCCGTGTCGCCCACCGACGTGGGATGTTTGGATTGAATCGGGTCGGAGTCATTGTGCTGGGTGTTCGCGCTCGCGGGGTGCGCTCCAGAATCTGCAAATTGACCTGCAAACGGGCGGGGACCATGGACCAGGGCGCCACCGCCAACCGCGTCAGTCAGGAACGGTGCGCTCGGTGCCGGACCCGCTTCGTCGTCACCATCGTACCCATCGTGGCGATGGGAGGCGTGATGCAGCCGGATTCCATCCGACATCCGCGAAAAATCCATCGTAGCCTCCCTCATCGCAATCGCTCCGCGCGATCGGACGGGTTCTGCACTCCGGACAGACTGTCATCCCGGGAAGGTCGAATGCCCAGTCGTCAGTTCGGATATAGCGCTTCGTCTGGCACCCGTAACATCGGCTACATCCGTTCGGGTAAACAGCCTTTGCAACTTTGCGTGGGCCGATGCTTGAAAGTGCGACCTTGAGAGGATGGCGAAAATGGACAATCGAGCTGACGGCCAGATCGCCTGCGGCCAAAATGAATCCACGGCGTTGCCGGATTTAAGTCGCATTGCGACCTAGGTCACGGCCAACGCTCCCGTCCGGGCAGGGGCGCAACACCGGGGTTTTCCATGTCCGGTCATTTGCGAGTTTATTGCGCCGCTTTTACGCTTATTGCAGGTCTCTCGACATCATCCGCGTTTTCGACGCCTCTTTCCGAACTCTTCAATGCCGGTCCCGCCACAGCCCCTGCGCCCGCTTCCGCGGAAGCAGAGTGCTTGACGCGGCCCGGCAAGTCGACCGCCGATGGCCAGCACTGGGTCTATCGGGTGGAAGGCCAGCGCAGATGCTGGTTCCAGATCGCCGAAGGAACTGAGAGGGCGAAGAAGCCGGTTCAGCAACGCGCCACCAAACATCGTGTCGCCGCGGCCGAAGAGAACCAGACCGCGGCGCGCAAGCGGAAGACGGTGGTGGATGCGCGCGCGGAGCTGCCGCGCTCCGCACCTGCGGATACGTCCCGGCCGAGCCCGTCCGTGCCCGCGCAGGTGGTTGATGCCAATCCCGTCCTCGCCACCGGGATCGCAACCCGCGCGTCGCCGGCCCCCCTTTCCAAACGCGACCCGCTCACGGCCGACGAGTTCACGCCGCGCCAGGTCGACGTGGAGGCACTCCTTGCGGCGGCGCCAGCCGCCAGTGACGTGGTTGCCGCCTCGGCGGCGCCGCTCGCCTTTTCCGCCGCAGAGGCGGGCGATGACGGACGGGTTTGGACCTGGCTTGGCATGCTGCTGATGGCTTTGGGGCTTGTCTCCGTCTTGAGCGCGAGTCTAACCATTCGGTGGGCCGCGCTGCTGCCCCAGCTATTATTCGCTTGCCAGCGGCGAGTTGACGCCAGCAGGCAGAATGGGCCTCGAGCTCCCTGGCGGCGCGGCTCCCTGGTTTGGGCCCAACAGGGCTTATGGGGCAATGCCTGGCGTCGCTCAACACCACAGCTTTCAGCACCGATCGCGGTGAGTATCTGGAGGCTTCTCTTGTCGAGGGCGAGTTCTCTCGAGAAATTTCATGCGTTCGCTCAATCGCGAGCCGCCGGGCGCCCTGCCTATTCGGAAACAACCCAGTTTCGCAGACCATCGATCGTGCGAAATCCGTCGGCGGCGTAGCAGCGGATCGATCGATGGAAGCCTTGCGTCATCTCGGCAAGCGCGTGTCCTGGACCGAGGTCCAGGACTTGATCGACCCCGAGCTCTACGAGAGCCTCCAGCGTCGCCGCCCAGTCGATCGGGCGCGCGATCTGGCATGCGAGCTTTGCTGTCGCATCGGTCACGGAGAAGATGCGCTCGCCGCCATCCCCTGCGAGGAGGGTTCGATGGTCTGCGACAGGAGCGCGTCTGCTGGTCGCAAGCGCTTGCTGCAAGGGCGTGCAGGCCGGTTCGAGACGCGTCGTATGCGAGGCGATTTTGACGGCGAGAAGACCGGCGCGGGCGGCGCCCTGTGTCGTCGCCTCCTGACAGAGGGCGATGACATCGCACTCCGCGCCTCCAACCACGACAAGAAGGCCGGGATTCCTGATTGCGATCTCGCAGCGGTGCGTCTCGAGCAGGTGTTCGAGCGTGGCTCGTTCGAGCCCGCGGACATAGCCGAGCCGCCCATCCGGCCCCGCCACGCCGTCCATCAATCGGGCGCGGATATCGGTCAGTCGCAACGCTTCGGCGGCGGTCCATATTCCCGCAACGCTCCAGGCCGCCATCTCGCCGACGCTGTAGCCCGTGACAGCGGTGCCCTCAGTCAGCAAGTCCGCGATACAGGCGTGGATCGCGAGCGCCGATGTGACGGTTAGGATCTGGCTGACATGGTTGGCGGACAGCTCGTCCGCGCGGCGCGTCCTTATGAACTTCCGCGGATCTTCGCCGAGACAAGCGGTCGCAGCGGCGAAGACCGATTCCGCAGCAGGCCGATCGGCGACGAGATCGAAGATATTGTCCGACAGGGTGCCTTGTCCGCCGCAGAGCAGTGCAAGCATCAGGGGGCCAGCCGATCAACGAAGAGAGCGTCCACAAACAGAGCCATGGCGAGCAGATCTGCCGATCCGCCCGGACTGAGATTGCGCGCGACGAACGCCTGGTGAATGCCGTCGGCGTGTTTGCGCCAGCCTGGGCAACCGATTCCGCCCGCGGCAAGGAACGCGGATGCGCTGGCCTGCGCGAAGCGCAATCCGTCAACTCCGCCCCTGTGCAACAGATTGGTGTCGGCAACATCTGCGATCAGCGCCATGCAGGTCTGAACCCGAACCGCCTCCTCATCCCGAGGCGCGATCGTCCGCGCCGCATGCAGCGCGGGAAGGGCGATGTCATAGACGGAGGGGAAGCCACAAGCCGCTTCCGCCCTGGCGCCGCCGGCGCCGTAGCGACGTGACGCCACGGCGCCGTGGCTGCGCAGGGATATCGGGCCTGCGTAGATGGCGTCGCCCCAACGTTGCGACACCAATTCGCCGAGCGGCTTGCGAATGCCGAGAGCGCCGCGATACCCGGCCGCGGCGCAGAGCAGACCCAGTCCGAAGATCGCGCCGCGATGCGTGTTCACACCTGAGGTCGCCGCCAACATCGCGCGCTCCGCCGCAACCCCGATCGCGCGCAACCGGTCCATGCCGGCGCCCTCGGCGCCCGCGGCTGCGAGGTCGTGGAAGAACGGAGCCAGCGTGTCGGCACTTCGGCACAGGAGCCCGGCGTCCATATCGCGATGCGCGCCGTTGTCGACGTGGCTGACGAGCCCCGGCTTCGGATAGGTCTCTACTTCGAGCTTCAGGCACAGCGATGCGAGATGACCGAGCTGCTCCGCGCGGAGCGCGCGTTGCGGCGGCGCTTGCCATCTCAGCGCGACATTCATGACGCGCCACCCGCGAGAAACGCCGCACGCGTGGTGACATGAACGCCGGCCGCGCCCTTGACGAGGACTTCGTCCTCGTTAGCGCCGGTCAGCTCGCGCCATTGCACGCCGCCGGCGTGATAGACGATCTCGCCGTCGAGCCGCATCGGCGCCGTCTCTGCGATCCGCGCGATGTCGGACGGTAGGGTGTTCGCGTGCCTCGCCGACGACAGCGGCCAGAGCAGGTCGAGGTCCGATCCATCGGACAGATAGGGCAGGCCGGTGAGATGCTGCCAGGCCAGACTGCCGAATGTGCGCGTCTCCGGCAGAAGGCGGACGAGCAGGTCGATGGTCTGGCGCCACGACGCGGGCGCCGATGTTGCCGCATCCGCCAGCAATGGCGGCGGAGCATGCGTGATGAGTTCGCCGGGGGCGAGCGCGACGGCGATACGCCGCTTGCCGTGGCTCGGCGGCAGCGGCATTCCGAGCGGAATCATGCCTGCGGGATCGTTGCAGGCCGGCCTGCGAACCACGAGCGGGCGGCCGGCGCGCGCCCAGCCCTTGATAATCGGCTCGCTGGCGAGCGCGGGATTTCGGCTCATCGCGGCGGCCCAGCCGGTGGCCGAGGCCGTCACCATCGTATGGCGCTGGAGGGCTTCAGCCATGTGGCGCCTCCTGATGCGCGGCTGCCGCGAGTGTGCCAACCCGGTCGGCGATCTCGGCCGCCTTCCGCCGGCCGCCACGCTCGGCGCCGAGCCGCGCGCGATCGTCCTCTCCCTGCGGCCGTTGCAGCACGGCCGCAAGCTGCGGCGCCAAAGGCGCATTTTCATCCCAGACGGCGTGAATGCCGCCGGTCTGCACCATGTTGTCGAGGCCGGGCGCGAACACCGGCGTCGCTTCCGCCTTGGCCTTCAGCACATCGATCGGCAGCTTGGTGACCCGCGCCATCGACGGCAGGTCCATCACCGCGGGATGCGCACCGGGCAGCGCCACCAGCGTAGCGGTGGCGAGCGCGGTGGCGATGAACGCACCGGCCGCGCTGCCGCCATAGAGCAGGCCGACGGTACGATGTCCTTCGGCTTCCGCCAGCAGCAGGGCCTTGGCAAGATGCGACAGGTACTCGCTGAGCCCCAGCAGCTCGTCGCGCTTGCTCATGCGCTGGCTGGCGGAATCCACCAGGACCAGGATCGGCGCGCGATCGCCGGATTTGACGATCTCGATCACGCGCCCTGCGAGCACGATCGCCTCGTCGACGCCGAGCGGCTGACCCTGCGTGATGCCGAGCACGTGGATGGGACCTCCATCGGGCAGAATCGCCTGTCCCGCGATCATCGCGCCCGTGGTTGCGATCTTGCTGCCGTTTGGAAAGAGACTGGCCAGGATGTCATCGAGCGTCATCGGCGTTCTCCCTGTTGCTTGCCGCGCGAAGAAATGCGCCGGTCGGAAGTGCGGGGATCTGGGTCGGCTGGTCGATGCTAAGCGTCTGCCAGATCTCGACGGCGTCCTCGGCCTCGCCGAAACGCTGCAATCGCCGCTCGAGGCGCGTCTGCTCGGCTTCGAGCACCGCCACGTCGCATCGCCTGTTGGCTTTGAGCGCGTCGACCGCCGCCTGACGAAACGCCTGCGCCTCGTCGTCGACGAACGCATCAGCGCCGCCGATGAGGTAGCGATGCTTGCCACCCATCGTGCGCCACACCAGCGCGCGATCGCGCGAGTCGAATTCCTCGATACCCTTGTTGGTCTCGATCACTTCGGGGCCGCTGACGCTGATCCGCCCCTGTTCGGATACGATCAGGCGCGAGCAGGTGCCGGCGATCAGGCTACCGCCGCCGTAGCATCCGGCGCGTCCGCCGATCAGCCCGACGACGTTGACGCCGGCGCGCCGTGCCTCGATGATCTCGCGCATGATCTCGGCGATGGCGAGCTCGCCCGCATTGGCTTCCTGAAGCCGCACGCCGCCGGTGTCGAACAGGATCAGTACGTCGTGATGAAGCGCACGCGCGGCGCCCAAGAGGCCCGTGAGCTTGGCGCCATGGACCTCGCCGAAGGCACCGCCCATGAAGCGTCCCTCCTGCGCCGCGACGAGCACGGGCGCGCCGTCCAGGCGGCCGCGCCCGACGACGATGCCGTCGTCGAACTGTTCCGGCAGGTCGAAGATTGCCAGATGCGGGCTCATCTCGCGCAGCTCGGGGCCAATGAGTTCGGCAAAGCTGCCGGCGTCGACGAGCGTGTCGATGCGCTGGCGGGCGCTGGCCTCGTACCAGCTCAGCGAGGCATTGTCGGCTGTGGTCGCTGTCATCGTTCCGGCTCCTCGATCTTGCGGACGCCTTGCGCAAGGCGCAGCGCCACTGTGTCAGGCCTCGCGCCGCCGTCATTGATGGAGATGCGTAAGCCCCCGGCAGAGCGGCGCGCGACGAAGTCGCGGACCACGGCGTCCCAGACCATGCCGAAGCCATGAGCGGCCGTTGCGATGTCGATGGTGCAGACATCTGCCGGCGAGACGCGTTCCAGTAGGACTTCGAGATTGCCGGAGGCGACGACGCCGACGATCGCCTGGGTGCGGGTGCCGCCGGCGCATCTCGGGGCCGTCAGTCTGAAGCTGAGCTTTTCCATGCAAAACTCCTCACCAATTGCGGAAGCGGCTGGGCGGGCGGTAGAGACCGCCGGAGGCCAGCATGAGGTCCTTGATCGAGCGGGCCGCCAGCAGGCGCCGGTCGGCGTCGAGCGGATCGATGCCGAGATCCTCGGGGCGCTGGATCACGCCGCGCTGCCTGAGCTGTTCGACCAGCTTCGCATCACGCGCGCGTCCGATGTCGGTGTAGCCGGCAACGCCGCGGATCGCCTGCTCGCGCTCGTCCTTGCTACGGCACATCAAGAGGTTGGCGATGCCTTCCTCGGTGACGATGTGGGTGACGTCGTCCGAGTAGACCATGACCGGCGCGAGATCGAGCTTGAGCTCGCGTGCCAGATCGAGCGCATCGAGCCGCTCGACGAACAGCGGCGCATTGCGCTCGCCGAAGGTCTCGCCGATCTGCACCACCAGCTTGCGGCCGCGGCGCAGCGCCGCGTTGGAGTCGGGATCGGCTTCGGCGCCGGCCTTGAGCCAGGGTTCGCTCGGGTGGCGCCGGCCGCGCGGATCGGAGCCCATGTTGGGCGCGCCGCCGAAGCCGGCGATGCGGCTGGTCGTCACCGTCGAGCTGTGGCCCTCGAGGTCGATCTGGAGCGTCGATCCGATGAACATGTCGCAGGCATAGAGGCCCGCCGTCTGGCAGAAGGCGCGGTTCGATCGCAGCGAGCCGTCGGGCCCGGTGAAGAAGACGTCGGAACGCGCCGCGACGTAATCCTCCATGCCGACTTCCGAGCCGAAACAGTGGATCTGGTCGACCCAGCCGGATTCGATCGCCGGAATGATCGTGGGATGCGGATTGAGCGCGAAATGGGTGCAGATCTTGCCCTTGAGGCCGAGCCTCTCGCCATAAGTCGGCAGCAGCAGCTCGATCGCGGCGGTGTTGAAGCCGATGCCATGGTTGAGCCGGCGCACGCCGTAGGGTGCGTAGATGCCCTTGATCGCGAGCATTGCGGTCAGGATCTGGGTCTCGGTGATCGCAGCCGGGTCGCGGGTGAAGAGCGGCTCGACATAGAAGGGGCGGCCGGCCTCGACCACGAAATGCACGAGGTCGCCGGGAATATCGACGCGCGGCACCTTGTCGACGATTTCGGTGACCTGCGCCACGACGAGACCGTTCTTGTAGCTCGTCGCCTCGACCACCGTCGGCGTGTCTTCGGTGTTCGGCCCCGTATAGAGATTGCCGTCCTTGTCGGCGCTCACCGCCGCGATGAGTGCGACGTTCGGCGTGAGATCGATGAAATACCGGGCGAACAGCTCGAGGTATGTGTGCACGGCCCCGAGCTCGATCCTGCGGCCGAACAGCATGCGCGCGATGCGGGCCGATTGCGGGCCCGAATAGGAGAAGTCGAGGCGCCGCGCGATTCCCTTGTCGAAGATGTCGAGGTGGGCGGGCAGGACCACCCCCGACTGCACCATGTGCAGGTCATGGACATCCTGGGGGTCGAGGTTCGCGAGCGCCGAGGCGAGGATGTCGGCCTGCTTCTGATTATCGCCCTCCAGGCACACCCGGTCCCCTGACCGGATCACCGCCCTCAGGAATGCAGGCAGGTTGGCAATGGGCACCATCTTGCCCTTCGCGTGCTGGCCGCCGGCCGCCAGGCGCTCCGCCAGGGCGGCCTTTTGAATACCCCAATCGCTCATTTCGGCTCCTTGGCATGCGGGGTTGGCTTTCGATTGCCCCAATGTATGCGTATTGCCTACCTTTGTCAATTAATGTATACATTAACCCATAAGTGATGGATATTCGCATACACAGGAGGGAATTTGCGATGCGAATGCATGCAGATAGTCCACGTCCTGGGGATCGTGCCTTGCTCGCCGAGGGGAGGCGCCCGTGACCATTTCCGGCGTAGCGCTGCTCGCGATCTGCACCCTCTTAGGGGGCCTGCTGGGGGACCTGCTCGGCGTCGCCCTCGGCGTGAAGGCCAATGTCGGCGGCGTGGGCATCGCCATGATGTTCTTGATCGCGGCCCGGCTCTGGCTGGTGCGGCACGGCATACTCAGCCACGGGCTCAAGACCGGCGTCGAGTTCTGGGGCAGCTTCTACATTCCGATCGTGGTCGCCATGGCCGCGCAGCAGAATGTGGTCGCCGCGGCAAAAGGCGGTCCGATCGTCGTCATTGCGGGGATCGGCGCGGTCGCGGTGTGTTTCGCGATGGTGGCCCTGATCGGCCGGTTCAGCGGTCGTGTCGAGACCATGGACGAGATCGAGGCGCGAGAGGCCGAGGCGCTCGCTGCACCTGTGCCCCACTTCAAGTCCGGGAGGATCGGATGATCATGATGTCTCACATTCTCGCCGCCAATGCGCTGATCACTGCGTTCGCGGTCGTCGGAATCCTGATGTGGATCTCCGGAGCGATCTCGAAATATCTCACCTTCGGGCGCATTCACGCCTCGGCGATTGCGATCATGCTGGGCCTTGCGCTGGCCTTTTGGGGAGGCATCTCCACCGGCGGCGAGAAGGGCGTGGCCGACCTGCCGGCCCTGGCCGGGATCGGCCTGATGGGCGGAGCGATGCTGCGCGATTTCGCCATCGTCGCCACCGCCTTCGAGGTCGATGTCGTCCATGCGCGCAAGGCCGGGGTGATCGGTGCGGTCGCACTCGGACTGGGAACGGTGGTGCCGTTCATTCTCGGCGTGTTCGTCGCCGCGGCGTTTGGCTACACTGACGCGGAATCGTTGACGACGATCGGCGCCGGTGCGGTCACCTACATCGTGGGCCCGGTCACGGGTGCGGCGATCGGCGCATCCTCACCGGTTATTGCGCTCTCGATTGCGACCGGTGTATTCAAGGCAGTGATCGTCATGATCGGCACGCCCTTTGTGGCGAAGATGATCGGCCTGAACAATCCGCGTAGCGCGATGGTGTTTGGCGGCTTGATGGGAACGGTCAGCGGCGTGTCTGGAGGGTTGGCGGCGACGGACCGACGTCTGGTGCCCTACGGTGCGCTGACGGCGACATTCCACACCGGGCTCGGATGCCTGGTCGCGCCCTCGATCCTTTACTTCGCGGTGCGCGCGATCACGGGAGGCTGAATGGCAGAAGTATTGAAGGTCGCGGTCGACGCGGAGGACGATGGCGGGCTGCTCTCCGATCGCATCCGGAATGCGCTTACGGACGAGATTGCCTCAGGTGCGCTCGTCGCCGGTTCGGCCCTGGAAGAGCAGCAGCTTGCCGATCGTTTTGGAGCTTCCCGCACGCCGGTGCGGGAGGCGCTTCGCCAGCTCGTGGTCAGCGGCCTCGTCGAGGTGCGCGGCCGCCGCGGCCTCGTCGTTGCGCGCATGACGCCGGAGCGCATCATGGACATGTTCGAGACCAGCGCCGAGGTGGAAGCCATGTGCGTCAGGCTCGCGACCTACCGCATGACGCCGCTCGAGCGCAGCCATCTGATCGAGCTTCATGACGCCTCGCTCAAGATGGTCGAGGCCAACGATGTCGATGCCTATGACGCGTTCAACCGCGAATTCCACGAATGCATCTACCGCGCAACGCACAACTCATTTCTCGCCGAGCAGGCGCAGGACGTGCGTTCGCGGCTCAGCGCCTTCCGCCGCACCCAATTGCGGCAGGGCGATCGCATTCGCAAGTCCCGCGACGAGCATGACGCCATCATGCAGGCGATCGCGGAAGGTGACGGAGAGACCGCAGCCCGCCGAATGCGTGCGCATATGCTGAATGCCGCGTCCGCGCTCAGGCGCTACATCGATGATCGCCTCGGCTGAGTAGCCCGATCGCACGATCGGGCCGATAGCTTGACCGCATCCGGCGGCCGCAGGCATGGACTATTGGTAAGGTCGCATCCCCATTCTGCCTGATCGAGGCGCGCCGCGCTCGCATCGCGCCGAGCTGGCTTGAGCGCGGCGTCAAATATTTCTACATCCACTCAGATCCGTTCCTGCGTGCCGGTTTGGCAGGTATCAGGAAGCTGTTAGGCCAATAGTCCGAAGCAAAACATACGCAATGAACCGTACTCCTGCGGCTTGGGCCAGCGCCTGGCTTGATACGCGGGTCCTTGTCCCTAGGCATAGGGACAGACACAGCCCTGCGATCCGCTTAGGGTCGCTCGCCTGGTTGCTCGTAACCCCGGGACAGGGCTCGAACATCGGACGATCTCCTCCGGGTCCTTGATGCTGCCCCGCGGGTCCGATGCAACTGGCCGAAGCACCGGGGCGGACAGGGAGGAGCTACATGACTATCGGTTTTACGCGAGTTTGTCTTGTTGTGGCCTGCGTACTTTATGGATACGCGGCGCATGCGGAAATTAAAGTCGGAATTGTGATTTCGGCCACCGGCCCGGGATCTGCGTTGGGGCAACCCCAGCTCAAGACTGTCGCAGCTCTGCCAAAAGAGATCGGCGGAGAGAAGGTGACCTACATCATCCTGGACGACGAGTCTGATTCCACCAAAGGGATCCAGAACGCGCGCCGGCTCGTGATCCAGGACAAGGTCGACGTGCTGGTCGGGTCTTCTCTGACGCCGGTGACCATGCCGATGCTCGACGTCGCGCTGGAGTCGAAGACGCCGCTGCTATCGCTTGCGGCCGCCACCGCCATCGTTCAGCCGCTGGACGACAAACGGGCCTGGGCCTTCAAGGTCGTCCCCAACGATGACCTGATGGCGAGCGCCATTCTGAAATACATCGCGAAATCCGGCGCGAAGGCGCTTGGATTTATCGGTGTTTCGGATGGGTATGGCGAAGGTTACTATAAGGAGGTGAGCCGCCTTGCGCCGACCTTGGGTCTGACGGTGACCACACATGAAGTCTACGCGCGTGCGGATACCAGCGTCACCGGCCAGGCGTTGAAGGTGATGTCGACGAATCCTGACGCCGTCTTCATTGCTTCTGCTGGTACCCCGGCGGTCCTGCCGCAACAGGCGCTCCGTGAGCGCGGATACACCGGAAAGATCTTTCAGACGCATGGCGTGGCCAGCGAGGAGTTCATCAAGCTCGGAGGCGCGACCGTCGAAGGCGCTATTTTCGCCGGTGAGGCCTTTACCATTGCGGCCGATCTTCCGGCAGGAGATCCGTTCCGTCACGCCACGGAGCAGTTCGTGACCGCCTATGAGGCGGTGAACGGTCAGAAGCCCAATATGTTCGCGGCTCACCTCTGGGATGTCGTCGCGCTGATCGGGAAAGCTGCTCCGAACGCGCTGAAGACGACGAAGCCGGGCACGCCCGAGTTTCGTGCAGCTCTGCGGGACGAACTCGAGCGCGGGGAGAACGTCTATCTCAACAACGGGCTATCGAACATGAGCAAGACCGACCACAACGGCTATGATGAACGCTCAGCCTTTTTGATCAAGGTCGAGGGTGGGAAGTTCCGCTTGGCGAAATAGCAGCGCGCCATCCTCGGGAAGACACGATGTTGAAGCCGAGCTTCTCGTCGGTGATCTCGACTCCTCGGCCTGAAGGACAAGGCTTCATGCCGTCAGCGAGCCACGAGAGGAACATAGTGTTCGAGTTCGGGATCGGGGAAATGGATCGTCCGGCCAAGCTCCGCGGAGCGATAGAGCCCCATAAGCATTTCCATGACGCCGACCCCGTCATCGAAGGTTTCTGCCGGACTCATGCCTCGCCTGAATGCCTCCACCATATGGCGGTTCTCGTCGGTGTAGCCGTAGATGCCGGCTTCGTCCTCGACCACCGGCATCAGACCTTGCTCGGAATTCTGCTTCTCGACGAGATCCTCGCCCTCTGATCCGCTGATCGCGCGGGAGAGGAAGACCTTGAGGCCAGTCGAGAGCGAGGAGAACTCCATCGAATATTCGGGACCAAGCAATTCAAGCTGGATGCGCAAGCCGGCACCGACATATGCCCATGAGGTTGTCGCCTCGATCATCAATTGATGCCCGTCGGTATCTTCCATCGTAAGTATCCCGCGCGCAAAATCTTCGACCGGACGTTTGGTGAAATCGACACCCATTCGCCTCTTGAGGTCGGCAGCGTAGTGGGGGCGCGTCCATTTGAGATTGGCCGTCGTGGCGCTGGCGCTGACCAGCCGTAAGGAGTCGCGCTTTGCGCCGGGCGCGGTCAGCATGAAGCGTGCGACCTCGACTGAATGGCACATCATGTCGGAGAGCACGCCCCCTCCTTGCTTGTCGCCTTGCCAGAACCATGGCTCGTGCGGTCCTGAATGCTCCTCGGCGGCACGCGCGAGATAGGGGCGTCCACTTCCGGGTACGGCTCGGCGCCAGATGATGTCCTTGCCGCGCATCACCGCGGTCGAGAAAAGCTGGTTCTCCAGATAACCGTGAAGCAGGCCTGCATCTTCGACGAGCCTGCGCATTTCCCGTGCTTCGGCAAGCGTGCGGGCGAGCGGCTTTTCGCAAGCAATGGCGCGCAGGGGAGCCCCGGCCTTGGTCACGCGGTGGATCTCGCGCATGATGTCGAGACGGCTGTCGTTCGGCGTCAGCAGCCAAAGCGCATCGACCTCGCCGGACATTGCCATCGCCTCGATGCTGTCAAACACATGCGCCGGCCCAAGGCCAAGATTGCGCGCCTTGTCGGCAATGCGCGTCCGCCGTTCGGCGGAACGGCTGTAGACGCCGCCGACGCTGACGTTGCGCACGCCGAGCATGGACTGCAGATGGAACGCGGCAATGAAGCCGCTGCCGACAAGGCCGATGCGCAGCATTGGAAGTTCCGTGAGCTTCTGCATGTCAGAGACCTCCTTCAATGAAAATGTGGTGGTTCAGACCGACGTGGACGTTCTGCGTTGCCTGCCCGGGATCGCGGCCAGCAGTGCCTGCGTGTAGGGATGCTCCGGCCGTTCCAGCAGATCTACCGTCGGCCTGATCTCGACGATTTCTCCGAGGCGCATCACTGCGATCCTATCGCAGACCTGGGCCGCGACGTTGAGATCGTGGGTGATGAACAGCACTGCCAGCCGCAGCCGCGCCTTCAATGTCTCGAGCAAGGTGAGCACCTGCGCCTGGACAGAGACGTCGAGCGCTGACACCGGTTCGTCGGCCACCAGCACCTCCGGGTCGAGCGCCAGCGCGCGCGCAATTCCGATCCGCTGGCGTTGCCCTCCGGAGAATTCATGCGGAAAGCGTCGCGCGGCGCTCGGGTCGAGACCCACGAGCGCCAGCAGTTCCTCGGCACGCGCGAAGGCCTGCGCCGGCGGGACGCCGTGCGCGATCGGCCCGTCGGCGATAATTCGCCCGACGCGGCGGCGTGGATTGAGCGAGGCGAAGGGATCCTGGAACACCATTTGGACATGCTTGCGGGCGGCCCGCAGGCGGGCACCGCGAGCCTTGGAGAAATCGAGTTCGCCGATACGGACCACGCCCGCATCGGCGTCGGTGAGACGCATCACCAGCCGACCGATCGTGCTCTTGCCCGAGCCGGACTCTCCGACGAGGCCGAGCGTCTCGCCGCGCCGGATTTCGAAGGTCACATTCTTTACGGCTGCGACCTCGGTCTGCGAGCTGAACCAGTCGCTGCCACGATAGATCTTCGCAAGTCCGGTCGCGGCGCAGGCGATCGGTTCGTCCTGGACCCGGGCCCGGACCGGCGGGGTCCCGCCGGGCACCGCGGCGAGCAGCCGGCGCGTATAGGGATGCTGCGGGCGTTCGAGCACGTCCTCCACGGATCCCTGTTCGACGACGCGACCCTTCTCCATGACCGCGACGCGGTCCGCGATGTCGGCGACGACGCCGAAATCATGGGTGATGAACAGCACCGCCATGCCGCGCCGCTGCTGAATGTCCCGGATCAATCGAAGGATCTGTGCCTGTGTCGTGACGTCGAGTGCCGTGGTTGGTTCGTCCGCGACCAGGATCGATGGTTCGAGCGCAAGGGCCATTGCGATCATGGCACGCTGACGCTGGCCACCCGACAACTGATGCGGGTAGCTATGGATGATCCGCTCGAGGTCGCGCATGCCTACCTCTTCGAGGAGGGCGCGCAAGTGGGTTTGCCGCTCAGTTGGCGTGAATTGTCCGTGCGCCTCGAACGCTTCCATGATCTGGTCGCCGATCCTGATCACAGGATTGAGCGCTGTCATCGGTTCCTGGAAGATCATCGCAATGCGTCGCCCGCGCAACGTCCGCCATTCTGCTGCGGGGAGGTTCAGCAAATCGCGTCCCTCAAAGTGTATGGCCCCTGCAACCGGGCGAATAGCCCTGGGCAGCAGGCCCATTACGGCAGAGGCGCAGACCGATTTACCGGAGCCGGATTCACCGACGACGCAGAGGATTTGCCGCGGATACAGGGCAAGCGAAACGTCCTCGACGGCAGAGGCGCGATCTCCGCCGGCGGGCAGCGCCAGCGTCAGCCGCTCGATCGACAGGATCGCCTCCGTTGTCTCGCTCATGCTGCCCGATCCGACATCACGTCTTTCTCATCCTGGTCACGCCGCCAGTGCAATGCCGTCCTTGCGATGGTCCGACGCGCCGAGAATGACGCCCCTGGAAAGATCGACGTGCACGGCCTGACAGCCTCCGAGCGGTTCGTCCGCCCTGATCACGCGGTGACCGCGCGCAATCAATTCGTCGGCGACGGAGCCGGGAATCGTGGGTTCGAGGCTCAGCGTACCATCAAACGCAAAGCTGCGCGGCGCATCCGAGGACTGCTGAATGTCGAGCCCACGGTCGAGCACGCCGCTCAGGATCTGCACATGTCCCGCCGCCTGGTATTGTCCACCCATCACGCCAAAGGCCATGATCGGCTTGCCATGCTTCGCCAGCAGACCCGGAATGATGGTGTGAAAGGGACGTTTTCGCGGCGCAATCGCATTGGGATGTCCTTCGAGAAGGGAGAATCCCGAACCCCTGTTCTGTAATAGCACGCCAGCGCGCGGAGCGTAGATGCCGCTGCCGAACGCGAAGAAAAGCGAATTGATGAAAGATACCATGTTGCCGTCGCGGTCGGCGACCGCAACGTAAGCCGTGTCACGATGAACAGGCATGTCAAAATCTGCTGATGCGCCGGCACGCTTCCGGTCGATGGAGGAGCGCAATGCCGCGACTGACGACTCCGAGAGCAGCGAGTCGACATCGAGCGGACGGAATTCCGGATCGGCTACCAGCGCGTCGCGCTGCCGGTAGGCCGCCTTGGTTGCCTCGGCAAGGAGGTGAATGCGATCCGCCTCGCCGAGCGCCGGATTGGCCATGTCGAAGCCGGCAAGGATGCGGGCGATCAGCAGCGCCGCGACGCCCTGTCCGTTAGGCGGACATTGCAGGATTTGATGATCGCGGTAGTCGGCGCTGATCGGCTCGACGTACTCCGATCGGGCACTTGCGAGATCTTCAAGCTGCATCATTCCGCCCAGCGCCTTCAATGTCGCGACGATTTCTTCGGCGACGGCACCTTCGTAAAACGCGGCGCGCCCCTCGCGTGCGATCCGGCGCAGCGTCGCGCCGAGTGCGGGATGATTGAGCTTGCTACCGACGGCGGGCGCAGCGCCACCGGGCAGATAGACCGGTACGCCAGTCCGATGTCGTTCGATGCGATCGGCGTAGCGTGCCCAATCCAGCGCGGCGCGGGGCGTCACCACAAAGCCGGTCTCGGCCGCGCGGATCGCCGGCGCCAGAACCTCGTCCAGGCCTTTTGAACCATAGTCGCCAGAGAGGCGGCACCAGGCATCGACCGCACCCGGAACTGTGACTGCATGGGGTGAATCGTCCGGGATCGACGCCAGCCCGCGTTGCCGAAACCAGCCGAGTTCGGCCTTCGCCGGCGCTCGGCCCGAGCCGTTGACAGCGACGGGCTTGCCGGAGGCGGGAGCATAGATCGCAAAACAGTCGCCGCCGATGCCGGTCATATGCGGATCAATGACACCCTGGAGGGCGATCGCGGCAATGGCGGCATCGACCGCATTGCCGCCACTGCGCAGGATCTCGACCGCAGCGAGCGTGACGGCCGGATGAGAGGTCGCGGCCATGCCCCGGTCGCCCACCGCCAGTGAGCGCCCCGGCACCATGAAATCGCGCTGTCCCCAGCTCATGCCCTTCTCCGATTGTTGTTGTGGGGCCGCGTGGCGAGGGCTCCGGCAGCCGGTTCATCGCAAAGGATATCGACGTTGCCGTGCAGGCGGAGTGCCGAGGCAGGACAAGCTGCTGTGATCGGACCCTCGATCGCGGCTGCGAGTGCGGCTGCTTTCTCCGGCCCCTTGGCGATCAGGAGGATGCTCCGAGCCTCCAGGATTGTTGCTATGCCCATTGTGATCGCACGTTCGGGAACCGACGCCGGATCGGGAAAATTAATGGCATTCGCGATGCGGGTTGCTTCATCGAGTCTGACCTCGCGGGTACGTGAAGCGAAATCCGAACCTGGCTCATTGAAGCCGATATGGCCGTTGGCGCCGATGCCGAGGAGCAGGAGGTCGATGCCCCCGGCAGCCGCAATCTGCGCCTCATAGCGCGCGGCCTCGGCGGCGACGTCGTCGGCCGTGCCATCGGGGATCTTTGCCCGACCGGCTTCCATATCCACATGCCCGAACAAATGCTGCTGCATGTAGGCATGGAAGCTTCCGGCCGATTGGGGGGCGACGCCCACATATTCATCGAGGTTGAAACTCGACACCGTTCGGAATGAGATGAGGCCGGCGCGGGTCGCGGCGACAAGGCGGGCATAGAGCGGCGCCATTGTCGCTCCGGTCGCAAGACCGAGGGTAACCGGCCGTCGATCGTGCAGCCGCGCGATGACAAGCGCGGCTGCTCGTTCCGCGACGGCGGCGGCATTGCCGACAATCTCGATTCTCGGCGCCTGCTCTCTCATGCCGCGACATCTGCTGCCGTGAAAGGAAGAGCCAGTGGGCCCGCATCCTTGCCGATGCCAAACAGCGAGCGATGCACGAGGTCGATCGCGCTGCCGATCGCGCCGATCAGCGTGGCGCGATTGCCGAGCGCGCTGAGCTCGATACGAACAGGCTCGCGCATGCAGCGTCCCAGATGTTCATCGATCCGGACCTTCAACTCGGGCCGCGCGCCGATACTGCCGCCCATGATGATGATTTCCGAATCGAGGATGCTGTGCACCGCCAGGATCGCGGTCGTGAGGATCCGGCTGACTTCGTCGATCGTCACTCGTGCCGCCTCCTCGACCGCGAGCCGATCGAAGACATCGCGCACGGTACTGCCGGGCGCGCCGCCGAGCCCGATGTAGCGTTCGACAATGCCGGCGCTGCCGATCGCGGTTTCCAGGGTGCCGAACCGAAGGCCACGCGCATCGTAGGGATCGCCCCCAAGCGGCAGGTAGGCAATCTCGCCGGCCGCCCCGCGTGCACCACGCACGAGATAACCGTCCGAAAAGATGCCCATGCCAATGCCGGTGCCGACTGCGATGAAGGCGAAACTGCGCGCCTTGCGGCTGTTGCCGCGCCAATGCTCCCCGATTGCGGCGAGATTGACGTCATTTTCGATGGCGACGTCGATTCCGAGCCGTTCGCGCAGCGCGGCCCTCACGTCCAGGCTATCCAGTCCGGGGATATTGGGCGCGATGGCGATGCTGCCCGACGCGGGGTCGACCATCCCCGGACTTCCCATCACGCCGCCGCGCAAGCGTTGCGCCGATACGGACGCACGCTGAAGCAGGGCATCCTTCATGCGATCGATCTGTGCGACCACGGCAGCGCCGCCGTCGCAGGATGTCGGTTCGATGCTCTCGGCGACGATCTCACCGTGCAGATCGGCAAGTGCGACGTGCAGTTTTGTGCCGCCAAGGTCGATACCCAACACGAAGGCGGCGTCCGGCCGGAGCGCATAGGTGACGGCGCTTCTCCCCACGCTGCCCTGGATTTGACCGTCCTCATGGACCCAGCCGTCGCGCTCGAGATCACGCATCACTTCGGAGATGGTCTGCTTGGACAGGCCCGTGCTGCGGGCGATTTCGGCGCGCGATACCGAGCGATCACGCAGCAGGCGCTCAACCACAAGGCGCACGGATTGCTGTCGCGCAACGGGCGATGAGGGGGCGTCTGGCATGGGCCTCAATCCAATTAGTCAATATGCCGAACTAATACCTCGCCTGATCTGCCGTCAAGGGGCGTGGTGTAAGGATTTTTCGCCTCCAAGAGCGATGTGTTGTAATTTAGTTCCATATCCTAGGGTGATTTGTTCGAGATGTTTACAAATAGGTTCAGTCGTGCTTGTCTTGACCTTCAACAGCAGAGCCTTGGAAGCTTTGGGATAGGCGTGCGACGAAAGGAATTCCGTATGAAGCGGACGGGCACGGCGTTGGCGGCAATTCTGATGATCGCATCGGGCCTTGTTTCGGCGAGTGCCGCGACATTGCGGGTTGGCATCCAGGACGATCCCGATGCGCTCGACCCGGCACTCAGCGGCACATACTCCGGCCGCTTCGTGTTTGCGGCGCTGTGCGACAAGCTTGTCGATATCTCCCCCGACCTCAAGATCGTGCCGCAGCTGGCGGAGGCTTGGGAGTGGTCCGCGGACGGCAAGTCGATCACGTTTACGCTGCGCAAGAATGTCACGTTCCACGATGGCACCGCGTTCGATGCAGCGGCAGTCAAGTTCAATATCGAGCGCATGAAGTCGATGCCGGATTCCAAGCGCAAGGCGG
Organism: Bradyrhizobium sp. 613_E4_N2_2; assembly: GCF_052075995.1. NCBI lineage: Bacteria > Pseudomonadati > Pseudomonadota > Alphaproteobacteria > Hyphomicrobiales > Nitrobacteraceae > Bradyrhizobium > Bradyrhizobium sp. 613_E4_N2_2. The sequence continues at coordinate 2,490,632 of NZ_CP197234.1, forward strand.
AGCTGGCGCCGGTCGCGAGCGTCGAAGCGCTTGCCGCGGACAAGGTGAAGTTCAACCTGTCGGAGCCGTTCGTGCCGCTGCTTGCTAATCTCAGCGATCGTGCCGGCATGATGGTCTCGCCCAAGGCCGCCACGGAGAAAGCCGGGGAATTTGCAGCCGCGCCGGTCTGTGCCGGTCCGTATCAATTTGCCGAGCGCAAGTCGCGCGACCTCATTCGGGTCAAGAAATATCCCGGCTACTGGGACGCTGCACGGGTCGGCTATGACGAGGTCGTCTACTACTACGTTCCCGACTCGACCGTGCGGTTGTCGCGTGTCCGGGCGGGCGATCTCGATCTCGCGGAGCGTATCGCGCCGACCGATCTCAAGACCGTGCGCGACGATCCCAACCTCGCCCTGCATTCCGGCCAGGGACTTGCCGTCTCGCATCTGATGTTCAATGTCGGCGCGGGCGCGAAGGCCGATACGCCACTCGGCAAGAACTCGACGCTGCGTCAGGCCTTTGAGCTGGCGATCGATCGCAATGTCATCAACCGCGTCGCCTTCAACGGCGAGTTCCTGGCGGATAACCAGATGATCCCGCCGTCATCTCCGTTCTACGATAGCGCGCGCAAGGCGCCGGCTCGCGATGTTGCCAAGGCCAAGGCAATGATTGCCGCCGCCGGAATGACTCGCGTGCCGGTCGAGATCCAGTACGAGAATACGGCCGGCGATTCCCGGGTCGCACAGATCATACAGTCGATGGCGGGCGAGGCCGGTTTCGACGTCAAGCTGCTGCCCATGGAAACGACCACGGCCATCGAGCGCTACATGAACGGCAATTTCGAAGCCTATATCGGCAACTGGAGCGGCCGCGCTGACCCGGACCCGACACTGGTCGCCTTTTTCAGTTGCGCGGGCTCCCAGAACGTCAACAAGTACTGCAACAAGGATCTCGATGCGATCCTGAACCAGGCCCGGGGCGAGGCTGACGAAGCCAAGCGCAAGGCACTCTACGCCAAAGCGACGGACATTTACCTGACGGCGCTCTCGTCGATTCCGCTCCATCACCCGAACTGGTTCTTTGCGGCCCGCAAATCGGTCGGCGGCATCGTCATGGTGCCGGACGGTCTGTTGCGTCTGGTCGGTGTCAGGCCCGTGAATTGATGCGCAACGCCTCGCGCCCGCCGATGCGCTCGCCCTGGTGAGGACCAGTCTGGCCCGATGAAGAGTTTGCTTCTGCGCCGGCTTGCCGTCCTGCTGCCGACCCTGTTGTTGGTGTCGATGATGGTGTTCGGTCTGCAGAAACTGCTGCCCGGCGATCCTGCGCTGGCGCTCGCCGGAGAAGAGCGTAATCCCGAAGTCGTTGAGTATCTTCGGCAGAAGTATCGCTTCAATGATCCGATCCCGGTGCAATACGCCGTCTGGCTGAAAGCCCTGGTGCACGGTGACTTCGGCACGTCGGTACGCACCCGATTGCCGATCGGCACCATGCTGGCGGAAAAATTGCCGGTGACCGCTGAGCTCGCGATGCTGTCGATGCTGGTCGCGCTGCTCGTCGGGTTGCCGATCGGGATCTTCGCGGCGCTGGGGCGCGGGACGCCCTTCGACTACGGCGCCAGTCTGTTCGGGCTTGCCGGACTGTCGATCCCGCATTTCTGGCTGGGGATCATGCTGATCCTTCTGTTCTCGGTGAATCTCGGCTGGCTTCCGGCCGGAGGTTTCGTTCCGCCGTCCGAGAGCGTGGGAGGCAACCTGCTTTCGATGCTGATGCCCGCTTTGGTGCTCGGCACGGGCACCGCTGCGATCATGATGCGCCATGTCCGCGGCGCGATGATCGAGGCGATGAAGCAGGACTACGTGCGCACCGCCCGCGCGAAGGGCGTCCGCGAAAGCACCATCGTGCTGCGTCATGCGCTGCCGAACGCGCTGATTCCCGTGGTCACGCTGGGCACACTGCAATTTGGCGAACTGCTGGCCGGCGCGGTGTTGACGGAGCAGGTCTTTTCCATCCCGGGGTTCGGCAAGATGGTCGTCGACGGCGTGTTCAGCCGCGATTATGCCGTGGTTCAGGCGGTCGTGCTCTGCACAGCAGCCGTATTCCTCCTGATGAGCCTGATTGCCGACGTGGCGTATGTGCTGCTCAATCCGAGGCTCAGGTCATGAGCTCGATTGAGACGGTGCCGGTCGCAAGTCAGGCACGCGCCGCCGCTCCTTCGGAAATTCGTCGCCTGTTGCGCGAACCATCCGCCGTCATCGGGGCCACGATCATCCTGTTCTTCGTCGTGCTGGCGGTGTTTGCCTCGTGGATTGCGCCGTACGATCCAAACTCGCCGGACTGGATGGCGATTCGCGCGGCACCCGGTGCGGCACATTGGTTCGGCACCGACGATCTCGGTCGGGACGTGCTGTCGCGCGTGATCTTCGGCACGCAAGCCTCGCTTTCCGCCGGCATCGTCTCCGTGACGGTCGCGGTGCTGATCGGCCTTCCGTTTGGTCTCATGGCCGGCTATTTCGGCGGCCTCACCGACATGGTGATCTCGCGCTTCGCCGATGCGCTGCTCGCTTGCCCCTTTCTGGTGCTGGCGATTGCGCTCGCCGCGTTCCTGGGCCCCAGCCTGCAAAATGCGATGATTGCCATCGGCATTTCCGCCGTGCCGGTGTTCGTTCGTGTCGCGCGTGCCGAGACGCTGGTTGTCTGCACCGAGGATTACATCGCCGCGGCCCGGTCCCAGGGCCTCGGCCATCTCGCCATCCTGACCGGACAGGTGCTGCCGAACGTGCTTGCCCCCACGATTGTGCAGGCGACGCTGACCATGGCGATTGCAGTTCTCGCCGAGGCGAGCCTGGCCTTTCTGGGGCTTGGCCAGCTTCCCCCGGCCCCGTCATGGGGCGCCATGCTTGACGTTGCCAGGCAATTTCTCGGCGAGGCGCCATGGATGGCCTTCTGGCCGGGGCTCGCGATCATTGCGCTCGTCATCGGCTTCAACCTGATGGGTGACGGCCTGAATGATGCCCTCAATCCCAGGCACTAGGTGGAAGGCGAGCCTGTTCCGCTGAGGGACTCCGCGGCGTGGCCTAGGGCTGTTTGATTTCAGGCGGCAGACCAAAGCCTGTCTTGTCCGAGCGCTGCAGCGCGCAGATCCGATGACACAGGTCGATGACGTGCTCGTCGTAGACTAGCGTGTATTGGCGCGAGCATTGGGCGCGCCATTGATCTGTATCAAGCCCGCCGCGGGATAGGGGCCGCTAGGCTTCCAGCAGGAGCGCTGCCCGGACACAGGCCTTGAACACTCTTCGCCAGCATCGGTCTATCGACGGAGTCATCCAGCTCGTGATCCGGCTCGGATTGCTGGCGCTGCTGATCCTGTGGACTTTCCTCATCATCCGCCCCTTCGTGCCAATCCTGGCCTGGAGTGCGGTGCTCGCGGTGGCGTTCTATCCAGTCTTCGGCTGGCTTGCCAAGCGCCTCGGGGGCCGCCCGCGCACCGCCGCGTCCATTCTCACGCTGGTTACGCTGGGCATCGTCATTGGTCCTGCGGCCTGGCTCGGCATGAGCGCAGTCGACGGGATCAAGGATCTCGCGGGCCAGATCAGCAGCGGCGATCTCACGCTTACGGAGGCGCCCGAACAGATCAAGAGCTGGCCGCTGATCGGCACCCAGCTCTACGATCTCTGGACCCAGGCCAACAGCAATATTCGCGCGGCGCTGAGCGAGGTGATGCCGTATCTGAAACCGCTTGCCGGGATCATGCTGTCGCTCGCCGGTGATGCCGGTGTCGGCACGCTCCAGTTCCTGCTGTCGGTATTCGTCGCCGGCTTCCTCTTTCCCTACGGTCCGCAGCTCGTCGACGCGGTGCGCGGCTTCCTGTTCCGGGTCGTACCGGAGCAGAGCGAGCATTTTCTGGAGCTCGCCGGCGCGACCATCCGCGCGGTGTCGCAGGGCATCATCGGTGTCGCAATCGTGCAGTCGCTGTTGGCCGGCATCGGCTTCAAGCTCGCAGGCGCCCCGAGTGCCGGCCTGCTGGCATTCCTCGTCCTGTTGCTGTCGATCGTGCAGATCGGCCCCTTCCTCGTTCTCTTCCCCGTGGTCGTCTGGATCTGGATGGACAAGGACGTGACCACCGCGGTGCTCCTGACCGTCTTCCTCGGCGCCGTCGGCATCCTCGACAACATCCTGAAACCCATCGTCATGGGGCGCGGCCTGACCACGCCGACGATCGTGATCCTGATCGGGGTGATCGGCGGAACGCTCGCGCACGGAATCATCGGCCTCTTCATCGGGCCGATCATCCTGTCGGTCGCCTGGGAACTCGCGGCGGCCTGGATCCGGAACGACCGCGCCGCTGCGCCGAAAAGGCCGGAAGAGACCTGAATCTCCGCACGCATCACCTTTGACCTAAGTCAATCCTCTCGACTCCCGATGCGCCCTGATTGGGCGTAGGCAGATCTGACCTCAGGCATGTCGATGGCCCATCAAACGTCGCAGCGGGATTGCGCATTCGGGCAAACGTCCCCGGCGATGACGGCTGTCGACTGACCGCCATGGATGCGATCCTTGCCATCGATGCGAATGCAGGAAGCGTGAACTTCCAGCTCTTCTCCGTACGAGGCGAGGGGAGGCTGGAACGGCAAATCAAGGGACGGCTTGACGGGCTCGGCCGCCATCCGCGCCTCAGGGCGAGCAGAGCGAACGGCGATCCGTTGGCGCACCGCACCTATCAGAACGACGACGTCGATGACATCCCGGCGGCATGCGCGGTTGTCGATAGCTGGCTGCGGGACGAATTGGGAATCCAGCCGCTGGCCGTGGGACATCGCGTCGCTCAGGGAGGACCGGATGACGCCCGACCGGCCCTGATCGATGATGTCGTGATGGCGCGTCTGGAGCGGCTGATTGCACTCGCGCCGCTGCTTCAACCGTATAATCTTGCGCCAATCCGTATCATGCAGGCCAATCATCCGGCGCTACCGCAAGTCGCCTGCTTCGATACTGCATTCCATCTTGGCAAGGTCGTGGAGAACGGCAGCTATCCTATTGCGCATCAACTCTGCGCAGGTGACGTAAGGCGTTACGGGGCTCACGGTCTTTGCTACGAGTCGATCGCACGAGCTCTGACGCTTGAGGCCCCCGAGATTGCCGCGCGCCGCGTGATCGTTGCGTGCCTCGATGACACCAGCTCGATGTGCGCGCTGAAGGAAGGCCGCAGCGTCGAAAGCACGAATGGATTCTATGCCTTTGGCGCATCGCCGTCGGACCATTCCGCAGGTGAAATCGATCCCGGCGACGCATTTCTGTTCACCAATCCGGGTGACGACGGTGCGGCGGCTCGTTTTCTGCGAGCAGAACAGGCCGTCGAGCACCTCGCCTACTGCGCCGGCCTCAACGCCGGCCTGCTCGCGGCCGCGCTGGAGGGGCTTGACGCCTTTGTTTTCACCGGCGCGATCGGCCAAGGCTCGACCGCGATCCGCGCGCGCATCGCCGAAAGGTTGAGCTGGCTCGGTGCTATACTGGGTGCGAAGGCCAACGCCCATAACGCACGGCTGATCTCGCGCCGCGATAGTCGTATCCCTCTCTATGTGCTCCCGTCCGACGATGAATTGACCATCGCGCGGCACACGTTGGCGCTCTTGTTGAACGGGCCGTCGCCACGTTGAGGCAGCTTCCCGGAAAGCTGAAAAGGATTGGCGGCGCGCGATGCTTCTTCAATTCCTCGTCGGTACGCTGGTCAGCGTGATCAATATCGGAATCCATGCGCTGGTGACCATCGTCGCCGTCGGGATCGCCCGCGGCGCGGGCTTGCGGCAAACCAGGAGACCAAGAGTGCACCTGATGGGTGTCATGGTCGCGACAGCCGTGGTGTTGCAGGTCGCACATACGCTGGAGGTGCTGGTGTGGGCTCTGATGTATGAAGTCGTTCAGGCCGCAGCACCGGGCAGTGATGTGCTCTATTTCGCCTTCGTCAACTATACCACGCTCGGCTACGGCGATATCACGCCGGTGCGCGAATGGCGCCTCATCGGCCCGTTGACGGCTATGAACGGTGTCCTGCTGTTCGGCTGGTCGGCCGCCATCCTGTTCGAGGTCTTGCGCAAGACTCTCGAGCACCTCGGCGTAACCCAGGCGCCTGGCCTTAAATGATCCTGATACCGATGGCGGCTTCGGTCAGAGCCGGGCTCACCCCAGGAAAAGGATCATGGCCGTGAACGCCACCGGCAGCGTCCCGAACAAAACGACTACGATCCGAAATGCGGTCTCGTTCCACATCGGAAGAGGCTAGCATCGGACGGTACCGGTGTGATGTGCAGTTTGTGCCATTCGCCGGTGTCGGCCCGCTCAAGGCTGCAGGTCGAGGCTTGCAAGCTGGTGCCGATCCAGCAGCACGATCTGACGCTGGGTGTTGCCGACGAAGCCGAGGGCGCCGAGCTCATGGAGCCGTGACAGCGCGCGGGATACCGTCTCCAGCGTCAGGCCGAGGTAATCGGCGATATCGCGCCGCGACATCGGCAGCGCCATGACGCCGGACGCCGTCAACCGCCCGTCCATCTCGAGCAGGAACGCCGCGACCCGCTCCAGCGAGGTCTTGCGTCCCAGCAGCAGCATGTGGTCCTCCGCATGCTGGAGGTTGTTCGTGGTCATGCTGAGGAGGTTTCTGGCGACCATCGCATCGCTTTCGGCCACCATTTCGAGGCTTTGCCGTCTGACCAGGCGCACCGTTGTGTCGACGATCGCTTCCGTGGTGAAGCGGTGCTCGTTGCCGTTCTCCAGGCCAAAAATGTCGCCGGCGAGGTGAAAGGCGCCAATCTGCCTGCGGCCGTCCGACAGCAGCTTGTAGCTTCGCACCGCACCGGACGTCACCTGATAGACATATTCGGCGGGCTCTCTCTCCCCGTAGATTTCGCTGCCTTTTTTATAGGTAAATTGGCTTAAACTGACGAGCGCATTTGAATCGCTGGTCATGCCGAGGTCACGAAGGGAGTTGGGACGCGGCGTCGAATCCGCTGTAATGCGAACGAACATAGGCCAACTCCTCAGCTCATCGCCGAATTGGTCTGTCAGACGAAAAGTCTCGCCGCTGGGAATGCGCCGCGCCGTCCCACTCCCGTCGAAGTTGATTTACGACTAAGGCGGCATTCTCATCCATTGTCCCAAGGTTCATTGTACCAAGGGACAGCGTGGACGCCTGTTGGGAGGTTGTTGCGCGGATTGAGAAGCTGTCGGAATTCAGCAAGAGGTGATGCGTGCCCGGCCTTGTTCACGTGGTGGACGACGACGATTCCTTCCGGACGGCGATCGCGCGCCGGTTGAAGCTCGCTGGCTACGACGTTGCGACCTACGCATCGGCGCAGGATTTACTGGATGCGGCGCCTGATGACGCGCAGCCGGGATGCATCCTGCTCGACGTGTGGATACCGGGGCTGAGCGGCCCCGACTTGCAGACCCGCTTGGTCGCGTCGGGCTCGACGCTGCCAATCATATTCCTGACCGGACACGCCGACACGCCAACCACGGTGCAGGCCATCAAGGCCGGCGCGGAGGATTTCCTGACCAAGCCGGTATCCTCCGAGCAGTTGATCGCTGCGATTGAGCGCGCGCTGGTGCGCCAGCACACCGCGCAGGCGCATCGCGGAAGGCTCGAGACCTTCCGCATTCACCTCGCCGCATTGACGCATCGCGAGCGTCAGGTGTTCGATCTCATCGTCCGCGGCAGGATCAACAAGCAGATCGCGCATGAGCTTGGAACCACCGAGCGCACCGTGAAGGCGCACCGTCACCAGGTGATGGAGAAGATGCAGGTTCGTTCGCTGGCGGAGCTCGTTTCGATCGCGGAGCGGCTTGGAATGCTCGATACGAGCGACGATTAGCTGATTTGTCGTCACGGCACAGTTCCCGCGGTGTGACTTCCCCAAGAGACAATATGAAATTCGTTGGTGTGGTGCTGCCATGTAGGGCGGCGAATGCGGCGGTTTGCCCGACACGCAATTAGACCAGGCGAATATGGCGCCGGCGCCGCCGTGATCAGTCATTCGTCTCGAAGGGGCACTTCCTTGCCAGAGCGTGACTCTGTTTTTGTCGTCGATGACGATCCCTCCATCCGGACCAGCGTGAACAGGCTGCTCCGCGAGCATGGCTTTGCCGCGACGCTCTTCGACTCTGCTGGAGCCTTGCTCCATCACGGCAGCTTCGACAAGGCGATTTGCATCGTTCTCGATATCGACCTGAACGGAAGGTCCGGCATCGACCTGCGCCGGCAACTGGCCGAGGAGGGTGTCACAGCACCGGTGATCTACATCACCGGAAATGACAGCTCGGCGAACCGCGCCGCCGCGGTCGCGTCCGGATGCATTGCCTATCTGGTCAAGCCGTTCACGGCGGAGTCCCTGATCGAGTCGGTGGCGCGTGCGTCGGCTGCGTAACGCAGCACGGCCGCTCATTCGTCGACATATTGCTCCAACGTCCTGGCCGGTGCGCCCTTGTGGACGGACGCGAACTGCGCCAGCGGCACCGAGGTCGTCAATGCCAGCAGGTTTGAATCGACGACCTCGAGGACAAGTGTCTTCCCTGACATCATCTCCTTGATGATCGCGGGAGGCGCGACGTCGGCCGCAATGCAGGCGTTGGTCAGGCACCAGCTGTAGGGGATGCGGAGGGGGCTGCCCTGGTCGACGGTCAGCTTCGCCGGCTGTTGCAGGTACATGCCGACGGGCACGAAGAGCTGCAGCCTTGCCGAAGGAGTGCCCTCGCGCTCGATGAGGTCCACGCGCACGGCCGTCTGGCCGGTTGGAAACTTGCCGGTGATTGACGTCCGGCACAGCGTCGGCGCACCGCCTGCCTTGAAGCAGAGCTTCTGCCAGTCTCCGTAGACGATGTCCTTTGCCTCGCGCTGGCCGCGCGTCGCGACCTCGGCGGGTTTATCGGCCTGCGCGGATTTCGGCGCGGCGATGCCGGCACATGTCGCGCTTCCGGCGACCGCGACGACCAGCAGGCCAGAGAGACAATTGCGGGGACTCGGCATGATGTGCCTCCGAACCTGAACTCTATTTCTGCGCGTCGAGGAACTTCGCCACCAGCGGCGACCACAGCGGGATCGCGTCCGGAGAGCCGATGAAGAAATGGCCCTCGTTGCCGAAGGGCGGCATCAGATGATATTCGGCGCGGCCGCCAGCCGCCGTGAATGCTGCATGCATGCGCTTCGACAGGGCCGGGCCGAAGAACGTATCGTTTTCGATATAGAACCACAGCATCGGCACCCGCGAGGTCCGGCCAAAATCCGCGGTCGCTTCGACCAGTCTGTCCGGCGCGCAGTTGTTGTTGGGCTTGCCGTCGACGCGTCCGCCGCGACCTGCCGCAAAGGTGATGATCGCCTTGACCTGCGGCGGGTTCACGCTCGAGAGCGCAATGGAAGCCCAGCCGCCGGCGGACTGTCCGATGACGACGACGTCCTCTGGCAGAACGCGTTTCTCGGCGATCATGTAGTCGATGATCCAGAGATCGGCCAGCGCCAACGCACGTCCGGCGTCACGGAAGTTCGGGTTGGTGCATTTGCCGACCTTGGCGAAGAACGGCCCGTAGAGACCGTGCTCGGGAATGTCGATGGCGGCTGCGCCATATCCGGTGCCGACCGGCGCCACGACGAAATAGCCGCGTTTGGCGAACCACTTCGCTGCATCGCGGAATTCCACCAGCGGAAAGAAGCCGCGATCGACCGGCTTGAGCGACACGCCGTGGTTCATGATCGCGAGCGGGAAGGGGCCGTCGCCGACGGGCCGCACCACATAGGCGAACATCGGAAGCGGCAGCGGCAGCGCCCAGATCTCCTCCTGGATGCGGACATTGTCCTCGGCGCGCACCGGCAGGACGAAGGCGGCGAGGGTAAGTAGAGCCATCACGAACGGTCGGATGATTGCGGCCAATTGCCTGCGCATCGTCGCCTCCGTCAGCCGGTGTAGGTGAGGGCCACGATAATCGGGCCGAGTACGGTCAGGACGACATTGCCGACGGCGTAGGGCACAGCGACGCCGAGCACCGGCGTCTGGCTCTCGGCGACGTCGCAGGCTCCGGTCACCGCAGCATCGACGGTCATGGCGCCCGCCAGCGCACCGCAGGTGATGACCGGATTCATGTGCACCACATAGCGCGCAAACAGCGTCGCGACGATTAGCGGCACCAGCGTGACGACCAGGCCCATTCCGACCAGCAACACCCCGTGGGCCTGGATCGCAGTCCAGGCCGCGGCTCCGTTGCCGAGACCGATGGCGGCGATGAAGCCGCCGAGCCCGAGATCGCTCAGCGTCTGCTGCGCGGCGGGCGGCAAAGCGCCGATAGTCGGCCGGCGCGACCGCAGCCAGCCGCAGACGAGGCCCGCGATCAGCGCGCCGCCGCCGCCGCCCAGGGTCAGCGGAATACCGCCGACCTTGAAGCTGATGAGGCCTGCGAGCAGGCCCGCCGCGATACCGGTTGCGAGAAAAGCGATGTCGGCGCGGTCGCCGGAGCGCAAGATCTGTCCGACTTTCGTGGCGGCGCGCTCGATGTTGCGGGTGCTGCCGACGAGCGTCATGACGTCGCCCACATAGACGCGGGTATCCGGGCCCAGGGGGACCTCGCGGCTCATCCGGGTCAGCGTGCGGAGATAGACGCCGCGTGCGTCGTTGCCGACGCGTTCGGCGATCTCCTTGATCGACCGGCCATGGAGATCGCGGCTGTCGACGAGGACGTTGATCACGTTGCCCGGAATAGCCTTCAGAATCTCGTCGGCATCGATCTCCTTGCCGATGACCGGCTTTGCAGCGACGAGGGACGCCGTTCGCCCGGCAATGACGATGTCGTCGCCCGATTCGAGAATGGTGTCGAGGCGCGGCTCAACGTCGGCTCCATCCCGCACGATTCGCTCGACGACAGTGCGGCTGCCGATTTCCTCTTCGATATCCTTGACCGTGCGTCCCGCGGCGGTCGAGACCCGATAGGCGCGCGCTTGGAACTTCCGATAATGGAGATTTTCGTTCTGTGGCGGATTGCCGCCGGAAAGCTCCGCCTCCAGCTTCGCCGCCTCCTCCTTCAAATCGACCCCCATCAGCTTCGGCGCGACAAACGGCACGTACAGGAGTGTGAGGATGTAGCCGAGGACGTAAGTGACGGCGTAGCCGGCGGCGATGTTCGCCTCCTGCTGCTTAAAGGCGTCGTTGGGCAGGCCGAGTTGCGCCAGCGCGCCAGAGGCGGTGCCGATGATGGAGGATTGTGTCAGCCCACCGGCGGCAAGTCCCGAGGCCGTGCCCGGATCGAGCTTGAACGTGAAGGCGAATATCAGGACGAGGATCAGACCCGTGCCGCCGAGCACGAGCGCCATGACGACCTGCGCCAGAGTGCGGATGCTGAGGGACGCGAAGAACTCTGGGCCGGACCGGTAGCCGATCGTGAACACGAACAGACTGAACAGAATCACGCGCAGCAGCGAGGGGAACGTAAAGGTCCCGAGCTGGCCGATGAGCACGGCGACGACCAGGATGCAGGCCGTCGTTCCGATCGAGAAGCCGCGAACCTTGACGCGACCAAGCACCGTACCAATCGCAATGGCGAGCAACAGGAAGATCTCCGGAGCCGTGGAGATGATCCACCTAACGGTGCCCATGGCGCATGCCCTCCAGCAATTTCCGCCGAATCTGGTTCATGGAACCAGGCGACGCTTGATCCAGATCAATCCTCCCCCAAGGCAAGCTGTCGCCTATGGACCCATGCAGGAGTTGGGAGAGCCGATGTTTCGGACATGAGCACGATGGATATCGCCGCTGCTTCGTCGATACGCCGCGACGAGACGGTGCAAATTGCGTTGTTGCTCGCCTTCGCCGGCGGCTATCTCGATGCCTACACCTGGATCATCCACGGCGTGATGGCCAACGCGCAGACGGCCAATCTGGTTCTGCTTTGGGTCTATGGTTCGATCGGCATCTGGCCGGAAGCGCTGCATTTTGTCCCACCGATCCTCGCTTTTGCGGTCGGTATCGTGGTCGCAGCGTGGCTTCGCCGCGCGACCGGAGACCGTGCCAGCCCCATCAGCACGTTGATCGAAATCCTGCTGCTGATTGCCATCGGCATCTTGCACAATCGCCTGCCGGACCTCGCCGGCACGCTGGGCATCTCGTTCGTCGCCGCCATGCAGACCGCGGTCTTCACCAGGGTCGAAGGTGTGGCCTACAGCTCGGTGATGATCACCGGAAACATGCGGCAGGCAATTGAAGGCGTATTCGCCGCGGTATCCGGAGGCGGTTCGTTTCGGCGCTCTGGTATTTTTGCCGCACTATGCGGCACTTTCGGCCTCGGGGCCGCCGTCGGTGCCTTCGCGACCAAGCAGATTCCAAATCTGGCGCTTGGTGTCCCCGTGATCGCTCTCCTGACCGTGCTCCTGGGCTGTGAAGCCCGCCGCGCCGAGGCCCGCATATGAACGCGTTCGGGCGGATATCGCGGTTCTTTCCGCCGGCGACCTGGCTCGCGGACTATCGCAGCGCCTGGCTGCGTCCGGATGCCATCGCCGGCATCACGCTCGCGGCCTACGCCATTCCGGTGTCGCTCGCCTACGCGACGCTGGCCGGATTGCCGCCGCAGATCGGCATCTATGGCTATATGCTTGGCGGGATCGGCTACGCGCTGCTCGGGTCGTCGCGCCAGCTTGCGGTCGGTCCGACCTCTGCGATCTCGCTGATGATTGCGGCCACGGTCGGGGCGCTGGCCGGCGGAGACGCGGCGAAATATGGCGAGATCGCGAGCCTTGCCGCCTGCGCGGTGGCGCTGTTGTGCCTGATCTCCTGGCTGTTCAAGCTCAGCGTTCTCGTTCGCCTGGTCAGCGACAGCATATTGGTCGGTTTCAAGGCCGGCGCCGGGCTCACCATCATCATGAGCCAGTTGCCGAGCTTGTTCGGCGTCGCCGGAGGCGGTCACAATTTCTTCGATCGCGCCATCAAGCTCAGTGGTCAGCTCGGCGACACGAAGCCGCTCGTTCTGGCGATCGGGGCGATCGCGCTGCTGCTCCTGCTGCTCGGAGAACGGCGTCTGCCGGGAAAGCCGGTCGGACTCACGATCATGGCGCTGTCGATCGTGTTTGCGACGCTGCTTGGCCTTGCGTCCCTCGGGGTGCCGGTCACCGGGACGATCCCCGAAGGGTTGCCGGCGATTGGAATACCCAGGTTTGGTCTGCTCGAGCCCGACGAACTTTTCCCGTTGGCCGCGGGATGCGTTCTGCTGGCCTATATAGAGGGTGTCTCTGCGGCTCGCAGCTTTGCCGCCAAGCACGGCTATGCTCTGGATGTCCGGCAGGAGTTTTTGGGGCTGGGGGCGGCGAACCTGGTCGCCGCCTTCGGCCACGGCTATCCCGTCGCCGGCGGCCTGTCGCAATCCGCCGTCAACGACAATGCGGGCGCGCGCACGCCGTTGGCGCTGGTGATCTGCTCGGCGACGCTCGCACTGTGCCTGCTGTTCTTCACGGGGCTGCTGACGAATCTGCCCAAGGCGGTGCTGGCGGCCATCGTCTTTGCCGCGGTCTACAGGCTGGTCGACGTCCGTGCGCTGCTGCGGATGTGGCATGTCAGCCGGATCGATTTCTATGCTGCGGCGATTGCCCTGGTGTCCGTCCTGCTCCTGGGAATCCTGCAAGGCGTCCTGCTGGCGGCCATCGCGTCGATCGTGCTGCTGCTGGCGCGCGCCTCACGTCCGAATGTGGCGTTCCTCGGCCGGCTCCCGGGTAGCGGCCGCTATTCCGACAATGCGCGGCATGAGGGTGTCGAGCCGCTCGTCGGCGTCATCGCGTTCCGGCCCGAAGCCTCGCTGCTCTACATCAATGCCGAAACGATCAGGGAGGCAGTTTTGGACGCCTTGCTCAGATCGGTCGATATCAAGCTGGTAATCTGCGACCTCTCCGCATCGCCCTACATCGATCTGGCCGGCGCGGGCATGTTACGCGACCTTTACGACGAGCTCGCCTCCCGGCATATCGCCTTCTGCATCGTCGGTGCGCATGCGCAGCTGCGCGATCTGTTGCGGGCGGAGGGGCTGGCGGAGAAGACCGACAGCGGCGACTGGCTGCGGTCGCTGGACAGCGTTCTTGGCGATGCTCAGCCCAACGATGCCCGAGGAACGGTCTGATCTCTCAGCTGCCCTCCAATCGGTCAGCGATGGCCTATTGCGTTGCAAAGAGGCGTCGCCGGCCATGCTCCCGGCCCCGGCATATCGCGCGACCGTTGACTTGGATCAATGGAGCAAGCGGCGCTGCACTCACGATCCGGCATCACTCATGCCCTACGGCTTGATATGGATCGGGAGTGAAACATGTCCAAAGACGCCAAGCCCGCGCAGAAGCGCATCGATCAGTTCCTGTCTGGCCCCGGTGGACGGGCGGACGACTGGCGCGATCTCGTGGAAGCCGCAAAGGTTTGGGCGCGCGGCGGCGATCGTGCGAAATACGATGCCGCGCTGGCCGATCTCTCCGTGACGGAAGAGTTTCACGGCTATCCCGGGCTGCAACTGATGGGGGCTCTGCGGGAAGCGGCCGCCACTGGCGATGCGGCAACGTCGCTCGCCCTTGCGACACGGCTGACGCAGGCCCTGACGACGAGGTCCTTCCGCCAGCATGCCGGCGACTGGAATGTGAATGACGAGGATAATGGTGACGCCTCCGATCTGGTGCCGCAGGTGTTCGGGCAGCACACCGCACATCGCCCCTACTTCGAAACCCTGATTGTCACCGGCCTCTCGTCCGGCAAATGGCCCGCGCTCGTCAATGAATGGCGCAAGCTGCGGCGTCCGGTCGATTCCTTCGTCTATGAGCCGGTCATCGTCGGCAGCCTCGAAGACGCATTCTGCGCCACGATGCTCAACCCCAACATCGCAGCCGTCGTCATCAACGAAGGCTTCACTCTGCGATCGCGACACGACGCGCCGATCTTGCGCACCATGACCGCCACCGCGGGCCTTAATGACGAATCGGATGCGTCCGCACTGCGGCTCGCGCATATCATCAAGCGGGTGCGTCCCGAGCTTGACCTCTATCTGATGTCCAATCGCGACGTCGAGGCGATGGCGGGGGACCCCGAAGCCAGTGTGGTCCGGCGGATATTCTATTCGATCGAGGAACTCCTGGAGCTCCATCTGTCTATCCTCGAAGGCATCCAGGACCGCTTCGACACACCGTTCTTCGACAATCTCAAGAAGTATGCGCAGCGTCCGATCGGGACGTTCCATGCGCTGCCGATCGCGCGCGGCAAATCGGTTTTCAAGTCGGACTGGATCCGCGATATGGGCGAGTTCTACGGCTTGAACCTGTTCCTGGCCGAGAGCAGCGCGACCACCGGCGGCCTCGACAGCCTGCTGGAGCCGACCGGCAACATCAAGAAGGCGCAGGACAAGGCGGCGCGTGCGCTCGGCGCGGATCGCGTGTTCTTCGTCACCAACGGTACCTCGACCTCGAACAAGATGGCGGTGCAGGCGCTGCTCGCGCCCGGCGACATCGCGATCGTCGATCGCAACTGCCACAAGTCGCACCATTACGGCATGGTGCTGGCCGGCGCCCAGCCGATCTATGTCGAAGCGTTCCCGATGACGGCATATTCGATGTATGGCGCGGTGCCGCTGAAGACGGTCAAGCAGGCCCTGCTGAATGCGAAGGCGGATGGCCGGCTCGACCGCGTCAAGATGCTCGACCTGACCAACTGCACTTTCGACGGTCACATCTACAACACCCGCCGGGTGATGGAGGAATGCCTCGCGATCAAGCCCGACCTGATCTTCCTCTGGGATGAAGCCTGGTTCGGCTTTGCACGCTTCTCGCCATACCTGCGGCGGCGGACCGCGATGGGTGCCGCCAATGAGATCGAGGCCTGGATGCACGACCCGAAATCGGTCACGGCCTACGAGAAGCAGCAGGCCGAGCTCGGCAAGAACCCGTCGAACGAGGTGCTGCTCAAGACCCGGCTGATTCCCGATCCGCGTCAGATCCGCCTGCGCGTCTACCAGACCAACTCGACCCACAAGTCGATGTCGGCGATCCGGCAGGGCTCGATGCTGTCGGTCAAGGACGTCGAATTCCATACGGTCGAGCAGCAGTTCAAGGAGGCGGTGTTCACGCACGCATCGACCAGCCCGAACCAGCAGCTCATCGCGAGCCTCGACGTGTCGCGGCGCCAGATGGAGCTCGAGGGCTATGGTCTCGTGGCCAATGCGATGGAGATCGCGTTCGCTATCCGTAATGCGGTCAACAACAATCCCCTGATCTCGAAATATTTCCGCATCCTTGGTGCGGACGCGATGGTACCCGCGCAATACCGCCAGAGCGGCTTCACCGACTATCTCGCGGCCGGCACGAACTGGGCGAACATCCTGAAGAGTCTGGACGACGACGAGTTCTGCCTCGATCCGACCCGGATGACGCTGGTGTGCGGCACCGCCGGTTACGACGGCACGCAGTTCAAGGGCATCCTGGCGAACGAGTACAACATCCAGATCAACAAGACCTCGCGCAACTCGGTGTTGTTCCAGTCCAACATCAACAACACCCGCAGCGACGTCGCGCATCTGGTGAGGGTGCTGGCCGAGATCGCGGGCGAGGTCGACCGCGGACTTGTCCAGGGTGGCGCCAATGCGAAGAAGACATTCGAGGCGCGGGTCAAGAGCCTGATGACCGACGTGCCCGACCTGCCGAACTTCTCGCATTTCCACGATAGTTTCCGCGGCGATGCCGGCACCAAGACCAACGAGGGCGATATCCGCAGCGGCTTCTACTCGGCCTATGACGCAGCCGGATGCGAATATATCCGGCTCGGCGATCCCGAGATCGACCGCCGCCTGAAGGCCGGCCCCGATCTCGTCTCGGCCAGTTTCGTGATCCCGTATCCGCCGGGCTTCCCGATCATGGTGCCGGGCCAGGTCATCACCCAGGAAACCATCGACTTCATGCGCAAGCTCGATGTGAAGGAAATCCACGGCTACGACGCCAAGGAAGGCTTGAAGCTCGTACGCACCGAAGCCTTGGCGAAGATCGGCCGGCCCAAGCCGGGCGCCACGCCGAAGCTGAAGGCCGCATCATAACAGGGGACGGTCATGCAAGGCTTTTTCACGTTCTTGCAGCAGAACCCGTTTCTGCTGCTGTTCTTCGTCGTTGGCCTTGCCGTCTGGATCGGCCGGGCCAGCATCAAGGGCTACGGCCTCGGCATGGTCGCCGGCGCCATCGTGGTCGGCGCCGGGCTGGCGGTGTGGGCCTCGACCTACGGCGTGAAGCTCGAGCTCAACAACTTTGCAAAGAGCTTGTTCTATTACCTCTTCATGTACGGCGTCGGCCTGCGCGTGGGGCCGTCCTTCATCAACAGCCTGAAGGGCGATGGCCTCAAGTTCTGCATCTTGGCGCTGGTGTCCAGCGTCCTTGGTCTGGCGCTCGTCGTCATCTGTTCAAGACTCTTCGCGCTTCCGATCGGCGCGGCTGGCGGCATGCTGGCGGGGTCGCAGACCATGTCGGCCGCAATCGGCTCGGCCGAGCAGGCGATCACCTCGGGCGTCGTCAAGCTTCCTGAAGGCATGAAGCCCGAGGATGCGTCGGGCATGATCGCGCTGTCCTACGGCATCACCTACATCTGGGGTACCGTCGGCATCATCCTGATCTGCAAGTACCTGCCGCGGTGGTGGGGCGTCGATGCCAAGGCGGCGGCCAGGCAGTACGAGAAGGAGTTTGGCGTCAAGGATCTCGAGGGCGGCGGCCTGACCGGTTATCGGCAGTTCGGTCTGCGTGCCTATCGGCTGGAAAATCCGACGCAGGTCGGCATGAGCATCGCCAAATTCCGCTCGATCCATCCGGAGTACCGGATCGTCAACGTGGCGCGCGGCGGCGAGCCGCAGGGAGCCGATCCTGCGTTCGTGCTGCAGAAGGGCGACGTCGTCGCGCTCGGCGGCTCGACGGAGCATCTCACCGACAAGATGGGCCTGATCGGCCCCGAGGTTGCCGACACCACGGCGCTGGGCATTCCCATGGATCAGGCCGACATCCTCGTCACCAACAAGGAGATGGTCGGACGCACCTTTGAATCCTTCCGCGACACGGCGATCGCCGGCCAGTTGCAGGTCACCAAGGTCGAGCGTGGTGGTGTACCACTTGCCGCCGGTCTCAAGACCGAGCTGCAGCGGATGGACATCGTCTCGGTAGTCGGCCTCAAGTCGGCCGTCAACGAACTCGGCGAGATGTGGGGACGCATCGCGCGGACCAATACGTCGACCGACCTGCTGACGCTGGCCGCGGGCATGATCCTCGGTTTCTTGATTGGCATGATCGAATTTCCGGCCTTCGGTGCCAAGATCGGTC
This sequence comes from Bradyrhizobium sp. 613_E4_N2_2, assembly GCF_052075995.1. Classification (NCBI taxonomy): domain Bacteria; kingdom Pseudomonadati; phylum Pseudomonadota; class Alphaproteobacteria; order Hyphomicrobiales; family Nitrobacteraceae; genus Bradyrhizobium; species Bradyrhizobium sp. 613_E4_N2_2. Next base: position 2,508,939 of record NZ_CP197234.1, read on the forward strand.
TCGGCAATGCCGGCGGTCTGTTGCTGTCGGGCGTGATCGTGTCGTCGCTGGTCTCGCGGCTGCGCTTCTTCGGCAATACGCCGAACGCGGCGCGCAACGTGCTGGAGGACCTCGGTCTCGTGGTCTTCGTCGCCATCGTCGGTGTCAATGCCGGTGCCGGATTGCTGGCGCAGCTTACCGGTGCCGTTGCCTTGAAGATCTTCGTCGCCGGCTTCATCGCCTGCACGATCCCGCCGTTCATCGTCTGGGCGATCGGCTATCACGTCTTCAAGATCAACCCGGCCGTGCTGATGGGCGGCGTTGCCGGTGCGCGGTCGCACTCCGGCCCGTGCCGCGAGGCCGCGGTGGAGATCCAGAGCTCCGTGCCCTGGATCGGATTTCCGGTCGGCTACGCGGTGTCGGGCATCCTGCTCACCGTGTTCGGTTACTTTGCGATGATCCTGGCCTAATAGCTCGACGTCATAACAAGAGGAGAACGTGAGACATGAGAAAAGTCGCCATCTATGCCGCCTTGGCCGTCTCGCTCGCGGGCGTCGCCGGTTTCAGTACGTCATCGCGTGCCGACACCGGCCAGGTTGCCGTGGTCTTCACCAAGGGCGGGTTCATCGTCGGCGTCGGTGGCGGCGAGGGCGTTCTGCTGTACCGGGGCAAGAAATATCCCTTCACCGTCTCAGGCATGAGCGTCGGCTTCACGATCGGCGCCTCGACCACCAAGCTCGTCGGGCGCGCACTCAATCTGAGGGGGCCGGAGTCGATCGAAGGCTCCTACGCGGCGGGCGGCGCGGGCGGCGCGGTTGCCGCGGGCGCCGGAGCCGTTCAGTTGCAGAACGGCAATGGCGTCATCCTCCAGCTCAGCGGGCCGAAGGTCGGCGCGGAAGTATCGGCTGCGGTTGGCGGCGTCACGATCCGGCTGAAATAGGCCCGGGAGGGCGCTCAAGCTAAACGGGCTGCGTCATCGCAGCCCGTTTCGCGTTTCAGTAGCGTTCCTCGACGAACTTCAGGCCGCGCAGGCTTGCCTGGTCGTTGTAACGTCCCTTGTGGGACCGTGGCGGAAGCTTGACCTTCTCCCGCTTGACTTCCTTGTAAGGGATAGTTCTCAGGATGTGCGAGATAACGTTGAGCCGCGCTCGCCGCTTGTCGTCGGAGCGGATCAGTCGCCACGGTGCATGCTTCGTGTCGGTCGCCTCGAACATCATGTCACGCGCGCGCGAGTAATCGTACCAGCGCCCGAACGACTCGGTGTCCATCGGGCTCAGCTTCCACTGCCGCAGCGGATCCTCGATACGCGCCTTGAAGCGGAGCTCCTGCTCCTCCATCCCGACCTCGAGCCAGAGCTTGATCAGGACGATGCCGGCGTCCACGGCGAATTTCTCGACCAGCGGACACAATTCCAGGAAGCGCTTGTGTTCGGTCGGCGAGCAGAAGCCCATGACGTATTCAACGCCGGCGCGGTTGTACCAGCTGCGGTCGAAAATCACGATCTCACCGCCGGCCGGGAATTGCTCGATATAGCGCTGCAGGAACAGCTGGGATTTCTGCCGGTCGGAGGGCGCGGGCAGGGCGCAGACACGGAACACGCGCGGACTCACCTTTTCGGTCAGCGCCTTGATGGTCCCGCCCTTGCCGGCCGCGTCGCGCCCCTCGAAGATGATGATCACCTTCAGTTTCTGGGCTCTGACCCATTCCTGAAGGTGACACAACTCGACCTGGAGTTTTTCGAGCTCCTTCTCATAGTCCTTCCGCTTCATCCGCTCCACGGGCGCGTCCTTGGCCATGCTCAATCACCCCAGGAAATGGTCACGCCGATGTCGCCGGGAACACCGCCTGGAAAATCGATGATCTGATACGCGATGCGATAGCCGCGCGGTTTCAGGTAATCGCTCCAGAGCTGGAAGATTTCCTTCGGAATTCCGGTCAGGGTGTTCTCCCAGCCCGCTTCCATCTGATTGATAGCGCGGCCCTTGTCGGTGCACAGCGTGTTGGGGAAGCGATAGACCTGAACCTCGGTCAAGCCGTTCCGCACCGCACGCTGGATGATCGTCGAGGCGAGCTTGATCTTCTCGTCCTCGGTCTTGCCAGAAGGCTTGCTGAGGCGTTCAATGAGGGCGTGTTTCTCGGCTTCGGCGGCGGCGGCAAGGCGCGCATATTCGTCGGCCTTCGCTGCCTCCTTGAGGGCTGCTTCCTTGCGGATCTGCGTGGCGCTGGGGATGAGATCATCGATGCCGGGCATGGCAGGCGGCTCCTGTTGTTGCACGTCAACTTTCAGGCGAGGCTAGGTGGGGCCGTTCCAGGCCCGTTGATCCAAATCAAGCAATTGCGCCACCCGATACCGACACTGCATTCGACGCATTCAAGTGGAAACGCGCCTGTCGAGGAGAGAACGTTGAGCGAGCAACTTCATCCGATGGCCCCGCATCATCTGCCGTTCTATCTCGCGCCGGGAAGCGGGGTGGACCCGCTGATGGTGGTGATGGGGATCTTCCTGATCGGCACCGTGCTCTGGGTGGGCACGCTCTATTGGAAGCTGCACAGCCTGCCCGAGCGCATGGCGCACAAGTCGCAGAAGCTGCAATTCGAGATCGTGGCGGTGCTGGGCATCATCTCGCTCTTTACGCACTTGCACATTTTCTGGGTGGCAGGCCTGCTGCTCGCGATGATCGACCTGCCCGATTTCGGCACGCCGCTGCGCAGCATTGCCGGCTCCGTCGAGAGGATCGCTGACGCCGCTCCGGGCGACGGGCGCGAACCCGAGCAACCGAGCCCCCCACCGGCAGAGAAGTCAGTCCCCAAGGAGAAGGAGCGCAGCCATGTTTGAGCTCATGTTCTGCTCCCTTCTGACCATCCTGCCCGACTATCTCTACCGCCGCTATGCGCAGGGCAAGCGCTTCGGCAAGGAGATCACGTTCTTTTCCATCTGGTACGAGCTGCGATGGGGCATCACCGGCTGCCTGATGCTCACGGTGTCGCTCATCACCATGATCTTCTACTTTCACCCGTCAACGACCTCGGCGACGCTCTATTACCGTACCGTGCCGATCCTGCCCGAGGGCTCTGGCCGGGTCGCGGAAGTCAATATCGGCTACAGCGAGGCGGTGAAGAAGGGCGACGTGCTGTTCAGGCTGGACGGCTTGAAGCAACGCGCGGCTCTGGAAACCGCCAGGCGGAAGGTCGCCGAGGTTGATGCGTCCCTGACGACCGCGGAATCCGACGTGGTCAAGGCCGACGCGCAGATCGAGGAAGCCAAGGCCAACCTTCAGCAGGCCAAGGATGAACTCGACGTCAAGTCCGAGTTGCAGCGTCGCAATCCCGGCATCGTGCCGCAGCGCGACATCGAAAAGCTGCAGGTGCTCGTCAATCAGCGGCAGGCGGGGGTCGACGCGGCCACGGCTTCCAGGCAGTCGGCGGCCTTGCGCGTGTCGACGCTCCTGCCGGCCGAGAAGGCCAGTGCCGAAGCGGCGCTAGCCGAGGCGCAGGTGGATCTGGACAAGACTTTTGTCCGAGCCGGTGTTGACGGTCGCGTGGAGCAATTCCTGGTCCGCGTCGGCGACGTGGTCAATCAGTTGATGCGACCGGCGGGCGTGCTCGTGCCGGAGGGCGCCGGCCGGCGGGGTCTACAGGCGGGCTTTGGTCAGATCGAGGCTCAGGTTTTGCAAGTCGGCATGGTGGCGGAAGCGACCTGCATATCGAAGCCGTGGGTCATCATTCCGATGGTTATCACCAGTGTGCAGGACTACATCGCGGCCGGACAGTTCCGAAGCGGAGAGCTGCTCATCGAGGCGCAGAATGTCGCGCAACCTGGCACGATCCTGGCTTTCATGGAGCCACTCTATAAAGGTGGACTTGAAGGCGTGACGCCGGGCAGCAGCTGCATCGTCAACGCCTATACCAGCAATCACGAGGAGATCTCGGCGAAGGAGACCAGCACCGGCCGCGCCATTGCCTTGCATGTCGTCGACGGCGTCGGGCTGGTGCATGCGATGCTGCTGCGCATCCAGGCGCTGCTGCTGCCGATCAAGACGCTGGTGCTGAGCGGGCACTGAGGTCCCAGGTCGAATTGTTTCGCGAACGGACCGTCCTGCGTGCAGCTTGACCGCGTCCTCGGCACTGTCGAAGCGGCCCAGTTCTCGCTAGAATTGTGGTCCGGAGGCGCCGGAGCGCGGCCGAGGCGGAGGGGAGCGGGCGCATGACCAGGGCGTCGGTCAAGCAGTGGCTGGTTGCGACCACGCTGTTGGGTCTCGGCCTGTTGCTCGCCGCGTGCATGCTGTCTGGGCCCGCGCGAGCCGCTGAGCCCGGCTCGGCTGCGCGCAGCGAGCCAAAGCGCGTGCTGATCCTGCATTCCTTCGGGCGCGAGTTTCGCCCCTGGAGTGAATATGCGCGGAGCATCAAGGCCGAACTCGGGCGGCAATCGCCCTGGCCGCTCGACGTCCAGGAGCACACGCTGCTCAGCGCGCGCTTCAACAATCCGGGCCCGGAAGCGCCCTTCGTCGAATATCTCAGTTCGCTCTACCAGGGCAAGCCGCCCGACATCGTGCTGAGCATCGGCGCACCCGCGGCGCGGTTCGTGCAGAGATACCGTGCGAAGCTCTTTCCGGAAGCGCCGACGGTGCTGACCGTGGTCGAACAACGGCTGGTGAACCGCCCGGATCTCACCGAGAATGACGTGGTCGTGTCCGTCCGCAATGATTTCGTGGCGGCCTTCGAGAACATTCTCAAGCTCTTGCCCGATACCAAAACGGTTGCCATTGTGGTCGGTGCCTCGCCCCTCGAGAAATTCTGGATGGACGAGGTGAAGCGGGAGTTGAAACCGCTGGAAGGCCGGCTCGACCTCGTCTGGTACTCCGACCTGCCGTTTGAGGAGATCCTGAAGCGCGCATCGGCGCTTCCGCCTCATTCCGCGCTGTTCTGGGGGCTGATGTTGGTCGATGCCGCCGGCAATGTCCACGAGGGTGATATCGCCCTGCACAGGCTGCATGCTGTCGCGAACGCGCCGATCTTCTCGTATCAGGAGCCTTTCTTCGGCGACGCCAGCGTCGGCGGTCCCATGCACTCCGTCGCCGAAACCAGTTCGAAGACCGTCAGTGCCGCGATCCTCGTCCTCGGTGGCGAGAAGCCGACCCGCATCAAATACGAGCCGATCGGATTCGGGCCGCCGAAATATGATTGGCGGGAGTTGCAGCGCTGGGGGATCAGCGAGACCAGTCTGCCGCCGGGGAGCGAAATCCTGTTTCGTGAGTCGACCGTCTGGGATCGCTATCGCTGGCAGATGCTGCTGATCACGGCCGTGATTTTGATACAGGCCGGCTTCATCGGCGGGCTTCTGAACGAGCGCCATCGCCGTCAATTGGCCGAGATCGAGTCGCGACAGCGCCTGGCCGAACTCGCCCACGCCAACCGGTACTCGGCCGTCGGCGAGTTGACGACGTCGATTGCCCACGAGCTGAACCAGCCGCTCGGCTCCATTCTGACCAATGCCGAGACGGCGGAGCTCATGCTCAAAGCCACTTCACCCGACATCAACGAGATCCGCCAGATTCTAGCTGACATCAGGCGCGACGATCAGCGGGCGTCCGAGGTCATCCGCAGGCTTCGCAGCGTCCTGAAGAAGCGGCCGTTTGAAATCAAGGACACCGAACTGAACGACACGGTACGGGAAGCAATTGGCCTGGTGACGGCGCTCGCCGACGGGCGCCGGATCACGCTGGCTTACGCGCCAGCCGCCGCGGAGCTGCACGTCAAGGGCGATCCCGTACAGCTGCAGCAGGTCGTTCTCAACCTGATCATCAATGCGTTGGATGCGGTCTCCGAGGCGGACATGAAGAAGCGCGAGGTCAGCGTATCGACCGGGCGCGCCGGAAGCTACGCCGAGATCCGGATCGCCGATACCGGTTCGGGCATTGCGGTCGGCGACCTCGCGAACATCTTCACTCCATTCTTCACGACGAAGCCTCAGGGCATGGGTATGGGGCTTGCAATCGTCAAGACCATCGTCGAGGCCCATCACGGCACCATAGCCGCCGAGAACCAGCCGTCGGGCGGCGCGCTGTTCACGATCAGGCTCCCGATCATCCACTAGCGCAGACGTTTTGTGCTCGGGCAGCGCGGCATTGCTCTCGCGCCGCAACACGGCGGCGAAGCAGCCCTTCGTTGATCTTGATCAATAAACGCCCATGCCGCGGCCCGATCTTGATGGCCGGAAAGTTCGATGGAGGAAGGTATGTTTCGTTGCGGCAAGATTCTGATGGCGCTTGCGTTGATGCTGACGATGCCGATCACCGCAACCGCGCAGACAGCTGACAAGCCGGCGGCGCCAAGCACGCAGGCACAGCCCGCAAGTCCGCCTCCGCCGAGCGCCGAACTCCTGAAACCCGAGCAGCTCGAGGCGCTGGTGGCGCCAATCGCGCTCTATCCCGACGAGCTGCTGGCCAATGTGCTGGCGGCATCGACCTATCCGCTGGAAGTCGTGCAAGCCGATCGCTGGCTGAAGGAGCGCAAGACGCTGAAGGGCGATGCGCTGAAGGCCGAGGTCGACAAGCAGGCCTGGGACGACAGCGTCAAGGCGCTGGCGAGCACCGCCGATGTGTTGTCGATGATGAGCGACAAGCTCGAATGGACCCAGAAGCTGGGCGACGCTTTTCTCGCCCAGCAGCCCGATGTGATGGATGCGATCCAGCGCCTGCGCAACAAGGCCTATGACAACAAGAAGCTGGTCACGACCAAACAGCAGAAGGTCAGCGTTCAGAGCCAGGAAGGCAAGCAGGTGGTCGTCATCCAGCAGGCCGATCCCGCCGAGATGTACGTACCCTATTACGATCCGGCGACGGTCTACGGCGCCTGGCCCTACGCGGAGTATCCGCCCTATTATTGGGGCTATCCGTCCTATATCGGCGCCGGCGTGGTCGCAGCCGGTATCGCCTTCGGCACGGCCTGGGCGATCGGGCGCTGGGGCAATTACTGGGGCGGCGGCTGCAACTGGGGCAACCGCAACGTCTACGTCAATCATCGCACCACCAACATCGCCAACGGCTGGCAGCACAATCCGGCGCATCGCGGCGGCGTGCGCTACAACAACACCAACGCCCAGCAACGCTTCGGCAACAACAATGTGAGGGCGGGCGCGTCGGATCGGATGGATTTCCGCGGCCGTGACGGCAACCAGGTGCTGCGTCCGAGCCAGGGTGCGGGAGATCGAGCGGGAGATCGCGCCGGCGACCGTGCCGGTGATCGTGGCGGTCCGGGTGACCGTGCAGGAGATCGTGCCGGTGATCGCGGCGATCGTGCCGGCAATCGCGGCGACCGGCCCGGCGGCGGCGATCGCGCTGGCGCGGGAGATCGTGCCAAGGGTGGTGGAGATCGCGCCAAGAATGCAGGCAAGAATGCGGGTAAGGGCGGCGGCGATCGTGCAAAGGCTGCCAACCGTGCCGGCGGCGGCGCTGCCGCCAATCGTGGCGGTGACGGCAATCGCGGCGGCGCGATGAACGTCTCCTCCGGTCGGGCGGCGGCCGCAGCATCGGCGCGCGGACGCTCCAGCATGGCGAGCATGCCGCGCGGTGGTGGCGGCGGGGGCTATGCCGGGCGCGGCGGCGGTGGCGGAATGGCCATGCATGGTGGTGGTGGTGGCGGCTTCCGTGGTGGAGGCGGAGGAGGAGGCCGCGGCGGTGGCGGCGGTGGCCGGCGCTCCGACATCGCGCTGAAGCACGACATCACGCTGCTCGGCCATCTCTCTAACGGCCTCGGCTATTATCGCTTCAGCTACATCGGCAGCGACAAGGCCTATGTCGGCGTGATGGCGCAGGAGGTGGAGCAGGTGATGCCTGACGCCGTGACGCGCGGCAGCGATGGTTATCTGCGCGTCTATTATGACAAGCTTGGCCTGACATTCCGCACCTACCGCGATTGGCTAGCCGACGGCGCGAAGATCCCTGCGGAGGTGACGCCATGATCGGCCTGAAATCGCTCCATCGGGCGATCCTGGCGGGCGTGGTGGCGCTCGCCATGCTTGGCTCGGCGGCACAGGCACAGCAATCCTACAAGACACCGGAGGATGCGGCCGCCGCACTCGCGGCCGCAGTCAAAAGCGCGCCGGGCGACATTCTGAAGGTGCTCGGCAGGGCCGCCGAGGATATCGTCTCGTCCGGTGACGAGGTCGCCGACAACGACATCCGTCAACGCTTCACGTCGATGTACGACGCCAAGCACGGCATCAAGGCGGAGGGCAACAAGACCGCGACCTTGATACTGGGGCCGGACGATTTCCCGTTCCCGATTCCGCTGGTCAACACCAAGACAGGCTGGGCGTTCGACACCGACGAGGGGCGGATCGAGGTGCTTCGTCGCCGCATCGGCCGCAACGAGCTCGACGCGATCCAGACCGCGCTCGCCTATGTCGATGCCCAGAATGAATATGCCGACAAGGATCGCGGCGAGGGCGCGGGTGTCTACGCGCAACGCTTCCTTTCCACGCCCGGCAAGAAGGACGGCCTGTTCTGGCGTGACGACAGTGATCCGAGCCCGCTCGGCGCGCTGGTCGCGGAGGCCTCGGCCGAAGGCTACAAGCAAGGCACAGGCGAGGGACCGGCGCCTTATCACGGCTACTACTTCCGAATACTGAAAGGCCAGGGTTCCGACGCGGCCGGTGGCGCGCTCAACTACGTCGTCAAGGGCAAGATGATCGGGGGCTTCGGACTGATCGCTTGGCCCGCCGAATACGGCAATTCCGGCGTGATGACGTTTCTCGTCAATCATGCCGGCACCGTCTACCAGAAGGATCTCGGCAACCGCACGGCGGTCATCGCCGAGCGCACCACGCTGTTCGATCCCGACCAGACCTGGAAGAAGGTCGATGCCGCGAAGCCATAAACCGGAACGCATGCGGCGCGCGACCGCAATCGGCCTTGCCGCGCTCGCGCTCCTCCTGCTCGCGATGCCGGCCACGCCGTCGTTCGCGCAAGCGAGCGGCCATGTCCAGGTGAGGTTCGTCAAGGCTGGCCTGCTGGTCGGAGGCGGCACCGGCAGTGGCGTGCTGAACTACCGCGGTCGGAACTATCCCTTCAAGGTCTCCGGCTTGAGCGTCGGCATCACGGCCGGTGCGACCGTCGGCAGATTTGATGGCCGGGCATCAGGCATCCGCGATGTCGGCGACTTCGTCGGCACCTATAGCTCCGTCGGCGGCGGCTTCGCACTCGTCGGCGGCGTCAACGGCGCCCATCTGCGCAACGAAAAGGGCGTGACGATCGTATTGCAAGGCCCGAAGGCCGGACTTGAGCTCGCCTCCAACATCAGCGCGATCACGATCGCCTGGAAGTGAGCGCCTCGAGCCTGGGGTTACCGGGCCGCGATGGCCGTCATCTCGAGTTTGACGCCTGGACCGAGATCGGCCACGCCGATCGCAGCGCGCGCCGGCAGGTGAGCTTCCGCAAAGTGCGCCTTCCAGGCCGCATTGAACTCCGCCTTCTCCTTCAGGTTGGTCATGAAGATGGTCACCTGCAAGACGTTGGCGAGATCGGAGCCGAGCGTCTTCAACAGGCGCGCCAGTTGCCCGAGGACGTCGTTGGCCTGGCCCGACATATCGAGGCTGGTGTCCTCGGGGACGATCCCGCCGATGTAGAGCACGCCATTATGCTCGACCACCTCGTGGAGGAGTCCTTCGTAGGGCAAGACGCGCTGGATCATGATGAGACCGATGCTGCTGTGGGGATGGGCGGCATATCGCACATTTCCATGTCGATGTCGTTTGAAGAGATTTCGCGACCGGGGTGTCCCGAAGGTCATCCAACAAGATATTGAAAATAAAGAATAAATTGTCTGAAGAATCGCCGCTGGCCGCGCGGTCGGACGGTCATCAAGCTGTACTTGCGCGCGGGAGCCCGGCGTTTCCGACGGCCCTGATCCCGACGACATCGGGATGCGGATCGGTATACTGCCACCGGAATCGACGCGGCAGCGGCTGGGCCCGTGCCGCGCGGAACAAGGATCAGACGATGGACGATACGATTGGCTTTCCCGACCCTGGCCTCGACCTGTCTGACGGCTTCAAGCCCCACACCTCGCATTGGGGCGTGTTTTCCGCGCGTCAAAGCGAAGCCGGACTCGAGGTCAGGGCCTATGCGGGCGACCCCGATCCGAACGGCATCATCGGCAATTTTCCCGGTGCGCTGCGTCATCAGGCGCGCATCGCCCAGCCGGCGATCCGCCGCGGCTGGCTCGAGCGCGGACCCGGCCCGGACGATCGCCGCGGCCGCGATGAGTTCGTCTCCGTCAGCTGGGAGATGGCGCTCGATCTGCTCGGCGACGAGCTCGGCCGCATCCGCGACACGCGCGGGCCGGGCGCTGTGTTCGGCGGCTCCTACGGCTGGTCGAGCGCGGGCCGCTTCCATCATGCCCAGAGCCAGGTGCATCGCTTCCTCAACATCGCGATGGGCGGCTATGTGCGCTCGGTGAATACCTATTCCTCGGGCGCGTCGTCGGTGCTGCTGCCGCAGATCCTTGCGGGCTACGAGGACATCACCAAGCGCAACGTCACCTGGGAGCAGATTGCTGAGAACACCGACATCGTGCTGGCGTTCGGCGGCATGGCGCTGAAGAACTCCATGGTGGCCGGCGGCTCGATCAGCAAGCATGTCGAGCGCGGCGCCATGGAAGCCGCGCGCCGGCGCGGCTGCGCGTTCATCCTAGTCAGCCCGCTGCGCGACGATCTTCCCGTCGAGGCCGGCGCCGAATGGATGACGTGCCTGCCCGGCACCGACACCGCCCTGATGCTCGGCATCGTCCACACACTTGTGAGCGAAGGCCTGCACGACCAGGCCTTCCTCGATCGCTACACCGAAGGCTGGCCCGTGTTCCTGCGCTATCTCAATGGCGAGAGCGACGGGCAGGCCAAGCATGCCGAATGGGCCGCCGCAATTTGCGGCGTCGATGCGGACGCGATCCGAGAGCTCGCGCGCCGCGCCGCCGGAAAGCGTGCGCTGATCACCGTTTCGCATTCGCTCCAGCGCGCCGAGCATGGCGAGCAGCCGGTATGGATGGGCATGGTGCTCGCAGCAGCACTCGGCCAGATCGGCCTGCCTGGTGGCGGCTATGCTTATTCGCTCGGCGCGATCGGCTATTACGGCCGCCGCGTCAACGACGTGCCGGGACCGACGCTGGGGCAGGGCCGCAACGGCGTGCGCGATTTCATTCCGGTCGCGCGCATCGCCGACATGTTGCTCAATCCCGGCACGACCTATCGCTACAATGGCGAGACGCGTACCTATCCGGACATCCGCCTCGTCTACTGGGCCGGCGGCAATCCCTTCCATCACCATCAGGACATCAACCGCTTGCGCAAGGCTTTTGCGCAGCTCGATACGTTCGTCGTGCACGAGCTCGCCTGGACCGCGACGGCGCGGCACGCGGACATCGTGCTGCCCTCGACCATGACGCTGGAGCGCGAGGACATCGGCTATTCGACCAACGATCCCCTGATGGTCGCGATGCACCAGATCGCCGAGCCCTTCGGCCTTGCGCGTGACGATTACGACATCTTTGCCGATCTCGCCGAGCGCCTGGGTGCGCGCGAACCTTTCACCGAAGGGCGCACGTCGCGGCAGTGGCTCGAACATCTGTACGAGCCGACTCGCGCCTCGCTTCAAGCGCGTGGCCTCGAGGCGCCTGATTTCGACGAATTCTGGCGGCGCGGCAGCCTGGTCGTGCCGCAACAGCCCGACGACGGCGGCCGGCTGCGCAGCTTTCGCGAGGATCCGGCCAATCATCCGCTGCCGACGCCGAGCGGGCGCATCGAGATCTATTCAGCCAAGATCGCTGCGCACGGCGATGCCGATTGCCCCGGCCATCCGGTCTGGCTCGACAAGACCGACATGCCGAAACCCGGCGCGCCGTGCTTCCTCGTCGCCAACCAGCCGGTGACGCGCCTGCACAGCCAGCTCGACTTCGGCGGCCATTCGCTGGGCGCGAAGCATCGCGGCCGCGAGGTCGCGCGCATGAATCCACGCGATGCCGATGCACGCGGAATCAAGGACGGCGACATCATCCGCCTGTTCAACGAGCGCGGCGCGTGTCTTGCCGCCGTCCATGTCACCGACGGCATCGCAGCCGGCGTGGTGCAATTGCCGACCGGCGCGTGGTACGACCCGATGGACCCCGAGGACGAAGCGCCGCTCTGCGTTCACGGCAATCCCAACGTGCTCACCCGCGACATCGGCACCTCGTCCTTCGCGCAGGGCTGCACCGGCCAGCTCACGACGGTCGAGGTGGAGAAGTTCACCGGCAATCTGCCGCCGATCCGCGCGTTCGATCCGGTGTAGGCGCGTCGCCGGGACTGCTGCGCCGTAGTGCGAAGGCGCCGGATTACGCTGCGCTCCATCCGGTCTACGCGAAATGCACTCGCAACGACGACGTGGAGGGAGTGTGAGTCATACTGCGCTCTCGTGCCCGTGCCGTAGCGCGTCCAGGACACGAGAGACACAAAAGAAAGGGGGCCGCCCTGTGTGGGCGCAGGGACGGCCCCGAGTGGCTCGCAGACCCGGGAGGAAAAGGGCTCGAGCCGGCGCGAGTGGCAGGGCACTCACGCCAAAGAAATCGCAAACCGGTCGAAGTGCAGATGGCGTGATGCCAAGTGCCTTGATCTCAAGTCGCTTGATTCCAAGTCCCTCGATTCCAGTTCCCTCGATCCCAATTCGCCTGCCGCCGCACGAACTACGCGGCTGCGCCGACCATCCCGTCCATGTCCGCGGCAGGGCGCCGCCGCGAAAGCGCCTCCGTAGCAGGCAGCACGGCCCTGCTGGCCAGACGCCAGCGTGCCGGTGACTCGCCGCTGATGCGCTTGAACACGGTCGAAAAATGCGCCTGGGTGCTGAAGCCGACGGCAAGCGCGATCTCCGCCAGCGGCCGCTCGGTCGTCGTGAGCAAGGTCTTCGCATGCTCGACGCGATGATTGAGCAGATATTCGCGCGGACGGTAGCCGGTCGCGGCGCGGAACTGTGCCGCGAAATGCATCCTCGAGAGGCCTGCGACATTGGCGAGCTCTGACAGGCTGATGCAGCGATCAAAGTGATCGGCGATATATTGCTCGACGCGGCGTAGCCGCCATTTCGGCAAGGCATTGACTTTTGAGCGTGGCAGCTCGAGCCGGGTCAGATGCATCGCAAGGGTCTCGCCGATGCAGCGCGCGAACTGCTGGTCCGCGGTATCGCCATGCTCGGTCAGTGCCTTGGCGAGCTCGGCTGCGAGCGGGTCGCGCAGCAGGACGAGGTCGTTGAGGCCCTCGGTCGCCGGCCGCGCCGCCGAAAAATGATCGGTGGAGATGTGGAAGTGCAGGAAAGCGCAGGGCGACTGGAATTGCACGCCGAGAAGCTTCGATGGCGCACTGACGTACAGCGTGCCCGCGGGCATGGTGCCGTCGAAGATGATCTGACGGTCCCGCGTCAGCTTTACCCGAGCGGTCTTCAGCGCGATGGCGACGAAATAGCGGTCCGCCGGCGTCGTCGCTTCGTGCGACGAGATGGCCCGAGAATCCTCCCATCGCGAAATCGTGATATCCGCGTTCAGGCCGCGGTCGATGTTGCGCCATCCGTTTTCCTGCGCGATTGCTCGCATCCCGTGCGAAGCCTCGCGATCACACCGGCTGGCGGGAAATTCGATCCAGGCATGCGCTGCTTGCAAGTCATTGAACATCGCTCGTCCTCTCCTGGCCTCGTCGCCGCTTGCAGCGATCGGCCAACTCTCAGTGCTTTCCACGATCAGAGGATAGGCGTGAGCCAGGCAAGAAGCCCGTTAGTGATGATTAGGAGGTGTTAGATTTTGTGCGAGCGCATGAAGTGTGACAGCCCGCCGCAGGACGTTTGATTTTGTCCAGCATTTCAATTATTTGCGCAGATCGGTGCGGTGTGAGGACATTGCAGAACATCGCGTGGCGATCGATGTGCCGGTATGAGGCCGGCACGGTGCCTTGCTGGACCGCGCATCGACGGCGAGTATAGTCGCCGCGCATTTGAATGAAATGGCCGTCAAGATGAGTCAGAAGTGACCGAACCCCCGGTAGGACATGGCTCGCCCGGCAATGGCGCCGGGGCGAGCCTTGATTTCGACGCAGTCTCGTTCGGACCGTTTTCGCTGCGGTCGCGGTTGCTCGAGAGGGACGGAGCGCCGGTCAAGCTCGGCAGCCGCGCGATGGACATTCTGCGCCTGCTCCTCAGCCGTGCCGGCGAAGTGGTGCCGAAGAACGAGATTCTGAGCTACGCGTGGTCCGGCCTCGCGGTCGAGGAGATCAGCCTGCGCGTCCATGTCGCGGAGCTGCGCAAGGTGCTTGGCGACGGCAAGGACGGGGCCCGCTACATCACCAACGTCCCGAGCCGCGGCTATTGCTTCGTCGCGCCTGTGCAACGTGGCGAGCGCAACGCCGCTCCGGCACTCGCGCCGCGTGCACCTGAAAGAACGGCGGCGCCGGCGGCCTTGCCACACCGGCTGGACCGGATGATCGGTCGGGACGACGTGCTGCCCGAGTTGTCGGCGCGTCTGCTGAGCGACCGCTTCGTCACGCTGCGAGGACCGGGCGGCATCGGCAAGACCACGGTTGCGACCGCGCTCGCGCATGACATGTGGCAGGCATTCGAGGGCCACGTTCATTTCCTCGAATTCGGCCCACTGAAGGACGCCACGCTGGTCGCGAGCACGGTAGCCGCCGCTCTGGGCCTCGTCGTGCATCACGATGATCCCTCAGGCAGCATCGTCAATTTTCTGCGCGGACGGCGGCTGCTTCTCATCCTCGACAGCTGCGAGCACGTCATCGACGAGGTCGCTCGTTTGGCCGAAAACATCTATCGCGAGGCGCCGGACATCGCGATTCTCGCCACCAGCCGCGAGTCGCTGCTGGTGGAAGGCGAGCAGATCTTCGAGCTCGTTCCGCTGGCCGGCCCGCCGCAAGGGGCGCGCCTCAGCGCCGGCGAAGTGCTGGATTATCCGGCCGCGCAGCTGTTCATCGATCGTGCCGCGGCCGCAGGCCATCGCGGCGATATCACGGACGAGGATGCCGACGTCCTGGCCGAGATCTGCGGCAAGCTCGACGGCATCGCGCTCGCGATCGAGCTCGCCGCCGTGCGCGTCGGCGTCTACGGATTGCTGGAGATGGCCGCGCTGCTCGACTCCAGGCTCAAGCTCGAATGGCGCGGACGGCGAACGGCGCCGCCACGGCAGCAGACGCTCGGCGCGACGCTCGACTGGAGTTTTGGCCTGATCGGCGAGAGCGAGCGGACCGTGCTTCAGCGGCTCGCCATCTTCGCAGGCCCCTTCACGCTCAAGGGGGCGATCGCAGTCGCCGCGGAGGAGGGAACGCCGGGTGATCGTGTCGTCGATGCGCTGGAGCAGCTCGTGGCCAAGTCGCTGGTGTCGGCGCAGCCCGATGGTGCATCGCGACGCTATCGCCTGCTGGATGCCACGCGCGCCTATGCCATGCAGAAGCTGGTCGACGCAGGCGAAGCGGCAGCGATCGCGCGCCGTCACACGGCCTATGTTCAGCGCACGCTCGAAGCCGGCATGGCGGAGCAGGGCGGCGACGACCCGGCTTCGCGCCTGCAGGCGCGCGCGAGCCTGCTCGCAGATGCCCGTGCGGCGTTGGAATGGAGTTTTGCCAACCACGACGGTGCCGCCCTGCGCGTGCCGCTCGCCGGCAGCGCCGCAAGGCTGTTCGTCGAGCTCAACCTGCTGAACGAGGCGCGCATCTGGTCGGGCCGCGCGCTCGCGATGCTCGACGATGCCAACCAGGGCGGCAAATGGGAGCTCGAGCTGCAGTCGACGCTTGGCCACGCCTTCATGTTCACGGAGCGCAACAGCGAGCAGGCCGAGGCCGCACTCCGGCGCGGGCTGGAGATCGCCGAAGCGCTCGACGATCACGCCAATGCGTTCAGGCTGCTGTCGCGGTTGAACATGTTCTATCGCCGCACCGGCGACTACAGGCACCTCGTGCCGACCGCACGCCAGGCCGAGCGCATCGCCCGCCAGATCGGCGATACCGCGGGGATCGCAGGCAGCAAGGCGCTTCTCGGCGTGTCCTATCATCTCGCCGGCGACCAGGCTGAGGCGCTGGCCCATCTCGACGAAGGCGTGCGCGACGACGCCGCGCTGCGCGGGACGGAGCCCGGGCATTTCGCCTATTCGCGCACGCCGCAGATTCCGCTCGCGCGGGTGCTGTGGTTGCGCGGCTTCCCCGACCGCGCACTCGATTGCGTCCGCCCGCTCGTCGGCGCCGCCGCGCCGCGCGACGTGGTGATGCATTGCATTGCGCTGTGCTGGTCATCCTCGGTGTTCGGCTGGGTCGGCGACTGGGCCGCCGTCGAGACGATGACGGGGCGCCTCGCGACCCATGCGAATTTGCACGGACTCGCGCCGTACGAAGCCGTCGCGACCGGCTTTCGCGCGCAGACCATGATCGCCCGCGGCGAGCTGGCCGGCGGTGTCGATCTGCTGCGGAGCGCGCTGCCGCGCCTGCATGCGGATCGCTACGAGCTCTACGCATCCGCGTTCGCCGCGGATCTGTCGCAAGGACTGGCTGCGCTGGGACGGTTGACGGAAGGGCTGCAAGTCCTGCATGAGACGATCGCTCGCGTCGAGCTGGGCGGCGGAGGTTTCGACATGCCCGAGCTCCTGCGCCGGCGTGGCGACCTCGAGGCGCGCACCGGTGATCTCGGTGCCGCCGAAGCGAGCTTCGCCGCATCGCTCGCGCTGGCCGAGCAGCAGGGCGCGCTGTCCTGGCTATTGCGGACGGAGATGTCGCTTGCGGCGCTTCGGCTTCGGCAGGGCATCAAGAATCCGCTCGACGATCTCGCCGCGACCTATGCCCGGTTCTCGGAAGGATTCGAGACGGCCGATTTGAAGGCCGCACGGCTCGTGCTGGACGAGGCATCAGCCTGACAAGGCTCAGTCGAACCGGAAATCCGCGAGATCGATCGACACCATCAGCTCCTCACGCAGCGGCATCAGATCGTCGCCGCGCAGATAGATGCGCCGGCGGGTCGGGAGCTTGAAGCCGTCAACGGTGACGGGATCGGATACGTACTGAGCTGCCGGAAAGTTGCCGGCGATCTCGACCCGGTAATCATGCCGGCGGATCAGCATGTCGGGGCCAAAATAGAAATCCTGCTCGGCGCTGTGGCTTGCGATCACGGTTGGGAACGTCGCCCGCAATCCGCGCCAGACCTCTGCGCCCTCGCGCCAGGGTGCGATCTCCCGGACGTCGAACCCGTCCGCCGCCAGCAGGAACGGCGCAGTCATGTAGGTCCAGAGCGCATAGCCGTTGAAATAGGCGCGATGCAGCGGATCCCAATGCGTGCGCATATCGTGCCGCGCGAACGAGCCGCGCGGATTGTTGCGCTCCGCGACGATGCGGCCGTCCGCGGCCACGATGGCAATCCGCTCCGGGCTGAAGTCGGTGCGCTGGCCGGGCTTGCCGAACGGCTCCACGGAAGCCCGCTCACGATGCAGCTCGATCCGCATCGTGCGCGGCGCCTGGTCCTGATCGACGCCCTTCAATATCCAGAGGTCGCCGCCCGTCACGATCGTGGCGGTGAGTCGCTCGTGGGCATTCCATCGATCGAGCCCGCCATGGGCCTCGATCGCATTCGCCAGCAGCGGAATCATCCGGCCGTTTCCTCTCGCATCGGTGGTGTCGCCCCAATAGAGATACCCCCGTGCGTAGACGATCGCCCGTTAAGCGTTGTTAAGTGCCGTTGGCAGGTCCGGCGCCTAGGCTTCGGCCATGACGCCCAGCACCGCGTCAGCAAAGGCCTTCGGCGCTTCTTGCGGCAGATTGTGGCCGATACCGCCCTTGATGGTCCGGTGCGAATAGCGCCCGGAGAATTTCTTCGCGTAAGCGGACGGTTCCGGATGCGGTGCCCCGTTGGCGTCACCCTCCATGGTGATCGTAGGCACTGCGATCACGGGCGCCTGCGCCAATTTCGCCTCGTCGTCGGCGTATTTCGCTTCGCCTTCGGCGAGGCCCAGCCGCCAGCGATAATTGTGGATCACGATCGCCACATGGTCCGGATTGTCGAACGCCTTCGCGCTGCGATCGAAGGTGGAATCGTCGAAATGCCATTGGGGCGAAGCGAGCTGCCAGATCAGTTTCGAGAAATCGTGGCGGTACTTGTCGTAGCCCTCGCGGCCGCGCTCGGTGGCGAAATAGAACTGGTACCACCATTGCAGCTCGGCCTTCGGCGGCAGCGGCATCTTGCCGGCCTGCTGGCTGCCGATCAGGTAACCGCTCACCGAGGCCATCGCCTTGACCCGCTCCGGCCAGAGCGCAGCGATGATGTTGGCGGTGCGCGCACCCCAGTCGAAGCCAGCAATCGTCGCCTTGTCGATTCCGAGCGCGTCCATCAGGGCGACGATGTCGGCCGCGATCGCCGCCGGCTGCCCGTTCCGCATCGTCGCGTCGGAGAGGAAGCGCGTGCTGCCGTAGCCGCGCAGGTAAGGCACGATCACGCGACGCCCGGCTGCAGCGAGCAGCGGTGCGACGTCGACGAAGGCGTAGATGTCATAGGGCCAGCCATGCAGCAGGATCACGGGCGGGCCATCCGCGGGACCCGCCTCGGCATAGCCGACATTGAGGAGGCCGGCGTCGATCTGTTTCAGGGACGCGAACGCGGTGTTGGCGCCGGGCTTGACGACGGTGGCGGACTTCGCCGGCTTCGCCGTAGCCGTCGTGCTCAGCGCAAGCTGGGTCGCGGCGAGCGCCATGGCAGCCCTGCCGACGAAACGACGTCGTTCGTGGCTGATGTTGTCGGTCATGCGTGCCTCCTGTGGTCAGTGCATTGTGCAAGTCGCCGTCAGCCCTTGTGCCCGTCCAGACGCGCAAGGAAGTCGCGGACCAGCGTGGCGATCTCGTCGGTCGCCTCGTCGAGCGCGAAATGGCCGGCTTCGAGGATGTGGACCTCCGCATCCGGCACATCGTCGCGATAGGCCGAAGCGCCGGCGACGGCGAAGGACGGATCGTACTTGCCCCAGACCACCAGCGTCGGCGGCCGCGTCTTGCGCAGCCACGCCTGCCACTTCGGATAGGAGGCGACGTTGGTCCGGTAATCCAGGAACAGCGTGGTCTGGATCTCGGCCTCGCCGGGACGCGTCAGGAACGCGTATTCGTCGGTCCAGCTATCGGGGTCGTAACGCTCGGGGTGCGGGCTGGAGCCGAGGTGCCGCTGGCGCGTCGCGGCCAAGGATGTGAAGTTGGCCTTGAGCGCCTCGAGCTCATGCGCCGGATCGGCCCAATATCTGCGACGAGCTTCCCAGAGCGGGCTCAAGCCTTGCTCATGCGAAACGGCATTCTGGATCATGATGGCGCGGACGCGCTCGGGATGCGCCAGCGCCATGCGGAAACCGACCGGACCGCCATAGTCCTGCATGAACAGCACGTAGTTGGTCAGGCCGAGCTTGTTCGTCAGCTCGCCCATCACGCCGGCGATGTTGTCAAAAGTGTAGGTGAAGTCGGACGGCGACGGCGCGCTGCTGTTGCCGAAGCCGGGATAATCAGGCGCGATCAGGTGATATTTGTCGGCGAGCAGCGGCAGCAGGGGTTCCCACATCCGCGACGAGGAGGGAAAGCCGTGCAGCAGCAGCACGGTCGGCGCGTCGGCGGGCCCGGCCTCGCGGTAGAAGATATTGAGACCCCCGATATCGATGGTGTGATAGCTGATCGAGCGTCGGCTCGACCGCAGATCCTGTGCCGAGGCCTGCACGGTGGTGCAGGCGAGGGCGGCCGAGAGGGCGAGGGTGGCTGGAATGTTCATGTCATCGCTCCGATGTGGGCGTGTCGCGTCGAGAGGTGCCGGCGCGTCATGCGCCGGCAACCGCTCTGACGGGATTGACCGGCACGCTGCCACCGTGATCGCTGTTGTGCGCAGCAGCTTCCGCTCGCCGGATCACATTCGTAAGCTCCGGCGTAAAGCTTTCGTCATCGTCCTCGATGTGTCCGGTCAGTGCCAGGGCGGTGCTCATTGATGAGCACCGCTCCGATGCGAGCCTGACTTACGCGGCCGACTTCGCCTTCTTGGCCAGGGCGGCGAGCAGCGTCTGCGCGGCCGGGCCGGAGGAGTGCGGATTCTGTCCCGTGATGAGCTGGCCCGCGCTGACGACGTGTACGCCCCAGTTCGCCGTTTTCGAGAAGACCGCGCCGAGCTTCAACATCTCGTCCTCGACGAGGAACGGAACGACATGGGTCAGGCCCACGTCCTCTTCCTCGCCGTTGGTGAAGCCGGTCACTTCCTTGCCCTCGACCAAAGGCTTGCCATCGGGCGTCTTGACGTGGCGCAGCGCACCGGTCGAGTGACACACCACCGCGATGGTCTTGCCTGCGGCGAGGAACGATTCGATCAGCTTGACCGAGTCCTTGTCTTCGGCGAGGTCCCACATCGGGCCGTGACCGCCGGGATAGAACAGCGTGTCGAAGTCTTCTTGCTTGACGCTGTCGAGGCGCACGGTCTTGTCGAGCTGGGCTTCAGCGGCGGCGTCCGCCTCGAAGCGCAGCGTCAGGTCGGTGCGGAACTCGGGCTCGTTGCTCTTGGGATCGAGTGGCGGCCGGCCGCCCTTGGGCGAAGCCAGCGTGATCTCCGCGCCGGAATCCTTGAACACGTAGTAGGGGGCGGCGAGCTCCTCGAGCCAGAACCCGGTCTTGCGTCCGGTGTTGCCGAGCTGGTCGTGGGAGGTGATAACCATAAGAATCTTCATGACGATCTCCTTGAATGCGTTCGCTGCAATGACGCATTCCCTCGTGGTGGAGGTGCGCCGGCCTCGGTCTCGTCGAGCACGACACTTGTTCGTTGCTCGTGAGCCCAATGTTGCACCCAAGGCCGCGTGTTAGCTCGTTATGTATTGTTAGGCGTTGAGAGCAGTGAACGGTTCCAGCTCTCGCGCGTCGCCACCGCTACTCGAACACGGCGTCGAAGATCTCGACGTCCATCAGCACGGGCTTGGCGACCACGCTTCCATCAGGCCGCAGCGTCTGCACACGCCGCAATGTCGGCACGACGATGCCGCCGAAGCTGTCATGGGCCCAGGAATAATGTGCGACCTTGTTTCCGAACAGATCGTGATCCGTCCGCCGTTGCAGCGCGTTCTCGTCGAAGTAGAAGATCTGCTCGGGCGCGAGCGTGATCAGGTTCGGCGGGAACTGCGCGCGCAGCCGACGCCACGTGTCAGCGTTTTCGCGCCACGGCGGAAGCTCCTCCGTGACGACGTCGGGATGGGCGAGCAGAAATGGGGTGGTCAGATAATTCCAGATCGCAACGCCGCAGAAGAAGACGAGGTGCAATTCGTCCGCGAGCGCAGGAGAGCCGGTCTCGGGAAATGTAGGGCTCGGGTTATCCCAGGTGCGCAGGACCTCACCCTCGAGGCTCTCGATCGTGATCGCGTCGGGTTGAAAGCAGCCGGAGTGTTCACCCCCGGTGATGCCGGTGAAGCGGACCGACTGGGCGCGGGTCGAGCCCTCCGCCGTCACGTCCTTGAATTCGCTGGCATGTCCGGCGCTGGAGAACAACGAGCCGCCGACGGAAAGGTGGAGCGTGAATCGGGTCAAGCTATTCCAGCGGGCCATACCGCCGCTGGCATCAATTACATCGTCAAGAAGCGCCATATCCCGCCATATCCACCGTGAAGTGCCACCACCATGGCGGGGCGGATGCGGCTTGGCGTGTTAGAACTTGTTAGGACTTGCGAGCAGGTGCTTGGACGGTATCCCGTTGAAGATACTGTCAATTCAGCGCGCTCAGGAGCTCCCTGGCGGCCACGAGATCGCGGGTCTGGAGGCCTTCTTGGTATCGCGCGACGAGCGGGGCGAGCAGAGCGCGTGCTTCGCCCGCTTGTCCGGTCTGGCGCCAGACCCGGCCGAGGCTGATCGCCCCCCGCAGCTCCCAGCCGAGCGCGCACTGCCGGCGCGACAGATCGAGCGATTTTCGGAAGCAGCGCTCGGCCTCCGCGGTGTTTCCCGACCGGACAAGGATGTCGCCCTTGACCCGGAGCATCTCCGGCATGTCGAAGGATTCGCCATGATCTGGAATCTGCGCAATGGCCTCATTGATCGTGCGCAGGGCCTCGTCCGGCTGGTTCTCCGCCACGAGGCCCTCCGCCAGCGCCGTCGCAAACACCGTCGTCATGATCCGGTGCCGCGTCGCGTACAGCGTGGCCTGGCTGCGGCGAAGATGCTCGATCCCGCCGGCGGTGTCGCCGCGGCGAAGCATGAGCTCGCCCTTCTGGCCGATGCCGACGGCGTGATAGGGACCGAGGAAGTGCCGCGCCGAATGGTCGATCAGCCGCTCGATCAGGATTTCGGCATTGGCCCAGTCGCCGACCCAGAGGAACACGTAGATCGTCCAGATCAGGGAGATGCCGAGGGTGAGGGGTTGTTCGAGCAGTTCGGCCTCGCGAACGGTGTATCTCGCCGCCTCGATCGCGCGATCGGGCCGGCCGGTGAGCCAGAGCCCGCGCGCCAGCGCGACCAGCGCGACGATGCGGTCATCATAACCGAGATGCCCGATGTTCAGCCGCTGCGAGCCGGGATTGTGCACCATCGCGCTCTCGCAGAACTGCACGGCCTTGTCCTGATTGCCGATCAGATGGTGCGCGACGCCCAGCATCCATTCCACATTCAGCGCGGCGGCAGGATCATTCAGCTTGCGCGCAACGCTCTCGCCCTGCTCGCCGGTGCCGAGCGCGCCGTGAAAATCCCCGACCCTGGTCAGGTAGATGTGCAATCCGCGCAGCAGCCAGAGCTGCCAGTGCAGATCCTCGAGATCCCGCGCAAGCTGAAGACTGCGCGTGAACGCCGACCGGACCGCTTCGGTATTGCCCTGCGTGAACATCACGGAGACGCCGAGCGCGGCCTGCAACGTCATCTCCTGGCGGTGGTCGACCGAATTCGTATCGAGAGAGACCAGCGCCTGCTTCGTCCAGCGATAGCACTCTGTCAGCAATGTCAGTTCGAGGAAAAACTGGGCCGCCGAAGCCGCCAGATCCACGCCGATCGTTCGGTTGGCGCTATCCGAAAAGCTCCAGGTCAGCGCGGCCCTGACATTGGGCAAATGGTCGGCATAGGGAAGGAAGCCGCCCGCGGTCTGCATGCCCGTGGATTTGAGCGCGATGTCGCGCAGGAAGTCGCGGAAATATTCGGCGTGAGCGCGCGCGACACGGGGCGCTTCGCCGTTCTCGACGAGCTTCGCGCCGACGAAGGCGCGGGTGGTGTCGAGCAGACGATAGCGCAGCCGCCGCTCCGCGGGTGAGGTTGCGATCAGCGATTTGGAGAGCAGGTTCGAGATCGCCTCGACCGCCTCGGGCTCGCTGATGCCTTGGCTGAAGGCAACGGCGAGCGCGGCCTCCATCGTGAATGGCCCGACGAACACCGACAAACCGCGCAGCGTCGCGCTTTCGGCTGCCGGCAACAGATCATAGCTCCAGGCGAGCGCCGCGCTCAGGGTCTGGTGCCGCGGGATCGCGGTACGGCGTCCCCGCCACAGCAGCGCGAAGCGGCTGTCGAGCAGCGAGGCGGTTCCGGCAATGCCATAGGCGTTCACGCGTCCGGCGGCGAGCTCGATCGCGAGCGCGATGCCGTCCAGTCGCCGGCAGATCTCGGCGACAAGCGGTGCATCCTCCTCGCTCAGTTCGAATTCGCCCAGGCTCTCGGCAATGCGTTCCACGAAGAGCTGGCTTGCGGGATAGGCAAGGATGTCGGAGATGCCGAGCCCGTCGCGCTGGGGCGGGCAGTCCAGCGGAAACAACCGGTGGACGCGTTCGCCTTCGGTACGAAAGGATTCGCGGCTGGTGGCGAGAATATGCAGCTCGGGCGCTTCCTGGACGATGTGCTCGGCCAGGGGCGCGAGTTCGTCGATGATGTGCTCACAGCTGTCGAAGATCAGCAGCATCCGACGGTTGCGCAGCACCGTCAGCAGGCCCGGCATCGGGTCCTCGGAATTGACGGTCAGGCCGAGCGTGGCGGCGATGGTGCTTGGAACGAGCCTGGCATCCGTCAGCGCGCCGAAATCAACGAAGTTGACCTGACCGTCGAAGGCCTCGAGCTCGCGATGCGCGACGGCGAGCGCGACGGAAGTCTTGCCAATCCCGCCGGGGCCGACAATTGTCACGAAGCGATGCTGCGCAAGCTCGGTGGAAATCCGCTCGACCGCGTCGTCTCGTCCGATCATCCTGGCAAGCGGCGGCGGGAGTATGTGAGGCGACGGGACGGCCGGGCCTGTCCGCGTCTCCGACGATTCGGACCGGACCAGCGGGCTCGCGAAGCAATAGCCACGGCCGGGCACGTTGACGACATAGCGGGAGCCTTCGCCGGCATCCCCCAAGGCCTTGCGTAGCGTCGTGATGTGGAAGCGCAGGCTGCCTTCATCGACCGTCACGTCGGCCCAGACGCGCTTGATCAACTCACGCTTGTCGATGACCTCGCCGGCGCGCTCGACGAGAAAAATGAGGATGTCGAGTGCGCGGCCGCCGAGGTGAAGCGGAGCGCCGTCCTTCTCGAGCAGGCGCGACCTTGCGTACAGCCGGAATGGCCCGAAGGAAATCGCCGCATCCTGGTCGTTAGTGTCCACCACGCGCCAATGAATCCAGTGAAGGGGCTGTTGTCCGCATCCTGATCTAGCAGAACGAGGTTATGAGTAAACTGGTCGAAAGTGGCGAAATCGCGCGGCAAGTCATTCGGCCGCACCGGGATGATGCGTGACAAATTTCGCTTAAACGCGAGCGGCTTGGGAAGCGATCGGGACGACCCGTCAGCGTGCTTGACCGTCGAGAGGACGGTCTGGCCGCCAACTTGTGCCGCCGATCATAACAAAATCTTGCAACGTCTAACGAGCAAAACGCGCGCGGTGCATCCAGTATAGGCTTCGAGTTAGGTCCTAGGTCCAATGGGGAGGCTATCATGTCCGCTATCGGCTTGGAGACGAGCGACCATTTCGCTCGATCTCAGCACATTGCCAGCCTTGATGATCAGTCGCGTGATTGGGAACTCGTGCTGCGGGAATCCCACCATCGGATGAAGAACACGCTGACGCTGCTGGGTGCGTCAGTCCGCCGCGACTTCTCGCGGCCGGGCACCAGGGACATGTCGGGCGCGGTGGACCGGTTCGAGCAGCGCATCGTCGCGTTCGGCAGGCTCTATCAGCTCTTGTCCGACATCGACAGTCTGTCCGCCGTCTCCGTCGAGACCTTCTTCGAAAACCTGTGCGAGGCGCTCTCCGAGGCAGTGCTGGAACCGGCCAGCATCCGCTGCGAGGCCGCGATCGAGAGCGGGGCGCTGCCGGCATCGCAGTGTCATCGGCTGGCGTTGATGCTGACGGAGCTGGTCACGAATGCCGCCAAACATGCCTTCCCGAACAGGAACGATGCGCTGATCCGGATCGAAATGGCCAACCGCGACGGCGCCTGGCTCTGCACGGTGGCTGACAACGGCATCGGCGCGACCGGTCCGCTTCAGGGCACCGGCAGCCGCATCCTTGAAGGGCTCGCACGCAGTATCGACGCGCGGTTGCAGGGCGAGGCGAGCCAGGGCGGCACACGCGTGACGATCGTGATGCCCACTGCCGCTTGAAGCTCGCTTCAATTTCAACTCAGGGAGTTCGACATGGCCGGCACCGAAATCGACCGCGACGCCGCGGCCGGGTCTCCGAACACATCTTCGACACCGCGTGGCGTTGATCTGAAGCTCGAGATCGTCGTCATTCCCGTGTCGGATGTCGACCGCGCCAAGGCGTTCTACACGCGCCTCGGCTGGCGATTGGACGCCGATTTTGCCTCAGGTGACGAATGGCGCGTGATCCAGTTCACGCCGCCGGGTTCGGCCTGTTCGGTGATCTTCGGCAAGAACGTCACACCGGCAGCGCCCGGTTCGGCGCGCGGGCTGTACCTGATCGTCTCCGATCTGGCGGCGGCGCGACAGGATCTGCTCGACCGTGGCATCGCGGTGAGCGCACCATTCCATGGTGCGGGCGACGTTCACGCCGGTCCGGACGAGCCGTATCTGTTCGGCAGCGTCCGGGTCAGCGGTGCTGACCCGAAGCGCGGCAGCTACAGCTCGTTTGCCTCGTTCAGCGATCCCGACGGTAATGGCTGGCTGTTCCAGGAGGTCACGACGCGACTGCCTGGACGCATCGCGGGTGACGGCACGACATTTGCCTCAACGGCCGATCTGGCCGCAACCCTGCGACGTGCCGCTGTCGCGCATGGTGAGCACGAGAAGCGCATCGGCGGACACGACGAGAACTGGGCGGATTGGTACGCCGACTACATCGTCCGCGAGCAGGCCGGTCAACCGCTGCCCTCCTGAGTTGTAATGAACATATCGCCTGAATTCACAGACAGGGCGCGCGCCGATTGAACTCGTCGCGCGCCGTGCCGCTTCTGCATCGCGCGCATCGTCATCGTCGCTCGCTCTCCTGCATCCCGCGGACTCGCAACGGCTAACGCGGCCTAACAACCGATAACGAGCTAATTGCCAGGACCTGCGCCAATCTCTCTTCAGGACGAACCGACGCGTCGATTTCGAAATTCGGTTGGCGTCACCGACCAAAGCAAGGGAGATCTGCCATGACAACGCAAGCACGAGCCGACATTCTCAATCCCGACCGTCGTCAGTTGCTGAGCCAGGCCGCAATGACCGCGGTCGCCGCCAGCGTGGCGAGCCTGCTGCCGCTGCATCCGGCAAAGGCCGCTGCAAGCGGCGCGATCCGCCCGTTCCGCGTCAGCGTGCCCGAGGAAGATCTGCTTGACCTCCGCCGCCGCCTCGCAGCGACACGCTGGCCCGATCGCGAGATCGTCGCCGACCAATCGCAGGGCGTGCAGCTCACGACGCTTCAGCAGCTCGTGCGGTACTGGCAGAACGACTACGACTGGCGGAAGATGGAAGCGCGGCTGAACGCCTTGCCGCAATTCGTCACCGAGATCGACGGCGTCGACATCCACTTCATTCACATCCGCTCCCGCCACGAGAACGCGCTGCCGATGGTCGTCACGCATGGCTGGCCGGGCTCGATCATCGAGCAGATGAAGATCGTCGGCCCGCTCACCGACCCCACCGCGCATGGCGCGAAGGCCGCGGATGCATTCGACCTGGTGATCCCCTCGCTTCCGGGCCACGGTTTCTCCGGCAAGCCGACGGAGCTCGGCTGGGATCCCCAGCGCATCGCGCGCGCCTGGATCGTGCTGATGAAGCGCCTCGGCTACAACCGCTACGTGGCGCAGGGCGGCGATTGGGGCAATGCCGTCACGGAGCAGATGGCGGTGATCGCGCCGCCGGAGCTGCTCGGCATTCACACCAACATGCCCGCCACCGTTCCCGACGACATCGCCAAGGCGCTTCAGCCCGGCGGGACGCGGCCACCGAACCTCTCGGCCGACGAGCGCATTGCCTACGACCAGCTCGATGATTTCTACAAGCATGGCCTCGGCTACGCCATCGAGATGTCGAACCGGCCGCAGACGCTCTATGGCCTCGTCGACTCGCCGGCCGGTCTTGCATCCTGGATGCTCGATCACGACGGACGCAGTGCTGCGATGATCGCGCGGGTGTTCGACGGCAAGACCGAAGGCCTGTCGCGGGACGACGTGATCGACAACATCACGCTCTACTGGCTCACCAACACCGCGGTCTCGTCGGCGCGGCTCTACTGGGAGAACAAGCTGGTGTTCTTCGCGCCCAAGCACATCAAGATCCCGGTCGCCGTCAGCGTGTTCCCTGACGAGATCTATGCCGCGCCGCGCAGCTGGGCCGATAAGGCCTATCCGAAGCTGATGCACTACAACCGCCTCGACAAGGGCGGCCACTTCGCAGCCTGGGAGCAGCCCGCGCTGTTCTCTGCGGAAATGCGCACCGCCTTCCGTCCGCTGCGCCAGTCGATCTGAACCGAGCAGCGGACGCGCGCTGCCGTGCGTCCCTTTTCCGAACACACATATCAGGAGTGCCAACAATGAACCGCCCCGTACAGATCTTCACCACCGAAGACATTCGCCTGGAGCGCCGCCTGCCGACATACTGGCGCGTCACCTTCGACATGCCGCCGGTGAACATCTTCGGCCCAAAGCACCTTCCGCTGCTCAACGACATCATCACCGCGATTGAGACCGATCCGGACGTGAAGGTCGTCGTATTCGACAGCGCCGTCGAACGCTTCTTCATCACGCATTACGACTTCCTGGCGCCGCTGGAGGACTCTCTCGGTGTTCCTCCGGGTCCGACCGGCCTGCAGGCGCTGCCCGACATGCTGGTGCGCCTCAGCCGCGCGCCGGTCGTCTCCATTGCCTCGATCCGGGGCCGTGCGACCGGGGTCGGCAGCGAGCTCGCGCTGGCGAGCGACATGCGCTTTGCCAGCCGCGAGAAGGCGATCCTGTCGCAATGGGAGGTCGGCGCGGGACTCGTGCCCGGCGGCGGGCCGATGGCCCGGTTGCCGCGGCTGATGGGCCGAGGCCGTGCGCTCGAAGTGTTGCTCGGCGCCGATGACATCCACGGCGATCTCGCCGAGCGTTACGGCTACGTGAACCGTTCGCTGCCGGATGCCGAGCTCGACGGCTTCGTCGAGGCGCTCGCCATGCGCATTGCGTCGTTCGACAAGGAGGCGATCGCAGAGACCAAGCGTCTCGTCGATGTTGCGAGCCTGCCGCCGGATGACGAGATCAAGCCGGAGTGGGACGCGTTCCTGGCCGCGCTCGGCCGTCCCGCCAGCCAGACCCGCATCAAGGCGCTGATGGCGCGCGGTTTCCACCGCACCGGCGACGTCGAGAACCGGCTGGGCTTCCATGTGGGTCAAATCAGCGGCTAACGGAACCGCTGTGGCGTTCGGCCGGTTGGAGGGGTGACAGGCGGTCGTGCCAATGTCGCTTTCCTCCGCTACCGAGCGCCGGTGCTAAAACCAACCTAAAAACCAGCAAGGAGAATTGAGATGATCCGCAAGGCAACAGCAGTCTGGAAGGGCACCGGTCGCGACGGCACCGGCAATCTCTCGAGCGAATCCGGCGTGCTCGCCGGCACACCCTATTCGTTCAAGACCCGCTTCGAGAACGAGAAGGGCACCAATCCCGAGGAGTTGATCGCCGCAGCCCATGCCGGTTGCTTTACCATGGCACTGGCCTTCGGCCTTCAACTCGCCGGCTTCACGCCGGACGAGCTGTCGACGGAAGCCGCCATCACGCTCGAGCCGGAAGGCAAAGGCTTCAAGATCAGCAAGTCGGCACTGACCCTCCGCGCCAAGGTGCCGAACCTTGACGACGCAGGTTTCGCCAAGATCGCCGGCGAGGCCGAGAAAAACTGTCCGGTGTCGAAGGTGCTCAACGCCGCGATCACGCTCGACGCCAAATTGACCTGATCCAACACAGGGAGCGGTGCCATGCCTCGTCAAGATCTGCCTCGCCAGCATCAGCCGGATGAAGACAGGTTCCGGGCGATCTTGCCCGAGGACATCGCTTGGCAACCGTTCCCTGCGTTCCCGCCGGGCGCGCGGCTGGCGGTGATGGTCGGCCATCCCAATGAACCCGGACCTTACGTGGTCCGGGTGAAGGTGCCCGGGGGCACGAAACTGATGCCGCACAAGCATCCGGAAGATCGCATCTACACGGTCATGTCGGGTGTGTTCTACATCGGCCTCGGCGAACGTTTTGATGGCAACCAGGTGAAAGCCTATCCGCCGGGCAGCGTCATCGTGCTGCCCGGCGAGACCTGGCATTTTCACTGGGCGAAGTCCGGCGAATACGTCACACAGGTCTCCGCCATCGGGCCGCTGGGCCTCGAATATCACGATGACCACGATGACCCGCGCTTGCATCCGGCAGCGGACAAGCGCTGACTATCTCGACGAAATCAATGGAGCATCAGATGACGACAGAGCGCGCAGTTTTGGCCGGAGGCTGTTTCTGGGGCATGCAGGATCTGGTCCGCAGGCAACCGGGGGTGATCTCCACCCGTGTTGGTTACACTGGCGGGCATGTGAAGAACGCCACCTACCGCAATCACGAGGGCCACGCCGAGGCGATCGAGATCATCTTCAATCCCGCCAAGACGAGCTTCCGGACCATGCTGGAGTTCTTCTTCCAGATCCACGATCCCACCACGCTCAACCGCCAGGGCAATGATCTGGGCACGAGCTACCGCTCGGCAATCTTCTATACGAGTGACGAGCAGAAGAGAGTCGCGGAAGACACCATCGCCGATGTCGAGGCGTCAGGTCTTTGGCCCGGCAAGGTGGTGACCGAGGTTGCGCCCGCAGCGGAGTTCTGGGAAGCCGAGCCCGAGCATCAGGATTATCTCGAGCGCTATCCCGATGGCTACACCTGCCACTTCATCCGGCCCGACTGGAAGCTGCCAAGGCGCGCGGCCGCCGTGGGAGGCTAGCCGGATTGTCGCGCACGGCCGCCGAGGGCCTTTTGACGAGGAGTGCAAATGTGCGAACTCCCCTCATCGTACGATCACGAGAATGCCTCGCGGCTCAACGCGTCTCCGGTCGGCGTCGGCAGATCACAGCCACCGCCTTGCGGGCAATCTCCCTCAGATCGGCGCGGCGTGCGCCGGCGCGGGCGCGGATGGCGATGGTCTGCATCGTGGCGGCGGCAAGGATCGCGAGTGCAGCCGGATCGGCCTCGCGATCCAGCTCGCCCTTGTCCTGCGCCAGGCGGAAGCGGGCCTCGAAATCGGCATCGATCGCCCGCAGTCCCGTCGCAACGCTGCTCCGGATCGCCGCATCCTCGGCGACTTCGGTCACCGCGGTACCGACCACGAAGCAGCCACGCGCTGATCCCTTGCCGGAAAAGTAGATCGACAGCGCCGCGTCATAGGCCAGCATCAGCGCTTCGTCCAAGGGATGGTCCCCTGCGAGAGCCTCGCGCGTTGCCGCGAGGCTGATCTCCCAATAGCGCGCCAACGCCTCGAGATAGAGCGCGTGCTTGTTGCCGAACACCGCGTAGAGGCTCGGTGGACTCATGCCGGTCGCGGCCGCGACCTTGTCCAGGGACGTGCCGGAATAGCCCGTCCTCCAGAACGTTTCCGTTGCCCGCTTGAGGGCCGTCTCAGTGTCGTAGGCGGGTGGCCGTCCCCGGCGCGCCGGTCCCGTCTCGCTCTTTTTCCGTGCCATGTCGTCCGAACCTGGTTGCCATGCTCCACACGTATATTTGTATGGATCGTTATAAAAATCAATGGCCGCGCGGCTTGATCGCCGCATCGGGGTACAATATTTGTAACGAACGTTAGTAAATGAGATAAGGACGAGGACGATGGGTTTGAACTTTGCGCCAATCGCCGGCTGGCTGGGCGATCGCAGCTTCCGCGGGAGCGAGGCGGCGGCGCCGTTGTTCGGAGCGGATCTTGCCAGGCGGCTGCGCCGGCCCCTGATGCTCGTGGTGCCCGCCGCGGCTGCCGTGTTCGGCGCCTTCATGTATCTGGCGCAGGAACAATATGTCTCGACCGACGATGCGTTCGTGCGCGCCGCGAAAGTCACCATCAACGCGCGGGTGCCGGGCCAGGCGGTCGAGATCGCCGTGCGCGACAATGAGCGTGTCCGGCAGGGCCAGGTCCTGTTTCGAATTGACCCGGAGCCCTACCAGATCGCCGTCGATCAGGCCGAGGCCCGGCTCGGCAGCGCGCGGCTCCAGATCGACTCCCTCAAGGCGACCTACCGCCAGCAGCAGGCGGAGCTGCAATCGGCGAAGGACTCGGCCTCTTTCGACGAGCGCGAGTTCGACCGCAAAAGGATGCTGGTCGCCTCCGACTTCACGCCGCGTGCGGTCTACGAGCGGGCCGAGACCGATCTCAAGGTCGCGCGCCATCGGATGGCATCGATCGAACAGCAGATCGCCAATACGGTCGTCGCGCTCAACGGTGACCCCGACATCGATGTCGACCGCCATCCGACAGTCCGCGCGGCCAGGGCGCAGCTCGATCGCGCGCGGCTCGATCTCTCCTACGCCACGGTGAAGGCGCCCGACGACGGTATCGTGACCAAGGTCGACGATCTGCAAATCGGCGGTTTCGTCAACGCAGGCGCGCCCACGTTCTCACTGATGTCGAGCCGGGACGTCTGGATCGAGGCGAATTTTCGTGAGACGGGCCTGACCCACATGCGGCCGGGCCAGGAGGCGACGATCGACGTCGACGCCTATCCGGATCGAAAATTCAAGGCGCGTATCGTCAGCATGAGCCCCGGAACCGGGTCGGACTTCTCGATCCTGCCACCGGAGAATGCGACCGGGAACTGGGTCAAGGTCGTGCAGCGGCTGCCGGTGCGCCTCGAGCTCGACGATCCCGATCCGACCCGGCCACTGTTCTCCGGCATCAGCGTGACGGCGCGGGTCGACACCGGCCATCGTCGCAACTGGTTGCATCTGCTCCAGCCTGCGCTTGCGACGGAGGTCAAATGAGTACGCCCCTCCCATCGACCGCGACCGGCGGTCATCATGCAATCTCGGCGGCCGCCCTGATGGCGACCTATATGCAGGCCGTCAACATTTCAATACCGAACGCCGCGCTGCCGCACATCCAGGCCACGCTCTCGATGGCCAATGACGAGGTCGGCTGGGTGTTCTCCTCGTATATCGCTGCAAGCGCCGTGACCATGTCGATCGCGCAATGGCTCGCGGGACGCTACGGCCGCAAGGCGGTCTATCAGGCAGCCCTTGCCGTCTTCACGCTTGGTCTTGTCCTCGACACGCTGGCGACGACGTCGATCCAGTTCGTGCTGGCGCGGATTCTCCAGGGCGCGGCGAGCGGACCACTTGCGCCGCTCTCATTGGCGATTCTGCTCGAGGCGACGCCGGCGGCGCGGCAAGCGCGCATGGGCCTGGCATTGACGGTCTGCTCGCTGCTCGGCATCAGCACCGGTCCCGCTCTTGGTGGCTGGCTCAGCGAATATTACGGCTGGCCGTCGATCTTCTATGTCAGCCTGCCCATGACGGCCTTCATCGCCCTGACGATGGCCCTGTTCCTGGGCGAGAAGCGGGCAGAGCGGAGCCAGCCCTTCGACGTCTTCGGCCTGACGACCTTCTCCGCCGGCATGATCGGGCTGCAGATGCTGCTGGATCGCGGCGAGCGCCTCGAATGGTTCGCCTCGACGGAGATCTGGGTCGAAGCGATCGCCTCGGTCCTGGGGTTCTATCTCTTCATCGTGCACGTTCTGACGAAGAAGGAACATTTTCTCCGCACGGCGCTGTTCAGGGATCGCAATCTCGTCCTCTCGACGGTGATCTCCTTTGCGCTCGGCTTCGTCCTGCTGCCGACATTGGCGTTGACGTCCCCGATGCTGGAGGAGTTGCTCAACTACCCTGTCGACACCACCGGCTACATGAGCATTCCACGCGGCGTGGCGCTGGTGGGAGCGCTGGTGCTGACGAGCCTGGTTCCGGGACAGGTCGACTACCGGCCGTTCCTCATGGGGGGCATGGCGCTGGTGGTCTATGCCAACTGGCTGATGCTCGGCTATTCGCCGGCGATGGATTGGCGGCCGGTCGTCGAAGCAGGTTTCCTCCAGGGCGCAGGTCTCGGCATGTTGTTGCCGGCGCTGGTGAGGGCCGCTTTCGGAACGCTCGATCCGAAGCTTCGCCCTGAAGGCAGTGCGCTGATCAACCTGTCGCGCCTTTATGGCAGCACCATCGGCATCGCGGTGGTCCAGCTCTTCTTCTATGCCAACACCCAGGCCGTGCATATCGCGCTCGCCAAGCATCTCATGCCTTATCGTGTCGCGGCGAATGTCACGGGCCCGATCGGGAAGTCAGGTCTCGCCGCCCTCAACGGCATGGTCACGCGCCAGGCGGCCACGGTTGCGGTCATCGATCAGTTTGAGATCCTGATGTTCGCCATGCTCGTCGTGATCCCGCTGGTGTTCTTTCTTCGTAAGCCGCGTCCCGCCGGCTAACGCCGGAGAGTCGTGAAATGTGTCGGCAATCTCGATCGCTTCCTCCGCATCGCGCGGCCAGCAGTCAACAAGGAGTATCACCATGACGACCTCGGATTCACTTCGTTACACGAGAATTCCCACGCATGAGGCCGTGACGATTCCCGCAGTCGGATTTGGCACGCTCATTCCGGATCCGCTCGTGACGAGGCAGGCCACCAGGGCTGCATTGGAGGCCGGATTTCGACATCTCGATTGTGCCGAGCGCTATCGCAACGAAGCGGCCGTCGGCGATGCGCTACAGGATGCGTTCAGGGCGGGCGCGCTTCAGCGCCAGGACCTGTTCGTTACGACGAAGCTGTGGAACACCAATCATCGGCCGGAGCGGGTCAGGCCCGCCTTCGACGCCAGTCGCCGGCGGCTGCAACTCGACGAGATCGATTGCTACATCATCCATACCCCCTTCGCCTTTCAACCCGGTGACGAGCAGGACCCGAGGGACGCGAGTGGCCATGTGATCTATGATTCAGGCGTGACGTTGGCGGAGACATGGGGGGCGCTAGAGCGCCTCGTCGACGAGGGGCACTGCAAGTCGATCGGGCTGTCGGACATCACCTTGGAGAAGCTGCGCGAGATCGTCGAGGTCGCGCGGATCAGGCCTGCCATGGTGCAGGTCGAATCGCATCCGTACCTGCCCGAATGGGACCTGCTCGACTTCTGTCGGGAGCATGGAATTGTGCTGCAGGCGTTTGCCGCGCTGGGACACGCCATGAAGCCGAACCTCCTCGCTGACCCCGTGATCACCGCCATCGCGGAGCGCCTGCACAAGACGCCGGCTCAAGTCGCCCTGGCCTGGGCCGTCCAGCGCGGCACGGCTTTCCTGATGACCTCAACCAATCCTCGGCGGATCGAGGAAAACTTCGATATTTCGACGCTGCCTGAAGACGCCATGCGGGAGATGCGGGACCACATCACGACGAATGTCCGCTTCAACACAGTGGTCGAGACCGGCGTGCCCGGATTCATTCCGCGGGCAGGATGAAGCGAGCGGTGTGGTACGAAGACCGAAGGCCTTCGGCCGGCCTCGTCAAATCCGGAGTTGCGCGATCAAATCGCGTGCGCTGCGGATATCGGCGATGCCGGCGCCCTCGCTGAACGCCCCGCATGCACGTTCGAGAATTGCCAGGGCCTCTGCACTCTGGCCGGCTCCGATCATGAACCGCGCAAGGCTGATCGCGCCGCGCAGCTCCCAGAATCGCGCGCCCTGCTGGTTGGCAATGTCCATGGCCTCGCGAAAGCGCGCCTCGGCGTCCCCCGCATGCCGCGGGCTCTTGAGCAACAACTCGCCCTTGATGCGGATCAGTTCCGGCAGATACCACAGCTCCTGCCGGTCGTTGCAGCGGGTCAGGACGTCCTCGATCACGTCGAGGCCACGGTCGACCTGGTGGGCCTCGCCGGAACATGCGGCGAGTTCGCCGAGCAGCGGAAGAAAGCGCGGCAGGAAACGCGCATCGCCGGCGCGATTGAGCTCTTCGCGCAGCAGCGGCAGGCCGGTCGCGACGTCGCCACGCCTTACGACGACCGCCGCGTTGAAGGCCCGTGCCCACAGGCCCCACAGCCGGATGGCGTGGCGCTCGGTGTGTTCGAGCAGCTCGGCGCCGTGGCGCTCCGCGGCCTCGAAATCGCCGGACCAGAAGGCGATCGGGCAGGCGGCTTGCCCCAGCACGCTGCAGAAAGTCAGCGCGTGGCCGTTGGCGCGACCTTCCTCGATGTTTCGGGCGGCGAGCGCCTGGGCCTGATCGGCGAGGCCCTGAAGCCACAGGATGCGGGCCCGGAAATATTGCGTCGATATCCTGAGGTCGAGCGGGAAGATCTTCGGCTTCTCCGCCAGCACGTGCAGCGACGCGTTCACGCGCTCGATGCGGAGCCGTGCGTCGTTCTGATCGCCGAGATAGTGCAGCGCCACCGCCATTAGCCGGTCGCCCAGCATGAGATCGGTCCTGTCCGACGAGTTCGCCGCTGCATTCGCAAACCGGTCGGCGAGCGCACGGGCCTTGCCGAACTGTCCGTTGTTGAACTGGTCGATGCACAAGCCCCAGAGCGCGCGCAGCCGGAAGTCTTTGTCGTCGAGCCTGTCAGCCAGCTCCAGGGTCGTCTCGAGGATCGGACGCGCCTCGCGGGCGCGGCCCTCGCCATACATCAGCGACCAGCCGAGCGCCGACAGGAGTTGCATGCGAATGCGATCATCGCCGCCGCTGTCGCCGAGCGCGGTGAGCGCCGTCTTGGCGCGCTCGCGGCATTCGGCGAACAGGGACAGGCGGACCCACAGCGTGACGGCAGCCGCCGTCAGCGCGATCCCGAGTGCGGCGTCGCCGTCGGGCCCGAAGGCCCAGTTCAATGCGGCGCGCACATTGTCCAGCTCCGCGCCATAGATGCTCAGCCATTCCGGCAGCGGCGTCGATGTATCGGCCTCCGCGCGCTCGAAGAAGTCGCGAAAATGCTCTCCATGACGGCGCGCGAACTGACTGGTCTCGCCGAGCTCGTTCAGCTTTCCATGCGCATAGGTGCGTGTGGTGTCGAGCAGGCGATAGCGCAGCGTTCGCGAGCCGGATGGCGAGATCAGCGATTTGGTGACGAGGCTGTCGATCGCCTCCAGCGTTTCGGACGCGCCGAGGCCGTCGCCGGCGGCCACAGCGGCAGCCGCCTCCGGCGCGAAGGCCCCGGCAAAGACCGACAGGCGTCGCAGCGTGGCACTCTCGGCGGGAGGTAGCAGATCGTAGCTCCAGTCGAGCGCCGCGGCGAGCGTCTGGTGTCGTGGCACGGCGGTGCGCCGACCCCGCCACTGCAACGAGAAGCGGCTGTCGAGCAGCGACGCCGTGCCGGCAATGCCGTACGCATTGACACGGCCGGCCGCGAGCTCGATTGCGAGCGCAATGCCATCGAGGCGCCGGCAAATGCTCGCGACGAGCGGCGCTTCTTCCGCACTGAGCTGGAACGGACCCGAGCTCTGCGCAATGCGCTCGACGAAGAGCTGGGCCGCGGGGTAAGCGAGGACCTCGGCGACACCCAGGTCCTCGCGCTCCGGCGGGCAATCCAGCGGGAACAGGCGGAAAATCCTTTCGCCGTCGCTCCGGAACGACTCGCGGCTGGTTGCGAGAACGCGAAGCTGCGGTGCGTCGCGAACGATGCGCTCGACGAGCGGCGCCAACGCATCCAGCACATGCTCGCAGCTGTCGAAGATCAGCAGGGCTGGGCCGGTCTTCAGGAATGTCAGCAGGGCCGGCGTCGGATCCTCCGCGCTGATGGTCAGTCCCAGTGCGGAGGCGATGGTGGTCGCGATGTGGCTGGCATCCCTCAGTGGACCGAAGTCGACGAAGAATACGCGCCCGCCGAAATCCGCCGATCTGCGATGCCCGACGGTGACGGCGACGGCGGTCTTGCCGATGCCGCCGGGGCCGACCACCGTCATGAAGCGATGCAACGAAAGCCCGTTCGATATCTTCTCGACGATCTCCTCCCGTCCGACCATTTTCGAGAGCGGCGAGGGAAGGGAACGGGGAGGTGCGATATTCACGGCGGGCTGAGCGGCCGGCGGGGCCGCGTGAGCGAGCGAGGCGACAAAGCAGTAGCCGCGGCCGGGCACATTGACGACATAACGGGCCGACTTGCCGGTATCGCCCAGCGCCTTGCGCAGTGCCGCGACGTGGAAGCGCAGGCTGCCCTCGTCGACATTGACGTCGGCCCAGATGCGCTTGACCAGCTCTCTCTTGTCGATGACTTCGCCGGGGCGCTCGGCGAGGAAGATCAGAATATCGAGCGCGCGGCCGCCGACGTGAAGCGGCGAGCCCTCCTTCTCCAAGAGCCGCGACTTCGGAAATAGTCGAAATGGCCCAAAAGAAATGGCCGAGTCTTCGGTACGATCTGGCACGCGCCATTGCCCCCGCAACGGGAGTCAAAATGTATTACTTTTTGGTCTATCAGAACGAGGCGTACAGTAAACTGGCCGAAAGCAGTGGGCAGAGCTGGTAGCCCTGCGCGCATGGCTTCGATCGGTCGGTCCGCCGAAATAACCCTTAAGAAGTAAAGGGTTATGGTGACATGACAGGGCGATGACACCGGTGCTCTCACCCGGATGGCGAATTGACGGCGGTAGCAGATTGCTGAGACTGGATGGTTCGGGAGCCGGTCCCGCCTCGACAGTGACCACCGACTTCCGGAATTCGAACATGGCTTCCTTCTCGCGGCGACGATTCGTCCATGCGCTATCGGGCGCAGCGGCGCTGGCGGCGATCCCGCGCAGCGGACAAACCGCTGATTATCCGTCTCGTCCCATTCGCCTCGTGCTTCCGTATGGAGCCGGCGGAGCGGGGGACCAGATCGGGCGTCCCTGGGTGGACAAGATGTCATCGCTGCTTGGGCCGACCTTCGTGGAATATATCGGCGGTGCGGG
The DNA here is from genome assembly GCF_052075995.1 of Bradyrhizobium sp. 613_E4_N2_2. NCBI lineage: Bacteria > Pseudomonadati > Pseudomonadota > Alphaproteobacteria > Hyphomicrobiales > Nitrobacteraceae > Bradyrhizobium > Bradyrhizobium sp. 613_E4_N2_2. Next base: position 2,547,231 of record NZ_CP197234.1, read on the forward strand.
CGGCGCGATCGGGGCTGCGACGGTCGCGCGCGAGGAGCCCGACGGCTATTCGCTGCTGCTCGGCAATGGCAGCACGCAGGTCATCATTCCCCTGACCTCGAAAAATCCCGGCTATTCGGTCGACGATTTTCGCGCCATCTATCGCTTGATCAGCACCGCGCTGGTTTTCGCGGTCCATCCGTCGGTGCCTGCCGCGGATCTGCGTGAGCTGATTGCCTACGCTAGGGATAATCCGGGAAAACTGTCCTACGGGACACCAGGCATCGGCACTGGCAACCATCTGGTCGGCGAATCCTTCAAGCAGCAGGCCGGCGCGCTGGACATCGTCCACGTGCCGTATCGGGGCATTTCGCAGGCGACCAACGACCTCGCCGGTGGCCAGATATCGCTCGTCATCGGCGTCATGTCCGACCAGTTGAAGCAACTGGGCGAGGCCGGGAAGGTCAGGCTGCTGGCGGTCAGCAGCGAAAAGCGGTTGAGCGGCGCGCCGGAGATTCCGACCGCGGTCGAATCCGGCATGCCGGATCTCCGCTATGAGGGCTGGTTCGGCATCTTCGCACCCAGGCACACCGACGATGCGATCATCGACCGGATCGCACAGGCGACGCTGGTCGCGATGGCCGATCCGGCGATGCAGGCAAACTACCGTGCCCAGGGCATCGAGCCCGACATCGATTCGAGTCCCGACAAATTCCAGCGCATCATCGACGTGACAACGGCAAGCCTGGCGCCCGTGATCAAGTCGATCGGGCTGAGCAATTTGTGAGGCCGCTCAGGCCTCCACGCGCGACGTCTGCCGGCCCTCCGCCGTGACCATGCGCGCCGACAGCGCGACGAGACACATCAGCGCGGCCAGCAGCCAGAACGCTGTCGGCAATCCGCCAAGCCGTGCGACGAAGCCGACACCGGCGGGACCGATGAGGATGCCCGCGTAGCCTGCGGTCGTGATGGCGGCGACGGCGAGCCCCGTGGGCATCACGGTCTGCCTGGCCGCCCGGCGGAACAGCACCGGCACGAGGTTCGATGCACCGAGGCCGATCAGCAGGAAGCCGCCGATGGCGACCGCCGCTACGGGCGCCCTGAGCAGGACTACGAAGCCCGCGATCGAAATGATGCTGCCCCAGAACAATGTCGCGCGATCCCCGATGCGTGCGACGACGGCGTCGCCGCCGAGCCGCCCCGCGGTCATCGCGATCGAGAACACGATGTAGCCGATCCCGCCTTGCGTCTCCGAGACGAGGCCGGCGCCGATGACGAGCAGCGCGCCCCAATCGAGCATCGCGCCCTCGACGAGGAAAGTGATGGCGGCGAGCAGCGCCAGCAGGAGCACGGAGCCATGCGGCAGCACGAAGAGCGGTCCGTCCTGCACCTGCACCGAACGAAGCAGGCGCGGCCAGGCCGCCAGCATCGCGACCAGCATCAGCACGGAGCAGATCAGCGTGCAGGCGAGCGCGCCGAGTTGCAACGAGAGCAGCGCAGTCATCAAGGCGGATCCCGCGAAGCCGCCGATGCTGAACAGCGCGTGGAAGCCGGACATCAGCGGGCGGCCCGCGTCGCGCTCCACCTCGACCGCATGAATGTTCATGGCGACGTCGATGGAGCCGAGCGCGGCGCCGAAGGCGAACAGGGCCAGCGCCAGCGTTGCCGGCGAGCTTGCGATCGCCAGCAGGGGCAGCACCAGCGCCAGACCGAGCCCGCCCGCAATGATGATCGGCTTGCTGCCGTAGCGCGCGCTCATGACTCCGGTCAGAAGCATCGCGACGACCGAGCCGATGCCGAGGCTGAGCAGGAGCAATCCAAGAACGCCGTCATCGACGCCGAGCCGCGTCTTTGCGAACGGCACCAGCGGCGCCCAGCACGCGATGCCGAAGCCCGCGACGAGAAAGGCGAGCCGCGTCGCGAGGCGCGTTGCCGGCCGGTCGGCAGAATGCATGGGAACTCCGGGGAAGCAGGGCGGGGCGGATCGACAAGCCCTGAGATTGCCGCGCCTTTATGTCCGAGGCGTGCTCGAATTGTCGCAGATAGTGCTCAAGAACGGCGCGACGTCAACCTGGGTTCCGAAGCGTGTTGCGTTCGGGACGATATTCGTAATCACGCCGCCGGCCGCGGCCGTAGGGCAAAACACCGGGTCATTCCGAGCTGCGCCGGTGTCAAGCCGCGCTTGCAAGAATATTCCACTTTACCGAAATTCGGAAATGGCGTATGTGTCGTCCATCCCGGCTCACCAAGAGGGGCGATCTTGTGTCGTCACTGTCGCGAGCCGGGCTTGCGGTGGACGCGACAGCGTCGGGCGCGAGAGGTTAAGGGCGGGGCGGATTGCTCTCCGTGAGCCCAAAACTTCGTGCTGGATGAGCGGCGCTGTCAGGTTCGTCTCGTCTGTAAGTTTCCGGCTCCGTCGACAGGGCTGGAAAAACTGCGGCGACATGGCGGGCCGTGCGTACGGCAAAACCGTGTGGTCCTGGCCGTCGTTGCTACGGTCAAGTGCTTTGCGAATGCGGCAGTCGCGTCAACCGGTGCGGTGCTGGTGACTTTTGCAAGCGTGAGGGAGGCCAGAAGGAACTCGGCTCCCGGGAGAGCACGGCATAAGCCGTCCAACCACTGCGCAGGGAAAATAAATAGGCGCATGGAGTTCTGTAGAGCGACGTGCAGTTCGCATCCCATTGATCCCGCGCGCAATATCCCCATAACGTGTCATACGCCTTCATGGGCCTCTACAGACACGATCGCGACACTTCGCGAGAACGGGGACACGAATTACATGGCACGCAAAGTCAGCTTCAGTGCGCTGGAAAGCCGCAGCGCGCGGCTGCGATTAAAGATTCGCCGCAGGCCTTACAGTGGCCCGTCGCTCGCGCGCGGAATCGCGCTGATGTACAGGCGCAACAAGACCAACGGCACATGGGTGCTTAAGGTCAGCGACGGCCATGGCGCTTACTGGACCAAGAGCTTTGCGTTGGCCGACGATTTCGAGGATGCCGACGCCAGGAACGTGTTGACGTTCCACGAGGCGCAGGATGCGGCGAAGAAGCTGGCGCGCAGCGATGACGGTAGCGCCAGCAACGCACCGATCACTGTTGACGGTGCGCTCAAGGACTACAAGCGCGATCTTGAGGCCCGCGCAGCCAATCCTTACAACGCAGAGCATCCGCGCCTGCATCTCACGCCGGCGCTGTTGTCGAAGCCGGTGGCGCTGCTCGCGGCGATCGAACTGAAGAAGTGGCGCGACGGCCTGCTTGGCACGATGGCGCCGGCCACGATCAATCGGCTCTGCCGCTGCGTTTGCGCTGCGCTGGAACTGGCGGCGCAGCATGACCAGCGCGTCAAGAACCGTGAGGCATGGGAAATTGGTCTTGCCAATCTGCCTAACGCGCAGGAGGCGAGAAACGTGATCCTGCCGGACAACAAGGTGCACGAATTCGTCGCCGCCGCTTACGGACTCGATCATCAATTCGGACTGCTGACCGACACACTGGCGAACACTGGCGCGCGCCCCAGTCAGGCGGTCCGGCTTCGCGTCGAGGATCTGCAGGATCATCCGGTGCGGCCGAAATTGATGATGCCGAAGTCTGCCAAGGGCGGCGGCAGAAATCGCAGTGCGAAAAAGGCCGAGCGCTACAGCGTGCCGATTACGGTCCAGTTGGCTGTACGGCTCAAGCTGGCGGCTAGAGGTCGTGCAGCCGATGCTCAGCTGCTGTTGCAAAGCAACGGCAGTCCCTGGAACAACAATCCGCGCGAGAACTATCATCGCCAAGTGGACAAGGCCGTTACCGCCATTGGGCTCGATCCCGCCGAGGTGACGATGTACTGCCTGCGCCACTCGAGCATCGTCCGCATGCTGCTGCGAAATGTGCCGATCAGGCTGGTGGCGTCGCTGCACAACACCAGCGTAGCGATGATCGAAAAGCATTACTCGAGGTACATCACCGAGCATTCCATCGACGACATCGCGCGCGTCGGGTTGTTGTCGGAACCTGCGCCAGCCGCTGACAACATGGTTGCATGATGCACTCGGAGTTGAGGTCGACATAAACTTCGAAACGTTCGTAACCAATGCCACGGGTCCTTGAAGTCCGCCGACAAGCGGATTTGCAGGGGCGCGGCAAACGAGGGCTATATCGGTCCAAGCCGAGCTCGGAGCTGAGCTAGACCCGGCGATGCAAATGAGCCACTTAGCTTCGCCGAGGCCCTATTTTCGCAGTTTTCTGGTATTTACAGGCGAGATTTTCTGTTTAGGTTTCTGGGTCACCAAATTGCCTGAGGTGACGCGATGTTCCTGACTAAGCCCCAAAACGAAGTGAAAGACGATGCGCCGACCGACGAGGAGATCGCGGCCGGGCTCTACAGCTACGCTGATCTGGAAGCGCGCGGCATCGTTCGTGATCGATCGGATTTGCGCCGCAAGCAACTGCGGTACGGTTTTCCGTGGCCGATCAAAACCGGGGAACGCCAAGCGCCGTTCCTGAAAACCCGCGTGCATGCTTGGGTTAAGCGCCGCGCGGCGCTGTCCGATAAGTCTTCCGCAAAATAGAGAGGCCGGCACCTTTGGCGAGGCGCCGGCCGGGAACACATGAATAGGGGCATCGAGAGCCCTACTATAGTTCCGATCTTCGCATTCGCCAAGCGGTGCCAGCCCTAATCGAGGTGCTGAGCATGCCGAAATCCCGCACCCAGTTCGCTGCCGACCGGCCGCGACCTCCAATGCCGCGCTTGGCGCTCAGCATCGCCGAGTTTTGCGCCGCCCACGGCATCAGTGCGGGATTCTTCTACAAGCTGAAAAAGAAGGGTGAAGGCCCGCGCGAGATGAAAGTCGGCGCGCGCACGCTGATCACGCTGGAATCCGCGGCCGAATGGCGTCGTGAGCGCGAAAGTGCCACGCAGGGTGACCTGCCATGGCGGTAACCGTGGACGAGTGCCTGCACGGGCTTCCGCATTCGGCCTGCCGACGCTGCAATGGAAACGATCCTCTCGCCCCGGGCGTTCCTTCGCAGCTCGTCATCCAAGTGAATACAGCCAACGACGAATCGATCGGTGTCGCCGAGCTCAAGGCCTCCAATGCGAATGTTGCGGCGGAGAAGGCGCGTGACGCATCGGAAGGATTGGGGAAGAGGGCAACCGAGACTATCACTGCTGCGAAGAACGCGCCGACAGTTTTGCCTTTCGGGCAAGGGGAAGCCGGTAAAGGCGGCGAAGGCGGTGCTTTTCGGATTACCAACGCTGAGTTCATTGCGGCGGTTATCGCGGAACTACCCCACGGTGCCTTTGCAGCCGTATGCTCGAAGCCTGGCAACCCGAATCTGGGCGGATGGGTGGCGCGCAGGGTCGATGGGGTGCCCTCGATCGTTGTGCCAGAGCACAACAACTACCTCGGCTGCTCAAGTTTCTATGCTGGTGAAGACGGGTCGTTCAAGGCCCGCAAAGCGCAGTTTGCCGCCTGCCATTTCCTGCTGCTCGATGACCTGGGCACCAAGGTGCCGCTGGATCGGCTGGGTGATTTTGAATTGTCCTGGCTGATCGAGACCAGCCCTGAAAATTATCAGGGCGGTATTATCCTCAACTCCGCGATCACCGATGGCGCGGTTGCCGTGCGTTTGCTCAATTCGGTGATCGACGCGGGTCTGTGCGACGCAGGGGCTAGGGGGCCGTTGAGCCGCTGGGCACGGTTGCCGGTGGCCATCAACGGCAAACCGAAATACGCGGACGAGGCCGGCGTTCCGTTCCGGTGCCGCCTGATCGAATGGCGGCCTGGCAAGCGCTACTCGCCACAGGAGATTGTGGATCGGCTAGAATTGGAACTCGTCCCCACCGGACGGCCGAAGAAGAAGCCTGCAAAGGCTTCTGCGCCATTCACCAGGGTTCCGCTCCGCTCTGGCCACGACGCGGACGACGTCTTGACTCCGAAGGCGGAGGAGAACCCGGTCATTACGGCGCTCAAGGCGCGGGGGCTTTACAAGACCCCCTTGGGGTCCGGCAAGCACGACATGACGTGTCCGTGGGTCCATGAGCACACCGATGAATTGGACACGGCGGCGGGCTATTTTGAGCCAGACGAGTCCTTTCCCATTGGCGGTTTTTGCTGCCAGCATTCGCACCGTGACAATTTCCATATTCTGGCGCTGCTCGACTTCATCGGTGTGCCCGTCGCCGAAGCCCGGCATAAGCCGGTCATTCGTGTCGTGGCCGGTGACCTGCACCGCGTCGTGGACGCCGCCGAACAGGAACTGGCGAACCGCGAGCGGCACTACCAGGCAGGAAGCTTGATTGTCTCGGTCGCGACTAATCCTACCAGCGGTGATCCGTCGATTGTGCCGACCAGCGCACCGGCGCTGACGCGCGAGTTGTCAGTCGCGGCGACATGGGAGAAATATGACGGCAGAGCGAAGGACTGGGTGCGCTGCGATCCGCCGGCACGACACATGGGCATCCTGTTCGATGCACAGAACTATCGCTACTTGCCGCCCCTGGCGGGCGTGGCGCGGCAACCGTATTTCCGTGAATCGGACGGCGAACTCGTCAAGCAGCCTGGTTATGACAAAACCGCACAGCGGTTCGGCGTGTTCGATGCGCGGCATTTCGTAATCCCTGACGCGACACCTGATGCGGCTCGCGCGGCACTGACCCTGCTGGAAGAGTTGCTCACCGAATTCCACTTCCTGGCCGCCCACGATAAGGCTGCTGCTCTGGCAGCCATCTTCACCGCCGTGGTGCGCCCGACGTTGCCACATGCGCCTGCATTTCACGTCCGAGCGCCGATATTTGGAAGCGGTAAGACCTACCTTTGCGAACTGATCGGTGCCTTCTCCGGGCCGGGCGGCAACGCCAAGGTGAGCTATCCCAAGACCTCGGAGGAAGCGACCAAGGTCATTCTGTCCTTGTTGTTAACGAGCCCGGCCTGCGTCGAGTTCGACGACATGGACACCGACTGGATTCCGCACGGCATCATCAAGAGGATGCTCACGGCGGAGACGATTACGGATCGAATCCTCGGGGTGAGCAAGACGGCGACGGTCAGCACGCGCGCCCTGTTTCTCGGATCCGGAAATAACGTCGTCCGGTCCGCGATCTGCTGCGACGCGTACTGACGATCCATCTCGACCCTCGCTGCCCGACACCAGCGACGATGACCTACAAAGGCGCTCCAGTCGATAAGGTGCGCCAGCGGCGCGGCGCTTACGTAGCCGCCGTGCTGACGATCATTCAGGCGTGGCGCAGGGCGGGTTCGCCTCGTGCTCCGGCTGATAGCATTGTCACTTACAGCGGCGCGTGGTCGGACTATTGTAGGTATCCGTTGATGTGGCTCGGATACCCCGATCCGGCGACGGCGCTATTCGAACAGATCCGTCACGATCCGGATGGTGATGCCCTCAGCGGCCTGATGCAAGAATGGCATGCCGTATTCGGTGAAAGTGCCACGACCGTGCGCAAGGCGGTTGAGGCGGCGAAGAGTTACCCCAATCTGCTCGATGCAATGCGCGAATTCCCGGTGGAGGAGCGCGGCGAGATCAACCGTTCGAAGCTGGGCTGGCTGTTGAAGAAGAATGCCGACCGGATCGTTGGGGGATTTAAGTTTCAACGGACCGAAGCGGACGGGCGCGCCGCCTGGCGTGTGGTGCCCGCTAGATCACCGCCTTTACCGCCTTTTCCGCCTTCCGCTCCATCGGCTGAAGAAACTGTCGCGGGGTGGAGTACGCGGCTATGAGCGCGGTCGAGGCTCTCAAGGCGGCCCGGGCCGCCGGTATAGAACTCGCACTCGATGGCGACGATCTCGCGTTGAGGGGAACCTCGGCACCGCCGACCGCCGTTCTCGATGCACTTTCCCGGCATAAGGCCGAGGTCGTGGCACTGCTCCGGCCCGGTGACGGATGGTCGGCTGAGGACTGGCAAGTTTACTTTAATGAACGGGCGGGCATTGCCGAGTTCGATGGCGGACTGCCGCGGGCGCCCGCCGAGGCTCGCGCCTTTGAATGCTGCGTTGTCGAATGGCTGAACCGCCATCCGGTCTGCTCTCCGCGTGGCCGCTGTCTCGAATGCGGTGCCAGCGAGGACACCTACGACGAGCTGCTGCCGTATGGCACCGAACCGACCGGTCACGCCTGGCTGCATTCGCGCTGCTGGGCAGCATGGCATGCGGATCGGAAGGCGACGGTAGCCGCCGCCTTATCGCTGACCCTAGGGGCTGGCTAATGGGCAAGCGATCCAACTTCGAGCGCCGCGAGGCTGATTTCTACCCGACGCCACTCGATGCGGTGGTGCCGCTGATCCCGTACCTTAGTAGCGTCAAGAGCTTTGCCGAGCCCTGTGCGGGCAATGGCGACCTTGTCCGGCATCTGGAATCTTTCGGGCTGGCTTGCGTCTACAGCGGCGACATCCGCAGCGGTCAGGATGCGCTTGCGCTCGACCATTACGGCGCAGCCGACGTGATCATCACGAACCCGCCTTGGTCTCGCAACCTGATGCACAGGCTGATCGCGCACTTCCAGAGCATCCGGCCGACTTGGCTGCTTCTGGATGCGGATTGGGCGCACACCAAACAGGCAGCACCCTTTTTGCCCTATGCCACGGACATAGTGGCAATCGGCCGGGTCAAATGGATTGAGGGCTCCAAGCACACCGGCAAGGAGAATTGCGCTTGGTATCGATTCTCAGTCGATCATGCCGGGGGACCGATCTTTCACCCGAAGGGGTCAACGCCGGAATTACGATTCCGGCTGTGTGAACACTGCCGGAATGCTTACGAGCCACAGCGATCCAGTTCGCGGTTCTGTTCCGAGAGGTGTAGGCAGCGCGCCCATCGCAACAGGCTTCGCGTGACATCTAGCGTGACAGCCGCTCGACCGGGTTCCTCCGCAGTGTGCCGCTACGTCCGGCATGCCGACGTTGCGAGGTTTGAGGCGGATGGCTGGGAGCGCCTGCCTCCGCTCGATCACACCCGGTCGGCGCTGATGCGACGGCGCGATCGGGATTGAAACCGCACCCGGCCGGCTGCCGGGCAACACCTAGGAGACAAAACCATGGACACTACCGATCTCGCTCGGCGACTGTATAACATGTGCGTCACCGCGAGCCCCCCTTGGTTTGCGGCGGATGATTGGTTGAAGTTCAAGCTTGAGCATCACATGGAGCCCTCGCAATGCGAAGCGGTGTTGGTGCTGACTATCCGGCGCCTGTGCAGCGCGGCGACCGATTTGCAATTGGAACATGACCAACTGGCCCGATCGCGTCGGCCAATGACGGCACGGGACATCCGTGATGCACTGCTGAAAGAGCGCGCTCGAACGGGGGCGACGCTGGACAATGTCATCTCCGACATCGTTGAATCGCAGTTTGGGGATGTCCCGTTCGATATTGTTCAGCGTGGCATCTGCCTCGCGAAGCGCGGCCTCGAGCGTCAGATGGAGTTTGAGGACGATCCGCCGTTCTGAACCTTTGGTTCATTGATCGGGGGGCATATTGCCCCCCGGTAACAACCCGAGCGGAGCATCGATTTTCGCATTCATTTCCTACCGACCGGCGGCCACCGTCGGGCAATCAACTGTGGGCGAAAACAAGCTTCAATGACCGGTACCGGAGTCCCAGCCTGATCAAATCCGGACCTATACCCCGGTATCTCCCCACCCCCCGCTGAACGATTCCGATCCGTTCACGGGAGGTGGGCCTCAATCTGCGAGGCGACTGCGCACGTTGATGACCGCGCGCGCCGTCCACTTGCCGCCACGAGCGGTGCGAACGCCGCGACGATTAAGTTCATGTGCGCTGGCGTTGGCGCTTAGCCCGGCGAGTTCGCCTTGCAACATCGGACGAATCAGTTTGGCGAACTGGTCCGCTTGTTCACGGACCGCAGCACCGGACTTGGCGGCGGCGGCGGCGGCGGCGGCGGGATCGTTGAAGGTCAGCGTTTCCGGGCGCGGATTGCCGAGTTTGACGCCTTGCGCCTTCTTGGCGGCCAGCGCGTCTTTTGTGCGTTGGCTGAGGGCCTCGCGCTCCTGTTCGGCGACCATTGCCATGATACCGACCATCATGCGGTTGGCTTCCGGCATGTCGAGCGCGACGAAATCGATCCCGGCATCGCGTAGGCTCAGCAGGAACACCGGATCACGCGACAGACGATCAAGCCGCGAAATGATCAGTTTAGCCTTGTAGCGACGGCAAGCATCCAGTGCCCGCTGCAATGCCGGCCGGTTCTTGTCGCTCTTGCCGGATTCGATCTCGACGACTTCATCGACCAGCTTCCAGCGGCCGCCGTTGAGCCATGTGGTGACCGCCGTGCGCTGCGCTTCGAGGCCTAGGCCAGATCGAGCCTGCTTACCGGTCGAAACTCTGAGGTAACTGACATACTTGCCGTCGTGTCTGACCATGTCCTGCCTGCATTTGCAAAACACCATATCGAACGTATTGGTGTTTTGCAAATAGCCGACACACGAGGAGGCGCACCTGCCGCGCCATGGGCGGCCGGAGATTCACAGAGGGGCAGCGTGGTTAGGGGCTACCCACTGGCCTGCTGAAATAACGCATGAGTGGTCGCCAAATAGCCTTCTGGAAGCAACGGAGCAAACGATGTCCAATGGTCAGGGGTAGCACAAGCCGACTATTCCGCCCGTGCTCAGGGCGGAATGCCCTGTGCTAATCACCTCGATTGCAACAAGGTGCAGGCTGATCGAAGGGCCTATTTTTTCAGAGCTTCATGTTCGATCAGCAGCGGCTCGGCTTCGCTGCCGGAATCGATGATCTGGCGGATGATGACCCGGATCGGCCCGCCATCCTCGTCAGTGTGCGGCTGGATCGGTCGACCCCAGCCGCGATCCAGCAGGATGCCTGCCGCCGCCACGCGCGCCGCCGGTGGCACGGTCTCTTGGCTGACGATCCCAGCCAACACCTTGACACATAGCGCGGTGTGGCCCCGTGCGAGCGACCGCAGATCAGTTGGGATTTTCTTTCGCGGCAATGGTGTGCGGGGTGAACCTCCCCCTCCTGTTGGCGGCGTCCGGCGCTGCGCGTCACGCGCATACCCTAGCACAAAAAGCGCCCGCCCGACGTAAGATACGCTATTACCGCGCTGGGTTGCTAAGTGCACGGGCGGCGAGGGTGGGCGTGGAAGGTCCCGCGCTCGAGACAGCGCTGGAGACTTACGGAGCGCCCGGCGGATCGCTCTTCATCCGAACGACTGTATGCCGAGCAAGAATAGTGTGCTTTGCGCTTGCTCAGTCAGCTGCCGCGTTGCGAGATGCAATTTTCTTGTTGTCGTTTGCTCGATGTGTTGGGCTCCATCCGCAGGGAAGCGAGGAGGTAGCCTTGACCTTCACGATCCACTCGTCAAAAGACGGAAACGTCCAACAGACGTTGAGAATTAATTCTCGTTCAGCAGTCGAGCGCGCGCTCGCGCTTCACGACGCGGGTTGGGACGTGTACATAACTGACGCGGCTGGTCGTCAATATCAGCCCGAGACCTTTGAAACTCTTGCTGCGCATGGTCCGGCCCTCACGATTGCAGATCAGATGATCCCGCGCGCCAATTTGGAAATGCGCATCTCGCGCCGCGAAGTTCCGTAAATCGACGATTGCACAACTGGACATCAACGGTTGGGCGTGGTGGCTTGCGGCCGACGCGCGTCGTCGTCAACAATCGCACGAACCCCGACAAAGGTCTCTCCCGCCAACCGCCTGTAGCTCCGGCCGGGTCAGTAATCGCCGACTGCCTTGGCTCGCTCCGGTAAGGCGGCTAGATATTGAGGCGATAAGCGCGTTGAGAACGTGGTGTACAACGGCGGTCCGTATAGTGCCGCATCTACGCAGATGGTGGCGGCGCGGCGTTCGACATCAACGTCAAATTCGAGAAAGTGTTCTTTGTCGGCGGCATGCCAGGGTTTTTCTAGCCGCCAGCGCCATTGCGCCAATAGCCCTTACCAAAATCTTCTTCATTGCTTTCCTCAAATCCGCTTCCGTTGTCCCCGAAGGGGCTAGGCAGGAATGCCTGCGACTCCAACTGTATTGGTAGATGAGACAAGGCGGAGCGGCCGTAGCGTGGAAACCACACTCGCTAACCAAAACTCGGGCAAAGTCTTAATTTCGCTTAAGAGTTCCATGCGACCGTTTCGTGACACGCGCTGGTATCGACTGCCGGAAACTTAAAGTAACGAGCTGCACGCTGGAAAAGCGGACTTCGCGCAAGAGGGCCGTTCGTGAAAGCATCGTTGTCTTCATCGCGTTAGCGCTGCTTCCATAATTTCATGCACTTGCGCCCATGCCAGGATGGCGTGCCTGGTGCGAACTTTTACAGTTACGATAGATTTGCGTGCAGGGGAGTGAGCGGCCCCGCGCGAAGCCAGCCCCCGCCGGGGCCGCTTTCATTCCTTCTGATCGGGCGGGGTCGTTTCCGTCGTGCCCTTGAGCAGCTCAACTCCTACACAATCACCGGCCCATAGCTTTGTGCCTCGGACCGTTCCAACGAGTTTGCAGCCGGTCTGCTCTTTCGGCTTTGCCTGAACCGCCGGCCTGTTGCCTACCTTTGGGGACGCGCTCTGAGCGAGCGCTGTTGTCGAAAAGCAGATGGCGACGAGAATGAGCAACGACCTGAACGTCATTGTTTGCCTCTCCGACTACCGGAATTCCCGCAGAGCATTCGCGCCCTGCGGGATTGCCGGGCTCCTCAGTATTGATTGCTTGCTCAATCGGCCCGCCCGGTCCATCGCAAAGCTTGCACCGAGCAAATCGGAGCGCGAGTCCAAAGTATGCTCCTCCGAATGAAACAAAAGAGTTGTTGCGACGAAGACACTGTAACATTCGCGACGGGTAGCAAAGGTGCCAGTGAACAACCGGTGAAGCAAAGCCTGAAGCCGAAGACCCCCGACCGGGATGGGTCAAGTAGGCAGGGCATGTACTCAATGCGCAGATTGGAGTCCGCTTCCGGAGGATATTGTTGCAAAACTCTTTTTGGTGCGTCGAACAAAAATTCTTAGAACCACTAATTCGTTTTGCGGGCGCCGACGTGAGGGACCATATCAACTGATCCAAAATCGATCCCCGATCTCCATAATGGCACTGACAACCGCTGCAGCAGCGGAGAGGCCTTGAGATTAGCTTTCGCGATTTTTACGGTTGTTCGATTTTCGACTTTTGCAACAATGTCGATCGATAATTCGGATCAATCAGAAAGACCGTGTTGTTTCAATTGGTTATCGTATTTCTCAAGCGACGTTTCTCGACGGCGAGGCCGCCAGCGATATACGTTCCAGACAAACAGCGCGCACGGGCTTTACACAGGAAAGATCGCAGGGCTTCTGGCTGTGGTTGCAACCTCCCGATCTTCAGGCACTGATCCCTCTCAGGGACGCGATCTAACGCGTTTGGGACGCGCTCTGGTACGTCTGCGGGCCGTGCGCGTCTTCACATGTGCGACGGGACAGACGCCCACCAGGGCGTCCCCTGCGAGTCCGCGCATGCGATCGACCGGATTGCCCTCTTGGGCGCTGGCGGGGTTGTTCGGGCCGTCCTGTGACCTTGGTGTCTGACGAATCCGCTTTCTTCGGTTCACTTTTATACTTTCGCTGCGGAACGGAAACTCAGGCTGCAGCGTTAGTGCGCCAAACTTTGGGGCTGGCGTACCTTGTCCAAGAACCACTACCACGCGCGCGAAGCGGCAGCGGCGCTGCTCAAAATGGCAAAGGCCACCTCCGATCCGGCTGTTGCTGTCGGGCTTATTGAAGCCGCCTCCAAACTTAAAGACGAAGCTGGCGAGCTATCCCCGCCAGTGACCGTCCAACCGCCAGACGTGTACCCCGACGACGTGCAGCCAAAGGAAGATTGAGACAGTGATGACGACGGCGCGAACCTCCCGTGGTCCCATGGTGGGTGGCGGGACGCCCGTTATCGTCGCCTTGCCGCTCTTCGGCTGAACTGCTTCGCCATTAGGCCTCCATGAGGTGCATCATGACACGCGGTCAGTTCTTGCGGATCAATGCTTTGATCTGGGCAATCGCCGCTCTTGGTGTGGCGTCAATCGTATCTCTGATCTGGCGATGACGCTGGGCGCGCGATCTTGACCAATTAGCTCGCTGGTCGGTCTCGGTTGTGGTCGTTCAAAATGCCGATCCGCTCGGCCATCGAAACCAACTCGGGCAAGCTTTGAGCCTGCATCTTCTCCATCACCATGTGGCGATGGGCCTTGATGGTGCGCTCGGTCGCTCCCAGCGTGTGGCCGATCTGCTTGTTGAGTTTGCCGCGAATGACCAGTTCGAAAACCTGCCGCTCGCGCGGCGTCAGCGTCGCGAGGCGAGCGCGAATGCTGTCCAAGGCGCTCTGCTGATCGCGCCATGTTTGCTGATGTGCGAGCGCCTTCTCAATGGCGCGAAGCAGTTCATCGCCTTGTACCGGGTCGTTCGTGAAGAACTGGCGGCGGCGCCCGGCTCAAGCGGTGTTTCGAGCCGGGACGGTCTCGAAGAAGGCTCGGATGATGACACGCAAGAGCTCTGCGAGCCATCGCAGCAGCAGACCGAAGTTATAGCCGGCGGCGGCGAGAACAGCGTTGATGCGGTCGCCGAGGCGTCCCTTGAGATAATTTCTGTCCATGCGGTGCTCGGCCTTGACGTGGCCGATGACAGGCTCGACAGCCGCGCGACGCTTCATCTCGCGACGGATGGAAGCTGTGACGCGGCGGACCTGACCCGAGATCCAGACCCTGAACCGATGCGGGTGGTTGTGACCGCGATATCCTTTGTCGACGTGGATACGGCGAGTCTCCACCCCGGTGAGCTTCTCCATGTCGGCGATTACGGGACCGAGCGTGTGCCCATCGAAGGGATTGCCATGCAGGGCCTTGGCATGGAGCACGAACTGGCCGCCCTTCGGAGACGTCACAGGGGTGGCGATGCTGACCTTGCAGCCGAACTCGTAGGGCGCGCGGGCCTTACCTTTGCCGATGCACTCAACCTCCGGAGCATGTAACGCATAGACCTTCGGACCGCGCTGATGCTGATCCTGGCTGCGCACCTGCTGCGCTAAACCGAGCAACGGGCCGAAGCGAGCTTCCAGCACCGTATCGCCATCAATCTTGCGGCGGATGTCGCGGATGATCCGGCCAAGCCGTGTCCGCAGGAACTTGAGCTGCCGCCGGGCGCGTTTGAACTGGTGGGCGTGGGTATAGCGGCCGGTCATGATGGCGGCGCGCTTGGCCAGGCGCAGATAGCTCTGGCGTAGCGGCACACGGTTGCGCTTGGCGAGCCCTACCAGCTTGGTGATTGCTCGATGCAGCAGCCGCGCGTCGGTCGGATGTGCAACCGCCTTGGGCTGCACTGTGGTATCGACGACCACCCGTTCCAGGTCCTTGGGACCGATGGCGCCGGTCTTGTGCGCCACTGAAAGACTTTCCTGGATCAGGGCGACGAGCTGTTCCTCGCCGAGCCGCTGCCGCCAGCGTGTCATCGACGATCGATCGAACGGCAGACGGTGGCAGAAGCTCAATTCGCCGCAGAAGTATTGGTAATAGGGGTTCTCGATCCAGCGAGCGCACAGCACCTCATCTGACAGGTTGTGCATGTGCTTCAAAATGAACAGGCCGGCGACTAGCCGCGTCGGCAAGCCCGGCTGGCCCGACCCTGCTTGGCACACTGAACTGAAGCGCTCATTCAGGATGTTCCAGTCGATCAGCGCTGCCAACCGCACCAGCGGATGACCCATGTCGATGATCTGATCAAGCGCCGGAAGCAACAGGTCTTTCTGGCGATCATCCCTCGGCTTGCTCATCGCATTCCCCAATGTCGACGACGCCGTCAGGGAATCACGAATCGCCCAAAAGCAAAATCCTAAAACGCAAGAAAGCGAGGTCCAACACCCCGCTTTCCTGCAAAATCGAATACTACATCAAGACAAATTCTGCTTATTTCTCAGATCAATCCGCATTCTTCACGGACGACTACCGGCTTGGTGAGGAAGTCGTGCGCACCCGCCTTCAGCGTCCGTACGATGGTCGGGGTGTCAGCATAGCCGGTGAGAAAAATGATCGGCAGCGATGACCCGAGTTCGCTCAGCCGCTTTTGCAGAGCCGGACCGTCCAAGCCGGACATCTGCACGTCGAGAATGATGCAGCCTGGCTCGTTATCGCTCGGTAGCCGGTCGAGCAACTGCTGGGCGGAAGCGTAGGTCGCCACGCTGTACCCGACCTGCTTCAAGCGACGCTCTATCGCCGTCCGGAATGACTGGTCGTCGTCAACGAGATGGATGAGCCCCGGCACAGATCGAGTTCTCCCCGGACGAATGGGTCTAGGTTTCGGGCATTAGACGACGAAAGACCGTCACCGATGCCCCGGTGACGGCTCCTTCTCGCTCACGCACGCAACACCGTGTCCCAGAAAGGACGGGACCGATGATGCTCGGACATGGTGAAGGGAGCGTTAACGACGGGCGCGATGCCACTTCCTCTCGTCGCGAGGGCTAGAGGTGGTGTTACTACCTGATCAACGTGGTGAGGATCGGATAGAATGCCGCCAGCAACCATGACGGCCCGCGTGATGAAGCAGAGCAAGCACCGAGAGTACCGCCGCAACGTGAAGGCCAGAGCCATCGCGCTGAAGGGTGGCCGGTGCGAGCAATGCGGCTTTGCCGACGAACAGGCGCTGCGCTTCCACCACACCAGACCTGTGCGGCGTGGTCGCAACGGGTTGCGCAGGCAGGCTCAGTCATCGACCAAGTCGCATCTCGCTGATGTTCGCGGTGTGGGCAAGGACGCCCGCCTGCTGTGCGCGAACTGCTCCTGCATCGACACGGCACGGGACTGGTCGTTGAGCGTCAGCATCAAGCGAAGCACGAAGCGCGCGTGACAGTCGATGCGGTGACGGTGAGGGACCCTCTTGCGGGACGCCATCGGGGCTGGGGTCCTCTCAAGGCGTGAATTCGTGGGGGAACCGCAGAACGGAGCCCTACGATCGTATTCAACCCGGACGAAATCCAGATTGCGTTGCGGAGACGGCACGCCGCGAAACTGTCTGATAGCGGACGCTTATTCGAGCGGTGCTTCGCCCGCCGACTTCATGAGCAGCGCAATGTCGGCCTTCGAGATGGCGAAGCGGGCCGGATCGACCGGCGCTGCGAGCGGGGGCTCGATCAGCCGCCGCATTAGCCATTCGCGGAATTCCTGGCGCTCAAGGCGCAGCGCCGCCTTCAGGCCCGCCTGGAAGAACCGCTCGCGCTGCGCTGGGTTGAGCCGCGCCCATCTCTGCATCGTGGCCTCGAACAGATCACGCGCCATCTCGCGACCTTTTAATAACGAGAATTCGGCGAGTGAAACTCAAAAATCGAAAATTGCAAAGGCTGAAGGGGCGCGGTTCGCGCACCCCGGCGGAAGGGTCCTGTGCCCTAAGGGACACCCAAAAAGCATGGATGAGCAGGGCTGACGAGTTTAGAAGTCGCTTCTAAACCTTGAGTGATCCCGATGGGGACCATGTCCAACCTTGAGGTGCTGATGCTGCTGGCGGTGATGATCACCATCGCGGGCGCGGTGATGCTGACGTGGCGTTGACGACCGGCGGTGCTGCAAATCCGGTGGCAGGCGATCAGGCTGCGCAACCGAGCCACTGATCTTCATCGTCGTGATCGCCGTTGTGGTCGCGGTCGCGGTGATGCTTGCTGGCCCAATCGTTGACCGGCAGCGGAGCGGCGCGCCGCTCCATTGGAAGGTCTGGAGGCCCCGGCGACCGTGCAGATTTGTCACACCGGCTGGAAATGCGCGGTTGTTCCCTCGACCGTCATAATTAGAGCGATCCCGGAGACCTACGATTTTCGGTTCCGGGGACGCAGTAGGGGGATCGTGGAAGTGCCGAAATCAGAAGCAGAAGTGTCAGCCGATCAGCGGGACGAAGCTGACAGGATAGACGATCTTGCTCACGCGCTGGCGGATCACTTCGGTCGCAAGGTCGTGCTGGTGTGGCCAGACGACGAGGAGTAGTGGTTGAGCCCCGCCCAAACAGCCATCATGGTCTCGCCGCGCGGCGGCGTCCTCCCGGCTTTCATCGAACCGTGCCAGCCGTCGGATAGTGGGCGCGCTACGCCAACCCCGTCGCCGCCCTATGCAGCGGCTCCATCAACGAATTCGCCGAGAATGGCTTTGTCAGATAGGCGAGGCACCCGGATTGATACGCAGCCGCGCGAACGGCTGGGCTGTCGTTCCCGGTGATGTAGATGACTGGCACAGAAATGTTCGCTGCTTTGAGACGGTGCCTCACTTCGATACCCGAAACGCCGCCCACGTCGATGTCGAGAATGACACAGGTCACCCCGTCGAAATCGTTGTGATTTGAGAAGGCTTCCGCCGAAGGAAATAGCAAGGTTTCGTAGCCAGACTGCCGCAGCAGTCGCGTTACACTCCGCAGCATTCCGGCGTCGTCATCGACGACAAGAACAAGACCCCGCTCTGGCATGCAGGCCATCTATGAGAAATCCCTTCGCGGGTCAAATGCGATACGCCATCGTTAGCAACAGTCGGAAAACGATGGCTTTGATCCACGTCAACTAGGCGGCAATCGTTCGTTTTGGAACATCTCGCGCTGCCCATGGCGTAGGCGGGCACGTCATCCACCGCAATCTGTAGCGGCTTGCCTGTTCCGCGCGGCCAGTCCCGTCCGAGCGCACGCCGTCCACAAGCCTCCTGCTCGTTAGCAGCCGCAGCACGGGCTGATAACAACCCGTTTTTGCCTGTTCATCGTTTGGTCGAGCCGCTACGGTACTCGGGACTCGGGACCCTTGGGGCGGGACGGGAATGCTTTTAGTTGTGGAAGAGACGATCAGATTTTTTTCCGCGTTGGCTGTTAGCCGGAACTTCAAAATGGCGAACATGATCACGCGGGATGCGCTTCCGATCCTTGGCGACCATATTCAACTTCAACAAGTCATTCTGAACCTTGTTGTGAACGGGATGGACGCGATGAAGGACGCCTACCGAAAACCACATCATCAGCATCCGGACTTCGCGCCGTCGATAACATTGCCGAGCTATCTGTCTCGGATCGCAGCTCGGGCATTCCCAAGACAAATGAAAGCGGTGTTTGAGCCGTTTTTCATCAGCAAGACGGAGGGCATGGGCATGGGGTTGTCGATCGCCGCGCACTATTGTTTTGAAGCGCACAGCGGGCAGTATGAGCAGAAAAACGGGATCACGGCGGCGCGATGTTCCGGATCAGACTTCCTCTTGGCTGAACCTACCAAAACAGGACGACGGAGAGCGCAGCCACGCTGGGAACGAGGGTGGCGATCCCCGCCGCTTCGACGGTGAATACCCGTCTTGGGTTAAATGCCATGCGCCATTTTTGGTGGCAGTCGAGCGACAGCGTTAATCTGGATCATGTGCGGCGACCATCACACCCAGCAGCCGCTCCTTCAGCGGCTTCGGGCAACATTGAGCGCAGAATGCCGCTAGGGACAGTTTCGGGTCGTCTCAGCCCTCATGGTTGCACCGCTTAAGCCATCAGCGCGCTAGCAAGTCATTCCGGTCGCACATCTACGGACGGCTCGACGGGTATGGCGGACGGTCGTTCTTGCGACGCACACACCGTTAACTCGTGTCCTACCCGCGCCGCAGGCAGCAGCGACTTCCGTGATCATGCCGTTGCGCGGAGGAGTAATCGGCGCAGGTGTCATGGCTTGCGCCGATACTGCGACCGATAAGGCGAAGCCAGCAATAGCAATCAACCTAATCATTCTGCACCTCCCTTAACCGTCCCTAACCTCCCGACTTCTCACGGCAGGAGATGGGTCCGGCTCTCGTGTGAAAGCAACGCGAGTTTCCGGCGCTGGCCGTTGGAAGGCTTGAGATAGATCAAGGTCTGTCTCGGTTTAAAATGGCGCATATTACTGCGGTGATAGGTAAACTCAGGGTAGGCGTATGGGGCGCTATATTGACGAAATCCTACAGCCTGGCGAAAGGGTGCTGTATTCGACCAACGAACACTGGGTGTACTTTCTGCCTGCAATCGGGGCGTGGATCGCGGCGGTCGCATTTCTGGTGCTGTGGCGCCTGGCCGCCGCCGACGCGCTGATGTTGGTTTGGTTGGTATTGGCGGCGGTCGCTGGGCTTGCGGCATTGTACTGGACGGCGACGGCTTGGTTCCACCGCTGGACCACCGAGACCGACGTTACCAACATGCGGGTCGTCCACAAGACCGGTTTCATCAAGAGGCGGACCTTTGAGATGAGCCTCGACAAAGTTGAGAGCGTCGATGTCAATCAAAGCGTTCTTGGCCGCCTTTTGAACTATGGCGACCTCACCATTCAGGGCGTCGGCGAGGGTACGCAAACCATTTCCACCGTTAATTCGCCTCTCGCATTTCGCAGCGCCATCACGACAAGACCGGTTGGCACGTAAATCGCGGCATGGTTTGACACCCGCCCCCAACAAAAAGCATGCTTCCCGTCGGAATTGTTCCCTTCCGATATGATTGCTGCTGCCCACGCTGTATTATGTTTGTCTTCGCGCTGCTGAGTTACCGTCAGTCGACAATTCGTATATTGTGGGGTGCCTTTGGCAGCACCGATTGACTGACAGTAAGCATCATCCTGCATTGCGAGTTTCTCCGGCCCAGCAATGTTGTCGGCGCGAATGTGAATTGATCTGAAGCAATAGGCTTTGTCTGGTTCGAGGTGCTGATGCGATGGCGTCGATCCGTAAGGAAATTCTGATGCGCATTCCAGCTTTGGCGATCTGGGCAACGATCGCGGTTTTGACCGCCGCACCAACTCAGGCCCAAACATATGGCGGGAATGCACCGATCTGCCTACAACGTTGGTACTGGGGCGGAGGCGAAACTTTCTACTGCGGCTATAGCTCGATGGCGCAGTGCCACGCCAATGCATCGGGCCTCTCCGCCATGTGCGTTACCAATCCATATTTTGCGAACGCACAAGTGCCACGGGAACCAGCCTATCGACGGCCTCGTCGCGCCTACTAGATCGGACAGGGGCGCGACGACTCGGGTTGAGGCGGCCGACGCCCCCGGAGAGGCCCGCCCCTCGATCCGATCTCGCACGAGCCGCATACGCTGGCGCCGAAGCCAAAATCCGCCGGCTGGAGGCCTTCGGCGCTGTAGGTGCATCGATCTGCGACAACCAAACGACTGAACGGGTATAAAATCCGGACAATTCTTGATCTTCAGTGTGACCGCGGCCGTAAAGAGGCCAAACGGACCTGGCGTCCTTTGGCAGCCATCTCACTGTTGTCAGCGCGGGCTACACGACCGACATGAGCTACGATCCATCCACGATAGCCACATTGCGCCGCGCGTTGGACGAGGTGCTGCTTGACGTCCGTTTCCATCAGCGGAAGTCGCCTTCGGCACTTGAAATTGCCGAACATCTCCTGGCGGGTGCCGCGGACAGAAAACGGTACCTAGAGCGCCTGAAATGCTCGGCTTCAAGAAATTAATCGGCGATGCCGCGCGCTTGCCGAGCTAGACTGCATAGCGATCTCAAGACTCTTGCGGGCAGATTTTTGGGGATCGGTAAGGTCGATCGACGGCGACTTTCATTTGACGGCCTTAGTCCTCCTTCGGCGCCACGCGCCACGATCCTCAGCGCATCACCCGGCAGCGGACGTTGCTCGGAGAAGCTGTTAGCCGGGACAAGGCCGCGGTTCTCCGGCTTCAGCCAGGCTCGCCAGTGCGGTGACGGCATTGCGGATGTTGGTGACCGGTGGCCCGCCGAACTTTGGTGGCGGCGGCATGCCCCAGCGCATCATGGCCAGCTCGCGGCCCGTGTCGGTGTTGCGCACCACCGGGTGATCCGGAAACACGACCGGCATCGGCGCGAGGTTGCCGACATAGCGGTTGACGACGCGGAATAGGGCGATGATCGCGGCTTGGTTTGTGGTGATGCTGTAGATGGGGTGATTGCGGTTGCTGCTCGAAAGGCTCAGCCTGGAAGGGAAGCCGGCGAGCCGGTGGCAGCAGGAGCGGGAACATGAAGCACTATGTCGGTCTGGATGTTTCGCTAAAGGAGACGGCTATCTGTGTTGTGGACGAGAATGGCGTCGTCATTCGCGAGGGCAAGGCACTTTCGGAACCGGAGGCTATTGGTGCCTGGCTCAACGAAAGCGGATTGCCCATTGTCAAGATCGGGATTGAGATTGGTGGTCTCGCTCGTTGGCTGTACAGCGAACTGCGTGCTGCCGGCTTACACGCAGTCTGCATCGATCCCCGAAGACTGCGTGGCGTGACTAAGACGATGCCGATTAAGACCGATCGAAACGACGCTCGCGCCATTGCACAGGTAATGCGGGTCGGCTGGTACACCGTTGTTCATATCAAGGGTGACGTGAGCCAGGAGCTACGAATGCTTCTCAACAATCGCAAGACGCTTTTGATCAAGCAGATCGATATCGAGAACGAAATTCGCGGCGTCTTACGCGTCTTCGGCTTAAAGCTATCTGGTCGTATACCTCAAGCGACGTTTGAGCAGCAGACTAATGAACTCACAGATGGCCATCCACGACTCGCGGCGATGCTGCGCCCAATGCTTGTGGCTCGAGCCGCGCTGCGTGAACAGTACGGCGTCCTGCACAAGATGGTACTTGAAATAGTACGCCGCGAACCGACATGTCAGCGGCTCATGACGATACCGGGCGTAGGTGCACTGACGGCAATCACGTTTCTAACAACCATTGATGACCCGGATCGCTTTCAACGCTCCCGCGATGTTGGCGCGCATCTTGGCCTTACGCCACGCAAATACGCATCTGGGGAAACCGATCGGAATGGCGCTATTTCGAGGTGTGGCGATGTGATGCTCAGCACCATACTTTATCAGGCAGCGCTTGCACTTCTAACCCGCACCAAGCGTTGGTCCGCATTGAAAGCTTGGGGTGTAAGGGTGGCCAAGCGACGCGGCCTTCGCCGAGCGGTCGTAGCAGTCGCACGAAAATTAGCGATCGTGATGCATCGGATCTGGGCAGATGGAAGCGAGTTCCGATGGACCCGCGAGGAGGCGACCGCATGATCAATTAGCAATTCAGCGGATCCGCCGAAAAGGCGGGACGACGTCCTGCGAGGACGAGGTCGGGGTGACTGCGCTGCAACCTCTGGGCCTGCAGCACGCGCCTAATAGATAGCAGCTCCCGATCTTCGGACTACCATCGTGAGGCGGCTATGAACGTCGACCTCGTAGACAAGAGCGAGCCTCGCAGGCTGTCGGTAACGAGCTGAACCCTTGTGCCAGCAACCGCAATCAGACAAGAGGTTGCACATGCGCTTTGCGGGCTAACACTTGTTGAAGTCCGTTAGCTTCCGCATGTAGTAGCCCTGCCTCTCAACGGCGAGCTTAATGTCCTCGCTAACGCTCGCTACTTTTTTCTTCTTACGCCATCTACCTGACGCGTCAGGAATTGGCAGACCATTGCGCACAACCAACAGATCACGCTTAGTGTTCAGATACACATCGAGAATATCGCGGGGCGCAGAGATAGCAAGCAACTCCGCCCGGACACGATGGGCAGGCAAGCCGCCACAGATTGCGGTGGATAGCGTGACGGCCCAACAGGCACGAGCGTCTGCAGGTGCTCGCAGCTTGATCCAGATCAAGCCCTGTAGTGAATAGGCAAGCTGAATTGCCATCGGTGCGGCACGACTTCTTCAGACCACGCCGGGAGGGAATTTTTAAAGACTTGGATCCTTCGGGAATTGCTTGAATACTCGTGAACAGCCATGCCCCTGCAGTTCGAGCGTGCCGTCGAGAAGATGGAAATATGGAGCGCGAACAGCGACGGCTATTCTTTCGTGATCAGCTATGAAAGCCCTGCCGTCCCGGCTTTCACGGACGCGCCGGTTATCTGGCGTCGTGGCGTCCTGTTTATGAAGGCCGCAGCGCGATCAGGATCACCGGCTCGCCCTTTAAAACTTTCGACGAGGCCGAAGCTGCCTGCGATGCGATGCTAAAACTCCTGATGAGCGAAAATTGACGCGATAGCCAGCAAATTTGGGAAAGGCAACGGACTAGCATTCAGCGTGACCGCCGTCCTCTTCGTGAAAGCGTTTCGCTTCCTCCTGCGCGACCAGCCTTGCGAGCATCCGCCGGTGTTTGTCCGTGATGCTCGGATTGGCAAGCTGCCGCTTGGCGATGATCAAATTCGCATAGTGGATGAACTCTTCCATCGACCCCATGAGCGCCTCCCTGTCCCTGCGCGACGCCATTCGCGCGCCCATAAAAGGCGACCGAACCGAAGCTTGCAATTGTCCCTAAGGGCAATTTGCCGGTCAGGCGCGCTGTCCTAGAAAGCGTTTCGGTTTGGCTCGGCGAAGAATAGGTCGTCCGCTTTCATGGCGAGCCTACAATACGGGGGGGTAAGCGATGTTCTCAGGCCACGCGCCAGCGTTCTTGGGTAGCGAGATAGGCCCAGGGTAGCAGTTCGTCGATCTGGCTGTTCGGGTGGTCGTTGACGATGCGGGTGATGACGTCGGCGAGATAGGCGTGGGGTTCGACGCCGATGAGCTTGCAGGTTTCGATCAGTGAGGCGATGACGGCCCAGTGTTCGCCGCCGCCGTCCGAGCCAGCGAACAGGGCGTTCTTGCGGTTGAGCGCGATTGGGCGGATAGCGCGCTCGACGACGTTGGAATCGATCTCGACGCGGCCGTCGGCAATGAAGCGCGTCAGCCCGTCCCAACGCGACAGCGCATATCGGACGGCCTCCGCGAGTTTGGTCTTCTGGCTAATCAGACCAAGCTTGGCGCGCATCCAGGGTTCGAACTCGTCGGCGATCGGCCGGCTCTTCTCTTGGCGGACGGCGCGACGCTCGTCGGCGGTGCGGCCGCGGATCTCGGCTTCGATGACGTAGAGCCCGGCGATACGTTCGAGTGCCTCGCTGGCGATCGGTGCGGGACCGGCCGCGGCGAGTTCGTAGAAGCGCCGGCGCACATGGGACCAGCAGAACGCCAGTTCTACGTCACCGCGCTCGGCCATGACCCGATAGCCGGCATAGCCGTCGACCTGGAGGATGCCGGCAAAACCCGCGAGGTGGACGATCGGCCGTTCGGCCTTGCGATCGGGAGCGTAGACATAGGCGACGGCGGGCGGGTCCGTGCCGCCCCAGGGCCGGTCGTCGCGGGCATAGGCCCAGAGCTGGCCGGTCTTGGTGCGGCCGCGTCCGGGATCGAGCACCGGGGCGGTGGTCTCGTCGGCAAACAGTTTTGGCGACTGCTTCAGCCTCGCGAGCAGTCGCTCATGCACCGGCCGCAACAGGAAGGCTGCCCGCCCGACCCAATCGGCCAGGGTCGAGCGATCCAGCTCGAGGCCCTGGCGGGCGTAAATTTGAGCCTGCCGATACAGCGGCAGATGGTCGGCATATTTGGCGACGAGTACCTGCGCCACGGTGGCTTCGGTCGGTAGCCCGCCCTCGATCAGCCGCGCTGGCGCCGGTGCCTGTACCATGGTCTCGCAGGCCCGGCAGGCATACTTCGGCCGCCTTACGACTAGGACCCGGAACTGGGCCGGGACGATATCCAGTCGTTCGCTCACATCCTCGCCGATCCGGTGCAGCGCCTGCTGACAGCACGGGCAGGCGTGATCGTCGAGGTCGACCAGCATCTCGACCCGCGGCAGATGCGCCGGCAACGCTCCTCTGTTCCTGCGGCGCCGTGCGGCTCGGCTCGATCGCTCGGCAGCATTGGCTGCATCGGTCGCCGCATCACTGCTCGCCTCGACCTGCTCGACCTCCTCCAGGCCGAGCAGCAACTGGTCCTCCGGCAGCGTCTCGGCCCGGCGGCCGAAGCGATGACGCTGCAACTCCTTGATGATCTGCTCGAGCCGCGCGGCGCGCGCCCGTTCGGCCAGCAGCATCGCCTTGAGCGTGCCGGGATCGTCCGGAAGCGTGTCGGCCGTCGTCGCCATGATGCGATTACACCATGCGTCGCGGCATCCCGCGAGCGCGACATGCATACTGATTCACTGTGCCGCAGTTCAACTCGCTTGGATCGGCGACGGTGTCTCGCGCGCGGCGTGGACGCGCTTCCAGTCTAGTCCTTCGAGCAAGGCTGACAGCTGCGCCGCGGTCAGGCGAATGACGCCGTCCTGCACGTTGGGCCAGCAGAACGAACCGGTCTCAAGCCGCTTGGCGAACAGGCACACACCCGTGCCGTCCCAATAGATCAGCTTTACCCGGTCGGCGCGCTTGGCGCGGAACACATACACGGCGCCGGAGAACGGATCGGCCTGGATGCTCTCACGCACCAGGGCCGCGAGCCCTTCGGCACCCTTGCGGAAGTCGACCGGCCTGGTCGCCACCATCACCCGCACCGCGCCCGTCGGACCGATCACGTGCAGGTCTTCAGCGCATGGATCACGGCCGCAATCGTCGCGGCATCCGCGCCGCGGCCGACCCGGACCGCGACGCCGTTGATCTCGAGCTCGATGATGCTGCTGTTCTCGGCGCCCTCGAGCGCCTTCCGGAGGCGTCGGCGCTGCCGCGGTGAGCGCTCCGGCGGCGTGGACGATGGGGTAACGACAGCGGGCACGAACGTCTGCGGCTCGGGAGCCACAGGGATCGCAACCGGCTGTCGCATTTGCCGGCGCCACGTAAACAGCTGTTGCGGCGACAATCCGTGCCGCCGCGCGACCTCCGATACCACGGCTCCCGGGGCCAGCGTCTCCTCGACGAACCGCGCCTTGTCGTCGGCCGAGAACTGCCGGCGTCGGCCGCTCTCCGTGATGACCTCGACCAGACGAACCGAGGTCCTGGGCTCAAGCATATGTTCAAGCTTAGACACAAGCCGATCTCCAATCAGAGATCGATCATTCCTCGCTCGACGCCTTCAATGGAAGGTGGGACCGAAACAGCGCTTACACGGGGGGAGGGGTTTCGCGATGTCCATGGTTGGTACGGTCAAGTTCTTCGATGGAGAGCGTGGCTATGGCTTCATCAATCCCGATGACGGCGGCCGTGATGTGTTCGTTCATATCACCGCAGTCGAGCGGGCCGGACTGAAGGACTTGACTGAAGGACAGCGCATTACATTCGAGGTCGAACCGGACAAGAAGGGCAAAGGCCCCAAGGCGGTCAACCTCGTGATCTCATCCTGAAATGCTGCCCGCGCCGGACATTGGATCTGTTGCCTGCGGCCATCGGCATAGCCCTTGCGGCGCACGTGCGCCGCAGCTCCTGCGCATGTATTGACTTGGTTCCAAAAAGTCGCCGCCACGTGGCTGTGATGTCCCGCCCGTTCGCTATTCGGTCGCCTGTCCGCGTCGGGACGATAAAAAAGCCGCCACCGGGACGAAGCGGTGACGGCTTCTTTCTCGCTCGTGACCGCGAACAAGCCTTTACCGCCCCGCCCCAACGCGATTGACGCCGCCATTTGCATTGCCACCGGCGTTATGACGGACCGCAGCGCGCGCCACCGGACGAGGCCTCAGCACGACGCCTGCCCGGGCAACGCAACCCACCGGATATTCAACGTACTGGCAGTACACGACCGCCTGGGCTGGCGCTGGATTGAGAGTGACACCTGCAAGCCCCAACAGGGCGCTAGCAGCAATCCCGGCAACAGTCGCTGACTTGATCGAAAGACGCTTCTCCGGATGCATGTTGGACCTCCTCTTCGCGCTTGCGTCACTGAAAGGTGACGGGAGCCGCCTCAGGTGCGGCTGAACATAGCGTGAGCGCTAAAGGATCGCTAACGTTGACGTAGATCAACGAGGGGTCTGTGCACTGTTGCCCCTCCCGGTGTCCGTCCTATGGCCCGGCGCTGGCGGCGCACTGTACGGCCTTCTGCCGGGCCTTGGCGGTGCCGTGGGCCGCCTGTCGCCGTTGCGGTGACGTGCTGCCGCGCTCGACGGGTGATGAGGCGACGCCGCGCTAAGGGTTCTCCTCGCTGTGTTCTTCGAGCAGCTTCCGCGTAGCCTTGATGCGGGCGGAGACGTTCTGAAGCGTTGCGTCCGAACTGATACCTTGCGAATGCAGGAGCATCCACAGCGCTTCGGCAAGGATGACTTGATTTTCTAGAATGGCGCGTTGGATTTTATCCATCATCAGCCATGCTCCGTTGGTTGCCCTCCGCGATCGATCGCCTGTCCGCGCCCGGTTGGTTCGCTTTAAGTCAGTCGCTCTGACGATAGCGATTAGGCCGAAACGGAATGTCGTCGATGTACGGTCGCACAACCCGCTTGGTCTTGAGCATGTCGCGCCAGGCATAGGCATAAATCGCGATCAAGACAGAAACGAAGGACGTCCACAACAGGATGATCCACTTCATTTGCGTTCTCCTCTCGATGTAGGCGAGCAGATAGGATCCATGGGATCGGAACCCAGTTTGGAGGTGCTTGCGTTAGATCAACGCTTGGGCTGATTGTGGCGTGGCCCACGCGACGTGACGCGCGCGCCAACGCCGTGTTCTCGGCACCCATGCGCCGCCGCGTCGAGATGACGTTGGCGGGGAGCATCGAGAGAAGGCGGACCCTCCCCAGGTCGTTAGGGTCCTTCCGATAAGGGGTATTGGTGCCGGGACCGCGTGACCGCGCCCCTTCAGCATATTTGCGTTTTTCGTTTTTCGATGTTTGTTTGCCGCATCTGCTTTTCAAAGGCTCGCGAGATGCGGCGCACTGATCTGTTCGAAGCCACGATGCAGGGATGGGCGCGCCTCAACCCGCAGCAGCGCGAGCGGTTTTTCCAAGCGGGCCTGAAGGCGGCGCTGCGGCTTGAGCGGCAGGAATTCCGCGCTTGGCTCATGCGGCGGCTGATCGAACCCCCGCTCGCCGCGCCGGTCGATCCGGCCAGCTTCGCAATTTCGAAGACCGACATTGCGCTGCTCATGAAGTCGGCGCGCCCCAAAAAACCCTTCCGCAACGCAATCTGGATAACACCCGGGTTAGATACGATCGAGACGTGGGGTTCTGCGGTCCCCCCACAAACTCACCCGCCTCAGAGGACCCCAACGGCGAACCGGTCCAAATTTGGACTTGAGCGCGCACCCATCCACTCGCACCGACTGTCACGCGCGCTTCGCGGTCCGCTTGATGTTGACGCTCAACGTCCAGTCTCGCGCCGTGTCGATGCAGGAGCAGTTCGCGCACAGCAGGAGAACGCCCTTGCCCTCACCGCGAACAACAGCGAGATGCGACTTGGTCGATGACTGAGCCTGCTTGCGCAGTCCGTTGCGGCCACGTCGCACAGGTCTGATGTGACGGAAGCACAATGCCCGTTCATCTTCGAAGCCGCACTGCTCGCACCGGCCACCCTTCATCGCGATGGCCTTGGCCTACACCTTGCGGCGATACTCACGACGTTTGCTGATCTTCATCACGCGAGCCGTCATGTGCTGGCGTCCGTCTATCCCAGCCTCGCAGTGTGGTCAGGCTCGACCATGGGTCACCGGCCACAGGCGCGGATAGTCCGGTTCCCATGCAACTTCGGCCTGACTTCCGGCGCCGCGCTTGCCGCATTATGGCGATGATGACCACGGTCTCGATGTCGCTTGTACCTCAGGACAATGTCCCCCGAGACAATTGTCGTGGCTCGGTCATTGAGCCATGATCGGAGGTACCAGCGCGGTACTAAACTCTAGCCCCGACGGCCCCAGTCATTCTCCTCCGACTGGGGCCGTAGTGCTTTTTGACAAACTAGCGGCGCAAGCATGCTATATCGGATACGCCACCATCGTTCTCAGCGTGGCTGTGGTGGTCGTGGTCCTATTCACCCTTTGGTGAGCATCAGACAAGAGGAAGCCTGATCCTAAACGACGCGCCGCCGTGATCCCGATTTTTCGCCGATAACTGGCCATTGTGCGCTTCCACGATGGTGCGCGCGATGGACAACCCCATACCCATGCCTTCCGCCTTGCTGGTGTAGAACGGCTCGAAGATCTCTTTCAGTTTGTCTTCGGGAATGCCATGGCCGCGATCAGACACGGATAGATCGGCAAACTTTTCGACGCGCGAAGTCCGGATGTTGATGATGCGGTCTTCGATTGGCGTATCCTTCATCGCGTCGATCCCGTTCACGACAAGGTTCAAGATCACCTGTTGAATTTGAATGCGGTCGCCGAGAACCGGAAGCGCATCCGGCGTGATCGCGCTGACTAATTGGAATTTCCGGCCAACCGCCAGCGCTGAAAAAAAACTGATCGTCTCACGCACGACTTCGTTGAGGTCAAATTGCTTCTGCTCAAACGGTGCCTTTTTCAGAATGCTGCGCATTCTCCGGATGACTTCGGTGGCGCGGTTGTCGTCCCTTAGAATGTCATCAAGGATTTCGTTTACTTCGTCGATGTCCGGATTTGGAGACTTCAAGATCGCCTGCGCCGTCTCGGTATTGGTGAGAATAGAGCCGAGCGGCTGGTTGATTTCGTGGGCAATTGACGCGGTCAATTCGCCAGCCGTTGAGAAGCGGTTGACATGCGCCAGTTCCGTCATGCGCTGCCGCGACTGCACTTCGGCAAGTTGACGCCGACGATGTTCGCGCAGCAGACCGGCGATCAGCGCGGTTTGCGATAGAATAATCGTGGCTGTGAGTGCGACTTGCCACCAATACCGTTCCCAGACGGTTGGTTCTCGGAAATAGACGGTGCTGCCGGGCGGCAGATTGCTCTCGGCAATTCCCCACCGCTGCATTTGCCGCCAGTCGAACATAGGCGCGGCCAGTTGAACAAACGTCGGCTTGATGTCGGCAACATTTTCGCCGTCAAGGATGCGGAGCGCGACTTCCGCCGCCTGCTTGCTTTGTCTGGCGACGATCTGCATTGGCCCACCAACGATGCCCTCTCCAAAAAAGGCTTCGTCGTGAAAAAAGATGGGTGCGTTGGCTGTCCGGTAAAACCGGGCGAACGCACTGTTACCCTCATGCGCCACTCCCGCCGCATCGACATTCAACCCAATCCAGAAAATCGCACTGTGTGGCGGAAGGTTGGCCGCATCCTTGAGCATCTCTTCAAAGGAAAGTTCATTGTACCATCGAAATCGCACACGATCCGCGAACCGCGCAGTGGACTTGGCGACCTCGTTGCGCCACCAGGTTTCGCTCGGCGAAGCACCGACAACGATGGCGATGGTCGTTGTTTGAGGCAGGACGTGCAGGATATTTTCAAAGAAAACAGGATCGTCGTTCGTGATCGCCACGACAGTATCGTACTTGGTCAATTTATCGAAGTCCACGCGGCGTCGCTCTACCAGAGTGTACAGCATGGGCGTCGTTGGAAAGAGGTCTTTGCGGTGGGCCTGCACGAAATTGGCCGCAGGCGCGCCGATGGCGATGATCAGATCGGGCGACTGGTCAATATTAAGAGTGCGAAGATACTCGACGAATGGAGCGTCTGATTTGTCGCTGCTTCGCCGGGCATTCAATAGCGAGTGATCTTGAAACTCAATGGATGCCCGTCGGCTTAACTCGGCGCGAAGGGCTTCGGAATAATCAGTCCACGGCCTAAAGCGAAGACCGAATGAATGCAGCATCATTACCCGCTTGGGTTCTGGATCAGCCGCCTGACTTTGGCCCTGCATCGCCAGCAATAATGCGACGGCCAGCACAGCGATGAGGGTCCGCGCGCAAAAAGATCGCCAAGATAGAGCAGCAGTCCAGAAAAGCATTCCCGTCCTACTCCGAAGTCCGCAGTCCGAATACCGTAGCGGCTCGACCAAACGATTAATAGGCAAAACCGGCGCTGTGAGCCGTGCTGCGGCTGCTAGGGATCACAAGGCTCCTGTCCTTTGGACCGCGTGCGGGCCGCGCGGGCCAGGCAAGCCGCTACAGATTGCGTGGATGACGAGACGGGCACAACGGAGGCGGCGACGCGGCCAAGGTCTCACGGCAAGAAGCGGACATTCGGGCTGGCCTTCAGCAGGTCCCCCTTGGGCAAATGAGCGACATCCCAGTTTTACCCCCGAACATGAAAGAGGCCGCCAACTGAGGCGGCTGTCAGGCACAGCGTAATGGCCAAAAGCGACCGCGCGGCGTGCAAAGAGTTCCAAGCCGTCGGAAT
Source organism: Bradyrhizobium sp. 613_E4_N2_2 (assembly GCF_052075995.1). Classification (NCBI taxonomy): domain Bacteria; kingdom Pseudomonadati; phylum Pseudomonadota; class Alphaproteobacteria; order Hyphomicrobiales; family Nitrobacteraceae; genus Bradyrhizobium; species Bradyrhizobium sp. 613_E4_N2_2. Next base: position 2,579,156 of record NZ_CP197234.1, read on the forward strand.
CGAAACTGATGGTCCATTTGGACGTTGGCACACCGAGGAAAAAGTACGTCTGTGGCGGGAACCATGAAAATGGAGCAAACGCATGTCGCAGGGAAACTGTGTTTACGTCGTTGATGACGACGTCACGCTATTGCAAAGCTTGGGGCGACTGCTGCGGTCCCTCGGCTATACCAGTTTATTGTTTCCCTCGGCGGAAACTTTCACCAAGCACGACGATTTTGACAAAGCCGCCTGCATCCTGCTGGACATCAATATCGGCGAGGTTTCCGGCATCGAGGTCGCTCACCGTCTCAAGGCGGCAAACGTCTCGGTGCCTATCATCTTCATGACGGGAAACGACCAACCCGTCCTTCGCGAGGCAGCGCATCGATCCGGCTGCCTCGCGTTTCTCACCAAGCCATTCTCCGCTACGGCACTGGCGCAGTACCTACAGCGCGTTCGCCAGCGTCCGGCAGAGGACACATGATCGCGTGAGCCGTGGCCGGTGCGATGGTGAGTGCCAACATACGCCGGATGGCCGTTGATCGTCCGGGGGGTCCCTCCGTGCGTTACTTACTAGATTGAGGACGTTGGCCTATGATCTTTGGCCGCCTCATGCTTTCCCGTCTAAGCTCGCTTTCAAAATGATCAGCCCAACCTTACTCAGGCGCGTGCGGATGGTTGTGGATGCAGCCGTCGTGACGGCCGTCTGTGGCTCGTCCTCGATCAGTTCGTTCGCGAGGAGTTTCCAGAGCACGCGCGGCGAGACGCCATTGCGCTCGCTCTTCCAAGCGCTGCCGTTCGGCCCATAAGTGCGAACACTTTCTGGTCATTGGTCGCGATCATCGCGCGACGAACCGCAGGCGTGAGCTTGAATCTCTTGTGCTCTGACTGCCCCATCAGGCAAGCAAGAAAGGAGATGCCAGTTAGTTTGTGTTGATTCAAATCAAACGACCGCTTGGGGTCAAGATCGGACGACCCGGCCTTGCGGCGGATGTCTGCTTTGCCCCGGTGAGCGACGTAATGGCATGACTGTCTAGGTGATGACACGCTGGCGCGGACTGTCGCGCCCCCGGCCGGATTTCCTCCACCAGTGCCGCCGGTCGTCAACGATCAGCATCTTTGCAATTCTCGATTTTTGAGTTTCATTTGCTGAATTCTCGTTTTTGAAAGGCCGCGAGATGCCGCGTGATCTGTTCGAGGCAACGATGCGGGGCTGGGCGCGGCTCAACCCATCCCAGCGCGAACGGTTTTTCCAAGCGGGCTTGCGGGCGGCGCTGCGCCTTGAGCGGCAGCAATTCCGCGAAATGGCTCATGCGGCGGCTCATCGAGCCCCGCTCGCCGCGCCGGTCGATCCGAACAGCTTCGCAATTTCGAAGTACGACATTGCGGTTCTCATGAGGTCAGCGCGCGAAACACCGGGCAAATCGTCTCCGAAACGCAACTCGGAAAACCAAAAATGCTAATGTCTTCAAATGCTGCCGTCGCGCGGTCCCCCCACATACACACGCCCCTCAGAGGACCCCAGTGCTGAATTGCGCGAATGCGGGACCCAAACGCAACGGAGGCCAGCCGCTGGGGTACACAGCCTGTAACTCCGGTCTGGGCAAGGTTGCCGGCAGCATCGCCGGGTCATTGTCATCACGTCAGGCGACGGGACGGCAGTCAGCGAGGCATCGGGTTGGCACAAACTGCATAGTCGCGTTCGGACTGACAGATCAGCCATGCCCCAAATGAGCGTTAAACGATACTTACACACTTTGAATTGCCCGGTACCCTCTTTGCAACGAAAGGGGACCGGTGCAGGGGCTTGTGCATATTGTTGACGACGATCCGTCCTTTCTGACGGCGATGGAGCGTCATTTGAAGCACGCCGGTTATGAGGTCGCGGTCTATGCGTCAGCACAGGCGTTGCTGGACCGACTGCCGAGCGACAGTGTTCCGAGCTGCATCCTCCTCGACGTACGGATACCTGGCATCGACGGTCCAGCACTGCAAAAGCGATTAAACGAACTCGGTTCGACGCTGCCGATCATATTCGTCAGCGGTCATGTCGATATTCCGCTCACGGTGCGCGCCCTAAAGGAGGGCGCGGAGGATTTCCTGACAAAGCCGGTAACGTCCGACGGCCTTCTTACTGCAATTGAACGGGCGTTCGCACGCCACCGAGGCTTCCGCGAGCAACAGTCCAGGCTGGATGTTGTTCGCGCCCTCATCGCCAAACTAACGCCGAGGGAGCGGCAAGTATTTGAACTCATCGTTGCCGGTAAGACCAATAAGCAGATCGGCAGCATCTTGGGTACGACCGAACGCACCATCAAGGCCCACCGCCAGCAGGTCATGGAGAAAATGCAGGTTCGGACCTTGGCTGAACTTGTGGCGGTTGCTGAACGAGTCGGTGTCATTGGCGATAAGCCTAATAGCGGACCTATGGCCTAGGCCAATTCTCAACCATTTTTCAAGTTATTGGCCTATGGGACACTTGTGTCAGACTCCCGAATGCCTATTGGTTCTCGTCATCACTGGGTCGCCAGCGGCTACCATCGGTGACTGAGAGAGCCGGTGCGCTCCCGCTTGTCATCGGAGCGCAATCCAATGGGTAGAAGCGACCCTGTTTTGGTGGTCGATGACGATCCCGGAATGCTGCGAGCCCTCAATCGGCTGCTATGCCAGCATGGCTTCAAACCAATCCTCTTCTCGTCTGCCGAAGAGCTGGAGCAGCACGCCGACATCGCCAACGCACTCTGCATCATCTTGGACATCAACCTCAACGGGGGGTCGGGGATCGACCTCCGGCATCAACTCAAAGCCAACGGCGTTGCGGTCCCCGTCATTTTCATCACCGGCAATGAGATTCCTTCCGTTCGCGAGGCCGCACTGCGGTCCGGATGCGTCGCATTTCTAACTAAGCCGTTCTCAGCGCACGAGCTGATCGAGCCGCTCAAACAGGCTGCGGCAGGCCACTAACCCATTCACTGAGCGCGCCTGGGCTTGCTCCCGTTCCCTTGATCTAGGTCAACGAGACTGAACTTTCGTCCTGAATTGTACAAAGGTGCAGCGCTGCGGTCAGCGCCAGGCCTTAGGAACATCGATGAAGACGCCCGTAAGCGAGCTGCGCCGTTTGCGCGGAGAACGCATTGACTGGCTGCTCTCGGTGCTCACGGGAGTGCTGGCATTACTGATTTTTGTCTTCGCCCCGCTACAAGCAATGGGCATTACCGCCTTTCACCTGTTTGCGGATGGCCTGTTGCTAGCGATCATCGTCAGCATGGTGATCATCTCCAACAATCCGACTGCTCTCGTTCTGATGTCGCTCGCGCTCGTTTTCAACGTCGCCGTATTCTTCCTGCGCATTTACTACCCAGTACCGTACCACCTTCACATTTTGGCCGGCGCATGGCTGGTCATCGCCTGCACGTTAGGTGTTGTCGTGCTTCAGGCCGTATTCAGGCGAGGTCTCGTTACATATCACCGAATTATCGGAGCGATCCTTCTGTACCTTTTAATTGCGGTGGCCTTTGCAACGCTGTTCCTGTTTGTAGGGCTGGCGGCTCCCGACGCAATCAAGGGAATAGCTTTCGAGGACGATCATTCGGTCGCCGCATCGCTTTTTTACATGAGCTTTGTCACACTTACATCAACCGGGTATGGAGACATCGTTCCGGTACATCCCTTGGCACGAAGTCTCTGCAACATCGAGAGCGTGATCGGTCAGCTTTATCCGGCGACCCTTCTGGCGAGGCTCGTTACCCTCGAGCTCAGCAGCACCGGCTCGGCGCGTAAGCCCACCCCTACCGCCTGAGCCGCAGGAGCTGCACCGACACGTGTGCGCTGCACTCGCGTCCTGTGAGGTTCCCCGCGTCGCTAGGCAAACACTCGGTTGATCTATGTCAACGCCGGCGCTCCTTTGGCGGACACGCTGCGTGCAGCCGCACCGGAGATGGCGTCCGTGCATCTGTTGCGCAGGCACGAAAAAGGAAGACCCGCACCATGCATTCCAAGAAGCGTCTTTCGATCAAGTCAGCGACTGTTAGCGGGATTGCTGCTAGCGCCCTCCTGGGCCTTGCCGGTCTCACGCTCAATCCAGCGCCCGCCAGTGCAGTGGTCTACTGTCAATACACTGAGTACCCAGCTGGTTGTGTTGCCCGGGCGGGCGTCGTACTCAGGCCTCGCCCGGTGGCGCGCGCTGCGGTCCGTCACAACGCTGGTGGCAATATGAATGGTGGAGTCAATCGCGTGGGGGCGAGGCGGTAAAGGTCTTGCCTGTGGACGCTTGGTCACCCAGGCCGGCGCTCTTGTTCCCATAGTCCCGACTCTGCACCAAACGACACGCGTATCGGCAGCCAGATCAGTGTTTGAGGCTATCCGCCAAGCTGGTTGCCGGCCCATTTGCGGAAATCGCGTGACTCAGAACGCACCTCGCGCCCCTTTGGCTTAGGTGCGGACATCAAGTTGCAGCAGAATTGCGGTCGAACAATTCAGCGGTTGCGCAGCAGCGTCGCCTTGTTGGCGGGTCGCGTCGCTGCATCAATGCGTTACCACGATAAAATCCGTATCTTTTCCCGTCTCGTGGCTAATTCCGTAGTCGGAAACAATCAACGAAGAGGCCGGCGTCAGGAGTTCAGAGATCTTCTCAACCGTATCCTGTGGCATTTCGATGCGGTTGAGCGCAGCGTTGGCTTTGTCGGGTAACGGTCCCGACACGGGTTGCTTCGCGGGCGCTTCTCGCCCTTTTGTGGCAGCCTCGGATCTACGGGGCAATTCCTCTGGAATCGACACGACGCTCCAGCGCATAGCCGTTCCCTCCTTCTGGAATTCCATTGCGGTAAACACGTGCGTTCCCAGCGGCTCCTCCGGATTTTCGATCTTGACCGGGACATCAAACAAGGGCGTGAAGCCCTGACGCACGAACAGCTTGCTCAACTTACGACTGACGAAGATGGAGATCGGGACAATCTTTTTAGGCGCGCTTGCGGCGGGAGCCGAGCCCGGCACCTGGAGATTGGCGGCTTCTGGAGTCTCGGCGTTTGACACCAGTGTTCCCTGCGTTGCCGCGGCTGCACCGATGCTCTTGGTTGCGACGGTGGCACTCTGGAGTTCGGACGAACCGGACGCGGCTTTCGGTTGAAATAGATGCGGATTGGTTATCTCGACCGGCTGGACATCACCATGCGCAATGATCACGCGCGTGCCGCGCTTCGTGAGGTGCCAGAGTCGAACGGCGAAATCGTTGTTCAAACGGATGCAGCCGTGTGACGCTGGATGCCCAGGCACGACACCGGCGTGCAACGCTATCCCTGACCAGGTGATGCGTTGCATGTAGGGCATGGGGGCGGCGCTATAAATATTTGAACGGTGCCATCGTTGTTTGCTGATGACGCTGAACACACCGAGGGGCGTCGGATGCCCCTCCATTCCCGTGGACACCGAAGAGCGTGCAATCAGCACCCCGTTGTCAAAAAGCGAGACCCGTTGGTCTGCTATCGAGATGATGATCTGGAGCGGGCCCTTCGGAAGGGGCTCCGGCCGAGCGCTCTTTGGCGTTTCAGAGTTTCTCTGCCGGTGGTGGTGCTTGTGCTTGTACGGAGCGTATTGGCTTCGCCAGAACGTGTGTTGGGGTCCAAACAGAAATTGAGCGTGTGCGATCCCCGGAGGGAGCATGGAAATGGCGAATACAGCAGTTGCTATCGTGCGCCGCATTGCTGGTAATTTCTTAACGAGCATCGCCCGGTCCCAATAGGCGCAATTCCTCTTTTCGAGACGATGCGCGAAGCCGACGCCTGATGCGTCATCCTGACAGCGCATCAAGCCTCTCCTCCAAATCTGGTCGCAGTGGGTCGAAAATGGGACCGTACTCACGATTACAGTGCGAGTTGCCGTTGAGGCGGGCACAATGGCTTGCGGTCGACGCGTTGCAATCGGGCAACATGCTTTGGAAATATCGACGAGCGGCCGTTTCCGCCATTGCGCAACGCACATTGATCCCAAGAATGAGGCTCTTCGCATGCTTGGCTTTTCTACACGGCTCCGGCGGAGCCTATGGAGGCGACAGCATCATGAACCCGCGGCGATTTACGATAGTGGCGCCGACCTTTTGCGGAACGGTCGTTCTCGCGGGGTGGATCACTGGCTGGTTGGCTGGCTTCGGTTCGGCCGGCACCGAGAACACCCGCGCAGTGCCAATCGAGGACCGCGCAGCATCTTTCGCCGCCAACGCCAGGCTCGCGGATGAACCGCAGGCAATCGCAATGGACAACGCCGTTGTCGCTAACACCGTTGTCGCTAACACCGTTGTCGCTAACACCGTTGTCGCGAACGCCGAAGTGGCGACGGCCGATGAATCCGCGGCAGGGATGACCACCGACACGACGGCGGCATCAGATAAGCCGGACTCGATCGTCGTGGCCGCGTTGCCCGATCCGTCGCAGATGCCGTCGGCCGATTTACCGCCTGTGCAGGAATCGGTGGACTTGGGTCACCGTTATGTCGCCCAACCGGCGCCGACAATGTGCGATGCACCCGGCGGTGCCTCCAGCAAGGGGCCGCAGGATTTCCGGTATCTCATTTGTTATGTCTGGTCCGAACTGCCGCCTGCCGAGAAGCCGGCGGCGATCGTCTTGCGTTCGTTCAAGGACATCCCGGTCGGAACGCCGGTGGAAGAGATCAAGCGCGCGTCCGACGCTTTCGGTCTGGATTTCACTTTCATGAAGGCGGTGGCCAAGGTCGAGTCCGGTTTCGACCCCAAGCAACGCACCGGGTCGTATATCGGGCTGTTCCAGCTGAGCAAATACGAGTTCAGAAAGTTCGGCTCCGGAGACATTCTTAATCCCCGCGATAATGCCGTTGCGGCAGCCTACAAGGTCATCACCGAAGGCATTCTGTTCGAGTGGGTGACGCACAGGAAGTCGGACTTGAACGATCTTTACTTGATCCATCAGCAGGGCTGGGAAGGCGCCGCGGAGCACCTCAGTCAACCCAATCGCATCGCCTGGAAATCGATGTGCGCCACCAGCGAAGGTAGGGAGAAGGGCGAAAAATGGTGCAGGCGCGCGATCTGGGGCAATACGCTTCCAGCCGTCAAAGAGGCGTGGAAATCGGTAGAGAAGCTGACGTCGGAGGCGTTCGTCGGAATGTGGCGCGAGCGGGTTGCTCATTTCCAATCGAAATACATGGGCACCGCGACCGCCGCCGCCGAACGAGCGCACCAGTAAATTTCCGTTGAGTGGTTGGCAGGAGTTGCCGCACCCGCGGGCCGAGCGGGGCCTCACCGCCGCGGCGGCATGTGGTGCCGCTCATCGCTCAATGGTCGCGCTGACGCACTTTACGTCGTCAACGACGCTCGGATCGTTCCTACTGAGCGCGAACGAGGTGATCGATCCGGTGCCGATGTCTGCTTGTGGCTCCTTTTCAGACCTGCCGACTGCTTCTGAGGATGTCTGCTGTTAGCGGGGATGGGCGGAAGAACTTTGTTGATGTATCCGACCCGCAACGCGTCGGCAGTCGGCATCCCGAACGCCGCACAGATCCGAGGCTTGCCCGGTGCGAAATCGCGGGCGTTCGAGAAATGATCGAAGCTGCTTCGTCTAAATGATCCGGCCAAGGGAGCGGGCAACCCAAAGGGGAGGAAATATGCCGGAAAGCATGCTTGTTTTCGCCAAAGCCCCTACGAAGAATGCTCCTAAGTAACACGCTGGTGCAGGCTCGCTTGCGCCGTCCTCGCTCTGATAAGGCTGGGGTGAGATGATGCTAATGGGATCTATTTCGCGCCGTCGGGTGCGTTCGGGTTTCGACCTGCGCCAACGGCGCTCTCCACTTCGGCCGCGAGCACTTGAAGATGGTCAGCCAAGCGAGCGAAAAGCTCGCGCTTCTTGGGGTCCGTAGCAAGGTCCCGGATCAAAGCGCATTCCGCCGCATCCACTCGCAGCTTCTCTAATTGCGTTGTCATGTCCTTCATGGACCGGTCCTCGAATAGCCGGCCTACCAGTTGCAGTGGCGCGAGGAACATTGTAGCCAATTTCGTGAGAAGGCTATTGGTACTTGGGGCGCTATCGAACAGGATGCACTGCAAAAATCCAGGACGCGCCTTTAGAGGGGCAGTTGTGCCTGATCTTCGGACCAATCGATGATCTCGAAGAACATGCCTCGTCGCAGCATTTCGGTTTCTAGATTTGCCGCGTGCGCCTTCCAATCTGATGTTTCACGAACCTTGAAGCGAGGCTGTTCACCGGCAGCCTTCTGAGCGTCGTCCGACGCGAGAGCCCCCCGAATGCTCTCGTACATCATCGTGAGACTGTCGTTCGTGAAAGCTCGATAGTCCATCAGTGCAACCAACAAAACGGCCGTCGCCGGGTTGAGGTCAGCGACGGCTCTGTGTGAGTTCGTGATGATGATTATGCGCTAGTCGGGCCGATGATGGAGATTTGCGGTTATCGGGCCGTTTACTGAGACGCTGGGGTCTAGTCCGCCTGCCGCCGTCGCCGCCAATTAAGGCTTGTCTGGATGCACGTCAAGCCGGCACCCATTCGACTCCGACACCGTAATTTCTACGACCCGCCGCCTTCCACCTGTTCCCCATAGAGCCAAGTATGGACGCGCGACGATGGAATAAGTTGTTTGGGAGAATGCGGATTGATCGTGCCGGCAAATAGCGCCAAACCACCTAGCCTCGTTATAGCGAACGCCTTTGCTTCATGTTCTGTTGCAAACGTCTTTGTCCCGCGAGGGCTGCGGCTTTTTGGCAGGATGCCACGCTTCTGAGCTTCAAAGGTAACGTACCAAGTCGGCGTCATTTTACCCCCGGCTAGATCCCGAGTTCAAGCTTCGAGCCTTGTCGCACGCACATGCGCCGGACCATTCGCCGCCCATCGGCGGCCTAGTTGCAAACCACGTTGTCGCTCCTGCTCCGCGTCCCCGTCCTCGATCATCCAACGTTTAAGCGGCCCCGGCGAGGACTTGCGCCCGCCCCGGGGCCGAGCGCGCTGCCGCCGATCTTGGGGGCCTAGGGCTCTGTGAGAGATCTAAAAAGCGCGTTGTTAGACAATCACAGGCGGAGTGTTTGGCTATTGCACTTTGTGTCAATAGGAAGAGTTAATGCCTGATTTCACGGACGAAGACGCAGCCGAGTTTTGCTGGGTCCAATGAGCGCGTTACTCCTGTCAAACCGCTGGAACCGCTTATGGTTCGTCTAAGGCAGGTGAGGAGACGGCCCGTTCGGGCGATAGCCCATACGCTCGGCAATGGCGACAAGTTCCGCCAATGACTGGACCTGCATTTTTTCCATCACCTGATGGCGATGTGCCTTAATCGTACGCTCGGTACAGCCTATAGCGTACGCGATTTGCTTGTTGATCTTGCCCTGAACCACAAGCTCGAACACTTGCCGCTCACGCGGCGTTAGTGCCGTGACACGAGCGCGAGCCGCATCCAGCTCCTCCTTTTTGGCGCGCGTGACTTCGTAACGAGCGAACGCGCACTCAATTGCGCGAAGTAGGTCGTCGGAAGATGCGGGCTTGATCAGAAAATCTTCTGCGCCCGCCTTGATGGCCTGTACGGTGGTCTGGATGTCGGGAAAGCCCGTAAAGAATATAATCGGCAACGTCGAACCGAGTTCGTATAATTGCGCCTGGAGCTCAGGACCGCTCACTCCCGGTAGTCGCACATCGAGGAGAATGCAGCCGGGTCTACAGTCGTCCGGTAGTCGATCCAACGACTGCTCAGCCGACGCATAGGTCGCCACTTCGTACCCGGCGAGTTTGAGGCGACGTTCGACTGCTATTCGGAAGGCACTGTCGTCATCCACAACATGCACAAACCCCAACACGTGACTCCCCAAGACTTACGTCAGCCGTGACCTAGAAGAGCGCAGTGACGAGCAGCAGCTCTCGCCCAAGCTCCGCCGCGATGAACCAGCGACCGATCTCATTCCGAGCAGGATATCCCACTACATGGGGAGGTAGGTCTGACGGTTTCTAACAGGAGAGCTGCGATTCTAGCACCGTGATTGTACGGGTCATGTCGGGCGGCGCATGAAGGCACGCTTTGCCCGCATGAAGGGAGAGGAAAAATTCTCGAATGCGCTATGTTTTAGAACGCTGCTTTCGATGGGCGAATTTGGAAACGAGTGCAGCTAGACTTGTGCCACGATCTAGAGAGTAACCTCGTGACCGCCAACGATGGGGGTACAAGGCGCTCGGTTCCGCATCGAGCGTACGTGCTGAGCCTAGGCTCGTGACAGACGCGCAGCTCGCCTTCGCGAAAGCCGCCAACGAAATGATCGGATACGTCCGATGGCGGAAAGCGCGCGCCTCTTTGCCAAAGTTGGCTTGCATGAACTCCAACGTCTGAGTTCGCATGTCGGGCCAGTGTAGACACTAAGCGAGCTCATCTTCGCGCGGGTTGCCGGTCCGATGCGGAGAAGTTTGCCGACGGGCAGCGACCGCCGGTCCACCACCGCTTGAACGACTTAAGTCAAGCGGCTGTCCGGTCCTCTGAAAGGATCGTGGTGCACTTCATTTGAGAACGAGACGATCAATAGTTCGAGCTTCGATTGCTCTTCACTCAAGCGCCTTTCGACAAACTGGCGCTCGACCTCTGTCACGCTAGTCTGCAATAAGTGGCGATAGCGTTGAATATTGTTGCGGTGTGCACGCGCCAACTGGTCGTCAATCATCATCGCCTTCCTTGACGCTACTGTCTCATTTCCTTTTTGCTTCATGGGTGAGGTGCCCCGAGGCAACATTCCTAGTCGTCGCTGGAGCAGAATATTTTTCCTCCCAACGCCGAAATTCCCCTTGGCCGGGGCTTTAAATCCTGGCCCTCCAATTCTTGCGCACTTAGATGACAGAAACAAGAAACGTTCGAAGGAACGTTCCCCGAACTTTTTTGCGATCTGTGAACCATTTCACAATCGCATCTGGTGCCGGTTCAATGTCGGCTGTCGTCGGTCAACCGGTGTCGAGCCGCACTTGTCTTGACCGCTGCTTCTGACCCTAGATATTTTAAGATGCAGCAAGCGCTTGGGATGGTTAACCCGCAAAAAAGCCCCGGCGAACCGGGGCTTTGGCCTGCGCGACTGGTGTGATCAGTATCTCGCCGCGATCGGGGCACCGTATCCACCGAAGCGATAGTTCAGCCGAAGCGTGACCATATCCACATCTTGGCTGACGCCGCTCCCGGTCAGGGTGAACCCTCCGGGAGTAACCACGCCTGCGAAGCCGGAATTATCACGCCCCATCCAGAGGTGGTCGTATTCGATACCGAGCGACCAGTTGGGCGTGAAGCCGTATTCCCAGCCGACGCCCAGGGCGCCGCCCCAGCGCGTGTGGCCTGCCGAGGCCAAGCCGACACCGGTGATGTTGTTGAAGATATCGAAGCGATTGCGCGTCACGGCGGCGCCGCCCTTCACGTAGAATAGGGAGGCGTTCCACGCCCAACCGAGTTGCGCCGTCAACAACCCGATGCCGTCGATCTTGCCTGTGGTCGAGATCAATGGATCGATTAGACTGACGCGCGTGTTCTTGATGTTGGCCCAATCTCCCTGCGCTTCGAGGCCGAGCACAAACTGGTTGGTTTGCCAGCGGTACCCGATCTGTCCGCCCGCGAGGCCCCCGGAGCGATCGGCGCAACCACCTGCGACTGTTCCTGCGGGCGTCACGAAATCCACACAACCGTGGCTTTGCCCCCAACCGCCGTTAGCACCGATGTAGAAACCGGTCCAATCATAGATCGGCGCGACCACCGGGGGCGGGGCCTTGACGTAAGGTTTAGCAGCCAGATCAGCCGCTGACGCGGGTGCCGCCATGCTCACTGCCAGCAAGCCCACACCACTCAACAAGATCTTCTTCATTCTTTTCGCTCCATCCACGTTTCACCCGAACGAGCCGGCTGCGGGGTTCCGTCTTGGATTTGCGCACAGCGCGGGTCTGTTTCGGAGACGCCCCCTCGCGCTGGCGTGGGTAAAGGCTCGTGCCGTTGCCAGCGTCCATCGTCGGCGAGCGCATGCCTCAAGGTTGATTTAGATCAATAATCACACTCCGGAATATGGACCAGTTGCAAAAGGGCGGGAGACCGGGAGTTTGAGATATGGGTGAACGTTCGGAATCGATGGTCAGCCGTCGAGGCGCTCTTGCTCTTTGTGGATACGCAGCCGTGTTCGGGCTCGTGGCCTCGCCTGCAATTCTGGTGGTGTCAGATGCTGGCGCTCAGACCTCAACCGCACCGACCACGCCCGCAGCGCCTTCCACTGAGACACCGCAGTCGGGTACGGAGCGGCGTCAGGAACGACGCACGGGGCGCACCGAACGGCGTCAGGATCGACGGACAGGGCGAACAGAACGGCGTCAGGCGCGACGGACGGGGCGCACGGAGCGGCGCGAAGAGCGGCATGACGGTGCTGCCGAAGAGAAAAAGTAGCCGCGCGTCCACCAGCACGTCCCAAGAAACCAATTAGGAGCAAGAACATGAAAAATTCAACGGTGCTCGGCGCGGCCCTCGGTGCAGCGATGTTGTGCTTGGCGCCCGTGTCGTTTCACTGGTCACCAGAAGGGACTGTCGTTATCTCCGTCGAGAAAGCTGACGCTCGTGTCGGTCGTCCGCTCACACCTGGCAGCGTTGCGGGGGTTAATAGGCGAGTGCATAGACGCGCGTATCGGCGCGGGTACTATGGAGCTGCTGTAGGTGCGGCTGCCGTCGGAGCAGCGGCCACGGGAGCGTACTATCACCGCCGGCAATGCGGTTACTATCCATACCCCCCGTGCTATTGAGAGCGACGTCGCCTCCAGCGTTGACCTACGTCAACATCACCTAGTCTCCTTACCGCTCACAAACGCTTGGCCGCCCGGTGCATCTCCATCGGTTCGCGGCGAAAGGGAGGATCACCATGCATCGGACAAAGAGTCTCTCGATCAAGTCGGCGACAGTTGCCGGGATTGCCGCCAGCTTCCTGTTGGGGTTGGCGGGTCTCACGCTCAATCCAACGCCAGCCAAGGCGGTCGTGTATTGCCAGTACGTTGAATATCCGGTCGGGTGCGTTGCGAGGGCTGGCGTCGTGCTCAGGCCTCGTCCCGTGGCGCGCGCTGCGGTCCGTCATAACGTCGGCGGCAACGCAAATGGCGGCGTCAATCGCGTGGGAGTGCGGCGGTAAGGCACTGTTGGTCAGTGCCGCATTGTCGAAAAATGCAACCGCCTCAATTGCGGCAAGGGACTCAGCTATTGATTCGCTCGGTAATCCAGCGTTCGTCGGCTTGTCCAGCAGTCCCTTAGAACTCACACCTGGATCGGCCAACGATGGGGGTGCAAGGGTGCTTGGTCCCCCATCCGGGCGCCCTTGTGCTGAGGCCTAAGCCCCGCGCCAGACGCGCAACACGCCCTCGCGAAAGCCGCCGACGAAATGATCAGACGTATCCGCTGGCAGAATTTGGCTGAGATCATCGAACGAGCCGCTCACCATAGTCGTAAGCTCATGCGCCGAAGCATGCTCCGCCCAGCGGCGTCCCAATTCCAATCCGCGTTGCCGCTCAGCCTCTGCGTCCATCGTCTTAGCTACCCCACGTGTTAACCGGCCCCGGCGAAGTTGCTGACCGCGCCGGGGCCTTCTACGTTCTCGCCAATCTAAGAAAGCTTGGGGGCTGGAAAGATGGGCAAGGCGTGCCCCAGACAAGCAGAACCTGGGTGTTTGGCTAGTGCCCTTTGTGCCAATGCGACCGCAGGTATTGAGGTAGTTGGGGGCAAGAAGCTAAATGGAAAAATGTCAGTCACGATGCGGAGGGCCGGCATCCGTCAGTTCTATTGGCTGCCTCCAAGCGCACGCCCCAGTCGTTCCAGTTCAAGCGTGACGCAGAATAGCGTGAACAACGATACGACGAGTTGCAGTCCCCGGCGGAACATGAGCCAAAGATCGGCGCCCTGATTGATCTCCGGCAAATGTCTGAAGAACACGACACCGAATAGCGAGCCGCCGAAAATAAAGGCGAGACGCCCCAGAAACAGAAACAGGTGACTCAGGATCGGATTCGAGCGCGGAGGTGGGAGCGGAACGCGTCGCAGGCGATACCAATAGGCGACCTGCATCGCAATGATAATGACGGGCCTAGCAAGGTTATCGGACCGTTCGAACGGCAACTGCTCACCGGGATGGATTATCAAGTGCCTAAATTCGGGCAGGCCGTCCAAGATTATGAAGAGTGCTCCTGTCAGTTGAACCACGAGAAGAACCAAATAAACGGCTCTGGATTTTAGGTTCGTCATCTCGAACACCCGTCAACTCCGCTACGGCCGGCCGCACTTAGCCTGCTTCGAGGGCACTCAGCTTCGTCCTGAACTGGACCTAATCTGGTGGATCGAGGTTTGCCAGCCGCTCTCGGTCGAGAAGTACGATTTCCCGGTGACTACCAGCGGTGAAATCAAGTACGCCCGCTCCATGCAGCCTGGATAGAACACGACACACCGTTTCGAGTGCTAAGCCGAGGTAGTCAGCTATATCGCGACGGTACATGGGGAGTGCCATTGAGTTAGTGGCGGTCAGGCGCTTGTCCATCTCCAGCAAGAACGCGGCAACTCTCTCCGATGACGATTTACGGCCAAGCAGCAGCATATGATTTTCCGCGTGCTCGAGGTTGCTGGTAGTCATACGGAGTAGGTTGCGCGAGACAGCTGGATCGGTTTCGGCGACCATTTCTAGAGTTTGCCGTCTGATCAGGCGAAGCGTCGTCTCGACCACCGCCTGGGTCGTAAATCGATGCGTCCCACTGTTCTCCAGCCCGAAAATATCTCCGGCCAAATGGAATGCGCCAATCTGGCGTCGACCGTCAGAGAGCAGTTTGTAACTGCGCGCCGCTCCCCTGATTACTTGATAGACGTATTCGGCAGATTCCTTCTCACTGAAAATTGCTTTCCCCTTTTTGTAGATCAATACACTCGAACTGACGCCCGGATTTGATTCGCTCGTGATGCCAAGGTCAGTGAGCGAATTAGGGCAGAGGGACCGCCCCGTAGTATTACGCACAAACATGCGGGCTACTCTTTTATTGATTTTTAGCCAATCGAATACGTCTCGGTGCGCGGAACGATAAGCTCCACCCCAAGGTGGAGTGAAGCATAGTATTTGGCGACTGACGCGATGGTACTGTACCAAGGGACAGTGGAGCATTGTCACTGTTGCCGTCAGCGCGGTTGTGCTCGCTGGCGTCGTGTATCGGTCTGGTGACGGGCCGCCGCATCGTGGGGCACGGCAAAGCCCCATAGCTGCATCGCGGCTTCTCCTGATTGTGTCGGCTTCCTTGCAATGGTGATGATCGTCTCATCGCCATCGGTCACACGACAGTGACACTGATGCGCACAAGGGGACAACGTGCCTACAGCTGAACAATGCCGCGCTTATGCCGCCGAGTACAAACTACGTGCCGCTGATCCGAGGAATTCACCCCGCCGAGCGACCGTGCTGACGAACATCTCACGGAGCTGGGCAGCGCTTGGGAGCCAGCTTGAGAACCTTGCAGAGATCGCGAAGTCGGAAGGCAAGTGAGATCGCCTCCCGTCAAAGTGGGCTGGCCCGTGCGTCCTCATCCGCACTTGGCGGCTATCGCTTCGTGACCCGCTTGTTGAGTGCTTTGCGCATCGCCGTTTCGTCCGCGATGAATTTCGAGACCTGATGCTGCTCAGCCTGGGTCAGCCACCGGGTCAGCTTGTCGGCGATCATGGCCCTCTCGCTGAAGCTTGCGTCCCGAGCCGGGTGGGCCACCGTCCATGCGATTAATGCCAGCTGGCGTTTGGTCGGACGCTGGCGTGATCGCGAGCTTATATTTGTTGACCGTTCTGCGGTCATTGGTCTCCCGAGGGCGTAGACCCTTCTAGTCGCGCAGCTTTTTGCCGAATTCCTCTTACTGTTTCGGTCAAGCTGGCACGAACTGCAGCCCCCTTGGGGCGCGGCCCGTTACGATTACCCATGTGGCGGGAAGTGCTCCTTCGGATCGCAGTCATTGCTGTCGGCATGCTGCCGGTGGCGCTGCTCTCTTTCGCGCTTTTTAGAATGTGATTAACGACGTTCATTGATCTGGCTCAATGGCGCAGCTGCCTATCGAGCGGCCTCCTCATGCGAGGAAGGCGCGTCATGAAATCGCCGTCGGTACTGGATTTACCAATCACTGGTCTGGGCATCAGCCGCGTTTGGTCTCGCGTTGATCGCATCGTTGACGTTGTGAAGCCGAATTGCAACCTCCGGAATAAAGCGTAAGATTCAAGTGATTTGCGAACTCGTGGAGGGCATCGTGGCAGCGCCAGACCTCGTTTTCAAAGTCGCCATTATTGGGCTGAGCGTTCTTTCAGCATCTTTCGCGTATACGCTGGTGCTGGGTCTGTAACGGCGTCCCAGAGGCCGGCCTCGCAGAGGGCAATCTTTGTCCTTCAGAACGGTAACTTTGCGGGTTGCCAGGCCTCGATGTCACGTCCATCGCCGGTCAATGCAGCGCCAAGATAGTCGGCGGCGTTGAACTGGAGGACCCAGCCGTCAGCGCTGGCGTCGACATGCTGGCAGCAGCCATAGTCGCGGTGTAGTTCAGGACGTCGCGGGCGCCGGAGGCGCGCATCTCACCGAAGGTGATCTTTTGAAGGCAGGTTCGTCACGGTTCCCGCTCGCGCTTTTCTTCGACGTCATGAGCGCCATTGGTCGAGGAGCGATAAGGTAGTCGGGAGCTCTTATGCCGATCTGCGCGTTCGTGCGACCCGGCGTTGGATGCCGCGGCGACGCTTGTGCTCTTCTAGACGACGTTGCGGGGGCGGGGGCGGCGAGGCAAACTCGCTGGCCGGCAGATTCTCGATCAGCTCGCCGAGCGTAAGATCTTTAGATACGGTCGTAGGTGGCTGCTCAACCGCCGAGAGCAAGTCCCGGCCCGCGTCCGTGATACGCCACTCGCCTGGCTCGCGCGCGATCAGCTTTTGGCCGAAGATATCGAGGTCTGGTGCCCGCGCAGCCAGAAGCTTCATGCGACCGGTCCACTCGGGTCCGCTGGTGTAGAAAAGAGCCAGGTGTTGCTTGACGACGTCAAGACTGGCCCGGCCATCGGGCTGGCCGGCGAGGATTTTGAGTATCGACATCTGAAAGCTCACGTCCGCCACCAGTACGCGACTACCAAACTATCGGACTAACGTAGCGTGTGCATCGGTCGTGTCTAGCGCCATCTTCTTTATGAACGGAGCGACCGAAACTCGGCGGGGTAAAGTAAAAGCGGGGCCTGATTGCTAGCCATTCTTAGATTTTCCGCAGAGGACTTGCCTCGGTTTTCCTTCTCTTTGTAGCTGACATTGGTCCCTTCGTTGAGGGTATTTCGCTCCGCAGTGAGGGCGTCCGCCAACAATCTGTCGAGCACCCGCCGGTCCTCGGCGTCGGCCTGGTGTGAGCCGCCGGTGATGCCGGCGCGCCTGGCCCGGCGCTGTGCGCCGACAGCCTCGATGAGGCGATCGCCTGGCTCAGAGGGCACTGGCGAGGGCCTCGCGCAGCCGAGAAAAAACCCCGGCCTTGGGTTTGGGGCAGGCCGGGGCTTGGAGGTTGTTAAGGCCAGGCCTCGGGCTGAGGCTCGAACGCGCATCGACCATCGATGACCTTGCGGCGCCTTTCAATTGCCCTTATGGACAGGCTTTCCCGCGCCATGCAAATCGCGATCTTGATCCTCAATGAGGCAGATGCTCGGCGTTATCGGCGTCTGCACCGCCTGAGTGGTCCTACCGGCTTTTTCCTAAGCGGGACCGCCGCGTTGTCGAGAGATAAAGAAAAGCCCCGGACGACGCCGGGGCTTAAGTTCGCTGGAGGAAATCAGTAACGCGCTGCGATCGGGGCGCCATAACCGCCGAAGCGGTAATTGAAGCGCAGCGTGATCATGTCCACGTCCTGCGTGATCCGGTCGTTCACAAAGGCGGCAAGTCGCGGATCAGCGACCGTGAACGAATTATTCCGGTGCCCCATGAACAAATGGTCGTATTCGACGCCCACCGACCAATTCGGGGTGAAGCCATACTCGTATCCAACACCAATGACACCACCCCAGCGGGTAGCGCTTTGCGCGGCGAGCTCGGTGCCGAAGGCATTATCGATGACGCTTAAGCGGTTGTCTGTCACCGCCGCGCCGCCCTTCACGTAGAACAGTGACGCATTCCAGGCGTAGCCGATCTGGCCGGTGAAGAGGCCGATGGCACTGGTTTTGGTGCGAGTGGAGAGCGAAGCATCGATCAGGCTGACGCGCTGGTTGCTGAGATCCGCCCAATCGCCCTGGGCTTCCAGGCCAAACACCCACTGGCTGGCCTGCCAGCGATAACCGAGCTGGCCGCCGATGACGCCACCGGACCGATCGCGGCAGCCGGAAGCTACGGCTACGCCGGCCGCGTCAAGGAAATCCACGCAGTTGTGGTTCTGCGCCCAGCCACCATTGCCGCCGATGTAGAAGCCGGTCCAGTCGTAGATC
The DNA here is from genome assembly GCF_052075995.1 of Bradyrhizobium sp. 613_E4_N2_2. Classification (NCBI taxonomy): domain Bacteria; kingdom Pseudomonadati; phylum Pseudomonadota; class Alphaproteobacteria; order Hyphomicrobiales; family Nitrobacteraceae; genus Bradyrhizobium; species Bradyrhizobium sp. 613_E4_N2_2. The sequence goes on from NZ_CP197234.1 coordinate 2,597,584, forward strand.
GGTGCCACGATCGGAGGCGGTGCCTTGGTGTACGGACGCGCCGCCAAGTCAGCCGCCGACGCCGGAGCGGACAATCCAACGGCCATCATCCCGACCGCAGCAACCAGAAATTTTTTCATACAAGTAATCTCCTCAGAAAGCAGTTCGATAGGGCGATAAGCCCCGCCCGACGAATCAACAGTAGTTCGTTCGCCCCGTGGTTGCTGTAGCCGAGCTGCAACACTCGCTTCGGATCACATCTTCAAATTGTTTATATCCATTAATGACTTAGCGGAACCAAAAGCCCTCTGGCGTGCATAACCCTGATTGCCCGAGACGCGCAAAATCACTCAGTGCACTGGTGGGAGCGACCGCCGCCAGCCTTCACCGCCATCCACAGGGGTTCATAGGCATTCATATATATTTTCGCGGCCGAACCGTCACCGGATCGCGACACAAATGTAAACACAACAACCACATGGAATTGATTTAGCTACATTTTTTGCTCATTAATTCTTCCCTGCGCAGGGAAGGCCGAGTGATTGGCACCACCTGTATGCTGCTGTGCGGTTTCCTTGCGCTACCTTTCGCGCAGCGGACCGCGGGTGCGAGGTCAGCACCCGGCCTTCCCTGCGCCCTCTTGGCTTCGAGGGTGGAACGACGAAGCAAAGCTCGGGCGAAATGAGCCGCGAGAATGCGATGGTGTGTCTGCAACACGCGCTGTCATCGCCCGCGAAGGCGGGCGACCCAGCATTCCAGAGGCGGGTGTGGTTGAACGCTGCGCTTCGGCTATGCCGTGCCGATCACGAAGGGCAAGTACGACATCGTCCAGGAGTTCAGATGCGGCGGCACGTCGTTCTAACCACCGAGGAGCCGCCGGCAGGCGTCGACGAAGACCTGCGCGCCCGTGACGATGTCGGCGTCGGCGGTGTTCTCGGTCCAGTGGTGGCTGATGCCGCCGATCGACGGCACGAACAGCATGCCCGCGGGCATGACGGTCGCGAGCAGCTGCGCGTCGTGGCCGGCGCCGCTGGGCATGCGAATGGATCGTCCGCTGGCAAGGGCCTTGCTCGCGGCTTCGATGGCGTCCTGGAAGCCGGCGTTCATCATCGCGGGCGCGCCGGTGCGAATCTTCTCCACGGTGACGGTGCAAGGGCCCTTCGCGTTGGCCTCTTCCGACATGGTCCGCAGCAATTGCTCCAGCCGCGAGATCACAGCCGGATCGTCGTCGCGGATCTGGAACAGCAATTCGGCCTTGCCCGGAATGATGCTCGGCGCGCCGGGATCGAGCGTGATGCGGCCGGTGGTCCAGACCGTGCGCGGGCCACAGGCGCCTGGGAACCGCTCGTCGATCGCGACGCAGAACTTGGCCAGCGCGAGGCCGGCATCTTTTCGCGCCGCCATGCGGGTGGTGCCGGCATGGTTCTGCTCGCCGACGAAATTGATCTGGTATTGCCAGATGCCGACGATGGAGGTCACCACGCCGATCGCCAGCTTGCCGCTTTCGAGCGTGTCGCCCTGCTCGATATGCGCCTCCAGATATCCGACGTGCCGTCCCGGCTCGGCCGCGACGCGCGCGCGGCCCGAGAGCCCCATGTCGGCGAGCGCGCCGCGCATGGTGCGGCCGCTGGTGCGGTCGCGGGCGGCATCGATGTCGGCCTCGGTCACCTGTCCGACATAGGAGCGCGAGCCGAGGAAGTGCCCAAAATGTCCTTCCTCGTCGCACCAGGCGGCGATTTCGACCGCGCCCCTCACGGACGGATCGGCATTGAGCACGCGGGCCGCTTCGAGCGCATAGACGACGCCGAGCGGGCCATCGAGCCAACCGGCGTAGTTCTGGCTCTCCAGGTGCGAGCCCGCCAGCAGCTTCGGCCCCGGCTTCGCGCTGCTGCCGAACACATTGCCGATGCCGTCGATCGCGGCGGTGAGGCCGGCGTCGGGCAGCTTCTGCACCAGCCAGTCGAGCGACAGTTTGTGCGGCTCGGAGAAGGTCGGCTTGTGCACGCCGGTCTTGTAGGCGCCGATGGCACGGAGCGCATTGAGATCGGCGAGAACGCGTTGCCCATCGGCACGCGGCTTGGTGTCAGGCATGTTCGGCAACCTTCAGCGCCTCGGTGCGGATCTCCTCGACAAGCCGTTCCTTCAACTGGACGAATTCGGGCGTGGTCTTGATCTTGTAGGAGCGCGGATGCGGCAGGTCCACATTGATCTCTGCCTTGATACGGCCGGGGCGCGCGCTCATCACGATGACGCGGCTGCCGAGGAAGATGGCTTCCTCGATGTCGTGGGTGACGAACAGCACGGTCTTCTGGTCGCGCTCCCAGATGCCCAGCAGCATCTCCTGCATCAGGGCGCGGGTCTGGTTGTCGAGCGCGCCGAAGGGCTCGTCGAGCAGCAGGATCTTTGGATCGTTGGCGAGCGCGCGGGCGATCGCGGTGCGCTGCTGCATGCCGCCGGAGAGCTGCTTCGGCCAGTGGTTCTCGAAGCCGGACAGCCCGACCTGGCGGATAAAGGCATCGGCGATCTTGTTGCGCTCCGCCTCGGGCACGCCGCGCTCGCGCAGGCCGAAGGCGATGTTCTCGCGCACGCTCAGCCAGGGAAACAGCGTGTAGGACTGGAACACCATGCCGCGATCGGCGCCCGGGCCGGTCACCTCGCGCCCGTCGAGCGTGACGCGCCCGCTGGTCGGCCGGTCGAGACCGGCGACGATGCGAAGCAGCGTGGACTTGCCGCAGCCGGAGGGGCCGAGGATGGTGACGAAATCGTTGTTGCCGATGGTGAGGTCGGTCGGCTCCAGCGCCCTGGTCGGTGCGTTGCCGTGGCGCGCGGGGAAGGTTCGCGAGACCTGTTCGATCTTCAGCGTGGTCATGCGAGCCTCCACGGAAACAGCCAGGCGTTGAACGCCTTGAACATGAAGTCCGAGAGGAGACCGATCAGTCCGATCACGATGATGCCGAAGATGATCTGGCCGGTGTTGAGCAGCGCCTGGCTGTCGGTGATCATGTGGCCGATGCCCGATGACGAGCCAATCAGCTCGGCGACGATGACATAGGTCCAGGCCCAGCCCAGCACCAGCCGCAGAATCTCCGCGATCTCGGGTGCGGAGGAGGGCAGCAGCACCCGGCGGATGATGCCGCGGTCGCTGGCCCCGAGCGTATAGGCCGCCTCGACCAGATCGCGCCGCGTGGTGCCCACGGTTACGGCGATCATCAGGATGATCTGGAACACCGCGCCGATGAAGATGACGAGCAGCTTCTGCAATTCGCCGATGCCGGCCCACAGGATCAGCAGCGGGATAAAGGCCGAGGCAGGCAAATAGCGAGCAAAGGAGACGAACGGTTCGAGGAACGCTTCAACCGGCTTGTAGGCGCCCATCAGCACGCCGAGCGGAACCGCGATGATCGCCGCGAGCGCGAAGCCGCCGACGACGCGCCAGATCGTCATGCCGATGTCGAACAGGAAGCCCTGCTTGGCGAGCAGGTCATAGCCTTCCTGCATCATGGTCAGCGGGTTGGCGAGAAAGGTCTTCGACACATGGCCGCCGAGCGTCGCCCACGACCAGAGGGCAACGAACAGCACGAAGAACGCGAGGCCGTAAGCCACGCGCTGCTTCGATGTCACGGGATCCAGGGGACGCATCAACGATCTATCCGGGCGGTGAACGAGTTTTCCGGCCCCGCCGCGAGACGGGGCCGGCAGCTCCTGAACGGTTTACTTGATGTAGCTCGCGTCGAAGAGGTCCTCGACCTTCGGCGCGGCCTTGATGATGCCGATCTCGAGCAGGAGGTCGGCGGCCTCCTTGTTGAAGGTCAGGAAATCGCCGGCAAAGAACTTCTGGTTCGCGGCCTTGTCCTGCCAGCGCAGATATTTTGCCGAGTTGCCGAACGCGTCGCCGGTCTGCTTCACATCGGCACCCATGATCTCATAGGCCTTGGCCTGATCCTTGGCGATCATGTCGAGCGCCTCGAAATAGCTGTCGGCGAGCGCCTTGGCGGCCTTCGGGTTCTCGGTGAGGAACTTCGGCGTGCAGCCAAAGGTGTCCATGACCATCGGATAGTCGAGCGTGGTCGCGATGATCTTGCCCTTGTCGGGCGCGGCGCGAACCGTCGACAGATACGGCTCGTAGGTCATCGCGGCATCGTTCTGGCCGGAGACGAAGGCCTGCGCGGCCGCCGCGGGCTCGAGGTTCACGACGGTGACGTCCTTCACCGAGAGCCCGTTCTTCTTGAGCATCCAGGCCAGCGCGAAATAGGGCGAGGTGCCGGGCGCGGAAGCCGCGACGGTCTTGCCCTTGAGGTCCTTGATCGATGCGAGATCGTTGCGCACGGCCATGCCGTCGGCGCCGTAGCTCTTGTCGAGCTGGAAGATCTGCTTGGTCGCAACGCCATTGGCGTTCCACGAGATCCAGGTCTCGACGGTCGTGGCCGCGCACTGGACGTCGCCGGAGGCGATCGCGAGGTGGCGGTCCTTCTGCGGGATCTTCTTGATCGTCACGTCAAGACCGTTCTTCTTGAAGATGCCGGCCTCCTTCGCCAGCGTGAGCGGCGCGAAGCCGGTCCATCCGGAGATGCCCACGCCGACCTTGACGTCGTCGGCGAGCACGGGAGTGGAGGCCGCGAGGGCAATGATTGTCGCAAAAATTGTCGAACTACGCATGATTGTCGTCCTCTTGCCGATCGATGGATTGACGTCCCTGTTGATCATTCGGTCCTGATAGACCGTTGCCCGAAGCGTTGCACGATTTGTGCCGACATCGTTCTCTCAGCCTCCCTTGAATCGGGCGACAAGGCGGTGAGAGTCACCGGGATAGAGCAGGCGCACCGCGGTGATGGTGCGCGCGCTGCGCCAAGTATAGCGGTCGATCACGAGGCAAGGCGCGCCGACGGCGATGTCGAGCGCCTCCGCCGTGCGATCGTCCGCAACGATGGCGCTGATCGTATGCTCGGCTTCCGTCCATGGGACATGATGAAGCAGCCACGAGCCGGGCGGTTCGCGCGAGAAATCCGCCGTCGCTGCATCCGGCACGGACGACAGATCGATCAGTCGGTCCTCGACGGCAAACGGCACCTTGTCGGCGCTGTGCCGGCAGGTGATCGCAACCACCTTTCCGGCCTTCTTGACGCCAAGACGCTCGCGGTCGGCGGCGGTCGCCGCGCGCAGCTTGCGCCCGATCAGCTCGTAGCCGTACCCGCGGCCAAGCGCGGTGATCTCGGCGCGAATGTCTGCGATCTTCAGCACCGCGGACAGATGCTGCGGCCGGCGTACGAAGGAGCCGGCGCGCCGCCGCCGTTCGATCAGGTCTGCCTGCGCGAGCTCCGACAGCGCCTTGTTCACCGTCATGCGCGAGCAGCCGTAACGTGCGACCAGTTCGTGCTCGAACGGGATGCGATGCCCGGGCGGCCATTCGCCGGTCAGGATGCGCCTCTCGATGTCGGCGCGGATGCGCTTGTAGAGCGTCGGCTGGTCGGCGGCATCGGTGGCCAGGCTCATGCGACGAGCCTCCGCACCGCTGCGTTGAAGCGCTCGCGCGCGGTCTGTCGCAGTCTGTGTCGTCCGCCTTCGACGACCTTGTGGCCGCCGGCCCAGACGCAATCGATCGCGCCGGTCCCTCCGGCAAAAATCCAACCGTCGATGGCGGCGTCGCGCAAACGTCCCGCGAGCGACGGATGCGCGGTGTCGAGCGTGACGATGTCGGCGCGTGCGCCGGGCCCGAGGCCAACCGTCGCCTGTGCCAGCGCGCGCGCACCGCCGGCGAGCGTGTGATCGAACAGCGTACGTCCCGTCGAGCGACCTGCGCCGCCGGAGAGCACGTTGCGCTCACGATGCTTGAGACGCTGGCCATATTCGAGCTGACGCAGCTCGTCGGCGGCGCCGACCAGCACGTTGGAGTCGGTGCCCACACCGAACGCGCCCCCAGCGTCGACGAATTCGCGCGCCGGAAAGATGCCGTCGCCGAGACTGGCCTCGGTGATGGGGCAGAGACCCGCCACAGCACCGGTCTTCGCGAACGCGGTGACTTCCGCATCAGTCGTATGGGTCGCGTGGATGAGGCACCAGCGTTGATCGAGCGGCGCGTGCTCCAGCAGCCATTGCACCGGCCGTCGTCCCGACCAGGCCAGGCAATCCTCGACTTCCTTCACCTGCTCGGCGGCATGGATGTGCACCGGCCCGCCATCCGCGAGCGGAATGATCGCCGCGAGCTCATCCGGCGTCACCGCTCGCAGGCTGTGCGGCGCGATGCCGATATTGGCGCCCGGCAATCTGCTGATCGACTTGCGCGACGCAGCCATCAGCGCGGCGAACTGATCGACCGAGCAGATGAAGCGGCGTTGTCCGGCATGCGGTGCTGCGCCGCCAAAGGAGCCATGCGCATAAAAACTCGGCAGCAGCGTCAGGGCAATGCCGGAAGCTTCGGCAGCCTGTGCAATGCGCGCAGCCATTTCCGCGAGGTCGGCATAAGGGGAGCCGTCGCGATCGTGGTGGAGGTAGTGGAATTCGCCGACGCGGGTAAAGCCCTGTTCGAGCATCTCGACATACAACAGCGTCGCAACGGCGGCGACATCGTCCGGCGTCATCGTCAGCGCGAAGCGATACATCGTGTCGCGCCAGGTCCAGAACGTATCGGTGCTATCGCCGCGCAGTTCGGCCAGCCCCGCCATGCCGCGCTGGAATGCGTGGCTGTGCAGGCTCGCCAACCCCGGAAGCGCAATTCCATGACGCTCGTCGCCGGCGGCCGGCGCCACGCCCGGCGTCACCTCGGCGATCGCGCCGGCGGTGATCACCATCTGCACGTCATTGGCCCAGCCCGAAGGCAGGAGCGCGGAGGCGAAATGCAGTCGGGTCATGATTACACGCCGGCTGGACAGAACCGCCCCACGATTATATGTCTAGACATATAAGTCAAGCATCCCACGAAGGGACCATTGCATGGCAGAGCGCTTCGACCGGATCTGGCACAACGCCCGGCTCGCCACGATGCGGGCCGACCGTTCCGATCTCGGCGAGATCGAGCATGGCGTGATCGCCACGCGCGGCGGCCATATCGTCTATGCGGGCGCGGCGGCGGATTTTCCTGGTGATGCGGACGCGATCAAGCGGATCGATTGCGAGGGGCGTTGGATCACGCCCGGCCTCGTCGATTGCCATACCCATCTCGTCTATGGCGGCAATCGCGCGCACGAATTCGAGCTGCGCCTGAAGGGCGCAAGCTACGAGGAAATCGCGCGCGCCGGCGGCGGCATTGTCTCGACAGTCGCCGCGACGCGCAAGGCGAGCGAGGCCGAGCTCGTTGCAAGCGCGCTGCCGCGGCTCGATGCGCTGATCGGCGAGGGCGTCACCACCATCGAGATCAAGTCCGGTTACGGCCTCGATACCGAGACCGAGATGCGGCAGCTCTCAGCGGCGCGCATCCTCGGCCGTCAGCGGCCGGTTGCGATCCGCACCTCCTTTCTCGGGGCGCATGCGCTGCCTGTGGAGGCCGGCGGTGACAAGGATCGCTACATCGATCTCGTGTGTCATGAGATGCTGCCGGCCGTCGCAAAGGCCGGTCTTGCCGATGCCGTCGATGCCTTCATGGAAGGTATCGCGTTCTCGGCCGAGCAGACCGCGCGGGTGTTCGAGACGGCGAGGGGGCTTGGGCTGCCGGTCAAGCTCCATGCCGACCAGCTGTCGAACCTCGGCGGCGCTGCGCTGGCCGCAGAATTCTCGGCGCTCTCCGTCGATCATCTCGAGCACACCGACGAGGCCGGCGCCGCCGCAATGGCGAAGGCCGGAACTGTCGCCGTGCTGCTGCCCGGCGCCTTCTATTTCATCCGCGAGACGCAGAAACCGCCGATCGAAGCGTTCCGCAGGCACGGCGTCCACATGGCGCTCGCGACCGACTGCAATCCCGGCAGCTCGCCGCTGACATCGCTGCTGCTCACGATGAACATGGGCGCGACGCTGTTCCGGATGACGGTGGCCGAATGCCTCGCTGGTGTCACCCGTGAAGGCGCGCGTGCGCTCGGCGTGCTCAATGAGACCGGCACGCTGGAAGCAGGGAAGTGGTGCGATCTCGCGATCTGGGACATCGAGCGGCCCGCCGAGCTCGTCTACCGCATCGGCTTCAATCCGCTGCATCGCCGGGTGTGGAGGGGACAGTGACGGAACAGGGCGCGGCGATCGTCGTCAATCCAGGAACGGTCAGCCTCGACGATCTCGCGCGCGTGCTCGCTGGCGCTCCTGTTGTACTCGATCCGTCATTCTGGCCGCGCGTCGAAGCGGCGGCGGAGATCGTCGCAAAGGCAGCACATGGCGCCGCGCCGGTCTACGGCATCAATACCGGTTTTGGAAAACTGGCCTCGAAGCGCATTCCGCCCGACCAGACCGCGATGCTCCAGCGCAATCTCATCGTCTCGCATTGCTGCGGCGTCGGCCCGGCCACGCCGGAGCCGATCGTCCGGTTGATGATGGCGCTGAAGATCGTCTCGCTCGGCCGCGGCGCCTCCGGCGTGCGTCGCGAGGTGATCGAGCAGTTGCGGGCCATGCTGGCGCAGGACGTCTATCCGCTGGTGCCGCAGCAAGGCTCGGTCGGCGCCTCCGGCGATCTTGCGCCGCTCGCGCATATGACGGCGGTGATGATCGGCGAGGGGCAGGCGATTGTCGATGGCAAGACTGTCTCCGGCCGTGAGGCACTCGCCGTCGCCGGACTTGCGCCGCTGACGCTGGGCCCCAAGGAGGGGCTCGCCCTGATCAACGGCACGCAGTTCTCGACCGCCTACGCTATCTCCGGCGTCCTGCGCGCGTTTCGCCTGGCTCGCGCCGCGCTCGTCACCGGCGCGCTGTCGGTCGATGCGGCAATGGCCTCGACGGCGCCGTTCCGCCCGGAAATTCAGGCGTTGCGCGGTCACGCAGGACAGGTCGCTGCCGCCGCGACGTTGACAGCGTTGCTCGACGGCAGCGATATCAGGTTGTCGCATCTCGAAGGTGACGAGCGCGTGCAGGATCCCTATTGCCTGCGGTGCCAGCCGCAGGTCGCGGGCGCTGCGCTCGACCTGATCACGCAGGCCGCGCGCACGCTGATCGTCGAAGCAAACGCCGTCACCGACAATCCGCTCGTCCTGGTCGAGACCGGCGAGATCGTCTCCGGCGGCAATTTCCACGCCGAGCCGGTCGCCTTTGCCGCCGATACGATCGCGCTGGCGCTGTCGGAAATCGGTGCGATCAGCGAGCGGCGGATCGCGACGCTGGTCGATCCCGCGCTCAATTTCGGTCTGCCGCCGTTTCTGACGCCCGACCCCGGCATCAATTCCGGCTTCATGATCGCCGAGGTCACGGCTGCCGCACTGTACGCCGAGAACAAGCAGCGTGCGGCTGCCTGCTCGATCGACTCGACACCGACCAGCGCCAACCAGGAAGACCATGTCTCGATGGCCGCGCACGCCGCGCGTCGCCTCTCGGATATGGCCGATAATCTCGCCGCCATCCTCGGCATCGAGCTGCTGGTCGCCGCACAAGGCATCACGCTGCGCGCGCCGCATGCGACCAGTGCTCCACTCGCAGCCGTCATCGCTGCGCTTCGCGAGCATGTGCCCGCACTCGCCGCCGACCGATACATGGCCGGCGATCTCGCCAGGGCGGCTGCGTTGATCGAAGCCGATGCGCTACCGGCCGTGGCGATCGCGGCGCTTCCAACCGATCCGTTCCCGAGACTTGACCAAAGAGGTGCTCCGCATGAACCGCCGACTGGACAATGACCGCACCATCCGCGCCCCCCGCGGCAGCGACATCAGCGCCAAGAGCTGGCTGACGGAAGCGCCCCTGCGCATGCTGATGAACAATCTCGATCCTGATGTCGCGGAGCGTCCGAGCGAGCTCGTCGTCTATGGCGGCATTGGCCGCGCCGCGCGCGACTGGGAGAGCTTTGACCGCATCACGGCGGCCTTGCGCAAGCTCGAGAATGACGAGACGCTGCTGGTTCAGTCCGGCAAGCCGGTCGGTGTCTTCCGCACCCATGCCGATGCCCCGCGCGTCCTGATCGCGAACTCCAACATTGTGCCGCATTGGGCGACGCTCGACCATTTCAACGAGCTCGATCGCAAGGGCCTGATGATGTACGGCCAGATGACGGCGGGCTCCTGGATCTATATCGGCAGCCAGGGCATCGTGCAGGGTACCTACGAGACCTTCGTCGAGGTCGGCCGGCGCCACTATAGCGGCAGCCTCGCGGGAAGATGGATTCTCACCGCCGGTCTCGGCGGAATGGGCGGCGCGCAGCCGCTGGCCGCGACCATGGCGGGCGCCTCGATGCTCGCGGTCGAATGCCAGCCGAGCCGCATCGAGATGCGATTGCGCACCGGCTATCTCGATCGGCAGGCCGCGACGCTCGACGAGGCGCTGGCGATCATGGAAGAGGCGGCGAGGACCAAGAAGGCAATATCGGTCGGTTTGCTCGGCAATGCCGCGGAGATTTTCCCTGAGCTGGTGCGCCGCGGCGTCAAACCCGACATCGTCACCGACCAGACCAGCGCGCATGATCCGATCAACGGCTACTTGCCGAAGGGCTGGACGCTCGCCGATTGGGAAACCAAGCGCGCCGCCGATCCGAAGGCGGTGGAGCGTGCGTCGAAGACGTCGATGGTCGAGCACGTCCAGGCCATGCTGGATTTCCATGCGCAGGGCATTCCGACGCTCGACTACGGCAACAACATCCGCCAGATGGCGCAGGACATGGGCCTGAAGAACGCCTTCGATTTTCCGGGCTTCGTTCCCGCCTATATCCGTCCCTTGTTCTGCCGAGGCGTCGGGCCGTTCCGCTGGGCTGCGCTGTCGGGCGATCCCGAGGACATCTTCAAGACCGACGCCAAGGTCAAGGAGCTGATGCCTGACGACAAGCATCTGCACAACTGGCTCGATATGGCCAGGGAGCGGATCAAGTTCCAGGGCCTGCCGGCGCGGATCTGCTGGGTCGGCCTCGGCGACCGAGATCGCCTGGGCCTTGCCTTCAACGAGATGGTGGCACGTGGCGAACTGAAGGCGCCGATCGTGATCGGCCGCGATCATCTCGACAGCGGCTCGGTGGCGAGTCCCAACCGCGAGACCGAGGCGATGAAGGACGGGTCGGACGCTGTGTCCGACTGGCCGCTGCTCAACGCACTGCTCAATTGCGCCAGCGGCGCGACCTGGGTTTCGCTGCACCATGGCGGCGGCGTCGGCATCGGCTACTCGCAGCATGCCGGCATGGTGATCGTCGCCGACGGCACGCCGGAAGCCGCGAAGCGCATTGAGCGCGTGCTGTGGAATGATCCCGCCAGCGGCGTCATGCGCCACGCAGACGCGGGCTATGAGACCGCGATTGATTGCGCCCGCGGCAAGGGGCTCGATCTACCGAGCCTGGCGAAGTAGCTACGCTTCAGTCGCGCGCCAAAAGCTTCGGCATCGTCATCTTCGCGCCGTCCATGAAGGTCTGGACGGCGTCGCGGACGATCGCGTCGAGATCGGGCGGGATCGGCGTCTCGTAGATGAACTTGCGGATGGCGAGATAGAAGATGCGGCCGTGTAGGCCCCAGAACAGCTCGGTCTCGCGTTCGCTAAGCGGATGGGATTTCGCGTCGGGCAGCTTCAGATCGTGGCGCAGCTCGGCCGCCGCGGGCTCGATGATCTCGCGGCGGACAATGTCGAGATAACGGCCGGTGATACCGAACGACTTCATGCCGGAGAAGACGAAGATCCGCACCCAATTGTACTCGAACACGCGTTCGACATAGTCGAGATAGAAGCGCGTCAGCCGCGCCTCGAGCGGTAAGGTTCGGTCGCGGATCATCGGCCCCCAGTCGGGCGACCAGCGGCTGAGATAGACCTCCTGGTAGACCCGCTCGATCAGCGCCTCCTTGCTCGGGAAGTGGCGATAGATCGCCGAATGCGTGATGCCCATGCGTTTTGCCAGTTCGCGGGTCTGGCCCTCGAAGCCATGCTCGGCGAAGAAGCGGATCGCCTCGTCCACGATCGCGCGCTCGCGGTCGGCCGCGCGCATGTTGCGGCGCTTTGGCGCGGACTTGCTGCCTGTGTCCGTCCGCTTCCGGACCGGTCGCTTCGCTAGTTTCTGCGCTTTTCGGGCCATTTCGACGCTGTTTAGCAATCTCCGGCTGCCTTCTTAGCCTAAAGGTGCATTTGTGACCAAATGGTCATTTCCTGTTGACCGCCTCCCGGCGGCGTGTCAGGATTTTGAGACCAGATGGTTACAAATCTGGCATCCCGGCTGATGAGCCGACGGATCTCTGAGGAAACGGCGGTGAAGGCGAGGGCTTTCAGCTATTTTCGTGCTGCGACGATCGACCAGGCGCTGGATGCTCATGCCCGCGCTGGCGATGACGCGCGCTTCATCGCCGGGGGGCAGAGCCTCGTACCGGCACTGTCGCTGCGGCTGCAAGCACCGCGCTTGCTGATCGACATCACCCATATTGACGAGCTGCGCGGCGTCGGGCGTGAAGGCGGTTACTTGCGTATCGGCGCGCTGACGCGGCACTGCGAGATGCTGAGCGAGCCGCTAATCGCCGAATTCGCGCCGCTGCTGCATGCTGCTGCGCCTTTTGTAGCCCATCCCGCGATCCGCAACCGCGGCACCATTGGCGGCAGCGTCGCGCTCGCCGATCCTGCCTCCGAATTCCCGGCGATGACCCTGGCGCTCGATGCCGAGATCGAAATCGCCGGCCCTTCCGGCAGCCGGCGTGTGAAAGCCGACGACTTCTTCGTCGAGCTGTTCGAGACCGCATTGCAGCCCGGTGAGCTGATCACCGCGATCTATGTTCCGCTGTTCAAAGCCGATCAGCGTTTTGCGTTCGACGAGCTGGCGCGCCGGCGCGGGGACTATGCTCTGGTCGGGTGCGGCATGCTTGCGACTTTCACAGCCGAACGCATCGACGACATCCGCATTTCCTTCTTCTCGGTCGGCAATACACCGACGCGGGTGAAGGGCGCTGAGGCAACCCTGATCGGCTCGAACCTGGATCCTGAGCGTATCGCCGCCGCACAAGCTGCGCTCGAAGGCGATCTCGCCCCGCCGGACAGCGACGAGGTGCCGCCGGCGATGCGGCTGCATCTTGCCCGCGTGCTGCTCGGCCGCCTGCTCGGACGTCTGGGTGAGGGCGCATGAGCGGTTTTGACGAAACCCTTTTGGACGACCCCGACGAGACCGTGCGGGTCCGCTTCGTCGTCAATGGCCGCAAGGTCGCCTGCGAGGTGGCGCCGCGCGAGACGCTGGTCGATTGCCTGCGCAACGCGCTCGAACTGACCGGCACGCATGCGGGCTGCGAGATGGGGGCCTGCGGCGCCTGCCTGGTGCAGCTCGACGGCCGCGCTGTGCACTCCTGCCTGATCTTTGCAGTGCAGGCCGATGGCGCCAAGATCAATACCATCGAAGGTCTTACCGAGAGCGGCGTGATCGCCGATCTCCAGGCCGAATTCCATCGCCGCAACGCGCTGCAATGTGGCTTCTGCACGCCGGGCATGCTGGTCAATGCGCACGAGTTGCTCTCGCAGATCGCTCTGCCCAGCCGCGACGAGATCCGCGACGCGCTGTCGGGCAATTATTGCCGCTGCACCGGCTATGAGGCGATCGTCGACGCCATCGACGCGGTGGCCAAAGCGCGCAATGAAAATGGAGGCGCGACATGAGCGCGCCACTGACCTCGCTCGACCGCCCTAATTCCTATATCGGCCGTTCCGTGCCGCGCCCGAACGCCAAGCGGCTGCTCGCCGGCCGCGGACGCTATGTCAGCGACCTTCGCTTGCCGCGTATGCTCCATGCCGCCTTCCTGCGCAGTCCGCATGCGCACGCGAAGATCGTCGCCATCAATACCGAGCAAGCGCGCGCACTCGAAGGCGTGCATCTCATTGCCACCGGCGAGGACCTCGCAAAGATCTGCACGCCCTGGACCGGCACGCTCGACCACTTCAAGGGCATGACGTCGGCTCCGCAATTGCCATTGCCGCTCGACCGCGTGGTCTGGGCCGGGCAGGCTGTGGTGGCCGTCGTGGCCGAGAGCCGGGCGCTTGCGGAAGATGCGCTGGAGCTGATCGAGATCGACTATGAGGACCTCCCTGTCGTGGTCGATATCGACAGTGCACGAGAGGTTGGTGGCCCGCTGATCAATCCGGGCAGTGTCAATAACACCTGTTTCCGGGCCCAGCTCGACAATGGCGCCGTTGACGACGCGTTTGCGCAGGCCGCGCATGTGGTGGAAGAGGAGTTCTCCTTCGGCCGCCACACTGCGGTGACGCTGGAGCCTCGCGCCATCGTCGCCGACTACGATCCCGCCGCCGGTGCGCTGACCGTGCATCACGCGACGCAAACGCCCTACCAGTTCCAGGATCTCTATTCGCGCCACTACGGTATCCCCGAGGCCCGCGTTCGCGTGATCGCGACCGACATCGGCGGCTCCTTCGGGATGAAGCTGCATGTCTATCACGAGGACATGGCGGTGGTCGGCCTGTCGATCCTGCTCGGCCGTCCCGTCAAATACGTCGCCGACCGCATCGAGTCCTTCGTCTCCGACATCCACGCCCGCGACCATCGCGTCCGCGCCCGCATGGCGCTCGATGCCAAGGGCGAGATTCTGGCGATGGACGTGCTGGACCTGACCGCGATCGGGGCGTTCTCGACCTATCCGCGCACCAGCGTGGTCGAGGGCAACCAGGTGATCCGCCTGATCGGCGCGCCCTATCGTTTCAAGAACTATCGCGCCACACTGGAGGTGATCTTCCAGAACAAGGTGCAGACCAGCCAGTACCGCGCCGTCGGCCATCCCATCGCCTGCGCCGTCACCGAGCGGCTGGTGGACATGGCGGCGGCCAAGGTCGGCCTCGATCCCTTCGTCATCCGCGCGCAGAACGTTATCGCTGACGATGCCTATCCGCAGACCTCGCCGACCGGCTATCGCTTCGAGGCGCTGTCGCATCAGGCCTGCCTGAAGCGCCTGCACGAGATGATGGGTTATGAGGCGTTGCGCGCCGAGCAGGCCGATTTGCGCAAGCGCGGCATCTATCGCGGCATCGGCATTGCGGCCTTCGTCGAGATCACCAATCCCAGCCCGGCCTTCTACGGCGTCGGCGGCGCGCGCATCTCGTCGCAGGACGGCGCGATCCTCAGCCTGACGCCGTCGGGCGAGGTCCGCTGCCTGATCTCGGTCACCGAGCAGGGGCAGGGTACCGAGGCGATCATCAGCCAGATCGTGGCCGATCAGCTCGGCCTTGCGCAGGAACACGTCAAGGTCATCACGGGAGATACCGAGGTGACGCCGCATGGCGGCGCGACCTGGGCCTGCCGTGGCGCCGGCATCGGCGGTGAGACCGCGCTGCAGGCCACGCGCGTGCTCAAGCGCAATATTCTGGAGATTGCCGCGCTCATTCTTCAGGAGCAGCCGTCGGCACTCGACATCATCGATGGCGAGGTCGTCGACGCCGTGACCCGGAACCAGCGGTTGCCGATCTCCGAGATCGCGCGGATCGCCTATTTCCGCTCCGACACCTTGCCGCCCGGCACACAGGCGCAGCTCACCGTCAGTCATCATTTCGCTCCGCAGGGCTATCCCTTCGCCTTCACCAACGGCATCCAGGGCTGTTCGCTGGAGGTCGATGTCGAGACCGGCTTCATCAAGGTGCTGAAGCACTTCATCGTCGAGGATTGCGGCCGCGTCATCAATCCGATGCTGGTGGACGAGCAGCTTCGCGGCGGCATCGTGCAGGGGCTCGGCGCGGCGCTGTTTGAGGAATGCCGCTACAGCGAGACAGGTCAGCTCATGAACGGCTCGCTCGCCGACTACCTCGTTCCGATGCCGATGGAAATGCCCGACATCGTCATCGGCCATGTCGAGACGCCGACCGCCGACACCGAACTCGGCGCCAAGGGGGTTGGCGAGGCCGGCACGGCGGCGGCATCCGCCTGCGTTCTCAACGCCGTCAACGACGCGCTCACGCCGTTCGGCGCGACGATCAATTCGATCCCGATCACGCCCATAAAAGTCCTGAAAGCCCTGAAACGCTTCTAAAAAAAGTCAGTTGGAGGAAATCATGCCCAAATCCGGTTCGACCTCGACAATATCCCGCCGCACTGCGCTCGCCGGCCTCTCCGCCGGCGCCGCCCTGCTCGCCATGCCGCGGCTCGGCCGCGCCGCGGACGAGACGATTCGCATTGGCTTCCCGACGCCGCTGACCGGACCGTTCGCCGCTGAGGCGCGCGATCAGGTCAAATGCGCCGAGCTCGCCGTCAAGCTCGTCAACGACAAGGGCGGCATCGGCGGCCGCAAGGTCGAGCTCTTGGTGCGTGACGACAAGCTCAATGCCGGCGAGGCCGCGACCCGGACGCTGGAGCTGATCGAGAAGGACAAGGTCCACGCCGTGGTGGGCGCGCTTTCCAGCGCGGTGCAGCTCGCCGTCAATGAAGTCACCCGTGCCCGCGGCGTGATCTACGTGTCGATCAGCCAGTCCGACACCATCAACGAGGCCAAGGATTTCAGTAAGTATACGTTCCACGAGGCGCTGAACCCGCACATGACGACCGCTGCGGTGGCGCGGCAGACGCTGAAGAAGGGCATGAAGGTCGCCCATCTCGTTGCGGACTACGCCTATGGTCACGAGATGCTGCGTGGCTTCAAGCGCGCGCAGACGGCGATCGGCGCCGATACCGTCGGCGAAATTCTTCATCCGTTCGGCGCGGCCGACTATTCCACCTTCATGCCGCGCCTGATGTCGATGCGGCCGGACGTGCTCTGCATTTCCAATTTCGGCCGCGACCAGGCTAACGCGATCAAGCAGGCGGTGGATTTCGGCGTCAAGCAGCAGATGAAGATCGTCGTGCCCGTCATCCTGCACAACCAGCGGCTCGCGGTCGGCCCTGACGTGTTCGAGGGCGTGGTCGGCGGTGCCAATTACTATTGGGGCCTGGAGCCGCAGAGCAAATCGGCGGCCGCTTTCAACGCGGCGTTCAAGGCCGCCAATGGCGGTGCGATCCCGACCGATTACGGCGCCTACGGCTATTCCGGCGTCGGATCGCTGCTGGCAGCCATGCAGGCCGCCGGCGGCACCGACACCGACAAGGTCGTCGATGCCCTCGAGAAGCTGCAATATGACTTGACCAAGGGCCCGCAGCATTACCGCAAATGCGACCACCAGTCGGTGCAGTCGGTGCTGGTGCTGGAGTCCAAGAAGAAGTCCGCGATGGCGAACGACAACGACCTGTTTGCGATTCTCGCCAACGACACCGGCTCCGATGATATGCTGCGCAGCTGCAGCGAGCTCGGCCACGCGACCTGAAGCCTCAACCGATGGACCTGTCGCTGATCATCATGCAGCTTCTTTCCGGGATCGCCCTTGGGGCGGTCCTGGTGATCACTGCGCTTGGACTGACCATCGTGTTCGGCATGCTCGGGGTGGTCAATTTCGCCCATGGCGCGCTGTTTATGATCGGAGCCTATGCGGGGCTGTATCTGGCGTCGCTCACCGGCAGTTTCTGGTGGGGATTGCTGCTCGCTCCCATCCTGATCGGCGCGTTCGGCATGCTGATCGAGTTCGTCCTGATCCGAAGACTTTATGGACGCTCGATCGACGATCCACTGCTGCTCACTTTCGGCCTCAGCTACATCCTGGTCGAGGGCGTGCGGATCGTGTTCGGCAGCGACGGCATTCCGTTTCCGACCCCGCCGCAGCTCGTCGGCGTGCTCGATCTCGGCATCGGCTTCTTCCCGCGCTATCGCCTGTTCGTCATCGCGCTGGTGGCGGTGGTGCTGCTGGTGCTCTGGCTGACGCTGGAGAAGACCCGCATCGGCCTCATTGTGCGCGCGGGCGCCCGCGATCCCACCATCATGCAGGTGCTCGGCGTCGATATCGGCCGGGTCTGGCTCGCGATTTTTGGCCTTGGCGTCGGACTTGCCGCGCTCGGTGGTGTGCTCGCGGGTCCCATGCGCAGCGTCAATCCGGAGATGGGCTCGCTGGTACTGGCGGAGGCCTTCGTCGTGACCGTGATCGGCGGGCTCGGCTCGATCGTCGGCGCGGTCGTCGCCGGCCTCATGGTTGGCATCTCCATCAGCCTGGTGGCGCTGTTCGCGCCTGAAATGGCGACCATCGTCATGTTCGCGCTGATGGCGATTGTGCTGCTGATCCGCCCGCAAGGCCTGTTCGGCGTGAGAGGGAGGACCGCGTGACGTCACCATCGAACGGCGAAGCGGTCGCCAAGCCCTCGTCCAGCGGGCTTAGTTGGCTTCTCGAGCAGCGCGTGCTGCTCTCCATCGCGGTGCTGGCCGTGCTGCCATGGCTGCTGCCGTCCCAGGCGCTGGCCGTCAACGTCCTGATCTACGGAGTCGTGGTGATGGGCTACAATCTGCTGTTCGGCTACACCGGGCTGCTGTCGTTCGGGCAGGCGGCGTTCTTCGGCGCGGGCGCCTACTTCACCGGTATTGCGATCGGCCGCTACGGCGTGCCCTGGTTCGCCGCGGTGCCGATCGCCGTCCTCCTGAGCACCGGCCTTGCCGCCGCAATCGGCATCGTCTCGACGCGCACCCGCGGCA
Source organism: Bradyrhizobium sp. 613_E4_N2_2 (assembly GCF_052075995.1). Classification (NCBI taxonomy): domain Bacteria; kingdom Pseudomonadati; phylum Pseudomonadota; class Alphaproteobacteria; order Hyphomicrobiales; family Nitrobacteraceae; genus Bradyrhizobium; species Bradyrhizobium sp. 613_E4_N2_2. The sequence goes on from NZ_CP197234.1 coordinate 2,616,099, forward strand.
TCTATTTTTCCATGGTGACGCTGGCGCTGGCCCAGCTCGTCTACTACGTCGCGCTGCAGGCCTCGTCCTTCACGGGCGGCGAGAACGGCCTGCGCGGCTTCACCGTCGACCGCATCAGCCTGTTCGGCTTCCCCGTCAATTTCCTCGACCCCGTCAACAAATATTACGTGCTGATGGCCTTCGCGGCGCTCGCGATGTGGTTCCAGTCGCGGATCCTGAACTCACCGTTCGGCGCCGTCATCGAGGCCATCCGCGAAAACGAGCAGCGGGCGCGGGCGTGCGGCTATGACGTCGAGCGGAGCAAGCTGATCGTGTTCATGCTGTCGGGTGCGATCTCCTCGCTTGGCGGCTGCATGCTGGCGCTGCACCTGTCGATCGTACCGCTCGACCTTTTGCACTACCAGACATCGGGCATGATCGTGATGATGGTGCTGCTCGGCGGCGCGCGCAGCTTCTTCGGGCCCTTCGTCGGGGCTGCGAGCTTCCTGATCCTGGAGGATGTCATCTCGCTTTGGACGCCGCATTGGCAGATTTTTGTCGGCGCGATCTTCGCGCTGTTCGTGCTGTTCCTGCCCAAGGGGATCTGGGGAACGCTGCTCGACACGCTCGGCATCGGAAAGGCGCGGCCATGAGCGGCGAACTGCTTCGCGTCGAGGGGGTCGGCAAGCGTTTTGGCGGCTTCGTCGCGCTCGAAGACATTACCGTGTCCTTTGCGGCGGGACAGCTCACCTCGATCATCGGGCCGAACGGCGCTGGCAAGAGCACCTTCTTCAACATCCTCTCCGGCGCGCTGGCCCCGACGTCGGGCACGCTGCACTTCAGGGGACGCGAACTGAACGGCCTGCCGCAGCACCGCTTCGTGCATCAGGGCATCTCGCGCTCCTACCAGATCACGAACATCTTTCCGGACTTGTCCGTGCACGAGAATGTGCGCGTGGCAGCCCAGGCGCTGACCGTGAGCTACGACATCTGGCGCAACCGCGCCCGGCTGACGGAGCTGAACGCGCGCGCCGATGCGGCGCTTGAGGCGGTCGGACTGCTCGGCAAGCGCGCCGACTTAGCAAAATTCCTCTCGCACGGCCAGCAGCGCGCGCTGGAGATCGCGATCGCGCTGGTCTCCGAGCCCGAGCTGCTCCTGCTCGACGAGCCCACCGCCGGCATGGGGCCGGAAGAGACCAAGGACATGGTCGCGCTGCTCGAACGGCTCGCGGAGAAGCGCACGGTGCTGCTGGTCGAGCACAAGATGAAGATGGTGCTCGGCCTGTCCAAGCGTGTCGTGGTGCTGCATCACGGCCGTCTGCTGGCGGACGGCGCGCCCGACGAGATCAGGAGCAACCCGGAAGTCCGGCGGGTTTACCTCGGACAGAGTGAAGGCTATGGCTGAGACCGCGCTGCTCGAAATCGATGATCTCCACGCCTGGTATGGCGCAAGCCATATCCTGCACGGCATTTCCCTGCACGTGAAGGAGGGCGAGGTGGTTGCTCTCGTCGGCCGCAACGGCGCCGGCAAGACCACGACGCTGCGGGCGATGATGGGTCTGATGCCGAAGGCGACCGGCCGCGTGCGCTTTGCGGGCAGAGAGCTGCTGCCGCTCCGCGCTCATCAGCGCTTCCATCTCGGTTTGGCCTATGTGCCGGAGGAGCGCCGCATCGTTCCCGGGCTCTCTGTGCGCGAGAACTTGCGGCTCGGCCTGGTCGCGGCCGGAAGCGAGATCGAGGAGCGCGCCGCGATCGACGAGATCGCCGAAACCTTTCCGCGCCTGAAGGAACGCCTCGATCAGGAGGGCGTCACGCTGTCGGGCGGCGAGCAACAAATGCTCGCGATCGCCCGCGCGCTCATCGCAAAACCCAAGATGATCCTGCTCGACGAGCCCTCGGAAGGCATCATGCCCGTCCTGGTCGAGGAGATGGGCGTGCTGTTCCGCCGCTTGCGCGACGAGGGCAAGACACTGCTGCTGGTCGAGCAGAATGTCGAATGGGCCCTGCGGCTGGCCGACCGGGCGGTGATCATTGACCAGGGCGAGGTCGTGCATCAAAGCAGCGCCGCGGCACTGCTGGCGGACAAGGACATCCAGGAGCGCTATTGCGCGGTGTGACGGCTCCGAGAGCCGCACGCGAGCAGGTCATCCAAGCAGCTTGCCGAGCTCGTTGAGCTTTGCGATCGCGGCCTTGCCGACCTCGGTGAGGTTCTTTTCCGCGCGCGCGGCAAGCTCGCGATCGGCCTCGAAGCCTTTCCTGACGGCATTGACGCTTTCGCGGATCTGGCCGCCCACATTGGGGTCGCCGATCGCTTTCTTCACCGCACCGTCGTCGAAGGCCTTGACGGTCTGCTCCTGATCGGCGAGCCGCGCGTTGCTGCCGGCTGCTGTCTCCTCGAGCGCGAGGCCGAGCGCCTCACCCAGGAGTTCGTGCAAGGCTGCGAGCGGACCCTCGGTGGCGGAGCTTGTGGTGCTGACCTTGAAGCCCGGCGTATCCGGCACGAACAGCACGGTGCCGCGCGCGAGCCTGTTCAGATCGGCATGCGGATTGGCCTCCTGCAAGGCTTTCAGCGCAGCCTCGCTGCGAACCTGGCTCAGATTGGCGTGCAGCAGCTTCTCGCTGACAGCCTTGAGTTTCGTCTCGTCTCCAACGATGAAGGTGCGCATCGAAATCTCCGTGGATTAGCCGATCACGTTGAGTGGCGCCCACGGCGTGTTGGCAATGCCGCCGGGGATGATGATGTTGCTGGTGGTGATGTTGCCGATCACGGTCACTGCCCGCGCGCCGGTGAGGCGGATCGAGCTTTCGCCGCCACGCACGCGGTTCGTGCTGATGATAGCGACCGCGCTCTCCAGCGAAACGGCGACGCTTTTGCTGCCGGATTCCACCCGGTTGTCGTTGAACAGGCATTCCTGGCCGGCCACGACCAGAACGGCGGGGGCGGGCCCGCGCGCGGACAGCATGTTGCCGATGATGCCGGCGCGCGCGCCCTCGGTGTCGTTGGCGGCAAGGCTTGCCCTGACGAACGCATAGTCGGCGCCAAGCGCGAGGATCCGCCCGTCGCCGAGCCGGATCGCGACCTTGTCGCCGGCCTGTCCGAACGGCAGTTTCGGATTGACCTCCGCCGTGGTGAGCGCAAACCAGTTGCCGTCCGAATTGTCCACGCCCGGCGTGAGGTCGCGCTGCACGCTGTTGTGATTGACCTCGATCTGGGTCTGCGGCGCGCGCAGCATGATGCCGGCGCTGGTACCGACAAACCCCTTGGCGGGCGCGACCTCGACGATCTCGTTGCCGCTCACGCGCGGCCGGTTGACGCCGAAGGTGACGACGCCGGCGCGCAGTGCGGACTTGACCGCCGTCAGGCCGATCGCGCGAACCAGATTGCCCGCAATCGTCGCGCTGTCGGCACGAATCACCTCGATGCCGACCACGGTGCCGTTCTCGCTCTCGGTGACCGGTTCGATGGTGTGGATATGGTTGTTCTCGATCGAGACGGCTGCGGCGTCGGTCGCGCCGCCGAGCATGATCCCGGCACCGCAGGCGTCGATCGCGTTGAGCTTGATGATCAGGTCCTGTGCCCCGGCAATCACCTTGATTCCGGCCGTGCCGAAGCCGTGGATCTGGTTGGCGAGGATATGCGCGGTGGCGGTGCTGCGGCGGTCGAGGCCGGGGATCAGCCCGATGCCGACGTGGTCGCCGGGCGACCAGTTGCGCAGCTGGTTGCGCTCGATCCACAGCCCCGCAGCGGCGCAGGCGATGCCGTTGGCCGTGAGGTTGCAACTGTTGCCGTCGATCGCCAGCGAGGCGCCGGGAAGCGCAAGGCCCTGCGCGGCGATGGCGGTGTCGGTGCAGCCGATGATCTCGTTGTGCGCGATCCGCGTGGCGAGCAGATGCAGCACCTCGTCGGCGAAGGCGATCGCGCCGCGCTGGCACAGCAGGACGTTCTCCTCGATCGTCACCGCGGCCGTCAGCAGGAAGCCGGCACCGTTCTCCACGCCCTTGAGCGCGCCGCCCGCAATCGCAACCGGCGCGAAGATCGCGTTCTCGGCGAGCTTCGCACCACCAACCACACCGCGCAGCACCACCGCCGGGAGCTGTGCATTCTCGGTGCCGAGTGCCGCGATGGCGAGACGGGTCAGGCCGAGGCCGATGCAGGTCGAGACGTCGATGGTGGGATCGCGCGCGAGCGAAAGGATCGCGAGGTCCTCGATTGCGATCGCAAAAGAGTCCTGGATGGCGAAGGCGCCGGTCGGCGCCACCAGCAAGGTCGCCGGGCCCTTGCCGGCGATGCGGACCGATTTCGCCTGGTTGATCGCCACGGCCTCTTTGAGCACGTAGCGGCCTGGGCCGAGGCAGATGGTGCCGCCGGTCTCGCGCACCTTGTTGACGGCGTCCTGGATGGTGAAGCTGCCGCTCTCGTGCTGCTCGACCGTGACACAGGCCGTGCAGGCACAGTCGTGGCCTTCGCCTTTCGGCGGCCACGGGTGGCGGCAGTCGGTGACACTCTTGGCGCCGACATCCCAGATGCCGAGCCGTGCATAATGGTGATGGATGCCGCGCGGCGGAGCGCGGTCGAGCAACTCGACGCTGGCATCCGCTGTGCGCGCGGCGAAGGCCCACCAGTCGCCGGCACGACAGCCCGCAGCCCCGCTCGAATCGAAGCTCACGGTGACGCCGTCCTCGAGCAGGACGGTCGTGCCCGCGGCCGGCACCTTGATCACGCCGGTCGATCCGGCGGCATCGAGGTCGCCGATCTGCACCGGCGTGCCGCTGGCGTCGGTCCGGAACACCTTCCCTTTCTGATCCCAGCGGCGCACCCGCAAATTGGTCTGCTTCGGCCAATCGCTGTTGGGGAATCCCGACGGCAGCATCAGGCCCGGCAGTGCCGGTGTGAAGCTGATGCGGCGGGTCGCTTCGGTGACGGTGATGCGGCGCATCTCGCCGGCCTTCTGCGAGAACTCTCTGGGGTCGTCGATGATCTCGACCCAGTCGCCGGTGTTGAAACGCAGCACGTCGTCGCGCCCGAGACTGTCGAGCTCGAGTTCGGTGGCCGAGATCATGCTGGCGACGCGCGAGCCGACGCTGGCATTTTCGCGCGACCATTTGAAGGTCGCAGTGCCGCCGGGCTGGCCGGGGTCGTGGATCTCGATCCGGTAGAGCTGGTTCTCGAGGCCGCGGAAGCCGCCGGTCGGCGGCAGCTCGCAGGGGTCGGTCACCGGAGCTGCGTCGAACGTGCCTGTCGTGAGCACGCCGGTCGATGGCGCGATCACTGTGGTCCAACCCGGCATGTCCTCGTCGGGTGTCGCGCAGCTGGTGTTGGCGCCGGCATCAGTGTCGAGCACGCGCACCTGCCACACCGTCTGGAGCCGCGAGCTGGTCTCGACGCCGACGGCGATCTCGACCAGTTCCGGCCGCTCGAGCCAGGTCAGCTCGCGATTCCAGACGTCGAGATAGACGAGATGACGGCCGGCGGTCGGCAGTGGCGGCCGCACCTTGGCCGGCAGATAGGGCTGGGTCTCATAGGTCAACTTGTCGGTGAAGACTGTCTCGGCCATGAGATCGTCGAACAGGCGCTTGCCGGGATCGGCAAGGCCGTGGTTCTCCGCGAGCAGACCGTCGACATAGAGCCGCCCCTTGCCAATCTCGAGCGTATTGCCGGCAACGCCGAGCTTGAATGCATCCGGGGTCGTCGAGGACACCGTATCGTGGTCGAGAATGTCGCTGGCGAGTGCACGCAGCCTGCGATCGAGGATCGCCATCAGCTCGTTGGCGTCGCCGTCCAGCAGCACCGCGCCCTGTTTCAGCTCCACGCCGGCGAAGTCGAGCAGCGGGTCGAGACGAACGCGTGAGAAGTCGGCACCCATGATAGCCTCCGATGCACTCGGTCAACTCGCGAAGAACAGGCCCGCGTGCAGCCCGAACCGTAGATATTCATCGAGCCGCAGCCTGAGATTGGCCTCGCGCTGCGGCTGGAATAATGCGTTGAGAACGCCGATCTCGCTGTCATTGTCGCCGCCGGCGCGGATCGCAGGACTGGTGGCGCGGCGCAGCTGCCCGTAACCGGGATCGCCATAGCGCAGCGAGGTGAACAGCGGCAGCGCCGTGGGCGCCGTGTCATTCGGCACGCAATGGAAGCGCCGCGGCGTGATCGAACCCGCGGGCACGTAGCAGAAGCGGACGCAACCTTCCTGGCGACGCTGGACCAAGAGCGGCGCGATCCACTTTTCCGCGGGCTTTGGACCAAGCTCTGCGAAGAAGATGGTGTTGGAGGCGAGTTTCAACAGTTTCGTGTGAACCTTGCCGATGACGGTGCATTGGGCGACGGTCAATTCGGCGCCGGGGCTGCCCGCGGCATCGGCGGCAAAGGCGACGTTCGCCGGCGCGCCGGCATCGATGATGCAGTCGGTCAGCGTTACCTCGGCATCAGTGACGGCGCGGATCGGGCCGACGATGCAGCGCTCCAATGTCACTTTGGCGAAGGGATGCTCGATGATCAGGCTCGGCTCGCCCGGCGAGGTCGGACGGCCGTCCCCATTCAGGGTAAGCCCAGGCACCAGCGTGCAATCGCGCAGCAGCAGCTCCCGCGGCTCGACATCGGCAAAGGCCGCCAGCCGCAACGCGCCGCCCGATATCACGAGCCCGTCGAGCGTGAGGCGACCGCGCGCGCCGATGTCGAGCGTGATCTCGCCGCCCGCCGCCAGCAGGGGGCGGGTCTGGTCATGCGCGGCGACCACGACATGGTGCGGCGTGGCATCTCCGGTCACATCGTCGACGACAAAGGTCGGCGTCTCCCTGTAGGTCAGGCTGTCGCCGATGATGAGGCGGCCACCGGTCCTGATCAGATTGAGCTTGGCCTGCCACGCGCCTCCGGCATCGACTGCCTGCTCGTTGCCGATATCGCCCGCGGCGGGCACGCGCGGATATTCGCCGCCGCCGATCTGCCGCGCAGCGCCGTAGTGGAATGTCGCAAGCAGCGGTCCGTCGGCGGGATCGCCGAGCAGCACGCGACCGCGTTCGGGATCGAAGCCGATCGTGCCCGCCGTCACCTGCGCCTCATGGGCCCAGCCGATGACATTGCCGCCGCCATCGAGAATGTCGCGGAGATCGCAGACCCGCACCTTGGCCGTCGGCACAGGGATGGGCGGAGTGCCCGGCGTGAAGAACACCATGCTCTCGCCGTCGCCATAATCGTCCTCGCGCTGTGCGTCCGGCTGTGCGGTTGCCTGTGCGGCGCGCACCGCCATTGCCATCAGCCGCACCGACAGCGGCTCCGGCGCATTGATCGGCTCGGCGAGATGGGAGATGTCGGACTCGGCCTGCGCGAATCGAAACAGCCGCATGTCCGCGCCGAGCGGGTTGAGACGGAATTTCCGGCCGGTCGCGTCGCTGGCGTCAGGCGTCAGCGGCACCGCCGTGAGCGACAGCGACAACAGCCGCCACAGGAAGATGCCGATGTTGGGAATGTTGTAGCGGCCGGCGCCCGTTTCCGGCCGCCGCATCTCGGCGGTGTGCGCGATGCTGTTGAAGGCGCCGTCGCGCCGGAACAGCGCCGCAGTGTCGCGCAGATTGCAGGTCGCGGGCGGATGCAGGCGGATGTGCTTCATGTATTGCGTGGTGGCGAGCTGTTCGAAAAATTCGACCGCATGTGCCGGCCAGCCGGTGACGTCCTGCGCGAGCTCTTCCAGCATCAGCGCGGTGCCCTTGCGGCGGCGGAAGGCGATGGTGTCGGCGACTTCGGCACGCGGCGAGGTCAGCTCGGTGCCGAGCCCGCGCAGCGGCCGGTAGCCGATGAGATCGCCGATATAAGGCGTCACCCACTCGGCGCAGGTTTCGATGAACTGGTCGTCGTAGAGCTGGTCGATTGACTCTTCCAGCGTGGCGAACTCGCGCGCAATTGCCGCCAACAGAGCCTGGAGCGGACCGGCCTTTGCCGGATCGCCCGCAAGCGCGGCGTCGCGCAACCGGTGCAGCGTCGGCAGCAGGCTGTAGAGCCGTTCGGGGGTGAGGCTGTTCATGCCATCTTCTCCAGGAGGTCGAACGGCGCCGGGTTCAGCGTCAGCAGCTCGCTCGGCTTCGCCGCGCCCTGGTCGACATGCATCCGCGAGGCGAGCAGCCGGACCTGGCGCGAGGGAATGGTCTGCGCGAAGGGCGCCGTGCCGCCATAGAGCTGGACGAGGTCGACAGCGACGACGCCGGGCACCGACTGTGCCGCCGCGATCACGTCGGATTGCTGCACTGGCTGGCCGAGCTCACGCGCGTCGAAGGCGAAGTGCGCACGCAGCGCCGCCTCGACCGCGGTGAGCACGGCCTTGGCGTCGAAATCGGGATCGCGCTTGACCTTCAATCCGATCCGGAAGGTACTGGGCTGGTAGGGCAGCAGCACGACGGCGACATGCGGATCGCCGCCGGCCTTCAGCGCAGCGAGCAAATTGGTCCACACCGGGCTTGTCGAATTGACGGGAGCGCCGAGCGGCCCCGCGATCGTGATGGCGATGGTCTTTCCGCGCGGCAGTTGCAACACCTGCGCCTGCGCCTTGGCAATGCCGGTGAAGGCGCGGGCAAAATCCTCATAGTCAAGGACGGACACGACGCGGCCGAGCGTGCGTGCGCCGAGCGGCATGCTGCGTCGCGCCGCATCCGCCGGCTCCGGATCGTTGCCGCCTTCGGCCGCGAACGGGTTGCTCACGCCCTTGAGGCCGAGCGGGCGCGACAGCAGTTGGCTCAGCGTCTCGGCGCGGACATTGCCGGCGACCCCGATGCCCTTGCGGTAGGTGGCGCGGACGTTGTTGAGCCCGCTCGGCAGCCGCGCACCGCTGGCGCCGTCGCCGAATTTCACGAGATTGCGCCCTTGCTCGTCAATATCGAGCGCAAAGACGCGATCGGTCGCGGCTGTGCCGAACAGCGTCGCGCGCTCGTGCCATGCGATCTCGCCGACCCGCAGCGTCAATTCGCTCGCGGCACCACTCTCATTGGCGGCGGCGCGATAGGTCAGCGGAACCTGCTTCAGCTCGAATTGCTGGAACGGCTGGGCCGCATCGCCCGAGCCGAGGATCTGGGTCACCGTCTCGCCATGCGAAGCCGGCACTACATTGCCATGAACCACGATGCTGCCGCGGTCGAGGCTGCCGGCGAGCGGCGGGTCGATCTGAAGCATGCAGCGGCCGGCATCGACAGCCTGGGCGGATACGAGGTTGGCCTGCACGACAACGGCCTGGCCGTCGGAGACGCGATTGCCTCGCACGATCAGCCGTCGCCCTGCAATGAGGCCATCGGCACTGACGGCCGCCGGGATGCTGTTGCCGGTCGCGGCATCATCGACGGCGTAGGGCGCGAGGGCGAGCTGCTCGGACTGCACGAAGGCTGTGATGCGACGAACTTGGTCCTGATAGCGGTCGTAATGGGAGCCGCGCAATTGCAGCCGGGTGACCTTGCCGGCCAGCGCGAACTCCGCGCGCGACGTCTCGTCCGCATCGGCTATCTGGTAGACGTCGAGATGCGGGCCGAGATCGAGGATGACATCCGACTTGCCGAAGGCCTTGATGATGACCTGGATGGAGCCCCTGGCTGCCATCGAAAGCACGACGTAACCGCCGGCGCGGACCTCGGAATAGACCGTATCGAGATCAATGAAACCGCCGCCCTGGGCCGAGCCCATCGGCGAGATCGTGTAGTCGGGCCACTCCGGCGCGTCACTCCCGCTCGGATAGTTGTTGCGAAAGTCCGTCGACATCGACTTCCACATCGGCGCGTTGTGGCCGAAGGGTGCTGCCCGCTTGCGCAGCGCATAGACCTTCGAGTTCTGGGCGGCCGTGACCCCGGAAAGACCGGCTTGCCAGGTGATCTTGGTACGATCGAAATCCGATTGCAGCTCGACACTGTCGATGAAGCGGAAATCGCAGTTGCTGTCATCCGTACCGGGATTGAAGGCGTCACCGACGATCAACAACGCATCACCCGGCTTCAGATTGTTGCGCTGGCCGGCAAGGTACATGACCGTGTCGCCTTTGTCCGGCCGGCGTGTCTCCGCCAGCCACGGCCGGATCGCATTCCAGGCCGGCCGTGCGGCGTCCAGTCGCTCGACCGTTTCGAAGGTCTGCGGCTTCTCGTCCGGTCCCGGCACGCTCTGCACCTTCGTGCCGATCTCGATCGACACTTGCGCGGGCACGCCGGTGACGAAGCTGCCCGGCTCGGGCGACAGTTTTGGTGGCGGCGCGGGCGGCGTTTCCAGCGTGAAGGCGAGCCATGTCTCGGCGGCGACGCCGGGCCGCAGGCGGTAGCCGATCAGCCGGCCCATCTCCTGGAGCGAGACGCGCTCCAGCGCAGTGCGGAGATAGGATTCGTTGGCGATGCGCTCCTGGTAGAAGGTGAGCACGTCGGCAGCGCAGGCGAACGCATCGATCAGGCCGATGGTGAAATCGTCATCGGCGCGGCTTTGCAGCTTGCCGAGCGGTGCGAACGCCGCCGAGGACAGCGCGGCGTGCAAGCTGTCGCGGAACTGGGCGTAGTCGCCGACGCGGTAGGCGATGGCGGAGAGGCCGTAGCGGTTCGAGATGCCTTGCGGCGTCTCTGCTTCGACACCGGCGCAGCAGCCGCAGCTCTCGCTGCCGGCAGGCAGGGCATGAGGCTTGATGGTTGGGACCGGTAGCGTCATTTGCCGCCTCCCGCCTCGATGATGAGCCGGCCGCGCTCGCGGAAACTCGGATTATTGGCGAGCTGCGCGATCTCGAGGCTTCCGATCGGGATCACCTCGTCATCCAGCGAGGTCGCGAGCGGCGAGATCAGCCGCTGGAATTTTTCCGCCTGCACCGCCTCGACACCCTCGACCGCTTGTGCGGCCGCGATGATGCGGCTGAGATAGACGGGATCGCCGAAGGTGAAATTGTCGGGATGGAACAGGCCGAGCGTGCCATCGGGCAGCACCGCGCTCGACAGCACCGTCCGCACGGCCTGCGCGACATCGGCGCGGAAATAGTCTGGCTTGACGCAGACATGCAGTGTGACATCGAGCGGGACATAGCGTGGCGGCCGTACGTCGAGGTCGTAGCCGGCCATCCTGAACCGCTCGAGATGGTTGCGCAGTTGCGTAGCGAAGGGCGCGTCGACTACGCCGCCGCCGAAGCGGTCGGGCGTCACGAACACGGTGTGCCAGCTTCCGGTCCAGCGGAACGTTGCGGCCGCGCGCTGCACGTCGGCGCGTCGCTCACTGGCGGCGGCGTAGTCGGCCGCCGTCACCGCGCGCTCCTGGGTACGGAACGCCTGTGGGGCATCGCGGCGCGCGGCTTCGATGTCCTCGGGCTCGACGCCGCCGGATGCGGGAAGCGGATTGCGTACGGTCGCGAACACGCCGTCCGTGGTGCTGACGATGTGGGCGATGGCTTCGGCGCCGACATTTCCGGATGTGCCGTTGCCGATCCGGTAGGTCGCCGTGAATGCGGTGTCTTCGGCCGGGCGCTTGCCGAGCAGGCCGTCACCGAACCGCAGCAAGGCCTCGCCGTGGTTGTCGATCTCGACCACGACATGCGGCGCGTTGCCGGCGCTGTCGATGAGGTCGCGTCGCGGCAGCCAGTGCTCGGTGATGCCGGCGACTTGTCCCGTGAGATCGACGATGGCAGGCGTGGCGTCGCGCGGCGACAAGAGCGAAAATGTGCTGGCCGCCCACCACGGCTTGTCGTTGCTGACGGGAACGGCGAGCAGCGCGCCGAGATCGAAGGATTGCGTCAACGGGCTGTTTGCCAGCACCGGGCGGAAGCGCGGCGGCAGCATGACGTCCGGGGACGAGGTGCAGCAATTGCCCGGCGCGCGCGATGCCTGCTTCAGGCTAGCGCGCGGCATCACGCCGAGCTGTTCGGGCGGCAGCGAGCGGCCGTGATCGACGAGCACGATATTGCCGCGCGCAACACTGATCGCGAGCTCGGGGCGGCTCTCCACCGTCAGGCAAAGCGGGAAGGGCAGCGCGTCGGCCTCGCTCCAGGCGATCTCGGTGACGTCGACCGGGCCGTCGACCGGAGGCTCGTCGAACAGCCCGCCCGACGGATCGCTCCTAAGGGTCCTCTCGGTCAGCCGCACCGCCCAGCGATGGCCGGGATCGGCATCGGCGGCAGACAACGTCGTTGGGCTGATCACCTCCTCGAAGATCAGGATATCGCCGATAGCGAGCGTATCAATGTGGCCGCGCAACGTCGCACGCGTGGTGCCGCGGGGCAGGCAGCATCCGTTGTTGCCCCAGGCATAGAACGTGAGACTGTTCTGTTGCTGGTCCAACTCGGCTGGCGCGACCGTTTCGAACACCTCGGCGCCACCGTCGATCGCGTCGTTCAATTCGCGCGAGCCCGGCGTCAGCGCCGCGCCGAGGCCCGGCACACGGGTTAGCAGCTGCATGCCCTTCGGCAGCGCGATTTTCTGCCCATTCACGTCGAAATGCACGAAGGCGCGGGCGTTGCAGCCCTCGTGCAAATGATAGTCGACCAGCCTCGCATGGCGCCGCACCGAGATGCGCTGCCGCGCGGTGGCGAGATAGGCTTCGTTGGCGACCGCATCCTGGCGATAGGCGAGGTTGTCGGCGGCATAAGCGAGCAGCTCGACCAGGGTCACGCCGAGATCCGCCGCCGAACGCTCCTGCCAGCCGGGCACCAGCAGGCTCAGCCTGTCTAGCATCAGCCGGCGAAAACCCTGATAGTCGCGCGCGAGATAGTCGATCTCCGGCCTCAAGCGCGGCGCGGGCGGGCACGGCGCGGTGTCCGCGCAGTCATAGTCCGAGGGGCATTCGACCTTGAAGGTGAAGTCGATCGCCGACAGCTTCGGATCGAACCCGGCCGGCGGCAGGGCCGAGCCGGAATTGGCGAAGATGCCGAAATTGTAGATCGAATAATCTCCGCTGCTGTCGGTCCGGACGACCAGCGTGCGGGCGAGATCGTCGACGGTGTCGACCAGGCCCGGCTCGGCCTCGGCCGGCAGCGCGTCGGCCGGCGCACACCAGACCACGCCAACGGTCGCGATCCGCTCGCCGCCGGTGATGCGCAGATTGTCCGGCGAGAGCGTGAAGCCGGAATGCAGCAGCCGCACCAGCAGGGTCTGTTGCCGCGGCGCGCCAGGCGGAGAAGCGAGGTCGAGCACCTCGATGAATGCGATGGCGTTGGCGCTGCCCTTGGCCTCGAGCACCTCGAGCCGGCGCGGATCGCAGCAATGTTGCTTCATGCCGCGCCTCCCGGAACCGCAAAGCTCGCGACGTGGCTGGTGCGGTCGGCCAGCACCACGTAGCGGATCTCGACCCGCAGCACCGCATCGTCGTTGATCACCTCGACCGAGGTCACGGCGATCAGGTGTGCGAGGTGTTGATGCAGCGCGGCCTGGGCCAGCATCTGCGTGGTCGCGGCGAGCGTCACCGAGTTGGGCTCGAACACCAGCGCCAGCAGCCCCGCGCCGAAATCCGGCCGCATCACCCGCTCGCCCTGCATCGTGAACAGCACCTGCTCGATCAGGTCGCGGATGTGATCGGGGCGCCCGGTCGTCGCCGTGCGGCCCTGGTCGTCGAAATGATAGGGGAAGTCGAATTCGCTCACGCCGTTCCCCCTCAGGTTGCCAGCACGCGCGTCTGCGCCACGACGGGCAGCATCGGCGTGCCCGTCGGCGTGCAGACGGATTGCCCCATCATGGTCGCGGCTGGTGCGCCGCCGATCATCACCCGCGCCGCGCCCACCACCATCTGCGCCGTGACGCAAGGCGGCGCCGAGCCGGTGAGCGAGCAGGCCGCGATCGCGTAGGGGCTGGTGAGATTGACCGCGGGCTGGCCCGACAGCATTACACGCGGGAACGGCGCGACCGGCGTCGCCTGTCCCGCGTGGCTGCACAACACGGTGGCGCCGAGATGCAAGACGGGAGCGGGCATGTGCGTCTCCTAGATCACGGTGAGCGCGCCGAGATTCACATCGACGGTCGGTCCGGTCATGGTGATGACCGCGCCTTTGCCGTTGGAAATGGTGATACCGACGTCGCTGACCGAGATCATCGCGCCCGTCGTGGTCTGCATCAGGATGCCGCCGGTCGGGCCCGGCACGTCGCTGATGGTGAGACCGTTCTTCAAGGGGGTTTGCAGGGTGATGCCGGGGACGCCGGGTGGCACTGCGTGCGCCAGTACCGGCACCTCCGCGGCACTGCCCCAGTAGCAGCCGACCCAGATCGGATAGTCGGGGTCGCCGCGCTCGAACTCGACCCAGACCCCGGCGCCGATGATCGGCACCGTGAAGAAGCCGGCATTGATGCCTGCGGTCGGCAGGCAAGGCATCGCCCAGCTCGTCGGTATCACGGCGCCGACGTCGGGCACCATCACCTGGATCCGGCCGATCTGCAGCGGATCGATATTGTTGATCACCACCGCGCGATACTTTCCGAAAAGTGGCGCATCGCTCATGTCGGCACCTGCGGGACGGTCGAGATCAGCGCGTTGCGTGCGAGCGAGAACGATTGCTTGTAGGAGCCGCGCTCGATCTCGTGGGTGACGTTCTTGACGTAATAGAGCCCGTCGAACGGGAGGCCTGCGCCGCGCACGCCAACCAGTTGCCGCGACTTCAGAACGCGGCCATATCTGGCGACGTCGAGCTTGCCGCTGCCGAACACGCTGTCGCTGTGCTGGCTGGCATAGGCGAGCCCCGCCATCAGCGCCTGCGGCGCGGACAGGTGCGCGGTATTGCTCAGCTTCTCGATCTTCGGCGGCAGCGGCGGCACCGCGCCGAGCGGCGGGCTCATCGGGGTGATGTCAGGGATCGGCACCGGGATCGGTGCCTTGCTGTTGGCCTCCTGGAAGAACACGATCGGCATCACCTTGCGTTCCTTGTCGAAGTTGAACGAGATCTCCTCGACATTGGTGAGCGCATCCATGTTGGTGGTGAGTGCCGGCTGCGGCGCGCCGAAGCGGATTTCCGGTCCCCAATAGGCCTTCGAGGCGCCGGGCGCGGGACCGGCCTCCAGATAGAAGACGTAGCCGGCTTCGCCCGCGAGCTTCTTAACGTAGGCGTAGTCGCTGCCCTTCTGTTGCGGGATTTGCTGAACCGGGATCGGCGGGATGTCGAGCACGCTCGGGATCACCATCGGGATCACGCCGAGGGCTGCGTATTTGGCGAGGATCGCGAGCACCCGCACCGACGGCGGCATCGCCGGGAAGGGCAGGCCGGGCAGCTCGATGATGTCCATCAGCGCCGACATGTCCTTGCCCTTGATCACCAGCTTGCCGACACCGCCGCTGCCCGGCTGGGTCTCGACATTGGTGACCATGCCGTCGATGATGGATTCGGCCGTGCCGTTGATGGTGACGATCAGCACCACGCGCAGCAACGGCGGCAGCGCGCCGCCGCCGGCAAGCAGAAAGATAGTGCGCAGCGGCGAGCGGACCGGCAGGTCGAAAGTGAGCTCGAATCCGCTCTGTGCATCGCCCGATCCGATCTCGATCTTGGCATGGGTCAGCGTCTCCAGCACCTCGCGCGGCGCCGGCACCGGCGCCGGACCGATCTGGAGAGATAGCTGGACGCCGCCTTGCATCATCGGAAATCGTCTCCCTAAAGCCCGTTCGGGCGCGGGATCTGCACGCGCTCACCGGGCGTGTCGGTGAGTTCGAGCGGATCGGTCACGACATTGGCGTCGGCGATCCGCCAATACAGTTCGGGGTCGCCAAGCGTTGCGGAGGCGAGCGTGTCGGGCCGTTCGCCGGCATTGACGATGTGTTCGCCGGCGATGCCGATATCGCGCGCCTGGGGGATGAAGCGGCGCAGCACATAGGCGACACCGGGATCGTCGGCGCTGCGCTTGAGCCGCCCGATCGCGGTGCCATGATAGCGGCTGTTCGGCGGAAAACTGTTGTCCGGAAACGCACCGGCATCGATCAGCATCTGGACGGGATCCGAGGACATCATGTGCTCCGTCAGGGCAGACTGGAAAGACCAAGCGAGGCCAGCGAGGCGCCGCCGGTCAGGCTGGCAAGCGTCTCGCGGTTGCGCAGGTAATTGAGGAAGATGGTGCCGCCGCGGTGCGAGAAGCCGAGATCGTCCGTGCTCATCACATGCAGGCCGAGCGAGACTTTTGCGCGGATCGGGTTGAGTGCAGGATCGAACGCTTCCTCGACGATGGAGAACTCGGCGACGCGCACCGGCGCGACCCGGTTCTTGCTCCAGACGAACAAGGTGAGCGGCGCCTCCGGCGGCAGGATCTCGAGCGTGCCGCCATCGGCCTGGCTTGCGATGCCGAGCAGATCCTCGACGCTCGGGTTGACCAGAGCCTCGAGCACCGCGAGCTGCGGCGCGATGCCGAAGGCGACAGCGTTGGCATGCGCGTCAGGATCGGCGAGCTGGTCGGTGGCGTCGATCTCGGCGTCGAGCTTGATGGTCTCGATTGCGGGCCCTTTCAGCCGGAACGGTTGCGCCCGCCCGCCGGCCGAACCGTCGCCGCCGGTGCCCTGCACCTGGTAGCTGCGGCTCAGCGTGTCCGGATTGTACTGGAGCGCGATCTGCCGTCGCACCGTGCCGCCGCCCGGCGCCAGCACCACGAGGCCGCCCTTGATCAGTTTTGGGGACGAGGTGAGGCCGGTCATGGCGAATCGTCCTGCGACGGACCACGCGATGGCGGCAGCCGCTTCTGTCGAAGATCGAGCCGAAGGTCGCGCTGATAGCGCTCCAGGCCACATGGCGTGAATGCCGCGATCCGAAGCGGCGTTTCGATGGCGCGGTCGACGTAGAGCGTAAGACCCCGCTTTACATAGACATACTCGTTGCTCTCGACTTCGAACGTTCCCTGGAACGAGTTAAGCTTCGTCTCCGGCTCGCCGAGCCAGCCAAGCAGCGATGACAGCGGCTCGAGGA
Organism: Bradyrhizobium sp. 613_E4_N2_2; assembly: GCF_052075995.1. Classification (NCBI taxonomy): domain Bacteria; kingdom Pseudomonadati; phylum Pseudomonadota; class Alphaproteobacteria; order Hyphomicrobiales; family Nitrobacteraceae; genus Bradyrhizobium; species Bradyrhizobium sp. 613_E4_N2_2. The sequence goes on from NZ_CP197234.1 coordinate 2,632,922, forward strand.
GATCGACATTGGTCGCGTCGATCAAGATGACGACGTCGCCTTCCGCCCATACCCGCATGCCGCGTGCAAAGCCTCCGGCCGCGGCACTGAACCAATTGGTCTGGTGCCTGGCGCTGCCAAGAAGACCTTGGCCGTGCGAGGATCGATCGACATCGAACACGGCGGCGACGTCGTTGAGGGAGGTCTGCTCGACGAGGCCTGCGAAAGCGCGCAGATCACGGCGGGCGAAGGACTGTAGCGCTGACAGGGCGGGTACCGTGGTGGGGGTGGCCTGCATGGCTCAAGCTCCGATCTTCGCGACGTCGCCCTGGAAATAGGCGGCGTAAAGATTGCGGATACCGACGATGTTGACGAGCTTCACGGCCTCGGCATACGAGGCGTAGCGTCGGCGCGAGGCTGGTTTCACCGTAATTGGCTTCAGCTTTGCATAGGCGGGGCCCTCGACCGCCTCGCGCAGCCTGGAGTCGTTGACCCTCGGCGCGACATTTTCCCAGACGATCTCGTCGAACAGCGAATCGACGCCTTCGATCAGCGTGTTGTTCTCGTTGGAACCATCCCCGAAAGTGCTGGCGAACGTGTCGTATTCCGTGGTCCGCAGCGTGTGAATGTATTCGTGGATCAATGTCTGGAACATGTCCCACAGGAAGTCCCGGTCATCGACAAGATCATCCTTCTTGAAGATCTGGATGTTGATGTTGCCGAAGCTGGCGGACGCGTCCCAGCCACGGTCTATCTCGTTCAGCTTGTCGACCTGCGCGTCGGTGCTCGTGAAGTCGTCAGCAATCTTGTCGAGGATAATCGCCTCATCGCCTACCGGATTATTGCTGGAATCGAACTGCGGCGAAGCGTTCAATTTCCGGTTGGCCGCACGTATGTCGCGGTCCGACTGGAAGAAGTAGAGTACGAGGGCCTTCGCCATCTTCCTCTTTTCGATGCTGTCCATGCCAGCGAGATCAGCTTCGGTGTCGGCGAACAGATCATGGATGCTGCCGCGTGTGAAGGCTGTATCGGCCTTCAGTTCCGGATGTTTCGATTTATCGTAGTAGGCGCCGAAGACCTTGTCGGTTTCGTCCTTGCTCGCCTTGCCGATCCGTTCGAATTCAGCGAGCGCATGCACCTTCGTCGGGTCGCCGTGCTCGGTGGTACCCTTGTCCTTGACCATCTCGTCCCAATAGCGCTGGATCAGATCTGGCATCATGGCGCGGATGGCGTTGTCATATGCCGTCTTTCCTGCGGGGGAGTTGTCGAACGGCAGCGCGACGCCGCCGGAGTCCACCTTGACGTCGGGCTTCAACGCCTTTGGAATATCGGCTTTCTGCGCGGCACCCGGAGCGGCCGTCTTTGACAAGTCGCCGGCGCCGGTGATGAGCGTCACGTCGCGGAAAACACGTTGAAGGAAGACGTCGTAATTCTTGAGGATCCTCTTCGTGGCTCCGGCCTTCTTCTTCAGTGCGTCCTTCTTCGCCGGGTCGCTTTCGGCTTCGGCCTGCTCGCCGATGTCGTCGAGCCGACGGGCCAGATCGCTGCGCTCCCGGCCGAGCTCCTGTGCCGCCTTCTCTCGCACGGGCGGATCGAGAGCGAACACCTCGGCCGCGACGGCGGCGATCTCCTCGTCATTTGTCGCCGTCGCAATCCGGATCTTGATGGCCATGGTATCGTAGGCGAAGGTCGGCGCGCCCTTGCCCGGTTCGCCCTGCGGTTCGACGTCGCCCTTGGCGAGCGCGTCGCGGCCGCCGCGAAAGCGGGCTGCGAAGAAGCGCTTCAACCTCTTGTACTCGGCGCCGTCGATGTCGGATTCGAGCTCGGTGACGCTGAGTTTGCCTGAACCGAACATGATCCTCAGTGCGGCGATATCGCTCAGCTCGAGCAGGTCGAGGATGGCGTTCTCGTCGTCATCGAGTGTGGGGCCGTCCTGCATCTCCAGGATCAACAGCGCCTTTTGCAGTGGATCGAGCTTGAACTCGGCCTGGCTTGCCTTCCACCGACGGACGATCGCCCGCGCCTTGTTGTCGCTGTCGAAGCTGCCTTCGATCGCTGCGGACTTGGTGATCTTGTCGAGATAGGCGAGCAGCTCCTTGTCGCCGAAATTGCCCTCGGCGCCGAAAAACACGGCGATCGATTCGTACCAGGCGAGCCGCTGCACCGCCGCCGGCGGCACGGTCGCGCCGCGCTGCTGCACGACATGGGCGAGCTCGTGCGCCAGAATGTGCCGGCCATGTGGGCTTTGCGGATTGTATGCGCCGTCATCGAACACGATGTGGGCGCCCGCGGTATAGGCGGTTGCGCGGATCGCACGGGCTGAGGCTGCGGCCTGCGGGTCGGTGTGGATCCGCACATGGCTGAAGTCGGAGCGGAATTGACGTTCCATCGTCTCGCGCGTCGGAGCGCCGAGTGGCGAGCCGGCCGATCCGACCACCTCGGATACCGCGGCCGGCGCGGCCTGTCCCGTCGTGCCAGCAGAGCGTGGAAGCGGCGACAGCACCGGGGCCGGACCAGCCGGCTGCGATGGCCGCAGGGCGTTCTCGGCCGCGTGCTCGGCTTCGCTTTCGAAACGGTCGCGGGCCGGACGAAGCTCGAGCGAAGGCGCATGGGCAGGCGAGGATTGCTTCGGCACTGCCTTTGGTGCGGCATGCACGGTCATGGCTTGCCTCGCGGAGCGTCGGCGCCGGATGTCGTGGTCAATCGTGCCGCGATCCGATCGGCGACCGCGCGCGGCGCCTCGGCATGGGCGGCGCTCGCCTCGTTGGCGGACCCCGTGAGCCGCTGTTGCAAGGCCTGTCCGATTGCGTCGGCAAGTCCCGCAGCTTCGGAATGTCGCGACGCATCGACGACGAGACGTCCAATCCGGATATCGATGCCGGCATGTTTCATGGCCCGACTCCCGGCCAAGGCCGCTCGAGCTTGGCGAACTCCGCACGCACCGCGGCGTTGATCGCGTCCTGCTCGATCCGTTCGCCGCCGCCGGCGGCGGCCAGGAAGGCGGCGTTGAGCGCGATGGCGCGGATGTTGCCGCCGGTCAGTTGCAGTCTGGCGAGGCCTGCGAAATCCACCTCGCCGAGCGGTGCATCGGCGGGGAACTGCATGCGCCACAGTGTTTCGCGCGCGGCGGCGTCAGGGTAGGGGAACTGGACCACGTAGCGGATGCGGCGCAGGAAGGCGCGGTCGAGCGCGCTCTTCATGTTGGTGGTGAGGATCACGAGCCCGCGATAGGTCTCGATCCGCTGCAAGAGGTAGGCGATCTCGATATTAGCGAAGCGGTCATGGCTGTCGCGCACCTCGCTGCGCTTGCCGAACAGCGCATCGGCCTCGTCGAACAGCAGGATGGCGCCACTGGTCTCCGCGGCCTCGAACAGCCGGCTCAGATTCTTCTCGGTCTCGCCGATATATTTGCTGACCACGCTGGCAAGATCGATGCGGTAGAGATCAAGCCCGGCCGCGCTTGCGATCGCTTCGGCCGCGTAGGTCTTGCCGGTGCCGGATTCGCCGGCGAACAGCGCGGCGGTTCCGAGCCCGCGGCCGTTATGCGCGGCAAAGCCCCAGTCGCCATGGACGCGCGGCCGGTGCTGCAATTCATTCGCGATGACGCGGAGCTGCGCGGTCACCACCGGTGGCGCGACCAGGTCGTCGAAGCCAACGCGGCTGTCGATCCGCTGCGCCAACGCGTCAAGCCCGCCGTGCACCGCGGCGCGGCAGAGCCGCCATACCGCCGGCCCGAGCCGAGCGGGATCGCCCTGTGTCTCGGCGAGGGCTTCGGTGACCACGAGGCGCAGGTCGGCGGCGGGGACGTCGAACTGCCGCAGCGCCGGGCGCAGCGCGGCTGCCTGCTCGCGCGTAAGCCCGCGCAAGGCCGCGACCTGCCGCGCGGCGGCCGGGGCATCGGCGACCTGGAGCCGCAGCATGCGGCGCTGCCGCAATCGCGACAAGCGGGCCGGTTCCGGCGCGTTGAGCACGATCGCGGGTCCCATCAGATGGGCGATCAGCGTCATCGCATGCGCCTCGCCATCCGCCGCCTCGATCGGACGGTCGAGCTCGAGCGCGATGATGGCATCCGAGAGGGCGGCCTCGCGGTCGAGCAGACGGGCGATCTCGGCGAGCTCGCGCGGATCGTGCGGCAGGTCGCGGGCGTGCAACCACAGGCCGTTCGCACCGAGGCAGGCGAGCGCGGCGCGCGCGAGGTCGCGCTGCGGCTCGATCTCGCCGCGAGCGTGACCCAGGGTGGCCAGGGCGGCCGCGCCCGTGCCGAGCGCGTGCGCGATCGTGTTCGCCTGTGGTGCATCGGGCTCGATGGATCCGACCGGCTCGCAGCGAACGAGCCCGATCAGGCGGGCATCCATCGCGGCGACGCCGGTCAGGTAGTGCAGCACGCGCTCGTCGATCTGGATCGGACGGCGCGGCGGCGCCTCGCGGCCCTCGCATGCGATCAGGTGCCAGCGCCGCAACGGCCGGAGCGGCGAGAGCGCATCCCAATGTGGCTCAGTCAGCATCTGCATGGCGAAATTGAACGTCGGCTGCGTGCTCGCGATGGCTTCGGGCGCTTGCGCCATCGCCACGCCGACGAGGCGACGCAGTGCGCTGTCGAGCTCGACGCCGGCCGCGAGCAGCACGACGTCGCGCTCGAACGCCGACAGGCCGAACAGCTTTGTCAGCGCGTCGAGCGCGGGCTCGAAATCATCGCCGCATTCCGGCGGAGGCGGCTCGGCGTTGGCCGATGTATCGCGCAACTGCCGTGCGAGGCGCAGGCGCAGCGCAGCGAACTGCGCCGCCAGCCATTGCTGGTTGCGGCTGGCCCAATCGAGCCCCGGCTGCGCTTGCGGTCTGTCGTGCATGTTCATGGCGGCACGCTCAGGGTTTGCGAGGCATCGAAAGCGGGCGCATCGCCGCTGAGATCGAGCAGGAGACTGTCGACGCCGTCGATGCGCAACCGCGCCGGATAGGCCCCAGCGGCAAGCGTCGCGGGGAAGTCGAACACCAGCGGATCGGTGGCCGCGCTGCGCGGCTTGGCGGTGGCTTCCGCCGTGCCGAGGACGAGGCTCGCGCGCTGCCGCGGCTGCACCTGCGGCCGCGAGAACAGGGTGGCCGTGACGCGCAGCGGCGCAGTCTTGCGCAGCACGGTCGCCGCAGGCAGCGAAAGTCCGGCATCGGCTGCAATGACCAGTGCTGGGGCGATGACCAGGGCCACCGCGTTGGTCTCGCGCTCATTGGCTTCGCCGGCCGGCAGCAGGCGCAGCGTGAGGCTCCATTGCCCCGGCGCGAGCGCTGCCTGCGCGGCGGCATCGTTCGGCAGCATCACGGTGAGCTCGGTGCCGTCGTCGTTGGGGGCGCCCGGCACCAGTTCAAAAGGAGCTGGAAATAGCGGGTGCGCCAGCCGCACATGAAAATTGCTGCCGCTGAGGCGAATGCCGGAGAGCGCCACGGGCTCGCCGAGCCGCGCGCCGGCCTGCTTCTTCTGCGGCGTCGCCGCAAACAGCGTCGGCAACGGAGGCAATGTGTCGGGATTGACGACGACGCCGCGGTCGCGCTTGGTGGCGGGATCGATGATCCCGCGCGACAGCACCGGCAGCGGCGAGACTGCGGGCTTCGTGGCTTCGATCAGCACCACCGACACCACATAGGCGGCCGTCGGCCGGTAATGCGACTGGATGGCCGCCCATAGTCGTGACATCTCCTCCGGCCCCATCACAGCCGGCGTGATCTTGATCAACTCGGCCTGATCGGCGAGGTCGGCGGCAGCGAGCGCCTGGAACGCCGGCGGCAGCATCGCGACGTCGAGCGGATTGGGATTGAGCGCGCGCTGCACGGCGGCGCGATCAAGCACCGGGCGCTCGTGCAACAGATGCATGCCATAGCCGAGCAGGATCTCGGCCTGGCAGTCGACCCGCGCGTAGGCCGTCAGCAGATAGTGCAGGTCGAGCGCGAGCGGCGCGTTGGTCAGTCGCTCGCCGCTGGTCGAGGACCGCGACGGCAGGGAATGGTTGCGCCAGCCCGGGTTCGGCGTCACCTGATGCAGGAACAGATTGAGCCGCGGCTGCTCTTCTGCGCTGCTGAGGTCGATCGTGTCGGGCGCAACAGCACTGACGTTCACCGTCCCACCGACCGCGGGCCCGGCCTCGATCAGCCCGTTGTCGAGCAGGTTGCGCAGGACTGCGCTGACCGCGCCGATTGCGAGCGGCGAGCTCATGCGCGGCCTCCAGGTCCAGGGCGGCGCAGATAGTCGGACAGCGACACCGACGGCTTTGGTGCGGGCTTGACGGCGCGTGCCGCGCGTGGGGGCTCCGGCGAGCGGATGTCGATGCGGTCGATCGTCACCTTGATCACCGGCGGTGTCTCGCGTCGGCGCTGCGCCTGGCCGGCGAGCACGGTCTGGCCGAGCGGAAGCGCCGGCGGTGTTACAGCCTCGTTTCGGGGGCGGGGCGTTTCGCGCAAAACCGTGTCACGCGGCTGTCTGCCGCGTAGCGGATCGCGCGGGGCGGCAGGCAGAGGGGCATCGACAGGCGATCTTAACAGCGCGTCGGTCGATTGAAGCGGCTGTGCGGCAGCAGCGACCTTGGCCTCGAGACGCAACGGTGCGCCTTCGTTGTCCGGCTCCCTTTGTCTGCGCTGCGGCGCCTGCACGCCAGTGGCAGGATCGTCTGCGCCGGTCATGTTCGGCAATGCCGCCGGCGAGGATGCCGGTGTCTGCCTTTCATCCTGTGTCGTCTCGTGCACCGGAGCATCGTCGTTCCGGGGCGGGGCGGCAAAACGCGGCGGCAGGGCAACGCGTGCTGCGCCGGGAATCGGTTCGCCGCGGCCGATGCGCGCGAGATTTTGCAGGAGGCCCGTCATGACGCGCCCGCAAGTTGCAGGTAGGCGGCGCGGCGGGTGTGCGGCAATGCCAGCACCTCGGCTTCGCTCCAGCCATATTCGCGCGCGAGCGCGTCGACTTCGAGCAGGGTACGCTCGGCCGCTGCCTGCACCTCGGTCCAGAGCGCCGGCGCGATGTCGATCACGGCCTGCCAGGCGTGGCCGCAATCGGGGCAGTCGAGCGCGAAACTGAGCACCGCGCCGGGATCGCAACGTTCGAGCTCGGCCTCGACCCTGTGCAGGATGTCCTTCGCAGCCGGCGGCGCCTCACCGAGGCAGCGTGCGAGCAACAGGTTTGCCGCGGCGGCGGAATCGCAGGTCGCGGCGAGGCTTGCAAGATCGGACAGCGTCGGCAGCCGCAGCGCCAGCTCGCTGCCCCCGTTCGTGATACGCGGCGGCACGGCGTCAGCCGGTGGTGCAAGTCCGTCCGCGAGCACTGCGCTGTCCGCCGTGAACTCGCAGTCGGTGCGGCAAATGGGGCAGGCGGCGCGCAGCCGCCACGGCGCGCCGAACAATCGCGTGCGCAAGGCCAGCAGCGCGGCATTGCCTGTGCCGATCGAGTCCGTCGGCGCTGCGCCGGCCGCCGCGAACAGGGCATCGTCGCGCTGGCGCTGCGCGCGGCCGGCGGCCCGGTCCCACAGCGCCAGGATGTCCTGCTCGCGTTGAGCGGTGGCGGAGAGCATGAGCGGTCTCAGGCTGGATCGGTGAAAGTGGGCTCGGACGGCTCGGCGACGGCTTGATCGCGCTCCCATCCCTCGTTCTCCAGCTTGATGTGCTGGATCGCCACCGCATTGGCGTTGGCGTCGAGATCGGGTAGCGACTGGTATTCGGAGACCCAGCAGCGGTAGATCTTGTAGGCGAGCGCGAGCTGCCCGGCTTCGTTATAGACCTCGAGGATGATGTCCTTGCGGAAATCCTTCAGCGAGACCTCGGCGCCAAGTCCTGCGCCGAAATGCCAGACCTTGTTGGCCCATTTCTCGAACTCGGTGTCGTGGGTGACACCGCGATCGAGCGTGATCGCCTCGAACTTGCTGCGGCCGGGCGACTTGCGTCCCGTCGAGGGATCGCCGCCCTCGCGGTGCTCGACCACCTCGGTGGTGCGTTTCAGCGCCGACACCTTGTTGATGCCGGCGACGTAGCGGCCGTCCCATTTCACGCGGAACTTGAAGTTCTTGTAGGGATCGAAGCGCTGCGGATTGACCGAGAACTGTGCCATTTGCTTGCCTCAGGTGTCTTTGCCTCAGGTTGGAATGTCGCCGGCGATCTGCTGGATCTTGATGACGACGAACTCGGCGGGCTTCAGCGGCGCGAAGCCGACGATGATGTTGACGATGCCGAGATTGATGTCGGCCTGCGTCGTGCTCTCGCGGTCGCATTTGACGAAATAGGCCTCGCGCGGCGAACGGCCCTGGAACGCGCCCTGCCGGAACAGGCCCTGCAGGAAGGCGCCGATGTTGAGCCTGATCTGTGCCCAGAGCGGTTCGTCATTGGGCTCGAACACCACCCATTGCGTGCCGCGGTAGAGGCTCTCCTCCAGGAACAGCGCCATGCGCCGTACCGGAACGTATTTCCATTCCGAGCCGCGGTCGTTCTGGCCGTGCAGCGTGCGCGCGCCCCAGACCACGTTGCCGTAGACCGGCAGTGTGCGCAGGCAATTGACGCCGATCGGATTGAGCTGGCCGTTCTCGGCGTCGCTCAAGCTCAACGCGAAGCCGACGCCGCCGTTGACGCTGGCATCGGTGCCGGCCGGCGCCTTCCAGACCCCGCGCGTGGCGTCTGTCCGGGCGTAGACGCCGGCGACGAAGCCGCAAGGTGGAAAGTCGCGCACGACGCCGGATTGCAGTGGATCGGCCTGCATCACCCACGGGTAGTACAGCGCGGAGAAATTGCCGTCCGAGCCGGTCAGGCCGGCCTCGCCGTTGGCGCCGCTCATGTTGGCGACGGTCTCGTTCTGGAGGCTGTCGATGATCAGGAACGCACGGCGGACGTGGCAGCGTTGCTGTAGCTTGGCGAGTGCGCCCTGGGTTGTTGAATTGACGTTGGTGAGGCCGGGCACGCAGACCAGGTTGAAGATGTCGATACGATCGACGATCCCGCCGGTCGCGAACAGCGGATCGATCGCGCTGACGAACGGACCGTCATTGGCGGAGAGGACCGTGCCATCGGCTCCGCCCGCAAGTGGTTTCGTGGCCGGGGTCGGGACCGTCGTTGACGCCGTGGTCAGCTTGTCCATGAAGGCGGAGCGGCCGTTGACGACGCTCGGCGCGTAGCGCGGATCCGCCTTGTTCATCGACAGGTCCTGGAACGTCTCCACGATGTCAGTGCTCGGCGACGGGCCGATGACGTCGAGCCGGAAGCGGGTGCTGTCGTCCGCGCGTAGCGTCAGTCGGACGCTGTAGGAGTTGGCCCACAGACCCGGCGAACTCGCCTCGATACCGAGATCGTTGATCGCGCAGGTCGCGGTCTTCGCGTCGTTGGCGGGCGTTCCCGAATTGAACAGCGCGATCCGCACGACGTAGGCGTCGCTGCCGCCGTTGTCGAAGAATTGGCGCACGGCGTAGCCGAGATTGGCGCGGCGGTCGAGCCCGCCATAGGCGCGCTCATAGTCGGCAAAGCTCGAGATGCGCACGGCACGGTCAACGGGGCCGCGCGGCGCCCAGCCGATGAACAGCGCGATCGACGTCGCCACGCCCGAGATCGAGCGCACGCCGCTGGAGATTTCCTCGATATAGACGCCGGGTTGCAGAAGGGCTGAGGGCATGTCGGCTCCTGTGATTTGGCGGTCCGTCTTCCTTGGTCAGACCGCGGCGATGGTCTTGCCCAGCCGGCGCGCGCGCCGCTGGCGCGGCCTGCGCCTCGGGCCGGGCGGATCCCGAATGGCTTCCGACAGGGATTGCGTCGTGATCTCGGTGATGGCCGTGCGGTGCGGCCGCAGCTCGTAGAGCGCGCCGCTTTCGCCGCTTGCGACGATGGTGACGACCTTCATCCGCGGCCGACTGTGCAGAAGGCTTGCGAGGCTGTCGCGCTCGTCCGGTGCCTTCTGTGCCACCACGAGAACGTCGGCCCGGGTGCGGCGTGCTTCCGTTGCCAGATTGGCGTCGTCACTCGTCCCGACTACGGACAACGCCGGATCTTTCGCGACGACATGCTCGAGAAGATCGGTCATCAGCCTCGGAAATCCCGCAATGAGGATGCGTCTCTGTCGCAATGGCCACCTTTGCGGTGAGCCTTGCACAAGGCGCGACGGCGCGACTGAGCCAAAAGGTCTAGCGAGGATGGAGTTGATGGTCCGGACCATGCCCGCGGCGGTGAGACCCCGATGACGGAAACGGGCGCGCGATGCACCGCGACATGGCGGCTTCGCGCGCGATGCCGGCCCGTAACGGCTCGGAGGATCTAGTCCGAAAGGTCTAGCGGGTCTGGATCCGCGACGATGCAGACGCGAGCGCGCCGTTCGCGTGCAGATGCTTGCTGATCTCGCCGCGCCGGCGAATCTGCAATTTGCTGAGCACGTTATGCATGTGGTTCTTCACGGTCGAATTGCGGATCCGCAAGGCTCGTGCGATCTCTTTGTTTGACAGCCCTTCGCCGACGAAGCGAATGATCTCGTGCTCGCGAGGTGTCAGCGTGTCGACGCCGGCGGCCGCCTCTCGCGTGACGGTCCGCGCAGAGAGTAGCGCGAGGCGGCCGAACAGGGCGGCGGCGACCTTGGGCGAGCACACGAGCTCGTCGCGCATCGCGTTATGGACGGCGGCGACGACGTCGCTGATCGAACCCTCGCGCAGCACGAAGCCGGACACACCGGCCTCCGCGCAAGCCAGGATATCCTGCTCGGCCTCGGCGACCGCGATGGCGACGACCTTCAACGCCGGCGCCAGGGCGCGGCAGGCTGCCGATTGCTGCAAGCCTTGCGGCGTCGCTATGTCGACCAGCAGCACCTGCGCGCCGCTGTCGACGACTTGCTCAGGCGGGGTCGCAAGATCACCGTGTCCGGCGATGCGTAAGCATTCCTGCCGGGCCAGGCAGGAACTGAGGCCTTCGCAGAGCAGGCGCACGTCGCTGAGGATGAAGAGGCTGATGGGTATGAGGCTGCCGGCGTCCAGCTCGGCGGGCGGCGGTGATGCATGCGAAGCGGTGAGGTGGGAATGCGGCGGGGCGTGGCGCCCTGCCGAAAATGACGCATTGGACGACATGCCTGCCTCCCGATTGCCAACTCACAACCGTGTTTGCCGCCGCGCCCAGTTGAAGGCCACCAAGATCAAAAAGTTGTATATTTAATATCTTTCCCCTTGAAATTGAGTATCGCGCGTTTTGACGTCGCTGACAAGCACCGACACAGCATCCCGGCATGTCGGGGGCGTTTCGACGCATGTGAAGCGGACGATTGACAGGCAGCAATTTAATTTATCAGCGCTGCGCGTGCGGATTGAGATCTGGCCTCTCAGGCCACGACCTTGGCGCCGGCGCCGAGACGCTGGCGTTCCTTTGCGAGATAGTCGCCGATCGCATCGCCCGACATCGGCTTTGCGAAGTAGTAGCCCTGGATGAAGTCGCATCCCAGGCGGCGCAGACTGTCGAGCTGGGCGCGGGTTTCGACGCCCTCGGCGACGCAAGCGATCTCCATGTCGTCGCACAGGCCGGCGAGAGACTTGATGATCTTGTGACTTACCGGATTTTCGTTGATGTCGGCGACGAAGCTGCGGTCGATCTTGATCTTGTCGAGCGGCAGCCGATGCACGTGGCTCAGCGAGGAATAGCCGGTGCCGAAATCGTCCAGTGAAATGCCGCAGCCCATGGCCTTCAGCGTCGCGATCGATTGCTGCGCGCGCACGAAGTCGAAGGTGACGGCGGTCTCGGTGATCTCGAAGTCGATCCGGTTCGGCGGCAACCCGCTCTTCTCGATGATCGAGATCAGCGGCAAAATGCCCTCGGCTGCGCAGACATCGTGAGCGGACAGGTTGAACGACAGACGGATGTGGTCGGGCCAGGTCCTTGCCGTCGCAAGCGCGCGGACCAGCAGCGCCTGCGTCAGCGGCCGGATCAGGCCGATGCGCTCTGCGGCCGGAATGAAGTCGGCCGGTGAGACCAGGCCGAGGCGGGAGCTGTGCCAGCGCGCCAGGACTTCGAAGCCGGCGGTGTGCTCGCTCATGGCGTCCACGATCGGCTGGAACACCAGGTCCATCTCGGTGCTGAAATCGGCGGTGCGAAGCAAGTTCTCGATGACGCCGCGGCTGCGGATCTCGGCCTCGAGCTCGCTCGAGAAGATCACGGTGCGGCCGCGCAGATGGCGCTTGGCGTGATAGAGCGAGTAGTCGGCGCATTCATAGAGCGCCTCGGCGCTGGTCGCCGAGCTTGGGAACAGCGCGAAGCCGATCGAGCAGGACAGCCCGGTATGGGCGGTGTCGAGCTGGTAGGGCAACTTGACCTGTTCGCCGATGCGCTGGCCGAGCCGCATCAAATCGTCATCTTCGGGATCGCCGCACACTACGAGGCCGAACTCGTCGCCGCCGAGCCGGGCAAATTCCACCCGCTGCGGGCCGAAGCCCTCGCAAACTTCGCGGATGCGGCGCCCGGCTTCGATCAGGACGCGATCGCCGACCGAGTGGCCGTAATTGTCGTTGATCGGCTTGAAGCCGTCGAGGTCGATGATCCCGACCGCGACGCGAACGCGCCTGCGCTCGGCGTCGCTGAAGGCGCTCGACAGCTCGGCGAAGAAGCGGCGGCGGTTCGGCAGCTCGGTGAGGGAATCGAGATTGGCGAGGCGGAAATTCTCGTCCGAGAGCGCTTGCGTCGCCGCCTGCTGCGCCAGCAGCGATTTGCGGCTCGAGACGAGATCGGCGAAGTCGCGGTAGTAGATGAACAGCACCGTCACCATCGCGCCCGAGACGAGAAGGTTGTTGACCGCGATCGCCTTCAGCGTCGGTTCGCCGGTGGCCCAGAAGAACAGCACATAGGGCACGTCGACGACGAGCGTCACGATCAACGCTGCGGAACGCAGATGCATCAGCGAAAAAATGCAGCCGATCACGGTCACCGCCATGTAGAAGGCGACCTGGCTCTTGGCGAAGGCATCGCCGTAAGGGTACAGCGCGAAGGACCATGCGGTGAAGCCGGCGCCGATCGGCAATGTCATCCAGTTGGTGGCGCGCAGATTGCGCAGGATATCGGCATCGCTCCGCACGAGGTGCCGCTGGCGCAGCCACCAGAAGGTGCGAAGCGCGGCGAGCACGGTGAGCACGCTTGGCACGATCAACGTCAGCCAGTCCGGCGCCACATTGACATAGGTGTAGGCGACCGCGATCGTGTTGCTCATCAGGATGAAATAGAGCAGCGGGATCTGCTTGGAGAAGGCATCGAACTGCGCGCGCGTCAGGTCCGGGTTATCGGCCGGCACGCGAAACAGCCGCATCGCGGCGGCGAGCTGAGACTTCAAATTGGCGACAGGCATTGCAATACGCGCCCCGGATCCCTTCAAAACGGCGGCGATCTTGCACGACGGGGGTAAAGGTCGCGTTAGGTGGGGCTGCACGAAAAGCCAGCGCAGGTTGCGCGCGGCCACGGGATTTTCCAGCCGCGTGTATTGGTGAGACCGTGTTAAGGATATCCGGCGGCCGAGGCGCGTGTCTCAGGCACACCTTGCCCGCAGCCACCCGCAGCTACGATCCGCTAACCATTGCGAGTCTTGGCTTTTCACGTCGGCGACGGCGCATGGCCGCGCGGTCAGCCGACGCGCGCGCTTCACCTCTCCCCGCGGAAGGAGAGGTGAAGAGAGGACAAATGGCCGTTATTTCTTCTCCAACGCCGCCGTCTGCTTGGCGAGTTGCTTGTCGAAATCCTCCGACAGGCTGGTTGCGTAGGTTGCGAGCTCGTCTGGCTTGACGAACGGGTTCGGTGCGCCGTCCTTCATCTCCGCACGCTTGGCCTGCATGCCATAGACTTCCGGATGCGGTCCGAGCAGCACGTCGATCTTCATCGCCTTGGCCTTGGCGAAGGTCGCGCGGTAATCATCAACGATGCCGGCATAGGTCGGCTGGCCGACCAGCCGGTTCAGCGCCACCGTGCCGCTGCAGAAGAACAGCACCTCGCGGTCCTGGCCACCGTCCTTGACGGTCATCTCCCAGCTCGTACAGCCCGGCGAGTGGCCGGGCGTTGCATGCGCCGTCAGCGTGGTGTCGCCGAGCGTGACCTTGTCGCCTTCCTTCACCGCGCGGTCGACCTTCACCGCCGGAAAGGCGAGGTCCTGGTTCTTCTCGTCGCCTGGATAGTAGCCGCCTTCGAGCAGCGGTTTGTCGCGCTCACCGGCAACGAGCTGCGCGCCGGTCTCCTTCTTGATCTCGGCGAAGCCGCCGGTGTGGTCGAGATGCGCATGCGTGTTGAGGATGATCTTGATGTCCGCGACCTTGAGGCCGAGCTTCGCGATGTGCTCCTCGATCATGCCGGTCGACTGGGGCATCGCCGTGTCCATCAGGATCAGGCCCTGCGATGTCTTGATGACATAAACGGCAATGCCGTCGGTTCCGACATAATAGATGTTGCCGATCAGCTGGAACGGATCGAATGGCGCCGTCCATTTCTGCATGACCGCTGTCAGGAAATCCTTGATGGTCTGCGCCTGTGCGCCGGTTGCGAGGAACGCCAGCGCACATAGCGTGGCCGCGAGCTTCTTCATAGGTTGCCTCCCGAAGTGTTCTTGTTCATTTTGACCGTGCGCGCCTTTTGCTTGGCACGGCGCGGTGCCCAAGCTACGTCGCGCGAGCTGCGGCAGCAACGGCCTCGTATCCGGAAATATTCATGGGCATGCGCGGAATAGCGGTCGCCGTTCGGTTTGAGCATGGCGGCTATCGCTGGAATGCGGCCGCTTGCTGTTTGACCGCGCGCAGGCGGCCCGCCATACTTTGCGTCAAGGCGAGCCAGAAAGACTTGTCGGCACCGGGAGCTGAAATGACCAATTCTTTGTCCGTCCTTGCGGGGACGTTGATTTCCCTCGTCTCCTTCACTTCAATTGCATTGTCGCAGCCGGCCTGCGTCATCCAGAACATGGCTGTGCCGCCCGGGGCCAACACCACCGACAAGGCGGCACCGTTCTTCATTGACACGGCGGGCCTGGATTTCAAGACGGCGCCGCCGACGCGCGATCCCTCGAACCCCAACTATCCGCGCGCGACCGAGCTGCCCGACGGAACGCTGCCGCCGCCCGGCGCCGAGGGCAATTTCATCATCGGGCCCACCCACAATCCAGCGCCGGAGACGATTGCGAAGGAAGGCGTACCACGCGGCACGACAAAATCCTTCACGCTGACGTCGAAAGAGAGCACGATCTATAATCCCGGCCTGATCCGCGACGACGTCGCCGGCTGCACCAATTCGTCGATCATGACGACCGTCACTGCGCCGGATGACAAGTCGCACATGATCGTCACCACCAGCCATCCTGGAATCTGGTCGCGCACGATCGACGTCTACGTGCCGGCGCAATATGTACGCGGCACCGAGGCGCCGTTCATCGTGGTCGGCGACGGCGGCTCCAACGCCTACAAGGACCTCGCCACGACGCTCGATAATCTGATCGCGCAGCGCCGCGTGCCACCGATGATCGCGATCCAGATCGGCAATGGCGGGCAGGACGCGCAGGGCAGCCAGCGCGGCCGCGAATACGATGCGGTGTCAGGCGACTATGCGCAGTTCGTCGAGCGCGAGGTGCTGCCGCTGGTCGAGAAGAACGCCGACGTCAAGTTGACCAAAAACCCCGACGGGCGCGCGACCATGGGCCTGAGCTCGAGCGGTGTGGCGGCCTTCACCATGGCGTGGTTCTATCCCGATCTCTATCACCGCGTGCTGGCCTTCTCGCCGACGATGGTCAACCAGCAATGGCCTCACGATCCGTCGCTGCGTGGCGGCGCCTGGGAATATCACAGCGTATGGACGGGGCCGGCCGGTCCCAACCTCATATCGAAGGCCGGCGTGCTCACGCCGGCCGAGCCGCCCGGCGTGCCGCTGATCGTCGCCGCGCCGGCGAAGCCGATCCGCTTCTGGTTCTTCGGCGGCGACCAGGACCTGTTCTATCCGAACCCCACCATTCCCGATGGTATGCACGACTGGACCCTGTCGAACGCGCTGATGGCGAAGGTGCTGGCGGAGAAGGGCTACCACTACCAGTTCCTGTTCGTGCGCAACGCCAAGCACGTCGACCGGCCGACGATTGCGCAAACGCTGCCGTCGGCGCTGGAGTGGGTCTGGAAGGGCTATCCGATCCCCTGAACGCGAAGTCGCGCGAAATCTAGCGGCCAATCCCTATCGTCACGCCGGCGGTCGAGCGCATGGCGTCCCGGAGGGTCGTCGCGTTCATGTCGTCAAGGATCTGACGTGTCAGCACGGTGGTCTGGCCGGGCGTGTTGAGGATCGTATCGCCGCGCGAGGTCGAGAGCCGGTCGGCCTTGTAGGGCGCGGCCCGATCGGTGGCGGGCGCATGGTGCGGGCGTTTGCCGGACGCCGCAAAGGCCCCTTGCGAGATGCAGAGGGCGGCGATTACGACCAGGCGCAATGATCTTGCGGGCATGCGGCCTCCCATGTCCAAGCCGTCAGCCTAGCATATGGCGGGCATGGTCGCAGAGGACAAGGGTCAGGCGAGAGCGGCCCGGCGCTCCCGTACCGGTTCGCGGGGCCGGTCGGGGTTACGCGGCTCGGCGAGCCGGGTAAAGCTGCGCTGACCCGCCGACGCGGGCGCCTCGACGACGACGCCCTCGCAGACGATCTGCCCGTCCAGCATCCTGAATTCGAGCTTGTCGTAGCGTGGCATGGTCTCGCCGGGCGCGGGCGGCAGCAGCTCGACGCGGCCCTGGATGTTCAGCGTGGCGTCGCCGGCGCCGTGAAGCCGCGGATTCCACATCCTGATCCCGGTCTCCGTCCAGCGCTGCCGGATCAACGTGGCGCGGTCGACGGGTTCCACGACCTTTGCGCGCGTCTTCGGAGCGCTGGGGATCACCGGAGCGGGAGACTCGAGGACCGGCTCCGGCGCGACATGCGTGACGGCGCTCGCTGTGTCGGCGGAGGGACCCTCCGTTGCGATCGGGGCGGGATCGTTGGCCGGGACCGGCTCGATCTCCATTGCGACGACAGAGATGGCAACGCTGTCGATGCTGTTCCCGGAGACCTCTCCCGCCGAGACGTCGCTGTCCGCAAGCGCGACGCACGTGTCCTCTACGACAGTCGGCTCCACATCAGCGACGTCAGAGGAGGTATCGTCGTTGACGGCGAGAACGGGGGCATCAACCGGAGCGATCTCGATGTCGATAGACGAGACCAGCGCCTCCTCTGCGACGACGAGCTCCACCTCGGCCGAGAGGTCGGGAGATGGATCGCTGCCGATGACGGGCTCGGAAACGTTGGCTTGCTGGTTCTCGGCCTCGACAGGCGACAGCCGCGCCTCTTCAACGATGACGGGTTCAACGATCTCCGGAAGTTCCACAGGTGGGTCGCTGATGACGAGCTCGGGTGCACCGACCGGCTCACTCTCGATCTCGACAACCGGGACCGGTGTCTCTTCTACGACAACGGGTGCGACGCTGGTCTCAAGCTCCGCGGGTGGATCGCTGCTGACGAGCTCAACGGCCTCGCTCTCCACCTCGACTGATGAGACCGAAACCTCTTCGACGACGACCGCCTCGACCTCTGTCGGCGCTTCCAAGGATGAATCATCGGCGACGCTGACATCAGTTGGCGCCGCGGACGAGCTCTCCGGGATGACAGAGATAGCGGCGCCATCTTCGGCGACCGGAGCCGCAACGGCGATCTCGGTGTCACTGGGCAGCGGGTTGGTGCTGATGCTGTCGGGAGCCGCAACAGCTTCTGCGATGTCGGCAACGGTTGCGGGCGAATCGCTTGCCGCGATCGGCGCGACATCGACGCTGCCGCCGTGAGGCAAGGGCCTAAGCCGGGTGAACGCCCATTTCACCGCGGGAATGCGGCGCAGCAACGATATCAGTCTCGAAAGCACAGGGAGTTGTCCAAGAGGTACTCGGCGTGAAGCAATCGCTGATTCGCCAGCAATGCAAAAAAGTGCCCCGGCCGTCACATCGATGTCAATGTAGGTGGGACCAATTGCAGAACATCCGTGCGTCCAACGCGCGGGAAAGGGCAACGCGACTGCCGTGTCGGATGCGACAATGCACCACCGCCGGGTTGCGGGCGGTCGCGCCTAGGATGGGCGGGACAGCAACGCAAAGCACGCGCATGTCCGATCCTCCCGACGACAGGATCGTTCCGATCCGCTCGTTGCAAGGCGCCCGGCTCGACGAGCGCTTTGACGCAACGCTTGCGGACCTCGAGGCGCGCCGCGATGAACTCGTGCAAATCATCTCGCGTCTCACCGACGGCTTGAGCGTGATCGATCAGGCCGCCGCTGGCGGATCAGCCCAGTCGGCGCGCGATCTGCTCGATCTGCTGGCCACGGCCAAGGCCCAGCTGAACGAGGTGACGGCCATCATCGAAAAGCTGCGGCCGTCCTGAAGCTCGGGCGCGGCAGGCGGCCAATGTGACCGCGCCCACAGAGTTGCCGCGCCGATCCCCGAAACGCTTCCTTCGGCAGCGAAGGAGAAAAGGCGTGATCCGCAAGACATACCCGGCCGCTGATCCTGCACCGAACGTCGGACTTCCCTGCGTCATCCTTCCCGCCTAAGTTCAAACGTCTGGGGAGTGAGGACAACGCAATGAGAAAGCTTGCCGCCATCGCAGCGGTTCTGTTCTGGTCGACATGCGCATTCGCGCAGGATCGCACCATCACCGTGGCCTCGACGACGTCGACGGAACAGTCGGGCCTGTTTGGTTACCTGCTGCCGTTGTTCTCGAAGGCGGAGGGCATCGAGGTGAAGGTCGTTGCCGTCGGCACCGGCCAGGCGCTCGATATCGGGCGGCGCGGCGACGCCGACGTGGTGTTCGTGCATGACAGGCCGGCCGAGGACAAGTTCATGTCCGAGGGGCAGGGCGTGAAGCGCTTCGATGTCATGTACAATGACTTCATCATCGTTGGTCCGAAGAGCGATCCCGCAAAGATCGCCGGCGGCAAGGACGTCACGGATGCGCTGCGCAAGATCGCGGCGGCAAAGGCAACCTTCATTTCGCGCGGCGACAAGTCCGGCACGCATGCGGCCGAGCTGAGATTGTGGAAGGAGGCGGGCGTCGATATCGGCGGCGGCAAGGACAGCTGGTATCGCGAGATCGGCCAGGGCATGGGTCCGGCGCTGAACATGGCCTCGTCGTCGAACGCCTATCTCCTGTCGGACCGTGGCACCTGGCTGTCGTTCAAGAACCGGGGCGAGCTTGCCGTCCTGACCGAGGGCGACAAGCGGCTGTTCAACCAGTATGGCGTCATGCTGGTGAATCCGGCGACGCATGCGAACGTGAAGGCGAAGGACGGACAGGCCTTCATCGACTGGCTGGTCTCGCCGAAGGGGCAGGATGCGATCGCCGGCTACAAGGTCGGCGGCGAGCAGCTATTTTTCCCCAACGCGTCCCACTAGCAGGAAGGCGACGGTCGACACCGCCACGCTGAGCGCGAGCAGGATCAGCCCGAGCCCGAGTGCCAGCGGCAGGTCGCCCTTGCTGGTCTCCAGTGCGATCGCCGTCGTCATCGTGCGCGTGAAGCCGCGGATGTTGCCACCGACGATGATGATGGCGCCGACCTCGGCGATCGCGCGTCCGAAAGCCGCGAGAAAGGCCGTCAGCAGCGACGTTCGGCCGAGCGCGAACAGCAAGCCGATGCTGCGCAGTATCGATAGTCCGTCGATCCGCGCGAGGTCGCCATACTCGGCCCAGAGCAGGCTTGCCGGCCGGTGCACCAGCGCGACCACGATCGGGGTCGCGAGCAGGGTCTGCGCGATCACCATGGCGGTCGGCGTGAACAACAGTCCGGCTGCTCCGAGCGGGCCGGACCGCGACAGCAGAAGATAGAGCGCAAGCCCGACCACGACCGGCGGAAGGCCGAGCAACGCATTGGTCAATACGATGACGACCTGTCGCCCGCGGAATCGGGTGATCGCGAGCAGGGCCCCGAAGGGCGCGCCGATCAGCAGCGCGACGATGCCGGCGGTGAGGCTGACACGAACCGACAGCGCGACGATGCCGAGCAGCTCGGCGTCGGCCTCGCCGATCAGCGTGAGCGCGGCGCCGATGGATCGCGCGAAATCGTTCATCCGGCCGGACGCTGTTGCGCCGGCAGGAGATCAAGCACCAGATCCGAAGGGCGGCAAAGCCTGACGCCGTTCGGGGTCACCACGATCGGCCTGTTGATCAGGATCGGATGTACCATCATCGCTTCGAGCCGCTGGTCATCCGCCAGTGCCGGGTTGTCGAGCCCGAGCTCCGTATCGGGCGCCGCCTTTTCGCGGACCGCCTCGCGCACCGAAATCCCCATGCGCGCGAGCTGCTGCAACAAGGTACGCGAAGGTGGCGTCTTCAAATATTCGACCGCGTGCGGCTCGATGCCGGCACTCCTGATTGTGGCAAGCGCGCTGCGCGACGTGCCGCAATCGGGATTGTGGTAGATGATCACGTCCATTCGAAAGCCCCCGGGCCTGGACCTTCGCGCGTTCTCGCCGCTGCGAGCCGGCAACAGGCCTTCCGCGGGACTAAATCACGATTCACGGCGAGATTTCCAGAAGGATCGCGGTCGCGTGGCTGGCACTGGGAACGTGGATGCCCGGGACAGGCCCGGGCATGACGGCCGCTCGTTTCCAAGCTTCAGCGCTTGACGTTAGCCGAGGCCGAGACCGTGGGGTTTGTCTCGATGCTCTGCTGCCAATAGCGTTCGATCTGGTTGACCAGGGCAGGCGGAAGCGGCACGTAATTGAGCGTCTCGGCCTGGGCCTTTCCGTTCTCCAACGACCAGCGGATGAAGTCGATGGCCGCTGCCGATCGTTCCTCGGATTTCGGCGCCTTCGGCATCAGTACGAACGTCGTGGCCGTGATCGGGTAGGCGTCTTCGCCGGGCGCGTTGGTGAGCACGAGGTGGAAATCCTTCTCCGCCTTCCAGTCCGCACTCGAGGCCGCTGCCTGGAACGATGCGGCGTCGGGGACGACGAAATTTCCGGCGCTGTTCTGCACGACGCCAAATGAGATTCTATCTAGCCGTTGCAGCGCGTAAGTGTATTCGAGATAGCCGATCGAACCGGGCACGAGGCTGACGAGCGAGGCGACGCCGTCATTGCCCTTGCCGCCGAGACCAAGTGGCCACTCGACCGAGGTGCCTTCGCCCACGCTCGTCTTCCACTGCGTGCTGACCTTCGAGAGGTAGTTCGACCAGTTGAACGTCGTGCCGGATCCGTCGATGCGATGAACCACCGTGATCGCAGTGTTCGGCAGCCTGATGTCGGGGTTGATCGCGCGAATGGCCGGATCGTTCCATGATTTCAGCTTGCCGAGATAGATGTCGGCGAGCATCTGGCCGGTGAAGCGGATCTGGCCGGGTTTGACTCCATCGATATTGACGACCGGTACGACGCCCCCGATCACGATCGGGAATTGCATCATGCCGAGCCTCTCCAGTTCCTTGGGATCAAACGGCATGTCGCTTGCGCCGAAGTCGACGGCCTCTTTCTTGATCAGGCCGACGCCGATGCTCGAGCCGACCGCCTGATAGCTGACGGTGTTGCCGGTCTTCGTCTTGTATGCGTCGATCCATTTCGCCATCACGGGCGAAACGAAGGTTGAGCCGGCTCCCTTGGTCTCGGCCGCCAGGCTTTGCGTGGCGACGAGCAGAGCGGTGAAGAGTACGGGGAGAGTTAGGTGCTTCATCATAGGGCCGAGCCTAGCAGGCCGGGCGCGAGGCAGATGTGGCCTGTGTCACAAAGACGTCTTGGCCAGCTGCTCGCTGGCGCGCCCCTCGCCCCCTGCAGCGGCCGGGCAAAATGCGAACAAATCAGCTCGCCGGGGCATCAAATCGCACCTCTCCGCGGCGGAAGAGCGGCTTTATTCCCGCCCGGGATGCTTTAAGGAGAGGCAGGATCAGGTCGCACCCGCCCGGTGGCGGTGCTAGACCCTGATGCAGGAACAATGGGGCCGGGCCGTCTGGCACGCCCGCAAGGATGAAGGATACGAGGCAATGATCAACACGGTTGGCATCATCGGGGCAGGGACCATGGGGAACGGCATCGCGCAGATTTGTGCCGCGGCCGGGCTCTCGGTCGTGATGGTCGACATCTCCGATGCGGCGGTGAACCGCGGGCTGTCGACCGTCGGCGGTAGCCTCGAGCGCCTGGTCAAGAAGGAGAAGATGTCGGCTGCCGATCGCGAGGCGGCTCTCAAGCGCATCACCGGCACCACCGATCGCGCGAAGCTCGCCGATTGCGACCTCGTTATCGAGGCCGCGACCGAGAACGAGGAGCTCAAGGTCAAGATCCTGAAGGACCTCTGCGCCACGCTGTCGCCGCGCACGCTGCTCGCGACCAACACCTCCTCGATCTCGATCACGAAGCTTGCCGCCGCAACCGATCGTCCCGATCGCTTCATCGGCATGCACTTCTTCAACCCGGTGCCGGTGATGGCGCTGCTGGAACTCATCCGCGGCCTGCAGACCTCCGACGACACCCACGCCAAGGCGCTGGATTTCGCCAAGCGGGTCGGCAAGGTGGCGATCACGGCCAAGAACAGCCCCGGCTTCGCCGTCAATCGCATCCTGTGCCCGATGATCAACGAGGCGATCTTTGCGCTCCAGGAAGGGATCGCGACCGCCGAGGAGATCGATGCCGGCATGAAGCTCGGCTGCAACCATCCGATCGGGCCGCTGGCGCTCGCCGATCTCGTCGGGCTCGACACCATGCTCTCGGTGATGGAGGTCTTCTATAAGGGCTTCAATGACCCCAAATATCGTCCGGCCCCCTTGCTCAAGGAAATGGTCGATGCCGGCCATCTCGGCCGCAAGACCGGCCAGGGCTTCTACACTTACGGTGCCTGATGGCGCCGGCGGCGGGTGCCCAGCATCCGCCGCCCGATCCCCGCAATTTGCGCTGCGACAAAGACGCCGCGCGCAATTGGCCCGACAATGTCGAACGGGCGGCCCGCGGGAACAAATGAACGGATAACGAAGGACATGTCGGATCGACTGAAGGCCGAGCGCGAGGCGGCGGCCGCGCGGCGGAACCTGCTGACCCAGGATGCGATCGAGCGCACCGGGATCACCGAGGAGATGATCGGGGAGCTCGTCACCCGCTTCTACGGACGCGTGCGCGAGGATGCGCTGCTGGGGCCGGTCTTTGCGATCGTGCAGAATTGGGACGAGCATCTCGCCAAACTCAAGGATTTCTGGTCGTCGGTCGTGCTGATGAGCGGCCGCTACCATGGTTCGCCGATGCGGGCGCATGTGCCGCTCAGCCTGGTCGGCGATCATTTCGACCGCTGGCTCGATCTGTTCGAGCAGACCGCGCGCGAGGTCTGTCCGCCGCCGGCGGCCGCGCTCTTCATCGACAAGGCGCGACGCATCGCCGACAGTTTTGAGATGGCGTCGGCGACCATCGCCGGCCGTATCGCTGCGCCGCGTCACGTGCTCCGGTCCTGACGACAGCAAATCTGCCTGTAAAACGTGCAGTTGTGTCGCTCTGAGGTTGCGCTGCGCGGCTAATAACGCGTTGCACCAATTCCCGCATCATCGGTCTGATCTGCAAAATCATCATGCCGATCGCGCGACGCGACGTTGCAATTGCAAATATGCGCTGGAACGCATTCATTTGCGTTCAACCAAAGCGAGCAAAGACATATTGATGCGCTGCGGCGCCAACTCTCCGCCTTTTTTTCGGCAGAGTTCCAGCGCCTGCTAACGTGCATGTCGCGCGCATCATTCAACACCACTCCCTCATCGTCCGAGAGCACCGCGGAGTCTGAAGTCGACGCGGGTACAGAACAGACGCGGCGAACGCTGCTGCTTGGCGCGCTCGCCACGACCGCCTGCCTTGGTTGTTCCACGCAGACGCGCGCGGGCGAGGATCCGCCAGGCTCCGATGAACGTCCGCAGAAGGGTGATCTGCTCGTCTTCTCCGAAGGCGACCAGGAGGGAAAGCTCATCACTGCGGCCGATCTCCCGGCCGGTGGACCGCCGGTCCATGCGTGGCCGAAGGATCCCAACACATCGGTGGTGCGCAGCGCATCGCGCCTCAACGAAATCCTGATCATCCGGCTCGATCCCGCCGAGCTCGACGAGAAGACCCGCGCGCGGGCCGTCGATGGCATCCTGGCCTATTCGGCGATCTGCTCGCATGCAGGCTGTCCCGTCACTGCCTGGGTCAAGAGCGATGTCGGCGACAAGGACGTGTTCAAGTGCATGTGTCACAACTCCGAATACGATCCCCGCGAGGGCGCGCAGGTCGTGTTCGGACCGGCGCCGCGGCGGCTTGCCGCGCTGCCGCTCGCGCTCGCTGACGGTTCGCTCAGCGTCGCCGGCAACTTCATCGGAAAGGTAGGTGGCGTGCAGCCAGGATGACGGACGGTGCGGGTTGTGCCCGCGTCACGAGAGGCCGCATCCGCCGATGGGCGGACGACGGGACGAACGACAAGAATTCAAAACAAGAATTCAAACGGATGAAAAAGGGGAACGTTCATGACCAGGAAGCAATGGTTACTGTCCGGCTTCGTCGCCTTCACGTGCCTTGTCTCGACCGTCGCCGTCGCCGGCCCGATCGAGAACTACGCGCCGGTCACCCAGCAGCGGCTGGAAAATCCGGAACCCGGCAACTGGATGCTCTATCGGCGCACCTATGACGGACAGGGCTACAGCCCGCTCGACCAGATCAACACCTCGAACGTCAAGAATCTCACACCGGTCTGGACCTTTGCCACCGGCGTGGTCGAAGGCCACGAGGCGCCGCCGATCGTCAACAATGGCGTGATGTTCGTAACGACCCCGATGGGGCAGGTGATCGCGCTGAACGCGAAGACCGGCGACGAATATTGGCGCTACAAGCGGCAGCTTCCCGACGACCTCTTTCAGCTGCATCCGACCAACCGCGGCGTCGGTCTCTGGGAGGACAAGCTTTATCTCGCCACCACCGACGACCATGTCGTCGCGCTCGACGCCAAGACCGGCAAGGTGGTGTGGGACACCAAGGTGCAGGACTACAAGAAGGGCCAGTACATGACCCTGATGCCGCTTGTCGTCGAGGGCAAGGTCATCGTCGGAGGCTCCGGCGGTGAACTCGGCGTGCGCGGTTACGTCGCCGCATACGATGCCAAGGACGGCAAGGAGTTGTGGCGCACCTTCACCATCCCCGGCGAGGGCGAGCCCGGTCACGATACCTGGCAGGGCGACGACTGGAAGACCGGCGGTGGCTCCGCCTGGATGACCGGCAATTACGACAAGGACACCAAGACGATCTATTGGGGCGTCGGTAACGCCGCGCCATGGCCTGGCGAGACGCATCCCGGCGACAATCTCTACACCTCCTCGGTGCTCGCGCTCGATCCCAGCAATGGGAAGATCAAGACCTACCACCAGTACCACCAGAACGATTCCTGGGACTGGGACGAGGTCGAAGCACCGATCCTGGTCGACCTGCAACGCGACGGTCGCACCATCAAGAGCCTGATCCATCCGGGCCGCGACGCGATCTTCTGGGTGCTCGAGCGCACCCCGACCAAGATCAACCACGTCGCAGGCTGGCCCTTCGTCGCGACCGATGTCTGGAAGGGCATCGACGCCGAGAGCGGCAAGCCGATCGTCGATCCTGCGCACAAGCCGGTCATCGGCAAGCGGGTCGAGTTCTGTCCGTCGCTGTGGGGTGGCAAGGACTGGCCGTCGGCGGCCTACAGCCAGAGGACCGGCCTCGTCTACGTGCCCGCCAACGAGAATTTCTGCGGCGGCTTCACCGGAGAGAAGGTTCCGCTCAAGGCGGGCGAACTCTGGCTCGGCACCAAGCCGGAGGACATCGGCCTAACGACGAAGCCCGGCGCCGATCATTTCGGCGAACTCCAGGCTTGGGATCCCGCCACCGGCAAGAAGGTGTGGCAGCACAATTTCCCGAAATCGCAGTTGTTCGGTTCGGTAACGGCGACGGCAGGCGATCTCGTCTTCGTCGGCGGCACCAACGACCGCAACTTCCGCGCCTTCCACGCCAAGACCGGCGAACTCTTGTGGGAGCAGAAGACCAACTCCGGCATCATGGGCATGCCGGTGTCCTATGAGATCGACGGCACGCAATACATCTCGATCCAGTCGGGGTGGGGCGTGGACGCGCAACGCATCCAGGATGCGCTCGCGACCAACAATATCGGCATCGAATCCAATGTGCCGCAGGGCGGCGTGATCTGGGTGTTCGCGCTGAAGAAATAAGCTCCGCGGGCGAATCGAAGGAAGCGGAGCGTCAGGGGGCAAATGCGGCGGACGGCAACGTCCGCCGCATTTTGCGTGTGCGGTGCTCGCGCCACGAACCCGTCATGCCCGGGCTTGTCCCGGGCATCCACGTTCTTCGTGCCGCGGCAGAGGTCGTGGATGGCCGGGACAAGCCCGGCCATGACGGCGAGCGGCGGTTTGTGGGCGCAGGCGCTGGACCGCTACTTCCCCTGCCGATCAACCTTGTCCTTTTCCTTCTGGTTCATCTCCTGAACCTTCGGATCGGAGCTGGTCTGCCCGGTGGTCTGTGTGGTCGAAGGCGGCGGGGCTCCGGCGTTGGGAAGCGAGTTCTGCTCCGGCGCGGTGGGGCGCGTGGCGGTGGTCGGCGGGGTGGTGTTGCTTTGAGCGAACGCAGCCGTGGTCGTCATGAAAAAGGCGCCCGACAGCAACGAGACTGCGAGCGCCTTTGAGATGTTGGTCATCGATCTGCTCCTGTCAGATCGATGGAAACGGCGCGAGGCCGCTCAATGTTCCGCCTTAAGCCTCCAATTGCTTACCGAGCGGAAGGCTGCGGATACGCTTTCCGGTCGCGGCGAAGATCGCGTTCGTCAGCGCGGGTGCGAACGGCGGAACACCGGGCTCGCCGACGCCGCTCGGCGGCGTGTCGGGTCCGGGCGGGACGATGTAGACGTTGGTTACAAGAGGAGATTCATCCATCCTGAGGACCTGGAAGTCGTCGAAGTTCTTCTGCTCCACCTTGCCGTCCTTGAAGGTGATCGCGCCGTATTTGGCGACGCTCAGCCCCATGATCGCCGCGCCCTCCATCTGCGAGGCGATGCGCTCGGGATTGACATAAGTGCCGCAGTCGATCGCGGTGTCGACCCGCGGCACCGTCAGCTTGCCCTTCTCGTCGACGGCCACCTCGACGATGGTCGCGATGTAGCTGACGAAGCTGCGGTGCACGGCAATGCCGAGGCCATGGCCTTTCGGTACCTGACGGCCCCATTCGCCCTTCTCGGCGACCAGCTCGACCACCTTGCGGAGACGCGCGGTGTCGATCGGGTAGCTGTCATAGGGCTCGCCGTAGTTCCACATGTCCTTCACCGCCGGCTTGACGATGCGGGGACTGCCGATCAGCGCGAGCAACGTCTCCTTCTGGTCGCGCCCGGTCGCCTGCGCGATCTCGCCGACCATCGACTGCACCGCAAAGGCCCGCGGGATGTTCGAGACCGAACGGAACCAGCCGATGCGGGTGAACGCCGCGGCTTCCGGGTTCTCGCAGGAGATGTTGGCGATCTCGAACGGCATGTCGACGAGGCCCATGCCGAGCTCGAAGGGTGCCTGGTGGTTTGCACCCGCGGCGAAGGTCGAGGCGATGCTCGGGGCCACGCTGCGGTGGCGCCAGGCGATCACCTTGCCGTTCTTGTCGAGCCCTGCCTCGATCCGCTCGACCGAGACGGTGTGCAGGAAGTCGTGACGGACGTCGTCCTCGCGCGTCCATTGCACCTTCACCGGCGCGCCGAGCTCCTTCGACAGCAGCGCGGCCTCGAGCGCGAAGTCGCATTTCGACTTGCGGCCGAAACCGCCGCCGAGCAGCGTGACATTCACCGTGACGTTGTCCTCGGGAATGCCGAGCGTCTTGGCGACGTCCTCGCGGGTGCCGCCGGGACTCTGCACCGGCGCCCAGATCTCCGCTTTGTCACCCTTGACGTCGGCGACCGCCACCGGCGGCTCCATGCTGACATGGGCGAGGTGCGGCAGATAGTATTCGCCGACGACGACCTTGTCGGCGCTCTTCAGCGCAGCGTCTGCGTCACCCTCCTGGCGTACGACGAGGCCCGGTTTGCGCGAGGCTTCCTCGAGCTCCTTGCGATAGGCGACCGAGTCGTATTTGCCGTTGGCGCCGTCGTCCCAGGTCAGCTTCAGCGCGTCACGGCCCTTGATCGCCGCGCCGGTGTTGCGCGCGATCACCGCGACGCCGCCGAGCGGCTGGAATTTCGACGGCCACGGCCAGCCGCGCACCTGCATCACCTTCTCGACGCCGGGGACCTTCAGCGCCGCGTCCGGATCGAACGAGACCAGCTTGCCGCCGGTCACCGGCGGGCGTGCGATGACCGCATATTTCATGCCTGGCAGGCGTACGTCGGCGCCGTAGCGCGCCTTGCCGGTGGTGATGTCGTGGAGATCGACGATGCTGATCTGGCCCTTGCCGAGATAACGGAAGTCCTTGGGGTCCTTCAGCTTGAGGCCTTCGATGCTCGGCACCGATTCTTTGGCTGCGTCCGCGGCGAGTTCGCCGAAGCCGAGCTTGCGGCCGCTGGCGCTGTGGACGACCTCGTGGTTGACGGCCTTGACCTCGGTCGCCGGCACGCCCCAGCGCTTGGCCGCGGCCTGCTCCAGCATGGTGCGGGCGGAGGCACCGATCTGGCGCATCGGGATCAGATAATGCCGCGTGCTGCGGGAGCCATCGGTGTCCTGGTTGCCGAACTTGACCTCGTCGCCATGGGCCTGCTGCACTTTGACCCTGGACCAGTCAGCCTCCATCTCCTCGGCGACGATCAGCGGAAGGCTGGTGCGCACGCCGGTGCCCATTTCGGCACGATGGGCGAGGATGGTGACGGTGCCGTCGGGCGCAACCGCGACGAAGACGCGGGGATCGACCACGACGCCGTGCGGCATCTTGCCGGCGCCGGTCTCGTAGGCAAACGCCTGGCGAGACATCACGGGGGCGGCGAGCACGAAGCCGCCGGTGATGCCGAGCCCCTTCAGGATGCTGCGGCGCGAGACCTTCTCGACCCGAATGTTCTTCTCGAAGCCACGAAGCTTCCCGGGTTTATCGATGAAATTCATGTCACACTCCCGTCGATGCGAGATGGACTGCGTTCTCGATGCGCTGGTAGCAGCCGCAACGGCAGATGTTGCCGGCCATCGCTTCGCGGATCTGGTCGTGTGACGGCTTGGGATTCTCCATCAACAGCGCGGCGGCCTGCATGATCTGGCCAGCCTGGCAGAAGCCGCATTGGGGCACGTTGACCTGGCGCCAGGCCTTCTGGACGGGGTGGTCGCCGTTCGGATGCAGCCCTTCGATGGTGGTCACCTCGCGCCCGGCGACGTCGTTGATCGACGTGATGCAGGAACGCACGGCCTCCTTGTCGACGATGACGGTGCAGGCGCCGCACAGGGCCTGGCCGCAGCCGAACTTGGTGCCGGTCAGGCCGGCCTCGTCACGCAAGAACCAGAGTAGCGGGAGATCCGGGTCGCCGTCCCAGCTCTGTTCCTGGCCGTTGATCTTCACCTTGATCATGATGGTCCCTCGCTCTTCATAAGCTTGTCGATTGAACATTGCCGACACAGGTCGGCGCACTGCCCGTTTCGTCGTGTCGTCGCATCCCGGCCTGTTCTCCTGCGCGGGCAGATCCCGGCAGCAAGCAGGAATGCGAATCGTGATGTCCGGATGTGCTCGATACCTCCCGTCTTATTCTTGATTGATTGAATTCGCGCGGCATCGTGACGACGCGATCGTAGCAGAGACCGCGCCGGCCCGGCGTTCACAGCCGGGTGTTGTTGAAGGGAAAAGTTGCAACGAAGGTTTGTCAAAAGCAGGGCGCGGCATCACGCCCCTGCGCCTGCGAAATGTGCACGACGAAAAAAGCTTCGTCCGGCAGAGACTGCGCGGACGAAGCAGGATGCCTCAGTCGAGGGAGGGAGAACGCAGCGGCGCGGACTTCGAGGGGGAAGTGGGCGGCACTGCGCAGTCATTCAGAGACCAGGACTGAGGAGCTCATCTGAGGAGCTCATGGCGCTCGCGTCTGCCTCGTGCGATGCGGCGGCATCGCAGCGATTTGGTCGAGGGCCGGACCGTCCGGCTCGCTGGCGATGGTCTGGGCCAGCGAGCGGACGGGCACGGCGAAGGTCTGACGGCCTTGTTCAGGCGGCCTTGTCAGGCAGCCTTGTTTAGGCGGCCTTGGCTTTCGCCACGTGGGTCGCGATCGCGTCCATCAGCGCCGGCGACAGGCAGTCATAGGGCTCGAGCCCGATTTCCTTCAGCCGCGAGCGGATGCCTGCCATCTGTTCCGGCTTCACGCCGGATTCGATCACGGAGGAGACGAAGGCGGCGAATTGCGGCGCCTGCGAGCCCTGCTCCTGGAACAGCTCGGGATGGATGAAGTCGAGGCCGTAGAACGGGTGGCCCTTGTTCTCGATGCGGCCGTACATGTGCGTGCCGCAAGCCTTGCAGGCGTGCCGCTGGATCACCGCCGAGGGATCGACGATCTGGAGCTTGTCGCCGTTCTCGGTCACGCTGACGTTCTGGCGCGGCACCACGGCGACCACCGAGAAGTTCGCGCCTTGCGGCTTCCAGCACTTGGTGCAGCCGCAGGCGTGGTTATGGGCGACGTCGCCCTTCACGGCGACCTTGACCGGGTGGTCCGTGCATTTGCAGACCAGTGTGCCGCCGGCAAAGCTGCCGCTGCCCTGTTTGACGCCGTTATCGATCGAGGGATGGAGTGCAACAGTCATGGGTCGATCCTCCTTGGGTGTGACGCTTTCGAGCTAGAACACGACGACTGAACGGATGGATTTGCCCTCATGCATGAGGTCAAAACCCTTGTTGATCTCCTCGAGCTTGAGCACGTGGGTGATCATCGGATCGATCTGGATCTTTCCGTTCATGTACCAGTCGACGATCTTGGGCACGTCGGTGCGGCCGCGCGCGCCGCCGAAGGCCGTGCCGCGCCAGTTGCGCCCGGTGACGAGCTGGAACGGGCGGGTGGCGATCTCCTTGCCGGATTCGGCAACGCCGATGATGATCGAGGTGCCCCAGCCGCGATGGCAGGCTTCCAGCGCCTGGCGCATCACGGTGGTGTTGCCGGTGCAATCGAAGGTGTAGTCGGCACCACCGTCGGTCAGGTTGACCAGATGCGCGACGATGTCGCCAGTGATCTTCTTGGGGTTGACGAACTCGGTCATGCCGAACCGGCGGCCCCAATCCTCCTTGGAGTCGTTGATGTCGACGCCGATGATCTTGTCGGCGCCGGCCATCTTGGCGCCCTGGATCACGTTGAGGCCGATGCCGCCGAGGCCGAACACGACCACGTTGGAGCCCGGCGTGACCTTCGCGGTGTTGACGACGGCGCCGACGCCGGTGGTGACGCCGCAGCCGATGTAGCAGCTCTTGTCGAACGGCGCGTCCTCGCGGATTTTCGCGACCGCGATCTCCGGCAGCACCGTGAAGTTCGAGAAGGTCGAGCAGCCCATGTAGTGGTAGACCGGCTTGCCCTTGTAGGAGAAGCGGCTGGTGCCATCAGGCATCACGCCCTTGCCCTGCGTCGCGCGAATCGCGGTGCAGAGATTGGTCTTCTGGCTCAGGCAGCTTTTGCACTGCCGGCACTCCGGCGTGTAGAGCGGGATGACGTGGTCGCCCGGTTTCACCGAGGTCACGCCCGGTCCGATCTCGCGGATGATACCGGCGCCCTCATGACCCAGGATCGACGGGAAGATTCCTTCGCTGTCGAAGCCGTCGAGCGTGTAGGCGTCGGTATGGCAGATGCCCGTCGCCTTGATCTCGACCAGGACTTCGCCGGCCTTCGGTCCTTCCAGATCGACTTCGACGATCTCGAGTGGTTTCTTGGCTTCGAAAGCAACGGCGGCACGTGTCTTCATCGTAAACTCCTCAAATTCTCGCAGGACGCCACGAGGTGGTATCGGTCCTGGTAACCTTCATTTCTTGCCCATGCAGGCGTCTTCCGCCTTGGTGTAGGTCTCGTTCTTCTCATCCTTCTTGGAGGGACGTTGACGGCCCCACGCCTCGTCGGAGCGGGCGCGCAGATAGACGTAGAGATCGTCCATGTAGCAGGCGACGTTCGGGTTGTCGCCGAAGGCAGGCATGACGTTCTCCTGCGCGGTCGAGATGTTCTTGCGACCGGAGGCGACGACGCCGAGGAAGTCGCCGTAGCTCATGGTCTTGACCGAATCCTTCAACGCCGGTGCGTAGGTGGATCCCATGCCGTCGGGGCCATGGCAGACGTGGCAGTCGGAGTGATAGCGGCGATATCCGGAATAGGTGAACCAGTCCACGGTGCCGTCGGCCGAAATCTTGTAGGTCGGGTTTCCTTCCTTATCGAGCCACTTTCCGTCGTCTTCCTTCTTGACGGCAGTCGGGTCGCCCGGACCGTCCGCAACGGCAATTCCCCCCGAGGTCACGAAGATGGTCGCAGCGATGACAAAGCAGATTTTACGCAAGAGATGATCCTCGAAGGCGTTCGGTGGAGACGAGCCGGCGCGTGGAGTTGATCCACGCGCCGGAGCGACACGAAGGTGAGGCTAGTTCGCCGCTGGCAGCGAGAACACGGTCAGCGTACCGCCGAGTGCCGTGTAGTTGCTGAGAGCCGCGTAGCCACCGACTGCGCCGAGACCGGCGGTCGGATCGGTCAGACCAGCTGCCAGACCGATGCCGGCCCAGCCGCCCACGCCGGAGAGCACTGCGACATACTGCTTGCCGCCGTTTTCATAGGTGGTGACGTTGCCGATGATGCCGGAGGGAGTCTTGAACTTGTAGAGCTCCTTACCGGTCTTGGCGTCGACCGCCTTCAGGTAGCCTTCGAGCGTGCCGTAGAACACCACGCCGCCGGCGGTTGCGAGCGCACCCGACCAGACCGAGAACTGCTCCTTGTTCGACCAGACGATCTTGCCGGTCTTGCCGTCCCAGGCGATGAAATTACCCATATGGGTTTCACCCTGCGGCGGATACATCGAGAGCGTCGCACCCACATAGGGCTGGCCCGCGGTGTAGCTCACCTTGAACGGCTCGTAGTCCATGCAGACGTGGTTGGTCGGAACGTAGAACAGCTGCGTGTCCGGCGAGTAGGCTGCCGGCTGCTCGTCCTTGGTACCGAGCGCGGCCGGGCAGATGCCCTTGGTGTTGTGATCCTCGCCGCCCTTTTCAGTCGAGGCCGCGTCGAGAACCTTCGGGCGGCCATAGGTCGGTGAGTTCTTGTCCATGTCGACGCCGGAGGTCCAGTTCACCTTCGGGTCGTATTTCTCGGCGACCAGCAGTTCGCCGGTGACACGATCCATCGTGTAGGCGAGGCCGTTGCGGTCGAAATGGGTCAGCAGCTTGCGCGGTTGGCCGTTGATCGACTGATCCGAGAGGATCATTTCGTTGACGCCGTCATAATCCCACTCATCGTGCGGCGTCATCTGGTAGACCCACTTGGCCACGCCGGTGTCGGCATTGCGGGCCCAGATCGTCATCGACCATTTGTTGTCGCCTGGACGTTGCTTCGGGTTCCAGGTCGAGGGATTGCCTGATCCGTAATAGATCAGGTTCAGCTCAGGATCAAAGGAGATCCAGCCCCAGGTGGCGCCGCCGCCAATCTTCCACTGATCGCCCTGCCAGGTCTTGAGGCTGGAGTCCTTGCCGACCGGCTTGCCGAGAGCGGTGGTCTTCTCGGCATCGACCAGGATTTGATCATCAGGCCCTCCCGAGTAACCGCGCCAAGCCAACTTGCCCGTTTTGAGATCGTAAGCCGTCATGTGAGCCTGGACGCCAAACTCGCCACCGGAAATGCCAACCAGGACCTTGTCCTTGACGACGAGCGCCGCAGAGGTTCCGGTCTCGCCCTTAGTGGGATCGCCGTTCTTCACAGACCAGGCGACCTGGCCGGTCTTGGCGTCGAGCGCAACCAGTGTGGTGTCAGCCTGATGCAGGATGATCTTGCCGTCGCCGTAAGACAGGCCGCGGTTGACCGTGTCGCAGCACATCACCGGGATGACGTTCGGATCCTGCTTCGGCTCGTACTTCCAGATGATCTTGTTCTCGTTGGAAAGGTCAAGAGCATAGACCTTGTTCGGGAACGGTGTATGGACGTACATCACGTTGCCGATGATCAGCGGGCCGCCTTCGTGGCCGCGCAGCACGCCGGTGGAGAAGGTCCAGGCGACCTGGAGCTTGCCTACGTTTTGTGCGTTGATCTGGTTCAGCTTGGAATAGCGGGTATTGGCGTAGTCGCCCGCCGGCATGACCCAGTCTTTGGGATTCTGCGACATCTTGATCAGCTCGTCATTGGCTGACGCGCTGCCGACGGCGAGCATCGCCGCGGAGCCAAGATAGGTCGCCATTAGCACCTTGCGCATAGTCATTCCTCCGTTGGTCTCGTTTATTGTTTCCGAAGCATTGCTTAATCACCGGGCTTCTCGTCCGGCGTCTGCTCGTGCAGGGCGGTCACGTTTGGGACCAGAAACGATGCTGTGCTGTTTCCTCCTCCGGATGAGAGCTACGGGTCCACGTGCAGGAGAGGCCCGTTTTTGTTGTTCCTGCCGCAATCCCTAACGACTTCGTCATCGGGAAACTTGCCCAAGAGGGAAGCCGGTTTGCTTGACAGCGCACGGACGCAAAGTTTTTGATTTTGCAGTAGCGAATTCAGCGGCTTCCGCGCGCCTTCGCGGCGCCTTCGGCGCTCAGGTTCCCCTTGACGGCGCTGCAACTAAGGCGGAGGATTAACCGTCAAGGGTGGCAATGGAACGATCGCGCTCGTTGCAAGAGACCGCTCAAATTCGAGGTAAACGTCACGCAATCATGGCTGAGGGCTCCAGCAGCGCTGGTTGCGATTCGCGTCGAATCTGCAGATGAAACCAGCGGCTGGATTGATGTCCGACACCATTCACACGCTCTCGACGACCGGCCTGACGCCGAAGCGGCAGATCCAGAGCTGGATCGACGGGCTGACAAGCCTGTGTGGGCATTTCGACGTCGATCCGCTCGAGGCGTCCTCGCTCGAGGGCCGCATCGACTACACGAGCGTCTCGCGCCTGAAGCTCTGCCAGATCGAGGTCAGCCAGCATCGCATCGCGCACACGCTGGCGCGCGCCAAGGCCAACGAACACCCGTACATCAAGATCCACTTCCAGACCTACGGCGTGTCCTATTTCGAGCAGGAAGGCCGCCACATCGAGCTGAACCCGGGCGACATCATCGCCTATGACGTCTCGTGTCCGCATTCCATCATCAGCCCCGCCTTCACCCGCCACGACGTGGTGATCGTGCCGAAGGCCTTGCTGCGCGACCGTGGATTCCCGTCGCAGCGGATGCCGGCCTGCAAATTGTCGGCGAAGACCGGGACGGGGAGGATCGCCCATGATTTCGTCCATGCCACCTTCGACGAGGCGGCCAAGCTGTCGGCGAACAGCGCGGTCGGTGTCGCCGATTCGCTGATCGACCTCTTGCTGTTGCCGTTGCGCGAAGCGGACACGATGTTCGATCGCGTCGGGCCCGAGGCAATGTACGTGCGCGCACAATTCTTCATCCGCGAGCACCTGCGCGATCCGGATCTGTGCATCGACCAGATCTCCGCCGAGCTCGGCTGCTCCAAGCGCTATCTGCACATGCTGTTCTCCGAGCGCGGCACCACGGTGAGCGACTACATCTGGCAGGCGCGCTTGCAGAATTGTCGCCAGGAGCTCGAGGCGCACGGCGGCAAGACCATCACCGATGTCGCCTTCTCCTGGGGCTTCTCCAGCTCATCGCATTTCAGCCGCGTGTTCCGGAAATATTTTGGCGTGGTGCCGTCCTCGATCCACAAGGCCCAGCAGGGCGCCGCGGCCTCGGGCGAGCATTAGGCGAGCGCCGCAGCCGACGCAGGCCGCGCGGCGATATCTCTCAGGCCGATATGGCGACGTAGGGAATGCTGGTCACGAGAGCGACCAGCAGCACCGCGTTGCCCAGCATGCCGCTCCAATGCAGCCGGCGCAGCCGGTGCGGGGCCTCAGCATCACCTGCGTCCCTCGCGCGGAGCTGGTCGTCGATCCGTTGCATGAACCAGCGGCGTCCCCAGATCGCCAGGGCCGCGAGCAGGCCGACGCCCATCGCGGCGACCAGGCGACCGTCGAGCAGGAAAGCCAGCGCCCCGATCACGCCGGCGACGCGCATCACCAGAAAATGGGCGTTGAACATCCCACGCAATAGCTGGGCGACGGGCTGGATATCGAGCTTCACCAGCAGGAAGGCGGGCGAGGCCAGCGTGAAGTAGCCCATCGGAAAGAGCAGAGTGATCATGACGGCAACGGCGACGCCATCCGGTGTCATGCGATCGGCCTTTCTTGTCCGCCGGTGAGGGGGCCGGCACCGGCGCACAATCATAGCGGGAAAATGCGCTTCCGACACTAGGCTTTGGTCGGATGCCGGGCTCCGATGGGACAGCCCCGTGCGCCGCGGAAGGTTCAGGCCGGCTCGAGGCCGAGCGACCGCGCGCTCTCGATCCAGATCGGCAACTCGTGCTGATACAGGGCATTGGTCTCCTTGAAGCCGATGGCCGGCTCGAGCACGAAGGTCGCGAGAACCTCCTTCACCTTCGGATCGCTGTTGGCGGCGACGCAGAGCGCCGCTAGGCGGTCGACCACCGGCTGCGGCGTCGCCTTCGGCACGGCCCAGCCGGAGAAGCCGCTCACGGTGAAGAATTTCGACGTTGCGCCCTGCTCCGGGAGGGTCTTGATGGCTGGGATCGCGTCGACCTTCTTCGAATGCACGGCGAACACGGTGCCACGGTCGCTTTGCAGGACGGACTGCGCCGCCGTGTAGCTGCCCATTGCGGCATCGAGCGTGCCTTCCAGCATCCCCGTCCACATCGGCGCTTCGCCGCGGTAGTGAACCGGCTCGATGGAAAGACCGTACTGCTTGTTGAGCTCGTTGATCGTCATGTGCGGGGCCGAGCCCGCGCTATAGGTGCCGAAGTTGACCTTGCCGCTCTTGCGCGCGAAGGCGACGAAATCCTCCAGCGTCTTGACCCCGGTCTTGGGGTTTGCGACCAGCAACAGGCCGGCGCCCGGAATGACGCTGACCAGCGTCAGATCCTTGTCCATGTCGTAGCCGGGATTCTTCATCACGACCCGGTTCATGATGTAGGTGGTCGAGATCGAGCACAGGATGGTGTGGCCGTCGGGCTCGGCGCGGGCGACCTCTGCGGTGCCGATCGCGCCGGAGGCGCCGGGCTTGTTCTCGACCACGACGGTCTTACCGACCTGCTTGGAGATGAATTCGCCATAGGCGCGCGCGAGCAAATCGGTCTGTCCGCCGGCGGGATAGCTGCAAATCATGCGGATCTGCCGCGAGGGCCAACTGCCTTGCGATGCGCCTTGCGCCGAGGCGCCGCGCGCGATGAAGGGCATCGCGAGTGCGCTGGTACCGGCGGTGATGAAGTGGCGGCGATCGAATTTTGCGGGCATGATTCCCTCCTGATTTTTGCCGACCCTACTGCATCAGGCTGGGGTGGCAGGCGAGACAGATTGGCGCATTCGACAAGGCCGCGCGGTGCCCATTTGCGCGTCATCCGGGCGATCGGGTCTTCCGCATCACCCGCAGCCAGACGATCTCGGTCAGGGCCACCGCAATCAGGCCGAACGTGCCGCCGATCAGCACGTTGACGATGCGCTCCTCGGCGATGCCGCTGGCGCCGCCGGCAAAGGATGCGGCGAGCGCAATGAAGAAGCAGCGCAGGCCGAAGCCGACGACGTAGCGGGAGAACGAGATCAGGGTGAGGGTGGCCGCCAGAATCGCGATGGCGTAGCCGACGCGGCTTTGCGACAGGGCAAGGCCCGGGAGAAAGCCGAGCGGCACGCCGACGAAGGCGCCGATCGCCCGCTGCTTCCGCTTGCCGGTGGACGCTGTGAGGTCGCCGACCACGACGCTTGCGGCCGACCACATCACCCATTGCCCCTGCGCGAGGTTGAAGATCTCGACCAGGGCGGCTGCGGCAAAGACCGCCATGGCGGTTGCCGCTGCGGGCAGAAACCAGTCGGTCGCGGGCGGTCCGAACGAGGTCGCGGCATTGCCACGCTGCCGCTGGTCGTAAACCTGGATAGCGCAGACGAGCGCCAGCGCGATCGGAGAGGAGGCGATGATCACGCCGGCATGACGTATCGCTTCCGAGGCGCTCACGCCCTCCCGCACCTCGCAGGCGAGATAGACGGCGGGGATGAACACCCAATTGCCGAGCGTACGGAAATGTTCGCCGTAGCGCGTCCCCGCCACCGCAAGGAAGCCGGCGAGCGCCGTCAGCACCACGAATAGCGGCTTGACCGGAGCTGCAAGGAAAAGCGCGGCAAAGGTGACGAGAATGGCGAGATAGTGCCACGCGACGACTTTTGGCGGAAAGTGCTGCCTGAGCGCCGGAATGAGTAGCGAGACCGCGACGAGCCCCAGGTTCAGCAGCGCCGTCTCGCGCGAGATGAAATAGGCGGCGACCATCGGGCCGACGACGATCAGCGCGCGCAGGAGCTCGCCGGTCTTGACTTCGCGGGAGAGGAGATCGCGCAGGTTGGTGGCGGAGGGTGTCGTGGGGGGATTCACGGGGCACCAAAGGGGCGAACGAAACACTATGCATACCACGGAAATGTGGTCGGCACTTTGGCGTGTGGAGCGACGGTCGCGCCACACCCTCGCTGTCATCGCCCGGCTTGACCGGGCGATCCAGTATTCCAGAGGCGCTTGCGATTGAATCGAGAGGCCGCAGCGTACTGGATGCCCCGCCTGCCGCCTACGCTAAAGCTTCGGCGCCCCTAGACCTCAGCCCCGGCGAAGCCTTGGCGTAGCCGGGTCGCGGGGCATGACACCGGTGATGTGGTGGCACGTGAGGCCACCTCACCTTTGAATGATCTTCGCCCAGACATCGCCGAGCACCGCAGGCTCGCGCGGCGGCAGATAGGTGAGGCCGGCCTGCTTGCCGAATTCGGCGATCTTGCCTTCGGCAGCAAGGCTGGTCAGCGCCTTGTTGACCGCGTCGATCAGTGCGCCGTCGCTGGCCAGCCCGACATAGCCGCGATTGGCGCCGATCGGATAATAATAGCCCGACGCGGTGATCGTCGTGTCGGGATGCGCGGCGCGGTGGGCATCGAAGCGGCCGAGGTCGATCAGCGTCGCGTCATAGTCGCCGCGCTGGAGCGCGCCGAGGAGATCGTCGCGGCCGGGGACGAGATGGGTGATGCTGTCGATCAGGCGGCCCTTGTCGAAGGTCATCAGAATGGCATCGCCCAGCGAGCCGCTCTCGATCGCAAGGCGAAGGCCGCCGAGATCGCCGATGTCGCCGATCTTGCGGCCCTGCGCTTTCGGCCCGAGTACCACCGTCATCGGCGAATAGACGTAAGGCTGGCTGGGCACAAGCACGCCGAGCGCGACGCGGCGGCGCCGGTCGTCGCGCGTGGCCCCGGCGAAGTCCGGCAAGCGTGCCGTCTTCATGCCGGGCTTGACGAGGGAATCCGTCGTCAGCGCATAGCCGCCGACCAGCGAGCAGCGCCCGTCGGAGAGCAAGGCGTTGGCCTCGAGCTGCGGGCTCGAATCCTCGTCCAGCTTGCTCTCGAACCACTGGATTGTCAGCGGCCGGCCGATCCGGTCCGCGATCGCCTGCGCCAGCAGTACGTCGAAGCCTGAATCCGGTTTGCCCTTGTGATGCACCGAGAGCGGAGGCCGGTCCTCATCGAGGCAAACCTTCAGCGGCTCGTCGGCCGCACGCGCGGCGGTGGTCGCCGCCGCGAGGATCGCGGCAACGCTCCATGCGGCGAGCCAGGGTCTCATGGCTTTCTCCTGCTCGAGACGAAGGCCCAGAGATTGCCGATCTCGTCGTCGCTCAAAATGTCGGCCCAGGGCGGCATCTTGTTGTTCTTGCCGTTCTTCACCGTGGTGACGAAGCGCGTCTTGTCGTCGGGAAAGGCGCGCAGGTCCGGCGTGATGGTGCCGGAATTCATCATGTTGGGGCCGTGGCAGTGCGAGCATTTCGAAGTATAGGTCGACTTGCCATAGTCGATCTGTGCCTGCACGGGATTGCCGGTTGCATCGTCCGCGGCACGAACGGTCGCCGCAAGCGCGACCGTCAGCACCGCGACGGTGGCGACCGTCGCCACCGTCTTGTGAGAGATGTCCTTCAGCATCGGGCCGTGGTTATTGCTTGACCGCAAAAACCCACAGCGAGCCGCCGGGCGGCACCTTGGCAAGCCGCTCGTCGCCGGAGAACAGCGAGTAGACGCCGCCATAGCCGGAGGTGACGGCAACGTACTGCACGCCATCCTGCTGCCAGGTCACCGGTTGCCCCTCGATGCCGGAGCCGGTCTGGAACTGCCAGAGCTTCTTGCCGGTGTCGGCATCGAAGGCCTCGAACTCGCCTGTCAGTGCGCCCGAGAACACGACGCCGCCTGCGGTCGACAGCACGCCCGAGAAGCGCGGGATGTCGCTTGGCGCTTCCCACTTGGCCTTGCCGGTCATGGGATCGATCGCCTTCAGATGACCGCGCGGGCCGTCACCCCACTCCCAGAGGTCGGTGAGGTCCATGCCGAGATACCATTCGCCCTGCTTGAAGGTGACGGGCTCGGTCTTGTACCTGCCGCCGAAGGCGAGCGTGTTGGCATAGGCCAATCCGGTCTGCGGATTGAACGACATCGGCTCCCAGTTCTTGCCGCCGAGGATCGACGGATAGACGGTGACCTTCTTACCGTCGCGCGCGTCCTTCGAGACGTCGGTCTCGATCGGCTTGCCGGTCTTCATGTCGATGCCGGTTGCCCAGTTCACCTTCACGTAAGGATTGGCCGCGAGCAGCTTTCCGTTGGTGCGGTCGAGCACATAGAAGAAGCCGTTGCGGTTGGCGTCCATCAGCACCTTGGTCGGCTTGCCCTCGATATTCATGTCGGCGAGGACCATCTCGGCCACCGAGTCATAGTCGAACGGATTGTTCGGCGAGAACTGGTAGTGCCACTTGATCTTGCCGGTCTTGGGATCCATCGCCAGCACGGAGCAGGTGTAGAGGTTGTCGCCGGGACGCACCGCCGAGTTGAACGGTCCGGGATTGCCGATGCCCCAATAGACCGTGTTGAGCTCGGGATCGTAGGAGCCGGTGATCCAGGTCGAGCCGCCGCCGAGCTTCCAGGTGTCGCCCTTCCAGGTGTCGCCACCGGGCTCGTCGGGCGAGGGGATCGAATGGGTACGCCAGAGATGCTTGCCCGTCGCCGGGTCCCAGCCGTCGATGAAGCCGCGGGTGCCGAACTCGGCGCCGGAGATGCCGGTGATGACGACACCGTCGGCGACCAGCGGCGCCACCGTCATCGAATAGCCTTCCTTGATGTCGGCGGCCTTCTGCCGCCACAGCTCCTTGCCGTCCTTGGCATCGAGCGCGATCACGTTGGCGTCGAGCGTGGTGCGGAAGACCTTGCCGTCATAGAGCGCGGCGCCGCGATTGATGATGCCGCAGCAGACGATGCGCGGCGTCTCGGCGGGATACTCGACCTTGGATTTCCAGATCTGCTTGCCGGTCTTGGCGTCGACCGCCATGGTGGCGTTG
Source organism: Bradyrhizobium sp. 613_E4_N2_2 (assembly GCF_052075995.1). NCBI lineage: Bacteria > Pseudomonadati > Pseudomonadota > Alphaproteobacteria > Hyphomicrobiales > Nitrobacteraceae > Bradyrhizobium > Bradyrhizobium sp. 613_E4_N2_2. The sequence continues at coordinate 2,674,385 of NZ_CP197234.1, forward strand.
TGCGAGGTCACGTAGATCACGCCCTGGTACACCAGCGGCTGCGATTCCTCGCTGCGATCGTCGTTGAAACTGTAGTTCCAGACCGGGACGAGATTCTTGACGGTGTCCTTGTTGACCTGGTTCAGCGTCGAGAAGCGCTGCAGATTGTAGCCCATCCCGTAATTGAGAACGTTCGATGTATCGGTCGCGCCCTTGACCAGTTGCTCGGTGGTCTGTGCGCTCGCACAAGTCGATGCAAGCATGACGAGGCTCGCGGCCATCGCAAAGCGTTTCATCCGTTCCTCCCAATATGCGCGCCTTTTGACGCTGCGGCACCAACACTCCGCCCGAACGCAAAACACGTCAATACGAAAGTCGTAAGTGCGTCGCCGATATGTTGGATGCCAGATGCCGGTCACCTGACAGAAACCTGACAACCGACTTTCACTTGTGCGCAGACGCTGAAAAAATTCCGTGGCATGAAGCGGTGCCGGCTTCGGCCGCTCTGCTCGAGCCATCGGGTTCCGCGAGTTGTGCAGTGCGCAGGTTGCAATTCCGGACTTGAACCGGGGCTCGCTTGTAGCCTTATGTCGTTTCGATCCCCTGCGAATCGGGGGGCTGGCCAGGAGGGTTTGATGATTTCACGTCGCTCAGTTGCGCTTGCGCTCACGATTGCAGTGCTGTCCGGTCCAGCTTGGGCTGCTTCCGGCAACGCCGTAAAGATGTTCGACACCGACAATGACGGCACGCTCGATCTCGCCGAGGTAAAGAAGGCGGCCGCCGCGCTGTTCGCAAAGCTCGATCCCGATCACGACGGCACGCTGGACGCGCGCGAATTGCGCGGACGGTTAACGGCGAAAGAACTCGCCGCCGCCGATCCCGATCACGACGGGACTCTCACACTCGACGAATATCTCGCGGTGGTAGAGCAGCGCTTCAACGCAGCGAATCCCGACAAGGACGGAACGCTGGATGCGAAGGAGCTGAACTCGCGCGCCGGCCGCGCGCTGCTGCGCTTGTTGCGGTGAGAGACGCGGCGCTTGACTGGGAGCGAAGGCGATTTGCCCGAGAGGGAAATTCGCGAGCATAACGCGACAGTTCGCCGTGTTTGCGCTTCGATTCCAGGCTTGCGCTGCACCTGACGCAGCCCTAGGTTTTGCCCCGCGCGATGTCGCGCTCAATACCCTTGGGAGACCCGAATGGCTTGGAAAGCTCCGAAGATCGTGGAAGTGCCGGTCGGCATGGAAATCAACATGTACGCCTGCGCTGCGCGCAAGTAAGACTGACGACCTGCCGCGGCTTCGATGGCGAACGCCGTCGAAGCCGTGGTAGTGTTCGCAATGCCCATTGGAGCCCACACGATCTGGACGGCAATTGCGTTCGGTGTTGCGCTTGCACCGGCGTGTGTCAGTGCCGAAGAGAGCTTTGATACCGAGCACATCTTCGGCTTCATGATCGGCACCGATGTCGGCAATCCCGGCGAGCGCGAATTCCAGACTCAGACCACGGGACGCTTCGGCAAGGGCGGCACCTATCGCGCCCTCCAGCAGGAGGTCGAGATCGAAGTCGTGCCGCTGCCGAACTTCCGTATCGAGGTCGGCGGCACCGCCACGCTGCATGACATCACCGGCGTTCCCGACATCGACGACCGCCGTCAGTTCAATTTCCAGGGCGCCTCGCTCGACCTGCGTTACCGCCTGCTCGACCGCGGGCGCGCGCCATTCGGATTGACTGTCGCCGCCGAACTCCATGGCGATCGCATCGACGAGACCAGCGGCGCGAAGGGACGGATGTACGGCTCCGAATTCACGCTCGCTTTCGACCGCGAGCTGGTCCCGAACTTCGTCATCGGCGCGCTCAACCTGATCTATCAGCCGGAATGGGCGCGCTTCGAGGTGGCAGGTCTGTCCGAGAAGAGTTCGACGATCGGGGCGGCGTTTGGCGGCTTGGTGCGCGTGCGCCCCAATTTTCTGCTCGGTGGGGAGATGCGCTACTTCCGCCAGTATGAGGGCATCGGCCTCGGTGAGTTCTCGGGGCAGGCGCTGTTTGTCGGTCCGACCGCCTATTTCCAGCTATCGGAGAAGTCGCGGCTCACCCTGAGCTGGAGCATGCAGGCCTGGGGCCGCCCCGCCGGATCGGGCGGCAATCTCGACCTCGTCAATTTCGAGCGTCATCAGGCGCGATTGGTGTTCGGGGTAAACTTCTAGGGTGTTTGTTCCGCCTCTTCCCGCGCGCGGGGAGAGGGAACATCCCGTCCGTCTGAAACTTCCTGCTCCTCGGAACGTAATCTTTCGTGCTAATCTCCATTGTCCCCTTGCGACAGGATCCCGGCATGAACCCGATTGACCTGGTGGTGACTGTGTGTGCGGTGCTCTCGCCTGCGACCTGCGAGGAGCAGCATCTGGTGTTCAACTTTGCGGGGTCGCCGAGGCAATGCGTGATGGCTGCGCCGCCCTATATCGCCCAATGGGTCGGCGACCATCCGAAGTGGCAGGCGGTGCGGTGGCGCTGCGAATATCCGCACCCGAACGACAAGGCGTAAGCCGCCTTCGCTATTTCGTGCAGTCCTTCAGATCCTTGTCGGCGATCGAGAACACCGCGTCCGCCTTGATCTCGATGTCGCGGACGATGCACTGCCGCGCATTGGGATAGCTGACCCTGGCGTCGTAGCGGCCGGGTTCGACGCCGGTGATGCGCAGCCGCTCGTCGTGGTCGACCTCCTTGTCCTTGTCGTTCAGGCACTGGTTCGGCCCCCACTCGGTCTTGCCGGCGGGCGAGAGCTGGAGGCCGGAGATCGTCTCCGTCGTCAAATTCCAGAGCCGGATGCCCTTGCCCTTGCTTTGGGCGGCGGCTTCGCCGGCCAACGTCAACAACGCGATCAAAGCCAGAAACCAACGCATCAGCCGATCCTCCCAAAGGCGCCCTGTTATTCCCTGATCAGGCGCTCGCGGTTCTTTGCCTTGTCGAAATTCCTGGCGCGGTCAAGGCCGATCGGCGCGATCAGCTTCGCCGAGGCAAGATCAGCGCCCTCGAAATCGGCGTCAGTGACGGTGGCTCCGGTCAGGTCGGCGCCGCCGAGCTGAGCATTTTTGAGCGATGCGCCGGTCAGGTCGGCTCCCTTGAGGGAGGCAAATTCGAGATCGACGCGCGACAGGTCGGCATTGCGCGCGTTCAATCCTTCCAGATTGGCGGATCGCAGCACGGCGCGCATCAGCCCCATCGACTGGTTGCGCATATCGGCGCCAAGATGCGCGTTCGCAATCGAGGCGCCGATCAGGCTTGCGCCGGTGAGGTCGGCCGCGATGCGAGCACCGGTCAGGTCCGCGCCGTCCAGACGCGCGCGCGCCATCTGCGAGGCGAACAGATTGGCGCCCTTCAGGCTCGCGCCCGCGAGATCAGCGTCCAGCAGCCACGCCTGATCGAGGATCGCCTGATCAAGACGGGCACCGGCGAGTTTCGTCTTGTTGAGTCGTGCCGCACGGAGAATCGCCGTGGAAAGGTCGAGACCCGAGAGATCAAGCCCCGACAACCGCTTGCCGGTGAAATCGGCCGGCGCCCCGGCGCTGGCTTTGGCCAGGATGGCCTCGACCTCCTGCCGGCTCATTTCCGCGGAGACCATCGCGGGTGACGTGAGGTCGACGTCACGCATCATGTCCTGCGCGCTCGCCATGGTCGCGACGAGAGCGAGGCCAAGCGTCATGAGGGCGACCATTCGCTTCATCATCGGGCTCCGCTACGGGCCCTGTTTAGCACGCGCTTTGCGTGGCTGCCTATGAGGCATCACGCCCGGCGTGTTCGCCGCCATGTTCGCCTTGGATTCTCGCCACGAGGTCCGCCCTGATCGCGGCGATCTCTGCGTCGCCGCGTGCGCCACGCGGGATGCTGATGGGCACTTCTGCCAGAATTCGCGCCGGCTGCGGCGACAGGAAGAACAAGCGGTCGCCGAGGCGGACCGCATCGTCGAGGCTGTGGGTGACGAGCAGGGTCATCATGGGGCGGCTTGCGACCAGCGTCGCGATCTCGTCGCGCAGGCGGCCGGCGAGCGCGTCGTCGAGCGAGGCGAGGGGCTCGTCGAGCACGAGCAGATCGGGCTCGACCGCGAAGGCGCGGGCCAGCGCGACGCGCCGGGCAAGACCCAGCGACAATTCGCCGGGAAAGTGGCTGCGATGCGCCTCCAGCTCCAGGATCCTGAACAGCTCCGACAGCTTCGCCTCGGAGATGCCAGGAGCTGCAAGCCGCACATTCTGCTCGACCGAGCGCCACGGCAACAGCCGCGGCTCCTGGAACACCATCCCGATCCGCGCTTCTGGTGGACGCGCGATGGTCCCGTGGAAATCGCGGTCGAGCCCGAGGATGATGCGCAGCATCGTGCTCTTGCCGCAGCCGGATGGGCCGATCAAAACGCCGACCTCACCGGATTGAAGCGCGAAGCTGACCGGGGCCAGCACCTCGTGCGTTTCGCCCGCGGCACTCCTGAATGTCTTTCCGGAGATATCGACTTCAAGCCGCACGGGGCCGCCACCGTGTTGCGCGGGCTTCGAACGGCTGCACCAGCAAGGTTTCGATGACGAGCACGACGGCCGCGAAGGTGAGCGAATAGGCCAGCAGTCGCGGCGTGTCGAACAGCTGGAAGGCGATGCCGATCTCGAAGCCGACACCGTTCGGCCGTCCCAGCAGTTCGGCCACCAGCACGATCTTCCATACCAGCGACAATCCGGACCGGGCCGAGGCTGCGATATAGGGCGCAAGCTGCGGCAGCACGACATGGCGGAACGCGCGCCAGCGCGGCATCGCGAACACGGTGGCCATCTCGTCGAGCGAACGGTCGAGCGCGCGCGTGCCCTCGCGCAAGGTCACGATGGCGGTCGGCAGCTTGTTGATGGCGATCGCCGCGATCGCGGCCGCTTCGGTGAGGCCGGCCCAGATGTAGGCGAGCACGATCACGACCAGCGCCGGAAGGTTCAGCAGCAGGATCAGCCAGGGATCGCCGAGCCGGTCGGCGAGCTTCACCCGTCCCATCAAATAGCCGATGGCGCTGCCGAGCGACATCGCCAGCACGAAGGCGAGCGCGACGCGCGCCAGCGTGGCGCCGAGATGCAGGAACAGAGCGCCGCTCGATGCTTCCGCGATGATGACGTTGAGCACGGCCGGCGGGGAGGGCAGCTTTGCGCCGCCGACGAACAGCGCCGCAATCCACCAGGTCGCGAGGAACAGGGAAAACGAGAGAAGACGCAGCACCTCAGTCTCCGGGGACTGCGTGATAGAAGGTGCCGGGATCGAGCTCGGCCGCCGGCCCGACCAGGTCACGTCCGCCGATCTCGGCGAGCACGCGATAGAGCACGCGCGCATCCGCCTCCTCGTCCACGATGCTCCGGCGCGGAATGCCGTCGCGATAGCGGTCGCGGTAGGTCTTGAGGATGGCCGGATCGCTCGCGCCGGTGAGCGGCGCGATCTTGTCCCAGGCGGCGTCCGAGGTGATCAGCAGCTGCTTGGCCTTGCGGGTCATCGCAATGAAACGCGCCACCGCATCGCGGTGGCTTGCGGCCCAGCTCTCGTCGAAGACATAACCGACCGCGGATACCGCGCCTTTGGCCCCCAGCTTCGGCAAAATGTCCTCGATGCCGGCGAGGCGGCGAAAGCCCTTGGCCTCGAGCTGCGCACAGAAATTCCAGAAGTTGAGGCTCGCATCCATCTCGCCGTCGAGCGCTTTGGCGGCGATCAAAGGCGGCGCGCCATAGACGATGCTCGCATCGGACTTCAGATCGATGCCGTCCTGCTTCATCCGCGCCTGCAGCAGCAGCCAGCTCTTGTCGATCGCGCCGCCGCCGACGCCGAGCTTGCGGCCCTTGAGGTCGGCGAGCGTCTTGAGCGGCGACGAGGCCGGCACCATCACCGCGCCGAGCGCGCTGGAATAGGGATAGAAGGTGAGCTTGGCGCCGAGCACGCGCTCGCGCGACACCCACAGCCAGTCCGACAGGATGATGTCGGCACTCCCGGCGCGCAGCGCGATCTTGCCGGCCTCGGGGCTCGCGAGCTCGGCGACGTCGAGCGACAGATCGGCTTCCTTGTCGAGCCCGCCGGCGCGGATCGCCGCCAGCTCCCAGGAGAATGTTCCCGTCTTCTGCACTGCAAGGCGGATCGTATCCGCGGCGCGGCCGGGTGCGGCCAGCGACAGCGCCAGCGTCATCGCGAGCGCCAATGTTCGTCCAGGCGCTCTCAAACCAAGTGCTCTCATCACCTTGTGAGCCGTTTCCTCGAAGGGAGTGCTTTTCATGACAATACGCATAGCATAGCTTTCGTCGCAACCAGCGGGAGGACGCTCATGAATCTGGCGGGACAGCTACGACCGATTGTCGCCGCATTGGCGGTGTGGGCTGCGACCGTCTACGCCGCACGTGCCGAGGAGGCCAACGATTATCCGACCTCGGCGCGTGCCGAATACGTCTATGGCTGCATGAAGGCCAATGGCGAGAGCCGGCAGTCGATCGAGCAATGCTCCTGCTCGATCGACGTGGTGGCCTCGATCGTGTCCTATGACCGTTACGTCACCGCCGAGACGGCGCTGAGCATGTCCCAGGTGCGCGGCAATCTCGGCGTCCAGTTTCGTACATCCGAGCAGGCAAATTCGGCGGTGAACGATCTCAGGCGCGCGCAGGCGGAAGCCGAGGTGAGGTGTTTCTAGCTGTCGCATAGACGGTGCGATCCCTTCTCCCCTTGCGGGAGAAGGTGGCGCGAAGCGCCGGATGAGGGGTATCTCTCCCCACGTTCAGACGACTAAGAGTGCCGCTCGCGGAGACATACCCCTCACCCGTCTCGCCGCGTTGCGGCGAGCCACCCTCTCCCACGAGGGGAGAGGGGAAGGCAGAGCCTCACGTCCCCGGCTTCTCCACATCCCATTCATTGCGGAACACGTGCCCGTCCGTGTCCTTCGCCTCCGCACGGAATCGCTTGGCGCCATTTGACACATACGTGAAGCGCAGATTGGGATCTTCCGAGATCGAGATGCCGCCCTCCATCGACAGCACGGGGCTGTCGTCCTGCGTCAGCTTCAGCTGGTTGACGAAGAAGGCGGGGATGTAGAGCTGCGTGACCTGATCCATTTGCAGCCCGGAATTGTTGGGATGGCCGATCATGATCTGCGCCTCGCGGACGCGGCTGGCCGGTGCCTCCTCGCGCGCGAATTGCCGGTAGCGCATCTGGCCGAGCCGGTTCCTGGCTTCCTCGATGTTCTTTCCTGCCGGCGCCGAGCAGCCGCCTGAGGCCTTCACATAGGTCTTGGCGACGTAAAGCTGGCCGTCGCTGAGCTCGGCAACCGCGTGGACGTCGGTATAGTTGTTGACGCGCACGCGCGTGGAGATCTCGGTGACGTTGGCATCTGCGCCGAGCTCGAACTTCGCTGCCATCGGCGCGGGGTTGCGGTCGATCACCAGCGTGATCGAACGGATGCGGCGGCTATCCCCGGGCGACAGTTTGCTGCGCAGGGTCACCGGCACGATCGCCGCGTCCTCGGCGCGATAGGGCATCTCGATGCCGATGACGTCGTTGCCGTCGTTGATCGGACGGTTGCTGAAGATGTCCTGCACCAGGCCCGGCCAGGGATCGTAAGCCTCCTCGGCGCTCGCCGGCACAGCGAAGGCGATGCCAAGCAATGCGGCGATCAGGGGCAGGCGGCGTGTGCATCCCGTCATGGTCGTGGTTCCGTGCGGACGAAGCAGTTTTCTCTGGGGCGGCGCAGCCGATCCCCCGTCCAGCGTAGCGCGTCCACTACTCCCATTCAATTTCCGAAAATGCTGCGGTTGCGTTGCGAGCATTGTAGTCGTTGAACAATTGCCAATGCGGCCGTTCCGATGCGGCCGCCTTGTCGGCGGCAGTCCGGATCGGCTCGCCCTTCTTGTTCGACGCCCGGACGTCCGCCAGCAGGGTCGTGAGATAACGCCGCTCGTCGCCGAGCGCGGCAGGCCAGTCGCTCACGGGCCCGTGACCCGGCACGACGCGCTGCGCCGGAATTTTATCGAGTTCCCCGAGCGTGCCGAGCCAGCCGCGGATGCTGCCGTCCATCACCGGAATATGGCGGAGGAAGACGAGATCGCCCGCGAACAGCGTCTTGCTGGTCTCGTCGAACACGGTCAGATCGTTGTCGCTGTGCCCGGCCGACCAGGCCCGCAAGGTGAGGCGGCGCGACCCGAGATCGAGCTTCAGGGTATCAACGACGAGCAGGGTGGGCGGCACAATCTTCACGGGATCGATCAATTCGCTACCCATGATGCGTCTAAAATTGTCGAGATAATACGGCCCGCGCGTCGCCAGCGCCTGCGGCAGCTTGCTGTGGCCGACGAAGCTGGTTCCCTCTGCGGCAAAGGCCGCATTGCCGAAGACATGGTCGGGATGGCCGTGGGTGTTGATGACGTAGCGGATCGGCTTGGATGTGCGAGCCCGCACCGCCGCCAGCAGCGCCTCGCCCTCACGGAGGCTGCCGCCGGTGTCGATCACGGCCACCGCATCCTCGCCGACGATAAAGCCGACATTGGCGATGTCGCCTTCGTTCTCGCGGGTCATGAGGGCGGTGGTCCCGGAGTGCACGAAGATTCCCGGTGCGACTTCGCTCACAGGCAATTCGGCTGCCCCGGCGCGTGCTAGCGTTGCTGTCCCCAGCAGGGACAGGGCTGCGATCAAGGAAGCGATGCGAGACACTTTTCCGCCTCAGTTCAGATGGCTTGCCGCACTGCACTGCAACAAACCAAAGCCAACACAAAGTTTGGCAAAGCATGGCGCGTCATGCGTTGCATGGCTAGCATTCAAACAAACCGAGGAGGAAGCGCGATGACGGAGGCCGGGCGACATCGTCGCTGGTTGTTTTCACTGTGGGTCCTGGTGGCATCCTGCGCATTCGGCGACGTCGCCATTGCGCAGACCAGCGAGACCGGCGACCTCTCGTTCGAGCTGGTCGATCCAAAAGTGCTGCGCGTCTGTGCCGACCCGCGCAATCTGCCGTTCTCGAACGAGAAGGGCGAGGGGTTCGAGAACAAGCTCGCCGAGTTGCTCGCGGACAAGCTCCAGAAGAAGCTCGACTACGTCTTCTTCCCGCAGGCCACCGGCTTCGTGCGCATGACGCTGGGTGCGCATCGCTGCGACGTCATCATGGGATTTCCGCAAGGCGATGACCTCGTGCAGGGCACCAATCCCTATTACCGCACGACCTATGCGCTGGTCGCCAAGACCGGCAGCGGGCTCGAGGACGTCGATACGCTCGAAGACGCGCGCCTGAAGGGCAAGCATGTCGGCATCGTCGCCGGCACGCCGCCGGCGACCAACATGGCGATCGCCGGCCTGATGGGCGATGCAAAACCCTATCCGCTGATGATCGACACGCGCTTCGACAACTCCGCGCAGGCGATGGTCGACGACCTCGTCGCCGGCAAGATCGACGCCGGCGTGCTGTGGGGTCCGATGGCCGGGTATTATGCGAAGAAGGCCGGCTCGCTTCATGTCACGTCGCTGGTGAAGGAAACCTCGGGGCCAAAGCTGATCTATCGCATCGGCATGGGCGTGCGCCCCGCCGACCAGAACTGGAAGCGGCAGCTCAACAAGCTGATCCAGGAGAACCAGGGCGAGATCAACAAGATCCTGCTCGACTTCGGCGTACCGCTGCTCGACGAGAGCGACAAGCCGCTCGGCGCGGAGACGGCCAAGAAGACGCCGTGAGGCGGCGCGTTGCCGCTGCGCTGGTTGCCGCCATTCTGGTGGCGCCGGCGTTGGCGCAGCAGCAGGAGCCGTTCGAGCCCGAGGGGTATCGCTCCGACAATTACCGCGCGCCGGTGCCGGCGACGCTCACTGGCGCGCGCGTGCTGACGACTGCTGAGGCCGAAGCGATCTGGCGTGCGAAGAGCGGCGCCTTCATCGACGTGCTGCCGCGCGCGCCGAAGCCGAAGAACCTTCCCGAAGGCACCGTCTGGCGCGATATGCCGCGAAAAAACATACCGGGCAGCACCTGGCTGCCGGACACCGGCTACGGCGTGCTGCCGCCCGCCATGGACGATTATTTCCAGCGCGGCCTCGCCCACGCCGCGCGCGGCGACAAGGCTGCGCTGCTGGTAATCTATTGCCTGGCCGACTGCTGGATGTCCTGGAACGCCGCCAAGCGCGCCTTGGCTTACGGTTATGCCAACGTCGCCTGGTACCCCGACGGCACCGACGGCTGGGAGCGCGCAAACCTCCCGACCGAGGAGACGCCGCCGCAGCCGCGGCCGGAGCAGTAGGTACAGGTCGTCATGCCCGGGCTTGTCCCGGGCATCCACGTTCTTAATCCGCGTGGTTGGGCGTGGATCGCCGGGACAAGCCCGGCCATGACGCCGTGCCGCGCGCGGGGACAGGTGAAGATGCAGGGTTACTGCTTCTGCAGCTTCGTCAGCGTGCCCGTACCGTTATTGTCGGTCGCCGAGTACGTCACCCTGTCGCCGGCATGGACGGCATCCAGCATCGCGGCGTCCTTGGCCTTGTACTCCTGAAGCGTGCCGGCGCCGCCTGCGCTGCCGCCGACCGTGCCCTTCTGTGTCTGCTGGATCGAGATCGTGCTGTTGAGCCGGTCGATTCTGGTGACCATCCCGGTCATGTCGTCAGCAAAAGCGGGGGACGCAAGCGTGCTGATGGCTGCAGCGCATGCGAAGATGAATTTTGTTGTTCCCATCGAGGCCTCCCGACGTCTTGGAGTTCACGTCGACAAGCCATCCTAGAGCGATTTGGTTCCGGCTGATAGCGCGGCAAAGGGTAACGATGGCGCTGATATCGCGGGAACCTTCCGAAAGTCGTCGTCAGCGAGGCTGACGCTATTCCATTTCCTGCTGGATCACGCGTCCGAGAGCGAACAGGCGCTGGTCAATCGCGGTCGGAACCTCGCAGACGAACCGCACCACCTTATGGCGATCTTCGAAAATGCGGGTTTCCCAGATCAACTGGTTGCTGAGCGCATCGACCTTTGCGTCGTCGCGTGGTGTCGCGCTCTGGAGCGCCTGGAGCTGGATCGACTCCTCGCGGATCTTGTCGGCCGCCTCGCGCTGTTTGCGGCTGACGCGTTCGAGCCCGTTCATGACCTGCGAGCGCTGGGCGTTGAGCGTGTCGAACAAGCCGGCGAACAACAGCTTGGCGTTCGCCGTCTTGTCAGCGGCGGAGCCGGCCAAAAACTCCTTCACCGACTTCTCGGCCTCGTCCATCGGCGTCTTCCGCGCCGACAGTTTTGAGACCAGCGCGGTGACCTTTGCGTCGTCCTTCCATTTGGTCTCGGCGTCGTCGAGTGCGGGACCGGCCCAGACGGCGGCGAGCGAGATGTCCGGCACCTTGGCCTGCGTGCAAGGCCAGTTGGGATAGCGTGGATCGGCGGCGCACGCAGCCGTGCTCGCAACGGCGAGCGCAAAAGCGGCCATGGCCAGAACCTTCATCCTTCGCCTCCCGCAGGGCCCCGTCGCGCCAGCCCGCGCGAGGGATCATAGGCCAGAATCGCGCCGATCATGAAGACGATTGTGCAGGCCGCCACTACCGCCAGCGAGATCCAGTTGATTTGCCCGTAGAATGCAAAACGTATCAGCTCGACCGCATGGGTGAACGGGTTGGCCTGGCAGAGATAGTAGAGATAGGGGCTGCCCTCCTGCACCCGCCAGAGCGGGTAGAGCGCGGAGGAGGCGAAGAACATCGGAAAGATCACGAAGTTCATTACGCCGGCAAAACTCTCGAGTTGCTTGATGCCCGAGGAGATCAGCATGCCGAGCGAGCCCAGCATCAGCCCCGACAGGATCAGCGCCGGCAGCACGGTGAGATAGCCCGACGGCGGCGGGGTGATGTCCCAGAACCAGGCGATCAGCAGGAACGCATAGACCTGGAGCAGCGACACCGCAGTGCCCGCCAGCAGCTTGCAGAACAAGAGGAACCCGCGCGGCAGCGGGCTCACCAGCAGCGTCCGCATATTGCCCATCTCGCGGTCATAGACCATCGAGAGCGAGGACTGCATGCCGTTGAAGAGCTGGATCATCGCCATCAGCCCGGGCGCGATATAGACCTCGTAGAGGATGTAGGTCTCGTAGGGCGGGATGATGGAGATGCCGAGCACCTGGCGGAAGCCGGCGGCGAAGATGAACAGCCATACCAGCGGCCGCACCAGCGCCGAGACGAAGCGCTCGCGCTGATGCAGGAAGCGCAGGCCCTCGCGCCAGACGATGCCGGTGAGGCAGGTCATGTATTCCGCGGCCGAGAAACCGCGCGGTGTATCCCGCGTCGTGATGCTGCTCATGCGCCGCCTCCCGGCATCGTCTGCGCACCGGTCAGGCGCATGAAGGCGGTGTTGACGTCCTGCGCGCCGGCATCGGTGATGACGCGGCTCATCGGCCCCTGCGCCAGCACCTTGCCCTGGTGCAGCACCACGAGGTCGTCACCGGCCACGATCTCGTCGAACAGATGCGTGGCCCAGAGCACGCCGATGCCTTGCTCGGTGACGAGCTGGCGGACATGGCTGATGATGTCGGCGCGCGCCTTGACATCGAGGCCGACGGTCGGCTCGTCCAGCAACAGCAGCCGCGGCCGGTGCAGCAGGGCGCGTGCGATCTCCAGCCGCCGCATCTGGCCGCCCGAGAGATCGCGCACCTTGCTGCCGGCACGCTCTTCGAGCCCGATGCGGCCGAGCAGCTCGCCGCTGCGCACGGCGGCCTCGCGCCGGCTGATGCCGTGGAGTGCGGCGTGATAGAGCAGGTTCTGCGTCAGCGACAGGTCGAGATCGAGCGTGCGCGGCTGGAATACGACGCCGAGCAGCCGCAGCGCCTCGCCGGGGCTCTTGCTGATGTCGTGGCCGAAGATGCCGACACGCCCGGACTGGATGCCGAACAGGCGCGTGATCAGCGAGAACAGTGTGCTCTTGCCCGCGCCGTTGAGCCCGAGCAGCGCAGTGAAGCTCGCCGGCTGCACATTAAAGGACACGTCCATCAGTGCCCGGCGCGGCCCGTAGGAATGGCTGACGCCGTCGATCGACAGCGCCGGCACCGCGGCCGCTTGCAGCCTCGGCATCTCCTGCGGTTCGGCGATGGGAGCAGGGCTGGTCATGGCGAGATCGTAATGCCCCAGGGCAGTTCGCCCACCTGAATGGTCTTGATCACCTTTTGCGCGGCGACGTCGATGACCGAGACGTCGTTCGACACGCCGTTGGTGGTGAGCAGATATTTCTCGTCCGGCGTGAACGCCATGTGCCAGACACGCTGTCCCACCAGCAGGTATTTCGTCACCTTGCGCGAGGCGACGTCGACCACGGCGACGCGGTTGGCCGGGCCGAGCGCGACGAAGGCGGTCTTGTCGTCTTTGGTCATGCCGATGCCGACCGGCTGGATCGCCTCTTTCCGCAATCCCGGAATCTCGAACGTGACCTTGCCGGTCACCTCGTGCTTTTTGGGATCGATGATCGAGACCGTGCCGCCGATCTCCGAGGACACCCAGACTTCGGACGCGTCGTGCTTGAATTCGGCAAAGCGCGGCCGCGCGTCGACCAGCACGTTGGCGACGATCTGGCGCGACGAGGTGTCGATGAAATGCGCCATGTTGGTCGTTTCGGACGTGTTGATCAGTGTCTTGCCATCGGGGCTGATGGTCATGCCTTCGGGCTCGACGCCGACCTGGATGTCGCCGAGCCGCGCGCGCTTCTCCAGATCGATCACGGTCACCGTGTTGTCGTTCTCGTTGGCGACATAGAGGATTTTTCCGGCGGCATCCTGCGCGAACAATTCCGGGTCGGGCCCGGAGGGCAGGCTGTCCACGATCGCTTGCGTCTTCGCATCGATCACCTGGATGGTGTCGTCGTCGCCGACCGCGACCATCACGAACTTGCCGTCGCGCGTGAAATCGATGCCGCGCGGGCGCTGGCCGACCTTGATGGTCTTGGTCACGGTCCAGCTGTCGGTGTCGATCACCGAGACCGTGTTGCTCTTCTCGTTCGAGACATAGGCGATGAACGCATGCGCGGGCGCGGCCGCAAGCGCCAGTCCGGACAGCAACCCCACACGCCACATGCGCAACATTCGCGTCCTCATTTCAGCTTGCATTTGCTCTCCGGGCGGTCGTAGCCGAGCGTGTCGAGCTCGGAGACCTGGTGCAGAAATCCCTCCTGCGGCGACACCGACACCACCATGCGGCCGTCGACCAGCAGGATCGGCTGGCGCAGCTGCAGGTTCCAGTCGCGCAGGGTCAGTCTTGTGCCCTTGAAGGCAGCGACCGAAAAATCCGGCCCCTTGATGAAGTCGGTGACTTTCTTGACGTCGCCGGAATTGGTGCGCGAGGTGGCCTCGCCGATCATGCGTACCGCCGTCCAGGCCTGCATGTCGAGCGGGGTCATGCGCCGCGAGTTCAGCTTGATGAAGCGGTTCTGCATCTGGATCGCGCCCCACTGGTCCTGCGATGCGTCCCAGCTGCGCGGCACGAGGCCCGCCGAGCCTGCGACGGGGCGGGGGTCCCAGGTGCGATAGGGCAGATAGGCGCCGAACACTTCGCTCTCGTCGGCGGCGACCAGCACGTCATAGGCCGGCAACTGTTGCGTGAACACCGGCATCTGGCGCTGGATCAGCGTGACACCGCTATCGGTGCGGCGCGCGCCGCCCTTGTCCTCGAAGGTCTTCTCTTGCACGATCTTGGCGCCGAAGCGTGTGGCGGTACGCCGGAGCGCGTCTGCAAACAGCTTGTCCTCGTCATGCGAGCCGACCACGAGCACCCAGCGCTTCCACTGCTTCCACACCAGATATTGGCCGAGCGCATCGGCCAGCATCGCGCGCGTCGGTGCGGTGTGGATGACGTTGGCGCGGCAATCGGCCTCGCGCAGGCGCTCGTCGATCGCGCCGGCGTTGAACAGCAGCGTGCCGCGCTCACGCAGGGCATCCGAGACCTTCAACAGCGCGTCGGCCGGCAGGTCGGCGATGATGAAGCCGTTTTTCTCGGCAAGCGCAGCCGCAGCCTGGACCGGATCTTCGCCTTCCCTGATGCGGCGCTCCTCCAGCGTGAAACGCTGGTTGAGGAATTTTCCCGTGGTGTTGTTGTCCTCGATGGCGAGGCGCGCGCCGGCGACGCCGTCATTCTCCGCGGGCTGCTCGACCAGCGACAGCGTCGATCTGGTGCCGGCGACGCCGAGATAGCCGACGCCGATCTGCACCGGGTCGGCCGCGAGCGCGCTCGTCGCGGCAAGACCCAGGCCGATCAGGCCGACCAACCATCGGATCATGTTTCCTCCAGATGTTCTCCCTGGCTTGACCGCCGGTGGAGAATTGTCTCTGCTAAAGCATGACCGATTTGACCCGGCTTGCAACCCCGCATTTCGTCCCCGCTCGCGCGAGGCCCGGGTTCACGATCATGCGAGCGCTGATCTGTTTCGCAGCTTTGCTGTTGACGGGGTCGGTCGCGTTGGCCGATCCGCCAAGGCTCGCGGTGTTCGATTTCGAGCTGATCGACACCAGCCTTCCCGGCGAGTTCTACGGCTCCAAGCCGGAGGCGGCGCGGCTCGAGCGCATCAGCGAGCAGCTGCGCAAGGAACTGGCGCTGTCAGGAAGGTTCCAGCTGCTCGACATCGCGCCGGTCAGGGATGCCGCCCGTCACGCCAATCTGCAGGCCTGCGGCGGCTGCGACCTCAAGCTTGCCGGGCAGCTCGGCGCCGACCTCGAGATCACCGGCATGGTGCAGAAGGTCTCGAACCTGATCATCAATCTCAACATCTATCTGCGCGACGTGAAGACCGGCAACATGATCACCGTCGCCAGCGCCGACATGCGCGGCAACACGGACGAATCGTGGTCGCGCACGATGAGCTATCTGATCCGCAATCGATTGCTGGCGCCGAATTACGGGAAACCGGAGTAGATTTTCTCTCCGCGAGCGCCGCTGCACCCTCTCCCCTTGCGGGAGAGGGTGGCTCGCCGCGTAGCGGCGAGACGGGTGAGGGGTATCTCTCCGCGAGTCCAACTCTTATTTGAACGCGCGGTGAGATACCCCTCATCCGGCGCTTCGCGCCACCTTCTCCCGCAAGGGGAGAAGGAAGAAATCACCCCTTCAATCTTTCCGCATGCCAGTGCAGATGATCGCCCATGAAGGTCGAGATGAAATAATAGCTGTGGTCATATCCCGCCTGCCGCCGCAGCGTCAGCGGGATGCCCGCCTTGGTGCAGGCGGCCTCGAGCAGCTCGGGCCGGAGCTGTTCTTTCAGGAAATTGTCGGCCTCGCCGACGTCGACGAGGAAGCCGGAATATTTCGCGCCGTCCTCGATCAGCGCCACGGTGTCGTGGTTGCGCCAGGTCTCCTTGTTCGGTCCGAGATAGCCGGTTAGCGCCTTGATGCCCCAGGGCACGAGCGAAGGCGCCACGATCGGCGCGAATGCGCTGGCGGCGCGATAGCGGTGCGGATTGCGCAGCGCGACCGTCAGCGCGCCGTGGCCGCCCATCGAATGTCCCATCACCGATTGCCGCTTGGCGTCGACCGGAAAATTCTCCGCCACGAGCTTGGGCAGCTCGTCGGTGACATAGCTCCACATGCGATAGTTGCGCGCAAACGGCTGTTGCGTCGCGTCGACATAGAAGCCGGCGCCGAGGCCGAAATCATAGGCATTGTTGGCATCGCCCGGCACGTCGGGCCCGCGCGGACTGGTGTCCGGCGCGACGAAGATCAGGCCGAGCTCGGCGCAGGCTTTGCGGAATTCACCCTTCTCGGTGACGTTGGCATGGGTGCAGGTGAGGCCGGAGAGATACCAGACCACGGGCAGCTTTGCGCCGGCCGCATGCGGGGGAACATAGACCGAGAACACCATGTCGGTTCCGGTCGCCTGGCTGGCATGGCGGTACACGCGCTGCACGCCGCCATAGGAAGTGTTGGTCGAGACAGTCTGGATCGTCATGCCGTAATGCTCCGTGGCATCTAACCACATCAAGATTGCAACGCTTGTGTGACCGAATTCGTGGCGGTGTATGCGTCAGGCGACGCCGCTGTCGATCGCCAGCCGCACCAGCTCGACCGAGGTCTTCACGCCGAGCTTCTGTCGCATGATCGAGGAGGTGTTGGCGACAGTCTTGTAGGACGACTGCACCAGCCAGGCGATCTCGGACAGGCTCTTTCCGGCGCTGAGGAGCCGCAGGATTTCCATCTCGCGCGCGTTCAGCTTCGACAGCGGGCTTTGCGCCAGCGTCGGTCCTGCAAACGCGATGCTGCGCGCGATCGCGGTCGGCAGATAGGTGCCGCCGCCCCCGACGGCGCGGATCGCCTCGACGAGGTCGTCGGGGTCGCCGGTCTTGGAGACGTAGCCCTTGGCCCCGCACTCGATCGCGCGCGCGGCGAACGCAGGGTCGTCGTTCATGCTGAACATGATGATGCGGGCCTCGGGCGCACGTTCGAGGATGCGGCGCGCGAGCTCGAAGCCGGAGACGGTCGGCAGGTTGATGTCGATGATGCACAGGTCGGGGCGCTCGACAATGAAGACGCATTCGCCGTCCTCGGCGTCGGCGGCCTCCAAAATCTCGATCTCGCCCTCGTCGGCCAGCACGGCACGGCAGCCGGAGGCGACAATGGGATGATCGTCGACGATCAGAATGCGCATAGGCGTTCCCCGTGACAGCCTCGGCCTGCTTTTCCGCCGCATGATCCGAACAAGAACGCTGCGCGCGTCTCATGTCGCCTCATGCAACCCGGCCGGGATTGCTGTACGCTTTCGATTAGATACCGGGCGCTTCGCCTCTGTCAACGTCATCGGACAGGCGCGGGCCAACCTTCGCGAGGCACGGGCAGCACCAATGTGGCAAAATCTATCGTTGCGCGCGCGCATCAACCTTCTGCTGGCGCTGCTGCTGGCGCTGGGGCTCGCCGTCAATATCGGCCGCCAGGTCGCGGAAGCCGGGCCGCGCGTGCAGGCCGAGGACCAGAGCGTGATCCGGCTTGCGCGTGAATTCATCGAAATGATCGTTGCGGATCTGAACGAGGCGCCCGATCCGGATGCCAGGCTGAACCAGATCGCGCGCGATCTGAGCCGCCTGCGCCATGTCAGCATCGCGCTTCAGGACGCCGGCGGTAACCCGCTGACGCCGCCCCGGCCTGCCGACGACGACGCGCGCGGACCGCCGGCCTGGTTCGTCAGCCTGGTTCATCCCGAGCAGACCACGGTGAGCGTGCCGGTCTCGGTCCATGGCAAGCCGGGCTCGCTGGTGATCACCGCGCATCCCGACGACGAGATCGCCGAGATCTGGGACGCCATCGTGACCCAGCTCGAGGTCGGCTCGGTGATCGCGCTCGCGCTGTTCCTGGTGATGATGACGGTGGTCGGCCGCGCGCTCGCGCCGCTGCAGTCGCTGGCGCAGACGATGACCGCGATCGAGGGCGGGCATTATGACGCGCGCGCCACGCCGGGCGGTGCGCCCGAGCTGGCCGCGATCTGCGGCAAGCTCAATCATCTCGCGGCGGCGCTCGGCGAGGCGGTGGAGGAAAAGCGGCTTTTGGCCGAGCGCGCGGTGTCGCTCCAGGACGTCGAGCGCAAGGAGATCGCGCGCGAGCTGCATGACGAATTCGGGCCGTATCTGTTCTCGCTGCGCGCGCATGCGAGCGCGCTGGCGAAGCTCGCGGACGGGCGCGTGCCGAATGCCGACTCGGTCCGGAAGCACGGCAGCGCCTTGCTGGAACAGATCAACCAGCTCCAGCAGTTCACCCGCCGGGTGCTGGAGCGGCTCCGGCCCGTCGGCCTTGCCGAGCTCGGCCTGCGCCAGGCGCTGGAATCGCTCTCGCGGCTGTGGCGGGAGTCGCATCCCGACGTCGCGATCGAAACCGTGATCTCCGCCACGCTCGGGGTCACCGGCGAGACGGCCGACCTCACCATCTACCGCATCGTGCAGGAGGCGCTCACCAACGTGTTCCGCCACGCCGGCGCGACGTCGGTCAATGTCGTGATCGAGCCCGTCGAGCAGGCCGGCGGCCGCGGCTATGCGCGCGTGCGGGTCAGCGACAACGGCCGCGGCATGGAGCCGGGCCAGAAGCTCGGCTTCGGCCTCGTCGGCATGCGCGAGCGCATTCTGGCGCTGGGCGGCACGCTCAACGTCGTCTCCGGCGACGGCGGCTTGACCGTGGAGGCGCTGGTTCCGACGGCGGCGTCCTGATTGCATCGGGAAAAATTCCCGATTTGGTCGGGAAAACGGGTGCGGATAGTGCCAGACCTTTTGTGGCTGGCGGACTCACTGCCGCCGAATACACTCATCTCAACCAAACGGCGAAAATCAAAACAGCCGGTGGTCACGGATGGGAAGGCAGGGATGGGCAAGCCTCTTTGGTTCAAGCGTCGTTTGTTGATAGCCTCGGTGTCGACGGGGCTGGTGTCGGGCTTGGTCCTTGCAGGCCCCGCCGCAGCCGCGCAGGATGAGGAAACCAACGTCCAGAATCTGCCGGCCGTCGAGATCACCGCACCACCGCCGTCGGCCGTGAGGCGCAGTGCGCCAACGCGGCCGGTCGCACGGGTAGGGGCGCCGGCGTCCGCCGCTCCGAAGACACGCCTTTACGTCTACCCGACCTCACCGGGCACCGGCCGAGGTCTCGATGTCGACAAGGTGCCGTCCGCGATCAATGCGGTCGATGCCAGCCAGATCAGGCGTACCGCCTCGCCAGATATCGCCGTTGCCCTGCAGCAGTACGTGCCTGGTCTCAGCATCAATGAAGTGACCGGCAATCCATTCCAGCCCGATGTGCAGTTTCGCGGCTTCGTCGCTTCACCTCTGGCCGGCACGCCGCAGGGCCTCGCCGTCTACCAGAACGGCGTACGCATCAACGAGGCGTTTTCCGACACTGTCAATTGGGATCTGATCCCGACGGCTGCGATCCGATCGGCAGTGGTCGTAACTAACAATCCGGCATACGGCCTTAACGCGCTCGGCGGCGCCATCGATCTGCAGATGAAGAACGGCTTCAACTATCAAGGGGCCGAGATCGATATCATGGGCGGCTCATTCGGCCGCATCCAGGGCTCTGCACAATGGGGCAAGAAGGTCGACAATAACTGGGCAGTCTACGGAGCGCTCGAAGGCATTCACGACAATGGTTTCCGCAATTTCTCGCAATCGGATGTTCGGCGCTTCTATGGCGATGTCGGGTATCGCTTCGAAGGCAACGAGTTCCACCTCAATGGCGGCGTCGCCAACAATTCCCTGGCAGGACCCAGCACTGTTCCGGCCGAACTGCTCCAACAATATTGGGGCGCGACCTATACAACGCCACAAACCATTTCCAACAAGGTCGGCTATCTCAACCTGACCGGCAAGGTGGAGGCGACGCCGACCTGGACCTTTGAGGGCACGGCGCATCTGCGCAGCTTCAAACAGAGCACCGTGGACGGAAACCCGACCGACGCCCAGGCATGTGCCGATCCAACGCTCCTGTGCTTTGGCAATGATACGGTCCCGGCTTTTGGCCTGAATGGCGTTCAGCTCGCCAATACCTTTGCGCCAGACGCCATCCTCAGCGAGATCGATCGCACCAGCACGAAATCGACCACATTTGGCGTATCCGGTCAGGCAACCAACACCGACCAGCTGTTCGGTCATGAGAACCGCTTCGTAGTTGGCGCGAGCTATGATGTCAGCAGCACGCGCTTCACCGGTAGCGCCGAATTGGGAACGATAGGCACGAACTATGTCGTCACGGGCAGCGGCATATTCCTGGGTCCCTCCGGTGCCCCGACTTCGGTTGGCCCCGTGTCGCTTCGTACCGTCAACCAATATCACGGGCTCTATGCGCTCGACACGTTCAACGTGGACGATCGCTTTGCGGTGACGGCAGGCGGGCGATTCAATGCGGCCCGTGTCACGCTGATGGACCAGCTCGGCACCGCACTCAATGGCGATCATACCTATGATCGGTTCAATCCGATCATCGGCGGCACCTACAAGATCACCTCTGAAGTGACCGCCTATGCGGGCTATTCCGAAGCCAACCGGGTGCCCACGCCACTCGAGCTCGGCTGCGCCGATCCGGCGAGGCCATGCATCATCGGGCAGTTCCTGATCGCTGACCCCTCACTGCAGCAAGTCGTCTCCAAGACCTTCGAAGCGGGCTTCCGCGGCACCAAGGAATTGAACATCGGCTCGCTCGGCTGGAAAATCGGTGCCTACCGTGCCACCAACTACGACGACATCCTCGCGACCCCAATTCCCGGCCTGACTGGCTTCGGCTTTTTCCAGAACGTCGGCCGGACGCGCAGGCAGGGTATCGAAGCCGAGGTGAGCCTGAAGTCGAATGTGCTTCAGTTCCAGGCGAGCTATGCGTTCCTGGACGCGCGCTTCCTCGACGCGCTGACGCTTGGATCAGAGAGCCCGTTCGCCGACGCCGGCAACATCCAGGTCTTGCCGGGCAATCACATTCCGCGCCTCCCTAGCCACCTTATTAAGGCAAGCATCGAATATGCGGTTACCGATGTCTGGAAGGTCGGAGGTGACGCGCTCTTTGTCTCGAGCCAGTATTTCGTCGGCGATGAGTCCAACCAGTTTCCGAAGCTGCCGTCCTACGCCGTGTTCAATCTCCACACCTCTTACCAGATCACCAAGAACCTGCAGATTTACGGTCGCGTCGCCAACATCTTCGACAACCGCTACTCGACCCTTGGCACCTTCTTCGATAGGGAAGCCTTGCCCAACTTCACCAATGGCGGTGCGGAATTTAACGACCCGCGATCGCTGAGCCCGGCAAGGCCCCGTGCGTTCTATGCGGGCATGCGGATGACGTTCTGAGTTCGACACGCAAGCCCGGCCGCCTCTGGAGGGCGAAAGACATCGCCTTTACTCCGCCCAGCCTCGGGCGAGGATCGCCGCTTGCTGCAAGGAAATGCGCCGGACCAGCGGATCTGCATGGCGGTGTACCAGCTGCCAGTCCGTGCTGTCCTTGCGATAGATCTCCGTGACGCGCAGCGACCAGTCCTGGGCATGCAGGCCGCCGACCTCCGCGCGCTGGCGTTCGATCATGACGAGCGCAACGAGCCCGTTCGAGGCATAGGTCTGCAAGACCTCCAGTCCGGTTTCCCCGTTCCTGAAATATTGCGCCAGGTCAGCCAGCCGTTTTGGGCTGCTGTCGAATCCGAAGCTGGCAGGGCCACCGAAGGGCTGCATCAGCGTGAAATCCGGGGCAATCCGGACCAGCTGCGACCAGCGGCCCATGTCGCCACGCATGAAAGCGGCATTCTTCTCGCCGGCGAGCTTGATGAGACCGGCTAGCGCGTCGTCCCCGGCGGCTGCATTGGCTGGAAGCTGACCGGAAGCAGGAATTGCCGCCGCCGCCATCATCATCGAGCGCCTCGACATCCTGTGCGGCGAGTCCCGGTTGTCCGGCGAGCCATGGCCCTTGCTCACCCCTTTCGACCTTCTGATCATTTCGAAGCTCCTGATTGCACCATCTGCGCATTCCATGAGGCCTTGATCTCGATGAATCCAGCGATATGATTTCAGCAACATGCTGAACCAAATTGATCTATCCAGGGTCGAACTGAATCTCCTTGTGCTCTTCCGCGTGGTCCTGGAAGAACGCCATGTCGCGCGCGCGGCCGCGCGACTGAACCTGACGCCGTCCGCTGTCAGCCACGCGCTTGGCCGGCTGCGCCTTGTTTTGAACGACCCGCTGTTCCTGCGAACGCCGAAGGGCGTCGTTCCAACGGAGCGGGCCCTGGAGCTTGACCACCCGATCGCCGAAATCATCGCGCGCGTCGAACAACTGGTTGGCTCTGCTAGACCATTCGACCCTGCAAAAAGCCATCGCCGGTTTACGATCGGCGCACCCGATGCTGTTCTCGCCTCGACAACGGGGCAGCTACTCGGTTCGATCGCGAGAAGGGCGCCCCACATCGACATCGGATTGATCCATGTGATGCCCGCGCCCCGCGGCGGCGCGATCGGCGAACCCTGGCACGAGTGCCTCGAGATGCTCGAAAGACGAGAGCTGGACATCGCGATGCTGCCGCTGCCGGCGGTATCGCCGCGTTTCGAGGCGCGCAGGCTCTACGACGAGGAATTCGTGCTGGCCATGCGCAAGGGACACGCCTTCGCCAGAGCTCCGACACCCGCGGCTTTCTCGCAATCGCAGCATCTGCTGGTGTCTCTCAGCGGTGAGCCGCGCGGCTTCGTCGATGAGATGTTGGCAAAGCGCGGTCTCAAGCGCCGCATTGCCTTGACTGTCCCGAACTTTATGATGGCGCTGGTCCAGCTTGCGGGGTCCGAACTGATCGCTGCATTGCCGCGGCGTCTGGTGCAGCAGCACGGCGGGCATTTCGGATTGATGTTCGTCGAGCTGCCTTTCGCCCGTAAACCGGATACGATCTGCGCCATCGCGACCAAGGCTGCGATGAAGGACGCCGGTGTTGCATGGCTGATGGAAGTTGTCTTCGCCTCGGTCGGAGCAGGTCGGAACCGCAATCGGTAGCGTGGGCTCGCTCAGTTGGGCGGCCCCCAAACCGTTTCCTCCGTCCAGCCCAGATCGGCAAACTCGGATGCCCTCAACGGCGCTTCGGCAGCTGAAAAGAACTCGTCGAGCTGCGGCGGCTTGATGCGCGTTCCCGACAACATTGCATGCGCCTGCCCACGGTGGTGAATTTGATGCTGAATGAGATGCATCAGCAGCCGGTCGCGTCGCTCTATCTGGACACCAGGATCTCGATTGATCCGAACGTCTTCGTTCAACGAGGCGGGTGTCAGGGCATCGCAGACGCCGATGAAGCGCCGGTCCATCGATGCTTGAGCTTCCGAGAGCCCTGCAAGAGCTGGAAATGGGATGGGATCCTCCCAGGCCTTCGGCCCAAGCCATCCGCCCTCGAGTGCATCGACGTAAAAGAGGTCAACGACATAAATATGGTTCAACGTCCGCTGTAGGCTCGGGAAGAAGCCCGTCCGCTCGACCTCAAATTCGCCTTGGCTCAGCTCGGCGCACGCGCGGAGCAACCGGTGGTTCGCCCAGGCATTATTGTAGGCGAAGGCGCGATAGCTTTGAACGATCGACATTGCAAACCCTGCGACTTGCTCGGCGCCGCGTTCCTTTACCGATCAGAAACCATAGCAAATGATCTGAAAATTGTAACGAAACGACTTGGCTGTTTCCGGGTAGGTTTGATGGAGGGCCCGTCCGATGACAGAGCACCAGTTGCGAGAGCGGGAATTCCAGATCGCGCGTTACAGGCTTCTGGAGCGCGAAGTCACCGATCCGCTTGCCGCGTGCCTGCTTCACAGCATCATCGAGGAACTGGAAGCCGAGTTGCGAAGGGACAGACCGGATTCGCACGGGCCGCGCGATTAACCGTTTCTTAGCGCTAATCATGCGGATTATTCGCGAGGGAATGTCAAGGGAGACTGCTCCCATGCTGAAGGACGGCACCTACGCGGCGTGGTACAAGACGCCACTCGACCAGGGTACCGGGATCGTCCATGTCGCAGACGGACAAATCTGGGGCTGCGACAGCCTGATGACCTATCACGGCTCCTGCAAGGTCGATGGAGATCGCTTCACCGCCACCGTGTCGACGAAGCGTCATACCGACGGACGTGCAACGGTCTTCGGCATCGACGACGAGCTCACGCTGGACATCGAGGGAAACTGCCCCGGCAAGGTCGCGACTTACACGGCGAAGGCAGCGCAGATGCCGGGAATGATCCTCCAGGGTACGCTCATTCTCACGGAACAGCAGCCGCCCGCGCGTGAGCGAACCGAGCAGGTAGCCGCGTTCAATCCCGACAAGCTTCCGAAATTGCCCAAGCGCTCGCGCTGATCGAGCGAGCCGGGTCGCTCGGCGTGCCCGGTTCAATGCAGCATCATGTCGGACAAGACTTCGCGTCGCCTGCTTGCCAGGCTGGCGGGATGTCCGCAGCCGGACTCGCAATCACTCGGGACCGCGTTTGTGAACGGATTTATGCGTCCTTGCCATCGATGGTGGCGCGCCGGATCGTTCTATCGATGGTTTCGGACGATCGCTCCTGCATTCGCAGCGCGAAGCTGAAGATCATACCGCCCAACGGCAAGGACCGCGACTTCGTGGTGGATGGTCTGGGCTCGCGAGCTGTGATCAATTCGCTGCTGGCGTGCTTCGATGCGGCTCAGGGCCTGAAAGGTAAAAAGAAGGGCAGGGGGTAAATCCGGGGCGTTCTTCTGCATTTTTGCATCAGCAAGTCCCGGAACTCCCGCTTCTCAAGCAGCTTCCGACACGCCATTGTGCGGCCGCAACAATCGTCTCAAGGGGCAGTATCAATGTCGGACAAGGTCTCGCGTCGCCAGTTTACCAAGCTGGCGGGATTGTCCGCAGCCGGAATCGCAAATCCGCTGGAGGCCGCCGAGACCAAGCCGGCACCGGCGCCGCGGGGCGTGGACGGCTTTCCCGCGGGTTTTGTCTGGGGCGCGGCGACCTCGTCCTATCAGGTCGAGGGGGCGGTCGACGTCGACGGGCGGGGGGCTTCGATCTGGGACAAGTTCGTGCGCATCCCCGGCAAGATCGAGGACGGCACCACCGGCGATCGCGCCGTTGAGCATTATCGCCGCTACAAGGAAGACATCGCGCTCATCAAGGAGCTCGGCTGCAAGGCCTACCGCTTCTCGGTGGCATGGCCGCGGGTGTTTCCGGACGGCGACGGCAAGCCGAATCCGAAGGGGCTCGACTTCTACAATCGTCTCGTCGACGAGCTCCTCAGGAACGGCATCGAGCCGTGGCTGACGCTTTATCACTGGGACCTGCCGCAATCGCTCCAGGATCGCTTCGGCGGCTGGCGCTCGACCGAGACCTGCAAGATCTTTGGCGACTATGCGGGCTATGTCGCCGAGCGCCTGACCGATCGCGTCAAGAACGTGTTCACGCTGAACGAGAGCGGACGTTTCGTCCAGTTTGGCTATGGCCTCGGCATCGACGCGCCCGGCGTGACGCTGCCGCAAGCGGAGGTCAACCAGGTCAGGCATAACAGCGCGCTCGCGCATGGGCTCGCGGTGCAGGCGGTGCGGGCGCACGGCCGCCGCGGAACCAGGGTCGGGCCGGCCGAGAATATCGACGTCTGCGTTCCCGCAATCGATACGCCCGAGCATGTCCGTGCAGCCGAGATCGCGCTACGCGAGATGAATGCCGGCTATCTCAACGTCATCATGACGGGCCGGTATACCGACGCCTTCCTGAAATACGCCGGCGCCGATGCGCCGAAATACACCGACGCCGAGCTGAAGATCATCTCCTCGCCGGTCGACTTCCTCGGTCTCAACATCTACGCGCCGCAGAACTACGTGGTGCCCTCCGACCAGGGCGCGGGCTTCATGCCGCTGCCGATCCCGAAATCGTTCCCGCACATGAACTCGAACTGGCTCCGCGTCGCGCCGGAGACGATCTACTGGGTGCCGAAGCTGGCCGCAAAGATCTGGAAGACGGATGCGATCTACATCAGCGAGAACGGCACCTCCGGCGACGACGTGGTGACGCCCGACGGCAAGATCTACGACACCGACCGCATCATGTACCTGCGCAACTATCTCGCCCAGCTCCAGCGCGCGACCGCCGAGGGCGTGCCGGTGCGCGGCTACTTCCTCTGGAGCCTGCTGGACAATTTTGAATGGGTGTTCGGGCTCAACAAGCGTTTCGGGCTCTATCACGTCAATTTCGACACGCAGGTGCGCACGCCAAAGCTCAGCGCGACCTTCTACCGCAACGTGATCGCGAAGAACGCGGCGGGGGCGTAGCTTTCTCTCGCTCTCCCGGATTTTCCGCCGCGCGTAAAATCCGACCTCTTCCCGCAGGCGGGGCGAGGTGACGCAAGATCGCGCGGCCACGGCCGTTTAGCCTGACAGGCCAATCGCTTCACCGGTATCACCGCGCCCCATGCGGAACCCGCGCTTCTACTGTGCATGGGGTTGTTTTTCAGTTTTTTTGCAAGGAGGCCGCGCGGCACCGCACGTTGACTCCACTCTTCCCCTTATTCAGAAACGACATCAACACCCATAAACAATAGGACAACGCCAATGGCTGACGCGCTGATCATCGATGCCTGCCGGACCCCGCGGGGCGTCGGCAAGGCCGGCAAGGGAGCACTCTCGGGCATTCATCCGCAGCAACTCGGCGCGACCGTGCTGCGCGCGCTCGCCGATCGCACCGGCATCGACACCGCCGATGTCGACGACATCGTATGGGGCTGTAGCGCGCAGGTCGCGACCCAGAGTGGCGACCTCGGCCGCATGTCGGCGCTCGATGCCGGCTACGACGTGCGCGCCAGCGCGGTGACGCTCGACCGCTTCTGCGGAAGCGGCATTACCAGCGCCGCCATGGCGGCGGCCTCGATCATGTCGGGCACCGAAGACCTCGTCATCGCCGGCGGCTGCGAGATGATGTCGATGGAAGGACGCCGCGGCGGCGGTCCGATGATGATGGACTCCGGCAATCTGCGCCTGCGTGCGCGGCATCCGCAGTCGCATCAGGGCGTTTGCGCCGACGCGATCGCGACGCTGGAAGGCATCACGCGAAGCGACGTCGACGCGCTCGGTCTCGAAAGCCAGAAGCGCGCAGCGCAGGCGATTGCCGGCGGTCACTTCAAGAAGAGCCTCGTGCCCGTTCATCGCGAGGACGGCAGCCTCGCGCTCGACCATGAAGAGTATCCGCGGCCGCAGACCACGATGGAAGGGCTGAGCGCATTGAAGCCCGCATTCCCCGCGATCGCCGACTATGCACTCGACGACAAGGGCACGACCTATCGCGGCCTGATCCTGCAGAAATATCCGGACCTGAACATCGACTTCATGCATCACGCCGGCAATTCGTCCGGCGTCGTCGACGGTGCCGCCGCGATCCTGCTCGCATCGCCCGCTTATGCCAGCGCGCACGGCCTGAAGCCGCGCGCTCGCGTCGTCGCGATGGCCAACATGGGGGACTCGCCGACCCTGATGCTGAACGCGCCGGTGCCGGCCACGCGCAAGGTGCTGGCGAAGGCGGGGCTCTCCATCGACGACATCGACCTGTTCGAGATCAACGAGGCCTTTGCGGTGGTGGCGGAAAAGTACATCCGTGACCTCAAGCTCGACCGCGCCAAGGTCAACGTCAATGGCGGCTCGATCGCACTCGGCCATCCCATCGGCGCCACCGGCTCGATCCTGATCGGCACCGTGCTCGACGAGCTCGAACGGCGCGACCTGAAGCGCGGTCTCGTCACCATGTGCGCCGCCGGCGGCATGGCTCCTGCGGTCATCATCGAGCGCGTCTAGCCTTATTTTTCAGGGTGAATCGCGACCGGCCTTTCACAAAGAGGCCGGTCGTCGCTTGTCGAAAGCAGCGAATCAGCTTTAGCAAGGCGGCGTGCGGGCCTTTGAAACAAGGCAAAAACCGCTGCCGGAGGCTCCTTCCGCTCTGGAAGCCGCTGAAAAGCAGGGTTTTTTGCCTCAGAGGGCCAAAAAAGCCCGTAAAATCGCGACAAAACTGTGCAGAAGGCTCTGGGCCTTCAACGGTTGGTCTAATATGCAACCGGCAACGAATCAGAGGAGACACGATGCCAACCCAAATGTCCAAATCGCAGCTGATCGAAAAGATTGCGACCGCCACCGAGCTTTCCAAGCGCGACGTCAAGAGCGTCATGGAGACGCTGACCGACGTCGGTCACAAGGAGCTCAAGAAGAACGGCCTGTTCCTGGTGCCGGGCTTCGCCAAGTTCGTGGTCATCAAGAAGCCCGCGACCAAGGCGCGCAAGGGTACCAACCCGTTCACGGGTGAAGAGATGATGTTCAAGGCCAAGCCGGCCCGGAAGATCGTCCGCGCCCGCCCGGTCAAGGCCGCCAAGGACGCGGTGGGCTAACAACGCAAAGGCCCCCTCGGCTAGGAGGGGGCCTTTTGTTTGGGGCTGCCGCGAGGGCTTGAGACGGAGGGCTCAACCCTTGCGGCGCTTCACCCGGACCGGAACGGGCTGAAGCCGCGGCCCGGGTGCCGCCAGCGCATCGCGAACCCGGTCGATCGCACGATCGAGCAGCTGACGCAGCCGCTGCGTCCTCCGCGATTGCCTCGCTTTTTCCAGCAGTTTCTTCATCGTCTTCACTCCGCCGCTTCGACCTTGGCATCAGCCGGCTCGAGCGCTGCGGCGATGGCCTCGTCGACGCGCTCCAGCCAGATGAATTCGAGGTTGTCCCGCGCGCTCTTCGGGATGTCGTCGTAGTCCCGCTTGTTGCGCGCCGGCAGCATCACCCGCTTCAATCCGGCGGCGGCCGCAGCCACCACCTTCTCCTTGATGCCGCCGACCGGCAGCACCAGACCGCGCAGCGAGATCTCGCCGGTCATCGCGGTGTCGCTGCGCACCGTGCGATTGGTGAGCAGCGACGTCAACGCCGTAAACATCGCAACGCCCGCGCTCGGTCCGTCCTTCGGGGTTGCGCCCGCCGGCACGTGAACGTGGATGTCGCTCTTCTCGAACACCGACGGATCGATGCCGAGCTGCGAGGCCTTGCTCTTCACCAGCGTCATCGCAGCCTGCACGCTCTCGCGCATGACGTCGCCGAGCTGGCCGGTCAGGATCATGCCGCCCCGGCCGGGCACGCGCGAGGCCTCGATGAACAGGATGTCACCGCCGACCGGCGTCCAGGCAAGCCCGGTGGCGACGCCCGGAATGCTGGTGCGCTGCGCGATCTCGCCCTCGAAGCGCGGCTGGCCGAGCACGGTGGCGATGTCCTTCGGGCTCACCACGACCTTGGCAGCCGTGCCCTCGGCGATTTGCACCGCGGCATGGCGGAACACCTTGCCGATCTCGCGCTCGAGGTTGCGCACGCCGGCTTCGCGGGTGTAGCCCTTGACGACCAGCTTCAGCGCCTCCGGCTCGATCTCGGCCTGCTCGGCCGTCAGACCGTTGGCCTCGAGCTGACGCCGCACCAGGTAGCGGCGCGCGATCTCCAGCTTCTCCTCCTCGGTGTAGCCGGCGAGGCTGATCAGCTCCATACGATCCAGCAGCGGACCCGGAATCTGGTCCAGCATGTTGGCGGTCGCGATGAACACCACGCGCGACAGGTCGAACGGCACGGCCAGATAGTTGTCCCGGAACGTCCCGTTCTGCTCGGGGTCGAGCACCTCCAGCATGGCGGCGGAGGGATCGCCCTGCACGCCACGGCCCATCTTGTCGATCTCGTCCAGCATCATGACGCAGTTCCGCGTGCCAGCCTTCTTGATGCCCTGGATGATGTTGCCGGGCAGCGCGCCGATATAGGTGCGCCGGTGGCCGCGGATCTCGGCCTCGTCATGCACGCCGCCGAGGCTGACGCGCACGAACGGGCGATCCATCGCGCGTGCGATGGACTGGCCGAGCGAGGTCTTGCCGACGCCGGGCGGGCCGACGAAGCACAGGATCGGCGCCTTGCCATGCGGAGCGAGCTTGCGCACCGCCAGATATTCGATGATCCGGCCCTTGATCTTCTCCAGGCCGAAATGATCGGCATCCAGGATGCGACGCGCTTCCGTGATGTCGATCGGCTTCTCCGCGGGCAGCGCCCAGGGCAGCTCGATCAGCCAGTCCAGATAGGTGCGGACCATGCCGGACTCACCGGCAGCCTCGGGCATGCGCTCGTAGCGGCGCAGCTCCTTCTTGGCGTGCGCTTCCGCTTCCGGCGGCATGTTGGCCTTGGCGATGGCAGCCGTCAGCTCGGCGACCTCGGCCGCCTTGCCGTCGCCTTCGCCGAGCTGGCGCTGGATGGTCGCCATCTGCTCGCGCAGGATCGCCTCGCGCTGCCGCTCGTCGAAGGAGGCCTTGGTCTTCTGGCCGATCTCGTTGGAGATGCGCAGCACCTCCAGCCGCTCGGCCAGGTGCTTCGACACCTTCTCGACGCGCAAGGCGAGGTCGATGGTCTCCAGCACCTCCTGCTTGTCCTGCGGCTTGATGTCCATGAACGAGGTCGCCAGATCGGCCAGCGCGCCGGGCGCGGTGGTGCTCTGGAACATCGCGACCAGCTCGGGCGGCGCCTGCGGCAGCAGCTCGACCGCCTCGATGGCCTGGCGCTGCAGGTTCAGCGCGCGCGCCTCGATCTCGGGCGAGCTCGTGGTCGGCTCGGGGATCTGCTGGAAACGCGCGGCCAGGAACGGTGTTCCCGGCAGGAAGTCGAGGATGCGGGCGCGCTGCACGCCCTGGCAGACGATGTGATGCGTGCCGTCGGGCGCGGTGATGTAGCGCACGATGTTGGCAATGGTCGCGACCCGGTAGAGATCATCAGGCCCGGGCTCCTCGATCTCGGGGCTGCGCTGCAGGACGATGCCGACCGGCCGCTGCTCGCGCAGCGCCTGCTGCGCGGCGGCAATGGACTTCGCCCGGCCGATCGCGATCGGCGCGATGGCGCCGGGAAACAGCACCATCTCGCGCACCGGGATGACGATCAGCGCGTCTTCGGGGATTTTCACGTCGGGATTATTTTGGGAATTGGTTTGTGCGGTATTCATCTGTTCGGTGGCCATGATCGACCTCAGGATTTGGCGAGGCGCAGCGCGACGCAGCCGTCCATCACGAAGCGGCTGATGGCGTAGCGGCCAACGGGAAGCGCGATGCGCCGCTCGAAGCGGCCCTGCGGCAGCTCGAGCCGGTGGATGCGGGCGTTGCGAAGCTCCGGCGGCAGCGTGCGCTGGCCGGAGATGACGAGCACGCCGTCGAGGATCACCGTCTCGACATTATCGGGATTGACGCCGGGAAGCGCGACCAGGATCAAAAGCTCATGCTCGGTTTCGAGCACGTCGATCGGCGGCTCCCAGCAGGCTTCCTGGCGGCCGAACTGCTGCCGCAGCCGTTCGGCGCGGGTCAGCGAGTCCAGGGCTTCGGACAGCATCCAGTCGAGGGGATTTTTGGGTTGCATGGCAAAACTCGGGGAAGGCGCTGCGGTTGGAAAACGAGCATATGGGGACGGTTCCCCAAAATTCCAGCATTGCGCGTTTGGAGCATGCCTGGCCTCTCCAACCGGAAGAGGCCCTTGCAGTCGCACGCTTCGACGCCGCGGGGATATTCCGCGGCATCGAAGGCAACCGTTGGGCGCGTCGCGCCGATCAGGCCGCGGCGCGGTACTCCTCTTCCGCTTCGAGGTTGATGACCGAGGTCGCGAGCTCGGTCAGCGTGTGATCGGTCGCCTCTTCCTCGTCCAGCGTCTCCTGGAGCAGCCTTGCCGCGTCCGGCATGCCGAGCTCCTCGGCCCAGGTGCGCAGCGTGCCGTAGCGGGAGATCTCGTAGTGCTCGACGGCCTGAGCGGCTGCGAGCAGGCCGGCGTCGAGGGCAGGGGCGTTCTTGAAATCCTTCATGATCTCGGCGCCCTCGTCGGTGATGCCATTGATCGCTTCGCAGGGCTTGCCGCGGGCCGGCTTGCCCAGCATCTTGAAGATCTGATCGAGCCGTTTGACCTGGCCCTGTGTCTCGCGCAGATGCTTGTTGAAGGCGGCGGCAAGGTCCTTGGAATGCGCCGCCTTGGCCATCTTGGGTAGCGTCTTGATGATCTTGTTCTCGGCGAAATAGATGTCCTTCAGCGTCTCCAGGAACAGGTCGCTCAACATCTTCGGTGCCTGACGCGGACGGCGCGCCGCGGTCTTTTTCGCGTTCGCCCGTTTCTTTGCTCGTTTAGCCATAAATCCTCCTCTTGAGGCGACACGGGAAGGGCGATGCCCTCCTCAATCCTCGCGCGACCAAGACTCTGCGAGGGCAAATGTTCCTCGCGAAGGCCTCCTCCAGCGGTTATGGATTGCGGCTGCACCTCGCGTGAGACCCACCCGCATGCTCGACTTCGCCCTGTCCGCCTTCGTGACGCTGCTGCTGGTGGTCGATCCCGTCGGCCTTGCACCGGCCTTCCTGGCCGCGACCGGAGGCATGCCCGACAAGGTCAAGCGCACGATCGCGCTGCGCGCGCCGCTGATCGCGGCCTCGATCCTGGTGGTGATCTCGCTGGCCGGAAACTGGCTGCTGCGCCAACTCGGGATCGGCATCCCCGCCTTCCAGATCGCCGGCGGACTGCTGCTGTTCGGTGTCTCCTACCAGATGATCTTCGGCGACCGTCCGCATCGCGAGGCGCGCGAGGCCGACAAGGCGACCTCGGAGCATGCCTCCGACGTCGCGGTGTTTCCGCTGGCCATCCCGATGATGGCCGGTCCCGGCGCGATCGCGACCACGCTGCTGCTGACGGGCAATGCCGGCTATGGGGCCAAGCTCGCGATCATCATCGCGGTCGTCGTCTCCGTCTGCCTGCTCTGCATGCTGTGCTTCGTCTCCGCGAGCCTGATCGCGCGCACCCTCGGGCGCACCGGAAATGCCGTGCTCTCACGCGTGCTTGGCATGCTGCTCGCGGCCTATTCGGTGCAGTTCGTGATCAACGGAATTGCGGCCGTCCGGGCGAGCTTTTCGTAAACCTGCGACAATCTGCTAATATACTGATTTTACAACTGGTTTCTTGATGTAACGGTACAGCCGGCAAGGCAGCGGCCAATCCCGGCCGCTTTCTCTTGCGCTGCCACATTGCTTTGACGTACTCCCGGTCTAACAAACGCCCATCGCCAAAAAGTCGAGATGAAATCGGGATGTCGATGACAGCGGACGAACTCGCAAAGCGACAGGCCATAATCGACGCGTGCCGCCGCATGAACGCGCTCGGCATCAACCAGGGCACCTCGGGCAATATCAGCGTCCGGCATGTGGACGGGCTTCTGGTCACGCCGACCAGCGTGCCCTATGACGCCATGACGCCCGACCAGATCGTGTTCATGGCGATGGACGGTTCGCATGCCCCCGGTCAGAAGCCCTCCAGTGAGTGGCGCTTCCACCGCGACATCCTGAAATCGCGGCCCGACGTCAACGCCGTCGTCCACGCTCATCCCACCTATTGCACCATCCTGGCGATCATGGGCATGGAGATTCCGCCCGTGCACTACATGATCGCGGCCGCCGGCGGTGACAGTATCCGTTGCGCACCCTATGCCACCTTCGGAACGGCGGAGCTGTCCGAGCATGCGCTGCGGGCGCTGGAGAGCCGGCTCGCCTGTCTGCTCGACCATCACGGCATGATCACGGTCGGCAAGACGCTGGACAAGGCGATGTGGCTCGCCGTCGAGGTCGAGACGCTGGCGCGGCAGTATCACGGCTGCCTCCAGATCGGAAAACCGCCACTGCTGTCGAGTGCCGAGATCGAACGTGTCAGCCAGCGCATGGCCGGCTACGGCATGTCGGAAGGTTAGGGCGGGCAAAAAGGTGTTCGCGCGGATCAGACACATCGCCGATCGCAAGGGATCGAACCGCGTCATGGTTCGCCTGCGCGCGCTCTTGCGCAGCAACGAGTTCTACCTGATCCCGCTGGCGCTCGTGATCG
The DNA here is from genome assembly GCF_052075995.1 of Bradyrhizobium sp. 613_E4_N2_2. Classification (NCBI taxonomy): domain Bacteria; kingdom Pseudomonadati; phylum Pseudomonadota; class Alphaproteobacteria; order Hyphomicrobiales; family Nitrobacteraceae; genus Bradyrhizobium; species Bradyrhizobium sp. 613_E4_N2_2. The sequence goes on from NZ_CP197234.1 coordinate 2,708,666, forward strand.
GCACGCTTACCGGTGCCATCGTGACGCTGATGGCCGAGATAGCGCAGATTGCCCATATGGTGATCTACGGCATTCCCGTCGATGTTCGCCTATCCGCCCACGCCCGGGTCAGCCCCTGGGCGGCCCTGATCGCGCCCGCGCTCGGCGGACTGGCGCTCGGTATCATGGAGTGGTGGCGGCGGCGGCTGAAGATCTCCAACGCGGTCGACCCGATCGAGGCGAACGCGCTGCGCGGCGGCAATCTGTCGATGCGCGACAGCATGGTGGTGTCGAGCCAGACGCTGATCTCGAACGGCTGCGGCGCCTCGGTCGGCCTCGAGGCCGGCTACACCCAGATCGGCTCGGGGATCGCTTCACTGCTCGGCAAGTTCTTCAATCTGCGCCGCAACGATTTGCGCCTGATCGTCGGTTGCGGCGCCGCCGCTGCGATCGCAGCGGCGTTTGGCGCGCCGATCACCGGCGCGTTCTATGCCTGCGAGCTGATCGTCGGCGTCTATTCGGTCGGCAGCGCCGCGCCGATCCTGGCGGCCTCGCTTGCTGGCGCGCTGACCGCGCAATGGCTCGGCGGCGCGCCGTACTCTATCGAGATACCGAAGGTCAGCGCGGTCGGCGTCGAGCAATATCTGGCATTGATCGGGCTTGCGCTCATTACCAGCGGCGTCGGCATCGCCGTGATGCGGTCGTCTTCGATGTTCGAGCGCCTGTTTGTCTGGCTGCCGGTCTGGCTGCGCCCGGTGATCGGCGGCCTTATCGTCGGCAGCTTTGCCATCGTCACGCCGCAGGTGCTCGCGGCCGGCCACGGCGCCATGGTGCTGGATCTGTTTCACGACATGACGATCGGCCTGATCGCGATCATCATCGCCTTGAAGGTGACGGCCTGCCTGATCTCGCTCGCCTCGGGTTTCCGCGGCGGTCTGTTCTTTGCCTCGTTGTTCGTCGGCAGCCTGATCGGAAAGTTCTTCGCTGCGGTTCTTTTGCTCATCAGCCCGGAATTCGTGATCGACCCGCTGGTCGCGATGCTGACGGGTATGGCGACGCTCGGCGTCGCCATCGTTGGCGGCCCCTTGACCATGTCGTTCCTCGTGCTGGAAATGACTCGCAATGTCGACGTCACCGCCGTGGTGCTGGCCGGCTGCATCGTCACCTCGATCTGCGTCCGCTTCATGTTCGGCCATTCCTTCTCGACCTGGCGCCTGCATCTGCGCGGCGAGACCATCCGCAGCGCCAACGACGTCGGCTGGCTGCGCAACCTCACGGTCGAGCGGCTGATGCGCTCCGACGTCGGCAAGGTGCCATCGACCACGACGATCGCCGCCGTGCGCGGTGAATTCGCGCTGGGCTCGCGGCCCGGCATCGTCATCGTCAACAATGCCGACGAATATGTCGGCCTCGTCCTGCTGCCCGACCTGTTCTCCAGCGATCTCGACAGCATCGCCGACGACATCCAGGTGATCGAGCTCGCCCGCCTGACCGAGATCGTGCTGATCCCGGAAATGAACGTGAAGTCGGCGATGGCCGTGTTCGACGAGGCGGAAGCCGAGATGCTGGCGGTGGTCGATTCCACCGACAGCCGCAAGGTGGTCGGCTTCCTCACCGAGACGTTTGCCCGCCGCCGCTATGTCGAGGAGATCGACAAGGCAACGCGCGGCGTGCTCGGGGCGCTGTCGTAGGATCACTCCCGCAGGCGCAATCATGGAAGCGGGACGGCGTGCTTCGTGTGCCGCCGTCCGCGCCGGCTATCGGCCTGGTTGAGATGGGGAAGCGACGACGCACGCCACGATCCGTCGGACCAGTGGCAGCACCATCAGCAGCGTGGGAAAGGCGACGAGCCATGACAGCGCCCAGGCGCCCGGCCAGGTCGCGAGGAACGCCGGCGTCGCGCCGAGGCTCCGGAGCGTCGAAATGACCGACACCACGGCCGTCATGAGGATGGACAGCACAAATGGCATCACGATCGGCGCATAGCGCGCCGGCAGTTTGCGAACCGCAATCATCTGATTTCTCTTGAGGAAAAGGACGCGTCAGTCACGTTGAACCTGCGAAAATGCATCGATCCCGACGGCGTCGGTTGATGCGTTGGTTCACGTGAAACGCTTACGGCGACCGAAAAACGGCGCGGCTGTTCATTATCCGCTCAGGTTGAGTGGTTCAAGCTGGATCTGGTCGTTCGGTTTACAATCGTTCGAAGCGTGGCAGATTGCCGCGATCACGAAACTTTTCAATGGTTTGCACGTTGTGGATCGTTTCATATTTTGACTTTGAGCGAGAGCAAAGGACGGTGAGATGAGCGATAGGCCCGTAAATTCCAGGTTTGGCTGCAACACCGCGCTGGCTGCGTTTGCGAGTCTGGCTCTGGCGACAGCTTCCGTCTCGCCCTCGTCTGCGGCGCCGGCCGGTTCGCCGTCCGTCAGCGCGGACTCTGCGACATCGGGCAGATCAGCAGCGACCGATTTCAGCGCCGCCCGCCGCCACCGCTACTATCGCCGCGGTCCAAATGCGGCAGGGCTTGCCTTCATGGGCGTGGCGGCAGGTCTGATCGGAGGCGCGATCGCAGAGAGCCGACGCCAAGAGTACTACGAGAATCGCTATTATGACGGCCCGGGTCCTTACTATGGCGGTCAGGGATATTATGGCGGCGGTCCCTATTACGGTCCGCGTGGCTACTATCAGCCTTATTAGGCGCCTGTTCTCGCCGTAGCCCGGATTGCACGGAGCGTGTCATCGTGCGGCGGCTTCGCGCCGACCCGTTGGCTCCGTCCGGGCTACGCGTCTCTGTGTTGCCCGACGGGCAAAACACCCGGCGGGCTGTCAACCCGCGCGCTATGAGACGAGCTAGCGATATTGAACGGCATGCTCGGGCTGTCGGAACAAGTTAGTTCGGTGTAGGATGGTGTCGCGAAGGAGAATTCACCCACGTATGGGATGAATGAGCCGCGCCATGGAAGACGCGCCATGGAAGAGAAATCTCCTCAAATGAGATTGGCACAGCCGCGGGGGACTGTGCTGACGAATATGGCCGTCGCAGCGTTGATAATTGCTGCGCTCTATTTCGGTCGTGAAATTTTTGTTCCCTTCGCGTTAGCAGTTCTCCTGAGTTTCGTTATGGCGCCCTTCGTGATGCGCTTACGTTCCTGGCGAATTCCGCGCACGATTTCTGTGCTGGTGGTCGTCTTCATCGGATTCTCGATCATATTTAGTCTGGGCGGCCTTATGGTTTCGCAGGCGACCCGGCTCGCCACCAAGCTGCCAGGCTATCAACAAACATTGAGTGACAAGATCGAAAGCCTGCGCGGCTTAATGGGCGGCGGCTCTGGAACATTGGAGCAGGCGTCGACAGTTCTGAAAGAATTGAAGACAGAGTTGCAGAATCGAGATGGGGCCGGTCGACCTACTGACGGCGAACTCACCAGACAGCCCTCAGACAAGCCGATACCCATACCCGTTGAGGTAAGGCAACCCGATCCTGGTGCTCTGTCGACGTTTGGCGCAATCATCCAGCCACTGATTTCACCTTTAACGACGACAGGGATCGTCGTGATCTTTGTTGTCTTTGTCCTGCTGCAACGGGAAGATCTGAGGAATCGGCTTGTCCGACTGGCCGGATCCGCGGATATTCAACGCACGACTGCGGCCCTGGACGACGCCGGTAAGCGTCTGAGCAAGCTCTTTCTGACCCAGATCGCGTTCAATGGCGTGTTCGGTCTTGCAATAGGCTTAGGTCTTGAATTCATCGGTGTCCCCTCGGCTCCGCTATGGGGTCTGATCGCGATGATTATGCGATTTGTACCGTATATCGGTGCATTGATATCTGCGGTATTCCCTCTCATTCTCGCGGCGGCGGTGGGCACGGGCTGGCAGATGCTGATACTTACGGCGGCATTGTTCGTCGTGCTTGAGTTGCTCGCAGGACAGGTCCTCGAACCCTTGATTTTTGGGCATAGCTCGGGTCTTTCCCCGATTGCAATTATCCTGTCAGCGTCATTCTGGACGTGGCTTTGGGGGCCGGTCGGACTGGTGTTGGCCACGCCCTTAACAATTTGTCTCGTCGTCCTTGGGCGGCATGTCGATCGCCTCAAATTTCTTGACGTTATGCTTGGCGACCGACCACCGCTGACGCCGCCGCAACTGGCTTATCAACGAATGCTGGCGGGAGATCCCATTGAAGCGGTGGAACAGGCACATGAATACCTGAATGACTCGTCGCTTGAGAATTATTATGACGACATCCTCTTGAAAGGCCTGAGACTCGCGGAGGCCGACCGTCAATTGGGTCACCTCGATCAGGACCGATTAAATCGGGTAGTCTCAACGGTGGAAGAATTGGTCGCTGAGCTGGGGGCACACCATGACGTGGAAGCAACAGGACCCAGTTCCCCGGATCTAAGCTCAAGCCCCGGAGCTGCCATTACATTCGAGCGAGCAGGCTCCGAGCACGCTTTGATTCCGGAGCCGTCGACCTCGTCTATTTCGGTCGTTTGCATCCCTGGTGCCGGGCGACTCGATGAGGCGACGGCGCTTGTGCTGGCGCAGCTTCTGCGGTACCGCGGGATTCAGGCAATTGCGGAAAAGGCTGATGCTTCCTCAATGTCGAAATTGCTTTCGCTCGAATTGGCCAACACCGCGCTTGTATGTGTCTGCTATCTGAGTCAGCCGTCCACCGCCAAGATTCAGCACGTCGTTCGAGGGCTCAGTAAAAGGATTGGCGCAACCCGTATCCTGTTCGCTTTGCTGGGAACGGGAGCCGCAGAAACGGTGGGAAACGCTTCCAACGCGTTGGTAGCAAGCGGGTCGTTCGGTGCAGCCTTGGAAGCAGTCGTTCACGTGACCTCCGCGCAACCTGATGCGTCGGATCAGGCGAAGGCAGCTGCTCCGGCGTAAAAACGAATCTTTTGCTCCTCTGGATTGCCGGGCGTCGCAGAGCGACCATCCGCATCGGTCACCGGGTCTTGTGGAGAGCAAAAGGATGGGCGGGGACCGCGCGACGGTGACCCTTGCGAATATTTGCCATCGCGCATTCCCGATTTTATTTAATACGAACCGGTAGACAAACGGCGGGCGCGATGTGGCGAATGCCGTAATCCGAGGACTGTAAGTGCAGCCCGTTTTGGCGCAAACCGCACAGGGCCGGACCCAAAAGCTTCAGCAGGGACAATAGCGATCATTGCGACACGCGCGTGGAATGTCCACTCACGCCTCACAAGCAAAACTTTCAGTTTGCACGGCCGCCATGACCCTTTGACCTAGGTCAATACTCTCAACGTGGGTTTACCTTGGAAGTAGCAACTATCGGAGCGACCGCACTCTTCGCCTGTATCTTCTGCGTAACGCCGATATCGCTCGTATGTCGCGCAAGGGAAACGTGTGGTTGTCTGTGGCAAGCAGCCTGAGCTAATCACGCAAGGAGGAGCTGTACATGGGTATCCTTGACGAGTTACTGGGCGGTGGGCAACGCCAGAAAGAGTATCGGGATTTCGTTGATCGATACGAACAAGGAAATCCGTCGGAGGGTTATTCCGATCAAGAGGTTCTCAAACGGTATGGTGATGTGTCACACGCCGTGCCGTCTGACCAGTACGCGCAGGCAGCGATAGAAGCGTTGGGCAAGCTTTCGCCGGAAGAACGGGCGGCGTTCGTGAAGATGCTGCAGGAGCGAGCCGCCGCGCGCGGCGTGGCGCTACCGGGACAAGTGGCCCCCGAACCGAAGGAACTGGGCGAGGTGCTCACCGATCTGCATGGGAGGCCCGGTCAGCTCCGGGATATCCTCGCCAGTGGCGATGCCCAGCCTCACGAGCAAGCCCAATCGTCGAACCCGATCATCGACATACTTGCGTCCCCGCAGGCAAAGGCCGTGCTCGCGGGGATCGCGGCCATGGTGGTCAAGCGTGTCATGCAGGGTTCATCCCGAACCGCGTAGCGCATGCGTGAGGCCCGCAGCCAAAGTCCGGTTGGGGTCATTCGGTTGACCTACCGGCAAGTCCGGGCAAGGTTCGCTACGCCGCCAAAAAAGCGGAAGCGAGTTATCCTGTCGCGACGCAACAGGAATGAACACGATGACCGAGAGCGACGGCCCGCCCATCGCCAAAGGTTCTGCGACTGTCAGCGCGTCGGCCATTGGTGCGTCTGCAGCACTCGCTGTCATCGCCCGGCTTGACCGGGCGATCTAGCATTCCAGAGACGGCTGTGATTGAGCCGAGAGGCCGCGGCGTACTGGATTCCCCGCTTTCGCGGGGAATGACAGTGACAATTGGCGGACGACGCCGATGCCTCACTTCCGTCATTGCGAGCGCAGCGCTCTTGCGGTGCGGCTGCAGAGCCGGGGCCCATGTCTCCGCGTTCTACTCTCCGCATTGTACCGTGTCGCTTTCTGGGTCCCGGCTCTGCGCAGCAACGCTTGCGCGTTGCAGCGCGTCCGGGACACGAGAGACGTCGCAGCAACCGCGTTCTACGCCCGCATCACCGCCCCGCCGGTGCCGACGGCGCGCCGTTGGCGTAGCGCTGCCAGTCGGGTGTGGTCGGCTGCGACGGCCAGAACGCGTTGGAGTCGCGGACCGACTGGGTGATCGGGGCGGGGTGTGCCTTGCTTCTGTGGTGGCGGTCGCTCGCGGCGGCGGTCTGGATGGTGGCGGCGGCGATCAGGGTGACGCCGAGAATGGCAAAGGTCTTTCGCATCGTTGTTTCTCCGGTGGCGGCGATTCAGGCTGTGAGAAAAATGTTGCCTGTGTTCGCGGTCGTGGCTGACATGGCGATGTGTCCTGCCGGATATCAGCCGGGCCGGTTTCACGATCCGAAGCGCGGCCATCAACGTTGGGGCGAGCAAATTTTCTAGCCCCGGCTAAATATTCGGCAATCGTGCCCGCAGCTCCGGTGGACTTGCCCCTGGCAATCCGGTTCAATGAGGCGAATTGAGTTCTCAGGCGACAACGATGTCGAAATATCTCCTGGTCCTTCTCCTGATCGCGTCGCCGGCGGCCGCGCAGGTTAAGCTCACGCCAAAGACCTCGGCAGCGCATCCAGACCCCTGCGCCCCGATCGGGCGGACCGCGGACGGCAAGCTGGTCTACTCCATGAAATGCGAGAATCTGCCGGCGCCGCCTCCACCTCCGCCACAGGCGGAACTGAAGGAGGCGCCCCCTTCGGCCGCGCCCGCCGCCGAGCCCGAGCCAGAGGTGCGTCGGAGCGGTATTTTCGGCTGGTCCTACGACCGCAGATGACGGGCCGCGCCACTTGCGCGAAGCCCGATGGAATGCTCTTTGCTTGAAAATTCCCCGTGGGCCTTTGGCCCCCGATCCAGAGAGATGAGATGAGCAAACTCGTTATCCGCGCCGGCGACTTCACCTTCGATGCCCGCTTCGAGGAGCAACTGGCGCCCAAGACCGTCGCTGCGTTCCGCAAGGCGCTGCCGTTCGAAAGCCACATCATCCATGTGCGCTGGAGCGGCGAGGGCGTCTGGATGCCGCTCGGCGATCTCGATTTCGGCGTCGGCTACGAGAACCACACCAGCTATCCCGCGCCGGGTCAGATCATCCTCTATCCCGGCGGCATCAGCGAAACCGAGATCCTGCTCGCCTATGGCGGCGTGCACTTCGCCAGCAAAATGGGCCAGCTCGCCGGCAACCATTTCATCACGCTGACCTCGGGCCTGGAGAATCTCGCGACCCTCGGCAAGAGCGTGCTGTGGAAGGGCGCCCTGCCGATCCGCTTCGAGGAAGTCTGAGTGACGGATACTCGCTACCCGCGCGATCTCCACGGTTACGGCCGCAACCCGCCGCGTCCGCAATGGCCTGACAACGCGCGGGTCGCGGTGCAGTTCGTCGTCAACTTCGAGGAAGGCGGCGAGAACAACATCTTGCACGGCGATCGCGCCTCCGAAGCGTTTCTGTCCGACGTCCTCGGTGCGCAGCCCTGGCCGGGCCAGCGTCACGCCAATATCGAGTCGATGTTCGAGTATGGTTCGCGCGCCGGCTTCTGGCGGCTGTGGCGGATGTTCAACGAGCGGAAGTGGCCGACCACCGTGTTCGGCGTTGCCACCGCGCTGAAGCGGAATCCGGAGATTGTCGCGGCGATGAAGGAGTCAGGCTGGGACATCGCAAGCCACAGCCTGAAATGGATCGAGCACAAGGACATGACCGAGGCGCAGGAGCGCGCCGAGATCGCCGAGTCCATTCGCGTCCACACCGAGGCGACGGGCTCGCGGCCGCTCGGCTGGTACACCGGGCGCTCCTCGATCAACACCAACCGCCTCCTGATGGAGGAGGGCGGCTTCCTCTATCTCTGCGACTCCTATGCCGACGATCTGCCCTACTGGGTCAAGGGCGCGAACGGCAAGCAGCTCATCATTCCCTATACGCTTGACGCCAACGACATGCGCTTCATCAACCCGCAGGGGTTTGCCGAAGGCGAGCAGTTCTTCACCTATCTGAGGGACGCCTTCGACGTGCTCTATGCCGAGGGCGAGACCGCGCCGAAGATGATGTCGGTGGGGCTACATTGCCGTCTTGCCGGCCGGCCCGGCCGCGCCGCGGGACTGATCCGCTTCCTCGACTATATCGGCAAGCACGATCGCGTCTGGGTGCCGACGCGGCTCCAGATCGCGCAGCACTGGCACGACAAGCATGCGCATCTTGCCGCCGACGCATTCGAGATCGGGTGAGGACGATGGCGCAAATCTCGCTCGCCGATCTCAATGCTGCTGATAAGGCCGGCTTTGTCGCGGTCCTTGCCAACGTCGTCGAATATTCGCCCTGGATTGCGGAGAAACTTGCCGGGCAGCGGCCGTTCGCCGGTATCAACCAGTTGCACTCAGCGCTGATGGCAGCGATCCAGAGCGCCGAGCCCGACGTGCAGCTCGCGCTGATCCGGGCGCATCCCGATCTCGCCAACAAGACCCAGCGTGCAGCGGGGCTCACTGCAGAATCGACAGACGAGCAGAACAGCGCCGGCCTCGACCGTCTCTCAGATGCAGAATACGCCGCGTTCGAGCGCGTCAACAACGCCTATCGCGACAAGTTCGGCTTCCCCTATATCGTCTGCGTGCGCCGTCACACCAGGGATTCCGTGCTGCGCGACTTCGAGACGCGGTTGCGCAATATCGCCAAGACCGAGACGCGGCGCGCGATCGAGGAGATCGGTCGTATCTCCGCGCTGCGGCTCGATCAGCTCGTCGTCGCCGACGACAAGCTGAAAGTGCATGGCCGGCTCTCAACTCATGTGCTGGACAATCACGCCGGAAAGCCTGCAGCCGGCATCCCGGTGGAGCTCGTCGAGCTCGCGAGCCTCGGTGAGAGCCGCGTCATCGCGCGCGCCGTGACCAATGCCGATGGCCGCACCGACCAGCCGCTGATCGGCGGCCGTCCGCTGCCGATCGGCCGCTACGAGCTCAAATTCAGCGTTGCCAAATATTACGCCGAGCGCAACGTGCCGCTGTCAGACCCGCCGTTCCTCGACGAGATCCCGCTGCGCTTTGCCATCAGCGAGCCGGAAAGCCACTACCACGTGCCACTGCTGGTCACGCCGTGGAGCTACTCAACCTATCGCGGCAGTTAATTCCCAAACTTCTCGTGCAGCGCCGGAAACAGCCGGTCCGGCTTGAACGGCGGCGCGGTGAAGCGGATGCCGGTGGCATCCGCGATCGCATTGCCGAGCGCGGCGGTGACCGGATTGTACGGGCTCTCGCTCATCGATTTGGCGCCCAGCGGCCCGATCGTGTCGGACGTCTCGGCAAAGAAGACCTCCGTGCGCGGAACGTCTGCGAAGGAGGGCAGGTGGTAGTCGCGGAATTTCGGGTTGGTGACGCGGCCGGTCGCGTCGATCACCATCTCCTCGTAGAGCGCCGCCCCGATCGCCTGCGCGACGCCGCCCTCGACCTGGCCGCGGCACTGCATGGGATTGGCGACGACGCCGGCGTCCGCCGCCTGCACGCTCCTGAGAATCTTGATCTCGCCGGTGCCCTTGTTCACGGCGATTCGAAAGCCCTGGACGTTGAAGCCGACCGAGCGCGGCGTCCCCTCGGAATTGCCGGTGCCTGCGAACGGCTGCCCGCGTTCGCGCGCAAGCTTCGCGAGTTCTGCAAAGGACATGCGCCGGACGCCGCTGACGACGGCTTCGTCGTCGAGCGTGCAGCTCGCGGCGTCGCACAGCCAAGCTCCGGCGGCCACTGCCATCAGTTCGGTCGCAAGCTGCATCGCGGCCGCATGCGTTGCCTTGCCCGCAACGAAGGTGCCCGCACTGCCATAGGCGCCGGTGTCGTGGCCGCCATGGGCGGTGTCGGACTGGCGCAGGCGGATGCGGTCGACGGTGGTTGCGAGCGTCGTCGCCGCGATCTGCCGGTGCACGGTGCTGGTGCCGTTACCGAACTCGGCGGTGCCGACGGTGAGGTCGAAGCCGCCGTCGTCGTTGAGCGCGATCATCGCATCAGCGAGATGGCCGGCCGGCGGCACCGTGTCGATCATGGTCAGCGCGACGCCGTCGCCGATCAGCCACTCCGGCGTCAGGTCCGGCTGCAGTCCGTCGGCCTGCATGGCGCGTTCGACTAGGTCGAGGCACTGGTCGAGCCCGTAGGAGCCATAGAGCACGTCGTGAAATTCGGACGGCGGCGGCGACAGCATGGGATCGCCTGGTTTGACGACGTTGCGCCGGCGCATGTCGTAGGGGCTGATGCCGAGCTGCCGTGCCAATTCGTCGATCGCGGCTTCGATCGCGATCTGCGTTTGGGGCAGGCCGTAGCCACGAAACGCGCCCGATGGCACCGTGTTGGTGTAGACGGCGAAGCCATCGACCTTCTTGTTCGGACAGTTGTAGACCGCGATGGACTCGGACAGCGAGTGGAACATCACGGGGCCGGCATGATTGCCGTAGGCGCCGGTGTTGGAGAGCACCTCGAGCTGGAGCGCGGTGAGCCGGCCGTCGGCATCGGCGCCGGCCTTGATGTGGACCCGCATCGGATGCCGCGTCGAGGTCGCGATGAACTGCTCCTCGCGGGTCAGCTCCAGCTTGACCGGTCGTCCGGTCTTGAGCGTCGCGAGCGCCAGAATGTCCTCGACGAACATCTCCTGCTTGCCGCCAAAGCCGCCGCCGACGCGTTCGCAGAACACGCGGACTTTGTCCAAGGGAAGCCCAAAGATGTCCGACAGCGCGCGGCGGGTCAGGAACGGCACCTGCGTGGAGGTGCGGACATTGAGCACGCCGGAAGCATCGAGCCAGGCGAGGCCGCCATGGGTCTCCAGCGCCGCGTGCTGCACGCGGTGGCTGTGGAAGGTCGCCTCATAGGTGACGGCAGACGTGGCGAGTGCCGCCGCCGCGTCGCCGTATTCGCCATGGGTCTCCGCCGCGAGGTTACGCTGGGGATCGGCGATACGATTCGCGGTGGTGCGGTCAGGATGAATGACAGGTGCACCCGTTACCATCGCCTGCTCCGGGTCGATCAGCGCAGGCAGGATTTCGTAATCGACCTTCAGCCGCCGGCACGCCTCCTCGGCGGCGGCCTCGCTCTCGGCGACGACGGCGGCGACCTTCTGGCCGATGAAGCGGACGACGTCATCGAGGATGCGGGTATCCTCCGGATCCATCCAGTCCTTCTCATGCCGCGCGGTCGAGATCAGGACCGAAGGTGCATCCTCATGCGTCAGGACCGCGTGCACGCCGGGCACGCGTAGCGCGTCCGACTTGTCGATCGCGACGATTTTCGCGTGGGCGTGCGGCGAGCGCAGCAGCTTGATGTGCAGCAGGCCGTCGATCTGGGTGTCGAAGGTGTAGCGCGCCTTGCCGCGCACGACGTCGGGGCCCGCAGGCGCCGGCAGGCTGCGGCCGAAGGCGGCGCCGGGCTCGACGCTCTCCTCGACATTGGTCTTGCAGAGCAGCGCGTCCTCGATCGAGCGATAGCCGGTGCAGCGGCAGATATTGCCCTTCAGTGCCGATCCGAGATCAGTGCGCTGCGCCTGGTTCAGCGAGGCGCAGGTCAGGATCATGCCGGCGGTGCAGAAGCCGCATTGGAAGCCCTGCGCATCGAGGAAGGCCTGCTGCATCGGATGCGCGCCGTGGTCGCCACCGAGGCCCTCGATCGTGGTGACGGCGCGCCCCTCGGCGCGGAACGCCGGGATCAGGCAGCTGTGCACTGGCTCGCCGTCGAGCAGCACGGTGCAGGCGCCGCAATCGCCGGCATCGCAACCCTTCTTCACGCCGAAATGGCCGAGCTCGCGCAGGAACGTGCGCAGGCACTGGCCGGCGCGCGGCTCTTGCGGGAACGTCTTGCCGTTGACCTCGAAACTCATGACGGCGTCGCTCCCAGGAGCTCGCCGCGAATCTCCTCGGCGAGCCTTAGCGTCATATGCTTGCGCCAGATCGGCTTGCCGTGGATGTCGGTGTGGTACAGATCATCCGGGATCTGCTGCGCGATCGCGTCGCGAAGCGCGCCCGCGTCCGGGGCCTTGCGAAAGGACAGCTGGATCGGTCGCACCGTCGATGCGGTCACCGACAGCGTTAGCGTGCCATCGCTGTCCAGGCTGCCGATCAGAAGCGCCGCAGAGCGGCCGACCGGGGCCAGCGAGATCTGGCGAAAGGCCGTGCGGCGCTTCAGCGCGGCAATCGGGATATCGATCTGCCGGATCAGGTCGCCCGGCGTCAGGCGGTTGCGCTGGTTGCCAATGACGAAGTCGACGACGGGTATCTTCTCTTCACCGCCGCCGGCCTTCCAGATGGTGCAGACGCCGTCCAGCGCTGATGTGAGCGAGATCATCGGTCCCGCCGGCAGCGACATGCAGAGATTGCCGCCGACCGTCGCGGTCTTCCAGATCTTGAATGAAGCAAGGAAAGCCCGGCAGCACTGGCCGATCAGCGGGGCTGCGAGCCAGTCGGGCGGGCAGGCGAAACCTTCGAGCTGCGTGATGGTGCAGGTGGCGGAGATGGTGAGATGGGTGTCGGTGATCGTCAGCGCCGGCCATTTCAGGTCAGTGAGGTCGATCAGCCGCTTCAGGTGGACCTGGGGCTCCGAGAACAGCCAGGTGCCGCCCGCGAGCCAAGCATCACCCGCCGACCAGGCGGGCAGTTGTGCGCGCGTTTGCGGATGGGCCACCGTCGTGATGGTATTCAAATCCATGGCTGCGCCAAAGCTTTTCGCCCGTGAATCGTACAGATGAGTCTTGCAAGACCGGAGCCAAGTCGCAACAAGCAAGTCGTAGCACGAAGGTGATCGGGCCGGCGGCCGCCTTGCCGGCCTTGTCATCAGCGGATGTGAGGAGACCACGATCATGAGCGACGCAAAGCCGATCTGGATCAGGGATCCCCTCGCCATCCTCGCCGACGGTGCCGAGCGCGGGATCGTGGTGAGGGATGGCCGGATTGTCGAGCTCGTGCCGGCAGGCGGCAGGCCTGCAACGGCGGACGTCGCGGTGTTCGACGCAAGCGAGCATGTCGCACTGCCGGGCCTGATCAACACGCATCATCATTTCTACCAGACGCTGACGCGGGCGCTGCCGGCGGCGATGGACCGCGAGCTGTTTCCCTGGCTCCAGGCACTCTATCCGGTGTGGGCGAGGATGACGCCGGAATCGCTCGAGCTCGGCGTCACCGTGGCGATGTCCGAGCTCCTGCTCTCGGGCTGCACCACCACAACGGATCACCACTATGTGTTCCCGGCGGGACTCGAGGAGTCCGTCGATATCGAGGTTGCAGTCGCAAAACGGCTCGGTGTCCGGGTGCTGCTCACGCGCGGCTCGATGAACCTGTCGCAGCGCGACGGCGGCCTGCCGCCTGACAGCGTCGTACAGGACGAGGACACGATCCTCGCCGACAGCGCGCGCGTGGTCGCAAAGCATCACCAGCGCGGCGCGGATGCGATGGTGCAGATCGCGCTGGCGCCTTGCTCGCCGTTCTCGGTGACGACGTCGCTGATGCGCGCCACCGCCGATCTCGCCGACAAGCTCGACGTTCGTCTGCACACCCATCTCGCCGAGACCGAGGACGAGAACAAATTCTGCCAGCAGATGTATGGCTGCCGTCCGCTCGACTATCTCCAGCAATGCGGCTGGCTCAATGCGCGGACCTGGCTCGCCCACGGCATCTTCTTCAATGCGGAGGAGATGAAGCGGCTCGGCAAGGCGAAGACGACCATCAGCCATTGCGCATGCAGCAACCAGATTCTGGCGTCGGGCTGCTGCCCGGTGTGCGAGATGGAGGAGGCCGGTGTCGGCATCGGCATCGGCGTCGACGGTTCGGCCTCGAACGACGGATCGAATTTGATGCAGGAGGTGCGGGCCGCGTTCCTGCTGCAGCGGGCCCGCTACGGAGTGGCCAAAGTCAGCCACAAGGATGCGCTGCGCTGGGCGACCAAGGGCTCGGCGGCGTGCGTCGGCCGGCCGGAACTGGGCGAGATCGCCGTCGGCAAGGCCGCCGATCTCGCCCTTTTTAGGCTCGACGAGCTACGCTTCTCCGGTCACGGCGATCCGCTGGCCGCGCTGGTGCTGTGCGGGGCGCATCGGGCCGACAGGGTGATGGTGGCGGGACAATGGGCCGTGATCGACGGCGCGATCCCGGGACTGGATGTTCCCGATCTCATTCGCCGCCACAGTTCCGCGGCGCGGGCGATGCAGGCGGGATAATCCGGGCAAAAAAGAAAGAGGGGGCGACCACAAGTGCCGGGTGCTTCTGGCCACCCCCTCCGAACCTCCTCCGGGAGGAGCAGGTGATCTAGGCAATGCAAGAAGCGTGCTACTTGCCCGGAAGCTTGTCGTCGATGCCTTTGACATAGAAATTCATGCCGAGAATCTGGCCGTCATCGAGGTGATCGCCACCTTTGCACTCGACCGGCTTGCCGTCCTGCCCAACGACCGGGCACTTGAATGGATGCAGCTTGCCCGCTGTGATCGCGGCCTGGGCATCCTCGGCGAGCTTCTTCACGTCGTCAGGCATGTTGGTGTAGGGCGCCATCGCAAACATATGGCTGTCGAGGCCACCCCAGCTGTCCTCGGACTTCCAGGTGCCGGCGAGCTCGGCCTTGACGCGCTCGATGTAGTAAGGGCCCCAGGTGTCCAGGATCGAGGTGAGCTGGGTCTTCGGCCCGAACTTGATCATCTCGGAATCCTGGCCGAAAGCGAGCTTGCCGCGTTCGCTGGCAATTTGCATCGCCGCCGGCGAATCCGTGTGCTGCATGATCACGTCGGCGCCCTGGTCGATCAGCGCCTTGGCGGCGTCGGCCTCCTTGCCCGGGTCGAACCAGGTATTGGCCCAGATGATCTTGACCTTGATATTCGGGTTGATGGTCTGCGCCGCGAGGATCGTCGCGTTGATGCCGGAGACGACCTCCGGAATCGGGAACGAGCCGATATAGCCGAGCACGCCGGACTTCGACATCTTGGCCGCGATCAGGCCCTGGATGTAGCGGCCCTGCCACCATTTGGCCGAGTAGGTCGACATGTTCGGGTTGCGCTTGTAGCCGGTGGCGTGCTCGAAATGCACGTTCGGATATTTCTTGGCGACCTTCAGTGTCGGGTCCATGTAGCCGAACGAGGTCGTGAAGATCAGCTTGTTGCCGGCGCGGACGAGCTGCTCGATGGAGCGCTCGGCGTCGGGACCTTCGGGCACGTTCTCGAGATAGGTGGTCTCGATCTTGTCGCCCAGCTCCTTCACCAGGGCCTGGCGCGCGAGGTCGTGCTGGTAGGTCCAGCCCAAGTCTCCGATCGGACCCAGATAGATGAAACCGACTTTCAGCTTGTCGGCGGCGGAGGCTGCACTGACGCTTCCGGCAAGCAAAAGCCCGGCAGCCAGCGCAAGAAGTGATTTCCTCATCATCAATCTCCAAACATCAGGGGACAGCCACGATCCGCAACGTGCGCGCCCCATCGCGCCCGCCGCGGAAATGAAACGCTAGCGGTCCGGCACGAACACAGTGCCGAGCGCGGCCGGCGCGGTCGAGCCGCCGGTGCGCGCGCGTGAGAGCAGGACCAGGACGATGACGGTTGCGAGGTAAGGCAGCGCCGACATGAATTGCGAGGGAATGCCGACGCCCCAGCCCTGAGCGTGGAGTTGCAGGATCGTCACCGCGCCGAACAGATAAGCGCCGACCACGAGCCGGCCCGGCCGCCAGGACGAAAACACGACCAGCGCCAGCGCGATCCAGCCGCGCCCCGCGGTCATGCCTGGAATGAAGAACGGCGTGTAGGCGAGCGGCAGATAGGCGCCGGCGAGGCCTGCGCAGGCGCCGCCGAACATCACAGCGAAGGTGCGGATGCGCAGCACGGGATAGCCGAGCGCATGCGCGGAGACATGATTGTCGCCGCAGGCGCGGAGGATCAAACCCGCCCGCGTGCGGTACAGGAACCACCAGACGCCGACGACGAGCGCGATGGAGAAATAGACGAAGGCGTCCTCGCCGAACAGCACCCGGCCAATCAGCGGCATGTCCGTGAGGCCGGGAATATAGAGGTGCATCGCGGGCGTGATGCGCTCGCCGACGAAGCCGGCGCCGATCAGGCCGGACAGGCCGACACCGAGGATGGTCAGCGCGAGACCCGTTGCAACCTGGTTGACGGCGAGCCCGAGCGTCATCAGCGCGAACACCAGCGACATCAGCGTGCCCGCGACGATGCCGAACAGCGCGCCGATGAAGATCGAGCCGGTGAGCCACGCACCTGCAAAACCGCAGGCTGCACCGACGATCATCATGCCCTCGACGCCGAGATTGAGCACGCCGGAGCGCTCGGTCACGAGCTCGCCGGTCGCCGCGATCAGGAGCGGCGTGGATGCGGCGAGCACCGCGAGGATGATGGCTTCAACCAGTTCCACGGGCCACCTGTCGGTTCGGGAAAACCAGCTTGAAGCGATAGAGAATGAGCGAATCGCAGGCGAGCACGTAGAACAGCAGAATGCCCTGGAAGACCTTGGTGACGTCCAACGGGATCTTCATCGCGATCTGCGCCTGCTCGCCGCCGATAAAGGTCAATGCGAGGAAAAGGCCTGCAATTAATATTCCAAGCGGGTTCAGCCGGCCGAGGAAGGCGACGATGATCGCGGTAAAGCCGTAGCCGGGCGAGATGCCGGGCTGAAGATGCCCGACCGGACCCGCGACCTCGATGATGCCGGCAAGGCCTGCGAGCGCGCCTGACACAGCGAAAGTCAGGATGACCAACTGGTTGGCGTTGAAGCCGCCGAACCGCGCGGCGCGCGGCGCCGCGCCGACCACGCGAATCTCAAAGCCCTTGATGGTTCGGCCGAGCAGGATCGCGGCTGCCGCGACGACGAGCAGGGCGATGATCGAGCCGAGATGCAGCCGGCCGCCTTCAATCAACAGGGGCACCGTCGCTACCGGATCGAACTCCGCCGTGGTCGGGAAGTTGAATCCATGCGGATCGCGCCAGGGTCCACGTACGAGATAGTCGAGGAAGAGGTCGGCGACATAGACCAGCATCAGGCTAGTCAGGATTTCGCTGGCGCCGAACTTCACCTTGCAGATCGCCGGGATCAGCGCATAGAGCGCGCCTGCTGCGGCGGCGAGCACGAGCATGACCGGAAGCACCCAGGCGCCGGCATCGGTGCCCTGCGTCTTCACCGCGATCCAGCTTCCGGCCACCGCGCCGATCAGGAATTGCCCTTCGGCGCCGATGTTCCAGGCATTGGCGAGATAGCAAAGCGACAGTCCGATCGCGATCATCACCAGCGGCGTCGCCTTCACCGCGATCTCCTGCAGTGAATAGCCGTCGGTCAACGGCGCGATGAAATAGGCATGCAGAGCGAGAAGCGGATTCTTGCCGAGGATTGCGAACAGGATGATCATCGTCGCGATCGTCAGCCCGATCGCGATCAGCGGCGAGACCAGCGCGATCGTGTTGGAGCGCTCGACGCGCTTCTCAAGCACCAACTGCATGCGCGGCCTCCTTCGGCTCCAGGCTGCTGCCCCCCATCAACAGGCCGAGTTTTTCGCGCGTGGCTTCGCTTGTTGCAAGCGGCGCCGACAGCCGGCCATGGAACATCACGGCGATGCGGTCGGCGATTTCGGCGAGCTCGTCGAGATCCTGGCTGGTGACGAGCACGGCGGCGCCTGCGGTTGCGAGATCAAGCAGCGCCTGACGGATCACGGCGGCGGCGCCGGCATCGACGCCCCAGGTCGGCTGGCTCACCACCAGCACCGCGGGGTTGCGCAGGATTTCGCGGCCGACGATGAACTTTTGCAAATTGCCGCCGGACAGGCTCGCAGCTTCCGGATCCCGCTTGGCCTTGCGCACGTCGAACGTTTCGGTCGCGCGGTCCACGGTCTTCAGCGTGGCCGCGGTGTCGATGAAGCCGTGATGGACCATGCCGCTGGCGGCGTGCCCGGTCAGTAGCGCGTTCTCCGAGAGCTTCATGCGCGGCGCGGTGCCGTGGCCGAGCCGTTCCTCCGGGACGAACGCCGCGCCCAGCTTGCGGCGCTGCGTGATCGAGAGGTGGCCGGCGGCGATGCCTTCGATCACGACGGTGCCGGGGTCGTTCGACAGGCGCTCGCCGGAGAGCGCGGCGAACAACTCGTCCTGGCCGTTGCCGGCGACGCCGGCGATGCCGAGGATCTCGCCGCCCTTCAGCTCGAACGAGATGTGCTCGAGCCGCACGCCATGCGCCTCGCTCGGCGCGAGTGAAAGGTCGTTGACGACGAGCCGCGGCACGGTGGTCTTGCGGCCTGCCGGTGCTCTCACTTCCCTGATCTCGCCGCCGACCATCATCCGCGCGAGCGAGGCCGCGGTCTCGAGTCGGGGATTGCAGGTCTCGACCTTCTTGCCGCCGCGCAGGATCGTGGCGGTGTCGCAGAGCCGCTTCACTTCGTCGAGCTTGTGGCTGATGTAGAGGATGGCGCGGCCTTCGGCCTTGAGGCGTTCCAGCACGATGAAGAGCCGGTCGGCTTCCTGCGGTGTCAGCACGGCGGTCGGCTCGTCCAGGATCAGGAATTTCGGATCCTGCATCAGCGCGCGGACGATCTCGATGCGCTGGCGCTCTCCGACCGACAATTGCCAGACCTCGCGCCTGGGATCGAGCGGCAGTCCATAGGTCTTCGACACCTGCTCCAGCCGGGCTGACATGTCCTTGAAGGATTCCCTGCCGTCGAGGCCGAGCGCGACGTTCTCGGCAACGGTGAGATTGTCGAACAGCGAGAAATGCTGGAACACCATGCCGATGCCGCGGCTGCGCGCCTCTGACGGACCCGACAGCACGATGGGGTGGCCCTGCCAGCGGATCTCGCCGGCGCTGGGCTGGATCAGCCCGTAGATCGCTTTGACCAGCGTCGACTTGCCGGCGCCGTTCTCGCCGAGCAGGGCATGGATCTGTTTCGGCTGGATCTCGATGCTGATGGAGTCGTTGGCGAGGAAATCACCATAGCGCTTGGTGAGCCCGATCGTCTGAAGCAGAGGGGGCTCGCCGGAATGCAGGTCGTTGGACGTCTGATCTAACATTCGCTGATGCGCTGGCACGGGGTGAAGTGCCTCAATTGTGGGCTAGTTTGAACCGTCGCGTAAGATGTGAAAAAGCGTCATCCCTTGCTCAACGCTTCGGCAGGCGGTCTATGTCGCGAGTCGCGGCCCTTGTCAGTCGATGATCGTCTCCAACCGACATTCGGGAGAGCCATTGCGGCGGCCTCCTGCGAGAGACGCCTGTTGCAAATTTGTGACGGCTCAAACCAAATCGGAACCCGCTGTGCAGGCCTGACGTGAAGTTGAGCAAAGTCGCACCTGCGCGCGTATGCAATTCCCGACCGGGCCAACGGCCGCTGTCGTCAATTGTGTCTGCATTCTTGCGCCGCCACAAAAGACAAATGAAATCAAACGGGAATCTTCGGCATCGCGTCACCGCACGCACGCAGCAGCGAAACGGAAAAAATCCTCGAATTCCTGGGTTGAAAGGCCGCCTCCTGCCGAAACAAGCGGCATGCCTTGAAAAAAGTTGAGGCTTCTCACTCCGGGAGATCGGCGCAAGTGTCGCACCCAAGGGGCGTTCATTTTTACGTGTCCAAACTTGGGGGTATTCAGGATGTCGTTTGGTTTCAAGGCAATCGCAGCCGCGGCGCTGTCGATTGCTACACTCGCTACCAGTGGCGTGGCTCAGGCAGCGGACCTGCCGGTCAAGGCTGCCAAGAAAGCGTCGGACGTCCCGTTCTTCCTGGTGATCGACAACCGCGTCACGTTCTCCTGGATGCCCAAGGGCACTGACCCCGGCATGTGGAGCGTCAATCCGAACGGCAGCATCAACGGTACGACCGCCAAGCAGGTCTATTCGTTCACGCACTTCGACCTCTGGGCCTACGGCACCAACTTCTTCACCATCTCGATGTTCAAGTCGGGTCATAACGACCCTGCTTCGCCCTGTATCGCACCTGGTCTGTCCTCCTCCTTCGGTGCAGCCGACTGCGCCGGCGCGACCGAGATCTACGGCCTGTTCCGCTCGACCTTCGGCTGGAACCAGCTCTTCAACACCAAGGCCTTCACCACGGGGCCGCTGCAGAACATTTCGTTTGAAGTCGGTATGGATGGCAATTCCGAGAACACTTTCTTGGCGCCCGCGAAGCGGGACGTCGTTGCCGGTCTCCAGTTCGCCTTCGATCTTCCTTACAAGGGCTACATCAACGTCGCGCCCTTGATGTACTGGGAGTTCTCCAACCACAACGCCTTCACTCAGTGCGGCAGCGGTTTTGCTGGCCCCCTCCCGGGTGTGAGCTGTAACTCCGATGGCAATGTCAGCTACAACCCGACCTGGGCCGTCGAAATCAACTACTACATGGACCTCGGCTTCCTGCCGCCGGGCATGCAGTTCTGGTCCATCAGCGGCCGCGCGGGCTGGTATGGAGCGAAGGGCGACTCGAACGGCCTTCCCGCGCTCTCCGGCCCTGGCCGGTTCTCTACTGCTTCCAAGGTCGAGTTGAACAGCGAACCGATCCGTCTGACCTTCGACGCTTCGAAGGCCGCCTGGGGTGACAAGTACTCGCACTTCGTCGACCTCTGGGTCGCCTACCGCTACTGGCAGAACAAGTTCGGCCTCGACCACAACGCCATGCCCGGCGTCTGCACGGTCGCCGCGACCGGCCAGAGCACCAACAGCTGCACCGAGTCCACGGTGTACGGTGGCGTCACTGTGAAGTTCTGATCGGCCGAAGGTCTTCAGGTTAGGATGGCGCCGCGCATGTCCGCGCGGCTCCATCGGCGTTTGTGAGAGCGTAGGGTGGGCAAAGGCGCAACGCGCCGTGCCCACCATCTCTCCGAGCGGTTGGGATTGGTGGGCACGCTTCGCTTTGCCCACCCTACGAAGCCTACGAAGCCGAGTATGTGGCGCCGCCTACCTCGTCCACACGCCGTCGTGCAGCGCTTCGGCTTCGTCCTCGAGCAACGGCCCCACAACTTCCGTCGGCCTCTGGCCGCTGGCAAAGACCTCGCGGCACGGCAAATCGAGCGTCGGGTTCTCCGGATGGTTGCCGGTGACGCCGCGCAGGCGGTGCTCGCTGAGGCCGTAAACCACGCGGCCGATGCCGGCCCAGTAGATCGCACCGGCGCACATCGCGCAGGGTTCTGCGGAGGAATAGAGCGTGGATGTCGCCAGCACCTCGCGGCTGAGCGTACGGCAGGCCTGCGTGGCCGCGAGGCGCTCGGCATGCGCAGTGCCGTCGTGGTCGGGCATGTAGCCGTTCTCGGTCTCGATCAGCGCGTTGCCCTCGGCATCGACGACGACGCAGCCGAACGGATGGTTGCCATGGGTGAGCGAGCGGCGGGCGACCGTGAAGGACAGGCGGAGGAAGTGTTCGTCGCGCTCGGATCCGCCGCTCATCGCTCGTCCCTGGTCAATGCCCCGCCATATGCCGGCCGACCACGGTCAGATCGGCTTCGCTGGTTCGTGCTTCATACACGAATTCGCCGTGGAACATCACCACCAGCCGATCGGAGAGTTCGAGCAATTCGTCGAGGTCCTCGCTGACGAGCAGCACGGCGGCGCCACGGTTGCGAGCGGCCATGATCTCGGCGTGGATCTGCGCCACCGCCGCGAAGTCGAGGCCGAAGCAGGGATTGGCCGCGATCAGCACCTCGACGTTGCCGCCAAGCTCGCGCGCCAGCACGGCGCGCTGGACGTTGCCGCCCGACAGCGCCGCGATCGGCGTATCGGGCGTGCGGGTCTTGATCTTGTACTGCACGATTTTCTTCTTTGCATCGTCCCGGAAGGCGCCGCGGTTGAGCCACCAGCCGAGGCTGGCGAAGGGCGCGCGGTCGAATTCGCGGAAGGCGATGTTGTCGGCGACGCTCATGCCGCCGACGCAGGCGTTCTTGAGCGGCTCCTCGGGCAGGAGCGACATCTTGTGGCGGCGCATCTCCTCGCGGCTGGCGTGATAGGGATCGCCTGCGACGCGGATCTCGCCGCTCTCGGCTTCGCGCTGGCCGGCCAGCACCTCGACAAGCTGACGCTGGCCGTTGCCGGAGACGCCAGCGATGCCGACGATCTCGCCGGCGCGTACGGTGAGCGAGACGTCGTGCACGGCAATGGCGCCTGCGTCATCGAGTGCGCGGACTTTTGCCAATTCCAGCCGGGCCTGGCCGGCTTCGCCGGTGCGCGGCGGCTGCACGGTCAGCTCCTCGGCGCCGATCATGGTTCGCGCCATCGCATCCGGTGTGAGTTCGGAAACCTTGCCGGCACCTGCGAGCTTGCCGCGGCGCAGGATCGTGACGTCGTCGGCGAAGGCCATGACCTCGCGGAATTTGTGCGTGATCATCAGGATGGTCAGTTCGCCCTTGACGACCATGTCGCGGAGCATGCCAAGAACTTCGTCGGCCTCCGCCGGCGTCAGCACCGAGGTCGGCTCGTCCAGGATCAGGAAGCGGCGCTTCAGATAGAGCTGCTTGAGGATCTCGCATTTCTGCCGCTCCCCGGCGGAGATGTCGGAGACCTTGGCGCCGAGCGGCACCTTGAACGGCATCCGCGCCAGAAAAGCCTCGAGCTCCTTCATCTCCTTCGACCAGTTCACCACGGCCGGCACATCGTCGCGGGCCAGCACGAGGTTTTCGGCGACCGTCATGGCCGGCACCAGGGTAAAATGCTGGTAGACCATGCCGAGGCCGAGCGCGTGAGCGTCCTTTGGATTTGCGATCGCCTGCTCGCGGCCGCCGACGAGGATGTCGCCTTCGGTCGCGTGGTAATAGCCCATGATGCATTTGACGAGCGTCGACTTGCCGGCGCCGTTCTCGCCGAGCAGCGCGTGGAACGAGCCCGGCCGCACCTTCAGCTCGACATTGTCGAGCGCGAGGAAGTCGCCGAAGCGCATGGTCATGGCGATGGCGTCGACGCCGAAGGCGCCTGCTGGCGGCGGCGTTTCGCCGATGATCACGAAATAGCTCCGATGAAGGCGTCCGACGTCGAGACCGCGCCGAACACGCCGCCCTGCATCTTGATCATCTTCAGGGCATGGTCGTGATTGCTCTTGTCGGTGGCGCCGCAGCAATCGTGCAGCAGGACGCATTCGAAGCCGCGGTCGTTGGCCTCGCGCATGGTGGTGTGAACGCAGACGTCGGTCGTGATGCCCGTCAGCACGATATTCTCGATGCCACGCACGCGCAGGATCAGCTCCAGGTCGGTGGCGCAGAACGAGCCCTTGCCGGGCTTGTCGATGATCGGCTCGCCCGGCAGTGGTGCAAGCTCTTCGATGATGTCCCAGCCCGGCTCGCCGCGCACCAGGATACGGCCGCAGGGACCAGGATCGCCGATGCCGGCGCCGATCTGGCGCGAGCGCCAGCGCTTGTTGGCGGGAAGGTCGGAGAGATCGGGGCGATGACCCTCGCGGGTATGGATGATGTGAAAGCCTTGGGCGCGCATGGCCGCGAGCAGCTTCTTGATCGGCTCGATCGGCGCCCGCGTCAGCGAGAGGTCGTAGCCCATCTTGTCGACATAGCCGCCGATGCCGCAGAAATCGGTCTGCATGTCGATGATGACGAGCGCGGTGTTTTGGGAGCGGAGATCGCCATTGTAGGGCCAGGCGTAGGGCTCGGACTTGATATAGCGCTCGGGCATGATTTCGCTCTCTAGCGGGTGATCGACAATTCGGCCGGGGCTCCGGTCAGCGTGCGTTTCGGCGAGCAGGTGATGATCATGATCGCCAGCGTCAGGATGTAGGGGGCGGCGTTGAAGAGGTGATAGCCGGAGGTGACGCCGACCGATTGCAGTGCGGGGCCCAGGGCCGCGGCGCCGCCGAAGGCGAGCGAGGCCCACAGGCAGAGCAGGGGATCCCAGCGCGCGAAGATCACGAGCGCCACGGCGGTGATGCCTTGTCCCGAGGACAGGCCTTCGTTCCAGCTTCCGGGATAGAACAGCGACAGGAACGAGCCGCCGATGCCGGCGAGGAAGCCCCCGACCATGGTCGCGCGCAGGCGGATCAGCAACACGGAATGGCCCATCGCGCGCGCGGCATCGGAGCTCTCGCCGGCGGTGCGGATCAAAAGGCCCCAGCGCGTGGTGCGGAAGGCCCAATAGAGGATTGGCGCGAGCGCGACGCCGATCAGGAACAGGACGTTGACGCGCAGCGCGGCGCGGACCTGCGGGGTGTCGCTCCACCAGCCAAAATCGATCGCGGGCAGCCGCGGCGCGGTGGGCTCGATCAGCGGCTTGCCGAGATAGAAGGCAAGGCCGGTGCCGAACAGCATCAGCGCGATGCCGACCGCGATATCGTTGACGCGCGGCAGCGAGCAGATACCGGCGTGCAATGCCCCCAGCAGTGCACCTGTAATGCCGGCGGCGAGCACGCCAAGCCAGGGCGATCCCGTGAGATACGAGATGCCGTAGGCACTCATCGCGCCCATCACCAGCGTGCCCTCGAGGCCGAGATTGATGCGGCCGGAGCGCTCGGTGATGCATTCGCCTAGGCTCACGAACAGGAACGGCGTCGAGACGCGGATGGCGCCGCCGAGCACGGCGAGGGGGACAGTCCAGAGGCCGATCGATCCGTCTGCCATCTCAGGATTTTCCCTTCAACAATCCAATGCGGCCGTAAAGTGCATCGCTGGCCAGCACGAAGACGAAGATGATGCCCTGAAGCACCAGAACGGATGCGTCGGGCAATCCGAGGCGGCGCTGCAAAAGGCCGCCGCTGGCGCTGATGCCGCCGAGCAGGATCGCGACGGGAATGATCGCGAGCGGATTCTGCCGGGCGAGGAAGGCGACGAGAATGCCGGTGAAGCCGTAGCCCGCCGCAAGGTTGGCGTTGGTGCGTCCCTGCACCGCGGCGACCTCGACCATGCCGGCGAGGCCCGCGGCGCCGCCGGCGAGGAAGCAGATGGTCAGGATCAGCTTGCTGGCGCCGAGACCGACGATCTTTGCGGCGCGGATGTTGCCGCCGGCGACGCGCGCGGCGAAGCCGAACACGGTGTGATAGATCAGGACGTAGGCGGCGATCGCGGCGATCAGGCCGAAGACGAGGCCCCAATGCACGTCGGTGCCGGGAATGCTGCCGATCATGTTGGCGGCGCCGATCTCGCGCGTCGACGGCTTGTTGAGGCTGGCGGGATCGCGCATCAGCCCCTCAACAAGATGATTGAGGATCGCGAGCGCGATGTAGACGAGCAGCAGGCTCGAGATGGTCTCGTTGACGCCGCGATACTGGCGCAGCGCGCCCGACAGCATGATCCACAGGCCGCCGCCGACTACGCCGCCGATGACCATGGAAATTTGCACGACGAGCGGCGGCATGCCCTGAAGCGCCAGCGCGGCGCTGGTCGCCGACAACGCGCCGATCAGGAGCGCGCCTTCGCCGCCGATGATGACCATGCCGAGCTGTGCCGGCAGTGCGGTGCAGAGCGCGGTGAGGATCAGCGGCGCAGCACGCGTCAACGTATTCTGCCAGGAGAACCAGGTGCCGAAAGCGCCGTAGTACATGTAGAAATAGAGGTCGAGCGGGTTCTTGCCGAACATCGCGACGAAGATGCCGAAGATCACGAGCGCGCCGGCCAGCGCCGCGCCCGGGATCAGGATATATTCGATTGTCGCGCCATGGCGCTGAAGAAAGCCGGGACCGGCGGCCGAGGCAATTGTCCCGGCCGCTTCAGTGGAATCCGCGGCTTCCGTTGTCACGAAGTCGCTCCGATCACGCCGTCGACCAGGTAGTCCATCTTCTCCAGCTCAGGATCCTTCTGGCCGCGATCTGTGCCGGCTGCGATCACCGTCTTGCCCTTGTTGTCGACCAGCCCGCCCTTGAAGATGGCGTAGCCCTCCGCCGACAGGAATTTGGCCTTGACCTCGTCGGCGTGCTTGCGCGCTTCGGCGGAGACTGCCTCACCGTAGGGCGAGGTCTTGACGATCTCTTCCTTGAGTCCGCCGCGATAGAAGTTCGGGATGTTTTCGCCGGCGGCGATCATCTTGACGAACTTCGGATAGAGCGCTTCCCAATTCCACTCGGCGCCGGTGAGATACGCCTTCGGCGCCAGCGGCGACTGGTTGGTGTGATAGCCGCAGACGAAGGCGCCGCGGCGCGCCGCGTTCTCGACCATGGTCTTCGGACCGTCGACGTGGCAGGTGAGCACGTCGACGCCCTGATCGATCAGGCTGTTGGTGGCTTCGGCCTCCTTGACCGGCATCGACCAATCGCCAGTGAAAATGACCTGCGTGGTGGCCTTGGGATTGGCGAGCCTGGCGCCGAGCGCGAAGGCGTTGATGTTGCGCAGCACCTGCGGGATCGGCTTGGCGGCAACGAAGCCGAGCTTGCCGCTCTTGGAGGTGTAGCCGGCGACGATGCCCGAAATGTACTGGGCCTCGTCGATATAGCCAAAATAGCTGCCGGCGTTCTTTGGATCCTTGTCGCTCCACAGGCCGCCGCAGTGCTCGAAGCGCAGCTTCGGGAACTTGGTGGCCATCTTGATCATGTGAGGGTTGTAGTAGCCGAACGAGGTCGGGAAGAGCAGGGTGGCGCCGTCGAGGTTGATCATCGACTCGATCGTCTTCTCGACCGCGTCGGTCTCCGGCACCTTCTCTTCCTCGACGACCTTCAGCCCCGGAATTTTCTTCAGTGCCGCCGCGCCCTGCGCATGCGCCTGGTTGTAGCCGTAGTCGTCGCGCGAGCCGACATAGATGAAGCCGATGGTGGTATCGGCCGCGAAGGCGGGACGGACGCCCGCTGCCGCACCGAGGGTCAGCGCCGCGCCGCCCTGCAACAAATGACGTCGTGAAATCTTGCCGAAATCCATTGCTCGCTCCCCTTGGCGGATGTCCCGCCTTAATCTCGCGGCCGCGCCGGTCTGGCGGAGCCTGGGGATAAGATGTCGCAAGCTTCGTGCCAGAGGCCACGGAGTGATCAATTGATCTGAAGTCGTTGAAAAGTATCGTGTTTATAAATTTTCAGAATTCTGCCGAGTAAACCGTCAGATTAATTTTTGAGCAAAATATAGAAGTTGTATGCAATGGAGTTGAACAGCCAGGCTAGGTCGCGTGCGTGCATGACGGGAGCTACGGTCTGCCGGCCGCATTCATGCTACCCACGCGCGGATCGGGACCGCGGTCGTGATTTTTTGCTGGCACCGAACTTGTATCGATCGCCGCCAGGACCGCCGCCGCGGTCCCAAGAGATGGGAAGCTCGCCGAGATGGTTGCTGGTAACGCCGTTCAGAATGCATCGCTCGGCGAGGAGATCGTGCGACGGATCGACGAGCTCGCCGCGATCTCGGAAGACGGCGACAAGCTCACCCGCATCTATCTCACCAACGAGCTGCGCAAGGCCGCTGACCTCATCCTGGGCTGGATGCGCGAAGCCGGCATGAGCGCGCATCTCGATGCGATCGGGAATGTCTGCGGACGCTACGAAGGCGAGCAGGCGGGGGCGCCCTGCCTGATGCTCGGCTCGCACTACGACACGGTGCGCGATGCCGGCAAATGGGACGGGCCGCTGGGGGTGATCACGGCGATCGCCTGCGTCGCCGATCTCAACCGTCGCGGCAAGCGCCTGCCGTTCGCGATCGAGGTGATCGGCTTTGCCGATGAAGAGGGGGTACGTTTCGCCTCGACGCTGCTCGGAAGCCGGGCGGTGGCGGGCACCTTCGACGAGAGCGTCCTGAACACGCGCGACCGCGACGGCGTGTCGATGCGCGATGCGCTCGTCGCGTTCGGCCTCGATCCCGATCACATCGGCGCGGCCGCGCGGGCCCGGCGCGAACTGCTCGCCTATCTCGAATTGCACATCGAGCAGGGCCCGGTGCTGGAAGCCCGGAACCTGCCCGTCGGGGTCGTCACTGCGATTGCGGGCGCGACACGGCTCGCTGCGCGGCTGACCGGCATGGCCGGTCATGCCGGCACCGTGCCGATGGCGTTGCGCCGTGATGCGCTCGCCGGCGCGGCCGAATGCATCGGCGCGATCGAGCAGTTTTGCCGCACCGACGCGGGCGGGCTGGTCGGCACCGTCGGCTATATCCAGGCGAGGCCCGGCGCGACCAATGTCATCCCGGGCGAAGTGTCGTTCACCATCGACATGCGGGCACCGACCGACATGCATCGCAAGCGCGCGGTCGCCGACGTCGTCCGCCAGATCGAGGCCATCGCCAAGCGCCGGCAATTGGTGCTCCAGCTCGACGTCACTCACGAGAACCGCACCGCGCCTTGCGCACCCTGGCTGAAGGACCAGATCGCGCAGGCGATCGCCGCCGAAGGCGCGTCGGTGTTCGAGCTGCCGAGCGGGGCAGGGCACGACGGCATGGCGATGATCGATATCGCCGATGTCGGCATGATCTTCGTCCGCTGCCGCGGCGGCATCAGCCACCACCCTGACGAGCACGTCGAGCTCGCCGATGCCGACGCCGGCGCGCGCGTGCTGCTGCGGGTGATCGAGAATTTCAGGCCGCAGGAGGGCCGTGCCGGCGCGAACTGATAGCATGAAGCCCGCAAGTCACCGGGTAGAGATACGAATCAGTCATGTTTAAAATGGTGGCCGCCATCACGGGGTCACGAGACATCAGCCGATTGACGCATATGAACAGCGACATCTCTTTTCCATCACATCGTGAGAACCGGTTCTACCAGGGGATGGCTGCGACCTTTGTCGCCAACGCGCTTCAGGCGGTCAATTTTCTCGGTGATCGCTTCCTGAGACAATCGCATCATGCGTTGTCGAACATAGAGGACCTCTACCGGCACTCGATGGACAGCGCCTTTTCGGTGACCGAGGCTTTCCTCGTCACGGGAGCGCCGCACGCCTCCGCCTATTACCCGCGCGACTTCGCCTGGTTTTATCCCGACGTTCTCGATCCCGAAACCATCATGGATTCGCAGGACGCAGTGCGCCGGGCGCGCCTGCTCGAAAAGAGCGTTCGCCTCCTGCTGGAGGCGGTTCGCGCCGACGTGGTCACGACGACCATCGTCCCTGCGGGACGTGGACGGTACCTCGGCGTGAATTATTTCTCGCGGCCCTCGGACACGCTGCTCGGCATTCTCGCCGGTCTCCAGCAGATGATAGGTGCCGACGAGAGAGCGTCTTCCTATCTGGCGATGTCGCAATGCGCACATGCCGGCCGCCTGTTGCTGGCCGAGTATGGCGCAGACCTGAAGCGAGCGATCCTCCGGCTTGCGAGCGAACTGGAGCCATTTGACACTGATGGCACCAGGTATTTGCTATGCGATGCCGGGGGGCCTCGCTCTGCGGCAACGGATACGCGGGCCGAGCGCAGGCGCTTCGTCACCAACGCCTGCGTCTACACGACGTTCGTGTGGGGCGTGCAGCTCGGGATCGTCGACGAGAACGAACTGAAGCGGCTGCTCGGTCGCGACCTTGCGCAGTACAAGCGAGATCTGCTCCGTTTGTTCGGCAAGGACGGCTATATCAGGCATTCGCTTGACGGCCCGGCGGGCGCACCGGTGTCCTTGGTGGCCCTGGATTTCGTCAGCGTGCATCGCGGCTTCTGGGACATGAACGATGCTAGCGAGCGGGCGCTGTTTGCGGCTACGACGGATCTGATCATCGCCGAGCCGCGATTTCGCATCCCCAGCACGTTCCACTTCCTGGTGTCCGCGGACAATCCACGGAACAAGATGATCCACAAGATCGCGGCGCCGGCCTATCAGGGGCGTTCGTCGTGGCCGACATTCAATGTCGAATTCGCGGATCGGATGCTGGATTTTGATGAAGCCTCAGGGAGCGATACCTATCGGGCTTGCGCGCAGGGGATATTGAAGGACATTCGGACCGCGACCGAGGTCCATGGCGGGTACCAGGAGCTGATCTCGGAACAGGGGCTGAAGTATCGCACCTGGGCGTATAAGGGCGCCGTGGCGCACTCCTGGTTTCCACGCTTCCTGTCGGTCTGGAGGAGGGCGTATGGAACGCCACTCCTCCAGTGGAATGATTGATCGGCGGCCTACCCCGCCGTCACGTCCACCAGTTCGCCGCCCTCCAGCACCTTGGCCGCCTTGGCGCGGTCGAGGTCGCCTTCCCAGGCGGCTACCACCACCGTCGCTACGCAATTGCCGACGAGGTTGCCGAGTGCGCGGGCCATGCCGATGAACCAATCGACCGACAGCACCAGCACGAGGCCGATGGCGGGAATGCTCGGCACCGCGTTGAGCGTCGCGGCCAGGATCACGATCGCCGAGCCCGGCACGCCGTGCGCGCCCTTCGACGTGATCAGCGAGACGCCGAGCACCAGCAGGAGATCGCCGAAGGACAGCGGCGTGTTGGTCGCCTGCGCGATGAAGACGACGGCGAGCGTCAGGTAGATCGAGAAAGCGTCGAGGTTGAAGGAATAGCCGGTCGGGATGACGAGGCCGACGACGGAATCCTTCACGCCCATCCGCTCCAGTTTCTTCATGATCTGCGGCAGCACGGCATCGGAGGACGCGGTCGCGAGCACAATGGTCAACTCTTCGCGCAGGTAAGCGAGGAATTTGAGGATGTTGATTCCGGCGAGCGCCATCACGCCGCCGAGCACGCCCAGCACGAAGATGCCGACCGAGACGTAGAACAGCATCACCAGCGAAACGAGCTGCTTCAGCGAGCCGACACCGTATTTGCCGACGGTATAGGCGACCGCGCCGAGCACGCCGAGCGGCGCGACCCGCACGATCAGCCCCATGACCCGAAACAGCACGGTGGAGGCCGCGTCGATGATCGATGTGACCAGCGCGCCCTTCTCGCCACCGACGAGCGCAAGGCCGACACCGAACAGGACCGCGAAGAACAGCACCTGGAGCACGTCGTTGCGCGACAGCGCATCGAAGGAGGTGCTGGGGATCACGTTCATCAGGAAGGCGCCGATGCCGCCGCCGGACAGCTTGTGCGCGTTATCGGCATAGGAGTTGAGCGCCTTGGCGTCGAGCGTCGAGGGATCGATGTTCATGCCGTGGCCGGGACCGAAGAGATAGGCGAGCAGCAGACCGACCACGAGGGCGACCGTCGTCATCACCTCGAAATAGACCAGCGCCTTGACGCCGACCCGGCCGACCTTCTTGAGGTCGCCGGCACCGGCAATGCCGTGCACGACGACGCAGAACACGATCGGGGCTACGATCATCGAGATCAGCTTCAGGAAGGCGTCGCTGAGGATCTTGAGCCCGATGGCGAAGTCCGGAACGGCCATCCCCAGGATGACGCCAAGCACCAGCGCGGCGAGGACCTGGACGAACAGCGAGGTGTAGAGCGGCTTCGGCTCGGCGGTAGGTGCCGCGGTGATGGTCGACATGGTGGACTCCCCCGGTTTGACGCGTCTTGGACGTCAAAAAGGAGCAACAACCGTGCCAGATTGTCGCGGCCTGGTCTTGGAAGTGATCCAGGGCGCCGCATAATCCGGGATTCTTGTGCGCGCTCTTCCGTTTGCAAGTCGGCATCGCAACAGCTATGTCCCGGCTTTCGCAAGAGCTTGATATGACAATCTCGAATGAGAACGATCTGATCTGCCTGAAAGAGGTCGGGCGTATCGTCGCCAATGCCCTTGAGGCGATGGGGAAGGCCCTCGAGCCCGGCATGACCACCGCGGAACTCGACCGGATCGGACGAGAGCTCCTTGAGGCCGCCGGAGCGCGTTCGGCGCCGGAACTGGCCTATACCTTTCCTGGCGCAACCTGCATCAGCGTGAACGAAGAGATCGCTCATGGCATCCCGGGTGCCCGGCGGATCGAGCGTGGCGACCTCGTCAACATCGACGTCTCGGCCGAGAAGAGCGGCTTCTTTGCCGATACGGGAGCCTCGTTCGCCGTTCCGCCCGTGACCCGTTCGATCGAGCGTCTTTGCAGGGATGGTCGGCGGGCGATGTGGACGGGCCTGCGGCAGGTCGGAGCCGGCAAACCGATTGCCGGCATCGGTCAGGCCATCGGGACGTTTGCGCGGAAAAACGGCTACATGCTCGTCAAGAACCTAGCCAGTCACGGTGTCGGCTTGTCGCTCCACGAGGAGCCGACGGAGATCGCGACATGGCCCGATCGCTCCGAGCGCCGCATCATGAGCGATGGTTTGGTGTTCACCGTCGAGCCATTCCTGTCGCTCGGCGCGGAGTGGGCCGAGAACGGTGATGATGATCCTTGGACGCTCTACAGCAACCCCGAGGCGCCAACCGTTCAGTACGAGCACACGGTTATCGCAACCCGAAATGGACCTTTGATCGTTACGTTGGCGGGTTGAGGTCATCCCCGCGACACGCCGTCAGCGGGAACGCAAAAGACAATTTTCAGGCGATCATGCAGAGCTGTTGCGCGCGGACAGTCTCGTCACGCCACGAGATCCAGTAGCCGGCACGATCCGCGCACCAGCACCTTGCGTCCCGTCGGCGTCATCGAAGGTACGCCGTCACTGACAACAACGAGACCGAGCTTGACGAGACCTTCGACGAGATAGGCCTTCGAGAGGCGAACATTCGACACGGGGTTGCGAAGCGCTTTCAGCGCTTCCCATTGGTCCGGCGAAAGATCGAAGTCGATGTCGTTGCTCATGTTGCCTCAAGCGATAGTCCAAGTTCGCGAGCCCCTGTTAGCGGCGCCGCATGAACACCATGCGACGACAATGAGTCGGGAATTCGGTAAGCTGTTTAGAACCTCTCTTCACGAATTGCCGCACTTCATTGCGCCACAACAGTTAAGATCGTTCGCGCACGAAAATCGTCCCGGTCTCCGATCACTAATTGATGATGTGAGCTTGATCGTGCGGCGAGAGCTACCGCAGTGCACGGGAAGCATCACTGTCCCATTGCGCGTCGCGATATGCACAGAAATCGTGAAGCGAGGACGATTGGACTCTGACTGGACTCTGCTACGTTGATTCGCAGGGGATTGGCTTCACACGACAGGAGTGTGAGTGCATGAACAGGCTGATGGCAATTCGCAGTCAGGAATTCCTCTGCCGAGAGCGCGCCGCGCTGGATTCGGAGCGACGGGCGTTCTGGCTCGCGCAGGCCCAGGAATGGGAGCAGCGCGCGCTCGACGAAATTGCGCATCACTTTCGGGAGTGCAACCTCGTCCAGGCCGAGCTGACTGCCGCCTGACGCCAGCGGCGGACGTGATTGCCGTCTACTGATAAGTCGCCACGATGTCGGACACGGCGCGTTCGAGCTGCTGTGCGGTGGCGCATTGGCGCACGACAGTGCAGAAGGTCGCGTAGCGCGGCATCTCGGAATCACCGAAGCCCCAGGCGAGCCGTCCTTCGGGATTGAGCCAGACCACGCGCTTCGAGCGTTCGGAGATGCGGCGCAAGATGTCGGCGCGCGGGTCGAGATTGTTGCTGCGGGCGTCACCGAGCACGATCACCGTGGTCTGCGGCGTCAGCGTGCTCATAAACTCCTTCTCGAAATCGACGAGAGAGGAGCCGTAGTCGGATGAGCCGAAGCCGACCTTGGACATGATCTCGGCCATCGCCTCTTCCGGCGACTTCTTCTCCAGGATCTCGCTGACCTCGATCAGATGCGAGGAGAAGGCGAAGGAGTGGACGTCGTCGACCACCTCGTGCAGCGAGTGGATCAGGAGCAGGAAGAAATCGGAGACCTGCGCGACCGAGCCTGAGACGTCGCAGATTGCGACGATCTTCGGCCGGTCGCGGTGCTTGCGCTTCCACGCGGTGAGGAAGGGCACGCCGCCCCAGGCGGCGTTGCGGCGCAGTGTGCGACGGACGTCGAGATGGCCGCGGCGCTGACGCTTGCGCGGCTTCGAGTAGCGCTCGCGCAGGCGCCGCGCGATCTGGCGGATGAGAGCGCGCATCTCCGCGACCTGGCGCCGCTCGATGCGGGCGAGCGGCGCGTTGCGCAGGATCTCGTTGCGGAGGTTTTCGGCCTCTTCGCGGGCATAAAGCGCAAGGCCTTGCGAGACCGTGTCGCGGACTGCTTCGCGCAACGCGTCCAGCGCGCCGCGCAGACGCTCGGCCAGCGACGGATTGGTCGCGGTGAGCGCGTCGAGATCGTCGCGCAGGCGCTGAAGGCCCATGGCGTCGAGGATGCGGCTGGAAAAGATCCCGCGCTGAGTCGAATAGCGGATGTCGGACAGCGCAGCCACACCGGAAGCGCTGGCGATCGCGGCTGCGATCGCGTTGCGATCCTGCGACAGCAGCATCTGCGCAAGCGGGCCCAATGCTTCGGAAGCCTGGCCTTCGCCTGCTTCACTGGCCGAGCTGGGTGAGGGGGTCTGATCCGCGTCCTGCGATGCGTCGTCGTTGTCGTCGGCCTCGGGTTGATCCTGCCGCGGCTCTGGTTGGCTGAAGAAGAGATCAAAGCAGTCGCCGAGGGCGAGCTTCTCGTCCTGCGACTTGGCGAGCGTCAGGAGCAGCGCATCGCGCAGGATAGCCCGGTCGGAAAAGCCGACCTCCTTGACCGCGCGCATCGCATCGATGCTTTCGGCGGGCGAGACATGCACGCCGGCACCGCGCGCCGCTCGAAAGAAACGATGGAGATTCTCGCGCATCGGCGTCAACCGAAGACGTTGGACCGTGCCGCCTTGGCAATGAAGGTCGTAACTTGCGGCGTTGCTGCCTCGATGTCGGCCTCGTACTTCAGGAGCACATTGAGCGTGTCCTTGACGATGTCCGTATCGAGCTCCGTGGCCTGAAGTAGAACCAGGACGCGCGCCCAGTCGATGGTCTCACTGACCGAAGGCAGCTTCTTCAGGTCGAGCGAGCGGATCTCGTGGATGAAGCCGACCATCTGCCGGCGCAGCGCCTGCGAGATGCCGGAGACGCGGCTCTCGACGATGCGTTCTTCGAGCCGTTGCTCGGGGAAGCCGATATGCAGATGCAGGCAGCGCCGCTTCAGGGCGTCGCCGAGGTCCCGCTCGCTGTTCGAGGTGAGGATCACCGTCGGCGGCGTGATCGCCGCGACCGTGCCGAGCTCCGGGATCGTGACCTGGAAATCGGAGAGGATTTCCAGCAGCAGCGATTCGAACTCGGCATCCGACTTGTCGATCTCGTCGATCAGCAGCACGCAGCCGCCCGGCTGCTCCAGCGCCTGGAGCAGTGGCCGTGGCTCGACGAACTCCTTGGAGAAGAACACGTCGCCAAAATCGTGGAGCTGCTCGAGCGCGGCATGCAGCGTCTGCGCGCCGCCGAGGACTTCGCCGAGCTTGTCCTTGAGGATCTGGGTATAGAGAAGCTGCTTGGCGTATTTCCACTCGTAGAGCGCCTTGGCCTCGTCGAGGCCCTCGTAGCATTGCAGGCGGATCATCTTCATGCCGCGCCAGGCAGCAATGGCCTTGGCAAGCTCGGTCTTGCCGACGCCCGCGGGGCCTTCGACCAGGATCGGTTTCTCGATCTGCTGCGACAAATAGACGGCGGTCGCGATCTGCCGGCTCGCGATATAGCCCTGTGCGGCGAGGCCGCTCTCCACTGCCTCGATCGAGGTCGAGGCCTTCTGTTCAGCCACGAAAGGGCGCTCCCAAAGGTCTTGCTTGAGGCTTGTTCTGCCTGCGTTCCCGGCAAAGAACAAGCCTCGTTTGGGACGGCCTGACCCGCGCTGAACGTCGCTTTTTCCGTTCAGCGCAAATACTTAAGCGATGGCTGATCGTGCGGTCAGTGCCGCAGCTCCGGCTTGCGGATGGTCTGCCGGACTTCCGCGCCGCAGTCCGCGCATTCATAGACGAAGTCGATCCTGGCAAGGCCCCAATGCGGTTCGACCTCGCGGACGTACATCGGCAGGAACCCCATGCAGGCGGGACAAATTACAGGCGCGATTTCGATGTCCTGATGATGCTGTACATAAGCTGGCATCTCGGCTCTCCTTCGCAGGCGACCACCAAACCCCGCGAAAAGGCTACTGCCGGAACGCGCCGGTGCCGTCATCAACTCTTTCGAACAGAGGCGGAACGGCAGGCGTTTGTCGTTCGCTGTGACATTCTTGTTACGTCTCTGTACTGTAACGGGCCGACCGAATTCCTATTTCACAGGCCGATCCGTTTTCCACGGACCTTCACTGCAACAATAAGGGAGCAACGCCCATGACGCATGCCATTCGCTTTCACAAGACCGGCGGTCCTGAAGTCCTGGTCTGGGAGGAGGTCAGTGTCGGCAAGCCCGGGCCGGGCGAGGCGCGCATTCGCCACACGGCGGTCGGCCTCAACTTCGTCGACATCTACAACCGCTCCGGTGTGTATCCGGTGCAATTGCCGAGCGGCCTTGGCAGTGAGGGTGCCGGCGTCGTCGAGGAAGTCGGGGCCGGTGTCACCGATTTGAAGCCCGGTGATCGCGTTGCCTACGGCGCCTCGCCGCTCGGTGCCTATTCCGAGGCGCGGCTGATCCCGGCCGACCGGCTGTTGAAGCTGCCCGACGGCGTCGACGACAAGACCGCGGCGGCCATGATGCTGAAGGGGCTCACCACCCAATACCTGATCCGGCAGACCTATCGCGTGAAGGCCGGCGACACCATCCTGCTGCACGCCGCAGCCGGCGGCGTTGGTCTCATCCTGAGCCAGTGGGCAAAACATCTCGGCGCGACAGTGATCGGCACCGTCAGCAGCGACGAGAAGGCAAAGCTCGCCAAGGCACATGGCTGCGATCATGTGATCATCTATACGCGCGAGGATTTCGTGAAGCGTGTGGACGAGATCACGGGCGGCAAGAAGGTGCCGGTGGTCTATGATTCCGTCGGCAAGGACACGTTCCTGAAGTCGCTGGATTGTCTTGCGCCGCTCGGTGTTGCCGCGCTGTTCGGTGCGTCCTCCGGCGCTGTCGAGCCGCTCAATCTCGGCCTGCTCGCGCAGAAGGGCTCGCTCTACGTCACCCGTCCGACGCTGTTCACCTACGCTGCCAAGCGCGAGGCCCTGGTCGCGATGGCGAACGAGCTGTTCGACGTCGTGAAGTCCGGCGCGGTCAAGATCGAGGTGCACCAGACCTATCCGTTGAAGGACGCCGCCAAGGCGCATGCCGATCTCGCCGCGCGCAAGACCACGGGCTCGACCGTCCTCACGGTGTGATCGCCAGCCGGGCACTGACGCAGGCCGTTAGGGCCTGCGTCACGTCTTCTCGTGCTTGCGCAGATCGCGGTTGTGATCGAGACGGATCGCCTGGAGGTCGACTTCTTCAGGCGGAACCTGGGGGAGGGCGGCCTCGGTCAGGATCGCCTCGGTCACGTCCTCCACCGCATTCTCCGCGATTTCGTGGATGAACGAGATGTTTCGATATTCACCCGAAGCGACGCGGGAGATGACCTCGCGCCTCGTGATTTCGGGATCGACGACTGCCTCGCGTCCGCGCCGCCCATAGTCGATCATCACGACGAAATACTGCATGAAACGATCCTGCCGCGCCCCCGTAGCCGGGAGCGCGGCAGAGTATTTCCGAAAAACAGAATTAAGTCAAGGGTGATTTCCAAAAATCGGAAATCGACCTTTATTTGCTCTTCTTGCGAGGGCGTGCCGACTTGGCGCGCAGCCGCTCAAGTTGACCCTTGGGCATGGACAGGCAGATCTCGCCGACCCACTCGAGCTTGACGCCGACGATCGGCTTGGCGTTGAAGCTGTTGAGATTGACGACGGAGGGAGTTTTCCCGCGTTCGATGGTCTTCAAATAGCGTTCACCAGTCTTGAGCCGGACCACGGCCTCTTCACCGTAGAAGCTCGACAGCGGATGACGCTGGTCCTTGTAGACGACGATCACGTCGCCGCTCTCGTATTTGGGCAGCATCGAATCGCCAACGATCTCGAAGGCGACGGTCTCTTCCATGATCGGGAACGGCAGCGCGATATCGCCGAGGCCTTCCGGGGGAACCTGTTCATAATCGGGCTCGATCACAGCGCCGGCCCCGACGCGGCCCATGATCGGCGCGAGATTGAGCTCAAGATATTCCATGATCGGAATGATTTCAGACGCCTTCACCAGGCGCTCGCCGCCCAGGATCTCCGACACCGCGCCGGGCCGCACGCCCATGGCCGCCGCCAGGCCGCCCTTGCTTTTGCCCGTCTTCTCCAGGCCCCGCTCGATCATTGCAACGTCCAACATGGTGATTCCCTCGATTGCCCATCGTCCCGCCTCTTGTAATCCGAAATTCGGAATTGATGCAATTATGAATATCAGAATTATCGCTTGACAGCTGCTTCGGAATAACGGAATGTAGGCGCCGCCTCGCGATCGAACGATCGGAGGAGGCGCATCACAGGACAGCAGCATGGAACCGGGTCATTGGCCGTCGGAGCACTCCGACGCGCTTCGCGACTATTTTCTCAAGGGAATGTCTTATGCGGAGATCGGAAGACAGATAAACGGAAGGTTTGGAACGGCTTACACACGCAACGCGGTGGCCGGCCGCGCCAAGCGGCTGGGACTCGCGGCACCGGCGCGGATGACGAGTCCATCGATCGTGCCGTCCTTGCCGTCAGGAGCCTGTCTCATCGGGCCGCCCCGTGCGGCGGTGCCGAACCTGAACTTGCCACCAAAATCCGCAATGAAACCCGCGCGGGTCAAGTTGCGCTGTGTCGGCGTCCAGCCCCGCTTGGTCGCGCTAGGCGAACTCGGGCGCGACGACTGCCGCTATCCCTATGGTGGCGACAAGGACGGGGAGGGGATCGCCTTCTGCGGCTATCCGCGCCAGCCGGGCTCCAGCTATTGCACGCCGCATGCTCGCCTGACGCGAAGGTCTGAGGCCGCGTCTGCTCGCGCCGCCGGTCCCGTCGTCCTGAGGCTGATCTCTGCTGCCTGACGAGACCGCTATCCGTTCAATTTTGCGAGGAGTATCCGAGTGGCAGGTGCACGACGCAACAAGTCCTACAGATTGACTGGAATCTACGATCGGCGATCGCGGGAGGTGCCGTTCAATGCAGAGGTGGCGGAGGTCGAGGTCGACAATCCGCTGGCGCTCGATGCCGGCGAGAAGATCGTCGCCGTCCGCTCGATCCGCGGCGATCCGCTCGGCCGGTTGCACGCGCATCACCAGATCGACGAGGCGCAGTATCGCGGCGGGCGCGCCTTCCAGAACGACTGGGAGAGGGCGGAGCGCGGGCCCCAGGCGGTGGACCCGACGCGCGAATATGTCGATGGCACGCGCTCGCGCGAGCCCGTCACCGAGGACCAGCGCCAGGCTGTGCTGCGCCTCAACCGGGTCGAGCGCGAACTCGGTACCGACGGCGCCGCGCTGGTGCACGACGTCCTGGTGCTGGGGCTGACCATGGATCAGATCGGGGAGCGGCGCGCTGTCCGTACCCAGCGCTGGAACGACTATTTCGCGCGGCGCTTTCGCGAATGCCTGGACCGGCTGGCGCTGATCTACGGCTTTGCGACGGAAGGCCGGGCTCGGCGCGCCAAGCAGCGTTGAGAGTAGTGGTGCGCCTGCGGGTCTCGCCGCAGGCGCGCCCGGGCCTCTTGTTACGGATGCGGCACGATCTGGTAAGGCGTCGTGTAGGGCTCGACACGGAGAGACGCGTTGGCCAAGAGCCCGATCTTCGCGGTCGGCGCCTGTTGCAATTCGCCGTTCGAGCCGCGATGCACGTTGTACTGCCAGACCGTGAGATCGCCCTTCTGCGCCAGCGCATGCGCAACCGCGCTCGCATCATTGCCGCCGAGCGCCTGGAGCTCCTCCGTCGACAATCCGACGACGATTTCGTCCTTGATGGTGACGATCTTGAACAGATTCATCCTGGTCTCCTGCGCCCATGCGCCTTGTATCGAGAAAGTGAGAAGCGCGATCGCGCCGCCCTTGATGAGATCGCAGCGGGAAAGCATGCTGTCGTCCTTTGGTGCTGAGGCGCGCCCGAATCGAGAAGTCCGTCAGCCATGGCGCCCGTGGTCTGCGTGGCCGCTTCGCAACCGCTTGGTCGTTCCACCTTGAACGACGGTTCATTGGCGGAGATATCTTCGGACCGATGAACCCGGTACGGGGAACCGCGTCCAAGCCGAGCAGCTCAAGGGGGGCTTCACTGGCGGACGGATCAAGACGCTGCAGGCCGGCTGCGCGGCTCGACGTTCATTTCGCCGACGATACAACCGCCGAGGTCGGACTCAACAATTACGTGTATACGCCGAGGAAACTTTAATCTGGCCTCGTTCACACCGGAAACACGGCGAAACGCCGCACCGATTGACAGCGACCGAGGCCGTGTGCGTGAGTGATGCCGCTTCTTGACGCAGGTGGGTGACGACGGTCCATATTCCTGTTATCCGGAATTGCCGTGCTGCGATGCGGACGAAGCATCGCTACGGCGACGGTTGGGCTTGCCGGAAGGGTTGTTTCTTGACATAATTGCAACCTGTTCGGTTGAGCCAGTATATGGTTCAGCGTGTTAACCCACCGGGTGCCCCGGCCGAGATCTCAGGGTCACCATGGCGTCCGGTCATGGTGTTCGGTTCTCGAGCGAGAC
The DNA here is from genome assembly GCF_052075995.1 of Bradyrhizobium sp. 613_E4_N2_2. Classification (NCBI taxonomy): domain Bacteria; kingdom Pseudomonadati; phylum Pseudomonadota; class Alphaproteobacteria; order Hyphomicrobiales; family Nitrobacteraceae; genus Bradyrhizobium; species Bradyrhizobium sp. 613_E4_N2_2. Next base: position 2,749,361 of record NZ_CP197234.1, read on the forward strand.
CTCGACGTCTGATCACGAGGGCCGATGCTTGTCATAGGTGCGAGATGAAAAACCTCAATTTCGCGGCTGAACTGCACCTTAAGCTCGGCGCGCCTGCAAGCAGCACCGTTGAAAGTCTGCGCCTGCTTCGCGCGTTCCTGAAGCTCGGGCCTCGACAGCGTTTCGAGGTCATCAAGCTGGTCGAAGACCTCGGCACCGAAGAAACCCTTCCCGAGCACCCCCTGTCCTGACCCCAGCCGCGCGCCGGCCGTACGCCTCGTCCCTCGTTTTCCTGCCGGAGCGGACCGCCGGGCGACGTTTGCCCCCAGGCTGCCGCTGGAATGCGGTCCGGCAAGTGTGGTATTCAGTTGGGAAAAAGGGGAGGAGTATGACCATGATCGAACCGAAGCTCGAAGTCCCGGCCGAACTGCGCGACCTGGCCGAAAAGACGATCGACCAGGCGGAACAGGCGTTCGGCATGTTTTTCGAAGCTGCCACCAAGTCGATGACGTCGGTTCCCGGAGCGGGTACCGAAGTGTCCAAGCAGGCGCTCGCGTTCACTGAGCAGAACATGAAGTCGGCGTTCGAGCACGCGCGCAAGCTCGTGCATGCCACCGACCTTCAGGAAGCGATGCGAATCCAGTCCGACTTCCTGCGCAGCCAGTTCACCAGCGCCGGCGACCACATGCGCCAGATGACCGGGAGTTTCATGCAGCCCGGCAAGGGAAAGTCCTGAGTTCCGGTGTGCGCCGCGTGCCCGCAAATTGATCCTGCGTGACGCCGCGCTCAGCCGCAGCACGATCCCGGAAATTGCGAGAGATCGATGCGGGCGATGATCGACCGCAGCAGCTTGCGGGTCGCACGATAGAGATATCGCGCGAATGCCGGTGTCCTCGCAGCCGGCAGGCCAAGGCCTGCCGTCTCGAGACGTTTCGTATCGAGGCTTTCGATGGAGTGCGACACGTGCCTCTCCGGGATGGTGAGGCCCTTCCTATCGTCGCCAGTCTGGAGCTGCCTTGATCTGCCGCAAAGGGGGCCCGGCTAGTAGTCGCCGGGGTTCATGATCATCGGGCTTCTGGTGTCAGCCGGCGCGAGCGAGCTGCTGGCACTGTCACGCAAGAAGCGGTCGAGTGTCGCCTGGATCTTCTCCTTGACCGCATCGGGACCGCGATCGCTCATCTCGGTGTGCTGAGCACCGGTATGGACGATGTCGATGCCGCGCGCTTTGGCCTCTTCAGGCGTCGGCAGCACGCCCGGGTCGGTCTGGAAATGCGGATCCTTGGAGCGGAACGACAGGATCTTCAGGTTGTCGCTGAGCACGAAGGGCACCCGCAGATTGTCGAGCGTGATCACCTTCGACACGATCTCCGGGTGCTGATGGGCGACATACATCGAGACGTCGCCACCGTTGGAATGGCCGACGAGGGTGATGTGGTCGTAGTCGGTGTTTTCCTGCCGTCGCTTCAGTTCGGCCAGGGCGAAAAGGATGTTGGCCTCGCAGCGGATATAGACCTCGCGCCGCCCGACATATTGCTGACCGACATGGGTCATCAACGGCGGATCGCTCGGCAGGTCCTGCTGGATGCTGGCAACGAGATAACCGCGCGCCGCGAGCACGTTGGCGAGGAAGGAATACTCGGTCGCCTTGACGGTGTTGCCGTTGCTGATGATGGCGAGCGGGAGCTTCCAGAGCCCGAGATTGGCCTTGGTCTCGTAGTCGCGCCGCACCGCGATCTCGACCGAGATCGGCCGTTGGCGCGAGGCATCGAACAGGGTCAAAATCTCATGTCGGATCGCGAACCGGCTGACCACGAAATACTGGCCGACGCCGAGCACGCAGAGAAAGGCCAGGATTGCAAACACCCTCTTCATGGTTCCGTCCCAATCACTTTCGACTGAAAATGGTCATTGCAAGCCCCCGGATCGAGCGATCGTGAGCAGGTTACGGGATTAAATTTAGGCAAGTCTGTGAGCAAGGCCGCAAAAGGGCCGCATGCCGGGTGTGCTCAAAGCGCGAGAGCTAGAGGCAGCCGCCCCTGCCGCGTTCGGGGCAGAGCCGGAATGCGCTCGAGAGGGTGAACAGGAAGCGTGGGCTGCGGCGCTCGTTGTCTGGCGCCCGGTAGCTCAAGGGGACGGCTACGCCGAGATCGGCTTGAAGATCATCCGGCAGAAAGAACCGCACGCCGGCTCCGGCCGATGTCAGCGACAGGCCGTCACTCAGGCGGTAACCGTCGTTCCAGACTGCGCCGGCGTCGCCAAAGGCGTAGAGCTGATAGCCGGTCCAGTAGCGGAAATTGAGCTTCTGGTCGAAGCGCAGCTCGAGCGAGCCGGCAAGACCGTTGTCGCCGCTGATCTCGGCTGCGCCATAGCCCCGGCCGAAAGCGGCTCCGCCGAGATAGAATTGCTGCGAAATGAACAGCGGCCGCGATGCCGTCTGGCTGGCGGCCGACAGCTTGAGCGACCAGGCGTCGTTGAGGGTCTGGTAGCGCGTGAACCAGAGGTTCAGCACCGAGAAGTTCGACGCGGCGCCATCGCGCGACAACAGATCGTCGTCGAAATGCGAGGCACCGAAGATGTCGAGACCCTGGCGGTAGGTGAGCGTCGCGAAATTGGTGCCGCCGAAGCGATCCTGGAGCCGGTAATCGGCGGTCAGGCTCGCGGTCCTGATGTGGTCGTTGTACCAGGGGCCGTAAAGATCGTGCTCGGACACGTTGCTGAAGGTGCCGGCCAAGGTCAGCGTCAACGCCGATGATTGCGACATGAAGGGCACGGTGCTTGCCCGTAGCTCGAACGCCTCTGTCGTGGTGATGTCGCTGTCGAGGCGGCGGGCGTCACCCGGCCGGACCGCGCTGTACAGGACGGAAGCGCCGAGGCGCACGCCGTCGACGCCGACGGGCGCGTCATAGGATAATCGCGCAAAGCCAAGCTGACGCGGGTCGTTGGCAATGGTCGACAGGTTGACCGCCAGGGTATCGCCGGGCGTGAGGTAGGAGTTGAAAGCGCCGGTCGCGTAGGTCTGCCACGGGCCGACCGACGATGAGCCCAGATTATCCACGCCGAACGACGAGAAGACGTGCCAGGTTTTCAAATGGACGATGAGGCGAAAGCGGCCGGTGGCACCGCCTATCTCCTCGAGCGCGGTGTCGGTGATCCGGATGCCCGGCCCGCTATTGATGAGGAAGAGCTGACGTTCGAGCGTTGCCAGGCGCGACGGCTGCTCGGCGAGAACCGGGCCCAGCATCGGCCTCACGCCAAACTGCTCGGCGCCGTCGCCTTTCAGCTCGGCCTGCACGATGGCGCCTTCAATCACCTGGATCCGGACGCGACCGTCGGCGATGTCCTGCGGCGGCACGATCGCCCGGCTCAGATGAAAGCTGTCTGCGCGGTAGAGATCGCTGATCGCGCCGGCGATCGCGGCGAGGTCGGCTTGCGAGACCTTCTTTCCGAGATAGGGCTGATAGGCTGCGGCGATGCGATCGCGGGGAATGGCTTGGGCGCCGCTGACATCGATCCCGCGCAACACGAATTGCGGTTTCGTATCCCCGCCTGTGTTGGGCCGGCCGACCGCCGGCAGCGGGACCGGAGGACGGCTCAGCGATTCCTGCTCGGTTTGGTTTTCAAAGTATTTCTCGGGCTGCCGCGGATCGAAGCCGGGCTGGTTCGCCTGTTGAGCGAACGCCTGCGAAATTCCCGTGAAAATCGGTGCCGCCAGCGCCAGTGCCATAAGGAGATGCCGCTTCTCAATGCGCGCAACGAGCCGCTCCCCGTAGTTTAACGGAGCAGTGCACAAGAGCCGGTAAGAGTTCGTTAGCTGCATGATTTTTCTTAGTTTTTTATGGTCAATGATTAGTTAATGCAGCCATTGGACTTGCCGGTTCCCGCTAATTCTCTCTTGAGTGATTTCGGATACGCCTCAGGACTGGCTGTAATGCGGGACTGAGGATCGTGATGCTGGGCAGAGTTGGAATGCGGTGCGCCTTCGTGGCCGCGCTGATCCTGGGTACGGCCTCGTTCGCATCTGCCGCGGACGATGGCATCTGGTCAGTCAGCAAGTCCTCCGGTGAGGTCTGGCTTGCCGCCAACGGCGCGCAGCCTGTGTCATTGACCCAGGAAGGGACGCTGAGGGCCGGTGATACCATTCGCACCGGACGCAACGGACGCGTGCTGCTCGTCCGCGGCGAGGAATCGATTTTGATCTCCCCGAACTCGGTGGTCGGTTTGCCGGCCGAGAAGAAGGAAGGGCTCTCGACCACCATCATCCAGCAAGCGGGTTCGATCCTGCTCGAGGTCGAGAAGCGCAACGTCAAGCATTTCGAGGTCGAGACGCCGTATCTCGCCGCCGTGGTCAAGGGAACGCAATTCAGCGTCACCGTGAATGCTGGCAGCACCAAGGTCGGCGTGCTCCGCGGCCAGGTTGAAGTCTCCGACTTCAAGTCCGGACAGATCGCACAGGTCATGCCGGGACAGGCCGCCACCTCCTTTGAGCACGGCAAGCCCGGCCTCAGCCTGAGTGGTGCCGGCACCTTCAATCCGATCGAGCACGGCAAGCCGCGCGCCTCGACGATCGAGCGAGTCCCGGTGCCGAAATCGGGCCTGTCGGCACCGCGCAATGCGGCGAGCGGCCACGCGATCCATGCGCTCGGTCCGATCGACAAGGGGACCAAGGCGGCCGGCGCGCCGGCGCAATCGCATCAAGCGGCCGGCAGTCAGACGCCCAAAGGCGGCGTCGTGCGCATCTCCAGTTCGCTCGGCGAGGTCAAGCTGAACGTCCACAAGGTCACGAACGGGCTCGCCCACGGCGCCGTGACAACGGGGCACGTGCGCAATGCGAACGCCAGCACCGGGACCGAGACGGTGTGGAGCGATACGAAGGCGAGCACGACGACCACGGCCGCCAACAGCTCCAACGTCACGGCGATTACGGTGAGCAGTAGTGCACCCACGGCCAGTGCAACGTCGACGTCGTCAAATACGACGACGACCGTTGCGACCACCGCTGGTTCGACCAGCGATGTATCCGGCGGAAGCTCTGGGAGCGGAAGCAACGGGACTGGTACGACCAGCAACGGAAGCGGCGGCACCGGCAATAATGGCAACAACGGCAACGGGAACAGCGGAAACGGGAATAACGGTAGCAACGGTAACGGCAATCATGGCCACCACTACGGTTGGTATTGGGGCAAAGGCCATCGCTAGGAGCGTGTCGTCGGTATAGGGGAGCGCCAGGCGGCAGGGACCGCCGGTGCAGGGGAGCAAAGTGAAACGTCATCGGCCGCATATTCTCGTCATGATCGCGCTTGCGGTCGTGCTGTCCACGGGGTGGCACGGCGCGCTTCGCAACGCGCTCACCGATCTGCGCTTCGCCTGGCAATCGCGTACGGCCAGCGGCAATGTCGTCGTGGTGGCCATCGACGCACCCTCGATCGACCAGATCGGAATATGGCCCTGGCCGCGCCGGCTCCACGCGGAGCTGTTGCACAGGCTCGAGGCGGCGGGGGCACAGGACGTCGCCTTCGACGTCGATTTCAGCACACCATCGGATCCGGCCTCTGACGAAGCCCTCGTCACCGCGCTTCGGGAGGTCGGCGGTTCGACGATCCTGCCCTCCTTCAAGCAGCCGACGCCGAATGGTGGCACGGTTCACATCAATCGTCCACTGAAGCCGTTCAGCAACCAGTCGTGGCCGGCCGTCGTCAATGTTGCGATCGAGTCCGACGGGCTCGTGCGCCGCTATCCGGTCGGAGAGAAGCTTGGCGATGCAGTGATGCCGTCGATGGCCGTCGTGCTGGCCGGGCAGGATGCCAATCGGCGGCCACCCTTCCTGATCGATTTCGGCATTCGTGCGGCCTCCATCCCAAGTGTCTCCTATTTTGACGTGCTGCGCGGCGATGCCGCGACCTTGGACAAGCTGAGAGACAAGAAGATCATCGTCGGTGCTACCGCGCTCGAACTGGGCGACCGGTTCAGCGTTCCAAACGGTAAGAGCGTCTCTGGGCCCGTCCTCCAGGCGCTCGCGGCAGAATCGATCCTCCAGAACCGGATGCTGCGCTGGACGTCCGATGCCGGCATGATCATTGGCTTGGGCCTGATCTGCCTGGCGATGATGTATTCGTGGCGCCGTTCCGCGCCGGGCGTACGCGTCACCATCCTCGTCGCCGCAGGAGCCGGCGTGGAACTTGCCGCTGCGCTCGTGCAGGCAAGCTGGCCGCTCATCATCGACACGTCGCTGTTTCACATTGCGATCATTGCCTATCTGACCGCGATTGCACTCGACGAGATCGATTTCCGTAGTCTCCTGGGACGTATCGCCGAGAGCCGCTTTCATCGTATCGCGATGTCGCTCGGCGACGGTCTGATCTGCACCGACGAGGATCACCGGATCACGGTGTGGAATCCGGGCGCCAGCGCGATCTTCGGTTACATGCCGACCGAAATGATCGGGCGGCCGTTCGAAACGCTCTGTGCGGAGCCCGCCGGCGGTGGCGCAAAGGCATTTGCCATGCGCGATGCTGCGCGCCAGGCGCTGTTGGTGCCCGGCGGTGCCGTCGTCGTCGAGTTCCAGGGGCGGCGGAGGAACGGCGAGACGTTCGCGGTCGAAGCGAGCTTTTCGGGCTGGCAGGGCACGGACGGCTTCCAGTACGGAGCGATCCTGCGCGACATCTCGGTCCGCAAGCGCGAAGCCGAACGCGTCAGGTATCTCGCCGAACATGACGCGTTGACCGGTCTTGCCAACCGCAACTTGCTGCATGCAAGCCTCGCCAATCTGATCGCCGCGGCGGAGCGGCGATCGTCCGACGTCGCGCTGCTCGTGCTCGGCCTCGATGGCTTCCAGCAGATCAACGACATGCTTGGACATTCGGCCGGCGACCTCGTGCTGCGGGCCGTCGCGGAGCGCCTCCGGACCAAAGTCGATGGCAAGGCGGTCGTCGCCCGGCTCAGCGGCGACGAGTTCGCCATCGCGCGTGATTGTACGGAGGCTGGCGAGCCGATTGTGGAGTTTGCCGAGCGGATCGCGCGCGCGTTCGAAACGCCGCTCGCAACGGGCGCGCGCCAACATCGCGTCAGGATCAGCATCGGCGTCGCCGTCTATCCGGAAGGCGGGCACAACGCCGACGATCTTCTCGGCAATGGTCATCTGGCGCTGAGCAAGGCAAAGATGACGCGGCGCGGCAGCCACGTGATCTTCGAGAGTGCGATCAGGCAGGAGCTGGAGAACCGGCTGACATTGGAGAGCGAACTGGCGCTTGCCGCGGATCGCGGCGAGTTCGAACTGTTCTATCAGCCACAGGTTCGGCTGGTCGACGGCAGCCTGCTCGGGGCCGAAGCGCTCATCCGTTGGCGGCATCCCGTGCGCGGCTATGTCTCGCCCGGGGAATTCATGCCGGTGGTCAACACCTCGTCCCTGTCCGAGCGGATCGCGAACTGGGTGATGGAGACCGCCTGCCGGCAGGCGCGAGCCTGGGAATTGTCCCGAAACAGCGTGCGCGTCGCGATCAACCTCTCGCCATCGCAGCTCGAGTCCGGCGACCTCGCGCATTCCGTTGCGGGGTTGCTCGCGGAGACGGGGCTCACGCCGTCGCTGCTCGAGCTCGAAGTCACCGAGGATATCCTGCTGCATGACGAAAGCCGCGTGCTCGACATGTTCGAGCGGATCCAGCAGCTTGGCGTCCGCGTTCTGTTCGACGACTTCGGCACGGGCTATGCAAGCCTGAGCTATCTGAAGAAGTTTCCGCTCGACGGGCTCAAGATCGACCGGTCGTTCGTGCTTGACCTGCTCGCCGATTCCGACGACGCCGCGATCGTCGGCTCGACCATCGGTCTCAGCAAGCAGCTCGGGCTCACTGTCGTGGCGGAGGGCATCGAGAACCGTGCCACGGCCGACTTTCTGGTCAGCATGGGATGCGAGGAAGGGCAGGGATATTTCTTCGGCCGGCCGATGCCTGCCGAGGCGTTCGAGAGGCAATTCCTGCCGGCTGAACTCGAAGCCGTCAGCGCGGCCTGAACCGCTTCAACTCCGATCGCTAGCGCCGGCGTGCAATTGCCACGCCAAAGAGGAAGGCGACGAACAGACTGGCCAAGGGCGCTTCGCGCGTGATTGCCGCGACCGTCGCGAGCGGCCGGCCGGGTTTTCGTGCTTCGTCGATTGCGGCAGTGAGGCGATCCACCGCGGCGTGCAGGCCGCCTGCCACCTCGCCGATGGTGCGGGACACGTCGGTCGCTGCGTCGACATGTCCGTGCTCAAGATCGCGACCTCCCGAATTGGCGAAGAGCTGGAGGCCGGCACCTTTGGCTATCCGCGCGTGCGCTCGTTTTGAACAGCGGGTCGAGAGACCTTTGGCTATCCGCGACAGGCGCCGTTTTGAACGGCGGATGCCGGCCCTGTAAACAAAATGCGGCGTTCGGGAATTTGTTCCGGGCGCGCGAGCTCTTTCGTCCCGTAATCCCGGGAAACGACGGATGCGAATCTCTGTTAGGCTGGCGGAGGCTTGCTGATCTCAGGAGATTGCCGTGACCGATCGGATCATGACGGATCAAGGCCGGCGCATCGCCTTGCTCGGCGCGCCCATCGACATGGGCGCTTCGCAGCGCGGCACCTTGATGGGCCCCGCAGCGCTGCGCACCGCCGGCCTTGCGCCACTGCTCGAAAGCCTTGATTTCGAAGTTGTCGACTACGGCGATCTCTCGGTGGCGGAGGTCAGGGACCTCGCTGACAGGCCGCCCGAAAAGGCCAATCACTATCGCGAAATCCAGCGCTGGACGCGCCTGCTGAGCCGCAGAGGCCATGAGATCGCACAGACCGGCGCGTTGCCGATCTTCCTCGGCGGCGATCACACATTGTCGATGGGCTCGGTGAATGCCATGGCGCGCCACTGGCAGGAGCGCGGACGCGAGCTGTTCGTGCTCTGGCTCGACGCCCATGCCGATTACAACACGCCCGAGACGACGATCACCGCAAACATGCACGGCATGTCGGCGGCGTTCTTGTGTGGCGAGCCCGGCCTCGACGGATTGCTCGGCGATGATCCGCGCGCCTCGATTGATCCCGACAGGCTGGACCTGTTCGGCGCGCGTTCGATCGATAAGCTCGAAAAGGAATTGATGCGCACACGCCGGATCAGGGTTGTCGACATGCGCCAGATCGACGAGTTCGGCGTCGCCGTGCTGATCCGGCGCGTCATCGAGCGCGTCAAGGCGTGCGATGGCGTGCTCCATGTCAGCTTCGATGTCGATTTCCTCGATCCGTGTGTGGCGCCGGGGGTCGGCACCACGGTGCCGGGCGGAGCGACCTATCGCGAGGCGCATCTGATCATGGAGCTGCTTCATGATTCCGGCCTGGTCGGATCGGTCGACATCGTCGAGCTCAATCCGTTCCTGGACGAGCGCGGTCGCACCGCGCGCACTGCGGTCGAGCTGATCGGCAGCCTGTTCGGACAGCAGATCACCGACCGCCCGACGCCGAGTAACGCGATCGCTCCGGGCGAGTGAAACTGAGAGCTGTCTTGCATCGCGAAGAACGGAATGACTGTTGCGGCTGGCTGATCTAGACCAGTCCTGGTCGAAATCGCCTGTTTTTGAAATAGGTGCGGATTGCAAACGCCCTTTGCGGAGGGTTTGATGCGGGTCGCGCTTCAGCCGAGGATCCGCAATGAGCAGCACGATCGACGCCGCGGGAAAATCCGCGAGAACAACACGCCGTCGCTTCCTGCAAGGCGGCACCGCGGTGGCGGGCGGCGCCGTTCTGGGCGCTGGTGCGTCGGCCGCGGCGGAGACGGACAACCTTCCGCCCAACATTCCCGAATGGATGAAGGCGCCGGGCGAGCCGATGGGAGCCCAGCCCTATGGCGCGCCGTCACCGTTCGAGAAGGGCGTCGTCAAGAACATCTCGAAGACTCTCAAGCAGTACATATCGGCCTCCAGCCGGACGCCATTGCAGGAGCTCGACGGCATCATCACGCCGAATGGACTGTTCTACGAGCGGCATCATGGCGGTGTTCCGACCATCGACCCGGCGCAGCATCGGTTGATGATGCACGGCCTCGTCGAGCGGCCTCTGATCTTCACGATGGACGATCTCAGGCGCTTCCCGTCGGAGTCGCGCATCCACTTCCTCGAATGCTCCGGCAATCCCGGTTACACCAAGCCCTATGGCAAGACGGCATCGGACCTCGTGGGTCTGGTGAGTTGCGCCGAATGGACCGGCGTGAGCCTGAAGCTGGTGCTCCAGGAGGCCGGATTGAAACCGGACGCCAAATGGGTCGTCGCCGAAGGCGCTGACGCCGCCGCGCTGACGCGCAGCATTCCGATCGAGAAATGCCTCGAGGACGCCCTTCTGGTCTACAGCCAGAACGGCGAGCGGTTGCGTCCGCAGCAGGGCTATCCCTTGCGGCTGTTTCTGCCGGGCTTCGAAGGCAATATGAGCGTGAAGTGGCTGCGCCGCCTGCACGTGACCGCGGAGCCCATTTATTCGCGCGAAGAGACCTCGAAATACACCGATCTCTTGCCCGACGGCACGGCGCGCGAGTTTTCCTTCTACATGGAAGCGAAGTCGATCATTACGCGCCCCTCGGGCGGTCATCGCCTGAGCGCGCCCGGCTTCCACGAGATCACCGGCATCGCCTGGAGCGGACATGGCAAGATCAAGCGCGTCGAGGTTTCGGTCGATGACGGCAGGAGCTGGCAGGACGCGCGATTGCAGGAGCCGGTGTTGACGCGCGCCCTCACGCGCTTCCGCCTGCCTTGGCAATGGGACGGCAAGCCAGCCGTGATCCAGAGCCGTGCCGTCGACGAGACCGGCTATGTGCAGCCGACGCTGGCGGAGCTGCTCGCGGTGCGCGGCGAGAACTATTTCTACCACAACAACGCGATCTGGCCCTGGCGCATCGCGGCCGACGGCGAGGTGACCAATGCGCTGGCGTGAGACCTGCGGCGTTGCCGTCGCAATCGCGCTGGGTGCCTTCGCGAGCGAAGCGCAGGCGCAAAGCCCTTACGGCATCGGTCGCCCTGCGACGGCTGCGGAGATCGCGGGCTGGAATATCGATGTCGGACGTGACGGCCGCAATCTGCCGAAGGGAGGCGGTTCGGTCAGCCATGGGCGCGAGGTGTTCGCCCAGCAATGTGCTTCGTGCCATGGCGATAAAGGCGAGGGTGGCCTGGGTGACCGGCTCGCCGGTGGGCAGGGCACGATCGCAACGGCCAAGCCGATCCGCACCGTCGGCAGCTATTGGCCTTATGCGCCGACGCTGTTCGATTATATCCGCCGCGCCATGCCGCAGAACGCGCCGCAGTCGCTGAGCGACGATGACGTCTATGCGGTGTCCGCCTATATCCTGAACCTGAACGGGCTGGTGGGAGCCGATGCGACACTCGATGCCAAATCGCTTTCGGCTGTCAAAATGCCGAACCGCGACAGCTTCGTCGGCGACGCGCGCCCGGACGTGAAAAAGTGATCGCATCGGGACGATCGGTTCCGCGCAGTGGCTCAGAACTTGCTTAAGCGAAGGGCGGAACTCGCAGGATGCGTTTGAGTTAACCCGCGAGAGGAAACAGCACGGGTCCTTCGATGACAACACATCGCTTCGCAAACTCCATGTCCTCGGCGCTTCGCCATCCCGGCGTGATCGCGCTGATCGTGGCCGGCTTGACGATTGCTGCGATGGTGATCGTCGATCACGGGCCGTGGAACCGCGCCAAGACTCAGCCGGCTCATGTTGCGATGTATGCGACGACGGGCGAGGCCGCACATGCCGCCGGCGCCAAGGTGCTTCCCACCGCACCGAAGTCGCCGGTCGAGCCGGAGCGGCCGGGGCCGAAGACATCTCCGACCGTCAACCCCGTGACGCCGTAATACGGTTCATCAGCGTGCCGGCCGTGCTCGCCGCCTTCGTCGTCGTCGCGTCGCAGATCTTGGCGCCGCAGATCTTGGCGTCGCAGGTCTCGGCGTCGCTGTCGCCGGTCTGGTCAGCCGATCGCGGACGAGCCGAGCAGAGCGAGGACGGCCAGCGCCATGATCGCGGTGCCGAGCCAGCCCAGCGCGACCAGCCGTGAGCGGGCCTTGAAGCGGCCCATGATCGCACGGCTCGAGACGATCAGCATCATCATGGCCATGACCGGCACGGCAACGATGCCGTTGAGCACCGCGCTCCATACCAGCATGTGAATCGAGTCGATGCCGGTGAAGCCGAGACCGAAGCCGATGATGGTTGCGGCCGCGATGATGGCGTAGAAGCCGACCGCCTTTTCCGGCTTCGCCTCCAGCGTGGCGTGCCAGCCGAAAGTCTCAGCAACGGCGTAAGCCGCCGAGCCCGCGAGTACCGGGATCGCCAGAAGGCCGGTGCCGATGATGCCGAGCGCGAACAGCGCGAAGGTGAAATCGCCGGCGAGCGGACGCAGCGCTTCGGCCGCTTCCGTCGCCGAGTTGATCCTGGTGATGCCATTGCCGTTCAGCACGGCCGCCGTGGTCAGGATGATGAAGAAGGCGATGCTGTTGGAGAGCAGCATGCCGACGATGGTGTCGGCCTTGATGCGCGCGATTTCAGGGGCGCCCCCGGTTGGAAGGTCGCGCAGCGGCTTGTCGCGCTTGCCCTGGTTCATCTCCTCGACCTCTTGCGAGGCCTGCCAGAAGAAGAGATAGGGGCTGATGGTGGTGCCGAGCACGGCGACGACCATCAGGAAATAGTCGGCGCTGATCGTCGCCTTCGGCCATACCGCGGCGAGCAACGCGGTGCTCCACGGGATCTCCACGGTGAAGGCGGTGGCGACATAGGCGAACAGCGTCAGCGTCAGGAATTTCAGCACCGGCGAATAGCGGCGATAGGGCACGAACACCTGGAGCAGGGTCGAGCCCGCCGCGAAGATCAGCGCGTGCTCGTGATTGAGCCCGCCGATGACCAGCGAGAGCGCCTCCGCCATCGCGGCGATGTCGGCGGCGATGTTGAAGGTGTTGGCGATGACGAGCAGCGAGACGAGCCCCAGCACGATCCAGCGCGGCGCGAGCTGCAGGACGTTGGCGGCGAGCCCTTTGCCGGTGACCCGGCCGATGCGAGCGCTGACGAGCTGAATCGCGATCATGAACGGCAGGGTCAGAAACACCGTCCAGAGCAGCCCGTAGCCGAATTGCGCACCCGCCTGCGAATAGGTGGCGATGCCCGACGGATCGTCGTCGGCTGCGCCGGTGATGAGCCCGGGCCCCAGCCGTTGCAGCAGCCCCGGTCCGGACTTCGCCGATCCTTTGGCGCTGTCGTGCTTGGCGGCGTGCTGCTTCGATCGGTTTGACAGGGGCTGACCTTCCGGCTTCCGGAATTGCGAAGTGTGCTTCAAGCGCGTCATGGCCGCAAAGTTCCTGCGTCGGCCAGCGCCCGCGCCGTCCGCTGACGCCAACGCCCCGTCATCCTTTGACACGTCGGGCAAAACACTTGTAGAGTGATACCATCACAGAGATCGTCGAGCCCGCACCGTCACCGGTTGCGGGCTCTTCCTTTTCCCTCCGTTCAAAACGGTCGCCAGCCTCTCGCGCGAGAAGATGTCGCCGACAGTCGGCCGATCCCTGGACACGGAAGCCGTCGGCGATCAGGCAGCACCTGCTCGGCTGTCCGCTGTCGCGCGGCACGGTTTGATTCTCATGCCAGTGGCGTCCGCCGACCGGTGGGGTTATCGTTGCTGTGATTCGCGCCTTCCGAAAACCTGGAACCAAAGCTGGATGAGCGCGTTGCGGTGCCGCTTGACGGGCCGTTCCAACCCGCCCCGGCAGCAAAGTCACGGTGCGGTCCTGCCTTGCCCAAGGCCGGGCCGCGCGCCGTACGAGCAAAGAATTTGCAACGACAAGAGGGGGCACATTTGGCCGCCGATCTGGTTTTCAGAATTGCAATTGTCGGGCTGTTTCTGTTTTCAGCGGTGCTCGCTTCCATGCTGTGGCTGAACGTGTGAGCCTCGACGCGTGAGCTCCGACGTATGGTCTCGTCCTGCCGTTTGGAACGGCCGGTCCATGGTGGCGTTTTGCTCTTCCATGAGGGAGGACACGCGATGGACAATCTGACGAAGCGCGGGCAACCGGACCGCAGCAAGATCAACATGCACGAGGCCTTCGAGGTCAAGTACTGGACGCACGCGCTCGGCATATCGAAGGAGGAGTTGCAAAAGGCCGTCGACAAGGTCGGCAATTCCGCCGCCGCCGTCCGCAAGGAATTGGCGAGGTAACGCGCCCAATGCATGCGCGCCGACGCGCGTGCCGCTACTTGATGCTGACGAACATGCCCCAGGCGGCGGCCAGCGCGCCGCCGGTGAAGACGACCACCGGGTTGTCGCAGAACGTGCTGCCATAGCTGCACACGTTCGCACCGAACTGGCCGAGCTCGTGATGGCTCGCGGAGTAGAACAGTCCCGACAGCACCAGCAATGCGGCGGCGACGTAATACATCGACGGAATCTCCAGCTTGCCCATGCGCCCTCGCAAGGGACATGTCCCAGCATGACGCGGGGAGATTTCATTCCGCCGAATCCGCTTCGCTGCATTTGGATAAAGTTCGAAGCGTCAGGTAAACGATGCGGTGACGCAAAAAAATGAACGCGGCTCGAGCGTGTGCTCATAAATCCGCGATGTCCGCTTAGCCCCCAAGAGCGGCGCAGAAGCGGATGTTCCATGCGGTCCGGGAAGGGCGAATTCCGGAAGTTAGTCCTCCGATCTAATCCAGATCGGCCGCCTCCGTTGGCGAGCGGCCAAACTCCGTCGACGCAGTTGCAGAGGCGCTAGGCTCATTCGTCTCCAGCTTCTTGACATCGTGCTGTTCAACACGCGTTCGAGAGCGCAAGAGCATCGCCGTTACCCGGCTTCACCGAGGTCGGCCCCGGAGTCGACCGCCTCTTTAAACTCCTTGATTGGCTCCACGGCCAAGGCCACGCCGGGTACCGCCGCAAGGCTATCAAGAATGACATCTCCTGCTTTCAGCACGCCACTGAAGAAACGAAAAAAGCGAGCAAACCACCGCGGTTTCTTTCGCTGCTCCTGCCCATACCTCGCGGTGCCATGATCCAATAGATTTTCACGCGCATGGCGGAAGACGTTCAGTTTGAAAATCAATTGTGGTCCGGTTAGACCCCGGTTCTTGAGCTCGTCTTCTAGGGTCGGTATTGTGTTGGGATCGCTCAGCGCGTTGATTGCGCGATCGAAATTGCCCTTAACGTCGCCCCAAGCGGCGCGCATACTCTCATGGTGCCGGCCCGGAATTATGGAATGAGGGTATTCGACTACGTCCTGGAGCACGTTCTCTACCTGACGTAAAAACTCTGCAAGAAGTCTACGAGCCTCTTCGCCTGAGATTGAATCAGCGTTAGCCATTTTCTGCCCCCACACTCGCCGTTAACAACGATTGGAGAACCGCTTAGGTTGAACCGGAAACCTGACTAGCGCAAGGGACGCGCTTCCGTATTGACTTTATGTTCATGATTTGTTTCTATTTTGCCTTGGGTACTGTCTGTATTTGAGCCCCAGTGTCCTAAGCTGATTTCGCTAGTGTCCTATTTTGGATTTCCGGAAAGCGTTCCGCCAAATGAACACTCGGGCGCCGACTGAAAGTTAACATTCGGCAAGGAACTCCAACACCGCAGTGCTATTGTCCATTCATCACAGAACGGACCGTGGCTTTTGTCTGTGATGAGAACGCCACTTGCGCTCCCGCCTTCCTCTCATGGAAAGGAGCGCGCCATGGCTGAGCGGCGTCGTTTCAAGCAGATCGAATCCCTCGAAGAACGTCTTGCTGCGGAAGCCGGTCGCCTGCGCGAGCAGGCTAAGACTACTCTCCCAGGTATCGAGCGAGAGCATCTACTGCAGAGGATACGCCAGTGCGAGACTGGCTCGCACATGAGCGAGTGGCTAAATTCACCCGGCTTGCAGCCGCCGAAGTGACAGGCCTGCGCAGGTGGACTCCCGAGGAGGAGCGGCAGTTATTGGAGCTTCGCGCTTCAGGCCTACGGTTGGCCGCAGTGGCAGAAAGATTGGTAGGACTGAGGCAGCCGTAATCGGCCGTCTCGCAACAATGAAAGCGAGGCAAGAAGCCACGAAATAGTAAGGCCGCCTCAGTTGGCGGCCTTTTGCGGCGACTTCCATCTCCTTTGCGGTGCACGCGAGAGGGCGGTTAGCTCTGGAGTTATCCGCCCCCCGTTCAAGTGTCCTGATCCGCCTTCGCGGGTGTCAAAGCAAAGGGCCGCTGTTTTGGCAGCGGCCCCTCATGCTTCCGGGTTTCAATAATTCCGAAATGAAAATGCTCTAACCAGCTCCCCGGGTTGCCATTTTT
This sequence comes from Bradyrhizobium sp. 613_E4_N2_2, assembly GCF_052075995.1. Lineage (NCBI taxonomy): Bacteria > Pseudomonadati > Pseudomonadota > Alphaproteobacteria > Hyphomicrobiales > Nitrobacteraceae > Bradyrhizobium > Bradyrhizobium sp. 613_E4_N2_2. Next base: position 2,765,626 of record NZ_CP197234.1, read on the forward strand.
TCCCGGTTAACAAATCCTTGCCATAACAAATGTGAACCAGATCGGTAAATTTCCCAGTGTCCTGATCTGCCAGCAATCCGCATGAACTCAAGATCTCTCGCATTGACTATTTGTTCATGATTTGTTCTTATCGTGCCATCGTCAGGTGGAGATCGGCCGTGGACAATCGCATCAATGAAATCCGCAACATCGTCAGAGCGTTACGCGTCAGCATGCGAGAGGCCGAGGCCATCATGCACGAGCAGATCAATCGCGACGAGGACTGCACCTTCGTGGCGGAAGAGATCATAATGATGCGCGTCGTGATGAGCGGCCTGGTTCAGGAGCGGACACGGCTCGGCGACAGCGAGCCAATTCTCGTGCACAGCCTGTTCGTCCCGCGCCGGCCGCCGGCAGCGCCGCGGACGGGTCTTGCCAAGCGCCGCCTCGTACCGCACGGAATTGAGCAGCAACGGGGCCACGCACGCCCGTGATCATGGATGGACAATCTCAGGCGGTTTCCGGCGCCGTGGGTCATGATCGCGGAAGAGGGGTGCTTCCGAGTCAAGGACGCGAACGGCTTCACGATCTGCTGCGTTCTTCATCGCGATGAGCTGCACTCGTGGGGCTACCAATATGCCCACCAATATCTATCGCGCGACGAGGCGCGACGGATCGCAGCGGCAATCTCGCGATTGCCGGAGCTGTTGAAGCGTCCTCAGTATTGAGCTGTTCGCTTTGCCAGGTCCCCTTTGGAACTTCTTGCTCCAAACTGGAATTAGTTTTGTGGTCGGCCCACCGCCGATGGCCGGCCTGGAATGGCGGCTCCGGCGCCCCCAGCCCCCCGTCCCGCGCCGGGGCCGTTTTCAGGAGTTAGGGCTGGTCCGACAAAAACACCGGGGCAGGCCCTTTGCATCGCCGGGCACCAGGAGATCGTTTTCCGGAGATCGTTTTCGGTCGCGACGAAACACGCCTGAAACGTTGCTGAAACCGGATTGTCCTGAACGCCGCGCTCGTTCGTCCCGACCAACAGAGCGAAAAGGAGACAAGTCATGATCCAGGTCGGTTCGAAGGAAGAAGTCGCATTTCTGCTGGCGCTGTTCGGCACGCACACCCAGCCGGTCAAGCGGCCGAAGCCGAAATCGCAGCAACGCTGAAGGCTGAGCCATGCCCGGTTTGGCCGATTGCCAGAGCCTCTTGCGTCTCTTGATCGCAAGGGGCGATCCGAGGGCCATTCCGCTCGCCAAAGGCGCCATCGATCAATATTTGAACACCGCGCCAGCCAGCCTCCGGGGGCGCGGCTTGCGCGTGCTCCAGCGCGACGCGCTCGACCAGCACGGTGCCGCGGTCGGGGTGCAGCGCTCTTTCGCGGAGACGGTGGACGCCTATATCGAGCGCAAGCTTGCGGAGGAGTGACGCCTTGCGGCGGTTGGGCAGCGTGGCTGCCGGTCAGGCTGCGACGGGCGGCGTGGCTTGCGCCAACAACAGCCCGATCTTCCGGTCGAGCTGCCAGACCTCGACGTTGCCCCGGCGCGTGAACTGCTGTGCAACGCGAAGCGCGGATGCATCGGAATCAGCCTCGAACGCTTCGGCGGAGCGAAACACGCCGTTCTCGCCGACCAGATAGGCGCGGTATTGCCGGGTCATGTCGGCGGCCTCAGGCCCGGCGAATGCAGCCAGGACTCGATCTGGATGGCCGTCTCGTCCTGCCGCGCCCGGCGCAGCAGGATCTCACGGCGGCGTCCCGGCGCAAGCACCTGGGCCTCCTCGCGCAGGCGTGCGGCCTCGTCTGCGAGCCGCTCGTGGAGAGTTTTGACCTGTTTAACCCGACGCCGCTTCAGCATGACATTGCTCCCTCGTCAGAGTGGGGCGGGAGCGCAACTGGCGTTCTCATCACCGGCCGATGCCAAGTGCCGCGCGGTGATATTTCAACTCTACGCCTCGGGCCGAGGAGAGTCAGTATCATTTGTTAAGTGGTTCGAAGAATCTCTTGGGCGTCATCGCAGCTCGGTTTGAGCAGTTTATTCCTATCGCGTGCAGGTAGTTCCTAAGTTCACTATTGAACGGAAGTGGTGTCGGCGATTGAAGGTCTATCCTCCTTGTCTGCGCCCCGCGCCACGATTTTAAGCGCTTGATCTGACAAAAGCCGTTGCAGCGCCTTGGCCTCGTCCCATGGTGCCCGCAGCCAAACATCTCGTTCTTCGGCCGTCGTCAGGATCGCCGGCATTGCCTTTGGATGAATGGGCTCGACAACGGCATTCGGCGCCGTCGTGAGAAAGCCATAGACCTGATGAGGTCCAGGCACGGGCTTTGACTTCGTACCGCGATCGCCCTTGAACGTTGTCCAGATACCGGCGAACGCGAACAGCGGCCGCGTCTCGTCCATCGCAAACCACACGACGTCTTTCTTCTTTGTTTCCGGATTCGGCTCAGGCGCATACTCAGCAAAACTGTTGACGGGCACGAGACAGCGATGCTCCGGCTTGAGCCATGCGCGCCAGTGCGGCGACGAGGTGTTGCGGATGTTGGTGACGGGCGGGCCGGGCTTGCTCGGTGGTGGCGGCATGCCCCAACGCATCATCACAATCTCCCGTTCGCCCCCGCCTGCGTCGCGAATGACCGGTGCCGGGTAATCCGGAAATACGCCCGGCATTGGTGGCAAGTTACCCTCGTAGCGACGGACCACGCGGAAGAGCCCGGCGATGGCGGCCTGATTGGTGGTGATCGAATACAGATTGCACATGGAGACGATTATTCCTTACCGCTCGCCCGGCCAAAGGTAGTTTCGAGTGAGGGGGGTCGCTAGTCGTAATGATGTCTGTATTCGCATCAATGGGCAAACAGACGTCAGGTTGGCCTGTGCATTAAGGGCCAATTCTGGACATTGCTCAGGGGCCACAGTGTCTTCGTGTGGCGCCACCTGTTTCCCGGATGCGTCAGGTGACGTAGAATGCCACTGCCCCTTGAAGCGGGACGTGCCGAAATCACCGTCCGGGCAAACGAGCAGCACTTGTGCCGTCGGCAAGCACGCTCTCTTAGAAGCCGTTCTTTTTTCGGTTTCGTACCACCGTTCACCACGAACTTTGCGCGCTGCTTATGCGGCGGCTCGTTCGGTAACGTCGGGAGAAAGCGATGAGCAAGATCGATCGAAGGTCCGCACTGGGAATCGCGTTGGCTGCAGTTTCGGCTGCCATGGTCAAGCCAGCCGCCGCTCAAGCCACAAGCTACAAGGATACGACGCCTTGGCCAGGTGTCGTGGTGCGTGAATATGAAGGCGAAACACCATCATTGATCCCAGGTTTTAAGACCGTCTCAATGCGCGATATCATTATGCAGCCGGGGTCAAAGACCATGGGGCCCCCGATGATGAATGCCATGATCTGCCATATCACCGAAGGTGAGCTTCGGCTTGAGCAGGAGGGAAAGACCTTTACGGGCAAGAAGAATTTTGTCTGGACCTGCAACAAGGAAACAAAAGAACAGGCGTTCAACGATGGGAATGTGGTCGCGATTATGCGGATCACCGACTTGAAGGCTTAACGCTCGTTTCTTCGCAAGAGATCGATTGTGGGTGCGGATGGTGCATGCGACAACGCGCCATCCGCGTGCAGGACCGCCTTGGTCAATCGCATCGATCAGCGACCGTGTCGCCTATGTCCGGTCTGCCCAACACAGCGCACTTCTGTGATTGCTCGAGTGCCGACGGCCTCGTCAGTTTCGGGTACCCCGACTACAAATCTAACGCAGGACCTTGAAGCAGAGTGAACCGTGTGCCAGCGCGCGGGCCACGACCGCGCTTTGCGGCAAGGCAGAAGTGATGTAACTTCTCTTGCGAGCTGCCATGAGGACGTGCCGACAGTCCCGTATTCGCCAATTATCTCAGCGGCAGCGCTGATGCCGTCGGCGGGCAAATTCCTAGACCTGTAATCTCTGGTCTGTTCAATCGCAGTCAAAACCAAGGCGAATGACGTGCACACCGCGTGAGGTGCGCGTGAAGGAAAATGCCGTATTTCACATCAGGAGCTTACAATGGATCGGAAAACCTTTCTGGTCGGCATCATGGCCGCCGCATGCCTTGTTGCAACCTCTACACTAATATCGGGCACCGGGCACGCCCAAGCGGATCCGAGAGTAACGAAATCGATGGAAACCTTAAAAGCCATGACGGCGAAATTAGGAGCCCCCAAGCTCGAAGGAAGGGAAGCTGTTGGGGGTAAAGACGCACCAGCTCTGTATTTCGGCACGACTAAGATCAATAACAACTTTGACATCGTCGACGCGGTTGGAAGCGAAGACGGCAAAGGGATGACGGCCACGCTGTTTGCAAAAGACGGAGGCGAATACGTCCGAGTATCCACAAGTGTGCCAAAACCCGATGGAAGCGGCCGAGCAGTTGGCACCGTCCTGGCCGGGCCAGCGCTTGAATCGATCAAGGCGGGGAAGAGCTATTACGGCGAGGTGCCTATACTGGGTACGCCCTACATAACCGGATATGAACCGATCAAGGACAGTACGGGCGCCGAAATCGGCGCCTATTACGTCGGCTACAAGAAGTAGTTGAGAGCCATAAGAAATCGTCTGGCAACACTGGTCGCGCGGCCGTAGCTGTCGAGTCCGAGTTGGATCAAAACCGGCAATACTCTGGTTGAGCAGAGAATTTCTGCTCAAATCCCAAAAACCGACGTCGCCGATTTGCCGGTTGGAATGACGGCGCCGGCGCGACCCGCACCCGGAGCCGCTTTGGCGTCTTTGACACGTCGGGCAACACACTGGCATAATACTATCATTGAGACGATTTCGTTCGTACCCGCGCCGGAGATTCATCCGCCGCGGGTTTTTTTATTCTCGATCCAGGACCGGATATGATTGCAAAGGGTTTTTCAGATGACCGAATTGGTGAACAAGCGCTCTGAAGTGGCGTTGGCGAGGGAGGCGGCTCGCAGAACTTTGAAGCAGCGAACGATGACTGCGATCAAATCCTTGGCGCGGACGCACACGGTACACGCCGTGAATACTCTCGTGAAGATCATGCTCGACAAGAATGCTCCAGCGCATGCACGTGTCTCGGCCGCCAATGCCATTCTCGATCGCGGATGGGGCAAGCCGCTGCAGCCCATCGCGAATGAAGACGGTAAGCCCCTTGAGTTTATTCATCGCATCGAGCGGATAATCGCGCATCCCGGCGACGGTCAAACGTTCGACGCCCATGTTGAGGAATCCGTCCGTCATTTTTCGCAAGTTTAAGTTGGCACACATCCCAGCGTGTACTTGTCGGACACAGGAGAGCTCGTGCATGAACCCGAATCTTACTCCTGTTACTTCACACGTGATCGACAACGTGCACCCAGCGCACGACGAAGTATGCGAGAGGACGGACCTCGTCGAGCGCGAAGGCGAAATAGATCAGTTCTCAGTTGGTGCGCCTGAAGACATCGCGTTCGATCCACCCAAGATGAACGTGCGAAATGTTGAGGCAGCCCTATCGGTCATGAAAGTCGATCCGGCCAAGGTAAAATGCGTAGCGTCCCAATAAAGCCAATGGCCTGCGTGATACGTTGGGCACGTTTGGTCGCAGAGATAATCGACCGGTTTGAGCAAGTCGACCCTTCCGGGATACTTAGACTGCACACGGGCGAGCATTGCATTGATGGCTGCGCCCGCCGCTACCGCATTCACCTTTGACATGGGCGCACATGGAGGAGGTGGCACATGAGGCAGCGGCCCTTGAAGTAACCGCGGCCGATTGATCTCGCAGCCGGCAGGAACTTGGGCGCCCACAAGCATTACACGCCGAACAGGCGTTAACACGCGTAGCGTCTCAGAAAGGGCCGCTTCGAGCTTGGCGAACGATCCTGCATCGTTCGGCCACATGCCTGGTTGGTTGTAATCGATGCCCGCATCGTCATAGGTTTCCCACCGCTGGATGAATATCAGCGGGCGCGTTTGGGTCTCAAGTTGAGCGATTTGCTCATCGCGCCCCCGAAGACAATCCACGCGTCGTCGCGATCTGATGGCTGCTCCTTTGACAATCGGGCATCCGGCAGTGCCAACGTACTGAAGGTTTCCACCAAGGCTCTCGACTAACGGCAACATTGCCGCCACGTACATTTCAGCATGGGAGTCTCCAGCCAAGTCAACAATCGGTAGGCCCGGCGGCCAAACGACTTGATCAGTAGTGGGAGAACTGTCGAGCCTTCCATCCGCCAAAACCGACTCAGGCACCCGCCATGCAAAACCCTTCAGAATGAATGTTGCGTGAGTCAGAAACGCAAATGCCAGAATAGCCGCGCTGAATTTCATCAATGTCTTCAACGGCGCTCCAGATGCTGCGCCTCCAGCAACGATGAAGCGACGTTCCACGAAATAGTACATGCTGGTAGCGACGAAAAGCATCGTCACAAGCATGACTATATTGCCTCCAGCAGTGTCAGCCGCCTCACCAAAGATGAAGCGCGAGTAGAAAATGATCGGCCAGTGGCAAAGATAGAGTGAATACGAGATTGTTCCGATGGCGGTTAGCGCCTGAGAGCGTAGAGCGCGAGAAACGAAGGTTGTATCTCCGGCCCAAATCACAGCAGCAGCGCCAAGGCATGGGATCATAACGAGCAATTCTTGCCTTGACGTGTCTGGCTGCAACAAAAGGGCACTGGACAAGATCACAGCGAAGCCAGCCGCCGAAAGCAATTCACGGACCGATTGGCGGCGTGGCGTTTGACCGGCGAAAAGCACCAAGGCGCCACAACCGAACTCGAACATGCGAAACGGCATCAAGAAGAAAACGGCAGAGCGGTCGATGGGGCCAACCCATATCGTGGCCAAGAAGGATGCAAGCGACAACAGGACGATTGCCGATCTTATGCATCCAACGCGCGTCGCGGCGATCAGGAGTGCGGGCCAAATAAGATAGAACTGCTCTTCAAGCGAAAGCGACCAACAGTGAAGCAGAGCGAGTTCGTCCGACTTCGCTGCGAAGTAATGGCTTGCTTCTCTCCAATATTGGATGTTTGCGATCGACAGCAGCGCATGCGTGCACTCCTTCGCAATATCGAGAAACAGTAGAGGCGCCGTCCACAACGCGCCCGACAGGTACGTCATAAGCACCGTGAAGATCAGGGCTGGATAGATGCGCCTCGTTCGTCGCAAGTAGAACGCGCTAAAGGAAAAGCGACCGCCAGCGTCGTCCATGAGGATATTGCGAGTGATCAAGTAGCCGGAGATGACGAAAAAGACGTCGACTCCGACGAAGCCGCCCTGAAAGCCCGGTACTTTCAAGTGAAACAGCAGAACGGTCAGGACAGCAATCGCTCGAAGTTGAACGATTTCCCCGCGAAAGCTCGTCCCCTCCGAACCTATCATTTCCAATGAGGCCACCAGAAGCTGCAACGTTTCCAAATATTTCTACTGGATTGCAGTCTATTACCTGAGAGGATTTCAGGGTGTAAACCTCAATTTTGGTTTCTAATAAAGGTAGCCGTCCTACCGAACAGCGATCTAGACGAACAGTTAGGGCCAATCCCGCTATTGGCGTCTAACTCTAGGGGAAAAAAGCAAAAGACAGATGCGCGAGGGAGTGGACGGGGCGCTAGGCCCCGCCCTTTCTTAGGTTCTCGCTTCGCCACAGCGGTTGGAGGTTGCTGAAGTGGCATGGCGCGATCAATTCGCTTAGTGTTCGCGCCGACGAAAGCGGCCTGATATGATCGACTTCCCATTGCCGATACCTCTCCCAACGCATTCCCGTACGAAACTGACCAGCGATATGATCGCGCAATTCGGTATGGTCGCAGCCGACCGCATAAGCGGGGCTGACGCGGCCCCTCAGAGCCATGCCAGTCCGTCTCAGCGTATTGCGGTACATCCTGAACGACGGGTCTCTGAAGCCTCTCAGCGCCTCTCGCTGGCGTGCCTTCTCATTGGTGACGTTGTCGCGATAGCGCGTGAGAAGCTGCGCAACAGTGATTGTATTGAGAGATCGTACGTCGTTGGGGATCAAAGTCCGATCTAACTCGGCTTCGATCTGCCGTGCCCAACGTTGTGCATCAGATTTTGATTGAAACGACTTGGCTTGTTGTGTGTGTCCGTGGCGTCTGACTTGGACCTGCCACTTCCCGCTCCTGAACCGTAGGCTTGCCATTCAAAAAGCTCCTCTCGTGTGACCAGCTTGTGACCGGCCGGTCTGAGGAGCTTTTGAGGAGCTACCACCAACGCTCTAAGAGGTTGGTAGATCGAGAGAAACACTGGCGCACCCGACACGATTCGAACGTGTGACCTTTGCCTTCGGAGAGCAGCGAGCGGCGTAACGTTCGGATATTGAGCCTTGTTTCGAAAACCTGATGCCAATCAAGCCCGCGTAATCCCGCGGGCTTTGTTTGTATGGCGCCTCTGACGTTCGCGCGCTACACCGCAGCAGCCGGTCCAAACCAGGTGGTCAGCGCGTCCTCGAGTCCTCGTTGGCTTTCATCTCCGACCCACGCCACGTGCCCGTCTGGCCGAACCAGCACGGCTTCGGGCGCGGCGACCTGCCCGATGGCGGGGAACTTCCACGCGCCGTCGTGGCTGGCGTTGACGACCCTGGTGCGATCTGCCCAGGGGGCGATGTCGAACCCGCCGGACTTGCCGAAATTGATCAGCAGGGCCTGCGCTCCGTGCAGCAGCGTGAACAATCTCTGCGGATGGCCCTCGACGATCAGGTCGAGATCGGGCATCCGGCGCCCGAGCAGTTCGTGTCCTTCGCCGAGATCATAGCGGATGTCGAGTCCGCTCATCATCGCGCCAAAACGTTGGCGCGGCTCGTCCATGGCGAGCAGGTCGGACACCACGTCGCGCGCGGCCTTGAGGCCAGCCTCGCCGCGGCGGAGCATGGCGATTTGCGCCAGGGTGTTGCGCAAGACGCGCGCAGCAACGGGATGACGTTCGGCGTGGTAGGTATCGAGCAGGCCGTCGGGCGAAATGCCCCTGACCACCTGCGCTAGCTTCCAGCCGAGATTGACCGCGTCCTGCACGCCGGTGTTGAGGCCTTGCCCGCCGACGGAGTGATGGATATGCGCGGCATCGCCGGCGAGCAGCACGCGCTCCCGGCGATAGGACACGGCCTGCCGCGCCGCATCGGTGAAGCGGGAGATCCAGGCGGGATTTTGGACCCCGAAGTCGGTGCCGTACACGGCGACGAGCGCATCGCTGAGATCGCGCAGGCCGGGTTCGCCGGTGCGGTCGAGCTTCGCTTCCGTCACGACGACCAGCACGCGACCGCTCTCCGCCTTGCTGAGGCCATGAAAGCCGATGGCGTCGTGGCGGAGGCCCCATGCCGGCTCGTCGCGCATCTCGACTTCGGCCATGAGATTGCTGAGCGTCGGATCGGAGCCGGCGAAATCGATGCCGGTCTTCTTGCGCACCAGGCTGCGACCGCCGTCGCAGCCGACGAGATAGCTTGCGCGCAATATCTTGCCGCCGGAGAGCGCAACGTCGATGCCGGTCGCGTCCTGAACGAGGCCCGTCACCTCGGAGTTTCGATAGATCGGCACCGCGAGCTCCTCGACCCAGTCGGCCAGGATGCGCTCGATGTGGCTCTGCCGCAGCGCGAGGCCATAAGCGTGCCGGGTGGGGAGATCGCCGATGTCGAGCCTGGTCCAGGCGAAGCCTGCGAGCTGGGTGACTTGCCCCTCGCGCAGGAAGCGCTCCGCGACGCCGCGCTGATCGAGGATCTCGATGGTCCGCGCGTGCAATCCGCCGGCCCGCGTACCGACGAGCTCCTGATCCGGGCGCCGCTCGACCACGGCGACGTCGACATCCGCGAGCGCCAGCTCGGCGGCCAGCATCAAACCGGTCGGGCCGCCGCCGGCGATCAGCACGGCATGATGACTCGCGCGGCCGGCCCCGGCCCGCTCGGAACGGTCGCGCGGCCGGGACGACGGAAGCAATACAGGCATGTGGACCCCTCGCGTTGCTGCTTTGGATGCTCATTGGGTCGGGGGTTCTACGGCAGGGCGGGGGACTTGAAGCAAGCCCCTTGCGCACCACATATCAAAGTGGGAGGACGGGCTCCTTCTTTCGCGTTCGCCGCGTTGACACGTCGGGCAAAACACCGGCAGAATGGCATCATCGACATGAGTTTGGTTCGACCCGCGCGGGAACCCCCGCCGCGGGTTTTCTTTTGGGCTCCGGCGTTCAGCAAACGCCGGTGGTTCGCCGCATGGTGTCGGCGAGCTCCTCGAACGAAAACGGCTTCCTGATCATCGGCAGGCCCCCGCGCCGCGGTTCGCGCCCCGATAATTGCAGGATCTTCAATTCCGGGCGTAGCCGATTCGCCAGTTCGGCCAGTTCGTGACCATCCATGCCCGGCATATTGATGTCCGTGATGAGGATGGAGATGTTCTCGTTCTGCCTGAGCCGATCAAGCGCATCCAGGCCGCTTTGGGCGCTTGTCACCTCGCAGCCGAGATCTTCCAGCATGCCCACGATGACGTCGAGGACGCCGAGATCGTCGTCAACAACCAGTACAGTGTGGCTCATCGCGCGCACGTTCCTTTGACTGAAGGAATCAACGCGCCGCTCTTCGGGTAAGTTCCGGCACGGTGCGGTCGAACGAGGAATGTTTGACACGTCGGGCAAAACACTGGCAGAATGGCATCATCGAAAGACGTTTGGTTCGGCCCGCGCGAATCCGCAGCGGGCTTTTTTGTTTCTGCTTCGTGCGACGACGATCTCACTCAACACAAGGTTTGACACGTCGGGCAAAACACCGGCAGAATGACATCATCGAGACGAGTTTGGTTCACCCGCGCCGGAAGCATCCGCCGCGGGTTTTTTCGTCTCGATTTCGAGATCGGACGGTGGCCGCGCATCCGGCCACGCACTCGCTAGACCACGTTCAAGGGGCGCCGATCGGCGCGCCGCCGTCCGTACCATTGCTGGCCGCGCACGCGCGAACGTGCTGGCCCGCGGCGCTGGGCTTGTTGCTCGCGCCGCTGCGGTCTCCAGAGACACTGAGATAGGGTTCGCGCCCGAAACGATCGCGGCTTCGTCACGCGATCTGCCGCGCATTTTCTCTTTTCGTGGAGAGACGATGGCCGCCTATCTGATATCGCTCGCAACAACAATAGAGATGCCGCATTCTATTTGGCTGGCTTCTTCAACGATCCTTACAATGTTCCTATCGGCTCCTGCATCGACTTCTTTGGCGCAACAGCCCCAAACAGTTCATTTGCACTCGCTTACGGCCAAGCAATCTCTCGAACGGCCTATTCGACACTATTCTCGATGTTCGGCACGACATACGGCACCGGTGACGGTTCCACTACCTTTAACGTTCCTGATCTTCGCGGGCGGATCGTTGCCGGCAAGGATGATATGGGTGGTTCTGCGGCTAGCCGCCTGACGTCGTCTTATTTTGGCGATACGGCAACCAATCTTGGTGCGACGGGCGGCTCGGAAAGTCATACGCTAACGACAGCGCAACTGGCCTCACATACGCACCCGAACACGTTGACTGATCCAGGACACGTGCACTCGTATCAGCGAGCGGAGTACGGTGAGCAGAAGCCGGCGTCGGGCGGCAATACGCCCTTTGCCACGTATTCCTCGCAAAATACAGGATCGGCTACCACCGGGGTCACGATCAACAATGTCGCAACGGGCAGCGGCAATGCTCATAACAATACACAACCGACGATCATCGCCAATAAGTTGTTGCGGATTATTTAGCGATCCTTATGCCATCGCATCATGTCGTGATCTTGCGGGATGATCGATCCGATAGCTTCCTTTGGAAAAAAGATAAAATCTCGATGTCCACTCAATCCAAATTTAGGATGAGGAATTGTCGAGATATCTTTTATCTGCGCGTAAGTCTTTCCAAGAAACATGATGCCCGAATAGCCGAGACTACTGAAGAACTCCAGCAACGGAGTAATTTCTCCGGGCGTACTTTCGAACTGGATAACCGGAGAAAATTTACGGATCAGATGTTCTCCGCCGCGGAAAACCTTTAGTTCATGCCCTTCTACGTCGCACTTGATGAACTTCAAATTCGAGATTGGTCCAATATCATCTAGCTTCGCGAGCTTAACGGGTATTGACCCGCCGATGTTTCTGGAGAGCGATGCACTCCCATCCCCGGGGCGTTTTCTGGACAGTTGAGAGACGCCGCCGGCGTCAGACAAAGCAAGATTGACAATCTCGACATTTGGTCCGAGGCCGCGCTGACGAATATACTCCGCCATCTCCGGCTGAGGTTCGATTGCGAGCACGCGACCGCGGGGGCCAACAGCTTTGGCTAGCCAATACGAGTAAATCCCTTTGTTCGCCCCAATGTCTAGAACTGTGGCGCCGGTCAGCCGCAAGCGCAGAAGAGCCTTGAGCTGCAAACTCTCGGTTCTCAGCCTGTAGCGCAAGCATCGAACAAAAAAATGGACATCCTCGAGCATGACTTGAGGCTACTACTACACCCCCCAACCGAGTCAACCCATGGTAGACCTGAACGCCCTGTCTGCGGCGAATGCGAAGCGCTGGGCGCATGCCAAGCCGACCCGGAAAGCCGAATCCGGCAATGTTGCCTTGCGTCTCTACAAGGCCACGCAGCGCTATCGGGCTGTCGCACGGGAAACCGGTGTCCCCTGGCCAGTCATTGCGGTCATTCACGAGCGGGAATCCTCCCAGGACTGGCGAGCTTCCCTGGCTCAGGGCGATCCCTGGAACCGCGTGTCGGTTCACGTGCCGGCGGGGCGAGGCCCATTCGAATCGTGGGAGGACGCGGCCATCGACGCGCTGGTCAAGTGCCCGCCCTTCCTCGCGCGTCACAAGGATTGGTCGATTGCGGCCGCGCTGACGGCGCTCGAGACCTACAACGGCATCGGTCAAGCTGATGGGTTACTGCGTCGCTCTCTATTTCGCGAAACTCCTGATCTTCGACAAGGTTCTCGGCCTCGGAACGACGGATCCTCTGGCGGGATTTGTAGCGATCACGGCCAATCTGGTCGTCTCCTTCTACTTCGCCAAGCGTGGTTTCGAGAACGTTGCAAGGATCATCAAGCGGTGAAGATGCTAGATGACGAAATCAGGGCGATCGTAGCCGAGACACTGGCCGAGCAACACAGGCTGCAACAGGAGAGCATCGATGCGATCGTATTGAAGGCCGTCGCATCGGTGCTGGCTTCCTTCGGAATCGAAGATGACGACCGGAAGGAGCTAAGGGCTGATTTGCAGCACCTGCGGAGGTGGCGAAAGAGCGTGGAGCAGGCGCAGAGCTACACCTTCAAGGCCGTTATCACGGTGTTCGCGACCGGACTGATGGGCGCCGTTTGGCTAGGCGTCAAGGTCGTGCTGAGCAAGTGAGCCGCTACGGCGGCAACATCGCTGCACCTTAACTCACGCAGTTTTCCGCAAACGGGCCGTCTCATGTACAAAATTCGTATCGTCGAAGCGTCCGATGACGACATCCTTGACACGTTGGCCGATCTGCATCGGTCGACGTTCTTCGATGCGGCGGCCATGCCGCAATTCGAGTTGGGAGCGTGGTGGCTTGCCTATCATGGCGGTGAGGCGGTCGCATTTGCCGGCGTCATACCGTCGACGCACGTTCGAAACGGTGGCTACTTCTCCAGGGTCGGCGTGTTGCAGCGGCATTGGGGGCGGGGACTCCAGCGCAGGTTGATGCGTGTGATCGAGGCGAGGGGGCGGCGTGTCGGATGGGATGCCATTGTCTCTGATACGACTGACAATCCGGTCTCTGCGAATAACTTCATCCAGACGGGCTATCGGCTCTTCGAGCCAGAGGTGCCCTGGGCCTGGGCGCACACGCTCTATTGGCGGAAGTGGCTTCGCTGAGCGGGGTTTCCCGTGATGCGGAACGTGCTTTTCTCGGCGTAGGATGGCCAATGCGAGACATGGCGTGGCCTCGTACGCCCAAAATGTTCGGGGGCCCGGCAGCTTGATGGCTGCCGGGCCCTTTTGCGTATTGAAGCGATGCGGGTGAAGCACTTGCGAAGTTGGTGGTGGCGGGCTTTAAGTTTGCTCTTGCAGGAAATTCGGCAACCATAAGCCGATGTAAGGGAGCGCCGTCGATGCCCACCAAGCCTCAATTACCGGAACGTTCGTCGCGGGCGACGGGCGCACCTACCGCGCTCGACGGTCTCTTGGTCGTCGATTTTACGCGCGTCGTGGCGGGGCCGGCCTGCACGCAGACGCTTGCCGATTTCGGTGCACGCGTCATCAAGATCGAGAATCCGGATGGCGGCGACGATACGCGCGCCTACGAGCACGCCGAAATCGGCGGCGAAAGCGCCGCTTATCTGAGCCTGAACCGCAACAAGCGCGGTATCGCGCTCGACCTGACCGTGCCGCAGGCTCGCGAGATCGCGCTGGACCTGATCCGGAAGGCGGATGTGGTCGTGGAGAATTTTTCAAGTGGAGTCATGAAGAAATTCGGCCTCGACTATGAGGCGGTCGCGCCGCTCAACCCGCGGCTGGTCTATTGCTCGATCTCGGCTTACGGACGCTCAGGACCATTTGCCGCGCGGCCCGGCTTCGATCCCATCACGCAGGCGGAAAGCGGCTTCATGTCGCTCAATGGGTTCGCCGATGGGCCTGCGGTTCGTACCGGCCCGCCGATCGTGGACATGGCGACGGGGATGTCCGCCTGCAACGCCATCTTGCTGGCGCTTTTGGCGCGCGATCGGCTCGGCCGTGGGCAGCATGTCGAGGTCGCCCTGTTCGACGTCGCCATGGGCATGACCGGCTTCTACGGCATGGCCTATCTGATCAACGGCGAAAACCCTGGCCGGTTCGGCAATTCGCCGAACGGGTCCCCCACTGTCGGTGTCTATGAAGCTTCCGATGGGCCGCTTTACATGGCCTGCGCCAACGACCGGCTCTATCGCCGGCTGGTGGTCGAGGTGCTGAACCGGCCCGATCTGATCACAGATCCGCAGTTCGCGTCGCGCAAAGCGCGCTCTGAGAACAAGGAGCTCCTGCGGGCAGCCATTGCAGAGGTCTTCGCGAGCGATACCCTCGAGAACTGGATGGCAAAGATGAAGCTGGCCAATATCCCGGTCGGCTATCTCCGAACGGTCGAGGAGGGGTTCAACGCGCCCGAGGCCCGCCTGCGCCATCGCCTGAACAGGATTCCGCACCGTACCGCAGAGTGGGTCCCCAATATCGAACCTCCGATCAATATGAGCCTGACGGGAGCGATTGATCCCGTCGCTGCGCCCTTGTTAGGCGAGCATACCGAAGACGTCCTGCGTGATACGCTCGGTTACGACGAGCGCCGGATTTCGGAGTTCACTCAGAAGGGCGTCTTTGGAGGCAAGCCATCGACCTCAGGCTAAGCCTGAGCGATCAGCTCCGTGGAGCCAGGCATCGCAAAGCTTGCGGAATGCTGCTTTGAGAAGACGGTTTGCGCGACATCGCATTCCTGCGGACAGCCGAGGGCCAAGGCGCCCACGCAACGTTAACCCTGCCCAGCTTGATTTGGCGAAGTTCCCGCCGCATAACTATGTGAAAGCGAGGGACTCGAATGGCGCCTGGTCAAGAGCCGAGCATGGGCCAGCCGACGGGGCAGGAAGCCGGCGAACGCGCCTATACGGCAATGATCGCGAAGACCCGGGCGCTCGTGCCGCGGCTGCGAGAGCGGGCTGCCCGCACGGAGGAACTGCGGCATCTTCCGACGGAAACCGAGAAGGATCTCCACGACGCCGGCCTGTTCCGCATGCTGCAGCCGAAGCGCATCGGCGGTGCCGAGCTTGACTATGTCGCTCTTGTCGACTGCGCTGAACTGCTGGGAATGGCGGATGCGTCAGTGGCGTGGAATCTCGCTAACCTGGCGAGCCACCATTGGATGCTCGGCATGTTCGCGCAAAAGGCGCAGGATCTGGTCTGGGACCGCGATCCGGACGCGCTGATTGCGTCATCGTTCATTTTTCCTGCCGGACGCGCCACGAGGGTCGAGGGCGGCTACCGGTTGCACGGCAGCTGGCCGTTTTCCTCCGGCGTTGCCTCCTGCGAATGGAACATGCTTGCAAGCGTCGTTTACTCCGACGACGAGGCGGACGGCATCGAGTATCGAATCTTTCTGCTGCCGAAGGGCGATTACGAGGTGTTGGACACCTGGAATGTCGCGGGCTTGCGCGGGACGGGGTCTTGCGACGTCGAAGTCAGGGACGCTTTCGTGGCCGACTATATGACGGTCGCGGTCGGCGATCTTGCCGGCGGCCCGACGCCGGGAAGCAAGATCAATCCCAATCCGCTGTACGCGCTACCTGTGTTCTCGCTGTTTCCTTACGTCCTCTCCGGCGTCGCGTTGGGGAACGCTCAAGTATGCCTCGACGATTATGCGGAGGTCGCGCGTCATCGCGTCTCGACCTACAACCGTGCCAAGCTGAGCGACTTTCAAAGCACGCAGATCAAGATCGCGGAGGCTTCGGCCAAGATCGACGCTGCGCGCCTGATCATGCGTTCGGCCTGCGTCAATGCAATGGAAGATGCAAGGCGCGGCCGTATTCCCGATATGGCGACCAAGACCAGATATCGTCGCGATGGCGCATTTTCCGTGAATCTGTGCACCGACGCGGTCTCGATGCTGTTTGCGGCGAGCGGAGCGCGCGGTCTGTTCACGACAGGCGTGTTGCAGCGGCAGTTCCGCGATGCGCACGCGATAAACTCGCATCTTGCGTTCAACTTCGATGCGGCCGGAACCAATTACGGACGGGTGGCTCTGGGCCTGCCGTCCGAGAATCTCACGCTGTGAGGCCGGCCGATGAATGATCTGCCGAAGCAGCCGGCCATTTCCGATCCAGCCAACGAACTCGCCAGTGACAGCTCGCCGATCGATCCTCGTGATTTTCGCAACGCGCTGGGCACATACGGAACGGGCGTAACGATCATCACGGCCATGGCCGCTGATGGAAAGCCCTATGGCATCACCTGCAATTCGTTCGCGTCAGTCTCGCTGAATCCCCCTCTGGTCCTCTGGAGCCTCGGATTCTATTCCTCAAGCCTCCCCGTGTTTCAGAACGCCAGCCATTTCGCCGTTCACATACTCGGCAGGTCGCAGCAAACGCTTGCGAACAAATTTGCAAAATCGTCCGAGGACAAGTTCGCCGGGGTCGACTGGACCCCGGGCCTCGGGAACGCGCCGGTGCTTGCCGAGAGTGTCGCCAACTTTCAATGCCGATCGGTCAATCGCTATTATGGGGGTGACCACGTGATCTTTCTCGGCGCGGTCGAGGCCTATGCCTACAGTGCCAAGGAGCCCCTGCTGTTTGCGCGCGGGGGGTATGGCCGGTTCCTGGCGGATGATGAACGGAAGAAGTCGCCATAAGGCGATTCAAGGACGCTCGTCGGCTCAGCGGTCTGTGGCCGAGAGCTTGTAGATTTCCAAAGCGTCCGCGTCGGCGCCGCGTGCAGCCTTGGCCAGCCTGAATATCTGTCCCGCGAGGGTCGCCATCGGCACCGGCGTTGACGTCGCCTGGGCGACATCGGCGACCGTGTCGAGATCCTTGAGCATTGTCGCAATATGGCCAAGCGGCGGCGAGTGGATGCCCCGGACCATGCGCGGCACGAAGAGCTGAAGCGGGATGGAATCCGCAAAGCCGCCGGCGAGCGCCTCGGGCAGCCGGCCTGCGTCAATCCCTGCATTCGAGGCAAGGCGCGTTGCTTCCGCCAGAACGGCCATCGCGCATCCGACGATCACCTGGTTGCAGAGTTTTGTGGTTTGGCCAGCCCCGATCGGGCCCATGTGGGTGAACCTGCGTGCCATGTGCAGCACATAGGGCCGTGCCCGCTCGATGTCAGCAGCTTCTCCGCCGGCCATGATGGCGAGCGTGCCTTCCTCTGCGCCCTTGGTGCCGCCGGACACCGGCGCATCTATCCAGCCCGCGCCATTCGCGTCTTTCAGCCGCGCTGCGAGATCGCGCGCGGCGTCGGGATGGATCGACGAGAAGTCGACGACGAGCTTGCCTGCGCCGGAAGCCGCTGCAAGACCGTCGGGCCCGAAAATCACCTCTTCGACGGCGGCGGCATCGGTCACGCACATGAAGACGATATCCGCGTTCGCCAACATGTCGCGGGGCGTGGTTGCGCGCCTGGCGCCGGCCGCGACGAGCGGAGCGACCTTGCCCTCCGAACGATTCCAGACAGCGACCTGATGGCCGGCCTTGAGCAGGCGCCGGGTCATCGGCGTTCCCATCAGCCCAAGGCCGAGATAGCCGAGCCTCTCGACGCCCTGCGGGTTTGTCTTGCTCGCATCAGCCATAGGTTGCCTCCTTCTGTCGCAGCGCAAACGCCGCCTTACCATACATTGCAGGTCGGACAGCGAAACGGTCCGGCTCGCATGGCTTGCCTGATTGTTTGAACCATGAAACATTTGAGGCCGTCGGGTTGGGCGGCGCCGGTCGGCGCCGGAGCAGCGGAGTGGGCACGATGCGAACCGTTTCGAAGTGGATCCTGGCTTTGGGAGCGGCCGCGGCTGCGAGCGCGGGGGCAGCCCCGTCATGGGCACAGCAGACCATTCGCGTCGGCTGGACCATCCCGGCCGAGGAATCCAAGTACTGGATGATGCGCAGGCCAGCTGAGTTTCCCAATATCGGCAAGGCCTACAACATCGAATGGACCCAATTTCAGGGCACCGCGCCGATGACGCAGGCATTGGCGGCCGGCGCGCTGGATTGCGCGACGCAAGCGCCGCTCTCGCTGGCCAACGGTGTGGTCGGCGGCAATCTCAAGGCCTACATCGTGGCGCAGCACGTCTTCGAGAAGCCCGGCGGTTTCTCGGTCTATTGGGCGGTGATGGATGACTCGCCGATCAAGACGATCGCCGATCTCAAGGGCAAGACGGTCGGCATTTCCGTGATCGGCGGTGGCACGCAAGGCCCCTTCAACCTGTTGCTCAAGCAGAATGGCGTCGATCCGGCCAAGGACATCAAGCTGGTCGAGGTCGGCTTTGCCGTCTCCGAAGATGCGCTGCGCCAGGGCCGCGTCGACGCGGTCAACATGAACCAGCCGTTTGCCGCACGTGCGGAGGCGAAGGGGGGCACAAGAAAGCTGTTCTCATTGTCGCAGGCGATGCCGAACATCGTGCACATCCTGGAAGCCTGCCGCGCCGATTTCGTCGACAAGAACCCCGACTTGGTGAAGGCCTACGTGCGTGACATTACCTCAGGTATGAAGAAAGCGCTGGCCAACCGCGAAGAGACGCTAAAGGTCGTCAATGAGGTTCTCAAGGCGCCTATTCCGGTGCTCGAGACGTATCTGCTCAAGGACAACGATTTCGGCCGCGATCCGGGTGCGGCGCCGAACTTCCCCGCGATCCAGAAGATGCTGGACATCTACGCGGAGACCGGAATGCTGCCGAAGCTGGATGCCATGCAGTTCAAGCACGCGACGATCGTCGCGCCGCTGGAATAGGCGACGGGCGAATTGTCCGAACGAGGGGGCGCGGCGTCCCGGATCATCCCGGACGTTGCATGAAACAGATGCGCGCATGAAGAAGTTGCGATCACGGGTCACGACTGACGGCCTCGACCGGGCCCCGCACCGCGCTTTCATGCGCGCAATGGGGCTCGACGACACCGCGATCGCCAAGCCGATGGTGGGCGTCGTCAGCATGAAGGGCGAGCAGACGCCCTGCAATATGACCCACGACTTCCAAGTGGCCGCGGCAAAGACGGGAATCGAGGAGGCTGGCGGCACGCCGCGCGAATTCTCCACCGTGTCGGTCTCCGATGGCATCAGCATGAATCACGAGGGAATGAAGTTTTCTCTCTTTTCGCGCGAGCTGATTGCCGATTCGATCGAGGCCGTCGTTCATGGTCTCGCCTATGACGCGCTGATCGGGTACGGCGGATGCGACAAGACGCTTCCCGGCGTGATGATGGGCATGGTTCGTTGCAACGTACCGTCCATTTTCATCTACGGCGGCAGCTCGCTGCCTGGCCGGGTGGATGGGCGGACTCTCACGGTGCTCGACTCCTATGAAGCTGTCGGCAGCTTCATGACCGGAGAGATCGACGGTGCCACGCTCGAGCGGATCGAGCGCGCCTGCCTGCCGACCATTGGCGCGTGCGCCGGCCAGTTTACCGCGAACACGATGGGGATGGTGTCGGAGGCGATGGGGCTGACCATTCCCAACGTCTCAATGGTGCCCGGTGTCTATGCGGAACGTGCACAGATCTCGCGCCGCGCCGGGCGGCTGGTGATGGAGATGCTGGAACGTGGCGGCCCGCTGCCGCGCGACCTCGTGACTCGGAAATCCCTCGAGAACGGTGCGGCGATTGTTGCCGCCACGGGCGGCTCGACCAACGCTGCGCTGCATCTGCCGGCGATCGCGAATGAGGCCGGGATCGCATTCACGATTGATGACGTCGGCAAGGTCTTTGCCAGGACGCCGCTGATTGGAAACTTGCGGCCGGGCGGCAAGTACACTGCGAAGGATGTCTACGACATCGGCGGCGCGGCCGTCGTGATCCGCGAGTTGATCCAGAGCGGGCACATCGATGGGAGCTGCTTGTCCGTCACCGGGCGCACGCTCGCCGAAGAATATGGCGCGGCCAACGCTCCCGACGGTGAAGTCGTTTACGCGTCTCGTGCGCCGATCATGCCTGATGGTGGCGTGGCGGTCCTGAAGGGCAATCTCTGTCCAGACGGTGCCGTGATCAAGGTCGCAGGTTTGAAGAGTCAGCACTTCGAGGGCGTTGCGCGCGTCTTCGAAGATGAGGAGGCGTGTGTCAAAGCGGTCCGTGACCGCGCCTACACGGCGGGCGAGGTGCTGGTGATCCGCAATGAAGGGCCAGTCGGCGGCCCGGGCATGCGCGAGATGCTCGGCGTTACCGCGCTGATCTACGGCCAGGGTATGGGCGAGAAAGTGGCCCTGATCACCGATGGACGGTTCTCCGGCGCTACTCGCGGCATGTGCATCGGCTACGTGTCCCCCGAAGCGTTTGTCGGCGGTCCGTTGGCGCTTGTTCGCGACGGCGACAGGATCCTGATCGATGCCGCAAACCGGCGGATGGATATGCTGGTCGACGAGCAGGAACTCACGGCGCGCCGACGCGATTGGAAGCCGAGGCCGGCCCGTCACCGTGCAGGTGCGCTCGCAAAGTATGCGCGGCTGGTCGGACAGGCGCCGGGCGGAGCCGTCACACATGAGGGCCCTGCAGAATGGCCTTGGTTCGAATGACGCGTCGCTTCCGTGCGAGAATGACCGCCTGTCTGGCAAGTTTCTTGCTAAGTTCGATCAGCTGATGGAGGACATCAGCGGATCGGTTGCGTGACGTTCGCGCGTGAGTCAAGCGAGAGACGGGATGAGGGTAGTGCCTTCGAGATCGAGCGAATGGGTGAATCCGGTGACGTCACAAAGGCCGGCTTCTGCGATCATCGAGATCGACCGCGTCTCCCAGGTTTTCCAGACCTCGGCGCGCAAGGATCATCTGGCGCTATCGGACATCTCGCTGACGATCGGGGAAGGAGCCTTCGTCTCCATCCTTGGTCCGTCCGGCTGCGGAAAGTCGACACTTCTTTATATCGTCGGCGGCTTCGTCAGCCCGACCAGCGGCGTGGCGAGGATGAAGGGACAGACGATCACGGGGCCGGGTCCGGATCGCGGACCAGTGTTCCAGGAGTTCGCTCTGTTTCCCTGGAAGACCGTGCTGGGCAATGTGATGTATGGCCCGCGCCAGCAAGGTGTGCCTGCCACCGAGGCCGGAGCACAGAGCCAGGCCTTGATCGAGATGGTCGGCCTCAAAGGCTATGAGAACTTTTATCCCAAGGAGCTCTCGGGTGGCATGAAGCAGCGCGTCGCGCTGGCCCGGACATTGGCTTACCACCCTGAGGTTCTGCTGATGGACGAGCCGTTCGGCGCGCTCGACGCGCACACCCGTACACGCCTCCAGAATGATCTCCTGAACATCTGGGAGCGTGACCGCAAGACGGTGCTGTTCGTGACCCATTCGGTCGACGAGGCCGTCTTCCTGTCGGACAAGGTCGTGATGATGTCGAAATCTCCCGGCCGCATTCGGCAGGTGATCGATATCGATCTGCCTCGGCCGCGTCGCCGCAACGAGCTGTTGCTCGATCCGCGCTACCAGAAATATGTCGTCGACATCGAGCGCATGTTCGACGAGGTCGACGAGACCGGATCGCCGTCATGACATCGCCTGCTGCCGCCGCCAGACGTGCCGCCCCGGTGTTCGCTTGCATCGGGCTGCTGGCGGTGTGGCAGGTCGCGTCGCTCGCGCTGAAGAATGACAGCTTTCCGACGGCGATCGAGGCGATCCGCGCGATCCCGGACATCCTTGGCGACAAGGAGTCCCTGATCAACATCCTGGCCTCGCTTCGCCGCATGGCGATCGGGTTCGGTGTAGCCGTGCTGGTTTCGATCCCGCTGGGTCTGTTGATGGGGCGTAGCCGCGCCGTCGCGGCCTTCTTCAACCCGCTTCTAATGGTGATCTATCCGGTGCCGAAGGCGGCGCTGATGCCGATCATCATGCTTTGGCTGGGCGTCGGCGACATCACGAAGACGCTCGTGATCTTCCTCGGCGTCAGCCTCCCCGTGATCTATCACAGCTTTGAGGGCGCCCAAGCCGTCGAAGAGAAGATGCTGTGGTCGGGCGCCGCGATGGGACTTTCGCCGCTGCAACGGCTGGTGCGGATCGTGCTGCCGGCGGCGCTGCCGGAAATCCTGACCGGATGTCGCACCGGTCTCGTGCTGGCGCTGATCACGATGATCACCAGCGAGATGATCGCCCGCCAGTCCGGCGCCGGCAACATTCTGTTCAACGCGCTGGACATGGGCCAATACGACACCGTCTTCGCCATGATCATCATCGTGGGGGCGATGGGAATTTGCCTCGATGCGATTTTCGAGCGGGTCCGCGCACGGCTGGTGCGCTGGTCCGAGCCTCAGTTCGACATGCCGCTGAGCTTCTCATGACATCGCGTCTTCCCTCAGCAAACGTCGTTCTCGGGCTTGCGCCAATTGTGCTGGTGATCGCGGTTTGGCAAGGCCTCGTATCGTTCGGCTTTGCGCCTGCGGTCTTGCTGCCGCCGCCGGGATACGTCTTCAGCAGGTTGCTCCAGCAACTCGTGACGTGGACGTTTCAGCAGGAGATCGCGGCGACCCTGATCCGGCTGTTTGCCGGCTTTGCGATTGCGGTCGTGCTCGGTGTAAGTATCGGCATCGCCGCGGCCGCCAATCAAGCGATCAATGCCGTAGTTCGGCCAATCGTGCGCGTATTGGCGCCGTTGCCTAAAGTCGCACTCTATCCGGCGCTGTTGCTTCTGCTCGGCTTCGGCCACGGATCGAAGATCACGCTGGTGGCGGCGGACGCACTCTTTCCCATTCTGCTGTCCACTTATTACGGCGCATCAGCCGTCGAGCAGAAGCTGATCTGGTCGGCGATGGCAGCGGGAACGCCGCGCTATGAAATCTTGTTCAAGGTGGTCTTGCCGGCAGCGATGCCCTCGATCCTGACCGGCTGCCGGATCGGCCTTGTCATTTCCTGCATCGTGGTGTTTCTGGCCGAGATGATCACGTCGACGGACGGGTTGGGGCACGTGCTGGTGACGGCGGCCCGAACTTTTCAGGCCGTCGACATGTTCGTACCGCTGATCACGATTTCGCTGCTGGGGTTGATCCTGAACGGCTTGCTGGGTGCCCTGCGATCGTATCTCTTGCGGGGCTTCCCCGAAGCGTGATCTGACTGAACAAAGAAACCAGAAGACCGGGAGTGAACCATGCTGGCGGATCGCATCGAGGCAAAATGGATCGACGCGTTTTGCGAGATCTTTGAGCGCTGCGCCGTCAAGGCCGGCGACACCGCGGCAATCCTCTCGGAAACCCAATCGCGCGCGCTGAACGTTCATTTGGCGGAGCTCGCCCTGCTGCGGATGGGCGCGCGGCCGTTTCATGTGGTGATGCCGACGCCACGTAACCGGAATATCGTGCCGGTTCGCTCGACCGGCGCAAGCGAGGCAATCCAGCGGCTTGGTCCGGTCATCACCGCACTCCAGCAGGCCGGCTTTGTGGTGGATTGCACCATCGAGGGCCTGATGCATGCGGTGGAAACGCCGGAGATCCTCAAGGCCGGTGCGCGGATACTGGTGATCTCCAACGAACACCCGGAAGCGCTGGAGCGGATGGTGCCGGATCCCGCCCTCGAGAAGCGTGTTCGCGCGGCCGCGAAATTGTTGCGTGGGACGAAGCGGATGCGCGTGACATCGAGGGCCGGCACGGCGCTCGACGTTGACATGGTCGGAGCGTCCACGGTCGGCGTGTGGGGCTGGACCGACAAGCCCGGCACGCTGGCGCACTGGCCGGGTGGCATTGTGGTTAGCTTTCCCAAGAGCGGAACGATCAACGGGACCTTGGTGATGGCGCCCGGTGACATCAATCTGACCTTCAAGCGCTACCTGGCGTCCCCGGTGAAAATGACGCTGAAGGACGATTATGTCGTCGAGCTGGAGGGCGAGGGCACGGATGCGGCGATGATGCGCGCCTATCTCGCGGCGTGGGGCGATCGCGAGGCCTATGCGGTCTCGCATGTCGGGTTCGGCATGAATCCGGGAGCCCGCTACGAAGCCCTCTCGATGTATGACCAGCGCGACACCAATGGCACTGAAATTCGTGCCGTCTCCGGCAATTTCCTGTTCTCGACCGGCGCGAACGAATTTGCCGGCCGCTACACCGCGGGCCACTTTGATTTGCCGATGATGGGAACGACGATCGAACTCGACGGCGTCGCGGTCGTTCGTGAAGGCGTGCTGCAGGACGTCTTCGGCTAGCTGCGGTCGAGGACCGGTGGGCGCGCCAGGCCGAAATGCCGGAGCAGGTCGACCATGGCCTGAAGCCGCTTCACGCGATAGGCGTCGACGTCCATGCTTGAATAATCGAGGAAGCCGGCACCCGTTCGCAAGCCGATGCGGCCTTCTTGCATATTGCGGGCAATGACGTCCGGCGCGCGATAGCGGTCGCTGCCGAGCGCGCCCTCGAGATACCGGCTGGCGTAGTACAAGATATCGCCGCCGCCCCAGTCGATGAACTCGAGCAGTCCGAGCACGGCATAGCGGAAGCCAAAGCCGTAACGGATCGCTTTGTCGATCTCCTCGGCGCTGGCGACGCCTTCCTCGACCATGCGTGCGGCCTCGTTCATAGCAAGCGCCTGAATGCGCGGGACGATGAAGCCGGGCGTCGCCGCGCAGACCACGGGGACCTTTCCGATGGCTTCGAGCAGCGCCTTGACCTCATCGATGATGGCGGGATCGGTGGCTTTGCCGGGTGAAACCTCGACCAGCGGGATCAGATAGGCCGGATTGAGCCAGTGCACATTGAGGAAGCGGCGAGGGTTCACGATCGCACCGGAGAGATCGTCGACGAGGATGGTCGACGTGGTCGAAGCGATGATCGTATCCGGGCCGACTTGTTTTGAAGCCGCCCCCAGCACCTCGCGCTTGAGCTCGACGACCTCAGGAACGCCCTCGAAAACCATTCCGGCGCCGGACAGCGCTGTGCCGCTTCGGCTGGCTGGTACCACCGAGACCCGTGCGATAAGCGGATCGACATCTGCCTCGCTCAGCAGTCCCAGCTTCGACAGGCTGGCAAAGGTTTTCCTGACTTCGTCGAGCGCGTCCGCCTCCAGCCTGGCTAAATCTTCCGCGGAACGGCCCTTGATATCGATCATCGTGACCGTATGCCCTGCGTAGGCGAACGCGACGGCGATGCCGCGCCCCATGCGGCCGGCCCCGAGGCAGGCAATGTTGGTGCGGCTGGTCATCGGTCAAAATCCCCTGCGAAGAAGCGCCTGGAGCTCGGCCTTGCCGAGATTACCAAGCCCCAGCGTCTCGAGCGTTCGGCCGCCCTGTGCAAAATCCTCGCCGCAAATCGCGCCGCCGATGGCCAGAAAGGCCTTGGCCAACGGCGTGGGCGTGCCCGCCAGGGCGGCGACTGAGACCAGCAGCGACAGCCCAAGCCGCAGATCCTCACGCATATAGCGGTGCTCGGTCAGCATGATCCGCTCACGCCAGTCGCCGGAATCGGTCAGCCGGTCGTGCGAGCCACGGCCATACATCCAGATCTCGCCTTCTTTGGCGTAGTGGTGGGCCAGCGGAAAATGCGGCGCGCCATAGCCAAGCGCTTCGCGCACCGCGATCCGTTCTGCGTCGAACGCGTCCGTCACCCGGCGGATCGCGGCCTGCGTTCCTTCCTTGTGGATGTCCCATCGTTCGAAATGCTCGATCGCGCCCGCGTTCATCACGATCAGCGGCGGGTGAATAATGGGCCCAGCATTCATCAGCGCGCCGGAGAGCGCATCGCCGCAGGGCTCGATCGCATCAGGGAAAGCGCGTCCGATCACTTCGAGTGCATGCGCGGCCTGATCGAGCGGAAACACGCCGACCGGCAGCCGCTTGGCACGGATGGTGATCGCGACCTCGAACGGCCCGTGCTTGCGGGTCAGCCAAGGCAGCGTGCCGGTCTCGGCAAAGCTTGCCTTGGCGTGGTTTCCGGCATCCCGCGCGGCTTGGGCGAAGATCATCGAGCCGAATGTGGCGGGCGGCAGGAACACGACCTGGCCGTCCCGCAAATGCGGAGCGAGCAAACGAGCAATGTCCGGCTGCGCGAAGGCAGGGGCGGGGCACAGAATCAGCTCGGTGCCGTCAATTGCTTCGGCGATGTCGGTCGTCACCAGCGCGAGCTTCACATCGTGCCGGCCATTATGATCCTTCACCAGGATGCGCGAGCCGGCCGCGCGATGCGCCGTCACCTGATCAGCGTCGCGGCGCCAGAGCTGGACCTCATGCCCGGACAGCGCAAAATCGCCCGCGGCCGCGAAAGAGCCGTTTCCCCCACCCAGAACTGCAATCTTCAAG
The DNA here is from genome assembly GCF_052075995.1 of Bradyrhizobium sp. 613_E4_N2_2. NCBI lineage: Bacteria > Pseudomonadati > Pseudomonadota > Alphaproteobacteria > Hyphomicrobiales > Nitrobacteraceae > Bradyrhizobium > Bradyrhizobium sp. 613_E4_N2_2. The sequence goes on from NZ_CP197234.1 coordinate 2,792,455, forward strand.
ATGCTTCTCCTTGCGCGCGCGATTGCGCATCAAGCTGCTTCAGCAGGAAATGCTGGACCTTGCCCAGCGCCGTGCGCGGCAGGTCGTTGACGAAGACGATGTCGCGCGGAACCTTGTAACGGGCGAGCTGCGTCTGAAGATGCGCTCTCAGCTCCTCCGCTTCGAGCCGGCAGCCGGACCGCCCGATGACATAGGCGATCGGCACCTCGTCCCAGCGCGGGTCCGGCCGGCCGATCACGGCGCATTCGCTGACATCGGGATGTTCGAGCAGGACGCGCTCGATCTCGGCCGGATAGACGTTCTCGCCGCCGGAAATAATCACATTCTTCTTGCGGTCGCGGACCCAGAAATAGCCGTCGGCGTCGCACAGGCCGATATCGCCGGTGCGATACCAACCGTCGTGCAGCGCATCGCGCGTGGCATCCGCATTGCCCCAATATTCGAAGAACACGTTGGGCCCTCGCACGGCGATTTCGCCCGGCGTACCCGCAGGGACCTCTTTGCCGGCCTGATCGATCACCTTCGCTTCGCAGCACAGGCCGGCAAGTCCGGTCGATCCCGCGCGCGAAAGATCGCCGCCAAGCCGGGTGTAGATTGCGATGGGGCAGGTTTCCGTCGAACCATAGACCTGAAGCACCGGAACATCGCGCGCCACGAAGCGATCGATCAGGTGCGGTGGCACGATGGTCGAGCCGGTCGAGACGGCCTTGAGCGACGAGAGATCGGTCGTTGTCCAGGCGGGATGCTCGCTCACGGCCTGGAGGATTGCAGGCACCATCACTGTCAGGGTCGGTCTTTCCCGTTCAATGGCCGCGAGCGCGGTATCCGGCGTGAAGCGGGCGTGGATCGTGACCGTCGCACCAAGCTGCAGCGCCGGCGTGGTCTGGATGTTGAGGCCACCGACATGGAAGAACGGCAGTACCGTCAGCACGTGATCATCTGACGTCATGTTCTGCATGTGCTGGCTCATGACGCCGTTCCAGAACAAGGCTTCTTGCCGCAGAACAGCGCCCTTCGGCCGTCCCGTCGTTCCAGACGTGTAGACGACGAGCAGCGGGCAGGAGAGATCAGTGTGCGGATTGCGGCCGCTGCCTTCGCTGCGAGCCAGCAGGTCTTCGAATGTTACGCCCCGCGACGGCGCGAAATCGAGGCCGATGACGGCCGTCCCCGGCGCAAGCTCCGGGAGAACTCCGGCAAATGCCTGCTCGAGTACCAGGACCTTTGCGCCCGCGTCGGTGAGAATGAAGCGCTGCTCGGCAACCGCCAGCCGCCAGTTCAGCGGCACCAGCATCGCACCAAGTCGCGCGCATGCGTAGAGCAGAACCAGATAGTCCGGCCGGTTCAGGCTCAGGATTGCGACGCGGTCGCCTCGGCCGACGCCGAGCTCCTGCTTCAACGCCGTGGCGGTCCGTTCGATGCGCGCGGCGAGTGCGGCGTAGCTCAGCCGCTCACCCTCGAAGGCGATCGCCGTCTTGTCTGGCGCGAACGCCGCGTTGCGATCGATCAGACTACAGAGGTCCACGGTCAGTCGTCCGTTTCACCGGCCTCGTACAGCGCCTCGCGCCCGATCCGGTCGAGGCAGAGCTCGGCGGTCCAGGGCAGCATGAGCGAGCCGCAGCGGCTGTCGCGATAGATGCGCTCCAGCGGCAGTGAACGGAGCATGGCCTGACCGCCGCAGGTGCGGATCGCGAGCGCGGCGAGCTCATTGGCGCCCTCCATCACCGAATATTGCGCGGCATAGGCGCGCAGCACCTGCTCCTTGCTTGGATTGGCGCGGGCCTCGGTGACGGCCTGGAACCAGATCGCCTTGATCTGCTCGAGCTTGATCTGCATCTGCGCGACCGCGATTTGCTTGGTCGGGTACATCCGGCGCTTGACCGGCGGCATGCCCGGTACCTCGCCGCGAAGATAGCGCACGGTGAAATCATAGGCGGCTTGCGCCAGGCCCATATAGGTCGGCGACAGCGTCAGGAACATGTGAGGCCAGCGCATCGCCGCCTGGAAATAGACGCCGCGCGGCATCAGCGCGGAATCCTCAGGGACGAACACATCCTTGAACAGCAGCGTGCGAGAGACTGTGCCGCGCATGCCGAGCGGATCCCAGTCGCCGACCACCGAGACACCGTCCGATTTCGCGGAGATCGCGAGGTAAAGGGTGTTGCGGCGCGAGGCTTTTTCGCCCTCCTCGATCTCGGTGCAGAGCACGCCGTAATAGTCGGCATGACCGGACAGCGATGCAAAGATCTTCCTGCCGTTGACGATCCAACCGCCCTTCACGGGCTTTGCTTCCGTGCCGAACGCGACGCCGCCGGCCGCGGCCGCTCCACCCTCGGAAAAGGGCTGCGAGTAGATCGCGCCATCCTCGACGATACGCTTGTAATGCACCGCGCGCCGCCGCTCGTGCTCGGCGCGGGTCTCCGCGTCCATGTCGAGATCGTCGGCGAGCGGACCTGACCACAGGGTCGAGCAGACGTGCATGTTCCAGGTGAGGGCGGTCGCGCCGCAATAGCGGCCGATTTCCGCTGCCGCCAGTGCGTAGGTTTGATAGTTCGCGCCGAGCCCGCCATGCTTCTTGGGCACCGCGATGCCGAGCAGGCCGACGCGATGCAGGTCGCGATAGTTCTCAGTCGGGAAAATCGCCTCGCGATCGTAAGTCGCCGCGCGACCAGCGAACACGCTTTGGCCGATCTCGCGGGCGCGCGCGATGATGCCGGCCTGCTCGTCGTTCAGGCGGAATGCGACGGGATCGAAGATCGGCGTATCCAGTGCGACCTTGTCGGTTACGCCGATGTTCTTGCTGACTTGCATGGTCATTGCGCAGCCACCTTACGTTTTGGTTGCGACGGAATTCAGGAACCGGCCGAGGGCTTCGTCGAACGCGTCAGGGCGTTCAAGATTGGCGAGATGGCCGACCCCAGCCAGCTCGACATATTCGGCAGAGGGAATGAATGTTACCGTCTTTGCCATCATGGGGGCAGGCGCATTATTGTCCTTGGAGCCGGACAGCAACAGCGTCGGGACGGAAATGTCCTTGAGTGTGCTGCGCTGATCGAAGCCCATCAAAGCCAGCATCATGGCGCGATAGCTCGCCTCGGGCACGCTTGCCATGCACTCGCGCGCAAGCTCCATTCCCTTCGGATCGGGATCGTCGCCGACAAGCTCCTTCACCAGGGAGGGAGCCAGCGACTTCATGGTCTCACCGCGATCGAGCGGCCCAAGCCGCGCCGCGATGAACGATTTCTGCCAATCGCCATCGGCCTTGCCGAAGGCCGGGCTGGTCTGCGCGAGGACGACCGCGCGGGCCAGCTTCGGAAATTGCGCCAGCCATTTCTGCACGATCATGCCACCGATCGAATGGCCGACCAGAATTGGCTTGCTTGCACCAAGCTGCTCAATGAATTGCTGGAGCACATCGGCAAGGGCCGTGATGCTGACGGTGGCGAGTGGCGCCGATCCGCCGTAGCCCGGCATGTCCCACGCAATCGCGCGGAACTGGGTGCTGAATCTGGCAAGCTGCTGCCGCCAGGCCCGCGCCGCGCCGCCAATGCCATGCAGGAAGATCAGGGGCGTCGCGTCCGGATCGCCCGCGGCTTCATAGGCGAAGCGGCCGTCTTTTGTTATCTTTGGCGCAGGCTGCGACACGCGACATCCTTTTGCTCGGCCGGGCGATGCTAACAGGCCTGTGGGGGATGGGAAGCGATAATTTTATACTTAAAGCAATATTCGGGCCGGTCTCTCGCGCGAAGGCGTTCGCGGCGCTGCGGCAGCTTCGTTGCAAAAACTTGAAGGTTAAAATATATCGAGGAACGATCAGCAGAGCCAAGGAGCCAGCGCATGTCCGGATTGCCGCACTCGCCGCACGCGCTCGTGACCGGTGGCGGTCGCGGCATTGGCCGCGCCATCGCAGCCTCTCTTGTCGGGGTAGGTGCAACCGTGACGGTGCTCGGCCGGAACGCGGCTGTTCTAGAAGAGGCGGTCAGCGCAGGTGCCGCGCATTTTGCTGCGGTCGCCGACGTCTCGAACGAATTATCACTGAAAGCCGCTATCGCTGAAGCGAGCGCGCGAAAGCCGATCGACATCCTGATCGCCAACGCGGGAAGTGCAGAATCCGCGCCGTTCGCGAAATCGGACGCTGCCCTGTTTGCGCGCATGATGGACGTCAATTTCATGGGCGTTGTCCATGCCATCCAGGGCGTTCTGCCGGGCATGAAGGATCGTCCCTATGGCCGCATCGTCGCGATTGCCTCGACGGCGGGGCTCAAGGGCTACGCCTATGTCAGCGCGTATACGGCGGCGAAGCACGCCGTCGTCGGTCTCGTGCGCTCTCTTGCCCTCGAGACGGCCGGAAGCAATGTGACTGTGAATGCGGTGTGTCCGGGCTTCACCGACACCGATCTGGTCGCCGGCAGCATTGAAAACATCATGAGGAAGACCGGCAGGAGCCGCGAGCAGGCGATCGCCGAGCTCGCGAAGCACAATCCGCAGGGACGGCTGATCACGCCTCAAGAGGTGGCTGACGCAGTGCTTTGGTTGTGCGGCGAAGGCGCTGGTGCGATCACCGGGCAGGCGATTGCAGTCGCAGGCGGCGAAATCTAGTAGCGCGGAACAAACATAGTTAGGAGATCGCATGAGCAGACCAGCCAATCCTGTGACCGTGCCGCTCGCGGATTATTCGCCGCAGCACTTCCTGCTGGCGGTGGTCGACAGCGTTGCCACGGTGACGCTCAACCGTCCCGAGCGGAAGAATCCACTGACCTTCGAGAGCTATCGGGAACTGACGGATTTCTTCCGCGCCTGCGCTTTCGATGATGCAGTCAAGGCCATCATCGTCACCGGCGCCGGCGGTAACTTCTCGTCCGGCGGCGATGTGTTCGAGATCATCGGCCCGCTCGTGAAGATGGACACCAAGGGGCTGACCGCTTTCACGCGGATGACCGGCGACCTCGTCAAGGCGATGCGCGCCTGCCCTCAACCCATTGTGGCCGCGGTCGAAGGCATCTGCGCCGGCGCCGGCGCGATCATTGCGATGGCATCGGATATGCGGCTCGCGGCGAGCGGCGCGAAGGTCGCGTTCCTCTTCAACAAGGTCGGCCTTGGCGGCTGCGACATGGGCGCCTGTGCGATCCTGCCGCGGATCATCGGACAGTCCCGCGCCTCCGAGCTGCTCTACACCGGCCGGTTCATGACGGCGGAGGAGGGCGAGCGCTGGGGCTTCTTCAGCCGCATCGTCACGCCCGAGCAGGTGCTGCCCCAGGCGCAGTTGCTGGCCAAGCAGGTTGCGGACGGCCCGACCTTCGGCAACAGCATGACCAAGCGGATGCTGGCGATGGAATGGGCGATGTCGATTGAAGAGGCGATCGAAGCGGAAGCGGTTGCTCAGGCGCTGTGCATGACCACGGCGGATTTCGAGCGCGCCTTTGAAGCATTCGCCAACAAGGTCAAGCCGGTCTTCAGGGGCGACTGAGCCCCGGACTTGCTGCGGGAAGCCAGCAACGGTGACTTGCGCCGCAATACCTGCCCGGAAAAGATCAGATTTTCCGCAACAACGTGCGCGACCGGCGGGATCTCGAGGAGCTGAGAATTAAGGCTAAGCCCAAGACCCGGGCCGAGCTCAAGGCGGAGGCGACAAAGCCGCTTGCGGCGAAGTGACCGCCCGTGCGACTTTAGCCCCATTGCCTGGCGTATTTTCGAGTGGAGTAAGGGCGATGAAGGCGATTATCGTCGGTGGCGGTATCGGTGGTCTCACCACGGCATTGATGCTGCGCTCGCGCGGCATCGGGTGCGAGATTTTCGAACAGGCCGACACCATCCGCGAGCTCGGTGTCGGCATCAACACGCTGCCGCATGCGATGCGGGAGCTTGCCGGCCTCGGTCTCCTCCAGCAGCTCGACGACGTCGCGATCCGCACCGACCAGCTCTATTACCTCAATCGCCACGGCCAGGAGGTATGGCGCGAGGCCCGCGGCATCGACGCCGGCCATGACGTGCCGCAATTCTCGATTCACCGCGGCCGCCTTCAGGGCGTCATCCATCGCGCCGTCGAGGAGCGGCTCGGGCCGGAGGCAATTCACACCGGCTGCCGCCTCGGCGCCTTCACGCAGGACGAGGGCGGCGTCACCGCTTATTTCTTCGACCGCTCGGGCGCGCACATTCATACTGCGCGCGGCGATATCCTGATCGGCGCTGACGGCATCCATTCACGCGTTCGCGATACGCTGTTCCCGAACGAGGGACCGCCGTGCTGGAACGGCCTGATGCTATGGCGCGGTGCGCGCGATTGGCCGCTGTTCCTCACCGGCAAGTCGATGATCGTGGCCGGCGGCCTCAACGCCAAGGTGGTGATCTATCCGATCGCAGAGGGATCGAGTCCGGCGAGCCGTCTCACCAACTGGGCGGTGCTGGTGAAGGTCGGCGAGGGCAATGCCCCGCCGCCCCGGAAGGAAGACTGGTCGCGGCCCGGCCGGCGCGAGGAGTTGATGCCGCATGTCGCGCGCTTCTCGGTGCCCTATATCGACGTCAAGAGCCTGATCTCGGCAACGCCGGAATTCTACGAATATCCGACCTGCGACCGCGATCCCTTGCCCTACTGGTCGTCCGGGCGCGTTACACTGCTCGGCGACGCGGCGCATCCCATGTATCCGGTCGGCTCGAACGGCGCATCTCAGGCGATCCTCGACGCGCGCTGCCTTGCCGATGCGCTGGTGCGCGCCGAGCATCCGCGCCAGGCTTTGCTTGAATATGAGAAGAAGCGTCTGCCGATGACCGCTGACATCGTCCGATCCAACCGGCGCGGCGGCCCCGAGGGCGTCATCGACGCCGTCGAGCAGCTTGCGCCCGATGGCTTCGACAATGTCGACAACGTGCTGAGCTATTCCCAGCGCGAGGCGATCGTCCGCGGCTACGCCACCAAGGCCGGCTTCGCCGCCGTGCCGGGTCTGGCGGCGGTGCGCGCTTAAGACTAGCTCCTAGCCGCCGGGCGGCGGCGGCAGGAAGTGGATGTTGAACTCGGCGGCCATCGCCACCACGTCCTCCGGCTTCTGTTCCTTCATGTTGTGAAGGCCCCAGAACAGGTCGAACAGCTTGCGGGTCGGCGACACCCAGAACAGCACCTTTGCCGTCTGCTCCGACTTGTTGAAGATGCCGTGCGGCACGCCCATGCCGAGGCGGATCAGATCGCCCGGGGTCGCCTGCGACTCCGAATTGCCGAGCACGAAGTCAAGCTTGCCCTCGAGCATGTAGAGATACTCATCCTGGTCGGGATGGATGTGCGGCGGCACGAATGTGCCCGGCGGCAATGTCGCGTGCCAGGAGAAGCTGTGCTCGGTATTGCTCTTCGGCACATAGGTCTGGCCGAGGATGTTCCAGGAAATGCCCTGGATCCCTTCATTAGCCCGCGTGATGCCGGTGATTTCGCTCTTCATTGTAGTCCTCCCGTAATGCGGTGCGGCTTAGTTTGCCGCCTTGCAGTCCTTGGCATAGCGGTCGCCATAGTTCTCAAAGACTTTCTGAACGATCTCGGTCTGGAACTTGCCGTCCGCACGCTTGGCGACCTTGGTCAGATAGAAATCCTGGATCGGATAGCCGTTGGTGTTGAACTTGAAGGCGCCGCGCAGAGAGGTGAAGTCGGCCTTCTTCAGCGCAGCCCCAACCGCATCCTTGTTCGAGAGATCGCCTTTCACGGCCTTGACCGCGCTGTCGATCAGCATCGCGGCGTCATAGGCCTGAAAAGCGTAGGTGCCGGGCACGACGTTGTAGGCGGCTTCATAGGCCGCGACGAACTTCTTGTTCTGGGGATTGTCGAGATTGGGCGCCCAGTTCGCGCCGCCAAACATGCCGACGGCCGCATCCTGCTGCGCCGGCAAGGTCGATTCATCCACCGTGAAAGCCGAGAGCACCGGAATGCTGTCGGCAAGGCCGGCCTGCCGGTATTGCTTGACGAGATTGACGCCGAGGCCGCCCGGCATGAACGTGAACAGCGCATCGGGCTTCTGCGACGAGATCTTGGAAAGTTCCGGCTGGAAGTCCAGCGTGTTCAGCGGCATGTAGGATTCTTCGACGATCTCGCCCTTGTAGTCGAGCTTGAAGCCCGCCACCGAATCCTTGCCGGCCTGATAGTTCGGCACCATCAGATACATGCGCTTGTAGCCGCGATCCTGTGCCACCTTGCCGAGGATCTCGTGGACCTGATCGTTCTGGTACGACGTCACATAGAAGAACGGGTTGCAGTCCTTACCGGCGAAAGTCGATGGGCCGGCGTTGGGGCTGATCAGGAACGTCTTGGACTCCGTAATGGGGCGGTGGATCGCCTGGAGGATGTTGGAGAAGATCGGGCCCACCACGAAGTCGACCTTGTCGCGCTCCAGAAGGCCCTTGACCTTCGTGACCGCTGCGTCGGGCTTCAACTCGTCATCGGCGACGATCACCTCGACATCTCGGCCCCCCATCTTCCCGCCGAGATCCTTCACGGCGAGCGCAAAGCCGTCGCGGACCTGCTGGCCAAGCGCGGCGGCGGGGCCCGACAGGGTCACGACCACGCCCAGCTTGATCTTCTCCTGGGCGAGGGAAGGGCTCACCGCGGTGCCGAGCAGCAGGGCGGCAGCGGCCAAGGTCGTTTGCGTCTTCATGATGTGTCCCCGTGACGATCGGGCTTGCGCAGCAAGCCGCGTACTCCAATCCAAGCTTATGCCGATGATGGCGGCCGCGGCAAGCAAGCTCAAGGCGTGGCCATCCTGCGGGCAGTGCGCATGCAAGCGGCGCGCCAGTTATTTGAAGCCTAAAGAAATTCGGTGCGGTCGATTGTTGCAGCTTTAGGCTTGCGGCCGGGGCCGATTTATTTGAAGCTCAAAACGTTGGGGAATCCCTGCTGGCGCCAGGGCCGGCCATGAGTGACTGCATCGAGATGCTCGATTCCGAGACCAAGGCCGTCGAGACGCCGGAGGACCACGCCGAAGAGCTTCGGCTGTGGCTGCGTCTGCTCACCTGCACGACCCTGATCGAAGGCGAAGTCCGTGGCCGCCTGCGACAGCGCTTCGACGTCACGCTGCCCCGGTTCGACCTGATGGCGCAGCTCGACAAGGCGCCCGATGGCATGACGCTGTCCGACGTCTCCAAGCGCATGATGGTGTCCAACGGCAACGTCACCGGCCTCGTCGAACGGCTGGTGGAATCGGGCCATCTCGACCGGCGCACCTCGGAGACGGACCGCCGCGTCCAGGTGATCCGCCTCACAAAGCTGGGTCGCGCCGAGTTTCGCAGGATGGCTGCGGAACACGAGACCTGGATCGCCGATCTGTTCGCCGACCTGACCCCGAAGGATGTCCGCGAATTGATGCGGCTCCTGGCCAAGACAAAGGCGTCGGCGCAGAAATCGGCCGGTCGCCGCCGGCCGTAGTCCGCCAGCGGGGCACCCCGCCAGTCCCACCTTGCCGCAGGAAAATGCATGGGATGCCCAAAATCCGCTATTGCGCCGAATTGTTTTAAGCCTAAAATGTTTTCTAGATGATGCTGCCGGGTGCTTTCCATGCTGAAAGGAGCGTGCGATGGCCAACGCCGCTAAGGCTCAAGAGTCGGGCTCGTATGACGGCAACGCCGCGACGGCCCACGTCGATACATTCGCACGGCAGCATCTGCCGCCGCGCGAGTTCTGGCCCGAATTCATCTTCACGCGGCCGGAGCTGCGCTATCCGCCGCGATTGAACTGCGTCAGCTATTTTCTCGACCGCTGGGTCGAGCAGGGCCACGGCGACGCGCCGTGCGTCATCAGTCCGGCCGTCAGCTACACCTATCGCGAGCTGCAAGCGCTCGTGAACCGCATCGCCGACGTGCTGGTTCGCAAGCTTGGTCTCGTAACCGGCGGACGCGTGCTGCTGCGCTCCGCCAACAATCCGATGATGGTCGCGACCTATCTCGCGGTGATCAAGGCTGGCGGCATCGTCGTGGCGACCATGCCTCTGCTGCGCGCCAAGGAACTATCTTATCCGATCCAGAAGGCGGAGATTGCACTCGCGCTCTGCGATGGAAAACTCTCGGAGGAGATGGAGAAGGCGAAAGCGGCGGCGCCCGGTCTCAAGCACGTGGTCTATTGGGGCAACGGCGCGTCGGACTCGCTCGAGACGCTGATTGCTGATGCGAGCCCGGAGTTCAAGGCGGTCGATACCGCCGCCGACGACATCTGCCTGATTGCCTTCACGTCGGGTACGACGGGCGATCCCAAGGGCACCATGCATTTCCATCGGGATATGCTGGCGGTCTGCGACGGTTATGCGCACAACATCTTGAGGGCGGAGCAGAAGGATCGCTTCGTCGGTTCCGCGCCGCTCGCCTTTACCTTCGGCTTCGGCGGCGTGCTGTTTCCGATGCATATCGGTGCTTCCTTCGTCGTGCTGGAGAAGACGACGCCGGACGACATGCTGACGGCGATCGAGCAATACAAGACCTCGGTCTGCTTCACCGCGCCGACCGCCTATCGCGCCATGATCGGCAAGCTCGCGGGTCGCGACATCTCCTCGCTGCGCAAGTGCATTTCTGCCGGCGAGACCCTTCCCAAGCCGACATTCGATGCCTGGCTCAAGGCCACCGGCATCAAGCTGATGGACGGCATCGGTTCGACCGAGCTGCTGCACATCTTCATCAGCGCGACCGAGGACGAGATCCGTCCCGGCGCAACCGGCAAACCCGTGCCGGGTTACGAAGCAAAAATCGTCGATGACGACGGCAATGACCTGCCGCCGGGCACGATGGGGCGGCTCGCGGTGCGCGGCCCGACCGGCTGCCGCTATCTCGCCGACGAGCGGCAGCGCAAATACGTCCAGAATGGCTGGAACATCACCGGCGATACCTATCTGATGGATAGCGACGGCTACTTCTGGTACCAGTCGCGCTCCGACGACATGATCGTGTCAGCCGGGTACAACATCGCGGGCACGGATGTGGAGGCGGCGCTGCTGACGCATCCATCCGTAGCCGAGTGCGGCGTCGTCGGTGCGCCGGACGAGGCGCGTGGTATGATCGTGAAGGCCTATGTCATCGCCGCCCCCGGTGTGACGCCGGACGCTCAACTCGCAGCGGAGTTGCAGGAGCATGTCAAACGTGAGATTGCGCCTTACAAATATCCGCGCGCGATCGAGTTCGTGGTGCAACTGCCGAAGACCGAGACCGGCAAGTTGAAGCGATTTGCCCTGCGGCAGTTGGCGCAGGCTGCAGCGACGTCCTCTGGCGTTGCGGCGGAATAAGAGAAGGATGAAGAATTGTCCGTGACGACGCCGAAAGGCCCGCACCTCGCGGTGCTGCCGACAGCAGCCGAGAGCGAAACCGGCTCCAGGGCGCAGGTGCTCCAACCGTCCGGCTGGCCGCTACCGAAAGGCTATGCCAACGGCATGGCCGCCGAGGGACGCATCGTCGTCACCGGCGGCGTGATCGGCTGGGACGCCGAGGAGCGTCTCGCGGACGGCTTTGTCGCACAGGTGCGCCAAGCCCTGAGCAACATCGCCGAGATATTAGCCGAGGCGGGTGCGCGGCCCGAGCACCTCGTGCGCCTGACCTGGTACGTCGTCGACATGGACGAATACCTGGCGAACCTGAGGGAGCTCGGCAAGAGCTACCGTGCCACCTTCGGTGCGCACTATCCTGCGATGGCGCTGGTGCAGGTCGTCCGCCTCGTCGAGAAGGCGGCGCGCGTCGAGATTGAAGCCACCGCCGTCATTCCCCGCTAAGCCGCCTTCGGTTCGCGCCTAGCTTGCCCTGGCGAGACCGTCGTCCTCGGGCGAATTCAGATAGACGCCCGATACGGTGTCGACCCAGCACAGATGGTCGTGCACCTTCTTGACGCCCTCGACATTCTCCGCCGCAACGACGGCGGCCTGACGCGCGCGTTCCTCGGTGATGACGCCGCTGAGATGAACGATGCCGTCCCGGACGATGACGTTCAGTCCGAACGGGCACCAGTCGTTTTTCTCCATGGTGTCGATGATACGGCCGCGAATGTGATCGTCGTCGGCCGTCGGATCCGGTACCTCGCGGGCGAGCCCCGCCACCGCCTGCAACAAATTCGCGCGCGAGACGATGCCGACGACCTTGTCGCCGCGCACCACCGGCAGCCGCTTTACGTTGTTCCGTTCCATGAGATCAACGATCTCCGCGAGCGCCGTATCCTCGGTGATGGTCACGACCGAGTCGGTCATCACCTCCGAGACCTTGCGGCCATGTTCGTGGACGAAATCGTTGGCGGATTTGCCGGGGCCGAGGATGAACCGCAGCCAGCGGCCTCGCTTGCGCCCGGTGCCGATTTCGCTGCGGCGGACGAAATCCCCCTCGGAGACCACGCCGACCAGCTTGCCGGCATCGTCGACCACGGTGAGGCCGCTGACGTGCCGCTTCAGCATGATGTTTGCCGCCTCGACGATGCTGGTGTGGGGGGCAACCGAGATGACCGAGCGGGTCATGATCTGGTGGGCGCGCATGGGGAAGCTCCGCAAGTTCACACGAATATCGATGTGTGGAGCTTAGGTCACCGGCAGGAAGCTGATTTGACCCAAGTCAAGCTGGTCCGCACCTAATCTTCGGGCTCCGCATTCGGGGCGAGGTCGGAGGAGCGGAACGGCTTGGCCTTGTCCAGTTTCCGGTAGGCGTTCGAGGCGGTCCGCAAAAGCTTCTTTTGCCGCTTCCGGTTGAGGAAGCGGATGCCCGCCTCGGGGACGGCCTCGTTCAGCGACGCTGCCAGGGTTTGCCCTCGCGCATCGTCGTTCAATTGCCCGAGGGACTTCTGCGCCTTGCGCAATTGCTTGAGGATCGACTTCTGTTTGGTCAGCGATTCGTCTACAAACAAATCCTCTAGCGATTCGATCGAATAGGTCAGCCGCTTGTTGAGGAGCCGCAGCTTGTGCCGTTTTCCGGCGTCGAGCTTGCGCAGTTTCCGCGCCTTCCTGAGCAGCGTCGTTTCCCATTCCGTGAGCTGCGCCGTCGCGTGGTCGGCAAGCGGGCAGCGGCGCAATCGGATGGCTTCCTTGCTGCGCCGGGTCGACCAAGGACCGCTCTCGATCCAGGCCGAGGTCTGCTCGACAAGACGGCGATACCGCGCCGATTGCAGCGCGCGCGCCAGCAGGCGGTGGCTCTCGGCGCGCTTCTCGTCCCAATGCTGAAGCTCGGCGATCACGTCAAGCTCGCCTCCGCTCTCGGCGATAACTCGCTCGATCGCCACGTCGAGGTCGCGCACCATGCCGAGCTGGCTGTTCAGCCATTTCAATTCGGCCCAGACATTCGGCCGCAGGGCATCGTCGACCATGGGCGAGAAGAAGCGGATGGCGGTGCGCAGATGCGTCAGTGCGATCCGGATCTGATGCAGCGCCTCGGGATCGCCGTGGCAGGTGCCATCGTGCTGGGCGAGGACGGCATCGAGGTGACGGCGGGCGATGATCCGGAACGCGGTGTCGCAGGCCATGCCGGGGCTGAGGCGGCCGGGCAAAACATTGCGCCGCGCCGCAGGCTTGGCGCGAGCGGTCGCCATCGAACTCGTGGTGGGTCGCGCCATCCTAGCCCGCGCCAATCAGATTGCCCTATTTGCCCTCAGCGATTACGTCCCGGCAATTCTGGAGCGTCTGCGCTTGTGTCCCGGATGCATCGATGGTCGCCCAACCGACATGGCCGATATTATAGTGCTCTTGCTGCGCGGCAACCTCTTGCGTGGCGTCGGACGCGTCGCCCCGGCGACCGCCGATTCGCGCCTTGCGGGTGGCGAGGTCGGCGACGAGGAATAATCCATTGAGCGGTACGCCGCACTCGTGGGCCAGGGCGGCCATCTCATCTCGCTCGGACTCGCGCGCAAAGACGGCGTCGACGATTGCCGAATGGCCTTGCGCCAGAACCTGCCGGGCGCGCTGCATCAGCACCTCGTAGACCTGCGCCGTCACGTCAGGCCGGTACGTGGACGGCGGTAGCCGTTCGGTGTGTCCCACCTGAAACAGCTGCTTGCGAATGACGTCGCTGCGCAGCACGACGGCGCCCGGCTGTGGCGCCACGGCGGGCGCCAGCGCGCGGGCGAGCACGGATTTGCCGGTGCCCGACAGTCCGCCAACCGCGATCAGGCGAGGGGCGGGGGGATGAATCAAAGCCTGGGCGAGCTCGAAATAGCGGCGCGCCTCGTCGAGAGTGCCGGGGCCGTCGGCATCAGGCCGCCTCAGCCGCGCCAGCGCCACCTGCGCACGGATCGCCGCGCGAATGGACATGAACAGTGGCAGCGCAGCCAGGGCGTCGAGCGTTTCGCCGGGCGCCGTCATCAGATACTGGTTCAGGACGGCATTGGCCGCGACCGGCCGGTCATGGCGCAGCAGGTCCATCAGCGTGAACGCAAGATCGTAGAGCACGTCCACAGTCGCCATCTGCGCGTCGAATTCGATCGCGTCGAACAGGACAGGCTGCCGATCGATCAGCACGATATTGGCAAGATGCAAGTCGCCGTGACAGCGGCGCACGAAACCGTGGCGCGCGCGTTGTTCCAGTGTAGCGCGGACGCGCAGGAATGCCTGATGGGAGGCTTCGCAGAGTTGCTCGATCTGGGCGGCTTCGAAATGATCGCCATTGCGCAGCCCGGTGCTGTTGCCATCGATCAGCACGGGAATGGAGGCAATCCATGCGGTGCCGTCCGCGACGGACGCTCTCGCATGCGATGCTGCGATCGCATCCGCGATGGCCGGGGCGAGCTCTGCATCCAGCGGGCCGGTTTTGGCCACATGGTCCAGCGTACGGTTTTCGTCGAAGCGGGACATGTCGACCGCATACTCGATCGGCCGGCCGCCACCGTCGATCTCGATCGATCCATCCGGCTCCTCCGTGACCGCCACGACGCGGTGATAGATTTGCGGCGCGAGCGGCCGGTTGATCCTGATCTCCTCTTCGCAGGCCGCCTCGCGCTTTTCGAGCGTCGAATAGTCGAGGAACGGAAACTTGACAGCCCGCTTGATCTTCAGGGCGCGCGTTCCGTCGAGAAACACCGACGCTGCGTGGGTGTCGATCCGCTTTACGCCAGGACGCGCGTTTAGAGCTTCGAAGACCCGTTCCTGGATTGCAGAATCGTCTGTCATCTCAGCAGGCATTTCCAGATGCGTCAGCGGTGAGGCAGCAGGCTAATCCTTAGAGGCGGATCGGGGCCAGTCCTTGACATCGGTCAAAGCCTGTCGTCGGCTGGCTGCGCGGTGTTCCCGCCTTGAGGAGGATCAAGCTTCCCGGCGAAAGGTGGCTTATCCTAGCCGGTAAGGAGAATCCCGATGCCCATCAAGGATGTCTTTCTGCCGCTTGTCGGCCAACCGCGCGGACCGGCCCTCGCCGCGATCGCGACATGCGTGGCTGTCGCCGCCGACCTCGGCGCCAGGATCACCGCGCTCGCGCTCGAGGAAGATGTTTTCGTGCGGCCGAAGGTCATCATCCCTGGCGATTTGGATCCCCCGGAGGCGAGCGGTTCGCGTGAGCTAAGCGACGTGCAGCAACTCCTCAACGCCTTCACCAATGCAGCCTCCCGCGCCAACATTCGTGCCCAAAGCCGATCGGGTAAGGTGCCGGCGGACCAGATGGCGTCGATCCTGGCCGAGCATGCGCGCTTCAGCGATCTGACGTTGGTCCCCGTGAGGCCGCATGACAGTCAAACGGAACGCATCATCGAAACGCTCCTGTTCGAATCCGGCCGGCCGCTGCTGCTCTGCCCGGAACAGCATGTGGACGAGCTGCGACCGGAGTTCGAGAACGTCATGATCGCCTGGGATCACTCCGCCCGTGCCGCGCGGGCCGTCGGCAACGCGCTGCCCATTCTTCAGGCTGCGGCATCCGTCCGGGTGGTCACGGTGGCGGACGACAAGACCGATGCGATCGTGCAATCCGGAACCGCGCTCGTCGACCATCTGAGGGAACACGGGGTCTACGCCTCGTTCGAAACGACGAAGGGCGGCGGCAGCTCGATCGGCAAGGTGCTCGGAAGCTGGGCGAATTCCCATGCCATGGATGCGATCGTGATGGGCGCCTACCATCATTCACGCCTGAACGAGATCGTCTGGGGTGGTGTGACAAAGACTGTCATTGGCCAGCCGCCGTGCTGGGTTATGATCTCGCACTAGGCGCATCGCCAATTTATCGGCCGATCGTCAACCATCGGAACCGCCACCGACCGGGCGCATTTGCTTCCATGTCAACCTATCGCTTGAAGAATCTGCTGTCGCCGCGTTCGGTTGCGCTCGTCGGCGCGAGCGCTCGCCCGGTCTCGGTCGGACGCGCCGTTCTCGAGAACATTCACAAGGCCGAGTTCAAGGGTCGGTTCGGCCTCGTCAATCCGCGCCATGCCGAGATCGGCGGCATCGCTGCGGTGGGCAGTATGGACGGGCTGGACTTCGTGCCCGAGCTCGTGGTCATCACCGCGCCGGCGCGAGAGGTTCCCGGCATCATTGACCAGGCCGGACGTCGCGGCTCGGCCGGCGCGCTGATCGTCTCGGCGGGCCTCGGTCACGGACCGGGATCCCTGCACGAGGCCGCGATCGCTGCGGCACGCAAATACGGCATGCGGCTGATCGGGCCGAACTGCCTCGGCATCATGATGCCGGGCGTCAGCCTCAATGCCAGCTTTGCCGCGCACATGCCGGGGGCGGGCAATCTCGCGCTGATCTCGCAATCCGGCGCGATCGCGGCCGGAATGGTGGATTGGGCTGCGCAGCGCGGCGTCGGGTTCTCCGGCATTGTCACGATCGGCGATCAGATCGATGTCGATATTGCCGACCTGCTCGATCATTTCGCGATGGATCCCAAGACCCGCGCGATCCTGCTTTACATCGAAGCCATCAAGGACGCGCGCAAGTTCATGTCGGCGGCACGGGCCGCGGCGCGCGTCAAGCCGGTCGTCGTGGTGAAGTCCGGCCGCATGGCGCAGGGTGCCAAAGCGGCGGCAACCCATACCGGCGCGCTCGCCGGCGCCGACGCCGTCTATGACGCCGCGTTCCGCCGTGCGGGCGTCCTGCGGGTCTCCGATCTGCGCGAGCTATTCGATTGCGCCGAGACGCTCGGTCGCGTCGAACCGCCGGCGGGAAAGCGTCTCGCCATCCTCACCAATGGCGGCGGCATCGGCGTCTTGGCCGTGGATCGGTTGGTGGACCTTGGTGGAATCCCGGCGCCCATCTCGGCTGAGACGCGCAAGAGCCTCGATGCAGTGCTGCCACCGACCTGGTCGGGTGCAAATCCCGTCGACATCGTCGGTGATGCCGATGCATCGCGCTACGCGGCCGCACTGGAGGTGCTGCTCGCAGATCCTGATAATGATGCCGTCCTCGTCCTCAACGTGCAGACCGCGATCGCCCCGGCGGCCGACATCGCCGCGACCGTGACGGAGCTCGTCGGCAAATATCGCGAGAAGCAGCGTCGATGGGCGAAGCCGGTGCTGGCGGCTTGGGTCGGAGCCGATCAGAACATCGTTCAGGCGCTCTCCGGCGCGGGCATTCCGAATTATCCGACCGAAGATGATGCGGTGCGCGGCTTCATGCATCTCGTGAGGCATCGCGAGGTCGTAGAGGAGCTGAGCCAGGTTCCTCCCGCGATGCCCGACACGTTCGTGCCTGACGCCCGGGCTGCCAGGCAGATCGTCGCCGCTGCGATCGCGGATGGCCGCAAATGGCTCGAGCCCATCGAGATCAAGCACCTGCTCGGGGCCTATGACATCGCGATGGTGCCGACCCGTGCTGCGACCGATGTCGAGCAGGCCGTCGCCTGCGCCAGCGAGATGTTCGCGCAGGGCGCCACAGTCGTGCTGAAGATCATGTCGCGCGACATCGTCCACAAGTCGGACGTCGGCGGCGTCGTCCTCAATCTGACCACGCCGGAGGCCGTGCGCACGGCTGCCACCGACATTCTCGCGCGGGCGAGGAAGCTCCGTCCCGAAGCCCGCATCGAGGGCGTCATCGTGCAGGCGATGGTTGTCAGGGCGAAGGCGCGCGAGCTGATCCTGGGTCTTGCCGACGATCCCACCTTTGGCACCGTCGTCGTCTTCGGCCGGGGCGGGACGGCGGTCGAGATCATCAACGACAAGGCACTGGCGCTTCCGCCGCTCGATCTGCAACTCGCCCGCGACCTGATCGGCCGTACGCGCGTATCACGGCTGCTGAGGGCCTATCGCGACGTACCCGCGGTCGAGCAGGACGCCGTCGCGATGGTGTTGGTCAAGCTCGCCCAGATGGCCGCCGACCTTCCCGAGATCCGTGAATTCGACATCAACCCACTGCTTGCGGACGAGACCGGTGTGACCGCGGTCGACGCCCGCGTCGCGGTGGGGCCGGCGCAGCGCAAATTCGCCGGCTCCGGCCCGGCCAACTTCGCCGTCCGGGCCTATCCATCGCAGTGGGAGCGCCGCCTGGCGCTCAAGGACGACTGGCGTATCTTCGTACGGCCCTTGCGTCCGGAGGACGAGCCGACCATCAACGAATTCCTGCGTCACGTCACGGCGCACGACCTCCGCCTGCGCTTCTTCGCGCCGATGAAGGAGTTCACCCACGAGTTCATCGCGCGGCTGACCCAGCTCGATTATGCCCGCGCAATGGCCTTCATCGCATTCGACGAAGCGACCGGCGAGATGGTCGGCGTGGTCCGGCTCCATTCGGACTCGGTCTATGAGAGCGGCGAATATGCGATCCTGCTGCGCTCCGACCTCAAGGGCAGGGGGCTCGGATGGGCGTTGATGCAGTTGATCATCGACTATGCGAGGTCGGAGGGGCTGAAGACCATCTCGGGTGATGTTCTCAGGGAGAACACCACAATGCTCGAGATGTGCCGCCAGCTCGGCTTCGACGTGAAGCCGGATTCGACCGAGCCCGACCTCTGTGACGTCAGGCTCAAGCTCTGAGCATTCCGATCACGAGTGCGCTTCGCGCGATGCGGCGGATTCCGTGGCCGTTTTCCGCAG
Organism: Bradyrhizobium sp. 613_E4_N2_2; assembly: GCF_052075995.1. NCBI lineage: Bacteria > Pseudomonadati > Pseudomonadota > Alphaproteobacteria > Hyphomicrobiales > Nitrobacteraceae > Bradyrhizobium > Bradyrhizobium sp. 613_E4_N2_2. The sequence continues at coordinate 2,811,374 of NZ_CP197234.1, forward strand.
ACTCTTGACGATGATCGCGATCAGCGGCACCAGCACCGGCACAATCGTGCTGAGCGGATGATGGACCGCGCCTGACACCTGGGCCTGGAGCGCCCGCGCCTCGAGCTGCAAGGCTTCGATGGATGCGCCGTGAATTTCATTGGCGAGCTCGATGTCGCGGCCGGATGGAGGACGGCCGGCAACGACGAAGAGAACCGCCGCGATGGCGAAATTGACGGCGCCGAGGATGGCAGCCGCCGCAATTGCGCTCCAGATCTGGACCAGCGCGAAATAGGCCGACAGCTCCAGCATCAGGAGCCCGAATGCTGCGATCAGCGCCGCGAAGGCCCGCAGACCGAGACCGATCAGCAGATGGCGCAGCCTGATGTCCGCGATGATCCTGTCGGTGCGCCACAGCACGCGCAGATGTTTGACGACATTCTCCGTGTTCACCTAGTGTCTCCTCAGCATGAAGCCGACGACCACGCCGAGCGCGAAGGCCGAGGCGAGCGACGTGATCGGGCGATCCGCAATGAGATCCTGAAGCTGTTCCTGCTCGTCACTGACGGTCTCGCCGAGCTCGGCAAGCGCAGCCTTGATCTGATCGGCCAGAGCCTCGGCCCGGTCTTTCGAGCTGTCGAACATCTCTTCGCCTGCGGTGCTCAGCAGACGCGTGACGTCAACCTTCAGCGCTCGCAGTTCTTCGCTCATCCTGTCGCTGTTGAACATGGATTTGAGAACTCCCTTGAATGGAAACAACCCTAGGGCCCGGCGACCCGGCGCCCTTGATTTGCGTCAAGGGATGGCGCGTGGCCCTGGTGTTGAGACAGGTCAACCCGGCCGCCACATGCTGGCCTAGAAGTGGCGGCTGAATGGGGACCAATTGTCCCGATGAGGTGGAAACGTGAACTCCGAACCGCTGTTGCTGGCAACGCCCTCCGGCGATGTGCTGAAATTGCGCCCGGAAGGGCCGTGGACGGCAGCCAATGTGTCGGCGCTCGAAACGCTGTCCCGATCGGTCGGAGCGGATGTCGATCGATCCAGTGCCGTGACGCTGGACATGTCCGGCGTCAGCGCGCTCGACACGCTCGGAGCCTGGGTCCTGGAGAAGTTGTCGCGCAGGGCCGCATCTTCCGGCAGATCGGCCGAATTCGTCGGCGTTGCCGATCATTTCAGCGGCCTGATGGACGAGGTGCGTCAGGTCAACCGCCACACCCCGGCGGTTGCGGCCGCGCCAAATCCGATTCTGCTCAGGCTCGGCGATCTCGGCAAATCCACGGTTGGCGCGCGCGAAGACGTCACGATCTTTCTTCAAATGCTGGGTGCATTGTTCATCGCCGTGATCGGCGTGCTGCGCCGGCCACGCTCGCTGCGGCTGACATCGCTTGTCTATCAGCTCTACCGGATCGGCTGGCAGGCCATTCCGATTGTCGTTCTCATTACCTTCCTGATCGGTGCCATCATCGCCCAGCAGGGGTTCTTTCATTTCCGCAGGTTCGGTGCGGAGTCCTACACTGTCGACATGGTCGGCATCCTGGTGCTGCGCGAGCTGGGTGTGCTGATCGTCGCCATCATGGTCGCCGGCCGATCGGGGAGCGCGTACACGGCCGAGCTCGGCTCGATGAAGATGCGCGAGGAGATCGACGCGCTCTCGACCATGGGCCTCGATCCCGTCCATGTCCTGATATTGCCGCGAGTAGCAGCCCTCGTCATCGCGCTGCCGATCCTCGCGTTCATTGGGGCGGTTGCGGCGCTCTATGGCGGAGGACTGGTCGCACAATTCTACGGCGGCATGGCACCGGCGATCTACATCGCGCGGCTGCATGAGGCCATCTCCGTCACCCATTTCGAGGTTGGCATCCTTAAGGCGCCCTTCATGGCTCTGGTGATTGGGATCGTCGCCTGTAGCGAAGGATTGCGCGTGAAGGGCAGCGCGGAATCGCTCGGGCGGCAGACGACCACGTCGGTGGTGAAGTCGATCTTCCTGGTGATCGTGCTCGACGGCCTGTTCGCGATCTTCTTCGCTTCGATCGGAATGTGACGATGGACGAGTCGCAAGAGGTATTCGCGATCCGCGTTCGCGACCTCGTGGTCGGCTTCGGCCGCCAGACCGTGCTCGACCATCTGTCGCTCGACGTCCGCCGAGGCGAGATCCTCGGGCTCGTCGGTGCCTCCGGCGGCGGCAAGTCGGTCTTGATGCGCACCATCATCGGCCTGATCCCGCGCCAGGGCGGGAGCATCGAAGTCATGGGACGGCCGATCGGTGGCCGCACCGAAGGCGCGGCCACGACGTGGGGCATTTTGTTCCAGCAAGGTGCGCTGTTCTCCTCGCTGACGGTACGTCAAAACGTGCAGTTTCCGCTCCGCGAAAATCTCGTGCTGTCGCAGGAGCTGATGGACGAGATCGCGATTGCCAAGCTCGAGATGGTCGGGTTGCGAGCGCAGGACGCCGACAAATATCCGTCCGAGCTCTCGGGCGGCATGACCAAACGCGTGGCGCTGGCCCGCGCACTCGCGCTCGATCCGCCGATCCTGTTCCTGGACGAGCCGACCTCCGGTCTCGACCCGATCGCCGCCGGCGATTTTGACGCGCTGATCGGGACGCTGCAGAAGACCCTCGGCCTCACCGTGTTCATGGTCACCCATGATCTTGCGAGCCTCACCACGGTCTGCGACCGCGTCGCCGCGCTCGCCGACGGCAAGATCGTGGCGATCGGCCCGATGCACGAATTGCTGCAATCCGAGCATCCCTGGGTGCGCGCCTATTTCCACGGTAAGCGCTCGCAGATGCTGCAACACGAGATGAGATGAGACATGGAAACCCGCGCTCCCTACGTGCTGATCGGCAGCTTCGTGCTGGCCGCTATCCTCGCGGTGTTCGGCTTCGTCTATTGGTTGAACAACACGGGCGGCATCGGGCCGCGCGCGAACTATCATGTGCAATTCCAGGGTCCGGTGCCCGGCCTGCTGGTCGGTGCCGGTGTGCTGTTCAACGGCATCCGGGTCGGCGAGGTGACGCAGATCGGCCTCGCGCCGGATAATCCGCGCTTCGTCAATGCGACGATCTCGGTTGCCTCGACGACACCCGTGCGTACCGACACCAAGGTCGGGCTCGATTTCCAGGGGCTGACCGGCGTGCCGGTGGTGACGCTGGAGGGCGGCATGATCGTTGCCAAGGCCGGCGAGCCCGTGACCCTGATCGCCGAGGCCGGTGCAGGCCAGAGCATGACGCAGGCTGCGCGCGATGCGCTGCGACGAGTCGATACCGTGCTGGAGGACAATTCCGGTCCGCTGAAGGACACTATCGCGAACCTCAAGATATTCTCCGACGGGCTCGCGCGCAACACCGGCAAGATCGACGGTATTCTGGCGGGCCTCGAAAAGATGACCGGCGGCGGGACGCCGGCGCAGAAGATCACCTATGACCTGCGCACGCCGCAGAATCTTGGGCCGGCCGGCAAGACGCTTTCGGCGTCACTGGCGATTCCCGAGCCGACCGCGGTCGCGATGCTTCAGACCCAGCGGATGTTGTTTGCACCCAGCGGGGATAATCCGGGCTTTGCGGAATTCCTCTGGGCCGACAGCATTCCAAAACTGGTGCAGGCGCGGCTGATCGACAGCTTTGAGAATTACGACATCGCCCACGCGCCCTTGCGCACGAGCGATCTCGGGCAAGCGGACTACCAGCTCCTGATCGACATCAGGCGCTTCCGGATCGCCATGGAAGGCGAGGCTCGGGTCGAGATCGGACTGTCGGCACGCATCGTCGACAAGAACGGCAAAGTGGTCGCGTCGCGCCTCGTCGAGACCAGCGAGACGCTTGAAAAGGTCGAGCCGGCCGCAGCGGTCGCAGCGTTCGACGCAGCCTTCGCCCGCATTGCAAAGGAGCTGATCGGCTGGACGGTGCAGGCGGTCTAGCAACAACACAAGACGGCCATGCCCGCCAAAATTGATCTGGGTCAATCGACTTTGGCGCAGTGCAGTAAAATGCACCCCGCGCGGTGGGCTCGGCCTGATGCGGGGCAGCCGGTGCTTGGAGCGGTAGATGAAGGCTTCCGTGGTGACGATCGAGCCGAATGGGCATTTCTGTAGCGATTGTGCGGTCCGCGACTTCGCGGTGTGCTCGTCGCTGGACCCGGCCGAGCTCAGGGAATTCGAGCATCTGGGGCGCCGCGTCCACTTTGACGGGGGCGAGACCGTCTTCTCCGAGGAGGACAGCACGACCTCGTTCTACAATCTCCTCGACGGCGTCATGCGGCTTTACAAGCTATTGCCCGACGGTCGGCGGCAGATCGTGGGATTCGCGTTACCAGGCGATTTCCTGGGGATGAATATTTCCGGCCGTCACAATTTTTCGGCCGATGCGATCGGTGGCGTCACAGTGTGCCAGTTCGCGAAGGCGCCCTTCGGCCGCTTCGTCGAGAGCCGGCCGCATCTCCTCAGGCGGATCAACGAGCTGGCGATTCGCGAGTTGAGCCAGGCGCGCGACCACATGGTCCTGCTCGGCCGCCGATCGGCGGACGAGAAAGTCGCGACGTTTCTGCTTGCCTGGCGCGAGCGGCTATTCTCGCTGAAGGGGGCGTCGGACACGGTTCAGCTGCCGATGAGTCGTCAGGACATTGCCGATTATCTCGGCCTGACCATCGAAACCGTCAGTCGCACCTTCACCAAGCTGGAGCGACATGGGGTGATCGAGATCGTTCATGGCGGCATCAGCCTGCTCGATCCGGCGAAGGTCGAGGCCTTGGCTGCGGCCTGATCCGGCGCTCGCCAAATTTGATCCCAATCAATGACGGCGGTCGTGCGCCGCCAATAATGCCCAAAATAACAGGGGAGGGCATCATGCCGACTGACGCACTGCTGGTGACGATCGCTGTCGTGGTCGTTTTTGTCACATTCGCCGGGGCCTTGGCATGGGCAGACCGGCAAACCAGCGCAGGTCGGCCCGATTCGGACGCCAAGCACTGACGGTCCCGAGATCACAATCGCGTTTTACCGTGCTTGCCGCGGAGGCTTCCACGGCCAGCTCGCGGCCGTTCGGCAGCGCCTCAACGCAATGGTGCGCGCGATAGCTGCAACCCTGCATCGACCGGGACACATTGGCTCATCCCCCGGATGCCGCCTTGGCGCCCGACCGCGGCATTTTCGCCGTATTTGACTCAAACCGTGCACATGCTTTCCGGTTGAAAAGCCTGCTAACGTTGACTACGCAGGAACTCCAGTGCCTCGCAGTCTTAGGAGCCGAGCGGCGTGCCTCAGGACAAGACCGGCGACCCCCGACAAGCGGCGGGCAACAAATTATCGGTCCTGCGCAAGCACCCGATCTTCGCGGATCTGGAGCCAGATGCGCTCGATCAGCTCTGCCGCTACGCCAAGCACACCACGGTGAAGCGCGGTGCGACGATCGCCGCCAAGGGCGATCCCGGCAACAACCTGTTCGCGGTGATCACGGGAACAGTGAAGATTTCCTCTTCTTCGCCGGATGGAAGGAACGCTATTCTCAATCTGATCGGTCCTGGAGAAATCTTTGGCGAGATCGCGGTTCTCGACGGCGCGCCGCGCTCGGCCGACGCGACTGCCAACACCAATTGCGAACTCTACATCATCGACCGTCGCGACTTCCTGCCATTCGTGAAGAGCCAGCCGGCGCTGGCGATGAAATTCATCGAGCTGCTTTGCGCGCGCCTGCGCTGGACCAGCCAGCAGGTCGAGCAGGTAATCCTGCAAAATCTGCCGGGCCGGCTTGCGAGCGCGCTGCTCGGTCTCACCGAAGAGCGCAAGTTCGACTCCGGCAGCGGCACGCTCGCCATCACGCAGCAGGAGATCAGCGAGATGGTGGGGATGACGCGCGAGAGCATCAACAAGCAATTGCGCGCCTGGGCCGGCCGCAGCTGGGTTCGTCTCGAGCACGGCGCCATCGTCGTGCTGGATACCGATGCGCTGCGCGACCTCGCCGAGAGCGGCCTCGACGGCGAGTGAAGCTCAGACCTGACTGTCGACGATGGCGACCGCTCGGGTCCACCCTGCGGACGCTCGCTCGATCTTTACCGGGAAGCATGAGATCGTGAATCCGGTCGACGGCAGCTTGTCGAGATTGTGCAGCTTCTCGAGATGGCAATAGCCGATGTGTCGTCCCGCCTTGTGACCTTCCCAGATCAGGCCGGCATCTTTTGTTTCGGCATATTTCTTCGCGGTGTAGACGAACGGCGCGTCCCAGCTCCAGCCGTCGGTGCCGGTCAGCCGCACGCCGCGTTCAAGCAGGTACATGGTGGCCTCATAGCCCATGCCGCAGCCGGAGTTGACGTAATCGGCCTGGCCGAATTTGGCGCCGGCGCTGGTGTTGACGACCACGATCTCCAGCGGCGACAGCGTGTGCCCGATCCGTTTCAGCTCCTTCTCGACATCGTCGGCAGTCACCACGTACCCATCGGGCAGGTGGCGGAAGTCGAGCTTCACGCCGGGCTGCAGGCACCATTCGAGCGGCACCTCGTCGATCGTCCATGACCGCTCGCCGCGATTCATGGTCGGGTGGAAGTGCCAGGGCGCGTCGAGATGCGTGCCGTTGTGGGTGGACAGCGAGACCTGCTCGACCGCCCAGCCCTGGCCATCCGGCAAATCCTCCGCCTTGAGGCCGTCGAAGAACTGCAGCATGCGGGGCAGGCCCTGCTGGTGATCAATATACTGGATCGTCGGGTGATTGCCCGGCGGATCGGCCGTCACGTCGTTTCTGAGCGGCACGGAAATATCGATCAGCTTCCGCGGCATGGGCATTTCCTCGCGATGTTCCGTTTCGGTGCATCTTGGGCGGGCTCTCCCTGTGGCGTCAAGTAACGCCCAGGTGCAGTCGATTTCGGAAAAACGGAGCCATTCGCCGGTCGCGCCCTCGAAGTGATGCATGATCGATCGATGCAACTCCAGCATTGATCGATGCCGGATTTGGCTTGGACTCAGAATGCCGCCCGCCCTAGGGACGACGTTGGCGACATCGCGCTGGTCAGCGCGCATCGCACAAGGATGGGGCGACCGTCACGTCTGCACCTCCAAGCCGCAACCAATAGCGGTCGATTCTAAAACCAGAGGAACGTCCATGGATATGACGAGCATCGTCACCTTGCGTCCGGCATTGGCCGACGGCGAGGCGGGATTAAAGGGAAGCCGGCACCTGCCGCGCAAGTCCCTGCCGGAGAGGGCGCGATGAAGCTCGCACCTTTCCTCGCCGTGATCATCCACCAGTCAAATCCGCTCGACTCCGCCGCGCAATCCTACCAAGGTGGTGCGTTTGTAACGCTTGACTTTACACCTGAAGTGGAGCGACCCAAGGCGGCCTGCAGCATCGGCCCGACAACGACATAATTAACTCAGGAGGAAGCCCAGATGAAGACACTTACCGGCATCATCGCAGCCGCCGTACTGGCGGTCTCAGCGCCGCTGGCGACCGCACGCGATTTCCGTTCGGCCGACATCCACCCCGCCGATTATCCGACCGTCGAAGCCGTCAAGTTCATGGGCAAGCAGCTCGCGACGGCGAGCGGCGGCAAGCTCGGCGTTAAGGTGTTTCCCAACGGAGCCCTGGGCTCCGAGAAGGACACCATCGAGCAGCTGAAGATCGGCGCCCTCGACATGATGCGGATCAACGCATCGCCATTGAACAACTTCGTGCCTGAAACCATCGCGTTGTGCCTGCCCTTCGTGTTCCGGGACACGCAGCACATGCGCACGGTTCTCGATGGTCCGATCGGCGACGAAATCCTGGCGTCCATGGCGCCCGCGGGCCTGATCGGCCTTGCCTATTACGACAGCGGCGCCCGGTCCATTTACACCGTCAAGGCGCCGGTCAAATCGCTCGCCGACCTCAAGGGCCTGAAGATCCGCGTCCAGCAGTCCGACCTCTGGGTCGGCATGATCCAGAGCCTCGGCGCCAACCCGACACCGATGCCGTATGGCGAGGTCTATACCGCGCTCAAGACCGGCCTCGTGGACGCCGCCGAGAACAACTGGCCGTCCTACGAATCCTCGCGTCACTTCGAGGCCGCCAAGTTCTACAACGTCACCGAGCACTCGCTCGCGCCGGAAGTTCTCGTGATGTCCAAGACGGTCTGGGACACGTTGAGCAAGGAGGATCAGGCGATGGTCCGCAAGGCGGCCAAGGAATCGGTGCCCGTCATGCGCAAGCTCTGGGACGAGCGTGAGCAGGCCTCCCGCAAGACCGTCGAGGCGGCCGGCGTGCAGGTCGTCACGATCGCCAACAAGGCGGAATTCGTCGATGCGATGAAGCCGGTGTACGACAAGTTCGCCGGCGACGAGAAGCTGAAGGGCCTCGTCAAGCGGATCCAGGACACGAAGTAGGGCCACAGCGTCGGGTCCGGCGTCGCCGCGAGGCGGCGCCGGACCCCCGCAAGGAGACGCCGATGACAGACCCACATGTCGCAAGCCACGAGCAGGAGGTAACCGGCCGACCGTCGACCGGCTTGCTGTCGCGGATCAATGCCGTCGTTGCTCGCCTCGGCATGTATCTGTCCGTGACCGGCCTGCTCGTCATCGTCACCATCGTGTTCTACCAGGTGTTCGGACGTTACGTGCTTAATTCGAGCCCGACCTGGACGGAGAACCTTGCGCTGGTCCTGATCCTGTATGTCACGCTGATCGGCGCCGCCGTCGGCGTTCGCGACGCCGGACACATCGGCATGGACAGTTTGCTGGTGATGCTTCCGGATCATCTGCGAGAGAAGATCGAGCTCGTGATCCACGTTCTGGTGGCCGTGTTCGGCATTGCGATGGCCTACAACGGCTGGATCCTCGGAGCGTCGGTCGGAACCGTGAAGATCCCCAATCTCGGGCTCCCCGAGGTCATCCGCTACGTCCCGCTGATCGCCTCCGGCGTCCTGATCGTCTCCTTTTCAATCGAGCACATCATTGCGCTCCTGCGCGGCGAAGAGGTCGTCCCCTCATGGAACTGATCATTCTCGGCGCGACCTTCTTCGGCTTCCTGATCCTCGGCGTACCCGTCGCCTTCGCGATCGGCCTCTCGGCGATCTGCACCATCCTCTACGAAGGCCTGCCGGTCGCCGTCATCTTTCAGCAGATGATGTCGGGGATGAACATCTTCTCCTTCCTCGCCATTCCGTTCTTCGTCTTCAGCGGTGAGCTGATGCTGCATGGCGGCGTCGCCGACAAGATCGTGCAGCTTGCCAAGAACCTCGTCGGACACATCCGCGGCGGGCTCGGCATGTCGAACGTGGTCGCCTGCACGCTGTTCGGCGGCGTCTCCGGCTCGCCCGTGGCCGACGTGTCGGCTATGGGCGCGGTGATGATCCCGATGATGAAAAAGGAAGGGTTCGACACCGACTACGCCGTCAACGTCACCACCCATGCCTCTCTGGTGGGCGCGCTCATGCCGACCAGCCACAACATGATCATCTATGCGCTCGCTGCCGGCGGCAAGGTCTCGATCGGCGCGCTGATCGCCGCCGGACTTCTGCCGGCGATCGTGCTGATGGTGTGCATGCTGGTCGCCGCCTACGCGGTCGCGGTGAAGCGCGGCTATCCGGCCGGCAAGTTCCCGGGCTGGGCCGAGGTTTTCCGCTCGTTCGCGGCCGCGCTGCCCGGCCTGCTGATCGTCGGCATCATCCTGGCGGGCATCCTGTCCGGCGTCTTCACGGCAACTGAATCCGCAGCCGTCGCGGTCACCTACACGATCCTGCTGACGTTCTTCATCTACCGCACCATGACCTTGCCGAACTTCCTGCGGGCTGCCGCCAAGGCCGTGAAGACGACGGGTGTGGTGCTGCTGCTGATCGGTGTCTCCACCATGTTCCAGTATCTGATGGGACTTTACGAGGTGGCCGACTTCGCCGGCGACTTGATGAGCAAGGTGTCCTCGCAACCCTGGGTCATCTTCCTGCTCATCAACGTCATCCTGTTCGTGCTCGGCACGTTCATGGACATGGCGGCGACTATCCTGATCTGCACCCCGATCTTCCTGCCGATCGCGATGAAGGCGGGCATGGATCCGGTGCAATTCGGCATGCTGATGCTGATCAACTGCGCGCTGGGGCTGAACACCCCGCCGGTCGGAACGACGCAGTTCGTCGGCTGCGCCATCGGCGGCATCTCGGTGGGGGCGGTGATGCGCACCATCCTGCCGTTCTATGCCGCCCTGATCGCAGCTCTGATGTTCGTGACCTACGTCCCCGCGTTCTCGCTGTGGCTGCCCCGCCTGCTGATGGGCTACAAGGGATAGCAGCAACAGGGAGAAACCGTTCGTGACTGACTATCGCAAGCTCTTCGATCTCACCGGCAAGACCGCCGTGGTGCTCGGCGCCGCCTCGGGCATCGGCAAATCGTCGGCCGAGGCGCTGGCCGGGCTCGGCGCCCGCGTCGTTTGCGCAGATCGCGCGCTTGACGCCGCCGAGGCGACGGCAGCCGGAATTCGCGACAAGGGCGGCTGGGCGGAAGCAGCCAGCTGCGACGCCGCGAGCGCTACGGACGTCAATGCGCTCGCCAAGATCGTGATGCAGAAATTCTCGCGGCTCGACATCGCCGTGACGACGCCCGGGCTCAACATCCGCAAGACCATCCTCGACTACACCGAGGAGGATCTCGACCGCGTCCTCAACCTCAACGTCAAGGGCACCGTCTGGTTCTTCCAGGCCTTCGGCCGCATCATGGTCGAGCAGAAGGGCGGCAGCATCATCGCCTGCTCCTCGGTGCGCGCGGTGACCATCGAGCCGGGCCTTGGCGTCTACGGCTCGACCAAGGCGGCGATCGGCCTCCTGGTGAAGGGTTTTGCTTCAGAGGTCGGCCACGCTGGCGTCCGCGTCAACGCGATCGCGCCGAGCATTGCCGAGACCGCGCTGACCGGCCCGTTCAAGCAGCGGCCCGACATCTACAATCTCTACGCCGGCCACACCGTGTTCAACCGCTGGAGCAGCGCCGACGAGGTCGCGACGGCGGTCGCCTATCTTGCTTCGGATGCCGCGAGCTATGTCAGCGGCAGCACGCTGTTCGTCGACGGCGGCTGGACCGCGGTCGACGGGCCGCCGACCGGTCTTACCCAGCTGCATAAATAGGGCGGCTATCCGTAGTATCTAGCCGGCAAAGCCGACGCGCTGGCGCAGCTCCTTCCGGTCTGCGCCGATCAGCAGTGCGATCAGCGCGGCCGCCTCCTTCGGGTGTGCGGCCCGCGCCGTGACGCCGGCCGTGTACATCGTCACCAGTTCGCAGCCTGGCGGCAGTGACCCCGACAGCGCGATGCCGTCGGTCGCGATGATCTCGGTCGCCTGGGTGCATCCGATCGGCCGAGTTGCGGTGGATGCAGCAAGCTCGCGCATCGCGGTCGCGCCGTTCGGAAAGATCTTGAGACGCGATGCGACCTCATAGGCGATCCCAAGCTGATCCAGCACTTTTGCGGCATGCTGTCCCGCGGTCGAGGCTTTGGTGTCCGGAACGTAGACGGCATCCGCGGATCGCAGCACCTCGCGGAGATCGGCCTCAGTCTTCACCGTGACTTTCGGATCGCGGTTACGGACCGCCAGCGCAGTCTCGACCCGGCCGATATCTGCGATCGAGGAGGGGACGACGAGCTTCTCCGCGGCGAGCTTCGCAAGGAGCGCCTGCGTCAGGATCACGAGATCCGCCGGCGTGCTGGCGCGCAGCTTGTCGGCCATGAGACCAACCGCACCGAACTCGCCATCGATGCCGAATCCGGTCTGCGTCTTGAAGGGCTCGCTGAGGCCGCGCACCAGGCCTTGCGCCGCGCCGCCGCTCAAAATGGTCACTGTCGTCACGATGCAAGCTCCATGGCTGCAATGATCCTGTCGCGCGTGATCGGCAGGTCGCGCACGCGCACCCCGAGGCAGTCGAAGACCGCATTGGCGATCGCCGCCGTCACGGGACCGTGCGCGGCCTCGCCGGCGCCGACCGGCTCGATCTCCGGCCGCTGGATGATCTCGACATCCACCGCCGGCACCTCGCTGAAGGTCAGGATCGGATAGTCCGTCCAGGACGTTGATGTAATGTGCGTCCGGTCGAAGCGGACGCGTTCCTTCAGCACCCAGCTCGTGGCCTGGATCGCACCGCCCTCGATCTGGTTGATGACGCCGTCCGGATTGATGGTCTCGCCGACGTCGACCGCAAGCGTCAACCGCCGGACACGGATGTCGTCGGTGCCTTCTATCTCCGCGATCGCGGCGCAATAGGCGCCCGTGTTCTTGTAGCGGGCGAAGCCGACGCCGTGGCCGATGCCAGACTGTTTTTGCGGTTTCCACTGCGCGCGGCGTGCCGCGGCGCGAATGACGTCGCAGGCGCGCTCGTCGCGGAGATAACGCAGGCGGAATGTGATCGGGTCCTCGCCGCGCAGGACCGCGATCTCGTCGAGTATGGATTCGATCGCGAACACATTGCCTTGCCCGCCCAGGGTCCGCAGCGCCGACGTGCGCACCGGCATCGTCAGCAGCCGGTGGCTCGTGATGGTCCAGGCCGGGAGGTCGTAGAGTGGAACGGAGTTGCGGTCGCCGCCCCCGCCATTGGCGGCCGGTGGATTCGTCGAGATCATGCGCGGGTAGGGGTTCGCGATCTCGGTCGCCGCAAGCAGCGCCGGCTGCGCCGCGCGTCCCGGCCGGGCGGCGTGGCCGTTGCTCCAGATCGCATGGCGCCAGCCGACGATCTCGCTGTCTGCATCGAGGTCGGCCTCGATCTCGATGGCCATCGCTGCGCCAAACGGCGCATGAGACATCTCGTCATGGCGCGACCACTGCACCCGCACCGGGCGGCCGCCGGCGGCTTTCGCCAGCAACACGGCATCGAGCGCGACGTCGTCGGCCGCATTGTGCCCGTAGCAGCCGGCCCCCTCCATATGCTCGACGACGATGTTTTCGGCCGGCAGCTCGAGCACGATCGCAAGATCGGCGCGCAGCAGATAGACGCCCTGGCTGTGTGTCCAGACATGGATACGATCGCCGTCCCATCGCGCCATCGCACAGGACGGCGCGATCGAGGCATGTGCGATGTAGGGACGGGTGTATTGCCGGCGAAGGGTGCGCGCAGCTCTCTTCGTCGTTGCCGCTGCTCTGGCGTCGATGACGGTCGTTTCGACCGGCTGGCTCTTCAGGAAGCCCGCGAGATCGTCTTCGTCGGGCAACGGCTCGCCGGCCGACCAGGTTGCGCCCTTGCGCAAGGCTTTCAGTGCGGCTTCCGCCGCAGCCTCGCTATCGGCAAGCACACCGGCAAAGCCGCCGTCGCGGACGATCGCGACGAGGCCGGGAACGGCGCGCGCCGCCGTCTCGTCGAGCGCGATCAGCCTGGCACCCGAGATGTCAGGCCGCAGCACGCGGCCGTGTGCCAGGTCCGGCAGTGCGCGATCGTGAATGAAGCGCGGTCGCGCAAACACCTTGTCGGGAATGTCGACCCGCTGGACCGAATGTCCGGCGACACCACGTGTGGCAGCAGGCTTCGCCACGGCGCCCGCGGTGGCGTCGCGGTCGAGCGAGACGTCGCCAGCCAGCTCCCAATAGCTGGTCCTGACATTGCCGGGACCCGAGATTGTGCCGTCATCGACATCGAGCAGCGCCGCATCGACGCCGAGACGCTCCGATGCGGCTGCGAGGAAGCGATGGCGGACCTCGGCGCAGACCTGTCGCAGCGCGCGGCCGGATTGCTGGACCGAGAGGCTGCCCGAGGTGACGCCCTCGTTCGGGCTGGCCGCCGTCGAGGCGCGGATCAGCTCGATCCTGCCGATCTCGACGTCGAGCTCGTCCGCAGCGATCTGCGCCAGCGCCGTGACGATGCCCTGGCCGATCTCGACCTTGCCGGGCGAAATTGCGACACCGCCTTCGCCGCTGAACCGTACCCAGGACGACAGCTTTGGATTGGCCGCGAGGCTGACCGGCAGTTTCGGGACGGGGGACGGCATGCTCATGACGTCGCCGTCTCCGCTGCCGCGCGCAGCACGGCGCGGACCATGCGATTATGCGATCCGCAGCGGCACAGATTGCGATCGAGCGCGGCTCTGACCTCAGTCTCCGTCGGCGAGGGATTGCGCTTCAGCAGCGCCGCCGCGCTAATGAGGATCCCCGAGACGCAGTAGCCGCATTGCATCGCCTGCTCGGAGACGAAGGCGCGTTGCAGCGGATGCGGCTGCTCGGCCGTGCCGAGGCCTTCCACCGTGACGACGTCCTTGTCCGCCACCGACCACATCGGCATGTCGCAGGAGGCCATCGCGCGGCCATCGACCATGACGTGACAGGCCCCGCACTCACCGGCTCCGCAGCCGAAATGCGGACCGGTGACGCCGAGCCGGCTGCGCAGCACATCGAGCAGCGTCTGGTCGGGATCGGCCTCCACGGCCATCGCCGCGCCGTTGAGCTGAAATTGAATGGTCGGCATGATCGCTCCGCGACCTCAGGACTTGTCGAACTTCTTGACGACATCGGCCCATTTCTCGATATCGCCGCGAAGGAATTTTTCGAATTCCTCCGGCGTCATGGACATGGGTACGGCACCCTGCTCGGTCCAGAGCTTTACGATGTCCGGTCGCTTCACCATTGCGTTCACGGCGGCATTGAGCTTGTCGATGACAGGCTTCGGCGTACCGGCCGGGGCCATCAGACCAAGCCAGATCGTGGCCTCATAGCCCGCGACGCCGGCTTCGCCCGCGGTCGGTACGTTCGGCAGCACGGCCGAGCGCTCCTTGCCGGTGGTCGCGAGCGCACGGACCTGGTTCTCGCCGATATTCGGCGCCATCGCCGGCACGGCGTCGATCATCATCTGCACCTGTCCACCGATCACGCCGCTGCGCGCCTCGCCGCTGTTGCGGTAGGGCACGTGGACCACGTCGATGCCGGCCATCGCTTTGAACAGCTCGCCGGCCATGTGATAGGGCGTGCCCTGGCCGGAGGAGGCGTAGTTCAGCTTGCCCGGCTGCGATTTGGCGAGCGCGATGAACTCCTGCAGAGTCTTCGCCGGAACCTGCGGGTTCACCACGATGACGAGGTCGGAGTAGTTCACCGGCGCGATCGGCGCGAGGTCGCGCATCAGCTCGTATTTGCGCTTGTCCGGCGTCAGGAGCGATTCATTCGCGGTCTGGGTGTTGGACATCATCAAAAGCGTGTAGCCGTCGGCCGGCGACTTTGC
Organism: Bradyrhizobium sp. 613_E4_N2_2; assembly: GCF_052075995.1. Taxonomy (NCBI): domain Bacteria; kingdom Pseudomonadati; phylum Pseudomonadota; class Alphaproteobacteria; order Hyphomicrobiales; family Nitrobacteraceae; genus Bradyrhizobium; species Bradyrhizobium sp. 613_E4_N2_2. Next base: position 2,826,482 of record NZ_CP197234.1, read on the forward strand.
CGCTTCGACGGTGCCGATGAGGCCGCCCGCGCCGGTGCGGTTCTCGACCACGAAGGGCTGGCCAAAGCTCTCCTGGAGCACGTTGCCGATCAGCCGTGCCGCGACGTCCGCCGGCCCGCCGGCGCCAAAGGGCACCACGATCCGGACCGCGTGGTTGGGGTAATCCTGTGCCAATGAGGGGGATGCCGAGAGTGCGGCGAACAGGCTTACGGCCAGCGCCAGCATAAAACGTCGGGCCATTATGCCCACCTCCCTGATGTCGTTCTTGTTGGCTGGCACTGTAGCGGCACGGAACGTGGACTGTCGACGCCTCACAAAGCTGGTCGAACAGGGAATATCGGGCGGTTTTCGGTGTGATCCCGCAGCATTTCGCAGGCGCGGCAGGAACCGCGGGCGCGCGCGATTTGAGCAATTCGCATGGGCATTGCCGGATAAATGCCCTCGGCTGGCTGCTATTTTGATGTTACGAAATGGACATGAACCAGCACGCCAAGATCGAAATCCGCCATTCGACCTGTCCGCACGACTGCCCTTCGGCCTGCGCGCTCGATATCGAGGTGGTCGAAGGCCGCAGCATTGGCCGCGTCCGAGGTTCGAAAAAGCAGACCTACACGGCTGGCGTCGTCTGCGCCAAGGTCGCCCGCTACGCCGAGCGCATCCATCACCCCGAGCGGCTGATGTATCCGATGCGCCGCACCGGGCCGAAGGGCTCCGGGCAGTTCGCGCGGATCTCCTGGGACGAGGCGCTGGACGAGATCGCGGATCGCTTCAACCAGGCCGAGCGCGAGTACGGCGCGGAATCGATCTGGCCTTATTACTACGCCGGCACGATGGGACTGGTGATGCGCGACGGCCTCAATCGCCTCACGCATGTGAAGAAATATTCGCGCTTCTATCAGACCATCTGCGCCAATGTCGGGCGCATCGGGTTCGCGATCGGCACCGGCAAGATTGCCGGCGTCGATCCGCGCGAGATGGCGCTCTCCGATCTCGTCGTGATCTGGGGCACCAACCCGGTCAACACGCAGGTCAACGTGATGACGCATGCTGCCCGTGCCCGCAAGGAGCGCGGCGCGAAGATCGCAGCGGTCGACATCTACGACAACGAGACCATGAAGCAGGCTGACATCAAGATCATCCTGCGGCCCGGCACCGATGGCGCCTTCGCGTGTGGCGTGATGCATGTCCTGTTCCGCGATGGCTACGCCGACCGCGCCTATATGGACAAGTACACGGACTGCCCCGATGAGCTCGAGGCGCATCTGAAGACGCGCACGCCGGAGTGGGCGTCCGCGATCTGCGGCGTGCCGGTATCCGAGATCGAGGCCTTTGCGAACCTGGTCGGCGAGACCAAGCGGACCTTCTTCCGGCTCGGTTACGGCTTTACCCGCTCGCGCAATGGCGCCGCGCAAATGCATGCAGCGCTCTGCGTTCCCGCGGTGACCGGCGCCTGGCAATATGAAGGCGGTGGCGCCTTTTTCAACAATTACGCGCTGTGGCACTTCAATGAATCCCTCATCGAGGGCCACGACGCGATCGATAAGACCACGCGGGCGCTCGACCAGTCGCAGGTCGGCCGCATCCTCACCGGCGACGCCGAAGCCTTGCTCGGCAAGGGGCCGATCAAGGCGATGCTGATCCAGAACACCAATCCGATGACGGTGGCACCGGAGCAGGCGCTGGTGCGTCAGGGGTTTGCGCGCGAGGATCTGTTCGTGGCGGTGCACGAGCAGTTCATGACCGAGACGGCCGAGATGGCCGACATCGTGCTGCCGGCGACCATGTTCATGGAGCATGACGATCTCTATTACGGCGGCGGCCACCAGCACATCTCGGTCGGGCCGAAGCTGATCGACCCGCCCGGCGAATGCCGCTCCAACCATCAGGTCATGCAGGCGCTGGCTCCGCGGCTTGGCGCGAAGCATCCGGGCTTCGAGATGACGCCGCGCGAATTGATCGACGCGACGCTGAAGCTCAGCGACCACGGCGACATCGCTGGTCTCGAAGCCGACATCTGGCGCGATTTGCAACCGGACTTCCGGACCTCGCATTATCTCGACGGCTTTGCCCATGCCGACAAGAAATTCCATTTTAAGGCCGATTGGGCGCATCCGCCGTTCGGCCAGACGATGGGCGATTTCGACAAGATGCCGTCGCTGCCGGACCATTGGGCGGTGATCGAGCATACCGATCAAGCCCATCCGTTCCGGCTCGCGACCAGTCCCTCGCGCAGCTTCCTCAACACCACCTTCAACGAGACGCCGTCCTCGCAGGCGCGCGAAGGCAGAGCGAGCGTGATGATCCATCCGCTGGATGCGGCCGCGCTCGACATCGCCGACGGCGACGCCGTGACGCTCGGCAACACCCGCGGCGAGACCACGCTGTTCGCAACGCTGTTCGGCGGCGTGCGGCGCGGCGTGCTGATCGCCGAATCCGTTCACCCGAACAAGAATCATATCGGCGGCCGCGGCATCAACGTGCTGACTGGAGCCGATACGATCGCGCCGATCGGGGGAGCTGCATTTCACGACAACAAGGTCTGGATCAGGAAAACGGTCTCGGCCTGAGCGCACGCTTCGCCCGCCCGCCAATTTGTGTCGAGGCGCTAAAGCAATGCCTCGCTACAGATTGCCCTTGCGCCTGCCGCCCGAGCTGCCGCAAATGGCTGCAAACGGGAGCAAGGAAGCGAGCGTACCATGACCGACACCACAGCAATCATCACCGAAAAGCGTGGGCAGGCGTTCTGGATCACCATCAACCGGCCGGAGAAGCGCAACGCGCTGAACGGCGAGGTCATCGCCGGCATCGCCAAAGGCTATCGCGACGCGCATGACGACAAGGACGTCCGCGTCATCGTGCTGACGGGGGCAGGCAACAAGGCGTTCTGCGCCGGCGCCGACTTGCAGAATTCCGGCGCGGCGTTCGCGATGGATCATTCCAAGCCGAATGTCGACTATGCCGATCTGCTGCGGCTGTCGCAGAACGCGACGAAGCCGGCGATTGCGCGGGTCGGCGGCGTCTGCATGGCCGGCGGCATGGGGCTTTTGTCCATGACCGACATGGCGATTGCGGCCGATCACGTCATCTTCGGCCTGCCGGAGGTGAAGGTCGGCGTATTCCCGATGCAAGTGCTTAGCCTGTTGCAGAGCATCGCGCCGCCGCGCCTCGTCAACGAATGGGCGCTCACCGGCGAGCCGTTCGACGCGAAAGCGGCGCAAGCTGCGGGCCTGCTCAACTATGTGGTGCCCACGGCCGAGCTCGATGCCAAGGTCGACTGGCTGATCGGCCGCATCGTCGACAAGTCCCCGACCGCGATCCGCCGCGGCAAATATGCCATGCGCGCCATCGCCTCGATGTCGTTCGACGAGAGCATCGCCTACACCGAAAGCCAGATCGCGTTACTCGCCATGACCGAGGACGCCAAGGAGGGCCTGAAGGCGTTCAGCGAGAAGCGGAAGCCGGTCTGGACGGGGAAGTAAATGCCTACGCTTCAGCTTCCGTCCGCGTAGCCTTGATCATTGCGCTGGTGACGACATCCAATCTGGACTCCATGCGAGCGATGCATGTTTCGGAAGGGGCATTTGCTCGTGCGAGCATGCGCTACGGAGCCGCCGGTGGGCACGGTTTGGGCGAGTTGCAGATGGCCAGGCGCGCGCCTTGGTGTTCTGCATATAAGAGCGGTATTGCTGATAATTTGCTCGTTTAACTTGGAGGTAGCGATGGTCATGACATATCGCAGCCGTTCGTACTGGACGTCACCATCACTGCCGAATGCGAAAATTTTTCGCATTCGGCGCTGTCGGTCCAGCAAGGCTGGTGCAAGATGCCATCATTAGATTGATATCATTGACAAATTTTGAAACTGCCCCATTTATTGATGCACGGTCTGCGAGAGAGATGGTTGGGAGTACTCATCGTGACGGACGCGGAGCAGTTCAACTACGATCAGATTGAGACGGCGAAGGCGGAGGAGCTGCGCCAGCTTGCTGACGTGATACGCTCAGGTGTGAAAGTGCTCACGAAGACGGCCGTGGAGATAGGCATGTCCCTGATCCTGGCGAAGGTTGGCCTCAGTCGTGGGTTGTTTTTGGATTGGTGCAGTCTGGAAGTGGGCTTCGAGCCGCGCACGGCTCAGCTCTACATGAATCTCGCAGCTCTGTTCGAGCACTACGGAGAGGATGTGTATCTCGTGCCGCTCAGCGCTGCGCTGAATCTTGCTGCTCCGTCGGTTGATGAGGCGGCCGTTGTCGAAATCCTGGCGCGGGCACGAGGCGGCGAACGGCTGACGGTCGAACTCGTCAAGGAATGCATCCGCCGCGCTAAGGCCAAGGCGGGCGAGCCGGCGCCCGTTGGCGCTGCAGAGATGTCCGCTTTGGTCGTGGCCATGCTCGACATCTCCAGGAAGACGGAACTGCGGAAGTTTCTCGGGGACAAGCCCGGGCCACACGATCGACACTTCATGAAATATCTTCGCGAGCGCCTCGCCGAAGACCTGCGTCAGAACAATGCTCGTATGCGCCTGCCGCCGCTGCCGCCGCTGCTGCCGCGCGGGCTGCCGGCTGCTTGAGGCTCGTATTTTCTCGCCCGATAAGCGCCGGCTGAAGACATGTCGGCTCGGCCGGACGTCTTCGGCCGCGCGATTTTGTGTGTGCGCTTTTCGGCGCGCCTGCCCCCGGGGTTTCCAAGGCCGCCGCGGAGATCCTCGCTTCTCTGAAGACGTTGGGCCTCGGTCCTTGCAGAAAGGGATGCTAGCAATCGTGACATGTCCTTTATACGTTAGAGATCATCGTGTCGTTCTGCTCTATCCACTTCGGCGTTGTTCAGCACACCAAGCGTTACACCGCTATCGCGCGTTTAGCCTACCAGACAAGCGCGCTTGCCACCGATCGCTTCCAGCGCGTCGACTATCGCTGCTATGCGGGTTTTCACGTCGGAGGGGGCGTGCTGCTGCCCGCAGGGGCGCCCGCGCAATTTGCACAGTGGGATAATTTTTACGCGATGGCGGCATTCAGAGAAACGAGCCGGAACGCGCAGGACGGGAGAATTCTCGATTTCGCCTTGCCGCGCGCGGTCCCCCGCGATCTGCTGCTGCCCTTGGCGGCCTTTGCGCTCATGCCCTTTGTCGGGCTCGGGATGGCGGTGCGGCTCGACGTCGAGTGCGTGCCCGCGAGCGACGGTGAACCGAACCCGCACGCTCACGCCTGGCTCGCGCAACGCAAATTGGAGCAGGACGGCTTCGGTCTCAAGGAGCGCAGCTGGAACACGCTGTTCCGGCGGGATGGCGGGAGATACGTGCGCGGCCTTGTCGCGGCGCAGATCACGCTTGGTTGCGCGATCCTCGACGTTGACGCTTTCGTGGACCCGCGCCGTAATGATGCAAGGGGAGCCGGCACGCCGGAGCAGCGCCTGCCGCGGAAGGCGTTTAACATCCACAACGCGGGGGGGCATGTCGAGGAGGTCGAACAGCTGAAGGCAAGCCGCCAGCTGAAGCGTGATCGCAAGGCACCCAAGCATGCTCCGCAGCCCGAGGTCGCGAGCACGACCGTGACGAACGCGGCCGTGGATCGTGTCGATGATGATGAGGCCGCCGGACTCAAGAAGCGATTCACGGATGCGGCGGAGGAGGCGGGCTATGAGCTGAAAAGCAACCTGGACGCAGCATCAGGCTTGCCGACGCTCTCGTTGAGCGGGACGTCTGTTGCCTTCGACGGTCGCGCGTTCCTGATCGCGCGAACGGGCGGCTCAGAAGATGCTGCGATCGTCGCGCGCTTCGTGCGCCAGCTTGACTGGCCGGCTCTGGTGGTCGAGGGAGGTCCGCGCCTTGCCGACCTGATGGCGATCGCGGCCGCCAACGAAGGTGTGTTCATGGTCAATCGAGCACCCTCTGCCGCCGCCCGGAATCTCATTTCGCGCGCTTTTTTTGACGAGCTGAAGGCCGCGATTGCGCACCATGATCCGCTCGGGCTCGCGGCAAAACTCCTTGCGGACTTTGAGGAGAACATGGCTTGCACGCACGTGGACGAGCCCGTCGATGAGGCGTTCGTGCAAGCAGCCAGCCAAGTCGATCTTCAATCGGTGGCAGACCGGGTGCCCCCGAACACTGTTCCGGCCCAGCCAGTCAAGGCCGCCGGGCCGGCTTCTGCGTTCGCACCCACGGTTACTACGTCCGGCAATGACGGTCGCGCTGTGGCTGCTGGCTCGGATGCGAGGCAGACCGCCGGTTCACCGTCCGAAGCAGTCGACGATCTGGAAAGTCTGCCGGACGGCGATTCCTGGAAGATCGCATCCGATCCGCCGCAGTTGGCGAAAACTGCTCGCTACCTGCAGGCCTACGCCAACCGGCAGCTGCAAGAGCTGGAGGAGGTTGACGAGATCATGCGCCGGATGCGCGATCGATCGTCCGAGCTTCGCGAGACCGCTCGGCCACCTCCAGGCGTTGGCTTCTCGCCGACCGAGAAATTATAGGGCCGATCTCATGTCGGCCTGTCCCCCCTATTGCGGCCGCCATTTGTTGGGCGGTCGGGAGATAAGTGTTCGTGCCGGAACACTGCATCCCTTTTTGCACGACGTGTGCGGCGGAATGGCAATTCGCAAACGATGCCGTTTTTCGAGCGGCAGAACACCCGCTACCGAAGGTGTCGTTTCTGTCATTCCGACTGGTGAGCAGGGTAAACATTTGCTATGTCTCCCGGGTCCGCCGGTGTTGTCGGTCGGGTGGTCGTCGCACTGACTGCCCCTCGGCCCCGCGAATTTCGCAGGTGACGGCGCTGCGGGGCCCCGCGAGAGGTATCGCATTATCGATCTTCTGCCGGATCGCCTACGAAAATTTGCCATCGTATAGAATCGCAAGGTTGCGTATTTTTCTTTGATCTGTTTGGTCGTCAAAGTTTCATCCGGCTGCAGCGCACTCTCGATCCGGGAGCAACAGCGTTTGAGAAGTTTGCGCCACCGGTCGTTACACTCGGGATACGCCCAAGCAGGCGCACCGAAGAGACGCGGGTTTGCGTCCACTAGTTTGTTCTGCCAATTCATCTTCGTGAAAGGTCCTATCGCCATTCGACCAAATTTCGACGGTCGTCATGTCTCCTGCCTGCCCTCGTCTGGCGCGCCCGGCGCCTTGTTGTCCGTCGCTTTATCGTCATCCTTCGGAACCGTCTTCATCAGACGCTTCTCGAAGGCAGCGAATTCTGCGCCCACATGCGCCTCGTTCTTCGCGGATGGAGCGGCTTCTGCCATGGCTCTGGCACAAGACATCGGGTCGCTCGTATCGTAGCCGAGAGAGTCTTCCGGAGTACCTCGTCGGATAACGGCTTTCCGCTGCTCGGCCGCCCAAGCCGCGATCTTGGCGACGAGACTCCACACAGATGCACGCCGGTCGTGACCGCGCATCTCGCCTTCGGCTTTCCACGCAGGTGTGCCGGCGACGGGATTGACGCCTTCGGAGACCCGCATCGTGTAGTTCGAGATGTCCTCGAGATCGCTTACATTTGCGATAAACGCGGTTGCAAGAACCCGCGCGCGGCGCGGCTCTCCGCCGGGCCAGATTTCGACAGTGACTCGCAGCACGTCAATTACCCCTGCTTTTGCCCTCTGAAAAGGGGCCCTTCTATTTGGTCGAGCCCGCATTCGCTTGCAGCAAGTACAGTGAAGCAGTCATCGCCATGATCGTACTGCTTGCACTCCAAGACTCGGATCATTCCGTTTATTATTGCAATGTGCACGTCCGTATCTTCCAACCCTCTTGGCATCAGCATAGGGTGGCCGTCAGCGTGCTCGGTGCACAGGGTTGTGACTGCGCTACCATTGCTGTGGGGCCGACCAGGGGCCCCGCAGAATTCGCAAATGCAGGCCGATGCGGCATATGCACGTTGGAGAATGTTGCGAATTGTTACCTTGCTGGAAAAGCAAAGGGGCTTCCAAGTGCGACTGCCTTTGTTTTGAACCTCCTCCCAGCGGAATCGCAGGGTCCCTAATTCCTGATAGACTTGCGTGACTTTAATTTCCCCAGAGATGTGGAAGCCGAAAAGAAATGGTGCGCCGAGATCGCTGCAGGTGCGATCGATGATCTTTTCCCAACCTGAACCGCAGTCCGGTAGTCCCGTCGCTAGTTCCGGGTCTCCCGCGGGTGGATCAAAGAGCCTGTGGTGCTTCCAAACGAGTCTCGCGCGCCAATCACGCGGCTCTGGGACACCATGCATCGCCATGTCATACCTCCACTATAGCATATGGATTAAATTTACCGCCGAGAACTGGATTACTTACGACGCGTGTGCGTCCGCACTGGATGTCGCACGGCACGTGCACGTGGCCGCAGATCCAGAGATCCGGACGAAGTTGCTCCGGCATCGCTCGCAAAACATCTGATCCGTAAAACGCGGGCGCCCACCACCGCGTGCCAATCATCCCTAAAGGCATCGACAAATTCCGGCATCGGCGGATGGTGCGTCACCACAACAGTCGGCCCATCGTGCGGGCTGGCAAGCTCGTCCATTAAGATCGCCCTCTCGCGCGTGTTCGGCGACCGCGTCGTACGGGGTCCAAATGCCGCGCTCTGTTCGGATCCTGCGATACTCCTCCAGCCCGCTACGCCAATGCCCAGCTATCGCGCGCGCGTGCGCCGCCCACACTTCCGCAGGCATCAGCATCCGATCACTCCAGAGCGTGAGCCCGACGAACCGTACGTTGCCGATCCAACAGACGGGTTCGTCGGCGGTCAACACGTGTACGATGTCATCATCCGCGGCGTCATCCTGCCGCCGCGCTTCCGCGCGCATCAGACGGATGAAATCGTTGTTCGTGCGCTTGTCCTCCGGGTTGCTCGTGTAAAGATCGTGGTTTCCCGCAACAGCGACAACGGATTTGCCGCAGGCATACTCGACCACGCTCTGGATCGCGCGTTCAGGCTCGCCCACCTCACAGATGTCGCCGGCGCAGACCAACACGTCAAAGTCAGCAGCCGGAGGCTCTGGGAAAGCCCCGAGATGCCAATCCAAAGAGTAAGCTACCCTCACTGTGCACTCCGCCCCGTGTGCACCCGATCACCATTTTTGCTAGTTTCCTCAGGCTGTAATCTTGGACCCGGCATGATTCACCCGATGCTTGGCTAATTGGGTCGAAAATACCGATTTTATAGGTATCTGTAAAGTCGGTTTATGTCTCCAGCCCCCTCCGGGAGGCTGGATGCCAAAAACGGTCACGTCACCGATTCAGAAGAAACTCGCGGCCATTCTCGTCGAGCTCAGGAAGGACGCTGGGCTTCGCCAGGTCGATCTCGCCGAGAAGCTCGGAGTGTATCAATCGTGGGTCACCCACTTAGAGTCCGGCCAGCGTCGGATCGATGTGGTTGAGCTGATCGAGCTGGGACGAATCCTAGGTTTCGATCCGGCCGAAGTGGTGCGGAGGCTCGATCGGCGCTAGCCCGCGGGCTGGAACAAAGCGTACTGCGGCAGGCGCAAGCTAAGAGGGTGCCAAGCGATTTCCGCCTCCCATTTAGTCGGAAGCGGGAGCCCAACGCTCCTCTTTTAGTTGTCGAGCCTCGCGCGTCGTAGAGATGCTTGTGCTTGTGTGTTTCGGCTCCGAATATTGACTCCTCGTATTGCCGCATGAATGTCACCCTGGATGAAGGTCCGCAGACTGGCCGCTGGACCGACAATGGTGTGGCCGTCTCTCTGGGGGACTGTGGGCGGGGCGGAATGATCACCAAACGCAGCGCCTGCCACGGGGCCGGTCCGCATGCTCGGCGCGGCTATTGGTTGCGTTGACATGGATGCGATGATTGTCCCCACCACCTTCTGCCGGAAGGATCGAAGCAGGCGCTGAACGGTCGAATGCTACTTGTCATCGAAGGATCGATGGCGGCGAGCCTTCGCACGATGGTCAGCGCAGTGAGTTGCGGCTCGACGGCAAACCAGTTCTCGATCGTCGCTGGATACGGATCGAGCTTCGAGGGCATGCGAATGCGTTTCTTGTATCGCCGTTTCGGTCGGCGATGTGTGACTCGCACTTCGGCAGTCGTGGCCGTCGTGTCGAGCGATCGAGCAAACGACAGCGGATCAGCCGGCGATGCGCTGTCTGTTGCTGTCGCGAGAGCCGCCGGACCACGGCGCCGTTCTTCTGTTCCACCAAGCCTGGTCTTCTTGTAGCGCGGGACCGCGTCACCTCGATCTTTTGTGCTGGGCACCACGGAACACCGACGTCGTTAGTGTACGCGCTGTCGTTATCAGGCTGCATTTGATGATCGAGAGCGGACCCATCCGAACCGCTCCCTTCAGCGCCCAACGCATTCATTTCGAGACCGGCGATTGCGCTGCTTGCAAGACGCATCTTGTGCTCCCTTATCAACCCAGCATTTCTAGTTGGTGGGCAGACAGTCTGACGCCACTGTCAGGCAATGGCGACTTCCGTAAGAAGTTCGGGATTCTGCTCGGTGCGTTGTTGTATCTACGTTCGATCAGTGCGGCGCGTGGTCATTCCTATCGGACTTGATCTCGAGTGCCTGCTCCGTTGTGCTAGGATGGAGGGCGAAGCATTGTTGGCGATGGCTCGACTGACGCGAGCGAGCTCCGCGAATTTTGGCGCGAGCGCGCTGGCTTACCTTACGACAATTTAGTAGCTCCACGAAAAGGCAAGGTTGTCGTTGCTCGAGACGGTTGCCCGCTTGCGATACGCTAATTTGTCCCGGACCCAAGAGCCTCAGCCATCATCCTGCATTCGCTTTCAGTTCGGCGGCCGTTATGCCGGCAACCGCGCAGGCTTCGTCGTTGTCGGAGGTGTCGCCGGAGACGCCGACGGCGCCGAGCAGCGTCGTGCCGTCGTGGATTAGCACACCACCCGGCACCGGTACGAGCGCGCCCTTGGCGATCGTATTTACGGCGTCGATGAAATAGGCCTGCTCCTGCGCGCGCTGGTACAAGGCGCGCGAGCCCATGCCCATGGCGAGCGCACCATAGGCCTTGCCGTGGGCGATCTCGGCGCGCATCAGGCTGGTGCCGTCCTGCGCCGCGGCGATCTTGAGCACGCCGCGTGCGTCCAGGATGGTGACAACCAGCGGCTTGAGCTTCAGCTCGGTGGACTTTGCGAAGGCGGCGTCGAGGATCTTGCGGGCGGTGTCGAGCGTGAGGTCAGCCATGGCTGGTTTCCTTTTTTGGTGTGAGAAGTGGAATTTGCTGCGGCGCGGTCGAGGCTCATCGCCAGCACGCGCGCGACGTGAAGCGCTTCGCGCTGGGCGCCGTCGTGGATCTGATGCCGGCAGGAGGTGCCGTCGGCAACGACGAGTGTATTCTGGTCGGCGCGCCGCACGGCGGGCAGCAGCGACAGCTCGGCCATCTCGATCGAGGCACCATAGGTGTCAGCGCCGTAACCGAACGCGCCGGCCATGCCGCAGCAGCTCGATTCGATGGTCTCGACCTTCAGGCCCGGAACGAGGCGCAGCACCTGCTCGACCGGCTTGAAGGCGGCGAAGGATTTTTGGTGGCAGTGGCCGTGCACGATGGCCTTGTCGGCGACGGTGCCGAGGGGCAGTTGCAGCCTTCCGGCCTCCGCTTCGCGCACCAAAAATTCCTCGAAAGTCAGCGCGTGGGCGCCGACGGCCTTGGCATCGTTGTCCTTGCGCAGCGAGGCGAGCTCGTCGCGCAGTGTCAGCAGACAGCTCGGCTCGAGGCCGACGATCGGCACGCCGCGGGCGGCAAAGGGCGCGAACGCAGCCACCAGGCGGTCGAGCTCGGCCCTGGCTTCGTCGACGAGACCGGCTGAGAGGAATGTACGGCCGCAGCAGAGCGGGCGACTGCCACTCGCCGGCCTGGGGAGGTGCACGCGATAACCGCCCGCCGCGAGCACGCGGAGCGCGGCGTCGAGATTTTCGCGCTCGTAGATGCGATTGAAGGTGTCCGTGAACAACACGACTTCGCGGCCGGTCTCCGGCCCGACCGCTTCCGCGGGCGGCACGAACACGTCGCTGCGGAAGGCGGGCAGGGCGCGGCGCGCGCTGATGCCGGCAAAGCGCTCGAACAGCTTTCGCAGCAGCGGGCTGCGGTTGCGCAAATTGGCGAGTGGCGCGAAGCGCGATGCGAGACCGGCATAGCGCGGGAGGTAGCCGACCAGGCGATCGCGCAGGGTCAGGCCATGGGACGCCGCGCGGGCGGCGAGCACCTCGATCTTCATCTTGGCCATATCGACGCCCGTCGGACATTCGTGGCGGCAGGCCTTGCAGGAGACGCAGAGTTTTAGGGTCTCCATCATCTCGTCGGAGGACAACGCGTCGGGACCGAGCTGGCCGGAGATTGCGAGCCGCAAGCTGTTGGCGCGTCCGCGGGTGACGTCCTTCTCGTTGCGCGTGGCGCGGTAGGACGGGCACATCACGCCGCCCTCGAGCTTGCGGCAGGCGCCGTTGTTGTTGCACATCTCGACCGCGCCCTGGAATCCGCTGCCAGCGCCAGGATACGCGGACCAGTCCAGCCTGGTCTTCAGCTCGGTGACGCGATAGTCGGGCCGGAAGCGAAACAGCGAGCGATCGTCCATCCGGGGCGCATCGACGATCTTGCCGGGATTGAGCACGCCTTCGGGATCGAAGCGGCTCTTCACCTCCCTGAAATCGGCGACAAGACGCTCGCCGAACATGGTCTCGTGGAATTCAGAGCGCACCAGGCCATCGCCATGCTCGCCGGAATGCGAGCCCTTGTACTCGCGCACCAGCGCGAAGGCTTCCTCGGCGATGGCCCGCATCGCCTTGACGTCCTTCTCCAGCTTCAGGTTCAGCACGGGCCGTACGTGCAGGCAGCCCTCGGAGGCATGCGCATACATCGTGCCGCTGGTGCCGTGCTTTTCGAAAACCTCGCTCAAGCGCGCGGTGTAGTCGGCCAGATGCGGCAACGGCACGGCGCAATCCTCGACGAACGAGACCGGCTTGCCCTCCTGCTTCATCGACATCATGACGTTGAGGCCGGCGGCGCGGAAATCGGCGATGCCGCTTTGCAGCGCGGGCTCGGTGATCTCCACCACGCCGCCCCATTTGCGTTTGTCGTTGTTCCAGCCGAAGCCGAGATCGCCCATCAGCTCGCCGAGCTGCTTCAGGCGCACCAGATTGTCCGCCTGGTCCTCTTCGGCGAATTCGACCACCAGAACGGCATCCGGATCGTCCTTGATGGCGGCGGAGATGATCGGTCTGAACATCGCGATGTCGCGGCCGAGCGCGAGCATGGTGCGGTCGACCAGCTCGACCGCGATCGGCTTGAGCTTGACCAGGTGCTGGGCGGCGTCCATCGCCTCGTAGAAACTGCCGAAATGACAGATGCCGAGCGCCTTGTTGCGGATCACAGGCCACAGCTTCAGCTCGACCTTGGTGGTGAAGGCGAGGGTGCCTTCGGAGCCGACCAGGAGATGCGCCATGTTGTTGCGCGCATTGCGCGGCGTCAGCGCATCGAGATTGTAGCCGCCGACACGGCGCTGCACCTTGGGAAAGCGCGCGGCGATCTCGTCGGCCTCGCGAGCGCCGAGATCGAGCATGTCGCGGAACAGGGCTCGCGCGCTGTCGTTCAAATCGAGATCTGAGAGATCGCGCGACACCTCGCCGTAGCGGCCCAGCGTGCCGTCGGCGAGCGCCGCCTCCATCGACAGCGTGTTGTCGCGCATGGTGCCGTAGCGCAGGCTACGGCCGCCACAGGAATTGTTGCCGGCCATGCCGCCGATGGTGGCGCGCGAGGCCGTGGAGACGTCGACCGGAAACCACAGGCCGTGCTTCTTGAGCTGGCGGTTGAGGTCGTCGAGCACGATGCCGGGCTCGACCACACAGGTGCGGCCCGCGACGTCGAGCGACAGGATGTGGTTCAGGTACTTCGAGAGATCGACCACGAGCCCGTCATTGACGGTCTGGCCGCATTGCGAGGTGCCGCCGCCGCGCGGGGTGACCTTCAGGCCCTCGTCACGCGCGATCGCCAGCGCCCGCAAGGCCTCGTCCATGGTCCTGGGCACGACCACGCCGGCCGGCATGATCTGATAGAACGAGGCGTCGGTGGCGTAGCGGCCGCGGCTGAAGCCGTCGAACAGGACGTCGCCGGTCATTTCCGCGCGCAGGCGCCGTTCGAGCGAGGAGGCGTTTGTCATCCCTGGTCCCGGATTGACCCAGCGAGGCACAGCCTTGCTGACTTATTCATTATTTCTCACGATCGATTATATTATGAATTCAAAATGAGCAAGTCGGCCGCCCCTCAGGGTGAGGCCGGCGCGTCCTCTTGGGGTTCGGTCAGGTGCTCGATCGCGGCCGCCCGCTTGTTGCGCAGGTGCTGGAACAGGATGTCGCTGAGCTCGCTGGCGGCGCGGCGGCGCAGCGCGTCGAGGATGGCCTCGTGCTCGCGCATCGCTTCCGCCCAGCGCTGCCGCTTGCGGGCGAAATTGGCGGAGTAGCGGACCCGGCGGATGCGGCCTGCGAAGTTGGCGTAGGCGCTCTTCAGCGTCTCGTTGCGCGCGGCCGCGACGATGCTTTCGTGGATGCGCTGGTTGGTCTGGAAATAGCCGTGCATGTCGCGGTGCAGATAGTGGCCATACATCTCGTAATGCAGCTGCTCGATCGCGGTGATTTCCTCATCCGTAATGGCCTCGCAGGCGAGGCGCCCCGCAAGGCTCTCCAGCCCCGCCATGACGTCAAACAGCTCCTCGAGGTCGCGCTGGCTGAGCTGGCGGACGCGCGCGCCGCGGTTGGGCAGAAGCTCGATCAGGCCCTCGGAAGCGAGCACTTTCAGGGCCTCGCGCAGCGGCGTGCGGGAGATCCCGAGCATCGCGCAGAGCTGCCGCTCGGGAACGCGCGCGCCGTCGGGGATGTTGCCCTCGACCACGTAGTCGCGCAGCCGCAGCAGGATCTCGCCGTGAAGCGAGGCCTCCTGGCGGTCGCCGCCATTTGCGGCGGGTGGGGCGATCGGAACCCCGGTGTCGGGAATCGTGGATTTCATTTGCAGCACAATAGTTTGCCTGTTTGATCGCGTCGATGTTCACAATCGAATACCAAAATTCGATTGAAGTGACAAAAAATGAATGCAAAATAACCTCCAAAGCCGGCCAGAGTCCGCCGACAGGGAGGTTTTCATGCACCAAGGACGCCATTTCCTTCAGATTCCGGGCCCGAGCCCGGTCCCCGAGCGCGTCCTGCGCGCCATGGACATGCCGGTCATCGACCACCGGAGCGCTGAGTTCGGCGAGCTCGGCCGCGCCGTGCTCGAAGGCAGCCAGAAGATTTTCCAGACCGCAGGCCCGGTCGTGATCTTCCCCTCGTCGGGGACGGGCGCCTGGGAGGCCGCGATCGTCAACACGATGTCGCCTGGTGACCGGGTGTTGATGGTCGAGACCGGCCATTTCGCCACCCTGTGGCGGCAGATGGCGGGGCGGTTCGGCATCGAGGTCGACTTCGTGCCCGGCGACTGGCGCCGCGGCGCCGATCCGGCCGTGATCGAGGTGAAGCTCGCCGAGGACAAGGCGCGCGCGATCAAGGCCGTCATGGTCGTGCACAACGAGACCTCGACCGGCGCGACCAGCCGCATCGCCGAGATCCGCGCCGCGATCGACCGCACCGCGCATCCGGCGCTGCTGATGGTGGACACCATCTCCTCGCTCGGCTCGGTCGACTACCGCCACGACGAGTGGAAGGTCGATGTCAGCGTGAGCTGCTCGCAGAAGGGTTTCATGCTGCCGCCCGGTCTCGGCTTCAACGCGATCTCGGAGAAGGCCCGCGCTGCTGCGAAGACCAACAAGATGCCGCGCTCCTATTTCGACTGGGAGGAAATGCTCAAGCCCAACGCAAACGGCTTCTTCCCCTACACGCCGGCGACCAATCTGCTCTACGGCCTGCGCGTGGCCATCGCGATGCTGCTCGAGGAGGGGCTCGACAACGTGTTCGCGCGCCATCAGCGGCTGGCTGCCGCGACGCGTGCCGCGGTCAGTCACTGGGGCCTCGAGATCCTCTGCCAGGAGCCCTCAGAGTTCTCGCCGGTGCTCACCGCGGTATTGATGCCGCCGGGCCACGACGCCGATCAGTTCCGCAAGATCGTGCTCGACAATTACAACATGTCGCTCGGCTCGGGCCTGTCCAAGGTCGCCGGAAAAGTCTTCCGCATCGGCCATCTCGGCGAGTGCAACGCACTGACGCTGCTCGGCGCGCTCACCGGCGTGGAGATGGGCCTGTCGGTTGCGGGCGTGCCGCACCGCTCCGGCGGCGTCGACGCTGCGATGAAGCTTCTGGAGCAGCGCCCGCAGGGCAATACCTCGCCGCATCTGAAAGTGGTCGGCACTTAAGCCGCGCGGTGCAGGCTCTATCTCAACTGGCTGCCGCTGTTCTTCAAGAACAACTACAATCTCGACATCGAGAACTCGGCGCTGTTCGCCTCCGGCTTCTTCTGCGCCGAGCTGGTGATCGGCCCGATGTGGTCGATCCCGATGGATATCGCCCCGAAATATTCCGGCACCGCCTCGGGACTCATGAACACCGGCTCGGTCTTCGCCGCCATCGTGTCGCCGCTCGTTGCCGGCTTCGTGATCGACGCGACCGGCAACTGGTACCTGCCGTTCCTGATGTCGATGGGGCTGCTGCTGCTCGGTGGCTTCTCCGCCTTCCTGATGCATCCGGAGCGCCCGTTCACGGGGTTCACGGGGGCGCCTGCCTTCCCGAAAGGTGGTGGCCCGGAGTAGGGGAAGCGCGGCCGGGCGGGGGGCCGCCGGTTATGCATGGGTGGCGCCTTTAGGAGAGGGGACAAGCCGGTCAAATGGTGCTATTCGGCGGCCATCAAAACCAAGGCTAGACCGGGAAGGACGCCGATGACCGTGCACACTGGAAGGCATTTCCTACAGATTCCAGGACCGACCAACGTGCCCGACCGGGTGCTGCGGGCGATGGATATGCCGACGCTCGACCATCGCGGTCCGGAGTTCGCCGAGCTCGGTTTTGCGGTCCTCGCCTCGATGCAGCGGGTGTTCCGCACCCAGCAGCCCGTGATCATCTTCCCCTCGTCCGGCACCGGTGCCTGGGAAGCGGCGATGGTCAACGTGTTCGCGCCCGGCGACAAGGTTTTGATGTGCGAGACCGGCCAGTTCGCCGTGCTGTGGCGCGGCATCGCCGACAAGTTCAAGCTCGACGTCGACTTCATCCCGAGCGACTGGCGCCATGGCGCCGACCTCGCCGAGATCGAGAAGCACCTTAGCGCCGACAAGCAGCACACGATCAAGGCGGTCTGCGTCGTGCACAACGAGACCTCGACCGGCTGCGTGACGCCGCCGCTCGACGTGCGCAGGCTGCTCGACCGCGTCAAGCATCCGGCGCTGCTGATGGTCGACACCATCTCCGGCCTCGGCTCGATGGAATACGAGCACGATGCCTGGGGCATCGACGTCTCGGTCGCCGGCTCGCAGAAGGGCCTGATGCTGCCTCCGGGCCTCGGCTTCAACGCCGTCTCGGAGAAGGCGCTCGCGGTCGCCAAGGCCAACCCTGGCATGCGCTCCTACTGGGATTGGCAGGAGGTCATCTCCTTCAACAAGCTCGGCACCTTCCCCTACACGCCCGCGACCAATCTGCTCTACGGCCTGCGTGAAGCAGTCAAGATGCTGGAAGAGGAGGGGCTGGAGAATGTCTGGACCCGCCACAAGCGCCACAGCGCCGCGACGCGCGCCGCGGTCAAGGTCTGGGGCCTGGAGACGCAATGCGCCGATCCCGCTGCTCACTCGCCGGCGCTGACCGGCGTGCGCGTGCCCGATGGGCACGACGCCGACGCCTTCCGCAAGGTGGTACTCGAAAATTTCGACATGTCGCTCGGCACGGGCCTGAACAAGGTCAAGGGCAAGGTGTTCCGCATCGGCCATATCGGCCATTTCAACGACCTGATGCTGATGGGCACGCTCGCCGGCGTCGAGATGGGCCTGGATCTTGCAAAGATTCCGCACCGGAGCGGCGGCGTATTGGCGGCCATGGACGTCCTGAAGGGACGCGACGCGGTGCCGATGGCCAAGGCTCAGGTGGCTTGAACTGGTTTTTGAAAAGTGAAGTGAGCGCGCGATGAACCTACCTGCGACTGCTAACGAAGACCTGCTCTACTCCGTCACGGACGGCATCGCGCGGATCACGTTCAACCGCCCCCAGGCGCGCAACGCACTGACCTTCGCCATGTATGAGCGCATGGCGGAGATTTGCCAGGAGATCAACGCCGATCGCTCGATCAAGGCGCTGATCCTGACCGGCGCCGGCGACAAGGCGTTCGCCTCCGGCACGGACATTTCTCAGTTCCGTGCGTTCAAGACCGCGCAGGACGCGCTCGACTACGAGGCCCGCATCGACCGCGTGCTCGGCACGCTCGAGCAGTGCCGCGTGCCGGTGATCGCGGCGATCGCGGGCGCCTGCACCGGCGGCGGTGCCGGCATCGCGGCCTGCTGCGATCTCCGCATCGGCACCGAAGCCACCCGCATCGGTTTTCCGATCGCGCGCACGCTCGGCAACTGCCTGTCGATGTCGAACGTCAGCCGCGTCGTCTCGCTGATTGGACCCGCGCGCACCAAGGATCTGATCTTCAAGGCGCGGCTCGTCGAGGCGCAGGAAGCGCTGTCGCTCGGCCTGCTCAACGAGGTCGTGCCCGATGTCGAGACGCTGCAGCGCCGCGCCGATGAGACCGCCAAGCTCGTCGCGAGCCACGCGCCGCTCACGCTGGAAGCGACCAAGGAGGCGGTGCGCCGCATCCGCCGCACGCTGTCGCGCGAAGAGGGCGAGGACCTGATCCTCAAGGCCTATATGAGCGAAGATTTCCGCGAGGGCATGGACGCCTTCCTCAACAAGCGCGCGCCGGTCTGGAAGGGCAAGTAGCCCGCGCTTCGTCAGCCGAAAGTCATATGTGGCGGAATGTCCGCCGGCTTGAACTCGCGATCTTTGGTCCGCACAATGCATCGATAGACTTCCCGGCATCACAAAGCCAATAATAACCAAGGGACGAAACTCGTGCGAATTTCCGTGAAAGCCGTCGGAGCTGCGACGGCCTTGTTGTTGAGTGCGCCGGCCTTTGCCGGCTGGGAGCCGACCAAACCGGTCGAGATCGTGGTGGCGGCCGGCGCGGGCGGCGCCTCCGACCAGATGGCGCGGATGATGCAGGCCGCGATCCAGAAGAACAATCTGATGAAGCAGCCGATCGTCGTCTCGCTCAAGGGCGGTGCATCAGGCGCGGAAGCGCTGATGTACATGAAGTCCAGCGAAGGCGACCCGAACAAGGTGCTGATCGCCTATTCGCTGATCTACATGCTGCCGCTGTCGGCGAAGATCCCGTTCAACTGGCGCGAACTGACGCCGGTCTCGGTGATCGCGCTCGACCAGTTCGTGCTGTGGGACAACAGCGCAGGTCCGAAGACGGTGAAGGAATTCGTCGCGGCCGCGAAGACGGCGAGTTCGCCGTTCAAGATGGGCGGTACCGGCTCCAAGCGCGAGGATCACGTGCTGACCGTCTTCCTCGAGCAGAAGACCGGCGCGAAATTCTCCTATCTGCCCTACAAATCCGGCGGCGAGGCTGCGACCCAGCTCGTCGGCAACCACACCGAATCCAACGTCAACAACCCGAGCGAAAATCTCGAAGTCTGGCGTGCCGGCCAGGTGCGCCCGCTCTGCGTGTTCGACAAGGAGCGCATCTCCTACACCAGCAAGGTGACGGACTCGCAATCCTGGGCCGACATCCCGACCTGCAAGGAGGAGGGCGTCGACGTCCAGTATCTGATGCTGCGCGCGATGTTCCTGCCCGGCAAGGTCACGCCGGAGCAGCAGGCGTTCTATGTCGATCTGTTCCACAAGGTGACGCAGACCGCGGAATACAAGGACTACATGGAAAAGCAGGCGCTGAAGCCGATCTTCCTCACCGGCAAGGACATGGTGCAATTCCTCGAGGAGGACGACGCCACCAACAAGTCGCTGATGACGGAAGCGGGATTCGTCGCGAAGTAGCCGTCTTCACCTCGTCCCGCTTGCGGGTGAGGGGGACTCTCCACGAGTCCGACTTTCACCGCCCTCGTGGAGACTCCCCCTTCACCCTGACCCACGCCCCCGCAAGCGGGGAGTGGGGATTGGCCACAGCGTTTGTTGTTCGTTCATGTCCCAAACCGATCTTGAAATCATCGTCGACGATCCGACCGCGCCTGAAGACGACTCGCCCTCCGTCGTCTCCTCCGGCACGATCGAGATAATCGTCTGTCTGCTGTTGCTCGCGTTGGCCGCAACGCTTGGCTACGACAATTGGCGCACCGGCGCCTCCTGGGATTCGACCGGGCCGGAACCGGGCTATTTCCCGTTCTATCTCTCCGTCATCCTCGGTGGCGGCAGCCTCTATGGCCTGATTGCGGCCTACTTGGCGCACCGCGCGGCATCCGAAAGCTTCGTCACGCGTGCGCAAGCGCGCCGTGTGATGGCTGTGTTCGCGCCGACGCTGCTGTTCTGCCTGGCGATGCAGTTCCTCGGCCTCTACGTCGCGAGCTTCCTGCTGATCGCGGGCTTCATGCGGCTCGTCGGCAAGATCGCGCTGTGGAAGTCGCTGCTCACGGCCGTCCTGTTCACGGCGATCATGTTCGTCACCTTCGACATCGCCTTCGACGTCATCATGCCGAAAGGGCCGCTCGAAGCGGCCTTCGGCTACTAGGCGCTCACGATGGAAGCTTTCGGTCTCTTGCTTCATGGCTTCGCCGTCCTGCTGACGTGGAAGACGCTCGTGCTGATGATGGTCGGGCTGGTGCTCGGCATCTTCGTCGGCGTGCTGCCCGGCCTCGGCGGCCCCAACGGCGTTGCGATCCTGCTGCCGCTCACCTTCACGATGGATCCGACCTCGGCGATCGTGATGCTGTCCAGCATCTATTGGGGCGCGTTATTCGGCGGCGCAATCACCTCAATCCTCTTCAACATCCCCGGCGAGGCATGGTCGGTCGCGACCACGTTCGACGGCTATCCGATGGCGCAGCAGGGCAGGGCGGCGGAGGCGCTGACCGCGGCATTCACGTCCTCCTTCATCGGCTCGCTGGTCGCGGTGCTGCTGATCACCTTCCTCGCGCCGATGATCTCGTCCTTTGCGTTGAAGTTCGGTCCGCCCGAGTTCTTCGCTGTTTATCTGCTGACCTTCTGCTCCTTCGTTGGATTGGGGCGCGAGGCCAAGCACAAGACGGTCATTTCGATGTCGCTGGGGCTCCTGCTCGCGGGCGTCGGCATGGATACGGTGTCAGGCAATCTGCGCATGACCTTCGGCTCGGCCGAGCTCTTGCGCGGCATCAACTTCCTCGTTGCCGTCATCGGCCTGTTCGGCATCAGCGAGATCCTGCTGACGATGGAGGAGCGGTTGGCGCTGCGTGGACATGCGGCGAGCATTTCGCTTCGCGTCGTGCTGAGCGTCTGGAAGGACCTGCCGAAATACTGGGTGACGCTGCTGCGTTCCTCCTTCATCGGCTGTTGGCTCGGCATCACACCGGGCGGTGCGATCGCGGCCTCCTTCATGGGTTACAACCTCGCAAAACGCTTCGCCAAGGATCCCGAGAGCTTTGGCAAGGGCCGCATCGAGGGCGTGTTCGCGCCGGAGACGGCAGCGCATGCCTCCGGCACCTCGGCGCTGCTGCCGATGCTGGCGCTCGGCATTCCCGGTTCCGGCACGGCCGCGATCCTGCTCGGCGGGTTGATGGTGTGGGGACTCAATCCGGGTCCGCTGCTGTTCGTCGAGCACAAGGACTTCGTCTGGGGCCTGATTGCCTCGATGTATCTCGGCAATGTCGTCGGCCTCGTGCTGGTGCTGACGACGGTGCCGATCTTCGCCTCGATCCTGCGAGTGCCGTTCGCTGCGGTGGCGCCGATGATCGTGGTGTCCTGTGCGATCGGCGCATATGCGATCCAGAACGCGATGTTTGATATCTGGCTGATGCTGGGCTTCGGCGTCGTCGGCTACGTTTTCAAGAAGATCGGCATCCCGCTCGCGCCGTTCACGCTAGCGCTCGTGCTCGGCAACCGCGCCGAGGATGCCTTCCGCCTGTCGATGATCGGGGCCGGCGGCAACCTCAAGGTGTTCTGGTCGAACGGACTGGTTGGCTCGATCACAACCTTGGCGATTGTGCTGTTGTTTTGGCCTGTGATCGACCGCTTGCTGCGCTGCGTCGGATGGCCGCGGCGGGCGAAGCCTGCCGCTTGAGCCGAGCGAATTAGAAACCCCCTGGGTAAAGGTGTCGCGTAAGTCCGATAAAGTTCAAAGCCCGTATCGCTGGGTGCAGTTTCTCCCCCGAACCAATCGCGATGTTGGGAATAGTGCATTCCGTGACTATTGCCGCTCGCGAGTGTGTGATATGGTTAACAATTGCAGGTTGTTGTTCTCTGTTACATCGGAATCGATCTTCGGCTCATGACGCCGAACGGTCTATTGCAATCATTTTTTGATTGGAGATGGAAATGAAGAGGCTACGTGGGCTGCCTTTTGTAATCGCCGGGGCAATCATCGCACTTTCGCTCCTGACGAGTCCCGCCAGCGCTCAAGCGAGCCGCACTTGGGTGTCGGGTGTTGGCGACGACGTCAATCCGTGCAGCCGTACGGCGCCCTGCAAGACCTTCGCAGGCGCGATTTCGAAGACAGCGGTGAACGGTGAGATCAATTGCCTTGATCCTGGCGGCTTCGGCGCCGTGACCATCACGAAGTCGATCACCATTGACTGCCACGAGGTGTACGGTTCGATTCTCAACGCCTTAACGAACGGCATCAACGTCGCGTTCGATTCTTTCGCAGGAACCGACGTCCGCAAGACGGTGAACCTCCGCAACCTCAACCTGCAAGGATTTGACTCCGGCCTTACCGGGATTCGCATCTTTGGTGCGGGGGCCGGGAGCTTCGTCAACATCGAGGACTGCCTGATCAACGGCAATTTCGGCTCGCCCGGCACAGGCATTGGCGATCAGCGCACCAATGGAACGCTGAACGTCGTGAACACCACGATTCGGGATATGGGAGGCAGCGGCCTTACGATTGCAAGCGCGGCTGCGGGCTTGATCAAGGCGACGCTCAGCAACGTCAGGGTGATCAATGCGGCCAGCGGTGTCGCCGTGGGTGCGGGCGCCGCCGTTCACCTCAGCAATTCGGTCGTGTCAAGCAACTCGGTTGCCGGCATTGCCATTTCGGGCGGCGGCATCAACATTGACGCCACGACGATTTCCTTCAACACGATCGGCATCAAGCAAGTCGGCGGATCGGTCAACTTGTCCCACAACGACCTTTCGTTCAACGGCACCGGCGTGTCCGGCACGGTCAACTCGTATTCGAACAATCGCTTCACGAACAACGGTGCCGGCGGAACGATCGCGCCAATCGGTAGCACGACCAATCCGACCGGGTTGCAGTAGGAACGAGAATCGCATCGGCTCAGCGATGACGTGAAATGCAAAAGCCTCGGCTCGCCGGGGCTTTTGGTGTTTGGGACGTTCTCCGTTCTGGCGCGATGCGGGCCGTCGTCTTGAGCCGGCTCGATCAGGCCCTGAGCGAAGCTGTCGCCGTCCACATCGGGAGAGCGAAGCTGGCGAAAAATTTGCTGAGCGCATCCCCGATCTGACGCTCAGTATCTGCGGTGGTCCTCATCGCGGTGACGGTGAGTCGAAAGCCCGGCGGTGACGTCGGGCTTTCGTTATTTCAACGTGAAACGGTCAGAGCCTGTGACGCTTCCCGCGCTTGTCAGCGACGGTAATCAGAAACAGAATACAATCTTAGATAGAACTCTATTGCTGTGTACTTTTTGGAGGACGTCATGGCTGTTGAGCATTATCGAGCCCGCAAGGGCGAGGAGATTTCACACGCGTCCGCCGCTGTAGCTGCCGGGGGCTACACGATCGAAGTTCGGTTCCTCGGCGGGCTGACGCCGAAGCAGAAGGCCGCCTTCAAGCTTGCTGCAAACCGCTGGACGCACGCGATCGTCGGCGATCTGCCCGCTGTCTTCCGGATCCGAAAGGCTGGCTGTCGAGACGCGGCCGTTCCTCACACCACCTTGGCGTTCCGGAGCGTCGCGATCTCGTCTGCACCGAAGCCGAACTCCTTCAAGACCTCGTCGGTCTGCTCGCCGAATTCCGGCGGCCGCGCCACCATCTTGCTCGGCGTGCGCGATAGCGTGACAGGTTGGCCGACCAGTCGGATGTGGCGGTCCTGGTCGTTCGGCACGTCCTGCGCGATGCCGAGATGTTTGACCTGCGCGTCCTCGAACATCTGGTCGATGGCGTAGATCGGTCCGCAGGGCACGCCGGCGTCGTTGAGCTCCGTGACCCAGGTCTCGGTCGACTTCGTCACCGTGCGCTTTTCGATCTCGGCGTTGAGCGCGTCGCGGTTTTTGGAGCGGGCAGGGGCGGTCGCATAATCAGGGTGGCTGTAGAGCTCCGGCGCGCCGATCGCCTGCGCGCAACGTTCCCAGATCCGCCCGCCGGTGGTGGCGATGTTGATGTAGCCGTCCGAGGTCTTGAACACGCCGGTCGGGATGCTGGTCGGGTGATTGTTGCCGGCCTGCTTGGCGACGTCCTTCTCCATCAGCCAGCGCGCGGCCTGGAAGTCGAGCATGAAGATCTGGGCCTGGAGCAGCGAGGTCTGCACCCACTGTCCCTTGCCGGACACCTCGCGCTCGAGTAGCGCGGTGAGGATGCCCATGGCGCAGAACAGGCCGGCCGTGAGGTCGGCAACGGGAATGCCGACCCGCATCGGCCCTTCGCCCGGCGCGCCGGTGATCGACATCAGTCCGCCCATGCCCTGCGCGATCTGATCGAAGCCGGGGCGCTTGTGGTAGGGTCCGTCCTGGCCGAAGCCGGAGATGCTGCCATAGACGATGCGCGGATTGATCTCGCGCAGGCTCTCATAGTCGATGCCGAGCTTCTTCTTCACGTCGGGACGGAAATTCTCGACCACGACGTCGGCCTTGGCGGCGAGGCGCTTGAACACGGCAAGCCCGCGCTCGTCCTTCAGGTTCAGCGTCATCGCCCGCTTGTTGCGGTGCAAATTCTGGAAGTCGGATCCCCGCCGCGGCCCACCCGGCTGCTCGCCGCCGGAATCCTCGGTCAGCGCGTCGATCTTGACGACATTGGCGCCCCAATCCGCAAGCTGCCGCACGCAGGTGGGCCCGGACCGGACCCGGGTCAGATCGAGCACGGTGAAGCGCGACAGGGCTTCCGAGGCATGCGGAAAGGGCATCGTGAAAGGCTCCGGGTCAGATTGCGGAGCCACCATAGTCCCGAAACATCATGCGGCAAGTCTGCGCCGGCGCGGATGTCGCCTGTCAAAATGCAGTGCTTGGTGCGGCTTGCTGCGCTACATGAAGGGATCAGCGCGACAGGCGCTTCAGCTCGTCGCGTGCCTGCTCGGCCAGCGGGTCATCGCCGTGGCGCGCAATGAAGAGCTCGAACGCCTCCCGGGTTCCCTTCTGACGCGCGGTCTCGTACTCCCGGGTGACCGTCGCCGCGGGATCGCGGGCAATAGGCATGGAGGGGGCGCGTCCCGCCTTACCGCTTTCATTGCCTTTGTCCTTGCCGCCGTCGTCTGCATTGGCTTTCCCGACCATGGCGGGCTGTTCTCCGATGGGCAGACGATCCGGCCCGGCGAACACCGCCATGACCCCGATGAGACCGACTGAAAATGGGCCTGGTTTCATGATTTCCTCTACAGACCATACCCGCAGGCGGACCTGAATCCTTGCCCTTGGCTCGTGCCGCTACTTGATTTGATGGCTAATACGGCCTTATGAAAGGGGGCCGGCGGCCGCTGCCGAATTTTAACCAAACGTATAACTCTCAAGCTAGACTCACGCGCCTTCGTCCGCGAATCGCGTGATCCGTTGCTCCGGAGAGACCATTGGCTAATTCTGTCACCGTTGGTGCCACCAACAGCGCCGATATTGACGGCTTGCTGTCGGGCTACAAGTGGACCGGCACGATCACCTATAGCTTTCCCGACTCGCCTAGCGACTACTCCAATCCTTATTACGGCGGCAACAGTGAGCCGACTTCGTCTGGCTTCGCCGCGGCCCCAAGCGCGATGCAGGCGGCGATCAACTACGCGATCGGACTGATCCTCGGCTACACCAACGCCAGCATCCAGTACGTGGGGACCGACGGCGCGAACATCATGATCGCGCAGTCGTCGAAGCCCCCAACCTCCTACGCCTACTACCCCGGCGACTATGCGGCCGGCGGCGACGTCTGGTTCGGGACCCAATACAATTACTCGCAGGCCAAGCTCGGCAACTACGAGTTCACGACCGCGATGCACGAACTGGGCCACGCTCTCGGTCTCAAGCACAGCCAGGAGACCGGCGGCCCCGCCAATGTCGCGGTACCGAGTGCGCATGACGACAGCGAATACACCATCATGAGCTATCGCAGCTATGTCGGCGCTTCGACGACCGCCGGCTACAGCAACGAGGCTTACGGATATCCGCAGACCTATATGGCCAACGATATCCTCGCGCTCCAGACGATGTACGGCGCGAACTACACGACCCAGGGTGGGAACACCGTGTACTCCTGGAATCCCACCACGGGTCAGGAGTTCATCAACGGTGTGGGGCAACTCGCGCCGGGCGGCGGCACCGGCAACTCGGCCAACCGCATCTACGAGACGATCTGGGACGGCGGCGGCATCGATACCTACGATCTGTCCAACTATACGACGAATCTGAGCATCAATCTCAATCCCGGCGCGACGTCGCTGTTCTCCACCGTGCAACGGGCCAATCTCGGCGACAACCAAAAGCTCGGCTACGACCATTACGCCTCAGGCAACGTCTACAACGCCTATCTCTACAACAACGACGCGCGCTCCTACATCGACAACGCCACCGGCGGGTCCGGCAACGACACGATCATCGGCAACGCCATCGCCAACGTGCTGAACGGCGGCGGCGGCAACGATACGATCACCGGCGGCGGCGGCAACGACGCTATTATTGGCGGCGCAGGTACCGACACGACGGTGTATTCAGGCAACAGGGCGAATTACGCGATAACCTACAGTGCGGTGACGCAGACCCTTACCGTGGTTGATCAGCGCTCCGGTTCTCCCGACGGCACCGACACGGTGACTGGCGTCGAATCGTTCCAGTTCGCCGATGGCGTGGTGGCAAGCTCCGTCCTGATGGGGCCACCTAAGGCCGACCTGTCCGAATTCGTAGCTGTCAGCCAGAGCTCCGTACCGGGCGGAGGCAATGTGACGGTCGATGCCTACAACATGAATCTCGGTGACGCAGTGGCGGGGCCGTCCATCGCGGGCATCTATCTCTCCACCGACGCGACAATCACGACATCGGATACGCTGCTTGCGACGGTGTCGACCTCGATGACCCTCGCGACGGTAAGTCAGGCCGGCTATTACGACCATCAGACGATCTTGGTCGCAGTCCCTGGCAATCTGGCGCCTGGCACCTACTACATCGGTGGTATCGGCGACTACAACAACCAGCTCAGCGAGCGCGACGAGACCAACAACACCTATAATGCGGTCCAGATTACCGTGACGGCGCCGGGCCATCCTGACCTGATCGAATATGTGGCCGTGGACAAGACGACCGTTGCCGCCGGGAGCAGCCTGACGGTCGATGCCTACAACATGAATATCGGCAACGCCGTGGCAGGTCCCACGACAGCTGCAATCTATATCTCGACCGACGCGACGATCACGGCGTCGGAC
The DNA here is from genome assembly GCF_052075995.1 of Bradyrhizobium sp. 613_E4_N2_2. NCBI lineage: Bacteria > Pseudomonadati > Pseudomonadota > Alphaproteobacteria > Hyphomicrobiales > Nitrobacteraceae > Bradyrhizobium > Bradyrhizobium sp. 613_E4_N2_2. The sequence continues at coordinate 2,854,141 of NZ_CP197234.1, forward strand.
ACGCTGCTCACGACGGTGACGACATCGTCGACGCTGTCCACCGTCAGTCTGCCCGGTTACTACGATCAAAAGGCGGTCAGTGTGACGCTGCCCGGCAATCTGGCACCCGGCACCTACTACATTGGCGGCATTTCCGACTACAACAATCAGCTGACCGAGAGCAACGAGACCAACAACACCTATAACGTGGTGCAGGTCACGGTGACTGCGCCGACGCAGCCTGATCTGATCGAATATCTGGTCGCGGCCAAGACGACCGTTGCCGCCGGTAGCGGCCTGACGATCGATGCCTACAACATGAACATCGGTAACGCCGTGGCGGGCCCCACGACGGCTGCAATCTATCTTTCGACCGACGCAACGATCACGACGTCCGACACGCTGCTCACGACGCTGACGACAGGCTCGACGCTGGCCACCGTCAGCCAACCCGGCTATTACGATCTTCATACGGTCACCTTGACGCTGCCCGGCAACCTGGCGCCCGGCACCTATTACGTCGGCGGCATTTCCGACTACAACAACCAGCTGACCGAGAGCAACGAGACCAACAACACCTACAACACGCTGCAGGTCACGGTGACTGCGCCGGCGCAGCCGGACCTGATCGAATATCTGGTCGTGAACAACGCGACCGTCGCTGCGGGGAGCGGCCTGACGTTCGATGCTTACAATATGAACATCGGCAATGCGGTGGCCGGCCCGACGACGGCCGGAATCTATCTTTCCACTGATGCAACGATCACGACCGGGGACACGCTGCTCACGACGTTGACGACATCGTCGACGCTGGCGACCGTCAGCCAACCCGGCTACTACGACCTTCACACGGTCACCGTGACACTGCCCGGCAATCTGGCGCCCGGCACCTATTACGTCGGCGGCATTTCCGACTACAACAATCACCTGACCGAGAGCAACGAGACCAACAACACCTACAATGCGGTGCAGATCACCGTGGCGGCCGCGAGCGGCCCGGTGGCATCGCAAGCTCCGACCGCTTCCCTGTCGCCGGCGCAGGCAACGACGAATGGCGGCGCTGGCGCGGGTGGTGCTCTGCTTGCTGGACATCCCAATGTCCAGGACAATTTCGCGCTATTGCAGACGGACAACGCGCAAGGCGGCCTCTGGGCGGATCATTCCCAACTCGCGCGGCTGGTTTCGGAGTTGGCGGCCAGGACCCAGCAACTGACGGACATGACGGACGCTCATTTCGTGTTCGACCACGTGTCCGAGACGGCGCAGCACCATGTCGGCGACTATCACCTGATCTGATCGATACGCGGTCTAACTGCAGCTCTGGATTCTCCAGCGTCCGTACACTAATCTGGCGACCCAGGCGGGTGAGCGGGTGAGGTGAAGGCCCTTGATCGGGGGCTTCGCCCGACGGTTTTGCGGGGACGGATGCGAGGCTCGACGCGACGAGGACACTGGGTATTGCCCGTGCTTGTGCTCGCCGCGCCCGCCCATGCCCAGTCGTTGCGCCAGGGTGTCGCCGCGTTCTAGCGCCAGGATTATGGGACGGCCTCTCGCATCTTCATTCCGCTCGCCGAGCGCGGCAATGCGCCGGCGCAGATCTATCTCGGCTTCCTGTTCGAGACCGGCCGCGGGGTGCCGCAGAACTAGACGGAAGCCGCGATGTGGTACCGCCGCGCGGCGGAGCAGGGCGACAGCCGCGCGCAATATTCGCTGGGCCTGCTTTACGACCGCGGCCAGGCCGTGCCGCAGAACATCGTGGAAGCCTCCAAATGGCTGAACCTGTCAACGGCGGCCGCGCCGCCGCGGGCGCGCGAGGCGCGAGCCCGGATCCCGTGACGCCGTCACCACCAAGATGACGCGTGGAGAGATCGCCCAGGCCCGCTTGCGGGCGCTGGAATGGGCGCCGAGCCGCGAGCACTGACCTTCTGGCGCCTCGCCCTCCGCGACCGCAAAACAAAAAGGTCGAAAACAACCCCATGCACAGTAGACGAGGACCGCCGGCGCGGCGCCTCACGCTTGCGTCGGAACGACGATTTGTCCTGATATCATCGTGCCTTGGTCTATTTCGCCCGACGAATGGAATGCTCGGCGCGGTCGCTGCTCTGTTCGGGACGATTACCGGCCTCCTTAGTTTGGCTGAAGAATCGATCTCCAGATCGAAACCGTCAGAAGTCCCGCCTCGAAGTGTCGGCCCCTCGGTGAGATGAGAGCGAAACAACAGACCTGCGGGCGCCCGACCAATCGACCACGATCGGAAGTTGCCGGTTGATAGCCGATGGCGTTGCACGGCCTGATCGCGGTGCGATCGTTTGATAACATCAGTCATGATACATTTCTTTAATCCGAATGTTAATTTCGATCGCTAGAGACCCGCCTACCGTCGCAACTGCGACCGAGTAGGAACAGGCAATCTTCTATGAGCAATGACGATATCGACAGCGCTGGAAACCATCGTTCCCGCAGCAACAATTCCACGCGCCAAATGATCGATCGCCGCGCGGTCCTTCAGGGCGCCGCCAGCCTTTCCGTGCTGGCACTCGGCGCGGGCGCGGCAAAGGCGCAGACCAGCAGTCCGTCATTGACCAGCTTCTCGATCGCGGTGCTGCCCGACACGCAATTCTATTCGCGTTACGCGACGACCGACGAAAGCCAGCAATTTCAGAAGGCCTATGGCTCTACGCCGTACGACGCGCAGACTCAGTGGATCGCCGACAACGCCGCGAAATACGGCATCCGCTTCGTCATCCATCTGGGTGACGTGGTTGACCAGCAGAACAAGCCGAACCAGTGGACCGTCGCCGACGCGGCGATGAGGAGGCTGGAAGATGCCAAGGTCCCCTATTCGATCCTTGCCGGCAATCATGACGTCGTCACCGACAACGACTACCATAACCCCTGGGATCAGAATGCAGGCACCGACGCCCAGCGCAGCCTCAACGCCGAGCCCTATTTGAAGTGGTTTCCGAGCAGCCGCGCGGCGCAGCAGTCCACATTCCGCGAGCGAGACAGCAGCGGCTTCCACGAGTACCACATCTTCCAGGCTAATGGCGTGAAGTTCATGGTGCTCTCGCTGTCCTGGCGCATTTCGGACGGCGCCATCGCCTGGGCCCGCGACGTGATCGATCGCAACCCGGCGCTGCCCGTCATTCTCTCCAACCACCAGTTGCTCAACATCGACAGCGACGGCCTGTCGCCGCTGGAGACCGATTACGGCAAGATGCTGTGGGAAAAGCTGATCCGCGACAAGGATCAGATCTTCATGACGCTGAACGGCCATTACCATGGCGCGTCGTACCTTTCGAAGACCAATAATTTCGGCAATCCGGTCCATCAGATGGTGGTCGACTACCAGATGGACTATCAAGGCGGCAACGCCATGATGCGGCTCTACGAAGTCGACTTCACCAACAACAAGATCGACGTGATGTCGTTCTCGCCCTGGGTGGTGCAGAAGCCGAAGAACACGCTCAACCAGTTCGATCACGCCGAACTGACGGCGCCGAACAACAGCTTCTCGATTCCGATCAATTTCAAGAACCGCTTCGCCCGGTTCACGCGTTTCAGTCCGAGCAAGGTGTTGACCGGACCCGCGATCATTCCGACCGTGCGCGCCGACCTGCTCGCCGGTTACGTCGATCCGCCGACGCCGGAAGTCGCGCTGCCCGCGGATACCGAGGACTACCCGCACGTCGCCGATACCGTGGCGCACTGGCGCGCGCCCTCCGCGCTCGTCGAGGGGCAGATCGTTCCGATCGGCGGGATCCTGCCCGACGTCGCCGGCGGCAACAATCTCATGCGGGCGGCGCTCGTCGCATCCGCCCAGCTCGGCGACGTCGTGTGGACCACGGACAAGCACCGTCTGTCCTCCGCTGCGGGCAGCGTGGTGTTTCTCAACACCGACAATACGGTCGGTCGCCTCAACGCCTTCCTGACGGCGTCAGCCGCTTCGCTCAACGGCCGCAGCTTCTGGAACGGCTACACGGTCGAGGCCTTTGTGAAGATCCCGGCCGGCTGGACCGCGAACCTGCACAAATGGGGCAATATCCTCGGTCGCGTGGGCAACCGCGGCAACGTTCCCGGCGGCTATCAGGGTGGCGATCCGGAGGCGTCGAGCGTCTTGTTCGCCATCTCGAACCTGCGCGAAGTGCAGTGGGAAGTGGTGCCGGCTTCCGTTTCGCGCTTCGCACAGACCAACTGGTCGGGCGAGATCATCCGCGACAGCTGGTATCACGTCGCGATCGTCAACGATCCGGCGACCCTCACCACCACCCTGTACATCGACGGCGCGCCGGTATTGCGCAACGTCGGCAATGCGGCGATCGGCATGCGCTCGCAGAGCACGCCTCAGCCCTGGATCCTCGGCGCCGGCTGGTGGAATGGTGTGCTGGCCGACGGCTTCTTCGGTGCGGTTGGAGAGATCCGCATGGTCTACCGTCCGATCGGTCGCGACCAATGGCTGACCGCGCGCCGAACCTGACCTGACCGCGTCCAGGCGACGCGATCACCGATCCAGACAATGTGGAGCTCGTTTCGACGCGCTCCACATTTTTGTGGGCCGCATGTCCGCGTGCGGCAGATCGCGCCGTCGTTGTCTGAGCGTTGTTGCGCGATATTTTGTCCCCCGGATGCAATCCGGCCCCATGATCGCGTCATTCACATAATGCATAACATACTATCAAATTTATGATATAATGCGATGCAATACGGACGCTCTCGTAACCTTTTGCCGTGGGCCAGCGGACGACATCCGTGGCCGGCACAGTCTGAATGAAAGCGATCCAGAACTATGGCTGCTCCCGTTGTAAAAGTCGGCTCCGAATTCTCCGTGAACACCAATACGACCGGCAGCCAGGAAGCGCCGACCGTCACCGGGCTCGCCAATGGCGGCTTCGTGGTCACTTGGGATGACACCAGCGGAACGCTGGGCGATGCCAGCGGCACCAGCATCAAGGCACAGGTCTATGCGGCCGACGGCAGCAAGGTCGGTTCGGAATTCCGCGTCAACACAGAGACCGCCGACGGCCAGCTCGCTCCCGTGATCACGGGCCTTTCCAACGGCGGCTTCGTCGTCACCTGGTTCGACAACAGCCAGACGCTCGGCGACAGCGAGGGCACCAGCATCAAGGCACAGGTGTTTTCGGCCGACGGCACGCCGGTCGGGGCGGAAACCCTCGTCAACAGCTCGACGTCCTATTCGCAGTTCGCGCCGACCGTCACGGGTCTTTCCAATGGCGGCTTTGCCGTCACCTGGACCGACGACAGCGGCGAGGGCGGCGACGAAGACGGCACCAGCATCAAGGCGCAGGTGTTCGCGGCCGACGGCAGCAAGGTCGGCTCGGAATTCCTCGTCAATACCGCGACCGGCGGCAGCCAGGACAACGCGACCATCACCGGGCTCGCCAATGGCGGGTTTGTCGTGACCTGGGAAGACCTCAGCGGAACGCTCGGCTACAGCGATGCGACCAGCGTCAAGGCGCAGATGTTTGCCGCCGACGGCAGCAAGGTCGGCCCGGAATTCCTGGTCAATTCCGCCACCGCCTCCGACCAGCTCAAGCCGACCATCTCGGCGCTGCCCAATGGCGGCTTCGTCGTGACCTGGTACGATTTCAGCCAGGCCGGCGGCGACAGCAGCGGCAGCAGCATCAAGGCTCAGATCTATGCGGCCGACGGCAGCAAGGTCGGCAGCGAATTCCGGGTCAACACCACGACGGCCAACTCCCAGTTCACGCCGACGGTGACCGCGCTCAGCAACGGTGATTTCGCCATCGCCTGGCAGGACTGGAGCGGCGCGGGCGGGGACGCCAGCGGCAGCAGCATCAAGCTGCAGGTGTTCACCGCGGATGGGCGGAAGGTCGGGGCTGAATTGCTGGTCAACACCAGCACGTCGTCCAACCAATTGCACCCCTCGATCGCCGCTTATGCCGATGGTCGCTTCGTCGTCACCTGGCAGGATGCCAACGGTACCGACGTCAAGGCGCAGGTCTTCTCGGTCGATACCGTGAAGCCGGTGCCGGTCCTGTCGGCCGTGAACTCCACAAGCCCGTGGATCGCGAAGCTCTCCGGCTCGGTCGACATTGACGCCGCCGGCCAGACCCTCACGTTGCGCGACGGCACGTCGCAAAGCGCGGGCTGGAGCACGACGACGACCGTCGACGGCAGCGGCGCCTGGACCGCCGATTTGTCGTGGGACCAGTTCAACACCGCCATCGATCTCGTCGTCACTGACGCGGCCGGCAACACCGGCGTGTCGAACTACGTGTACGGTGCCGCCAGCGGCCGGACCTTCGACGCCGGCAGCCATCAATACATCTACGGAACGGCGACCGGCTACGTCCTCGGGAGCGGCGCGGAGCAGCACGTCTATGCGGGCGGAACGGCGATCGGTACGACCCTGAACGCTGGCAGCATGCAGATCAACTGGGGTGCGGAGCAAGACACTGCCGTGACTCACGGCGCTTTGGAATATGTCTATGGCAGCGCCACCGGTTCGACGATCGCCGGCCGGCAAGTGATCGGCGCCGGCGGCACGGCCAGCACGACGCTGATCGTCGCAGGCGGCGAGCAGGACATCTATGGCGGTGGCACGGCGACCGGCACCACCGTCCAAGGCGGGGTGCAGGCCGTCTACGGCACGGTCGACCAGACCGTGATCGGCAGCGGCGGCGTGCAAATGGTCCACGGCACGGCTTCGCACTCCGCTGTCAACGATGGCGGCGAGCAGCGCGTTTATGCGAGCGGAACAGCCATTGGCACCGCGCTGAACGCCGGCAGCATGCAGATCGACTGGGGCAACGCCAGCGGCACGATCATCAACGGCGGTATTCAGTACGTCTGGGGCACGGCGAGCGATACCATGATCGTCTCCGGTACGCAGCATGTCGGTGCCGGTGGCAGCGCCAGCGGCACCACCATCGGCGCACACGGTCTCGAATACGTCTACACCGGCGGCACACTCACCGACGTCACCTTCGGCGGGGGATCTGCGAGGCTGGTGCTTGAGCAGTCGTCGGGCTTCAGCGGGACGATCGCCGGCTGGCAGGATGGCGTGGAGCTCGATCTCGGTGACATCGCCTTCGGCGAAACCACCTCGCTTGGCTATGCGGCAAACGCCGAGAACACAGGTGGCACGCTGACGATCACCGACGGCGCTCATACGGCCTCGCTGCATTTGCTCGGCCAATACAGCGCCGCGGACTTCGCGCTCGCCGCGGACGGCCATGGCGGTTCGGTCATCACCAATCCGGTGGATCAGCCCCAGGCCCAGCTTTCCATCTCGCACGCGGCGTAAGCTGAGAGCGAAGCCAAGGCGGATCCGCTCGGGCAAACGGAAGCAGATTCAAAGGGGCATGCCTCATTGGCGCGCCCCTTTGGATTCTCCGCCGTTCATTCTGGCAGAACGGCAATCGACGCCGTTGCGACGGCTGCCACCTTGGGCTGTCGGGGTCGTAAACCCGACAAGCGAGCTGCGACGCCTAGTGCCTGCCGGCGAGCGGCCAGCAGACGTCAGGCGGCGACGCAATCGGCCAGCAAGCGATCGCTAGATCTGAAAGAGGCTTTGGCCTGTCGGCACCAGTCAGGCGTTCGACACATTTTCGCATTTCACCGATCGGTGAACCTGCCCACATGCATTGCCTTAGCCCGGCCAGCCGCCGAGCCAGTTGGTGTACCAGCTTTCGCCCAGCCAACCGACCCAGATTGCGGGGGCGAGGAAAAGTCCGAACGGCAGGAAGGCCGTGCCGCGGAGCCGCTCCCTTCGCAGGGCAGCGTTGGCGAGATAGGCGGCGATCGCGGCCAGCGCCGCGAGCTCGATCACCGCGACCACGGTCGCGAGATCGAGCCAGGCGCCGCAGACCGCGGCGAGCTTGACGTCGCCGAGCCCGAGCCCGTCGCGGCCGCGCCAGCGCCGGTAGAACGCCATCAGGAGCAGGAGCGGCAGCGCCACGGCGGCCGCGCGGGCCACTGGCCACAGCAGGGCCTCGACGCCGATATCAGGCACGAACGCGCCGGCGCGGAGCAAGGCGAGCGCGAACGCCGCGGCCGTCAGCTCATTCGGAATGAGGTAGTGGCGGGCATCGTTCGCTGCGATCGCAAGCATCAGGGCGGCGAGGTAGGCGCCGTACAGGCCTTCCGCGCCCGGTGCCGTGACGAGACTTGCGAAAACACCCAGCAGCAGGGCGATGCTGAGTACGAGTGCAGGGCCCGTCCCCTCGGGCGCAGCCTGATCCGTCACGCCGCTAACGCGCCGCCCTGGGCGGGCTCACGGTGACGACGGGATTGCTGGTCCCGACCAGGCGGCTGATTCATCTTGCTACGCATCTCTTCACCAGGCGTACTTGAATACGCCCTTGCCGGCATAGCTGGTGACGTTGCCGGAGAATTCGCCGTCGAAGGTGCCGGCGATCGAGAAGCCACTCAGCCATTTCATCTCGGCGCTGGCGCTGAGGAGCGCGAAGTCGGCGTCGACCCTGGCGCCGTTCACGACAAAGCTGGTGCCGGGCAGGGTCTGGAACAGCGCGGTGACGGCGCGGCTCGGATTGTAGTCGTGCGCCCATGCGGCGCGGCCGCGCAGCGTCAGCACGCCGTTCTGCATCGCATAGGCCTTGTCGGTGCGCAGGCCGAGCTCGGAGCGGGTGTCGGTGACGGATTGCGAGGCGTAGTTCAGCGCGAACAGGCCGCCGCCATTGAGACTGACTTCGGAGTAGTTGGGCAGGTTGAAGTTCGTCACCTGCGCCGCCGCATAGGGCGTGATGCCGACCAGCGGCGTCGTGAAGCGATAGCCGCCCTCGAAGCGGGCCGAGAACGTGTCGGCCTTGAAGCGGCCCTGCAGCTGGTCGAAGCCGCCGGGCGCCACGGTGCGGTTGGTGGTGACGTCGTGCCATCCATAGGCGAGCGCGGCCGAGACGTAGGCCGGTCCGAAATTATGCCGGCCATAGACGCCAGCCTGGAACAGGTCGGCCGAGCCCGAGCCCATCGCATTCGCGACCGAGTAGTTCAGCCCGCCGCCGCCGAGCGCGAAGCCGACCAGCGTGTCCACCGAGACCCTGTAGTCGGCACCGGCCGCGCCGCCCCAGACCCGCGCGGTCAGGTCTTGCGAGCCGACCTGCGCATTGCCGCCGACATCGGCCGAGCCGCCATAGCCCGCGGCCCAGACGCTCCAGCGGCTGCTCGGCTGCGACGAGAGCAGCGGCGCCTTGGTCGCCATCGCGTAAGCCTCGCGCTCGCGCGCATTGGCCGGACGCATTTTGGCGTAGGCGGTCACGTCATCGCTCTCGGCGAATTGCGCGACGCTGCCCGCCTTGGCAAAGCCGCCCGAGCGTCCGATCACGGTCGGATCGAGCATCAAATTGAGGAACTGGCTGTCGGCGTTGATCGCGGACTGGATGATGCCGGTGCCGAGCTCGCCCGAGGCGGTCGTCAGCCCCGCCGGCGACAGCGCGGCGAAGGTGGCGGGAATGCCGCCGGTCGCGTTGAAGAAGCTGGTCAGCGTGTTCGCGACGTTCTGCTGGTTGACGTTGAGGACGCCCGCCTGCGCGAAATTGACGTTGACGTTGAGGAACACGTTGCTGGGGTCGTAGCTCAGCGTCGCGTTGATCGTCGGCATGTTGGAGACGACGATCGAATTGAAGCTGGTGCCGGCGAGGGTGCCGGCCGCGTTCAGGATCTTGTACTGCTTCTTGACCGTACCCGAGCTGAAGTTGGCTCGCACCGTCGCGCCGCCGAGGTCAGTCGCGCCCGTGACGTTGGTGAGGCTGGCATTGCTGGAGGCGACCTGCACCAGATAGGTCGAGGCCGCCGTGAAGATCAGCGATCCGTTCACCGTCAGCGGGCCGAACGGGTTCGTGGCGCTGCCCGGCGCCAGCGTGCCACCGCTGACCTGGACGCCGGCTACCGTGCCGCTGCCGGCAAGCGTGCCGCCGGTGTTGACGGTGGTCGCGCTCAGGATCGAGCCGTCCACCACCAGCGTGCCGCCATTCACGGTGGTGGCGCCGGTATAGGTGTTGTTGCCAGACAGCGTCTGCGTGCCGCCGGCGACGGTCAGTCCGCCGCCGAAGCCGGCATCGTCGATGACGCCTGCGAAGGTGCCGTTGCCGTTGGTGATCGTCAGCGTGTTGGCGCCGAGATTGACGTTGCCCGAGCCCGCCAGCGACTTGATCGAGGTGCCGCTGCTCAGGCTCGCGATGTCAAAGATGCCGTTGGCGATAACGTTGCTCGACGTCGCGATGCTGCCGTCGATGCCGCCGAAATTGATCAGATCGAGCTCGCCGCCGCTCGCGATCGTCGTGGTCCCGGTATAGGTATTGGTGCCGTAGAGCTGCTGCAGTCCTCCGTTTGCGATCGCGAGGTTGCCAGCGGTGCCGCCACCGATGCCGCCGTCCTGGATCACGCCGCCGAAGGCAGTGCCGCTGTTGGCGGTAATCGTCAGCGTCTTCGACCCCAGCGCGACGACGCCATTGGTGCCGAATGAGAACAGCTGCGTCACCGATGCTCCGGACGTGGTCTGGGAAATATCGAGCGTTGCACCCGGGCCCGAGAACGCGACGTAGAGCGAATTCGCGATCGATCCACTGCCCTTCAACGCGAGCGTTGCGCCGCCGTCGATCTGGGTGACGTTGCTGTAAGTGTTCACGCCCGAGAGCGTCTGAGTGCCGCCGCCGACCTCGAGTCCGCCAGTGCCTTGAATGACACCCGCGAATTCGGTCGAGCCGTTGGTGATGAACAGCCCCTTGCTGCCAAGGTTCACGACGCCGCTGGAATTGCCGCCCAGCGTCGAGATGGCGGCAAATGAGGGGGTGATCGCGGAAATGTCGAGCGTCGCGTTGACGGTGACGAGGCTGGAGCCGGAGATGATGCCGAAGCCCGACAGTGCCAGCGTTCCGGCCGAGACGGTCGTCGCGCCGGTGTAGCTGTTGCCGCCGGTCAGCGTCAGCGTGGCGGTGCCGACCTTGGTCAGGCCGCCGCCGTTGCCGGAGATCGCGCCGTCGACCTGGGTCGAGGCGTTGTTGCCGCCCGTGGTCAGCGTCTTGGCGCCGAGCACGTAGCTGCCGGCGCCTTCGATCGAGCCCGCGGTCATGCCGGTGCTGGTGAGGCCGGAGATGTCGACGGTGCCGCCGGCATTCGTGATGAAGCGGGCGTTGCCGCCGGTCGTCGTGCCGGTGAAGCTCGTGGTGGCAAAATTCTCGGTGGTGATGGTGGCGCTGCCGGCGGAGGCGGAGCCGGCGAAGCTCAGCGAGCCGCTGTTGGAGATCGTCGACGTGCCCGCGGTGGCCGAGGTGTTGAACGAGAGGAAGCCGGTGGCGGCATTGGTGATGTTGGCGTTGTTGGCCGAGCTCGCGTCGTTGAAGTTCATCACGATGTTGTTCGTGATCGTCGCAGTGCCGGCGTTGCTGCTGCCGTTGAACTCGACATCGCCGTTGTTGGTGATGCTGGCCGAGGCCGCGGTGCTGGTGTCGTTGAAGATCATCGCGCCGCCGGAGACGTTGTACGTCACGACATTGCTGCCACCGCTCGCGCTGCTCGAATTCGTGAACACCATGCTGGAGCTGACGTTGAACGTCTGGACATTGGTCGAATTGTTCGAGATGCCGGCGCCGTTCACCACGAAAATGTCGTTGGTGGTGACGGTATAGGCTTGCGCATCGGGTGCGGCGGTGAACACCACGGAGCCGATGTTGACGACACCATTGCTAACGACCGTGTTCGGGCCGGTGTTGGTGAAGGTGGCGGTGCCGTCCGGTACGTCCGGGCTCGACGTCCAATTCGTGCCGTCGGTCCATTCGGTGGTGGGGCCGGCCCAGGTGCCATCGACGGCATGCGCGGCGACCACGCCGAGCGCGGTGGTGGCGAGCAGGGTCGCCAGCGCGTGGCGAAGGAGGGACCCCAGCCCGTATCCGGCCCCCTTGCGCCCCATCGTCGGTCCAGCCATCGGTATTCCCAGATCGGAAAACGAAATCATCCAAATATACGCAACTCGAGCGTGTGGTGGAGCCGTGCGCCTGCATCATCGTCTCATGGCGTCGCAGCGGCCGGCAATGAATGGAGGTCTATTTGCGCCGGGTTCCCACCGTTCCGCGTGCAATTTCAATGATCGTGGCCGTTGGGCAACATTCTCACACGTTGCAGCATGCGAGGCAGGAAGCTCATGGACCGCAGTCGGGCTTGGGATCAAACCGGTGCCGGTTGATGGCGAAGCGCATCGGAACTAGTCTGGTAGACGGGGCTTGCCGCGTGCTGGCGTGACAACCATTCGCAAGGGAATTTCGATGTCCGGGGGCTGAGACCGACGGGCGAGGGCGACGCCATCGCGATCTTCGTGAACCGCACCGATCAGAAGGTCGTGCGCCTGCGCCAGGGCGAATCGCTCGGCGGCTGGTCGCTGACCGAGGTTCAACCGCGCGAGGTGACGCTCAAGCAGGGCGATCGCAGCGAGGTCCTGGCGCTGCAGCGGCCGGATCCAGCGGCCTCTCCCCGGACCCCACCTCCGCCCCCGGCCGATTCCGCAAGCGTTGAGGGTAAGCTGGTCACGCCGACCACTGGCGATGCGTCGTTCGCCCCTTTCGTGCCCCGTTCGACGCCAAAGAGCGGCGAGTCGGACGGACTCTGAGCGCTGCCGTCTGGATCCGGTGCCGCCTCTCGCAAGCCCAATCCGATGGCACCAGGCGCTTGCGCGCGCGGGGCCGATCGCTTGCCGGAAAGAATGCGGCTTGTCCGACACGCAAATTGACGCGCCCGGCGAGGCCAGCGGTTCGAGCCGACCCGGCGGTTGCTATCGACATTCCGGGTGCTGGCTGCTAGCCCGGTTTCGCGATACCTAGGGGGAACTCTGATCTGCGAGGTCGCAAAAGCGTGATGGGGTGAAGGCCGGGTGGCTGGCATGGCGTTGAAAAGAAGACCGCCCGATCTGCTGGGTAACTCGGCGTGGAATGCGATGGCCTTCCTTGTGGCCGTGGTGCTGAACCTGGCCATCCTGCCTTTCGTGATCGCTCGCCTGGGTCTCGCTGCATTCGGTGTCGCGGGTCTTGTGACCGCATGCATTGCGCCTGCGCTGGTGTTCAGCAACGCGCTCGGACTGTCGACGGCTCGCGAGCTTGCGCAGCGGCTGGAGCCATCCGACCGCGAGGATGCGCGGCGCCTGTTCGCGACGGCGATCACAGTCGCGGCCGGAGCGGGCGGCCTGATCACCATTTTCTTTTGGGGTGCCGGAGCTCCACTTGCGCGTCTTGGCTTTCATCTGGCAGGTCCAGCGGCCGACGATCTTGGACTGGCCTTCACACTGGCTAGTGCCGGTTGGTTGTGCCAATGCGTATCCGCGGTCTTCGTGTCGTTATTCACCGCGCGGCAAGACTATCGCCGGATCGCATCGATCGGCATTGGCAGCACGGTGACCTCGACCCTTTCGATGCTGCTGTTCATTCCCGCCGCGCCATACGCCTCGACTTTCCTTGGCTGCCAGGCGCTTGGGTTCGCGGCCGGCCTGCTGATGGCTCTGGTCTGGTCCCGCAGCATAGGTCAATGGCTGGCGCCGCCGGCGTTGCATCGCGAGGCGCTCGGCAAATTGGTTCGGCTGGGAGGCTGGCAAGTTGCCGCGCAGGGCGGTGCGCTGCTTGCGGGGCAGGCCGATCGATATCTGCTTGGCGCGCTGCTGCAACCACAATTCGTCGGTTTCTATGGCGTGGCGCAGCGTCTGCAGGAGGCAACCTATATCGGCATCCTCAAGGTCGGTGAGATCCTGTTTCCGTTCTTCAGCACGCTGCAAAAGGAGAGCGAGGATCGCAAGGTCGACCTGCTGTTCCGATCGTCGTGGATCTTGAACGTCCTTGCCGCAAGCGCCCTGGGTGCATTGATCCCCGTGGCCGGTCCGCTGCTGCATGTCTGGACCGGTGCCGAGGTCGCGGCCGAGGCCGCGCGGGTGCTCGTCGTAATGTCGATTGCCGGCATCCTCGGATCGAGCGCGAACGTGTTCGGCTTCTACCTGCTGGCGCAGGGACAGTCGCGTTTCAACGCGCTCATTGCGTTGATTACGGGGGGCGTCACCCTCGTCACCAGCGCGATCGTCTTGCCAAGCTTTGGTTGGCAGGCCGCAGGCTGGAGCGCGTGCGCCGGCATGATCGCGCAGATGGCGACCATCGTCATGCTGTTGCGGCGCAGTTTCGACCTCGCCGGCATGTGGCCGCGCGTCGTCCATTGCGTGCTGATGCCGCTTGGCATCGGGATCGCGACGGCGCTGGCGTTGCGCTACGGTCTCGACCGCGCACCATTCCAGCTTGCGCCGTCCTGGTGGTCGGTGGGAGCAGTCGCGTCGCTGACGGCTGCGATCATCTTCGTCGTCGGGGTTGCCGCGTCGCAGCTGGGGCCGTATCGAAGCGCCTGCTGGCAGGACTTGCGGGCCATAGTCAGTCGCTTCGTGCCCCTCAAGGTCATCTAGGACATGTGCGGAATCGCCGGAATCGTCAATTTGCGCGGCAATGCGGTCGAGCCGGCCGACATCTCGCGACTGACCAGCCTGATCGCGCACCGCGGTCCGTTTGGCGAAGGGACCTGGTTCAGCGCGGACCGGACTCTCGCATTCGGCCACCGGCGCCTTGCGATCATCGATCCCGGCGAAGGCGGCTATCAGCCGATGCTGTCCGCGGACGGCCGTCACGTCATTGTCTTCAACGGCGAGATCTACAACTTCCTCGAGCTGCGCCGCGAGCTCGAGGCGCAGGGCGCGGTGTTCCGTAGCGAATCCGATACCGAAGTGATCCTGGCCGCCTGGGAAGCCTGGCGGGAAGACATGCTGCCGCGCTTCAACGGCATGTGGGCCCTGGCGATCTTCGATACGAGCACGCGCGAATTGTTCCTCGCGCGCGATCGCTTCGGAATCAAGCCGCTGCTTTATGCCATGTCGCCGGAGCGATTTGTCTTCGCCTCCGAGCAGCGGGCGCTGGTGCGGAGCGGACTGATCGATCCCTCGGTCGATCTGGAGGTGGCGCGCCGGCTGTTGCTCGACGCCTTCGGGATCGAGGGAAGCGAGCGGACCTTGTTTCGGCAGGTTCGCCGTCTGCAGGCCGGCCATTGCATGTGGCTGCGCCAGGGCAAGGTCAGCGTCCGGCGCTGGTGGCGGACCGTCGATCATTTGCCGTCGGTGCCGACTACGGAATCCGAGCGCGTCGCCGGCTTCCGCGAGCTGTTCCAGGATGCCGTGGCCCTGCGGATGCGCAGCGATGTGCCGATCGGGACGTGCTTGTCCGGAGGCTTCGATTCATCGGCGGTGATCTGCACCATGGCGGCGCACGAGCAGGCCGGGATGGGGCCGCGCGACAGTGCCGCGTGGCGCCACGCCTTCGTCGCCACGTTCCCGGGTGCATTGAATGACGAGCGGCCGATGGCCGAGGAGGCTGCAGCCTGGGCCAAGGTCGAGCCCACGTTTCTTGAAATCGGGCAGGCCGATGCGCTGACGGATCTCGACCGGATTCTTGACGATCTCGACGACGTCTATATCAGCCTGCCCAGCGCGGTATGGCTGATCTATCGGCAATTGAGGCAAAACGACGTGACGGTGTCGCTTGACGGCCACGGAGCGGACGAGTTGATGGGCGCCTATTTGCAGGAAGGACAGACGTTCGCGTTTCGGATCCGGAACGCGGCAGAAGACCTGGCGTCGCGATCGCCGCTGGCGCGTCGCGGCGTGGACTTCCTGCGCATGTTGGCCCTGAAGCGTCAGGGCGTCTATTTTCTGCGTGGTGGCCTGCGCGATCTTCCGGCTCCGCTTCCGCTGGTCGCAGAGGAGGATGTGTTGCCGCGTGAATGGGGCGGCCTGAACCGGCGCCTCTACCGCATGTTTCACAGCACGGTGCTGCCTACCATCTTGCGCAACTTCGATCGTCTCTCGATGGCCCACGGCGTCGAGGTCCGCATGCCCTTCATGGACTGGCGCCTGGTGACCTACACGATGGCGCTTCCCGAAAGTAGCAAGTCGGCGGATGGCTACACCAAGGCTGTTGCCCGGCGCGCGATGGCCAAGCTGATGCCGGAGTCGATCCGCACGGCGCGCCGCAAGGTCGGCTTCAACTCGCCGATGCCCGAATGGCTGAACGGAGCTTTGGCCGGCTGGACGGCAGACCTGCTCGCTCGCGAGGTGCCGGCGTTTGCCGAACTGGTGGATGAAGCGGCCTTGCGCAAAGCGGTCGGCCGCCTGACCGCGTCGAAGACGTGGGATTGGGAGGCGGTCGGGCGGATCTGGCCGTATCTGAACATGAAATGGATGTTGGCGAGGTACGCGTAAGATGCGTCTGTTCCAAAATAGCTGCTTCTATCCTTCCTATCTGCCGCGGCTGAACATGCTTGCGGCAAAGGCGGTCAGCTTCGAAGAGCGTCGCGAGGTGTTTCTCAACGACCGCTTCGGCGCGGCACATTTCCTGAAGCCGGTGCTTGATGGATCGCCGGAGGCCTTCTTTACCAATGGTGACGACGAGGTCCTGCAGCGCCGCTGGGCGCGCGAGCAGGGCATGTCGGGCGAGCCAACGCTCGAGGCCATCCTGCTCGCGCAGATCGAGCACCACGCCACCGAGGTGTTCTACAATCTCGACCCCGTGCGCTATCCCAGCGCGTTCGTTGCCAAGTTGCCGGGCTGCGTGAAGAAGACGCTGTGCTGGCGCGCGGCGCCGTCGGGAAATGCCGATTTCACAGCCTATGGCGCCGTGCTTGCAAACTTTCCTTCGATCCTCGACATCTGGCGCAGCAAGGGATGCCGGGGCGAACCGTTCTTTCCGGCGCATGATCCCGTGATGGACGAGTATGGCCACGGCGGGCGTCCGATCGACGTCCTCTTCGTCGGCGGTTACTCGCGGCACCATCGCGTGCGTGCCAGGACGCTGGAGCGGGTCGCACACCTGGCGGACGCCCACAATGTCGTGCTTTGTCTCGATGCATCGCGCCTGACCAGGCTCGCCGAGAGCGCCATCGGACGGTTGCTGCCGCTGGGACAGCACAGGCGTCCCGCTGCCATCGCAGCCATCGCCCGGCCGCCTGTGTTCGGGAGAGACCTCTATGAGCTGATCGGTTCGTCGAAGATCGTCCTGAATGGCTCGATCGACATGGCCGGCGAAGACCGCGGCAATATGCGCTGCTTCGAGGCGATGGGGTGCGGTGCTCTGCTCGTGTCCGACGCCGGAAGATATCCGGAGGGCATACAGGATGGCGTCACGATCGAAACCTATGGAACGCCGGAACACGCCGCCGAAGTGACCTCGCGAAGTCTGCAGGACTGGCCCCGGTCGGCCGAAATCGCCGCGCTCGGGCGGGCCCGCATCCGTGACATTTACAGCAAAGACGCGCAATGGAAAGAATTCGGAGACCTCATAGGGCGCCTTTAGCCGTGCTACAGCGTTTGCCGCAGCGTCTTTCCGATTGATTGCATGAATCTCAACTACCTGATCGAGTAAAGGACGGGAGCCGGGCTCCGTCGGAGGTGTCAATTGAGAATCCGAACACGATCGGCCTTGCGGCGTGAGAGGGGGGCCTGATGTCCGCCCTTTCAAAGCTCGCTCGCCATTGTGCGCATGCCATCGATGGTCTTAACTTTCACTATGTTGTCCAGCGTCTGATCGGACGGGCGACGTGCCGCTTGCATGGACAAGCATTCCTGGCTCATACCGCGCGGATCAGGAACGCGTTCGGCGATAGTGACAGGATTGTCATTGGCGACCGTTCTCACGTCAGGGGCGAGCTGATGGTCCTCGGTCACGGCGGTCGGATTACGATCGGAGAATGGTGCTATATCGGAGTGGGCACACGGATCTGGTCGGGAGCTTCGATCGACATCGGAAACCGCGTCCTGATTTCGCATTCCGTGAACATATTCGATAATCTCTCGCATCCGATCCGTGCTAGCGAGCGGCACGAGCAGGCGAAGCAGATATTCACTCTGGGTCACCCACGGAAGCTCTCTCTCGATGACCGCCCGATCAGGATCTGCGACGATGCGTGGATTGGTGCTTGCGCGATGGTCATGCGAGGCGTGACGATCGGTGAGGGGGGGATCGTCGCCGCGGGCGCAGTGGTCACCAAGGACGTTCCAGCGTATTCCATCGTGGCGGGTAATCCTGCCACCATCATCAGGGAATTGTCGCCGGACGAGCGATGAAGGGGCACCTGTGACAACGAGGACTGGAATGCGCTTACAGGCCATTCATCGGCCCGCAAGGTAACGTTATGCCGATGTGGATTACCGGTGCGAACGGATTCATCGGCCGCCATCTCGTCCGCGAGTTGGCGGGCGGCGGGCATGTGGTTCATGGTGTCGGTCATGGCGCCCTCGATCCGGCCGATGCGCGCGTGCTCGGCTTGCAGGCCTGGATCAACGGTGAAGTCGACGCGGCCAATCTGAACGCGCTCGCTGCCGCGCACGGACTGCCGTCGCACGTCTTCCATCTCGCCGGCGGATCGTCCGTCGGCCTGTCGATAGAGCGTCCGTTCGAGGATTTTTCGCGGACCGTGGCCAGCACGGCGCGCCTGCTGGAATGGCTTCGAAGCTTTGCGCCGATGAGCCGGCTGGTCGTCGTGTCGAGCGCCGCGGTCTACGGTGCCGATCACTCCGGTCCGATCCCCGAAAGCGCGATGCTGACGCCGATGTCGCCCTACGGCCATCACAAGCTGATGATGGAGCAGCTGTGTCAAAGCTACGTCCAGGGCTTCGGCATTCGCTGCAGGGTCGTGCGATTGTTCTCGGTCTATGGTCCCAATCTTCGCAAGCAGCTTCTGTGGGACATCTGCTCGCGGCTGCGGAACGAGCAGCGTACGCTGAATCTCGGTGGAACAGGAGCCGAGATCAGGGACTGGACCGACGTTCGCGACGTTGTCCGCCTGCTGGCGCGCGTCGCAGAGGGGCCGTGGCAGGACGATTTTGGCGTGATCAATGGCGGCTCCGGGCGCGGTGTGAGCGTGGCCGGCATTGCCGAAGGCCTGATCGGGCATTGGGGCGGCAACACGGTCGTGCGGTTTTCCGGCGTCGCACGGCCGGGCGATCCGACGAGCCTGCTGGCCGATAACGGGCGCGTGCTCGACATGAATTTCGATTGGCACATCCCGCTGGAGCGCGGCCTGGCCGACTACGTCGAATGGTTCAGGGGCCAAGCCCGTGCCTGAGCGCGCGCCGCTGCGGATCGCCTTCACCAACATTCCGCGCCGCCTATGGGCGGGAGGCCACAACTATCAACGCAATCTGTTCGAGGCGCTCAACAGGCACGCGCCGGGATCGGTGACGCCCGTGCTGTTTGCCGGAACGGCTGATGATTCCGAGGAGATCGCGGCGCTGGCCGGCATTCCCGCCGTCGAGGTCGTGCGCTCGCCGGTGTTCGATCATGCCGCGACCGGCCTTGCCCGTGCGACGGATCTCGCCCGCGCGATTGCCTTTGGTCTGGACGGTCCCGCCATCGCCGAGTTCAAGACTCGCAAGATCGACATGGTGTTCGAATCCGCGCGCTTCTTTGGCTGGCGTCTGCCGTTCCCGGCGATCGCCTGGTTCCCGGATTTCCAGCACCGTTTGCTCCCGCATCTTTTCTCGAGGAGCGCCTATTGGCGGCGTGATCTCGGCTTTCGGATCCAGCTTGCCTCCGGCCGCCACGTCATGTTGAGCAGCGCCAGCGCACTTGGTGATCTCAAGAAATTCTATCCGGGCCTGTTGAACGCCGTCTCCGTGGTCCGGTTTGCGACCGAACCGCCGGCCAGCCTCCTCGCCACGAATCCGTCCGACGTGATCGCAAGCTATGGCTTGCCGCCGTGCTATTTCTATCTGCCGAACCAGTTCTGGCGTCACAAGAATCACCAGCTCGTCGTCGATGCGCTCGACCTCTTGAAACGCAGGGGGCTCGACGTCGTCGTCGCGGCGTCGGGAAGTACGCTGGACTTCCGCGAGCCCGGTCGCTTCGAGGCGATGATGCGGGAAATCAAGGCGCGCGGCCTGGAGATGAATTTTCGGCACCTCGGAATGATCCCGCTCGACCATGTCTACGCGCTCCTGCGCGCGTCGGCGGCGCTCATCAATCCTTCGGAGTGCGAGGGGTGGAGCACCACCGTCGAGGAAGCAAAGTCGTTTGGTGTCCCGATGCTGCTGTCCGGCCTCGAGGTGCATCGCGAGCAGACCGAGGGCCGCGCGCGATATTTCGGCATCCACGATGCCGAAGCCTTGGCCGATCACATGTCGCAGGTCGCGCGATCGGCCGATCCTGAGATCGTCCGCGACCTCCTGCCCAATCTCGATGAGCGCGTCAAAGCCTTCGTTGCCGATTTCGTCCGGCTGACCGCGGATGTGATAAAGAATCCGGAAGTTCCCTAGTCAGGGTTTCCGGTCCGCATCGAAGATGCCTCGCGGCGTCACATACCAGAGCAGGAAGAGAAGCGCGGCGCCGTGGGTCACCATGGCGACGGAAAGCGGCGTGTTGAGCAGAACGTGCGGTAGCGTGCCACTGGAGATCAACACGAAACGCTGCGGCAGTTCTGCCGAAGCTCGGTTGCCCAGAGCCAGGATGAAACCCGCCGCAAGTGCTGTCAGTGGCGCAAAGTAAAGTCCGACCGAGGCGACACCCTCCGTCGCGAACAGGGAGGCGTTGATCATGCCGAACCCGTACGTATCCTGCATCACTACCGACAGTTGATCCTGGTAGGCGCAAGGCATTACGGTTTTCAGCAGCGAGATCTGACAGAAATAGGTCAGCGGATGGCTCGCAAAGAAATCGTTGTAGATGTCGAGCGCACTCGATGTCGTCGCGATCATCCGGATGTTGACAAGGTCGAAATATCGACCGACGATTCCGCTGAGGCTTGCGCCTGTTGCGACGTTCCCGATGAGGCCGATCAGCATGGGAATGAAGATCGAAAGGATGACCGAAGTTCGCGCCGGCGCAAAGCGTGACAGCACGGCCAGCGCGAACAGCCACGCGGGCGTGAAGAAGGTAAATTTCGTCAGTGTGATCGGATAGAAGAAGAGGAGCAGGATCACGACCAGCACGGCACGCCAGCGATGGCCGAGTAGCCAGTAACAGGCGAAGGCGAACGGCAGCAGTGTGCTGGAGACCCAGCCGATGAGATATCGCACCGGGCCGGGAAACGCGATCTCGCCGCGGTAATCGTAGATGTTCGCGATAGCGACCAGGCGGAAATTGTAGGTCGAGGCGACGGCGATGGTGCCGATGGAGATCGCTAGGATCAGCGTCAACAGATGCTCGAAGCGGGCATTCGACAGTACGACGAGCTGCCGGAACGGCGCCCGCACGAACAGCATGGGCAACAGCACCAGTACCAGCGACAAGCCCGCCGAAAACCCCGCGAGCAATTGCGGATAGCTGTAGTCGGAGAAGACGTCGATCCACAGGAAGCCGAGGATCATCGTGTAGAAATAGAAGCCGACGAAATAGCCGAAGCTGAACCGGGCGGCAGCGAACAGCAGCGAGACGATAGAGAAGACGGACGCGATGGTGACCGCGATCCAGACGCGGTCGCCGCTGAAGTGGATATAGGACTGGAAAGTCGCAACCCTGATCAGCGACAGGCAGGTGAGGGCGCTATGCAACAGCACCAGGGTCGTCAAAGCGGCCCTGGTGTCGAGCCGGGCTCGCAGGTTGCTGATGATGCCGGACAGTGCGATCATTGCGGACGGGCTCGCTTGCGGACGAGGTGAGCTGCGAGCTGGATCAGGCGATTTCGAGCGAGTGCTTGAAATAGGCGATCGTCTCCTTCAGGCCGTCCTCGAGCGCAACCTTCGGCTCCCAGTTCAGCACCCCCTTCGCCTTGGCGAGGTCGGGCTGGCGCTGTCGCGGGTCGTCCTGCGGCAGTGGCTTGAACACCAGCTTCGAGCGCGAGCCCGTGAGTTCGATGACTTTCTCGGCGAGCTCGCGGATCGTGAACTCGGAATTGTTGCCGAGATTGATCGGGCCGGTGACGTCTTCGTTCGTCACCATCAGCCGCAGGATGGCTTCGACGAGATCGTCGACATAGCAGAACGAGCGGGTCTGTCCGCCGTCGCCGAACACGGTGATCGGCTCGCCGTTGAGCGCCTGGACGATGAAGGACGACACCACGCGTCCGTCATTGGGCTGCATGCGCGGGCCGTAGGTGTTGAAGATGCGCGCGACCTTGATCGGCAGGCCGTGCTGGCGCCAGTAGTCGAAGAACAGCGTCTCGGCGCAGCGCTTGCCCTCGTCGTAGCAGGAGCGGATGCCGATCGGGTTGACGTTGCCCCAATAATCCTCGGTCTGCGGATGGATTAGCGGATCGCCATAGACCTCGCTGGTCGAAGCCTGGAAGATCCGCGCCTTGAGTCGCTTGGCGAGGCCGAGCATGTTGATGGCGCCGTGCACCGAGGTCTTGGTGGTCTGCACGGGGTCGCGCTGGTAGTGGATCGGCGAGGCCGGGCAGGCCAGGTTGAAGATCGCGTCGACCTCGATGTAGAGCGGGAAGGTGACGTCGTGCCTGACCGCCTCGAACAGCGGATTTGCGATCAGATGGGCGATGTTGCGCCGGCTGCCGGTGAAATAATTGTCCGCGGACACCACCTCGGCTCCGGCGTCGAGCAGTCGCTCGCAAAGGTGCGATCCGATGAAGCCGGCGCCTCCGGTCACGAGGACGCGGCTGTTCTTGTAGCTGTCAAACGGCATTATCGGTTCCAGGTTGATCTCGTGCTGAGCGGGAGGCCTTCGCCGGGCTGGGCGAGCAGAGTGGTATCGGTATCGAATGGAATCGCCAACCCTGTTTCGGGGAGGTAATTTGATACCTCAATCCGGCGCGGCCCACCGAAAAATTATTTTCGTCTCAAGTGCAAGGTGGCGAGGTTTGTGCGGTTCCTGGCAGGGCCGCCGTCGAACCCTGATTCTCGCGAACAGGCCTAACTATGCGTTCTCTTGATCACGATGATCCGATCCGGGATGGCAGCGAGTTTGGCCAAGAGCGCGTCGGTCGGCTGGGCAGGTATTGCCACCGTAGCGTAGCTTTGCTCCCCGACCTTGATCTCGTCGAAATTCTCGGTCCCATCGAACTCAGTCTTCAGCGCCGTGGGGACGAGGACGAACACGGCCAGATCACGCCGTGTCCGAATGATCCCCGGACGCAGACGAAGCATGGCGTTCCGCTCCGCCGAGAACACGCCGAGCAGGTTCAGCACATTGTCGAGCGTATCCGCATTGCGCCTTGGCAGGGCGTCATGTGGGGCGAAAGATATCGCGCCGGCAAGATCTTCGGTGACGTTCGCGAATCTGTCTGCCGGACGTTCGTGGCCGTAGGGTGCTAATCCATTGGCGATCACACCAATGCGGCTCCAGTCCTGGCGCTGGTTGGGTAAGCTGAACTGAATCTGCGAGATGATCGTGCGATAGTCGGCAGCCTGATCGAAGATCGCGTCGCGCGATCGTGTCGGTATCTCGCGCCCGTTGTCTTCGCGCACGAACATGCGTTTCAGCTGCCCTTCGAATAGACCTTGGGACCCGTGGCCAAAGTAAGTGACGAGCTGCCGGCTCTCCTCGAAATAGTTCGCGATTTCGGCGCTGATGCGCGATGCCGGATGACCCTGTATCACGACATGGACTGCCAGCAACATGCCGAAGCCCACAGCCGCAATTTGCGCAACGATACGTCGCTGCCAGAGCACTTGCAGAAGGACGCCACACAACAGCAGGCCCAGCGGCTCTGTGTATATGATGTCCTGTCCGTTAATTCCTCTATTGAAGACGAGCACCGAGATGACGAAAAGCAGGAAAATCAGTCCGAGAAGCGCGAGTTCGACATAATTCGAGGTGCGTCGCTGATCGAAAGCCAGCAGGCAGAGCATCAAGGTCGGCGAAAGAAGCAGAATCGGAGCATAGGAGAACTGGGTCAATAAGCTTGGCCAGACAAACAGACCGGTGTCGAACTTACCAAGAAATACGATCTTGGCGATCGACAGCGCATAGAAGCCACCCGTCGGCGGGTCGGAGAAAGCCAGCGCCAGCGTCGGAATCGAAAGCACGAAACCAAGTCCCATCAGATTCGCGAAGCTAGCGAAGCGGTAGGCTGGGCCATCCGGCTGCTGCCTAAAACGTTCCGTCAACGCGACGGGAATGGCCAGCGCGAGGCCGACAGCGAGGCAAAACGGCGTAATCGAGAACGCCGCCCGATAGTGGTAGAAGGTGGTTGGCAGCTCGACAAACAGCGCGATTGTGATCAGCGCGACGTAAAGGCCGATCGAAATCGTTGCAATCCTTCGGTTCCCACTTTGCGTAATGTTCGAACAGGCAGATAGCTCCGGGTTCCGATGCATCATCAGTATTGCAAACAGCGGCGTCGCCGCGATGGTCGGAAAAATCTGTATCTTCGAATAGAGTGCGAGCCCAGCAAAGATACCCGAAGCGATGGTCATAGCGGAGGAGAGGGGCTTCCTGTTGGCTTCGACCGCGAGCAGGGCGGCGAACAAGCTGCATGCTGCATAAAAGAGGGCGAACATGTCCGTGCGGAACAGAATCGTATGGTACGCCAGCGATCGCGAGCCGGCGAAACAAACAAACAGGAACACGAGGAAGAGGGCTCCGCCGCGGGTAAGCAATGCAAGCGAGCCCACAAGCAGCAGGGCTGAGCCGACAGCGAGAAATGCGAGGTGGGCGCGAAGAAACTCGGTCAGCTCTGCAATGCCGAGCAGAGGATTTGCCCAGCTATAGATTGCCGTGTAGTCCTGCATGTGCAGGAGCCCAACCAGTCGGCCGAACCACTGGCTCCAGGACAAGAACAGATACATGCCGGCGGCCGGATGAGTGACGTGATCCGGCAGCTTTCCTCCGGCGATAAGGAGCACGTCCAGCGTGGTCAGCTGATCCATGTCCGAAACCGCGTAGTATGGAAGTCGCGCCGTGTTGTGCTGGTAAACGATAAACCAAGCTAGAGCCAGCAGCGCTATCAACCCCCAAGCCCCGCGCCGCCAGTTGCCCTCCCGTTTTTTTTCTATGAGCACACTAAACGACTTTCGGCCGGAATCCCTCGATCCCATCTGCAACCCAAAGTTGGCCGAATCTTCACCGCCCGTCAATCCCGCGTCGACCGACAGCCGATCTCGCCAATTCGGCCCCTAGACCAAATGATTTCCAGCCGCCCCGGGTTCGTATAGAAGCCGTCTGGAAAGCGAAAAAAAGGGAGAGCGCCTCCCGTCCGGAGCCGGCTTATGAAAGTTGTCATTCTCGCGGGTGGTCTTGGAACCCGAATTGCCGAAGAGACCAGCACGCGCCCGAAGCCGATGGTCGAGATCGGCGGCCGGCCCATCCTGTGGCACATCATGAAGATCTACAGCCATTACGGCTTCAATGATTTCGTGATCTGCCTCGGCTACCGGGGCTACATGATCAAGGAGTACTTCGCGAACTACTTCCTGCACATGTCCGACGTCACCTTCCATCTCGCCGAGAACCGGATGGAGGTGCATCGCGAGACCGCCGAGCCCTGGCGGGTCACGCTGGTCGACACCGGCGAGGACACCCAGACCGGCGGTCGGCTGAAGCGGGTGCTGCCTTACGTTGCGAACGAGCCGTTCTTTGCGCTGACCTATGGCGACGGCGTCGCCGACATCGATCTCGCCGCCGAGATCGCCTTCCACAAGGCGCATGGGCGGAGGGCCACCGTCTCGGTGGTGCGGCCCGCGAAACGGTTCGGCGCGGTCGCGATCGAAGGCGACCGGGTGGTCAATTTCGAGGAGAAGCCCAATGACGACGGCGGCTGGATCAATGGCGGCTTCTTCCTGCTGTCGCCGTCGGTTGGCGAACTGATCGCGGGCGACAAGACGATCTGGGAGCGGGAGCCGATGGAGCAGCTCGTGCGCGGCGACGATCTGCGCGCCTATGTGCATCCTGGCTTCTGGCACCCGATGGACTCGCTGCGCGATCGCAATTTCCTCGAGGCCGAGTGGGCGGGCAACCGCGCCAAATGGAGGGTCTGGTGACGGATCCGGCATTCTGGCGCGGCAAGAAGGTCTTTTTGACCGGGCATACCGGCTTCAAGGGCGCGTGGGCCTCGCTGCTGCTGCGTCGCCTCGGGGCCAGCGTCTACGGCTATGCACTGCCGCCGACGCATCAATCCGCGCTGTTCGTGACGGCCCGCATCGCCGACGACATCAAGCACCGCGTGGCCGACATCCGCGATCTCTCTGCCTTGCGCGGCGCAATGGCAGAGGCCGATCCCGACATCGTCATCCACATGGCCGCGCAGGCGCTGGTGCGCCCGTCCTATGAGGAGCCGGTCGAGACGTTTGCGACCAACGTGATGGGCACTGTGCACGTGCTGGAGGCGGCACGGCAGTTGCGCTCGCTTCAGGCGATGCTGATCGTCACCACCGACAAATGCTACGAGAACAACGGCACGGGCGCGGCCTTCCGCGAGAGCGACCGTCTCGGCGGCGACGATCCCTACAGCAACAGCAAGGCCTGCGCCGAGCTCGTGACGCACTCCTATCGCTACAGCTTCTTCAATGCGAAGGGCGCGGCGCGTGTCGCGACTGCGCGCGCCGGCAACGTCTTCGGCGGCGGCGACTGGGCGCGCGACCGCCTGGTGCCCGACGCGATGCAGGCCTTCCTCGCGGGCGAGGCGCTGCGCATCCGCAATCCCAATTCGGTGCGGCCGTGGCAGCACGCGCTCGATCCGGTGCTCGGCTATCTCGAGCTGGTCGAGCGGCTGGCGGGCGACGACCACTTCATCGGCGGCTGGAATTTCGGGCCCGATGCGGCAAGCGAGGTGCCGGTCGGGACCGTGGTCGAACATCTGATCGCGCTGTGGGGCGACGGCGCGCGCTGGACGGCCGATGCCGGCCCGCATCCGCACGAAGCCGCCTATCTCAGGCTCGACTGCGCCAAGGCGCGCGGCGAGCTCGGCTGGACCCCGCGGCTTGATCTGGCCCACGGCCTGCGCCTCACCGTCGACTGGTACAAGGCGCTGCGCGAAGGCCGGGACTTGCGCAAATTCTCGCTCGACCAGCTCGATCAGGTCGTCGGCGCCTCGTCGAGGACGGTCGCGTGATGTGACGGCTCGCGGCGGCCGGGGCCGAAGAAAGCGGACCGCCGCGTCTCGATCGATCGCGCGGTGACGCGAATGCGCCGGAGATCCTTGCGGGCAACCAGGCCGATGACGATCCAGCTCGCAATGTTCATTTCGGGCAAGCCTCGCCTGCCGCTAGAATTGCCGCCGCTTGAGCCAGGCGCGCGCGCTCCAATGGCCGAAGCACCAGGCCGATTTGAGCAGCGGCAGCTGCTCGACGTTGCGGTAGACGTTCCAGACCCATTTGGCGGAGCGCATCGGGCGGCTGGAGACGGACGAGCCCCTGACGCGGTAGCGCGCCAGATCCTCGTTGAGGCCGTGCGCGATATGGCCGCGCCGGAGGATAGAAAGCCACAGGCAGAAATCGTCGTAGCCCTCGTTGGTCATCGCGACGGGGCCTGAAATCTCGCGATCGACCAGCGCGGTCAGTGTCGCGATCGAGGTGTTCTTCAGGAGCTGATTGTAGCTGAGCTTCGCCGGCACCTCGATCAGCCGGCCGGACTTGGTGTTGGCCTCGTCGATGCGGCGGAACGCGGTGTAGCTCAGCGCGGCGCGGGTCTCGCGGGCAAAGGTGAGCTGGCGCTCGAGCTTCGCGGGAAGCCACAGATCGTCGCTGTCGAGGAAGGCGAGATAGCGGCCCTGCGCCTGGTCGATCGCGGCCTGACGCGCCAGCGCCGGACCGCCGTTCTTCGGCAACCGGATCAGCTTGACGCGGGGGTCACGCTCGCCGATCTCCGCGATGATCGCGGGCGTGCGATCCGTCGAGCAGTCATCGGCGATCAGCAGTTCCCAGTCGTCGAAGGTCTGGGCCTGCACCGAATGGATGGTTTCCTCGATGAAGCGCTCGACGTTCCAGGACGGCATGATGATGGAGACGAGAGGCATCGCGTGATCCGTTCAGTGAGCAGCCGCGGGCTCGGCGAGCGCGGCCCGCAACGAGGCCGTGAACGTGTCGAGCAGCCCGGGATCGCCGATGTAGAGCTCGCCGGGAAACGAGCGCCGCCACGCGGCTTCGAAATAAGGCGCTCCGCTGGCGGGGTCGAACGGTCCGGCCCGGAGCGCCTCGCGCAGGCGCTTCGGCACGTCGGCGAGACGGTCGGTCGAATAGACCAGCGGGCAGGTGCGATAGAACGCATCGCCCATCACCACGACCGGCTTGCCGAGCAGCAGGGCTTCGGCGCCCGACTTGCTGTTGACGGAGATGACGGCATCGGCCCGATTGAGGACAGCGTAATTGTTGGTCTGCGGCGGCAACAAGACGAGATTGTCGAAGCGCCGTGCGAGCTCGAAGAGCCGATCCGCCGAGATCGCGCCGATCTGCGCGGGATGCTCCTTGACGACGAGCAGGTGCGAATCCGGAATCGTTCGCAGCAGGAAGTCGACGGTCGCGACCTGGTCGAGATAATCAGGCGCGCGCAGCGTCAGCGCCATGTCGGCGGGCACGTGGAAGGGATAGTAGACGAACGGCGTCTCGGGAATCGGGCGATAGAGCTTGCGCAGTCTCGCCGCGTTGACGGCCATCATCGCGTGCACCCTCGCGTGCCGCAGATTGTGTCCGAACTCCTGGTGCTTGCCGAGCGCGAACTGGTCCCACAGCTTTTCGGCGAGGCGGCGCGAGTTGCGCAGGTTCACCACCTTCTTGAAGGCCGCCGAGTAATGATGCGCGTCCTTCTTCGGGATCACGATCGCGCGTTGGTTCAGTGTGGCATCGAGATAGGATTTCACATCAGGCGAGACGTCGTCGGCGGGCTTCGCCATCATCTCGGGCGCGCCAAAACTGTCAGGCGTGAAATACATCCGTCCGCGAAAGAACGACGGCTCGATGAACCAGTTGCGGATGCCGCGGCGCTTCGCGGCGTAGAAGCTCGTGATCACGGAGAGGAAGCCGCCGAGCTCCTGTACCAGCTCGGCGCGTTTGCCGCGGCTCTCCAGCCGGTCGAGCACAGCCTCCATGGCGTTGGTGTAGATCATGAAGCGACGGCGCAGCGCGGCGGTGTCGCGGATGCCGAAGGTGAAGCGCTCGTGGCTGAACAGGAAGTTGGAGCCGTCCAGGCCGTAGGCCTCGATGCGGCCATCGAAAGCCTGCCGGTCGTCGGGCGAGGGCCCGGTCTTGAGGCCTTCGCGGTACATGTTCACGACCGGGACGCCCGCGGCCTCGGACATCTCGGCACTGCGATCGTCGAAGGCAAGCAGTTCGACCAAATATCCCGCCGCGCGCAGCCGCTGAGCCACCGGAATCCAGAATCGGGTCTGGTATTCGGCCAGCGTCGTGATCAGAAGGGTTTTTTCGGGCGACATGTGGGGCGGGGTTGCTCGGTTGCGGTTTCCGCATATAGAAGCCTGCACGATAGCTCAAGGGGTGGATTGGGGCCGGTTCCACCACCGAAGTGTGGTAGGAGACGGCCCTATCTGGCCAACCGTGGCGGGCACCCGGTGCAGGCGGCCCGGGGCGGGATAGAGGAAGGCGGGCGCAAGCGATGAATAAGCAGGTCGTCTTCCGCGTCGATGCTTCGGTCGAGATGGGGCTTGGGCACCTCACGCGGTGTCTCACACTTGCGGACGCGCTCGCCTCGGGCGGAGCGCGGTCGTGCTTTCTCATGCGCAGCCATGCGGCCGGGTTGGCACACCTTGTCGAGAGCCACGGACACGCGGTGCGGCTTTTGTCAGATCCCTCGAAGCGGCCCGAGACCGATGATCGTGGCGGACCGCATCGACACTGGCTGCCCACCACGTGGCAACAGGACGCAGACCAGACGCGCATCGCCCTGGACGAGATCGGTCCGGCCGAATGGCTCGTCGTCGATCACTACGCCCTCGATGCCAGATGGGAGCACGCCTGCCGCCGCGAGGGCACGCGCATCCTCGCCATCGACGACCTTGCCGACCGTGCGCACGACTGCGAGATCCTGCTCGACCAGAACCTCGTATCGCACATGGAGACGCGCTATCGCGACCGGGTCCCGTTCGCCTGCGTGCAACTGCTCGGGCCCGGCTATGCGCTGCTTCGTCCGGAGTTTGCCGCGCAGCGTCGTCTGCTTGCGCAGCGTGACGGAAACATCGGTCGCATTCTGATCTGTTTTGGCGGCTCCGATCCGACCAACGAAACCGCGAAAGCGCTGACGGCGATTGCGAGGCTTGCCCATCCGTCGCTCGCCGTGGATGCCGTCATCGGCTTGAGCAATCCGCATGCGGACTCGGTTGCACAGCTCTGTCACGGACTGTCGGGCACCGAGCTGCATCGGGGAGCGAACAATATTGCCGAATTGATGCGGCGGGCGGATCTGTCGATCGGGGCCGGCGGCGTCATGAGCTGGGAGCGTTGCTGCCTGGGTCTGCCCGTGATCGCCGTCGATATCGCGTCGAATCAGGTCGGCGCGCTCGAGGCATTGGCTGCGGAACATGCGGCGGTCTATCTCGGGGCGGCCAGTGACGTGTCCGGAACAGCTCTGGCCGACGCGATTCGAGCACTGCTGGACGATGCTGCCCGGACCAGGGCGCTGGGCGAAGCCGCGCTGGCCCTGGTCGATGGGCAGGGGGCGGACCGGGTCGTGGCCTGCATGCGGGCCACTTCCGGTTAGGGCAGGCAGGAGCGGCGAAGCCAGGTATTTGGCAGACGGGCCGGTTTTTGTGCTAAATGCGGCGCGGTCTCGGGGAGCCGTGTTCCGCTTTGTGATCAAAGAATGAAGATTTCGATTCTCTGCTCAAGTGCCTCACACCCGGTCTACGCTCATCTGGAACAGTGGGCGAGGATCGCGCGCGCCTCGCACGATGTCGAATTCGTGCAAAAGAAGGCCGAGCTGACGGGCGGCGATATCCTTTTCCTGATCTCGTGTCATGAAATCATCTCGGCGCAGGACCGGGCGAGATACGGTGCGAGCTTGGTGATCCATGCCAGCGACCTTCCGCTCGGGCGCGGCTGGTCCCCCCATATTTGGCAGATTCTCGAAGGAAAGCATGATATCGTCGTTTCGTTGCTCGAGGCGGAGGATCAGGTGGATACCGGCGCCATTTGGGCGCAGCGCCACATGGCTCTCGAGGGCCACGAGCTCTATGACGAGATCAACGCGAAGCTGTTTGCCATCGAAATGGAGCTGATGAGCGAGGCGGTGGCCGTTGAGGGGCGAAGGGCGCCCATGCGCCAGGATGGTCGCACTCCGACCTACTACCGAAGGCGCGGGCTCGAGGATTCGCGGCTGGATCCGAACCGCCCGATCGCTGAGCAGTTCGAGCTCCTGAGAGTGGTAGATCCGCAACGTTTCCCCGCGTTCTTCGACTTTCGTGGTCATCGCTACGTGGTGCGTATTGAGAAGGTGGAAGCGACCGATGAGTGACACGATATCCATTGCCGGGCGGTCGATCGGCCGGGCGCATCGGCCGTTTATCATTGCGGAGATGTCGGGCAACCATAATCAGTCGCTGGAGCGCGCGTTGGCGATCGTCGACGCAGCAGCGAAATCGGGCGCGCATGCGCTCAAGCTTCAGACCTACACCGCCGATACGATGACGCTCAACCTTGGCAGCGACGAGTTCTTCATCGACGATCCCAACAGCCTCTGGAAGGGGCGGTCGCTGCACAAGCTCTATCAGGAGGCCTACACGCCGTGGGAGTGGCACGCGCCGATCTTCGAGCGCGCGCGATCGCTCGGCATGATCCCGTTCTCTACGCCCTTCGACGCAACGGCAGTCGATTTTCTCGAGAGCCTTGGCGTTCCCTGCTATAAGATTGCCTCCTTCGAGAACACCGATCTGCCGCTCATCCGCAAGGTTGCCGCGACCGGAAAGCCGATGATCATCTCCACCGGCATGGCAACGGTTGCCGATCTCGACGAGACGGTCCGTGCGGCGCGAGCGGCGGGCTGCAAGCAGCTCGTGCTGCTGAAGTGTACGAGCACCTATCCGGCGACGCCCTCGGATACCAACCTCATGACGATTCCACACCTGCGCGCGCTGTTCGATTGCGAGGTGGGGTTGTCGGACCACACTTTCGGGATCGGCGCTTCGGTGGCGAGCGTGGCGCTCGGCGCAAGCGTGATCGAGAAGCACTTTACGCTTGCGCGGGCCGACGGCGGCGTCGACTCGACGTTTTCCATGGAACCTTCAGAGATGGCGGCCCTGGTGGTCGAGACCGAGCGGGCCTGGATGGCGCTCGGCGAGGTCCGTTACGGCTTGACCGAGAAAGAGCGGGACTCCCTGATCTTCCGCCGTTCGCTCTATGTGGCCGAAGATCTCGCGCCCGGCGACGTGCTGACCGAGCAGAATCTGCGCATCATTCGCCCCGGTCTCGGTCTGCCGCCAAAATATTTCGAGACTCTGATGGGTAAGCGCATCGGCCAGGCGGTCCGCCGCGGTACGCCGATGAGCTGGGATCTGCTGTCATCCGCTGAAGAAGCGGCGTCTGCGCAGCAGGTGACTACGGCGAGGAGCGCGCGTGGCTGACCAGCCGCATGTCTGCCTGATCGTCGACAACCCGCTTCGCGACCTCGAAGGGCTGGTGTTGCTGGCGCGCCAACTGGCAACGCGCGGCGCACGGGCCACGCTGGTGCCGATGTACGAGCAGGGGTTCGATGTTCCGGCGCTGCGGCCCGATATGGTGCTTGTCAACTACATCCGGCCCAACAATGTTGACCTGATCAAATCCTACAAGCGCGCGGGAGTTCTGGTCGGTGTCCTCGATACCGAAGGCATCGGCGGCAAGAACGCCGATCAATTCGCCGGCATGGTGAAGGGGACCGGCTGCACCGACCTCGTCGATCTCTATTGCGTTTGGGGGCAGGCGCAATATGCCGCTTTCCTGCGGCAAGGCACCGTCCCCGCTGAGATCCTTCGCGCGACCGGCTGCCCCCGGTACGATTTCTGCGCGCCTCCCTGGCGCGCGGCTTTGCCCGAACCGTCGGTAGCGTCGGGTTATGTTCTGATCAACACGAACTTTCCGACCGTAAACCCGCGGTTTTCGGGCAGCTCCTCCGACGAGGAGGGGGCTATGGTGCAGGCTGGTTTCACCCGCGAGTTCGCACGCCAGTTCATCGCAGACGGCCGGGAGGCCTATCGCCATACGCTGGGCATGGCGATCGAGCTCGCGAAGCATTTTTCCGACGTGCCGTTTGTGTTGCGGCCGCATCCGTTTGAAAATCTCGATTCATACGGGGCCTTCGCCGATTTGCCGAATGCAAGCGTGATCCAGAGTGGAACCTCGCTCGAATGGATCAGCGGTGCGCGCCTGCTGGTTCATCAGAATTGCTCCACCGCCATCGAGGCCACAATGCTGAACGTGGAGCCGCTGAGCATGGAGTGGTTCAACACGCCGGCCCTCCGCCTCGATGCGGCGACGCGGGTCAGCCGCCGGGCGCATGGCGAAGCGGAGCTGATCGAGTTGGTGCGGCAAGGCCTCGAGGGCAAGCTGGCGCACCCCTCTTCCGAGATTGTGGACTTTCGCCGGGAGATCATCAGCGATCTCTACCTTGCCATGGATGGCGCGAGCTCCGTTCGGGTTTCGGAGGCAGTGTTGTCGACGATGGCCGCGGGCGAGCAGCATCTCCGTCCGGCGGCTGGGTCGCGCTCGCCGTCGCTTCGCGGGCTCGCTGCGGCGGCCGCCCGTCGTACCTTGGGACACAGGGCAGGCAAGGCTTTGCGGCGCCTCTACGGCTCGGCCGAGGGCGAGCGTCGCCGTGCGGGCAAGGTATTCGGCGATGGACTGGTCAACACGATATTGCAGCGTATCGATGCTGCTTCGGCGGACCGGCGCCGGTTTGTCGCCCGGACGCCCGCAAGTATTCGGGGCGGCATGTTCAGCGGTGCCAGCCTGCAGCTTGCGGAAGTGAACTGAACTGTGCTGCGCCGGTTTCTTCATAATACCGCAATCTCGGCCGTCGCCTACGGCGTTGCCGGGGTGCTGGGCCTGTTCGCGGTAGGCCTGATTGCGAAGTCCTATGGGCTTGCGGTGCTGGGGCTTATCGTGCTCTTGCGCTCATTCCTGCCCAGCGGCTTCCTCGCAGTGATCGATCTCGGCGTTTCCGAGATTACGACCCAGGTGATTGCGCGGGGGCGGCTCGGGGACTGGTCCACGGCCGGTGAAAAGGTTTCGTTGCTGACCTTGCTTGCCTTAGTCACCGGATTGCTCTCGGGCGTGCTGCTTTGGCTTTTCGCGGCGGACCTTGCCGCTATCTTCAAGGTTCACGCCGATCAGTCCCCGGATTTCATTGCTATCTTGAAGGTGACCGCGCTGATCATGCCAATTGCCTTCCTGGGGCTGGCTGCAGAAGGAGCGCTCAAGGGATTTGAGCAGTACAGCTGGCTGCGATTGACCGAGGTGGCGGGAAGCGTCGCTTACGTGGGATCAATCTTCATCGCTGTCTGGAGCAACCTTTCATTTGCCTGGATCGCCTACGCGTATCTCGCGACGATTGTTGCCAAATACGTGGTGCTTGCGCTCGTCGTCTGGCTCTTTGCGCGCAACTCCTCGCTCCGTTTCAGGTCATGGACCCCCTCGAGCCGGAACGACGTGGCCTACCGGTGTTGGCTCATGTTCAACAACCGTATCGCAGGAACTTTCCAGCAGACGCTGGTTCCGCTGGCTATCGGTGCACTTTACAGCCCCGTCGAAGTCGGAACCTACGATGTGCTGACGCGCCTTCCCCGCTTTCTCAAGACGACAATGAGCCCGCTTTATTCGGCAATTCTTCCGATTTCGGCACATCTCGACGAACGAACCGACGTTAGACGATTGCAATTGCTGGGACGAAATGGCCTCGTTCTACCTGCCGCGATCGTTGTGCCGATCCTTGTCGTCGTTGCATTGTTTTCCCAAGACATATTGCGCGTCTGGGTCGGGCCCGAGCATTCGAGCGAATGGCCGTGGTTGGCTCTGTCGCTGTTGGTTCCGGCTGTGACTGTCATGCTGGGGGCCGGGCAAACCGCTTTGATGGTCAGGTCGGATTTCCTGCGTCTCAACACGCGCCTGCTTTATCTGCAGGTCCTGGCGCAGTATATTGTGACGGCACTGACGCTGGCTTGGCTGCGCGAGCGCGCCTTCATATTGGGGTGGTTGCTGTCTTATGTCGTATTTGCGCCTTTGATTGCGCACCGCATGCTCTCGGTCATGCACTTGCCAAAGATGTTGTTCTGGGAGCAACTGGGCAAGCAAACATTAGTGGCAGCTGTGCTTGCCGCGGGGACGATCGCGTATAAGGCCTATTCGACGCCGTATACCCTTCCGGCACTGATCATAGTCGGGGCGATCGCCTGCGTCGCAGCATGGGTGCTGAGCATCGCTCTGATCCTTTCACAGAGCGATCGAGCCATGTTCGGCAAATTCGCCCGCGCGCTGACGCAGCGGTGATCTCGTCGCATCAATCCAATTCCGCCGTCGGCGACCGGCCGAGGCAGCGTCAGAGTGTCGGCGTCCTCGGCCCGGTCGGGCAGTGCCGGCTCCGGAATTCAGCTGGTCCTTGCTGGATCCGACGTTGGGGCCTTGATCAGGCCCGGTCTTCATCTAAAATTGAGGAGCTGAAGCGGCCAACCGCCGGCAGCTTGCAGAATTGGCCGGCGCTGCACACGAATAGCCGGCATTTGCGTTAAGACAGGCGGGAGAATTTCGTGTTCAGGCTTCCTAGTTTCCACCCCAAGGTCCTCCTCTGGCGTGCTGGGACCAATATCGGGCCTCTGCCGGTGCTGGTGAGGGCGCGGGAGTCTGCCGTATGGCAGGATTTCTGGCGGACCGAGAGGAGCGAGGCGGCTTTTCTCGACTATGCGAAGAATACGCCCTTGCGAGATTGGCTTGCCAACTATTGCGCCGGCCTGCGGCCGGAATCGGTGGTCGAACTCGGCCCGAATGTCGGGGCAAATCTTCAGGCGATCTGGCGGGCTGATCGCAACATCAAGCTCTATGGCGTCGAGCTGAACGACAACGCTGTCAAATGGGGCATGCAACACATGCCAGAGGGCTGCGGCGCGAAGCTGCTGACCGGTTCGATGGCCGATGTGGAAGGCGTGCTCGAGCGTAACGGCGTCGAGGGCGCGGACGTGGTCTTCAGCTGCGGTGCCACAATGCACGTGAACGACGATATCTTCGCAGCCGCGAAGCAACAGGCTCTCAAGCTTGCCCGCAAGGCGATCATCCACGTGGAGTACAATGCTTGGACTCCAGCGGAATTGCAAAACGGACGAAATTGGCGTTCGTCTTTCTTGTCAGATCGCTGGGTTCGGGACTATGTGGCGGAGTACGAATCCATGCCGGGCGTGTCCCGTGTCGATTGCATTCGCATACCGCCGGAGATCAATGTCGCGCGCAATATCGGTCGACTTTGGATCAACGATATGACGGCCATGATTGTCGTTCATCGGAACTGAGCGATCGGGTACGGAGATCGATTCCCGCTCTGGCGACAGGGGATCCGCTTCTACATCTTCTAGGATGTCCGGTTCCAGAAGGGTACTCTTCGGTTGCCCATAATGCATGGATTTGCTAAGGGGCAAATCGCTTGGCCGGGCCGGTCAAGGGGTCTGAACGATATTTCTTTCCGGCAGGTTGGGGACGGCAAAGATGGGATTGATGTCCAGGGCGCTTTGGCAGGTGAATCGGTCGCCGCTGCGATGGGCAGTCAAAACGGGCGTCAGCACCTGGCATTACGGCGCCAAACGGCAGCGCAAGCAAGAATTGAACGGCTTGGACGTCAGCGCGGCGCAGGAGGCTGCGGCGAACGGTTTGAACCGCGACGGTTATGCCATCGTCAGCGAACTGATCGACCCCTCCTTGCTGAAGCAGCTTGCCGCGTCGGGAGAGGCAAAGCTCTCGGAAATCGAGGCCGCCGACAAGCAGCAGGCCGGATACTGGAAAAAATTCCTGGT
Organism: Bradyrhizobium sp. 613_E4_N2_2; assembly: GCF_052075995.1. Lineage (NCBI taxonomy): Bacteria > Pseudomonadati > Pseudomonadota > Alphaproteobacteria > Hyphomicrobiales > Nitrobacteraceae > Bradyrhizobium > Bradyrhizobium sp. 613_E4_N2_2. The sequence continues at coordinate 2,890,978 of NZ_CP197234.1, forward strand.
CCACTTGCTCGACTCGGAAATGGTCGACGGCAAACTCGCGGCCGATAATCTGTTTGTGCGCTACGCCTTGCAGCCAGGTGTAGTGAATGTCGTTGCCTCGGCGCTGGGAGAAGTCCCCTGGCTCGACTACGTCATGCTGTCGTATTCGAGGCACACCGGGCAAGCGCTTGCGTCATCGCAACTGTGGCATCGTGATCATGACGATGTCAGGGTGGTGAAATTCTACACCTATCTCACCGACGTGCAGGAGGACGCCGACGGTCCGTTCACGTTCCTGTCGCGGCAATCGACCGATCGATTTGGCTATCCGCTGCTCGGAAGTCATTTCAGCGACGACGAGGTATTCGAGAAGGTACCGCGTCAAGACGTGAAGGTGATGAAGGCGCCTCGTCTTGTTTCCTTCATGATCGATACCAGCCGTTGTCTGCACATGGGTAGCCGGATCGCCCCCGGTCATGGCCGGCTGATGTACACTGCGACCTTCATTGCTTTTCCCCGTATGTTTCCCGGGGGCAAGAACCGGCCGTTCCGCGCAACTCCGGGCACCTCCGAACGGGACAAGATGATCCTGGGGCTTGGTTAACCTTGGCGTTTCCGCTATCGCGAACGGCGAGGCCACCGAGATTTCCATGAATCAGCAATCTAGAGGCGTGATTGACAGTGTCGCCTGATATCGCACCGGCATCGACGCTGGAATTGTCCCGTGCCTATGCGTCGGATTTTGCACGGAGCCTCCTTCGCCTCGCATTCAAGAATGTCAAACGGACGGGCGACGTCGTCGATTCCGAATACAATGGCGGCGCCTGGGACAGGGTGCTGAACGAACGCGCCTGGCTCGGTGCGCCTCTGGAAGAGTTTCTCGCGGGGCAGACTCGCTCACCTCGACTGGCGAAAGTGAACGGTCAGCTCGTGCGTATCGCCACGAAGGACTATTACAAGTATCGCATCCGCGCGCTGTCGGAACTGATGATGCGCCATGTCGGCGACGCGACATCCCTGGTCGAGTTGGGATCTGGGACTGGTTATAACCTGTTTTCGCTCAGCTTGGATCCTCGCTGGACGCAACTTCGCGGCTTCGACATCGCGCCGAACGGCATTGAAGCGGGACGACAGATCGCTCGCCATTACGGCCTGGACGGGCGCGTTAGCTTCGACCGGATGGATCTGACGGACGCGCATGATCCCCAGTTCATCCAACTCGCAGGCGCAACGATCTTCACTCACTTCTGCATTGAGCAAATCCCCTACGCCGTGGATGCGGTGATCGAGAACATTCTGCGGGCGCGGCCGAGCCGTGTCGTGAACATCGAGCCCGCGATCGATATGCTGAATTTGTCCGATCCGCGCGATCTGGCCAGCCGGCTCTACTTGAAATCGGTGGATTACCAGACTCGCCTTTTCGCTTTGCTGGATGAGCTGGAGCGGAAAGGGCGGATTCGCATTCTTGCTCGCGAGCGGATGGCCTACGCTCCCACATTGCACAACGACGGTCTCTTGTATGCATGGGAGCCGCTGAGCGGTTGATCGAGCCAGGCTTCCAATTCGAGGCTTTCCAGGGCGCGCCTCGCCGCGCCGGGTTGCGTGGATGGGGGAACATTAAGTGGGCGCAATGCTGTGGGATTCCGAAACGCTGCTCGCATTGCTGTTGAATGTAACCGTTACGTTTTTGGTCTTTGCGCTTATCACACGAATTTCGCTGAGCCAGCCCGGGTTGCTTTTCCTCTCTTTCTTTTTCTTCTTTTATTGTGCCTGGAGACTCGCCTCAGTCTTCTACATTGACGTATTCGGACCGATTGTCTCCGAGCAGCTGGAAAGAAGCATAGGCCCTGGGCTTGCGGCGGTGCCACTAGGCGCCTGCCAGGCTCTTGTCCTCCTGATGTTGCTTGTCTCCTTTCATCCGCAGCGTTTGAAGGCTCTCGCGGCCGCATCCAATCTCAAAATATCGAGTTTCATGCCGGCCGGACGTCTCGATTTGTTCGATCTGGCGTTCTGGGTCGTCCTCTTGTTCGAGGTTGCTCTCTGGATCGAGATGCTGACCGGGGGGACGATCCCGCTTTTCAGCAAGATCGAACGGCTGGACTATTCGCAGCAATTCGGAGGCTTTCTCCACGGACGCCTGATGGATTGGGGGCCGATGCTGGCTTTCCAGCTAGGATTGCTTTTCGCGAGCCCGGTGCTGCGTGGCGCGCGCTTCGACTTCCGATTTGGAGCGCTGTTCGGCGGCCTGATGGTTTATCTGCTCTTTGTCGGGCACAGGTTTTCGTCGTTCTTTCTGTATTTCTCGTTCTTCATTATGCCATTGGGCAGCATCGTCTTGGGGCGCAGCAAAGCTGCAGCGTTCGACCATTTGGCATTCTATCGCATGCTGCGCGCTCTATGGTTGCCGGTGGCCGGACTTGGTGTCCTCGTTCTGGGGGCTCTCACATATTCCTATACCGTCGTGCGTGGTGCGGAATCGGAGTTGCTTCAGACCAAACTCACTCAGCGGCTTCTGGTGCAGCAGGGCGAGATGTGGTGGATGACGTATGAACGCGTTTTTCTGCACGGGGACTGGAACGCGCGTCTGGCCTTCGTCAAGCTTTTCCTGGATCCTTTCAACCCCAACCGCAATTCGACAATGCAGCTGCTGATGGAGCTTGGTCTGCCGATCGAGCGCGCGCATGCCTTGCTCGATTTGGGGGTGGCCTATACGGGCGGTTGGCCGGAAGTCTTGTTCGAACTTGGTGGACCGGTTAACGGATTCATTCTGGTTGTGCTCTCGGCAGTCATGTTTTCGGAGTTCTTGTTCTTGTTGACGCGCTGTGTTGTTGAGGAGCGGTATGCTACTTGCTTTTTCCTCACGCCGATATTGTATGCGGTTGAGGTCTACCTCGCGTCGGGAATGATGAATTCGTTTATCCAGCTGACTTTTATGACAAAGCTGGTGGTGGTGATTTTCGTTTACGTCCTGGAAGATAGATGGCGGGCGAGGTTGATGGCATCGGCATCGCCTGGAGTGGGGCAAGCGACAGCACTTGAGAGGGAAGTCACGCCATGAGAGATACGTCGGCTTCCATATCGGCTGCTTCCTATGTCGGCGGGATGTTCAACTACCTGGCCCGCTCGGTTAGATTCCGGCTGAAGTCCATCGTCCTGATTCCGCTTGTTGCGGCGCTGGTTGTGTTCGTCGGGGACTGGATGCGTCCCGTCGGTTACGCGGCGCAAGCCGTGGTGCGGGTCGGCCGGGTTGACGGAGCCGAGCTCGCGCCGATGTCGTCGATCGTATTCCAGATGAACTCGGCGTCGTTCAAGCGCCGGGCTTTCGGTACCGCGGACTCATCGGCTGCTGGCGACGCCAAGGCACGTAGATTGATTCTGGACAGCTTCGATGTGCGGCCTGCAACTTCCGAAATGCTCGCGCTGTTCGTGGGTGCTCCGAGCGAGCAGGCTGCCACCGAAGCGCTCCAGGCCGCGGTGCGGACGCTGAACGCCGATCAAGAGAAGATTCGTGCGCTGGCGCTCTCGGAGGTCAACACCCAGATCGCCTTGGTTGATTCCAATATCGCCAGTCTCATCAGGGTTCGGGAGGAGCTGGCATCCCTTGGCTCGATCGGGCCTTCGGCTGCGAGCGATCCAGCCTCGATGATACTGCGGCGAGTGTGGTTGCTCGATCTGATTGTGCGAAACGAGGAAAAGTTGGTGGTCGCGACGAACGATCGACGGGCCCTGGCGGAGCGGATCGGGCCGTCCAAGACTTACCCGGCGACGCTCAGCGACGATGTGACTGTCCGGCAGGTCTCCCCAAATCCGCTTCGGCACGCAATTTTCGCCGCTGCGATCGTTCTGCTGATCATGCTCGTATACGCCATGGTGAGCAGGCCAGCATCAGCTTAGACTGCCGATCCATTCGCGGGATGTTGATGCCTGCATGTGGGATGAGTCGGCCGCGGATCGAGCAATTCCAGGCCAAATAGTTGCGGAGCCTTCGTCAACATGCAAAATCCTACTGATCTTGCGCATCTCGAAAGCGAACTGACGGACCGGCTGAAACGCCCGGCCGTATTCTTCGATCGCGATGGTGTGCTCAACGTCGACAAGGCCTATGTGCACAGGATCGACGACTTCGAGTGGATGCAGGGAGCGCGCGAGGCCGTCAAGCTCTGCAACGATCTCGGCTACTACGTCTTCGTTGTCACCAATCAATCGGGCGTCGCCCGCGGCTACTTTGGCGTGGATGATATTCACCGTCTGCACGACTGGATGAATAGCGAACTCGCTGCAATCGGCGCCCATATCGACGACTTCCAGTACTGTCCCTACCACGAGGAGGGCACGGTCGAGGCGTATCGACGCGCGAGCAACCGGCGCAAGCCGGCCCCCGGCATGATATTGGATTGCATGAAGGCGTGGCCGGTCCGCGCTGAGGGCAGTCTGCTCGTCGGCGACAATCCCCGCGACATCGAGGCCGCCGTAGCCGCGGGAATACCCGGACATCTGTTCCCGGGAGGCGATCTGGCCGCATTCCTTCGTCCGCTGCTCGCCGCCCGGAGCTAGCTCCGGCCGATCGCACGGAACATGTATTCCGCCTGCTCCCAATCTTCGACGGTGTCGATGTCCTGGACGAGGTGCCGCGGCAGCACGACCCCGACGGAGCGCTCCGAGAAGATCGGCACGTCTTCAAGGAAGCCGGCGGCTGTACCCCAGTAGAATTGGCCTGCATCGTGATAGGCCGGCTCGAGGTCCTGCGACCGGGTGAGGCGATGCTCTGGATGAAACGGATCGACGCGGCCGGCCGGGGTCATGCGCAAGGCGCGCTGGATCGCGAAGGCGTAGCTTGTCACCGAAAACGCGAAGGCGGCGTCGGAGCTCGTGAGGGCGTCATAGGCCTCGCGCAGGAAGCGGGCCTCGATCAGCGGCGCAGTCGCGTAGATGCAGCAGACATGAGTGACGTCGTCACCGCGCTCGATGAACCAGGTGACGGCGTGCCTGACGACTGCGGCCGTCCCGGTGTGATCGTCGGCAATCTCCTTCGGCCGAACAAAGGGCGCCGCCGCGCCGAACTGGCGCGCCACCTCGGCGATCTCAGCGTCATCAGTGGAGACGATAATTTCGTCGAACAGGCCGCTCGCCTGCGCCGCCTCGATCGAATAGGCGATGATGGGCTTGCCGCAGAATGGACGGATGTTCTTGCGCGGGATGCGCTTGCTGCCGCCGCGCGCCGGGATGACGGCGATCTTCACGCGAGGATCTTCGTAAGCGCCGCGACGACGGTGTCCTGTTCGGCATCCGTCATCTTCGAGAACAGCGGCAGCGTGATGGCGTCCTGGTAGTAGCTCTCGGCCTCCGGGAACATGCCGACCTTGAAGCCCAGGCGCTGATAATAGGGCTGGGTGTGAACGGGGATGTAGTGCACGTTGACGCCGATGCCGGCGGCACGCAGCGCCTCGAACACCTGGCGGCGGCTGAGCTTGATCTCGTTGCGCCGAAGCCGGATCACGTAGAGATGCCAGGCCGAATTCGTGTCCGGATGCTGCCACGGGCAGGTTACGGGCAGTCTCGCGAGCAGGGCATCGTAGCGCGCCGCGAGCTGACGCCGGCGCTCGACGAACGCATCGAGCCGCGCGAGCTGGCTGCTGCCAAGCGCTGCCTGGATGTCCGTCATGCGGTAGTTGAGCCCGAGCTCGATCTGCTCATACATCCAGGGGCCGTGCCGGTCCTCGTTGGAGCGCCGCTCGTCGGCCGTCGGGGGCGACTGCATCGGGCGAATGATGCCGTGGCTGCGCAGATAGGAGAGCCGCTCGGCGAGCTTCGGCGCGTTGGTCATCAGCATCCCGCCTTCGCCGGTCGTGATGATCTTGACCGGATGGAAGCTGAACACGGTGACGTCGCTGAGGGCACCATCGCCGACCTTGCGTCCGCGGTACTCGCCGCCGACGGCGTGCGAGGCGTCTTCGACGATGTGGAAGCGGTAGCGGTCGGCGAGCGCGCGGATCTCCACCATCTCGCAGGACTGCCCAGCAAAATGCACAGGCACCACCACCTTCGGAAGACGGCCCGCGGCCTCCGCCTGCGCGAGCTTTTCGGCCAATGCAGCAACGCTCATGTTGTAGGTGCGCGGATCGATGTCGACGAAATCGACGCTCGCGCCGCAATAGAGCGCGCAATTGGCGGACGCCACGAAAGTGTTCGGCACCGTCCACAGGATGTCGCCGGGCCCGAGATCGAGCGCGAGACAGGCAATGTGAAGTGCGGCGGTTGCGTTCGAAACGGCGATGCCGTGGGCGGCGCCGCAATATTTCGCCAGCCCCTGCTCGAAGCGAGGGCCGGCCTGTCCCTGAGTCAGCCAGTCCGACGTCAGGACATCCCTGACCGCGTCGATGTCCTCAGCAGAGATATCCTGGCGCCCATAGGGGATCATTGGATCGCTATCTTGTTGAACTCTCTGATCTCGGCGACGTCGAGGAAGTGCTCGTTCCTGCCGGAATTATACTCGAAACCATCGGACACAGGCTCGCCGTGCTCGCCGATCTGGTTGGTGAGATAGTCGACGTCGCGGCGGAAGAACTTGATCGTCGGCTTGATCACGAAGTGGTCGTGGAACTTCAGCGTCAGGTGCGAATCGTCGGTCGGACACATCACTTCGTGCAGCTTTTCACCCGGCCGGATGCCGATCACACGGATCGGCAGGTTCGGCGCCATCGCGGCCGCGAGCTCGGGAATGCGCACCGAGGGAATCATCGGCACGAAGATCTCGCCGCCCGACATGCGCTCAAAGCTCTTGATCACGAAATCGACGCCCTGTTGCAGGGAGATCCAGAACCGTGTCATCCGCGGGTCCGTGATGGGCAGGTGATCGGTGCCCTCGGCGATCATCTTGTTGAACAGGGGGACGATCGAGCCGCGCGAGCCGACGACGTTGCCGTAGCGAACCACGCTGAACGCGGTGCGATGGCCGCCGGCCATGTTGTTGGCGGCGATGAACAGCTTGTCGGAGGCGAGCTTGGTCGCGCCGTAGAGGTTGATCGGCTGGGCGGCCTTGTCGGTCGAGAGCGCGATGACCTTCTCGACGTTGGCCTCGAGCGCCGCCTGGATCACGTTCTCAGCGCCATGGACGTTGGTCTTGATGCATTCCATGGGATTGTATTCGGCGGCCGGAACCTGCTTCAGCGCCGCAGCGTGGATCACGAAGTCGATCCCCTTCATGGCGGTGCGCAGGCGCTCGCCGTCGCGCACGTCGCCGATGAAGTAGCGCATCACGGGCTGGTCGAAGTCCTGCTGCATCTCATATTGCTTCAGCTCGTCGCGCGAATAGACCACGACGCGACGCGGCTTGAAGTTCTTGAGGAGGCCGGCGACGAACTTCTTTCCGAACGAGCCCGTGCCTCCGGTGATCAGTACAGATCTTTCGTCAAACATGGGCGTTTACAACGGCTTGCGGTGATGTCGGGGGAACGGCGGCTGTTACCATAGGCATTCGTAGCCGTCTAGGCTGGAATCGCCATGCGGGAAGAAGTGGCCCGTTCAGGCCATCTTGCGCCGGGCAAGTCGAGCTTTCAACCGGCGGAGAGTTTGGCTAGATATTGGGGACGTTAACCGGCCGGGTCGAGCATGATTGAACGCATAAAGAGCAGCCCGAATGCATTTCCGCAGCTTCGGCGGCATCAAGATCTCGTCGACTTCATCAAGGAAGAGCAGCCCGGATTCGTCGGCAAGGTTCTCGATGTCGGTTGCGGACCCGGATATCTTGCCAAGCTGATGAGGGAGGCCGGGTTCCCCGATGTCCATGGCGTCGACTGGGGTGGGCCTTCATCTCTTATTCCGAATTCCGTTTCTTCCTACCAGCAGGTCGATCTCAACGAAGAGAGGCTGGAGGAAGTGGTCGATACGAAATTCGATCTCATCGTGTGCTCGGACACGCTGGAGCATCTCGAGCGCCCGGCCAAGGTCATAAGGTCGATGCGAGAGCTGTTGACCGATACGGGTTCACTCTACGTCACGGTACCGAACTGCACGAATATATTTCAAAGAGTGAGCTGGCTGCTGACGGGCAACAGCTACCGTTACCGCACCGAACGTCCCGGCGAGTTTGGCCACATCTCGCTGTTTCCTTCTTCGGTGATGCAGTCCCTTATCAATCGCGCCGGTTTGAAACAGGTGCGCAAAGGAAAGGGCTATATAGCCGCAGCCGGCTTCATTACCAGCAAGGGCATGAAGTTCAGCGACTTCTGGAGCTATTCGAGCTATTACCACTTCAAGCCGGTTGGACCGAAGCCTGAGTGAGCTCTAGCGGTCCTCGAAGTTCGACAGCCGCTGGAGCGCGACGCGAAAGCCTTCGCCGTCATTCTCGTGTCCCTGCCAGATCTCCGGGATGAACGAGGCTTGTGGTGCCTGCCTGTTCAGCACCCGGAACACGTTGCCGAAGTCGATCTCGCCCTCGCCGATCTGGAGGCCCTCGCCGTCGACGCCACGGGCGTCGGCCATGTGGACATGGGCGACGAACGATCCGATCGCCTCCATGAACTCGTCGAACGACCAGCTGTTCTCGGTGCATGCGAGCTGGGAATGCGAGGTGTCGAAGCAGATGCGCACCCCGAGCTCGCGGCAGCTGCGCGCTATGTCGTCGCTGGAGACGAACAGATTGTGATAGCGCTGGCCGCCGAAATGCCAGGGATAGGGCGGCATGGTCTGCGGCCAGAGCTCGACCGCAGGATCGGCGAGCTCGCGGACGCTGGCGCGCAAATGGGCTTCGCGAACCGCTCGTTCCTCGGCGGTCAAAAAGCGCGTGGATGAGAAGCCGCCGACGTTGCAGATGATGCCGACTGGGCCGTCGTTGCGAAAACGCTGCGCCAGCACCTTGGTCTTGGCGATAACGCGCTTCATCTCCGCGATCGAGCGCGCGCGATAGTCGTCGTCCGGTATCGTCAGGTCGAGCACGTGGTCGCCCTCGAACAGCTCCGGCGCGTGCACGATCAAGCCGCACGGATAGCTTTCGGCAAGGAAGTCGGCATCGTTGATGCCGAGGTCGCGATAGCTCAGGTGAAACTCGACGAAATCCGGATTGACCGCCGCGATCAGCTTGTCGGCGTCGCGATGGCGCACCGGAACGCCCCACGGGCGCCTGAAGCTGATTTGTCCACCGGCGGCGAGCTCTCCGAGCTCCGAGATGTCAGATGGATAGAGCGGCGTCTGCGCGGGGATCGCGCGCGGCGCCTTCCGTCCGATCACTTCGTCGATACGGTTCGGCGAAAGTCCCTGGCCCGGGCTGCGGATCTCGATCATCTCCCGCGTGATCGTGGTGCCGGCCGCGATGGCGTCGATGGCGAAGATCGACTTGCCGAGGCTGATGCGGTTGGCCTTCTCGCCCTGGCTGAGGATGCGGGGCAGGGCGCTGCCGAGGGAGTCCTCGACCTGGCGCACACCTTCGACCATGCGCTTGAATTCATGCGGCAGCAGGCTGACCTTGTGGTCGTTGCCTTCCTGGTCGCGCGCCAGCGTAAAATGCTTCTCGATCAGGCGCCCGCCCATCGCCACGGCCGCGACCGACACGAAGACGTCGCGCTCGTGCCCGGAATATCCGACCACGCTCTCGCAGAGCTCCTGGAGGCGCAGCATGTATTTCAGGTTGATGTCGCGGAACGGCGCCGGATAGGTCGAGTTGCAGTGGAGCATGACGTACTCCGCGCCCGACGTCTGGAGCAGCTTCACCGTCTCGCGAATCTCGTCCTCGGTCGACATGCCGGTCGAGCAGATGATCGGGATTCGCTGATCGACGATGTGCTGGAGCAGCTCGTGATTGGTGAGATCGGCGGACGCCGTCTTGATCGCCTTCAATCCGTATGCGCGGCATTTGTCCGCACTGTTGACGTCGAAGGCGGTGCAGAGCGGCTCCATTCCGAGCGAGGCCGAGTAGTCGAAGCAGCGATAGAGGTCCTCGTCGCTGAGCTGGAAGCGGTCGAGCAGGTCGAGCACGTATTCGGTGCCGAGATCCTCGCTCTGTCCCTTCGCCCGTTTGCCGTAGAGGCCGGCCATGTCGCGCATCTGGAATTTGGCGGCGTCGGCGCCGGCCTCCGCCGCCGCCTTGATCAGGGCCAAGGCGGCCTCGAGGCTGCCATTGTGGTTGTTGCCGATCTCCGCGATCAGGAAGGTCGGATTCTCTTCGGCAATGGTACGGCTGCCGATCCTGATGCCCTCGCCGGGATGCCGCTGACGGGCGACGCCGACGACGTGGCGCTCGGCGTCGACCAGCGGCACGTAGAGCACATCGCGCAGCAGCCTGTTGGCGGTCTCGCGGTCGCCGGCAACCGCGCTGCGGACGCGCCGGTTGCAGAGGTCGCCGACCGCGGCCTGCACGCCCGAGGCGGCGCCCGCGCCGATCCAGCGGATGATGTCGCCGTTCGAGAGGCTGCCGAGCAGCCGGCCGCTGCCATCGACGCAGAACACGATCTCGCGCCGGTTCGCCGCGACCTTGCTCGCCGCCTCCCGGATGGAGGCGTCCTCGTGCACCAGATAGCTCTGGAGGTCTCTGTCGATGATCATCCTGCGATGTTCCTGCGGAACGCGGCCTCAAGCGTCTCCCAATCGGAGAGCTCGTCGAGTTCGATGCTGCTGCTTTCGTCCATCTCGTGGACGACGATCTTGCCGTGAAGGCGCGCACTGCGCCCGCGCAGCCGATCCACGGTCGAAATGTAGAACGCGCCGTTCTCCATCAGCGTGCCATTCCATTGCTGGCGCAGTGGACGGCTCGACGGATCATAGTTGATTGGCGTGCCGTCGTCATTCCAGAAGAACCGTCGGGTCCTGACGCAGGTGACGAGCGAGTCCGCTTTGCTCGACACGAAATGAGAAATGGCGTCCGCGACGTCGCGGCGGGTGGTCTGCGGGCTCGTCGCCTGCGCGGTGATGAGATAGGGCTCCGAGATGTCGCAGGCGTCGATCAGGTCGTAGATCGCCTCTTCGGTGGTGGAGTTATCGGCCGCCAGATGGGTGGGGCGGGGATGCACGAGGATCCGGGAATCGATCGACCTGACCACGGCGGCGATCTCCTCGCTGTCGGTCGACACGAAGACGCGCGAGACCACGTCGCAGTCGAGCAGCGCGCTCAGCGTCCAGGCGCAGAGCGGCCGGCCGCAGAACGGTTTGACATTCTTGCCGGGGATGGATTTCGAGCCACCGCGCAGCGGAACCAGGGCGGCAAAGCTCGGCTTGCTAGACAACGCGTTCATTGAATCTACGTTCATCCATGCCAGGTGGGATCACCGCGGCAAGCGGTGCAGTCTCGGCGACGGTTGGCACGCCCCTCCGAAAATGTCGTGCGTGCCCGTCCGAAAATCGAAAAACCGGAGGTATTTCCAGCTCTTATCTCCCGCGACGCGCTGCTTGGTCGACCTCGATCAGCAGTCGCTAGATACGGCACGGGGCGGGATCGTGCAAGGTAAACGGCGGTCCGAGAGCCCGGAATTGGTTCTTCCGACGGCTCGGTGGTGCGGCCCGAATGTTGAGAGGCCGGACACGCGCACCAGGCGCTATTTCGACGGTAGCGTCAGATGAATATTCATCTGAGATGTTTTTGAGAACGGCATTCGCACAAAGTCGAAAGCGGCGAACGCGAGATGGAAAAATGGCGTTAGCGGATTTTTCAGAGATGGCCTGTTCGCGGAAACGTCGGCGAGCCCCAGCAACTTCAATTCGTTGATGGCGCTGACAGTCCAGAACGGCGCGCCCTGAGTATATTTGCATTGCAGGACTTCGAAGCCGGCCTCCTGACAGTGCCGAATGAGACTTTCCCTTGTGAACAAGACGAAATGACGCGGCGTGTGAAATCCACCCCAGGAGCGGTTCCTAAACAGCCGGGCATCAAGAGAATCGAAATTTGGCGTTTTGATCCAAATCCGTCCCCCGGGTTTCAGCAGGCCGCGAGCCTTTTCGAGGAGTGCTGCAGGATTGGGAACGTGCTCCAGCAGATTGAGCATAAGGATCAGATCGAACTGACGATCAGTCTTGAAGCCCTCCACCGGCGTGAGGTGAAATTCGTGTCCCTTTGCTCTGGCGGCGTCCTCCGCACCGGCATCGATGTCGACGACTGTGGTGTGGGTTACGCGGGGGTCAGCTCGCTTGAGTGCGTCGAGAAGCCACCCGCTGCCGCCGCCAACGTCTAGAGCGGACAAGGCATTTCCAGGAATTTGACGGGTGATGGATCTGAAGGCTCTATCGTCGAGGAAGTTCTTGATCTTTAGCGCGATGGAGTCTGCTTCCGAAGCATGGAAAGAATAGTAGTTGGACGGGTAAATTTCATTCAACCGGTCGAAAAGCATCGGGTGAATGAAAACGATGTCGCAGCCGGTGCAGCGGTAAAACGAAAACGTATCCGGCGTTGTAAAGTACTCAACGTCATTGGCATTCGCGAAGTGGCTGACATCGGTTCGCGTGCACAGAGGGCAGCACGGGTGGGAGCTCATTGTGTTTTGTTTCTCGTGACGATGACGTCAGCCCGAAGAAGGCCAAGGAATGTTTTGATATAGCTGGACCGACGCATCTCGATGATCGGGGCGATATCGGTATCGAGCAGATAGGCCTCGAGCTGATGGAGATTTGTATAGGAGACCTGGGGCTCCCAATGGTGCAAGAGATGTCGATCGAACCCGGCGGCGCCGAATAACGAGGAAAAGACGCTTGGGCCAAAGACCCGGGTGTAGGCGCCATGGTCTTGCTCGAAATAGTCGATGTGCGAGTCGGCGTCGGGGTCACGGTGTTCCAGCAGTTGCCGTAACGCCCCCAGAAACGGAAAAATCATGCCGATGCCGAGGATCCATGCAAAGCCGAGCGTGTAGAAATCAAACCAAAAGCTGGCGCCGACGATCGTGCCGTGAATTGAAAGGCCGATCAACAGCAAGAATGTTTCTCGGGTCGTTCGGGCCTTTCCGGCGCTCGTTCGTCGCTTGGAAAGCACCTCGATCGACCGCAGCCCGAACAGGCTCTTGAAGATGAAAAGCAGATTCAGCGGGAAGAAGTAGCTCATCTCGCTATCGTCTTTTTGGCCGAGCGCACGGTGGTGCTGGAAGTGAAAGGGCCTGTACGACTGGACGGAAGTGCCAACCATCCACGCGATCAGAAGATCGCAAAGCAGGTCGCTGTTCTCTCTACCTTGCGCCAGATTGAAGTGGGCGCCTTCGTGAATGAACAACTGCAGATAGGCGACCCAGAATCCGATCGCCAGGGCACCGCCCAGCGTTGCGATCCACGGGGGACATCCATAACGAGGAGCAATAGCGGTAGCGAGCGCCGTCGCTAGCAACGCGGCGTATCCAAGCGCGATGTCGGTCCATGCTCGAACGTACGAGGGCTTCAGGGTCTTCAGAAAATCCAGATAGCGCTGACCGCCTCGATCAACGAGGACCGGCCGCAGCGTCTGGAATTTTCTCGAATAATCCATGTCCGATCGGATCGCGACCAGGTCCTCGTTTTCCTCGCTCTTCAAAGAATATTCTCCCTGGCGCGACAATTTGGACAAGGCTTGCCTCGTCCGTTCGCGCGCCCGCTGCGCCCGCGCAAATCTATAGAATTTCCGCAACTGCAACTCAACCGGTTATTGCCCCGGCAACCGTCGCTATTCCGGCCCGACGCCCGTCCGCTCATGCCGCGGGTGGCGTGCAGCGCGGTTTCGCGGACGGCCGCCCGAGGGGCGTGCAGACCGGCCTACTCGGGCCGCCGTAGGTTTCATGAATTCCGCCGCCTTACACACTGGTCGCAGGGCCCGGAATTGGCTATTTCGACAGTTCCGTATCGACGAATTGCTCAAGCGCCTGCGATACCGGATTTTAGAAGGACGTAGCCTGCGTGCATTCCCCCCCGCCGGACGTGTTGGGTCGAGCCTCCGGCGTGAGCCGGGCACCGGTTGAAGCCAACTCTATTTGCTTCGCAGCGATCTTCACATGGGCGATGTCGGCGACATCGGCGATCGCATGCGCAATCGTGCGTTGGCCCCTGGGAAGCCCACACTGGTCCGCGTTCGTGAAGGCGTTTCTGCTGTTGGCAGCGGTCGTCTCTTGCCTGCCTGCACTGAGTTCCCGGCGTCACCACGGCACAAGCCATGCCCGCGTGGTCCTCTCGGTCATCGCGATCATCTTTCTGCCGTGCCTTGCCTGGTTCAGCCGGGCCTTGGCCGACATCATCGCCTACCCGGTCTTGCTCGGGATGGTGTTCCTGGGCCTGCAGCGTGCCGCCGGGGTGGTGCGCAACATGGCGCCACGGACGTCGATGCTGGCAGTCGTCTGCGGCTGCGGCGCCGGGATCGGCTACTTCTTCGTCGTGAACTCCAGGGGGTATGCCACCGTACTCACGCCGGAACAGGCGGCAACGGGCCTGCAGCACCTCGACACGCTATATCATGCGTCCATTGCCAACATGCTCATCAACTTTGGACATTTGAGCACCGGCTTGGACGGCTTCATGCCCATGAAGTATCACGTGTTGTCCCACATATGGATGGGATGTGTCGGCCTGTGGCTCGGCGTCACCACTCTCGAGAGTTACTATCTTACGGCGCAAATCATCGCCATTCCCTTGCTCTTGTTCAGCCTGATCATGGCGGGCTTGCTGCTGCGGCGCTCGGCGGAAGGATTGAGCGACAGCGCGCTCGTCACGCTGGTTCCGCTCCTGCTTCTGATGATCGCCGATCTCTGGGGATGGACTTCATATCTGGTTTCCGAAAGCTATTTCGTCTCCCTTTTTCTGCTCTTGCTTGCGTTACCACTGCTCCCGGAGATCGCCGACGAGAGGTCACCGCTCGGACCTCCTCTGACAGCTCTTGCGGTCGCTGGAACGTTGGTTTTGTTCTCAAAGATTTCGGTCGGAGTGATTTTCTGGGGCGCCGTCGGATTTTTGCTGTGGCGACGCCTGGGACTTACTCTTCTGAACTTCATCAAGGTTGCCGCCCCAATCGTGCCGCTGGTCTGGCTAGCGAGCGCGATCGGTTCTCCCGAAGCCGGCGAATACGTCCATGCACTGAGACCGTTGGCTTTCGTGCGAGAGTTTCCGCGCGGGTCGCTGCCGAACATCGTGGCCAATCTGGTGCTGTTGTATGGCGCCGCGCGCCTCTGGCTCTGCGGCATTTCGGCTGAGATGCGGCTCGCGGAGGCGTTGGCACTCTTTGCGCTGGGGAGCCTTGCTCCGGCTCTCCTGCTCGATATCATCGGAGGCTCAGCCTTTTATTTCGCGAATGTCGGGACCTTCGTCTGCATCGCCTTTTTGACAGCCTACGGCGGTCCGATCCTCGAAAGGCGAAATCCTCGGGCATTTCGCCCCGCGGTGATCCTGATGGTCATCGCCGTTGTGGTGCTCGCTACGAACGAGAAGAGATGCAGCCCCATCGAGTTGGCGAGACAGTTCCAGGAACTGCGCGCCCGGGCCCACACACTCGCCGGCAGGGGCGAGGCGGCCCCGTTGCCGACCTTGCACGCAACGGCAGCGCTGCTTGCACCTGGCGGCAGCCTTCGCGGAGAGATCGGCGATGATGTGAGGCACACGCCCGGAGGGCAGTCGATCGAGACGTTGCTTTCCTTGAGCGGAGGGCGGACGCGTCAGACTGCCGTGTTCGTGGTGCCGGACAATCGGCCATTCTGGACGACCTATATCGACTGTCGCGGCGACCCGCTGTTTATCCCTGCAGTCCTCGGCTTGCCCATGCTCAAGGGGATCAACCCCGCCGAATTCGGATGTCCAAAGGACAGATATTATCTGGGGGCACACAACGCGGAAGACGCGATCTCGGACGTTGCAAGCGATGATCAGCTTTGCGCTCGAGCGGCACGATGGGGGTTGGGCGATATTTTGGTCCTTTCGACCCCGCAAGTCGGTCGCAAGCTAAGCTGTGCTGTTCCGCGATCATGAGCGCGCAACAACGTCCGGGGCGCGGGCGTGGTAGCGAGCGTTTGCTTCGGCATGATTTCGGGTCCGACGAAGACCATGTCAGGGAGGCCCCACTGTCTCGCCTGGAACGCAGGCGGATCTCAGAGGGCCGCGATGATCCGCAAAAATCGCCTTTCGGCAGCGCATAGTAGCTTTGCCCGGTCTTGCGAAATCGGAGCGTCTTGCTCGTCAGCCGAAGTCGCGGTGATCGCGATTCGCGCGACGCCCGCGAGCTGGCTGATGGCCGGCAAGAGCTGTTGGCATGTGGTCTTGGGAAACAAAGAGAGATCGATGATCAGCAGCGATTGGCGTTTTTGTAGAGACATGGATCCGGAGAAGGAGACCAGCCGCCGCCCGGCGATCAGGTTCGGAGGAACTGCTACCCCCGCGCGTTCCAGGGCCGGATAATCCAGCACCCCATCCGGGAGGGCGTGCCCCGCGGTTCGAAGGGCGTTGATGAAGGACGCAATATCCTGCAGCGGTGCGGTGGATCGCTCAGCGGCTTCACCGTCAATCTGGTGCTCATGGCACGCTTCCGGCGATTGCGGATCTCCCGTCTTCTCGAACCGGTAAGCGATCACTTCGGGCGTCGATCCGCGAAGTTCGCAGAGAGAGCCGCGGGCTTGGAGCCGCTCGAGAATGGCCTTTTCGAGCGAGCCGAGGCTCGCCTCGTCGCGACGCCTGACAACCAGATCTCCGGTCGCGAGCGTCACGTCGGTCGCCAGGATGCGTGCATAGATCGCCGGCACCAGTTCATCCGAAAAAGTGAAGGATCGCGGCCAAGTGTGCCACTTGTTCGCATACATCAGTGTGATGTCGCTGAGCATCTGCTGAGTATTCGCGCCTTCGCCGAGCAGCATGGTGACTTTCGGCGAGTTCGCGGCGTACCGCTCGATCAGGTGCTTTGCATCCGCAACGATCGCACGGTCGTAGTCATCCAGGGACCAGGGATTGTCTGTCGAACGTAGAGCAAGCTCGCGGTCGACTTTCCCGCGCAAGGCCGTGTACAGGGCGGCGGGGGCACAGCGATCATGATACCTGCACTCACTGGGGAGCAGCGAGTACGGTGAGTCGATACGAAACATGTAGAGGCAGGAGAAGATCGAGGCCCAGAGCACGGCGACGGTCGTCAACGCGGTCAATATGCCCGCCACGCGATCTCCGTCCAGTGCACGGTCTGCCAACCAGAGCGCGGTGGGAATGAACAGCAACGCGAACGGCAAGAGAGCGATGGCGACGGTGTAGTCGACCGATCTGGCGGCGAAATAGGAACCCGTAATGGCCGTCAGGATCGCGGCAGGCAGTGCGTGGCGCAGCCAGGTGTCGCTCGTGGCCAGCAACGCGCTGCGCTTGCTGTCGAGCACCAGCAGCCAACAGCCGGCTACCGCGATCACGACCCCGCCCAGGATTGGAATCCAGCCCCAGAATGTCGCGTCGAACGGTATGGACCAGAACTGCGCAATCGGGTTGTAGCTCGACAGGAAGCCGAGATAGACGTCGAAGGCCGGCCAGCTGCCCGCCGCGAGCAGTGTGCCGACCGACAGCGCAGCAAGTCCCGACATCATGGTCACGGTGGCGATGGCGAGGTCCTTCGCCAGCCTGGCGTAGCTCCGGTCACGGAGATTGCGCAAGGCGAGCGAGCCAGAATAAAGGGCAAACGTGCCGACGAAGGCCTCAATGCTCCACAGGCCGGACAGAAAGCCGGCCAGGAAGACGAGGGCGGAATGCCGGGCGCCGGTTCGAGCGCCAATCCCAACGGCCATGAGCAGGATGGGGAGATAGCGCGCTCCCAGCACCGACGGAGCGGCGTTCACGTTGCCCTGGCCGCCGTCCCACGCAGACAGCCAAAACAGGATGAACACCAGCCCAAACCAGGTCGCGCTCATCCGGGCCCTGGTGGATTGCCAAAGCGCCGTGATGAAAAGAGCGTAGAAGAGCACGTTGCAGAGCTGGATGGCGATGTTGGCGACGGCAAAGGACGGTGGCCCGAGCCGAAATGCAAGGTAGGTGACGAGGACGGGGCCCGGTCCGTACTGGGAGAAGGTGTCGACCATCAGCGTGCCGCCATGCAGGAGATGCAAGGCGGGACCCATCACGGTCATGTAGTGAAACGGGTCGCCGGCGAGCGAGAAGTCGAAACTCAGGACGGTGCTGGCAAGGAGCGCGCAGGCCAGGGCGACCCGCTGGGTCAACCGGAGTCGGGCGGGCTGGGTCGCAGCAAGGTGTCGTTCGAGCATCAGAAGGCATGCGCCGACTGTCACGAGGAGGACTGCAGTGAATATCGCGAGCAGCAGGCTCGACCGATCCGGAAATCCTCCGGGCAGGGTGCGAAACACAAAGTCGAACAGGGGACTGAAATGTCGATGTCCCGGCCCGATCCTGAACAGGACGATCACGGCAGCCGCGAAAGCAAGCACCAGCGCGACCGATGGCACAGCCCTCGAGCTCGCTCGCGCGATGATCGAACGCGCCTGATCGAGCACCATGTCGCTCAAGCAGGCGGCGAGCAGCAGCGCGGCATAGACGAACACCACGATCCTGGCCGCATGCATTCCGGCCCTGTACCAGAAAATCACACCGTTGCCGGCGGCCCAGGCCGCCAATACGACAAGAACTAGGCTCGTCAGCGCCGCGACCGCACACCACACGTTCAGGGCCTCGAACGGACGACCCACTCCGGGCCAGCGGCGATCAAGCCAATATTGCAGCGTCACCGTAGATACCGGCAGCACCAGAATGCCGGCGAAAAAGATCAGCATCGTCCGCTGTCGCGAATCGATCGCCAGCAGATCGGTGAGCACGATCGCGACGAGAATGCCAAGCAACGTCAGGGCCGCGCTCGACAGCAGCGGAGCAACGTCGTCGAGCCAGCCGCTCGACCGATGCCGCGCGGCCTCCCGGTAGGGCTCTTGCACGTCTGCCTTCATGTAGCCTTTCCCAAAACCTCAGGCGGAGGGGGTGACGCATGATGCGCCTTGCCGCAACGATGATCGGAGAGGGGCGCGGCCGTACGGTGTCGGGCGACGGGCCTTACAAGGGCACACGAGCGGCCATGTAGTATTGCGCTCCAAGCGGCAGCCAGCCGAGGCTCGCGTCCGGCTTGTGAAAGAAGGGCGTGTCGAACGGATGGAATATGATGAACTGCTGCCCGATACGGGATATAGCCATGCCTTCTCGCTCCGGATTTCGGCGCTAAAGCCCTGTCGGGTAGCGGCAAACTGATTCTGAGCTGACCTGGATGCCAGGCCGATTTGCAAAGCGAACTTCTGCGCAATTGGCCGTTCACGATCAAGGTCTCGTATCCTGGATCAGCCGTATGAAGCCTGTATTCAGCAAGCAAGCTTGCGCGGCCTGCTCGTCGGTCAAGGGCGCGGATCGTTCGTCAACCGATGCACCGGTCGTGGCGATGCGCGCGACCCCCGGAATCCGGCTGGCCTCGACCAGCATGACGGTGCAGGCTGTTGGGTCAATTCCGAAAAGATCGAGCGTGATGAATTTTTCGAATTTGGTGACACTCGCCTCAGCCCAGGGGGGGGTCACCATGCGAAAGCCTCGGACAAATAACTTGGGCACGTGTACATTTGCCCGCCGCAAGGTGGCGAGGTCTATCGCCCCGTCGGGTAGCATTGCGGCAGCGTCCTGGATATTCCTGATCAGGGTCGGCAGATCCCGGAGTATCTCGTCAGGCTTGCCGGGGCTCGCAACGGCCGATCGCTTCTTGTAGAGAAGGCCGGTGCAATCATTCGACGAATGCAGCGGATCGTCATGCCGGTAGAAGCGGTAAGCGACCACCTCGTCAGACGGCCCCTCGAGGGAGCAGAGATATCCGTTCGATAGAATCTTCTTCAGCACACCGGCTTCCAGGCTGCCCAGTTCTTCGGCTTCATTCCGACGCAGGATGACGATGTTGCCCGATCGCAGGTTAATGGGAGCGGCCAGGATGCTTTCGAGGAGCCGAGGCACAAGCTCATCAGAGAATGCGAAGGAACGCGGCCAGGTGTGCCATTTGCCAGCGTACATCAAAGCGAGTTCACTGAGCATGTGGTAACCGTAATCGCTGGCGCCGAGCAGTATTGTGACCTCGTTGCTGTCGGCAAAACGAGCCATGAGCCGGTTCGCGTCAACGACCACGCTCCGATCATAAGGATTCAACGCCCAAACACCTTTTTCGGGTTCCAGCGCGAGCTCATGGCGAAGTTTCTCGGACAGACCCCGGCCCAGCGCGGCAGGCGTGCAACGGCCGTGATCGCGGCATTCGTGCACGATAAGCGAGTAAGACGACCCGACGCGAAAAAGGATCAGCAGCGAAAATATCGACATCCACAGAAGCGCGATCAACGGAATGGTCAACAGGCTCATTGCAACCCGGTCCCGGCTTGCGGCGGCGTTAGCAAGCCAAAGGAATGGCGGAATGACCAACAGAGTCAGGGGCAAGAACGCAATGAGGATCACAAAATCCACCGAGCGACCAACAAAATAAGCCGACATCAAAGCGGTCAATAGTGCAGCGGGCAGACACCTTCGCAGGCAATGATCGCTACAATACAGGAAGCCTTTCTGTCGCCCACCGATGACCGCTAGCCAGCTGATTCCAGCAGCCACGACCACGGCCAGAAGAAACGGAATCCAACCCCAGAACAATCCTTCGAAGGGTTTGGACCAGAAAAGCGCAACCGGATTGTAGCTGGCGAAGTAACCCAGATAGATGGCGAATGCCGGTAACTTTCCCGATGTCAGAAAGATGCCCAGTGTCATCGCCATCAGAGCGATGGCGACCGGTAGACAAGCTAATGCGAGATCAACCACGAGCCTGCGATAGTTTCGATCGCGCCAATTGATCAGCGTCAGGAAACCGCAGTGCAGGGCAAGCACCCCGGCGACTGCCTCGGCACTCCAGAAAGCGGCGAGAAACGATGCGAGAAAGGTCAGGACCGAGTGGCGAGAATTTTGTGCGCCGATGGCGAGCGCGACGACCATCAACATCAACGGCAGATAGCGCGCGCCCAATACCGAGGGGGCTCCATTGACGTTGCCGTCGGCATAGGACCAGCCACCATTATAGGCCCACCCGGACAGCCAGAACGTCAGAGCAATCAGCCCGAGCCACAGAGCTGCCAGCTTGTGGGGCGTCGAGTGCCACAGCGCGATGAGGAGCAGGATATAGAATAAAATATTACAAAATTGGATCGCGATGTTAGCGACCGCGAACGAGGGCTGGCCGAGTTGAAATGCCAGATATGTGATGAGGACTGGACCAGGTCCGTACTGGGAAAAGGTATCCACCATCAGTGTCCCGCCATTCATCAGATGCAGGGCGGGGCCTACGTTGGTCATGTAGTGGAAGGGCTCGGCCGAGAGCGAAAAATCGAAGCACAGGAAAGCCGTCCCCACGATAGTCAGCGGCAATGCCAACTTCCGAATGCGCAATAGCGTGCCCGGAGTGCGCTCATCGAGTTGTCGTTCGGCGATCAGAAGAGACGCGCCGATCATTATCGACAAGATAGCGAACAGCGCGGCAATCGCTATCTGCAGCGGGTTGGGGAAGCCTCCCGGTATGGGCGCAGAGAAGATATCGAACAGGGCGTTGAAATGCCCGTTGCCAGGCGCGATGCGGAACAGCGCGATGAAGCCTACAGCGAAGGCATAAGCGAACGCCACCGTTTGCACCGAGCTCGGGCTGTAACGCAAAACCGCTGTTTCGATGTGCTTCAGAAGTGTCGGTCTTGCATATGTAAATCCAAGCACGGCTACGACGAGCGCAAGGTGCAGTTCCAAGGTAGCTTGCGCTACCCATAAGGCATTCTTCTGCCAGAACGACAGCTCTCCTTGGCTCCAAGTCGTGACGCTGATGATGATGAGCGCCAGCAGCACTAGCACGGTGCACCAGACGTTGATGCTTTCGAGGACTCTATTTATCACCACTCGGCTATCGCGGCCGATCCAGTACTGGATTGCGGCGCAAACCGCGGGCAATATGGAAATGCTCGCGACGAACAGCACGAGATTGCCGAGCCGGGGCGCCAGTCCGGAGGCATCGATAAGCACAACGAGCCATAGAAATCCGAGCACGGCAAGCGCGGCAATCGAAACCAGCGGAGCAACATATCGCAGCGTTGTCGGAGAACTGAGCAAATTCCTGCGAGCCGATGGGCGATCGTTTGCGCCACCGTAGAAACCGGGAAAGTTCCGACGATCCAGGTTTTCAACTGCCATGCGAAATTTCCTGGCTCCGTTTCACGGCGAGCGAGGCGCACGTAGGTTGTTCGTCCCCTCGCGCACGCTCTCAGTACCCAGCTAAGCGCCGTCGATGGATGGAACGCGCGCACTCATGCAGTATTGCGCCCCGAGCGGCAGCCAGCCGAGGCTCGCGTCCAGCTTGTGAAAGAAGGGCGTGTCGAACGGAGTGAATATGATGAACTGCCGCTCGATATCGACCATGCCTGCGGCGCGGAAAAGCTTGGCGAGCCGGTTCGAACGGAGCAGCACGGCGTTCTGGTCGAATGGACAGCTCCTGACGATCTTCTGCGTCAGCGGATTGAGCGGATTGTGCTCGATGATGATGACGAGGCCTCCCGGCCGGACCACGCGAGCCGCTTCTACGAGAAAGGACTTCCAATCGTCGGGCGGCACATGATGCATGACGGCAATGGCAAAGGCGATGTCGAAGGTGCGAGCATCGTAGGGAAGCCGTGTGCCTTCATAGACATCGTAATGGACGTCCGGATTGTCGGCCCTGGCTTCCTCGATGACCGTGCCAGCGACGTCGATTCCGGTCAGCTTGATGCCGGATTGCGCAGGCCTCAGATGGGGATGAATGAGGCCGTGTCCGCAGCCGATATCCAGAACATCGAGAGGTTTTGACGAGGTATCGTTCTGCGACCGGACCTTGGAGAAGGTGTCCAGCAGGTAACGGGCCTTGGCGCGCGTGAAGAAATCCTGGGGCTGGCCGCTGAAGGCGATCGCATCGTCGATCTGCGCGCTATAGCCATCGCGATATTGGTCGAATTCCGTCATCAAGCTTGCCCCGTTCCGGTTCGGCGGAGGATTTCGGCTGGCGCCCGGGTGTCCCCAGGCGATACCGCCCCTAGCGCCAGACGGTCTAGCGACGCGCTGGGCACGTTGACACTGTACTCGATCACCGTCGTCGGCCGCGACCGCACCTGGTTGTAGATGCGCCCCACATACTCGCCGATGATCCCGAGGAAGATGGCATTGAGGCTGATGCCGAACAGCAGCAGCACGGTTGTGGTTGCAAAGCCTGCGGGCCAGTCGACCCCAAAGAACAGCCGCGCGAAGATGTAGAAGAAGCTGCCAAGGCACGTCAGCATCGAGATGCCCAATCCGACAAATGCCGCGAGGCGGAGCGGGAATATCGAGTGTGTGATCATCCCGTCGACAGCGAGCGCGATCAGCTTGGTAATAGGAAACTTGCTTACGCCCGCCTGCCGCGCTTGCCGGTCGTAGGGCACGCCGACCTGCTTGGTGGCCAGCAGCGAGGTCAGGCCGCGCGTGTAGGGCGCGACGTCATTGATCAGATGGAGTTGATCCAGAACGGTACGGTCGATCAGCCTGAAGTCACCGCTGTCCAGCATCAGATTGTCGTCGGACAGCCTTTTCAGCAGCCGGTAGTACAATTGCCGCGCCCATTGCAGCGGCTTGCTCTCCTGTCGAAACCGCCTGATGCCAACGACCACGTCGTGGCCCAGCTCCCACAGCTCAAGAAATCTGGGGAATACCGTCGGTGGATCCTGGAGGTCGCAGTCGATCTGGATCGCGGCGTCTCCGGAGGCCAGACGATAGGCTGTGAGCACTGACCTCTGGAATCCGAAGTTTCTGGCAAATCGTACTGCGCGCACGCGAGGATCTTTGGCCGCCAGCTCGGAGACAATCGCACTCGAATTGTCGGTGCTGTGGTTGTCCGTGAAGATTATTTCGAACGCATAGCGATCATCCATTTGCTCGAAAACATCGCGAACGGCGCCATAAGCCCTGCGGATGTTGTCTTCCTCGTTGAAGACAGGAATCAAAATGGAAATGAGCTTGCGTTCAGTGTCAGCAGACGTCCCGCGCATTTCGTTCGTTATCCTGTCCGTGTCTATCGGTATTCGGCCAAGGGTTGATGCCGGCGAAAAGTTGCTAGTAACAGATGTGGCGCATCGCGCAAAGCCATCCTCACCTGCCCGCGGCAAATTACGTAGCGTTCCGAAGGGCATATGCTTGATTAATGGGGAGCTTTCCAGTAAAGCGTCGCCCGGTGCGCTTGATGTCGTACCCCCACTCGGGAAGGTCGTCTCCCAGAAATTTGCAGTATCTCGTTGTTGCAATTAAGGTTCCGAATGCCCAACGCCTCACATCATGACATCCCGACCGGGAAGCTGACACGCTGCCAGGTTTGCGGCTCCGAACGGCTTGAGCTTGTCATCGACCTCGGCCATCAACCGCTCTGCGATTCCCTGCCTTCGAAGGCGCAACTCGATGGCCCCGAGACGAGCTATCCGTTGCGTCAGGTCTGGTGCCGTGATTGCTCCCTGTCGCAGATCGATTATGTCGTTCCTCCCGAGGTCGTCTTTCACCCGGAATACCCCTACCGCTCCGGTATTACCAAGGAGCTTGCGATCTACCAGGATGCGTTCGTACAGGATGCGGTCGCGGACCTCGGGCTGAAGCCGGACCAACTCGTTGTCGACATCGGGTCCAACGACGGAACGCTGCTCTCCGGCTTCAAGCAGCGCGGCATGCGGGTTCTGGGCATCGAGCCGACCAACATCGCGCGCATCGCGCAGGAGCAAGGCATCGACACGTTGCAGGCGTTCTTCAACGAGGAAACTGCCCGCAAGGTGGTCGAAACGCACGGTCACGCGAAGGTGGCGACTGCCACCAACGTCTTTGCGCATGTGGCACAGCTCGGCGGCTTTATCCGCGGCCTCGAGCGTTTGCTGGCGCCCGACGGCGTCTTCATTCTCGAAAACCACTATCTGCTCGACGTCATCGAGGGCGGGCAGTTCGACACGATCTACCATGAGCACCTTCGCACCTATTCGCTGAAGTCGATCGTCAAGCTGTTCGAATTCTACGACTTCACCTGTGTCGACGCGCAGCGCGTCAGCCGCTATGGCGGCAATATCCGCGTCTATGTGGCGAAGGGGCGGGGACGTCCGGTCAAGCCCGCGATCGCGGAGCTGTTGAAGGCCGAGGATGATTTCGGTCTCTCACGGCCCGAATGCTATGAGGCTTTCCGTGCGCGAGCCGAAAAGGTCAAGCTCGACCTCCTCGAACTCGCCCTCGAAGCCAACAAGAAGGGGCTGAGCTTCGTCGGCAATTCGTGCCCTGGCCGCTGCAGCACCTTGCTGAATTACGTCGGCATCGATCGCATGCTCATGCCGTACATTTGCGAGCAACCGACCTCGCTCAAGCTCGGTCTGCATTTGCCCGGAAAGCAGATTCCCATCGTCGACAACGAACGGTTGATCCGCGAGCAGCCGGACTATGTCGTGTTGCTTGCTTGGCACTATGGTCAGCCCATTGCCGAGCAATTGCGCGCCAGGGGATTGAAGTCGAAATTGGTCATGCCCTTGCCCGAAGTCCGGATATTGCCGGATTGAGCAATCTCCAAGCGCTGGACGTGATTTACGACGACGTCCTTGCCTTTGGCGCTCGATCAGATTTGCGACGATTGTCACGCCGCTGACCGAACAGGAGCTTCTACCGGCTCGCACCGTGCGGACGCGAAAGGAGTTTTGATGAGCGGCGTTACGGTCGCCTTGGTGGGGGGCGGACGGTGGGGGCGAACGCATGCCTCCGTCTTGGCTCAGCTTTCCGACCGGACCGCACGCATCCTGTGGGTGTCGCGCCACAACAAGGGCGCGCTAGGGGCATTTCTGGCCGATCTTCCGGGAGCGGATGATCGATTCACGGTGGTCGACAGCCTTGATGTGGCACTGGCTTTGCATCCTGGCGCTGCCATTGTCGCGACTCCTGCCGGCAATCACGCCGAGACCGCCGAACTCCTGCTTCGCGGCGGCGTGCCGACCCTGGTCGAGAAGCCGCTGGCTCTTGGGGTGGACGAGGCAAGACGGCTTGTCGATCTGGCAGCCGAGCGCGGTATCCCGCTTCTCGTTGGTCTCCACCTGCTGACGGCCCCGTTCCTGCTTCACTTCCTGCGCCTGTCCGCGGGACGTGCAGTATCTGCCATCGAACTGGAGTGGCTGGATCCGGAGCAGGAGATCCGGCACGGCGTCGTCAAGTCATCTAACCTGACGACCCACAAGGTCGACGAGATCGTCCCCCATCTTTGGTCGATGCTGCATCTGGTCGACGACACTGCGGAGCCGCAAACGCGCACGGTGAAGCCATGTGCGCAGGGTGTCGTCGAGGTGGAGGTCGACATGCGCGAAGCTCGCGCAACCCTGCGGTTCGGACGAAGGGCGCCGGCGCGCAAGCGGCGCATCGGGCTTGCCTTTCGCGATGGAGGTTGTGCCGAGCTCGACTTCACGCATGAGCCCGGCGCAATCATCCTCGATGGAGCGCGGCAACCGAGCCTCGAAACGGACGGCAGGATCGGTCCGCTGGCCGTCGAACTAGCCGGCTTTCTGGACATTGTGAGTCTGGGTCAGGATGCCTGGTCGTCTCCCCGATCGGCATCCCGTTGCATGGGAGCCGTCGAATTGGCCGAAGCGGTGCGGACCCAATTGGTTGTGGCAGAGGCGGCGGCCGCAGCGGCGCGCCTTGCGCGCGGCGGTTCGATGAGGGATCCGGATATTTCGGCTTGGGTCATCGACAACATCGCGCCGCTTCTGGACGTCCAGGAGCCGCGCACCGAGAACGAGAGGCGAGAGCTCATGGGCCTGATCTTGGACGCGGCCGACATGGCGGGGCCAGCGGACCATGTCGAGGACGACAAGCTGCGTCGAACGATGGCAACGATCCGGCGCTCGGACTTCTGTGGCCATTTGAACCGAGGCCTCTCGGCCTGAGGCGCCGTCACTCTCGGGCGTTTGTGCCGCATGACTGCCGCCGGCGAGAGCGGGAGCCCAAGGCAAAATTGCCAAGGCAGCCAGATTTACATCCCCCTCAGTTTCTATAGAAAGCTCCCAAGAGGTCTACATGTATGTGATTGGGATAAGCTCCGGCATCAAGCACGGCCACCACGACGGAGCGGCGGTATTGCTGCGCGACGGCGAGTTGATCGCGGCGGCCGAAGAGGAACGTTTCACGCTGGCCAAACACGCGCGCGGCGAGCTGCCGCGTGGGGCGATCGGCTTCTGCCTGAAGCAGGCCGGCATCACCATGCGCGACGTCGACTGGATCTGCTCGCCGCTGAAGACCTACACGAACTACACGCAGCGCCTCACCGAATATTTCAGGTACCAGTTCGGGCACAGCCCGAGGATCGAGCTCTACGACCATCACCTCTGTCACGCCGCGAGCTCGTTCTACGGATCCGGTTTTTCCGAGGCGACCGTCGCCTGCTTCGACTTCTCCGGCGATTCCAGCTCCGGCCTCGTTGCCCATGCCCGCGGCAACGACTTCCGCGTGCTGACGCGGTTCGGTCGCAACAACAGTCTCGGGCTCTATTACGGGATGCTGACCCAGTATCTCGGCTATCAGATGACCAATGACGAGTACAAGGTCATGGGCCTATCGTCCTATGGCAGCCCCGAATATCTCGACAAGTTTGCCAAGCTGTTGCGCCCGGCCGGCATCGATTACGAACTCGATCCCGGGCTCGACAAGCGCAGGCGCGACGCCGAGATCTTCACCAGCGATTTCTCGACGCGGCAGGAGCGCATCTTCACCGAGAAGATGGAGGAGATTCTGGGGCCGCGGCGGCTGCGTGGTGCGCCGCTCGACCAGCGGCTGACCAACATCGCAGCGAGCGGCCAGAAGCAGCTCGAGATCGTCGCCACCGAGGTGATCCGCTCCGCGATCGCCGAGACCGGTTGCGGCGACGTCTGCATCGCCGGTGGCGTCGGCCTGAACTGCAAGATGAACATGGAGATCGCGGCCGAGCCGTCCGTGAAGCGTCTCTACGTTCCGCCGGTGCCGCATGATGCGGGCGTG
This sequence comes from Bradyrhizobium sp. 613_E4_N2_2, assembly GCF_052075995.1. NCBI lineage: Bacteria > Pseudomonadati > Pseudomonadota > Alphaproteobacteria > Hyphomicrobiales > Nitrobacteraceae > Bradyrhizobium > Bradyrhizobium sp. 613_E4_N2_2. Next base: position 2,918,920 of record NZ_CP197234.1, read on the forward strand.
GCGCTGGGCGCCGCGATGATGAAATGCGCGGAGGCTGGCCACGCGATCGCACCGCTGACCCATGCCTATTGGGGACCGGAATCTTCCAACGACACGATCAAGGAGACGCTGGACAAGATCGGCGCGCGGTTTGAGCTGCTCGACGATCCCGTGTCGCGCTGCGTCACCGACCTGACGGAGCAGAAGACCGTCGGCTGGTTCCAGGGGCGGATGGAGTATGGTCCGCGCGCGCTCGGCAACCGCTCGATCCTGGCCGATCCGCGCCATGCGGGCATGAAGGACCGCATCAACCTCACCATCAAATATCGCGAGGAATTTCGCCCGTTCTGTCCGTCGGTGCTCTACGAGCGCCAGGCCGAATATTTCGAGGACACGTTCGATGCGCCGTTCATGGTGGTGACGTTTCCGGTCAATGAGAAAGTCGCCGAGACCATGCCCGCGGTGGTCCATGTCGACAACACGGCGCGCATCCAGAGCGTTCATGCGGACAGCAATCCGCTCTACAGCCGTCTGATCGGCGAGTTCGCGAAAGCCACTTCGCTGCCGGTCCTGATCAACACCAGCCTCAACATCAACGAGCAGCCGACGGTGAACGCCCCGCTGGAGGCGCTGCATACGTATTTCTGCTCGGGTCTGGACGTGCTGTATCTCGGCAATTATCGACTATCGAAGTCGAGCTGAAGCTACCGCTCGTCCGCGATCACCTTGCCGTCGTTCGGCAGCGCGCCCGGGTTGACCAGCTCGACATTGCCGCCGAGTTTCGTTACCGCGCGCAAGGTGCCTGCAATTTCCTCGCGCAGGGCGTCGCTCGCGGCCGCAGTTTCCGCGCGCAGCGTCATCGCATCGGCCTCGCCCTGGCGCATGACGACGAGGCGCAGGCGGCCAAGCGCGGCATGGCGCTTCCCGATCTCGGCGACCTGCTCCGGTCGGACGAACATGCCCTTGACCTTGGTGGTCTGGTCGGCGCGGCCCATCCAGCCCTTGATGCGCATGTTGGTGCGCCCGCATTTGCTTGGGCCGGGGAGCGCTGCCGTGAGATCGCCGAGCGCCAGACGGATCGAGGGATGGTGCGGATCGAGCGAGGTCACCACGATCTCGCCGACGTCGCCCGGCGCGACGGGATCGCCGGTGCCGGGTTTGACGATCTCCATGATCAGATCCTCGTTCACCACCATGCCCTCGCGCGCCTCGGTCTCGAAGGCGATGAGGCCGAGGTCGGCGGTGCCGAAGGCCTGGTAGGCGTCGATGCCGCGTGCCTTGATTTCGGCTTGGAGCGAGGGCGGGAAGGCCGCACCCGAGACCAGCGCGCGCTTGATCGATGAGACGTCGCGCCCCGAGCTTGCTGCGGCATCGAGCAATATCTTCAGAAAGTCCGGCGTGCCGCTGTAGCCGACCGGACGGTAGGCCTCGATCAGCTCGAATTGCTGCTCGGTATTGCCGGGGCCCGCCGGGATCACTGCGCAGCCGAGCGCGCGGGCCGAGGCATCGAAGATAAAGCCGCCGGGGGTGAGGTGGTAGCTGAAGGTGTTGAGCACGATGTCATTGGGGCGGAACCCGGCCGCGAACAGCGCCCGCGCACCGCGCCAGGGATCGGCCTGCCGCCCTTCAGGCTCGAAGATCGGACCGGGAGAGGTGAAGAGGCGGGCGAACGATCCCGGGGCTGCCGGCACGAAGCCGCCGAAGGGCGCTGAGGCCTTGTGCAGGGCGGGCAGCTCCGACTTGCGCAGCACCGGCAGGCCCGCCAGCGCCGCCCTGGAGGTCACGGCGGCCGGATCTATGCCCTTCAGCCGCTCGGCGTAGGCGGGTGCGGCCATTGCGCCGCGCAGCACGTTCGGCAGGCGGGAGAACAGCTCCGCCTCGCGCACGGCCGGTTCGCGCGTCTCGCGGGCGTCGTAATGGGCAGTCATGGCTGGTCTTTCCGGGTTGGCATCCGTTGCACGCCGCCGCCGGCATGGGTATCAGACGGCCAGTGTCGAGGCGTGGAGAGGACGCGATGGCGGACGAAGGCATCATTGTGGCGGACGAGGCGGCGGACGTCGTCGCGCGCCTGAAGCGCCGCATGATCGACGAGGCGCTGCCGCTGTGGTCGTCCGTCGGCTGGGACGATGCGGCAGGCGGTTTCGTCGACCGGCTGCACCGTGACGGCACGGCCGATGCGGCCGCACCGCGGCGCGTGCTCGTGCAGGCGCGCCAGATCTATTGTTACGCCAAGGCGGCGCAGATGGGCTGGTACCCTGGGGGGCGCGCCGTCGCGCTGAAGGGGCTGGAGCATCTGCTCAGCAAAGCGAAGGCGCCAGACGGCCGGCCTGGCTACGTGCACCGGCTGACGCCGGACGGCGCCGTGCTGGACGGCCGACGCGATGCTTACGACCACGCCTTCATCCTGTTTGCGCTCGCGGCCGTCTACGGGCTCGACCAGGATGCGCAAATTCGCGCCGAGATCGACGCGCTGCTCGCCTTCCTCGACAGCCATCTGCGCTCGCCGCATGGCGGCGTGCATGAAGGCCTGCCGGTCTCGCTGCCGCGCCGGCAGAACCCGCACATGCATCTGTTCGAGGCGATGATCGCGTGCTTCGACGCGACCCACGATCTGTCGTTCCAGAACCGCGCCGGCGAGTTCTTCGCGCTGTTCCTCGCCAATCTCTACGACAAGCAGAAGCGGATCCTGACGGAGTATTTCGAGGAGGACTGGTCCAAGATCGAGCCGGTCAGCGTCGAGCCCGGCCATCAGGCGGAGTGGGTCTGGCTGCTGAAAGGGTTTGAACGCATCACGGGTTGCCCGACCGGACAGCGTCGCGCCGAGCTGCTCGCCACCGCGCTGCGCTATCGCGACGAGGCCACGGGGTGTCTGGTCGACGAGGGCGATGCCAGCGGCAACATCCGTCGCAGCACGCGCCGGCTGTGGCCGCAGACCGAGATGGCGAAGGCGTGGATCGCGCAGGCCGAGTCCGGCGAGTCCGGCGAGGCCGGCGCGGCCGATGAGGCGCGCGCGGCGCTGGTGCGGCTCGAACGCCATTATCTCAGCCATCCCGTGAAGGGCGGCTGGTACGATCAGTTCGATCGCGACGGCAAATCGCTGGTCGACACCATTCCTGCGTCGTCGTTCTATCATGTTCTCTGCGCAGTCACGGAAGCGGAGCAGGTGCTGAGCTGAGTTTCACAGCCACCGTTTGCGCCGTTTGAAACTCTTTAGGTTCTTGAAGCTCTTGCGCTGATCGCCGGCGCCGCCGAGGTAGAACTCCTTGACGTCCTCGTTGTCGCGCAGTTCGTCCGCGGTGCCGTCGAGCACCACCTTGCCCTGTTCCATGATGTAGCCGTGGCTCGCCACCGACAGCGCGGCGCGGGCGTTCTGCTCGACCAGCAGGATGGTGACGCCGAGGTCGCGGTTGATCTTCTGGATAATCGAGAACACCTCTTTCACCAGCAGCGGCGACAGGCCCATCGAGGGCTCGTCCATCAAGATCATCTTCGGGCGCGCCATCAGAGCGCGGCCGATCGCAAGCATCTGCTGCTCGCCGCCTGAGAGATAACCGGCAAGGCCGGTGCGCTCCTTCAGGCGCGGGAAATAGTTGAAGACCATGTCGAGATCGGCATCGACCTCGCGATCCCTGCGGGTGAAGGCGCCGAGCTTGAGGTTTTCGAGCGACGTCATGTCGGCGACGATGCGCCGGCCCTCCATCACCTGGAAGATGCCGCGACGCACGATCTTGTCGGGATCGATGCCGGCGATAGCGGAGCCCTCGAACAGGATCTCGCCGCGTGTGACCTCGCCGTCCTCGGTCTTGAGCAGCCCCGAGATCGCCTTCAGCGTCGTCGACTTGCCGGCGCCGTTGGCCCCCAACAACGCCACGATCGCGCCCTTGGGCACGTCGAGGCTGAGGCCTCGCAGCACCAGGATGACGTCGTCATAGACGACCTCGATGTTACGGACGGCGAGGAGGGGCGGCGCGGGCACGACGCTGGGGGAGGGACGCTCGATGTGAGCCGGTTCACTCATGGTCAGTTACTCTCTCGGTGTCGTCGCCCGCGAAGGCGGGTGACCCAGTATTCCAGAGACGCTCGACGTTCCCCGAGAGGCCGCGGCGTACTGGATCCCCCGCTTTCGCGGGGGATGACCGTTGTGCCTTGGGTGAGCGCCGGGCTCACCACCCCAACAATTCCGGCTTGCGCGGCAGCTCGACGGTCTTGACCTTCTCGAGCTTGATCGTGCCCTTGGCCATGAGATCATTGAGGTCGCCGTCGGTCGCACCCGCGATCTTGGTGCGATAGAGGTCGACCTTCAGCGTGCCGCGGTGGTCCTTGTCGGTCCAGGTCGAGGCATTGCAGACGCCGTCCATTCCGGCCGGCACCCAGTCCTTCTTCTGGTAGAAGCCCTTGGCGACGTTCTCGCCGGTCGCCCCGCCGTTCTTGGCAGCCCAGTCGAGCGCCTCCCTCATGTAGAGCGCCGAGCAGACCGCCGCGATGTAATGCACGGGCCGGTAGACCTTGCCGGTGGGGTCGGACATCTTGGAGATCTCCATCACCGTCTTCATGCCGGGCGCATCGCCGCCCCAGCTCACTGCGGTGCGCAGCGGGAAGATCACGCCGTTGGCGGCATCGCCGGCGGTCTTGGCGGCGTTCTCGTCCATGCCCCAGACATTGCCGAGGAACTGAATCTCGACGCCGGCGGTCTTGCAAGCCTTCAGGACGGAGATGTTGGAAGCCGCGGTGTTGCCGAGATAGGCGTAGTTGGCACCCGAGGATTTCAGGCTCAGGCACTGCGCGCTGTAGTCACCCGGTGTGAGCGCGAACACCAGCGGCGGCAGCACCTCGAAGCCGAGCTCCTGCGCCATGGCTTCGCCTGCGGCCTTCGGCGCGTTCGGATAGGGGTGGTTGGCGCCCATGTGCACGAACTTCGGCTTGCCGGGCTTGCCCTTGGCCTTCCAGTCCTCGGCCGCCCACATCAGCATCGCGCGCAGCGAGTCCGAATAGCTCGGGCCGTAGAAGAAATTATAAGGCGCAGGCTTGGCCTTGCCGCTGACGCCCTCGGGATCGGTAAGGGCTGCGGCATAGGAGCCGGAGAGGTCGGGAATCTTGTCCTGGGCGAGGAAGCCGGTCAGCGCTTCGGTGTCTGCGGTGCCCCAGCCCATGATCGCGGCGACCTTGGAGTCCGGCGCCGACCATTTCTTGTAGAGCGCGATCGCGCGCGGCACCTGGTAGCCGTAGTCGTTGGTATCGACGTTGAGCTGCTTGCCGCCGACGCCGCCGTTCTTGTTGACCCAGGCGAAGGTGTCGGCGACGGCCTGGCCGTAGGGCGTGCCGACGTCGGAGGTGCCGCCGGAATAATCGGCGAGATGGCCGATCGCGATCTGCGCCTGCGCGCCGGCCGAGAATGCGGCGATCGCCAGCGCGAGCGATGCGGTGCTCAAAAGGGATTTTGTCTTCATTGGTTGCCTCCTCCTGTTTTTTCGTTGGTTAGAAAGTTGCCCGTGCTCAATGCGAGAACGGGTAGAGTTTCCAGTACGCCTTGATCTGTCGCCAGCGATGCGCGAGCCCGTCCGGCTCGAACATCAGGAACGCGATGATGATCACTCCGATCGCGATCTCGCGCAGGAAGGTGATGTTGGTGTTGAGGGACAGCGCCTTGTCGATCGCGCCGCCCTTCAGGTAGAGGCTGATGAATTCCATCGTCTCAGGCAGCAGCACCACGAAGGCCGTGCCCATCAGCGTGCCCATGATCGAACCGGTGCCGCCGATGATGATCATGGCGAGGAACAGGATCGAGCGCTCGATGCCGAAACCCTCCTGCGAGACCACGAGCTGGTAATGCGCATAGAGCGCGCCGGCGATGCCGGCGAAGAAGGCGGCCAGCCCAAACGACAGCGTGCGGTATTTGGTGAGGTTGATGCCCATGATCTCGGCAGAGAGATAATGGTCGCGGATCGCCACCAGCGCGCGGCCGTCGCGTGTGCGCATCAGATTGGTGACGAGGACGTAGCTCGCGACCACATAGGCCAGCACGACATAGAAATATTGCCTGTCGCCGCGCAGCGTGAAGCCGAAGATCGAGAACGGATTGGCGCTGGCCGGCACCGAGCCGCCGGTGAACCACTCCGCGCGAGAGAAGAAGTCGAGCAGGATATATTGCGCCGCCAACGTTGCGATGACGAGGTAGAGCCCCTTCAGTCGCGCCGCCGGGATGCCGAAGATCAGCCCGACCAGCGCGGTGACGACGCCCGCGAGCGGGATCGCGAAGAACACCGGGATCGGCGCGTTGTTGGAGATGTAGGCCGAGGTGAAGGCGCCGAGCAGGAAAAAGGCGGCATGGCCGATCGAGATCTGGCCGGTGAAGCCGACCAGGATGTTGAGGCCGAGCGCTGCGATCGAGAAGATGCCGATCTGGATCAGGATGCTGAGCCAGTACCCGCCAAGGAGTTGCGGCACGAGGCAGAGCAACAGCACGCCGATGATCGCAAAGTTGCGGCTGGTCATCGTCGGGAAGATCGTGGTGTCCGCCGCGTAGGAGGTGCGGAAATCACCAGCAGGGATGAGGGCAGGGCCGGCCATGGATCAGATCCGCTCGATGTCGTGAGTGCCGAACAGGCCGTAGGGCTTGATCATCAGCACGATGATGAGGACGTAGAACGGTGCGATCTCGTAGAGATTGCCCCAGTGCAGATACTCGCTGTCGACATATTGCGCGATGTTCTCGAGCAAGCCGATGATGATGCCGCCAAGCACGGCGCCGCCGACGGAATCGAGCCCGCCGAGGATCGCCGCCGGGAACACCTTGATGCCGTAGGCCGCAAGTCCCGAAGACACGCCGTTGACGACGGCGACCACCACGCCTGCGACCGCCGACACTGTCGCGGAGATCGCCCAGGCCATCGCGAACACGCTCTTGACGGAGATGCCGAGCGATTGCGCGACCTGCTGGTTGAACGCGGTGGCGCGCATGGCGAGGCCGTACTTGGAGGCGCGGAAGAACCAGGCCATGCCGATCATCATCGCGACCGAGACCACGAGGCTCATGACATAGACGGTCTGGATCTGAAGCCCGAGCAGGCTGACCGACTGACTCTCGAACACGCGCGGGAACGGTTGCGGATTGACGCCGAACATCCATTTCAGCGTGGCCTGGAGCACGGTCGAGAGGCCGATTGTCACCATGATCACCGAGATGATGGGTTCGCCGATCATTGGTCTCAGGATCAGGACCTGGATCGCGATGCCGAATACGAACATGAACACCAGCGTCATCGGCATGCCGATCCAGAACGGCACCTGGTACTTCGCAAGCAGCGCCCAGCACACCCAGGCGCCGACCAGCAGCAGCTCGCCTTGCGCGAAGTTGACGACCTGCGTCGCCTTGTAGATCAGCACGAACGACATCGCGACCACGCCATAGAGCGTGCCGACCACGAGGCCGTTGACCAGGAGCTGGATGAGGAAGGCGGTGTTCATGTCGATGCCCGCGCAAAATGCAGAAGCGATGACGGTGCACCCTCTCCCCTTGTGGGAGAGGGTGGCTTCGTGAAGCGAAGCCGGGTGAGGGGTTCTCTCGGCAGCGACGGTGCTGAGAGGGGATCCCTCACCCGGGCGAGGGTGTGGCCAGCGGCGGAGATGCCCTCTCCCACAAGGGGAGAGGGCGCATCGGCTGGCAGCGCGGTCTCGGTTCGAAGCAGGCTCACTCCGCGGCCTCCGCCATATGCCCATGCCCGCCGAGATCCACCACGCGCAGCGTCGTTCGCACGCGCTGCGTGGTGCCGTCCTGGAAGCGGATCACGGTGTCGACGGGGATGTCGGCATCACCGCGGTAGATCGCGTTGATGATACCCTCGTACTTCTCGTTGATGACGCTGCGGCGCACCTTTCGGGTGCGGGTGAGCTCGCCGTCGTCGGCGTCCAGCTCCTTGTAGAGCAGCAGGAAGCGCGAGATGCGCTGCGCCGGCGGCAATGTGGCGTTGACGGTCTCGACTTCCTTCTTGAGCAGCGCATAGACCTCGGGCCGCGAGGCGAGGTCGCTGTAGGTCGTGAACGAGAGCCGGCTCTTCTCCGCCCATTTCGAGATGATGGAGTAACGGATGCAGATCATCGCCGCGAGCGCGTCGCGGCCGGCCCCCAGCACCACGGCCTCCGCGATATAGGGCGAGAACTTCAGCTTGTTCTCGATGAACTGGGGCGAGAAGCGCTCGCCGCGCGAGGTCTCGGCGAGGTCCTTGATGCGGTCGATGACGACGAGCTGGCGGTTCGCGTTGAAGTAGCCGGCGTCACCGGACAGCATCCAGCCGTCCTTGATGTCGGCGACGCTCGCCTCGGGGTTCTTGTAATAGCCGAGGAACATGTTGGGATGCCGCACCACGATCTCGCCGACGCCGTGGACGTCGGCATTGTCGATGCGGATCTCGACGCTGTCGGCCATCGGCACGCCCGTCGTGTCGGGGTCGACCTTGCCCTCGGGATGCAGCGTGTAGGCCCCCAACAGTTCGGTCTGGCCGTAGAGCGTGCGCAGCGGCACGCCCATGGCCTGGAAGAACTTGAAGGTATCAGGGCCGAGTGCCGCGCCGCCGGTCGCGGCCGAACGCAGGCGGGTAAAGCCGAGGCGGTCGCGGAGCGCGCGGAACAGGATTGCGTCGGCAAGGTTCGAACGTTTGCCGTCCGCGAGCGCGGCGAGGCCGCTTTTCATGCCGATGTCGAACAGGCGCTGCTTGAAAGGCGTCGCGTCCATCACCTTGGCGCGGACGTCGGCGGCGATGGATTCCCAGACGCGCGGCGCAAACAGCACGAACGTCGGCGCGATTTCGCGCAGATCGTTCATCATCGTATCAGGCTCTTCGACGAAGTTGATCTTCATCCGGCACAAGAGGCCTTTGCCGAGCACATAGACCTGCTCCATGATCCACGGTAGCGGCAGCACGGAGACATATTCGTCGTCCGGCCCTTTTGGATCGAAGGCGAGATAGGTCGCGCAATGGCCGAGCACGCGGCCGGCGGCGAGCATGGCGAGCTTCGGGTGCGAGGTGGTGCCCGACGTTGTGCAGAGAATCGCGACATCCTCGCCCTTGGTGGCATCGACGAGGCGGTCGTAGAGCTCCGGCTCACGCGTGGCGCGGCCGCGGCCGAGCTCGGCGAACGCTTCCGCCGACATCAGTCTGGGATCGTCATATTTCCGCATGCCACGCGGATCGGAATAGATGATGTGCTTCAGCCGCGGTACCCGCTCGGCAAGCGCGAGCAGCTTGTCGACCTGCTCTTCGTCCTCGGCGAAAACGACCTGCGCCTCGCCATAGTTGAGGAGGTAGGAGGCTTCCTCGTCCAGCACGTCGCGATAGAGCCCAAGGCTCAAGCCGCCGATGGCGTGGGTCGCCACTTCCGCCGCGACCCAGTCCGGCCGGTTGTCGCCGATAATGCCGATGACGTCCTCGCGCCCCACGCCCAATTCGACGAGGCCGAGCGCAAAGTCGCGTGCGCGGATGTGGTAGTCATTCCAGGTGAAGACGCGCCAGAGCCCGAGATCCTTTTCGCGCAACGCGATCTCGTTGCCGTGCTCCCTGGCATTGAGCCGCAGCATCTTCGGATAGGTGTCGGCCTGCGCGACGCGGCCCGCGTAATCCATCATGCCGCACTTTCCTGCGCTGGCGGAGCATCGTCCGGATCGACCAGCACCTCGTCCTCCTCGCCGAGATAGGCGCGCCTGACGTGGGGATCGGCGAGCACGGCGGCGGGATCGCCCTCGGCGATCTTGCGGCCGAAATCCAGCACCATGACGCGGTGGGAGATGTCCATCACCACGCCCATGTCGTGCTCGATCATCACCACCGTCATCCCGAACTCCTCGTTGAGGTCGACGATGTAGCGGGCCATGTCCTCCTTCTCCTCGAAGTTCATGCCGGCCATCGGCTCGTCGAGGAGAATGAGGCGCGGCTCCAGCGCCATGGCACGGGCGAGCTCGACGCGTTTGCGCAGGCCGTAGGAGAGGGTGCCGGCTTGCGCCTTTCGCACCGACTGGAGATCGAGGAAGTCGATGATCTCCTCAACCTTGCGGCGGTGCTCGAGTTCCTCCTTGCGCGCGCCGGTGAGCCAGTACAGCGATCCCGTGAGGAAATTGTTCTTCAGGAGGTGATGGCGCCCGACCATGATGTTGTCGAGCACGCTCATGTGGTGGAACAGGGCCAGATTCTGGAAGGTGCGGCCGATGCCGAGCGTGGGGCGCGCGTTCGGCGTCAGCCCTGTGATGTCGCGGCCGCGGTAGAACAGCTGGCCCTCGGTCGGCTTGTAGCGACCGGAAATACAATTCACGATCGAGGTCTTGCCGGCGCCGTTGGGGCCGATGATCGAGAACAGCTCGCCGTCATTGATGGCAAAGCTGACATCGGTCAGCGCACGGACGCCGCCGAATCGCAAGGACACGCCGCGCACTTCGAGACTAGTAGCCACCAAACAAATCCCTCCCGGTGATGGCGCGTTCAGCGGCGCTCTTCGTCCGTTCCTGTCGGGCGATCCTAGTACGGCCGTGCCGGTGAGGCCATGCAGCTATTGGTCTCGACCGGCGCCGCGCCACTCTTGCTCCCGATCGGGATCAAAAGCCGCATCGCCCAAGGTGGTCCTCAATAGGGGAAAGCGCTATTTTGAAATGTCTCCCGCCTGACAATTCTGCGACAAAGTTTTTTCAGGCGGGAGTGGCCTTCATCTTTCGTCGGATGGTGGTCGAAGCGATCGTGTTGCAGTGCAGCAGAGAGATTGGGTGGCGAACGGTGCGGCTGGCTTCGGCATCATGATTTCAGAGGATCAACTGAAGCGGGTCGCCGCCTGGTCGCGCGAGCTCACGGACGCGGAGATCGAGGTCGCCCGCACCGGGATCACGGAACGGTCCTACCGCACCGGTGAGACCGTGTTCATGCGCGGCGATACGTTCAGCTATTGGGCGGGCATGGTGAGCGGCCTGGCACGGATGGGCGGGGTCTCGCGCGACGGCAAGGAGACGAGCCTTGCGGGGCTGACGGCCGGGGCCTGGTTCGGCGAGGGCAGCGTGCTCAAGAACGAGCCGCGCCGCTACGACGTGGTCGCGCTGCGCGACAGCCGCGTCGCGCTGATGGAACGCAGCGCCTTCATGTGGCTGTTCGAGAACAGCGTCGGCTTCAACCGCTTCCTGGTGCGTCAGCTCAACGAGCGGCTCGGCCAGTTCATCGGCATGCTTGAGGTCAACCGCACGCTGGATGCCACCGCACGCCTCGCACGCAGCATCGCCTCGCTGTTCAATCCGATCCTCTATCCCGAGTCGACCGCGCATCTGGAAATCACCCAGGAGGAGATCGGGGCGCTCTCGGGCATGTCACGGCAGAACGCCAACCGCGCGCTGAACCGGCTGGAGAAGGAGGGGCTGCTGCGGCTCGAATATGGCGGCGTCACCATTTTGGATGTCGAGCGGCTGCGCGGCTACGGGGACTAGCGCGCGTTTGCCGGCGCGTGGACCGGCCAGAGGTCGGCGCGCCAGCGGATCGCGATCGCCAGCATCGCGATGAAGCCTGCGGCGGCGTAGAGCGAGCCCGTCGCGGAATAGCCGATGATGTCGATCAGGCTGCCGGCCGCGAGCAATCCGAGCGGCAGGCCGTAGATCACCATCATGCGCACGCCCATGACGCGGCCGCGCAGGTGTGCGCTCGCCGTCCGCATCAGGATCACGGCAGCTGAGATCATCGACATGCTCTGGGCGATGCCGGCGAGAACGAGGCAGGCCATCGCCACCGGCATGGTCCTGATCTCGACGAACACCAGCAGCATGGCGTACCAGGCCAGCGTCGCGCCGATGAGAAGCCGGGCAATGCGCAGTCCGCTGACTAGGCTGAGCGTGATGGAGCCGATCAGCGAGCCCACGGCGAAGCTCGCCGAGAGATAGCCGAGGCCGGTCTGGTCGGTATGAAAGATGTCCCGCGCGATGTAGGGCAATAGTCCGCCGGTGAAAGGAAAGGCGGTGAGATTGGCCAGGAAGGCGACGCACAGCGCCGCGCGCATTCCCGGGCCGTTCCAGGCATAGACGATCCCTTCCTTGAGGTCGCCCAGCAATCGCGAGACCGCGTGGCTGTTCGCCGGAAGATCGCTCGTCGTGATGGTCCTTTTCGGCCGGGTCAGGCAGAGCATGAGAAGTGCGGCCGCGAGATACAGACAGGCGATCGCCACATAAACGAGGCCGATGCCGAGGACGGCGAACAGACCTGCGCCCGTCAGCGCTCCGGCGATGCGGGCGCTGTCCTGGGTCGTGCGCGCAACGCTGATGGCGCCCACCAGTTGCTCGGCCGGCATGATCTCGGCAAGCAGCGCGCCGCGGACGCCGAGATCGGAGGGGCGGATCAGGCCCATGAGCGCGACGATGATCATCACGCTCAGCGGCGACAAATGACCGGTCAGTGCCAGAACCATGATGGTCGACGAGAGCGCCGTATAGGCAAGGCGCATCACGACCAGGAGATCGCGATGGCCCATCCGGTCGCCGATCATGCCGAGCACCGGCGCGACCAGGGTCCCGACGAACTGCAGCGACGCAAGCACGGTGAGCAGCAGCACGGAGCCCGTCTCGACCATGATGTACCAGCCGAGCACCAGCGTCTCCACTTCGAACGCCCACGAGGTGAGCAGATCGGACGGCCACTGGAAGCGATAATTGCGGATGCGGAATGGCGCGAGTGCGGAAGGTCGTGCGGATGTGCTCAAGATGCGATGACGGGTTTCACGGCGATTCCCCCTTATTCTTGTTCTTCTGTTGGCAGGGTAGCCCCGGCCATGCCTCTGTCAATTGGCGCTACCGCATGCCGCCATGCTTGCCGACGATTTGCGGTGCGCCAGTGCGCCCGCAGCATCGCTTCGTCGCCTAGCCGATACGGTGAGGTTGACCAACCGCCGCTTGCTCTTGCCGTGCGACGAGCCCATGCTTGCCAGGTTCCTGGGCCCATCCGGCAGGTCCAGGAGCGCGCGCCATCGCGGCTTCCGCGAGGTCCTGACCCATGAACTGCTCTTGCTGTGGTTTCGAGGTCCAGAGCGGCTTTGCCTTCTGCCCGAAGTGCGGCACGAAGCAACCGAACGCGTGCCCCGGCTGCGGCTTTCCATGCGCGCCGGATTTCGCCTATTGCCCGAAATGCGGTGCCTTCGTCGCTGAGGTCCCCACAGGCGGGCAGGCATCGGCGCGGACGAGCCCGACGACGCTTCCGATCCGGTCATCCTCTCCGCCGCTCGTGCCGACGGAGGAGGCTCAAGCCGCATTTCGACCTCCGTCAGACAAGATCGACAGCGAGGCGAACCGCCGCACCATCACCGTGCTGTTTGCCGACCTCAGCGGCTTCACTGCGATGAGCGAGCGGCTCGACCCCGAGGTCATGCAGACGCTTCAAAACGAATTGTTCGAGGAGTTGACGGCCGCGGTGCAAAGCTTTGGCGGCTTCGTGGACAAATTCATCGGCGATGCGCTGCTGGCTCTGTTTGGTGCGCCGGCGGCGCACGAGGACGACCCGGAGCGGGCGGTGCGCGCTGCCCTCGACATGATCGGCCGGACGGCGCGCCTCAGCGAACGCGCGGAGGCGTATGCCGGTTCACCGCTGCTGCTCCATGTCGGCATCAACACCGGGCACGTCGTCGCGGGCGGGCTCGGTGCGGGTGTTTCCAAATCCTATTCGGTGACCGGCGACACGGTGAATACCGCCCAGCGGCTACAGTCGATGGCGGCTCCGGGCGAGGTGCTGGTCGGGCCGTTGACCCACCGTCTGACGCGGCATGCGTTCTCCTATGACTCGCTTGGCGAGGTCTCGCTGAAGGGCAAGATGGGCAGCGTGCTGGTCCACCGTCTGAAGGAGCCGCTCGACACGCCCCGTGCGGCGCGCGGTCTCGACACGCTGGGCCTCAATGCGCCGTTGATCGGGCGCGACGTCGAGCTTGCGCGCCTGATCGGCAGCCTTGATCGCGCGTGCGGCGGCGCGGCTCAACTGGTGCGGCTGGTCGGTGAAGCCGGCATCGGGAAAACGCGCCTGGTCAGCGAATTCGTCGCGCGCATCCGCGACCAGGATCGATTCGCCGGCGTGGCGATCCGGCACGCGGCGTGCTCGCCGCTTGGCGAACAATCCTACGGCACTCTCGCCGCCGTGCTGCGCAGCGCCTATGGCATTGCGCAGAAGGCGGGCGCCGCAGAGGCGGAGGCAAAGGTCGCCGAAGCGCTGTCGGAGCTTGGCCTCGCGACCGACGAGGCCGACCGCCTGATGCCCCTCTATCTGCACGTCCTCGGCCTCGGCGACCCCAACGCCGCGCTCAGGCATGTCGAGCCCGAACAGCTCCGCCGGCAGATATTCTTCGCGATTCGCACCGTCTTCGAACGCCGCCTGGCACTGTCGCCGCTGCTGATCATCGTCGAGGATCTGCATTGGGCCGATGCGGTGTCGCTTGAAGCGTTGCGGTTCCTGATGGACCGACTGGAGCGGACGCGGCTGATGCTGCTGTTTACGCATCGGCCGATGCTGGAGCTGGACCAGTTCGGCTCGAGCAGGATCAGTCACACAACCCTCCGGCTGCCCCCGCTTGGCGACGCCGACGGACAAAGGCTGCTCGCGGCCTATTTCAGTCACGGTTGGCGTGAACCGCCGGGAGCTCTGTTCGGTCGAATCCTCGATCGCGCCGGCGGCAATCCGCTTTTCCTCGAGGAGATCATACGCGGCCTGATCGAAGCCGGCACCCTGGAGCGCGACGGCGCGCAGTGGCGGATGAAATCGGATGAAGCCGCCGCCGATATTCCGGCAAGCATTCAGGCGTTGTTGCTGGCGCGTCTCGACCGGTTGCCGCATCAGGTGCGCCGCCTGGCACAGGAAGCCGCCGTGATCGGCCCGCGGTTTGATGCGGCTGCTCTCGGTGCGGCGGCAACCGAGCCGGCAAGGCTTGAAGCAGGGCTCGAGCTTCTGTGCGACGCGGAGATCATCGAGGAGATCGCGGGCGCGAACTCGATTTCGCTGCGGACCTACCGCTTCACGCAAACCATGCTTCAGGACGTGATCTATCAAAACCTGCTTCTGCAGCGCCGGATCGAGCTTCATGGACGGATTGGCGGGGCGCTCGAAAGGCTCTATGGCAACGAGCCCGAGCGCCTCGAAGATCTCATCCTGCTCGGACATCACTTCAGTCTGAGCGCGAGCAAGCCGAAAGGCGCGCGCTATCTGCGCGCAGCCGGCGATCGCGCACGCGCCAGCTATGCCAATGACGATGCCATCCGTCTCTACCAACAGGCCCTCGCCGTGCTGTTGACCGGCGGCGAACGGGAGCCGGAACGTCTGGTCCTGTACGAGCGGATTGCGGACCTCTGTGCCGCGGCTGGCCGCCGGAACACGGCCGAGGAGCACTATCAGAGCGCGTTGGAGGGGCACCGCGCCATCCAGGACCGGATCGGCGAAGCGCGAATTCTTCGCAGGCTTGGCCGATTGCTGTGGGACGCCGGCAAGCGGATCAAGGCAGAGACGCATTACGCCGAGGCGGCCAACCTGCTTGGAGGGACCGACGCGCCCATCGAGTGGGCGCATCTCCTGCAGGAGCGCGGCCGTCTCGCGTTTCGGACCGGCGATCACGTCGCCGCCGCAAGATGGGCAGACGAGGCGCTCGGCTATGCACGGTCCGTACCGGCGGACGCGGACGAGCAGGCCGGTCTCGAGGCGGCACGTGCCATTGCGGAGGCCCTCAACACCAAGGGCGTTGCGCTGGCGCGGCTTGGACGACACGAGGAGGCGGTGCGCGAGGTGGAGCAAAGCGTTGCAGCCGCCGAAGCGGCCGGCCTCCTCAACGTAGCCTGCCGCGGCTACACCAATCTCGGTGTGCTCTACACGATCGTCGACCCGGCGAAAGCCGTGGAGGTCTGCCGGCGTGGACTCGATGTCGCGCGTCGGATCGGGGATCTTGGCTTCCAGGCGCGTCTTCTCGCCAATTTTGCCGTTGCCTGTTGCACCTTCACGGACAGATGTACCGAGGAAGGGGTACCGGCTGCCGAGAAGGCGATCGAAATCGACCGTGCGCTCGATCAGCGCGAGCATCTCTCCGTACCCTTGATCGTGCTCGGGCAAATCCATCAATGCCACTTCCGCCCCGATCTGGCCGCCCTCTGCTACAATGAGGCAATCGAGGTGGCGAACGAAACCGGCGAACCCCAGCAGCTCTTTCCATGCTATGATGGTCTCGCCACGCTGAGCCTTGATCGAGGCGACATGTCCGAGGCCGACCGATATTTCGCGCTGGCGCATGATGTCTGCGCTCGCCACGGTCTCGATCCCGCCGGGCTGATCGTACTGCCGTTTCTTGACTAGGTCATATGAAGGAGTTCAACCATGTCAGGACTTCATGTCGACGGACCGCTTCAACCGGGCGATCGCGCGCCGAACATCGTGCTGGACGCCATCACACGCGATGGAACGATCGCGCTGCAGGATTTTCGCGGGCACAGCCCGATATTGATCGGCTTGTTTCGCGGGCTGCACTGCCCGTTCTGTCGGCGACATATCGCGGCACAGGCGCAACTTGACGCAGCCCTGCGCGACAAGGGCGTCGAAAGTCTCACGGTCGTGAATACGCCCATTGAGCGCGCGCGGCTCTACTTCCGCTATCATCCATTGCCCAATCTGCTCGCCGCGTCCGACCCCGAGCGGGTCTCGCACCGCGCGTTCGGTCTGCCCACTATCGAGTTTACGGAGAACGAAACCGAGTGGCCGCGCAAGGTGGGTATGGACGTCGTCAAGAGCATGCAGGTGGATGTGCCCGGCGAAACGTCGGGGTCGATGAATCGGTTGGCGGCTGCCGAGTACCTCAACAACAAGGACGGTTACGAGATGATGGAGGCCGATCAGCGCATGGCGGCAACCGGCCAGGGCCAGCTGTTCGGCCAGTTCCTGCTCGATCGCGAGGGGATCGTGCGCTGGACCTTTACCGAGGTTCCTGAAGGCGGCCATCGCATGTTCGGGGCTCCGAGCCCGCAGGAGTTGATGTCGGCCGCATCGCAGGTGGCAAGCTAGGCATCGGCGCCTGGTGACTAACCCGCCACCTTCGGCCGCTTCTCGGCGAGCGCCGCCGCCATCGCCGAGATCAGCGGGCGCATGAAATAGTGGTCTTCCGCCGGCGCGATGTCCGTGCGCAGGCCATGCGCGGCGAGCTCTCCCGACACCGCAGGACCCACCGACGCAATCAGCGTCCGCTCCAACCCTGCGCGCAACTTCGCCTCACTGCCATGTGCCTTCGCGGCTTCCACGAGGCGGCGGACCTGGCCAAGATTGGTCAGCGCGATGGAATCGATCCGCCCCTCGGTCATGTCGTCGATGGCGGCGACGATGTTGGCATCCGCTGCCTTGGAATCGTAGGCATAAGGCAGCACGGTATCGACATCGGCGCCTTGCGCGGCAAGTGCGCCGGTCAGTGCGCTGTGGTCCTTGTCCGGATAAAGCTGAAGGCCGACGCGTCGCCCCTTCAGATCGAGCCTGCCCAGCATTTCGATCACGCCCTCGGTGGTCGGCTTCTCCGTGTTCTGCTGCGCATCGAGGGAGATCTCGCGCAACGCCTTGCCGGGCTTCGGGCCGCGGGTGAATTTTCGCGATTTGGCGAGGGCTGCGACCAGAGCCTGGTCGAGACCACGGGTCCGCGCGAGCTTCATGATCCGCCGCAGGCCTTCGCCCGTCATCAGCACGAGGTCGTCAAGGGGCTGGTCGATGGCGCGGCGAATCCAGGCCTCGACCGGGGCGGGATCGGGCGCGTCGTGAATGGTGAACATCGGGCACTGCACGACGTCGGCACCTTGCTCGGCCAGAAGCTTTGAAAACTGGGCCTCCTCGCGCGTCTCCAGGATCAGGATGCGGTAGCCGTTCAAGCGGTCGGCCATGGGTGTGCTCCGGCGGTAAATTGCAATGGTCCGTTCATCCTGACTCCGCGCTTTATGCTGACGCAAGTCTTGCGATCAAGTCTTGGGATTGGCGCGAGGGCGGGGTCGGTGATAGAGCAGGGCGCAAATCGCGGATCGTTCCGCAGTCGCTGCCCAAACCTTCATCAAGAGCCATGCCTGATCATCAATATGTCCTGACCCTGTCCTGTCCGGATCGTCCCGGCATCGTTTCGGCGGTGTCGACCTTTCTGGCCCACAACGGACAGAACATTCTCGATGCCCAGCAGTTCGACGACGTCGAGACCAAGAAGTTCTTCATGCGCGTGGTGTTCACCGCGGCCGATCTCGCCGTGGAGCTGTCGGCGCTCCAGACCGGGTTTGCCGCGATCGCGGAGCGTTTCGGCATGGAGTGGCAGATGCGTGACCGTGCAGCGCATCGCAAGGTGATGCTGCTGGTGTCGAAGTCCGACCATTGCCTGGTCGACATCCTCTATCGCTGGCGCACCGGCGAGCTGCCGATGGTCCCGACCGCAATCGTCTCCAACCATCCGCGCGAGGTCTATGCCGGGCTCGATTTCGGCGGCATCCCGTTCCACCATCTGCCTGTTACCAAGGAGACCAAGCGCGAGCAGGAGGCGCAGATCCTCGATCTCGTCGCCGAGACCGGCACCGATCTCGTCGTGCTCGCGCGCTACATGCAGATCCTGTCGGATGATCTGTCTGCCAAGCTTTCCGGCCGCTGCATCAACATCCACCACTCGTTCCTGCCGGGCTTCAAGGGCGCAAAGCCCTATCACCAGGCCCATGAGCGCGGCGTCAAGCTGATCGGTGCGACCGCCCATTACGTCACGCGCGACCTCGACGAAGGTCCGATCGTCGATCAGGACGTCGAGCGCATCAGCCACCGCGACACCCCGGAGGATCTCGTCCGCAAGGGCCGCGATATCGAGCGGCGCGTGCTGGCCCGCGCGATCCGCTACCACCTCGACGACCGCGTCATCCTCAACGGCCGCAAGACCGTGGTGTTTATGGATTAGCGAATGGTGAGTGGCGAGTAGCGCCCTCAGCGCACCGCGTTGCCGGACGCCGAGCCGGTCGCACCCTTCTGCGCCTGCTCTTCCTTCTCGCGATCGGCCGCCGGCAGCAGCCGCTTGCGTTCGCGCTCTTTCATGTAGGCGTCGTATTGCGGCGTGCCGGGCCGCGGCGGTGCGTCGGCCGGCAGGCCGCCGGCCCATTGCGGGACGTAGTCGCCCATGCCGGCGGAGAGCTTTTCGTTGACGGTGCCGCAGCCGGACAGCCCCGCGGCGAGCGCAACGAGGGTGAGGACGGAGCGGAAAAGCTTGAGCATTGTGCGCGCGAATTCAGTCGTGTTGGACGCCGGGTTAGGCTGGCGCGGGGAGAGTAGTCTTCAACAAGGTAAAATAGACTTATTCGAGGTAGGTAATTAACTACCGATTTGCCGTGAACCGCGGTGTCCGAATTCTGCAAAAGAAAGACGAAATCCTCCATCCACGCGGCCGGTCGCTTTCTAGACTGTGGCAAGGGGCACGCGACAAACTGGCTTGGTCGGCGGCAGGGCTTTTTTGTTGACAGGTCCATTTTATTTGTACAATCGTACAAATAGGAGCGGCCAGGATGGGGATGCTCGGGTTACTCCGACGTAACCACGGCATCGCTCCCTGTCGTCGGCAATCGGGACGCGCGGCTTGCGCCGAATGGTCGCCAAACGTCCGATTGACAATAAGGGCGCGAAAGACGCCATGTGGCGCGACATCGCGCGTGCGTGAGCTAAGGTTGAGCCAAGGACCGGGCACTCGGTCCGGCGCACAAGAGATCAGGAATGAAGGGGAGGGACATCTGATGTTCGAACGGAAGACGTTTTCTTATAAGGTCTCTTGGACCGCGGCAGCGGCCGCCATCGCCGGCCTTGCGGCCATCGTGCCGGCCAAGGCCGAGGACACCGTCAAGGTCGGCCTGATCCTGCCGATGACCGGCGGCCAGGCCTCGACCGGCAAGCAGATCGAGAACGCGATCAAGCTCTATATGCAGCAGAAGGGCGACACCGTCGCCGGCAAGAAGATCGAGATCATCCTCAAGGACGACGCCGCGATTCCGGACAAGACCAAGACGGCCGCGCAGGAGCTGATCGTCAACGACAAGGTCAATTTCATCGCCGGCTTCGGCGTGACGCCGGCCGCGCTCGCGGCCGCGCCGCTCGCAACCCAGGCCAAGATCCCGGAAGTCGTGATGGCGGCCGGCACCTCCATCATCACCGAGCGCTCGCCCTACATCGTGCGCACCAGCTTCACGCTGGCGCAGTCCTCGACCATCATCGCCGACTGGGCGGTGAAGAACGGCATCAAGAAGGTGGCGACGCTCACCTCCGACTACGCGCCGGGCAACGACGCACTGAACTTCTTCAAGCAGAACTTCACCGCCGGCGGCGGTGAGGTGGTCGAAGAGGTGAAGACGCCGCTCGCCAATCCCGATTTCGCGCCGTTCCTCCAGCGCATGAAGGATGCCAAGCCCGACGCGATCTTCGTGTTCGTGCCGGCCGGCCAGGGCGGCAACTTCATGAAGCAGTATGCCGAGCGTGGCCTCGACAAGGCCGGCATCAAGGTAATCGGACCGGGCGACGTCACCGACGACGACCTGCTCAACAACATGGGCGACGCCGTGCTCGGCACGGTCACCGCGCATCTGTATTCCGCGGCGCATCCCTCGCAGATGAACAAGGATTTCGTCGCGGCCTACAAGAAGGCCTACGGCAACCGTCCGGGCTTCATGGCCGTGAGCGGCTATGACGGCATCCACCTCATCTACGAGGCGCTGAAGAAGACCAATGGCGACACCGACGGCACCAAGCTGGTCGAAGCCATGAAGGGCCAGAAGTGGGAAAGCCCGCGCGGCCCGATCTCGATCGACCCCGAGACCCGCGACATCGTGCAGAACATCTACATCCGCAAGGTCGAGAAGGTCGACGGCGAGCTCTACAATGTCGAGTTCGCGACCTTCGAAGCCGTCAAGGATCTCGGTAAGACGAAGAAGTGACGCGCGAAAAGCGCGTCATCCCCGAGCGCGCTTAGCGCGCATCGGGGATCTCGACGTGATGGAAATGGATTCCGGGTTCAGCGCTGCGCGCTGCCCCGGAATGACGAGTGATTACCAGGGTTCACCCGCTTCCGATGACCTCTATCCTCACCAACCTGTTCGATGGCGTTGCCTACGGCATGCTGCTGTTCGTGCTCGCTTGCGGGCTTGCGGTCACGCTCGGCCTGATGAACTTCGTCAACCTCGCCCACGGCGCCTTTGCCATGGCCGGCGGCTATGTCTGCATGGTCCTGGTCAACCGGATGGGCTGGCCGTTCTTCGCAGCACTGCCGCTCGCCTTTGTCTCCGCAGCAGCCATCGGCATCGTGCTCGAACGAACGCTCTACCGCCATCTCTATGCGCGCAGCCATCTCGACCAGGTGCTGTTCACGATCGGTCTGACGTTCATGTCGGTCGCGGCCGTCGATTACATCCAGGGCTCATCGCGCGTCTTCATCAATTTGCCGGCTGCGCTCCAGGGCCAGTTCGACGTGTTCGGCGTCGGCATCGGCCGCTACCGGTTGATGATCATCGTGATCTGCGGCCTGCTCACCATTGCTCTCCAGATGGTGCTGGCCAAGACCCGGTTCGGCAGCCGGCTGCGCGCCGCGGTCGATGATCCCCGTGCCGCGAGCGGGCTCGGCATCAACGTGCCGCAGGTGTTCGCCTTCACCTTTGCTTTCGGCTGCGGGCTCGCCGGTCTCGGTGGTGCACTGAGCGCCGAGATCCTCGGCCTCGATCCGTATTTCCCGCTGAAGTTCATGATCTACTTCCTGATCGTGGTCACCGTCGGCGGTTCGTCCTCGATCACCGGGCCGTTCCTGGCCTCGCTCCTGCTCGGCATCGGCGACGTCGCCGGCAAATATTATGTGCCGAAGATGGGCCCCTTCGTGATCTACACCATGATGATCGTGATCCTGATCTGGCGCCCGAACGGCCTGTTCGGCCGCACGGCCGCGCGTTGAGGCCGCCGATGAGCGCTTCCTCCGACGTCGGTTATCACGCCCAGCGCCAGGCGCGCTGGCACTATGGCGAAGTCGCCTTCTGGCTCGTCGTGCTGGCCTGCGGCTTCGCTTTTCCCACGCGCTATCTGATCATGACCGACATCCTGCGGCTGGCGCTGTTTGCGATGTCGCTCGATCTCATCCTCGGTTATGCCGGCATCGTCTCGCTCGGCCATGCCGCTTTCTTCGGCGTCGGCGCCTACGCCGCGGGGCTTCTCGCCTTGCATGGGATCATCAACGAGCCCGTGCTCGCGCTGATCGTAGCCGGCCTTGCCGCTATGGTGCTGGGTTTTGCCACCAGCTTCCTGGTGATCCGCGGCGTCGATCTGACCCGGCTGATGGTCACGCTCGGCATCGCGCTGCTGCTGGAAGCGCTCGCCGAGCGCTTCTCCAACATCACCGGCGGCACCGACGGCCTTCAGGGCATCGAGATGCAGCCGATCTTCGGCGAGATTGCGTTCGACATGTTCGGCAAGACCGGCTTTTTCTACTCGCTGGCGGTGCTGTTCCTGTTGTTCCTGTTCGCCCGCCGCGTCGTGCATTCGCCGTTCGGCCTGTCGCTGCGCGCGATCAAGAACAATCCGCTGCGCGCAGCCGCCATTGGCATCCCCGTCAACCGCCGCCTGATCGCGATCTACACCCTCGCGGCGTTCTATGCCGGCATTGCGGGCGCGCTGTTCACCCAGACCACGGCGATCGCCTCCCTCGACGTATTCGCCTTCGAGCGTTCGGCCGATTTGATGCTGGTGCTCGTGATCGGCGGGACCGGCTATCTCTATGGCGGACTGGTCGGCGCGGTGATCTTCCGCATGCTCCAGGAAGTGTTCTCCACCATCACCCCGCAATATTGGCAGTTCTGGATCGGCCTCGTGCTGGTCGTGATCGTGCTGGTCGGCCGCCAGCGCCTGCATCGCTGGGTGCTGTACGTGCCGAATCTGGTCATCAAGCAGGTTGCCGGACGCAAGGCGGTCGTTGCCGTGCCGGAGAGCGACGCATGACCATCGCGCTCGAAACCCAAAATCTCGAAAAGCAGTTCGGCGGCCTGCGCGTGACGCGGGACCTGTCGCTCAAGATCGAGCAGGGCGCCCGCCACGCGCTGATCGGCCCGAACGGCGCCGGCAAGACCACGGTCATCAACCAGCTCACCGGCGTGCTGAAGCCAAACTCGGGCCGGATCCTGCTCGAAGGCCAGGACATCACGGATTTGCCGGTGCACAAGCGCGTGCTGCGCGGCCTGTCGCGCACCTTCCAGATCAACCAGCTCTATCCCGACCTGACCCCGCTCGAGACCATCGGCCTCGCCGTCTCCGAGCGCCTCGGCCATGGCGGCGACTGGTGGCGGCGGATGGGCACGCGGAGCGACGTCAACGGCGAGATCGCCGATCTCCTGAGGCGCTTCCATCTGCTCGACGTCATGAACGAAGAGACCGTGACGCTGCCTTACGGCAAGCAACGCCTGCTCGAGATCGCGGTCGCGATCGCCGCCAAGCCGCGCGTGCTGCTGCTCGACGAGCCCGCCGCCGGCGTGCCCGAGAGCGAACGCCACGACATTCTCGCGGTCGTAGGCAGCCTGCCGCGCGACGTCACCGTGCTCCTGATCGAGCACGACATGGACCTCGTCTTTTCCTTCGCCGACCGCATCTCGGTATTGGTCTCGGGCGCGCTGCTCACCGAGGGGCCGCCCGACGTGGTCGCGCGCGACCCGCAGGTCAAGGCCGTCTATCTCGGCGAGGAGGCGGTCAATGTCTGACCTGCTCGCGATCGACGCACTTCGCGCCGGCTATGGCGAGGCGGTGGTGCTGTCCAACATGTCCCTGCGCCTCGCCGAGGGGCAGGTGCTTGCGCTGCTGGGCCGCAACGGGACCGGCAAGACCACGCTGATCAACTCCATCGTCGGCGTGACCCGCCGCTTCTCCGGCTCGGTCGCGCTCGCCGGCACCGATGTCACGAGCTTGCGGCCCGATCAGCGGGCGCGGGCCGGCATCGGCTGGGTGCCGCAGGAGCGCAACATCTTCCGCTCGCTGACGGTGGAAGAGAACATGACCGCGGTGGCGCAGCCCGGCCCTTGGACGGTCGAGCGGGTCTACGAGATGTTCCCGCGGCTGAAGGAGCGGCGGAGCAATTTTGGCAACCAGCTCTCCGGCGGCGAGCAGCAGATGCTGGCGATCGGC
Organism: Bradyrhizobium sp. 613_E4_N2_2; assembly: GCF_052075995.1. NCBI lineage: Bacteria > Pseudomonadati > Pseudomonadota > Alphaproteobacteria > Hyphomicrobiales > Nitrobacteraceae > Bradyrhizobium > Bradyrhizobium sp. 613_E4_N2_2. Next base: position 2,943,042 of record NZ_CP197234.1, read on the forward strand.
CGGGCGTTGACCCTCAACCCGAAGGTCCTGCTGCTGGACGAGCCGACGGAGGGCCTCGCCCCCATCATCGTCGAGGAGCTTCTGAAGGCGATCGGCACCATCACCCGGGCGGGCGGCATCTGCTCGATCATCGTCGAGCAGAACGCGCAAAAGATTCTGGGGCTCGCCGACCGTGTTGTGATATTGGAGCGCGGAACGATCGTCCACGACGCCCCGAGCGCCGCGCTGAAGGCCGACCCGTCGGTCCTCGAGCGCCACCTCGGCGTCGCAGGGGCGGCGGCCCACTAGAAATTCGGGAGAGACAAGACATGCAGCGAACCAAAGCCCCCTTCCGCGCCGACGAGGTCGGCAGCCTCCTGCGTCCGGCCAAGATCAAGGAAGCCCGCGTCAGGCTCGAGAAGGGCGAGATCTCGGCTGACGATCTGCGCAAGATCGAGGACATGGAGATCGAGAAGGTCGTGCACAAGCAGGCCTCGATCGGCCTGAAGCTCGCGACCGACGGCGAATTCCGCCGCTCCTGGTGGCACTTTGACTTCCTGGCCAAGCTCACCGGCTGCGAAATGTTTCACCCGGACACGGGCATCCAGTTCGCGGGCGTCGAGACGCGGCATGATGCGGTCCGCGTGATCGGCAAGCTCGATTTCCCCGACGACCATCCGATGCTGGATCACTTCCGCTTCCTGAAGAAGTCCGCCGACCAGGCCCACGTCACCGCCAAGATGACGATCCCCTCGCCGGCCGTGCTGCACTTCCGCGGCGGCCGCAAGGCAATCTCCAAGGACGTCTATCCCGATCTCGACGCGTTCTACGAAGACCTCGGCAAGACCTACCGCAAGGCCGTGAAGGCGTTTTACGATGCCGGCTGCCGCTATCTTCAGTTCGACGACACCGTGTGGGCCTATCTCTGTTCGCAGGACGAATTGAAGAAGGCGCGCGAGCGCGGCGACAATCCCGAGGGTCTCCAGCAGATCTATGCGCGCGTCATCAATTACGCGCTGGCCGAAAAGCCGGCCGACATGGTGGTGACGACGCATGTCTGCCGCGGCAATTTCCGCTCGACCTGGATTTCTTCGGGCGGCTACGAGCCCGTGGCCGAGACCATGCTGGCCGGCACCAATTACGATGGCTACTTCCTCGAATACGACAGCGACCGCGCCGGCGGCTTCGAGCCGCTGCGCTTCCTGCCCAAGGGCAACAAGGTCGTCGTGGTCGGCGTCATCACCTCGAAGTTCGGTGAGCTCGAGAAAAAGGACGACATCAAGCGTCGCCTCGAAGAGGCCGCCAAATTCGCGCCGCTGGAGCAGCTCGCGCTGTCCCCGCAGTGCGGCTTTGCCTCGACCGAGGAAGGCAACATCCTCTCCGAGGAAGAGCAGTGGGCCAAGCTCGGCCTTGCGGTCGAGATCGCCAAGGAAGTGTGGGGCAACTAAGTTTGCCACGCGGCTGCTGTCATTCCCCGCGAAAGCGGGGAATCCAGTACGCCGCGGCTTTTCGGTGAATCACGGACGTCTCGGCGTACTGGATCGCCCGATTCAAGCCGGGCGATGACACCGAGTGAGTGGCGGGCAGCGTTGCACCCTTGAAAACCAGTGCGCTCACCCTCCTCACTTCTCCGCCAGATAGACCTCGCCCAGCAGCGACGAGTTCGACCACGGCACCTGCTTGTTCTTCGTGCTCGAGACCACTTCCGCCCGCACGCGCGTCAGCATCTGTTGCACCTCCAGCCCCGGCGTGCCGAGATGGCGGGAGAGGGCGGCGGAGAACGGCGAGTTGGCGCCTTCGCCGTCGAGCGCGACCTGGCCCGGCGCGGTGGCGAACGCGATCAGCGTGCCCGCGCCTAGCGTTGCACCGGCGCCCAGGCTCGTTGGCGCTGCGAGGCCCGAAGCGCCCTCGATGCCTCGGTTGGTGCCGGCGGCTGCGACCTGCTGCGCCATCGGATTGTTGCGGCAGGCATCGAAGATCAAAATGTTGGTGCGGACCTGGTCGTCGAGGCCGGCCATGATCGTGTCCATGTCGATCATCGCCTCCGTCATGCCCGCGCCGGGCTTGAGCTCGACGTCGACGGGGATGAGATAGTTGCGGCCGTCGACCTGCACGCCGTGGCCGGCATAGTACACCAACGCGACCTGTGCCCGCGCCGCCTCGCGCAGGAAGTCGCGCGTCACTTTCTGCATCGCTGCGCGGTCGAGATCGATGCCCTCGGACACCGTGAAGCCGATGTCGCGCAGGCTCCTGGCGACGGCGCGCGCATCGTTGGCCGGATTGGGCAGCGCCTTGACATGCGCGTAGGCGCCATTGCCGATCACCAGTGCGAGGCGCTTGCCAGGCGTCGCCGGGGTAGGCGAGGGCGCAGGTGCCGCGCCCGTTTGCTGCGGGGCCGGCTGCGTCACCGGTGACGGCGCATCGCGCGGGATGGGAGTGAGCGCATCCGTCACCAGCGACAGCCGCACCTTGGCGGTCGCCTGGTTGGCCTTGCTGCCGGCATCGGACGCCACGATCGCCAGCGTCGCCTTGTAGTCGTCGCGCGCATGCGCGTAGTCGCCCTTCGCCTCATAGGCCAGCGCGCGGTGGATATAGCCGGAGATCAGCACGCTGTTCGGCGGCGTCATGATATTGACGGGCGGTTTTTCCTTCGCAAGCCGGATCGCCTCGCTGCCATGGGCAACGGCGCGATCGAGATCGCCCCGCATGCGCCAGATCGCGGTGCGGTTGATCAGCGGCTGCGGCAGTGTCGGGTCGAGCCGGATCGCCTGGTTGATGTCGGCAAGCGCGCCGTCGAGATCGCCGAGCGCCTCCTTCGCGATGCCGCGGTTCTGGAACGAGAACGTCGATTTGGGCTGCAGTTTGATCGTGGCGTCGTAGTCGGCAATCGCCTTGGCGTAGTCGCCCTTGCTGCGCCACGCGTTGCCGCGATTGTGGAAGATGGTGCCATCAGGCGGGCCGAGCTTCAGCGCATCGTCGAAATCGGCGATCGCGATGTCGTAGTCGCCCTTGTCGTAATAGGCCGATCCCCTGAGATTGTAGACCGCCTGGCTCGGCTGGAGCCGGATCGCCTCGGTGGTGTCGGCGATGACCTTCGAATAGTCGCCCTTCTTGTTCCAGCCCACCGCGCGCCAGAAATAGATCGTCGCGAGCTGCTCGCCTTTGAACACCTTCAGCGCGACGATCTTGTTGCAGGCGTCGATCATCTGGTCTGGCGGCGTGGTGTCGGTGGTGCAGAGCGGCCCGAGCTGGCTCCGCGCCTGCGCGAAGGCGGGTGCGGCCCACAGGGTTGCTGTGAGCAGGCAGAGCGCGACGAGCAGGCGGCGCATGGCGATGGTCCCTTGAAGGAGAAGCGCTTGTTTGTTGCCCGGCGGTGCGCCGGGGTTCACGCGCTCGTCATTGGACGTGGGGTAAAGCCAAGAGAGGGTATTCCCTCAGTGGGCAGATTTTGCTACGATGCTGGTCCCAACAGTTCTGCCCACCGCTTTCCCACTCATGAAGAACGACGAAATCCTTAGCCAAATCACCGAGTTCTGCCGCAAGGCGGACATGGCGGAATCGACGTTTGGCCGGCGCGCGGTGAACGATGGGAAGCTGGTCCATCGCCTGCGCGAGGGAAAGCGCATCACGATCGACACGCTGGAGCGGATCCAGGCCTATATCGCCGCATCGACGACGGGCGGCCTGCCGCCGCCGCGGGGACTCCAGGTGCCGCCGGAAAAACGCGATCCGCGCGGTAATTTCCGCTTCTTCGAGAACCGGCAAAAATACCTGCTGTTCGTCCATACCTGCAGCGAGAAGCGGGTGGTCGCCGAGCGCGTCGCGCTGGAGCTCGCCAGCATCCATCCGCGCCCGCCGGCGCTGCGCATCTTCGACGCAGGCGTCGGCGACGGCACGGTGCTGGCCCGGGTGCTGCGCGCAACGCACCAGCGCTACCCGCACATGCCGTTCTACGTCGCCGGCAAGGAGCTCAGCCTCGAGGACCTGCGGCTGACGCTGGAGAGGGTCCCGGACCGCATTTTCGAGCATCCGGCGTCGGTGTTCGTCTTCACCAACATGTTCTACTCCGAGGCGCCCTGGCTCACGCCGGCATCGCCTGCGGCGGCGGCGGCCACCGTCTGGCACGAGGTTCCGCTACGGGGCGCCTCGTCGGGCGAATTCGAGCAGCAGATCGCCGAGTTGAGGCCGTTCCTGGAACAGAACTGGCGCGCCGCGATCAGCCCGCGCACGGCCATGCCGCTCTACGAGCGGCCCGTCGTCCTGGTGCTGTACCGCGAGGACCAAAGGTTCCTGCTGGATTCGACCATTCCGCGGCCGGGCCAGACCGAGGCCAATTTCGACCTGGTCATTGCATCCCAGCCCTACCGCGCCCTGTCCTCGGTCAATTTCCGGGCAAAGCGGATCATTGCACCGCTGGCGCGGGCGCTTCGGCCGGGCGGGCGGCTGATCGGAATCCACTCCCACGGTCACGATCCCGGCATGGAAATGATCCAGGCGATCTGGCCTGGAGAAAATCCTTTCGCGGTCAGCCGTCATGAGCTATTGCGCGCCGTGAAGTACGAGCTTGGGTCGTTGGGCCGGGACCTAAATTTTAATGCTTATGCGGACAACCGTTCGATCTTCAGGTATGATATGGAAGCGCTGCCCAACGAGGTGACGGGTACCATCGGAACCTCGACGGCCTTTGCAGCGTGGAATGCGGCGGTGTATGTGGCGCAGATCGAGGACGACCGATTGACAGAAATGACTCAAAACGGCCGCACTCTGGATGCCGCCCGGGACGTGCTGCGGAAGTACAACGGGCTCTGGTTTCTCGACGAGTCCTACGTCATCTCGCGACGGCGTGATTGACATAATCCAAGGTTAAACATCGCAAACGCCCGCCAGGTTAACGGCGGAACAAGGGGTTACTGATGCGCGCGTCCTATCTCTTCACCAGCGAATCCGTGTCCGAGGGTCATCCCGACAAGGTCTGTGACCGGATCTCCGATGAAATCGTCGATCTGTTCTATCGCGAAGGGCCGAAAGCCGGCATCGATCCGTGGCAGATCCGTGCGGCCTGCGAGACGCTCGCGACCACCAACAAGGTGGTGATCGCCGGCGAGACCCGAGGTCCCGCATCCGTCACCAACGAGCAGATCGAAGGCGTCGTGCGCGCCGCGATCAAGGACATCGGCTACGAGCAGGACGGCTTCCACTGGGAGAAGGCCGACATCGAGATCCTGCTGCATCCGCAGTCGGCCGACATCGCGCAGGGCGTCGATGCGCTGCAGCCGGGCGAGGTCAAGGAAGAGGGCGCAGGCGACCAGGGCATCATGTTCGGTTACGCCACCAACGAGACGCCTGATCTGATGCCGGCACCGATCTTCTACGCCCACAAGATCCTGCGCCTCATCTCGGAAGCGCGTCACTCCGGCCGCGAGAAGGTGCTGGGTCCGGACTCCAAGAGCCAGGTCACCGTGCAGTACGAGAACGGCAAGCCGGTCGGCGTGCGCGAGATCGTCGTGTCGCACCAGCATCTGGTCGAGGATATCTCGTCGAAGCAGATCCGCGACATCGTCGAGCCCTATGTCCGCGAGGCGCTGCCGAAGGACTGGATCACGCCGAAGACCATCTGGCACATCAATCCGACCGGCAAGTTCTACATCGGCGGTCCGGACGGCGATTCCGGCCTGACCGGCCGCAAGATCATCGTCGACACCTATGGTGGCGCGGCCCCGCATGGCGGCGGTGCGTTCTCCGGCAAGGATCCGACCAAGGTCGACCGTTCGGCGGCTTACGCAGCGCGCTATGTCGCCAAGAACATCGTTGCCGCTGGTCTCGCCGATCGCTGCACCCTCCAGCTCGCCTACGCCATCGGCGTCGCGCGTCCGCTGTCGATCTACATCGACACCCACGGCACCGGTAAGGTGTCGGAGGACCAGCTCGAGAAGGCCGCCGCCAAGGCGATGGATCTCACCCCGCGCGGCATCCGCAGCCATCTCGACCTCAACCGCCCGATCTACGCGCGCACCTCGGCCTACGGTCATTTCGGCCGCACGCCCGACAACGAGGGCGGCTTCTCCTGGGAGAAGACCGATCTCGTCGAAGCGCTCAAGCGCGCAGTCTAAGTACCAACGTCATTCCGGGGCGCCGCGACAGCGGCGAACCCGGGATCCTTATCCATCATGTCGAGATTTCGGGTCGCCCCTCCAGGGCGACCCGGGACGACCAATTCAACAACAGGACCTCCGCTATGAATGCGAAGCCCGGCTTCACCGACTATATCGTCAAGGACATTTCGCTGGCCGACTTCGGCCGCAAGGAACTCTCGCTGGCCGAGACCGAGATGCCCGGCCTGATGGCCACCCGCGAGGAGTTCGGCCCGAAGCAGCCGCTGAAGGGCGCGCGCATCGCCGGCTCGCTGCACATGACGATCCAGACCGGCGTGCTGATCGAGACGCTGGCAGCCCTCGGCGCCGACATTCGCTGGGTCTCCTGCAACATCTATTCGACGCAGGACCACGCTGCCGCCGCGATCGCCGCCGCCGGCATTCCCGTCTTCGCCGTCAAGGGCGAGACGCTGGCCGAATACTGGGATTACACCGCAAAACTGTTCGACTGGCACGGCGGCGGTCACCCGAACATGATCCTCGATGACGGCGGCGACGCCACCATGTACGTCCATCTCGGCCTGCGCGCCGAGAACGGCGATACCGCGTTCCTCGACAAGCCCGGCTCCGAGGAAGAAGAAGTCTTCTTCGCGCTGCTCAAGAAGCAGCTCAAGGAAAAGCCGAAGGGCTACTTCGCCGAGATCGCCAAGAGCATCAAAGGCGTTTCCGAAGAGACCACCACGGGCGTGCATCGTCTCTATGACATGCAGAAGGCCGGCACGCTGCTGTGGCCGGCGATCAACGTCAACGACAGCGTCACCAAGTCGAAGTTCGACAACCTCTATGGCTGCCGTGAATCGCTGGTCGACGGCATCCGTCGCGGCACCGACGTGATGATGTCGGGCAAGGTCGCGATGGTCGCGGGCTTCGGCGACGTCGGCAAGGGCTCGGCCGCGTCGCTGCGCCAGGCCGGCTGCCGCGTGATGGTGTCGGAAGTCGATCCGATCTGCGCGCTCCAGGCCGCGATGGAAGGCTACGAGGTCGTGACCATGGAAGACGCCGCTCCGCGCGCCGACATCTTCGTCACCGCGACCGGCAACAAGGACATCATCACGATCGAGCACATGCGCGCGATGAAGGATCGCGCCATCGTCTGCAACATCGGCCACTTCGACAACGAGATCCAGATCGCGGGTCTGCGTAACCTGAAGTGGACCAACATCAAGCCGCAGGTCGACGAGATCGAATTCCCCGACAAGCACCGCATCATCATGCTGTCGGAAGGCCGCCTCGTGAACCTCGGCAACGCGATGGGCCATCCGTCCTTCGTGATGTCGGCCTCCTTCACCAACCAGACGCTGGCGCAGATCGAGCTGTTCGCCAACAACAAGGACGGCAAGTACACGAAGGAAGTCTACGTGCTGCCGAAGTCGCTGGACGAAAAGGTCGCGCGTCTGCACCTCGCCAAGATCGGCGTCAAGCTCACCGAGCTGCGCAAGGACCAGGCCGACTACATCGGCGTGAAGCAAGAAGGTCCGTACAAGTCGGACCACTACCGCTACTGAGATCGCATCCAGCTGCGACACGAAGGCCCCGGAGCGATCCGGGGCCTTTTTTTGTAGACTCATTGTGCTACGCTCGGAGGTAGAGCCAAAACAAGCCCGCCACTTCTGAAGCGGGTGGCCGCGTTTCCCACGTTCATTGTCAAATGCATATGGAGGGAATGCGATGTCCAGCGAAGCCAACGTTCAGTTGCTCAAAGAAGCCTATCGTCGGTGGAACGACAGCAAAGGCGGGAGCGTCGACTATTGGTTCGACAGCGTCATCGGCCCGCAGATCAAATTCGACTCGCTTCCGCAGGGGGCTCCGGCGGTGCCCTTTGCCAAGTGTTATGACGACCGCGCGCAGCTGCGTGGCTATTTCGACGGTCTGCTGGCTGACTGGAGCATGCAGCACTACACCATGAATGAATACGTCGCGCAGGGCGACGCTGTTTTCGCGCGCGGCTCATGTGCCTGGACCAACAAAAGGACCGGGAAGATCGCTGAGACCCCGAAGGTCGATTTCTGGCGTTTCAAGGATGGGAAGGCAGTGGAATTCTACGAGTATTTCGACACAGCCCTTGTCTACGGCGCTGCCACCGCCTGACGGTTGCAATTCGGCACGGTGTCGCCCATCCTGTGCCGGGGAGAACGCCATGGCCAAAGCCGCAGAACATTTCGACGTGCTGATCGTCGGTGCCGGCCTGTCCGGCATCGGCGCGGGCTACCATCTTCAGGGCAAGTGCCCAGGCAAGAGCTACGTCATCCTCGAAGGCCGCGACTGCATCGGTGGGACCTGGGACTTGTTCCGCTATCCCGGCGTCCGCTCCGACAGCGACATGTTCACGCTCGGCTATTCCTTCAAGCCGTGGACCGATCCGAAGGCGATCGCCGATGGCCCGCAGATCCTCGACTATGTGCGCGAGACTGCGGCCGAGAACGGCATCGAGAAGCACATCCGCTTCAATCATCGCGTCAAGCGCGCGTCCTGGTCGACGCCGGATGCGCGCTGGACCGTCGAGGCCGAGCGCATCACGGGCGAGGGCGCAACAGAGCTCGTGCGCTTCACCTGCAATTTCCTGTTCATGTGCTCGGGCTACTACAAATACGAAGCGGGCTACACGCCGGAGTTCGCGGGCGTGGCGGATTTCGCCGGCCGCATCGTGCATCCGCAGAAATGGACCGAGGACATCGACTACGCAGGAAAACGCGTCGTCGTGATCGGCTCGGGCGCAACCGCGGTGACGCTGGTGCCTGAGCTCGCCAAGAAGGCGGCGCAGGTCACCATGCTGCAGCGCTCGCCGACCTATGTGGTGTCGCGTCCTGCGCAGGACCCCGTGGCCAACAAATTGCGCCGCAATCTGCCGACGCGGCTTGCCTATCATGTCATCCGCTGGCGCAACGTGATGTGGGGGATGTTCTTCTTCCAGCTCAGCCGGCGCCGGCCTGCCAAGGTGAAGGAGCTGGTGCTCAAGGGGGTGCAGATGGCGCTCGGCCCCGACTACGACGTCGCGACCCATTTCACGCCGCGCTACAATCCCTGGGACCAGCGGCTGTGCCTCGTGCCGGACGGCGACCTGTTCAAGGCGATCCGCGAGCAGCGCGCCGCCGTCGTCACCAACGAGATCGACACCTTTACGCGCGACGGCATTCGCCTGAAGGACGGCCGCGAGCTTGCGGCCGACATCATCGTCACCGCGACGGGGCTGGTGCTCCAGGTCGTCGGCGGTCTCGAAATCAGCGTCGACGGCCGCGCCATCGATTTCGCCAACACGCTGACCTACAAGGGCATGATGTACGCCGACGTGCCGAACATGGCGTCGGCCTTCGGCTATACCAACGCGTCCTGGACGCTGAAGTGCGATCTCACCTGCGAATATGTCTGTCGGCTCATCAACTACATGGACCGGCACAATTTCCGTCAGTGCATGCCGCACAATGACGACCCTGAAATCACCGCGCAGCCGTCGCTCGATTTCACTTCGGGCTATGTGCAGCGCTCGGTCGCGAAGATGCCGAAGCAGGGCTCGAAGCAGCCATGGCGGCTGTACCAGAACTACGCGCTCGACATCGTCTCCTTGCGCTTCGGCAAAATCGACGACGGCGTGATGCAGTATTCCTGATCACGCAGCCGCCCGCTTTATGCCCTGCGCGTGGTGAGCGCGAGCCCAAGATCGATCGCAAGCGCGAGCACCACGGCGGCGCCGCCAAGTGCGAACAGGACCAGATAGTCGCCACCGGTCTGCGCGTAGATCCAGGAGAAACCGTAGGCTGCCGCTGCCTGGAACAGTGCGAAGCTCGTGGTGGCGTGGCTCCATGTCGCGCGCTGCTGCTCGGTCGAGTGCGGCACGAGCTCGTGGATGCGCCCGAGCACCAGCGGCACGATGCCGGGCGTGAAGCCGCCGACCACCACGCTCGATACGATCAGCGAGAGAGGCGCGGTGCTGACGGTGGGCAGCAGCACGGCGGCTGCCTCGATCAGGAAGGCCGCGCGCAAGGCCGGTCCGAATCCCGAGCGGTCACCGAGATGGCCGGTGACGAGCGGGCCGACGATGGCGCCGAGACCGTACAGCACCCAGTAGCGCGAGCCCGCGGCAATGCCCTGGCCGAGGCCACGCGCCACGAAGTCGACGATGAAGACCATGTGCGGCACCAGGGCCACCGCGTTGAGGCCATACTGGACCAGAAGCGCGCGGACGGCCGGCGAGGCCTGATGGGACTTCGCGTGGTGCGAAGGCGCGGCATCGCTCCTGGCCTCCGCGGGCCAGTTCCACCAGCTCGCGAGCGTGAGCACGGCGGAGAGCACGCCGAGGCCATACCAGCTCTGCTGCAAGCCCTGTTGCAAGAGCAGCGGCACCAGCGTGCCCGATGTAGCGACGCCAAGGCCGACGCCGGCAAAGATCACGCCGCCGCCGATGCCGCGCCTCGTGGCCGATACGTGCGGCAGAATGACGGAGGCCGCCAGCACCATGATGATTCCGCCGGTCAGGCCCGACAGAAAGCGCCAGGCGAAGAACCAGGTGAACGACACCGGGCTAGAGCTCGCGAAGAAGGAGAGGGTGGCAAGCAGCATCATCGCCCGCAGCGCGCGGACTGCGCCGATGCGAGTGGCCAAGGCGCGTGCCGCGAGCGCGCCGGCGAGGTAACCGGCAAGATTGGCAGCGCCGAGATAAACGACGTCGGATGCGCTGAACCACTTTGCGGCGATCAGCGCCGGGATCAGCGGCGTGTAGGAAAAGCGGGCGAGGCCAAGCCCGACCAGTGATGCGGACAATCCCGCCACGGCGTACCGCCAAGCCTGCCGCGAAGTCGATTGCGATTCCGATCCCGGCCGCTGATGCGGCCGGGCGTGGTGCCCAGTGTTTGCATTGAGTTCAGTCATGTCATCCTCCTGCGCACACAATGGCGCGCGGATCATCCTGTCTTTGCGGCGCGGCGGCGCCGGAAGTCCTGCACGGGCAGGCCGCCCCAGCCCCAATTGTCGGTGTCGACTTCCTCGATCACGACGAAGGTGGAATCGAGCGGCTTGCCGAGCACATCGAGCAGCAACTGGCTCGATCCCCTGATCAGCGCAGCCTTCTCCTCCGCCGTGAGCGACGCCGCTCCCGGCGTCGTTCCTTCGCGGGTCACTTGAATGGTGACGATCGGCATGGTGTTTCTCCGCGCTCAGTGGCCGGCGCTCTGGCCGCCGTCGACGTGCAGGATCTCGCCGGTGACGAAGCTTGCCTGCTCGAGATAGAGCACGGCGCCAACGATGTCGGACATCTCACCCATGTGGCCGACCGGATGCAGCGCGCCGAGCTGGGCATGCGTCGCAACGGGATGCATCGGCGACTTGATGATGCCGGGCGCCACCGCGTTCACGCGGATGCCGCGCCTGGCGTATTCGATCGCGAGCGACTTGGTCGCGGCGTTCAGCCCGCCCTTGCTCAGCGAGGCCAGCACCGACGGTACGTTCGAATTGGCCTGATCGGCCAGGGTGGTCGTGATCTGGACGACGTGACCCGAACCCTGCTTCTCCATCTCCGCAATGGCGAGCTGCGTGATGTGGAAAAAGCCCGCAACGTTGGTGCCCATCACCGCCGCATAGTCCTCGGCCGTGTACTGCGTGAACGGCTTTGCGACGAAGATGCCGGCATTGTTGACCAGCGTGTCGACGCGGCCGAAGCGCGCGACGGCCTGCGAGACCACGCGTTCCGCGGTGGCCCGGTCGGCGATGTCGCCGGGAACGGCGAGGATCTCATCGTCGCCCGACGGCTTGATGGAACGCGCCGTTGCGACGACGCGATAGTTGCGATCGCGAAAACCCTGGACCAGGGCGGCGCCGATGCCCTGCGATGCACCGGTGATGATGGCGACCTTCTGCTCGATACCCATGACGGACTCCTGTTGTTGGCTTTCAGAACCTGCGCCAGCAGCGGCTGGCTCGCGTACCGAGGTACGCCGCGGCGGCCCGGCTGCGAATACACGTTGTCCGGCAGACACTGTTACGTGGTGCGAACGAATGCCGGACCGGCCTTTGGCGGCGGTTGTCGCGGCGGGGGCAAGCGCCTAGCTTGTCACTGGAATTTGATGGGGCGACGGGTAGGCATGGATCGTCTGGATGCGATGAAGGTGTTCGTCCTTGCGGTGGACGAGGGCAGCCTGGCCGCCGCAGGACGCAAGCTCGGCCGCTCGCCGGCGGCGGTCAGCCGCGCCATCGCCTTCCTGGAGGAGCGGGTCGGCGCCGAACTGCTGCACCGGACGACACGATCGATCAAGCTGAGCGAGGAGGGCGAGCGCTATGTTGCGATCTGCCGCCGCGTGCTCACCGAGCTGGAGGAGGCCGACGACATCGTGGCCGGACCGCGCACGGCGCCCCGCGGCCTGCTCACGATCACGGCGCCGGTGGTCTCGGGCGAGATGGTGCTGCGGCCGATCCTCGATGCGTTTCTCGACGCCTATCCGACGGTGTCGGCAAAGCTCCTGCTGTTCGACCGTTCGGTCAATCTGATCGAGGAGGGCGTCGACATCGCGCTTCGCATCGGGCCTCTCGCGGATTCGGCGATGGTGGCGATGCGGGTCGGCGAGATCAGCCGCGTCGTCGTCGCAGCGCCGCGCTACCTGAAGCAGCACCCGCGCATCGCTGAACCCGGCGACCTCGCCAAGCACCAGATCGTGGCGATGGCGCACCTGCCCAATTCCTGGACCTTTGCGCCACCGGCCGGCTCATCGGCAGCCAGGACAGTCCAGTTCATACCGCGACTCGTCGTCAACAGCACCTATGCGGCGGTGGCATCCGCGGTTGCCGGGCGCGGCGTGGCGCGGATGTATTCGTACCAGGTGGCCGAGCAGGTCGCGCGCGGCGAGCTCGAGATCGTGCTGGCCGGCGACGAGGATCCGGAGATGCCCGCGCATTTGATCTGCCCGCAGGGCCGGCTCGCGGTACCCAAGGTACGGGCCTTCACCGACTTCGCAGTGCCCCGGCTGAAGAAGCACTTTGCGCAGCTCAAGAAGAGCCTCGGTGCACGCTAGACATTGCGGCCGCGCGGCGACTGCCAATGCGTTGTTTTGCGTATACGGCCGCCGGGCTGAATCGGCGATGGTTCCAGAACGGTTAACGCCGATTTAACGGATGAGTCCTAGCCTGTCTCGGCCGGGGTTACTCGCAAGGCCGAGGTGAGCCCAATGGAAGCCCAGAAGATTGCGGTCGACGCCGTCGTCGCGCTGACCGATTGCGACCGCGACGCCGTCATCGCCTTTATCCGCCGGCTCTATCTCGCCGGCGTCACCGACCCCAAGCGCCTCACGTTCAAAGGCCTGCAGGCGCTGTCCCGGGCTTGATCGGCAATCGAATCTACTTGCTGGTCGGATCGCTGATCCGGATCGAGGTGACGCGGTCCTGCCGCACCTCGAATGAGAAGGGCCATGGCTCGTACGTCCAGAGCTCGGTTTTCTCCAGCCCGCTGGGCCCGACGTGGAATGGGCCGCCGAACTGCGCCATCAGTTTGTCGGTGCTGTCGCCGAGATTGACCCGGTTGAAGCTGTACGCGGCGACCGGTGCCTCGCCGCTGATCTGGAGCGCGACGGTGCGGTTCGCTTTCACGATGGCGGCAAGATAGGGAAACTCGCCGGTCTTGCCGAGGAAGTAGACATAGGCCGTCGCGTTGTTCGGTTGCGGCAGCTTGCGGTGCGGCTCGCCGAGCACGGCCTTGAGCGAGGTCTCCGAGATGCCGACGCCGAGCGCGCCCATGCGCTGGCAGGCAAAGCTAAGCACGTCGGGATCGGGCGGGGTGATGCGCTTACCGGCTTCGACCTTGCAGGCGAATGTCTGCCCGACCCGTAGCCACTGGCCGCGCAGCTCCGGATCCGGAGGCTTGCCGCCTTGGGGTGACGGCGAAGTGCCTTGGCCGTTCACGGGTGCGAATATTCCAAGCAGAACCAGCGCGAGCGCGGAGCCCGCCAACGACCGCCACATCCCCAAGACGCACCCCGATTTTCCAACCCTGGAACCAGGATAGCACGCCGCAAACCGACCGCAACGCGGGGATTGGCGGCGGGTCGGCTACGATTTCAAATTGTGCGCGGCACGGCTCGGGACGTCCCAATCACAACCTGCGGAACAGCCTCAGGATGCACGCCAATATCTTGCAGCTCGGGCCGGGTCGGAGTAGATCACGTCCCCGGCTGGGTCACTCGGGATTTGGGGAAATGCTGAAACAGCTTTTTGCGCCGCAACTTGTCATTCTCTATGTGCTCGCGGCTTCGACCATTTACGTTCACTTCCGCGGCAAGCAGCGACTGCGCTTCGCGCGCCAGCTCGGCGATCACTCGACCTATCTCGCGCCCTACAACGTGCTGATGTATGCGGGCTCGGCCGTGCCGAATAAGCCGGTGATCCCGGTCGATCAGTTTCCGGAGTTGAAGCCACTCAGCGAGAATTGGGAGACCATTCGCGACGAGGCGGTGCGCCTGTTCGACGAAGGTTTTATTCGCGCGGCCGCGAAGAACAACGACTGGGGCTTCTACTCGTTCTTCAAGAGCGGCTGGAAGCGGTTTTACCTGAAATGGTATGACGACTTCCTGCCGTCGGCGAACACGCTGTGCCCGAAGACGGTGGAGCTGCTCAAGTCGATCCCGAGCGTGCATGGCGCGATGTTCGCGATGCTGCCGCCGGGCGGCAAGCTTGGCGCGCACCGCGATCCGTTCGCCGGCTCGCTGCGCTATCACCTCGGCCTCGTCACGCCGAACTCGAACAAGTGCCGCATCCTCGTCGACGGCGTCGAATGTGTCTGGCGCGACGGCGAGGCCTTCATGTTCGACGAGACCTTCATCCACAGCGCGGAGAATGCGACCGACGTCAACCGCATCATCCTGTTCTGCGACGTCGAGCGCCCGATGAAGTACGGCTTCATGACCGCGATCAACCGCTGGGTCAGCCATCACATCGTCAAGGCGTCGGCGACTCAGAACGTGGACGGCGAGAGCGTTGGCGTGCTCAACAAGGTGTTCGGCAAGCTCTATGAGATCCATCTCGGCAGCCGCAAGGTCAAGGAGTGGAACCGCAACGTCTACTACACGCTGAAATATTCGCTGACGGCGCTGATCCTCGGCCTCATCGTAATGTCGGCGCTGCGCTAATCCGCCCTACGAAAAACCCCGGAGCAACGCTCCGGGGTTTGTTTTTGCGGACGTTGCTGCGGCCTCACACCGGCTTCGCGCCAGTGTTGATGATCGACCCCACATGCTGGCCGCGCAGCGCCGCGCTGATCCGGCTCGGCACGAGACCGTTGACGACCTGCACGCGCGCGATGTGTCGTGCGTTGGCCATCACCTCGAGCAGCGCGGGATCGAACGGCAGTGTGCCCTTCAGCTTCGCAAGATCGGCAAAGCTCGTCTCTTTCAGCA
The DNA here is from genome assembly GCF_052075995.1 of Bradyrhizobium sp. 613_E4_N2_2. NCBI lineage: Bacteria > Pseudomonadati > Pseudomonadota > Alphaproteobacteria > Hyphomicrobiales > Nitrobacteraceae > Bradyrhizobium > Bradyrhizobium sp. 613_E4_N2_2. The sequence goes on from NZ_CP197234.1 coordinate 2,958,541, forward strand.
GCTCGGCCTTCTTGCCATCCGCGCCATTGGGATCGGTTGTGTAGACGCCATCGACGTCTTCAACGATCGTGAGGCCCGCCGCACCGAGCGCGTCGGCGAGCAGGAAGGCGCCGGTATCGGCCCGATGCAGCGGGATGCGCGCGGTCGGGAATTCATGATGGTGGTAGGGCGGGAACGCGCTGCCGACGACAGCGCGCGCCGCCTGGAGGTGAATGGCGAGCTGGCTCGCGATGGTCGGGTGCTCGACATAGGAGACACCCTCCGGTGCGAGCAGGCTTGCCAGGATGTGGCCGTTCTGGCCGGCCTCGCTGGCGGCGAGCGGTGCGAGCGAACCCACGGGAAGGCCGAGATCGAGGCCGACGCTGTAGAGATGGCGGGCGCGGATGCCGGCGCCGGTCAGGATGAGCAGGCGATGCTCCGGCAAGAGCGACCGCAGCTCGTCGACGAGCGGGAGGATCGCTTCGTGACCGCGGTCCATGATGCGGCCGCCGATCTTGATGACCTGCAGCCAGGGCAGCAGCTTGATCGGGCGGTTGCCGGCAACGGGGCGGGTGAGATCGCTGTCGAGCAGAGTCTGGCGCGCGAGCGGCGAGGCGACGTGCTTGATCTGGTTGGTATCAGCCATGACGGTGCTCTCTTCAGCTCGCGGTGATGATGGTGCCGACATGCTCGCCCGCAAGCGCGCGGGTGAGATTGCCGGGGACGAGGCCGTTGATGATCTGCACCTGCCGGACATGGCGCGCCGAGGTGAGGAGATCGAGCACCGGGAATTCGAGGATCGAATCCTGCAGGCCCTTGGCCTTCATCTCCGCCACCGAGATCTTCGGGATGAAGGTGGCGTTCTTCGACGTCTTGGGGTTCGCGGTGTAGAGGCCGTTCTCGTCCTTCACATAGATCATCGCCTTGCAGCCGAACTGCTCGGCGACGAGGAAGCATCCGGCGTCGGTGCGATAGGGCGGGATCACGCCCTCGGCCGCGGGCCGCATCCACAGGCTATAGGGCGGCATGCCGCTGAAGATTACCGCACTCACCTCGGCGAGGAACAGCGGCACGGACGACAGCCCGGCGCTGGAGACGGCGGAGATACCGTACTTGGCCAGCAGCTGCCCGAGCATCGCGGCGTTCTGATCGGCGACGGAAGCCCCGAGCTGCGACAGCACGCCGGCCGGCAGCCGGAGCCCGGCGGCGATCGAATACAGATGCCGCGCACGGGTGCCGGCGCCGGTTCCGATCAGGAGCTTGTGCGCCTTGCGGGCGGCGACGATCTCCTCGACGATTGGATAGACCGCGGCACGGCCGCGATCGATCATGCTCTGGCCGCCGATCTTGATGACGGTTGCATCGGGGAGGATGCGGAAGTCCGCTGCCTTCTCCGCTGCGGCCACAAGCTGTGGGTCGGTGAGCGAGCGCTGCATCAGCAGCCCCTCGAGCTCCGTGATCGTGTTCGACATCCGAGACATCCTCTCGTTTTCTGATGCAGTCTCTGCGGCGGACCCTTCAGCCTCGACCGCGAATCTTGCCGCACACTTCAGTCCATGGCAACAAGGTGGCCGCGATTTAGCGGCCAAACATGGAGCAGGCAATGGCCCCGTTGCCACTTGCGAACACCGAGATCGTGCAATTCTTCCGCGAGTGGATGGATACCTTCTCAGGCTATGTCCGCGAGGTCGACTACGCCTCGGCGCGGCCGCTGTTTCACCCGGACGTGCTCGCTTTCGGCACGCATAACGACGTCATCCCGGGGCTCGACCAGTGGGTTACGACGCAATGGAATAACGTCTGGCCGAAGACGACCGACTTCCGCTTCGTCCTCGACCAGGTCTCGATCCTGGCATCCCCCGACGGCACGATGGCGACGGTGGTCGCGCCGTGGACGAGCACGGGCTACCATCCCGATGGCAGTTCGTTTCCGCGGCCGGGTCGGGCGACGATGGTGTTTTCAAAAAATGGAGATGGCTGGCTGTGCGTGCATTCGCACATGTCGCTCAATCGCGGTGTGCCGCAGGCAAGCCACGCCAATCGGCCGGTGAAGGCCTGGTAGAATGCAAAAGGCCCCGGACATGTCCGGGGCCTTTCGATTTCCAGATGTCGTTCAGCCTACTCCGGCTGGCCGATGCTCACCTTCAGCGTGCCGACACCGTCGACGCCGCATTCGAGCTTGTCGCCCGGCTGGAGCTGCGACACGCCGGCCGGCGTGCCCGTCATGATGATGTCGCCGGCGGCGAGCTTCACCTGCTGGGAGAGCTGCCAGATGATCTCGGGCACGTTCCAGATCAGCTCGGTGAGATCGCCCTTCTGGGCTTCCTTGCCGTTGACCGTCAGCCAGATCTTGCCCTTGGCGGGATGGCCGATCTTCGAGGCCGGCTGCACCGCGGAGCAGGGGGCCGAGCCGTCGAACGACTTGCCGATCTCCCACGGTCGCTCCTTCTTGCGCGAGGCGATCTGGAGGTCGCGGCGGGTGAGGTCGATGCCGACGGCATAGCCGTAGACATGGTCGAGCGCCTTGTCGGCGGGGATGGCGAGGCCGCCGCTCTTCATCGCGACGATCAGCTCGACCTCGTGATGCAAATCCTTGGTCAGCGGCGGATAGGGAATGGTGGCGCCATCGGGCACCAGCATGTCGGCGTGCTTGGCGAAGAAGAACGGCGGGGCGCGCTCGTCGTTGCCCATCTCGCGGATGTGCTCGAGATAGTTGCGGCCGACGCACCAGATGCGGCGCACGGGATAACGGCCGCTCTCCCCGACGACGGGAAGCGAAGCCTGGGGCGGAAGCGGGATGACGTAGGAGGCGGCGTTCATGGAGCGGTCTCGCTGCTCTTGGTGGGGTGAAGGAAACTCTATGCGGTTGCGCTGATCGGCGCCAGAGCGCCGGCGTCGTGGTGCTGCAGGCGGAAGAACGAGGCGTAGCGGCCCGAGCGGCGCAAGAGCTCGTCATGCCGGCCCTGTTCGACGATCTCGCCGCCCTCGACCACCAGGATCGCGTCGGCGTGCATGATGGTGTGCAGCCGATGTGCGATCACGATGGTGGTGCGGTTATGGCAGAGATGCTCGATCGCCTCCTGCACCTGCCGCTCGGACTCGGAATCGAGCGCGGCGGTGGCTTCGTCCAGCAGGATGATCGGTGCGTTCTTGATCAGCGCGCGCGCCACCGCGATGCGCTGGCGCTGGCCACCGGAGAGCTGCGTGCCGTGCTCGCCGACCGGCGTGTCGTAGCCGAGCGGGAAGCTCATGATGAAATCATGCGCGCAGGCGGCTTTCGCAGCATCAATGATTTGCTCTTCGCTCGCGCCGGGCTTGCCGAAGGCGATGTTGCTGCGGATGGTGTCGCGGAACAGATACACGTCCTGGCCGACATAGGCGGTCTGCGCGCGCAGCGATTTGCGCGAGACCGCGCCGATCGACTGGCCGTCGATCACGATGTCGCCTTGCGTCACCTCGTAGAAGCGCAGCAGCAGCCCCAGCACGGTCGATTTGCCGCCGCCGGAGGGGCCGACCAGCGCGGTGACTTTTCCGGGCTCGGCAACGAAGGACATGCGGTTGAGGACGGTCTCGCCGGTCCGGTAGGAGAAGCTGACGTCGCGCAGCTCGATCTTCGCTTCAGACAGCTTCAGCGCCGGCTTGTCGTCGTCGGAATGCTCGCTCGCCGGGCTGTCGACGACCTCGAGCAGCATGCGCGCGCCGACTAGCTGACTGTTCAGATCGATGTTGAGCCGTGCCAGCCGCTTGGCCGGCTCGGTTGCCATCAGGAACGCGGTCATGAAGGAGAAGAACGCGCCGGGCGTGGCGTTGAGCGCGACCACGCTGTAACCGCCGTAGAGCAGGCAGCCGGCGACCGCGAAGCCCCCGAGCATCTCCATCAGCGGGTTGGAACGGTTGGCGACGCGGGCCATCTTGTTGGCGTTGCGCTCGACGATCGCGATGTTCTCGTCGATGCGCTTCTGCATGGTATCTTCGAGCGTGAATGCCTTCACCGTGCGAATGCCCTGGAGCGACTCCTGCATCGTCTCCAAGATGTCGGCGGTGCCGGTGAACTGGTTGAAGGCGAGGCCCTTGATGCGCTTGACCAGCTTGCGCAGCACCAGCATCGCCGGAGGCACCACGACGAGGCCGATGAACGACATCACCGGGTCCTGCCACACCATCACGCCGATCATCGCGAGCAGCATCATGAGGTCGCGTCCGACAGCGTTGACCAGCATGTTGAGCACGTCGGTGATGGATTTGGCGCCGGCGGTCAGCCGCGCCAGGAATTCAGACGAATGCCGTTCGGAGAAGAAGCCGACGCTCTCGCGCATCAGCTTGGCGAACAGCTGGCGCTGGTTGGTGGCGAGGATGGCGTTGCTGATCTTGGTCAGGATCACCATGTGGCCGTAGGTCGCCACGCCCTTGATGAAGAGCAGGATCACCGTGATGCCCGAGAACATCGCGATGCCCGGGATGTTCTTGTCGACATAGGCCTGGTTGATGACCTGGCCGAGCACGTAGGTCGCGCCCGCGGTCGATCCGGCGGCAAGCGCCATCAGCGCGAAGGCGACGAGGTAACGCCGCCAGTAGATGATCCCCTGTTCCGTGACCAGGCGGCGAATCAGGACTGCCGCTGTATAGGGATCGTCGGTGATTTTCTTTGGAAACTGGGCCATCCGGTGTCCATTGACGGGGCAAGGAAAAGCCTGCCCGCGCGTCAGGGATCGAAGGGCCTCTGTGCCCGCTAAAGCCGCGCTTTTCAAGCCCAATTAAGGGCTTGCGCTGGGATGGAATCTAGGCCGAGACGGCGTGGCGGAGCTCGCCATGGCGCTCGCGGAACAGCTTGTCCTCCCAGGCCAGCGCGTGGGCCGCGATGGTCTCGAGGTCGTCGTATTGCGGCTTCCAGTCGAGCAGGCCGCGGATGCGGCTGGTGTCGGCGACCATGGTCATGATGTCGCCGGGCCGGCGCGGGGCGTATTGCACGGCGAAGCTGCGCCCCGAAACCCGGCGCACCGCGTCGATGGTCTCCAGCACCGAATAGCCGCGGCCATAGCCGCAATTGAGCGTCGTCGAGGCGCCGCCATTGCGCAGGTAAGCGAGTGCCGAGCGATGGGCCTGCGAGAGGTCCGAGACATGGATGAAGTCGCGGATGCAGCTGCCGTCCTGGGTCGGGTAGTCGGTGCCGAACACGTCGATCTTGGCGCGCTGGCCGGTCGCGGCCTCGACGGCGATCTTGAGCAGATGCGTGGCGCCGACGGTGGCCAGCCCGATGCGCGCCTGCGGATCGGCGCCGGCGACGTTGAAATAGCGCAAGGTCACGTATTGCATGCCGTAGGCGGCGGCGACGTCGTGCAGCATGATCTCGGTCATCAGCTTCGACGAGCCGTAGGGCGACAGCGGCCGCGTCGGCGCGTGCTCGGGCACCGGTACCAGGTCCGGATTGCCGTAGACGGCCGCGGTCGAGGAGAAGATGAAACGGCTGATGCCGCGCTTGACGGCGACGTTGAGCAGGTTGCGCGCGGTCATGAAGTTGTTGCGGTAGTAGCCGAGCGGATCGCGCATCGACTCCGGCACGACGACGGAGCCCGCGAAATGGATGATGCTCTCGATGTTGTGCTGGGCGATCACGCCTTCGACCAGGTTCTCGTCGCCGGCGTCGCCAATGAACAGCGGCACGCCCTCGGGCAGATAGGCCGAGAAACCGGTCGAGAGATCGTCGATCACGACGACGTCCTCGCCGGCTTCCGCCAGCGCCAGGACCGTGTGACTTCCGATATAGCCGGCGCCGCCGGTGACTAGCACAGTCATGATCTCACCCGTCTTCGATCAACGCGCCACGTTAACGTTTGCGCGGTGAAGAGGGGGTTTCGGCAGCCCTGAACTGGTCACTATGCTTAATGTTGCGTATAGGGGGCTTCCGTAACGGAGCATGACGTGGCGAATTCCCCCGGCGATCTCGAAGTGATCGTGCCAAATCTGCACAGGCGCTATTCCGGGGTCACCGCGACCAACCGGATGGTGGCGCCGCGGCTGGCGAAGCTCTATCGCGCCGCATGGTTCGGCTCGGATGCGCCGGAGGGGATTTCGCGGCTGAGCGCTGCCGATTTCCTCAGGCTATGGGGCCGCAAGACGCCATTGATCTGGCACGCGCGGCGCAACAACGAGATGATCGCGGGCGTCCTGCTGCGCGCGCTCGGCTGGCCATTGAAACTCGTGTTCACGTCGGCCGCGCAGCGGCATCACAGCTGGATCACGCGCTGGCTGATCCGGCGCATGGACGCGATCATCGCGACATCAGACATCTCGGCCTCGTTCCTGAAGGTGAAGGCGACGGTGATCCCGCACGGCGTCGACACTGATGTCTATGCGCCGCCGCCAGATCGCGCCGCGGCCTTTGCGGAAGCCGCGCTGCCGGGCCGCTACGCGATCGGCTGCTTCGGCCGCGTGCGCGCGCAGAAGGGCACGGATGTGTTCGTCGATGCGATGTGTCGCCTGCTGCCGCGCTATCCGGATTTCACCGCAGTCATCGTCGGACAGGTCACGCCGGAGCAAATGCCCTTCGCGAACGACCTGAAGAAACGCATCGATGCCGCCGGCCTGCAGTCCCGCATCGTCATCACCGGCGAGCTGCCGATCGAAGCGGTGCAGCGCTGGTATCAGCGGCTGACGATCTACGCCTTCACCTCGCGCAACGAAGGTTTTGGTTTGACGCTGATCGAGGCGATGGCGGCCGGCAGCGCGCTCGTCGCCGCGCGCGCCGGTGCGGCCGCGCTCGTGGTCGAGGACGGCTCGACAGGTGTGCTGATCCCGACTGGTGACGCTGATGTGTTGGCCGCCGCGCTCGAACCGCTGATGCGCGACCCGGACGCCGCGCTCGCCATGGGCGCGCGGGGGCGGGCACGGGTGCTGGCGAAGTTCAGCCTCGATGCCGAAGCGGCGCGGATCGGCGACGTTTATCGTCCGCTGCTCTGAACTGCCGCTTTCGCGACCGCAAACAAAAATCTCGAAAACAACCCCATGCAAAGTAGCCGGTGCCAGCGGAATCAACGGGTTGACGGCCGGTGCGATGCGTTGCGGATTTTACGAGGCCGTTTGACACGTCGGGCAAAACAGCGGCACGATGTCATCATCGGCCGCAGTTGCGATACCCGGATCATCCATCCAGGTTCCTTCAAACCGTCGCGGTCGACTTCACATTGGGCAGCGCACATACGGCATTTGCACTGGCACCGGCTCCTTGGAGCTGAGTGTGATATTATTCTCTCCGGAGAATGTCAGGTCGAATGCGACGTCTGAAATCGCGACGCCGTCCGAGCACGACGCGATTATTCGCATATTCGGCCCGTCATCGCGCAACGATTTGACCGTGCATTTTTCAAATGTGCCGGTTACTTGCCTTCCCTGGACGATTAAACCGCCCGCGTGTAGATCAGCATCTTTCTTGAAGGCAAGCCTGTTGTTCTCTTTGGTGAATATTTGGCCACAGGCCGAGGCGTCGATTGTCCAAGCTCCGTTCAAATCCGCAGCCTGAATCGAGGCCGATTGCGTCACGAGAAGTACCAACGTCACCAAAGGATTGAAGGTCCTCATGAAACTCTCCGACTAAATGGTCAATACTGCCAAATCAGCCTCTTCGACGCCGATGGGGCGCAGCAAGACGCGCCCCTTTGTATCGGTCTTGAGCAGTATTTGGGTGCGGCGAACTGGCGAAGCTGTTGTTGATCTAAGTCAATAGGCTCTGCAGAGCGCTCGTCTGCTTGAGGCAAAGCGCAGCGTAGCGCGATGACGAGTGCGATCTGTCAGCGCTGGAAAGGCCGCCGCATTTGTCCGGCGGCCTCCGCGCTTGAGTGGCTTGCGGGGCGGCGCCCCAGCTAGAGATCGATGCTAACGGCGATGTTGCGGCCCTGTAGTTGGGAAATCTTCATTCCGTCAGCCTGCACTTGCGCGAACTCCGGGTCGTTTGCCACGGCTTCCTGCACTTTGCCGTAAACTTCCCAATTGGAATAGCGCGTCGCAACCAGCAACTCTCCTGCCCACTGGCCAGTGTGGAAGCGGGAGAGCCGAAGAAATTCGGCGCCGTGTTTCTCAAAGATTTTCTTCGCCTGCCTGACGATCTTGATCATTTCCTCGGGCTTGTCGGTCTTGAAGCGAGTGAATTGAACGATCGGCATGGGGCTACCTCCATAACTGTGTAAAATTTTCAAGAGGCATGTATCGAGCGACGTTTGAGGAGCGAACCTCTTGTTCGAATCTCGATGAAGATTCGTCTTTGTCGACGTGATCTTGGTTCAGCCTTCACAAGCGGCAGCGACGCAGCCTTATCCCGCGAATGAACTGACAACGTCACTGACTAAAACTGGCGGACGGAAAGACCTGCTGGTGGATTCGCTGCCAGTTGCCCGATCAACGCATGGCGTCAATGAGTTCACACTCCGAGCACCCGCTGCGCGATCGCCACGACCTCGGAAGCCGCGATATCCCGCATGCAGCGGTGGTCGTTCATCTTGCAGATCGTGCTCTGGCAGGGCTGGCATGAGAGCACGCTCTTGTCCTGGACCACGGTCGCGGCGAGGCCGTTGAGGGGAGCCCAGAGATAGGGGCTGGTCGGGCCGAAAATGCCCATGGTGGGCGTGCCGAGCGCGGCTGCGATGTGCATCAGGCCGGAATCGTTGGAGATGGCGACGCCGGCCGCGGCCATGGCAAGGACGCCGTTGCGCAGATCGGTGCCGGTGAGGTCCCGCACGCCCGGACCGCCGGCGGCGACGATCTCCTGGGCGAGGCCCTTTTCGGCGGGGCCGCCAACCACCCAGACCTCCAGCCCGCGCTCGGCCAGCAAGCGGGCAGCCTCCGGATAATAGGTCCAGCGCTTTGAGGCGCCGACTGAGCCGGGAGCCAGCGCGACCGCCGCCCCGGCGCTGAGGCCATTGGCCTGCCGCCAGCGGACGATGTCCTCGGCCGGGACCCGCAATTGCGGCACCGGCCATTCCGGGGGCAGGGGGGCGCCATCGGATTGGGCCAGGGCGGCGTTCTTGTCGATGAAGCGGGGCAGCTTCTTCTCGCCCCAGCGCCAGCGGTTGAGCAGGCCGAACCGGAACTCGCCGACGAAGCCGACCCTTTCCGGAATCCCGGCCAGCGCGGGCGCGATGGCCGCCTTCCAGGTCCGGGGCAGCACCAGAGCTGTCCCGTAATTCCGCTCGCGCAGGAGCTTCGCCAGGCCGAGCTGGCGACCTACGGCGAGCCGGCTGCGCGGCAGGTCCCACACGATGCCATCGCGCACGCCGGGCATGTAATCGACCAGGGGGGCGCAGAGGGAGGTGGTGAGGAGATCGACCGGCCGGTTGGGCCAGCGCTCGTTCAGGACCCGGACAACGGTGTGATTCCGGACGAAATCGCCGATCCACATATAGGGGATGATCAGGATCGGGCGTGTGTCGCTCCGATCTGCATCTTGACCAAATTGCGAATCTTTATTCATTCGTTAATAGGACCGGGAACGTGCTGATGTGGCGGTTCGGTTACCCGCTCCGGACCTGCAGGTAAAGCCGGGACAGCGCCGATCCCAAAACCGCTTACACTTTGGCGGATCATGCGCTAGGGCAGGACCGGGCCGTGAAAATCGGGCAGGGCAAAACCTGGCAGGGTAGGTGGAATGTTGCTGGTGACCGGTGGGGCCGGTTTTATCGGATCGAATGTCGTCGCCGCGCTGAACGAGGTCGGTCGCAGCGATGTCGTCGTCTGCGATCTCCTCGGGACCGAGGGCAAGTGGCGAAACCTCGCCAAGCGCCAGCTTGTGGATCTCGTCCCGCCGGCCGAGCTGCTCGACTGGCTGAAGGGCCGCAAGCTCGACGCCGTGATCCATCTCGGGGCGATTTCCGAGACCACCGCGACCGACGGCGACCTCGTGATCGAGACCAATTTTCGCCTGTCGATGCGCCTGTTGGACTGGTGCACGGCGGATGCGGTGCCGTTGATCTACGCCTCGTCGGCCGCGACCTATGGCGATGGTGCCGACGGCTTTGACGACGACGCCTCACTGCCCGCATTGAAGAAACTGCGGCCGATGAATCTCTACGGCTGGAGCAAGCACCTGTTCGATCTCGCCGTCGCCGAGCGCGTCGCGCGCGGCGAGAAGCTGCCGCCGCAATGGGCTGGACTGAAATTCTTCAACGTGTTCGGCCCCAACGAATACCACAAGGGCTCGATGATGAGCGTGCTGGCGCGCCGCTTCGATGATGTGAGGGCGGGCCGCGTCGTGCAGCTGTTCAAGTCGCACCGCGAGGGCATCGCCGACGGCGATCAGCGCCGCGATTTCATCTATGTCGACGACGTCGTCCGCGTCGTCATGTGGCTGCTGGCGACGCCGTCGGTGTCCGGTCTCTTCAACGTCGGCACCGGCAAGGCGCGCAGCTTCAGGGATCTGATGCTAGCTGCCTATGCCGCGCTCGGCACCAGGCCCAACATCGAATACGTCGACATGCCCGAGCAGATCCGCGGCAGCTATCAATACTTCACCCAGAGCGAGGTCGATCGCCTGCGCCGCGCCGGCTATAACGGCGGCTTCACGACGCTCGAGGATGCGGTGAAAGCCTATGTCGGCGATTATCTCGACCGGCCAGACCGCTTCCGCTGAGGCTTCAAGGACCATGCCGACCCCCATTCTCGATTTCGACGCTCTCGCGCAAGCCATCTCAGGCCGTACGGTGCTGTGCATCGGCGACATCATGCTGGACGAGTTCGTCTATGGCGAGGTGTCGCGGATCTCGCCGGAAGCGCCGGCGCCTGTCATCGCCGCCCAGCGCAGCGAGATCCATATCGGCGGCGCCGGCAATGTCGCGCGCAATATCGCCTCCCTCGGGGCGCGCTGCATCTTCGTCGGCCTCGTCGGCGAGGACGATGCGGGCAAGCGGCTCGAAGCGGCACTTGCGGAGCATGCCGGCATCGAAAGCGTGCTGGTGTGCGATCCGTCGCGGCCGACCACGCGAAAAGTCCGCTTCGTCTCCGAGCATTTTTCCACGCATATGCTGCGCGCGGATTGGGAGCAGGCGGTGCCTGCCTCCGACGACATCGAGACCACGCTGATCGACGCAATCCTGCCGCAGATCGCGCGCGCCGACATCGTGCTGCTCTCCGACTACGCCAAGGGCGTGCTGACCGCGCGGGTGATCCGCCACACCATCGACGCCGCGCGAACGCTCGGCAAGCCCGTGATCGTCGATCCCAAGAGCCTGAACTGGGCGATCTATCGCGGCGCCACGCTGCTCACGCCCAATCGCAAGGAATTTTCGGAGGCGACGCGCAGCCGCGCCGACACGCCGCAGAGCATCGTCGATGCCAGCGAGGACGTGATGCGGCTCGCCGATTGCGAGGCGATCCTGGTCACGCAAGGCGAGCACGGCATGACGCTGGTGCCGCGCAATGGCGAGGCCGTTCACGTTCCGGCTGTCCCCGTGAAGGTGCGCGACGTCTCCGGTGCCGGTGACACCGTCGCCGCCGCGCTTGCGGTGTCGCTCGCGGCAGGCGCGGACTGGGACACGGCGTTGCGGATGGCCAATGCGGCCGCTGCCGTCGCCGTCGGCAAGCAAGGCACGGCCAGCGTGAGCGCGGCCGAGCTGCGGCGGAAGATCCTGCCGCATGCTTATCTCGCGGCTGAGGAGAAGATCGTGCTCGAGCCTGATACGCTCGACGCACAGCTCGCGGAATGGCGCCGGCAGGACCTGCGCGTCGGCTTCACCAATGGCTGCTTCGACATCCTGCATCCCGGCCACGTCAAGGTGTTGACCGCGGCGCGCGGAGCCTGCGATCGCCTGATCGTCGGCCTCAACAGCGATGCCTCGGTGCGGCGGCTGAAGGGCGCCGATCGCCCGGTTCAGGACGAGCGGGCGCGTGCGGAAGTGCTCGCGGCGCTCGAAGCCGTCGATCTCGTCGTCATCTTCGAGGAGGATACGCCGATCGATTTGATCACCCGGATCAAGCCGAGCGCGCTGGTGAAGGGCGGCGACTACACCCGCGAGCAGGTGGTCGGCCACGAGGTCGTCGAAGCCGCCGGCGGAATCGTCGTGCTGGTCGACATCCTCCAGGGCTTCAGCACGACCGCGCTGGTCCATCGCGCGCGGGGAGGGGGCAAGTGACGGACCAAGCGACGACGCTCGCCCGGGAGACGACCGCCCAGATGCTGTGGCGGCGCTTTCGCAGCCCGGCGGCGTGGTGCGAGACGGCCGACCTGTTCGCGATCCTGACCGTGGCCTCGCTGCCCTGGTCGACCTCGCTCACGGCGATCTTCAACGCTCTTTTCCTGGTCTGCATGGTGCCGTTTCTCGACGTGCGCGCATTCCTGCAATCGCTGAAGCGCCCGATCGCAGCCGCGCCGATCGCGCTGGTCCTGCTCGCGCTGGTGGGCACGCTGTGGTCGGATGCGGCCTGGGGTGCGCGTCTTTATGCGGTCAATCCGACCGTCAAGCTGCTCGTGCTGCCCGTGCTGCTCTATCATTTCGAGCGCTCGTCGCGCGGGCACTGGATGTTCATCGCGTTCCTGGTGTCCTGCGCGCTGCTCTCGGTGATGTCGTGGCTGGTGGCCTTCTATCCCAACCTGACGCTCAAGCCCGATCACCTCGAGCGCGGCATCTTCGTCAAGAACTACATCGACCAGAGCCAGGAATTCGCGCTGTGCGCGGTCGCGCTCGCCTATCCCATCGTGATGCTGCTGCGCGAGAAGCGCTATTGGTTCGCGGGACTATTGATCGCGCTGGCTCTGAGCTTCTTCGTCAACATGGCCTTCGTGGTGGTGTCGCGCACCGCGCTGGTCACCGTTCCGATCATGTTCGGCGTGTTCGCACTCCTGCACCTGCGCTGGCGCAGCATCGCGATCATCTCGGCCGCTCTGCTCGCCGGCGCCGCTCTCGCCTGGCAGGCCTCGCCGCAATTGCGCAAGACCGCGGACACCTTCGCCAGCGACTACACGCGCTATGTCGAAAAGGGCGAGCCGACCTCGCTGGGCCTGCGGCTCGAATTCTGGCGGAAATCGCTCGGCTTCTTCGCGGAGGCGCCGATCAAGGGGCACGGCACCGGCTCGACGCGCGGATTGTTCGAAGCGGTCGCGACGCCCAGCGGCCACTACCAGGCCTCTGCCGAGGTGATCGGGAATCCGCATAACCAGACGCTGAATGTCGCCGTGCAATGGGGCGTCATCGGCATCGTCGTTCTCTACGCGATCTGGATCCTGCATCTCCTGCTGTTCCGCGGCGACGGGCTGGCCCATTGGGTTGGCCTGCTGGTGGTGGTGCAGAACGTCTTCACTTCGCTGTTCAACTCCCATCTGTTCGACTTCCACGAGGGCTGGATGTATGTCATCGGCGTCGGCGTTGCGGGCGGCATGGTGATCCGGGCCCGACACGCCGAGGCGAAGGTGGGGGAAGCCGGTTCCTGAACGGCCGCGCGGCTGGCAAGCCTTGTACTGGCAAGTCTTGACGAGATGGGCTATCAGCGCGGTCAGGTTGCATCTAACTGGGATTTCATCGGTCGGCGGATGACGCGTCTTTCGCATCTCACCTTGCGCAATTTCCTGATCGCGCTCCACGACCTGCTGGCGACCACGGCGGCGCTGTTCGCAGCCTTCTACCTGCGTTTCGAGGGCGGCGACGGCTTCTTCGACCGCCTGCCGCTGCTGTTCCAGATCCTGCCCTACTTCCTCGCCTTCAGCGTGGTCGTGTTCTTCCTCTTCAACCTGACCACGACGAAATGGCGCTTCATCTCGCTGCCTGATGCGCTGAACATCATCCGGGTCGCGACCGTGCTGACGGTTGCCCTCCTGGCGCTCGACTACATCTTCGTCGCCCCCAACGTCCGCGGCGCCTTCTTCCTCGGCAAGGTAACGATCGTCCTCTACTGGTTCCTCGAGATCTCCTTCCTCAGCGCGCTGCGCATGGCCTATCGCTATTTCCGCTATACGCGGGTGCGGCGGCATGCGAGGGGCGAGGATGCCGCGCCGACGCTGCTGATCGGCCGCGCCGCGGATGCCGAGGTGCTGCTGCGCGGCATCGAGAGCGGGGCGATCAAGCGCATCTGGCCGGTGGGCGTGCTGTCGCCGTCGAGATCCGATCGCGGCCAGTTCATCCGCAACGTGCCGGTGCTGGGCGACTTCGACGACATCGAGGACGTCGTCGGCGACTTCGCCAAACGCGACAAGCCGATCGCACGCCTGGTGATGACGCCGTCCGCGTTCGAGCCGGACGCTCATCCGGAATCGATCCTGATGCGCGCGCGCAAGCTGGGCGTGATCGTCAACCGCATGCCCTCGCTGGAGAGCGGCGACCCGCCGCGCCTCACGGCCGTCGCGGTCGAGGATCTCCTGCTGCGGCCGAGCGAAAAGATCGACTACGCGCGGCTCGAAGCGCTGATCAAGGGCAAGGCTGTCATCGTCACCGGCGGCGGCGGATCGATCGGGTCCGAGATCTGCGAGCGCGTCGTCGTCTTCGGCGCCGCGCGCCTCCTGATCGTGGAAAATTCCGAGCCGGCGCTCTATGCGGTCACGGAAGCGCTCGCTGCGCACGGCGCGGCGGCCGCGATCGAAGGGCGAATCGCCGACATCCGCGACCGCGAGCGCATCATCCGCCTGATGGCGGAGTTCAAGCCGGACATCGTGTTCCATGCCGCCGCGCTCAAGCACGTGCCGATCCTGGAGCGCGACTGGAGCGAGGGCGTCAAGACCAACATCTTCGGCTCGATCAACGTTGCCGATGCGGCGCACGGCGCCGGCGCCGAAGCCATGGTGATGATCTCGACCGACAAGGCGATCGAGCCGGTGTCGATGCTCGGCCTCACCAAGCGCTTCGCCGAGATGTACTGCCAGGCGCTCGACCACGATCTTGCCGCAGCTAGCGGCAGTGCCAGGCCGCCGATGCGGTTGATCTCGGTCCGGTTCGGCAACGTGCTGGCGTCGAACGGCTCGGTGGTGCCGAAGTTCAAGGCCCAGATCGAGGCCGGCGGCCCCGTGACGGTCACGCATCCCGACATGGTCCGCTACTTCATGACCATCCGCGAAGCCTGCGATCTCGTCATCACGGCGGCAACGCATGCGCTCGGAACGCAGCGTCCCGACGTCTCGGTCTACGTGCTCAACATGGGTCAGCCGGTGAAGATCGTCGATCTCGCCGAGCGCATGATCCGCCTCTCGGGCCTTCAGCCCGGCTACGACATCGAGATCGTGTTCACCGGCATGCGGCCGGGCGAGCGCCTGCACGAGATCCTGTTCGCCTCCGAGGAGCCGACCCGCGAGATCGGTGTCGCCGGCATCATGGCCGCACAGCCGAACGAGCCGCCGATGCAGACGCTGCGCAAATGGGTCGCGGCGCTGGAGCAGGCGATCGCGCGGGACGATCGGGCCACGATCAAGACGATCCTGAAGGATGCGGTTCCGGAATTCGGGTCGACCGCGGCCTGACCATGCAGTCTCAAGGCAAGATCGTCGTCGCGAGCCAGCACTATCCGCCTGATCCGAGCACGACGGCGGCGATCATGGCAGAGATCGCTTGCCGCGTCGCCGTCGACCACGAGGTCATCGTACTGTCGGGCTCGCCCGGTGAATTACCGGCCTCGCAAACCGGCCCGGGCAAGCCGCGCGTAATTGCCATCAAGAACCGGATGGCGGGAAAGGCCGCGCTGGTGCGACGTGGATTGTCCGAGCTGCTGTTCGCGGCGCGCACCTTCTTCGCGCTGATCCGGGAGCTTAGGGCAGGTGACGTCGTGGTCACCGTCACCGCGCCGTTCATGCTGCCTTACGCGGTCGCGGCCGCGGCAAGATGCAAGGGCGCGCGCTCGGCGCTGATCATGCACGACCTCTTCCCCGATGTTCTCGTGATGGCGGAAATCCTGAAGCCCGGCTCGTTGGTGACGCGGACGATGCGCGCGGCCAACAGTCTGATGTTCCGCGCGCTCAATGCCGTCATCACCATCGGCCGCGATGCGGAGCGGCCGCTCTTGAGCTATTCCGGCATGACGCGGAACAAGATCCGCTTCATCCCGAACTGGGCGACGCTCGTTCCCGCGGCACGTCCCCTGTCGCAGGACAATCCGTTCCGCAAAGCGCTTTCCGCGCGATTCATGGTCGGTCTGTCGGGCAATCTCGGCTTCACCCATGATCCGGAGATCGTGTTCGAGGCGGCACGCCTTTTGAAAGACGAGCCGGACATCCACTTCCTGCTGTCCGGCTGGGGTATCGGCTTCGAGCGGCTGAAGCAGTTGCAGGCCGAAGCGAACTTGCCCAATGTGTCCTTCGTGGCGCGGGTCGCGGATGCCGAGCTCGAGGCGTTCCTGGCGGCTGCCAATCTCTGGATCATTCCGTACCGGAAGGACGTGGCGGGGGTGTCGGTGCCGAGCCGGTTCTACAATCTGCTGGCGGTCGGCCGTCCCGTGGCGCTGGTCTCGGAGCCGGAGGCCGAGGCTGCGTTGACGGTGGTGGAGAACGGGCTCGGCTGGGTCGTGACGCCGGGCCGCGCCGATCAGCTCGCCGACGCAATCCGCGCGGCATCCCGTTGCGACGCCGCCGCCATGGCCGAACGCGCGGTGAAGGCGGCAGCGAGATTCGACCGGACGACCGCGATGAACGCCTATGCCGGGCTGATCGACGAATTGTTGCGCAACCCTGATCTGGCGGAGCAACGATGAGCGAGCGAAAACCGGTCGTGCTGGTGACAGGGGCGAGCGGCTTCGTCGGCCGTCATGTTGCGCCTGAGCTCTCGCGCGAGGGATGGTCGGTCCGCCGCGCAGTGCGCAGCCCGGAGGGGATCGACGACGAGGTCGTGATCGAATCGATCGGCCCCGATACCGATTGGCAGGCGGCGCTCGAAGGCGTCGACGCCGTGGTCCATCTCGCCGCGCGCGTGCATCACAAGCACGAGGAGCACGCGGTCCAGCTCTACCGCAACGTCAACATCGCCGGCACGCTGCACCTGGCGCGCTCCGCGGCGACGGCGGGCGTGCGCCAGTTCATCTTCGTCAGCACCGTTCTCGTGCACGGCCGCAGCAATGAAGGCCGCGCGCCGTTCAGCGAAGAGGACATCCTCACGCCGCGCGGCCTCTACGGCATGTCCAAGGCCGCCGCAGAGGCGGGCTTGAGAACGCTGGCGCGCGACAGCGACATGAAGATCTCGGTGATCAGGCCGCCGCTGGTCTATGGCGCGGGCGCCAAGGGCAATTTCGCGCTGCTGACGCGCGCGGTGAATCTGGGGCTGCCGCTGCCCTTTGGCGCGATCCGCAATCAGCGCGCCTTCCTGGCCGTGCAGAATCTGTCGTCGTTCATCCTGCGCCGGCTGGCTCACCCCGATCCCACGAGCAATTTCGAGATCTTCCTGGTCGCCGACACGGAACAGGTCTCGACGCCCGAATTCATCGAGCGGCTGGCAAAGGCTGCCGGCAAGAACTCGCGGCTGTTCGGCATGCCACCGGACCTGCTCTCAACGCTGCTCAGCGTGATGGGCCGGCAGGATACCCATGACAGCCTGATCGGCTCGCTCGAGCTCAACCTCGCCAAGGCAATCGCGACCGGCTGGCAGCCGGAGGTCTCCCTCGACGAGGGCCTGCGGCTCGCGCTGTCGGCTCAGGACGCCTGAGGGCGGGAGAAGCGGCGCAGCACGAATCCGATCGCGATCGCGCCCGCGACGAGCGCGAGCCATGTGACCGAGGTCGAGCTTGCGCGAACCGTGATGATGGCAAGCACCGCCAGCAATAGATTGAGCGCGAACACATCGCCGATCACGCGGCGGACCGTGAAGCCGTTATCGGTGGCGCGCTGGTAGAAGTGCGAGCGGTGTGCCGACCAGAATTGTTCGCGCCGCGCGATGCGCCGAAACAGCGTGATGGTGGAATCCACGAGGTAATAGGCCGGCAGCAGCAGCGCCGCGGCCGGCTGCCCGTGCCAGGCGAGCTCCAGCAGGCACCAGCCGAGCAAAAGGCCGATCGGCAGGCTGCCGACATCGCCCAAAAACACTTTTGCGACCGGACGGTTGAACGGCGCAAAGCCGAGCATGGCGCCGCCCAGCGCCGTGGCGATCAGCGCGGCGGGCCACGAGAGGTCACCGAGCAGTCCCAGCAGCAGCAGTGCTGCGGTGACGGGCACGACTTCCGCGGCCGTCATCAGGTCCAGCCCGTCCATGAAGTTGACGAGGTTCACGAACCAGACGCCGGCGAGCAGGATGAGGCCACGCTCGAGCGGAAGCGGCAGTGCCGGCACGATGCGCGCGGTCTCGGGCGCGGTGAACACGACCGCGCCGACGCAGGCTGCTTGCAGCGCGAGCCGCGCCAACACCGGCAGCGACACGATGTCGTCGGCGAATCCGACCAGGGCGATCACGATCGTTGCAATGACCAGCGCCGGCGGGATCGCAACGTTCGCCCAGGCGGCCCAGGCCGATGCGACCAGCAGCGTGGCGGTGATCACCGCGATGCCGGCGCCCTGCGGGGTCGGAATGCGATGCGAGGAACGGGCATTCGGTCGCGCCAGGGCATAGCGCTGGAGCAGGGGGCGGCTGGTCCAGGTGATGATCGCCGACATCAGCGCGGCGACCGCGACGGCAAGCAGCGAGGACATGGCGGCAACAGCGTCGATGGCTGGGCTCACTCCGGCACCCCGAGCGGCGCCGACCCTTTCGCGGCCTTCTCCGCGCTGAGGATCCAGACCAGGCCGCCGATCGCGCCGACGATGAAGAGCACGGCGCCGAACAGCAGCGAGACGTTGACGCCTTCGTTGGCGGAAAGTCCGGCGAAACCGAAGGCCAGGCCCATCGTCGCCTCGCGCACGCCCCAGCCGGCGATCGAGATCGGCATCAGGGTGATCAGCATGATCGGCGGAATGAGGAGGAATGTCTGGCCGAAGCTGACCGGTGCGGCGATCGACTGCACCACGCACCACGCAATGACGACGGCGAGCACGTGAACGAGAAGCGACAGAATTGCGACGATCGGTCCGCGCTTGGCGTTGAAGATCACGCGGTTGGCAATCACGGCGCAGGCATGGATGTGATGGGTGGCCCACCAGGTCTTCAGCCACGACCATTTCAGCGCGCCGAAGATCAGGAAACCGACGCCGCCCGCGAGCGCGGCGAAATCGACGAGCAGCAGCGCCGAGCGTCCATGCGGATCGGTGATGAGCTCGTAGCTCCAGGGCAGGCTCGCGACGACGACGATCGCCAGCGCGACGAGGCCGATCGCGCGGTCGACGAAGATCGAGTAGGTGGCCGCGCGCCATCCGGCGCCGGCGCGCGCGACCAGCCACAGCCGGACCGCATCGCCGCCGATCGCGGAGGGCAGCGTCTGGTTGAAGAACGCGCCGATCACGTTGTAGCGCATGGCGCGGCCGAGCTCGAGCGGCGCGCCGCATTCGGCGCTGATCTCGCGCCAGCGGACCACGCCGACGAAGATTTGCAGGAACGTGACCGCGATCGCCATGGCGATCCAGAGCAGGCTGGTCGCGGTCAGGCGCGAAAACAGTTCGGACAGATCGACCTTGCGCAGCGCCAGGTAGAGCAGCGCTCCGGAAATCAGGATTTTGGCCGTCGACAGCAGGATTCGGCGCATCTCGCCCGCATGAACAGGGTTTGCGAAGATTTGAGGCAACCCGACGCGAGGCGTCGAATTCGGCCGCTTTGGTATGGTCTTGGCGCCGATCTTGCAATAGCGCTTATCCGGAGCGGTGATGAATAGCCGCGGGGCTATTGCGACGGCCTCGATACCGCGGCTAAAGAGGCGCCGCGGGGCCGGCTTGGGGACCGCGTGGCAACAGATCGCTTGGGAACAGGATGACGGATCAGGCGATTTTGGTCACGGGAGCCGCCGGGTTCATCGGCTTTCACGTCGCCCGGCAACTCCTGGCCGAGGGCCGGCCCGTGGTCGGGCTCGACAATCTCAACAGCTATTACGACCCGGCGCTGAAACAGGCGCGCCTGGCGCTGCTTCGGAACGATTCCCGCTTCGCCTTCGTCGAGGCCGATCTTGCCGACCGCGACACCATCGCGGCGCTGTTTGCGCGACATCGATTTGACAAAGTCGTGCATCTCGCGGCCCAGGCCGGCGTGCGCTACTCGATCGACCATCCGCACACTTACGCCGATTCCAACCTCCAGGGCTTTCTCAACGTGCTGGAGGGCTGCCGCAACAACTCTTGTCGTCATCTCGTCTACGCCTCGTCATCCTCCGTTTATGGCGCCAACACTAAACTGCCATTTGCCGTGCAGGACCGGACCGACCATCCCGTGAGCTTCTATGCCGCGACCAAGAAGGCGAACGAATTGATGGCGCAGTCCTACAGCCATCTCTACCGGCTGCCGGTCACGGGCCTGCGCTTCTTCACCATCTACGGCCCGTGGGGACGGCCCGACATGGCCCTGTTTCTGTTCGTGAACGCCATCATGGCGGAGCGTCCGATCCGGCTCTTTAACCATGGCAAAATGCGTCGCGACTTCACCTATATTGACGACGTCACCCGTGGAGTATCCAAGCTGATCGATCAGGTGCCCGCGGATAACCCGGCTGCCGCAAATGCGCCGTCTAAGGTCTACAATGTCGGCAACCACCATCCGGAAGAGCTGATGCATGTCGTCGGGCTTCTGGAGCAGGAGCTGGGTCGGACGGCAATCAAAGAATTGCTGCCGATGCAGCCGGGAGACGTCTTGGAAACGTTCGCAGATGTCGAGGATCTGACGCGCGACACCGGCTTTGCACCGTCAACGCCGATCGCGCTCGGGGTCCGCAATTTTGTCACCTGGTATCGGGACTACTTCAAGGTTTGAAATGACGATGGACAAACGCATTATCCCCCTGATCATGTGCGGCGGTGCCGGCACGCGGCTGTGGCCGGCTTCGCGCGAGGTGCGCCCCAAGCAGTTCCTGCCGCTGTTCGGCACGCGCTCGACCTTCCAGGACACGCTGCTGCGCGTGTCGGATGCCTCGCTGTTCGATCGTCCGATCGTTATCACCAATGCGTCCTATCGCTTCATGGTGCTGGAGCAGCTTGCCGAGATCGGCATCGAGGCCGACGTGATCCTCGAGCCGATGCGGCGCGATTCCGGCCCTGCGATCGCCGCGGGCGCGGTGTTCGCGCAGAACCGCACCAGTGACGCGATCGTGCTCGCGCTCGCCGCCGACCACGTGGTGCAGGACAATGCGGCCTTCGTCGCGGCGTGCCGTGAAGGCCTCACCGCCGCGAGCGCCGGGCGCATCGTCACCTTCGGCGTCAAGCCGGAGCGGCCGGCGACTGAATACGGCTATATCAGCCCGGGCGAGGTGATCTCCGGCGAGGTGCACGCCGTCGCGCGCTTCGTCGAAAAGCCTGATGCCGTGAAGGCGGCCGACTACCTCAGTTCGGGCTATCTCTGGAACAGCGGCAACTTCATGTTCCCGGCCACTGTCCTGCTCGACGAATACCGCAGGGTCGACGCGGCGAGCGTCGAGGCGATCTCCAATGCGGTGAGCAATGCCGGCCGCGATCTCGGCTTCGTGACGCTGGAGCCCGAGGCGTTCGGCGCGGCGAAGGCGATCTCGATCGACTATGCGGTGATGGAGAAGACCTCGCGCGCAGCGGTCGTGCCGGTGTCCTGCGGCTGGTCCGACGTCGGCTCCTGGCACGCGGTGTGGGAGTTGTCGGAGAAGGACGCGCAAGGCAATGCTTCGCACGGCAGCGCGGTGTTCGAAGACTCGCGCAACTGCAACGTCACCACAGATGCAGCGCTGGTCGCGCTCGAAGGCGTCGACGATCTCGTCGTGGTCGCCACCGCGGATGCGGTGCTGGTCTCGCGCCAGAAGGATGCCAACGGCCTGAAGCGCCTCGTGACGAAGCTGAAGGCGGTCGCACCGAAGGTCACCGAGGAGCATCTCAAAGTGCACCGGCCCTGGGGCAGCTACCAGTCCGTCGACAATGGCGAGCGCCACCAGGTCAAGCGCATCGTCGTCAAGCCGGGCGGGCGGCTGTCGCTGCAGAAGCACCATCATCGCGCCGAGCACTGGATCGTCGTCCGCGGCGCCGCCCGGGTGACCGTCAACGAGACCGTCAAGACGGTGCACGAGAACGAGTCCATCTACATCCCGATGGGCGCGGTGCACCGGATGGAGAACCCCGGCAAGATCATGCTGGAACTCATCGAGGTCCAGACCGGGAGCTATCTCGGGGAAGACGACATCATCCGGATTGAAGACGACTATCAAAGGTCGTAACCAGCAAGCTCCGAATCACGCGACCCGGGCCGGAAGGCGCAAGCTTTTGGCGCTAAGGCCCGGGGAACGTGTAACTTTTTGAATCAAATCGTGTCCGGTCAATTCGGCTGACATTCGCCACAAATGTGGCGCCCGTGCTAGAAGCGGCCCGGGGATTTGCGTTGAATCGGGGTTTACTCAGATGAGTTCCAAAGGGTTTGCACCGGCAAAGGCCGGCTTGCGCGTTGGCGTCGTTGGCGCGGGCGTGATGGGCAGCAACCATGCGCGCGTGCTCGCGGGTCTTCCAGGCGTCAGCCTCGTCGGTGTGGTCGATCCGTCGCCGGCGCATCTGACGCGCACCACCGAGCTTGCCAGCTGCCAGGGTTTCGAGACGCTCGACCAACTCCTCGCCGAAGGTGTCGACGCCGTCACCATCGCCGCGCCGACCCATCTGCATCACGAGGTCGCGCTCGCCTGCATCGCCAGGAACGTTCATGTGCTGGTGGAGAAGCCGATCGCCTCCACGGTCGCGGAAGGTCGCGAGATCGTCGCCGCCGCGCAAAAGGCCGGCGTGACGCTGATGATCGGCCATGTCGAGCGCTTCAATCCGGCGGTCGCCGCCGTCAAGCAGGCGATCGCTGGCGAGGATATTCTCTCCATCGCGATCACCCGTGTCGGTCCGTTCCCGCCGCGCATGTCCAATGTCGGCGTCGTCATCGATCTCGCCGTGCACGACATCGATCTGATCCGCTGGTTCACCGAATCCGACATCGTCGAGGTGCAGCCGCAATTGTCGAGCGCGGTCGCCGAGCGCGAGGACATCGCGCTCCTGCAGTTCCGCACCGCCAACGGCGTGCTCGCGCACATCAACACCAACTGGCTGACGCCGTTCAAGGCGCGCAGCGTCACGGTCGCGACCCGCGGCAAATACGTGATGGGCGATCTGTTGACGCGCCAGGTCACCGAGTGCTTCGGCTTCAAGCCGGACGGCAGCTATTCGATGCGGCATCTGCCGGTCGGCCATGACGAGCCGCTCCGCGCCGAGCTGATCGCGTTCCTGAAGGCCGTCCGCAACGGCGAGACGCCGGCGGTCACCGGCGACGAGGGCGTCGCCAGTCTCGAGATCGCCACGCAGTGCCTGGAAACACCGTCGCGGCCCGCAGCCACGTCGTCCGCCCGCAAGGGCCCGCGCCGCGTCGCGGGCTGATCTCTTCTCCATGTCGACCGCTCAAAACCCGCAAGGCGCCATGAACCAGCATCTGCGTTCCGAACCCATTCCCTTCGTCGACGTCGCCTCGCAGCGCCGCCGGCTCGGCGCCTCGCTCGATGCCGCCGTCAAGCGCGTCCTCGACCATTGCCAGTTCGTCAATGGTCCTGAAGTCGCCGAGCTCGAGAAGCAGCTTGCGGCCTATAGCGGCGCCAAGCACGTGATCGGCTGCGCCAGCGGCACCGATGCGATCCTGATGGTCATGATGGCGAAAAATGTCGGCCCCGGCGATGCCGTGCTGTGCCCGTCTTTCACCTTCATCGCAACCGCGTCGCCGGTGGCGCGCACCGGCGCGACGCCTGTCTACGTCGATGTCGATGAGGCCACCTTCAACATGAGCCCGGAGTCGCTGAAGCGCGGCATCGCGACCGCCCGCAAGGCCGGCCTGAAGCCGGTCGCGGTGATTCCGGTCGATTTGTTCGGGCAGCCCGCCGACCACGATGCCATCGCCGAGATCGCCAGGGCCGAAGGCCTGTTCGTGCTCGACGACGCCGCACAGGGGTTTGGTGCGAGCTACAAGGGCCGCAAGCTCGGCACCTTCGGGCTCGCCACCGCGACCAGCTTCTTCCCGGCCAAACCGCTCGGCTGTTTCGGCGACGGCGGCGCGATCTTCACCGATGACGACGAGCTCGCCGCGACGCTGCGCAGCATCCGCGTGCACGGGCAGGGCGTCGACAAATACGACAACGTCCGCCTCGGCCTGACCGGCCGGCTCGACACCATGCAGGCCGCGATCCTGATCGAGAAGCTGAAGATTTTTGACGACGAGATCGCCGCCCGCAACAAGGTTGCGGAGCGTTACGCGCGTGGCCTGTCCAACGTCGTCACCGTGCCGCGGCTTGCGCCGGGCAATACCTCGGTCTGGGCGCAGTATACGATCCGTCTTCCTGAGGGCACCGACCGCGACGGCTTTGCCGCCGCGCTGAAGGCCCAGGGCGTGCCGACCGCGATCTATTACGGCAAGTCGATGCACCAGCAGACCGCCTACAGGCAGTATCCGGTCGCGGACGGCGGCCTGCCGGGCTGCGAGAACCTGTCGCAGGACGTCATCAGCCTGCCGATGCACGCCTACCTGACGGAAGCCGACCAGGAGCGAATCATCGCCGCAGTGCGCGGCGCGATCGCGGGCTGATTTCGCCGTTTTGCCCTCCTTTCCCTCTCCCCCTGTGGGAGAGGGTGGCATAGGCGGCCTTCGGCCGCCGTCCCTTAAGAACGCCGATGCTTTGCATCGGCTATGGCGATGGCGGCGAGACGGGTGAGGGGTCTCTCTCCGCACGGAAAGCTGGGAGAGAGACCCCTCACCCGATTGAGTTTGTATCTACCTGCGGCGCTGCCCTCTCCCACAAGGGGAGAGGGCACAGCAATGCACATCGCAAGCCGAGCGCCCGTCTTTTTTGATCACGTCAAACTTCAAAGCCTTATCGTTGGGCTGATAAGTCTCTAAAACAGACGCATGCTCGGACGCATCTTCACGGTCGGTGGTTACACGCTGCTCTCGCGGCTGACGGGATTTGCCCGCGACATCATGCTCGCGGCGATCCTGGGCGCCGGCCCCGTGGCCGACGCCTTTTTCGTGGCGCTGCGGCTGCCCAATCATTTCCGCGCGATCTTCGCCGAGGGCGCCTTCAACGCCGCCTGGGTGCCCGCCTATGCGCATGTCCATGGCGAGCGCGGGGAGGGGGCGGCAAAATTGTTCGCCGACCGCATCTTCACGCTACTGCTGGCCTCGCAGGTGGTGCTGCTGATCGTCGCCTGGCTGTTCATGCCGCAGGCCATGAGCATTCTGGCGCCGGGCTTTTCCGAGGATGCCGAGCAGCGCAAGCTCGCGATCGAGCTGACACGGATCACCTTTCCCTATCTGCTGCTGATCACGCTGGTGACGCTCTATGGCGGCATGCTCAACGTGATGCAGCGCTTTGCCAGCGCCGCGGCGGCATCGATCTTCCTCAACATCTCCATGATGATGACGCTGGCGCTCGCCGCCTGGTTTCCCAGCGCGGGCCACGCCGCCGCCTGGGGCGTCCTGATCTCCGGCTTCCTGCAATATTTCCTGCTCGCGGGCGATCTCGCGCGCCACGGCGGCCTGCCGCGCTTTGCGCCGTTGAAGCTTGACGAAGACGTCCGCGGCTTCTTCAAGGCGCTCGGCCCGGCGACGCTGGGTTCGATGGGCACACAGGTTGCGCTGTTCGCCGACACCATCATCGCGACCTTCCTGCCGGCAGGCGCGCTGTCCGCGCTCTATTATGCCGACCGCCTCAACCAGCTGCCGATCGGTGTGATCGGCATCGCGATAGGCACGGTTCTGCTGCCGGAGATGTCGCGGCGGATCACCGCCAACGATCATGACGGTGCGATGAAGGCGCAGCGCCGCGCCTTCGATTTCACGCTGCTGTTCTCGATCCCGTTCGTGGCGGCCTTCATCACCGTGCCCGACGCGATCATGCGTGCGCTGTTCGCCCGTGGCGCGTTCTCGAAGGCCGATGCCGCCGCCGCCGGCGCCACGCTCGCGGCCTATGCCATCGGCCTGATCCCCTTCGTGCTGATCCGCAGCGCAGTCGCGACCTTCTATGCCCGCAAGGACACCGCCACGCCAGTGCGCGCCTCGCTGACCGGCATCGCGGTCAACGTCGCCCTGAAGGTGGCCTTGATGGGATCGCTCGCCCAGATCGGCCTGGCGCTCGCAACCGCCGTCGGTGTCTGGACCAATCTGCTGCTGGTGCTGTTCTTCGCCGTGCGGCGCGGCTTTCTCGTGCTGGACCGCGCCTGGCTGTTGTCGCTCGCCAAATTCCTGCTGACCGGACTGATCCTCGCCGCCACGTTCTGGCTGATCGCGCGCTTCAGCGGTTCTATGCTGGGCTCGATGCACTTCCGCGATGAGCTGATGCTGGTGCTGCTGGCCGTCGGAGGCACCATCGTCTACGCGCTCGCGATCCTCATCTTGTTCGGCCGCAGCTGGCTGGTCTCGCTGGTGCGCGGCTAGGCCTGTATCAATCCGACGGGCCAAAGCCTGCTGCAGCAGGCGAGACACGCCGGAAGCAGCCATCACGTATATGGCTCTCCTCTGGTTCCCGGTACATGGTAACGTTTAACCTCGGTCAAGTTCGAAAGGGTGCGGTCTCACCAACGGTTATGCGATGACCAGACGGGCGAAAAAGGCGACCTCGCCGCGGAAAGGGCGGGTTGGCGCTACCCTTGCGTCCCCCAGTTTGCAGGGTCGCGCGCAGGACATTGCGCTGATCGATCACCTGATCGAACGGATCGACCAAGGTGGCTCCACGCTTGTTATCAGCGGTGAGCCCGGCATCGGAAAATCTGCGCTCCTCGATGTTGCCAGGCACAGAGCCAGTGAACGCGGCTTCTCCGTCTTGAGCATGACCGGCGTCCTCGCCGAAGTCCATTTGCCGTTTGCAGCACTTGAACAGGCCTTGCGTCCGCTGATGAAAGGGGCCGAGGGCCTTGTCCCTCGCCAGCGATCGGCCTTGCTGGCCGCTTTTGGCATGCATGACGACGCGGGGCCGCCCGATATCTTCCTGGTCGCGCTCGCGACGCTGTCTCTTCTGAGCGAAAGGGCGACGCGCGAGCCTCTGCTACTTGTTGCCGACGATGCCCAATGGCTGGATCAGGCGACCTTTGAGGTGCTGGCCTTCGTCTCGCGCAGACTGAGCTCGGACCCGATCGTTCTCGTGGTCGCCATGCGCGACGACTTCAAGAGTTCGCTTGGCGACGCCTCCACCCTGAGGCTGCGCCTTTCAGGGCTCGATCAAGCCGACGCCGAGCGCTTGCTGGACGCCAACGCGCCGGGCCTTCCGGCGGAGCTGCGCAGCCGCTTCCTTCGGGAGGCCTCGGGCAATCCGCTGGCCCTTGTGGAGCTGCCCCGCGGAGAACGAGCCGCTGGAGATGCGCCCTGGCTTCCGCTGACCGACCGGCTCGAGCGCGCCTTCTCCAGTCGCTTGTCCGACCTCCCGCACATCGCGCAATTGCTGTTGTTCGTGACGGCGGAGAACGACGGGACATCGCTCCACGAAATCCTTTCCGCCGCCGAAGCCGTGTTGGGCGAGCGCGTGGGTATCGATGCCATCGCGCCCGCGGTCGCCGCGAAGCTCATCGAGATCAACGGGACGGAGGTGAGGTTTCGGCATCCGCTCGTTCGCTCCGCCATGCACCAGGCCGCCGACCCGGCGACCCGCCAAAGGATCCACGCCGCGCTTGCTGCCGTGATTCACGATCAGCTCGACCGCCAATTGTGGCATCGTGCCGCAGCAACGATCGGACCTGACGACGAGCTCGCCGGCGAATACGACCTGATGGCGGCGCGCGCGTTGCGGCGCGGCGCCGTGGCGATGGCGATCGAGGTTCTGGAAAGCGCGGCACGGCTGAGCAGCACGGCGAAGGCGAGAGGCGACCGGCTGTTGCGAGCGGCCGAACTCGCCGCCGATCTGGGGCAGCCGGAGCTCATGGAGCGCCTGCTGCGGCAGGCCGACATCGACGAGACGAACCAGTTGGCGCTGGTCCGGATCGCCTGGTGCCGTGAGATCAGCCAGCCCCCGGCGGTCAACGATCCCGCGAAGATTCTCGCATTGATCGGGTTCGCCGCGAAAGCCCACGCCGCCGGCGCGATCGATCTGGCCGCCAATCTTCTTTGGCGAGCCGCGCAACGCTGCTGGTGGAGCAGCGCAAGCGATGAACTCTGCGCAAGGGTTCACGATGCGGCTGCGCGGCTGGAATTGCCTGACGGGGACCCCCGCCTGATCGCGATATCCGCTTACGTCGAGCCGCTGCGGCGGGGGGCGG
Organism: Bradyrhizobium sp. 613_E4_N2_2; assembly: GCF_052075995.1. Taxonomy (NCBI): domain Bacteria; kingdom Pseudomonadati; phylum Pseudomonadota; class Alphaproteobacteria; order Hyphomicrobiales; family Nitrobacteraceae; genus Bradyrhizobium; species Bradyrhizobium sp. 613_E4_N2_2. Next base: position 2,986,739 of record NZ_CP197234.1, read on the forward strand.
ACTTGTACCTCAAGCTTCAGGGGCTTGCGGGAACGGCGCACAGCGACCCCACCGTTGCGAGCATCCTCGGCAGCACCGCCAATGTCATCGGGACCTTCGACATCGGCGTGAACTTTCTCGCCGAGTCCAGTGCCGTGCTGCGCATGCAGGGACGGCTCAGCGATCTCGCCCGGGTGCTTTTCGCCCAAGGGTGGGCGGAAATGGAAGTCGGTGACTGGCGGGGCGCCATGAGGGAGGCCGAGGAATCCGCCCGGCTTGCCGAAGAGACCGGCGGGCTTCCGTGGATTGCCGCAGCCACGATCCTGAAAGCCAGGCTCGCAGGAATGCAAGGCAATCTGGAGCAATCCGAAGCGTATGCGGCGCAGGCGGAAGCCCTGGCCCTGTCCATCGGCGCGAGTTTCCTGCTGGCCATGTTGCAGATCGCACGAGGCGTATCCGCAATCGGCGCGGGCCGTCATTGGGAGGCCTTTGAGCATCTGCGACGCCTGTTCACGCCGGCCGATCCCGCTTTCAATTTCGGCCTTCAGTTCTTTGGCCTCGCGGACTTCGTGGAGGCCGCCGTGTCGTCCGGCAATGCGGACGAGGCGAGCCGCGTGCTCGATGAGATCGAGCGCGCCTCGGCTCCGACGCCGGTGCCGTGGGTCGGGACGATGCTGCAATATGGCAAGGCGTTCCTCGCTGCGCCGGAAGACGCCGAGCCGTTCTTCCTGCAAGGTCTTGGACTGCAAGGTCTTGGACTGCAAGATCCTGGGCCGGCCGCGAAGAAATGGCCGTTCCTGCGAGCCCGTTTTCTCCTGGCCTATGGCGGATGGCTGCGCCGCCAGCGCAGATCCGCCAATGCGAGGGCTCCGTTGCGCGAGGCACGCGACATGTTCGATGCGCTCGGCGCTTCGCCCTGGAGCGATCGGGCCCGCGAGGAACTGCGCGCGTCGGGCGAAACCAGCCGCCGGCGAACCGAACAGGTGTGGGACACGCTGACCCCGCAGGAGCTTCACATCGCGCAACTCGCCGCCGAAGGTCTCTCGAACAAGGAGATCGGCGCCAGACTGTATCTGTCCCACAGAACCGTCGGGTACCACCTGCACCGGATCTTTTCGAAGGCCGGAATTACCTCGCGGTCCGGGCTACGCCCCGTTCTCGCAAGCATCAGCCGCCCCGCGGACTGATCGCCGTCCCGTCATCGGACTGGTCATTTGACAGAAGCGGCAGCCCCTCCGCGCGGGCTAGCTGTGCGAGTGCGTCTACCCCCAAGCAAAAGTTGACCATGAAACTGTTCTCTTCACTCGCAATCCTCAGCCTCGGAGCAATCCTCATGACCCAAGCCGCCGATGCGGCCCCAGACGCCGGGACCGACCCCCGGATCGATCCCCAGGTTCGCGCCTTCCTGCGCGAGATCAACAAGGATCCGAGCCCGTTCTGGGAGCTGCCCCAGCCCAAGCCGCAGGACATCCTGACGGAGCTTCAGAACAAGACGCCAGTCGACATGTCGGGGGTGAACACGACCGAGCAGACCATCACCCAGGATGGTCAGTCCGTGAAAATCTACATCATGAAGCCCGAGCACGTGACCGGAAAGCCCGGCGTACTGCTGTTCATTCACGGCGGCGTCTGGATCGTCGGCAATTTCCAGAACCATCAGCGTCTGTTGCGCGACCTGGTGGTCGGCTCCGGCCAGATCGGTGTTTTCGTTGAGTACACGTCCCTGCCGAAGGCGCGCTTCCCCACGCAGCTCGACCAGTCCTATGCGGTGCTGAAATGGGTGGCGGGCCACGCCGAAGAGTTCGGCGCGGACGGTAGCCGGATCGCAGTGGCCGGCAATTCGGTTGGCGGCAACATGACCGCGGCATTGTCGCTGATGGCCAAAGACCGCAGCGGACCCAAGATCAGCTATCAGGTCATGATGATCCCGGCGACCGACGCCAGCGTCGACACCGCATCCTACCACGAATATGGCACGGGACGATTTCTCGCCCGCGCCTTCATGAAATACGGCTGGGATCTGTACGCGCCGGACGCAGTGACGCGCAACAACCCCTACGTCTCGCCGCTGCGCGCCAGCCTGCAGCAATTGAAGGGGCTTCCCCCGGCTCTTGTCATCACCGCAGAGAACGATCCGCTGCGCGACGAAGGCGAGGCTTACGCGCGCAAGCTCAAGGAGGCCGGAGTGTCCGTGATCGCGACCCGCTACAACGGGATGATCCACGACTTCGTCCTGCTGAACGGCATCCAGAGCGACCCCGAGCCCAAGGCCGCGATTCGGCAGATGTCGGCGGAGATCAAGGCACATCTCGCGCCTTGATCTAGCCTTTGAAGAGCAGGCGGCGACACCGTCGCCGCTTGCTACGTTTTGATTGATCCCGAACTTATGATTGCGACGTTCTCGCGCAATGCCCCGGTGACTGAATAAGTCCAGTCGGTTGGTCTCGGCAGCAACTTGCCAAGCCCAGTCTTGCGATTCTCGTCGGCTCACAGTCTCAAGGCCGACATCACGGCATCGGTTGGTACAGCCAGAATCGTCAATCTTGGTACTTTTTTATGGCCAGGCGCGACGCATCTACTCGCTACGACCGTGGATCGGAGCGAGCCCGATCCATCGGGCTTGGCGGGAGTTCCGATCGGTGCAGACAACTCAATCGCCGACACGGAGACAGGAGTTCCACACTGGCTGGCATTTTGTGGAAAGCCGGCGCGTGCGCGCTCCCTCACATTTCCACCGAAGAGACAAATGACCAAGGAGAAAATCTCATGAAGGCGATCGTTGTAACGGAGCAAGCCGCGGGAACGGCCGGTATGAAACTGGTGCACCGGCCCGAGCCGCAGGCAGCGATAAACGATGTCGTCGTCCAGGTTCATGCGTCGAGATTTATCCCGACTGAGCTTGCGTGGCCCTCGAGCTGGGCCGATCGCCTTGATCGCGACCGAACGCCGTCGATCCCTGGGCACGAGCTGGCCGGAGTGGTCTCTGCCCTTGGATATGGAACGACGGGGCTGTCGGTGGGACAACGGGTGTTCGGCCTCGCGGACTGGTATCGCGACGGCACGCTGGCCGAGTACGTGGCGATCGAGGCGCGCAACCTTGCGCCGCTGCCTGGCGACGTCGACTTTACCGTGGGCGCGAGCCTGCCGATCTCGGGCCTCACCGCGTGGCAAGGGCTGTTCCAGCACGGTTGCCTTCAGGCGGGGCAGAGCGTGCTGGCACACGGGGCGGCGGGCGCAGTCGGGTCTATGGTGACGCAACTCGCACGAGCGGCTGGAGCTTACGTCATCGGCTCCGGACGTGCCGCCGATCGTCAGACAGTGCTCGACCTCGGTGCGAAGGAGTTCGTCGACCTCGACAACGACGCACTGGAGGACATCGGCGAAGTCGATCTGGTGTTCGATGTCATCGGTGGTGACATCCAGAAGCGGTCCACAGCACTCATTCGAGCCGGGGGAACACTTGTGTCCATCGTCGGGCCGACGGAGGCGCGGCCTTCCAACGGGCTGGCGATCGACTTCGTCGTCGAGGCTGATCGTGCCCAACTGAGTGAGATCGTCCAGCGGGTGCGGGACGGACGACTGCGGACTAACATCGGCAACGTCTCGAGCCTCGACGATGCCGTCGCCGCCTTAAATTCGACCGAGCGACGTAAGGGAAATACGATTATCCGCGTTCGTCCCTAAGCGACGCACGTCCGTTGATGCGCGCAGCCTGTCGGCTCGTCCAGGTCGGCCGGCTGTTGAGAATGTCCCAGGGGGCAATGGCCGCCCTCTCGGAGCGGTCGTAAACGTCCGCTTTGGAATGCCCCTCGCGTAGGGGACATGAACCGTCGCGTCGAATGAGCGAATTCGTCGGAGCGAGGGACTCGCCTCCAAGGTGTAACCGACCTCCGCACATCCCTTGATTTTGCACGATTGCCGTGGTATTGGCGCCGCATGATCAAATCGTTGCGCCATTTCAACCGCAACCACATGACCCGCTTCGGCTGGGCCGTGGAAGGAGTCGCGCGCTAGGAATTCGACGACGACATCTTTTCCACCAGGCCCCGCCGGCATCGGACGGGGCCTTTTGTTTGGCCTCGCTCCCTGCCGGCACAACAGCAGGAGCATCCGATGCCACCCCAACAGACGAACATCTCATCCGAGATTGAGCGCGATGCCGCGAGGCTTCGCCTCGACCTCTCCATCGTCTTGGGACTGATCAAGCGATACTGGCGTGCGTTTCAGGAGCGGCGGCAGCGCCCGCAGGTCGCATTGCAGGACCTGAGTGACAGGGAGCTGATGGATATCGGCTTGACGCGTAGCGAGATCGACTACATCACGCCTGAACGCGCTATCGATACGCTGAGAGATCGCGCCACGGATCTTTGGAGGCGGGGCGTGATATAGGTGATCAACCGTCAGAAGCGGAGATACGCATTGCGAACAAGCGGCAGTCAGCACGACTACTTCTTAGGAGTGCACCGCGGGACGAGTTCGGCAACTATCGTGCCATCAACCGAACCGTTCCTCACAGGGAAATGACCGGGCTGCGGCGTTTTCGGCGCATCCCGCTCTGACAGGCGAGGCACCGGGCGAGCCTGCGCGGCCTGTGCCCGCCTAAAGCCGTTTGCCTTGCCACTTTTTCCACGGCAATATGCCCGCAAAACAACCATGAGGACGGGATAAGAAAATGGCGGCTCCCATCAAGTTCGGCGTTGGCCAAAGCGTGCTGCGCAAGGAGGATGACGCGCTCATCCGCGGCAAGGGCCGATATACCGACGATTATGCGCCGCAGGCCGCGCTTCGCTGCCTGATGCTGCGCTCGCCGCACGCGCATGCCAAATACACCATCGATGCGAGCCGGGCTCGCACGCTGCCGGGCGTTGCGCTGATCCTGACCGCCGATGATGTGAAGGATCTCGGCAATCTGCCCTGCCTGTTCAATCTCGAGACCGATCCGTTCACCGGCCCGCCTTACCCGATCCTCGCCAAGGACGAGGTGCGCCATGTCGGCGATTCCATCGCCTTCGTGGTCGCCGAGACCATCGACCAGGCCCGCGACGCGATCGAGGCGATCGAGGTCAAATGGAGCCCGCTGCCGGCGGTGACCGGCGTCGTCAACGCGGTCAAGAAGGGCGCCCCGCAGGTCTGGCCGGACAAGGCCGGCAACGTGCTGTTCGACGTCTCGATCGGCGACAAGGCGGCGACCGAGGCTGCCTTTGCGAAGGCGCATGCGGTGGCCGAAATCTCCATCGTCAATCCGCGCGTGGTCGCGAGCTTCATGGAAGCGCGCGCGGCCGTTTGCGAATACGACGCCAAGCGCGACCACCTGACGCTGACCGTCGGCAGCCAGGGCAGCCATCGCCTGCGCGACATCCTCTGCCAGAACGTGCTCAACATCCCGACCGAGAAGATGCGGGTGATCTGCCCCGACGTCGGCGGCGGTTTCGGCACCAAGCTGTTTCCGTACCGCGAATACGCCTTGATGGCGGTCGCCGCGCGGCAGCTCAAGAAAGCCGTGAAATGGGCGGCCGACCGCACCGAGCATTTCATGGGCGATGCGCAGGGCCGCGACAACGTCACCACCGCCAAGATGGCGCTGGCCGAGGACGGCAAATTCCTCGCGATGGATTGCGACCTGATGGGCGACATGGGCGCGTATCTGTCGACCTTCGGCCCCTACATTCCGCATGGCGGCGCCGGCATGCTGCCGGGCCTCTACGACATCCAGGCCTTCCACTGCCGGGTGCGCACCATCTTCACCAACAGCGTGCCGGTCGATGCCTATCGCGGCGCGGGCCGCCCCGAGGCCGCTTACGTCATCGAACGCCTCGTGGACGCCTGTGCGCGAAAACTCGACATGACGCCGGACGCCATCCGCCGCAAGAATTTCATTCCGCCGAAGGCGCTGCCCTACAAGACGGCCACGGGCAAGGTCTATGATTCCGGCGATTTCGCCGCGCATCTCAAGCGCGCGATGGATATCGGCGAGTGGAAGGAATTTCCGAAGCGCGCCAAGGCAGCCAAGAAGAATGGCCTGATCCGCGGCATTGGCCTTGCGAGCTATGTCGAGATCTGCGGCGTGATGGGCGAGGAGACCGCCAATGTGCGGCTCGATCCCAGCGGCGACGTCACCGTCCTGATCGGCACACAGTCGAGCGGGCAGGGCCACCAGACGGCTTATGCGCAGATCGTCGCCGAGCAGTTCGGCCTGCCGCCGGAGCGCGTGCACGTGCGCCAGGGCGACACCGACGAGATCGCCACGGGGCTCGGCACCGGCGGCTCGGCCTCGATCCCGTCAGGAGGCGTCAGCGTCGAGCGCGCCACGCGCGAGCTTGGGCAGAAGCTGAAGGAGATCGCGGCGCAGGCGATGGAAGCCAGTGCCGGCGACCTCGAGCTCTCCGACGGCGTCGTGCGGATCGCCGGCACCGACCGTTCGATGTCGTTCGCCGATCTCGCCAAGCGCGGGAGCGCCGATCCATCGAAGCTTAACGGCAGCGCGACCTTTGCCAGCGCCGACGGCACCTATCCGAACGGCACGCATCTGGCGGAAGTCGAGATCGATCCGGCCACCGGCATCATCAAGATCGTCAACTACGTGATCGTCGACGATTTCGGGAAGACGCTCAATCCGCTGCTTTTGGCGGGCCAGGTGCATGGCGGCGCCATGCAGGGTATCGGCCAGGCGCTGATGGAGCAGGTGGTCTACGGCGCCACTGACGGGCAACTGATCACCGCGACCTTCATGGACTACGCGCTGCCGCGCGCGGCTGATGGTCCGGACTTCGTATTCGAGACCAGCAACGTTCCCTGCACGACCAACCCGCTGGGCGTGAAGGGGGCGGGCGAGGCCGGCGCGATCGGCTCCTGTCCGGCCGTCGTCAACGCCATCGTCGACGGGCTCTGGCGCGAATACAAGATCGACCACATCGACATGCCGGCCACCCCGGAGCGGGTGTGGATCGCCGTCAACGAGCACCACCGCCGTCACAGCCTTTAATCTCGAGCTCGACCAAATAATCCATAGTGCGACGATCTATCGCCGCGCTTTGGATGGAATGAACTCTGCCAATCGGTGTTGGCCCAATGTGGGGTCAGCACGATCCTGTCTCAGGGAAAGGGATTTTGCGAATGAAGCGAGTGTTGGTTGTTGGGGGCGCGCTGCTGCTCGGCATGGGCGCGGTTTGGGCGCAGCAGGACTCCGTCAAGGAGGTCCAGACCCTCATGAAGGGCAACGGCAAGAACGCCGGCGCGGTTGCGGCGATCGTCAAGGGCGAGAAGCCTTACGACCAGGCCACGGTGGACAGCGCACTGGCGCAGTTCGCGGATACGGCCAAGAAGCTGCCAAACCTGTTCCCGGCGAGCGCAAAGGGCCAGAAGCCCGAGGGCGACTACAGCGCCTCGCCGAAGATCTGGGAGGACAAGGCCGGCTTCGACGCCAAGATCGCAAGCTTCGCCAAGGTCGTCGGCGAGGCCAAGGGCAAGATCAAGGACCTCGATTCGCTCAAGGCGACTTTTCCCGCGGTCGGCAAGGAATGCGGCGGCTGCCACGAGACCTTTCGTGTGAAGAACAGCTGACGCGGAGTCGGCAAAAAGTGAGGGCGGATGCGCACGGCATCCGCCCTTTTTGCGTTGTGCGCGGGCGCCTCGGTTGACTCGTACGCCTTTTCGGTCGGACGCGCATCTGGGCGGATCGAAGGCGAGCGTATTGCTCAGCCGGCTCCCGATGCTTTTCGAGCGGCAGGCTTGCGAGTCTCTTTTTCGAGTAACCACCCCAAAGCCTTCGCTGGGTTCAACCAGCGCACCTCATCGATCTGTTCGGCGAGCGTCAGCGCATGAACGGTCAGTACCTCAATGTCCTGAGGGTCGACGTCCGCCTTTTCCAGCACGTGTATGCACCGGTTGATCGCCGCCAGATCGAGCTGAAGTTGCTCGACACTTGAGTGGTGATGTTTGGCCCCCACGACTTTCCATGGTCTCATTGCGCGCACTTTTTTTTTCTCCTCATACGCGGTCACGCCTTCGTGAGTGCAGTTTGTGGCGGCAACACGAAAATGGATGGACGGAATCGGGGATGTTTGCGGGCGGCCCGTCAAAGGTAGGGCAGCAGCGGGGGAGGCTTGGACCATTGCGTTGAGGTGCCTCGGTTACCGAGGCATCGATTCGTCGAACCACACCAAAGGCAAAATTTGTTTGCGAGGCCTGGCTGATCGCTGTCGGGGCGCCACGTATGAGCTTATCTTCAACCGCAGCCGCTGCGACGTTGACGAGAGTTGTTGGATGCAGGCGCATCCGAGTCGTGTGCTTCGATCGCAGAGTTCCAATTCGCAGCGAGAATCTGAATCAAAACAGCGAGGCAGGCCATGGTCAAACCGTTCCCGTCGAAGACGCACATCGGCAACCATATGCTGCATCCTGAAACGCTGATGCTGACCTATGGCTATGATCCGCAATTGTCGGAAGGCGCCATCAAGCCGCCGGTGTTCCTGACGTCCACCTTCGTGTTCAAGACGGCCGACGACGGGCAGGACTTCTTCGATTTCGTCGCCGGCCGGCGCGAGCCGCCGGAAGGGATGGGCGCGGGGCTGGTCTATTCGCGCTTCAATCACCCCAACAGCGAAATCGTCGAGGACAGGCTCGCGATCTACGAGCGCACCGAGAGCTGCGCGCTGTTCTCATCCGGCATGGCGGCGATTGCAACCACGATCCTGGCGTTCGTCCGCCCCGGCGATGTCATCCTGCACTCCCAGCCGCTCTATGGCGGGACGGAAACCCTGCTGACGAACACGCTTGCGCGCCTGTCGATCGGCGCCGTCGGCTTCGCCGATGGCGTTGATGAAGCGGCGGTCAGCCAGGCCTCGGAGGAGGCCATGCGCAAGGGCCGGGTCTCGATGATTCTGATCGAAACTCCGGCCAACCCGACCAACGGGCTGGTCGACGTCGCGATGATGCGCCGTGTCGCCGAAGCCATCGGAAAGACCCAGGGGCACATTCCAATCATCGCCTGCGACAATACGCTGCTCGGTCCGGTGTTTCAGCGGCCGATCGAGCATGGTGCGGACATTTCCCTGTACTCGCTTACGAAATATGTCGGCGGTCATTCGGACCTGATCGCGGGTGCCGCGCTCGGCGCGAAGGCGATCGTGAAGGGCATCAAAGCGCTCCGCGGCGCGATCGGCACCCAGCTCGATCCGCATTCCTGCTGGATGATCAACCGCTCGCTCGAGACGCTGAGCCTGCGCATGGAAAAGGCCGACAGCAACGCGCGCCTCGTGGCGGACTATTTGCGCGATCACCCCAAGGTGGCCAAGGTCCACTATCTCGGCCATCTCGAGAAGGCTTCGCCGGCCGGAATGGTGTTCGCGCGGCAGTGCCTGGGGGCGGGCTCCACCTTCTCGTTCGACATCGTCGGCGGCAAGGACGCGGCGGTGAAATTCCTCAACGCGCTGCAAATCCTCAAGCTGGCGGTGAGTCTTGGCGGAACGGAGTCGCTTGCGAGCCTGCCTGCAACCATGACCCATTCCGGCGTTCCCGCCGACATCCGCCGCAAAATCGGTGTGCTTGATTCCACGATCCGGCTGTCGATCGGCATCGAAAACCCGTCGGACCTGATCGCGGACCTCACACAGGCGCTGAACGCGGCTTGAGGGCGTAGCCCCGACATTGCCGAAGCGTCCCCAAGCAACGCAATGAGGTCGGCCATGCCGCCGCTCGCGCGAGCCAAGGTGCCAAGCCGTTGGTCAGGCTGGTGTCCCCTGGCAGGCCGAATGGCTCCGGACTTACGCTCCGCGCGAATGGCTCACGATGTCTCGCGGGTCGATATCGCGGCTGGAGGCAACGTAGTCGATCTCGCCGCGCGTCGTGCCGATGTCCATCAACTCCCGGTCACTCAAGCCGGACAACGTGCCGCGCAATCTCTGGCGATCGCGACGTGCCTGAAAGACATCCCAGTACTTCCGGATCAGGCTGCGGACATGCCGGGACGATATGGACGCCCGTTCCGGCCACATTGTACCTTGGATCAGGGTCATTGCGGTGCCTTCGGAGGGTGTTTTTCACCCCGAGAAGGTGCCCGAAGACCGACGCGCGTGCTTGACCGACAGCTTACATTTTTCCTACCGGCAGCTTATTCTTGCGACGTCCAGCGGGCCCAAAAGCCCACCCCGGTCGCCCCGGAGGGCTCACCCAAGGGATTCGCACCGTGCGCTATCTCTTTGAGGAGTATGCATTCGACGCCGGTCGGCGAGAGCTGCATCGCGGAGCGGATCGGATCTCAGTTACGCCACTGGTGTTCGATCTCCTCGATTACCTGATCCGCAACCGGGAGCGCGTCGTAGGCAAGGATGAACTCATCGATGCCATTTGGCAGGGGCGCTGCGTGTCCGATGCTGCGCTGACGACCCGCCTCAACAGTGCGCGATGCGCGATCGGGGACTCTGGCGAAGAGCAGCGGCTGATAAGAACACTGCCACGCAGAGGCTTCCGCTTCGTGGGTCAGGTCCGGGAAACGCTTGCCGCCGAGGGCGCAGCGGCCGCCGACGGCGGAGCCGAGACGCCGAAACCTGCGCTCTCGCTTCCCGACAAACCCTCGATCGCGGTCCTTCCATTCGCCAACCTGTGCCCGGATCCGGAGCAGGACTATTTTGCCGACGGTATGGTCGAGGACATCATTTCGGGACTGTCGCGTTCGAAGTCTCTTTTCGTCATCGCGCGACATTCGACTCTGGCCTACAAGGGCAGGGCGATCGACGTAAAACAGATCGGTCAGGAGCTGGGCGTTCGCTACGTGCTCGAAGGCAGTGTGCGCAAAGCCGGCAATCGAGTCCGAATCGCCGGTCAGTTGATCGACGCGGCGACCGGCCTGAATCTCTGGACGGACCGGTTTGACAGTGAGATCGAAGATCTTTTCGACCTGCAGGATCGGCTGACGAGCAGCGTCATCGGCGCAATCTCCCCGCGACTGGAGCGCGCCGAAATCGAGCGCGCCCAACGCCAGCCGACCGACAACCTTCAGGCTTACGACTATTATCTTCGGGCATTTGCCTCCTTCTTCAAATTCACCGAGGAAGCAAGCATCGAGGCTATCGAGCTCGCAAAAACTGCCCGCGAGATCGATCCCGAATTCGCGCGTGCATACGCGCTCGGCGCCCGTTGCTATGTCCTGAGGAATGTTTTCGACTGGATCACTGATGAAGCCCATGAACACAGTGAAGCCGCGCGGCTGGCGAGGCGGGCGGTCGAGCTTGACCCGAATGATCCGTCGGTGCTTGCGATGGCCGGACACGCGCTCTCCCAGGTGGCAGGCGAGGTCGAGGAAGGCGATGCTCTTCTCGTGCGCGCGATAAAGCTGGACCCAAACCTCGTCATCGCACGACATTGGAACGGTTGGAGCCAACTCTGGCTTGGTCGTGGTGATGCCGCAATCGAGCAATTCAACACCGCATTGCGTTTGAACCCGCTTCATCCGCATGGGGGCGCCAATGCCCAGACGGGCTTGGCTTACGCTCATTTTCTTGCTGACCGTCATGATGACGCCTTGGCTTGCGCGGCAGCCGCCATCAGGCTGATACCGATCTTTCCGCCTGCGCAATTCATTCTGGCGGCATGCCATGCGGCGTCAGACCGGGTTGGGGAAGCCCGGCGGATTTGCGACCGTGCGATGCAACTATGTCCCAATAAGCGTATCGATGCGTACACACGGCGATACCGCCGACGGGAAGATGTCGAAAAGCTGACGCAAGCGCTCCGGGTTGCCGGCATGCCGGAATGAGCGTGCGCGGCCACCTCGCGGCGTGCGGAATCGAAAAGGCCGGACGCTCCCTCCGGCGCCCGGCCTTCGCGTACGAAGCAGCCTTGAGGTTACTTCGTCACCTGGCCGCGGATCTCGCCGCCCGGATTGGCCGCGGTGTGGATGTTGACGTAGAGCTTGCCGGCGAGCAGATCGGCGGCCTGCGCATCGGTCAGCGTCGCCGAGCCCTCGACCGGGCTGGAGGTTGCATTCGGGATCGCGACCGCGACGCCGGCGTTCTTGCCGGCCTCGGCCGGCCCGTGGAAGTGGGCGGCTGTTGCCGGGCCGGACAGACCGGAATAGGTGACCTTCCAGGACAGCTTCTTGCTGGCGGCATCATAGTCCAGATCGGCGGTTCCGGTGCCGCTGGTGGTGGTTGCTGGCACCTCGGACTTGCCGTCGAGCGTTGCTTTCAGCTTTTCGGCGCCGGCGGGGGCTGCAAAAGCTGCGGCGCCCAGCGCGACCATGGCGATGACGGTCTTGTTCATGACATTCTCCCTGAGGCCTCGTTGGCCCTGCCAACCTTCCAACATTGGCCGTTTCAGTTTATTCCCGAATCCGGCCGGGGCGGGCTAAATTCTTCGTGGCTGGAGCCGCGCGGACATCGGCCATAAGTTCGCGGCAAGCAATGAATGGATCTGCATGTTGCAACGAACAATTGTCGTGGCGCTGCTTGCCGCGGTCGCTGCTGCGGGCGTCTATTGGTGGCTCAGCGCGCCGGTGGTGGCGGCCGGTGCCGCCGCGCCTGCCCATGTCCCCAATCTCGCCAATGGCGAGGTGATGTTTAACGCCGGCGGATGCGCGTCCTGCCATGCCGTCCCCGACCAGCCCGATCGCACCCGGCTCGGCGGCGGCGTCGCGATCAAGTCGCCGTTCGGAACGTTCTACGCGCCGAACATCTCCTCCGATCCGACCTACGGCATCGGCAAATGGACCGACGCCGATTTCGTCAACGCGGTCATGCATGGGGTCTCGCCGGACGGACAGCATTATTTCCCGGCCTTTCCCTACACGTCCTATCAGCACGCCAGGCGCGAGGACGTGCTCGACCTCTTCGCCTATCTGAAAACGTTGCCGCCCGTTGCAGGCAAGGTGCGTGACCACGACGTGCGCTTTCCGTTCGACATCCGGCGTAACATCGGGATCTGGAAATTCTTGTTTATGGACGGAAAGCCCTTCGTCGCCGACGGCACGAAGTCGCCGCAATGGAATCGCGGCGCCTATCTCGTCAACAGTTTCGGCCATTGCGCCGAATGCCACAGCCCGCGCAATGCGCTTGGCGGCATTATCTCCGGAGAACGCTTTGCCGGCGGCCCCAATCCGGAAGGCGAGGGCTGGGTGCCCAACATCACACAGAAGCGTCTCGGCGAGTGGAGCGCGAAGGATATTGCCTATTTCCTCAAGACCGGCGAATTGCCCGACGGCGACAGTGTCGGCAGCGCGATGACGCGCGTGATCAAGAACACCTCGCAATTGCCGGACGAGGATCTCGCGGCGATGGCGGATTACATCAAATCGCTGCCGCCGGTGGACGGGCCGCCGCGGCCGAAACGCAAGGAAGGCAGCTAGGGGGGTATTCATAAGGCGATAAATATCGCCCATTTGGCCGCAACCGCCGAGTGCCGTAATCATGTCCGCTATTGGAGAACAGGCTGACCAGCTTCAAACGCTAACGCACTTCCGAATCTGACGACCCAAAGCTGTCGTCGGACAGGGCAACGGCTTACGACCGCTACTGACCCTCCATACCTGTGTGCAAGGCGAACGTTGTTCAAGTATGTTACAGAACTCGATGAAACCTGGAGGCTATGATGAAATTTCTGGCGCTGGCGTTTTGTTTCTTGTTTGGCGCTTCTGGAACGGTTGCGTTTGCGGGGCCTGCAGACGAGGCCAACGCTGTGATCGATCAATGGTCAGCGACGTATAGTGCAAACGACCGCGACGCGCTCGTCGGTCTATACGCCCCCGACGCGGTTTTGCTTGGAACGACAAGCCCGGTAATTTCCGAAGGAGCAGAGGGGATACGGAAATATTTTCAGGAATTGCCGGGAAGCGGTCGCAAGAACTCGATTGTCGAGATACGAACGCTCGTCCTCAGCGAGACATCCGTCTTGGGAATCGGATTTTACAATTTTGCTCGAGCTGCAGAGAACGATACACCCCGGCCATCACGCTTTACTTTCGTGCTTGTGAAGCGCGACGGTCGATGGATGATCGCGCACCACCATTCGTCACCGCTGTCGGCCGCGCGTCAGTAGCTGTCGGAATTTTGGGAGACATCCTGCAACGATAGCAAGCGAGTGCTCATGGCCGCTAACGGGCTCGGCCGCGGTTCGGACCGATGTCAGCTAAATGGCCCCAACTCGGACCATAAGTGAATCCGCCTTTGCGCCGCTGCCGAGCCATAGCGGACATCGAAGGGGACTGATCTACGCGTCGCGATTTATGAAAACGCGCCCTAGTCTAGGGTATGTAGCGGAAGTACGCGGCTTTTTGGGGAGGCTCAGGGAAGCCCCGGATTTCAATTAGCCGTGGTGGAGGCCTGCCTTCCATAAGTAGTATCGCAAGATCGTTAAGCACATTTCGTGTTGTGGCGAACGTGTTGTGATTTAGTCCGAACAGTTCATCTCCAATTAGACTGACATCAATCGTCCAAAGTCCAGGCAAAACAACTGGCCCGGCATCAGGTACATCTCCTGCGCGCGGGATACCTCCGGCAATACGCTTCGATAGCTGCAAGGCCTTATCGTTCCTGGATGCGTAAAGTGTAAGCCCCTTAGTGACCTTTGCAACGCCGGAAATGTCTTGAACAAACATGTCTCGGTCCACATCGGGGGCGACCATAATCAACTGCGCGATAGCCGTGGGCGATCGTGTCGCGGCGCTATTTGATAGGGCCTCAACTGCGATCAAGTTCCCCATACTGTGAGCTATCACATCGATGTTGTCATATCCGGCTTTGTAAAGATCGTCGATCACGCGAAGAAAGGCCGTGCGCGAACCCAACGCGCTTTCTTTGTCATAGAGATAGTCCGCGATATCCCCGCGAGACGGCCATGAGAATAAGATTGTGGTGCCTCTGAACTGAAGATCCCAAGTTATCTGCGCTGCCCGGAAGACGGCGTCGCGGAATTTGGTATTGAAACCATGGACAAACACGAGAGCCTTTTTCTTCTTCGTTGACGCTAGCGTTTTTATCCATTTCGCTTCGTCTGTTTTCTCGATGCTGCGAATAGTAAAATGCTTCGTCGGGTCAAGTGTGTCTCTTCTCAACCTAAATCCGAAGAGCTTAAGGCTCGAGGGCAATTCTATGTTTCCGATGTGGTGTCCTTCAGGCACCCGGACGCGAACGATCCCGACACTCAGATCAGGGTTGCGCTCGCCTGTGTAGCCGCTGACAGCAGTCCAGCCGTTTAAGCTGTAGACAGGAGGTCCATCGCTTGTGAATGCGGGCTGGGGATGGCCTTCGACATCGGGGGGAGTGTCCGACTGTTTGCGGTTCGTTGCATAGAAAAACTCAACGATACGTGTGTCGACGCTGGAGTCTTGAATCGCGCCGCCTTGGATATCCGGGTCTATTTTGGTGCCGCCGGGTTTAATCGTTGGCCTGATCGGGGCTGCTGTCACATCAAAAGGCGCGCGCCATGGCTCATCATCTGCCAGCGTGACGGGCCTAAACCTCTCGATAGAAATCCATTGAACTGAGTTGGAATCAGTGAGGAACTTCCAGTAACTCTCATACTGTGTGTTCTGAATCAAAAAAGTCACGCTATTTGGCTCGCGCTCGCGCTCCGATGCCGATAGGCAGCCTCGTAGCCGGTCCGAAAAGCGAGCGTATCTCCCAACGAAATTTTTGGCAGCTTCCGGCTGAACAATTGCCGGCATTCGCTCTGGGGCCTTCCGCGAAAACGCTTCGCAGATCTGAAGGACGTCTCGCTCGGCGACGATCGGTTGCGCGTAGCTGCTCCCGAAGCCCGTTGCGAAAGCAATTGACCAAACAGCCAAGTATTTTAACCAATGCTGGGGCACGGCACTCCCCTCAAAATGAAAATGCAAGAGACCGGGCAGGCGTTCGTCGCAGAGTTTCTCTTCGTTCGGTGGGGGCTCCCGTACCGCCAGCGGTCCCGCTCGGAAGTATGCAGTCGTCGTCGGACATCGGCTGTTGAGAGTCGGGAAGGTCGGGTCTCATTGCCGCGCTCCAGCAAAGGTGTTGCAGCTCTTCACCAATCCAGTTGCGTAACCGACATCGAACCAATGATGGCGCTGCGCAGCGCTGCCATGAGTGAACGAGTCAGGCACTACGTACCCCAAGGCACTTTTCTGCAGGGTGTCGTTGCCTAGTGCTTCTGTCGTTCGAATTGCCGCTGCTATGTCGCTCGCGTTGATCTTCGCTTTCTCTTTAATTTTACGCGCCCAAATGCCGGCGAGACAATCGGCCTGCAACTCGAGAAGAACTTGTAACCGGTTTCTCTCCGCCTCCGTTTCCAAGCTCCCTTGAAGCTCGCGCACTTTTGGCATGATTCCCAGCAAGTTCTGAACGTGGTGTCCGATTTCGTGGGCTATCACATAGGCCTGAGGAAGTTGACAGTCGGCACCGCTCGAATCGCAGGCGTGAAGTTCAGTCTGCATCTCTTGGAAGAACGAAAGGTCGAGGTAGACTTTCTGATCATCAGGACAATAGAACGGTCCCATGATTTTCTCGGCTAATCCGCAGGCTGCGTAGGTGGCGCTTGTGTACAGGACGAGACGGGGTGGCCGATAAGTTAGGCGATCGGATGCGAAGATTGCCTGCCAGACCTCCTCCGTGCTGCCCAGAACTCGCGAAACGAAGAGATACATTTTGTCGCGCGGTGCACCGGTCTGGTCGCCCGACTTCGCTGGAAGCTCAGCATAAAGCCGCTCGGCTTGCGCGTCATCGCTACTCGTTGTTGCCGTGAATCCTTCACCGAATAGGCGAGCCCGCATGAAGCTGCCAACCTCGATCTGTTCAGTTTGAGCCACGCCA
Organism: Bradyrhizobium sp. 613_E4_N2_2; assembly: GCF_052075995.1. Taxonomy (NCBI): domain Bacteria; kingdom Pseudomonadati; phylum Pseudomonadota; class Alphaproteobacteria; order Hyphomicrobiales; family Nitrobacteraceae; genus Bradyrhizobium; species Bradyrhizobium sp. 613_E4_N2_2. The sequence goes on from NZ_CP197234.1 coordinate 3,003,493, forward strand.
TGACGTTGGAGCGGCTGGACGGTTATTGGCTCGTGATAGCCGACCGTCATTTCCGTCGGAGGATTAAAGACAACTGAACCCGGACCAATCTTGTCGACTTGGTTACGGAGGATGGCAGCGGGGTCTATCGCCGCTGGGCGAACCGCCCAGGCTAAGCCGCCTGTGCAAAGCACCCAGACAGCAACTGCCATCGAAACAAGCGGTCCTTTGGGCATTGCCGGCCCCCGGCGCTCACGATCCGTGCGAAAAGAGCATTCCAGGGTTGTATGTTCAATGAAATATTTCACACTTTGCGCGCGGCATAGGTGCACGCGATCGGGCCGCCGAATTGTTCCTCCGCGGACCTAAGCGCGTGGGCTACGATGCAAAGGCCCCAACCACTTGGAGACTATCCGTTTTTTGACCGGATATTGGCGCGATGTCGACGCGGCCGTCATCGATGAAGCGCGTTGAGCCTTGCCAGCGCGATAGGGTGTCGAGCGCTGGATGATGTGTGCGATGGCTAAAATCCGAAGAACTCACTTTGAGCACAATTGGTCCGCTGCGCTGTCTCGGAAGCGGACTTCCCATCCGGCCCTCTGTGAGTGCAAACCCTAGCTTGCGCCAAACGCCTTGAAGGTGATGATGGTGAGGGTGTCCTGGATGCCCGGCAGCACCTGCACCTTCTCGTTGATGAAGTGGCCGATGTCGGTGTCCTTGTCGACGTAGAACTTCACCAGCAAATCGTAATGGCCGGCCGTGGAGTAGATCTCGGAGGCGATCTCGGCTTCGGCAAGCGCGTTGGCGACCGTGTAGGACTGGCCGAGCTTGCATTTGATCTGGACGAAAAAAGGAACCATTGCAGTCACTCCGAAGCATATCTGGCGGCTAATAGGCCAAAATCGGCCGGATTTAGCAAGCGAACTTGCGGGCCACCGGGGTGCGCGCTAGGACGGGTGATGGTCTCAAAAACGCGGAAAATCGCCCCATGACGACGCCCGTGGCGCTCACCATCGCCGGCTCCGATTCGAGCGGCGGCGCCGGCATCCAGGCCGACCTGAAGACCTTTGCCGCGCTCGGCGTCTATGGCGCCTCCGCGATCACGGCCCTGACCGCGCAGAACACGCGCGGCGTCACCGGCATCCACGCGGTGCCCGCTGAATTCGTCACCGCGCAGATCGACGCCGTGTTTTCCGATCTCGAGGTCGGCGCGGTGAAGATCGGCATGGTGGCGCAGGCCGCCAGCATCGATGCGATCGCAGCGGCGCTGTCGCGCTGGAAGCCTCGCCATATCGTGCTCGATCCCGTGATGGTCGCAACCTCCGGCGATCGCCTGCTCGCCGCGGAGGCGGTGGAAGCCCTGCGCAAGAAACTGATGCCGCTGGCGTCGGTGATCACGCCGAATATGCCCGAGGCCGCGGCTCTGCTCGACGAGCCCGTCGCCACGCGCGAGGCCGAGATCGAGAGCCAGGGGCGCCGGCTGCTGGCGCTGGGCTGCCGTGCGGTCCTGATCAAGGGCGGGCACGGCGAGGGCGCCGAAAGCATCGACTATCTCGTCGATGCCGACAGCACGATCGCGCTTGCGGCGCCGCGCGTCGCCACCCGCAACACCCACGGCACGGGGTGCTCGCTGTCCTCGGCCGTCGCGGCGGGGCTTGCCAGGGGCGAGGATCTCGAGCGGGCCGTGCGGAGCGCCAAGGCCTGGATCAGCGCAGCGATCGCGGCCGCCGACCGCTTCAGCGTCGGCCACGGCCACGGGCCGATCCATCATTTCCACAAATTTTACTGATCCGCGCCGCCAGCGGCGCGCGGGACCGCTGCCGTTAACCTGATCAGCCATCGGTTCCGGGGTCTTGCGGAGGCCGTTGCGGCGTCATGTCGCCTGATTGTCGCATGCGACTGATATTCGCGGGACGGGCGAGGCGAGGTTTGATTCGTATCCGAGGGTGCCTCAAAGGTTCATTGGTCATCCCCCTGTCACGGGATATTGTTACAGGCTGTCGCATGGGAAGTTACGATGTGAGTGACGAGAGCCCTGAAAGGCGCTTTCGCACGTTGTTCATCTCCGACGTTCATCTCGGAGCCCGCGGTTCTCAAGCCGACCTGCTGCTCGACTTCCTGCGATACCACGATGCCGACACGATCTATCTCGTCGGAGACATCGTCGACGGCTGGGCGCTGAAATCGAGCTGGCACTGGCCGCAATCGCATAACGATCTGGTCCAGAAGCTGCTGCGCAAGGCGCGCAAGGGTGCCAAGGTCATCTACATCCCCGGCAATCACGACGAATTCCTGCGCAACTATTACGGCACGCATTTCGGCGGCATCGACGTCGTCGAGAACACCGTCCACACCGGCGTGGACGGCAAGCGCTATCTCGTCATCCACGGCGACATCTTCGATCTCGTGGTGCAGAACGCGCGCTGGCTCGCTCATCTCGGCGACAAGGCCTACGACTTCGCGATCCAGATGAACCGCTTCGTCAACTTCTTCCGGCGCATGTTCAAAGTGCCCTATTGGTCGCTGTCGCAATGGGCCAAGCAGAAGGTCAAGAACGCCGTCAACTATATCGGCGCGTTCGAGCAGGCGCTCGCCGCCGAGGCGCGGCGCCACGACGCCGACGGCGTGATCTGCGGCCACATCCACTACGCTGTGATCCGCGACGAGGGCGGCATCCGCTACATGAACTGCGGCGATTGGGTCGAGAGCTGCACGGCGCTGGTCGAGCATGACGACGGTCATTTCGAGATCATCACCTGGGCGGACCAGGCGCGGAAGCCGGCACAGGTCCCGCAGGTCGCAGCCAGAGCTGCATAACAAGGGCCCCTTGATGCGCATCCTGGTCGCGACCGACGCCTGGCACCCGCAAGTCAACGGTGTGGTTCGGACGCTGACCAAGCTCGCAGACGCCGCCAAGGGGCTCGGCGTCGAGTTCACGTTCCTGACGCCGCAATCGTTCCGCACCTTCGCGATGCCGAGCTATCGCGACGTGCGGCTCGCCATGCCGCGCCCGGCGCGAATCGCGAAGCTGATCGAAGAGGCGCGCCCCGACAGCATCCACATCGCGACGGAGGGGCCGATCGGCCTGATGGTCCGCCGCTATTGCCGCCAGCGCAAGCTGCCGTTCACGTCCAGCTTCCACACCCGCTTTCCCGAATATGTCCGCGCCCGCGTGCCGGTTCCGGAATCCCTGATCTGGCGGGCGCTGCGCCGATTTCACGCGCCCAGCCGCGCCGTGATGGCGGCGACGCCGGCATTGGCCCGCGAGCTTGGCGAGCGCGGTTTCGACAACGTCGTGCTGTGGCCGCGCGGCGTCGACACCAGCCTGTTCCACCCCCGTGGGATCGACCTCTGCCTGCCGGCGCCGGTATTTCTCTCGGTCGGCCGGATCGCGGTGGAGAAGAACCTCGAGGCGTTTCTCGATCTCGATCTGCCCGGCACCAAGGTGATCGTCGGCGACGGCCCGGCGCGGGTCGCGCTGGAAGAAGCCTATCCGGATGCGATCTTCCTGGGCGAGAAGCACGGCGAGGCGCTGGCGGCAATCTATGCGGCGGCCGACGTGTTCGTGTTCCCTAGCAAGACCGACACGTTCGGCCTGGTCCTGCTGGAAGCGCTCGCCAGCGGATTGCCGGTTGCGGCCTTCCCGGTGAAGGGCCCCCGCGACGTGATCGGCGATGCGCCGGTCGGCGCCCTCGATCACGATCTGCGCAACGCCTGCTTCGCCGCGCTCGACGTGTCCCGGCAGGACTGCGTCGAATTCGCCGCCAATTACACCTGGGAGGCCTCGGCGAGGGCGTTTGTGGACAGCATCAAGGCGGTTGGCGCGGTGCTTCCAGGCAGGAATGGGGCGGAGCCGGTTAGTTTCGTAGCCTGAAAACCAAGGTTCATCGCGCGCAGGTGTCTTGCCCCGCGCCTCGTCCGGCGCGATAACATTAGGCATGACCGAACAGCTCCTCCCGATCGGCCCTGCCGATATCGATGCAGCAGCACGCGTGATCGCACCCTTCGCCATCCGCACCCCGCTGTTGTCCTTTCCCGTGCTCAACGAGCGCGTCGGCGCAAAGGTCTTCCTGAAGCCGGAGATGCTCCAGCGCACCGGCTCCTTCAAGTTCCGCGGTGCCTTCAACAAGGTCGCCTCGATCCCGCAGGACAAGCGCGCCGGCGGCGTCGTCGCGTTCTCGTCCGGCAACCACGCCCAGGGCGTGGCGGCGGCTGCAAAGATCCTCGACATGCACGCGACCATCGTGATGCCCGCGGATGCGCCGCTGTCGAAGCGCGAGCGCACCAAATCCTACGGCGCCGAGGTCGTGCTGTACGATCGCGACCGCGACGACCGCGAGGCGATCTCGCGCGGCATCGCCGAGAAGCGCGGCGCGACCCTGGTCAGGCCCTATGACGACCCGTTCGTGATCGCGGGGCAGGGCACCGCAGGTCGCGAAATCGCAGAGGACATGGCTGCGCTCGGCCTCAGTCCCGACATCGTGGTGGCGCCGGCCTCTGGCGGCGGCCTGATCGCGGGTGTCGCCACGGCAGTGAAGGCGCGCTATCCGCTCGCCGAGATCGTGGTGGCCGAGCCCGAGGCGTTCGACGATCACGGCATTTCGCTGACCGCCGGCCACCGCGAGCCGCATGGGCCCGCGGGCCGTACCATCTGCGATGCGCTGATGGCCTTGATCCCCGGCGAGATGACCTTTGCGATCAACAGCAAGCTCTTGGCGCGCGGCGTGACGGCATCCGACAAGGAAGTCGGTGCGGCCGTGGCCTTTGCCTATCGCGAGCTGAAGCTCGTGGTCGAGCCGGGCGGTGCTGTCGGTCTTGCCGCACTGCTGGCAGGACGTCTCGACGTCGCCGGCAAGAACGTCGTCATCGTGCTCTCCGGCGGCAATGTGGATGCGGATCTGTTTGCCGAACTGGTGGCTTAGGTTTCGGACCTTCTAACATGAGGAAGGGGCAGAGCGTCGCCGCTCTGCCCCTTTGTCGTTTCGCTTGTGGCGATCAGCGCATGAAGCCGCGGTGGTTGTTGCCGCCGCCCATGGAGGGCGCCTGGTTCATCGACTGCCGGAAGTTGTTGCCGCCGTTGTTGACCACACGGTTGGTCGCATTGAATTGCGGGCGGTTGTTCTGCTGGTTGTTCTGGACCTGCACCTTGTTCACCGGGTTGTTGTTGAGCTTCACGCCGGTGTTGACGCGGATCGGGTTGTTCTGCGTCTGAACGACCGGCTTCGTATCGACAGTCGTGCCACCCTTGCCGACATTCACCGGCATGCTGACGATCTTGCCAGGCGTGCCTTTGGTCGTGCCGTTATTGTTGCTGCCGCCGTTCTGCGTGGTGTTGGTCGCGGGCAGCGTCACGATCCTGCCGGTGCCGCCATTGGTGTTGGTCGGTGCAGGCAGGGTGACGATCTTGCCCGGGGTCTGCGACGGCGTGCCGTTCGGCTGGTTGTTGCCTGAGGGCAGGTTGACGACCTGACCGCCATTGCCGAGCTTGCCGATGACGTTGCTGTCCACCGGCTTCTGCACGACCGGCAGATTGCCATTCATCTGACCACCACCATTGCCCTGCTGCATCAGTGGCATGTATTTGGGCTGGCCGAGATTGCCGACCTTGAACGTCGGGGCAATGTTCTGCGGCGCCAGGAACTTGGTCGCCTGCATCAGGGGGATCAGCTTCGGCTGGGCCTGCAGCTTCAGCGCGGATTGCGCATAGGGGCTGTTGCCGTAGCTGTCGTAGAAGCTCTTGTAGCCGAGCGGGGAGTTCGCCAGCACCGCCATGTGCCAGGCCTGCGTGATCAGCAGGTTCGAGAGCAGCCAGCGGATGTGGTCGCACAGCGGGTCGTGCGGGTACATCTGGATGAACTCCTGATAGTACTCCTGCCGTCCCTCGGACACGACGTAGTCATAGGCCTGGCGCGTCGAACGGCTCGGCAGGTTGGAGGCCACCTGCACGACCGACGCATTCACCGGCGCGCGGTTGGCGGCGACAGCGGTGTCGCCGAGGAAGGTGAAGTCCGAGGTCAGCGACGAGCTTTCCCACGGGATCTGCGCGCCGCTGGTGGTCTGGTTCACTTCGAGGCGCACGCGCTTGAACAGCTGCTCGATCGGCACGTTGGGTTCGCGCGCGACGTTGAGGAAGGCCTGGGTATAGGGGCTGTGGCCGTTGGTGCCGTCCTGTGCTTCCGCACCCGGCGCGGTCGAGTAGCCGACGATCGAGCCGTTCGGCGCATCGACGATGGCCAAGCCGCGGCCGGCGTCGTTGACATCAGGGAACGGATTGTTGCGGCAGGCATCGAGGATGACGATGCGCATGCGGCTCGGGATCGTCTCCAGCGTCGACATCACGTCGACCAGGCGCACCGAGTTGCTCACGAGCTCCGTGGGGTTCGACACTTTCGCATCCACGGGGACGAGGTAGTTCTCGCCGGCGAGCTGCACGCCGTGACCGGCGTAGTAGACCATGGCGACAGTGTTCGGACCCCGCGCGGAAACCTTGGCGGAAAAGTCCTGGACGACGCGGAGCATGTCGTTCTGGGTCAGGTCGGTCGCGGCGACCACCTCGAAGCCGGCGGAGTTCAGGAACTGCGCCATCGACTCCGCATCATTGTCGGGGTTTTGGAGCTGCGGCGCGTTCTTGTAGTTGGAATTGCCGATCACCAGCGCCACGCGCTGCTCCGGGCCTTGCAGCGCGATCGGGGCAGGCTGGACCGGGGCGACCTGCGCGGAAGCAGGGCCGCTGGCGAAGCCGAACAGGCTTCCCACGAGGCTAGCTGTCATCAGGAAAGGCTTTAGGCGGAACATGGCGTGCTCCTCTGGCACTCATCTCGATGCGAGATTGGTTGCGAGGAAGCCTGGCCGCGTTCGAGCCCGTGGTCCGTGATCGCAATCACCATGGTAAGCTGCGTGATCTGAATCACGCTTTGGAACCTGCTATGGTGAACGGCCCATGACCGGCCGCGCCGGTTCGGCCCGCGAAGACCATGCTTTTTGGGGACATGCCGTCACATGCTCGGCAAGCTCTCGCGCCCGGAATTCCATCGCGCGGCGGCGGCGAGCTTTGGTGTGGTGCAGGTCGGCGACAGCAGGGGCTATGGATGCTTCCTGATCAGGAAGGGCGTGATCTGAATCGCGATGAGATTGGGGCGAACGGTCATCGCGCTTCAGGCTGCTGTTTGCACATATCTCCGCGCTAGCCCCGCCCCACCAGATGAGCCGCCGAGCGCCAGGCGTGCTGCGACAGGGCTTCGAGGTTTCGCACTGCCTCGACACGAAGCAGGGCGGCGTCGGCGGTCAGGGTTCCATTGGCCACCGCACCGAGCGTCGCAATGCGATGGGTGCGCAGCATTTCGGCGAGCTGTGTCGTACAACGCTCGAGCTCGGCGATCGCCTCGTCGGGCGGGTCAGCGCGCGGACCGGCCGTGGCGTCGCCGGCACGCGAGGCGGGTACGGAGTGCGGCGATCCGTCGACGCGGGGCGGCACCGCCACGCCGCGCGCAATCGCAGCCGCGCTTCGCATAACTTCGGCACATAGCTCTCCGGCGCGGATGTCCTCCGGTCCGCCTGCCACCGAAGCGAAATTGTTTCCTCCACTTGCGAGGTCCGTCAGCCGGGACGCGTGGTCGAGAGCGTGCAGCGTGATCGTCAGACGCTGTTGCTCGTCGTCGGTCTCAGGCGGTCCAGCTACATCCGACAGGAATATTTGTGCCTGGCGCACGGCATCGGCCGCCTCCTCTACGGATACAGCGTCCTTCCCCAGACGTATCGATCCAGCGCGGCCGGCCAGTTTCGTCTCGACCGAACTGCACACCGTCAAGAGCACGCGCGCGATCGTGCGCCGTACCGCTTCCACCGCCACGATCGGGGTCTCAAGCGCCGAAGGATCGAGACATCGCGCCAGCGGCGAGCCGCGCTCGGGCAGAATCCGTTCGACCAGTCGCGTGAACGGGTTGATCAGGGGCAGCAGGACCGCGACACCGACGACGTTGAAGGCCGTGTGGTAGCCGGCCAGCAGCGTGACGCCGTCGATCGTGTCAGAGGCGCGCAGCAGCAAGGGCGTTACTATGGGAAAAGCCACCAACGCGATGAGTGCGGCAATCAGCTTGAAAAGAACGTAGGCGATGGCCAGCCGCTTCGCGGTCGGGCTCGCGCCAATCGCGGCCAGGGCGGAACTCGTCGCTGTTCCGATGTTCTGGCCGATGATCAGGGCGCAGGCCTGGTCCAACCCGATCGCGCCCGCGAAATAGGCGGACAGGGTGACCGCGATCGCGGCCGTCGACGATTGCATCAGCGCGGTCATGACCAATCCGATTACGACCAGCGCCAGCACGCCGAAGAGGCCCGACCACCATGACACCCCGGGACTGCCGAGAACTGCGGGCAGGTCCGCCGGGTGCAATCGTTCAGCCAGCCCGCCCATGCCCTGCTGCAGGGTCGTCAAGCCGAACAGCACAAGTCCGAAGCCGGCGAGCGCGGCGCCGACCCCGGAGATTCGTCCTCTGCCGAGAAGCTTGGTCAGCGCGCCGACGAAGATCATCGGCAGCGCCGCGGCCGTGAGCGAGACGCGGACGCCGATCAGCGCGACCAGCCAGCCGGTCCCGGTGGTGCCGATATTCGCGCCGAAGACGAGGCTCAACCCCTGCTGGAAGGTCAAGAGGCCGGCGCTGACGAGACCGATCGTCGTCATGGTCGTTGCGCTGGAGGACTGCACCAGCAGCGTGACCACGGCTCCCCAAAACGAGCCAAGCAGCGGCGTCGACGCAGCCTTGCCGAGCACCGTGCGTAGCGCAGAGCCGGCCAGCGTCTTCAGGCCATCCGTCATCACGGTCATGCCGAGCAGGAAGAGACCTACCCCGCCGAGCGTCGAGATCGCCGTGGACATGTGCGCTCCTTCCGACAGGGCACCATGAATAGCAGCAACGGAGTGCTGATAGGTCGGATCAATCATTGCACGATGGTCGATCAGCCGGGAGCACGTCATCAAATCGGTCCAGCCGCCCGATCGCCGCGAGCCAACGCCTAACGATTCCGCGAAAGCCGGCATGGCTGCGTGTGCGGGATTTGATCGAGGCAGCGAATAGTCTCGCACTCGAATTTGAGTGGCCTGTCTGAACCTTACTGTTTATGGTCGGTCCATGTCGCGCCTTATGTGTCTATCCATTGCTGTCATCCTGTCGCTGCTGCCCGCCGTCGCGCCGGCTGCGTCATCTCAAAAACGCCCCAAGCCGGTCTGGCATGGTTACGGCTTCCTGCCGGGCTATCGTCAGCCGCTGAGCAACAGCATTCCGCTCTACAAGCAGAAGGAGGCGATGCGCCGCATGTCGCGCAGCGACCGCCGCCATTGGTACATCGACCCGGTCCCGCAGTATTACGGCTGGGATGGCGAATGGCGCTATTTCGGCCGGCCCGGCTTCGGCGGCGGCCGCTACAATGGCGGCAGCTTCGGACCGTGCTGGACGCGGACCCCGATCGGCGCGGTCTGGAACTGCGGGTGATACCAAGGTCGCGTCGGGGGCGCGCGCATAAGCGTCACGCCCGATAGATCTGCTCCTCCATCCATCTCAGGGCGTTCAGCACCTTTGTTTCCCCCTCGGGATCCTGGGCAATGGTGTGAAGCGGTATGGAAGGATACTTCGTCAGGTCGCTGTTCTTGAGGTCCACACCCTTGATGGCATTGAACTGCTGCATCAAGGCCTGGCGTTCTGCGATCGATCCGAATACCGGTTTCTTGTCCAGTGGCGCGAACTGCAGCCAGAGACTGCCGTCAGTAGACAGATAGGCCGGGTTGATCGAGATCCCGTTCGGCTTGAAGACCGGATAGACCGAGCCATAGTCCTTGCCCGTTCCGAAAATGAGCTTGCGGCCACCTTTCGACATCCACGCGTAGATCGCGCGGGCAATCGCCAGTTCTTTTTCACCGACGGTGCGCGCGAGTTCGTCGAAGAGAGTGGCCTCGTCCCATCGCCATGGTGCAGTTGCGCGCTTTCGGGAGATCGATAGATGGCCGTAAACGGTCGGCACGATTGTCTTGAGGTCGTTGTTGACGAACTGCCGGAGTTCGACCGCCAGGACCTCGACAGGATTCATTTGCTTGTTGAGGAACTCGACAATCCGGCGAAGCTCGATCGGGATGACGTCCGCGACGAACAACAGACGGATCTTTTGCGCTTCGAGATTGTCCTCGACCTGCTGCCAGAACTTACTCCTATCTGCGTCGTCGCCCAACAGATCCTTGAGCAGGTCGTCGGATGACTGGCCTGCCTCCCGACAGGTGGTCTCGAAGCCCGTTTGAAGTGTCTCCAGAGTCCAGTAGGACCCGCAATTGGCGGCGTAGTCGAGCATCTGGCCCACGACTTCGCGCCTGAGCCGGCTATCCTCCTTGCGTTTGATCTCGACAAGGGTGGGGATGCCGTCCTGATCGAGGAAAACGTGGTCGATGGACCATGTGGGAGACCCGACCTCGCCGGTCGATATCGCTTGCTCCCGCTTGACCAATATCCACCGTCTTGGATTCTGCGGATCGATCTGATCTCCGACGAGGAGCTCAGGGAAGCGAGCTAGAAGACGCTGGAAATCATCCTCGGCGGCGAAATGGCCACGCTGCATTGGCACCAGGGTGTCTTCACCCCGCAACAAGAAAACTCCCGAACTCTCCGCCATCGATCACGTCTCCTTTTTGATTTTGGGCAGAAAGTCACAGATTGTGATTGCAGGCAAGCTCAACCATAGCAAAGGGTCCCGGCTCTGCGCTGCGACGCTTGGCGCGCTGGTGCGTCATGCACCGTCATTGCGAGCGGAGTGAAGCAATCCAGACTTTCGCCGCGGAAAGACTCTGGATTGCTTCGCTGCGCTCGCAATGACGACCGAGAGAGTGTGCCTGTACTCTCCTTTCGTGCCCGCAGCGCGGCGTCTCTTCGACGGTGCGCTGCTGAGCCGGGGCCCACGTTGCGGAGGAGTTCGTTGCCTGCTGGGTCCCGGACGCGCAGCAACGCTAAGGGCGTTGCTGCGCGTCCGGGACACGAGAGTGAGTACGCTGCGCCCCTTACGAGAAGAACGCGATCTTCTCGGCCTGGGTCATGCGGCGGATTGGCGCCATGGGGTCGTTGGCCGCCGCGCGGGGCTTTTGCAGGATGCCGCTGGCGAGGATGGTGGCCCCGAGCGAGGGCTCGGGCAAGGAGGCGGACAAGGGCGAGGGCATCGGAAGCGTCGCGGTCGGCGCCGCACCGAATGTCGCCGCGGCCGCCATGGCCGGGGCCGGCTGCTCCATCACTTCGGCGGCGGCCTCCGCAATGGCGTCGGTGAGACGCGCGAGCGAGTCCATCGCGATCGGTGCGTCTTCGGCGGGCTCTTCCGCGACTGCGGTGGCGGCCGGCTCGGCTGCGACCGGCTCCGGAAGCTCTGCTGCAATCGGGGCTGCGACCTCCGCGGCCATCGGCTCCGGAATGGCCGCTTCCAGCTCGACCGGTTCGGTGATCTCGTCGAACTCCGGATCGGGCGCGGCCATTTCCAGCGCGATGGCATCGAGTATGGCTTCGTCCTCGGCTTCCGCGGCGGCGTCGAGCGAGACCCCGTCAGTCACCTCAGTGAAGGCGGCGGCCTCTGCGACCTCCTCTTCGGGGCCGACGTGATGGCCGGCGACGAGCTCCGGCTCGGTGGCGACGTCGATCGCTTCCTCGCCAACGGCGCGTGCTTCGGCGGCGCTGGCCTCGACCGCTGCTTCGGGCGCGGGAGTCGCTGCGATGTCCTGCGGCGCCTCCGTAAAAGCCACGGGTGCTTCAGTGGCCATCGCGGCAGTCACAGCCTCTGCGACGGACGCTTCCTGCACCGGCGCAGGATGCACCGCCGCTTGCGGCGCTGTGTCGCCGTCACCATCGAGCTGCTCGACCCGATCCCTGAGCAGATCGAATGCGGCCTTGAGCTCGACGCGGGGGTCGACGGTCGATAGCTGCCCGCAAGCCGCCTCGATGGAGGCGAGCTGCGAATCAATGAGATCGCAGATTCGCCCGTCGGCGCCGATCTCGCGCCAGCGCCAGGAGATCTCCTTGATGATGCGCACGCCGCGCGGAATCGGCGCGAGGCTGGCCTCGATCGCCGCGGGATCGAAGGCGGCGATCGCGACGGTCTCGGATTCGCGGATGGCGCGGCGGATCTCGACCAGCGCCTCGGGCAGGCGATCCTCGACCACCGGTTGTCGCTGTGCCGCAAGGGTTTCTTCGATTTTCGCGACCGCGTCGAGCACCATGCGGGTATCCGCATTGCGGTTGCGCTTGGCATATTCGCCGAGGAACCAGCGGCCGCGCGCGGTCTCCATGAAGGCTTCGCGGATCGCGTCGTAATCCTGCTCGTTCGGCTCGGCCGCACGGGCAGACATAGGCGAGAGGGCGAATGCTTCGTTGGCCATGACAATCTCGTCGCGCAAATCACTACGCGTTACTGTAACGATCACCACGATATCGACCGAATCGCAATTGGTTTGATGGCAGGCGAATCACAAATCCCCACGCAAGCCGCCGTGAAGCGGCGATTCGCCGTGAGCCTGGCGCTGTTCTATTCGGCGGTCTTCGCGGTGTCGGGCACGCATCTGCCGTTCTTTCCGCTCTGGCTGAAGGCGATCGGCATCGACGCAAGCTGGATCGGCCTCATCAACGCGCTGCCGGCGATCACGCGCTTCACCACGCTGCCGCAGATCACCGCCCTTGCCGAAAGGCGACATGCCATTCGCGCCGGCATGATGGTGTCGGTGCTGGCAACCGCGATCGGGTTCACGGCGGTCGGCTTGCAGCAGCAGCCGCTGGCGCTGTTCCTGATCTATGCGCTGACCTGCATGATGTGGACGCCGACGACCCCGCTGACCGATGCCTATGCGTTGCGCGGCGTCGCCCGCTACGGGCTCGATTACGGACCGTTGCGGCTGTGGGGCTCGGCGGCCTTCGCCGCGGGCTCGCTCGCCTGCGGCTTTCTCGTCGACCACATCGCTGCGCGCGATCTGATCTGGATCATCGTCGCGTGGGCCGTCGTTGCGGTCGCCACCAGCCTGCTGCTGCAGCCGCTCGACGATGTCAGGCGAAGGACGACGGAGACGCATGCCGGCAAGGCCTTGCTGCGCGATGGCGGCTTCTGGGCCGTCATCGCGTCGGCCGCGCTGATCCAGGGCAGCCATGTCGCCTATTACACGTTCTCGGCCATCAACTGGCAGCTCCACGGCTTCGGCGGGCTGACGATCGCGGGCCTCTGGACGCTGGGCGTGATCGCCGAGATCGTCGTGTTCGCCCTGTCGCCGCGGTTCTCGCTGCATCCGTCCACGCTGATCGCAATCGGCGGCGCGAGCGCCGTGGTGCGCTGGATCGTCACCGCGCAGGAGCCGCCGCTCGCGCTGCTCGTGATCGTGCAACTCGGCCACGGCCTCACCTTCGGCATGACCATCGTCGGCACCATGAACCTGCTGGTGCAGCGCGTGCCATCGCATCAGATCGCGCGGGGGCAGGGCTATTATGCCGCGTGCAACGGGCTGCTGGGTGCAGCGACATCGATCGCATCAGGCGCGATCTACGCCCGCATCGGCGACAGCTTGTACTACGTCATGGCGGCGATGGCCGCGGCCGGCGCGCTCGTGATCTGGTCGGCGCGGCATCGACTCAAGGCTCATCCCCAGAGCGAGGTATCAGGCGGATAGACCAGGCTGTCGTCATAGCGCAGGCCGTGATCGCGGTCGCGCGCGAGCAGCAGCGGGCCGTCGAGATCTACGAAGCGCGCCTGCGGCGTCACCAGCATTGCGGGGGCCATCGACAGCGAGGTCGCGACCATGCAGCCGATCATGATCTCGAAGCCGAGCGCCTGCGCCGCATCAGCCATCGCGAGCGCCTCGGTGAGCCCGCCGGTCTTGTCGAGCTTGATGTTCACGGCGTCGTAGCGCTCGCGGAGCGGCGCCAGCGATTTGCGGTCATGCACGCTCTCGTCGGCGCAGACCGCGAGCGGCCGCTTGATCCGCGCCAGCGCGCCATCCCTCCCGGCCGGCAGCGGCTGCTCGACCAGGGTGACGCCGACGGCGTCGCAGGCGGCGAGATTCTGCTCCAGATTGGCCTCGGTCCAGGCCTCGTTGGCATCCACGATCAGCTCGGATTCGGGGGCGGCCTTGCGAACCGCCGCGATCCGCTCCGGATCGCCGTCGCCGCCGAGCTTGATCTTGAGCAGGGGCCGGTGCGCCGCCTTGGCGGTCGCCGCCGCCATCGCCTCGGGGGTCCCTAACGAGATCGTGAAGGCGGTGGTGCGCTCGCCCGGCACCGGGCGGTCCAGCAGGTTCCAGGCCCGCAGGCCGGTCGCCTTGGCCTCGAGGTCGATCAGGGCGCAATCCAGCGCGTTGCGGGCCGCTCCGGGCGGCATGGCGGCTTGCAGGGCCTCCCGCGAGAGGCCGCCCGCGACGGCCGCCTGCATGGCCTCGATGGCGGCAAGGGTTGCCTCGGGGGTCTCGCCATAGCGGGGATAGGGGACGCATTCGCCGCGGCCGGTGAGGCCGTTCCGGCTGACTCCGGCCACGACGGTCACGGCCTCGGTCTTGGCGCCCCGGCTGATGGTGAAACTGCCGGCGATGGGAAATCGCTCGATTCGCGCCGCGAGGGCCGGAACTTTGCTGGAAGTCATTTTGAACTCTGGCGAAATCTGAACCTGCTAGTTACCTCTAGCAACTAACATTAACCAGTTGGGGATACCTTCTCCGGGTAAGGGCGTGTGCGCAACCATCTGATTCTACCCGTTTCTCGCGCCCCGGCACGGGAGCGGACACATTGAGCGGCGATCCGAAGCTGGAACGGATTGCCAAGGGCAACGCGCTGGCACTCTGCGCCACCGGAACCTGGACCGCGAGCTTCGCGCCGGTCCTGGAGCGGATGGTGGCTGACGCCGAAAAGCTCGCCGGCGGCTCGCAAAGCATCTTCATCGACGTCTCCGAGGTCGCCAAGCTCGACACCTTCGGCGCCTGGCTGATCGAACGGCTGCGCCGCAGCCTGACCCAGGGCGCCGTCGAGGCGCAGATCGCGGGGCTTTCCGCCAATTATTCGAGCCTCGTGGACGAGGTGCGGCGGGTCGGGGCGACGCCGGTCGTCGACAGCAGCGCGGTCACCATCACCGGCATGCTGGAGCAGATCGGCCGGGCCGTGGCCGGGGTCGCCGGCACGGTTGCGGGCCTCGTCGACATGCTCGGCGCGGTGCTCGCGGCGGGTTTTCGCGTCCTGATCCATCCGCGCTCGTTCCGCCTGACCTCGACCGTGCACCACATGGAGCAGGTCTGCTGGCGCGCGGTGCCGATCATCGTGCTGATCACGTTCCTGATTGGCTGCATCATCGCCCAGCAGGGCATTTTTCATTTCCGCAGGTTCGGCGCCGATATCTTCGTCGTCGACATGCTCGGCGTGCTGGTGCTGCGCGAGATCGGCGTCCTCCTGGTCGCGATCATGGTCGCGGGTCGCTCGGGCAGCGCCTACACGGCCGAGCTCGGCTCGATGAAGATGCGCGAGGAGATCGACGCGCTGCGCACGATGGGTTTCGACCCGATCGAGGTCCTGGTGCTGCCGCGCATGCTGGCGCTGGTGCTGGCGCTGCCGATCCTCGCCTTCCTCGGCGCCATGGCCGCGCTTTATGGCGGCGGCCTCGTCGCCTGGCTCTATGGCGGCGTCGATCCCGAAGCCTTCCTGCTGCGTCTGCGCGACGCCATCTCGATCGACCATTTCATCGTCGGCATCGTCAAAGCACCGGTGATGGCCGCCGTGATCGGCATCGTCGCCTGCGTCGAGGGGCTCGCCGTGCAGGGCAGCGCGGAATCGCTCGGACAGCACACCACGGCCTCCGTGGTGAAGGGCATCTTCTTCGTCATCGTCATGGACGGCGTGTTCGCCATCTTCTTCGCCTCGATCGGGATGTGACGATGGCGCAAGAAACTCAAAACGCGATTCAAGATCCGATCATCCGCGTTCGCGACATCACCGTGCAGTTCGGCGCGACGCGCGTGCTCGACGGCCTCAACCTCGACGTCAAGCGCGGCGAAATCCTCGGCTTCGTCGGTCCATCCGGTGCCGGCAAGTCGGTGCTGACGCGCACCATCATCGGCCTCGTGCCGAAGGTCGCGGGCTCCATCGAGGTGTTCGGCGTCGACCTCGATTCCTCCAGCACCTCGCAGCGCCGCAGCGTCGAGCGCCGCTGGGGCGTGCTGTTTCAGCAGGGCGCGCTGTTCTCCTCGTTGACCGTGCGGCAGAACATCCAGTTTCCGATGCGCGAGTATCTCCGGGTCTCGCAGCGGTTGATGGACGAGATCACCCTGGCCAAGCTCACCATGGTCGGGCTCAAGCCGGAAGTCGCGGATCGCTTTCCCTCGGAACTGTCGGGCGGCATGATCAAGCGCGTGGCGCTGGCGCGCGCGCTGTCGCTCGATCCCGATCTCGTGTTCCTCGACGAGCCGACCTCGGGCCTCGATCCGATCGGCGCCGGCGATTTCGACGAGCTGGTCAGGACGCTCCAGCGTACTTTGGGCCTGACCGTTTTCATGGTAACGCACGACCTCGACAGCCTTTACACAGCCTGCGACCGCATCGCCGTTTTAGGGAACGGTAAGATCATTGCGGCAGGGTCGATCGCCGACATGCAGGCCTCGCAGCATCCCTGGCTGAGACAATATTTCCACGGCAAGCGCGCCCGTGCGGTGATGGGCTGAGGTGCCGGAGTAGCTGATGGAAACGCGGGCCAATTACGTACTGATCGGATCATTCACGCTCGCGGTGATCGCCGCGGCGATCGGCTTCGTGCTGTGGTTCCAGTCGCTGCACACCACCAAGCAGCGCAGCCCCCTGCGCGTCGTGTTCGAGGGCCCGGCGGCGGGCCTGCGCAACGGCGGCAGTGTCAACTTCAACGGTATCCGGGTAGGTGAGGTGGTCTCCGTGAAGCTCGACAACCCGCGGCGGGTTGTCGCACTCGCCATGGTCGAGAACAACACCCCGCTCCGCAAGGACACCCTGGTCGGCCTCGAATTCCAGGGCCTGACCGGCGTCGCCGCGATCTCGCTCAAGGGCGGCGAGGAGGCCGCGCCTCCGCCGCCGCTCGACGAGGACGGCATCCCGTCGCTGACGGCCGATCCCAACAAGCTCCAGGACGTCACCGAGGCGATCCGCGGCACGCTCCAGAACATCAACAAGATCGTCGCGGACAATCAGGAGTCGGTGAAGAACTCGCTGAAGAACCTCGAGACCTTCACCAACTCGCTCGCGCGCAACTCGGAGAAGATCGACGGCGTGATGGCCAAGGTCGACGGCGTCATGCACAAGGCCGACAGCCTCATGCTTGGCCTCAACACGCTCGCCGGCGGCAAGGACGGCGGCGAGCTGTTCCAGGCGGTGAAGTCGATCCGCGAGCTGGCCGAGGATTTCGACAAGCGCTCCGGTGCATTGATGACCGACGGCCGGCGCACGCTCGGCGACATCAGCCGCGCCGTGAACAATTTCGACCGCAACCCGACCCGCGTGCTGTTCGGCGCCAGCAACAGCGCCCCGGCCGCCGCTCCGCCGCCCGCCGAGCCGCCGAGGCAGGCGCCCGCCGCGAGCGGCAGGCGGCAGTAGGCGTTTAGTACACGGACCTCACCTCGTCATTGCGAGCGTAGCGAAGCAATCCAGATTGTCTCCGCGGAAGCAGTCTGGATTGCTTCGTCGCAAGGACTCCTCGCAATGACGGGCTCAAACGAAAACGGAGGCCGTGAGGCCTCCGTTCTCATTCGCTATTCGTTGTCGCTATGGGCTGATCACCCGAGCCGGCCCGCTGCATGCGCGAGCAGCGTGTAGACCAGGCCCGTCTCCGAGGTCAGGTGGCTGCGCAGCTCCTGCGGACCACGGCCGTCGCGGGCGACTTCGTCGAGCAGACGCTCGAACTCGGCGACGTAGCGGTCGACCGTGCCCTTGAAGTTGCGGTCGGCGCGGTACTTGCGGGCGACCTCGTCAAAGGCCTTCTGGCCGGCGGGCGTGTAGAGGCGCTTGGTGAAGGCCTTGTTCTCGCCGCGCTGGTAGCGGTCCCACATCTCGGCGGCGAGGTTGCGGTCCATCAGGCGGCCGATGTCGAGCGACAGCGACTCCAGCGGATTGCTGCCACCCTGCGGAGCCTGCGGCTGCGGCGCGGGTGTCGCGCGGCCACGCGGGGCCTCACGTCCGGTCGGAGCACCCTGGTTGGCGTCCGTGCGGTTCAGGAGGTCCGACAGCCAGCCGTCGCGGCCCTGGTCGTTGCCTGCGGGCGCGACCGGCGGCGCTTCGGTGCGGCGCGAGGAGGCGGGCATGCCGAGGTCCGGCGGCGGCAGCGTCGAGGCGCTGCCGGTGTCGCGGCCGCGGGTCTCGGTGTTGCGCGTGCCGACGGCTGCCAGCAACGGCTCTTCCTGGCGCTGCGCGCCGGCGCGGCCCGTCGTGGAGACGTCGAGGCCACGGCCATGCTGGGCCACGATGCGGTTGAGCTCGGCGAGGGCCTCGATCTGGTCGACGATCACCTTGCGCATCTGCGCAGTGCTCTCGGCGGCCTCCTGCGGCATCTCGAGCACGCCGCGGCGCAGCTCGTTGCGGGTGGCTTCGAGCTCGTTGTGCATCTCGAACGCCATCTGCTTCATGCTGGAGACGAGGTTGGTGAACTTCTCGGTCGACTGCTTGAACATCGTATCCGCCTCGTCCGTGGTCTGGCGGTAGATGTCGTGCATGGCCTCGATGGTCTGGCGGTGCTCCTCCTCGGACGCCACGCGCACCGCCTCGAACTGGCGGGTGATCGCGGCGGAACCTGCGCCGGCGGTCTCCGCGACAACGCGGGCGATGTCGCGGGCACGCTCTTCGGCGGCGGCCAGCGATTCATCGAGCAGGCCGGTGAAGCGCGACAGACGCTGGTCGAGATCGGCCGTGCGCAGGTCGATGGTCGTGACGAGCGATTCCAGCGCCTGCTTGCGTTCGGCGAGGGAAGCGGTGGTGTTCTTGTTGCTCACCTCGACGACCTGCGCGGCCTCGACCAGTGCCTTGCCGTGCGCGTCGAACTGGGTCGATAGCTCGCCGAGGTCCTGCAGCGCCCGCGTGGTCTTCGTGTTGAAGACGTTGAGCTGGTCTTCCAGGTTCTGCGTCGCAGCGCCGTTGCGCGAGGTGACGTCGTTCATCGCCGAGACGAAGTCGGCGACGCGCGTCACCAGCGCCCGCTCGAGCGAGTTGAGGTTGTCGTGCGCACCGGTCAGCACCTCCTGGAGCAGGATGTTGCCTTCGCGCAGACGCTCGAACAGGGCCACCGTATCGGTACGCAGGATCTTGCTGGTCTCCTGCATCTCGGTGACGGCCGCGATCGAGACCTGGCGCGACTGGTCGATCGCCGAGCGGGAGGCCTGCTCGAGGTCCTTGAGCGACTTGCCGACCGCGCCGGTGGCCATCTCGCTCGCCGCGTTGATGGTGCGGGCGACTTCGGAGCCGTTGCCCATCATCGTCTGCGAGAACGCATGGCCGCGCGTCTCGATCGACTTCAGCGCATCCGAGGTGACGCGGTCGATGTCGAGCGTGAGCTGGCTGGTCTTCGAGCCGATCGCGTCGACCAGCGCGCCGCGCTTGGCGTCGATCATGTTCGACAGACGGTCGGCCTGCTGCTGCACGTAGGTGACGATCTCGTCGGTCTTGCCGGTCATGGCCTGGCCGAAGCTGCTGCTGGCGGCGAGCACCGAACGCTCGACGTCGGCCGAACTCGACTTGACACGCGAGCTTGCCTCGTTGGAGGCGTTGATCAGCGCGTTCTGGGCGTTGAGCGCGCTGGTCTGGATGTCGTTGGTGGCGTTGGTCGTGGCCGTGCTCAATACGCGCTCGATCTCGGTCGAGATCGTGCGGATCTGGCTTGCGGCATCCGCCGACGTCGAAGTCAGCGAGGTCTGCGCCTCACGCGCGCTGTTGAGGATGGTCGAGGCGGTGTCGGCGCCGATCGAGGTCAGCGTGCGCTCGATGTCCGTGGTCAGCGACTTGATCTGGCTTGCCGCATCCGTCGAGGCGGTGATCAGCGTGCCCTGGGCCTCGCGCACGCCGCTGGTGAGCGCCTCGATGGTGGCGCCGCCGGCGGTCGCCAGCGCGCGCTGCATCTCGGCCGCCAGCGAACGGACCTGGCTGGTCTGTTCGGCCGAGACGGAGAGCAGGGTGCTCTGGGCGTCGCGGGCGCTGGTCGTGATCGTCTCGGCGGTCGACTGGCCGACCTGCGAGAGCGACCGATGCACTTCGACCGCGAGCGACTTGACCTGGGTCGCCGCATCCGAGGACGCGTTGACGAGCGTGGTCTGGGCTTCGCGGGCGCCGGTCATGATGGTCTCGGCCGTCGAGGTGCCGGCCATCGAGAGCGAGCGCTGCACGTCCGAGGACAGCGCCTTGATCTGGTTGGCGGTCTCGGTCGAGGCCGCAATCAGCGCGCTCTGCGCATCGCGGGCGCCGGCGGTGATCGATTCCGCCGTGGTGGCGCCGGCCAGCGACAGCGAACGCTGCACGTCGGCGGTGAGGGTCTTGACGTGGTTGGCCGCGTCCGAAGACGCCGTGACGAGCGTGGTCTGTACCTCGCGGGCGCCGGCCAGGATCGAGGCTGCGGTGGCAGAACCGGCCGCCGACAGCGTGCGTTCGACGTCGACCGCGAGCCCCTTGATCTGGTTGGAGGCATCGCCGGAGGCAGCGACCAGGGTCGACTGAGCCTCGCGGGCGCTGCTCAGGATCGAGTTCGCAGCACCGGTGCCGACCGCGGTCAGCGCGCGCTCGACCTCAGTGGAGGTCATCTTGAGCTGGGCGTTGACATCGGAGGAGGTCATTTTGAGCTGGGCGTTGACGTCGGAGGAGACCGTCATCAGCGACTGCTGGGCGGTACGCGCACCGGTCTGGATCGTTTCGCTGGTGTTGACGACGAGGTTGGTGAGCGAGCGCTCGGCATCCTCGACATGCGAGCGGATCGCGGTCGAGATCATCTCGGCGCGGGACATCATGTCCTCGCTGGCCTGACGGCCGCTGCTCTCGATGCGGCCGGCGACGGCTTCGACACGGGAGCCGAGCAGGTCCTCGAACTGCGCCACGCGCACGTCGATGTCGTTGGCGACCGAGCCGACCTTGGTCTCGATGGCCTGGTGGATGTCCTGGAAGCGCGCCGTGACCGTGTCGGTCAGGTGCGTGCTGCGGCCGTCGATCATCTCGGCGACGCCGGTGATGCGGCGGTCGACCGCCTCGATCGCCTGCGCGGTGCCGTCGGTGAGCGTCGAGGTCAGGAGGGTGAGGCGCGTGTCGATCGACTGCACGGCTTGCGAGGCGCCGTTCGTCACCGCAGTCGTCAGGTAGGTGAGGCGCGTGTCGATGGATTCGAGCGCCTGCGAGGCGCCGCCCGAGAGCGTCGTCGTGAGGTGCGTCAGCCGCGTATCGATCGACTGGATGGTCTGCGATGCGCCATCGGTGAGCGAGGTCGCGAGATAGTTGAGGCGCGTATCGATCGTCTCGATGGCCTGCGATGCGCCGTCAGTGAGCGACGTCGTGAGGTGGGTGAGGCGGGAGTCGATCGACTGGATCGCCTGCGCGGCACCGTCGGTCAGCGACGAGGCGAGGGTGTTGAGGCGTCCGTCGATGGTTTCGGTCACCGACTTGGCGCGGGTGTCGAACGACTGCTCGAGCGCGGCGACGCGGCCGACGAGCTGGTCGTCGAAAGTCTTGATGTGGCCTTCGATCGTGCCGTCGAGGCTGACGATCTTGTCGTTCAGCGAGGCGTCGAGGTTGGTGACACGTTCGCCGACCGTGGTCTCGAACTGCACCAGGCGCTGGTCGAGCACGGCCGTGATCGCCCCGCCGTTCGAGGTGAAGCGGGTATCGAAATTGTCGACATAGGTCTTCAGGCTCTCGGCGATGTCCTGGGTGCGCTGGCCCATGCGATCGACGATATCACCGCCGAACGTCTTCACGGTGCGGTCGAACTCGGAGATGTGGCGGGTGATCAGCGCGCCGAGCGTGCCGGAGTCGCGGGCGAACCTCTCGACCAGCTCGGTGCCCTGGTTCTTCACCAGCTCGTCGAACGCGCTCATCTGCAGCGACAGCGAGTCGTGCGCGGTCTCGGTCTGGCTGACGACCTTGGCGACGAGGGTGTTGACGGTGGCGTCGAGCGCCTCGCTCGCCTTGTCGCCGGAGGTCATGATGTGGCCGGCGAGCCGGTTGCCGGCATCGTCGATCTTGGCGGAGAGGTCGTTGGAGCGCAGCTCGAGCTCGAGCAGCAGCGAGTCCGACGAATTCTTCAGGCTGTCGTGCACCTGCTCGGTGCGCTCGGAGATGCCGTCGACGATGGCGGCGGAGCGCTGCTCGAACTCGCCGGTGATGCGGTCGATACGCTCGTTCAGCATCTCGTGGACGCGGTCGGCGAGGTCGACGAACTCGTCGTGGACGTGGCCGGTCTTGAAGTTGAGGCTGGTGGTCAGCCGCTCGCTGGCGTCGAGCACGGCGCGCGTGGTCTCGTTGCTGGCCTCCTCGAGGCGGTCGAGCAGGTCGCCGCCGCGCTCGCCGAGCGCGAGGATCATGTTGTCGCCGGCGTTGCTCAGTGCGCCGGTGATGTGGGCGCCGCGCTCTTCCAGCGCGCCGGTGATGCTCTTGGCGACCTCGTCGACGCGCGAGGCGATCGCGTCCGAGATCAGCGCGATGTCGTGGCGCAGATCGATCTGCACGCCGGAGATGGCGCTGCGGACCTGCTCGGCCTGGCCGACCAGATTGTCGCGCTGGTGCGCGATGTCCTGGAGCAGGGAGCGGATGCGCACTTCGTTGTCGGAATAGGCGCGTTCGAGCGCCGCAACCTCGTTGGCGACCAGCGTCTCGAGTTCGCCGGCGCGCGCGATGGCGCGTTCGATGCCGTCGCCCATCGCCGCGACCTCGCGGCGGATGGCCTGGCCGACGGTGACCATGGAATCGGACGCCGAGCCCTCGGGCTCGGAGAAGCGGATCGCGACCTGCGCCATCGCCTGCGCGATCATGCGCATTTCCTGGCCGCGCCAGACCAGGCTCGCCAGGAAGTAGAACAGCATGATCGGCGCGAAGAACATCGCGATCAGGCCGGCGATGACGAGCACGCCGCCGCTCTGGCCCATGGCGGCCTGGATCGAGGGCAGGAAGCCGACGGTGAGCGCGGCGCAGGCTGCGAGCCAGACGCCGGCGAAGATGGTGGCGAAGGTGTAGACGCTGCGGGCAGGGCGGCCCTTCTGAAGCGCCTGGAGCAACTGACCGATGGTCTCGCGGTCATCGTTGGCGGCGCGGCGCGAGGTGCGCGGCTCCTCGATCGTATCGAACACGGTGGTGCGCTCGTTGGCGGCAGGACGCGGCTCGAAGGTCGGCTCGTCGAAGATCGGGGGAGCCGGCGGCCCCACCGGAGCCGACGTTTCGTTGCGCATCGAGGCGTTGCGGCTGGTGTCCGCGGCCGTGTCGCTGATGTTCAGGGCTTCCTGGATCGCAGAAAGCGCAACTTCTGTGGGGTCTTTGACCTTTTTCGGAGTGTTCGCCATGTTCAGTCCGAGCCCTCGTTACTTGTACGCGTCCTCCCGCGAGCCCAGCGCGCTACGCAAGCCCACAGACCGGATCATGCCGCTTACGCGGATTCCCAGCCGTCCCCACCCGGACGGCTTGTCCGCCAATTTCTCCCAACATCCTATTGGCAGAGCGTCGCGAATGAAATGCCCGGGATTAAGACAATCTTAATCATCGTTAACAGGATAGCGCCGTAACGCCTTAGCAATAAATGGAATTCTCCACCGGACTCGCCGGATTGCGGCAACTTTTCGTCAATAAACGGGCGGATTTGCGTAAAACGGCCCAAACGCTTCGTTAACCATTTCCATGCTTCGGTGGGGGAACTTGACCGCCGGATCGGCGGACATCGCGCGATGCCGGGGTCTGCGCCATGACGCCTGAACTGCAACGGATGGACTGGATGCCTTCGCCCCCGCTTGCACCCATCGACAGCCCGCTCGACCTCGATCACCTCTCGCGCATGACGCTCGGGGACACTGAGCTGGAACAGGAAGTGCTCGCGATGTTCGCCGAGCAGGCGGTTCGCCTGGTTGCGGCGATGGCAGCACTGCCGGCCGAGGCCGGCACACTCGCCCACAAGCTCGAGGGCTCCGCGCGCGGAATCGGCGCCTTTGCGGTGGCCGATGCCGCGGCCAGCCTGGAGACCGCGGTCCGGACCGGCCATGGCCAGCCCCACGCCTTCGCCGCGTTGAAAGAGGGGGTGACCGAGGCTCGCGCCGCCGTCGAGGCGATCCTGAAGCCCTAGGGCGACAGGGCGAGAAACCGCGCTCTAGTCTTTTGTTTTGACGCGTTTTCTTCCCGCGAAGCGGGATTCACGTCGCTTCAAAACCCTATGGCGCCGGGCGGATCGACCCGTTATAGGACAGCCCGGACCTCCTTCATTCGCAACATCGCGGCAGCACGAGCACACATGGCCAAGATTAACTTTGTCGACCACAAGGGCGAAACCCGTACGGTGGAAGTCGAGAACGGCGCGACCGTGATGGAAGCCGCCATCCGCAACAGCATTCCCGGCATCGAGGCCGAATGCGGCGGCGCCTGTGCCTGCGCAACCTGCCATGTCTATGTCGACGAAGCCTGGCGCGAGAAGGTCGGCAGCCCGACGCCCATGGAAGAAGATATGCTCGATTTCGGTTTCGACGTGCGCCCGAACTCGCGGCTGTCCTGCCAGATCAAGGTCTCCGACGAGCTCGACGGGCTTGTCGTGGCGACGCCGGAACGACAGGCCTGATCGTCTCTCGATCTACTAGATGCTCGGCGGCGCGACCACGATACCGCGCTTGTGCCAGGGTCTGAGCTTCTCGATGATCTCAGCGGTGAGCGGTGCGGGCCGCCGCGTCGCCTCGTCGAGCATGACGCCGACCGACATCGCCGAAGCGATGCAATTTCCTTCCGAAAACACGACCTGTTCGAAGGTCACCGACGTCCGTCCCAGTTTGACCACGCCGAGGCCGAGCTCGATCGTGTTCGGCCAGTGCAGCTCGGCGCGGAAATGGATGTCGAGGCGCACCATGATCCAGGCGAGGCCCGGCGGCGTCAGCCTGTATTCCGGGCTCTTCATCAGCGTGACCCGGCCGGTCTCGAAATAAGTGGCGTAGACCGCGTTGTTGACGTGCTGGTTCGGATCGAGATCGCCGAAGCGGACATTGTCGCCGAGACGATAGGGATAGTCCTCCAGGCGCGGCGTCGTATCGAGGCGGCTTGGTGCGTTCACCGATTGATCTCCGTCATATCGCTTCCCGTTACAGCCCAGTTATCCTGACCCGGCAAGTGGGCGCGGCTGCGGGGTGCTCCCGCTTTTATGCCTTCCCTGATCCATCCCCGTTGGCTAGACAGGCAGGGTCACTTCTGCCCCCCGGGCGGCGTCCAACCGATAACGATCGATAAAGAGACGACATGAGCGACGTGATAAAAACCGATGTGCTGATTATTGGCGCCGGCCCCTGTGGTCTGTTCGCCGCCTTCGAGCTTGGCCTTCTCGACATGAAGGCGCATTTCATCGACATCCTCGACAAGGTCGGCGGCCAGTGCGCCGAGCTCTATCCGGAAAAGCCGATCTACGACATTCCCGGCATTCCGCACGTTTCGGGGCAGGGCCTCACCGACGCGCTGATGGAGCAGATCAAGCCGTTCCATCCGACCTTCCATCTCGGCGAGATGGTGGAGACGGTGGAGAAGATCGGCGATCCCTTGTTTCGCTGCACCACCGACGCGGGCAAGGTGTTCGAATGCAAGGTGGTGGTGATCGCGGCCGGCGGCGGCTCGTTCCAGCCCAAGCGCCCGCCGGTGCCGGGCATCGAGGCCTATGAGGGCACCTCGGTGCACTACGCCGTGCGCAAGATGGAGACGTTCCGCGACAAGAGCGTTCTGATCGTCGGCGGCGGCGATTCCGCGCTCGACTGGACGCTCAATCTGCATCCGCTCGCCAAGCGCGTCACGCTGCTGCACCGGCGCGACGATTTTCGCGCCGCGCCCCACAGCGTCGAGCAGATGCGCGCGCTGGTGGCCGACGGAAAGATGGATCTGCGGCTCGGGCAGGTCACCGCGCTGTCCGGCACCGAGGGCAAGCTGACCGGCGCCACCGTCAAGGGCAACGACAACAGCGTGAGCGAAATTTCCTGCGACACCATGCTGCCGTTCTTCGGGCTGACCATGAAGCTCGGTCCGGTCGCGAACTGGGGCATCGCGCTGGAGAACAATCTGGTGCCGGTCGAGACGTCCGCGTTCGAGACCAACGTATCCGGCATCTTCGCCATCGGCGACATTAACACCTATCCGGGCAAGCTCAAGCTGATCCTGTGCGGCTTCCACGAGGGCGCACTGATGGCGCAAAAAGCCCATCGCTACGTCTATCCGGAGAAGCGGCTCGTGTTCCAGTACACGACCTCGTCCTCCAGTCTGCAAAAGAAGCTCGGTGTCAACTGACGGCACCGGGTTCGGCAGGCAATGCCCCATGTTTCTGGTGCTGGAACCGTTCGCGAAATCGCCGTAGTCTGCGGCCATTGCAGTGGCGGCTTAGCAAGGTGATCATAATGCGGACTCTCTTTTCCAGCTTTCGACTGCTCTCGCCCCTCGCGCTCGCTGTTGCGCTGACGCTTGGCGCGGTTGGGCCGGTAGCCGCACAGGCGCAGCAGCCAACCGCCGCGGGTCTTTGGCAGAAGACCGAGGACGGCAAGACGGTGGGATGGTTTCTCTTCGTCGACCACAACGGCATCTTCGAAGGCGTGATCGCAAAAACCTTTCCGCGCCCCGGCGACGACCCGAATGAGGTCTGTGCGAAATGCACGGATGATCGCAAAAACGCGCCGGTGCTCGGGCTCTCCTTCATCCGCGACATGAAGCGCGACGGCTTGAAGTATGACGGCGGCAACGTGGTCAATCCGCGCGACGGCAACATCTGGAAGGCCAAGATGTCGGTCAGCCCGGACGGGCAGACGCTGACCATGCGCGGCTTCCTCGGCATTTCCCTGTTCGGCAAGGACGAGACCTGGACGCGTCTTCCCGACGCCTACATCGCCCAGGTCGATCCTGCCATCGTCGCCAAATATCTTCCGGCACAGGCGACCGCCGCGACGACGAAGCCGGCGCCCGCGCCCGCGGCGAAGAAGGGCGGCGCGATGATGGCGCCGGCGCCGAAGCAGTAGGGCCCCTCCGTATCCTCGCACTGTCTCTGGAATACTGGATCGCCCGATCAAGTCGGGCGATGACAGTTGAGTGTGTGGCTCGGGCCTGCCTCAGCAGCGACGGTCTTGACGACCGTCAATACGTCCGCGCCTTCTTGCAAGGCGCGTAGAACGTGCCGTTGCCGGCGACGACCCGCTCGAGGCATTGCCGGGGATCGGTGATCTCGCCGTCGACCTGGAAATAATAGGCCTGCGGTCCCAGGCTCAGGACGTAATGTCCCGGCGCAAGCTCGAGCCCTGAATCGGCGGTGTGAAGCTCGTACATCTCGGGCTTCCCCGGGATCGGCGACACCCGGAACGGATAGGAGAAGTTTCGGATCACCCCGACATCTTCTCCGCCGCCTAGATTTTTGCCTGCAGCGTCGGTAGAAAACTCCCTGGCGATCTTCGCGACGACCCGAACCTCGACGCGCTCGGGGATCACGTTCGCGGCGTCCCGCCGAAACACGATGAATTTGACGCGGCCGTTCGGCAGATGCGGGCGATCGGGCTTCTTGAACTCCGGTGAAATCGCGATGCGCATGTCCGGCGCCATCACGCCGGTCGCATTCAATTCCGCCAGCGATTTGTCGTCGATCAATGCGTAGATGCCGTAGTCGGTTGGCAATACGCGCGTCGAGGGAGGCGGGGCGGGGGCGACCATCTCCGGTTTGGCGACCGTGATCGTCGCCTCCGGCTTGGGCGATACCTGCGCGATCTCCTGGGCCTGGGACGAAATCTGGCGGCGCAGCGCGGCGATGTTGTCTCGCTGCGAGACGATCAGGATGACGGCGCCAACGGCAAGCAGGATGGCCGCCGTACGCTTGATCACCGGTAGAAGCGGGCCCGAGATCGCAGGCAGCTTGCTGCGGGATATCTCGATCCTCGATCGCAAAACGGTCGCGTCGCCGGACACCAGGAGACCGCCTGTCTCGGTCGCCTTTGACGACGTGAGCTGTTGTGACGGCAAGCGCTCCAGCGGCGCCTGGTCGCGCGAGAATTTTTCGACCTCCTCGATTGCGACCTCGAGCGCCCGCTTCATCTGGTCGATGTTCCTGGCGTCGGCGTAGGTGAACTGCTCCTGGAGCTTGTAGCGGGCAAGGTCGTAGACCATCTGCCGCCTGGCGTCCGCGTCGTCCTTCACCGTCTCGAGCATGCGCGAAATCACGAGCGCAAACTGCACTTCGCTTGCGGGCAAGTCGGTCGAATCCTGCTGGCCAGGAAGCAACTCTCTCGAACTCATAGCGCTGACGGTCCAATGCCAGTCACGCCAACACCTGATTTCTCTAATTGAAACAGTTGATTAAAAGATGCGGCCCGCGTCCGCGGCCGTTTCGTACACGTCCTCGCGGAACAAGGAAAGCCTCCAAAACAGCTGCGGCAAATTGCCGACGCGTTGGACATGCAGGACGTGCGCGCCGGCCGGGGCAACGCCGTGCGGCCGTAGTTCCCCGGAATGCGCGCTGGCGCCGGATTTGCATAGCTGTCGCAAAGCCGCTGGGGAGCGAGTCGCCGTCTCCACGCCTGCCGCGTCCGTGCGGAAGGCGGACGGCGGTGTCTGTCCCTCGCGGCGCTGATTGCGATCCGCGGAGACGATATGCGACTTGCCAGACTATGTGCGGCGGCGCTGCTGGGGCCGATGGCGCTGCTTGCGACCTCGGCGCTGGCGCGCGACGACGGCCGCTATGCCAACTCGCCGCTAAAACCCTGGTTCGAGAGCCTGCACAGCCAATACGGGCAATGCTGCTCGGATGCCGACGGCTACGTCATAGCCGACGTCGACTGGGAATCCGATCGCGGCCACTACCGCGTGCGCATCGACGACGAATGGGTCGTCGTGCCCGACGGTGCCGTGATCACCGAGCCGAACAAGATCGGTCGAACCATGGTGTGGAAGCACTATGTCGACGGCCATCCGCGCGTGCGCTGCTTCATGCCCGGCAGCATGACGTAGCGGTCGTGGCTAGAATTTGTACGTCACGCTGCCGAGCACCGTGCGGCCGATTCCGAGAAAGCAGTCGCCGCGCGCCAGGCACGTGGTGAGGTGACGCTTGTCGAAGAGATTGCTGGCATTGACCTGAAGCCGCCAGGAACCGGTCTCGTAACGAACCATGGCGTCGAACAGCGTATAGTCGGGTGTGCGGAGGGTGTCGGTGCCGTCCCAGGAGGTGCCGATGTAGCGCACGCCGCCGCCGAGCGTGACGCCGGGCAGGCCGAGCAGGGACAGACGGTACTTCGCCCAGAGCGAGGCCTGGTGATCCGGCACGGTCTCGACATGCTTGCCGGAATTGTCGCCGCTTTCCACGCGGGCATCGAGATAGGTATAGGCGCCGATCAGGTCGAGCTCCGGCGTGACGCGCGCCAGCACCTCGAGCTCGGCGCCGCGGATGCGCACCTTCCCGGTCTGGATCGAGAAGCGGTCATCATCGGGGTCGCTGGCCAGCCGATTCCGTTCGGTGGTGTCGAAGATCGCGCCGTTGATCGCATTGCCCGGTGTCGGATTGTACTTGAAGCCGAGCTCCACCATCTCGCCGCGCTGCGGCGCGCACACCGTGGCGCAGACGCCGCTGCCGAACACCGGGTTGAACGACTGCGCATAGGTCACGTAAGGCGTGACGCCGAATGGCAGCTCGTACATCAGCGCGGCGCGGCCGGTGGTGGCCTGGTAGTTTTCGACCGGCGAGGCCTGCGTGTTACTGGTGACGTAGTCGTGGCGCAGCCCAAGCACGGCGAGCCACGGTCCGAGGCGCAACTGGTCCTGAGCGTAAATACCGAGCTGGGTCTGGCGCAGATCCGGTTCGGGAGACATCGTCGGCGCGGGTACGCCGCGGTAGACCGGCGCGTAGAGATCGAACGGCGTCGGGTCTGTGGTGAAGCCTGATTGCGCGTGCTCCCTGAACTCGCGGTAGTCGGTGCCGAACAACACTTTGTGTGCGACCGGTCCGGTGTGCAATTTCAGCTCGGCATTGCTGTCCGAGGTCAGGTTGTCCTTGACCGTCTCGCGGCTCCATACGCTGCGCGCCACGGAGCGTCGGCTGGCGTCGAGAAATGGATAGTTCGGATCGCTTGGATCGACGAAGTTCAGGTCCGGCCACGTCGACCGGTAAATGCCCTCGACATGGGCGTAACGCAGGTTTTGCCGGATCTTCAGACTGTCGCTGAAGCTGTGCTCGAACAGGCTGCTGATCGCGCCGGTCTCGGTCTGGTACTGGTCGAAGCCGGGCTCGCCGGCGAAGCGCCGCACCGGAATGTAGCCGTTGGGGCCGGCAAACAATGTGCCCTCATGCGGCAGGAAGGCCGTGGAGGACCCCGTGGTGTCCTTCTGATAGGTGCCGAGCACCGTCCAGCTGGTGTTGTTGGTCGGCCGCCAGGTCAGTGATGGCGCGAGCACGATGCGGCCGTCCTTGACGTAATCGGTCTGCGTGTTGCTGTCGCGGTATACGCCGATGAAGCGATAGAGCCACTCGCCGTCCTTGGTCAGCTTTCCCGTGGAGTCGAGCTGCACCTGCTTACGGTAGAAGCTGCCATATTGCACGCCGATCTCGTTGGCGGATTCGGCCTGCGGGCGCTTCGAGATCAGGTTCAACAGGCCGGCGGTCGAGGTGTCGCCGTAGAGCACGGAAGAGGGGCCGCGCAAGACCTCGATGCGCTCCAGGGTGTACGGCTCCGGCCGCCATTCGTTGAAGTTGTTGGTGTTCACCATGCGGGTGCCGTCGAGATAGATATTTGGGTCCTGGCCGCGGATGCGCGGATAGTCGCCGCGCGAGTCCGCGCCGTAGGCGTCGGCGAACACGCCGGGGACATAGCGCAGCGCCTCCTGAACGGTGGTCGCGCCCTGGTCGATGATGCGGTCGGCGGTGACCACGGTGATCGACTGCGGTGTCTCACGCAGCGGCGTATCGGTCTTCGTGCCGGTGCCGCTGCGGGTCGCGACGTAGCCGCGGACGGGGCCTGTCGCGGTCTCCGCGCCCGTGCTCGCGCCGGCCGCCTGTGTATCGGCGTTCGATGGTGCGCGCTCGGCCTGGCGACGGCGGCTTGCCGCCTGTGCGGCCTGACGGGAGGGAGACGGACGTGTGCGCGCTGCCGGCCGCGACGATTGCTCAACCACGACGGCGGGCAATTCCTGCGACGATGATTGCGCCTCGGCCGGCGCCGCATCCATCAGGCCTGCCAACAGCGGCAGCGCGCCGCCGATCAATCCTGCCGTCGTTCTGAGATATGTAGTCATTCGCGACCCCATCATTTGCGGGGCGGACGACTAACAAGCGCAGTCGATGGCTTGAAGTGCGGGAGGGGCGCAATGGTCCCTCAATCATCAGATTTGGAATTAGTATTTATATAAGTAGAGCGCGCGCCGCTTGATGGCGGCGCGCGGATGGCCTCATGTGAGGATGGAGAATCGTGTCTCGTCGCGGCGTAGGCCCACGCCGTCTTGATCGACGTGTGCGATTTACTTGCAGTCGCCGCAAGGCATCGTGGATACGCAGGGGCCCGCCTACGCGCGACCTGCCGGCAGGCTCCGTCTGACCCGCGGCGAGAGCGAAACGGCGCCGTTGACCGCACCGGCACGGGCCGCTTCCGTCGCGAGATACTGATTGCCCCATGTCCAGAGCATGCGAACGACCGGTTCGAGCGAGCGCCCAAGCGCCGTCAGGGAATACTCGACCCGCGGCGGGACCTCCGCATAGATCTCGCGATGAATGAGGCCGTCCGCCTCGAGCTCGCGGAGCTGGCGCGTCAGCATGCGCTGCGTGATCCGGGACAGGCGCCGCTTGAGCTCGTTGAAGCGAATCGTATCGTCGAGCAGGTGGTAGAGAATCACGCCCTTCCACTTGCCGTCGATCAGATCGAGGGTGGCCTCCACGGGGCATCCCACGGCACAATCATACGTCTTGCTGCCGAGCTTCTGCATGGTTCACTCCGTGATACTAGAGGACTGGCCTGTGCGTAATTGTCAGTCCGCAAATTAGCGCGCATCGTGGCTCTCGCAAAGATCGATATCGGCGAGGCGGTGAACGAGCGGCCGCTTCGGCTCGCATTGGGTCTCTGCATTCAAATCCTGCGGCGGTTGCCGGCGCGGACCGGGCGCACGCGCGCCGGAATAACCGTGGAAAACAAAGGGAGGGAGCGGTGCGAAGCGTGAGGAGAGGAATTCGACTTGTCATTTTTCTGTCGGCGGCAATCGTCACGGGCGCGGCCTGTGCGGAGAACGGAGGCGGCAACGCGGAAGTCTTTGCGAAGCTCCCTCAGTCGGTCGGCAACATTGCGTTTACGCCGGACAATCAGCTGATCTTCAGTCACCATCCATTCTTCAGTCCCGACGTTCGTGTGGCGCGGCTGACATCGCCGACGACGTTCGAGCCGTTTCCAAATGCGGAATGGAATACGCCACGAAAAGGCACCGATCAGTACCTCGATAACGTCCTGGGTCTTCGTTCCGACGAAAGCGGTGTCGTGTGGATCATCGACATGGGATTCCGGACGCAGATCACGCCGAAGCTGGTCGGCTGGAACACGCGCACGAACAGGCTGGAGCGCATCCACTACATGCCCGAGCCCGTGACCGTGAAAGGCTCGCAGCCGCAGGACATCGTGATCGACCAGAAGAACCGGAAATTCTACATCGCCGACGAAAACATCGGGCCCGGCGGCGATGGCTCTCACGCTGCGATCATCGTCATCGACATGGATACGGGTGCCGCCCGGCGCGTGCTGGACGGCGATCGATCCACCGTCCCTGAAAATGTGCCGATCACCGTGGATGGCAATGATCTGACCGTGCCTGGCAAGGACGGCAAGCCTTCGCTCATTAAGGTCGGCTGCGACGGCATCACGATGGATGCCAGGTCCGAATGGGTCTATTTCGCGCCACTCAGCGGCCGGTCGCTGTACCGCATCAAGGCCACCGACCTCGGCAACGAGAAGCTGCCCGCCGAAGAGCTGAGCGCGCGGGTAGAACGCTACTCGGACAAACCGAACAATGGCGGCCTGTCGATCGACTATGCGGGCAACATCTACCTGACTGCGGTCGAGACCAAATCGATTGGAGTCATAGGAGCCGACCGGAAGTTTCGCACTTATTTGAGCGATCCGGACATGGTGTGGCCGGACGGGATTACTGCCTCTCCCGACGGGTACATGTACGTGTCCGCGTCTCAGGTCTCCGCAGCCGCCATGTTCCATGGCGGCAAGGCCGAAAACAAGACGCCGTATCTGATCTATCGGTTCAAGCCGATCGCGGCAGGCTATATGTCACGCTGACGGCGGGAGCGACGACCCCGGCAAGGGCAGCCGGGGTCGAAAACTGTCTCAGCGCTCTTCGCTCGTGGCGTTGGCGCTCGCCAGCCGCTTGACGCGCGGCGACAGCACCGACATTTGCGCGGGCGAGGCCGGCATGCCGGCGACGATCATCGCGGGCGCAGACGGCTGCTCCTCGACCCCGGCGCCGCCGAGCACCTGCACTTGCGTCGTCGAAATCGGAAACGACTTCACGTCGTAAGAGGGAAGCTCGCCGGCAAATGCACCGGCCGAGCTCGCAATCATGGCGCCGGCAACGGCAAATATTGAAAGAACGCGCATGGAAAATCTCCGCGGAAGATGGCAATCGGAGGTTTGGTCGCGGCGATGCCACGCCAGGTTCGCTTGTGTGCGAACATTCGACCGCCGCCGGCGGATCTATTTGATTGCGTGATGCGACAGACGTGAAACGCGGAAGAAGTTTTCCACGCCAATGTTTCCGGACGGTTTCGCCGAAGGGCTAGAAGCGGCTCGTCAGCCCGTTTGCAGATCGAGGTGCGGCGATCTGGTCGTCGCGGTGGCCTCGGGAAAGCGCAAGCTCATCGTCGTGCCGCGGCCCGGCGCGGAGGAAATGACCAGCTCTCCGCCGTGCGCGGCCATGATCTCGCGGACGATCGACAGGCCGAGGCCGGCGCCGTCGCCCGCGCTGTTGCCGGTCTGAAATGGCTCGAGCAGCCTGTGCTCCGCGCCGTCGGGCAGGCCCGCGCCGTCATCGTCGATCGAGATGTCGCCGCGGCTGAGCGTGGCGACGATGCGCCGCGCACCATGGGCGTGGATGAGCGCGTTGCCGACGAGATTCGCAAGCGCACTGCGCACCGCGGCGTCGACGCCTTGCACCAGGAACGGACCTTCTTCGGCGTGCTCCAGCGCAAGCTCTATGCCGGCGTCCAGCGCCGAGGGGCTGAAATCGGCCAGCACGTCCAGCGTGATCTCGGCAAGATCGATCGGTCGCTTCTCGATCGCATAATTTTGCAATCGCGCCAGGTCGAGCATGGCGGAGACCAGCGACGTCAGGCGGCGGACGTCGCGCACCAACTCCACCCTCAGCGCCGGCTCGGGCACGTCCTCGATTTTCGCGCGCAGCAGCGTGAGCGGCGTGCGCAGCTGATGGGCGGCGTTGCCGAGAAAGCGGCGTTGCATCCTGATGTAGGCGTCGATCTCGCCGAAGGCGCGGTTCAGCGCCGCGACCAGCGGCTTCAGCTCGGTGGGGACTTCGGACAGGGATATCAGGCCCTGCGGGGCCGATGGGTCGATCGCGAGCGCGCGACGCGCCACCCGTTCGATGCCGCGCGAGACGAAACGTGCGGCCAGCATTGAGCCGATGGCGACCGTCGCCGCAAAGGCCAGCGCCAGCGTGATGATCGCGAAAATGCTGCGGACAAGGAAGTTCCTTGCAATCCGACCGAAGCGAACCTTGGGTTCGCCGACCATCATCGTAAGCTGCAACGGGCCCCGTTGCACGACGGCGAGACAAAAGGTGTTCTTCTGGTCGAGTGTGCTGAAGACGGACGAGCCGATCGGCCCGTGATAGGGAAACGCGAAGGGGAGGGTGGGCCGGCGTTCGCTCCCGTATTCGCTGACCAGATCGCCCGCGGACAAGACGTACCAGAGGTTCGGGCTGTCCGCTTTAAGCTCCCCGAGGGCGGGAGTCGGGCGTACCGTCAGGTTTTGCCCCTCGATCACCGTGGCGCGATCGAGAACGGCGATCACAATGCGGCAAGCCCTGAACTCGCGTTCCTCCATCGGGTAACGCCAGATGAAGACACCGAGCATGATCAGGAAGATCGTCGTCGCGGCGATGCCAAGCGACAGCGCAAACGTTCGGGCAATCGACGTCATCGCGGTGTTGCCAGCCGCAGGATGTAGCCGATGCCCCGCATGCTGCGGATCTCGACATCGCCGCCGAGCTCGGTCAGTTTCTTCCGCAAGCGCGAGACCTGCGCTTCGAGCGTGTTGGATTCGATCTCGTCGTCGAAGCCGTAGATCTCCTCGATCAGGGCGGCGCGGGTGATGACGCGGTCGCGGCGCATCAGGAGCGCTCCGAGGATCAGCGCCTCGCGCCGGCGCAGCAGGATTTTCGTGTCGGCGACCACCGCCTCGTTGCTGCCGAGATGCAGCTCGACATTGCCGAGCGACAGCACCGAGGGCGCGAGCTGCCGGGGGCGCCGCAACACAGCGCGCACCCGCGCAATGAGCTCCTGCGGCTCGAACGGCTTGCCGAGATAGTCGTCGGCGCCGCCATTGAGACCGTCGACGACATCCTCCTTGGCGTCCTTGGAGGTCAGCATGATGATCGCGGGACGGTCCGCCGATCGGCTCAGCGCCGTCACCACCTGGAGCGCATCTCCATCGGGCAGCATCCGGTCGATGATCGCGAGATCATATTTGAAATTGTCCAGCGCCTGGCGGGCATCGGCAATCGAGCCGACGACGTCGACAATGCCGTGCAATTGTCCGAGCAGGCGGCTGACATAGGCGCCGATCTGCGGTTCGTCTTCGATTACGAGGGAGCGCACGGGACGTCCTTGACTCTGCTGGGGCAACAAAACCTGAGCGTGACGCTCCCTGGCCGAAGTCTGGCGTTCCGGCTCGTGCGCAGGGTTCCCTTTAAGGCAGCGAGCTTGGCGAATAAAAGGCAGGAGCGAGGGCGCCGACCGGCCCTAGCGCTCAAAGTTTGAGAGCGTGAGCGCGGCCCGGCAATGTTCGGGCAACATTGATCCGGCGGCGCGCCCGGCATGCGCCGCGAATGGATCGGGGCGCTGTCTGCCCCTTGCAATCTTGGGGCAATTTTGCCGGACCACATGCTGTGGCTCCTAACCACACGAGTCGACCAGGCCAGCAAGGCCGGTCCGGGGCCCTGTAAATGAAGCATTTTGACGAAGCTGCTCTCGATCCTGCGGCGAGAGCGCAGCAGACCTTGCTGACCGCCTTCCTCGCCGCGTTCGGCGCAATCCTGGCAATCCCGCAGTCGGCATCGGCGCAGACGGCGTTCACGTTGCCAGCCCCGCCGTTCGACGTGCCGATGCTGCCGTCACCTTCCGGCAACTGGACCGTCATGGTCGGCATCGGCGGAGAGTACACGCCGGATTTCGTCGGATCGAAGAACGGGAAGCTCATGCCGATCCCGATCTTCTCCATTCGCCGTGCCGGATCGGTCGACCAGTTTCGCGGGCCCCGCGACAGCGCCAGTATCGCGCTGTTCGACGTCGGAAATTTTCGCGCCGGCCCCGCGTTCAAATACGTCGCGTCGCGCAGGAGCGATAAATATGCCGAGCTGACCGGCCTTGGCGACGTCAAGGCCGCATACGAGCTCGGCGGGTTCGTCGAATATTTCCCGGTCGACTGGCTGCGCCTGCGCAGTGAATTGCGCCAGGGCATGGGCGGAAATACCGGCACGGTCGCCGATGTCTCCGCCGACGTCATCGTGCCGCTGATCCAAAGGCTCACGATCTCGGCCGGCCCGCGCTTCACCTGGAAAAGCACCAAGGCGACTGCGCCCTATTTCGGCGTCGACGCCGTGCAGTCCGTGGCGTCCGGGCTGCCGATGTACGATGCCAAAGGCGGTGCGCATTCGGTCGGCTTCGGCGGCCAGATCTCCTATCGCATCAATCCGCAGTGGGAAGTCCATGCCTATGTCGAGTACGAGAAGCTGCTGGGCGACGCCGCAGACAGCCCGCTCGTGAAGCTGCGGGGATCGTCGAACCAGACGACGATCGGCCTCGGTGCGTCCTATTCGTTCGATTTCAGGATTCGATAGGTCACCATGCGCCGCATTGCTTTTCTATGGGTTGGCCTGGCGGTCGCTTGCATCGCCCTCGGCGCGGCCGCCGCGTTCGAGACGCGCGCGACCCGGCTCCAGGCGATCAAGACCGTCGGCATCGTCTCGGCCATCGGCGAGGAGATGAGCCTGACGCAAGCCGGCCTGATCGCGCTCGGCAACGCCGGGCAAAGCCTCTCGATCAGCGCATGGGGGCTGGACGAGCTGATCGTCCACCAGGCGACGAAGCTGCTCGGTGGACGCTTTCGCGTGCAGGCGGTGAGCTACCGACGTGCCGCGTTTGCCGCGATCAGGGATTCGGCGGTTGCGCCAGTCAATCTCCTGCGCAGCGATCCGTTCAAGGAGCTGGTTCGCAGCGATGTCGCGCCGCAGGGGTTGGATGCCTACATCGTCATCACCCGGGCCAGATCGAAGCTCGGCAACGGCCGCAACGTCGAGGGCATCGGGCTCGCCCAATATCGCACGCTGCTTGCGGATTACGGCCTGATCCACGCGCTCTACGAGGTGCGCGTGATCGACGGCAAGTCGTTCAACGTGATCGAGAAGCGGGCAGCCGCGCCGCTCGACAACACCGGCACCATGCGGCTTGCCGGACCCAGCGGGCCGATCGACGCGACGTTCGAGGGGCCGGCTGCGAACGAACGGCTACGCGCGGCGGTCGCGGATCTCATTACGCGCAGTCTGCCGGTCACGCTCGGCGACATGCACCTGATCGACGGTCAGTGAGGCCGGTTGGCCCGGCCTCAGGTCACCGGCGCCGGATTGAACAGCGTGAGGTCGTTGTGGATGCCCCAACGGTCCGACCACGGCTTCGTGCGGCCGCTGGCGACATCGAGGATCAGGCGGAACAGGTCCCAGCCGGTTTCCTCGATGGTCTTCTCGCCGGTGGCGATGCCGCCGGCGTCGAAGTCGATCAAATCCTTCCAGCGGCGCGCGAGCTCGGTGCGGGTCGCAACCTTGATCACGGGCGCAGCCGCAAGACCGTAGGGCGTGCCGCGGCCGGTGGTGAACACCTGCAGCGTCATGCCGGAGGCGAGCTGGAGTGTGCCGCAGATGAAGTCGGACGCGGGCGTTGCCGCGAACAGCATGCCCTTCTGGGTCGCCTTCTCGCCGGGCGAGAGCACGCCGGTGATGGCGGACGAGCCGGACTTGACGATCGAGCCGAGTGACTTTTCGACGATGTTGGCGAGGCCGCCCTTCTTGTTGCCGGGCGTGGTGTTGGCGCTGCGATCGGCGCCGCCGCGGGCGAGATAAGAATCGTACCAGGCCATCTCGCGCACCAGCGCGCGGCCGACGTCCTCGTTGATGGCGCGTCGCGTGAGGAGCTGGATCGCGTCGCGCACTTCGGTCACTTCCGAGAACATCACGGTCGCGCCGGCACGCACCAGCAGGTCCGCGGCGAAGCCGACGGCGGGGTTCGCGGTGACGCCGGAGAAGGCGTCGCTGCCGCCGCATTGCAGGCCGATGACGAGGTCGGCGGCCGGGCAGGTCTCACGGGTGCGGGTGTTGAGGATCTTCAGGCGGGCTTCGGCCTGGGTCATGATCGCATCGACGATGGCGCCAAAGCCGTCGAAGGCTTCGTCCTGCATGCGCACGATGGCATCGCTGACGCCCTCCGGCACCAGTCGCTCGGGCGCGAGCTTTTCGCAGCCGAGGCTGATGACCAGGATCTCGCCGCCGAAATTCGGGTTCTGCGCGATGTTCTGCAGCGTGCGGATCGGAACGACCGCATCGGGGGCATTGATGGCGACGCCGCAGCCATAGGCGTGCGTCAGCGGCACGACGTCGTCGACGTTCTGGTATTTCGGCAGCAGCTCGGCGCGGATGCGCTTCACGGCGTATTCCATCGTGCCCTTGACGCATTGCACGGAGGAGGAGATGCCGAGGATGTTCTTGGTGCCGACCGAGCCGTCGGTGTTGCGAAAGCCTTCGAAGGTGAAGCCTTCGAGCGGCGGCAGCGGCGCGGGGACGGCGGTCGAGATTTCCAGCTTGTCGAGGGCAGGGGCCTCCGGCATGCGGATGCGCGCTTCGTCGACCCATTCGCCGGCCAGGATCGGCGACAACGCGTGGCCGATCACCTCGCCGTAGCGGATAATCGGCTGATCTTGCGCGATATCGACCAGTGCCGTCTTGTGCCCCTGCGGCACGAAGGCGCGCAGCGTCAGCCCGCTGGCGAAGCGGGAGCCGGCGGGAAGCCCGAAATCATTGACCACGATCGCGACATTGTCGCGCTCGTTGAGCTTGATGTAGCGGGGCTGCTCTTTCGCTGCGACGTCCTGGTCCATGGGAGGACTCCGAAAGTGTAGGGTGGGTTAGCGTAGCGTAACCCACCAATGTCTTCATCCGCGGAGGCAGAAGAGATGGGTTACGCCAGCGGACCGCGCGTTGCGCAGCCGCGGGCTAACCCACCCTACGATCGTGGCCTATCAACCCGGATAGGTATAGGCGGTCTTCACCGTGGTAT
This sequence comes from Bradyrhizobium sp. 613_E4_N2_2, assembly GCF_052075995.1. Classification (NCBI taxonomy): domain Bacteria; kingdom Pseudomonadati; phylum Pseudomonadota; class Alphaproteobacteria; order Hyphomicrobiales; family Nitrobacteraceae; genus Bradyrhizobium; species Bradyrhizobium sp. 613_E4_N2_2. The sequence goes on from NZ_CP197234.1 coordinate 3,043,207, forward strand.
AGAACTCGCGCGCATAGGAGCCCTGCTCGCGGGCGCCGTAGCTCGAACCCTTCCGGCCGCCGAACGGCACGTGATAGTCAACGCCGGCGGTCGGCAGATTGACCATCACCATGCCGGACTCGCTGTTGCGCTTGTAGTGCGAGGCGTATTTCAGGCTGCTCGTGCAGATGCCCGAGGCGAGGCCGAACTCGGTGTCGTTGGAGATCGCCAGCGCTTCCTCGTAGTTCTTGGCGCGGATGACGGCGGCGACGGGGCCAAAAATCTCCTCACGCGCGATGCGCATATTGTTGTTGGCCTCGGTGAACAGCGCCGGCTGGAGGTAATGGCCGGGCGTCTCGCGCTTGAGCAGCTCGCCGCCGAAGGCGAGCTTTGCGCCTTCGTCCTGGCCGATCTTGATGTAGCGCAGATCCTGGTCGAGCTGGCTCTGGTCGACCACCGGGCCGATATGCACGCCGGCCTTGAGCGCGTCGTCCACCGACAGGCCCTTCAGGCGCTCGGCCACCGCCGCGACGAAGCGATCGTGGATGCCTTCGGTGACGATCAGGCGGGAGGAGGCGGTGCAGCGCTGGCCGGTCGAGAAATAGGCGCCGTTGACGGCGACCTCGACGGCGGTCTTCAGGTCGGCATCGTCGAGCACGACCAGCGGATTCTTGCCGCCCATCTCGAGCTGGAACTTCTTCATCGGGTTCGACAGCACGCAGGCCTGCGCGATCTTGCGGCCGGTCTGCACCGAACCGGTGAAGGAGATCGCGGCCACATCCGGATGGTCGAGCAGGGTCTGGCCGACGACGGAGCCGGAGCCGACCACGAGGTTGAACACGCCGGCCGGAATGCCGGAGCGGGTGATGATCTCGGACAGCGCATGTCCCGAGCCCGGCACCAGCTCGGCCGGCTTGAACACCACCGTGTTGCCGTAGCAGAGCGCGGGCGCGATCTTCCAGGCGGGGATCGCGATCGGGAAATTCCAGGGCGTGATCATGCCGACGACGCCGACGGGCTCACGGGTGAGCTCGACGTCGAGGCCGGGACGGACGGAGGCGCCCTTCTCGCCGATCAGGCGCAGCGCTTCGCCGGCGAAGAACGCAAAGATCTGGCCGGCGCGCGCGACCTCGCCGATGCCCTCGGGGAGCGTCTTGCCTTCCTCGCGGGCGAGCAGGCGGCCGAGCTCTTCCTTGCGGGCGAGGATTTCGAGAGAAATCTTGTTCAGCGCGTCATGGCGCACCTGCGGCGTCGACTGCGCCCAGGCCGGGAAGGCGGCCTTGGCTGCCGCGATCGCCTTCTCGGTCTGCGCCTTGTCGGCCTTGGCGTACTCGCCGACGAGGTCGTTGGTGTTGGAGGGGTTGATGTTCTTGGTGACGCCGGAGCCGTCGACCCATTCGCCGCCGATGAAGTTCTTCAGGATCGCAGTCATGTAGTCCTCCGAGATTTTCTTAACGCACGAGGCAGGGACGCTTGTCGTCAAAGGTCCAGCCGGGGATCAGGTCCTGCATGGCAGTAGCGTCATCGCGGGCGCCGAGTCCATGCTTCTTGTAAAGCTCATGCGCGGTTTCGATGGCCGGGCGGTCGATTTCGATGCCGAGGCCCGGCCGCTCGGGCACGGCGATCTTGCCGCCCTTGATCTGGAGCGGCTCCTTGGTCAGCGCCTGGCCGTCCTGCCAGATCCAGTGGGTATCGATCGCGGTGACCTTGCCGGGCGCGGCGGCGCCGACATGGGTGAACATCGCGAGCGAAATGTCAAAGTGATTGTTGGAGTGCGAGCCCCAGGTCAGGCCGTTGTCGCGGCAGGTCTGGGCGACGCGCACCGAGCCCTGCATGGTCCAGAAGTGGGGGTCGGCCAGCGGAATGTCCACCGCCCCCAAGCGTAGTGCATGGGAGAGCTGGCGCCAGTCGGTCGCGATCATGTTGGTCGCGGTCGGCAGGCCCGTGGCACGGCGGAACTCGGCCATGATCTCGCGACCCGAGAAGCCGGCTTCGGCGCCGCAGGGATCCTCGGCATAGGCCAGGATGCCGTGCATGCCCTTGCAGAGGCTGATCGCCTCGTCGAGCGACCATGCGCCGTTGGGATCGAGCGTGACGCGTGCGCTGGGGAAGCGCTTTGCGATGGCGGTGACGGCCTCGATCTCCTGCTCGCCGCGGAGCACGCCGCCCTTGAGCTTGAAGTCCGCGAAGCCATAATGGTCGTGCGTGGCTTCCGCGAGCCGCACCACGGTCTCCGGCGTCATCGCCTCCTGGTGGCGCAGGTTGAACCATTCGGGCTTGCCGGTCTCGCCGCTGACGTAGTCAAGCTTGCTCTTGCGCCGGTCGCCGACGAAGAAGAGATAGCCGAGCGTCTCGACGCTCTTGCGCTGCTGGCCTTCGCCGAGCAGTGCGGCGACGGGCAGGTTGAGGTGCTGGCCGAGCAGGTCGAGCAGTGCGGACTCGATCGCCGTGACCGCATGGATCATCACGCGCAGGTCGAACGTCTGCTTGCCGCGGCCGCCGGCATCTCGGTCGGCGAACGCCGTGCGGACGTCGGCAAGGATGTTGTTCATCGCGCCGACGGTCTTGCCGATCACGAGATCGCGGGCATCCTGGAGCGTCTGCCAGATCTTTTGCCCGCCCGGTACCTCGCCGACGCCGGTGTGTCCGGAATTGTCGGTGAGGATGACGATGTTGCGGGTGAAGAACGGCGCGTGCGCGCCGCTCAGATTGAGGAGCATGCTGTCGCGGCCCGCGACCGGGATCACCTGCATCGATGTGACGACCGGTGCGCCGGAGACCTCAGTCTGGGCCATCGCACGCTCCTCCCTGTTGTTGTCTGTTATTCTGCAGCTTGTTGTGACGATCGGATGGCGGGGAGATTCTTCACCAGCGCGGTCAGCTCCGCAACCTCCTGCTCGGTGAGATCGGTCAGCGGCGGGCGGACCGGGCCGGAATCGCGGCCGATCACCTTCATGCCGGCCTTGATGATCGAGACCGCATAGCCCTTCTTGCGGTTGCGGATTGCGATCAGCGGCAGGATGAAGTTCTTCAGGCCGGCATGGATCGTCTCATGGTCGCGCTTGCGCACCGCGGCGTAGAAGTTGGTGGCGAATTCTGGAACGAAGTTGAACACGGCCGAGGAATAGGTCGTCACGCCCATGTCGAGATAGGGCAGCGCGAAGGTTTCCGCGGTCGGCAGGCCGCCGATATAGGTGAGGCGGTCGCCGAGCTTGGTGTAGACGCGGGTCATCAGCTCGATGTCGCCGATGCCGTCCTTGTAGCCGACGAGGTTCGGGCAGCGCTCGGCGAGGCGCGCCAGCGTATCGGGCTGCAGGATGGCGTTGTCGCGGTTGTAGACGATGACGCCGATCTTCACGGCGGCGCACACGGCTTCCACGTGGGCGGCAAGGCCGTCCTGCTCGGAATGGGTCAGATAGGGCGGCAGCAGCAACAGGCCGTCGGCGCCGGCCTTTTCCGCGCCGATCGCGATCTCGCGCGCGGTGGCGGTGCCGTAGCCGGTGCCGGCGAGCACGGGCACGCGGCCCTTGGTCTCGTCGACGGCGATCTTGACCACCTGCGGAACCTCGGTCGGCGTCAGCGAGAAGAACTCGCCGGTGCCGCCGGCGGCGAACAGGCCGGCAACGTCATAGCCGCACAGCCAGTCCATGTTGGCGCGGTAGGTCGCCTCATCGAACGAATAGTCCGCCTTGAAGGGCGTGACGGGGAAGGACAGGAGGCCCGATCCGATCTTCTGGGCCATTTCCTGCGGGGTCATCTTGCTCATGGGCGCTGCTCCCTTAATTTGCGTGTTGTGGAGGACGCGGGCCGAAGCCTGCGCGTCCATGCGCCGTTGTTTAGGAGACCGTTCGATGCGCGTCCAAGCCAAAGCCTATATCGACCGATGCGGATTGAGCATCAATCGTCCGCTACCTCCGCGGAGGACAATTCGCCTGCGATTTTGACCAGAGCGGAGAGCAGCGGGTTCTCGTCGTCGCGGCGCCAGACCATGAACAGCTCGACGGGGACGCGGGTGCGCAGCTTCAACGGCCGCAGTCGCACGTCGGAGATCTTCAGGCTCGCAGCCGCGGCCGGCACGATGGCAAGGCCGAGGCCGGCGCGGACCATGGCGAGGATCGAATGGATCTGGCTCAGATGCTGCACATAGCGCGGCAGCACGTCGGCGCGGGTGAACAGCGCCACCAGCAGATCGTGGAAATATCGGCTCTCATAGGGCGAGTACATCACGAAGGGCTGGTCGTCGAAATCCTTGATGGTGATGGTCTCGGCATTCGCCAGCGGATGCTTCTTCGGGATCGCGGCGAGCAGGGGCTCGGCGACGACACGGCGGCTGGCCACTTCGGGGCGCGCGATCGGCGGCCGCAACAGCCCGGCGTCGATCTGGCCGGAGCTGAGCGCCTCGAACTGATCACCGGACACCATCTCCTTCAGCGAGAAATCGACCTCGGGCAGCTTGGCGCGGCAGGCGGCGACGAGCTCCGGGAGGAAGCCGTAGGCGGCAGCCGCCGTGAAGCCGATTTTCAGCGAGCCGGTTTTGCCGAGCGCGATGCGGCGGGCGACTTGCGAGGCGCTTTCCGCAAGCTTCAGGATGCGCCTTGCCTCGGGCAGGAAGCTGCGCCCCGCCGGCGTCAGGCGCACCGAGCGGCTGGTGCGCTCCAGCAGCGGCGCGTCGATGATGTGCTCGAGCACCTGGATCTGCCGCGACAGCGGTGGCTGGGTCATGTTCAGTCGCGCGGCGGCGCGGCCGAAATGCAGTTCTTCGGCCACCGTGACGAAACAGCGGAGCTGGTTGAGGTCGAACATCGATACATGCCTTAGATGGATAAGGCGTTTCCCCGGCACTTCTAGCATCGATCATCCCCAAAACAAAGACGGCGGCTGAGGAGCCGCCGTTGAGTTGCCTGGTCAAGCTCCCGCGGGAGCCCTCAGGAGGAACGTTTGAGCACCACCCGCTCGATCTTGCCGACCACCACGAGATAGGCGAACGCGGCCACCAGCGCATTGGCGCCGACGAACAGCAGTGCGCCGTTGAATGAGCCGGTCGCGGCCAGGATGTAGCCGATCACGATCGGGGTGCTGATCGAGGAGAGGTTGCCGAAGGTGTTGAACAGGCCGCCGGAGACGCCGCCGGCTTCCTTGGGCGAGGTGTCGGAGACGACCGCCCAGCCGAGTGCGCCGATGCCCTTGCCGAAGAAGGCGAGCGCCATGAAGCCGACCACCAGCGCCTGTCCGTCGACATAGTTGCAGGCGATGATCGACATCGACAGCAGCATGCCGCCGACGATCGGGATCTTGCGCGCCATGGTGAGCGAGCCGGTCTTGCGGAGAATGGCGTCGGAGATGACGCCGCCGAGCACGCCGCCGATGAAGCCGCACAGCGCGGGCAGCGTCGCGACGAAGCCGGCTTGCAGGATCGACAGGCCGCGCTCCTTGACGAGGTAGACCGGGAACCATGTCAGGAAGAAATAGGTCAGCGTGTTGATGCAGTACTGGCCGAGATAGACGCCGAGCATCATGCGGTTGGAGAGCAACTGGCGGATGTGATCCCACCCGGAGCCGGACTCGGGCGCACGCTCCTGCACCAGATCGTTTTTGGGCGCGTCGAGATCGACCAGCGCGCCGCCTTCCTTGATGTAATCGAACTCGGCCTCGTTGATGCCGGGATGCTCCTTCGGGCCGTAGACGGTCTTGATCCAGACCAGGCCCATGATGACGCCGAGCCCACCCATCACGAAGAATACGAAGCGCCAGCCGTAATCATGCGCGATCCAGCCCATTAGCGGCGCGAAGATCACGGTGGCGAAATACTGTCCCGAATTGAAGAAGGCCGATGCGGTGCCGCGCTCATTGCCGGGAAACCAGGCGGCGACGATGCGGGCGTTGGCGGGGAACGAGGGCGCTTCCGCGACGCCGACAAGGAGGCGAAGTGCGAACAGCACGATGATGGCGGCGCCGGCGCTGAGGAAGCCGACCCAGCCCTGCATCATCGTGAACAGCGACCAGACGATGATGCTGAAGGCATAGACGAGGCGCGAGCCGTAGCGGTCGAGCAGCCAGCCGCCCGGCACCTGCGCCGCGACATAGGACCAGCCGAAGGCCGAGAAGATCCAGCCCATGGCGACGGGATCGAGATGCAGCTCTTTCGAGAGTGCGGGGCCCGCGATCGACAGGGTGGCGCGGTCGGCATAGTTCACGGTCGTGACCAGGAACAACATGGTCACGATGAACAGCCTGACGCGAGACCTCCTCACGTCCGCTGCGGACGACACCACTGCGCTCATCACGCGCCTCCTTAGAACTCGAAATGTTTCCTCTCTGCGACTCCTAGAGGCGCGCGCGGCAAAGTGTCCAAGTTCAAGGGAGTATCGATCGATGCCGTTTTTGGATCGATGGAACGGCAGGTGCGGGGAACGATCACGAGGTGACGAGAATGTGCGATCGTGATGCGCGAGGTCGTGCTCCGCACACCACTGTCATTCTCCGCGAAAGCGGGGAATCCAGTACGCCGCAGCCTCTCGATTCAATCACCGCTGTCACGGAGTACTGGATCGCCAGCCTTCGCGGGCGATGACACCGAGTATGTGGGAGCAGTGTCGTGCTATTGCTGCGTGCCCAGCAGCGGCGCCAACAGTCCGCGTGTCACGCCGGGCGGCACGGCATCGAGGCCGAGCACGCTGCTCGCGGCCGGCAGTGCGGCGTCCGCCATCGCGGCGTGGCCTTCCGCGCTTGGATGCACGGCGCCGCCGTAGACGGCGGAGAGCACGCCCCAGGTGGCGTCGTGGATGTCGGTCGGCTGGCTCGCCGCCGGCAGGCCTTGCGGATAGGTCATCGCGGCAAAATAGCTGTCGTTGGCATCGCGGATCCAGCGCGCGCGCGGCAGGTAGGCGCGATACTCCGAGGCGCCGCGGCCGCACAGCATCGGCTGGCTCGCCGCGCTCACGATATCGGGATTGAAGCTCTGGCCGTTCTCGGCGAAACACGTGCGGTCGAATTCGGGATCGTTGCCCGCATGGGCGCAGAAGCCGTGATCGGCGAACACCGCCTGGTGCGAGTCCACGAAGGTCATGCGGTCGGTTTCGGGATCGCGGCACAGCGCCCCGCGCGTGCAGGTGGCGAGGCTCTTCAGCTGCGGCAGGAATTCGGTGTCGACGAAGGTCGAGACGCGGGCCAGGCGCTGCGGATCGGCGTTGAAGGACGGATGGATGTCGAACCCGGCGCGGCCGCCGCGGCAGGGCACGCCGCCATCGGCGAGCGCGGGATTGGCGTAGGAGACATAGACCACGTGCGAGAGGTCGCCGCTGACGAGCGGCTTCAGCGCCTCGCGCAGCTTGGCGAAATTCTGCGGCAGCTCGCGCGCCAGTGCATCGCGGGAATCGTCGACGCTCGCCATTACGCCGGAGCGGCGGAACAGCGCGCGCTCGGTCGCGGTGTCGACGATGACGTCGGCGACGAGGCCGGAGAAATAGACGTCGTTGGCGCCGACCGAGAGCAGCACGAGATCGAGCGTGCGGTCCGGCTGGCGCTTTTTCGCCGCGGTGAGCGCCTCACGCAGCTCGGCGACCTGGGCGTTCACGCTGGTGTTGCAGACGCCGGTCTTGCCGGGCGGGCATTCGCGGGCGCGCTGCGAGCCCAGCAGACCGTCGCCGATGCTGGCGCCGGTGCAGGCGAGTGGCAGAAAGGTCACCGCGATGTGGGTGTAGCGCACCGCGAGCGCGAGAGCCGTGCGGGCCTGGTAGCTGTAGAGCGAGCGGTGGCAGGGCGAGTTGAACCAGAGCGCGCCGTAATGCTGCCAGTTGGCGAGCGTGTCGGGTGCTTCGCAGGCGCGGCCACCTTTATAGCCGGCACGGCTCGGCCGGTAGTATTGCGCACCGGCGGTACCGAGATAGGAGCGGAAGCAGAAGCCCTCGTCCGACAGCGCCAGCGGCCGGTCCGGGTTGCCTTCGCCGGAGGCGATGCTGTCGCCGAGCCCGGCGACGAAGATGTCGCGGACCTGGATCTCGGCCTGGACGCGCTGGGTCGGATCGGAGCCGGAGGAGACGTCGACGCTCGCGACCGTCTGCTTGCCGTAGCGGACCCGCAGGTTGATCGGCTCGGCGCAATCGAAAGTCGAGGTCTGCGGCCCGTCGCCGTCGTCGAACGACCAGGCGCAGGTGGCGCCGACCGGCACTGCGCCGGTCAGGCGCACGGTCACCGGATGATCGGTCGGGGTGAGGTAATTCTCTTTGACGTTGTCGCGGGTGCAGGGCTGGTTGACCCGGCCCTGGAGGTCGATGCAGAGCCGGTTGACCATGTTGCGGGCCCAGCCGCGGCCCTCGCTCTGGAGCTCCAGCGACTGCTCGGCGGCGAGGATGCTGCGGTTACGCGCGTTCTCGACATGGAGCTGGAAGTCGCGCTCCTCGCGGAACAGGCGGAAGCGGTTGCGCACCTCCCAGGATATTTGCATCGCACCGGCGCCCTGCGCGGCGGCGCGCTCGAGCGGCAAAGACGTCAGAATCCCGGCAAGCAGCAGGAGGCCTGCGGGAAGGGTACGAAAGGAAAAAGGGATCATGGCCCGCGTGTTCAACGGCAAAGTTGAGGCGGAAATAAGAGAGCATTGCTGCGCCGCCCGCAACCTCTGTCTGACGGTCGCCCGCCCGCCTTACCGCTTGCTGGCCTGTCGCAACGACCGCTCGCGTTCCATCGCTGCTACCTGCTTCGGCAGGTTGCCTTGCGCGCAGGCCTCGGCCAGCCGCCGCCGCTCCTGCCAGGGCTCCACCACGTTCATCCAGAGCTCGCGCGCGCCCATGATGGAGATGGCGAGGCCGAACGGGATCACGAAATAGAGGATGCGGAAGACCAGCAGGGTCGCCAGAAGCTGCTCGCGGCCGAATTCGGGCAGCGCGACCAGCATGGCGACATCGAACACGCCGATCGAGCCGGGCGCGTGGCTGGCAAAGCCGATCAGCGTCGCCAGGATGAACACCACCGCCAGCGACATGAAGTCGATCGACGGATTGGCCGGCATCAGCAGGTACATCGCCGTCGCGCAGAAGCCGAGATCGACCACGCCGATCAGGATCTGGACCAGCGTCAGCGGCGCCGAGGGCAGCACCACCTTCCAGCCCTTCTGGCCGAGCTCGCGGCGCTTCTCGCCCATGCAGAGCCAGACCAGATAGGCGCCAATCGAGGCGAGGCCGCCGAGCCCGATCAGCCGGTTGATCGACGACGGCAGTTGATCCATCGATGAGGCGGCATCCGGATGGATGACCATGCCGATCGAGAGCACGAAGATGTTACCGAGCCAGAAGGTCAGGCCTGACAGGAAGCAGATCTTCGCGACGTCGATCGCGTTCAGCCCGTAGTCCGAATAGATCCGGAAGCGGATCGCGCCGCCGGTAAAAACGGTGGCGCCGATGTTGTGGCCGATCGAATAGGACGTGAAGCTGGAGAGTGCTGCGATGCGATAGGGCACATGCTTCTTGCCGATCGTTCGCAGTGCAAAATAGTCGTAGAAGGTCAGCGTACAGAACGCGAAGACGACGCAGATCGCCGCCAGCCCGATATTCCCGCGGGGAATCTCGGTCAACGCGGTCAGGATGACGCCGGTATCGATGTCCTTGAGGGTGCGCGCAAGCGTGGTGATCGCGAAGGCGATGATGAAGACGCTCGCGGCAACACCGAGCCGTCGCCAGCCGATCCATCTCTTGAAGCCGCGCTTCAGCGCGGGCAGCAGTCCGTGCATTCATCCTCCCGGCGGGGGGCAAGACCGATCGGCCAGACATTGACCGGTCGGGCGCGATCACTGCCCGAAATGGGCTTCGACCGCTAGGCATGTTGTAGCTCATTTAAGGCAAAAACAGCGACTTGTGCAGCCCTTGACAACGATAGGTTCTGCGTTCGACCGATAGGTTCTGCGGTGGACCGCCGCTTTTGTCATATGTGGTTCATATCGGGCGCGCGTTAAGCATATGAGTCGGGGCACCTGCCCGGAACGCGCGTCCGCATCTTGACATGATTTCGTGTCCGCCCGCAGTCGGCATTGTTCCAGCGCAAGCGATGCGAGCTTTTTTGGAACGTCGGTACCGTGCGCTGGTTAGCGCTCCATCAGCAATCGAACATGGCGGAATAATCGGCTTTTCGTGCGAGCCGACGCCTCCGTGTTCCCGAAACCGAGAGGATCGGAACGATGGGACTGTTCACAAAAGATATCAAAACCATGAACGACCTGTTCGTGCACCAGCTTCAGGACATCTATTATGCCGAGCAGCAGCTCACCAAGGCGCTGCCGAAAATGGCAGATAAGGCCACCGATCCGCAGTTGAAGCAGGGCTTTTTGACGCACCTCGAAGAAACCAAGCAGCACGTCAAGCGGCTCGAGGAAGTATTCAAGATGCACGGCACGCAGGTGAAGGCGGTCGACTGCCCGGCCATCGACGGCATCATCGAGGAAGCCGACGAGACCGCCGGTGAAGTCGCCGACAAGGCGGTGCTGGACGCCGCCCTGATCAACGCGGCCCAGGCCGCGGAGCATTACGAGATCGTCCGCTACGGCAGCCTGATCGCCTGGGCCAAACAGCTCGGCCGCAACGACTGCGCCACCGTGCTCGCCAAGACGCTGGAAGAAGAGAAGGCGACCGACAGGAAGCTGACCGCGCTCGCCGAGAGCAAGGTGAACCTGCGCGCGGCGAGCTAGGACCGGGCGTAGCTGCGAAAAAGGCGTCGCGCGGTCATCCGCGCGGCGTTCGCATTTGACGCATCCATAATACGATCATTGTCGAAGCATGAATGCGGGCTGGAAGCGTATGTTTCGCATGGGGCTGCAACCGAGGTGGCAGCATGCGAGCCAGCACCATCAAATATGAACCCCTCGACAACGGAGCCGGCGCGCAGCGTGCCGGCTCGCGCCTTGCGACCTCCCTCACGCTTGCCGCGATGAGCCTCGGCTATGGCGTGGTGCAACTCGACGTCACCATCGTCAACACCGCGCTCGACGCGATGGGTAAAACGCTCGGCGGCGGCGTCGCTGAGCTGCAATGGGTGGTCAGCGCCTACACCATCGCCTTTGCCGCCTTCATTCTGACCGCAGGTGCGCTCGGCGACCGCATCGGCGCCAAGCGCATCTTCATGGCGGGGTTCGCAATCTTCACCGCGGCCTCGCTCGCCTGCGCGCTGTCGCCCAACGCCATCGTGCTGATCGCAGCACGGCTGGTCCAGGGGCTGGCGGCGGCGATCCTGGTGCCGAATTCCCTGGCGCTGCTCAATCATGCCTATGCGGACGACCGCGAGCGTGGCCGTGCCGTGGCGGTCTGGGCCGCCGGAGCGAGCCTGGCGCTGACTGCCGGTCCCTTCGTCGGCGGCGCGCTGATCACGCTGGTTGGCTGGCGCGCGATCTTCCTGGTTAACCTGCCGATCGGTCTTGCCGGCTTGTGGCTGAGCTGGCGCTACGCCAGCGAGACCACGCGGTCGCGCTCGCGCGAGATCGATCTGCCGGGACAGCTCGCCGCGATCGGTGCGTTGGGCGCGCTCGCCGGCGCGATCATCGAAGCTGGCGCGTTCGGCTGGAGCCATCCAGCCGTGATCGCAGCATTCGTTGCCTCAGCCGCATTCGCGGTGCTCTTCGTCTGGCGCGAGAGCCGCACCGTGCAGCCGATGCTGCCGCTGTCGCTGTTCAGTCACCGGCTGTTTACCCTGACCACGATCGTCGGCCTCCTCGTCAACATCGCGATCTACGGCCTGATCTTCGTGCTGAGCCTGTATTTCCAGAGGATCAACGGGCTGTCGGCCTGGTGGACCGGGCTTGCCTTCGTGCCGATGATGGGCGCGGTGTTGCCGCTCAACCTGCTGGCGCCGCGTCTGGCCGAGCGCATCGGCTCGTGCCCGACCATCGTGGTCGGCGCCTGTATCTCGGCGCTCGGCTGTCTCGGGCTGCTCTGGACCGAAGCCGGGACCAGCTACTGGGCGATCTTTGCGCAGATGATCGCGATCAGCGGCGGACTTGGCCTGCTGGTGCCGCCGCTGACCTCCACCTTGCTCGGCAGCATCGACAAGGCGCGCTCCGGCATCGCCGCCGGCGTCCTGAACGCGACGCGGCAGACCGGCAGCGTGCTCGGCGTCGCGCTGTTCGGCTCGCTGGTGGCCTCGGACAGTGCATTCATGACGGGCCTTCACCAGTCGCTAATCATATCGGCGGCCGTCCTGCTGCTCACCGCCGCCGTGATCGGCCTCGGCGCAAATGCACCTGACGCAAGGGCGCAAGGGCGCTCAATGTGAGCGATCCCACACATTCTATGTTCACCATTCCCGAAACCGGCACATAGCCGGTTACCGACTGTCCATCTCTGCCGGTTCTAGTGCGGTTGGAATAGGGACCGGCAATGTATCAAGTTCTTTACTGCCTGACGGATCAGCATGATTGGCGACTGGTCGCACTCGGCGGAGCGGTATGTCTGCTCGCCAGCGCGGCGGCGATCAGCCTGTTCCACCGCGCGCGTGCGGCGCGCGGGGGAGCTCGCGTATCGTGGGTCGCGCTTGATGCCGTCGTCGCCGGCGGCGGCATCTGGGCAACCCATTTCATCGCGATGCAGGCTTACGGGCCTGGTGCGGGCGGCGCTTACAACATTCCGTTGACGGTCCTGTCGCTGATCTTCGCGATCGCGGTCACCTTCATCGGGCTGAGCATCTCGGTGTCGGTGACGCGGGCGAGCCTGGTTGCGCTCGGCGGCGCCGTCGTTGGTGGCGGCGTTGCCGCCATGCATTACACCGGCATGATGGCGCTCGAGATTCCCGCGCACATCGGCTGGACGACCGGCACAGTGACGGTCTCGATCATCCTCGGCATCGTTCTCGGGTCGCTTGCCCTGGTGGTTGCGGGGCGCCGCGACAGCCTTGCGGGCGCGCTCGGCGCGACGGTGCTGCTGACGCTTGCCATCGTCTCACATCATTTCACCGCCATGGGCGCCGTGGAGCTGACGCCGGATCCTGCGGTCGTGATCAGTGGCCTGTCGATCCCGCCGGCCTCATTGTCGATCCTCACCGCCAGCGCCGCCGCTGCGATCATCGCGATCGCGCTCGCGGCGGCTCTGCTCGACCGCCGCGCCAAGGGCGAACTGGGACGCCAGCAGGTCGTGCTGGATACCGCGCTCGAGAACATGTCGCAGGGACTGTGCATGTTCGATGCGGACGGCAAGATCCAGCTCTTCAACGAGCGCTACGCGGCGCTGCTCGGCCGCACCGACATTCCGCTCGCCGGCCGCCTGCTCGTCGACGTGTTGCGGGAAGAGCAGGCCAAGGGCCAGTGGCAGGGCGATGCGGGCGAATTCTTCGCGCGCCTCGTGGCCGACGCGCGCGAGGGCCGCACGACCAGCCAGGTCGTCACCCGGTTCGGTCGCTCCATCCGCGTCGTCAACCAGCCGATGCAGGGCGGCGGCTGGGTCGCGACTTTCGAGGACATCACCGAATGGCTGGAGGCGCAGGCCAAGATCTCGCACATGGCGCGCCATGACGCGCTGACCAATCTGCCGAACCGCGTGCTGTTCCACGAGCAGCTCGAGCAGGGACTGGGCCGGGCGAAGTCGGGCGACCAGCTCGCGGTGCTGTGCCTCGATCTCGATCACTTCAAGGACGTCAACGACTCGCTCGGCCATCCCATCGGCGATGCGCTGCTCAAGGAAGTCGGTCGCAGGCTGAAGGCCACTGTCGGCGCGAGCGACACCGTGGCGCGGCTCGGTGGCGACGAGTTCGCCGTGGTCCAGATCGGGCGCTCCGAGGAAGCCGCGGCGCGAGCCCTTGCCGGCCGCCTCGTCGAGGTGATCTCTGCGCCTTACGAGATCGACGACCATCAGATCGTGATCGGCGTCTCGATCGGCATCTCGCTGTCGCCGCAGGACAGCGACAATCCGGACGAGCTGTTGAAGAACGCCGACCTCGCGCTGTACCGCGCCAAGGCGGACGGCCGCGGCACCTATCGCTTCTTCGAGACCGGCATGGATGCGCGTGCGCAGGCGCGGCGGCTGCTGGAGATGGACTTGCGGGCGGCGTTGCTGCGCGACGAGTTCGAGGCGTACTACCAGCCGATCCGCGACGTCGCCAGCGGTCGCGTCGTCGCCTTCGAGGCGCTGTTGCGCTGGAACCATCCGCAGCGCGGCCTGATCGCCCCCATCAACTTCATCCCGGTGGCCGAGGAGACCGGCCTCATCGTCCAGCTCGGCGAGTTCGTGCTGCGCAGCGCCTGCAGTGACGCCGCCACCTGGCCGGACGACGTCGATGTCGCCGTCAACCTGTCGCCGGTGCAGTTCAAGAGTCCGAACCTGATCGCATCCGTGACCGATGCGCTGGCAGCCTCAGGGCTCGCGGCGCGGCGGCTCGAGCTCGAGATCACCGAATCGGTGCTGCTCCAGAACAGCGAGGCGACGCTGACCACCCTGCACGAGCTGCGGGCCATGGGCGTGCGGATCTCGCTCGACGATTTCGGCACCGGCTATTCGTCGCTGAGCTACCTGCGCAGCTTCCCGTTCGACAAGATCAAGATCGACCGCTCCTTCGTGTCGGAGCTTGCGACGCGCGAGGATTCCATGGCGATCATCCGCGCCGTGACCGGCCTCGGGCGCAGCCTCGGCATCGTCACCACGGCGGAAGGCGTCGAGAACGACGCGCAGCTCGAGCTGCTGCGGCGCGAGGGCTGCACCCAGGCGCAGGGCTATCTTTTCAGCAAGCCGCGGCCCGCATCCGATGTCGCGTTGATGCTGAACCGGCCGCGGCTGCTCGCCTCGGCCTGATGTCTAGCCGCGGCGCAGCGCGAAATGCGCGCCGCAAAACGCCATCACGGCGCCAAGACATAGCGCGGCGAGCCCGGCGAGCACGCCCGAGACGGACGGGATCGGGCTCGGCGCCGAGGCCACCTGGCCCGCACCGGCAAGCAGCAGCACGCCGACCGCGATCAGGAACTGCCGCATCCGCTGCGGGATCTGTCCGGAGACGGCGCTCTGCATCAATGTCGCCGTGAAATAGCCGCCGGAGAAACCCACCGTGGCAATCAGCCACCAGGCGATCGCTGCGCCCGCGGGTATGAATTCGTGCGTGTCGGAATGCCAGAGCCCGCCGAGGTCGAGCCCGTAGCGCGCGCCCAGCATGTGCACCGCGAGCGCGAGCAGCACTCCGGAGATCACGGCGGCGCCGAGAATCAGGCGGCGCGGAAAAAAGGTCGTCTCAGCCATGCCCCGCTTGTAGGATGGGCGAGGGCGATCGCGCAAGCCGATCGCAGGCGGGATTGCGCGGACGGGATTGATTGTGGGGATACAGGTTTCGGGAGCGCAAGGCCCGTCGGTCACGAGCTACGCCTACAAGGCGTCGCTGATCGGCTCGGCGCATCGTTTCGAGCTGACGGACGAGGGCCTGTCCTGGCACATCGCCGGCCGCTCCGGCCTGTGGCGCTATGACGAGATCTCGGCGATCCGGCTGTCGTTTCGCCCGGTGTCGATGCAGCAGCACCGCTTTCGCGCCGATGTCAGCCACACCGGCGGCGGCCGCATCAGGATCCTGTCGACGAGCTGGCAGACCGCGGCGTTAATGGCGCCGCAGGACAACGGTTTTCGCGATTTCATCATCGAACTGCACGCACGTATGGCGCAAGCCGGCAGCCGCGCCGAATTGACCGCAGGCCTCGGCCGCAAGACCTATGCGGCGGTGCTGGCCTTCCTGGCGGTGCTGACGGTGGCGATGACGGGGCTGCTGATCCGCGCGCTCCTGATCGGCGAATTCGCCGGCGCCCTCTTCATCATCGGTTTTGCCGCGCTGTTCGCCTGGCAGGTCGGCGGCTTCGTGCGGCGCAACCAGCCGCACAGCTACAGTTTTGATCGTGTGCCGAAGGCGTTGCTGCCCTAGGTGCAATCGGCCGCAATCAAACGTGACTTCGTGCCCCTGCGCCGGTGTCGCATCGTGCTGTCATGCCAACCATGGATCGCAACAGGCAGCAGCCTACAGCGGATGAGATCGTCGAAATCAACCGTACGCATCTGATCGATACGCCGCTCCGGCCGGCCGATCTGTTGTTCATGTTCGGCACCCGCGAGGACGTTGGCTTGCGCGCCGACACCGCCGCGAGGCTGTGGCGCGAGGGCCTTTTCCGCTGGTCGATTGTCAGCGGTGGTGTGACGCCGGGCTCGGAGCAATCTGAGTGCACCATCATCAAGGCAGCGATGGTCGCGGCCGGCATTCCGGCGGACCTCATCCTCGAGGAACATCGCGCAATGAACACCGGCGAGAACGTGATCTTCTCGCTGCCGATCATTGATGCAGCGCTTGGACTGCGAAACATCCGGAGCGTGATCTGCCTCGGCAACACCTGGACGGCGCGCCGCTACCCGATGACGCTGCACCGGCACTGGCCTGACGTCGAGAAGATGCTGCTCACCGTCGACAGCTTTGCGACGCCGCGCGCGCTCTGGCACACCAATGTCGAGTTTCGCCGGCGTGTCCTGCACGAATGGGACAAGATCGAGCCGTACAAGGCGAGGGGCTTTATCGCGGAATGGCCGGCGACCTGAGCGGCGAAGGGCCGGATCTTTGTTGCGACGCGTTTTCGAACCGGTATCACTTCGCTCGCAACGCTCTCGCTTACTCCGTCGAGTCGAAATCCTCTTCCTTGGTGCCGAGCAGCGACACGAGTGTGCGCAGGCCGGAATCGAGCTGCTCGAGCGAGGGCGGGGCGAGCGCGAGCCGCACCGCGTTCGGTGCATGTCCGTGCGCAATTGCAAACGTCGAGGATGGCGTCAGTGCGATGCCGCGCCGGGCTGCTGCGGCGACGAAGGTCTGCGAGCGCCAGTGTGGCGGCAGCGTCAGCCACAAATGATAGGAACGGGCGTCGGCCGCGATCTGGTAGCCGGCAAGCAGCCTTGCCGCGGTCTGCTGCCGGCGCGCAGCGTCGATCCGTTTCAGCCGCGTCAGCTCGGCGACGGTGCCGTCGGCCATCAGCCGCTGCCCGGACGCCAGCGCGTGGCCCGAGGCGATCCAGCCGCCGGTCCGGACCGCGCTCATCACGCTCTCGCGCAGATGCGGCGGGGTCACGAGGATGCCGAGCGCGAGGCCCGGTGCGACCTTCTTGGACAGGCTGTCGATCACGATGCAACGGTCCGGCCCGAGCGCTGCCAGCGGTGTGTCGTCGGCGAGGAAGCCGTAGACGGCGTCCTCGATGATGGTGAGATCGAGCTTCTCGGCAACGCGCATGATGTCGGCGCGCCGCGTCGCGTTCATGGTGACGCCGAGCGGGTTCTGGATGATGGGCTGGAGATACAGCGCCGACAGATGCGCTTCGCGATGCGCTTTCTGGATCGCATCGGGCCGTGCGCCGTATTCGTCCATCGGAATCGGGACCAGCGTCACGCCGAGCCGCGCCGCGATGCTCTTGACGTAAGGGTAGGTCAGCGCCTCGACGCCGCAGCGGCCGCCGGTGGGAACGAGGGCGGCGAGCGCGGCGGCGAGCGACTGCTTGCCGTTGGCGGTGAAGACGATCTGCTCGGCCTGCGGCGTGAAATCCTTGCGCGCGAGATAGGCGACGGCCGCATTGCGCGCGCTCTTGGTGCCGGTGCTGGTCGAGACGCGCAGGGCGGATTCGAGCGCGTCGACGCGCTCGAGCCCGGCAAGGCTCTTGGCGATCATCGCCCATTGCTGCGGCAATAACGGATAATTGACCTCGAAATCGATCCGCGCGTCGCGCGGCTCGCTCAACGCCTCGACCTCGCGCTTGATGTCGCCGGAGATGAACGTGCCGCGGCCGACCTCGCCGACGACGAGCCCGCGGCGAAGCAACTCCGTATAAACCCGGCTCGCGGTCGAGACCGCGATGCCGCGGTCATAGGCAAAGTTGCGCTGTGGCGGCAGCCGGTCGCCGGGCCTTAACGTGCCTTTAGTGATATCGGCCGCAATGGCATCGGCAAGCTTCACGTATTCGAACTTGGACATTATTGCACCGAGAGCAATGTTTTACTTGCTCCGAGTAGTGTACTGGAGCATTTAAGTTCCATCAAGTTCCGCGATTGAGCCGAGGAGAGCGAGAGCAATCCGATGGCAAATGAGGTGCAGGCGCTCACAGCGTCCGCGCCAACGGCACCTGCTTCGCTGCGCGGACAATAGGCCGGAGAAGAAAAATGACCACGATCTCGCAAACTGCCGGGCGGAGTTTACGCCCATCCTCGTCGGGCGGATTTTTCAGCACGCTCGCCAACGTTGCCCATGCGCTGTTCGATCGTCTGGAGCGCCGCTCTGCCGTCAAGACGCTGAACGAGCTCGACGACCACGCCTTGCGCGACATCGGGATCACGCGCAGCCAGATCGAGGACGCCGTCTACGGGCAGTTCAAGGCCGAGCTGACGCGGTATCTGTGAGTTTGTTCGGCCGCCACGCCCGCAAGTCCGGGCGTGGTGACAATGCCTCCGCGTCGTCATTGCGAGCGGAGCGAAGCAATCCAGACTGCCACCGCGGAAAGACTCTGGATTGCTTCGCTCCGCTCGCAATGACAGCGTTTGTTGTGGCGCTCAGTGCCTGACCACCAGCACCGAGCACTTGGCGTAGCGCACGACGTGCCCGGCATTGGAGCCGAGGAAATAGGTGCGCATCGCCGGCCGGTGCGAGGTCATCACAATCAGGTCGGCCTTCATGTGCATGGCCTCCTCCAGGATCTCATGATAGATGCCGCCCTGTCGCACCACGCTGGAAATGCGCCCCGTCTCGATGCCTGACTCCCGCGCGACGATGGCGAGTGCTTCCTCGGAGGTCTGGCGCTGCTGCTCGTCGAAATCGGCCGGGACGTATTCGGCGAGCATCACCGGCGTCATCGGCAGCACGTTGAGCAGTCGTATCGATCCGCTCCAGGTCTGCGACAGCGTTATCGCGGTCGCGAGCGCCGGCTTGGCCAGATCGGTGTCGGCGAGGTCGATGGGCACGAGGATGGACTTGAACATCTGCGTCTCCCAATTGACCAAGCTAGGATCAACCGGTCGAGACGGCGCGCCCCGCGCGTCTCAACCCGATCGAAGCAGCTTGGGGCTGACGAACAGCACCAGTTTGCCGCGGCGGTAGGCCACGTCACCCCAATCCTTGACGTCAAAGTCGAAGATCGCAAGCCCCGACGTGGGCAGATTGTGAGCGAGCGCCTTGGCGCCCGCCGGATCGCCGCCGCCCATCAGCATCAGCGCGGCCTCGTGCATGCCGGGATTGTGGCCCACCAGCAGCAACTGCTTCGGGTTGGCCGGAACGGTTGCGGTGCGAATGGATTCCAGGATCTGGGCGGGATCGGCGCCGTAGAGTTCGGGCAAGACCTCCACCTGCGGCGCTGCGACGCGGTCCTTCATCGTCTCCCAGGCAATGTCCCAGGTCTGCCGGGCCCGGACGGCGTGCGACACCAGCACGGCCTTGGGGAAGGGGGGATGGGTGGCCAGCCAATCCCCGATCTGCGCGGCATCCTTGTGGCCGCGGTCGTCGAGGCAACGATCCTGGTCACGGCCGCTCGGCGCGTCAGTCTCGGTCTTGGCGTGACGCAGCAGCATCAAACGGCGCATGGCATTCTCGAATCGTTACGCGTCCAGATAATCTACAGGCGCCGGTTGAGGACAAGGTGACAAGGGCCCGATCGGTCCTTTAAGGAAACGACATGAGCGAGACTTTCACAAGCGTGTCCCAGGAAGAAGCCGGCTTTCGTGAACGCACGCGACTGTCGTTTGATCTCGACGCCGACATCTGCGTGATCGGGGCCGGGCTTGCCGGGCTCTCCATCGCGCTGGAGGCAGCCCGGCTCGGAGCCAGCGTCGCGGTGCTCGAGGGCCGCCATATCGGCTGGAACGCCTCCGGAAACCAGCTCGGCACCGTGATGCCGGGCTTTGCGCTGCCGCTCGCAGATTTGATCGAGCGCATCGGCTTCGAGGACGCGCGCGAATTGTGGACACTGGCGAAGGAGGGCGCCGAGTTCGTCCGGGCCAACGCCACCGAAGAGAACATGCCCGGCATTGGCCCGAGCGATGGCGTGCTGGAGGTCTCCAACGTCGATGCCGGCGACCGGCTGATCAGCCGGTTGCAGATGCTCCACGAGGATTTCGACACGGAGGTCGAGGGCTGGCAGGTGGATCGCGTCCGCGAGGCGCTCAAGACCGACCGTTACTTCCACGGCGTCTATTATCCCCGGGCATTCCAGCTCGACGGCCGCAAATATGTGCACGGCCTCGCAGCGCTGGCGCGGCGAGCGGGAGCGCGCATATTCGAGGATACGCCGGTCGTCAGCATCGATCATTCCGGCATCCGCAAGCGCATCGTCACGCCCTCGGCGCGGCTGCGCGCCACCCACATCGTGCTCGCCGGCAACATCCACCTCGGCGCGCCGTTGAGGCGCCTGTCGGAGACGCTGCTGCCGGTCTGGCGCTATGCCGGGATTACCGCGCCGCTCGGCGAGTGCGTGCACGAGATCGTGGCGTTCAAGGGATCGGTGATGGATTCCGACGGGGTCGACCATTTCCGTGTCGTCGACGGCGACCGCCTGATGTGGGAAAGCCCCGAGACCACCTGGGCCGCGCGTCCGCAGCGCTTTGCGGGCGCGGTCAGGCGGCGGATCAGATCGATTTTCCCCCAGTTCGGCGATGTCGAGATCGCCGACATGTTCGGCGGCGCCACCGGCCAGACCGTGCACGGCATGCCGCAGATCGGCCAGTTGCGCAAAGGCCTGTGGGTAGCGAGCGGGTTCGGCCGCCAGGGCATGAACACGTCGGCCGTGGCCGGGCAGCTGATCGCGCGTAGCATTTTGTGGGGCGACGACCGCTGGAAGCTGTTCTCGCCATTCGAGCTGGTCTGGGCGGGCGGCACGACCGGGCGGGTCGCGGGCCAATTGGTGGGAGTTTGGGGCAGGGCGAGTTCCGCCGCCGCAGGCTCGCTCGCCCGCTACCGCGAGCGTGCGCGGGTCAAGGACCGGGAACGCGAGGCGCGCCTCGCTGAAGCCAACCGGGCCGCCGGCACTGGTCCTCGCCGTCCGCCGCCCAGCGTCCGGCCGCAGCCGGCCCCTCCGCCGAAACCTGTGGCCGAGGATGTGGAACCGGCCTCGTAGGACCAGGGTGTCTCGCGATAAGTTGATAAAAACCCCGCCCGGACGTGTAACGTCGGCCGTTAGAGCCCGTATCTCAGAGCGTGGACTCCCCCGCGCACGGAGAATGAGATGTTTGACCGCCGCATCCTGCTGACGACTGTTGCCGGCCTGTTCGGCCTTTCGGCCTTCCGCTGGCTGAGAGGAACGCCTGCCGAGGCTGGAGAGAAGGCCACGCAAAAATTCGAGATCGAGAAGACGGACGCCGAGTGGCGCGCCCAGCTCACGCCGCAGCAATATGAAATCCTCCGCAAGGAGGGCACCGAGAGGCCAGGCTCCAGCCCGTTGCTCAAGGAACACCGCAAGGGCATCTTCGCCTGCGCCGGCTGCGACCTGCCGCTGTTCTCGTCCGAGACCAAGTTCGAGAGCGGCACGGGTTGGCCGAGCTTCTACCAGCCGATCGAAGGCAATGTCGGCAAGACCGAGGACCGCACCTTCGGCATGGTGCGCACCGAAGTGCATTGCCGGCGCTGCGGCGGCCATCTCGGCCACGTCTTCGACGACGGTCCGAAGCCGACCGGATTGCGCTATTGCATCGACGGTTTCGGGCTGGTCTTCCACCCGGCCGCCGCGTCGGCAACGTAGGTCTCGCTGGAGTCATTCCGGAGTGATGCGTGATTATCGAATCCGGAATCTCGAGCTTCTCAGGTGCGCAATTGCGAACCTGAGTTCGGTGCTGCGGGCCGCCCCGGAATGACCCGATGCCCCGGCAATTGTTGCCGGCCCGGCAATTGTGCCCCGGTCATCGGACCGGGGCCTTCCCATTCAAGTCATTGATTTCCTGAGAATACCCGCATTGGCATAGCCCTTGCGACTGTCTCTTCCGACTGCGGCCATGGTCGACCGGCCGCCGAGATCGGATCTGGAGACAAAGTTATGGGTATCTTCGATGCAATGAACACCTCGGTGGGTGGCCTGCAGGCGCAGTCCTACGCGCTGCAGAACATTTCCGGCAACATCGCGAACTCATCCACCACCGGCTACAAGGGCATCGGGACCAGCTTCGTCGACCTCATTCCCGACGCCTCGGTGCCGAGCAAGCAGGTCGCGGGCGGCGTCACGGCCAACGCCAAGGCGACCATCACGACGCAGGGCACGATCTCAGGCTCCAGCGTCGCCACCAACATGGCGATCACCGGCGACGGCTTCTTCTCGATCCAGAAGGCAACCGGCGTCGTGGATAACGTGCCGGTGTTCAGCGGCGTCACCTATTACACCCGCCGCGGTGACTTCCAGCTCAATTCCAACGGCAACCTGGTCAATGGCGCCGGCTACTATCTGATGGGCGTCACGGTCGATCCCAAGACCGGCAACCCGACCGGCAATGTGGCGTCCGTCCTGAAATTCCAGAACAACTTCATCCCGGCACAGGCGACAACCTCGATCCAGTACGCCGCGAACCTGCCGAGCGTGCCGAACACGGGGGCGAGCTCGACCGCGGCGAGCGGCACGCTGCTGGCGGCCGGCGGCCTGAACCCGTCCGATTTCGCCGCCAACCCGCTGATCGTCGGCACGCCGCCGCCGCCCTATTCGAATGCGACGGTCTCCGGCGCGGCGGCCACCGGCAATCTGCGCTCGGCCTATACGGCGACGACCGCGACTGGCTCGGTGGCGCTGCAGGATAACGCTTCGGCGGCGGCAACTGGCAGCACGCCTCTCGATGCCGGCTTGGCCACGCATCTCAACACCAGCCTTCTCACCAACCTCGCCGGCAAGTCGTTGACGGTCAACGGCCAAACAATCAACTTCGACAACACCGTCTCGGGCGCTTCGACGGCTGCAGGCCCCCCTGTCGTCACCACGATTGGTCTGAAGTCGCCCACCAGCGCACTGATGTCGGATGTCCTCAACGCGATCGCGTCTGGAGCCGGCGTCCCCACGACCAGCGTGACTCTGACCGCCAGCGGTAACATCCAGATCACGACCAACACCACGGCCGACGTGACGATCGGCGGCACTGCGGCAGGCTTGCTCGGCGTCAGCAGCGTGACGCGCGGCGGTAACGTGCTGTCCACCCCCGCGATTACGAGTGGTACACAGCTCGGCGGCACCGTGACGCCCGGCGGGGCGGAAGTCCTCTCGACGCCCTTCCTGGTCGGCCAAAAGATCCAGGTCAACGGCACGGGAGCTGCCAATACGATCACCTTCGTGGCCTCCGGTGCTAGCCCTCCGAACCAGATCAACATCACCGACTCCATAGCGACTCTGCTCAGCCAGATCGACACGCTCAGCGGTGCGAGCGGTTCTTCGATCAGCAACGGCGTGATCACCCTGAATACCGGTATCGCCAATCCCACCTTGACGGTGACCAGCAACAACAGCAGCGCCTTCGCTGCGCTCGGCTTCACGTCGTCCATCTCCAAGAACCGCGGTGGTGGCGGCACTGCCGGCACCGGCGGCGTGATCGGCAACGACATCGCCACGTTCACCAAGGAATCGATCAGCGGCGGTGCGGTCACCGCCTACAACGCCGCGGGCACGCCGGTGAACCTGCAGCTGCGTTGGGCCAAGACCGACAGCGCCTCGCTGGGTACCGGCCATTCCGACACCTGGAACTTGTTCTACCAGACCGATCCGAATGCGACCGGCACGACGGTCGGCTGGGTCAACACCGGGCAGGCCTTCACCTTTGCCAGCGACGGCTCGCTGACCTCGCCGAGCGGATCGGGCATCACCATCAACAACGTCAGCGTCGGCGGCCAGTCGCTCGGCTCGGTCGCCTTCAACATGTCCTCGGGCGGGCTGACGCAATATGCCAGCACCAGCGGCGCGGTGACGATCAACACCATCACGCAGAATGGCTACGCCGCCGGTCAGCTCCGCTCGGTTGCCGTCAACAACAGCGGCCTCGTGGTCGGCACCTTCTCCAACGGCCAGAACCTCAACCTCGCCCAGGTGACGCTGTCGCACTTCAACGGCACCAATTACCTCAAGGCCCTCGACGGCGGCGCTTACGCCGCGACCGAACAGTCGGGCACAGCGATCGACGGCGCGTCGGGCAGTATCAGCGGCTCGTCGCTGGAAGGCTCGAACACCGACATCGCCGACGAATTCACCAAGCTGATCGTGACCCAGCAGGCCTATTCGGCCAACACCAAGGTGATCACGACAGCGAATTCGATGGTGCAGGATCTCTTGAACGTGTTGCGCTGATCGGCGCGTGACGTAACCAAAGGCGGCTAGTGATATGGGTTTGAGTTCAGCCCTCGCCAGTGCGATGAGCGGTCTGCGTGCCAACCAGGCCGCGCTCTCGATCGTCTCCTCGAACGTCGCCAACTCGCAGACGCCGGGTTACGTCGTTCAGAGGCCGAACCAGATCGAGGTCACCACCGGCGATTTCGGCTCGACGGCGATGACGACCGGCGTCAGCCGGGAGCTCGACACCTTTGTGCAGAACCAGCTGCGCACCGAGACCGGCGGCAGCGGTTACGCCGACCAGATGGCTAACATCCTGAAGCAGCTTCAGAGTGTCTACGGCACGCCCGGCAACAGCGGCACGCTCGAAACCGCGCTGAACAAATTCACCACGGCGTTGCAGGCGCTGTCGACGAGCGCCGGCTCGTCGTCGGCGCAGACGGTTGCCCTCGGCGCGGCGCAGGCGTTGGCGAAGCAGCTCAACGTCACCACCAACGGCATCCAGTCGCTGCGCTCCAACGTCGAGCAGGATCTCGGCACGTCGGCACAGCAGGCCAACGCGGCGATGCAGCAGGTCGCCGACATCAACACCAAGCTTCAGGGCTTGTCGGCAAACGACCCGTCCGCCGCGACGCTGATGGACCAGCGCGACCAGGCCATCAACACGCTGTCGAAATATGTCGACGTTCGCGTCACCACCGACGGTTCGAACCAGGCCAATATCTACACCACGACAGGCATCCAGCTCGTCGGTGCCGGGCTCGCCTCGCAATTCACCTTTGCCTCCGCCGGCGCGCTGTCGGCGACCTCGCTCTACAACGCCGACCCGGCCAAGTCGGGCGTCGGTGCGCTCAACATCAAGCTGCCGAACGGCTCGCAGCTCGACGTCGTCGCCAACAACGTGGTCTCCTCCGGCCAGATCGCGGCTGATCTCAAGCTGCGCGACCAGACGCTGGTGCAGGCGCAGGACCAGATCGACCAACTCGCCGCGACGATGTCGAGCGCGCTGTCGGACAAGACCACGGCCGGCAGCACGGTCTCGGGCCCGCCGGCCGGATTCGATCTCGACCTTGCCGGTGCGCAGCCGGGCAATACGGTCAACATCACCTACAAAGACACGGCGACCAACACCCAGCGCCAGATCACGCTCGTCAACGTGACCGACCCGGCGGCGCTGCCGCTCCAGAACGCCACCAATGCCAACCCGATGCGGGTGGGCGTCAATTTCTCCGGCGGCATGAATGCGATCGCCGCTGCGCTCAACACCGCGCTCTCAGGCTCGCACCTGACGTTCTCCGCAGCTCCGTCGCCGGCGACGGCCACGACGCTGCGGGTGACCGATGACAATACCGGCCTTGCCCAGGTCAATTCGGCCTCGACCACCAAGACGATCTCGTCGCTGACCTCGGGCAGCCCGCAGCTGGCGGTGTTCACCGACGGCGGGCAGGCGCTCTACACCGGTGCGATCACCGCCTCGGGCTCGCAGATGACCGGCCTTGCCGGGCGCATCGCCGTGAACACGCAGCTGGTCAGCGATCCCACGCGGCTGTCCGTCTACAACACCTCGCCGGTGACGCCCGCCGGCGATACCACGCGCTCGGACTATCTCTATTCGCAGCTCACCAATGCGGTGTTTTCCTATTCGCCGACGACCGGCCTCGGCTCGGCGAACCAGCCCTTCACCGGCAGCGTCTCGAACTACCTCCAGCAGTTCCTGAGTGTCCAGGCCAACGCCTCGACCCAGGCCACCCAGCTCCAGCAGGGCCAGAGCGTCGTGGTCTCGACGCTCCAGGCCAAGTTCGACTCGACCTCCAGCGTCAATCTGGACTCGGAGATGTCGAACCTGATCCAGCTTCAGAATGCCTATGCCGCCAACGCCCACGTCATGTCGGTGGTGCAGAGCATGATGAACACGTTGATCCAGGCTCAAGTGTAACCAGTACAGGGTTCTAAAAGATGTCGATCAGCAGCATCAACTACTCTTCGTCGGTTCTCGGCGCGCAGATCCGCAACATCAATCAGCAGCTTACCGACCTGTCGACGCAGCTCGCAACCGGCAAGCTGTCGCAGAACTATTCCGGGATGGGCACCAACGAGGGCTTTGCGATCGCCGGGCGTTCGCAGCTCTCCAACATCGCCGCCTATACCGACACGATCACGAACGTGAACGTGAACATCAACCTCGCCAATACCGCGCTCCAGTCGCTCACGACGATCCGCAACACGGTGCAGACCGGCTCCGCAAGCACCGCGCAGGATCTCAACGTCAACGGACAGACCGTCGCGCAGAACACGGCCGCTTCGCAGTTCGGCTCGATGGTCGGCGTTCTCAACACGCAGTCGGGCAACCGCTATCTGTTCTCCGGGACGGCGTTCAACACGCAGTCGGTTGCCAATGCCGGCGACATCATCAACGGCACGACTACGCAGGCGGGCTTCAAGACCGTCATGGCGGAACGCCAGGCCGCCGACCTCGGTGCCAACGGCATGGGACGGCTGGTGCAGACGCAGCCGACGCCGAGCTCGGTGCGGGTATCCGAGGACGTCGCCGGATCGCCGTTCGGAATGAAGATCGCGGCGGTGTCCTCGACGCTGACGGGTGCGACGGTCACCGGCCCGAGCGGCTCGCCGGTGTCGTTCTCGGTCGATCTCAACGGCCTCAACCCGGACGACGGCGACAAGCTGAGCGTCCAGTTCACGCTGCCGGACGGCACCACAGGGCAGGTCGACCTGACCGCGTCCACGGCCACGCCGACGCCGATCGGCAGCTTCGCGATCGACGCGACGACTCCCGGCAACACCGCCGCGAACCTCAACACGGCATTGAACACCGCGATCACGAAGCTCGCCAACACCTCGCTTGTCGCGGCATCCGCGATCACGGCTGGCGACAATTTCTTCAACACCGCAAGCTCTGCGATCGGTGCGCCGGTCAACAACCAGGCGGCCCCGCCGGCTCCGATCAGCGGAGCAACGGCGCTGTCCGGCGCGAGCCCCTCGAACTCGATCTCGCCGGGCTTCGTCGCCGGCGACACCATCACCGTGAACGGCACCACGCTGACCTTCGTCAATTCGGGCGCGACCGGCAACCAGCTCAATGTCGGCGACAGCATCCAGACGCTGATGAGCAAGATCGACCAGATCACGGGCACGTCGAAGCCTTCGACCGTGCATGGCGGTTCGATCACGATCAACACGGACGACGCGGCGAGCCTCAACATCACGACCTCGAACTCGGGCGCACTCAACGCGCTCGGTTTCGGCTCGACGCCGGTCACCGCGACGCAGCCGCCATTGCGCGTCGGTTCTTCACCGGCGAGTTCGGCGACGACGCTGGTCAACGGCTCGGCCAATACCGTGAAATGGTACACCGGCAATCACGGGCCCGGCTCGCCGCGCTCCACGGCGATGGCGCGGGTCGATGATTCAGTCACGGTGCAATATGGCGCGCAGGCCAACGAGGACGCGATCCGCCAGCAATTGCAGGCGATCGCCGTGTTCGGGACGTTCTCGACCTCGCCGACCAGCCAGTATGCGGGCGGGCAGGTCTCCGCGCTGAGCCTGCGGGTGACGCAGTCGCTGACGAAGCAGCCCGGCCAGCAGCACATCGAGGACATCCAGACGGACCTCGCGATGGCCCAGAACACGATGAAGGACGCAGGCACGCGCCAGACCCAGGCCAAGGCGCAGCTCCAGTCCATCATCGACCAGGCGGAATCGGCCTCGCCGGATCAGGTGGCGAGCGAGCTCCTGTCGCTCCAGAATGCGCTTCAAGCGTCCTACCAGGTTACCTCGAAACTCGCGCAGCTGTCGCTCGTCAAGTTCCTGTAACGGCGCATTAAGACGCCGTTAACCATGCCTCTTTACCTTTTGGTGAGGAGTTGAGCGGGGCGGGGGCCGTCGATGTCGGACAAGATGCAGCTGGTGGTGGCCACGCCGTGCTTCGGCGGGCAGGTCTCGAGCATTTATGCGAGCTCGATCTTCGCGCTCCAGCGCGCCGTGCACGGCATGTCCAATCTCGAGCTCAAGGTGCTCCTGCGTGACGGCGATGCGCTGATCACGCGCGCGCGTGCCAATCTGGCCGCGATGTTTCTCGACGATCCAAAGGCGACCCATTTCCTGTTCATCGACGCCGACATCGGCTTCAAGCCCGAGCAGGTGTTCCGGCTGATCGAATGCGGCGCGGATGTCGTCGCCGGCTGTTATCCGATCAAGCGGGTCAACTGGGACAAGGCGAGGCGGGCGATCGAGTCCGGCCGCGCGGATGTGCCGGCGGCCGCGCTCGATTATGTGCTCGAGATCGAGGATCCCGACCGCATCGTGGTGGTCAACGGTTTTACCCGCGTGCGCTACGCCGGCACCGGCTTCCTGATGATCCGCCGCCACGTGCTGGAGGCGATGTGCCGCCATCCCAACTATGCCGGTCTGCAATTCTTCCGCGAGCATTCGCACGACACGCTGGCGGCGAGCCAGAACCGCTTCGCGCTGTTCGAATGCATGATCGATCCGGCGACGGGGACGTATCTCTCCGAGGACTTCGCCTTCTGCAAGCGCTGGACCGACATCGGCGGCGAGATCTGGGCCGACATCGAGAGCTCGCTGGATCACGTCGGGCCGTCGGTGTTCCACGGCGACATCGCCTCGCAATTCGCAGCCGCGCCTGCGGCAGCTGCCGATGCGGCGTGAGCCTTCCGGGATGAGCGCCGGCGCATCCGGTCTGTCAGTCCCCGAGCGCACATTCGACGGCGGCTCGCGCTACCGCCTGCGCGATCTCTTCACGCCATTGGACACGCTGCTCGTCTCCGGCGGAGATCCGCGGCTGGCGCTCGACGCTGGGGATCGCGTCAATGCCTATGGCTGTGCGGCCTCGCCGGAACCCGAGATCTGGAATTTCGCCTCCTCGACGGCATCGACGATCTCGCAACTCGCCTATGACCGCGCCGCGCTGGCGCGCGAAGAGCTGATGCACAGGTGCCTGTTCGACGAGGTCGAGATCGCCTTCGATGCGCGCTGCGAGGACATGCGCGAGGAGTTGCGCGGCCATCTCCAGCTCTCGCCGCGCGTCGACGTCGTGTTCTCGCCGTCTGGCACCGATTCCCAGCTTCACGCCCTGTTCCTGGCGCGTGCGGTGCTCGGCGCGCCTCCAGTGACGATCGTGGTCGGCGCCGACCAGACCGGTAGCGGCACGGCCCAGACCGCGCGCGGTCACCATTTCAGCTCCATGACGGCGAGCGGCCTTGTCGTGCGCAAGGACGGCGCGGTTGCCGGACTCGCCGGCGCCAGCGTGACGTTGCCGCTGCTTCGGGCCGGGCCCGGGATCGCGATGCGCGCCGACACAGATGCCGCGGTGCTGGAGGCGATCGAAGCGACGATCGCGCAAGGTGCGCCCGTGCTGCTTCAGATCATGGATTCCTCGAAGCTCGGCTGGCGCGCGCCGGGCGTGACCTGTCTCGATGAGATCGCGCGGCGCTGGCCGCGCAAGGTTCAGGTCGTCGTCGACGCCTGTCAGGCGCGGCTCGGCCGCCGCCGGCTGCGCTCCTATCTCGACCGCGGCTATATGGTGCTGATCACCGGCTCGAAATTCTTCGGTGGCCCTGCCTTCAGCGGCGCGGTGCTGGTGCCGAAAGGGTTTTCGCGGTCGCTCGACCGCATTGAGGGGATTGCGCCGGGCTTCTTCGACTATGCCGGCCGCTGCGATTGGCCGATGGCCTGGACGGCGCTGCGCTCACGCTTCGAGCGTCGGCCGAATTTCGGACAATGGCTGCGCTGGGAGGCGGCGCTCGCGGAGATCGGCGGCTACTACGCCGTGCCCGGAGCTTTCCGCGTCAGGGCGCTGGCCGAGCTTGCCGCCGGCATCGACAGCATGATCGCGCTGTCGCCGTCGCTTCAACCCGTTCCAACGGCGACCGAGAAGACTGCCGGGGACGACGAGGAGTTCGCGCACGCCACGATCTTTCCGTTCATGCTGCTGCGCGACGGCAAGCCGGTCTCGATGGCCGAGACCGGCGCCGTCCATCGGGCGCTGCGGCGTGACATGAACGACGAAATCAGCGGCAGCGCGGCGGACCGGCAGATCGCCGTCCAGCGCAGCCTGATCGGCCAGCCGGTCCGGCTGGAGCGGCAGGACGATGCGCCGCAAGCCGTGCTGCGCCTCTGCGTCGGCGCCCGGCTCGTGACCGAGGCCTGGTCGCCGGATATGGCGCAGGCACGATGCAATGTGCAGCACCTGCTCGATCGCATCGCCCATGTCCTGGTGAAGATCGAGCTGCTGCTTGACCGCGGCGCAGCCGCAACCGCACCGGAAAAGTCCGCGTTCGAGGTATGAGATGCAGCATCCAGTTTCCGCGCCGATCGGCGTGACCGTGCCGAACTATGCCGACCGCATCGGCTTTGCGCAGCTGACGCGCCAGGCGTTCGAAGGTGTCGATCTGCAGCCACTGCGCGATCAGCTCGTCACGCGGATCACGGAAGGAGCAGCGCACGCGGGCGAAGGCCTTGACCTATCGCTGATCGTCCAGCTACTCGGCGACAAGGCGGCGGGGCTGGCGATCCAGTCGGAGGTGCTGACCTTCCATCAATTGTTTCGCACGCCCGCTGCGGCTCCGAAGCCCGGCTTGCGCGTGCTCGCCCTTGCGGCCGACATCGACATGGGCGGCAACACGCCGATCGAATTCCTGCTCGAAGGCTCCGATTTCGAGCTGCTGACGCTCTATGTGACCAAGGATGTCGGCTTGCCTGAAACGTTGCCCGATCACGACGTTGCCATCGTGGTTGCATCCGATTCCGAGGAATGCCGGGAAACACTGGCCCTGATCGAAAAGGCTGCGCCGCACTGGCCGCGTCCGCTGCTCAATCGCCCCGATCTCATCGGCAACCTCGATCGCGACAAGCTGTATCGGCTGCTGGCGGGCATCCCTGGTCTCGAGATTCCATCGACCATCCACGCCACGCGCGCGCAATTGATGGATCTCGCGCAGGGCCGGATCGCTTGCGAGGACATCGCCGGCGAATTACGCTTTCCGATGATCGCGCGGCCGCGCGGCACGCATGCCGGTGTCGGGCTCGCGAAGCTCGACGATGCGCCGGCACTCGCGGCCTATCTCGCCGAGCGCGAGGAGCAGGATTTCTTTGTCGCGCGCTTCGTCGATTATGTGAGCCCCGACAGGCTCTACCGCAAGTACCGTCTCGCGATGGTCGACGGCAAGCCCTACGCCTGCCACATGGCGATCGCCGATCGCTGGGACATCTGGTATCTCAACGCCTACATGGCGTTCAGCGAGGAGAAGCGGGCTGAAGAGGCCGTCTTCATGCTGGACTTCGACTACGCCTTCGCCGCGCGCCACAAGGCCGCGCTCGACGAGATGAGCCGGCGCGTCGGCCTCGATTATTTCATCGTCGATTGCGCCGAGAACCAGGACCGCGAGCTGCTGGTCTTCGAAGCCGACAACACCGCCGTCGTGCACAACATGGATCCGCCGGTCGTGTTTCCGTACAAGCCGCCGCAGATGCGCAAGATCTTTGCCGCGTTCACGGCGATGCTGTCGCGGCACGCAGGAGAGGGCAAGGCGAGCGCAGCATGAACGAGATCATCCGCAACGCGCAAAGCTCCGTCGCGCAGGCTTCGCTCGATCCGCAGGACTGGAGCGAATTTCGCACGCTCGCCCATCGCATGCTGGACGAGGCGATCGACGGCATCGCCAATGTCCGCACGCGGCCGGCGTGGCAGCCGATTCCCGACGGCATCCGCGCGGCATTGAAGGCCGACGTGCCGCGCGAGGCGAGCGACCTTGCCGATGTCTATCGCGAATTCGCCGAGCATGTCGCGCCCTATGCGACCGGCAACGTCCATCCCGGGTTCATGGGCTGGGTGCACGGCGGCGGCACCGCGGTCGGCATGCTCGCGGAGATGCTCGCAGCTGGCCTCAATGCCAATCTCGGCGGACGCGATCACATGCCGATTGAAGTCGAGCGCCAGATCGTCGCGTGGATGCGGCGCCTGTTTGCCTTCCCGGAGAGTGCGAGCGGCATCTTCGTCACGGGCACGTCGATGGCCAATTTGATGGCGGTGCTGGTGGCGCGCACCGCTGCGCTCTGGACGCTGGCGCGGCAGCACGGCATCGGCAATGACGGCGCGCTGCTCACGGCCTACACGTCGCAGGCTGCGCATGGCTGTGTCTCCAGGGCGATGGACATTGCCGGGCTCGGCACCGATGCGCTGCGCAAGATCGGCGTCGATGCCGATCATCGCATCGACGTCGCCGCGCTACGCACGCAGATCGCTGTCGACCGCGAGGTCGGCTTCAAGCCGTTTCTCGTCGTCGCTTCCGCCGGCACGGTCGATATCGGCGCGATCGACGACCTCAAGGCCATCGCTGCGCTGTGCCGCGAGGAAGGAATCTGGTTTCACGTCGATGGCGCCTTCGGGGCGCTCGCGATCTTCTCGCCCGAGCTCGCGCCCATGCTCGGCGGCATCGAGCTCGCCGATTCCATTGCGCTCGACTTCCACAAATGGGGGCAGGTGCCTTACGACGCCGGCTTCCTGCTGGTGCGCGACGGCGAGCAGCACCGGCAGGCCTTTGCGCAGCCCGCGGCCTATCTGCGCCGCGAGGCGAGGGGCCTTGCGGCTGGTGCAGTCTGGCCCTGCGATCTCGGCCCCGACCTGTCGCGCGGCTTCCGCGCGCTGAAGACCTGGTTCACGCTGAAGACGTTCGGCACCGACCGGCTGGGCGCGGTGATCGCGCGAAGCTGCGCGCTGGCGAAATATCTGGAGACGCGCGTGCTGGCCGAGCCGCGGCTGGAATTGCTGGCACCGGTGAACCTCAACATCGTCTGCTTCCGCTACCGCGCCGACGATGCGGTCAATCGCGAGATCGTCGCCGATGTCCAGGAGTCCGGCGTTGCGGCGCCCTCGAGCACGACGCTGGACGGCAGGTTCGCGATCCGCGCTGCCATCGTCAATCACCGTACCGACGAGACGGACATCGACGCGCTTGTGGCTGCGGTGCTGGAGTTCGGCGCGCGGCGGACCGGCGATGGTCTGATCGAGATCGAGGCGCCGCCGCTGGCGGCGCAGTGACCAGGAACGCAGCTGAAACGACAACGGCCCCGGAGATGATCCGGGGCCGTTGTCGTTTGGGCAGGTTGATGCGTGCCGATCAGGCGGCCGAGCTGACGTCGCCCTTGGGATGCGTCGCTTGGTACTGGTCCCGCAGCTTCTCTTCATAGGCGATCAGCTTGCGGGCATCCTTCAGCGCCCGATAGAGATCGCCGCTCATGATGTTGTTGTTGATGCTTTCGATGATCGGCCAGGCGCTCGGCACCGCGGTGACGATGTCGCGCACAAGGTTGAAGTAGGTGCCGTGCTGGCTCTGCGGATCCGGCGAGATGTACATGAGCTGGACTGCGAGATAGACGAGCTTGGCCGGCGTGTCGGCGGTCTCCGGCGTGAGGATGTCGCGCTCGCGCAGGATCGGCACGTTGTCGCCGTCGATCAGGAGGCGGGCGCGCTGGTCGGTGTTGGTGATCACCGAATTGCCGACGATGATGCGTTCGTGCGGTTTGAGCTCAACCTTGAGAGCCATGCCTGTTCTCCATCAACCCTTTTACAACGATCCGTCGCGGCGTTCGTGCGATGAGGGCGATCGTTCGTGATTTGGAGCCGATCCTTGCGCAACATGGTTAACAGGTCGTAAACGACGGCGGCGCGGACAGAAAATGCAACAATTTCAAGGCTGATAGCGGCATGTCCAGCCGTCTGCCGCGGCCTCGAAGGGCGCTTTCAGCGTCCCGGCGGGAAAAGTGCGGGTTTCATTTCACGGATTGTTAGAGGCTTGGACGCACGGTCCGGCGGTCGTCTGATCAATTTTGGTCAGATAGGACGCGTAGCTACCAGAAAGGTAACAGTATGTCCGTCGTTCTCTCCGCATCGGTTCGCCAGAACCTGCTCTCCCTCCAGTCCACCGCCGACCTCCTCGCCACCACCCAGTCCCGTCTGTCGACTGGCCGCAAGGTGAACTCGGCTCTGGATAATCCCACCAACTTCTTCACCGCCCAGGGCCTTGATAACCGCGCCAGCGACATCGGCAATCTGCTCGATGGCATCGGCAACGGCGTTCAGGTTCTCCAGGCAGCCAACACCGGCATCACCTCGCTGCAGAAGCTGGTGGACAGCGCCAAGTCGATTGCCAACCAGGTGCTGCAGAGCCCGACGGGCTACTCCACCAAGTCGACCGTGACCTCGACCGCCATCACCGGCGCGACCGCCAACAACCTGCTCGGCACCGGCTACACCAACAACACGGTCGCCGGCACCGCCGTGCTGAACGACAACACGGGCACTGCGGTCAACATCACCGCTTCCACCCAGCTGGTTGGCACCGCGGGCGCGACGTCCGACGACCTTGCTACGGCCATCACCAACGGCTCGGTCCTGACGGTCAACGGCAAGAACATCACGTTCTCGACCGCGCAGACCACTTCGACCACCGACACCGCCGGCAACGTCACCATCGGCATCGGCACGGGCAGCACCTTGACGGTGCAGAGCGTGCTGAGTGCGATCGACGGCATCACCGGCACCGGCACCGCCTCGACTGTCGCCGCTGGTAAGCTCACGCTGAGCACCGGCACGACCTCGGATCTCACGATCGCGGGTTCGGGCAACGTGCTCGCCGCGCTCGGTCTCACCGCCGGCACCACCGCCCGCGTCCCGCCCGCCATCTCCGGCCAGACGCTGACGATCGCAGCCACCGGCGGCGGCACGCCCACCAGCATCACCTTCGGCACCGGCACCGGCCAGATCTCGACGCTGAACGGGCTCAATTCGGCGCTGGCGGCCAACAACCTGCAGGCCTCGATCGACTCGACCGGCGTGATCTCCATCACGACCACGAACGACGCGGCCTCCTCGACGATCGGTACGCTCGGCGGCTCGGCCTTTACCGCCACCGGCCCGTTCCACAGCGCTGCCATCGCGGCTCCGGTTGCCGATCCGACCTCGCAGACCCAGCGTGCAGGCTTGGTTGCGCAGTACAACAACGTGCTCGCGCAGATCAACACGACCGCGCAGGATGCCTCCTTCAACGGCGTCAACCTGCTCAACGGCGATACGCTGAAGCTGACGTTCAACGAAACCGGCAAGTCGACGCTGAGCATCACCGGTGTGACCTTCAACACCGCGGGTCTCAACATCTCGACCCTCGCCTCGGGCACCGACTTCCTGGACAACGCTTCGGCCAACAAGGTCCTGACCTCGCTCAATGCCGCCAGCAGCACGCTGCGTTCGGAAGCATCGACGCTGGGTTCGAACCTGTCGGTCGTGCAGATCCGTCAGGACTTCAACAAGAACCTGATCAACGTCCTGCAGAC
The DNA here is from genome assembly GCF_052075995.1 of Bradyrhizobium sp. 613_E4_N2_2. Lineage (NCBI taxonomy): Bacteria > Pseudomonadati > Pseudomonadota > Alphaproteobacteria > Hyphomicrobiales > Nitrobacteraceae > Bradyrhizobium > Bradyrhizobium sp. 613_E4_N2_2. The sequence continues at coordinate 3,078,782 of NZ_CP197234.1, forward strand.
CGGTTCGTCCAACCTGACGCTGGCCGACACCAACGAGGAAGCGGCCAACAGCCAGGCGCTGTCGACCCGCCAGTCGATCGCGGTCTCGGCGCTGTCGCTGGCCAACCAGTCGCAGCAGAGCGTGTTGCAGCTCCTGCGCTGATACGCGGCGAAAATCGTCAAACAAGGCATTACGGCGGGGCTTTTGCCTCGCCGTTTTTTTGCGCGTGATGCGGCGTGAACCGGGTTTCAGGGAACCCTGACCGGTTAATACCTTGTTAACCTTGTGGCTTAAGCCGCCATTAACCTTAATTTAAAGGAGTGGGCCTAGAACTAGACAAAAGCCCATTTGCCAGACCGGCGGGCTCCGATTCGTACGCGTCGCGCTCCAAGAGGAAGATCTGCCAATGTCCAACATCGTTCTCTCGGCATCAGTCCGCCAGAACCTGTTGTCGCTGCAGTCGACAGCCGACCTGCTCGCCACCACGCAGGAACGTCTTGCAACCGGCAAGAAGGTCAACACGGCGCTGGACAATCCGACCAACTTCTTCACCGCACAGGGGCTCGACAATCGCGCCAGCGACATCAGCAATCTCCTGGATGGCATCAGCAACGGTGTGCAGGTGCTGCAGGCCGCGAACACCGGCATCACCTCGCTGCAAAAGCTGGTCGACAGCGCCAAATCGATCGCCAGCCAGGTGCTGCAGAGCCCGACAGGGTACTCGCCCAAGTCCAACGTGACGGCGGCCGCGGTCCCCGGTGCGACCGCCAACAACCTGCTGGGCACGGCATACACCAACAACACGGTCACCGGCACCGTCGTCAACAATGACGATACGAGCGGCGCGGCGCCGATCACGGGCGCGACCAAGCTGGTCGGTACCGCCGGTGCGGGTTCCGACGATCTCGGTACGACGATCACCAACGGTTCGGTCCTGACTGTCGACGGCAAGACGATCACCTTCTCGACCGCGCAAACCACCTCGACCACCGACTCGTTCGGCAACGTCACGATCGGCATCGGTGCCGGCAGCACACTCACGGTGCAGTCGGTACTTAGCGCGATCGACGGCATCACGGGTACGGGCACGGCCTCGACCGTTTCCGGCGGCAAGCTCGTGCTCAGCACCGGCACGAGCCAGGATCTGGCGATCTCCGGCTCGGGCAACGTGCTCACGGCGCTCGGCCTCACTGCCGGCACCACCGCCCGCGTTCCGCCCCCGCTCAGCGGCAAGACGTTGACGATCGGCGCGACCGGCGGCGGCACCGCCACCAGCATCACCTTCGGCGCCGGCGTCGGGCAGGTTTCCACGCTCAATCAGCTCAACGCGGCGCTGGCGGCGAACAACCTGCAGGCGACGATCGACACGACCGGTCATCTCAACATCGTGACCTCCAACGACTCGGCGTCCTCGACGATCGGCGCAATCGGCGGCACGGCCGCGGCGAGCGGCCAGCCCTTCTATGGCCTGATCGCGCAGGCGCCCACCGTCGACCCGGATTCGCAAGCCACGCGCGCCAATCTGGTCGGGCAGTACAACAACGTGCTCGCGCAAATCAACACCACGGCGCAGGACTCTTCCTACAACGGCGTTAATCTGCTGAACGGCGATACGCTCAAGCTCGTGTTCAACGAAACCGGGCGTTCGACGCTGAACATTCAGGGCGTCACCTTCAACGACGCCGGCCTCAACCTTGCTCCCTTGACCTCGGGCGTTGATTTCCTGGACTCGAAATCGGCGAACGCCATTCTGACTTCGCTCAACTCGGCCAGCACCACGCTGCGTGCCGAGGCGTCGACGCTCGGTTCGAACCTGTCGATCGTGCAGATCCGTCAGGACTTCAGCAAGAACCTGATCAACGTGCTGCAGACCGGCTCGTCGAGCTTGACGCTTGCGGACACCAACGAGGAAGCGGCCAACAGCCAGGCGCTCTCGACGCGCCAGTCGATCGCAGTCTCCGCGCTGTCGCTCGCCAACCAGTCGCAGCAGAGCGTGCTTCAGCTCCTCCGCTAAGCGCGACGCTGACGTACACGATGAATCATTCAACGGCGAAGCCTAGGCTTCGCCGTTGTTTTGAGCGAGATCGCTAACTGTCGATTAGCTCAGATCAGCGCATGATGGATGCAATCGTTTACAGTGCGCGCACTCGGATTTAGCCTTGAGGTAAAGGTGGATGCCGCGACCCGTAATTGTCCGGAGATCGTCCGCACTCTCACGTAAGCAAATCTTAAGCGGTGCTGCCTAGGGTTGGGAAAGAAATCCTTAAGCCTGTACAACGGGCGAGGAAACCTCCAGGGTGATCGATGTCGAGTTCTGCTGCTTCGGCCTACGCGCGTGTAGCCACGACCACTGCGTCTCCTCGCGATATCGAGGCGCAGACGCTCCTGAAGGCCGCCAACAAGCTGCAGGACGCCATCAACAGCGCCGATCCCTTCAACGAGCAGACGACGCAGGCGTTGATGTTCAACCGCAAGCTCTGGACCATCTTCCTGAGCGAGGCGATGCGCGACACCAATCCGCAGCCGCTCGACGTTCGGCAGAGGATCGCCAACATCAGCGTGTTCGTGCTGAGCCAGACTGCAGCGCTGCTGATGAGCCCGCAGCTCGATCACTTCCGCCCGCTGATCGAGATCAATCGCAACATCGCCGCCGGTCTTTCGGGACGGTCGTAACGCGACCGATTCGAACGACCTCGATACGGCCGTCGCGACCCGCGGCGTGAACGTCAGGCGCTGCGATCGGTGCTGAGTGGACGCGGGGGCTCGGACTTCATGTCCAGTGCGTGGAAATAGGCGCGCCGCCGCAGCATCGCTTCATCCGGAAACTGATCGACAACCGCATCGGTCCTTTCGTTCACGACCTGGAACACGAAGGACGCGGCGGGCTGGTTGAAAACGACCTGGCGTGAAACGCTGTCGTTGGTGCTCTGCAAATCATTGCGCGCAGCCGCGCTCGTATCGCTCGCGGCGACCGTCTGGCTCACCGGCAAATCAGTTTGCACGGCCTCGTTCGCCGCCGCATTGGACGTCGTTATGATCTGCACGGGGGCCGGTATCCCCACCGGCCTGATGCTGAAATCTGTACTCATGGCAGCCTCCTGGTTGCCTTGTCTGAGTCAAATCCCAACCCCTCTCAATACGCAACCATGGAACACCAGGATTGAAGACCGGGTAAGCAAACGTGCCTAACCGCGCGACGATATCGCCGCGCGGTTTTTCGTAAAATTGCAGGGAGTTTTCGCGCGCGCTCAGAGCGAGCGGCTGACCGCGAGCGGGGTGATGTGGCGTGGGCCCGGAGCCGCGCGGCGTCCCGCCGCCGTGTAGGTGTTGGGCACGTTGCGCTTCTGGATCTCGGCGTTGACGCCGCGCACCACGCTCTCGGAGACCGCGTGTGCGGTCGCGAGCACGGTGAGATTGACCTGGAGCATCGCGCGGAACGCATCGTGGTGCCGATGCAGCGTCGAGAGCAGCTCGGGCGCGGATTTCGCGAGCTGGGCCTGGTTCGTCTTCAATTCGCTGACGGCGCTGACATAGTTGCGCGACAGCTCCTGCTTCTTGCTCTCGAGCGTCATCGCTTCGCGGACCTGGCCGGCGCGGACGAGCTCGGTCTCGCGCTCGACCAGTCCGAGCAGGGCGTTCATCGAATCCATCAGCTGCTCGGCGACCTTGCGCGCCTCGGCGTTGCCGGGTGCGGTGTTGGGGCGCTGCGCTTGCACCGGCTGACGTGAGGCGTTGAAATGGTTCATCTCGGTTGACCTTATGCCGTGCGGATCGTTTTCGCCTGCTGCATGATGAGGGTGCGGTAGACTTCGGTGGCGACACCGACGCCGCCGGCCTTGGCGAAGTTCTTGGAATATTGCTCGGTCAGCATCGAGCGCCACACGCCGGTGCCCGGGGTGTCGCCGAACGGACCTTCGCCCTTCAGGCCCGAGGTCATCTGCGAGAACATGCTGTTGAGGAACATCGCCTCGAAATCGGTGGCGGTCTTCTGCGCCTTGGACTGCTGCTGTGGCGAGACCTTCTGCAACGCGGCGGCGAGCTCGAAGTCGGGCCGGCCGTTGCGGCTCTCCACCGAGAAGGCCGAGGAGGTGACGACGTGGGGGGGGGTGATCATGCTGGTCTGCATCACATCACCTCGATGTCGGCTTCGATCGCGCCGGCGGCCTTGATCGCCTGGAGGATGCTGATGAGGTCGCGCGGGCCGATGCCGAGGCCGTTGAGGCCGTCGACGAGCTGCTGAAGCGAGACGCCGTCCTTGACGACGGCGAACTTCTTGCCGTCCTCGACGACGCTGACGCCGGTGCGCGGCGTGACCACGGTGCGCCCGCGTGACAGCGGGTTGGGCTGGCTGACCTGCGGGCTCTCGGAGATGGTGACTGTGAGGTTGCCTTGCGCCACCGCGACGGTTGCGACGCGAACGTCGCGGCCCATCACGATGATGCCGCTGCGTTCGTCGATGACGATCTTGGCGGCGAGATCAGGATCGACCTGGAGCTGCTCGATCTCGGTGAGGAAGGCGACGACGTTGCCCTTGAACTCCGGCGGGATCGAAAGCTGCACCGTCGAGGGATCGATCGGCTCGGCCGTCTTGACGCCAAGATAGTCGTTGATCGCGGCCGCGATCCGCTTGGCCGTGGTGAAGTCGGCGTTGCGCAGCGCGAGCCGCACATTCGGCAGCCGATTGAGTGCGAACTCGATCTCGCGCTCGATGATGGCGCCGTTGGCGATGCGGCCGACGGTCGGAACGCCGCGCACGATTTTCGCGGCTTCGCCTTCGGCCTGGAAGCCGGAGATCGCGAGCGAGCCCTGTCCGACCGCGTAGACATTGCCGTCGGCGCCGAGCAGGGGCGTGACCAGCAGGGTGCCGCCGCGCAGATCCTTGGCGTCGCCCAGCGCGGAGACGGTGACGTCCATGCGCGTGCCCTGGGTGGCGAAGGCCGGCAGATTGCCCGTGACCATCACGGCGGCGACGTTGCCGGTGCGGATGGTGGCGCCGCGGATGTTGACGCCCATGCGCTCGAGCATCGCTTGCAGCGACTGCTTGGTGAAGGGGATGTTGTTGAGCGTGTCGCCGGTGCCGTTGAGGCCGACGACGAGGCCGTAGCCGATGAGCTGGTTCTGCCGCACGCCCTCGATATTGGCGAGGTCCTTGATGCGCGATGTCGCGCTTGCAGGCGTGACCGAGAGCGCCAGCGCTGACAGCGCGGCGCAGGCCACCCCAACAATCCTCACCCAACGAACGCCTGGCATCCTCTGCTCCCCGAGGCTCCTCACATCTCGAACCATCTTCGACACTCCCATGACGAGCTGGTCCGACGCTTTCCTTGCGAGTGCTGTGCCAACGCGGGGCAGCGGGGTTACGCGATTGAATAGGTTGAATAAACCTGTTTCCACCGGTGTCAGGGAGCGTTCTCCCTGAGGAGCGAAACTGCCGCCTCTCGGCAGATTTTGCCGGGCCGTTTACGCGCCGTTAACCATAAGACGGCGAAGGTGACGGCATCGATCACCCGGATTCCTGCGATGCGCATCTACGGACCGAACGGCACCACGCTTGGTACGCCGGCCAGCCAGGCCAGGCGGACGAGCTCCGGCACCTTCGTGCTGCCCGACACCTCGTCGGCGCAGGAGACGCGGGGCGCTGCCGCACCGAAGGCGGCCGCGAACATCGATGGGCTGCTCGCACTGCAAGGCATCGACGAAGATCCGGTCGAGCGCCGCAAGCGCTCGGTCGCCCGTGGCAGGACCGCGCTCGACGTGCTCGACGATCTCAAGATGGGATTACTGTCCGGCAATCTCGACGCCTCGACCGTGATGCGGCTGCGCGATGCCGCGGCGAACCTGAAATCATCCTCGGGCGATCCTAGTTTGGATTCCCTGCTGTCCGAGATCGAGCTGCGCGTCGAGGTCGAGCTGGCCAAGGCCGGGCAGGCTTAGGCCGCTTCGTCCTTCTGCTGCGTGTCGTAGCGGCGCTGGGCGGCGAGCACGTCCTTCAGATTCTGCTCGGCCCAATCGCGCAGGGGATCGACGGCGGCCGCGAGCGTCCCCCCGAGCTGCGTGATCGAATACTCCACCGTCACCGGTACGGTTGCGATGGCGTGACGCTTGATCAGGCCGTCGCGCTCGAGCGACTTGAGAACCTGGCTCAACATCTTCTGCGAAATGCCTTCAATCGTTCGGCGCAACTGATTGAAGCGCATCGGCTCCTCGCGCAGCAGCAGCAGGATCAGCACCGCCCATTTGTCGCCGACGCGGTCGAGGATCTGGCGCGTGGGGCAGTTCGCTGCATAGACGTCTGGCTTCATCGTCAAGTCCTCACGATCCGTTTGGCCCCTTGCGGCTCGCGCGCCGGTGACGGGTCCCGGTTACTCTTGCGTAATCAGGTAAGCACAAAGTGCTCTCTTAACACCAGCATCCGTTGCGATATCTAGTAACCGTTAGTTACCAAAAGAAGCAAAGGAGCCTTCCATGAAAATCGCAGTCGCCGGCGCCTCGGGCCGGGCCGGGTCGGAGATCACCAAGGAACTGTCGCGCCGCGGCCATGCCGTCACGGCAATCGCCCGGAACCCCGAGAAGATCGCGACCCTGCCGAACGTCACGTCCACCAAGGGCGACGTGCTCGACCAGGCCGGCCTTGCCAAGCTGTGGGCCGGGCATGACGTCGCCGTGAGTTCCGTGCACTTCCTGGCCAGCGACCCGCTCAAGCTGATCGGCGCGGCGAAGGCGTCCGGCGTTGGTCGCTACCTCGTTGTCGGCGGTGCCGGCAGCCTGGAAGTCGCTCCCGGCGTCAAACTGGTTACAACCCCCGGTTTTCCCGCCCAATACAAGGCCGAAGCGGAGGCGGGCGGGGCTTTCCTTGACCTGCTGCGAGAGGAAAAGGACCCGAACTGGACCTTCATCTCGCCGTCGGCCCTCTTCATCGAGGGGGAACGAACCGGCAAGTTCCGGCTCGGGACCGATCAGCTTCTCGCAGATGCGAACGGGAAAAGCTGGATCAGCTTCGCCGACTACGCCATTGCGCTCGCCGACGAGATCGAGCGGCCGGCCCATCCAAGGCAGCGTTTCACGGTCGGTTACTAGGCCTTCGGCCGCCCCCGGGTTCTCCAGGATAAACCTTCCTGTGCAAGGGCTTGGGGGCGCTAACCGAACGATCAGGGAAATATTGTCTGTCACAGGAGGCCGCTATATAAGCCCGGCTTAACGGACCCCGTTCCGTTGCGAGTCGTTGCTTAGACAGATAGGCCGCCCTTGGAAAAGTTGAAAAACTACCGACCGACCGAAAAAGAGCCTTTCATGAACGACCGGCAGAAGGAGTACTTCCGTTTGAAGCTCCTCGCCTGGAAGGATGAGATCCTCAAAGAGTCCAAGCTCACGCTGCAGGCTCTGCAGGAGGAGAACGTGAACCACCCCGATCTCGCCGATCGGGCATCGTCCGAAACCGACCGCGCCATCGAACTCCGCGCCCGCGACCGCCAGCGCAAGTTGATCGCCAAGATCGACGCCGCGCTCCAGCGTATCGAGGACAACACCTACGGCTATTGCGAGGACACCGGCGAGCCGATCTCTTTGAAACGGCTCGAAGCCCGGCCCATCGCAACGCTCTCGGTGGAAGCGCAGGAGCGCCACGAGAAACGCGAGAAGGTCTACCGCGACGAATAGAGTCCGAGCCGCAGCGATGCGGCTCTTTGTTTTTGGGCTCACGGTGCAGCTTGAGCGCCGTGATCAGCATTTTGTCTGCCGCTTGCCGCGACGCGCATCAGCGATCGCGAAAAGTGAATCACGATCAATGGGCTAGAGTCACTTCCTCCGAGCTCACGTAAGTTCGGATGAGAAACAGCCTTCACTTCAGGTGGGGGAGGTTTTGCGAGTCGCATCAACGAGATCGACTCGAAGGCTGAGGCAACGATCCGGCAGCTTCACACATCGCTGCAATCAGGCTTGGCTGCAATCAGGCTTGCTGCGACGCCACAAGGCGCGCATCGCCATAAAGCCTGGACCAGCTCAATATTTCCTTAAACGCCGGCAACAGGCCATAGGCCGCATCCGTCAACTCGTACTCGACCCTCAAAGGTTTCTCCGCGAAGACGGTTCGCGACACCAGGCCGTCCTGCTCAAGCTCGCGCAGCTGCGTGGTCAGCATGTGCTGGGTGATGCCGCCGATCGCTCGCCGCAACGCACCGAAGCGAACGGCGCCGTTCATCAGCGCGAACAGGATCTCCAGCTTCCACTTGCCGCCAAGCGCATGAATGGCCCGCTTGAAGTCGGCGAGCAGGGCAGGGTCGGGGCTGCAATCGCAGTCGCCGTCGCAAACGCTGGTCAGGTTTTCCATACCGGTCTCGAAATCCATTCTACTTGTTCCCCGGGAGATAGTGACCAGATGCGGCCTTGAGCAGGGTGGCGGAACCAATTCGCCCGCCTGCGCAAGGAGGGGAATTCGGCAATGAGCATTGTTCTGGTCACCGGCGGGTCCGGCTTCGTCGGCATCCATGTCGTCCTGCAACTTCTGGCCGCCGGCCATCAGGTGCGGACCACGGTGCGCCGCCCGGACCGGCAGGCCGACGTGCTCGCCATGTTGCGCGAGGGCGGAGCTGCGTCGCCGGAGAGCCTGTCCTTTTTCACCGCCGATCTCACCGCGGACGACGGCTGGCGCGAGGCCGTCGCCGGCTGCGATTACGTGCTCCATGTCGCTTCGCCATTGTCGACCAGTGTTCCCAAGGACGAGAACGAGATGATCATCCCGGCCCGCGACGGTACGCTGCGCGTGCTGCGTGCCGCACACGAGGCCGGCGTCAGCCGGGTCGTCGTCACCTCGTCGCTGGGCGCGATCGGCTATGGCCATCCGGCGCGCGACAGGCCGTTCGACGAGACCGACTGGACCAATCTCGACGGCGCCGACGTGCAGCCCTACATCAAATCCAAGACGCTGGCCGAGCGGGCCGCCTGGGATTTCGTCGCGCGCGAGGGCGGTGGGCTCGAATTGTCCGTCGTCAATCCCGCCGGCATTTTTGGCCCCGTGCTCGGGCCGGACTTCTCCGGCTCGATCGAGATCGTCAAATCGCTGCTCGACGGCGCCATGCCGGCGGTGCCGCGGGTCTATTTCGGCGTGGTCGACGTGCGCGACGTGGCCGATTTGCACCTGCGCGCGATGACGGCGCCCGAAGCGAAAGGCGAGCGCTTCATCGCGGTCTCCGGTGAGACGATGTCGATCCTCGATATCGCCAGGGTGCTGCGGCGGGAACTCGGGCCTAGGGCGCGCCGGGTTCCGCGGCTCCAGGCCCCGGACTGGCTGGTGCGGCTGGCCGCGAACCGGATTCCGCTGCTGCGCGCGGTCGTGCCGATGCTTGGAAGGGTTCGGCATTCCACCAGCGCCAAGGCGAGGTCGCTGCTCGGCTGGCAGGCCCGTTCCAACACTGAGGCGATCCTCGCGACGGCCGAGAGCCTGATCCGGCTCGGCCTCGTCAAGGGCTGAGGGCGCCCTTGGGCCGTCCTTTGCCTTTGGCCCGCGCTTGTCACGCCCCGGCGGGGATGCTGAAGTGCCGACCTCAATTGCGTAGCGTGGGAGCCGGCGCCGATGGACAAGATTCTCAAAGCCGCAAAGGCGATTGCGCTCGCGCGCCGTAACCACGCGCCGCTCGCGGCGCTGGACCATCCACCGGCCGACGAAGCCGAGGGCTATCAGGTCCAGCGCGCGCTGCACGATCTGCTGCTGCCGCATGTCGGGCCGCTGGTCGGCTACAAGATCGGCTGCACCAGCCAGGTGATGCAGGACTATATCGGCATCCCGCATCCCTGCGGCGGCAGCGTGTTCCAGAAGGGCGTGCACGAGAGCGGGGCCAAGCTCGCGGCTGCCGACTATGTCCGTGTCGGCGTCGAGTGCGAGATCGCGGTGCGATTGAAGCGCGACCTCGCCGCCGGCGAGGCGCCGTTCACGGCCGAATGGGTCGGCGAGGCCGTTGAGTTCTATCATCCCGCGATCGAGATCGTCGACGACCGCTATGTGAAGTGGGAGTCGATGGGCGCGCCGACGTTGATCGCCGACGATTTCTTCGCCGCCGGCTGCGTGCTGGGTGAGGCGGTGCCGCGCTCGTCGGTGCCGGATCTGAAGGCGGTCAAGGGCCGCGCCATCGTCAATGGCGAAGAGGTCAGCCACGGCACCGGCGCCGACGTGCTCGGCCACCCCCACAACGCACTCGCCTGGCTCGCCAACCACCTCGCCGCCGAAAGCAAGGGTCTGCACGCGGGGCAACTCGTGCTGACGGGGAGCCTGGTGAAGACGCTGTGGCTGAAGGCCGGCGACAAGGTGCGGATGGAGCTGGACGGGCTGGGCGTGGTGGAGGCGGAGTTTACGTGAGGCTCCTACGGCAATCCCCGCCGTCAGTCGTCCCAATCGGCTTTACAAAATACATGCGGCCCTCGCCAGGGGAGCTAGCGAGGGCCGCGTAGTACATCGTCGTTCGCGCCTAGGTTCGCGAACACGATGTGGGAGCTCGGGAGAGGCTTAGAAGGGCAACAGCACGTCCATGACCTGCTGGCCGTAGCGCGGCTGCTGCACGTCCGTGATCTGGCCGCGGCCGCCATAGGCGATGCGGGCCTGTGCGATCTTGCTGGAATCGATGGTGTTGTCGCTCTGGATGTCTTCGGGGCGGACGATGCCGGCGACGATGAGCTCGCGGATCTCGTAGTTGACGCGGATCTCCTGCTTGCCTTCGACGACGAGGTTGCCGTTCGGCAGCACCTGGGTCACGACCGCGGCGACGTTGGTCTGCAAGGCCTCCGTGCGATTGACCGAGCCCTTGCCGTCGGCGGAGGATGTCGAGTCGGTGGTGAGAAGGCGGCCGGGCAGGATCTTGAGCGGCTGCGTGACCGTCTTGCTGCCGATGAAATCCGTAATCCCCGAATCCTCCTTGGCGGTTCGGCTGCGCTGGGTCTCGTTGGCGATGTTGGCCTTGTCGGTGATGTTCACGGTCACGGTCAGGAGGTCGCCGACATGGGTCGCGCGCTGGTCCTTGAAGAAGGCGCGGCTGCCGTTGCGCCACAATGAGTTCGGATTGTAGGAGGCGACTTCCGGCTTCGGCATCGGCATCTGCACCGGCTTGTAGCCGGGCTGCGTCGTCGGATTGTCGATCGCCGACAATTTCGGTTGCTCGCCGATCTGCGACAGGCGGTCGATCGAGGAGCAGCCGCTCGCCAGCGCGCAAACTGCCAGCAGCAGACCAGAGATCGCGACGCGACGAAGGCGGGAAGCCGAACTGAACCTGGACATGACTTACTCTGACTTGGCTGGAGCTTGCGGGACGCGAACTTGCGGAATCTGGGCTTGGGCGATCTGGGCCGGAGACGTGGGGGGCTGGACCAGGCTCTGTGCGAGCGCTGCAGCAGCGGCCGCGGGGGTGGGCGCTTCGTCGCGCTTGAGCGAGGAGGTCTGCTCGACCGCAGGCGCCATCGGCGCGGACTGGCTCGCGCCCTGGATCGTCACCTGGCCGCGACCGGTGACAATGCCCGCCAGCGTGCGCTTGGTCTGGAGATTGAGCACGCTGACGGTGTCGCCCTCGGCGCCGCTTTCGAGCGCCTTGCCGCGCGTGGTGAGGTAGATCCCGGGGACCTGGTAGATGACGGTGACGCTCTGGTCGCGCGACACGAAGTCGGGCTTGACGATGTCGGCGACGCGGATCGGCATACCCGCCCGCATCGGCCGGCGCAGCTGCATGCCGAGCGTGCGATCGCGCGAGGCGGGCTCGCCGGTGACCTCGGCCTTGGGCCGGCGCTCCAGCGCGATGTCGGAGGACTTGAGGAGATCGGCGCGGTCGATGTCGCGCGTCAGCACGGCCACCTCCACCGTCTCGATCGCGGTGCCGGTGAAGCGCAGCTTGGTCGGCGCCGGATTGCTGTCGTTGTTGATCTCGAAGGCGATGTCGAAACGGCCGTTGCGGGCGTCATAGCGGGTGGCGACCGGCTGGAGCGCGCCGGTGTTGGAGGCATCGAGCCGCATGTCGGCGACGCCGCGGTCGAACGTGACGGCGATGTTGGCGGCTTCCCCAAGGCCGAAGCGGCGCTCGAGCGCCGAGGCCACCGCGGTTTCGAGGTCCTTGTTGGCGAGCGTGCGGGCGAGGCGAGTGACCTGGACTTCCTTGATGTCGCCGGTCATTACGCCGATCACCTGTTTTGCGCGCAGCACAGACAGCACATGCGCGACCGGCAGCGCGCCGGTGGTGCCGAGATCGGGCGAGCGGTAGACCGGGATCAGCGCGGCCGAGCCGGCATTGTCGATGAGATCGCCGACCCGCACCACGTCCGAGGTCACGGTGACGCTCGCGCGCAGCGTCGGCGCTGCGATGAAATCGTCGGCGGCCTGCGCCGGCAGTGCCAGCAGCAGGAAAGCGGAGATCGTGGCGAGGGTGGTGCGGATCATCGTCATCACCTCAGCGGAACAGCGCCGTGGTCGATTGCATCATCTGGTCGGCGGCGCTGATGACCTTGGCGTTCATCTCGTAGGCGCGCTGCGCGGCGATCAGGTCGCTCATCTCCGAGACGACGTCGACATTGGCCTGCTCCAGGCTGCCCTGCGTGACCTTGCCGTAGCCTTCGGAGTTCGCGGTGCCGTCCTGCGGCGGGCCGGAAGAGGGCGTCTCGACGAACTGATTGTTGCCGACGGGCTGGAGGCCCGCCTTGTTGATGAAGCGGGTCACGCCGATCTGGCCCTGAACGGCCGACGTCGACGAACCCGGCAGCGTCACCGAGACCTGGCCCTGCTCGTTGACGGCGAGGCCGGAGGCGTTGTTCGGGATGGTGATGGTCGGCTGCACCGGGTTGCCCTGCGCGGTGACGACGCGGCCCTGGTTGTCCATCTGGAAGGTGCCGTCGCGGGTGTACTGGAAGGTGCCGTCGGGCATCAGGATCTTGAAGAAGCCTTCGCCCGAGATCGCGAGGTCGAGATCGTTGCCGGTCTGCGACAGCGTGCCCTGCGTCATGCTGCGCGGCGTGCCGACGGTCTTGACGCCGCCGCCGATGTCGACGCCGACAGGCACGATGGTGCCCTGGTCCGAGGCCTGCGCGCCGACGCGGCGGACGTGCTCGTAGATCAGGTCCTGGAACGCCGCCGTCTGCTTCTTGAAACCGGTGGTGCGCAGGTTGGCGATGTTGTTGGAGATGACCTGGACGTTGAGTTCCTGGGCCGCCATTCCGGTCGCAGCGGTGTGGAGCGCTTGCATGTCAGTGATCCCCTAATCAGGCCGGAACGTCGGCGAGCTTCTCGATCGCCGATTTGTGGAGGTCGCTCTGCTGCTGAAGCAGGTTGGCGATGGCGGTGTAGCTGCGCATGACCTCGACCATGCGGCTCATCTCGCCGACCGAGTTCACGTTGGACTTCTCGATGTAGCCCTGGCGCACGGTCGACTTGGTGATGGCCTGCGGGGTCGCGGAGCCGACGTCGTAGAGGTTGGCGCCGAGCTTGGTCAGCTTCGCCGCATCGTCGAACGCAGCCATGCGGATCTTGCCGCGGATCGAGTCGGTCTTGGCGGTGCCCTCGAGCACCGTGACGGTGCCGTCGGGCGCGACATTGATGTCGTGGTCGGTGGGCTGGAAGGTGATCGGGCCGCCAGTGCCGAGCACGAGGTTGCCGTCGGAGGTGACGAGCTGGCCGGTGCTGTTGAGCGAGAATTTGCCGTCGCGGGTGTAGCGTTCGCCGCCATTGGCCTGCACCGCGAAGAACGCGTTGCCGTCGATCGCCATGTCGAGCGGGTTGTTGGTCGGCTCCATCGGCCCCTGGCCGACGTCGCGGAAGGTGCCGCGGTCCTGCACATAGGAGACCCGGCGGTCGGACGCGATGAAATTGTCCTCACGCGCGTTCGAGTTGAGAAACTCCTCGAACAGCGAATGGTCGGCCTTGAAGCCGTTGGTGTTGGCATTGGCGACGTTGTTGGCGATGACATCCATCTGCCGTTCCAACGTCATCTGCCGTGACAAGCCGATCAGAAGCGCGTTCTGCATCGGAAATCTCCCCTGAGTGAGCCTGCCACCTCGCTCTCCCAAGCGCCTTGGCCGACCCGTGAACGAGACTGCCAGGTTCTCCCAAACCCTCCGGCCTCGGTCCTCTCTCAGCGAAAGCCGTGCCAACTCAGAAAACAAAGTAATTTCAATGTCTTGTCGATTTTAGCGGGGAGCGGGGAGGCGGCAGAAAGGTTCTGTTAGCCATGTTTGCCCGGCAGATTTTTCCTAGTGGAGGCCCAATCGAAAGATTCCGTTAACCATTATTACCGTAGCGTTTGCGTGTAAGAGGAGCGCACTGCGCTGGGGCATTTGTATCGCGTCACTGTCTGCCAGGAGGCTTCGCTCTTTCGACCCTTTATGAGATGAGCGAGCCTATCGACCATGGCAGACAATGAAGCGGAAGGCGGCGCAGCCGCCGAAGGCGCGGAAGCCGCTCCGCCGAAGAACAAGCTCAAGCTCATCATCATGGCCGTCGGTCTACTCGCCGTCCTCGGCGGCGGTGCCGCGACCTGGTTCTTCTTCTTCCGTCATGGCGACGACGAGCATCACGCCGAGGCGGCGCCGCCGCCGAAGCCGCCGGCCTTCGTCGACGTGCCCGACATCATGGTCAACCTCGCCGGCGCGCCCGGTGAGCGCGTGCAATATCTCAAGCTCAAGATCGTGCTGGAGCTGAAGGAAGAGAAGCAGATCGAGGCGATCAAGCCGACGATGCCGCGCATCACCGACATCTTCCAGACCTATGTGCGCGAGCTGCGCTCCTCCGACCTCAACGGGTCCGCCGGCGTCTTCCGCCTCAAGGAAGAGCTGACCAAGCGCGTCAATGCGGCGGTTTCCCCGATCCAGGTCAGCGCGGTGCTGTTCAAGGAAGTCGTGATCCAGTGAGCATGACGGGCTAGGGATCATGGCAGGCACCGACCAACCAGACCAGGATGCAATTGCCGCCCAATGGGAGGCCTCGCTTGATTCCGAGGATCCCGCGGAGGCCGCGAAGGCTGCTGCCGAAAACGAACTATCCGAGACCATGGCCCTGCAATGGGCGGCCATGGTCGAGGACGGCAGCCGCGATCTCGGCGCCGGCAAGAATTCCGGCGAGCGGGTGCTGTCGCAGGAGGAGATCGACAACCTTCTCGGCTTCGCGGTCGGCGACGTCACGCTCGACGACCATTCCGGCATTCGCGCGATCATCGATTCCGCGATGGTTTCCTACGAGCGTCTGCCGATGCTCGAAATCGTCTTCGACCGCCTGGTGCGGTTGCTGACGACCTCCTTGCGCAATTTCACCTCCGACAACGTCGAGGTCTCGCTCGACCGCATCACCTCGGTGCGCTTCGGCGACTACATGAACTCGATCCCGCTGCCGGCCGTTCTCTCGGTGTTCAAGGCCGAGGAGTGGGAAAACTTCGGCATGGCGGTGGTCGATTCCAGCCTGATCTATTCGATGATCGACGTGCTGCTCGGCGGTCGCCGCGGCGCCAGCCAGCTCCGCATCGAGGGCCGGCCCTACACCACGATCGAGACCGAGCTGGTCAAGCGACTGGTCGAGGTGGTGCTGGTCGACGCCGAGCAGGCGTTCCGGCCGCTGTCGCCGGTGACCTTCACGATCGACCGGCTCGAGACCAATCCGCGCTTCGCCGCCATCAGCCGTCCTGCCAACGCCGCGATCCTGGTGCGCCTGCGCATCGACATGGAAGATCGCGGCGGCAATATCGAGCTGCTGCTGCCTTACGCGACCATCGAGCCGATCCGGGGCGTCCTGCTCCAGATGTTCATGGGCGAAAAATTCGGCCGCGACACGATCTGGGAGGGCCATTTCGCCACCGAGATCAACCAGGCCGAGATCGCGGTCGATGCCGTGCTCTACGAGGCCGAAATCCCGCTCAAGCAGCTGATGCGGCTCAAGGTCGGCGACACCCTGCCGCTCGACATGCGCGCGGATGCCAACGTGACCGTTCGTTGTGGCGACGTCACCCTGACCGAGGGGCGGATGGGCCGGGTCGGCGACCGCGTCGCGATACGGGTGACGAAACCCCTGCGCAAGCCAAGTACGACACTTGCGATGTTCGAGAAGGTGGACGAGCAGAACAAGATGATGGAGGCCCCATGAACCACTCCCTGGGAATGGCGATCGAGACGCTGGTGGCTATCCTGCTGATGCTGACCATCGTCTACTGTGTCATGCTCAACAAGCGGCTGACGCGGCTGAAGGCGGACGAGCATTCGCTGAAGGCGGTCATCGGCGAGTTGATCACCGCCACCGAGATCGCCGAGCGCGCGATCGGCGGGCTGAAGCTCGCGGTGCGCGACGTCAACGAGAACCTCGGCAGCCAGCTGGCGGCGGCGACGCAGATGTCGGACCAGCTCTACAAGCAGCTCGGCGAAGCCGACAACGTGGTGCGGCGCCTGTCCAAGATTGCAATCGCCGCGCGCCCTGCGGCGAGCCCGGAAGCGGCCGCGGTGCCCGCGGCCAAGCCCTCATCGGCGAAGGCGGTGGCGGCTGCGGCCGAAGCCTTCTCCGAGCGCCGACGATCCAACGGCCTTGCGGCATAAAGTCAGGGTATGAAGTCCTTTCGTAACATCCGCGTCATTCCAGTCGTCCTGGTCGCCGTCGCAGGGCTCGCCACGCTCAAGGTCGTGGGCCTCGTGATCAATGGCGGCTATGTCTTCGACTACCAGCCGAGCCAGATCAAGAAATCCTGGGCGCAGGAGAATCTGAACTTTCCGACGGGGCGGGAAGACCCCGATATCACGGGATCTACCCACGGCGCGCCGAAGGAGGCGCCAAAGCCCGCCGCGCCCGAGACCAAGCCCGAGGGCACTGTGGTCAAGATGGACGAGGCCCAGCCGCAGGTCTCGGCCTCCGAGCGCGCGATCCTGGAGCGCTTGCAGGCACGCCGCCAGGAGATCGAGTCCCGCCAGCGCGAGATCGACATCCGCGAGAGCCTGCTGAAGTCGGCCGAGAAGCGCATCGAAAACAAGGTCGAGGAGATGAAGGCGGTGGAATCCCGCATCTCCGCGACCCAGGCCGAGCAGAAGGCGGCCGAAGCCCAGCGCATGAAGGGCCTCGTGACCATGTATGAGGGCATGAAGCCCAAGGACGCGGCACGGGTGTTCGACCGGCTCGAGATGGGCGTGCTGATCGAGATCGCCTCGCAGATCGCCCCGCGAAAGATGTCGGACATCATGGGCGTGATGTCGCCGGAGGCCGCCGAACGGCTGACGGTCGAGATGGCCCGCCGGGCCAATGGCGGCGGCGATCAATCGGCCGCGGCCGGCGATCTCCCCAAGATCGACGGCAAGCCGACGCAAAAGCCGAATTGAAGGCTCCGGAGGCGCGGCGGGCTGCGGCAGCCCGCGCGCAATCGCGCGGTCGTTCGGCCTGTACGCGGCTAGACGCCTTGCGTGTCTAGTGCGCGAACCGCTGTTGAACCCTGGGACCCGTCGCGCTCAGCGGCTTCTCGACGGGAAGGAGGGTCTCGCAGTGCTGCCTGATCAGCGCAGCCTTCGTCGTGCGAGTCACGAGATGAAGGGTGCTGTGGCAGCAGGAACACTCGTATACCTTTAGTGCATAGCCCCGCGCGATTGGAAAGACGGCTACGACCGCTCTTGCCTGGCTACATACAATGCAGTTGGCTTCTCCGCTCATTGATTGCTCCCCCAAAAAAGTTGACCAATCGCATTCGCATCGCAATGATCACATTTGATTCAGAGTCGTTGATGGACCGCAACACCTCTGAGGTTGTGCGAGCCTACTTGGCAACCAAGTACGCAGATCAAACGCGCCGGGGAGTGGGGGGCGCCGCGAGCTTGACGTCTTTGCCGCACGAAGCTCGTCGGCTCGCGTTGCAGATGCAGCTGAAGCAAGCGGCATCTTCTGAGGCTGCGATGAGTTGACGCGTGCAACTGTGAACTGGAGTACACTGGTGCTGGCGAGTTCGTCCTAGGCTCCCGCCAGCGGCAATCAGCCGCGCGGGCGGAAGCCATGAATTACTCGTCCGTAGCAGAACGCGCAATCGAAGCCGTCAATCGGCTGCTCATCGCGGCGATGACGTTGGCCTGGACATCCGCGCTTGACCATCAGCATGCATTGCCGCCGCAAGAAGGGGATGGCGACACTGACGATGTTTGTCCCGAGCGGGACAGCTCCGCCGCATCGGATGGCACGGGAAAACAACACTGAAGATCCAGTTGCCCTGTGGACATCACACGATGAGATCGTGCGGCACGTGGGCGTGAGCTGAGCCTGCACCGTGAGCCGGATCAATATGCGACGGGGACGGTTCAGGCATCGACGCCGCCCCGAATCCGTGGACGACGCCAGCATGTTCGTGATGACCGGACGGGTCCGAAGGATCGTCCCATCCTGCGCTGAGCTCTGAATGGTGGCCATGCAAAGCGCCATCCTTGATGGCGTAGGGTTCGACCGCCGCGTGCCAGGGCGCGGGCGCAATGTCACCCGAACCGTCAGAGCCGTGCTGCTTGAAATGAAATGAGTCCCCGAGGTGAACCGAAGCAACTCGAGGAAGGCCGTTCTCGGCTATCGGGTCCCCATGATGATGCTCGCGCAAGTGATTTTCGTGGTGTGACGTCTCGATGGAGTCTGGGCCGGACTCCATGCTTGGGTCGACCGTGGACGGCGTGACCGGGCCGCTGTCCTTGGCGGCCACGCTCTCTGGAGCGGGCGCGATCCCCTTGCCGTTGTCGAACGGTGTCAACTTGTCGAATACGAACCTATTCTCCGCGACTGCCGTGGGATGAAGCTGGTTGACGGGCTGCACGTGGCTCACCGCGGAGGCCACGTTCTCGCCGGTTGGCGCGTCCGATCGCGTGTTCGCATCGTCGGGCTGAACGAACTGGGTGTGCCCGACCCGGACAACCCGTTCGCAATCGACATCTAACCTGCACCCGCTCGCCTTCGCAGCTTGCCCGGGCCCGTCTCCGTCGATCAGGGCGGCTCGCTCATGGACGATTTCGCCCGATGAGAGGCTGGCCGCCGTCGTCGGGCTACCGGTCGCGTCGTTGTCCGCGCCCGGTTCGAGATTGGCCGGCTCGGCTGCCATCGCATGACCCGACGTTTCCAGCGCGAGCATGAAATCCGACGTCTGGACGGTGGAGAAGCCATCGAGATGGACTTCCACCAGGCTGGAATCGCCGATGCTCAGGCTTTGATCCGTCGGATTGACGTAAACGATGGTCTGGTTCGCCGAGCTGTCGTAGAGCCAGGCGATCGTATGTGCGGGCACCGTCGTGCTGGAGGGGTCGAGTGCCAGAACGGAGAGGGTGAGCGCGCCGAGCGCTATCAGGTCGCCCCGCTCAGAGTCTGCCTTGAAACCAGAGATGATATCAGGGCGCGCTGCACTGGAATTCGACGTCGAGGCAAAGACGAAATGATCGTCTCTGGAGCCGCCGGCAAGAAGGGTCTGTTCGTGCCCGTCGTGAGAGGTGTCGCGACCGCCGTTTGTGCCGATCTTGCCATGATCCGGACTTTCGCCGGAGGCGCCGATGCCATCCGTGTTCGCGTCATGGGTGCTCGCAGCCACCGTCGGACCGGCGGCAAAGGCTCTCGCAGCCGCATTGTCTTCGGGGGGCGCGGTGGCGTGGGGCGGATCGGCGGCATTGAGAGCTGCCGCGTGGCCGAAATGGTCGCGATCGTCGGCGCCGTGGATTGTGATGGCTATGGTCTGTTCCGTCCCATCGATGGTCGTGACCGTGAAGGTGTCGGTCAAAGTCTCGCAGGAAGGAAGCGCCTGCACGGCACAGTTGGTGGTGTCGAGCGTGTAGGTCCACACACCGGCGGCGGTCATCGTGAAAGCGCCGTAGCCGCCCGCGCTCCGTGTCGCACAAGTGACCGGCGTGAATGTGTTCGGCGTGTTGTCGACGTCGGTGTCAGTCAGTCTGCCGCTCGCCGTCGGCTTGCCGTGTTCCCTGCAATCGGGCTCGGTCACCGAGCCGGTGATGCAGCCGTGGATGATGGCCGGATCGTTCGTGCCGTGGATGGTGATCGTCACCACCTGCGCGGTGCCGTCGACGGTGGTCACGGTGAAGGTGTCGGTCAGGGTGTCGTAGGCGTTCAGCGCCTGGACGGCGCAATTGGTGTCATCGAGCGTGTAGGTCCAGACGCCGTCAGCCGTCATCCGGAAGCAGCCGTAGCCATGGTCGCTCGCCCTTGGCGAGGTCACCGGCGTGAAGCTGTCGGGAGTATTGTCGACATCCGTATCTGCAAGCTTGCCGGTCGCGATCGGAGTCCCGGGCTTCCAACATGCGGCTTCCGTCACGGTGCCGGTCGTCGTCCCGGAAATGATGGCAGCATCGTTGGCGCCGTTGATCGTGATGGTAATCAACTGCGGGGTGCCGCCGATGCTGGTCACCGTGAAGGTGTCTGTCAGCGTCTTGCCGACGTTCAGAGCCTGCACTGCGCTGTTGGATTGATCGAGCGTGTAGCTCCAGACGCCGTCGGCGGTCATGGTGAAAGTGCCGTAGCCGTGTGCACTCTTCGTCGGGGAATTGACGGCCGTGAAAGTGTTGGCGGGGTCGTCGACGTCGATATCCGAAAGCTTGCCGGTTGTGACAGGTGGGCCAGGTGGGCCGGATGCGGCATTGGCGACGCCGCCGGATTCGACTGACAAGCCGGTCGTCGTGCCGGAGATGATCGCCGCGTCGTCGGCCCCGTTGATGTTGATCGTGAAGGCCTGTTGAGCCGAAAGCGACCCGTCGGACACGGTGATCACAAAGCTATCGGTGGTCGGCGTCTTCAGCGCGTTGATCGCGCCACTGTTGGGAACGAAGGCATAGGCGCCAGTCGAGCTGTTCAGATAAAGCGTGCCATAAGAGCTGGTCTTCGATACGTCGTAGATCGCTCCCTGCAGCGCGGTAGCGCCCGTAGCGCCTCCACTGATGCCGAAAGTCAGCGTGGCGCCGGAGCTGCTGGCGCTGAAGGTTCCCCTCGTTGCGGTGAAGACGTCGAACACGACCGTGTCGAGTTCAAGCGGTCCCGCCTGCACATTCAAGATCGGCGGCGTCCGCACGGGCGTGATGATGTCGGGCACCGTGACGATGATCGGCTGCAACGGCAGCAGTGCGCTTGGCGCCGCGGGCGCTATGAAATTGATCGGCTCCAGCGGCAGAGATTCGACGAACGGAGGCGTGCCGGACCCGTTCTTGCCAAATCCCTTCGAGAAATTTTCGAGCGCCTCCTGCTGGGCCACCCGCAGCTCCTCCATGCGGGTCGCGCTGTTGTCGAGCTGATTCACGGTAAGCCCGGAGCCGACCTTGCTCAGCACGACCGTTTGTCCGGGGTCCTCGACGATGATGTGCCGCGGGATTGATTCCTTGGTCGTGAGCTCGAACGTGCCGTGTGCAAAGTCCTTGTATGTAATCGTATCGTCGTCCAGGAACGTTGCGTTCGGGTCTGCGGCCCTGACCTCTTTGATCATCGAGAAGAGCAATGCCGTGAGCGACAGCATCCCGAAACGGCCGGCAGAGGCTCGCTCATGAGATTGAATAGCGGGTACATCAGGAGGATTGCTCTTCGCCGTCTTCACGCGGCGATGCAGGCCCGCAGCGGCTTCGCGCTCGCCCCCGTGCTCTGCAGTGGACGTGACGGCCATTTTTCAACCTCGATTGCCCTAGCGGTCGGCCTCAGGCGTCGCCCTATGCCGCCGCGTCTTGGCCGGCTTGCCGCGTCACGCGATCGGGAACAATTTTGTTCCGGCAACCTCAGCTATGCCCGCTAAAAAGTTGTCGTTTCTGAGAATTCCGCCCAAGCTGATCACGGCAGAATTGCTGACGTTTCGCCCGACGGTACCGCTTTCAGCGCTAAAAGCTGTTTGAAATTGCCTGGCGCGGATAGTGACTCTTTTGGACACGGCGATCAGCCATTCGGATTACCCCGGAATAACCATTTTGGCTGTCGTGGTTTGCTGTTGCTGGTCTGCCATTATCGCCGATGGCTTTCGCCAGCGCTGTCGGAGCCGTTCGGATGCTCGAGGATCATATCTTCGAAAAGGAGGAAGCCATGGGCGCTCGTGCAGCGATTGTTCTCGTGGCAGGTCTCGTGCTTGCGCTGGCCGCTTCGTCACCCCGCCCGGTTCAGGCGCAGGACGATTCTCCGCGGCGCGCCGTGCTGGACTCGTCGTCAAAGCCAATCGGGAAAGTTGTGACAGCCGATGGCTCGGTCATCATCGAGCATGCGGGCGCCGCCATTGTCCAGGCAAACGTCGGGGCCGAATCCATCCAGACGAAAGTCGGTGATCCCGTCTATTTGGGCGATGTGGTTCGAACCGGTGCCGACAGTCGGGTCGGCATCAATTTCGTCGATGGAACTTCGTTCAACTTGTCGAGCAACGCCCGCATGACATTGGACGAATACGTCTACGAGCCGGGTGGAAAGTCCAATTCGACAGCCTTCAACCTGACCAAGGGTACGTTCGTTTTTGTTGCCGGCCAGGTTGCGAAGACCGGTGACATGAAGATCGAAACGCCGGTCGCGACGATGGGCATTCGAGGCACTACACCTCACGTCGAAATCTCGGACGACGGAACCACCAGGTTTTCCACTCTGATCGAAGAGGGCAAGACCAAATATACGAAGAAGCCCGGCGCAGCGGGGCCACGCCAACCCGAGCAAAGGGCCGAGCAAAGGCTCAATCTGAACATCTGTCGCGGCTGCTAGAGAATTGGTCCGAGCCGGTGCAATCGCCAGATCTCAGAAGATCGGGAGCCTGACATGAAACCAGGATCCTCCGTTGCCGAAGGCGGACTGGCGCTTGTCGTCCTGATGTGGGTCGGCTTGCCGGTCGCGGCCCAGAACTCCGGGGTGAAGGACAGCTATCTCAGCAATATCGAACTGTGCAACGGGACGGGTACCACCTCGCTCGATGCCCGGATCGGCGCCTGCACGACTTTCATACAGGCGCGTCCAGATTCGTCGGCAGCTCTGGCAATCGCGTATAACAATCGCGGCAACGCCTACACGGCAAAGGGCGACTACGACAGCGCCATCAGCGACTTCGATCAGTCGATCGCACTCAATCCGACATACGCAAAGGCCTTCAACAACCGCGGCGTGGCTCACTTGAGGAGACGTGAATATGAGCTCGCGATCGAAGCCTTTGATGATGCGATCAAGCTCGATCCCGGCTATGGCGCTGCCTTCGTCAACCGCGCCGGAGCCTATCTGAAGAAAAACGACCACCAGCGCGCGGCGCATGATTACGACGAGGCAATCCGTCTCCAGCCCGCCTCGCGGGCGGCATGGAGCGGACGATGTTGGACCCGCGCGGTTCTCAGCGCCTCGCGAGAAGCGCTGGAGGATTGCGACAGAGCGCTTCAATCGGGATCGACCAGCGCTGCCGTGTACGACTCGCGTGGGCTGATCCACCTGAAGATGGGTGAGTTCGGTGCGGCGATCGATGACTACAATGCTGCCTTGCGAGTCGCCCCCGAATTGGCGAGCGCGCTTTTTGGTCGCGGGCTTGCCAAGCTGAAGCAAGGCGATGCGATCGGCGGAAAATCTGACATTTCGACTGCAAGGACAATTCAGAAGAACATCGGCGACGAGTTCGCGCGTTATGGCGTCGATTACGACTGAGTTGGCTCGGTGAGGCGGAACGAATCGGAGGTGAATATGGATGCAAGGTTCGCGCTCATTCAAGCTCACGACGATAGCATTCGCCGCTATCAGCGGTTGTTGAACACACAGTTGACCGATCTCGAGCGTGAGTACATCGAGAGCCGAATCTCGGAAAAGCGATTGACCTTGCAGTCAATTCGCGAAGCGCGAGGCAAGTTGAATTCCTTGCCGGCTAATCGCGGGGTTTGATTGGCATTCCTGACGGGTGCGAACAAAGGGGGGGTTAACACCTCCTTAACCACTTGCTCTCCAGATTTCGAAGCACGAACGCCCGAGCCCGCAAGCAGGCGTCGCGACGCACTGTGCCGGGTGAATTCGTCATTACAGCATTAACAAGTCCTTAATTGGCAAAACCTACAGTCGACGGCACGGGCCGGCGCCAGTGCCGGCATGGACCGCCGAATTGGAAGAAACGCCGCCAATGGCGCAGAAGGCTGCCGCTGGATTTTTGTCGCGAGCCCGCGCTTTGGCGCGGGGGCTGTCGCGCCATGTCCGCAAGGCGCCCGTGCTGGCGGCCTGCCTGCTCATCGGCCTCGGTGCGCCCGCCCGCGCCGCCGATGTGGTCCGGGGCGAGGCGACTTTCTCGGCCGGTGGCGGCTTTGCCCGTCTGGTGATCAAGCTCGGCGAGGACGTTCCCTCCGAGGTGACGACGGCCGGCTCCATTCTCATCATTCGCTTCGACCGGGCGGTCGACGTTCCCGTCGATCGCGTTCCGGAAGGTGCGCCCGACTACGTCAATTCTGCCCGCCGCGATCCCGACGGCAGCGCCATCCGCCTGTCGCTGGCGCGGCGCGTCACCGTCAACACCATGAACGCCGGCGAGCGCACCTTCATCGATCTCTTGCCGGAGGGCTGGACGGGGCCGCCGCCAAGCCTGCCCATGGACGTGGTCAAGGAACTGGCCGAGCGTGCGCGTGTCGCCGAACGTGCCTTGCGCGCCCAGCGCGCCGCGGCAGAGACCAAAAAGCGTCCGCAGATCCGCGTGCGCGCCTCGGTGCAGCCGACTTTCGTGCGCTTCGTGTTCGAGATGCCCGACGGCGTCGGTGTGTCCTCCGTGCTCAACGAGCAGAAGCTCACGCTCGCGTTCAATGCCGGCCTCAATTTCGATCTGGCGGACGCCGTCGTCGCCGCGCCCCCGAATGTCGCCTCGATCAAGCAGAAGTCCGACATCGACCAGACCAGTGTCGAGATCGCGCTGATCGGCGATTCGGACGTGCACTCCTTCCGCGACGAGAAGAATTACGTCGTCGACATCTCCTTCCAACCCGACAAGGGCAAGACCGCCGCGACGGCTGAGGCGGTGATCGCGCAGGCGAAGCCTGCGGCCCAAGGCCATGGACCGACTCCGGAAAAGCCGGCGGCCGAGAAGCCGAAGGAGGTCCATCGCGAGATCGCGCCGCCGACGTCCGAGACGATCGCGCGCGAAGCCAAGATCGAAGCCAAGATCGAAGCGAAGCCCGAGGTGAAGCCGGAAGCTCCGGCGGCGATGCCGCCGGTCGAAGCACCGAAGCCTGCGCCGGCTCCCGCGGCCGAAGCACCGCATGCCGCGGAACCGCCCAAGGACGTGTCGAAGCCTGTGGCGCCGGCAACGGAAGCTGCGGTCGCGCCCGTCAAGCCCGCGGTGTCCGAAGCGCCCAAGGAGGTCGTGAAGGAGGCTGCGAAAGAGCCGGTCAAGGAAAGCATCAAGGCCGCACCTGCCGAGGCGCCGGCCGCGCCGCAGCCCACCGTGGCCAGCGTCGATGTCCGCCGCGACAGCGATGGCTTGCGCGTGATCTTCCCGCTTCAGGTGGCAACGCCTGCGGCGGCGTTCCGCCGCGGCGATACGGTGTGGCTGGTGTTCGATACGCCGAAGCCGATCGACGTCGAGGCGATCCGCAGTCGGGGCGGTGCGATGATCGGCGAGGTCAGCCGCATGCCGCTCGACAAGGGGCAGGCGGTCCGCATCCGTCTCACCCGGCCGCTGGTCTACTCGCTGACGAGCGAGGAGGTCGGCAAGGAGACCAATTGGCTCCTGACGCTCGCCGACAAGATCCAGGCGACGCCGCTGCCGCTGATGATGTCGCGCAACATCACCGACCCCGCACTCGCCAATATCGCGATCCCCTTCGCCAATCCGGGCCTGTTGCACAAGCTGACCGATCCCGACGCCGGCGACACGCTCTATGTCGTCACCGGGCAGCGGCCGGTGCGCGGCTTCATCAAGCGGCAGGATCTCGTCGATCTCTCGCTGCTGGAATCCGCGCACGGCATCGCGATCCGGCCGAACTCCGACGAGGTCGGCGTCGAGGTCGGATCCGACAAGGTCATTCTCGGCAAGAAGGGCGGACTGACGCTGTCGCCGGTCGATATCTCCGCCGAGCGCGCGCCGACCGCGGTGCGGCCGGTCTTCAGTCCGGAAGGCTGGCGCAAGGGCCAGTCGGAGGATTTCTGGACGCGCCAGGGCAGTCTGATCACGGCGATCGCGGCCGTCGAGCCGGCGCAGCGCTCGCTGCCGCGGCTCGATCTCGCGCAGTTCTACATGTCGCGCGCCATGTACCACGAAGCCAAGTCGGTGACCGACCTGATGCTGGCCGATCCCCTCAACAAGGAGGAGAGCGGCGCGCTGATCATGCATGCGATCGCGAACATCTTGATCGGCCGGCCGGCGCAGGGCTTGAAGGACCTCGCCAATCCCGTGATCGGCAACAGCCACGATTCCCAACTCTGGAAGGCGCTCGCCTATGCGCGCCAGGGCAAGTGGGCGGATGCGCGCGAGAAGTTCAAGAACGTCGAATTCGCCATCGCCTCGCTGCCGATCGACATCCAGCGCATCGTGACGATGGAGGCGATGCGCGCCTCGCTCGAGGTGAAGGATTATGCCGGCGCCTCCAAGCGCCGCAGCGAGATCGAGGTGGTCGGCATATCGCCAGAGGCGGCGCCCGGCTTCGCCGTGCTGCGCGGCCGGCTCGCCGAGGCGCTCGGGCACGACAGGGATGCGCTCGACGACTACAAATTCGCGGTCGCCTCGAACGATCGTCAGGCGGCGGCCGAGGCCAAGCAGCTCGAAGTGGCGCTGCGGCAGAAGCGCGACGAGATCAGCAAGGAAGACGCGCTGCGTGAGCTCGAGACGCTGTCGATGACCTGGCGGGGCGACTCGATCGAGGTCAAGACGCTCCAGATGCTGTCGCAGATATATGCCGAGAACGGGCGCTACCGGGACGCGCTCAGGGCGGCGCGCACCGCGACAAGGCTCCAGCCGAACGCCGAGGCCTCGCGTCAGGCGCAGGACCTCGCCTCCGACCTGTTCACGCAGATCTTCCTGGGGCCCAAGGGCGACGAGCTGCCGCCGGTCGAGGCGCTCGGGATGTTCTACGAGTTCCGCGAACTGACGCCGATCGGCCGCCGCGGCGACGAACTGATCCGCCGCCTCGCCGACCGTCTCGCCTCGATCGACCTGCTCGACCAGGCCGCCGAACTGTTGCAGTACCAGGTCGACCATCGCCTCGAAGGCGCAGCCCGCGCCCAGGTCGCCGCGCGCCTGTCCATGATCTACCTCGCCAACCGCAAGCCCGACATGGCGATCTCGGCGCTGCGCGCGAGCCGCATCAGCGATCTCTCCGGTGAGCTACGGCAGCAGCGGCTGCTGCTGGAGGCGCGCGCGCAGAGCGACGTCGGCCGCCACGATCTCGCGCTCGACATCGTCTCCAACGTTTCCGGACGCGAGGTGCTCCGCCTGCGCTCCGACATCTTCTGGGCGGCGCGGCGCTGGCGCGAATCCGCCGAGCAGATCGAGCTCTATTACGGCGACCGCTTCCGCGACTTCAAGCCACTCAACGCGGTCGAGAAGAGCGACATCATCCGCGCCGCCGTCGGCTATGCGCTCGCCGACGATTCGATCGGCCTGTCGCGCTTCCGCGAGAAATATGCGCCGCTGATGAGCGAGAGTGCGGACCGGGTCGCCTTCGACATTGCGAGCAAGCCGGCAGCGTCCTCCAGCGCCGAATTCGCCGAGATCGCCAAGCTCGCTGCCAGCGTCGACACGCTCGACGGCTTCCTGCGCGAGATGAAGCAGCGCTTCCCCGACGCAACCGCCCGCGCGCCGGCCTCGCCGCAAGCGAAGGACGAGGCCGACCACACCGGCTCGCTGCCCACGATCCCCGTCGTGCGGCAGATCAAGATGACGCGGTAGGAACCCTGCTACTACGAGGCCTCTCGACAGGTGCCCGTTGAAGCGGCAACCTGCGCGTCTTCATGCCGGGAGAGCGTCGATATGAGCAAGCCTGCCAAGACCGAAGCCGAACTCATCGCCATGGCGCGGGCCGAATTGAAGGTCCATGCCGATGGTCCGGATGACCTCGTCATCTCGATCGTCCGCGACGGCGATAGCTGGGAATTCCGCGCCGATGCCGACCAGGCCGCGACGGATAA
Source organism: Bradyrhizobium sp. 613_E4_N2_2 (assembly GCF_052075995.1). Classification (NCBI taxonomy): domain Bacteria; kingdom Pseudomonadati; phylum Pseudomonadota; class Alphaproteobacteria; order Hyphomicrobiales; family Nitrobacteraceae; genus Bradyrhizobium; species Bradyrhizobium sp. 613_E4_N2_2. Next base: position 3,106,780 of record NZ_CP197234.1, read on the forward strand.
GCCGGGCTTCCCCGAAAGCGTCGCCATGCTGGTGCAGATCGGCGATCACCTCAGCAAGCAGTATGACGTGAAGGGGTAGGGGCGCTGTCGACGCCGTCTCACTGTACGCCACGTTCTCGGTGTCATCGCCCGACTTGATCGGGCGATCCAGTATTCCAGAGACCGCAGTGATGAAATCGAAAGGCCGCGGCGTACTGGATGCCTCGGTCCCGGCTCCGCCAAGGCTACGCCGGGCCACAAGCTCGCCCGGCCGCCGAAGCTTCAGCGAAGGCGGCAAGCCGGGGCATGACGGCGGATGGAGCCGCAGCTATCCGCCCCCGTAACTCTGCACCAGGCTTCCCGCCACCAGCGACCAGCCATCGACCAGCACGAAGAAGATCAGCTTGAACGGCAGCGAGATCGTTGCGGGCGGCAGCATCATCATGCCCATCGACATCAGCACGGAGGCGACGACGAGGTCGATGATCAGGAAGGGGAGAAACAGCAGGAAGCCGATCTCGAAGGCGCGCTTCAACTCGGAGATCATGAAGGCGGGGACGAGGATGCGCAGGGCGAGGTCGTCCGGCGTGGCCGGCGGCGGCTCGCCGGAGAGATCCAGGAACAGCTTGAGGTCCTTCTCGCGCACGTTCTTCTGCATGAAGCCGCGCAAGGGGACGGAAGCGCGCTGGAGTGCGTCCTCGACGCCAAGCTGGTTGGCGACGAGCGGGCGGATGCCCTCGTCGTAGGACTTCTGCAGGACAGGTCCCATCACGAAGAAGGTGAGGAACATTGCGAGCGCGATGATCACCGAGTTCGGCGGCGCGGTCGCCGTGCCCATCGCGGTGCGCAGCAGCGACAAGACGACCACGATGCGCGTGAATGACGTCATCATGATCAGGATCGACGGCGCGATCGACAGCACCGTGAGCAGCGCGATGAGCTGGATCGCGCGCTCGGTGACGCCGCCCCCCTGACCGCCGAGATTGATGCTGATGTCCTGCGCATGCGCAGGCATCGCGAGCGAAGCCGCGGCGATCAGGACAGAAAGAAAAACAACTCTACGCGGGAGGGCCGGCAGCCTCACGAAGACGGCTTCGGACGGCCGAGCAGCGAGGCCATCTCGTCTTCGAGATTTTCAAAGCTGGTCTTCTCCGCGGCCGGCTTTGCGGGCGGAGCCGGGGGTGCCGGCGGCTCGCTGCGCGCGGCGCGGGGCGGCGGCGGCGCGGGCGGCTCGGGCGCAACCGGAGGCGCGACCGTCTCGCCGGCGGGGCGGCGCAGTGCGGCTTCGAGACGCTGCGCCATCTCGGCGAGATTCTGCTCGGCGTTCGAGGGCGCGGCAGGAGCGGGGGCCGGCGGCGGAACGGGCGGAGCCTGCGGCACGGGCGGGGGAGGCGGTGGCGCGGCCGCGCGCTCGGCCCGCACCGGGGGCACTTTCACCGGCTCGGTCTGCCGCGGGGGACGTGGCATCAGCGGAGGCTCGTTGCGGGCGATGCGCGGCGGAACCGGCTCGGGGCGTGACTCGCGCTCGGGGCGCGGCGGCAGGATCGGCTCAGGCGGAAAGCCGGCCAGTGGCGGTTCGTTGCGACGCTCGGCCAGTGCGGGAGCGGGCCGGCGGACCTCGTCGGCGAAGGAGGGACGCGGCCGCGGCGGCTCGGGCATTTGCGGTTCGGGATGATCGAGCAGTTCGGGCCGCGGAGCTTCGTCGGTCCAGCTGCTGGTATCGGGCATCGGGGCAAGGCGCGGCGGCTCGGCGGCATTGGAACGCTGCGGAAGCTGGTCGCGGCCGGGCGCTGCGCGCACGATATTGGGCTCGACGACGATGTCGGTGGGACCGCCAATCATCAGCAGATGCTCGACATTGTCACGCCGGACCAGCACCAGGCGGCGCCGGCCATCGACCGCGGCGGCATCGATCACGGCAAGCCGGGGCATCCGGCCGCGCTGGGTGTTGGCACCGAGCCGGCTGCTGGCGAATCGGCGAACCAACCATGCGGCGACGCCGATCAACGCCAGAACGACGATGAACGCCACGATGAAGGTGATTGGGCTGCCTTGCATACTTGTCCCCGACAAATGGCGCTTTTCTCGTGCCCATGGTCAGACGCGCCAACCATCGGCGTGGGATGCCCCAAACTGCGATTTCTTAACGTCCCACGGCAAGTTTTGCCGTCCCCAGCTCTTAATAACCTATGAATCGCTCGATCCAAAACGACTTCTTGGCCTGTGCATGGCCCGCCAAACGGTTGGGTTAATGCCGCTTTTGGATGCGTAGAATCACGGGGGGCGCAAAATGGTGTTCCATCAAGGGACATGCATCGACGCCATCTTTAACCACCTGTTAACCATACACGCGGCAAATTCTGCCTAGCTACGGGCCTCTGGTCCGAGAGGCGGAAGGAGCCGCAACGATGTCCATCAACGACCTCCCGGTGCTGTCGGCGCTTCGCACCAAGATGCAGTGGCACCAGGAACGCCAGCGCGTCCTGTCCGAGAACGTCTCCAATTCCGACACGCCCAAATTCCGGCCGCGCGACCTGGTCGAGCCGAAACTCGACAAATCAGGCGCCGTCACCGGCTCGATGGGCCCCCTGGCGCTCACCCGCACCAGCGGCTCCCACATGACGCCATCCGGCGCGGCCTCGGGCTTCGACCAGAACAGGAATGCGGGTTTCGAGACCCGTCCCGCGGGCAACGCCGTCAATCTCGAAGAGGAGATGATGAAGGCCGCCAGCAACCAGATGGACTACGCGGCGGCGACCTCGCTCTATTCCAAGAGCCTGCATCTGCTCAAGACCGCGATCGGCAAAGGCTAGAGCATGATCCGGAAAAGTGTGCGGGCGGTTTTCCCTCGCGACAAACGCGGAACGCGTTTGCGCGGAGATCATGCTCAAGAGCTGAGGGAAGCGCATCATGGCGAATGACAGCAGCGACTTTGCCCGCTCGATGGCGATCGCGACCTCCGGCCTGCGCGCGCAGGCCGGGCGCATGCGGGTGATCTCGGAGAACATCGCGAACGCGGATTCGACCTCGCAGACATCAGGTGGCGATCCCTACCGGCGCAAGGTGCCGACCTTCTCCTCCGCGCTGGACCGCACGCTCGACGCGCAGGTCGTCACCCTCGGCAGGATCAAGCCGGACCGGTCGAACTTCCGCACCAAATACGAACCGAGCAATCCGGCCGCCGATGCGACCGGCAACGTCAAATATCCCAACGTGAACTCGGTGGTCGAGATGACCGACATGCGCGACGCGCAGCGGTCCTACGAGGCCAATCTCAACATCATCAGTGCGACGCGCCGGATGATCCAGCGCACGCTCGACATCCTCAAGAGCTGAACAGGACAATTAAGCCATGGCATCACCGACAATCGCAGCCAATGCTTATGCCAACCTCGCCCGCGTGCTGGAGAACAGCGGCGCCGGCAAGGGCAGCGAAGCGAGCGGGCAGTCCTTCGCGTCGCTCCTGAAAGACGCTGTCGGCAGCGTCATGGAGTCCGGCCGCAAGTCCGACGCCCAAACCGTGGCGATGGCCGCCGGCAAGGCCAACGTAATGGACGTGGTGACGGCGGTCGCCGACACCGACGTCGCGGTGTCCACGCTGGTCTCGGTCCGCGACCGCGTGATCGCGGCATATGAAGACATCATGAAGATGCCGATCTGATTTTTGGCGCTCGCGCTCGCCCCAATTGTCATTGCGAGCGAAGCGAAGCAATTCAGAATCTTTCCGCTGGCGGCGGTCTGGATTGCTTCGCTGCGCTCGCAATGACGGGGATAGGCCTTTGCACCGCTCGGAACAGCGGTGAGGAGGCGAGAAATGAACAAGGAATTCTGCACATGACCGGACCTGAAACCCTCGACGTCGCGCGTGATGCGATCTGGACCATCGTGATCGTGTCGTCGCCGCTGATGGTGGTCGGCCTCGTGGTCGGCGTCGTCGTGTCGCTGTTCCAGGCGCTGACGCAGATCCAGGAGCAGACGCTGATCTACGTGCCGAAGATCCTGGCCATCTTCGCCACGATGCTGCTGGCGCTGCCGTTCATGGCCGACGCACTCCATTCCCACATGATGCGGATCTCGTCGCGAATCATCGGCGGCTGAGGCACAATGCGCCCGTCATGCGCATCGACGTCTCGCTGCTGCCGGCGCTCGCCGCTTCCTTCATGCTCGCCTTCGCCCGGGTCGGTGCGATGGTGATGCTGTTGCCGGGGCTGGGCGAGACCAACATTCCGACGCGGATCAAGCTGGCGATCGCGCTGCTGCTGACGCTGATCATCCTGCCGCTGCATCGCAACGCCTACCACGTCGACATGGGCTCGATCGCGCCGCTGCTGGTCATGATGCTGCATGAGATCGTGATCGGCATCGTGCTGGGGGCGACCGCGCGCGTGACGTTGTCGGCGCTTCAGGTCGCGGGCGCCGTGATTGCGCAGCAGATGGGGCTCGGCTTCGTCACTTCGGTCGATCCGACACAGGGACAGCAGGGCGTGCTGGTCGGCAATTTCCTGACCATGCTCGGGGTGACGCTGCTGTTTGCCACCGACAGCCATCATCTGGTGATCGCCGCGCTGAACGACAGCTACACGATCTTCGCGCCCGGCGAGACCGTATCGAGCGGCGACGTCGCTTCACTGGCGACGCGCGCCTTTGCCGCCGCGTTCAGCCTGGGCTTGCAACTTTCCGGGCCGTTTCTGGTGTTCGGCCTCGTCTTCAACATCGGGCTCGGCGTGCTGGCGCGGCTGATGCCGCAGATGCAGGTCTATTTCGTCGGCGTGCCGCTGTCGATCTTCGTGGGCTTCCTGGTGCTCGCTGTGGTGCTCACCGCGATGATGGGCACGTATCTCGACTATTTCATCGGTGTCATGCACCAGATGATGCCGCTCAAATAGGTGATCGATGGCAGACGACAACGATCCCGACAGTCAAACAGAAGACCCGACACAAAAGCGTCTCGAAGAGGCGCTCGAACGCGGCGACGTCGCCAAGAGCCAGGAGATCAACACCTGGTTCATGATCGCGGGCGGCACGCTCGTGGTCTCCACCTTCTCGGGCTCGGTGGGCAGCGGGCTGGTGACGCCGATGCGCAACCTGCTCGCCAATTCCTGGATGATCAAGACCGACGGCAGGGCTCTGCTCGCGCTGATGCAGCAGATCGAGGTCGCCGTGCTCGCGGCGATCGGCGTGCCCCTGCTGATGCTGGTGCTGGCGGCGATTGCCGGCAACGTGCTCCAGCATCGCCTGGTCTGGTCGGCCGAATCCCTGAAACCCAAATTCAGCAAACTGTCGCCGGCCGAGGGCCTCAAGCGGATCTTCGGCAAGCAGGCGGCCGCGAACTTCCTCAAGGGGCTCGGCAAGCTGATCGTGCTCGGCGCGGTCATGACCGTGGTCCTGTGGCCGGAGCGCCATCGCATGGAGGCGATGGTCAGGCTCGATCCGGCCGCCATGCTGGGCGCCAGCACCAGCCTGACCATTCATCTGCTCGGCGCGGTGGTCGCGGCGCTCGCGATCATCGCCATTGGCGACTATTTCTTCCAGTATCGCAGCTGGTTCCAGCGGCAGAAAATGTCGCTCCAGGAGATCAAGGAAGAGTTCAAGCAGTCCGAAGGCGACCCGCACATCAAGGGCAAGCTCCGGCAATTGCGCCAGCAGCGCTCCAAGAAGCGCATGATGGCGGCGGTTCCCAAGGCCTCCGTGATCATCACCAACCCGACCCACTATTCGATCGCGCTGTCCTACGAGCGCGGCATGTCCGCGCCGATCTGCGTCGCCAAGGGCGTCGACAACCTCGCCTTCAAGATCCGGGAGATCGCGCGCGAGCACGACATCCCGATCGTCGAGAACGTGCCGCTCGCCCGCGCGCTCTACGCCACCGTCGAAATCGACCAGGAAATCCCGACCGAGCACTACCATGCGGTCGCCGAGGTCATCGGTTACGTCATGCGGCTGAAGCAGGGATTCGGCGCCGGACGCGGATAAAATGCCCGAAAAGTACCGGAAATGGCCGTAATCTGGGAATCAGCGTACCTTTCGCCCTTGCTGCCCTTGCGCCTGCGGGTCCGATTCAGGCAGGGAGGACCCCACGCGCCCCGTAGCGCGTTGATTCTCTGCCGACAGGCTGTGCCAGCTTGAAATGACTGCCGAGACCGACCACGACCTCACACGCGAGCCCGTTGCGGCGCACGAGCCGTCGCCGCGCTCGGGCAGCATTGCGCTGGTGCTGCTGGTGGCTGCCGGCCTCGTCGCCGTCGCCGTCGGGCTGATGACGCTCGGGCGCGCGCAGGCGCAGCCCTATATCCTCGGCATCCTCGCCGTGCTGGCGATGGTCGGCCTGTTCAACCTGTTCGCCTTCGCCGCCGGCATCATCCGCTTCGTCGACCGCAGTCTCGACGATCCCGTGATGGGGCGCATTGCCGACCACGCCTTCGACGGCCTGGCCGTGACCGATCCCCGCGGCCACGTGGTCTATTCCAACGCCGCCTATCTGACGCTCACCGGCGCCAGCGGACCGCAGGAGGTGCGGCCCGTGGAGCGCGTCTTCATCGGCAACCCCGACGTCTCCGAAGCCGTGTTCCGCCTGCTGAAGGCCGCGCGCGAAGGAAAACGGCAGCAGGAAGAGGTGCGCATCTCAGGCCATGATGGCAGCCAGGGCCGCTGGCTGCGCATGCGGGTACGCCCGCTCGGCACCGGGAAGCGCGAGGCGAAATACGCGGTGTGGTCGATCTCCGACATCACCCGCGACCGCGAGCGCCAGGAGGACGTGTTCCAGGAACTCCAGCACGCGATCGAATATCTCGATCACGCGCCCTGCGGCTTCTTCTCGGTCAATCCGGCCGGCGAGCTTGCCTATGTCAACGCGACACTGGCGAACTGGCTCGACTACGATCTTGCCGAGATCGGCTCGGGCGGGCTGAAGCTCACCGACATCGTCTCCGGCGACGGCGCCTCGCTGCTCACCGCGATCGTGGCGGTGCCGGGCGAGGTGAAGACGGAAGTCTTCGACATCGACTTGCGCATGCGCACCGGCAAGACCATGCCGGTGCGGCTCTATCACAAGCTCGCCTTCGGCGCCGACGGCGCGCCGGGGCCGTCGCGCACGCTCGTCATCAGCCGCGCCCGCGACGAGCGCAGCGATCCCGACCGCGCCGCCGAAGTGCGCTTCATGCGCTTCTTCGACCATACGCCGATGGCGATCGCGACCGTCGACCGCGGCGGCAACGTCGTGCGCGCCAACGCGCGCTACGCCAAGCTCGGGCAGGCGCTCGGGCTCGACAGCGCCAGCAAGTCGATCTTCCGCGCGGTCAATTCGCGCGACCGGCAACTTTTGATCACGGCCATCAACCAGGCCGCGGAGGGCCAGGCCGACGTCGCGCCGGTCGAGGTGGCGCTCGAGGGAGCCAAGGAGCGCTGGGGCCAGTTCTTCGTCACGCCGGTGGATGCGGCCGAGAACGAGGCCGAAGCCGCCATCGTGCACATGCTCGAGACCACCGAGCGGCGCGCGCTGGAGAACCAGATCAACCAGTCGCAGAAGATGGAGACGGTCGGCCAGCTCGCCGGCGGCATCGCCCACGACTTCAACAACGTGCTCTCCGCCATCATGATGGCGAACGACTTCCTGCTGAACGCGCACAAGCCGACCGATCCGTCGTTCCAGGACATCATGCAGATCAAGCAGAACGCGACGCGCGCGGCGACGCTGGTGCGGCAGTTGCTGGCGTTCTCGCGGCGGCAGACGCTGCGGCCGCAGGTGCTCGACCTCGGCGATGCGCTGTCCGATCTCGCCATGCTGCTGCGCCGGCTGATCGGCGAGAAGGTCAAGCACGAGACCATCCACGGCCGCGATCTCTGGCCGGTGAAGGTCGACGTCTCCCAGTTCGAGCAGGTAATCGTCAACTTGGCGGTGAACGCGCGCGACGCCATGCCCGACGGCGGCAAGCTGATCATCCGCACCGCCAACGTCACCGCGGAAGAAGCGGCCAAGCTCGCCTACAAGGGCATGCCGGCTGCGGACTATGTACGGATCGAGGTCGCCGACACCGGCACCGGCATCCCCGCCGATATCCGCGACAAGATCTTCGAGCCGTTCTTCTCGACCAAGGAAGTGGGCAAGGGCACCGGCCTCGGGCTCTCCACCGTCTACGGCATCGTCAAGCAGACCGGCGGCTTCATTTACGTGGACTCGGAACCGGGGCAGGGGACTTCGTTCCATATCTTCCTGCCGCGCCATCACGCCGAGCCCGAGGTGCAAGAGCAGCCCGCAGCAGTGGTCGGCGCGGCCAATGGCGCCGCGAAGGAGACCGCACCTGCGGCGGCGGAGGCCAAGCCGCGGACCGATCTCACCGGACAGGGCACCATCCTTCTCGTCGAGGACGAAGAGGGCCTGCGCGCGCTGAACGCACGCGGCCTGCGCTCGCGCGGCTACACCGTGGTCGAGGCCGAGAACGGCGTCGAGGCCATGGAGGTCCTGGAGGAACAGAGCGGTGCGATCGATCTCGTCGTCTCCGACGTCGTGATGCCCGAGATGGACGGCCCGACGCTGCTGAAGGCGATGCGCGAGAAGAATCCCGACATCAAGTTCATCTTCGTCTCCGGCTACGCCGAGGATGCCTTCGAGAAGAGCCTGCCCGAAGGCCAGCAATTCGACTTCCTGCCAAAGCCGTTCACGCTCAGCCAGCTCGTGGCGGCCGTAAAGGAGACGATGGCAAAGGCGGGATGACGGCGACTACCACTGTCGATTTGCGAGAGTTCCTGGAAATGACGAGGAAAAAGCGGCATTCCTGTCGTAAACCCGCCGGTAACCGGCGACCGCGGTTCCTCCGGCTCCCCGGCCAAACCCCCGCCAAATATGGGCTTTTGCCACATCCCCGCGACTGAGGGCCGCAGCCATAAGTTCCGAAACCGGCTTCACTTTTCGGGAAGTCTGCCCATGTTAGGAGCACGTCCCCATGCCGGGGATTTGGGAAACGCACATGACTTTCTCGCAACGCTCCCGCACTCTCTTCAAGACCCTCGCCGTCATGCTGGCGCTTGCGCTGCCGACTGCGCTGGTGATTTCGTCCGCCGACGCCCGCGTCGGTGGTGGCATGTCGTCGGGTTCGCGCGGTTCGCGCACCTATTCGGCGCCGCCGTCGACCACGACCGCGCCGGGCTCGACCTCGCAGTTCAACCGCACCTATACCCAGCCGGGTGCCGGCATGAATTCGGCTGCCGCCGCACCCGCGCGCGGCGGCCTGTTCGGCCGCGCCGGCGGCTTCATGGGCGGCCTTGCGGCCGGCTTCCTCGGCGCAGGCCTGCTCGGCATGCTGTTCGGCGGCGGCCTGTTCGGTGGCCTCGGCGGCCTGTCGTCAATCATTGGCCTGATCATCCAGATCGCGCTCGTGGTGTTGGTGGTGCGGCTGGCGATGTCCTGGTGGCAGCGCCGCCACTCGCAGCAGGCGGCCTATGCCAATGCTGATGCAGGCAGCGGTCAGGGACCGCAGCCGAACTATCGCAGCGGCCTCGGTGGCGGTAGCGTCGGTGGTGGACTTGGCGGTGGTCTCGGCGGCTTCGGCTTCGGCGGCGCCAACAACGCACCGCTCGAGATCAAGCCTGATGACTATGAGGCATTCGAGCGCCTGCTCGGCGATGTCCAGGCCGCCTGGTCGAACGAGGACGTGGCCAAGCTGCACACGCTCGCGACGCCGGAAATGGTCTCCTATTTCGAGCAGGACCTCGGCCAGAACCGCGCGCGCAACGTCGTCAACAAGGTGACCAACGTCAAGCTGTTGCAGGGCGACCTCGCGGAAGCCTGGCGCGAAGGCGAGACCGAATACGCCACGGTGGCGCTGCGCTTCGCCCTCACCGACAAGACGCTGGACCGCAACAGCGGTACGGTTGTCGCCGGCAGCGAGCAGCCGGGCGAGGCGACCGAGATCTGGACCTTTGCCCGCCGTCCGGGCAGCGGCTGGGAATTGTCGGCGATCCAGCAGACCAACTGATCGTACGCAGATTAAAGACAAGGGCGTCGTGCTTCGGCACGGCGCCCTTTTTCTTTGAGCCGCTTATATCCCGATACGGCCGACCATTTTGCGCGAAGCACTTAATTGCTTGTTGCCCGCGCAGAGCTCCCGCAATTTCGCGCCTACCGGTTAGAGAGGGAGATATTAGGTGAGCCAGTCTGTCGCGCGCTCCAGGACAAATCACGAAACCATTGCCAGGAATTCGTCCCTGCCGCTGGAGGCGATCGAAACGGCGTATGACCGGATCGAGGCCGAGCGCGACCGCAATTGCTGGATCTATCTCCGCCCGCGGGAGGAGGCGCTCGAAGCATGCCGGAAGCTCGTGGCGCGCGCGCGGACAGGCGAAAATCTTCCGCTGCTCGGCATTCCCTTTGGTGTGAAGGACAATATCGATGTCGAGGGAATGCCGACCACTGCCGCATGCCCCGCGTTCAGCTACACGCCCTGGCATTCCGCGCACAGCGTCGAACGCCTCACCGCGGCCGGCGCAATTTGTCTCGGAAAGACCAATCTCGATCAGTTCGCCACAGGCCTGTCCGGTGCGCGTTCGCCCTATGGCCCCTGCGCGTCGGTTGCCGATGCGCGCTATATCGCGGGAGGCTCCAGTTCCGGGTCCGCGGTCGCCGTCGCGGCCGGGCACGTCGCGTTCGCGCTCGGCACCGATACCGGCGGATCCGGCCGCATACCTGCCGGCTTCAACAACATCGTCGGAATCAAGCCGACCGTTGGGCTGGTGTCATCACGCGGGCTGGTGCCGAATTGCCCGACGATCGATTGCGTTTCGGTGTTCTGCAACACCGTCAGCGACGGCGAGGCGATCCTCGAAATCATCGAAGGGTTCGATTTCGAAGATCCCTACAGCCGCTTGCCCCGGGCCTTTTCTTTCGCCAGCGGGGCGGTGCCATCGTTCCGGTTCGGCCGCATTGCGGCCGCCGATCTCGAATGCTTCGGCATGCCGGAATGCGGCGAGCTCTATGAGCGCGCCTGCGAGCGTTTCACGCAGATCGGAGGAACGGCGATCGAGGTGGACTTCGCGCCGTTCCGCCAGGCCGGGGAGTTGATGTTCAGCGGACCCTGGGTCGCGGAGCGGCACTCGGCCATCGCTTCGCTTATGGACATCGATTCTGGCTCCCTGCTTGATGTCACGAGGACCGTGCTGGGCTCGGCCGCCGGCTATTCAGCGATCGACACATTTGGTGCCATTCACCGGCTGCACCGGCTTCGCCGCGACGCCGAAGCGATCTTTGCGGGTATCGATGCGCTGGTGGTCCCGACCGCACCGCGGCCGTTCACGCTGGAGGAGATGGATCGCGATCCGATCACCCTCAACAATCGCCTCGGCTACTACTCGTACTTTGCCAATCTGCTCGATCTCTGCGGCGTGGCGGTTCCGAACGCGACATTGCGGAACGGCATGCCCATGGGCGTGACCCTGCTGGCGCCGGCCTGGCATGATCGCGCGCTGATCGGACTGGCGCGGCGGTTCGAGGCCAGTGCAGGCCGAGCGGCGTTCGAATTGAAGTCTGGCGGCTGAAGGTCGGAATTCATTCCATCTCTTGCTCGAGCGTCGAAAGATCCAGGATCGAAATCACGGATCTGTCGTACCTGATCACGCCTTCCTCCTGGAGCCGTGCGAGCTGTACTGTCACCCATTGGCGGGTGGATCCGATGAGATTGGCGAGATCGCCGTGGGTAAACGGCATCCCGATGACGACCTCGCCGTCGCGCTTCACGCCGTAGACGTGCGACAGGAAGATCAACAGGCTATGCAGCCGCTCGGTCACCGAGCGCGTCCCGAGCATCTGGGCCATCGCCGAATAGCAACGCGCCTTGAATGCCAGGGCATCCAGCAAGGCGACGGCGATCGCCGGCGATTCCAGCGCAAGCCGCCGCAGCGCCAGTCCCGGCATGAACGTCAACAGGCTGGGTTCGGCCGCAACCGATGACCACATGTGCGGGCCCGTTCCGAATATATCGGGGCCGCCGACGAAGTTGCCGGGAAACCAGTAGGCGAGCGTGACCTCGCGCCCCGACGGCGCCGCATAGTAGCTGCGTATGCGTCCCTCGCTGATCAGGTAGATCCCAGCCTGTGTGTCGCCCTGAGACCAAACCAGTTGGCCGGCTTCCAGGGCCTTCTCGCGTCCGATCGCGCGCAGCCGATTGCAATCAGCCCGGTTGAGACCATCCAGCAAGCCGGGCAGCGGCCTGACGAGATTGTCCGACTCGGCCAGCATCACGCCTGCCGCTATCGCGCTATTCGCCCTGTGCATCGCCGGCTCCACGGTGAGACCCGGCATCGATTATTCAAGAACCATGCCAGCGCGCTGCGGGCTGCTTCGCGATTTCCAAGTTCTGGGGGATCAGCTCGCGTCCGACTGATTGAACGCCCGCAACCCTTCTGCGCGGATGACGTCGAGACAATCCTTCTTGAGGGAAAGATAGGTTGGCTCGACCATGACAGAACTCGACCGCGGGCGCGGCAGCTTGACCGCGACTTCGCGCAGGATGCGGCCGGGCCCCGCGCTCATGATGAGAACACGGTCGGCCAGCACGATGGCTTCATCGATGTCATGCGTGACGAACACGATCGTCGCCTTGATCCGGTCGCGCAGCTCCAGCAGATTGTCTTGCATCACCGCCCGGGTCTGCGCATCGAGGGCCCCGAAGGGCTCGTCCATCAGCAGCACGCGCGGCTGATTGGCCAACGCTCGCGCGATCGCCACGCGCTGTTGCATGCCCCCGGACAGCGTGTTCGGATAGGCGTCGGCGAAACGCTTGAGACCGACCATCGCGATCAGATCGTCGGCGATGGCATTCGCTTCCGTCCTGGACTTCCCATGCATCCTCGGGCCGTGGGCGATGTTCCTGCGGACAGACTTCCAGGGGAAGAGATGCGGCTGCTGGAATACCATGCCGACATCGGGTCGCGGGCTGTAGACACGCGAGCCCTCTACCAGGATGTCGCCTTCAAACGGCACCTCCAGTCCGGCGATCGTATTGAGCACCGTCGACTTGCCGCAGCCGGAGGGCCCGACGATGCAAACGAACTCGCCAGGTGCCACGTCGAAGGACACGCGATCCACCGCGATGGTCTGCCCGCCGCGGGTGTCAAAAACGATGCTCAGGTCTGAGACTTGAATGGCCGGTTGTTTCCGCGCCGATTCGACGGAGGCTGGCGAATTTGCCAGAGCCAGTTTCATGGTCGATCGAGCTCCAGACATCAACGCCACCAGACAGTACGTTCCGCAAGAGCCGAAAACAGCCGGTCGGCAGTGAACGAAATCAACCCGAGCGCTGCGAGCCCGCCCATGACCTGGCCCGTTTGCAAATTCTGCTGGGCAATCTCGATCCTGTAGACAATGCCGGCGAAAGCGCCTGCGAGTTCGGCCGCGACAAGCGTGTAAAACGAGATGCTGACGGCGGTGCGCAACCCGACCACGATGTAGGGAAGCGCGCCCAGCAGCACGATCTCCTGGAGCATCTGCCGCCGGGGCGTGCCGAGCATCAACGCCGCCCGAATCAGGCCGCGGTCGACCTTCTGCACGCCGATGTGGGTCGAAAGCCAAACCGTGAAGAACACGCCCCATACGACGAGGAATAGTTTTCCCGCCTCCGACAGGCCGAACCACAGGATGACGATCGGCACGAAAGCAATCGGCGGAATTGGCCGCAGGATGTGGAATAGCGGGGACAGCAAGCTCGAAACAACAGGGAATTGGCCGGTGAGGATACCGAGCAGGATGCCGAGCGCGCCGCCTAAGATGAACCCCGTGGTGACGCGAAAGAGGCTGGCCAGCAGATCGCCAAGGAACTGTCCGCTTCGTATCCACTCAAGGACCGCCGCAGCAACTACCGTCGGCGGCGGAAACAGCACCATGTTGACGGCCCCGGAACGGGAGACCAGTTCCCAGAGGCCGACGAACAGGGGAAGCGAAATCGCCCCGACCAGAATATTGAGGCGGCGAAGACGAGCTGAATCCGGCCGCCGACCGCGACCGTCGGTGCGGAGAGCAATTTCTTGTCCTGCTGAAGTGCCGTCCTGCATGGCTGTGCGGGTGCCTATTTCCACGAGAGCGTGACGCGTGCGGGGTCGACCTTCTTCAGCGGCTCGGCGACGACGACCTTGCTGAAGTCGGGCATCACCGCTCCCGGAGGATGGTTGCCGCTCTCGAGGCGCCATGCGGAGTGGGTCTTGAGAATCTCGATCAGCCGGTCGTCGAGACGCACCCGGTAAACATAGTCGGCCCAGATCGGAGCGAGGTCGTCCCGCTTCATGCCGACCGCGTCCGCCACGACCGTGATCGCTTCATCCGGGTGTGCTTTCATCCAGACCTCGGCGTCGATCAGCGCGGCGATGAACTTCTCAACCAGCGCAGGGTTGGCATACAGATAGGGTCTCGTGACGACGATGTTGAACGTCTCGGAGTATGTGCCCGTTGTATCGAGCTCAGCGACGGCTTCGCCGAGGGCCTTCTTGGCGTTGGCGATGTGGGGTTCCCAAGTGTCGATCGCGTCGATGCTTCCTGCTGCAAGTGCCGGCAGCATCTCCTGCGGCCGCAGGTTGACGAGGGTGACATCCTTGGGAGTCAATCCCGCCGACTTCAGCAAAGTCGCCGTGTAGACCTCGCTGCCGGTGCCGGCAGTGAATCCGATTCGCTTGCCGCGAAGATCTGCCTTGGTCTTGACGCCGGCCTTGGCCGCGACGACCGTCTTGAGGTCGGAATATTCCATGCCGGCGACGAAGGCGATGGGCTGGTTTGCCATCGCCGAAGCGGTGACCGGCGCCTCCGCCGTCGTCGCGATGTCGGCGCCGCCCCCGATCACGGTGTCCAGGCACTGCTTGCCGGACGTGAAGTTCGAGACGGTGATGTCCAGTCCGTTCTTTTCGAAAATCCCCTTCGATTTGGCGACGATCGCAAGGCCGGAGATCGGTCCGAGGTTTTGCGCAAGCCGGGCTTTGAGCAATTCCGCGGCCGAGGCGCGGCCCGGACTGATGGCAAGGCAGCAAAGCGCGGCATAGCCGGCAATTGCCGCGATTGGGCGGACGGTGTTCCAGTGCATGACGATCTCCCCTCGCGCCGCGCCCGGCGGCAGCCCCGATGTGATCGCGGATGCCGCCCTGAACGGCCCCGCAGCAGACTCCCGCGTCCCCTCCTGGGCGATCTCTTGAGGATCGGCCCCACGTTGGTATGCTCGCCCGGCGCTACGGTCTCTGGAAGCAATTAATCGACATGGCCCTCGGGGCGACCGGTCGAGCGCCGCCGCTCGAGGTGATGCGCGTGCGGCGGATGGCCGCTGGAATAATGTCTGTCGTGACGGGTTCATGTCAGCGGATCAAAGACCGTCCAGCCAGGCGCAATCGCCGGAAAAATCGGGAGGATAGGATGAGCATTCTTGCCAGGGTCATCGTGCCAGCAGGCGCTGCGCTCGCGCTCTTCGCGAGTCCATCGGTGCAGGCGCAGTCAGCCGACATGACCTTCTTCGTGACTTCGAGCGGGCCGGGCAAGGGAGCCGATCTCGGCGGCCTGGAGGGAGCCGATGCGCAGTGCCAGAAGCTGGCGCAGGCCGGCGGTGCCGGTGCCAAGACCTGGCGCGCCTATCTCTCGACGCAGGCCGCTGACGGCAAGCCCGCCGTCAATGCCAAGGACCGCATTGGCAAGGGACCGTGGCAGAATGCCAAGGGGGCGGTGATTGCCAAGGACGTTGCCGACCTGCACGGCGCGGCCAATAACCTCACCAAGCAGACCGCGCTCAGCGAGAAGGGCGAGGTCATCAACGGCGCCGGCGACACGCCGAACCGGCACGATATCCTCACGGGATCGCAACCGGACGGCACCGCTTTTGCCGCGGGCGACGACAAGACCTGCAGGAACTGGACGTCGAGCACGCAGGGCGCGGCGGTCGTCGGCCATGCCGATCGTAAGGGCCTGCGCGACGACGAGCCGTCAAAGTCCTGGAACAGCTCTCACCCCTCGCGCGGTCCTGACGGCGGCTGCTCGCAGGCCGATCTGAAGAGCACCGGCGGCGACGGCCTGCTGTTTTGTTTCGCGGCGAATTGAGTTAGGGCGCGCAGCTCTCTCCCCGCGACATTGCGAGCGTAGCGAAGCAATCCAGACTGTCTCCGCGGAAAGATTCTGGATTGCTTCGCTTGCGCTCGCAACGACGGGGTATGTGGTGCCGCCGTTCCGTCTCGCTCTCACGGAACCTTCGGCCGCATGTTACATTGGTCCGACCGCTTCCACGCTCACGGACCCTTCCCATGAAATACGAGCTCTACTACTGGCCCGAGATCCAGGGTCGCGGCGAATATGTGCGGCTGGCGCTGGAGGAGGCGGGGGCGGCTTATATCGACGTCGCGCGGGGGGCGCGCGGAACAGCTGCGATGATGAAGATGATGGACGCGCATGGCGGCACGCCGCCCTTCGCGCCGCCGTTCCTGAAAGCGGGCAAGCTCGTCATCGGCCAGACCGCCAACATCCTGCTCTATCTTGGCGCCCGTCATGGGCTCGCGCCGAAGACGGAAGCGGGCAAGCTTTGGGTGCACCAGCTTCAGCTCACCATCACCGACCTCGTGACCGAGATCCACGACACCCATCACCCGCTCGGGCCTTCGATTTACTATGAAGATCAGAAGGCGCCGGCGAAGAAGCGCACGGCCGAGTTTTGGGACGAGCGCGTGCCGAAATATCTCGGCTATTTCGAAGAGCTTCTCGCCGGCAATGGCGGCGCCTATGTCACCGGTCGCAGGCTGACTTACGTCGATCTCTCGCTGTTCCAGATCGTCGCCGGGCTGCGCTACGCCTTTCCCAAGCGCATGAAGGCGTTCGAGGGAAATATCCCGGGCCTCGTCGGCCTGCACGACCGCATCGCCGCGCGGCCGAACATCAAGGCCTATCTCGAAAGTGAGCGCCGCATTCCCTTCAACGAGCAAGGCATTTTCCGCCGCTACAAGGAATTGGACAATTAGCTGGTCCGGATAGCGGCTCACCACACGCCGGGCAGCAGGCGATAGCGCACGCGCGTCATATAGTCGGAATAGCCCGGCAGGCCCTCACGCAGCGTGCGCTCCTCGATGCCGATGCGGACAGCAAACAAGACGACGATGACCGGCGCTATCGCAAGGCCCCACCACGAGCCCAGCAGCAGCGGCACGCCGGCGAAGAACAGGATCATGCCGCTGTACATGGGATGGCGCACATGCGCGTAAGGCCCCGTCGAGACCACGCGCTGTGCGCGTTCGGCCTGGAGCTTCACCACGGGCGCGGCGAACGAGTTTTCGCGGAACACCCACAGGATGAACAGCGTCGAGAGGACGAACAGCACGAGACCGAGCGCCTGCAACGCAACCGGCATGTCGGAGGATTGCGTGCGCCGGTCGAGCCCCATTGTGGCGAGCCAGGCCAGCATCGCAATGACGAAGACGATCATGAAGGCCTTGTCAGCGGCAGGCTGGTCCTTTTGCAGGACCGGCCGCAGACGTTCGGCGAGCAGCGCCGGATCGACCCGATAAAGCCACCAGCCGCAGAGCGGGCCGAGCAGGGCGCAGGTGGCGAGGAACACCCAGGCCGCAGGCCAATGCATCGTCCCGGCGCAAGCGAACAGCAGCGCGCCCATGCCGGCGGTGGTGATCGTGTTCTGCAACAGCAGTTTTGCGATCATGCGCAGGTCCCGGGTCAGCCGCGCACGATATTGGTCCCGCTATCCGGCGAAGATGCGGCCGGACACGCGAAAAGCCCGATCGACCGGTTCGGGCGTTTCATCTTTGACCGGTCTGATCAGGCGAGCTGATCGATCCGCATGCCCTGACCCGGCGGCAGCGGCGCGGGCGGCGGCGGCTTGTAGGTCGGGTCGTTGTCCTTGGTCTTCTGGTCGTCCTGCTGCTTGGTCGCGTCGTAGCTCGGCACCACGATCGCGATCGGCGGCGGCGCAACGGTAGAGACGCTCATCCACAAATCCTCACACATGGAAACAATCGACCTTGCGCTGCGAGGAGCGAAGCTTCCGTCAAGCCAATCGTTAAAATGCGAGGGAGTTGGTGCGGTGGGATGTGCCTTTTGTGCCTCCTTGCGCTGTACGAGGGAGCGGACGAACCTCTCCTCGTCATCGCGAGCGCAGCGAAGCAATCCAGGACTGTCACCGCGGAGGGATTCTGGATTGCTTCGCGGAGCTCGCAATGACGGAGCGTGTGGAAAGAGCGAGTGCCGTCTACTCGTCCTTGCCGCGCGTGATCGCGATGGACGCATCCGTCTTGGTACGGGTGCATTCCATGTTGAGTCGGCGGTAGCGCATGACGACCTTGTCGCCGCGCAACAGTCCCATCCGCTTCAGGCAGCGTGTCGCGCCCGTCGTGGTGTCGTCCTTCGTGACGGTGAAGACGATCGCCGCCATCGACCCCACCAGTGAAAAGAACTCCGGTGTCGGCTTGCGATCGCCCTTGGCATAGAGCTCGATGGAATATTTGTCGCCGCGGCAACCCACGGACAGCTCCTTGGCCGCGGGGTGCGAGAGGTAGACGATGTTGGCGGCCCGGAAATTCACCTTGAGGCGCTCGACCTGGTTCGTCAGCTCCTTGGCGCTGTCATCGCAGCGATCCGCGCGGGCAGGCGAGGCGAGGGTCACAAGGCCGGTGATAGCGGCGGCGACCAGGATCGCGCCGCGGACGTTCAGTTTGAAAATCATGATGAAAAGCCCCTTAGGCCGCGCATTCAACCTTCGTCGCGCGCCGAGCGCAAGGGGTGCACCCAGAGCCTGCCGGGGACGGTCGTCGCCACCTTGCGTCCGGCCGACGGCAACCAAAAAGGGCCGTCGTGACGCCGAATCGGGATGCCTCGGCCGCGCCAGAACGCCTTCCATTCGCGGCAAAAAAGCTTAGAACGCTTCTACGCTTAGAGGCCCGCGAGGGCTCCAAAACCCCGAGATTTGCCCATGAACGCTCCCACCGCCTTCCCCGACCCCGCAAAACCCGTTCCGCCCTACAAGCACACCCCGCTGTTCCCGCTGGGCAAGGACGAGACGCCCTACAAGAAGATCACGGCCGAGGGTATCAGGGTCGAGAAGGTCCTGGGGAAGGACATGCTGGTGGTGTCGCGGGAGGCGCTGCGGGCGCTGTCGGAGGCGGCCTTCGGCGACATCAATCATTATCTGCGCCCCGGCCATCTGAAGCAGCTCCGCGCGATCCTGGAGGACGGCGAGGCGAGCCCCAACGACAAGTTCGTCGCGCTCGACTTCTTGAAGAACGCCAACATCGCGGCCGGCGGCGTGCTGCCGATGTGCCAGGACACCGGTACCGCGATCATCATGGGCAAGAAGGGCTGCAACGTCATCACCGATGGTGACGACGAGGCGGCGCTGTCGGAAGGCGCGCGCGACGCTTACCTGCGCCGCAATCTGCGCTACTCGCAGGTCGCGCCCTTGTCGATGTACGAGGAGAAGAACACCGCCAACAACATGCCGGCGCAGTGCGAGATCTACGCCGAGGGCGACGACGCCTACAAGTTCATGTTCATGGCGAAGGGCGGCGGCTCCGCCAATAAAAGCCTCCTGTTCCAGGCCACGCCCTCGGTGTTGACCAAGGACCGGCTGCTCGCCTTCCTGAAGGAGAAGATCCTGACGCTGGGCACCGCGGCGTGCCCGCCCTATCACCTCGCCATCGTGATCGGCGGCACCTCGGCCGAGCTGTGCATGAAGACGGTGAAGCTCGCCTCCGCCCGCTATCTCGACGCGCTGCCGACCCACGGCTCGCCCGACGGCAACGCCTTCCGCGACGTCGAGATGGAGCAGGAAATCCACAAGATGACGCAGTCGCTCGGCGTCGGCGCGCAGTTCGGTGGAAAGTATTTCTGCCACGACGTGCGCGTGATCCGCATGCCGCGCCACGGCGCCTCGCTGCCGATCGGGCTCGGCGTGTCGTGCTCGGCCGACCGGCAAGTGCTCGGCAAGATCACCAGGGATGGCGTCTATCTCGAAGAGCTCGAGCACAATCCGGCGCAGTATCTGCCGCAGGTCGAGCAGTCGCTCGGCGGCGAGGTCGTCAAGATCGACCTCAACCAGCCGATGAAGGACATCCTGGCGACGTTCTCGAAGTACCCGACCAAGACGCGGGTCTCGATGACCGGCACCATGATCGTCGCGCGCGATTCCGCGCACGCCAAGCTGCGCGAGCGCCTCGAGAGGGGCGAGCCGCTGCCGGACTATTTCAAGAACCATCCGGTCTACTATGCCGGTCCCGCCAAGACGCCCGAGGGCTACGCCTCCGGCGCGTTCGGCCCGACCACCGCGGGCCGCATGGATTCCTTCGTCGACCAGTTCCAGGCCGCCGGCGGTTCAATGGTGATGGTGGCGAAGGGCAACCGCGCGCCTGCCGTGCGCGAGGCCTGCAAGAAGTATGGCGGCTTCTATCTCGGCTCGATCGGCGGTGCGGCTGCGAACCTCGCCGAGCACTGCATCAAGAAGGTCGAGGTGCTCGAATATCCCGAGCTCGGCATGGAAGCGATCTGGCGCATCGAAGTCGTCGACTTCCCGGCGTTCATCATCATCGATGACAAGGGGAACGACTTCTTCAAGGAGCTGAATCTGGGCTGATCAGGTCCAGCGTCGTCCGCCGGTCCCGGGCCGGCGGACGCACGCGGGGCGCGCTCAGCGCTTTATCTTGAACGATTTGGCGCCGCCATTCTCGACGCCGTCGAACATGACAAGGACGCGAATGCTGGTGGCGTCTTCGTCGAGGGGAAGCAGAATTTCCGCTTTGGCGCCTTCTTTGACCTTGCTTAGATCCAGCGTAGCCAAGGGCTTTGCGGTCTCGCTGCTGCCGTCCCACAGCCAGACGGTATAGGGAACGTCTTCTTCGCGCGTCGGGCCTGCGAGTATCAAGAGGCCGTCGCTGACCACGGCGAGGTCCCGGATCCCGGTGTTCTTGCCGAGTTCGAGTGAGGTCGTGTCGGGCTCGAGGTCGTCGTCTTTGGTGAAGAGCGCATCCGCATCGACGCTGACCACGAAGGCATGACGTTTCAGCGACGGACCTCGCAGTCCGAAGTACATGCGACCTTTCCTGACCGCAATCCCTTCGATATTGACACCGCCTTCCGCCAGCGGCTCATTGACGTACGCCTCGACGTCGTCGTCATTTTTGATCACGTCGCGCAGCCGTGAGCTCGATTCCACGCCATCGACCTTCTTGGCGTTAGGTTCGGTCTTGGGAGCTCCTGTTTGCGGGTCCACGGCGATCCGAAACACGACGTAACTCGACCGATTTTTCTCGTCACCGTGACGGCTTCGGCCATGTGAGCCGGTCACATAGAAGAAGCCCTTTCCATAGGCGACGCCCTCGGCATCGGGGTCGTTGTCGTCGTCCGAAAGCCGAATGAGCTTCCTTGGAACGAGGACGTTGCCTTCAATCGAGAAGAACTGCGCATATTTCTTCTCGTCATTGGCGATCAGGCATGACGTGAACTTGGGCGTGGTCGGCACGCATGCTGCGCCGCTCAGATTCATGCGCGGCTGTTTCTTGAATTCGTCCTTGCTGTCTTTTTTAAAGATCGAGGCGGGCTTCCAGGTCGTTGCCTCCGGAGCAATTTTCGGCGGCAGATGTTCGCCGCGCCCGGCCGGCGTCGTGGCTCCTAGCAGAATGCAGACGAATGCGGCTGTCAGCAATCGGTGAGATGCACGCGTGCTGCTGTTCGGCATTCTTCCCTCCCGGGCGCCATCCTCAAGTACAATCCTGAATTGCGGGGAAGGCAAGGGTGAGAATGTCGCGGGGCGCTCTCGCCCGTCAGCTGCAATTCGTAACCTGGTTCGAGCACAGCGAGCGCCACCAGCCGCGGACGCCGTCCTGGCTCTCGACGAGGCCCCAAAGTCCGCTGCAGGCAAAGATGCGCTTCGGGCCGCCGTCGGTGTCGATTGGGCCTCCGAGCTCGCGCTGGGCCGGCATCCATTTCGCATCGACGAACGGCGCCTGGAAAAGTCCGCCCATGCGCGTCGCGCCATTGGCGTAGGACGCGCCGACCTTGTTGGACGCGACCCAGCCGCGCCCCGCATAGGGTTTTGGCGCGCTGCGCGGATATCTCTTGTCGTCCTCGTAGTCCTTGCCCGGCGGTTTTGCGCCTTCGATCAGAAACCAGCCATCCTTGAAGCCGATGATGCGGAATTCGGTGAGCCAGCCGCCGTCGGGCGTGTTCTCGGCACCGCCAAGCTTCAGACGATAGGGCGGCGGCAGCGTGCCGAGCACGCGCGCTTTCGCCGAGGGCTCGGCGCGCACGTTGAGGCCATCAGGATCCTTGTCGATGGACCAGGCGCCGAGATCACACGGCTCGGTCCCATCGGGCAGCGTTGCGCGCCTGGCGGCGAGATCGGCGTGGAGCTTTGCGAAGTCGGTGTCGTCGTTATCAGGGTCCGGCGCGCTGCGCGGCTTCAGCTCGGCCGAGACCGCGCGCGTCGCATCCGGCGTCAGCGTGACGACGAGGGCCTGGCGCGCAGCGAACACGCTTGCCGGTGTCTTTGGATCGTTCGACGAGGCCGGATAGACGGCGAGGGTGCCGGTCGATCCTTCGGTCCGGTAGGCCGTGCCGGCGACATAGCCCGCCGGCACCATGGCGAGCGCGCTTGCACGCCACGCCGGTTCGGTGTCATCCGCGCGCGCCGCTTGCGTCGCGACACACAGGATCGTTGCCGCGATGAGACGGAGCACGCGCACGGTTCGCAACGTGCCTACGCGCGCGCGCCCGTGAACGGAAAGCTGCCCATCGGGCCGATGCCCATCTCGCCGCTCATGCTGTCGCCAGAGACCGTTCCGATGAACTCGAGCGTCAACGGCATCGGATTGGTGATCGAGACTTTCCAGTTGACGGCGTCGCCGCTGATGGTGCCGTCGAAGATCTCGGCCGAATTGCCGTCGGCGCCCTGCGTTCCGGTCAGTGTGCCGCCGGAGTTCAGCAAGGTCAGCGTGGCCTTGCGCTCGCCCATGGGCGTCGTCATGGTCAGAGTCCAGTTGCCGTCCACGGCCATTCGTGTCTCCCAACTTGTTCCCGGCACCTCGCGACAATCCGCAAGGTGAGCCAGGGACGCCTATAGCCTAACTCGGGGGACGTGCCTAACGCTCTCTTTGACGCGCCCTTAAGCGCGGGCTGCGCGAATACGGCTGCCGATGAGCAGGCGGAAGGCCACGTACTGGATCGCGAACGCAACGATCTTCGCGCCGATCAGGACCACCGAAATATAGAAGGCCCACAGCTTCATGTCGCCGGTCATGGCAACCGCAACGGTCCCCGCGGCGAGCGCAAACATCAGCGCGGCCCAGGCGTAGCCCGCGACGGTAACGTATTCCGGAATGGTCTCGGTCACGATCGCCGGCAGATAGCGCAGCATCCAGCCGCGCTTGAGCATGATGATGCCGATCGCGACATGCCCGATCGCGGGCTTCGCCAGCACGAAGCGCGGATCGTGGGTGAGCAGCGTTGCGCCACCGAGCACGATGACGAGGCCGAGGCTCGCCCAGGTCATGTAGCCCAGCGTCTGGCCCTTGACCCGCGACCAGACCACCTGGCCGATGGCGCCAAGGATCGCGACTGCGGTCGCGAGGATGACGTTGTCGGTCACGAGATAGATTACCAGGAAGACGATGGTGGAGAGGAAATCAGAGACGAGCCGGCGGAATACGTCTTTCATCGTCTGTCCTGTCTTCAATGGGGGTGGGGCAGCGCGGCGGCGGGCGCAGCATATTTGATCTGGCGATACTCGGGATACCATTTTGTGAAGTAGATCGCGCTGTTGCGGGCGGCGAAGGCGACCGCAAGGCCCGACCAGAGCGGCAGGCCGGGGACGTAGAGCAGCGCGATGTTGGCGGCCATCATCAACAGCGCGGCGGCGGTCCAGGCGCCGGTGATGACGTAGTTGGCGGTGAGGAAGCCGGGCATCGCCGCCGTCTCGGCCGGGACCGTTTCAACCGCATATTGCAGCGTGAACGGGTGGCGGACCAGCATCGAGCCGAGCGAGATGACGAAGATGCCGATATCGACCGACAGCTTGACGCCCAGCGTGCCGAGCTTCGGGTCGATCAGCGCGAGGTAGAGGCCGATTGCGGCGAATACGATCGCCGAGCCCATCGCCAGGATCTTCACGGAGCGGCCGCGCGCGACATCGACCGTGATGGTGGCGAGGCAGATCGCAGACGCGGCAAACACGCTGATCGTGGCCGACGTCACCAGCATCAGGAAGGTGTAGGCGCCGTAGGGCGCGAGGATCAGGAAAATCGCCATGAGCCGCCTCGGTCTGGCTAATCTTTACGATGTAAAGATCAATAAATCAGGAGCGGTGCTGGGTCAAGCGAAATCTTTACAGTGTCAAAATAACGTAGGTGACTTCCAAAAAGTGAAGGGCAGCAATGGCTTGGTCGGATGCCTCGTCGGCGAATTCCGCCCAGGGCAGGCGTGACAGGATCGGCAGCGCGGCGGCGAGCAGGAGGCCGACCGAGAGCAAGATGCCGCCGTTGAAGATGACATGGCCGCTCCGTCGCAGCCGGATCATCCGGAGTGCGAGCGCGCCGCAGGCCAGGGCGAGGACGGCAAGGCAATCTGCGGTGATCGAGGGCATGTGCATGCGAGGCCTCTTTGGTGACATCCGCGATGTCATTCCGGGGCTCGCGACGTCGTCGCGCCCCGGAATGACGAGGCGAGAGTTACTGCGCGCCCACCCAATTGCCGTGAAAGCCGTCGGGCACGCGGTGGCCGAGCTGCACCAGCGCGACGGGGCCGGCTTCGACATCGGTGGCGTTGAACACGGCGAGGTCGCTGCGGTTCTCCCGCGCGCGCCAGACCACCGCCAGCAGCCAGCCGTCGCCTTCCGCTGCATCCGTCGCGCGTTCGACGAACACCGGCTCTGAGATGGTATCGCCGGCCGGCAGCAGATAATGACCGAGCCGTCTGCCGTTGCCGTCGACATGGACGACGCCCGACAGCGCGCCGAACATCGGCAGCCGCGGATTGGCGCAGGCGTACCAGCCGTGACGGCTTTTCAATCCCGCGCGGCGGTCGTCGATGCGGGGGAATTCGCCGGTGAGATCGTCGAGATAGGTCTGCTGGAAGCGGTCGGTCTTCCCTGAGAGATCGAATGTCCAGCGGCAATGGCGGGCGCGTGATTTCTCCGGATCAGTCGGCCGGCCATCGGGATGCGGAAACAGCGGCGCTTCCTCGAACTGCATGACGTCGGCGATGATGCGGTTGCCGTCCTCCCACGCATTCATGATGTGGAAGACGTAGCAGGCTTCACCGCGGAACCAGACGATGTCCTTCGCCGTGCCGTTGCGCTTCATCACGCCGACATAGGCGCCCTTGTCCGGCTCCCAGGCATAGGGCGGCCGTCCGCTCATCGCGCGCTCCATGCTGCCGGTGATCGGCAGGATCGGAAACAGCGCATGGTTCTCGGTGACGATGAAGTCGTGCACCATGCTGGCGTAGGGCGCCTCGAAACGTTCGAAGCGCGTCGCCTTGCCGGAGGCGTCGATCGATCCGTAGGAGAGGGCGGGCGTCAGCGGACCCGCGGCGTTGTAGCCGAAGAACACGAGCTCGCCGGTGATCGGGTCGACCTTCGGATGCGCCGTGAAGCTGCCGACGACGCGACCCTGATAATTGTGATAACCGCGCGTCGCCAGCGTGCCCGGCTCGATCTCGGTCGGCAGATGCGCTTCTTCCAGCGCCAAAAGCTTGCCGGCATGAAAGATGATGTTGGTGTTGGCGACGCCGCCGTCGGTGAGGTTTTGTGGCGCATCCGGCAGCTTGCGGCCGAAGCCGCCGAACAGCGCGCGGCCGGCATCGTGCTCGGCCAGCCATTTCGGCGTGCGGACCCAGCGGTTGCGATAGCTGGCGCGGCCGTTCTCGAGGTGGAAGGCATGCAGCATGCCGTCGCCGACGAACCAGTGCGCACCGGGCGCATCGAACTGCGGATTGGGACCGTTGCGATAGAGCACGCCATTCAGATCGCGCGGCAATTCCCCGACGATTTTGAGGAATGGCGCATCGGCTTCGAATGGAATCGGACCGAGGTTATGGCGGCGCTCGGTGACGGCGTCGTGCTGCACGACGTATCCCTCCCTATCTTTACATCGTAAAGATCGAATAATGCCGATCGCCGCATTCGTCAAGTGAAATCTTTACACTGTCAATATTGCGTCATATAGCTTGCAAATGGCCAAAAGCGACACCAAGAGCGAAACAGCGCGCAAGCCGCGTACCCCGAGCAAGACATCGACGGCCGCGAGCGCGCAGGCGCGTTCCACACGCCGTCCGGCAGTAGCGAAGACGGAGACGCCGTATCATCACGGCGCCCTGCGCGAGGCGCTGCTCCAGGCCGCCGAACGGGTGCTGGAGCGCGACGGGCTGTCCGGCCTGACCTTGCGCGCAGTGGCGCGCGAGGCGGGCGTCTCGCATGCCGCGCCGACCCATCATTTCGGCGATCTCACCGGCCTGCTCAGCGAGCTCGCGGCCGTCGGCTTCCGCCAGTTCAACGCGGCGATGGCCTCGTCCTGCGACGCCGCCACCACGCCACTGGAGCGCGCGCTGGCGCGGCCGAAGGCCTATGTCGCCTATGCGCAGGCCCATCCCGGCATGTACGGCATCATGTTCCGCACCGAGCGGCTGGACTATTCCAGGCCCTCGCTGCACGAGGCGGCCGAAGCCTCCTTCGCCGGCCTTGCCAATGCCATCGGCATGATGCGGCAGGAGCAGATCAGTGGCGACGCACTGACGCTGAACCAGGGCGCCGCGATCGCGCGCGCCTGGTCGATGGTGCACGGCTTCACCATGCTGCTGCTCGACGGCCGTCTCGAGGACATTCTGGGGCGGCTGCCCGAAGGGACGACGACCGAACAGTTGCTCGAGGCGATGCTGACGGCGCCCATCACGGCGAAGCTGCCGGCATAGCGCCTTCGGGCGGGCGCTGCCCTAGCGCATCGTCGCGAGTTCGACCGCACGTCCACGCGTGCCGACAATCTTCACCTCGTCCTTGCCGCAAGTGAAGCTGCGGGCGAAATCGTCCGCCGCCTTGCGCGCGAGCTCATTGGCGGTGGGGTTGGCGATGGCATCGACATAGGCGACGTGGCAGACCGGCCCCGGCGGCAGCCGCGTCACGACGAGCATGGCCTTGGTGTTCGGCCGTCCCTGCTTGTCGGGATCGGTGCCATCGGCGATGTGCCAGCGCTGGATCATGGCAATCGGCTTGGTGCCCGCGCTACGCCATTCGACGGTGGCCTCCGACGAATTGAATGGCGCGAACCAGACCTTTGCCGTCGGTTCCTCCGCTGCGGCCTTGCGGTTGCGGCCGACCGAGACGATTTCGCGCAGATCATCCTCGGCGATCAGCACGATCAGGCCGTCTTTTCCCGGGCAGGCCCGCGTGGTGCTGCCGTCGAGCTCGCTGGGCTTGCCGATCTGGCGGCAGTCTTTTGGCAATGTGGAGGAATAGGTGCTGCCCATGGATTGGGCGGCGACGTGACCCGCGCTCAGGCAAGTCAGCAGCACGGTCAGACAAAGGAACGCGATACGCCTCATGACGACGCCTTGATACAGAGGGAACTCCCTCCATCAGACGTCTTCACTGTGGGCAAGGTTCAAACAGAGGCGGGATGTACCTGACAGCGGCGCGGAATCGTTCTAGAAGGGCGCCTTCCGCTGCGCTTACCGCGCTTCGTCCGCGACATCTCATTCGATCATGCCAGCCATCGCTTCCAGCAAATCCTATCGCGTCGGCCGTTCCAAGACCGGACTTGGCCTCTTCGCCACCATGCCGATCAAGAAGGGGACCCGGATCATCCGTTATTTCGGACCGATCCTGGACTCCAGAATTCCCGCGCACGACGAAATCGAGAACAAATATCTGTTCGAGCTCAACAACCGCTGGACCATCGACGGTTCGGTGCGCAAGAACCTCGCCCGCTACATCAACCATTCCTGCCGGCCCAACGCCGAGTCCGACGTCCGGCCGCGCGAGCGCAAGGTCTTCATCCGCGCCATCAGGAACATCGAGCCGGGCGACGAGATCAACTACGATTACGGCACCGACTACTTCAAAGCCTATCTGAAGCCGATCGGCTGCAAATGCCCTTCCTGCGAGGCCAAGCGCAAGAAGTTGCGTGCCGAGGCCCGCGCTGAACGCACCAAGGTGAAGGCGCGCACGGAAGCCAAGGCCAAGAAGGCGGGCGCGAAGGCCGGCAAGAAGAAGCTCAACGGCCATGCCGTTGGCAAGAAGAACGGTCGCGCGCGGGCATAGCACGAGGTCGAGCCCCCAGCTCCGCTGTCATGCCCCGGCCTTGACCGGGGCATCCAGTACGCCGCAGCCCGTCCGCATACGTCTACTGTCTCTGGAATACTGCGTCGCCCCGCCCGGCCGGGCGACGACTGCGAGTGGTCGAGCCGAACCTCACGCCGCCACCACATTCCCGCTCTTCCGCAATCCCACATATTGCAGCTCGGCAAACACGCCGGTCGCAATCGCCTGCGCGACGACCATGAGCTCGCCGCCGATGTTCGGCGACACCGCGCCCGAGAACAGCAGCGCGATGCTGCCGACCGTCCAGGCCGCGTTGCCGACCACGACCAGCAGCACGAGCGGCCTCGGCGCGGAGGCACGCGAGGCAAGCCAGCCGACCAGCGCGGTGTAGGCGATCAGGAACAGGCCGGTCTCGCGCAGCAGCGCTTCAGGCAAGTTGAACAGCGATGCGAACGCGCCGGCGCCGAAGGTGAAGCCGACGGCGGCGACGCCGCTGAAGATGGCGTCGGCGAGAAGCGCGCGGCGCAGGAAGGTGGATGCGTCGATCATCGTGGTCTCCATGGTTGGGTTGGGCTTTGGGGTGAATTCAGTGCCGTCCGCGCCACCAGGCGCGGAGCAGGCGGGCGAGGCGGAACGGGCAGAGGCTCTTGCCGACGCCGTGCTCGAAGGCTGTGACCTGCGCGACGACATAGTGGCCGGTCGAATGCACCAGGGGCTCGGGCATGTTGAGGCTGCGTGCCAGCATGCGGGTCGCGAGCGTCACGGCCCAGGGAACAAGGTGGTCTGCGATGGTCCGGTAGAGCAGCAGCGCGATCATGGTCATCTCCTGTCGCGACCGAAGATGCGCCGTGGCGGGGACCAATTCGATTACCTCGCGGGTAAAAAATGCGCCCGTTCGCGACAGTCCTAAGGTGTTCGATGCTGTTCGCGAGGTGCGCTCAGGCTGGTCACCGTGCGCAGTCCCGAGACCATCGCTCTACTGGAAAGATGGGCCGGTTATTTGAAGAAGCGTTCCGACAGGCTCTACCGGCAAGACATCAGGCGCCCTGATGTGCTTGCCTTCTTTCGGGCGATGCAGGCTGAAGGCAGGTTGGAGACCCGTGACCGAGTCCACAGTATTGGTGAGCAAGTCTGCGACTACGCCGACCTCGAAGGTGATAGTTACAATCCGTTCCGTGCATGCAAGAAGCAGCTCACTATCAACGTCTCGACACCGCGCGATCGACGAGCGCGATGACCTCGTCGGCTTCCTGTTCGGTGCTGTCAAAGCGAGCCACGAATCGGATTACGTCCTGGCCCCGTCGCGCGAATTGCAGCCCGCTCGCTGCAAGACGGTTGATGGCCAAAGCGGGCAGGTTGATGAAAACCAGATTGGCTTCCACTGGCGCAATGAGCTGAACGTCGGGCAGCGCGGCGAGACCCGCTCCAAGACGCGCGGCCACGGCATTGGCCTTCGCCGCGAGCCGCAGATAAAGGCGATCCTCGACGTAGGCGAGCAGCTGTGCAGACGCAAAGCGCATCTTCGACGAGGTCTGGCCGGCGCGGCGAAGCCGATAGGACAGGGATTCGACGAGATCCTGGTCGAACACCACGATCGCATCCGCCGACATCACCCCGTTCTTGGTCGCCCCGAAGGACAGGATGTCGACGCCGGCGCGCCATGTCATGTCGGCCGGGCTGCAATCGAGCCGCGCCAGCGCGTTGGCGAACCGGGCGCCATCCATGTGCAGCGACAGATTCCTGTCGTGGGCGATTGCTCCGATTTCGGCGATCTCGGCGAGGGGATAGATCGTTCCATATTCGCTGGCCTGAGTGATCGACACCGCATCGGGCTGGGAGCGATTGCGGACTCCCCAGGCCGCCTGGCCCAGCGCCTGGCGCAGGCTCGACGGCTCGATCCGAAAGTTTCGGCCGGACATGGCGACGAGCTTCGCGCCGCCTGTGAAGGCTTCGGTCGCGCCGCCTTCCGCGGTGTGGATATGCGCCTCTTCGTGACAATAGATGGCGCCATAGGGCCGCGCGCAGCTCGCGAGTGACAAGGCGTTGGCCGCCGTACCGGTCGAGACCGGGAACACGGTGACCGCGGTCTCGAACAGCTCCGAGAAGCGCGCATTCAACAATCTCGAATAATCGTCGTCCCCATAGGCGGCGGCCGGGCCGCGATTGGCCTCGGCGATCGCTCGCAGAATCTCGGGGCAGACCGGCGCGACATTGTCGCTGCGGAAATTCGGGAGCGTCGGGGCTGCTTCGTTCATACCGTCCTGTCCTGCCGTCATATCACGGTTGATTCCTGCTTGTTGATGCGCCGGTTGATCAGGAGCAACGGGATTGCGGTGACGAGGATAAGCACCGCGGCCGCGGCGGCCGCCAGACCCGCGCCGGTGCCCTCGATGGCATGGTACATCACGACGGTCGTGGTGACCCAGCCGCTCGCATAGAGCACAATGGTCGCGCTCAACTCGGATGCCGCGGTGATCCAGACCAGTACCAGCCCGCCGACAAGGCCGCTGGCCATCAACGGCACGGTCAGGGTCGCGAAGGTTTTGCTTGGCGAGACCCCGAGATTGATCGAGGCTTCCTCGAGCGAAGGATCGAGCTGGTGCACGATTGCCGAGGACGACCGGATCGCGAAGGGGAGCTTGCGGACGACATAGGCGATGACCAGGATCAGCCAGCCGCCGGTCAGAATCAAGGGACCGCTGTTGAACGCGATGATGAGCCCGATCGCCAGGATCGTGCCCGAGACCGCAAACGGTACCATGCCGACGAAATCTAGCAATCCCGACAGGCGCGAGCGGTGCCGGGCCACGACATAGCCGATCGGAGCGCCGATCAGCATGGTGACGACGGCCGCGATGCTGGCGAGCGTCAGCGTGTTGAGCAGCGGCCGATAGGAGCCCGACAATAGGGTGGCGTAATTGCCCAATCCGAACTCCCAGGTCAGGACAGGGCCGCGAAAGCGCAGGAGGGAGATCATCAACACGGCCGCGAACGGCAGCAGCGAGGCAATCACAATGCCCCAACTCACGATCGTGGCCGTGAGCCGCAGTCCCGGCGTCAAAGGCAGCTTCGCGGGCGCGCTGCGGGCATTGGTCGAAAACCGGCGCTTGCCGAGGTAGTGCCGCTGAACGAGCAGCGCGATCGCCGTGCAGGCGATCAGGAGCACGCTGAGTGCGCCCGCCGCGGCCGGGTTGGCATCAGATTCGCCGGCGAACAGCTTGAAGATGTCGACGGCCAGGAACGGCCGGTCCTCAGCCAGCACCGCTGGCACGCCGAAATTCTCCAGTGCCTCAATGAACACCAATAGTCCGCCGGCAAGGATCGCCGGCATCACGATGGGCAGCAGCACGGTGCGGATCACATAGGGCCGTGAGCCGCCGAGATTGCGGGCTGCCTCCTCCATCGAGGCGTCGACTGCCTGGAATCCGGCCAGCACGGGCATGACGACGTATGGATAGAGCGTCAACGTGAACACGATGACGATGCCGGGCACGCCGTAGATCGATCCGATCGGGATGCCGATCCCGCGCAGAGCGGTGGTGACGACGCCAGCATGGCCGAACAGCAGCACAAGGGCGTAGGCGCTGACGAACGAGGGCAGGACCAGCGGCAAGGACGCAAGCGTCAGCAGCAGCGCGCGGCCCGGTATGTCGATCCGGGCAAGACAGAAGGCGAGCGGGATGCCGATCGCGCATGCGAAGGCCGTCGCGAGCGCGGCGCAGAGCAGACTGTTGCCGATGCTGCCGAGGTAGTAGCGGCTCTTCACAATCGCCGCATAGTTCCCAAGTGTCAGGCCGCCCGTGCCGTCGATCCGAAAGCTTGCATCCAGGACGAGCGCCAGCGGGTAGAGCAGAAACACCGCGAGCAGCACCAGCGCCGCCAGCGTCACGATGGTGGCAAAGCGTTTCATGGCGCCGGATACGCCGTGATCTGGGCAGGGTCGTAGGCAAGGGTGAGCGGCGCGCCGGGCAAGAGATCGAGCGCCTGGCCGCCGAGCGCCGCAATCCGAATCTGGGTGCCGTCGGGCAGGGTTGCGTGGAGGCGTTGTACCGGGCCGAGAAATTCACGCAGC
This sequence comes from Bradyrhizobium sp. 613_E4_N2_2, assembly GCF_052075995.1. Lineage (NCBI taxonomy): Bacteria > Pseudomonadati > Pseudomonadota > Alphaproteobacteria > Hyphomicrobiales > Nitrobacteraceae > Bradyrhizobium > Bradyrhizobium sp. 613_E4_N2_2. The sequence goes on from NZ_CP197234.1 coordinate 3,139,075, forward strand.
GCCAGACGCGCATGCACAAGCGAGCCACCGGAACCGTCTCGCAGCTGCAGGGCCTCCGGCCTGACCGACAGCAACACCGGCGCGCCCGGCGCTGCGACCTCGCCTCTGACCGTGAATTCCGTTCCGGCTGCTGCGACAGGAGTGTTACGGCCGTCGAAAGCTCCCGCGATGCCCGGCACCATATTGGTCGAGCCGAGGAATTCGGCGACGAAGGCAGTCTGCGGCATCCGATAGATGCGCTCCGGCGTGTCCACTTGCTCGATCTTGCCGTGACGCAAGACGGCGATGCGGTCGGAGATGGCGAGTGCCTCCTCCTGATCATGCGTCACGTAGATCGCAGTCAGGCCGAGCGCCTGCTGCAGCTGCCGGACCTCGATCCGCATTTCGGTGCGCAACTGCGCGTCGAGGTTGGACAGCGGCTCGTCGAACAGGAGCACGGCGGGCTCGATCACGAGTGCGCGGGCGATTGCCACGCGTTGCAGCTGACCGCCGGAGAGCTGGTGTGGTGACCGCGGACCGTAACCTGCAAGGCGCACCCGCTCGAGCGCCTTGTCGACGCGCGATGCGATCTCGGCAGCCGGAACCTTCCTGGCCTTCAGCCCGTAGGCCACGTTTTCGGCGACGGTGTGGTTCGGGAAGATCGCGTAGTTCTGAAACACCATGCCGGTGTCGCGGCGATGCGCGGGCAGAGCATCGATGCGCCGCTCGTCGAAGGAAATGGAGCCGGATTCGACGTCGACGAAGCCTGCGATCATGCGCAGCAACGTCGTCTTCCCGCAGCCTGACGGCCCAAGCAGCGTGAACAGCTCGCCATGCTTGATGTCGAGCGAGATGTCGTCCACGGCCCGCACCGCGCCGAAGGTACGGGTCAGGTTTTCAATCCGGATCGCGGTCATCGGATCAGCGCGTGTTCTGGATCGTGGTCTTCAGCCGCGCGAGGGTGTCGCGACGGGCCGCTTCCCATTTGGTGTCGTCATAGGGCAGCACCTTGACCGCCGCAAACGGCAGCATCCCCGGTGCGACTGCCTCGAGCTCGATATCCTGACGGGCAGGGCGCCGGAACGTCGCCTTCAGCAACATCTCCTGGACTTCCTTGCTGGCCAGATAGTCGACCAGCCGTTTGGCAGGCTCGGGGTTCGGTCCGCCTTTCAGGATGGCCGCGCCTTCGACGCCCGCATAGGTGCCCTCGGCCGGATAGGCGACGCTCACCGGCGCACCGTTATGGGCCCACAGGAAGCCGGCATATTCGAGCGTGATGCCAAGCGGATATTCGCCGCTGCCGATCCCGTCGAAGACCTGGGTCGAGCGGTTGAGCACCTTCGCATTCGCAAGCAGCCCGTCCATCTTGGTCCAGGCTGCGTCGTCCGCGCCCCACAGCGAGAGAAGCGTGGTCGCGGCCGCATATGAGAATCCGGAATTGGCAGGGTCGGTAAAGGCGAGCTTGCCTTTCCATTTCGGATCGAGGAGGTCTGCCCAGGCTTTGGGTCCGCTGGCCTTGTCGATCGCCTTGGTGTTCTGGCCGATCACAACGACCTGGATGTTGGTGCCCAGCCAAAGGTCGTTTGGATCGCGAAATTGCGCCGGCACGGCTTCGCGGCCCTTCGCCGCGTAAGCCTGAAGGTGCGGGCTCGCCAGCCGCAGCAGCGTCGCACTGACGCCCCAGATCACGTCGCCCTGCGGATTGGCGGCCTCGGACGCGACGCGGCGCACCAGCACACCTGATCCGGTCGAGACCACGTCGACCTTGATTCCGGTCGCCTTGGCGAAGCCTTCGGCTACAAGCTTGTTCACGGTGTCGTCGTTGGCCGAATAGAGCACGACGTTCTGCTGGGCCGAGGCCAGCTCGGCCGCGAACAGCGATGCCGCGAGCGTCACGACTCGGGCGAGGATGGAGGCAGGAGATCTCATCGTGGTTCGCCCTCGTGGGTTCAGCGATTGCTCATGCGGTTGCGGCGAGGTACTCGGTGGCCGCCTTGAGCCCGGCGCCGGGTTCGATCGGCAGGCCGAACTTCGTGAGTGCGTCCTCGAGATGCAGAAGGTCGGTCAGAATGGTCCCCGCGCTCAAAGCACCCATCGTGCCAAACCGGATGACACGGCCGGAGAGACGGTTGCGGGCGCCTGCGATCACCGTGCGGTGATCCTGGTAGAGCTGCCGCACGATGGCTCCGCCTTCGAGCCCGTCGGGGACCTTGAAAACCACGACCGTGTTCGAGCGTGGCTCATCGCGGCAAAAATCTGCGAGTCCGAGCGCCGCGCCGCCGGCGCGCAACGCGGCGGAGAGCTTCTTGTGGCGCGCGAGCACATTGGCGAAGCCTTCCTCGTGCATCATCGTCAAGGCCTCACGCAGGCCATAGATGAGGCTCACCGGTGCCGTGAACGCGGTCTCGTTCTGCTCTGCGGATTTCAGCGCGCGACGGAAATCCCAATAGAAGGCCGATCGCTGCTCGTCCTGCCCGATCACGCGCCACGCCTTGGCGCTGACGCTGGCAAGTGCGAGGCCGGGTGGGCACATCAAGGCCTTTTGCGAGGCCGAGACAACGATGTCGACGCCCCATTCGTCCTGCCGCATCGCGATGCCGCCGAGACCGCTGACGGAGTCTGCGATGAGCAGCGTTGGCCGGTCGCGCACCAGTGCGCCGAGCGCCGCGAGATCGGCCACGATCCCGGTCGAGCTCTCATTGTGCACGACGACGACGGCGCGATAGGCGTGCTCGCGCAATCGGGCTTCCACCGCGGCGACATCGATCGCCTGGCCCCATTCGATCGCGACCGTGTCGACGGTGATGTTCATGGCCTTGGCGATCGTGGTGAAACGCTCACCGAACTGACCATGCTCGACTACGAGGATCCGATGGCCCGGTCCGGCCACGTTGACGAGCGCAGCCTCCATAACGCCGGTTCCGGAGCTCGCAAAGAACAGGATGCGGTTCGTCGTGCCTAAAATCGGGCGGATCATCTCCTCCGCCTCGCCGATTGCAGTCCGGCATTCGGGTCCGCGATGGTTGACCATCACCCGAGCCATCGCCTGCCGCACCCGCTCGGGCACTTCGGTTGGACCGGGAAGCCGAAGACGGTATCCCGTCGAAGCAATGGCGCTCGGAGTGTCTGTGGTCGTCATAGCTTGAAGTCACCGTTTTGACGCATGTAGGGAACGAGGCCGCCCGCGCGCAGGATCGCCAGCATAATCGGCGGCAGCGGCTCCGGGCTGAGCGTCTCGCCGCTGCGTTCGTTGCGGATCGCGCCGGTGCCGTCGGAGATCAGGATGTCGCCCTCGCGAATCCCGCCGGTTTCGCAGACAAGCGGCAGCAGGCCGTTGTTGATCGCGTTGCGGTAGTAGGTGCGCGAGAAGCTTCGCGCCATCACCGCCGGAATGCCGGCCCCGAGCACGGTCGTGACGGCAACCTCCATCGCCGAGCCGCAACCGAAATTCTTGCCCGCCACCAGGATGTCTCCGGGTTGCACAGAAGCTGCAAAGGTCGGATCGACATGCTCGAACAGGAATTGCCTGAGAACGGCAGGGTCGAGGCTCTCCCGCTTGCGGGTCGAGCTGATGATGGAGTCGGTGTTGACGTCGTCGCCGACAAGTCGCGCGCGTCCTCGCAGGGCTGTCATCGCGACACCTCGCGAGGATCGGTCACGACACCGCGGGTCGCGGCGGCTGCGCAAGCTGCCGGGGAGGCGAGATAGATCGATGCCTTGGCGTTGCCCATGCGGCCTTTGAAGTTGCGGTTGGCGGTCGAGATCACCGAAACCCCGTCGCCGGGGATCACCCCGCAGGTCCCGCAGCAGGAGCCGCAGCCCGGCTCGACCACGGTGGCGCCGAAGCCGACCAGGGCGTCGAGCGTGCCATCGGCCGCCATGGCGTCGCGGACCTCGCGCGATGCCGGCGTGACCACGAGCTGCACGCCGGGTGCAACGCCTCCACCCGCCTCGAGCACGGCGAGGGCTTGATGGAAGTCGCGTAACCTGCCGCCCGTGCAGGTGCCGAGATAGACCATCTGTACCGGCGTGCCGGCCGCATCCTCGAGCGCCACGACCTGATCCACCAGATGCGGCAGCGCGATCCGCGGCGTGAGGGCGTCGAGCGCGATCTCCACGGTCCGGCTGTAGTGCGCATCCGGATCCGCTGCGACCGGTTCGAAAGCCTGGCCGGTGCGGCCCTGCAGATAGGCGACGGTTTCAGCATCGGCCGGGAAGATGCCGGTCTTCGCGCCCATCTCGACCGCGAGATTGCTCAGGACGAGGCGGTCCTCCAGCGCGAGGGTGGCGACACCCGGTCCCGCGAATTCGAGTGCCTGATAGGCGGCACCGTCAGCGCCGAGCATGCCCGCGAGGGCCAGTGCGATATCCTTCGCATAGACGCCGCTCGGCAGTTGTCCGGTCAGGACGACGCGGATCGAATCCGGCACGCGCAGCCAGATCCGGCCACACAGCATGACCGCGGCGAGATCGGACGAGCCGATCCCGGTCGCAAAGCAATTCAGTGCCCCGTATGTCACGGCATGGCTGTCGGCTCCGACGACCAGACCACCCGGCAGAGCGCGGCCCGTCTCCACGATGAGCTGGTGACCGATTCCTTCACCGGCTTCATGCAGCGTGACGCTGAACCGCCTGGCGAAGTCCCGCATCACGCGGTGCAGCTCGATCGTCTGCGGGCTTGTCGGCGGCACGTAATGGTCGAGCGCAAAGACCAATCGGGCGGCATCGCGCACGTTCTCTCCGCCCATCGCCTTGAAATAGTCGAGCGCCATCGGGACCGAACCGTCGGTGCCGAGCGCGCAATCGACCTCGCAGACCACGAGGTCCCCGGCGTGCGCATCCTGCCCGGATTTTCGAGCGAGGATCTTCTCGGAGATCGTACGCCCGGCCATCGCTAGACCTCTGGCATCTCGCAGCCGAGACGTCGGAGCGAGGCGTCGACCCAGCTACGATCGAGCGTACCGGCTTCGATCGCCGCCATTTGCTTGGTCTCGGCAGACTGCTTGGCTTCGGCTGCCTCGATCACCGCTCGGCAATCGTCGATGGCGACGGCTAGCACGCCGTCGTCGTCGCCCAGCACCAAATCGCCGGACTGGATGACCATGCCGCCGATCGCGATCGGTCCGTTGATCTCGCCCGGACCGTCTTTGTACGGACCGCGATGGGTGACACCCGCCGCGAAAACGGGAAGGGGGTTTGCCCGGATCGCAGCGGCATCGCGGATCGCGCCATGGATAACGATGCCGGCGACGCCGCGCCGGGCGGCCTGCGCGAGCATCATCTCGCCGAAGATTGCGTTGCTGAGGTCGCCGCCCGCATCGACCACGATGACGTCGCCGGCAACCGCGATGTCGAGCGCTTTGTGGACCATCAGATTGTCGCCGGGGCGCGTCTTCACGGTCAAAGCGGGACCGGCCATGCCGCCAGCCGCATGCATCGGCCGGAGCGTGGCGCCGCCAGCGGCCATGCGCGACATCACATCGCTGATGTTGGCGACCGGAAGGGCGCGAGCCCGTTCGACCCATTCGCTTGCGACAACACGCTTGCGGGAAAGGATCCTGAACCCTACGGCCATATCAACCCCATTGAAAATGGAACGGCGTTACGCATAGTGTAACGGTGACGAGCCGAGGTCAACCGAAAATCGGCAGGACAGGGATTTTCGATGCCCAAGACGCAAGGGGTCGCCGCCGTGCAACGGGCGTTGGCGATCCTGGATACCTTCGCTGGAGCCGGGTCGCGCAGCCTGGCCGACATCGCCAAGATCACGGGCTTGGCGAAACCGACCGTGATGCGCTCGCTGGTGTCGCTGGATGAAGCCGGCTACGTCGTCCGCCTCAGCGACGGCCGCTACGCGCTCGGCGCAAAGACATTCCAGCTCGGCACCACCTATCGGGCCAATTTCAATCTCGAACAGCATGTGCTGCCGGTCCTTCAGCGGCTAAGCCAGGAGACGTTGGAGAGCAGTGCGTTCCACGTGCGTGAACGCGATAGCCGGCTCTGTCTGTTTCGGGTGGATTCGCCGCAGCTCGTGCGCGACGTCGCGCGGCCCACAAACCTCGCGCCACTCGATTTGACCTCGACGGGACAAGTGCTGCGGACGGCGCGCTGGGCAGACCGCACGGATGGCGGCGTGCAGGTCTTCGTCAGTTCCGGAATCTACGACGCTGTGACGGCCTCCCTCTCCACCGCCGTTTTCGGCCACGACGGAGCGCTGGTGGGCGCCATGACCGTGAGCGGCCCAATCGAACGCATCCGTCAGGCCGACCTCCAGGCGCTGGCGTCCCGGCTCACCGACGCTTCGTATCGGCTCTCACTTGTGCTCGGCGCGCCATTGCGCCGCGAGGTCGGCGCGCCGCGGATCATCAGTCTGCCATCGGCCGAAACAGGCTCTCCCTGACGCCGCCCCGTTCGGGGCAGGGCACTATTTTCGACCGGCAAGCTCGTGAATAGACTCCGCTCAGGTCTTGTACAGACTGTAGAGACTGGACTCCAAGCTCGCCTCCGCAACTCTGAATCCGGTCACGATGTCCTCGCGAAACTTGAGCCATTCGGCGTAGATCAGCCTACGCCCCACCATTGCCGGTAGGTCAGGCGAAGTGCGGTGAGGAATACACACGTATGGAAGTGAGCTAGCCGGTTGCGCGCGGGAGCATGCCCTTGGCGGTAATCTCCGCCGAAAGTTCTTCGATCGTCTTGCGTTGTTCCATGGCGGCTTTGCGGATCAGCGCAAAGGCGGCTGGTTCTGCGAGCGCGTGCGAGTGCATCACCTGGAGAACGGCGGCGAGCACGACGCGACGCGACCGAAGACGCTGCTCGAGCTTGAGCACCTGCTGCTTCAATTCGCTGGTGCGTTCGCTTCGCTCGATTGCCATGACGAGCGCCGCGTAGATGCCGGCCGAACGCAACGGCTTGACCAGGAACGAGGCTGGATCGAGCTCGAACACTAGCTTCAGCCGGCTTGGCGTTTCGGTGCCGAGCAGGGCGATGACCGGGCAGCGTCCCAGGAACGCGCGTCGTGCCGGTTGCGTCAAAGGCAGGAACTCGTCATCGATCAACGCCAGATCCGGCGCGAAGTCGATCGCCTCTGTCGGCTCCCACGCGATGCTGTCGACCCCAAGACGCTCGAACTGGCGTCGCACGATGGTTGCGTCGCGTTCGTCCTTGATGGCGACGATTGCCTTACGCCCGCGCAGCGAAAATGAAGACGGTCTGCTCATTTTACAACCCGCAAATGCGGCGCATTCGGCAATGCGCCGCCCGCCGAGGTCTCCCTCGAAGGGCTGACGGCAACGTCGAGCTGCGTCAGGTAAGGATCAGGCTTAACAGGCGCGTCGGCTTCCCAGAAGATATCAAACTGTCCTCGCGGATTGGAAACGGCAAGCCGCGGTGTAAGGACGCAATGATTGTTGCCGCCGTCGATCCAGACCGGTCCTTGCGGCGAATTGTAGCGATGGCCGGCCGCGGCGCGCCGCACCTCGGCGATGTTCGATGTGCCAGCGCGCTGCAACGCGCGCGCCAGCAGATAGACGGCGACATAGGCGGACTGCCCGTCGACCGAGGGGCTGCTGTCGTCGCCATAGCGCGCCTTCCAGCGTGCAACGAATGCGCGGTTCTCCGGCAGGCGGATGCTCTCGAAATAGGCCGATGACGTGATGCAGCCGGCCGACGCCGGTCCGACGATCGACAGTTCCGGTTCGCACAGGCTGCAGCTCAGCATCGGAATCTCGAGCCCGGCGGCCTTGGTGCCGGCGTGGAAGGCGCGAATGAAGTCGTAGCTCGAGCTTCCGACCAACGTGTTGAAGACGATCGGCGGCTTGCGGCGGACGATCTCGTCGACGATGTGCCCAACGGCGCTTTCGCCGAGTTCGAGCAGCCGTTCGGCCAGGATGTGGCCGTCTGCCGCGCTGACCAACTCCCGGGTGACGCGATTGGTCTCCCATGTCCAAACGTAATTGGAGCCGACGCAGAAGATCTCCCGTGACAGATTGTCGAGCACGTACCGGACGAGCGGCAGGACGTTGTGATTGGGCGAGGCGCCGACATAAATGACGTTGTCGGAGCACTCGAAGCCCTCGTAGCGCGCAGGATACCAGAGCAGGCGATCGGTGCGCTCCACGATCGGCAGAACTTGTTTGCGCGACGCCGACGTGTAGCAGCCGATGATGTGCTCGACGCCGACATTGCGGATGAGATCGTCGCAGACCGTATGGTATTCGGAGATGATGCCGCGAGGATCGCGGATATGAGCGGCAATCGAGAAGCCGAACTCCGTCTGGTTGTTGATCTCGTCGACCGCCATCATCGCGCTCTTGAGGATCTCGCGGCCCATAGCCTGATATGGCCCGGACTGTGAGCAGATGATGCCAACGGGAACAGACGGTTTTGTCATTGACGACTTTCGGTAGTGCAACGCGAAGATGAAATCATCATCGGCGATGACAGTGCAAGTGGCTTGCCGTTTTGCTGCGCAGCACTATCGAAATTTAGGCAGAGAGCATCGTTGACAATGCGATGGGCAGTTACTTAGACTTTTCTCCTACAGGGCTACCTGTCGAACCTCGCGTGCGCCGATCTGGCCGATGACGTCCAGCTCCTTGCACTAAGTGCTTCGTTCGATTGCGGCCCCTAAGCGATAGATCATAGCCGCGGCATTTGAGCCATTCGTCGCCTCATTCGGGAGGGACGGGTGGCTTTTTTCGTTTGCCGCCAAGGAAGCTGGCGATGCGTCCGCGTCGCCAGAACGGTGACGCATGCGCGGAGACGACCGCGCGTCACATCGAGTGTGAGGAAGAAGAACGATGGCGGCAACAGATCTCCACTATCTCGGACTCGTCGACGTCGGGCGGAAGATCCAGGCGAAGGAGCTGTCGCCGGTCGAAGCGACCAAAGCGATGCTCGGGCGGATCGAGAAGCTCGACGGCAAGCTCAAGAGTTTCGCTTATGTGATGGCTGACTCGGCGCTCGCGGACGCTGCCACGGCCGAGAAGGAGATCGCTTCCGGCAAGATCAAGGGGCCGCTGCATGGTGTGCCAGTGGCGGTCAAGGATCTCTGCTGGGCCAAGGGCGCGCCGGCGGCCCATGGCATGACCATTCATCGAGATTTCCGTCCCACCGAGGATGCAACGGTAGTTGCGCGGTTGAAGGATGCCGGCGCCATCATCCTCGGCAAGCTGCAGCAAACCGAGGGCGCGTACGCCGATCATCACCCGAAGATCGACCCACCGAAGAACCCGTGGAACGCGGATCTCTGGCCCGGCGCATCCTCGAGCGGCTCCGGCGTCGCTACTGCGGCGGGCCTCTGCTTCGGCTCGCTCGGCACCGATACGGGCGGATCAATCCGCTTTCCGTCCGCGGCTAACGGCGTCACCGGGCTCAAGCCGACCTGGGGGCGCGTCAGCCGCTACGGCGCATTCGAGCTTGCGGCGACGCTGGATCATATCGGCCCGATGGCAAGGAGCGCGGTCGATTGCGGCGCCATCCTCGGCGTGATCGCGGGTCAGGACCCCAAGGACACGACGTCGGTTCCGCTGCCCGTACCTGACTATCTCGCCAGTTTGTCCGGCGACCTTCGCGGCGTGACGATCGGCGTCGACCGGCGCTGGACCAGCGAAGGCACCGATGGCGATGCGGCCAAGGTGTTGACCGAGGGTCTGCGTGTAGCGGCCGATCTCGGCGCGAAGATCAAGGAGATCGCGTTCCCCGATCCCAAGGCGGTCATCGATGACTGGTTCCCGCTGTGCGGCATCGAGGTCGCCGTCGCGCACGAGGACACCTATCCCGCGCGCAAGGACGAGTACGGCCCGGCACTCGCTGGCCTGCTCGATCTCGGTCGGCAGCAGTCCGGCATGGACTATCAGAAGATCGTGCTCCGGCGCGAAGCGTTTCGTGGCGCCGTCCGCCTTCTGTTCGAATCGGTCGATCTCCTCGCAGTGCCGGCCCAGGCGTTCGCCGCGCCCACGCTCGCCAAGATGGCGTCGCTCGGCGAGGACGCATCGCTGATCGCAGGATTGCTTCGCTTCACATGCCCGTTCGACATGACGGGAAGCCCGACCGTGACGCTACCCGGCGGCTTCGCCGCGAATGGCGGTCCGGTTGGCTTCCAGTTCGTCGGTCGTCATTTCGATGAGGCCGGCCTCGTTCGCGCGGGCGATGCGTTCCAGCGCGTCACCGACTGGCACAAGCGTCATCCCGGGATCTGAGTTGAGGAGCCATTCGTATGTCTGCAGAAGACTGGGTGAAGAATTCCATCATGGCCAAGCGTGCGGTCGCCAAAGGCGCGACCGGGGCGACGCATAGCCTGACGATCGAAGAGCAGGGCGGCTTCCACTACGTCTACGGTCCCTATGCAAAGCCGACCCTGTCGATCGACCCCGGCGGAGTGGTGGTTGTCGAGACGGAGGATGCGTTCGGCGGTGTGCTCACCAGCGAGAGCGACAGCCCCACCGCCAAACTGAACTTTCCCTATCTCAACCCGCAATGCGGGCCGATCGCCGTCAAGGGCGCCAAGAAGGGCGATTGCCTCGCGATCTACATCCGCGACGTCGAGACGCGGGGTGAACAGCCGGCCGGTACGACCTGCATCATTCCGGAATTCGGCGGGTTGGTCGGAACAAGCTCGACGGCGCTGCTCAATCCGCCCCTGCCGGAGCGCGTGAAGAAGCTGCATGTCGACAGGAACGGCATACGCTGGAACGACAAGATCACGCTGCCCTACGAGCCGTTCATCGGCACCATCGGCGTCTCGCCGGAGATCGAGGCGATCTCGTCGCTGCAGCCTGACTACCACGGCGGCAACATGGATCTGCCCGACGTCGCGCCTGGCGCGATCATCTACTTCCCGGTGCATACCGACGGCGGGATGCTCTACGTCGGCGACTGCCATGCGACGCAAGGCGACGGTGAGCTCTCCGGCGTGGCGCTCGAGCAGCGCGCGACCGTCACGCTGCAGGTCGACCTGATCAAGAACTGGAGCTTTGCCTGGCCGCGGCTCGAGACCAAGGACTTCATCATGACGATCGGCAGCGCGCGTCCGCTCGAGGACGCGGCGCGTATCGCCTATCGCGAGCTCGTGCGCTGGATGGCGGCCGACTACGGCTTCGACGAGATCGACGCCTACATGCTGCTCAGCCAAGCCGGGCGGATGCGCCTCGGCAACATGGTCGACCCTAAATACACGATGGGAGCATCGATCCTGAAGAATTACCTCAAGCCATGACATCCAGTCGCTTTCAGAAACAGGGGATATCACGATGAGTTCGGGACGCAAGTTAGGGATGGTTTTGCTCGGCGCCATGCTCGGTACCGCAGCGGCAATGACCGTTGCTCGGGCCGCGGAACCACCGTTGAAGGTGGGTCTGCTCGAGGACGTGTCGGGCGATCTCGCCTTCATGGGCATGCCGAAGCTGCACGGCTCGCAGCTGGCCGTCGAAGAGATCAACAAGAGCGGCGGTATCCTTGGTCGGCAGATCGAGTTGATTCACCTCGATCCGCAGGGCGACAACGCGCGCTATCAGGAGTTCGGCCGTCGATTGCTCAACCGCGACAAGGTCGACGTGCTGATCGGCGGCATCACCTCGGCCTCGCGCGAGGCGCTGCGTCCCATCGTCGATCGCACCTCGACACCGTACTTCTACACCAACCAGTATGAAGGCGGTGTCTGCGACGCCAGCATGATCAGCATGGGCGCGGTGCCGGAGCAGCAATTCTCGACGCTGATTCCATGGATGGTCGAGAAGTTCGGCAAGAAGGTCTATGTCATCGCCGCCGATTACAATTTCGGTCAGATTTCCGCGGAGTGGAACCGCAAGATCATGAAGGATCTCGGCGGCGAGGTCGTCGGCGAGGAGTTCATTCCGCTCGGCGTGTCGCAGTTCGCGCAGACCATCCAGAACATCCAGAAGGCGAAGCCGGATTGGTTGCTCACGATCAATGTCGGCGCTGCCCAGGATTCATTCTTCGAGCAGGCGGCTGCGGCCAACCTCAATCTGCCGATGGGATCGTCGATCAAGGTCATGCTCGGCTTCGAGCACAAGCGGTTCAAGCCGCCGGCGCTTAACAACATGCATGCGACTGCGAATTGGTTCGAGGAGATCGACACGCCAGAGGCTACCGAGTTCAAGAAGCGCTGGCACGCGAAATTCCCTGACGAGCTCTACATCAACGACATGGGCTACAATGCCTATAATGCGCTCTACATGTACAAGGCGCTGGTCGAGAAGGCGAAGTCGATCAAGCTCGACGACATGCGCAAGGTCATCGCGACCGGCGATGCATGCATCGACGCTCCCGAAGGCAAGGTGTGCATCGATCCGAAGAGCCAGCACACCTCGCACCGCATGCGCCTGATCTCGGTCGGGCCGAAGCATGAGGTGAAGGTCGAGAAGGACTATGGGACGATCCAGCCGTACTGGCTTGGCGAAATCGGTTGCGATCTCACCAAGAAGAACGACAAGGACCAGTACACGCCGAGCCATCTCCCGAAGAAATCGTGACGCCTGACGGGCACGGATTTTGCTCGTATTGAGAGTTGTGCTCTTGGACAAGGCCGGCGCCGCAACGATGCGGCGCCGGGATCGACAAAGGGACCAAGATGTCGGCTGAAGTATTCTCGGTATTCTATCAGTTCGCCGACGTGTTCGCGTTCCTCATTCTCTCGGCCGCAGGTCTCGCTATCGTGTTCGGCATGATGGGCGTCATCAATATGGCGCATGGCGAGTTCATCATGTGCGGCGCCTATGTCACCGTTGGCCTGGTGAATCTGGGCGTTCCGCTCGCGATTGCCCAGATCCTGGCCGCGCTGACGGCGGGACTCATCGGTGTCGCCGTCGAGTTCCTGATCGTGCGGCGCTTCTACAAGCGGCCGCTGGATTCTCTGCTCGCCACTTGGGGGCTCAGCCTCATCGTGACGCAATCGATGCTCCTGATTGTCGGTTCAGCCGTGCGGGGCATCGGAACGCCCGAAGGAAGCTTCGCAATCGGCGGCTACACGTTTTCGACCTATCGTCTGGTTCTGTTCGGTTGCGCGGTGGCCGTGCTGGGCGGTCTCTACATCGTTTTCATGAAGACGCGCTTTGGTGTGATCGCCCGGGCGACGATGCAGAATGCGGCGATGGCGAAGGCGCTGGGCGCGCGAACGGGCCGAATCTATTCGATCAGTTTCGGGATCGGCACCGGCCTTGCCGGACTTTGTGGGGCGCTCTACGCGCCAACGATGACGCTGATCCCGACCATGGGGGCGACCTTCGTGGTCGAAAGCTTCGTTACGGTCGTAATTGGAGGGGCAAACGTGCTGCTCGGAACAGCGCCGGCCGCTGTGTTCCTGGCGATGATCCGGATGGCGCTGAACGCGAGCTACGGCCAGATCATCGGACAGATTGGCATGCTGGTCGCCGTTATTTTGATCATTCGGGTGTTGCCCGAGGGGCTCTCCAGCGTTCTGGTTCGTCGTGGGCGCTAAAGGGAATTTTTGATGTTCAAGCTGCTGGAAGGACCGCAGACGCTCGGACGTGGCAAGATCTTCTGGTCCTGCTTCCTTGCAGTGCTCGCGGGCGCACTGACATATCCGCTGTTCGCCGACTCCTATGATGTGGGGAATTTCGCCTATTTCCTGATCTGGATATTCATGGCGCTCGGCCTTTGCCTGATGTGGGGCTATGGCGGGATGCTGTCGTTCGGCCAGACCTTGTTCTTCGGCATCGCCGGTTACGGATATGGCGTGCTCGCGATTAACATGGGCGGCGGCACCGCAACGATCGCCGCGCTTGCGCTGTCCGTTGTCCTTGCGATGGTGGCGGCCGGCATCCTCGGCTATTTCATGATCTGGGGTGGCATCAACGGCATCTTCTTCGGGATCGTGACGCTGTCTGCGACGCTGGTGCTTGCCTTCTTCCTCGGCCAGACCGCGGGGCCCGAATGGCACATCGGCCCGGCGCGGCTGAATGGCTTCAACGGCATGAAGGGCATGGACCCGCTCGCCGTCGGCGACTTCTATATCGAGGGATCGGCGCTCTACTACGTCATGATCGCGCTGATCGTGATCGTCTATCTCGCGTTGCGCATGCTCGTGAATTCGGGCATCGGCAACGTCATCGTGGCGACGCGCGAGAACCCGCAGCGCGCCGAGATGCTGGGTTATGACGTCCGGAAATACCAGCTCCTGACCTTCGTGATCGGCAGCGGCCTCGCAGGGCTGAGTGGTGCGCTGTACACGTCCTGGGGCCAATTCATCACGCCGTCCAGCATCGGCCTGCCTGCGGCGGCGATGCCCATCGTATGGGTGGCTTTCTCCGGACGGAGCGATCTGACCGCAACTCTGGTCGGATCGTTCCTGCTGCTGTTCGGCTTTCAGACCATCACGGTCTACAGCCAGCAGGCAGCACTCGTGCTGATGGGAGCGCTGCTGCTCGCCACGGTGATGCTGGCGCCGCAAGGTTTTGTGCTCGGCATCGGCAAGCTTGCTGCCGATTGGTGGAGCGGACGTCGGCGGCGCGATGATAGCCCCGTCATGGCGGAGGCTGGTCGCTTGCACCCGGAAGAATCCTGATCATGGCGCTGGTCGAAGTCAAAGGCGTATCCAAGCGTTTTGGCGGATTGACCGCAGTCTCCGACGTCGACCTCACGGTCAACGCCGGCGAGGTCCACTGCCTGATCGGACCCAATGGCGCCGGCAAGAGCACATTGTTCAAGCTGATCGTGGGTCTCTACCCGCCGAGCCAGGGCAGCATCCTGTTCGATACCGTCGACATCACCAAGGAGCGTCCCTACGCACGCGTGCAGCGAGGCATGAGCATCAAGATGCAGGCTCCGAGCGTGTTCAAGGAGCTGCCGGTTCGGCAAAACATCCAGACTGCGCTCCAGGAACGACTGTCCGGCGCGGAACGCATCGCCGAGGAGGATCGCCTGCTGACTCTGCTCAACCTGGGGCCGGACAGCGATAAGCTCGCGGGTGCGCTGTCGCATGGCCAGCAGCAATGGCTCGAGATCGGGATGGCGCTGGCGCTGAAGCCGCAACTCCTGCTGCTGGACGAGCCGACTGCCGGCATGTCGCCGGAGGAAACCTTCAAGACCGGCGAGTTGATCAAGTCGTTCAATGCAGAGGGCATGACAGTTCTTGTCGTCGAGCATGATATGGCCTTCGTGCGCCAGGTCGCCCAGCGCGTCACGGTGCTGCATCTCGGCAAGATTTTCGCACGCGGCGATCTCGAAAGTATTTTGCAGGACGCGAAAGTCGCGGAAATTTATCTCGGTAAGACGCATGCTCACTGAACCCAATCCCACGGACCGGATTCTGGACGTATCGGAATTATGGGCGGGATACGGTGCGACGCCGATTCTGCAGGGCGTCACCATGTCGGTCTCCCGCGGCGAGATTGTCGGCGTGATCGGCCGTAACGGTGTCGGCAAGTCGACCCTGATGCGGTGCCTGATCGGTTTGCTGCAAACCTGGCGTGGCACGATCAGCTTCATGGAGCAGGACGTAACAAAGCTCGAAGCCGACGCGCGGGCGAGGGCGGGCTTCGGCTACATCCCGCAGGGACGCGATGTCTTTCCGCAGATGACCGTCGAGGAAAACCTGCAAGTCGGCGAGTTGATCGGCGGTCCCGGCGGCAAGAAGCTGCCTGAACTCGTCTATGAGTATTTTCCGCGGCTGAAGGAACGCCGGCGGCAGGCCGCAGGCACGATGTCGGGCGGCGAGCAGCAACAGCTCGCCATAGGCCGCGCGCTGATCGGCAATCCGTCCTTGATGATCCTGGACGAGCCGTCCGAGGGTATCCAGCCCTCGATCGTCCAGCACATCTGCGAGGCGCTGAGATCGTTCCGGAACGAGCTCGGGACCACCATCATCTTCGTCGAGCAAAACCTCGACACGATCCTGGCAATCGCCGAGCGTTGTTACATCATGGAGAAGGGCAAGATCGCGCAGTCGCTGGCGGGTGGCGAGGTTAACGAGGACAATGTCCGCGAGCAGCTCCTGCTCTGAACGGCCGCATGGCATGTTTTCAAGTCGTCAATAGAGGGAGGGAATGGACATGGATCTGGGACTCAAGGGAGCAAAGGTTCTCGTCACCGGCAGCACCAAGGGGATCGGTAGGGCGATCGCCGACACATTCGCGGCAGAAGGCGCGGATGTCGGCATCTGCGCGCGCAACCAGGCCGACGTCGATAGCGCAGTCGCCGCGATCAAGGCGAAGGGCGTCGCTGCCTTCGGTAGTTCGGTCGATGTCTCCAACGGCCCGGCGCTCAAGGCCTGGGTCGAGGACATGGCCTCGAAACTCGGCGGCATCGACGTCGTCGTCGCCAATGTCAGTGCGCTGTCGATCGGACAGGACGAGGAGAGCTGGGAGAAGGAATTCTCCACCGACATGATGGGCACCGTGCGGCTGGTCAATGCGGCGATGCCGTATCTCGAGAAGAGCAAGGCCGCGGCGATCGTGACCATCTCCAGCGTTTCAGGGCGGGAGGTTGACTTCGCGAGCGGCCCCTACGGCACGTTCAAGGCCGCCATCATCCACTATACGCAAGGTCTCGCCTTCCAGCTTGCCAGCAAAGGCATCCGCGCCAATTCGGTGTCGCCGGGCAACACCTATTTCGAGGGCGGTGTCTGGAATCAAATCAAGGACGGCAATCCCGAGCTTTACAAGACCGCGCTGGCGCTGAATCCGACCGGCCGCATGGGCACGCCGCAGGAAATGGCGAACGGTGCGGTGTTCCTTGCCAGCAAGGCAGCGAGTTTCATCACGGGGACCAACCTCGTGGTCGACGGTGCCCTCACGCGCGGCGTGCAGTTCTAGGCGCTCCCTGAGTAGCGCAGTCACGAAACCGGGCCGTCTGCGGTGCCGGTGGGCGAAGCCGTTTCCGACAACAGCAGGACAGTCAGATGTCAGCAGATCCAATTCACTACAAGTCGATCATCGAAATCTCCGAGCTGTTCCGCCGCGGCGAGCTTCTACCTTCGAAAGTGACCGAGGTGATGCTGGGCCGGATCGCGAAGCTCGATCAGAAGTTTCACGGCTACGCGCTCGTCCTCGCCGAGCGGGCCATGGCGCAGGCGAAGCGCTGTGACGCCGAGCTTGCCAAGGGCATCTGGCGCGGGCCGCTGCACGGCATGCCGATCGGATTGAAGGATCTCTGCTACACCACTTTCGCGCCGACCGCTGGAGGTACCACGATCCACGCTAGGTTCGTTCCCTCCTTCAACGCGACGATCGTGGACCGGCTCGAACACGCCGGCGCCGTCACGCTCGGCAAGCTAAAAATGACCGAGGGCGCCTATACGAGCCATCATCCCGACGACCAGGCGCCGCTCAATCCCTGGGGGACCGATTACTGGGTCGGCTCCTCCTCAAGCGGATCGGGCGTGGCCACTTCGGCGGGACTTTGCTTCGGCTCGATCGGCAGCGACACCGGCGGCTCGATCCGGTTTCCGTCGGCGACGTGCGGGCTGACCGGGATCAAGCCCACTTGGGGACGTGTGAGCCGCCACGGCGTCTTCCCGCTGGCTGACTCTCTCGACCATGTCGGGCCGATGTGCCGGACCGCAGCCGATGCCGCGGCCATGCTCGGCGTCATCGCGGGCGCAGACGTCAATGATCCGACCGCCCTTCAGGCGCCGGTGCCGAACTATCTGGCGGGGATCGGTGACGGCGTGCGAGGCTTACGGATTGGCGTGGACCGCAGCTACACGCAGGACGGGATCGATCCGCAGGTGGTCGCCGCCTTGCTGGAAGCGGAGCGTACGCTTGCGGACCTCGGTGCCGATATTCGTGAGGTCAAGTTCCCAGCTTACGAGAAGCTCGTGAGCATGTGGATTCCGATGTGCTCCATCGAGACCGCAGAGGCGCATCTCGAGACCTATCCGTCGCGGAAGTCGGAATACGGTCCGGATCTGGCGCAGCTGATCGAGCAGGGCAGATCGATCAGCGGCCTCGAGATCGCTCAGATCCATCATGAGCGGTTGAAGTTCTGCGGCAGCCTCGCGGCGCTGTTCGGCGATATTGACCTGCTCCTGATTCCCACCATGCCCGTTCCGATCCCAACGCTGACCAAGATGGGCGAATACGGCGCCGATCCGAACGTGCTGCTCAGCATCCTGCGCTTTACGGCGGTATTCGACTTCTCGGGCAGCCCGACCATCACGCTACCGAACGGCATGGCGGCGGACGGGTTGCCTCTCAGCATGCAGCTCGTCGGCCCGCATCTGTCCGAAGATACGCTTGCCCGCGCCGGGTATGCTTTCCAATCAGTGACAGATTGGCACACCCGACGCGCCCTTGGCGAATGAAGATCTTCGGAATTCTAGGGTGCCTATCCGAAAATCAATCATGGGGCGAGTTCAGAGAGGGGAGACGCTGAGCACGTCGAAACGAAAATTCGTCAGCGAAACTGATGGCCACGACCCTCGGCACGGTGTTCGAGTGGTACGACTTCGATCTGGCTCCAGCCGGTGAGCAGCCCGCGCCACCGGACGCGAGTGCTCCGCAACGTAGACGACGGCACCGCCATATTCGCCGCCGCATCGTCGGTCGGGCTGGCGCTCTCCATCGCGGTCATCATCGGGAGGCAGAACGTCATGAGCGAGGCCGATTTCAAGGCCTGGGGATAGCGCGCTCCCCATTTGATGATCGGGTGCTTGCCGCCAGGACCGAATGGAGCGCGTCGTGAAGCCTTGGTCCGTTCCTGATGTTGAACAGATCCGCGCTGGGAAGGCCGGCTGTCTCTACTGACGTTCGCAACCGCACAAATCGAGATAGGGCCAGGGTTAGATCCGGCCCGGCGACGTGATCCGCCATTGACAGGTCGGCGGAGATGATAGAATTATAACAGGATAAGTTGCAAAAATAACAATATGTCACCATCGTACCAGCGTCTAGCGGGGCGACGGGAGGAAAGTTTGGAACTGTCCGGTTCGGTTGCAGCAGAACCTCGGTCGTCGGCCTCGCTTGTGATGGTCAGTGGCATCAACAAGCGCTTCGGCGGCGTGCGAGCGCTGCGTGACGTCAACCTCGAGGTCCGCGCCGGCGAGGTCCATGCGCTACTGGGCGAGAACGGCGCGGGAAAATCTACCCTGATCAAGATTCTCAGTGGTGTTCATGCCCTCGACAGCGGCACGATCGAGATCGCCGGCAGGCCGGTGGAATTCGACAGCCCGGCGAAGTCGCGCGAGGCGGGGATCGCTGTCGTTTATCAGGATCTCAGCCTCGTCGAATCCCTGAGCGTTGCGGACAATCTGTTGCTCGGCCGTGAGCCGCGTGCGCGTTTCGGCTTCGTCCGGCAGCGCGCGCTGATGGCCAAGGCCGAGGCGTTCCTGAACGCGCTCGGCATTCCCCTGGATGCGAGTGCGGCTGTCGGCTCGCTGCCTTTCGCCTATCGCCAGATGACGGAGATCGCCAAGGCGCTGATGGGCGAGGTCCGGCTTCTGATCCTCGACGAGCCGACCTCCTCGCTGACATCGGATGAGGTCCGGATCCTGTTCGATGCGATCGGGAAGGCGACGCGCCGCGGAGTCGGCGTGATCTATGTGACCCATCGGCTCAATGAGGTGTTCGAGATCTCGCAGCGCGTCACGGTGCTGCGCGATGGCGCTAACGCAGGCACGTTTGTCACAGCCGAGACCGACATGAAGCGGCTGGTGAACGCGATCGTCGGAACCGATCGATCGGCACCCACGGGCCCGCGCACCGAACCTGTCGCGAAGCGTGAATTGGATCCGTCGCCGGTTCTGTCGCTGTCCGACGTGTCCAACGACCGGCTTCGTGCCGTCGATCTGTCCGTGCTGAAGGGCGAGATCCACGGCCTCGCCGGATTGATCGGCAGCGGCCGCACGGAGATTTTGGAGACAGTGTTTGGCCTCCGGCCGCTCGAGAGCGGCGCAATCGAGATCGAGGGCCGGGGATGGCTGCCGAGAGGGCCTGCCGATGCGATCGAGCAGGGCATCGCGCTGGTGCCGGAAGACCGGCATGTGCAGGGTCTGGTCCTGGACCATTCGATCGAGCGAAACGTCACCTTGCCGCGAATTCCCCATTTCTCGCGCTGGGGCTGGATGCAGCAACGCGCCGCCGCCAGGCGTGCGGAAACCGCGGTCGCCAGGCTTTCGGTGAAAGCGCCAGGCGCGTTCAGCCTGGTCAGGACGCTCTCCGGCGGCAACCAGCAAAAGGTCGTGTTCGGAAAATGGAATGATCCGCGGCCGCGCGTGCTGCTCCTGGATGAACCGACGGTCGGCGTCGACGTGGGCGCACGCGAGGAAATCTATGCCGTGATCCGGAATGCCGTCCGCGACGGCAGCGGGGTCCTGGTCGTCTCGTCCGATCTCGTCGAATTGATCGAGCTCTGCGACCGCATCTCCGTGATCGTCAACGGGCGTGTAGCTCGTACGCTGTCGCGCGGCGAGATCGATGATGCCGAAGAGCTGCATCATCTCCTCCAGATGTACCAGGCCTCCGGGCCGGGCCACTTGCAAGAGCTTCCCGCATGACTGAACTGACTGCTCCCAACGTGGTCGCCTCGTCGACCCCATCTGATCGCCGCCGCAAGATTCTCCAGAATTTGCTGCGGGGCGAGCGGCCGTACATGCTGTACATCGCCTTCGTGATCCTGCTGGTCGTGTTCAGCCTGTCTTCGCCCTGGTTTCTCTCGGTCGACAATTTCCTGAACATCGGGCGCCAGACCACGCTGGTGTCGATCATCGCAGTCGGCATGACCTTTATTATCATCGCGCGTCAGATCGATCTGTCGGTTGCCTCGACGCTGGCGCTGTCGGGCATGGCGGCCGCTCTCGCGATGAGCCAGATCAACAACAGCTGGATCGTGGGGGCCGTGGCCGGGCTCGGCACCGGTGCGCTGGTCGGGCTGCTCAATGGCATCCTGACCACGCAGCTATCGATCCCGTCATTCCTGGTGACGCTGGGCTCACTGAGCATGGCGCGGGGACTGGCGATGATGGTGACCAACACCAAGCCGGTGATCATCACCAACGAGACCTATTTCGCGATCTTTGGCGAAGGCACGTTCCTCGGCATACCGGTTCCGATCGCCTGGACTTTGGCGGCGATGATTATCGGCATCCTGCTGCTGCACTATAACGTGTTCGGCCGGCGCATCTATGCGGTCGGCGGCAACCCGACTGCGGCGCTCTATTCCGGCATCAACACCAAACGGGTCACGACTGCAGCCTTCGTCCTGACCGGCACGCTGGCTGGTCTCGCGGCGCTGGTGCTGTCAGCGCGCTCACACGCCGCGCGGCCCGACGTCGTGCAGGGAATGGAGCTAGACGTCATCGCCGCGGTGATCCTCGGCGGCTGCAGCCTGTTCGGCGGGCGCGGCTACATCCTTGGAACACTGTTCGGCAGCTTGATCATCGGCACGCTCAACAACGGCCTTGTTCTGCTCGGCGTGAGCTCGCCGATGCAGCTCGTGATCAAGGGCGCGATCATCGTTGCCGCGGTTGCTTTCACGAAACGCTAGTCGACGTCCGGCGCGACGCATGAACAACAAGTTCATCGCGCTGCGCGGGTAGGGGCAAGGTCGCTGGCCCTCCGGTGAATCGGCGACCAAAAAATGGAGGAAACAATGAAATCAATCTTGCGACAATCCTTGCCTTTGACTGCGTTGGTGGCCGCTGCCGCCCTCTCGATGATCCCGTCGGCTCGCGCCGAAGTGCCCGCGACCTGCGTCAAGGGTGTCGATCTCGCGAAGCTCGGGCCGAAGTCGATCGTCGGCCAGGGACCCCACGGCGAAAAGGCGGCTTCCCCCGAGGTGCTCGCGCTGTCGGAGGCCGACGCCGCCAAGATCAAGGAGAAGAACTTCAAGGTCGGCATCTCCATGCAGACGGTCAACCTCGACTGGTCGCAGCTCCAGATCCAGGGCATCACCGACACGCTGAAGAAGTACGGCGTGACGGTGACGGGCGTCGCGTCCGCCGAATATCAGGTGGACAAGCAGATCGCCGATATCGAGAACACGATCCAGCAGCATCCGGACGGCATCATTTCGATTCCGGTCGATTTCACCGCGACCGCGCCGACCTACAAGAAGATCGCCAAAGCCGGCATCAAGCTCGTGCTGATGGACAGCATCCCGACTGGTCTGAAGCATCCCGAGGAATATGCGACGATGGTCTCGGCCGATAGCCAGGGCAATGGCCAGATCGCGGCACAGATCCTGGCGTCCTGCGTGGCGCAGGGCGGCACCATCGGTCTCGTCAATTTCGGCGTCGACTATTTCAGCACCAACGAGCGCACCAAGGGCGTGCGGGAGTGGATGAAAGCAAACCGCCCTGACATCAAGATGAAGCAGGTCGACTTCACCGATCCGCCGAAGGTCTCGCAGATCGCGGGCGACTTCCTGACCGGCAATCCCGACGTCAAGGGACTGTACGCGGTGTGGGATCAACCGGCGCTCGACACGCTGAGCTCGATGCGGGCTCAGGGCATCGATATTCCCATGACGACGGTCGACCTCGGTCTGCAATCGGCGATCGAGATTGCCAAGGGCGGGCCGCTGAAGGCGACCGGCTCGCAGCGTCCCTACGACCAGGGCGTCGCCGAGGCGATGGCGATGATGAACGCGCTGCTGGGTAAGGAAACGCCTGGCTGGATCGGTGTGCAGTCGCTGCCGGTGACGCAGTCGAATGTGCTGGAGTCCTACAAGACCGTATTCAAGAAGGACCCGCCGGCCGAGCTGACGGATGCCTGCAAAAAGGCGAAGCCCGCCTGCAACTAGCCTGAAACAGCGATGCGCGATCCACCGAGACCGCGCATCGCTCAGCAAGCCTGATCCGGGCGAACCAGCCCCCGTCCGGATCAGGCCGTGCTGGTGACGTATTCGACGGGAAGGCTGCGGAAGTGCTTGCGCGTGTCTGCCGACACGGAGCCACCGACGATGATCCGCGAGAATGAGCTGACGTCGGAGAAAAACGCCGGCTTGAGGCTGCCGAGCTTGCTGGCGTCGACCACGAGGATGCTCTCCATCGCGGTAGCGATGACGGCCTGCTTGATGGCGACTTCGTGAAAATTCGAGCAGCTGGCGCCGCGGGTCCAGTGCAGGCCGCCGGCCGAGATGAAAGCCTTGTTCACCCCGAGCCGCCGCAGGTAGGACAGGCCGTCATCCGACGAGAACGACTGCGACGACGGATGGTAGAGCCCGCCCATCAACATCACCTGCGTCGCTGGCCGGTGGGTGACGATCGAGGCGACGTTCAGCGAATAGCAGATCACCGAAAGAGGCATGTCCTCAGGCAGGCAATCCGCCAGCGACTGCATCGTGGTGCCGCAGTCGATGAAGATGGTGTCACCTTCCTTGATCGAGGCGGCTGCGGATCGGCAGGCGAGGCGCTTGTCCTGCGTGTGCTGGTCGATTTCCTGCTCGAATGTGTACTTGATCCCGGTCGGCGACGCCGCGTTGACGACGTAGCCGCCGAGCAGGGCGAGCGCCGCCTCGGGCCCGGCAAGGTCGCGCCTGACCGTCATCTCCGACACCTTCAGCAGCTCTGCGGCGTCCTTCAGATGCAGTGCGCCGCTCGTCTCGACGGCGCGTCGCAGCCGTTGCAGCCGTTGGACGCGGGTCTCGCTGGGGCGTGCGGTCGGTGTTTCAGTCATTTTCGTCACCGAGCTTGCTTATCCGGTTGACAATGATCTTACAATGATGTGAGTTTAGCAACGTCAATCTGTTACAATAATAACATTTGGCCCGAAGGGTGTTTCGCTGTCGGCGACGGGAGGCAGCAGATGCGCCGGCGGCCAAGGGATGGGAGGATCGCATGTTGCAATCGGCACATTCAGTCTATCTGCCGTTTCAGCCGATTCGCTAGCATTGCGCGGCGTACCGATGGCGCAGGGCGTCTTGATATCAAATCCATCCGCGGTGCCGGCGCAGCCCCATGCGCGGGATCACAATCATCCGCATCCGATCGCGCGCAACAGCGGCCGCGCGCTCGAGATGGACTGGGTCGACGATATCCGGATCAATCTGTCCGCCGCCGAGCGCCGCGTTGCGAGCCTGCCGGGCCGGCGCACCGTCAAGAAGGACGCGCAGGCGGCGTGGTTGCTCAAGGCGATCACCTGCATCGACCTGACGACACTCAACGGCGACGATACGGCCGAACGGGTGAAGCGCCTCTGTGCCAAGGCGAGGGCCCCGATACGAAGTGACCTCCTCGAGGCACTCGGTTTTGCCGGGCGCCGGCTGCACACGGGCGCGATCTGCGTCTATCACCGCTTCGTCGCAACCGCGGTCGAAGCGCTCGATGGGTATGACATTCCGGTCGCTGCGGTTTCGACCGGATTTCCGGCAGGCCTCGTGCCTCACGATCTGAAGCTCAAGGAGATCGAGGCGTCCGTCAGGGACGGTGCGCAGGAGATCGACATCGTCATCACGCGTGAGCATGTGCTGACCGGAGATTGGCGCGCTCTCTACGCCGAGGTCCGGGATTTCCGCGCAGCCTGCGGCGATGCGCATCTGAAGACGATCCTCGCAACCGGCGACCTCAAAACGCTGCGCAACGTCGCCAAGGCGTCGATGGTCTGCATGATGGCCGGCGCGGACTTCATCAAGACCTCCACCGGCAAGGAAGGCGTCAATGCCACGCTGCCGGTGACGCTGGCGATGCTGCGCATGATCAGGGTCTATGAGGAGCGGACCGGCTTCAAGATAGGCTTCAAGCCGGCCGGCGGAATCTCGACGGCGAAGGATGTGCTCAACTACCAGTTCCTGATGAAGGAGGAGTTGGGACGCGATTGGCTCGAGCCGGATCTGTTCCGCGTCGGCGCCTCGAGCCTGCTCGCCGACATCGAGCGCCAGCTCGAGCATCACGTCACCGGCCGCTACTCGGCCTTCAACCGTCATCCCGTGGGCTGAGCATGAGTATCGCACATTACTTTGAGACCATGGATTATGGTCCCGCTCCCGAGGCGGACGGCGAGGCGCGCGCCTGGCTGAAGCGGCACGACGCGACGTTTGGGCATTTTATTGCCGGTAAATTCGTCGCGCCGGCTTCGGGCAAGCATCTGACGACGATCGAGCCAGCCACCGGAAAGACGCTGGCCAAGATCGCGCAAGGCATCGCAGCGGATGTCGAGGCTGCAGTCGGCGCCGCGCGATCGGCGCAGTCGTCATGGGCAAAGCTCGGTGGTCACGGTCGTGCCCGTCATCTCTATGCGCTGGCGCGCATGCTGCAACGTCATGCTCGTCTGTTCTCGGTATTGGAAGCGATTGACAATGGCAAACCGATCAGGGAAACCCGCGATCTCGACGTGCCGCTCGCCGCGCGCCACTTCCTGTATCACGCCGGCTGGGCACAATTGCAGGACCGCGAATTCGCCGACCATGTCCCGGTCGGTGTGATCGGCCAGATCATCCCCTGGAACTTTCCGCTGCTGATGCTGGCCTGGAAGATCGCGCCCGCGCTGGCGACCGGCAACACCGTGGTGCTGAAACCGGCAGAGTTCACGTCACTCACCGCGCTGCTGTTCGCCGAGCTCGCGGCGGAAGCCGGCCTGCCGCCCGGCGTGTTGAATGTGGTGACGGGTGATGGCGCCACCGGCGCGTTGCTGGTCGAAAATCCCGGTGTCGACAAGATCGCCTTCACGGGGTCGACCGAGGTCGGGCGGTTGATCCGTCAGTCGACCGCAGGCAGCGGGAAGTCGCTGACGCTCGAGCTCGGCGGCAAGTCGCCGTTCATCGTGTTCGACGACGCCGACATCGATGGCGCCGTGGAAGGCGTGGTCGATGCGATCTGGTTCAACCAGGGCCAGGTCTGTTGTGCCGGATCGCGGCTTCTGCTGCAGGAAGGGATCGCAGAGACATTCCGCAAGCGCCTCATCCGCCGCATGGAGACGCTGCGCGTGGGTCCGCCGCTCGACAAGGCGATCGACATGGGCGCGGTGGTCGCACCGGTGCAGCTCGAGCGGATCAAGGCGCTGGTCGAAACCGGCGTCAAGGAGGGCGCCGAGAAGTATCAGGCGCCGGGGCCGATCCCCGCTGAGGGATGCTTCTATCCCCCGACCTTGCTTTGGAACGTACATCCGTCATCGACCGTGGCGATCGAGGAGATCTTTGGCCCGGTGCTGGTCGCGATGACGTTCCGCACGCCGGACGAGGCGGTGATGCTCGCCAACAACACGCGCTATGGCCTTGCCGCCAGCGTGTGGAGCGAGACCATCGGGCTGGCGCTCGATATCGCGCCGAAGCTTCAGGCCGGCGTGGTCTGGGTCAATGCGACCAATTTGTTCGATGCCTGCGTCGGCTTCGGCGGCTATCGCGAGTCCGGCTTCGGTCGCGAGGGCGGCCGGGAAGGTCTCTACGAATATCTCAAGCCGAAAGCCTGGAGCGGGCGGAAGGCGCGGGCGAAGGTGCCGCCGCCATCCCCGGCGGCTTCTAACGACGGCGCCGGATTTGGCACGCCGTCGATCGACCGAACCGCCAAGCTGTTCGTCGGCGGCAAGCAGGTTCGTCCCGACGGAAATTATTCGCGCGCGGTGCTGTCGCCGAAGGGGAAGCACCTCGGCGAAGCCGGCGAGGGCAATCGCAAGGATATCCGTAACGCGGTGGCCGCCGCGCGCTCGGCCGAGGGGTGGGCGCGGGCGACGACGCATAATCGCGCCCAAATCCTCTACTACCTTGCCGAGAATCTGTCCGCGCGTGGCGACGAGTTCGCCCGGCGCGTCGGTGATATGACCGGCGTTTCGCCCGCCAAGGCGCGCGCGGAGGTCGAGGCGAGTATCGAACGGCTGTTCAGCTATGGGGCCTGGGCCGACAAATACGAGGGGACGATCCATGCACCGCCGTTGCGCGGCGTGGCGCTTGCCATGCACGAGCCGATCGGCGTGGTCGGGGTGGCCTGTCCGGACGAGGCCCCGTTGCTGGGCTTCATCAGCCTGGTGGCACCGTTGATTGCGATGGGCAACCGCGTCGTCGCCGTCCCAAGTGAGCGGCATCCGCTTGCAGCGACCGATTTTTATCAGGTGCTGGAGACGTCGGATGTGCCGGCAGGCGTCGTCAATATCGTCACCGGCGAGCGCGATGCGCTCGCGAAGGTCCTTGCCGAGCATGACGACGTCGATGCGCTCTGGGTGTTCGGTTCGCAGGAGGCCTCGACTGCTGCGGAGCGGCTGTCGATCGGCAACCTCAAGCGCACGCTGGTCGACCACGGGCTGGCGCTCGATTGGTACGACCGGGTGGCGAGCGAAGGTCCGATCCTGCTCCGCCACGCGGTGCAGGTGAAGAACATCTGGATTCCCTATGGCGACTAAAGACGTCACCTTGCGGTGATACGGGTTGGCATCCGGACCATCAGAGTTCGGGCGATTTTTTGAAGACAAGGGAGGGACGCAACATGCTCAAGGGCATCAATCCACTGCTCAATGCCGACGTGCTTTACGCCTTGCGCGCAATGGGGCACGGGGACCGCCTCGTGGTGTGCGACACCAATTTTCCTGCCGACTCCATCGCGCGCCAGACCGTGTTCGGCGAGCTGCTTCGCATCGACAACGTCAGTACGGCAAAGGCGATCGAAGCCATCCTCTCGGTGCTGCCGCTCGATACGTTCGTCGACGATGCCGCGATCCGCATGGAGATTGTTGGCCAGCCCCAGGAGGTGCCGCCGGTGCAGCGCGAGGTGCAGGCCGCGATCGACCGCGCCGAGGGACGCTCCTGGCCGCTGGTCGGGGTCGAGCGCCATGCCTTCTATGAAAAGGCCAAGACGGCCTACTGCGTGATCGCCACGGGAGAGCGGCGCTTCTACGGCTGCTTCCTGTTTTCCAAGGGCGTCATCGCGCCGGACGGAGAGTAACGACCATGAGCAAGACTGGCGTCGCAGTGCTCGGCATCTTCGTCGTCGATCTGGCCTTCCGGGCCGGCAACATGCCCGCGATCGGTGAAACGATCGCCGGCTCGGGATTTGCCATGGGACCAGGCGGCAAGGGGTCGAACCAGGCCGTGGCCGCTGCGCGCGCAGGCGCAGACGTGACCTTCATCTCCCGGATCGGCCGCGACGCCTTCGGTGATCTTGCCATCAAGACGTGGGAAACCGAGGGCATTCGACCGCGCGTCGCCAGGACTTCGGAGGCGCCGACCGGCGCGGCCTTCATCTATGTCCACGAGACACGCGGCGACAACGCCATCATCGTGGTGAGCGGAGCGGCCGACGGTCTCAGCCCCAGCGACGTCGACGCGGCGGCGGATGCGATCCGCACCAGCCGCGTCTTCGTGACCCAGCTCGAGCAACCGGTCGCGGCCGCGCAACGCGGGCTCGAGATCGCGCGCGCTGCGGGGAGCATCACCGTGTTCAACCCGGCACCTGCGGTCAAATTCGACGATGGCCTGTTTGCCTTGTGCGACTACGTCGTTCCCAATGAGACCGAGGCGGAAGCGCTGACGGGGATCGCGGTGAGCGATCTTGCCGGCGCCCGCCGCGCCGGCGAAGCGTTGGTGGCCAAGGGAGCGGGCACCGCGCTGATCACGCTCGGCGAACGCGGGGCGCTGTTTCACGGGCGAGATCGCTCGCTACACGTGCCCCCGTTCGCCGCCGGCAAGGTGGTCGAAACCGCGGGCGCGGGCGACGCATTCGTCGGCGGCTTCGCTGCAGCGCTTGCGGGCGGCGCCGATCCCCTGGAAGCGGCGCGCTTCGGTTCCGCCACGGCGGGGATTTCCGTGACGCGCGCGGGGACTGCGCCTGCCATGCCGCGGCGCGCTGAGATTGAAGCCCTGTTGAAGGGATGATCTGCTCATGATGCGGAACGATCCGATCAAGCATGTCTTCATCTGGCCGGCGGTGCTCGTCGTGCTGGCGATCTCGATCTTTCCGCTGATCTATTCGTTGACCACGAGCTTCCTCAGCTATCGCCTGGTTCCGCCGATCCCGCCGCGGGTCGTGTGGTTCGGCAATTATGCTACGCTCCTGCAAGAGCCGCGCTTCTGGAATGCGATCTTCACGACGACGCTGATCGCGTTCATTGCCGTCGGGTTGCAATACGTGATCGGGTTTGGCGTTGCGCTCGCGCTGAACGCGCGCGTTCCGGGCGAACGGCTATTTCGCGTTGCCTTGCTGCTGCCCATGCTTCTGGCCCCGGTTGCCGTCGCGCTTGTTGCTCGCATGATCTTCAATCCGACCATGGGGCCGCTCAACCAGTTCCTGTCCATGTTCGGCATGGCGAACCTGCCGTTCCTCACCAACGGTCATTGGGCGCTCGCCTGCATCATCGCTGTCGAGATCTGGCAGTGGACCCCGTTCGTCATCCTGATGATGCTGGCTGGCCTGCAAACGCTCCCCGAAGATGTTTACGAGGCGGCCGAGCTCGAGAACGCCAGCGCCTGGCAACAGTTCTGGGGCATCACCTTTCCGATGATGCTGCCGATCTCCGCCGCGGTCGTCTTCATCCGCCTGATCGAGAGCTACAAGATCATGGACACCGTATTCGTGATGACGGGCGGCGGACCGGGTGTGGACACCGAGACCCTGACGTTGTTCGCCTATCAGGAGGGTTTCAAGAAGTTCAATCTCGGCTACACGTCGGCGCTCAGCTTCCTGTTCCTGATCGCCATCACGATCATTGGCGTCACTTATCTGGCGCTGCTGCGGCCGCATCTGGAGAAGCGCCGATGAGCGGGCAGGGCCTTACCGGACTGTCGCGCTGGAGCCGCCGCCTGGTCGCGGCCGGTGTCTTCGCATGGTGCCTGATCACGGCGTTTCCGCTCTATTGGGTGGTCGTGACGGCGTTCAAGACCCCGCCGGGCGTGGTCGGCGGCCCGACCTATATTCCGTTCGTCGATTTCACGCCGACCCTGCAGCCCTTCATTGATCTCTATCAGGGTATCCGTGGCGAGTTCTTCCGGACCTTTTTGAACTCGACAATCGTTGGCTTGTCGGCGGCAGCGATCGCGACTGCCGTCGGCGCAATGGCGGCCTATGCGCTGGTGCGGTTCGAATTCAGGGTGCGCTTCGGCGCCGGCCTGATCTTCTTCCTGCTCGCGCTCGGCGGCTATCTGCTGTTCAACAATTCGCTCGGATTCACCCGCGCGCAGGCGCTGCTGCTGGCGTTCCCGATCGCGCTTGCCGCTGCAATCCTGGCCAACCGCCTGCCGCTGCCGGGGCCGATCCTCGGCAATGAAGACATCCTGTTCTGGTTCGTCAGCCAGCGCATGTTTCCGCCGATCGTCACGGCTTTCGCGCTGTATCTCCTCTACAGCGAAATCGGCCGGCTCGGCTTCCAGCTCATCGACAGCTTTGTCGGCCTGACGCTGTGCTACGTCGCGTTCTCGCTGCCGATCGTGGTCTGGCTGATGCGCGACTTTTTCGAGGCCATTCCGATCGAGGTCGAAGAAGCTGCGATGGTCGACAACGTGCCAAGTTGGCGCATCTTCCTCGGCATCGTGGTGCCGATGTCGATGAACGGACTGCTGGCGACTTTCATGATCACGCTCGCCTTCGTCTGGAACGAGTTCCTGTTCGCGCTGTTCCTGACCAATTCCAGATGGCAGACGCTGCCGATCCTGGTGGCAGGACAGAACAGCCAGCGCGGCGACGAATGGTGGGCGATCTCGGCCGCGGCGCTCGTCGCCATCATTCCGATGATGATCATGGCAGGTCTGCTCAGCCGCATGATGCGGTCGGGCCTGCTGCTCGGAGCAATCAAATAACAAAAACCTATGTAGGGAGGACTGGACGATGTTGCGACGGACGTTTCTGATGCTGACCACCTCGCTCGCGATGGCTTGCACCGCGAGCCAGGCGAACGCTGCTTGTAGCCCGGATTACTCCGGCGTCACCCTGACTGTGGCGTCGCAGACCGGACCGTATATCGCCTCCGCGCTCAAGCTCGGTGCGGACGAATGGACCAAGAAGACCTGCGGCAAAGTCAATGTGGTCGAGTTCCCCTGGTCGGAGCTCTACCCGAAGATCGTTACATCGCTTACCGGATCTGACGCGACGTTCGATCTGGTCAGCTTTGCGCCGGCCTGGCTGCCCGACTTCGTCACCTATCTCAGCGAGATGCCGAAAGAGATGCAGTCCGGCAAGGATTGGGACGATGTCGAGCCGGCCTACCGCGAGCGCCTGATGGTGTGGGAAGGCAAGATCTATTCGCAATCGATGGACGGCGACGTTCACACCTACACCTATCGCACCGACCTGTTCAGCGATCCCAAGGAGAAGGACGCCTTCAAGGCCAAGTACGGCTACGACCTGGCGCCGCCAAAGACCTGGAAGCAATATCTCGACATCGCGGAGTTCTTTCAGCGCCCCGACAAGGGACTCTGGGGCACGGCGGAGGCCTTCCGTCGCGGTGGCCAGCAGTTCTGGTTCTTCTTCAGCCACGCGGCGGCCTATACCAACAACCCGAACTATCCGGGCGCGATGTTCTTCGACCCCGAAACGATGGATGCCCAGATCAACAATCCGGGCTGGGTGAAGGGATTGGAGGAATATATTCGCGCTTCCAAGCTTGGCCCGCCCAATGCGCTGAACTTTTCGTTCGGCGAGGTCAATGCCGCCGTGGCCGGCGGCCAGGTGGCCGAGTCGATCGGTTGGGGCGACACCGGCGTGATCGCGGCCGACCCCAAGCAATCGAAGATTTCCGGCAAGGTGGGCTCTGCGGTGCTGCCCGGCTCTGACGAGATATGGAACGCCAAAACCAAGAAGTGGGACAAGTTTCCGGCAGTGCTGCCGGCACCCTTCATGGCGTTCGGAGGCTGGCAGATTGCCGTGCCAAAGGTGGGCAAGAACCAGCAGGCGGCATGGGATTTCGTCAAGACGCTGACAAGCCCTGAAGTCTCCGGCAAGGCCGCGATTACCGGTGGCACGGGTGTCAACCCATACCGCAAGTCGCACACCACGAATCTGGAGTTGTGGAGCAAGATCTTCTCGCCGACGGAAGCCAAGGAATATCTCGGCGCCCAGGCCGACTCCATTAACGGCAAGAACGTTGCGCTCGACATGCGTTTGCCCGGCTATTTCTCCTACACCGAGGTTGTGGAGATTGAGCTTGGCAAGGCGCTGGCCGGCCAGACCACGCCGCAGGCCGCGCTGGACGCGGTCGCGAAGGAATGGAATCGCCTGACCGATGAGTTCGGCCGCGCGAAGCAACTCGCCGCCTATCGCGCGGCGATGGGCCTCTCACCGAAGAACTAGCTTCCGCGGAGACTGCCCCGGATGATGCGTGAGCATCATCCGGGCTTTGTTGGCCGTCGATATAGGGACGGAAAAAGGAATCCATGGCGCACGTCGAGATCGAGAACGTCAGCAAGGCATATGGGCCCTACAAGATCATCGAGGGGCTTAATCTGAGTGTGGCCGACGAGGAGTTTGTCGTGCTTGTCGGACCGTCCGGCTGCGGCAAGACCACGACGTTGCGCATGATAGCGGGACTGGAGACGGTCACCAGTGGAACCATTCGTATCGGTAATCGCGATGTGACGCAGCTGCGCCCAGGCTTGCGTAATTGCGCGATGGTGTTCCAGAATTATGCGCTCTATCCGCATATGACTGTTGGTGAGAATATCGGCTACGGCATGAAGGCGCGGGGCGAGTCGCGCGCCAATATCGCGAAAGCCGTCGAGGACGTGGCGCGGGTTCTCGACCTCGAGCAATACGTGGACCGTCGGCCCAAGCAGCTCTCCGGTGGGCAGCGTCAGCGCGTGGCGATCGGCCGTGCCATCGTGCGCAGCCCGGACGTGTTTCTGTTCGACGAGCCATTGTCAAACCTCGACGCCAAACTCCGCATCGAGATGCGGACCGAGATCAAGGCATTGCATCGCCGTCTCGCCAAGACGATCGTTTATGTCACACACGATCAGGTCGAAGCTATGACCATGGCCGATCGGGTCGTGGTGATGAATCGCGGCCGCATCGAGCAGGCGGCTGATCCGATCACGATCTATGAGAAACCAAGCAATCTCTTCGTCGCGGGCTTCATGGGCGCGCCCAGCATGAATTTCATCCACGGGGAGATTGCCGCTCGCGACGGTGCACTGATCTTCACCGAACCCTCGGGTACGGCGTTGAGATTGCCGAAATCCCGAGAGGCGGCCTATGCAGGGAGCATCGGCAAGCCGGTTGTGCTCGGCGTGCGGCCCGACCACGTGCTGCGGCAAGATGCGCCACCGGGCTCCTCCGTCCGCATGATGGTGAAAGACGTGGAGCCGCTCGGGCCGCATACTCTCGTGATTGGAACCGTGGGCGCATTTCCATTCACGGCGCAGATGCAAGTCGGTGTTTCTGCGGCGCCGGATTGCCCAATAGATGTCGCGATCGATCTGGAGCGAACGCACCTTTTCGACAAGGTTTCCGGGAAGGCCGTTTCATAGTCGGCGGTCCTCTGGCGGTGCAGGTAATCCCAAATCTGTACTTCCAGCGTACGCATGCCTCATCGCGGTCACTTGCGATGCGGCGAGCTCGCAGGTGATGCGGGCGACGTTGCACCCTTCTTCGCAAACTTTGCTCGTCCGGTATTGGTGTCGAGCAGAGTCTGCGAAAAGAGATTAAGCGATTTCAGCTGGTTACATGCCAATATTCATTACCTCGCGGGTAATGGAAGGGCTGAGATCCGCATGCTAGGTTTTCGAGCATGAACGCACATGCATCTACGGCACAGGCCGAACGCAGCCAGCCCGTCCATATCGGCGACCATTTGCGCGAATGGCGGCAACGCCGCCGCATGAGCCAGCTCGATCTGGCGGGCGAGGCCGAGATTTCCGCGCGGCATTTGAGCTTCGTCGAGACCGGCCGCGCTGCGCCCTCGCGCGACATGGTGCTCAGGCTCGCCGAACGTCTCGAGGTACCCTTGCGCGAACGCAACGTGCTGCTGGTCGCGGCCGGCTATGCGCCGGCGTTTCCGCAGCGCCCGCTGGAGGATCCCGCCTTGAAATCAGCTCGCCAGGCGATCGACCTCGTTCTCAGGGCGCATGAGCCCAATCCGGCGCTGGCCTATGACCGGCACTGGAATCTGGTTTCCGCCAACCGCATGGTGGCGCCGCTGCTCGAAGGCATCCCGCAGCGGCTGCTCGGTCAGCCCTTCAACGTGCTGCGGCTCGCGTTTCACCCTGAAGCGCTGGCGCCGCGCACGGTCAATCTCGCGGAATGGTGCGGGCATCTGCTGGAGCGGCTGCACCGGCAATGCGAGGCAACGGCCGATCCTGAGCTGATCAAGCTCTACAACGACCTCAAGAGCTATCCCATCCCGGCGCGCTCGGGGCCGCTGTCGAGCGACAATGTCGCGATTCCCTTCAAGCTGCGCCATGGCGGAGAGATACTAAGTTTCTTCTCCACCACCATGGTGTTCGGCACACCTGTGGACATCACGCTGTCGGAGCTGGCGCTGGAGACATTCTTCCCGGCGGACGAGCGCACCGCCGAGCGGCTGAAGCAGATGGCAGCAGCTATGACCTAGCGCCCTTGCCTCGGGGCGGGTTCTGCTTATCTTCGGCTTATCTTGGGTCAAACCCGCATCGCCCGAAGGAGGCGCTATGAGCACGTTGAAACCGCTCCAGATCGATGTCGTCTCCGACGTGGTGTGCCCCTGGTGCTATATCGGCAAGCACCGGATCGAGAGCGCGCTGGCGCTCGTGCCCGACGTTCCCGTCAAACTCAATTTCCGTCCTTTTTTCCTCAATCCGTGGGTGCCGCGCGAGGGCATCAGCCGCGAGGACTATCTCACCACCAAGTTCGGCTCGGTCGAAGCCTATAAGGGCATTGCCGGCCGCGTCGTCGCGGCTGCAAGCGAGGAGGGCCTTGTCTACAAGCCCGAGCTGGTCGCGCGCCAGCCCAACACCACCGACTGTCACCGCCTCATCCTCTGGGCCGAGGCGATCGGCAAGGCGCCCGAGATGAAGCAGCGGCTGATGGAGCTGTATTTCCGCGACGGCGGCGACCTCACTGACGTGAACGTGCTGGTGCAGGCGGCCGCCGATGTCGGCCTCGATGCCGACGACGTGCGCAAGCGCCTCGCCACCGACGAGGACGTCGCACGCGTGTCGGCCGACGCGCAGGAGGCCGCCGAGAAGGGCATCTCCGGCGTGCCGACCTACGTGTTCGCGCAGAAATACGCCGTCTCCGGCGCGCAGGATCCGAACCTGCTCGCCCGCGCCATTCGCGAGGTCTCGGCGGAGATCAACGCGCAGGCGGCAGAGTAGCTTTCGCTTATTTGCGGAGCAGACGCACCACGCGTCGCGCGCCGTCGTGCGCGACGTTGAGGCCAACCAGCGCCGCGTGAATGATCGCGACGACAGGATCGTGACGCCGCAGCGGAATCAGCACGTCGCCGATGGCAAAGCGCCCGCGCCAGATCGGGTTGATCATGGGGTGGTCGGCGCTCGCCGTGGAGTCCGCGCTGGCGATGGCCGGATCGGCGCAGAGATGCCGCGTGAGGTCGAGCGTGAGCTGCACGCCCGGCGAATATCTTGCAAAGCGTTCGTCGATACCGAGCTTGAAGAAGAAGGCGCGGTCCTGGTGGCGTAGCACGATGCCGGCCGCCACCGGCGTCGTGCCAGCGCGCAGCGTGATGACCTCGCACTGCGCGGTCTCTGCCAGCGCAAGAACCGCGCGGCGAATGAAGGTCGCATCGCCCGCATGCTGGATCAGCGCGGTGCCGCGCTTGCCTTTCCAACCACTGGCCTCGAGTTGCAGGAATGTTTCGAGCGCCGGCCCGATCTCGTCGGGCTTGCGCGCGACCGCGAAGGCGACGGGCCCGTGCTCTTCGAGGCGATGGCGCTGGCGACGCAGCTCCTTGAGCTTCTTGGCGCCGAGCGCTTCATGCAACAGCGTTTCACCATCCTGCGTCGCGTCGAGGCTGGCGCGGATGTAGGAGGAGAGGATACGCGGCTTCAGGCCGTCGCGATTGAGAACGTCCTTGAGCGAACTCATCGCCGCGCCGTCGAGTGCAACGTCGTTGAGCACGAGCGCATGTGCTCCGGCCTCGCGCGCCTGCTGCAA
Source organism: Bradyrhizobium sp. 613_E4_N2_2 (assembly GCF_052075995.1). Classification (NCBI taxonomy): domain Bacteria; kingdom Pseudomonadati; phylum Pseudomonadota; class Alphaproteobacteria; order Hyphomicrobiales; family Nitrobacteraceae; genus Bradyrhizobium; species Bradyrhizobium sp. 613_E4_N2_2. Next base: position 3,174,971 of record NZ_CP197234.1, read on the forward strand.
CAGGCGCGTGGCCGCTTCGATCGGCGCGTCGCGGTCGATCAGGGGGCTGCACAGGGTGCCATAGGGATGCGCGCTCACCAGCGCGGGCAGGGGGATCTTCCAGGCGCGCCAGAGCGAGACCACCGGCATCAGCCCGATCAGCCGCACCGACGAGCCGTCGAATGCGGGTAGCGCCGAGGCGTCGGTGCGGCCGCGTGCGGCCTCGCTCACGGCGAGCTCCCAGCCCGGCAGGTAGTAGCCGTTCGGCTCGATCACGCGCTGGGCGAGCGCACGCCATTGGCCGGGATCGATGGACGTGAGGGGGACGAGCGCGCGCGTTGCCGCGGCAGCCCTTGCCGATGCCGGATTGATCGCTGCCTGATGCGCGATATCGACCACGTCCCGTCGTTCCCCGTTCAGAAGGTCATGCTTAGCGCAAAGATTGGAAAATTCCGTTGGGACGCCGCTTCAATTCGAATGGTAATATTAACGTCTCATTGAGCATTCGGGCCGCCGCGGCGTGCCATGATGGAAGCTCTCGACCTGGAGGATCACAATGATCGCCACACCTTTCACGCCGATGGCGTCGCTCCTTGGTGGCGCGTTGATCGGACTGTCCGCCGTGCTCCTGATGTGGGCGACGGGACGGATCGCCGGTGTCAGCGGCATCGCGGCGCGGCTGTTTCCGCCTTACGAGGACCGCGAGTTCGCCGGCCGGCTCGCTTTCGTCGCCGGCCTCGTCGCCGCACCCATCCTGGTGCGCATTGTCAGCGGAAGCCTGCCGGCGCAAACGATCGCGGCGGGAACGCCGGTGCTGATCGTCGCCGGATTGCTCACGGGCTTCGGTGCGGTCTGGGGCAGCGGCTGCACGTCCGGCCATGGCGTCTGTGGCCTGTCGCGGCTGTCGCTGCGATCGCTGGTCGCGACCATCACCTTCATGTCGGCGGGCATTGCCACTGTCTTCGTGATGCGGCACTGGGGCTGACGACGATGGCAATCCTCATCCAATTCGCGATCGGCCTCCTCTTCGGTATCGGGCTCATCGTCTCCGGCATGTCGAATCCGGCAAAGGTGCTGAACTTCTTGGACGTCGCCGGCATTCCCGCCGGAACGTGGGATGCGAGCCTCGCCTTCGTGATGGCGGGTGCTGTCGCGGTAACCTTCATCGGCTTCAGCCGTGTCTTGAAACTCGCGCGACCGTTTTTCGCAGACCGCTTTTACCTTCCGACGCGAAAGGATATCGATTCGAGAGTTATCGCCGGTCCCGCCATCTTTGGCATCGGATGGGGGCTCGCAGGCTTTTGTCCGGGCCCTGCGCTCACCGCGCTCGGATTCGGCTCGGCGTCCGCTTTCATCTTCGTCGCCGCAATGCTTGCCGGCATGGTGCTCGCCCGCTTCGTCGCGCAGCTCCCGTCATCAACGCGCCTCGTCGCGCCGGCCGATCCGCTCGAAACCTGACATGGGCAGGACCGGGCGAGTGGATCTCGTCCGGTCCTGCCCTGTTAGAGCTTCAGTGACTACCAGCGGTCGCCGCCGACACCGACGCCCACGCTGACGCCGGGCGCCCGAATGCCGACGCCGCCGCGCGGACCATCGTCCCAGTCGCGATAGGTGCGGCGCTCGTAATAGCGATCGCGCGGCATGGCGTTGTAGGAGTCGCGCACGATCACGCGCGAGCCGCCACGGGTGCGATAGCAATTGCCGGCGTCATCGCAGACAAGCCGGACTTCCTGAACGAGCTCAGGGTTGGCGTATTCGCTGGTCGTGTAGATGTCCGCGGCCTTCGCGCCGCTCGCCGCAGCGAGGGCGCCGACGCCAGCCAGTAGTGCGATCGTGAATGTCCTCATCGTGTCCTCCTCCGAAACTGCCCTCGGGGGTAACAAGAAGGGGAGGCGGTGATCGTTCCGGGTCGAATTACAGGTTTTTCCCGGAACCGGAGCGCGTGTCGGCGTGATTTGTTCCTAGATCGGCTCGTAGGTTTCCGTCCCGCAGATGTCGTCGGCTTCCGCGCGGCGGCGATCGACCACTTTTCCGCCTGAGATCGTCACGATGTAAATCTGGGTGCCGAGTGTGGAGCCGGTGGCGGAGGTGAGCTGCGCGCTGACGCAGGCGGTCCAGCCCTGTCCCCGCACCTCCCGATGGGGCGGGGCGACGTGCACCTCGCGCGGATAGGACGTGTTGAGGAAGACCACGTTGATCTGCTCGCGGACCACGCGCTTGACGTCGGGGGGCGCTTCGGGTGGCGGCTGCTCGGCTTCCTTCAGGCGCATGAACTCGGGCACCGGCGCGCGGCTGTCGGCGAAGCCGCAAGAACCAAGTGCGAGGGCGCTGGCCAGCAGCGCCGCATGAGCAACAATCCGCAACATCCGTGAAGGTCCCCTGCGGGCCAACAGATAGGCAGGAATGCGATCCGGCAAAGTCCCGGCCGATCAAGATTTGCTGAAATTCCGGCCCTCCGGCATTTGCTATTACGGGATTGCAGGCTAGTTTGTGCCCCAGACGAGGGGGATTGCATCAATGCGGATTTTGGTCATCGCGGCCGCCGTGCTCGCACTAACGGCTGCGTCGGCGCAGGCGCAGGGCCGCAGCAGAGGCCAGCCGAACGAAGCGAAGTCGGACAACAAGCCCAAGGTCGACGAAAAGGCCTACAAGGCCGCGCTCGAGCGCATTCCGGAGCCCAAGGAGAAGTACGACCCGTGGGGCGGAGCCCGTCCGGCTGAACCTGCCAAGAAGCCCAAATAAATGAGGGGGGCGTTGGCGAGCCGTCTATGTCAGTCGGCCGCCGCCATCGTGCTCCTCTTGTTTTCCTCGTGGCCAGGCATCGCCTGGGAGAGCTGGGGTGGCGATCCCGGCGGCTCACGCTTCTCGCCTTTGCGGGAGGTCACGCCCGACAATGTCGACAATCTGGTTCGGGCCTTCGAATTCCATACCGGCGATCTCGCGGCGCGGCCGCCCGAGGTGATGCGGCGAACCAAATTCCAGGCGACACCGTTGTTCGTCGAGGACAGCCTGATCTTCTGCTCGCCCTTCAATGAGGTGATCGCGCTCGATCCCGGCACGGGCGCGCAGAAATGGCGCTTCGATCCGAAGATCGCGACCAATCAGCGGCCCGCCAACCGCTACGTCTGCCGTGGCGTGACCTACTGGATCGACGATGAGGCGCCCGCGAATGCCGCCTGCCGATCGCGCATCTTCATGGGCACGAACGATGTTCGCCTGATCGCGCTCGATGCAAAGACAGGCATTCGCTGCGCCGGTTTCGGCACTGGCGGTGAGGTCAGGCCCGATATCGGCATGAAGCTGGATTGGCCCGGCGAATTCCAGATCACCTCGCCGCCGGCGGTCGGCCGCGGTGTCGTCGTGATTGGCTCCGCGATCGGCGACAACCGCCGCGTCGACGCGCCGAGCGGCGTGGTGCGCGCGTTCGATGCGCGCAGCGGCCAGCCGCGCTGGACCTTCGAGCCGCTCAAGCGCGACCGTGTCGAAGCTGGTCACGCCAATGTCTGGGCGCCGATGTCGGTCGACGCGGCCCGCGGGCTGGTTTTCCTGCCGACATCCTCGCCGTCGCCGGACTTTTGGGGCGGCAAGCGGCCGGGCAACAACGAGCACGCCAATTCGGTGGTCGCGCTGCGCATCGAGACCGGCGAGCTCGTGTGGGCATTCCAGACCGTGCATCACGACGTCTGGGATTACGACCTGGCGTCGCAGCCGACGCTGACGCGTATCGACACCGGAGACGGCCAGCGCGATGTCGTGATTCAGCCGACCAAGCAGGGATTTGTCTTCGTGCTCGACCGCGATACCGGCAAGCCGGTGTGGCCGGTGGAAGAGCGCGTGGTGCCGCAAGGCGGCGCGGAAGGTGAACGACTGTCGCCGACGCAGCCATTCCCGACGCATGTGCCGCCGCTGACATCGCAAAGAATCTCGACTGAGGATGCGCTCTCGCTCCTCCCTGGCCTGGGTCGCTCCGCTTGCGAAAGGCAGTTCGCGGAGGCACGTAACGAGGGGTTGTTCACCCCACCCTCGACGCAAGGCACGGCGGAGTTTCCCTTCACCGGCGGCGGCGTCAACTGGGGTAGCGCAGCCTTCGACCCGGTCAACCAGATCCTCTACGCCAACACCGCCCGCGCCGTTCATCTCATCAAGCTGATCCCGCGTGCGGAGGCCGCTGGATTCGATCCGCCGCCCGGTCATGATTTCGGCCAGCAGAAGGGCGCGCCGTTTGCGATGTCGCGTGCGGTGGTGATGTCGCCGCTCGGGCTTCTTTGCAACAAGCCGCCTTGGGGCGAGATGGTCGCGGTCGATCTGAAGGCCGGCAAGATCCTCTGGCGTTCAACGGTCGGCACCACGGAAGACCTTGCGCCGCTCGGCGTGCCGCTGCCGTGGGGCGCGCCGCTCGTCAACGGGCTCGCAGTCACCGCAGGTGGTCTCGTCTTCACCGGCGCGATGGATGCTTATCTGCGCGCCTTCGATGCGCGAAGCGGCCGGGAGTTGTGGCAAGGCCGGCTGCCGGTGCCCGGCGTCGCCAACCCCATGACCTATCTCTGGAAGGGCGAGCAATATGTCGCGATCGGCGCCGGCGGCCACTCCGAGGTCGGCACCTCGATCGGCGACAGCGTCGTTGCGTTTCGCCTGGCGCGGCCGGGTGAAGGGCCGTCGCTATGGTCGCGCACCATCGATCGTCCGGGCGGACGATTTTGGGTGTCGTCGTCAGCAATTGTGTTCGCGATCATCCTGCTGACCATCGCGAGCCTGCGCTGGCGTCGTCGACGTCGTATAAAGCAAGCATGATGCTGCGTTGTGTATGCGATGCGAACGGTTGTTCACATCGCGCACGCTATCGTACGAAAGCGAGGCCGATGCGCCTGTCATTGCGCCATACGGTGCGGCAATTCCGTACGAAATTGTCGCGCGCGATCGAGAGCGTGAATGATTTCGGCAATATGACGGGGGAATCGAGCTCGATCGCCGCGCCGCCTTCCGACATGTTTCGCACCGTGCACGCGATGCCGCTGCTTTCAAAGGTGATCGTTCCACCCTTGAAAACACGGTAACGCTGCGCTGCACGTTTCTCGATCATCGGCATTAATCCATAACGATGATTGTGAAGTAGTGCATAGAAATTACGTTGAAATAAACTCAATACTGACGCTACTTGCACAGCGCTTCAGACTTCGTTTACGACGTTGGAGCGGTGAGTCACTTCCCGCCGACTTCCCTCACAAGCCCTTCCTTTATGGCGTTACGCGCCGATGGAGATATTGATGAAGACCACGCTTTCGCTTCTGTTCGCCGCAGCGCTCTCGCTGTCATCGATGCCCGCCCACGCCGTCAAGTGGGACCTCTCGACCATGACCTGCAAGCAGTTCCTCGAGAGCGGCGAAGACAACATCGCGGTCGTGCTGACCTGGATGGACGGCTGGTACAAGGGCGACGAGGACAACGCGATCATCGACACCGAGGTGTTCATCGAGAACGCCAAGAAGTTCGGTGCTTATTGCGGAAAGAATCCGACCGTTAGCGTCGTCACCGCGGCTGACGAAATTCTCGGCAAGTAATTCCCGAAGCCGACCGAAGCGCGGACGCAACCGCGCTTCAGTCCCTCGCTTCGATGCGAAATTGATTGGAGAGCCGCGGAGCGCCTTGCGCGCTCACGCGGCTCTCTTCTTTTTGGATGATGCTCAGCCCGGCAGCATCGCGAACGCGCTCGACACCATCGCCACCTGTTTGTTGTCGGTGGCCGAGAGCAGCGTGACGCGGCCAAAACTCATGGTGCGTCCGAGCCGCACCACGCGCGCGTCGGCGAGCACATCCGAGGAGGAGACTGCGCGCATGAAATGCGTGGTCTGGTCGACCGTCGTCATCGGACGATAGCCGCGATTGGCGGCGAGGTTCGCGATCACCATCGCGGTATCGGCAAGCGCCATCAGCGCCTGGCCGCACACCACGCCGCCGTTGCGGCACAGCCGCTCCGAGAATGGCATGCGCAGGAGCGCGCCCGGCTGCCAGTCCGGCTCGTCCGGCGGCGGCAGGTGCTCGAGGCGCTCGACGGCGAGGTTGAGATCCTGGACCCAGGGCGCAAAGACCTCGCCGAGTATGCGTCTGGCCTCAGCGATGCCGAACTGGGCTTCTGGCTGCGATGGCATTGCTGTCGGTCCCCCCCTGTGTTGCCGGATGTTTCGGCCATTCTGCGCGCATCGGCGCGGCAAAGTCACCCGGTCTTCGGTCGGCTCTGTCGGCTTGAAAATGCCTGACTTGGCCCGATATGATACCGGGCTTGGGAGCGGGTGGGCGATGTTGCGTCGGTGTGTCCTCGTGTTTGGGTTGATAGCGCTGGGTCTCGTGCTGGACGGGTGCACCAGATGCGGCCCGATTTGGGACGACTGGCTGCAGGCGCCGAAATCGTGCAGATCGGACCGGCTCTAGCGCGCCATTCGGCCCTGGCGGGCCGTTGACAAGAACGACAAGGCGCGGTTGACCCGCCCTTCATGGATGATCAAGGAGTCAATGATGAAGCTTTTCCGTATGGCGGCGGTGCTGCTGGCCGTGCTGGCGGGACCGGCCTACGCGCAAATGCCCAATCTCAATTTGCTGCAGGAGGGTCCAGGCAAGACCCCCGAGGAAAAGGCCGCGGAAGCCGAGCGTGACAAGGCCTACAAGGAAACGCTGAAGAAGATTCCGGATTCCAAGGCGTCCAACGATCCCTGGGGCAACATGCGTTCCGACCCGCCGAAGCAGGCGGCTGCGCCGAAGGCATCGGCCGCAACCAGCGCGCCCAAGAAGAAGTCCGGCACGACCGCCAATTGACCTTGTCCCCGATCGGAGGCGGCTGATGCCTCCGGCCGGGACTCCTCTTTGGCCGGCCTGCTTCCTACATCTCCGAGAGCGTATTGCGTTGAGGAGGAACGGCATGGCCGATCGTCCGCGGGATCTCGCCGAGCGGATGGCGCGCCGGCGCAAGATGGGCGGCAAGCCGGGCGAGCGCGGCGGCGACGGCTTCTTGCGTGAGACTTTCACTCTGCCGCGCCCGGCGGCGCGGGCGAGGGCGGAGGCTTTCTTCGCCCGCTACCCCAAGGCCGGCTATATGAGCGCGGTCGAGACCTGGCGCGAACTGCCGGGCGGCGACATCGAATTCACCATGCGGCGGCTGCCCAGCGCCGACTAGACGTCAAGTCTCCTCGAAGGATTCGGCGATGATGCGGATCCGGAACACGGGCTCCTTGGCCTCGTCCAGCAGCTCCATGTGCCATTCGGAATTTTCGTTGAGCTTGCGCGCGAGGCCGGCGGCCATGTCGGCGCAGATGCTGGTCATCATCTTCCAGGCCGCATCGCGATCGGCAAATTCCGTCGCCTGGTCCGCGCAGCCGGAATAGCGGCCGTTCCGAATTCGAAAGAAGTAGAGCGGCATGGCTGGCACCGGTCACATGATGGTCCCGCCTCCCGGGCCATGGGCGCGCGCAGTGCAGTCCCAAACCAGGGACAGATCAATTCCGGGCCGCTACGGACGAGACCTCGCGGGGCGCGTATGCTGCTGAAACCGGCCCGGGTGGTCTATTCATGCGGTCTTGCGCCCGATCGCCTTCAGCTCCCGATCGATGCGCAACTGGACGCGCCGGATCGCCAACAGATCGATCTTCGTCTCGGTCTTGCCCGTCCTGGTCTCGTCACCGATGCGGAACTGCCACTGCCAGACCCCGGGAAGCGCCGTCTCGGCAACAGTGAACTCAACGCCCCTGTGATTCATGGTCATCTCCACGATTCACCCTCCATTCACCGTGAACATGTTGGGCGTCGCCCTATTCCTGCGACAAGCGAAATTTGGCGGTAAGCCTTGGATAATTCACGGTAATCTTTGGAACCGCGCGCGGTCCGAAACAAACGAAATTAGGTTCCGAAAACCGTGCACGGAATCCGGGCAAGGCATGGCAATTCACGCGGCCTTGCCGTGCCACGCCGAGGAACTTTGTTCATGGTCGGAGAACCCCGGAACGCGGGATCCGCGCATTTGACACATCGCTGCGAGCGAGGCGCGGTCCGGATTCCTTTCCGTATCGTGTGGAACCCAAAGCGGCGCGCGTTGCTACCGCCGCCATTCAAAGCGAACAGGTGTGGTCGATACTTTTCCACTTTTGCGTGTCATATATCTATGCTCTGCTTGTGAACGACGGTTCGAACGCGATGTCACGAAGGGGAAGGTGTGAGCTGGCTGAGACATCTTGTGCTGCGCTGGGGTGCACGGAATTTCTCGCTGACCTGTCCCCATTGCCGGCATCCCGCGTCCTCATCGAGCTTCAAGCGCGCGCGTTTCATGCTCGGTGACGAGAAGCTCGTCTGCGAAGAGTGCGGCGAGACCAGCGTCGTCACGTTCTGGCGTTTCGAAGGACTATCGTCGCGGCCCGATTGCACTGAAGCGAGGCGGCGCGCGCCGCTGTCCGATTCGCGGCACTGATCCGACGCCGGCGGTGTGCGTCGAAGTCCACTCCATGCGTGCTGCGGCATATGCCTTGCTTGGCCTCATGACGGCAAACAACATGGGCGCGTCATGCTCGGCATTCCCCGCCGCTACTCTCATTTCGTCTTCGGTGTCATCCAGTCCGGCCTGACCTCGCTGATCGCGGCGGGCATCGCCAGCTTTCCCGCTTCTGGCGCGACGGTCTTCCTCGCGCACTGGATGGTGTCGTGGCTGATCGCGTGGGCCGCGATGCTGCCGATCGTGCTGCTCGCGGCGCCTGCGATCCGCGCCTTCTCGCTGCGGCTGACGCAAGAGGAGAGGGCTCGGTGAGGCGGCCGGCAAGCATGAAAAAAAACCGCTTGGGGAGAGCCAAGCGGGTGAAAGGTTATTGGAGGCTGAGGTGCTGGGCTGCAACACCGTAGCCCGACGACCCTAGCCGGTTGAGCTTACGACAGCCTGACAGGGCCGGCAGATCGGCTTTCAACCTGCCGCGCCTCCGCGCCCGCAAACAGAAAACCCCGCTCGGGGCAGAGCGGGGTCCTCGACTGTGTATGGAGGCCCGGTGTTGGTCCACCGGGCAGAGCCAGACTAGGAGACCAGGCTTACGGGTGCCTGACGGCCGGCACCGAAATCCGCGTCGGGAGGCCGCAGACTGGCCCCGCACGCGTCCCAATTTGGCCACCCGATCGCACCACTGGAGCCACACCCCTCGGCGAGATTTCGTATCGTCGGCGACGCCATGGGGGAAACGTGGTGCGCCGGCAGCGGGGTGGCATCATGGATAACGTAGAGCGGTCATTCGCCGCCGCGACGGCGGCTGGCTTCGTCGTGCTGGTGATCGGCCTCGTGCTGCTGGCGCTGCTGTAAGGCGTACCGGCGGACGGCAGCCAAGGCCGGACCGGGCTAAAGCAGGCGCTTCGATCCTGGGTGGGCACCCAGGACGCCGCCGCGCCCTTTCAAAACATGGAAAACAACCCCATGCACAGTAGGGGGTCGGGCGATTTCGTTGTGCGATCAATGGCTTAGTTGTGGTATTTAGATACCTTAAATGCCACGCAATGGCTCCGGGGCGCACCCCGAGCGCAATGCCGGATCCTCGACATGAACAGGGGCTGGCTCTGCCGGCCCAATTCTGCGACGCGCATTCCCGACGGCCGGTACGACGGCTAGCCGCCCATCGCGGCGCAGCCTTGGTCAGATCGGAAGCCCGTCGGCAGGCTCAGTGGACCTTGATCTCACCCAGGGGAAGGCGGAGTTCGGCGGCGCGCTCTTCGCGGTCCTTCTTGCGAAACTCGTTTTCCTTCCGCTCGAATTTCACCATTTCCTCGTGCGCCGCCGCCAGGAGGTGATTGCGCCTGACAGCATTGGGGTGCGCGTCTTCCGTCATGTTCCTGGTCCCCGTCGTTGCGATCCGATCTCGAAGAAAGCCGGGCATCGCAGAAAGGTTCGATGCCGCAGGATTGCGGAATTATGACGGCGCACGGCGGCTGCGTCTTTGATGCGCGTCATCTTCAGTCGAAGGGTGACGAATGCGGAGGATCGGCAAAAATCAAAAAGGCCGCCAACCGAGGCGGCCTCTCATCATCTTTGAATCACTTGATCTTTGAATCGCTTGCCCGCTAGCGGCAGGGCTTCTAACGACAGGGCTTGCCAATCATCTGGGCATGCCGGCTGTGGCAGCCGTCGTGCAACTGAGACTTCCTCGTCACCTTTGCGCCGACCTTCGGGGCGCCCGATGCCGTCGCGGCATTCGATATCTGGGCTTGCGCCGGCACCGAACCGGCGAGGACAGACAGCGCCAGAGCGATCTTGAGGATTGCCTTCATCGTGCCTCCCGAGGTTGTTCGAACGGTACGCAAAGTAGCGCTACCGATGTGAGCGTTACATATTGTAGCGCTACATTCAAGTTCGATCAGAGGCATGACGACGAGCCGCCGTCCTTGCGGCGGACCGAGATGGGGCAAAGTGAGGTAGATCGCAGATGAGGCGGGGCGAGCGCTCCGCGGAATGGACCGATCAGGCGGCCTCGGTCCGTCGCGACGTGCACGCCCAATGTGGCGAGCCGTGGCGGCCTATTGCTTCGTTGTCGGCGGCTCGAAGATGAGGGCGGCTTGGAACACCCGCCCGGCGTCGGTGCGGACTTCGATCGCAACGTCTGTTCGATCCTCGTGTCCCGCCAAGTCGCGCGCAAGGCCGCTCAATGTCTGCGTCGCCTCGATCTCTGCTTCGCGCTGGGTTCGAAACTCCAGTCCCTCATCGTCGGCATAGAGGCCGGTGTCGTCTCGGATATCGAAAAAGTACCGGACCATGGCGCCGCCTCTCAGAGAGAGTATCGCCGCCAACCCCGCCTTGGGAGGACCGTTCCTAATTATTTCGGCGGCTGGAATCCGGGTACTGTCCCAATCCCCGGGCGTGGTTGGCGTCCCGTTGGCCGGCGAGAATGCCAGGACCGCCGCTTGCAGGTTGGGCAATCGTAGACCTGGACGCCGAGCGCCGTTGAACCAGGTCAATCATAGCTGTCTTTACGGACGGTCTCGATCCGCCTTGCGTCCGCCTACATCTGTGGCGGCGTGACCCTTGCTTCGTCTCTCGTCAGGGCGGCAAGCCTGTCCAATTGGCTAGCCACGCCAGTGAGGCTCCGGGCGATGTTCTTCAACAGGAAGGCCCTGTCCGCCGAAACCCCGGACGATTGAGAGAGGACCTTGTAATGATTTGCGAGTTCCTCGCATTTAGCAGCGTCGATCATAATTGAGCCCATCTATGAAACAGGTCAACAGCTCAACCCTAATACGGTTCCCACGCGGGGCGCTGACGACCCTTGGCGTTGCAATGCCTCGCATCCTACCACAGCTATTCGTCGTCAGGTTGTGTTCTGCGCCACAAATCGCGTCACTCCCGAAATCAAAGGCCACCACGCCAGGAAACAGGCTCGTCCCTGAAGACGGCCCCGGCCGGTGGGGCTTGATAGGGGTGAAGGCCGGGGCCGCTTGGGGATGCTTGGCCCTTGGCAAAGACCAAGCGAATCCGAGTTTAGTCGACCCTCACCGCGCCTCTGTTCGTTTCAGCACATAATTGCCAAATTTTCCTGCCCCGCATTCGCATGCGCAAATGCATCTCGAGGCCGGCACGGTTTCCTTATCGTCTTCGATTGGCAGACCACGGAGACGTGCGTATTGCCTGACCGGCACCCTCGCAGGGCAGATTTTTTCATTCGGATGGGTGGCATCGGTTGGATGATCTCCGACCGAGAGCGCAAGGGCCTGGCGATCATCGAAACAGCTGCGCCCGATGTCTTCGCGGGTGCACGGCAGTCAAGTCCGCCGTATTGCCAAAAATTCCCGCGACCGATGGGCCGCGGCATACTCCCGTCCGGCTTCCTCGGTGCGCTCCGGATCGGGAGACGGGAGCGGCTTTGGGAGGGACTGATTTTCGGTCACCTATCTCGGTGTCTCAAACGCAGCTGTGGCAACTCTGACACCGGGACTGCCGAATGAGCTCACAAGAAATCCGTGCAATGAGCGATCCCCGGTAAGGTTGCAATCGCACCCGGTGCGCGCGCCCAGGCTCGGATCGCCAAATTGGCCGCCTTCAAAACCGAGGGGCGCAAGATTTGAAGCGCATCGCGGATCGTTGCGCTCAGGGGCTGCTGACGGATCCGTGTGCGCAGCCGGGCAACCCGCAATGCACGCACCATCGTTTCAGGATCGGGAAGTCCGCGCTTATCCTCCAGAAGGCTCCAGGCGAGGTGCTTGAGTTCGATGGTCTCCTGGTCAATCTGAGGGAACGATCCCAATGCCGTGATGCTCGCGTGGTTGGTCGTGTCGTAGAACACAAGACCGTCGTCGATCGCCACCATGTCGCCCTGGCAGGCGAGATCGAGAAAGAACAGTTGGTCCACGCCCCAACTGATCGACTTGTAGTTTCGCATCAGGCAACCGGCCCGGATGACCTTGCCGTTGATCAGCAGGGTCGACGGGACAATCCCAAGCAATCGGGTCTTGCCCGCCAGATAGAGATCCGCCAGGCACTGCTGGCCCGAATACAGATAAACCTGGCGTCCTCGCCGGTACCTTATGCCGCTGTCCTGAACGAGATGAGATGTGGAGGTCATGAACGCAGCGGCGGGGTACGTCCTCGCCAATTCCGCAAAAGTCGCAAGCGATCCTGGCGTGAGCCAGTCGTCGTCGTGCAGCACTTTGATCCAGTCGCCGCGACATGCGAGCATCGCGTTGTTGGTATTCTCAACCTGGCCGCGGCCGCGGTGGTTCTCGATAACGCGAATGCGCGGGTCGCTCCGCGCGTGCTCGGACAGGATGCTCCAAGTCGCGCCTTCCGGACCTTCGTCGTCGCTGATCACCATTTCCCAGTCGGCGTGCTCCTGCTGCAGCACGCTTTGAATCGCACGGCGCACCATCTCCGGTCGGCGGAAGGTGGGTATTGCCACCGAAATGAATGGGCGGTGTTCCGAACTCTGGGAGCTATCGAACCGCTCGGCGTACAATTGATCCATTCATCGTACCTCGTTGATCGAAGCGGTCGTGGCTGGAAGTGGCAGACCCTTCTTCGGTTTGAGCCTGTTCGCAGAGCATCTTGAATCGAAGCGAGTGAACGAGGCGCGTGAATGCTAGGGAGACGATCTCGATGCGGTCATCGTCCATTCGCATGAACTTTGTTCCCGCAGGCCGCGACGTTTCGAAGCGGCCGCTTGTCCGCCTTGGTGAAAGAGTGTTCTGGTTCCCCTCGCTTTCTGTCGCCGCAGCAGCCGCGCCAACGCGGTGACGGATCAAGACGGGGGCGGCCAATCGAGCCGGCGTTGGTTCAGTTTCTTGCGGAGCTCTTGGAGGATTTCGCGAAGCTCTGCCGAGTTGCTTCTTTCCGAGAGGGAAGCGAGGCGCGAGCGTGATGGCGTTTTCAATCACCGGTAGATTGCCAAGGGCCGCTCGGTGACAGGTGGAGGGTGACTGCGTCCTGCCGCGACGTGCTGTCTCACCTCGCGACAATTGAACGACTTCAAATCCGGCCACGGCTCGTTTCAAAGGCTCGTTTCAAAATCGGACAGTGAGGTCGGAAACAGACCACGCCCAAACCCGGGTGCTGTCCCAATTGGGACACTCGGAACATCAAGTCAGGACAGGCTGCTTGTTGGGCTTCAGAAGCAAGAACGCCGTCCGCTTAAATGAAGCGCGGACGGCGGCTTTCCAGCCCCGGGAGGGAAATTGTAAAATCCCGATATCGTTTTGTCTGCACGTCCCGTGCCAAGGTTCATCGGGCCAGCCGCAGGAATTGGGAAAACCTTCATCCTCAAGCGTTGATGCCGCCAACGCGAATGACCACGCCGGGACAGAAACCGGATCTGTGCCGGCAACGCGATACCTCAGGCGCGTCTGCTTCTAGGCTGGCTTGGGCGGTTGAAGCCCCGGCGATCTCAGCCACTCGCTCATGTGCGAGCCGGTCTCAGCCTGTCTGGCTTTGCGGAGGAGGTCCTCTCGTTGAGGACCGTGAGGGAGGGCTTTAGCTTGTTCGCGGAGGCGTTTCGCTTCTCCGGCAAGTCGTTCTTCCAGTGACACGGTCTGCGTGAAACGACGGCGCTGCTTCATGACACAACCTCGTCTTTACGGGTCCTAACCGCAGGGTTTGAGTTCCAGCGAACTTAATATGCAGACGGGCCACCTTCAGTTCCAAAGTGAACTTTTCAAATCAAGCCACGGTGAATTTCAAACCAGGCCACCGCGCTCGGAAACAAGCCAGCACCAAATCCGGGTGCTGTCCTAATTAGGACAGCGGGGCTGTCAGATTGCGACATCAATAAAAACGCCGCCCGCTTAAATGTCGCGCGGGCGGCGGCTTTCCAGCCCCGGAGAGGTGGATGCAAAACCCCGGTGATGATGAGTGTGCACAACCTGTGCCAAGGTTTTATGTCACGTTGCGGGACGCCGCAGCGGGGATCGGGCCACCACCTACCGCGAACTTCTGAGAATCAGTATTGTCTCGAAGAAAGAACGTCGTGGGGGCAGTACTTGTTACGGGATTGCCGAAGGACTATTCGCCTGTCTAGCCAGATTACCGGCCTTTGACGCGAGCTTTCGGCTGATTGCGAAGACGACGTCTTCAAGTGAAAGAGGCCGCCACTGAGGCGGCGTTATCATTGCTTGCTGAAAATCCTGGAATTGAAAATGGCCGTGACTTCGAGAACACGGCCAGTTCTGTTACGAACTTCCACCGCGAAATGCTGGCCCGTTGAACCTTCCATGACCGCATCGCGGGCGGCATCGACAAGTGCGCCGAGCGCCATATCGTGTGCCGCCTCGGCGTCCAGCAGTTCGACGCCATCTTTGTCCTGCGAGAAGATGCCATCCGACCTGAGGTCGAAAAAATACTGAGCCATGATGCTCAGCTTACTTCGGTGCCTGCAAACCCGAGGAATTGACCCACTCTTCGAGGTGACATGCAGTGTCAGCCTGACGGGCTTTCCTCAGCATATCATCCTTCAGAACGCCTGGCGAAAGCTCTGCCGCCCGGGTACGGATATCGTCAGCGAAGACCCGCAGCCTGTCCTGAAGAGATACGGATTGTCTGATGCGTTGCCGTCTTTGCAAGGCGCTGCTCCCTGTTCGAGGGGGCGGGAGCGCTGTGATGGAGCGTTCTCGTCACCGATGGTAGCCACGATCCGGGCGGTGATGGTGAAAGTGTGCGCTCGGATCAGGGGATTAGCGAGTCCTCAATTTGTCCCGCCATTCGGAACTTTTACGAATTAGGACACTGACGAATTCAACTTGGGACACAACGGCTCAAATGCGGACAGCACGCTCCGCCGCAACTAAGCGCCATGTTATTGAGCTGGGCGTGTCGCCAAAGCAGAAAGAACGGGCGCGGCATGGATCCGGCGGCCAGCATCTTCAAGATGATCTATCGGGATCAACCAGTCGGTACGGAGGGGCTTCCTTGGCGGAAGGAAGACTTCACGAAACGAAAGAGGCCGCCAACCGAGGCGGCCTCACGAGACCCGGCCCATCGCCAACGCGCGCATTGTACGATGGACCGTTCCGGGTGGATGGCGCGAGAGTGTCGCGCCACAGACCGGAATCTCAATCCCTTGGTTCGAGTCGTTCCCGTCAGGCCGCCTACTGAGGCGGCCTTGCTTCATCCGCCTACAAAGCGGGTTTGCGTGACCGGAAATACGAAGCCGATTCCGGTCACGGCGAGGAAGGTGCAAAAATACCGGATGCGATACATGCCGAACCAACCCGGGCGTGCCGCCATGGTTCAGGAGGTCGGCGAGCTCTCCGCCCATCTGGTGGTCTAGGCCGAGGTTGGACGGAGAGCCGCGCGCCGGACCCCCGTCGCATGACAATGCTAGGAACGTGCCATGACAGTCGTGTGAAACTGTCGGCGCCGCTCAGTGGAGATCAGGCCACAAATGAAATGAAAACGCCGCCCGCTTGAAATGAAGCGCAGGCGGCGGCGTTCCAGCCCCGAGAGGGATTAGCAAAATCCCGGATATTGATCAGTCCGAATGGATGACGAGAAGGTTCAACGGCACAACGCGACCAAGCTCAAATGGATGCGTGGCGGCGCTGCGTCGAACTGGGCATTGAAATCCCCCAGGCCAATAGATACGGGCAGGAGACGAGATCGTTTCACACGCGCAGAGGCGGATTAGGGCACTTCTTTTCCGTGGTTCTATGAATGGCGAGCTTGCGCGTTTTTCCCGGAGGGATTGTCGGCTGACAGCGTGGCTGACTTGGAAGGCTACATCGAAATCCTTTTGCGAAAGCTTCGCCGGGAAGCTGGCAAAGAAGCCGCCAACTGAGGCGGCCTTAACCGGTCTTCCGTTCGAGCATCGCCATTTCAACTTGGTCGGCCAGGACTGTGAGATGACTTGCGAGGCGGTCGAATAGTTCGCGCTTAGCGGCGTCGGTCGCGGATGAGAGCGCACTCCGCCGCGTCCTTCCGCAGCTTCTCAAGTTGAACCAGATGATCTTGCATGGCCCGCTGGCCCGCTGTTTCGAGAACCAGCGGAGTCAACGCGACGGGCTTACTTCGGCGGCTGCAAGCCGGATGATTTCAACCATTCCTCAATGCGGGCGGCGACATCGGATTCGTGGGCCTTCTTCAAAAGAGCCTCTTGCTCTGGGGCCGCCTGCAATTGTTCTGCCTTTTCTCGCGCTAGTCTGGCTTCCTTGATGAGCCGCTCTCCAAGCACTCTATCCGGTTTGAATCGGAAGCGCTTCATGACTTCCTCCTGTCACAAAGTTCGCTCTGCTTAAAACTTTCAAGGGGCACAGAAGTTCTACGGAACTCTACACCTCATGTTCGCTTAGCGGAACACATTCGTTTGCGGTCCGTTCTTCAAATCCAAATCGGGCCACCGCGAAAATCAAACTAGGCCACCGCGCTCGGAAACCAGGCCAGCATCCGGGTACTGCCGAAATAGGCCACTCGGGATTGCAAAGTAGGCCACTGGTAGGAACTAAGGGATTGCCCGCCCTGTTGCATGTTGTTCCTCCCTCTAAAGGAACAGCCTTATGGCCGACGACAACAATAAAAATCCAAATGAGAAGCAGCCCGGCGAGAATCCGGACGGCAAGTACCATTTCAATCCTGGGAACATGGCCGGGAAGAAGCCCGGGGATCCGGAGCAGACTGCCGAAAACCGTGGCGAGCAGCCGCACGAGGACAAAGAAAAACCCGCCGGTTAGATGCCGGCCACTCGCAGATGCGAAGTAGGGCCACTATAGGACCGCACCGGACGGCGGCTTTATGGCCGGCCACTCACCGAAGAAAAATGGGAATGGATTGTTTATCCCAGGATCGGGCAAGGAGATCGCTTCGCAGGAATGGCTCCCACTAGAGCGGCCTCAAAGGGAGCGCGGGCCTACATCGATGAGAAGCTGGATGGAAAAGAGGCCGCCAACTGAGGCGGCCTCAAATCATCAGGATCAGCCAGACGATTAGGCCAGCGTTCACGGTGCCTACGGTGACAATACCTGTCTGAATAAGTCGCTCGGTCATGGTGTCACCCCCCGATTGAGAGGGAACCCTGCGCTCAATCGGAACGAGCGTCTATGCAGATTGTGCCAGACCCGGGAAATTTCGGTAATATATGACGGCGTGTTCCGCCCGTGAATACACCTTATGGTTGGCCCAGAACAAAACAGGCCACGTGTCATTTCAAACCAGGGCAATGTCGCCGGAAACAGGCCAGTACCAAAATCCGCGAAAGAACATATTGCGAACTTGGAACAAATAGGGTACATTACTTTTATCGCCGGCCCGCCCCGCCAATCGTTTGTCCCTCTAGCGAATCCTCGCCATAAGGAGCACGACCCAATGTCCAACACTGCCCTGCGTATCGTCGAAGGATCTTCCATGGACAAGAGTAAAGCTCTGGCCGCCGCGCTCTCCCAGATCGAGCGCCAGTTCGGCAAGGGCTCGGTGATGAAGCTCGGCAAGAACGACCGGTCGATGGATGTCGAGGCGGTGTCCTCGGGTTCCCTCGGGCTCGACATTGCGCTCGGGATCGGTGGTCTGCCGAAGGGGCGCGTCGTGGAAATCTACGGGCCGGAATCCTCGGGCAAGACCACGCTGGCGCTGCACACGGTGGCGGAAGCGCAGAAGAAGGGCGGAATCTGCGCCTTCATCGACGCCGAGCACGCGCTCGACCCGGTCTATGCGCGCAAGCTGGGCGTCAACATCGACGAGCTCCTGATTTCGCAGCCGGACACGGGCGAGCAGGCGCTGGAAATCTGCGACACGCTGGTGCGCTCGGGTGCGGTAGACGTGCTGGTGGTCGATTCGGTCGCGGCTCTGGTGCCGAAGGCCGAGCTCGAGGGCGAGATGGGCGACGCGCTGCCGGGTCTCCAGGCCCGTCTGATGAGCCAGGCGCTGCGCAAGCTGACGGCCTCCATCAACAAATCCAACACCATGGTGATCTTCATCAACCAGATCCGCATGAAGATCGGTGTGATGTACGGCTCGCCGGAAACCACGACCGGCGGCAACGCGCTGAAATTCTATGCCTCCGTCCGTCTCGACATCCGCCGCATCGGCGCGATCAAGGAGCGGGACGAAGTGGTTGGCAACACGACGCGCGTCAAGGTGGTGAAGAACAAGCTGGCGCCGCCCTTCAAGCAGGTCGAATTCGACATCATGTACGGCGAGGGCGTCTCCAAGATGGGCGAGATCCTCGATCTCGGCGTCAAGGCCGGCATCGTCGAAAAGTCCGGCGCCTGGTTCTCCTATGACAGCCAGCGCCTCGGCCAGGGCCGCGAGAACTCGAAAGCGTTTTTGAAAGCCAACCCCGACATCACCGCCAAGATCGAGACCTCGATCCGCCAGAACTCCGGCCTGATCGCCGAGCAGATTCTCGCCGGTGCACCGGAGCGTGACGCCGACGGCGAGGAGCCGGCGGACGAGTAAGGCCTAACGCGAAGAACTTTCGCGAGGAGCGGGCGCTGAGGACGTTGAGTTGCCGACGTCGTCAGTGCCCGTTTCGTTTTGTGGGGCGTTCGCGATGAAACGCGTGATCCTGACCAGTTCGTCCGGCGTCGGTCTTGCCCATGCGGATCGCGCCGACATGGTCGTGCCGTTCATCTTTCGCTTCGTTTCGGGGCCACTGCCTACCTCGCATCACCTCGAGCAATACCTGACGGGAGGCTATGTCAGAGGCGATCCGGAGGTGCGTTGGTCCGATCTTGTTGGCCGGTTGCCTCAGACCGGTCTCGCGCACAAAGAGACAGGCCTGATTTGGTTTTGCGAGACCTATGGCGTCGATCTCATCGAGCTGTGGTTCGACCCTGAGCCCAATAGTCAGTTGCAACTGATCTGGATCCTCGATTATTTGCGGTCCCATCCATCGATCACCGATCGTCTGAGATTGCGACGTGTCAATTTCGATCTGCGCGGAGCGGACGGCACAGAGCTTCGCGATCGTATGGTGCGGGAATTGGAGGTCGCGGACTGCGACTTCGAGATCGCCAACATGGCCTGGGAAGCCTACCGGGCGCCAACGCCGGAGCTCTGTTTCGGATTGCTCGGCAGGGATTTCCCCAGGCTGCCCTTCCTGAAGCCTGCGATGGAACAATTGCTGGCAGAACTGCCATCACCAATCACCGGACTAGGTACGACGGAAGCGCGGCTTCTCGACCTGATTGCGCGGGGGCACAACCGTACCAAGGAGCTGTTTCAACCGGACGGTCCGCTGCAAACGCGCGTGTTCGATCAATGGGAATTGGGCCCGCTGCTCGAAGGGCTTGGGTCCGGCCCAATGCCGGTGATCACGGGTCTCGATCCGAAACTCGCGACGCTGGCCCCGCGCGAGGCCGCAACGCCGCCTTTCGCCGAAGCCGGCTATCGCTCACCGAATTTGGGGAAGCGGTCCTTGAAGGCCGGGAGGATTTCCGCCGTCAAACCCCGATCAGACGCTGGTGGGGCGGAACGCTTCTGACCAACGAACGGCTGTGGCGTTGGGACCGACAGAACCGTTCGCTCGTTGCACCCTTGATACGCGTTCGGGGACGTAGGGTGGGCAAAGGCGCGCAAGCGCCGTGCCCACCATATTCCAACGCGCATAAAGGTGGTGGGCACGCTTCCGCCTTCGCTCTTCGAGCTACGGCGGACAAGTCGCTTTGCCCACCCTACGAAGCTACGATCCCTTACTCCGCCGCTTCCGCGTAATCGCTCACCGGCGGGCACGAGCACACCAGGTTGCGGTCGCCATAGACGTTGTCGACGCGACCGACCGGGCACCAGTATTTGTCGGTGCGCGAGACGCCGTCGGGAAAGCAGCCCTCGGCGCGGGTGTAGGCGCGATTCCAATCGTCGTCCGCGATGTCGTGCACGGTGTGCGGGGCGTGACGCAAAGGCGAAGCCTCGATCTTGAAGCGGCCGGCCTCGACCTCGGCGATCTCCTTCCGGATCGCGATCATGGCGTCGCAGAACCGGTCCAGCTCCGCCTTCGATTCCGACTCGGTCGGCTCGATCATCAGCGTCCCCGGCACCGGAAAACTCATGGTCGGGGCATGGAAGCCGTAATCGATCAGGCGTTTTGCGATGTCGTCCACGGTGACGCCCGACGTCGTCTTCAGCGCGCGCGGGTCGACGATGCACTCATGTGCGACGCGGCCCTTCGCGTTCTTGTAGAGCACCGGGAAGTGCGCATCGAGGCGCGCGGCAATGTAGTTGGCGTTGAGGATCGCGATCTCGGTGGCGCGCTTCAGGCCGTCACCGCCCATCATCAGAATGTAGATGTAGGAGATGGTCAGGATCGACGCCGAGCCGAACGGCGCGGCCGAGACCGGGCCGACCGGTGCTTCGGCTTGCGTCGCCGGATGACCGGGCAGGAACGGCGCGAGATGCGCCTTCACGCCGATCGGGCCCATACCGGGGCCGCCGCCGCCATGCGGGATGCAGAAAGTCTTGTGCAGGTTGAGATGGCTGACGTCGGCGCCGTAATCGCCGGGCCGCGACAGGCCGACCTGCGCGTTGAGGTTGGCGCCGTCCAGATAGACCTGGCCGCCATGGCCGTGCACGATGTCGCAGATCTCGCGGATGTGCTCCTCGAACACGCCATGTGTCGAGGGATAGGTGATCATGACCGCGGCGAGATCGGCCGAATGCTTCTCGGCCTTGGCGCGGAGATCGTTGACGTCGACGTCGCCGTTCTTTTCGCAGGCGACCACCACCACGTCCATGCCGACCATCGCGGCCGAAGCCGGGTTGGTGCCGTGGGCGGAGGAGGGGATCAGGCAGATTTTTCGGTGCGTCTCGCCGCGCGCGGCATGATAGCCGCGGATCGCGAGCAGCCCGGCATACTCTCCTTGCGCGCCCGAATTCGGCTGCAGCGAGATCGCGTCATAGCCGGTGATATCGCACAGCCATTTTTCCAGCCGCGCGAACAGTGCGTGGTAACCCTTGGCCTGCTCGCGCGGGGCGAACGGGTGCAGGCTGCCGAACTCCGGCCAGGTCAGCGGCATCATCTCGGTCGTCGCGTTCAGCTTCATCGTGCAGGAGCCGAGCGGGATCATGGCGCGGTCGAGCGCGAGGTCGCGATCGCTGAGCTTGCGCATGTAGCGCAGCATCTCGGTTTCCGAGCGATGCGCGTGGAACACGGGATGGGTGAGGAAGGCGGTGGTGCGCTTGAGCGACTCCGGCAGCGCCTCGCGCGTGGTGGCGTCGATCTCGGCATAGGTGAGCGTGCCGCCGAATGCGCGCCAGACCGCTTCGACGGTTGCCGGCGTTGTGGTCTCGTCGAGCGCGATGCGCAACGCCGTCTCACCGACGCTCAGGTTGATCTTCTCGGCAGCCGCGCGCGCGACGATCTCGGCGCGCTTGGCACCGGCGTCCACGCTGAGCGTGTCGAAGAAGCTATCCGACTGCGGCGCAAAGCCGAGCTTGCGCAAGCCCGCTGCGAGCACGGCGGCGCGGCGATGCACGTTGCGCGCGATCTGCGAGAGACCCTCGGGGCCGTGATAGACCGCGTACATCGAGGCGATCACGGCGAGCAGCACCTGCGCGGTGCAGATGTTGGAGGTCGCCTTCTCGCGGCGGATGTGCTGCTCGCGGGTCTGCAGCGCGAGGCGATAGGCCGGCATCCCGCGCGAGTCCACGGAGAGGCCGACGATGCGGCCGGGCAGCGAGCGCTTCAGTGCATCGCGCACCGCCATATAGGCCGCGTGCGGCCCGCCATAACCCATCGGCACACCGAAGCGCTGCGCCGAGCCGATCGCGATGTCGGCGCCCAACTCGCCGGGCGAGGCGAGCAGCGTCAGTGCCAAGAGATCGGCGGCAACGATCGCGAGCGCGCCCTTGGCCTTCAACGTCGCGATCGCGGGCCTGAGGTCGCGCACGGCGCCCGAGGAGCCCGGATATTGCAGCAGCGCGCCGACCACGTCGGCCTTGTCGAGATCGGCGAGGGGATCACCGACGATCAGGGTCCAGCCCAGCGGCTCGGCGCGGGTGCGCATCACCGCCAGCGTCTGCGGATGCACGTCCTTGTCGACGAAGAAGGCTTTTGCTTCGACCCGCGAGTGGCGCTCGGCGAGCGCCATGGCTTCGGCCGCGGCGGTCGCCTCGTCGAGCAGCGAGGCGTTGGCGACGTCGAGCCCGGTGAGGTCGCAGATCATGGTCTGGAAGTTGAGCAGCGCCTCCAGCCGGCCCTGGCTGATCTCGGGCTGGTAGGGCGTGTAGGCCGTGTACCAGGCCGGGTTCTCCAAAATGTTGCGCTGGATCACCGCGGGCAAAACCGTGCCGGAATAGCCCTGGCCGATCAGCGAGGTGAAGACCTGGTTCTCTCGCGCGAGCTCGGCCATGTGCGCGATCGCCTCGGTCTCGCTCAAGGGCTTGCCGAGGTCGAGCGGGGCGGTCTGCCGGATCGAGGCCGGCAGCGTCTCCGCCATCAGGGCGTCCACGCTCTTGGCGCCGACGGCCTCCAGCATTGCGGTGACGTCGCGCGCCGACGGGCCGATGTGGCGGCGAACGAAGGTGGCGGCGGTGTCGCCATTGGATTTGCGGTGCGCGGTCATCATGGGTCCTCGCTTTAGATTTCGCTGTCGCCGTCATGCCCCGCGAAGGCGGGGCATCCAGTAAACGCAGGCGTCACGGCTTGAGCCGAGAAGCCGCGGCGTACTGGATCACCCGCCCCAGTGCGCAGTGCGCACAAGGCGGGTGATGACACCGAATATGAGGTCAGAGTTCGCTTCATCTCACGCCGTATGTGCCTTGTAGGCGGCCTCATCCATGAGGCCGCCGAGCTCGCTCTTGTCGGCAATTCTGATCTTGAAGAACCACGCCTTGCCTTGCGCGTCCGAGTTCACCAGCGCCGGCTCGGCGGCGAGCGCGTCGTTGGTCTCGAGCACTTCGCCCGTAACAGGCGCGTAGACGTCGGAGGCGGCCTTCACCGACTCCACGACGGCGGCGGCTTCGGCCTTCTTCAGCGCACGGCCGGCTTTGGGCAGCTCGACGAACACGACGTCGCCGAGCTGGGACTGCGCGTAGTCGGTGATGCCGACGGTGGCGACGTCGCCGTCGATGGCCAGCCATTCGTGGTCGGAGGTGTACAGCGTCGTGGTCATTGTCTTGTCCTCAGCGTTTGTAGGTGTTTTTCACGAAAGGCATGGCGGCGACCGTGAGCGGCAGCCGCTGGCCGCGCACCTCGGCGAACAGTTTTGTATCGAGCGCGCTCGATGCCGTGGGCACGTAGCCCATCGCGACCGGCGCATTCAGGCTCGGGCCGAAGCCGCCCGAGGTGACCTTTCCGATCGGCTCGCCGCCGGCGTCATCCGCAAACAGCAGCGCGCCCTCGCGCACCGGCGCGCGGCCTTCCGTACGCAGGCCGACGCGGCGGCGGCTTGCGCCGTTATCGAAATGAGCGAGGATCGCATCAGTGCCGGGAAAGCCGCCGGTGCGCGCGCCGCCGCTGCGGCGACTCTTCTGCACCGACCATTCCAGCGCGGCCTCGACCGGCGTGGTGGCGGTGTCGATGTCGTGGCCGTAGAGGCAGAGCCCGGCTTCCAGCCGCAGGCTGTCGCGGGCCCCTAAGCCGATCGGCATCACATCGGGATTGTCCAGCAGCGTTTTGGCGAGGCGCTCGGCATCGGCCGCGGGGACCGAAATCTCGAACCCGTCCTCGCCGGTGTAGCCGGAGCGCGAGACGAAGCAGTCGAGGCCGGCGACCTTGTGCGGGCCGGCATCCATGAACTTCATGGCGGGCGCCTCTGCACACAATTTCGCCAGCACCGCTTCCGCCTTCGGGCCCTGCAGCGCGATCAGGGCGCGGTCTTGAAGCGAATCGATGATGCAGTCGTCCGAGAGATGCGCGCGCAGATGCGCCTCGTCCGCTTCCTTGCAGGCGGCGTTGACGACCAGGAACAGGTGATCGCCGAAATTGGCGACCATCAGATCGTCGAGAATGCCGCCGTCCGGATTGGTGAACTGGGCATAGCGCTGCCGTCCCGGGGCGATCGCCACGATATCCTGCGGCACCAGCCGTTCCAGCGCGCGGGCGGCGTCCTCGACCTTGCCCGACTTCGGCCGGAGCGCGAGCTGGCCCATATGGGAGACGTCGAACAGGCCGGCGGAGGAACGGGTATGGAGGTGCTCTTTCAGGACGCCCGCGGGGTACTGAACGGGCATGTCATAGCCCGCGAACGGCACCATCTTGCCGCCGAGGGAGACATGAAGCCCGTGAAGGGGCGTACGTTTGAGGGAATCTTGGTCGTGGCGCGCAAGCATTACGGGGCCCTCGGCGGTTCCCCGGGGACGATTCCCCGATGGACACCAGTCGAAGCCCCATCTGTCGCTGTGCCTGAGAGTATTATCCCGTCGGCGGACGCAGTCCGGGCCAACCCTTATGAAAAGGTATTTGCCCGTCGGCGCCTCTTTCCAGATGTCGTCAAAGCCACGCGGTCCTTTTGCCTGAGAGTTTCCGGGGCGGTTGCTCCTTCGGCGCCGGCACCAAAGCCGGTCTCTCCCGACGTGGCCGTACGATACAGATGGGTACAGACCACAGGCCGGCCAAGCCTGTCAACGCGCACCTGGCGGCTTTCAACGGGATTGCAAACGGGATTGCGCGCCTGCGGCAACTCACTGATCTCCTTGCACAGTTTCTGGACAGCGCAGCTGGCCTTGTCTAAAAGCGCTTTGACCCGCAGATATCAGCCCAAATGCCCGGTTTGGATGGCGTATCGCGGGTCCAAGCACACCCGATTGGATGAACATGAGCGGCGTCAACGAGATCAGGTCGACCTTTCTGAACTTCTTTGCCGAGAACGGCCACGAGATCGTGTCGTCCTCGCCATTGGTGCCGCGCAACGATCCCACGCTGATGTTCACCAATGCCGGCATGGTGCAGTTCAAGAACGTCTTCACCGGCGTCGAGAAGCGGCCCTATCAGCGCGCCACCACGTCGCAGAAATGCGTGCGCGCCGGCGGCAAGCACAACGACCTCGACAATGTCGGCTACACCGCGCGCCATCTCACCTTCTTCGAGATGCTCGGCAATTTCTCGTTCGGCGACTATTTCAAGGAGCGCGCGATCGAGCTGGCCTGGACCCTGATCACGCGGGAGTTCGGGCTCAAGAAGGACAAGCTGCTCGTCACCGTCTACCACACCGACGACGAGGCGGCCGGGCTGTGGAAGAAGATCGCGGGCTTCTCCGACGACCGCATCATCCGCATCCCGACCTCGGACAATTTCTGGGCGATGGGCGACACCGGGCCGTGCGGCCCGTGCTCGGAGATCTTCATCGACCGCGGCGACCACATCTGGGGCGGACCTCCGGGCTCGCCGGAAGAGGATGGCGATCGCTTCCTCGAATTCTGGAATCTCGTGTTCATGCAATACGAGCAGGTGACGAAGGAGGAGCGCGTGGATCTGCCGCGTCCCTCGATCGACACCGGCATGGGGCTGGAGCGCATGGCCAGCATCATGCAGGGCGTCGACAGCGTGTTCGAGACCGATCTGTTCCGCCATCTGATCGATGCGACGTCGTCGGCGCTCGGCGCCGGGCCGAACGAGCAGACCGTGGCCTCGTTCCGCGTCATTGCCGACCATTTGCGTTCCTCGGCCTTCCTGGTCGCGGATGGCGTGCTGCCCTCCAACGAGGGCCGCGGCTATGTGCTGCGCCGGATCATGCGCCGCGCGATGCGCCATGCGCAGCTGCTGGGTGCCAAAGAGCCGCTGATGCATCGCCTGGTCTGGGCGCTGGTCCGCGAGATGGGCCAGGCCTATCCCGACCTGATGCGCGCGGAGAATCTGATCGAGGAAACGCTGCGGCTGGAAGAGACCCGCTTCCGCAAGACGCTGGTGCGCGGCCTTGCCATCCTCGACGAGAAGAGCGCGTCCCTGAAGAAGGGCGACATGTTTGACGGCGACGTCGCCTTCACGCTGTACGACACCTACGGTTTCCCGCTCGACCTGACCCAGGACGCACTGAAATCGCGCGGCATCGGCGTCGACCAGGCCTCCTTCACCGACGCGATGGAGCGCCAGAAGGCCAAGGCGCGCGAGTCCTGGAAGGGTTCGGGCGAGGCGGCTTCCGAAGCGATCTGGTTCCCGCTGCGCGAGAAGCTCGGGGCCACCGAATTCCTCGGCTATGAGACCGAGAGTGCCGAAGGCGTGGTCTCCGCGCTGGTGAAGGACGGCCAGGAAACCGCGAGCCTCAAGGCCGGCGAGACCGGCGCGATCGTGCTCAACCAGACGCCGTTCTACGCGGAATCAGGCGGTCAGGTCGGCGACACCGGCGTGCTCAGCGGCGAGGGCGGCATCAAGTTCCGCGTCACCGACACGCAGAAGAAGCTCGGCGATCTCTTCGTTCACGTCGGCACCGTGGAGAGCGGCGAGCTGAAGCTCGGCACCGCGCTGCAGCTCGAGGTCGATCACGGCAGGCGTTCCTCGATCCGCGCGCACCATTCGGCAACGCATCTCATCCACGAGGCGCTGCGCCAGGTGCTCGGCGACCACATCGCCCAGCGCGGCTCGATGGTCGCGCCGGATCGTTTGCGTTTCGACTTCGTGCATCCGAAGCCGATCACGGCGGAAGAGCTTGCCCGCGTCGAGGACATCGCCAACGACGTGGTGCTGGAGAACGACGAAGTCACGACACGCGTGATGGGAGTCGATGAAGCGCGCGAGGCCGGCGCGCGCGCGCTGTTCGGCGAAAAGTATGGCGACGAGGTCCGCGTCGTCTCGATGGGCCGGACCGCGCGGGAGCGCGGCACCAACGCGCTCGGCTGGTCCGTCGAGCTCTGCGGCGGCACCCATGTGAAGCGCACCGGCGACATCGGCCTGATCACGCTGACCGGCGAGAGCGCGGTCGCCTCCGGCGTGCGCCGCATCGAGGCGCTGACCGGCAACTACGCGCGCAGGCACGCCAACGAGACCATGGCGCTGGCGAAGACCGCGGCCAACGAGCTGCGCACCTCGATCGACGACGTCCCGGCGCGCATCACAGCCCTGATGGAGGAGCGCAAGAAGCTCGAGCGCGAGCTCTCCGACGCCCGCAAGAAGCTCGCGATGGGCGGCGGTACATCCGTCGGGAACGGCGCAGCCGCAGGCGTGCGCGAGGTCGGCGACGTCAAGCTGATGGCGCGCGCGGTCGAGGGCATCGAGATGAAGGATCTCAAGAGCCTTGCGGACGACGGCAAGAAGCAGATCGGCTCCGGCGTGGTCGCCATCGTCGGCGTCACCGAGGACGGCAAGGCCGGGATCGTGGTCGGCGTCACCGCCGATCTCACCGCGCGCTTCAATGCCGTGAACCTGGTGCGCGTCGCCTCCGAGGCGCTCGGCGGCAAGGGCGGCGGCGGCCGGCCCGACATGGCGCAGGCTGGCGGTCCCGATGGCGCCAAGGCGCCCGAGGCGCTCGCGGCGATCGAAAAAGCGATGGCAGGCGCGTAAACGGCCATGCGCCTCGTTCCGCGAGGACGTGGCTCGGCCGATCCCAACCTAAGGGATCGCCTGTACGAATTGCTGGAGCACGATCCGCTCGCCTACTCGATCGGGTCGCGCTTCATCCAGGTGATCATCAGCGTCATCGTGCTCGACGTGGTCGCGATGATCCTCGCCTCGGTGCCGGAGCTCGACGCGCGGTTCGACACGCTGTTCAGCGCGGTCGCCGTCCTCGCCGTCATCGTGTTCGCGCTCGAATATCTGGCGCGGCTGTGGACCGTGGCGGGGCACACCCAGCGCAACGGCTCCGCGCTGTCCGACCGGCTCTCTTATGCCTTCTCCGCGCTCGGTATCATCGACCTCATGGCGTTCCTGCCGGCCGCGATCGTGCTGGCCACCGGCCGGCACGCGACGCTGGCTGGGCTCGGCGTGCTGCCGTTCTTCAAGCTGATCCGTTATTCGCCGGCGATGCGCTCGCTGCTCGCGGCCATCCATGCCGAGCGGCGTGCGCTGATCGGCTGCATCGTCATCCTGATCGGCGTGGTACTGACCTTCGCCTCGCTGCTCTACGCCATCGAGCGTGATGTGCAGCCCAGCAAGCTCGGCACCATTCCGGACGCGATGTGGTGGGCAATCGTGACGCTCGGCACCGTCGGCTATGGCGACGTCGTGCCGGTGACGCCGCTCGGCAAATTCGTCTCGGTGTTTGCGATCATCTCAGGTTTTGCCATGATCGCGCTGCCGGTCGCGATCATCTCGACCGCCTTTGCCGAGGAGGTGAGGCGGCGCGACTTCGTGGTGACCTGGGGCATGCTGGCGCGGGTGCCGTTGTTCTCGCATCTTTCGGCCGCGGAGATCGCCGACATCATGCGGCTGCTCCGCGCCCGCACCATCGAGCAGGGCGAGATATTGGTGCGCCGTGGCGATACCGCCTCGTCGATGTATTTCATCACTGCCGGCGAGGTCGAGATCACGCTGCCGAGCCAGCAGGTGCGGCTCGCCGACGGCACGTTCTTTGGCGAGATCGCGCTGCTGCACAAGACCAAACGCAGCGGTACGGTGACGGCGACGCGCAAGACGCGGCTGCTCGTGCTCGACGCCCAGGATTTTCACGCGCTGATCGAGCGCATGCCGACGCTCGCCGCCCACGTCCACCAGACCGCGAAGGCACGGCTCGAGGAGACCGGCGATCTTGCGGCGGCAGAATTGGCGCAGGCGGAGCGCGACGACACCGCCTCCTAAGCGGTCAGCCCTTCTTCAGGAAAATGTAGTCGGCCGAGTAGGGCGCGCTTTTGAATTCGCCGGCCTTGTCGCAAGAACCCTCGAGCTTGCCGCCGTGGGTGTTGATGCGCTGGACGGTGGTGACGGGCGTCAGCACGCCGCTGCCGCGGCGGGAGGCGACCTCCAGCTTGAGCCAGGGGATATCGGCGGCGGTTGCGCCCGGCGCGTTGCCGATGGCCTTGCCGGCCACGGCGCTGCCGTCGGCGAGTTCCCAGTTCGGGCCGGCATAGTGGCGGCCGACGGTCTTGCCCTCGGCGAGCAGCGTCGCCACCGGCTCGCGGAAGGCCCAGGCAAGCTTGCCGTCGGCGGCTGCCTTGCAGTCATAGACCTGCGCGCCTTCGGCATGGACGCTGAGCACGACGGTCTCGCCGGGGGCGGCGATGGCGTCGGGGAGCGGCTCCGCGGCGGCGGCCGGCCCGGCCAGGGCGGCCAGCAGCATCAGGCAGGGGACAGCGAACTTGACGATGGACATGGGTGGCCTCCGCGCAACGGTGTCAAAATGAATGGGCCGCGCCCAAGCGCGGCCCATAATGATGTCTAACCCCGATCAGGCAAAAATAATGCGCGGGCTTACGCCAACGCTTTCGTGAGGTTCTCTGCGACCTTGTCGAGGAAGCCGGTGGTCGAGAGCCAGCGCTGGTCGGCGCCGACCAGGAGCGCGAGGTCCTTGGTCATGTAGCCTTCCTCGACGGTGTCGACGCAGACCTTCTCCAACGTGCTCGCGAACTTGGCAAGCTCGGCATTGTTGTCGAGCTTGGCGCGATGCGACAGGCCGCGGGTCCAGGCGAAAATCGACGCGATCGAGTTGGTCGAGGTCTCCTTGCCCTTCTGGTGCTCGCGGTAATGGCGGGTCACCGTGCCGTGAGCGGCTTCGGCTTCCACGGTCTTGCCGTCGGGGGTGAGCAGCACCGAGGTCATCAGGCCGAGCGAGCCGTAGCCCTGCGCGACCGTATCGGACTGCACGTCGCCGTCGTAGTTCTTACAGGCCCAGACATAGCCGCCGGACCACTTCAGGGCCGAAGCCACCATGTCGTCGATCAGGCGGTGCTCGTAGGTCAGGCCCTTGGCCTCGAATTCCTTTTTGAACTCGCGGTCGTAGATGTCCTGGAAGATATCCTTGAAGCGGCCGTCATAGACCTTGAGGATGGTGTTCTTGGTCGAGAGGTAGACCGGGTAGTTGCGCAGCAGGCCGTAGTTCAGCGAGGCGCGTGCGAAGTCGATGATGGAGTCGTCGAGATTGTACATCTGCATCGCGACGCCGGACCCCGGGGTCTTGAACACTTCCTTCTCGATGACGGTGCCGTCCTCGCCGACGAACTTCATCGTCAGCGTGCCCTTGCCGGGGAACTTGATGTCGGTGGCGCGATACTGGTCGCCATAGGCGTGGCGGCCGATGATGATCGGCTTGGTCCAGCCGGGAACCAGGCGCGGCACATTCTTGCAGATGATCGGCTCGCGGAAGATCACGCCGCCGAGGATGTTGCGGATGGTGCCGTTCGGCGACTTCCACATCTGCTTGAGGTTGAACTCCTTCACCCGGGCCTCGTCCGGGGTGATAGTGGCGCACTTGACGCCGACGCCGACCTTCTTGATGGCTTCGGCGGCGTCGATGGTGACCTGATCGTTGGTCTCGTCGCGGTACTCCATGCCCAGGTCGAAATACAGCAGCTCGACATCAAGGTACGGGTTGATCAGCTTGTCCTTGATGTACTGCCAGATGATCCGGGTCATCTCGTCGCCATCGAGTTCGACGACGGGGTTGGACACCTTGATTTTTGCCATGATCGGGGAAGCCTCTTAGGAACGGCGCTTTGGCGCGCCACGGGAATATCCGCCGCCTCTTAGCACCGGACTGCAGCGGGCGAAAGCCAAGGGATTATGCACTTTTAGCTCATCCAGCTTGCCCAGATGGGGGGCGGGGCGGGCCCTGCCGCGGGGGCGAGCCTCAGGCTTCAGAAGAGATTCAAAAGTCGAATCCAACCCGTTATTTCCCTTGAGAATTTCGTCAGGACAGGCAAACGACAGGCGAACGGGCAGCCGGCCCCTTGGGCCGGCTTTGAATCAATTCCTGAAGAGCGCCTTGCCAAGGCCTTGAGAACCAGTGTGAAAGCGAAGCGAGATGTCGGGGACTGACAAGAGCAAGGCGGGCCTTTCCCTCGACGGTCCCATCGTGATCCTGGTCGAGCCGCAGCTTGGCGAAAACATCGGCATGGCCGCGCGCGCCATGGGCAATTTTGCGCTCAGCCGATTGCGCATCGTCAATCCTCGCGACGGCTGGCCCAATATCGCCGCGCAGCGCGCCGCGGCCGGCGCCGACTATATTCTGGAAAAGGTCGAATTGTTCGACACGGTCGGCGAGGCGGTCGCCGACCTCGATCTGCTGTTCGCCACCACCGCGCGTCCCCATGACCAGGCCAAGCCGGTGGTGGGGCCCGAGGCAGCCGCGGCCGAGATCTCGGGTCACGTCGCGACCGGGGGCAAGGCCGGCATCCTGTTCGGCCGCGAGCGCTGGGGGCTGACCAACGAGGAGGTTGGGCTCTCGAATCGCATCATCACCTTCCCGGTCAATCCGGGCTTTGCCTCGCTCAACCTCGCCCAGGCCGTGCTGCTGGTTGGCTATGAATGGTTCAAGCGGGCAACGTCAGGCGAGCTGCCGCACAGCATGCCCGAGCGGTCCGAGCGCGCCTCGCAGCACCAGATGCAGGCCTTCTTCGACAACCTCATCCGCGAGCTCGACCGGGTCGAATTCCTGCGCCCGGCCGAGAAGCGCGACACCATGCTGGTCAACCTGCGCAACATCTTCAGCCGGATGGAGCCGACCAAGCAGGACATGCACACCCTGCATGGTGTGGTGATGGCGATCGCGGAAGGGCGCAAGGGCCCGGCCAAGGGCGGCGTGCTCGACGGCGAGCAGGCCACGCGCCTGCGCGCGTTGCTGGCCGAGCACGGCCAGGGCGGCGGCGTACCCGACAGCGGATCGACCGTGCGCGGCCTCGCCCGCCTGCTCCGCCGCAACCCGACCGATGCCGAGCGCCTGCTCTGGCAGGCCCTGACCCGCGACCGCCGCTTCGCAGGAGGGTTCAAGCGCCAGACCCCGGTCGGCCGGCACATTCCCGATTTCGTCTCGTTCCCGCACCGGATCGCGATCGAGCTGGTCAACCCGGGCGAGGGCGAGACCATCGCGGCTGATCGTGCGGGTCGGCGGACGTGGCTGGAGGCGCGCGACTATCGCGTGCTGGAGATCCGGGCAGCGGACGTCGAGCGCGATCTCGAGGCGGAGCTGGTGCGGTTGCAGGGGATGATCGAGCAGAGCGCGTAGGCCGGAGCTCTCGTAGGGTGGGCAAAGGCGCGTAGCGCCGTGCCCACCATTTTGCCTTCGAGCGCGATGGTAGGCCCGCTTCGCTTTGCCCACCCTACGAGATCGCGCTTGTGGGGTGCGTTAGTCGTACTGCGTCAGGCGGCGCTTGCGACCGGGGCTTTTGGGCCGCTCTGCTGCAGCCGACGTAACGCCGCGAGGTTGGTCTCGACCGAGGCGAGGCAGCAACGCGATTTACCGCCTGACTTCGCCTCGTAAAGTGCTGCATCGGCGACCGCGAGCAATTCCTCGACTTCGGCGCCATGATCCGGCGACATCGCAATGCCGACGCTGGCGCCGACACCGGCGCGCACCTCGCCGCCGAGCTCATAGGAGACGGCAACCTCGCTGATGAGGCGGTATCCCGCCTCCTGGGCCATTTCGGCCGTGACGCCGTCGACGAGCACGACGAACTCGTCGCCACCCATCCGGGCGACCACCGCGCCGTCCGGCAGCGCCCGGCGCACGCGCCCGGCCACCGCTTTCAGCACCTCGTCGCCCGCCGCATGTCCGAACGTGTCGTTGACCGGTTTGAAGTCGTCGAGATCGAAGAACATCACAGCGAACCGTCGTTCGGCGTGGGCTCCAAGTCTGGCGCTGAGTGCCTCGACGAAGCCCGCGCGATTGAGCAGCCCCGTGAGTGCATCATGATGTGCGCGATGGCTGTTCTCGCGTTCGGCGCGCATGGTGGTGATCAGCATCCGATTGAGGCGGAAGGCGGCGGCCGTCATCGCGGCCAGATACATCGGCACCTGGAGGTAGACGATGTAGAACAGCGGCTCGCCGGCGAACGCAGCGCCGGGGATGATGGGACCGAGGCTCAGCAGGATCATGGTCCCGGCCAGCCGCGGCGCGCCGAAATTGCGGAAGCAGATGCCGCCAACCATCGCCGCCGCCGAGAGCGAGGCCAGCATGGCGACGACCCAGTCCCCGCTGGCCAGGCTGGCAACGACGCCAAATCCAACGCTGGCGCTCCAGGCGACCGCGAGCAGGAGATGAAGGTCGGTCGGCGTCGGGCAGTGGGCACGCGCCCTGCGATGCGCGCTGACGAGCACGGCGAGGCGGGCCAGGCAGATCGCGATCTCCATGACCAGCCAGACAATGAATGGTGCAGTCTGCTTGCGGCCAGCGATCACGGCGGCGACGGCAATGGTGTTGACGGCGCCGGCAGCAAAAACCGGCAGCGATCCATAGAGCTGGACAATGAGCGCGGCGCGGATGTCGTCGGGAACACCTAGCCCCGGCTCGGCGAGCCAGCGTGTCAGGCGCCAGCGTGGCGCACTGTAGAGTCCCTCGTCCGATTGCATTGCAGAGCGTCCCCGTATTCCGGGCGCCAACAACGATGACCGCTCCTAACAAGCCTTTTAAGACAGCCATCGATTGCCGGGCGTGCTTGACGCAAGGTAAACCGTCGCAAGCGCGGCCGCGGGCGTGCAGGAGAATGCGGATTGGTGCAGGCCGAAGGTGCGGCGACGGATGTGTTGCGTGATTAGAGGTAGGTAGGGCAAAGCGACTTGTCCGCCGTAGCTCGAAGAGCGCAGGCGGAAGCATGCCCACCATGTCGCTCAACGGAGCTGAGACAGAAGTGGTGGGCACGGCGCTGTGCGCCTTTGCCCACCCTACGAAGTACGCCCGAGCTGCACCTCGCGCTCCACCGCAATCCATGTCGTCCTCGCCACGGCCAGCAGTCCCCCGGCTTCATCGTGGAGCGCGGCCTCGGCCATGCGCTTGCGGCCGTCGCGGCCGGTTGGCCAAGCCGTGATGACGCAGCGGTCTCCGGGGCGCGGCCGGGCTTCGATCCGTGCCGACATCCGGCCCAGCAGCAGTGGCGTCTTGTCGAAGGTCGCGCTCTGCTGATCGCAATTGCAGGCAAAGCCGGTGGGACAATCGAGCGCCGACCAGAGAAATTCTGACGCAACCAGGCCGTCCTCGGCGGCCAGATTCGAGTCCGGCGTCCAACTCGCCGCGAGAACGGCGTTGTGACGTCCGAGCGGGCCGGCGAAGATGCGCAGGCCGTCGCCTTTCGCTCTTGCGGGACCGCAGACGAAACAGTTCGGCAGCGGATGCTCGTGCGGCTTGAACAGCGCCAGCAATTCGGCTGCGCGTGCTTCCTGCAAACGGGCTGTCTCAAGGCGCGCAAGCTCGACGCTGGCCACCCGCGCGGTCGCGACGACCTTGGCGCCGTCACGAAGCTCCCATGTGCCGTCGGCGGTCGCGGCCGCATCGAGCGATTTGTCTAGAGGAGGCGGCGCGCGCAGCGTCACCTCGGCGCCGCCGGAAATGTGGCGGGCCAGCCGGCCGCAGACATAGCCGCCGTTCCCGGAGTTCGGAGGACCGCAAAAGCGCTTGTCGATGATGATCTCGGTCATCGGTTCTGTCCTCTCTTCCTCGTCGGGCGCAGTCTACCTGATCTTGAGGACAATTCGTCCCAGAACCGCGCGATTGGCGACGGCGCGCATGGCGTCGCCGGCCTCCTCCAAAGGGAGGACGCGATCGATGTGCGGGCGGATCTTTCCGTCGGCCAGCAATTGCATCAGCGTGTCATTCATGCGCGCGGCCTCCGCGGAGAATTTCTCCGCCCAGGCGCCGACAAAGACGCCGATGATGGCGTAATTTTTGAGGAGAGGAAGGTTCATCGGGATCTGTGGAATCTCGCCGCCGGTGAAGCCGATCGGCATCAGCCGTCCGTCCCATCTCATCAGCCGGGCCATCTGTTCGAAGATCGTGCCGCCGACGTTGTCGAGACCGACATCGATGCCTTCTCCCGATGTGATCGACTTGATCCGGTCGCGCAGATCTTCGCTGCGATAGTTGACGACATCGCCGGCCCCGTAACGCCGCACCAGGGCGGCCTTGTCGTCGGAGCCGATGCCGGCGACGACGCGCAGGCCGAGATGGCGGCCGAGGTCGACGGCGGCAAGGCCAACCCCGCCGGCTGCGCCGGTGACGAACAGCGTTTCCCCGCGTTGCGCCCGTGCCCGCTCGACCAGCGCATAATAGGCCGTGCCGTAATTGTGCAGCACTGTTGCCCCGGCTTCGAACGCGACGCCATCAGGCAGCCGCACGCTCTTCGATTCCTTCGCGATCATCCGTTCGGCGTAGCCGCCGGTCCAGGCACTGCAGGCCACGCGATCGCCGGGGGCAAATGTCGTGACCTTGTCGCCGACCGCGACGACGACGCCGGATGCTTCGGTGCCGGGCACGAAGGGTGTCGCTGGCCGCATCTGGTAGAGGCCCGAGACCAGCAACTGGTCCATGAAGCTCACGGATGCCGCGTGGACGTCGATGAGAATCTCGTCGCCGGCAGGCCGCGGCGTAGCGATCTCACCGAGGCGCAGATCCGCAGGGCCAGTGAATGACTTGCACAGAACCGCTTTCATCGGGGCGCTCCGAAAATGCGCGGCAACAGCATCGGAACCCGCCGGCGATAGTCCTGATAGGTCGCGCCGAACTCGGCGATCAGGTCCCGCTCCTCGAACTGCAGGGCGACCAGGATGTAGGCCGTGTTGGCGATCGCGAACAGCAGATGGCCGGCGGTCATCTCGGGCGTCGCCCAGAACGCGAGCAGAAAGCCCAGCATGAGCGGATGCCGCACGATCTTGTAGAGCAGCGGCGCCCGGAAGGATTGACCTGATATCTCGGCTCCGCGCAACGCGACGAGAGCCTGGCGCAGGCCGAACAGATCGAAATGATCGATCATATAGGTCGAGGCGAACGCGATCAGCCAGCCGAGCCAATGCACGCCGGTCAGGAGCCACGCCGTAATGCCGCTGGCCTGCCAGATCGGCGTCGGGATCGGACGCCACTGCCAGAACAGCAGCACGAGGACCAGGCTGGAGAGCAGCACATAGGTGCTGCGCTGGCAGGCCACTGGAAGAAATTTGGCCGACCAGCGTTTGAAGGCCGGGCGCGCCATGACGCTGTGCTGGATGGCAAACAGGCTCATCAGCAGCAGGTTGACGACGATAGCCTCACCCAAATTCGCAGGCGCGCCGACGTCGATCGACGTGTCGATTGACTTGGGCACGACATAATTGCCGACGAAACCGAGCGCGTAGAGGAATGAAGCCGTGAAGACGGCGTAGCTCACGATGGCGTAGAGCAGGATTGCGAGGCGCGCGAACATGGTTTTTCCTATTGTGCCGATGGCGGCGGTGCCGCATTCAGGAGCCTGAACCGCTCGCTGGCGAGCGGGCTCGATCTGGCCTGACCGCTATCGCTGGACCGTCCCCTGCGCGTCCCCCGGGGGCGCCGACCGGGGAGGGAGGATCTCCATGACGGCCTTTTCGCTTGTCACGTTCGGGTTCCCCGAGGTCCATGCCGACGACCGCCCGATCAAGCTGGCCTTACGCAAGGGGCTAGCGCTGCTGGTCTATCTCGCGGAAGCCAAAGGCCCCGTCGCGCGCGACGTCATTGCCACGCTGCTATGGCCCGAGACTTCCCGCGAGACCAGCCTCGCGCGATTGCGGCGTCTGCTTCACCGCGTCGAGCTCACGCTCGGCCAGGCGGTTTTCGAGACCGACCGCACGAGCTTGCGTTGGTCTCCGGAGGTCGAGCTGAAGATCGACTCGCATCGGTTCGAGCGCGCCTGCGACCGCGGCGACTTTGAAGAGGCCTGCCGGATTTATCGCGGCGACTTCCTGGCGGGCTTTTCTCCGGACGACTGTCCTGAGTTCGACGATTGGGCGTTCTTTCGCCGCGAGGCGCTGCGGGGGCGGCTCGTGCAGGCGCTCGAGCGTCTGGTGCAGGACAGGAATGCCGCGGGCGATCATCTCGCCGCGACACTGCATGCGGGCCGTCTGGTCGAGCTCGATCCGCTCAGCGAGGTGTATGGCCGGCACCTGATCCGCAGCCTGCTGCTGGCGGGCGACCGAAGCGCGGCGGAACGGCATCACGCCGCACTAGCGCAGCGGCTTCGGGACGAGCTTGGGGTCGCGCCGGAAGCCGAGACCGAGGCGCTCATGAGCCGCGCGGCCGCGCCGCTGCGCGATGCTCTTCCAGCGACACGCTACGTGAAGGGCGCCGGCGTGCATCTGGCGTATCAGACCTACGGAAGTGGTCCGCTCGACATCCTGGTTATGCCCGGCTTCGTCTCGCATGTGGAGCGCGCCTGGGAGAACCCTGCGAGCCGGACGTTTCTGGCTTCATTGATGAGGCTTGGGCGGCTGATCGTTTTCGATCGCCGCGGCATCGGCCTGTCCGACCGGGTCGGATCGGCCCCCGGCATCGACGTCACCGCGGAAGACATCGGCACGGTGCTGCGGGCGGCGGACTCGCGCCGCGTCGTGTTGTTTGGCGCATCCGAATGCGGGCCGGCCTGCATCAAATTTGCGGTCGAGGAATCCCGCCATGTGGCCGGGCTCATTCTGTTCGGCGCACTGGCCAAGGGCTGCTGGTCGGAGGACTATCCGCACGCGCTGCGCGCCAGCCAGTATGACGCCTGGAGCAAGCACCTGATTGCGCAATGGGGCGGTCCGGTCGGGATCGAAGCCTTCGCGCCGAGCCTGGCCAATGATCCGCAGGCGCGCGCCTGGTGGGCGGGGCTGTTGCGCGCGGCGTCCAGTCCCGGCGGAATCTCCGCCGTGCTCGAGGCATTTCGCGATGCCGATGTGCGACACCTTCTGGCGCGGATTGCGGTGCCGACGCTGGTGCTGCATCGTCGGGACGACAAGGCCGTGCGGATCGCGGCCGGGCGCGACATCGCGAGCCGGATCATCGGTGCAGAATTCGTCGAGCTCGACGGCAATGACCATTGGTTCTTTGCCGGCGATCAGCAGCCGGTGCTCGAGGCGATCAAGCGGTTCACGGAGGCTTTACCGCGTGAGGGGAGGTCGAGGCGGTGACGCCTCAAGCCTCATTTATTGGCACGTTTCGTGCCTCCCAAAGCGGCACAAACGACGTGACACGATGCCTGGCCAAGGGAGACCCTGACATGAAACGCGAAGACCTCACCGAAAAGCTGCTCGACATCAAGCGCGAGAACGGCTGGAGCTGGAAACACATCTGCGACAAGGTCGGCGGCTATTCCGAGGTGCTGATCGTCGGTGCGATTCTCGGCCAGATGAAGCTGACGAAACCGCAGGCCGCCAATGCCGGCGAGCTGTTCGGCCTGTCGAAGGCCGAGACCGCGATGCTCAACGAGGTGCCGATGCGCGGCACCGGCACGCCGATGCCGCCGACCGATCCCCTGATCTATCGCTTCTACGAGATGGTGATGGTCAACGGTCCGGCGTGGAAGGCGCTGATCGAGGAGGAATTCGGCGACGGCATCATGTCGGCGATCGACTTCGACATGGCCATGGAGCGCGTTGCCAACCCGAAGGGCGACCGCGTCAAGATCACCATGAGCGGCAAGTTTCTGCCGTACAAATATTACGGCGCCAGCGGCAATGTGCCGGAATACGGCTTCAAGGAGGGGTGAGGGACGCGAATGGCGAATGGCGAGTAGCGAATGGGGTTCATTCGCTACTCGCCGCTCCCTATTCGGCTATTTCCCCGCCTTCACCTCGGCCGCGGCCACAGCGATCAATTCGCTCATCTTGGCGCGAATCGCCTGTTCGGTGATGGCGACGTTCTTGGCGGCGAAATCGGCCATGACCTTGCGCAGGACGTCGGCATCGCCGGCCTCCTCGAAATCGGCCGCGACCACTTCCTTGGCGTAGGCGGTGGCGGCCTCGCCGGTGATGCCGAGCTTCTCGGCGGCCCAAAGGCCGAGCAGCCGGTTGCGGCGGGCTTCCGCCTTGAATTTCTGCTCCTCGTCGAGGGCGAACTTCTTCTCGAAGCCTTCCTCGCGCTTGTCCAAACTGCTCATGCCTTTTTCCAATTCCCTGCTGACTGGATCCGGTGGCCGTCGTTGCGACGGCCCCGGCGCATGCCTAGATAGGGGGCACGAATCGGCAAAACAACGAGCCGTTAAGCCGCAGGCAAGACGGTATAAGTTGATGCCGGGCGGCCGGATCGATTGTGCTGGGACAGCCAATCGGATAGGTTGCCTGAAGGTTTGGTTCCCGTTCTGTTTCCAAGGGGTTATAGACGGGTTCCCAGCCGTTCACGGCAGCTCCGCTGTGGGTCGTAGCCTGGTAACCGGAGCACACCAAATACATGGATTTCAACAAAACACGGTACATCCCCATGAGCCGTCGGCGTCGTATTTATGAAGGCAAGGCAAAGGTTCTTTACGAAGGCCCGGAGCCCGGTACCCTGATCCAGCACTTCAAGGATGACGCCACCGCGTTCAATGCGAAAAAGCATCAGGTGATCGAGGGCAAGGGTGTCCTCAACAACCGGATCTCGGAGTACCTGTTTCAGCACCTCAACGACATCGGGGTGCCGACCCATTTCATCCGCCGCCTCAACATGCGCGAACAATTGATTCGCGAGGTCGAGATCGTGCCGCTGGAAGTGGTGGTGCGGAACGTTGCCGCCGGCTCGCTGTCGCAGCGCCTCGGCATCGAGGAGGGCACGCAGCTGCCCCGTTCGATCATCGAATTCTACTACAAGAACGACCAGCTCAACGACCCCATGGTGTCGGAAGAGCACATCACCGCCTTCGGCTGGGCCACGCCGCAGGAGATCGACGACATCATGGCGCTCGCCATCCGTGTCAACGACTTCCTCACCGGCCTCTTCCTCGGCATCGGCATCCGCCTCGTCGACTTCAAGATGGAGTGCGGCCGGCTGTTCGAGAACGAGATGATGCGGATCATCGTCGCCGACGAGATCTCGCCGGATAGCTGCCGTCTGTGGGACATCAAGTCGAACGAGAAGCTCGACAAGGACCGTTTCCGCAGGGATCTCGGCGGCCTGCTCGAGGCCTACACCGAAGTCGCAAAACGCCTCGGCATCCTCATGGAGAACGAGCGTCCGCAGGGCACTGGCCCGGTGCTGGTGAAGAGCTAAGAGGGATTTGACGTGAAGGCACGTGTTACCGTTACCCTGAAGACGGGCATCCTCGATCCGCAGGGCAAGGCCATCGAAGGCGCGCTGAAGTCGCTCGGCGTCGACGGCGTCGCCAGCGTCCGCCAGGGCAAGGTGTTCGACATCGAGCTTGCCGGCGCCGACAAGGCCAAGGCCGAAGCGGCGCTGAAGGAGGCCGCCGACAAGCTGCTGGCGAACACCGTGATCGAGAACTATCGCGTCGAGATCGTCTAGCCCGCGCGGCGCTCACAGCCACCCGACGCGGCGGAAGCGCCAGTACAACCCGAGGCAGGCGAGGGCCATCGTCCCCATGACGACGAAATAGCTGTACTCCCATTGCAACTCGGGGATGTACTTGAAGTTCATCCCGTAGATGCCTGCGACTGCGGTGGGGACGGCGAGGATCGCGAGCCACGAGGCGAGCTTCTTGGAGACCGCCGTCTCCTGCGCCTGTCCGACCAGCAGGCTCGCCTCGAAGGCGAAGGCCAGCACCTCGCGCATGGAATCGATGCGCTCCTGGATGTTCCTGACGTGGTCGGTGACGTCGCGGAACAGCGGCTGCATCGTCGCACGCACCATCGCAAGCTCGTCATGCTCGAGGCGGCGGCAGACTTCCACCAGCGGGCCGATCGCGGTCCTGAGCCGCAACAGGTCGCGGCGCAGCATGTAGAGCCGCTCGATCTGCGCCTTGCTGATCGGCTTTGAGAGCACGTCGTCCTCGATGCCCTCGACCTCCTCGTGGATGCTCTCCAGCACGGGCGAGTAGTTGTCGACGATGAAATCGAGGATGGCGTAGAGGATGTAGTCCTCGCCGCGCGCCAGCGCCCGTGGGCAGCTTTCGCAGCGTTCGCGCACCGGCGTGTAGGATGTCGAGGCGCCATGGCGCACCGAGACCAGATAGCCTTCGCCGACGAATATGTGCGTCTCGCCGAAGGCGATCCGGCCCTCGAACAATTGCGCCGTCCGCGCCACGATGAACAGGGCCTCGCCATATTGCTCGATCTTCGGCCGTTGATGGGCGTTGTTGGCGTCCTCGATGGCAAGGTCGTGCAGGTCGAACTGCTTCTGCACGGCGCCGAGCAGCGCCATGTCAGGCTCGTGCAGCCCGATCCACACCACGTGGCCGGGCTTGGCCCGCCAGCTCGAAGCCTCGCTGATGGCGATATTGGCGACACGCCGGCCGTCGACATAGGCGCCGGCGGCGATGACGCCCTGAGTGGACACCGGTTCGGAGAGGGAGGCGGGCAGCGACGGGACGTTCATGGCTTCAATCCCGGGCAAAATCGTCAGGCAAAATTGCCGTGGCTATGGCCTGTGTACAAGGCCGCCCGGCGAGGCTAGCACTGGTAAAATCCCCGTCAAATGGCTATGTCTCCTGACGAATTGGCCCTTTGGCCAGCCCGATTCCCATCACCGTCGGAACCCGAACCATGAAAGCCGCCATCCTCGTCTTTCCCGGAATCAACCGCGAGCGCGACATGGCGCGCGCATTGAGGCTGATCTCCGGCAGCGAGCCCGCGATGGTCTGGCACGCCGAGACGTCGCTGCCCGCGGGCACCGACCTCGTCGTGGTGCCCGGCGGCTTCTCGTACGGCGACTATCTGCGCTGCGGCGCGATTGCGGCGCGGTCGCCGGTGATGGACGCGGTGCGCGAATATGCGGCCAAGGGCGGTCTCGTGCTCGGCGTCTGCAATGGTTTTCAGATCCTCTGCGAGTCCGGCCTGCTGCCCGGCGTCCTGATGCGTAACGCACGGCTGAAATTCATCTGTCACGACGTGCATCTGCGCGTCGAACGCTCCGACACGCCGTTCACCCGCGGCTACAATGCGGGCCAGGTGATCCGCGTGCCGGTGGCGCATGGCGAGGGCAATTACGAGGCGGACGAAGAGACCATCAAGCGGCTCGAAGGCGAGGGGCGGGTGCTCTATCGCTACTGCTCGGCCGAGGGCGTGGTCGACGAGGCCCATAACATCAACGGCGCGGCGCAATCCATCGCCGGAATCGTCAACGACAGGGGCAACGTGCTCGGCATGATGCCGCACCCGGAGAACCACGTCGAAGACATCATGGGCTGCACCGATGGCCGCGGCCTGTTCGCCGGCCTCACTGCCCATCTGGAAAAGGCCGCGTGATCTCGTTCGTGGGGAAGCGGGCTCTCGCCGCGATCGCGGCGCTGTCGCTCGCGACATTTTCGCTCGCGACCGCCGCCTTCGCGCAGGATTTCCCCAAGCGCCCGATCACGATGATCGTGCCGTTCGCGGCCGGCGGCACGTCGGACGTGATCGCGCGCACGGTCGCCGAGCAAATGGGCATCGCGCTCGGCCAGACCATCGTGATCGAGAACGTCGCCGGTGCCGGCGGCTCGACCGCGCTGGCGCGCGCCTCCCGCGCCGAGCCTGACGGCTACACCATCGCTATCGGCAACGCCGGCACCAATGCCGCGACCTACACGATCTATCCGAAACTGCCGTTCACGCCTGAATCCTTCGTGCCGATCGCCATGGTGGCGAAGACGTTCGGCGTCATCGCGCTGCGCAAGGATTTCCCGGCGAAGGACCTGAAAGAGTTCATCGCCTACGCCAAGGCCAACCCGGGCAAGATCAATCTCGGCCACGCCGGCGTCGGCTCGTCGAATTACCTCATTTGCA
This sequence comes from Bradyrhizobium sp. 613_E4_N2_2, assembly GCF_052075995.1. NCBI lineage: Bacteria > Pseudomonadati > Pseudomonadota > Alphaproteobacteria > Hyphomicrobiales > Nitrobacteraceae > Bradyrhizobium > Bradyrhizobium sp. 613_E4_N2_2. The sequence continues at coordinate 3,217,987 of NZ_CP197234.1, forward strand.
AGAGCTTTGTGACGGCCGCCGGGGTCGACGCAACACTGGTCGGCTATCGCGGTGCGGCGCCCGCACTCACGGATGCGATCGGCAGCCAGATCGACGGCGTCTGCGACGCCGCAGCCTCCGTCTCGCAGTCGATCAACGAGAAGCTGGTGCGGGGGCTCGTGGTTGGCTCGACCGTGCGGCTGGCCACGCTGCCCGATCTGCCGACGTCTGCCGAGGCAGGCCTGCCGGACTTCGAGGCGCAGGGCTGGAACGGCCTGTTCGCGCCGAAGGGCACGCCGCCGGCCATCATCGCCAAGCTGAACGCGGCTGCGCGCACGGCGGTGGAAACCGACGCGGTGAAGAAGCGTTTTGCCGAGCTCTCGACCGTCGCGCCCGACCCCGACGAGCACACGCCCGAGGTTCTGCAAAAGCTCGTGACGCGCGACGTCGAGAAATACCGGAAGATGCTGGCCGACGACGCCAAGTAGCAGCCGCCCAAGTCATAGCAGGTCATAGCGGTTTTGGGCTTGCTGTCTCATGAACCTCAATCGCGTTTGAGACGACTGACTCCTCGTCGCCATCAAGGTGCGCGCGTCCGGGGTCGCTGATTTCCGCGCGGGTGGAAGCAACTCAAAGTTGTTTGGCCGCGCGAGTTGCGATATCAGGAAGCGTGCGCTGTCGTTGTGCTCCCGGATGTCCCATGCCCGTCGCTTTGGTCGTTCTGCTGCTCGATATCACACTGATTTATCACGCGTCGCGAACCGGGCGGTTGCAGCCCTGGGCCTTCATCATCCTGATGGTGCCGCTGATCGGCGCGCTCGCCTATATCGCGGTCGAGCTCGTCCCTGAATGGTTTTCCAGCCCCGGTGCGCGACAGGCGCGTCAGCGCGTTGCCAATCGGCTCGATCCGGAGAAGCGTTATCGCGAGCTGTGCGACCGGCTGGCGGCCACCGACACCATCGCCAACCGTGCGGCGCTGGCCGAGGAATGCGCAAAGGTTGGCCGCTTCAGCGAGGCGGAGCAGCATTACGGTCACATCCTGAGCCTGCCGATGGGCCACGACCCCGCTTATGCCTTCGGCAAGGCGCAAGCCGAGTTTGCCGCCAAGCGTCCGGCCGATGCGCTGGCGACGCTGGACGATCTTCAGAAGCAATGGCCGGACTTCGATTCCGCCGATGCGCATCTGCTCTACGCCCGCGCACTCGCCGAGGTCGGCCGGCTCGACGAGGCGCTGGAGGAATATCACGCCGTCGCCGGCTATTTCCCGGGCGCCGAGGCGCGGGTGCGCTACGGCATGCTGCTCCAGATGGTCGGCCGCAGCGCCGAGGCGCGCGTGGTCTTCAACGAACTCCTGATCCAGATGCGGCGCGCGCCCAAATATCTGCGCGAGGCGCAGGCCGAGTGGCTCTCGATCGCCGAGAAGCAGATTTCGACCTGAGCGGTCTTATTGTTTGAGCATGATCTCATCGGAAAACTGCTGCGCACTTTTCCGGATCATGCTTTGCGCAGCTTGAACTTCTCCGCCGGCACCGTCATGGCGGCGACGCCGGCCATGACCAGCAGCAGGCCCAGCGCCAGGTTCGACGGCACGCTCTCGCCAAGCAGCAGCACGGACAATCCAACGCCGATTGGAATGCGCAGATAGCCTTGCGCGTTCGTGGTCAGCGTGCCGAGCCGGCCGAGGCAGACGTAGAACAGCATCAGCCCCAGCGCGCTGGAGACGATGCCCATGACGATGGTGGCGACGATCGCCGTCGGCGTCGGGTGCAGCGTCCAGGGCTGGTCGATGATGAGCGAGGGCGGCAGCAGCACGAGGCCACCGAACAGCAGCGAGCCGGTTGCGACCACCATCGGATCGTATTCGGAGAGCCGCAAGCCAAAGATGGTCGCGCAGGCAAAGGAGATGGTGGCGAGCAGGATCGCGATCTCCGCCACGATCTCGCCACTGAAGCCGCGCAGCGCGTCCAGCCCGACGATGGCGATCGTGCCGGCGAGGCCGAGAATTGCGCCCGCGAGCTTCAGCAGCGTGGCCGGCTCGTGCCGCGTGATCAGCGACGTGATCAGGAAGGCGAAGATCGGCGTCGTCGAGGCCAGCACCACCGTGTTCGAGGCCGGGACATATTGTTGCGACCAGGTGATGACCAGGAACGGGAAGGTCGAATTGATCAGCTGCTGGGTCGCAAACAGCTTCCAGGCCTTCACGTCGGTCGGCAGCTTGACGCCGCGCATCCACAGGATGGCAAACAGGAAGGCGAACGCGATCAGCGAGCGCGCCGAGATGAAGGTGATGGGCGGGATCGTGGGAAGCGCGAGCTTGGCCAGCGGATAGGTCGAGCTCCAGCAGCAGGCGAGCGCGAACAGCAGCGCATAGTCGCGCCAGTTACGGGCGCCGACGGCGGTCATGGATGGCAATGGCGCTGACGCGGAGGGCGCTGTGTGGCCCGATCCGGATGTGCTCTGCGGCACCTTGTTCTTGCTCCCCCGCGCAAAAGCGCTTTCAGCAAGTCTGGGCGAGGGGGCGCGAAAAGGGAAGGCGTCGAGCTATGCGTTTGGCTGGAGTGCGGGCTTCCGCTTCACCCGCTTGATCGTGCCGGAGAAGGTAAACAGCGGCCGCCCGGCCGAGGTCAGCTTGCCCCGCAGGAAGATCAGTGAGCCGCCGGCGCGGGACACTTCGCCGACGCATTCGACCAGCTCGCCCTCGCGGGCCGCGTCGAGGAAATCACAGGCGAAATTCGTCGTCACGGCCGGGCCATCCAGCTCGTGGGTGGCGATCGCGAACAGGCAATAGTCGGCGAAGGCCATGAAGCAGCCGCCATGGACGTTTCCGGAGCCGTTGAGGTGCTTTTTCTCGACCCGGAACGCCGAGCGGACGCTGCCGTCCTCCTCGATCTTGTGCCAGAACGGGCCGATATGGCTCTCAAAACTGTCGCGAACCCAGGTCCGCCAGCCCGTGAACTCGCCATCGGTGGCGACGTGCAGGTCCGGGCGGCGGGTGGAGGGGACTTTGGTCAATTCGTGCAAGGAAATGGGCCTTCAATTACGGGTCTTTAGTCCTTAAATCCGATCCGTCAGCGCCTTGCAATTCCCGTTCCCGCCGACCGCCTGCCCGCAAAACGTGGGACAGCGGGAAAATGCGCCATAAAGGGCTTTTCGTAGGCCCCCGATCTTCCTAAGAACGGCAAAACGCCGCCGAAAGCCCCGAATCCATGAAGAACGAACCCAAGATCACCCCCGAACTGGTTGCCGCCCACGGGCTCAAGCCCGACGAGTACGAGCGCATCCTGAAGCTGATCGGGCGGGAGCCGACCTTCACCGAGCTCGGCATCTTCTCGGCGATGTGGAACGAGCACTGCTCGTACAAATCCTCGCGCATCCATCTGCGCGGCCTGCCGACCAAGGCGCCCTGGGTGATCCAGGGCCCCGGCGAGAATGCCGGCGTGATCGACATCGGCGACGGCCAGGCCGTGGTCTTCAAGATGGAGAGCCACAACCACCCGAGCTACATCGAGCCCTATCAGGGCGCGACCACCGGCGTCGGCGGCATTCTGCGCGACGTCTTCACCATGGGCGCGCGTCCTATCGCCTGCCTCAATGCGCTGAGCTTCGGCGCGCCCGAGCATACCAGGACACGGCATCTCGTCTCCGGCGTCGTCGCCGGCGTCGGCGGCTATGGCAATTCCTTCGGCGTGCCGACGGTCGGCGGCCAGGTGCGCTTTCACACCCGCTATGACGGCAACATCCTCGTCAACGCAATGGCGGTCGGCCTCGCCGATGCCGACAAGATTTTCTATGCTGCCGCCTCCGGCGTGAACATGCCGATCGTCTATCTCGGCTCCAAGACGGGGCGCGATGGCATCCACGGCGCCTCGATGGCGTCGGCCGAGTTCGACGACAAGTCCGAGGAGAAGCGCCCCACCGTGCAGGTCGGCGATCCCTTCGCCGAAAAACTGCTGCTCGAGGCCTGCCTCGAGATCATGGAGAAGGGCTGCGTCATCGCGATCCAGGACATGGGCGCGGCCGGCCTGACCTGCTCGGCGGTCGAGATGGGCGCCAAGGGCGACCTCGGCGTCGACCTCGATCTCGACGCGGTGCCGACCCGCGAGATCGGCATGAGCGCCTACGAGATGATGCTCTCGGAAAGCCAGGAGCGCATGCTCATGGTGCTCAAGCCCGAGAAGGAAAAGGAAGCCGAGGCGATCTTCAAGAAGTGGGGGCTCGACTTCGCAGTGGTCGGCTACACCACGCCGAGCAAGCGCTTTGTCGTCAAGCATGGCGGCGACGTCATGGCCGACCTGCCGATCAAGGAGCTCGGTGACGAGGCGCCGCTCTACGACCGTCCGCACGTTCCCTCCGCCGCGCTGCCTGTGGTGCACGCGCGCGAGGTGCCGGCGCCGATGGGCGTCGGTGCCGCGCTGGAGAAGCTGATCGGCACGCCCGACATGTGCAGCAAGCGCTGGGTCTGGGAGCAGTACGACCACGTCATCCTCGGCAACACCTTGCAGCGTCCCGGCGGCGACGCCGCCGTCGTGCGCGTGCAGGACGGGCCGAAGGGTCTGGCGCTGACCGTCGACGTCACGCCGCGCTATTGCGAAGCTGACCCGTTCGAGGGCGGCAAGCAGGCGGTGGCGGAAGCCTGGCGCAACATCACCGCGGTCGGCGGCAAGCCGCTCGCGATCACCGACAATCTCAATTTCGGCAATCCTGAACGGCCCGAGATCATGGGCCAGTTTGTCGGCTGCCTGAAGGGCATCTCGGAGGCCTGCCGCACGCTCGACTTCCCGGTCGTGTCCGGCAACGTCTCGCTCTACAACGAGACCAACGGCCGCGCGATCCTGCCGACACCTTCGATCGGCGGCGTCGGCCTGCTCGACGATTTCACCAAGTCCGCTTCGCTGGCCTTCAAGGCCGAGGGCGAGGCGATCCTCCTGGTCGGCGAAACCCACGGCTGGCTCGGCCAGTCGGTCTACCTGCGCGACATCTGCGGTCGCGAGGAGGGCGCGCCGCCGCCGGTCGACCTCGCGGCCGAGAAGCGCAACGGCGACTGCGTGCGCGGCATGATCCATGCGGGCACTGCGACCGCGGTGCACGATCTCTCCGACGGTGGCCTGCTGATCGCGCTCGCCGAGATGGCAATGGCCAGCGGCATCGGCGCAAAATTGCTGGCGGCGCCGACGTCGCTCGTCTCGCAAGCCTATTGGTTCGGCGAGGACCAGGCGCGCTATCTCGTCACCGTGCCGGAAGCGGAAGCCGGCCGCGTGCTGGCCAAGATGCGCGGCTGCGAGGTGCCCTGCGTGCGCATTGGCACCACCGGCGGCGATGCAATCGCGATCGCGGGCGAGGCGCCGGTCACGATCGATAGCCTGCGGAAATCGTTCGAGCGCTGGCTGCCGGAATATATGAGCGGGAAGGCGGCGTAAGGCGCCGCCACACACTCCGTCATTACGAGGAGCAGAGCGACGAAGCAATCCAGGCTGTCTCCGCGGAGAGACTCTGGATTGCTTCGCTACGCTCGCAATGGCGGATGGAGAGACCTCGGCCTCACAAAACGTGCGACGCGCCCGGAATCTTCCGCAACATTGCCGTCAGTCCCCAGCTCAGCAACACCGTGAGCACGAAGCCGATCGCGGCCTTGAAGATCGCAGGCCACGAGTAGTCGAACAGCACATACTGGATCCACAGCGCGATCGGGTAGTGCACCAGGAACATGCCGTAGGCGTCCGCCTGCATGCGGTCGAGCAGGTTCGGCCCCGGCGACTTCTGGTGCAGGAAGAAGGCGAGGATCGCGAGCAGGATCGCGGCCGAGAACAGCACGACGAGCGTGCCGTAGATCGCCTGATACCAGTCCGGCAGCACGTTGGGATTCCCGAGGATTGCGCGCTTGATGTAGATCATGCACCACATCAGGCAGTAGGGGACCAGCGTGGCGATCACCCACATCCATCGGTTCTTCGGCAACTGGCCCTCGGCGCTGAGGATGCCGCGATCGAAGTTGGCGGCACCGACGCTGACGCCAATGAAGAAATAGGCGAAGTAGAGCAGGATGCGGCTCGCCTGCACCGAAAACGGTCCGAACTCGAACCATTTGTTGGCGCCGAAATGGACCAGCGCGGGCACGTAGACGACGGCAGTGACGACGGCGAGCAGCAGCCAGAACACGGCCGGCTGGTCAAATCCGCGCACCGAAACGCGGTTGACCGGATCGACCAGGTGGGCTGAGACCCGGTAGAGCAGGCTCGCGGTGAGGTCGAACGCCAGCAGCACCCACACGAACCAGATCGGCCCGCTCGGCCACGGCCCGACGGTGATCGTCTTCCACCAGAACGAAGCGAAGGTCAGCTCGGGATCGTGCCGCAGCGCGATCGCGTAATAGGCGAGCGGGATGACCGTGAAGGCCGCGATCACGAACGGCAGCCCGAGCCGCAACAGGCGGTCGCGCAGGAAAACCTGTGGCGCCTTGCGCGCGATGCCGGACCACGTGAACAGTCCCGACAGGAAGAAGAACATCGCCATGAAGAAGCTGTCGGTGCAGAGCACGACGACGTCGAAGCCGATCCAGGACGCCGGGTCGGTGTGACCGAAATAGGTGTAGGGAATGACGGCGTGGTGCAGCAGCACCACCAGCGTGAGGAAGGTGCGGGTCCGATCGAGCGACAGATTGCGCGCCTTGGCTTTCGGCGCGGCGTGCGCCTCCGCGCCGATCGTCGCGGAATGTGACATCGTCATCATGGTCGCCCCGATTGCGCTCCTGCCCTGGCCGGACTGTGCCGCCGGGAACCGGATTCAGCAAGCGCAGTTTATGCCGCGCCTTGCCCGCGGAGCGCCCTCAGGAACCAGTTCCGCGCAGCGAAGTTAGCGTTCGCGAATAGGTTGAGGGCCGCACGTGCGGCATTTTAGTCGGAGTTGGTTATGACGATCCTGAAATGGGCGCTGATCTTTCTCCTGGTCTCGATCGTGGCCGGCGTGCTCGGCTTCACCGGCCTCTCGGCCGCCTCGGCCGATGTCGCTCGCTTCCTGTTCTATATCTTCGTCGTGATCTTCCTGGTGCTGCTGATACTGGGGCTCACGATCTTCAGGGCGTAGCCGGGCTGCCGAATCGGAGGGCCGGCGCGCCGGCCCTCAATTGCCTGCGAATGGCATGACGCGGGCCATCAGCTCGGCCAGGAACTCATCAGGACGATCGAACGGAATGAAATGATCGCCGCCGCGAACCCACACAAATTCCTTATGCGGGGCCGTGATCTCCTTGAAATATTGCTCGGCCGGTTCGCCCGGCGTCACGCCGTCCGCGTCGCCCTCGATGAAGAACATGGGGATCGAAGATCTGAATCCCATCGAGGCCATGTCGCTCTGAAACATCGGCCCGTTCCGTCCGGTCAGATATTGGGCCGAGAAGGCGACGCCCTTGCGCCAGTTGTACAAGTCGAGCAGCGAGACATCCGGCATGAAGAGCGGCGGGATGGGGCCGGCGAGCTGGAAGCCGCCGGCGGGCGGCAGACCCAGCGCGTTGCTCCATTTGTCCGCAATCAGGCGATTTTCCGGGGTGAGGGTCGGCTGTGAAGCGATCGGCGCCAATTCCGCCAGGGCTTCACGATTGTTGGCGGATGCCGCAAGCCGTTGCAGGCGCGCGATCGTGAGCTCGAATGCCTTCTCGAAGGTCGTCCTGCCAACCACCTGGCCCGTGCCGACATAGGCCGAGAACAGATCCGGGCGTTGCTTCACCATGTGAATTCCCAGGAACGAGCCCCACGAATGCCCGACCAGGACGATCCTGTCCTTGTGCAGATGCGTGCGCAGATGCTCGGCCAGCTCGACGCCGTCCTGCGTCATGCGCTCCAGTGTCATGGTTGGCGCCAGCGAGTCTCCGGCGGCGCCATACGTGCGGCCGGTGCCGCGCTTGTCCCATTGCACGATGGTGAAGTGCTTTTCCCAGGGGCGCCAACCCGACGACATTGGCCAGCTGGACCCTCCGGGCCCGCCGTGGACGAACAGGAGGACCGGGTTATCCCGATCCTCGCCGCGGATTTGAATCCATTGCTTGATTCCGCCGATGTCGACGAACCCTCCCTCCTGCACGCCCTTTGGTGAGCGGATCGCGAGGGTTTCGGCAGCAAGATGCTGGCGATAGGCGCGAAAACCCAGTCCGGCGGCGGCCACCACGATGAGGATGCCGGCCACGCCCAGCAACGAGACCCCAATCAGTCTTGCGGCTTTGCGCGGCATCTTGAGCCTTGTGTCGACGGAGAGGAAGCGACCTGCAATCGCCCCGGCGCGGTGAGCCTACCCCACTTCCTCGATCTTCACCTTGTCCGGATAGAAGGCGAGATGGCCGGAAATCTCCGTCATCGCGGGGAAGGGCGTCTCGTAGGTCCAGATCGCGTTGTCGAGCGTCTTGCCATCGGCCTTGACGCTGTAATAGCTCGCGTCCCCTTTGTAGGGGCAATGGGTGACGCGGTCGGTGCGCTCCAGCACCGCCATGTTGGCGTCCTCCCGCGGCACATATTGCACCGCCGGATATTTGGCCTCCTTCAAGATCAGTGCCTTGCTGGTCTCGGCGATCACGATGTCGCCGGCCGTGACGCGGACGCGTCGGGGATTTTGGGTAATGGTGATGGGGTGGTCGGGCCCTGGAAGCTTCATGATTTCACGCCTTTTCGATCAATCTTGCGCGCGCGGCACTTTGTCGTGCCTTTATCCGGATGGGATCAGGGATATAGTGCCGGAATGCGTGACGTAGAAGGCCGTTCACGCTAAGTTTGGCCCTGCCGGTCCGGGGACCCCGGCAAGCGATTCGAAGCCGAGACAGGAGCAAGACCCGAATGCCCATGGACGCCCACGATATCGAGGCGATGATCAAGGCAGCGATCCCCGATGCCGAGGTGACGATCCGTGACCTCGCCGGCGATGGCGACCACTATGCCGCGACCGTGATCTCGGAATCCTTCCGCGGCAAGTCCCGCGTCCAGCAGCACCAGATCGTCTATCAGTCCCTGCAAGGCCAGATGGGCGGCGTGTTGCATGCTCTGGCGCTGCAAACCGGGGTACCGGGGGCCTGATCTGATCGCGTGACGGGGGGATGACGATGGCTGCGGACAATCCTCGCGGCGCGATGTTTCGCGTCATCGCTCCGAACCAGCACAGCCGCGTCACCAATGCCGAGCTGTTCTTCGACCTCGTCTTCGTCTTCGCCGTCACGCAGGTCTCGCATACGCTGCTGCACCATTTCACCCCGCTCGGCGCGGTGCACGTCACGGTGCTGTTCCTCGCGGTGTGGTGGGTGTGGGTCTACACCGCCTGGGTCACCAACTGGCTCAATCCCGAGCTGACCCCGGTCCGCATCCTGATCTTCCTGATGATGCTGGGCGGCCTCGTGCTGTCGACGACGATCCCGACCGCCTTCGAGGGGCGGGGCCTGTGGTTCGCGATCGCCTACGCGACCATGCAGGTCGGACGCACCGCCTTCTGGCTGTTCGCGACCCCGCGCCATCGAACGGCCGTCCGGCACAACGCGATCCGCATTCTGGTCTGGCTCTGCGGCTCCGCGATCTTCTGGATCCTCGGCGGTCTCGCCCATGACGAGGCGCGGCTGTGGTTCTGGATCGCGGCGCTCGCGATCGAATACGTCTCGCCGGCGGTGCGCTTCTGGGTCCCGAAGCTCGGCTTCTCGTCGGTCGAAGCCTGGGCCGTCGAGGGCGGCCACATGGCCGAGCGCTGCGCCGGCTTCATCATCATCGCACTCGGTGAGGCCGTCGTCGTCAACGGTGCCACCTTCGCCGAGCTGGAGTGGACCGCGGACAACATCCTGGCCTTCGTCTCGGCGCTGGCCGGGGCCATCGCGATGTGGTGGGTCTATTTCCACAAGGGCGCGGAGGCCGGCTCCGAGCGGCTCTCGAAATCCACCGAATCCGGCCGGCTGGCACGGATGGCCTATACCTATCTGCACATGCCGATCGTCGCCGGCATCATCCTGACCGCAGTGTCGGACGAGCTGGTGCTGAAGCATCCGACCGGCCATTCCGATATCAGGACCATCGTGAGCACGGTCGGTGGTCCCTTGGTGTTCCTGGTCGGCACCATCCTGTTCAAGCACGCGATCCGCGGCTTCCTCCAGCTCTCCCACGGCATCGGCATCATCCTGCTACTGGTGCTGTGGTGGTTCGCCGCCGATCTCTCGCCGCTCTGGCTGTCGGTCGCGTCGACCGTGATCATGATCGTGGTCGCAGTGTGGGAGTCGATGTCGCTGGGGTCGAAGCCGGAGGAGGCAGAGCAGCATTGAATTTGGAGCGGTCTGAGCGAGCGCCTCGTCCTTCGAGACGACCGCTGCGCGGTCTCCTCAGGATGAGGCTAATCGGCATAGGCGCCCGCTGAAACTGCTGCCGCGCGCTGGAGCCCGCCGAAGGCGGGCGTCTCGAAGGATGCGCCGCAGGAAAACGCTCTCAGATTCAACGGAGCACTTACTCCGCCGCCTCCAGCGCGTGCACCGAAAACATCTTCGCCGCGTCCGTCCAGCTTTCGCGAACCTGCCAGCCCGCGCCCTGCGCCAGCGCAGCAAAACGCTCGAGGCTGTATTTGTAGCTGTTCTCGGTGTGGATGCTCTCGCCGGGGCGGAACGAGAAGCTGGTGCCGAGCAGGCGCACGGTCTGGCTCTTCTTGCTGATGAGATGCATCTCGATCCGGTGCCGCTCGCGGTTGTAGATCGCGCGATGGGTGAAGGCGGACAGGTCGAAATTGCCGCCGAGCTCGCGGTTGATGCGCACGAGCACATTGAGATTGAAGCGGGCGGTGACGCCGGCGGCATCGTTGTAGGCGTCATGGAGGACGCGCTCTTCCTTCTCGAGGTCGGCGCCGATGATCATCTGCGCGCCCTTGCCCAGGATCTTGCGGGCGCTCTTCAGGAAGGCCTGCGCCTCATGCGGCTCGAAATTTCCGATGGTCGAGCCGGGGAAGAAGCCGACCTTGGGCATCGATGCGACTGCCTTGGGCAACTCGAACGGCGTGGTGAAGTCGGCCGCCACCGGATAGATGCCGAGCGTCGGGAAGTCTCGCTTCAGGCCGTTCGCCTGCGCCTTCAGGAAGTCGCCGGAGATGTCCACGGGCACATAGGCCGCGAACTTGCAGTGATCGAGCAGCAGGCGGACTTTCGTGGTTGCTCCAGCGCCGAACTCGACCAGCGCCGCATGCTGCGGAATGATCTTCGCGATCTCGCTGCCGCGCTCCTTCAGGATCGCAAGCTCGGTGCGCGTCGGGTAATATTCCGGCAGGCGCGTGATCGCCTCGAACAGCTCCGAGCCGGTCGCGTCGTAGAAATATTTCGGCGACAGTTTTTTGGGCTGCTGCGAGAGGTCCTCGATGGCCTCGCGGGCGAAAGCGGTGGTCTGCTCGTCGGGGAGATGGGCTTCGGCCAAAGCGCTGGCGTGCACATTCATGATACTCTCCTGAACGCGCTGTCCGGCGCGTATTTGTCGTCGGATGATTTTTTATTCGTAGTCGGCGAGCCGCAGTCCCGTGAACTGCCAGCGATGGTGCGGATAAAAGAAGTTGCGATAGGTAATACGGCTGTGGCCCTCGGGAGTTGCAAGCGAGGAGCCGCGCAGCACCAGTTGGTTGATCATGAACTTGCCGTTGTACTCCCCGAGCGCGCCTTCGATGGCGCGATAGCCGGGGTAGGGCGAATATGAAGAACGCGTCCACTGCCAGACGATTCCGAAGGCGTCGTTGAGCTGGCCGGCACGCGAAGCAACCTCCCATTCCATCTCGGTCGGCAGATGCTTTCCGGCCCAGCGCGCAAACGCATCGGCCTCGTAATAGCTGACATGGCAGACCGGCGCGTCCGGATCGACCGGCTTGAGGCCGGCGAGCGTCATCATGTGCCACTGGCCGTCGATCTCGCGCCAATGGCCGGGGGCGTCCCAGCCTTCGTTGTTGACGGTGGCAAAGCCGTCCATCAGCCACAGCGTTGCGGTCCGGTAGCCGCCGTCGCGCATGAAGGCGAGCCACTCGGCGTTGGTGACGAGATTGCGTGCGACCCTGACCGGACCGACGAGGGCGCGATGCGCCGGCTTCTCATTGTCGAAATGAAAACTGTCGTCGACGTGACCGACGGTGTGGATACCTTCGTTCAGCGTCAGCCAATCCTCCCCCGCGCGTGTCGAAGCCGGGAAGCGCCAGTCCGGATCATAGGCCGGCGGGATCGGGTTCTGCGCGAAAGCATGCAGGATGTCGGTGACCATCAATTCCTGATGCTGCTGCTCGTGATTGAGCCCGACCTCGACCAGCGGTGCGATCTCGCGAAGCTTGTCCGCGCCGACCTCGCGGAAGAATTCGACGACGGCCGCATCGACATATGTTCGATAGGCGCCGACCTGATCGGCGCTGGGGCGGGTGATGTCGCCGCGGTGATTGCGGGAATGACGCGGGCCGGCGCTGACGTAATAGGAATTGAACAGGAAAGCGAAATCAGGGTGGAAGGGCCGGTAGCCGGGACAGTGCTCGCCGAGCAGGAATTGCTCCCAGAACCAGGTGGTATGGGCCCGATGCCATTTCGTGGGGCTCGCATCCGGCATGGATTGAATCTGCTGGTCTTCAGGCGACAGCGGCGCGGCCCGGCGCTCGGTCTCGTTGCGGACGGCGAGAAACGCCTCTTCCAGCCCCTGGGCGAGGCCGCGCGGGTCGGCCGACGGTGACGAAAGCGGCGGGGTGGCCGTAGCGGAGGCTTGTTTCGTCACGTTTTTCTCCAGACAGGACAAGAGAACGTTGTTGGCGTTGCCCGGTTCCAAAACCTGGGTTCGTCCTAGATAGGGGCTCCGTTACGGTATGAAAGTCCTCCCCGGCGATGATATTCGTGGCATCATGCAATGGGGCCGGCGTGGCCTGGACCCGCCGCCCAGGCGGTGTTCAAGGGGTGTTCGCCGCCATTTTACTTTGGATGCACAACGGTTTGGGCTACATATATGGGCAGGTATCGGGTTAAATCGGCTGAGCCGGCCCGGAGTGATTGTTGAGGGCTCCGCCCCAGAAGGACACGGATATGAGCATCGCGGAATTCATCGCCAACGAAGTCAAGTCGAACGACGTGGTTCTGTTCATGAAGGGAACGCCGCAGTTTCCGCAGTGCGGTTTCTCCGGCCAGGTCGTCCAGATCCTCGACCATATCGGCGTTGGCTATAAGGGCCTCAACGTCCTCGAATCCGCCGAACTGCGCAACGGCATCAAGGACTACTCGAACTGGCCGACCATTCCGCAGCTCTATGTGAAGGGCGAGTTCGTCGGCGGATGCGACATCGTCCGCGAGATGTTCCAGGCCGGCGAACTGCAGCAGCTGCTCTCCGAGAAGGGCGTCGCCGTCGCGGCCTGACACGTGACCCAGCTGACGCGCCGCATCGGCGGCGCCGAGCTTGAGGTCATCGTAGCTGACATCACGACACTCGGCGTTGACGCCATCGTCAACGCCGCAAATTTGTCTCTCCTCGGCGGAGGCGGCGTGGATGGCGCGATCCATCGAGCGGCCGGGCCCGACCTCGTCGCCGAATGTCGGATGCTCCACGGCTGCAAGACGGGCGACGCCAAGATCACCAAGGGCTATCGGCTCAAGGCCGCGCATGTGATCCACACCGTCGGGCCGGTCTGGAACGGCGGCACGCTGGGCGAGGACGATCTGCTCGCCTCCTGCTATCGCCGTTCGATGGAGCTGTGCGGGATGCATAAGCTGACCTCGGTGGCATTTCCGGCGATTTCGACCGGCATTTTCCGCTTTCCCGCCGACCGGGCCGCCGATATCGCCGTCCGCACGGCAATCGAAGGGCTCTCTGCCGCGCCATCGGTCGCCCGCGTCGTGTTCTGCTGCTTCGCCGAGCCGAGCGCCAAACTCCATGCCGAGGCGCTCGCGCGACACGCCAGCCCTTGTGCCTGATGACGTGGTCAGTACACTCCGCTCGGCCACCTTCCGGGGAGGGGATATGAATTCACATTTCGGACTGCGTGCGTTGGTTTGCGGCGCACTGGTGTCGCTGGGCGCGATGTCGCTCGCGCGCGCCGAAGGCACCTACGAGATTCCGGCCGGCGCGCATTTCAATCAGGACAAGCTCGCCAAGGTCAGCGAGTTCTTCAACAACGAGGTCGCGACCGGCAAGATCGCCGGCGCGACCGTGCTGATCAAGCAGCACGGCAAGCCGGTCTACCACGAAGCCTTCGGCGTGCAGGACGTGGTGAGCAAGGCGCCGATCACGGACAAGACCATCTTCCGCCTGTTCTCGATGAGCAAGGCGATCACCTCCGTTGTTGCGGTGCAGTTGATCGAGGACGGCAAGATCAAGCTCGACGATCCCGTCTCGAAATACATTCCGTCCTTCGCCAATGTGAAGGTCGGCGTCGAGAAGAAGGCCGACGACGGCACCAGGTCGCTCGAACTCGTGCCGCTGAGCCGGCCGATGACGGTGAAGGATCTGATGACGCACACGTCTGGCGTCACCTATGGCTTCTACGGCGACAGCCTGGTCCGCAAGGCCTATCGCGACGCCAAGATCTACGACGGCGATTTCGATCTCGCTGAGTTCGCCGAGCGCATCGCAAAACTGCCGCTGCACAACCAGCCGGGCGCGCTGTGGCAATACGGCCATTCCACCGACATTCTGGCGCGAGTCATGGAGGTCGCAACCGGCAAGCCGTTGCTTGAGATCGAGCGGGAGAAGCTGCTCGATCCGCTCGGCATGGTCGACACCGGCTTCTTCGTCACCGCCCCCGAGAAGCAGAAGCTTCTGGCGCAGCCGGTGCCGAATGACGCTGATTTTCGCGTCGGCCGGATCAACGATCCGACGGTTGTCAAAAAAATCCAGTTCGCCAGCGGCGGCATGGTTACGACCATGGCGGACTATGAGCGCTTTGCGCAGATGCTGCTCAATGGCGGCAGCCTCGACGGCAAGACTATCCTCAAGCCCGAGACATTCAAGCTGATGGTGACCGATCAGGTCGGCCCGACCTCGGGGGTCGGTCGCGACTATTTCTATTTCCCCGGCGACGGTTTCGGCTTCGGTCTTGGCCTTGCGGTCCGCACCGATCCCGGCAACGCCAAGCCGCCGCCGCCCGGCGATCTCGGGGAGTTGAAGTGGGACGGCGCCTCCGGTTGCTATTTCGTCATCGATCCCAAGCAGGACATGTTCTTCGTGCTGCTGGAGCAGACCCCGACCGAGCGCCAGCGCGTGCAGCGGACATTGAAGCAGTTGGTTTATGAAGCGATGGAGAAGTGACATGTTCGGGCGCCGCGCGCTGATCGCGGCGCTCGTTCTTTTGTTCGGTGCAGGTGGTGCGCAGGCGGGCTCCGAGGGGCGCGCCCACACTTTCTCGCCAGATGGCCTGGCAAAGGTTTCCGACTACATCCGCAGCGAGATCGTCGCCGGTACGTTTCCGGGCGCGATCCTGCTGCTCCAGCAGCACGGCAAGCCGGTCTATTACGAGAATTTCGGCGTCCGCGATGTCGCCACCGAGATCTCGATGAGCGCGGACACGATCTTCCGGCTCTATTCGATGTCGAAGCCGGTCACGACAGTCATGGCAATGATGCTGGTCGAGCAGGGCAAGCTCTCGCTCGATGATCCCGTCGCAAAATACATTCCGGCCTTTGGCAAGATGAAGGTCGGTGTCGAGACGAAGGCCGAGGACGGCAAGGTTGCGCTGGCGCTGGAGCCGCTCAGTCGCTCCGTGACGATCAAGGATTTGATGCGCCACACTGCCGGGCTGCCCTACGGTTATTATGGCGGGGGCTTGGTGAACAAGCTCTATGCCGACGCCGGTCTCTTCGACAACCAGGCTTTGACCAACGCCGAACTCGTCGCGAAGATCACCACGCTTCCGCTCGCCGAACAGCCCGGCACGAACTGGGACTATGGCCACTCCACGGACGTGCTCGGCCGCATCGTCGAGGTCATATCGGGGAAATCGCTGTTCGAGTTCGAGAAGGAGCGGCTGCTCAATCCGCTCGGGATGATGGACACTGCATACTATGTCGCCGATCCTGCCAAGTGGCCGCGCATCGCCGAGCCGATGCCGCAGGATCGCGCGATCAGTCCGATGACGCAGGTCCGCGATCCCCGGAAACCGCTGAGGTGGGAGTCGGGCGGCGGCGGCCTTGTCGGTACGGTCGGTGACTACGCGCGCTTCTCGCAGATGCTGCTCAACGGCGGCAGCTATGAAGGTCGGCGCTATCTCAAGCCCGAGACCATCGCGCTGATGGCGTCGGATCATATCGGCCCCGCGACGAAGATCGCGCGCGATCAGAATTACTATCCGGGCGGAAGCTCCGGCTTCGGCCTCGGTTTCGCGGTGCGCACCTCGGTGCCATCAGGGACATCGTGGCCGCTTGGCGAATATCGCTGGGACGGCGTCGGCGGCACCTTCTTCTTCATCGATCCCGAAGACGATCTGTTCGGGATCTTCATGGTGCAGACCCCGTCGCAGCGTGGCCGGATTCAGCTGGCGCTGAAGACGCTGATCTATCAGGCGATGGGGCGGTAGCTAGCCGCCTTCGTAGCCCGGATGGAGCCAACGGGTCGGCGCGAAGCGCCGCCCGATGACAGGCTCCGCGCAATCCGGGAAAATCTTTCCGCGAGGCGAGGACCCCGGATTTCGCTGCGCTCCATCCGGGCTACGGACTTACGCCCCGCGCACGATCTCTCTGACGTACCCGATCGTTTCCTCGACCTGGGCCGCATTGACGTCGAGATGGGTGCAGGCGCGGATGCGGCCGTCCATCATCGCGAGCGTCACGCCGCGCTGGCGCAGTGCGGCGACCATCTTGTCGCCGGCAATTCCGGCGCCATCAGGCTTGAAGAACACGAGATTGGTCTCGGGCTCCTGCACCTCGACGCCTGCGATCTGCGACAGCCCGCGGGCGAGCGCGCGCGCATTGGCGTGGTCGTCGGCCAGGCGATCGACGTGATGGTCGAGCGCGTAGATGCAGGCCGCCGCACAGACGCCGGCTTGCCGCATCGAGCCGCCGAGGCGCTGTTTCCACTGCCAGACCGCGTCGATGAAGGCGCGCGAGCCCGCCAGCACGCCGCCGATCGGCGCGCCCAGGCCTTTGGAGAAATCGATCCACGCCGAATCCCACCCCGCCGTCATGTCGCGCGGGGAGATGCCGCTTGCGACGGTGGCGTTGAGCAGGCGCGCACCGTCCATGTGGGTGACGAGGCCGTGCTGCTTGGCGATCGCGACGATCTCGTCGAGCGCTGCCTTCTTCCAGATCGTGCCGCCGCCGATATTGGCGGTCTGCTCGACGCTGACGACGGTCTGCGGCGGCTGGTAGCGCGTCCGCGGATGCAGTGCCTTGCGAAAGGTCTCCGGCGTGAACTGGCCGTCAGGTCCCTTGAGCTGGGTGACCTGGAAGCCGCCGATCGCGGCATGCGCGCCGCCTTCGCGGGCGATGATATGTGCGCTCTCGTGGGCGAGGATCTCGTCGCCGGGACGGCAATGCACCAGCGTCGCGGTGACGTTGCACATCGTGCCTGAGGGCATGTAGACCGCGGCTTCCTTGCCCATCAGCGCGGCAACGCGCTCGCACAGTGCGTTCACGGTCGGATCGTCGCCGACCTGCTCGTCGCCGACCTCCGCCCGCGCCATCGCCTCGCGCATCGCAGCCGTCGGCTTGGTCTGCGTGTCCGAAAGCAGATTGATGCGCACCGGCGGCGCCTTGGGATCGATCGGGGGAGGGGTATAGAGCATCAACTTGCTCCCTGAGGGGAATGGCACTCGCTCGCGGTCAGCGAGCTCTGGGTGGACGCCGGGCGGCGTGACGAAACCGCATAATAACGATTTCTGTCTCGGTCACACGATAATCGATCAGATAGGGATAAGGGTTGACCGGCAAGCGACGGACGTATGCACGCGTAGTCGTTCGCCCTGCGTGGGGGTAGGTCTCTAGCAATGCTATGAGAGCGACAATGCGGCCGCGCACGTGGCCTGCGCCTTGGGGCGAGTGCGCCTCGATGTAGGTCAGAATTTGGTCGATTTGGGCGAGCGCCCGCTTCGTATAGCGGACCTTCACAGGCCGTGCTTAGCCCACATCGCGCGGACTTCGTCGGCGCTGGCCAGCTCGCCGCGGGCGATTTCGGCTTCGGCCTCGGCGAGATCTGCCTCTTCCGCCGCCGTCAGCTGGATTGGTGGCTGATCGACCCCGGCAAGCTCAAGCAGGGTCCGCGCCAGTTCGTCCTGCTCTGAATCGGGCAGGCCGGAAACTTTGCTGAAGGCCTCTTCCAGAAGACGAGTCATGCTCAACTCCGCGATGTGCAATCATAGCACAGATGGCCTGAGACATGGGAATCGCCGGCTCAAACAAAAAGGCCCCGGTGAACCGGGGCCTTTGAATGTCGTTCTGCCGAACTATTAGCGCGAATAGAATTCGACGACCAGATGCGGCTCCATCTGCACCGGGAACGGCACGTCGGAGAGGCCGGGGATGCGCACGTACTTGGCGGTCATCTTGCCGTGGTCGACTTCGAGATAGTCGGGGGTGTCGCGCTCGGGGAGCTGGCTGGCTTCGAGCACGTGGGCGAGCTGCTTGGAGGCTTCCTTGACCTCGATCACGTCGCCGATCTTGAGC
Source organism: Bradyrhizobium sp. 613_E4_N2_2 (assembly GCF_052075995.1). NCBI lineage: Bacteria > Pseudomonadati > Pseudomonadota > Alphaproteobacteria > Hyphomicrobiales > Nitrobacteraceae > Bradyrhizobium > Bradyrhizobium sp. 613_E4_N2_2. Next base: position 3,236,552 of record NZ_CP197234.1, read on the forward strand.
TGGTAGCTTGAGATGTTGACCTTGCGGCCGTTCACCTTGATGTGGCCGTGGTTGATGAACTGGCGCGCGGCGAAGATCGTGGAGACGAACTTGGCGCGGTACACGACCGCGTCGAGACGACGCTCCAGGAGACCGATCAGGTTCTCGCCGGTGTCACCCTTGAGGCGGCTCGCCTCGACATAGATGCCGTGGAACTGACGCTCGGAAATGTTGGCGTAGTAGCCCTTCAGCTTCTGCTTGGCGCGCAGCTGCACGCCGAAGTCGGAGAGCTTGCCCTTGCGGCGCTGGCCGTGCTGGCCGGGGCCGTACTCGCGGCGGTTGACGGGGCTCTTCGGGCGGCCCCAGATGTTCTGGCCCATACGGCGATCGAGTTTGTACTTCGCCTCACTGCGCTTAGTCATCGCGTCCTCTTCAGGTACATGGTTTGAGGAAACGCGCCCTCCTGTGTGACGGGCTGGGCCCGGCACTGACAGGTCCGATCCCCAAAGCTTAAGGGAGGAGGACCACGGGTCGCGAAACGCTTCGCGGGCCGAAATCGGCCCGCGAGCAGGCGGCTTTTAGGTGAGTTTGGGCCGTTCTGTCAATGCGAATAGCCCCGAAATCATGTCCGGACCGCCCGGATCGGCTTCGGCCCGGCCGCGCGCAATTCGGCAGCGATTTCAGTGTTCAGGACCTGTTCCAGCCGGGTCAGGACCCGGGCAATGGGGGCGGCGTCGGTGACCCGGTGGTCCCAGCGGATCACGACATGGATGGTCTGGTCGGGCTCGACCACCCCATAGCTGACGATGAACGGGCCCGGCGTGATGGGATGGAGCTCGCCACCGCCATAGGCGGCCACTGAGCTCACGGCAAAACTGCCGAACCAGTTGCCGCGCTGTCGGCCGAAATTCAGGCCGACCGCCCAGCATAGCCGCCGCAGCGGCAGCGGCAGGCGGGTGGCCCGCATGATCTTGCGGAACATCGGGATATCGTCGACCGGGGCCGTCTTGGCACGCCGGATTTCGGCGTCCACCGCGGCCAGCGCCATGGCTTCGGGAGCCGCGATTCGCTGCGGCATCACGCATTCCTCGCCGTCTTGGACCCGGGCGATCGCCACCGACGCCACGCTATTGGGCAGCTCGTAGAGCGACGGCCAGGGCCATTTGGCGTAGACGGTGCGCAGGACCGGCTCGTCCCTGGCGACCAGGGCAAAGGCCTTGACGAACATCGCGGCCCAGCCGGCAGGCGCCATCGCTCCGGCACGCGCCTCCAGCAGGGGGCGGATATTGAGGGGGCGGGAGAGCGAGACGAATGGCACTTCCATCGACGCCCGCATGAGGTCGCAAATCAGGCGGCGCGGCAGCGAAATGGTCTTGGACGTCCCGCGCATGGGTCTTTCGGTTCCTGCGGACTAAAATATGTGCAGCGAGCGGGTGGCCCGCTCGCCGCGTGCTCTAGCACGAACCAACCCGCCTGGCGCCGGTCGGTTCGCCGCATCAGGGCGCCGGCGAGGCTAGCGGCTTGGTTTTGTCGACGATGTAAACCCCGAGTACTTTCATGGCCTTGTCGCCATGAGCCTTGGCGTCGTGCACGACGCCTGCCGGGATCTGGTAGGAATCCCCGGCTTTGAGGGTTTTCTCCGGCTGGCCGTCGATGAGGAGATTCAGCTCGCCTTCGAGCACGTAGCCGGTTTCGACCCCAGGATGGGTATGGCGTCCGGCCGCGCCGCCCGCCGGGACCTCTGCGATGGCGGTGACGGTGTTGTAGCCGTCGGGAAATTCGACCTTCTGCAGTGGGGTCCGCTTGATGCCGGTCTGCTGAGCGAAGGCCGCAACGGCGAGGCTGGTGAAGGCGAGAGCGAGCAAAGTCTTTTTGAGCATGGTTCTTCCTCCCTGGAACCGCCGACCCTAGCAGCGTCGCAGTTCCCGGCAAGGCCGCGATCGGCTCGTTCAGCGCTTGATTCCCTCGAACGCCGCCATGATGCCGCGCTGGAACAGCGACCAGTCGAAACCCAGCGCGATCGCGCGATAACCGCGGTCGACCAGGGCGTTGGCCTGGTCTGCGGTGCGGGCCACGCCGCCGATCGGCACGCCGCTCTTGAGGATACCGGCCTCGGCGCGGGCGACCAGCTGCAGCAATTCCGGATCGTCCATCTGCCCGCGCTTGTTGATGGACGTCGCGAGATCGCCGGGGCCGATCACCGCGACGTCGATGCCCGGCGTCGCCATGATCTCGTCGATGCGATTGACGGCCTCGACATGCTCGATGGTGATCATGCAGATCATCTCGTCGTCGGCGCCGGCCATGTAGTCCGGCATCGACTGGCCCCAGCGGAACGGCGCGTGGAACGGACCCCAGAGACGATCGCCGCGCGGCGGATAGCGCACGCTGCGCACCGCCTTCTCGGCTTCGGCACGATTGGTGATCATCGGGAAGTTGATGCCGAAGGCGCCGATGTCCATCGGCGCTTTCGCAAGCCACGGCTCGTTCGCCGCGATCCGCACCAGCGGCGTGCATGGCGTGCCTGTCGTGGCGGCGATCATCGCATGCGCTTCGGTCAAGCCAATCGGGCCATGCTCGAGGTCGACGATGATCCAGTCGAGCGAGCGCGCCATGATCTGTACGGTCTGCACGCTCGGGATCGTCGCGATTGCGCCGAAGGCGGGGCGCCCTTCGCTCCAGAGCTGGCGGAGACGGTTGAGCGGCGCTGCGGGGACCGACATGGGGATGAACCTGCGAAGATGGCGACGGCGAAACCTAGCAGCGCGCCGTCGAGGCGCAAGGTCAGGCCAGTGCGCGTCCGCCGAAGAACGGCGTCAGCGTGGCCGAAAGCCCATGCACGCGGTTCGAGGTGAAGATCATCTCGGCGCCGGACTGCGCGATGCCGCCGATTTGCGTGCCGAGCAGGTCGGAGACGCGGCGGGCGATGGCCGGCGCGGGGTCGATCCATTCGACCGGCCAGGGCGCGAGCGTCTTCATCCGGTCGAGCAGCAGCGGATAGTGCGTGCAGGCGAGCACCACGGTGTCGGTGCGCGATGTCGCGTCCGCGGGATCACCGACGAAGCAGGGGGCGAGTTCGGCGAGGATGTCGCCGTCGCTGATCGGATGGCCCCTGAGCGCGGCTTCTGCCAGCGAGGCGAGCTCGGGCGAGCCGACCAATGTCACCTCGCAACCCAGCGCGAAATCGCGGATCAGCGCCTTGGTGTATTCGCGCTTCACCGTGCCCTTGGTGCCGAGCACCGAGACGCGGCGGCTCTTCGACTGCGCGCAGGCGGGCTTGATCGCCGGCACGGTGCCGACGAAGGGCAGGGAATAAGCGGCGCGCAAGTGAGATAGGACCAGGGTGGACGCCGTGTTGCAGGCGATGACGACGAGGTCAGGATCGTGGGTGCCAATCAGTTCGCCCATCAGCGGCACGACGCGGGCGATGATCTCGTCCTCGCTGTGGTGGCCATAGGGGAAGAAGGCATCGTCGGCGACATAGACGAAATGCGCGTCCGGGCGCGCAGCCACGACCTCGCGGAGCACCGTGAGTCCGCCAAGGCCAGAATCGAACACCAGGATCGTCGGGGAATAGGTCACGTCGCTACCTTAAGGGCACCATGGTTACCATTCGGTTTTTGGGGCGGTTTTGCGGCGGGGCCGTTTGGGATCAATTTGGAACGATTCAATTTCACGGTTACCGCAAGTTCCCGCTATCAGCATTTGCGCTGCGGACGGGGACATATCCGCAAAACTCCGGAGAGCCGACATGATCAGAAATACCAGTAGCGGCTGGGGCAGCGTTTCCCGGTGGCTGCACTGGATTTTGGCGCTGGCCATCCTCGCCATGATCGGCTTCGGCTGGTGGATGAACCACATCCCGGCGCGTCCCGACCGCTTCTTCTACCGCTCGATCCACGCCGATATCGGCTATGTGATCCTGCTGCTGACCGTGCTGCGCCTGGTCTGGCGCGCCGTCAACCCGACGCCGGCGATGCCGCCTGAAACCTCGCGCTGGCAGAAGATCGCGGCCCATGTCAGCCACGGCGCGCTCTATCTCGTGGTCATCCTGGTCGCGATGCTGGGCTGGGCGCATTCCGGCGCGCGTACGCCTGATTATTCCGACTTCTTCGGCCTGTTTCACGTGCCGCAATTCACCTCTCCCGACCGTGCGGCGGCGGGCGCCTATGAGGATCGCCACATCCTCTTTGCCTATGTGCTGCTGGCGCTGATCGCGATTCACGTGGTCGCTGCCCTCTGGCACCACTTCATCCGCCGCGACCGCGTCGTGGCGCGGATGGTGGCGGACGAGGCGGGGTAGGGCGGTCCCTCCACGTCGTCATTGCGAGCGCAGCGAAGCAATCCAGAGTCTTTCCGCGGTGGCAGTCTGGATTGCTTCGCTGCGCTCGCAATGACGGGTTAAGATGCGGCGTCACGGCAGGTCTAACTCACGGTCGCAGGAGACGCCATGCTCACCGTCCACCATCTCGGCAAGTCGCAATCTGAGCGCATCGTCTGGCTCTGCGAGGAACTGGGAATTCCCTACGAACTGAAGCGCTACGTGCGCGATTCCGTCACCATGCTGGCGCCGCCCGACTACAAGGCGCTGCATCCGATCGGGAGTGCGCCCGTGATCACCGACGGCGATCTCGTGCTCGCCGAGTCCGGCGCCATCGTGGATTACATCATGGCCAAATACGGCGATGGGCGCCTTGCGCTCCGCCCTGATCATCCTGATTTTGCGCAGTTCCTGTACTGGTTTCACTTCGCCAACGGTACGCTGCAGGCCGGCATGGGCCGGCTGATGATCCTGAACCGGCTCAAGCTCGCCGAGGACAATCCGATGCTGGCCGCGAGCAGAGGGCGTACCGACCGCGCCTTCGACCTGGTCGATGCGCGCGTCCGCGACGCCGAATATCTGGCGGGCGACACCTTCACCACCGCCGACATCATGATGGGCTTCTCGCTCACCACGATGCGCTACTTCCAGCCCTATGACCTGTCGCGCTGCCCGAATGTGATTAAATATCTCGGCCGCGTCGGTGCCCGCCCGGCCTACCGGCGCGCGATGGAGAAGGGCGATCCGGGAATGGCGCTGCTGCTGAGCTGAGCCGCGGCGCCGTTCACGCGATCCGGTTCGTGGTCGTTGACCGCTCGCTCGCCAGCTGCTTCTGCAAGCGGTCGATGTTTTGCAGCAAGCGCTGGCTGGTCAGCACCAGGAAGTAATAGCCGAACTGCGGGTCCTGAAAATAGATCTCGAGCAAGCGGTCATAGGTGATCGTCAGCACCTGTCCGTCCTCGACGCATTCGATCGTTCCGGTGCGCCGGTTGTCCGGCGTGAGGAACCCGAGCTCTCCCATGAGAGCTCCGGGCCCGATCTCCACATTGATCTCCTTGACCAGGAACTTGCCGGTGACCGTGAGGAGCATCTCCTTGGCCGGATCGCCCAGTTTGAAGAGCGTATCGCCACTGCGATATCTGCGCTCGGTCATGAACGGCTTGAGCCACTCGATCGACATGTCGCCTTCGGCCGCATGGCGCGCCTTCTTGACCAGCTTGAGCATCTGCCGCAGGCGCAGGGCGTTGATCGGAAGCAGCAACAGATAGAGGAGGAAGGTCGAGACGTTGGCCGAGAGCGCGCCGAAAACGGCGAAGAATGCACAGCCGACCATGTTGGCGACGCGCAGCGGCACCATCGTCCGCATCAGGAGGGTGGCGACGAAGAAGCCGGCGCCGACCGCGGCGAACAGATTGGCCAGCGTAATGTTTTGGACAAAGATCTCCAGCAACCGGTTGAAGATCGCGTCGTAGGTGACGTTGTTGGGATCGAGGCCCATCTGGACCAGGATCTTTGCGATCCTGAGGTTGTCCGTCGCCGCATCCAGAATGCGGTCGAGGATCGAGGAAATGTCTGCGCTGCCGGACGGCATGTACTAACCCCGCGTAAGGCCTTCAGTCCTGGTCGGTATGCTCGACACGTATAGCCGAAATCGAATGACGACCGCTTGAAATGAAGCCTTCGGCCGCCATGCCGCAAGAGGCAAATTTTAGCCTGATCGGGCGTTTCGGCAATTGCCCGTTGGTTGTGCGCATGGCCGTGGCGCGCCCGTGATTCGGGGCCCCGGGGGCGCGGGCTTTGGCGTCATGGACCGTGGCGCCCGACGGGGCGGGGCGCAGGGCGACCGGCCCTTACGGCTTGGCGGCGGGCTGCACGACCTGCTGCTCGACGAGGTCGAGGTGCCCCGGCAGCGAACCGGCGCGCAGCAGCATCGCGACGCTATTGGCTTCCTCCAGGGTGAAATTGCCGGAGATCTGGCCCGAGCCGCCGGTGATGGGCTCGCGGATCACGGGGGCGGAGATCACCTTTCCGTCGAGCACGATGGCGAAGGGCCTTCCGATGTTCTCTTCGGTGACGTGGGCAAAGCGTCGCGTGCCGCGGCCGTTGAAGCGGAACGAGGCGATCGGGTCTTTCGTGCCGCTGGCAAATCCCGGGCCGGCATAGCTGATGTCGTCGCCGTCGAGTGCGCTGTCCCTGGCGACCAGGTAATGGCGCTCGTCCTTGAAGCCGGGCAGGACTTCGGTGCCCGTGGGCGGCGTGCCGAATTGCGCCTGCTCCGCGGGCATCGAGACGTCGATCAGGCGGAAGCTGACCTTGACCTTCCTGGCGAAGACCGCGGTCACGCGGGCGGGCTCCATCATGCCCGGGATGAAAATGCGGATGCGATCCGTGCCATCCGGCAGGACGCTGGCGAGGTTGATGCCGGCATCCTTGAGGCGCTGCTCGATCATGGCGATGGAATCTTCGACGAGATCGCGCAGCCGGGCCGCGGATGCGGCATCGGTCGGCGCGAGCCTGACCAGTCCGTCGCCGCTATCGGTCACCTTGAGCGCATGCGATGGCAATCCCTCCGCGGCCGACGCGAGCTTGCGTGCGAGCTGTTCGCGGCCCTTGGCATCCGCGATCTTCACATCGACGCCGGCGTCGCGGATCGCAAGACCGGCAAAGGCGATCTTGCCCTCGCGCAGGGTCTTGTAGACATCGTCGCGCAAATCCGTGACGACGCTCTCGCGCAAGCCGTCGGTATCGACCTTGTAGACGATGCGCGAGCCGCCCAGCTTCTCCATCTTGTCGGCGACGAAGGCGGCGATCCTGGCACGCATCCTGTCGAACTGGCCGTCCTCGGCGCGCGCCGCGCGCGGCAGGACGATCGCCGAAGTCATGATCGCTGAAGTCATGATCGCCGAGGTCACGGCGAGCGCGACAATCAGCCGTGTGACGCGGTCCCGCGGGGGCGTGGTCATGATTTCCTCAAGTCTTGCGGCAGGACGCTGGCAGGGGAGTCCGATGCATGTTCTTGGTCCCCCGATCGGGCGGGGAGGTTCAATGGCCTCGAAGACGAGTGCTACGGCCGTAGCCGTTCGGCCATGGACGAACGCTCAATCATCCATCATTCTGTCCGCGTTCGACCGGCCATCGGCCGAGGCCTCGCCGACCAAAATGTCAAAAGACAGGGGGCGGGGAAATGCATCTGAGGGAGGACGGAATTCCATGGCGGGCATCCACGCGCTCGATCGGTTCATCGGCAACGACTATCCGGACTTCGCGACGGACGCAGAGGTCCGGGCGTTCGAGCAGGTCGCCTACGCCGATCGCGTCGCGGCCGAAAGCACCTATGACGCCATCAGGCTCGGTGCGGCGCGCAACCCCGACGGTGCGGCGATCCAGTTCCTGCAAAACGCCGATCCGGCCGATACGCCTGTGATGGTCACCTATCGCGATTTCGTCGCGCGCGTCACGCAGGCGGCCAACATGTTTCACGCGCTCGGCGTCGAGAAGGGCGACGTCGTCAGCTTCATGCTGCCGCTGGTGCCCGACGCCTTCGTGACGCTGTTCGGCGCCGAGGCCGCGTGCATCGCCAATCCCGTCAATCCGCTGCTCGAGCCGCACCAGATCGCGGAGATCCTTGAGGCCGCGAACACCAAGGTTCTGGTTGCGCTCGGGCCGATGCCGGGCACCGACATCTGGCAGAAGGTCGAGCAGATCCGCCCGCAGCTGAAACATCTCAAGGCGGTCGTGCAGGTGTTCGGCGGAGGCAATCCGGACAAGGGCATCTTCGCCTTCAACGACCTGATCAAGCAGCAGCCGTCCGACCGGCTTATCAGCGGGCGCAAGATTCCGGGTGGCGACATCGCGGCCTATTTCCACACCGGCGGCACCACCGGCACGCCGAAGCTCGTGCGGCACACCCACGCCAATCAGGTCTATCAGGCCTGGGCGCTCAATCTGCTGCTGAAGTCGAAGCCCGGCGCCAACATGCTGTTCGGCATGCCGCTATTCCATGTCGGAGGATCGCTGACGCAGGTGCTGCTGACGCTGTCCGCCGGCGGCTCATTGGTCGTGCTGTCGCCGAGCGGCTGGCGCAACCCGAATTCGGTGAAGAACATCTGGGGGCTGGTGGAGCGCTTCAAGCCCGAGGCGCTGTCGAGCGTGCCGACGGTGCTGGCGGCCACGCTTGCGGTGCCGCCAGGCAATGCGGACATCTCCAGCCTGAAATATGCCGCCGGCGGCGGCTCGGCGATTCCCGTCGCCGTCGGCTCGGCGATCCAGGAGAAGCTGAAGCTGCCGGTGGTCGAGGTCTACGGCATGACCGAGACCTCGAGCGTGCACACGCTTGCTTATCCCAGCCGGCCGATCCGGCTCGGCTCGGTCGGCCTTCCCATGCCTTACGCGCGCGTGCGCATCGTGCAGCTCGATGCCGACGGCCGCCTGATCCGCGACTGCGCGGCCGACGAGATTGGCGTCGTCATCATGGCCGGGCCCGGCGTGTTCGGCGGCTATCTCAACGACGAGCACAACAAGGGCGCGTTCGTCGACGATGTCTGGGTCAACTCCGGCGACCTCGGACGTCTCGATGCCGACGGCTACCTCTGGATCACCGGCCGCGCCAAGGATCTCGTGATCCGCGGCGGCCACAATATCGATCCGGCGCCGATCGAAGAGATCATGTTTCGCCATCCCGCCGTCGGCTTCGCCGCCGTGGTTGGCCAGCCCGACGCTTATGCGGGCGAGCTGCCGGTCGGTTATGTGCAGCTGAAGCCGGGCGCCAAGGTCGAGCCGGGCGAGCTGGAAGCCTGGGTGCGCGAACGCACGCCGGAGCGCGCGGCCGTTCCGGTGCAGGTCATTCCGATCGATCCGATGCCGGTGACCGGCGTGGGCAAGGTGTTCAAGCCACAGCTGCGCTGGGATGCCGCGCAGCGCGTGTTCGCCAAGGTGCTGTCGCCGCTCACTGAGCGCGGCATCGACTGCAAGGTGAAGGTCGGCGCGCATGGCAGCCACGGCTCGATCGCCACTGTGACGCTCGCGGGCCTGCCGGCAGACCAGCGCGAACTCGTCGCTGGCGAGGTGCACACGCTGCTCGATCCGTTCGTGATGCGGCACGAGGTGGTGCAGGCGTAGGTAAGGGCACGCGAGGCTTGCGCGCCTCGCCGCGAGCGCGCATCATCCTCTCAAAAAATGGGGGGAAGCCGATGCCTGAACTCTCTCGCCGCCGTCACCTTCAACAATTGTCGGCCGTGTTCGGATCCGCTGCGCTGTCCGGATTGTCACGGCCGGTATGGGCGTCAGAGCCGGACATTCCGCCGGAGGGCATCGGCAAGGGCATCAAGCATATCTCGTACAGCGATGTCGGCGGCCGGCCCGACACCGTGCAGGTGATGTTCAACCGGCAGCACGTCTATGTCGGACACATGTTCAGCGACGGCGTGACGATCCTGGACGCATCCGATCCGCGCGCACTGAAACCGGTCAATTTCTTCACTGCCGGGCAATACACCCGCACCCACCATCTGCAGGTGGCGGAAGACCTGCTGCTGCTTGCGAACGGCGCCAACATCGTCGCGATGCAGTCCTACGACAGCATGCGCGGCTATTTCGAGAATTCGCTCGCCGACAGCATCACCAAGGCCAAGAAATTCCGCTCCGGCCTGTCGATCCACGACATCTCGAAACCGGGCGAGATGCGCGAGGTCGCGTTCCTCGAAATGCCGGGCTTCGGCATCAACCGGCTGTGGTGGCCCGGCGGCCGCTATGCCTATGTGTCGGCGCATTTCGACGGCTTCACCGACCACATCCTTTGCGTGGTCGATCTCAAGACCATCACCAAGCCGGAGATCGTCGCGAAATGGTGGCTGCCGGGCATGAACCGCGCGGCCGGCGAGCCGGCGACGCCCAAGGGTAAGCGCTTTGCGCTGCATCACATGATCACGGCGGGCGATCGCGGCTATGCCGCCTGGCGCGACGGCGGCTTCACCATCCACGACATCGGCGATCCCGCCAATCCGAAGCTGCTCTCGCACATCAACTGGTCGCCGCCCTTCGCCGGCGGCACGCATACGCCGCTGCCGCTGCCCAAGCGCCAGCTCGCCATCGTCGCGGATGAAGCCAATGCGGATCAATGCGCCAAGGGGCTGTTTCACACATTCGTGCTTGACGTGCGCGCGCCGCAAAATCCGGTGCCGATCGCGACGCTGCCGACGCCACGCGATCGCGACTTCTGTGCGAAGGGCACCTTCGGTCCGCATAATCTGCATGAGAACCGCCCCGGCTCCTTCCAGAGCGAGGAGACGATTTTCGCGACCTACAACAATGCCGGCGTCAGGGTGTTTGACGTCAGGGATCAGTTTGCGCCGAAGGAGATCGCGTATTGGGTGCCGCCGGTACCGAAAAAACTCGTCGACCCCCGCCCGAACGTCGCGCTCGCAGCCAAGACCTGCGATTCCTATGTGCGGCCCGACGGGCTGATGTTCGTCTCCGACTGGAACGCCGGCATGCACGTGCTGCAATATCAGGGGTAATCGCCGCGCAGCGGGAGTCGGCGACTTGTCCGCCGTGGCCACCTCTTCCGATCGGGCGACGCCTCGCCGCTACCCGCGGATCGCCGCATTGGCCCTTTCGGCCGCGCCCGTCATCGCATCCTTGGCCGATTTCGCCCCGTTGACCACTTCATTCACGCCGATCATGAAGGCGTCCAGGATCAGTCTCGATTGCGGATGGAAAAGAATCGCCTTGGCGCGGTCGACGTCGGCATTCTGCAAATTGATCAGCGCCGCCTCGGCGGCCTGCGGACCGAACGCCTTCCTGAAGCCCTCGCTCGACCAGGCCGAGACGCGTGTCGTCGCCAGCCCTGCTGCAGCAGTCTGCAGCGAGGTCGCCTTGCCCGTCGCCCAGAGCAGGAACAGGAAAGCCGCGCGCTTGTTTCGCGATTTGGAATTGATGCACGCCTGCCAGTGCGACATGAAGGGGACGGGGCCGCGACCGGCGAGATGCGGAAAGGTTGCAAACCCGGCCTGCTTGGCGACACGGCTTTTCGCTGGATTGGAAATGTCGGTCGCGAAGTTGCTGCTGTCGATCGCCATGGCCGTCCGCCCCTGCAGGAAGTCGTCCAGCACGTGGTACCATTCGTAGCTGCCGACGCCGGCAGGCCCGGCCTGACCGAGCAACTGTCCGTACATCTCGACGGCCGCGATCCCCTCCGGGCTCGCGAAAACGACCCTGTTGTGCTCGACCATGGCCCACCGTAGGAGAACAGGAAGCCCATGGCTGGCGGGGAGGAATTGCCGCTCGCCTGGGCCCGCATCGCGATCCCCGACATCCCGTTGCTCTTGACCGCCTTGGCGGTGACAAGCAGCTCGTCGAAAGTCTGGGGTACCGGCTGGTCCTTGGCTGCCAGCGCATCGCTGTTGATGAACAGGGTCGTCGCCTCTGAGGTAATCGGGACCGCGTACCGTTCGCCGTCCGACCACAGCGGGAAGGCGCGGGCCGTCTTGAGCAGGTCGCTCTCGTCATACCAGGCGGGGTCGGTCAGCGACTTCATAGAATAATAGCCGTTCAGTGGCTCCACCCATCCGTTCGTGATGCCCTGGCCATAGGTCGTGAACATGAAGACGTCGGGCGTGCTACTGCCGCGAGCGAGCCTGATCGGCAGCGCGCCGAGGTAGGTGGTTTCCAGCTGGAAATCGATGGTGACGTTGATGCCGGTGAGGATGGTGAACTCCGGCAACAGCGGCGCGATCGCGTTCGACCACGGATGGATCGCACCCGAAAGTGCGATCGTCTGTCCCGCAAATTGCTTCCAGTCGATCGCGGCGTTGGCGTTAGCCGCAGCGGAATCCTCGGCAAAGCCCCATCGCGGCAGCGCGGTCAGGCCCGCGCCAGCCGCCCCCAGTCCCTTGATGAAACTGCGGCGGCTCGCCGGATGGCTCAACGAGTTTTCACCCTGTGCCATGATGATGCTCCTTGAATCAACCAAGGGCATTCATCCATAGCACACGCACGGTGCCGCAGTCCTGCGACATCACGGCCCGACCTCTGGCGTATCCGATGAATGTCGGGTTCCCGACCTCCTTATCCGTGCTATTGTTTATCCGTGCTATTGTCCCATCATGCTCTGGCGTCGGCACCAGAACACGCGCGGTCACACGAGCATCGAAGACCCACGGCCAATGTCCGTTCCTGTTCGGGCCCTGCCTCTGCGATGGTTTGCTCGTCCGCTGATCCTTGCGGTCGCAGTGCTTGTGACCCTGTTTGCCGCGACCAGCTTCCTCGGCCTGCAATATTGGCAGGAGCGGCAAGCAGCTCATCACTTCATCGAGCATAGCCGCCAGGTCCTCGAAACGCTTGATCGGCTGCGGGCGATCGTCGCGGAACTGGAGACTGAAAGGCGCGGGTATCTCATGACCCTCGACCCCGCCTATCTCAAGGCCTACGGCGTCTCTGACGAAAGCGTACGGCGCGAGGCTCAGGCGCTGCAGATGTTGGTGGCGGATGATCCGATGCAGGGCCTTCGGGCCGGACATCTGGCGCTGACCGTTACAGCCACGCTGCGCGAGATCGACGAGCTGCTGAAGACGGCCGGCACGTCCGGGCTGGCCGCGCTGGCAATGATCCGCAGCATGGACGAGATCCGCTCGCAAATCGACCAGATGGTGGATCACGAGCGCTTTCGGCTCGCCGGCCGGGAGGCGCGCGCAGAAGCATTCGAGCAACGCTGGACCTGGCTGATCGCCGGCGCCGTTGTCCTCGTCGTCGCGCTGGCCGCAGCAGCGCTGGCGCTCGCGCGGCTCGAAGCGAAACGGCGGCGGGAGGCGACCGAGGAGAACATCCAGCTCCAGAGTGATCTTGCAGCACGGGATATCAAGATCAGGCGCCTGTTCGATGCCAACATCATCGGCATCATCATCTGGGAAGTCGAGGGGCGCATTCTCGAGGCCAACGATGCCTTCCTGCGCATCGTGGGATACGACCGGGAAGATCTCGCCGCAGGGCGCCTGCATCGGACCGACCTCACGCCGCCGGAATGGCGCGACCGCGACTTGCATACCGTGGCGGAACTGAAGCGGATCGGGACGGCCCAGCCATTCGAGAAGGAGTATGTGCGGAAGGACGGAAGCCGTGTTCCGGTGCTGATCGGCGGGACCATGTTCGGAGAAGGTACGGATCATGGCGTCGGCTTTGTCCTTGATCTGACGGCTCTCAAGCGGGCGGAAGCCGAAGGCCGCGAACACGAGCGGCGCTACCGTGAAGCGCTGATGGAGCTCGCGCACGCCAATCGCGTCACCACGATGGGACAGCTAACCGCTTCGATCGCCCATGAAGTCAACCAGCCGATCGCCGCGATCGTGGCGAACGCCGAGGCCGGGCTGAATTGGCTGGAGGCGCGACCGCCAAACCTGGAGCGGGTTCGACAGACCCTCGACTGGATCACCGGTGATGGTATGCGAGCCGGCGACATCATCGGCCGGATCCGGGCGCTCATCAGGAACGCGCCCCCGCAAAAAGAGACCCTGGAGATCAACCCGGCGGTGCTTGAGGTCATCGCGCTGACACGCAGCGAAGCGTTCAAGAACGGCGTCTCGGTGCGAATGCAATTTGCCGAGGGCTTGCCGCCGATTCAGGCCGACCGGGTTCAAGTTCAGCAAGTGGTGCTCAACCTGATCGTCAACGCGATCGAGGCGATGGCCGCGGTCGGCGAGGGGGGACGGGAGTTGCTGATCAGCACCGGTCGGGATGCATCCGACGGCGTCCACGTCACCTTGCGGGATTCCGGTCCGGGGCTGGATCCGAAGAACGTGGATCGCCTGTTCGAAGCCTTCTACACCACCAAGCCCACCGGCATGGGGATGGGTCTCGCCATCTGCCGCTCGATCATCGAGGCGCATGGCGGGCGGATGTGGGCCGGCGCAAACGAACCGCGGGGCGCCTTCTTCCAGTTCACCCTGCCTCTCGCCTCAGACGAGAACGCATCTCGCCTGCTGGAGACGGAAGAGCCAACGGGGCAACGCTCTGCGGCTCGATGACGGGCTCCGCGTGGCGTGGCCCTTTGGCGGCAATGTCGCCCGGGCCACGGCTGCCGCGAAGCGGCGCTAACCCGCCGGCATCCGCGTCTCCACCAGGCGCGCCCAGTAGGAGGCGCCGTGGCCGAGGATGTTGTCGTTGAAGACATAGGCCGGGTGATGGCACTCGTTGCCGTCGCCCATGCCGACCAGGATCATCGCGCCGGGACGTGCTTCCAGCATGAACGAGAAGTCCTCGGCGCCCATCATCGGGATGAACTTGTCGTTGACACGCTCGGCACCGACGATGTCGCGGGCGACGTCGGCGGCAAGGCCGGCCTCGCGCGCATGGTTCATCGTCACCGGATACATCCGCGTATACTTGGTCTCGGCCGAGCCGCCATAGGCGCGGGCGACGCTTTCGGCGACCTCGCCGATGCGGCGCTCGACGAGATCGCGCACTTCAGGATCGAGCGTGCGGACGGTGCCGCCGAGCTCGGCGACTTCAGGGATGATGTTGAAGGCCGTGCCGGAGTGGAATTGCGTGATCGAGATGACGGCGGACTTCAGCGGATCGACGTTGCGCGCGACGATTGACTGCAGCGCGTTGACGATCTGCGAGCCGATCAGCACGCTGTCGACGGATTTGTGCGGACCGGCGCCGGCGTGGCCGCCCTTGCCGTGGACGGTGATCTGGATGTTGTCGGACGAGGCCAGCATCGCGCCGGGCGTGGTCGCGAAATGGCCCTCGGGCAGGCCCGGCATGTTGTGCATGCCGTAGACCTCCTGGATGTTCCAGCGCGTCATCAAGCCGTCCTCGACCATCGCCTTGCCGCCGCCGCCGCCTTCTTCCGCAGGCTGGAAGATCATGATCGCGGTGCCGTCGAAATTGCGCGTCTCGGCGAGATATTTGGCGGCACCGAGCAGCATGGCGGTGTGGCCGTCATGGCCGCAGGCGTGCATCTTGCCGGGAACCTTGGAGGCGTAGGCGACGCCCGACGTCTCCATGATCGGCAGCGCGTCCATGTCGGCACGCAGCCCGATGGTCTTGCCGGAGGCCGACTTGCGGCCGCGGATCACGCCGACGACACCGGTCCGGCCGATGCCCGTCACCACCTCGTCGCAGCCGAATTCGCGCAAGCGATCGGCGACGATGCCGGCGGTGCGATGGACCTCGTAGAGCAGCTCCGGGTTCTCATGGAAGTCATGGCGCCAGGCGGCCATTTCGTCGGAGAGGGCGGCAACGCGGTTGACGATGGGCATGAGGGGATCCGTTTCTTGTTCGTGGGGTGGGTCAGCGTAGCGTAACCCACCGCCGTGTCACGAGGAATGGTGGGTGATGCCTGCGGCTAACCACCCTACAGTTTCGACGGACGCGCGCTCAGCTCTCGCCGAACACGCGCTTGAAGATCGTGTCGACATGCTTGAGGTGATAGCCGAGGTCGAACTGCTCCTCGATCTCGGCGTCGGTGAGATACTTCTTCACTTCAGTGTCCTTCTTCAGGAGCTGGAGGAAGTCGCCTTCGCCGCGCCAGACCGGCATCGCGTTGCGCTGCACCAGCTTGTAGGCGTCCTCGCGGCTTGCGCCCTTCTGGGTCAGCGCCAGCAGCACGCGCTGCGAATGCACGAGGCCGCCGAGGCGGTCGAGGTTCTTCTGCATGTTGGCGGGGTACACCAGCAGCTTGTCGATCAGGCCGGCGAGGCGCACCAGCGCGAAGTCGAGCGTCACGGTGGCATCCGGGCCCATCATGCGCTCGGCGGAGGAGTGCGAGATGTCGCGCTCGTGCCAGAGCACGACATTCTCCAGCGCCGGCGTCACATAGGCGCGCACCATGCGGGAGAGGCCGGTGAGGTTTTCCGACAGCACCGGGTTGCGCTTGTGCGGCATCGCCGACGAACCCTTCTGCCCTTCGGAGAAGAACTCTTCGGCCTCCAGCACCTCGGTGCGCTGCATGTGGCGGATCTCCACCGCGATACGCTCGACCGAGGAGGCGATCACGCCAAGCGTCGAGAAATACATCGCGTGGCGGTCGCGCGGGATGACCTGAGTGGAGATCGGCTCGGGGACGAGGCCCATCGCCTTGGCGACGTGCTCTTCGACGCGCGGGTCGATCTGCGCGAAGGTGCCGACGGCGCCGGAGATGGCGCAGGTCGCAACTTCCTTGCGCGCCGCGATCAGGCGCTCCTTGGCGCGCGAGAATTCGGCATAGGCATAAGCGAGCTTGAGGCCGAAGGTCACAGGCTCGGCGTGGATGCCGTGGCTGCGGCCGATGGTCGGCGTCATCTTGTGCTCGAAGGCGCGCTTCTTGAGTGCGGCCAGCACCTTGTCGAGATCGGCGAGCAGGAGGTCGGCGGCGCGGGTGAGCTGGACGTTGAGGCAGGTGTCGAGCACGTCGGAGGAGGTCATGCCCTGGTGCACGAAGCGCGCTTCGGGGCCGACGATTTCGGCAAGGTGGGTCAGGAAGGCGATGACGTCGTGCTTGGTCTCGCGCTCGATCTCATCGATGCGGGCGACGTCGAAAGTGGCGTCCTTGGCCTTGGCCCAGACCGTCTTCGCGGCCTCCTTGGGGATCGTTCCGAGCTCGGCGAGGGCGTCCGCCGCGTGCGCCTCGATCTCGAACCAGATCTTGAACCGGGTCTGCGGCTCCCAGATCGAGGCCATTTCCGGGCGGGTATAGCGGGGGATCATCAGACTGCTCCAGGAAGGTGGGCGGGCGGCCCAAGGGGGCGGCGACCGGCCAAAATGCTTTTTACGCCGTGATTTAGCAGAGCGGGCAGGGCGAAACAAACGATCTGGACCCCGGTCGAGGGGGATCGGCGAGCTATCCACCGCCCCCCGTAGCCCAAGCAGAGGCGACGCCGCTCGCAAAAATTAACTGTCAATCACGGATCATTGACTGACAGATATTGAAATCTGTCAGCGAGACGTGTATATCCGTTCTCGGACGCTCCGATTGGGCGTCCCGCGGTGACCCGCCCGGGGAGCCCGAGGTCCGAAACACTTGCGGATCGCGGGACATAAGGAGGTGGGGACCGTGGACGAATGGAGACTTAAGACAATGACGACCGAAATCATCAACTTCACCGGAACGATTGGGCATTGGCTCAATTTACTGGTTGCGCGCCAGATCGCGGCGCAGGCTGCAAAACTGCCTCATTAAGGCGAGAGCTTTCCGAAACGACCGGCACGGGCGCTTCGGAAGCAGCTCCATCGCCGGGTAACTGAGCCCTCAACGGGAATGGTGCTGGCATGAATGAAGCCGTGATCTTGACGCCGGAGCGGATCCTCGAAGTCACCGAGGACGTTCTGCGGCGTTACGGACTTGCCAAGGCCACCGTGGTTGACGTTGCCCGTGCGCTCGATGTGAGCCACGGCAGCGTCTATCGCCATTTCCCGAGCAAGGCCTCGCTGCGCGAGGCTGTCGCCAAGCGCTGGCTGGATCGCATCGACGCGCCGTTGCTGGCGATCGCCGAGGAGCAGGGGCCGGCGCCGGCGCGACTCGACCGCTGGCTGCGCACGCTGTTCGCCGCCAAGCGCTCGCGCGTGCTCGACGATCCCGAGATGTTCGACACCTATCTGACGCTGGCGCGCGAGGCTTGCGCCGCCGTCAAGTGCCACAAGGACACCATGATCGACCAGATCGCGTCGATCCTGACCGACGGCGTGAAGCAGGGCGTGTTCGAGGTGGGCGACGTCAAGGCCACCGCCCGCGCCATCTTCGATGCCACCGTCCGCTTCCACCACCCGGCACATGCCGACGAGTGGAAGGACGCCGATCTGCCCGCTCGTGTCGATGCGACCCTGGCGCTGGTGCTGCGCGGGTTGAAGGCGGCCTAGACCGACACGGTCCCGCCAAAGCGTGTAACGGTCGATTCAGCCTTTCGCCTTGTGCAAAAGGGCCTCCTCGCGAAGGGCAGGCGAGTGGGTCGATTGCCTTCCGTTGGCGGATGGGACTACCGGCGGGCTCTCCGGATATGTGTTCACCGCGATTTCGACAGCGTCCTTCGACCGCTTCCGAATGCGGTAGAATGTAAGCTCCTGATCGAGTGCGGGGCAGCGGAAGTGGACGACGGCCGTATCTGGCAAGCGGCAGAGTTCGTCGATGAGCTCGCCCACGGTGAGGAGCGGAGGATCGACGACCGTTCGGTGCATGGCCTTACTCATGGCGCAACTCCTTCACTCTGCTGCTAACCAAAGCGCGACGGTGTCGGTTCCATTCCGCTCGCCTCAAGCGCTGGATAAAGGCGCGAACTGCGCGCCGCCGCGCTAGAGCGCGGATCCCGACCGCAGGCCGCGCGACCGCAAGATGCCGAACGGGTCTTCACGCCCGGCCAGTTTCCGATATGTCGCAAGGTCGTCAAGCGTCGGACCTTCTCCGCGTCGGACGTTCCCACTCGTTCCAACCGGAATCGACGTGCCGAGGCCGGCATAGAGATAGCTGTCGCCGAACGCCTTCTTGAGCGCGGCAAAAGTCGGCTCACCGGTGCAATGCCCCGGTGCTACGGCGTCGACCTTGAACCTGTCCTTCAGAGCGGTAACGACTTTCGCGATTGTCTCGTCAGGCGCCACGACCAGATGAAATCCGCCGGCGATGAGATGAATCCTGGGATTGATACCGGTCGCCGCTTCGACAATGCGCTCGATCCCGGGGTGCGAACAACCGACCAGAAGGACTACGCCTTCTGCGGTGTTGACGGCCAGAGACAGCTCCTTGAGCTCTCTTGTCCCGGGCGCGTCGGAGATCAGCGAAATCAGCGTGATGCCGGGAGCAATCTCGGTCGTCTGATCGATCAGTTCGAAGTTTGCGTTGGCCCATGCCGAGCCGAACTTCATCACCGCTGGGGGCTTGCCTCCGTAGTACCGCATCTCCGGCGGCAAGGCCTCGTCTTTCCGGAAGAAGCCGGAAGGCAACGAAGAGCCATAGATGCCAAATCCTTCCTTCGGCGCGTAGATCTTGACGGTCGGATTGACGCTTAGGACGTAGGACAAACCCGCCATATGATCGGAGTGGCGGTGCGAAAGAACGACAAAGTCGAGGTTCGAGAGGTTGACACCCCTGGCCTTCACGTTTGCCGCGAAGATTTCGGCGTCGTTACCCGTGTCGAACAAGATGCGTTTTCCCGCGACTTCGACAAGGGCGGAAAAACCCCAGTCCTTTGTCATCGCGTCATTTGTGCCGAAGGCGTCATAAAGAATGGTGATCTGGTCTTTCGCGTCGGCTGCTGCGATCTCGGTGGTTCCGGTCGCGAAAACGTTGAAGGCGATCAGTGCGGCAAGAAGACTGTCCCTGATGTTCATGGAAGCGTCTCCTGTTGTCATGCAAAACATACAACGGGAACGAGGGCGGCTTCGAAAGAGCCGGGAGGCTCGCGTCAAGATCGGAGCCCAACAGACATCCACCGGCGGTCTCGTGCCGGATGCCGTGGCTGCGATCGAGCCTAGCACAATCCGAGAGCGACTGGAGACCTTCGTTGGGGCGGCCGGCCGGAACCAGATAGGCGTCCAGCCGCCAAGCTCTAGATCCTCGTCAGCCCGCAGCTCGCTGCCAGCCGCACGAGTTGCGCGTCGGTGCGCGCGCCGGTCTTGGTCTTGATCAAATAGTGATAGTTCTGCACCGTCTTGACGCTGAGATTGAGATGAGCAGCAATCTGCTCAGTCGTCGCGCCGCCGGCGAATTGGCGCAGGATCTCGATCTCGCGCTCACCCAGTTGGTCCAGCGCCGAGCCCGCCGACAGGCTGTCCTCGGCCAAAATGTGCGCGATGTCGTCGCTCATGGCGCGCTCGCCGCGCGCAACGCTGCGGATCGCGGTGACGACCGCGGAGGGTTCGCTGCTCTTGGTGACGAAGCCGCTGGCGCCGGCGCTGAAGGCGGCTTTCACCAGCACGGCCTCGTTGTGCATGGTGAAGACGAGGATGCGCGCCCGCGGGCTGCGCGCGCGGATGTTGCGGATCGCCTCCAGCCCGCTCGCGCCGGGCATCGAGATATCCAGCAAGACGACATCAGGGTCGTGCGCCTTGAAGGCGCCGTAGGCGTCCGCGGCATTGTCGGCTTCCGCCACGACATGGAGATCGCCCTGGCTCTCCAGCACGCGTCGGTAGCCTTGCCGCACGATCGGATGATCGTCGACCAGCAGCACGGAGATGCCTGTTGCCGCAACATCGCTCATGTCGGCCTCACGCTGCGAGCGGGATGGTGGCGGCGACGCTGAGGCCTCCTCGCGCAGGCAGGATCGAGAGCGATCCGCCGGCCGCCGCGACCCGCTCGCGGATGCCGGTGAGGCCGAAGCCGGCCGACTGCGCCACGCGTGCGGCATCGCCACCGCCGTCGTCCTCGACACGGATCAGCAACGCGTCTTCGTCACCGGCGCGCCGCTCGATGCGCAGGGAGATTTCGCGCGCCGAGCTGTGGCGCAGTGCGTTGGTCAGGCATTCCTGCGCCACGCGATAGGCGGTGGTGGCGGCCGGACCGCTGATGTCGGTGAGGTCGCCCCTGAGATCGAGCCGGATGGTCGGCTGCGCTGCGCTTTGCGAGCGCCAGCTGTCCACCAAATTGACCAGGCTGGCCTCGAGCCCAAGCTCCTCGGGCAGGGGATTGCGCAGGCGTTTGAGCGCATCGCGCAGCGAGGCCATCAGATGATGGGTGGCCTGCGAGATCATGCGCGCGTCCTGCGCGATTGCGTTATCCTTGCTCTCCTTCGCGCTGGCCGTCTCGATCGTGTTGGCGAAGGCGAGGATGGCGGAGAGATTTTGGCCGAACTCGTCGTGCAGCTCGCGGGCGAGCGCGCGGCGTTCGTCGTCACGGATCTCGATCAGCCGCCTTGTCAGCGCCGCGCGCTGTTCGGTGGCTTCCTCCAGCCGGCCGCCGAGTTCGCCGACGGCGCTGCCGATCATCGCCAGCTCCATGGAGCGGAAGCGCGGCAGTTTCGTGCGATACTGGCCCCGCGCCATGCGCTGGAGCGCGGCGACGATGGTGCGCGCCGGCGCCAGCGCGTGCGCGATGGCAAGCGACGCCAAGAGCGCGATCGCCGCCGCCATCAGAAGCGCGACATCGACCACGTTGAGGAGATACTCCCAGGCAAGCGAGATGGCCGCTGCGGCGTCCGGCGTCGCGACGACCGTTCCGGCGGCTGCCGCGCGGGGACTGACGGGCCTTATCACTTCGGCGTGGCTGCCGAGGAAGATGGGCACGATCGCGGTGAACCAGTGCGGCGGCGTCTTGCCTAGCCCCACGCTCTGGCCGCAGAGCGGCCTTTCGAATGCGATAGCCGGCTGGAACTCGACGCAGACGCCGGGCGAGATCAGCTTCATCGTCTCCAGGGTGCGCCACTCGGGAACCGGCAAGAGCTGCTCGCGCGTTCTGCTGCTGCGCAACAAGAACTCGTGCCAGTACAGCGCCTGAAGCGCCTGTGCGACCCGCTGCGCCGAGGCCGCGGTCGCCCGGTCGACGCTGCGATAGGCGTCGAACGTAGCCCAGACGGTCGCAGCGCCAAGGCAGAGCGCGACGATGAGAAGCAGACGGGCGACAAGCTGAAGCACGAGGCGCATGCGATCACCCTCAACGTTTGGTAAGGTCAGCCTAACAACGCCGCCGCGCCTTGCCAATTGCGGGGTTTGGGCCGGATTGCAGCTCGGGCAAATTTCCCAAGCCGGATTGGGCATGGCTCTTTGGACCGCGCGCGGCGGCTTTGATCTAATCGGGGTGGAATCGTTGCAGGCCACCCCTGCAAGCCAGGAGCAGTGCAGCATGAGTTCGATGACGATTGGACCGATCGCGGGGTCTGCTGCCGACCCATCCGAGCGCAGCGCGCTGCTGTTCTGGATGATCTTCACTGGGTTGTCGATCTTCGCCGTCGTGCTGCTGTGGCGCTTCGGCCTGATCCGCCTGATGCTGACCTCGGACCGCACCTACATTTCCAGCGTGATCGCGCTGCTCTATGTCCTTACCTGCGGCCACTGCTTCCTGCGGACACGGGCGATCGCCCGTGAAGGCGCGGCGGCGCGGCGGTGCCGGGCGGTGCTCGCGGCGCCCGGGGGCAGCAAGGTGCTCGACGGCAGCGCGGCCGCGCTGCCACGCGGGCTGGTGCGGGACCACATCGAGAGCCTCGTGACGAAAGCGTCCGCGCAGGACTACCGGGCGGTCGACCAGACGCTGCTGCTGCGAACGCTGGCCGACCGGCTGCGCGGCTCCAACGGCTTCGGTGCCTTTGTCTCGGACACGCTGATGAAGCTCGGCCTGCTCGGCACCATCATCGGCTTCATCATCATGCTGGCGCCGATCGCGGGGCTGGATGCCGCCGACAAGGTCGCGATGCGTTCCTCGATGGGGCTGATGAGCGACGGCATGGCGGTCGCGATGTACACGACGCTCGCAGGCCTCGTCGGCTCGATCCTGGTCCGCATCCAGTATTACATGCTGGATGCCGCGACCCAGCGGGTGTTCTCGGATGCTGTGGTGTTGACCGAGACCTATGTGACGCCGGTGCTGGAGCGCAAAGGCGCTGGAACCGCGTCATGATGGATGACTTTGGTCTCTATCCACGCGAGGAGCCGTTCGATCCGCTGGGCGTGATGCTGTTCAAGGCGCTCCAGGTGATCGCGTTCCTGTTCTTCCTGGCACTGCTCGCGGTGTCTCCCGATGCGAAGGACGGCAAGATCGACTCCAAGGCCGAGTTCATGATCACGCTGGACTGGCCGGACAGCCATCCAGACGATCTCGACCTGTTCGTGCAGGATCCCGCCGGCAACATCGCCTGGTATCGCCACCGCGAAGCCGGCTTCCTCACGCTCGATCGCGACGACCGGGGCGGGGCCAACGACTTCATCATGGTCAACGGCAAGAAGATCGCCTCGCCGATCCGCGAGGAGATCGTCACCGTGCGCGGCATCCTCGCCGGCGAATACACCGTCAACGTCTCACATTTCGTGGCGACGACCGGCGAACCGGTCCAGGCCAATGTGAAGGTGCAGAAGCTCAATCCGACCGCGCAGGTGGTCTTCGACAACAAATTCACGCTCGATCACACCGGCGACGAGAAGACCGCGGTGCGGTTCCGGCTCGATGCCGAGGGCAAGGTCGTCAATGTGGATCAGCGGCCGAAATCGCTGCTGGAGACGTTCCGCAGCAGTTGGCGCAACGGCGCCGATCTCGACCCGAGGACCGGTGTGAGCAAGAACGCTGTGAGGGTGCGCCGTGACTAGCCTGCAGACGGTCATCCTCACGCTGTCGGTCGCCTACGCCGTCATCGGCGCGCTGCTGCTGGTCGTGCTGGTCTATGCGCGGCTGCACTGGTCGTTCAAGGCGGTCGCAGTGGTCGTGACCAGCGCCTTCTATGTCGTCAGCTTCACCGAGATGCGCGGGCTGCTGGGCTGGGCCAGTTCCGAACGGCTGCCGGCGACCTTCAAGCTGCTGAAGGCCCGCATCGTCGAGCCGCATTCGCTGGAAGGCGATCCCGGCTCGATCTATCTCTGGGTCGAGCAGCTGGATGACGACAATCGCCCGAGCGGCATCCCGCGCGCCTTTCGTGTGCCCTACAATGACAGGCTGGCCGACAAGACCCATGCGGCGGAGAACGAGATCGCGCTGGGACATCCGCAAGGCGGCCGCGCCGCCGATTTCGGCGGCGGCGATGGCAGCCTGATCGACATGGTCCGGGAATATGTGACGCCCAAGACCATTCTGGAGACCAGCGGCGGCGATTCCTCGACCGGCGAATTCCTGGCACCACCCGCCGGCGCGCAAGGCGCGGTGTTCACCCCGATTCCGCCGCCGCGGATGCCGCCGAAGGACGAGCAATAGGCTCTTCACCATCGCGACAGGGGCACGCTGGAAAACGCACCCGCACTGGCGCATCTTCTTGACGTCCCTCAATTTGGCCTTATCGGCTTCCGATAAGACCTTTGGGGTGGAGGGTGCGTGCTTCTCGCTGTCTTCTCGGATATCCACGGCAACCGGCAGGCGTTCGAGGCCTGCCTGAAGGTTGCCCGCGCGAAGGGCGCGGAGCGGTTCGTCCTGCTCGGCGATTTCGTCGGCTATGGCGCCGATCCGGAATGGGTCGTGGATACCGCGATGGGTCTGGTCCGGGAGGGCGCCATCGCCGTCCGCGGCAATCATGACGAGGCGGTCAACACCACGACCGAAGCCATGAATGCGGAGGCGCAGATCGCGATCGAATGGACGCGCGGGCGGCTCGACGTCGTGCAGCGGCGGTTCCTCGCCGAGCTGCCGATGCTGGTGGATGAGAAGGAGCGCCTTTACGTCCACTCGGAGGCCTCGAGCCCGCAGCGCTGGCACTATGTCCGTTCGACGGCGGATGCCGCCAAGAGCCTGATATCGACGCCCGCCCATGTCACCTTCTGCGGCCACATCCATCGCCCGGCGCTCTATTCGATGTCGGTGACGGCGAAGATGACGGGCCTCGTGCCCAAGACCGACGTTTCCGTGCCGCTGCTGCGCGGGCGGCAATGGCTGGCCGTGCTCGGCTCGGTGGGCCAGCCTCGCGATGGCGATCCATCCGCAGCCTTCGTGCTGTTCGACACCGTGTCGTGCCAGATCACCTATTGCCGCGCGCCCTATGACATCGCGAGCGCGGCGAACAAGATTCGCGAGAACGGCCTGCCGCCCTGGCTCGCCGACCGGCTGTCGCAGGGACGCTGACGGCGATGCCGCAATCCCTGGTCAAATCAGGCGCCGAGATCGACGGCTACACCATCGGTGAATGCGTCCATGCCGGCGGTATGGCGACGCTGTGGACCGTCACCCATCCCGGCATCGACGTGCCGCTGCTGATGAAGATTCCGCGGGTGTCGGAGGGCGAGGACCCCGCCGCGATCGTCTCGTTCGAGATGGAGATGATGATCTTGCCGCGGCTCGCCGGGCCGCACGTGCCCTCGTGTTTCGGCACCGGCGACTTCGCGCACCAGGCCTACGCCGTGATCGAGCGCATTCCCGGGACCACGCTCTACAAGCGGCTGCCCGATCTGCCGCTCCCATACGAGGAGGCGCGGCAGCTCGTCGCGAAGATCGCCGCCGCGCTGGCCGATCTGCACCGGCAGAACGTGATTCATCACGACATCAAGCCGAGCAGCATCATGTTCCGCGACAGCGGCGAGGCGGTCCTGATCGATTACGGCCTGTCGCACCACAACCATCTGCCGGACCTGTTGCAGGAAGAATTCCGCCTGCCTTACGGCACCGCGCCCTACATGGCGCCCGAGCGGCTGTTGGGGGTACGCGACGATCCGCGCAGCGATCTGTTTTCGCTGGGCGTGCTGCTCTATTTCTTCACCACCGGCGAGCGCCCCTTCGGCGAGGGCGAGACGCTGCGCGCGATGCGTCGCCGGCTGTGGCGCGATCCGCATCCGCCGCGCGAATTGCGGGCGGACTATCCGCCCTGGCTTCAGGAGGTGGTGCTGCGCTGTCTCGAGATCGAGCCGGTGCGGCGCTATCCGACCGCGTCCCAGCTCGCCTTCGATCTCGCTCATCCGGACCAGGTCAGGCTCACCGCGCGTTCGGAACGGCTGAAGCGCGACCCCTTGAGCGTCGCCTGGCGGCGGCGCTTCAACCTGGGTGTCATGGCGCCGCGCGCGAAATCGGACGTCGCCGCGCAAATCGCCTCCAGCCCGATCCTCGCGGTCGCGCTCGACACGGTGGAAGGCGCGGGCGAGCTGAACGAGGCGCTGCGCGTGACGACCGAGCGCATTCTCGCGACGCTGCCGTCGGCGCGGCTTGCCTGCGTCAACGTGCTCAAGCTCAACCGCATCGCGATCGACCGGACGCTCGACGAGCAGGGCTCCAACAAGCATGTCGACCGCCTGGTCGCGCTCCGGCATTGGGCGACGCCGCTTAAGCTGGATGAGAGCCGGCTGTCGGTTCACGTGCTGGAAGCCGTTGATCCCGCCGCGGCGCTGCTGGAATTCGCCGAGGTCAATCAGGTTGACCACGTCATCATCGGCGCGCGGCAGAGCTCGTTCCGCCGCGCGCTGCTCGGCAGCGTCTCGGCCAAGGTGGCCTCGGAGGCGGCCTGCACCGTCACCGTGGTGCGGCCGCCGCGGATGGCTGCTGCGAAACCAGACGCCGGCGTCGTGTGGGGCTAGGAAAGATCACGCCGCGTGGGCGGCGTGGACGGAGCGCTTGCGGCGGATCGGCCAGCAGAATTGCGGGCCGGGCTCGCCGTGATCCGCGCCGCCGCCGAAATACTGGATGATCTCGCGGCAGGGCTCGCAATTGAAGAGGTTACGCGACGCGGATGCCTTGGTCATTTCCTTCAGGCAGTTCGGGCAGTGCGGTTTCATCGGGCGTGGTCCAGAATAGAATTCAATGCCGGCGCGGTGACCGGAGCGGGTGATCCGGGTCCGCCATCTCGGGCCCGGTGTCGTCGCGCCTCTCGCCTTCGGTGCGTTCGAGCCGACCGAAGAAATAGTCGAGGTCAGGATGCGGGCGCCGCGGGATGCGGCACCTGCGCTTCGCTTGACGCTTCACGAGCGCGATCTGCATGGGCTCAGGCCCGATACCAGTCGCGACGGACGATGCGGGCCGAACGTGCCGGCACTCTCGCCGGTCCGGCCGATGGGCCAAACACAACAAACGCACTGAAACCAAGCCACAACGCCACGCCAGTCCAAACCAGGGTCGTCGTCATGATGTGCTCCCGCGAAAACAGGCAAGAATCACTAGCGGTGATTTGCACGAATCAGGGAAGCCCGGAGGAGTACGGATCAAGGTGCAATTTAGGCATTGCGCGTCGCAGCGCCCGTAAGACCCGCAGCTTTTCAGCAAATATGTTGCTTGTGCTTCAGATCGCTTCGCCGCGTGCGCCTGCGGCGGCGTTGCGGATCGCGGCGATGTTGGTCTTGTACGCTTCCTGCGTGCCGCCCCTGAACACGGAGGTGCCGGCGACGAAGGCGTTGGCGCCCGCCGCGGCCAGGGGACCCGCGACATCGGGACCGACGCCGCCATCGACCTCGATGTCGATCGGACGTCCCGCCGTCATCGCGCGGATGTCGCGGATCTTGCCGATCGCAGACGGGATGAAGGCCTGGCCGCCGAAGCCGGGATTGACCGACATCACCAGCACGAGGTCGACGAGGTCGATGACGTATTCGAGCACGCTGATCGGCGTGCCCGGGTTGAGCGAGACGCCGGCCTTCTTGCCGAGCGCGCGGATCGCCTGGAGCGAGCGGTGCAGATGGGGACCTGCTTCCGCATGCACGGTGATGTGGTCACAGCCGGCTTTGGCGAAGGCCTCGAGATAGGGGTCGCAGGGCGAGATCATCAGATGCGCGTCGAAGATCTTCTTGGTGTGCGGGCGCATCGCCTTGATGACGTCGGGGCCGTAGGAGATGTTGGGCACGAAATGTCCGTCCATCACGTCGAGATGGATCCAGTCGGCGCCGGCCGCGTCCACCGCGCGCACCTCTTCGCCGAGCTTGGAGAAGTCCGAGGCCAGGATCGAGGGCGCGATGGCCAGGGGGCGGGGAGTGAAGGCTTGGGTCATGGCGCGGTGTCCCGTGGCGGCCGTGAAAGATGATGCTCGCCTAACATGGGCCTCTCAGCCGGGCAATGCAGGGGCGGCGTGCTTCCTGTGGGCGGAAATTTCTGCCGCGACCGGCATGAATTGCCGGTGTTCCGGAGCCGCGCCAGGCGTCGCGAAGGCGGATTTCATTGAGCTTTTTGCGCTGGCACGACGCTTGCTGACATCACCGCCAGAACATTGGCTGCGGCGTGCCGCATCGGTTGGAGTTGTGCAATGTTGTTTGCCCTTGGTGCCGTATCGAGCGCGCTCGACGCGATCCAGTCGCTGACGAAGTCGAAATCGTCCTCGTCGACCCAGAACACGGGGTCTTCGCAGAACGCGCCGATCAATCCGTTCGCGATCGACAGCGGCAGCAGCACGACCAGCGGCGCGACCTCGTCGGTCAATGCGGGCAAAACTCCGCAGATCTCGCCGGAGACGATGAACGCGCTGTTCGCCGCGCAGAGCCAGTCGTCCAGCGGCACCGGCAGCACGGCCAGCTCGACCTCGTCCGGCTCGACGTCTTCGACCTCGACGAGCCGCGACGCCGCGCTGAAGGACTTGTTCTCCCAGATCGACGGGGACGGCGACGGCAAGATCACCAAGTCCGAATTCGAGAACGCGCTCGGGGCCGGCGGCACCAACCTTGCGCAGGCCGATGACGTGTTCTCGAAGATGGATACGAATTCCGACGGCAGCGTCAGCCTGGATGAGATGTCGAAGGCGCTGAAGAGCGGCCATGGCGGCCACCACCACGCGCAGGGTGCGGGCGGCTCGGGCGATGGATCGGATTCCGCCTCGAAGGCGAGCGGCGGATCGACCTCGACCACGACGACCGCCGCCGACGGCTCGACCACCACCACTGTCACCTACGCCGACGGCTTCAAGATGTCGACGACGGTCCCGGGCGCCTCCAGCTCCTCTCGCAATTCGGCCTACGATCTGTTCGCGCAGTTGATGCAGCGGCAAGGCGGGCAGGGGCAAGGCGCCTCAGCGACCGCCGGCTCGTCGATGTCGATGAGCGTCTGACGCCCACTCGCTGTCATGCCCCGGCTTGCCGCCTTCGCTAAAGCTTCGGCGGCCGAGCACCCTTGTGGCCCCGGCGTAGCCTTGGCGGAGCCGGGACCGGGGCATCCAGTACGCCGCGGCTTCTCGGTTCAATCACAACTGCCTTTGGAATGCTGGATCGCCCGGTCTTCGCCGGGCGATGACGCGCGATATGCGGTGATAGGCGCGTGCCCCTTACCCGCCGAAGCGGTCCTTCCACGCCGGTAATGCTCCCGCAAACGGCAGCGCCGTCGCGCTGTACACGCCGCGCGCGATCGCGCGCGCGACCACGTTGGCGGCGACCGTGCCGAGCTCGGTGAGGCCGACCAGCGGCTCGATCGGCTTCTCGCAGGTCGCAGCCGCAAACAGCACGTCGCCGTCGGTCGGGGCATGCACCGGATAGATGGCGCGGGCAAATCCGGTGTGCGCGATCATCGCAAGCCGCTTGGCCTGGGCCTTGGTCAGCGTCGCATCGGTGACGACGGCGCCGATCGTGGTGTTCTCGCGCGCGCTCGCGGCGGGGCCGCCCTTGATGCGCATCGCCAGCATGTCCGGCGTGAACTTGGCTGGCAGGCCGCGCCCGCCGAACTCGCCGTTCTCCTCGAACGGCGCCGCCCAGAACCACGGTCCCTCGCCGACGGTTGCGCTGCCGACCGCGTTGACGACCACGATGGCGGCGACCTTGATGCCGTTGGGCAGGACCGCCGAAGCCGAGCCGAGCCCGCCCTTGAAGGTCGCGGTGGTACAGCCGAGGCCTGCGCCGACGCTGCCCAGCGCGAAGTCGTGGCCCGCGGCCACAGCTGCTGCGTAACCGAGATCGCGATAGGGCGCGAAGCGACCCCAGGCCTTGTCGCCGCCGTTGAGCAGGTCGAACACGATGGCGCCCGGCACGATCGGGATCACCGCCTCGCGAATCCGGAAGCCGCGGCCCTGTTCGGCAAGCCAGGCCTGGACGCCGCCGCCGGTCTCGATGCCAAAGGCGGAGCCGCCGGACAGCGCAATCGCATCGACGCGCTCGACCGTGCTGGCAAGATCGAGCAGCGCATCCTCGCGCGTGCCGGGCCCGCCGCCGCGCACGTCGATCGCCGCGACCGCCGGGGCATCGAAGATGATCGCTGTCGTGCCAGAGGCGACTTTCGCATCCTCGGCATGGCCGACGCGGACGCCGGCGATATCGGTAAGCAGGTTTTTCAAGGCCGGCACTCCATGCGCTTCAGGCATCAGCGATAGCGCACCGATGCCGCGCGCTCAACTCGCCAGCGCGGTCCTGAGCATCTTGGCAAGCTCGGATTTGCGATAGGGCTTGGCCAGCAGCAGCACGCCGGAATCGAGCCGGCCGTGATGGACGATGGCGTTCTCGGTGTAGCCCGAGGTGAACAGCGTCTTCAGGTCGGGACGCCGCCGTACCGCCTCGTCCGCGAGCTGGCGGCCGTTCATGTGGCCGGGCATGATAATGTCGGTGAAGAGCAGGTCGATGCCCTTGTCGGCATCGATGATGGTGAGGGCTTCGGCCGCATTGGCGGCTTCGAGCGCGGCATAGCCGAGGCTCTTGATCTGGGTCACGACATATTGCCGTACCAGCGCGTCGTCCTCGACGATCAGGATCTTCTCGTCGCCGCCGGCGATGGGCACGTTCTGGAGCGACTCGTACTCGCTCTCCTGCACGCCGCTCGAGCGCGGCAGGTAGATCTTCACGCTCGTGCCGTGGCCTTCCTCGCTGTAGATCTTGATGTGTCCGCCGGACTGCTTGACGAAGCCGAACACCATGCTGAGCCCGAGCCCGGTGCCCTTGCCGACCTCCTTGGTGGTGAAGAACGGGTCGAACACCCGCTCCATCAGGTCCGGTGGAATGCCGGTGCCGGTGTCGCTGACCGCGATCATCACATAGCTGCCGGCGACGACGTCGGGATTCATGCTGGCATAGCCGTCGTCGAGGAAGATGTTGCGGGTCTCCAGCACCAATGTGCCGCCGTCCGGCATGGCGTCGCGCGCGTTCAGCGCGAGATTGAGGATCGCGGTGGAAAGCTGGCCCGGGTCGACCAGCGCCGGCCAGGCATCCTCGGTGAGCTGCGGCATGATGGTGATCTGCTCGCCGAGGGTCGGGTGCAGCAGCTTTGCGGCCTCGAGCGCCAGCGCATTGACGTCGATCTCGCGCGGCTGGAGCGGCTGCTTGCGGGCAAAGGCGAGCAGGTGCTTGGTCAGTTGCGCGCCACGCTCGGCGGCGTCGTCGATCAACTTGGTGATGGCGGCGAGCTCGGGACGGTCGGCCACCGCGTCCGCGAGGATGCCGATCGTGCCAGTGATGACGGTCAGCACGTTGTTGAAATCGTGGGCGACGCCGCCGGTCAGCTGGCCGATGGAGTCCATTTTCTGGACCTGCCTGAGTTGGGCTTCCGCGGCCTGCTTCTCGGTGAGGTCGCGGCCGATGAAGAAATGGCGCTTCACCGGCTCCGACCAGGTCCCCATCCAGTTCAGCGTCACCTCGTGACCGTCGTAGTGGTAGTAGCGCGCCTCGAAGCTGCGCTTGACCGCGCCACGCCGCGCCGCGCGCATCTCGCTGCGGGTGTTGTCGAGGTCATCGGGGTGAATGAACTCGATGGCGCTGTGCCCGATCATGTCCTCCGGCTTGTACCCGAGGATGTCCTTCACGCTCGGGCTGATCTGGATGAAATTGCCGTAACCGTCGGTCACGAGGATCAGGTCCTGCGAGGTCTCGAAGATGCGCTGGCGCTCCTCGATCTCGCGGTTGAGAGCGGATTCCGCCCGCTTCCGCTCGGTGATGTCGCGGGCGACCTTGGAGGCGCCGATGATCTTGCCGTCGGTCGATCGCAGCGGGACCTGGCTCAGCACGACGTCGATCGGCTGGCCACTCTTGTGCAGCCGCACGGTCTCGTGCTGGTCGATGACCTCGCCGTTGCGGGTGCGGGCCAGCATTTCGGCGACTTCCTCCCGCTGCCCCTCCGGCATGATGATATCGACCTGGCGGCCGATCGCCTCGCTGGCGGAGTAGCCGAAGACGCGCTCGGCCGCCTTGTTCCAGGACGTGATGGTGCCGTCGAGCGACTTCGTGATGATGGCGTCGTTGGAGGACTCGACGACGGCGCTGAACAGCCGCTCGCGCTCGGCATAATAGTTCCGCTCCGAGCTCGACTGCCGCTGCAGCGCGCCGACCATGCCTGCGGTGTTGGCCTGGAGACGCACGTTCTCGATCAGCAGCACCGCGAGCACGAAACTCGACGCACCGAGGCCGTAGAGCCGGCCGGCATAGAAGCCGAGGTCGAAACGCGCGACGTTGACGATCGCTGACAGCGCGATGTCGAACAGCCAGGCGCACATCGTGACCATGAGCCAGACGTCGATCACCGTGTGCGGCTTGCGAAACCACAGCGTGACCAGCGCCGCGAAGCTCAGGGACCACACGAACGACACCACGCCGATCATGGTGGGGGTGTAGTGGCCGTCCTTGAGCAGGACCGGCAGCAGGCCGTGCTGCGCAGTCACCAGCCAGGCGAAGACGGTCATCGCGACGACCACGCCGGCGACGGAGAGAGCGATCGCGGGAGCCGCCGAGCTCGCAATCCTGTTGCCGCCGTTGCCGTCCTTGAGCCAGGCATAGGCCAGCACGAACAGCGGGAAACCGGCGTGCCAGATCATGTAGAGCCAGACGGTGGTCTGCGGGCCTGCACCGAACAATCCGGCCGGGGCGAACAGCCCGGGGAAGGTGAGGGCGTGGGTCACCGCGGCGGCCGCCGTGAACAGATAGCCGGTCGACAGCAGCAGCAGCGCGCGGCTGCGCAGGACGGCGAACTGCGACAGCAGCAAGACGGCGGTGATGATGTCGCTGACCGCGAGCGCCGACTGGTAGCTCGCCACGAAGGCCGGCACCTGTGCGAGCGGCAAGCCCGCAAACGGTACCGCCAGCGCGAACAGGATTGCGGAGATGCCGACGATCGCCAACGCAGCCCTGCGATCGCTTCGCGTAGCCGGCAAGGTCGACAGGAATGTGCTTCGGTCGTTAGGCGCTAGCACGTCGATCTCTCGTAAGCCGGCATGATGACCTCCTACGTCAATCTCTTCCGGCCGGGAAGCCGCTACCCGCATGGTAGCCCGCTCCGGGCGCGCATCCTGACAGAAAGCGCATGCGACTCAACCGAAGGTTACAGCTTATTTAACTTGGGGTGGGACTTGGAACAGGTAGCTGGTAAGAGGTGATTTACCGGGACAGACCCATACTGCCTTGCCGGGCAGTTGCGGTGAATTGAACCAAATAATGATACGTATCCGGGAGTTGTTCCCATGCGCCGTGTTCTCGTTGTCGACGACCAGAAGGAGGTCCGCGCCATGGTCGCGATCGTGCTTCGGGTCAACCGCTTTGACGTCGTCGAAGCCGAGAGCGGCGCAGCGGGCCTGAAAGCCTTCAGCGAGGGCGCTTTCGATGCCGCGATCGTCGATATTTTCCTGGCCGACACCAGCGGCGTTGACGTCATGGCGGCCATTCGCGAGCGAGTTCCCGGGTTCCCGATCGTCGCGGTCTCCGGCATGACCGCGCTGGATTTCATGGGCGAGGCGCCTGGTCTGGCCGACGTGGTATGCCTGCAAAAGCCATTTCGGCCGAACGATCTCCTGCAAGCGCTCCACAAGGCCCAGGCTGCGGCGGGCGGCGAACTCTCCGCAGCCGTGTGACCGCACGGCGAAAGAAAACGCCCCGGCGAACCGGGGCGTTGGATTGATCTGATTAAAAGGTCAGGCATCCTGTCTTAGGTGCCGTTGCCCTTGATCTCGGCGTAGCCGCCCTTGGCGTCCCATTTGTAGACGACATAGTCGAGCTGCTTGATGTCGCCCTTGGCGTCGTACTCGATCGGGCCGATCACGGTGTCCCACTTGCCGGCCTTGATCGCCGCCATGACCTTCTTGGCGTCCGTGGTGCCGGCCTTCTTTGCCGCCTGCGACCAGACCTGCATCGCCGCGTAGGTGTAGAGCGTATAGCCCTCGGGGTCGATGTTCTTGGCCTTGAAGGCGTCGACGATCTTCTTCGCGGTCGGCTTGTTGCGCGGATCGGGGCCGAAGGTGAACAGCGTGCCTTCGCCGGCCGGACCGGTGATGGAGGCGTACTCCTTGTCGGCGAGCGCGTCGCCGGCCATCAGGATCGTCTTGAGGCCCTGGTCACGCATCTGGCGCAGGATCAGGCCGCTCTCCTGATGATAGCCGCCGACATAGACGAGGTCGATGTTGTCGCGCTTCAGGCGCGAGACGATCGCGTTGAAGTCCTTGTCGCCCTTGTTGTAGGACTCGTACATCTTCTCGGTGATGCCGGCCTTGTTGAGCGCCTTCTTGGTCTCATCGGCGAGACCCTTGCCGTAGGTGGTCTTGTCGTTGAGGATCGCGATGTTCTTGCCCTTGTAGTTCTTGGCGATGTACTGCGCCGCGACCAGGCCCTGCTGGTCGTCACGGCCGCAGACGCGCGCCACGTTCCAGAGTCCGCTATCGGTGAACTTCGGATTGGTCGAGGCCGGCGTGATCTGGAGCACGTTGCCGTCGGCATAGGCTTCGGAGGCGGGGATCGACGACGACGAGCAATAGTGCCCGGCCACGAACGGAATTTTCGCGCCGGCGATCTTTTCGGCGATCGAGCGCGCCTGCTTCGGGTCGCAGGCGTCGTCCTCGACGTTGAGCGCGAGCTTCTTGCCGTTGACGCCGCCGGCGGCGTTGATGTCAGCCACGGCCATCTCGGCGCCGTTCTTCATCTGGCGGCCGAAGGCGGACTCTCCGCCGGTCATCGGGCCTGCGACTGCGACGGTGACATCCTGCGCGAAAGCCGCGCTCGATAGCGCGATCGACGCGCCGAATGCCAGACCGATGAGCTTCAGTGATTTCATGAGATACCTCGCGGGTGGTCGACTGTGGAAGTTGCCGGGTACGCCCGGTCTAAACCGGCGCCATTCTTGAATGAATCTCGGGAGAAGTCACCGGCAAAATACGGGCATTGGCGGAGATATCTCGCCACATTCGGCCGCACGCGCTCCCCGTCGGCAACCTCAGCCGTGCCGGCCGCCCTCCAGGTAGGCGGCGCGAATCTCGGGGCGCTGCAACAACTCGGCGCCGGTCCCGGCCAGCGTGATCAGGCCGTTGACCATGACGTAACCGCGATGGGCGAGCTTCAGCGCATGGTTGGCGTTCTGCTCGACGATCAGGACCGTCAGGCCGTCCTGGCGGTTCAGGGTGCGGATCGCATCGAAAATCTGGCGCGCGATCAGCGGCGCCAGCCCGAGCGAGGGCTCGTCGAGCAGGAGCAGGCGGGGGCGGCTCATCAGAGCGCGGCCGATTGCCAGCATCTGCTGCTCGCCGCCGGACAGCGTTCCGCCGCGCTGGGCGTAGCGCTCCTTCAGGCGCGGGAACAGCGTGAACACGCGTTGCAGCGTGGCCTCGCGTTCGGCGTCGGTGCATCCGGTGGCATCCGCCCCCATCTGGAGGTTTTCCGCGACGCTCATGCGCGGGAAGATGCGGCGGCCTTCCGGCGATTGCGCGATGCGCAAATGGGCGATCTCATGGGTGGGAACGTCGGTGATGTCACGGCCTTCGTACAGGATCTGGCCGGCGCGGGCGCGCGGCTTGCCGAAGATCGTCATCATCAGCGTCGACTTGCCGGCGCCGTTGGCGCCGATCAGCGCGACGATCTCGCCGGCGCTGATCTCGACATCGACGCCCTTTAGCGCCTCGATCTTGCCGTAGGCGGCGCGCAGGCCCCGGATCGACAGCAGGGGAGCGGACGACGTCACGACCCGCTCTCCATCACGGCCACGGCCTCTTCCTCGTCGGTGCCGAGATAGGCGGCGATCACCTTGGGATCGTCGCGGATCTCGCGCGGGGTGCCTTCCGCGATCTTGACGCCGTGGTCCATCACCACGATGTGGTCGGAGATCTCCATCACGACCGACATGTCGTGCTCGATCAGCAGGATCGAGGTACCGAGCTCGTTGCGGATCGATAGCAGGAGCTCGCTCAAGGCTGCGCTCTCGCGCGCGTTGAGACCCGCGGCGGGTTCGTCCAGGCACAAAAGCGCAGGCTCGGTGCACATCGCGCGCGCAATCTCGAGCCTGCGCTGGTCGCCATAGGCGAAATTGCCGGCGGCATCGTCGGCGCGGTCGAGCAAATTGACCCGCTTCAGCCAGTCGGTGGCGAGGTCGATCGCGCGCTTTTCGGCGTCGCGGTAGCCGGGCGCGCCGATGAGGCCGAGAAAAGTGAAGCCGGAGGCGCGCATCAACGCGTTGTGCTGTGCCACCATCAGGTTTTCCAGCGCGGTCATGCCGGGAAACAGGCGGATGTTCTGGAAGGTGCGCGCCACCTTGGCCTGCTTGGCGATGCGGAAATCGTTGAGCCGCTCCAGCGCAATCAGCTTGCCGTCGTCATGGGTGAGGCGAATGGCGCCGCCGCTCGGCTTGTAGAAGCCGGTGATGCAGTTGAACACGGTGGTCTTGCCGGCGCCGTTCGGTCCGATCAGCGCGGTGATCTTCTTCCGTTCGGCCGCAAACGACAGGTCCTGCACGGCGACGATGCCACCGAAGCGCATGGTCAGCCGATCGACGCCAAGAATCTTGTCGCTAATCTTGTCGGCGCTCATCCGTGCCCTTCCTTGACGAGGTCGGAAGAGATCGCCTGCGCCTTGGTCAGATACACGGTCGGCGCGCGATGGCCGATCAGGCCGCGCGGCCGCCAGATCATGATCAGCACCATGGCCATGCCGAACACCAGCATGCGGTAGGTCTCGAGGCTGCGGAACAGCTCGAAGCCGCCGATCATGGCGAGCGCGGCGAGCGCGACGCCGAGCTGCGAGCCCATGCCGCCGAGCACGACGATGGCGAGCACCAGCGCCGATTCCTGGAAGGTGAAGGATTCCGGACTGATGAAGCCCTGGCGCGTCGCGAAGAACGCACCGGCAAAGCCGCCGAACATAGCGCCGGTCGCGAACGCCGTGAGCTTGGTGGTCGTGGTGTTGATGCCGAGCGCGCGGCAGGCGACCTCGTCCTCGCGCAAGGCCTCCCAGGCGCGGCCGATCGGCAGGCGGCGCAGCCGGATCGTCACCCAGTTGGTGAGCAGCGCAAGCGCCAGGATCAGGTAGAACAGGAAGACGATGCGCTGGGTCGGCGAATATTCGATGCCGAGCCTGGCGGCGAGCCCGTTGTCGCTGTTGTCCAGCGGGATGCCGAAGAACGAGGGGCGGGGAATGCTGGAGACGCCGTTGGGGCCGCCGGTGAGGCTCTGCCAGTTGATGATGACGAGGCGGATGATCTCGCCGAAGGCGAGCGTCACGATGGCGAGATAGTCGCCGCGCAGGCGCAGTACGGGGAAGCCGAGCAGCACGCCCCAGAACGCGGCGAGGATGCCGGCAAGCGGCAGGCAGACCCAGAACGACCAGCCGAAATTGGTGGCGAGCAGCGCGTAGGAATAGGCGCCGACCGCATAGAAGGCGACGTAGCCGAGGTCGAGCAGGCCGGCGAGCCCGACCACGACATTCAGCCCCCAGCCCAGCATCACATAGGTGAGCACGAGGATCGCGAGATCGAGGATATAGCGCTGGTCATAGAAGATCACCGGCACAAGCACCGTGAAGATCAGAAGTGCGGGCGCCAGGTAGCGGCCCAGAAACGACATGCCGCTGCGTACAGCCGGCGGCACCAGCTTGTCGGTGCCGCTGGACCCGATCCACTGTCGCAACAGCCCGAGCACGATCGAGCCGCCGAACACGGCGGCAACGAGGGAGGCGACCTCGCCGAAGCGGGTCCAATAGGTGAGCTGGCCGTCGGAACCCGCTTCGGTGCGGACGCCGACCATCAGCGAGAACAGCACCAGCGCGATCAGGGCGTTGACGAAGGCCGTCTTCAGCAGAGCGGGGATGTCCGTTGCAGGTTTGGCCGTATTGCTCGAGAGAATTGTCACGCGGC
This sequence comes from Bradyrhizobium sp. 613_E4_N2_2, assembly GCF_052075995.1. Taxonomy (NCBI): domain Bacteria; kingdom Pseudomonadati; phylum Pseudomonadota; class Alphaproteobacteria; order Hyphomicrobiales; family Nitrobacteraceae; genus Bradyrhizobium; species Bradyrhizobium sp. 613_E4_N2_2. The sequence continues at coordinate 3,274,342 of NZ_CP197234.1, forward strand.
GACCGTCAGACTTTTTCGACTTCGGGACGGCCAAGCAGGCCGGTCGGCATGAAGATCAGCACGACGATCAGGATCGAGAACGCCGCGACGTCCTTGTACTCGACCGAGAAATAGGCCGACCAGAACGTCTCGATCAGGCCGATCGCGAGACCGCCCAGCATGGCGCCAGGCAGCGAGCCGATGCCGCCGAGCACCGCCGCGGTGAACGCCTTGATGCCGGCCACGAAGCCCATGAAGAAATCCACCAGGCCGTAATAGAGCAGGTACATCAGGCCCGCGACCGCGGCGAGTGCGGCGCCGATCACGAAGGTCATGGAGATGGTGCGGTCGACGTTGACGCCGAGCAGCGCCGCCATGGTCTGGTCCTGCTCGCAGGCGCGCATGTCGCGGCCGAGCCGGGTGCGCGACACCAGCCAGGTGAAGATTCCAAGCAGCACGATGGTGGTGAGAACCACCATGATCTGGATGTTGGAGAGCTGGATCACAAAACCGTCCGCGCTTTCGTGCAGCGTATAGCCGCCGGTGATGAAGGGCGGGATCGGCTTGACGCGGGCGCCCTGCGCCACCTGCGAGTAATTGGTCAGCACGAAGGACATGCCGATCGCCGACAGCATCGGGGCGAGGCGGAAGGAATGACGCAGGGGCCGGTAGGCGATGCGTTCGATGGTCCAGCCATAGAGCGCGGTGATCGCCATCGACACCAGCAGCACCACCAGCAGGATCACCGGGATCGCGGTCAAGCCGAGTGAGATCAGGATCAGGAAGGTGATCAGGGCGATGAAGCCGCCGATCATGAAGACATCGCCATGGGCGAAATTGATCATGCCGACGATGCCGTAGACCATCGTATAGCCGATGGCGATCAGGCCGTAGATCGAGCCCAGAACGAGACCGTTGATGAGCTGCTGGGCGAAATAATCCATGGGCTGCCGTTACCAAACCTGACGCGGCTCAAAGGGAGCTCTTCGAGAGAAAGTGTGATTGAGTTTCTTCTCGGGCCCCGGCAGCCCCTAAGCATTCTTCTCGTTTTGTAACAGGAGGGAACTGGTGGCTGCAACTGGCCATGCCTCGACACAAAGGCTTGTACAGAGGTCATTTCGCTACGGATGTCATTTCGGTTCCGCAGGTGCGAGGAACCGGGTTCCGCAAAGCAACCAAACTGAATCCCGGCCGTTGTCTCTCCTCTGAGGTCCAACTAGGGAGTTCCCCCAAATGTCGAAGCAGCAAGATCAGAATCCGGGCCAGCAGACTCAGAAACCCGGGCAGCAGCAGGGTGGCGGGCAGAAACCCGGACAGCAGCAGCAGGATCCGCAGCGCCAGGGCGAGAAGCCCGGCCAGCAACAGGGCGGCCAGCACGGTCAGGACAAGTAGTTTCGGAGCCTAGACGTGAAGAGGGCCCCGCCGGGAGGCGGGGCCTTTTTCCTTGGGCGCGCCGCCCGGCGGGCCGGTTAAGGTAAACAAAGGGTTTAAATTGCCGCCATGGTCTGATGCGAGTTAGCTCCCCGGCAAAGCCTTTCCATGGAAGGCGCGCAGCGAGCGAAGCGGGAAGCGGCATGTTCAGGAATTGGCGGATCGGTTCGGTCAACGGCGCCCTGCTGGCGGCCTATTTCATCCCGGCCTGGACGCTCGTGGCCTTCAACATCATGGTGGCACCGGTGCACGGCCTCTACGAGCGGCCGAGTGTCGCGGTGGCGCTGTTCCTCAGCGATCATCTTCAGATGGCGGGGATGAGCACGGTGCGTGCCGCCTGGCTGCTGGCGCTGGGCCGGCTGACGGTGGTGGCGTTCTTTGCCATCTATCTCGCGCTTCTGTGTATTCCCCGCGTCCGCAAGAATGGCGGCAGCGACGAGGCGCTCGGCATTGCGCTTGCGATCGGCAGCCTCATCTCGTTTACGAGCATGTTGATGGCCTCGAAGGTCGGCGAGATGGCCGCGCTCCGGCTGCATGCCACCGAACTCCTGCTGCTGCTCGGCGCTGCCATCGTGGTGGTGATCGAGCGGCCCGCGCCGGCGCCCAAGAACGTTCGGGAGGCCGTCGAAACCGCCGCGCCGCTAGCTCTTGAGCAGGCCGAGCTCCTGCACAATCGCTGAGGCTTCCTTGACGGCGTGGTTCGCCGCCGGCACGCCGCAATAGATTGCCTGCTGAAGCAGGATTTCCTTGATGTCGTCGGGGGTGAAGCCGCCCTCGGCGAGCGCCGCGCGCACATGCAGGCGGAATTCGTCCCATTGCCCCAGCGCGACCATGGTGCCGATCACGAGCACGCGCCGCGTACGCTCGTCGAAATGCGGCCGCGTCCAGATCTCGCCCCAGGCGTAGCGCGTGATCATGTCCTGGAAGTCGGTGTTGAAGGCATTGCGGTTCGCGATCGACTTGTCGACCCAGGCATTGCCCAGCACCTTCCGGCGCACGTTCATGCCGGCATCGCGGCGCTTCTGGTCGTCCATGTTTTTTCTCCGGATAGCGGCTAGCGCTGCGTCAGGAAACCCACCACCGCGTCGGTGAACGCGTGCGGCTGCTCGACATTTGAAATGTGCGCGGCGTCGATGATGGTCATGCTTGCGCCGGGAATGTTGGAGCGGATCAATTCACCCGCCGAGATCGGCGTCGCCATGTCGTGGCGGCCGGCGATCACCAGTGTCGGGCTCTTGATCTTGGCGAGCAGCTCGCGCTGGTCGAGCGTCGACAGCGCCTCGCAGCAGGCGAGATAGCCCTCGACGGGGGAGGCGAGCAGCATCGACTTCATCTTCGCCGTGATCTGCGGCTCGCGCTCGCGGAAATCCTGGGTCAGCCAGCCCGCGATGACGGCATCGGCCACCGCCGCGATGCCGCCCTTCTTCACGGCGTCGATGCGCTCCAGCCATTTGGTCGGCTCGGCGTAGTAGCAGGAGGTGTTGGCGAGGATGAGCTTGCCGAAGCGCTCCGGCGCATTGGCCCCTAACCATTGCCCGACCATGCCGCCCATCGACAGGCCGCACCAATGCACCTTCTCGATGTTGAGGTCGTCGAGGATTGCCAGCACGTCGCGGCCGAAGCGCTCCATCGTATAGGGGGCAGGCGGAACGTTGGACTTGCCGTGGCCGCGGCGGTCGTAGCGGATGACGCGGAACACCTGCGTCAACGCCTTCATCTGCGGCTCCCACATCTGCAACGTGCAGCCCAGCGAGTTGGACAGCATCAGCGTCGGCCCGCCGTCGCGGCCCTCGACGGAGACGTTGATCAGGCAACCGTCGGCATCGATCATGGGCATGCTGGGCGTCTCCGTTTCAGTCGCGCTCGAGGCTGTCGAGCAGCCGGTCGATCAGGGCTTGGGAAGCCCCTTGATAGGCCATCGGCTCGAACAATGCCGCAATTTTTTCCGGCGAAAGATGCGCCGTGACCTGCGAATCGGCCGCGAGAACCTCGCGCAGATGCTTCTTCTCGGCGACCGCGCGCTTGCTGGCGGCCTCGATCAGATGATGCGCATCGCTCTTGCCGATCTTGTCGGCCAGCGCAAACGTAACGGCTTCCGCCATGATGAGCCCATGCGTCGCATCGAGATTGCTGCGCATGCGCGCGGCATCGACGTCGAGGCCCTCCGCGATATCGACGATGGCGGCGAGCGCGCCCGAGGCGACCAGCATCAATTGCGGCAGCGTCGGCCATTCCGCGTGCCAGGGGCCGGCGCTGCGCTCGTGGTCCTGCACTTGAGCTGCGAAGATCGTCGCGGCGAGCTGTGGCGCCATGGTTGCGCAGCCCAGCGCGCTCGCGGCCGCGACCGGGTTGCGCTTGTGCGGCATGGTCGAGGAGCCACCGCGGCCTTCGCCGGCGGGCTCGAACGCTTCGCCAACATCGGTCTGCATCATCAGCGAGACGTCGCGCGCGATCTTGCCGCAGCTTCCGGCGAGAATCGCAAAGCATGATGCGGCTTCCGCGATCCGGTCGCGATGGGTGTGCCAGGGCGCTTCCGGCAGCGGCAGGTTGAGCTCCTGCGCCAATCGCTCTGCAACGACGAGCCCCTTGTCGCCGAGGGCCGCGAGCGTGCCGGCGGCACCGCCGAATTGCAGCGCAAGGCCCTCGCGGGAGAGCCGCCGCAGGCGGCAGCGGGCGCGGGCGAGGCTTGATGCGTATTCCGCGGCCTTGAGCCCGAACGGCATCGGCAGCGCGTGCTGGAGCCAGGTCCGCGCCACCATGGCGGTGTTGCGATGGCTCCGCGCCAGGGCGGCAAAGCCCTTGATGGCGCGGCTGAGATCGGCATCGAGCGCATCGATGCCGGCGCGAAGCGTGAGCATGGTCGCGGTGTCGATGACGTCCTGGCTCGTCGCGCCCCAATGGACGTAGCGGGCGGCCTCCGCATCGGCCTTGCCGACATTGGCGGTCAGCGCCTTGACCAGGGGAATCGCGAGATTGCCGGATCGCGTCGCGGCCTCGCCCAGAGCGGCCATGTCAAAGGTATCGGCCCTGCACGCAGCTTCGATCGGGCCCACCGCGGATGCGGGAATCACATCCGTGGCGGCCTCGGCGCGTGCCAGGGCTGCCTCGAAATCGAGCATGTTCTGGAGGGTCGACCGGTCGTCGCAGACCGCGCGCATGGCTGGGCTCGACAGCATCGGCGCGAGCAGGGGGGAGAGGGCTGTGCTCATGTTGCGCGGGACCTAATCACCATGCCCCGGCTCTGCCAATCCCAAACCATCGGCGCAAAGCTTTTTGCAGTTGCGAATATGCATTGCACGTGGCCGGGGGCTGCCCTTTCCTTTGCGGCCTCCGTGCGTTACTTGAGCACATTATAGAGAAGCATCCGGGAGGTACCCCATGGCCATGACGATGAACGGCGAAGTCCAGCTTGCGGCGCCGCGCGAGGCCGTGTGGGAGAAGCTCAATAATCCCGAGGTGCTGAAGGCCTGCATCCCCGGCTGCGAGGAGCTGGAGAAGACCGACGACGGCGGCTTTCGCGCGACGGCGAAAATGAAGGTCGGGCCGGTGTCGGCGCGCTTCAAGGGCAAGGTCACACTCTCCGATCTCGACCCGCCGAACGGCTACAAGATCTCCGGCGAAGGCGAGGGCGGGGTGGCCGGCTTCGCCAAGGGCGGCGCTGTGGTCAAGCTCGCGGAGAAGGACGGCGGTACGCTGCTCTCCTACGAGGTCGAGGCGCAGATCGGCGGCAAGTTGGCGCAGCTCGGCCAGCGCCTCATCAACGGCGCCGCCAAGAAACTGGCCGACGAATTTTTCGCGAACTTCGCCAAAGCGGTACAGGGCTAGCGGTACAGGGCTGAAGGCTATCGCCTTTCGGCATGGCGCCTTGCATCCGGGGCGATGTTGCCCCCGGGCATAATGGCCCATATGATGGGTTGGAATAATTATAAGAACCGCTTCGACGGGACCCGTCGGGGCGCTGATAGAGAGTGCTTATGGCAAAAATCTCCCTCATCGTGAACGGCAATCCTGTCACGGCCAACGTCGATCCCCGCACCCTTCTGGTGCAGTTCCTGCGCGAGAATCTGCGCCTGACCGGCACCCATGTCGGCTGCGATACCTCGCAGTGCGGCGCCTGTGTCGTGCATCTCGACGGCAAGGCCGTGAAGTCCTGCACCACGCTGGCCGTGATGGCCGATGGCCACGAGGTCAAGACGATCGAGGGACTGGCCGCCGACGGCGCTCCGCTGCATCCGATGCAGGAGGCCTTCCGCGAGCACCATGGCCTGCAGTGCGGCTTCTGCACGCCGGGCATGATCATGACCGCGATCGACATCGTCCATCGCAAGGGCCACGAGCTCGACGACCACACCATCCGCGAGGAGCTGGAAGGCAATCTCTGCCGTTGCACCGGCTACCAGAACATCGTCGCTTCGATCTCCGCCGGCGCCAAGGCGATGGCGAAATCCGATCTCGCCTAACCGCGCGCGCATTCTGCGATCAGGACATTCAGATGTACGAATTCAAATACCATCGCCCTGGGACCGTTCGCCAGGCGGCCAACCTCCTGGTGAAGAACGAAGACGCCAAGGTGATCGCCGGCGGCCACACGCTGATTCCCGTCATGAAGCAGCGTCTCGCCAGCCCCCCGCATCTGGTCGACCTCTCCCACATCGAGGGGCTCAACACGATCGAGATGAAGGGCCGCGCGCTCGTGATCGGCGCCACCGCCAGGCATGCCGAGGTCGCAAGCTCCGCGATCGTCGGTGAGGCGATCCCGGCGCTGGCCAATCTTGCCAGCCAGATCGGCGACCCGGCCGTGCGCCACAAGGGCACGATCGGCGGCTCGCTCGCCAACAACGATCCGACCGCGGACTATCCGGCCGCGGTGCTCGCGCTCGGCGCCACCATCGTCACCAACAAGCGCCGCCTCAAGGCGGAAGAGTATTTCCAGGGCCTGTTCACGACGGCGCTCGAAGCCGACGAGATCATCACCAAGGTGATGTTCCCGCTGCCGAAGAAGGCGGCCTACATCAAGTTCCGCAACCAGGCTTCGCGCTATGCGCTGGTCGGCGTGTTCGTGGCGCGGCGTCCTTCGGACGTGCGCGTCGCCGTCACCGGCGCCGGCTCCGAAGGCGTGTTCCGCGTCACCGCGTTCGAGGAAGCCCTGAAGAAGCGCTTCGCCGCGAAGGCGCTCGACGGCATCGAGGTGCCGGCGGAAGGCCTCAACAGCGACATCCACGGCAGCGCCGAATACCGTGCGCATCTCATCGGGGTGCTGACGCGGCGTGCCCTCGATGCCGCCAACGCCAAGGAGTGAGTGAACCTCACGCCTCGGCCCAAACTTGTCCCCGGTGAGGGCGTAGCGAGACTGGCATTTTCATGACTCTCACGGCCCTGCCGGCATCGGTCGATGCGATGCTCGAACTTTTGACTTCGCGCGGTTATCTCGCGGAGCGATCGCTGGCGACGGTGACCTATCTGTCGCTGCGCATGGGCCGGCCGCTGTTCCTCGAGGGCGAAGCCGGCGTCGGCAAGACCGAGATCGCAAAGGTGCTGTCGGCGGCGCTGGGGCGGAAGCTGATCCGCCTGCAGTGCTACGAGGGCCTCGACGTCTCCTCTGCCGTCTACGAGTGGAACAGCGCCGCACAGATGATCGCGATCCGGATGGCGGAAGCCGCCGGCGACACCGACCGCGATCAGCTCTCGTCCGACATCTTCGCCGACCGCTACATGATCAAGCGGCCGTTGCTTCAGGCGCTGGAGCCCGACGTCGCGGGACCGCCGGTGCTGCTGATCGACGAGCTCGACCGCGCCGACGAGGCGTTCGAGGCATACCTGCTCGAAATCCTCAGCGACTTCCAGGTGACCATTCCCGAATTCGGCACCGTGAAGGCGCCGCATCCGCCGATCGTCATCATCACCTCCAACCGTACCCGCGAGATCCATGACGCGCTGAAGCGGCGCTGCCTCTATCACTGGGTCGACTATCCCGAAGCCGAGCGCGAGCTCGCGATCGTCAAGACGCGCGTGCCCGGCATCTCCGCCAAGCTGTCGCAGCAGGTCGTGCGTTTCGTCCAGGCGTTGCGCAACCAGGATTTCTACAAGTCGCCTGGCGTCGCCGAGACCATCGACTGGGCCACAGCGCTGTCGGAGCTCGATGCCCGGTCGCTGACCCCGCAAGTGGTCGGCGACACGCTGGGGGCGCTGCTCAAGTACCAGGACGATATCACCCGGATGCAGGGCGATACCTTGCAAAAGGTGCTGAAGGAAGCGACGAGCGAGAATTGATCTCGCGTCAAATTGCGCTCGTCATTCCGGGGCGCGCGTAGCGCGAACCCGGAATCCATCGGGCCGCACGTACTGCGGATAAATGGATTCCGGGCTCGCGCCCAAGCGGGCGCGCCCCGGAATGACGAGGGGATGGATACGAGACCATGGCCATCAACCACCTTGCGCCCGACCAGACCGAGCAGTTCGCCGACAACATCGTCGGCTTTGCCCGCGCGTTGCGTGCAGCCAGCATGCCGGTCGGGCCGGGCGCCGTCATCGATGCCATGAGCGCGCTCCAGGTGATCGACATCGGCAACCGCGCCGACGTCTTCACCACGCTGGAGGCGATCTTCGTCAAGCGCCACGAGCATGCGCTGATCTTCAGGCAGGCCTTCAACTTGTTCTTCCGCGCCTCGGAAGAGTGGAAGCACATGCTGGATTCGGTGCCGTTGCCGGAGCAGGCCAAGAAGAAGCCGCAGGCCGGCTCCCGCCGCGTGCAGGAGGCGATGTCGCAGCCGCGGATGACGGAGACGCCGCAGCACCAGGAGCAGGATTTGCGCCTGTCGGTCTCCGACAAGGAGATCCTTCAGAAGAAGGATTTTGCCCAGATGAGCGCGGCTGAGATCACCGAAGCGCTCCGCGCCGTCGAGCGGATGCGGTTGCCGCAGGCCGAGCTTCTGACGCGCCGGCACCGGCCCGATCCCCGCGGGCTTCGTCTCGATTTGCGCCGCACGCTGCGCGCGTCCTTGCGTACCGGCGGCGACATCATCGACATCCATCGCCTCGGGCGCATCGAGAAGCCGGCGCCGATCGTAGCCCTGCTCGATATCTCGGGCTCGATGAGCGAGTACACCCGCCTGTTCCTGCATTTCCTGCATGCCATCGGGGACGCGCGAAAGCGCGTCTCGGTGTTCCTGTTCGGCACCCGGCTGACCAACGTCACCCGGGCACTGCGCCAGCGCGACCCTGATGAGGCGCTGGCGAGCTGCTCGGCCTCGGTCGAGGACTGGGCCGGCGGCACCCGGATTTCGGCCTCGCTGCACAACTTCAACAAATTGTGGGCGCGGCGGGTGCTGAGCCAGGGCGCCATCGTGCTGCTGATCTCCGACGGGCTGGAGCGGGAGGCCGATTCCAGGCTCGCCTTCGAGATGGACCGGCTGCACCGGTCCTGCCGGCGACTGATCTGGCTCAACCCGCTTCTGCGGTTCGGCGGCTTCGAGGCCAAGGCCCAGGGCATCAAAATGATGCTCCCGCACGTTGACGAATTCCGCCCGGTACATAATTTGAGTTCGATCCAGGAGCTGATCACGACGCTCTCCCGGCCGCTGCCGCCGCATCACCGCAGCCTGATCCGTTCCGCAGCTTGAGAGGTTAAGCCATGCTCGATCGCGACGAGGATATTCTGAAGGCGGCGGAGGATTGGCAGAAGGCCGGCCGGGGCGTCGCGCTGGCCACCGTTGTCGAGACCTGGGGCTCGGCGCCGCGCCCGGCGGGCTCGAGCCTCGTCATCAACGATGAGGGCACGTTTCTGGGGTCGGTGTCCGGCGGCTGCGTCGAAGGCGCCGTGGTCACCGAGGCCATGGACGTGATCCAGAGCGGCAAGCCCAGGATGCTGGAGTTCGGCGTTGCCGATGAGACGGCCTGGAATGTCGGGCTGTCCTGCGGCGGCACCATCCGCGTCTTCGTCGAGAAGGTCGGCTAGCCGTGAAGCTCGCAATCCTGCACGAACTCAATGCCGAGCGCGCCGCGCGCCGGCCGGCGATTTTGGTGACCGACACCGAGACCGGCGATCAGCGCCTAGTGAAGGCTGCGGATTTTGCAAAAGACCCGCTGCGTGCCGAACTGGACAAGCAGCTTCGCATGGGCAAGAGCGCCAGTGTAGAAGCCGGCGGCAAAAAGCTGTTCCTCAACGTCTACGCGCCGACCGCAAAGCTCGTCATCGTCGGCGCGGTCCATATCAGCCAGGCCTTGGCGCCGCTGGCGCGCTCGCTCGGCTACGACGTCACCGTGGTCGATCCCCGCACGGCGTTTGCGAGCGCGGAGCGCTTCCCTGACATTCCCCTGGTCGCCGAATGGCCCGACACGGCGCTGCCGCCGCTCAATGTCGATGTCTACACGGCTTTCGTCGCGGTGACGCACGATCCGAAGATCGACGATCCCGCGCTGCTGCACGCCTTCGAGCGCAACTGCTTCTATATCGGCGCGCTCGGCTCGCGAAAAACGCATGCCAAGCGCGGCGACCGGCTGCGCGCGCAGGGCGCGAAGGACAGCGACATCGCGCGCATCCACGCACCCATCGGGCTGGCGATCGGCGCTGTCTCGCCGTCCGAGATCGCGGTGTCGATCATGGCCGAGATCACGGCGGTGCTGCGCCTGCCTCCCAAAGAAAAAGAAGAAGCGGCATGAAATTCGGACCGGCGAGCCCCAAGGATGCGATCGGCGGGGTGACAGTCCACACCCTGCGCCAGGGTCCGCTGGTGCTGAAGAAGGGTACGACGATCGGCCCGGCCGAGGTCGAGGCGCTGACGCGCGCCGGCATCAAGGACGTCGTGGTGGTGCGCATGGAGGAGGGCGACGTCTCCGAGGATGTCGCCGCCGCCAGCATCGCGCTGGCCGTCGGCGGCGACGGCATTCATGTCGAGCGCGCCTTCACCGGCCGCGCCAATCTGTTCGCCGCGCGCCCGGGCGTGCTGGTGATCGACCGCGCCGCGGTCGACCGCATCAACAATATTGACGAGGCCATCACCTTTGCGACGCTCTCCGCCTACAAGCCGGTGGTCGAGGGCGAGATGGTCGGCACCGTCAAGATCATCCCGTTCGGCGTCGAAGGCAATTTGCGCGATGCCGCGGTGAAGGCGGCGGGCAGGGACGTGCTGAAGATCGCGCCCTACGTCATCAAGCGCGTCGGCGTGGTCTCGACGCTGCTGCCGGGCCTCTCGTCGAAGGTGATCGACAAGACGCTGCGCGTCACCGCCGAGCGGCTCGCGCCGGCCGGCGCCAGCATCATTGCCGAGCGGCGCGTGCAGCATGAGGAGCGGGCGCTGTCGGCCGCGATCAAGGAATTGCTCGGGCTTGGTGCGGAGCTCGTCATCGTGTTCGGGGCGTCCGCGATCGCCGACCGCCGCGACGTGATTCCGGCGGCCGTCACCGGGATCGGCGGCGAGATCGAGCATTTCGGCATGCCGGTCGACCCCGGCAATTTGCTGCTGATCGCGCGGGCCGGCGGGGTGCCGGTGCTGGGCGCGCCGGGCTGCGCACGCTCGCCGGTCGAGAACGGTTTTGACTGGGTGCTGATGCGGCTGCTCGCCGGCATCAAGGTGACGCGTTCCGAGTTGATGGGCATGGGCGTCGGCGGCCTCCTGATGGAGATCGTCACGCGGCCGCAGCCGCGCGCAGAACCCGCGATCGAGGGCAACAGCCAGGTCGCGGCCATCGTGCTCGCGGCGGGCCGCTCGACCCGGATGGGCGGACCGAACAAGCTGCTCGCCGAGCTCGACGGCAAGAAGCTGGTGCGGATCGCGACCGAGCAGGCGCTGGCCTCCAAGGCGTCCGAGGTGATCGTCGTCACCGGCCATCAGACCGAGCTGGTCGAGCAGGCGCTGCAAGGCTTGAAGGTGAAGTTCGTCCGCAATCCGGATTTCGCCGGCGGCATCGCGAGCTCGGTCAAGGCCGGCATCGCGGCCGTGCCTGAGGCTTGCGACGGCGCCGTGGTCTGTTTGGGCGACATGCCGTTGATCGATGCCGGCCTGATCGACCGTCTCATCGACGGCTTTGCGCCGGATCGCGGCAACCTCATCGTCGTGCCCGTCAGTGACGGGCGCCGCGGCAATCCCGTGCTGTGGTCGCGCCGCTTCTTTAGGGAATTGATGACGCTCGACGGCGACGTCGGCGCGCGCCATCTGATCGCCAAGCACACCGAAGCGGTGGCCGAAGTCCCCGTGGATGGCGAGAGCGCGTTCCTCGACATCGACACGCCGCAGGCGCTGGAAGCGGCACGGCGGGGATAGTGGTGCCCGTAGGAGGTCGCTGCTATTCTCTTCACCGCGCCGGAGAAATGGCTCCCGTTCCAAGATGTGCAGCATCGTTGGTGGGCGGAGAAGATTCGGACATTCGATCGGTTTTCAATTCCTTTCCGATCTGGAGCGCGATCCTCTTGTTGTTCTCGCGCATGCTAGCCGTGTTCTTGCCAATTGGCGCTGCAGGACAATGAGCTTCCAAGCCGAAACTGCATTCGATCGCTCTACGGGATCGATCCGACAGCACCCATCCGAGTGGGACGCGCACATCGTCCGTCGCGAGGATCACCTTGCGCACTCTCCCCTCGGTGCACGATGCACTATGGTTTTCTTGATCGGCGTCGGCGCAAGTCTTTTGGTCCATAAATAGTTGAGCCTGCGCAACGGCGCGCCGGCCGCGTTCGGAGCGAATGCTATCCAGGGCTCGCAGTGGGGTCGCCAATTCACCAAAGGAGTAGGTAGAGTTGTCAAATCCGTCGTCGGCGGGAGGGCTAACCAGGGCTAGAAGAATGAATCGCGCTTTAGGCTTGCAGTCGACCGGACGAGTGGCGGGGCATGCTTGAAGTCGCGCGATGATATCGAGCGCCGTAGCAATTCCCGAATTGTCGGAATAACCACCATCAACAAGCCGACGCTTCTCAGTACGTATTCTCTCTCCCGTTGGAGCTGTCGCTGCATACCAACCAGCTGGGCTTACGAATGGAAAACTCGCGCTCAATCCAACACCGGTACTGAGCGGGATATCGAGCGTCGGATTCCTGTCAGATAGGCTATAGAGACCCGGCGTTTGACTGCTCTGCAAGCTCATCGGCGCAACGACCACCCGTTCGCCAGTCTCGACTTCGGTCGAATTTAAGAGCAGGGCCGGAGCCACACTTTTGGGATCCCAAGAGCCGAGAATGCCGGACTTGAACGGATTTGGATACTTCCGATCCTGTGCCGCTGCCGGCCAAGCATTTTCGATGGAGCGCTCGAGCGCGCGCGCTCGATTCAAACTTGCTCCGGGGCATAAGAGATTCCAGCAAGGCAGAATCCGCGCAGGCGCGTCCAAGAAGAGAGTTGCGCTTATAAGATCGGAGAGGAAGTCTTTCTGGAGAAAGCTCTGTGCATTGTCCCAATACCAATTCTGAGGCGCTCTGGCCGCATCGACTCGTGTTCTTGCCTTGACGAGGGATGAAAATATCGAGGCGCCCAAAGCGCCTCCCGAGACTGCACTGATCGCAAATGTGTGCTGCGCGAATTCTGGATACTGATCCTGTATTGCGGCGAGGAACATGCCGGCATGGTATGCGGCGTAGATGCCACCTCCTTCAGCTGCCACCACGTAGACGGGGTAGGTGCCGTCCTCGAAACGGTCGAGATCAGAGCGCGATGCTATCCAGGTTTGAAACCCGTCCTCGAGAGTTAATGGCTTCACGTAGGTTCCAGCTATCGATTGGCCGGCAAGCCTGCGAATAGCGTGGTTGTCGTCAAGGTCGAAATACGCGAACGCGAGCATCGCGCCGATGATGACGTGAAGTCCGTGCCATCGCTTCTTTTCACGGGCCAGACCGAACAGCGTCGCCGAAAACGACAAGCTGGCGGCCAAGAATACATTTACCGTGAAAATCTCATTTTGCACCACGCTCATAATGTTGAGCCCGGAGGCCAAGTAGACGATCGGTACGATGCAGAACAGAACAAACGCAAAGATAGCCAGGACAAACAGCGAGAAAAGAGCCGCTTCGAACAGTTGGCGGTTCAGTTTGATACTGAGAAAGCTTTCCGATAGCCGAGGGAAATTCTTGAATAGCGTAACGAACGGGATCAAAGGCAAGTAGGGAAAAGCTCTGACGACGAAATCGATGCGCCATCGGTCTCGCGATGTCAGGTACACCAGCAGAGTGTAGAGGAAGACGAGGCCAAATATGGAGGCCAGCAACAGCCCATAGAAGAGTATTTCCCACCCCACGTAAAACAGCTCACCCTTCAGCGGAAAGGTTGGCACAAGTGCGTTGTAGAAAATAACAACCGGAAGCAGTGGCGCCAGCAGCCAAGCAAAGCCGAAACGGTTTGCTTGCGACATGACTTCGAGCAGGCGATCCGCTATTCGGTGCGCGTGGGGATACAGCCGAAATGCTGAGACAACGTCGGAATATGGGTAGAAGTGGGCTGGTCCCCATACGCCGAGGGCGATGACTAACAGCAGCATCGAACTCGTTGCCCACAGATCAGTTCCGAAGACGCCAGCCATGAGACTGAAGGGCGCGAGCGGGTCGTTCGGATCGATGCCCGGTGCAAACTTGATCCACAGAACCTCGCGCATTTGCGCCGTCGAATAGATAACGCTTGCCAGAATCAGCACGAAGATCGGAGCGGCGAGATCGGAAAAGACCTCGAATAACCCATGGATGCGGGCCCACAAGCTCGGCAGCAGCAACAGCACGATCCCAGCACAAATTACGGCGCTGACGAAATCCCAGACGACAACTATGCCTTCGAAGGACTCGTGATAGACCGGGAGGAAAAGAAAGAGCCAAAGAATGAGAACAATTAAGGTGCCCAATACAATTCGATCGTTGGTAGAAAGCATATCTGCCTCCCGCAACATCCTATGGTTGAATTCTGGCACAAGTTCTGATCCTTCGGCAAGAGCGCCAAGCGGAGTTGTTCTCTTCCTGTACGTGGCTGGGCAGGCCGAGAAAACGTAGCTGCAATTGAAAAGGCGCGGTCTTGAACCGTGAGGGCTCGGATCGCGCTCGCGGCCATCCTTCGAGACGACCGCTACGCGGTCTCCTCAGGATGAGGTCTGAGCCTGCGGCCGTGCCTCATTCGTCCGTTTTCAACCCCTCGTTCACCATCTGGAAACGACCACCGCTTAGAGTCCTCTCCACCTGCCTTGGGGGGAGGGGTTTTTCCATGGCTTCGAATGTCGTCGCGCGCCGTTGCGCGATGTTTTTCTTTGCGCTGTCGGTTTGTGTCGCCGGCGCTCGCTACATCACGGATGCGCATGCTGCCGGCGCGTTTGCGGTCGGCAAGTGCGGGGCCTATGGCCAGGCTTTTGATTACGGCGCCGAGCGCGAGGCCCGTGCCGCGGCGCAGAAGCAGTGCAAGGGCGACTGCACGACCGTGACCATGAAGCGCGCCTGCGCCGCGATGTCGGTCGATATGGCCAACCCGTGCGGCGCCTATGGCTATGCCGTGAAACCGAAGATCTCGGCCTCGCTCAATGCCGCCACGCGCGAATGCTACAAATACGGCGGCAAGGAATGCGTGATCCGCGCCTGGGCCTGCGACGCCAAGGGATAATCCTTTTGCTGTCATTGGCGATGCAACGGGTACCGCGCGATGCGCGGACCGGAGCATTGCGTCGGGAATGACATGCGGAACAGTCCGGCCATGACGATGCCGAGACTTCGACACTCCAAATACAGCCGCCTCACCCTGGCGGCATGCCTGCGAATTTCGGCAGGTCGGGATCGAGACGATCCCAATCGTACCCGCGCGCCGCGTAGGTCACCACCTGCGGCTTGTAGCGGGCGGGCTCGTCGAGGCTTGCGGCGCGGATGGTGAAGATGTCGGGCATTGCGGCGAAGGTCATGTAGACCGGCAAGCCGCACTGCGTGCAGAAACCGCGCGTCTTCACGTTGCCGCTGTCGCCGACCATGTCCCAATGCTTCGCCTCGCCCGTCACCGTGACGCCGGCGCGTGCGAAGGTCATGTACGAGCCGTGGCCGCTACCGCTTTCGCGCTGGCAATCCCGGCACTGGCAGTGATTGCTGAACAGCGGCTCACCGAGAATCGAATAGCGGATCGCGCCGCAGGCGCAGCCGCCGGTAAAAGGCTTGGTCATCGAAAGATCTCCCACTCACTTCTCGCCACTGATCTCGTCGAGCTGGCGGACGACCTTCTTCCAGCCGCCGCTCATAACCGTGTAGGCCGACTCGTTCCTCGGCATGACGAAGCCCGCATGCACCAGGCGGATCCGCGTGCCGGCTTCGACCGGGGTGAGGGACCACGTCACGACGGTATCGAGCGGCGCGCCGTAGCCGGTGTTGCGTTCGTCGCCGCCCTTCCAGGCATAGACGAGGCGCCGGTTCGGTACGACTTCCAGAACCCGGCAATGGATAACGCCATCCCAGTTGCCGCCCGGCGTGGTCTGGAACGTGAAGGCCTTGCCTTCGGCGGCTTCGAAGCCGGTCGGCTGCATCAGCCAGCGCGCGATCAACTGGGCGCTGGTCAGCGTCCTCCAGATCGTCTCGGGCGCGTGAGGGAAGACCTCCTCTAAAACAATGTCTTGGACGATGTCTTTTGTCCCGGCTCTGAACTCGGCTGCACTCACGGATCGATCTCCTTCAAGAGGTCACGCAGATTCTGGAAACGCTCGCGCCAGAACACGCCGTAATGGTCCATCCAGGTGACCAGCGGCTCGAGTCCTTGCGGCGCGGCGCGGTAATAGACGTTGCGGCCCTCGGCGCGCTCGGCGACGAGGCCGGCCTGCTTCAGCGACTTCAGATGCTGTGAGATCGCGCCCTGCGTCACGCCGCTGCCGCGGGTGAGCTCGGCGACGCTGATCTCCTTGCTCTCGAACACGCGCTCGAACACGGCACGGCGGGTCGGATCGGCGAGGGCGCGCATCACGGTGGTGACGGGATTTGGGGCGGCTTCGATCATGGGTATTCGATTAGCATGTGCTAATGCATTAGTAAATACTAATTCGTTGGCTTGCATAAGGCTGGATCGCTGTCTTGACTATGACTGACTGGTCAGTCATAAATAGGAGATGACAAAGAAGCCAACCAAAGCAGCCACGCCAACCGCAGCTCGCGCCGATGCGAAGGGCCGTGCGCCCGCCGACGCTGCGCCCGCTTCGAACCGTGCCACGCGTGCGGCCGAGCGTCGGTCGGCCATCGTGGAAGCGGCGATGGAGGAGTTCATCGCGCGCGGCTTTGCCGCGACGCGGCTCGATGACATCGCCAAGCGCGCCGGTGTCGCAAAGGGCACGATCTACCTGCACTTCAAGGACAAGGAATCGATGTTCGAGGAGCTGGTGCGCACTGTGATCGTGCCGGTGGTAGCGAAGCTGAATGCGCTGCCGCCGCCGACGGGTTCGGTGCGCGATCTCGTCGAGGCCTTTGCCGGTAACTTTTTGAAAGAGGTCATCGGCACGAGGCGCGGCGATCTCGTGCGATTGATCGTGGCGGAAGGGCCGCGCTTTCCGTCTGTCGCCGATTTCTACTATCGCGAGGTCGTCTCGCGCGGGATCGCCGGCATGCGCGCGCTGATCGAGCTCGGCATTGCCCGCGGCGAGATCCGCGAGAAGAACCTCGCGCGCTATCCGCAGATCCTGGTCGCACCCGCGATGATCGCGGTGATCTGGCAGAGCCTGTTTGCACGGCACGCGCCGCTCGACGCCCAGGACATGCTGCGCGTCCATCTCGATTTGATTTTTGGCGAACGGAGGACGACATGAGGTCGTCACGAGCATTTTCTGTGTTTGCAGTGGCCCTCGTCCTTGCAACCGGCCTTGCCGGCTGCAAGGACAAGCGCGATCCCGGATTTCAGGGGTGGGTCGAGGCCGACATGATCTTCGTCAGCCCGGACGAAGCGGGCCGGGTGACGAAGCTCAATGTGCGCGAGGGCGACGAGGTGAAGGTCGGCGATGCCCTCTATTCCGTCGACGACGATCTTCAGCTTGCCGACCTCAACCAGAACAAGGCGACACTGGCCAATGCGCAGCAGACCTATGATCGCGCGGCCTCGCTGAACAAGACCGGCTCCGGTACGCAGGCCAATCTCGATTCCGCCGTGTCGTCCTTGCGTGTCGCCGAAGCGCGGGTCGCGACGTCGGAGACGCGAATGGCGCGGCGCAGGGGCTTTGCGCCCGTTGCCGGCACCATCCAGCAGATCTATTTCCGCGAGGGCGAGATGGTGGCGGCGCAGCGGCCGGTGCTCTCGATCATGCCGCCCGGCAACATGAAGCTGCGCTTCTTCGTGCCCG
The DNA here is from genome assembly GCF_052075995.1 of Bradyrhizobium sp. 613_E4_N2_2. Taxonomy (NCBI): domain Bacteria; kingdom Pseudomonadati; phylum Pseudomonadota; class Alphaproteobacteria; order Hyphomicrobiales; family Nitrobacteraceae; genus Bradyrhizobium; species Bradyrhizobium sp. 613_E4_N2_2. The sequence goes on from NZ_CP197234.1 coordinate 3,292,000, forward strand.
AGACCGAGTTGCCGAAGCTTGCGATCGGCGACACGGTGCGCATCTCTTGCGACAATTGCGCGGCGGATCTCACCGCAAAGATCTATTTCATCGCGACCTCGGCCGAGTACACTCCGCCTGTCATCTACAGCCTCGATGAGCGCAACAAGCTGGTCTATTTGATCCAGGCGCGACCCTCGCGGCCCGATGCCTTGCGGGTCGGACAGCCGATTGACGTCTATCTCCATCCAAAAACGCCGGTGGCGGACAAGCGATGAGCGGCGGCAACGGCAACGGCATCGCGATCGACGTCAAGGGCCTGACCAAGTCGTTTGGCGGCCGCGAGGTCGTGCACGATCTGTCGATGCAGGTGAAGCGCGGCTCGATCTACGGCTTCCTCGGGCCGAACGGCTCGGGCAAGACCACCACCATCCGCATCCTCTGCGGCCTGCTCACGCCCGACAGCGGCGAGGGCACATGCCTCGGCTACGATATCCGGCGCGATGCCGAAAAGATCAAGCGCCAGGTCGGCTACATGACCCAGCGCTTCAGCCTGTACCAGGACCTCTCGGTGCGCGAGAACCTCGAATTCGTCGCCCGGCTCTATGGCATCGCCGATGCACGCGGCGCCGCGCGCGACATGATCAAGCGGCTCGGGCTGTCGGGGCGCGAGGAGCAGCTCGCGGGCGAGCTCTCCGGCGGCTGGAAGCAGCGGCTCGCGCTCGGGGCCTGCACGCTGCCCAGTCCGAAACTGTTGCTGCTGGACGAGCCGACCGCCGGCGTCGATCCCAAGGCGCGGCGCGATTTCTGGAACGAGATCCATGCGCTCGCGGCCGACGGCCTCACCGTCCTGGTCTCGACCCACTACATGGACGAGGCCGAGCGCTGCCACGAGATCGCCTATATCGCCTACGGCCATCTGCTGGCGCACGGCACGGTGGAGGAGGTGATCGCGAAGTCCGCCCTGACGACCTACACCGTGACGGGCGAGGAGCTCAACGGGCTCACGGCCGCGCTCACCGGCAAGCCCGGCGTGGACATGGTGGCACCGTTCGGCACTTCGCTGCACGTTTCCGGGCGCGACGTCGCCGCGCTCGAGGCCAACATCGCGCCGTGGCGCGAGAAGAGCGGCCTGCACTGGCACAAATCATCGCCCTCGCTCGAAGACGTGTTCATCGAATTGATGAGCCGTTCCAGGGACAATTTCCAATGAGCGCCGCCGATCATCCCGCACCCGCGCACGCGATCCGCGAGCGCTTCGGCTTCTGGAAGCGCTCCTATGCGATGCTGGTCAAGGAGTTCATCCAGCTCAAGCGCGACCGCGTCTCGTTCGCGATGATCGTGATGCTGCCGGTGATGCAGCTTCTGCTGTTCGGCTATGCCATCAACACCACGCCGCACAATCTGCCGAGCGCGGTGCTGCTCCAGGAGGATTCGGATCTTGCCCGCTCGGTGTTGAAGGCGCTGGAGAACACCGCCTATTTCCGCTTCATCTACGAGGTGCACGACGTCGACGATTTCGACAACCTGCTGAAATCGGGCAAGGTGCTGTTCGGCGTCGAGATTCCGCGGGGCTTCGAGCGGGCGGTGCGGCGCGGCGACAGGCCGGCGCTGCTGGTTGCGGCCGACGCCACCGATCCCGTTGCGGCCAGCGCCGCGCTCGGCTCGCTCGGCATGGTCGTGCAGACCGCGCTTGCGCACGATCTCTATATCGGCAATCCGCCCGAGATGCCGTTCGAGATCCGCGCGCATGCGCGCTACAATCCGGCCGCGTCGTCCAGCCTCAATATCGTGCCGGGCCTCGTCGGCACTATCCTCACCATGACGATGCTGATCTTCACCGCGCTCTCGGTCACCCGCGAGGTCGAGCGCGGCACCATGGAGAGCCTGCTGTCGATGCCGATCAAGCCGGTCGAGGTGATGTTCGGCAAGATCGTTCCTTATGTGCTGGTTGGCTTCCTTCAGGCCTTCCTCATCATCGGCATCGGTGTCGGCCTGTTCGGCGTGCCCTTGCTCGGCAATCTGTTCCTGCTCGCGCTGCTGTCGACCTTGTTCATCGCTACAAATCTGTCGATTGGCTACACCATCTCGACCGTGGTGCAGAACCAGCTCCAGGCCATGCAGATGGCCATGATGTTCTTCCTGCCGAGCATTCTGCTCTCCGGATTCATGTTCCCGTTCGCCGGCATGCCGGTCTGGGCGCAATATCTCGGCGAATGCCTGCCGCTGACCCACTACTTGCGGATCGTCCGCGCCATCATGCTGAAGGGCGCGACCATGCAGAATTTGCGCTTCGATGCGCTGGCGCTGGCGATCCTGATGCTGGTCGCCATGACCATCGCGGTGACGCGCTTCCGCCGCACGCTGGATTGAGGCACAATGCCCCTGAATCGAGGGGAGAAATGGTCAGGTTTGCCAGCAGGAAGACCCGGCAGCATGCCGTGATGTCGGAGGAGTTCGAGCGCGAGCTGACGCGAGAAGTGCTGCGCACCGAGCTGTTGCGGGTGAGGGCGCTGATCACGACGGGCTGCGTCATGATCCTGTTCCTCACCGCAACCTACCTGATCGACCCTGCCATCGTGAACCGGGTCTGGCGCGGGACGGAGGGCTTGGTCCGCGAATACATGCTCTTGGGGGGCTTCATCCTCTTCGAGGTCTGGGTCCATAGCCAGATCAGGCGAAACCTCAAGCTCGATCGCGACCTGCCGGTGATCAGGCGCTATATCGGCGCTCTCATCGAAACGTCGCTGCCGACGATCATCCTGATTCTGCAGATTCGCAGCATGGGCGCTGGGCCCGCGCTCGGTTTCGTGCTGCCACTGGCCTATTTCATCTTCATCATTCTTTCGACGCTGCGGCTCGATTTCTGGCTGTCCACCTTCACGGGATTTGTGGCCGCGGCCGAACTCCTGGCCGTCGCGCTGTACTACAATTCGGCCAGCGACGCTGGCGAACCGCTGATCTACTTTCACGCTGTGCGCAGCACCATCATCCTGATCTGCGGCGTGCTCGCCGGCTCCGTCGGCGCGCGGCTGCGGCGGCAATTTGCCGCGAGCATCGCGGCCGCCACCGCGCGTGATCGCGTCACCAACCTGTTCGGCCAGCACGTCTCGCCGCAGGTGGTGGAACGGCTGATGGCGGCGGGGCCCAGCGCGGGCGGCGACCTTCGCCGCGTCGCGGTGATGTTCGTCGATTTCCGCGGCTTCACCGCCAGCGCGCGGTTGCGCACCCCGCAGGAGGTGGTTGACCGGCTCGACGGTGCGTTCGCCGTGCTGGTCGACATCCTCGATCGTCAGGGCGGCATCGTGAACAAGTTTTTGGGCGATGGCTTCCTCGCCCTGTTCGGCGCGCCGCTGGAGGCCTCCGACGCCGCGCACCGCGCGGTTGCCGCGGGCCGCGAGATGCTGGCCGCGATGGACCGCATCAACGCGCAAACGAGCTGGCCGCTGCGGATCGGCATCGGCATCCATTTCGGCGAGGTCGTTGCCGGCAATATCGGCTCGCCCCGGCGCAAGGAGTACACGGTGATCGGCGACACCGTGAACTTCGCCTCGCGGCTGGAGGCACTCAACAAGGAGTTCGGCTCGCACCTGCTGATCTCCGCGTCCGTCCGCGAGGCGCTCGGCGACGACGGTGAGGACGCCGTCGCACTCGGCGAGGTCGCGATTCGCGGCTACGAGCACAAGGTGGCGGTGTTTCAACTGGGGTGAGGGTGCTCGCGTTTCGTTGAAGGCGCGTGATGAAATATCTCACGGCGATTTCCGCTCATATTGTCAGGACGCCGAAACCTCTCGGCTTCCGTTTGCCACGCGGAGAGAACCCATGACCCGATTGACCCTTGTCTCGGCCGCCCTGATCGCCGCCGCCGTCTATCAAACCCAGGCCGCAGCCGCTCGCGACGTCGCCCCGCGGCGCGCCTCGCCTCAGGCGGCTGCGGATTGCGTGAGGGCTCCGGCACAGGGCGCGTTTGCCTCAGCGCCCTACAAGCAGCCGCCCTGCACGCCGAGGGCAGCGAATTAACGCGCAAGGCGAGGTCGGGTTGGCAACGTCCGCCGGCCCGACCTCGCGTCCCCCGCGGGCATCGCCGGTTTCTCGATTGCGGTACCTTGGTAGTGCTTGACTCCTATCTCATATAGTCATCTATATGACTATATGAATGCAGCCCCGCACGACGACCGCCTGCCACGCTACCAGCGCCTGCGCGACGACCTCGCCGCGCGGATCAACCGCAATGAATGGCGGCCGGGCGAGCCGATCCCGTCGGAGGCCGAGCTCGCGGCGCATTACGGCGTCGCCATCGGCACCGTGCGCAAAGCGATCGATCAGCTCGTTGCCGATACCGTGCTGGAGCGCCAGCAGGGCCGCGGCACCTTCGTGCGCCGGGCGCGCTTCAACTCCTCGCTATTCCGCTTCTTCCGCTTCCAGTCCGAGAGCGGCGAGCGGCGCGTGCCGAAGAGCCGCATCATCCGGCGCAAGAGCGTTCCGGCGAATTCGGCCGTTGCGTCGGCGCTGCGCATCCCTGTCGGCGAGCCCGTGATCAGCCTGTCGCGTCTGCGCCTGATCGACGATGTACCGCTGCTCGCCGAAGAAATCTGGCTCCAGCAATCGCGCTTCGCACCGATCCTGGAGATCGACACCGCCGAATTCGGCGACCTGCTTTATCCGCTCTACGAGGAGCGCTGCGGGGAGGTGGTGGTGTCGGCCGAGGAAATTCTGACGGTCGAAATGGCCAACGAGATGCAGGCCCGGCTGCTGCGCCTCGAAGCGCACGCACCATTGATCGTGATCGAGCGCCTCGCGCTCGATCTGGAGCGGCGGCCGATCGAATGGCGCAGGTCGAGGGGGCCGGCCGACCGGTTCCGCTACCACGCCGAGATCAGGTGAGAGCGACCTTTCAACGACATCAAGCAATAACGAATTCAAGGGAGAAACAATGTCAAACTGGTACAGCGAAAGCTCGCCGCTGGAGCGGCGCACGTTCTGGGCAAGCTTTGGCGGCTGGGCGCTGGATGCGCTCGACGTCCAGATGTTCGGCCTTGCCATTCCCGCGCTGATCGCCGCCTTCGGCATCAGCAAGGCCGATGCGGGCCTGCTCGGCTCGGTCACGCTGTTCTTCGGCGCGTTCGGCGGCTGGCTCGGCGGCGCGCTCGGCGACCGTTTTGGCCGCGTCAAGGCGCTTCAGATTACCGTTGCGACCTTTGCGCTCGCGACCTTCGCCTGCGCGTTCGCGATGACTTACAACCAGCTCCTGATCCTGAAGGCGATTCAGGGCCTCGGCTTCGGCGCCGAATGGGCTTGCGGCGCGGTGCTGATGGCCGAGATCATTCGCCCCGAGCATCGCGGCAAGGCGCTGGGCTCGGTGCAGAGCGCCTGGGCCGTGGGGTGGGGCGCAGCTGTGCTGCTCTCGGCCCTCGTGTTCACTTATGCACCCGCCGACATCGCCTGGCGGCTGCTGTTTGCGCTGGGGCTGTTGCCCGCGCTCCTCATCATCTTCATACGCCGCGGCTTGAAGGAGCCGCCGCGCGCGGTCGCAGCCGACAAGACGCCATTCTTCGCCACGCTCTCGGGCATCTTCCATCGTGACGTGCTGCGCTCGACGCTGATCGGAGGCCTGTTTGGAATCGGCGCCCACGGCGGTTACGCGGCCCTGACCACGTTCCTGCCGACATACTTGCGCGAAGTGCGGCATCTGTCGGTGCTGGGCTCCAGCGGCTATCTCGCAGTCATCATCGTTGCCTTCTTCTGCGGCTGCATCGCGAGCGGCATCATCAGCGACCGCATCGGCCGCAGGGCCAATGTCACCTTCTTCGCCAGCGCCTGCATCGTCACCGTGCTGATCTACATCTTCGCGCCGCTGACCAACGGCGAGATGCTGGTGCTCGGCTTTCCGCTCGGCTTCTTCTCCGCCGGCATTCCGGCCAGCATGGCGGCGCTGTTCAGCGAACTCTATCCGGCCGGCGTGCGCGGCACCGGTGTCGGCTTCTGCTACAATTTCGGCCGCATCGTCTCCGCCGCGTTCCCCTTCCTCGTGGGTTATCTCAGCGACCATATCGGGCTCGGACCGGCGATCGGCATCGATGCGGCCTTCGCCTATTCGCTGGTGCTGATCGCGGTGGTGTTGTTGCCCGAAACCCGCGGCAAGGTTTTCGAACAAGCCGCGGCGACGCGCGCCTGACGCCGGATGGGGAGCGGTCACCATGATATCCCGCGAGCGTGGCCTGACGCGCCGCCAATTCGGCACAGGCCTTGTATCCCTCGTGTCGGCCACGGCCGTCGCGAGCCGAGCGAAGAGTGAGACGAGCTTGCCGACAATCGATACCCATGCCCATGTCTTCCACCGCGGCCTCAAGCTCGCGCCCGGCCGGCGCTATGCCCCAGATTACGATGCGCCGCTGGCGCTCTATCTGGAGCAGCTCGACCGCAATGGCATGAGCAATGGCGTGCTGGTGCAGCCGAGCTTTCTCGGCACCGACAATTCCTATCTGGTCGAGAGCCTGAAAACTTCCGGCGGATGCCTGCGTGGTATCGCGGTGGTCGATCCTTCCGTGACCGCGGACGAACTGCGCGCGCTTGATCGCGCCGGCGTCGTCGGTATCCGCCTCAATCTCGTCGGCCAGTCCTTGCCCGATCTCGCTGCCGGCGAATGGAAGGCGCTGCTCGGAAACGTGAAATCGATGGGCTGGCAAGTCGAGCTCCAGCGCAACGCGTCCGATCTCGCACTGCTGGCGCCGCAGCTGCTCGACCATGGCGTCCCCGTCGTGCTCGATCACTATGCGCTGCCGGATCCGAAACTCGGTGTCGCCGATCCCGGCTTCCAGTCGGTGCTGAAGCTCGGCGCGACGCGAAATGTCTGGGTCAAGACCTCGGCGCCGTATCGCAACGGCGCGAGCGGCGAGAGTTTTGCGAAGGAGGCCTATCCGCTGCTGCGTAAGGCCTACGGCCTGGATCGATTGCTGTGGGGCAGCGACTGGCCGCACACGCAGTTCGAGGCGTCGCAGACTTACGCGAAAAACAGGCAGTTTCTCGATGCGCTGATCGTCGATGACGGCGAGCGCGCGCGGGTGCTCGCATCGCCGCATCAGCTGTTCCGCTTCTGATTCTCCCTTTTGATCTCCTCGCGCGATTGCTCCGAATGCTCCGAATTTTGGGGCATGACGAGCGATGTCGCCGGCCTGTAGACTGCCGGCGATGCGGCCGGTTGAGGCCGCGACTTTCATGAGGAAGTGAAGATGCAGCGCCGCTACATCACCGTCGACGTGTTCACCGACCGCGCCTTCGGCGGCAACCAGCTTGCCGTGGTGCTCGACGCCAGTGGGCTCACGACGCAGCAGATGCAGGCGATCGCGACCGAGTTCAACTATTCCGAGACGACCTTCGTGCTGCCGCCGCACAACCCCGGCCACGACGCGGAGGTCCGCATCTTCACGCCGGTGAGGGAGCTTCCCTTCGCGGGTCATCCCAATGTCGGCACCGCTTTCGTGCTGGCCCGGCGCAGCAATGAGCCCTGGCCGCGATTGTTGTTCGAAGAGAAAGCCGGAATCGTGCCGGTCGAGATCTGGCGGGAGCAGGGCAAGGTCGTCGGCGCCGAGCTGACTGCGCCGCAGCCGCTGGCGCGTCTTGCAAAGCTGTCCGCCGCCGAGGTCGCCGCGTGCCTGTCATTGAGCGCGGACGACGTCAGGACCGATCGCCATGTGCCGGAAGTCGTCGGCGTCGGCACGCCGTTCGTCGTCGCGGAATTGCATTCGCGCGACGCGCTGCGGCGGGCGACGCCCGATGCTGCGGCGTTCGGCCGGACACTGCCGCGCGACGGCGCGTTCTCGATCTATTTCTACACGCGCGATATCCCGGCGGCGCAGGCGCCTTGCGACCTCCAGGCGCGGATGTTCATGCGCGGTGCCAGCGGTTTCGCCGAGGATCCGGCCACCGGCAGCGCAACGGTCGCCGCCGCCGCGCTGCTCGCCACGCTCGATCCACTCCGCGACGGCGAGCTGAAGCTCACCATCGGCCAGGGTTTTGACATGGGCCGGCCGAGCATCCTGCGGACGACAGTGGAAAAGGAGGGCGGCGCCCTTCTTGATGCCTATGTCGGCGGCCATTGCGTGCAGATTATGGAGGGGACGTTCGAGCTGGCGGGAGAGGGGTAGGGTCTCTCCGTCATGCCCGGGACGATCACACCTGCCGCCCCGCCAAATTTCTCACCGCCACGCCATCGCGCTCCTCGATGATCTCCGCGATCATCTGGCGGTGGCAATGGGTGTGATCGCGTTCGTAGCAGAGCAGGCAGACCGGTCCGGCCTTCATCACCAGCGCCGAGAGCTCGTCCATCTCTTCCCTGGCCTGCGGCGTCTTCAGGTGCTTTGAATAGATCCTTTCCAGCACATCGTATTGGCCGCTGCGCGCGGCGAGGCGGCCTTCCTTCGGCGTGCCGAGCGCGGCGAGATGGACATAGGCGATCCCGCGCTCATCGAGGCCCGCGGACAGCTGCTTCTTCGAAAAGCCGGGCCGGCGCGAAGAGGTCACCGCGCGCACGTCGACCACGAGCTTGACGCCGGCCTCTTCCAGCTCGTCGAGCACCGCCTTGGGCGGCGTCTGTTCATAACCGATGGTGAAGAGCTTTTTCGCCTTTGCCATGAACCATCCTCAGCTCACCCGCGCGATCAGTTCCATGGCGCCGGCCGGTGCGCGCACCTTGCCCTCGTGGATGACATAGGCGAACACGTCGCGCGGCTCTTTCTTCGGCTTGGCCTCGTCGACCTTCGGCAGATCGTCGGGTTCACTCCCCTCGGCCCAGTCCTGAAAGCGCTTGGCCCAGGCATCGAGCTGCTTCGGCGGATAGCAGGTCTTGATCTCGTCATTGCCCTTCTGGAGCCGTGCATAGACGAAGTCGCCGGCGACGTCGGCGATCGCCGGATATTTGCCGTGCTCGGCGAACACGACAGGCGTCTCGAACTCGCGGATCAGCGCGACGAAGTCCGGCGCGCAAAAACTGTCGTGGCGGACCTCGACGACATGGCGCAGCGCGCGCCCATCGAGCTTGCGCGGCAGCAGTTCCAGGAACTTGCCGAAATCGGCGCCGTCGAACTTTTTCGTCGGCGCGAACTGCCACAGCACCGGTCCGAGATGGTCGCCGAGTTCCAGCACGCCGGAATCATAGAACCGCTTGATGGAATCGCCGGCCTCGGCGAGCACGCGGCGGTTGGTGGCGAAGCGGGGTCCCTTCACCGAGAACACGAAACCATCGGGCACTTCGCTGGCCCATTTGCGAAAGCTCTCTGGCTTCTGCGAGCCGTAATAGGTGCCGTTGATCTCGATCGAGGTCAGCTTCGAGGCGGCATAGGACAGCTCCTTGGCCTGCGTGAGCTTCTCCGGGTAGAACACGCCGCGCCAGGGCTCGAAGGTCCAGCCGCCCACGCCGATGAAAATGTTGCCGGATTTTTTGGACGCGGTTTTTGCTTTGGCCACGGGAGGGTCTCGCATCGACGGGGAGGGACCTCATCCTAATCAAACCAGATGTGATTGGCCAGTTGCGCCGTCCCGTCTAAGGTCGCAACGGGACCCGCGCAAAAGGAGAACAAGAATGCGGATGCTGATGGTGGGAGCGGCGATCGTCATGATGACATCTGCTGCCATGACGTTTGGTGCCATGGCCGACGATGATGACGATGCCAAGGGTGCGCAGAAGCTCGCCATGCAGGGCCGCGACGATTACTGGCATTGCCTGGCGCGGGAATATTCGCGCGACTCCAATCAGGGAATGTCGGAACAGGATTTCGGCCGCTCGGTCGCGGGCGCCTGTCCGTCGGAGCGGCAATATTACCGGGTGGCGTTGCTCGACTATCTCACCACGCAATATCCGAACATCGATGCCGGCGCCCATCTCGCCACCGCGAACAGAGCGGTCGAGTCGGCGCAGAAGGACATCGTGACGGCCTTCGTCAAGCACAGGCCGCCGACGAAGTAGGGGAGTGGCGAATGGCCAATAGCGAATAGGGCACGAAAGCCAGCGCTCTTCATTCGCTACTCGCCATTCGCTCCTCCGCGGAGGGCTCTTCCAGCTCCGCGCGCATCCATGGTATTGCTGGACGCATCTGGAACAGGGATGGGCTTCCATGTCGTCTGAGTCGGTGGGTGGCATTCTGGGCGCGATCGTCGCGGCGGTCGTGCTTGCGGTCGCCGTCGTATTGGGGCCGATCGGCCAGTACGGCAAGCCGCCCAGGCCGGCAAAGGCCGAGCCGGCTCCGGCCGCAGCGCCCGCTGTCCCGGCCGCCCCCGTGCCGCGTGGGCCGGTGATCAAGGAAGTCCCGAACTAGCAAGGGTCTGAAAAAGAGCCGCTATGCCCCCTTGCGAAGCGGTTTTGCCGTACCTATCTAGCTTCTAACGGCGACGTTGAGTGAAACCTCCGGCGCTGGAACGACCTTGGAATAGCTTGGGCTTGCGCCGGATGTACGCGCGGTCCGCCGTTCCGGGGTCGTTGGCATTTTTGGGCCCTTTTTGGGCCTTTCCCCAAAGACCCCCGGCTCGGTAGATCTTGGCAGCGCAACGTCTTGGCAGCGCAGGACGTGGCGGATATACGCTGCCGTCATGAATGAAGCGATCAGACCGGGCTCCGGCACTCCCCCGCAGGCTCAAGAGGCGCCGGAACTGTCGGTCATCGTCCCGACGTTCAACGAGCGCGACAACGTCACGGTGCTCTACCGGCGGCTGGAGGCGACGCTCGCCAACGTCGCCTGGGAAGTCGTGTTCGTCGACGATAATTCGCCCGACGGCACCTGGGACGTCGTGCGGGCGCTGGCGCAGCGCGACAACCGCGTGCGCTGTGTCCGCCGCATCGGCCGCCGCGGCCTGTCGGGCGCCTGCATCGAGGGCATCCTGGCCTCCAGCGCGCCCTATGTGGCCGTGATCGATGCCGACCTCCAGCACGACGAGACGCAACTGCCGAAGATGCTGTTGCTGCTCGCAAGCGACCAGGCCGATCTCGTCGTCGGCAGCCGCTACATCGAGGGCTACAAGAGCGAAGGCTTCAACAAGCAGCGCGCCGGCGCCAGCGCGCTTGCGACCGAACTCGCCAGGAAGGCGTTGCGGGTCGAGATCGCCGATCCCATGAGCGGCTTCTTCATGGTTCGGCGCGACCGTTTCGAGGAGTTGGCGCCGAAGCTGTCGGTGCACGGCTTCAAGATCCTGCTCGACCTCGTCGCGAGCGCGAACGGTAGCTTGCGAGCCGTTGAAATTCCCTACACATTCGGCGAGCGCCAGCACGGCGAGAGCAAGCTCGATTCCATGGTCGCGCTGGATTTTCTCGGCCTGGTGCTGGCCAAGTTCACCAACGATGCGGTCTCGCTTCGCTTCATCCTGTTCGCGATGGTCGGGGGCGTCGGCCTCGTGGTGCATCTGACCACGCTGTTCATCGCCCTTCAGCTGTTCAAGGCGCCGTTCGCGGAGGCGCAGGCCGCGGGCGCCGTCGTCGCCATGACCAGCAACTTCGTCCTCAACAACTTCCTCACCTATCGCGACCAGCGGCTGAAGGGCTTTGCGCTGCTGCGCGGCCTGATCGCCTTCTACATCGTGTGCAGCGTCGGCCTGCTCGCCAATGTCGGCGTCGCCTTCTCGGTCTACGACCAGGAGCCGATCTGGTGGCTGGCCGGCATGGCCGGCGCGCTGATGGGCGTGGTGTGGAACTACGCGATGTCCGGACTGTTCGTCTGGCGCAAGAAATAGCTCGACATGGGCGGGGCTGACGCGCGGATCGTCCGCAATACCGCGCTGGTGATCGTTGCGCTGGTCGGCTTGCGGCTGGTCGCGGCCGCGTTCACGCCGATCACCTTCGACGAAGCCTATTACTGGATGTGGTCGAAGAACCTCGCCGGAGGATATTACGACCACCCGCCGATGGTCGCCTATGTGATCCGCGCCGGCACCATGATCGCCGGCGACACCGAGCTCGGCGTCCGCGTGTTCTCGATCCTGCTCGCGCTGCCGATGAGCTACGCGATCTACCGCTCCGCCGCCATCCTGTTCGGCGGCGCGCGGGTGGCTGCGACGAGCGCCATCCTGCTCAACGTGACCATGATGGCCTCGGTGGGCACGCTGATCGTCACGCCGGATGCGCCGCTGCTGGTTGCCTCCAGCTTCGTGCTGTTCTTCCTCGCCAAGGTGCTGGAGACCGGCCGCGGCGTCTGGTGGCTCGCCGTCGGCGCGGCGGTCGGCGCGGCGCTGCTGTCGAAATACACCGCGCTGTTCTTTGGCGCCGCGATCCTGATCTGGCTTGCGGCCGTGCCGAAACTGCGGCGCTGGTTCCTCTCGCCCTGGCCCTATCTCGGCGGTCTCGTTGCGTTCGCGCTGTTCTCGCCGGTGATCCTTTGGAATGCGGATCATCAATGGGTCTCGTTCGTAAAGCAGCTCGGGCGCGCCAAGATCGAGGACTTCCGTCCCGTCTTCATCGCCGAGCTGATCCCGACCCAGATCGCCTTCGCAACGCCGCTCGTCTTCATCCTCGGCGCGATGGGCCTGCACGCGCTGACCTGGCGCCGGGACGGCGCGCTGGCCTCGCGTGTGCTGATCGAGACGCTGTTCTGGACCATCGTCGTCTATTTCGTCTGGCATTCGCTGCATGCCCGCGTCGAGGCCAACTGGTTCGCGCCGGTCTATCCGCCCTTCATCGTTGCCGCGGCCGCCGCCGCCAATCTCGTGCAGTGGCAACCACGCGCGCAGCGCCTCGCGGATTTCTGCCTGCGCTGGGCCGCGCCCGTGGGCATCGTGATGTTTGCCGCGCTGATCGTGCAGGCCAACACCGGCTGGCTGTCGGGCTATCGCCGCGACGCGACGGTGCGCAGTGTCGGCGTCGGCTGGCGCGAGCTCGCCGCCGAGATCGAAGCGGCGCGCGTGCGCAGTGGCGCGACCTGCGTGCTCGCGCAGGACTACGGCACCACGGGCTGGCTCGCCTTCTATCTGCCGCGCGGCACCTGCGTGCTGCAGCAGAACCAGCGCATCCGCTGGGTCAACATGCCCGAGCCCGATCCAAAGCTGCTTGCCGGCAAGGTGATCTCTGTCGACGAGCTGCGCCCGGACGGCCATACCGCCCTCGACGAGCTCTTCGCGAAGGTGACGCAAATTGCGCAATTGCAGCGCAAGCGCGGGCCGCTCGTGATCGAGACCTACGGCATTGATCTGCTCGAAGGCGCCAAGGGCGACGTGCTCGACCGCTCGCCGCCGCCGGAAGCGCGGTAGGCGGCCCCAAAAATCAGTCGATCATCTCGGCCCTGGCGGTGGCCTGGCTCGGCCCGTTCTGGTCGCGCCAGAACCAGACGGTCACGACGCCGGAGCGGCCGCGGACCTGCGTGAGCAGGGGACCTGACAGAATGCCGTCGGGAGCGCCGTGGAAGTCGGCCGCATCCAGCAGCGTATCGGTCAGCGCGAGCCGCGCACAGTTCTGGGCGGCAACCTCCATCAAGCGGTTCGCGACGTTGACCGTGTCGCCCGTCGCCGTGATGTGCTGGTGGCTTTCGCCGAGGCGGGAGGCGACGATCGGGCCGAAATGCGCGCCGATCTTGAAACCAAGCTGGCCGCGAAGGGCAGGCGGCAGCGAAGCGATCCAGCGATCGACGCTGCGATACAGGTCGATCGAGCATTGCAGCGCGCGCGCCGCGTCGTCGGGCATCGCGTGTGGCAGTCCGAACAGGATCATGGCGCCGTCGCCGAGAAAGCCGGTGATCAGGCCGCCGCAATCGACCGCGGCCTTGTCGATCAGCGCGTGAAATGCCCTCAGCAGATGCTGCAGCTCGTCCGGATCGATCCGTTCGCTGAGCGTCGTGAAACCGGAGAGATCGATGAAGACGACGGCCGCATCCTGCCGGACCGGCCTGGACAGGAAATTCGGATCGCGCGTCAGCCATTCCTGCACGGCGGGCGCCTGGAATTGCGCCAGCGACCTGCTCTTGGCGGCAAAATATTGCGTGCGGCGGCCGCCGGCCCACAGCTGCACGCCGGCAAAGACCGCGACCGGCGGCACCGCGGCGGCAAGTGTCGTCGCGGCGTTCAGCCAAACGCCGTGCGTGAAGGCGAACAGATTGAGCCCGGCCCAGGCGATCATCACCGCGGCTGCCGCGATGATGCCGGGCGCGCTGCGCCGCCAGGCGAGCAGGCCGACCAGCAGCATCGGCAAAAGGATCGCGGTGAGCGCGTCGGCGATGTGGACCTTGCGGTCGCGCACGATGCCGTCACCGGAGACGAGATGGGTGATCGCGGTCGAGATCACCTCGACGCCGGGCATCAGGGAATCGAACGGTGTCGGATAGAAGTCGCCGCCGCCGGCGACCGCGGCGCCGATCACGACGATGCGGTTCTCGATCGCCGCGCGATTGAGCGTGCCGTCGAAGATGCTCTGCGCGCTGACGGTGCGGATGGTGCGGCGCGGGCCGTAATAGGTGATCGGCAGCGCGAAATCGCTGTCGGTCGAGACCGCGCGATCGCCGAGCATGAGATGATCCGGCGCGATCGTCAGCGGCTTGTCGAGCGCGCGCGCCGCGACGCGCAAGGGAAATGACAGCTCGACCTTGTCGCGGGTCCGGAACAGCATCGGCACCGAAAGTGGCGAGCCCGACTGCCCCGTCGCGACGTTGACGACTCCGACCTCGGCGTGATCGGCGAAGGCGGGCAGCGGCAGCAGGAAGCGCTCGGCCTGTGGCAGCGCGGCGAGGGGACCTTGGGTGCCCGGCTCCACGGTCTCGCTGGCGGTCGGGAAGATCGCCGCGGCGGCGAGCACCATGGGACCGGTGGCGAGCGTGTTGGCCAGCGTCGCGTCGCCGATCGCAGCGCTGCGGTCGACCAGCAGCAGGTCGATCGCGACGACCTTCGGCTTGAACTGCACGATGGTGTCGACGACGCGCGCGAGATCGGCGCGCGGCAGCGGATAGCTGCCGCCGCGTTTCACGACGGTGTCGTCGATTGCGACGATGGTGACGAGATCGGGCGGAGCCTGCACGCCGCGGACCTGGGTCCGCCAATCCGTCAGCGTCGCCTCGAGCCGATCGAGAAAGCGCAGATGACCGTTGGCGTGGCCGGCATAGATGCCGGCACCCCACAGCGCGGTGAGGACGAGTGCCACCAGGATCTGAACGCGTCTAGTCATTACGTACTGCAATCTTCTTTGTCGCCCGGGCGTTGCTGCGCGGGCCTTAATTGTCCAGGCCTTATTGACCCAGTCTTGCCATCAGCGCGTCGACGCGCGGCTGGCCCCAGGTCTTGACGGTCAACGGGCCCGTTGCCTCGACATCGACGCCTTGGCCCGGTCCGAGCACGACGCCGCGTCCACGAGCCCTGCGGCTCACACCGACACGGCCGTCAGCAACGAAGACCGCGGTCTTGGCCTCAGCCACATCGACGGCCCATTTGGTCCCGCGCACTGCGGCGATCGCCTGCGGCGTCAGCACCTTGAAGGGATTGCCGCCGGGCTTCTTGGGCACCTCGATCAGCAGCGCCTTGCTGCTCAACTCCACGGAGTCAATATGTCCGTCGCGGTTGGCGTCCTTAAGTTCAAATCTGGCGCCGTTTTCCGCAACGATGGTGATGCCGTTGTCGCAGCGCCAGACTTGCGTGCCCGCAGCCGATGGCGATGCCGTGCAGCCGACATTGACAGCCGGCTGTGCATTCGCAGACCCGATCAACTGAAACAACCACGCCAGAGCGAAAATACCGGCGCCCGCGATCCCTCTCATGCCAGCCTCCGTTTGCGTGCTTGGCACAGTTCAAAGCGATGTTGATACGGTACCGTATCACACGCAGAGGCTGCTGAAAAGTGCCGCTCTCGGAGCTATTTCCTCGGTGCGGTCTTTTCCAGTCCGGCGCGATCAACTTTCGGTCAGGGCGCCGTGCTGCGTGAGCACTCTGTGCGCGATGTGTGATGTGGGACGGGCTCTGCCGCCACCCTGCTGACACCCGCTGGAGAGGGCAGCGCGCACCAGCCTCGCGCAACGCTTCCCCGCTATTGTCCGGGTATTGAAGACCACGAAAACGACTTGGTTGGATGGCCTTAGAGGGGCGGCCTGTGACGTCCGTCCAACGTGCCGAACCGGCCGAGAATTATAGTTAACAGACGCTCCTAAGTCCGTAGTTCTGCGGACATTTTTCTCGAAATGGGACAGCGTTAACGCGGTGCCTCACATCTGCCCGAACTTAATCTGCATTTAACTAAAAGTCGCCTTAATGACGCTCCGACCTCCTGCGAGATGCTGTTCCCGGATCGTGACCAGCGGCACTTCGAAGGGGGACTGAGTGACACCGTCCTGGACGCAAGGCGAATGAGTACGAGTATCGCTGCGCAGAGTAACGCGGCACGGAAGTCCAAGAATTCTCTTCGGAAGCCTTCCCGGAAAATGACCACCACCAATTGGCTGGGCGCCGCGGCGATCGGCTGCGTCGTGATGGGCGCCGGCTGGACCATCTACAGCAACGTCCTCGGCGCCAGCGTCTATCCGACCGTCGGCAGCATTGGCTACGACGAGCCCGTGATCAAGCGCGCGCCCAGGGTGGCGCTGCGTGAGGCCGGCGAGGCCATCAGGGACACCTTTGCGCTGCTGCCCGACCGGCTCCAGGTCGCAGCCCCGATCTCGCGCGAGATGTTCAACGAGCGCTTTGCCGCGGCCGCGACCCAGGGCGTGGCGTCGAATGCGAGCGCCGCCCCCGCAACCCAGGTCGCCGTCGCCAAGGAAGCGTCGAAGGACGCCCCCAAGCAGAGCGTGATCGCGAAGGTCGCGGACGCGCTGAAGCCGGCGGCACCAGCCAAGATTGCCGACAAGTCTGCGGACAAGGCCAAGCGCGCGCCGGATGCGCAGATACAACTGGCTTCGGCCGATCCGGCCGAGATCGTGCCGGCGCCTGAGGCGAAGCCGAAATCGTTTGCCGATCGCGCCAAGGCCGCGGTGATGTCGATCACCGGTCCGCGCCAGTCGATGGTCGAGAAGCTCTGGGGCAAGCGCGAGCCGTCCGGCGGGCTGCTGGCCTATGCCTCGGCCGATGCCAGCGTGACCGCGTCCATCGCGCCGAGGGAGCAGAACCCCATGCTCGGCGGTTCGGCGCCCTATGAGCGCGACACGGCGGTCTACGACATCACCGCCAAGATGGTTTACCTGCCCGACGGCACCAAGCTCGAGGCGCATTCCGGCCTCGGCTCCAATCTCGACGATCCGCGCTCCTCGCGTGTCCGCATGCGCGGCGTGACGCCGCCGCACATCTACACGCTGAAGCCGCGCGAAGCGCTGTTCCATGGCGTGCCGGCGCTGCGCCTGACCCCGATCGGCGGCGAGAGCGCGATCTACGGCCGCGACGGCTTGCTCGCCCACACCTTCATGCTCGGGCCTAACGGCGATTCCAACGGCTGCGTGTCGTTCAAGGACTATTACGCGTTCCTCGACGCCTACCGTAACAAGGGCATCCGCAAGCTCGCGGTGCTGTCGCGGGTCGAGTGAGCTCAGTCAATTCGCGATGATCTCAAAGGGCCGCTTGCAGGGGCCCTTTTCTTTTCTTCTCTTCTCTTCTCTGCTTCAACCCGGCCAGCACTGTCCGCCGCCGTCGATCCTCAGCACCTGGCCCGAGACGAAGGCGCCCATGGGACCGGCGAAGAACTCGACGACGCGCGCGACCTCGTCGACGGTTGCGATGCGGTCGAGCGTGCCGGTCTCGACCATCCTGTCGGGGTCCACCGCGCGCGTGCCGAGGAAGCGGCCGGTGCGGGTATCGCCGGGCGCGATGCAATTGACGGCGATGTCGTAGGGGCGGAGCTGGTCGGCGAGGCATCGCGTGTAGTGGGTTACGCCGGCCTTCGACACCGCGTAGATCGAGCCCTGGGTGCGGCCCTTGAACGCGGCGACCGAACCGAGCGTGACGATGCGGCCGCGGCGCCGCTCCATCATTCCCTTCGCGACCGCCTGGCAGGTCAGGATGGTCGAGAGCAGATTGCGCTCCAGCACCGCGCGCACATCGGCCTCCTTGATGTTCACCGCGTCGTTCGGGTCCGGCTTGCCGCCGGCGGCTGCGATGTCGCCGCCGGCATTGTGCACGAGAATGTCGATCGGGCCGAGGGCTGCTTCCGTCTCGGCGATCACGCGCGCGATGTCCTCGCCCCTGGTGAGATCGCCGAGCACGCGCTGGCTGCGGACGCCGAATTGCTCGCCGATCTCTGCGGCGACCGCGGTGAGGGTGGTGCCCTCGCCATATTCCGCCGGCCCGTTCTCGCGCATGCCGTGGATGGCGACGTCGGCGCCGAGCGCGGCGAGCTTCTCTGCAAAGGCGCGTCCGAGCCCGCGTCCCGCGCCGGTCACCAGCGCCACCTGTCCTGACAATACTTTCCCGTCATGTGCAGCCATGATCTTCTCCTGTTATGAAACGTCAGTCCGCCGCGAGATCGAGCCCGATCGCCATCGCCTGCACGAGGCACATCGGTGCGACCAGCGTGCGCAGCGCCGGCTCGGGCATGTCCTGGATCTCGAACACGACGCTCGCGCCTTCGACGATCGGGCTCAGGAGGCTGTCGGTGATGGAGATCGTGGGCACGCCTCGCGCAACGAGTTCGGGAAACAGCCGCGCCGTATCCGGATAGTAGTTCCGGAAGCTGATCGCGACCAGCGCGTCCTCCGTGGTTGCGGCATGCGACTGCTCGTGGATGCTGCCGCCCGTGCCGTCGAGCAGGACGACGCGGCGTCCGAGCTTGCGCAGGACGTAGGCGAGGTGGGTCGCAACCGGAAACGAGCCGCCGAGGCCGAGCAGATAGATGTCGCGCGCCTTGGCGAGGATCGCGGTGGCGGCGTCGAGCTCGCGCGCATGCACGGATTGACTGAGCGTCACCAGCGACGATTGCGCTTCCGAGACGAAGCGCGACAGCACCGCGGCGGGCTGGCGGCCGAGCACCGATTTCTCCTCGCTCTTCATGCGCGCGAGCCGCGCCTTGTAGCTCGGCGCGACGCCGGCGACGAGGCGGGAGCGGAACACCTGCTGCATCTCGGTGAAGCCACCAAAGCCGAGCGCATGGGCGAAGCGAACGATCGCCGAGGGCGGCACGCCCGAGCGCTGCGCCACCTCGGCCACGGTGCCGAGCGCGACATCGGTCGGGTGATCGAGCACGAACTCCGCGATCTGCTGCAGCCGGCCGGATAGCGCCCGGTGCCGCTGCGCAATGGCGCCGCGCAGCTCGTCGTAGCTCATCGCGCCTTGTGCCTCGTTCATCGTCTCGGGTCTCCGGATCGGTCGCCTGTTTAACGGCATTTCACCGTTTGGATCAAATATTCCACTTTACATAATAAATGGAATGAATATTCTAATCGCAGAAAAAAGCAAAAGACTTCGAAAACGGGAGGAAACGATGAGAGGGCGTCAGATCTCACGGCGAAGCGTTCTGAAGGGCAGCTTGATGGCGAGCGTCATCGGCTGCACCGGCAGCTTCTTCGGGCCGTGGAAAGAGAATCACGCGTGGGCGCAAGGCGCGAAGCCGATCAAGCTCGGCCTGACCTGCGACGCCAGCGGCCAATACGGCAACAGCGGCCAGGATGATTTCCGCGGCATCAAGATGGCGATCGACGAGGTCAACGCCAAAGGCGGCGTGCTCGGCCGCCAGGTCTCGTTCATCACCGCGGATACCGAGACGACGCCGGCCACCGGCAGCCGCGTCGCCGAGCGGTTCATCACCCGCGAGGACTGCACCATCCTGATCGGTGCGCTGCATTCCGGCGTCGCCAACGCCATCACCCAGGTCGCCAGCAAATACGGCGTGATCTACATGAACACCAATTCCTCCGCGCCGAGCGAGGCCGGGGAGAATTGCTCGCGTGTGAAATTCGTCTGGGACGGTAACGGCACCAATTTCTCCAAGGCATCGGTCAAGAACGCAGTCGATTCCATCGGCAAGAACTGGATGCTGCTGACCAATGACTACGTCTGGGGTCACACCACGTCTGCCGCGACCAAGGCGCAGGTCGAGACTGCCGGCGGCAAGATCATCGATAATCTGCTGGTGCCGCAGAACACCCGCGACTTCACCGCCTACCTCCTGAAGATCCAACAAGCAAAACCCGACGTGGTCGCGACTGCGATCGGCGGCGACGACATCAAGGCACTGCGCGAGCAGGTGGCGCAGCTCAAGCTCGACGGCAAGCCGGCCTGGATCAACAACCAGCAGGACTGGCCCGATGTCTGGGGCGCGCCCGACAGCCTGTTCGGCGTGTTCGGCACCACCTGGTATCACAAGCTGCAACTGCCCGGCGTCGCCGACTTCGTCAAGAAATGGCAGGCCGCCAACAAGGACGGCCCGATCCCGGTGCCAGGCAACGTCTCCTACAACGGCTACATGAGCACGCGCGAACTGCTCCGTGCGATCGAGCGGGCAGGGTCGACCAACAACGTCAAGATCATCAAGGAGATCGAGAACCTCAAGGTCTCGGCAACCGATCGCATGCAGCATTTCGACGCTTACATGGATCCCGTGACGCATCAGATGCAGCAGACGATCTATCTGGCGCGGCGCAACGCCAAGCCGGCCGACAACACCGATCTGTTCGAGATCATCAGCTGGACCGAGCCGAAATCGGCAGCCGATGACGCTGCTCCCGGCAAGTGCAAGCTCACGCCCTACGAGCAGGTGCCGACCGTCGACTCCTAGCGACGGTGCGTCGCGTCGTGGAACGAGCGGCGCGCATGTCGCGCGCCGCAGCCCGGGCCTTTGAGGGCTTGGGGGAGCAATGCCAGTTGCGAGAGTCAAAACCTTGTTCGACCTTCTTCCGCATCTCCTGAATGGCCTGACGCTTGGCCTGTTGTTCGCGCTGATCGCGCTCGGCTTCATGCTCATTGTCGGGCTGATGGAGCAGATCAACCTTGCGCATGGGTCCCTGTTCGCGCTCGGGGCCTATGTCGCCATGCAGCTCACCGGACCGCGCCCGCCACTGCCAGCCGATCTTGCCAAAGCGTGGCTCACGCTGCCGCTGGGCTGGCGCTATGCCGCGACGCTGGTGATCGCGCCCGTGATCGTGAGTCTCGTCGGGATGCTGATCGAGCTCTGCATGCGGCGGACCTACGGCAAGGACCCGCTGTACGGGCTTCTCCTGACGTTTGGCGCAGCGATGGTGATCGAGGAGTTGATCCGCCTGGTCTGGGGGACGCGGGACTATGTGCTGCAAGTGCCGTCCGCCATCAATGGCGGCTTCCTGTTCGGCGATCTGATCTGGTCGACCTATCGCTTCTACGCCGCCGGCATTGCGGCGGGGATCATCGGCCTGGTCTGGCTGCTGATCGAAAAGACCTCATTCGGCGCAACCGTCAAGGCCGGCGCTCATGACAGCGAGATCGTCCGGGCGCTCGGCATCAACCTGTCGCGATTGCGGCTGCTGGTGTTCGTGTTCGGCACCATGCTGGCCGCGATCGCCGGCATCATCGTCGCGCCGATCTGGGGCATTCGCCCGCATATGGGCGTGGATGCTGTCATCCCCGCGTTCCTGGTGATCGTGCTCGGCGGCGTCGGCAGCTTTTGGGGCGCCGTCGTGGCGGGGCTGCTGGTTGGATTATGTGTCGGTCTTGCCGGCGCCTACGCGTCCGAATGGTCGCTGTTGTCGATGTACATCCTGCTCGTCGCCGTCGTGACGTTCCGTGCACGCGGCCTGTGGGGCAA
The DNA here is from genome assembly GCF_052075995.1 of Bradyrhizobium sp. 613_E4_N2_2. NCBI lineage: Bacteria > Pseudomonadati > Pseudomonadota > Alphaproteobacteria > Hyphomicrobiales > Nitrobacteraceae > Bradyrhizobium > Bradyrhizobium sp. 613_E4_N2_2. The sequence continues at coordinate 3,313,622 of NZ_CP197234.1, forward strand.
GAAAAGCGTGCTCGAGGCCTAGGGAATGATTGTGGGATCAAGTTCTTCATCCGACGCCGCGCGCCTCGTCACGCCGACGATGCTGGTGCTCTGGCTCGTACTTGCAACGGTGCCGCTCTGGATCACGCGGATCGGGCTCTATCCTTATCTCGGGATCGAGATCCTGATCTGGTCGCTCTATGCGCTCGCGTTCAATCTGGTGCTGGGCACGGCCGGACTGCCGTCGTTCGGACATGGCGCCTATTTCGGCATCGGCGCCTATGCGTTCGGGCTGTGCCAGCTCGACATTGTCGCCAATCTCTGGATCTGTCTCGCTGCCGCGGCCGTGGTCGCGGGGCTTGCCGGCGTGCTGGTGGCGCTGTTCATCTCGCATCGGCGCGGCATCTATTATGCCTTCATGACCATCGCCTTCGGCCAGATCTTCTGGACGCTGGCGATCAAGTCGCACCGGATCACCGGCGGTGAGGATGGGCTTCTCAAGATTAAACGGCTGCCGGCCGATTTCGGGCTGGTGTCGTTCGATCTCACCGACAATGTCGCGTTCTACTATTTCGTGCTCGCGGTCTTCGCGGTCGGTACCGCCGTCTTGTGGCGGCTGGTGCACTCGCCCTATGGCCGCGTTGTCGCTGCGATCAGGCAGAGCGAGGTTCGCGCCGCCCATCTCGGCTATAACGTGTGGCTCTACAAGGCGTCGGTGTTTGCGCTGTCGGCGGCCGTGTCCGGTTTTGCCGGCGGACTGTTCGCGATGGCGCAGCTCGCCGCATTCCCTGACGTCATGAGCCTGCATCAATCCGGCTACGTTGTGATGATGACGCTGGTCGGTGGCGGGCTCGTCAGCTTTTGGGGGCCGGTGATCGGCGTGTTTCTCTTCCTCACCGCGCGCGACGTGATCGGCGCGCTGACCAATGCCTGGATGCTCTATTTCGGTCTGCTGTTCATTGCGATCGTGCTGTTCCGCCCCGAGGGCATCGCCGGCGCGCTCTCGGCCGCCGCGCAGCAGCACTCACTCAACGCGCTGCGGCGGCGCGGCACCTCCGCGATGCGACTGCTGGTCGGGGGCGGGCGATGAGCATGATCGAGGCCGCGGGTGTGCACGTCCGCTTCGGCGATCGCGTCGTGCTGGAAAGCGTCGATCTCGCGGTTGCCGAGGGCGAGTTTCACGGCGTGATGGGTCCCAACGGCGCGGGCAAGACCACCTTCTTCAACGTCCTCACCGGCAGGGTGAAGCCGAGCCGCGGCCGAGTCCTGCTCGGCGGCGAGGATGTCACGGGATTGAGCCCGCACCGCATCGCCGCCAAGGGCATCGCCCGCTCGTTTCAGATCATGACCCTGTTCGACGAATTCTCCGCCCGCGACAACGTCATGATGGGCTTGCCCGCGTTTCGCGCCCGTGGCCTCGATATCGCGCGGGCGGCGGCTGGAGACCGCAGGTTTGCCGAGCAGGCGTCCGAAGCGCTTGCTGCGGTGGGGCTTGCCGACAAGGGCGATATCCGCGCCAAGGACCTGTCCTATGGGGACCGCCGAGCACTCGAGATCGCGGTCGCGCTGGCGCAGGCCCCGCGCGTGCTGTGCCTGGACGAGCCGACCTCCGGCCTCGGCTCCGACGGCATGCAGCGGCTGGCCGCTCTGGTGGCGCGCCTGAAGGGCCGGCTGACCATCGTCGCCATCGAGCACGACATGGAGTTCCTGTTCTCGCTCGCCGATCGCATCTCGGTCATCCATTGGGGCCAGGTGGTAGCGCGCGGCACGCCGCACGAGCTGCAGCAGAACGAATGGGTGCGTCGTTCCAATCTCGGGAAGTTCGCATGATCCTCGAACTGGATGGGGTCGATACCTTCTACGGCGAGACCCAGGCGCTGTTCGGCGCCTCGCTCGCTATCGAGCACGCCAAGGTGTTTGCACTGCTCGGGCCCAACGGCGCCGGCAAGACCACGATGCTCCGCTCGATTCTCGGATTGACGCGGCCGCGCCGCGGCGCCGTTCGTTTCGACGGGCATGACGTGACGCGCGATCCGACCCACGAGATCGCGCGCGCCGGCATCGGCTGGGTGCCCGACGACCGGCGGCTGTGCCCGACCTTGTCGGTGGCGCGTAACCTCACCATCGCGCAGAAGCGCACGCGCTTTCGCAACTGGAGCGTCAAGGAGGCCGCCGCGATCTTCTCGCCGCTCGAATATCTCATGGAGCGCGACTGCGAGAACCTGTCGGGCGGCGAGATGCAGATGGTCGCCATCGCGCGCGCGCTGGTCGGCTCGCCGGGACTGGTCCTGTTCGACGAGCCGAGCCAGGGTCTTGCGCCAAAGATCGTCGGCGACGTGCTCGCCACCATTTTGCGCATGAAGGAGGAGGGGATCGCCTCGCTGGTCGTGGAACAGAATGCGGAGATCGCGCTGTCGGTCGCAGACCACGCGGCGGTGATCGATCGCGGCCGGATCGTCTGGACTGGCGAGGCCGCGACCTTGCGCGATGATCGTGGCCTTCGTCAGCGCTTGCTGGGAGTACAATAAGTGGCCGCACCGCTGCTCGTTCTCGATGATGTCCGCAAGGTCTACAGCAGGGGCCGCGTCATCCGCCGTCCGACGTTCACGCTTCAGGCGAACCTGTCGCTGGAGGAGCCGGGCATCGTCGGCGTGGTCGGGCCGAACGGCGCCGGCAAGACGACGCTGTTCGAGATGATGACCGGCTCCAACGCGCCGACCTCGGGGCGCGTGCTGGTCGCGGGCACCGATATCCATGGCGTCAAATATCGCGAGCGCGACCGGCTCGCGATCCACTATCACCAGTCCTATCAGGTCAGGCGGTTCCGCAAGCGCATTCCGTCCGCCTTGCTGGCGCCGTCGCCGACAAAAACGCCGCTGGTTCATTTGTTCGACGAACCGCAGTTCAACCTGCAGGACGGCTATATCGGCTTCATGCTCGATTTCTTCCGCAAGCTGCGCGACGAGGGCAGGCTGGTCATCCTCTGCATGCATCCGACAGCTAGCTGGCACCTCGACATCCTCGCCGAGATCGCCGGGCAATTCCTGTTCGTCGCCGGCGGCGGGGTGACGCGGATGACGGACTTCCGCACGCTCGCCGCCGAGCCGCGCTTCCGCCTCTATCTCGGACCGGAGATGACGCGCGCCGCGGACGCCATCTGTCACAGCTCGACCTAAAAGGAGACTCTGTTGGCCTATTCGAACACGCAGCTTTTCATTGCCGGCAAATGGCGCCCGGCCCATTCTGGCAAAGTGATCGAGGTGCGCAATCCCGCGACCGAGGAGGTGATCGGCATCGTCGCGCATGCTGGCCAGTCCGATCTCGACGAGGCGCTCGCGGCCGCTTCCGCCGGCTTCAAGATCTGGCGCAATGTCGCGCCGTTCGAGCGCTGCCGGATCATGCGCAAGGCCGCCGCGATCATTCGCGAGCGCAATGACGAGATCGCGCCGCTGCTGACGATGGAGCAGGGCAAGACGCTGGGCGAGGCCAGGATGGAGGCGATGGCCGCGGCAGATGTCATCGAGTGGTTCGCGGAGGAGGCCAAGCGCGCCTATGGCCGATTGATCCCCGCGCGCGGCCCCGGCATCTACCAGATCGCGATGAAGGAGCCGGTCGGCCCGGTCGCCGCGTTCACGCCGTGGAATTTCCCGATCAACCAGGTCGTGCGCAAGCTTTCCGCAGCGCTCGCTGCCGGCTGCTCGATCATCGTCAAGGCGCCGGAGGAGACACCAGCTTCGCCCGCGCAGCTCATTCGCGCGTTTGCCGACGCGGGCGTGCCCGATGGCGTCATCAACCTCGTCTACGGCGTGCCGTCGGAAATCTCCGAATATCTGATCCCGCATCCGGTGATCCGGAAAATCTCCTTCACAGGCTCGACCCATGTCGGCAAGCAGCTCAACGCGCTCGCGGGCCTGCACATGAAGCGCGCCACCATGGAGCTCGGCGGCCATGCGCCGGCGATCGTCTTTGGGGATGCCGACGTCACGTCGGCCGCGAAGATCCTGGCGGCGGCGAAATATCGCAACGCTGGCCAGGTCTGCATCTCGCCGACGCGGATGCTGGTGCAGGACGATGTGTTCCGCGAATTCGTCGACAAATTCGTCGACAGCGCCAAGGCGTTCAAGGTCGGCAACGGCCTCGATCCCGAGTCCAAAATGGGCTCGCTCGCCAATCCACGCCGCGTCACCGCCATCGAAGGCATGGTGCAGGATGCCGTCGGCAAGGGCGCCAGGCTCGAGACCGGGGGCAAGCGTGTCGGCAACAAGGGGCACTTCTTCGAGCCGACCGTGGTGAGCGATGTGCCGAAGGATGCGCGCGCGATGAACGAGGAGCCGTTCGGCCCGCTCGCCCTGATCTCCCGCTTCTCGTCATTCGACGACGTGGTCGAGGAGGCCAACCGGCTGCCCTTTGGCCTTGCCTCTTACGCCTTCACCAGCTCGGCCAAGACGGCGGCTGCGATCGGCGCGGCAGTCGAGGCCGGCATGATGTCGATCAACAGCTTTGGTCTGGCGCTGCCCGAGGTGCCGTTCGGCGGCATCAAGGATTCGGGCTATGGCTCGGAAGGCGGCACCGAGGCGATGGAGGGCTACTTCAATACCAAGTTCATCAGCCAGACGGGCGTGTGAGAAGGCGTTGTACGCGAGGCCGCGCGATCATCGCGCGGCTTAGCGCTTGACGAAAACCAGGTTGCAGGCACGCGCCTCGTTGCGCTTTCCGCTGCCACGGGTGCGATCGAACTGCGCATCGACCGTAAAGGCGTAAGGCGAGCCGGGTGCGAGGTTGTTGAGTGTGTAGGTGCTTGCCCCCGTCGTGCCGCGTGCGCTCAAGGTCGTCTTGCCGTCCTGCGGGATCTGGCCGTCGATCTCCAGCCGATTGACACCGCCCGGACCCTGCACCTCGGCGTGAAACACGCCATTGGTCACGGTGGCGACCAGAGGCCTGGTGAAGCCCTGCGCCTTGCCGGAAGCCGGGCAGTTCAACGTCACGTCCCAGCTGCCGTCAAAATCCTTGCTGCCGGTGGTTCTGGCGTTACCGCTCGGCGCGACCGCCACTTTCTGCTTCAGGCCTTCAATGCGTGCCTTGGCGAGGGTGGCGAAGATGCAGTTCGGGAATCTCGCGAGATGATCCTCAAAGGCACCCAGCGTGCCGATGCCCTCAGCAGCCTTCCAGTGCGCCTCGGCGGCCGCGCAGGGATCGGCCTTCGGTGCAGCTTGGGGGGCCGCCGGTGCGACCGTGACCGTTACAGGCCCGTTCAGGTAGAACTTGCCGATGATCGACAGCGAGAGCTCCGGCAGCTGGGTCTTGCCGCTGGAGTCATAGACGTCGCTGCTGATGTCGCGAAAGACGTCGCCGATTTCCTGCGGCTCCTCGATGTGCTTGAGGAACGCGGTCGTGTAGGGGCTGTTGCGGCCGGTGCCGTCGGCGGCGACCTGGCCTGATTGCGTCGAGAACGACACGATCGTGCCGCGCGGCGCCTCGACTTTCGACAGGCCTCGTCCGATCGAGGCGGCGCGGGTCGAGCCGGCAGAGCGCTTCAAGGTTTCGGCCAGCGGATTGTCGCGGCAGGAATCGAGCACGAGGATGCGCAAATTCTTGGCCTGCTGCAAATCGTTCACGATGTCGTCGACCCGCACGAAGCGCTTGAGGTCTGCTTCATCCGTCAGCACGGCGTCGACAGGCATCAGATAGTTCACGCCGTTGTACTGCATGGCATGGCCGCTGTAATAGAACATCGCGACGTCAGCCCGGCTCGCGGCGCGCGCGAAGCGGATGGTCAGGTCCTGCATGTCGGCCTGGCGCAGGTCGATACCCTGGAACACCTCGAAACCGCTGCGCTTGAGCGAGGCTGCGACGTCTTCGGCGTCATGCGACGGGTTGGGAAGCTGCGCTGTAGAGACATAAGCGCCGTTGCCGATCACCAGCGCGACCCGCGTGTCCGCCGATGCGGGGGCAAGGCTCAGCCCAAGACTCAGCCAGAGGGCGAGGAGGGGCAGGAAAAAATGACGCAAAATTCCAGAAGGAGCACGCATGAATGCCTTCCAGGGGAAATATCGAAAAATATCCCCCAGATTAGCGCATGCCGCGTCGGTATCAATGCCCTCGCCGTGGGCCCGTCAGATTTGGCGACCGTGACATCCTGTCACGCCGGGTTTGCCGCCACCGTCTTGCGCAGCTCCATCTCGGTCGCAATCGCATCCCGCACGCTGGGCCGCGCCTGCATGCGCGCGAGATAGGCCGACAGGCTTGGCCATTGCGCGATGTCGACGCCCGCGGGACGGAGCAGCAGCAGGGCCCAGGTGAGGTGAGCATCCGCGACGGTGAAGCTGTCACCGACGAGGAATTCGCGGTCCGCGAGATGCGCCGATGGCACCGCCAATGTCTGCGGGATCCTTGCACGCGGTTTGGCGAGCGAGCCGTCGTCCTTGTACCAGAAGGTCGGAAACAGGAATGCCTTGTGGATCTCGGTGCCGATGAAGCTCAGCCATTCCTGCAGGCGGTAGCGGTCGGGATCGCCGAACCGGGGCGCGAGACCCGCCTCCGGCTTCGCATCGGCGATGTATTGCAGCACCGCCGCGCTTTCGGTCAGCCGTTCGCCGTTCTCCAGCACCAGGACCGGCACCGCGGCCTTCGGCGACACGCCGCGGAAATCGCCGTCGTCGTCGGCGACCGTCTTGGTCCGGAGATGCACCAGATGATAACGCGCATCGAGGCCGGCCTCCATCAGCGCGATGCGGCTCGCAAGCGAGCAGGCCATCGGCGAGAAATAGAGCTGCAGCATCGCGTTGCTCCGTTATTTCAGCGCATCGCCGCGCGCGATGATCGCGAAGCGGTCGGATAGCTCGGCGAGTGCAACCTCGTGGATGGTCCGGGCGTCCAGCGTGCCGCCGCGGCCGTCGGGCAGGTCGCGCGTGGCACAGGCATCGGCGTCAACAGTCGTGCGAAAGCCGAGGTCGAGCGCGGCACGGGCGGTGGAGCTGACGCACATATGCGTCATGAAGCCGGCCAGTACGATGTTCTTCCTGTCGGTTGCGGCAAGGCGCGCCTGCAAATCAGTGCCGGCAAATGCATTGGGCAACTCCTTCTCGATCACCAGCTCGCCGGCACGGGGGCTCAGCTCGGCGACGATGGCGCCACGGTCGGCGCCGCGATCGAACAGGCTGCCGGCCTTGCCGCGATGGGCGATATGGATGATCGCGGCTCCGCTCTCGCGCGCCCGTGCCAGGAGCGCAGCCGCTCGCGCGATCGCGGGCCGGGCGTCGGGCAAAGCGAGGGGACCAGCGAGATATTCGTTCTGGATATCGATCAGCACCAGCGCGGCGTCGCCAAGACGCGGCGGGTCGAGATCGGCACCGGCGAGCTGCAGCAGGGTCTTTGCGGTCGTCATGGTCTGGAAATCTCCGGGGCAAAAGGCTGCACAAACATAGCCCCGGGAATGCCTGCTGATATGCAGGGATATTGCAGCGGGTGGCTGCGATATTGCAGGCCGCTCCCGGCCGGTATAACCTGACGCAATGAACTGGGACGATCTGCGCATCATCGCTGCCGTCAGGGACGAGGGCACCTACGCGGGCGCCAGCGCGCGGCTGCGCATCGACGAAACCACGGTCGGGCGCAGGCTGTCGCGCATCGAGCGTGCGCTCGGTTTGCGTCTGTTCGAGGCGGCCGACGGCGTCCGCAGGCCGACGCGGAGTTGCGAGGCGGTGCTGGCGCATGTCGAGGCGATGGCCGCACATGCCGCCGAGATCGGTCGCGTCGGCGCGAGCCTGGCAGGTCCGGTGGGCCGCCTGCGCATCGCCTCCACCAACACGTTCGCCGAGGAGGTGCTGTCGCCGCGCGCGAGCGACTTCCTGCGCGCCAATCCCGGCCTGACGCTGCAATTCCTCACCTCGAGCGAGAACGTCAAGTTCTCGCGCTGGGAGGCCGATCTCGCCATCCGGCTGCGCAAACCCGACAAGGGTGACTTCGCGATCTCCAGGCTCGGCGAGATCCGCATTTATTATTTCGAGCCTGTTGCGACCGAGGGCGAACCAGTGCTGTGCGCCTATCCGGACGAACTCGGTGCCATTCCCGAGATGCAATTCCTGCGCATGAAGCAACCCCGCGCGCGCTGCGTCACCGACAACGTTCGCGTCATCCGTAACCTGATCCGCGCGCATCGGGCCGCCGGCGTGTTGCCGGAATATGTTTGCGCGGACTTGCTCGGCGATCGCCGCCTGCGCGCCACGCTGCTGCCGAAGCGGCGCGACGCCTGGCTGCTGGTGCAAAACCACCTCAAGCGCGATCCCGCGACGCGTGTGACGATCGACTGGGTGAGGGCGTGTTTTCAGGAAACGTCGCGCGGTTGACGTCACATCGCATTGTGATCATCGCGTCACAGTGCGGAGTGCGTGACGAAAAATCTTGGCTTTCCCCCTTGCAACCCGAACGTGCTTCGTCTATTAGCGCCCTCCTTCGCTAGGCCATGGGTTCGGGCTCTCTGAGATCCCGACTGGCGCGGGCCGCTCTGCGGTTTCGTGTTCCGCCGAATGAAGGGCAAACGCAGGACGTAGCTCATGGAGAGCGTCGGGCTGAACACCCGAAGGCATCGGTTCGATTCCGGTCTCTTGCACAAAGGATAGCTCAGTTTGGTAGAGCAGATGACTGTTACTCATCCTGTCGCGGGTTCGAATCCCGCTCCAGCGCTCCGTTTCAGCCTGAAAAGCTGATACCTCTGACGAGGACCGGACGCGCGCTTCAGTCGCAGTCCGGCCGTTTTGCCGAAAGGCTTTCCGTCCGAACCTAGACACTGTGAGACCGGCTTTGCGCCGCGGGTCGATACCGCTTGCGCTGATGCCGGGTGGCTCCGCATGACCGCTCGACACGCGTCGAGCGATCGCGCGCGTGCGCCCGTCATCATGCAAGCTCAAGCCCCGGCCCGCTGATTTCCCGGGAAGCGTCGTCCGCGTCCTCACGTCCTTTGCAAACGAAACCTGCTGTCCGGCATCCGGCCGGGCGCAAACGAAGGAGGCGTGCCATGACCTGGCACTTGCTGATGCTGAACGTGACGGTGAAGGATGGCGAGCGTGCGTTGCTCACGCGCAACGGACAGCTCGTGCGCGTGCTCGCGCCCGGCAAGCATCGCTTGTTCGATCCCCTGCACGAGCTGAAGGCCGAGGTGCTCGACGTGGTGCGCAGCGAATTCCCCGCGGATCGCTACGCGGTGCTGAAGGCCGCGCGGCCTGATCTGGCCGCTGAGCTGTTCGAGGCGATCGAGACCAAGGCGGACGAGATCGCCATCGTCAGCCTCGACGGCCGGCCCGTGCATCTGATGACGCCCTGGCAGGTGCGCGTCTACTGGAAGGTCGCGACCCGCATCGATGTCGAGCGCATCGATGTGTCCGCCGATCCCCGGGTTGGCGCGCGGCACCTGACCATGATCGAGCGCAACCGCTCGACCGTCGTGATGGAAGCGGTGGTCGAGAACCACGAGGCGGGCCTGCTCTATGTCGAGGGCCGGCTCGTGGAGCGGCTTGCGCCCGGCCGGCACGCCTTCTGGACCGTCGGCCGCAAGATCGAGGTGAAGCGCCTCGACCTGCGGCCCCAGGCGGTCGAGATCACCGCGCAGGAGATGCTGACCAAGGATCGCATCGCGCTGCGGGTGACGCTGACGGCGTTCCGCAGGATCGTCGATCCCGAGCGCACGGTTGCGACCGTGCCCGACGTGGATGCGTGGCTGTACCGGCTGGTGCAGTTCGCGATCCGCGAGGCGGTGGCGGGCCGGACGCTGGACGAGGTGCTGTCTGCGAAGGCGGCGCTGGATGCGGAGCTGCGCGACTATGTGCGTGCACGCGTCGCGGAGTCCGGCATGGAGGTGACCGAGCTCGGCGTCAAGGACGTGATCCTGCCCGGCGAGATCCGGGAGCTGGTGAACAAGGTGGTGGAGGCGGAGCGGGTCGCGAAGGCGAACCTGATCCGTCGGCAGGAGGAGACCGCGGCGACGCGTTCGCTCCTGAACACCGCCCGCCTGATGGAGGACAACCCCCTGCTGCTGCGGCTCAAGGAGCTGGAGTCGCTGGAGCGGCTGGTCGAGAAGGTCGGCCGCATCGACCTCCACGCCGGCAACGGCGAGGGCCTCGATGCCCTCCTGACCCGGCTCGTGCGCCTGAAGGCGCCCGAGATTGCATGAAGCAGAAGGGCCGCCCACGGGCGGCCCTTCACATGTTCATTGTCGACGCTTGCGATGAACGCGTGCGCGCGCCTGTGCGACCAAACCATGCGTGGGTATTGCACGCGCGCGAAGGTTGCGTAATCTCACGGTGACGACCACAATCTCGATCATGGCAAGCGAATGACCACTCTTCAGCAAACGATCCGCCCTACGGCCCGGCCGCGGGAATGGAAGGCGATCGTCGTCCTGATCCTGATGATCCCGGTGCTGTGGTCGCCGCCGTTCCTGTTTCGCTTCTTCCTGTATCAGCCGTTCAACATCCCGTCGGGTTCGATGGCACCGACGCTGATGGTCGGCGACTACGTCTTTGCCGCCAAATATGCTTATGGCTACGGCCGCTATTCCTTCCCTTTCGCGCCGTCCTGGATCTCGGGCCGTGTCTTTGCCGCCGAGCCCGAGCACGGTGACGTCGTCGTGTTTCGCGCGCCAAAGGACACCTCGGTCGACTACGTCAAGCGCGTGGTCGGGCTGCCCGGCGACCGCATCCAGATGCGGCAGGGACAGCTTGTCCTCAATGACAGACCGGTGACGCGCGTCGCGCTCGCAAACGGGCTCGCCGGCACCGCCTGCGGTCTGGATGGCAGCGTCAAGGTCAAGCGCTGGCGCGAGACGCTGCCCAATGGCAATTCCTACATCACCTACGACTGCGTCGAGAACGGCTACTACGACAACACCAATGTCTACACCGTGCCGCCCGGCCATTTCTTCGTGCTGGGCGACAACCGCGACAATTCGAGCGACAGCCGCGTGATGGCAACGATGGGTTTCATCCCGATGGACAACCTCGTCGGGCGGGTGACCCGGATCTTCTGGTCGCTCGATGAAGACGGAGAGCCGCACATGGAGCGGCTGGGGAAGGTCTGGTGAGGGGCCCTGTCATTCCGGGCTCGCGCTCCGCGCGCCCGGGAATGACGGGGGAGAGAGTTTGCCCAAAACAGAAACCCCGGCATCGCTGCCGGGGTTTCGCATTCCGTGTTGTGCCAGAGCTCGGCGCTTAGAAGTCCATGCCGCCCATGCCGCCGCCCGGGGGCATCGCCGGACCGGCGCCGCCCTTCTTGGGCAGCTCGGCGACCATGGCTTCCGTGGTGATCAGGAGCGCGGCAACCGAGGCTGCGTTCTGGATCGCGGTACGGACCACCTTGGTCGGGTCGATGATGCCCTTGGTGACCAGGTTGACGTACTCGCCGGTCTGGGAGTCGAAGCCGTAAGCGTAGGTCTTGTTCTCCAGGATCTTGCCGACGATCACCGAACCGTCTTCACCGGCGTTGATCGCGATCTGGCGAGCGGGAGCCGACAGCGCCTTGCGCACGATCTCGACGCCGGTCTTCTGGTCGTCGTTCTTGGTGCGCAGACCCTTGAGCTGCTCGGAGGCACGGAGCAGGGCGACGCCGCCGCCCGGGACGATGCCTTCCTCGACAGCCGCGCGGGTCGCATGCATCGCGTCATCAACGCGATCCTTGCGCTCCTTCACCTCGACCTCGGTCGCGCCGCCGACGCGGATCACCGCGACGCCGCCTGCGAGCTTGGCGAGACGCTCCTGGAGCTTCTCACGGTCGTAGTCCGAGGTGGTCTCCTCGATCTGCGCCTTGATCTGGGCCACGCGCGCCTCGATGTCGGCCTTCTTGCCGGCGCCGTTGACGATCGTGGTGTTCTCCTTGTCGATCATCACCTTCTTGGCGCGACCGAGCATGTTGAGCGTGACGTTCTCGAGCTTGATGCCGAGATCTTCCGAGATCGCCTGGCCGCCGGTCAGGATCGCGATGTCCTGCAGCATGGCCTTGCGGCGATCGCCGAAGCCCGGAGCCTTGACGGCCGCGACCTTCAGACCACCGCGCAGACGGTTCACGACGAGGGTCGCAAGCGCTTCGCCTTCGACGTCCTCGGCGACGATGACCAGCGGCTTGCCGGTCTGCACTACGGCCTCGAGCAGCGGCAGCAGCTCGTTCAGCGAGGAGAGCTTCTTCTCGTTGATGAGGATGTAGGCGTCGTCCATCTCAACGCGCATCTTGTCGGCGTTGGTGACGAAGTAGGGCGAGATGTAGCCGCGGTCGAACTGCATGCCCTCGACGACGTCGAGCTCGGTCTCGAGCGACTTGGCTTCCTCGACGGTGATGACACCCTCGTTGCCGACCTTCTTCATGGCGTCGGAGAGGAACTTGCCGATTTCGGCATCGCCGTTGGCGGAGATGGTGCCGACCTGGGCGATCTCGTCGTTCGAGGTGACCTTCTTGGAGTTCTTGACGAGGTCGGCGACCACGGCTTCCACGGCCAGGTCGATACCACGCTTCAGGTCCATCGGGTTCATGCCGGCGGCAACCGACTTGGCGCCTTCACGAACGATCGCAGCCGCGAGCACGGTTGCGGTGGTGGTGCCGTCGCCGGCCGCGTCAGCCGACTTGGAGGCGACTTCGCGCACCATCTGCGCGCCCATGTTCTCGAACTTGTCGTCGAGCTCGATCTCCTTGGCGACGGTGACGCCGTCCTTGGTGATGCGGGGAGCGCCGAACGACTTGTCGAGGACGACGTTGCGGCCCTTGGGGCCGAGCGTCACCTTGACGGCGTTGGCGAGGATGTCGACGCCACGCAGCATCTTGTCGCGTGCATCGACGCCGAATTTGACTTCTTTAGCTGACATCTGGATTTTTCCTTAGGTGTTTAGCTGGTGGGGAGAGGGGGCTCTTAGGCCGCCTTCTTCTTGGAAGCGGGGACGTCGAGGACGCCCATGATGTCGCTTTCCTTCATGATCAGCAGGTCGACGTTGTCGATCTTGACCTCGGTGCCGGACCACTTGCCGAACAGCACGCGGTCGCCGACCTTCAGGTCGATCGGGATCAGCTTGCCAGCTTCGTCGCGGCCACCGGGGCCGACGGCGACGACTTCGCCCTGCGAGGGCTTTTCCTTGGCAGTGTCGGGGATGATGATGCCGCCGGCGGTCTTCTCTTCTGCGTCGATACGCTTGACCACGACGCGGTCGTGAAGCGGACGGAATTTCATGCAGTCCTCCTAAGTAGTTGCACGGTATGGGAATTTTTTGGCGTTAGCAGTCTGTGCCAGCGAGTGCTAGCACAGGCGAGGCTGAAATAGGACAGGAATTTTGCGGGGGCAAGGGCTTCTAGCAGAAAAATCGGCACTCTGAAGGCCCGGGTGCCAGAATCTCTTTACCATCGTTAACCCGCCCGGTGACCGTATTAGCACGGAGCCGCCTCTGCTGCTAAAGCATTGAATTTCAACAGCTTGTTAAACTTTTAGGCTTGAGATGGATTGTCAGTTTGCGTCACATTTCTCTCATGTGAGCGCATCAGTACCGGGTGGCTCGTAAGGCGCACACCGACCAAGCCGCCCCTTGAATGCGCTCCTGCAAAGGAGGTTGGCATGGGCTTGCGGAGTGGGGGCGTTTCCGAAGATTTCCGGAAACAGCTTTTGGGTTACGGGCTGACGACGGCGCAAATTCTCTATCGGATGCCCGATCATCCCTCGCTTCTCCAGACCTACGTCTGGCAGAACTACGACATGTTTCCGAAATTTCCGGCGCTGAAGGATTTCCTGGCGTTCTGGCAGGAGAAGCTCGACGGTCCGCTCCATTCGGTCACCGTCGCGCATTCCAAGCTGATCAAGCCGGCCGAGCTGCGCGCCGTGGATGGCGTGTTCCGGCTGCATTGAACAGCGCGCCGGCATCGTAGAGTGGGCAAAGGCGCGCTCGCGCCATGCCTACCATCTCTCCACGATTGCATCTGGCAATGGTGGGCACGCTTTCGCTTTGCCCACCCTACGATATCTCGTTCTGTGCTAGCCTCCGCCCATAACAACAGGGAGGCGGCCCATGGCCAAGAAAACAAAATCGCGCAGTGCAGCCCAGGCCGCGGTGAAGAAGCGGAGCGGAGCCAAGGCCGTGGCACGATCCTCGGCGCGCAAGGCGGTGAAGGCGAAGGCGCGCACGACACCGGCAAAGGCCGTTCCGAAAAAGCCCGCGCGTCCCAAGCAGCGCATCGCCATCAGCCATCACCGCGAGGAAGACTTCAAGGCCGACGGCCTGCGCACCTACGCCAAGTACCGCGACCTCGGCATCGCCGAAGCCAGCCACGGCCTCGCGCAAGCCCACGTGATCCGCCTGCAAGGCCCCTGCGATCCGAACGAGGTGTCGAAGCTGCACTTCCACGACGTCGAATTCCAGATGGTCTACGTGCTCAAGGGCTGGGTGAAGACCTACATGGACGGCCAGGGCGAGACCTTGATGAAGGAAGGCAGCGCCTGGACCCAGCCGCCGAAGATCAAGCACATGATCCTGGATTATTCGGATGACGTGGAACTGCTGGAGGTGATCCTGCCGGCGGAGTTCAGGACGGTGGAGTTGAAGAGCTGATGTCATTCCGGGGCGCGCGCAGCGCGAGCCCGGAATCCATTTCTCGGCATGTGCTGACGCCCGATGGATTCCGGGCTCGCCGCTTCGCGGCGCCCCGGAATGACGGGTGGCGAGAGCCTAACTCAACACCCCCACGACCGCGCCCATCAAACACGTCGTCAGCGTCCCCGACACGATCGATTTCAGCCCGAGCGCGTTGATCTCCTCGCGCCGCTCCGGCGCCATCACCCCTAAGCCGCCGATCATGATGCCGAGGCTGGCGAAATTGGCGAAGCCGCACATTGCGTAGAGCATGATCAGGCGCGAGCGCGGATCGAGCGTATCGGGCGGCAGTTTTGAGAAGTCGACATAGGCGATCAGCTCGTTGAGCACGGTCTTGGTGCCCATCAGACTGCCGGCGGTCACCGCCTGGTCCCAGGGCAATCCCATCAGCCAGCACACCGGCGCCATCACGAGGCCCAGCAGGCGCTGCAACGAGATCGCGGCGCCGCCGATGTTTGGCAGCAGGCCGAGGATGGCATTGACGAGATAGACCAGCGCCACCAGCACCAGCAGCATGGCGACGATGTTGATCAGCAGTTCGATCCCCGCGCTCGTCCCCTTCACGATTGCATCCATCGGGCCGGAGACGTCCATCTCAGGATCCTCCAGCGCGCCGCCGGTGCGCTTGTCGGAAGTCTCCGGCACCATGATCAGGCTGACGAGGATCGCGGCCGGCGCGCCCAGCACCGAGGCGATGACGAAATGCGCGGCGGCATCGGGAATGAGCGGCGCCAGCAGCGTCGCATAGAGCACCAGCACCGTGCCGGCGATGCCGGCCATGCCGCCGGTCATCACCAGGAACAATTCGCTGCGCGTCATCTGCGCCAGGTACGGCCGCACGAACAGCGGTGCCTCGACCATGCCGAGGAAGATGTTGGCCGCGGTCGAGAGCCCGACTGCGCCGCCGACGCCCAGCGTCCGCTCCAGCAGCCAGGCCATGCCGCGCACGACCGGCGGCAGCACGCGCCAATAGAACAAGAGCGTCGTCAGCACGCTCATGACCAGCACGATCGGCAGCGCCTGGAACGCCAGGATGAAATCGGCGCCCGGCACCTTCAGATCGAAGGGCAGGGGACCGCCCCCGACATAGCCGAACACGAAGGAGGAGCCGGCGCGCGAGGCCGCGGAGATCGCGCCGACCGCGTCGTTGATGGCGCCGAAGGCGCGCGCGACGACGGGCACTTTCAGGAGGACAGCCGCGGTGACGAAGGTCGCGATGAGGCCAATCGCAGCCTGCCGCAGCGATACGGCGCGGCGATTCTCTGCCAACGTGAAGGCGATCAACAGCAATGCGAAAATGCCGAGTGCCGATTGCAAGCGCAGCATGGTGTCCCCAAAACCCCCAATGATTATGGCCGCGCCCGCGTTGCAAACGCAATGCCGGGAGATGACCTGAGCCTCCCGCTGTTGACAAGCAGGAGCGCCTCAGTCACGCGGGGGCACGTCGACATCAGGGGGCGGACGGTCCAGGGTGACCCAAGAGGCGATGCCAGAGCAGCCAATATCAGCCAGTCCGCCGGTCAGTGCCCGCGCGCTCCTTGCCCACCGCGCCTTCCTGTTCTTCCTGCTTTCGCGCAGCCTGTCGCGCTTCTCCAGCCAGATCGCGGCGGTCGCGATCGGCTGGCAGATCTATGATCTCACCGGCTCGGCCTTCGACCTCGGCATGGTCGGCCTCGTGCAGTTCCTGCCCACCGCGCTTCTGGTGTTCGTCGCCGGCCACGCCGCCGACCGTTTCGAGCGCAAGCGCGTGGTCCAGCTCTGCCAGCTCGTGGAAGCCGCGACCGCGCTCTATCTCGTGATCATCACCTATCTCGGCCTGGTCAGCGAGGTGCAGATCTTCATCGCGACCTTCGTGCTCGGCATTGCCGGCGCCTTCGAGAGCCCGACCACCGCTGCGCTGCTGCCGCTGATCGCGCCGCAGGGATCGCTCCAGCGCGCAACCGCAGTCGCGAGCGGCGCGGGGCAGGTCGCGACCATCACGGGTCCGGCGCTCGGCGGCTTTGCCTGTGCGGTCGCGCCGCATCTTGCCTATGCCGTGATGCTGCTGTTCTGGATTCTCGGGATGATTTTGACCGGCTTCATCCGGCCGCGTCCGCAGGCGGTCTCCAAGGAGGGGACGGACGCCGACAACATCTTCGCCGGCGTCCGCTTCATCCGCAGCAATCCGGCGATCCTCGGCACCATCTCGCTCGATCTGTTTGCCGTGCTGTTCGGCGGCGTCACCGCGCTGTTGCCGATCTATGCCCGCGACATCCTCCAGACCGGCCCGATGGGGCTCGGGATCTTGCGCGCCGCGCCCGCGGTCGGTGCGCTGCTGATGACCATGGTGCTGGCGCGTCACGCCATCTCGCGGCATGTAGGCCTGCGCATGTTCCAGGCCGTGATCGTGTTCGGCGTCGCCACGGTCGTGTTCGCGCTGTCGTCCTGGATGTGGCTGTCGGTGTTGTCGCTCGCCATTCTGGGCGCCGCCGACACGATCAGCGTCGTGATCCGCTTCTCGCTGGTGCAGCTCTCAACGCCCGACGAGATGCGCGGCCGGGTCGGCGCGGTCAACTTCCTCTTCATCAACGCCTCCAACCAGCTCGGCCAGTTCGAGAGCGGCGTCGCAGCCGCGCTGCTCGGCGCCATGCCTGCGGCCGTGCTCGGCGGCGTCTGCACCGTCGCGGTCGCGCTGCTGTGGATGAAGCTGTTTCCGGCGCTGCGGCAGGTGGAGAGTTTGGAGTAGGGCTCCGCTCTCTCATCCGTCGTTGCGAGGAGCAAAGCGACGAAGCAATCCAGAATCTCTCCGCGGAAACACCCTGGATTGCTTCGCTGCGCTCGCAATGACGATTGTGGAGGCAGCGCGGGGATTTAGCCGACGTCACCGCGTTTGCCAAAGGCAAGTCGCAACCCCACGCCGCCTACTGTGCATGGGGTTGTTTTTCACTTTTTTAGTTTAGCCCCGTCCGACGAACGGCATCTTGGTGGCCATGACGGTCATGGTCAGCACGTTGGCATCGAGCGGCAGGCCGGCCATGTAGGCGACGGCGTCGCCGACCGCCTTGGCGTCCATGCGCGGCTCGTGCTTGGTGGTGCCGTCGGGCTGCAGCACGCCGGGGCCGTTGACCATGCGATCGGTCATGGGCGTCGCGGCATTGCCGATGTCGACCTGGCCGACCGCGATGTCGTACATGCGGCCGTCGAGGTTGGAGGCCTTGGTGAGGCCCGTGATGGCGTGCTTGGTCGAGGTGTAGGCCGCCGAGAACGGCCGCGGCGCGTGCGCCGAGATCGAGCCGTTGTTGATGATGCGGCCGCCGCGCGGGCTCTGGTCCTTCATGATGCGGAAGGCGTGCTGGGTGCACAGGAACGGGCCGGTGAGGTTGGTGTTCACCACCGCCTGCCACTGCTCGAGGCTGAGATCCTCGAAGTTCACCGCCGGCGCGCCCATGCCGGCATTGTTGAACAGCACGTCGAGCCGGCCGTAGGTCGCCTTCACCTTGTCGAACAGCGCGGCAATGGAGTCCGGCTTGGTCATGTCCGCGGTGACGCACAGGCTCTTGCCTGCGGGGCCGAGCTTTGCGGTCTCCTCGAGCATGTCGAGCCGGCGCCCGACCAGCACCACGGTGAAGCCGATGTTCATCAACGCCAGCGACGCCGCGCGCCCGACACCGGTGCCCGCGCCCGTCACCACTGCGATCTTGTTTGCTTCACTCATCGTTTCCTGCCTTTTCTCTCTTCAAGTTGGCTGTCAGGTTTTTGGTTCTTTTTCGTTCTTGTAGGGCGGCCGCGGAATGTTCTGATGCGCCGCGCGCAAGGCCGCCGACCAGCGCGAGCGCAGGTCGTGGAAATAGGGCTCGCCCGCCTCGATGCGGTGGTTGAGATCGGCATCGCAGGCATCGCTACGCACCACCAGCACGTCGATCGGCAGGCCGACGCCGAGATTGGAGCGCATGGTCGAGTCCATCGAGATCAGGCCGGTCTTCAGCGCCTCGTAGAGCTCGACGTCGTAATGCATGGCGCGGTCGAGCACCGGCTTGCCGTATTTGTGCTCGCCGATCTGCAGGTAGGGCGTGTCCGTGGTGCACTCGATGAAATTGCCGGCGGTGTAGACCATGAACAGGCGCATGCGCGCGCCCTTGATCTGGCCGCCGAACAGGAAGGAGACGTCGAAGGAAACGTCTTCGGATCGCAGCGCGGGTCCTTCGGTCGCGTGCACCGCCCGGATCGCCCGGCCGATGCGCTGGGCGGCCTGGAACATGGTCGGTGCGTTCATCAGCGTCTCGACCTCGCCCGTGGTGGGGTCCTCCAGGCCTTCGGTCAGTGTCGACAGCACCGACTGGCTGATGGCGAGGTTACCGGCGCTGGCGATCGCCATGATGCGGTCGCCGGGTTTGGAGAAGATGTGGAGCTTGCGGAAGGTCGAGACGTTGTCGAGCCCGGCATTGGTTCGGGTGTCGGCGATCATCACCAGACCGTCCCGAACCAGGATTCCGCAACAATAGGTCATTTCCCGTCCCCGAACGCGTTTGCGCGGAATTACTAGCCAATTTCGGGGAGGCATGAAACCCCCGATTCCCCGGGGGAGGTCGTCATTCTCCGGCGAAACAGCTATCTCTGCCGCTCAGTCAGCGGCATCGACGAGAAACGCCTCGTCGACGGGGACGCCGAGCGCCGTGACCAGCCGGTTGGTCTCCGCGGCCATGCCGACGATGGCGAGCATCTCGCCATATTCGGCCTCGGTCATGCCCTTGGCCCGTGCGCCCGCGGTGTGCGAATGGATGCAATAGCTGCAGCCATGCGCGATCGAGACTGCGACATAGAGCATTTCCTTGATCTTGGGATCGAGCGCGCCGGGTGCCATCACCTCCTTGATGCTCTCCCAGGTCCGCCGCAGCGTCTTCGGATCATGCGCCAGCGCGCGCCAGAAATTGTTGACGAAGTCCGACTTCCGCACCTTGCGGATATCGTCGAAAACGGCGCGCGCCTCGGCGGAGAGTTCATCGTCCGAAAGCAGCTTTACGGTCGCCATGGGGTACCTCGCGGGGGCAGGTCTGATCCCGCGAGTGTAGCACGGCTCGAGCGCTCAGCCGGCATGTCCGGCCGATCGACGCAACGCCAGCTTGCCGACATCGACATATTGCCGCTGCTGCGCATGAGCGTGCTGTGCTGCGACGTGGAGGTCGCGCAGGCGCCGCTGCAGCGGCGAGCTGTCGTAGACAGCGCTGGCGCCGGCCAGCGCAAAGCAGGCATCCGCGATGCCGACGCAGGTCGTGGCGAGCCAGGTCGCGGAGCGGGCACCCTCGATCACGAGGTCTTCGTCGTTCAGCGTTCTCGCCAGTGCGTGACGCCAGTGGCTGGCGGCCTGGACCTCGTGAAACGCTTGCGCGGCCCCGAGGTTGGCGGAAATCCGGCCGAGATCGTATTGGAAGATCTCGGACTCCCGCATCGGCACGGCCGCGTACAATTGCTGCCTTCCGGTAGCGGCCAGCGCGAGCAGGTCGTCGACGGTGCCTTCGGCCATCCCCACCGAGAATGCGCCGTGCACCAATGGCAGCCATTGCCGCACCGCCTGATAGAGCGGCCCCGACTGGCGCGGGGCGGCATCGAGATCGAAGAAATGGGCTTCGGAAACCAGCGTCTCCCGCAGCGTGACGTGATGGCTGCCGGTGCCCTTGAGCCCTGCCGCGTGCCAGGTGTCCTCGATCTCCCAGTCACGCGCCGGCAGCACAGCGACGCGAACCTGCGGCTTGCCTTGCGGGCCGGGGACCGGCTTGCCGTTCTCGGTGACAATGCAGAACCCGCCGATCCAGTCGGCATGGGTGCAACCGCTGGCGAAAGGCCAGCGGCCCCTGACGCGATAGCCGTCGGCCACGCGCTCTGCTGTTCCACCCGGCTGGGATGAGCCGCAGATCGCCGTATCAGGTCCGTCCTGATAGATGCGCTGGTACAACTCCGGGGGTGACGCGGCGACGAAGAGGCTGCTCGCTCCGGCGACAACCGCGATCCAGCCAACCGACCCGTCGAGACGGGCGAGTGCCTTGATAACCTCCAGTCCGGCCGGAAAATCCAGCTCCAGCCCGCCATGGCTCCGCGGAACGAACATCCGGAAGAGCCCGATCGACCGCAGCCGTTCCACGAGGTCGGGCGGGACGCGGCGTGCGGCTTCGATCTCGGCGGCGCGGGCCTTGATCTCGGGAGCCAACTCCCGGATCCCCGCAAGCATGTCCTGGTGGGGATCGCGCAGGGGCACGGAATGCTTCTTGTTCTTTTCGTGAAGCCGCATCTGTCTCAACCTCTGTTGCGGAAACGGATCACAACGGAGGTTGAAGAGATGGCGCTACGGGACGGTTTCAGCGCGGGCCGTCGTCGATTACAGCTGTAACGCTGCGACGTGATTGCGCCGCGGATGCCTCGTGACGAGATACCGCAGCGCCTAGCTCTGCCGCTGTGACTGGGACTGCGATTGCCCGCCGCGGCCGGCCTGCTCGACCTTCACGGCCACCGTCAGCGTCTCCGCGCCGCCGCCATAGCGGGTGCCGCGCACGGGGGCTGCGCCGAGATAGTCGAGCCCGATCGCAACGCGGACATGGGCGTCGGTGGTGCAGATGCAGTTGGCGGGATCGAAGCCGACCCAGCCGAGACCGTCGACGTAAGCTTCCGCCCAAGCATGGCCGGCATCCTGGTGCACCGTGCCGTCGGAGCGCAGGAAATGGCCGGAGACGAAGCGCGCCGGCACGCCACCGCTGCGGGCGCAGGCGATGAAGATATGCGCGTAGTCCTGGCAGACGCCGCGCTTGAGCGTGAACGCTTCGGCCGCTGAGGTGCCGCTGTTGGTCGGATCCTCGTCGAAGGTCATGTGATCGCTGATTTGCGTCATCAGCGTGTGCAGGAAGCCGAGCGTGTCGCTCTCGGCCTCGCTGCGCAACTGCCGCGCGACCGCCGTCATCGCCGGATTGACGGTGGTGAGGTCGGTGGCCCGCAAGAACATGCCGGCCGGAAAGCGCTCGTCGGCGCCGCGCAGCACGCCGCCGGTGTCGTGGGTCTCGATCAGGCCCTCGGCGGTGATCTTGATGTCGCCGACGGGTCCGCAGGACAGCACATGGGTGACGTTGCCGAAGGCGTCCTCATGGGTGTCGAGCTTGGTGTCGGTCGAGACGTCGATCTGCCACTCCGCCACATACTGCCCGTCATGGCTGCCGGGCGTCATGCGCAGGATCTGGATCACGCTGGTGGCCGGCGGCTCGTAGCGATAGGTCGTGGTGTGCAGGATTCGCAGGCGCATGGTGGACCGTGAAGTTAGTGGTTAGACCCGCTGCCTATTGCGAAGAAGCTCGTCATGCCCGGGCTTGTCCCGGGCATCCACGATCTTCCTCGCCGCGCAAAAGCAAGAACGTGGATGGCCGGGACAAGCCCGGCCATGACGATATCCCGTTTTCGTCAGCCGGGGGACATCAGATCAAATACTGCTTTGTGATGATTTCGCCCAGCCTGGAATTGTCCGTGATAAATTCCTGAATGAATTCATGCACGCCGTGCTGGAAAATGTCGTTCATATTGCTGTGTTCCAGCCGGTTGCGGATGCCGCGGGCGTGGCGCTGGGCGGGGCCCTGGCGGCCATAGGCGACGCCGATCTGGTCGAGGTTGCGCACGAGATTGCCGTAACAGCTTGCCAGCGAGCGCGGCAGCGTGTCGTTGAGGATAAGCAAGTCCGCAATCAGCCACGGCTTCAGTGTCTCGCGATAGACCCAGTGATAGGCCGTCAGCGCCGAGACCGAGCGCAGGATCGAGCTCCACTGATAGAAGTCGAGCGGGCCGCCGACATGCTCCTCCTCGGGCAGCAGCACGTGGTACTTCACGTCGAGGATGCGCGCGGTGTTGTCGGCGCGCTCCAGATGCACGCCCATCCGCGAGAACCAGTAGGCGTCGTTGCGCAGCATGGTCCGGTAGGCCGAGCCGTCGAAGCGCAGCGAAGTCTCCTGCACGAAGCGCAGGAATTTTGCGAGATCCTCGCGCGTGGAGGTGCCCTTGCTCCAGACCTCCTGGAGCTCGATCCAGGCCGAATTGATGGTGTCCCACATCTCGCTGGTGAGCGCGGTGCGCACCGAGCGCGAGTTCAGCCGCGCCGCCTCGATGCAGTTCCGGATCGATGATGGATTGCTTGCCGAGAACGAGAGGTAGTCGACGACGTTGTGCTCGTTGGCGACTTCGTATTGCTGATAGAAGCTCGCGGCGACGCCGGCGGTGAGAAGCGCCGAGTCCCATTCATTGGTCTTGCCGATATAGGCGGCGGGAAGCGCAGTGACGCGTAGCGTCGCATCGATGGTGCGCGCGAGATACTCGGCCCGTTCGACATAGCGGGCGAGCCAATAGAGGTTTTCGGCGGTACGCGACAGCATCTGACTACTCGTCCAGGATCCAGGTGTCTTTGGTGCCGCCGCCCTGGCTCGAATTCACCACCAGGGAGCCTTCCTTGAGCGCGACCCGTGTCAGCCCGCCGGGCACGATCGTGGTGTTCTTGCTGCCGGTGAGCACGAAGGGCCGCAGGTCGACGTGGCGTGGCGCGAGGCCGCTTGCCGTACAGGTCGGGCAGGTCGAGAGCGCCAGTGTCGGCTGCGCGATAAAACCTTCCGGCTCGCGCTTGAGCTTCTCGCGGAAGGCCTCGATTGTCGCTTTCGTCGCGGCGGGGCCGATCAGCATGCCGTAGCCGCCGGAGCCGTGGACCTCCTTCACGACGAGCTCGCCGAGATTGTCGAGCACATAGGCAAGGTCCTTCGGTTCGCGGCAACGCCACGTCGGCACGTTCTTCAGGATCGGCTCCTCGCCGAGATAGAACTTCACGATGTCCGGCATGTAGGAGTAGATCGCCTTGTCGTCGGCGATGCCGGTGCCGACCGCGTTGGCGAGCGTGATGTTGCCGGCCGCATAGGCCGACATCAGCCCGGGCACGCCGAGCACGGAGTCGGGGCGGAAGGTGAGGGGGTCGATGAAATCGTCGTCGACGCGGCGATAGATCACGTCGATCCGCTTCACTCCCTCGGTCGTCCGCATGAACACTTCGTTGTTCTTGACGATGAGATCGCGGCCTTCGACCAGTTCGATGCCGAGCTTGTCGGCAAGGAAGGAGTGCTCGTAGTAGGCCGAGTTGTAGACGCCAGGCGTGAGCAGGGCGACGGTCGGCTCACCGGAGGCGCCTTGCGGCGCCACCGATCGCAGCGCGGAGAGCAGCTCGTCCGGATAGCGTTCGACCGGCGCCACCCTGTGGCGGGCGAACAAGTCCGGAAACAACCGCATCATGATCTCGCGGTTTTCCAGCATGTAGGACACACCCGACGGCGTACGGGCATTGTCCTCCAGCACGATGAAGTCCTCGGCATCGACCCGGACGATGTCGATGCCGGCGATGTGCACGTAGACGTCGTGCGGCACCTGCTGGCCGTTCATCTCGGGGCGGAACACCGGGTTCTGGAAGATCAGGTCGTCGGGCACGACCTCGGCGCGCAGGATGTCGCGGCCATGATAGATGTCGCGCAGGAACATGTTGAGTGCGCGCACGCGCTGCTTCAGGCCCTTCTCCAGCAGCGCCCATTCCTTGCCGGACATGATTCGCGGGATCACGTCGAAGGGGATCAGGCGCTCGGTGGATTCGGAATCGCCATAGACGGCAAAGGTGATGCCGATGCGGCGGAACAGGAGCTCGGCCTCCTGGCGGCGATATTCGAGCGCCTCGGGAGGCGTCTCCTTGAGCCAGCGCGCCAGCTCCTGATAGGCGGGGCGAAGGTCCCCGCCGGGAATGTTCATTTCATCAAACGCGACTGCCATAGATCCCGACTTGTCTCCGCAAGGCGTTGCGCCATTCGACAGGTCGTCAGGCCTTCGTGAAGACCGCAACGTCCTGGCCATGCGGCAAGAGTGCATGACTCTGAGGAGGTAGCAAGGGCTGGGCCAGCGCGATAAGCATGGAGTTGTGGCATTTGCCGGGGACAGCCGGGAGGGTGCCTCAAAAAATGGCTGAGGACTGCTTATTTCGGCAGCAAAACCGCGTGACTTCAACGCGTTACCTCGGCAAAGTCGGGCCGACAGGTGAGGGACTTAAGGTATGAGCGACATCGTCACGGCGGGCATTCTGGTCATCGGGGATGAAATCCTGTCCGGCCGCACCAAGGACAAGAATATCGGCTTCATCGCCGAATACCTGACCAATATCGGCATCGACCTGAAGGAAGTCCGGGTCGTCTCCGACGACGAGGACGACATCATCGCGGCGTTGGATGCACTGCGGCATCGCTACGCCTATGTCTTCACCACCGGCGGCATCGGGCCAACCCATGACGACATCACCGCCGACAGCGTCGCCAAGGCGTTCGGCGTCGGCATCGACCACCATCCGGAGGTCGTCGCCCGCTTCCGCGAGCGCTGGAGCGAGCAGGACCTCAACGAGGCCCGCCTGCGCATGGCCCGCATCCCCGACGGCGCCGAGCTGATCCAGAGCGCGACCATCCTCGCCCCCGGCTTCAAGATCGGCAACGTCATCGTGATGGCCGGCGTGCCCTCGATCATGCAGGCGATGATGGACATCGTCTCGCCCAAGCTGAAGTCGGGCGTGCGCATGCTCTCCGAATCGGTCCGCGCCAATGCGCGCGAAGGTGACATCGGCAGCCCGCTGCGCGCGATCGCCACCGCCCATCCCGACACCATCATCGGCAGCTATCCGTTCATGGACGAAGATCAGAAGCCGAACACCAATCTGGTGGTGCGCTCGCGCGACGCGGACAAGCTGGCAGCGGCGATGGCGGCGGTGAAGGAAATGCTGGCGGGATTGAACATCACCCGGTAGCAGAAAGGCTGCCGGATGAAGATTGGCAGGAGACAACAATGGCTGGCGAAGCACCGGAACTGAGCGCGCAGGAGCGGGCCGGCAAGGCCTTTCCTGTTTCGTGGGACCAGTTCCACCGCGACTGCCGGGCGCTGACCTGGCGGCTCAACGAGGTCGGCCCGTTCCACGCCGTCATCGCGATCACCCGCGGCGGGCTGGTGCCGGCCGCGATCGTGGCGCGCGAGCTCGGTGTCCGCATCATCGATACGGTCTGCATCGCCAGCTACGACCACGACAAGCAGGGCGAGCTCCAGGTCCTCAAGGGCATGTCCGAGGCGGCGATGAAGCTCGGCGGCGGCACGGGGAAAGGGCTGTTGATCGTCGACGACCTCGTCGACACCGGCAAGACCGGCAGGCTGGTGCGCGACATGCTGCCCGATGCGCATTTCGCCACCGTCTACGCCAAGCCGAAGGGACGCCCGCTGGTCGACACCTTCATCACGGAGGTCTCGCAGGACACCTGGATCTTCTTCCCCTGGGACACCGCGCTGTCCTACCAC
The DNA here is from genome assembly GCF_052075995.1 of Bradyrhizobium sp. 613_E4_N2_2. NCBI lineage: Bacteria > Pseudomonadati > Pseudomonadota > Alphaproteobacteria > Hyphomicrobiales > Nitrobacteraceae > Bradyrhizobium > Bradyrhizobium sp. 613_E4_N2_2. The sequence goes on from NZ_CP197234.1 coordinate 3,339,562, forward strand.
CCGCCGCTGCGCGACGGCGCGGCGTGAGTGAAGCGACGAAGCAATCCAGACGATTTCCGCAGACGCATTTCTGGATTGCCTCGCTTCGCTCGCAATGACAGGTGGAGGTGGCCATGCCCCTGCAAAACCGTGTCACGCCGACCGGCGACATCATCGCCACGCCGCACCGTGGCCTGTTCACCGGCAATCGCGGCATCATCCATGATCCCGCGACCAGGACGCTGCTCAAGAAGCGGTGGTCGTCGCCGGCCTGGCTCACCTGTGTTTGCGAATTCCGCGGCCGCCGTCGCGAGGTGATGACGACGCATAGCTGGACCGAGCTGTTCTTCCTCGACGAGGCCACCGCGCTCGCCGCCGGCCATCGCCCCTGCTTCTACTGCCGCCGTGACGATGCCAATCGCTTCCGGGCTGCGTGGGAGAAGGGCAACCGCGTCCGTGATGTCCGCATGCACGATATCGACACGGTGCTGCACCACGAGCGGCTCGATCACGGCAAGAAGCGGCTTCATGCGCTGCTGGTGCCGCTCGACCAGCTTCCAGACGGCGCGATGCTGCAGCAGGGCGAGGAAAGCTTTCTGCTGATGCAGGGCGGGGCGCTGCTGTGGTCGACGGCGGGTTATGTTGAAGGCGCGCGAGAGCTTGACGATGCGCAGTTGCTGACCCCGCCATCGACGCTGCGCGCGATGAGCGCCGGCTATGAGGTCACATTGCACCCCAGCGCGCACCGCGCCTGACCGTCCCCGCAAGGGGGAGGGAACGCAGCGAGCGTGTGGCTATTTCAGCGGCCGCCCTTGCTCATCCACCGTCGTCCGCGCATCGCGCAGCGCCCATTCGCGCATGATCTGGCGGCAGCGGGTGAGCTCGGCCTCGGTTGCCGTACCCGTATCCTTCGACGCACGCTCGACCATGGCCTTGCAATTCAGCAGCACGGAGCGATCCTCCGCGCGCGCAGCGAATGTGATCCCCGCAAGAGCCGTGACGACGAGTGCCGTTCGGAGCACCATCACCCCAGCTTCTCGCGCGCCAGCGCGGCACCGGCGCCGAGCGCCATCAGCTTGGCCTCGGCGATCTCCCGCCGCATCGGCGCCATGCCGCAATTGGTGGTGGCGATGATATTGCTCTTGGGCACGAACTTCGACACCGCGTCGATCACCTGCACGACGTCCTCGGCCGTCTCCACCGTGTCGCTGGCGACGTCGATCACGCCGGCCTGCACGATCTTGGTCTTGAGCAGCGCGAGCAAATCGAGCGGCACTTTCGAATTGCGGCACTCGATCGCGACCTGCTGGATCGGGCTCGCGTCGATCGCCGGAAAGATCTGCTCGTACTGCCGCCACTGCGCGCCGAGCGTCTCCTTCCAGTCGGTGTTGGCCTTGATGCCGTAGCCGTAGCAGATGTGCACGGCGGTGGCGCAGGTCAGCCCCTGCGCGGCACGCTCCAGCGCCTTGATGCCCCAGTCGTTGACCTCGTCCATGTAGACGTTGAAGGCGGGCTCGTCGAACTGCACGAGATCGACGCCGTCGGCCTGCAATGCCTTGGCTTCCTCGTTGAGGAGATCGGCGAAGGCAAAGGCCATCTTGACGCGATCACCGTAGTAACGGTCCGCAATCGTGTCGATGATGGTCATCGGGCCGGGCAGGGTGAACTTCAGCTTCTTCTTCGTGTGCGTGCGCGCCACGCGCGCCTCGTCGGCATGAACACGACCCTTGAGCTGAAGCGGCGCGACCACCTGCGGCACCATCGCCTTGTAGCGGTCCTTGCGGATGCCCATCTCGACCTTGTGGGCGAAATCGATGCCGTCGATCTTCTCCAGGAAGCCGTGCACGAAATGCTGGCGGGCCTGCTCGCCCTCCGTGACGATGTCGATGCCGGCATCCTCCTGGACCTTGACGGCAAGCATCGTCGCGTCGCGCTTGGCGCGGAGAAGCTCGGCGCCTTGCGACTTCCAGGGCGCCCACAGCATGTTGGGCTCGGCAAGCCATTCGGGTTTCGGCAAGGAGCCGGCGATCGTGGTTGGAAACAGCATGGCGGCTCTCCCGGCAGGTTGTGTTGCGCCCCTTCCTGCCATGTCTTAACTCAAGGTACAGAACAACAAAAGTCGCTCTCTATTCCATTGGCGACGACAGGGAAGGGCGATGATCGACCTCTATTATGCGCCGACGCCGAACGGCTGGAAAATCTCGATCATGCTGGAGGAACTCGGGCTCCCCTATAACGTGAAGCCCGTCAATATCCGCGCCGGCGAGCAGTTCAGCCCCGAATTTCTGGCAGTCTCCCCGAACAATCGCATTCCCGCGATCGTCGACCACGCACCCGCCGACGGCGGCGCGCCGTTCTCGGCGTTCGAGACCGGTGCGATCCTGATCTACCTCGCGGAAAAGACCGGCCGCTTCCTGGCCAGCGATCTGCGCGGCCGCTCGACGACCATCCAGTGGGTGATGTGGCAGATGGCGGGCCTCGGGCCGATGCTCGGCCAGCACGGCCATTTCGCGCTCTATGCTGCGGAAAAGATCCCTTATGCGATTGAGCGCTACCGCGACGAGGCCGCGCGGCTCTATGGCGTGCTCGACCGGCAGTTGGCCAAGACCGGCGCCTATGTCGCCGGCGATTATTCCATCGCGGACATCGCCTGCTTCCCCTGGACCATGACCCACAAGGCGCAGGGCTTTACGCTCGACGACTATCCGAACGTGAAACGCTGGTACGCCGAGGTGCGCGCAAGGCCGCTCGTGCAGGCGGGGCTTGCGATCGGCAAGTTCGTGAAAGAGCCGTTCGACGAGGAATCACGCAAGATCATGTTCGGACAGCGTGCCAGGGAAGTGCTGGGAAAGAAGTAGGCTGCTCGCCCCATCGTTATTGCGAGGAGCGAAGCGACGAAGCAATCCAGACTGGTTCCGCGGAAAGATTCTGGATTGCTTCGCTTCCGCCGTCGCTCTTCGAGCTATGGCGGACAAGTCGCTCGCAATGACGGGGATAGAGCACGACAAACAAGACGCAAAGGAAACGCCATGATCGAATTCTTCTTCGACTGTTCCAGCCCCTGGACCTACCTCGCCTTCCACAACATCCAGCCGCTGGCAAAGGAGCTGGGGGCCGAGATCATCTGGCGGCCGATCCTGGTCGGCGGCATCTTCAACACGGTCAATCCGAGCGTCTACGCGCAGCGCGAGACGCCGGTGCCGCTGAAGGCGCGCTATATGAAAAAAGACCTCGCCGACTGGTCGCGCTCGGCCGGCCTTGCGATCAAGATGCCGCCGACGGTGTTCCCGGTGAACAGCGTGAAGGTCATGCGCGGCTGCATCTGGCTGGGGAAAGACATGGTGCCGTTCGCCACCGCCGTGTTCGAGACCTATTGGGGCGGCGACAAGGACATCTCGCAGGACGCCGTGCTCGCCGAGATCTGCAGGAAGGTCGGTGTCGACGAGCAGAAGTTCTTTGCCGGCATCTCCGAGCAGGCAATCAAGGGCCAGCTCAAGGCCAACACGGAAGAGGTCGTGGCACGCGGAGGCTTCGGCTCACCGACGATCTTCGTGGGCAAGACCGACATGTACTTCGGCAACGACCGCCTGCCGCTGATCCGCGAGGCGCTCGAACGCAGCAAGGCGAGTGCGGCCTGATGGTGCGGGCTGTCGTCTGCCGCGCGCTCGGCGCGCCCGAGACGTTGCGGCTGGAGGAGTTTCCGTCGCGCGCCGTCAAACCGGGTGAGGTTCGCGTTGCGATCCGCGCCGCCGGATTGAACTTTCCGGACGTGCTGATGGCGGCCGGCGAATATCAGCTCAAGCCGGAGCTGCCTTTCACGCCCGGCATGGAGGCCGCCGGCGACGTCACCGAGGTGGGCGCAGAGGCAAGCGGCGTGTCCGTCGGCGACAAGGTCATCGTGAAGATGCGCCATGGCGCCTTCACCGACGAAGCGGTGGTGACGCCGACGCAGCTAACGCCGATGCCGTCGACGTTCGACTATGCGGAAGCCGCGACCTATCTCGCCGGCCACGGCACCGCCTATCACGCGCTGATCGATCGCGGCCGGGTCATGCCGGGCGAGGTGTTGCTGGTGCACGGCGCCGGCGGCGGCGTGGGGCTTGCCGCGGTCGAGATCGGCAAGATGCTGGGCGCGACCGTGATCGCGACCGCCTCCAGCGACGAGAAGCTCGCCATTGCGAAATCGCGCGGCGCCGATCATCTCGTGCGCTACGATCGCGAGCCGTTTCGCGATGCCGTCAAGCGCATCACCGACGGCCGTGGCGCTGACGTCGTGTTCGATCCTGTCGGCGGCGAGGTGTTCGAGAACTCGATGCGCTGCATCGCCTGGGGCGCGCGGCTGCTGGTGATCGGCTTTACCGGTGGTATCGGCTCGGCCAAGACCAACCTGCTGCTGATCAAGGGCGCCAGCGTGCTCGGCGTGCGTGCGGGTGAGGCGGTACGGAAGAATCCCGCGCTCGGCGAGGTGCGCCTTAAGGCGCTACTGCAATGGGCGGAGGAGGGGAAGCTGCGCCCGAACATCTCGCACCGCCTGCCGCTGCAGGATTATGCCAAAGCGATGCGGCTGTTGATCGACCGCAAGGCGATCGGGCGGGTGGCGCTGGTGATGGAGTGACGGTGCCGTAGGGTGGGCAAAGGGCGCTCTTGCGCCGTGCCCACCATTTATCACTCACCGAAATCAGAGTGGTGGGCACGCTCCGCTTTGCCCACCCTACGATCCCTCTATTTGTACTCCCGCTCGCTCCACCACGGAAAATAATCCGGCATATCGCTCGACACCTTGTTCTTGAACTGCGCCGGACGCTTCTCCAGGAACGACACCACGCCTTCCCTAACGTCGTCCGAGCGGCCGCGCGTGTAGATGCCGCGGCTGTCGACCTTGTGGGCTTCCATGGGATCGTCGGCACCCATCATGCGCCACATCATCTGGCGGATCAGGGCGACCGACACCGGCGCGGTCTTGGCGGCGAATTCCTTGGCCAGCGCGCGGGCGGTCGGCAGCAGATCATCCGGGGCTACGACCTTGCTGACGAGGCGGCCCGCAAGCGCTTCCTGGGCCGGGAAGACGCGGCCGGAATAGCACCATTCCAGCGCCTGTGAGATGCCGACGATGCGCGGCAGGAACCAGCTCGAGGCGGCCTCCGGCACGATGCCACGCTGGGAGAACACGAAGCCGAAGCGCGCGGCATCCGAGGCGATGCGGATGTCCATCGCGAGTTGCATGGTGACGCCGATGCCGACGGCAGGGCCGTTCACGGCGGCGATGACGGGCTTCAGGCACTTGAAGATGCGCAAGGTCACCTGACCGCCGCCATCGCGCACCTGCGGATCGCTGTAATCGACCTTGCCGTCCGCGAAGCGCTTTACCGGCCCGCGCCGCGCATCGCGATCGAAGGTATCAGCGCCCGATGAAAGATCGGCGCCTGCGCAAAAACCGCGGCCAGCGCCGGTGACGATGATGGCGCGGACGTCGTCGTCCTTGTCGGCGGCGTCGAACGCGTCGATCAGCTCGGCCTGCATCTGCGCGTTGAAGGCGTTGAGCTTGTCGGGCCGGTTCAGCGTGATGGTGAGGATCTGCTCGGCGACCTCGTATTTGATCGTCTCATACGCCATGGTGGTTTCCTTCCTCATCTTAAGTGCGATCTCAATGAGACGAGACGCATGGTCGCCGTTGTCCGTCTTGCGCGGACTGGGCATGCGAGCAGTACAAGAACGTGGATGGCCGGGACAAGCCCGGCCATGACGGAATGCCTACTTTGCCGGCGGGCTCGGCCAGGGCTGCTGTGCGCTGCGCAAGCCCTCGAACGCCTTGGCCATGCCGAGCACGCCGATATCGTCGAAGCGGCGGCCGACGATCTGCACGCCGATGGGAAAGCCGTTGGCGTCGAAGCCGCCGTTGATCGAGACGGCGGGGTTCTCCGACATATTCCACGGCACGGTATAGCAGATGTGCTCGAACGGCCGCATCGGATCGTTGGTGGGCGAGGCCCAGTCCGCCGCATAGTTCACGTTCGGCGCGGTCGGCGAGATCACATAGTCGAGCTCGCAGAATAGTTTTGAAGCGGCCGCCCGGATCGCCATGGTCTGGTTGAAGCCGCGGATGACATCCACACCCGAGAGCTTTGCGCCGGATGCGCCCCATTTGAAGATGTAGGGCAGCACCTTTGCCTGTTCGGACGGCGTCAGCTTGGCCAGATCGTCCCACATCCGTGCGCGCCAGAAATTGTCGAGGCCGTCGAGCATCTCGCGGGTCAAAATGCCGTCGACCTCGGTGACGACGCTCCCTGCGGATTCGAACGCCTTTGCGGCTTTCACTGCAACATCGCGGACCGACCGTTCTGCCGGCAGGCCGACGCCGGCATCGAGCATCAGGCCGATGCGGAGTTTGCGCGGGGATTTCTCCAGCCCCTTCCAGTTGAGAGGCTCGGCGGGGAGGCTCATGCCGTCGCGCCGGTCGGGCTTTGCAATCACGCTCATCATCAGCGCGCAATCGTCGACCGTGCGGGTCATGGGACCGGCGACACGGCCGACGTAGGTCGGGTCGATCGGCACGCGGCCAAAACTCGGTTTCAGGCCGACGAGACCGCACCAGCCCGCAGGCAGGCGGACCGAGCCGCCGATATCGGTGCCGAGATGCAAGGGGCCGTAGCCAGCCGCAGCCGCCGCGCCGGCGCCCGCGCTGGAGCCGCCGGGATTCTTGGAGAGATCCCAGGGATTGCGCGCCAGCGCGTGGAAACTGGAGAGTCCCGAGGACAGCATGCCGTAATCGGGCATGGTGGTCTTTGCGAAGATGATCGCGCCGGCCTCGCGCAGCCGCGCAGCCGGCGGGGCGTCCTTCTCGGCCGGCACGAGCTTCACGCTCGCAGCGCCGAGCGGGATGGGCACGCCCTTGGTCGCGATGTTGTCCTTCACCGTCACAGGCACGCCGTCGAGCGCGCCTGATGGCTCGCCCCCGCTCCAGCGCGCGGTCGAGGCCTTCGCGGCCTCGCGCGCGCTGTCGGGATCGAACGCGTAGAGCGCCTTGAGATGCGGTTCCCACGCAGCGACGTGCGCAAGCACGTCCTCCAGCACCTCGCTCGGCGAGAACTGCTTGGCGCGATAGCCCGCGATCAGATCGACCGCGGAGAGATCGTGCAGCGAGGTGACGGCCTCTTCGACGCTCTTTTTGTGCATTGCTAACCTACCGGCATGCGCGTTTCGATGATCCGGGCGAACATGCTGGCGCCGATCGGCAGGATCTTGTCGTCGAGCACGAAGCCGGGATTGTGCACGGGCACCGAGCCGTCGTGGCCGATCCAGAAATAGGCGCCGGGAATGGTTTGCAGCATGTCGGCGAAATCCTCGCTGCCCATCTTCGGCTGGGCGCGGGTGATCACGTTGGCGGGGTTGACGACGGTGCGCGCGACCTCCTCGACCACCTTGGACTGCTCGACCTGGTTGACCAGCACGCCGAAAGTGTCGCGGATGTCGGCTTCGATCACGCACTGATAGGCGCTCGCGATGCCGGCGCAGATCGTGCGGATGCGTTCGGCGATCAGGGCGCGGACTTCATCCGAGAAGGTGCGGATGGTGCCACAGAGATGGGCCTCGCCAGGGATGACGTTGTAGGCGGAACCGGCGTGAATCTGCGTGATCGAGATGACGGCGGCCTGCAGCGGCTCGACGTTGCGGCTGACGATGGTCTGGATCGCCTGCGCCAGCGTGGTCGCGATGATCACCGCGTCCTTGGAGCGCTCGGGCATCGCGCCATGCGCGCCGTAGCCGGTGATGCGCAGGTCGAAGAAGTCGGCGCTGGCCATCGCGGGGCCGGGCAGGATCGCGATTTCGCCGAGGTTGAGGTCGGGCGCGTTGTGCAGGCCGTAGAGCTCGTCGCAGGGAAACTTCTCGAACAGCCCGTCCTTGATCATCGCACGCGCACCACCGAGGCCTTCCTCGGCCGGCTGGAAGATCAGGTGCACGGTGCCGTCGAAATTCCGGGTCTCGGCGAGGTAGCGCGCGGTGCCGAGCAGCATGGTGGTGTGGCCGTCATGGCCGCAGCCGTGGAAGCGGCCGGGGATTTTCGAACTCCATTTCAGATTGGTGTTCTCTTCCATCGGCAGCGCGTCCATGTCGGCGCGCAGGCCGATGCGCTTGCCGCCCGAACCCTTGCCCTTGATGACGCCAATCACGCCGGTGCCGCCGAGACCGCGGTGCACCTCGATGCCCCAGCTCTTCAGCTTGTCGGCGACGATGCCGGAGGTGCGCACTTCCTCGAAGCCGATCTCGGGATGGGCGTGGAGGTCGCGCCTGATAGCAGTGAGTTCGTCGGCATAGCCGTCGATGCGGTCGATCGTGGGCATGTGTCCTGTCCGGTTAGCGTGATGGGGGCGTGAAAACGGGGCCGTTCGGCTTGATGCGGATGCCCGGCCGCAGGCGCGTCCAGGGCAGGGTGGCTGTGTCGGCCGGCATCGCGCCGGGCGCGGCGCAGATCATCAGCTTTTCCGCGATCGACTCGAAATCGGCGCGGAAGTGCACCGAGCTCTTGTTGACCAGAATCTTCTGCGCGGTCGGCTCGATGCCGACATAGCGGTACATCGCCTGATCGGCGAGCTGTGCCTTGTGCGAGGAGACGACGACGCGGACGTCACCGATGCGCAGGCATGCGGAGGGACCCATCTCCATCTCGCGGCCACCGTAATAGGGGCCGGGCGCGACGAAGCGGCCGTCGGAGAGCTTTTCGACGATGAAGGTCTCGCGATAGGGCTCATCCCCGGGAATGCCGGACTTGCCGCCGAGCGACAGCGTCACGGTGGCGCCGACGCCGGCCGCATGCGCGGCCTTGGCCGAGACCGGGTCGTAGATCACGCCGGTCGCAGCGCTCGCCTTGTTGCGTACCAGCGCGCGCAGCATGCCAGTGGTGTCGGAATCACCGCCGGCGCCAGGATTGTCCTGGGTGTCGGCGATGATGATCGGCTTGCTCGCGCCCTTGGCGAGTTCCATCGCATGGCGCACGCCGTCGTCGGGCGACCAGATCTTGCCGTCGAAATCGTCCTCGTGGCTTTCGATCAGTTTGACGATCGCATCGGCCGCGCGGTCGGCATCGGCCTGCGTCTTGCCATAGGCGAACACGCTCGGCCCGCAGTCGCGGAAGTCGGCGGCGGGGAAGCCGGGCGCGAAGGACAGCGTCGGAACGGCGTCGCTCTCCAGCGCGGCAAGTTTTTCGTAGATGCCCTTGGTGGGAAAGTCATTGGTGCATTGCCAGCTGATCGCGATCAGGAACGGCAATTGGCGAAACGACTTTGCAAAGCGCTGCCTGGTCTGCAGCAGCAGGGCGAGGTGCCTTGCGGAGGCGCGGCCGGTCTCGGCCATGTCGACATGCGGATAGGTGCGGTAGGCGATCAGCGCATCCGCGTGTTCCATCATCTCGGGCGTGACGTTGGCGTGCAGGTCGAGGCTGGCAACCAGCGGAACGTCCTTGCCGATGACGCGGCGCACGCGCGCCAAAATCTCGCCTTCGCCGTCGTCGAGATGCTCGGTCACCATCGCGCCATGCAGATCGAGATAGACCGCATCGAGCGGGCCGGCGGCGGCGATACCGTCGACCATCACCTTCACGATACGCTCGAAGGCGTCCCTGGTGACATGCGCCGACGGACTTGCGCCGCAGGCGATCGTCGGAATGAGGTTCCAGTCATTGGCTTCGGCGCTGTCGACGAAGCCGGCGAGGCCGACATTGATGCGGCGCATCACCTTCAATACGTCGGCGCCTTCCGTCATGGCCGGCCAGCCGCCGCCATGCTGGAAGTCCGCGAAAGTCGCCTTCGTCGGGGCGAACGTGTTGGTCTCGTGCAGGAAGCCGCCGACGGCTATACGTGTCATTAATTCTGGTCCAGCGTTTGAAAGTGCGCGACGTTAGCCTTGGCTTCGAGGCGGGGGCAAGCGAGGAGCCCATGCCGCCGCGCATGGCTTTAAGTCATTTTCGAATGATGATGGTCGCTACCCGTCACTGCGAGCGAAGCGAAGCAATCCAGAATCTTTCCGCGGCGGCAGTCTGGATTGCTTCGCTTCGCTCGCAATGACGGAGTATGCGGATCAAGCCGTCGCCGCGACGCCTTCCGACACCGGCCTGAAGTTCGCAAAATCCCAGCCGCGGCCCGGTGCGGCCTCCAGCAGCGCCTTGGTGTAGGCTTCCTTCGGATGCGTCAGCACCTCGGCGGCCAGGCCCTGTTCGACGACACGGCCGTGCTGCATCACCACGACCTCGTCGCAGATCTGGGCTGCGACGCGGAGATCGTGGGTAATGAACAGGATGGCGATGCCGAGCCGGTTCTGGATCTCGTCGAGCAGTTCCAGCACCTGCGCCTGAACCGAGACGTCGAGTGCCGAGACCGCTTCGTCCGCGACCAGCACGTCGGGGTCGAGCGCGAGCGCACGCGCAATGGCGATGCGCTGGCGCTGGCCGCCGGAGAACTGGTGCGGATAGCGCGTCACTGCGTCCGCGGGCAGGCCGACGAGCTCGAGCAATTCGCGCGCCCGCTTCATCGCATCGGCATGCGAGGTGCCGTAATTGATCGGGCCTTCCGCGATGCTCTCGCCGACGGTAATGCGCGGGTTGAGCGAGCGGTAGGGATCCTGGAACACGATCTGGATCTTCTGCCGGTGCGGCTGGAGCAGGCGGCGCGAGATGTCGGCGATCTCGCGGCCGGCAAGGCGCACGCCGCCGGAGGTCGGATCGATCAGGCGCACGATGCACCGCGCCACCGTCGACTTGCCCGAGCCGCTCTCGCCGACGATGCCGAGCGTGCGGCCCTTGCGCAGCGTCAGCGTGACCTTGTCGGCGGCGACGACCTCGCGGCCTTTGCCGAAGAAGGCGCGCTCCTTATAGACCTTGCCGAGCTCGTTGGCCTCCAGCACCACCGGCTCCTTGGTCTCGGGCCGTGCCGCGCGCGGCACCAGGCTCGGCACCGCAGAAAGCAAATTGCGGGTGTACTCCATGGTCGGGTTGCGCAGCACGGTCTCGAGCGGACCGGTCTCGACCAGCCGGCCCTGTCGCATCACAGCGACGCGGTCGGCGATCTCGGCAACCACGCCCATGTCGTGGGTGATGAACAGGACGGCGGTGCCGTGATCGCGCTGGAGGTCGCGGATCAGCGTCAGGATCTGCTTCTGCGTGGTGACGTCGAGCGCGGTGGTCGGCTCGTCGGCGATCAGCAGCTTCGGCTCCAGCACCAGCGCCATCGCGATCATGATGCGCTGGCGCTGGCCGCCGGACAGGCGATGCGGATAGGAGGCGAAGATGCGCTCGACCTGGGGCAGGCGGACCTGCTCCATCATGTCGAGAATGCGCTTCTTCCGCGCCTTGGCGTCGAGATCGGTGTGGGCGCGCAGGACCTCGTCGATCTGACGGCCGACCGGCACCACCGGATTGAGCGCGGTCATCGGCTCCTGGAAGATCATCGCCATCTGCGTCGCGCGGAGCTGGCGCAGGCGGCGATCGGTCGCGGTGAGAATCTCTTCGCCGACCAGCTTGACGCTGCCGCCGGTCGGAACCAGCGTGCCCTTCGGCAGCAGGCCCATCGTGGTGAGCGAGGTCACCGACTTGCCCGAGCCGCTTTCGCCGACGAGACACAGTGTCTCGCCCTTATGCACCTGGATCGAGATCCCGTCGATGATGTTTGCGCCCTTCGGCTTCTTGCCGATGGAGACGACGAGGTTGTTGATGTCGAGAACTGGGTTGGTCATCACTTGATCCGTCATCACTTGCCCTCCCGCTGCTTCATGCGGGGATCGAGGGCGTCGCGGGCGGCGTCGCCGATCAGATTGATGCTGAGGATGGCGATCGAAAGCAGCAGGCCCGGCCAGAAGATCAGCGTCGGCTTGAGCTGAAAATACTGACGGCCCTCGGCCATGATGTTGCCCCAGGTCGGCGTCTCCGGCGAGATACCGGCGCCGAGGAAGGAGAGAATGGCCTCGGTCAGGATCGCGGAGGCACAGACATAGGTGCCCTGGACGATCAGCGGCGCGATCGTGTTCGGCATCAGATGTCGCCACATGATCTTCGGCAGGCTGGAGCCGACCGAGATCGCGGCCTCGACGTAAGGTTCCTCACGCGCGGACAGCACGACCGAGCGCACCAGGCGTGCCACGCGCGGTATTTCGGGGATGGTGATCGCGACCAGCACGGTCCAGATGCTGGCGCCGGACAGCGACACCACGGCGATCGCGAGCAGGATGCTCGGCATCGCCATGAGGCCGTCCATGACGCGCATCAGGACGGCATCGACCAGCTTGAAGAAGCCGGAGACGAGGCCGATCGCAAGACCGATGACGATCGACAGGATCGCCGAGCCGATGCCGATCAGGAGCGAGATGCGGCCGCCATAGATGACGCGCGACAAGAGGTCACGGCCATAGGCGTCGGTGCCGAGCAGGAACTGCGCCGAGGCCGGCTTCAGCCGCTGCGAGGGCGCAAGCTGGACCGGATCGTGCGGCGCGATCAGCGGCGCCAGGATCGAGACCAGCACGATCAACGCGAGCAGGATCGTGGCCGCCGCGATGATCGGCGTCGAGGTGAGGAATCCGAAACGCGGCCGCAGCGGCGACGTGATCGGAATGGACGACTGGGGAAGGCTATCGACGGACATTTTTGTTGTTATCCTTAGCCCTAGTACCGGATCCGGGGATCGAGCAGCGTGTAGGCGACGTCGATCAGGAGATTGACGACGACATAGATCAGCGACGTCAGCAGGATCATCGCCTGGATGACTGGGTAGTCGCGCGCCAACACCGCGTCCACCGTGAGGCGGCCGATGCCGGGGATGTTGAACACGCTCTCGGTGACGACGACGCCGGAGATCAGCAGCGCAAAGCCGGTGCCGATCACGGTGATAACGGGCACCGCGGCATTGCGCAGCGCATGGCGCATCATCACTGCGACCTCGTTGATGCCCTTGGCGCGGGCGGTGCGGACGTAGTCCTCACCAAGCACGTCGAGCATCGCCGCACGCGTCATGCGCGCGATCAGCGCGATGTAGATGAAGGAGAGCGCGCAGGTCGGCAGGATGATGCGTTCGAAGAACGGTCCAAAGCCGTTGAAGATGCTGCGGAAGCCCTGCACCGGCACCCAGCGAAGGTCGATCGCGAAGACCTCGATCAGGAGATAGCCGACCACGAACACCGGCACGGAGAAGCCGAGCACGGAGAGGCCCATCACGAAACGATCGATCCAGGTGCCGTGCTTCCACGCCGCGATGACGCCCAGGGGCACGGCGACGATGACGGCCAGAATGATTGTCGAGAGCGCGATCGAGATCGACGGCTCGACGCGCTGGCTGATCATCTTCATGACTGGCAGGTTGGAGATCAGCGACGTCCCGAGATCGCCGTGCAGCAGCTTGTTCACCCAGGTGATGAATTGCACGATCAGCGGCTCGTTGAGGCCGAGCGAGTCGCGGATGCGTTCCAGCCGTTCCGGCGTCGCGTTATCGCCGGCGAGAATGGCGGCGGGATCGCCCGGCGTCAGCCGCAGCAGCAGGAAGACGAACAGTGCGACGACGCCCATCACGGGCACCGCGGCCAGAACGCGGCGAATGAGATAACCTAGCATGCACCTATCTCCGGCTGCGGAACTTGTGGGGCCGGGAGGCCCCCGTGGAATCGGTTCTGTCTATCATGCACGCCTGTCACTCGGGCTGGAAAGCCGGCCGTGGAAGCCGACGTTTCGGGGCAAATTGTGTGCCAAGGGCAGGGCGGTCGCAAGGGGCCGCCGAGCCTCCGATATCGACCACTCAGGATGCATGACGGAACTCGCGCTCAACCCTGAGTGAGGGGGCGGTCGGCGGTGCGTTGAGCCCGCGCCAGCCGTCGATGGTCCCGGCAATCATCTGCGCGGTCGCGGCCGACAAGGTCCAGCCGAGATGGCCGTGGCCGGTGTTGAAGAAAAGGCCTGGCATCCGTCCTGCGCGCACCACTGGCATCATGTTCGGCATCATCGGCCGCAGCCCGGCCCAGGGCACGACCTTGGACGTTTCGACGCCGGGGAAGTTGCTGCGCACCCAGTCGACCAGCGGCTGCACGCGGTCGGCGCGGATGTCGCGGTTGAAGTCGTTGAACTCGGCGGTGCCTGCGACGCGGAAACGATCGGCGCCCAGCCGGCTGGTGACGATTTTTGCGGCTTCGTCGAGCAGGCTCACGGTCGGCGTCGCATTGCGGCTTGCGGCAGTGTCGAGCTGAACGGTGATCGAATAGCCCTTCACCGGATAGACGTTGACGCGCTCGTCGAGGAGGGCGGCGAAGTGGCGGCTGGCCACACCGGCGCAGACCACGACGCCGTCAGCCTTCAGCATGCCGCGCACGGATGCGACAGCATCACTGGCCGAAAGATCAGCCCAGCCGATGACAAAGCCGCCACCTGCCTGGGCAATGGAATCGATGTTGGCTTCGTGGATAAAGGTCGCGCCGCGCCGCTTGCAGGCTTCCGCAAGTCCGCGCGTGAACTTGTGGATATCGCCGGTCGCATCCGACGGCGTGTAGAAGCCGCCAAAATAGTCCTTGCGCAGCGTCGGCTCGATGGCGCGGATCTCCTCTGGCGTTACCGGGCGGCGATCGAGCCCGCCTTCCTTCAGCAGCGCATTGACCTGCAGGCCGGATTCAAAACCCTTCTTGTCGTGATAGATGTGCAGGATGCCGCAGCGTTCGAGATCGAAGTCGATGCCTTCGCGCTCCGCGATCTCGAACAGATGCTTGCGGGCTTCGATCGCGAGCCGCGTGGTCTGGATCGTGTTGGCGCGGTAGTTGCCGATATTGGCGACGAACTCGCTCATCCACGAATATTTGTGCCAGTTCGGCCGCGGGTTCATCAGCAGCGGCGCGTCGCGCCGGAACATCCAGCGCAGGCCTTTCAGGATCGTGGCGGTGCTGTTCCACACCTCGGCATTGCTGGCGGAGAGCTGTCCGCCATTGGCGAAGGACGTCTCCATCGCGGCGTAGCGGTGCTTGTCGAGCACCGTCACCTTGTATCCGCGTTCGAGCAGGGCATAGGCAGTCGTTACGCCGGTGATGCCGGCGCCGATGATGGCGATATGGGTCATGGCAGGTTCGGGGCTCCCGTGAGTTAGAGTCGGCTAACCGCCGGCCAAAGGCCGTTGGCGGCGCCCCATCTGTCACGGTTACCTGAGAGCTTGATCCGGCGCGGACCTCGGCGAGGTCAGCTCCGGACTATCCCCTTCGGTGGACGTCACGACCACATTGGCCGTGCCGCCTCTCTCCAGATCGTCCTGACGATACGGTCCTTTTGCCTGAGAGTTTCCGGGGCGGTTGCTCCGTCGGCGCCGCAACGAAAGCCTGAACTCTCGTTGCGATCTCTCCCGCATCGTCGCGTGGACAATCGAGCAGTACGATGCGCCTCATTTTTAGACAAGGCTAAATTTAAACCGCGACTGCCAACGCATTGTGCAGTGCGAAGGCTGCGTCGTCAGTCGAGCGTCGCCAGCAAGCCCGCCATCAGGCGCCCGCGTTCAACTAGGCTCTCGACCTCGATGAACTCCTCGAGCGTGTGGCCGTTGCCGCCGCGCACGCCGAGGCCGTCGAGCGTCGGGATGCCCATCGCGCCGGTAAAGTTGCCGTCGGAGCCGCCGCCAGAGCTCGCATGCGGCAGCTCAGTGCCGAGCGACTTGGCGATGCCGCGCGCCTTTTCATACAGCGCCATGGTGCCGGCATCGGGCTCCCATACGGGGCGCGTGACGCCGCGCGTCACCTTGAACGTGACATCATTGGTCGTGCCCGACAGCGCCAGCATCCGCTCGACGCCGCGGTCGAGATCGGCCTGGCGCTTGGCCATGGACAGCGCCTCGCCGGTGGCGGTCGTGGCAACGCAATTGACCCATTGTCCGCCGTGCACGACGCCGACAGAGAAGGTGCAGTCCTCCGTCGTCATCGCGTCGATGGCGAGGATCTGCCGCGCCATCTCGCGGATCGCCGAGCGTCCGGCCGACAATGTCGCGCCGGCATGGCTCGGCCGGCCCGTCGCTTCCAGATTGAAACGCGCGATGGCGTAACGTCCGGTGGTGACACCGTTGTCGGCGCGGCCCGGTTCGGGCACCAGCACATATTTGTTGCGCGCGGCCTCCGCCTCGATGATGTCCCGCGTCGAGGGCGTGCCGACTTCCTCGTCGGGCGTAAACAGCACGGTGATCGGCAGCGGCGTGGTGAAGGAAGCGCGTGCCAGCTGCCGGATCGCTTCCAGCGAGAGATAGTTGCCGCCCTTCATGTCGTAGATGCCGGGGCCGTAGCACTTGTTGCCCTCGCGCCGCCATTTCAGCTTCTCGATGGTGCCGACCGGGTGGACGGTATCCATGTGGCCGGCGATCAGGATGCCCGGCTCGCCCTGTTTCGGATGCGGGAAGCGCGCGCGGATCACGCCGCCGAAGCCCTGTCGACCGCCGATGCGTTCGATCGTCGCACCCATGATCGCCATATCCCGCGCTGCGATATCGAGCATGCGGTTGACGGCACTCGCGTCCCAGGTCGGGCTCTCGCATTCCACCCAGGTGCGCAGGCCCTCGAGCATCGCCTCGGAATCGAAGGGAAGATTGGCTGGATTCATCTTAATGTCTCTCAAGCTTCGAAAGATGGAACGCGCATTGCATTGGCGCGGACGGGACTGGCGGAAAGCGTTGTAGAGCCAAACCGGTCTTTGTGGAGCCCGTGGGCGCGCCGCTTGGGGCTGCAGCGAAACCGGATTGACGCGCTCAACACTGTCTGCAAGTCTCGAAAGACAAAGGCATCGCATGAGGTTAGTTCGCCTAAAGAACGAACCGAATGCTCAACCAATAACCTGCCTTTGAACAGTTTCACGTCAGGAGAAACTTTTATGTTGAGCTTGATGCGCCGGGGGCGTCGCGCGTTCGCCTCCACACTTGCGCTATCGGTCGTTGCGCTTTCGACGGCGATGGCCTCGCCGGTACTTGCCGCCGCCAGCAAGACCATCACCGCGGTGATGCATTCGGATCTGCGCATCATCGATCCGATTTTCACCACCGCCTACATCACGCGTGACCATGGCTACATGGTCTACGACACGCTGATCGCGACGGACTCGAATTTCAAGATCCAGCCGCAGATGGCGGACTGGAAGATCTCCGACGACAAGCTCACCTACACCTTCACGCTGCGCGACGGCCTGAAGTGGCACGACGGTACGCCGGTGACGGCGGAAGACTGCGCCGCTTCGCTGAAGCGCTGGGCCGCGGTCGACGGCATGGGCCAGCAGATGATGCAGTTTACTGCGAGCATCGAGGCGACCGACCCCAAGACGATCACGCTGAAGCTGAAGGAGCCCTACGGCCTCGTGCTCGAATCCATCGGCAAGCCGTCCTCGCGCGTCGCCTTCATGATGCCGAAGCGTCTCGCCGAAACGCCGCCGGACAAGCAGATCCCCGAGCAGATCGGCTCCGGCCCGTTCAAGTTCGTGCAGGGCGAATTCCAGCCCGGCGTGAAGGCGGTCTACGTCAAGAACACCGACTACGTGCCGCGCAAGGAGGCGTCGAGCTGGACTGCCGGAGGCAAGCTGGTCAAGGTCGATCGCGTCGAATGGATCACCATGCCGGATGCGCAGACCGCAGTGAACGCGCTGCAATCGGGCGACATCGACTTCATGGAAGTGCCGCCGTGGGATCTGCTGCCCGTCCTTGAAGGCAATGCCGACCTCAAGACCGAGACGCTGAACAAGTTCGGCTACCAGACCCTTGGGCGCATGAACTTCCTCTATCCGCCCTTCGACAATCCGAAGATCCGCCGTGCCGCACTTCTGGCGATGAACCAGAAGGACGTGCTCGACGCGCTCGTCGGCAATCCCAAATACTACAAGATCTGCGGTGCGTTCTTCATCTGCGATACGCCGTTCGCGACCGACGTCGGCTCGGAATCGCTGGTCAAGGGCAACGGCATGGCGGAAGCCAAGAAGGCGCTCGCCGAGTCCGGCTATGACGGCACGCCCGTCGTGGTCATGGTGCCCGGCGACGTCGTGACGCTGAAGGCGCAGCCGACGGTCGCGGTGCAGTTGCTCCGCGAGGCCGGCTTCAAGGTCGACGCGCAGGCGACCGACTGGCAGACGGTGGTCAGCCGGCGCGCCAGCCAGAAGCCTCCGAAGGAGGGCGGCTGGAACATGTTCTTCACCAACTGGGTCAGCGCCGACGTGTCCAACCCGATCGCCAATCTGTCGATCGGCGGCCAGGGCAAGAAGGGCTGGTTCGGCTGGGCGGAGAACGCCAAGATCGAGAAGCTCAAGGACGACTTCGTCCGCGCCGCCTCGCTCGACGATCAGAAGAAGATCGCGACCGAGATCCAGAAGGAAGCCTATGACCAGGTGATCTACGTGCCGCTCGGCCAGTATCTGGCGCCGAGCGCGTGGCGGAAGTCGCTCACCGGCGTGCTCGACGGCCCGGCGACGCCGGTGTTCTGGAACATCGACAAGACCGAGTAAGGCGAGGGCGCGCCAGCGCGCCTTCCCCGAGCGTTACGCGGCGTCGCTGTCATCAGCGGCGCCGTTTTCGTTTGTCAGCCTCGCGTCAGCTTTTAACTCTTCCAGTGTCCAATCATTGCTATTTGTTTCTGACTTGAAATAGATGTGCGCGGTTCGCACATCACTTCCTTCCTGCATTTGAGTCCCGTGTCGATTGATTTTTCATTTCGGGCGATGGCCGAGCGGTCCGATCGCGCGCCGGCGCGATGGCGGCGGCCTTTCCTGCGCTGGCTCGACGGCGTCGAGGCGGGTTGGGCCGTTCCGCTTCTCATTGTTTGCTTTGTCGCGCTCTGGACGATCTATCTGGTCGTCGCCTATGCCGGCAGCGGCCTGCACCCTGATACCCTCGAGGCCTGGACGCTCGGGCGCCGTTTCGCGTGGGGCTACCACAAGCATCCGCCGCTGATGGGCTGGGTTACGGCGGTGTGGACCTCCGTTTTCCCGCTCAGCAACTGGTCGCTGCAATTGATGGCGATGGCCAATGCCGGGCTCGCCCTGTTTTTCGTCGACCGGATCGCACGGCAGTTCGTGACCGGGCACAAACGCATCCTGGTGCTGCTGCTCCTGATGCTGACGCCAGCCTATCAGTTCCACGCCCAGCGCTTCAACGCCAATGCGGTGCTGCTTGCGCTCTGGCCGCTCGCGACCTGGTGTTTTCTGCGCGCGTTCGAGACCCGCAGCGCGGCCTGGGCGGTCGCGGTAGGATGCACCACGGCGCTGGCGATGGTCGGCAAATATTATTCGGTCTTCCTCGTGGCGAGCTTTGCATTTGCCGCGCTGGCTCATCCCGCGCGCCGCGCCTATTTCACGTCCGCTTCGCCGTGGATATCGGTCGTGGTCGGACTCGCGGTGTTGTCGCCGCACATCTACTGGCTCGCGATGACCAGCGCGTCGGCCTTCACCTACGCGATGGCGCACGCCAACGGCAACTTCGTGAGCTCGCTCGGCGAGGTGCAGAACTTCCTGCTCGGACTCGTGGCGGCCATCAGCGTATCGGCCGTCTTCTGGGTGATCATCGCCGGCACACGGCTGAAACAATTTGCGGCCGACTTCGCCGCGATGAGTTCCGGCCTGCGGCTTCTTTTTTACGTTGCGATCGGCACGATCGTGCTGCCGGTCCTGACGTCGCTGGCGATGGGCACCGATCTGCCGTCGCTATGGGCGCTGCAAGGGCTGTTCCTGTTCGTCGTGCTGATCGTTTGCGGCACGCGCTACCCGATCGAAAGATTCTACACCGTCAATGTCACGGTCATCACCGCAATCGTTGGGCTCGCCGCTGTCTTCGTCGCCGCCCCGATTCACGCCGTCTATCGCAACAATCACGGCTACGAAGAGGGCCGGAATTTCTACGCGCAGGTAGCCAACGAGCTCACCCGGGAATGGCACGAGCTGACCGGGGAGCCGCTCAGCGCCGTCAGTGGCGACGATTCACTGGCCTTTGCGACCGCGTTCTACAGTCCGGACCATCCGTATTACGCGCGGCCGTTCGAGTTTCAGTACATGTGGGGCATGCCGCGAAAGACGACACTGGATCGCGGCTGGGCCGCGCTCTGTTTCAGCGGCCAGGACTATTGCGGCAGGTGGATGGAGTCCGTGTCCGCGCGCGCCGAGCATTTCGTCAGGCGCCAGTTCACCGTGCAGGCGACGCTATGGGGCAAGCCCGGCCTGACGCGGGACGTGGTCGTGCTGATCGTGCCGCCGCGAACGAGCAGCGCGACGCCCGAGAGCGCCGCGCAGGACTTCAGCGCCAGCAGGCGCCCGACGGACTAGGCTTTGCGCTCAGCAGTGGCTGTCGCGGATTCGCTCGAGGCCTTCGCTCGCGAAGGGGGGAGTGAACGCAGTTCGGTCGGCGCCCGGCGTCGGGCGCTCCGTTTCCGCCCGATCCGGGGTGGTGTTGTCTTCGCGATGTTCCGGTTCCATGAGGCGGCCTTTCGAATTGCTGCAGTACAACATCGACGCGGCCGGGAAGTTCCTCATGCGATGGGACGATGATGCGGCTTGAACAGCCGTCCCTTTTCCACCACCAGCACGATCGCAAGCGCCGCCAGCGTCGACAGGAAGAAGCCGACCGAGAACGGCAGCAGCGTGCCGTCGAAACTCTGGCCGATCGCCATGCCGACGACGATGCCGATCAGCGTCGTGATCGAGCCGTAGAGCGAGGAGGCGGTGCCCGCGATGTGGCCCTGCGGCTCCATGGCGAGTGCGGTGAAGTTCGCGACCATCATGCCGAATGAGAACATCATCAGGGCGGACAGCACCATGAACAACGAGAGCGGCAGCATGCCGAGAGTTTCCGTCAGCAGCATCACGCCCGCAACCGCGGTGTAGAGCGTCAGCGCGCCGTGCGAGATCACGCGCATGCCGAGCCGTCCGACCAGCTTCGCATTGAGGAAGCCGGCGATCGCGGTGCCGGCCGCGATCGCGGCGAAGGCAATCGGGAAATAATGGCCGAGATGATAGACGCCGGTGAAGACCTGCTGCGCCGAGAAGACATAGGCAAAGAGCGCGCCTATCACGCTGCCGGCGGCCGTCGCATAGCCGATGGTCTGGCGGTTGGTCACGGTCTGCCGGAACGCCGAGAGCACGTCTGCGGGCGCCAGCGACCTGCGCTCGGACTCGGGAAGGGTTTCGGGCAGCCGCAGCACGCTCCATGCGAGCGCGAGCAGTCCGTAGAGCATCAGTACGACGAAGATGCCGCGCCATTGCGTGACCAGCAGCACCGCCTGCCCGAACGAGGGCGCAATCACCGGCACCGCGATGAACACCATCATGGCGAGCGACATCACGCTCGCCATCCGGCGGCCGACATAACAGTCGCGCACGATCGAGGTCGCGATCACGCGCGTCGCCGACGTGCCGAGCCCTTGCAGCGCGCGCGCCAGCAGCAGCGTCTCGAACGAGGGCGCGGCGACCGCCAGCACGCTTGCCACCGCATAGACCGCCATGCCGCCGAGCAGCACCGGGCGGCGCCCGAAGCGGTCCGACAACGGGCCCATGACGAACTGGCCGGCACCGAAGCCGATCAGGAAGGTGGAGAGCACCAGCTGAAGATGGTTGGCGTTGGGAATGGCGAAGGCTGCCCCGATGTTGGGCAGCGCCGGCAGCATCATGTCCATCGCAAGCGGATTCAGCGCCATGATGGACGCGATCACGATGACGAATTCTGGAAAACCCATGGGCCGGTGTCCCGAGGACACCCAATCGTCGGCATTGACGTCGGACAAAGCTCACCTCTGAAAATCAGAGGCTTTTTGATCGGTTATGCTGCGTCGCACAACCCATGTTTCGGGATGGCTGACAGGCGGGGCGGTGTCGGACACGAGTTGGTGAGGTCGCCCGTCACGCCGGCGGACCCGTCGAGGTTAAGGACGGCTTAAGCGCGGCCCGACCTAGCCGTCTCGACTAGGCCGAGCGCCAATCGTCCCGCGGTGTCGACATAGTCGAGATCGCGATGGATCAGCATCACGGTCGTGGCGCCGTCGAGCAGGATCACGAGCTGGCGTGCGACCGCCGCTGCACCGGCAACGCCATGCCCGCGCAATTCGGTTTCGAGCCACGCTTCAAAACGCTTCTTGTGCGCCGCGCCGGCCTTGACCGCGGGATGTGCCGGCGTGTTTGCGAGCTCGGCGATGGTGCGCAGGAATCCGCAGCCGCGCCATCGCGGCGTATCCACGGAGCGTCCGAGCCTTGTGAAGAGACCGCGGACCTTATCGGCCACCGTGCCCTCGGTCTCGGCGAACCAGCGCATATAGAGCTCCAGCGTCGGCTGGTCCCTGGCCGCGATGGTCTCGGCGACGAGCTCGTCCTTGCTGGCGAAGTGATAATAGAGCGTCTTCTTGGTGACGCCGGCCTTCTCGGCGACCGCGTCCATGCTCACCGCCCTGATGCCTTCGCCATAGAACAGGCGCGTCGCCGCGATGACGATCTGCTCGCGAGTGGTGTCGCCTTTGCCTGACATCGCGAATGTATACTGCCTAGTGAGTATACACGACAAGATCGCTGTGGCTGACTTCCGCGCCTGTTCGACCTGGAATTCGACCCGGAAGGAGCCTGCACTTGTCCGATCTCGTACTCTCCGAAACGCGAGGCGCTGTCGCGCTGCTGACGTTCAATCGCCCGAACAAGCTCAATGCGCTGAGCTACGCCCTCGTCGACCGCTTGATGGCGATCCTCGATCGCATCGAGGACGATGCCGAAATCCGCGCCGTGATCCTGACCGGGGCGGGCGACCGCGCCTTCTCGGCCGGCGCCGACATCGCCGAGTTCTCGGAGAGCGTGAAATGCGGGCCGGACGCGGCGGTAAAGGCCTTCGTGCGGCGCGGGCAGGCGATGACGGCGCGCATGGAGGCGTTTCCGAAGCCGATCATCGCCGCCGTGAACGGCATCGCCTTCGGCGGCGGCTGCGAGATCACGGAAGCCGTGCATCTCGCCGTCGCGAGCGAGCGGGCGAGCTTCGCCAAGCCCGAGATCGCGATCGGCATCACGCCGACCTTCGGCGGCACGCAGCGCCTGCCACGGCTCGCAGGCCGGAAGCGGGCGCTCGAATATCTCCTGACAGGAGATTCCTTTTCACCACAGCGGGCTCATGAGATCGGTTTGGTCAACCAGGTCGTGCCGCACGGGCAGCTGCTGGACGCAGCCTTCGCGCTGGCAGACCGCATCACGCGGCATTCGCGCCTGGCGGTCGCCCGGGTCATCACCGCCGCCACGCGGGGCCTCAACGTCTCGATCTCGGAAGGCCTCGCCATCGAGAGCGAGCAGTTCGCACGCATGGCGGCGACCCGGGACGCGCGCGAAGCACTCGATGCCTGGCTTGCCGCCCGCTTGTCGCGGTAGGGGTAGCGCGGCGGATCTGGCGGTCACGGCGACAGGGAACCTGTTCCCCTGCCGTCCAGACGGACGGCTGGCAACCAGGGATTCACCATAAGCGCGAGCGCAACGCACAGGGGAGATGAATCCGCAACCCATCCTGTCCATGGTGGCACGGCCTGGCGCCGCGTTGGCGCCGGGAGAAACCTGGCCAAGCAAGGTATCCGATTGTGTCCGACGTCACCGGTGCAGCACGATGGTTGGACCCCTCGGCCGACATGGCTTCGCGGCGGAACTTCTGGCTTGCCTGCCTGATCGCACTGACCGCAATGCTGGTGCTCGGCAATCTCGCCAACGACGCCGTGCTCGATATGAAATATGGCTGGGACACCCGCGTCAATTGCGCGGCGGTCGAGGCGTATGCCAGCGGGCTCGATCCCTATTTCGTCAAGAACCTGAAGGGCACCAAGCTCTCTTATCCCTATCTCCCGGTGACGCTGGATGTCTTCCGCCCCATGTGCGCGGGTGGACTTCTGGTCGATCACTACAAGGGCATCTTTCCTGTCCTCGCCGTGCTTTGCGGGCTCCTCTTGCCCGGTCTTGGCCGAACGCGCTCGGGCGCGCGCGATGTTGCGCTGAGGGTGCTCTGCACGCTCGGCGCGTTCGTCGGTTTCGAATGGGTGCAGGCGTCCGGCAACTTCGCGATCCTGAGCGGCATGCTGACTGCGATTGCGCTGAGGTTTCTGCTTTCTCCGTCTGCGTCCGGCGCGTCTGAGGACCGCAGCTTTCCGTTGCGGTTCGCCGGCGCCGCGCTGCTCGGCCTCGTGACGTCGTTCAAGCTGGTGTTCTTTCCCGTGCTGGCCGCGCTCTATTTCCTGCCGCTGCCGCGCAGCCGCAAGCTCACGCTGATCGCGGTTGCGGCGTTCAGCTTCGCATTGCCGATCCTGATATCGCGGCTGATGTACCCCGAGCTGTTCGCGAGCTGGCAACTGGCGATGGGCGGAAAGATCCCCGACCAGCATCTCGTCGATCTCTTCGAGATCAATCCGTCGCTGCTGCTGGCGGCACGCGACCTCATGGATCATGCCGGCCTCGGTGACAGCAAGGCGGCGACGTTCGCGACCTATGCATTCGCAGCACTAGCGCTCGTGCTGGTGCCGTTTGCATTGTCCATCCTGCGCGTGGTCACGAGCGAACCAGCGCAGGAAGGCGGATCGCTTCTGACGCGACTGGATCGCTGGCTGATGGATCATCCCCGCGTTGCCATGCGCATCACGGTATTCGCGATGTTTGCGCTCTATCTCAGCTCGCCGCGCCTCAAGGAATATGCCTTCTTCGAGCTCGCGCTTTATGCCGCGATCCTCGTCGTCGATCTTCCGGCCCTGGCACTCGCCGCGTTCCTCGCCGTCGGTCTCGCGTTTCCGGCACTGATCTCGATTCTGGGGACGGCATTCGAGGGCAGCTTCATCCTCCTCATCATTGCGCTAACAAGTTTCTGGATCCTGCTGCTCGATTTTCGCGCCGAGCCGAAGCGGCTGGAGACGGAAGGCGCGCAGTCATAACGCATGCCGCCGTGTCCGCCGGGCAAGGACGGCGCCTTGCCCCCGCGCAGGCTCCAGCCGGTTCGTGACTGCATCCGTCTGCCGTCCGCCTTTGGGCGGAGGCTCGCCCCGTCAGCTCCGATGGTGCGGGCAGCCGGGGTCGAACCGGCACAGCGCTTGCGCGCCGAGGGATTTTAAGTCCCTTGCGTCTACCAATTCCGCCATGCCCGCTTGATCCAACGAGATCAACTAGTTAAGTCCACCTCCGGCCGTCTGGAATTGGCGCGTTTCGCGGGCCGGATGGGCGGTTCTTCCTTAAGCGAGCCGGCTGCGCAAGGCAAAGCCTCAATCCGGACATTTGTTGTTGCTTTAGGCATTCTCAATCCACGGGGACTATTCATCCGGCATGGCTGCTTCGCTTCCCTCTCCGCTGCGCTTCTGCGGCGCGCTCGTTGTGCTGCTTGCGGGCGGCGCACTATCCGGCTGCGCCAGCATGAGCGAGACGGTCGCTCCGGCCTTTGCCGACCCCGGCAAATACGAATTGTACGACTGCAAGCAGCTCGAGGGTGAGCGCAAGGCGCTTGCCGCCCGCACCGCCGATTTGCAGAAGCTGATGGACAAGGCCGAGACCGGGGCCGGAGGCGCCGTCGTGTCCGAGCTCGCCTATCGCAACGACTATGTCGCGTTGCGCGGGCAGTCGCAACTTGCCGAGGAGGCATGGCGCCGCAACAAGTGCCGGGAAACGCCGCCCGGTGCGACGCCGGCGGCCTCTGCTCCGCAGCGGCCGGACATCAAGCCCGCCCCGAAATCCGGTAGCGCCGTTCGCTGAGTTGATACGATTGCGCCCGCCTCAGGGGCGCCAGCCGTAGATCCAGTCCTGCCGCGCCAGCATGCGCTCCGGGCCGAGCGCGCGGATCGCAACATCGCGCGCGATCGCGAGCGGCCCACCGAGATGATAGATGCGGCCCTGCTGCCGCGCCGTCCGCTGCACCCGCCGCACCCGCGCCTGCCGCGCGCGGCCATATTGCTTCAGCGCCGCCGTGATGCCGGCCGCGCTCTCGGCAGCCTCGAGGCTCAGATGCCGCGCGAGCACGGCGGCATCCTCGATCGCCATGCCGGCGCCCTGGGCCGCGAATGGCAGCATCGCATGCACGGCGTCACCGAGCAGGCCGACCGGTCCATCGCTCCACGGGCAGCCGTCGGGCACGCCGAACAGCGCCCATTTGCGCCAATTGTCGACGGCAGTGAGCATCATCCTGGCCGCCGACGGCCAGCGCGGTGCCGCGAAGGCGTCCATCACCTCGAACGGGTCGCCCGGCGTGCTCCAGCCGGGCCTATTCCAGGTCCCCGGCAGCACCGCGACCACGTTGATCTGGCGCCCGCCGGCGATCGGATAAGCGACGAGATGGGCGTTCGGACCCATCCAGAGCTGCACCCGCCGCGCGGTAAAATCCTTCGGCAGTTGCGTGGCGTCGAGCGTGCCGCGCCAGGCGATCAGGCCGGAGAAGCGCGGCTGCACCTCGGGAAACAGATGCTGGCGTACCGTCGACCAGATACCGTCGGCGCCGATCAGTGCGCTGGCCAGATCGCTGCGGCGTATCGTGCCGCTGCGATGGACGACCGTCAGCCCCTTGGCGTGGGGCGCCACATCCTCGAAGGTCGCACCTAACTTCAGATCGATATCGGGATGGTCGGAGACCGCACCGGCCAGCGCGGATTGCAGGTCGGCGCGATGCACCACCCAATAGGGTGCGCCGGCCCGCGCGGAAGCGGCTTCGCCGAGCGGCATGCGCAGCAGTTCGCCGCCGGCCCGCGCGCTCATGACGCAGAGCGCCTCAGGCGTGACGGCGCTTCGCTTGAGCCGCTCGGTGAGGCCGAGCTCGACCAGCACGCGGCTGGCGTTGGGGGAGAGTTGCAGGCCGGCGCCGACTTCCTCGAGCCGCTCGGCCTTTTCCAGCACGACGATGCGGAAGCCACGGGCTGCGAGCGCAAGCGCGGCCGTCAGTCCACCTATGCCGGCACCGGCGATGACAATCGTTCGGGAGAGCGCCACCCCTGACCGTGAGAGGCGGTCAGGCCACCTTGTCCTTCAGCACGCATTCCGGCGGACGGGCTTCGCCCGGCTTCAGGTCGGCGGCGAAACGGTACAGCGTCGAGCAATAGGGGCAGATGATCTCGTTGTCGTTGCCGAGGTCCAGGAAGACGTGCGGATGATCGAACGGAGGATTGGCGCCGACGCACATGAACTCTTGCGAGCCGATCTCGATGACAGGGACACCGGCATCGTTATGGAAGTGCGGGACGACATGGTCGGACATCGTAGTTCATCCTGGAGTGGCAATGGCGGCAGACACAATCAAACACTGACGCGGCATCTTTGAGGCGCCGCGGACCATACTGTTGGGTGCAGATGATTGCTAGTCCAGCGGAACCGAAAGGTTCGCAATTGCCCCATGCTCATTTGCTCATGCAAATTCGACACAATCTTGCGGCCTGAGAGAAGCCCTTCTTTCGTCGGGGACGTTGTGTCGCAATTTTGGCATACTATGTCTTTGGACAAGCGGAATTGCGACGAAAGACGAACCATCAGGCGCAATGATCTCGGGATCGTCCAGGCTCTTGGCACAACTCTTGGTATGACTCTTGGCATGAAGTGGCTGCGAATCAGCACGGCGTTGACCGGTATTGCAGCATGCAGCTTCATGCTCGCGCAGGTAGCGCCGCATGCCCGCGAGGCCGGCGCGCTCCTCTCCGCCCAGGACGATCCGGCGGCGCTCTCCGAGCTCAAGCTCGATGCGCTGCTGCGGCAGAACGACCGCCTGGTTCAGGACAATATCGAGGCCGCGCTCGCCGCCGGCGACGCTGATCTCGCCGACAGTTTTGTCGCGCTGGCGCGTGACCGTAACATCGCGCTGCCCGACGACCTCCTCAACCGTGTGAGCGATGCGGTCAAGGAAGAAAATTCCACGCGGCATTTCGCCAAACAGTTCGCGACCGGTCTCGTCACCGGCAACGCCGACGATGTCGCGAGCCTGTCCGGAACCGTCGCCGGCGATCTCTTCGTGATCGGCGACATCAGGGACGTTGTGCGCGAGGGCAAGCGTCTCGCCATGGGCGAGGACACCGACCATCTGGTGCTCGGCCTTGCGACCGCCGGCCTTGCGGTGACGGCGGTGACCTACGTGTCGGTCGGCGGCGCCGCGCCCGTGCGCGCTGGACTGACGCTGGTGAAGGATGCCCGCAAGGTCGGACGGCTCGGCGAGGGACTTGCCGCATGGGCCGGCCGGTCGGCGCGTGAGGTGGTCGATACGCCGATGCTCCAGAACGCCGTCGCCAAGGGTTCGGTGTTCCGCCCCGGCGAGACCGCGAGCGCGATCAAGGCCGCGTTCCGCGCCGAGAAGGCCGGTGCCCTGGTCCGGCTCGGCAAGGACGTCACCCGCGTTGCCGAAAAGACCGGCACGCGCGGCGCCATGGATACGCTGCGCATCGCCGAGGGCCCGAAGGACGTCGCGCGCGCGGCCCGGCTGGCGGAAGCGCAGGGCGGCAAGACCCGCGCGATCATGAAGCTGCTCGGCCGCGGCGCGCTGCTGCTCGTCGGCGGCATGTTCGATCTGGCGCTCTGGCTGTTCGGCGCGGCACTGACGCTGTTCGGCCTGCTGTCTTCGATCAAGGCGGCGACGGAGCGCCTGACCCAGGCCTGGTGTGATCGCAGACGGGCGCGCCGGCTCCGCCGCGCGCAGGCCGCTGCCGAGGCCGCTCTGGCGGACGGGGCCCTCACGGCCTGAACCGGGATACGGTTCAGGTTATCGTTTGGGCATGATCTTGCCGGAAAACCGCTGCACACTTTTCCGGATCATGCTCTAAGATCAACCTTTCCCCTCAAGATTGCGGAATATGTGATGCCGAGCTTTCACAACGGCGCCGTTGAAATTGCCTATCTCGACGAAGGCGAGGGCGATCCGATCATCCTGGTGCACGGCTTTGCCTCGAGCAAGAACGTGAACTGGGTCTATCCGACCTGGGTCTCGGAACTGCGCAAGAACGGCCGCCGTGTCATCGCGCTCGACAATCGCGGCCATGGCGAAAGCGCAAAGCTCTACGAGCCCACGCAGTACTCGATCCCGACCATGGCCGGCGACGTGCTCGCGCTGATGGATCATCTCGCGATTCCGCAGGCGGACATGATGGGCTATTCGATGGGCGGACGGATGACGGCCTGGCTCTCCCTCAACGAGTCGCAGCGCCTGCGCTCGGCGATCCTCGGCGGCATCGGCATCGGCGGCCTGATCGAGGGCACCGGGCCCGGCGAGAACGTCGCGAAGGCGCTGGAGGCGCCCTCGCTCGACGACGTCACCGATCCGGTCGGCCGCACGTTTCGCGCCTTCGCAGATCAGACCCGTTCCGACCGTCGTGCGCTCGCCGCCTGCCTGCGCGGCACCCGCGACCTCATGACGAAGGAAGAGGCCGCGCGCATCGACGTGCCCGTGCTGATCGCGGTCGGCAGCGCCGACGACGTCGCAGGATCAGCCAGCGCGCTCGGCGCCATCATCCCGGGATCGGAAGTGCTCGATATCCCCAACCGCGACCACATGCGCGCGGTCGGCGACAAGGTCTACAAGACCGGCGTGCTCGACTTCCTGTCACGCCGCGGCTGAGGTCTCGTCGTCAGGCTCGTCGTCACCGAAACGACGCGCCAGCGCCATCAGGACCACGAAGGTCGCGACCCACACCATCCGTGCGCCGTAGCGGTCGTGCGGACCCGAGATCACGCCGCAGATGAAGGCGTTGCCGAGCAGCGCCAGCGTGACGGTTGCCGCCAGCAGCGTCAGATCGTCGAGCCGGCGGCTTGCCAGCGCATGCGCGAGCAACCCGACCAGCGCCAGCATCGAGGCCAGCGCGACGGGAACGTGCAGCCAGTTGACGTGATCGAAATCGAGGCCGTGATTCTGTTGCCGCGCCGCGCGCATCGGCGCGATCTGCGCCGGGATGTAGCGCTCGATGATGCCGTAGGTATGCCCGATCCAGACACTGGTGCCTTCGCCGGTGGCCACATGCAGCAATTGCTGGCCCATCGCCCGCAACGCCGCGCCGGCCTGCCACGCCGGATAGTCGGCGAGCGAATGCACGACGATATAGCCCATCTCGTCGTTCATGCCTTCGAAGCGGCCGAGCGTGTTGAACATGCTCTTGCCCCACAGGAACTCGTCGGCGGTCGCCGGCAATTGGTTGCGATAGGGACAGAGCTTGTAGTGCTCGCGCGGGCAATGATCGCTCAGGAAGCGCGCGACGATACCGTCCTGCATCATGCGTCCGAAAGCGACGCCATAGCCGCCGGGCGTCCAGGCCCATTTGCCCGACAGCGCATGGTTTGCCGACACCAGCATCAGGCCGCCCGCGACGATGGTGAGGCTTGCCTGCGCCAATCCGGCGAGCGGCAGGCGCGCGCCGAGGAACGGCCGCACCATCCAGCCGGCGGCGCAGAGCCCGAACAGCACGCCCAGTGTGGCGCTGTGGGTTGCGGCGGCAAAGGCGGTGAAGACGAACAGCGAGATCTTTTCGAGGCCCGATGTCCGGCTCGCGCCGACGACCAGCAAGAACAGGGACAGGATCGACAGCCCTGCAAAGATGTCCGTGAGCAGCATGCTCGCGAGCCAGGGCAGCGCGGTCGACAGGATCAGGCAGAGGCTGATCGCGACGAAGCGAGACGTCTGCATCAACCCGAGTACGCGCAGCGTCAGTTGCAACAGCCACAGCGTCGCCAGCGACTGGACCGCGAGATTGATCCAGAAGCCGAAATTCTCGCCGTAGTGCAGATAGAGGCCGAACACGGTGGAGCGGCTCGGGACCAGATAGCCTTCGTACCAGCGCGCCAGATAGCCGCCGGTATCCCATTGCAACAGCGGATAGCCGTTCCAGAACGCCGGCGCGATCAAGAGGAGGGGCAGTCCCACCGCCGCCAGCCGCAGCCAAAGCGAGCCCGTGGCGCCCGCGCGCAATTGATCGGTGGTGATGCTCAAATCCGCTCCGTCGTGTTCCCCGACCATGCCCGCAATAGCCGTCGAGGCGGAATTCACCAATAGTTTGACGCTGCCCGGCTTGAATTTGGCAAAACCCTGACCATTTTGAGCCGACCTCGCCGCCTGGGGGCGTCAGAAGAAACTGTTGTGTTTCAAGGCGTTGGCGTGCTTTCGCGGAGCAACTCACTGTTCACTCTCAGGCAAGCCCGTCGGGACTTCGTCGGCTAGACTGTGGTATAGAGCCAGCAAAATGAGCCAATTCGAAAGAGCAGATCCTATGGCAGTGCATCAGGTCAGTCCGGGAGGAAAGCTCGCAACGCTCGATCCGATCTGGGATCGGATCCGCGGCGAGGCGGAGGACATCGTCCATCGCGAGCCGGAGCTTGCGACCTTCATCTACTCGACGGTGCTGCATCACAGTCGCCTGGAAGATTCGGTGATCCATCGTCTCGCCGACCGGCTCGATCATTCCGCGCTGTCGGGTGATCTCGTTCGCCAGACCTATGACGAGGCGCTGCGCGAGGCTCCCGATCTCGGCAACGCCTTCCGCGCCGATCTCGTCGCCGTCTACGACCGCGATCCCGCGACGTCGCGCTTCATCGACCCCTTGCTCTACTTCAAGGGCTTTCACGCCATTCAGACCCATCGCCTCGCGCACTGGCTCTATCTGAAGGGCCGCAAGGACTTTGCGTATTATCTCCAGAGCCGCGCGTCCGCGGTGTTCCAGACCGACATCAATCCCGCCGCGCGCATCGGCCGCGGCATCTTCCTCGACCACGCCACCGGCTTCGTCTGCGGTGAGACCGCGGTGATCGAGGATGACGTCTCGATCCTGCACGGCGTCACGCTCGGCGGCACCGGCAAGGAGAACGAGGACCGCCATCCGAAGATCCGTCACGGCGTCCTGATCGGCGCCGGCGCAAAGATCCTCGGCAACATCGAGATCGGTCATTGCGCGCGCATCGCCGCCGGCTCGGTCGTGGTCAAGCCGGTGCCGCACAACGTCACGGTTGCCGGTGTGCCCGCCAAGATCGTCGGTGAGGCCGGCTGCGCCGAGCCGTCGCGCACCATGGATCAGATGATCAACGCGATGGGACTTTGAGCGAGAGAAAAGGGCCGGATTCTCCGTCCCCGCTCGTCCCCAAATTCTTTGGCAATTCATGCTGGCGGTTCGTCGCGTCTCGTCCTAAAACCCCGCCAACCCAGATTTCGATTGGAGACTTGCCGTGGACGTCAAGGAAGTAAGGAAGCTCGACGCGTATCTGAAGCGCGTATTCGGCAATCCCAAGATCCGCGTCGTGCCGCGGCCGAAGAAGGATGATTCCGCCGAGGTCTATATCGGCGAGGAGTTCATCGGCGTGCTCTTCGTCGATGACGAGGATGATGATCGCTCGTTCCAATTCCAGATGGCGATCCTCGAGGACGATCTCGTCGATCAGGAATAGTTTCTCTCTCCGTCATTGCGAGCGAAGCGAAGCAATCCAGGATCTTTCCGCGGAGGGATTCTGGATTGCTTCGCTCTGCTCGCAATGACGAACGTTAACTCCGCGGTTCCGTAGTTCTATTTCTTCGCGAGAATGCGCAGCCGCGCCGTGGCATCAGCGACAGTGATGCCGTTCGCATCGACGAGCTCGGCCTGCACGACCATATCGCGATCCGTCCGTTCGACAACGCGCGCGCGTGCCGTGATGGCTCCGACCGCTGCAGGCTTCAGGAAACGCGTATCCAGACTTCTGGTGACCACTGTCAGGTCGGGAGACAGCGCTGCCAGCGCGCCAATCCCGGTGGCGGAGTCCAGCATCGCCGCGAGGAAGCCGCCCTGGATCGTGCCGTGCCTGTTGGTGAATGCGAGCTGCGCCTGAAAGCGGATCAAGGCCCGCCCGCCCTCGTCAAAGCCGAGCCATTCGCGCCCCAACAATTGGGCGCCCGGAGGCAGGTTTGCTGCTGCATCGGTCACGTCGATCACCGCGCTTGATGTTGTTGGCGACGAGCCTATCAGCCGGTCAATGCGGCGCAAAGCGATCGGGGGTCAGCCCTTCGGTCCGCGCAATTGCGCTGACAGCCGGTCCAGCGCTTCCGCGACATCGCGCCATTGCGACAGCCAGCTCCGCGGAAAACGGAAGGTGAGATCGGCGCCGTCGACACGGCGTTCGGAAAGGCACATGCCCGGCGTGGCGGCATCGCGCGTGCAGCGTGCGGTCAGCGCGGGGCTTGCGGCGGAATAGAAGTCCTCGCTGCCATAGGGCGTGTCGGCGCGGAACATCCGCATCGTCAGGCCGTCCGCCGCACTGGTCGCGGCCTGGTCGAGATAGCGCGGATAGATCGTGGCCGTTCGCTGCTCCGGCGCCAGCGCATCGTGATGCGCCGATATCGACAGGAAGACACGGTCGATCGGTTGCATCGCCTCTTCCACGGTGTCGGCGGTGACATGTTTCGGCGCGCCCGGCGGCTCAAGCGAAGGGTAGAGGAAGTCGAGATCGATGCGCTCCTGCGGCCCGGAGTGCCGCTGGATCTTCATCCTGATCGCGGTCGTGGGAACGTTGAACAGCGTGCCGCCGACGCTCACCGGCAGCCGGTCCGGCGCATTCGCGCCGCCCGAGCCCCAGGTCGGCCACAGCAAATAGGCGACGAGCGCCACCGCGCC
Organism: Bradyrhizobium sp. 613_E4_N2_2; assembly: GCF_052075995.1. Lineage (NCBI taxonomy): Bacteria > Pseudomonadati > Pseudomonadota > Alphaproteobacteria > Hyphomicrobiales > Nitrobacteraceae > Bradyrhizobium > Bradyrhizobium sp. 613_E4_N2_2. The sequence goes on from NZ_CP197234.1 coordinate 3,373,051, forward strand.
CAGCGCCGCAATGCCGCCGAGCACGATCGGGACGACATGCGCCCGAGGGTGCGTCCTGGAGGACCTAAGGGGAGCTGCCGAAAACATCGTCATGAGCTTGCGCAAGTCGAACCGGGAAGTCGGCCGGTGGCCGACGAATCAGCGGCGAATATGCCATGCGGCGGCGAATTCGCGGAGCGTTCCCGGCCGCCGGGACGGGGGAGGGCCCTGCGCGGATCGGCCCCCGCTGTTAACCTTCCCTTAAGGATAATGTAGCGTTAACCGGCACTCTTTGTCACAGGAAGGCTCCGGCGTTGCGTAAGGGCGGACCGTTCCGATGACACCTGAAGCCTTCAATTCTCTGTTCTCGATCTGCATCGGTTTCGCGCTCGCGGGCGCGCTCGTGAACGGATACCAGGCGTTTGCGCAGCGGCCGGCGGGCTTCGGCCTGTTGCAGGACGGCGTGGCGCCGAAGACGTTTGCCGCGGTTCCGTTCCTGGTGTTCGCGGCGCCCTTCATCATCATGCGCAACACGCTGCGCGGCATGCGGGTGGAAAGCCGCCGCGTCGAATTCGTGATGATGGCGACCGTCATCGCCGGCTTCTGGAGCATGATGAGCGGCACCTTCTTCCTGATGACGCTACGCGCCGCCGGCGTTCTGGTCTGACAGAGCTGCGTGGCGCGGCGGCCCTTTGCCTCCGCGTCGCCGTTTCGCTATGGCTGGAGTCGACGCGACAGGAGAACCCCATGGCGATCTACGAGCTCGACGGACAGGCACCCGATCTTCCCGCCGACGGGAATTACTTCATCGCCGAGACCGCGACCGTGATCGGCCGCGTGCGCCTGAAGCCGGGTGCGAGCGTCTGGTTCGGCGCCGTGCTGCGCGGCGACAATGAATGGATCGAGATCGGCGAGGGCGCCAATGTGCAGGATGGCTCGACCTGCCACACCGACCTCGGCTTCCCCATGGTCATCGGCAAGAATTGCACCGTCGGCCACAACGTCATCCTGCACGGCTGCACGATCGAGGAGGGTGCGCTCGTCGGAATGGGCTCGATCGTGATGAATGGCGCGAAGATCGGCCGCAACAGCATCGTCGGCGCGGGCTCGGTCATCACCGAGGGCAAGGAATTTCCCGAACGCTCCTTGATCATCGGCTCACCCGCGCGCGTGATCCGCACGCTCGACGACGCCCAGGTGCAGAAGATGGGGAGTGCGGCGAGGTTCTACGTGGCCAACGGCCCGCGCTTCAAGAAAGGCCTGAAGCGGATCGGCTGAAAATAGCCGTGGGCCGCCGAGAAGATGGCGGCCGCCGCATAGCTGTCCGCGCGCGCAGCGCGTCAGCTTCCTCCGGATTCACATGCTTCGATCGCGGCTGCTGATGCTCGCGCGGAAGTGAGACAGTGAGGCTGTCAGGAAGGCGCGGGTGACGTTAGCTTGGTCCCGCTTTGAGCGTGGAACGTCTCCACGCGGAGGATCGAGTGATGTTACGCAAGATGATGATGGCGGCGCTGGCCGTCGCGGCAGTCGGCTTGTCGGCGCCGCAGGCGGCTGAGGCGCGGGGCGGTTTCGGTCATGGTGGCGGTGGCTGGGGCCACGGCGGCGGCTGGGGCCATGGTGGCGGCTGGGGCCATGGCGGCCACTGGCGTGGCGGCGGCTTCTGGCCCGGATTGGCGATCGGGGCAGGTATCGCCGGCGCCGGCTACTACGGCGGCTATTACGGCTACGGTTACGGCGATCCCTATTACTATGGTACCGGCTATGACGACGGCGGTTACGGCGGCTGTTACGTGGTGCGGAAGCGGGTCATGACGCCGGCAGGCTGGCGTGTCCGCCGCGTGGATGTCTGCGAATAGCGGCCGCGAGGCTCAGCCAGACTAGGAAGCCAGATCTACCAAAAGACTGGACCCACTAAAGAACAAGGCCGTTGACGCAGTATACCGTCAACGACCTTGCCAGCCCCGGACATTGAAATCGGCTCACGCCATCCGGTAACCGCCAGCATGGCGCGGAATCATACGGGGGAATGTGATCCAGTTCACATGTGGAAAAATTTAAGTCGCAGGCCCTGACCCGGCTAGCCGCGCGAGCGCTTGCGGGCGCTGGCGTGGACACGGCGCGACGGTTTCCTGCGGGTAACCGAGGGTGTCTCCGCCTCTGTGGCCCGGGCGCTGGCAAAGGACTGCCGAAGGCTGTCGATGGACTCGTTCAGCGTCGTGACCTGCTCGGACAGTCGCTTGGTGTCGGCCTGCTGGAATGCGAGCAGCTTCTTCACCGTCTGGAGCTGGTCCTGCACGACCTGGAGCTGGTCGATCGATTCCTGCTGGGTCGCCTCGAGACCCTTGGTCTTCTCGACGAGTTGCTCGGAGGCCTGGGCCGTGCGGGCCTGGAGCTGCCGCGACGCCACCACGCGGTCGGTCTCAGGAGTTGCACCGGTAGAGGCGCGCCAGATCGCGATCGAGGTCACGCCGGCGATGAGGAGCAGGAGGGCTGCGGCGGTCAGCGCAATCGGCTGGGCGCCAAGGCGAAGGAGGGGGTTGGACGGCCTGTCCTGGGCGAGATCGATCATCGCTGACAAAACCCAAATTGAAACTTGGTGAGTGGCGAAGTGCGGCAACCAGAGGTCGCCGGGACGTCCCGAAAGTGTTACCATTCAGCAACAAATGGGACCAAAAAGAGGCTAACGGCAAAAAACCAGCAATCAGCTGGTCTTGGGACCCCTGAAGGTCCTCGAAAAGAGCCGGGATCAAGGCTGGAACGGCGAAAACGGTCCGGAATAGGTCTTCGAGCGCGGCGCCGCATAGGGCCCGAGCCGGGAGGTTTTCAGTCCCAGCCGCACCAGTGATTCTGCCAGCGTGACCGCCGCGGCGACGCCGTCTACCACGGGCAGGCCATGTGTGGCGGCGAGCTCGGCGGCGAGGTCAGCCATGCCGGCGCAGCCGAGCACGATGGCTTCCGCCCGATCGTCACGGACCGCGGCGGTGATCTCGGCGGAGATCTTGCCGAGGGCATCGGCATTGCGCTCCTCGAGCGCGAGCACCGGGACCTCGGCGGCGCGGACGCGCGCGCAGCGCTCGGCGAGGCCGTATTTCCGCAAATTATGCTCGATCGGCACGATGGAGACACCGAGCGTCGTCACCACGGCAAAGCGCGCCGCGATCAGGCTCGCCATGTGGAAGCCGGCTTCCCCGATGCCGATCACCGGCGCTTTCGCGGCGGCACGCGCAGCGTCGAGGCCGGTGTCGTCGAAGCAGGCGATGATGTGGGCGTCGGCGCCGTCGCGGTCGGCGTCGCGGATGCAGCCGAGCATGCCGGGCACGGCGAAGGCCTCGTCGTAAAAGCCCTCGATCGAGACCGGGCCCATCCCGGGCTGGCGCGCGTCGATCAATGTGTCGGGCAGGGCGACGCTGCGTGCTGCAGCGGCGATCTTCGCCGTCATCGACGCGGTGGTGTTGGGATTGACGACGTGAAGTCGCATCAGATCAGACAAGCCCCTTGTCAGACAAGCCCTTGGCCGGCATCCGAGCCCTTGGCCGCCTGCCGTTTGTTGAGCATGTGGATGGTGCCGAGTGCAAGGGCGATCACGGTGAACGACACCGCCGAGATCACGGTGCCGAGCGCATAGATATCGGGGTTCGTCACGGTCGTGGTGAGGCCCTGGAGATCGAGCGGCAGCGTGTTCACCGCCCCGATCGCCTGGCTGGAGCGGGCGAGCTCGTCCCAGGACAGCGTGAAGCCGAACAGGCCGATGCCGATCACGGAGGGCAGGATGATCGGCAGCACGACATGACGGAAGGCCTGCCACGGCGTCGCGCCGAGATCGCGCGCGGCTTCCTCGAGGCGCGGGTCGAAGCGATTGAAGATCGCGAACATGATCAGCAGGCCGAACGGCAGCGTCCAGGTCAGGTGCGCGCCTAAGCCCGAGGTCAGCAGGCCCATCGAGGTCTCGAAATTCTCGTTCCAATGCGCCTTGATCAGGTCGTCGATGATACGGAATTCAAGCGAGATGCCGAGCGAGGTGATGATCGAGGGCACGATCAGGCTCGCGATCGCCGAGTAAAATAGAATGCCCTGCGCCTTGAACTTGCGGCGGAAGGCCATGCCGGCGGCGACCGACAGCACGACGGTCACAACCATCACGATCAGGCCAAGCAGCAGCGAGCGGCGGAAGGCCGCGCCGAGATCGACGATGCCGGTGCCCTGGAACAGTTTTGCGATCCAGAAGGTCGACACGCCATTCATCGGGAAGGTGAGGCCGCCCTGCGGGCCCTGGAACGAGAGGACGTAGATCGCGATCATCGGGCCGTAGAGAAACAGCACATAGGCCGCGAAGAAGATCGCGAGCACGTAGAACGAGCGCGGGCGTCCCTCCTTCATGCCCTAGAGCTCCTTCTTGATGTCGACGATGCGCGACATCATGGTGATGATCAGGAAGGTGATGACGAGCAGGATCACGGCATTGGCGGCCGCGGCCGGGAATTGCAGCGCGTTGACCCGCGTCTCGATGATCTTGCCGGCAGCCGCGATCTGCTGGCCGCCCATCACGCCGATGGTGATGAAGTCGCCCATCACAATGGTGATGACGAAGATCGAGCCGATCACGATGCCTGGCTTGGAGAGCGGGATGATGACGTTGACGAGCGTCTGGAAACCGGTGGCGCCGGCGTCATAGGCGGCCTCGATCAGCGACTTGTCGATGCGGATCATCGAATTGAAGATCGGCACCACCATGAAGAAGGTGAAGAGGTGGACCAGCGCCAGCACCACGGAGAATTCGGAGAACAGCAGCCATTCCAGCGGATGGTTGATCAATCCGCTCTTGACCAGTCCGGAGTTCACGAGGCCATTGCGTCCGAGCAGCGGGATCCAGGCGATCATGCGGATCACGTTGGAGGTCCAGAACGGGATCGTGCAGAGCAGTGACAATCCCATCTGCCAGGTCTTGGACTTGACGTGGAAGGCGAGGAAGTAGGCGACCCAGAAGCCGATGAAGAGCGTGATGACCCAGACCAGGAAGCACAGCTTCAGCGTCTTCAGATAGGTCTTGGCGATGGTGCAGAGATCGGGGAGCTGCGCGATGCAACCCTCGAACGTGTCGGTGTAGCCGCGGCCGGAGAAGGCCGGCAGCAGCTGGTATTCGTTGTAGTCCCAGAACGAGACGATGACGACGAAGACCAGCGGGATCAGGAAGAAGGCGAGAAACACCAGCATCATCGGCCCGGCCTGGAGCCAGGAGATGAAGGACGGCGACAGGCGCGTCGCTTTCGCGGCGCGCGCCGTGCCCGACCCCGGGATCAAGCCCGGGGACGCCTGTTGCAGGATGTCCTCTGACGTGTCCATCACGTTAGGCCGCGATGAACTCGTTCCACTTGCGGACCATGTAGTCGTTCTCGTCCATCACGGCGTTCCAGCAGGCGACGCCGCCCATGCGGTCCTCGTAGGAGCCGCCGTCGCGTACCGCGCCGGCCTTCTCGAGCAGCGAGCCGTCGGGCGCCTTGATGTCCTTCTCGGCCGGCTTGCCTTCCATCCAGTACGCCCACTCGTACGGCTCCATGTGCGCCTTCGCGGTCGAGAGCACGGCGGAGTAGTAGCCCTGGCGGTTGAGATAGGCACCGGCATAGCCGGACAGGAACCAGTTCACGAACTCATAGGCCCATTCGAGCTTCGCACCCGAGACGCCCTTGGAGACGCAGAAGCCCGAGGCCCAGGAGCGATAGCCTTCCTTCAGCGGCTGGAAGGTGCAGGGGATGCCCATCGAGCGGACCTTCGTCACTGCCGGCGACCACATCGACTGGATCACAGTCTCACCTGACGCCATCAGGTTGACGCTCTCGTTGAAGTCCTTCCAGAAGGCGCGGAATTGTCCCGCCTTCTTGGCTTCGGTCATCACCTTCATGGTGAGATCGATCTCTTCCTTGGTCATGTTGCCCTTGTCGGCATATTTGTACTTGCCGGTGGCTTCCACGACCATCGCGGCATCCATGATGCCGATCGAGGGGATGTTGAGGATCGAGGCCTTGCCCTTGAATTCGGGATTGAGCAGCTCGGACCACGAGCTGATCGGGCGCTTGATCAGGTCGGGACGAATGCCGAGCGTGTCGGCGTTGTAGACGGTCGGGATCAGCGTGACGAACTCGGTCGCCGACGTCGCGAACTTCTTGGAGTCCTTGCCTTCGAGATAGAGCACCTTCCAGGGCGCCGTGCCCTGGCCGCCGATCTTCTTGCCGCCGGGCGTCTCGCCCTTGGTGAAGACCGGCGTGATGTTGTCGAATTCCTTGATCTTCTTGGCATCGAGGGCAAGGATGTTGCCCGACGGCACGATCTTCTTCAGCGAGAAATATTCGGTGTCCAGCACGTCGAAGGAGTTGGGCTGGGTCATCACGCGCTTGGTGACGTCGTCGGTGGTCGCGGTGATGTATTCGATCTTGATGCCGGTGTCCTTGAGGCACTGCTTGGAGATGTCGTCGCCCTCGTTCACGGCGGTGCCGAGATAGCGCAGCACCTTCGCATCGGCCGACTTCACATAGGGAAAGCCGGTGATGGCGCCGGAGCCGGCGGCGAGGCCCGCGAGACCTGCGGTGCCCTTGAGCAGCGTGCGGCGGCTGACGCCCTTCGTCCTGGTGGTCTCGGTCATATCAGTCACTCCTCTGTTGCGCATTCCAGTGATCGATCGGCGCTATTGCAGGCGTTGCGCCTTGGCGGGATCCCAGGTGGCCAGCACGCGATCGCCCGGACGGAACGGGTGGACGTCGAAGGCGGCCTCGGGGAGGTGGGAGAACAGGGCGGTGCCGTCGTCGAGCGTGAGCGAGACGGCGATGTAGGAGCCCTGGTACTCGGTCTGGGTCAGCAGCGCCGGCGCGCCGAACGCGCCCTCGGCGAACGGCGCGATGCCGAGCTGATCGGCGCGCACGGCGATGAGGTTTCCGGCGTCGCTGAGGACGTTGTGGCCGCCGATGAAGCGCGCCACGAATTCGGTGCGGGGGCGGTGGAAGATCTCGCGCGCGGTGCCTTGCTGTTCGATCCTGCCCTGGTTCATCACCACGATGTGGTCGGCGAGCGCCATCGCTTCTTCCTGGCCGTGGGTGACCTGGATGAAGCTGATGCCGAGCTCGCGCTGAAGGCGCTTCAACTCGCCGCGCATCCTCACCCGCAGGAACGGATCGAGCGCGGAGAGCGGCTCGTCGAGCAGCAGGATCTGCGGCTCGGTGATCAGTGCGCGAGCCAGCGCCACGCGCTGCTGCTGGCCGCCGGAGAGTTGGGCCGGGAGCCGGCCCGCATAGGGTGTCATCGCCACCAGCTCGAGCAATTCGCCGGCGCGCCTGTGCCTGGTCGCGCGGTCGACGCCTCGCATTTTGAGCGCAAACGCCACATTGTCGAGCACGGTCAGATGCGGAAACAGCGCGTAGGACTGGAACATCATCGCCGTGCCGCGCTTGGCGGGCTCGAGGTCGGTCACGTTCTGCGCACCGAGAATGATGTCGCCTTTGCTGACCGCCTCATGGCCCGCGATCATCCGCAAGGTCGAGGTCTTGCCGCAGCCGGAGGGGCCGAGCAGGCAGCAATAGGTCCCGGCCGGAATCTTCAAATTGACGGTGTCGACCGCCAGTGTCGTGTCGTAGCGCTTGGTGACGGCGACCAGTTCGAGAGCGGCGGGAGTGGCCATGGCGTGTCCAAGGGAGGGGCGATGCTCCCGTCTCTCCGCAAGGTCCGTGCCAACCGCCCTTGGCCGGCTGAATTCCAGAACTGTGCAGCAGAGTCAGGTCGTTAGATCGAATCCGCCGCCTTCGGCCGTCCCAGCGCCCGTCTGCCTCGCTGCACACAAAACGGGCGCGGATTGTATAAACTTTCGCCTGTGATTGGATACAGGTCGTCGACTAACATTCAAGGCCGAACGTCGCCGATCGAGCCCTCAGACCCATGGCCGCCAAGACTCACCCGAAATCCGACGCGCCAGATGCGAACGATCGCGTCAGCCGTATCAGGGAGGGGGTGACCGCCGCGATCCTCGAGCATCGCCTGCTGCCGGGCACGAAGCTCGGCGAGGACGAGATCGGCGAGATCTACGGCGCGAGCCGCACGCTGGTCCGCACAGCGCTCCAGCAGCTTGCGCATGAGGGCATCGTCAACATCGAGAAGAACCGCGGTGCCTTCGTCGCGCGGCCGACGCCGGGCGATGCCCGTGAAGTGTTCGAGGCGCGCCGCCTGATCGAGCCAACCATCGTCGATCACGCGATCGATGCGGTGTCACCGGCCTGGATCGACCGCCTCCAGCAGCATCTCGCCGAGGAGCGCGAGGCGGAGCTGCGCGGTGACGCGCGCGCCTCGGTCCGGCTCTCCGGCGAGTTTCACCGTCTCGTCGCCGAGATGAGCGGCCACAGCATCTATCTTGGCTTCCTGAAAGAGCTGATCGCGCGCTCCTCGCTCATCATCCTGCTCTACCGCCGCCACGACACGCCGGCCTGTGGCACCGATCATCACGCCGGCATCGTCGCCGCGATCCGCAAGCGCGACAAGCAGGCTGCGCGCGTGCAGATGCTGTCACATCTGGACGAGATCGAGGCCGAGCTGTTCTTGAAGGATCCCGCCGCCGACGAGTTGCGGCTCGCCGACGTGCTGGGCGTGTGACCGCCTGCCGTCTGTCAGAACGGACGTTCCTGATTTCGCCTCATGATCTTGAGCACCAGCAGGACGGCTCCGAGGACGAGCAACAACACGCCGACGAAAGTCATGCCGCTGTATTCGAACGTCACGCCTACGGCCGTCAGCAGGCATCCCAAGATGATTGCGATGAGCCCGCCGAGCTTCTTGGCCAGCAGGATGCGTCCGTCACTCGTTTGCGCCACCATGTTACGCCTCGTCATTTGAATTCTACAGACGACCGCAAGCCCTCCTGCCCAGCGGCTCAAGTCGCGTAGACCGCGCAGGATCGTACTCCCGAGCGAGAAAGTTGCAATCTACCGTTGCTGGCGGGTCGAAATCGATAGTGCGTTTTAATTTGAGTTCGACGCGAGTGCGACAGGTGCACTTACCCATTTGCCTATCCAACTTGATGGGGACGCTTCTCTTCGCTCCGTATGGCTGATTTGCAAAACCTCCCTGTGGTTGCAAATTGACTCGATGCGGTTTGCAGGCATCAATCCATAGCTGCATCGCGCGGCGTCAGCTGGCTGGCGTTCGCCCGGATCTGCGTGGAGATTGGACATGTGGGGTTGGACCACGCCGGCCGGACTCTTCAGAGCCGCCGCATTGCTTGTGTCGATTGGAAGCCTCGGCAGCCCGTTGCCCTTACGAGCCCAGCAGGACTCCGCCGTCCTGTTCCGCAACGTTCGGATCTTCGACGGAAAGAATGCCACGCTCTCGGCCGCGTCCAACGTCCTGATCAGGAACAGGAAGATCGAGAAGATTTCGACCGCCGATATCGCGGCCACCGGTCAGGTGATCGACGGCGGCGGCCGCGTGCTGATGCCGGGACTGATCGACGCACACTGGCACGCGATGCTGGTGCGTCCGACGCCGATGGCAGCCCTCGCAGGCGATATCGGCTACAACAATTTGCTCGCCGCCAGTGAGGCGACGGCGACGCTGATGCGCGGCTTTACCACCATACGCGACATGGGCGGACCGAGCTTCGGCCTCAAGCAGGCCATCGACGAGGATCTCGTCGCCGGACCCCGCATCTATCCGTCCGGTGCCATCATCACCGTCACCAGCGGTCATGGCGACTTCCGGCAGCTCTCCGATCTGCCGCGCACGATCGGCGGAATGCTCAGCCGCATGGAGCTGATCGGCGGCAGCATGGTTGCCGACAGCCCCGACGAGGTGCGCGTGCGCGCGCGCGAGCAACTGATGCAAGGCGCGTCGCAGGTCAAGCTCACGGCGGGCGGCGGCGTCGCATCGCCCTTCAGTCCGCTCGATGTCTCCACCTTCACCGAGCCCGAGCTGCGCGCCGCTGTCGAGGCCGCGGACAATTGGGGCACCTATGTCGCCACGCACGCCTATACGTCGGTCGCGATCCAGCGCTCGATCGCGGCCGGCGTGAGATGCATCGAGCACGGACATCTCATGGATGAGGCGAGCGCGAAGCTGATCGCGGAGAAGGGCGTCTGGCTGAGCACGCAACCATTCCTTGATATCTCCGGCGCCGCGGCGCTGGGACCGTCGGAGCAGGACAAGATGCGGCAGGTCGTTGCCGGCACTGACCGCGTCTATGCGCTGGCGAAGAAGTACAAGATCAAGACCGCGTTCGGCACTGACGTCCTGTTCTCGAAGGCATTGGCGGACAAGCAGGGCTCGATGCTGGCCGCACTGACGCGCTGGTACACGCCGGCCGAAGCGCTGACGATGGCGACGTCGACCAACGCTGAACTCTTGAGCCTGTCGGGCCTGCGCAATCCCTATCCCGGCAAGCTCGGCGTGGTCGAGGAGGGCGCGCTCGCCGATCTCCTGCTGGTCGACGGCAATCCGCTCGACGACATCAAGCTTGTCGAAGATCCCGCGAAGAATTTTGTGGTGATCATGAAGGACGGCAGGATCTACAAGAACAGGCTCGCGCATTGATGCGCGCTGGGCAGGTGTGAGCCCGCGAAATTCAATCGCTTCTAGTCGCGCTCGTCAGGAACCGGCTTTCCTGGTCGAGAGCCTTTTGCGATCTCGGGGAGCGCAGGAGGCCGCGCGGGGCTTGTCACAATCTCCGGCCTGTCACCATCGGAGGCGTGACTTCTGAGCGTCTCCAAAACCAGAAAGAATTTTTCTGCTAGCATGAGTCAAGCTCGCTGACGCGTTCATCTCGGTTTCGAGAACGCCGAGATTCGCTATCAATTCGATCACTTACTGTACGCGGCGGCAATTTAATTCGTCACGCCGGACGAATTATGACAGTCCTGCCCGATCTTTAGCGTCGCGCATGGCGCATGTGGACGATGATGCGTTGCGACGTAACGTTGCTATTCCTTGCGGGCCTGACGAGCTATATGCTGCGCTCTGTCATCAAACTGTCATGTCACCGGAAATGTTGAAATCAGACGCTACACCGGCTCGCAAAACCATGAGCGCGCCGGATGGGAATCCTGTCCTCAAGGACAGGAACAAGAGAACGCAAGTCGTCGCCGGCTTCCTCAGGCAACGTGACGCAGCCGAGCCCGACCCGGAACATGCGATCGTCGAGGGCGCTGTGATTGATCAGACGCCATCGCAAGACACGACGCCTGCACCGGAGCCAGCCCAGTCCGGCACTGCTGCGCGTCCCGCCGGTGAGATCGAGCTCAAGCTGCTCGTCGATGCCGCTCGCATGGCGCATTTCAACGCCGCGCCGGTCATCACGGCCAATGCGCGCAACAAGGGCACGCGCAAGCATCTCAAGTCGGTCTATTACGACACGGCCGAGCGCCTGCTTCGGCGCAATGGCCTCAGCCTGCGCGTCCGCCAGAGCGGCGCGCGCTTCGTGCAGACCGTGAAGACGGACGCTGCGGACGATCCGCTGCGCCGTGGCGAGTGGGAGGCGAGCGTGTCGTCGCTTGCGCCCGATCTCGCTCTGGCGATGCCCTTCATTCCGGAGGAGCTTCGTAGCCACCTCTTGGCGCAGCCGCTCGAAGCCGTCTTCACAGCTAACATCCGTCGTCATGCGAGGATGATCGACTTGCCGTCCGGCACGGTCGAAATCGCCTTCGATCAAGGCGAGCTGACGGCTGGCGATCGCACGCTACCGGTGAGCGAGATCGAGCTTGAGCTGAAGAGCGGCAGCGCCAGCACGATCTACGAGGTCGCGCTGCGGCTCGCGGAGCAGGGCGCGGTCAAGCCGTCCATCCGTACCAAGTCGGCGCGCGGCTTTGATCTTGCCGCCGATGAGCCGCCCCCGGCACGTCGTCCGCGAAAACTTCGCCTCGATGCGTCGGTCACGCTCGACGAGGCCTTCGCGACGATCCTGCGCTCCTGCTTCCTCCATCTGCTTCAGTCGCTGCCGGCCGCCGAGGACGGGCGCAACCCGGAAGGCGTGCATCAACTCCGCGTCTCGCTGCGCCGGCTGCGATCGGCGCTCGACCTGATGCGATCGGTCGGCGCGCTCAGCAATCTCGACGCGCTGCGGTCGGAGGTCAAATGGCTGGCGCAAGACCTGTCCGCCGCCCGTGATTGGGACGTGTTCCAGCTCGATACCTTGCCGACGATCGCACTGGCCTGTCCATTGGTCGCCGGCTTCGATGCGCTGGGCCGGGCTGCGGCCGAGCGCCAGTCGGACGCCTATCGCAAGGCGCATGATGCGCTCGACGATCGCCGCTGCGCCGTGTTCCTGATCGGCCTCGGAAACTGGATCGAGACGCGAGGCTGGCGCAACGACGTTGCCGCCGAAGATCTCGGCCAGCTCGCCGAACCTGCCGTCGATTTCGCGCGACGCATCTTGTCGGAGCAATACGCCAAGGTGCTCAAGCGTGGCCGCCGCTTCAAGTCGCTTCCCGCCGAGGAGCTGCACCGGGTGCGGCTCGCGACCAAGCGGCTGCGCTATCTCAGCGAGTTCCTGCTGCCGCTGTACGAGGATCGCAAGTCGGCGCGACGTTTCTCGCGCAGGCTCGCAGCCTTGCAGGAGGAGCTTGGCGCATTCAACGATATGGCGGTCACGGCATCGCTGCTCGATGGGCTCGGTACTGAACCCGACAGCGCCGTCGCGGCTGCGGCGATCGCCGGCTGGCAGGCACGTGCATCGATCGGCGTGCAGCCCGCTTTGCAACGCACGTGGCGCGATTTCACCGCCGCGCGCGTGCCCTGGTCGTCGCAGGGCTGATTGCTCGCCCCAAAAAAAGTTGCGGCCAGCCATTGGGGGATGGCTGGCCGCGCGCGAACCGGTCTGGGACGGGGAGGGGTGGGGATGTGACCGGGCCGCGTAACTCGTTTTCCTGACTGCTAGTTCTTGGCGCTGGCGGTGGAGACCGCCGGCTTGGTGTCGCCGAGCGAGACCCAGACATTGGGGTCGCTCTGTGACTGGCGCTTGACGAAGCGGTAGCCGGTCTCCGTCCAGGCAACGACGTTCTCGTTCTGATTGTCGAGAACGAACTCGCCCTTGTCGGTCTTCACCGTCAGCACCGCGTGTCCTTCGCCCTTCTTGTCCCGCACGACGGTGATGAGCAGGGCCTCGCGCGGCCATCCGGCATCGATCAGCATCTTGCGCTTCAGCAGCACGTAGTCTTCACAATCGCCGTAACCGTCGGTCGGCAGCGACCACTTCTCGATCACGCCCCAGTGCTCCTGGTCGGTCAAAGGCTTGACGGTCTCGTTGACCCAGCGATTGACCTTGACGAGGTCGCGCCATGCGGCCTGCGACATCACGATGTCGCGCGGTTGCGTCGGCGCGCCCTGGCACTGAGCGGCATTATCCGCACAGAACTCGACCCAGCCGATCGGCGCACGCGTGGTGTCGCCGAGGCTCGCGTAGAGCAGGCGGCCTTCGCCGGCCTGCGCTGCCGCGCTGATCCCGAAGAGCATGGCAGCCAGTGCCAGCCCTTTCCCCTGTCCCCTGAAGTCCAACATTGCGGCCCCCGTTTCTTGTTGGGACCACATTTCGCATGGAGCTTTTGAGTTGCCGCTAAGTCGGCCAAGTCAAGTCGAGACGAATACAAGTAAAAGGCGCGATTAATTCGATCTATACTTGAATCGAATTCGACTAAGATTTGAAATGACTTCAATTGATTCAAATTTTATCTATTAACGCGGAAACGCTGGCGGAACTGTTGTTTGCACGCGCTCGCAGCCCTCGCGTTAACCCGCGCGAGGCGGTCGCCGGACACGAAAAAGGCGGCGTCCGCATCGCGGAGGCCGCCTTCAGGGCTGGAAATACAGGCGTTTTAGCGTCCTTGCGCTTTACCGCGCGGTAACGCTCTCTTCGAGAGTCTCTATCGGCTGCTCGTGCATGAACTCCAGCGCGAAGCCGTCCTCGAGGTTTCGGACCACGCGGCCCTGGACCCGGCCGAGCAGCACGATCGATTTCACCGGCGGGCGGTTCTCCGCGGCAATGGCGGCACCGGACAGCGAGAGGTCGATGATGCGGCAGGTCATCTTGGTGCCGTCCTCGAGCGTCAGCACCGCGATCGGGTTGCGCGGCACGATACGGTCGTGGCGGCGATCCTCCGGCAGATTGAGGATGTCGCGGTTGGCAAGCCAGGTGAGCTGGGCCGCCAGCTTGTCGCGCTTGCGGGGCGTCGCCCCGACCGTCATGGCGAAACCGTTGTCGATGATGCGGGTGATCTTGCCCTCGACCCGCCCAATATGGTCGAGATAGGCGACCACGCGGTCGCCGACATTGCCGATGCCGGGGGCCAGAAGCGCCAGTCCGCCCGGCGACATGTTGATCACCTGGCAGGGGAATTCCCGGCGGTCCGGCAGCATGTAGCGGCCGAGCAGGTGAACCTTCACCCGCTGGAAACGCCGTCGTTCCTCGGCGGCCGGAAGAAATTTTTTGTTCGCCAACGCCATTTTCACAACCCGACCCCCCGCCTGGCGGAGTCCGGGACGACCCTAAGGTGCACAGGGTTAACGCCGCGTTAGGATTGGGCGCGTCGATTACGGACAGACACAATGCGCTCGAAAAGCCACATCAGCGGCGGGCAGGCCAGCACCGTCAGCGCGCCGAGGTCGAGTGCCACCGCGGCCGTCCCGGCCGATTTGGCCAGCCGGCCGGCGACCGCCGGTCCCAGCATCATCGCGGCATAGAAGAGAGTGTAGAACACGCCCATGCCGATCGCCCTTGTTTCCGGCGCGAGCACGCGGGCGGCCAGGCTCATGATCGGGCCGGCCGGATGGCCGCCGATCAGGCCGATCAGGACGAGGACCGTGATCACCGCATCCGATCGCGGCAACCAGGCCAGCAGCCCGGCCACGATGAGGCTGGCTGCGGTCGCGAGCGTGAGCGGACGCTTGAAGCGGTCGGCGAGATAGCCGCCTGCCGGCACCGAGATCACCGACAGCCACATCACGAGGCTGATCGCGGAGCCTGCCGCCGCAATGCTCCAGCCGCGCTCGGCGAGCAGGGAGGGGCCGAACGAGAAGATCATGGCGAAGCCGACATTAAAGAGTCCCCAGATCAGGCCCGCGACGATCACCGCCAGCAGCGCGAGGGGATCGAGCCGGCCTGGGCCGGCCGCGCTGACTGTGGCACCCGGCGGCGACTGATAGAGCGTGACCAGCACAATACCGATGGCCGTGAGTGCGCCCGCCGCCAGGAACACCGCGCTCGCGCCATAGGCCGTGCCGATCGCCGGCAGCACCAGCAGCGAGATCGCGACGCCGGCCGGCCAGGAGTTGACGAAGATCGCCATCGCGGTCGCGATCTCCTTCCCGGCGAACCAGTCGGTGCCCATCTTGGTGAGCTGCACCGTCAGCAGCACGCCGCCGGCGCCGGAGACGAGCCGCCCCGCCATCTGCCAGCCCCAGATGTCGGTGGTGGCCATGACGAGGCTGCCCGCGGTCATCAGCAGCAGCGCTGCGATCGTCGTCGGCTTGTCGCCAAGAGTCCGGCCGATCGCGCCGCCCGGCAGCGCCAGCACGATGCCGGGGGTGAAATAGAGTCCGATCAGGATGCCGATATCGGCGAGCCCGACGCCAAAAGTCTGTTGCAGCAACGGCGCGACAGCGGCCACGCTCTGGAACTGGAACGCGATGGTGAGGCGCACGACGAACAGGATCGCAAGAATGCCCCAGCGATTGCGCAACGTCTCATCTCCCCAAGCCCTCTCTCGAAGGTGCGGTGGAGAGGGACGAGAGTCAACCGGCTGTCTTCCTCGTCGCGCGTCCGTAGAGAAGGCACAGCAGCGCCAGCAGCACCGCGGCCGAGAGCCCGAGCGACCAGTGAATGCCGATCGCCGCGCCGAACAGGCCGACGGTGATGCCACTGAAGGCCCGCATGCCGAGGCCGGCCATGTTGTAAAGACCCACGACGCGGCCGCGGATGTCGTGCGGTGCGTTCAACTGCACCAGCGCCTGCGCCATGGTGTTGAAGGACAGCTCGAAGAAGCCGGCAAAGAACAGCAGCACGATCGCGACCGGATAGATCCGCACCGCGGCGAAGCCGAGCAGCGCCACGCTCCACAGCATGGCGAGCATGATCGCGGTGCGCGGCGTGCCCTTCAACCGTCCCCATGATTCCAGCGCGATGCCGGCGAGCAGTGCACCTGCGGCGTCGGCCGCGAGCAGAACGCTGTAGGAGACGCCGGGATCGCCGTGGCCGAGATCGCCGGCAAAGCCCGGCATCTGGGCGTGATAGGCGTTGCCGATCATGAAGGAGGTGAGGCCGGCGAGCCACGTCATTGCGGTCAGCACCGGTTGCGTGCCGATGGCACGCATCGTCAGCACGATGTCGGCAAGGCCGCGCATGGCGAAGCGCCGCACCGCGACGCTCTTGTCGCGCACCGGCGCCCAGAACAGCCACAGCAGCATCGGCAGGTAGAACAGCGTGTTGAAGATGATGCCGTGCGAGGTGCCCAGCGTGAGCATGATGACGCCGCCGACGGCAGGTCCGACCAGGATGCCGAGATAGCGCGCCATCGCATTCAGGCGCACCGCGCTCGGAAGATCCGCGGGACCGACGAGGTCGTAGAGCAGAAGCTGGTTCGGCGTCTGCCACAGCACGCCGGCGCAGCCGTGGATCACCAGCAGCAACATCGCGTGCCACATCTGGATGGTGTCGGTGATGAAGAAGAAGCCCCATCCGGCCGAGGCCACGATGAACAGCAGCATGCCGCATTGGATGATGCGCCGCGGATCGAACCGGTCGGCGAGCCCGCCGACCGCGACCGAGAACAGCAGGAACGGCAGCCAGTGCGACAGCACGGCAAAGCCCCCCAGCGTCGGCGAATGGAATTTTTGGAACACCACCCAATAGCTGATCACATGCTCGATGTTGTCCGCCATCATCGCCAGCACGTAGGCGATGAACTGGAGCCGGTACGGCACCGACTTCATCGCCGCGAACGATCCGGACGCGACAACAGGATTTTGGGGAAGGGGGTTCAAGCGATCACCTGGGTGGGACTGTTCGGGCCTTACACGTTCGCCGCCGGCCGCTCAAGACACTTGGGTGTATGTCCGTAGCCCGCAACCCGGGACCGCCGACCCCGCATTCCGCAGAGCTCCATGCGGGCTACGAAGCAGCGCGTCACGCGATCTCCGTCGCCAGAAACGACCTGACCACCGCAGCAAACTCATCCGGCTTGTCATATGGCAACCCATGGCCCGCATTCGCGATCACCTCATGGCGGAGGTGTTGATTGAGCCCCTGCAGCTCCCGCGCCGTCTCGACGGAGACAACGCCATTGTCTCCGATGACAAGCAGGCTCGGCACGGCAATGGCTTTGACAAGCTCGCGATAATCCGGGTTCGGCGGCGTGAGAACCTCGAAGGCGCTGATCTCGGTCCGCAGCCGCGCATCAACGATCAGGTCAAGCAGCTCGGATGAGCGGTGCGGATGCCGCCGCCGGGCCTCGGCCAGTACCTCATCCTTGTCCTGCCCCAGAAGCCGGCGATGCTGCTCGGCGACATCACTCTCGTAAACCTCGCGCTGGCGCTCCGGTGGCAGGAAGGTCGGATCGGCGAGGATAACGCTGCGAATGGCCGTACCCATCTCGCTCGCAACCACGGCAGCGGTCATGCCGCCCATGGAATGGCCGAGCAGGATCGGGGCAGTCAGCCCGAGCGCGTCAATGAGGCCGATGACGTCGTCTGCGAGATCGCAGTACCGATACCCGCCGGACGGTGCGCTCGACGCGCCATGTCCTCTCGCAGAGGGCATGATGACGTCGTAGCCGTCCTCGAGAGCGCGCGCCAGCGGTGTCCAGCAGGCGCCGCTTCCGGTCAGACCATGCAGCGCAATCAGCGCAGGCTTGTCGTCCCCGGTCCGTAAATAATGGATGTCGATGCCATTTGCCGCGCAGGTTCGGCTCGTCCAGTTTGTCATTCGCAACGACTGTCAAAGAATCAACGCCGACGCCATCCTACCCCAGCGCCTTGACGTAAACCGCATAGGGCACGCCCAGAATATCCGGCGCCTCGCGAACCCTGGTAAATCCCATCCGCTGATACATCGGCAATGCGACCGTCATGATCGGCGTTGTGTGCAGGGCGATGACCGGCGACCGGTCGCGCTCGGCGCGGCGCAGGCATTCTTCGGTCAATTGTCGGCCGATGCCCTTGCTGCGCGCGGCCGGATCAACCACCAGCATGCGGATGATCGGCCAGGCCGGATCGAAGAAGGCCGGCTTCGGGGCTTGCGGACCGACATAGGCGACGGCGCCGACGATCTGGCCGCCATCCTCGGCGACGATGATCTCGCCGGTTTTGGCAAGCTCCGGCATTTTCGCGACATGGGTCGTAAACAACGGCCAGTCGGAATAATCCTGCTCGAATTGCGCGAAAGCCGCGAGAGCGACGCGCACGATCGCTTCCGCATCAGTCGGCTGATAGTCACGTAGCATCGGCATCATCCTCGATCGTAGCCCGGATGGAGCGTAAGCGTAATCCGGGACCGCCTGTCCCGCATTCCACGCTGCGCCATACGGGCTAGGAGCCGTCTCATCCTAACCCAGCGTCCGGGTGTAGGCATTTACGGGTTTGCGCGAGTCGTCAGTATTGACACTTGGCGGCCGTCGAGCCACCTTTCTTTCAGGTGGATACGACCTGCCGCTTGCACCCTTTACGGGATGGTGAACGTATCGCATGCATCGTCTTGGCCCCTTTGCCGAACAACGGGTCAGCAACGCAAGCACTGGCTTCCCGAAGTGTTCAAGCAAAGGAGTAAGCCATGCGCGACTTTCGCGATGCTAAAGCTATGGCGCGCACGCTGCGCGCCTCTCTCGCCTCCAAAGGTCTCAAGATTTCGGTCGCCGAAAGCCTTGAGCTGACTGCCGAGCTGTTTGGCTTGGCTGACTGGAATACGCTTGCTGCCGCGATCCGACGCGAACCGCCGGCGTCTGACACGGCCTCGTCTCAGCCACCGCGTGCGAGCATCAAGTGGCCTTCGGGATTTACCCGCGAGCTCGATCTGACTCTGAACAGGGCTCTCACTTACGCCAAAGCGCGAAAGCACGAGTTTGCGACGCTGGAGCATCTCTTGCTTGCGCTGCTGGACGATCCGGATGCCTCGGAAGTGATGAAGGCCAGCGAGGTTGACCTCGAAGCCCTGAGGCGAACCACAGTCTCCTATATCGACGATAAGCTGAGCACTTGGGTGATGATCCGCGACGAGCGCGACACGACGCCGACGGTTGCATTTCGACGTGTGGTGCATCGTGCGACCGTGCGCAGCCTGAAACGTGAAACGAGCGGTCTGGACGTGTTGGCGACCATGTTCAGCGAAACTGCAAGTCCTGCGGTTTGGCTCCTGAGCGAGCAGGGCATGACCGGCGAAGGTCTTGAGAGAGCGCCTCCTCGCGCAAGTTGAGAGAACAGTGAACCTTCTGCCCCGGTGCATTTGAGGTACGCACCTTGGTATTTGCAACGCCCCACGGCTGTCATAGGCTGATCGTCGGCCGCACCAATCAATCATAACAAGCAGGCCGCGAGGACACACCCATGGACCAGATCCGCGTCTGCACTCACGCAGGACCGGGCTCGGAGCCCGTCATCAAGACCGTGCCATGGCCGAAGGTCGGCCGGAAGGCTGCGCTGATCAAGGTCGGCGCCTGCGGCGTCTGCGGGACCGATCTGCACATTCTCAAGGGGCATTGGCCGAAGCCGCTGCCCTGGCCGTTCACGCTCGGCCACGAGCTTGGTGGAATCGTCGTCGAATGCGGTGACGAATTCACCGAGGACTTCATGAGCAAGCCGCTGAAGGTCGGCTCGAAAGTGATGATCCCGCCGCTGATGCCCTGCGGCCATTGCTATTACTGCATCCATTATCCGCAGACCGCCAACAAGTGCCTGACGCCGGTCTATTACGGCCGCTATCTCGGCTTCGACAAGGCGCCGCATATGTGGGGCGGCTGGGCCGAATATGTCTATGTCGATCTCGAGATGCTGCCGGGCACCAAGATCTACAAGCTGCCCGACGACATGTCGCTGCGGCTGGGCGCGCTCTCGGAGCCGCTGACCTCCTGCATCCGCGCCTTCAACCGCGCCAGTCGCGCCGGTGGTTTTTCGTGGGGCGACACGGTGGTGATCCAGGGCTCGGGTCCGATCGGCATTCTCGCGGTCGCGGCCGCCAGGGAGATGGGAGCGGGGCGCGTGATCTGCGTCGGCGCGCCGGAAGAGCCGCGGCTCAAGCTCGCGCGCGAATTCGGCGCGGAGGCGACGGTCAACATCGAGGAGATCAAATCGCCGCAGGAGCGCATCGCGCGCGTGCGCGAGATCGTAGGCCATTTCGGCGCCGATCTCGTGATGGATTGCTCGGGACATCCGACCGCCGGCCCCGAAGGCATCGAGATGCTGCGCGACGGCGGCACCTATGTCGAGATGGGTCAGTTCACCGACGCCGGTTCGATCGAGACCTCCTGGCACCGCATCTGCACCAAGGACCTCAACGTGCTGGGATCCTGGGGCTTTACCGGTAATGATCTCCCGCTCGGCGTCGACATGCTCTACCGCACGCGTGACAAATATCCCTGGCTGAAGATGCAGACGATCTATCCGTTCACGGAAGCGGGCGTCGCGCAGGCGGTGAGGGATGCGATGGCGATGAAGACGGTGAAATCGACCATCGTGCCGTGGCCGGAATTGGTGGACTAGACAATGCCGTCCATTCCACCCGATCTCGCTGCGTTCCTGGTCGAAGCCAAGCGGCGCACCTATGCGGGGCTGGACGACGACGCGACCGTGGCCGCGCCGCTGCTCGCCGGCTCCAAGCAGCTCGAGCATCGCGCGCCACCTTATGCCTATCGCGATATCTATTTCGGGATGGGATTTTTCGTTGGCCAAGAGACCGTGTCACGGGATGACCGTGTCATCTGGTCGATGAGCTACGGCGGCGGCGTCCGCGCGGACATCACGGATCGGTCCACGCTGCTCGAGATCTACAAGTTCCTGCGCCGGGCGCTATTGGGCGCAAGCGTCGAGGAGCCTTATCGGGGACCGCGCCTGTTCGAGCAGAGCGGCATGACTTACCGCAACGAGGTCGAAAGGGTGCTCGATCGTTTCCACGGCATCGAGACGATCGCGCGGCATGATGGCGCGCCGCTGTACGAGCTGCGCTATAGCGGTGGTTTGTTGCGATAATTCTTGAACCTTGTAGCCCGGATGGAGCGCAGCGCAATCCGGGGCCGCCGGTCCCGCATTCCGTTTCGCTCCATGCGGGCTACGAGCCTGAGTTTGGAAGAGGGCTACAATGACAGACGAACCTAACCCGCGCACCCGCTCCCCTTTCCACGCCATTCGCGCGATCGACTACACCGTCATCTTCGTGCGCGACATGGCGGTGATGCGCCGGTTCTACGAGGACGTTCTCGCCTTTCCGCTGCTGCGCGAGCTCTCGCCGAACTGGATCGAGTACGGCCTGGGCGGCAACACGCTGGCGCTGGCGAGACCGAGCCGGACCGCGGCCGACGCGCCGACGCCGGCGGGCAGCGCTTCGCTGCAACTGGCCTTCAAGGTGTCCGCGACCGAGGTCGATCAATGTGCCGATGAACTGGTGCGGCAGGGCGTGGCGCTGCTGTCACCGCCGACGAACCAGTCATTCGGACACCGGACGCTGTTTTTTCGCGATCCCGACGGCAATTTGCTGGAGGTCTATGCCGAGATCTGAGGCGCCCAAAAAGTTCCATCGGGAATCCCCGATCTATCCATGTTAAGGTGAAACTTAGGCCCAGGTTCCGACTTTCACTTCACGGGAGAGGTATCGTGAAGCGAATCCTGAAACCCGTTACTTACATCCTGGCGGCCATCTACTTCCTAGTGGATGCCGTCTTCATGGCCGTCGCGCGGCCAATGGCGCGCTGGATTGGGCGGCATTTCGAATTCAAGTGGTTGCGCACCTGGATCAGGTCGCTGTCCCCTTATCCCTCGCTCGCCCTGTTTTCCGTGCCCGTGATCATTCTGGAGCCGATCAAGCCGGTGGCGGCCTACCTCGCTGCAACAGGTCAGATCGTGAGCGCCGCCGTGACTTTCATCGTCGGCGAATTGCTCAAGCTCGTGCTGGTCGAGCGCCTGTTCCATCTTACGCGCGACAAGCTGATGCGGATTCCGGCGTTCGCCTGGGCGTACGGCAAGTTCTCCGAGGTGAAGGCGTGGCTGCAGGCAACCGACGCCTGGCGCGCCATCCGCGCCCTGAGCCGCGCGGCGAGGGACACAGTTGCACGGGTCAGGGCGAGGCTGGTCGGCCGCTTCAGCAAGCTGGCGACCTCCAGGGATTAGACGCGCGCCAAGCGTTGTCCTCTATGCGAGCTTGCGTGCTGCGGCGGTGGCCTTGTCGCCCGTGTTCGGCGTGCCGGTGGGCTCGATGAGCAGGAGGTGAACCTCCTCGCGTGCCACCGGGCGATGCTCGACCCCTTTGGGCACGACATAGAGTTCGCCCGGACCGAGCGTCACCGTGCAATCCCGCAATTCAATGTCCAGACTGCCTTTCAGGACGAGAAAGAAATCGTCGGTGTCATCGTGCTTGTGCCAGGTGAACTCGCCCTTCACCTTCACCACCATCACGTCGCAATCGTTGAAGGTCGTGACCGTGCGCGGCGACCAGAAATCCCCAAAGGTCGCGAGCTTGTCGGCAAGCGATATCTTGTCGGCCATGTTTCACCCCGTTGCTCTCTCGTGAGGCACGATTTGGGATCGAATGACCGACGTGGCAAGGCCAGCTATTTGACATGTCCTGATAACATGGCCTCCGCCCATTCCGGGCGGCCGTTGGCGAGCGCCTGCGCGGACGCGGCTTCCCAGTCGTATTCCAGGGCCAGCAGTTCGACTTGCCAGCCTCTTGTTCGTTTCGTGAGGATCGCGTAGCGGGCGTGAGGCGAGCGATGCTCCAGGTTTGCGGCAAAAGGAATGTCCGCGAACACCGGGCAACCAACGCTGCCGGGATTGAGGACCAGGCGGTCGCCCGGGCCCTGAACAGCCGCTTGGCGGTGGCTGTGACCACACAGCACGACACGCGCCGTTGGCGCGCTCGAAAGGCGCGCGGTCAGCACGTCGCGACGCGCCGGCACGAAGCGGCCGTCCTCGAGCGCTTCTTCGAGCAGGCACGTCGTATCGTCGTCGGGTGTGCCGTGGCAGGCCAGGATCCCGTCGTCCAGCCGTATTTGGGAGGGCAGGCTGTGAAGTGCGCGGCGCTGCTCCGCGGTCAATGCGCTACGCGCAAACAGACCTGCCGGCGAGAGCTTGTCGTCTGGAAACTCCTCAATCCAGCGATCATGATTTCCGCGCACCGTCGGCAACGACAGCGACTGGAGAGCCTCGAAAGTTTCCTTTGGCCACAGCGGGCTGGTGACGCAATCGCCGAGGTTGACCGTACGATCGACGCCGCGCGCCTTGATGTCGGCCAGCACCGCTTCCAACGCAGCGAGATTGCCGTGGATATCGGAAATGACTGCCAATCGCATCGTCGTGCTCCCCGTGCTGCTTTGCCTGAACTTAACTCTGCCAGGTCACCGGACCTATCTAGCATCGGCTGATGGGACGTTCACCAACCAGCCATGGCTGATCTGATGTTCCTTCACCACCG
Organism: Bradyrhizobium sp. 613_E4_N2_2; assembly: GCF_052075995.1. Lineage (NCBI taxonomy): Bacteria > Pseudomonadati > Pseudomonadota > Alphaproteobacteria > Hyphomicrobiales > Nitrobacteraceae > Bradyrhizobium > Bradyrhizobium sp. 613_E4_N2_2. The sequence goes on from NZ_CP197234.1 coordinate 3,396,650, forward strand.
TCGCGCCGACGACCTTGGTCCCCTCCAGCTCCCGCACGATCCGCTCGTCCGGCCCGACGATGCCGCGATCGAACTCGCGGTCCGGCGTGACGAGGATCATGCGCTGGCCCATGATGGCCGGGCGTTCGGCATAGATCGCGCAGCCCTGGCCGGGTTTGCAGTGCCGGCACCAGCTTCCAGCCGGTATGGCCAACGCCTCGATGGCCATGACCTTGCAGCAAAGCGTGCAATCGCCGCAGGCGCGTTTGGCGGAAGGCGTCACGCGGTCGTTCCCTCTAAGCCGGTTGGCTTCAGGTTAATGGAGGTGGCCGCAAAGGTCCGCTGCAACCTTCAGGCGCGGTTCTTTCCGTCAAGCCATGCATCATAGGCATGGTGATTCAAGAGCACTTGGCGTAAAGAGCGCCCTGATCACATCCAGCGTGCGGCCGGGCCGTTTGCCGCGCACGCAACTCAGGTCCGCCGGTTCACCGTTCCGCGCCTGACATTAACCAAGGTTCTCCATCCCGTGTCTTTTCCGGCCCTGACCCCGCCGCTCGCCCACGCTTTGGCCGAGCGGAACTATGATTCACCCACCCCCGTCCAGCTCGCCGTGCTCGCGGACGAAGCCGCCGACCGCGACCTCCTGGTTTCGGCCCAGACCGGCTCCGGCAAGACCCTCGCGTATGGCCTCGCCATGGCCAAGGATCTGTTTGGCGATGCCGAGCGGTTCGAGCAGGCGGGGGCGCCGCTCGCCCTGATCGTGGCGCCGACCCGCGAGCTCGCCTTGCAGGTTCAGCGCGAACTGGCATGGCTGTATGGGCATGCCGGCGGGCGGGTCGTCTCCTGCGTCGGCGGCATGGATCCGCGGCGCGAGCAGCGCGAGCTTGCGGCGGGCGCTCACATCGTCGTCGGCACGCCCGGCCGGTTGTGCGACCATTTGCGTCGCGGCCGTCTCGACATCACGGAATTGAAAGTGGTCGTCCTCGATGAGGCCGACGAGATGCTCAATCTCGGCTTTCGCGAGGACATGGAATTCATCCTCAAGACCACGCCGGAGACACGCCGCACTTTGCTGTTCTCGGCGACGTTTCCGCGCGGTATCGTGGCGCTGGCCAAGCAATATCAGCAGCAGGCGTTTCGGATCGAGGTCGCCGGCGATGAAGGCGGTCACGCCGACATCGAGTACCGTGCCATCCGGGTCGCCCCCGGTGATGTCGAACATGCCGTCGTCAACGTGCTGCGCTTCTTCGAGGCGCCGAGCGCGCTGGTGTTTTGCAGCACGCGCGATCACGTCAGGCATTTGCAGGCGGCGCTGCTGGAGCGCGGCTTCTCCGTGGTCGCGCTGTCAGGCGAATTGACGCAGAACGAGCGGACCACGGCGCTGCAGTCGCTCCGGGACGGACGCGCTCGCGTCTGTGTGGCGACCGACGTCGCCGCCCGCGGCATCGACCTGCCGAGCCTCGATCTCGTCATCCATGCCGATCTGCCCAACGACGCCGAGGTGATGCAGCATCGCTCCGGCCGCACCGGGCGGGCGGGCCGCAAGGGGACGAGCGTCCTGCTGGTGCCGCCTGTACGGCGGCGACGTGCGGAAATGCTGCTGAATGTCTCGGGGATCGACGCGGTCTGGGGAACGGCACCGCAGGCGGAGGAAATCCGCAAGCTCGATCACGACCGCATGAAGGACGTGTTGTTCACCGAGGAGACGACCGCGGACGATCTGGTGCTGGCGCAGGCGCTGCTGGCCGAGCGGTCGGCCGAGGATATCGCAGCCGCACTCGCGCGGCTCTATCGCGCACGGCTGCCGTCGCCCGAAGACATCATCGATCCCGGCGAGCGAGCCGGCCGGCCGCGCGACGATCGCGGGCGCGACAATGTCCGCGCACCGCGCGACGATGCCCGCACTTCGCGCGGCGATGATCGCCCCGAAAGAGCCCGACCCAAATCAGGAAAATCGTCGGCGAAACACGGCATGGCGGACGGCAGCGTCTGGTTCCGGGCCAACATCGGACGAAGAAAGAATGCGGAAGCACGCTGGCTCTTGCCGATGATCTGCCGCCGCGGCGGCATCGACAAGGGCGACATCGGCGCCATCAAGATCATGGACACGACGACCGAGTTCGAAATTTCCGAGCGGGTCGCGGAATCCTTCGCTGCCAAGATCAAGCGTCCGGACAAGGAAGACAATATCCGCCTCGAGCCGATGACCGATGCGCCGCAGCGGCAGGCGCCTTCGGAGGAGCGGTCAAAGCCGCCCCGGCGCGAGAGCGGCGACAGCGATCATCGTGAACGTCGCGACGATCGCCCGCGCGATGCAGCTGGGTTCAAGCCCCGCGACAAGGCTCACGGCGAGCGCAGGCCGAAATTCGACGATGCTCCTTCGTTCGGAAAGAAAAAGAAGCACAAGAACAAGCCTGGCCATGCCGAGCCGGCGGTCACGCCGTGGCCGTTGAAGGGCGCGCCTGGAAAAAAGAAGGCGAAGAAAAAGCATCGGGGCTGAACTGCGCCTGATTGTGCAGACAGCAATGATGCCGCCGGATTGCGCCGGCGACATCATCTGAAAAGTCAGCTGCGAACTCAGCGGCCACCGCCGCCGCCGCCACCACCTCCGCCGCCGCCACCGCCGGCATCACGCATCGACGAGCTGTAGCGGGGGTCGGTCTGCTTCATGTAGATGGGCGAGGTGTCGTGCGTGAGGTTGACGCGGCTTCTGCCGCCCGGGGTCGGCGTCTCGACCAGGATACCGCAGCCCTCGAAGAAGGCGGAATCGCAGCCATAGGTCCGGACCTGTGCCGCGTTGGCACTGGTCGCGGTGAACGCGGCCGCCGCGGCGAATGCAATCAAAGCAACTTTCGACAATGTAAGTTTCATGGAAATTCTCCAGTCTCGATTCGGCGAGACCAGAACGGCCCGCGCACACCTTCGACGGGGGGTGATCGAAGGCGGTTCGAGGGACGGCTTCACGCCCGCGTGAGCCGGGCGGGGACGTTATGTCGCAGCGAGGTCGCGAAGCATGTAGGTCGCGCCTTCGCCGTAGGAAGCGAGCTTTGCGCGCGCCTCCGCATCCGCCGCGACGGGCCGAAAGCCGAGACGCTCCCACAACGGCCGCGTGGCGTAGACCGAGACCAGCGCGAGCGTTGTGATGTGTGATGCGCGCGCGAGCTTCTCGATAGCGGCAATATAATCGCGCGCGACGCCACCGCGGAAATCGGGCAGCACGGCGACGTCGTGCACGTAGAGACAATCCGCATCATCGGGCAGTTGTTGAAGGAAGCCGTTGAGCGGCGGAATGCGGTGCTGCTTCCACGGATGCGCGAGCCCGTAGCCGGCGATCTCTTCGTCGGCGATGAGCAGTCGGCAGCCATCGGGATAGAGCCGCATCTTCTCCGCGAACACGTCGGGACTCTCGGGGAGATCAGGATGGATCCGCGCTGCGATCGCGCTGATCGCGACCAGGTCGGAGGCGCGCGCGGGACGCCAATGCGGCTTGCTCATGTCGGTCCGTTGGTCGGTCTCACCCATTCCAGTTTATTCCGTCGCGACGATGCGCGCAGCGAAAAATATCTTTGCCGCCGTCTCAGGAATACGAAGCGTTGCGCGGCGTCCTACCCCATGCAAGCCAATTGCATGACAGGAGAACCCATGACGTCCTCGATCCGCCTCGCGCTCACGCTCGCCGTATCGCTCGCCATCATCCCCGCTGCCTTCGCCGCGCCGCCGACCAAGACCGGCAAGTCCGACAAGGGTAACGTGCTCACCGACGCCAAGGGCATGACGCTCTACACCTTCGACAAGGATGCGGACGGCAAGTCGGCCTGCAATGGACCGTGTGCGACAAACTGGCCGGTGCTGAAGGCCGAGGCGAGCGATGCTGCGGCCGACGGCTACACCGTCATCACGCGCGACGACGGATCCAGGCAGTGGGCTTACAAGGGCAAGCCGCTCTACACCTTCGCCAAGGACCAGAAGCCCGGCGACATCACCGGCGACGGCTTTCTGAACGGCGCCTGGCACCTGGCGATGCCGTGAGCTGACAATCCGCCGCGGCAATGCGAGGTGGTATCTGACATTGACGAGATGCCACCGGTCTTGTGCCTCGGACGCAGCGCAGCGCCGTGTTGGCGATGCGACGTATCGTTCAATGCGGTGCGCTGCGGAGCGGCTCCATCAACTCAATTAGTGACAGGGCGCCATCTGGAAGCGGCCGAATCCTCGCCGCGCCCCCAGCGGAAGGCCACCGGCGCCGGCGCCTCCGAACCGCTTGCCGGACTGATCTCAAATTGGCGGAAGTAATGGCGACAACTTCGAAGAAGTAAAAACGCCGCCCGTGGCGCGTCGTCGCTTGAATTGAATTTATTCATGTCGAGAGTCCGAAAGCGAACCGAAGGCCCGATTTTGGTTGGTCATAGTTGGTTCCGGCAGGGGGCGAGAGCGGCATATCGGCAACAGCATCCCTCCATTTGAGAGTAGGGGCACTGGTTTCCCGGTGCGGTCCGCACCTGGGAGCTTCTGGGAGTCTTCAATCCATTATCTGGTTTCGCGTGAGGGGATGAATGACCATGAATGATGCCAATCTGAAAGCCGAGACGAACGCCACTGCGCTGAATGGGACGGCGAATGGCGGTGCAATGCCCAGGTTCGACATGCCATTTTTCAACTTCCAGGCGATCTTCGGCGATCTCGCCGAGCAGGGCGCCGCCCGGGCCAAGGCAAATTTAGAGCGGATGAGGGCGGCTTCCGAGGAGGTCACCGAAGCGCTCCGCGAAGCCTGTTCGACCAATGCCACGCGTGCCGCCGATTACGGCACCAGGGTCATCGAAATATCAAACATCAATACCAGCTCCGCGCTGGAGTTCCTGTCCCAGCTTGCGGATGCGAGGTCGTTTGCGGATGTCGTGAACCTCTCCACCACCCACAGCCGCAAGACCTTTGAAGCGGCTTCTCGCCAAAACCGGGAGCTTTGGGACCTCGCCCAGAAGGTCGCAACCGAGACGGCCGAGCCGATCAAGAAGAGTTTCAAGTTGGTTCTGCATGGGGCTGCTTGAATCGAGGCTACTGGCCGCGTGGATCGGCTGGACGAGCGTCTTCGCCAGAAGGGGCGCGGTCCAGCCGAGGCGGTGAAGCCTTGCCGTGAGAAGCCTTGCCGTGAGGTGATGCCAAGCTGGAGGAAGTCAGGATGGGTATGGTGATGATCAAGTGCCCGGAAACGGGCCACGCCATTCCGACGGGCATCGAGATGGATCGTGAAAGATTTCGGTGCAGCACGGTGTTCTTCTCGCGCACATATTGCGGGATGTGCGCGGCGACGCACGAGTGGTTCGCCAGAGAGGCCTGGGTCTATGAATCGGTCTTGGCGAACGGGAAGTCCGGGGGCGGGCAGCCATTCCGCGCGGGCGCGGTGTGAAGCAGCCTGACGGCATCCTGCGAAACGATCCGGTCGATCCTGCGGCTCATCACCTTGTAGCACTCGCAGGCGACGACCTCGAGTCGCGGCCTGTCGATCTCGAGTTGGCCGCGCCGACTGGATTTCAGGGCCCTTGAGGTTCGAAGTGCGCTCACGACGTGCGTGACGGTGGTCCGCCGGACGCCGAGCAATTCCGACAACGTCTCTTGCGTCAGGTGCAGGACGTCACCACCGCCCTCCGTCCGATCGTGAATGTGAAGCAGCCAGCGGGCAAGGCGGGCCTCGACGGAGTGCAGTGCATTGCAGGCTGCGACGTGCAGGAATTGCGTCATCATCGCCCTGGTCACAATCTGAACCGCGTTTGCGAGGGCGGGACTGCGTTCGAGTGTCGCTTGAAATCGCGCGGGCGAGATCTGCAGTGCGGTCCCGGCCACGCGGACAACCGCCGTCAGGGGAGATCGGACGGGGCCGAGCGCCGTCATGAGGCCGACGACGCCGTCGTTGCCGATCACGGCGGTTGCGGCTGCCTGTCCGTTCGGCAACTCCATGATGAGAGCGATCGCGCCGCTGCACGGGAAGCAAAGGTGCTCGACCCGGTCGCCCGATCGAACCAGGACTGCATCGTGCTGGAGCGGTACTTTCCGGAGATACGGTGCAAGCAAAGCGAAGTCGGCCGGCGGTAATGCAGCTAACAGGCGATTACCAACTCTGGTCGCGTGCTCCATCACTGGGAATCGTCCCTCGACGGAGGCCCGGCGGCGAGCAAACGCATCGTCTCCGGCCGAGCCGCGTTGCCGTGCAGGCATACGCCCGGCAAACAGCTAAACGTCCTGCAGCAGGTAAGGTGCCAATGATGGATCGCGAGCCTGGCTCACGCTGCCGGCGCGGGCACCAGTCCGTAGCGCAGCATCGTCTCTTTCATCTTCGCGGGATCGGGTGGCGCGCCGGCCGACAGGAGTGCGGCCATCTCCGTGAAATATTGCGGGCCCAGCACCCCGGGGCTCAGGATGCACAGGCATGTTGCCGGTCCCGTCGAACGGTTGGTGAAACCGTGCACGATGCCGCGCTTGATGAAGACCGACTCTCCGGGGCCGAGATCGTTCTGCTGGCCGTCGATCGTCCAGGTCGATACGCCGGACAGCCCGTAGATGGTTTCGTCCCAGCGGTCGTGATAATGCGGGATCGGCATCCGTGCATTCGGCTGGAGCGTCATTTCGAAGATGTCGACGCTGCCGCCGGTGTCGTCCTTGCTGTGCAGGAAGCGGAGCTGAAGCGTACCGAAACTGATGATGTCGGACATGGCTGTGTCATCCCGGTGAGAGACTGTATCGAGGTCGCGGCGTTCGCCCTCGTCGAAACGAAAACTACCTCAGCCCCTCATACACCATCAGCCCGCGTGCGATCTGCAATTTGCGGATTGCGCGCGGCAGCAGCTTCTCCGGCTGATGCAGATAGCGCCAGGAGGTGAGGGCGAATGCGGACAACGCGCCGCATTCGTCGTTGAACGGTGCGAGCACGCCGGTGACACTCACCGGCGTATGGGGGCGGGCGTTGAAGGGCAGCAGCAGCAGCTCGAGATGCGCCTTGCTGCCGTCCTCGCGCGCGGCGGTGACGCCGGCGATCGCACCTAACGTCTCGTCGGCGACGATCGTGGTGATCTCCTCGATCTCGCTGCGGCTGGCCTCGGTGAACAGCGCCGCGAAGCTCTGGTCCTTGAGGTCGAGCCCCGCGAGCGCGCAGACGCGCGTGCCGGCGACGCGGAACGGGAAGCCGAGGTTTTGTTCGCAGGACAGCACGAAGATATCGCCGAGCAGGCCGCGGACCGCGGCCGGATCAATATCGGCCCGATCAGGGGCCCGCGCAGTGCCGCGCTTCTTGTCCCAATACGCGAAGAACGCGCGGCTCGACGGATGTTTCATGACTGAACGCTTACCCCGGGGCGCTAGCTCGCGGGACAAACCTGTCCCGCTTCAGTGCACCCGCGATCCCTTTCGTTGTTGTGCAGGAGGGGATTTGCAGCGTCCATGCCGTGGAGGCGTTTTCGGGCCCCCGGAGGCTGTCTTTACGTCGTTAACGTTAAATTAACTATCCGCTTTCCGTCCAGCGCGCCGCTGCTATGGTGATCGCGGTCGCAAGCCTCGCCGCTTTCATCCAGGTTCTCGGCGGGGCCTGTACACGGGCGTCAAACAGTTTGGTCGCGGGCCGCGGGGAGGGGTGGGGATACACCTTATTCCTCTGGGTACCGGAAGACCGACACGGACAGGCAGGGCTTTCCCAGGGCCCTGCCTTTTCCTTTTGTGCACTTGCGCAAGGCCGGCAAAGGCGACTATCTCCAAGGCTGTCGTTAAGCCTGTCGCTCCGATCGCGCCTGAAAGCGAAGCTGCCTTGGATTCCCCGCAAGATTCTCCGCCGGAGATACCGGCCGTTGTCGAGGAAGCTCCGCGCGAGCCGATCCTGACGCTGCCGGTCGCGCTGACCGCCTATATCCTCCTTTTGGCGGTGATCCATCTGCGGGTGCTGCTGCCGCCGGAACTCGAGAACTGGACCATCGACGTCTTCGGCTTCATCCCGAAGCGTTACGATTCCTCGCTGCTCAATCTGCAAATCCCCGGTGGGGCCGGCGCCAAGGTCTGGACTTTCGTCACCTATTCGCTGCTGCACGCCAATCTGACCCATCTCGGCTTCAATGTGCTGTGGCTGCTGCCGTTTGGCAGCGCGCTGGCGCGGCGCTTCGGCGCGATCAGGTTCTTCCTGTTTCTCGCGGTGACGGCAGCGGCCGGCGCGCTCGCCCATCTCGTCACCCATGAGCACGCGGTGGCGCCGATGATCGGCGCCTCGGCCTCGGTGTCCGGCGCGATGGCGGCGGCGATCCGCTTTGCCTTTGTCCGCGGCAGCTTCCTGTCGTTCAGCCGATCAGACGCCGATACCGCCGCAAGGGTTCCGGCACTGCCGCTGTCGCGCGCGCTGCGTGACGGGCGGGTGGTCGGCTTCCTCGCCGTTTGGTTCGGCGTCAACATCATCTTCGGCGTCGGCGCGATCGGCGTCGATTCCGAAACCACGAGCGTCGCCTGGCAGGCGCATATCGGCGGCTTCTTCGCGGGCCTTCTGCTGTTCGCGCTGTTCGATCCCGTGCCGCGCGTGCGAAACGATGCTGCGGATGCGTCATCACAGGACATTTCGAACCGCATTTGAAGCGGCGCTTGCGGCGCCGCCCGAATTCATCCATCATTCCCGAGAAGAATGTTCCGAAGCGACAAGCCGCTAGCGGCGATGCTTCGCAAAGCGCCTCAGCGTGCAACCGGCGCCTAAACTGTTAGTTGAAGACTCGACGAACAAGTCCGGTCCGCGAAATGCGGACGGATCCGATTCAGGGAGGCCGACAATGACGGTACGTTCCATTCTCAACACCAAGGGCCACCAGATCATGAGCGTCGAGCCCGACGCCAAGCTGGCTGCCGCGGTCAAACTGCTCGGCGAGAAGAAGATCGGCGCGGTGCTGGTGATGAACCAGAGCCGGCTCGAAGGCATTCTGTCCGAGCGCGACATCGTGCGCGTGATCGGCGAGCGCGGCGCCGGCGCGCTGGAGGAGCCGGTCTCTCAGGTCATGACCCGCAAGGTCGTGACCTGCAAGGAGACCGACACGGTCGCCGAGCTCATGGAGACGATGACCACCGGCAAGTTCCGCCATCTGCCCGTCGTCGACGATGGCAAGGTGGTCGGCCTGATCTCGATCGGCGACATCGTCAAGCGCCGGGTCCAGGAATACGAGGCCGAGCAGGAAGCCCTGCGCGACTATATCAAGACGGCCTGAGCGGCCTTACTCGTCGGCCTTATTCGTCTGTCTTGGGCTCGCCCGTCTTGGGCGCGTTGCCCGCGGGCGCTGGTGCGAGCACCTCGATCGCCTCCTGGATCGACTCCAGCGCGCGCTCGGCGGCACGGGTGCCGTGCGCGATCAGATCCTCGCCGCGGTGGAAGTCGAACCAGCCGAAATGACCGACCCGCGGCGTGATCAGGAGATCGGGCGGATCGCCGGCGAGGCGCGCGCGGGTAATGCGGTCCTGCATGATGTTGAAGGCGTCGACCATCACCGAGGAGATGCCGGGCCGTCCGGCGCTGCCGAAGAACTCGCGCTTCATGGTTTTCTCGGGCGAGAACAATCGCGGAAAGCGCCGCTTCGCCGTGGTCGCCTCGGCCGCCGGCGGGACCGTCTCGGGCACCGCGCCGTGCGAATAGATCGTCGTGGAATGGGTGAAGATGTCGCTGGAAAGATTTGCGGCGATGACGATTTCGGCGCCGAGCGCGCGGGCGGCCGAGACCGGCACCGGATTCACCAGCGCGCCGTCGACCAGCCAGCGGTCACCGATCAGGACGGGTGAGAAGATGCCGGGCAGGGCGTAGGAGGCGCGCATGGCATCGACCACGCGGCCGCGCGTCAGCCAGATCTCGTGGCCGGTACGGACCTCGGTTGCGACGGCGGCGAACTTGATCGGAAGATCCTCGATCAGGGTCTGGCCGACCGCGTCCTCGAGCCGGGTCGCCAGCTTCTCACCGCCGATCAGGCCGGAGCCGCTCAGTCGAATGTCGAGATAGCCGAGGATGTTGCGCATCCCCTGCAGGCTGCGTCCCCACTCCTGCAGTGTATCGAGCCGGCCGGCCGCATAGAGGCCGCCGACCACGGCGCCGATCGAGGTGCCGACCACGACGTCAGGCACGATGCCATTGGCGGCCAGGGTTCTCAGGATGCCGATATGGGCAAAGCCGCGCGCCGCGCCACCGCCGAGCGCCAGGCCGATGACCGGCCGTCGCACGCTGCCAAGACCGACCTTCTCTCCATTGGAGCCGTTCGCGCCCCGACCCTTCAAGATATCAAGCACCGAAACCCTCCTACCCCGGGCCAGCCCTCACAGCAGAGTAGGCGCCGTACTTCCGCTCCGCCAGAACGAGGGCAAAGCATGGTTTATACCGTTCGGGAAGCAGGGGGCAGGAGTGTGGCGAGGAGCGGCTGCCTCCCGTTTAATCACGCAGGCGTCAACCGGGTTCCAAAGAACTGTATCCGGCCGTATTCCCCGGGGATTCGGAGGCTTGAATTTGCCGCGTTTTCGGTGAAAAGCAGGTGGCATGACTCTCGGGGGTGACGGCATCATCGGATGGCGGCGCAGCACATCGCTGCTGCCGACACTAATCCTTGCTGCCTGCCTCTATACCCTTGGTCAAAATGCAGCGCGGGCGCAGCTTTTCTCCGATCGTCCGCCCCCGGTGCCGCCCGCCTCGGTGCCCGACCCCGGCGGCGCCGTCAGCCTCGCGCCCCCCACCGGCCCGGGCGCTGGCCCGCCGAGCCTGCCGCCGACCCTGCTGCAGCCGAACACGCCCAGCATGCCCCCGCCTGCGGTCAGCACCGTGCCGGCGGCCCCGCCGCTCAACGCGGCCGTGCCCGGCCAGGGCGTTCTGTCGCTGACCGCGAAATACGGCAAGGACACACCCGCGATCACCAGCGGCCTGGTCTGGCGCGTGTTTGCCGACCGTCCTGACGAGAACGGCACCTTCAAGCTGATCCGCGAGGATCGGAACGCCACGCCGAACATCGTGTTGCCGCCGGGCAATTACGTCGTGCACGTCGCCTTCGGCCTCGTCAGTGCGGTGCGCACCGTCAGCCTGAAGGCCGAGACCGATCGCGAATCCTTCGTGCTGCCGGCCGGCGGCCTGCGCATCGAGGGGCGCGTCGGCACCAGCCGCATTCCGCAGAACCAGATCTCGTTCGCGATCTACAAGGGCAGCCAGTTCGAGTCCGGCGAGCGCGCCTCGCTGGTCCCGAACGTCGCCGCCGGCGACGTCGTGCTGATCCCGGAGGGCACCTACTACATCATCTCCAATTATGGCGACGCCAATTCGGTGGTGCGCTCGGATATCCGCGTCCAGGCTGGCAAGCTCACCGACGTCACCATCACCCACCGCGCCGCCGTGATCACGCTCAAGCTCGTCAGCGACAGGGGCGGCGAGGCGCTCGCCAACACCGCCTGGTCGGTGCTGACCCCCGGCGGCGACGTCATCAAGGAATCGATCGGCGCCTTCCCGCGCGTCGTGCTCTCCGAAGGCGAATACCGCGCCATCGCCAAGAACGAGGGCAAGGTCTACGAGCGCGGCTTCAACGTCGTCAACGGCGTCGACGGCGAAGTGGAAGTGGTCGCGCGCTAGTCTCGTGTCCCGGACGCGGTGCGGCATGCAATGCCGCTCCGCAGAGCCGGGACCCAGGAAGCCACAAGCACATATCTCGATAGATGGGCCCCGGCTCAGCGGGGCACCGCTGAAGGAGCGCTGCGCCGCGTCCGGGGCACGAGAGCGCAGTTTCGACGCGCAGCTGTTTCCCCACCGTCATTGCGAGCGCAGCGAAGCAATCCAGAGTACCTCCGCGGAAAGATTCTGGATTGCTTCGCTGCGCTCGCAATGACGAGGAGGAGGGCCGCGCCCCTCACTTCCGATACCGCAGCGCCTCCACCAGCACCGCGAACGCCGGCGTCGGCTGCCGACGGCTCGGATAATAGAGGTGATAGCCCGCAAACGGTGCGCACCAGTCGGCGAGCACGCGGATCAGCCGGCCGTCGGCGATCTCGCGCTTCACGAGATCGTCGGGGATATAGGCAAGGCCAAGCCCCGCCAGCACGGCATTCATCCTGAGCAGGCCGGTGTTGAACACGAGCTGGCCGTCGACCCGCACCTTCATCGCGCGGCCGCGCTTCTCGAACTCCCAGGCATAGATCCCGCCATAGGTCGGCAGGCGGAGGTTGATGCAATTGTGCTCGGTGAGATCCTGCGGCAGCTTCGGCTTGCCCCGCGCGGCGAAATAGGCGGGTGCGCCGACCACGGCCATGCGCATCTCCGGCCCGATCCGCACCGCGATCATGTCCTTGGCGACCTGCTCGCCGAGGCGTACGCCGGCGTCGTAGCGCTCGGCGACGATATCGGTCAGGCCATAGTCGACGACGAGCTCGACCTTGATATCGGGGTAGCGCGGCAGCAGCTTTGCGACCGCCGGCCACAGCACTGTCTGTGCGGCGTGCTCGCCGGTGGTGATGCGGATGGTGCCCGCCGGTGTCTCGCGGAGCGCGGTCAGCGCCGACAGCTCTGCGTCGATCTCCGCAAAGCGCGGCCCGACATTGCGGAGCAGACGTTCGCCCGCTTCCGTTGGCGCGACGCTGCGGGTGGTTCGGGTGAGCAGCCGCAGGCCGAGCCGTTCCTCCAGGCCGCGCACAGTGTGGCTGAGCGCCGACTGCGACACGCCGAGCTGGGCTGCCGCGCGGGTAAAGCTGCGCTCGCGCGCGACCGCAAGGAAGGCCAGGAGGTCATTGACGTTGGTGCGGGTCATTCATGAATCCATCTCATCAGTACATACCGATTTTATCATCTAATCGCGGGCCGGTGCGTGGCCTAAATTCGCTGCCGAACATGAACCTCAGGGAGAGCTGACGATGCAGATGCGAACACTGGGCAAGAGCGGCCTCGAGGTCTCGGCCCTCGGCCTCGGCTGCATGGGCCTGAGCTACGGTTATGGCCCGGCGACCGAGACGTCGCAGGCGATCGCACTGATCAGGACCGCCGTCGCGCGCGGTGTGACCTTCTTCGACACCGCCGAGGCCTATGGGCCCTTTGCCAACGAGGAGCTGCTCGGCGAGGCGCTTCAGCCATTCCGCGACAAGGTCGTGATCGCCACCAAGTTCGGCTTCAAGGGCGGCAAGGTCGAGGCCGGGCTCGACAGCCGGTCCGCCAACGTCAAGGCGGTGGCGGAGGCTGCCCTGAAGCGGCTCAAGACCGATCGCATCGATCTGTTCTACCAGCACCGCGTCGATCCCGACGTGCCGGTCGAGGAGACCGCGGGCGCGGTCAAGGACCTGATCCAGGCCGGCAAGGTGCTGCATTTTGGCTTGTCGGAGGCGGGCGCGCAGACCATTCGCCGCGCCCATGCGGTGCAGCCCGTGACCGCATTGCAAAGCGAGTATTCGCTGTGGTGGCGCGAGCCGGAGCAGGAGATCCTGCCGACGCTGGAAGAGCTCGGCATCGGCTTCGTTCCGTTCAGCCCGCTCGGCAAGGGTTTTCTCACCGGCGCGATCACCGAGAGCACGACGTTCGATGCGAGCGACTTCCGTAACATCGTGCCGCGCTTCTCATCCAGCGCACGCAAATCCAATCAGACCCTCGTCGATCTGCTTGGCGAGATCGCCGCAATGAAGAAAGCGACGCCGGCGCAGATCGCGTTGGCCTGGCTGCTCGCGCAGAAGCCGTGGATCGTGCCGATCCCCGGCACCACCAAGCTGCACCGGCTCGAGGAAAATCTCGGCGCGGCTGCGGTGACGCTGTCGGACGCGGATCTCACTGCAATTGCAGGGGTGCTGTCCAAGGTCGCCGTGCAGGGCGACCGCTATCCTGCGCATCTCCAGGCGCGAGTCGGCCGCTGAGCTGCGGCGTGAATGCCCGGTGAGCGTTCGCTTACCGGGCATACGCGTCTTGTGTTCCGACTTGAATACCTTTGCCAGCGCTACCAAGCAGCGTTGCAAGCAGCGTTGAAGGAATCGATTAACACCGCCAGCACAGGCTTATTCCGCAAGCGTCGCGACTTCGTCATAGCCGGTGGAAGATACGGATTTCCGATAATCAATTTTATTCTCTTTCCGTCCTGCTGCGCTATATGTCGGGCATCCGTCTAACGGGGGAGGCCGGAGCAGGCGCATGCCTTGCGAGACCGGCAGAAGCAGGGGACCAAGCCCGTCGGCATGTTTGAAGTGATCATCACCAGGCGTAAGCGGTTTGGCTGGCGATGGCAGGTGTGCCAGTCCGGCAAGATATTTGCCGATGGCTTCGAGCGCACCCGGCCGTCCGCCAAATATCATGGCGAGCGCGCACTGTTCTTCCTGTTGTCGCAGGCTTACTTGCGCAATCGCTCAGCGGCGGCCAGCGAGGACTAGCGGCGGGTGCAGCAGACAGCTCCATCCGGGCTACGAGCCTCACCTCAGAAGTCGACGACCAGCTTGCCCTTGGCGGCGTGATCCCGGATCAGAGCGTAGGCATCGCCAACACTCTCCAGCGTGAAGCGCCTTGCATCGACCAGCGGCGCGAGCTTGCCGGCTTCAACCAGGCGCGTCGCTTCCGCCATGATCTCACCGTGATGCGAGCGGCCTTCGCCTGATAGCAGCGGCAGCAGCGTGAACACACCGGAATAGCTGGCGGCGCGGAACGACAGCGGCGCAAGCGCGTGCGTGCCCCAGCCCAGCGCGCTCACCACATGGCCAAAACGGCGCACGGCTTCGAAGGAGGCATCGAGCACCTTGCCGCCGGCGGTGTCGTAGACGATGTCGAAGCCGCGGCCGCCGGTATGCTCTGCAACGTAAGCTTCGATCGCAGTGCCGCGGTCGATGAACACTGCGCCAAAGCCTTCGATGGTGGCGCGCTGCGCTGCCGAGCCGGTCGCGAACACGTCTGCTCCGATGGCGCGCGCGATCTGGATCGCGACATGGCCGACGCCGCCGGCACCGCCATGAATCAAAACCTTCTGGCCGGCCTTCAGCGCCGCGCGATCTATCAGGCCTTCCCAGGCCGTGATGAAGATCAGCGGTAGGGCGGCCGCTTCGCGCATGCTGAGATTGGAGGGCTTGGGCGCCAGCAGGTCGGCATCGACCGCGGCGAATTCGGCGAGCGATCCCGGTACGCCGCCGACGCCGCCGGTCATGCCATAGACCTCGTCGCCCGGCTTGAACCGCGTCACGTCGCGCCCGGTCTGCTCGACCACGCCGGCGAGATCGATTCCGAGAATGGCGGGCAGCGGATGACGCGCATGCGCCGCCGCACCGGCATGGATCTTTGTGTCGAGCGGATTGACCGCGCTCGCGCGCACCCGCACCAGCACCTCGCGCGGCCCGACCTCGGGCGTGGAGACGGTTGAGAGGCGCAGTGGCACGTTGTGGGTCTCCAGGATCGCCGCCCGCATCGTCGATTGTCTCGTCATGATCGTCTTGCTCCGTTGTCGGCCTCCAATATGCTCATGAAATTTTGCATGAGAAGGAACAAGAATGTACGATGATCGTGCATTTCTGTATGGGGTCATTTCGATGGACTGGAGCGATCTGCGCATCTTCCTGGCGATTGCGCGCGAAGGCACGCTCGGGGCTGCCGCGCGCAAGATCGGCCAGACCCAGCCGACGATGGGGCGGCGGCTTCGCGCGCTCGAAACCGCGCTGGGACAAACGCTGTTCCAGCGCACCGCCGATGGTTTTGTGCTGACCGACGAGGGCGCCGCCGTGCTGCGCCACGCCGAGCGGATCGAGGAGGAGGCGCTCGCGCTTCAGCGCCACGCCTCGGGTGCGGAGACGCAGCTCGACGGCATGCTGCGCCTGTCGTCGTCGGACTGGTTCGGCACGGTGATGCTGTCGCCGGTGATCGCCGCTTTCGGCAAGCGCCATCCCAAGGTGATCGTCGAGCTCCTGACCGATGCGCGTCTCTACAGCCTGCCGCGGCGCGAGGCCGATCTCGTCTTCCGCATCAAGCCGTTCAGTGAGCCCGAGGTGATCTCGAGAAAGCTGCTCCACATTCCCTACGCGCTGTATGGCAGGAAGGGCAGCAAGCCGCCGCGCGCCGGCGACGGAAGCGGCGCCCGTGTCGTCACCATGAATGCCGAATTCGCCGACATGCCAGATGCGATCTGGTTGAAGCGCGCGCTGCCGAATGCGGAGATCGCCTCGCGCAGCAACAACCGCCAGGCGCAGGCGGAGCTGTGTGCCGGCGGCGGCGGGTTTGCCGTGCTGCCACGCCCCCTCGGCGACCGCGACCGCCGTCTCGTCGCGCTCGACATCGGCGTGAGCCCGCCCGGCCGCGACACGTATGTCGGCTATCACCGCGATCTCCGGCGCCTGGCGCGCCTGCGCGCGCTGCTCGATCTGGTGATTGAACGGTTGGCATGATGACCTGCAGGGTGGATTAGCCTTTCGGCCGTGCGAAGCGCAGTCGACAGGCGTAACTCACCCTACGGACTAGATTCGCTCGAAACAATCGTAGTTGCGAATCCTGAAGATCAGCCCGTCACGGAATTCGAAGAACTGCGCAAAACGGGCGCGCATAGTGTCGCCGGGAGCAAGCTTGCCGACGCCGACCGCCAGTGTTGCAGTCCAGATCGTCTCCATCACCACGCAATTGCCTGACGCAAGGGCGTTGACGATTTCGAACGATTGCGAGGCAAGGATGTAACGGGATCTGTCGTAAGACGCTCGCAAGTTGATGAAATCGCGCACTGCGCCCTGCGGCAGGAGAAGGTTTGGAAATTCCTCCTGCACGATATCATCGGCATAAAAGGCCTCGACGGTCTGGCGGGGCTTCGCCGCGGCGACTGCCGCGACGAAGGCTTTTGCACGATCGATCAAATCCTGTCCGGTCACGATGGTGCCTTTCCAATCTGTTCAGAAAAGGCCCGGCAACAGCATCGCGACGCGCTCCCGATACTTTCGGTACTCGTCGCCGAAGAGCGCCACCAGATCGCGCTCCTCGAGCCAGATGCCGACGAAGATATAGGCCGTTGTCACTGATGCGAACATCAGGTGTCCGAGCGTCATCACCGGTGTCGACCAGAAGGCGATGATGAACCCCAGATAGATCGGGTGGCGGATGAGGCGATACAGGCCCGGCGTCTTGAACTTGACGGGCGCGGTGAGCCGGCCGGCAAAATGGCTGATAACCTGTGTCAAGCCGAACAGTTCGAAATGGCTGATGAGGAATGTGCTGTAGAGCACAATCAGCCAGCCCAGGAACTCGCCCGCAATCACGAGCCCGGCCAAGGCGGGAGACTCGATGTTCCAGATGACCGTCGGAATCGGTTGCCATTGCCAGAACAGCAGCAAGAGCGTCAGGCTTGCCAGCAGCACGTAGCTGGAGCGCTCGATGACCGGCGAAGCGAAGCGCGCGAACAGCCGCTTGAACCCCTGCCGCGCCATGCCGCTATGCTGAAACGCGAAGGTCGATAGCAGCAGCAGATTGATGGCGAGCGCGTTGGTTAGCGAGGTCGGCGCGCCGGTGTCGATGGTCTTGGGCACGATATATTGCGTGACGAAGCCGATGGCATAGAGGAACGTGCCCAGAAAGATCAAATAGGCACTGGTCCCGTAGACGAGGGCCGCGGACTTCATCGCCAGCGCGAAGGGGCGAGTGGGTGCTGTACCTGGCCCGTTTTGAATCGTGATAGACATCATCTTCTCCTGGTCTTTGGCGAGGATCGAATTGAACTGATGTGGTCGTCTCACGCCTGCCGGAAGCGGCTCCATCGAGACCGTGCAGCGCGTTCGATGCGGTCATCGAACGGGCCGCGATAGAGACCCACATCCTTCAACGCCCGGTCGTCCAGCGGGCGCAGGGCGACGAGCGCCGCCCGGCGCTCGTGATGGGCAATGGCGGCGGCGATCCAACCGTTCAGCAGGCGCCGGAACCTCGCGAGAAGCAGCGGAATGCCTCGGCGCCCGAAGGGCGCCGCGAGGCTTGATGTGGATAGGGAAATCAGGGTCACGTGTTTGTGCCTTTTCAAATGTGCGCCGGGTAGCGCGTTGTCTCCTTTCTAGAGGACGGCGGTGAGCGGCTCGTCAGGGCAGGCGTGAAAAAACCGTCAAAAACGCGGTCGAGGCTGCTAGAATTGCGCCATTTGATGCCGAGAGGGTGGGAATGCTGCGGTTGACCTTGCTGGGTTCGTTTTCCATGGACCGGGGCGGGCCGGTCACCTTGCGCAACAAGAAGGCGCAGGCCCTCGTGGCATTTCTGGCCATGAACCCTGGGGTCGTCCATGTTCGTGAGCGGCTTGCGGCGTTGCTCTGGCCCGACAGTCACGAGGACGCGGCGCGACAAAGCTTGCGCCAATGCATCAGCATGCTGCGACATGATTGCGCCGAGCTGCCGCTGTCCGCCGATCACGACCTGCTTGGCTTCGATATCGGCGCCGTCACGACCGACGTCGTCGAATTCAAGGATGCGGTATCCGATCCGTCCATCGCCAATTTGAAACGTGCAGCGGAGTTGTATCGCGGCCCCTTTCTCGAGGGACTGAACGCGCGGTCCGATCTTTTCGACGAGTGGTTATTGGGCGAGCGGACCCGGTTGCGCGCCGTCGCCACCTCTGCCTTCCATACGCTGCTGCAGGAATTACAGCTTATCGGCGCACGGGAGGAGGCGATCGCGTTGGCGCTCCGTTTGTTGGCGATCGATCCGTTGCAGGAAGAGGTGGATTGCGCCTTGATGCGGCTCTACTCCGAGCAGGGGCAGACCGCGTTGGCGTTGCGGCAATACAAGCGCTGCGAGGCGATCCTGCGCAAAGAGCTCAACGTCGAGCCGGATCAGGAGACGAGGGCGCTCTACCAGCAACTCCTGCGACATCGGTCGCAGCATCGGGTGCCACCCGAGGATGTGGCCGCCGCTGAGCCGGCGGCTTCGCCGAGGCAGCTCAAGCAGAACGTTCGAACCTGCACCGCGCGCGACGGGGTGCGCATCGCCTATGCGTCGGTCGGCGCCGGGCCGCCGCTGGTGAAAGCCGCCAATTGGCTCAATCATCTGGAATTCGACTTTGCGAGCCCGGTCTGGCAGCACTGGATCGAGGCGTTGAGCCGCGACAACACGTTCCTGCGCTACGACGAACGCGGTACGGGCTTGTCGGACTGGGATGTCTTCGACATCTCCTTCGACGCTTTCGTGCGTGATCTCGAGACGGTCGTCGATGCGGCGGGGCTCGAGCGTTTTCCCCTACTTGGCATTTCTCAGGGCTGCGCGATCTCGATAGCCTACGCCGTGAAGCACCCGGAGCGTGTCAGTCATCTCGTTCTTTATGGCGGATACGCAAAGGGTTGGCGCCATCAGGACCCGTCAAACGTGGCCCGCCGGGAGGCATTGACAACTCTGGTCCTCGAGGGGTGGGGGCAAGAAAGTCCGGTGTTTCGCCAGATATTCACGTCCCTCTTCATTCCTGAAGCAAATGCCGAGCAGGCGCAGTGGTTCAACGATCTGCAGCGGATTACGACGTCGCCGCAGAACGCCTTCAAGCTTACGAATATCTTCGGCGAAATCGATGTGCGGCATCTGCTGCAGGATGTACGAACGCCGACCCTGGTGTTGCACGCTCGTGCCGACGCGAGCGTAAAGTTCACGGAGGGGCAGGAACTCGCTGCTCGGATTAAAGGCGCAACATTCGTTCCGCTCGAGAGTCCCAATCATATCTTGCTGGGGACCGAGCCGGCCTGGTCGGTATTTCTGGACAGTGTAAGAAGGTTTCTCGCGCCCGATCGCTGTCGGTGATCGTGCTTGCCGAGTTTTGCCCGACGGGCAAAACACCGAACTCAGGGCAGAACGCTGTCAATCGCCTTCAACGAAAATAATTCGCTTTATAAGAATTCGGAAACGGCGTATGTGTTGCCTCACTTCGGCCCGAGGAAGAGGGGCGTATCGCGATCGTCACGAACGCGGGCCGGGCGGCGGTGGACGTGGGCCACACTGGTGCGAAGGTGATCGCAGGGCGGGCAGCCGTGAGCGAAGCACGTCGCACGCACGACCGGTGTGATTCACGTACGGCCAAATCGTGTCGTCCTGGCGCCCGGGGTCTGTGCGCCAAGTCTTGTGGTGGTGCGTGTTGCCCAACCGGGCGCGCGCATCAGCCATCTTCAAGGCGACGGGGGCAATAGTGCATCGCTCCCCGGGGAGAGCACGACATACGCCGTTCCAACCACTGCGCAGGGAAGGCCGGGATGTCCTGGCTACACCTGTATGCCGCTGTGCAGACTTCTCACTACAACTCCGCACAGTGGACCTCGGGTGCCAGCGGGCTCCTGGTCTTCCCTGCGCCCTCTTTCATTCGAGGGTGAGGCGATCAGGCAAAGCTCGGGCGAAATGCGCCGCGAGGATGCGAGCCCATGTCAGTCACTCAACGACGCTCTCGTGCCCCGGACGCTGCGCAGCACGAAGTGATGCGCTGCAGAGCCGGGGCCCATGCGTCAGTGTGTTGTGTCATCTGCTGGGTCCCGGCTCTGCGCCGCACCGCTACGCGCTGCGTCGCGTCCGGGACTCGAGAGAGGCGGGCGCGGCTCCTGCGCACTCCGTCATTGCGAGCGCAGCGAAGCAATCCAGAATCTTTCCGCGGCGGCAGTCTGGATTGCTTCGCTGCGCTCGCAATGACGAGGATGAAGCAGCTGTGCGCCATAACTTCACTCTCGCGCACGCATCGCATTTTAGGCAACCGTCATAGTCTCTAACGCGCACTAACCAACACCTGACTTAAAACTGTCATAATCGCCGAATGGAACCCGCGGCTGCGTCCTTTTTACACGGCATTAAGCGCGGCTGCATTGGATGCCCCAGGGAAAGTGCGTTGGGGACTGCAATGACTGCCGCGAAGAAGATGCCGGGAAAACCGGCCGCCGAAATGTTTGACGACATCCCGGTGCTTCAACGCAAATGGCGTGCCGCGTTGAAGCCGGGCGAACGGCTGCCGCGCTATGAGGACGTGATGCTTGGGAGCCTCGGACGGCTCGCCGACCACATCGCGCTGCTGAAGAACGATGGCGCGCTCGAATTGTCGCGCAGCGGGCGTTACGTGCAGAAATGGCTCGGCGAGGAGCGCTGGGATATCCCGGTCGCCGAGCTCTCGCCCGATTGCGCCACGGCGCTGTCGGAAGCTGTGACGAGCGCGCTCGAGAACGGACGTCCGCACCAGGGCAGCGCGCATTGCGTGCGCGACGGCATGGTCCGGACCTACGATGTGCTGGCGTTGCCGACCGCCTCGCGCTGGGGCGCCACGCTGGTTGGCGCCTACATCAACGAGCGCGGCGCGCAATACAATCTCTTGGACGCGATCTTCTCGTCGACCGATGACGCCGTGGTTTCGCTGGCGACGCTGCGCGATACCGCAGGCAAGCCGTTCGATCTCCAGATCGTGCACCACAACAAGAGCGCCGGAGCGCTGCTGAAAGCCGCGAGCGCGGGCCTCTTGTGGCGGCGGATCGGCGAGGGGAATACGCTATTGGCCGCGCCCGAAATCATGGACTTCCTGCTCAAGGTCGTCTCCGGCGGCCGCGGCGAGCAGCTCGAGATCGAGGAGGACGGACGTTACCTTCGGCTCAGTGCCACCGCCTTCGCCGATCTGGTCTCGTTGACGATCTCCGACGTCACCGCGTTGAAGCGGCGCGATGCCTCGTTTCGCCTGCTGTTCGACAACAACCCGATGCCGATGTGGGTGTTCGAGGCACAGACCAAGGAATTCCTCAGCGTCAACGATGCCGCGGTCCAGCACTACGGCTACAGCCGCGCCACCTTCCTACGGATGAAGCTGCACGAGATCTGGCCCGAGGACGAGTGGGACAGCCACGCCGAGGCGCTCGAACGCATCGGCGACACCTATCATTCCTCGCGCAACTGGCGCCATTTGTGCGCCGACGGCAGCGAGATCGAGGTGCTCACTTTCGGTCGCCGCGTCGCCTTCGACGACCGCGACGGCTATCTGGTCGCGGTGGTCGACATCACGGAGCGGCGCAAGGCCGAGGCGCGGATCGCCCACATGGCGCACCATGACGGGCTCACCGATCTGCCGAACCGCGAACATTTCCAGCAGTGCTTGAAGCAGGCGCTCGACCAGGCCGGCGGAAAACGGGTCGGCGTGCTCTATATCGATCTCGACCTGTTCAAGAACATCAATGATTCCTTCGGGCATCCGGTGGGGGATCGCCTGCTGAAGCAAGTTGCCGAACGCCTCACCACCGCGGTCCGCGGCGGCAATCTCGCGGCCCGGCTTGGCGGCGACGAGTTCGCCGTGATCCTGGCAGCCGATGTCTCGCCGAACGAAGCCAGCGCCTGCGCGACCTTGCTGATCGACATGCTGAAGGCGCCCTACGACCTCGACGGCCAGGAGATGGTGATCGGCGCCAGCATCGGCATCGCGCTGTCGCCCGGCGACGGCACGACGTCGGAGGAGCTGATGCGCAACGCCGACATGGCGCTGTACCGGGCGAAGTCCGATGGCGGCGGCGTGCACCATTTCTTCGAGCGCGAGATGGACCTCCAGGCGCAGAAGCGCCGCGACATGGAGCTCGATCTGCGCCGCGCCTTCGCCAATGGCGAATTCGAGCTGCACTACCAGCCGCTGGTGTCGATCGCGTCCGACCGCATCTCCGGCTTCGAATCGCTGTTGCGCTGGCGTCATCCCGACAAGGGCATGATCTCGCCGGCGGAATTCATTCCGGTCGCCGAAGACATCGGCCTCATCACCCAGCTCGGCGAGTGGGTGCTGCGTGAGGCCTGCGCGGAGGCGGTGAAATGGCCTGTCGACGTCAAGGTCGCGGTCAATCTGTCGCCGGCGCAATTCCGCAGCCGCAACCTGGTTCAGGTCGTGATTTCCGCGCTTGCGCAGTCCGGCCTGTCGCCGAAGCGACTCGAGCTCGAGATCACCGAGTCGATCTTCCTGGCGGAGACCGATGCCAATCTTGCGATCCTGCATCAATTGCGCGAGCTCGGCGTCAGCATCTCCATGGATGATTTCGGCACCGGCTATTCGAGCCTGAGCTATCTCCGTAGCTTCCCGTTCGACAAGATCAAGATCGACCGTTCGTTTGTGAAGGATCTGGCGCAGCGGCCCGATTGCGTCGCGATCGTGCGCGCGATCTCCGGCCTCGGCCGCAGCCTCAACATCACCACGACGGCTGAAGGCGTCGAGACCGAGGATCAGCTCGACTGGCTGCGCGCCGAAGGCTGCAACGAGGTGCAGGGGTTTCTGTTCAGCGCGGCGCGGCCCGCCGCCGAGATCGCAAAGCTGCTGGCCGATTTCGGCCAGCGCGCCTCACGGGCGGCGTAGCCCTTCGGGATAGCAGCCGTAGACCAGTTCCTTGAAGGCGGGCGTGATGCGGCTGCGCTCGTTCTGGGTCTGCTGCATCAGGAGGTAGACCATGTCGAGCTTGGGATCGACGCCGAAATAGGTGCCGCTGCCTGAGTCCCATTTCAATTCGCCGATCGATCCGGCCGGCGGCGGCTTCGCGTTACCGGGATCGGTGCGCACACCGATGCCGTAGCCATAGCCAAAGCCGTCGCCCGGGAAATAGAAATAGTCGCGTCCCACGCCGGAGCCGGGCCCGACGTGATCGGTCGTCATGGCCTTGAACACGGCGGGGCTGAGGTAACGCTTGCCCTCGAACTCGCCGCCATTGAGCAGCATCTGCGAGAAGCGCTGATAGTCGGTGATGGTCGAGAGCAGCCCGCCGCCGCCGGATTCCCATTCGGGATGGTCGAGGCGGTCGCGCTCGCCGGCGAGCAGGACCGGGTCGCTCGGCAGCGGCCGCGCCATCCGGGCGCGCTCCTCCGGCGTTTTCAGCACGAATTTGGTGCTGTTCATTCCGAGCGGATCGAGAATGCGCTGCTTGAGGAATTCATACAGCGTCTGGCCCGAGATGATCTCGATGACGGCGCCGAGCACGTCGGTGGAATGGCCGTAGCGCCACAGCGTTCCGGGCTGGCGCGTGAGCGGCAGCTTGGCGATGCGGTCGGCGAATTGCCTGTTGTTGAAGGGCCCCTCGAAAATATCGGCGGCCTGGTAAACCTGCATCACCCATGGAGCGCCGATATAGTCGTAGCTGATGCCCGAGGTTTGCCGCAGCAGATCCTCGATGTTGACAGGACGGATCGGCGGCTCGAGTTCGACCTTCGAGGTGCCCTCCGGCTCCAAGCCCACCTTGGTGTCGGCGAAGAGCGGGACGTATTTCGACACGGGGTCGGCGAGCGCGAGCTTGCCCTCGTCGATCAGCATCATCGCGCCCAGGCACGTGATCGGCTTGGTCATGGAGTGGATGGCGAAGATCGTGTCCGGCGTCATCGCAAGGCCGGTCCTGGTGTCGCGCACGCCGAAGTTCTTCAGATACACCGGCTTGCCGTGCTGCTGGACCAGGACCACCGCGCCCGGCAGGCGGCCAAGCGTCACCTCGTTGTCAAAATACGCGGTGATGCGCTCAAGTCCGTCGGCCGACGGGGCAGGGATGTCGGCGGAGCGGCTGCGCCCCATCGTGCCGGCCAGCAGCGCGGCCCCGACCAGAAATTCACGACGCTTCATCCGGGCTTCCTCCCTCGCCGGGATCAAAGCCGCAAGACGTCGGAGGCGTCAACAAGGCATCGATTAAAAACGCGTCACGATTTCCGAAAGGAACGGCCGCGGACGGTCTTCGCTGGGCTTGGTCGGCGTGCCGATATGGACGAGGCCGGCGAGCTTTTCGTCGGGCTTGAGGCCGAGGCCGTCCAGCACGTCGCGATCGAAGGCGAACCAGCCGGTCAGCCAGCAGGCGCCGTAGCCGAGCGCGGTCGCGGCCGTGACAATGTTCATGACACTGGCGCCGGCCGACAATTCCTGCTCGAACGCCGGCACCTTCGGATGCGGCTTGGTGAAGCTGACGATACCGATCACCAGCGGCGCGTCGGTGAGGCGTTTGCGCTCGGTCTCGATGTTCGCCGCCGGTGCGTCCGGATTCTTGCGGGCAAAGACCGTCGCGATGACCTCGCCGGCCCGCTCGCGGGCGTCACCCTCGAAAATGATGAAGCGCCAGGGCGCGAGCTTGCCATGGTCGGGCACGCGCGCACCGATGGTGAGGATGGTTTCGAGCTCGGCGGGGGAGGGGCCGGGCCCGGTCATCTCGCGCGGCTTGACCGAGCGACGGGTTTTCAGGAGTTCGATGGCGTCGGGCACTGCGATGTCCTCTTCGGCTGGTCGTCGGGCGTGCCATGCCGAGATAAGCATGCACGCCCGCAACCGGAAGCGAATTTAGATCGATTTCAGGACTCAGGCCGCCTCGCGCGCCCGCCGGACGTCCGGTGGGGTGGCCTCGTCGACGAGGGCGGCGAGCGCCTCCACCGTCGTCATCACCTTCTGGCCGTCGCTGCCGAGCCGGCGGACGGAGACCGACTGCGTCTCGGCCTCCTTCTTCCCGCACACGAGCAGCGCCGGAATCTTGGCCAGCGAGTGCTCGCGGACCTTGTAGTTGATCTTCTCGTTGCGCAGGTCGATCTCGGCCCGAAGCCCCGCGCGCCGGACCTGTTCCAGCACCTGCTTGGCATACTCGTCGGCCTCCGAGGTGATGGTGGTGACCACCACCTGCACCGGGGACAGCCAGAGCGGGAAATTGCCGGCATAGTGCTCGATCAGGATGCCGATGAAGCGCTCCATCGAGCCGCAGATCGCGCGGTGCACCATCACCGGCGCCTTCTTGCCGCTGTCATGGTCGATGTAGAACGCACCGAACCGCTCCGGCAGGTTGAAGTCGACCTGCGTGGTGCCGCACTGCCAGTCGCGGCCGATGGCGTCGCGCAGCACATATTCGAACTTCGGCCCGTAGAAGGCGCCTTCGCCCGGATTGATCTCGGTCTTGATGTGATTGTTCTGCGACTGGATCTCGCGCAGCACCGTCGCCATCACGCGCTCGGCGTGATCCCACATCGCATCGGTGCCGACGCGCTTCTCGGGCCGGGTCGAGAGCTTCACCGTGAGATCGCCGGTGAAACCGAAATCGGCATAGGTCGACAGAATGAGATCGTTGATCTTGAGGCACTCGTCGGCGAGCTGATCTTCCATGCAGAAGACGTGCGCGTCGTCCTGGGTGAAGCCGCGCACGCGCATCAGGCCATGCATGGCGCCGGAGGGCTCATAGCGATGCACCACGCCGAACTCGGCGAGGCGCAGCGGCAGGTCGCGGTAGCTCTTCAGGCCGTGCTTGAAGATCTGCACGTGGCCGGGGCAGTTCATCGGCTTCAGCGCGAACCAGCGCTTGTCCTCGGCCTCGTCGCCGGCGGACTGCGCCGCGAACATGTTCTCGCGATACCAGCCCCAATGGCCCGAGGTCTCCCACAAGGACTTGTCGAGGATCTGCGGCGCATTGACCTCGCTGTAGTCGCCGGCGAGGCGCCGGCGCATATAGGCGATCAGCTGCTGGAAGATGGTCCAGCCCTTGGCGTGCCAGAACACGACGCCCGGACCTTCCTCCTGGAAGTGGAAGAGGTCGAGCTCGCGCCCGAGCTTGCGATGGTCGCGCTTCTCGGCTTCCTCGATCTGCTTCAGATAAGCGTCGAGGTCCTCCTGCTTGGCGAAGGCCGTGCCGTAGATGCGCGTCAGCATCGGGTTGTTGCTGTCGCCGCGCCAATAGGCGCCGGCCACCTTCATCAATTTGAAGGCGTTGCCGACCTTGCCGGTCGAAGTCATGTGCGGGCCGCGGCAGAGATCGAACCAGTCGCCCTGGTAGTAGATCTTGATCGGCTCGTTGCCGGGAATGGCGTCGACCAGCTCGACCTTGAACGCCTCGCCCTTGTCGCGGAACACCTGCTTGGTCTTCTCGCGGTCCCAGACTTCCTTGGTGAAAGGTTTGTCGCGCGCGATGATCTCGCGCATCTTCTTCTCGATTGCGGCAAAATCTTCCGGCGTGAACGGCTCGTTGCGGAAGAAGTCGTAGTAGAAGCCGTTCTCGATCACGGGACCGATGGTGACTTGCGTGCCGGGCCACAGCGTCTGCACGGCTTCGGCGAGCACGTGGGCGCAGTCGTGGCGGATCAACTCGAGCGCGCGCGGATCGTCGCGGTTGATCAGCTCGATCTTGGCATCGGCTTCGATGGGATCGTCGAGGTCGGCGACCTCGCCGTCGAGCGCCATCGCGACCGTGCGCTTGGCCAGCGACGGCGAAATGCCCTTGGCGATCTCGAGGCCGGTGATGCTCTTGGCGTATTCGCGCCGGGCGCCGTCGGGGAAGGTGAGGGTGATCTTTTCGGGCGGGGTCACGGGTCTCAGATTGCTGAGGCTGTATTGAAAGCCGGATTCGGATTTGGGCTGGTCGGTCATGCTTTTCTCCTGAGGCTCACTCCTGCGAACGAGCGCAGGTAAGCGGGAACGAGCGATATATCAGGCGATTCGGCCTGTGCAATCCGGCATTTCCAAGAAAGTCGCGCGCAAAAGCTTGGGCGATGCTCCAACTATTTCGCACCGCGCCCTTTAACTGGTCGCAGGCCTGCTCTACATGCACTTGCATGGAAAATCCGCCCGTGGCCGGCCGTTTCACGCCAACCGCCCTGATGTTCGGCAATCTCGTCACCGGCTGCTCGGTGCTGGCGCCGGCGGGCATGCTGCCGGAATTGTCAACCGGGCTCGGCATCACCATCCATGCTGCGGGGCTCCTGATCACCTTCGGCGCGATTACGCTGTGCATCGGCTCGCCGCTGACGGCGTGGCTGACCAGCCGCATCGAGCGGCGGACGCTGCTTGCGACCACGCTTGCGGTGCTCGCCCTTGGCAATCTCGCCTCGGCATTTGCCCCTGACTACACGAGCCTGCTCATCATTCGCCTGCTGGTGCTGGCGGTCGGCGCGCTCTACACGCCGCAGGCTGCGGGCACGGCGGCGCTGATCGTGCCGGTGAAGCGGCGCGGCAGCACCATCGCCTACATCTTTCTCGGCTGGTCGTTAGCTGCGGCCGTCGGTCTTCCGCTGATCACTTTCATCGCCAGCCGCTATGGCTGGCGCGCGGCCTATGGCGGGATCGGCGCGCTCGGCTGCATCAGCTTCCTGCTATTGCTGCTGCGCCTGCCGGCGGGATTGAAGGGCACGCCGGTGGACCTGAAGACCTGGAGCGCGGTCGGCCGCAGCCGGACGATCCTGCTGCTGCTTGCGATCACGATGCTGCAAATGTCCGGGCAGTTCGTGGTGTTCACCTTCATGGGTCCGCTGCTCAAGAAGCTGACCGAGGCGAGCCCGGATGCAATCGGCATGGTGTTCGGCATCTACGGTGTTTGCGGCTTCCTCGGCGTCGTCATCGCGACCCGCATCGTCGACACCTGGGGGCCCTATCGGACGTCGTTGCTGTTCACCTGCCTGCTGCTTGCGGGCATCACCGGCTGGGCGCTCGGTGCGGGGAGCCTGGTGTTCATGGCGTTCGCGGTCGCGATCTGGGGCCTCGGCTTTGCCTCAACCAATTCGATGCAGCAAGTGCGGCTGGTCGCGGCTGCGCCGCCGCTCGCATCGGCGACCGTCGCGCTCAACACCTCCGTCCTCTATGTCGGCCAGGCTGTCGGCTCCGCCATCGGCGGGCTGCTGTTCGCCCGCGAACTGCTGCATCCGCTTGGTTTCGTCGCGGTCGGCTTCGTCGTCCTGGCGCTGATCCTCGTGGTTCTGACCCGACCCCGGCCGGCTGCTGCCACCACGGCCTGAAGGGTGCGTTTTCCTATGCGCAAGGTGCTTGGCAAACCACGCGCGGGAGCGCTAGAAGGCGAGGCATGGGGACCAAAGAGAGTTGACTGACATGAGGATGATTCTGGCGGTTGCCGCGGTGCTCTATTCAGCCTCCGCGTTTGCACAAACCGACAAGCCACCCATGGTGGGGGACAAGCCGCTGGTGCAGGTCACGCCCAAAGGGACCAAAGAGGCCGCGGCCAAGCCGGCCGCAGCGCCGAAGGGCAAGCCGCAGTCGATCGCGGCACGGCTCCAGGCCTGCCTCGACCTCGATGACGGCACCAAGGACCGCCTCAACTGCTACGACGCCGTGATCGCGCCGCAGCCGAAGCCGAAACCGGCGAAGGCCAAGGGTTACGCCGATTGCCGCTTCTTCAAGGAAGAGGACGAGCGGCTGGCCTGCTTCAACGGCTTCGCCGAGAGCATTCCGAAGCTGCCCAAGACCTGAACATCAAGACCTGACCATCAATACCTGAAGATCAAGAGCCGAGGTCTGGAAGCCGGACGGCTAGTCGCTGATCCGGCTGAGCACGGCCCTGAACGCAACGCCCGGCACCTGCAGCGCGGTGCCTTCGAATTCCGCCGTGTCGCCGTCCTCACGGCCGGCCAGCGTCAGCGTGATCCTGTCGTGCCCGAACAGCGGCTTGAAGGACGGATCGTCGTTGTAGCGCTGGGTCGAAATCTTGACCTTGATGCTGTCGCCCTCCCCGACGTAGGTCCCGATGAAAGCGAAGGCGGAATTGCCGCCGCGCATCTTGCCATCCGTCACATAGACGACGCCGCAGCCGGTTCCATGAACCGTGTGGAAGTCGACCTTATACAGTCCCTGACGCACCGTCTGTCCCCGCAGAATTCAAGCTAAAACTTGGCCGGCAAATTATGAGCGTTGCCAGCGGAAGCAATCCGGTGGCTCCCGGGGATGTCGGCCATCAACATCACATTTTGATCAAAGCCAGCGACAATTGCGGGCAGCGCGGCCAAATGCCGACGCGCGCAATATCGGCTAGCGGCTCGATGCGGCCGGATTGGTGGACGCAACGCGCGTCAGCGCCAACGACGGCGTCGCCGACATCTTCACCAGCACGTCCTTGAGCGGGTCCCGGGTCCAGGCGCGCGTCACATAATCACGATGCGTGATGCCGTCGCCGGTTTCGACGAACACCACGCTGCCGGGACGGAGCGGCCCGTCCATGTCCTCGGAGACGCTGATGCCCTTTTGCCGCAGCATGCTCATCAGCTCGCGGTCGCGCCGCGCGGTGTAGCGGGTGTAGGAGCTGACGAAGAAGCCGGACCGATGGCTCTCGATCCAGGAGGCGAACTTGTCCATTTCGCCGTAGACGGCATCGAGCAGGACGACGCCGCGGACGCGGTCGCTGATGCCGCCGACCTCGAGGCTCCAGGCCGTCGGCAGGAAGCCACCGCTGTAGCCGACGATCACGATCGGCATGTTGGCGAAGGCGCGGGCGTTGTTGGGATCGCCGGTGAGCCGGGCCAGATGGGCCGCCGACTCTTCCATGAAGCGCTTGAGGCCGCCCGCCTGCCAGAACTTGCCGGCGCTGGAATCGGCGGCATCGACCGCCATCTGCGGCGCCAGCAGGATGGCGTTGGCGCCGGAATCGGTGACCTGCTGCGGTACGAGTTGGCGGTCGCGCACGTCGCGCTCCAGCGTTGCGCCGTTGCCGTGGAAGAACACCACGATCACGCCCGGCTTGCGTACGTCGAAATGCTCGGGCACGTGCATCAGCACGCGGCTGTCGCTGTAAGTCTCGTCCTGCCAGTAGACGCGCCCGGAATAGCTGCGGTGGCCGCGGCGATCGCCCTTGGAGATGTTGAGGAATGGCGCGTCGGAGGCGGGGTTGTTGCCAAAATAGGGGAAGGCCGACGATTTCATGCTGACGAGTGTCGTCAGGTCTTCACGTGCCGGACGCTGGTAGGGGATTTGCGGTGCGAGTGAGGCGACCTTGTACGGCGCCTGCTCCGGCTGAGGCTGCTGCTGGACGGCGCGTTTGGGCGAGAAGTCCGACATCTGCCGTTGCAGAAGACTCTCGCTCGCCGACGGGAAGCGCTCCTTGAATTGCGGAGCGGGGAAGCGATCCTCGAACGTGTCGCTGCTTGCGACCTGAGGATTGGTCTTCGCTACGATTTGGACGTTGGCCTGCGAGTTCGCCGCGAGCGCCGCCGGGTTGGGGGCCCTGCCGCATTGAACCAGCGTGAGCGACAGCGGCACCAAGGCTGAGACCAGCGCGATCCGGCGCGCACCACTGCGCGCGCCGGACAGCGTCCGATCAGCACGAATGTCAGCTCTCAATTTCGGAGCGGCCCCGACCATCCACCCATGACCCCAAGTCATGTCCACAAGCCCAGCGGCAATATTCAAGCTAATTGAGCCGACTGGCGTTTAGGCGACGTTAAGTGTCCGGAGAAACTTCCCCAAATCCGGAATGCTCAAGGGGACCATGCAATCGTGTCCTGATTGTGGGGGTGCGAAACGGGATTCTCAGGTGTTTACGGGGCTTTGTTGCCCAGGATCGTGCACAAAAGGTGCCGCAATACCGATTTCATGCGCCTCATTTAACCCTTGTTAACCCTGCTTGAATTGACTGGACCAGACTGCACGATGCTCTCCACGACACGTGACGCCTGAGGTTGAGGACCCCGATGACGGCATCAGATGCGGGACCCGCGCCCTGGACTGGCCGGCTGACGGGGAGCGGGCCGGGGGTCTCCGTTCTGGTCGCAACCGCCATCGTCGTTGCCGACATGATCGGGGTCGGCGTCTTCACCAGCCTCGGCTTCCAGGTCAAGGACATCCCGTCCGGCTTCTCGATCCTGTTGCTATGGACCATCGGCGGCATCGTCGCGCTGTGCGGGGTGTTCTCCTACAGCGAGCTCGGCGCCATGTTTCCGCGCTCGAGCGGTGAGTACAATTTCCTCGGCCGCGCCTATCATCCCGCCTTCGGCTTTCTCGCCGGCTGGGTCTCGGCGACGGTTGGCTTCGCAGCGCCCGTCGCGCTCGCGGCGATGGCGTTCGGCGAATACGCGAAATCGGTCGTCCCCGATCTGCCGCCGATCCCGCTTGCCATCGGCGTGGTGTGGCTGGTCTCGATCGTGCAATTGACCGGCGTCAGGCACTCATCGACCTTCCAGCTGATCTCGACCATCCTCAAGGTCGTGCTGATCGTCGCCTTCCTGCTCGCCGGCTTCGTCATCGGCACGCCGCAGCCGATTGCCTTCACGCCGCAGCCGGGTGATCTCGCGCATATCGTCAGCGCGCCCTTCGCGATCGGGCTCGTCTTCGTGATGTACTCGTTCTCCGGGTGGAATGCCGCGACCTACATCATCGGCGAGATGAACATGCCGCAACGCGATCTGCCGCGCGCGCTGCTCGCGGGCACGCTGATCGTGCTCGTCCTGTACGTCGCGCTGAATGCGGTGTTTCTCTACTCGACGCCGGTCAGCGCGCTGGCCGGCCAGCTCGATGTTGCCAGCGTCGCGGGCAGCGCGATCTTCGGCAGCCTCGGCGGCCGGATCGTCGGTGCGATGATCTGCGTCGGCCTGATCTCCTCGATCAGCGCGATGATGTGGATCGGCCCGCGCGTGATGATGACGATGGGCGAGGACATTCCGGCCCTGCGCGTGTTCTCGAAGCGATCGGTGAGCGGCGCGCCGGCCTATGCCATCCTGTTTCAGCTTGCCGTCGCCAATCTGCTGTTGTTCACGCGCAGCTTCGAGGCGGTGCTCGACTTCATCCAGTTCGCGCTGTTGTTCTGTTCGTTCTTCACGGTCGCCGGCGTCGTCAAGCTGCGCATCACCGATCCCGACCTGCCGCGGCCCTATCGCGCCTGGGGATACCCGTTCACGCCGCTCGTTTTCCTCCTCGTGACCGCGTTCATGATGTACTACCTGTTGACCGAGCGGCCGGTGCAGTCGCTGGCGGGGATGCTGCTCATGCTCTCGGGCCTGTTGATCTATGCTGTTTTCCGCAGGCGGCCGGTCGCCGCTGGTACGTCATCACACCGCGAATAGACATGTTTCGACCCATGAGAATTGCGGCCGTCGCTCTTGCCCTGCTGGCCGCGGCCGTCTCGTCTGCACGTGCCGCCGACGTCACCTTCGATGATACCGCGCGCTTTCTCGCGGGCATGCAGCCTTCGCCGGACTCGCCGCTGGTGCCGCTCACCAAAGACCCGGGCTGGCAGCGCCACGCAAAATTCTTCGACGGCGCCTTCGCCCAGCTCGAGCAGCGGCAGCTCTCGAAGATCCGCAATTGGGCCGACGTCAATCTGGCCGCGCCCCGGCCGACCATGTTCTACTTGTTCAGCGGCCCTGACTTCCTCTACGCAGATGCGTTCTACGCCAAGGCCAGCACCTACGTGCTCGGCGCGCTGGAGCCGGTCGGCGCGGTGCCTGACCTGACGCGGCTGCCGCGCGGCTCGGTCGGTGCCGCGCTCTACAATGTCGAGCGTTCGCTCGGCTCGATCCTGAGCTTCTCCTTCTTCATCACCAAGCACATGAAGGTCGACCTGCACGCCAACCAGGTCAACGGCACCTTGCCGATCCTCTATGTCTTCCTCGCGCGCTCCGGCAAGACCATCCGCAATGTCGAGATGATCGCGCTCGACGACAAGGGCGGGGTGCATACGGGAGGCGACAATCCGGGACGGAACGCGACGCGCGGTGTCCGCATCACCTTTGCCGGAAGCGACGGCGAGGCGCGCACGCTGTACTATTTCTCGACCGATCTCTCCAATGCCAGCGCGCGCAACACGGGATTTCTGAAATTCTGCGAGACGCTCGGGCCCGGCAACAGCCTGCTCAAGAGCGCGTCCTATCTCCTGCACAAGGGCGACTTCTCCGTCGCTCGCAACTGGCTGCTGGCCAACAGCGCGACCATCATCCAGGACGATTCCGGCATTCCGCTTGCGAACTACAATGCGCAACAGTGGCGGTTCTTCCCGTTCGGCCGCTATCTCGGACCGATCGACGAATTCCCCGGCCGCTACCAGGAGCGCTACGCCGACCTGTTCACGCGCGCCCAGCCGATCGATTTCGGCGTCGGCTATCGCTGGCGGACGCATGAATCGAACTTGCTGCTGTCGGTGAGGGTGCCGGGAAGCGAGACGGCGCCGGCTGCGGAGACCACCTCGTCCGCCGAGCCGTCGCCAAAGCCGCCGCGTCCGAAGCGGCTGCGTCCGCCCGAGTCGATCCCGCCCGGGCGCTTTTTCTGGTTTCGTTAGCTTGCCTGTTGAGGCGGGCGTCACGCGCTCCGGGCGATGACAACCAGCCGTACGAACGCGAACGCCATCTGATGATATGTCGCCAAACCCGGTGCAGATCGGATGGTGCTCGATCTCTAACGTCCAGCCTACCAGTGCACGCTCTGGCTCGGCACGATGAAGGCCGTGGTGCTCGGCGCCGTGGCAAGGCTCGTTGCCAGATACCAGCCGGAGCCGACGACGAGCGCCAGCAGCGCAATGATGGCAATCATGTCGAGGGTTCTGGGGTCGTGATGCCCTCTGGAACCAGGATGTGGACCAAGCCTGAAGTGAAAATGAGGGCTGATTTTCCAGCGCATTCTTGTTTCCTCCCGTAGGAGCATCACAACAACGCGAGGGGGAAGTTCCGGTTCCATTCAAGGCAGCGATGCGCGAAGCGCCGCGGCGTTCCTGGTGATATTCAGGACGCGTTGACGCCGCGCCAGCGGCCGTAGCGCCAGGGTAGATACCAGTGCGCGCCTTGCGGTGCGGTGAGGGGCACGTTGTCGATTCCCGATGTGCCGAAAGGA
The DNA here is from genome assembly GCF_052075995.1 of Bradyrhizobium sp. 613_E4_N2_2. Lineage (NCBI taxonomy): Bacteria > Pseudomonadati > Pseudomonadota > Alphaproteobacteria > Hyphomicrobiales > Nitrobacteraceae > Bradyrhizobium > Bradyrhizobium sp. 613_E4_N2_2. The sequence continues at coordinate 3,431,050 of NZ_CP197234.1, forward strand.
TTGCAGCGAAGCAGTCGCGCGAGCGTCATCCAGCCGCCGGCCCACAGCCCGAACCGTTCGATCGCCTCGTCGCCATAGACCGAGCAGGTCGGCAGGTGCCGGCAATTGTAGCCGACCAGCGGCGAGAGCGTGTGGCGGTAGAGCCAGATCAGTGCGCGGCCGAATCGGCGCGGGAGCCGGAGCGCGCCCTCGATGGGAGTGGAACAGTGCTCGCAGGTTGAATGCTTCATGGGCGCTGTGCTGCGATCGTGAGCGAGGTATTGCGCGGTTCCGGCGCAGGGAACCGCAAGTTGTTGTTTCTGCGCCATATTTCCCGTGCTTTTTGGGAGCAGTGCAGCAAGTACCTGTGGACGATCTGTATTCCCCCGGATACCATTTTTATGACGACCGTGTGTAGAAACATACGCCCGTATGATGGACTCAGAGGGCGCTACCGAGGACTGTTGGGGAACCTTTGGGGCTTGGGGAAGGAACCAGATTGAGACTTCTGAACTCCCTCGACCGTCGCGGCTGGTTGTTGCTTGGGGCAGCCGCGCTTGGCGCCGCGCTCTTCGGAGCTGTCGCCACGACCGGCACAACGGCTCATGCCGGCGCCGCCCTCGAAGAGCGCAAGCTGCCGATGAAGTTCAACTGGGTCGCCTGCGACCCGAACTGCCGCGGCTGGGTCAGCGCGGTCGGCATCATCACCGCTGATACGCCGAGGGATTTCGAGGAGTTTTCGCGCGGACGCCAGCTTGGCGGCGCGACCGTGGTGCTCGACTCCAGCGGCGGTTCCGTCAACGACGCGATCACGCTCGGCCGGCGCTTCCGCAATCTTGGACTTTCGACCACCGTCGGCATCAGCGTTCAGAACCGCAGCGGGCAGTCGGCCCGTCCGGCGGTTGCGCCCGAAGCCTATTGCGAATCCATGTGCGTGTTCCTGCTGCTGGCCGGCAAGAAGCGCTACGTGCCGGAAGCCGCTCATGTCCGGGTCCACCAGATCTGGATGGGCGATCGTGCCGACGATGCCAAGGCGGCGAGCTACAGCGCGCAGGACCTGATGATCGTGGAGCGCGACATCGGCCGGCTCGCCAAATACACGTTCGATATGGGCGGCGCCGGCGACCTGCTCTCGCTCGCGCTCAGCGTGCCGCCGTGGGAAGATCTGCACGAGCTGGATGCTGGCGAGCTGAAGCTCACCAATCTCGTCACCACCAATCTGGTGGCCGACGTGCTGCCGCATGTGGACGTCGCGGCGCCCGCGGTGGCGGAACTTGCACCGAAGACGCAGGCGAGGTTCGGCGCGGAAGCGGAACCGCAGCCCGTCAAATCGACCAAGACGGCGGAAGCCTTGGTGCCGACCGGTGCAGCGCAAAGCGCAGGCTCGCAAAAGTAGGATTTCCCTGATCGTCATTCCGGGGCGTTCGCAAAGCGACGAAGCCGGAATTCAGATATCGTAGCGCGACCGGGTTCGCGCCGGCGCAGGCGTCGGAATGACCTCGACCAAATCAGCCCTGCGCCGCGGCCAGCTGTTTGGCTTTCGCCTCGATCTGGCCGATGGCATCGACCACGGCATCGAAGGTCAGGAGGGTCGAGGCGTGTCGCGCCTTGTAGTCGCGGACCGGCTCGAGGAACTTGATCTCTTCCCATTTGCCTTCGGGAGGCGCGCCGTTCTCCTTGAGCATCTTGCGAACGGTTTCGCGTAACTCGCGGAGTTCGCTCGCGGTCGAGCCGACGACGCGACTTGCCATGATGGATGAAGAGGCTTGTCCGAGGGCACAGGCCTTCACGTCATGGGCGAAGTCGGTGACCTTGTCGCCCTCCATCTTGAGGTCGATCTTCACGGTCGAGCCGCACAATTTGGAGTGGGCGGTGGCGGTGGCGTCGGGGTCCGGCAGCCGTCCGAGGCGTGGAATATTCCCGGCCAGTTCGATGATCCGCTTGTTATAGATGTCGTTCAGCATGTGATGGAGTCCAACACTTCCGCACCGGATCGGCCTTGGCGGGCGCCGTCCACGGTCCTATATAGGGGCGGAACTGGCGGAAAAACAGTCCAGCGGTGCGGCACAGCGGTCCAGACCTGCGCTGCCAGCGTGATGACCCAAGGGCCTTTTTCGTCAAAACTGTTCTCTTCAGGCGTCCGGCGGCTTGCCGCCCCGTCTGCCGGTGACACTCCGGCCGTTAGGCCGTCGAACGGAGTAGACATGGACGCTACGATCAAATCCATCCGCCCGGGCAAGCCCTCCGACCGCCAGCCCGAGAGCCGCCCGGCTGAGCTCGACCCTGCCGAATTCCTCGCGGCCGCCGTCCGCGCCGACCAGCCGCGCCCCGCGCGCGCAGAGGCGGAAGCGGCGGTGAAGACGCTGCTCGCCTATATCGGCGAGAACACCGCGCGCGAAGGCTTGCTCGACACGCCGCGCCGTGTGGTCGAGGCCTTCGACGAGCTCTATCAGGGCTACCACCAGTGCCCGGCCGAGGTGCTCGACCGCACCTTCGGCGAGACGGCCGGCTATGACGACTTCGTGCTGGTGCGCGACATCGAGTTCACCTCGCAGTGCGAGCATCACATGATGCCGTTCTACGGCAAGGCGCACATCGCCTATACGCCGGTGGAACGCGTCGTCGGCCTGTCGAAGCTTGCGCGCCTGACCGACATCTTTGCCCGCAGGCTCCAGACCCAGGAGCACATGACGGCGCAGATCGCGGCGGCTATCGACGAGATCCTCAAGCCCCGCGGCGTTGCCGTGCTGATCGAGGCCGAGCATACCTGCATGTCGGTGCGCGGCGTTGCCAAGCATGGTGCCTCGACCTTCACCAGCCGCTTCACAGGCATGTTCCGCGACAATCCGGCGGAGCAAGCTCGTTTCCTGTCCCTGGTGCGAGGCACGACGCGCTGACCTCGCGAAGGTCTATGTTCGCGTCATGCTCTAGCGAGGACGCCCGTGTCCGCTCACTCCCATGAGATCGAGGAAGGCCTCGCTTTCCTGCCGAAGTTCGACGCCGGCGGCCTCGTGACCTGCGTGGCGACCGACGTCGCCACCGGTGACGTGCTCATGGTCGCGTACATGAACGACGAGGCGCTGCGCAAGACGATTGCGACCGGCGAGGCCTGGTACTTCAGCCGATCGCGCAATGCCTTGTGGCGAAAAGGTGAGACGTCGGGTCAGACCCAGCGCGTGATCGAGATCCGCACCGATTGCGACCAGGACGCGGTCTGGATCCGTGTCGAGCAGATCGGCGCGGCCTGCCACACCGGCCGCCGGTCCTGCTTTTACCGCAAGGTCGACGCCGAGGGCGGCGGCGCCAAGCTGGTCTTCATCGATGCGGACAGGTTGTTCGATCCGGACGCCGTCTACAAGAAATAGCCGGCCGTCACCCCGAGTTCGGGCCGCAATGACGGCGAGCGGCCAGATTAACCCCGCATTAACCATACCTGTCCCACGGTGAGACGACAGGCGCCGAATTGCCGGCGTCGCTCAACGCCGCACGGGGCGGGCACTCCATCATGTCGGTCGACAATTCCAGTGCCTCTCAGACGACGGGTCTCGATCCGTCGCGGGCACGCGTCGCCGGCGCGATCAAGCAGGTCTCCAACCGGACGGGCGTCAGCTTCCAGTACATGCTGACCACCGCCAAGATGGAATCGGATTTCGATCCGACGGCGGAAGCCACCACGTCGTCCGCGCACGGGCTCTACCAGTTCATCGACCAGACCTGGCTGGGTACGGTGAAGGAGGCGGGCACCCAGCTCGGCTATGGCAATTATTCCGACGCCATCACCAGGACGTCGTCGGGCAGTTACGCGGTCGATGATCCCGCCATGAAGCGGTCGATCATGAAGCTGCGCGACGATCCGGAAGCCGCCTCCACCATGGCCGCAGCGCTGACGCAGTCGAACAGTTTCAAGCTCACCGGATTGCTTGGCCGCAGGCCGTCTGACAGCGAACTCTACATGGCGCATTTCATGGGTGTCGGCGGCGCCGCAAAGCTGATCGCCAATGCCGAGGACAATCCGCAAGCGGTCGGCGCGCGGCTGTTTCCCAATGCGGCCTCCGCCAACCGATCGATCTTCTACGCCAGGGACGGCCGCGCCCGCAGCGTCTCCGAGGTCTATTCGGTGCTCGACGCGCGCTACGCCAGCGCGGCGAATTCGAAGACGACGCGCAGTGCGATGGCGATGTATGGCGACACGCCATCCACGACGCAGGTCGCAAGTGCCAATGGCGTGCAGCCCAGCGCGCCTGTCATCGACAACGCCGCCTATCTGCAGACCTTTCCGGAGGCGCGCGGCGTTACGCCGGTGAGTGCGACGTCGTCGTCAACGGCTGCGGACAACACGCCGATCACACCCGCATTCCGCTCGATCTATCAGCCCGGCGATACCACGCAGCCGGTTTCGACCACGGTGCAGAAATTGTGGGGCAGCAACGCCTCGCTAGCCTCGATCGCATCGGCGACGCCTGACGTGCGTCCGCCGCAACCACTCGATCTCTTCAGCGATCGCAGCGGTACGTTCTCGAGCTGATCGTTGCGCGAATAACCCGCTCTCGTGTCCCGGACGCGTGGCAGGCGGCTTTGTTCCCTTAACAAAACGTCAATAAAACCAGCCAGTTATGGTGAACGCTTTGTTAAGCGTCGTGGTTTATTTTGTGTTGCAGGTGACAAGCCGTCACCGTTTTCGTTTGTTGTGTAAGCCGGAAGCAGCATGATTGTTCGGCAGTTCATCAATTGGATCAGGACGGCGCCCGCCGGCGAGCGGGCCGAGGCGACGCGGGCATTGGCCCGGGCCTGGCTGATCTCAGACCTTTCCCATGACGACCGTATCGCGGCCGAAGGCGCGCTCCTGATGCTGCTCGACGATCCCTCGCCGCTGGTGCGGCAGGCGATGGCCGAGGCTTTTGCGCGCAGCACCGATGCGCCGGCGTCGATCGTGCGGGCGCTGTCGGCGGACCAGCCGACCGTCGCGCTGCCGGTGCTCGAACATTCTCCGCTCCTGATCGACGCCGATCTCGTCGACATCGTCGCAACCGGCAATGACGAGGTGCAATGCGCGGTCGCCCGCCGCATCGCGTTGCCGGTGTCGGTCTGCGCCGCCATCGCCGAAGTCGGCTGCGCGGCGGCAGCCCTCGAGCTGATCGAAAATCCCCACGCCGAGCTCGCGCCGTTCTCCTGGAATCGCATCGTCGAGCGCCACGGCCATCTCGCCGCGATCCGCGAGGCGATGCTGGTGCTTGAGGATTTGCCGGCCGCGACGCGCGCCGCTCTGGTGGCAAAACTTTCCGAGACCCTTGCGCAGTTCGTCGTGGCGCGGAACTGGCTGAGCGCCGACCGTGCCGAGCGCATCGCGACCGAGGCGCGCGACCGCTCGACCATGAACATCGCGGCGCGCTCGCGCGGCGAGGACATGCAGGGCCTGGTGCATCATCTGCGCGTCACCGGCCAGCTCACCGCGGGCCTGATCCTGCGTGCGCTGCTGTCGAGCAATCTCGATTTATTCGATGCCGCGCTCGCTGAACTTGCCGACCTGCCGCTGGCACGCGTCTGCGCGCTGCTGCACGACCGTGGCGGCAACAGCCTGCACGCGCTGCTCCGCCGCGCCGGGTTGCCCGAGGCGACATTCGCGGCGTTCCAGGTCGCACTCGATGCCTGCCACGAGCAAGGTTTTGTCGATACCGATGACGGCGCGGCGCGGCTGCGCCGGCGCATGGTCGAGCGCGTGCTCACCCATTGCGAGACCGACCGCGGCGCCACCGAACCGCTGATGGTCCTGCTCCGCCGCTTCGCCACGGAATCCGCGCGCGAAGAGGCAAGGTTGTTCTGCGACGAGCTCGTCGCGGATGACGCGCTCGATCCCGTGTATGACGATCTGATCGCGGCGTAGCGAGATGCCGTAGGGTGGGCAAAGGCGCGTAGCGCCATGCCCACCATTTATCCGCACAGCTTATATTGGTTGGTGGGCACGCTTCCGCCTTCGCTCTTCGAGCTACGGCGGACGAGTCGCTTTGCCCACCCTACGACACTTGCGCTCGCAATGACGCGAGGAGAGCGCCGGGGCGCTACTCCGCCGGCGCGATGCTCGGTGCCAAAATCACCTCGAGATGCTCGGGGCGGTCGCGGTTGGCGTGGGCGAGATAGTCGTCGGCGACCTTGCGCAGGCGGCGGCTGAGCTCGGCCGAGACGCTGATGCTGTCGAGCTTGGTGTTTTCATGCACGATGGCGAGGATGGCGTTGATGTGGTGCGTGAACAGCTCGGCCGGCACCTTGTCGAGATCGGGTGCGTGCTCGATGACGCGGCACAGGCTCTCCGCAACTCCCGCCGCCGCCGGATAGCCGAACGTCGCAGCGTCGCCCTTGATGTCGTGCGCGGCGCGGAACAGCTCGTCGCGCCGCTCCTTGGTGAAGCCCTCATGGCGTATAGCGACATAAGCGGCCGACAGACGATTGACCTCGGTCGCCATCCAGTCCTTGAACTCACCGGCGAGGCCCGCCAGCGCCTGCTCGGCGCGGGCGACCGGATCGTCCAGGTCCTTTTCTTCGACACGGCGCAGAACCTTGCGCAGCGGATTGGGCTGCGTGATCACTTGGTGCGTGGCGAAGGCCGTGACCTCGATGTCCTTTGCGCCGTTCTTCGCCATGATGTCTGCCCCGATCGTGTGAGACGTTGCGCTAGATGGAGGAACGAGCCTTGTCGAGCAGCGAGGGTTGCTGGAGCACCTCGTGCTTTTCGCCGACGCGGCGCTCGGGGCCCATATAGGCGGAGTTGGTGTTGCGGCGCCGGTCCGGACCGAAATAGGTCTTGGTCTTGATGAAGGGCCGGGGATTGGCGACGACGTTGAGGATGCGCTGGTAGAGGCCCTTGGCGGAGATCGGCTTGGCCAGGAATTCGGTGACGCCGGCATCGCGCGCGACCGTGACGCGGCGTTTCTCGGAATGACCGGTCAGCATGATGATCGGCGCGTAAGGATTGCCCTTGGATTCCGGCTGCCGGATCATCTGCGCGAGCTCGAGCCCGTCGAAGATCGGCATCGCCCAGTCGGTGATGACGATGTCGGGCACGTAATGGCTGTACATTTCCAGCGCGGTGGCGCCGTCCTCGGCCTCGTAAACCTCGCGCGCGCCGAAGGAGTGCAGCAGCGTCCGCAGGATGCGGCGCATGTGCGGATTGTCGTCGCAGACGAGGAAGCGCAGCTTGTTGAAATCGATGCGGAACATGACGCCTGGGCCGGAGCGGTCAACTTTCGTTAACCATATCGCGGCGGGGGTTAAGGAAGGGTTGCTGCCGGCATTTCGCGGAGTACGTGACGAGGGAAGGGATTAATATCGTAATTCTGCCATTTTTTATTGTAAAACGATAAAAATATACAATTAAATGGGAGCTAGTCCGATGAGCGTCGTCGCGTTTCCTTTTCCTGCGCCGGTCGAGCCGCGGTTGCGGCGCATCGGACGGATCGTGGCCGTCGGCGCGCTCCTCTGCGTCGCCGGCGGTGTGCTTGCGGTGCCGCTGCTCTGGTCGAGCGACGAGATGCTCCGGCACTGGATCGCGACCCAGTCCCCGCTGGGGGCGCGGCCCTTCACGCTCAACCTCAGTACGCGCCTCGCCGGTGCCCTGATCAGCCTGATCGGACTTGCGCCTGTCCTCTACGCCTTGTTGCAGCTCTCGATGCTGTTCTCCCGTTTCGCGCGCGGCGAGGTCTTCGTGACCGACAACGCCTGGCGCATCCGCCGGATGGGCCTCGCGCTGATCGCCAACGCGTTGATGTCGCCGCTGGTGCAGATGCTCACCACGCTCAACCTGACGCGGGCCAACCAGCCGGGCCAGCTCGTGGTCATGTTCGGCATCGAGCAGTCGCATGTGCTGTCGGTGCTGAGTGGCCTCGCGCTCGTCGCCTTCGCGACCGTGATGGCCGATGCCGTTCGCATGTGGCACGAGAACAGCGAGATCATCTGACCATGCCGATCATCGTCAACCTCGACGTCATGCTCGCCAGGCGCAAGATCAGGTCGCGCGAGCTTGCTGCGCGCATCGAGCTCACGGAGGCGAACGTCTCCCTGCTGAAGTCGGGCAAGGTGCGCGGCATCCGCTTCGACACGCTCGAGCGGATCTGCGCCGTGCTCGACTGCCAGCCCGGCGATATCCTGGAATATGTCCCCGACAGCGCGGACGACGCGCTGGAGCCGCGCGGGGCTGGCCGGAAATCGGCCTAGCCAATCCTTCAAGTCCAGACTGGAGATGCCTGCGATGAACCGCCTGGCGCGTGTTCTTGCGAGCGCGGCTGCGCTCATGCTTGCCGGTTGCAGCTCGGTGCCGCTGACATCGATTCCGCCGCTTGCCCGCATCGATGCCAGGACGACGGATCTGTCGATGCTGCGCGTCGCCGTGCAGTTGCCTGACGCGCTGCGGCCACGTTCGGGCGGCGTCAAGCTCGACGTCGTCACCAAAGTGTCCGGCGAGGCCGAGACCAGGACGAGCTTCGCCATGATGGAGATGAGCGACCCGCGAGATCGCGCCGGCCTGCCTGCGCCGTCGCTGGGCTCCTCGACCTACGCCTATCGCTTGTCGCCAGGCGATGCTGCACGCTTCGAAGCGCTACGTGCGTCGATGGTCGAGCAGGGGAGGCAAGGCAAACGCGGGTCGATGGGGCTCGGCGTGGCAGCCAGGGAATTCTGTCGCGCCAACGCGGCGCCGCAGGGATCGCTGCCTGTCACGATCTATCTGATGACGTCGGAGACGAAGAGCTTCGTTCCCGTTGTCAGGGATTTTGATCTGCTCGGAGATCCCGCCATGGCGGGCGGCCTGGAATCGATTCAGCCTTGCGGCCAGTGATCCGCGCCGGCGCTCAGTAACCGAACTGCTCGCGCAGGATGCGCTCTTCCAGGCTGTGGCCGGGGTCGAACAGCATGCGCATCGAGATGGTCTTGTCGGACAGCACCTCAACGCGGCGGACGTCGCGCACCTCGTCATGGTCGGCCACCGCCGCCACCGGCCGCTTGTCGCCCTCCAGCACCTCGATCACGACGTAAGCCGTATTGGGCAGGAGCGCGCCGCGCCAGCGGCGCGGGCGGAAGGCGCTGATCGGCGTCAGCGCCAGCAGCGCGGCGTTGATCGGCAGGATCGGTCCCTGCGCGGACAGATTGTAGGCGGTGGAGCCGGCAGGCGTCGCCACCATGATGCCGTCGGCAATCAGCTCAGCCATGCGCTCGCGCTCGTCGATCAGGATCCGGAGGCGCGCGGCCTGGAAGGTCTGCCGGAACAGGGCGACCTCGTTGATGGCGTGATGCAGGTGAACGCGGTCGTTGACGTCGGTGGCGCGCATCAGGAGCGGGTTGATCTCGGATTCCTGCGCTGCCTCGAGACGGGCGCGAAGGTCGACCGTCGAGTACTCGTTCATCAGGAAGCCGACGGTGCCGCGGTGCATGCCATAGATCGGTTTGCCCGAGTGCATGTTCTGGTGCAGCGTCTGGAGCATCAGTCCGTCGCCGCCGAGCGCGACCACGACATCGGCGTCGTTCGGGTCGCAATTGCCATAGTCCCGAGTGAGCTGGCCGAAGGCGGTTTGCGCCTCGCTGCTTGGGCTCGCGACAAAGGCGATCCGGTTGTATCGCGCTGGCTTGGTCATGGCTTCCGGGCAGGGCCGCTGGCTGGAGAAAGTTCCGCCGGGCTCGTCTATACGACCTGGGCCTGCATTGTCGAGAAGGACCGCTGTTCAAGGCAAACAGCGTCCATCCCGATTCAGGGCAAATCCGGGTCGATTTGTGCTCGCCCGGCTTCTTCAGGCGCCGCCGGGCCGGCCATCCCCCAAACCGTCGCAATTTCTCGCTAGCCTTGCGATGCTCGCCGGCTCTCGCAGCCGGACAAGGAGAACGATCATGGTCATGCGTTTGCCGGCGCTCCGCCGCGCGACCCTGGTACTGGCGGTGTCGACTTTCGCGCTCGCGGGATTTGCCCGCGCGGACGATCCGCCGCAGCCGCGCGCCGAGACGACGGCCCCAGCGGGACAGAAGGGTGGGCGCGGCGGCAACGCGCCAGGTGCGTCACAGGGTTCATCGTCCGCCGCCGAGCTGCATCGTCTTCCGTCGGATTCGACCACGAAGCAGACGCTCGATCTGCCGGGCCGTGCTCTCGACTTCACCGCGACTGCCGGCTCGATCCGCGTGTTCGACGGCAAGGGTGAGCCGCTCGCCGACATCGCCTATACGTCCTATGAGCTCGATGGTGCCGACCGCGCGACGCGCCCCGTGACGTTCCTGTTCAACGGCGGTCCCGGCGCGTCCTCGGCATGGCTCCAGTTCGGCGCTGCGGGTCCGTGGCGGCTGCCGCTCGATGGCGAAGCCCTGTCGCCGTCCGCCTCACCCGATGTGAAGCCGAACGCGGAGACGTGGCTCGACTTCACCGATCTCGTCTTCATCGATCCCGTCAGCACCGGCTACAGCCGTTTCGTTGCCAGCGGCGAGGACGCGCGCAAGTCCTTCTACTCAGTCGACGGCGACGTCAATTCGATCGCGCTCGTGATCCGCCGCTGGCTGGAGAAGCACGACCGGCTGACCTCGCCGAAATATGTCGGCGGCGAAAGCTATGGCGGCATTCGCGGGCCGAAGGTCGTGCGCCAGTTGCAGCTCCAGCATGGCGTCGGCGTCAGGGGATTGATCCTGGTGTCGCCGCTCCTGGACTTCCGCGAGTTCACCGGCACCAGCCTCCTGCAATATGTCGCGACGCTGCCGAGCTATGTCGCGGTGGCGCGCGAAGCCAAGGGGCCGGTCAAGCGCGCCGATCTCGCCGACGTCGAGGCTTACGCGCGGGGCGAGTTCCTGGCCGACCTCGTCAAGGGCGAGGCGGACAAGGAGGCCACCAATCGCCTTGCCGACAAGGTTGCCGAGCTCACCGGGATCGACCAGGCCGTGAGCCGCCGGCTCGCCGGCCGTTTCGACGTCGGTGAATTCCGCCGCGAGTTCGACCGCAAGAACGGCAAGGTGACAGGGCGCTACGACGCCTCGGTGCGAGGCTTCGATCCCTATCCGGATTCGAGCAGCTCCCGGTTCGGCGATCCCTCGGGCGATGCGCTCCAGGCGCCGCTGACGAGTGCGGCGGTCGATGTTCTCACGCGCAAGCTCAACTGGCGGCCGGATGGCTCCTATGAAGTCCTCAACGGCGCCGTCGAGGGCAATTGGGATTTCGGCCGCGGCATCAACCCGCCCCAGTCGGTGTCGGAGCTGCGCCAGATCCTCGCCACCGACGGAAAGCTGAACGTGCTGGTCGCGCACGGCCTGTTCGATCTCGCCACGCCCTATTTCGGATCGAAGCGGGTGCTCGACCAGCTTCCGGCGTTCGCCACGCAGCGGGTCAAGTTCGTCGTCTATCCCGGTGGCCACATGTTCTATTCGCGCGACGGCTCGCGGCAGGCGTTTCGGAGCGAGGTCGAGGCTCTTATCCGAGAGTAGGCCGCCGCTTGCGCGGCGGATATCTCCGCGCGATCTCGCGCGCCACGACACGCTCCGGCTTGATATTGGCGCCGGCGATCCAGATGTCGCTGACCTTGCCGCGCGCGTCACGGACGCGGCGCACCGGCTCGCCGTGGCTGGAGTACCCGGCAGCCCAGGCGAGCTTGCCGGTGTCGCGGCCGGTGACCTCGATCTCGGCGGCATCCATGAACGGATTGATGAACTGCGGATTGGCGACCAGCACGCGGTTGCCCGCGGGGACGAGGTCGGTTGCGCCCCAGATCGTCCACCAGCGGCCGTTCCAGTCGCGGACGCGGCGGTCGGGGGCGCCGCGAGTCCTGAACACGCGCAGGATCTGCATCGCGCCGTCCATCCAGAACGGCGCCGCGCCGTCGATGGAGTTGCTGAGGATGCTGATCGCGAGCTCGCAAGCGGGGATGGAGCAGGTCCGGGAGATGTAACCCTGAAAATGGCCGCCATGGCCGAACCAGTCCCAGCCGTCGGTTTTGCCGGCGTTGATGCCAAGGCCGTAATAGGCCTCGAAACTCTGCGGGATGCGCCAGTGATGCCGGGTCATTTCGCGGCGGCTTGCGACTGAGAGCACGCTCTTCCTGGCGTTGGGCGCAAGCTGCGCGAAGAAGCGGGCCGTATCGCCGGCGGTGGCGGCGAAGCCCGTAGCGGACGCCATCGCGTGCGTCGGATTGTCGCCGGGGATCACGCAACGCTCGCCCAAGGGCACTTTTCGCGTGTGGCCGCGCGCGAACGATGCGCCCTTGGGAAGCGGCGCATCCGGCTCAGTCTCGCGCAGGCCTGCGGGCTCGATGATCTCGCGCTTGATCCAGGCGGAGTAGGGCTCCTTCGACACGGCTTCGATGACGAGGCCGAGCAGGCCAAAGCCGTGGTTGGAGTATTTGAAGCGCGTCCCCGGCTCGATCGCGGTCGGCAGCTTCAATTCCGCGAGCAACTCCCTGGCGTTGAGATAGGGACGGTTGTCGATGAACTGTCCGGAATCGGCGCCATCGCGCGTCAGCCCCGCGCTGTGCGAGAGCACCTGCGCAATCGTCGTCTCGGCGACGCGCGGATGCAGGCCGCCGACATGTTGGCCGACCGTGTCGTCGAGCCGGAGCTTGCGCTGGTCGCGCAGCTTCATGATGCCGGCGGAGGTAAAGCTCTTCGAATGCGAGGCGATACGGCAGCGGTGGCGCGGGGTGAGCTTCTCGCCAGTGTCGAGATTGGCAAGACCAAAGGCGTGCTCGGCGACGATTTCGCCGCGATGGGCAAATGCGATGATGACGCCGGGCTGCTGGAATGCCGTCTGTTGGAATTCGATCCAGGAGCCGATGTAGTCGATCGCGGATCGCAGCCACGTATCCATTGCGCACCAATTTGCGAGGGGAGCACTTGATGCGAGAGGCTAACCGAGAAAGCGGAACGGGCACAACCCCGAGGTTGTGCCCGTTCGTTTCGTTCGAGGATGCGATGTCTCAGTAGACGAGCGTCGCGCCGGTCGGCTTGTCGAGCGCCGCGGCGAGCGAGCGATACTCGGAGCTGTCGGTGCCGGCGAGCGAGGCGATCTTGTTCAGGTGGTACTGCGCCTGTTCGCGGTTGCCCTGCTCGAGCTGCCAGAGGCCGTAATACTGCCAGGTGCGGACGTGGTTCGGATCGTCCTTCAGCGCGATCTCGTAATAGACCTTGGACGACTGGTAGTCGCCGAGCTTGCGATAGGAGTAGCCGATCAAATTGGCGACGTCGGCGACGTCGTCGCGCTCGAGCGACTTCAGCTGACCGATCGCGCTCGTGTAGTCGTGACCGTCGTAGATCGTGGTGTAGGCGGTGCGATAGGCCGCGAGGAATTTGGGATCGCTGATGGAGGAGCTCTTCTTCTTCCCCTTCTTGGCCGAGCTGTCCGACTTCGGCGGCGGCGAGGGCTCGTCGCTGCCCGCGGCGTAGGCGCTGGTCAGCATCGGTCCGGCGGCCAACGCCATCGAGACAAGCCCCGGTACCAGAAGCATGGAAAGTTTGCGCATCTATCTTCTCCCGTATGGAACGTGGCGATCCTACACGATTGCCCAAAGACCGGAACACCCAGAGGGCAAAAACATTCCCGCTTCGCACGATCTATTCGCCCCTCCGCAGATGACAAACTTGTCATCGAGATGAACAGAAGCCTGCAAGGGACTTCAGACTGGGTTCAGCGCGCGCCGCCTAGGCTCCCACCCACGATCGAAGAGTAGGCGAGAGGGCGCCGCCTCAAGATCCTTCCAAGAGGAGACCAACCATGTTGAAGACCATTTCCGCAGCCTTGCTCGCCGCTTCCGTAATCGCAGCCCCGGCCTTCGCCGCTGAAGCCGGCAAGACCACCACGACCGCGCCGGTGATCAAGGCGGACCAGAGCCAGACCAAGGTGTCGACCACCGCCGTGAAACCCGAGGCCGGCGTCAAGGCCGACACGAAGGCCGCCGACGTCAAGGCGGACGCCAAGGTGGATACCAAGTCGAAGGCGATGAACGCCAATGCCGCGGTCACGCCCGATGAGCACAAGGCCGTGCGCACGCATCGTCACCACCACAAGCATCTGTCGGCCAAGAAGTCGCTGAAGGCGCAGCCTGACGTGACCAAGCCGGCGGCCATCGACAAGCGCAGCTAACGACTGATCCGGCGCGGCGGCATCCCTGGCATTGCCCGCCGCCGCGTGCGGAATTCAGGCCCGGCCCGTCGTCTCGGCGTCAGCGCGAAAGCGCAGGCGCCGGCGGCGGGGCGGTGCGTTATTTGCGCAGCATACGAGCAGGACCGAATTCCCTTCGTGCAACCTTGGGGCTAGAACATCCTCCGAGTCTGATCGAGCGGAGAGCGTGGCCTGTGGGGCGGTTGGCGAAGCGTGCGGTGATCTTGGCGTTGGTTCTGGTCTTGCCGCTGGCGCTCGCGGCATGTTTCGGCAGCGACGGTGATCGTCCATCCCTGATGGAGGGGACCCAGGCGGGAGGGCCGCAGCCGTTTCCCGACAATTTTCGCAGTGACACGCTGGCCTTGATGCGCGCTTACCTCAACAATCCCGTCGGTGTGCGCGAGGCCACCATGGCCGATCCGGTGCTGCGCGAGATCGGCGGACGGCAGTTCTACGTCGCCTGCCTGCACTTCACGCCACGCGAGACCGACGGCAGCTACAAGGGCATGCGCGAACGGGCCGCCGTCTTCGTCAACGGGCGGGGCGACCGCATCGTCGATCGCGCCGGCGAGCTCTGCGCCGGTGCGGTTTACGCACCCTTTCCGGAACTGGAAAAGATGGCGCGGTAGCGCAAAGCCGGCCTTCATCGGCAGGTGCTAGGACAGAGGCCGCCGGAGCCGCTGGATCACAATTTGGCGAGCTTTGAACGGGGCTGGTTTGCCTTGCGACAGATCGTTACAGCCCGCCTTGCGCAGACGACGAAAACAGTCGGTGCAAGCAGGTGTGACGGAACAAATCGCGTTGTTGCCACCCCGTCACAGTTACAGACGATCAACGTTCCGGCATCGCCGCGAAGCAACCTAATTCACGCCACGTTGTTTCCTGAGTGTCGAATTTGAAAGAACGGGGATGATCATGAAGACGATTTTGCTGGGCGCAGCAGCCGCTCTGCTGGCGCTGGTCGCACCGGCCGCTGCGGCCGACATGCAGCCGCGCACCTATACCAAGGCGCCCGCCTATACGCCGCCGCAGGTGATCTACAACTGGACCGGTTTCTACATCGGCGGCCATGTCGGCGGCGCGTTCGCCGGTGACAGCAGCTTCCAGTCGAGCGACGCCCGTTTCCTGGGCGGCGTGCAGGGCGGCTTCGACTACCAGTTCGCGCCCAATTGGGTGGTGGGCATCGAGGCCCAATATTCCTGGCTGCCGACCAACAACAACGGTGTCACGTTCCCGCTGGGGACACAGGTGACGTCCAACACCGACCAGCTCGGGTCGGTGACCGGCCGCATCGGCTACACCTGGGGACCGGCGCTGGTCTATGCCAAGGGCGGTTACGCCTGGCGTAATGGCGGCCTCGGCGTCAATGTCGCCGGCGTGGCGCAGCCCTTCACCGCCACTGGCAACAACAAGGACGGCTATACTGTCGGTGCCGGCCTCGAATACATGTTCGCACCGAGCTGGTCGGCCAAGGCCGAGTATCAGTATTACAACTTTGGCAGCACGACCTTCACCTCCGGTCCGGCCGACGTCGTCGGCGTCCGGGGCCGGGAGGACGAGCATACCGTCAAGGTCGGTGTGAACTACCGCTTCGGCTGGGGCGGGCCGGCAGCCTCGCGCTACTGACGCTCAACAGCGACCACGACCTGACAAGGGCCGGCTCACGCCGGCCTTTCGTTTGCCAGGCCCTTGTTTGCCTGCCTGTTGTTTGCTTTGCGTGAACCATCTGGCGCGTCATTTGCAAGCAAATGGTCTGGGGCGCGCGTTCTCACGCGCGTCATGGGACTGGCGTAAAGCAAAAATAATTTTTGCCGCCTACGGAACTCGCGCTCCGGAAGGCGTTATATGAGAATTACCGGGCTGGTGGGACGACGGACATGCGTATCTTTGTGTCGGCAGTAGTGCTCTCGTGCTTCATCTCCCTGCCGTGCGCTGCACAGACAATCCTCAAATCCGAGCCTCTGATGCTGGCACCCTATGAGGTGGCCTTCGTCAAGGACGCTTCCTGCCCATCCGGTAAGGTGCTGAAGGTAACGGGCGCGATCCGCGGGCTGCACCGTCGCAAGGCCTGCGTGGTGCTGGCGGGCGAGCAGGCCTCGCTGGCGACCGCGACCCCCTGAGAGATCCCATCCTGAGATACCCTGGGTCTAACCTCAGGAATTCAGCGCAAGCTCCATCCTCGACTGCTGTTCGGCCTCGGCCTTGTTCCTGGCGGGGTCCTCGCCCTGGGCGGCCCGGCAGGGCTTGATCTCGTAATCATTGTCCAGGACCCGGCGCGGCCCGTGGCGCTGGTCGTCGGTGCTGACATCCACGACGAGGCCGCTTTGCTGCGCGAGCTGCCAGACGTCGGCCTCGCTGGGATAGGCCTTGCTGATTTGGGCGTCGTTGCAGAACAGGGCGTAGGGCATTCTTCCCGCTCCCGGAAAGCGCGTTAACGGCTTCATGGGGCAGGGGGTTCCGGGACGATTACGGGGGCGTGATCGGAGCCGTGGACCCTGAGTCTTTAACGAGTCCTGAATCCCAAAAAAAAGAATCCCTGGGACTCATTTGCCGGAATCAGCGGATGTTTTCGGCCATGACGACCGACCTCAAGACCTGCTGCGGGCACATGCTGCTGCCACTGACGCTGGGATTGCTCAGCGCCTGTGCGGCCAATCTCTGGTTGGTTTGGTCCTGGCTGTAGGTGTCTGATCGACCGTCGGCCTTAGTTTTCGGCTGGCGGACGGAGGGAGGGGTCGCGAATGGCCGCGCGGAGCCTGGTCAGGGTCGCCGCGCAATACTCCTCCCGCTCACGCTCGAATCGCTCCTGATGCTTGCGGAAATTGGCGATGCGGGCCTGCATCTCGGAACGGAAATCGCCGCTTGTCCGTGCTGGCGGGATCATGACGGGCGGGGCGAGCGGGACTGGCGGCGGCTTGATCTCGACCGCCAATGTCTCGACCGCCACGGTCTCGACGGTGACGGTCCCCACCGGCACGTCCGGTGCAGCCGTCGGTCTCTCCGGCGGATGGAAGTCACCCTTCTTGCCGGTTACCGATTGGACGAAGGCCATTGTCTGCGCGATCAGTGCGTCGCGCTCGCTGATCCACTTCATGGTCCACCTCTGTTGGAGCTATTCCAGCAAAGCTAGCCGGCCGAATCAAGGAGGTGTCCGGCTGGGGATTGCATATTTTTCCCGACCGCCCGACAGTGGGGAATGGACGTCAAATCCGACCAGTCGGACGAAGCGCAGGGCCTGAGGCTGGTCCGTGCGTTCTTGTCGCTGCCGCCCGACAAGCGGGCGGAAGTGATCGCGTTCGTGGAGGAATTGGCGCGGGCTCAAGGCCGGCCCGAGGCGGGCACAGAGGCATCGCCGACGTGAGCGCTATCGCTCGCGCGGGTTGATGTTGGGCTCGAACGGCGCGCCCACCACCCGGACCGGTGTCGGCGCCGTAACGTCGATCGCCGCGCGTTCGGCGACCTGCGTTGCCGGAGCCGGCCCTGGTGCCAGTTCGAACAGCGCAACGGTGCCGGCCACCGCGACACAGCACAGCGTCACTGTCGCCAGCAGAAACATGTTTCGGTTTTCTTCCTTGATCCGCATGGGCCGACAACGGCTGACGCCGGCGACCGGTTCCGGCCGGTCATGTCCGGATCACGCCCCCAAAACAGGCAGAAGCTTACACGAGGCTTACGCCGACCCCCCGAATAGTTATTTTTCCGTAAGACTACTCGGGGGATTTGGCATCAAATCTTAACGTCCGCCGGTTCCAATGCCCGTTGCTGGGATTATGCGTCGGCAGAAGCATTGGGGCGGCTGTTATGAGCTTTCTGAACAATCTGAAAATCGTGTGGAAGGTCGCGCTGATCGTGGCGGTGATGGGATGCGCGATGCTTGCCGTCGCCGGCTTCGCGGCGCGCGAACTTTCGGCGACCGTCGACGGATTTGCCGAACTCTCCGCCGCGCAATCCTCGGCGCTCAACCTGACGCGGGCCCAGCGCCGCGCCGAGACCTATCATGCCGCGCTCTATGCGGTCTTCACCGAAGCGACGGAGGCGGGCAACGCTGGCCGTCTCAAGATCGCCAACCAGAACCGCAGCGAAATCGGCCAGTACCTCGATGCGGCCGTGCAGGACGACCCGTCGCGCGCCAGCCAGGTCAAGAGCATCGGGGACCAGCTGAAGGCCGCGTTCGCCAGCTGCGATCCGGTACTTCAGGCCGGCGCGCAGGCAAGCAGCGTGGAGGAGAATGCCAAGGCCGCCGAACGTGCGCACAAGGAGTGCGATCCGGTGCTGGACGCGGCGCTCGCACGCATCGTCCAGTTCGTGACCGAGTCCGCACAGGCGGTCAGCAACCGCAAGGAAGCCATCAACCGCGACGCCAGGTCCGCGACCTGGACCGTGATCGGAGTCAGCGCCGGCGGCCTGATCGTCGGCATCGCGATCGCGCTGTTCATCGGCCTCAATGCGATGTCCCGGCCGATCGCCCGGCTCAAGCTCGCCATGGAGGGTCTCGCCCGCAACGATCTCAAGACCGAGGTGCCCGAGAAGGACCGGAGCGACGAGATCGGCGACATGGCCAGGACCGTCGAAGTCTTCAAGACCAACGCGCTCGAGGTCGAACGTCTCAAGGCTGCGCAGCTCGAGATCGAGAAGCAGGCTGCCGAGCAGCGCCGCCGTGACATGGTCAACCTGGCCGACGGCTTCGAACGCGCGGTCGGCGAGATCATCGAGACGGTGGGCTCGGCGTCCACCGAGCTCGAAGCGTCGTCCTCGACGCTAGCCACCACCGCGCAGCGCGCGCAGGAGCTGACCTCGGTGGTCGCGGTCGCTTCGGGTGAAGCCACCGGCAACGTGCAGTCGGTCGCGACCGCCACGGAGGAGCTGTCGTCCTCGGTCAACGAGATCAGCCGGCAGGTGCAGGAATCCGCGCGGATGGCGGGCGAGGCCGTCACCCAGGCGCGCACCACGACCGAGCGGGTCAGCGAGCTCTCGATCGCGGCGACGCGGATCGGCGATGTCGTCGAGCTGATCAACACCATTGCCGGCCAGACCAACCTGCTCGCGCTGAACGCCACGATCGAGGCGGCACGTGCCGGCGAGGCTGGCCGCGGCTTCGCGGTCGTCGCCTCCGAGGTGAAGACGCTGGCCGAGCAGACCGCGAAGGCGACCGGCGAGATCAGCCAGCAGATTTCCGGCATCCAGACCGCGACCCAGGAATCCGTCAACGCGATCCGCGACATCTCCGCGACGATCGAGCGGCTGTCGGAGGTGTCGTCCACCATTGCCGCGGCCGTCGAGGAGCAGGGCGCCGCGACCCAGGAGATCTCGCGCAACGTACAGCAGGCCGCTCACGGCACCCAGCAGGTCTCCACCAACATCACCGACGTGCAGCGCGGCGCGGCCGAGACCGGCTCGGCGTCCTCGCAGGTGCTTTCGACCGCCAAGATGCTGGCGACCGACAGCAACCGGCTGAAGGACGAAGTCGGAAAATTCTTGCGGACCGTGCGCGCGGCGTAAGTGTGTGCGGCGGCACTCGTCCGCCGCGCTCACCGCGCCTAATGCGGAAGCAAGAGGCCGAGCGCGAACACCAACAGCATGGCCGTCATGACGACGGCCGTCACGGCGCCGGCAACGATTTTGGCCTTCTCTTTGCTGGTAGTCGAGCGCATGCGGCCTGCATGCTACCTCATGTTGAACTTCGGTCCAATCTGCGGTCAGGAGCCATCTTCGTGACCCGCCTCGATCAGGCGGCGAGCCTTGGCTGGAAGAACCGTGTGACGCGATCGATCGCATCGGATGTCATCGGGTCGGTGTCGGAGAAATCAAAGCCGTGGGCTTTGCCTGGATAGGGCACGAATTCGGCCTCGGCGCCGACCGACTTGCCGAGCTCGACCAGTTGCCGTCCCTTCGCGACCGGCACGTTCCTGTCCGCCTCGCCATGCAATGCGATCAGGGGCGGCAGGTGCTTGACCTTGGCGGCCATAGCGTCGGGCATGCCGCCATAGAGCACCGCGAGCGCGGTGATACGCGTGTCCCGCGCGGCGGTGTCGGCGGCGACGTAGCCGCCCAGCGAGAAGCCGAGCAGGACGATGCGCCCGGAACTGTCGGACCGGCCCAGGATGGCCGTCACGGTGGCGGAGACCGTGTTGGCCCAATCGTCGAACCGCGTCGTGTCATAGGCATCGCGGCTCTCATGCGTGCTGGACTTCGGCGTCAGCGCGGCCGTATCGGCCGGTGTCATATAGCGGAGAAAATAGACGTCGATGCCCTTGGCGGACAGCGCATCGGCATATCGCTCGTAGGCGCGGAGCCTAAGCTCGATGCCGCGGGACCCGTGCAGCACGATCACGGCAGGGCGCTTCCCGGCCACCGTCGCCGCGTAACGCGATACGGGCAGGCTGTCATTGCCGGAGGTGACGCTGAACTGTTCGCCTGGTGCACCGTGTGCAGGGATAGACGTCAGCAGCGCGGCGATGCCGGTCATGGCCGTTCGTCGGGTAATCATCAGCGAACTCGCGCCAGGGAGATTTCGGAGGCGACGCGTCGGCTGTATAGTGTGCTTGCGACGGAATCTTGACGCGAGTCCCGCCCGATGATCACCAATCGTCCACCCGTGCTCGCCCATGAGCGCTTCGTTGCGGACCGCGAGAACTTTGACGGCCTCGATCTCGCCGCGCGGTTCGAGCGGATCGAGCAGACCAACCTGTGGGGCGCGGCCACATCCGTCTCGGGCCTCGGCTCGGAGGACCCGGCGACCGCTGCGATCCGGGAGGAGCTTCCTCCCCTGCTGCAACGGCTCGGCGCGAGCTCGCTGCTCGATGCGCCCTGCGGCGATGCCGGCTGGATCGGCCGCATCAAGCTCGACCTCGACTACACCGGCATCGACATCGTGCCGTCGCTGATCGAGACCAATCGCCGGCGTGTGGCCGGCGGCGATTGGTCTGGCCGGTTTCTCGTTGCCGACGTCACGCGCGACGCGCTGCCGCGCGCGGATGTCATCCTGTGCCGGGACTGCCTGGTTCATTTGAGCTTCGACAACATCGCCCGCGCCGTTGCCCGCTTTGCCCAGAGCGGCGCGGGCTTCCTGCTGGTCACGACATTTCCCGAATGGGATGCAAATCGCGATTGCGCGGATGGCGATTGGCGCGCGCTGAACATGGAGAAGGCACCATTCAACTGGCCCGCGCCGCGCGCGCTGATCAACGAGCGTTGCGAGGAGGGCGGCGGCGGCTGGCGCGACAAGAGCCTTGCCCTATGGCGTCTGGATGAACTGCCCGATCGTATCCGCACGGCCACAGCGATGTGACGGACGCAGGCGGAACTCCATTGCGTCCGTGACCGCACTGGCGATACACTTCAGGTTGTGTGACGCGATCTTTGGGTCGCGTGTCGACGATGCCGGAGAACGCCATGAGGCCGAGTTTTGCCGTAGCGGCTCTGTTGATCTGGTGCTCCACGCCGGCACTGGCGCAGCAGGACGGCGCCGCGCTCTACGCCACCCACTGCGCGCAATGTCACGATGCCGGCGATGCCCAGAACCGCGCGCCCGCGCGCGGCGCCATGCAGGCGATGTCGTTCGATCACGTGCTGGGGACGCTGACCTCCGGCAGCATGGCCGCGATGGCGAAGGAGCGTAGCGACGACGAGCGTCGCGCGATTGCTGCTTTCGTCACCGGCAAGGCCGCAATCAACAGCGCATCCGACGCGCAGGGCCGCTGCACGCAGCAGATCAGCGGCTTTCCGCAACCGCTCGACGGTCCACGCTGGAACGGGTGGGGCGTCGATCTCAACAACAGCCGCTTCCAGCCGGCCGACATGGCGGGGCTGACCGCGGCGCAGGTGCCGCGCCTGCGGCTGAAATGGGCCTACGCGTTTCCCGGCGCCTCGGTGTCCTTTGCGCCGCCGACGATCATGGGCGGCCTGCTGTTCATCGGCGGCACCGACCGCAAGGTACATGCGCTCGACGCGCGAACCGGCTGCACGCTGTGGACGTTCGCGATCGATGCGGCGGTGCGCGCCGCGATCACGGTCGCGCCGCTTCCCGGCTCCGATCAGTTCGCGATCTTCTTCGGCGATTTGCGTGCCAACGCCTATGCCGTGAACGCGCTGACGGGGGCGCTGATCTGGAAGACGAAGGTCGAGGAGCATCCGGCCGCGCGCATTACCGGCGCGCCGGTGCTGCATTCCGGCGTTCTCTACGTGCCGGTGTCCTCGCTTGAGGAGGCCGCCGGCTCGCAAGCCTCTTACGAATGCTGCACCTTCCGCGGCAGCGTGGTGGCGCTGGAGGCCGCGACCGGCAAGCCGGTCTGGCAAGCCTATACGATCCCCGAAGTGCCGCATCCGACCGACAAGAACGCGAAGGGCGTGCAGCTGTTCGGCCCGTCCGGTGCCGCGATCTGGTCGGCGCCGACGATCGATGTGAAGCGCGGCGCGATCTATGTCGCGACCAGCAATTCCTATTCGAATCCGCCATCCGCGACGAGTGACGCGATTCTCGCCTTCGATCTTGCGACGGGAAAGCTGCTCTGGAGCCAGCAGGCCACGCCGAAGGACGCTTATGTCGTGGCATGCTACGGCGTGGACAAGACCAATTGTCCCGAGGATCACGGACCCGACCACGATTTCGGCCAGTCGCCGATCCTGGTAACCCTGCGCGACGGCAGGCGCGTTCTTGCCATCGCACAGAAATCCGGCGTCGTGCACGGGCTCGATCCCGACGACGGCGGCAAGATCCTGTGGCAGACGCGGATCGGGAAGGGCGGTGCGCTTGGCGGCAGCGAATGGGGCTCGGCCGCCGATCAGGATCGCATCTATGTCGCTAACTCCGACGTGCGTTTCCTGCGTGACGGCACCAGACGTCTCGACTCCACGCAAGGCGGCGGCCTGTTCGGCCTCGATCTCGCCAGCGGGACAGTCGTGATGGAGGTGCCTCCTGTCGCCTGTGGCGATCGTCTCCAATGCAGCCCCGCGCTTTCGGCGGCGGTGAGCCTGATCCCCGGCGTCGTGTTCTCCGGCGGCGTCAGCGGCTTCCTGCGGGCCTATGCCAGCGACGGCAAGCTGCTCTGGGAGTTCGATACCGCGCAGGATTACAAGGCCGTCAACGGCGTCCCCGCCCATGGCGGCGCGATCGACGGTCCCGGACCGGTCATCGCCGGCGGCATGCTCTACACCAATTCCGGCTACGGCCAATGGAGCGGCGTCGCCGGCAACGTGCTGCTGGCGTTCGAGGTGGGGACGGAGTGAGCGCGACGTTCGGAGGCGCGATGATCGATGCCCGATGCAGTTGTGGCGCCGTTGCATTGTCGCTCGCGGGGCCATCCCGCGCGGTCGTTGCTTGTCACTGCATGGACTGCCAGCGCCGAACCGGTGCGCCCTTCGGCGTCGGTGCCTTCTACGCGGCTGAGGCCGTCACGAGCTCGGGGACCCCAAGCGAATACGTTCGCAAGGCCGCGAGCGGCGGCAAGGTCCGCAGCTATTTTTGCACCCATTGCGGTTCGACGGTCTATTGGAAGGCGGACAATCTGCCAGGGATGATCGGCGTCGCCGTCGGCGCGATGGCGGACCCGAATTTCCCGGCTCCGCTAAGATCGGTTTTCGAGCAGTCGAAACATGGCTGGGTCGAAATCAACGGTGCGGAGCACTTTCAGCAAAGCAGTGCGCCGAAGAATGCAAGCTGAGGTTTCCGCCTCAAGCGCTGTTGCCGGCTGAGGGGATTGAACCCCCGACCTTCAAGGGGATCTACGAAGCTTGACCACAGCGCTGGGCATGTGGTGCGCGTTCCCGTTCGCTGTGGGAACGCTAGGTTCTTAGTTCCGGTTCAGCAATGAAGGTCAGCTTAGACTTGCCACATAAGTCACCTTGCCGCGCGGTGAAAAACCGCGCGACGATGAGTAGCATTGCTTTTTTGATCGCCCAGTTCGTTCTTCTTGGAGAGCAGATCTTGTCGATCGTGGGTGCACTCTCGCGAGAAGCCAGCACGTGATTGAGCTTTGGAACAAGTGGTACGGGACCTTGGCCTCTGTCGAGGCGCTGGCAGCCGTCGTCGTTATTGCCGTGGTGACCGCTGGCATTCTTACGTTAATTGAGAGTCAGCGGCATAGGACAAAACATTGATGGGGAGACGTCGGAAAACGATCAGCTAGACCAGAGTAGTTCAGCAGGTGAGTGGCGCTAAAAAATGCTCCTATGCAGGAGGATCAAATGATCCTTTCTCGTGCAAGTTGGACAAACAGGAATGCTTCTTGGCGGCAAGCATTTTGCACATGCGCGGTGTTGAGCATACTGGTCGCAGCTCCTGCATTCTTGATGATACTCCTGCTGGATTCCCAGCTCGTCTTGCCAGCGCTCAGTATTCTATTTTTCTCAGACGCGATGATCACTGCGGTCTTGGCTTGGGCAAAGTCGGGAAATGCGACATTAGAAAATGTAACGCTATGGGATGTTGCCGGGGCATTGACCATGTTGGGTTGTGCCGCCGCGATTCTTGGCGAACCAGATCAAGTGGCACTTCTTTTCGAGCAACCGGTCAGACTACATTCGGACGCGGCTCTAGGCGATAGCGCTAGCCCCTGATAACCGGCGGCGTTAGGACCCCCGTTTCTTGGTGGCAGGTATCGGTCAACCGATCCGATAGACGTATGCGATCTCGCTTGCAGCTGCCCATTCCCCCGCGGCGGGGACATGACCCGTGCCTGATTATTTCGATACAGATGTCCTTAGCGTATTCTTGCAGATCGTTCTGATCGACCTGGTGCTTGCTGGCGATAACGCCATCGTCATCGGTCTTGCTTCAGCCGGACTTCCTGAGGCGCAACGAGGCAAGGCGATTTTGATCGGTATTGTTGCCGCGACGATACTGCGCGTCTTACTCGCCGGGTTGGCGACGCAAATCCTCCAGATCGTCGGCCTCTTGCTCGCCGGCGGGATCCTGTTGTTGTGGGTATGCTGGAAAATGTGGCGAGAGTTGCGCACATCCTCCACAGAGCCAACAGGTGCGATGGACGCCGCTGGAGCAATTGCAGGCAGCAAAGCTCGCAAAACACTCGCTCAAGCGAGTTGGCAGATTGTCGTGGCCGACGTTTCCATGTCTCTCGACAACGTTCTGGCCGTGGCAGGGGCAGCACGCGAGCATCCGATGATCTTGATTTTCGGCCTGGGGCTTTCCATCGCGATGATGGGCGTGGCCGCTTCTTTCATTGCGCGCCTTCTGCAAACTTATCGATGGATTGCTTACGTCGGTCTCGCCGTCATCCTTTATGTGGCGGGTGACATGATCTTTCGCGGGACGTTGGATGTCATCAACGTTGCGTCGATATGAGATGCTGTTTCACCCTAGGTATCCTAGGTCGTCAGGCAGAATTCGAACGCGGTACGCATAGGCTGCAGATGGGGTGTGAAGCCCGCAGAAGAAAGGGCCGCCTTTGTGGGGCGGCCCTGTCCAAAGTCTGTCGACGCCGGTCAAAAAAATTAGGTTAGAGCAAAGCCAGCCCCGGGAATGAAAACAACTAAGGATACAACGCCGCGCCCGGTTGAGGGACATCGAAATAAAACAAGCTAAGCGCTGGTGCCGGCTGAGGGGATTGGTCAGTATAGCCGACAGGAATCCCCGGGGATTATCAGCTTTGGAGTCTGGACGGGGGAGGAGCGCCCCGACCGGCCGGTTCGTCCGCGACGGCGGCGCCCGACTCCGGGCCGTTTTTGACGCGTTCCGGTTCGCATCTGTTCTCATGGCGACTGGGGTGCTGTCCGTATCTAACCCCTAGTGTCCTAAGCTGAATTCGGAAGTGTCCTAATTTGTTCTAGACTGGCCACAACCTGTTCATGCGCGTTTAGGATTAACTCGTTATGGGTGTAACGAATAAAGGCCGGGGCGTTCCGCCAGGAGAACACCCTGATGAAGTAAGGCCGCCTCAGTTTTCGTTTTGTACTGACCTTGAGATAAATCAAGGTATTTGGTCCGCCCTGAACATGGTGCGAACGCGAGCACGAGATTTCGAGAGAGTGAGCAATCTTGCTCAGACCCCACGATGCGGGTATGCAATTTGTGTCGGCCATCACCGCCCCGCCCTCGGCAACTACCGGTGACTGAGAGTATTGCGCTCCCGCCTGACAACAGGAGGGACCGCGCCATGGGCTCCGACCTCAGGTTTCGTATTGCGGTGATCGTATTTGGAACGCTCCCAGTAGCGCTGATGATCGTCGCCCTGTCCATGAAGTAAGGCCGCCCTTTTGAGGCGGCCTCTCCGTAAACGGGGTCAGTATCGACGATAGCCGCCATGATAGCCATACGCACGGTGATATCCGTAACCCCGACGTACGCCATAGCCATAGCGACCTACGCCGTAGCCATACCTTCGATAGGCCGGTGCTGTGCGAACACAGCCATTCGGGCCACAAACCAATGCGACGCTCTCAACGTTTGAGGTTTGTCCGAGAGGGGCGAGCGGCATAGCTGATGCCGCACTGGCGGTGAACGCGGCGCCGCTGAGCGCGATTAGTCCAACGAGTGCGAACTTGAGTTTCATGGGTGTCCTCCTGTGGAGCGCTAGAACGTATGACACCGTAGGAAGATGCACATGAACGAGAGGTGAGCAGGAAGTTAGTTTTCGATGAACAACTGGAAAGGCCACCAATAACCGTATCTCTCTGACACCGGCAGCGCACGCCGGTTTTTTTGTGCGCGCAACCTATAAGGAAACTATGTCCAACAAAATCGATTTCATTACCTACCTAAAATCTACTCTCGCTGCGGCTTCGAGAAAATTGCAATCGGCGCAAGCGCCCGATTTAGCAGCGGCGGGCCGGCTAGACCGGGTCGTAAACACCGCCGAGAATATATCCTCGGGATATTGGGCGAGAATTGCGCCAGTTTACGAGGGGCCGTGGCCGATTGCCCCTGAGCTGTTTCGCGCGGTTGGTCAATTAAATGCAAACATCATAGCGGGCCAGAACGTCGCTAACTTCGATGCCTACATCGCGATGCTCGTAGCTGCGTTGGCGACGACCCCGTCGAAGTTTTACCCACTGTCGTCCGAATAATTGCGCAGCACGCGCCCCGCCGCGTTAGCGGCGGGAGCCACCACACCAATGAAAGCAACTATGTTCCACAACAAATTGAATTTTAGCGCCGCACTCTCCAACCAAATCCGTACTTCCGCTAGGTGGCGCGACAGTAACGCTAGCCGCTTCAAGCAAGATCATCGCAACGCTGCCGCGGCTAAGCGCCTCCGCGAATTAGACTCTCAGATCGCCGTCTCAGACGAAGATTGGTCGAAGCTGGCGCCGTTGCTGGTCGACCAATCGTGCCTAGCGGCGATTTCCGAGACAAACCGAGATGTTGGTTTCCGAACCTATCCCGTCGACTTCGCGGATTGGCTTAAGAACTTGCATTCGAATCTGGCCCGCGGTTGATCATCCAACAGATGAAGCAATCAGCAGCCGCCAATTCGACGGCCACCGAACCTGTTCTCCTTAAGCAGTACAAATTGCTAGGCGCAGTTATTGACGCGCCGTGGGCAACTCGTTTGGATCACAAGATCACGCGCCATATCATCGATAGATATTATGCGAGGTTTGGAAACTCTCGCGCCAGTTTGCGCTACCTAGAAGTCGCGACCGGCGCAGAGAGAAACAAAATCATCCCTTCGCTGCGTCGCATAGTCGAGAACGGCGTAATCAGCATCATCCGGCAGGGTGCCGGCACCCGACCAACGGAGTACGGCCTAAACTTCGATTTCGCATCGAAGCCGGCTAGCGGTGCCCCTGAAGGCACCTCTACTAGCGGTGCCCCGGAAGGCACCTCAAGTGGTGCCCCTGAAGGCACCTCTACGGACACTAGCGGTGCCCATGAAGGCACCCAAACATACTTACGTGGCATGTCTACTGACATGCCTACGGTAAATATGAATGAAGATACCCATGCCGCGGCTTCGCCGCCGCCCGTGGGTGGCCCGGAGGCCACCACGGCGGGGACGGCATGGGACCCGGGAGGTTTTGAAGAGCTTTGGGCTGCCTACCCCCGGAAGCACCAACGGGCCAAGGCTCAGGCCGCCTACAGAGCACTTGCGCCATCGCCAGTGCTCCACGCCACCCTCGTGACGCAGGCCGCTGCTTGGGCTTCCCACTACCAGCAAACCGCCACCGAAAAAAAATGGTGGAAGCAACTACACATGTGGCTTGCGGAAGAGCGGTATCTTGAAGACCTGCCGGAGCCCTACGAAAACCCAAAGGAGGCGGCAATAGCCCGCGCAAAAACGAAAGGCGCTCGAAAGGCCGATCAGTCCAAAGAGGCCGGCAAGTCGGGCCTATCACCGAAAACACCCCTCGGCCCGCACAGCGTGAAAATTGTGAACGCCGAAATATCGGGCGGTGCTTGGGATCAGGAAAGGGAATTTGTCTTGTCGCTTAAGATTGAAGATGGAGATCATACCGAGAAAGAGTTTTCACACAGCTTCAAACTCATGTCCGCAGACGAAACTGCGCAGGATCAAGGTATGGCCACTTACCGGCAGGTTCGGGAAGCCACCGGAGTTCTAGAGCCTGAAGATACTTCCGACTTCCGCGGCAAATCTCTACGGGCCATCGTCAAGCCAATGGGACGCGTGGAGTACGCGTCGCTGTAGCTAACCGGTATTACCCCTCCTACGGTCCCTATGTAAGCACCGCCTGCCCGGTGGAAGCCGGGCCGGTGGTACGGCCGCCTCGCCTGATCGCTAAGTGCGTCCGCTTTGGAGGATGTTCCGGAAGTGTCAGCACGGCTCGGTGAGGTCCGAGTTTGACCCAGAGCGGAAGTAGGCGCCCACACGGCATGCTTTAATTGCTGAACCAACACTTGATCGGCTCAGTTCCTACGATTAGCTCGGACAAATCGGATGGAAACGAACGCTGAAATGCAAGCTCTCTTTGGCATTTGCTCTCAACGGAGTACGCAACGAATATAGCTAAGATGATCGATGCGATGCCAGCGAAGTACGGCCAACGTTCGTTGCTCATTGAGCACTCCGCGGGAAGGGGCGCCTACACTCATATACTCAATTTAGCGCCCCTGGCCGATGCGCCATGTGAACGCGTTCACATTGTATCCGCATGTGGCTTTCCAGGGCTAATCGGTAGGTGGCAGAGACCCGGAGACAGCCATTGTCGTGCCTTCCAATCCTGCCGCACGAGGATCAGACCGATTTCGAAAGGACTCTAAACCTGTCGCTTTCGACGCGGTCGTTGAACCTTAGTGCCCGCATCGCAGACATAGGAACAGCCGAGGACTCTAGAAGCCACCCAGCCAGTCTGGAATTGGCGCTTCATGTGAAGCGGTTCACACAGTGACTCCGGCGGTTTGAATAAACTCATTATAGAAGTCGCGGCGCAAATCTCTTGCTTGCTTAAGGAGATTGCAGTGACGAAGATATTTCTGATGGCCACCATCAGGGTGGTGATCATTCTGGTGGTCTGGCACTTCGCGGCGCACGCGCACGATCATAGCCGCCCCGAACTCGATAGCTGGTTCGAGAGCCTCAAGAGTGACAAGGGGCCATGCTGTTCCAACGCCGACGGCACCGCGCTATCCGACGCCGACTGGGAGGTGAAGGACGGCCACTACCGCGTGCGCATCAAGAGCCAATGGTGGGACGTGCCGGACGAGGCCGTGATCAAGAAACCGAACCGCGCCGGTCGCACGATGGTCTGGCCCTTCTACTCTTGGACGGTCGGCAAGGCGCTGCGGATCGACATCCGTTGTTTCATCCCCGGAGCCATGATGTGACCGACATGGCGTTTTCGAACGAAAGCCTGTCCTACACTTGGTAGTCTTTGTTGGCCGATGCTGCCTGGCGGACTGATACTGAAGCAATTTTCTGATCATCGATACGCGCCTCGCACAAGAGAGGTTGTTATGGTAATGTTTCGAGTCGATTGCCGCGTACGACCTGATTGTTCGACAGGTGGGCATCGTAGCCGCGGTTTTATTGTCGCGATGCTCTACGCGGTGTGCATATTCCAACTCGCGAGTGAAGCTAGGGCTCAATGCACCGCACAAGATGTCTTGCAGAGCCAGTTGAAGCTCAAGAAAGCTCCCTCGACCAGTGTGCCGCAAGTGCTGGTCAGATCCTCCGCCGATGTGCCGACGTGGAAAACAATTACGCTGGGGACTTTTGCGGACTCGCTCGCCCTTCGTAACGCGTTGGACAAAAAAGGTTGCGGCGTCGGAGGGCTGGCTGCGGAAATTCTCGCTCGACCGGCCTTTATCGTCGATTCTACGAAAACAGATGTGGAGCTTGTTGCTGTATCGGCGGGCGAGCTCGGCTTCAAAACCGATGCTGTGACCCTGGCTGCAATTTATGGGCGCGCTCAGCAGTTCGGCTTTGAACTTGCGGTTGCAGAGGTCGGTCCGCAACTGAGGCTTCAGTATTTAGACCAGCCCATGGGTGAATTTCTTATCATCGGAATGGAGCCAATCAAGACGTGGAGCGGCGAGCCAGTTATCCTAAATGTAGCTAATGGCGGGGCCGGGCTTATCCTCATTGGTCAAGATGGCAGACCTGACGCGGAAATATCAGCAATCTCCCGCATTGTATTCGTACGGTCCAACAAAGCCGTGCCCGATGACAAGCTTGAGAAGGCGGAAGCACTCCCGCCGCCCTGAACACAATACGCGAGTGGATGTCCGGTTGTGGCCCTTCGCGGTCCGTGCACGAAAGCTCGCGGTAGTCCGCGCGTCGATGCAAAGCGGACATCGGCCCGGCTACCTCATCTAGGAAGTGGAAACGGGGTCGATTTTTGTCGCGAAATCGGCTATAGCTACAATCGTGGTCGCAAGGATCGGACCTTGAACGGTCTGGAAATTTGTCGGGAATTCGGCTACACGTATCGACATTGCTCGCCGCTACTAGCGGCCCGGTGAACACCAGCAATCTAACCGGTCGGACAGCGCCTCGCTTGGGTGAGCGCTTTGCCGCGCATTGAAGGAGAGACACAACGCACGCCTTGGCGGGCGACGATCCATTTTTGATTCATTTCGACCCGACATGCTGGCAAGGCAGCGGGAATAGTTTTTGAGCATTGAAGCGAAAGTAATATGGCAAGGACGATTTCAGACGTGGTCCGCATCGAGCGGGCCAAAACCATCAGGCAGCACGATCAAGACACGGGCGAATTGGTTGCAGCGCCAGCACCAAGGCAGAGGAGTGAAAACGTTGTCTCATTGGACGGCAAGCGAACCAGCCCCCGCGTCAATTTCCGCCCTGACAAGCCGCTGCCTGTCGAGACGATAGTAACTGTCTGCGACAACGGCCGACTCCCGCCCGTCGCAAACGAAAACAAACCGCAGCCATATCCGCTGAAGGATATGGCCGATCGAGGGGACCTAGGCGCCAACGAATTTGAAAATCGGAGAAATTGGACCAGCGCGGAGCTATTCCGGATTCATCTTGCGATTGCTCTGGGCGAGCCGCTGCACGACCCGTTTGCAGATGACCCGACAAGTAAGCGTCCCACGGAGCGACTTTTGCACGCTCGTCAGGTGGTAGCTCTCGCTGAAGACTTTTTGGGCGACGGTTTTAGGGTGCTAAAGCGCGTCATGGTCGATTGCTGGAACGCCCAAATGCTTGGTTTCGACCAAGGCCGCAAGGATCGCGGGCAGACAAGTGCGGCCGGTCAAGCGATGATCCTGGCAGCGCTACGCCAACTCACCCGATTTTACGATAAGCTCGACCGGATTGAACGGGACGGGGAGTCTCCACGATTTGTTATGCCCATGGTCGGGACGTTTACGATCACACGTCCGGCTGTCCCTCATCCACAGCATGGAAAGTCGTATTTGAACCAAGCTTGCGGACCCGTGAAGTTAGCTGAACCTTGGGTGTCTACACCCCCCACCACCTAGCGTGGTATATTGAAATTATGGATTGGCGTTTCGAGCGCCTTTCCCGCTTTCGATTCTCAAAAGACTTACAGCGCACCGCTCATACGGTCGCGCTGTTTTTTTCGCCCTTGGAATAGCGAGATGCACACTCACAACGAGGATTTCATGAAAACGTACCCGACCGGCGTTGCTGGAAAGGCGACCGGCACGCCGCTGGCGACGTTGCAACGGTATCTGCAACGCTCTCACATCACCCTGCAGCCCTGCGACGTACCGTCCCGTGGTTGCGGCGAGAACCGCGGCTATTCATTGCGGCGCATCCTACAGATCGCACTAACCACTGAGCTAACCCGGCTAGGGATTGGCCCATCACGGGCCGCCAAGGCCGCTTTCGAGTTCAGCGACAAGGGAGGCACCGGCCGTCCTGTGGGGGAACTCTATCCTCTGGGCCAGACGCTGCTTGTTGGGCTGCCAGACGGCAAGAGCAAGGTAATCAATGTGCCGCCCGACAAGTCCATCAGCGACGTGCTGTCGAATGATCGCGCGGCGTTCATCTGCGACTGCGGGTACGTCGTCGCCAAGGTTACAGAGAAATTGGAAACAAAGTGAAGACTATCCCAAGGCCAGAAGAACTGCATCCCCCTCTTCGAGAGGCGCTCAAGAGGGATACAGACCATTCCCTTGCTCTTGCCCCACTGATGGCACGCGCAATGGTTCTACGCGCCGAAGAGCGGGACCAGCCTGCTACTCACGTAAATGTGGCGGAAGAGAATCGTATTCGCGCATTGACCGGTCTGCCACCTCTCGTCGGCGTACCAAGCCAACCCGAGCTAGAAACGATCTTGCGAAAAATCCAAGACCTCAAGACTGCAAGAGGACGGGAAGCTGGCACTATTCAGCGCGAACGTGCAGTCGCCTCTCGCATGGTCTGCGAGGAAGTTAAGGAAGAAGTGACCCGTCTAGGGAGGAACTTCGCCAAGGCATTTATCGATCTTTATGCAGCGCACTCGGCCTACACCAAGATGTTTGACGCCATCGAAGACGCAGGCGCGTCAACCAGTGCGTTGAAGCGTGTCTGGTCAAATGCACTCGGCGGAATTTCCGATAGAAGCGGTCCTTATCATTACATCTTTGAAGAGTTGCACGAAGCGAACCTGATCGGAAAGTCTTCAATCCCAGAGGCCGTTCGCTAAATGACTATCGTAATTGACCCTGCGGACCTCCGTTCGCTGGAGCGCTCTGAGGCGCGCGCTTTCAGAGTAGAGCGCGGCGGCGCCATGAACGTCATTTTTGATGTGGTCGAAGATCAGGCGCTTGATGGGCAGATTCTTAAATTCAACGAAGTATTCACGCACAAGGGCGAACGAGTCGCGCTTGGGTCAGGGTGCTTCGGTGATATCAGCAATCGACGTGTTGGCTTCTGGATCGATCATCAGGCGTCGTTTGAGGTCGCAAGCACCGACGATGCTCTATCGGTGATGATTGACGACGAAGGTGTGCAATTCCGGCTTGACCTTGATCAGTGCAAGGATGGCCCCATGGTCGCTCGAATGTGCAACTCAGGTAATCGAGCGAGCATGTCGGTTGGTTGCGACATCTTAGCTGAACGCAAAGAGGAAATCGACGGAGAAACGGTGCGGGTCATCACTCGGGCGCGGCTTACCGAACTGACGATTTGTGCGGAAGGGGCAGCGGGCGATAATGCCTTCGCCTTTGTGGTCGACAAGACAGCTACGCCCAGGCCAGTGGCTGGCCATCGTTCAGCGACTTTCCGGGCGGCCCAGATGTTGCACAAGTTGTCGCGCAAGGTACGGTCCTTGAAAGCACAGGCCATCTCCACATCCGGCACGTTGCCACGCCCTCGGCGATCGATGACGTTGGATCAGTTGAACAGCTTTCAGACGGCAGAGATAGAGCGCCTGCAAGCTGTTGCGCGGGGGCGCCACGGTCTCTTTCTGTAGGCGTGGCTACCGCTCCGCCGCGTCCCGCCAAGGTGTCGATCGTGTAACAGGCAGCACCTTGGCGGGAGACCCCCAAGGGGGCACCCCAAAAAGTCTAGGCCCTCCGGGCAGTAGGAACCGACATGGGCCATCCTGCGCATCGCTGCATTTCGTGGCCCCATACCCATCTTTCGAATATTAGAAAGGAATCGCATTTTAATGCCACGACCTCGCGTCCCGCTCATTAAGGCGGAAACGACCGGGCGAACGCTCCGGAATCCAAGCCGCTTCAAAGACCGCAAGGAATGGACCGGGCTTGGCCCGCTAGGCGCGCCACCCAAATTCTTGAAGACGCAAAGCCAAAAAGAGGCATGGAACACGTTCTCAGAAGAATTGCCTTGGCTCAATAAATCGCACCGAGCGCTGGTAAGTATCGCCAGCGACATTCGTGGCCGCCAGATGGCTGGCGATGAGGTTGGAGTTAAGGCGCTAAATTTGCTCCGGATGATTTTGAACTCAATGGGTGCCACGCCGGCTGATGCTTCGAAAGTCAGGATGCCTGACGAGACGAACGAAGATGATGCGGCTGCCAAGTACTTCTAACTCATATTCAAAGGACTATCGCCTCAATGGGCATCTCCATCAAGACAACTTCCGTTTCAGTCTCCGCAGCTACGCCGACACCATTGGTAGGTGCCAACAATGATCGGAAGCATCTCTGTATCGTTGTAAATGGCGTAAATCCAGCGACTATCAAATTTGGCGCCGCACCTACTAGCGCGACTGATGGCATCAGCCTTGATGGCGCCAGCATGTCAGGCGGCCAAGGAGGTTCGCTCTGGTACGGCGAACTCGACGCGCCAACCGATCCGGTTTTCGCTTGGTTCACTCTGGGTTCGACTGTCAGCGTAGCGCAGGGGACCTAGAATCTCCTGTGAGGCTGCCAATCGGCATGGCTCCGCCCGCCCGCGAGAGCTGCAGCGTGCTCTTCATGGGTCGGAACCCAAGCGTCTCTGGAAAAGCTTTGGAGTGAATACAGAGAGACGATGCATTGGGAATGCGGAATGAGATGTCCGGTAGTATGGGGGAAGCAAACTTGCGCCGACTCCTGGTATTTCGCCTTTTGACCCGTTGGAGACATCACAGTTGCGTTCTCGGCTCTGTTGTGTAGAAGGACCATGGGTGCTCGCTGCGTAAAGCAGTGACAGGTTAAGCGATGGTCGGGCCGCCACGCAGGATGCGTGTGCCCATGAACGATCATCTGCCCAACAGGAACCCTTCAAAGTCCCAATCTCTCGCTGAGCGAGCGCTCGCGACACTCCAGCACTTCCTGCATGTCGAGGCGATCAGCGGGATTGTGCTGCTCGCGGCCGCGGCGGCCGCATTGCTGTGGGCCAACTCGCCATTGGCCCATTCGTATCATGACGTCTGGAACCTGACGATTCCACTTCACCTCGGCCCATTTGCTTTCGAAAGGCCGCTGCATTTCTGGATCAACGACGCGCTGATGACGATGTTCTTCCTCGTCGTCGGCATGGAGATTCGCCGCGAGATCCACGAGGGCGCGCTGAGCAGGTTCGACCAAGCTATTTTGCCGGTGCTGGCGGCATTCGGCGGGGTCGTCGTTCCTGCGCTGATCTATCTGAGCTTCAACGCCGTTCCGGGGCGCGGCCATGGCTGGGCGATACCGACCGCCACCGATATCGCTTTCGCCGTCGGCGTGCTCGCGCTGCTCGGCAAATCGATACCAGGCAACATTCGGGTCTTTCTGCTGGCGCTCGCTATCATCGACGACATCATCGCGGTTCTCATCATCGCGCTGTTCTACACCAGCGGGCTCGATCCCAGCGGCTTCGCCGTCGCGGCGCTCGGCGTCGTCATGGCGCTCGGCTTTCAGCGCCTCAGGATCGGCTCCGCCTATGCCTATGTCGTGCCGGCGTTCATCGTCTGGGCGGGCTTTCTCATGGCAGGCATTCATCCGACGCTCGCAGGCGTCGTGCTTGGGCTGATCACACCGGCGCGGTCGCGGCATCCCTGGATCGTGCCGCCCGTCATTCGTGTGGAGATGGCGCTGCATCCCTGGGTCGCCTACGCCATCATGCCGGTCTTCGCGTTGGCGAATGCGGGTGTCAGCTTCAAGGGTATGGAGCTATCAGGTGACGCTCAGTTCGTGACGCTCGGCGTCGCACTTGCGCTGTGTGCGGGAAAGCCGCTGGGTGTGATCGGGGCGACGTGGCTTGCGGTGCACACGGGCTGGTGCCGCCTCGCGCCGGACGTGTCGTGGAGTGGCGTTTGTCTCGTCGGGCTGCTCGCCGGCATAGGCTTCACCATGTCGATCTTCATTGCCATGCTCGCCTTTAGCGACGACAAGCTGCTTGATGCGGCGAAGCTCGGCGTGCTGTTCGGCTCGCTGATCTCGGTTACGTTGGGACTTGGATGGGGGGCCGAGTACGCCCAACGACAGCGAAAAACCAACTGATGGAAACCCGAGTAGACGACTAATGAACCATGATAGAATCCTAACATGGCTGTCAGTGATGATGGGCATTCTCGTCATCGGCTATTCGCTTTACGTTCTCTACGTCCTTGTCTGGTGAGAACGCATTTCCGAACGCGGCTCTCGCGCGCCCCGCATTGTCGCCTGTCGGCCCTTAGCCGACTCGCTATGGCGATCCGACCCCGTCCGCTCCAGGGGCAGGAGCGGGCATGGTATTCCGTCGCGGCTGGTTGGATCATGAGCACGCGCCCGAGCTGAGCCACGCATCGCGCGGCAGCGGTTAGCGCATGTGCCCCAGCGGAATGCCGAGCTTGATGGCCTTTTGGCGCAACGATCCTTCACTGCGCTTCATCTGCTTCGCGATTTTAACAACGGGCGTCTTGGCCTTTGAATGTGCGCGAAGCTCTTTGACGTCCGCCCTCGTGTATTCGCGACGGACGATCTTTTTCACTTTCTTGGCCATTGCAACTCCTTGCTCTGCACCGTGCTTCTAGCACCATCAGGGCGGCCAGCAACGCATTGGCGAACTATTTCGAAATTAATTCTTAGAAAGATATAGAATGTCAGACGGCGATATTGTCCGCAGGGTAACAATCACTGCGACCGGCGAAGGCATAGACAGCACGACACGTTCGGTTGAGTCGCTCGGTGATGCTGTCGGGAACGTTTCTTCATCAACAGATTTGCTAACGACTGCACTGGCTGGGTTCGGTGCATTTGGCGCCGCCGCTGGTTTTCTAAACTACGTCAAGCAAGCCAACAAAGAACTTGCCGATATGGCGACAACGGCAGAGCAGGCCGGGTTGTCAGTACGTGATTTCCAGTCTGTCACGTTTGCCGGGCAGGTAAAGGGCCTGAGTCTGGATCAGGTCAATGAGGGCCTGTCGAAGTCAGCGCAATTGCTGAACGACGCACAGCGCAACGCAAACTCTCTTTCGAAGGAATTTGAAGCGAACGGACTGAGCATCAAGGGTGCAAACGGGCAACTGATCAGCGAGACGCAACTACTACAGACTGCGGGCGACCTTGTGCGGCGAGCGCAGACTCCGCAAGATCAAATCGCTATTGCTCAAATGCTCGGCTACACCAAGGAATGGATTCCATTCCTTGAGCAAGCCTCACATGGCTTTGATGGAATCCGGGACGCCGCATCGGATGCGGGCGCCATCATCAGCGACGAGACGATTGAGAAGGCAAAGGACTTCGACGAACGTTGGCGCAAGTCTAGCGTTGAATGGTCGACATATATGAAGGCCGCGATTTCTGAGCTTCTGCCGGAGGTCGACAAGTACATTGATAAAGCGGCATCCTTCATTAAGGAAACCAGAGATCGCGCTTGGGGGGGCGTCCGACCCAGCTCGCGCGGTAGTGGAAAGCGCCGCATCTGAAGCACTCAAGGCTGCCGGCGTCGATCCTCAAAAGGGAATCGTTATCGATACGGAAGCGTTCGAGCGAGCTAGTAAGGAATTCAATAACTCTCCGATTTTTTCAACGGAAACTTGGTCGACGTTCGGCAAGGCTCTTTGGAGTGGCTTCGGCTACATGAGCCAGCAAGAGGCGTCCGAAAAGATTCGTGGAGTCGCGGCCGGCTTGGTCAACGAGCCGCGTTATCCGACAGCGTCGGAAATGGACGCGGCGTTTGACAAGGCAAACCCACCCGATCCCGGCTCTAGGGCCAAGCCATATCCGGGGTTGTCTGCGTCGGATTATGAGTCCCCGATACCGTCCAGGGTGGCGTCAAAGGACCTCGGCAGTAATGCCATCGATAGAGCCACCGAGTCCCTGACCAAATACTCCAAGACCACGCTTGCGGCTGCTGAATCGGTCGGTACTACGGCAGACAACATCGAGCGCCTCAAGGCTATGGCTTTGCTTGAAGCCGCCGCGGAAAAAGAAGGCGTTTCTGTTACGGGCCAGCGTGCGAAAGCATTTCAAGAGCTAGCACAACAGGCCGGTGATGCGGCGTTGGCCTTGGAGAAGGCGAAGGTCGCAAACCAAATTAGCTTTGCGCGTCAAACGGCCCTTCTGACTCCTCAAGATGCACAGATTGCGTCGACCCTTAAGAATATCTATCCGGACGTGACTGCGGCCTTGAACAGTTCAGAGGCTGCGCAAATCCGGATGAACAACGCTGTGAAGGAATTCTCTTCAACGTCGCAGGACGCAGCGAGGGGCTTTGCGCTTGATTTCGAGCACGCCCTAGCGCAAGGCAAATCGTCTTGGGATTCGTTCGCTGCGGCCGGAACGAAC
Organism: Bradyrhizobium sp. 613_E4_N2_2; assembly: GCF_052075995.1. NCBI lineage: Bacteria > Pseudomonadati > Pseudomonadota > Alphaproteobacteria > Hyphomicrobiales > Nitrobacteraceae > Bradyrhizobium > Bradyrhizobium sp. 613_E4_N2_2. The sequence goes on from NZ_CP197234.1 coordinate 3,469,653, forward strand.
GCGCTGAACAAGATCGCTGACAAGCTCATGTCTATGGCCGTCGACAATCTTTGGTCGAAGGCATTCCCCGGAGGCGGGGGCGGCGGCGGCGGATTAATGGGGTTGTTAGGGCTTGGCGGTGGAAGCAACGCAACGGACGGCATAGGCGGGTTCGGCCCAACGGCTCCACCCGGTTACGCCAACGGCACGGACGATGCTCCGGGCGGTTGGTCGATCGTCGGTGAGAACGGGCCGGAGTTTATGAACGTGCCTAAGGGCGCGCAAATCCTGCCTAACGGCGTGGCTCCGGGCGGCTCTGTAAGCGCGCCAGTGAGCGTGACGATTGACGCACGCGGCGCCGATGAATCCGGCCTTGCGCGCGTTCAGGCGCAGCTAGCGGACCTGAGGGCGAGCTTGCCTAACGTCATCGTCAACACCGTTACCAAAGCAAAGCAGACGCGCCGTCTGTAGAAACGAGGAGGGGGGCGGGCCGGTATGTGGGCGCCCCTTTTTGCTGCAACTTTCCGTTGGCAGAAGGCTCGCAGACGGTGTTCATGGGCTTGACTATATCGTAGGTTGTTACCGGATTAGTTCAAGAAGGGATGCCAATGACTGAGGTGGGAGAGAGAATAAAAGCTCCATGTTCGATGTGCATCCGTTGGACAATGCACAACGTCCTCTCCCAAGCGAGGCGATCAGACGAGTTCTTCTCATACGACTATTCGACCCTCTCTTGTGGTGGCTGCGATACCGTCTCCATGATGGTTGTTCGAAACTGGTTGACTCCGAGTAGGGACGACGAGACCAGGACGTACTATCCGTCGCCAGTCTCTCGTAAGATTCCGGCCTGGTTGGCGTTTATGCGCCTCGGGGTCACTAGCGCGGAAGAGGAGGGTATTGGTGATTTGATGCACGAGGTGTACGCGGCCGTGGATGCGAAGCAATATCGACTTGCCGCAATGGGAATTCGAGCCACCTTGGAGCAAGTGATGATTCTGAAGGTCGGTGATCTTCAAACCTTCAACCAGAAGCTTGACGCTTTCGAAAAAGCTGGATTCATTTCGTCGATCCAGCGCGAAAGTATGAGAGCAACACTCGATGTGGGGGATGCGGCAATGCATCGAGGCTTCGTCCCGAAAGAAAGAGAACTCGCTGTGGCCCTTGACGTCGTTGAGGGAGTTATGGCGCCGATCTTTGGTCACTACGAGGATGCCAAGGCGCTAAGCCAGCGCGTACCGGCCCGCAAATAGGAAGTTTGAGGGAGGCTGGTTTGTTCGAGACAGGGCCATTCATTCAATGCCCCCGCTGTAAAAACAATGGGCTCGGAATACTCAGTGTCGGCGGGGAGAATCTTGAACGACGGTGCAGGGATTGCAGATACGCACGAGCCGAAGTGCTGCCAGCATTAAACAAAAAGGTTGTGTACCTAGATCAGTTTGCCATCAGCGAATTGTTCAAAACCAAAACAAAAACCCGGCGCGCCGGCGCGCCTCGGGAAGCGTTTTGGAAGGATTGTTGGGATCTTGCGAACCGCGCCTATCTGCGGCAGCAGGTAGTGTTTCCGTCCTCAAATATTCATTCTGACGAGACGATCGTATTTCATTCGCCAAGCGAGCTTCGACTTGCCCACGAAATGCTCAGTGGTGATGTATCATTTAGAGCAACCCACGATGTAGCTACAGAACACGAGCAGATTTTTGCGGAAGCATTCTTGGCAGGCCAGCCGCCGCCAAGCATTGTGTTTGACGTCGATGAAATTCTTGACGGTGATCGGAATGTTTGGCTTTCAAAATTTCATATCGACGTAAAGATGGACCTGTCAATCTTTGCGTCAGGCATTCGGAGCGATAGAGAGTCTGCGAATTTGAGTCTGGATCGACTTGCCAAACGGTGGGCGCGAGAGAAGCTTAGTTTTGATTCTGTACTGAGGTACGAGCTGGAAAGTTACGGGGCGTCGGTTCGTGGCGCTATCACAAGTGCAATCACTGAGTTTCAACGAGTTTTGGCGTCAGACGATCCCGAGGGGATGTTGCATCTCAAGACTGGCTGGATCGACCGCTACCACGCGTTGGTGTATCTCTTCGAGCAACACGGCGTGCCTTCCGACATTGCCAAAACAGAGGTTGTGAGGTTTTTGGACTGGCCCGGAAATCATCAGCAACCTACACACCGAATCTCCGCCTATTTATTCGCGGCCCTCGCGTGGAAAATTTCCTCGGGCCAACGTGCTGAACTGCGTTCAAGCATACTAAACGACATCAATGCGATTTCGACTTATGGACCTTATGTAGACGCCATGTTTGTAGATAGGGAGTGTGCCGCGCTGTTGAAGGAAGGTCGCTTGCGAACAGAAGTGAGGCTGAAGGCCAAGATGTTCTCTCTCGCGACCGGCGACGAGTTTTTGCAGTATTTGAAGGACCTAGTCGACGGAACGCCCGCGGATGTCCGGTCGTATGCGGACCGCATTTATGGTTTGTCGTAGTTTCAACGGATGCTTCAATTTTCATCGCAAATGGATTTCCGAATGAGTGTTAAACTACTCTTGGCAGAGATTCTACAGAACGAGTTGACGGCGCGAGGCGTCGACACGCTGGCACCATCTGATTACGAACAGATCGCAGAGCGGCTAGTGGAGCAGGTCCGCGACATAGAACTGAGTTTGTCGGCGCGAAGCGTTACCGGCAAGCCGGAGTTCGAATAGGCGCGCTGTGCAAAGCGGCTGTTAGCGCGAAGCCATAGTGCTGGCGGCGGCTCCGATGCAGCCGGCCGGGCTTTTCTTCAATGGATTCAATAGGAAGTATTGACCTATAGGGCGAGGCGCCCTAAGTAATTGAAAACGCTTGAGAAATGGTGGTAACGCCCTTGCATTCTCGCGCGTTTGTGCTTACAGTCCCCTTATTGAATGACGGCTCCGGCGAGTCGTCCGTAAGCGCTGTTTCGGTCCCACCTTCCATTGAAGGCGTCGAGCGAGGAATGATCGATCTCTGATTGGAGATCGGCTTGTGTCTAAGCTTGAACATATGCTTGAGCCCAGGACCTCGGTTCGTCTGGTCGAGGTCATCACGGAGAGCGGCCGACGCCGGCAGTTCTCGGCCGACGACAAGGCGCGGTTCGTCGAGGAGACGCTGGCCCCGGGAGCCGTGGTATCGGAGGTCGCGCGGCGGCACGGATTGTCGCCGCAACAGCTGTTTACGTGGCGCCGGCAAATGCGACAGCCGGTTGCGATCCCTGTGGCTCCCGAGCCGCAGACGTTCGTGCCCGCTGTCGTTACCCCATCGTCCACGCCGCCGGAGCGCTCACCGCGGCAGCGCCGACGCCTCCGGAAGGCGCTCGAGGGCGCCGAGAACAGCAGCATCATCGAGCTCGAGATCAACGGCGTCGCGGTCCGGGTCGGCCGCGGCGCGGATGCCGCGACGATTGCGGCCGTGATCCATGCGCTGAAGACCTGCACGTGATCGGTCCGACGGGCGCGGTGCGGGTGATGGTGGCGACCAGGCCGGTCGACTTCCGCAAGGGTGCCGAAGGGCTCGCGGCCCTGGTGCGTGAGAGCATCCAGGCCGATCCGTTCTCCGGCGCCGTGTATGTGTTCCGCGCCAAGCGCGCCGACCGGGTAAAGCTGATCTATTGGGACGGCACGGGTGTGTGCCTGTTCGCCAAGCGGCTTGAGACCGGTTCGTTCTGCTGGCCCAACGTGCAGGACGGCGTCATTCGCCTGACCGCGGCGCAGCTGTCAGCCTTGCTCGAAGGACTAGACTGGAAGCGCGTCCACGCCGCGCGCGAGACACCGTCGCCGATCCAAGCGAGTTGAACTGCGGCACAGTGAATCAGTATGCATGTCGCGCTCGCGGGATGCCGCGACGCATGGTGTAATCGCATCATGGCGACGACGGCCGACACGCTTCCGGACGATCCCGGCACGCTCAAGGCGATGCTGCTGGCCGAACGGGCGCGCGCCGCGCGGCTCGAGCAGATCATCAAGGAGTTGCAGCGTCATCGCTTCGGCCGCCGGGCCGAGACGCTGCCGGAGGACCAGTTGCTGCTCGGCCTGGAGGAGGTCGAGCAGGTCGAGGCGAGCAGTGATGCGGCGACCGATGCAGCCAATGCTGCCGAGCGATCGAGCCGAGCCGCACGGCGCCGCAGGAACAGAGGAGCGTTGCCGGCGCATCTGCCGCGGGTCGAGATGCTGGTCGACCTCGACGATCACGCCTGCCCGTGCTGTCAGCAGGCGCTGCACCGGATCGGCGAGGATGTGAGCGAACGACTGGATATCGTCCCGGCCCAGTTCCGGGTCCTAGTCGTAAGGCGGCCGAAGTATGCCTGCCGGGCCTGCGAGACCATGGTACAGGCACCGGCGCCAGCGCGGCTGATCGAGGGCGGGCTACCGACCGAAGCCACCGTGGCGCAGGTACTCGTCGCCAAATATGCCGACCATCTGCCGCTGTATCGGCAGGCTCAAATTTACGCCCGCCAGGGCCTCGAGCTGGATCGCTCGACCCTGGCCGATTGGGTCGGGCGGGCAGCCTTCCTGTTGCGGCCGGTGCATGAGCGACTGCTCGCGAGGCTGAAGCAGTCGCCAAAACTGTTTGCCGACGAGACCACCGCCCCGGTGCTCGATCCCGGACGCGGCCGCACCAAGACCGGCCAGCTCTGGGCCTATGCCCGCGACGACCGGCCCTGGGGCGGCACGGACCCGCCCGCCGTCGCCTATGTCTACGCTCCCGATCGCAAGGCCGAACGGCCGATCGTCCACCTCGCGGGTTTTGCCGGCATCCTCCAGGTCGACGGCTATGCCGGCTATCGGGTCATGGCCGAGCGCGGTGACGTAGAACTGGCGTTCTGCTGGTCCCATGTGCGCCGGCGCTTCTACGAACTCGCCGCGGCCGGTCCCGCACCGATCGCCAGCGAGGCACTCGAACGTATCGCCGGGCTCTACGTCATCGAAGCCGAGATCCGCGGCCGCACCGCCGACGAGCGTCGCGCCGTCCGCCAAGAGAAGAGCCGGCCGATCGCCGACGAGTTCGAACCCTGGATGCGCGCCAAGCTTGGTCTGATTAGCCAGAAGACCAAACTCGCGGAGGCCGTCCGATATGCGCTGTCGCGTTGGGACGGGCTGACGCGCTTCATTGCCGACGGCCGCGTCGAGATCGATTCCAACGTCGTCGAGCGCGCTATCCGCCCAATCGCGCTCAACCGCAAGAACGCCCTGTTCGCTGGCTCGGACGGCGGCGGCGAACACTGGGCCGTCATCGCCTCACTGATCGAAACCTGCAAGCTCATCGGCGTCGAACCCCACGCCTATCTCGCCGACGTCATCACCCGCATCGTCAACGACCACCCGAACAGCCAGATCGACGAACTGCTACCCTGGGCCTATCTCGCTACCCAAGAACGCTGGCGCGTGGCCTGAGAACATCGCTTACAGTCGTCCTTGGGGGTAAACCAAAATGAATACGCACGTTGAACCGGGCATTTCCGGTGCCGAAAAGCTGTGTCTTGTTGCCCCAAGGCATACAGGAGCGCCATTGGACGCCAGTGAACTCCAAGCATTGACGTTCAGAGTTCTGCAAGGGATCGAACTCATTGGCACCCTTACCGAAGCTGAAAGACTCGTCGCTGCTTCGAACCATGAGCGCGAGGCTTTCCTAGACGGTATCGAGTTTATCGTTTCAACGATCGCAGATATGCAGTGCCGAGTGTTGGATAATCTTCCTTCCTCAGAAGAGGCGTAAGCTCCAACCGGTTGATCATAAGCCACCCCGGTTTTTCGGGGCGACTTACCGTTTTCGCTTGATGGGCGTGAGTACGTACGTCTTCGCCGGCCACTTCCGAAATTCAACGCCTTTCTCAGTAAAGACAATGCCTGCCGCGGTGAGTTCGTTCATTAGAACGGCAACTGTCGCTTCCTGTGGCTCCCGCTTGCCGGATTCCAAGTCTACCAGCGTAGCGCGGTGAATATTGCAGCCTTCGGCAAGGTAGGCTTGAGACCAACCCAAAAGACCGCGGGCGGCTCTAATCTGTGCAGCCAATAACGATAAGTCCCGGCCGGTCATCATCTCTCTTGTCGCATATTGAAATCCGACATTATGTCGGGTATGCATCTATTCAATAATGGGGAAATTATGCCTGCAAGTCCATTGTCCGCATCTGCCAATAGTCGCTTCGAAGTAGGAAATCTGTTTTCCAGGAACGTCGCCTTAGCTCCGGATGATGTCGACACCGACGCGGCATTAAATAGCTTCATCGTTGCCTTGGCCCGCAATCAGGCGCGTATCGACCACCTTGAGGCAATCGGTGCAAATGACAACACGAAGCACTAAACGAGTTGCAATTTATTCGCGCTATTCATCTGACCTCCAAAACGACCGCTCGATTGAAGATCAGATAGCCGTTTGTGAGAAATTCGCAGCCCGGCAAGGATGGAAGATCGCTGGCAATTTCCACGATCGGGCCGCCTCTGGCGCCTCAATCTTCGGCCGGCCGCAGTTTGTCAGAATGGTCAGCGAAGCGCATGCCAACTCCTTTGACATAATTCTGTCGGAAGATTTGGACAGACTCTCGCGCAGTCAATCGGACATTGCGCAGCTTTACGAGGATATGAATTTCGCGGAAGTCGAGATTCATACGTTAGCCGATGGCTTAATCAATGAAATGCACGTTGGTGTTAAAGGCACCATGGCTGCCCTTTTCCTGAAGGGGTTGGCCCAAAAGGTTAGGCGAGGGCTCGGTGGTGTGGTGCGCCAAGGCCGCAATCCCGGGGGGAACCTTTACGGATACACACCGCGAAAGGGAGAGCCGGGCCTACTTGATATCAATCCGGAGACATCCGCGGTCGTAAAGCGCATCTTCGAAGAGTACGTGGCCGGTGCATCACCGCGCGTGATCGCTGCGGCCTTGAACGCAGATAACATTCCGGCGCCGCGAGGGGGCAAATGGAATGCCTCGACGATTAACGGCAACACCGCGCGAGGGCAGGGCCTACTTCTGAACGAACGGTTCGTTGGGCGAGTAGTGTGGAACAAGCGACGGTCGGTTAAAGACCCCAAGACGGGAAGGCGGATAACTCGGACAAATCCTGAAAGCGAGTGGGTCACTCAAGACGTACCCGGCCTGCGGATTCTGGATGACAACTTATTTGAGGCCGCGCGAGCTAGGCGGTTGGAAGCTGGTACCCCTGCATCGCGTCGAAAGCCAAAATCCTTCCGGTTGCTGTCTGGTCTTCTTCGGTGTGGTGCTTGCGGGTCTGGAATGGCAGTGCTTGGCTCAGATCGGTTGGGGCCGCGGGTGCGGTGCAGCCGCAACAGGGAAAGCGGTTCGTGCAACAACGCGGCGAGATACTATCTCGAAAAGATTGAGCGGCTTGTACTCGATCGACTCAAGGTCCAAATCGACAATCCGGCACTCATGGGGCAGTTCGTCGAAGCTTATCTTGCTGAACGGCGAGCACTGTCAGCCGACGCCCGCCGTGACAAGGTGAAAATCACAGCCAAGATTGCGACGTGCCAGAGGGCAATTGAGAATCTGATTACCGCCGTCGAAAATGGCACACTTGGATCAGAGGAGGTTGCCACGCGGCTACAGGCCCAGCGCTTAGAAAAGGGCCGGCTGCAACAGGAGCTGGCGTCGGCGGACGAATTTGTTGCGACGGTCGATCTTCACCCGACCGCAATCAAACGCTTCAAACAAAATCTGGAGCACATAGCTGGGGCGAGAGGACAAATAGACCCTCAGGTTGCCACAAGCTTTCGAGAGTTGGTCGATAGCGTCGTTGTCATGGCTAGGAAGGCCGGTGAGCCCTACACGGTGGAGACGCGCGGACGGCTCGCAGCATTGATAGGAGCGCCCGCTGGGCGTCCTGACGCCGTTCAAGCGGCCTTATCTGTGGGGGGCGAGTTGACCGCTATTGGCAAGGCCACGTTGTCGGCTAAATCAGTGGTGCCGGCTGAGGGGATTGAACCCCCGACCTTCGGTTTACAAAACCGCTGCTCTACCGCTGAGCTAAGCCGGCAAAACCAAACAATTATAAGCAGTTAACGAGAAGAAACTTGTCCAGTCGGCACGTTGGGGTGCACGGTCGGGCAGCGTTTGCGTCGATATAGCCGCAGTCGGGGTGTAGGTCTAGTCTGACTGGCTTGCGCTCTTCTCCGCACCGCCGCCTGGCAGAAAATGTGTAGAGCCGGAAACCAGACTGCCCCCGTTGGAGGTACGGGCGAGGGATGTCAGACCAAAAGAACGGATGATCGTCGACGCAACCGTCAACCGATTCTTGGAAGACTAAAGCTGACAAAACGAATGGTGCTCCAAAGCTGTCGAAGCCTTGCGCGGTCTCGGAACCAAACACGTCCCTTTGGAGTGAGGACGAGACATGAAACGCTTTCTCGCCGTCGCCGCTGCACTCGCGGCCGCCGACGCTCACGCGGCGCCTCTTGACGATGCAATCAACTGCGCGAATTACGCGACTATTGATGCGGTCTGTCGTGAGCAAAAAGACCCAAGCGACCCTTTGCTCGGCAAACTCAAGACTGCAGCAGGCGTGTTGCACGGTCGCAGCATTCGCATAGGTGCGCAGGCTGGCGTTTCCAAAGAAGCGGTTGGAGCCTTGGCTACGGTCGCCAACGACAAGATGACAAACGAGATGTCGCGCAAGTGCGACAACATCAAAGTGTTGCGTGATCAATTCGAGGGCACTTGCCGCCCGGTGATGGATCAAGCGTATAAAGATACGCTCATGATGATAGACGAGATCATGAAGGGAAAGGGTCGCTAAGATGATAGCGAACGCGCCGCGCTAAAGCACTAGCGACCTTTTTTGTGCCTGCGCATTGCAGGGCAGAGCGAGAATGGTGACGGAGGGTGAGGGCAAACTTCATGGCTTCATACCCTCTTCGATCATGCGCAGCGTCTTGGGAGCGCCAGCGCACCACTTGGCCATCGCAGCCTTGTCGCCGTTCCACGACCCGATGATAGCGGCGCTGCCTATCATCACTATTTTCTTGCCGACGTTTTTCAGCAATAGCTCCTTGGCCTGCTCGACAGCCGGGGACAGCTTGATCTCGCAGACCGATTCGTACAACGCGATCCTGATTGCCAGACTGATCTTGGTGCTTTCCACGTCGGATGCTTCTTCGGTCGCAGGAACGGCCAACAAGGTCGCATTCTTCTGGTTCAATTGTTCCTGCGCTTCGTTTTCTTTAAGTTTTCCGTCGGCGTAGTCTTGCAGGATGACCCGTACCTCCGGGGCGATCCTTAACCACTTTTGTCGTGAGGCTGCATCGACACAGATCGACCAGAGACTGGACATGTCGCGCCGCTCACGATTGGCGATGTAGTCGTAACCCTCGGCGTAGTCCTTTTTCCAGCGTGAATTGTTTCGGTACATCCGGTCGAGCTTGGCTTTCTCCTTCGCATCGGCCACGGTCAGGATACCCTTACAATAGAGTTCGAGGGAGGCGTTCGCAAAACCGTAGTCACTGGCGGCCTTGCCGTGATCGACCGCGTGCGCGGCGCCGGTCAGGGCGAGCAGTGTTGCGGAGGCTAGGACGATGCCGGCGGTGCCGGGTAGTCGTTTCATGTGTCACCTCATATCCGCGAAGTGAACTTTTCGGCATTCCATGCTTCCAGAGGTGCGTTTCGCCGCCATGAAACAGGCGGCCCGTAGGGCCGCCTGATCCTCTTCACCCGACTTGTGCGGTGTTACTGGCAGATGTGCTGGAGGCCGTCCGCTCCCTTGTACCAGGTCCCGGGCCGGCAAACGATGCCGTTGCGGGCCGCATAGGTATCCCAATTGCCGTACCAGCCCATTTCGCTACGGCCGCCGGCATATCCACCGGAATTGTCATAGGCGTAGGAATTGTCCCAGCCGCGGAACGGCGCGGATGCAACGGCTGCCGCGGTGCCGACGGCGGCGCCAGCAACGGCGCCTGCGGTGTCGACCGGCCAGAAGCCCGATCGAGTTCCGTCATCCGGATTCACTTGGCCGCGGGCCATGTGCCGGCGCCGATAGGCGCGATCGGTGGTGGGATTGCCGGGGGTGAGATTCTGGCAATTGGGATCCTGGAAGAGCCCCGTGCAGCGGCCCGAATTGTCGACTGTCGTTTGCGCGAAGGCCGGTGTTGCCAGCGTGGACGCGACGATCGCGGCCAAGCCAAGAAGCTTCAGGCTCGTCATGGCATTTGCTCCATGTTGTTGAGACCTGTGCTAAGCGCGCCATCCGGCAGTCGTTCCGCGGCTTCTCGCATGTGGGGTCACATCGACGTGAGCCCGCCGAGGATGTACAGTTTGTGCCACGCAACCTCGTGCGATCCAGCATGTGCGGCGGGTTTGTGTCCCGTTAACGCTTCGCTAGCGCAGCTTGCGGCATTTGAGCCGCTATCGACCCTTGCACGTTAGGCTTACCGGAAATTGGTGAGCGGGCCTTAACCTTCTCCGCGTGGCGATCGGATAGGTTGAGCGTCGGATAAACCGGGATCCTTCCATGCGCGCTCTCGCGCTCGCCGCCTTTCTGATCGGATTGCCCGCGACGGCGTTTGCCGGCGGCGGCTTCGATATCGTCGTTCCCGGCCGCCCGGGCGTGCCCATCATCATCGACAACATCGACGCGTCCTACAGCGTGGTCGAGGGGGTCTGGGGCCTCGGCAAGAACGTCCAGGTGCAGCCGACCATCTATGGCGGGCGCTACATCGCCGAGCGGCAGCCCGAGGACGTCGGCCATTATTATCCGACCATGGGCTTGCGGCCGGGCTACGGCCGGCTCGAGGTCGAGCCGCCCGCCAACCGCAAATTGCCCAGGCCCGCCGAGAGCTATCACCAGAGCTGGGGTGTGCAATCGGCGCCGCTGCCGCCGCAGATGGACGTGCCCGTCAATCCGCCGCCGGTGATCTTTGCGCCTGAGATCAACGACCGTCCGCGGCGTCCTCGGCCGCGGCCGCATGCACAGGCGCCCGGAAGGCCGCCAACTTAAGAAACGTCAAAAATTCAAGAAAAAATCCAAGATACGAAAATCAACAGGAGAGAGTAATGCGTCAGATGATTTCGGGACTGGTTGCGGCGGCTGCCGTGATGTTCGTCGCCACCGCGCCCGCCGCGGCTTGCGGCTTCAGCACGTGCGCACCGGTTGCGCCGGTCTATAGCGGCTGCAACACGGGTTGCGGTAGCTGGGGCTATGGCCCGGGTTATGGCGGATGGGGCTTTGAGCACCTCGCCGAGCCAGCCACGCAGTATTACTACGTCAACCAGGGGCCGACCTACACCGGACCGGGCGCATTCGCGCCGTACCCGACCTATCGTGAGGACGCAGTCGTCGCGCCCGCCAACTACGGCTACGGCCGTGGTTATGGCTACGGCAACGGCTATGGCTATCGTGCCGCCGCCGCCTATCCCTATCAGCGCCCGTACTACCGTCCGTATCGCTACGGCTATGGCCCGCGCTACGGCTATCTGCCGCGCACGCACTACGGCTACGGTCCGCGCTACGGCTACGCCCACCGCGCGCCGTATTACGGCGGCCACCGCGTGCTGCGCCGCTATTACTGATCGTTTGATTGGTTGAGTTGACGAAGCGCCCGTCCGCGCGATGCGGATGGGCGTTTTGTTGTTTGGATTCTTAGTTTGACGCGTTTTCTTGACGCGAAGCGGTATCCAATTCGCTCGAAAACGCTCTACCGCTTCATCAGCCCGAGACGGCTCGCGCCGACATAGAGCGAGAGCACGGCGGCGTTGGAGACGTTGAGGCTCTTGATCTCGCCGGGCATGTCGAGCCGCGCCACGACGCTGCATGTCTCGCGGGTCAGTTGCCGCAGGCCCTTGCCTTCGGCACCAAGCACCAGCGCGAGCGGCTCGCGCAGCGTGACGTTCGAGAGGTCCTCGCTGCCTTCGCTGTCCAGCCCAACGGTCTGGAAGCCGCGCTCGTTCAGCGCGGTCAGCGCTCGGGCGAGGTTCTGCACGGTCACCATTGGCACCAGCTCGAGAGCACCGGAGGCGGCCTTGGCCAGCACGCCGGTTGCCTCGGGGCTGTGCCGTGCCGTGGTGACGATCGCCTTCACCGCGAAAGCCGCTGCGGAGCGCAGGATGGCGCCGACATTGTGCGGATCGGTGATCTGGTCGAGCACCAGCACCATGCCTTCCTGGTCCAGGGTCTCGATGTCGGGCGAGGGCAGGGCGTCGGCCTCGGCCAGCAGGCCCTGGTGCACGGCGTCGGGCGACAGCAGGCGGTCGATCTCCTGGGGCCGGACGATCTCGGGCGCGACGCGGGTCGCGATGTTCTCGTCCGCAAGCCGCTTTGCGGCGTTCTCGGTCAGCGTCAGCTTGCGGATCTGCCGCTGAGGGTTGGCCAGCGCCATGGTCACGGTGTGCCAGCCATAGAGGATGACCGGTCCGTCGGACTGCGAATCGCGGTCGCGCCAGGCCGGCCGGCCGGCTGATTTTCCGGGCCTGTTGAAGGGCTTAGCCCCGCCGCGGGGGCCCCTTGGGGTGAATTTTCGATCCTTCATGGGCTCGCTTGTGTCACGGGTCCCGGAATATGGCAATTTGGGTGGCTTCGGGGGCGATTTTAGCTGTTCGCCTCGGTTGACTTTGCCCCACCGCATCGCCCATAAACGCGCCCGGTCGCGCCCCCATCCGGGCTGTCGCGGCCTTCACGTTCCATGGCCGTCTTCGGTCGCCGGCAAGGTCCGGCCCGATTGTGCTGCCGTCGAGCGGGGGAGTGTCCCGAGTGGCAAAGGGAGCTGACTGTAAATCAGCCGCCTCATGGCTTCGCAGGTTCGAGTCCTGCCTCCCCCACCAGCCTTCGCTCGCTTCGCGAGCTACGGCTGGGCAAGCCAGACCAAATCACCGTCACGCGAAGCTAGCGAAGGCTGTCACGCCGTAGCCGGGAGGGCGCAGGCGGACTGGCCCAGAGCGTAAGTCACCCCATCATCTCCCTGACGATCGGCACCACTTTCCGCCCGTAAAGCTCGATGCTTTTCATCAGCTTCTCGTGCGGCAAAGGCCCCGCCGAATATTTCAGCTGGAAGCGCGAAATGCCAAGCGCCTTTGCGGTCTTGGCGATCTTGCGCGCGACGGTTTCCGGCGAGCCGACATAGAGCGAGCCGTGCTCGGCCTCATTGACGAACTCGTCGCGGCCCATCGGCGGCCAGCCGCGCTCCTTGCCGATCCGGTCGCGCATCGCCTTGTAGTCGGGCCACAGCTCTTCGCGCGCCTGTTCGTCCGTCTCGGCGACGTAGCCAGGCGAGTGCACGCCGATCGCCTGTGCCGGGCGACCGAACTCCTTGAAGGCGCGGTGATAGAGATCGACGTAAGGCGCAAAGCGCGTGGGATCGCCGCCGATGATCGCGAGCATCAGGGGCAGGTCGTAATGCGCGGCGCGCACCACCGATTGCGGGCTGCCGCCGACGCCGATCCAGGTCTTAAGCCGGCCATTCTCGACCGGCGGATAGACCAGTTGATCTTTCAGCGGCGGACGCAGCTTGCCCTCCCAGGTCACCGGCTGCTGCGACAAGAGTGCCGTGAACAGGTCGAGCTTCTCCTCGAACAGCGCCTCGTAAGCGCGCAGGTCGAAGCCGAACAGCGGAAAGGACTCGGTGAAGGAGCCGCGGCCGAGGATCACCTCGGCACGTCCGTTGGAGAGCGCATCCAGAGTCGCAAAGCGCTGGAACACGCGAATGGGGTCGTCCGAGCTCAGCACCGTCACGGCCGAGCCGAGATGGATGCGCCTGGTGCGCGACGCGATCGCGGCGAGCACGGTCTCGGGCGAGGAGATCGCGAAATCGGCACGGTGGTGCTCGCCGAGGCCGATGAAGTCGAGGCCGAGCTCGTCGGCCAGCACGGCTTCGTCGACGACATTGCGGATCACCTGCGCGTGCGCAAGCATGGCGCCGGTGGCGTCCCTGGTGACGTCGCCAAAGGTATCCAGTCCGAATTGAAGCGGTGGGGTCATCGATCAGGTCTCTGAGGGGGGCGCGAGCGGCGCCCGCATGTGGGAAATTGTTTACTGTGCAGCTAGGGCGTGGAGGCCGCTTCGACAATGCTGCTCCGGGAAAGGCATGGTTTCCAGTTTTTCACCGCGCCGGCGGGATCAATCGGACCTGGCGAACATCTCCACCAGGGTCTCGCGCAGCCAGCGCTGCGCCGGTACGGTGTCGTTGCGCTGGTGCCAGAACAGGCTGACGATGCGCGGCGGTGCCTTGAGTGGCAGCGGCATGGCGTGCAGGAACGGCGCGTGCCGGGATTGCGAGCGCAGATCGCTCGGCAGCACGGCGATCAGGTCGGACTGACGCACGACCTCGTAGGCGGCGCTGTAATGATTGACGGTCGCGACCAGATTGCGCGACAGCCCGCGCGAGGCGAGGAAAAGATCGTAGGACGGCAAGGTCTTGCCGGCGAGGCTCACATCCACGTGTCCCGCGTTGAGGAAGCTGCGCGTGCTCAGCCGCTTCATCGCCGCGAGCGGATGGCCGCGCCGCATGAAGCAGGCGTAGTCGACGGTCCACAGCGAGCGCGAGCGAATGGCGGCCGGCTGTTGCGCCTCATTGACATAGACGCTCAGCACGCAATCGACCCTGTTGTCCTCGAGCTGGTCGGCGATCTCCAAAATGGTGTTGGGCACGGTGTGGATGCGCGCCTTGGGCGCGACCTTGCCGAGATGACCGAGGAGGTTCGGCATCACTAGCGAGGCGACGTAGTCCGACATCGACAGGCTGAACTCGGTCTGCGCGCGGGCGGGATCGAACACCTGCTCGTCGAGCGCGCCACGGACGCTTTCCAGCGCCTCGCCGATCGGTTCCCACAGCACCACGGCGCGCTGGGTCGGACGAATCCCGGTGCCTGATCGGACGAACAGGGGATCGCCGAGCGCGTCGCGCAGGCGTGCGAGTGCGTTGCTGACCGCGGGCTGCGTCATCGTCAGCGCGCTCGCCGCGCGCGTGACGCTGCCTTCGGTCATCAGCGCCTCGAAGACTTTCAGGAGGTTGAGGTCGAGCGCGCGGAACGACACAAACATTCACCATGGTGATATATTAGATCATGATTATAAATTATGACGATAATGTCACTTTGTCTATGGTTCCCCAAGGGACACGCGGAGCGCCGGGCCGCCAAGACTGAGGGGACTTTCATGTCGATGATCTCGGCGCGCATCGAGCGCCTTCCATTCGCGCGTTTCCACACGCATCTGCTGTTGATGGGCGGGCTCGGCTACGCATTCGACGCGATGGACGCAGCCGTTCTGGCGTTCATCCTGCCTGTGCTGCGCACTGCCTGGAACCTGTCGAGCGTGCAGATCGGCGTGCTCGGCAGCAGCACCTATATCGGCTTCCTGTTCGGCGCGTTGTTCGCCGGTACGCTCGGTGACCTGATCGGGCGCCGCGCGGTGATGATGTCGGCGCTGGCGCTTTACTGCGCGGCATCGATCGTGAGCGCGATGGTCGATACCTGGCCGTCCTTCTTTGCTGCCCGCGTTGTCGCCGGCATGGGGACCGGCGCGGAGAGCGCGATCATCGCGCCCTATCTCGCGGAGTTCGTCGCGCGGCGTTATCGCGGCAGCTTTACCGGCGCACTCGCCGGCTTCTTCTCCTTCGGCTTCGTCGCCGCAGCCTTGCTCGGCTACTTCATCGTTCCCGCCTACGAGAACGGCTGGCGCATCGTGCTGGTGATCACAGCGGTGCCGGTCGTCATGCTGCTGTGGTGGCGCCGGGCGCTGCCGGAATCGCCGCGCTGGCTCGAAAGCCGGGGACGGGAGAAGGAAGCCGAAGCCGTCCTCGACGGGATCGAGGCAGGCTTTGCGCGCGCGGGCCATGTCCTGCCGCAGCCGGTCGTCGAAGCGACGGCGCCGGCCGGAGCTACCGGAACGCTGCTCGCCAATTTCGCGGCGCTGCTCGCCGGCCGCCAGGCGCGCATCACCATCATGACCTGGATCATGTGGCTGGCGATCACCTTCAGCTATTATTCCTTCTTCGTCTGGATCCCCGGCCTGCTGGTCCAGAACGGGATGAGCATTACCAAGAGCTTCGCCTATTCGATCGCGATCTATTGCGCGCAGATCCCCGGTTATTTCAGCGCCGCGTATTTCAACGAGCGCATCGGGCGGCAGGCGACGATCGCGACCTACATGGTGCTCGGCGGTGCCAGCGCGCTCGGGCTCGCCTTCGCGCAAAGCGACCAGCAGATCATGGCGGCGGGGATCTTCCTGTCCCTGTTCATGAACGGCACCTATGCGGGCGTCTATGCCTATACCGCCGAAGTATTCCCGACGCCGGTCAGGACCACGGGGGCCGGGCTCGCCTCCGCAATCGGTCGCATCGGCGCGATCGTCTCGCCGATCCTGGTCGGCTATCTCTATCCGAATTTCGGCTTCGCCGGCGTATTCGGGGTCACCACCACTGTGCTGCTGCTCGGGGCAGTCACCGTCGTGCTGATGGGCGTGCCGACGCGCGGCCGCTCGCTGGAAGAGATCGCGGCGGGTGAAGTTGCATGACGCGGACGAAAGTTACCGCTGATCCCTGGCTCTGCGCCGTCGCGGCGGCGCAGAGCAGGGCGGATCAGCCGGATGCACTGTTCGCGGCACTCGACGAAGCCGTGAAGTCGGCGATCGGGCACAAGCTGTTCACGATCCTGACCTACGACGGCGACAGCGGCGAAGCCGCGCGGGTCTATTCCAATCTTCCCGGTCCGTATCCGACCGGCGGACGCAAGCGCCTCGCGCCGGGCCCGTGGACCGAGGCCGTGCTCGACCGCGGCGAGGCCTATATCGGCCGAACGCGGGACGATCTGCGCAAGGTGTTCTCCGACCACGAGCTGATCGCCTCGCTCGGCTGCGCGAGCGTGCTCAACATGCCCGTGCGCTGGCGCGGCCGTACGCTCGGCTCGCTCAATCTGCTTCACGAGGCGGGCTGGTATGGCGAGGACGATATCGCCGCGTGCCTTCCCTTTGCCCAGCTCACCTTGCCGGCGCTGCTTGCGCCGGCCGACTTCTGACAGGATTCCGCGATGTCCAGCATCCTCTTCAAGAACGCCGCGCTACTCGATCCGCTCCAGGCGGAATTGCTGGCAGGCCATGATGTGCTGGTCGAAGACAGCCTGATCAAGGAGGTCTCGGACCGGCCGATCCAGGCCACCGCCGATCGCACCATCGATCTCAAGGGCAGGACGCTGATGCCCGGCCTGATCGACCTGCATGTGCACGCCATCGCCGTTGAGCTCAACCTGGCGCAGCAGGTGCACATGCCGAACGTGCTGGTGACGCTGCGCTCGACGCTGCTGCTGCGCGGCATGCTGCGGCGTGGCTTTACCACCGTCCGCGACGCCGGCGGCGCCGGCCATGCGCTGAAGCAGGCGATCGAGACCGGCCTGACCGACGGGCCGCGGCTGTTCGTCTCCGGCCGTGCGCTCAGCCAGACCGGCGGCCACGGTGATATGCGGGCGCGCTCGGATTACCTCGCGAGCGACGCCCCGTGTCCCTGCTGCGTGCGTGTCGGGGCGCTGGCGCGCGTTGCCGACGGCGTCGATGGCGTGCGCAGGGCGGCACGCGAGGAGCTCCAGATGGGCGCCGACCAGATCAAGATCATGGCGTCCGGCGGCGTCGCTTCACCGACCGATCCGGTCGGCGCCTTCGGCTACTCCGAGGACGAGATCCGCGCCATCGTCGAGGAGGCGCGCGGGCGCCAGACCTACGTGCTCGCCCACGCCTACACCGCTGCCGCCATCGAACGCGCCGTTCGCTGCGGCGTGCGCACCATCGAGCATGGCAATCTGGTCGATGCTCCGACCGCGCGCCTGATGGCCGAAAAGGGTGCCTATGTGGTGCCGACCCTCGTCACCTACGAGGCGCTGGCCAACGAGGGCGCCCAATACGGCCTGCCGCCGGAGAGCGTGGCCAAGATCGCCGATGTCCGCGACGCCGGTCTGCGTTCGCTCGCGATCTATCGCGACGCCGGGGTAAAGATGGGATTTGGCAGTGATCTGCTTGGAGCTTCTCAACGCCTCCAGAGCGACGAATTCCGCATTCGCGCCGAAATTCTGGGAGCGCGCTCCGTCATCGCCAGCGCGACTTTGATCGGCGCCGAAGTGCTCGGCATGGAGGGCAAGCTCGGTCGGATCGCGCCCGACGCTATTGCGGACCTGCTCGTGGTCGACGGCAACCCGCTGCGCGATGTGGCCTGCCTGCTCGGCCAGGGCGAGCACATCCCGATGGTGATGAAGGCAGGCAAGGTCCAGTTCGACCGGCTGAACGCCTAAAGCGTTTTCGAGCGAAGAGGATACCGGTTCGCGTTAGGAAAACACGTCTAAACAAGCCTGCGCTACCGCCACATCCCCCGCATCCGCGCCCCGATATCGATCTTCGGGCCCTGCGCCGCCGCGCGGGCCGCAGCCGAAGCCGCCTTCGGCCAGGCGGTGCGCTCGAACAGATAGACGAGGGATTCCGGGATGAAGCGGGTGCGCGAGGCGTAGACGTGGCGGTCGCCCTTGGCGGCCTGTCCGTGCACGAAGAAGCGCTGCGGCACGACGAGGTGGAGATCGTCCTTGGCGCGCGTCATCGCGACATAGAGCAGGCGGCGCTCCTCCTCGAGCTCGGCCGAGGTGCCGGCGCCGAGATCCGACGGCATGCAGCCGTCGACGACGTTGAGCACGAACACCGACTTCCATTCCTGGCCCTTGGCGGAGTGGATGGTGGAGAGGATCAGATAGTCCTCGTCGCGAAGCGGAGGACCTGATTTGTCGCTGGTCGCATCCGGCGGGTCGAGCGTGAGCTCGGTTAGGAATTTTTCGCGCGAGGCATAGCCGCTCGCGATCTGCTCGAGCTGCATGAGATCGGCGCGGCGCGTCTCGGAATCCTCGTGGATGCGATCGAGATGCGGCTCATACCAGAGCCGTACGCGCTCGAGATCGGCGGGCCATTCCGAGTAACGCAGATTTCCGACCGTGCGGACGAAGTCGGTCCACTCGGCGCCGGTGCGTGGCGGCACCGCAAGCTGGCCGAGCGCGGCAAGCGGGTCGATGCTCTCCGCCATCTGGTCGAGCACGCGCTGCGCGGTGGCGGGGCCGACGCCGGGCAACAGGTGCAGGATGCGGAAACCGGCGACGCGGTCGCGCGGATTTTCGGCAAAGCGCAGCAGCGCCAGCACGTCCTTGACGTGCGCAGCATCGAGAAATTTCAGTCCGCCGAACTTGACGAAGGGGATGTTGCGGCGGGTCAGCTCGATCTCCAGCGGACCGGAATGCGAGGACGTCCGGAACAGCACCGCCTGGTGCTTGAGCAGCGCGCCTTGCTCGCGGTTGGCCAGCACCTCCTCGACGATGTAGCGGGCCTGGTCGGCCTCGTCGTGGACGGTGACGAGCTGCGGCTTCTGCGACGAGGTGCGGTCGGTCCACAGGTTCTTGGTGAAGCGTTCGCGCGCAAGCCCGATGACGCCGTTAGCCGCCGCCAGCACGGGTTGGGTCGAGCGATAGTTACGGTCGAGCGTGATCATCTCGGCGCGGGGGGAGAAGCTTTGCGGAAAATCCAGGATGTTGCGGACAGTGGCGGCGCGGAACGAATAGATCGACTGCGCGTCGTCGCCGACCACGGTTAGCCCGCGTCCATCCGGCTTCAGCGCCAGCAGGATCGAGGATTGCAGGCGGTTGGTGTCCTGATATTCGTCGACCAGCACGTGATCGAAGCGGCCGCCGATCTCTTCGGCGATCAGCGTATCGCCCATCATCTGCGACCAGTAGAGCAGGAGGTCGTCGTAATCGAGCACGTGCTGGGCCTGCTTGGCCTCGACATAGGCCGCGAACAGGCCCTTCAGCTCGGCGGCCCAGCCCGCGCACCAGGGATAGTGCTGGCCGAGCACTTTTTCGATCTCCATCTCGGCATTGACGCAGCGCGAGTAGATCGACAGGCACGTGCCCTTGGCGGGAAAGCGGCTCTCGGTCTTCGACAGGCCGCGCTCGTGCCGGACCAGATTCATCAGGTCGGCGGAATCCTCGCGGTCGTGGATGGTGAAGGCTGGATCGACGCCGATCCGCTCGGCATATTCGCGCAGGAGGCGCGCGCCGATGCCGTGGAACGTGCCGGCCCAGGTGAGGGCGTCGCGCATGATCGCGGCGTTGTTCTCGCCCAGCACCTTTCGTGCGATGCGTTCGACCCGGCCGGCCATCTCGGCCGCGGCGCGGCGGGAGAACGTCATCAGGAGGATGCGTCGTGGATCGGCGCCCGCGACGATCAGGTGCGCGACGCGATGGGCGAGCGTATTGGTCTTGCCGGAGCCCGCGCCGGCGATGACGAGCAGGGGCGCGCCCACGGTCGCGCCGTCAGCGACGCCATGCTCCACGGCGCGGCGCTGCTCCGCATTGAGCGTGTCCAGATATGTCGCCACGAATCGCCCCGGTGAAAGGGTGAGAGTCGGCGATCCCGGCGCGAATCGCAATGCGGCTGGACGGAACCAATGTTAAGACCTAGGGACAAGACGGCCCGAAGTTCCAGCCCGAGAAGCGCGCAACCCGGCATGACCGAGCTCAAGCCCGACCAGTTCGAGATGCGGCGGCTGGAGTCGCTCAGCAACACCATCTTTGGTGTCGCCATGACGCTACTCGCCTACGACCTGCCCAAGGCCGCGGTGTTCACCAGTGCCCCGAGCTGGAGCGATCTCGCCCATGTCTACTCCGGCAAGCTCGCCGGTCTCGCGCTCAGCTTCATCATCGCCGGCGTGTTCTGGATCAGCCACCACCGCCGGCTCGCGCGCCAGCCCGTGGGCAGCCGCGGCATGGTGATCCTCAACCTGTTCTTCCTGCTGTCGATCGTGCTGCTGCCGGTGACCAACGGCCTCTACATCAATTACAGCATGAGCAGCGCGGTGGCCGTGCTCTACGGCCTGCATCTGACCGCGATCGCCGGCCTCAATGCCTGGCTGTGGTGGACGATTTTGGGCGGCTGGCGCCACGAGACCATGGCCTCGATGTTTCCGCTGCTGGTGTTCATTCCGGGCACGATCGTTGCGGCCTTCGCGCCGCACGTCGCGCCCTTCCTGTGGTTCATCGCCTTTGGCGGGCTGTTGATCCAGCGCTTCTATGCCGCGCCGACCGGGCCAGGCGCGTGAGGCGGCGGCTCACCCTTTTGTCGCGCCGAACCCGTCGGCCGGCACGTAAAGCTTGACCGGGCGGATTTCGTAGACCGCCGACGGGTTGACCTCGCGCAGCTTTCGCGCCGCCGCGATCGCTTCCTCATCGGTATCGTAGTCGACGAGATGGAAGCCGAGAAGCTGCTCCTTGGTCTCGGCAAACGGGCCGTCCAGCACCATGCCCGCGCCGGGGCCGCGCAAGGTGTGCGCCTTTCGGGTGTCATCCAGACGGGCGGCCGGCCCAAGGTGTCCGCTTGCCCTCAAGGGCGCCTGAACCTCGATCACTTTGGCCACGACCGCGGCGTCCTGCTCCGGCGCCCAGGACA
This sequence comes from Bradyrhizobium sp. 613_E4_N2_2, assembly GCF_052075995.1. Lineage (NCBI taxonomy): Bacteria > Pseudomonadati > Pseudomonadota > Alphaproteobacteria > Hyphomicrobiales > Nitrobacteraceae > Bradyrhizobium > Bradyrhizobium sp. 613_E4_N2_2. The sequence continues at coordinate 3,491,044 of NZ_CP197234.1, forward strand.
AGATCTCGTCTTCCACATGGTAGGCCAGGATGGCGTAAAGCATCGTCACCTCGTTTGTTTTTGAGCTCGCAGTCCGAAGCATGTATGAGCGCGGTCGATACCGACAATCCCGGAGACTAACATATTGCGTCGCGCAAGTTGCGACGAAACCGTCCTGAAACCCGATTGCCGCCCTCGGAGGTGAACGCCGCCCAAAGCCGAGGCGACTGATTGCCACCAAGAACACTTCGGAGGCGGCCATGTCGACCATAAAGATCATCTGCGACGCGCGTCGGGCGGGAAAATCGGAAGCCGCGGATTTGCACGACCAGTCCGGCCATCACCGCTATTACGGGAGCTCGGCCGAGAACGGCGGCGAGCGGATCGTCGAAAGCCGCCGCGGAAAACGCCCGCGCGCGCTCAATGTGTGCGGCTTCTGAAGCCTTCGGCGACACCGTCTTTCGACATGGACGTCCTGCAAATATCGATCGCGGCGATGCCGTTCCTGCTTGCGCTGATGAGCCGGACGCGAAAGGCAATCGCGCCGTGCCTGCTGACGAGCATCATCACCGTGGTGCTCGGCGCCGAGCCTTATCGGGCGGTCATGGCCTGGTGCGTCGGCGTGCCGATTGCCGCCGTTGCCCTGCGTGAGCGGCTTCGCGCGAGCTGACCCGGCGCCGTCACGGCGTACTCAGGACCTGTTTGACCAGCGCCTCGCGCAGCGTTGCCAGCTCGCCGCTCGCTTCCATCTGCGCGATCACCTTGCCGACCTTCGGCACCAGATCGCGATGGCGTTCGTGCAAATAATGGTAGATGTGGATGCGCTCCAGCGGTGGCGAGAGCGGGACAATCCTGGCCTGCAGATTGAGTTTCCTCACCGCCACGAGCCCGCTGAAGAGGTCGGTGACCATCAGCTCGAAACGGTCGGCGTCGAGCATCCTGATCATGTTCTCGAGGCTGGTGGTCGCGGTGACGCGGGCCATGCCGCGTGTCCCGGCCTCTGAGGAGCCGACGCCGCGGACGATTCCGATGCTGTACTCCCTGATCGAATTCCAGCCGGCCACGTCGAAACGAAGTTTCGTCGCGAAGACCGTCGGCTCGATGTAGTTGATCGCCGGCGTCACCTGAATCAGCGTCGGGTAGTCGCTGGAGAGCGTTCCGATCCGCTGGATCTCGCCATCGACCTCGCCGGCGCTCGACAGCGCCAGCGCGCGCTTGCCGGGGACGTCCTCGAACGCCAGCTTGATATTCAGCTTGGCGTAGACGGCCCGCAGCATCTCGCCGCCGACATATTGATCCGGGATGTCGGCGATCCGCGCCAGCCGGATCAGCTCCTGCGCGTGCGACGGACCTGCGGCGAGCAATGACAGGCAGGCGACGATGATCCGCCACATGACGCGTCTCCTTTGCCCTGCATAGCTACCATTGGATTCGGATGGCCGCGATCCACCTGGGGTGGCACCCGTGTGGCGGCCGCACCGCTCGCTTGTCTTGCAGGCGACTGCGGACTTTAGCCAATGTCATTCTAGTACGCGAAGTGATAGTTTGCGCGAGAATCCTGCTGCTGGGCGCAAGACAAGACCCCGCCAAGCCGCCCATGGGCCGGCAGGATCGCCACGCAGGTCGCGTGATGAGAGAATTTCAACTGTCGAATTGCTCGCGGCTGCGCCCCGCCGTCCGGAGCAGGGTGCCGCCATTCCGGGGACGTGGTGCATGGGCAACGCAGGCGACGAGGACTCCAAGCGCAGCAGTCGCGCCGGTCCCCCGGCGGCCGCGAAGCAGGATTTGAGCGGGATCGGCACTGCATTTGCGCCAGGGATGATCGGAGCGCTGCTGTCGCGGATCTTCAACTGGTCGCGCAGCGGCGTCGGGCCGCGCCTGCTGGCCGCCGTGCTGCTGTTCTCCTCGATCGTCACGCTGATGCTGACCGCGCTTCAGCTCTATCTCGACTACGACCGCGAGGTCGGTGTCATCGAGACGCGGCTCGACGAGATCGGCCGCAGCACGACCGGCAGCCTCGGCGAGAGCCTGTGGAATCTCGACCAGAACCAGCTCAAGCTCCAGCTCGACGGCATCATGCGGCTGCCCGACATCCGCGCCGCCGAGGTGCGCGAGGTCGCCGATCGCCCCAATCCGATCCGTGTCGCGGTCGGCGAGCCGAGCACCCGCTCAGCCGTGACACGCGACTATCCGCTGAGCTACAGCGTCCAGGGGACGTCACGCCCGATCGGCGTGCTCCATGTCGAGGCGACGCTGGCCGAGGTCTATCAGCAATTGCTGAACCGGGCCCTGGTCATCCTGGCAAGCCAGGCTGCGAAGACCTTTGTCGTCTCGCTGTTCATCATCTACATGTTCCATCTGCTGGTGACACGGCATCTGGTCGCCATCGCCGAGTTCGTCGGCCAATACAGCCTGTCGCGGCCACCGCCGCCTTTGCACCTCGAGCGCCGGCCGCCCCGCGATCCCGACGAGCTGGACAAGGTGATCGACGCCTTCAACGCGATGTGCGCGAACCTCGGGCGCGCCTATGGCGAGCTGCGCGAGGCCAACGCAAATCTCGAGCGCGACCTGAATATCCGCCGGCGCGCCGAAGAGGACGCGCGTGCCAGTGAAGAGCGTTTCCGCGACTATGCCGAGACCGCGTCCGACTGGTTCTGGGAGACCGGACCGGATCATCGCTTCACCTACGTATCCGACCGGGCCGGCGCCTTCGGCATGGACAACAAGGCGCTGGTCGGCAAGCACCGCACAGATGCCGCCTCCGACCGCGACGCCGAGCCTGAGAAATGGCGCGCGCACGTGGCGACGCTGGACCGCCACGAGCCGTTCAGGAAGTTCGAATATCGCGGGCGCGACGTGGCCGGCCGCATGCATCATTTCAACGTCAACGGCCAGCCGATCTTCGCCGCGGACGGACGCTTCATAGGTTATCGCGGGTCGGCCACCGACCTCACGGCGCAGCACGAGGCCGAGGAGCGGCTGCGCCAATCCCAGAAGATGGACGCGATCGGTCAGCTCACCGGCGGCGTCGCTCACGACTTCAACAACGTGCTCACGGTCATCACCGGCACCATCGAGATCATCCAGGAAGGGCTTGCCGACAAGCCCGAGTTCGCCGCGATCGCACAGCTGATCGACGATGCGGCGGCGCGCGGCGCCGAGATCACCTCGCAGCTCCTGACCTTCGCGCGCCGCCAGCCGCTGGAGCCCCGCGACATCGACGTCAACGCACTCGTGGTCGAAACGGCGAAGCTGCTCAAGCCGATCCTCGGCGAGCATATCGAGATCGTGACCCGGCTCGCGGACGGCGCCTGGTCCGCGATGGCAGATCCGTCGCAGCTCTCGTCCGCGATCGTCAATCTCGCCGTCAATGCGCGTGACGCGATGCCGGGCGGCGGCCGGCTCACGCTGGAGACCGCGAACCGCGACCTCGACGGCACCAGCGGTGCCGGCGACGGCGATGTCATGCGCGGCGCCTTCGTGATGATCGCGGTGGCCGACACCGGTCACGGCATCCCGGCCGACATCCGCGAGCGCGTGTTCGAGCCGTTCTTCACCACCAAGGGCGTCGGCCGTGGCACCGGGCTTGGGCTCAGCATGGTCTACGGCTTTGCCCGCCAGACCGGCGGCACCGTCGTCATCGAGAGCGAGGAGGGGCGCGGCACGGTGATGCGGCTGTTCCTGCCGCGGTCGAAGGGCGAGGCGCCGGCCAGGACGGCGCCGGTTCAGCCGCCCGCGTCGGCACGCGGGCACGAGACGATCCTCGTGGTCGAGGACGATCCGCTGGTGCAGGGCTATGTCATCGCCCAGCTCGGCACCCTCGGCTATCGCACGCTCGCCGCCAGCGACGGCGCAGCCGCGCTTGCGCTGGTCGACCAAGGCGTCAAATTCGATCTCCTGTTCACGGACATCATCATGCCCGGCGGCATGAACGGACGGGAATTGGCCGAAGCCGTCCGGCTCCGCCGGCCGGGAGCGAATGTGCTCTACACCTCCGGCTACACCGACGACACCATCGTCCACGAAGGACATCTCGATCCCGGCCTGGCGCTGCTCAGGAAGCCGTACCGGAAATCGGAGCTTTCGCAGAAGATCCGCGAGGTGCTTGCAGGCGAGCCGTCGGCCTGAGCGGAGCCATCCATGCAGGCGCCCACCCATGAAAAAGGCGCGGCGGGGAGGCCCCGTCGCGCCCGATTTCTTGCTCGCTGGTCCAGGGCTGAGAGCGCCCCGATGCCAAGCCTTTCGTCAAAGCCTAGCGGGCGATCCCAGCGAGGTGACAGCGCTTGAGATAAGACACTGGATCACCTCCTTTCGTTTGGTTTCGGGACTCTGAATATAGGACGAAATCCCGCCGCCGTTAAGGGGCGCCCGGGGGCGGGAACTAGCCTGTCCGCAAGACGGGAAAGACCGGTCCGGAGCAGTTGAGACTGCCGCCCGGTCGTGTTAGGGAGCCAGTGATGCGGGTGTAGCTCAATGGTAGAGCAGCAGCCTTCCAAGCTGAATACGAGGGTTCGATTCCCTTCACCCGCTCCAAGCATTTCAGTGGCTTGGGGCGAATGCTCGATCGCATTCCGACAACTGTTGAAGTCATTTCGGCAACCCGGCTCAATCGCGCGCAGGCTTGTCGAGAAAGGTGTACAGCGCCCGAATTCTCCCGTGCTCGAAGATCGCGACGTCCATGCCTGTGACGACAGGAGGAGCCCCAGCCGGTCCCAGGTGCCACTGCAAGCGGCCGAGATCGTGGTTCACCTCGGCAGGTCCTGTCGCGCGAAATACAAATCCGGGAGCTTCTAGGAGAATACGCTCGATCCTCGCGTTTAGAGCTTGGTGGCCAACGATCCGTTCCCCCGCTTCAAAGAACGTGCAGTTCGCAGTGTAGATTTCGGCGATCGCGACCGCTCGGCGCGCGGAGTCTGGCTGCCCGAATACTTCGAGCAGGTTTCTTTCCATCAGAGGACCAAGGGTGTCGGTCATGGCTGACCCTCCTGTTTAGAACATGCCGTGTGGATTGGCACGCGGGACATCCGGCGCAAGCCAAGGAGCCGAGTTTTTCGGATTGCCGACGAGCTGCAAGGTATCCCAATGCTCGACGGCTTTTCCGTCGGCGTCCATCTTGTAGATGTCGACGCCGGCGATCCCCGTATCGTTCGGATCGTCGTTGAACAGATTCAGAAAATTCACGTGCGCAAACACATAGTCGCCGACGGCGATGATCTTGTCGACGACGACGCGCGCGTTGGCGCGCTCCCTGTTGATCTGGCCGAAGAACTGCCCCAGCGCCTTCGCGCCATCGGCAATGAGCGGATTGTGCTGGACGTAGCCGGGGGCCATGAACCGTTCCACGAACTCTTCCGACTTCTTCTTGTTAATCACCAGATCATAGAAGCTGAGGACGTTGTCCTTGTTGCGAACGGCGCGGCTGTCGTTGGGATCTACGAGCACGATCATGCTCACTCCTTTGGTGTGAAGCTTGTGGCTGTTGGATGAATTCAGGTCAGACCGACGATCTGGAGACGGAGTGCATCCAGTTCGGCGTCGGATTTCTCGCGAGCAAACCGAAGCATCTTGTCGGCGTCTTCGCCGACCGGCGCACGGCTGGGGGCGGGTACTTGCTCTGCCAGCTCGATCACCCGCTTCGCGGCCAGGACGGAATCGAGCCCGCTGTCCTGCATGCCGTTGAGGGCGGCTGCGAATGAATCGAAGGTCTGTCCGTATAACGCGCGTTGGTCCGACGTCATCCCGTCGGCAACACGCTTGAGGGCGGCCGCAGTCTTCGCCGGACCGCCGGTTTTCATATTGGCCGCCGCCGCCACGACGACGTCGACCCCAAAGGACTTCAGCTCGGCGCGGTAAACGGCTGCAAATGCCTCCATGGCCGCCTTCGACGCGCCTGATGGTCCGTTGAAGGGGAGCGGAACGCTCGCCGTCCAGGTACTGACCTGGACGATACGGCCGCGCGCCTTCCTCAGCGCCGGCAGGAAAGCGTTCATGACCGACAGAGCCCCGAACACGTTGACGTCGAACTCGCGCCGGATGGCGTCGAGCGGCAGAACCTCGATCGGGCCCGGGGTCGGGATGCCCGCATTGTTGATCAGGAGATCAAGGCCGGAAGCGCCGAGCGCGTCGGACACGCCGTCCGCCCAGGCTTTCACAGCCTGCTCCCTGGTCATGTCGCAGACGGTCAGGCTGACGCGCCCGCCGGAGGCGTCCTTCATATCCTGGACCTCCGCGGCGGACATGGCCGTGCCGAAAACGACGTAGCTTTTGGCGGCCAGTCCGAGCGCGATATCGCGGCCGAGGCCGCCGCCGGCGCCGGTGACTGCGGCGGAGCGACGCGAGTGTTCAGAGGGGCTCGGCATTTGAGGTCTCCGTTTCAGTAGGCGGTGAGTGCTTTGGATGCGCGCGGCGTTGTCCGCTCTGACCGGGGTCCGCTCTGACCGGGTTTTATGATGTCGTTCCTGAACGTGATGCGGTAGCCTCGCGATCTGCCTAACCGTGTCGCCGAAAGCGGAACGCCGAGAATGGATATCGAAGACCTGCGGACTTTTGTCGAAGTGGCCGATGCCGGCGGTGTGTCGTCGGCCGCGCGCCGCCTCGGCGTCTCGAAATCGGTCGTCAGCCGGCGGCTGTTCCGGCTAGAGGCTGAACTGGGCATCCAGCTTGTTGCACGGACAACTCGCGGCGCCGCGCTGACGGAGGCCGGCGTCACGTTCCGTGACCACGCCGCTCGGGTCTGCGCCGAAATCGATGTCGCGCGGGAGACGATCCTGCCCGCCGGGGACCTGCGCGGCCGGCTACGCGTTGCAGCGCCGCTGACCTTCGGCCCGACGGTTTTGGCGCCGGTCTTTGCGGAGCTGGCGCGGCGCCACCCGCTGCTCCACGTGCATGCGAGCTACAGCGATCGCTTCGTGGACCTTGTCGGCGAGGGCTTCGACTGTGCCGTACGCGTTGGCTATCTCAGCGATTCAATCCTGATGGCGCGGCGCGTCGGACCAATCCATGGTGCCCTCGTCGCAAGCCCGGATTATATCAGGGAGCATGGAGCTCCCGAGACGCCGGACGAGCTACTCACGCATCAGGCGCTCATGCAGGGTACGGAAGCCTGGCAATTCATCGACGGGGACAAAACAATCTCCATTCATCCGCAGGGGCGGTTCAAGGCGGACAACGGCACTGCTCTCGTCGTTGCCGCTGTAGCAGGGCTCGGCATCGCCTGGCTTCCTCATTGCCTCGTCGAGGATCATTTGGCTTCCGGCGCCCTTACTCCGGTGATGACACGCTATCCTCCCCCCACAGCCGGAGTGTTTGTTGTCCGGCCGCCGGGGCAGCACCCATCTCGAAAAGTCCGAGTCCTCACGGAACTGCTGATCGAGCATTTCGGATAGTTGGTCGGATGCATCCGCGATGGGCTGGCGCCCGTGAATGGGAGCCGAGGAGGATTCCCTTAGCGTGAGCCGACCTCCGTCGATTCGTCCGAAGAAGTCTGCGAACAACGACAGAATGTACTGAGGCCGTCATCCGTTCGCATTGGCTGGCGCTTCGTCGCTGTTCTGACAACGGGAAATTCTCTAACGATCTCAATGGGCTAAAAAAGCCGAAAATGTCAAAAGGGTTTTTGAAAACGCTACTGTGTTTCGAGCCTTCCAAGCTGAATACGAGGGTTCGATTCCCTTCACCCGCTCCAAATTTTTCGAAGATTTTGCGAGAGTGGTCAGGTTTCAGTCTGACAAATCGGCTGCTTGACACGTCCTGATGCTCGCTTTGCGATCGACTGTTTCGCGGTGGAACGATCGTGGTGTGTACTCTGGCGGGGGCCGCGCTCGGACCGCGGCTACTGCGGTGGTGAGGTGTTGCGTCAATACCGACGTCGAACTCGAAACCGCGACAAATGCGTGTCGGCGATATCAGTGTCGATAGCTCGCGTCCCGATGGAAGGCCGCGCAAACTGCTCGACGTCAGCCGTCTCGCCAAGCTCGGCCGGCGCGCCACGACCTCGCTTCACGATGGCTTGAAGTGCGCCTATGCGGGGTATCGGGCCGGCGCGCCGGTGGCGGCGCGAGAGTAGGAACCTTCACCGCAAGCAAGAGTTGGCCGGTCGGGCAGGGCGAAAGGCCACACGAGGCCGACCGTGCAAGGAGCTGTGCGCGTGCGCTCCACCGCGCAAATCGCGGTTCATCCGATGCTGGTGCCATCGACAAGACCGGCGCATTGCTGGTCGCCGACGACAGCGGCAACGCCGTGTGGCGGGTGACGGCGGCCCATCCGCAGGTCACGCAGCGCTGGATATCGAGGAGTTGCACCATGGGCCTTGCTCAATACGCGATCGTGCCGGTCGAGGACGAATGGGGCGTGCTGCATGACGGCGACGTCAAAAGCAAATACGCGACCAAGGAAGCCGCGTTCGAGTCCGCGGTCGCTGCCGCCTCCCTGGCGATCCGTCAGGGGCATGAGGTGCATGTCAGCGTGCCCGGTCGCGAAGCCGGCGAGAATGCGCTGGGAAGCTAGGGATACGATCAAGCCCGTGCGCTTGTGATCCTGAGCGAGTACCGCGCCACGACTGCGCATCATCCCTACGTGAACGAGATCCGCTAACCTGTTTCCGGCCGTCGCCACGCCACCCTGATCCTTCCTACTGACCGACGATGGCGTCGATTTCCTCTTTCAGGAGGGCGCCGTAATGTTCGAGGACGCCCGGCGTCAGCTTGGCGCAGAGCAGCGTGAAACTGAGCGCCGCGCCCGGCTTTTCGCCCGGCGTCATGATCGGCAATCCAACTCCGGCAATGCCGGGAATGAGCTCGCCCACATCCACCGCGTAACCGCGGCGACGGGTGTCGGCGATCAGCTGTCGAACCTTGTTCTCGGTGAGGTTGCGATAGGTCGCGTAGCGCCCGAGGTTGGCGCGGATGATGTAGTCCTGCTCGTCCTCGTCCAGGAATGCGAGCATTGCGATCGAGCCCGGGCCCACGCCGAGGGGGACGAAGCCGCCGATCGATCCCGTCAGCGTCGGCACGATGCATTCGCCGTCGCGCCGGTCGAGACAAACGGAATCGTGGTTGAAGCGGGCCATCAGATGGGTCGTGTCGCCGGTGCGGCGCCTGAGCCGGGACAGCGCGATCTCGCAGCGGCTGATGATGCCGGGGCCGCGAGCCGCGCGGACGCCGTAGATCGCCATGCGTGCACCCAACCTGTAGCGCCGTTTTTTGTCGTCGCGGGCAAGCAGCTTGTGACCGACCAGCGTGTTGAGGATGCGGTGACAGGTGGCGGTGTTTAGCCCGGAGCGGGCCGCCAGGTCCTTGAGCGATAGGCCCTCGACGCCGCCATCGGCGACGAGATCCAGCAGGATGACGGTCCGGTCGAGCAGCTGGGCTCCACCGGAGGGCGGTTGGGCGATCACCGGCACAGTATCTCACATTATGAAAAAAGAGGCCTCGGCAACTTGTACATTGAGAAAGATGCGTCTCCAATGATGAAAATTAGGTCGCTTGAGATTGATGCATATTTTTTGAGCGACCTGATTTCTGCATTCGCAAAGCTGATGGCTGACGCGGCGCTGTGGCAACAGCGCTGGAAGGCCGTGATTTATCCAGAGGAACAGGATGATAGGCTTCAAAACGATGATGGGCGTTTCCGCTGTTGCGCTCGCTGCTTTTTTTGCTGGTAGCGCCGCCGTGGCGGGCACGCTTGAGAACGTCAAGGCACGCGGCAAGCTCGTCGTCGGCGTGAAGAATGATTACGTGCCCTATGGCTTTCTGAACGACAAGGGCGACATCGTCGGCTTCGAGGTCTCGCTTGCGAAGTACGTTGCCAAGGAGCTCCTTGGCTCCGAGGATAAGATCGAGCTCGTGCCTGTCGTCGCGTCCAATCGCATCGAATTCCTGACCGCCGGCCGCATCGATGCGATCTTCGCCACGCTCGGCGTCACGGCCGAGCGCGCCAAGGTCATCGACTTCACGACGGAATACGTTTCCGCTGCCGGCCCGTCCGTGCTGGCGGCCAAGGAAGCGACGGTCTCCAAGTGGGAAGAGCTGAAGGGCAAGTCGGTCTGCGGCATCCAGGGCTCCTACTACAACAAGAAGATGACCGAGGAGTACGGCATCAATCTCGTGGCCTTCAAGACCCAGCCGGAAGCCTATCGTGCGCTGAAGGACAATCGTTGCATCGGCTTCGTCTTTGACGACATGACGCTTCAGCAGAAGCTCAAGGAGCCCGATTGGGCGAGCTACAAGATCGCGGTGGCGCCGTATGAATTCCAGCCGATGGCCGGCGGCCTCCGCAAGGGAGACACGGAATTCCACGAAGCCGTCGACAAGGCCATCGCGAAGGCCGAGGCCGAAGGCAAGCTGATTGCGTGGGAGACCGAGTTCGGCATGCCGCACTCCGACTACATCGCCGCGCGGGCGAAGGCTGCGGTCGCGAAGAAGAACTGACGCACACGGAGCGGCCTTTGTTCGGACTCGACTATTCCTGGCTCGCGGATCCTGCGTACCAGCAATGGCTGCTGACCGGTGTTGTCAACACGCTGAAGCTGGCGGCGCTCTCATCGGCGGCCGCCATCCTCATCGGGATGCTCGGGGCCCTCGGGCTCACGCTGCGGATTTTCTGGCTCGATGCCCTGATCGAGCTGTTCGTAGAGGTGTTCCGCAACACGCCGCCGCTGTTGCAGATGTTGTTTGCCTATTTCACCTTCTCGAACCTCGGCCTCAAGGTGACCGATCCGTCGACGGGATTATCAGTTCCGCTTCTCAGTGCCTTTGCCTGTGCTGCGATTTCGCTCAGTCTCTTCGGCGGGGCGCTGGCGACCGAAGCCTTCCGCTCCGGCATCGAAACCATGCCGCGGTCGATCATCGATGCCGCACGGTCGCTGGGGTACGGCCGATGGGGCCGCTTCTGGCGCATCGAGGCGCCGATCGCCACCCGCATCTGCCTGCCGGGACTGACGAACATCCTGACCAACCTCTTCAAGACGACGTCGCAGGCATCCGTCATCACCGTGCCGGAACTGATGTACTACGCGGGACAGATCTACAATGACACGTTTCGCACGCTGGAGGTCATGATTCTGGTCCTCCTCATATACGTGGTGCTGGTGTCCATCCTCACATTTGCGATGGCGAGGCTCGAAGCCTTCATGGCCTTCCCGGGTTACGGGAGGGGGCATTGATCGCGGGCTCCATGCTCTCCTATGAGGGAAAGAAGCGCGCCGTTCTGCTGCTGATCGCCCTTGGCGTCGCGGTCTGGATCGCGGTCGATGCGGCGGCGGGCGGCGCGGCGCACTGGAGCCGCGTGCTGGCGCGGCTTCCTCTGCTTCTCACCGGCTCGGCGTCCGGCTGGCCGATCACGGGCGGCTTTGCCCTCAATATCATTCTCTCGATCGCCTCCATGGCACTGGCGACGGTGCTCGGTACGATCATGGGTCTTGCGACGCTCGCCAGGTTCGGACCGATCCGGGTCCCGTCTCTTCTGCTGATGAATTTCCTGCGCAATTCACCCTGGCTCGTTCTGCTTTTTGCAACGCTCTATTTCCTGCCGTTTGAGATGCATGTCTTCGGCACGACCATTGCGTTCCCGCCGTTCGTGAAGGCCGTGATTGGCCTTGCGCTGCCGACGGCGGCGAATTTCTCCGAGGTGATCCGGGGCGCCGTTCAGTCCATTCACAGCGGTCAGTGGGAAGCGGCACGTTCGCTCGGCTATGGCACCGGCCAGATCTATCGCCACGTGATCATGCCACAGGCGCTGCGGCGCATGATCCCGGGCTGGATGAATTCCTACGCGTTGCTGATGATCGCGACAGCGCTCGCCACGGTGACCGGTATCCAGGACGTGCTGACAATTCTGAATACTTTGCTCGCCATGGAGAACGAGCGCGTGATCGTCTACTTCTATTTGACCATCCTCTTCCTGTTCATCGCCTATTGCTATCCGATCGCGGTCGTCGCGCGCCGGTTGGAACGCGCCGTGAAGGGAGAAAGCCTGTGAGCCGCATCGACGCGCTGATCGAGCTCGACAACGTCCGCAAGTCCTTCGGTGACGTCCCTGTTCTCAAGGGCATTTCGATGTTCGTGCAAAAGGGCGAGGCAGTCTGCATTATCGGTCCTTCCGGGTCGGGAAAGTCCACCATTCTGCGCTGCATCAACGGCCTGATTCCCGTGGACGAAGGCTTTGTCCGCGTCGGCGCACACCGGGTGCATGAAATGAGGTCGGAAAAGCAGATGCGGGTGCTGCGCCATCAGGTCGCGATGGTGTTCCAGCAGTACAATCTTTTCCCGCATCGTACGGCACTGGAAAACATCATGATGGCGCCGATCCAGGTTCTCGGACACGATCGCGCCGAAGTCGAGGAGCGGGCCCGCAAGCTCCTGAAGAAGGTGCGGCTCTCGGAGAAGGCGGACAGCTATCCGGGGCAGCTGTCCGGCGGCCAGCAGCAGCGCGTGGCAATCGCCCGCGCACTCGCGATGCAGCCGGAAGCGATCCTGTTCGACGAGGTGACGGCTGCGCTCGATCCCGAAACGGTAAAGGACGTGCTGTTCGCGATCCGCGAACTGGTGGAGGAGGGCCTCACCTGCATTCTCGTGACGCACGAGATGAAGTTCGCCCGGGAGGTCTCGCAACGCGTTTGTTTCACCGATCGTGGTCTGATCGTGGAAAGTGCGCCTCCTGCGGAACTCTTCGACAATCCGCGAGACCCGCGCACGCGCGAATTCCTCGGTCAGGTTCTCTGATCGCACCACCGGGGCGGACGCGCTGCGTGGTGCGGCCATCCCACGTGCAATGAAAATGAAAGGTGAGCCGGAAGGCCCAATACATCATGCCTCGTTTTGATGACATCTACGCCAAGGACTTCAAGGAGACGCCTTACTGGTGGGAGGCCGCGGAACCGGAGACTGATCTCGATCCGCTGCCGGAGCGAGCCGACGTCGTGGTCATCGGCTCGGGCTATGCCGGGTTGAATGCAGCGACTCATCTGGCGCGCGCCGGGCGCTCCGTCGTCGTCATCGACGGTGACCGGATCGGGGAGGGAGCCTCGACGCGTTCGGGCGGGATGGTGTCGAGTGGCCAGAAGCTGGTGGTTAGTGGTGCGATCAAGGGAATCGATCCCGTGCTCTTCTCGCGCCTGATCGGCGAGAGCAACGAGAGCTTCGATTATCTGAAGATGCTGGTCGAGACGGAGAAGCTGGATGCGGGGCTTGCGCTCAGCGGCCGCTTTTTCGGCGCCCACGCCGTGGGCGATTACGAAACTCTGAAGCGGCATGGCATGCTTCTGGCGGAAAAGACCGGCGTGACCGCACATTTCCTCGATCGCGCGCATCAGCGATCGGCGATCGGTTCGGACTATTATCACGGCGGCATGGTGATCGACGAATATGGCGGTCTGCATCCGGGCAAGTATCACAAGGCGCTGCGCGACCGGGCGCGCGCCGCCGGCGTCATGCTGCGCTCGCATGCGCGCGCGGGTATGGTGCAGGATGGTACGAAAGGAGAGAAGATCGTGCCGACCGCTCGAGGTGCCATCCGGGCTGCCCACGTGGTCGCAACCACAAACGGTTACACCGCCGCCGATGCGACGCCTGGCCTCGCCAGCCGTATCGTGCCGGTCAAGAGCTATCAGATTGCCACCGCGCCGCTGCCGGCCGATCTCTTGGCCGAGCTCGTTCCGCAGGCCCGCATGGTGTCCGACACACGCCGTGATTTGATCTACGCCAGGCCGTCGCCTGACGGGACACGGCTTCTGTTCGGTTCACGCCCGGGCATCTTCGACATGCCCGACAAGCTGGCCGCGAAGCGGCTTTATGCGCGCATGTTGGCCATCTGGCCGCAGCTTGCGGGCGTGAAGATCACTCATGCCTGGAGCGGGCGCGTGGCCATGACCGTCGACAAGATAGCCCATCTCGGGGCTCGCGACGGCGCGGATTTCGCGGCTGGTTGCAATGGCAACGGTGTCGCGCTGATGACCTTTCTCGGCTACCAGACAGCACGCAAGATTCTCGGCGAGCAGAACATGCCATCGGCCTTCGATCGCGAGACATTCACGGCCGTGCCCTTCTATTCGGGCAAGCCCTGGTTCGTGCCGCTCTTTGCCGGCTGGTATCGCCTGCGCGATTTCCTCGACCGTCCGGGACGCTGAGCCCGGGCGGCACATCCGGCCCGGCTCGCCTTCCGCGTACCCGTTTCAAGGAGGACCACGTGTCCAGGATTATTCCTGATCTTGTCGTCGCGCCGCAGGAGCTGCCTGCGCATGTGGACGTCGTCGTGATCGGCGGCGGCATCATCGGCGTGTCGACCGCGCTTTCGCTGGTTGAGCGTGGCGTCTCCGTTGCCCTGTGCGAAAAGGGATTGATCGGAGCAGAGCAGTCGTCGCGAAACTGGGGCTGGGTACGCCAAATGGGGCGCGATCCGGCCGAGTTGCCGCTCGCGATCGAGAGTCTTCGGCTCTGGCGTGGCATGAACGAGCGTATCGGCGGCGAAACCGGCTTTCGGCAGGCCGGCATCGCCTATCTCTGCGACACGGATGCCGACGTTGCGATGTATGACGAGTGGTTGAAACACGCCACGTCCTTCGATCTCGACTCTCGCTTCGTAAGGGGCGAGGCGCTGAAGACGCTCATGCCGGGTATGGCGAAACCGTTCCGTGCCGCGCTGCATACGCCGAGCGACGGCAAGGCGGAGCCGTTTATCGCCGTCCCTGCAATCGCGCGCGGCGCGGCCGCGAAAGGGGTGCATATCCTCACCAACTGCGCGGTCCGTTCCATCGAGCGATCGGCGGGCAGGGTGAGCGGCTGTGTCACCGAGCGCGGCGAGATCCGCTGTTCGTCCGTCGTGCTGGCGGGAGGGGCTTGGTCGCGCCTCTTCGCCGGCAACATGGGCATCGATCTTCCGGTCCTGAAGATCCTCGGCAGCGTCGCCCGCGTTTCTTCGATCGAGGGCGTTCCGGATTTTGCCGTTGGTGCAGGCAACTTCGCTTTCCGCCGCCGTCTGGATGGAGGGTTCACTGTCGCCCAGCGCAACGCGAACGTCGCCCCGATTACGCCGGACAGTTTTCGATTGTTCTGCGACTATGCGCCGACGCTCATCAAGAGCTGGAACGAACTGACGCTTCGCATCGGCGGTCAGTTCGTTCGCGAGGTGAAAATGGCCCGCAGCTGGAAGAGTGATGAGGTTAGTCCTTTCGAGCATGTCCGCATTCTTGATCCCGATCCGTCGCTGCGGTTCGTCCATGGCGGCGTCACCCATCTGTGCGAAGCCTTCCCGGCGTTCCGCGACGCCAGGATCATGCAAATGTGGGCTGGCCTGATGGATGTCACGCCGGATGCCGTTCCAGTTATCGCGCCGGTCGGCTCCGTTCCAGGCTTCTATCTCGCGACCGGCTTCTCGGGCCACGGCTTCGGTATCGGTCCTGGCGCCGGCGCCCTGATGGCCGATCTCGTGACCGGTTCGACGCCTTGCGTAGATCCCGCACCCTTCCGGATGGAGCGCTTCAAGCGCTTGAAGAGGGCCGCCTGATTTTTGATGCCCACGCCAAACAAGGTGTAGTCGTCACGGGAGCTCTTCTCGTGGCAGACGGCGGCGGCCGGTCTCCCACACACAGTCGCGCTGTCTGATGCGGGCAATCTTGCTGGCACGGGAGAAGCGAGCCCAGCGTGCGCTTGTGGCGAAAAGCGTGTTTTGAACTGACGGTCTGAAAATATCTGGTCGTCTCTGCGTCGGATGTCGACGACGCGTCTCCGCCGGAGCGCTGCTGATCGGCGCACAATCGCCAACTGTGTTCAAGTCCGGCGAAAATAACATCATGTTAGGTTTATCGCATAACTGGGTAATTGTGTTAGCCCGGCGAAAGCCTATTGTCGCGACCAATCGGATACCCATCGGCAGTGACAAGCGCTCGCGGAAGTCGGCAGAGCGCCCGGAGAATGCTGCCCAATTTCTAGCGAAGCCCGACAACGGGACGTCAGCAAACCCAGTGGAGGAATTTTCTGCGATGACCACGACTCGCACGATCCGTCACATGAGTCAGTCCAGGAAGGCCGCTGCCAGCGGCTGGATCGGTTCGGCTCTCGAATATTATGACTTCTTCATCTACGCGACCGCCGCGTCGCTGATCTTCCCGCAAATCTTCTTCCCGTCGGAAAATCCCACCGTCGCCATCGTCGCATCGCTGGCGACCTATGGTGTGGGATATGTGGCCCGGCCGATCGGGGCCTTCGTCCTCGGACATTGGGGCGACACCCATGGCCGCAAGACCGTTCTCATCGTCTGCATGTTCCTGATGGGCATCTCGACGATGGCGGTGGGTTTTCTGCCGACCTATCAGCAGGTCGGCATCCTGGCGCCGATCCTGCTCGTCATCCTGCGCCTTGTGCAGGGATTTGCGGTGGCCGGTGAAATCTCCGGCGCGAGCTCGATGATCCTGGAGCATGCGCCGTTCGGCCGGCGCGGCTTCTATGCCAGTTTCGCCCTTCAGGGCGTGCAGGCCGGACAAATCCTCGCGGCAGCCGTGTTCCTGCCGCTGGCGGCCTATATGCCGACCGACGCATTCAATAGCTGGGGATGGCGGATTCCGTTCCTGCTCAGCTTCTTCGTCATTGTCGCAGGCTACATCATTCGTCGCGAAGTCGACGAAACCCCTGCCTTTGCGCAAGAGGGCGCACGGGGAGAAACGCCGCGGTCGCCCATTGTTCAGGCCATCAAGCTGAGCTGGCGCGACATGCTCAGGGTCATCTGCATGGCTCTGATGAACGTCATCCCGGTCGTTGCGACCATCTTCGGTGCGGCCTACGCAGTGCAGCCGGCCTATGGCATCGGTTTTGCCAAGGACGTCTATCTGTGGATCCCGGTCCTCGGAAATATGCTGGCCATATTCGTCATTCCCTTCGTCGGCAATCTCTCCGACAAGGTCGGTCGCAAGCCTCCGATCATCGTGGGCGCGCTGCTCTCAGGCTTGCTTGCCTTCGTCTATCTCTATGCCATCAGCATCAGGAATGTGCCGCTGGCGATCCTGGTGTCGCTGCTGATGTGGGGCGTCGTCTATCAGGGCTACAACGCCATCTTCCCGAGCTTCTACCCGGAGCTGTTTCCGACCCGCACGCGGGTGTCGGCGATGGCGATCTCGCAGAACATCGGAACGACCATCACCGCGTTGCTTCCGGCCCTGTTTGCGACCGTGGCGCCTCCCGGCTCGGACAATATCCCCTTGACGGTGGGAGCGATCGCCTTCGGTATCACTGTCATCGCGGCGCTGGCGGCCGTGACGGCCCGGGAGACCTATCGGGTCAGTATCGACGATCTCGGCAATCCCAAGGCCGTTCCGATGCCGCGGGCCGACTATGAGCGGCAGCGTGCGGAGGCGGCGAGCGGTGCGGCCGCAATTCCGACCTGAAGGGCACGCAAGGAGCCTGCCGCTGCGATCGATGATGTTTGCAGCGGCAGGGCTCGATGCGTTACTTGAGTCCTATTCGAACTCCGTGCGCGCGAGCGCGATCATCATGAGGTCAAGGGATGAACCCCGTTGTTGTTGCTGTCGCCATCACCGGCTCCGTTCCGCGCAAGAAGGACAATCCCGCGGTGCCGATCTTGCCCTCCGAGCAGATCGAGTCGACGCAGGAGGCCTTCGAGGCCGGCGCCACGCTTGCCCATATCCATGTTCGCAACGATGACGAGACGCCGTCCTCCGACCCCGCGCGCTTCGCGCAGGTGCAGGAGGGGATCAAAAAGCATTGTCCGGGGATGATCGTTCAGTTCTCGACCGGCGGGCGGGGCCGCGATCCCTCGGCGCGGGGATCATCGCTTTATCTGAAGCCGGACATGGCCTCGCTGTCGACAGGATCGGTGAACTTTCCGACGATCGTCTACGAGAACGGCGCCGCCCTGGTCGAGACTCTCGCGACCGGCATGAAGACAAATGGCATCCGTCCGGAAATCGAGATCTTCGATCTGTCGCATCTACACGGTGCGCGGCGTCTGATCGAGGCGGGGCTGATGGACTCGCGCCCGCACGTGCAATTCGTCATGGGCGTCAAGAATGCGATGCCGGCCGACGAGCATGTCCTCGACATCCTCCTGGGAGAGCTGAAGCGGCTGATCCCGACAGCGACGTGGACGGCGGCCGGGATCGGACGCCATCAGGCCGAGGTCATGGGCTGGGCGCTTGCGCGCGGCGCCGACGCGGTGCGCACCGGGCTCGAGGACAATATCAGGATCGACAAGACCCGCCTGGCCGCCAGCAATGCTGAGCTCGTGACCATCGCCGGCGAGGCTGTCGCGCGCCACGGCCGGCGCGTCGCGACCGCGGCCGAGGCGCGATCCTTGCTCGGGCTCGCGGGGTAGGGGCTACTGCCTCCTGCTGACATGCTCCCGGCCGCCTTCTGCCATTCAGCGGCCGGCGTTCCGCTGCGCCAGGACTTCCGTTATCAAGACTCCCGCTATGACGTGTCTGTGCGCACGCATGCAGCTGGGGCAGGCGACGATCGGAATGCGGTTCTTGAAATCTGACGGCAGGCTCATCGGGGTCCTGCTGGTGCTTGCAATCACCCAGCTCATTGGATGGGGCACGATCGGCCTTCCGCCGATCGTCGGCCGTGACCTCGCGGCCGATCTCGGCATGAGCCTCCCGATGGTGTTTGCGGGCACCTCGACGCTCTATGTCACCATGGGCCTGTGCGCGCCTTGGCTCGCCAAGGCTTTTGCGCGGCACGGCGCACGCAAGGTGATGATGGTGGGCACCGTCGTGGCCGTGCCGGGCTATGTCCTTCTGTATTTTGCGCACGAGCCGATGCTCTATTTCGTGGCCTGGGTCATCCTCGGCATGGGCGGCAGCGCCACGCTGTCGACCGGCGCCTATATCATGCTCAACGAGGTCGCCGGGCGACAGGCCAAGAGCGCGATTGGCGCGCTCATGCTGGTGACGGGACTGTCCGGCAGCATCTTCTGGCCGACCACCTCGTTCCTGAGCGGCCATTTCGGCTGGCGCGGCACCTGCCTCGTCTACGCCGCCATGCTGTTTCTCGTTTCGCTTCCGCTTTATGCTTTCGCAACTCCGCGCCGGGCCGTCGCGAAGGAGGGAGGCACCGTTCCCGCAAAACAAGCCAACGCGCTGTCGATTCCGCGGAGCACGTTCGGCCTCGTCGTCGCCGCGATCACCGTCAATGCCTTCGTCACTTTCGGCCTGAGCGCCGTTTTCATCGAATTGCTGCGGGCCGAGGGGCTGGCGCCGGCGCAGGCGATCGCCTTCGGCTCGATGCTCGGCGTGATCCAGGTCAGCGCCCGCGGGCTCGACTTCCTCGGCGGCGGGCGCTGGGACGGCATCACGACGGGGCTTGTCGCTGGCACGGCGCTGCCCGTGGCCATGCTGCTCTTGATGCTGAGCGAGGGGGCGACCTGGGCGGTCGCGGTCTTCATCCTGCTCTACGGCGCCGGCAGCGGCGCCATGGCGGTGGCGCGGGCGACGATACCGCTGGTGTTCTACGACCAGGCCGAGTTCGCCAAGGCGTCGTCGATGATCGCGCTGCCGCTCAATCTGGCCTCCGCGATCTCGCCGCCCGTTCTTGCCGGCCTGCTCACCCAGTACGGCAGCCGCGGCGCGCTCGGTCTCACCTTCGTCTGCTCCTGCGCAGCGGTGCTGATCCTGGTTCTGCTCGGCCGCCGCCGACCGCAGGTGGCCGCGGCCGGTGTGGTGTGAGGTCGGCGGCACGTCGGTTGCCGCGAGTTGCCGGTCGCTTCCTATTCGTTTTCACCGAGTGTCGCCCGGCCGCCACAGCAAAAGCGGGGGGAACCCGCTAGAGTTGGAATCGTCAATCCCATGGGCTGGAATATGCAATGAAACGCACGCTGATCTGCCTCGCCGCGCTGGCCTGCTCCGCCGTCGCTGCGGATGCTGCCGACTTGCCCGTTAAGGCAGCGCGCTCTGTCGCCGTGTCGCCCTTCGCATGGACTGGCTTCTATGCAGGTGTCCAAGGTGGTTACGCGTGGAGCCAGGATCGCACTGTCGAATTCTTCTTGGGCGGGCCTCCGACCGGCTTCACGCATGGGTTCCGCGCGGCCGGCGGCTTCGGCGGTGTCCATGTGGGCTACAACCATCAATTGGACAGGCTCGTTGTTGGCCTTGAGGCCGATGTAGACGTGGGCCCGGTGAACGGCGGATTTAACATCCCGTTTTTCCGATACGACGCGCGCAAGGAGTGGGAGGCCTCCGTTCGCGGACGGCTCGGCTTTACACCGACTGAGCGCCTGCTGCTCTATGTGACGGGTGGCTTGGCGTTCACCGAGCTGAAGTACCGGTGGACGTCGACATTGGCAGTTCCCACGGTGGATGCCGACATTTCGAAGACCGGATGGACCGCAGGCGTCGGCGGAGAAGCGGCGCTGACCTATCGGGTTACGGCGCGCCTGGAATATCGCTATAGCGATTTCGGCACGTCCCGTTTCGACTGGCCCGACGTCGGGAGCTACGAGCAGCATCCTCGCTTCCAGTCCGTGCGCGGTGGAATCAGCGTCAGGTTCTAGCCGTCATCAGCGGCGCGGATCGCCGTGGCGGAGCGCCGGCGCAGGCGTGATAGCCGTGGCGCGGAAA
Organism: Bradyrhizobium sp. 613_E4_N2_2; assembly: GCF_052075995.1. Taxonomy (NCBI): domain Bacteria; kingdom Pseudomonadati; phylum Pseudomonadota; class Alphaproteobacteria; order Hyphomicrobiales; family Nitrobacteraceae; genus Bradyrhizobium; species Bradyrhizobium sp. 613_E4_N2_2. Next base: position 3,511,583 of record NZ_CP197234.1, read on the forward strand.
TTCGCCCGCCGCAGGGCCGCTCCTGCTGCCGGGCGATGGATAGCCGTATGCCCCGAACGCAGTGCTCAGAACTCCAAAATGGTGTATCCGCAGGGAGCGCGGCCAGGGCTTAAGGCCGCCGCGCCAATATCAGTTCCCGGAGGAAATCGACATGTCGGCCTTGCCGCTCTCAGGCATCAAGATCCTTGACCTCACCCGCGTGCTGGCCGGGCCCCTGTCGGCCCAGATGCTGGGTGATCTCGGCGCGGAGGTGATCAAGATCGAGCGGCCGGGCACCGGCGACGACGCGCGCGCCTTCGGCCCGCCTTATCTGACCGACCCCGAGGGCAAGGCGAACAACAACAACTCCTTCTATCTCTGCGCTAACCGCAACAAGAAGTCGGTCACCGTCAACATCGCCAAGCCCGAGGGGCAGGCGATCATCCGCGCGCTCGCCAAGGACGTCGACGTCTTCATGGAGAACTACAAGGTCGGCGACCTCAAGCGCTACGGCCTCGACTACGAGACGATCAAGGCGATCAACCCCGGCATCATCTATTGCTCGGTGACCGGCTTCGGCCAGACCGGCCCCTACGCCCCGCGCGCCGGCTATGACGCGATCCTGCAGGCGATGGGCGGCCTGATGAGCGTCACCGGCCATATCGACGGCGAGCCCGGCGAGGGTCCGATGAAGGTCGGCCCGTCGATCGTCGATTACATGACCGGCATGAACACCTCGATCGGAATTCTCTCGGCGCTGTACCATCGCGACGCCAATGACGGGCAGGGGCAGCACATCGACGTCTGCCTGTTCGACACCGTCATCGCATCGCTGTCGCACTGGCTGCAGATCTACCTCGTCAACGGCAAGATGCCGCCGCGCCGCGGCACCTGGGGCAATGGCGGCATGCCGGCCGGCGTGTTCCGCTGCACCGACGGCGAGCTGATGCTGGTGGTCGGCAATGACGGCCAGTTCCAGCGCACCTGCGCCGTGCTCGGCGAGCCCGAGCTCGCCAATGACAAGCGCTTCGTCAAGAACAACGACCGCGTCGTGCACGGCAAGGAAATCATGGCGATCTTTGCCGGCCTGTTCCTGAAGCAGCCGGTGGCCTACTGGCTGGACAAGCTGGAGGAGGCCGGCGTGCCGTCGGGGCCGATCAACAATTTCGAGCAGGTGTTTTCCGATCCGCACGTCCAGTCGCGCGGCATGCGGGTGAAGGTCGACCATCCGTTCGAGCCCGATCTGTCGCTGATCCGCAACGCGCTGACCCTCTCGGAGACCCCGATCGAGACTTATCGTGCTCCGCCGCTGCTGGGCGAGCACACCCAGGAGGTGCTCGGCGGCAAGCTCGGCTATGATGCCGGCAAAATCGAGCAGCTGAAGCAGCAGGGGATTATCTAGCTTCGCTTCCTGATCCTCCCAGGGCGTGCCGGCGAAGACCAATGCGGAGTTGGTCGCGCATGCGACAGCGATCCTGACCAGCCTGGGAGCGACGGTTGCGACCACGGACGACGCGCGCGCCATGTTCGGCCTTGCCTGAGGCTTGCGCGCAATCCCCAGATAAACCCGGTCCGTACCCGCACAGGCTTCCGCTTTGCGCGCGACTCTGATGCGATCCTCCTGACGCAAGTCCGGGAGGGAACGCATGTCCTACACGATCGGGTTTCAGGCCAAGGACCAGAAGGCAATTCTGGCGACCGAGGCAGCAACGGCCAATCAGGCCGTCGCCATCATTGCAGCGCTGCGGCAAAGCGCCGACGAGATAAAGTTCATCCGTTCGCCCCAGGAAGGCGAGATGGGCATCGAGATGCTGCTGCTGCTCGCCAAGGAAGAGGCCGAGGAGATGCCGCAGCGGGTGTAAGGCACGATCCGGAAAACTGCGCAGCGGTTTTCCCTCGCGACAAACGCGGAACGGGTTTGCGCGGAGATCATGCTCAAACAAAAACTAGAGCGCGATCTCATCGCGCTTTAGGCTCGCAGCCACACTTCGAGCTTAAGCGAAGCATGCCGGCTGCAAAATAATGTAGCAAGGCGCCAGTCTCGCTCGAACCGAAGGTGGCTGCCGATGAAACGCGAAGCGCTCCGCGTCGAACCGATCTCGTCCTTTCTCGACCGCGTCAAGGCGCCGACCTCGCCGGTCACGCGCGCCGGCAACATGATCTTCGTCGCCGGCCTGCCGCCGTTCGACCCCGAGACGGGCGAGATCGGGGGGATGCCAATCGCGCGGCAGAGCGAGATCATCATGGAGCAGATGAAGCTCTGCCTTCAGACGGCAGGCGCCTCGCTCGACAATGTCATGAAGTGCAACGTCTACTGCACCTCGACCAAACACTTCGCCGTCTTCAACGCGATCTATGCGCGCTATTTCCCGATCGATCCGCCGGCGCGCATCTTCGTCTGCACCCCGGAATGGTTCGGCCCCTTCGACGTCGAGATCGACTGCATCGCGATGATGTGAGGGGGATTTCCGCGGCCCATCCTTCGAGGCGCCCGCTTGAGGCGGGCGCCTCAGGATGAGGACGGAGCGCGCGGCTTAGATTCAACGGGCAACAATGCCGATTAGCCTCATCCTGAGGAGACCGCAAAGCGGTCGTCTCGAAGGACGAGGCGTGCACGAGAAATCGATCGAGCTCATTCGTCAGCGCGCGTCTCGCGCGAGTAGGCGCGCGGGCGCCTTCGTCTCGGTCCGCCCCGCCGTCAGCGCCATCGTCGCGACGCTGACGACGCGCGCGACGACGTCCTCGACGTCGTCGAGATCGCATTTGCCTTCCGACAGCTTCGTCAACCGCTCGCTCTCGCGGATGGTGTGGTGCGCCATGGCGAGCGCGAAGTTCAGGCCCCAATAGATATCGACGTCGCTGCGGTCGGGCAGGGACCGTCGCATGGCGCCCGCGAATTTCCGCAAATGGTCGATCTCGCGGTTCTTGATGCGGCGGATCGGCGGCACGGATTCGATCGAGGCGCGGATCATGAAGCGCGCCGCGGTGGATCGCTGGTTTTCCGGACCAAGGCAGCCGCGCAAGGTCGGGCCGACCAGGGCGCGCAAGATCACCTCGATCGGCGCACGACCGCCGCCTTGTTCTTCCGCGGCCTTCAATTCGCGCAGGCGTTCGCGGTTGGTGGCGATCGAGCGCGAGACGAACAGCTCCGCGATCAATTCGTCCTTCGAGCCGAAATGATAATTCACCGCCGCGAGGTTGACGTTGGCCTCCGCGACGATGTCGCGCAGCGTCACGTCGCCAAAGCCGCGATCGGCATAAAGCCGTTCGGCGGCGGCGAGAATGGCAGACCTCGTATGATCGCTGGCCATGGATGCCCCTCGGGGAGGGAGTTGCAATTCAAACACTTGTATGAAACTATCGTTTGAAGGCCGGAGAAAGTCAATCCGCAATCGAGACTCGTTCGCAACGCGCGAGCCGGTTCCGAGGCGTCCGCAAGCATTCGCGCTTGCGGGGCGCGTGCGGCGGGAGGACAGTCCGGCGCAAAACAGCTTTGCAAAGAGAGACCGAGGAGCGTCCCATGGATTTCGATCTGTCCCCCAAGCAGAAGGAATGGCTCGACCGCGTGCAGTCGTTCATGACCAAGCACGTGCGTCCGGCGGTGCCGATCTATAACGAGCAGGATCACAGCGGCGAGCGCTGGAAGGTGATCCCGGTTCTGGAGGACCTCAAGAAGAAGGCGAAGGCCGAAGGCCTCTGGAACATGTTCATGCCGCCGAACGAGCATGAGGACGACGAATTCCGCGGCGCGGGATTGACCAATCTCGAATACGCGCTGCTGTCGGAGCAGATGGGCCACATCTCCTGGGCTTCGGAAGTGTTCAACTGTTCGGCGCCCGACACCGGCAACATGGAAGTGTTCATGCGCTACGGCTCCAAGGAGCAGAAGCGCAAATGGCTGCGTCCGCTGATGGACGGCGAGATCCGATCGGCGTTCCTGATGACGGAACCGGCGGTCGCCTCGTCCGACGCCACCAACATCGAGACCAGCATCGAGAAGGATGGCGATCACTACGTCATCAACGGCCGCAAATGGTGGTCGTCCGGCGTCGGCGATCCCCGCTGCAAGATCGCGATCCTGATGGGCAAGACCGATTTCAAGGCGGCCAAGCATCAGCAGCAGTCGCAGATCCTGGTTCCGCTCGACACCCCCGGCATCAAGGTCGAGAAAATGCTGCCGGTGTTCGGCTTCGACGATGCGCCGCACGGCCACGCCCAGGTGCTGCTCGAGAACGTGCGCGTGCCGAAGGAGAACATCCTGCTCGGTGAAGGCCGCGGCTTCGAGATCGCGCAGGGCCGCCTCGGTCCCGGCCGCATCCATCACTGCATGCGCACCATCGGCAAGGCAGAGGAAGCGCTGGAGAAGATGGTGAAGCGGCTGATGTCGCGCACCGCCTTCGGCAAGAAGATCGTCGAGCACAGCGTGTGGGAGCAGCGCATCGGCGAGGCCCGCACCAACATCGAGATGACGCGTCTTCTCTGCCTCAAGGCTGCCGACATGATGGACAAGGTCGGCAACAAGACCGCGCAGGCCGAGATCGCGATGATCAAGGTCGCAGCCCCCAACATGGCGCTGAAGATCATCGACGAGGCGATCCAGGCCTTTGGTGGCGCAGGCGTTTCGGACGAAGCGGGTCTTGCCAAGGACTACGCCGGCATCCGCACGCTGCGGCTCGCCGACGGTCCGGACGAGGTGCACAATCGCGCCATTGCAAGGCTCGAAGTTCGGAAGTATGCCAATTCTCCCAAGCATTAAGAGGGAGAGCCCTGCGGCGCTCCCGACTTGAAAAAGACGACAGGGCTGATCCGCATTCGGTGACCGCTTGACGCAAGTGCGTCAGCGGTTACCGATTAGGATCATGTTCGGACTGAAGAGGGAGCGTCATCGTGGCTGACGGCGTCAGGAAAGACGAAGAATTCTCGGGCACCAAGCCGGTCGAGGAGCGTCATCGCTTCGACGAGATGCGGCTCGAAGCCTGGATGCGCGACAACGTCGAAGGCTATGAGGGCCCGCTGGTCGTCCTCCAGTTCAAGGGCGGCCAGTCCAATCCGACCTACCGGCTCAACACGCCGAACCGCTCATATGTGATGCGCCGAAAGCCGTTCGGCAAATTGCTGCCGTCGGCGCACGCGGTCGATCGCGAATATCGCGTCATCGCAGCCCTTGGAAAGCAGGGTTTTCCGGTCGCGCGCGCCTACGCGCTGTGCCAGGACGACAGCATCATCGGCGCCGCCTTCTACATCATGTCGATGGAGGACGGCCGGGTGTTCTGGGATCCGACGCTGCCGAGCCAGACGCCGGAGGACCGCCGCAAGATATTCACCAGCAAGATCGAGACGCTGGCAAAACTCCACATGTACGATCCCGTAGCGATCGGCCTCGGCGAGTTCGGCAAGCCCGGCAACTACTTTGCGCGGCAGATCGACCGCTGGACCAAACAGTACCGGGCGTCCGAGACGCAGCACATTCCGGAGTTCGAGAAGGTCGCCGAATGGCTGCCCAAAACCGTGCCGGAGCAGGCGCGCGTCTCGATCGTCCACGGCGACTATCGCCTCGACAACATGATTTTCCACGCGACGGAACCGCGCGTGCAGGCCGTGCTCGACTGGGAGCTGTCGACGCTTGGCGATCCCATGGCCGACTTCACCTATCTGTTGATGCAGTGGATCATGCCGGGCCTGGAGGGCGCCGACCTCAAGGCGCTCAACATCCCAAGCGTGGAAGAGGCCGCGCAGATCTATTGCAACGTCACCAAGATGACGGTGCCTGATCTCAACTGGTATTTTGCTTACAACCTGTTCCGCCTCGCCGGCATCACCCAGGGCATCGCCGGCCGCGTTCGCGACGGCACCGCCGCCAATGCCAAGGCGCTGGAGTCAGCCAAGCGCACCGTGCCGCTGTCGAAGGCGTCGTGGGAGTACGCGCAGAAGGCGGGCGCGGTTTAGACACACAAAGGCGCGGCTGATGGCCGCGCCTTTTCGCTTTGTGGTTCGCCGTCTCCACACTTTCGGTGTCATTGCCCGCGAAAGCGGGCAATCCAGTATCCCAGAGACAGCGCGTGGACGCAGAGGAGCCGCGGCGTACTGGATGCGCCGGTCAAGCCGGGGCATGACACCGCTGTCGTAGCGACATCAGTGAAAGAACGGCCAGCCACATGATCGATCACGCCACCCTCATCACCTACATCCTCATCGTACTCGGTTTTGTCTTCATTCCCGGGCCTGCGACGCTGCTCACCATGGCGCGCGCGGTTAGCTCGGGAACGAAGGTCGGCATCGCGACCGGCGCGGGGATTGCGGCCGGTGACTTGATCCACACTTCGATGGCGATCGTCGGTCTTTCGGCGATCATCGCGACCTCTGCGCTGCTGTTCAGCATCGTTAAATATGCGGGCGCTGCGTTCCTGATCTATCTCGGCATTCGCGCGATGCTCGACAAGGCGCCGGTCGAGCTGAACGGCGGCGCGCCCGCGATCGGCGCGGGCCGGGCCTTCCGGCAGGCCGTGCTGACCGAAGTGCTCAATCCCAAGACCGCGCTGTTCTTCCTTGCGTTCCTGCCGCAATTCGTGAGGCCGGAGCACGGTTCGATCGCACTTCAGCTTGCGATCCTCGGCATCGTCTTCGTGCTGCTGGGTCTCGTCAGCACCGTGGTGTTCGCCGTCGGCGCCGGTCGTCTGGGCAATCTCCTGCGCCGCCATCCGGCCGTGGTGAAATGGCAGGGCAAGGTGGTCGGGACCATCTACTGCGCTGTCGGCGTGCGGCTGGCGTTGCAGGAGCGATGAGGAACGCGTGCTCCCGTAGCCCGGGTGAGCGCAGCGACACCCGGGACGGCGGTCCCGCATGTTGCTAACGCTCATGCGGGCTACGCTCTGAACGGTTGCGGCGATGAACGCCATCGATGTCGACATCCTGCGCTCGCTGTTCATGCCCTTCTTCTTCGACGCGACGGCGTCGAGCGCCGCTCTGATGGTGATTGGCCTGCTACCGGGCGCGAATGGTGAACCTCGGTCCGACGTAGTAGCCGCCGTATCCGCGATCGTAATAGCCGGGACCGGCGTAGTAGTTGTAGCCCCTGCCGGGGAAGTAGCTGGGGTCGTCAAAGTAGCGCAGGACATAGCGTCCCCGGGTCCGCCAGCAGCGTCCATAATACTCGTTGCAGATCAGACCGACTTGGTCGACGTCGGAGATTTCGGCAGAGCCGATCGTCGTTGCGTTGAGCGGCGCGGCGGGAGCGGCGGCCGCAACCAGCGTGGCCCCGAGTGCGCCCAGTGCGATGGCCTTCATGGAGTTCTCCCTTCAGTTAGGCGAGAGTCTGGAGCCTAGCAGAAGGGAGCCTTGCCTGTCGGGCAAATCAGCTCCCGCAGGGTGGGCAAAGGCGCATCATTGTCCGCCATTCGCACGGGCAACAGAAGTGGCGGGTTACGCTGCGCTAAGCTAACCCACCCTACGGGTCAGCCCTTCACACAATGCGCGATCAGCCTTTCCACGAAGCCTGCGCATTTCTCCAGCTCCGCCATCGCCACGAACTCGTCGGGCGTATGCGCTTGCGCGATCGCGCCGGGGCCGATCACCACCGACGGGATATCCGCCATGCTGGCGAACAGGCTCGCCTCGGTGCCGAAGGCGACCTTGGCGTGGTCGTTGCGCCCGGCGAGGCTTTTTGCCAGCGTGACGATCGCGGCATCGGCATCGGTGTCGAGCGCGGGATAATCGAGGATCTCCTCGAAATCGATGCCGCACTCGGGATGTTGCTTCTTCATCTCCGGCTCGAGCTCGGCCTTGGCCCAGGCGACGATCGCATCCGTCACCTCGCGCGACTCGGTGATGCCGATGCCGCGGCATTCGAAATCCACCGTGCAGGTATCGGGCACGATGTTCAGCGCGGCGCCGCCATGCACGATGCTGGTGAGCAGCGTCGAATGCGGAACGTCGTAGAGGCTGTCATTCGATCGCGCGGCCGCAAGCTTCACGGCACGGCGACGGATTTCGGTGATCAACTCGGCCGCGTATTCGATCGCGTTGACGCCGTCAGGCGCGATCGAGGAGTGGCGGGCGAGACCACGGAATGTCGCGCGCACGCCGTGCTTGCCCTTGTGGCCGATGATGACCTTCATCTCGGTCGGCTCCCCGATGAAGGCGCCGAGCGGCTTGATCTTCTTCTTCGCGACCTCGCGCAGCATCGGCCGCACGCCGACGCAGCCGATCTCCTCGTCATAGGAGATGGCGAGATGGATCGGCGTCGTCAGCTTCGCTTCCAGCATCTCCGGCACCATGGCGAGGCACACCGCGACAAAACCCTTCATGTCGGTGGTGCCGCGGCCGTAGAGCTTGCCGTCGCGCTCGACCAGCTTGAACGGATCGTGGCTCCAGTCCTGGCCCACGACCGGCACGACGTCTGTGTGTCCCGACAGCACGAGGCCTGGACGGTCCTCCGGTCCGATCGTGACCCAGAGCGAGGCCTTCTGGCCGGTGTCGTCGACGATGCGCTCGCCCTTGACACCGAGGAAAGCGAGATAGCTCTCGATATGGGCAATCAAGGGCAGATTGGTGCGGTCGCTGACGGTGTCGAAGCCGACGAGGTCGGCGAGGAGGTTGCGAATGCGATCGGGTCGTGAACTCGGGAAAATCGGGTTGGGCATTGTCTCGTTCATGAGATGGAGGATGGCTTCGCGGCTTGCACGAAACATACCAATGGAGTGGCGGTTCGGGCAAATCCGGTCGCGAGGGGTGCTTTAGCCGAGTGCGGAGAGATCTTTCGGCAGCATTCGCTTGAACAGCTCAAGCGTACGCCGCGCCTCCGCCGGCGGCAAGGCGATGGCGTGACGAACCGCGGCCGCGATCTGGATCATCGCCAGTTGCGAGAAGGAGGTGAGGGCGGTGGCGGGCTGTTTCGGCGCGACACGCTTGAGCGCCTCGCGTAGGAGGCCGGCGAGAAAAGCCACATCCTCCTCGTCGATCTTCTGCAAGCTTCGGTCGGCCTGCGTCGCCTGCCAGATGCGATGCATCACGGGATGTTCGCGGAACATCTGGTCATAGCCGTCGGTGATGCGGCATAGCGCAGCGTGCAGGTCGGACAGCTTCTTCATCTCGGCGAGGTCGCGCTGGACGCATTCGCGGCCGATGACATTGCACCGCTCGGCGAGCGTCCCGATCACCGTGCTCTTGTCCGGAAAATATTGATAGAGCGAGCCGAACGCGATGCCGGTGCGCTCGACGATGTCGCTCATCCGGAAGGCGTCGCTGCCTTTCTCGGTGAGGATCTCGGCCGCAGCGGTCAGGATGCGGTCGAAGCGTTCGCGGCTTCGCTCCTGCGTCGGCACCAGCGGCGTGCGTCGCGCGGCCGCGTGCGTCGTCTTGTCCGTCCTGCTTTTCCGTTCCGGCATCCTGATTCCCGCCATCCGCGCTTGACGTCAAAAATAAGAGAGTTTATCGCATTTATCAAATACGAGAGTTTATCGTATTATAGGGAGCTGCGGCATGTGGCAGGGTTTTACGACCGGACTGCTCTGGTTTTCGGCGATCGGCTGCGGCCTCATGGCCGGAATCTATTTCGCCTTCTCGACCTTCATCATGGCCGCGCTCGGCCGGCTCGATCAGGCCGCCGGCATCGCCGTGATGAACGCGATCAATGTCGACATCGTGCGCTCGCTGTTCATGCCGCTGTTTCTCGGCACGACGGTGGTGGGTGCGGCGCTGGTGGTGATGGGGACGTTGCGCGTCAGCGAGCCGGGGGCAGTGAGCATGATCGCCGGCGGCGGCCTCTACGTCATCGGCATGTTCGTGGTGACGATGGTGTTCAACGTCCCGCTCAACAACGCGCTCGCCGCGTTGCAGCCGTCCGCGCCGGAGGCTGGCGCGGTGTGGGCGGCGTATCTGAAGGACTGGACGTTCTGGAACCACGTGCGGACGGTTGCGTCGGTGGTCGCGAGCGGGTTGTTTGTCGCAGCGCTGGCTTCGTAGGCCAAATCGGCATCGTAGCCCGGATGGAGCGAAGCGAAATCCGGGGCCACTATGTCCGGGGGCGCAAACCCCGGATTACGCTTCGCTCCAGCCGGGCTACAATATCTCCAGTCTACAAGACCTTGCGTTGCCCGTCGGGCAAAACACTCAAACTCTCGGTCAATGTGTACTCGCGAAAATATTCCACTTTACCGAAATTCGGAAACGGCGTATCTGTCGCCGCAACCCGGCCCAAGGAAGAGGGGCGTATCGCGATCGTCACGAACGCGGGCCGGGCGGCGGTGGACGTGGGCCACATCGGTGCGAAAAGCTTCGCAGGGCGGGCGACCGTGAGCGAAGACCTCGCGCCAACGACAGATGTGATCGGCGTACGGCCAAATCGTGTCGTCCTGGCGCCCGGGGTCTGTGCGCCAAGTCTTGCGGTGATGTGGCAGCCCGACCGGGCATGCGCATCAGCCATCCGCAACGGCGACGGGGGCAATAGTGCAACGCTCCCCGGGGAGAGCACGACATAAGCCGTTCCAACCACTGCGCAGGGAAGGCCGGGATGCTCCGGTTGCCCTGTTACCCGCTGTGCATTGTAGCGCAAACTACTCATGGCATAGCGGACAATGGGAGCCAACCGGCTCCCGGCCTTCCCTGCGCCCTCTTTCAATTGGGGGTGAGGCGACCAAGCAAAGCTCGGGCGAAACAAGCCGCGAGGATGCGAGCCCATGCCGGTCATTCAACAACGATCTCGTGCCCCGGACGCAGCGCAGCACGAAGTGATGCGCTGCAGAGCCGGGGCCCATGCAACAGCGGTTGCCGCGGCTTTCTGGGTCCCGGCTCTGCGCTGCAACGCCAAGAGGCGTTGCAGCGCGTCCGGGACACGAGAGAGCGCGTGCTAAACCGGCTTGCCCGTATACGGCATCGACGCCGTCAAACCACCGTCAACCGGGAACGCCTGGCCGTTGACATACGATGCTTCGTCGCTGGCCAGGAACAGCCCCATCGCCGCGAGCTCGTGCGGCTGGCCGGGGCGCTTCAACGGATTGAGCTGGCCGATTTTGTCTTGGGTGCCGCGCTCCTTGGCGCGGTCGAAGATCGGTTTGGTCATGCCGGTCTCGATCAGGCCCGGACACACCGCGTTGATGCGCACGCCGGTGCCGGTGAGCGAATACGCTGTGGTCTGCACCAGGCTGATCACGCCGGCCTTGCTCGCCGCATAGGGATGTCCGCTGGCGCCGGCCTTGAGGCCCGCGACGGACGCCGTGAGCACGATCGCGCCGGATTGCTGCTTCACCATGTGCGGCATCGCATGCTTCACCGCGAGGAACGGGCCGATCAGGTTGACGCGCAGCACCTCCTGCCACTGTTCCACGGTCTGCTCGCCGAGCGGCACGAGCCCGCCGGAAACGCCGGCATTGGCCCAGATCACGTCGAGCCGGCCGTGCGTCTTCACCGCCTTGTCGATGACGGCCATGACGTCCTTTTCGGAGCCCGCATCCGCCACCATGGCTTCCGCGACACCGCCGGCCTTCTTCACCTCGTCGACGGTCTCCTTCACCGCCTCGGTGCGATCGACCGCGATCAGCTTGGCGCCTTCCCTGGTGAAGAGGAGTGCGGCGGCGCGGCCGATGCCGCTGCCGGCGCCGGTGATGATGACGGATTTGCCTTGCAGACGGCCCATGCGTTTCTCCCTTTGGTATGCTGCGCGACGCTTGCCGCGCAACGGAATTTCAAACAAGATTTCAAACGGTAAAGTGTCTTGAGACACGTTCACACCTGACGTACAGCGACATCACACGGGATGGAAGAGTTTCGATGACAGGCACAGACAAGCCCAAAGTGGTCACGACGCGGTGGTGGTGGGTCCGTCATGCGCCGGTGCGCAATGACGGCGGCAACATTTACGGCCAGAGCGATCTCGCCTGCGATACCAGCGATACCTACGTGTTCAACGCTGTTGCCAAGGTGCTGCCACGCAAGGCGGTCTGGTATTCGAGCAATCTGATGCGCACCCACCAGACCGCGGAAGCGATCTGGGCGGCCGGCTTCCCAAGGCCCGCATCGATGAAATGGGAAGCAGACCTGGCCGAACAGAATCTCGGCCGCTGGCAGGGCATGAACCGCGCCCAGTTCATCGCCAGCCGCCCCGTCGGCGCGAGCTGGTTCGCCGATATCAACGAGCCCGCGCCCGGCGGTGAAAGCTTCATGGATCTCTACAACCGCACGCGCCGCACCGTCGAGCGGATCAACAACGAGGCGGCCGGGCAGGACGTGATTGCGGTTGCGCATGGCGGCACCATCAAGGCGGCGATCGGCCTCGCACTCGACGGCCAGGTAGAGCGGGCACTCTCGTTCGACATCGACAACTGCTCGATCACGCGGCTCGATTATTTCTCAAGCCCCGAACGCTCGGTCTGGCGACTGCCGATGGTCAACCAGCAGCCGTGGATCGCTGATGACGCGCACGCCGAGATGCATCAGCTGGCGGGGCCGGAAGTCAAGAAGCTCGCCTGACGCCATTGTCCGCTCGTGCGGACGCGGCGTAAGCTTCAAGCCAATCAAAACGCACTCTGGGAGGAAACCATGACCTTGTTCGACATGAAGGGGAAAGTCGCCGTCATCACCGGCTCGACGCGCGGCATCGGGCTTGCGATCGCCGAGCGCATGGCCGAGCACGGCGCCAAGGTCGTGATCTCCTCGCGCAAGGCCGACGTCTGCGACCAGGTCGCGAAGGGCATCAACGACAAGTTCGGCAACGGCACGGCGGTTGCGATCGCTGCCAACATCTCGTCGAAGGAGAATCTGCAAAACCTCATCGACGAGAGCAACCGCGCCTTCGGCAAGATCGACGTGCTGGTCTGCAACGCCGCGTCGAACCCGTACTACGGTCCGCTCGCCGGCATCTCCGACGATCAGTTCAGGAAGATTCTCGACAACAACATCGTCGCCAACAACTGGCTGATCTCGATGGTGGTGCCGCAGATGATCGAGCGCAAGGACGGCTCGGTCATCATCGTGTCCTCGATTGGCGGCCTGAAGGGCTCGACCATCCTCGGCGCCTACGCGATCTCCAAGGCCGCCGACATGCAGCTCGCGCGCAACCTCGCCTGCGAATACGGCAAGCACAACATCCGCGTGAACTGCATCGCGCCCGGTCTGATCAAGACCGATTTTGCCAAGGCACTGTGGGACAATCCGGAGAATTTGAAGGCCTCGACCTCGCGCTCGCCGCTGCTCCGCATCGGCATCCCCGACGAGATCGCCGGCGCCGCCGTGTTCCTGGGATCGAAGGCCGGCGACTTCATGACCGGCCAGACCATGGTGATCGACGGCGGCGCGACGATTAGTTGAGCCGTTGCGTGGGAGGGAAGGGGCACCCAGCCCGCCCACACACAGCTGTCATCGCCCGCCTTGTGCGCAATTGCGCACTGGGGCGGGCGACCCAGTATCCCAGAGGCCGGCGTTAGAGAGCTCGCTTTCACCACATCCGCCGCGGCGTACTGGATGCCCCGCTTGCCGCCTACGCTAAAGCTTCGGCGGCCCTGGACCTGAGCCCCGGCGAAGCCTTGGCGTAGCCGGGTCGCGGGGCATGACGGTGAGTGCGGAGATGCAGCGCCGCATCTAACCGTCGCCGCGTCAGTCCACCGCCGCGTAAACCAGATCCCGCACCAACGTCCGCGTGTGGTCGCGCTGCCCCGGGCCCTGGCTCATGAACACCGTGAACAGATCCTCCTTCGAGTCGATCCAGAAGAACGTCCCTGCAATGCCGCTCCAGAAATACTGGCCGACGCTGCCGGGGAACGGCGCGATGCCGGCCTCGCGGCGCACGGCGAAGCCGAGGCCGAAGCCGTGGCCCGGCGACAGCAGCGTGCCGTTGGTCACAACGTGCGGCCCAAGGTGATCGGATGCCATCAGCTCCAGCGTCTTGCGGCCGATGATCCTGTTGCCGTCGAGCGTGCCGCCGTTGCGCAGCATCAGCGCGAAGCGGGCATAGTCCATCGTGGTCGAGACCAGGCCGCCGCCGCCGGACTCCATCACCGGCTGCTCGAGCATGTTGAACAGCGCGACCTTGTCGCCGGTCCAGGGATCGGCTTCGAACGGCTGAGCGAGCCGGCCGGCATTGGCTTCGCTGGTGGAGAAGGCGGTTTCAGTCATCTGCAACGGCGCGAGGATGCGCTCAGTGAGGAGGGCGCCGAGCGATTTGCCGCTGACGACCTCGATGATGTGGCCGAGGATGTCGGTGGAGCGGCTGTAGTTGAACTGGTCGCCGGGATGGCAGACCAGCGGGAAGCTTGCCACCAGCGCGGCATGCTCGGCATTGGTGATCTTGCGGCTGCGGACGCGGGACTCCTGGTAGAGCTTGTGCACGGGGCCGTCGCCCTGGTGCTCATAAGTGAGACCAGAGGTGTGGCGGAGCAGGTCCTGCACCGTCATCGGCCGCCGGGGCGGAACCAGTTCCAGCTTGCCGCCGCTGACCACGCCGACCTTCTGGTCCGCGAACTCCGGAATGAACTTGGCGACGGGATCGGCGAGCAGGAGGTGGCCATCCTCGACCAGCGCCATGATGCCGACCGACACGATCGGCTTGGTCATCGAGAAGATCCGGAAGATCGAATCAAGCGCCATCGGCGCGGCCCCCACCGGGCTCTGCTTGCCGAGCGCCTCGAACCAGCCGACCTGGCCGCGCCGGGCGACCAGCACGGTCACCCCGGGAATGGTTCCCTTGTCGATCTCGCGTTTGAAGGCGTCCGACATCGCCTGGAGGCGAGGGCGCGACAGACCCAGCGTTTCCGGCCTGGCCTCGGGCAAAGGCGGGGTTTTCGGCGTGGTGGCGGCTTGGGCGGCGGCTGTGGCAGTCATGTTCACTCCCGGGGGCACATTATTATCGGGAATGAACTGTGGCCCAGAAGGCGCGGCACAAACAAGCGAAGCCAGCGCGCTTCACCCTTGCAAACGAGCCGTCCCCTGTGCTTGAAAGCGCCCCTGATCCGCGTGGCGACGCGAGGGTCCGTAGGAGTGTAGCTCAATTGGTAGAGCACCGGTCTCCAAAACCGGGGGTCGCAGGTTCGAGCCCTGCCACTCCTGCCAGCTAATCCCAGACAATCAGAATCGACAGGCAGGACGGCGACGGGCCGACAAGCTCGGACCGTGGATCATGCGGACCGGGTAAGCCCTTGATCCGGATCGGGTCCGCTGGCCTCGGCCGCGCGTGTCCCGGCCAGCCCACACCTTGACCTTTGGCCTCATCCGCAGTATCTACCCCGCACTCGCAGCCGGCCCGTTAAACGCGGATTTCCGGCGCGGCTTTGAAATCCCCGAACAATCGAGCCCGGTTTCCCGGCTCATCCTTCGAGACAGAGGGCTGGGCCAACGGCGGCTGTTCGGATCCCTGAAATTCATTCGCGTCTGTCGACGGACGTTGGACATCAAACGATGGCAGTCAGCCCGTTCAAGTTTTTGCAGGAAGTGCGCTCGGAGACCGCCAAGGTCACCTGGCCGACCCGTCGTGAGACCACGATCACCACCATCATGGTGTTCGTGATGGTCGCCGTGGCCTCGATATTCTTCTTCGCCGCCGACCAGATCATCCGTTACCTCATCACCTTCCTTTTGGGCATTCACTGATGGCAACAGCCGCTGCAACCCAATCGACCGACAAGCGCTGGTACATCGTCCACGCCTACTCGAACTTCGAGAAGAAGGTCGCCGAATCGATCCGCGAGCAGGCCAAGCAGCGCGGGCTCGAAGAGCTGTTCGAGCTGGTGCTGGTTCCGACCGAGAAGGTCACGGAAGTGCGCCGCGGCCGCAAGATCGACGCCGAGCGCAAGTTCTTCCCGGGCTACGTGCTGGTGAAGATGAAGCTGACCGACGAGGCGTTTCATCTGATCAAGAACACCCCGAAGGTCACGGGCTTCCTCGGCGCCGAGAACAAGCCGATGCCGATCTCGGAAGCCGAGGCCATGCGCATCCTGCACCAGGTGCAGGAGGGCGTGGAACGGCCGAAGGCGTCGGTGTCGTTCGAGATTGGCGAGAACGTGCGCGTGGCCGATGGCCCGTTCGCCTCGTTCTCGGGTGTGGTCGAGGAAATCGACGAGGCGCGCTCGCGCGTGAAGGTCGCGGTGTCGATCTTCGGCCGCGCCACGCCGGTCGAACTGGAATTCGGTCAGGTCGAGAAGGTCTGATCGATTGAGGCGTGAGGCTTCGGTCTCACGCTAGCAAGAGGCCGTGGGAGGGAGAGGGCGGTTGCCAGCCGCATCCGACCCAGACCACGAACCTGAAACCGCTGGCCCTGCCGGCACAACAGGAGTGATACATGGCAAAGAAAGTGACCGGATACCTGAAGCTTCAGGTCCCGGCCGGTGCGGCGAATCCTTCGCCCCCGATCGGTCCCGCGCTTGGTCAGCGCGGTCTCAACATCATGGAGTTCTGCAAGGCGTTCAACGCCCAGACCCAGAAGGAAGAGAAGAACACCCCGATTCCCGTCGTGATCACGATCTACGCCGATCGTTCGTTCACGTTCGAGATGAAGACGCCCCCGATGTCCTTCTTCCTCAAGCAGGCCGCCAAGATCCAGTCCGGCTCGAAGGCGCCGGGCCGCGACAAGGCCGGCAAGGTGACCAAGGCGCAGGTGCGCGAGATCGCCGAGAAGAAGATGAAGGATCTCAATTGCGATTCCATCGAGTCGGCCATGAAGATGGTCGAGGGCTCTGCCCGTTCGATGGGTCTGGAAGTGGCGGGGTAAGCGGTCATGGCAATCGGAAAGCGTTTGAACAAAGCCCGCGAAGGTGTTGACCGCGAAAAGCTTTACCCGCTCGCGGACGCCATCAAGATGGTCAAGGAACGCGCCAAGGCGAAGTTCGACGAGACCATCGAGGTCGCGATCAATCTCGGCGTTGATCCGCGTCACGCCGACCAGATGGTCCGCGGCGTGGTTACCCTGCCGAACGGCACCGGCCGTACGCTCCGCGTCGGCGTGTTCGCCCGCGGTGCCAAGGCTGACGAAGCCAAGGCTGCTGGCGCCGACGTCGTCGGCGCAGAAGACCTGGTCGAGAAGGTGCAGAACGGCTCGATCGATTTCGACCGCTGCATCGCCACCCCCGACATGATGCCGCTGGTCGGCCGTCTCGGTAAGGTGCTCGGCCCGCGCGGCCTGATGCCGAACCCGAAGATCGGCACCGTGACCATGGACGTCACCGGTGCGGTGAAGGGGGCCAAGGGCGGCTCGGTCGAGTTCCGCGTCGAGAAGGCCGGCATTTTGCAGGCCGGCGTCGGCAAGGCCTCGTTCTCCGAGGAGAAGCTGGTCGAGAACATCAAGGCCCTGGCCGATGCTGTCTCGAAGGCGAAGCCGGCTGGCTCCAAGGGCACCTACATCCAGCGCGTTGCGGTGTCCTCGACGATGGGCCCCGGCGTGAAGGTCGAGCCGGGCACCATTCTCGGTTAAGGCTTGCCTCGGCTGAGGTTTGGAAATTGCATGAGGCGAGGGGCGGAATTGGGCAACCGATTCCGCCCTTCGTCGTTTGTGGCGGCGTTTACTGGAAACAAGAACAATGGCTGACAAGGTCCTGATCTATTCGCGCTTCCCCAAGACGATGATGGCGCGCTTCGCCGAGCGGTTCGAGCTGCTCGACACCGGCGGCAAGCCAGCTCGTGATGTGTTTCCGGTGGCGGAGCTCAGCGGCATCCGCGCGATGCTGACGGCCGGCGGCTCGCCGCTCGGCGCAGAGGCGATGGACCTGTTTCCAAAACTCGGCGCCATCGTCTGCTACGGAACCGGCTATGACGGCGTCGACCTCAAGGCGGCTGCCGCCCGCAACATCGCGGTCGGCCACAGCCCCGGCGCCAATGCCGCCTCGGTTGCCGACATCGCGATGACCCTGATGCTGGCAACGACGCGGCGGATCCTGGTTGCCGACCAATATGTCCGCAGCGGCGATTGGGCGTCGTCAAAGCAGTCGCCGATGATGCGCCCGCAGGCCGGCATGCCCGGCCGCCGTATCGGCGTCTACGGCATGGGCGAGATCGGCCGCAAGATCGCGGCGCGCTGCGCCGCCTTCGAGAGCGAGGTCGGCTATTTCAGCCGCAGCAAATACGATCTGCCCTATCAATATTTCCCGACGCTGGAGGCGCTGGCCGACTGGTGCAGCGTGCTGATGATCGCGGTCCGGGCAGGGGCCGAGACCCAGCACGTCGTCAACGCCGATATC
The DNA here is from genome assembly GCF_052075995.1 of Bradyrhizobium sp. 613_E4_N2_2. Taxonomy (NCBI): domain Bacteria; kingdom Pseudomonadati; phylum Pseudomonadota; class Alphaproteobacteria; order Hyphomicrobiales; family Nitrobacteraceae; genus Bradyrhizobium; species Bradyrhizobium sp. 613_E4_N2_2. The sequence goes on from NZ_CP197234.1 coordinate 3,529,714, forward strand.
CTCGGGCGACTCGGGGAGCACGGCTATGTCGTCAACATCTCCCGCGGCTCAGTGATCGACGAGAAGGCCCTGGTTGCGGCCCTGACCGACAGGACGATCGCCGGCGCCGGCCTCGACGTCTTCGAGAAGGAACCGCACGCCCCCGACGCGCTGACGGCGCTCCCCAACGTCGTGTTCGCCCCGCATATCGGCGGCCACACCCTCGAATCGCACGTCGCCATGCAGAACTGCGTGCTAGCGAACCTGACGGAGTTCTTCGCGGGCAAACCGCTGCCATATGGGGTCAAATCGGCCTGAATCGGCCCTTGTCGGGCCGCCTCAAGCCCGGCCGGCAACGGATTGGAACTGGTGTGAATTTTGCTCTTGGCAAGCGGGCTCCGAGCGGTTAAAGAACCGCTTCCGGACGTGCCGGCCTCGGCTGGCGCGTTCGTGCACGCATTCCGAAAACCCGACAAGACAGGAGATCATTCCTTTTCAGGACGTCCGTGAGGATTTGCCCGAAAAGGAAGGAAAACCCGTCGGTTGGTGGAGTGCGGGCAGGGGTCGGGCGGTTCGCCGGCTGACCTCGTCCTGTCCAAGACTGCAGGCGCCCGCGGGAAATTTCGATTTCTCAACGGCTTAATCGCATGGCCTGCATAGACGGGTGAAGACCGGATTTCACTTCGCGCCCAGCTTTAACGGCTGGCTTGCGAAACGGGTCTGGTTCGGACCTCGACACGCCGTGGGCCTTAAGGGCTCCCGGAGGGCAGGCTTTGAATTGTCGTCTCGCCCGGCGCGTGTCCTAGGGGTTTTGGCCCCGAGGTTCAGGTTTTGGGTGGGGCGATGGGTGCAACCCGGCGGTCCCGCTTCTCGCGATGACCGCCAACCGGAAAGAGCTTGCTGTGGAACGAGCGGCAAAAAAGGAAGCGGTCGAACAGCTCAATGGGGTCTTCAAGACCACGAGCGTCGCGGTCGTTGCTCAATATTCCGGCCTGACCGTTGCCCAGATGCAGAAGCTGCGTATGCAGATGAAGCAGGCTGGCGCCTCGGTGAAGGTCTCGAAGAACCGTCTCGCCAAAATTGCTCTTGAAGGCACTGACGTCGTTGCCATCGGCCCCATGCTGAAGGGACCGACCGTGATCGCCACTTCGAACGATCCGGTAGCGGCGCCGAAGGTCGCCGTCGAATTCGCCAAGACGAACGAAAAGTTCGTCATCATTGGCGGCTCGATGGGAAAGACCGTCCTGAATGTCGACAGCGTGAAGGCACTTGCCTCGCTGCCGTCGCTTGATGAACTGCGCGCCAAGATCGTCGGCCTTCTTGTGGCCCCGGCGACCAAGATCGCTCAGCTCGCCAATGCGCCCGCGGGCAAGCTCGCGCGCGTCATCCAGGCTCATGCCTCAAAGGGCGAAGCGGCCTGACGCCCTTCGCAAAACTCAAACCCGAACCAGACTTACACTCAAGGAAACTGAACAATGGCTGACTTGCAGAAGATCGTTGACGACCTCTCGAGCCTCACCGTGCTCGAAGCTGCCGAACTCGCGAAGCTCCTCGAAGAGAAGTGGGGCGTTTCGGCTGCCGCGGCTGTCGCCGTGGCCGGCCCGGCTGGTGGTGGCGCTGCCGCCGCTCCGGCCGAAGAGAAGACCGAGTTCACGGTCGTTCTCGCCGCCGCCGGCGAGAAGAAGATCGAGGTCATCAAGGAAGTCCGCGCCATCACCGGCCTGGGCCTGAAGGAAGCAAAGGATCTCGTCGAGGGCGCGCCGAAGCCTGTCAAGGAAGGCGTGAACAAGGACGAGGCCGAGAAGCTCAAGGTCCAGCTCGAGAAGGCTGGCGCGAAGGTCGAGCTCAAGTAAGCAACGCTTACTGGCGCGAGATCCCGGGCGAGCATCAGCGAAGCCCGGGGTCTCGGACCACCCATCTAAGGGGTGGGCAATATGCAAAAGGCGTGCGACGGAACATCCCGACGCAGGCCGAACACGAAAAAGTGTTGGGATTTGAAGGTTAACCCCTCGAATCTCGACTATTGTCGTCCCATATCGGTTCGACAGCACGAAAGCGCGGTGGGCAGGGATGCCGGATTCCCTGTAAGCCGTTGGGAGAGCAGGCTATTTCGGGCTTTTGCAGTCCGTGAAGACAATCGTTGTGACGGGCGGGCGTGCCTATGCGCCCCGCGCGTCGTTTTGCGTTTTGAAGGTCTGAAGAACAGATTCAGGACATGACGGTCTGAATCTGGATTTTTGGTCCCCAAAGCGGGTTCGAAAAATTCAACCCGGGGAGCGGTGGCAACCGCGTCCTGGACGGCGCGCCCGGAGCGGGCGACGAAATGAGAGGCCACGATGGCGCAGCAGACATTCACCGGTCGCAAACGCGTTCGCAAGTTCTTCGGACACATCAAGGAAGTCGCCGAGATGCCGAACCTCATCGAGGTTCAGAAGGCGTCCTATGACCAGTTCCTGATGGTCGACGAACCCGTGGGCGGGCGTCTCGACGAGGGCCTGCAGGCGGTGTTCCGCTCGGTGTTCCCGATCTCCGACTTCTCGGGCACCTCGATGCTGGAATTCGTCCGCTACGAGTTCGAGCAGCCGAAATACGACGTCGACGAGTGCCGCCAGCGCGGCATGACCTTCGCGGCCCCCCTCAAGGTGACGCTGCGCCTCATCGTGTTCGATATCGACGAGGAAACCGGCGCGAAGTCGGTGAAGGACATCAAGGAGCAGGACGTCTACATGGGCGACATCCCGCTCATGACGATGAACGGCACCTTCATCGTCAACGGCACCGAGCGCGTCATCGTCTCGCAGATGCACCGTTCGCCCGGCGTGTTCTTCGACCACGACAAGGGCAAGACCCATTCGTCGGGCAAGCTGCTGTTCGCCGCCCGCGTCATCCCGTATCGCGGCTCCTGGCTCGACATCGAGTTCGACGCCAAGGACATCGTCTATGCGCGTATCGACCGTCGCCGCAAGATTCCGGTGACGTCGCTGATGTTCGCGCTTGGCCTCGACGGCGAGGCGATCCTGTCCACGTTCTACAAGAAGATTCTCTACAAGCGGACCAAGGAAGGCTGGCGCGTTCCGTTCGACGCCAACCGTTTCCGCGGCTACTCGACCATCAACGACCTGATCGACGCCGACACCGGCAAGGTCGTGCTCGAGGCCGGCAAGAAGCTCACGGTGCGCGGTGCGCGTCAGATGCAGGAGAAGGGCCTGAAGGCGCTGCGGCTGTCCGATGAGGAGCTCGTCGGCAACTATCTCGCCGAGGACCTCGTCAACCCGAAGACGGGCGAGATCCACGCGGAAGCCGGTGAAGAGATCACCGACAAGTCGATGAAGGCCCTCAACGAGCAGGGCTACAAGGAACTGCCGCTGCTCGACATCGACCACGTCAATGTCGGCGCCTACATCCGCAACACGCTCTCGGCCGACAAGAACATGACGCGTGAGGACGCGCTGTTCGACATCTACCGCGTGATGCGTCCGGGCGAGCCGCCGACGCTGGATTCGGCGCAGGCGATGTTCCAGTCGCTGTTCTTCGACGCCGAGCGCTACGACCTGTCCGCGGTCGGCCGCGTCAAGATGAACATGCGCCTCGACCTCGATGCGCCCGACACCCAGCGTACGCTGCGTAAGGAAGACATCCTCTCCGTCATCAAGACGCTGGTGGATTTGCGCGACGGCAAGGGCGAGATCGACGACATCGACCATCTCGGCAACCGCCGCGTGCGCTCGGTCGGCGAGCTCATGGAGAACCAGTACCGCATCGGCCTGCTGCGCATGGAGCGCGCGATCAAGGAGCGCATGTCCTCGGTCGACATCGACACGGTCATGCCGCAGGACCTGATCAACGCGAAGCCGGCGGCTGCCGCCGTGCGCGAGTTCTTCGGCTCCTCGCAGCTCTCGCAGTTCATGGACCAGACCAACCCGCTGTCGGAGATCACCCACAAGCGCCGCCTCTCGGCGCTTGGACCGGGCGGTCTGACCCGCGAGCGCGCCGGCTTCGAGGTGCGCGACGTGCATCCGACGCATTACGGCCGCATCTGCCCGATCGAGACGCCGGAAGGTCCGAACATCGGCCTGATCAACTCGCTCGCGACCTTCGCGCGCGTGAACAAGTACGGCTTCGTCGAGACGCCGTACCGCAAGGTCAAGGACGGTCGCGTCACCGACGAGGTCGTGTACCTCTCGGCGATGGAAGAGGGCCGCTACACGGTCGCGCAGGCCAACGTGCCGCTCGACCCGAAGGGCCGCTTCACCGAGGATCTCGTGGTCTGCCGTCACGCCGGCGAAGTCTTGCCGGTGACGCCGGACAAGGTCGACTACATGGACGTGTCGCCGAAGCAGCTCGTTTCGGTCGCCGCGGCGCTGATCCCGTTCCTCGAGAACGACGACGCCAACCGCGCGCTGATGGGCTCGAACATGCAGCGCCAGGCGGTGCCGCTGGTTCGCGCCGAGGCGCCGTTCGTCGGCACTGGCATGGAAGGCGTGGTTGCGCGTGACTCGGGTGCCGCGATCGCGGCGCGCCGTTCGGGCGTGATCGACCAGATCGACGCGACCCGCGTCGTCATCCGCGCCACGGAAGATCTCGATCCGACCAAGTCGGGCGTCGATATCTACCGTCTGATGAAGTACCAGCGCTCCAACCAGTCGACCTGCATCAACCAGCGTCCGCTGGTGAAGGTCGGCGACATCGTCAAGAAGGGCGACATCATCGCCGACGGTCCGTCGACCGATCTCGGTGAGCTCGCGCTTGGCCGCAACGTGCTGGTCGCGTTCATGCCGTGGAACGGCTACAACTTCGAAGACTCGATCCTGCTCTCCGAGCGGATCGTGAAGGAAGACGTCTTCACCTCGATCCACATCGAGGAGTTCGAGGTGATGGCCCGCGACACCAAGCTCGGGCCTGAGGAAATCACCCGCGACATTCCGAACGTCTCGGAAGAAGCGCTGAAGAACCTCGACGAAGCCGGTATCGTCTACATCGGCGCGGAAGTGCGCGCCGGCGACATCCTGGTCGGCAAGATCACGCCGAAGGGCGAAAGCCCGATGACGCCGGAAGAAAAGCTTCTGCGCGCCATCTTCGGCGAAAAGGCCTCCGACGTTCGCGACACCTCGCTGCGCGTTCCTCCGGGCGTGCAGGGCACGATCGTGGAAGTGCGCGTGTTCAACCGTCACGGCGTCGACAAGGACGAGCGTGCGCTGGCGATCGAGCGGGAAGAGATCGAGCGTCTGGCCAAGGACCGTGACGACGAGCAGGCGATCCTGGACCGCAACGTCTACAACCGTCTTGCCGAGCTCCTCGAGGGACGGCAGGGCATTGCGGGCCCGAAGGGCTTCAAGAAGGACACCAAGATCACCCGTGCGGTGCTCGAGGAGTACCCGAAGTCGCAGTGGTGGCTGTTCGCGTCGCCGAACGACAAGCTGATGGCCGAGATCGAGGCCATGCGGAAGCAGTACGACGAGTCGAAGAAGGGGCTGGAACAGCGCTTCCTCGACAAGGTCGAGAAGCTTCAGCGCGGTGACGAATTGCCGCCCGGCGTGATGAAGATGGTCAAGGTCTTCGTCGCGGTGAAGCGCAAGATCCAGCCCGGCGACAAGATGGCCGGCCGCCACGGCAACAAGGGCGTGGTGTCGAAGATCGTGCCGATCGAGGACATGCCGTTCCTCGAAGACGGTACGCATGCCGACATCGTGCTCAATCCGCTCGGCGTGCCCTCGCGCATGAACGTCGGACAGATCCTCGAGACCCATCTCGGCTGGGCTTGCGCCGGCCTCGGCAAGCGTATCGGCCAGACGGTCGATGCCTATCTGTCGAAGCAGGACATCAAGCCGCTGAAGGAAACCTTGAAGAAGGTCTACGGCGAGGACGAGACGATCAAGTCGCTCAACGACAACGAGTTGATCGAGCTCGGCCACAATCTGAGCCGCGGCGTGCCGATCGCGACGCCGGTGTTCGACGGCGCCAAGGAAGCCGACATCGAGGAGATGCTGAAGCTTGCCGGTCTCGACGCTTCGGGTCAGTCGACCGTCTATGACGGCCGTACCGGCGATGCCTTCGATCGCAAGGTGACGGTGGGCTACATCTACATGCTCAAGCTGCACCATCTCGTGGACGACAAGATCCACGCGCGTTCGATCGGTCCGTACTCGCTCGTTACCCAGCAGCCGCTGGGCGGCAAGGCGCAGTTCGGTGGCCAGCGCTTCGGCGAAATGGAGGTGTGGGCGCTCGAGGCTTACGGCGCGGCGTACACGCTCCAGGAGATGCTGACGGTGAAGTCGGACGACGTCGCCGGCCGTACCAAGGTGTACGAGGCGATCGTCCGCGGCGACGACACGTTCGAGGCCGGTATTCCGGAATCGTTCAACGTGCTGGTCAAGGAAATGCGCTCGCTCGGCCTCAACGTCGACCTGCACAACTCCAAGGTGGGACCGGCGCCGACGTCGGAAGCAGCCGAGTAATACGACCTTTCATGCCCGGCCTTCACGGCCGGGCATCGGCGCCCCTCCCGAGGCCTTGAGGGCAGGGCGCCCCGATTGAGTGATTTTCGAATTTGCGGCCGTAGGCGACCGGCACGCGAGGAGAAGACGATGAACCAAGAAATTATGAATCTCTTCAACCCGACGACTCCGGCTCAGGTCTTCGACCAGATCCGGATTTCGATCGCGTCTCCTGAGAAGATTCTGTCCTGGTCCTACGGCGAGATCAAGAAGCCGGAGACCATCAACTACCGTACCTTCAAGCCCGAGCGCGACGGCCTGTTCTGCGCCCGCATCTTCGGGCCGATCAAGGACTACGAGTGCTTGTGCGGCAAGTACAAGCGCATGAAGTACAAGGGCATCATCTGCGAGAAGTGCTCGGTCGAGGTCACGCTGTCGCGCGTCCGGCGCGAGCGCATGGGCCATATCGAGCTCGCAGCCCCCGTCGCCCACATCTGGTTCCTGAAGTCGCTGCCCTCGCGCATCGGCCTTCTGCTGGACATGACGCTGAAGGATCTCGAGCGGATCCTCTACTTCGAATATTACGTCGTGCTCGAGCCGGGCCTCACCGCGCTCAAGGACCGTCAGCTCTTGTCGGAAGACGAGTATCTGAAGGCGCAGGACGAGTACGGCCAGGATTCCTTCACCGCCATGATCGGCGCGGAAGCGATCCGCGAGCTGCTCAAGGGCATGGACCTCGAGAAGCTCGAAGCCACCTTGCGCCTCGAGATGCAGGAGACCGACTCCGACATCAAGCACAAGAAGCTCGCCAAGCGCCTGAAGATCGTGGAAGCGTTCCGCCACTCCGGCAACAAGCCGGAATGGATGATCATGACCGTGGTTCCGGTGATTCCGCCGGACCTGCGTCCGCTGGTGCCGCTCGACGGCGGCCGCTTCGCGACCTCGGACCTCAACGACCTCTACCGCCGCGTCATCAACCGCAACAACCGCTTGAAGCGGCTGATGGAGCTGCGTGCGCCGGACATCATCATCCGCAACGAGAAGCGCATGCTTCAGGAAGCGGTCGATGCGCTGTTCGACAACGGCCGCCGCGGCCGCGTCATCACGGGTGCCAACAAGCGCCCGCTGAAGTCGCTCGCCGACATGCTCAAGGGCAAGCAGGGCCGCTTCCGTCAGAACCTGCTCGGCAAGCGCGTCGACTATTCGGGCCGTTCGGTGATCGTGGTCGGTCCCGAACTGCGCCTGCATCAGTGCGGCCTGCCGAAGAAGATGGCGCTCGAGCTGTTCAAGCCGTTCATCTACTCGCGGCTTGACGCCAAGGGCCTGTCCACCACCGTGAAGCAGGCGAAGAAGCTGGTCGAGAAGGAGCGGCCCGAGGTCTGGGACATCCTGGACGAGGTCATCCGCGAGCATCCGGTGCTGCTCAACCGCGCACCGACGCTGCATCGTCTCGGCATTCAGGCGTTCGAGCCCGTGCTGATCGAGGGCAAGGCGATCCAGCTGCATCCGCTGGTCTGCGCCGCGTTCAACGCCGACTTCGACGGCGACCAGATGGCCGTGCACGTTCCGCTGTCGCTCGAGGCGCAGCTGGAAGCGCGCGTCCTGATGATGTCGACCAACAACATCCTGCATCCGGCGAACGGCCAGCCGATCATCGTGCCGTCGCAGGACATCGTGCTCGGTCTCTACTACGTCTCGATCATGCGTGAAGGCCTGCCCGGCGAGGGCAAGATCTTCGGCGACATGGCCGAGCTCGAGCACGCGCTGCACGCGAAGGTCATCCACCTCCACACCAAGATCAAGTATCGGTGGCAGGGCATGGACGAGACCGGCAAGGTCTCGACGCGCTGGATCGAGACCACCGCGGGCCGCGTCATGCTCGGCAATCTGCTGCCGAAGAACCCGCGGATTTCGTACGAGATCATCAACAAGCTGATGACCAAGCGCGAAATCTCGGGCGTGATCGACCAGGTCTACCGTCACTGCGGCCAGAAGGAGACTGTGATCTTCTGCGACCGCATCATGGCGCTCGGCTTCTACAACGCGTTCAAGGCCGGCATCTCGTTCGGCAAGGACGACATGGTCGTGCCGCACTCCAAGTGGAAGATCGTCGACACCACCCGTACGCTGGCGAAGGATTTCGAGCAGCAGTACAACGACGGTCTGATCACCCATGGCGAGAAGTACAACAAGGTCGTCGACGCCTGGTCGAAGGCCACGGAAGAAATCGCCAAGGCGATGATGAAGGAGATCTCCTCGACCAAGAAGACGGCGAGCGGGGCGGATGCCGACATCAACTCGATCTACATGATGGCTCACTCCGGTGCCCGCGGTTCGCCGGCCCAGATGCGCCAGCTCGCCGGCATGCGCGGCCTGATGGCCAAGCCGTCGGGTGAGATCATCGAGACGCCGATCATCTCGAACTTCAAGGAAGGTCTCTCGGTGCTCGAGTACTTCAACTCGACCCACGGCGCCCGTAAGGGCCTCGCGGACACCGCGTTGAAGACCGCGAACTCGGGCTACCTGACCCGTCGTCTCGTCGACGTGGCGCAGGACTGCATCATCACGCAGAACGACTGCGGCACCAAGCTCGGCATCAAGATGCGCGCCATCGTCGATGCCGGCACCGTGGTTGCCTCGCTCGGCTCGCGCATCCTCGGCCGTACGGCCTGCGAAGACGTGCGTGACAGCTCGGGCAAGGTGATCATCAAGCGCGGTACGCTGATGGAAGAAAGCCATCTGGATGCCATCCACCAGGGTGGCGTGCAGGAGGTGAAGATCCGCTCGGCACTGACCTGCGAGCTCGTCAACGGCATCTGCGGCATGTGCTACGGCCGCGACCTCGCCCGCGGCACGCCGGTCAACCACGGTGAAGCCGTCGGCGTCATCGCGGCGCAGTCGATCGGCGAGCCCGGCACCCAGCTGACCATGCGCACCTTCCACATCGGTGGTGCGGCGCAGCTCAACGAGCAGTCGTTCGTCGAATCCAACTTCGACGGCAAGATCGTGATCCGGAACAAGGCCATCGCCCGCAACAGCGAAGGTCACCTGGTCGCGATGGTCCGCAACATGGTGATCGCGATCGTCGATGCCGACGGCACCGAGCGTGCGACGCACCGTATCCAGTACGGTTCGCGCCTGCACGTCGACGAGGGCGACACCGTCAAGCGCGGCCAGCGCATCGTCGAGTGGGATCCCTACACTCGTCCGCTGCTCACCGAAGTCGAAGGTACCATCGGCTTCGAGGATCTGGTCGAGGGGCAGTCGATCTCGGAAACGCTCGACGAGGCCACCGGCATCGCCAAGCGCGTGGTCATCGACTGGCGCTCGACCCGCGGCGGCGCGGACCTCCGTCCGGCCATCGTGGTCAAGGGCAAGGACGGCAAGGTGCTCAAGCTCGCCCGTGGCGGCGATGCCCGCTACATGCTGTCGGTCGATGCCATTCTCTCGGTCGACGTCGGAGCCAAGGTCAATACGGGCGACATCCTCGCCCGTGTCTCGACCGAAAGCGCCAAGACGCGTGACATCACCGGCGGTCTGCCGCGGGTGGCGGAACTGTTCGAGGCACGGCGTCCGAAGGATGCGGCGATCATCGCCGAAATCTCGGGCACCATCCGGTTCGGACGCGACTACAAGAACAAGCGTCGCATCTCGATCGAGCCGATGGACAAGACCGACGAGGCACGCGAGTACCTGATCCCGAAGGGCAAGCACATCCACCTTCAGGACGGCGACGTCGTCGAAAAGGGCGACTTCATCGTCGAAGGCAACCCGGCGCCGCACGACATCCTGGCGGTCAAGGGCATCGAGGAACTCGCGGCCTATCTGGTCAACGAGATCCAGGAGGTCTACCGGCTCCAGGGCGTGCTCATCAACGACAAGCACATCGAGGTGATCGTCCGTCAGATGCTCCAGAAGGTGGAAGTCACCGACCAGGGCGACACGGACATGATCTCCGGCGAGCAGGTCGACAAGATCGAGTTCGACGCGCTCAACGAGAAGGCGAAGGAAGAGGGCAAGAAGATCGCTACGGGAACGCCGGTTCTGCTCGGCATCACCAAGGCGAGCCTTCAGACCCGCTCCTTCTTCTCGGCGGCCTCGTTCCAGGAGACCACCCGCGTCCTCACGGAAGCGGCGGTCAACGGCAAGGTCGATCCGCTCGAGGGCCTCAAGGAGAACGTCATCGTCGGCCGGCTGATCCCGGCGGGCACCGGCGCCTCCATGGCCAAGATCCGCGAAGTCGCGATGAAGCGCGACAAGCTGATCCTGGACGAGCGCGAGAAGCAGGCGGCCGTCGTGTCGCCCGCGCCGGAAGCGGAGCTTCCTGCGCTGCCTCCTGCGGAATAATCGTTCATCCGTAGGAATACCGAGGACAATGAAAAGGCCGGCGCAAGCCGGCCTTTTTGCTGCTTTGTTTGCCTGTTGCGGTGCAGGATCAACCTTTGTTCATCTTTCCTTCAGGCGCAAAAGCGCTTCTGCTAAGGGAAGTTAGACCGGTGGTCCCGTGACGGGGGCAGGGCCGGAGACCACGGAACTCATATGCTTGATCTCGCAATCGTAGGCGGCGGCCCCGGCGGGCTGATGAGCGCCTGGTACTTGAAGCGTAAGCTCGGCGACCTCTGCCGCATCACCATCTACGAGGCCTCCGACCGGCTCGGCGGCAAGATCGTCACGCGCAAATTCGATTCCGCGCCGGCGATGTACGAGGCCGGCGTTGCCGAGATCTACGACTACTCGATGACCGGTCCCGATCCGCTGCGCGAGCTGATCCAGCATTTCGGACTTCAGACCATTCCGATGGACGCCGAGCAGGTGCAGTTCGGCGGCGAGCTCCTCAACGACGTCGCAGGCATGCGCCGCAAATACGGCGCCAAGACTGCGGCTGCGATCGAGGCGTTCCGGAACCGCTGCGCCGAGGCGATGACGCCGATCGAATATTACGAGGGCGTCGGCGCGCACGACAACGAGAATCCCTGGGCCTACAAGACCGCCGAGCAGGTGCTCGACGAGGAGGTCGAGGACGAAACCGCAAAGCGTTTCTTCAAGGTGATGGCGCGCTCCGACATCGCGACCGAAAGCCACAACACCAACGGGCTCAACGCGCTCAAGAACTACCTGATGGACGTCGACGGCTATATCGGCCTCTATTCCATCCAGAACGGCAACGAGCAGCTGATCGAGTGCCTGCAGTCGGAGGTCAACGCCGACGTCCAGCTCAATCACCGCGTGCTCACCGTCGGCAAGGCGCCGACCGGCCGCTACCAGCTCAAGATGATGAACGGCAAGGGGCCGGAGACGCGCGACTTCGACCTCGTGCTGGTCTGCCTGCCGCATTCGTGGCTCGCGACGATGGGCTGGGAAGGCGAGCAGCTCCGCAAGTCGATGGTCAAGCACGTCTCGTATTTCGATCGTCCCGCGCACTATCTGCGCGTCTCGATCCTGTTCGACACACCGTTCTGGGGCGAGAAGATTTCCGGCGCCTGGTTCATGTCGGAAGCCTTCGGCGGCTGCTGCGTCTACAACGAGGGCGCGCGTCATGACGTCGGCAAGCACGGCGTGCTGAACTGGCTGATTCCCGGCTCCGACGCGCTGGCCTTCGCCAATTTGTCGGATCAGGAGCTGATCGACGCCGCACTGAAATCGCTGCCCGCCTCGCTCGGCGATGCGCGTTCGCATTTCGTGGAAGGCAAGATCCACCGCTGGCTGTCGTCGGTGAACGCCATCCCCGGCGGTCTGCCCGTGCGCGACGTCATGACCAATCACCGGCCGGAGCCGAAGGAGCATCCCGGCATCGTGGTGGTCGGCGATTATCTGTTCGACTCCACGCTGAACGGTCTGCTCGACTCCTCGGACGCGGCGACCGACATCATCCTGACCGAGATGATGCGCCTGCGCCGCGAGCGCGGACAGGAGGAGGGCGAGCCGGTCTCGGACAAGATCGACCGCGACTATTTCGAGAACTATCGCGGCCTCGGTCCCTACAGCGAAGCTTGGCGCCACTTCACCGATCCCGATTATCTCACCAAGCTGATCGGCATCGTCTGGGGCAAGGCCAAGGGCGCCAAGCTGCTGGTCGCGGGCTCGGCCAGCGGCGAACTGGTGGGCGCGCTGCGCGATCGCGGCATCGATGCCTTCGGCATCGAGAACAACCGCGCCATCCACGCCAGGACGCCGAAGGCGCTGAAGAAGTACAACAAGCTCGGCTCGATCACCGACATGCCGTTCAAGGATGGCGCCTTCGACTTCGTGTTCGAGACCAGCCTCTGCCATGTTTCCCCGAAGCAGGTGGTCCGCGCGATCCGCGAACTGAACCGCGTGGTCAAGACCGGCCTCGTGTTCGGCTCGATCACCTCGGACATGGCTTCGGTGGTGATCGACCGCTACGACCTGCTGCGCGGCGTCAAGAAGCTCGGCACCTGGTGGGAATGGTCCGAGCTGTTCTTCGGCAACGGCTTCGACCTGTCGATGCACCGCAAGGACTGCACCGATGCGCTCTGGGAGGCGACGCTTGCCGCCAACAAGGGCCCGGGCCAGTGGTACGCCGACGCCGACAGCCTGCGTTATTCCTTCTTCGACAAGGTCGAGGGTGAGGACGACGACTAGAGACAGGATCGGACCGGCGTAGCCAATTGCTTTGCCGAATTCGTCATGATCGCATAGAATCGGTGCGATAGCGGTTGCCGCTATTTCCTGCTTTCTCCGCGGTCATGCCGGCCGTCAGCATCGGTTGGTTTCATGGCGTCCAAGCCCCTCCCGCCCGACAAACAGAAACTCGCCACGGAAGAGGCGGCCGAGCTCGACGACAAGCTTGTCCCAGTCAAGCCGGACCTCGAAGACGACGAAGACGACGAAGACGACGAGGACGACGAAGACGAGGAGGAAGACGAGCTGGAGCTCGACGACGACGATGAGGACGAGGAACTCGTCGTCTTTACCGCGCGCGAGGCCGCAGGCGCGCTCGCGACCATCCTGGGTTTCGTCAAGCCGTTCCTGTCCAACTACAAGCGGATGCTGTCATTCGTGGCGTTCGGCGTCTGCGTCGAGACGCTGTTCAACGTCATCATGCCGCTCAGCCTGAAGTACCTGATCGACGACGCGCTCGGCGAGGAGGATTTCCAGGCGCTCTACAAGATCCTCGGCGTGCTCGCGGTCGCCGGCATCTTCACCTCGATCGTGGCGGTCTGGTACGAGCGCTGGGACGCCAGGCTGGCTGCCTGCATCATCTCCGACGTCCGCAAGCGCCTGTTCGAACATGTCCAGGACCTGCCGGCGGCCTATTTCGGCCGCACCAAGCGCGGCGAGATCCTGTCGCGCTTTTCCGTCGACCTTTCGGCCTTCGAGGGCTCGGTCAAGACCTTCGCCAACAGTGCAGCGCTGCCGTTCCTGGAATTGATCGCCGGCATCATCCTGATGTTGTTCCTGAACTGGCAGCTCGCCGCGGTCGCGCTGCTGGTGTTCCCGATCACGCTGATCGGGCCGCGCATCCTCACCCCGAAGGCGGTGCAGGCCAATTACGAGCAGAAGCAGAACGAGAGCGCGCTGCTCGGCATGGTGCAGGAGAACGTGGCCGCGCAGGCCGTGATCAAGGCGTTCAGCCTGCAACGCAAGATGTTCGGCTTCTTCAGCTTCCGCAACGACGAGACCCGCCGCAAGATCGCTTCCGCTGCGTTCCTGTCGACCATGGTGGAGCGGACGGTCACCATTTCGGTGCTGCTGCTACACCTCGTCGTGCTCGCGATCGGTGCCTATCTGGCGACCAAGGGCCAGATCACCATCGGCACCTTCGTCACCTTCGAGAGCGCGTTCTGGGAGGTGTCCTACAACATCGCCCACGTGATGCACTTCATCCCGGTGTCGATCTCCTCGGCCGCCGCGATCCGCCACATGCAGGAGCTGCTGGACGAGCCGACGCGCGGCGCCGATCGTCCGGGCGCGCCCGATCTGCCGCGCATCACCAACGACATCACCTTCGACCACGTGACGTTCCAGTACGAAGGCAGCCAGACGCCGGTGCTGGACAATCTCAGCCTCAAGCTCAACGCCGGCAAGCGCATCGCCATCGTCGGCCCCTCGGGTTCCGGCAAGAGCACGCTGCTCAATTTGATCCTGCGGCTGTACGTGCCCAACGAGGGGCGCGTCGCCATCGACGGCGTCGACGTCCGCAAGGTGACGCTGGATTCGCTGCGCCGGAGCATGGCGGTGGTGTTCCAGGAGAACATGCTGTTCAACATGTCGATTCGCGAGAACATCCGGCTCGGCAAGGAAGGCGCGACCGACGAGGAGGTGGAGGACGCCGCCAAGAAGGCCGAGATCCACCGCTACATCATGAGCCTGCCGCAGCGCTACGACACGCCGGTAGGCGAGCGCGGCGATACGCTGTCGGGCGGCCAGCGCCAGCGCATCGCGATCGCGCGCGCGGTCATCCGTAACCCTTCCGTGCTGCTGCTGGACGAAGCCACCTCGGCGCTCGACCAGACCACCGAGGCCGCGATCAACCGTACGCTGCTGAAGGTCGCGAAGGGGCGCACCATGATCTGGTCGACCCATCGCCTGACCTCCGTGGTCGAGATGGACGAGATCATCGTGATCTCAGGGGGCAGGGCGATCGAGCGCGGCTCGCATGCCGAGCTGCTCGCCAGGAACGGCACCTATCGTAAGCTGTGGAACGACCAGATCCACCAGCCGCATGGCGCCGTGGCTCAGGCCGATGACGACAGCGACGATGACGACGAGGATGAAGACGACCTCGACGAGGATGATGAGGACGAGGACGAGGAGGAGGCGTGACCGAGGAAGTTCGGCTCCAGATGAATTGCTCCTCCGAGCGGCCGCAGCAAGCCTTGAACTGACCAAGCGATGAAGCGCGCCCAGCGCTGCGCGGTCCAGTAGGGACTCGTCGCGGTCGAGACGGAGCGGAACTCGAACGCCTTCGCCGCCGACCATTCGTCGCAGGCCCGCTTGACCGGATCGGCGTAGAAGGTGGCGATCTTGGCCCCGTCCATCCCGTCGGAGGCGAGCCACTCCGGGATATGGACGTTGCAGAGCCGCTCGACGTCGGTGAAGACCTTGTCACAGCCGGTGCCGGCGGCGGGGCAGGAGGTCGAGAACGCATCGCCCACCAGCACGAGGCCGGGCTGGCCGCTTGCGTCGTTCACATAGAGGTCGACCGGACGGATCTTGATCTCGCCGGCGATGTCGAAGGCGCCGGTGATCCGCTTGAGCCGGGGCAGGGTGGCGTTCAGCGTCTCGGCTGGCGCGCGGCGCAATTCGCGCAGCCATGGGTCGTCGACGCCGCGATAGACGAACAGATTGGCGCGCATCCGCGGACCGGTCGGAAACAGCGTGATGTAGGGGATTCGGTCGCTCGGCCGTTCCGAGAAATAGGTCAGCGCCGGGAAGTCGAACGAATTCCGCCCCGCCGGCACCACGTCGAACCCGATCGAGATCGAATGGCAGGCGCTGATGATTTTTCGCGCGATGCCGAGCTGGTGGCGCAGGCCGACGTTCAGGCCGTTGGCGAGCACGACGAGTCGGGCCGAGATCGTCTCCTCATTGGAGAGCGTGATCTTTTGCCGCTCCGGGCTCGTCTCGAGCGAGACCGCCTTTGCACAGATGCGCTCGACGCCAGCAGGGATCTCGTCGCGGACGGCGTTGACGAGCGAATCGTAGAGGATGTTGAACTGCCGACTCGGCGCCCTGTCGAGCAACCGGCCGAATCGGGCGATCCGGTTTTCGCCGGCAAAAGTCGCGCGGCGCAGCACCGATTCTCCGATTCCGGTCTTCAGGAATCGCTCGACCTGGACGTGACCACTGAGTTTTTCGACTCGAAAGTCCGCCGGATAGCTCTCATGCGGGTCGATCAGTACCGTCGAAATGCCGACGCGGCCGAGCATTGCGGCGGCGGTCGAGCCGGACAATCCCCCGCCGATAATGGCAATGTCGGTGTACCGCATGGTGCAAATCTCTGCCGCAGGCGGCAGATTGACGCATCAACAGGAAAAAAAGCCTTAGCAAGGGTTATAAAAGTACATTTTGCCCGGATATAAATTGCTTTTGGGCTGGCGGAACAGATGTCCGGTCCCCATATCCAGCAGGCGCGGCGAGTGCGGGCAAACAGCGATTTCGTCAGGTGGCAGAAGCGTTTTCTGACTGTCGTTTCACCTTGACTTGGCCGACTCTCACTTATAGAAAGCGCCTCACTTAACGACAGGCGGTGAGCATCGCCAGCGTCGGAACGGGCCACCCGTTGATCTCCAGGGATCTGATCCTCAGGGATCGCTAAGACGGGCACCAACCTCGACGAATGCCGCTCAAACGCTGTCGATCATAGCTAGGCAATGCCAGTGCGATTTTAGGTCTCTTGAGCTCGTTCTCTTGAGATCGAATTCGGATGCATGACCTCGGTGCGCGGGCCGCAGCTTTATGCTGATTGGCCTGAAACTGCGGTCCTCTGTGGCGTCGTAACGCTTTCCGCTCGGTGATGGAGCGGTTGGCGCAATTTCGCTTTGTGCGGATTGTTCCGTGCGAGGCGACCTCGTCGGGCGGGTGGCCCGAAAAGAATTGCGGATCCGGCAACGGGCCGCGCCAAGACAGCGGACCCGGAAGGGACCGCGGCAGAACAAAGGGTAAGGCCAGGATGCCGACGATCAACCAGCTGATCGCTCAACCGCGTGAAGTGCAGAAGTCGCGCAAGAAGGTGCCGGCGCTGCAGCAGTCGCCGCAGAAGCGTGGTGTTTGCACCCGCGTCTACACCACGACCCCGAAGAAGCCGAACTCGGCGCTTCGTAAGGTCGCCAAGGTGCGCCTGACCAACGGCTTCGAGGTGATCGGCTACATCCCGGGTGAAGGCCATAATCTTCAGGAGCACTCGGTGGTCATGATCCGCGGCGGCCGCGTCAAGGACTTGCCCGGCGTGCGCTACCACATCCTCCGCGGCGTTCTGGATACCCAGGGCGTCAAGAACCGTAAGCAGCGTCGTTCGAAGTACGGCGCGAAGCGTCCGAAGTAAGCGGGAACCAGCTCAATGTCTCGTCGCCACTCAGCGGAAAAGCGCGAAGTTCTTCCCGATCCGAAGTTCGGGAACATCATCGTCACGAAGTTCATGAACTCGGTGATGTACGCCGGCAAGAAGTCGGTCGCCGAAGGCATCGTCTACGGTGCGTTCGGTATCATCGAAGCCAAGACCAAGCAGAGCCCCCTCGGCGTGTTCGAGCAGGCACTCGAGAACGTCATGCCGACGATCGAAGTGCGCTCCCGCCGCGTCGGCGGCGCGACCTACCAGGTGCCGGTCGAAGTTCGTTCGGTGCGCCGTCAGGCGCTGGGCATCCGCTGGCTGATCTCGGCCGCGCGCGATCGCAACGAGAAGACGATGACCGAGCGGCTCTCGGCTGAGCTGCTCGACGCCTCGAACAACCGCGGCAACGCCGTCAAGAAGCGCGAAGACGTGCACCGGATGGCGGAAGCCAACCGCGCCTTCTCGCACTATCGCTGGTAACGGCGAAACACGGAATCTAAGGATCAACCCATGCCTCGCGTTCATGCCATAGAGAACTACCGCAATTTCGGTATCATGGCGCATATCGATGCCGGCAAGACCACGACCACCGAGCGCATCCTCTATTACACCGGCAAGAGCCACAAGATCGGCGAAGTGCACGAAGGTGCCGCGACGATGGATTGGATGGAGCAGGAGCAGGAGCGTGGCATCACGATCACCTCGGCTGCCACCACCGCATTCTGGGCCGGCAAGCGCCTGAACATCATCGACACCCCCGGCCACGTCGACTTCACCATTGAAGTCGAGCGTTCGCTGCGCGTGCTCGACGGCGCCGTCTGCGTGCTCGACTCGAACCAGGGCGTCGAGCCCCAGACCGAGACCGTCTGGCGCCAGGGTGACAAGTACAAGGTTCCGCGCATCGTCTTCGCCAACAAGATGGACAAGACGGGTGCCGACTTCTTCAAGTGCCTGGCCGACATCGTTGACCGCCTCGGCGCCAAGCCGATCGCGATCCAGCTTCCGATCGGTGCCGAGAACAACTTCAAGGGTCTCGTCGACCTCGTGAAGATGCAGGGCATCATCTGGAACGATGAATCGCTCGGCGCGAAGTTCGACTATGTCGACATCCCGGAAGATATGGTCGAGCAGGCCAAGGAATACCGCGAGAAGATGGTGGAAGCCGCCGTCGAGCTCGACGATGATGCATTGGCTGCCTTCCTCGACGGCAAGGAGCCGGACGAAGCGACGCTGAAGCGGTTGATCCGCAAAGCGGTGCTGACCGGCGCGTTCTATCCCGTGCTGTGCGGCTCGGCCTTCAAGAACAAGGGTGTGCAGCCGCTGCTCGACGCCGTCGTCGACTATCTGCCGTCGCCGATCGACGTGCCCGCGATCAAGGGCACCGACGACCGCGGCAACGAGGTCGTGCGCAAGGCGGACGACAAGGAGCCGCTCGCGCTGCTCGCGTTCAAGATCATGGACGACCCGTTCGTCGGCACCATCACCTTCTGCCGCATCTACTCCGGCGTCCTGCAGAGCGGCACCGGTGTCGTGAATTCGACGCGCGAGAAGAAGGAGCGCATCGGGCGCATGCTGCTGATGCATGCGAACAACCGCGAGGACATCAAGGAAGCCTATGCCGGCGACATCGTCGCGCTGGCCGGCCTGAAGGAAGCGCGCACCGGTGACACGCTGTGCGATCCCGACAAGCAGGTGATCCTGGAGAAGATGGAATTCCCCGAGCCGGTCATCGAGATCGCGATCGAGCCGAAGTCCAAGGCCGACCAGGAAAAGCTGGGCGTGGCACTGGCGAAGCTCGCCGCGGAGGATCCGTCCTTCCGCGTGTCGACCGACCAGGAGTCCGGCCAGACCATCCTCAAGGGCATGGGCGAACTCCATCTCGACATCAAGGTCGACATCCTCAGGCGTACCTACAAGGTCGACGCCAACATCGGCGCGCCGCAGGTTGCGTTCCGTGAGCGCGTCACCAAGAAGGCCGAGGTCAAGTACACCCACAAGAAGCAGACCGGCGGTACCGGTCAGTTCGCGGAAGTGTCGATCGTGGTCGAGCCGAACGAGCCCGGCAAGGGCTACGAGTTCGAGTCCAAGATCGTCGGCGGTGCGGTTCCGAAGGAATACATCCCGGGCGTCGAAAAGGGCCTCAACAGCGTGATGGGCTCTGGTGTCGTCGCGGGCTTCCCCGTGGTCGACGTCAAGGTTCAGCTCGTCGACGGCAAGTACCACGACGTCGACTCGTCGGCGCTCGCCTTCGAAATCGCATCGCGCGCGGCATTCCGCGAAGCGCTGCAGAAGGGCAAGTCCGTCCTGCTCGAGCCGATCATGAAGGTCGAAGTGGTGACCCCGGAAGACTACACCGGCTCGGTCATCGGCGACCTGAATTCCCGGCGCGGTCAGATCCAGGGTCAGGACATGCGCGGCAACGCCAACGTCATCAACGCGATGGTGCCGCTCATGAACATGTTCGGGTACGTGAACAACCTGCGCTCGATGAGCCAGGGTCGCGCGACCTTCACCATGCAGTTCGACCACTACGCAGAAGCGCCGGCCAATGTGTCGGCAGAAGTCCAGAAGAAGTTTGCCTGATTGTCGTCGGTCTCGAACTGACGATTGAACGGAGAGTCAAATGGCCAAAGCAAAGTTTGAACGTAACAAACCGCACTGCAACATCGGCACCATCGGTCACGTCGACCATGGCAAGACGTCGTTGACGGCTGCGATCACCAAGATCCTCGCCGAGACCGGCGGTGCGACGTTCACGGCGTACGACCAGATCGACAAGGCGCCGGAAGAGAAGGCGCGCGGCATCACGATCTCGACGGCGCACGTCGAGTACGAGACCAAGAACCGCCACTATGCCCACGTCGACTGCCCCGGCCACGCCGACTACGTGAAGAACATGATCACCGGCGCCGCCCAGATGGACGGTGCGATCCTGGTCGTGTCGGCTGCTGACGGCCCGATGCCGCAGACCCGCGAGCACATCCTGCTCGCCCGCCAGGTTGGCGTGCCCGCGCTCGTCGTGTTCCTCAACAAGTGCGACATGGTCGACGATCCGGAACTCCTCGAACTCGTCGAGCTCGAAGTCCGCGAGCTGCTCTCGAAGTACGACTTCCCGGGCGACAAGATCCCGATCATCAAGGGTTCGGCGCTCGCCGCTCTCGAAGATTCCGACAAGAAGCTCGGCCATGACGCCATCCTCGAGCTGATGAAGAATGTCGACGAGTACATTCCGCAGCCGGAGCGTCCGGTCGACCAGCCCTTCCTGATGCCGGTTGAAGACGTGTTCTCGATCTCGGGCCGCGGCACCGTCGTGACCGGCCGTGTCGAGCGCGGCATCGTCAAGGTCGGCGAGGAAATCGAGATCGTCGGTCTGCGCGCCACGCAGAAGACCACGGTCACGGGCGTCGAAATGTTCCGCAAGCTGCTCGATCAGGGCCAGGCTGGCGACAACATCGGTGCGCTGCTCCGCGGCACCAAGCGCGAGGACGTCGAGCGCGGCCAGGTGCTGTGCAAGCCGGGTTCGGTCAAGCCGCACACCAAGTTCAAGGCTGAGGCCTACATCCTCACCAAGGAAGAGGGCGGCCGCCACACCCCGTTCTTCACCAACTACCGTCCGCAGTTCTACTTCCGCACCACCGACGTGACCGGTGTCGTGCATCTGCCGGAAGGCACCGAGATGGTGATGCCGGGCGACAACATCGCGATGGAAGTGCACCTGATCGTGCCGATCGCGATGGAAGAGAAGCTCCGCTTCGCGATCCGCGAAGGTGGCCGCACCGTTGGCGCCGGCGTCGTCGCCTCGATCATCGAGTAATTACGAGAATAGGGATTGGCGCGTAGCGAGTGTGACATTCGCTATTCGCTATTCGCCACCCCCCACTAAAGAGAGACCACGGCAATGAACGGCCAAAACATTCGTATCCGTCTCAAGGCGTTCGACCATCGTATCCTCGATACGTCGACCCGCGAGATCGTGAACACGGCGAAGCGCACCGGCGCGCAGGTCCGCGGACCCATTCCGCTGCCCACCCGCATCGAGAAGTTCACCGTCAACCGTTCGCCGCACGTCGACAAGAAGAGCCGCGAGCAGTTCGAGATGCGCACTCACAAGCGCCTGCTCGACATCGTCGATCCGACCCCGCAGACCGTCGATGCTTTGATGAAGCTCGACCTGGCCGCCGGTGTCGACGTCGAGATCAAGCTCTAAGATTTTTGGATCACGTTCGCGACTAGCGGACAGAAAGAACAGGAAGCACGCCGATGCGCTCCGGAGTGATCGCACAAAAGGTCGGGATGACGCGGGTCTTTACAGAGGCCGGCGAACATATCCCCGTGACCGTGCTGAAGCTCGGCAATTGCCAAGTCGTAGCCCACCGCACTGAAGAGAAGAACGGCTACGTAGCGCTCCAGCTCGGGTCTGGCAGCCGCAAGACCGTGTATCTGCCCAAGGCAGAGCGCGGCCAGTTCGCGGTCGCCAAGGTCGAGCCGAAGCGGCAGGTCGAGGAATTCCGCGTCTCCGCGGATGCGATGATCCCGGTTGGCGCCGAGATTCTCGCCGATCATTTCGTCGTCGGCCAGTTCGTCGACGTCACCGGCACCTCCGTCGGTAAGGGCTTTGCCGGCGGCATGAAGCGCTGGAACTTCGGCGGTCTGCGCGCCACCCACGGCGTGTCGGTCTCGCATCGCTCGATCGGTTCGACCGGTGGCCGTCAGGACCCCGGCAAGACCTGGAAGAACAAGAAGATGCCCGGCCACATGGGTGTCGACCGCATCACCACGCTCAACCTTCGAGTCGTTCAGCTCGATGTCGAGCGCGGCCTGATCCTCGTCGAAGGCGCCGTTCCCGGCTCCAAGGGCGGCTGGATCCGCGTGCGCGACGCTGTCAAGAAGCCGCTGCCGAAGGAAGCTCCGAAGCCCGGCAAGTTCAAGGTTGCTGGCGAAGCGGACGCCGCTCCGGCTGCGCAGGAGGCGTGAGATGGAATTGAAGGTCACGACCCTCGAAGGTAAGGAAGCCGGCTCGGTCCAGCTTTCCGATGCCATTTTCGGCCTCGAGCCGCGCCAGGACATCATTGCACGTTGCGTGCAGTGGCAGCTCAACAAGCGTCAGGCCGGCACTCACAAGGCCAAGGGCCGCGCCGAGATCTGGCGCACCGGCAAGAAGATGTACAAGCAGAAGGGCACCGGCGGTGCTCGTCACGGCTCGGCCCGCGTGCCGCAGTTCCGCGGCGGTGGCCGTGCCTTCGGTCCGGTGGTGCGTTCGCACGCCACCGACCTGCCGAAGAAGGTCCGCGCGCTTGCCCTCAAGCATGCGCTGTCGGCCAAGGCCAAGGACGGCGACCTGCTGGTGATCGACAAGGCCGCGCTGGAAGCCGCCAAGACCAAGGCGCTGCTCGGCCATTTCTCGGGCCTCGGTTTGACCAACGCGCTGATCATCGACGGCGCCGAGCTCAACAACGGCTTTGCCGCTGCGGCCCGCAACATCCCGAACATGGACGTGCTGCCGATCCAGGGCATCAACGTCTATGACATCCTGCGCCGTCAGAAGCTCGTTCTGACCAAGGCCGCCATCGATGCGCTGGAGGCGCGCTTCAAATGACGAAGAACATCGAGCCTCGCCACTACGACGTGATCTTGTCGCCGGTCGTGACCGAAAAGGCGACGATCGCCTCGGAGCACAACAAGGTCCTGTTCAAGGTGGCCGCGAAGGCGACCAAGCCGCAGATCAAGGAAGCGATCGAGAAGCTGTTCGACGTCAAGGTTAAGAGCGTCAACACGCTGGTCCGCAAGGGCAAGACCAAGATCTTCCGCGGCAATCTCGGCTCGCAGTCGAACAGCAAGCGCGCGATCGTGACCCTCGAAGAGGGCCACCGGATCGACGTGACCACCGGTCTGTAAGGTCGTACGACGATGGCACTGAAAAAATTCAATCCCACGACGCCGGGCCAGCGCCAGCTGGTCATGGTCGATCGTTCGGCCCTCTACAAGGGCAAGCCGGTCAAGGCGCTCACCGAAGGCAAGCACTCCTCGGGCGGTCGCAACAACACCGGTCGCATCACCGTGCGCTTCCGCGGCGGCGGTCACAAGCAGACGCTGCGCATCGTCGACTTCAAGCGCGACAAGGTCGATGCGCCCGCGACGGTCGAACGGCTGGAATACGATCCGAACCGCACCGCGTTCATCGCGCTGGTCAAGTACGAAGACGGCACCCAGGCCTATATCCTGGCGCCGCAGCGCCTTGCCGTCGGTGATTCCGTGGTTGCCGGCAACTATGTCGACGTGAAGCCGGGCAACGTCATGCCGCTCGGCAACATGCCGGTCGGCACGATCATCCACAACATCGAGGTCAAGATCGGGAAGGGCGGCCAGCTCGCTCGTTCCGCCGGCACCTACGCCCAGCTCGTCGGCCGCGACCACGACTACGTGATCATCCGCCTGAACTCGGGCGAGCAGCGCCTGGTGCACGGCCGTTGCCGCGGCACGATCGGCGCGGTGTCGAACCCGGATCACATGAACACCTCGATCGGCAAGGCCGGCCGCAACCGTTGGCTGGGCCGCAAGCCGCATAACCGCGGTGTCTCGATGAACCCGATCGACCATCCGCACGGCGGTGGTGAAGGTCGTACCTCGGGCGGTCGCCACCCGGTCACCCCGTGGGGCAAGCCGACCAAGGGCAAGAAGACCCGCAGCAACAAGTCGACCAACAAATTCATTCTCCTAAGCCGCCACAAGCGGAAGAAGTAAGGAACGCCGGACATGGTTCGTTCAGTCTGGAAAGGCCCGTTCGTCGAGGGTTCTCTGCTCAAGAAGGCAGATGCCGCCCGCGCGTCCGGCCGTCACGACGTCATCAAGATCTGGAGCCGTCGCTCGACGATCCTGCCGCAGTTCGTCGGCCTGACCTTCGGTGTCTACAACGGTCAGAAGCACGTGCCGGTGGCCGTCAACGAGGAAATGGTCGGTCACAAGTTCGGCGAGTTCTCGCCGACCCGGACCTTCCATGGCCACTCCGGGGACAAGAAAGCCAAGAAGGCTTGAGGATTAAACGATGAGCAAACCTAAGCGCGAACGGAGCCTCGCCGAGAACGAGGCCAAGGCGGTCGCCCGGATGCTGCGGGTGAGCCCGCAGAAGCTCAACCTGGTCGCCCAGCTCATTCGCGGCCGGAAGGCAGCTGCTGCGCTCGCCGATCTGCAGTTCTCGCGCAAGCGGATCGCGGTCGACGTGAAGAAGTGCCTGGAATCGGCTATCGCAAACGCCGAGAACAACCACGACCTCGACGTCGACGATCTCGTCGTGGCGCAGGCCTTCGTCGGCAACGGCCTCGTGATGAAGCGCTTTGCCGCCCGCGGCCGTGGCCGCTCGGGCCGTGTCTACAAACCATTTTCGCAGCTGACGATCATTGTTCGTCAGGTCGAAGCCGAAGCAGCAGCGGCTTAAGGGTCGCAGGAGAAAACGATGGGTCAAAAGATCAATCCAATCGGTCTGCGTCTCGGCATCAACCGGACCTGGGATTCCCGCTGGTTCGCCGGCAAGCAGGAATACGGCAAGCTGCTGCACGAGGACGTCAAGATCCGCGAGATCCTGCACAAGGAGCTCAAGCAGGCGGCCGTCGCCCGCATCGTGATCGAGCGTCCGCACAAGAAGTGCCGCGTCACCATCCACTCGGCTCGTCCGGGCGTGGTGATCGGCAAGAAGGGCGCCGACATCGACAAGCTGCGCAAGAAGGTCGCGGACATCACCTCGTCCGACGTCGTCATCAACATCGTCGAGATCCGCAAGCCGGAGCTCGATGCGACGCTGGTGGCCGAGTCGATCGCGCAGCAGCTCGAACGCCGCGTGGCGTTCCGCCGTGCCATGAAGCGCGCCGTGCAGTCGGCGATGCGTCTCGGCGCGGAAGGCATCCGCATCAACTGCTCGGGTCGCCTGGGCGGCGCGGAAATCGCGCGCATGGAGTGGTACCGCGAAGGTCGCGTGCCGCTGCACACGCTGCGCGCCGACATCGACTACGGCGTTGCGACCGCGTTCACGACCTTCGGCACCTGCGGTGTCAAGGTCTGGATCTTCAAAGGCGAGATCCTCGAGCACGATCCGATGGCCCAGGACAAGAGAATGGCCGAAGGCGAGACCGGCGGCGGTGGTGATCGCGGTGGCCGTGGGCGCCGTGACAACGCTGCGGCCTGACGCCAGCACAGAGAATTTGAGGGCTTGAAGCCATGATGCAACCTAAGAAAACGAAGTTCCGGAAGGCGCATAAGGGCCGTATCCACGGCGTTGCGTCTTCGGGTGCGACGTTGGCCTTTGGCCAGTTCGGCCTGAAGGCGACCGAGCCGGAGCGCGTTACCGCGCGCCAGATCGAAGCCGCTCGCCGCGCGCTGACCCGCCACATGAAGCGCGCCGGCCGCGTCTGGATCCGCGTGTTCCCCGACGTTCCGGTGTCGAAGAAGCCGGCCGAAGTCCGCATGGGCTCCGGCAAGGGTGCTCCGGAACTGTGGGTCGCGCGCGTCAAGCCCGGCCGGGTGCTGTTCGAGATCGACGGCGTCAACACCCAGACGGCGCGTGAAGCGCTGACCCTGGCGGCCGCCAAGCTGCCGATCAAGACGCGCTTCGTCGAGCGCATTGCGGAGTAATGGCCATGGCCCAGATGAAGATCGAAGACATCCGTGCATTGAGC
Organism: Bradyrhizobium sp. 613_E4_N2_2; assembly: GCF_052075995.1. Taxonomy (NCBI): domain Bacteria; kingdom Pseudomonadati; phylum Pseudomonadota; class Alphaproteobacteria; order Hyphomicrobiales; family Nitrobacteraceae; genus Bradyrhizobium; species Bradyrhizobium sp. 613_E4_N2_2. The sequence continues at coordinate 3,555,807 of NZ_CP197234.1, forward strand.
CCTGATCAGCAGGATGACGCCATCCTGAATCTGAAGAAGGAGCGCTTCAACCTGCGCTTCCAGCGCGCCACCGGGCAGCTCGAGAACACCTCGCGCCTGCGCGAGGCTCGCCGTGACATCGCCCGCATCAAGACCGTCGCCGCGCAGAAGCGCGCGAAAGAGAAGTAAGGGGCTTACGAATATGCCGAAACGTACTTTGCAAGGCGTGGTCGTCAGCGACAAGACTGCCAAGACCGTTGTGGTGCGCGTCGATCGCCGCTTCACGCACCCGATCTACAAGAAGACGATCCGCCGTTCGAAGAACTACCACGCGCACGACGAGGACAACCAGTTCAAGCCGGGCGACATGGTGTGGATCGAGGAAACCAAGCCGATTTCGAAGTTGAAGCGCTGGATCGTGATCCGGGGCGAACACAAGAAAAGCGCCTGATCTGTTGGCTTTAGCCGACTGACTTCAGGAAAATGTTGAGCGCCGGCTGGGCTGGCGCAAGAGAGAAGAGGACGAGGTGCATCAATGATTCAGATGCAGACCAACCTCGACGTGGCCGACAATTCTGGCGCACGCCGTGTCATGTGTATCAAGGTGCTCGGAGGCTCCAAGCGCCGCTACGCCACGATCGGCGACATCATCGTCGTCTCGATCAAGGAAGCGATTCCGCGTGGCAAGGTGAAGAAGGGCGACGTGATGAAGGCCGTCGTGGTGCGCGTCCGCAAGGACATCCGCCGCGCCGACGGTTCGGTCATCCGCTTCGACCGCAACGCCGCCGTTCTGATCAACAACCAGTCCGAGCCGGTCGGCACCCGTATCTTCGGGCCCGTGCCGCGCGAGCTGCGCGCGAAGAACCACATGAAGATCATCTCGCTCGCGCCGGAGGTGCTGTGATGGCTGCGAAGATCCGCAAGGGCGACAAGGTCGTCGTGCTGACCGGTCGCGACAAGGGTCGCACCGGCGAAGTATTCGAGGTTCGCCCGGACGCCGGCACGGCGCTGGTGCGCGGTATCAACATGGTCAAGCGTCATCAGAAGCAGACGCAGGCCCAGGAGGGCGGCATCATCTCGAAGGAGTCGCCGATCCAACTGTCCAACATCGCGTTCGTCGGCAAGGATGGAAAGCCGACCCGCGTCGGATTCAAGATTCTGGCGGACGGCAAGAAGGTCCGCATCGCCAAGAGCTCGGGAGCTGAGATCGATGGCTGAGGTCGCTTACACGCCGCGCCTGCGCGCGGAATATGACGCGAAGATCCGGACGGAAATGACCGAGAAGTTCGGTTATGAGAACGTCATGCAGGTTCCGCGTCTGGACAAGGTCGTGCTGAACATGGGCGTTGGCGACTCCGTCAACGACCGTAAGAAGGCCGAGAACGCCGCCGCTGAATTGACGCTGATCGCCGGCCAGAAGGCGATCGTGACCTATTCGCGTATCGCGATCGCGACCTTCAAGCTGCGTGAGAACCAGCCGATCGGCTGCAAGGTCACGCTGCGCAAGGCCCGCATGTACGAGTTCATCGATCGCCTGGTGACGGTCGCGCTGCCGCGCGTCCGCGACTTCCGCGGCCTGAACCCGAAGAGCTTCGACGGCCGCGGCAACTACTCGCTCGGCCTCAAGGAACACATCATTTTCCCCGAGATCGACTTCGACAAGGTCACGGAAGCCCGCGGTATGGACATCACCGTCTGCACCACGGCCAAGACCGACGACGAGGCGAGGGCCTTGTTGACCGCTTTCAATTTCCCGTTCCGGCAGTGAGACGCTGACCTAAAGCCTCTCAAACGCGGATACCCAGGAGCCAAGCATGGCAAAGAAGAGTTCAGTCGAGAAGAACAACCGGCGCAAGCGGATGGCGAAGAACGCCGCCCCGAAGCGCGAGCGGTTGAAGGCGATCATCGCCGACAAGACGCTGCCGATGGAGGAGCGGTTCGCCGCCACCCTGAAGCTTGCGGAAATGCCGCGCAACTCGTCGGCGACCCGCATCCGTCTGCGTTGCGAGCTGTCGGGCCGTTCGCGCTCGAACTACCGCAAGACCAAACTGTCTCGCATCGCGATGCGCGACCTTGGCTCCAAGGGCATGGTCCCGGGCCTCGTGAAGTCCAGCTGGTAAGGAGGGTCGTTTAGATGTCTACGCACGATCCAATCAGCGATCTGATCACCCGTATCCGCAACGCGCAGATGCGTTCGAAGTCCAAGGTCTCCACGCCTGGCTCGAAGATGCGCGAGAACGTGCTCGAGGTCCTCAAGACCGAAGGCTACATCCGCGGTTACGCCACGCTTGAGCATTCCTCGGGCCGCAGCGAGATCGAGATCGAGCTGAAGTATTTCGACGGCGAGCCCGTCATCCGCGAGATCGAACGAGTCTCCAAGCCCGGGCGTCGTGTTTACGCCTCGGTGAAGGCTCTGCCGCGGGTCAACAACGGGCTCGGCATTTCGGTGTTGTCGACGCCGAAGGGGATCATGGCCGACCACAGCGCGCGCGAAGCGAATGTGGGCGGCGAAGTTCTCTTCACGGTGTTCTGAGAAGGATTGTTGATCCATGTCACGTGTTGGCAAAAGGCCTGTGGCGGTTCCGTCGGGTGTGACCGCGACCGTCGACGGGCAGACCGTCAAGATGAAGGGGCCCAAGGGCCAGCTTCAGTTCGTCGTCCATAACGACGTCGAGGTGAAGCTCGAGAACGGCCAGGTCAAGGTGAACCCGCGGGTCGAGACCAACCGCGCGCGGGCGCTGTACGGTACTGCTCGCGCCCAGGTCGCGAATCTGGTCGAAGGCGTCACCAAGGGCTTCGAGAAGAAGCTCGAAATCACCGGCGTCGGTTACCGCGCCGCGATGCAGGGCAAGAACCTGCAGCTCGCGCTCGGTTACAGCCACGACGTGGTCTACGCGATCCCGGAAGGGATCACGATCACCGTGCCGAAGCCGACTGAGATCACGGTGACCGGCAGCGACATCCAGCGTGTCGGCCAGGTCGCCGCCGAGATTCGCTCCTATCGTCCGCCGGAGCCCTACAAGGGCAAGGGCGTGAAGTATGTTGGCGAATTCATCTTCCGCAAGGAAGGCAAGAAGAAGTAACGGAGCCGGTCATGTCCAAAGCCAAGGTTACCAATGCCCGGCGCAAGCGGAGTGTGCGGCTGAAGCTGCGCCGCTCCGGTGGCGGTCGTCCGCGTCTGTCGGTGTTTCGCTCGTCCAAGCACATCTACGCCCAGGTCATCGACGACCTGAAGGGCGAGACGCTGGCCTCTGCCTCGTCGCTCGAGAAGTCGATGCGCGACGGCGGCAAGACCGGCGCCGACATCGATGCGGCGAAGGCGGTCGGCAAGCTGCTGGCCGAGCGCGCCGCCGAGAAGGGCGTCAAGGAAGTCGTGTTCGATCGCGGCAGCTACCTCTACCACGGGCGCGTCAAGGCACTGGCCGACGCTGCGCGTGAGAGCGGGCTGAGCTTCTAACAGAATTTGAGGATTGAGGCGCAAGCCTCTGAAGGATTGGAAAAATGGCAGAACGCGAACAACGTGGTGGACGCGATCAACGCGGCGGCGGCGGACGTGAACGCCGGGAGGAGCGCGACAGCGAGTTCGTCGACAAGCTCGTCCACATCAATCGCGTGGCAAAGGTCGTCAAGGGCGGCAAGCGCTTCGGTTTCGCAGCGCTGGTCGTGATCGGCGACCAGAAGGGCCGCGCCGGCTTCGGTCACGGCAAGGCGCGCGAAGTGCCTGAGGCGATCCGCAAGGCGACTGAATCCGCCAAGCGCAACCTGACCCGCGTGTCGCTGCGCGAGGGCCGTACGCTGCATCACGACATCGCCGGCCGTCATGGCGCGGGCCGTGTCTACCTGCGTGCTGCTCCGGCCGGTACCGGCATCATCGCCGGCGGCCCGATGCGCGCCGTGTTCGAGACGCTCGGCGTCCAGGACGTGGTCGCGAAGTCGATCGGCTCGTCGAACCCCTACAACATGGTTCGCGCAACCTTCGACGCGCTGAAGCATCAGGATTCGCCGCGTTCGGTCGCAGCCCGCCGCAATATCAAGGTGTCCACCCTCCAGTCCCGCCGTATCGGCGGTGACGCCGAGGCGGCTGCCGACTAACGGAAGCTTTTCGGAGTAGACTCCCATGGCCAAGGCAGCAAAGACGATCAAGCTCGAGCAGACCGGCAGCGCGATCCGCCGCCATCACTCGCAGCGTTCGACGCTGATCGGACTCAAGCTCAACAAGATCGGCCGCACCAGCGAACTGCCGGACACCCCGGCGGTTCGTGGCATGATCGAGAAGGTTCACCATCTCGTTCGCATCGTCGACGAGAAGTAAGCAAAGGCGCAGGATCCCGAAAAGCGGGCACCCGTTTTCGGTGAAGATCATGCGCAAGAAACAAGGAGCAGGGCGATGAAGCTCAGCGATATCGCCGACAACGCCGGCTCGCGCAAGAAGCGTATGCGCGTCGGCCGTGGCATTGGTTCGGGCAAAGGCAAGCAGTCCGGCCGCGGTGGCAAGGGCCAGACCGCGCGTTCGGGCGTGCGCATCAAGGGTTTCGAAGGCGGCCAGATGCCGATGCATCGCCGTCTGCCGAAGCGCGGCTTCAACAACATCTTCCGCGTCGAGTTCGCCGAGATCAATCTCGACCGGCTCCAGGAAGCGGTCGATGCCAAGAAGATCGACGCCGGCAGCGTCGTGAACGTCGAGGCCCTGGTGAAGGGCGGCGTGCTGCGCCGCGCCAAGGCCGGCGTGCGGCTGCTCGGCCGCGGCGAGCTCAAGTCCAAGCTCAACATCGAAGTGCACGGCGCCACGAAGACCGCGATCGCCGCGGTCGAGAAGGCCGGCGGCTCGGTGAAGATCCTCGCCCCTGCCAAGGAAGAAGGCGAGGCGGCGTAACAACTGCGTCATTGGCCCGCGGCTCGCGGGCCTTTACGCGTGTGGGACGTGGACTTATCGAAGCCGAGCCCCAGATAATGTCCGGCGTCCGCTAGAGTAGCCCGGCCGCGGGCATGACGGCGCAATAGGCGGCGGGAGAAAGTCCAAGATGGCCTCTGCAGCGGAACAACTGGCAGCCAATCTCAATTTCGGTGCGTTTGCCAAGGCTGACGAACTGAAGAAGCGCATCTGGTTCACCCTGGGTGCGCTGCTCGTTTATCGGCTCGGGACCTACATCCCGCTTCCCGGCATCGATCCCAACATCTGGGAACAGGTGTTCCGCTCCCAGGCGGGCGGCATCCTCGGCATGTTCAACATGTTCGCCGGCGGCGGTATCCACCGCATGGCGATCTTCGCGCTGAACATCATGCCGTATATCTCGGCCTCGATCATCATCCAGCTCCTCACCACCGTCTCGCCGCAGCTCGAGGCGCTGAAGAAGGAAGGTGAGTCCGGCCGCAAGCTGCTGAATCAGTACACCCGCTATCTCACGGTGATCCTGGCCGCGTTCCAGTCCTACGGCATCGCGGTGGGCCTCGAGGGCGCCGGCAACGTCGTCAGCGACCCCGGCATGTTCTTCCGCCTGTCCACGGCGATCACGCTGACCGGCGGCACCATGTTCCTGATGTGGCTGGGTGAGCAGATCACCTCGCGCGGCATCGGCAACGGCATCTCGCTGATCATTCTCGCCGGCATCGTCGCCGAGCTGCCCGCGGCGCTCGCCAACATGCTCGAGCTCGGCCGTCAGGGCGCCATGTCGACCGGCCTGATCCTGGTCGTCATCATCATGGCGGTCGCCGTCATTGCCTTCATCGTGTTCATGGAGCGCGCGCAGCGCCGGCTGCTGATCCAGTATCCGAAGCGCCAGGTCGGCAACAAGATGTTCGAGGGCCAGTCCTCGCATCTGCCGCTCAAGCTCAACACCTCGGGCGTGATCCCGCCGATCTTCGCGTCCTCGCTGCTGCTGCTGCCGACCACGGTTGCCAACTTCAACGCCGGCAGCGGGCCGGAATGGTTCCAGTGGATCACGACCCAGCTCGGCCACGGCCGTCCGCTGTTCCTGATCATGTATCTCGCGCTGATCGTGTTCTTCGCGTTCTTCTACACTGCGATCGTGTTCAACCCGACCGAGACCGCGGACAATCTGAAGAAGCATGGCGGCTTCATTCCGGGCATCCGCCCGGGCGAGCGCACCGCGGAATATATCGACTACGTGCTGTCGCGCATCACCGTGCTCGGCGCTGTTTATCTGGCGATCGTCTGTTTGATCCCGGAAATCCTGATCTCCTACGCCTCGGTGCCGTTCTACTTCGGCGGCACCTCGCTGCTGATCGTCGTCAGCGTCACCATGGACACGGTGGCGCAGGTGCAGGGCTATCTGCTGGCGCATCAGTATGAGGGCCTGATCCGGAAGTCGAAGCTGCGCGGCCGCCGCCGCTAAGCGCGGGGTTCTCCGAGGGCGGCGCGACAGCGCCGCCGATTCGCCGCGCGAGCAACGCGCGGCGCCCGCCGAGGCGACCAGTCAGCCATTCCAAGACATCGGCAGAGCTGCTCTCCCTGCGACGCAATCACTGATTTCAAAGGCCTTCTTGGCGTCCTGGTATTTGCTCCCCTATGATATGGGTAGCGGTGCGACGCCGATTATGATTTGCACTGTCATTGGACTTCAAACACAGGTGCGCGACGTATCGCTCACCAATCGGGGGGCGTACGCCGATGAGAATTATACTTCTGGGACCGCCGGGGTCGGGCAAGGGGACCCAGGCGCAACTGCTGGTGCAGCGCTATGGCATCGTCCAGCTCTCGACCGGCGAGATGCTGCGCGCGGCCGTTGCGGCGGGAACGCCGGTCGGGCTGAAGGCCAAGGAGATTATGGCCAGCGGCGGCCTCGTGCCCGACGAGATCGTGGTGGGAATCATCTCCGACCGCATCGACCAGCCGGACGCCAAGAACGGATTCATCCTCGACGGCTTCCCGCGTACCGTGCCGCAGGCCGAGGCGCTGGATGAGCTGCTCAAGCACAAGCATCTCAAGCTCGACGCCGTGGTCGAGCTCCGCGTCAACGAGAGCGCACTCCTGAGCCGCGTCGAGACTCGCGTCGCCCAGATGCGAGAGCGTGGGGAGGAGGTTCGGGTCGACGACACCCCGGAGGTCCTGACCAAGCGGCTCGCTAGCTACCGCAGCCAGACGGAACCCCTGATTCACTACTATTCCGAGCGGCGGAAGCTCTCGACCATCGACGGCATGATGGCCATCGACGAGGTCACCCGCGCGATTCATCGTCAGCTCCTGGCCCTCGGGGCGGTCGAACCCAAGACGTATGGCAAGGCCCATGCGCGCAGCGCGGCCAAGTCGGCGCCCGCCAAGAAAGGTGCCAAGAAGGCCAAGGTAGCCAAAAAACCGGCGAAAACCGCCAAAAAGGCTGCCAAATCCGCTAAAAAGGCCGCCAAGAAGGCCGTGAAGGGCGCCAAGAAGGCGGCCAAGAAAACGACCAAGAAAACGGTCAAAAAGGCAGCCAAAACGACCGCCAAGAAGGCTGTCAAAAAAGGTGCCAAAAAGGCCGCAAAAAAGGTCACGAAAAAGCGAGCTAAGCGCTAGCAGCGGTTGACGAAAGCCCCCTGAATCCCCTAATAAGCCCCGCATCCAAGTCGGATAGTTTCAAACGATGCCGGGCCCCAGGAAGACCAGGGGTGGGCGTCGTGTTCGCGTTTGTGAACACCTGCCCGAGAAACCAAGCACTTAAAGCCTGATTCCTGACGAGGGATCGGCAACAGGAGAGAAGGCCGTGGCCCGTATTGCCGGCGTGAACATTCCGACCAACAAGCGCGTGCTGATCGCGCTCCAGTACATCCATGGCATCGGCCAGAAGATCGCTGGTGAGATCCTGGAGAAGGTGAAGATCCCCGAGGATCGTCGCGTCAACCAGCTCAGCGATGCCGAAGTGCTCCAGATCCGCGAAGTGATCGACCGCGACTATCTCGTCGAGGGCGACCTGCGTCGTGAGGTCGGCATCAACATCAAGCGTCTGATGGACCTTGGCTGCTATCGCGGCCTGCGTCATCGTCGCGGCCTGCCGGTGCGCGGTCAGCGTACCCACACCAATGCGCGTACGCGCAAGGGTCCGGCCAAGGCCATCGCCGGCAAGAAGAAGTAAGTTTTCGAATCCAATCGCGGCGTGTGGCGAAAGGGGAGACCCGTTCGCCACGCGCCTTTCGTTCCACAGGTGTAGCCGCTGGCATTACGGCGGCGTTTGAGATCTTCAGGAAAGGTACTCTATGGGCAAGGAAGCCACCCGCGTTCGTCGTCGTGAGCGCAAGAACATCGCCTCCGGCGTCGCGCACGTGAACTCTTCGTTCAACAACACGACCATCACCATCACCGACGCGCAGGGCAACACGATTGCCTGGTCTTCCGCCGGCACGATGGGCTTCAAGGGTTCGCGCAAGTCGACGCCGTACGCCGCGCAGGTTGCCGCCGAGGACGTGTCGAAGAAGGCGCAGGAGCACGGCATGCGCACGCTCGAAGTCGAAGTCGCTGGTCCCGGTTCGGGCCGCGAGTCGGCGCTCCGTGCGCTTCAGGCCGCGGGCTTCACCGTCACCTCGATCCGCGACGTGACCACGATCCCGCACAACGGTTGCCGTCCCCGCAAGCGTCGGCGCGTTTGATACCAAGTTGCGGGCGCATTGGTCGCCCGCAATGACTTTTTGCAAAGCCGCGCGAATGATCCGCGGCCTTTCTCCAACGCCAGTGTCTGCACTAGCAGTTTGACTGGCCTGTATGGGTGAAACAGTGACGATCCAGAAAAATTGGCAAGAACTGATTCGGCCGAACAAGCTCCAGATCCAACCCGGCAGCGATTCGAACCGTTTCGCGACCATCGTCGCCGAGCCGCTCGAGCGCGGCTTCGGCCAGACGCTCGGCAACGCGCTGCGCCGCATCCTGCTCTCCTCGCTCCAGGGCGCGGCGGTGCAGTCGGTGCACATCGATGGCGTGCTGCACGAGTTCTCCTCGATCGCGGGCGTCCGTGAGGACGTCACCGACATCGTGCTCAACATCAAGGACATCTCGATCAAGATGCAGGGCGAAGGCCCCAAGCGCATGGTCGTGAAGAAGCAGGGCCCGGGCGTCGTCACCGCCGGCGACATCCAGACCGTGGGCGACGTGGTCGTGCTCAACCCGGACCTCCAGATCTGCACGCTCGACGAGGGCGCCGAGATCCGCATGGAGTTCACGGTCGCCACCGGCAAGGGCTACGTGCCCGCCGAGCGCAACCGTCCCGAGGACGCGCCGATCGGACTGATCCCGGTCGACAGCCTGTACTCGCCGGTCCGCAAGGTCTCCTACAAGGTCGAGAACACCCGTGAGGGCCAGATCCTCGACTACGACAAGCTGACCATGACGATCGAGACCAACGGCGCGCTGACGCCGGATGACTCGGTGGCTTATGCCGCCCGCATCCTGCAGGATCAGCTCAACGTGTTCGTCAACTTCGAAGAGCCGCGCAAGGAAGTCGCCCAGGAGATCATCCCGGACCTCGCCTTCAACCCGGCCTTCCTCAAGAAGGTGGACGAGCTCGAGCTGTCGGTGCGTTCGGCCAACTGCTTGAAGAACGACAACATCGTCTACATCGGCGACCTCGTGCAGAAGAGCGAAGCGGAAATGCTCCGCACCCCGAACTTCGGCCGCAAGTCGCTGAACGAGATCAAGGAAGTGCTGGCCCAGATGGGTCTGCACCTCGGCATGGAAGTGCCGGGCTGGCCGCCGGAGAACATCGACGAGCTCGCCAAGCGCTTCGAGGATCACTACTGATCCGAATTACAACTAGCTAAGGCGCGAATTCATCGCGCTTTAGCGGGCGAACGCAGGCAGCCCACCTGAGCAACAAGTCCGACGAACCGTCGCGACGAATGGAATTCAAGGAATACAAAAATGCGTCACGGCAAGGTTCATCGGAAGCTCAACCGCACGGCCGAGCATCGCCGCGCGATGTTCGCCAATATGTGCGCCGCGCTGATCAAGCACGAGCAGATCGTCACCACGCTGCCCAAGGCCAAGGAGCTCCGTCCGATCGTCGAGAAGCTCGTCACCCTCGGCAAGAAGGGCGGCCTGTCCATGCGTCGCCAGGCCATCTCCGAGATGCGCGACAAGGATCAGGTCAAGAAGCTGTTCGACGTGCTGGCGCCCCGCTACAAGGACCGTCAGGGCGGCTACACCCGCATCATCAAGGCCGGCTTCCGCTACGGCGACAACGCCGCGATGGCCGTGATCGAGTTCGTCGACCGCGACGTCGATGCCAAGGGCCAGGACTCCGGTCCGGTGCAGGAGAAGGAAGCCGAGGCGGCGTAAGCCGGCCGGTACCTCAGTTTTCAGAAAGCGGCGCCCTCTGGGGCGCCGCTTTTTTGTATGGCGCGGCGATATCTCATGCCGCGCATCGTCTGGTGAACGCGATTCGGCCGGGGGGCTGTAGATGAGGATTGTGCTTGGGATCGCGCTGGCGCTGTTGATGTCGCCGGCCTCCGGCGAGCCGCTGGTCGAACGCGGTGCCTATCTCGTCAACAGCGTGATGGTCTGCCACAACTGCCACACGCCGCGCGGGCCGCAGGGCCTCGATCTCTCGCGCGCGCTCGCGGGCGGCAGCCAGGTCTTCGATGAGCCTGCCTTCAAGGTCACCGGCTCCAACATCACGCCGGACAAGGACACCGGCATCGGCAACTGGAGCGATGCCGAGATGAAGCGGTTTCTGGTCAGCGGTCACAGGCCGAACGGGACCAAGGTCGCGCCAATCATGCCGACCGCATTCTACACGGTGCTCACGGCCCGGGATCTCGATGCGCTTACCGCTTACCTGCGCTCAGTACCCGCAGTGCGCCACGAAACCCCGGCGCCGGAATACAGGATCGCGCTGAAGCCGGAAACGCCGACCTATGCCGGCAAGCAGGCGACCGAGGCCGAGATCTCCGACAAGCTCGCGCGCGGCCGCTATCTCCTGACCATCGCCCATTGTTTGGAATGCCACACGCCGGAGGGCCCGTCCGTCGTGCATGATTTCGCGGGTGCGAGCGGCAAGGGTGGCCGGACATTCAAGGGGCCGTGGGGCGAATCCGTCTCCCCCAACATCACCGCGGATCCCGCGGTCGGTATTGGGCAGTGGAGCGACGACGAAATCAAACGTGCGATTACGCAAGGCATCGCGCGCGACGGCCACAAGCTCAAGCCGCCGATGGCCTATGCTGCCTACGCCAGCATGACGGCCCAGGATCTCGATGCCATCGTCGCGTTTCTCAGGACGCTACCGCCGCGGCAATAGTGCCGCAGGGTGGGCAAAGGTGCGCTCTCAGCGCGCCGTGCCCACCATTTCGCTTTCAACTCGTGTCGAAAAGGTGGGCACGGTTCCGCCTTCGATCTTCGAGCTGCAGCGGACAAGTCGCTTTGTGCCACCCTACGATTTCGCAGTTGTGGCGATTGAAGCGGCGTGCGCTGGACACGATATCCGCTTCAGCAACAATGGAGACGATTCATGAAGATCGACCTTTCCGGAAAGACCGCCCTCGTGACCGGCTCCACCGCCGGCATCGGCCACGCCATCGCAAAAGGTCTCGCTGCGTCCGGCGCGAGCGTGGTCATCAACGGTCGCGGCCAGGACAAGGTCGATGCCGCCGTGCGCAAGCTGGAAGGGGCGGGCCTTAAGGTCCGCGGCATCGCCGCCGACGTCTCGACCGCTTCGGGCTGCAAGGCGCTCGTCTCGGCGCTGCCGGAGGTCGACATCCTCATCAACAATGCCGGCATCTTCGAGCCGAAAGACTTCTTCGAGATCCCTGACGAGGACTGGAGCCGCTTCTTCGAGGTCAACGTGATGAGCGGCGTGCGGCTGTCGCGCGCCTACATGAAGGGCATGCTCACGCGCAACTGGGGCCGCATCGTCTTCATCTCATCGGAGTCCGGGCTCAACATTCCCGTCGAGATGATCCATTACGGCATGAGCAAGACGGCCCAGCTCTCGGTCGCCCGCGGCCTCGCGCAGCTCACCCGCGGCACCGGCGTCACCGTCAATTCCGTGCTGCCGGGTCCGACCATGTCGGAGGGCGTCGAGACCTTCGTGAAGGATCTCGCCAAGCAGAATGGCCAGTCGGTGGATGAGGCCGCGGCCAATTTCGTCAAGCAGCACCGCCCGAGCTCGCTGATCCAGCGCTTCGCCAGCGTCGACGAAATCGCCAACATGGTGGTCTATGTCGCGTCGAAGGAAGCGTCCGCGACCAACGGTGCGGCGCTGCGCGCGGAAGGTGGTATCGTTAACACGATCGCCTGAGACTGCGCGAAGGCGTGGCACCGCAAGCGTGGCACCGTAGGGTGGGCAAAGCGACTTGTCCGCCATAGCTCGAAGAGCGAAGGCGGAAGCGTGCCCACCACTTTTGTCACACCCGTTGCGAGATGGTGGGCACGGCGCGAGCGCGCCTTTGCCCACCCTACGCAGCTACGCCCCAACGTTGTGACTGCTACCACCCCTCGAGCACGATCTTGCCGCGCGACTTGCCGCTTTCGAGCAGCGCATGCGCGCGCTTGAGGTTGGCTGCGTTGATCGTGCCAAAGGTCTGGTCGAGCGTGGTGCGCAGCACGCCCTTGTCGATGAGGTCGGAGACGTCGTTGAGCAGATGATGCTGCGCGATCATGTCGGGCGTCTGGAAAGAGGAGCGCGTGAACATCGATTCCCAGTGTACCGAGATCGCCTTGCCCTTGAAGGTGCTCACGGTGAACTCCGGGGGATCGTCGATCAGGCCGAACCGACCCTGCGGCGCCATGAACTCGGCGATCGCCTTGTAGTGCTGGTCGGTGAAGGTAAGGCTCGCTACCAGCGCGACCGGCGGCAGCCTCAAGCTCTCGATCTGCTCCTTCATCGGCTTGCCGTGGTCGATCACCGCATGCGCGCCGAGATCGAGGCACCATTTTTGCGATTCCGGCCGCGTCGCCGTGGCGAGCACCGTGAGGCCCGTGAGGCGGCGCGCAAGCTGGATCAGGATCGAGCCGACGCCGCCGGCGCCGCCCGTGATCAGCAGCGTGCGCGGATCGACGCTCTTGCCCGGCACCGCGCCGAGCCGGTCGAACAGCAGTTCCCAGGCGGTGATGGAGGTGAGGGGAAGGGCTGCTCCTTGCGCGAACGACAGGCTCTTCGGCTTGTTGCCGACGATGCGCTCGTCGACCAGGTGGAATTCGGAATTGGTGCCCTGGCGCAGGATCGAGCCGGCGTAAAACACCTCGTCGCCCGGCTTGAACAGCATGACGTCCGGACCCACGGCATCGACGATTCCGGCCGCGTCATAGCCAAGAATCTTCGTCTCGCCCTCGGGCGGGGCGGCACGCTTGCGTACCTTGTAATCGACCGGGTTCGCCGAGATGGCCTTCACGGCGACGCGGATATCGCGCCCCTTGGGCTCGGGCTTTGCGGTCTCGAAATCGATCAGCGCGTCCTGATCCTCGATCGGAAGCGATTTTTTGTAGCCGACGGCCTTCATGGCTTGTCTCCATCAAATGGCGCGTAGCTTGTGATCTGCGCCTGGCCCGCTAACTGTCCCGCTAGCCCCGATTTGGCAAGTACTGTAAATTCGGGGATATAGTCCCTGTTTGGATACTATTGGGAAAACACGCATGAAGCGGCGAGATTTTACCCGGCGTCCCGGCTGCTCGGTCGAGGCGACGCTGGACCTGATCGACGGCAAGTGGAAGGGCGTGATCCTCTACCACCTCCAGGACGACACCCAGCGCTTCGGCGAACTGCGCCGCCGGATGCCCGGCATCACCCAGCGCATGCTGACAAAGCAGCTTCGCGCGCTGGAGGAGGACAAGCTCGTCATCCGCAAGGTCTACGCCGAGGTGCCGCCGCGCGTGGAGTATTGCCTCTCCGAGCTTGGCGAGAGCCTGCGGCCGGTGATCGACATCCTGAAGGCCTGGGGCGAAAGCCATCAGCAACGGCTGTCATGCGCGCCGCCGCCCGAAGCGGAGCCGGTCAAGAAGCCGAAGCGCGCAGCGTAACTCTCCGGGAGCGGACCGTGCCGCTCCCGGAAGAGATTGCATCAGAACGCAAACTGCGTGCGCAACGCGACCGCATCGAACTTCGAGCCAGTGTCCGCCGCCGACACCGCCGAGGCCTGCTTCGACACCGTGCCATGCAGATAGTCGAGCATGAAGCGCACATTGCCGTTGACGTACCAGTTGAGCGCCAGCGTGTAGACGGTTTGCCGCCCGCCGGCGATGCCGGCGGCGGTCGCCAACTGATCGTTCAGATCCACGGTCGAGTAGCGACCGGCGATCTCCCAGGCACCCCAGCCGCCGCCGTTGATCGAGAACGGATTGTTCGGCTTGACGCCGCCATAGGCCGCGTTGCTCGGATTGTACTTGCGCGATTCACCGGTCAGGACATAGGCCGCCTGTGCGTAGCCCCCCTGGAATTTCAGGCTCGACGTACCGATGGGCGCCACCGCGGTGTTCGCACCGCGATCGATGTTGAACCAGTAGTATTCGCCCTGGACCCAGAGCGGTCCATAGGTGGCCGCGGCTTCCACGCCATAGACCTGCGCGCCCGACACATTTGCAATCGCTCCGGTCGAGATCAGCGTCGTGGGATCGATGCGCAGCTCGGGACGATCGCTGAGCGTGAGCGTTTGCGTGTTCGCGAGCAGATTGCGCGGCGGCTGGATCAGCCATTCCGCGTCGGCGCCGAGATGCACCGAGTAGTCGTTGCCGCTCACGACCTGACCCGCAACGCGGGCGGTCGCGCCGTATTGCTCGCTGGTCCCGGGAGGTGACACGCTCGAGGCCGAGTGAATGGCACCCGAGGTCGGGCCGGTCACGTAAGCGCCGGCCCAGAACACGTCATTGTACCAGCGGGCACCGGCGGCGGAACGGAAGTCGCCGGCGGCGATATTTTGCGCGATGATGCCGACCGAGGCGCGTTCCATGAACGCAATGTCGTTGGAACTCGTGGATTCATCCAGGGTCCAGGCAAGGTCCATGATGCCGGCTTCGATTGCCATCTTGCCGCCGAACGGCTTCAGCCCCGTGTAGCTCACCCAAGCATTCTCGATGCCGGAGGTGCCTCCGCCCGGCAGGAAGCCGACAGGGGTCGCGCCGGCGGCGCCCGTGCCGCCAAATCCGTCGGACGAGCCCCCGAAATCGTAGATCAGCGCGAAATTCCAGTCTTCGAGGAATTTCCCGACGACACCGATGCGCGCGCGACGCACGTTTTCGCCGCTGTCCAGTTTTTGCGGCACAGTTGCCGCCGTGTTGGGACGATAGTCATAGCCGCCCATATCGTAGTGCACGCGACCGGTGATCGCGACGCAGTTCGCCCCGTCGGCGGTGCAGATGGTCGGCCGGTTGTTCGGCATCGTCACGACGGCGCCGGACGCGGGCGCCGGTCCCTTGAGCGGGATCGCCGCGCTGGCATTGGCCACGACCGCCTTCGCCTCCGAGCGCGCTTCGGCCTTGGCCTCCGCCTTTGCTTCGGCTTTGGCCTTCGCCGTGGCCGCCGTGTTGGCGGCGGTCTGGCTCTGGAGCTTGTCGAGCTTCTGCTCCAGCATCTTCAATTGCTGCTTCAGCAGAGCGATCTCCTGATCGCTGCTGCTTGCCGTTTGGGCCTGGGCCTGCGAGGCCGCCAGCGCACCGGCGAGACCAATCGCGGTGGCTGCAAGTCTTGTCCTGCTCACATCATGACTCCATCGTTTGACGAACTTCCCCAAGTCGCAACGGGAGAGCCTAGGTATGATCGATGACTGCCCCGCGACGCTGCGCCCGGTTGCGCGGTTCCCACTGATGCCAATTCGCCGCAACCGAATCCGCTCGACACCACAATGGTGGATGACGCGCATCATGCCAATCCACCGCCCAGGTAAATTGTCATTTCGCATGCGGGACTTGCAAGGCGGACACACCGGAAAGGCGGCTGAATAATGCCCCCTGGCGCCCTTCTATTGGCGGGCGAACGCGCC
Organism: Bradyrhizobium sp. 613_E4_N2_2; assembly: GCF_052075995.1. NCBI lineage: Bacteria > Pseudomonadati > Pseudomonadota > Alphaproteobacteria > Hyphomicrobiales > Nitrobacteraceae > Bradyrhizobium > Bradyrhizobium sp. 613_E4_N2_2. Next base: position 3,571,677 of record NZ_CP197234.1, read on the forward strand.
TATATTCCGGCGTCTTTTCCGAGAGGTAGGAATGTTTCGATCGACCCGGACCGCCGTCATCACGGCATTGTGCATAGCGTTTTCAGCCCACCTCAATCCGGCCGCCGCGCAGGACCGTCGTGCACCGTCCTCGCCCGCCGAGCTGCGGCTGTCCTATGCGCCGATCGTGCAGCGGGTGCAGCCAGCCGTCGTCAACGTCTACGCCGCCAAGGTGGTGCAGAACCGCAATCCGCTGCTGGACGACCCGATCTTCCGCCGCTTCTTCGGCGTGCCGGGCCAGCAGCCCGAGCAGATGCAGCGCTCGCTCGGCTCCGGTGTCATCGTCGATGCCTCCGGCCTCGTCGTCACCAACGTCCACGTCATCGAGGGCGCGGACCAGGTGAAAGTATCGCTGTCGGACAAGCGGGAATTCGAGGCCGAGATCCTGCTGAAGGATCCGCGCACCGATCTCGCCGTGCTGCGCCTGAAGGACACCAAGGAAAAGTTTCCGACCCTCGACTTCACCAATTCCGACGAACTGCTGGTTGGCGACGTCGTGCTCGCGATCGGCAATCCCTTCGGCGTCGGCCAGACCGTGACCCACGGCATCATCTCGGCGCTCGCGCGCACCCAGGTCGGCATCACCGACTACCAGTTCTTCATCCAGACCGATGCGGCCATCAATCCCGGCAATTCCGGCGGCGCGCTGGTCGACATGAGCGGAAAGCTCGCCGGCATCAATACCGCGATCTATTCGCGCTCCGGCGGCTCGCAAGGCATCGGCTTTGCGATCCCCGCCAACATGGTGCGCGTCGTCGTGGCCTCCGCCAAGAGCGGCGGCAAGGCGGTGAAGCGGCCGTGGTTAGGGGCAAAATTGCAGGCGGTGACGCCCGAGATCGCCGAGAGCCTCGGCCTGCGTTCGCCGACCGGCGCGCTGGTCGCAAGCGTGGTCTCGACCGGCCCCGCGGCCAAGGCCGGCCTGAAATCCTCCGACCTCATCACCGGGATCGACGGCCAGACCGTGGATGATCCCAACGCCTTCGATTACCGTTTCGCCACGCGTCCGCTCGGCGGCACGGCGCAGATCGACGTGCAGCGCGGCGGCAAGCCGCTCAAGGTCACGATCGCGCTCGAGACCGCACCGGACTCCGGCCGCAACGAACTCGTCGTCACCGCGCGCTCGCCGTTCCAGGGCGCGAAGGTCTCGTCCATCACGCCGGCGGTTGCCGACGAGCTGCATCTGGACGCCGACACCGAAGGCGTCGTGATCACCGATCTCGGCGGCGACAGCGCGGCTGCGAGTGTCGGCTTCCAGAAGGGCGACATCATCCTCGCCGTCAACAACCAGAAGATCGGCAGGACCGCCGACCTCGAAAAGGCGGCGGGCGAACGGCCGCGGATCTGGCGCATCACGCTGGTGCGTGGCGGCCAGCAGATCAACGTCACGCTGGGCGGATGAGCCCGAAGCGACCACAGGAGACGCCAACTCTCTTCGCCGCGGCGGGGCTCGACCACGAGGCTCCGCATCCGCTGCCGGATCGGCTGCGCCCGCGTGCGCTGTCGGAGGTCGTTGGCCAGGACCATATCCTCGGTCCCGACGGTGCGCTGACGCGCATGCTGGAGACGCGCACGCTCGGCTCGCTGGTGTTCTGGGGCCCGCCCGGCACCGGCAAGACCACGGTGGCGCGGCTGCTGGCGGATGCGACCGATCTGCATTTCGAGCAGATCTCCGCGGTGTTCTCCGGCGTCGCCGATCTGAAGAAGGCGTTTGACGCCGCACGCGCCCGCCGTGAGATGGGCAAGGGCACGCTGCTGTTCGTCGACGAGGTGCATCGCTTCAATCGCGCCCAGCAGGATTCGTTTCTGCCGGTGATGGAGGACGGCACCGTCGTGATGGTCGGCGCGACCACCGAAAACCCGTCCTTCGAGCTCAACGCGGCGTTGCTCTCTCGTGCGCGCGTGCTGGTGTTTCGCTCGCTCGATGCCGCCGCGATCGAAAAACTGTTCGCGCATGCCGAAGAGGTCGAAGGCCGCAAGCTGCCGCTCGATGACGAGGCGCGCGCCGTGCTGGTGCGCATGGCCGACGGCGACGGCCGGGCATCGCTGACGCTGGTCGAGGAGGTCTGGCGTTCGGCGCGGGCGGACGAGATTTTCAACGCGGCGCAGGTGCAGGAGATCCTGCAGCGCCGCGCACCGATCTACGACAAGTCGGCCGACGGTCACTACAACCTGATCTCGGCGCTGCATAAGTCGGTGCGGGGCTCCGACCCCGACGCCGCGCTGTATTACCTCGCGCGCATGCTCGATGCCGGCGAGGACCCGCTGTTCCTGGCCCGCCGCGTCGTACGCATGGCGGTCGAGGACATCGGCCTTGCCGATCCGCAGGCGCTCGTCATTGCCAACGCGGCCAAGGACGCCTTCGACTTCCTCGGCCATCCCGAGGGCGAGCTCGCGATCGCGCAAGCCGTCGTCTATCTCGCCACCGCGCCGAAATCGAATGCCGTCTACACGGCTTTCAAGGCCGCGATGCAGGTCGCAAAACAGGCCGGCTCTCTGCTACCGCCAAAGCACATCCTCAATTCCCCGACCAAGCTGATGAAGTCCGAAGGCTACGGCGCGGCCTACGAATACGACCACGACACCCCCGACGCCTTCTCCGGCCAGGACTATTTCCCGGAACTCCTGGGCCGCCAGACCTTCTACGACCCGCCCGAGCGCGGCTTCGAGCGCGAGATCCGCAAACGGCTGGATTACTGGGCGAAGCTCCGGAAGGAGCGGGGAGGCTCTCGCTAGAAACGGCCATTTCGCCGTGACGGCAGCCGGCTTTTAGGGTAGGCAGGCAACCATGAGTCGCCGCATCAAGAGAATGAACCCAAAGCCCCGTTCGCGTGACGAGCGCGACGATTCGCGTCCGTTCAAGGCGCGCACCGCCAAGAAGGCGGGACCGCGTCCGGGTGCCAAGCCGGGTGCGAAGCCGCCGCGCTTTGCGGCGGAGCGTGCCGAGCGGCGGCCGCCCAAGGCTGCGCCCGAAGCGTCTGCGCCGGCAAAGCCCGTCGAGGCGCTGCTGCCGACGAAGGTGCAGACCGTCAAGGTGACGGCTGATGAAAACAACATGCGCGTCGATCGTTTCCTGGAAGCGCGCTTTCCCGGCCTGTCGTTCTCCCACATCCAGCGCGTCGTCCGCAAAGGCGAGTTGCGGGTCGACGGCAAGCGCGTCGACAGCAAGGACCGCCTGGAGGAGGGCCAGAGCGTCCGCATTCCGCCGCTGAAGCTCGACACGCCGAAGGCGGCCAGCCCACTGTCGGAAGCTGCGCAAAAAACGCTTGCCGCGCTGAAGGAGATGACGATCTACGAGGACGACGACGTTCTCGTGCTGAACAAGCCGTTGGGCCTCGCCGTGCAGGGCGGCTCGGGCATGACACGGCACATCGACCAGATGCTGGAGGTGATGCGTGATTCCAAGGGCCAGAAGCCGCGCCTCGTGCACCGCATCGACCGGGAGACCTCGGGCTGCCTGCTGATCGCCAAGACGCGATTTGCCGCCTCGCATCTGACCGGCGCCTTTCGCTCGCGGTCCGCGCGAAAGACCTATTGGGCGCTGGTGCCGGGTCTGCCGAAGCCGAAGCAGGGCCGCATCTCGACCTTCCTCGCGAAGGAAGAGAGCGAGGACGACACCATCATGCGCATCGCCCAGCATGGCGACGAAGGTGCCAGCCACGCGGTGACGTATTATGCGGTGGTAGAGACCGCCGGCAACAAGCTGACCTGGGTGTCGCTCAAGCCCGTGACCGGCCGCACCCATCAGCTGCGCGCCCACATGGAGCATATCGGCCACCCCATCGTCGGCGATCCCAAATATTTCAACATCGAGAACTGGCAGCTGCCGGGCGGCCTGCAAAACCGGTTGCATCTGCTTGCGCGCCGCATCGTCATTCCGCATCCCCGCGGCGGCGTGATCGACGCCACCGCGCCATTGCCGCCGCACATGCAGCAGTCGTGGAATCTGCTCGGGCTCGATGCGAGCCGGTTTGATCCGATCGAGAACGCGCCGGAAGAGTAGGGATTGGGGCCTCGCTACCAGCCCCGTCATTGCGAGGAGCGAAGCGACGAAGCAATCCAGAATGCTTCTGCGGATATAGTCTGGATTGCTTTGCTGCGCTCGCAATGACGGTGTTGAGGCAGTGGCGACTGGCCCCCTCACTTCCGAAACTGCTCCAGAAACATCCGCAGACTGTCATGCGGGCTCTCGACATCGGTGATCAGCCAGCCTTCGGGTCCGTTGACCAGGACGAAGTTCAGCGTGACCTTCCGCCCGCGATTGTCGAAATTCGCCGCGACATAAGTCTTGTCGTATTGCCTGCGAACGACCGCGATCGCGACCGGGCCGAGCTTCCAGTTCGGGCTCTGCACCAGGAAGTCGTAGGGCTCGACCCTCGGCGCGCTCCAGGCCCTGCGCAGGCTGGGGTCGAACAATTGCCGGGCGGAGGCGGCATCGCGCGGCAGGCCTTTTGACAGCTCCGGCGCGCCTTCGCCGTAGTGCGCGTAGACATTGCGGACCAGCGATTCCGGGGTGCGGAAACCGGCGTCCGCCGCGGCCAGCCAGAGCCCGGCGAGCAGGGCCACAATGCCCGCAAGTTCCCTCATGTCTTGCCGCTCGCTTTATCAGCCGCCAGTCTTGGCTTACAAGCCTAGCATTCAGAGACCGGGGCCGAAACGAGATGCGCGAATTGTTCGATGAGGTTGCGGGGCGGTCCCCGCTCGATCCGCAGGAGGCGGTGCGCCAGGCCGCGCGTACGCCGCGGCGCAAGCGCTTCTACAAGGAGGCGGGCGTGGCCGAGGCCGAGGGCGGCTTCGCCATCACGCTGGACGGCAGGCCGATCCGGACGCCATCGGCCCGCCAGGTGGTGATCCCGTCGCGCGCGCTGGCCGATGCCGTGGCCGCGGAATGGGCGGCTCAGGGCGAGACGATCGATCCCGTGACGATGCCGCTGACGCGGATCGCCAACAGCGTCGTCGAGGGTGTCATCGATCGCGTCGAGCTCGTCAGCGACGACCTTGCAAAATACTTCGAGACCGATCTGCTGTTCTATCGCGCCGGCCACCCCGAAGGGCTGGTCGCCCGCGAGGCCACGCATTGGGACCCCGTGCTGTTCTGGGCCGCGGAGACGCTGGGCGCGCATTTCATCCTGTCCGAGGGCATCATGCATGTGAAGCAGCCGGACGAGGCCGTTCAGGCCGCCCGCGCCGCGCTGCCCGGTGATCCCTGGTCGATCGCGGCGCTCCACGTGGTCACGACCCTGACCGGTTCTGCGCTGCTGGCGCTGGCGCTCGCCCATGGCGTGCGCGATGCCGGCCAGGTCTGGGCCGCCGCCCATGTCGACGAGGACTGGAACGCCGAGAAATGGGGCGTGGACGAGGAGGCGGCTGCCCGCCGCGCCGCCCGCCTGAAGGATTTTCAGGCCGCCGTGGCGGTTTTGGCGGCCGTGAAGCCGCAAGCGGACAAAGGTCCTTAACGAGAGGTTTACGACGGGGCCTTAGGGTGGGGCCAGCGTTCCCAGGGCCCCTTCAGATGCCGACGCCGATAAGCTCGATCGTTCCCGTCAGTGCCGCCAGCCCTGTGGCTGATGCGGCGACGCCCGATCTTGTGCTCCAGGCCGGCAGCGTCGTGGACGCAAGGGTCGTCAGCGTGATGGCCGACAATCTGGTGCGGATCGCGATCGCCAATCTGTCGATGGATGTGATGTCCGAGGTGTCGCTGACACCGGGGCAAAATCTCCAGCTCGCAGTGTCGCAGAACGACGGCAACATCAGGCTCGCCATCATGAACGGGGCAGGCGAGGCGACGGCCGATCAGATCACGCTGACGCCGCGGGCGGTGTCACTCGTGGACAGCCCGTCGCTGGCGCCATCTGCGACCACCGCACGCAACACGCTGACGCCGTTGGAGCAGGTCGCCGTCACCGTGGCTTCGGCCGAGGCGGCGACAAAACAGGGCAGTCAGGCGCCGCTGTTCGCCAATCTCGCCTCCGTCGTCACCGGCAGCGATCTGCCGGCCGGACTGAAGCAGGCGGTGCTGGACGTGCTGGCGCAGCAGACGCCGCTCAACACCGCCCTCGACGGCGGTGATATCGAATCCGCCTTCCAGAAGTCCGGCCTGTTTCTCGAGGCGTCATTGGCCGCAGGCGCAACGCCGTCCTCCGGCACAATGCCGGACCTGAAGGCCGCGCTGCTGGTGCTGCGCCAGACATTGGCCACGCTCGAGACCGCCGCGCCACAGGCGCAAGGCGCCGCGATCGCTACGGCGGGGACATCGCAGGTCGCCGCCGTGCCGGCTCAGGCTGCGTCGCCGTCGACCGAGCTCGATATGACCCAACAGCCGCAGATGCCGCGCAGCGCCCATCTCGCGGCCGCTGTGCTCGCCGACATCGCCGGCGGCGCTCCGCAGGCCGCGATGCCGCGAACCATGTCCGCCGGCCTTGCCGCGGCCCTCCTTCAGGAGGTTACGCAAAACCTGCCGCGCCTGATCGGCAACGTGCCCGGCTCCAACAAGGCCGTGCCCGACGGCCATCTCTTCGAGGCCGCGGCGCGCGCGACACCGCCGCCGTTCCGCGGCGCGCTGCCGGCGCCGCAGGGGATCGCCTCTCCATCGCTCGCGCCGGATACGCCGCTCTCCGCAACGGTGCACCGTCTACTCGACGACACCGATGCCGCGATCGCGCGTCAAACGCTGCTCCAGGTCGCTTCGCTGCCTGATCGCACCGATGCCTCCGGCCATCGCATCGACCCGACCGCGCCGCAATGGAATTTCGAGATTCCCTTTGCGACGCCGCAGGGCACCGCGATGGCGCAATTCGAGATCTCGCGCGATGGCGGCAATGAGTCCTCTGATCCCGCCAAGCGCGCCTGGCGCGCGCGCTTCACGCTCAATGTCGAGCCGGCCGGCCCCGTGCATGCGCTGATCACGCTCAACGGCGACAAGACCTTTGTGCGGATGTGGGCGGAGCGGCCCGCGACCGCGCAGCAGCTCCGCGCCGGCATCGGCGAGCTCAATCAGGCCCTGACGCGCGCCGAGCTCAAGCCCGGCGACATCCTGGTGCGCGACGGCACGCCGCCGCAGCCGGCGCCGGCCCGCGCCGGCCACTTCCTGGATCGCGCCACATGAGCGATCCATCCAAGCTCGCAATTGCGCTGCACTACGAGAAGGGCAGCAACGCGCCCGTCGTCGTCGCCAAGGGCAAGGGCACGATCGGCGAAAAGATCGTCGAGATCGCCAAAGCCAACGACATCCCGATCGAGGAGAACGAGATCTTGGCCGGCGCGCTGTCCAAGGTCGAACTCGGCGAGGAGATTCCGCCCGACCTCTACAAGGCCGTCGCCGAAGTGCTGGTGTTCGTGTTGCGGCTGTCGGGCCGGGGGCGGTAGAGCATGATCCGGAAAAGTGTGCAGCGGTTTTCCGACAAGATCATGCTCAACAAATAACCTGTCATCGTTTCACCACGATAGCAGCTGCATGGTCGCGGCCATCTTCATTGCCCAACGGATACCGCTCTTGCTGACCCGCCGCTCCACGCTTGGCCTTCTCGCCGCAGCTGCCACCATGCCGCAGCGTGCGTTCGCGCATGTCGCGCCGCCGCGCAACGAGATCCGCGACAGCCTGGCAAAGCGCTTCACCGATCTCGGCACGGCGGGCACCTTCGTCGGCTACAAGGTCGAGGACTATCTGATCGTCGCCAGCGACAAGGAGCGCTCGGGCGAAGCGAAGCTGCCGGCCTCGACCTTCAAGATCCCGAACTCGCTGATTGCGCTGGAGACCGGCGTGGTCACCGATCCCGACAAGGACGTGTTCCCCTGGGACGGCGTGAAGCGGCCGATCGAGGCCTGGAACAAGGACCACACGATGCGCAGCGCCATCGCGGTCAGCGCCGTGCCGGTCTATCAGGAGATCGCGCGCCGGATCGGGCAAGAGCGGATGCAAAAGTATGTCGACATGTTCGACTACGGCAATCGCGATATCGGCGGCGGCATCGACCAGTTCTGGCTCACCGGCAATTTGCGCATCGACCCGGTCGAGCAGATCGATTTCGTCGATCGGCTGCGCCGCCGCGCGCTGCCGATCAGCAAGCGCAGCCAGGACCTCGTCGCCGACATCCTGCCGGTGACCAAGGTCGGCGACAGCGTCATCCGCGCCAAATCCGGCTTGCTCGGCGCCGAGCGCGGCGAGCCGTCGCTTGGCTGGATGGTCGGCTGGGCCGAGAAGGGCGAGGCGCACACCGTGTTCGCGCTCAACATGGACTGCAAGGAGCCGCGTCTCGTCGGCGAGCGCATGCCGTTGACGCAAGCCTGCCTTGCCGAGATCGGCGCGATCTAGCTGGCGCGTACGAACCTGCTAGCATCCTTCCGACCAAACAAAAGAAAAGGTCGGGAGGATAAAATGAAGTCAACGCCACTCTGGCTGTCGTCGCTCACGTTGGCCGCCGCCGGCGGCTGGCTCGCAGCCACGATGTTTGCCGCACCCGCCACCAGCAAGGAGCCGCGCTTTCCGCAGCTCACCATGGACCAGCTCGACGCCAAGCAGAAGCCGCTCGGCGAGCAGATCATGAAGGTGTCGAGCGTCGGCATCGGCGGGCCCTACAATCCGATGATCCGCAGCCCGGCGCTCGGCCAGCGACTGTTCGACCTGTTCTACTATCTGCGCTGGGAGACCTCGGTCCCGACCAAGCTGAATGAGTTCGCGATCCTGATCATCGGGCGGCAGTGGCGCTCGCAGGTGGAATGGTTCGCGCATGCGCCGCTGGCGGCCAAGGCCGGCCTGTCGGCGGATATCATCGCGGAGCTGAAGGCCAACAAGCGGCCGTCGAAAATGGCCGATGACGAGGCCGTGGTCTACGACTTCGTCACCGAGATCACGACGACCAAGAAAGTTTCTGACGAGACCTACACGCGGGCGAAGAAGGTGTTCAACGATCAGCAGATCGTCGATCTCACCGCGGTTGCCGGCAATTACGTGATGGTCGCGATGCTGCTGGCCATGGCGGAAGAGACGGTGCCGCCGGACAAGCAGGAGCCGTTCAAGCCGGGCGAGCCGTAGGAGGCGCGAGGAGCCCGCGACAAAATTGCGATGCCGTAGGGTGGGCAAAGGCGCATAGCGCCGTGCCCACCATCATCTAGTTGGTGGGCACGCTTTCGCTTTGCCCACCCTACGGCAGCGCGTGCGGGGCGGACAGTCTCACCCCAACTTGAACAGCGCCTGCAAAAACTCCACCACCGCCTTGCGCGACTCGGCGGCGGTTGTGGGGTTGCCGCCGACATGTGGGTTGAGCTCGACGCAGGAATCCTTGTAGGTGAACGGCGCGTTGGTATCGCCGTTCATCAGCACGCCGCCGTCGCCTTCCTTGATACGGCAGTTGCGCACGGTCTGCGCGTTGGCCGACACCGCAACGGCGCTGACGCCGAGCAGGCCGCTGTCGAAGCCGTGCGCGCTGTCGGGGTATTCGGTCAGCACCACATCGCGCCCGGCCGTCTTGAGCCGTCCGACGAACGCCTTGCAGCTCGTCACGGGATTGTAGTCGTCGGGCGTGCCATGGAAGATGCGGATCGGGCGTGCGGCGACGTCGCCGTCGCTTTGATACGTCGTCGAGCAATCCGGATAGAAGGGAATGTAAGCCGCGAACTGCACGCCGGACTTGTTCCAGAGCTTGTTGAAGCGATCGAGGCTCGCATAGAGCGTCGCCTGTCCGCCGCGCGAGAAGCCCATCAGCACGATGCGGTCAGGATCGACGCGGGGATGCTTCGCAAGAATCTCCAGTGAGCGGTAGATGTCGACGATCAGGTTGAGCCGGCCGAGCAGGGCCTGGTTCGGCCCCACCACCGTCAGCCCGCGGCCGGTAAAACCGTCGATCACGAAGGTCGAGATGCCCATGGCGTTGAAAGCGTGCACCCAGGCCTCGGTCGTGGCGCCGACGCCGCTCGAGCCGTGCATCAGCACCACGACGGGAAGCTTGCCGGTGCCCTGGGCGACGCGGAATTCGCCGGCGACCGTCACCGGCTTGCCGGCCGCCGCATCGCCGCTGAGGAATTGCTGGTCGGAGAGGGTGAGCGAGGGGATCGGATAGATCTCGGCGCGAGTGGCGACTTCCTTCGGCAGGGATTGCGCGTTGGCGCCAATGCCGGCGAGCAGTGTTGAAATGCAGAGCGCCATAGCGACGCGGAATGCCGTCGGCATCGTGATCCTCCCCCATGATTTTCATGGAGTAGAACAACGGACCTGCGCACTGTCAATTTGATGCGCGACGACCTCAGGTCTTATCCGCCTTCTTCGCCATCAGCGCCTGGTCGATCGCAAAGCCGCCGATCTCGCTCATCGCTTCCGAGATCACGTCGCCCTTGCGGGCAAAGCCGGCGGAGAGGACATCGAACTGCACCCGTGCCAGACGCAGCACCTCGAGCGGCACCGAGACCGCGGTGTCGTTGAAGCTGTCGACGGAGGCGCGCAAGCCGTCGAGCTCGGTGGTGAGCTTGCCGATATGGCTTTCCGCATCCTGCATCAGGCCGAGCAGCTTGCCGCGTTCGGCGTCGAACGCGGCGCGCTCGGCTGCCGCGGCCGCGGTCACCTCGGCGAGCTGGGTCCCCAGCGCCGCGATCTGGCTGACCATGGTGCTTGAGGCGAGCGCGGTCGTCTCGCGCAGCTCTACAAGGCGCTTGGTCTCTTCCTGTTGCTCGTGAAACAGCCGTTCGGCGGACATCGCCCGTTGCTTGAGCGATTCGATCAGCGCGGCCGCGCGCAGCAGCATCTCGCCGTTGCGCCCCGACACCATGCTGGCCATCCGCCGCAGGAAGTCGGTGGTTTCGGACGGGCTGTTCGGCGGCAGGGGGACGACCGTGGCGGACATGGGTGATGCTTGCAGCCAGACGTGGTGACCGCCGCCGTACCGACTGAGCTCACGCAACATTCGGCGCCTGATCGTGAAGGGAGCAAGCCTGAATCGGCCGGCCCGGTCAACCGGTGGGGGCCGACAAAACGACGGCAATCCCCTCAGGCGTCTTTCTGGCGGCCGATCCGCCCGAGATGGGTGAAGCCGAACCCGGCCGAATATTTCAGGCCGTAGCCGAGCGCCCGGTCGATGCCGATATGGGCGAGCCAGATCATGGCGATGGACAGCGTGAGCGGCGAGGCGAAGCCGAAGCCCAGCGTCAGCAGCGCCACCGGCGCCATGTAGCTGTGGGCGGCATTGTAGACCAGCGCCCCGAATCTGGCGTCGGCGAGGTACGCCAGGAAGCTCAGATCGGGGACGAAGAAGAGCAGGGCGAACACCAGCCACGAGCCGCCCCAGGAGGCGTAGAGCATCACCATCCCCGTGAACAGGGTCAGGCCTTCCAGCCGCAGCAGGATCTTGACGCCGCCGGTCGCCGCGCCCGTCTCGGCCGTTACCTCATCCATTGTCGTCTCCCAGGCAAAACTCTGTAATTCCTTGCGCTTTCCCGCTGCGGCAAGGCAGCCCTGCGGCGCCGAAAGCGGCTTCCCGGCCCGCAAAATGCCGTGTTAGAACCCCCGGCAATCGCATTTAGGCTAAGAACTGGCGGGAGCAAATGAAGAATATCCTGGACGCCCTTGAAGATCGTCGCGCCGGCGCAAAGCTCGGCGGCGGGGAGAAGCGCATCGAGGCGCAGCACGCCCGCGGCAAGCTGACCGCGCGCGAGCGCATCGAGCTCCTGCTCGACAAGGGATCGTTCGAGGAGTTCGACATGTTCGTCGAGCACCGCTCCACCGAGTTCGGCATGGAGAAGAACAAGATCCCCGGCGATGGCGTCGTCACCGGCTGGGGCACTGTCAACGGCCGCAAGACGTTTGTCTTCGCGAAAGACTTCACGGTGTTCGGCGGCTCGCTCTCCGAAACGCACGCGCTGAAGATCACAAAACTTCAGGACATGGCGATGAAGGCGCGGGCGCCCATCATCGGCCTCTATGACGCGGGCGGCGCCCGCATCCAGGAGGGCGTCGCCGCGCTCGCCGGCTATTCCTATGTGTTCCGCCGCAACGTGCTCGCCTCGGGCGTGATCCCGCAGATCTCCGTCATCATGGGGCCCTGCGCCGGCGGCGACGTATATTCGCCTGCCATGACCGACTTCATCTTCATGGTGAAGAACACCAGCTACATGTTCGTCACCGGCCCCGACGTGGTGAAGACCGTCACCAACGAGGTCGTCACGGCCGAAGAGCTCGGCGGTGCCTCGGTGCACGCCACGCGCTCCTCGATCGCCGACGGCGCCTTCGAGAACGACGTCGAGACGCTCTTGCAGATGCGGCGCCTGATCGACTTCCTGCCGTCCAACAACACCGACGGCGTGCCGGAATGGCCGAGCTTTGACGACATCGGCCGGGTCGACATGTCCTTGGACACGCTGATCCCCGACAATCCGAACAAGCCATATGACATGAAGGAGCTGATCCTGAAGGTCGTGGACGAGGGCGATTTCTTCGAGATCGCAGATGCCTTCGCCAAGAACATCGTCACCGGCTTTGGCCGCATCGCCGGCCGCACCGTCGGCTTCGTCGCCAACCAGCCGATGGTGCTGGCCGGCGTGCTCGACTCCGACGCCTCGCGCAAGGCCGCGCGCTTCGTCCGTTTCTGCGACGCCTTCAACATCCCGATCGTCACCTTCGTCGACGTGCCGGGCTTCCTGCCGGGCACCGCGCAGGAATATGGCGGCCTGATCAAGCACGGCGCAAAACTGCTGTTCGCGTATTCGCAGTGCACGGTGCCGCTGGTCACCATCATCACCCGCAAGGCCTATGGCGGCGCCTTCGACGTCATGGCCTCCAAGGAAATCGGCGCCGACATGAACTACGCCTGGCCGACCGCCCAGATCGCCGTGATGGGCGCCAAGGGCGCGGTCGAGATCATCTTCCGCGCTGACATCGGCGACCCCGACAAGATCGCGGCGCGCACCAAGGAATACGAAGACCGCTTCCTGTCCCCCTTCATCGCCGCCGAGCGTGGCTACATCGACGACGTCATCATGCCGCACTCGACGCGCAAGCGGATCGCCCGGGCGCTGGCGATGCTGAAGGACAAGAAGGTGGAGACGCCGGCGAAGAAGCACGACAATTTGCCGTTGTGAGGCCTCGTAGCCCGGATGGAGCGTAGCGAAATCCGGGTTTTTAACCCAAGTGCCGCATGTCGCTGATGACCGAAGACGATCCGACCGACGAGATTTCAGACATTGAGGCGCGGATCGAGCGGCTGGCCGAGATCGCCGAGCGATGCCGGAAGTACATTCTAGCATCCAAAATCGCGATTGGCGGCGGCGGCGCGCTGTTGTTGATCACGATCCTTGGGTTGTTCGGGACAGGTCTGACCGCGGCGCTCGGATCGATCGCCCTGGTGCTGGGTGGGATTGTGTCGCTCGGTTCGAACATCAGCACGCTGCAGCAAACCGAGAGCGCCATCGGTGCTGCGGAGGCGCTTCGCGCGCAACTGATCGGCAGGATCGACCTTCGCGTGGTTGAGGACACGCCGCTGAAATTGGTGTGAGGCGAAATTCGTAGGGTGGGTTAGCCCCGCGACTGCGCGAAGCGCAGTTCGCGCGGCGTAACCCACCATCCTTGTTGAAGCATGCGCTGGCGGATTGCGCTTGCGCTAATCCGCCCTACGTTTGGCATCCGCCGCAGCGAAATGCGTCATCTGATCGGCGTGGGCTTTTGCGAACGCCGGACGGCCCGTGGCGCGTGCGACGTAGTCGCGGCAGGCAGGACTGTCCGCCAGGCCGTCGAACTTGTCGACGACGCGCAGCACGTCCGACATCAGGATGTCGGCGACGGAGAAAGACCCCGCCAGCCATTCGCGGCCGGCCAGCACCGTCTCCATGTGCTTGAGCCTGAGTTTTAGGAAGTCGTCGACGAACTTCACGGCAGGTGAGCCATCGTCGCTGCCGGTGAACTTGAACATCGTCCAGGGCAGGGCAGGCATCTCCACCGAATTGAGCGCCGCGAACACCCACTCCTTTGCCTCGCTGCGACCGCGCGGATCGGTGGGCATCAGCCTGTCGCTGAGTTCGCCCAGATGCAGCAGGATCGCGCCGCTCTCGAAGATCGAGAGGTCGCCGTCGGTCAGCCACGGCACCTGGCCGAACGGCTGGTGCGCGAAATGCGCGGCGTCCCGCGGGCCAAACGGCACGCTCGCGACGCGGTAGGGCAGCGCGGCTTCTTCCAGCGCCCAGCGCACACGAAGGTCGCGCACGAAACCCCGCGGCATCTCGGGAACCCAATCGAAGGTGGTGAGGGTGAGGTTGGCCATGCGGTGTCTCCGTGCTGTCTGGGCATAGGACGGATGAAGGACGCGCGTTCCGACAGGCGCGGACGGTTTTTCTCCGCGGGCAGGGACCGTAGGGTGGGCAAAGGCGCACTTGCGCCGTGCCCACCATCTTTTGGCCGACGACAGAAGTGGTGGGCGCGCTCCGCTTTGCCCACCCTACGGGGCCACTGGGCTTCGCTCACTGCCCAAGCTTCGCCAACTTGCCTTGCTTCGCGGCGTCGACCGCGCGCTCTGCATCTTCCGGCAGCAGGGTCCGCTCCGCCACCTGCCGCGCCGCCTCGCGGCGGACCGCCGCCACATACGCCCCATCATCTGCATATCGCTCCGCGATCGACAGCCTGGGATCGTGCACTTCCTTCCGCGCGGCCTCGGTCGGTGCGAATGGCACCACCGCGCCTTGCAGCGGATAGAGCGCCGTCGGGCCAAATCCTTGCGCGCGCGGATTCCATGCGGTGTAGGTCGCGCGTGGCACCGCGAGCGCAAGCTGGCGGATACCTGCGATGGCCATGCCGTCATTGTCCGCCTTCGGCACGAACACGGGATAGCGGCCGATCTCCTTGGGCGGCAGCACGCTCTGGTCGGAGAAGGCGGCGAGCGTGTGGATGCCGGCATAGGGCAGGCCGGGGATATCCATCGGCACCGCGCCTTGCGCCGGCACCAGCGTGCCGTGGGCGCGCATGGGGACGCGGCTTGCGGGCGGCTTGATGCCGTCGCTGATCCAGGCGTTGAGGTCGGTGAGCAGCGCGCGCATCGGCCCGCCCGCATGCATCGGGTTCTGCGGCAGCGACATCGCCGGCACGCCCTTGCGCATCACGTCGGCGGCTTCTGCGAAATGCGGCGTGCCTGCGATCATGTAAGCGCGGACGTTGTCGGGGAGGTCGAGGTGGTTGCCGGCGAGGTCGGTGACCAGCAACGAGGCGTGCGAGGCCCACCATTCGTGCTCGCTGTCGGTCTGCATCATCTTCGGACACGTCGCCGAGAGCGCGCAACGGCGGAGCAGGCCGTCGGTCTTGCCGGAATAGGGATCGCTGAGGCTCGCATAAGTGAAGGGGAAGAGATCGGCCTGCCACGCCGGATCCTGCGGATGGCGCGGGTTGCGGCCGGGCTGGCCGAAGCGGACGTTTGTCGCCATCCGCCGCGTGCCCGCGACATGCGGCATCAATCCGTCGAACACCGTGCGCCCCTGGAGATCCTCGTTGAAGCCGAGATAGAGGAAGTCGCGCAGGAAGCGGCCGGATTGCGACACGCCGAAGCCGATGGCGCGGCTGACGGAGGGATGCAGGCCGTTCAGCAGCGGGTTCGCCTGCGTCTCGTCGTGGCGGAGAAAGCTGACGACGTCGCGCACGGCGGCATAGCCCATGCCGAGCGGGACAGGATCGCGCGCGGTGTAGGTGATCTCGTAGAGCGCGCCGGCATCAAAACCGTCGGGCCGGGTGATCTCCACCGTCACGGGATCGACGAGCTTTGCGAGGAGGCCAGAAGGCGACTGCCGCGGATCGGCCCAGGCGGCGCGCACGGAGACCTTGAGGTCGGCGGCGTCGGTCGCCGGCCAGGTCAGCGTCGCACGCGCGGGATTGGTCGTGTTGTCGAAGACCACCTCTTCGCGCGCGGGCCCGGTGATGGTCTTCAGCACCGGCGCCGTCATCGCCATCTGGCCGGGCTTGGAGGGGATGTCGCCCTGCCAGCCGACCCAGACCATCGTAAAGCCTTGGCGATGCAGGAAGCCGATGCCGGCGTCCTCGGCCTTGTCGGCATTGTTGGCGCCGGGCTGGGCGGAATCGTCGAACAATTGCGGTGCCAGCTTGCGGCCGCGATTGGGCACCTCGAGCAGCAGTGTGCCGTTGCCGTGGGTGGGATCGGTGGGCCGCAGGATCACGACGTCGGCGGTGGCTGCCACCTTGCCGTCGGAGCTACGCGGCGCGAGCGCGAGGTCGGTGATGACAGCGTTGCGATCGTCCGACGGGTTGAGCGCGAAGGTCGCGCGCGCGGTGATGCGCTCATAGGTGCCGACATCGCCAAAGCTGCGTCCGGCAAAGGCGGGCTCGCGCGCGAGGATGTCGAAGCGGACGATTTCGGCGAGCGAGACCGTGGGCCACAGGCACGTGATCGCAACGAGGCCCGTGATGATCCTGCGCATGGCCATTCCTTCCCCCATCGGCGCGATCCGAATGTTCCGTCGCGCGGGCTTTTTTGTTGCCGCGACTATAACCGTCTATGCTGCGGCCAAACAACGGGAGGAAACACATGCCTGCTGCCTACTCCGTCGTCCGTGCCACCGTCACCGACGCCAGCAAGCGCGCCGCCTTCGACACATGGTACGAGACGGAACATGTGCCGGACGCGGTGAAGGCGTTCGGCGTGAACAAGGCCTGGCGGTTCTGGAGCCTCGACGATCCCTCGCTGCATCAGGCCATGTATCAGTTCGATGACGAGGCCAGGCTGGCTGCGATGCTCAGGGGCGATGCGTTGAAGCAGCTCGTCGCCGATTTCAATCGCGACTGGCCGGACGTGAAGCGCACGCGCGAGACGCTGGTGCTGGCGCAGGAGTTTGCGAAGCAGGACGCCGGAGCGTAGCTCGCACCGAGTCCCGCAGCTCGTTCGTCCCTGACACCCATGTCATGAACCTGAAGATGCGATTCAGCTTCCGTTCATGTCGTGATCGCGACACTCCCTCTGCATCACTTGCTCGATAGCCTAGAGGACATGTCATGGAGCGTCGGAACTTTTTGAAACTTGCATTCGGCGTCGCGGCTGGAGCCGCGACGTTGACCGCGACCGCACAAGCTGCGCCGTTGGCGCCGCAGCCGCTTGGTGATCCCGCGCGCGCGCCGCAAGGCAATCCCGACGCTCGTCCCGCCGTCACCACCAGTGAGGAGACCGCGCAGCTCAAGCCCGAGCAGGTGCATTGGCATGGCCACCACCGCCATTGGGGCTGGCGCCGCCGCCACTGGGGTTGGCATCGCCGGCGCTGGCACCGCCACCACTGGTAAGCTCGGCACAAGCCAGGCCTTGAACGGGGATCGCGATTGCGGTCCCCGTTTTTATTCGGAGCCGGCGGATGCGACGCCAGGCGTTCAAAACGAAAATGGCCGCGCAGGCTTTCGCCGCACGGCCATCTCGCGATACGAAAAGGTCAGATCAGATCGGGCGGCAGCGGCCACCCCACCAACGGAAGCCGTACGGGCAGACGCGGGCGCGGGGCACGACGACGACCGGCGGGGCAACCACCACCGGGCCGGGCCGCACAACGACCGCACCGCGCATCGGGCGGCAGCCGCCATAGGCGCCGCGGTACCAGCCGGGGCCGCAGCCACCGGCGGCGCTGGCCGCTTCGCTGAAACCGACGACCGCGCTGGCGAGCATGACGGCGGCAAACAGGTATTTCATGTGATCTTCCTCTTGTCCTTGGGCAGGTTTTTGGGGCGCTTGCGGCGCACAATGAATCAAAAGACACGATTCGACACGTTAAATTTGGGGACGTGCCGACACGTCGCGATCCAAACCTGCCAATCATGACCTGAATGCGGCATGAACATTCTCCGCATGCGGCTTCCGGCGACAGCGATGGCGATGGCGCGCCGTCCCGATGGAATCGGAACGGAGCTCCAGGTTCTTTGTTCTGATGCGTTTCTTTGACGCGAACCGGTATCGACGTCGCTCGAAAACGCTCTAGCGGCCGAGAAAGCCCAGCACCAATTCCTTGTACTTCTCCGGCGCCTCCAGGAAGACGAGGTGTCCGGTGTCCGGGATCACTTCGGCCCGCGCGTTCGGCATCTTGGCCGCAAGCGCTTTCGCGAGCTCCGCGTTCTGGCCCATTTTCGCGCGCAATGCCTCCGGCGCGTTCGGACGGCCCGGCGCGTTGTGATCGTCGGCGCCCATGATGAACAGCGTCGGCTCTGTGATCAACGCGACCTCGTGCGCGACCGGCTCGCGATAGATCATCTGGCCGGAGCTGACGTAGGCGCGCAGCCAGCGCGGATAATCGGGACTGCCTTTGATGTTGAAGCGGGCGTCGACGAACGGCGTGATCGCGTCGTCCGGCAGCTTGATCGCGTAATTGGTCTGGAGCTGCTTGCGGTAGCCGTCGGGTGTGAGCTTGTCCTCGGTCTCGATGATCTTCTCGGTCGGCGTCGGCGGCACGTAGAGGCGGTAGTCTTCCAGCCCGATCGGCGCGGTCAGCACGAGATGGGCGACGCGGTCCGGATAGGCGCGGGCGATGCGTACGCCCAGCATGCCGCCGAGCGAATGCGCGACGACCTCGGCTTTGTCGATCTTGAGATGATCGAGCAGGGCGATGGTGTTGCGCGCCAGATTGTCGAAGTGCAGTTCGCCTTGCGGCTTGGAGGATTTGCCGAAGCCGATCTGGTCCGGCACCACGACGCGGAAGCCTGCCTCGCTCAGCATCTTGATGACGGGCGCCCAGTAGCTCGACGGAAAATTGCGCCCGTGCAGCAGCACGACGGTGCGGCCGTTCGGCCGCTCGGGCGTGACGTCCATATAGGCCATGCTGAGCTGCTCGCCGTCATTGATGACAGGCAGCAGATGCACGGGATACGGATAGGCAAAGCCTTCGAGCGCGATGCCATAGGGCTCGCGCGGGGTAGTGTCGGCGGCGTAAGCGAAAGAGAGCGGGGCGGTGAGGAGGGCGGCGGCAAGCGCGACCGGGAGGAGGCGGTTCATGAAGATCTCGTAATTGGAGCCGTCATTCCGGGGGCACGTCGAACACGCGAACCCGGAATCTTGAAGTTCCAGGTTCGATGCTTCGCATCGCCTCGGAACGATACTGCGCTTAAAGCGATGGATGGCCCGGTCAAGCCCGGCCATGACGGAAGCCGTGGTTCACACGCAAACGTGCGATCTCACGCACCTGGCGTGATCAATCCTTCCCGGTCCCGAACAGCGTCGCAAACTGCTTCTCGCCGGTACGTGTGAAATTCACCACGCGGCTGCCGGGCGTGGCGTCGCGCGCGGCCCATTTCAGCTCGGCGAACCGCTGCATCATGGCGGCGCCCAGCGTGCCGGCGAGATGATGGCGCCGCTCGCTCCAGTCCAGGCAGGCCTTGCACACCGGACGGCGCGGATGGGTGAGCATGTCGGGCAAGATCTGCAAATGCTTTGCGAGGAAGCGCTCGCCCTCGGCCGTCAGCTCGATGTCCTGCTTCTTCTGCCTGACCAGGTTTCGTGTGCGTAGACTGTCGAGCATCTGCACGCCGAGATCGCCGGCGAGGTGGTCGTAGCAGATCCGCGCGCGCCGCAGCGCCGGATCCTTCGGCCCGGTGCGCACGCGCATGTGGCCGGTCCGCGCGGCAAGGCCCGCAAGGCCTTCGAGCACGCCGGCCACGTCATCGTCGGTGAGGCGGTAGTAGCGGTGGCGGCCCTGCTTCTCCGGCTCGATCAGCCCGCCGGCCTCGAGCTTGGCCAGATGCGAGCTCGCGGTCTGCGGAGTGATGCCGGCCTCCTGCGCGAGCTCGCTCGCCGTCAGCGCGCGGCCGTTCATCAGCGCGGTGAGCATGTTGGCGCGGGCGGGGTCGCCGACCAGCGAGGCAATCATGGCGATGTCAGGACCTGATTTCATGCTTCGACGGTAGCCGAAGCATTGCGGTGGAGCAAGGACGTAGTCTGTCCCTGCGAACACGTCATTGCGAGCGAAGCGAAGCAATCCAGTTGCTTCAGCGGCGACGGTGTTGCTCGCGCTTGTCGCGATGAAAAATCAGGGAGCTCACCATGTCCGTCACCGTCTTCATCCGCTACCAGCTCGATCCCTTCAAGCGCGCGCAGTTCGAGGAGTACTCGAAGCGCTGGCTCACCATCATCCCGAAATGCGGCGGCGACCTGATCGGCTATTTCATGCCGCATGAGGGCACCAACAACATCGCGTTTGCGCTGATCACCTTCGAGAGTCTTGCCGCCTATGAGGCCTATCGCGCCCGGCTGCGGCAGGACGCAGACGGCATGGCCAACTTCCATTTCGCGGAGGAGAACAAATTCATCCTCGCGGAAGAGCGCACCTTCCTGCGCAAGGTGGTATTGTAGACCGCCAACGCAAAGGAGACGCCCATGATTGCCGTGATTTTCGAAGTCTGGCCCAAGCCGGAACATCGCCAGGACTACTTCGACCTCGCGGCCGACCTGAAGCCGATCCTGCAAACCATCGATGGCTTTATCTCGGTCGAGCGCTTTGAAAGCCTGACCGAGAAGGGCAAGATCCTGTCGGTGTCGTTCTGGCGCGACGAGGCGGCGGTTCAGGCCTGGCGCAACACGATGGAACACCGGCGCACGCAGGCGAAGGGCAGGGCGAAGATCTTTGCCGATTATCACCTGCGCATCGCCAGCGTCATCCGAGACTACGGCATGAATGATCGCGAGCAGGCGCCGAAGGACAGCCGCGCCGTGTACGACGCGCACTAGCGTTTGCGGGCGCGCACTGGCGCTGCCCAGTGCGCGCGCTTATGTCTGCGCGGCCAACAAGGGAGAGAAACATGCATGTGACAACCGCTGACAAGCGCGCGACGTTCAAGACGATGCACGAGAGCGGCTGCTTCATCCTGCCCAATCCGGTCGACGTCGGCAGCGCCAAGGCGTTGCAGCATCTCGGGTTCAAGGCACTGGCCTCATCGAGCGCGGGCTTTGCCTGGACCATCGGCAAGGCCGACAACCACGTCACGGTCGACGACGTCTGTCAGCATTTGGCAGCATTGTGCTCGGCCGTCGACATCCCCGTGAATGCGGATTTCGAGGGCGGCTTTGCCGTCGAGCCGGACAAGGTCGCGGACAATGTCGAGCGCGGTGTGCGCACCGGCGTCGCCGGCCTCTCGATCGAGGATTCCACCGGCGACAAGGACAAGCCGCTCTACGAGCGCGCGCTGGCGGTCGAGCGCATCAAGGCCTCGCGCAAGGCGATCGGCGACAGCGGAACGCTGCTGGTCGGCCGCTGCGAGGCGTATTTGTGGGGCGTCACCGACCTCAAGCTCGTTATCGACCGGCTCACGGCCTATGCGGACGCAGGCGCCGATTGTCTCTATGCGCCGGGCCTGAAGACGCGCGAGGACATCGCCGCCGTGGTGAAGGCTGTCGCACCAAAGCCGTTCAACCTGCTGATCGGCGCGTCCGGCCTGTCCTTGCAGGAGGCCGCCGACCTCGGCGTGCGCCGCATCAGCGTCGGCGGCTCGCTCGCCCGCGCCGCCTGGGGCGGCTTCATGCGCGCCGCGAAGGAGATGGCGGAGAAGGGGACGTTTACGGAGCTCGGCACCGGCTATTCCGGCGGCGAACTCAACAAGATGTTCAGCTAAACGAAAAGCGGCGGGATGTAAGGTCCCGCCGCTCTCTCATCCTCTCGGTGTCATGCCCCGCGCAAACGGGGCATCCAGTACGCCGCGGCCTCTCGATTCAATCTCCGCCGCTGGTGGAATACTGGGTCGCCCGGTCAAGCCGGGCGACGACAGCTGTTGTCGTTACTTCGCGCCCTCAGACGGGGCGGCCGGATCAGGCGCCGCCGGCTTGCTCGGGGCAGCACCCGTGGTCACGCCGGGTCCGGTGTTGTTGCGCGGCGTCACGTCACGCATGCCGGGAGGCGCGGCCGGATTCGCAGGCGGAGCCTGCTGGGCGGTCTGCGTTGTCGGCGTGTTGCTGGCCTGGTTGCCGGTGCTCGTGTTGTTCAGTCCGTAGAACACGGCACCCAGTACCAAGGCGATCGCCACTGCGAACAAGGCTACCTTGCCGCTGGAGGCGGGGCCTTCGCCAAGCTCGGGATCGACCTGAAGCTCGGCATCCCGTCGCGCCGCACGGACATACTCATCATCGGCGAGATTCGGGCGATACGGATCGTTGGGAAAACGGTCGTCAGCCATCGATTTTGTCTCCTCGATTATTGCGGCTGGACAACCCCTAGATGCGAGATTCTGTTCCGCCCTCCTTAGTGCTTTCGTCGCATGTTGCCCTTGTGCAAGGAATCGGGAACCTGTTCATTTTGGAACAGTTGCGCGTCGGTTCCATCGAAGGGGAAGGGAACAAAGCGATGTGGAGCGTGCCGCCGAGCGATAGCGTGCTGCATCTGTTGTCGCTGGTCGCGGTCGCAGCGCAAGGCATGACCGCCGCGCTCGCGGCCGGCCGCCGGAGCATGGACTGGCTCGGCGTCTGCTTCCTCGGCTGTATCACCGCGCTCGGCGGCGGCACCTTGCGCGATCTCTTCCTCGGGCATTATCCGCTGGCCTGGGTCGCTCATCCCATCTACCTCGCGCTGGCCGGCGGCGCCGCCTTCCTCACCATCCTGATCGCGCGGCTCGTGCACCGGCTGAAGGTGGCCTTCATCGTGCTCGATGCCATCGGCCTCGTGGTCTTCACCATGGCCGGCTGCGACATCGCCTGGCAGACGGGTGCCACGCTGCCGATCGTCATCGTCTCCGGCATGGTGACCGGCTGCGCGGGCGGGGTGCTGCGCGATGTGCTCTGCAACGACGTGCCGCTGCTGTTCCGCTCCGAGCTCTACGCGACCGTTTCGGTGGCGACCGGCCTGTTCTATGCCACCGCGTTCGGCTTGAAACTCAACGCGGAGCTCTGGACCATCTTGACGTTTGTCCTCGGCGTCAGCTTCCGCCTGCTCGCGGTGCACTACAAATGGGAGATGCCGAAATTCGTGTTCACGGAAGGCGAGGAGCGGTAGGGCTTACTTCGCCTTTCGTAGAGTTTGAGCGCTATCGCATCCACGGCGTCATGGCCGGGCCTGTCCCGGCCATCCACGACCTTTGCCACGGCACGAAAGAACGTGGATGCCCGGGACAAGCCCGGGCATGACGACCTCTGGTGAATACTGAGGAGCGTGAACTACTGCTCCTTCCGCGCCTTCGCCACCTGCGCCGTGGTCACCAGCGGCGCGGCGTTGCCCCAGGAATTGCGGATGTAGTTCGTCACGGCGGCGATCTCTTCGTCGGACAATTGCTTGGCGTAGCCCGGCATCTCGCCGCTGTTGGGCGCGCGTGGCGTCGTCACGGTGTGGGCGCCGTCGAGGATGATGCGCAAGCTGGAGGACGGATTGACCGATTGCAGAAGCGCGTTACCGGGCAGCGGCGGATAGATGCGCGGCGCGCCGGAGCCGTCGGCTTCATGGCACGCGATGCAGAGTTTTGCGTAGACGGCCTGACCGGCCTTCATCTCGGCATCGTCGGGCGGCGTCACGATCGTCTCGCGCCGCGACGGCGGCAGGCTCTTCAGATATTCCGCGATGGCGCGCACATCGGCATCGCTCATCTTCGAGGTCGAGCCGACGACCACCTCGGCCATTAGCCCGCCAGCATGGCTTTTGACGTTTCGCCCGCTTTGCAGATACTCGGTGATGTCTTCGACGCTCCATGACTTCAGCCCGGTGCGCGCGGCGCCATCGAGCCTTGGTGCGTACCAGCCGCCGACCTCGTTGCCCGACAGCGCCTGCGCAGTTTTGTCCGCGCCGAAATAGTTCTTCGGCGTGTGGCAGGCGCCGCAATGGCCGAGCCCGGTGACGAGATAGCCGCCCCTGTTCCACGCCGCGCTCTGGCTCTGGTCCGGCTCGAACAGGGCGGGCTTGAAATACATCGCGTTCCAGACCCGCATCAAGCCGCGATGGCCGAACGGCCAGCGCAGCTCCGGCGGCTTGTTGCGGCTTGCGACGGGCGCCAGCGTTCCGAGATAGGCCCGGATCGCCAGCGTGTCGTCCTTGGTCATCTTCGTGAAATAGGGATAGGGGAAGGCCGGGTAATAGTTCGAGCCGTCGGGCGCGATGCCGGTGCGCACCGCGCGGGTGAAATCGGCGTCGGTCCAGGCGCCGATCCCGGTGTCACGATCCGGCGTCAGGTTCGGCGCGTAGATCGCGCCGAAGGGCGTATCGATGCGCTTTCCGCCCGCGAATGGCTTTGCCGGATCGGCGGTGTGGCAGCCCGCGCAGTCGCCGGCCTCGACCAGCGCCTTGCCATAGGCGATCAGCTCCGGCGATGGCTCGGCGGCGCGGGCCGCGCTCGCAACTGCACTGCACAATGCGACAACAGCCAGAATCATTCGCATCGAAAGCTTCCCCTGCGACCAATCGCCCGGATAGGAGCCTCACGTCGTTTCGCGTCGGTGGGGGTATGGTGACACAAATTGAAAATGCGCGATGCCTTTGCAGCCACGAAATTGCGATTATTACCCGGCGCTTCCTTTGGTCCAGATTTGTGATGCGGAGCGTTAAATATCCGACATAGAGTGGCGGAGTTGGTCGGCGCGCCCTAGCTAAAAACAACGGGCAGGCAACGGCTTAAGTGGCCAAACGCTCAAAAGGCCGGAAGAGGACAAGAATGGGTATCAACCAGGGTCCGATCAGTCTCGACCAGAAATACACCCAGGAAACCGGACACGTCTTCACCACGGGCATCCAGGCCCTGGTCCGGTTGCCGATGGCCCAGATCCGGCGTGACCGCGCCAACGGCCTCAACACCGCGGGCTTCATCTCCGGCTACCGCGGCTCGCCGCTCGGTGGCTACGACCAGCAGCTCTTTGCGGCGCGAAAACATCTCGAGCAGTACAACATCAAGTTCCAGCCCGGCGTGAACGAGGATCTGGCGGCGACCGCGGTGTGGGGCTCGCAGCAGCTCAACCTCTCGCCCGGCGCCAAATACGATGGCGTCGTCGGCATCTGGTACGGCAAGGGCCCCGGCGTCGATCGCTGCGGCGACGTGTTCCGCCACGGCAATGCCGCCGGCTCGGCCAAGAACGGCGGTGTGCTGTGTCTGGCCGGCGACGACCACGGTGCAAAATCCTCCACTGTTCCGCATCAGTCCGACCACGCCTTCATGTCGGCTTTGATGCCGTATCTCTATCCCTCCAGCATCCACGAAATGATCGAGATGGGCCTGCTCGGCATCGCGATGTCGCGCTATTCGGGCTGCTGGGTCGGCATGAAGGTGATCACGGAGACGGTGGAGACCACCGCCGAGATCGACCTCACCGACGAGATGAAGCCGTTCATCATCCCGCCCGATTTCGAGCTGCCGCCCGGTGGCCTCAATCTGCGCTGGCCTGACGACCGCTTCGAGCAGGACCGCCGCCTCCAGGACTACAAGGGCTTTGCCGCGATCGCCTTTGCGCGCGCCAACAAGGTCAACCGCGTCACCATGGATTCCCCGAACGCCCGCTTCGGCATCATGGCGTCGGGCAAGAGCTATGAGGACGTGCGCCAGGCGCTGCGCGAGCTCGGGATCACCGAGGAGGTCGCCGCCAAGATCGGGCTTCGCCTCTACAAGATCGGCATGCCCTGGCCGCTGGAGCCCGAAGGCGTACGCCAGTTCGCGGTCGGGCTCGAAGAGATATTCATCATCGAGGAACGGCGCGAGATCGTCGAGAACCAGGTCAAGCAGGAGCTGTTCAACTGGCGCGACGACGTCCGCCCGCGCATCGTCGGCAAGATGGACGAGCACGACAAGCGCTTCCTGACCTTCGCCGCCGAGCTCAGCGTTGCCTCGCTTGCGACCTCGCTCACGGAGCGGCTTCTCCGCCTCAATCTCAACCCCGAGATCGCGGAGATGCTCCGCGCCAAGGCCGACTGGTTCAACGGCCGCCAGGCCACGCAAATGCAGGCGACGGCGCCTGTCTCTCGCGTACCGTATTTCTGCTCCGGCTGTCCCCACAACACGTCCACCAAGGTCCCCGAAGGCAGCCGCGCGCTCGCCGGCATCGGCTGCCACTTCATGGCGCTGTGGATGGATCGCTCGACCGAGACGTTCACGCATATGGGCGGCGAGGGCGTGCCGTGGGTCGGCATCGCGCCCTTCACCAACGAGAACCACATCTTCGCCAATCTCGGCGACGGCACCTACTTCCACTCCGGCCTTCTCGCCATCCGGCAGGCGGTCGCCTCCAAAACCAACATCACCTACAAGATCCTCTACAACGACGCCGTCGCGATGACGGGTGGCCAGCGCCATGACGGCGATCTCTCGCCGCAGCAGATCACGTTCCAGCTCCACGCCGAAGGCATCCGCGAGATCTACCTGGTCTCGGAGGCGCCCGATACCTACCCGGCCGACACCATCGCGCCCGGCGTGAAGCTGTATCACCGCGACGAACTCGACAACGTCATGAAGATGTGCCGCGAGTACAAGGGCACCTCGGCGATCGTCTTCGTGCAGACCTGCGCCGCCGAAAAGCGCCGCCGCCGCAAGCGCGGCCTGATGGAGGATCCCGCACGCCGCGTCATGATCAACCCGGCGGTCTGCGAAGGCTGCGGCGACTGCTCGGTGCAGTCGAACTGCATCTCGGTCGAGCCCCTGGAGACCGAGTTCGGCCGCAAGCGCGCCATCAACCAGTCGTCCTGCAACAAGGACTATTCCTGCGTGAAGGGCTTCTGCCCGTCCTTCGTCACCGTCGACGGCGGCAAGCCGCGCCATCGTGCGCCGGCCGATCTCGGTGACATCGGCGAGCTGCCGGAGCCCGCGTCTCGGCCGACGGTGGACAAGCCCTATAATATCGCAGTCGGCGGTGTCGGCGGCACCGGTGTGCTCACGATCGGTGCGCTGCTCGGCATGGCTGCGCATATCGAGGGCAAGGCGTCGATGATCCTCGACATGTCGGGCCTGGCGCAGAAGGGTGGGGCGGTGCTCAGCCACGTCCGCCTGTCGGATCATCCGGCCGAGGTGACCTGCTCGCGCATCGTCACTGGTACGGCAGATCTCGTGCTCGCCGCCGACGAGGTGGTCGCGGTCGCCAAGGACACGATCTCGCTCTGCGACACCAGCCGCACCCGCGGCATCATCAACAGCCACGTCATTCCGACCGCCGACTTCGTCCTCAACCGCGACTTCAACTTCCAGACCCGCAAGTTGAACGGGCTGCTGGAAACGGCGCTGCACAAGGACTCGGTGTTCTTCGACTTCACCAAGCCGGCCGAGCAGCTGCTTGGCGACAGCATCGCCACCAACATGATGATGATGGGATATGCCTATCAGAAAGGCCTGTTCCCGCTGTCGGCAGAATCGATCGAGCAGGCGATCGAGGTCAACGGCGTCGCGATCAAGATGAACAAGGAGGCCTTCCGCCTCGGCCGCCTCGCGGTCGCCGATCCCCAGCGCCTCGCCGACATGCTGAAGGGGACGGACGAGGTGGTTGCGCCGAAGACGCTCGACGCGATGACGCTGGATGAGGTCGTCGCGCATCGCGCCAAGCACCTGACCGCGTACCAGAGCGGCCGCCTCGCAAAACGCTATCGCAAGCTGGTCGATCAGGTTCGCGAAGCCGCCAAGCAGGGCGGTTATGACGATGCGCTGCCGCGCGCGGTCGCGGTGAACTACGCCAAGCTTCTGGCCTACAAGGACGAATACGAGGTTGCGCGCCTGTTCACCGACGGTGCTTTCGAGCAGCAGCTCCGCGACCAGTTCGAGGGCGACTTCAAGTTCAACTTCAATCTGGCCCCGCCGATCCTCAGCAGTGGTGTCGACGCGCTCGGACGCCCGAAGAAGCGCGCCTTCGGCCCGTGGATGCTGAAGGTCTTCCGCGTGCTGGCGAAATTCAAATTCCTGCGCGGCACGCCGCTCGACATTTTCGGCCGCAGCGCCGACCGCAAGCTCGAACGCGATTTGATCGTGGGCTACGAGAAGGACGTCGCCACCGTGCTCGGCCTGTTGTCGCCGGTCACCGTCGACACCGCGGTCGAGCTGCTATCGCTGCCCGACCGCATCCGCGGCTACGGCCCGGTCAAGGAGAAGGCCGTCGCGGACGCGAAAGCCCGCTACGCCCAGCTCGCGGCCGACCTCGCGAGCCCGCCGCCTGCGCCGAGGCAGATCGCGGCGGAGTAGGGGCGAGCCACGATCTCGTAGGGTGGGCAAAGGCGCAAAGCGCCGTGCCCACCATCTCACCACGATTGAGCCGCAAGAGGTGGGCACGCTTCCGCCTTCGCTCTTCGAGCTACGGCGGACAAGTCGCTTTGCCCACCCTACGATTTCGTCTTTGAAATCAACCACCGTCCCACTGTGCATGGGGTTGTTTTCGCAAAAAAGAAAATCGCTTGTGCCGTCGGGCAAAACACCTTTAGGACTCTGGCCGTCATTGCGAGCGCAGCGAAGCAATCCAGAAATGCCTCCGCGGATAGACTCTGGATTGCTTCGCTGCGCTCGCAATGACGACGCGGTGGCGGAGTGGCCTTCCCGCCGCACTTCGAGATTGCGGTAGCCGGGAGTTGCGCCAACGCGCTGCCCTCTCGCCCGACGGAATATTTCCGCGCTTGCCAAGCTGGCCCCCGCGGTTCAGAAAAACGGAGCAAGAAGAAACGCGAGCGCGGAGACCTGACGTTTTGACCATCAAGGGCAAGGCCTACATTGCCGGGATCTACGAACACCCGACCCGGCATGCGCCGGACAAATCCACCGCCCAGCTCCATGCCGAGGTCGCCAAGGGCGCGATCGAGGATGCCGGGATCAGCAAGGACGACGTCGACGGCTATTTCTGCGCGGGCGACGCCCCCGGCGGCGCATGGCCGATGGTCGATTATCTCGGCCTGAACACCAAAAAACTCCGCCACGTCGATTCCACCGAGACCGGCGGCTGTTCCTACATCATCCATCTCGGCCATGCCGCTGAAGCCATCGCGGCCGGCAAGTGCTCGATCGCGCTGATCACGCTCGCGGGCAAACCGCGCACCGGTGTGATGCCGCCGCGCGCAGCCGGCGCGGAAGCCGATTTCGAGTCCGCTTACGGTGCGACCACGCACAATGCCTATGGCATGTGTGCCATGCGCCACATGCACGACTATGGCACCACCAGTGAGCAGCTCGCCTGGATCAAGGTCGCGGCCTCGCATCACGCGCAATACAATCCGCACGCGATGCTCAAGGACGTCGTCACCGTCGAGGACGTCCTGAACTCGCCGATGATCTCCGATCCGCTGCACCGCATGGATTGCTGCGTCGTCTCCGACGGCGGCGGCGCGCTGATCGTGACGACGCCGGAGATTGCGAAGAGCCTGAAGAAGCCGCTGGTCAAGCTGATCGGCCATGGCGAGGCGATGAAGGGCCCGCGCGGCGGCAAGGATCTCGATCTCACTTACTCCGCCGGCATCTGGTCCGGCCCGCGCGCGTTCGAGGAAGCCGGCATCACGCCGAAGGACATCAAATACGCCTCGATCTACGACAGCTTCACCATCACCGTGCTGATGCAGCTCGAGGACCTCGGCTTCTGCAAGAAGGGCGAGGGCGGCAAGTTCGTTGCCGACGGCAATCTGATCTCGGGCGTCGGCAAGCTGCCGTTCAACACCGACGGTGGCGGGCTCTGCAGCAACCATCCCGTCAATCGCGGCGGCATGACCAAGATCATCGAGGCGGTCAGGCAGCTGCGCGGCGAGGCGCATCCGAAGGTGCAGGTCAAGAATTGCGATCTCGCCATCGCCCACGGCACCGGCGGCCTTCTGGGCGTTCGCCACGCCGCCTCGACGGCCATTCTGGAGCGCGTGTGATGAGCGAAGCGAAAAAGTATCCGGCACCGGTCACGAACCCCGAGACCGCTGCGTTCTGGGACGCGGCCAAGCAGGGCAAGTTCATGATCAAGCGCTGCACCGCGTGCGGCGAAGCGCATTACTTCCCGCGCTCGATCTGCCCGTTCTGCTATTCGGACAAGACGGTGTGGGAGGAGAGTTCGGGTGAGGCCACGATCTACACCTGGAGCCTGATGCGCAAATCGCCGACCGGCCCCTATGCCATCGCCTATGTCACGCTGAAGGAAGGGCCGTCGCTTCAGACCAACATCGTCGACTGCGATCTCGAGAAGCTCAAGATCGGCCAAAAGGTGAAGGTGGTGTTCAAGCCGACCGATGGCGCACCATTGCCGTTCTTCACGCCGGCGTAATTTCTTCCTTCCCCCCTTGTGGGGGAAGGTGGCGCGAAGCGCCGGATGAGGGGTATCGCTCCGCAGAGGGACTCTCTGTGCGGAAGCAACCCCTCACCCAAATGAGTTTGCCGCACGGCTCTCGCGGCCCTCTCCCACAAGGGGAGAGGGCACATTAACGAGCGCCGCTGCTCGCGGAGAGACCGGGAGGAAACCAGAAAAATGTCCGCCAGATACGAAGAACTCAAAGGCCTCAAAAATCTCGGCCAGAAATACGCCTATGGCGATCGCGAAGTCATGCTCTACGCCTACGGGATCGGCCTCGGCGCCGATCCGATGGACGAGAAGGAGCTCGCCTTCGTCAATGAGGGCACGCTGACGCCGCGGCCGCTCAAGGTGGTGCCGACGTTTGCGTCCGTCGCGGCGTGGGGCTCTGGGCCGGGCGAAATGAATCTCAACCGTGTCATGGTGGTCGATGGCGAGCGCGACATCACCTTCCACCAGCCGCTGCCGGTCGCCGCGAACATCACCGCCGATTCCTCCGTGGTCGAGGTCTACGACAAGGGCAAGGACAAGGGCGTCGTCATCAGCCACCAGACCGTGCTCAAGAACGAGAAGGGCGAGAAGCTTGCTACTCTCGTTGCCTCGCGCTTCGCCCGCGGTGACGGCGGCTTTGGCGGGCCGAACCTGACCCAGCCCGATCCGCACAAGATACCCACGCGGAGCCCCGACAGGACCATCGACATCGTCACGCGCCCCGACCAGGCGCTGGTCTATCGCCTCTGCGGCGACCGCAACCCGCTGCACAGCGATCCCGAGTTCGCCAAGAAGGCCGGCTTCCCGCGCCCGATCCTGCACGGCATGTGCACCTACGGCATCACCTGCCGCGGCGTGCTCCAAACCTATGCCGATTACGACGCCTCTGCTTTCCGCCAGCACGTCGCGCGGTTCTCATCGCCGGTCTATCCCGGCGAGACCGTGACGATGGATCTCTGGAAGGACGGCAACGTGATCTCGTTCGAGGCCAAGGTGAAGTCGCGCGGCGTCACGGTGATCAAGAACGGCAAGACGGTGCTGGGTTAGGGCGGTCTCGTGCCCCGGACGCAGCGCAGCGCTCCTTAGCGGTGCGCTGCAGAGCCGGGGCCCAGAGAATGTCGAACGAAGAATGGGTCCCGGCTCTGCGACGCAGCGTTTCACGCTGCATCGCGTCCGGGGCACGAAAAACAAAAACAGGGAGAGGCCACCATGGGACTACTCGACGGCAAGGTTGCGCTGATCACCGGCGCGGGCGGAGGGCTCGGTGAGGCCTACGCAAAACTGTTCGCGCGGGAAGGGGCGTCCGTCGTCGTCAACGATCTCGGCGGCCCCCGTGACGGCTCCGGCGCCGACAAGTCGATGGCGCAGCTCGTGGTGGACGCGATCATGGCCGAGGGCGGCAAGGCGGTCGCCAACGGCGCCGACATCTCCACCATGGAAGGCGGCCAGTCGGTGTTCGACGACGCCATCAAGCACTTTGGCCGCGCCGATATCCTGGTGAACAACGCCGGCATCCTGCGTGACCAGACCTTTTCCAAGGCGTCCGAATCCGACTGGGACAAGGTGATCAAGGTGCATCTGAAGGGCACCTTTTGTTGCACCATGCCGGTGTTTCGCTGGATGCGGGAAAACGGCGGCGGCGTCATCGTCAACACCTCCTCGACATCAGGGCTGATCGGCAATTTCGGTCAGACCAATTACGGCGCGGCCAAGGGCGGCATCTGGGGCCTGTCCAACGTGCTGGCGATCGAGGGCCGGAAGTACAACATCCGGATCTGGACGCTGGCGCCGGGCGCTTTGACCCGCATGACCGCAGACCTGCCCCGCTATAAGGAGAACCCCGGTGCGGCGCTGGGGCCGGACGGCATCGCGCCGGCCGTGCTATACATGGTCAGCGACTTGTCGGGCGACCAGACCGGCAAGGTGCTGGGCGTGTCCGGGCCCCGCGGTGTGCGCGAAATGCGGATGATGGAAATGGACGGCTGGAAGCCGCCGCACACGGGCTGGAAGGCCCAGGACATCGCCGATCACGCCAAGGAGATCTTCTTCTCCGAGGAGCAGATCAAGATGGGGGCGCGGCGGTTTTAGCTACACTGTCATTCCGGGGCACGACGAAGTCGCGAGCCCGGAATCCATACCCCCGGCTTGTGGTTATGGATTCCGGGCCTGTCCCTTCGGGCCATCCCGGAATGACGAATAGAGAGAGACAAGGAAAGACGATGAAACTGACCGCCGACGCCAAGGGCACCTTCGCAATCGCGCCGACACCGTTCCACGATGACGGCCGGATCGACGAGCGCTCGATCGACCGCCTGACCGATTTCTACGAGGAGGTCGGCTGCGACGGCGTCACGGTGCTGGGCATCCTCGGTGAGGCGCCGAAGCTCGATGCCGCCGAGGCCGAGCAGGTGGCGGTGCGCTTCGTCAAGCGCGCCAAGAAGATGCAGGTGATCGTCGGCGTCTCCGCGCCGGGCTTTGCCACGATGCGCTCGCTGGCGAAGGCCTCGATGGATGCCGGCGCGGCCGGCGTGATGATCGCGCCGCCGCCGTCGCTCCGGACCGACGACCAGATCGTCGGCTACTATAAGCAGGCGGCGGAGGCGATCGGGCCCGATGTGCCCTGGGTATTGCAGGACTATCCGCTGACGCTCTCGGTGATCTTCACGCCTGCGGTGATCCGCAAGATCGTCACTGACAATCCGAATTGCGTGATGCTCAAGCACGAGGACTGGCCGGGTCTGGAAAAGATCTCGACGCTGCGCAACTTCCAGAAGGACGGCTCGCTCCGTCCGCTCTCGATCCTCTGCGGCAATGGCGGACTCTTTTTGGACTTCGAGATGGAGCGCGGCGCCGACGGCGCCATGACCGGCTACGCATTCCCTGAGCTCCTGATCGATGTCGTGCGCCTCTCGAAGGAGGGCAAGCGCGACGCTGCGCATGATCTGTTCGACGCGCATCTGCCGCTGATCCGCTACGAGCAGCAGCCGGGCGCAGGTCTGGCGGTGCGCAAGCACGTACTGCAGAAGCGCGGCATCATCGCCTCCAGCGCCCAGCGCAAGCCGGGCGCGACCATCACGCCGGCGGCGAAGGCGGAGGTCGATTACCTCCTGTCGCGCGTCGCCCGCGTCGACAAGCGCGCCAATCTTGGCCCGCAATCCAGCGCCGCAGGTTAGTTGAATGCCAGAGACATCAGCATCACGCCCGGCTTCGACCATCCTTCTGCTCCGTGACGGCGCAAAGGTCGACGGCAAGAGCCGCGACGAAATCGAAGTCTTCATGATGGTCCGCCATCATCAGATCGAGTTCAACTCGGGCGCGCTGGTGTTTCCCGGCGGCAGTGTCGATGCCGGCGACAACGAGATCGTCGCCCGTGCCGACCTCTATTCGGGCGGCGAGGGCCTGAGTGAATCGGATCGCGGTTTTCGGATCGCCGCGATCCGCGAGACCTTTGAGGAGAGCGGCATCCTGCTGGCACGGGCGAAGGACTCGGGTACGCCGATCGATGCCAAGCGCGCCGGCGAGATCGCCGACAAGCATCGCGTCGCCCTCAACGAGCACAAAATCAGCTTCCTGAGCATCTTGGCCGACAACGGCCTCCAGCTCGCGCTCGACACGCTCGTGCCCTATGCGCACTGGATCACGCCGGAGGGCATGCCGAAGCGGTTCGACACCTGGTTCTTCCTCGCGGCCGCACCGCCCGATCAGCTCGGCGCCCATGACGGCCGGGAGTCGACCGACTCGATCTGGGTGTCGCCGCGCGAAGCGGTGGAGGGCGGCGAGAGCGGCCGCTTCAAGCTGCCGTTCCCGACCACGCGCAACCTGATCCGGCTCGCCAAGCAGGGCAGCGTGGGCGCCGCGCTGGAGCACGCCCGCGGCATGTCGATCGTCACGGTGATGCCTGTCATGACCAAGACCGAACGCGGCCGCCAGCTCCGCATTCCCCGTGAAGCCGGCTATGACGGCGAGGTGTTCGAGGTCGGGGCGGTCGGCTAGGATACTTCGATACTAAACGAAGTATTGACGGCCGCGGACGCGCTAGGTTCCGTCCATCGCGAATGGACGGGACGAGCAAAATGAATCAGGGACGGGACCCCAACATCGCCGTCGAGCTGGCGCTGCTGGTCGCGCTCGCAACGCTCTGGGGCGGCTCCTACACCTTCATCAAGCTCGGCGTCGCCACCATTCCGCCGATCACGCTGATCGCGGCGCGCACCACGATCGCCGGTCTGCTGCTGCTCGTCGTCATGTGGGCGCGCGGCATCAGGATGCCCACGGATGCCGCGACCTGGCAGCGCTTCGCGTTCCAGGCCGTGCTCAACAGCGTCATCCCCTGGACGCTGATCGCCTGGGGCGAGCGTCATGTCGACGCGTCGCTCGCGACCATCCTCAACTCGGCCGGGCCGATCTTCACCTTCCTGCTCACGGCCGTCGTAACGCGCCACGAGGTGACGACGCCGCGAAAACTGTTCGGCGTAGTCGCCGGCATGGCGGGCATCCTGCTGATCGTCGGCGTCGACGCTTTCCACGACGTCGGCAGTGGCCTCGTCGCGGAGGCCGCCATCGTCGCCGCCACCATCTGCTACGCCTGCGCCGCGATCTTCGGCCGCAGTTTCAAAGGCCTCGATCCGATGGCACCGGCCGCGGGCTCGCTGCTGGCGGGCGCGGCGGCGCTGATCCCGGCCTCGCTGATCGTCGAACAGCCCTGGACGCTGTCGCCCTCGCTGAGTTCCGTGCTGGCGCTGCTCGCGCTGGCGACCTTCTCGACCGCGGCGGCGTTCGCGATCTACTTCCGCCTGATCCAGACGCTGGGCTCGGTCGGCACCACCGCGCAGGCCTATCTGCGCGTGCCCATCGGGGTCGCCATCAGCGTCGCCTTCCTCGGCGAAATCCTGAGCCGGACCGCCTGGATCGGGCTTGCCTGCGTCGTCCTCGGCGTCGCCGCCATGACGATCCCGGCCCGGCGGCCGGTCAGCGTCAAAACGTCATAATCAGGTGGGGAGAAGGGCGGCGGACTCGCGATATTAAGGATATTCGGCAGCGCGAGGCATGTTCCCCCGGGGCCGCAAACCATCGTATATTGGGCCTCCAATAGCCCGGTCCTCAAAAGCCCCAATGTCCGCCGAATTGACGCCGACCCCTGAGAAAAAGCGAACATTCTCGCTCTCCATCGGCCAGCTCACCTTCGGCAGCTTCCTCCTGGTGCTGGCCGTGATCATCGTCACCTCGACCGCGAGCGTGATCGCGATCCGGCACATCGATACGACCTTCGCTGAGTTGCAGCGGCTCCAGAGCGTCGGCGACCTCGCCGAGGACATCGACCGCCGCATGAACGAGCTGCGGCTTGCGGCGCGCGATTTCGTCACCGACCCTGGCGCCGGCACCCAGTTCAAGCAGGTCGGCGAGGC
Source organism: Bradyrhizobium sp. 613_E4_N2_2 (assembly GCF_052075995.1). Classification (NCBI taxonomy): domain Bacteria; kingdom Pseudomonadati; phylum Pseudomonadota; class Alphaproteobacteria; order Hyphomicrobiales; family Nitrobacteraceae; genus Bradyrhizobium; species Bradyrhizobium sp. 613_E4_N2_2. The sequence continues at coordinate 3,607,222 of NZ_CP197234.1, forward strand.
GGCCTCGACGCTGAATGACATCCTGAGGAAGACCCGCATCGAGCTCGCGCCCGAGCAGCAGGACATGATCGACGGGGTCACCGAGCGCCTCGCGACCTATCGCAATGGCCTCGAGCGGATCTCGACCCTGATCGACCGCCGCGCCCAGCTGCTCGCCGGGCTGCCGCCGCTGCGCGACCGGTTCGACGTGGCCGTCGGAGCCGCGGCGGACCGCGAGCTCGCCTCCCGCCTGTCGGAGTCACAGAGCCGGATCGCACTCGGGCTGCTCGCGCGCAACCCGTCCGCCGCCGAGCAGGCCGCACAGGGGATGCGGGCGATGGACATCGCGGACGCCAGGCTGAAGACGGCCGTGAACGACTATGCCGAGGCCATCATCGCGGTGGCGGTCCGGGAGCGGCAGATCGCCGATATCGACCGCGAGGTGCTGGGCACCGAGGGCCGCCTGATCGGCCGCGTCACGGAACTCCTGCGCGAGGTCAGCGCCCGGCGCGGCCACGTGCTGTCGCGCGATTTCGCCCGCACGCTGACGGAGGCGCGGTGGCAGAGCATCGTGTTCGGCACCATCGGCGTCTTGATCGGCATTCTCGCGGCCGGCTTCGTGGTGCGGCGGACCGTCCGGCCGCTTGCGAAGATCGCGAGATCCATCCGCGCGCTCGCAGCGGGCGAGAAGGACACTTCGATCCCGTCGGCCGACCTCGACAACGAGATCGGCGACATCGCGCGCGCGGCCGAAGTGTTCCGCCGCGCGCTGGAGGAGGCCGACACGGCGCGCGAGGCGGCGGTGCGGGCGCTCACCGAGCAGCGCCTTGCCGAAGAGAGCTACCGCAAACTGTTCGAGGGCTCGGTCGACGGCATCTACGTCACGACGCCGGCCGGCGATCTCCTCAACGCCAATCCGGCGCTGGCGCGGATGATGGGCTATGACAGCCCGCAGCAGCTCATCGACAGCATCAACGACATCGCCCACACCATCTACGTCCACCCCGAGGCGCGCGCCGAATACCAGCGGCTGATGGCGCGCGACGGCATCGTCCGCGAGTTCGAGTACCAGGTGCGCCAGCGCAGCGGCAACATCCTGTGGCTTTCCGACAGCGCCACGGGCGTGCGGGACGAGGCGGGCAACATCGTCCGCTACGAGGGCACGCTGCGCGACATCACCGACCAGAAGCGGGCGGAAGACGCCATCGCCGAAGGACGGCGCCTGCTCCAGCAGGTCATCGACACCGTGCCCGCGGTCATCAACGTCAAGGACCGCGAGCTGCGCTACGTGCTGATGAACCGCTATATGGCCGGCATCTTCGGCATCGAGCCCGCCGATGCGCTCGGCCGCACCACCGCGGATCTGATGTCGCGCTACGGCGCAGCCAAGACCGACGAGAACGACAAGCGGGTGCTCAGGCTTCGAAAAGGTCTCGGCTTCTACGAGGAGGAGTACAAGGATGCCTCCGGCAATATGCGGCAATGGCTGGTCAACAAGCTGCCGCTGCTCGATGCCGACGGCGAGATCGAGCGGATCGTCACCGTGGCGCTCGACATCGGCGAGCGCAAGCGCGGCGAGCAGGAGATGCGCAAAGCCAAGGAATCGGCTGAGACCGCGTTGCGAAACCTGCGCGAGACCCAGGCCTCGCTGATCGAGGCGGAGAAGCTCGCCGCGCTCGGACGGCTCGTCGCCGGCGTCGCCCACGAGGTCAACAATCCCGTCGGTATCAGCCTCACGGTCGCATCCGCGCTGGAGCGCAAGACCGCGATGTTCACCTCCGAAGTCGAGCGCGGCGAGCTCCGTCGCTCCACGCTCAACGACTTCCTCAACACCAGCCGCGATGCGTCCTCGCAGCTCGTCTCCAACCTGAACCGCGCGGCCGAGCTGATCCAGTCGTTCAAGCAGGTTGCGGCCGACCGCAACTACTCGGACCAGCGCAGCTTCGATCTCGGCGACCTCACCGAGCAGGTGGTGATGAGCCTGCGGCCGGGCTTGCGCAAACACAATCTGACGCTCAACGTCGAGTGCCAGCCGAGCCTGACCATGAACAGCTATCCCGGCCCGTATGGCCAGGTGCTGACCAATCTGTTTCTCAATTCGGTGGCGCACGCCTTCCCGGACGGCCGGCCGGGGATCATCGACATCCAGGTGCGCGAGTCCGGCAAGGACAATGTCGAGATCATCTTCTCGGACAATGGCTGCGGCATGTCGCTCGACGTCCGCCGCCGCGCCTTCGATCCGTTCTTCACGACGCGGCGCGACCAGGGCGGCACCGGCCTCGGACTGCACATCGTCTACAGCATCGTGACGAACCGCCTCGGCGGGCGGCTCGATCTCGATTCCGAGCCGGGCGAGGGCACGCGCATCCAGATCATCCTGCCGCGTACCGCGCCGCTCGAGCAGGCTGCGGAATAGTTCCGCGCCTAATCAGCTTCCGCGAGCTTGTGCAGCGTGGCGCCGAAAATCAGGCTGGCCTTGCCGACGAGCGCTGTGCCCGTCATCTCCGCGCGGGTGTCCGTGTAGGTCCCGCTGACGCCGATGCCGACCGGGGCAGGGCCGCCGAACAGCGGATTGTCATCGCCCCGCGGCGAGGTGTGCCGTTGCACCAGCACCTCGCCCTTGAAGGTGTGGTCGTCCTTCACGACGTAGCTGCCGGTGTAATAGAGGTACGCATCGCCGCCAAGGATCTTGCCGTCGCGAAAAAGAATCACGCCGCTGCCCTTGCCGACTCGACCATCGAGCAGGTTCACGTGAATCGAATAGAGGCCGTTCTTCATCACGTCCCACAGGCCGGCCGCCATCGCCCAACGGCGTAACCGGTAGAGCTTTTATGCCAAAGCGCGTTCCCGCGCGCAACGCGGCAGTTTGCCGGGCGGCGGTGTGATCTTGCCGCCGCCAGCCGTAGTTGTCCCGGCTTGTCTATGACACCGCCATGACGGTCTGATCATGACGCGAGGCCAGTCGTTGCGAATCAAGTTGGCCCGCGAAATGCATAACCATTGTTGCACTGGCCGCGGGGTGCTGGAGCAAGACAAACGTGAGCAACTGGATCGATTCCGGCGGCGATGAGCCGCGTCTGTACAGTGTGCGTCCCACGATTTGCGAAACACAACGGCCGACTGGCGGCGCGCCACGCTGGCGAAGCATGGTGAGCCTCACTTGCGCCTTGGCTCTGATCGCGCTCGCAGCCCCCTCGGGGCATGCGCGCGACCGCGGCCAGTTCGTCAACACCAATGCCGAATTGAAGGCGTGGTTCGACGGCCTGCGCAGCGGCAAGGGGCCTTGCTGTTCCGATGCCGACGGCTCGGCGCTCTCGGACACTGACTGGGAGAGCAAGGACGGACATTATCGTGTCCGCATCCCGCGCCTGGGCCACGTGCTCGACGGCCAGCAGCAGGAGCTCGTCTGGGTTGATGTGCCCGAAGAGGCCGTCATCTCGGAGCCGAACCGGGTCGGGCGCACCATGGTGTGGCCGATCTACGGCTACATGGGCGTCGCCATCCGCTGCTTTATGCCCGGCAGCATGAGCTAGCCGGGCGACAGCACGCCCGGCCTCTCGTCGACCTCAGATGCGGCGCCGCGTTAGGTGTATTTCTTGTCGCGCTCGAGCAGCTCGATGGAGATGCCTTCCGGGCCGCGGATGAAGCAGATGCGCACGCCGGGCCGGATCGTGGTCGGCTCGCGCGTGAAGGTGACCCCCTTGGCCTTGATCTCGGCCGCGACGGCGTCGATGTCCTTCACGGTGAGACCGAGATGGTCGAGGCCCTGATGCGGGTGCGGCGGCGGCGGGTTGACGGCGTTGTCGCCCTCGAGCGATGCGATGAAGATTTTTGCGCCGCCGAGATTCACGTCGATCCGTCCCGGTGCGCGCACGATCTCGCCGCCGAGGATGTCCCGCAGCCAGGCCGCTGTGGCCTCCGGATCGGGACTGCGCAGATGGACGTGATCCCAAGTGACGACGACTGGCATTTCATGTTCTCCCAACGGGGTCTTCGATGTTGCAGCGCATGTTAGCGGCCCCGGCTGGTGATCGCCACCGTCCTTGCCGACTCGCCACGAGCGCGGGAACCTTAGTTCGTCTCCCGGATTAAGGTAAACAGTGGCCGAGTCCGTCATCGAACGAACTCCGGCCGCGGTTGGTGATACAGCCATGAACGCCAGGTTTGACCGGATCGGGTGGGGACGTTTCGCCGGGAGCGGCGAGCGCCTGGCGCGAGCCGTGACGATCGCGAGCGTCTCGTTCGGGCGAAGCCTGCTCTGGCTACTGGCGGCGATCATCGTCGGCTGCGGGGTGTGGATGCTGCTGCCGCTCTCCAGGGGCAACAGCACCGAGCCGGTGAAGTCTGACGTGGCAACGGTCGAACCGGCACCTCCGGGCAGTACGGCGGCGGTCTCGCCGATTGTCGAAGCTCAGGCGCCAGCTGCGGCAGAACTCGATCGCCTCAAAATCTCATCGCAAACCTGGCGCCGTGGCGGGCTCGGCTCGAAGGCGCTGGTGACGTTCACGCTGCGAAACGACAATGACTATGCCGTTAAGGATCTGGAGATCGTCTGCGCGTTCACGCGGCGCGATGGCAGTCATCTCACCGACCGCAGCCGCGTGCTTGCCGACACGGTAACGATGAAGAGCCGCAAGACCTTTGCGCGTATCCCTGTCGGCTTCATCAACGTTAACGCCGATCAGGCGAAGTGTTCGCTGGTTGCAGCACGGCGCGCGTAACGCCCGGCAGTTCCCGGTAGCGGAAAAGTTACTGTCCGCAGGCCTTGGCCGAAAAACTTGGCGTTGCCATTTGAACCAAGGGCCGGGTGCAGGAACCAATTAAAGTATCGCCGGTTTAAGGCGAAGAGCCCACGCGGGGATGCGGGGGGCGGAGCGTGGCCGATGCCCATTTTCAGGTACTTCGTTTTCGTCGGTGGAGCCTTGCTCGCACTGTTGTTCGTGGCGGATTACGTTCTGCCGTCGCAACCGGTCGCACGGGCTATCGTCACCGCAAGCAACGATCAGCCGCTGATCCGGATCCGGTCGGATCGCCATTTGCCTGAGCGCGTCGTGCTCGACACCAGCCAGCCGACCATTGCCGCACCCGCAGTGAAGACCGCCGCGGTCGTTGCGCCTCAGCCGCCGGCGCAGGAGGCTGCTTCGCCGGAGCTGGCCGAGATGTCGGCCAAGGCGCGGGTGCGCGAGACCTTCGCCCAGTTTACGCCGGCCCCGAAGGCCAACGCCACTGCGGCCAGGAAGGCGGAGGCCAAGCCGCAAGTTCAGGCGCAGGCTCAGCTTCCTCAGGGGCAGACGCCTCAGATCCAGGCTCAGCCCAAGCGCAAGGTCGCCAGGGCGCACCCGGCGCCGCAACAGGGCCGGCCGATGCTGTTCGCGCAGCAGCCCCATTTCGGTCTCTTCAACACGACCTGGTAAGGGTGCCTCCGACCCGTCTCGAATCGAGACGGGGAGGGCTTTTTATTGGTCAATCTCTCTGCTAATTCGAACCGATCCGAACGCCGTCCGGTGCGCTGGCTTGCCAGCAGCGGTCCGGCGCTTCTCGGTTGCGGCCCCATACCCGGGCCGGGGCGCTCGTAGCTCAGCTGGATAGAGCATCGGATTTCGATTCCGAGGGTCGGAGGTTCGAATCCTTCCGAGCGCGCCAACACAATCAACAACTTAGACCTCATTTGCGCCAGACCGGTTTTTGCGGTTTGCAATTGGTTTGCAGACTTAATGCAAAGTCATATATTTGCAATCTATAGTTGTTGGTTTGCAGGCTGCCGAATAGTTGAGCAAAATCAATACCCCGAAAGGGGTTCAGTTTGCAATTAAGTTATTGATATTGCTATATAAATTTAGGATTTCGATTCCGAGGGTCGGAGGTTCGAATCCTTCCGAGCGCGCCACTTGTCAGGCCGGAGCCTCGAGGCTCGGCCGGCTCAATCCGCGGGTCCCCTTACTTGCCCTGGATCTTCAGCCCATTGGGGCCGACATTGATCTGCAGGCCGTCGGGCTGTTTCTTCGCCTGGTAGAGGTTGTAGCCGAGCACGGCTGCCGTGACGACCAGAGCGCCGATGATCAGAAACAGGACGTTGCGGTTGATAGACATTCTCTTCCCTGAACCACTTGATTGACGGCGAGAAAAACCCCGCGCGTAGGCGCGCGGGGTTTCTCAGCGCGCCCCCGGGGCTGGCTGGCGGCGCACTGCTCGGACCTGACAACCTCGTTCGAGGGAACCTGTTCCATAGCACCCCGACGCGTGGTCAAGGCAAGCCATCGGCGTCGCGCCTGTGATGTCAGCTTGCGGAACGGCAGGTGTGGCGGGCCCGTGCCAGCGTGTCGGAGGGCGCCTCGTGGAAGGTCGCGCGGTAGGCCGCGGCAAACTCGCCGAGGTGATGAAATCCCTGGGCGCGTGCGCATGTGGCGACCGTCGCGCCGCCGCCCTTGAGCAGCCGCGAGCGTGTGGCCCACAGCCGCTTCAGGCGGATGTATTGATGCAGGCTCATGCCGCGCACCTTGCTCACCGCGCCGCCGAGCGTTCGGACCGAAACGCCCAACTCACCGGCGAGATTGGCCGTATAGATCGGAGCGGTCGGATAGGCCGAGACGTAATCGTCGATCTGCTGCACGAGCCTGGCCGATCGCGCGCCGGCATTCGGGGCGGTGCGATCAGACGACGGGTCGATTTGAAACAAATCGTCGAAGGCGAGCAGGAGGCCCTCCTGGAGATGCGCGGCGACCTCGGTGGTTTCGAACATGTGCGGCTCTACGGACGCGGTCCGCAGGATGTCGAGAACAAGCTGACGCGCGTAGAGATGCGCCACGGGGTCCGCGATGCGAACCCACAATGCATCGGCGCGATCGAACCAGCCGCGATCTCTGAGCCCGGGGGAGAACATGATCAGCGCGTGGTAATTGGTCTGATGCTCGACGAAATGACAATGATGATTGCCGCGCAAGGCGATGAAAACGCGCGAGTCGAGCTCGATCCCGCTCGAGCTGGCCCGCAGATCGTCGGTCATCGGCAGGATCACCATGCCGCCCGGTGCGCGATAGGCGGTATCGAGAATCCGCGCAAACGACCTCGCCACGATGATCCGGCACCCCGGCAGGTTCACGATCGCACGCGCCGCAGCGAAGTTGGCGACGTCGAGCGGAATGCTGCGGGCGTCTTCCATCGACTCGGCCGGTCGAAACGCGTCGACATCGGCAAACCGGATCAACTGGAGGGCGGAGGAGGGGGCGAGAGCGTCGAAGAACATGCTTCTGGCCGGATGCTGCAATGTGACAATTAAATGAAAATCAATACATCGCAATCAATGGCGAAACAGGATGATTCAGTAAACCGGATTCCAGGCCGTAGTATTGCGGACATCATGCCACGCGGCGCGGCGGGTCGATGTCACCGTCAACGGTCCCGGTTCATCGGTTGGCCTGAGGCGAGGTCGATGAAATGGAGACGCGTGCAGGCGGGACAGGCGAAGGACTCGAAGCTCCGCCCCTCGAGCCGCCGCCCCTCGAGCCTCCGCCCCTCAAGCCTCCGCTCGTCAAGGCTCCGCTCGTCAGGCCTTGGCTGCCTCTCGAGATGCGTCTGCACATTCATGCCCGTCTGGGGGCATCGGAAAACAATGAAATCCGCCATCGACGCAGAATGACGGCACATCGAATTTCATCTTTGATCTAGATCAGTTTTGGAATCGCTCCACGCAAGCCGCGCGCACGCGAATGGACGCAAGGCGCGATCTCGCAAAAGCGAAGGGGCCCGAGAGGGCCCCTTTGGAGATCACCAGCGGCGATAGCGTGGTCCGTAATAGCGAGGCCCATAGGCGCGTGGCCCATACCCATAATATCGGGGCCCGTAATACGGCCGCGGGCCGTAATACCCATCATAGTTCGGGCGCCAGAAACAGCGTCCCCAGGCGTCGCAGACCATGCGGACCTGCTCGACGTCGGAGACCTGCGGCGTCGCAGGTGCGGGCGCGATGGGCATGGCGGACGCCGCCGGCGATGCCATGATGGCACCGAACAGGGATGCGGCGACGAGGCCAGTCTTGAGATTCATGATGTCTTCCTCTGCTTACGCAAAACAGGATATCGAAGTTGTTCTGATCAAATTGTGGCGGAACCGAAATGTAATGCTGATGAACAAATCTTCAGCAAAGCTCGCCGCAGACCTGACCTTTCGCTCCGCAAGATTATCCCAGGTTCGCGCGCGTGACCAATGCTGCGCTTGCACTGGCGCTGCCTGGCAGGACATTGCGTTCATCTTTGATCCTGCGCAATTCGCCGGCACGACTTCATCCCTAGTCTTGCCGTAGCCAGCGCTTCGAGGAATTCGAAGAGCAGGCTCGCGAGATTGCCTGGAGCTGTGCAATGGACAAGATGAGAATAGACAAGGGTGACTGGCTGATCGTGTGCGACGGGCGCAAGGCGCTCATTCTGGAAAACCTCGGCGACGAGATGTTTCCGAACCTCCACACCCGGGAGGTGCACGAGCAGCCCAATCCTTCGACGAGTGCGCAAGGGACCGATGCGCCGGGCCGGCTGAATGCCGCCGTCGGCGGCGCGCGCAGCTCGGTCGAGCAGACCGATTGGCACGATGAGGCCGAGCGTGCCTTCCTGCGGAACCTGGCCGGCCGGCTCGATGCCGCCGTCAGCGCGGGCGAGACCTCGGCCCTGACCATGGTGGCCTCACCACGCGCGCTCGGGATGATCCGCGCCGATTATTCGGTCGTGGTGCGCAAGGCGCTTCAGGGCGAGGTCGGCAAGGACCTCGTCAAGCTGCCGGTCTACGAGATCGAGAAGCAATTGCTGCTGTCGGGCGCCGCCAAATAGCGGCACCCGCAGAGGACGCGCCAGCGCGCCTCAGAAGCAGGGGTGCCGGCGGCCGTCCTGGCCGATATAGGTGGCCGAGCTCTGGTAGCAGCGGTTGTTCGACGGGCCGTCGTAGAAGGCGAAGGTGCCGGGGGTAACGCCGGGCCCGTAATTGTGCAGATAGCTGATCGGGTAGGGCAGCGGGTTGGTGTAGTGGCGGTGGTACCGGTGGTGTCCCCGCGCCTCCGCAAGGCTGGGGGCGAGGATTGCGGCCGACAGGGCAGCAACCGCGGCTACAAGCTTCAACGTGCTCATCTCGATTCTCCGGAACCCGCGCGAATAGGTCAGGTGTTTATAGCCATTTCGGGCCGCCGGGACACCCGTCCGGGGCCCGGAAATCGGGGCCAATCCCGCCGATTCCCGGGTGGGTGTGACAGAATTGCCCGGAGCAGGGTCGAAGGCTGCCCATTTTTGGCCTTTTCGGGATGCTTAACGAATTCCCCACACAAGTATGGCCAAAGAGAATTCGCTTAAGAATCCTGTCGCCGGCCCTTTGGGGGTCCTTCGAGGCCGGTTCATTCCTGAAGGCTTTCGCCGTCACGCACCATGCGCATCACGCTTTTGAGCCTGCTGTTGCTCTCCGCCGCCGCCACGCCGGCGCGCGCCGAGCTGCACATCACACGTGACCACGGCGGCTACGTCGAGGAGTACAAGGCCAAGTACAAGCGCGTCCGCGAGAAGGGCGAGCGCGTCATCATCGACGGCATCTGCAACTCGGCCTGCACCCTGGTGCTCGGCATGGTGCCGATGAACAAGATCTGCGTGACGCCGCGCGCCAGCCTCGGCTTCCATCAGGCCTATTACGACAAGGCCTTCACCTTCGGCATCAAGGTCACCAGCGCGGAGGGGACGTCCGACCTGATGTCCTATTACCCCAACACCGTGAAGGACTGGATCCGCCGCAATGGCGGGCTCACCACCGACATGAAGAAGATCAAGAACGGTGTCGAGCTCTGGAAGATCATCGACCCCTGTCCGGAAGAATGGTGAGCGGCTGAGCTGCGCTCCCGCTGTCCGTCGCAGCGCAGCATCGCTCGTTTTGGAAATTCGCATTGCCGCATAGGCCCCGGTCGGGCAATGAGGGCGGCAATGAACCATAATCAAGAAGCCCTGACCGCCCGCGCCGCACCGATCCTGTTCGTCGTGCTCTGGAGCACCGGATTCATCGGCACCAAATACATCATCAACAACGCCGATCCCTTGACCTATCTCGCCATTCGCATGGCGATCGTGGTCGGCCTGATGGCGATCATCGTGGCGATCGCGCGACCGAAATGGCCGGACCGTGTCGACGTCGCGCATAGCGCTGTTGCCGGCATTCTCGTCCACGGCTTCTATCTCGGCGGCACGGCCATTGCGATCGCGCATTCGATCCCGGCCGGACTCTCGGCGCTGATTCCGGGCCTTCAGCCGATCCTGACCTCGACCATCGCCAACCGCTGGCTCGGCGAACGCGTGACGCCGGTGCAATGGGCGGGGCTGGTGCTTGGCCTCGGCGGTGTAGCGCTGATCCTGCACGGCCGTCCGATGACCGGCGAGGCGGGGCTCGGCTGGCTCGCCTCGGTGGTGTCGTTGATCAGCATCACGCTCGGCACGCTCTATCAGCGCCGCTACTGCAACCACATCGACTGGCGCGCCGGCAATCTCGTGCAATATATCGCCGTCACCGTCTTCTTCACGGTCGGCGCCTTCCTGTTCGAGGACCGCGTGGTGCACTGGACGCGGGAGTTCGTGCTCGCACTTGCCTGGCTTGCCGTGGCGCTCTCGATCGGATCGATCGGGCTGTTGTACTGGCTGATCCGCCACGCTGCCGCGACCTCGGTTGCGAGCCTGTTCTACCTGGTGCCCGCCGTCACGGCGCTGATGGCCTATCTGCTGTTCGGGGAGAAGCTCGATGCGCTGGCGATTGCCGGCATGGCGATGTGCGCGGCGGCGGTGTTCGTCGTCAATCGGCGTTTCTAGGCAGGCAGGCCAGTACGTCGGAATACATCCCTGACGTGCGGCGCGCGCTCGTGCTAGGCTGGACTGATTTCAGCTTCCCTTTGGCAAGGTGATTTCCATGAAAAAAGCACGGCGTGCACTGCTCGGCAGGTCCTTGAGGCCGGTCCGGATTGCCTGCATCAACTACGCCGAGGAGATGATGAGCGAGCGGATGATGGGGAGGCTCACGGCGGCGCTCCAGAAATGCTACGACGAGCATTTCCTGCCTGTCTGGGGCTATCCCATCGATCTCGACGTCACCCGCAACCCGAAGCCGACGGACTGGCAGCTGCTCTATTTTGACGACGCCACCCACAAGAACTTCCTCGGGCGGCACGAGCTGACGCACCGCGGCCAGCCGATCTCAAAGATCTTTCTGAAGGCACTCAGCGAGGACGATCCGGTCAGCCTGGCGGCCTCGCACGAACTGTTCGAGATGGTGCTCGATCCCATGGCCAATCTGTGGGCCGACAAGACCCGGCACACCCAATATGCCTACGAGGTCTGCGACGCCGTGGAAGAGGAGTCTTTTCTCGTCAACGGCTTTCCGATGTCGAACTTCGTCTATCCGTCCTGGTTCGAACCGTTCGAGCATCCCCGCGGCACCAAGTTCGACCATATGGGGTCGCTCAAGGCGCCGTTCTCGATGACGGAAGGCGGCTATGTCATCAAGAAGGTCAATGGCCGGAAGGTGATCAAGCAGTTCGGCTCATCCGAGAAGCGGAGGCGCTTCGCCAAGGAGGACCGGCGCGGCCATCGCAGCGAATTCCGCGATCCGCAAGGCGAGCATCACCCGGGCCGGCGCGCAGCCAAACGGCGAGGCTAGGGGCGGGAGAAGTCTCCGGGCGCGCCCGTACCCGGAGACCTGCTCGAGCGCTGCGATCAGCGCTTGGCCTTCTTTTTCGACTTGGCTGCCTTCTTCGCGGACTTCCTGGTGGCCTTCTTTGCAGCCTTCTTGGCCGCTTTCTTCGACGACTTCTTTGCAGCCTTCTTCGAAGCTTTCTTCGCAGATTTCTTGGATGCCTTCTTGGTCGCCTTCTTGGCTTTCTTCTTGGAAGCCTTCTTCGGCGCTACTTTCTTCGCGACCTTCTTGGCGGCTTTCCTGACCTTCTTGACGGCGGTGACTGCGGCTTCGCTGGTCGCTTCCACGGCGGTGGTGATCGTGTCCATCGCCTGTTCGGTGATCGGCTTCTCGTCGTCCATATCGTCCCCCACGGTTTGTATGGAGCGATGACGATAGCGGGTTTCAAAATCGTGTCAAAGCAGCGCTCAACCTTTGCGGATCTTTGCGTAGGCGGCGAGCGCGCGCTCGCGCCCCTTCGCGTGATCGACGATCGGCTGCGGATAGGTCTTGCCGAGCGTGACGCCCGCGCTCGCAAGCTCGATCGGTGATGCCTGCCAGGGCTGGTGGATCAGCTTGGCCGGCACGTCTTTCAGCTCGGGCACCCAGCGCCGGACATAGACTCCATCAGGATCGAACTTCTCGCCCTGGAGAGTTGGATTGAACACGCGGAAATAGGGCGCGGCGTCGGCGCCGCAGCCGGCGACCCATTGCCAGTTGGCGGGATTGCTGCCGGCATCCGCATCGACCAGCGTGTCCCAGAACCAGCTCTCGCCGTCGCGCCAGTCGATCAGGAGATGCTTGACCAGGAAGGACGCCACCACCATCCGCACCCGGTTGTGCATCACGCCGGTGTGCCAGAGCTCGCGCAGGCCGGCATCGACGATGGGATAGCCGGTGCGTCCGCGCTGCCAGGCGGCGAGCGCTTTCTTGTCTCCGTTCCAGGGAAAGCCATCGAAATTCGTTTGCAGGTTTTCGGTGGCAAGGCTCGGGTGATCGTGGAGGAGGTGGCGGCAGAATTCGCGCCAGCCGAGCTCGCTCAGGAACTTTTCGACGCCGGGCCCGATCGCGGGATTCTCCGCTGCTGCAAAGCGCGCGGCGTGCCAGATCTGCCGCGGGCTGAGCTCGCCGAACCTCAAATGAGGCGACAGGCTTGAAGTCCCCTCGCGATCCGGGCGGTCGCGATCGCCGACATAGACGCGCGCGGTGTGCTTGAGGAAGTCGCGCAGGCGCACGCGGGCCGAGGCTTCACCCGGCGTCCAGGTCTGGCGCAGGCCGCCAGCCCAGTCGGGCTTTGTCGGCTCGAGCGTCCAGCTCTCCAGCGCGTCGCTGGTGAGCTGCGGCGCAGGGCGTAGCTCCCGCGGTGCGGGCAGAGGTTTGGGCGGATCGCCCAGCGACAGCACCCGTCGCCAGAACGGCGTGAAGACGCGAAGGCCGCGGCCCTCCTTGTTGCGGATCGCCGAGGGTGGCACCAGCAGGTCGCCAGGGAAGCTCTGCGAGTCCACGCCGAGCTTTGCCAGCGCCGCTTCAAGCTGTTTCTCGACGGCCTGATGTGGCGCCTGCGCGACCCCGTTCCAGTAGACCGCTCCTGCTCCGCTCTCGCGCGCCACTTCGGGGATCACCTTGGCCGCCGGCCCCTTGCGCAGGATCAGCGATCCGCCGCGCGTGGCGATCTCGGCGCCGAGCGCCCGCAGCGACTGCGCCAGCCACCAGCGCGTCGCACCGCCCGGCGCCCGTCCGGCCACCTCATCCATCACATAGAGGCAGATCACCGGCGCGCCTGTCTTCGCGGCAGCATGGAGGGCGGGATGGTCGGACAGGCGGAGGTCATCGCGGAACCAGACGATGACAGGCGGCGCGCTTGGCGTGGTCAGGGCAGGCCTCGTTTACAATTTGGCAAGCATGCCGCGTGCGGCGGTGTGAACCGTCGTTAATTCGGTCGTAAGCCGATTGCATGAATATGCAGGAATTCCGGGGGTAGTTCCATTCATGTCCAACCGTGCGACGGCAAAGTTCTTGCCGCAATTCAAGCTGGGTACCAAGGCCGTCCTGTGCGCCGTGCTGCTGATCGCCGTGAACACGGCGCTCGTGGTCGGCGCCGGCTACTGGTCGCTGACCTCCGCCTTCAACGATCGTGCGCTGCGCGACATCGAGGTCAATTTGCGCACGCTGGCCCTGGCTTTTGCCGAGGTCGTTCCCGACGCGAAGATCACGATGCGGGATGGCGGGGTGGCGCGCGCCGAGATTCCCAAAATGCCGGAGTTCAGGGATCACGCCATCGTCGATCGCGCGGTGTCCTATGTCGGCGGCAACGCGACCCTGTTCGTGTTCGATGATGCGAGCGGGCAGTTCGTCCGCCGCTCGACCAACGTGAAGAAGGAGAACGGCGACCGCGCTGTCGGGACCCAGCTTGCCGCCGATCATCCCGGGCAGGCCGCCCTGCGACGCGGCGAGGCGTACAAGGGCCCGGCCACACTGTTCGGAAAAACCTTCATGACCGCCTATTTCCCGGTCGCGGATGCCACCGGCAAGGTCGTGGGCATTCTCTATGTCGGCATCCCCATGGCGCAGTTCGAGAGCATGCTGACCCAGGCCATCGAGAGCATGGCGATTGCGGCCGGCGTTGCCGCGCTCCTAGTCCTGGTCCTCACCTTGCTGGTCGTCCGCCGTATCACCAAGCCGCTCACCTCGGTCACGCGCTCGCTGACGGCGCTCGCCGAAGGCAAAAGCGACGTCGAGATCGATTGCGAGGATCGCGCCGACGAGATCGGCGAGATCGCCCGCACAGTCGCGGTGTTCAAGAGCAACTCGCTGGAGCGGGCGCGCCTGCGCAGCGAGCAGGCCGCGGCCACGGCTGCCGCGGCTGAGCAGCGCAAGGCGGAGCTGCGCAATTTCGTCGAGCAGTTCCGCGGCAGCGTCGGCGGCATCCTCGACAAGGTGCTGAGCTCCTCCGGTGAGTTCGAGCGGGTGGCGCGGCAACTCACCGACACCGCACGCTCCACCGCCGACCTGTCGGCGCAGTCGGCCGGCGCATCCGAGAACGCCTCCGAGCACGTGCGCACGGCGGCCTCGGCCTCCGACGAACTGTCTCAGTCGATCTCCGAGATCACCCGCCGGGTGCAGGAATCGAACGAGATCTCCGCCGAGGCGGTACGGCAGGCCGAAGCCACCGATCAGCGCATGGCGCAGCTCTCGGAGGCGGGGGCGCGCATCGGCGACGTCGTCAAGCTGATCACCTCGATCGCCGAGCAGACCAACCTTCTGGCGCTGAACGCCACCATCGAGGCCGCGCGTGCCGGGGACGCCGGTCGCGGCTTCGCGGTGGTGGCCCAAGAGGTCAAGACGCTCGCCGGCCAGACCGCCAAGGCGACGGATGAGATCTCGAACCAGATCGCCAGCATGCAGCTTGCAACGGAGGAATCGGTCACCGCCATCAAGGCGATCGGCCAGACCATCGAGCGCATCAGCGGCATCGCGGGCTCGATCTCGGCCGCGGTCGAGCAGCAGAGGAGCGCCACCCACAACATCGCGGCCAACGTTCGCGCTGCGGCCTCCGGCACTGCCGATGTCGCGGTCAATGTCCGTCACGCCGCCAAGGGCGCGAGCGAGACGGGAGAGACCTCGAGCCGGATGTTTGCCTCTGCCCAGGCGCTGTCAGGCGAGAGCCTGCATCTGAAGGCCGAGGTCGACAGCTTCCTCGACCGCGTGCACGCGGCCTAATCCAACTCAGTCATTTCCGGGGGCGATCCTCAGGACCGAACCCTGGTGCGCAATGGCGCACCAGGGAATCTCGAGATCCTCAGGTGCGCAATTGCGCACCAGAGTTCGATGCTGGGATGACTTTTTGCGGTCGCTATCCGCGATCGCCAGAAGTCACTTCGGCTGCGGCACGATGCGGATGTAGGGCTTCGGTTCCTTCCAGCCCTGCGGATAGATCGTCTTCGCCTCGTCGTTGGAAACCGAGCCGGCGATGATGACGTCCTCGCCCTGCGTCCAGTCGGCCGGCGTGGCGACGCGATGCTTGGCGGTGAGCTGAAGCGAGTCGATGACGCGCAGGATCTCCTGAAAATTCCGGCCTGTCGTCATCGGATAGACCAGCACCAGCTTGATCTTCTTGTCCGGCCCGATGATGAAGACGTTGCGGACGGTCTGGTTGTCGGCCGGCGTGCGGGTGAGGGGATCGCCCGAGGTCGAGGCCGGCAGCATCTCGTAGAGTTTCGAGACGTTGAAGTCGGTGTCGCCGATCATCGGGTAGTTGGGGGCGGTGCCTTGGGTCTCCTTGATGTCCTCCGACCATTTGGAATGGCGGTCGACCGGGTCGACCGAAAGGCCCATCAGCTTGACGCCGCGCTTGTCGAATTCCGGCTTCAGCTTGGCAAGCGCGCCGAGCTCGGTCGTACAAACCGGCGTGAAGTCCTTGGGGTGGGAGAACAGGAGAGCCCAGCTATTGCCGATCCAGTCGTGGAACTTGATCTTCCCTTCGGTGGTCTCGGCTTCGAAGTCGGGCGCGGTGGTGCCGATCGGGAGTGTCATGGTTCTACCTCATCTCATTGAATTTACTTGGTAATTGATCTTTGGCCGTCGTGGCCAGTATAGGGTCTCCGCGACCCTAAGTGAACCGCTTCAAGTAAAATGTGAATTTCTTCTCTGAAGGGCCGATTTCCTAGCACCTTTCTGTTACAGCCGCGCCTGCGACGAAACATCTCGACCGGAGCCGTACGGTCTCGATTGCCCCCATAAAGCCTTTTATGACCCGCATCACGCTCGCCCCGACGCCTCCGGAACCGAAATGGTCCTCGTAGCGACTAATCGGCAACCATTGAGAAAAGTCGCGATCCCCATATCGAATCATTAACCACCCCTTTACGCCCGCATGAAAATGCTGGTCGATCAGAAGAAATCTGGAAGTGAACTATGTCTGCCGCTGCGCATAAGTCTGTTGAGTCGCCGTCCCTCGAACCGTCCTGCCGCGATACCGCGGCTCATGCATTGACCGTCGTGCGCGACGGCGTGATCACGGGCGAAGGCCCGACCACCAAGGGCCGGGTCCACTTTTCCCGCTCGCTCGATGCCGATGACACCGCCTGGTGCGCGCGCATCCTGACCGCCACGGCCGTCAACGACCAGCCGGTCAGCCGCGCCGAAGCCGAGGCGCTGTTCGAGATCAATGAAGCCGCAACCGAGCGCACCGATGGCGGCCGGTTCGACGACCTGCTCGCCAAGGCCGTTGCCCATTACGCCGCGAGCGCCTCGGGCCTGAAGGTGCCGCCGCGCAGCGTCGCGCTGTCGGCAGAGTCCGAGATCGAGAGCTGGGCGCCGTCCTACGCCGCCAAGGTCAACAGCGAGATGCTGGAGTGGATCGCCGGACAGATGCGCGGCAAGCGCCAGAACAACCGTCGCCTGATGGCGATGGTGGCGACCTTCCTGGGCGCCACTGCGCTGCCTTTGGCGGGCCAATTGCCGAACGTGTTCGACATCGGCATGTAAAAGATCTGGGCATGTAAAAGATCTGGGAATGTAAGAGTTAGACGAGACTGTCGCGCCCCTTGCGAGGCGCGACAGACAACGGCGGGGTTATTTCCCCGCCGTTTTTTGTTTGCCAGCGTCCGGCTCGAGCCCGAGCGTGCGGCCTGGGAAACCGGCGGCGTCGAAATAGCGCTGGCTGCCGACGCGCTGGAAGTTCAGCACGGTCACCAGGCCGCCCTCGGCGGGCTTGGACTTCAGCGTGCCGGTATAGGCCTTCGGCACGATGCCGTTGGGCAGGGCTTCCGACATCACGCGGCCGACAAGGCCGCCGTTCTGCGGGCCGCGCAGGCCCATGAGCTGGGCGGCCGTCATGCCGACGTCGGCATTGCTGACCGGGATCTGGCTGACATAGCCGGCTTTGAAGTCCGGACCGATCGCGGCCATGAAGTTCATGGTGTCGCCGCGGCTGAAGCTGCCATGCATGCCCTGGCCCTGGCGCAGCACGGTGTCGGCGACCTGCACCGAGCAGTTGGTCGGCGCCTCACCGCAATCGCTGGCATAGGAGCGGAAATTGACGACGATCGCCGGCGTCGGCGTCGCCGACTTGCCGCGCAGATTGATGCTCGACAGCGGCAGGGTACCGGGGATGCGGCCGAGCGAGTCGTCCACGAACAGGCCGGAGACGTAATCCTGCTCGAGCAGCGCCTTGACGGTCTTGACCGCCAGCTTCTTGTCCTTGTTCGGCAGGTAGATCAGGTCCGAGCCGCCATTGGTGGCGATGACGAGGTCAGGCTTGGTCGGATCCTTGCCGAGCACGCCGTTGCCGGCCTTCGGATGGGCGTTGCCGGTGACGGCGCCGTTCTTGTCGTTGGGGTCGAACAGCGGTAGGTCGAGCGCCTTGGCTAGGTCGATCGCCAAAAAGCCCATCGGCAAAAAGTCCTTCGGCGTGTCGTCATAGCTGACCTTGGCCGAGGGGCTGGTCTTGCTCTCCTTGGAGATGGTCGAGAAGCCGTGGTCGGCCTGGATCATGATGTTGGTATTCGCGGCCAGCCCGAGCTCGTCGAGCGCCTTGCGGAGCTGGGCGAGGTTGTTGTCGGCGTTCTTGATGCTCGCCATCGTGCTCGGGCCGTTGATGCCCGGCTTGATCTGGTTGAGGCTGTCGCCCTGGTTGTGCTGGGTGCCGTCAGGGTCGCGCGACCAGAACACCAGCACGAACGGCTTGTTGCGCGCCTTGAACATCGGCAGCACGGCCTTGGCGGCGACGTCGGCGAAATAAGCCTGCTGCGCGACGTTGGCGACAACGGTGCCGGGCGTCTTGGCATCGCCCGCCTTGGAATTGTCGCCGCGCGGCGGCGTGGCGAGGGGCAGGCCGGCCTTGGTCAGCGCGTCCTTCACCTCGTCAGACAGCGCCACGCCGTTCTTGCCGCCGGTGGAGTCGTCGAACACGACCGAATGCAGGCCGGCCTTTTCGGGCTTGTCAGTGTGGTCGAACTGGTAGGTCGGACCGACCTTGCCGATCGCCGCGGTGCTGAAGCCCTTGTCGCGGGCCATCTTCAGAATCGTCTCTTCGTTGAGATAGTCGCCCTTGAAATGCTCGTCGATGTCGCCGAGCACGGCGTCGTTCTCGATGAAGGGGACCACGGTGTCGCCGGCGGGGACGGACGTATAGTTGGTCCAGATCGTGTTGGAGAACACGCCGGTGTCGCCGAGATAGTGGCCGGTCGACATCGCCGAGCCGTTGGCCATGGTGAAGGTCGGGAAGAGGGAGTGCGGGTTCTTGAAGTTGACGCCCTTGTCACGGACCTCGGCCATCGCCGGCGCGGTCTCCGGCGTCACCTTCAGCGCGCGCAGACCATCGGGGATGAAGAGGATCAGGTTGCGGGGTGTGTTGTTCTGGGCGGAGGCAAGTCCGGTGGACAAGACTGTCAGTCCGGCGGACAGCAACACCAGTGAACGGCGCATCAAAATCTCCTGCGGTGAGGCGGCAATGGCCGCGACCGCGGCCCCCGGCCATCGTTTAGTTTTGCTGCATGACAGTTTTGTTACAAGACCCAAGGAGCAAGCAGAAGTGACGGGGAGGTGACCAGGCACCCACGGATGGGGCGTTGTCGGGCACGAGATCACAATTATTGCACTCAACTGCCTCAACGCCGTCATTGCGAGCGCCGCGAAGCAATCCAGAATTCCTCCGTGGCAAAACCCTGGATTGCTTCGCTGCGTTCGCAATGACGGAGGAGGCGACTTCAAGCAAAATTGCCGCCGCCAATTCGACGAGCGCGATCAACTCCGATCAACGGGTCATGAGGACTACCCCGGAACGAAGTGTCTGAAATCAGCACAGAATCCCGGGCGACTTGCCGCACCAGGTACCCCGTTAATTCGTGCCTTAACCAACAATTAATTATACGTTTGCGGGTGGGCGACGGCCCGGCCTAGCGTGCGGTGGGGAGCCGCCGAAGCCAAACGAGTTGGTGCGTATCATGATGTCCAGATCATATGGGGCGCTCTTCGCCTCGCTCAGCGCAGCCGCGCTGCTCCTTTCTGCCAATGACGGTTTTGCCAGGCCCGGCGCCACCGCCGCGCACGGGATGGCCGCCGCGCCTTCCGGCGCGATCGCGCGTCCGCAGATCGGTCCTGGCGCCCGGTTCCGCGGCCGCAACACGCCTTGGGTCTATTGGCCGGGCGGCGGCGGGTTCTACGACAACGCAGGCTATAACCAGCCTTTCGTCGATGCCGGGCAGCCGGCCTCCACCGACGTGCGTTACACCTATACGTACGACGTTCCCTGGGACTGGACCCATCGCTTCCCGCCGAATGTGGTGCCGTCCGACCGGCCCTATGTGCCGAGCTGCCCGACGGAGCAAGTGACGGTGCCCGGCCGCGGCGGCGCCGAGCACACGGTCAACATCATGCGCTGCTACTGAGCGGCGTCGTCCGCCCAGCTAGCCCAGCTCAAAACTGGTCACGCCGAAGATGCGGTCGATCCGCAGCGGCGGGATCGGCCCTGTGTACATCCGTGCCGTCTCGAACACCGGCTTGAGCCCGAGCGATTCCGCGAGCGCAATGGCCTCGCGATTGATCGCGGGGACGTCGAGGAAGACTTCGCCGCCGCCTGCGCTCGCCAGCAGCGCCTGCACGATCGCTTCCGCCGCTCCGCGGTCGTCGGCGACGAGCGGGCCGATCTTGTGGCCGGTGCGGCAGGGCCGGATCACCCCCCATGCCGCGAGCTTGCCGTCGCGCAGCAGCGCGCCGCCGAGATGGCCTGATGTGTTGATCCAGGCGCGCAGGAAGGCGCTGCGCGCGGCCGGGAAGACGGTCGCGTCGTCGGCTTCAACGAGCGCGAACGGGAAATTGTCGAGCGCGACGATTTCGGCGGGTGGATTCGGCGGCGCGGCGACGATGCCGCCATACCGGATATTGGCGTAGGCAAGCTGGAAGCCGGACTTCTTGTAATTGTCCTGCTGCGCGACGACGCCATCGAGCCCGATCACGCGGGCGCCTGCATGTGCGATCGCCGCGTTCCAGATGCGCAGTCCGTGGCCGGCGCCGCGAAAGCCTGAGCGCACGATGTAGAAGCCGAGGAAGGCGAAGCGATCATCGTAATTGACGCAGGAGATTGTTGCGACCGGCTGGCCGTCGATCTCGCCGACGAAGAAGCCCTTCGCGTCCGGGATCGCGAAACAGGCGGCGTCGCCGAGGCCCGGATTCCAGCCCTCGGCCGCGGCCCAGTCGACGGCGATGGCGATCTCCTCGGGGCGCAAATTGCGGATCTGCAGATCGCTCATGACGGATGCCTTCGGCGGTGGACCTGCCGGCAGGTCCGGCGGTAGAAGGCCTCATGATAGGCCGGGCCCGGGGCTCGCCTCAACACAGGGATGATCGGTCATGGCAGCAGAGAAGGTCGCACTTGTCACGGCTGGCGGCAGCGGCATGGGGGCAGGGGCTGCGCGGCGGCTCGCGGCCGACGGCTTTCGCGTCGCGATCCTGTCGTCCTCCGGCAAGGGCGAGGCGCTGGCAGTCGAGCTCGGTGGCCTCGGCGTCACCGGCTCCAACAAGTCGAACGATGATCTGAAGCGGCTCGTCGACGGGGCGATGGCCAAATGGGGACGCATCGACGTGCTCGTCAACAGCGCCGGCCACGGGCCGCGCGCGGCGATCACGGAGATCACCGACGAGCAGTGGCACACCGGCCTCGACACCTATCTCCTCAACGTGATCCGGCCGACCCGGCTGGTGACGCCGGTGATGCAGGCACAGAAGAGCGGCGCCATCATCAACATCTCGACCGCCTGGGCATTCGAGCCGAGCGCGATGTTTCCGACCTCTGCGGTGTTCCGCGCAGGCCTTGCCGCCTTCACGAAGATCTTCACCGACACCCATGCCGCCGACAACATCCGCATGAACAACGTGCTGCCGGGCTGGATCGACAGCCTGCCGCAGCTGGACGCGCGCCGCGACAGCGTGCCGATGAAGCGCTACGGCAAGGTCGAGGAGGTCGCGGCGACGGTGTCGTTCCTGGCGTCCGAGGGTGCCGCCTACATCACCGGCCAGAATATCCGCGTCGACGGCGGACTGACGCGCTCGGTGTGAGTTGGGGCGCTGCTTCGCTCCGCCATTCTTGTGCACTTGTCGTAACGCGACGTGCGGCTTGCGTGGTGCGCCGCTGCGGCGGGGCGACGCGTGGCGTTCGGGTCACACTCCTCGCTGGTCTTGCGCGATAAGTCACTGACTACGTCACAGTCCATACGAACTGCGCCGCAGACCGAGACGGCGAGCGATCCACTCCCTATCCCCAATCTGCGCCGGATGGCTCCCACCGGTGCGCAATTGAAACGCGAGCGTCGATCGCGTGGGGCATGGAGACTCGGAATGAACAAGTTTTTGCTGGCGGTCGCTTCAATTGTGCTCGGCACCGCATCCGCGCATGCGGCCGACCTCGCGGCGCAATACACCAAGGCGCCGGTGATGGCGCCGGCCTACAACTGGACCGGCTTTTACGTCGGCGGCAATGTCGGCGGGCAGTGGGGCAACGCCGATCTGAACACCTCGACCATCTGGACGCCGGCCGGCTATTTCGCCGCCAGCAGCGTCCCCGCCATCAACACGGTCGGCGCCCAAGGCGTCAATAGCTCCAGCGTGACCGGCGGCTTCACCGCGGGCTATAATTGGCAGGTGAACCACGCCGTGCTCGGCCTCGAAGGCGACATCAACTATTTCGGTTTCAAGGGCAGCGCGACGGGCTCTGCGCTCTATCCCTGCTGCGCGCCGACAGGCTTTACCGTGTCGTCGCAGGTCTCGGCCGATTGGCTCGCCACCATCCGCGGTCGCATCGGCTTCCTCGCGGCTCCGACCTGGCTGCTGTACGCGACGGGCGGCGCGGCGATCTCCGAGGTGAAGGGCAATTTCAATTTCACCGACACGTTCTCAGCCGCGACCGAGTCGGCCGCGATCCGCGACACGCGCCTCGGCTGGACCGCGGGCGTCGGCACCGAATATGCCTTCGGCGGCGGCTGGTCGCTCAAGGCCGAATATCTCTACGTCGATCTCGGCCGCGCCAGCGCGACCAGTACCAATCTGGTCGGCGGCGTAACGCAATATCCGAGCAACGTTTATACCCACTCGGTCGATCTCAAGTCGAACATCGTGCGCGTCGGCGTGAACTACAAGTTCGGCGGACCGGTCGTCGCCAGGTACTGAGCATCCCGTTCCTGATCTGGCGCAGAAAGCCCCGGCTCTGCCGGGGCTTTCTGTTGCGAGGGACGGTTCAGTGCGAGGCGACGAGCTTCGCCAGCGCGGGCAGGATCTTGTAGCGAACGATCTCGTGCGGGTATTCGCCGCGATTGGCGAGCAGGACGAAGCCGATCTGCCTGATAGGGACGAGGCCGAGATAGCCGGAGGCATTGTTGAGGCCGCCGGGCTTATCGACGATGGTGGCGTCGGGGAGGTGGACCGTCTCCCAGGCCATGCCTTGTCCGAATTTGTCGTCGACGCGGAAGGTCTCGCGCTGCGTCATCCGCAGCGCCTCGCGCAAATGCGGATCGACCGAGCGGCCGTCGACGCAGGCCGCGACGAAGGTCGCGAGATCCCGCGGTGACGAAAACATCTGGCCGGCGCCGGGAAAGTCGAAATAGCTCTGCTGATTCCCGGGTGGGCCGATCGCCATGCCCTGATCCGAATAGCCTTGCACGACGCGCTGCATCCACGCCGCGTGCATGACGGCGCGGTTGTCCTCGCCGCGCTCCGGCAGAGAGGTCGCATTCATGCCGATCGGCCCAAGGATGCGCTCTTCGAACAGGGTTGCGATCGGAGCGCCGTAGCAGCCCTCGAGCACGAGCTGAAGCAGCACGTAACAGGCATGGCTGTAGATGCGCTGCTTGCCGGGCGCTTCGCCGGCCTGCGGCTCCCAGGCATTGAACATGTCGATGAACTGCGCCCGCGAGAACGAGTCGTTCGGCCAGGGTGGATGGTCGGTCGACAGCAGCATGCCCGATGTGTGCGTGGCGAGCTGGCCGACGGTGACGCGGCGGACATAGTCTCCGGTGAGCTCGGGCAGATATTTCGGCAGGCGGTCGTCGAGCCGCAATTCACTCCGGAGCGAGCCCAGGGCCACCAGCGTCGCCTCGAACGGTTTGCGCAGCGAACCAAGGTTGAACAGCGTGTCCGGCGTGACCGGTCGTCGCGTGGCGTCGTCGGCGAAGCCGTAGTTGAAGAACTCGACATGGCGGCCGGCATAGAGCGCGGCGGCGAGGCCGCCCGGCTGGTCCGGCGTCATGGTCGGCGCCAGCTCGTTGGCGACGATGTCGCGCATCTGCGCGATCATGTCGGAATCCGCGGATGCGCGGCGCGGCCAGGCCAACACGAGGGGAACCAACGCGGCCCGCGCGAGGGCCCGCCGGGTGAGGTGTGACGAGGTGACAACAGACAGCACGGCTCTGACGCTTGATGCGATGCGCCCCCTCTCTCTTCTAACGGCGAGGGCCGGGTGCCCCAATTCACGATTGCGCGTTGTGGGTTCCGCCGGCGGGGGCTTGCGGAAAAATACTTAGCTTGTGAGCTAACAATTATTGACGTCCGGCGGTGGCAGGTCTATAGTTAGCTTCATGGCTAACCAATTATCCCAGCTCGACCAGATCTTCGCAGCCCTCGCCGATCCCACAAGGCGGGCGATCGTGATGCGGCTCTGTGCCGGCGAGGCGTCGGTCGGCGAGCTCGCCGATCCGTTCGAGATGGCGCTGCCGAGCTTCATGAAACACATCCATGTGCTGGAGACGAGCGGGCTCGTTCAGTCGGAGAAATCCGGCCGCGTGCGCACCTGCCGTCTCAGCCCGGACGCGCTCGTCGGCGCGGAGGACTGGTTCCAGCAGCAGCGCGCGATCTGGGAGGCGCGGCTCGACAGGTTCGAGGCTTACGTCTTGCAACTGAAGAAAGAGAAGGAGAGGGCGGCCGCCAAGCGGCCGTCCCGCACAACCAAACGGAAAGGTTCTGAGTGATGACGAATTCTGCCAATCCTGCTCTGTCGCAATGGTCGATCGACCGCGAGATCGTGATGTCGCGCGTGATCGACGCGCCGCGCGATCTGGTGTTCGAGGCGTGGTCCGATCCAAAACATCTCCCGCAATGGTTCGGGCCGAAGGGCTTCAAGATCGAGACCTTCGAGATCGACGTGCGCGTCGGCGGCGTCTGGCGCTTCAACATGATCGGCCCTGACGGCACCGTCTATCCGAACCGCATGCGCTTCCGCCGCATCGAGCGGCCGTCGCTGATGGAGATGGATCACGGCGTCGACCAGGACGACGATCCCGGCATGTTCCGCTTCACACTCACCTTTGCCGAGCAGAGCAACGGCAAGACCGTGCTGATGATGCGGCAACTGGCCTCGAGCACCGAGCAGCGCGACGGCATGATCAGCTTCGGTGCCGTCGAGTATGGCTACCAGACGATGGACAAGCTCGCGGCGTATGTTGCCGGGATGAAGAAATAGAGTCCCGCGTTATTCCGGGGGCCTCGGAAAGGCGCCCCGGAATAAGCTCGGAAAACGCATGGGGAGAGCAGTCGCCTTCGCGAATATGACAGCGCGCAGGTCAATTATGACAGCGCCATAACGTAGATTTTTGTCGCGTCGTGCCGCCGATTTATGACAGAATTGCTACCACTAAATGTCATATCGGTTACGGCGGAGCGATTCATGTTGCAGTGGCAGGCGCGGTCAAATCCCCTCGCGTGGTGGTGGGGGTCCCTGACGCTTGTCAGTGCTGCCAACATTCTCGTCTGGTTCATGCTGTACCGCGAGTTCTATCCGACGGTTGCCCGCAGCGCCGGCGGCGGTTCGGATATCGGGCTGATGTTCCTGCTCTGCGCCGGCTATGTGTTCGGCTGCGCGTTCCGATCGTTCCTGCCGCGCGCCGACGTGCAGCGCATCTGCCTGTTCGACACCTGGCTCTCCAGCGTCTTCGTCGGCCGCACCGTCGCGACCGTGGCCGAGCTGTGCTTCGTCGCGCAATGGGCGATCATCCTGCATCAGCTGGGTCACATGACGGGCGCGGAGACCGCGGTGAACATCGCGCTGGTGATCGTGCCCATCATCATCGTCGCGGAGTGCTTCTCCTGGTACGCGGTCGTCACCACGAACTTCCTCTACAACGCGATCGAGAACTCGCTGTGGGCGGTGACGTTTTTCCTCGCCGGCATCGCGCTGTGCCGCCTCATGCCGGAATTCCAGGGACCGGTGCGATGGGCGCTGATCGCCGGCATCGTCGGCATCGCCTGCTTCCTCGCCTTCCTCGTCACCGTCGACGTGCCGATGTATCTCAGCCGCTGGCGGGCAGGGCATCAAGAGGGCAACAAGCTCCTCGGCTTCCTCGAAGGTCTGCATGACGTCGCGACGCGCTGGGTGGTGACCCACGACATCGCGCATTGGAAGGGCGAGCTGACCTGGATGTTCCTGTATTTCACCGCTGCGGTGTGGTCGAGCCTCGCGCTCTGCGCGCTCTACGCCATGGAAGGCTATCTCACGCGTTATCTGGCCTGAGCGACCGGGCTTCGCCGAGATCGGCCTGCGTTAGCAGGCCTTGCCGCAGCGCCAGCCGGACCAGCTCGATGTCGGAGCCGACGCCGAGCTTGTCCTTGATCAGCGAATGCAGGTTCGCCACCGTCTTCGGGCTGACGTGGAGCGTTTCGGCGATCTCCTCCGTCGTGTTCTCGGCGAGCAGCAGCCGCAGCACCTCGAACTCGCGCGGCGTGAGCACGTCGGCGGCCGAGCTCTCGCCGCTGATGCGGCTGAGCGCGAGCTCGTGGTCGATGTCGGGGCTGATGGCGATCTTGCCGGCGAGCACGTCCATAACGGCGCGCACCAGCGTCTCGGGCGGGCTGGTCTTGGTGACATAGCCCCGCGCGCCGGCGCGGATCGCCTGCACGGCGAAGCCGGCATTCTCGTGCATGGTGAAAACGAGGATCCGTGCCGCCTTGTCCCATTGCCTGATGCGCCTGACGGCTTCGATGCCGCCGATGCCGGGCATGCTCAGATCCATGATGACGAGGTCGGGCGCCTCGGATTTGAAGAGACGGTAGGCCTCGGCGCCGTCGGCGGCTTCGGCGACGACGCGAAGCCCGGGCTGCTTCTGGAGCACGGAGCGATAGCCTTCGCGGACGACGGAATGGTCGTCGACCAGCAGAATGGTCGCATCGGCCGCGCTCATGCCGCGCGCTCCAGTGGCTGCCGATCGAGGCCTGCAAGCGGAATGACCACGCGCAGCGCAGAGCCGCCGTTCGGCGCGGCCTCGAAGCTCAACTGGCCGCGCAAGGCCGCAACGCGCTCGCGCATGCCGAGCAGGCCCATTCCGGACTTTGCGACGGGATCGTTCGACCGTCCGTCGTCGTCGATCGCAAGTGCGATCTCGTCGGCACGCATCGCAAGCTCCAGGCTTACCCGCGTGGCGCCGGCATGCTTGGCGGCGTTGGTGAGCGCCTCCTGCACGATGCGGTAGAGGCTCGCGCTGATCGTGGCGGGCAGGGTCGCGAACGCACCGTCGAACCGGATCGAAAACCGCGTCTGGCCGCGGCTACGCCCGTTCCAGCCCGCAACCAGGCCTTCGAGGCTCGCCACGAGCCCAAGCTCCTCGACATCAGGCGGGCGCAGCCGGAACAGCGCGCCGCGCAGCGTCTCCATCATGCCGGTTGCGGTCCGCGCGATGCCGTCGCACTCGCCAAGCAGGGAGGGGCAGTCCTGTACGGCGGTCTGGCGGGCAGAGGAGGCGAGCGCACGGATGGCGGCCAGCGACTGGCCGAACTCGTCATGCAGCTCGCGCGCGAGATGGCGGCGCTCCTCGTCCTGGAGTGCGATCAGTTTCCGCGTCAGCTCGCTGCGCTCGGCCAGCGCGGTGTCGAGGCTTTCGGCGAGATGGTTGAAGACGTCGCGGATCGCCGACAGCTCGGCGAGATCGAACGGCGGCAGCCGCGTCGACAGGTCATTGGCGGCGATCCGTTCGAGGCCGGAGCGGATCATGCGGGTGGGGCGCAGCGCACGCGCCAGCGCAGCGTAGACCAGGACGCACAACAGCGGCAGTGCGATCGCAAGTGCGAGCATCAGGCGGCCGGCCTCGTGCCAGGCGTCGGCCGTCTGCACGGCCGGGTCGACCGAGACCACGGTCTCGCCGAGTTTCGTTCCGCGCACGATCACGGGCCGTGCCGCCTCGCGGCCGGGGTCGAACAGGCTGCGATAGAAAGCCACGAAGACTTGCGGCGGCGGGTTCGCCGGGATCGGCGCGCCACTGCAGAATCGCTGGATGATGTCGCCGCTCACGCCGCGGAACGCCAGGCACAGGCCGGGCGTCATCACATAGGCCGAAACGGGGTCGAGGTTGGGAAAGTCCGAGCGGGGGCTGGCCACCCACTGGATCTTGCCCTGTTGCAGCTCCAGCGTCTTGGCCACGATGGCGGCGATGTCGTCGAGGCGCGCATGGGCCGCGCGGTCGGCGGTGATGAGGAAATAGGCGGAGATCGCGGCGAAGCACGCGGCCGATATGGCGGCCACGCGCAACGTCAGACGGACCTTGAGATCGAACCTCGGGCGGTTCCACATCGGCGGGCACCTGGCGCGAACGGAATTGTCGCCCCAGCATTAAACGGCAGAACGCGAGCGGCGCAAAGCGCCGCGCTTACCGCGGTGCAACGTCGTGAAATTTTCCCGGCACGCGCCGGGACGGGGACGGCTGCATGGCATGAGGTTGCCGTCCAGATTGCGCCGCCGCTCCATCACACGAGGCCCGCATGCGCCGTATCAGCTTGATCCTCTCTGCTTTCCTCCTCTTCGTCCTCCCGGCGGTCTCTTCGCCTGCCGGTGCCGAGGATGCCATCGGCGTTGCCATGGACGATTTCAGCTACACCGATACGTCGGCCGAGCCGGCCAACCAGACCGCCGCCCACGAGCGGCGGCTGTCGGCGTTCATGGCCGCGCTCAGGCGGGATATCAGTGCGGACGGCCGTTACCGGCCGGTGCCGTCTGCCCAGGACGGCGCGGCATTCAAGGTCATCGGCGGCATCCAGAAGACCAGCACGCTGGTGCAATGGGCCAAGGTCGCCGTCATCGACGTCGGCGCCAAGAAGCTCGTGATGGACAAGCTCTACACCTTCCGCGGCGACAATGATGAATCATGGGAGCGTGCCGAGATCTTCGTGTCTCGCGAGGTCGTGGCCGCGCTCGCCACGCCCGCGCCGGTCGCGCTGGCCGTGTTCGATTTCGAGCTCGAGGATACGACCGCCGCCTCGGCGGGCACTTCGGCCGCGTCGGATGCGTCATATCTGGCCGAGGTCACCGGCAGCGTGCGCGAGGCGCTGGGCCAATCCGGCCGTTACCGCATCGTTGATGCCGGCGGCGAGGCGGTCAAGGCGCGCGCCTTGCGGGATTGCGGTGGCTGCGAGGCGGCGATCGCGCAAAAGCTCGGCGCGGATCAGTCGCTGATCGGCGTGGTCCGGCGGGTCAGCCGCACCGAATACACACTGGGCTTCCAGGTCCGCGACGCCAGGACCGGTGCGGTACTGTCGCGTGGCGACAGCGGCCTGCGCATGGGCGCGGACTATTCGTGGAAACGGGGCGCGGTCAGGCTGGTCAGCGATAAGCTGATCGAGAGCCAGTAACCGCGATACTCGCCCTAGAACGTCAGCTGCACCTTCATCGACCGCGAGCGGTCGCTGGCGAGCTCGAACGCGGCGACCGCGTTCTCGAACGGCATGGTGGCCGTGATCAGCGGTTTCACGTCGATCAGCCCTTCGCCCATCAGCCGCACCGCGAGCTCGAATTCGGGGTCGAAGCGGAAGGTGCCGCGGAGCTGCAATTCCTTGGCGACGATGGAGTTGATCGGCAGCGTCATCTCGCCGCCGAGACCGAGCTGCACCAGCGTCGCGCCGGGCCGAAGCACGTCGAGCGCGGTGCGAAGCGCGGCCTGGTTGCCGGAGGCCTCGAACAGGGTGTCGAACACGCCCTTGCCGGCGCGCCAGGGATCGAGCGCTGTGGCATCGGCCGCGACATTGATGGCGTGGGTGGCGCCGAGCTTTCTCGCGACCGCGAGCGGTGCGTCGGCGACATCGGTCACCACGATCTCGGACGCGCCGCCGAAGCGCGAGACGAGGATCATCAGCGCACCGATCGGCCCGCAACCCGTGATCAGCACGCGCTTGCCGAGGAGGGGGCCGGCCTGCTTGCCGGCATGCAGGCACACTGCGAGCGGCTCGGCCACCGCAGCTTCCGCCAGCGACAGCTTGTCAGCAATCGGCACGGCTTGCGTGGCATCGACCGTGATGAACTCGCGAAAGCCGCCTTGCACGTGGGGGAAGCGCATCGCGCTGCCGAGGAAGCGCATGTCGAGGCACTGGTTGCGCATGCCTTCCTGGCAATGCAGGCACTGGCCGCACGGTCTGCTCGGATTGACGGCGACGCGCGTGCCCGGCTTCACATTGGTGACGCCGTCACCGACGGCCGCGACCACGCCCGCGATCTCGTGGCCCAGCGCCATCGGCTGCTGGATGCGCACGACGCCGAAACCGCCGTGATGGTAGTAGTGCAGATCGGAGCCGCAGATGCCGCCGTTCGCAATCTTGACGCGGACTTCGCCCGGGGCGGGGGCTGGATCGGGATAGCTGTCGATCCGCAGGTCTTTCGGGGCGTGGATGACGACGGCGCGCATGGTCTCGTTCCCTTGGCTTTCGCGATTACATCGCGGCGATCATGCCGCCATCGACATAGATGATCTGTCCGTTGACGTAGGTCGAAGCGTCCGACGCCAGGAAGATCGCCGCGCCCACCAACTCGTCCGGCCTGCCCCAGCGCTTGGAGGGGATGCGACCCATCAGCCAGTTGTTGAAGTCGGTGTTGTTGACCAGCGCCTCGTTCATGTCGGTGAGCATGTAGCCGGGGCCGATCGCATTGGCCTGGATGCCGTGCTGGGCCCATTCCACCGCCATCGAGCGGGTCAGGTTCTTGATGCCGCCCTTGGCCGCGGTGTAGGGCGCGATGGTGGGACGCGCGAGCTCGCTGCCGAGCGAGCCGATATTGATGATCTTGCCGTGCTTGCGCGGGATCATGCGCTTGCCGGCCTCGCGGCCGATCACGAAGGCGCTGGTGAGGTCAGTCTCGATCACCTTGCGCCATTCGTCGGTGGTGAACTCGACCAGCGGCTTGCGGTGCTGGATGCCGGCATTGTTCACGAGAATGTCGACCGCGAGCCCTTCGCGGTCGAAGCGCTCGAAGGCCGCGACGATCGCGGGCTCATCGGTGACGTTGAACGCGGCGCCCTCGGCCTGATGACCGGCGGCGCGAAACTCGGCGACGGCCTGCTCGACGCGCTTGGGGTCGACGCCGTTGATGATGATCTTGGCGCCGGCCTTGGCCATGCCCTCGGCAATGGCGCGGCCGAGCCCGCGGGAGGAGCCGGTCACGAGCGCGGTGCGGCCGGAAAGGTCGAAGAGGGCGGTGCTCATCTCAAGAAATCCTCAGACGTTGGAGCGACGCACGGTCAGATCGGAGCGGTCAAATACGGCGGGCAGAAGGTCGACGCCGAGGCCGGGTCCTTCCATCGGATAGACAAAGCCGTCCTTGATCGTGGGCATCGTGGTGACGAGCTCATTGTACCAGCCGTTGTAGAAGGCGCGCACCGATTCCTGGATCAGCGTGTTGGGCTGGCTGAACGACATGTGGATGGCGGCGATGAAGCCGATCGGGCCGATGCAGTCATGCGGCGCAAACGGGCGGTGATAGGTCTCGGCCATCGCCGCGATCTTGCGACCCTCGGTGAGGCCACCGGTCCAGCACAGGTCTGCCATCACCACATGCATGGCGTCGCGGTCGAGCATGTCCTTGTAGGGAAAGCGCGAGCCCAGCGTCTCGCTGGCGCAGACCCAGACATCGGTCGAGCGGGCATATTCGGCCAGCGCCTGCGGTGAGTTCATCCGGATCGGGTCTTCGTACCAGGTCGGCTTGTAGGGCTCGAGCGCACGTGCGATCTGCTTGGCGGTCGGCAGGTTCCAGAGTGAGTGGAGTTCGACCATGATCTCCATCTTGTCGCCGACGGCCTTGCGGATCTTCTCGAACGGTTCGATCGCCCGCTTCATCTGGGCTGCGGTGATGTAGAGGCCCTTGTTCTCCTGTGCGGCCGGGTCGAACGGCCAGATCTTCATGGCGGAGATGCCGCTCTCCAGCAGGCTTTCGGCCAGTGCATCGGCGTGGTGCATGAAGCCGTCGAGGTCTTCGTAGGGGCCTTTGGAGGCGCCGAGATTCCAGTTGGCGACGGGGCTGATATTGGTGGAGCGGACATATTGGGTGCCGGCGCAGGTGTTGTAGATGCGCTGCTTGTCGCGGCAGAGGCCGCCGAGCATCTGGTGTACAGGCTGATTGCAGACCTTGCCGAACAGATCCCATAGCGCGATGTCGATTGCGGAGGCCGCGCGGTATTCGACGCCGGTCGAGGATTGCGCCATCGGCAGGTTCAGCATGTCGCGATGGATCGCCTCGATATGCAGCGGATTGCGGCCAAGCAGGCGGCCGGCAAAGGTGTCGTGGATCTGCGCTTCGACCGCGCCCGCGCCATAGAAGGTTTCGCCGAGACCGATCATGCCCGTGTCGGTGTGAACGCGTACCCAGATGACGTTCGAAAATTCCTCGGTGCGCAGCGTCTCGATTGACGTGATCTTCACGGCAACAATCCTCCCATCACAGGCGCCTCGCACCTGACGTCTCATTTCGCGCTGCAACATGTTGCAGATCGCGCGAACGTCTTACGCCTGCTTGTAATATATCACAACATGTTTTAAGGGTCCCACAACTAAGGCGCCACCCAGCAATGAGAGCGCGGCTGACAGGAGGACGACATGGCACGGCGCAAGCGCGCGCTCGAGGTGGTGAGAAACGAGGACGACGGCGAGGGCAAGCCCTCCCGCCGCAACCGGCTCAACTTCTTCGAGCTGGCTTACCAGAGGATCGAAGAGCTGCTCGTCCACTGCGAGCTTAAGCCCGGACAATTCATGACGATGCTGGAATTGCAGCACATCACCGGCTTCGGGCGCACACCGGTGCATCACGCCGTGAATCGCCTCTCCGCTGACACGCTCATCATCATCCGTCCGCGCCACGGCCTGCACATCGCGCCGATCGATCTTGCGCGCGAGCGGATGCTGCTGGCCTTGCGCCGCGACATGGAGCGCTTCGTCGTGCGGCTCGCGGCGGATCGCGCCAGCCTGTCGCATCGCAATCAGGCGCTGCACATCGAGCGTCTGCTGCGCGAACGCCGCGCCACCCTGACCCTCGACGAATTCAACAGCATCGATCGCCGCATCGACGCGCTGGTGCTGGAAGCCGCCGGCGAGCCCTTCCTGGTGCACACGCTGCGGCCGTTGCACACGCTGTACCGCCGCATCGGCTACATCCACCATCGCTTCATGCCGGGGCAGGCCGAACTGTCAGGCACGATCGATCGCCACCTCGCCATTCTCGTTGCGGTCGCCGGCCGCCACGTCGAGGACGCGGTGAAGGCGAGCGATGCGTTGATCGACTACATGGACCACATGTTCACGGGCATGGAGGCGGGGATCGATCCGCGCCTGCTCGATTGCAGCATCGAGCCGCTGCTCGGCACGTAAGAAAGTTTTGAAGAGAGGACCAAAGATGTTAACGACGGCGATGCCACAACCGACCGCGAGCGAAGCCGCGGTCCGTTACCTCATCACGAACTACAGTCCCAAGGGCAACAAGGTCGGCTGGCTGATGATGGCCTCGATCCTGGTCGAAGCCTGGGATCTCTATTCGATCGCCTTCGTGCTGATCTTCATCAAGGAACAGTACAATCCCGATCCGCTGATGCTGGGTCTTGCCGCCGCCGGCACGCAGGGCGGCGCCCTGATCGGCGCGCTGCTCGGCGGCTGGCTCTCCGACAAGATCGGCCGCCGCGTCATGTTCCTGGTGACGATGGTGCTGTTCATCGTGCTCGCGCTGGCGCAGGCCTTCGTGCCGAACGTGACCTGGCTCATCGTGATCCGCTTCCTGCTCGGCATTCCGCTTGGCTCGGATATTTCGACCGGCTACACCTACATCATGGAATCCATGGCCAAGGGTGAGCGCGAGGTCATGGGCAATCGCTGGCAATTCATGTTCGCCGTCGGTGAAGTTCTCACCATCGGTGTTATCGTGATCTTCCTGCTGATCGACATGCAGCACGAGATGCTGTGGCGCGTGACGCTCGGTCTCGGCGCGGTGCCGGCGCTGATCATCCTGATCATGCGTCACGACGTGCCGGAGACGGCGGTGTGGCTGGTGCAGAAGGGACGTTACCGCGAGGCCAAGAAGGTCGCGCGCGAGATGTTCAACGACAATCTCGACATGTTGCCGGACCAGGACGTGAAGGTGCCGAAGGTCAGCACACGTGCCTTCATCGCCGACCTCAGGAAGGACCCGATCCGCTGGCGCGCCACGATCTACGGCTGGATCGCCTGTTTCGCGCAAGGCAGCGAGTTCTCGACCTTCGCATTCTATCTGCCGGTGCTGTTCGTGATGGTTGGCGTGTCGAGCGTGCTCGGCATCAATCTGGTGACGATGGCGCTGTTTTCCTTCGCGGCTCTGTCCGGCTGGGTCGGTCCGCTGCTGACGCCGAAGATCGGCCACCGCGGCATCTCGATCGCCGGCTTCAGCATCGTGCTGGCTTCGCTGCTGGTCGCTGCCTTCGCGCTCTACACCGACAACAAGATACTGCTGCCGTTCGCGGCGGCCGCCATGTTGTGGGGCCACTACTGGGACGCGTCGAACTGCATGACGATCCCGACCATGGTTGCGAAGCCCAAGTATCGCGGCACGGCCAGCGGCTTCGCCTACATGTTCGTGAAGTTGCCGTCGTTCCTGGCGATCTTCCTGTTCCCGACGGTGTTCGCGGCGATCGGCCAGGCGAATGCCACGCTGATGGTCGCGATCTTCCCGCTGATCGGATTGCTCGCCGCAATCTTCATCCTGCCGGAAGTCTACGGCTACGAGAACGACTAACGCGTTGCCCGGTCGCGGCCTTGTGGCCGCGATCGGGCTTTTCCCGCTACGGGCTCAGGAAGACGGGATTGATCCCGGACCCATGGCCGAGCAGGCCGATCGCCTGAAGCTGGACGCTGTGGAGGTCGATCTCCACGATCGCGAACAGGGTCAGCAGCACCACGACCGAGACGACGAGCAGGGGGTGATATGTCCCGCCACCTTGTTCCGGCGCGGTGAAGCTCCGAAACGACCGACGCAGGGAAAAACTCTGCGGCAATGCCTTTGACTGAATCTGCATGATGGACCTCCGTGCCGCGCCGTATGAGACTGCGCGACGCGAAGAAGCATAGGTCCGGCTTTGGCGGCGACATTGATGCGCCGCAAATTGCGCGCGATTACCAGATCGCAGCCGCAAGCGCTGCGATCAAGGCGGGTGGCGTCACCAGCAGGCCCAGCTTGAGGAACGGCCAGGCGCCGACCTCGATTTTTTCGCGGCGGAGCGCAACCAGCCACAGGATGGTCGCGAGCGAACCGGTGATCGAGAAATTCGGTCCCAGGTCGACGCCGATCAGGATGGCGCTGACGACCGAGGTGGGCAGGTGATCGGCGGCCACGATCGACCCGGCGACGAGGCCGACCGGCAGGTTATTGGCAATATTGGTGGCGATGGCGGTGGCGATCCCAACGCTCCAGCCGGCCCCGGGTACGGACTGCGCGACGGCCTCGTGCAGAAGTGCGCTGAGATGGCCGATCACGCCAGTCTTCACCAGTGTTTCCACCATCACGAAAAGCCCGCCGACCAGCGGCAGCACGCTCCAGGACACGTGCCTCAGCACCGGCATGGGCGACTGACGGCTGAGCAGCAGGACGAGGCCGGTCGTCACGGCGCCGCAGATGAAGGTCGGCAGGCCAAGCTGCTTGTCGAGCGCGGAGGCCGTGATCAGCATCACGCCGATCGCAGCAATGCCGATCGCGGTCAGCTTGCCGCCACGGCTGAGCACCTTGTGCGGCACGCGGCGCTCGATGATCTCCTGTTTCAGCGCGCGATGCTGGGTGATGCGCAGTACGACATAGGTCAGCACGATCGAGGCGAGCGAGGGCAGGGCGAACTGACGCAGCCATTCGGTCAGATGCGGCATGTGCGAGCCGAACACCACGAGATTGGCGGGGTTCGAGATCGGCAGCACGAAACTTGCGGCGTTCGCGATGAAGGCGCACACGAAGAGATAGGGCAGCGGCTTGGCGCCGGCCGCGCGCGTCGCAGCGTAGACGGCGGGTGTCAGCACGATCGCGGTGGCGTCGTTGGAGAGCAGCACGGTGACGACGGTGCCGACGAGATAGATCAGCAGAAACAGCCGCTGAGGTGAGCCGGCTGCATATTCGACCGCGAGGGCGGCGAGATAGTCGAACAGGCCTTCGAGCCGGGCGAGCTCGGCGATCAGCATCATGCCGATCAGGAAGAGATAGACGTCGACGCCTTTCTCGA
Organism: Bradyrhizobium sp. 613_E4_N2_2; assembly: GCF_052075995.1. Classification (NCBI taxonomy): domain Bacteria; kingdom Pseudomonadati; phylum Pseudomonadota; class Alphaproteobacteria; order Hyphomicrobiales; family Nitrobacteraceae; genus Bradyrhizobium; species Bradyrhizobium sp. 613_E4_N2_2. The sequence goes on from NZ_CP197234.1 coordinate 3,643,326, forward strand.
TGCCCGTGAGCGCGTCCTGCCACGGCAGGAGGCCGAGCAGCACCAGGGCGCCGGCGCCGATCACGGCCCAGATCGCCTCGGGCAGGCGGAAAGGCCGGATGATGACGCCTGCGGTCGCGGCGACGATAATGCTCCAAGCCCAGATGGCGTCAGACGGCACGTTCAGTCCTTGAGGTTGGGTCGGTTCATTCGGCAGCGATAACCGATGCTGGAGCCGCTGTCTTCCCCTGTGCCTGCAAGGTGCCACGCCGGGTCTCGGGCAAAGCGAGGAGGCAGACGATGGCGCCGATCGCGGCGACCGCGCCAAGCGTGATGAACGCCGCGCTGTAGCCGGCACCGACCACGACGAGGCCCGCAAGCGTCGTCGACAGCGCCGCGCCGATGCTCTGGGCGGTGATGATGGCGCCCTGCGCGACGTTGAAGCGGCCGGTGTTGCGCATGAGGTCGGCGACGATGACGGGGAAGATCGCGCCAAAGATGCCGGCGCCGATGCCGTCCAGAAGCTGCACGCCGACCAGCCAGAACGGATTGTCGGAGAGCGTATAGAGTGCGCCGCGAATGGGCAGGATCAACAATGCGGCGAGGAAGAAGCGCTTGTGGCCCCAGCGGTCGGCCTTCGCGCCAACCAGCATCGCGAACGGCACCATCACTATTTGCGCTGCGACGATGCAGGCCGACATCAGGCTGGTGCCCATGTTCTTGTCCTGCAGCGCGAGTTTCTGCCCGACCAGCGGCAGCATGGCCGCATTGGACAGGTGAAACAGCACGACGCAGACCGCGAAGACGAGGAGGGGGCGGCAGGTCAGGAGCACCGCGAAACCCGAGGGCTGTTCCGACCGGTCACTGGTATCGGCGTCGTGCAGCCCGCGGGCGAGGTCGTGGTCAATGGCGCGAGCGGGGATCGCGAGAATGCTCACGAGGCTTGCGACCGCCATGGCAGCGAGAAGGTAGAACACGACGGTCGGACCGAACCAATAGGCGGAAAGTCCCGCCAGCCCGGCGGCGACTGCATTGCCGGCGTGATTAAAGGTCTCGTTGCGGCCGATCCGCCGGGTGAAGGCGGCGTGGCCAAAGATGCCGAGCGAGACGGCGGCGATCGCCGGCGGAAAGATCACTGCGGCGGCCTGTGCGATGCCCTGCGAGACCGCGACCGGCAGGAAGGCGGGAAACAGCGGCAGCGACAGCGATGCCAGCGTCACCATGATGGCGGCGATGACCATCGCCAGCCGCTTCGCCCGCGTCGCATCGACCAGCGCGCCAGCCGGCGTCTGCGCCACGATGCCGGCAATGGTTGCGATCGACATCACGAGGCCGATGCGCGCCTCGTCCCAGTGCTGCTCGGTGAGGAGATAGACGGCGAGATAGGGCCCAAGCCCGTCGCGGACGTCGGCGAGGAAGAAGTTGGCCGCATCCAGCGCGCGGCCGGCGCGTCTCGTCTGGTCGGTGGGGTGATGGGAGGCTTGGCTCGACATCGGTCTCTCGATCGAGGCTGGGAAGCGACCAGCCAGAAACCGATCTCGCGCCACCTTTGTTCCGCCCTTCAAAACTTCACGGCCAGCAGCACCGCGCCGGCGCCGATCATGGCGATGCCGAGCCAGCCCTGTCCAGTTGGCCGCTCGCCGAGAAAGGCGAAGGCGAAAAGGGCCACCAGCACGACGCTGAGCTTGTCGATCGGCGCCACCAGCGTCGCCGGGCCAAGCTTCAGCGCACGGAAATAGCACAGCCAGGACGCGCCGGTCGCAAGCCCGGACAACACCAGGAACAACCAGGTCTTCGACGAGACCGCCGACGGCACCGCGAATTGTCCGGTGAAGAACAGCAGCACCGAGAAGGCGAGCAGCACCACGATCGTGCGGATGAACGTCGCCAGATCCGGATTGATGTTCTCGACGCCGACCTTGGCGAAGATCGCGGTGAGCGCCGCAAAGCAGGCCGAGAGCAGCGCCCAGGTCTGCCAGGCTGAGAAGAGGGCGGGTTTCATCGATTATTACTCACCTTGCCGCCGCCAACTTCTCCGTGATCGCCTTGCGCAAAATGCGCGACAGCGATTCCACCGAATACGGCTTCTGGATCAACTCGAACCCGCGATGCGCGTTCTCGGCGAGGACGTTGCTGTAGCCGCTGGTGAGCACGACGGGCAGGCCCGGATAGCGCTCGCGGATGACGCCGGCGAGCTCGACCCCGTTCATGCCGGGCATGATGACGTCGGAAAAGACGAGGTCGACGGCGAATTCGTTCTCGCCGAGAATGCCGAGCGCCGCATTGGCGTTGGCGACCCGGCGGACGACATAGCCGAGATCTTCCAGCAGCTCGGTCGAGAACTGGCCGACGTCGTCATTGTCCTCGACAACGAGCACGCGATAGCCGCGCCCGGTGGTGGCGGCTTCGCTGGTCAGTGCCGCAGCGTCCTTCTCCGCGGCTGGACTGTGCGCCTGCGGCAGGTAGATGGTGAAGGTCGCGCCTTCGCCGTGCGTGCTCGTCACCGCGATGTCGCCCTCGGACTGCTTTGCGAAGCCGAAGGCCTGGCTGAGGCCGAGGCCGGTGCCCTTGCCGACCTCCTTGGTGGTGAAGAACGGCTCGAAGATGGCGTCGATGTTTTCAGGCGCGATGCCGCTGCCGGTGTCCGCGACCGAGATCGCGACATAGTCGCCGCCGCGCGCCGACTGCGCACGCAGGCTCGGGATGCCCGCGACCTTGCGCACGGCGATGGTGAGGCGGCCTTCGCCATCCATGGCGTCGCGGGCGTTGATGGCGAGGTTGATCAGCGCGGTCTCGAACTGCGCGATGTCGGCCACCGTGAAGCAGTCGGCATCGTTCACCTCGACGGCGATCGCGATGCGGCCGCCGACCAGTGGCCGGACCAGTTGCGCCACGGCCTCGACCTGGCTGCCGACGTTGAAGATCTGCGGCTTCAGCGGCTGCCTGCGCGCAAAGGCCAAAAGCTGCGCGGTGAGCTTGGAGGCGCGCTCCACCGTGTCGGAGATGGCGTCGACATAGCGGCGGCGGCGTTCTTCCGGCAGCTCGCGGCGGCGCAGGAAGTCGGTCGCGGAGCGGATGATGGTGAGGAGGTTGTTGAAGTCGTGGGCGACGCCGCCGGTGAGCTGGCCGATCGCCTCCATCTTCTGCGACTGCCGCAGCGCTTCCTCGCCGCGGCGGCGCTCGGTGATGTCGACGGCCTCGGGCACCGCACCGGTGATGTTGCCGTGGCGGTCGAGCACGGGACGCATGCCGAAGTCGAAATCGCGCTCCCCGATGGGCAGGCGCAGGCGCATCTCCAGCCGCACCGCTTCGCCTTTGAGCACAGTATCGAAGGCCTCGCGCACGACGGCGCTCATGCCCTGGGTCTGGTTGAACCAGGGCGTGTCCCAGAACGGTTTGCCGATGACGTCGCGGGCCTCCACGCGAATGCCATCGAGCGCAGTCCGGTTCGCGTAGAGCAGCTCGCCCCTGAGATTGACCAGCCCCTGATACTGGTTGCTTGTCTCCAGGATCGCGCGCAGCCGCGCCTCGTTGGATTCGAGCTCGGCGGTGCGCTCGGTGATGCGCTCCTCCAGGGTCTCGTTGAGTCGCCTCAGCTCAATCTCGGCCTGCTTGGCGGCGGTGATGTCGTGGGCGACGCCGATGAAGCCGATGTGCTTGCCGGTCGGGTCCCAGCGCGGCTGCGATTCCGAGCGCAGCCACCGCCATTCACCGCTGGCGTTCTTGTAGCGCGCTTCCAGCACGAACGGCTTCAGCGACGCTTCGCCCTGGACCGATTGCTGCAGCACATGCGGCAGGTCGTCCGGATGCAATATCTTGCGCCAGTCGAAATCGATGGCTTGGTCGTAAGGCAGGCCGACGAAGTCGACATAGGCCTGGTTGGCGAAGGAGCGCGTGCGGTCGAGCTTCGTGACCCAGATCGGCACCGGCGCGCTGTCGGCGATCAGCCGGAAGCGCTCCTCGCTCTCGCGCAGCGTCTCGCGCGCGAGTGCCTGGGCGGTGATGTCGATATGGGCGCCGACGAGGCGAATGGCGCGGCCGTCGCTGTCGCGCTCGAACTTGGCGACGACGCGGATCCAGCGGGTCTCGCCGTCGTTGGGGCGGATGATGCGGTATTCGGCGGTGTAGTCTTCGTTCGTCCCGGCCAGCGCATCGAGGAAGTGCTTGACCGCGGCGTCGCGATCCTCGGGATGGATGCGGTTGACCCAATCCTCATGCGACTCGTCGGTGGCATCCGCCGGCAGCCCGTGGAGCATCAGATATTCCGGCGAGCGGCGGTTCTTGAAGCCTTCGCGGAAGTCGACCTCGAGGCCACCGACCTTGCCGATGCGCTGGATACGCGCCAGCTCTGCCTCGCGCTCCTGGAGCGCGTGATAGGCGTTGTCGCGCTCGCGCGCGATCTCTTCGAGGTGCTGGCGCAGCCTTTCGGCGGCGGTGGTATCGGGCAAGGGATCGTTCAAGGTGTCGGCCGTTGTGATGCAAGAGCGCACGTGCCGGGCCGATATTCCCACAGACAAAGCGTGATAGCCATTACTCAAAAGGGGATAAGGACGGAAAGGCGCCACCGATCGCAGGGGCGGGTATGAACGAACGCCCGGTCTGGCTATTTGTTCCCGAATGTTGGAACCATGAGCCCCCGTGCGCGTATTTGCGAGGCGTCGCAACTCTTAATCATAAAACTCCCTTCCCGAAGAGGCTAAACCTTGAAGCTCTTTGTCTGCCAGGACTGCGGCAACGTCCTCTATTTCGAGAACCGCGCCTGCGAACGCTGCGGCCACCGCGTCGCGTTCCTGCCGGAGAAGGAGACGATGTCGGCGATCGAGCCCGACGGCGGGGCCTGGATGACGCTCGCCGGCAAGGGCAAGGGGCGGATGCTCTGCCGCAACGCCGAGTACGACGCGTGCAACTGGCTGACGGATGCGGGCGACACCACCGGCTATTGCCGCGCCTGCCGCCACAACGGCATCGTGCCCGATCTGTCCGATCCGGTTCAGCTCGCCGGCTGGCGCGAATTGGAGGTGGCGAAGCACCGGCTGTTCTATTCCCTGATCCGCTGGAAGCTGCCGCTCCAGATGCGGCAGGAAAATCCCGAACATGGGCTGATCTTCAATTTCCTCGCGGACGATCCGAACAGCGGGCAGAGGATCATGACCGGCCACGATAACGGCCTGATCACGATCGCTCTGACAGAGACCGACGAGATCGAGCGCGAGCGGCGCAGGCTCGAGATGGGCGAGCCCTACCGCACGCTGCTCGGGCATTTCCGCCACGAGGTCGGCCATTACTTCTGGGACGTGCTGGTGCGCGTGGGCGGCAGACTGGAGGAATGCCGCGCCGTGTTCGGCGACGATTCCGCCGATTACGGCCAGGCCTTGCAGCTCCATTATGCCGAAGGTGCGCCGCCGGACTGGCAGCAGACCTACGTCTCGGCCTACGCCACCACGCATCCCTGGGAGGATTTCGCCGAGACCTGGGCGCACTACCTCCACATCGTCGATACCCTGGAGATGGCCTCCGAGTTCGGCATGGAGGTGCGCCCCAGGGTCGATCGCGACGGGGAGTTGACGGCGCGCATCCGTTTCAACCCCTATGAGACGAGGGACGTCGAGGCGCTCGTCAATGCATGGCTGCCCTTCACCTTCGCCATCAACAGCGTCAACCGCGCCATGGGGCTGCGCGATCTCTATCCGTTCATCCTGTCGCCGGCGGTGGTCGGCAAGCTGGGCTTCATTCACGGCTTGGTCAGGGACGTGGCCAAGGCCGCGAAGCCGTAGGTGAGCTCAGGGGCTCACCAAGCCCATTTCGGTCTTGCGCTGGTACGCCAGAGGGCGCGGATTTAGACCGTTGCCTCCGGCCGATTTTGATGTACCACGGGGGTCACACGGCCCGTCCCCGCAGGCCCCAACGGCCAGGGAAGGGTCCCGCCCAAGGTCGAGACTCAAGAAAAGCATGTTCAAACGCATTCTGATCGCCAATCGCGGCGAAATCGCCTGCCGGGTCATCAAGACCGCTCGCCGCATGGGAATTCAGACGGTTGCGGTCTATTCCGAGGCCGACCGCGATGCCCTCCATGTCGAGATGGCCGACGAGGCCGTGCTGATCGGCCCGCCCGCAGCCGCCGAGAGCTATCTGGTGATCGAGAAGATCGTGGAGGCCTGCCGCAAGACGGGCGCCGAGGCCGTGCATCCCGGCTACGGCTTCCTGTCCGAGCGCGAGGCGTTTCCGCGCGCGCTGGAGGCCGCCGGCATCGTCTTCATCGGCCCGAACCCGGGCGCGATCGCCGCGATGGGCGACAAGATCGAATCCAAGAAGGCCGCCGCGAAGGCCAAGGTCTCGACCGTGCCGGGCTATCTCGGCGTCATCGAGGACGACAAGCACGCGGTGAAGATCGCCGACGAGATCGGCTATCCCGTGATGATCAAGGCCTCCGCCGGCGGTGGCGGCAAGGGCATGCGCATCGCGCATTCGAAGAGCGAGGTTGCCGAGGGCTTCAACCTTGCCAAGGCCGAGGCGAAAGCCTCGTTCGGCGACGACCGCGTCTTCGTCGAAAAATTCATCGTCGATCCCCGCCACATCGAGATCCAGGTGCTGGGCGACAAGCACGGCAACGTCATCTATCTCGGCGAGCGCGAATGCTCGATCCAGCGCCGCAACCAGAAGGTCATCGAGGAGGCGCCGTCGCCGCTGCTCGATGAGGCCACCCGCCGCAAGATGGGCGAGCAGGCCGTCGCGCTGGCCAAAGCGGTGAATTACGACTCCGCCGGCACCGTCGAATTCGTCGCAGGGCAGGACAAGAGCTTTTTCTTCCTGGAGATGAACACGCGCCTTCAGGTCGAGCATCCCGTCACCGAGCTCGTCACCGGCATCGACCTCGTCGAGCAGATGCTCCGCGTCGCCGCCGGCGAGAAGCTCGCGATCAGCCAGAAGGACGTTACGCTCACCGGCTGGGCGGTGGAATCCCGCCTCTACGCCGAGGACCCGTTCCGCAACTTCCTGCCCTCGATCGGGCGCCTCGTGAAGTATCGCCCGCCGGCCGAAGCCAGCCAGGACGGCATCACGGTGCGCAACGACACCGGCGTGCAGGAGGGCGGTGAGATATCGATCTATTACGATCCGATGATCGCCAAGCTCGTCACGCATGCGCCGTCGCGCGCGGCCGCGATCGAGGCGCAGGCCACCGCGCTGGATTCGTTCTATGTCGAGGGGATCAGGCACAACATCCCGTTCCTGTCGGCGCTGATGCACCATCCGCGCTGGCGTGAGGGACGGCTCTCGACCGGTTTCATCGCCGAGGAATTCCCCAAGGGCTTTGCCGTGCGCGTGCCCGAAGGCGAGGTCGCGCGGCGGATCGCGGCGGTCGGCGCCGCCATCGACCACGTGCTCGGCGAGCGCAAGCGGCAGATCTCGGGCCAGATGGGCGGCCGCATCGTGCAGCGCGAGCGTCGCCGCGCGGTCTGGCTCGACCGCCAGGAGATTCTGCTCGAGGTCGGACGCGAGGGCGATGCGATCGCGATCCGGTTCGTCGATGCTGAAGGCAGGGCCGGCAACGCGCATCTGCTGCAGTCGCCCTGGAAGCCGGGCGATCCGGTCTGGCAGGGCACCATCGACGGCCATTTCGTCGCGGTGCAGGCGCGCCCGATCGCCAACGGCATCCGCCTTGCGCATCAGGGCGTCGAGGTGCCGGTCTATGTCTGGACCGAGGCGGAAGCAGCCTCGGCACGGCTGATGCCGGTGACCACGGCCTCCGACACCGGCAAGAAGCTGCTCTGTCCGATGCCCGGCCTTGTGGTCTCGATCGCGGTGACCGAAGGGCAGGAGATCAAGGCCGGCGAGACGCTCGCGGTGATCGAAGCCATGAAGATGCAGAATGTGCTCCGCGCCGAGCAGGACGGCACGGTGAAGAAGATCCACGCCAGCGCGGGCGCGACGCTCGCGGTGGACGCGCTGATTCTGGAGTTTGCGTAAAGCAAGTGAGTGGGGCCCTCACTGGCCCCACCAACACCGTCATTGCGAGCGCAGCGAAGCAATCCAGACTGCCTCTGCGGAAAGATTCTGGATTGCTTCGCTGCGCTCGCAATGACGGAGTATGTTGCGGCTGCGTCGCAACAGTTGAGAGGGCACCATGGCCTTTCGTTCCCGCCGCGACAAACTGCGTTCGATCCTGACCGGCTCGGCCTGCGTTCATCCGGGCTCGGTCTATGACGCGATCTCCATCCGCATCGCCGAGGATCTCGGCTTTCCACTCGGTATGTTCGGTGGCTCGGTGGCTTCGCTCGCGGTGCTCGGCGACCCCGATGTCACGCTGATCACACTCACCGAGCTTGCCGAGCAGATGCGGCGGATGTCGCGCGCGGCGACGCTGCCGGTGCTGGTCGATGCCGATCACGGCTATGGCAATGCGCTCAACGTGCGCCGCACGGTGCAGGAGCTGGAGACCGCGGGCGCCGCCGGCCTCACCATCGAGGACACGCTATTGCCGGCCGCCTTTGGCGAGGCCAAGACACAGCTGATCTCGCTGGAAGAAGGCGTCGGCAAGATGAAGGCGGCGCTGGATGGCCGCAGCGATCCCTCGCTCGTCATCATGGGCCGCACGGGAGCTGCCTCGGTCACCTCGATCGAGGATGCGATCCGCCGCGCCAGGGCCTATGAGGCGACCGGCGTCGACGCGCTGTTCTTCACCGGCGTCAAGTCGCGCGCTGAGCTCGAAGCCATCGTAGCCGCGACGCATCTCCCCATCGTGCTCGGCGGCGCGCCGGACGAGTTGAACGCGATTGACTATCTCGCCAGCCAGCGCGTCCGCATCGCGCTTCAGGGCCACGCGCCGATCGCGGCTGCCATGCAGGCCGTCTACGAGACGCAGAAAGCGTTGCGCGAGGGCACGCCGCCGAAGAACCTCAAGGGCCTCCCATCGCCGGACCTGACCAGCCGCGTCATGCGCGAGGCCGACGTCAAGGCGCGCAGCGCCGATCTTCTCGGGCTGAAGAAATGAGCCGGGCGATCCTCCAGGTCATGATCCGCGGCCGCGTGCAGGGCGTCGGCTACAGGGCCTGGGTCGAGTACCAGGCGACAACAAGTGGCCTCGAAGGCTGGGTTCGCAACCGCCGCGACGGCAGCGTGGAAGCACTGTTCGCAGGCACACCGAAGCATGTCGCCGACATGGTCGCGCTGTGCCGCCACGGCCCGCCGTCATCGCGTGTGGATAGCGTGACGAGCGAGACGGCCGGTGCCGATGAGTTGAACCTGCGGAGGGCAGGGGAAGCGTTTTCGGTATTGCCGACGGTGTAGGTCTTCTCCCTCTCCCCGGTTGCAGGGAGCGGCGAAGAAGAGCCTCACCTTGGCAGCTTCGAGATCGCCTCGCTCAGCTCGTGAATCTCGTAGGGCTTGCGTAGGATCGGGAAGTCGCCGCGGACATCGGCGGCGGCTTCGCTGTAGCCGGTGGCGAGCAGGATCGGCAGGCCAGGGTGGATCTGGCGCAGATGATGGGCGAGGCCGAGCCCGTCCATCTTGCCGGGCATCACGATGTCGGTGAACACGAAGTCGACGCCGTTCTTCTCGAGCTCGCGCAAGGCGGACTCGGCGTCGGCAACCCGGTGCACGCGATAGCCGAGCTGCTCCAGCAATCCGATGCTGACGAGCGCGACGTCGGGATTGTCCTCGACCAGCAGCACGGTGCCGCTACCGGGAACCGGCACTGCTTCAGGGATATCGATTGGTGCGGTCGCGGTTTCGCGCGGCAGCAGGATGGTGAAGGTCGTGCCCTTGCCGAGCTCGCTTGCGACCCTGACCGTGCCGCCCGCCTGATGAGCGAAGCCGTGCACCTGCGACAGGCCGAGGCCGGTGCCTTTTCCGACGGGTTTGGTCGTGAAGAAAGGCTCGAAGATCTTGTCGACGACGTCGGAGGGGATGCCAAGCCCGGTATCGGCGACGGTGATGGCGACGTACTCGCCGCTGTGGAGCGGATCGTTCAGGACGACGTTGCGTGCGCCGACCGTCACCGTACCGCCGTCGGGCATGGCATCGCGAGCGTTGATGACGAGGTTGAGCAGCCCTGTCTCGAGCTCGGCAACATCAGCCTTGACCGACCAGACCTCGCGGTCGATGTCGAAGGCGAGACGAACGGCGCTCCCGACGCCGGCGTGAAGCACTTCGCGGATCGCCTCGATGCGGTCGCCGAAGCGGATCGCCTGGGGATTGACGCTCTGCCGCCGCGCGAAGGTCAGGAGCTGGCCGGTCAGCGCGGCGCCGCGCTTGGTCGCGGTCTCGATCGCGGACATCGCACGCTGAATCTTGGCCTCGTCCTCATCGCGCTTCTTGAGGATGTGAAGGCTGCCGCTGATGATCATCAGGAGGTTGTTGAAGTCGTGCGCGACGCCGCCGGTGAGCTGTCCGAGCGCATCGAACTTCTGCGACTCGGCAAGCTGCCTCTGCATCGCTTCGAGCTTGAGCTGCGAATTGCGCCGCTCGGTGATGTCGCGGGTGATCTTGGCGAAGCCGACCAGGCTGCCGTGCTCGTAGATCGGATCGATGATGACGCTCGCCCAGAAGAAGGTGCCATCCTTACGAACGCGCCAGCCTTCCTCCTCGTAGCGGCCATGGTCCCGCGCGATGCCGAGGGCACGCGCGGGCTTGCCGTTGGCGCGGTCGGTCTCGGTGTAGAAGCGCGAGAAATGCTGGCCGACGATCTCTTCGGGCGAATAGCCCTTGATCCGCTCGCCGCCGATGTTCCAGCTCGTGATGATCCCGGTGGGATCGAGCATGTAGAGCGCGTAGTCCGCGACTCCTTCCACCAACAGCCGAAAACTGCGCTCGCTTTCGAACAAGTCTCTCTGTTGACTGGACTTTGTCGTCATTCTCAACCCGCCTGGAACCGGGGCAAACGCCCCGAAGGGCGTTTGGTTCCCGTTCTCTGGGCCGTTTTTAGGCAAATACGACGGACGGTATACAGGACGCAAGCCGCCGAGCGCTCTTGACAATCAGTCGCGCTCGTCAGATATTTCTGTCATGACAGAAATAACCGGAAAGAAGAAACTGCCCACCGCCGTCGAGCGCTTCATCCTGCATTGGGGCGACATGGGGGACGGGTGGGGCGTCAACCGCTCGGTCAGCCAGATCCACGGGCTGCTTTATCTCGCCGAGGCGCCGATGACGGCCGAGGACATCGCCGACACGCTCGGCATGGCGCGCTCCAACGTCTCCAACTCGCTGAAGGAGCTGCTCGCCTGGAATCTGATCCGGCGGGTGCCGATCCTCGGCGACCGCCGCGACCATTACGAGGCCGAGACGGACATCTGGGAGGTCGCCGCGAGAATCGCGGCGCGGCGCAAGGAGCGGGAGCTCGATCCGGCGATCACGGCGCTCCGGGCCTGCGTGTCCGATGCGGCCGACGATCCCACCATCAATCCGGTCGCAGCCAAACGGCTGAAGGAGATGCTCGCCTTCACCGAGCTCGCCGACCACTGGTTCATGCAGATGCTGAAGGTGCCGCGACCGCGGCTGGTCGCCTTGATGCGGCTTGGCGAGAAGATCGCCAACCTGCTGCCGCTGGGCAAGGCCAAATAGCGTTGAGGAGGGTGCGATGACGTCGGCTCGATTATCAGGCTCCAGCGCATCTCCCTCAGCTCACGTCAAACTACTCGACGACCGCCGCTTCCGCGCGTTGCTGTCGGACGAGGATTGGGGCCGCCTGCCGCTCGCGACCTGGCGGCGCTTCTCCAAGCGCGTCGCGGACGGCGACAGCGTCGTCTATGTCGGCGTGGTCGACGAGGTCTCCTTCAGCGAGATCGGCTGGTGGTTCGCGCAAGCCGCCCGCCTGATCGGCGGACCGCTGCCAACCGGCCGCGACACCGGCGTCCCCATGATCGTCACCGTCACCGAGGACGGCGCGACCGGCGGCCAGACCTGGACCCGCATCTGCGCGCGCAAGCGCGGCTTTCCGCAGGTGATCCATTCCGCCAAGCGTTTCGCCGGTCCGACCGGGCTCGAGGAATATGTCGGCTTCGGCGTCTCGATGGCGCTCCGCATCGCGGTCGAGGGACAGGCGCTGACCTTCCGTAGTGCCGGTTACGGACTCCAGCTCGGACGCTTGTGGATCCCGCTGCCGCAATGGCTCACGCCCGGCGATCTCACGGTGACGCACAGCGATCTCGGCGAGGGCGCCTTTCGTTTCACCCTCGATGTCACTCACCCGCGTTACGGCGCGCTGATCCACCAGTCCGCCGTGTTCAGGGAGGCCGTATCATGACGCCGCTGTTGTGGACCCTCATCGCCATCCAGATCGTGATGGGCGTGTTCGACACCTTCTATCACCACGAATTCACCGAGCGCCTGGCGTGGCGCCCGTCGCAGCGTTTCGAGCTGAAGCTGCACGGCATCCGCAACATGCTCTATGCGCTGCTGTTCCTGCTGCTCGGCTGGTTGGAGGTTTACGGCGTGCTGGCGATCCTGATCGTGGCAGTCCTGGTCGCCGAGATCGTCATTACGCTGATGGATTTCGTCGAGGAGGATCTGAGCCGCAAACTGCCGCCGAGCGAGCGGATTAACCACACGCTGCTCGCGATCAACTATGGCGCCATCCTGGTGCTGCTGCTGCCGGTGCTGATCGAATGGGCGATGCAGCCGTTCGGCGTGATTGTCGTGTATCAGGGCCTGCTCAGCATCGCCGCCACTGCCTGCGCAGTCGGTGCAGCGCTCTGCGGCGTCAGGGATTTTGCGGCGATGCGCCGGCTCGGCCGCATGCGAAGCGTGCCCGCGCACGGGCTCGTCGAGAAGCTCCCCGGCCGCAAGACCGTGCTGATCACTGGCGCCACCGGCTTTATCGGCAGTCGCCTTGCCGCGAGCCTCAGCGGGGCTGGGCACGACGTCATCGCGCTGATCCGCAACCCCGCGAAGGCCGAGATGCTGCCGCCGCCGGTCACGCTGATCACCAGCCTTGATCAGCTCGCCGCGGACACGCCAATCGACGCCATCGTCAACCTTGCCGGCGAGCCGATCGGCAATGGCCTCTGGACCGAGGCCAAGCGCGCGAAGATTCTTGGCTCCCGCATCGACATGACCGGCGAGGTCGTAAGGCTGATCGCGCGGCTCGAGCGTAAGCCCGATGTGCTCGTCAGCGGCTCCGCGATCGGCTGGTACGGCCTGTGGGCCGATCAGGTGCTGACGGAATCGGCGAAGTCACATGCGTGCTTCAGCCACGAGCTGTGCGCGGCCTGGGAGAAGGCGGCGCGGCCGGCCGAGGAGCTCGGCGTCCGCGTGGTCTGTTTGCGCATCGGCCTCGTGCTGGGCACCGAAGGCGGCTTCATCACGCGCATGCTGACGCCGTTCGAGTTCGGCCTCGGCGGTCCGCTCGGCACCGGGCGGCAGTGGATGTCCTGGATCGAGCGCGACGATCTGATCCGGCTGATTGCCTATGTGATGGCGACGCCTGATCTCACTGGGCCCGTCAACGCCACCGCGCCGATCCCGGTCACCAACGCAAAGTTCACCGAAGAGCTCGGCCGCCGTCTGCACCGGCCCGCGGTGTTTCGTATCCCCGGCGGCCTGTTGCGCCGGATCGGCGGCGGCTTTGCCGACGAGCTTCTGCTCGGCGGCCAGCGCGTGCTGCCGAACAAGGCGCTGAGCCGCGGCTTTGTCTTTCGGCACGAAACGCTGCGCAGCGCGTTCGAGGCGATCCTGTGAGGTGATGTCATGGCTTGCGAGACCTGCGCCCGGACGACGCGAGGCTGGTTGGGCGGATGCCTGACGGCGACGGCCGTTATCGAGCTGTTCTCCCTGTTCCTCCTGGCGTTGGCTGGCGTCAATCGCGTCACCCCGCTATCCCCGTGGAATTTTGTCTACGCGATCTTGATCGGCGTGCCACTGATCTTGTTCTTCGTTTGCGTGCTCAGTGGCATTCCGTCGATTGCGGCTATCTGGCTGAGCGAACGGTTTTGTATCCGATCGCTCGCATTCTTTGTTCCTGCGGGCGGCTTGATCGGAGCCGCGAGCCAGATGGCGCTCTACCGGTCTTTCGCTTCATTCGCCGAACTGGGTTGGCTGTTCGTGGTCGCCGGCTGCTTCGCCGGGTTGGGTTATTGGTATGTCGCAGGCAGATTTGCCGGCACGGAAAAGGGGTGACTTGCGAGCTAAGCCGCGACGCTCCGGAACGTCGCCGCCACCGCACGCAGCGCCGCGAGCTTGGCGGGATCGCTGACCTTCGAATGCAGCATTACCTTCGAGCTGCCGAGCTTCGGCAGCTTGTGCGCAGGCCCGATGTCGATCAGCCCGGGAGGCGCGATCCGCCGCGCCAGCGGTGCGATCGCAAGTCCGGCAAGCGCAGCCGCAACGACCGCCGTAACGCCGCCGCCGACAAAGCGTTCGCGCCAGGCGATGCCGGCCTTGTCGAGCGCGCGCACGGCGATGGCGCGGACGCCGCAGGGCGGGGCGAGGGTTGCGAGCGGCAGCGGCTCACCCTTCGGCAGGGTGAAGCGTCTGGCCGCGAACCAGCCGAACTCGTCTTCGGCCAGCTTCTCGCCGCCGCGGCGACTGCCTTCCTGGCGGACGATCACGGCATCGAGCTGACCTGCGTCGTAAGCGTCCTGCATCTCGCGCGAGAAGCCGATGGTGACGGCGAGGGTGAGGTTCGATGACATCGCGTGCAGGCGTTCGAGCAGCGGCACCAGCTCGGGGCCCGCGGCGTGATCGGAGATGCCCAGCGAGAGCGACTGCGCAGTCGATGTTTCGCCCGACAGCGCGCGGTCATGCGCCTCCATCAGCGCGCGGGCGCGATCGAGGAACGCGGCGCCGTCGGCGGTGAGCCGGACCGCCCGCGGCGAGCGCTCGACGAGGCGCTTTCCAAGCAATGTCTCGAGCCGCTGAAGCTTCAGGCTGACGGCGGCCTGCGTCGTGCCGAGTGCTTCGGCGGCGCGGGTAAAACTCTGGAGGTCGGCGACCAGCAGGAAGGCCTTGATGGTGGCGATGTCGAGTGTGGCTCTCATTATGAATGGTTATCACTGGTATCAATATGGATAAGATACCAAAATGACGAGGCTGGGTCTAGCTTCTTACCAACGCCGCGCAAACTCCGCGCAGCATCTTGAGGAGACCACCATGCCCCTGATCACCGTGTCCTACACCACCTCCCGCCAGTCGCCGTCGCTGAAGGCCGATATCGCCAACGCCGTGTCGGAGCTCACCGCAAAAATCCTGCACAAGGATCCCAGGGTGACCGCCATCATCGTGAAATCGGTCGAGGCGAGCGACTGGTTCGCCGGCGGCAAGTCGCTCGCCGAGCAGAAACTGGCCAGCTACTGGATCGACATCCATGTCAGCGAAGGCACCAACACCAAGGACGAGAAGGCGGCCTATCTCGCCGCAATGTTCAAGCGCATGGCCGAGATTTTGGGCCCGCTGCATCCCGAGACGTATCTGCACGTCGACGAGGTCAAGGGCGATGCCTACGGTTTTGGCGGCCTGACCCAGGAGCGGCGTTACATTGCCGGCAAGCTCGAAGTTGCGTTGCAGGCGGCGTGAAGTCGCAAGCCGCGGGTGAAGAAACTCACCCGCGGCCTGAAGCCGTCAGCTCGCCGCGCGGAACTGGACTTCGGCGTTGTTGATGAAGCACGTCTTGTCGAACAGCTTGAGGTCCAACGGGTTCGGCAGCCTGATATCGTCGAGATCTGGACACGGCTTGACCGACGGATCATAGGATCGATCGATCTGCGAAATGAAGACGACGATCAGCCCCGCGTCGCGCGCGAAGGATTTCAGTGCGCGCACCTGAACAGCGAGATCAGGATCTTCCCGCCTCTGGTCGAGCAGTTGCAGATAGTCGATCACCACGACCGTGCCACGAGGCGCCGCGGCCATCTGCTTGACGACGTAGTCGGCGCTGATGGCGTCGGAGCAGTCGATCTCGAACATGTCAGCGAATTGCGCGGGGTCCACGCCAATCGCGCGCAAGCGGTCGAAGACGTCTTTCTCGGTGTATTCGAGCGAGAAGAACGCAGCGCGATGGCCCGACTTCATGGCCTCCACGGCGAGTTCGAGGCTCAACAGGGTCTTGCCCTGACCGGGGCGCGCGCCCACCAGCACCAGATCACCCGGCCGGAATTGCGGAAACAGGCGATTGGCGGGCGTCAGTGCGGCGGCCTTTGCCGCGAGCATGCTCCAGGCGGAAAACCCTTCCGTCGCAGCGATGCGGTCAAGCGCGTCGTGGAGCGGAATGCCTTCCTCGCGCGACAGGCGCTTGGCTCGTCGCTTCAGATGATAGATCGGCGCAGAGAGTCTCATCGTCAAAACCTCCCATTGCGAGCAGAAAGCGCAATCCCTCCTTATGCCTGGCGCTCGAACAGTCGGTCCGATGATCATTCGCCCGGCATGATGTCTGCTTTCCCGGCGGAGGGGGGAGGCGTGGGCGGCACCGGAAGCAAGCGTAACCGATTCCGCGGCCGGCCGAGAACAGGCGCGGTCGGGCTCAAACAGAAAAAGTGCTAGGCGGCCGCTTCCGCAACCAGCGCGCGGGTCGGCCCGAACAGCTCCTCGAACGCCTGGCGCAGAGCGACGTCGACATCGGCCATGGTCACGAGCTGGCCGAGATCGACCAGCGAGGTGACGCCGTAACGGGGGTCGGCGACGCCGCAGGGCACGATGCCGGCGAAATGGGACAGCTCCGGCTCGACATTGATGGCGATGCCGTGGAACGAGACCCAGCGCTTCAGCCGCACGCCGATCGCCGCGATCTTGTCCTCGTGCTCGGCCCCCTTGTCGGGGCGCTTCACCCAGACGCCGACCCGGTCCTCGCGCCGTTCGCCGCGGACATTGAAGGCGGCGAGCGTCCGCAGGATCAATTCCTCCAGGCTCGCGACATAGGCCCGGACGTCCGGCCGGCGCCGCTTGAGGTCGAGCATGACATAGGCCACCCGCTGGCCGGGCCCGTGATAGGTCAGCTGCCCGCCGCGGCCGGTGGCAAAGGTCGGGAAGCGGGGATCGAGAAGGTCGGTTTCCTTGCCCGAGGTGCCGGAGGTGTAGAGCGGGGGGTGCTCGAGCAGCCAGACCAGCTCGGGCGCCTCGCCGGCGGCGATCTGAGCGACTCGCGCCTCCATGGCGGCCACGGCCTCCGGATAGGGCACCGGCGCGTCCGAGATCCGCCACTCCACGGGCTCGCCGGTGGGGGCGGAAAACGACGTCAAATCGAGGTCTTGGCGGGGGTTTTGAGGCGAATTAACCATTGGCTAACCATAACGTGGTGATCATCTCCGGAGCAAATGCCAAGTCCTTTGGCTTAAGTCCCAAGTTGCGGCGGTCCTGACAGTGCCCACTCTCGATAAAGTCACCGTGGATCTCATGGTCGTCCTCGGGACGACCACCATGCCGATCCATCAAGTATTACGTCTTTCCCGCGGCGCCATCATCGAACTGGACGCAACCGAGGCCGACGAGGTCAAGGTTCTCGCCAACAATCTGCCGGTCGCCTCCGGCGTCGTGCTGGTCGACCGCAACCGGATCGCGGTCGAGGTCAAGCAGATGCTGCCGCGCACGACGGGCACGCGGTAGCGGCCCGGGTACCCGGCAGGGCCGGGGCCCTCGATAGGGCCGATCCGGGCAGGGGTCCGGATTTTTCCTGCCAAGCTTGTGGAATTCTGGGCCTTTGCAGGCTTGTACCCCTCTGATGGATTTGTTAGATCGGCGCCGTTGATCCGGCAGGCCTCAAGCCCTAAGCCGGCATCCCCAAAGCGCTCGTGGCGGAATTGGTAGACGCGCTGCCTTGAGGTGGCAGTGAGTAAAATCGTGGGGGTTCGAGTCCCTCCGAGCGCACCAACCTCGAAAGCCGATCGATGGAGAGACCGGCTCAGGCAGCCCAGGTCTTCGCCGTTCGGCCGTCCCCGCCTGACGGTTCGAGTGTAGGGCTGGCGGTTCGGCGTGATCGCCGTTTGCAACACGGCATTCGAACTGAACACCAAGCAGGTTGCTCATCACCGTGGCAACGACACCAGTAGCCAGACGCCGGCGGCCGCACACGCAATCCCGGCGGCGCGCGCGATCCATCGTCCGATCGGCGTAAGTTTCTCCAACAGGACGAGCAGGGCCAAAAGCGCAATCCAAAGCACGTTCATCACCCCGCCTACGAACAAAAGCGCCATCAAGACCCAGCAGCAGCCGACACAATAGCCTCCGTGCCGGAGCCCCAGCAGCAGGCAGCCTCGCAGGTCGTCGCGAAAGCCGCCGTGGCGCATCAGGAACAGAAATGGCGACTGGCATTGGGCGAGACAGACGTCCTTGAGCGGTGTCCATTGATAGACTCCCGCCGCGATCAGCACGATTGCACTGAGCAGATTGCTGGCGATCGTCATCCGGGAATCCAGCAGGACTGCCCGCTCGATCGCCCATTGGAGTAGGGTTGCTGCCAGCGAAAAGCCGCCCCAGGCGAGGAGATAACCGGCCGCAAACCAGCCGGTCGCAGCGAACGGCTTGCCCTGCGCTTTCCCCTGTCGACCCACGCGGGCGTACATGAGGATCATCGGCGCTGCCGAGGGGGCCATCATTCCAACCATCATCACCACCCACATCAGCAACACATACGCGAACTCGATCGCTCGCCATGGCTCGCTCGCCGGCAACATGATTCCGATCCCGGCCGGGATCATGCGGAACCCGGTCATGTCCATGCCGCCCATGTCCATGTCCTTGGCGAGCCAGAGCACATAGCCCCATGCCAGCGCGACAATGATCCCGATCGCGCCGCCGACGATCCAGCGATCGCGCCGCAGCACGGTTTCCAGGGGGCCGTCGGTCATTTGCGATAAGTGTTGCCGGCCTTCTCGCAAGGCCGGATCAGGAGTTGCATCACGCCTGGTTCGACCAGCGGATCGGCGCATAGAGGCCGTTCTTGCCGGAATTGTCCCAGCGCATGCCATGATCGCTGAACGTATTGCCGGCGGCGCCGACTGCCATCACCATCCTGTCGGGGCTGACCGGATGGCCGATGTTCGCCCACATTTCGCCGCTCGGATGCATGGTCGGCAACGGATCGACGGACATGTGCAGAATGCCCGGGATTTCCGCGGACCGCGTCTTGCCCTCGATTCGGAATGTGATCGGGACCTTGCGAACCCCCAGGTTCTTGCTGATCAGCGGTGTGAACGCGGCCATCGGACCACCGGCGGCACCGGTGAAGATCGCAGCTAGAGCCTCGGTTTGCTCATCGTTGGCGCGCTGGTCGATATAGGCGGCCACCGACCAATCTCCGTCTGCCATGATCCCCGGCGCGTGGAGGATAACCAGGACATTGAGTCCATCGAGCTGGATGTTGCCATAGCGGCCGCTCTCGACGTGGAAGATCAGCGGTACGTTACAGAAGCCCTCGGTCGGTCGCGCGGTCAGCGGGGGAGCCGCCGACACGAGGCAGGGACACACGATGCTGCAACTGCAATTCTCGAAGTAGTCGCCGGAAAGGTGCCATGGGACATCTGCCATCGCCATCTCCCGCTAGGCCGAACCCGTTAGATCACTTTCGAATGAGCTACGTGGAGTTGAAAGTTACGCTGCGTGGCGAAGTCCCGCAAGCTGAAGTCCCGCAAGCTATTGTGAGGCTCGGTCAATCGACTGGAAAAAGCACCTATCAGCTGGAGATCCACCCAAACTCTTCGCCCATTTCCGCAAGCCATTGAAACTTCAATAAATGCGACCGCCCTCCGAACGCACCAAACGGCGGATCGCGCCGCTTTAGCCGGGGTAGGGACCTGTTTCTGCCGAAATGCCCTCTCAGATCAAGTCGATGATCTGATCATAGAACATCAGACGAAAGTGGCTGCATCGGACGAGATGCGTCTGAGCGAATCTATTCAGCCAATCTGATTTGCCGAGATTGACCACGGCAGCCTGGCGCGGCGGCGGTCCCCAATCGATTGTGTCGAAACTGAAATTATAGACGTCCTCCGGCGTGATCATCGAAACCTGTGGCCGATGAATCCGCAGATGCCTCATGTCGCTTTCGATAGAACAGTGCGCGTCCGGTTGGAATGAGTTGGAGCGGGCAAAGCCTGGAACACCGGCCACTCCGCGGGATCCTCCCTGCTCACGCAATTGTTCCTGGACGTAGTCTGCCAGGGGCGCTGGTCGATCGACACCTTCTTATTGCGTTTCTATGCTATCACATCTTATAATTGATGAACTCCGAGAGACACGAAATATCGGTCGCTGGCTTCCGGGTCCGAACACGGGCGGCTGGAGTCGAGCACCTTTGCAAGGAGGGCAGCATGACGCTCAAGTCGGGATTCCAATTCGCGGAGGCGCAACTTCTGCTTGAGATGGCGCAGCGTGCCTACGCCGGCACGCCATCGCTGACCGAAGCGGTGGCAACCTGCGGCGTACCCTCCGTGCCCGATCCAAGCTCAAATTGGGCGATCCGCAAGGACCTCACCCCGACGAGTGCCACGCTATTGGATAATTACTGGCAGGTCTGGCAGAACCAGAGTGACACCACCCAATACGCGATCGCAGTGCGCGGCACGGTCGCAAGTGCGGCCAGCGTGTTGGCCGACTTGCTGTTCCCCCTGATCAACGCGCGCGTTGACGTGAAGCTCGGTCCGATCTCGCTGCCGTTCTATCTTGCCCGCGATGAGGGTGACAGTGCGGTGAAAGCCGGTGTGCATTCGGGCTTCGCTCTGAGTTTGCTGCTCATGCTGTTCACCACCGATAGCCCATTGTTCGTGACCTTGGGGCTGCTCGCGGAGCAGGGCAACGACGTCTACATCACCGGGCACAGCCAGGGTGCCTCGATCGCCACGCTGCTGACCTCGCTGGTCCGGCACTCGACGGATGTTTTTAAGGGGCCGGCCTACAAGACCTATACCTTCGCGCCTGCCAAGGCCGGCAACGACCATTACGCATACGATTACGCGCGGCTTGCCGCCGTCGACGGATACGGTTGGGCCGTGACGTCGACGCAGGACTGGGTGCCGCAGGCACCGTTTGCCCTGGAGTGGATATCAGACCTCAACACGCCAAATCCGCTGCGTGGGTTCGGCGGCAGTCTCAATCCTGAAGCAACGATCGCGCTCGGCAGCGTGGTCACCGACGGTGAGAGCGCAGTCAATCGCGTTCGCGACGATGCGGTGAGGCGGCTCAAGCAGCGGGTCGAGAGTCTTTCTCGGAGACTGATATCCGAGACGATCCATTTGACCGCCGCCGATCTCGGCGCGGCAACCGCCGCACCGATCACGGGGTCAACGATTTCGGACTTGATCCAACAGATCCTCGACCAGCTTCAGGCCTCGCTGAACTATGCTGACGCCGGCGCGCTGCTGCCGCTCTTCGCCAACCCGGGCGGCAACCCGACCGATGGGACGCCGGGATGCCAGAAGCTGGACTATTTCTGGCAGCACCACCTCGGCAACTACCTGAAATACATGAAGCAGCAATATGGCGGCTGAGCCGGGAAGGACTGCGTGTGCCCTCCGAGCGCACCACCTTCATCCTTATCGCTGTTTTGGCTGGATTTCGGTGGCTGCCTCGCGCGGTGCTCGTTGGTCCAAGCGATCATCAGCTTGTCCGCCGGTCAAAGTGACCGGCGGGAATATGCTGTCGTAGATCGCACGCGCCTCACGGATGAGGCGCTGCCGCTCGAGCTCGGATTTCGGAACGAATCGAACGACGTTGGTCATTTGCGTTCCGCGGCTTCGTCGGCGCGGCGCCAGACCGGGAAGGGGTCCGCGAGCTTCGCCCATTCCGTGACGTTCATCGCCGGCTTTCCCGGGACGAGGCAGGCATCCAGACGGGCGCGGAGCGAACCTTCATCCATACCGGTGCCGATGAACACGATTTCCTGGCGGCGATCGCCGTAGATGTCGTTCCAGTTCGCGCGCAGCTGCTTCCGCCAGGACGGATCATCCGGCCATCGTTCCGCGGGTACGCTCGCCCACCAGAAGCCAAGCGCCTGCGTGCGCGTGATCGTGCCAGCCTGGCTGATCTCGCCAAGCCATTGCGGGCGCGTTGCCAGCCAGAAATGTCCCTTGGCGCGAATGACGCCGGGCCAGGGCTCCCTGACGAACTTGTCGAATTTTTCGGGATCGAACGGCCGGCGCGCGCGATAGACGAAGTTCGTCACGCCGTATTCCTCGGTCTCCGGCACGTGATCGGCAAAGCCGTAGAGCTCTTTGAACCAGAGCGGATGCTGCTGCGCTTGCTCGAAGTCGAACCGGCCGGTGTCGAGAATGCGATCGAAGGCGACCCGGCTGTGGTTGGCTTCGATCAGATCCGCTTCCGGATTGAGCGCGCGGATGATCTTTCGCGCTGCCTCGCGTTGTGCGGGCGACGCGTCATCGACCTTGTTGAGAACGATGACGTCGGCAAACTCGATCTGCTCGACGAGGAGATCGACCAGCGTGCGCTTGTCGTTCGCCAGCGCTTCGCCGCGCTGATCGAGAAAATCCGTCGACGAATAGTCTTTGAGCAGGTTCACGGCGTCGACCACGGTGACCATGGTGTCGAGACGCGCCACATCGGAGAGGCTTTCGCCGTCTTCGGAACGGAAATCGAAGGTCGCCGCAACCGGCAGCGGTTCGGAGATGCCGGTGGATTCGATCAAGAGATAATCGAAGCGGTCATTTTCTGCGAGGGCGCGCACCTCCTTCAGGAGGTCGTCTCGCAGTGTGCAGCAGATGCAGCCATTCGTCATCTCGACGAGCTTCTCGTCAGTCCGGGACAGGTTCGCACCGCCATCGCGAACCAGATCCGCATCGATGTTCACCTCGCTCATGTCGTTGACGATCACCGCCACCTTCAGGCCGTGCCGGTTGTTCAGGACGTGGTTCAGCAAAGTGGTCTTTCCAGCCCCGAGGAAGCCGGACAAGACGGTGACGGGGAGTTTTTGCATGGAGATCGAAGAGCCTTTTCAAGGGGATAGGGCGGTGACGCTTGGGGATGGGCATTGGGACCGAATATGTAACGTTATAACATTACATTCGCTGGCGGCGCCGACGTCAAGCCGTTTTGCGGCTCAGCTGAAATTCACGCGAACATTGAGGTGGATGATCGTTGTAGCGATCGGCTGCCGCTCAGCTCCAGGCAGCAGCGCGCTCGAAGGACCGGCGCGGGCCTCTCAGCCATATTCGTCGCCGATCCCGTATTCCCGGTAGATCTCGAGGGGATCCGTGTCCGGAAACAGGCGGCATTTGGCCTGAGCGAGGTGCAGGCTCACCGCCGACGGCTCCTTGCCGTTTGCCAGCATCTTGCGGATGTCGTCCATATGCGCGCTCGGCTGGTGTTTTGCTTCGAGCTGCTCCAGCGCGACGAGCGCGGTCGCCAGGGCCTCGGTCAGAACCCAGTCGTCGTGGCCCGTGATTCCCTTCTTCGGCATCGGCAGACCCCACATGCGGTGGCTGTGCCAATGTACCGTAGCTTCCGGCGAATCTCCATCGCGCAGCTGGCAACCTTGCGTTTACGTGGAACAGGCAGGCCCCGGTACTCTCGCTTGCATTATGAACGCGCGTGGCTAAAAGGCGGCCGGCGATCGTATCTTTGTCGAAATAAAGATGGCGTAGACGGATCGCACCGCTCAGGGCTGGAGCCAGCATGGTCTTTCTTAGCTTCGTCTACCGCTTCGTGACGAACTTCGCCTTCATGGCGATGGTCTATTTCAGCCTGAATTTCATGGAGAAATACCAGAACCGGGCGATCCTCGCGATCCTGGTGCTGGTCTATGCCGGCATGCGCGCGGCCTCGACGCTGCGTGCGTTCTATTTCTTCCAGAAGATCGAGAAGCTCGAGGCGGAGACCAAGCGCCTGCAGGCTCCGATCAATGACGGTTCGGGCGCAACGAACGCGCGCAAGCAGGTCGTGGCCGACGTTGGCCGGCTGCGCCGCGACGGCGAGCTCAAGTCCTATATGGACCTGTTCTTCCTGGCGCTGATCGTGCTGCTCTGTGTCGCCAACATCATGCGCCAGTAGAGCTTACTGCGCGCGCTTCTTCAGGCTGGCGACGCGGGTCGGATGCGTCGCGGAACTCCGCGGTGTGGCGCCCTTGGGCGCCGTGCTCTTGGGGGCAATGCTCTTGGGGGCGGTGCCCGTAGCCTGCGCGGTGTGCTTCGCTCCGGCCGGCGCCGTATGTGCGGTCCGATGTCCGCGCGACTTGCCGGCCTTGCCCTTGGCCGCATGGGGCGTCTCGGCCGCCATTGCCAGCCGCATCGCGGCGCGCCGCGACAAGGTCGTCGACAGCAGGACCTCGACCGAGCCCTCGGGGATGGCAAAGAGATCGCGGTCGGGCACGGGCAGGGTGGCCGCGACATTCGCCAGCGCCATCGTCTTGCGCGGCAGCAGCGGCTGATGCTCGGTCTGCGCGTTGAGGTCCGCAAGCGAGGGCGCCGGCAGCGTCTTGGTCTGCGCGAACACGAAGTTCGGCACGGACGGCCAGCGTGCGATCGGCACGGTCTCGGTCGGTGGATGCAGCAGCCATTCCACCGGCGTGGTCGGCGTTGCCGGCCGGTCGGCGGTCGCGGGCACCACATGCACGATGCGATAGCCGCGCGCCTTGAGGTCGCGGATGATCTTCGGCAGCGCCGCCACCGTACGGGGCTGGATGTCGTGCAGCAGCAGGATGCCCTTGCCCTTGGCTTCCAGCCGCTGGATCGCGAGCTGGTAGACGCGGTCGGACGACACATGGCGCCAGTCGTCGGCGGGGAAGTCGGCGCTCCAGACCTGGATGCCGCGCGAGATCAGCAGGTTTTCGACGCCTTCGGCGCGCATCAGGCCGGGAATGCGGAAGAACGGCGCGAGCTTGGACGAATCGGTCATCGCGGCCGAGGTCCACTCGATGCCGCCGTTGATCTGCGTCTCGGCCTTGTCCAGCGGCATCCGGTCGAACGTCAGCGGATGGTTCATGCTGTGCGTGCCGACAGTGTGGCCCGCGGCAATCAGCTTGCGCACGCCTTCCGGGTTCGCCTTGGCCTGCTCGCCGATGATGAAGAAGGTCGCCTTGATGCACTCGTCGTCGAGCATCTTGAGGATCTGGTTCGAATATTTCGGCAGCGGACCGTCGTCGAAGGTCAGGACGACTTCATGGTCTTTCAGCGGCAGCGTTTCGCGGTACTGCATGGTGCCGATGCGCGGATGCTCGCGCGGGTCGACCACGAGGGTGCGGGAGGTCCCGAGCGCGTCCGGATGGCCAGGACAGTCCGCCGCAAGGGCCGCCGGTGAACCGACGACCAACAGCCCCAGACACAGGACGATCCACGATCGCGTCCGAAAAACAACGCTACTTCCGATCATGAACCTCGTCTGCCTCCTTACGCGACTGCCACCTTAATTGGTCGGAGACGCCCAGAAACGGTTCAGGCGCAATACCCTCTACATCCTTGCATGCCGTAGCATGAACAGACTGTTAATAGGGCCCAAATCACCCCATTTTGCACCGCCGTGACATTACGGCATCAATGCGCATCGGCGCTCTTCTGTGACGTGCCCGCCGGCACGACGTGAACGACGCGATAACCGTTGTCCCTGAGGTACCGCAGGAAGGCCGGCATGATCGCGGCCGTGCGTGCCTTGGGGTCGTGGAAGAGGATGATGCCCTTGCCGGCGGCGGCGAGGCGCTCGGTGACGAGCTTCAATTCCTGCTCCGGCGTCATCTCGTTCCAGTCGCTGGCCCAGAGGTCGGCCCCGAACACGACGATGCCGCGCGACTGGAGCAGGTCGAGCTGCGCTGGCGTCCCCTCGAAATAGGGGAAGCGGAAGAACGGCGTCGAGGGCGTCGTCGTCGACGCGCCTTTGAGCGCCGTCTCGTCGGCTGCTATGCCGCGGTCGATCTCGCTCTTCGCCTTCTCGAGCGGGATCCGCGCCATGAACGGGTGCGACCAGGTGTGGTGGCCGATGGTATGGCCCTCGCGGGCAATGCGCTTGACCATGTCAGGATGTTCGGAGGCGTGCAGGCCGATCAGGAAGAAGGTCGCGCGCACGCATTCCTGCGCCAGCGCCGCCAGCACCTTCGACGTCGTCGGCGGATGCGGGCCATCGTCGAAGGTCAGCACGACCTCGTGATCGGCGAGCGGCAGCGTCTGCGGAAAGCTCTTCAGGCCCACGCGCGGCGTGGTCTTGGCGTCGACACTCAGAACGCGCGAGGTGCCGAGCGCGTCCTGGCGCGGGCAGTCCGCGGCCTCCGAAGAGGCGATGCCGATGAGGCCCGCGAAGACCGCGCCCACCGGGATCGACATCCATTTCAGCCGAAGCATCTTTGCCATTGCGCTCGCAGTTCGCTTGTGGGTATTGCCTGACCGTCAGCTCAGACCACTCGTTCCAACCTGTCAAACGGCGAGGCGCGCCATGGATGAACATATGGACGGTGCCCCATCCGCCGAGGCCTCGGTACTCGACCACGTTCCGATGCGCAATGAAGACGGCGAAATTCGTCACGAATTCGTCGAGGAGATTGCCCATGCGATCGAGGCTGGCGACAGCGCCGCGCTGCGCGCCTGCGTCGCCGAGCTGCACGAGGCCGATCTCGGCGATCTGATCGGAGCTCTCGCGCCCGACCACCGCGTTCGCCTGGTCGAGCTGACCGGGCGCGACTTCGACTTCTCGGCGCTGAACGAACTCGACGAGGGCGTGCGCGAGGAGATCCTCGAGGAGCTGCCGCCGGAGACCGTTGCGGAAGGCGTCCGCGAGCTCGAATCCGACGACGCGGTCGAGCTGCTGGAAACCCTCGACGAGGCGGAGCAGGAGGAAATCCTCGAGAAGCTGCCGCTGCAGGAGCGCGTCGCGCTCGAGCGCAGCCTGCTTTATCCCGAAAATTCCGCCGGCCGCCGGATGCAGACCGAGTTCATTGCGGTGCCGCAGGATTTCACCGTCGGCCAGGCGATCGACTACATGCGCGAGACGCCGGATCTGCCCGACCGCTTCTACGAGATCTACGTCGTGGACAAGGACCAGCATTGGCAGGGCGCGGTCTCGCTCGACGTCCTGCTCCGCGCCCGCCGCCCGGTGGCGCTTGCCGAGCTGACCGACGAGGATCGCCGCCGCGTCTCCGTCCTGGAGGACCAGGAGGAGGTGGCGCGCATGTTCGGCAAGTACAATCTCGTCGCAGCACCGGTGCTCGACACCCAGGATCGCCTCGTTGGCGTCATCACCGTCGACGACGTCGTGGACGTGATCGAGGAGGAGGCGGACGAAGACCTCAAGGCGCTCGGCGGCGTCAACAGCGACGAAGAACTCTCCGACACCGTGTTCACCATTGCGCGGGCGCGGTTCAATTGGCTGCTGGTCAATCTCGCCACCGCCTTTCTTGCATCCTCGGTGCTCGGCCTGTTCGAGGGGCAGCTCGAGAAGATGGTCGCGCTCGCGGTGCTTGCGCCGATCGTCGCGAGCCAGGGCGGCAATGCCGCGACCCAGACCATGACGGTCGCGGTGCGCGCGCTTGCGACGCGCGAGCTCGGCTCCTCCAACGCCTGGCGCGTGGTGATGCGCGAAGGCCTGGTCGGGCTCGTCAACGGCCTTGCCTTCGCCTTGATCACGGGCATCGCGGCGGTAGCCTGGTTCAAGATCCCGGGCCTCGGCATCGTCATCGGGCTTGCGATCATCTGCAACCTCGTCGCCGGCGCGCTCGGCGGCATCCTGATCCCGATGGCGCTCGAACGTGTCAGGGCCGATCCGGCCGTGGCCTCCGGCACGTTCGTCACGACGGTGACCGACGTCGTCGGCTTCTTCTCCTTCCTCGGCATCGCGACGCTGTGGTTCGGATTGAGGTAGGGCGCGCTATGCCCTCGCGTGTCCCAGGCGCGCTGCAACGCCCTTCGCGTTGCTGCGCAGAACCGGGACCCAGAAAGCAGCACGGCACGTGGTGGCGAAATGGGCCCCGGCTCAGCAGCGCACCGCACCGGACGATGCTTCGCATCGCCGGGAGCGCTGCGCTGCGTCCGGGGCACGAGACCGTCTTCGCCCACCATCATCTTTAATCCGAACTTAAGCGACCTGCCGCATCATTGCCCGTGCTTGGGGGAATGGACATGCGGTTGCGGCTGAAGGCGGACGGACGGGTCGTCGAGTTGCGGGATGGGCAGGAGCTTCCGGTCCAGCCGTTTCCAGTCCAGCCGTTGCCGGTCCAGGCGGCGGCCAATGCCGCCCTTGGCGATGATGCCAGCTCGCTCGCCGTGCGCGCTCTGCGCCGTCGCGCCTGCCTCACCCAGATGGAGTTCGCCGCCAAGCTCGGCGTTCCCGTCGAGACGATCCGCAACTGGGAGCAGGGCAAGCGCGCCCCGCGAGGACCCGCCCGCGCGCTGCTCGCCGTGATCGCGCATGCGCCGGACACCGTGTTCCAGGCGCTCGCCAAAGCCTGACGTCAAGGCCAGGCGCGAACCTCCCGTTAGCATTGCCCTGAATATCCGGCCCGGCGCCGGCGTCGTCCGTTGGCAGTGTTACGGGCCGGGTCCATAATGGCGCCCGGATGATGTTTTGAGGCGATCGCAACAGAGAGGATTCCTCATGCTGTTCGTCGAGGCCAATGGCGCAAGGATACCGGCGATCGGGCTCGGGACCTGGGAGCTGAGCGGGCGCGCTTGCGGCCGCGTGGTCGAGCAGGCGCTGCGGCTCGGCTATCGCCACATCGACACTGCGCAGGTCTACGACAATGAGCGCGAGGTCGGCGACGGCCTGCGCGGCTCAGGCGTGCGCCGCGACGACATCTTCCTGACGACAAAGGTCTGGACCAACCATTTCGCGCCTTATGATCTCGAACGCTCGGTCAAGGAGAGCCTCGCCAGGATGCGGCTCTCCTCCGTCGATCTCCTGCTGCTGCACTGGCCCAATTCGCACGTGCCGCTGGAGGAGACGCTGGGTGCGCTGTCGCATGCCAAGCGCATGGGCCTGACCCGCCACATCGGCGTTTCCAATTTCACCGTGGCGCTGATCGAACAGGCGGTGGCGCTGTCGCCGGAGCCGCTCGTCTGCAACCAGGTCGAATATCATCCTTATCTCGACCAGACGAAGGTGAGGGCAGCCTGCGACCAGCATGGCCTCGCACTGGTCGCCTACAGCCCGATCGCCAGGGGGCGCGTCAAGGCCGACCAGACGCTCGCCGGGCTCGGGCGCGCGCATCGCAAGACGCCGGCACAAATCTGCTTGCGCTGGCTGGTGCAACAGAATGTCGCTGCGATCCCGCGCACCTCGCGCGTCGAACGTCTGTCGGAAAACATCGATATTTTCGATTTCGAGCTCTCGGACGACGAGATGGCCCAGATCGCCGCGCTGGCAAATCCCAAGGGCCGCCTGACCGATTTCGGCTTCGCGCCAAAATGGGATTGAGAGGGGGCCGCTGTATGCTAGGACCGGCGTGGCAACCCAAGATCGATCGATGGAACTGCGGAAGATCATACGGACGGACATTGCAGCGTCGGCGGTCGCGCATCTGACGCTGGTGG
Organism: Bradyrhizobium sp. 613_E4_N2_2; assembly: GCF_052075995.1. Lineage (NCBI taxonomy): Bacteria > Pseudomonadati > Pseudomonadota > Alphaproteobacteria > Hyphomicrobiales > Nitrobacteraceae > Bradyrhizobium > Bradyrhizobium sp. 613_E4_N2_2. The sequence goes on from NZ_CP197234.1 coordinate 3,672,683, forward strand.
CGCTGATCATCCTGATCAGCGAAGTCCATCTGTTTCACGCCGCGGCGCCCGAGACCGTTTCGGTGGACATCGTCACGCCGGAGCAGGTGAAGGAGGAGGAGGCCAAGGCCGAGGAGAAGGCTCAGGAGCAGGCGAAGGAGAAGCCGCCGGAGCCGCTGCCGGACCTGAAATTGCCGAAACTGGATTTCACCGACAAGGACAAGGCGGAACCCGCGCCGAAGCCTGCGACCAAGCAGCAGGCCGCGGCGCCGTCGCCGCAGGCCTCGCCTGAACCGCAGCAGAAACAGCCGCAGCCGCAACCCTCACAGGCACCGAAGCAGCGGGAGGCCAATGTGCAGCCGCAGCCTCAACAGCCGCAGCCGTCGCAACAGCCGCCTCCGCAACCCCAGCAACAACCGCCGCCCCAGGCGATGCCGCAGCCGCCGTCGCAACAGCCGCCGCCGCAAGCGATGCAGCAGCCACAGGCCGCGCCGCCGGCCTATCAGGCGCCGGAGCCTGACGTGACGGTCAAGTACGGCGTCATGCTGGGCTTGCCGCCGGAATTGCCGCCGGAACTGCCGAAAGACGCCCCCAAGGACGATGGCGGCGATGCCAAGGATTCAATCGCAGCCAAGCTGCCATCCGAGGTCATCGCCGCGCTGCGTCGCCACCTGAAGAGCTGCGCCAAGCTGCCGGCCGGGGTCGACCCGACCGACAACGTCAACATCAAGCTGCGCACGGTGTTCGCCACCGACGGCACGCTGGCGCGCCCGCCGATCCTGATCGAAGCTCCGCCATCCGCGAAGGGCGTGGCCATCGTGAAATCCGCGACCGCAGCGCTCCAGGCCTGCCAGCCCTACAAGATGCTGCCGGCCGACAAGTACGACGAATGGAAGATCTTGGACCTGCCGTTCTCGCCGCGGGATTTTGGCGGAGGGTAGGCGGCTCGCCCCACTCTATCCATCCTGGGAGCTAAGGCCTCCCGGTTCGCGGCTTCAGCCATGCCATGATCACGGCCTGCGGCGTTCTCCGGCTGCGTGGCAAGCTATGTCTTTCGATGGTGCGCCGTGCAAACGCGCCGGCCTGCTCGGCGGAGCCTCGCTGCGCCGGCGCGAGAGCCATCCACTCGCGAATGACGGCACGTCGAATTTTCGATTTTGGCATCGGATCAAATCCATGAGTTCGGGTGGATGTTCACGCGGCCTGCCGAAGCGGGATGGCCTCCGAGCGCCGTGCCAGAAGCACGCTGCCACATGGATGCTCGGCGCCTTGCAGGACGACGAAGCCGCGCTTCGTTACTGCGGCACGGAGAGTGTCCTTCGCAGCTGCCTTCTGCGCATCGAGCCAGATCACCAGCACGGCGCGGGGGCTCAGGAAATCGTCGAGCCAATCCACTGTCGCATCGAGTGCGTGAAGCGTGCGTCGCCGCCAATCCACGAGCGCGACTTCATATTGACCCGCCGGCCGGCCGCAATTGCCTGCCGCCGCCGCCAGCAGATATCCGCGACGATGCAGCTCAATCACCAATTCCATGCTCTTTGCGCCGACCACGACGATGCGTTGCCGCGTCGAGCAGTTCGCGATGGCCATCATCGGATCGATGATCCTGTCGCTGACCCCTGAGTTCGACATCATTTCACCAGTTCGCTACGCCGCGCGAGCTTGCGCGACGGAGCGGATATGGTGCCGGATGCTGTATGATTTCGAGATTGGCGCGATCGCGGTTGCATAGGATCGGCATAGGACCGGCCTCGGCCCCGCGCTGCCGGCAACTTATGCCGCGCTTATAAACAGACGATGCACTCCCCATCGCATTCAAATGCCGTCAGCGCCATTCTTCCGGCCCGCGCTTGCTATCGCGCCTTGCCTGGAGACCAAAATGTCCGCTTACCGTGCATTGATCGTGGGACTACACGATCGTCCCATCAGAATGATCCACATGGATTGCATCGATGATGAAGCCGCGATCAGCTCCGCGGAGAGGCTCGTCGACGGTCGCGACGTGGAGCTCTGGCAGATGGATCGGCCTGTGGCCAGATTCGATTGCCGGTCCGGGACGATGCGCAGGAAGTAAGCCGGGATATCGCCGAGTGGGCGGGCCTCGCGTCCTTGGATGACGGAGCCAGTCGTGTCGTCCTTGCGAACGTAGCAAAGCAATCCAGACTGTCACCGTGAAAAGATTCAGGGGTGCTTCGCTGCGCTCGCAGTGACGGTGTGGAGAAAACGCGTGCCACCCTTCGCTTGCGCGCAGCAGATGCCTCAATAGCCGCGCTTCCGCGTCTCCGTACCATCCATCTCCTCCGGCGCCATCGCCGCCCAGGCGCTCGATGCGAACTGCCTTCGCCAGGTCACGATCACCACCGCCGCCGTGGTCACGAACAGCACCCAGGGGCTGACGAACCAGCCGAGATAGCCGAGTGCGAAGAAGAAGGCGCGCTGGCCGCGGTTGAAGTGGCGGCCGGCGGATTCGAACAAGCGCGAGGTGCGGATGACGTGGGCCTCGGCCTCAGGCGTGTCGCGCCGGTCAGCCGGCGGCATGCCGCCGAACAGGATCGCGACATAGTTGAACAGGCGATAGGCCCAGGCGAATTTGAAGAAAGCGTAGACGCAGATCAGCACGAGGCCGACGCATTTCAGCTCCCACAGCGCGGGCGAGGGGCTGAGATCGATCGGCAGCTTGGCGAGGATAGTGATGGCGTCGTTGGTGGCATGCAGCAGTGCCAGCGCGCCGCCGAGCGCGAACAGGCTGGTGGAAGCGAAGAAGGCGGTGCCGTTCTGGAGCGAGGCCATGATCTGCATGTCGACCATACGGGTGTCGCGGTCGAGCAGGCGGCGGACCCAGACCTCGCGATAGCGGTTCATGCGCGCCGACAGGCTGTCGCGGCCATAGGCCGAGTGCTCCAGCGTCAGGGCATAGACCAGCCATTCGATGATGAAGAAGCCGACCGCGGTGATGTCGACCCAATGCCTGCCCATGTCTCACTCCTCGCGAAGATCGCAACGATTGCCACGCGCGGCCGGAGGCGGCAACGATTGATTGGCGGCAGGCGATGGCGCTAAAAGCAGCCGCATCCAGGGGACTCAGGGAAGGACCAGCGACATGGCAGCGCTCAAGCTTGCGATCGGAAACAAGAACTACTCGTCATGGTCGATGCGGCCATGGCTTGCACTGCGCGCCAATGACATCCCGTTCGTCGAGACCGTCATTCCGCTCTACACGGACAATCCCGCCGACAAGGATCAGATCCTGTCCTTCAGCCGCGCCGGCAAGGTGCCGGTGCTGGTCGACGGCGACATCACGGTGTGGGATTCGCTCAGCATCATCGAGTACGTTGCCGAGCGCTATCCGGAAGCGAAGCTGTGGCCCGACGATGTCGCCGCCCGCGCGCACGCCCGTTCGGTGTGCGCCGAGATGCATTCCGGCTTCATGGCCTTGCGCAACGAATGCGGCATGAACCTGCACCGCCCCGTGGGCGCCGTTACGCTGTCGGCGGACGCCAGGGCCAACATCGCGCGCGTGCAGGAGATCTGGCGGGAGTGCCGGGCGCGCTACGGTGCCAAGGGACCGTTCCTGTTCGGCCGCTTCGGTGCGGCGGATGCGATGTACGCCCCGGTCGTGCACCGTTTCCGCACCTACGCGATCGAGGTCACGCCGGAGACCAGGGCCTACATGGACACGATGATGGCGCTGCCGGCGTTCCAGGAATGGACCCGCGACGGGATCGCCGAAACGCTCGTCATCGAGAAATTCGAGAACGTCTAACCCTCGAATGTGATCGGGCGTCGCTTGACGATGTGCAGGCTGGCGGCGCTCAATCGCGGCGGAAGGACCGCTTGGGAGAGGGCAGGGGCATGGGAATTCTGGACTCGCTGGCAAACAACCCCGCGCTTCGCAGTGCGCTCGGGCAGCTCGGCGCCGCGGTCCTGCCGGCGGTGTTGAACGAAGTGCTCGGCAGCAGCAGTCAGGGCGGCCTCAGCGCAATCGTCGCGAAGCTCCAGCAGTCCGGCTTCGGTGACCAGGTCAAATCCTGGCTCGGCAACGGCCAGAACCTGCCGATCTCGGCCGGCCAGCTCCGCGCGGTGCTCGGCAGTGACACGGTTCGGCAGCTTGCGGCGCGCTACAACATCCCGGTCGACCAGCTCGGCCAGATTCTGGCCCAGGAACTGCCCAAGGCCGTGGACCAGGCAAGCCCGGAGGGGCATCTGCCCCACACCGTCTGAGGGAGCCGGTTCCAGCGGTATCCTCCACCCACCGGTTCCCGCACTATCGTCCTGAAAATACTGCCGGATCGGCCTATTTGCCATGCCTGTATACCGCTGGCCAAAACGCCGCATTGCGTGCTATATGTCACGCCGGGTTTTCAGCCGGTCCGTCGCAGTGGGACCCTGGGCACAGCCGGCGCTGTTTGAGTCATGGAGATGGGCGTTGAAGCATAAATTCCCCGTGGGAACGCGCGTACTGTTCACTGCCAGCAACGTCGCGCGCCCGGCTGCGAGTGGCTCATACGAGATCATCCGCCTGCTGCCGACGGATGGTGACGACTGCCAGTACCGCATCAAGAGTTCGACTGAAGCGTTCGAGCGCGTCGCCAAGGAAAGCCAGCTCGCCCAATCCTGACGGATGACGGTGCCGCGCGTTGACATCGCGGACGAATTCGCTTCGCTCGCCGTCAAAAGGCCCCCTTCGCCTCGACATGGTGAACCGGGGGCAGTTGCCGACTCGCGGGGGCTCGCTTTGACCATTCGCTCTTTGCTCGCGTGAGGGGACGTCGCGCATGAACTGGGCATGGGCCACTTCGTTCGACCAAATCTCGCGCCCGCAGGCCTTTCCGATGTGGATGATCCTGGTAGCCGCCGGCCTCCTCGGCCTGATTCTCCTGATTACGCTGGTGCGCGCCGAAAGGTCGGTTGCCAACGGCGCGCTGACCGTCATCACGCTGCTTTCCATTGCCATCGCGGTAGCTGCCACCGTGCGCGTTTATGGTCCGGCGGAGGAGGCACCGCCGGGCGAGGCGCGCGCGCAGAGCGCGGTCGTCGCCAGCCTGCCGGCGCTGTCCTGTCTCGACGATCTCGCCGGCAATGCCGTGGCGATTGGTTGCGAGAAGGCGCTGTTCGGCTCGCCTGACGCGGCGGCTGCGGCCGTCTCCTACACCGCCGCACGGATCGACCGGCTCACCGCGCTCGGCGATGCCGCGCCCGCCGAGAAGAGCCTGACGCTGGACATGAAGGTGCTGCGCAAGGCGCTGGAGCGCGACCGCTACGGCCTCGTCGCGCAGGTGCTGGTTGCGCGCGACGGCTGCACGCAGTTCGACTGCCCCGCCTTCCGCTCGCTGACCGATCAGCAGCGGGTCGCCGCCAACATGGATTCCCATCTCTACGACACGCTGGTTGCACGCTATGCGCCGGGCTGGAACGCGCCCGCAACGGCCCCGGCGATGCCGGCCACCGCGGCGCTTGCCGGGATGCCGCCATCGATGCCGACGGGCAGGCCGACCAATGCGGAGTTCCCGAGCGCGTCATCGACGCCGCCGGTGAGCATCATGAATCCGGAGCCGCCCACGGCGGCGGTGCGACAGGCGGCGCCTGCCGGAGGCGCAGCCGCGGCGCCGCGCGTGTCCGCTCCGACCTCGGCGCAGGCCGCTGCTCCAGCGGCGCCGGCTGCGAAGAAGCCGCCAGCGCCGAAGGCCGCGCGTGCGCCGGCCGCAGCACCGGTTCCGCTCGCGCCGCCGGCCCCAGCCGCGGCTCCTGCGGCTGCGGATAACGAATAGTTCGGCATTCCAAATACGTGGCTGCCCGGCTAATGCTGGGGCCATGCCGCTACATTTGATCAAGCTCGCCGTCGGCTGCGACTCCGTCAAGGAATTGAAGGGGTGGGTCGCCGAACGGATGCAGACCGCCAAGAAGAAGGGTCTGCCGCAACATCACATCCACATCACCCGCATGGTGCCCAAGCGCGACGCCGAGATCCTGGCGGGCGGATCGCTCTACTGGGTGATCAAGGGCGAGATCGCCGCGCGTGAAAAGATCATCGGCATCGAGCCGTTCCGCGACAAGGACGGCATCGGCCGTTGCCGGATCGTGATGCAGCCGAAGGTGATCTCGGTATCGCCGCGGCCGATGCGGCCGTTCCAGGGCTGGCGCTACCTCAGCGACGATTCCGTGCCGCCCGATCTCGGCAAATCGGCCGCGGGCTCGATCGCGGCGATGCCGGAGCCGATGCGGCGCGAACTGCGCGATCTCGGACTGCTCTGACGCAGCCGCTCATGGCGGCGTGACGATGTGCAGCCGCGCCCAGTCGGAGGGCGGCATCACGACCGGACGTCCGCCTTCGCCGATGGTGTCGATGATGTCGACCAGTTCGGGCTCGACGCCCATCTCGTGCAGGTACTTGCGATACTGCTCGCCAAAGATCGTCGTCAGGCTCTCGCGTTGTTCGGGCGCCACGTTGGGTGCGCGGCGATTGCGGATGGAACGGCCGGTCAGCACCACCGTCGCACCTTGCGGGAGGCTGCGATGCACCCCGCCGGCGAGCATGAGGACGCACGCGAAATCGCACGCCGGATCCGGCAAGGATACCTTGGCGTCGAGCGGCCCGCCCGGGCGCTTCAGCGCAAAACAATCCTCCGGTTTGCCGGCGCAGGCCTCGACCTCGGTCGCGCCGGCGGTGGCATCCAGGCCGCGGTCGCGCAGGATGCGGCCCATGCTGACTGCAACATTGAGGTTGGAGCCGCCCCAGCTATGGATGACGAGCGGCAGCTTGTGTCCCGCCTGGCGATCGAGAATCGCGATCAGCCGCTTGTAGCTGTCCCATTGCACCGTGCCCTCGGCGGCGATCCAGTCAGAGCAGCCCGGTCCGCAGGCCCCGGCGGGGCCATGGGCGACGTAGAAGATCATCGCATCCGGCGGCGACCCGTAGAGGCCGATCGGCGGGCGCTGTTGTGCCTGGGCGGCAGTCGCGGCGACAAGCGCCAGCACGCCATTCACGATCATCGCGCGGATGAATGACATGCCCCTGCCAGCCGGCTCGTTTCCTCGTCCCGATCATCCATCCGGGCGAGGGAACGCGCAAGATCGAGCTCGGTGGTTACACCGCGATATTGTCGATCAGCCGGGTCGTGCCGAGCTTGGCCGCCACCAGGATCCGCAACGGGCCGTCCTTGCGCGAGGTGACCTGCGCCAGCGTCTCGGCATGGCGCGCCTCGAAATAGTCGAGCGCAAAGCCGGCCGCCGTGATCATCCCGGCGCCGCGCGCCATCGCGGATGCGATCGCTTCGCCGGCGCGGATGCGCCCGGCGCTGTCCTTCATGGCGCGGTACAACGTGGTCGCGGTCTGCCGCTCCTCCGGCGAGAGATAGACGTTGCGCGAAGACATCGCGAGCCCGTCGCGCTCGCGCACGGTGCGGGAGCCGGTCACCTTGACGCCGAGGTCGAGGTCGCGCGCCATCTGCGTCACCACCCGCAACTGCTGAAAGTCCTTCTCGCCGAAGATTGCGACATCCGGCCGGCACTGCGTGAACAGCTTGCCGACGACGGTGGCGACGCCGCCGAAGAAGTGCGGCCTGAAGCGGTCCTCGAGGCCGGCCAGCGCCGGCCCCTCCGGCACGATGCGGGTCGCAAAGCCTTCCGGATACATCGCCTCGGCGCCGGGGTGCCAGACGATGTCGACGTCCTCGGCGGCGAGCTTGGCGAGATCGGACTTCCAGGTGCGCGGATAGGCACCAAAGTCCTCGGTCGGGGCGAACTGGGTCGGGTTGACGAAGATCGACACCACGACGCGACTCGCGCGCCGCCTGGCGAGGCGCACCAGCGACACATGTCCGTCATGGAGCGCCCCCATGGTCGGAACCAGCGCGATCGTGGCTTTTCGCTTGCGAAGATTGTCGACGGCGCGTCGCAAGGCGGGGACCGTGCGGGCGATCAAGGGGCTTCGTGACATCAGGACTCGACAGGGTTGGGAATGGGAAGCGGGCGCGTCCCGGCGCCCGCCGGCTAACCTTAACAAGCGCCGATCGTGGACGCCATGCATTCGGATGCGGCACAGCATCCCGCGCGAGGCCGCGCACGATATCGCGACATGGCTGAATCACAAGCGAGAGATGGTGCCGTGATTCATTTCGAACACGGCGCGCTGCGATTTGCATTTACTGTCACGCATTTCACTTGACCGCAGACGCGGCCAACTCGAAGATATTCATCAGGGGTGTTGAGGATCGCTATGCTTGTGCAGGCTAGCCAAGGCCAATCCGGCTCGGCGCATGTCGTCGTGCTCGGCAACGAAAAAGGCGGCTCCGGCAAGTCGACCACCGCCCTGCACATCGCGGTCGCGCTGCTGAAGGCCGGCCAGCGCGTCGCCACCATCGACCTCGACTGCCGTCAGCAGAGCTTTACTCGCTACATCGGCAACCGTTCCGCCTGGGCGCGCCGCACCGGCCTCGGCCTCGAGCTGCCGGTGCATCGCTGCATCAAGCTCGGCGAGACCATGCAGATCGCCGAGAACGAGAATTCCGAGTTCCAGCAGTTCATGGAGGCGGTCTCGGCGGTCGAGAGCAATTTCGACTTCATCGTCATCGATACGCCGGGCACCGACAGCTATCTGATGCGCCTGGCGCACTCGATGGCCGACACGCTGGTCACGCCGATCAACGACAGCTTCCTCGATTTCGACGTGCTCGGCACCGTCGATCCCGCCAACTACGCAGTGACGGGCGAGAGCCACTATGCCGAGATGGTGCGGGATGTCAGGCGCAAGCGGCGCCAGCTCGACGGCTCCAGCACCGATTGGATCGTCGTGCGCAACCGCCTGTCGATGCTCGGCTCCCGCAACAAGCAGCTCGTCGCCGAGGGCCTCAAGGATTTGTCGCTACGGCTCGGCTTCCGCTACGTCGACGGCTTCGCCGAGCGCGTCGTCTATCGCGAATTTTTTCCGCGCGGCCTGACCGCGCTCGATGAGATCGACGAGGCCACGCTCGGCATGCGGCCCAACCTTGGCCATCTCACCGCGCGGGAAGAGGTGACGGGTCTGCTCCGCCAGCTCAAGCTGCCGCTCGACGAACGCGGCCGCCGCCGTGCGGCAAATCGCGCCGAGTGGTTCAGCCAGGTCGACAAGCCGCTCGAAGTCCACGACATCCTCGGCGCCTGAGGCGGCGGTATATCGCTACTTCCAGCCGATTGAAGCTGCCGGTTCCCGCCGGAACTGAGTGCGGGCTTGGCCGTTTCACCCTGTGTTTACCGTGAAATTGAAGCCAATCGAGACCGGTTGTGTCGGATGGTAGCCTGCACCTGACGTAGCCGCCTGAGAACGGGATGCCCAAGAAACGCGTGCGCCGCACAATGAAAGGGCTGAAGGTTCACAATATTTAAGCTTCCTGTCACGCGGCTGTGACATATATTAGGGAATAGGCGACCAGGGGCCGAAGAGCCCCGGAAGAACACGATTTTCAACAGGGATTCAGGCCGCAAGAGCCTGAGGCTGAGGACGAAAATGAAGCGTGGAATTGCCGTTCTGGTTTCGGTTAGTGCCCTCTTCGGCGTCGCCTATGTCACGGCGAGCAAGTGGGCGATCAGGCACGAGACCGTCACCTTCTACGACGCCTCGCGCGACAACCGTCCCGTGCCTGTCGATATCGCGGTCCGCCGCGACAAGGAAATGCAGGCCAATGCCGGCATGATCACGCTGCCGGTTGCCGTGATCAATCACGGCAACACCGTCAAGAATACCGAGTACGGCTTCCTCGCCAACATCTTCGCGGCGCGCGGCTATATGGTCGTAAGCCCGCAGCATGATTTGCCGACCGATCCTCCCATGGTGACGAAGCCCGGTGAGCTCTATGTCGGCCGGCTGCCGCAGATCCTGCGCGGCGTTGCCAACATCCATCTCGCCATGCAGGAGATGAAGAAGGTTCAGCCCAACGCCGATTACGACAGGGTGACGATGGTCGGCCACTCCATGGGCGGCGACATCACGATGTATTTCGCCAAGCAGTATCCCGATGAGGTCAAGAAGGTCGTCACGCTCGACAATCTGCGCGTGCCCTTCGTCACTGCCGGCAAGTTCAAGATCCTGTCGTTCCGTTCGCAGGATCCGCAGTTCAAGACCGATGCGGGTGTCATCCCGACCGATGAGGAATGCGAGAAGGCCGGCATCCAGGTCGTGAAGACCGAATTCCAGCACAACGACATGCGCGACACCGGTCCGGATGCGGCGAAGAACTCGATCCAGAGCATGCTCGACAAGTTCCTGAGCGACGGCGACAGCGCCGTGGCGCCCGTCGATACGCGCTCGGCCCCGCCCAATATCCTGGAGCCCGGTCCGGTTGCTCTGATGGCGCCTGCCAAGAGCTGACACCGACGCCAGCTGACACCGACACCGCTCCGATCGTCTGCACGACCCGCAAAGCCTCCGCCGGCATCCGCCAGCGGAGGCTTTGCACATTGACCGGGCCGCAGGCGCTATCCACATTAGCCGCTCACGCAAGAAGCGAGCAGGGATGTCCGGCGAACCCGTCAAACCGCGTGGCCGTGATGCCGTCTCGAGCCAAACCGGCGGCACGCTGCCTCAAGCCAGCACCGCTGAGGACATCGCTGCGTTCGTCGCCAAGGCGCGTGCGCTGTCGCCGCATGCCCCCGGCGCGAAGGGGCGGCTGATTTTCGCGCTGGATGCGACGATGAGCCGGCAGCCGACCTGGGACATGGCCTGCGCGCTCCAGGCGGACATGTTCCGCGAGGCCGCAGCGATCGGCAGCCTCGACATCCGGCTCGTCTATTATCGCGGCTTGAACGAGTGTCGCGCCACGGGCTGGATCTCCGACAGTGCGAAGCTCGCGACGCTGATGAGCAAGATCGACTGTCGCGGCGGCGACACCCAGATCGGCAAGGTGCTGAGCGACGTGCGGCGCGAGGCGGTCGCTTCGGGCGTGCGTGCGGTCGTTTTCGTCGGCGATGCCATGGAGGAGAAGGTCGACGAGCTCTGCGCCAAGGCCGGCGAGCTCGGCATGCTCAAGGTCCCCGTGTTCGTGTTTCAGGAAGGCGCCGACGCCGTGGCCGAGCAGGCCTTTCGCGAGATCGCGCGGCTGACCGGCGGGGCCTGGTGCCGGTTCGATCCCGGCGCGGCGGCGCAGCTTCGCGAACTGCTGCGCGCGGCCGCGGCTTATGCCGCCGGCGGCCGGGAGGCGCTGTTGAAACTCGCCAAGAGTGCGAGCGGTGCGGCCAAGCTGATCGGGCAGATGAAGTAGCGGCCCGCGTCGGAGACGGACGCCATGCATTTTGCCGTGAGGGCGACTATATTCCGGCCATGACCCTGATCGCCGGCGCCATCGCCGTTATCACGCTTTATCTGCTGCTCCAGATGTTCCGCTCCGCCAATCCGGCGGTGCTGGCGCGCACCATCAAGTTCGGTGGCGGCGTGGTGGCGCTCGCGGTCGCAGCGTTCACTGGCCTGCGGGGCGAGCTGGCGGTGGCGATCCCGCTCGGGATTTTCGGCGCCGGGCTCCTGGGCTGGACGCCGCTGGCGAATGCCGGCTTCGGCAATATCGGCGGGCTGTTCGGCGGTGGCGCAACGCGCCCGGCCGGACAGGCCTCGCGCGTACGCTCGCAATTCCTGGACATGCGGCTCGACCACGATTCGGGGCAGCTCGCCGGCCAGATCGTCGCCGGTCCTCACGCCGGGCGCGATCTCCAGGAGTTCGATCTCGCTGGCCTGCTGGCGATGGCTCCGGCGTTCGACGCCGAGAGCGTGGCCCTACTTGAAAGCTATCTGGACCGCCGGTTTCCCGCTTGGCGTCAGAACGCGCAGGGCGATGCGGCAGGGCGGCAGCGCCGCACGGCGCCGAGCGGCAAAATGACGGCGGAGGAAGCCTATCAGATCCTTGGCCTGCAGCCGGGCGCGGGGCGCGACGACATCAGCCGGGCGCACAAGTCCCTGATGAAGAAACTCCATCCCGACCAGGGGGGCTCGACGTATCTCGCTGCCCGTGTGAACGAGGCCAAGGATACTCTGCTTCGCACGCATAACGGCTAACTCCGGCACTACGCTACAAACGCCCGTACCGCGTAAGCTCCGCTTGCTCTGTCTGCCGTCGCCCCGATGCCCGCCTTTGTCGGCGTGGTCGATCCCTTGAGTAAAGTTTTAACCGTAAATCCTTGACGAGAGGTTGTCGCGGAACTGGCATCGCCGCATCCCCCAAACAAAAATGCCCGCGCAAGGCGCGGGCATTTTGATTGGAGCGGTACGACAGATCAGTTGCGGACAGTGATGCAGGAGATGTCGGCGCGCTTCAGGGCGCGGCAGACGGCTTCGGCCTGGTCCCGCTCGAGCCCGGCGAAACGGGCCCGGTAAAGCTTGCGATTGTCCTTGGCGAGGACCGGCTCGGTGAACGGGTCGGCCTTGCTGAGCAGGCCGCGGGCCGAGCTGCGGGCGGCGTCGATGCGCTGCTGGGCTTCGTTCTCGCTCTCGAGTGCGCCGACCTGGACGATCCAGCCGCTATGGGTGACGACCGGCTTGGTGGTGGCGCTCATCTGGATCGGCTGCGGCACAGGATCGGCCGAAGCGAGCTTCGCAGCAGCCGGAGTGGGCGCGGCGGCCGTTGCGGCCGGCAGCACGCCGAGGATGCCGTTGCCGGTGCCGAAGCCCGCCGGCTGACGGGGCATCTCGGTGCGGGCGAGTTCGGCCTTCGGCGCTTCCGGCTGGCTCGCCATCTCGGGCTTGTTGATGAGATCGGCGCGGGCGACGACGGCGCCGGAGGTCTCCGCGACGTCGGAGCGGGCCGCAATCGTGCTCGTGACCTGCGGTGCGACCTGAGCCGGGGCGGCGGAGGCGACCTTCACGGTGCCGGCCTTGACCTGAACAGTCTTCACCCGGACCGGCTTCATCGGCTCGGACGAGCCGGGGATGATGGAGAGCGGCTGGCTGGAGATCACGCCATTGGTGAGCGGCGCGGGCTCGATCCTGGATTCAGTCGGCCGAACCTCAGGCTTGCTGGTGTCAGGCCTGGCTTGAGCCGGCGGCATCGCGGCGGTCGCGGCCGCCAGCGCTGAGAGGCGCGAGGCGAGACGCTGCGGGGCCGTTTCGGGGGCAGGGGCGGCCGCGGCCTGCTGGACCTGCGGAGCGGGGCGGGCCGAGGTCTCCGATGCATCGGCGACGTCGGTATTGGCATCTGCGCCGTTGCGCTCGGTGACAGCGACGACGGTGTGGGTGGTGGCGCCCTTCTCGAGGTTCTCCGCGAGCAGGTTGCGCATGGTGGCGTCGCGCGAGCCGCCGCTGCGGCCGCCGAGCACCACGCCGATCAGGTGGCGGTTGCCGCGACGCATCGAGGTCACGAGGTTGAAGCCGGAGGCGCGGGTGTAGCCGGTCTTGATGCCGTCCACGCCCTCGACGCTGCCGAGCAGGTGGTTATGGTTGCGGATCGACTGTCCGCGCCAATTGAACGTCGAGGTCGCGAAATAGCGATAGTAGCGCGGGAAGCGCTCCTGGATGGCGCGGCCGAGCGTGGCCTGGTCGCGCGCGGTCGTGACCTGCTCGTCGTTGGGAAGGCCGTTGGCGTTGCGGTAGACCGTCTTGGACATGCCGAGCGAGCGCGCCTTGCGCGTCATCATCTGGGCGAAGTCGTCCTCGTCGCCGCCGATCGCTTCCGCGATCACGACGGCCGCATCGTTGGCGGAGCGGGTGACGAGGCCCTTGATCGCGTCCTCGACGCGGATGGTCTGGCCGGCACGCAGGTTCAGCTTGGTCGGATCCTGATCGGCGGCGTGCTGCGAGACCGGCATCTCGGTGTCGAGCTTCATCCTGCCGGACTCGAGGCGCTCGAACAGCAGATAGAGCGTCATGATCTTGGTGAGCGAGGCGGGGTGGCGGATTCCGTCTGGGCTCGTTGCCTGGAGCACGGAGCCGGAATTGCCGTCGACGATGATCGATGCGAATTTCGGGCTGGAGCTGTCGGACACATCGCGCTGCACCCGGTGGTGTGCGTAATGGCGCCGGTGACGCCGTGCCTCGGCAGCATCGGTGAAGATGACTACGGCGGTGACCGTAAGAAGCCCGAAAACGCCAACCCGCGCCAAGCGCGAGGAAGACAAGTTTTTACGAAGCATGAAACCCCGTCCCCGTTTCTGACTTGATCACCGGCCCGTGAGGCGAAATTGTGCCCACTCGACCCGGGATCATTACCTGCTCAGGCTGTCTCTCCGCTGGTGTTCGCTGCGGGAAACGTTGGGCCTGAGCCGCTGTTCTGGCTAAGGTGATGTTCTCGAACGGCTTTTGACCGTTCGCGGAAGCTGAACACGTCCAGGGAATCAGGGTAGGGGTCCGCGGTTTCCAAAAGCTTAAGGAACCATTGCGGGAAACCCCGGGAATCTCAGCGATTTGCATCTAATTTTGTGCGTCGCACAAGATTCTTGACTTTTTTGTGCGTTGCACTATTTTTGGGCGGAGTCAGGGAGCCGGGGCTTCCGGACCAAAGCCAGGGAAAAAGGATTCCGAAATGTTCAAGGTTGAAGACTTTCAGAGCTACGGGAAAGAGCAGTTCGAGCAGTGCGTTGCTTCCGCGACCTCGATGCAGCATGGCCTCCAGGCGATCGCCAGCGCGTATGGCGACTACACCAAGAAGTCGTTTGAAGACACCAAGTCCTTCGTCGAGAAGCTTTCCGGCGTGAAGTCGCTGGACAAGGCCGTGGAAGCGCAGACCGACTTCGCCCGTTCCAGCTACGAGACCTTCGTTGCGGAATCGCAGAAGATCGCCGGCCTTTACAGCGACCTCGCCAAGCAGGCGTTCAAGCCGGTCGAGACCATCGTTTCGAAGTTCACCCCGGCTGCCAACTAACGTCCTCTGGAACTCCTGGAATCGAAAAGCCCGGCTGATTCAGCCGGGTTTTTTTGTTGTCGCGACAGAGATCCGGTTCAGCGCGCCACGCGCAGCTTCGACAACGACGTACCGACGTCAACCCCACACGGTCTGGACAGAACGTGTCGATGCCGCTCGCGCAATGCTCGCCGCTTCGGCGTCATCGCGCAGCTTCTTCCGCCGCGTGTCGATCTGCGAGGCATTGCTGTACCACCAGCGATTCTGCGCATCGAGAGCGCCGGCGAGGAGCACGAGGCCACTGAGCTGATCGACCAGGTTCTTCGCGGCCGTCGGCATCGCCGACATCTTGCCGTCCTGGGCCATCGAGCCGGCGTTGTCGAGCAGCATGGCGACGCGCATGCGCACCAGGCGCCAAGCGATTGAACGGCAGCTCGATGGGACCGTAGAAAACCGGAGGTATCCCGCGAAATCGCCGCTGCCGCTTAACGGCCGGATTCCTGGTGAAGATGTTCTAAACGGTGCCGGCCGAAACTTTTGTCAAATCGGTCCGGATTGACTAACCTTGGTCAGGATCGCCGGACCGGGAATCGGGACTGCCTCGACCATATTGGCCAGACCGTTGCACGCTTGCGGCGAGCCGGGGGCAGGCCCATATTCCCTACAATCGAGCCGGGCTTGACCGGACCGGTTGGAAGCGGTGATCCAACAAGGCGGCGCGCCCGTGCAAAGCTCCGAAGGGCGGGGCCGCGCGGCTGACCGTCACTCGCTTCCGTGGGGAATTTGAACGCCTGAGCCATGCCGCACCTGACTTTCAGACTAGACCTGTCCGCGCAAGCCGCTGCCCACGCTCCTCGTATGAGCAATGACGAGAACCGTTCGGGCGGACCGACGGGGCCGAATACGTCTGTCATCACCAAGGTCAAGCCGAAGACCAAACGGCCGAACCTGTATCGTGTGCTGATCCTGAACGACGACTACACGCCGATGGAATTCGTCGTCCATGTGCTGGAGAAGTTCTTCCAGAAGGACATCGAGGCCGCGACCAAGATCATGCTGCATGTCCATCATCACGGCATCGGCGAGTGCGGCGTATTCACCTACGAGATCGCCGAGACCAAGGTGACGCAGGTGATGGACTTCGCCCGCAAGCACCAGCATCCGCTGCAATGCGTGATGGAAAAGAAATAACTGCGCGTTCACATCCAGAGTTATTTAGATCGGTTCTGGTCGCGCGGTATGTGACGGCAGCACATCCTGCTGCGTGATCCCGCGAAAATCAGCGGCGTCAATCCTGCCCAAATGGGTAGTTCTGCCCAAATCGGAACGGGTTTTGCATCGAGCATGCCGTGGGCGCGTAATGCCCATTTGAGTCGCGGAACCGGTCTTTCGCCGCGGTCTTGTATAACTATATGTGACAAAGGTTGTTGTTGCCTGACCGGGCGATGGCGATCATGATGGTGGGGGCCATAGAGGACGCGAATGCCGACTTTTTCCCAAAGCCTTGAACAATCCCTGCATCGTGCGCTGGCGATCGCAAACGAGCGTCATCACCAATACGCGACGCTCGAGCATCTCTTGCTCTCCCTGATCGACGACTCCGATGCAGCCGCCGTCATGCGCGCCTGTAGCGTCGATCTCGACAAGCTCCGCACGAGCCTCGTCAATTACCTTGAAACCGAATTCGAGAATCTGGTGACGGATGGCGCCGACGACGCCAAGCCGACCGCCGGTTTCCAGCGCGTGATCCAGCGCGCGGTAATCCATGTGCAGTCGTCCGGTCGCGAAGAGGTGACCGGCGCCAACGTGCTGATAGCGATCTTCGCCGAGCGCGAGAGCCATGCCGCGTACTTCCTGCAGGAGCAGGACATGACGCGCTATGACGCCGTCAACTACATCAGCCACGGCATCGCCAAGCGGCCGGGCGTCTCCGAGGCGCGGCCGGTGCGCGGCGTCGACGAAGAGACCGAGGCAAAGGGTACCGAGGACGCCAAGAAGAAGGGCGAAGCGCTCGAGACCTATTGCGTCAACCTCAACAAGAAGGCGCGCGACGGCAAGATCGATCCGGTGATCGGACGCAATTCCGAGATCAACCGAGCGATCCAGGTGCTGTGCCGCCGGCAGAAGAACAATCCGCTGTTCGTGGGCGAGGCCGGCGTCGGCAAGACCGCGATCGCGGAGGGCCTCGCCAAGCGCATCGTCGACAGCGAGGTGCCGGAGGTTCTTGCGGCTGCGACCGTGTTCTCGCTCGACATGGGCACGCTGCTCGCGGGCACGCGCTATCGCGGCGACTTCGAGGAGCGCCTGAAGCAGGTGCTGAAGGAGCTCGAAGCGCATCCCAACGCCATCCTGTTCATCGACGAGATCCACACCGTGATCGGTGCGGGCGCGACGTCGGGCGGGGCGATGGATGCGTCGAACCTGCTCAAGCCGGCGCTTGCCTCGGGCACGATCCGCTGCATGGGCTCGACCACCTACAAGGAATACCGCCAGCACTTCGAGAAGGACCGCGCGCTGGTGCGGCGCTTCCAGAAGATCGACATCAACGAGCCGACGGTCGAGGACGCGATCGCGATCCTCAAAGGTCTCAAGCCGTACTTCGAGGACTACCATCGGCTGAAGTACACCAATGAGGCGATCGAGGCTGCGGTGCAGCTCTCCTCGCGCTACATCCACGACCGCAAGCTGCCGGACAAGGCGATCGACGTGATCGACGAGTCAGGCGCGGCGCAGATGCTGGTGGCCGAGAACAAGCGCAAGAAGACGATCGGCATCAAGGAGATCGAGACCACGATCGCCTCGATGGCGCGGATCCCGCCGAAGAGCGTGTCGAAGGACGATGCCGAGGTGCTCAAGCATCTCGAGCAGACCCTGAAGCGCACAGTGTTCGGCCAGGACAAGGCCATCGAGTCGCTGGCCGCTTCGATCAAGCTGGCGCGTGCCGGTTTGCGCGAGCCGGAGAAGCCGATCGGCTGCTATTTGTTCTCGGGACCGACCGGCGTCGGCAAGACCGAAGTCGCAAAGCAGCTCGCAGCGTCGCTCGGCGTCGAGCTGCTGCGCTTCGACATGTCCGAATACATGGAGCGGCATACCGTGTCGCGCCTGATCGGCGCGCCTCCCGGCTATGTCGGCTTCGACCAGGGCGGCCTGCTCACTGACGGCGTCGACCAGCATCCGCATTGCGTGGTTCTGCTCGACGAAATCGAGAAGGCGCATCCCGACCTCTACAACGTGCTGCTCCAGATCATGGATCACGGCCGGCTCACCGACCATAACGGCAAGCAGGTCAACTTCCGCAACGTGATCCTGATCATGACCACGAACGCAGGTGCTTCGGATCTCGCCAAGCAGGCGTTCGGCTTCACCCGCTCGAAGCGGGAAGGCGACGACCACGAGGCGATCAACCGGCAGTTCGCGCCGGAATTCCGCAACCGTCTCGATGCCATCGTCTCGTTCGGCCATCTCAGCGTCGAGGTGATCGGTACGGTCGTGGAGAAGTTCGTGCTTCAGCTCGAGGCTCAGCTCGGCGATCGCGACGTCACCATCGAACTGTCCGAGCCCGCCAAGACCTGGCTGGTCCAGCATGGTTACGACGAGCAGATGGGCGCACGGCCCATGGCCCGCGTCATCCAGGAGCATATCAAGAAGCCGCTGGCCGACGAGGTGCTGTTCGGCAAGCTCAAGGGTGGCGGCCACGTCCGCGTCGTCCTGGTCAAGGACGAGGCCGACGAGACCAAGGACAAGATCGGGTTCGAGTTCCTCGACGGTCCGATCACGCCGAAGCAGGAGAAGCTGCCCGGCGCCCGCAAGCGCCCGCCGGGCAAGTCCAAGCCGGGCGGTGGCGGCTCCGGCGGCTCGAAGGGGCCGACCTCGAAGGGCCCGCTGGTCAAGGCTTGATTGCGAGCGATATGAATTGAAAAGGCCGGCTGAAAAGCCGGCCTTTTTGATTGCGTGGCAGTTGCGAGGCGCTAGGTGCCGGTGTCGGGCGCAGGCGCCGCCGGCGGCCGCGGCTTCTTCGACGCGGGTGGCCGCGCGCGGGCAGGTGCTGACGGCTGCATGGTCACGATGACAGGATTCGGCTTGTGATCGGTTGCCGCCCCGGTGGCAGCATCGACGCCCATGCCGACGACACCGCCGAGCAAGAGATTTCCGGCGAAGCCGGCGGCCCCGGAGGTCGGTATGTCCCGGCTGAGCGGCACGATCTGCGGTTCATAGCCTTCCTTCTGGAAGGTGATCGAAATGTCGGCGTTCCGCTTGACGACCACGGAGCACGGCGTCGTGCAGGTGGTCGGAACTTCCATTCCGCTGACGACCGCTTCCACGCCCGACGGTGTCGACGAGATGCTGATATTTTCGGTCGTGCCACGCGTAACAGACGCGCAGCCGCCCAGCATGACGCTGAGCGCCACAATTCCAAATGAACGCATGAAATGCCCCTTATTCCCCGCGTCAATGAAGCGCAACCGGAGCGCGAGGGCAATACGTCATTGGTCCAGATAGTTAAGCCAGCACAAGTTGCGCGTGAGAACAGCAGAACCTGGGCGTGAGCTATTCGCCGCGCAGGCGCTGGTCGTCCTGCACCCGGACGTGCTCGGCGCCGCGCGCGCCCGCGGGCGACAGCCGCAGCATGCTCAGCACTGCACCGCACAGCGCAAATCCGACGCCGACAAGAAGCGCGATCCTGGTTCCCTCGGTCGGATAGCGGCCGAGCAGCAGCGCCACCAGCGCCGCGCCGGTGGTCTGGCCGAGCAGGCGCGCCGTGCCCAGCATGCCGCTGGCGCCGCCGGCGCGCTCGCGCGGGGCGGCCGCGATCATGGTGCGGTTGTTGGGGGTCTGGAACAGGCCGAAGCCGGCCCCCGCCAGCGCCATCCGCCAGATCACGTCGAGCGGCGTCGGGCTTGCAGGCAGGAAGGCGAGTGCGCCGAGGCCGCAGGCAAACAGCGTGAGCCCGATGCCGCCGAGCAGGCCGGCCGGATAATGCTCGACCAGGCGGCCGGCGAGCGGGGCTGCGAACGCCACCGCGATCGGCCATGGCGTGATCAGCAGGCCCATATGCACCGCCGAATAGCCGAAGCGGCTCTGGAGGTAGAAGGGGATCGCGACGAAGGCCAGCATCTGTCCGCAGAACGAGGCGATCGAGGTCGCGATCGACAGCGCGAACACCGGGATGCGCAACAGGTCTACCGGCAGCAGCGGCGAGGTCATGTGGGTTTCGCGGTAGATCAGCAGCGCGCCTGCGACGATGGCGATGGCGAATTGAACGAGACAGGTGATGGCGGCCTCGCCATGACCGACGCTGTCGACGGCCGCGATGCCGACGCCGAAGGTGATCGCGGACAGCCCTGCGCTCTGCCAGTCGAAGGAACGGCTGGCGGGTTTTGTGTGCGGCAGGCTGCGCAGGCCGAGCACCAGCGTCAGCGCACCGAGCGGGACGTTGATGGCGAATAGCCAGGGCCAGGTTCCGACTGCCAGGATGCCCGCGGCGAGCGTCGGGCCGACCGCGGCCGAGAAGGCGACGACGAGCGCGTTGATCCCGATGCCGCGACCGAGCTGGCTGCGCGGGTAGGTGAAGCGCACCAGTGCCGCGTTGACGCTCATGATGCCGGCCGCGCCAAAGCCCTGGATGATGCGCGCGATCGTCAGCAGCGGCAGCGTATGCGCCAGCGCGCAGAAGGCGGATGCGAGTGTGAACAGTACGAGCCCGGCCAGATAGACGCGGCGATAGCCGACGATCTCGCCGAGCGACGCCAGCGGCAAGAGCGAGATCGTGATCGCGAGCTGATAGCCGTTGACGATCCAGATCGAGAAGGCCGGGCTCGCATCGAGGTCGGCCGCGATCGTCGGCAGCGCCACGTTGGCGATGGCGCTGTCGACGACCGCCATGATGATGCCGAGCGCAATGGTCAGCACCGCCTGGTTGCGCTGCGGCTGCGGCAGGCCGTCGGCATGCTCGATCGGGGCAGACGACATGATGGAGGCGCGCCTGATTGGAGCCGTGCTTCATCCCCGGATTAGGAAATTGCAGGATGGATCGCAACCCGGCAGGACCCGGACAGTTCCTGTGCCGGAAGCAGGCCTTCCGGCACAGGAAAACGGGTCGGGACCGCTTTCGCGAGGGCTCGGGGAGCCGAGCGGTCGGGCAGTTGGCCGTCGCTACACCGCCGGCGGATTGCGGTCGGTGAAGGTGGTGCGCTGGTGCCAGTAGGGATAGGGCAAGGTCACCTTGCTCGCGGCATCGAGCTTTGCGATCTGGTCCTTGGTCAATGTCCAGCCGACCGCGCCGAGATTTTCGCGCAGCTGCGTCTCGTTGCGCGCGCCGATGATCAGCGTCGAGACCGTCGGACGCTGGAGCAGCCAGTTCAGCGCGATCTGCGAGACGCTCTTGCCCGTTTCCTTGGCGACCTCGTCGATCGCCTCGACCACGCGATAGACGTGCTCATCGGGCACGGGCGGGCCGAAATCGGCGGTCTTGGGCAGGCGACTGACCTCGGGCTTCGGTTGACCCCGGCGGATTTTTCCGGTGAGGCGCCCCCATCCGAGCGGCGACCAGACCACAGCGCCCAGCCCCTGGTCCACGCCGAGCGGCATCAGCTCCCATTCGTAGTCGCGCCCGATCAGTGAGTAGTAGGTCTGGTTGGCGACATAGCGTGGGAAGCCATGCTTGTCGGCAACCGAGAGCGACTTCATCAGGTGCCAGCCCGAAAAGTTGGAGACGCCGACATAGCGGATCTTGCCGGCGCGCACGAGCACGTCGAGAGTCGCAAGCACCTCTTCAGGCGGGGTGAAGGCATCGAAGCCGTGAAGCTGGAACAGGTCGATGTAATCGGTGCCGAGCCGGCTCAGCGAACCGTCGATGGCCGCGAGCAGATGCTGCCGCGACGAGCCGATGTCGTTGGGCCCATCGCCGAAGCGGAAGGTGGCCTTGGTCGAGATCAGAACCTTGTCGCGGCGGCCCTTGATGGCCTCGCCGAGGACGCGCTCGGATTCGCCGAGCGAATAGACGTTGGCGGTGTCGAACATCGACACCCCGGCATCGAGGCAGATATCCAGAAGGCGCCGCGCCTCGGCCGCGTCCGTCGTACCCCACGCAGCAAGGCGGCCGACGCCGCCGAAGGTGCCTGTTCCCAGGCTCAAAGCGGGCACCATGAGGCCGGATCGGCCCAAGCGTCGGTATTCCATCGATATGCTCCTCGGCTGGCCGCTGGTTGACCGGTGCGGCCTTTGGGCGATGGTAATGCAAGCGCGGGCCGCGTCCTATCACGCGCTCACATACCGGCCTTGCTCGGGAATGGCCTAGTCGTGCAGGCGCATGTCATCGAATGCTGCATCGGCAACGCGCGCGCTTGGCGTCTTCACCGATGACTGAGCCTCGACCCTGGTTGCGGGCGAGGGGAAGCAGGCAGCTTCGCCGTCACGCGCCTGCCGCGGCAGCAGCGTCAGGCCCCAGCCCACCAGGACCAGCACCGCGAGCCTGATCGCGATCACACCCAGCAATAGCTCCGATCCGCTTATGGTGGCGTGAGTCCTCATGCACGCCAGCCTGATGCGCGCAGCCGGACAAGGCAATCTGGAATTGACGAGCCTTGCCTTCGCCTGCAGCGAAGGCTCGAGGTGATAGCTGGCTGGATGTCAGTGCCGCAACTGGCTCTGCCTGAAGTCGCGTGGCGACATTCCGAAATGCTCGCGGAAAACGCGGCCGAAATGCGAGAGATCGTTGAAGCCCCAGGCGAAGGCGATCTCGCTGACGTGGCGATGGGCCAGCACGGGCGAAGCGAGGTCTCGCCGGCATTGGGCGAGACGCTCGGCAAGCACATGGCGCTGGAACGAGGTATCCTCGTCGGCAAGGAGATCGTTCACATAGCGCGGCGAGATGCCGAGTGCAGCCGCGGCCTCCGACAGCGAGAGGTCGGGATCCGCCAAATGAGCGCGGATATGGGCCTTCAAGCGGTAGAGCAGGGCGGAGCGGTGGGTGGAGGACGGCAGCGATGTCTTGCCGAGCCGTTCGCTCAGCGCCATCGCGAGCAGATCGACGGCCTGCTCCGACAACGCCGCAGCGTTGTCCGGGGCAAGTCGGTCCGCGCTCTGGCAAAGCCTGAAGATGAAATCATACGCGAGCCGTTCGAGCGGCACATCGGCGCCGAACGACATCGCGGTGAGCGTCTCGGTGGCGCCGAGCCGGCGCTGCAGCATTTCGCGGGGCACCTTGAAGATCGTTTGCGTGAAGGCGTGGTTGAATTTCAGCTCATAGGGCCGCGTCGTGTCGTAGAGCGCGAACTCGCCGGGATGGATCACGGTCTCGCGGCCGTCCTGCACCACGCCTCCGTCGCCGCGATTGCCGAGCGCAACCAGGACAAAATCCTGATCCGAACGCGCGATGCGGGACGGCGTCCGGAATACGTGCTGGCGGTCGGAGCAGACCTCGGAGCACACGGCCCTGCCGAGCGGGGCCTGTGTGACCGAGCCGCGAAAGGCGCTGCCGAGGTCGGACTTGCAGTCGAGCCCGACGAAAACGTCGCAGACGATGTCCTGCCACAGCGCCAGCCGGCGGTAGCCGGGGCTGCCGTCTGTCGTGAACTGGATTGGCATCTGGACAGCCTCCCTTTCACATCCTGCAATCCGCATGTTGGCGCAGATCCAGCCAGACCGAAGGCAAGTCCCGTACCCGTCGGCGATCCCGGCCAGTCGAGTTTTTGTTCCACCGCGGTCGAGCGCCCGGCCGGGTGGCTTGGCCAAATAGACTGCATCGGACGTGGCTTCCGATCAACCGGCAATGGAGGCGGGAATGGGCATCGAACATCCGAAATACAAGGTCGCGGTGGTGCAGGCGGCGCCCGCCTGGCTGGATCTCGACGCCTCGATCGACAAGTCGATCGCGCTGATCAGGGACGCGGCCGAGAAGGGCGCCAAGCTGATCGCCTTTCCAGAGGCCTTCATCCCCGGCTACCCCTGGCATATCTGGATGGACTCGCCGGCCTGGGCGATCGGCCGCGGCTTCGTGCAGCGCTACTTCGACAACTCGCTGTCCTATGACAGTCCGCAGGCCGAGCGGCTGCGCGACGCCGTACGCAAGGCAAAGCTCACCGCCGTGCTCGGCCTGTCCGAGCGCGACGGCGGCAGTCTCTATCTGGCGCAATGGCTGATCGGGCCGGACGGCGAGACCATCGCAAAGCGCCGCAAGCTGCGGCCAACCCATGCCGAGCGCACGGTCTATGGCGAGGGTGACGGCAGCGATCTCGCCGTGCACGCAAGATCGGACATCGGCCGCATCGGCGCATTGTGCTGCTGGGAGCATCTCCAGCCACTGTCGAAATACGCGATGTACGCCCAGAACGAGCAGGTGCATGTCGCGGCCTGGCCGAGCTTCTCGCTCTACGATCCCTTTGCGCCGGCACTCGGCGCCGAGGTCAACAATGCCGCCTCGCGCGTCTATGCGGTGGAAGGCTCCTGCTTCGTGCTCGCGCCATGCGCGACGGTCTCGCAGGCCATGATCGATGAGCTCTGCGACCGCCCGGACAAGAATGCGTTGCTGCATGTCGGCGGCGGATTCGCCGCGATCTACGGCCCCGACGGCAGCCAGATCGGCGACAAGCTGGCGCCGGACCAGGAAGGGCTGCTGATTGCCGAGATCGATCTCGGTGCCATCGGTGTTGCCAAGAACGCTGCCGATCCCGCCGGGCATTATTCGCGGCCCGATGTGACGCGGCTCCTGCTCAACAAGAAGCGATACCAGCGCGTCGAGCAGTTCGCGTTGCCGGTGGACACCATTGAGCCCACGGACATCGCGGCGGCGGCGAACTGATCGCCGGGATCAAGGGGAGGGAACGATCATGGAATCCGCAATTCCTCTGCATCTCGAGACCCAGCGCACGCGCCACAGGCGCGTGCCGGACGATTACCAGCCGCCATATCCGTCGTTCGTGGCGCGCTACAAGCCCGCCGTAAGCCGCGTCATGATGGCCTATTTCGGTGTGCAGTATCGCGGCGCGGCGCCGGCGGCTGCGACGGCGGCACTCGCCGAGATCGCGGCGCGGTTTGCTGCCGAGGGCGGGCCTTCGCATTGGGACCGCGCCCGCTACGTCGACCGCGCCGGTTATGAGACCGTCGTGTCGGTTGCCTATTGGGACGACGTCGCGCGCTTCGACGCATGGTTCGCGCCGGCACGCGAGGCGTGGACTGTGAAGGCGCGCGAGGGCATCGGCACCTTCATCGAGGTGCTGCGTCCCACGGTCGCCCGGCACGAGACGCTGTTCTCCTCGCTGGACCGGCCCGAGGGCGTGGCCGCAATCGCCGACGGCATGAGCGGCGAGGTGCAGGAGCACGCCTATTGGGGCGGCATGCGCGATCGCATTCCGCTGTCGCAGACCGATCCGATGACGCCGGGCGGCGCGCCGGAATTGATCCGCGACGGCGCGCGGCTGCGCGTGAAGGCGCACGACAATCTCTGCCTGATCCGCTCCGGGCAGGACTGGAGCGATACGGAGGCGTCGGAGCGCAAGCTCTATCTCGACGATGTCGAGCCGGTGCTACGCGAGGGCATGGATTTCCTGCGCGACGACGGGCTAGCCATCGGCTGCTACGCCAACCGCTACATGCAGGTGCTCTCCGCCGACGGCAGCGTGAGCGAAAAGTCTTACGGCCAGAGCTGGTGGAAGAGCCTCGCCGCACTTGAGCGCTGGGCGGAGTCGCATCCGACCCACGTCAAGATATTCGGCGCGGCGATGAAATACCTGTCGACGCTCGGGCCGTCGGCAAAGCTACGGCTCTATCACGAGGTCACGGTGGCCGCCGCGGACGAGCAGTTCTTCGAATATCTGAACTGCCATTCGAAGACCGGTATGCTGGCGGCGGTCGAGACCGTCAGCGCCTAGGCTGCGCAGTGGCCGAGCAGTTCGGGATGCGCGGCGCAGATGTGATGTGCGCCGGCATCCCGCAGCTCGGCCTCGCTGCCGTAACCATAGAGCACGCCGATCGCGGTCATGCCGTTGGTGCGGGCGCCGATCACGTCGTGGCTGCGGTCGCCGATCATGATCGCGCTGCCGGGATCGACCTTGGTTTCGTCGAGCGCATAGCGCAGCAGGTCGCGCTTGTCGACACGCGTGCCGTCGAGCTCGGAGCCGAACACGCGCTCGAAATACGGTTTCAGGCCGAAATGATCGACGATGCGGGTGGCGTAGACCGCGGGCTTGCTGGTGGCGACGAACATACGCTGGCTGGTTGCGGCGATCGTCGTCAGCGTGTCGATGATGCCGGCATAGGCCTCGTTCTCGAACAGGCCGATATCGGCAAATCGCTCGCGATAAAGCAGTAGCGCACGGTCGGCGAGCTCGTCGCTTCCGGTGAGCTTCTTCAGGCTGGCGTGCAGGGGCGGCCCGATGCACCAGGTCAGCTCGTCCTCGCTCGGCACGGCAAGGTCGAGCCGCTCCAGCGCGTATTGGATCGAGCGGGTGATCCCGGGCTTCGGGTTGGTCAGCGTGCCGTCGAGATCGAAGAAGATTGTAGCCATGCCAGTCGTGCCCGTGTTGATACCGCCGTTGTTTGATGACCTAAACGACGCGGCTGCTCAAGGCAACGCCGCCGCGTCGCGCGACGTTTTAAAGCTCGCTATTGGCAGGGCATAAGCGTAGGGTCCTGCGATCACCGCCCTTCCCATGGCATCCATCGGTGACTGAGGGTCACTAGCGCTCCCGCCGAACGAGGAGGAGCGCGCATGCCTCGCTTTAATCTGGCCGACTGGATCGTGCCGCCGGTGATCGTCCCGCTGTTTCTGTTGCTCCTGGTGGCCGCTGCGGCTCTTCTGCATGGATAGGACGCCGCTCCAATATCTGGTGAGCGGACGCGATCAAAGCGGCTACGTCAGCCTGGCCCGCACCACGACGGCCGCCGCTCTGAAGAAGGCGAGGGAGCTGTTGCAGGAAGGCTATGTCGACGTGCGGATATGCACGCCGCAGGGCCGGGTTCTGCTGTCTGACGAGTTCGACCAGTTCGAGGTATGAGGAGCGCAGGGGCGTCAAACGGCGCGCCCGGATCCTCCGCGAGGAACGATACCCGTATGAAAATGCTTATTGTCGCATTGGCGCTTGGCACATTCGTGCAAAGTGCAGTCGCCAAAGAGCCGGACTGCCGCGCAATCGAGAGCACGAGCGGACGGCTTGCCTGTTACGACGCCGCGTTTCCGCCGAAAGCGAAGCAACCCACTGCTGCCGAACAAGACGCAGCGCGGGCTGCCTACAAGGACCCGTTCATTGCGGAAGAGGCCAGAACCGCAGCGAAGCTGAAGAATATCTGTCGCGGCTGTTGAGGTTTGCAATCAAGCAGCGCGTGGCAGAGGTGACGGACGACAGAATTCGCCGGCGCGTCCGCCCGCCGTGCACGCTCCGACATCAAGCGAAATCATAGAGGTGCCGACATGACGCCGCTCCGCCGTATCGCCGTGATCGGCAACTCGCTGCCTCGACGATGCGGAATTGCGACCTATACGACCGACCTGAAGAACGCGATATCGATTTCGCGCCAGGATCTGGAGACCTGCATCGTGGCAATGACCGATCGCGGTCAAGCCTATGATTACCCCCCGGCGGTCGCGTTCCAGATCAAGGACGGCAATATCGAAGACTACATGCGGGCCGCGGATTTCCTCAATGCCGGCCGGTTCGATGCCGTGTGTTTGCAGCACGAGTTCGGGATTTTCGGTGGTGAGGCCGGGGCCCATATCCTCGTGCTGTTGTCCCGCCTTGCCATGCCGGTGGTGACGACGTTCCATACCGTGCTCGCCGATCCGACACCTGCGCAGCGGACGGTCATGGAGCGCATCGTCGAGGCGTCGTCGAAGGTCGTGGTGATGGCCAATAAGGGCCGCGAACTGCTGCGCGACGTCTACCGGGTGGCCGACGACAAGATCGAGGTCATCGCCCACGGCATTCCGGATGTCGCCTTCGTCGAGCCCGATGCAGCGAAGGCCAAGCTTGGATTTGAGCAAAAATCGGTCATCCTGACATTCGGCCTGTTGTCACCGAACAAGGGCATCGAAATCATGATCGACGCCATGCCGTCGATTCTGAAGCGCTGCGCGAATGCGGTGTATGTCGTGCTTGGCGCAACGCACCCCAACCTGGTCCGAAACCAGGGCGAGGCCTATCGCGAGAGCCTGATGGCGCGGGTGCGCGAACTCGGAATTGACGACCACGTGGTGTTCTTCGACCGGTTCGCGGATCTCGCCACGCTGCTCGAATTCATCTCGATGTGCGACGTCTATGTCACGCCCTATCTCAACGAGGCCCAGATGACCTCGGGAACCCTGGCCTACAGCTTCGGATTGGGGAAGCCGGTTGTCTCGACGCCTTACTGGCACGCCCGCGAGCTGCTTGCCGACGGGTGCGGCGTGCTGGTGCCTTTCAGCGACGCCGCGGCGATCGGCAACGAGATCGCAGGCCTGCTGACCGACGACGCCCGCCGGCAGGCGATGTCGCGGCGCGCCTATGCGGCGAGCCGGATGATGACATGGGAACGGGTGGCCGAGCGCTACGTGTCCGTCTTCGAGAATGTACGGCAAGGCCATCGGCTTAAACTCTTCGCGTGCTCGGAGATGAATGTGCCGGAGCCACGTAGCCCCGCATCGCCCGATATGCAGATCGGCCATTTCCTGTCGATGTGCGATGATGTCGGCCTGTTCCAGCATGCGGTCCATTCGGTGCCGGATCGCGCGCACGGCTATTGCGTCGACGACAATGCCCGAGCGCTGCTGCTGGCCTGCGCCCTCAATGGTCCAGGCGAACAGCCGCTGTCGGAAATCCTAACGAGCCGGTTTGCGGCATTCGTGCAGCACGCCTGGAATCCCGACACCGGGCAATTTCGCAACTTCATGGGGTTCAATCGAACCTGGCTTGAGGACAGAGGGTCGGAAGACAGTCACGGGCGGACGCTATGGGCTTTGGGCGAGGCTGCACGCAGAGACGCGAGCCCGTCCCGGCGCCTGTGGGCCGCTGCTTTGTTCGCCCAGGCATTGTCGATCGCGGCGAGCTTTCGTTCGCCCCGCGCATGGGCATTCATGCTGCTGGGCTTGGACGCCTATTGCGCTGTGGCTCCGGACGATCTCCACGCCAGGGACGTCCGGCATTCCCTTGCCGGCAGGTTGATGGCGTGTCTGGCGTCGGTCGAGACGTCGGACTGGGTGTGGTTCGAGGAAGGGCTGGCCTACGACAACGCGCGGCTGCCGCAGGCGTTGATCCTCACAGGCATGGCGACGCAGGCGCCCCAATATCTCGATGCCGGATTGAGGTCTCTGCGCTGGCTCATGACGCAGCAGACGACCGCGGCAGGGCATTTCCGGCCGGTCGGCACCGCCGGCTTCGGCGAGCGGCGGCAACATCCCCGTGCATTTGATCAGCAGCCCGTGGAGGCAACGGCAACGATCGCCGCCTGCCTAGCCGCGTGGCGTGCCGACGGCGATGCCGAATGGAAAGCCATGGCAACTCGGGCCTTCGCCTGGTTCCTGGGCAGCAACGATCTCTCAGTGGCGCTGGTCGATCCGCTCACTGGCAGTTGCCGGGATGGTTTGCACGCTGATCGCGCCAACGAAAACCGCGGGGGCGAGTCCGTTGTTTGCTATCTCCTCGGGCTTGCTGAGATGCGCCAGCTTGCGCGCGTCAACCCGAGCTTGACGAGGCCCACAGCCTTGCGCGCCGTGAGCGCCTGAACTTCATCTTTTCATTCAGCACGCCGAGGATACCGTGTCACAAGCTTCTTTCCTGAACCGGCAGGGGCTTAATCTGCGCCCCGATCCAGCGCGGGTCATCGTGCGGCCCTTCAAGCCGGCAACCGAACCCCGCGACCTGAACCCGACCGACAAGATGCGTGCAAATCATATCGTCGACCGCGTTCTTGCGCTCAGTTCGGAGGCCGTTGCAGTTCAGCTTGCGGATGTGCTTGACAATTTCCAGGGGCGACATCGTAACCTCCTGGAGCGGTTCGAGACCCGAGCGGATGAAATGGAGGACGCTTTCGCCACGCATGGCGTCTTCTCGAAGACGCAGCGCCAGCTGATTGGTGCCTATTTTCTCAGTGAATATTCGTTCGAAGCCTCTGCCTTGTTCAACCCCAGCATCGTCCCGCATCCCGATCAATCGGGAGCACCGAACGGAGGTTCGCGATTCATCGTCAGCCTCCGGGCCATCGGCGAGGGGCATGTGTCGTCACTGACGTTTCGAACCGGAACGATTGCGGCTGACGGAAGCCTGGCCGTCGATCCGACGGCGCGCCTTGCCTCGGTCCCCCGGATCAGCCATCGCGTATCCGGATCGGACGGCGACCGTGTGGAACTGGTGTTCAGGCCCGAGGAAGACCTCAGCGAGCGGGTCATCTTTCCCGTGACCGAATCCCAATCTAACGGCATCGAGGATGCGCGCTTCGTCAAATTCAACGACGGTGATCGGGCGATCTACTACGCGACCTATACGGCCTATAGCGGACGTGCGATCCGGTCTGAATTGATCGAGACCAGCGACTTCATGTCGTTTCGGCTAACGCCTTTGCGGGGGGCTGCGGCACACAACAAGGGCATGGCGCTGTTCCCACGCAAGATCGACGGCCGCTATGCCATGATCGCGCGACAGGACAATGAGAACCTGTATCTGGTCTATTCGGACGACCTCTACACATGGGAGGGCGGCCGGGTGCTTTTGAAACCGCAATTTCCCTGGGAGTTCGTCCAGATCGGCAATTGCGGGGCACCCATCGAACTTGACGAAGGTTGGCTGCTGCTGACGCACGGTGTCGGCCCGATCCGGAAATACTCGATCGGAGCGGCGCTGCTCGACAAGCGCGACCCGTCCAGGGTGCTGGCTCGCTCGGCCGAGCCGCTGTTGCGGCCTGAACCGTCCGAACGCGAAGGGTATGTCCCCAATGTCGTCTATACCTGCGGTGCGATGAGGCACAATGATCAGATCATCCTGCCATATGCCGTGTCGGACACCTTCTCCAGCTTTGCAACGATCAGGATTTCCGCGCTCATCGAAGCGATGCGCGGCTGAGCGCGGTTGTCGCGGTCGTTGACGTCAACTCCGTGTGTCAACAGGTCAGAGGTGCCGTCATGGTCCGCGAAACAACCTACGTGGTGCAGGCGTTCAACGCCGGCAAGGGTGGAAATCTGAAGGCCGACTCTCCCATCGTCTGCAAGTCGGAAAGCGGCGCGCTGCGCACGGCGGAGAGACTGGCCTTGAGCAAACTCGGCGTCGTCGCGTTCTCGTCCAGCGGCGATCCCGAAATGGGTGACTATGACGATGAGCCTACGGTGTTCTTCCGAAAGGGCGAGCTTCCGGCTGGTTTCGACTGAGGCCTGATCGTGGTCGAGCAGATATTGGCGGAGAGGCACAGATGAACGAGCGACTGGACATATTGAAGAAGGCCCGCGATCGCATGATCGAGGACAGAGACACGCATGCGAAGGTGCTGGCCGCTCCTTTTGATCGCGACAATGCCGAGCGAGCACGGAACAAGTTTGTCGAGCTTCAAACGCTGATCGATGCCCTGGACCGCGCAATCAGCGCAGAAAAGCCGGCCTCGGCATAGGACCGAAGCGAGTGAAGGGCGGGACTGGCGGACATTTCAACGCAGCACCGCAGTGGCATGCCCGCGGCCGCCACGGCTCGCTCTATTGCTGTCTTGTCCATTCGACGATCGCCGCGGCATCGGCGCCTGCCTGCGTCTCCCAGGTGGTGATCGCGGGCGTTGCCGCTTTCCGGAGCGCGGCAACGAGGGACGCCGGCGCCGGCTCGGCGATGCGGACGCCGTTGTCGCGCATGCGCGCATAGTTTTCGATGGTGCGATGGGTCAATAGCGCGAATTGGCTTTGCTCGGTCTCGGTGGCCGCGGCCAGGACCTCGCGCTGCACCGGCTCGGACAGTTCGGCAAATGCGTCGCTGCGGACGAAGGCGATCGAGACCGGCATCGCGTAGTTGATCGCTGTGAAGTAGGGCAGGAAGTCCCAGAGCTTGCGTCCCGCGCCGCCGTCGCCGGAGGTCAGGAACGCATTCAGCCGGTGCTCCCTGAGGCCAGCGAGTGCCGCGTCCATCGGCAGGAACTGTGCATTCGCGCCCGCTGCGCGCATGACCTCGCCGGAGTTGACGTCGTAGGCCCGCAAATTCAGTCTCGGCAGGGCGTCGGCGCCTTCCAGCGCATGGTCCGACCAGAGGCCCGTGGCCGGCCAGATCGTGACGTAGAGCAGCTTCAGGCCGCGCGCCGCGAGCGCCTTCTCGTAGAGCGGGCGCGCCCGCAGATTGGTGGCGCGGGCGAGGTCGACGGACTGCACCAGAAAGGGCAGGGTGGACAATCCGAGCACCGGGTCGAGGCCCGAAAGCGCGCCCGCGAAGGCGTCGCCGCCGGCGATGCGACCATCCAGCGCGGCGCGCGGCATTTCGCCCGAGTTGATCTTGAGCTCGTTGTCGAAAGCGTTAGCTACGGTCACGAAACCGTTTGTGCGCGCCGCGACGCGATCGGCGAAACTGGTGAGCCCGATCCCGGAAATGTTGTTTTGCGGATATTCCGTGGTCATCCGCCAGTTGACTTGCGCCATGGCGGGCGCGGCGGACAGGACGAGGGCTACGAGGACGAGGATCGCGCGGATCCCCTGGGCGGGGCAGCGCATTGGGAGAAGCGGGTCAAACAGCATATATTGGCAACTCGTCGAACCATGGCACGATGCCACAACATGGCAGATCATCTTGTTGCATGCCGCGCCGGAGCACGCCACAGCGATGCTTGGGCACGGCTGACGCGAACTGCATCACTCATCATCGCCGCACTGCTCGTCTCGGCGACACGGGTGGCGGCGTGGGACAGTTCGCCCGCGAAGACCAATATTGCTGTCCCCAGCGTCGAGGAGCTTGCGATGCCGCCGGCGAATCCGGCCGCTGCGCGCGAGAGCGATACGCGGGAATCGATCTGCCTGATCGTCGAGGCCGCCGCACGGGATGCCAATCTGCCGCTGGAATTCTTCGCCCGCGTGATCTGGCAGGAAAGCCGATTCCAGGCCGATGCCGTGGGGCCGATGACGCGCAGCGGCGAGCATGCGCAGGGGATCGCGCAGTTCATGCCGGGCACCGCGAGCGAGCGCGGGCTGCTCAATCCCTTCAACCCGGTGCAGGCGCTGCCGAAGTCGGCGGAGTTCTTGAACGAGCTGCGCAACCAGTTCGGCAATCTCGGCTTGGCCGCAGCCGCCTATAACGCCGGGCCGCGCCGGGTGCAGGAATGGCTCGCCGGCACCGGCGGCATGCCGGAGCAGACCCGCAACTACGTCTATGCCATCACCGGCACGAGCGTTGACGCGTGGGCCAAGGCAGGAGCGACCGGCAAGGGACCGCCGAGTTCGCCGCCGACGAGCTGCCGCGATCTCATGGCGCTTCTGAAGCGCGCGCCGAATGCCTTCGTCGCCGAGCTCGAGCAGCATGTGGAGCTCGCCGCCGCAAAGGTCTGGGGCGTACAGCTTGCTGCCGGCTTCGACCGCAACAGGGCGCTGGCGATGTATTCCCGCGCCGTCACGCGGCTGACCGCGGTGATCGGCGAGCGCGATCCGAGCCTGCTAAGCTCGGTGATGCGCAGCCGCGGTACGCGCGCGTTCTACCAGGTACGCATCGGCGCGGACACGCGCAGCGAGGCGGATGATCTGTGCAACCGCATCCGCAAGGCCGGCGGTGCCTGCTTCGTGCTGAAGAACCGGGGTGTGAGCGGGTAGGCGCGTCTGCCCGCGCGCGCATGCCAGCCCCGCCGCGCGCTTCCTTGACGCCAGCCACGGCATTGCCCGTTATGCGGGCACGATTCCGCAATCCGGCCAAAGACTCCCGTGGCGCTTCCTCCGCTCGATTCCCCTCAATGGCAAAGTTCCTGGCGCGCGTTTGCGTGGGGACTGCGTTCGATCACGCAGACGATCCTCACGCTCGTCCTGTTCGCGACCTATCTCGGCATCGGCGCGCTCGCCCATGACACCCATTTCAGCCTGCTCTGGGCGCTCTGCTCGACGCTGTTCGTCTGGGCGGGCCCCGCGCAGATCATTCTGATCACCACGCTCGGCTCCGGCGCGACCATCATCCAATCGGCGATCGCGGTCACCGTCAGCGCGATCCGGCTGTTTCCGATGGTGGTCTCGGTGCTGCCCCTGATGCGCACGCCGACGACCAAGCGGCGCGAGCTGTTCTTCGCCGCGCATCTTACTGCGGTGACACTGTGGGTCGAATGCCATCGCTTCCTGCCGCAGGTGCCGCGCGAGCGGCGCATCGCCTTCGTCAACGGACTTGGTTTTGGTCTGGTCTCCGTGTGTCTCACCGCCAACACGGTCGGCTATTTCCTTGCCGCCAACCTGACGCAGACGCTCGGCGCCGCGATCCTGATGCTGACGCCGCTGTCGTTCCTGTTCTCGACCGCGCGCAACAGTCGCGAGGTCGCCGACGTCGTCGCGCTGACGCTCGGGGTTCTGCTCTATCCGCTGGCCGCGAAGATGAACTCCGGGCTCGACATTCTCGTCAGCGGTTTGGTGGCCGGCACGATCGCTTACGGCGTGCATTGGTGGCGGGAGGTGCGCGCATGAGCTTTGCGCAGCTCATCGGCGACTGGCACGCACTCGTCGTGCTGTTCGTTGCGGGTGTTGTTCCCAACCAGATATGGCGCATGCTGGGCCTGTGGTTTGGCGGCGGCATCGACGAGGGCTCGGAGCTGCTGGTCTGGGTGAGGGCGGTCGCCACCGCCATCCTGGCCGGCGTCATCGCCCAGATCGTGGTGGAGCCGCCGGGGGCGCTCGCCAGCGTGCCGGACGTCTTGCGCTATGGCGCGGTCGGCGCAGGCCTCGTCGCCTTCCTGCTGACCCGCCGCTCGATCTTCGCAGGCGTGGTGACAGGCGAAGTCTTCATGCTGGCCGGAAAGTGGTGGTTAGGCTAAAACCACCGGCGAACAGCAAGGAACTGGAAATATGGTTCGCGAAAACGAGCTCCGCGAGGGCGAGGTCGCCATCGAGCTGCCGTCGACGGAGGATGCCGGCCTCGTCTTCATCGGCCGCATCCGCACGCCCTGGACCTCGCGGATGGAGACGCCGCGACAGGGGCGTCAGGACGGCCCGGTGTGCCGCCTCGAGATCTTCGAGCCGTTCGTGCCGGCCATCAAGGGCGTCGATTTCTACAGCAATCTCGAAGTGCTCTACTGGCTCGACAAGTCGCGCCGCGACATCGTCCTGCAAAGCCCGAAGAACAACGAGAAGACCCGCGGCACGTTTTCGCTGCGCTCACCGGTCCGGCCCAACCCGATCGGCACCTCGATCGTCAAGCTCGTCGGCATCGAGGGCAATGCCATTCTGGTGCGCGGGCTCGACTGCATCGACAACACGCCGCTGATCGACATCAAGCCAGATCGTTGCGAATTCACGCCGCTGGCCGCCCCGCAGGCAGGGGATTTTCAGACGGAGTGAGGGGCGCGCCGCCCTGACCTCGTCATTGCGAGGAACTCTTGCGACGAAGCAATCCAGACTGTTTCCGCGGAGGCAGTCTGGATTGCTTCGCTGCGCTCGCAATGACGGAGTGTATCTGGCGCTATCCCGCCTTCAGCGCCGCGATCAGCTTGGCCGCATTCTCTTCCAGGACCTTGACGTCTTCCTTGCGGCTGGCGGGCGGCAGCATGGCCACGCCGTCGTGGCGCGGCATCACGTGCATGTGGAGATGAAACACCACCTGGCCGCCGGCGGGCTCGTTGAACTGCTGCACGGTGATGCCGTCGGCCTCGAACGCCTTCATCGCAGCGGCCGCGATCTTGTGCGCGCCGCGGGCGACGTGGGCGTAGTCGTC
Organism: Bradyrhizobium sp. 613_E4_N2_2; assembly: GCF_052075995.1. Classification (NCBI taxonomy): domain Bacteria; kingdom Pseudomonadati; phylum Pseudomonadota; class Alphaproteobacteria; order Hyphomicrobiales; family Nitrobacteraceae; genus Bradyrhizobium; species Bradyrhizobium sp. 613_E4_N2_2. Next base: position 3,708,270 of record NZ_CP197234.1, read on the forward strand.
AGACTTGATGTCGAGGATGTTGCGGGCAGGGGCCTTCGGGATCACCAGCGTATGGCCCGATACCCGCGGCATGATGTCGAGGAAGGCAAACACATGCTCGTCCTCATAGACCTTGTGGCAGGAAAACTCGCCGCGCAGGATCTTCGCGAAGATGTTGTTGGGGTCGTAGGCGGTCATGGCGGCGGCTCCTCGAATTTTGCGCTTACTGTCATCAGCCGTGGCAAACCGTCAAGGCGCCTCGTCGACGCCTTTGCGGAACGGGCCGAGCTCGGCCAGCTCCCGTCCGGCCTCGGCGACATAGGCGCGCTCGCGCTTGAGGTAATCGTCGATGGCGCGGCGCAGGCCGGGATCGGCGATGAAGTGGGCGGAATGGGTCGTCCGCGGCAGGTAGCCGCGCGCGATCTTGTGCTCGCCCTGTGCGCCGGCCTCGACGTTGTCGAGGCCGTGTTTGATCGCGAAATCGATCGCCTGATAGTAGCAGACCTCGAAATGCAGGAACGGATGATGCTCGACCGCGCCCCAGTTGCGGCCGAACAGCGTATCCGAGCCGATGAAGTTGATCGCGCCCGCGATCCAGCGGCCGTTGCGGCGGGCCATCACCAGCAGCACGTCCTGGCTCATGGTCTCGCCGATCAGCGAGAAGAATTCGCGCGTGAGATAAGGCCGGCCCCATTTGCGCGACCCGGTCTCCATGTAGAATTCGAAGAAGGCGTCCCAGGCATCCTCGGTGATGTCGCTGCCGGTGAGCCAGTGGATGGTGATGCCGGTGGCAAGCGCATCGCGCCGCTCGCGCTTGATCGATTTGCGGTGGCGCGAATTGAGCGTGGTGAGGAAATCGTCGAAGGTCGCAAATCCTTCGTTATGCCAGTGGAACTGCTGATCGGTGCGCTGGAGGAAGCCGTGCCCGGCGAGCCGTTTCCACTCCGCCTCACGCGCGAAGGTGACGTGCACCGAGGAGGCCTTGCTGACGCCGCACAGCGCCACCAGCCCGCTCGCCAGCGCTTCAGCGATGCGCTCGCGATCAACGCCGTCGCGGACCAGCAGCCGGGGCCCTGTGGCCGGGGTGAAGGGAACCGAGACCTGGAGCTTCGGATAGTACCGTCCACCGGCGCGCTCATAGGCGTCCGCCCAGCCGCGGTCGAAGACGTACTCGCCTTGGGAATGCGATTTCAGATAGCAGGGCACGACCCCGGCGACGCGGCCATCGACCTTGGCCACCAGATGCCGCGGCCCCCAGCCGGTGCGAATGGTTGCTGAACCCGATTTCTCAATTGCGGATAAAAACGCGTGCGAGACGAACGGGTTATAAGCGGGTTTTGAGAGGCCGAGGGAATCGCCTGGAAGCCCGGATGAAGTTCCCGCGCCATGCCCGTTGCAAGCCTTGTCGGGATTGGCACATGCGTCCCAATCCTCGGCAGATACCTCGCCAATCGAGGGTACAGCCTCGAGTGTGATTTCAGATGATGCCATCGTGCCCAAGATCGTGCATTGCAGCAGCGACTTCAAGAGGCGGGAACCGAGCTCTCTCGTGCCCCGGACGCATCGCAGCGCGCAGCGGTGCGATGCAGAGCCGGGGCCCATCTCTCCGCATAGCGTGCCGCCTTCTGGGTCCCGGCTCCGCACAGCAACGCTGCGCGTTGCAGCGCGTCCGGGACACGAGAGCGGGCGTGCGCAAGCCCTACGGGACGAACCCCTCAAAGATCATCTGATCCGCATATTGCCCGACCCGCGTCCGCTGCTCCGGAGTGCGCACGGTCCAGCCGAGCAGGGCGCAGCCGAGGACGTTGCGGGCGATCCAGGGGGCCGGGGCCGGCAGGTGGTCGACCTTGAAGGCGACGAAATGCGGCTGGGTCTGAAAGCCATGGCGCAGGTACAGCATGCTGTCGCGCTGCGCCTGCGTCAGCTTCGCCCAATACTCGTCTTCATAGGTCCGCTGGGCGACGATGCCGCGGGGGCGGGAGGGCAACAGCTCACGCAGCGCCAGCACCTGGTCGGGATCGAAGGACATGCCGACCGCACGCCCGTCATAGGACGCCAGCACCTCCGCCATCCGCTTCACCAGCTTGCGGTCGCCGCCAAAATGGCTCTTCACCTCGATCACCAGCGGCACGCGGCCTGCGACCATGGCGCAGAGGTCGGACAGCGACATCATCCGCTCGTTCGTGTCCTTGAACTTGACCGCCTTCAGCTCGGCCGCGGTCTTCGCAACCACCTCGCCGGTGGCCTCGGAGAGACGGCCGAGCGCGTGGTCATGGTGCACCATGGCCTCGCCGTCGGCGGAGAGCTGGATGTCGACCTCGATCGAGAAATTGCCTGCGATCGCAGCCTGCACCGCCCCCGGCATGTTCTCAACGATGCCACGGGAAATGTCATGCAGGCCGCGATGGGCGACCGGCCGGGCTGTCAGCCAATCAGGAGCGCGCAACGCCGTCAGCTCCGTGTCAGGCGACCTCGAACACGCCTTCAACCTCGACCGCCGCGTCCGCGGGCAGCGAGGCGACGCCGACGGTGGTGCGGGCATGGCGGCCCTTGTCACCGAAGGCGGCAACCATCAGGTCGGAGGCGCCGTTGAGCACCTTCGGCCCGTCCAGGAAGTCGGGCGCCGAGTTGATGAAGCCGCCGAGGCGCACCACGCGTACGACCTTGTCGAGGTCGCCGAGCGCCGCCTTGACCTGGGCCAGCAGGTTGACGGCGCAGCCGCGCGCCGCCGCGGCACCGTCCTCGATCGAAACGCCGGCACCGAGCTTACCCTTGGCGATCAGCTTGCCGGCGGGGTCGAAACAGACCTGGCCGGAGACGAACAGCAGGTTACCGGTGCGCACGAACGGCACGTAATTGGCGACAGGGGTAGGGGCCTCGTGCAGCTTGATGCCCTGTTCCGCCAGTTTCTGCTCGACCGTGCCCGCCATGTTCGACCTCGTTGTCCAAATTTCATCCGCCCGGCTGCGTCCATTTGGAGGCCGGGCGCGCCCTGTTTCGCCCATCGTGCCGTCACATGCAAGCAACCGGAGCGACTGCATTTTGTTGTGGCCAGGCAGCAGGTTCAAGGCGGGGGCCGCAACTTTACGTGAAACGGCCTCAGTTGCGACGCAATGGAACGGTCATTAAAATGTCGAATCTGCGCTTTCCCCAAGGATGACACATGGTGCACCTTTTCCGGACTTCGCTTGGTGTGATGGCGCTCGCGGCGGCTGCTTTCGGTGCAGGCGGTGGAGCGCAGGCGGCCAGCGGTCCGTTCCTTGCGCACCAGGCGCTCTATGACCTCAGCCTCGTCAAATCGCGCTCCAATTCGATCAACAGCGCGCGCGGCCGCATCCTCTACAATTTCACGGGGAGTTCGTGCGAGGGCTACACCTCCGAATTCCGCCAGGTCTCCGAGCTCGACAGCGGCGAGGGCAAGATCACGCTGAGCGACCTCCGCTCCAACTCCTGGGAGGACGCCGCGGGAAAAAGCTACCGCTTCAAGATCGAGACGCGGATGAACGAGGCCGATGCCGGCCGGGTCGACGGTTCGGCCGAGCGCGACGGCGACCATATCAACGTCAAGCTGAAGCTGCCAGCGCCGAAGAATTTCACGCTCGACGGCAAGATCGTGTTCCCGACCGAGCAGATCCAGCGCATCATTGCCGCCGCCAAGGACGGCAAGTCGTTGCTCGAGCTGTCGGTCTATGACGGCTCCGACGACGGCCAGAAGGTCTACAACACGCTGACCGTGATCGGTCAGCCGATTCCCGCCGACCGCACTGCTTCGCCCGATGCATCGACCACGGACGAGCACATGAAGTCGCTCAAGCGCTGGCCGGTTACCGTCAGCTATTTCGACCGCGAGTCCCAGCAGAAGGAAGGCGAGCAGACGCCGGTCTACGCGATGGCGTTCGAGCTCTACGAAAACGGCGTTTCGCGCCAGCTCGTGCTCGATTACAACGATTTCGTGATTTCCGGCGCGATGGGCAAGTTCGACGCGAAGGACAGCAAGCCCTGCAATTGAGGGGCGAGACTAGCCCTCCGCTCGCTCTCCGGCTACGCTTCCTCCCAACCACAAACCCGGGAGGCAAGCACCATGCCCAAGCTCGACCATCTCCGCCCCAGCGGCCTGCATCACAATCCGGCCTATTCCCACGTCGTCACCGCTTCCGGTGCGCGCACCATCTACATCTCCGGCCAGGTGTCGGTGGACGAGGAAGGGCGGATCGTCGGCGAGGGCGATATTGCCGCGCAGACGACGCAGGTGATGCAGAATCTCGGCCATGCGCTGAAGGCGGCCGGTGCGACCTACGCCAACATCGTCAAGATCACGACCTTCGTCGTGAACTACAAGCCGGAGCTGCGCCCGATCATCGGCAAGGCCCGCTCGGCCTTCTTCGAGGGCATGGAGCCGCCGGCCAGCACCCTCGTCGGCGTCTCCGCGCTCGCCGCGCCGGAATGGCTGATCGAGATCGAGGCGGTGGCGGTCGCGGATTGAAACGACCGTGGGATGGGTAGAGCGAAGCGAAACCCATCACCTTGTTGCGCGGGAAGAGCTCGATGGGTTTCGCTTCGCTCTACCCATCCTACTTTGCTGCGGACATAGCTCGCAAAACAGCCATCGCTTCATCGGCCCCGTCAGCAAGTACGAAAAGATGATCGTGGTGGAAGGCCGACACCGCATTCACGCTGATGCCGGCTTCGGCCAGGCGGGCCGTGACCGCAGCCAGGAAGCCCACCGCATCGAGCGCGGAGTGTACCGTCAGGGTGATCAGGCGCGAGGCGAACGCGTAGCGTAAGCCTGACGCCTCGGCTTCTTCGCGCAGGATCACCAGCGTGGTTCCTTCCTGCTCGCGAAACGTCAGCAGCGGGTTGACCGCTGCGGGAACGGGCTCGTTGGGTGGGATCGTGCAAAACACGAAGGTGCCGTCCAGCAGCTCCGGCTTCATGTTTCTCAACAGCGCGTCGAGGTCGCGTTCGCCTGTCACGATGGTCAGCCTCTCAGCGCGTTCGGATGCGTACAGCCCTTGCGAAACCCATCGACGCCGGAACCTGACAGGGCCTCGCCAACATACCTTTGTATATCTCTTCCAATCCTTCTCATACGCTGACCTTACGCTGGTACAATTGAGCGACGGCCGGAGATTCTTACAATTTGAGTCTACTCGGGTCACTGCGAGGAAGCTCAAATGAACGTCATGATTGGAAAGCTCAACGGCCTGTGGCACCTCATCGTCGGATCTTGTCAGATCCGAACGCCGTTCCTGGCGAGTCAGGATCGGCAGTTGGTCATTCAGTATGCTAGGCGTGTCTATCCGGGTGCACGGATCTTCGAACGCGACTGAATTGAGCAGGACTCGATCATTCCTGCTGTCCTGCTTCAGGGCCATCATACGCGATGCCGCGAATGACGGCGGAGTTGCCGAACTTCTTGCGCAGACTGTCCACCGCGCGCTCGGCATGCGCAGCACGGCGGTCAAGCATATCGGTGTCGTCGGCAGGCGAGCCTTCGCGCAGCGCGCTGACGCCGGCGCCCATCAGGCGGAAGGCGGTGCCGTCGATCTCCTTCGCCAGCATCTCGCGGCAGATCGAGAAGATCTTGGCGGCAAGCTGCGTCGGGCCTGCGATCGACTGCGAGCGGGTGCGCTGGCGGAAATCGGCAGTCTTCAGTTTCAGCGTGACGGTCGAGCCGGCAAGCTCGCTGCTCTTGAGCCGCGACGACGTCTTCTCGCAGAGCCGCCAAAGGATCTTCTCGAGCGTCGCGAAATCGCGGATGTCGGTCTCGAAGGTGGTTTCGCTCGAAATCGTCTTGGCGCCCCGATCGGGCTCGACGCGGCGGTCGTCGATGCCGCGGGCGAGCCGCCACAGCCTGCGGCCGTCGCTCGGAAACTGCCGCATCATCTCGATCTCGTCGGCCTTTTGCAGGTCGGCGATGATGCGGAAGCCGCGCTGCACCAGGCGCTCCTGCGTGGCCGGGCCGACGCCGAAGATGAAGCCGACCGGCTTCTCCGCCAGCATCGAACGTGCCTCCTCCTGGTCGAGCGCGGCAAAGCCGCGCGGCTTGTCGAGGTCGGAGGCGATCTTGGCCAGGAACTTATTGCAGGACAGGCCGACCGAGACGGAGATGCCGATGTCGTGCTCGATGTTGCGCGCGAACCGCGCGAGCACCTTGGCCGGAACCATGCCGTGCACCCGCTCGGTGCCGGAGAGATCGAGAAAGGCCTCGTCGATCGAGAGCGGCTCGACCAGCGGCGTCAGCGCCTGCATGGCCTGGCGCACCTCGCGGCCGACACGGACGTACTTGGCCATGTCGGGCGGAATCACGGTCGCATGCGGGCAGGCCTCGAGCGCCCTATACATCGGCATGGCCGAGCGCACGCCATAGGTCCGCGCGATGTAGCAGGCGGCCGACACCACACCGCGCTTGCCGCCGCCGATGATGACGGGCTTGTCGGCGATATCAGGGTTGTCGCGCTTCTCGACCGTCGCATAAAAGGCGTCGCAGTCGATATGGGCGATGGTCAAGCCTGCGAGCTCGCGGTGGCGGACGAGGCGAGGGGAACCGCAGGCGGAGCAGCGCCGCACGCCCATATCCAGATCGGCCAGACAATCCCGGCAGAAGCAGCGGGGTCCGGCCGTATCGGGGACGGTCACGGCACGTCGCGCTCCCAGGAGGGGTCGCCGAGCGCGTCGCCCAGCACCTGCCGCGCCGCAGCAACGTTGGTCGGATGCAGCTCCGCGGTCGAGGCAAAGGCCTTCACGGTGGCGTCATCGCGCATCACGAAATCGAGCACGCTGAGGAGGAAATTCGGGTCCGAGGCGGCATTGCGCAGGGTCTCAGGACCGACGCCTGTCTCAGCCAGGAACAGGCCAAGCCGCTCCGGATCGCCGGCCACGAAGGAGAGCGCCTGAATCGCAACGATTTCAGCGACTTCGCGAGGGTTGTGAACAGGCTTTTTCAAGGGTTCGGTTTGCCTTTCCGTTAACTTTCGGTGTCTACTTTGAAACCATCATGCCCGAGTCTCAAGACCGCCGACAAGCAACCGGAAACCACATCGCAGAAAGTCGGCCCTCGAGTTTAACGAAACTCAAGCGAATCTGAGGCTAGTTTGAATCCAGTTTTCGAAGCGCCGGCGAGCGGCGCCTGAGGCGTCACATGTATAGGGCTTCGTGCCAATCAGGAGGGCGGGATGGCTAAGACCGTCCTGATCGTGGAAGACAACGAGCTCAACATGAAGCTCTTCCGCGACCTGTTGGAGGCACACGGTTACCAGACCTCCGGCACCAGCAACGGCTACGAGGCGCTCGACCTCGTTCGCAAGATGCGGCCCGACCTCGTGCTGATGGATATCCAATTGCCGCAGGTCTCGGGGCTCGAGGTCACGCGCTGGATCAAGGACGATCCGGAGCTGCGCGCCATTCCCGTCGTCGCGGTCACGGCGTTCGCGATGAAGGGCGACGAAGAGCGCATCCGCGAGGGCGGCTGCGAGGCCTATTTGTCCAAGCCGATCTCGGTCGGCAAATTCATTGAGACGGTCCGGCGTTTTATCGGATAGGAAGTGAGTTCAAAGTGTCCGCGCGTATCCTGGTTGTCGATGACGTTCCCGCCAACGTCAAACTCCTCGAAGCTCGCCTGTCCGCCGAATATTTCGACGTGATGACCGCCTCGAACGGCACCGAGGCGCTGGCGCTGGCCAGCCGCGCCGAATGCGACATCATCCTGCTCGACGTGATGATGCCCGACATGGACGGCTTTGAAGTCTGCCGCCGTCTCAAGACCGATCCGGCGACGCACCACATCCCCGTCGTGATGGTCACCGCGCTCGACAGCCCCGCCGACCGCAATCGCGGGCTGGAAGCCGGCGCCGATGATTTCCTGACAAAGCCTGTCTCCGACGTCGTGCTGATCGCGCGCGTGCGCTCGCTGACGCGGCTGAAGATGATGACCGATGAGCTGCGCATGCGCGCCATCACCTCGCTCGAGATCGGCATGCAGGCGCCCGAACGCAGCGCCGTGGCCGACACCGGCCGGGGCGGCCGCATTCTGCTGGTCGACGACCGTCAGTCCTCCTATGAGCGGCTGGCGACGATCCTCGCCGCGGAGCACACCATCGACGTCGAGCCGAACCCGACCGAAGCGCTGTTCCACGCCGCCGAGGGCAATTACGACCTGCTGATCGTCTCGCTCGACCTCAACAATTTCGACGGGCTGCGGCTGTGCAGCCAGGCGCGCTCGCTGGAGCGCACGCGCCACGTGCCGATCCTGGCGATCGCGGACCCCGAGAACTCGACCCGGCTGCTTCGCGGCCTCGAGATCGGCGTCAACGACTACCTGCTGCGTCCCATCGACAAGACCGAGCTGCTGGCGCGCGCCCGCACGCAGATCCGCCGCCGCCGTTACACCGATCATTTGCGCGACAACGTGCAGAACTCGATCGAGATGGCGATCACGGATGCGCTCACCGGCCTGCACAATCGCCGCTACATGGAGAGCCATCTGGCGACGCTCGCTGACCAAGCCTCGACCCGCGGCAAGCCCCTGGCGTTGATGATTCTGGACATCGACTATTTCAAGTCGATCAACGACAATTACGGCCACGACGCCGGCGACGACGTGCTGCGCGAGTTCGCGGTGCGCGTGCGCAAGTCGATCCGCGGCATCGACTTGGCCTGCCGCTACGGCGGCGAGGAGTTCGTCATCGTGATGCCGGAGACCGATCTCCACGTCGCCGGCATGGTCGCCGAGCGCCTGCGCCGCTCGATCGCGGGCGAGCCGTTCGCCGTCCACAAGGGCACCAAGCGCATCGAGGTCACGATCTCGATCGGCCTCACCACGTTGGAGCAGAAGGGCGAGGCGGTCGCCGACGTCCTCAAGCGCGCCGACACCGCGCTCTACCGCGCCAAGCACGACGGCCGCAATCGCGTGGTGTCGCAGGCGGCGTGAGGCCGCCTGCAACAAAAACTGCGAAAACAACCCCATGCACAGTAGCCGGCGTTAGCCGGATCAATGGCTTATGCGGGTAGCTAGGCGGACCTATGCCGATTGCCCGGGCGTTTGACACGTCGGGCGAAACAGGAGCATTTTGATAGGATCGGGCAGGGCGCGGTTGTTGCGCGAAGCCCTCTCCCCAAACTCCGCTGTTCCACAAGCTCCGCTGTCATTCCCCGCGAAGGCGGGGAATCCAGTACGCCGCGGCCTCTCGGTTCAATCACAACCGCCGCTGGAATACTGGATCACCCGCTTTCGCGGGTGATGACACCGAGTGATGCGGCAGCAGTGCTCAGTGTGGCGTGCGCTTGGCTGCCGTTGCCGGCTTCTCCGCATCACCCACATCCACCCCGGCATTCCGCAGCAGCACCTTCGCCGCTTCCTTCGCCGCGCGGGCCATCGCGGGGTCGTCGCGCACGAGGTCCTGCGCGATCGAGCCGTCGACCAGGAGCACCAGCTGTGTCGCGAGCGCATCCGCCTCCGTGACGCCGAGCTCGTTCAACCGCTCGCGAAACCAGACGCGGCGGCTTTCCTTGAAGGCGATTGCGATCTTCTTCACGGCGCGGTCCTTTGGGCCGAGCTCGGCGACCGCATTGACGAACGGGCAGCCGCGAAAATCCTTGGCCGCAAAGCGCCGCTCCAGCGAATCGAAGGTGCCAAGAATCTGCTCGGCCGGGGGCTTGTCGGAGGGGCGCGGCTTGACGAAGCGGCGCTCCAGATAGGCCGCGATCAGCGCGCCCTTGGAGGGGAAGTGGTTGTAGAGCGTGCGCTTGGAGATCCCGATCTCGGCCGCGATGGTGTCGACGCCGATGGCGCGAATGCCTTGCAGATAGAACAGCTTGTCGGCGGTTTCGAGGATCCGCTCCTTCATCGTCTGTGGTGTGGGCGGGGGAGCCATGCGGCAGCGTGCGTCCTGTTCGCTTGACAGCGTGCACCTTTCATAGCCTAAGTACACAGGTCTGTGTAACTAAAAACATCGAGAATTGCAGACGCCGGCGCGCGCGTCGCGCCGACGAGGGAGAAAAATATGCCCCTTTTGCAGGTTCTGCGTCCGACATTACCCATCCTGATCGGCGCCTCGATCATGCTGACACTGAGCATGGGGCTGCGGCAGAGCCTCGGCATCTTCATGCAGCCGCTGACGCATGACATCCACATTTCGATCTCGGATTTCACGCTGGCGCTCGCCGTGCAGAACCTCGCCTGGGGCTTTCTCCAGCCGCTCGCCGGCGCGATGACGGTGCGCTACGGCTTCCGCCCGATCATGATCGTGGGCTCGCTGATGTACATCGTGGGCCTCATTCTGATGGCGACCGCGAACGGGCTCGTCAGCATCATGATCGGCGCCGGCGTGCTGATCGGCACCTCGCTCGCCTGCACCGCGGCGGCGATCGCGATGTCGGTGGCCGCGCGCGCTGTGCCCGAGACCGTCCGCTCCACCGTGCTCGGCATCGTCTCCGGCGCGGGTTCGCTCGGCGCGCTGCTGTCGGCGCCGATCGGGCAGTTGCTCAACGAAGGATTTGGCTGGCGCGTCGGGCTCGCCGGTTTCGTGATCATGTCGGTGCTGATGATCCCTGCGGCCTGGTATGCCGGCCGCATCGACGCGATTCCGCTGCCGAAGCCTGCCGCCGACGACATCGGGGATGCCACCGCCGCGACGGCAGCGAAGACGGCGTTCGGCAACGCGTCCTTCGTCGTGATGACCTGCGCCTATCTCGTCTGCGGCATGCAGCTCGTGTTTCTCACCACGCATCTGCCGTCCTATCTGGCGATCTGCGGCCTCGATCCGATGCTGAGCGCGCAGACGCTCGGCATGATCGGCGGCTTCAACGTGCTGGGCTCGCTGTTCTTCGGCTGGGCTGGCCAGCGCTGGAACAAGCTGGCGCTGCTGGGCGGCATCTACATCCTGCGCTCGCTCGCGCTCGCCTGGTATTTCATGCTGCCGGCGACGTCGTTCTCGACGCTGCTGTTCGGCGCCATCATGGGCTTCCTCTGGATGGGCGTCGGCCCGCTGGTCGCCGGCGCCGTCGCCGAAATGTTCGGCCTGCGCTGGCAGGCGATGATCCAGGGCCTCGCCTTCATGAGCCACCAGATCGGCAGCTTCCTCGGCGCCTACGGAGGAGGGGTGCTCTACGACACGCTCGGCTCCTACACCATGGCCTGGCGCATCGGCGTGGCGCTGGGCCTGGCCGGCGGAATCATCCAGGTCGCGTTCGCGCTGATCCGGCCGTCGCAGCCGCCGTCGCCGGTGCTGCGGACGGCGTAGCGGGGCGGTGCTCGCGAACGTCAGAGGGAGCTTGCAGGGGACGCCGTGCTGTTTCGTCGTGATGGCAGCGTGTGACCCGAAGCTTGGCGCGCGGACGAACTTTTCTCCGGCTGTGACGTTGCAACAATTCATGATCCTGCAGGCGGATGGCGCGTCGTCGCGTGCGCCATCCGCTCCTCCACATGGGCCCTAAGCTTTCAGGTCCGTGATCCGCATAATCGCGACCACATTCCCGTCGTTGTACGCCTGTTCTTTTGTTTCCTTGTTGCAGGTCCAGACAAAATTCTTCTTGCCCGTAAAGGTCTTTCCGTCCTGCTCAAGCCGAAGCTCCCCTTCGGTGATATGGCAGATCATGGCATTCATCATCGGGGGCCCCATGGTCTTCGCCCCCGGCTGCATGATGACATCGCGCATTGAGACGGTCTTAAAACCTGGGATCAGGGATGGTGTCTCGCCTTCATATTCACGCACCACGACACCTGGCCAAGGCGTCATATCCTTGTAGCCTGTGGTTTGAGCGGCGGCTGGCCTGACCATGGCAGCCGAGGCCGCTGCCAACGCGATTCCCAGTGCGGACCTTCGATCGATCTTGCTCATCGCTTTCTCCCGACGTTACCGAACGAGCCGCCGCATAAGCAGCGCGCAAAGTTCGTGGTGAACGGTGGTCGAAACCGAAAAAAGAACGGCTTCTAAGAGAGCGTGCTTGCCGATGGCACCAGTGCTGCTCGTTTGCCCAGACGGTGATTTCGGCACATCCCACTTTAAGGGCAACGACATTCTACGTCACCTGACGAGTCTGGGGAACATGTGAAACGAAGTCTCTGCCTGGCCCACGGGAAGGTCCGGATTTGGCCCCAAGCGGTCGACCCGGCATGTCCGCTAGATGTCCGCTCCTTGGGGCTGAAGCAGACTTGATATGCTCAGCCCGAGTTCTTCGGGGGGGACCCGAAGCGGACGTGCGTCGTGGTCGCAGCGATATCCGCCTACTGTGCCGACATCGAAATTAATAGCGGGTTGACGATCGGAGCAGGCGGATTTGTCATCTCGGACGGAGATACTGCTGCGTCGTTGAGATTGCGGACCGGGCGCTGCGATGCGGAGGGCGTGCTTAGGGCCAAACTCAACTTCTTCAGCATGCGCCGGAACTCGTGATCATACGACGCGTCGACATCGCGCATCGTTGAAAACGATGTGACGAAATATTCCTTTAATCGGTCGATCGATTCTCCATCTCCAGAGAGAATACAAGCACTGTTGGCCTTTCATATCCGGTGGTGAGTGAGCAAGCTTAAACTCTGCGGTACCGGGGCGGCGATGTGTGTGGCCCTGGAGTGGCTACTACGGGCCCAAGTTTGGCGTGCCTTGACGTGTTCGGCGTGTGGGACTTCCACTGCGGGATTAGGAGTAAGATGAACAATCACCTTCGGCATGCAGCGCTTGCTGTATTCACTGTCATGCTGCCGATCTTTACAATCGGTCACGCTCGCGCCCACGATTATCAGCACCCCGAGTTGAACAGCTGGTATGAGAGCTTGCACAGTGGCAAAGGGCCTTGCTGCGATGGCAGTGATGCGAAGCGCGTTGATGACGCCGATTGGGAAACTAAGGACGGTCACTATCGCGTACGCCTTGATGGCGAGTGGGTTGATGTTCCGAACGAAGCTGTCGTGGATGGACCGAACCGCGCTGGCCGTACGATGGTCTGGCCTTACTACCTAGATGGTCATCCGAAGCCGCGCTGCTTCATGCCGGGAAGCATGGGCTGATAGCGAGCGCGGGGATGCAAGCCTGAAGTAGACCGGGCGCTCTAGCACCCGTCGTCTCCTTCCACGACGGTCGACAGGAAGCTGGAACGAGCCAGATCACATGCAATCGGTTTCGAGAACGAGGTGCCAAACCATCTACTCGTCAACGAACCATCGTTGGTGACCCAGGGGATTGGCGGCAGTTGCGGCAGATAAGATGCATACGGCATCACTTTCGCAAGCGTCACTCTGACCAGATACTTTGCAAGAAAAGCCTCGTTCATTCCGCCGTCCAGTCCGCTATAGATCGGGGCTGCCGGCACGTTGTCATTGAGCAATCGCGCGAATTCGAGTTCGTCGGTACGTTGCTTCTCAAGCGCCCGCCGCGCAATTTTGGAATCCACGACAAACGCGGGGCATTTATCGGTGGGACTGAACACGAGAGGATACGGCGAATTTGGTGGAGCTTGCGCATCGAACACATAGCGTCGATTGCACACGTCCACCTTAGGTTCGAGATGCGTCCTCTCGAAGTGATCGTTGCCGACTTTGAGCATTTTCCAGAAGGAGAGGTTCGGGCTATTTCGATGCTGCGCCAGGTTTGCCGGCGTCAGGCGGAATGGATAAGCCTGGACCTGAAAGGACGGTCGGCCGCCGAGGGAGTCCCGCGCTAGCGAATAGATCTCGCTTATCTGTTCGTCGGTCATGGCATAGCAACCGCTCGATGAGCAGTCGCCATGGATCATGAGTAAGCTGCCGTCGCGATTGTTTGCCTTGTCGAAGCTGTTGGGAAAGCCGACGTTGATCGCGAGATGGTAATCGGAGTTGGGATTCATCAGCTCGGGAGTAATCGTATAGAACCCCTCTGGAGCCTGACGGTCACCCTCCTTCAGTTTCGGCCCGAGATCCCCCGACCACCGACAGATCGGGTACACCTTGAGGATTTTGAAGAGGCCGGTGGTGTCCTGTTTCCAGACTTCGAGCTCCGCCTCTTGCTTGAAGACGCGCACAAGGATAGGCGAGTATTTTGGCATCTTCTTTTGTCGGAGCAGCGAGAGCAACTCGGGTGGTAGCTCCTTTGTAGCCTTGGCCGGCAAGCGGTTGCTGTTTTCGCCAAGGCAGGTGGCCGGCGACAACGCCGCGAAAAAAGCTGCAGTCAGCACAAGCGCACGGAGTGCCGTGGCGCCGATCACGACCTTACCTCGGGCGTGGAATCTGCTCATTTGGGTAGCGTGTAGTCAGTGGGTTCGTAAGGCAAGCCCAGATGGACGCAGTCACCGGAGAAGTTCGAGCTTATCGTTGGCCTTGGGGATGCCAAGACGCTCGGTCTCGTCGTCCGCTTCTGGCCCATCAGCGAAGTGGCGACACCTTTCATTGAGGTCCGCCTGGTGAGGTAGAGCGGACTGACTTTGCTCACTCTGAGTTCTTCGCATTGTGATCCAACTGAGACATTGGCGGTCCACTGCGCAACGGCTTTGAAGCCGGTTTCAGCCCTATCCGAATATTCGTGTTAGCCGCTAAGGCTGGTGGAAGGGCTGCGCGCTCAACGTTTCGGGGTGCGCCCGCGGATGTGGTCAAAGCCTTGCTTGATTGCGGCGAAGCGCGCTTCGATCATCGGCTCAAATTCGAGGTCGGTGAAGATATATGGCAAGTCCTTTTCGACGCCTTCGCGGACGAGTTCGCCGACATAGTTGGGTTCTATGCCCTGAGAGATGCGTTCCCGGAGCATATTGATCCACTCGGCACGTGGGCCCGAAGTCGGCAAGGCAGGAAGCGCCCCCTCGAAGCGTTTGGGGAGATTGCGTCTCGAGTCCATGATTTGAGTGCGGATGATCCCTGGACACAGCACCGATACGCCAATCCCTCGGGGCGCGAGTTCACGCCGCAGGCCCTCGGACAGCGCGACAACGCCATACTTGGAGACGTTGTATGCATTGCTCTCCCCTGAAATGAGGCCAGCGATCGAGGCTGTGGAGACGATGTGTCCACCCTCGCCATGCTGCTCGATCAACGGCCCGAAAATCTCGATCCCCCAAATGGTCGCCATCAGGTTGACGCCCATGGTCCAGTTCCACGACGCCTCGGTCCAGGCGCCATAAGGCCCACCGGCGCCGACGCCTGCGTTGTTGACGAGGATATGCACCTTGCCATAGCGGGCAGTCGTGGCTTCGGCGGCCGCCACGAGTTCGGCTTTGAGTGAAACGTCCGCTTTCACGCCGTCGACATCGACGTTGGTGAGCCTCAGTTGCTCGAGCGCTGCGGACAGAGCCGCTTCTTCAATGTCGCAAAGCATGACCTTCGCCCCCGCTTGGGCGAAGGCGGTCGCGATCCCCAGTCCAATGCCTGACGCTGCACCGGTTACGAACACAGTCTTTCCAGCGAGTTCCTTCACGCGCATTCTCCCTGTGCAAGCGGAACACTCTCGCCCCAAAACGCCAAGTGTACCCGGACGCCATATGACCGCGTTTTCGCGCGATTGGGAAGCGTGCCGGATGTCCGTTCGTGGTCAACTGTCTACATCGCCAGGGTCACCTGCTTCACTCTCCCTCAAGCCAAATTCCTGCTTCGCTGAGAGCTTCTAAAATGCGTTCAATATCTTCGGGATCTGGCTCACGGTGATCCGGCCGTCGCGGCCGCCGGCGCCGGTGTTGCCGACGGCGGAGGCGGGGCGGTGCTCACTAACTTCAGCTTGGGAGCTTACAGCGGACGCCGTGCTGGTTCTTCGCGATGGCAGCTTGTGAGCCAGAGCGGCCATCAGCACCGTCACATGCTGCAGATACCGGACCTTAACCTTTGGTTGCTTAGGTTGACGGATTCAATCAACGAAAGGGGCATGCAACGTTCGGCGGGAATCTCAGCTGCCGCAATGGTCTTGTCGCTCAGTCAATCGGTGACGCCGGTGCTTAAGAAAGTGATCGTGGCGGCAGCGCTTTGCGGGGCGGCAGCAATCTCCGCTGCCCTCCTGGTGACGGATTGGCCTGTCCCGCATTCGCGCCGGACTGGTTATTTCGATGTTACAACATCGGAAAAGGCGGACCTCTCACACATCGACGAATGGAATCGCGCGGCCAAAGCCAAGTATGGACCGGATGCATCGACATATGCGTCGATGTCTTCCCATGGGCTGACATGGGTGGCCCGTGTCGGAGACAAGGTTGTCGAAACACGTCCCTTTGGATTTTCCGTTTACGGCTTTCTTGGCGTGTTCATGGTGTCGAACGTGGAGAGCTTTCCGTTCGAGCTTTCGATCGAACCAAAAGATCCTGTTGAGCCGGGCCAGACCGTCGACAAGGTCAAGGCTCGCTTCGCGAAGACGGCCCCGGCGGAGGCGCTTGAATTTGGCAACCGTGAATGGCGGCCGGCTCACTGCCATTCCCCCAAACCACCTGAGTTCGGGTTTCCGTTGTACTCTTCGGACCTTCGTGTCGATACGAGCTCGATTTGCCTGATGCAATCCGATGGGGGCCCGTATACCGCGTTGGTCGGCTTTGCGCGCGTCGACGCCAGTTTCTGGGTGCGCCTGCTCTCCCGCAAAGTGTGCCGCATTCTGGCGGCATCCTGGGTCGAATCGATGACGTCGCAGCCGAATGCGAAACGTCCCGACTATGTCGCCTGTATGCTGGCGACAAAGGCCGGCGGCTCGGAGCGTGAGGTCATCGCGGCTCGCTTCTTCGAGGTCCGCGATGACAAGACTTTGGCGGTCTTCGACTGAGTTTCGGTGACCGACGTCGCGTCTTGAAGCTTCATGTTTCGACTTCCGCTTATGGCCCATCGTTGACATGGAGCGACCAGGTATCAACGTCGTCTTCTATGCGCATGGCGGACGCGACAATTCAGGAGCATACATCTACTTCTTCGCTCGTGCCTTGGACGCGACGCGGCGCTTCGGGGGGCGCGCTGTCACAAGCGTCGGCACCCGAGGCGTCTCCTCCGGCAGAACGAGGAGCATGAGGATCCGAGGAGAGTCACGCGTTGGCCGTGATGCGCAACGCGTCATGGAAAGTTCGAGACGCCATCTCGACGGCGCCTCGAATCCAACCGGGTCATCTGGCCATCCGTTCGGACATCCACGTGATCCGGTGACTTGCGGCTTTGCGTTACCTGCAAATATGGCGGTTGCCGTCCCACCCGAGGTAGGTGCTCGTCGCCGGATCGTAGGATCGATAACGCTCCGCGCAGGAACGTGAAGCAGTGCCATCCGCGCGAGCCATGGCGCTGTCCGCGCCTTGCGCAGGAGCTGCGCCATCCGGCAATTCGAGGCCCAGCCGACCGGCCGGCGTCAGCGTGCCGTTCAGGTTGCGATTGGGGTTCTCGGCCTCGTACGTATCGGGATGGCTGCTCGCAAAGCCGGATTGCGCGTAGGCGGCGCTTGCGGTCAGGCCCGACAACAAAGCCACGGCAGCGAGAATTTTAAGTCCAGTCATGGTCCATCTCCATCATTGCCCGGTGCAATCGTGCTGCCGGTGCGAGAGGAGTTGGATCGACATCTGCGCTGAACAAGCTCGCTTGATCGCATACCCGCGACCTGACGCGGTCTCGTCGTTCAAATGCAGAAAGAATCGTTTGCTTGCGGAACGCAAGAGAATGGTCCACCGCCGTCATGCTCTCGTGCTCCGGGCGCAGCTCAGCGTCACCTCGCCGGTGCGCTTGCGCGCGACCGGCGGGCGACGCTGGGCTAGCTGCGGCCAGCGCTGGCCGACATCGGGTCCAGGTTCAACTGAAACAGAAAGCCCGCGGGCGGTATGGACTAGCGACGTCCTGATCGCTTGAGTTCGGCGACTTTAAACCTGTTGCCGGCCTGCAGGCTGCTGCAAAACCAGTGGGCCTTGTTTCGGTTTTCGCCCAGGAACACCTTGGTTTCAACGCAACCCTCGTAGGATGTATGGGTGATGGTGTCTCGGCACGTTGGCGAGAAAGGTCCATAGTTCGTACCGCCGCCCGACTCGCTGCATCCGACCCAGGGATCTTTGCCGCTTGGGAAGCTTGATGCACAGCCACCGTTGCAGCTGCTGGCGACTTTCTCCAGGCTGGCAATCCTCCCCATCACCGAGCCCGGCGCATACGAAGGCGTGCTCGCGGTTGACGTTCGAGCGGTTGACGCAGTCCGACGCGGCGCCGTTGTGTTTGCTCCCCGCTCCGACACGTGCGGCTTTGCCACCTGTTTCGGCGCGTCGACCGTGACAGGGGGAATCGTGGCGGCGGACCCAGTCGGGATTTGCGACGCTGCCGGGGCGCACAGCAAGGCAGTTGATAAGACAGCGACGGCTGAGGGCACGACAAAGCTTGACGAGAATTTCATGAGCATGTCCTTCCCAAATTCGGGACGGAGATGCCGCCCCGGTAAATGCACGGTAACATACATTTCGGATTGGGCAACCGAGGGTTGAGGTGGCATCTGCCTATAAACTCGCCATCCACACAAAGCGTGGCCCTCGGCGGAACGGCTCTGGATTGCTCTGTCGCAAGAGCTCCTCGCAACGACGGCGTGGAGAAGGAGCCGCGCGTCTACTTCAGTCTCGTGCCCCGGACGCAGCGCAGCAGCGTTGCGCACTGCAGCGCGTCCGGGACACAGGAGACTTGCCGCGAGATTCCGCTGCCTGCTCGCAGCAATCGGCTCCGTGTTTTTTTGGAAACGCGCCGGCTTCGTGAAATACGCGATCAATTTGCGATCGTACAACGAGAAGCCGCGCGTTGAGAGTCGGTGAGGTGTTCACGGGCAATTGTTGTCGATCATGACCGATAGATGCAGGTCGTGAGCGACGTGGAGGCGTTTCACTTCTCCGAAAGCTCATCGAAGTTCCAGCGCGGTGGACCGACGAGGAAGAAAAAATGAAACAGGGGACGCCCACAATGATCGGCCTGCGACGCAGGGAATTTCTTGCTGGGACGGCCCTGCTGCTGTTCAGCGCGACGACCGTCAAAGCCGCCACAATCGCAGGGAGGTTGCCCTGGGCTCCAAATGCGGGAAATCCGCCGCCGCCAATCAAGCTTGGGCCGTGGGAGTTCTTCAACGGCGAAGAAGGCAGAGCCATGGAGGCACTCGTTGATTGCATCATCCCGCCGGATCCGGAGACGCCGGGCGGCAAGGATGCCGGCTGCGCCGTGTTCATCGACCGGCAGCTGGCTGGGCCTTACGGCCGGCAGGAGGGATTGTATGTGCGCCCACCGTTTCAGGCCGGCCTGAAGAATCAGGGCCATCAGTCGGCGAACGGTCCGGCACAGGATTATCGGGACGGTCTCGCTGCATTCGATCGTGCGTGCAAGCAGCACAGTGGTGGAAAGCCCTTCGCCGAGCTCTCCGGCGACGACAGGATCGCGCTTCTGAAGGCGGTCGACAAGGGCGAGCTCAAGCTCGACGGCGTCGACGGCAAGGCGTTCTTCACGCAACTCGTCAAGGACGCCCAGATGGGATTTTTCGCGGACCCGATCTATGGCGGGAACCGCGACATGGTCGCGTGGAAGATGATCGGCTATCCGGGCGCGCGCTACAACTATCTCGATTGGGTGAACCGCCACAACGAGCGCTTTCCGCTGCCGCCGGTTGGCATGACCGGCAACGCGCAATGGACGAGGTCGTAGCATGTCCCGAAGGCTTCCCAGGAAAGACGTCGTCATCGTCGGTTTCGGCTGGACCGGCGCGATCATGGCTAATGAGCTGACCGACGAGGGGCTCGAGGTCATCGCTTTCGAGCGCGGTCCATGGCGCGACGCGCCGACGGATTTTCCGCCGGGCTACATGCAGGACGAACTTCGTTATCGCATCCGGCACGAGCTGTTCCTGCGTCCGGACCAGCTGACGTTCACGTTCCGCAACAAGATGGACCAGACGGCGCTGCCGATCCGGAGCTGGGGCGCGTTCATGCCGCCGAACGGCGTCGGTGGCGGGGGCGTGCACTGGAATGCCGAAATGTGGCGGTTTCTCCCGTCGGATTTCGTGCTGAAGACACATCTGACCGAACGCTATGGCGCGGCGTTCCTGCCCCCGGATATGACGATCCAGGATTGGGGCGTGACCTATGACGAGCTCGAGCCGCTTTACGATCGCTTTGAATATCTGTGCGGCACGTCGGGGACGGCCGGAAATCTGAGCGGCAAGATCATGGACGGCGGCAATCCGTTCGAAGGGCCGCGGTCCCGTCCTTATCCGACCCCGGCGCAGGCCCAGCCGTTCAGCCATATGCTGTTCGGGAAAGCCGCGCGCGAGCTCGGCTACAAGCCGTTCCCGCAGCCTTCGGGCAATCTCTCGCAAGCCTATACGAACCCGCTGGGCATGCGCCTTGGCCCCTGCACCTATTGTGGCTTCTGCGAGTGGTTTGGCTGCGGCAATTATTCCAAGGCCAGCCCGCAAACAACCATCCTGCCGCATCTCATTCGAAAATCGAACTTCAGCCTCCGCGACAATTCAGAGGTTGTTAGGATCAATGTCGATCGTTCAGGCAAGCGCGCTACCGGCGTGACATTCGTGGACTCGAGCGGCGAAGAATGGGAGCAGCAGGCCGACCTCGTGATCCTGTCGGCTTACACGATGTTCAACGTGCAGCTTCTTCTGCATTCGCAAATCGGGCAGCCCTACGACCCCGTCACCAACACTGGGGTCGTCGGCCGAAACTACACCCACCAGACGATCTCGTCGGTCAATGGCTTCTTCGACAACAAGAAGTTCAACTTCAACCCGTTCATCGCATCGGGTTCGATCGGGATGTGTATCGACGAGTTCAACGGCGACAATTTCGATCACGGGCCGCATGGTTTCGTCGGCGGCGGCTATGTCGGCCAGGTGCAGACAGGTGCTCGTCCGATCGAAAGCACCCTGGTGCCGCCGGGAACGCCGGCATGGGGCGCCGACTGGAAGAAGGCGGTGAAGGACAATTATCTCAGCACGGTCAAGCCCGGCACCGGTGTGCATGGCAGCTTCTACGCCTACCGCGACATCTACCTGGATCTCGACCCCGCCTATAAGGACCGGTTCGGGCGTCCGCTGATGCGGATCACGATGGATCTCAAGGAGAACGAGATCAAGCAGAACAAGTTTCTCACCGACAAGTTCGCCGAGATCATTAAGGCGATGGGCGCTGAAAAGCTCGCCGTGCAGTATCGAACCGCGCCATACGACATAACGACCTACCAGACGACGCATCTCAACGGCGGTGCGATCATGGGGGCCGATCCCAAGACAAGCGTCCTCAACAAATATCTGCAGAGCTGGGATGTCCCGAATCTGTTCGTGATGGGGGCAAGCGCCTTTCCGCAGAACGCCGGCTACAACCCGACGCTCACGGTCGGCGCGCTCGCTTATTGGTCGGCGGCCGCGATCCGGAACCAGTACCTCAAGAATCCCGGAAGGCTGGTCGATGCGTAGGATTCCTCGCGTATGCACGCTCGTTTGCGCAGTGCTCGCTTCGGCGTCGCTGGCTGGCCGCGCGCATGCCGGCTCCGCAAACATGCAAGAGTTCACCCAGATCGAACGCGGGCGCTATCTGTCGATCCTGTCGGACTGTGCCAGCTGCCATACCGTTCCCGGCGGCAAGCCGTTTTCGGGTGGGCGGCCGATCGAAACGCCGTTCGGCAACATCATATCGCCCAATGTCACGCCCGATCTGGAAACGGGCATTGGAGCCTGGAGCGACGATCAATTCGATGCCGCGGTGAGAAAGGGTATCGGACGAACCGGCGCGCATCTCTATCCGGCCATGCCTTACAATGCGTACACCCGGATGTCGCGTGACGATGTGATGGCAATCCGGGCCTATCTGACTTCGCTGGAGCCGGTCCGAAATTCGCGCAACGCGGATACGCTTCCGTTTCCATTCAATATCCGCTCAACGATGATCGTGTGGAACGCGCTCTACTTCACGGCAGGTGAATACAAGCCGGACCCGACCAAATCCGCCGAATGGAATCGCGGCAAGTTCATCGTCGACGGGCCGGCGCATTGCGGAGCCTGTCACACGCCGAAGACGCTGCTCGGAGGCGACCGAACCGATCAATATCTGCAGGGAGCAAATCTCCAGGGCTGGTCGGCGCCTGACATCACCAACAACCGGCGGACAGGACTGGGCAGTTGGACGGCAGACGATGTCGCGCTCTACCTCAAGACGGGGCACAATCGCGCTACCGCTGCGACAGGGCCGATGGCGGAGGCCGTCGAGCTGTCGACGTCCAGGATGAAGGATGAGGATACGAAGGCTATTGCGACGTATCTGAAATCATTGCCGGGCAACAAGGATGAGGCGAGGCTTGCCCCGGTGGGTGCGAACGTGATGGCGGCCGGAGGCGCGATCTACCGAGACCAATGTTCCGCCTGCCACGGGATCGAAGGCAAGGGCGTTCCACACCTGTTTCCCGCCCTCGCAGAGTCTACGATGGT
Organism: Bradyrhizobium sp. 613_E4_N2_2; assembly: GCF_052075995.1. NCBI lineage: Bacteria > Pseudomonadati > Pseudomonadota > Alphaproteobacteria > Hyphomicrobiales > Nitrobacteraceae > Bradyrhizobium > Bradyrhizobium sp. 613_E4_N2_2. The sequence continues at coordinate 3,730,601 of NZ_CP197234.1, forward strand.
GCAATCAAATGATCCCACAACGGCAATCCGAATGGTGCTCCGTGGTGCGCGAAGCGTCGGCACCAAGGCCGAGCCGACGGCACCCGGCATGCCGTCCTACGGCTGGCAGCTCGATGATCGCCAGGTCGCGGCGGTGCTCAGCTTTGTCAGAAATAGCTGGGGTGGTGCCGCTGCCCCGATCGATGCAGCCGAAGTGACGCGTGTTCGGTCCGACACCGCTTTACGCAACGACTGAGCCGGCCGTCCGAGACGTGAGCCGCAAAATAAAAACGGGGCCGTGAGGCCCCGTCAAAAGTCCGTAGCTTATTCCGCGATCTTACTTGATCTTCTTACTTGATCTTGGCTTCGCGAAATTCGACGTGCTTGCGCGCGACGGGATCGTACTTCTTCTTGACCAGCTTGTCGGTCATGGTGCGCGAATTCTTCTTGGCGACGTAGTAGAAGCCGGTGTCAGCCGAGGACACGAGCTTGACCTTGATGGTGACCGCTTTGGCCATGTTCAGAACCTCAGGAATGAAGGGAATCTGGAGCCGGCCAAACGGCCCGCATTGGCCGGCAACCTAGCCAGAAACCGCCTGATGTCAAGGTTTCACACCCGGAAAACCACCCAAAACGGTCCCATTACGCCTCGAAGAACCGGTTTTTCGGCCGCGGCAGGCCCAGATTCTCCCTCAAAGTGGCCCCTTCATACTCTTTGCGGAAAATCCCGCGCCGCTGCAGCTCCGGCACCACCTTGTCGACGAAATCGTCGAGGCCGGCCGGCAGGAACGGGAACATGATGTTGAAGCCGTCGGAGCCGCGCCCGACCAGCCATTCCTCCATCTGGTCGGCGATGGTCTTGGCCGTGCCGACGAAGGACAACCCGCCATAGCCGCCGACGCGCTGGGCGAGCTGGCGCACTGTGAGCTTGTCGCGCCTGGCGAGGTCGACCATGCGCTGGCGGCCGCTCTTGCTGGCGTTGGTCTCCGGAATCTCCGGCAGTTGTCCGTCCGGATCGAAGCCCGAGGCGTCCGTGCCGAGGATGACCGAGAGCGAGGCGATGGCGCTGTCGTAATGCACGCGGCTGTCGAGCAGCGCGCGCTTCTCCTTGGCCTCATCGACGCTGTCGCCGACCACGACGAAGGCGCCGGGAAGAATCTTGAGATGTTCGGGATCGCGGCCGATCTTCTCCATGCGGCCCTTGATGTCGGCATAGAGTTTTTGGCCGTCGGCGAGGGGGCCGCCGCCGGTGAACACGGCTTCCGCCGTCTCCGCCGCAAGCTGCCTGCCGTCCTCCGATGCGCCGGCCTGCACGATCACCGGCCAGCCCTGCACCGGCCGCGCGATGTTGAGGGGGCCGCGCACCTTCAGATATTTGCCGTTGTGGTCGAGCACGTGCATCTTCGCGGGATCGACGAACACGCCGCTTTCGACGTCGCGCACGAAGGCGTCGTCGGCGAAGGAATCCCAGAGGCCCGTGACCACGTCGTAGAACTCGCGGGCGCGCTTGTAGCGCTCGGCATGCTCCATGTGGTCGTCGAGGCCGAAATTCAGCGCCGCGTCCGGATTCGAGGTGGTGACGATGTTCCAGCCCGCGCGCCCGCCGCTGAGATGGTCGAGCGAGGCGAAGCGGCGCGCCACGTGGTAGGGCTCGTCAAACGTCGTCGAGCCCGTCGCGATCAGGCCGATGCGCTCGGTGACGGCGGACAGCGCCGACAGCAGCGTGAACGGCTCGAACGAGGTCACGGTGTGGCTGCGCTTGAGCGCGTTGACCGGCATGTTCAGCACGGCGAGGTGATCGGCCATGAAGAAGGCGTCGAACCTGCCGGCCTCGAGCTTCCGGATCAGCGTCTTGATATGGCTGAAGTTGAAATTGGCGTCCGGCCAGGCCCCCGGATAGCGCCAGGCGCCGGTGTGGATGCTGATCGGGCGCATGAACGCGCCAAGCTTGAGTTGCCGTTGTGCCATCGCCCCGTATCCGTTCTGGGTGTCGTTGGGGAAGACATAGGGACGCGTGGGGACTCCGCCATTGGGGGAGGCGGGAAGATTTTTTCGTTTTTTGATCGACTCTCAGCACGTTCGCGTCATTCCGGGGCGCCGCGCGGAGCGGTGAGCACAGATGCGCAATTGCGCATCTGAGAAGCCCATCAAGCCGCAGACACTGATGCGAGGAAGCTACTGCCCCCGCGCCCTTTGATCGAAGGCGCTCAGCACGGCGAGCGTCATCGCGGTGACGCCGGTCCGGATGGTCGGTTTCGGCACCGGGGCGAATTGCGGCGAGTGGTTGCCGGGAAGCGGCGGGCCGCTGCCGTTACGCGCGGCCGCGACGCGGTCGGGCTCATAGACGCCGATGTTGAAGAACATCGAAGGCACGCCGGCGTTGACATATTCTGAATAGTCCTCGCTGGTCGTGTTTGCCGGGCTGACGTTGAACTTGTCGCCGAAGGCCACTTTCAGCACCCGCTCGGCCTGGCCGACGACAGCGGCATCGTTCATCACCGCCTTGGTCCCCTCGTCGAGATGGATTTCGGGTGCCGGCGCATCCGCCATCGCCGCCACCGCCTTCGCCGTCCGCTCGATCCCAGCCAGCATCCTGGTGCGCACCTGCGGCTTGAAGCTGCGGATCGTGCCGATCACCCTGGCCTCGTCGGGAATGATGTTGCCGGCGGTGCCGGCGTGGATCGCGCCGATGGTGACAAGGCCGAATTCGGTCGGGTCCTTTTCGCGGCTGATCACGCTCTGCACGTCGACGACGAAGCGGGATGCCATCATCACGGGATCGATGGTCGCCTGCGGTATCGCACCATGGCCGCCGCGGCCAACGAATCTGATGAAGAGACCGTCAACATTCGACGATCCGACCCCGACCCTATAGGTCACGGAGCCGTAGGCTCCACTGCCGTCGTGCAGGGCAAAACCCGCGTCGGGCTTCGGAAAGCGGGTGAACAGGCCATCGTCGATCATCGCCTTTGCGCCCGTGACCTCTTCCTCGGCGGGCTGCGCGATGAACATCAACGTACCGTGCCACTGGTCCTTTATGCCGACCAGGGTCTTCGCTGTGCCGACCCAGCTCGCCATGTGGATGTCATGGCCGCAGCTATGGGCGACGAATGTCTCGCGGCCCTGCCAGATCTGCTTGTCGCGGCTGGCATAGGGCAGGCCGGTCTTCTCCTCCATCGGCAGCGCGTCGAGCTCGGTGCGAACCATGATGGTGGGACCGTCGCCGTTCCTGTAGATGGCAACAAGGCCGGTCTTTCCGACGTGCTCGGTGACCTCAAAGCCAATCGCACGCATCTCGGCGGCGAGTTTCGCCGCGGTCTTCACTTCCTGGTAGGCAACCTCGGGATGGGCGTGGATGTCCTTGTAGAGCGCGTCGAGCTTCGGGTATTCGCTCTCGAAGGAGGTCTCGATCGTTTGCTTCAATCTGGCGACGTCGAGCTCCGCATGGGCGGGCGGGGAGAGCAGGCCGCACAACGCCACGGAAGCGAGCAGAGGCCTTACGAACCGCGTCATCCGATTCTCCAGTCGTTTAAGCGCCCATTCCCTCACCTAGCACATCTCGCCGCATCTTGCCGCGATAGAAATGGAAGAACGGCACCGGCGCATCGGGGCGTCTCTTCGAACCAATCCGCCTCTCGCTTCGACCAAGCCATGACCTCGTGAGGAGACCCGACATGGCAGGCGCAATGACCGTGGACGGCGGCACCGTCCGCATCGACCGGCCCATGCCCTGGGTCGGCCGCCTGCTGTCGCTGCCGCTGCTGGCCGCGAGCGGTTATCTCTTGTGGAACGTCGGCCTCGGCCTGCGCCAGGATTTTTCCGGCTTCGGCCGGCTCGCCGATGATCTCGTGCCGGTGCTGGTGTTCACGGGGTTGGGACTGCTCGTCGGCATCCCCGGAATGATCCTGCTGACGTACCGCACTTTCGTCGTGCTCAACGAGACGCTGCGCCAGATCGTCATCACCAGGCAGTTCGGCCCGCTCAATATCCGCAGCCAGCGCGATCTCGCCGACTATCACTTCGTCAGCATCACCGACGACTACGATGCGGATCTGACGACCTACGACGTCAATCTCTGCGGCAACAGAGGCACCGAGCCGATCACGCTTCAGAGCTTCACCAGGCGCGAGGAGGCGGACAAGCTCGCAAGCGAGATCGGCCGCGTCCTGAAATTGCCCGCGCGCGACTATGTCGGCACCGAGCCTGATGATTCCTGATTAGGTCCAGCCACGGCCTGTTGCTACCCGTTGCGGAAATTGCCATCCTCGCGGCCTCACACCGCAATGGAAGGCCATGACCTCAGCGAATAACTCCATTCCCGCGCTTCGACCGCGCGGCAAGGGCCACCAATTCCTGTTGTATGGCGACTCCTGTTCGGGCGTGCCGGGTGCATTGCACGAAAAGACCTTCGCCTCGGTCAATACGGTCGTTCAACGCCTGAGGCCGCAGCCTGAATTCGTTCTCTTCCCGGGCGACGAAATCATCGGACTGACGCCGGATCCGGACGCGCTGCGCGCGCAGTGGCGCTATTGGCTGGATACGGAAATGGCATGGCTCGACCGTGCGGCCATTCCGATGTGGCACACAACCGGCAATCACACGACCTATGATTTGATGAGCGAGGCGGTGTTTCGTGCAGTGCTCGAGCTGCCGAAAAATGGGCCGCCGGGACAGGCGGGCCTCTCCTACTTCGTGCGACGCGGCGACCTCCTGATGGTGTTCGTCAACACGCTCTGGAGCGGCCTGGGAGGTGAGGGCCATGTCGAGCTCGGGTGGCTCGAAACAACTCTCAGCGCGCATGGCGATGCCCGACACAAGCTCGTCCTTGGCCATCATCCGGTGTTTCCGATCAACGGCTTTACGGGGACGTATCAGCGCGAGATCGGCCACGAATATGCTCGCCCGTTCTGGGACATCCTAGTGAACGAAAACGTGCTTGCCTATCTGTGCAGCCACGTCCTCGCCTTCGATGTGCAGGCGCATCGCGGTGTCCTGCAGATTTGCACCGCGGGCGCGGGAACGGCTCACAGGATGCCGGAAGGCGTCGAGTATCTGCATTGCATTCAGGCCGCGCTTGACGAGGAAGGCCTGCGTTATCAGGTGCTCGATACCGACGGCGTTGTCAGGGAGAGAATGGAATGGCCGCTGCGCGATCCTGATCCCGCCCTGTGGAGGGAGCTGCCGCTCGGGGAAACCGAAGCGCCGTTCAGCGGATGCGTGGAGAGCGGGCGGCGGATCGAGCTGAGACTGGTGGGGCAAAGCGCTGCGACCGATGTCGCAGCGGCCCAGACGATTTTCACGGCTTTCGCGCCGGGTTCGATCGCGCCGTTCTGGCTTGGGCTTCGGGGACCGAGGCAAACCCTGACAGCCATCGTTGCTCGTGAGCCGGGGCGAAGCCCAACCTATTGGTTTGGACCTGATCTTCCGGCGGGCGAGGGTTTCGATATTCACGTCGCGATCTACCCGGACATGGGCCCGGGCGGTCTCTTGTATCGTCGTCACGATTCCACGCGCTGGTCGTCTTTCACCTCTGCGACGGCGCGAGGGTTGGAGCAGCTTGTGTGGCCGCAGCGCTGGGCGATCGGCCACGGACAAGGTGGCAGCGAAGACCGCGCCTTCAGAGGTGCCGCGCTGAGTTTGCTGATCGCGTGAACGAGCCTGGAGAGTTCGGCGGCTGGATCAGCACAAGATATCCTTCTGCATCTTGCCGCCGTAGAAATGGAAGAACGGCACCGGCGCATCGTGGCGGAGCGGGCCGGTGGCAAGGCGCGTGTCGAGCTCGTTGAGCACGTTGCGTGTCATCGGATGCAGATCGGCGAGCGGCTTTGAGCCGAGTTCGACCCAGACCAGCTCGACCAGTTCGGCATCCGCATGGATCACCCCCTCGACGCGGTGGGTGATCGCGGAAGCGTCCGCGGTGAAGAAGCGGGTGTCGAACCGCTTGACGCGGCCGGGCGGGGTGATCGCACGCGCGATCAGGAACAGGCTGGAGGGGTCGGGCAGCAGGCCCGCATCCGCGAACGGCTTCCAGGCGCCCTCGAGTTTTGCTTTCCCCTCGGTCTTGCGTCCGAGGCAGAGGCCGGTCTCTTCGCAGGCCTCGCGGATTGCGGCAATCGCCAGCGACTTGGCGCGCGAGGCCGGAGTCTTCGGGCTGCCCTTGGCGAGATTGGCTTCCAGCTCGGTGGTGATGGGTGCTGCACACGGCACGCGGTAATCGTCCTTGTCGACGCGGCCGCCGGGGAAGACGAACTTTCCGGGCATGAACACCACCTTGTCGTGGCGCTTGCCGACCAGGACTTTTGGAACGCTGCCGCTGCGATCGACCAGGATCAGCGTCGCCGCATCGCGGGGGCGGAAATAGGGATGGTGGTCGGCTTCCTTGCCCTCGTGGATCTTGGCCTTCTCGGCTCCCTGCGACGTATCCGTCATGTCCTCACCCAAACCGCTTTTTGATTATTTGCTTAGACCGGCGGAATACCATCCGGAGGGTTGTCGTCAAAGCCGTGCATGCGCAGAGCCCATTGCAAGCCGACCACAGCTCCCTTGACCGGCTGGAGCAGCGCGAGCGAGGCGACGAAGGTGAAGGGCAGATAGGCCGCGAAGCTGAGCCAGACCGGCGTGGTGTAGTTGGTCTCGATCCAGAGGATCGTGGGCACCACGATGTGGCCGACGATGACGATCACGAGATAAGCTGGCAGATCGTCGGCGCGATGCGGCGTGAAATCGAGGCCGCAGACCGAGCAATTGTCCGCGGTTTTGAGAAAGGCGCGGAACAGCTTGCCCTCGCCGCAGCGCGGGCAGCGGCTGCGGAAACCGCGCTTCATGGCCGTCCAGACGTCGCGCTTCTCGACGAGGCCGGTCTCGCGCGTCCAGATCTTTGGGGCCGTGCTCGTCGTCACCATGCCTTGCCCTTCTGCCCCCCGCCTTTTCCTTTGTTCTTGCCCTTGCCGGGCTTCTTCTGTTTCGCCGCCTTATGTTTCTTCGCCGGACTGCGTCCGGGATGCGCCTTGAACGAGGGGCGGCGTTGCGGACCGGATGGCCTGCGGCCGCGCGGCGCGGTCTCGCCGGTCGACGACAGCAGCTCGAAGCGCAGCGCGCCTGCGATGGGAGCTGCTTCTATCAGACGGACGTCAACGACGTCACCCAGCTGATGCATGGTGCCGCTGCGCGTGCCGACGAGCGCGTGCCGGCTCTCGTCATAGTTGAAATATTCCGTGCCAAGGGATCGGATCGGGATCAGGCCGTCGGCACCGGTCTCGGCGAGCTTGACGAACAGGCCGGCGCGGGTGACGCCGGAGACGCGGCCCTGGAAACTCGCGCCGATGCGGTCAGCGAGGTGATGGGCGATCAGCCGGTCGACGGTCTCGCGCTCCGCCTTCATCGCGCGCCGCTCGGTCACCGAGATATGGGCTGCGACCTCGCCAAGGCTTTCCGGAGTCTCGCTGTCGGGTAGGGCGCCCTCGCCGAGGCCGAGCGCGCGAACCAGCGCGCGGTGCACGACGAGGTCGGCATAGCGGCGGATCGGCGAGGTGAAATGCGCGTAGCGGCGCAGGTTCAGGCCGAAATGACCGTAATTCTCGGCGGAATATTCGGCCTGGGCCTGGGCGCGCAGCACGACCTCGCTCACCAGCGGGAAGTGGTCGTGGCCTTCGAGCTGCGCCAGCACGCGGTTGAACAAAGCCGGGCGCAGCGCGCCGCTTTTCGCGAACGGAACGTCCAGCGTCTCCAGAAACTCCGCGAGTGCGTGGACCTTCTCCAGCGTCGGCTCGTCATGCACGCGGTAGATCAGCGGGAGCGACTTCTTCTCCAGCATCTCGGCCGCCGCGACGTTGGCGAGGATCATGAACTCCTCGATCAGCTTGTGCGCATCGAGACGTTCAGGCACGACGACGCGATCGACCGTGCCGTCGCTCTTCAAGAGGATCTTGCGCTCGGGCAGATCGAGATTGAGCGGATCGCGTTCGTCGCGGGCGCGCTTGGCGCAGGCATAGGCGGCATAGAGCGGCCTCAGGATCGGATCGAGCAGGGGGCCGGTGGTGTCGTCGGGCCGACCGTCGATCGCAGCCTGCGCCTGCGCATAGTTCAGTTTCGCCGCCGAGCGCATCAGGATGCGGTGGAAGCTGTGCGAGCGCTTCCGCCCGTCAGGGCCGAGCACCATCCGCACCGCGAGCGCGCCGCGCGGCTCGCCCGGCACCAGCGAGCAGAGATTGTTGGAGATGCGCTCGGGCAGCATCGGCACGACGCGGTCCGGGAAATAGACCGAGTTGCCGCGATCGAGCGCGTCGCGGTCGAGCGCGGTGCCCGGCCGCACGTAGAAGCTCACATCGGCGATGGCGACATCGACGATGAAGCCGCCTCTGTTGTTCGGATCAGGATCGGGCTGCGCATGCACCGCGTCGTCGTGATCCTTCGCATCCGGGGGATCGATGGTGACGAGCGGGACGTCGCGCCAGTCTTCACGTCCCTTCAGATTGGCCGGCTCCGCCGCTTCGGCTTCACGCTCCGCCGCGGGCCGGAATTGCAGGGGGATGTCGTGCGCGTAGATCGCGATCAGGCTGATCGCCTTCTCCGACTTGACCGAGCCGAGCTTCTCCTTGACCCGGCCGGACGCCAGCCCAAAGCTGCGGGTGCGGACGATATCGACACTGACGAGGTCGCCGTCCCGGGCGCCGTGCGTGTCGGCCGCGGCGATGTTCAGCTCGCGGTCGGCGGACTTCTTGTCGACCGGGACCAGCCGTCCGCCGCCTTCGGGCAGCTCGCGGAACACGCCGAGGATGCGGCTCTTCGTCTTGTCGAAGACCTTGATGATGAGGCCGCGATAGGCCGGGCCTTCGTTCTCATCCGAGCGCTCGACGCGCAGCAGCGCGCGATCGCCGATTCCGGCCGCGGTGCCGGGCTTCGGCCGGCGCGGCATGACGATGAGGATTTTTGGCGGTTCACCGCTTTCGACCTCGTCCCATTCGGTGGGGGAGGCGATCAGCTCGCCGTCACTGTCACGGCCGGTGATGTCGGCGACCAGCGTCGACGGGAGCGCGTCCGGCTCGGAAACCTTGTGGCGTTTTTTCTTGATGGTGCCGTCGTCGGCGAGCTCGCGCAGCATGCGCTTGAGCTCGATGCGATCGGCGTTCTTCAGGCCGAACTCGCGCGCAATTTCGCGGGTCCCGACCTTTCCGGGATTTGCCTTGATGAAGGCGACGATGGCGCTCCGGTCGGGAAAGCCATGGTCATTCTTGCGTTTCACTTAACCTCTAATTCTTGATCTAGGTCTTGCCGGCACTCTTCTTGGCCGGAGCCTTGGGGGCGGCGGCCTTGGTCGGCGACGTTTTTGCGGTCGACGACACGGCGGCGCGCGCCTTGCTAGTGGATTCGGATTTTGGTTTGGCCGCCTTCTTCGCGGCCGGTTTCTTCGGCTTCGGCGCGGCGTCATCGCCGTCGGCGGCCTTCGCCGCAGCCTTCTTGGCCTTGGCCGGCTTCGCGGCTTTCTTCGCCTTGGTCTTGCCGCCGCCCTTGGCCGCGCGCTCGTCGATCAGCGCGATCGCCTGCGGCAGCGTGACGGTGTCCTTTTCGAACTCGGCAGGGATCGTCGCGTTGACGCCACCTGCCGTGACATAGGCGCCGTAACGGCCGCTCTTCACGGTGACGGTGCCCAGCGTCGGATGATCGCCGATCGCCTTGCCGGGGTCGGCGCCGAAGCGGCGGCTCGGGCCCTTGGCGACCTTCTCCGCGATCAGCGTCACCGCGCGGTTGAGGCCGATGTCGAAGACCTCGTCGCCGCTCTCCAGGCTGGCGTAGGTCTTCTCGTGCTTCACGAACGGCCCGAAGCGGCCGAGACCTGCCGTGATCGGCTGACCGGTCTCCGGATGCTTGCCGATCTCGCGCGGCAGCGACAACAGCTTCAGCGCAAGCTCGAGCTCGACGTCGCCCGGCGAGGTGCCCTTCGGGATGCCCGCGCGCTTCGGCTTCTCGCCTTCCTCGTAATCCTTGGGCTCGCCGAGCTGGATGTAGGGGCCAAAGCGGCCGGCCTTGACCCAGACATCGCGACCCGTATCGGGATCCTGGCCGAGCGAACGGTCGGCGGTGGTCTCGCTGTCGGCGGCGAGCTGGCGGGTGTAGCGGCATTCCGGATAGTTCGAGCAGCCGACGAAGGCGCCGAACTTGCCGGCCTTGAGATTCAGCCGGCCGTTGCCGCAGCTCGGGCACTGCCTGATATCGCCGCCATCGGCGCGGGGCGGATAGATGTGCTGGCCCAGCATGTCGTCGAGCACGTCGAGCACCTGGGCGACGCGCAGATCCTTGATCTCGTCGACGGCGCCGATGAAGCCGGTCCAGAAGTCCTTCAGCACCTGCTGCCAGGAAATCTCGTTGTTGGAGATGCGGTCGAGCTGCTCCTCCAGATTGGCGGTGAAGTCATATTCGACGTAGCGGCTGAAGAAGCTTTCGAGGAAGGCGACCACAACGCGGCCCTTGTCCTCGCCGTGCAGGCGCTTCTTCTCCAGCTTCACGTAGCCGCGGTCCTTCAGGACCTGGAGGATCGAGGCATAGGTCGAGGGACGGCCGATGCCGAGCTCTTCCATGCGCTTGACCAGTGAGGCCTCCGAGAAGCGCGGCGGCGGCTCGGTGAAGTGCTGGGTGACGGCGAGCGACTGCCGCTTGAGCGCGTCGTTCGGGCTCATCGCGGGCAGGCGGCGGGAGTCCTCGTCTTCCTCGTCGTCGCGGCCTTCCTGGTAGAGCGCGAGGAAGCCGTCGAACTTGACGACCTGACCCGTCGCCCGCAGCTCCAGCGTGCGGCCGCCGGCCTTTGCGGTGATGTCGACAGTGGTGCGCTCCAGCTCGGCCGATTCCATCTGGCTCGCGATGGTGCGCTTCCAGATCAGCTCGTAGAGTCGCGCCTGGTCGGCATCGAGTTTGCGGCTCATGCTGTCGGGGCGGCGCGACATGTCGGTCGGGCGGATCGCTTCGTGCGCTTCCTGGGCGTTCTTGGCCTTGGCCTGATATTGGCGCGGGGCCTCCGGCACGTAGGCGTTGCCGTAATCCTCGCCGATCACCTTGCGCGCCTGGGTGATCGCGGACGGATCGATCTGCACGCCGTCGGTACGCATATAAGTAATGAGTCCGGTGGTCTCGCCGCCGATGTCGATGCCCTCATAAAGGCGCTGCGCGATGCGCATCGTGTGCGCCGGCGCAAAGCCGTATTTGCGACTGGCTTCCTGCTGCAGCGTCGAGGTGGTGAAGGGCGCCTGCGGATTGCGCCGGGCCGGCTTGGCATCGACCGCGGTCACGGCATAGGCGGCCGCTTCCAGCGCCCTCTTGAAGTCTTCGGCTTCCGCACCGGTGCCGATGTCGAGACGCTGGATCTTCTTGCCGTCGGCGCCGACGAGCCGCGCCTCGAATGCGTCGCCGCGGGGCGTCAGCAGGGTCGCGATCAACGACCAATACTCGCGCGCGACGAACTTCTCGATCTCCAGTTCGCGGTCGCAGACCAGCCGCAGCGCCACCGACTGCACGCGGCCCGCCGAACGGGCGCCCGGCAGCTTGCGCCACAGCACGGGGGAGAGGGTGAAGCCGACCAGATAGTCCAGCGCGCGGCGCGCCATGTAGGCATCGACCAACGCGCCGTCGATCTGGCGCGGATTCTTCATCGCATCCGTGACGGCCTGCTTGGTGATGGCGTTGAACACCACGCGCTCGATCTTCTGATCCTTCAGCGCGCGCTTTTCCTTCAATACCTCCAGAACGTGCCAGGAGATGGCCTCGCCCTCGCGATCAGGGTCGGTCGCCAGAATCAAGCGGTCGGCGTTCTTCAGGGACTTGGCGATATCGTTGAGCCGGCCGGCCGCCTTGGGGTCGACCTCCCAGATCATCTTGAAATTTGCGTCCGGATCGACGGAACCGTTCTTCGCCGGGAGGTCGCGGACATGGCCGAACGAGGCCAGAACCTCGTAGGACGAGCCCAGATACTTGTTGATCGTCTTGGCTTTCGCCGGCGACTCCACAATGACGATATTCATGTAGTTCCAGTAGCTTACGGGGAAATTACGAGCCGCGTTCGATGAGATTCGGATCGGCCGTTTCGACCCGAACATGGGTGGTGAGGCCCTCGCTGTCAAATCGAGGGGTGTTGAAAGCACCCCAAATGGGAAAAGTTTCATATCGAGAAAGTTGCAAAATACCACCTTGGAGTTGCGGTCAATGTCGGCGTAGAGTCGCCCGGGGCATGGATTCGGGTGGGGTCTGGTGACTAAGCCAGGAAAGAAACGGGCGCGCGCCGCGTCAGGCGTGGCGGGAGGCTCGCGCGGTGAGGAACCAGGGGAGGGCGGCGTCGATGAGGCCGTCGCCTTCATCGCCGAGCAGGTCGGGGCTTTGCGCAAGCTCGCCGAGCGCCACAAGCTCGATGTGCTGCATTATCTCCTGGGCATGACCAAGCTGGAGGCCGACGAGCACCTGCGGCTGCGGAGCAAGCGCAAGCTGTCGTAGCGGCGCTCACCATCCAATCCGTCATCCTGCGGTGCTCGCGTAGCGAGCCTCGAAGGATGAGCGGCCGAGATGCCGCAGCCGGGCCGTCGCCCTTCGAGGCCGCTGAAGAAGCGGCCACCTCAGGGTGACGGCGATATATGGAGGCGCGCCGCATCAACGTCGTCATTGCGAGCGCAGCGAAGCAATCCAGAATCCCTCCGCGGTGAAACTCTGGATTGCCTCGCTGCGCTCGCAATGACGGTGTGGTGGCAGCGTGCCGCGATCAGGCTGACCGCCGTCGCGGCGCCGGCCGCGGCTTCACCATCGTGTCCGCGGGACTGAGCAGCCGCCCGTCCTCGGCGCGCATTTCGAGCTTCTTCACCGGTCGGCCTTTCTCGCGATCGAGCAGAATCGTTGCGATCTGCTCGGGGTGATCGTCGAACTCCTCGCTCCATTGCCGCAGCGCTACCAGGATCGGGAAGGTGCCGCGCCCTTTCGGCGTCAGCACATACTCTTGATAGGCGCTGCCGTCAGAGGCGGGGGCGGTTGCGAGAATGCCGTGGTCGACCAGCGCGCGCAGGCGCACCGCCAGAATGTTCTTGGCCATGCCGAGCTTGCTCTGAAACTCGCCGAAGCGGCGCAGGCCGAACAGCGCCTCGCGAATGATCAGCAGCGACCACCAGTCGCCGATCGCTTCCAGCGACCGCGCGATCGGGCAGGAATCGCCCTCGAAGCTCGTTCGTCTCACCATCGTCCTGGTCCTGTCGCGTTCGCCCGATTTCGGCGTCGATCACGCGCTTGTGTGGTTGCATCATAAAACCATATGCCCTAGACGGCAACATAGTTTTATAATGCAACCACTGGAGACGATCGTGAGACTGAAGAACAAGACGGCATTGATTACGGGCGGCAACAGCGGCATTGGCCTGGCGACGGCAAAGCTGTTCGTGGCCGAGGGTGCGAAGGTGATCATCACCGGGCGCAACAAGGAGACGCTGGAGGCCGCGGCGAAGGAGCTTGGCCCCAACGGGTTCGCGGTCGCAGCCGACGCCACCGACATTGCCGCGACCGATGCGGCGATCAAGCAAGGCGCCGAAAAATTCGGCAAGCTCGACATCGTGTTTGCCAATGCCGGCATTCCCGGCGGCACGCCGCTCGGTTCGGCGACACTGGAGGTTTTCGAGAAGGTCATCCGCACCAACCTCACCGGCGTGTTCTTCACGGTGCAGTCGGCGCTGCCTTATCTCAACGACAATGCCTCGATCATCCTCAACGGCTCGGTGATCTCCGTGCTCGGCATTCCCGGCTATTCGGCCTATGGCGCCGCCAAGGCCGGCGTGCGCGCGATGGCGCGGATCATGGCGTCGGAACTGTCGCCGCGCGGGATTCGCGTCAACGTCGTCGCGCCCGGCGCGACCCGCACGCCGATCTGGGGCGCCGCGATCGCAACGCCTGAAGCGGAGAAGGCGTTCGAGAAGCGCCTTGGGCTATCCACGCCGCTCGGACGCATTGCTGAACCGGATCACATCTCGAAGACGGTGCTGTTCCTCGCCTCCGACGATGCCGGGCACATCCAGGGCCAGGAGATCTTCGTCGATGGTGGCGCGGTTGCCTCTCCCGCGGGCGCACCGATCTATCGCGGCTGATCAACGTTTGCGAAAATTGAATCGGTCGGCGCGACGACATCGGTTGCGCCGGCCTGTTCCTACACCTCGGTGGCTGTATTCCTCTGAACCTTCCGTGAGGCGTTGAACCTTCGCTTGCGCTGCCAAGACCCTTTTGCGGGCAGGGTCATAAGACTCACTTTCAGGGAGCCCGCGATGTCAAAAGCAGCTCGTATTTCTTCGTCGATTTCAGAACCACGTATTTACACCGAACATTCCGCCATTCCAGCCAAGCACTCCGATAGGTCCGAGTTCATCGGGGTGGCACTTTTCTCAGGCATCGGGCTTTTCATTTCGCTCGTCGCCGTCATTCTTGGCGTTCAGGGCGCCTGGTTTTAGCGCTGTGGAATTCTCAGCCGCCGCCGGGCTCCGGCAGCGGCTGGTGTCGGCGTAAGTCTTACGCCGCCTGCAGGCTGGTGGCAGCCTGAAGCGCTCCGGCCAGCGCTTTCTCACGATGCTCAGGGCCAACCTGGATGCCGTCGGCGACGATGAATTCGGGGCTTGTGATGCCCATGAACGCGAACACGCCACGCAAATAGGTTTCGAGGTGCTCGAGCGAGGCGGCCGGCGTGCCCGGGCCGTAATAGCCGCCGCGCGAGATCGCCACGATCACGCGCTTGTTGCCGGCAAGGCCCTGCGGGCCGTTCGCGTCGTATTTGAACGTTTTCCCCGCCACCAGGACGCGGTCGATCCAGGCCTTGAGCTGGCTCGGGATCGTAAAATTGTACATGGGCGCGCCGATCACGACGATATCGGCATCGAGGAACTCGTTGAGCACGGCCGCGCTCGCGGCCAGGTCGGGACCGAGTTCCGCCGGCGCCGGCGCGCCTTGCGCGGCCGCAAGGTGCGAGCCGGAGAGGTGGGCGAGCGGAATCTGCGTCAAATCGCGGTAGACGAGGTCGAGCGACGGTGTCGCCTGCCTGAGACGGTCGACGATGGCGGCGGAAACCTGCCGTGAGACGGAGTGGGGGCCGAGCACGCTGGAGTCGATATGGAGGAGTTTCATTGGGGTTCACCTATGGTATAGATTTGTAACCCGCACTACATGAGTGACTGTCAAATTCCCCGCAAGAACGCACTTTTTTGAGCCATGGGCACATCTTTGAGACCTGCACACACCGATTTTCCTGCTCCCCAGATGCCGGATCGCGACCACGCGGACTGCCGCGGGGTCGCCTCGATCCTGGCGCGCGTCGGCGACAAATGGAGCGTGTTCGTCATCATGATGCTGAGCGACGGGCCCAAGCGCTTCAACGAGCTGAAGCGGATGATCAACGGCATCTCGCAGCGGATGCTGACCTTGACCCTGCGCGGGCTGGAGCGCGACGGCCTCGTCACGCGCACGATCTTCCCGACCATTCCGCCGCGCGTGGACTATGAGCTGACCGATCTTGGCCGCGGGCTCCAGCAGCCCGTGATGGCGCTTGGGCTATGGGCGAAGGAGCACCAGGCGCAGATCGCGGCGGCACGGACGCGGTTCGATGAGCGCAACGACACCTAGAGAAGAGAAACGAGACCGCCGCCGTGGCGTTCGAGGCGGCCCGCAAGCTCGAGCTCCAGCAGCACGGTGCGGACGATCGCGGGCGAGGCGCCGGACATCCGCACGAGATCGTCGATCGAGATGGGGGCAGGGCCGAGCAGGCCGGTGATCTGGTCGCGGTCGTGCGATTGCGGATCGCTCTCGAACGGTTCGCTGTCGGGCTCGCTCGCCGGATGCATCAACGGCCGCTCCATGATCGGTGCGACAGCGTTGATGATGTCGGCGGCTTCGGTGACGAGCGTTGCGCCCTGCTTGATCAGATCGTTGGTGCCGGCGGCGCGCGGGTCGAGCGGCGAGCCGGGCACCGCGAATACCTCGCGGCCCTGTTCTGCCGCCATGCGCGCGGTGATCAGCGAGCCCGAGCGATGCGCCGCCTCGACCACGACCACGCCGAGCGCGGCGCCCGAGATCAGCCGGTTGCGGCGGGGGAAGTCGCGGGCGCGCGGCTCGTGGCCGAGCGGCATCTCCGAGATCGCCGCACCCGCGTGATCGAGGATCGAGGCGAGCAGATCGCCATGTTTGGGCGGATAGATGCAATCATGTCCGCCGGCGAGCACGGCGATGGTGCCGCTGTCGACGCTGGCGCGGTGCGCCGTCTGGTCGACGCCGCGGGCAAGCCCCGAGATGACGATGAAGCCAGCTTCGCCGAGCTCACGCGCGAGCTGGCCGGCGAATTTGAGGCCAGCGCCGGAGGCGTTGCGCGAACCGACGATCGCGATCATCGGCCGCATCAGCGTCGTAGTGTCGCCGCGCACGGCGAGCAGCGGCGGCGCATCGTCGAGCGTGGCGAGCCGCGCCGGATAGCCGTCCTCGCCGGGCGCAAGCCAGGCGATGCCGTACTTGCGGCTTGCGGCGAGCTCGGCCTTCGCCTCATCGACACTACAGATGCGCCCGGAACGGGCCGCGCCGCCGCGGCGCGCCAGATCGGGCAGCCGCTCCAGCGCGGCGCGCGCCGTGCCGAAATGATCGACCAGCGAACGGAAGGTGCGCGGCCCGACATTGTCGGAGCGGATCAACCGCAGGCGGTCGATCCGTTCAGTCTCGGTCAGCTCAACGCTCGGATTGATGGCGTCCACGGCGTCTCCTTGTGGGAGCAGCATGGAACAACCTGAGGGCGTGGGCAACAGTGGCGTGTGGTTGTTTCTATCGCCCCAATCATGGGCGGAGGAGGAATGGAGCAACGCGCTGCCTTATTCCTCAAGGCTTTTGCTATTCGATGACCTCGTCCGCGCGCACCTGCAACGACTGCGGTATCTCGAGGCCGAGCGCCTTGGCGGTCTTCAAGTTGATGACCGTCTTAAACTGCGTCGGCTGCTCGATGGGGATGTCGGCCGGGTTCGCGCCCTTCAATATCTTGTCAACGAAAACAGTGGCGCGGCGAAACATGGAGGTGAAGTCTACCCCGTACCCTACCAGTGCGCCCCCCCGGGACGCGACGATGGGTGCGGCAATCGATGGCACGCGGCACTTGTCGACAATCGCCGAGACCAACGCCGAATTGGTGACAAACGCATTGGCGTCCGTGATGACGAGACCGTCCATGGCGGAGGAGCCGACGATTGATAGCGCGTTGTCGAGGTCGCCGGGGACGTCAAGCTCGATCGGTCGCAGCTCAATCTTCATTGCCCGCGCGGCGTTCGTCATGGCACTCATGGTGCCGTTGTTCAGGGGGTTGCCTCGCTGCATGAGCACCCCTGCGCGTGTCATCGAGGGAGCTATGCTCGCAAGAACCTCTAACCGCTTCGCAGCTAGTTCTGTAAGGAAAAAGGTCTGTCCCGTAATGTTGCCACCGGGATGAGCCATGCTGGCTGCAAGGCCCAAGGTCACCAGATCGGGACCCACGATCATCACGGTTGGAATTGTGGTCGTCGCACGGTGCGCGGCAAGAACCCCGGGAAATGTGGCTGTCACGAGAACGTCGACGCCGAGGGCGACCAGTTCAGCAGCCAGCGCCGGAAGCCGGTTATCGTCGCCGTCGGCGTCGCGATATTCAACGTGGACGTTCTCGCCCTCAACCCAACCGAGACCGCGAAGCGCAACGAGGAACGCGTCGACCTCCGAATTTCGCGGTGGGGGGAGGAAAAGGCCGATCCGCGAGACGCGCTTCACTTGCTGAGCGCGTGCGGCCGTTGCCCACGCCAACGCCCCGCCAGCCAAAGTGATGAATCCGCGTCGTTTCATAGCACCGCTAAATCGCTTATCCTCTGGCAGAGAGTAAGCATTTTTCGACATTGGTCCAGCCGCGTCAATGAACAGGTTGGGTCAGAAGGCGCACAGCCTAAGCCGAGACGGCGTGAGCGTCCAACAGTCCGGCAATTCGAATCTCATCGCCTTGATTCTCGGGGCAATTTAGAACTAACGCAAAGGTTGCGGCGTTTCCGCGTTAGTGCCACGCGGCCCGACATTGTCAGAGCGGATCAGCCGCAGGCGGTCGATCCGCTCAGCCTCGGTCAGCTCAACGCTCGGATTGATGGCGTCCACGGCGTCTCCTTGTGGAGGCAGCATGGAACAACCTGAGGGCGTGGGCAACAGTTGCGTGCGCTTGATCGGGCTTCAAAGGCGCTGCAGGAAGACCCGACGTGGTCGACGGGTCTTCCGCAAGGTCGTCGATTCAACGCGCGTGGGCCGCCTGAGCGACAGCGACGCCGCTCCGCGAGACGCGAGCGTCAAGGCTGAGCGCACCGGCACCGAAGGCAAAGATCTGTAGCAGGCCGCCTGCCATCATCACGTTCTTGAGGAAGTGGATCATCTGATTCTGGTCGGCAAAGTTGTTGTGGAACGAGACTGCCGCGGCCAGCGAGAATATGGCGAGCGCCAGCGCGACCGAGCGGGCTTGATAGCCGGCGATCAGCAGGAGACCGCCACCGAGCTCGACGAGAACTGCGATCGCATATGCCAACGGGGGCACCGGCAATCCCGCAGCGGCGATGTAAGCGGTCGTCGCACCATAAGCGGTGAGCTTGCTGAAGCCACTCATTGCAAACGGGAGGCCGATCAGCAGGCGGCCAACGAGGGAAGCATAACGGGTCGTATCCATGGTCATCGCTCCTGTGCTTGGTTGAGGTCCGACGGCGGTGACGCACCAGGCGTTTGTGGTTCGTAAGAGAGTGCGCGCCGCAGGGCCCTGCGTTGTGACCTCACACTGGCTCGATTGAATCGCGATAAAAATAGAAATAATTGAAAGATACTGTTTCCATTTTTGATCTCATCCGCGCGGCGCCCGCGGACGCGGATGCTCTGGTCGAGCCGCTGGTCCCGGTCGACTGCACGCATGGATCGACCGCGTCCACGTGCGCTTGCGCGACCTCGTCCCGATGCTAAAAGCGATGGCAATAAGAAGGGTATTGCCATGATCTCACTCGCCGACCTCCAGCGCCGCATCGAAGCGGGCGAGCTTTCGCCCGATGACGCCATCGCCCAGTCGCACGCGGCGATCGAGGCCAGGGAGAAGGACGTCCACGCCTTCGTCCGTCACGACAAATCCGCGAAGGTGCAAGCCTCCGGCCCGCTGCGCGGCATCGCCGTCGGCATCAAGGACATCATCGACACCGCCAACATGCCGACCGAGATGGGCTCGGAGATCTATCGCGGCTGGCAGCCGCGCTCCGACGCGCCGGTCGTGATGATGCTGAAGCGGGCAGGCGCCACCATCATCGGCAAGACCACCACCACGGCGTTCGCCTCGCGCGATCCGACCCCGACGCTCAATCCGCACAATCTCGGCCATACGCCGGGCGGCTCGTCCTCGGGCTCGGCGGCGGCGGTCGGTGCCGGCATGATCCCGCTGGCGCTGGGCACCCAGACCGGCGGCTCGGTGATCCGTCCCGCGGCCTATTGCGGGGCTGCCGCAATCAAGCCGTCGTTCCGGATGCTGCCGACCATCGGCGTGAAGTGCTACTCATGGGCGCTTGATACTGTCGGCTTGTTCGGATCGCGCGCGGAAGATCTCGCGCGCGGACTGCTGGCGATCACCGGGCGCACTGAATTCGATGGCATCGCCGCGGCCAAGGCGCCGCGCATCGGCGTGGTGAGGCAGGAGTTTGCCGAGGCCGTGGAGCCGGCGGCGGAAGAGGGCTTGCTAGCTGCGATCAAGGCGGCCGAGAAGGCCGGAGCCAGTGTCAAGACCATCGATCTGCCGGAGTCGGTGCAGGAAGCCTGGCGCATCCACCCGATCATCCAGGATTTCGAGGCGCATCGCGCGTTGGCCTGGGAGTTTTCGGAGCATCACGACGAGATCGCGCCGATGCTGCGTGCCAGCCTTGATGACACCGTCGGCTTGACGCCGAAGCAGTATGACGACGCGCGTCGGATCGCCCGCCGTGGCCGCCGCGAGCTCGGCGAACTGTTCGAGGGTTTTGACGTGCTGCTGACCTATTCGGCGCCGGGCACCGCGCCGGCCAAGGAACTCGCCTCGACCGGCTCGCCCCGTTACAACCGGCTCTGGACGCTGATGGGCAATCCTTGCGTCAACGTGCCGGTGATGAAAGTGGGCGGCCTGCCGATCGGCGTGCAGGTGATCGCGCGGTTCGGCAACGATCCGGGCGCGCTTGCGGCGGCATGGTTCCTGGAGGACGCGCTGGCGAAATCAGGCTAGCGCAGGCTCAGCGGCGGGCAGCGCGCGTTCGGCCTCGGCGCCTGTGGCGCCTTGTCCGAGCCAACGCTCGGCGGCCTCGCGGCCACTCCGGTGCAGCGTACGAATGAAGCCGCGGCCGAGATCGGTGGATGAGCGCTGCGCCAGGCCCTCAATGGAGTCTTCGGCCGCGATCCTGGAGAGCCGCAGCGAAGGTGCGGCCGTGGCTCGCGCCCATTCCAGCGCCGCGATCTCGGCGTTGAGGGCGGCGTTGGCCGCGATCTGGTCGAGCCTGCGGTCGATTGCGGCAAGCGTGATCGGCACGTAGCTGTCGCGCGTGGGCGTGACCTGGACGAGCAGCAGGTCGGAGGCTATCGATTCCTGCGCCAGGCGCACCAGCGGCGGATTGCCGCCAATGCCGCCATCCCAATAGGCCTCGCCGTCGATCTCGACGGCGCAGTGAACCAAAGGCGGGCAGGTCGAGGCCAGCGCGACGTCGGCGGTAATGCAATCGTTGCGGAAGATCTGCTGCTGCCCATCGCGGATTCGCGTCGCAGCGATCAGCAGTTTTGGGCAGGCCGCGTCGCGCAAGGCGGCAAAATCGATGTCGCGCGACAGCGCCAGCCGCAGCGGGTCGAGGTCGAACGGATCGAACTGGCCGGAGCGCAGCGTCGGACCGAATGCGACCGAGCTTCCCGCCGGCGAGAATCCGCCGACCAGCATCAAGGAGCGGAACGAGGCCTCGTGCATCAGGCGGGCCCAGAACCGGTTCAACCGCGAATGGGCGCCTTCGCGTCCGCCTTCGGCGAGGCCGGAGGCGAGCAGCAGCGCATTGATGGCGCCGGCACTGGCGCCGCTGATGGTGTCGATCTGGATGGTCGGGTGTTCCAGCAACCGCTCCAGCACGCCCCAGGTGAAGGCCGCAAAAGTGCCGCCGCCCTGAAGGGCTAGCGACAGTCTTTGCGGAGGCCATTGGTCGGAGTGCGGCTGCGCGGGCGCGACCGGCGCGGCAATGGTCACAATCTCGACTCGCGCGGCGGCTTGCGCGACGGGCGCAGGCTGGGTCAGTGGCGGGGGTACGGGAGCAGGCTCGGGCGCGGGCAGTGGCGATGGCGCATCGGACCAGACATTGGTCATCGAGAGCAGCCGGCTTGCTGCGGTGCTGGAAGCACCGTGCGAACCGGACCCGTCATGCGTGCCGACAATCTTCTCGCTCATTCTGAGCAACCGCGTAACGCCATTTCCGCTGTCAGGATGACAGGCGTGGAACTCGTTCGCCACTCCGGCCGCGAGCAGCTTCCGAGTTGCGAACAGGAATTGGCACATAATGCGGAGGCGGTGCGGCGATATCCGTACTTTTTCCGGCCTTGGGATTTTGCTTTGACGCGTTTTCTTGACGCGAACCGGTATCCACTTCGCTCGAAAACGCTCTAGGCCTTCTCGCCGATCCGGCTTTCCTTGCCGGATTGCAGTCGCTTGATGTTCTCGCGATGCGCGTAGAACAAGAGCAGCGTCAGCGCGGCGAACAGCGATGCAAGCGCGAGGTGCCCGAACCACCACAGGAAGATCGGGGTGATGAATGCCGCCACCAGCGCGGACAGCGAGGAGTAGCGGGTGGTGAAGGCGGTGGCGAGCCAAAGCAGGCAGAACACGACTGCGCCGGGCCAGAACAGGCCGAGCAGGATGCCGATATAGACGGCGACACCCTTGCCGCCTTTGAACTTCAGCCAGACCGGGAAGAGATGGCCGAGGAAGGCGCCGAGACCGGCCACCATGGCGGCGTTGGGCCCCGCGATGTAGCCGGCGATCACCACCGCGACCGTGCCCTTGAGCGCGTCAAGCAGCAGGGTGCCCGCGGCAAGGCTCTTGCGGCCCGTGCGCAGCACGTTGGTGGCGCCGATGCTGCCGGAGCCGATCGAGCGAATATCCTGCGTGCCGGCGAGCTTGGTCAGGACAAGCCCGAACGGAATCGAGCCGAGCAGGTAGCCGATGACGAAGGCCACCGGCAGGAAGGCTTCAAGCCCCATGGCCGCATCTCCATGCTGAACCGCGACGCCACGCATGAATTTGCCCGTCAGACATGCTCGTACACCGTCCGTCCGCCGACAATGGTGCGCACCACGCGGCCTGTAAAGCGGGCCTCGTCGAACGGGGTGTTCTTGCAGGGCGATTTGAGGTCGGCGGGATCGACGATCCAGGGCACATCGGGATCGATCACGATGACATCGGCCGGGCTGCCAGCGCGCAGGGTTCCACCCGGCAGGCCCAGGATCTCGGCCGGCCGCGTCGACATGGCCCGGATCAACGTCTTCAGGTCGAGTTCCTCATTGTGCACGAGACGAAGGCCCGCCGGCAGCATGGTCTCGAGCCCGATGGCACCGGGTGCTGCTTCCGCGAACGGCAGGCGCTTGACCTCGACGTCCTGCGGATTGTGGTCGGACATGATGACGTCGACGAGGCCGGAGGCGACCGCCGCGACCAGCGCGCGCCGGTCGTCCTCGGTCCGCAGCGGCGGCGACAGCTTCAGGAACGATCGGTAGGGGCCGATATCGTTCTCGTTCAGCGCAAGATGATTGATCGAGACGGAGGCGGTCACGGCGAGGCCGGCGTCGCGGGCGCGCTTGAGGACGTCGAGCGAGTCGATACAGGACAGCGAGGCCGCGTGATAGCGCCCGCCGGTGAGCGCGACGAGACGCATGTCGCGTTCGAGCATCACGGCCTCCGCCGCGTTCGGGATGCCCATCAGGCCGAGCCGCGAGGCGAACTCGCCCTCGTTCATCACGCCTTCGCCGACCAGATCGGGATCCTCGGTGTAATGCACGATCAGCGCGTCGAAATCGCGCGCGTAGGTCAGCGCGCGGCGCATCACCTGCGCGTTGATCACGCTCTTGTCGCTGTCGCTGAAGGCGATCGCGCCGGCGGCCTTGAGGAGGCCGAACTCGGTCATCTCCTCGCCGTGCATGCCCTTGGTGAGCGCCGCCATCGGCAGGATGTTGACGATCGCGGTGTCGCGGGCGCGGCGCATCACGAAGTCGACGGTCGCCGAGTTATCGATCACCGGAGACGTGTCGGGCTGGCAGATGATGGTGGTGATGCCGCCGGTCGCAGCCGCCTGGCTCGCCGAGGCAAAGGTCTCACGGTGGCTGAAGCCGGGCTCGCCGACGAAGGCGCGCATGTCGACCAGGCCGGGGGCCACGATCTTGCCGGCGCAGTTGACGACGTCGGTGCCCTCGGGGACGCCGGCCGCTCCGATGCCGCGACGGGTCTCGCGGATGATGCCGTCGGCAATCAGGACATCGCCGGGGCCGTCGAAGTCCCTGCTGGGATCGACGACGCGGGCGTTGGCAAGCAGGATGGGACGGCGGTCAGTCAGCATGAGCATCACGCGTTCGGCAAGTTGCGGGCGAGCGCTTCGAGTACGGCCATCCGTACCGCCACGCCCATCTCGACCTGTTCGCGGATCAGCGATTGCGCGCCGTCGGCGACCGCGGTGTCGATCTCGACGCCGCGGTTCATCGGGCCGGGATGCATGACGAGCGCGTCCGGCTTGGCGTAAGCGAGCTTTTTCTGGTCCAGTCCGAAATAGTTGAAATATTCGGAGGTCGACGGCACGAAGGAGCCGTTCATGCGCTCGCGCTGGAGCCGCAGCATCATGACGATATCGGCGCCGTTGAGCCCCTCGCGCATGTCGCGCGCAACCTCGACCCCCATCCGCTCGATGCCGGGCGGCAGCAGCGTGGA
Source organism: Bradyrhizobium sp. 613_E4_N2_2 (assembly GCF_052075995.1). Lineage (NCBI taxonomy): Bacteria > Pseudomonadati > Pseudomonadota > Alphaproteobacteria > Hyphomicrobiales > Nitrobacteraceae > Bradyrhizobium > Bradyrhizobium sp. 613_E4_N2_2. Next base: position 3,754,548 of record NZ_CP197234.1, read on the forward strand.
GGGGCCGACGACGCGGACGCGGGCGCCCATGGTGTTGAGCAGGATGATGTTGGAACGGGCCACACGCGAATGCAGCACGTCGCCGCAGATCGCGACCACGAGCCCCTCGATCCGGCCCTTGTTGCGACGGATGGTCAGGGCGTCGAGCAGCGCTTGCGTCGGATGCTCGTGCGCACCGTCGCCGGCATTGATCACGGAACCGTCGACCTTGCGCGCCAGCAGTTCCACCGCGCCGGACGCGTGATGCCGAACCACCAGAATGTCCGGGTGCATGGCGTTGAGCGTCATCGCGGTGTCGACCAGCGTCTCGCCCTTCTTGATGGACGAGGAGGAGACCGACATGTTCATGACGTCGGCGCCCAGCCGTTTGCCGGCGAGCTCGAACGAGGACTGGGTCCGGGTCGAGGCCTCGAAGAACAGATTTACCTGCGTCCGTCCACGCAGGACGGTGCGCTTCTTGTCAACCTGGCGGTTGAGCTCGACATATTCTTCGGACAGGTCGAGGAGGCCGGTGATGTCGGCCGCGGAAAGGCCCTCGATGCCCAGCAAATGCCGGTGGCCGAGGACGAAGGTCGATTTCGATGTCATTAAAACGAGAGCTATAGGCGGGGATGGCTGGGGGGGCAAGGGCCAATGCCGGGGCGGGGAGTTATCCCCTGATCTGTCGGTCTGGGCTCATCCTCTCCGTCATGGCCGGGCTTGTCCCGGGCATCCACGTGCTTCATTCGCATTTGACGTAAAAGGCCGTGGATGGCCGGGACAAGCCCGGCCATGACGATGTGGGGAGCTCCAGTTGAAAACAATTTTGACCGCGCTCTTGGCAGCAACCGTTATCAGCGAAGCCCACGCCCAGTCGCTCCCCGGCGGCTTCGTCTATCTGCGCGACATCGATCCCGGCATCATCCAGGACATCCGCTACGCCACCTCGAACAATTTCGTCGGCCGTCCGCTCGCCGGCTACGGCGCCGGCGAATGCGTGGTGAAGCGGGAGGTGGGGCTGCGGCTGAAGGCGGTTCAGCAGGAGCTGGCGGCGCAAGGCCTGTCGCTGAAGATGTTCGACTGCTACCGGCCGGCGCGGGCCTCGCTCGACATGGTGAAGTGGTCGCAGAACGGCTACGAGACGGCGGCCGAGCGGCGCTACAATCCGAAGATCCCGAAGAGCGAGCTGTTCCGCCTCGGCTACATCGCGAGCCGCTCGCAGCATTCCACGGGCGCGGCGCTCGATCTCACGCTGGTCGATCTCAAGGCTGACAATTCCGCCAGATACGATCCATCAAAAGCCTATGCCGATTGCACGGCGCCGGTCGAGGCGCGATTGCCGGAGGGCAGCGTCGACATGGGCACGGGCTACGACTGCACCGACGCGAAGGGGCACACTGCGGCACCGTCGATCAATCCGGACCAGCGCGCCTGGCGCAAGCGGCTGGTGGCCGCGATGGCGAAGCAAGGCTTTGTGAACTATGCGAAGGAGTGGTGGCATTTTTCCCTGCCGGGGGCGGGCGGGGCGGCCTATGATTTCCCGATTCCGCCGCGAACGAAGTAGATCGTCGTGCGAACGGCCCCGGAATGACGGTGCCGTCCCAACGAAAGCGCTTGAATGGACTCCCTCAATCCCGATCTCCCGCCGATGACCGTGACGCCAGCTGCGCCGCGCGTCTGGAAATTCTGGGGCACGGCGGTGTGGGGCCTGCTCATCTTCGTCGCGATGTTTCTCGGCCAGGTCGGTGCCATCCTCTACCTGGCCTGGGACCGTGGCGATCCCCTCGACCTGATGTCGATCCAGCGTGTCGGTCGCGAGCCCGCGGCGCTCGCACTGTCGGTGACCATGGGCCTGCCGGCGACGCTGGCCGCGGTGTGGCTCGCCATCCGCATCAAGAAGGCCTCATTCGTCGACTACCTCGCGCTGCATTGGCCGTCCTGGAAGCAAATGCTGTTCGGCGCCATCGGGCTTGTCCTGATCGTGGTCGCCTGGGAGACGATGTCGCGGAGCCTTGGCCGCGAGGCGACGCCGGGCTTCATGACCGATCTGTTGAAATCGGGCCGCGACAAGGGCGCGGCTGTGATGCTGCTGTTCGCGTTCAGTGTCGCTGCGCCGATGTCGGAAGAGGTTTTGGCGCGCGGCTTCCTGTTTCGCGGCTGGTCGGCGAGCTTCCTGCGCGTGCCCGGCGCGATCATCCTGTCGTCACTGGTGTGGACGGTCGTGCACCTGCAGTACGACATGTACTTCCTCGCCGAGGTCTTCTCCATCGGCCTGTGGTTCGGCTACATGCGCTATCGCGCCAACTCGCTATGGCTCACCATCGTGCTGCATGCGCTGAACAATCTGACTGCGGTGGTGCTGACGATGTGGCTGGGGAGCTGAGGCCTCGCACGAGGCCTAAGCCACCAGCGCGATCGCGATCGGCATCGTGACCGCCGCCAAGATCGTCTGCAACGTGATGATCTGCGCCAGCAGCGGCGCATCGCCGCCCATCTGGCGGGCCAGCACATAGGCGCTGGGCGAGGTCGGCACCGCCGCGCAGATTGCGACGATCGCCAGGCTGTCGCCCGAGAGCCCGAACCAGGCGGCGAGCGCCAGCGCCAGCACGGGCATCAGCGCCAGCTTGAACGCCACGCCGATCGTCGCGCTCACGCTCGGGCGGAGCAGGCCGTTGAGCTGCAGGCCGGCGCCGGTGACGAGCAGGCCGATGGCGAGCGAGGACCGGCCGAGCGCGTCCGCAACCTCGTGCCAGATTTTTGGCAGCGGCAGATGAATGACGTTGATGACGAGGCCGATGACGCAGGCCCAGATCAGGGGATTGCGGATCACCGTCATGACGATGGCGCGGGCGGACTGTTTCTCGGGCGAAGCATAGTGCGCGAGCACGGCGACGCTGAACACGTTGACCAGCGGAATTATCGCGACCATCGCCACGGAGGCCAGCGCCAGCCCGACATCACCGAACATGTTGGCGGACACCGAGAGCGCCACATAGGTCTGCCAGCGCGTCGCGCCCTGGAAGATCGAGGTGAAGGCGGGACCGTCGATGTCGAACCGTGCGAGCGCCGGGCGGAGCGCGAGGCAGAGCAGTGACATCGCGAGCACCGACAGCAACAGCGCGCCGCCGACGCCGGCGACCGGCACCCTTGAGAGGTCGGCCTTCACCAGCGTCTGGATCAGCAGCATCGGGAACAGCACGAAATAGGTCAGCCGCTCCAGCCCGTGCCATTGCGTGTCGAGCCGCATCAGGGTGCGCCTGAGCACCACGCCGAGCACGATGAGGATGAAGACCGGCAGCAGCGCCGCGATCACGACGGCCATGGATCAGCCCGATGCCGCGCGAAGATTGGCGAGGCGGTCGAGCGCGCCTTGCAGGATGAAGATCGCGGCGTGCTCGTCGATCACTTCGGCGCGCTTGGCGCGGCTGACGTCCATGCCGATCAGCTCGCGCTCGACCGCTGCGGTCGACAGACGCTCGTCCCAGAGGCCGATGGGGAGTGTGGTCAGCCCGGCAAGGTTGCGGGCGAAGGCGCGGGTCGATTGCGCCCGCGGGCCCTCGCTGCCGTCCATGTTGATGGGCAGGCCGAGCACGAAGCCGACCGCCTTGCGCTCGGCCGCGATCGCGAGCAACCGCGCCGCGTCCTGCTTGAACGCCTTGCGCTGGATGGTCTCGACGCCGGTCGCTAACCGCCGGTCCGGATTGGACACGGCAACACCAATGGTCTTGGTGCCGAGGTCAAGGCCGACCAACCCGCCGCGTTCGGGCCAGTGGGTTGCAGCATCGATCAGGGGCAGGATAAGAGCCGGCATGGGACTAGCGCTTATCACGCGTCGCGCTGCGGAGTGAACCGGGAACATGGATGCACTGACACTATTCGGCCTGTTTGCCGTGACGGCGATGCTGGTCTGCTATGCCCTGGAGGATCGCAGCCATTGGTTCGTGCTGCTGTTCGCGGTGTCCTGCGCGCTCGGTTCGGCTTACGGCTTCCTGCAAGGCGCCTGGCCGTTTGGCCTCGTCGAAGCCATCTGGGCCTTCGTTGCATTGCGGCGATGGCACCTGAGGCCGCGATGACGGACAGGTCGGGCGAGGGCGCCTGCCGGGCGGCAGGCCGATCCTCGCCCGCTGAGTACGCCGCCGGTCAGCGGATCGCGATCGGGTTGATCATCGCCTGCACGCCGCCGGTCCAGCGCGGCTGTCCGAGCACGAACAGGAATTCGTAGCCCTTGTCGCGAGCGAGCGCGGCGGTATCCATGTTCTCCAGAATGTAGGTCCCGTTCATGGCGAGCAGGATCTGGTGCACCTCGAACACGTTCTTGGACTCGAACGGCAGCACCTCGAGCGCCCAGGTGTCGGCACCGATGGCGACCACGCCCTTGCCGGTCAGGTTCTTCGCGCCTTCGACGCCGAGACCGGGCTCGCCGGCCGAATAGCGTTTGTCGTCCTTGCCGATCAGGCTGAGCCAGCCGGTGTGGAAGAGGACGACATCGCCCTGGCGGATCTCGACGTTCTGCTGCTTGGCGGCTTCCTCGATCTCCTTGACGTTGAAGGCGGTGCCTTCCTTCACGATGTCGGTTTTGAAATAGGCGGCCATGTCGAGCAGCACGCCGCGCGTGACCATCGGTGGGACCTTCTCGACACCGAGCTTCTTCAAGCCATTCGGATCGGCGAAATCGGCGAGCTTGTTGCCGTTGTAATAGACGTGCTCGACGCCGAGATGGCCGAGGCCGTCGAGCTGGCTGCCGATGCCGACCCACGTATCAAGGATGTCGTCGTTATAGGTCGCCTTGTTCGGACCGAGACCCGGGCTGCCGGCCTGTCCGGGCTGAACGATGGTGAGCTTGAACGTGCGTGGCGGATAGGCGGGTGTCTGTGGCGTGACGGGAATGCCGAGGGCGTAGGTCTTGCCGGTCTTCACCAGCGAGGCGGCCTTCACCACCAGCTCCGGCGTCATGTAATTGGCGGCACCGATCTCGTCGTTCGGTCCCCATTTCGATTTGGTCCAGTCCTGTGCGCTTGCAGTTCCTGATATCGCCGACAACGCGGCGACACAGCACAACACGAGCGTATTGCGCATCGATAGTCCTCCCGATGTTTTGGCTTCGTTATGTTTTTGCGCTGGCCAGTGACACATCCTAACGTAGAACGGATGCGTGCTTCAAAGCATTTCGAGGTGCCGCGCTGCGGCGGCTGAACGCAGCGCAGACTAATTCAAGCGCGATGGATTTGTGACGAATTTCGCCGCGTGGAACGCTGCGCCGGTGTCAGGCCGCGATGACGTCGTTGTCTTTCTTCAGGCAGGACATGAAACCTTGAAGCGCGCTGTATTGGTGTCCGGCGCTGCGCTGGATGAAGAGCGTCTCGACGCGCGCATGTGACGGGCCCAGCGCGTGGATCGACACGCTGCCGGCCATCGCGCTGCGTTCGACCACGGCGCGCGGCAGCAGCGTCACGCCCATGCCGGCGGCGACACAGCCGATCATGCCGTCGAGCGTGCCGAGCTCGAAGCGTGCGGCCGACGGCCAGCCGAACTCGACAAAGATCTGTTCGAGACGCTGGCGGTAGGTGCAGCCGGTGCGGAACACCAGCGCGGTCGGACCGGACTCCGGCGTGCCGGCGCGCAGCTCGGCAAGCGAGGCCCAGCGCCGTGCGCTGACCAGCACCAGCTCTTCACGAAACGCGCTCGTCGCGGTGAGGTCGGCATGTGCGATGGGACCCGCGACGAAGGCACCGTCGAGCGTGCCTTCGAGCACGCCCGCGACGAGGTCGGCGGTGGTCGCGGTGCGCAGGCTCAGCCGCACGGCAGGGAAGCTGCGGTGGAAATCGGCGAGGAGGGACGGCAAGCGCACGGCTGCCGTGGTCTCCATCGAGCCGATCGCGAGCGGTCCCTTCGGCTCGCCGTCGTCGCGCGCGGCAAGCACGGCCTCCCGTGATAGCGCAGCCATCCGTTGTGCGTAGGGCAGGAGGCGTTTGCCGGCGCCGGTCAACGTCATGCCGCGGCTGTGGCGCTCGAACAGCGGTGTGCCGATCTCCGCTTCCAGCGCCTTCACGCGTTGGGTGACGTTGGATTGCACCGTGTTCAGCTCTTCGGCGGCGCGGGTGATGCCGCCGGTGCGGGCGACGGCGGCAAAGGTCTGGATATCGCTGAGTTCCATGGCGTCGTTTCGCTTTTGTGATGGTAGCGTTCGCAAGAATTCATTTTTCGAGAATGCTAGTCGCGCCTAGTCTCCCTGTCCAGAACAGGGAGGGGCTATGCCCATTGAGACGTCGCTGACCAGGCTGCTGGAGATTGAGCATCCCATCCTGCTGGCGCCGATGGACATCGTTGCCGGCAGCCGGCTTGTGACGGCCGTGAGCCGTGCCGGCGGTTTCGGCATTCTGGGCGGCGGCTATGGCGAGAAGGTGTGGCTGGAGCAGGAGACTGCGAAGCTCGCGGGGTTGTCGGCGCCATTCGGGATCGGCTTCATCACCTGGAGCCTCGCCAAGCGGCCCGAGCTTCTCGATGTCGCTCTTGCCGCAAAACCGTCTGCGATCATGTTGTCGTTTGGCGATCCCGCGCCGTTCGCGCCGAAGATCAAGTCCGCAGGTGCACGCCTGATCTGCCAGGTGCAGGATGAAGCCATGGCGCGGCAGGCGCTCGATGCCGGCGCCGACATCCTGATCGCGCAGGGCACGGAGGCGGGTGGTCACGGCGCCTCCCGCACCACCGTCGATCTCGTGCCTGCAATCGTCGATCTTGCCGCGGGCCACGTGCCTGTCGTTGCGGCCGGCGGCATCGCCGACGGGCGCGGTCTCGCCGCCATGATGATGCTGGGCGCGAGCGGCGTGCTGCTCGGCACGCGCTTCTATGCGAGCCAGGAGGCTGATGGCGCGGAGGAGGCCAAGCGGCGTATCTGCGCAGCGAACAGCGGCACGACCGTGCGCGGCATCATCTTCGATCTCTCGCGCAACAATGTCTGGCCGGCGCCGTTCACGGGAAGGTGCCTCATCAACGACCACGCCAGGCGCTGGATCGGCCGCGAGGTCGAGCTGATGCAGAATGTTGCCGCAGTCGCGGCGGACTATGCGGCCGCGAAAGCAGCCGGCAATTTCGATGTCGCGGCCTTGATCGCGGGCGAGGCGGTCGGATTGATTCATGATATTCCACCGGCGGCCGAGATCGTGGAGCGGATTGCGATTGAAGCGGAGCAATTGCTCGCCGGCCGGCGCAACTCGGTTTCTTCTTTTCCTTCTCCCCTTGTGGGAGAAGGTGGCGCGGATGCAATCCGCGCCGGATGAGGGGGCTGTCTCCGCGGATGCAAACCCCTCACCCGTCTCGCCGCTGCGCGGCGATCCACCCTCTCGCACAAGGGGAGAGGGAAGAGCGAACATGAGGCAAGAATTATGTGGCCTGACCGTCGACTGATCGATCTCTTCAAGACCGAATTCCCGATCGTGCTGGCGCCGATGGCCGGCGTGATGGATGCCGAACTGGTGATCGCCGTGGCAGAGGGCGGCGGGCTCGGCTCGCTGCCGAGCGCGATGCTGTCGCCGGAGAAGGCGCGCGAGCAGGTCAACATCATTCGCCAGCGCGTGAAGGCGCCGGTGAACATGAACTTCTTCTGCCACACGCCGGTTGACCTCACGGCCGAAGCCGAAGCGCGCTGGAAGCAGCGGCTCACGGGCTATTACACCGAGCACGGCCTCGATCCCGCAGCGCCCATCAACGCCGCGAACCGTGCGCCGTTCGACGCCGCGTTCTGCGAGGTCGTCGAGGAGCTGAAGCCGGAGATCGTCAGCTTTCATTTCGGCCTGCCGGAGCAGGCGCTGCTCAAGCGCGTCAAGGCTGCCGGCTGCCTCGTCATCTCGTCCGCCACGACGGTGAAGGAAGCAGTCTGGCTGGAAGAGCGCGGCGTCGATGCCGTGATTGCGCAAGGCGCCGAGGCCGGCGGCCATCGCGGCATGTTCCTGACCGACAAGATTTCCGAGCAGCCCGGCACCTTTGCGCTGGTGCCGCAGGTCGCCGACGCCGTGAAGGTGCCTGTCATCGCGGCCGGCGGTATCGCCGATGGGCGCGGCATCGCTGCAGCCTTTGCGCTCGGCGCATCCGGCGTGCAGATCGGCAGCGCCTATCTGCGCTGCCCGGAATCCAAGGTCAGCGCGGGCGGGCGCAAGGCGCTCGCTGAAGCGCGGGACGATTCCACCGTCATCACCAATGTCATGACCGGGCGTCCGGCGCGCGGCGTCCAGAACCGCCTGATGCGCGAAGCCGGCCCGATCTCGCCCGAGGCGCCGCCGTTTCCCCATGCCGCGACCGCGCTGGGGCCGCTCAAGGCAGCTGCCGAAAAGCAGGGCAGGGTGGATTTCACCAATCTCTGGGCCGGCCAGGCCGTGGCCCTGGGCCGTGAGGTCCCCGCAGCCGAATTGACCCGGGATTTCGCCAAATCGGCCCTGGTCCGCATGAAGGGACTGGCTGGCTAAGGTCGCGCCGCCGGTTGCGGCGCAAAACCGGCCTCTGCTATACGGCAGTTAGATTTTGCCGTGAGAGGCCTTATATAATGTCCGTCGACGACGCTACCGTCCGCCGCATCGCGCATCTGGCGCGCATTGCGGTTTCCGAGGGCGAGGTTCCGCATCTGCAGGGCGAGCTCAACGCCATGCTCGCCTTTGTCGAGCAGCTCTCGGAGGTCAACGTCGAGGGCGTGGAGCCGATGACCTCGGTCACCCCGATGCAGATGAAGAAGCGGCAGGACGTGGTCAATGACGGCGAGATCGCCGACGATATCGTTGCCAACGCGCCCGCGACCGAAGGTCACTTCTTTCTTGTGCCCAAGGTGGTCGAGTGACGTAGCGTTTTCGAGCGAAGTGGAAGCCGGTTCGCGTAAAGAAAACGCGTCAAACTAAAGAGCCTTAGGACCAAGTCCGATGTGCATGCTTTGCGACGATGAGAAGGCCTATCAGGCCTACATGAACTATCTCGACAAGATGGAGCGGCAGGGCAAGGCTGCCGATCCCAACGTCGCCGTCAATGCCGTGCTCGACGAGATCGAGGCCGCCGCGAACGCCGCCGCCAAGAAAAAAGACGACCCGGCCAACGACAAAACCCTGTCTCCGTTCTTCTGCAGCCCGATCAATAAATGACCGATTTGACATCGCTGACGCTCGCCGAGGCCCGCAAGGGTCTCGCGGCCAAGACTTTCACGTCCCTCGAGCTGACCGACGCGCATCTGAACGCGATCGAAGCCGCACGCGTGCTCAATGCCTTCGTGATGGAGACGCCCGAACGCGCGCGCGACATGGCGAAGGCCGTGGACGAGAAGATCGCCAGGGGTGAGGGCGGCCCGCTCGCCGGCATCCCGCTCGGCATCAAGGATCTGTTCGCTACCAAGGGCGTGCGCACGACGGCGTGCTCGAAGATCCTCGGCAATTTCGTGCCGACCTATGAGTCCACCGTGACCTCGCAGCTCTGGCGCGATGGTGCGGTGATGCTCGGCAAGCTCAACAATGACGAGTTCGCGATGGGTTCGGCCAACGAGACCTCGTGCTTCGGTCCCGTCGGCAATCCCTGGCGGCGGGAGGGAAGCAACACGACGCTGGTGCCGGGCGGCTCGTCCGGCGGCTCGGCCTCGGCCGTGGCGGCGTTGCTGTGCATGGGGGCGACCGCGACCGACACCGGCGGCTCGATCCGACAGCCGGCGGCGTTCACCGCGACGGTCGGCATCAAGCCGACCTACGGCCGCTGCTCGCGCTGGGGCATCGTCGCCTTCGCCTCCTCGCTCGACCAGGCCGGTCCGATAGCGCGCAGCGTGCGCGATAGCGCGATGCTGCTTCGCTCGATGGCCGGGCACGATCCGAAGGACACGACGTCGGTCGACATTGCCGTGCCGGACTATGAGGCCGCGATCGGCAAGTCCGTGAAGGGCATCAGGATCGGCATCCCCAAGGAATATCGCCTCGACGGCATGCCGGCCGAGATCGAGAAGCTCTGGAGCGAGGGTGCGGCCTGGCTGAAGGCGGCCGGCGCCGAGCTCGTCGAGGTGTCGCTGCCGCACACCAAATACGCGCTGCCGGCCTATTACATCGTGGCGCCGGCGGAGGCGTCCTCCAACCTCGCGCGCTATGACGGCGTCCGCTACGGACTGCGCGAGCAGGGCAAGAACATCATCGAGCTCTACGAGAACAGCCGCGCCGAGGGTTTTGGCGCGGAGGTGAAGCGCCGCGTCATGATCGGCACCTATGTGCTCTCGGCCGGCTATTACGACGCCTATTATCTGCGTGCGCAGAAGGTGCGGACACTGATCAAGAAGGATTTCGAGGACTGCTTCGCCAAGGGCGTCGACGCGATCCTGACGCCGGCGACGCCGTCGGCGGCCTTCGGCATCGGCGAGAAGGGCGGGGCCGACCCCGTCGAGATGTATCTCAACGACATCTTCACGGTGACCGTGAACATGGCGGGCCTGCCGGGCATCGCCGTGCCCGCCGGCAAGGATGCGCAAGGCCTGCCGCTCGGCCTGCAGCTGATCGGCCGCCCGTTCGACGAGGAGACGCTGTTCTCGCTCGGCGAGGTGATCGAGCAGGCCGCCGGCCGCTTCACGCCCGCGAGGTGGTGGTGAATGTCGCCGCGTTCATCGCGAGCCTCGACGGCGCGGCGCCCGCGCCGGATCTGAACGCGCCGCTCGCCGGCCTCTGGTGGGCCGCGAAGGGCGACTGGGATCAGGCGCACAAGATCGTTCAGGACGAGAACAGCCGCGACGCCGCCTGGGTGCACGCCTATCTGCATCGGGTCGAAGGCGATCTCGGCAATGCCGGCTACTGGTATCGCCAGGCCGGCCAACCCGCGGCAAAGGATTCATTGGAGGCGGAGTGGGAGCGGATCGCTGCCACGCTGCTCGGGAGCAGGACATGAGCACGGCCACGCACAAGCTTCTCAAGGGCGCCACCGGTGACTGGGAGATGGTCATCGGCATGGAGATCCATGCCCAGGTGACCTCGAACTCAAAACTGTTCTCGGGCGCCTCGACCACGTTCGGCGGCGAGCCGAACAGCCACGTGTCGCTGGTCGATGCCGCGATGCCAGGCATGCTGCCCGTCATCAACGAGGAATGCGTCAGACAGGCTGTCCGGACCGGGCTCGGGCTGAACGCGCAGATCAATCTGCGTTCGGTGTTCGACCGTAAGAACTATTTCTATCCGGACTCGCCGCAGGGCTACCAGATCAGCCAGTACAAGTCGCCGATCGTCGGCGAAGGTGAGGTCGTGGTCGAACTGGATGGCGGCAAGACCGCGACCATCGGCATCGAGCGCCTTCATCTTGAGCAGGACGCCGGCAAGTTGCTGCACGATCAGTCGCCGGCCATGTCCCATGTCGATCTCAATCGTTGCGGCGTGGCGCTGATGGAGATCGTCTCCAAGCCCGACATCCGCGATGCCGAGCAGGCCAAGGCCTATGTGACCAAGCTGCGCTCGATCCTGCGCTATCTCGGCACCTGCGACGGCGACATGGAGAAGGGATCCTTGCGCGCCGACGTCAACGTCTCCGTGCGCAAGCCGGGCGCACCGCTCGGCACCCGCTGCGAGATCAAGAACATGAACTCGATCACCTTCATCGGCCAGGCGATCGAGTACGAGGCGCGGCGCCAGATCGAGATCCTCGAGGACGGCGGGGAGATCAACCAGGAAACGCGGCTCTACGACCCCAACAAGGGCGAGACGCGATCGATGCGGTCCAAGGAAGAGGCGCATGACTACCGCTACTTCCCCGATCCCGACCTGCTGCCGCTCGAATTCTCGCAAAGCTTCGTCGACGAGCTGAAGACAGAGCTGCCGGAGCTGCCGGACCAGAAGAAGGCGCGCTTCGTCGCTGATTTCGGCCTGTCGGCTTACGATGCGAGCGTGCTGGTCGCCGAGCGCGAGAGCGCGGTGTTCTACGAGACGGTGCTGGACACGCTCGGCAACCGCGCCCGCGACGGCAAGATGGCGGCGAACTGGGTGATCAACGAGCTGTTCGGCCGTCTCAACAAGGAAGGCCGGGATATTGCGGCCTCTCCCGTCAACGCCGAGCAGTTGGCTGCGATCATCGACCTGATCGGCGAGGGCACGATCTCCGGCAAGATCGCCAAGGATCTGTTCGAGATCGTCTGGCAGGAGGGCGGCGATCCGCGCGCGCTGGTCGAAAGCCGCGGCATGAAGCAGGTCACCGACCTCTCGGCGATCGAGAAGGTGGTCGACGACATCATCGCGGCCAATCCCGACAAGGCCGCGCAGGTCAAGGACAAGCCGCAGTCGCTCGGCTGGTTCGTCGGCCAGGTGATGAAGGCGTCCGGCGGCAAGGCCAACCCGCAGAGCGTCAACGACCTCTTGAAGTCGAAGCTCGGCATCTGACGTCACACGTTCGAACGAGGTGACGGATACGCTTCGTCACCTCGTTTCCGGTTCGCGCTGCGACGCTCGCGCGCACCCTCGGCGGCAAACTCCATCCCGACCGACGGCGATGCGGCGGCCGAATCGCCGCCACGCGATTCGTGCAAAACGGCGGCTTCGACACGCGCTGACGAGCGCTTGCGCCGTTAAGCATGAAAATATTTTCGTTGCCAAAACTCGCGACTCAGAGTCCGCGAAGCGCCCTTGCGCGGCGATCGCGGGATCGACGATGCACATCATCGCATCGCGCATGCGCAATGCGCGCGTGCAGAAAAATACTTGCCATGTAGTGTTTTTCTGCAATCGCATCTCGCGCAAACATCGACGATGCGGGCACTCCCCGCGATCGCAAGCACGCGTCATGCAGTGCGCCCGCATCGCGCTCGCCAAGCGCAGGCGCGTTGTGCCGTCAACACTTCTTTAAGCGAGAAGCTGTTTTTTTCGTCGTGTTGGTGTATTCGGGATGAGTGTGCATTCGATCCCCGACTGCATGCAGCGATTACAGCCATCTCACACATCGGAGGGCAACATGGCCAAGAAAGCGAAGAAGGCGAAGAAGGCGAAGAAGGCGAAGAGCGCAGTGAAGAAGACTGCGAAGAAGACCCGCAAGGTCGCGAAGAAGAAGTAACTTCGCTTCTGAAGTTGCCGGCTCCTAGAGAGCCGGCACGTCATCAGCGCCTTCTAACAGGTTCTGGTCGGCGATAGAGGGTGTCGGCGAGACATCAGGCCAACGGTCGGATCGTTCTCTTTCGCGGGTTCGCTCGCCAAAGTACGGTCCGGCAGAAGAAACAAGTTTTCTTCGTTCGGTGCGGTTCTCCTTCTCAAGGGCTCCGCAATTTCACAAGCGGCCTTCGGGCCAACGTGGAATCTGGTCCTGACGTGTTCGCCGACGCCCTCGTTCTCTTGAGGCCGGGGTATTGCCGGCATTCCCTTTTCCCACATTGCTGATCTGACCGTGACGTGGCCGCGCTGCCTTGGGGCAGGCGAGGGCTGGGGCGAACTGTCGTTTGCCGCGACGTTCGCCGCGCAGGCGCAATGCGAGGCCGGCGCTCCGATTCCTAAAGTCGCGCGCTTCGCGCTGCGCGGCCTGCCGGCCACGGGGTGGCGCCGCCGCGCGAGGCGCCCGTGTGGCCTTGCCAGCGCGCCCCTCCCATAACGCGCCCCTCCCATGAATTGTAACCGCAGGGCGCGCGTCACCGCGCGCGATGGTTATCGTTCTCCCAAAATCCCAGGGTAAACCGAATCTAACGAATCGCAGAAGTGCCTGCAAAGCGGGGACTTCTTGCATTTGTCGCGCGCGCCCCGTGCGGGTGCGTTTACGTCTGCTTCATCGCGATACTTAAACTGCCATTCAAATTTGCCCGCCATCATCGCCTCCAACAAGCCGGCAAACGGCATGGGGATGAGTTGAACAGGTCTTTGGACGGGAGCCGCGCTCGGGGGAACGAGGCGGCAGAAAAAAAGGGGATGCGTTATGTTTCAGGGTACTTTCGATCTGGAGACGGCGACGCCGATCGACGCGAGCGCGCTGTCGGACGTGTTGTTCGAGCGCGGGATCTATTGGGCGAGCGGCCGCTCCGGCCTCGTCGACCTCGTCGCCGCACATAAATGGTTCAACCTCGCCGCGCTGAAGGGCCGCAAGGACGCCGTGGCGCTGCGCCAGGAAGTCGCCGGGCAGATGTCGGACGCCGAGATCTCGGCCGCGCAGCGCGAGGCGAGGGCGTGGGTCTCGGCTCACTGATCCGAGAATCGCATCCACACCCTTGTCTTCACGGGCAGCCCGATTGCGCTCAATCAAGTTCCTTCGTCGAGTCGCCGCATCGACCCGCGCGGCATGACCGAGCCGCCGCCCGACGATTCCGCTCTGGAACCCGGACGGCCGCACAAGACGGGCCTCTTGCCGGGGATATAGAGGTCTTGGGCCTGCCGTCCCGGCGCAGCTCCGGCGTCTGGTTCAATATCTGAGCCGGCGAGGTGGTGCTGAATGCGCCCTGGCAGCGGCGGATCCGGCAATCCCGTGGATGGATGCACACATATATAGAGAGCGCGAATCGGCTGCGCGTGCCGCGCTGATCCATGCGCCAGGCTTTCGCGGTCGTCCGGCGGTCGCTTTCAGGTGAAAGAACGCACAGACCTTGATTCTGCCGCTTGCGGCTCGCCGCCGTGTCGGGCATACCCGGCATATTGGAGACGTGGCCGAGTGGCTGAAGGCGGCGGTTTGCTAAACCGTTATAGGCTTGTAAAGGCCTATCGAGGGTTCGAATCCCTCCGTCTCCGCCAGCCGAGCTGTCCGCTCCGGTCTCAATCATCCCCACCATCGATAAAGAGCCTTCGCAGCGCGCCTTGAGCGTTGCGCGACCATGTCTGCGCCTGGTGGAGAGTCGCGGGAAGACCTGTGTGCCTTCTCCTTGAGTCTCCTTCTGATTCCACGATTCGTGCGCGTCAAAGCCTGTTCAGGCCGGAGTTCCGTCCACAACGCCTCAGGTGGGGAATTTTGACGGCAAACGGAACCGTCCTAGAAAAATAAGCAAAAACAATATGTTGCGAGAGCGCTTCGATCACATCTGCGTGTTATTTGTGCAACACCCTTCGGAAAACAAACGTCATGGGCTCGCTACGGAGCGTTCTCTTGTTGTGTGTGCAAAGACGTTCGGTAATTGTGACTGAGCGACGGAGGGGGGCATCCCGAGGTCGTCCCGTTTTAGGTGGTTCGCTTAAGTCCCTCGCGTTCAGCGGGTGTGTCCGAAGGCGCGAAGCGACTAAGCGGTGAGTTAAGGGACAAGGGAACCAACCTTAGGGTGTCGTCACCCAGCGGATCCGGAACCTTCCCTATAGAGCAAACTTGGAGGTTTAACATGAAGTTGGTTAAGAGCCTTTTGCTCGGTTCAGCGGCAGGTCTGATTGCCGTTGGCGGAGCACAGGCAGCCGATCTCCCCGTGAAGGCCAAAGCGGTCGAATACGTGAAGATCTGCTCCCTGTACGGTGCCGGATTCTACTACATCCCGGGCACTGACACCTGCATCAAGCTGGGTGGTTACCTGCGTGCTGAAGTCGCGATCAACGCTACCGATTTCAACGGTAACTTCAGCAGTGTTAACGGTTCTGCGAACCGTCTGACGAACTACTACGTCACTCGCGCCCGTGAAGACTTCAACGTCGACACGCGCACCGCGACCGAATACGGCGTGGTTCGTACCTTCGCCGACGTGGTGTTCTCGTGGACGACGGATAACTACTCGGGCAACGGCACCGGCAACGGCTCCACCGTTTACTCGCAGCTCGGCAGCACGGGCGTTGGCGGACCCAACAATGCCACCTCAGGCGCAATCGCCGGCGGTACGCTCGGCGTGTACTACGCCTTCATCCAGTTCGCGGGCTTCACGATGGGTAAAGCTGTTGCCCAGTTCGACGCTCCCTGGACCAACTATCCGGGTAACAACTTCGACGGTCTGACTGGCGGCGGCGGCACGGTCACTGGTGTGAACCAGTTCACCTATACTGCCGACTTCGGTCAGGGCATCACTGCCGCGATTTCGGCGGTGGATCCGACGGCCTACTATCAGAGCAACCTGTACAACACCAGCGCCGGCGTTTCGGTCGCGAATTTTGGTACCGGCGGCTACGGCATCAATGCCTTCGGCGGCACGCGGGCTCCTGACATCCAGGGTATGGTCCGTATTGACCAGGCTTGGGGTCTGTTCCAGTTGTCCGCAGCGGCGCACAACAACCACGTAGCGTACTACGCGACTCCGGGGCTTGTCGGAACCGAAGCGGCCGGTCATCCGGGCGACAAGTGGGGCTGGGCTGTCCAGGCGGCGTTGTCCATCAAGAACATTCCGACTGGTGCGGGCGACGTGATCAACGTCCAGGCGGTCTACACCGATGGTGCGACCCGCTACAACTTCCAGAGCTTGGCTTCGCAGAACTATGCAATGTTCGGCGGTACCAACCTGGCTGGTGCCTATCAGAGCATTGGCCTTGCCGGTGCGGCTGACGGTGTGTTCGCCAACGGAACCGGTATCAACACGGTTACGAGCTGGGGTATGCGCGGCGCCTACACCCACAACTGGGATCCGTACTGGAACACCGCGATCTACGGTTCGTACGCTCAGCTGACGTACAGCAACGGTGGTGCGACTCTCATTTGCAACCAACTCGCTACGTTGGGTGCCGCCACTGCGGGTATCACCTCTTGCAACCCGAACTTCAACCTCGGCACGATCGGTCTGATCACCCGCTGGACGCCGGTGAAGAACCTGACCTTCTCGGCGGACGTGGCTTACACCATGCTCGACCAGAAGTTCGCGGGCACGATCAGCACGCTCGCTGCTGGCCCTGCGGCAGTTGTCGCAAAGCCGGGTGCTGTGTACGAGCTGAAGGATCAGAACACGGTCAGCTTGCTGCTCCGCGCTCAGCGCAACTGGTAAGTTTGGTCTAACGACCTGACAGAGAGCCCCGGCGGGAAACCGCCGGGGCTTTTCTTTTGGCGGCATGGCTGTTCTAACGCCGCGGAATGCTGGCGGAGGGCTGGCGTTGCTCCCACGCTCCATCGTCCGTGACGATCTGGACGAGGCTGTTACGGAGGAGGGGCCTCTGCGCTGCGGGCATCTGCGCGCAATGTTTGCAACGGGCCGCCTGCCGTTGACCGGCATGGCCTTGCAAGCGCCCCACCGTCCTGACGCTGCAGCAGGCGGCGATCGACGCCTTCATGTTCGAGGACGTGGAACGGCGAGCTTGCCGATCGGACTACGACCAGGGAGCGCTCAGGGCTCAGCGTCGAGCAAGGGTCGCCTGAAGATCGCGCGCGAGCTTCAGCTCTTCTTCAGCGGCTCACATCCGGACGACCGACGGCGCTCGCCGCCGACGCTCTCGGCGGTCAATCGGGAGCGCACAGGAGGATGGCTCTATTCCACGCTGCCGGTGCCGCGGCGCAGGTCAGCCTCGATCTGCAACCGTGTGCCGCCGCCGAAGCGGGCGCGGTAGACCTGAAGATTCTCCATGATCCGCTGCACGTAGTTGCGCGTCTCGGAGAACGGAATCAGCTCGACCCAGTCGACCGCGTCGACCTTGGGATCGCGCGGGTCGCCGTAGCGGTCGACCCATTTCTTCACGCTGCCGCGGCCGGCATTGTAGGCGGCAAAGGTCATGATGTAGGAGCCGCGGTAGTCCTCGAGCAGTCCGCCGAGCTCGGCTGAGCCGAGCGTGGCGTTGTAGACCGAATCGTTCTTCAGCCGCCCCAGATCGTAGGTCGCGCCGTGCCGCTTGCAGACGTAACGCGCGGCGTCCGGCGTCACCTGCATCAGGCCGTAAGCCTGCGCCGGCGAGACCACGGAGGGGTTGAACGCGCTTTCCTGCCGCGCGATCGCATAGACGATGCTGCGCTCGACCTCGGGGCCGATCGGCGTGAACTGCGGAATGCCGTTGACGGGATAGGCGTAGAAGTCGAAGGGGAGGCCGCGGTTGAGCGCAGCCTTGCCGAGCAGCAGCATGCCGCGCGCGTCGCTGTAGCGCTGGGTGAGCTCGCCAAGGCCGGCAAGCGCCTCGGGATCGCCGTTCTCGCCCATGTCGGCGAGAACAGGTATCGCCATCTCCCGTTCGTCGAGCTCGTAGAGCAGGTGCGCGGCGCGCACGATCTCCAGCCGTTCGGCGCCACGGCCGCGCGGCTGGCTGTTGAGCTCGATCTGCGGCAGGCCGAGCTTTGCGCGCGCGAGCTGGCCGTAATAGCTGGTGGATTGCTCGGCCGCCCGCGCGTAGGCGTTGCGCGCCTCCTGCTGGCGGCCCGCCGCTTCGGCCGCGCGGCCCTGCCAATAGCCGGCGCGCGCCAGCGTGGTCGGATTGACGCTGCCGACGCCGATGCGGGCGAAATGCTGGGTGGCGGCGGCGGGGTCGTTGAGGAAGCGCAGCGCGATCCAGCCGGCGGTGAACTCCTGCTCGGTCTTGTAGATGTCGCGCGAGGGCAGGGCCGCGTCGCGCGCGATCAGATAGGCGCTGCGGAATTCCTCGGTGTCGATCATCTTGCGCGCCAGCAGGCGCCGCTCGATCCACCATTCATCGAGATTGTAGAGCCGGTTCGGATCCTTCGGCGCCGACAGCATCAGCTGGGCGGCTTCGGCAAACTTCTCCTCGCGGCGCAGGAGCTGGATCTTGCTGAAGATGAAGCCGGGATCGTTGTGCAGCTCGCGCGGCACGGCGTCGAGCAGCGCGCGCGCATTCGGCGCCTTCTTGACGGAGGCGATGCGGGCCTTGGCCAGCGCGACATAGCCGGCGCCGAGGCGTTTTGCGGCGCGGAGCGCGGCTTCGTTCTCGCTGCCGTAGAGCAAGGTGTCCATCCGCGCCTTCTGGTCGCCCGGCGTCAGCAGGGCGCCGAACTGGTCGAGCGCGTTGTTCTCGGTCTCCTCCGACATCGGATCACTGCGCCAGGCCTCGCGCACCAGCCGCTCGGCATTGGCGCGGTCGCCCCGCGCCAGCATCGCCTTGGCGAGCGTGAAGCGGCCCTTGGCGGACACAGGCGATTCATTCTCGAACCACGACCACGCGACCGAATCGTCGCGCCTGTCGTCCCACATCGCGGCCTCCAGGCGCCGGCGCAGGAAGGTCTGCGACGGCCAGCTCGGATTGGCGGAGAGGAAGGCGCGATAGCGTTCCACGGTCGCGCCATTGTCCTCGCTGCGCAGGATGATCCATTCGGCGAGCTTTCGTGCGACGGGATCCGAGATCGAGGAAGCGTAATTGGTGGCGTCGGCCGCCTTGCGCTTGCGCACGAGCTCGATGACGTTCTCGAGCGTGTCCTTGTCGGCTTGCGACGTCGAGGAGGTCGCAGCGACCGCGGCCGGCGTGACTGGCTTGCGCGGCGTGGCGTGCTGGCGGGTCGCCGGCGCAAGCAGAGGAGCTGCGACGGGTTTGGCGACAGGCGCCGGGGCGGCAGGCCTGACGGTAGCCGTCACGGCCGGCGCGGGTGCGGTCTTGGGGGGCGAGCCATTGGCGGCCGGCTGTGATTTTGGCGCGGCGGCTGCGGGCTTGGGCTTGTCCTTGGCGGGTTCCTTGCCGGCGCTCTTGCCTGCATCCTTGGCGGCGTCCTTGCCAGCATCCTTGCCGGGTTTCTTCGCGGCATCCTTGGCCGGGGCGCCAGCCGCTCCCTTGCTCGCGCCCTTCAGTGTTTCCTTGCCGGTTCCCTTCGTTGTTTCTTTGGCTGATCCCTTCGCGGCGTCCTTGGCCGCCGGCTTCGCGGTGTCCTTGGCGCCGTCCGCGGTTGTCTCATTGGACTTGGCCAGGGCGGCGCAGCCGACCGACAGCCCGGCCATGAGGCACACGGCCAGACCGGTGGATCGCCATGCGGAACGAGGAAAGGAGGTCACGGCGTTTGGTCGCCCCGAATCAGTCAGTTGGCTCAAGACCTAGCTGTATTCGCTTGAATATGCGGACAAAATACCAACAGCTGCTTACCTTTGCCCAGTTTGCACCACCACCGCGGCAAAATCGCGGCCTAAACGGTGCGTCACACGGAAGCGGGTCTTTTACCGGCGGGATAGACCCGATATGAATGCAGCTTGCTCAAGAGATAGCCGCGTACGGAGGAAGTCCATGGCAGCCAAGACGAAATTCCGGGGATCGTTCACCGCCTTGGTTACGCCGTTCAAGAACGGCTCGCTGGACGAGGCGGCGTTCCGCTCGCTGGTCAACTGGCAGATCTCGGAAGGCACCAACGGCCTGGTCCCGGTCGGCACCACCGGCGAGAGCCCGACACTCAGCCATGACGAGCACAAGAAGGTCGTCGAATGGTGCATCGCTGAAGCCAAGGGGCGCGTACCCGTGGTCGCGGGTGCCGGCTCCAATTCGACGAAAGAGGCGATCGAGCTCGCGCAGCACGCCGAGAAGGCCGGCGCGGACGCCGTGCTGGTTGTGACGCCCTATTACAACAAGCCGACCCAGGAAGGGATGTACCAGCACTTCAAGGCGATCAATGATGCGATCGGCATCCCGATCATCATCTACAACATTCCGCCGCGCTCGGTGATCGACATGTCGGTCGAGACCATGAAGCGGCTGTGGGAGCTGAAGAACATCGCCGGCGTCAAGGACGCCACCGCCAGCATGGTCCGCGTCTCGCAGCAGCGCGCGGCGATGGGCGAGGATTTCAACCAGCTCTCTGGCGAGGACGCGACCATCCTCGGCTACATGGCGCATGGCGGCCATGGCTGCATCTCGGTGACCTCGAACGTCGCGCCGCGCCTGTGCTCGGAATTCCAGGCCGCCTGGGCGAAGGGCGATACCAAGGCGGCGCTCGCAATCCACGACAAGCTGATGCCGCTGCACAACAACCTCTTCATCGAGAGCAATCCGGCGCCGATCAAGTACGCGATGTCGCTGCTCGGCAAGCTGGACGAGACGCTGCGCCTGCCGATGGTTCCGGTCACCGAGCCGACGCGCGTTGCCGTGCGCAGCGCGATGGTTCATGCTGGGCTGATCAACTGATTTAGCCAACCGGAGAGCCGTTCATGAGCGTCGACGAGAAGGGCAGGAAGATGCTCACGGAGTTCCGCGAGTTCGCCATGAAAGGCAACGTCGTCGACCTCGCCGTCGGCGTCATCATTGGTGCGGCCTTCGGCGCCATCGTCACGTCGCTGGTCGGTGACGTCATCATGCCGATCATCGGCGCCGCGACCGGCGGCCTCGACTTCTCGAACTACTTCGCCCCCTTGTCGAAGGCGGTGACCGCCACCAACTTAGCGGATGCGAAAAAGCAAGGTGCAGTACTTGCTTACGGCAGCTTCCTGACGCTGACGATCAACTTCATCATCGTCGCCTTCGTGTTGTTCCTGGTGATCCGCGCCATGAACACGCTGAAGCGCAAGGAGGAGGCGGCGCCTGCGGCTCCGGCAAAACCGTCGGCCGAGGTCGAACTGCTGACCGAGATCCGCGATCTCCTCAAGAAGTGACGCGCGCGCTTCATCCAAACTGTTAGCTTACGCGCGCATCTCGACCGGAATTGTCTGTTATGGCCGATAAGAACGAACGTCCTATCAAGGTCATGGCGGAAAATCGCAAGGCCCGCTTCAACTATGCGATCGAAGACACGATCGAGGCGGGCATTGCGCTCACCGGCACCGAGGTCAAATCGATCCGCAACGGCAAGAGCACGATCGCGGAGTCCTACGCCGATTCCAAGGACGGCGAGATTTGGCTGATCAACGCCACCATTCCCGAATATCTCCAGGGCAACCGCTTCAATCACGAGCCCAAGCGGCCGCGAAAGCTGCTTCTGCATCGCAAGCAGATCAACAAGCTGATGGGCGCGGTCGACCGCGAAGGCATGACGCTGATCCCGCTCAAGCTCTATTTCAACGAGCGCGGGCGGGCCAAGCTGCAGCTGGCGGTTGCAAAGGGTAAGAAGCTGCACGACAAGCGCGAGTCCGAGAAGAAGCGCGACTGGAGCCGGGAGAAGGGCCGACTGTTGCGGGCGAGGGGATAGCGGCAAGAGGTTGGCGGATGACTCAGAAGAACCTGCTCGAGGTCGATTGGAGCCAGATTCCCGCACCCGCCGACGACGGCGGCGCCGCGCATCTCAAGGGCATGACCTTGCCTCCGGTCAGCCTGCTCGCGACCGACGATACGTCGGTGAATCTGTCAGCGCTCTCCGGCCGGACCGTGGTGTTCGCCTATCCGCGCACCGGCGAGCCCGGCAAGATCGGGCTGGTCGACGATTGGGACATGATCCCGGGCGCGCGCGGTTGCACGCCGCAGACTTGCGCGTTTCGTGATCTGTTTGCCGAGCTGAAAGCTGCCGGCGCCGCGCAGGTGTACGGCCTCTCGACCCAGAGCAACGCGTACCAGACCGAGATGGCGTCGCGGCTGCACCTGCCGTTCCCCGTGCTGTCGGACGAGAAGCTGGCGCTGACGCGCGCCCTCAATCTGCCGACCATGGAGGTCGCTGGCCTGACCTTGATCAAGCGCCTTGCGCTGATCATCGACGACGCCAAGGTCACCCATGTGTTCTATCCGGTGTTTCCGCCCGATCGGAACGCCGGCGACGTCCTGGACTGGCTGAAGGCCAATCCAGCCGAGCCCTAGTCCAGGTCGGCCTTCACCTTCGCGAACACGCTGCGGAACATGTCCGTCGTCAGCACGCCGGTGTTCGTGTTGTAGCGCGAGCAATGATAGCTGTCGTAGAGCCTGAATGCGCCGGCCTGATGCACGGCGCCGTGGCCGAAGGGAGCTTGCGAGGCCTTCAGGTTCAGCGGCTTGAGCACCGTGTCGTGCGCAATCCGTCCGAGCGCGACGATCGCGCGCAGCTTCGGCATCGTCGCGAGGGTAGCCCCGAGGAACTGGCGGCAGGTGTTGATCTCGACCGGCAGCGGCTTGTTTTGTGGCGGAACGCAATGCACGGCATTGGCGATCCGGCAGTCGACCAGCTTCAGGCCGTCGTCGGGCCGCGCCTGATAGGTGCCCTTGGCGAAGCCGTATTCGAGCAGCGTGGCGTAGAGCAGGTCGCCGGCATAGTCGCCGGTGAAGGGGCGGCCGGTGCGGTTGGCGCCCTGCATGCCTGGTGCAAGGCCGACGATCAGCAGGCGCGCCTTGATGTCGCCGAAGGGGGGGACCGGCGCGTTGTGCCACAACGGCTCGCGCGCGCGGTTCGCCTCGCGAAAGGCGACCAGGCGCGGACAAAGCGGACAGTCACGGTCGGGAACGAGGGTGAGAGGCTGGCGGCTTGACCGGGCCGCCTCACTCCTCGAAGTCGTCATCGCCCCTCGGCGCCATCGTGGTCGCGCGCTGGAGGAACTGCGGGGCGTGATGGCGTCCCTCGCCACGCTCGCCGCGGTCACGCGGGGCGGGTCGTTCGGACGGGTCGCGGCCGAGCTTGGATTGCAGCTCGACTAGGTCGGTGAAGACGTCGGCCTGGCGGCGCAGCTCGTCGGCGATCATCGGCGGCTGGCTCGCGATGGTGGAGATCACGGTGACCCGGACACCGCGGCGCTGGACGGCTTCGACCAGGGAGCGGAAGTCGCCGTCACCCGAGAACAGCACCATCTGGTCGATGTGCTCGGCGAGCTCCATGGCGTCCACGGCGAGCTCGATGTCCATGTTGCCCTTGACCTTGCGGCGGCCGGAGGCGTCGATGAACTCCTTGGTCGCCTTGGTGACGACCGTGTAGCCGTTGTAGTCGAGCCAGTCGATCAGCGGGCGGATCGAGGAGTACTCCTGATCCTCGATGATCGCGGTGTAGTAGAACGCCCGCAACAGCGTCCCGCGGCTCTGAAACTCCTTCAGCAGGCGCTTGTAGTCGATGTCGAAGCCCAGAGTTTTCGCCGTCGCGTAGAGATTGGCCCCATCGATGAAGAGCGCGATCTTGTTAGTGGCAGAAGGTGACATTCAGTTTGCTCGCGTAGCGTTCGTGATTGATCGTTTATTGTTGGCGCGGCGACAGCAAGCCGCGCAGGTCTATGGTGCCGCCGAAGCCCGTCGAAACCGCAAATCCGGAGAAGTCGTGGCAATCAAGGTATAGTTATGGCGGACCTGCATACGCCCGGTGCCACCCTCAATAGCAGCCCGGCAAACCACCCATCCCAGCCCCAATGTGGGGGTAGCAGAGCCGTTTGGCGAGGCCAAATCACAAATTGGCCTTGCGAAATCGCCCTGTCCCCTATAACTAGCCCCAATCATCCACATATTTCGTCCCACCCACAACGGAGCGACAGTCCATGGCTCGCGTCACCGTAGAAGATTGTATCGACAAGGTCGACAACCGGTTTGACCTGGTCCTGCTGGCCGCCCACCGGGCCCGCATGATTTCGTCCGGTTCACAACTAACGGTTGACCGCGATAACGACAAGAACCCCGTTGTGTCTTTACGCGAAATTGCGGACGAAACCATCTCGCCGGAGGACCTCCGCGAGGAGCTGGTCCACTCGCTCCAGAAATTCGTCGAGGTCGACGAGCCCGAGCCCGATACGGTCCCGCTGATCGGTTCCGCCGGTGCCAGCGTCGATGCCGACGATACCGAAGTTGCCGTTGAGCGCATGACCGAAGAGGAGCTCCTGAAGGGCCTCGAGGGCCTCGCGCCGCCGGAAGAACAGCCCGAGGAGGACGAGTAATCGTCCCGTCGCAGTCGTCGATTTCTTGTGATCTTATCAGAGGCCCGAACCCGTGTTCGGGCCTTTGCTTTTGTTGGCGTTTTCGTGGTTACCATAGCGTTGCCGCATCGCGTTGCTTGCCTGTCACCGAATTGATCGGACGCACGCGCGATCGGGGCTAAGATGTATGCAACGGGCAGCTCATGGTCCGTTTGAAGGCAGGATGGCATGGTGTATCGGCGCCGGAGACAAACGCAGATGCTGGCCGCAACCGAATCGGTTGCCGTGGCCCCGACTGCGCCGGTGGGGCGCCCGGCCAAGCCTCGCGCGCGCATGATGCGTCAATATGACCTCGTCGAGCGCGTCAGGTCCTACAATCCCAATACCAACGAAGACCTGCTGAACCGCGCCTATGTCTACGCCATGAAGGCGCACGGCTCGCAGACACGTGCCTCGGGCGATCCGTATTTCTCGCACCCGCTCGAAGTGGCGGCGATTCTCACCGATCTGAAGCTCGACGACGCCACCATCGTGGCTGCCCTGCTGCACGACACGATCGAGGACACCGAGGCGACGCGTGCCGAGATCGACCAGATCTTCGGGCCCGAGATCGGCGCGCTGGTCGAAGGCCTGACCAAGCTGAAGCGGCTGGAGCTGGTGTCGCGCGAGGCCAAGCAGGCCGAGAACCTGCGCAAATTGTTGCTGGCCATTGCCGACGATGTCCGCGTTCTGCTGGTCAAGCTCGCCGACCGCCTGCACAACATGCGTACGCTGGACTTCGTGCCGCCGGAGTCGCGACGGCGCATTGCCGAGGAGACGCTCGACATCTATGCGCCGCTGGCCGGGCGCATGGGCATGCAGGAAATGCGCGAGGAGCTGGAGGATTTGTCCTTCCGCACCCTCGATCCGGAAGCCTATTCGGTGGTGATGCAGCGGCTCGACGCGCTCGCCGAGCGCAACCGCAACCTGATCGGCGAGATCGAGGACCAGCTCTCCAACAATCTGCGCCACCGGGGGCTCGGCGCGCGGGTCTATGGCCGCCGCAAGAAGCCGTTCTCGATCTGGACCAAGATGGAACGCAAGTCGGTCGGCTTCGAGCAATTGTCCGACATCTTCGGCTTCCGCCTCGTAGTCAACGACATCGAGGCCTGCTATCGCGCGCTCGGCATCGTCCACACCAATTGGCCGGTCGTGCCCGGGCGTTTCAAGGACTACATCTCGACGCCGAAGCAGAACGACTACCGCTCGATCCACACCACCGTGATCGGCCCCGGCAACCAGCGCGTCGAGCTGCAGATCCGTACCGAGGCGATGGACCAGATCGCCGAGCGCGGCATCGCCGCACACGTGTTCTACAAGGAAGACGTGGGCTCGCCGACCGAGTTTCTCAAGCGCGAGTCCAATGCGTTCGCCTGGTTGCGCCACACCATCGGCATCCTCTCGGAGAGCGCCAACCCCGAGGAATTCCTCGAGCACACCAAGCTCGAGCTGTTCCACGACCAGGTGTTCTGCTTCACCCCGAAGGGCAAGCTGATCGCGCTGCCGCGCCATGCCAATGTGATCGACTTCGCCTATGCCGTGCACACCGACGTCGGCAACAGCGCCGTCGGCTGCAAGATCAACGGCCAGTTCGCGCCGCTCTCCTCGGAGCTCCAGAACGGCGACGAGGTCGAGGTGCTGACCTCGGAGGCCCAAGCGGCGCCGCCCTCGGCCTGGGAAACGCTCGCGGTCACCGGCAAGGCGCGCGCCGCGATCCGCCGCGCCACCAGGACCGCGGTGCGCGACCAATATGTCGGTCTCGGCCGGCGTATCGTCGAGCGCCTGTTCGAGCGCGCCAAGATCGAATATGCCGACGACAAGCTCAAGGGCGCGCTGCCGCGGCTGGCGCGCACCTCGATCGAGGACGTCATGGCGGCGGTCGGTCGCGGCGAGATCAAGGCCTCCCACGTCGCGCGTGCGATGTATCCCGACTACAAGGAGGAGCGCATCGCGCGCTACGGCGTCAAGAAGGGGCTCGCCGCCAAGCTCAGGGAGAAGTCGTCGGAGCCGCCGCGCAGCCCGGTCGCGATCCCGATCCGCGGCATCAATTCCGACCTGCCGGTGAAGTTCGCGCCAAACGGCGGCGCCGTGCCCGGGGACCGCATCGTCGGCATCGTCACGCCGGGCGAGGGGATAACGATCTACCCGATCCAGGCGCCGGCCCTGAAGGATTTCGAGGAGGAGCCGGAGCGCTGGCTCGACGTGCGCTGGGACATCGAGGATTCCGCGCCGCAGCGCTTCCCGGCCCGTATCAAGGTCGAGAACGTCAACGAGCCCGGCGCGCTGGCACAGATCGCGACCGTGATCGCCGAGCACGACGGTAACATCGACAACATCAGCATGCAGCGCCGCTCGCCCGATTTCACGGAGACGACGATCGACCTCGAGGTCTACGATCTCAAGCATCTGAGCGCGATCCTCGCCCAGTTGCGCGCCAAGGCGGTCGTGGCCCGTGTCGAACGTGTTAATGGATAGACGCCTCTCGCATGCGTCCGTCTCCCCGATTTCGTGAGTCCTGAAATGTCCGCTTCTCCGCTCCGCCTCGGCGTCAATATCGACCACGTCGCAACCGTGCGTAACGCGCGCGGCGGCCGCCATCCCGATCCGGTGCGTGCCGCGCTGCTGGCGATCGAGGCCGGCGCCGACGGCATCACCGCTCACTTGCGCGAGGATCGCCGGCACATCCGCGACGAGGACATGGCGCGGCTGAAGGCCGAGATCTCCAAGCCGCTCAATTTCGAGATGGCGGCGACCGACGACATGATGCGCATCTCGCTCGCCACGAAGCCGCACGCGGTGTGCCTCGTGCCCGAGCGCCGCCAGGAGGTGACGACCGAAGGCGGCCTCGACGTCGTCGGCCAGCACAATGCGCTCGCGCCGTACATCGCACGGCTGAACGATGCGGGCATCCGGGTCTCGCTGTTCATCGCCGCCGATCCCGCGCAGATCGAGATGGCGGCACGGCTGCGTGCGCCCGTGATCGAGATCCACACGGGGGCCTGGTGCGACGCCGTCGTCGACGGGCACACCGCGAAGGCCGAGGCGGAATGGCAGCGGATCGTGGCAGGGGTGAAGCTGGCCAAGGAAGCGGGGCTCGAGGTTCATGCGGGCCATGGGCTCGACTATGCGACGGCGGAGACGATAGCGGCCCTGCCGGAGATCATGGAGCTCAACATCGGCTACTACATGATCGGCGAGGCACTGTTCGTCGGGCTCGCCGAGACGGTACGCAGCATGCGCGCGGCGATGGACCGCGGCCGGAGCCGGGCATGATCATCGGCATCGGCTCCGACCTGATCGACATCACCCGCGTCGGCAAGGTGATCGAGCGCCATGGCGAACGTTTCCTCGACCGCATCTTCACCGCGGCCGAGCGGGCCAAGGCGGAGCGGCGCGCCAAGAGCGAGAAGATGGTGGTTGCAACCTACGCCAAGCGCTTCGCCGCCAAGGAGGCCTGCTCGAAGGCGCTAGGTACCGGCATCCGGAACGGTGTCTGGTGGCGCGACATGGGGGTGGTCAACCTGCCGGGAGGGCGGCCGACCATGCAGTTGACGGGCGGGGCGCTGGCCCGGCTCCAGGCCCTGACGCCCGAGGGGTTCGAGGCGAAAATCGACCTGTCGATCACCGACGACTGGCCGCTGGCGCAGGCCTTCGTCATCATTTCCGCGGTGCCGCTGGCCAAGCCCTGACCGTCGGCGGGCTGTTTTTATAATTCACATTAAAAATCAATGTCTTATGCAGTTTTGATGCGATCCTTGATTGCGTGGCACCCGACAACCGTCTAAAAGTCCGCGAACGC
Source organism: Bradyrhizobium sp. 613_E4_N2_2 (assembly GCF_052075995.1). Lineage (NCBI taxonomy): Bacteria > Pseudomonadati > Pseudomonadota > Alphaproteobacteria > Hyphomicrobiales > Nitrobacteraceae > Bradyrhizobium > Bradyrhizobium sp. 613_E4_N2_2. The sequence goes on from NZ_CP197234.1 coordinate 3,782,831, forward strand.
AAATCAGGCTGGGCGAATTCGGCTTTACGCCGGAATTGGCCCTCATTATCAGAATCAGGACAATCTCCTTGGGCCGCGAAGCGATGGGCTGTTCGCGGAAGGAGGGCGCTCTGTGACCGCCGGCCGGAATTGAGAGAGCAATGAGCGTGACTTCGGGAACGAAAACTGAAAGCGGCGTCGGCGAAACGATCCGCGTCGTGATCCACGCTCTCCTGATCGCGCTCGTGATCCGCACGTTCCTGTTCCAGCCGTTCAACATTCCGTCCGGCTCGATGAAGGCGACGCTGCTGGTCGGCGACTATCTGTTCGTCTCAAAATATTCCTACGGCTATAGCCACTACTCGATCCCGTTCTCGCCGCCGCTGTTCTCGGGGCGGATCTGGGGCTCGGACCCGAACCGCGGCGACATCGTCGTGTTCCGCCTGCCGAAGGACGACTCCACCGACTACATCAAGCGCGTCATCGGCCTTCCCGGCGACCGCATCCAGATGAAGGATGGGCTGCTCTACATCAACGACACTCCGGTCGAGCGGCAGCGCATGAGCGAATTTGTCGGCGAGGATCCCTGCGGCTCCGAGGGCGGGGGCATCTCGCGGGTGAAGCGCTGGAAGGAAACGCTGCCGAACGGCGTGTCCTATGAGACGCTGGACTGCGCCGACAACGGCTACATGGACAACACCAACGTCTACAACGTGCCGCCGGGCCATTTCTTCATGATGGGCGACAACCGTGACAACTCCACCGACAGCCGTTTCCTCGGCCAGGTCGGCTACGTGCCGCAGGAGAATTTGATCGGCCGCGCCCAGATGATCTTCTTCTCCATCGCCGAAGGCGAGCATGCCTGGATGTTCTGGCGCTGGCCTTGGGCGGTGCGCTGGAACCGTTTCTTCAAAATCGTCCGATGAAAGACGAAGCCAAGGACATCCCGATCCAATCGACCGAGCCCGCGGCGGGCGCCGACCGCGAAGCGGCGACCAAGACGCTTGCGACCAAGACGCCTGAAACCAAGACACCTGAAACCAAGACACCTGCAAAGAAGAAGCGGGTACGCAGCAGCAAGGCCAAGGCCTCGGATGCGAACGCGGCGCTCGAGGCGCGCATCGGCCACAGCTTTGCCGATCCGAATCTGCTGATGCAGGCGATCACGCATGTCTCGGCGCTGAAGTCGGGGCGCAAGCGCGGCGACAGCTATCAGCGGCTGGAATTCCTGGGCGACCATGTGCTGGGGCTCGTCGTCTCCGACATGCTCTATCACGCCTTCCCGAATGCTGATGAGGGCGAGCTGTCCAAGCGACTTGCCGAACTGGTGCGCAAGGAGAGCTGCGCCGACGTTGCCAAGTCGCTCGGTCTGCTCGACGACGTCAAGCTCGGTTCGGTCGGGCCGAGCGCCGATGCCCGCCTGCGCAAGAGCGTGCTCGGCGACATCTGCGAGGCCGTGATCGGCGCCGTCTTCCTCGACGGTGGCTACGCGGCGGCGGCGGAATTCGTCAGGCGCAACTGGACCGAACGCATGCACAAGCCGCGGCGTCCCTTGCGCGATCCCAAGACCGTGCTGCAGGAATGGGCGCAGGGGAAGGGGCTGCCGACGCCTGTCTACCGCGAGGTCGAGCGCACCGGCCCGCATCACGATCCGCAGTTCCGCGTCGCGGTGGATCTGCCGGGATTGGCGTCGGCCGAAGGCATCGGTGGCAGCAAGCGTGCAGCGGAGAAGGTGGCGGCCTCAGTGATGATCGAACGTGAAGGTGTTGGCGGCGGCAATGACGGCTGAAGCAAGCGGCGAGGCGCCCTCCGCAACGCGCTGCGGCTTCGTTGCGCTGATCGGCGCGCCGAATGTCGGAAAATCCACACTGGTCAATGCGCTGGTCGGGGCCAAGGTCACGATCGTCTCGCGCAAGGTGCAGACCACGCGCGCGCTGATCCGCGGCATCGTCATCGAGGACAACGCGCAGATCATCCTGGTCGACACGCCCGGCATCTTCCTGCCCAAGCGCAGGCTCGACCGCGCCATGGTCTCGACGGCCTGGAGCGGGGCGCACGACGCCGACCTCGTCTGCGTGCTGCTCGACGCCAAGGCCGGGATTGATGAAGAGGCCGAGGCGATCCTCACCAAGGTCGCCAGCGTCAAGCACGAGAAGATCCTGGTCATCAACAAGGTCGATCTGGTCCAGCGCGAGAAGCTGCTGGCGCTGGCGCAGGCCGCCAACGAGCGCATGGCCTTTGCAAAGACCTTCATGATCGCGGCGATCTCGGGCGACGGCGTCGACGACCTCAGGCATACGCTGGCCGAAATCGTGCCGCCGGGCCCGTTCCTCTACCCCGAAGACCAAATGTCGGACGCGCCGATGCGGCAGCTTGCGGCCGAGATCACGCGCGAGAAGATCTATCGCAAGCTGCACCAGGAATTGCCCTACCAATCCACGGTCGAGACCGACAAGTGGGAGGAGCGCAAGGACAAGTCGGTGCGCATCGAGCAGACGATCTTCGTCGAGCGCGAGAGCCAGCGCAAGATCGTGCTGGGCGCAGGCGGCGCCACCATCAAGTCGATCGGCGCGGACTCGCGCAAGGAGATCGGCGAGATCCTGGGCGTGCCGGTGCACCTGTTCCTGTTCGTCAAGGTGCGCGAAAACTGGGGCGACGATCCCGATCGCTATCGCGAGATGGGCCTGGAATTTCCCAAAGAATAACCAAGAAAAGATCGGTCACCGATGAGCGTACCCAGCAACGTCCGGCGCTTCGAAGCGCTGCTCTATGCGTCATTGATGCTGGATGCCCTGTCGGTCGCGGTGCAGGACCGCACGCCCAGTGCCGAGATGACCGAGCCGATGATCATGATGGCGACCATGCTCGCCGGCGGCATGATCCTGCTGCTGGTCTATTTCGTCTGGTTGGCTGCGCGTTGGCGCAAGAACTGGCCGCGCTGGGTGCTGGCGGCGGCCCTCGTGCTGTCCGTGATCTCGCTCGGCCAGATCATCGGCGAGAAGGGCCTGGAGCTCGACAGCGTCATCGAGATCGTCTCCTGCGTGCTGACCGCGATGGGGCTGTATTTCTCGTTCAGCGGCGACGCCCAGGGCTGGTTCAACGCCTAACGTCTTGCGCGATGCCGTAGGGTGGGCAAAGGCGCGCCCTTGCGCGCCGTGCCCAACCTAATCGTGCTGCGGATCAAATTGGTGGGCACGCTTCGCTTTGCCCGTCCTACACTCACCTGAAATGCGATAAGCTCCGTTCCATGGAATGGACCGACGAAGGCATCGTGCTGGGCGTGCGGCGGCATGGCGAGAGCAGCGCCATCGTCGAGCTGCTGACGCGTGCGCACGGCCGGCATCTCGGCCTCGTGCGCGGTGGCGCCGGTTCGCGGATGCGGCCGCTCTTGCAGCCCGGCAACAGCGTCAGTGTGGTGTGGCGGGCGCGGCTCGACGAGCATCTCGGCACCTATGCGATTGAGGGCCTCAAGCTGCGCGCGGCGACGCTGCTGGGATCCTCCCACGGCGTCTATGGCGTCACCCATCTCGCCTCGATTGCGCGGCTGCTGCCGGAGCGCGATCCGCACGAAGACATCTTCGCGATGCTCGAACATTCGCTCGATGATTTCGACGATATCGGCAGTGCCGCCGTGCACCTCATCCATTTCGAGCTGGCGATGCTCGCCGAGCTCGGCTTCGGGCTCGCGCTGGAAAACTGCGCGGTGACCGGCGAGACCGCGGACCTGATCTATGTCTCGCCGAAATCCGGCGGCGCGGTGTCGCGCGGGGCCGGCGAACCGTGGCGCGACCGGCTGTTGCGCCTGCCGCCGTTCCTGCGTCGTGGCGAGGCCGCGAGCGACCTCACCGACCAGGATCTCCAGGATGGCTTCCGGCTCACCGGCCTGTTCCTGCTGCGCCATGTGCTGGAGCCCCGCGGCCAGGGCCATTCCGACGCGCGCGCCGGCTTCATCAATGCGCTGACGCGGCAGCAGGCGAAGGCGGCTATTCCGGCGCCATGACCTGAGGGCGCCTCTGCCTTGCCCGCGGGCATGATATTTCCCGGGAACGAAATCCCCCTGGCTGAATTGGCCCTCGCAGGGTTCCACAACGGGGACAGCCAAAAATGTTGATCAAGGGATTCGCCGTGTCGGCGGCGTTGCTTGCGTTCGCGCCTGACGCCGTGGCTGGCGAGCCGCAACCGGGTGTCTTTCGCCGGGCATCCTGCACCGTGATCCGGTATTACGTGGCGAAATATTCCGCTGCGGCCGCAGAGAGTTGGGCGCGGTCCAAGGGGGCAACGGAGGCCGAAATCGAGGTCGCCCGGCGTTGCCTGACGAATGCGCCGGTCACCGCGCAAGCCAAGACCCAGCAGCCAGTGACCGCCGGCTGGGCAGGGCAATAGCCGCCCACAGGGAACCAATCGATCCTTGCCCGATTCGCTTCCACGGTTTAACCGGGCGGCATGGGAAAACGATTGATTCCGCCGGAGGAACCGGCCGAAATTCACGAGGTGCCGCTGCGTGAGGCGCTGGAAGAGCGCTATCTCGCCTATGCGCTCTCCACCATCATGCACCGTGCGCTGCCGGATGCGCGCGACGGTCTGAAGCCGGTGCACCGGCGCATCCTCTACGGCATGCGCCTGCTCCGGCTCGACCCCGGCACGGCGTTCAAGAAATCCGCCAAGATCGTCGGCGACGTGATGGGCTCGTTCCATCCGCATGGCGACCAGGCGATCTACGACGCCATGGTACGCCTCGCGCAGGATTTCTCCTCGCGCTACCCGCTGGTCGACGGCCAGGGCAATTTCGGCAATATCGACGGCGATAACCCGGCTGCCTACCGCTACACCGAAGCGCGCATGACCGACGTCGCGCGGCTTCTGCTCGAGGGCATCGACGAGGACGGCGTCGAGTTCCGGCCCAACTACGACGGCCAGTCGAAAGAGCCGGTCGTGCTGCCCGGCGGCTTTCCGAACCTGCTTGCCAACGGCGCGCAAGGCATCGCGGTCGGCATGGCGACGTCGATCCCGCCGCACAACGCGGCCGAGCTCTGCGACGCCGCGCTGCACCTGATCGAGAAGCCCGACGCGAAATCCAAGGTGTTGCTGAAGTGGGTGAAGGGCCCGGATTTCCCGACCGGCGGCATCTGCGTCGATTCCAAGCAGGCGATCGCTGAAGCCTATACGACGGGTCGCGGCTCGTTCCGTGTTCGCGCGCGATGGGAGCAGGAAGAGGGTACGCGCGGCACCTGGGTCGTCGTCGTCACCGAGATTCCCTTCCTAGTGCAGAAGTCGCGCCTGATCGAGAAGGTCGCCGAGCTGCTGGACCAGAAGAAGCTGCCGCTGGTCGGCGACATCAGGGACGAGTCGGCCGAAGACGTCCGCATCGTGATCGAGCCGAAGTCGAAGAACGTCGATCCCGCCCTGATGATGGAATCGTTGTTCCGGCTGACCGAGCTCGAAAACAAGATTCCGCTGAACCTCAACGTGCTGATCAAGGGCCGCATCCCCAAGGTGGTGGGGCTCGCGGAGTGCCTGCGCGAATGGCTCGACCATCTGCGCGACGTCCTGATCCGCCGGACCAACTTCCGCAAGGCGCAGATCGAAAACCGGCTTGAAGTTCTGGGCGGTTTGTTGATCGCGTACTTGAACCTCGACGAGGTGATCAGGATCATCCGCACCGTGGACGAGCCGAAGCCGGCGCTGATCAAGGCGTTCAAGCTTACCGAGGTGCAGGCCGAGGCCATCCTCAACATGCGCCTGCGCAGCTTGCGCAAGCTCGAGGAAATGGAGATCCGCACCGAGGAAAAGAACCTCCGCGCCGAGCTCAAGGGCATCAACGCGGTGCTCGCTTCGGAGCCGGAGCAGTGGAAGAAGGTCGGCGAGCAGGTCGGCAAGGTCCGCGACATGTTCGGACCGAAGACGCCGCTCGGCAAGCGCCGCACCACCTTTGCGGATGCGCCCGAGCACGACCTCGCCGCAATGGAAGAAGCCCTCGTCGAGCGCGAGCCGGTGACGGTCGTGGTCTCCGACAAGGGCTGGATCCGCACCATGAAGGGCCATGTCGAGGATCTCTCGGGGCTGGCCTTCAAGCAGGACGACAAGCTCGGTTTTGCCTTCTTCGCGGAGACGACCTCGAAGCTGCTGCTGTTCGCCACCAACGGCAAATTCTACTCGCTCGATGTCGCAAAGCTTCCGGGCGGTCGCGGCCACGGCGAGCCGATCCGTCTGTTCATCGACCTCGAGCAGGAGGCGGCCCCCGTCGCGCTGTTCGTCAACAAGGGCGGACGCAAATTCCTGATCGCGAGCCACGAGGGCCAGGGCTTCGTCGTCAACGAGGACGATTGCGTCGGCACGACCAAGAAGGGCAAGCAAGTCCTCAACGTCGACATGCCGAACGAGGCGCGCACGGTCACCGAGGTGATCGGCGACACCGTCGCGGTCATCGGCGAGAACCGCAAGATGCTGATCTTCCCGCTCGACCAGGTGCCGGAGATGGCCCGCGGTCGCGGCGTGCGGCTGCAGAAGTACAAGGACGGCGGCCTGTCCGACGTCGCCGTGTTCGAGGCCAAGGCGGGCCTGACCTGGAAGGACTCCGCCGGCCGCGAATTCTCCGCGACCATGAAGGAGCTTGCCGAGTGGCAAGGCACCCGTGCGGATGCCGGCCGCATGCCGCCGAAGGGTTTCCCGAAGTCGAACAAGTTCGGCAAGGTGATCGGGTAAGCAGGCTCGTGTCCCGGACGCGCTGCAGCGTGAAACGCTGCTGCGCAGAGCCGGGACCCACAACACAGGTGTCATGCCCCGGCTTGAACGGGGCATCCAGTACGCCGCGGCTTCTCGGTTTCATCACGCCCCTCTCTGGAATACTGGATCGCCCGCCTTCGCGGGCGATGACAGCGAGTGTGGCGCAAACGCTTGGCAGATAGGCGTGAGCGCATAAGTGCCTGCGTTGATCGGGCACGAACATTGCTTTTTCTTTGCCTGCAAATGAACTCTCAAGAAGAAGCAAAAGGCACAATGTTCAAACTGAAGGCTTTCATTCCGGCGCTGTTCGGCCTCGCGCTGGTCGCGGCGCCCGCGCATGCGGCGGGCAATCTCGTTGCGGTGCTCGAGGCGGAGATCGTCACGCTCGATCCGCATTTTTCCACGGCCTACATTTCGCGCACGTTTGGCTACATGGTGTTCGACACGCTCTTTGCGAAAGACTCCAAGGGCGACATCAAGCCGCAGATGGTGCAGGACTGGAAAGTCTCATCCGACGGATTGACCTATACGTTCACGCTGCGCGACGGCCTGAAATGGCATGACGGCCAGCCGGTCACGGCGGCCGATTGCGTGGCGTCGCTGCGCCGCTGGGGCACCCGCAGCGCGCTCGGCCGTCGCATCTTCGCGGTCACGGCCTCGCTCGAGCCGACGGATGCGAAAACCTTCGTGCTGACGCTGAAGGAGCCGTCCGGCCTCGTGATCGATGCGCTCGGCAATCCCGTCAGCCCGGTCGCTTTCATGATGCCCGAGCGCATCGCGAAAACACCCGGCGACCAGCGCATCACGGAGATCATCGGTTCCGGCCCGTTCGTCTACAGCAAGGCCGATCACCGCACCGGCGATCGCATGATCCTGAAGAAATTCGCCGACTATGTGCCGCGCCCCGAGCCCGCCGATTTCCTCGCCGGCGGCAAGCGCGTCGGCATCGACACGCTCGAGATCCGCGTCATCCCGGATGGTGCGACCGCCGCGTCTGCGCTGCAGGCGGGCGAGGTCGACTTCATGCAATATGCGCCGTTCGATCTGTTGCCGCAGCTGGAAAAGAATTCCCGCGTCAAGCTGGTCAATTTCACCGGCGGCAACATGTTCGCCGGCGCCTATCGTCTCAACGCCGCATCGAAGCCGTTTGATGATCCGGAAATTCGCCGCGTGCTGTGGAAGCTGGTCGACCAGCGCGAGGTGCTGGATGCGCTCGGGCTCGATGCCAAATACGCGGCTCCCTGCGCGACGTTCTTCACCTGCGGCACCACCTATGAGAGCAAGGCGGGCACGGAAGCGGCCGCGAAGACGTCGATTGAAGCCGCGAAAGCCGCGTTGAAGGCGACCAAATATGCCGGCGAGCCCGTGGTCGTCATGGAAGCCAACGACCTCGAAGCCCCGCGCGTCTCGGCGCAGGTGCTGGCCGAGCGGCTGAAGCAGGCCGGGTTCAACGTCGATCTCCAGGTGATGGACTGGGCGAGCGTGCTGGCGCGCCGCGCCAAGAAAGAAGGCTGGAGCGTCTATGGCGTCCACGCCGGCGGTTTTGACCTGGGCTCGCCGCTGACCAACGTCATGGTCGCCTTCAACTGCGCCGACTTCACCGGCTGGCAATGCGATGCGCGCATCACGCCGCTGATGGAAGCCTTCGCCAAGGCACCTGCCGAGGAGGACCGCAAGAAAATCGCCGGCGAGATTCAGAGCGTCATGTACGATCAGGCGCCCGCGATCCCGTGGGGCCAGTTTGCGCAGCCGGCGGCCTATCGCGCCACCCTGCGTGGTCTGATACCGTCCGCCATCCCGGTGTTCTGGAACGTTGAGAAGTAACGCGATGTACGATGTCATTGTTGTCGGCGGCGGCTCTGCCGGCGCCGCTGTTGCGGCACGGCTTTCCGAGGATCCCGCACGGCGTGTCCTGCTGCTCGAGGCGGGGCTGGACTGGCGCGCCGACGAGGCGCCCTGGGAGGTGATGACGCCAAATCCCATCCCGATCATCCACAAGCGCGAGTACCAGGAGAAATGGCAGTGGCCCGATCTTCTGACGCGCCGGGTGGCCGGGCAGGAGCCGCGCTTCTATTGGCGCGGCAAGGGGCTTGGCGGCTCATCGATGATGAACGGCCAGATTGCCATCCGCGGCGTCGCTGACGCGTTCGACGAATGGGCCGCCGATGGCTGCACCGGCTGGTCGGCCAAGGACGTGATGCCACTGTTCTCGGTGATCGAGGATGATTTGGAATTTGGTGACGCCCCGGGCCATGGAAGCGGCGGACCGCTGCCGGTCTATCGCGCTCGGCCCGAGAAGTGGGGTCCGATCGATCGCGGCCTGCGCGATGCGGCGCTGGCGAGCGGCTATCCCTGGTGCGCCGACCTCAACGGTCCTGATGGCGAGGGCGTCGCCTGCTATCCCATCAACAGCCGCGACAGCCGCCGCATCACGACCAACGAGGGCTATCTCGAGCCGGCGCGCGGCCGTGCCAATCTCGAGATTCGCGGGCACGCGCTGGTCGATCGCGTGCTGATCAGCGACGGCCGGGCGACCGGCCTTCGGGTTCACATCGAAGGGCAGGGCACCCACGAGATCAGCGCGCGCCAGATCGTGCTGTGCGCCGGCGCCATCCACAGTCCGGCGATCCTGCTGCGTTCAGGCATCGGACCGGCGGATGAGCTGAAGGCGATCGGGATCGCGGTCGAGCGCGATCTGCCGGTCGGCCGCCACTTCTTCGACCACCCGCTGTTTCGCGCCACGATCCAGCTCCACGAAAACCTGCGGCCGACCGATCCGGACACCCGCCACACCAATTGCTGCGTGACCTATTCCTCCGGCCTCGCCGATGGCGGCAAGCGCGACATGATCCTGATCGCGTTCAACCACCGCGGCATCGGCGTGCCCGGAGCGATCGGCGCCGGCCTGTTCAACGCCTATTCGCGCGGCACGCTCAAGCTGGCTTCGACCGATCCGGCGATCGATCCCATCGTCGAGGAGAACATGCTCGCCGATCCCCGCGACATGCTGCGCATGATGGACGCGGTGAAACGGCTGGCCGTGATCACCTCGCAGCCGGCGCTTTCAGGCATTGCCGATTGGATCAGGCTGACCGACACCGATCTGACGCTTCCGCAAGCTGCGGCCTTGCCGGATCACGAGCTCGATGCGCTGCTGCGGCGAGAGACCGGAGACATCCAGCATGCCGCCGGCAGTTGCCGCATGAGTGGGGCCAACGACCCCGATGGCGTGGTCAACCCCGACGGCACCGTGAAGGGTATCTCGGGCCTACGCGTCGCGGACGCCTCGATCATGCCGTCCGACTGCCGCGCCAACACCCACTTCACGACGGTGGTGATCGGCGAGGCGATTGCACGGATGATGATGCGTTAGCGCTAGAAGTGATAGTTCACGCCTGCGGTCACGGCGTGAATGCGATCCTTCAGGCTGAAGATGTTGACGGTCGTGCCGGCCCCATTGCTCAGGAACGCGCTGTGGTCGCCGAAGTCGTAATAGTCGTATTCGAAAACCGCGGACCAATGCGGTGCGAACGCCCAGTCGACGCCGGTGCCGGCGGTCCAGCCGGTTCGGGTGCTGGCTCCGCTGGGATTGACGGGGACGCCACCAGCGGGCGTGAAGGCCTCGTCAAGCTTTTCACGCGTCCAGGCGCCGCCGCCTCGGACGAACACCAGCCAGCGATCAGCGAACGCGTAGCCGAGCCGCGCGGTGGCCGAGGCCAGGAAGTCGTTGCTCATCGTGAACTGGCTGGGGACGACGACGCCGGTCACGAGGTTTCTGACGGTGCCGGCGTGCGAGTTGCGGAGGCTGCTCCAGGCCGCACGGCCTTCGGCACCCACGACCCATCTGGTCGCAAATTGATAGTCGCAGCCGACCTGTCCGCCCCCAACGAAGCCTGTTGAACTGAAGGAGACAGAGTTTCCAAGCGAGTTGGTGGTCCGGTCGTCGCTGACGACACCGCCGACGTGTGCGCCGACATAGCAACCGGTCCAGGTGAAGGGGATGGGCGCGAGGGGAGGTGCCTTCACCGCCAGATCAGCCGCCAAGGCCGCGCTGGAAAATCCCAATGCCAAAAGCCCGCCCACCCAAGCGACCGCGAAACGCCCCATGTCAGTCCCCATTCCCGCCTGCGACAACTTGGCACATGTCTGCCAGAAATGCCGCTGCTCGGGAAAGTGCAATTCGCATGATGTGCACAATTTGGGGTAGAGCCGTGGCGCAAATGTCACGCTCGGATCCGATGCACGCGGCGAGCATGACGGCTCGTTGACGTCGATGCTGATTTTACCTGGTGCCATCGAAGGTGAACCACTTCACAGCGGTCACAGCGGGGTCGTGCTAGCATTCGACAGTGCTGGCTGACCCAGCACCATGGCCGGAGTTCGGCTCAAATTACGCCATGCCCGATAAGCGCTGGCGGTTCGCATTTTCAGACGCTGTTCCCGCAATGAAGGGAGGTCTGGCAATGAGCGACACTCCAAAACCCGTGCCCGCCGACGAGTCGGCTCAGGCGGACCTTGCAGATTCTGAAGCTCCGGCGCCCGCATCCGGATTCGCCAAACGGCTGGAATCGTTCTTCGAGGTGATTCCATTTCTTGGCGGCGTTTTCATCGTGGTCCTCAGCGTGGAGCCGCTCCGCAATTTCATCTGGGACTCACGCCAGGTGATCATCCCGATCGTGGTGTTCGCCGCTGTCGTCATCCCGACGATCTTGCTGATGCCGATCGGGCAGCGATGGCTGAGAGAGAGCAAGGCGTCCACACGTGCGGGGCTCTTCATATTCTTCATGCTGGTGCTGGTGTCGATCGTGGCCATTGTTGCCTCGCTCGGCAAATTCTACCAGTACACGGTGCTGCGCGGCGTGTTCCTGGCCGTGGTGTGCCTGCTGCCCGGCGCAATGTGGTATCTCTTCGTCGGAACGCGCAAGGCGAGCCTGCTGAACGAATACCTGGTCAATCTCGATCGTCTGGGGCTGTTGCGCCAGGTGCGGAACGAGGATGCGGCGATCCGGGGACGTCGCGTTCAGGGGTATCTTCAGAAGTTCGAAGCCATCTATGGCGAGCTTGCGCCGAACGTCTATGCGGATGTGCTGAGCGGCCGTCTCGGCAAATATTCAAGGGCGGATACCGGCGGCGTGACGACACTCTCGACTGCGACGGTCCCGGTCTTGCTCGCCACGGTGCTGATTTCGCTCGGCTGGTTTGTCACGCTGCCGCCGTATCAGGCCGACGTTGTCTTCACCGTGAGTCCGGGCGTGCAGGCGCTGACGCCGTCGGGCACGCCGGTCCAGCTCGCGTTCCTCGGCGCCTATTTCTTCTCGCTCCAGATGCTGTTTCGCCGCTACGTCCTGGAGGATCTCGGTGGCAGCGCCTATGTCGCGGTGTCGCTGCGCATCATTCTGGCCGTCATCGGGATCTGGACCTTCACGGCTGTGTCTAGCGCGAACGACCATCTGCTTCTGCTCGCCGGCTTCGTCTTCGGCGTATTCCCGCGCGTGCTCTGGCAGGTCGTGGAGCAGATGTTCAAGAAGGCGGCGGGCCTCATCTTGCCGAGCATGGTCTCGCAATTGCCGATCAGCGATCTCGATGGTCTCACCGTCTGGCACGAGGTCAGGCTCGAGGAGGAGGACATCGAGAACGTCCCGAATATGGCGACTGCCGACATCGTCGAGCTCCTGCTCAACACGCGCCTTCCGCCGGAGCGGATCATCGACTGGACCGACCAGGCCATCCTCTACACGCAGCTTGGGCCGCAGCCCAAGCCGAAGGAAGGAGGCAGCGCACGCGAAAAGCTACGCACGCACGGTATCCGCACGGCGAGCTCGCTGCTGTGGGCTTCGTGGCAGGCGCGACTCCAGGGAAGGTCCGAGGAGTTCGATCGGATTTTGCAGGGGGCCGATGGCGCCAGCGCGATGCCGGCGCTGGAGGACTCGCTCCGCACCAATTCGAATCTCGATCTGATCGAGCAGTGGCGCGGCACCTGCGATGCCGCGCAGCGTCCCTCGGCGCAGCCGGGCGCGGAGCAACCGTCGCGCCTGCTCGAGCCGCGCGACGGAGAGTTCGACCCCGGTCGTGCGGCTGCCGCGGCCTAGATCAGGCCCACCAGCCTTAGCACCACGCCCGCGGCGCAGCTGCCGGCGAGCACGGTGAGCATGCCGAGCTTGAAGCGGAAGATCGCGGTCGCGGCCGCGATCGACAGCAGCAGCGCCGGGACGTCAACGCTCGTCAGCACCGGCCTGTCGAAGGACAGCGGGAAGGCGTGCACCGGCACGGTCTCGCGGAACAGCGTGTGCAGCGCGAACCAGATCGAGAGGTTGAGGATCACGCCGACGACGGCGGCGGTGATCGCGCCGAGTGCGCCGGCGAGGCCCCTGTTGCCGCGCAGGCGCTCGATGTAGGGGGCGCCGACGAAGATCCAGAGGAAGCAGGGGGTGAACGTGACCCAGGTCGCAAGCAATCCGCCGAGCGTCGCTGCAAGCATCGGCGACAGGCCGCTTGGATCGCGATAGGCGGCCATGAAGCCAACGAACTGAAGCACCATGATCAACGGGCCTGGCGTGGTCTCGGCCATGCCGAGACCGTCGAGCATCTCGTGCGGCTTCAGCCAGTGATAATGCTCGACCGCCTGCTGCGCAACATACGCCAGCACCGCATAAGCGCCGCCGAACGTGACCAGCGCCATCTTCGAGAAGAACAGCGCGATCTGGCTGAACACGCTGGCTTGACCAAGAATCAAAAGCAGCGCGATCACCGGCACCAGCCAGAGCGCGAGCCATAGCGCACCGACGCGGATCGCGCGCGCGGTATTGGGGCGCACATGCTCGGGAACGGCTTCGCCGAGCATGCTGTCGATCACGGCGGTGCTGCCGCCGGGGCCGTGAGCCGCCGGGGCAAACTCGGGCCGGCCGGCCCGCGCGCCGACATATCCGATCACGCCGGCGGCGATGATGATGATCGGGAAGGGGACCGCGAAGAAGAAGATCGCGACGAAGGCGATTGCGGCGAGTGCAATCATGATGCGGTTCTTCAGCGCGCGCTTGCCGACGCGCACCACGGCTTCGAGGACAATGGTCAGCACGGCCGCCTTCAGCCCGAAGAACAGCGCCTCGACGAAGCTGACATTGCCGTAGGCGGCGTAGATGTAGCTCAGGCCCATGATCGCGATGATGCCGGGCAGGATGAAGAGCCCGCCCGCCATCAGGCCGCCGGCGGTGCGATGCATCAGCCAGCCGACATAGGTAGCCAGCTGCTGCGCCTCCGGTCCGGGCAGGAGCATGCAGTAGTTCAGCGCATGCAGGAATCGGCCTTCGGAGATCCAGTTCTTCTCCTCGACCAAGATGCGATGCATCACCGCGATCTGGCCCGCGGGGCCGCCAAAGCTCAGGCAGGCGACGCGGAGCCAGACGCGGAAGGCTTCACCGAAGCTGATGCCGTGACCGGCATCAGCCCCCGTTTGATTGGCGCGGATGTCCATCACGCCTTCACCTTGTTAGTCGGCCAGTTGTGGGTCTCGGCCGTCGCGTCGCGGCACCAGCGGTAGAAGGCATCGTAGAGCGTCATGCCGGCTTCGAGCTGTTCAAGATCGTCGTCGTACATCCGCGACAGCCCGAGCGAGGCCGCGAGCAGGCCGGGCGCTTCCGGCGCGAGGTCGGGCCGCGCGGTGTCGGCGCCGCGCACCAGCGTGGCGAGCCGCAGCAGCGGTGGCGTGGCAATTCCGAATTCCTCGATCATCACGTCGAAGGTGCAGAGCTCGCCGCGGTGACTCCAGAACACGTTCTCGATGTCGAAGGGCGCCGCGTTGAAACGCTCGCCCACGGCGACGACCTCGGACGGCGCGACATACAGGAACACCGCGTTGGGATCGACGAAGCGGCGGATCAGCCAGGGGCAGGCGATGCGATCGACCTTCGGCCGGGCCCGCGTCACCCAGACGGTGCGTCCCTTCGCGTCGCGTGGCGGCAGCTTGCGGGTGTCGAGCAGCGGCAGCTTTGCCGCCTTCCAGCCCTCGAACCCCCCCTCCAGCGTCTCGGCCGCCACGCCGAGCTGGCGAAGCCAGGCCGCCGTGCCCTGCGCGAGCTTTTCGCCCCGGAAGCACGAGACGATCGCGGAACGGCCCGCGAAGTCGCCGCCCCAGTCCGGAACATTCTCGTGGCTGAGCTTGATCGAACCGGGAATCAGCCGCCGGTCGGCGGCGAAATCCTCGTCCGTGCGCACGTCGATCAGGGCAGGGGCGTTCGCCGTGCCGATCAGCCGTGCCAATTTGTCAGCAGATATCGTTGTGTAGGAAGACATGATGCGCCCTCGTAAAGACAAACGGGACGCGATACTTGGGCTTGTCGCCTCGTGGGGAGATCGCTCAATCCCCATGAGCGTCATTACAACGAAACCGCGCCGGGCTGTCAATCGGCTCGTTGACTTGATTTTGCCCGGACATTCCGCAGGTCTATATTGCGGGTCAACGGACCGGACCTTTCGGAGACTTTTCGATGCATTCTCATTCGACCGAGCAATGGACCCATGACCACGTCTTTCTGGGCGAGAAGCACGATGAGAACGAGCGGCGCACCTGGCTCGTGGTCGTCCTGACGCTGGTGATGATGGTCGGCGAGATCGTCGCCGGCTCGCTGTTCGGCTCGATGGCGCTGCTTGCCGACGGCTGGCACATGGGCACGCATGCGGCCGCGCTTGGCATTGCTGCTTTCGCCTACCGTTTCGCGCGCCGGCACCTGGGGAATGCGCATTTCACCTTCGGCACGGGCAAGTTCGGCGACCTCGCCGCCTTCTCCAGCGCGATCATCCTGGGCCTGATCGCGGTCGAGATCGCCTATGAGAGCGTGCTGCGGCTGTTCACGCCGGTGCCGATCGTCTATGGCGAGGCCATCGCGGTCGCCGCCCTCGGCCTCTGCGTCAACCTCGCCAGCGCGTGGCTGCTGCGCGACAGCCATGATCACCATCATCACGGCCATGACCACGGCCATGACTACGGCCTTGGGCATGCGCATGATGATCACGACGATCACGGTCATCACCACCATCATCACGACAACAATCTTCGTGCGGCCTACGTCCACGTCATGGCCGATGCGGCGACCTCGGTGCTGGCGATCGCAGCGCTGGTGGTCGCGATGTATTCGGGATGGGTCTGGGCCGATCCGGCCGTCGGCCTGATCGGCAGCGCCGTGATCGCGAGCTGGGCGTTCGGCCTGGTCAAGTCCTCAGGCGCGGTGCTGCTCGACGTGCGCGCCGACGAGAAGCTCGAACGCACCATCCGCGCCCGCATGGAGGTCGGAGAGGACCGCGTCACCGACCTGCATCTCTGGCAGGTCGGGCCCGGCCATTGCGCCGTGCTGGTCTCGGTGGTGTCGGACAAGCCGAAGCAGCCGGCCGTCTACAAGAAGCGGCTCGCCGGGCTGAAGGGCCTGAGCCACGTCACGGTCGAGGTCGAGACCTGCCCGCATTGATGTGATCTGCCGAAACGGAATTCGGCGGCGCGGCCGGGGTTGATCCTCGGTCGCAGCCATACAGGGCGCCGCAAGAGGAACCAAGGATGATGCCCAGGATCAAGTTTGCTCTCGCCGTCGCCGCGCTGGCTCTGTCCGGCCACGCGGCCGTCGCGCAGTCCGAGAAATCGGGCGTCGAAAAGCTCTACGTCCTCAATTGCGGGGAGGGCACCGCCGGGGACATCTCGCGCTGGACGCCCGGCCTGAACGAGGGCGAGTCGATGGATTTCGTCGACAGCTGCTATCTCATCAAGCACAGCAGCAAGGGCTGGTTCCTGTGGGACACCGGCATCGCCGATGCTGTCGCCGCCATGCCGAATGGCCTTGTCCCCGCCGATCCCAAGGCCGTCACCTGGCGCCGGCCGAAGACGTTGGCCGCCCAGCTCGAACAGCTCGGCCTTAAGCCGGATGACGTCAAGGCGATGGCGGTGTCGCATACGCATCCGGACCACACCGGCAATGTCGAGCTGTTCCCGCAGGCCATGCTCTACGTGCAGAAGGCCGAATATGACTGGCCCGGCGCCAACAACGAACCGCGCTTCAAGCCCTCGCACCCGGTCGAGTTGCTCGCGGGTGACAAGGACGTGTTCGGCGACGGCAGCGTGACCATCCTGTCGACGCCCGGCCACACGCCGGGACACCAGTCGCTGCTGGTGAAACTGCCGAAAACCGGCGCGGTGGTGCTGTCGGGCGACGCCGTCCACTTCAAGGACAATTGGGATAACCGCCGCGTCCCCAGCATGAACGCCAACAAGGACCAGAGCGCGGCGTCGATGCAGAAGATCGCCGACACGCTGACCAAGGAGAAGGCGCAGCTCTGGATCAACCACGACAAGGCCCAGCGCGACAGCCAGAAGATGGCGCCTGAGTTTTACGACTAGCGTTTGCGCCGAGGCTGCTGCCATGGCGTTGGCAGCAGCAGCGTGCTACGGCCCGCGAAAGGCTCCGCAACAGGAGACGAGCGTGGGAGAGTGGGCCGGGGTCGCGATCGCGCTGGCGTCGAGCAGCCTCGGCGGCACCGCCGCGGCGATCACCCGCTATCTCGTCGGCGGCGCCGATCCGGTTCTGCTGGCGATCCTGCGCTGGGGGATCGGCTTTCTCTGCCTCCTGCCGTGTGCGCTCCTGCTTGGCGTGCGCTGGCCGCAGCGGCCCGACTGGCCGGCGGTGGCGCTGCTCGGCATCTGCTTCTTCGGCCTGTTCTTCATCCTCTACAATATCGCGGTGTCCTACACGACCGCCGCGCGCGCCAGTCTCGCGCTGGCGACGCTGCCGCTCCACACCATGGTGGTCGGTGCAATCCTCGGCGTCGAGCGTCTGACAGCGCGCAAGATCGTCGGCGTCGGCATCGCCGTGCTCGGTGTGGCAGCTGCGCTGGCCGCGGGGCTCGCCCAGAGCCCGCCCGGCGCCTGGCGCGGCGAGTTGATCATGACCGGTGCCGTATTCTGCATGGCGTTCTACAACGTGCTGTCGCGCCCGCTGATGCAGCGCTCCAGCGCGCTTGGCTTTCTCACCGTCGGCATGGGCGCGGGCGCCGCCGTGCTGGTGCTGGCGGGGTTCGTGAAGGGTAGCTTTGCGGCGCTCGATCACTTCACGACGGGGCAGTGGATTGCCGGCATCTATCTCGGCATCGGCGGCGGCGCGCTCGCCTTCATCCTCTGGGTGATGGCGCTGGCGCGGGCGACGCCGACCCGCGTTGCCAATACCATGACGGTCAATCCGATTGCCGCGACCTTGCTGGCGGCGCTGCTCATCGGCGAGCCGATCACGGCAAACCTTCTGATCGGGCTGGTTGCTGTGTTCGCCGGCATCTGGATCGCGACCAGCCAGGCGAAGCCGGCCTAGTTGCGCGGTGCCGTGACCGGGGGCGGGCTGGCGTCCGGTGTCTTCTTCGGCTTGAGCGTGCCGGCGTAGAACGAGAGCAGCCAGACCAGGATGATGGCGAGGAGATAGACGCCCCAGGCCTGTGGCGGCGTGGTTGCCCAGCGCAGCAGGCCTTTGAAGGTGCGGGGCGGGCTGTTGTCTTCGCTCATGGCCCGCTTGTGCGCGAAAGGGGCTGCGCGGTCAATCCGGGCGCCGTTCGGCGCGGATCAGGAACAGCGCGGCCAGCGCCGAGAGGCTGAGCGCGGAGGAGACGATCAGCACCTTGGCGCCCATGACGTCGATGAGCAGGCCGAAGGCCAGCGGCGCCACCGCTTGCGCCATCCGTGCCGGCGCGCCGATGATGCCGAGGCGGTAGCCGAAATCTTTCGGCCCGAAGATCGACAGCGGCAGCGTGCCGCGCGCGATCGTGAGAATGCCGTTGCCTGAGCCGTGGAGCAGTGCAAACGCGCTTGCGGCGGGGGCGCCGAAGATGGCGAGGATTGCGGCGCCGAGCGGGTGGGTGACGCAGGCAAGGCGCGTCGACCACAGCGGATGGAAGCGGCTCAGGAAGCCCGCTTCGAGAATGCGCGCGGCCACCTGTGCCGGGCCGATCAGCGCGCCGGCCGCGATGGCCTCGACATGCGTCGCACCTGTGGCCTCCAGCAGGCGCGGGAAATGGACGGCCATTGCGCCGGTGACGGTCCAGACCGCCGCGAACACGAAGGCGAGCAGCACCATGGTTCGGTCGAGCGGCAAATGCGGCTTCTCGGCCGTCGCCGCGGCCTGCCTGGCGCCCTTGATCGCCGGCAGCATGAAGAAGTTCAGGGGCAGGCCGATCAGGATGTTGGCGGCCGCCCAGGCGAAACAGGTCTCGCGCCAGCCGATATGGGACAGGCCCCAGGCGGTGAGGGGCCAGCCGACGGTGGAGGCGAAGCCTGCCATCAGCGTGATGCCGGTGATAGGCCTGCGCGCCTCGGTGCCGTAGATACGGCTGAGCGCGGCGAAGGCGGCATCGTACAGCCCCATCGCCATGCCGATGCCGAGCACGAGCCAGGCGAACGCCATCACCGCCAATGAGTGCGAGAGGCCGAGCAGGACGAGACCGGCGGCCATCGTCAGGTTCGAGACCGACAGCACCTGCCGGCCTCCGAACAGATCGATCTGCCGCCCGATGCGAGGGCCGAGCATCGCCGAGATCACGAGCGAGGCCGAGAACGCGCCAAAGATCCAGTTGGAGGAGACGCCGAGGTCGCGCGCCATGGGATCGGCGAGCAGCGCCGGCAGGTAGTAGCTGGAAGCCCAGGCCAGGGTCTGCGTGGTGCCGAGCGCCAGGATGATCGGAAGCTGGCGCTGGCTCATCTCGGTGCGATTCTGGTCTCGGTGTGCGGCGGTGTCATCGGTTGCATTTGCGGCCCGCGGCGAGAGTGCGTCAACAGCGTCCGCGACATATTCGATCTGCTGCGGACGGGAGCCTTGGTTGCGCACGGTTCGCGCGTGGCCTTTCGCTCGTCACGAATGCACGCCATAATGGCGCATGCAATTGACCTCGCGCCTCGCGCTGATGAACTGGCTGACCGGCCAAGGGCTGACGGGCTTGCCCGAAAACGAGCTGCTCCGCGGCTTCTGCGAGCGCTGCCGCGCCGAAGGGCTGGAACTCTCGCGCGGGCTCGTCGTGATCGACACGCTGCATCCGATCTATGAGGGCCGCGGCTTCCGCTGGAGCGACCGTCCCAGCAACGAGAGCGACGCATTCGAATACGGCTCGACTGCCGAGGGCGACGCGGCCAAGAGCTGGCGCCGCTCGGTGTTCTTCCACATGCTCGAGCACGGCAACGACGAGATGGTGATTGATCTCGCCGATGCGCCCTCAATGGATTTCTCACAGATCGGCGAGCTCGCGGAAAAAGGCCACAAGCACTATCTCGCCTTCGTGCATCGCTTCGGCGAGAACGGCGCGCTCGGCCTGATGGATTGCCTCTATTCCTGCTGGACCACGCGCCGCGACAGCGGCTTCTCCGAACCCGAGCTCGAAGCTCTGCGCGATCTCGTGCCGGTGCTGGGGCTCGCGATCAAGTCGGCGCAGCAGGTCGACATCGCGCGAACCCTCGGCCGCGTCTATCTCGGCCGCGATGCCTCCGCGCAGGTGCTGGGCGGGCGCATCACACGCGGCGTCACCGAGCGCATCAATGCCGTGCTGTGGTATTCGGATTTGCGCGGCTCGACCGGGATCAGCGAGAGCATCGGCCCCGACGAGATCATCCCGTTCCTCAACGACTATGCCCAGGCCGTGATCGACGCGATCCACGATGCCGGCGGCGACGTCCTGAAGCTGATCGGCGATGGCGTGCTCGCGATGTTCTGGGGGGAGGACATGTCGGACGCGCGGCGCGCTGCGCTACGCGCCGAGCATCTGTTCCGCAAGAACGTCGCTGCGCTGAACAAGCGGCGGGAGGCCGATGGCCGTCCCACGACGTCGGCCTATATCGGCCTGCATGTCGGCGAGGTCTTTTACGGCAATATCGGCAGCGCGGACCGGCTCGACTTCACCGTCGTCGGCCCCACCGTCAACGAGGTCAGTCGCATCGCCTCGATGAGCCGCTCGGTCGACCGCGAGCTGCTGGCCTCGGCCGAGTTCTACAAGGGCCTGGACGCCACCGGCCGTCGCTACCTCGTCTCCACCGGACGCTACGCGCTGCGCGGCATCGGCCGCGCGCAGGACCTCTACACGCTCGATCCCGAGGTCGATACGAGCGAGCCGATGACCGGGAGCTACGAGCGGTATCTGGCGAATTAGCGGCGGATCGCAGGGGCCGAGACATTGGGCGTTTTCGTTCGATCCTTGGCGGGCCATTGTTCGGAAAGCGGCGGCATCGAAGTCTCCTTGCCGGTCATGCGCTCAATGGCGACGGCGTAGACGGTGATGATGTCGAGCCGCGGGAAGAACCCCTTCGGTCGCGTCGTATCCGGCTTGCCGTATTTGGCCATCAACGTTTCGCAGAACCGCTGCTTGATGCCCGTGTCGCCCACGACCCTGATGCGGCCGAACAGGCATATGCTTCGATAGGCGAGACCGGAATCGCATTCGAACCGGCCATAGTCGAAGACACCTTCGTGCTCATCGATCTCGATGCAGACGCGGGGATCTCGCTCGATGTTTGCGCGCAGATGTCCCCGGGCGGCTGTCGTGTGCAGATACACCTCACCGTCGAGCCAGAGATAGAGGAGCGGGATACAGTAGGGAAAGCCGTCCTCGCTGACTGTCGCAAGATGGCCAGCATATCCGCGTGCCAGCATCTCCAGGATCCGCTCCTGCGACATGGCGCGGTCCTCGCGACGGATTTGCGGTGAACTCATGGTGCAAGACGCTCCGCGCCGCCATCCGAATGAGCGGACATTTCAGGTTTCCTTGTTATCCGAAACAGGATAGAAAAATAGTGGTCTTGAGCAAAGGTCCACTTGGTCCCATTGCGGCATACCACTTCTCGACGTGCGGCTCACCCTGTCGGACGAGGACCCGTGAAGAGCAGGCAGGGCTGGGCAGAACTCTATTCCTTCAGCGTCGACCGTACGGCGGAGGCGCCGGTATTCCGCCAAATCTACCTCGAGCTACGATCGGCAATTCTGTCCGGAGCGCTTCGTCCGGCGGCCAAGTTGCCCTCGACGCGCGACCTTGCGGCGCAGCTCGGCGTCTCGCGTACCGCAGTTGTTTCGGCTTTCGAGCAGCTGCTGGCCGAAGGTTATGCCTTCGGCAGGAAGGGGGCGGGGACCTACGTTGCGTCCGATCTGCCTGAACCGTTTGCCGCGCCTCATGGCCGCAAGACGCGGGCGGCACCGGCCGCGGCAGGCGTGGCCTCCTTTCACGGCCTCGGCGATTTCGTCGATGTGACGACGCAGAATGACGAGCGTCCCTTCAACCTGGGGCGCACGCTGTTGGATGCACGTAGCGCCGAATTGTGGCGCAAACTCACCGCGCGCACGCTGCGATCGTTTGAGCGACATCATCTCGGCTATGGCGATCCGCGTGGCTTGCTGGAGCTGCGCAAGTCGGTTTGCGACTATCTTCGGGCCGCACGCGGCGTGCGCTGCGAGGTCGACCAGATCGTGATCACCGCCGGCACGCAGCAAGCCGTGGACATCGTCGCACGTGTCATGCCCGGGCCGGACAAGGAGGTCTGGATCGAAGACCCCGGCTATACCCTGACCCGTCTTACGCTCACTGCGTCAGGCGCGAAGGTTTGCGCCATCCCGGTTGACCAGCACGGCGTCAACGTCACGGAAGGGATCCGCCGCGCCCCGAAGGCGCGCGCAGTTTTCATAACGGCCTCGCACCAGTTTCCGACAGGCGTTCCCCTCTCGATGGCGCGCCGCCTCGAACTTCTCGCCTGGGCCCGCGAGTCCGGCGCCTGGATCATCGAGGACGATTACGCCAGCGAATTCCGCTACGGCGGCCGTCCGCTCGCTTCGCTTCAGGGCCTGGATGAGGCCGGCCGTGTCATTTACGTCGGAACTCTCAACAAGGCGCTCTTCCCCGGACTGCGGCTTGGCTACGCCGTGCTGCCACACCCGCTGGTGCGGAATTTCGTTGCCGCGCGCTATCTGATCGACCGTCAACCGTCGAGCCTCTGCCAGTCCGTTGCCGCGGCCTTCATGGAAGAGGGGCATTTCGCAACCCACATCCGCAGAATGCGGGAAGTGTACCGCCGCCAGCGCGATACCCTCGTTGCGGCACTGAGGCGGCGCCTGGGCGACCATTTGTCGGTCGAGCCGCCGGACCAGGGAATGCACCTGGTTGCCTACACGCGACGGGGACTTTCCGACGTGAAGATCGAACGGGCCGCTCGCGACCACGGCGTCACCGTTCGCGCGATGAGCCGCCACTATATCGAGGCGCCGGCGCAGTCGGCGCTGATGCTGGGCTTTAGCGGCTACCCGCAGCAGACCATTGCGCCGGCGGTTGCCCGATTGGCGCGGGCCATCGCCGCTGATTGAGTACCGGACTAGCACCGCGCCGGCACTTCGTCCCCCACCATGGCCGGCTGCCGATCCAGCGCCACGGCGGGAGAGAGCCAGATCACCAGCGCCTGAACGCCGAACACGGCGGCGGCGAGATACAGGCAGGCCTCCGCGCTCCAGAAGCCGCCGACGATCGCGCCCAGCGCCGAGCCGAGCGGGCGGGCGCCGTAGCTCATGATGTTGATGGCGGAGACGCGTCCGAGCAGGCGCGGCGGCGTCACGGACTGCCGCAGGGTCGTGGTCGAAATCACCCACAGGATCGGCCCGACGCCGAGCAGGAAGAAGCTCAAGGCCGCGAGCCAGGGCGAGGGGACCAGCACCGTCAGCGCCATCACTATAGCGGCGACGAAACCCGTGACCGGGCCAAGGCCGACCACCGTGCCGAAGGCGATGCGCTTCATCACGCGCGTGGCGAACAACGCACCGATCACCATGCCGACGCCGTACATCGTCAGCACGGTGCCGACGCCTGCGGCCGTCAGGCCGAGATGGCGCACGGCATAGGGCACGAACACGGCGATCTGGAGGAACCAGCCGGTGTTGAAGATGAACTGGGTGATGAACACCGGCCGCAGCAGTGGATGGTGGAACACGAAGGCCGCGCCCTCGCGGATGTCCTGGAACGGATGGCGCCGCGGCGAGGGCGTCCGGGTGGGCTCGTAGATGCCGGAGAGCAGCACGACGGCGATGGCCGAGAGCGCCGCGGCAAAGCCGAAGGCCGGGCTCGCGCCCCACCAGCCGACCAGTGCGCCGCCGACCGCAGGCCCGCTTGCAAAGGCGATGGTGCGGGCGAGCTCGATGCGGGCATTTGCCGACGGCAACAGCTCCGCGCTCACCAGCGAGGGCACCAGGGCCGGCGCTGCCACGCTGTAGACGACCGTGCCGCATACGGCGGCAAAGCCGAGCAGAGCCAGCAGCGGCAAATTGAGCGCGCCAAGTGTGAGCAGCAGCACGATGGCCGCCAGCGCGACCGCGCGCAGCGCTTCGGCACCCGCCATCAGCGAGCGGCGGGAGATGCGGTCGGCGAGCAGGCCGGCCGGAATGGCGAACAGGACGAAGGGCAGGGTGAGGGCGGTCTGGAGCAGGCCGGTCTGGCCTTCCGCAACACCCAGCGTGAGCACGGCGACGATGGGGGCCGCGGCC
This sequence comes from Bradyrhizobium sp. 613_E4_N2_2, assembly GCF_052075995.1. Taxonomy (NCBI): domain Bacteria; kingdom Pseudomonadati; phylum Pseudomonadota; class Alphaproteobacteria; order Hyphomicrobiales; family Nitrobacteraceae; genus Bradyrhizobium; species Bradyrhizobium sp. 613_E4_N2_2. The sequence continues at coordinate 3,807,046 of NZ_CP197234.1, forward strand.
AGCGCGATCTGCTCGGCCGATTGCGCCGCCAGGTTGGACCAGGCGAGGCGGTTGAAAGTGTCAGGGAGGCGAAGCGGATTTGACATGGCGCATTTCCTGCAAAGTCGAGTTGGCGCCAGTATCCGCTCCCGAGGACGGCCAAACCCACCCGCTTCCCGACAGGGTGGCGAATAACCGCCGCGCCGGGAACTCATGCGGCTAGATGCAGTTGCAAATGAGTTGCAATAAGCTTCGACTTCGGTATTCTGCCGCTATGGATGCCCGCTCACCCGATTTGACCCAAGATGCCGCCGGCTGGCGCACTGATGCGCCGGCTACCAAGAGCCTCGCCGAGGTGAACGCCACGATCGCCATCCCCACGGCAGGGGTGTGGTGGCGGCGATTGCTCGCCTTTGTCGGCCCCGGCTACCTGGTCTCGGTCGGCTACATGGACCCCGGCAACTGGGCGACCGACCTCGCCGGCGGGTCGAAGTTCGGCTACACGCTGCTTTCGGTCATCCTGCTCTCGAATTTGATGGCGATCCTGCTCCAGTCGCTGGCGGCGCGGCTCGGCATCGTCACCGACCGCGACCTCGCGCAGGCCTGCCGCGCGACCTATTCGCCGGCGGTGAACTTCCTGCTCTGGCTCGCCTGCGAGGCGGCGATCATCGCCTGCGATCTCGCCGAAGTCATCGGCACAGCGATTGCGCTCAAACTGCTGTTCGGCATTCCCCTGATCGGCGGCGCGCTGCTTGCCGCGCTCGATGCGTTCCTGCTGCTGCTCCTGATGAACCGCGGCTTTCGCTTCCTCGAAGCGTTCGTCATCGCGATGCTTGTCGTGATCGCGGTCTGCTTCCTGGTCCAGATCGTGGCCGCGGCGCCGCCGATGGCGGAAGTCCTGCACGGCTTCATGCCGAAGACCGAGATCTTCACCAATCCGGAAATGCTCTACATCGCGATCGGCATCATCGGCGCGACCGTGATGCCGCATAATCTCTACCTGCACTCCTCGATCGTGCAGACGCGCGCCTATGAGCGCAACGACACCGGCCGGCGCGAGGCGATCAAATGGGCGACGACGGATTCGACCATCGCCCTGATGCTGGCACTGTTCATCAATGCCGCGATCCTCGTCGTGGCAGCCGCGACCTTCCACAAGAGCGGCCATTCCGACGTCGCCGAAATCGGCCAGGCCTTCGAGCTGTTGTCGCCGCTGCTCGGCCTCGGTATCGCCTCGACGCTGTTTGCGATTGCGCTGCTCGCCTCGGGCCTGAACTCGACGGTGACGGCGACGCTCGCCGGCCAGATCGTGATGGAGGGGTTTCTCGACCTGCGCCTGCCGAGCTGGGCGCGGCGATTGCTGACGCGCGGCATCGCCATCGTTCCGGTGATCGTCGTCACCGCGATCTATGGCGAGCGCGGCACGGCCGATCTGCTGGTGTTCAGCCAGGTCGTGCTGTCGATGCAGCTGCCCTTCGCCGTCATCCCGCTGGTCCGCTTCGTTTCGGATCGGCGCAAGATGGGGAAGTTCGCGATACCCACGTCAGTCGCCGCGCTCGCGTGGATCGTCGCGGGCGTGATCGTGGTTTTGAACGTGAAGTTGTTGGTGGATACACTGTTCGGGTGAGTGTTCGCCCAACACACCGCCGTCGTCGCCCGGCTTGACCGGGCGACCCTGTATTCCAGAGACGGTTGTGATTGAGCCGAGAAGCCGCGGCGTACTCGATGCCCCGGTCAAGCCGGGGCATGACAGCGAGCTAGTCCTGCGGCTCTGACGTCGCGTCACCTTGCGCATCGATGCGCAGCCAGCCTGAGGGTGCGAGGCGCTGCTGCGGCAGGAAGCGGGCCTTGTAGTCCATCTTCTTGGAGCCTTCGATCCAGTAGCCGAGGTAGACGTAGGGCAGGCCCTGACGTCGCGCCCGTGCGATATGGTCGAGGATCATGAAGGTCCCCATCGACCGGCTGACCTGGCTCGGCTCGAAGAACGAATAGACCATCGACAGGCCGTCGCTGAGCACGTCGGTCAGCGCCACCGCGATCAGCTCCTCGCCGCGGCCGGTGATGCCGCTGTCGGGGCCGCGCTTGCGGTACTCGATGATGCGGGTCTCGACATGGCTGTCCTCGACCATCATGGCGTAGTCCAGAACGGTCATGTCGGCCATGCCGCCATGGCGGTGGCGGGAGTCGAGATAGGCGCGGAACACCGAATATTGCTCGGAGGTCGGCACCGCACTGCGCTGCTCGCCGATGATGTCGGCGTTGCGCGCGATGACTTTCCGGAAGTTGCGGGAGGGGCGGAACTCGTTGGCGACCACCCTGACCGAGACGCAGGCGCGGCACTGGTCACAGGCCGGCCGGTAGGCGATCGACTGGCTGCGACGGAACCCGCCATGGGTCAGGAGGTCGTTGAGGTCGCCTGCGCGCTCCCCCACGAGGTGCGTAAACACCTTGCGCTCATGCCGGCCCGGCAGGTACGGGCATGGAGAGGGCGCCGTGAGGTAAAATTGGGGGGTGTCGCGCGAGTGCTGGGTCAAGGGACGTCGTGGGCCTCCAAAGTGGGCATGAGCATCGCGCTACGAAGGCCCTCGGTCAATCGGTCTACTCGGCAGATCAGATAAGGCAGTTTAGTCGGTCCTGGTTGATAGGTTCTTGACCATCAGGTTCTCAGTAGGTTCTTGCGGCCTGGGGCACGGGCGCGCGGACGGAATTGTTGATCACGACCGTTCCCAGCACGAAATCATGCAGCAGGCGCCGGCGGCCGTTGAACAGCCCAACCAGCACCACGAAAGGTGTCAGGAACGAGACCGTCACCCAGAACAGCACGGCATGGGTGGCGCCGAGCACGAAATAGCCGGGCGCGCCGTACCAGGTGCGCAGTTCGAGATCCATCAAGCGCATGCCGATCGTCGCGGACGACGGACCGCCGATGCAGGCACCATAATAGACGATGGCCCAAACAACGGAGGCCGGCCAGGCCAGCCAGAACAGCGCCCAGCCGATGCCGAGCGTGACGATGCCAAACAGCGCGATGAAGATGTAGCCGAGGATCACGGGAACGGAGATCACGACCATGTCGATCAGCAACGCGAACGCCCGCCGCGTCGCCACGCCGCGGAACAATTCCGGGTGCAGATAGGGATCGTAGGCGTGCGGTTGCATAGCGCCGTCATTGCGCCAGGCATTGCCCGAATCCGAATACGACATGGTCCGTTCTCCCAAGGGAAACTCCCGTGGCAGGACATGGGAGCAAGTCATCCCCGTGCCAAGGGCGTGCGGGCGTCAACAAGCCGAAATATTCCGGCAATTCGGGGGCGGGGCTGTTACCGCTGTCGTTCAGGGAGGGCGTCGTAGGGTAGGCAAAGGCGCGTTAGCGCCGTGCCCACCATCGTTCCGCGATCGCTAGCTGGCATTGTGGGCACGCTTCCGCCTTCGCTCTTCGAGCTACGGCGGACAAGCCGCTTGGCCCATCCCGCGATACCTTACGTCTGGCTCCGCAGCTTCTCCGCCACCCTCGGGGCAAAATAGCTGAGCACGCCGTCGGCGCCGGCGCGCTTGAACGCCAACAGGCTCTCCATCATCGCGCGCTCGCCGTCGAGCCAGCCATTGTTGGCGGCCGCGGCGATCATCGCGTATTCGCCGGAGACCTGGTAGGCGAAGGTCGGCATCGCAAAGGTGTCCTTCACGCGCCGGACCACATCGAGATAGGGCATGCCGGGCTTCACCATCACCATGTCGGCACCCTCGGAGATGTCGAGGTCGACTTCGCGCAGCGCCTCGTCGGTGTTGGCGCTGTCCATCTGGTAGGTGCGCTTGTCGCCGGTGAGCGTCTTGGCCGAACCGATGGCGTCGCGGAACGGGCCGTAGAAGGCGGAGGCGTACTTTGCCGCATAGGCCATGATCTGCACGTCGAGCAGGCCTGAGCGGTCAAGCCCCTCGCGGATCGCGGCGACGCGGCCGTCCATCATGTCGGAGGGCGCGATGATGTCGCAGCCGGCTTCGGCCTGGACCAGCGCCTGGCGCACCAGCACCGCGACCGTCTCGTCGTTCAAAATCTTGCCGTCGGAGATCAGGCCGTCATGGCCGTGGCTGGTGAAGGGATCGAGCGCGACGTCGCAGAGGATGCCGATGTCGGGAAACTCCTTCTTGATCGCGCGCACCGCCTGGCAGACCAGGTTGTTCGGATTGGTCGCCTCGGAGCCTTCCTCGTCGCGCAGGGACGGATCGGTGTAGGGAAACAGCGCGAGGCAGGGGATGGTGAGCTTCATGGCGCGCTCGGCCTCGCGCACGGCCTGGTCGACGCTGAGGCGGTCGACGCCCGGCATCGAGGCGATCTGCTCGCGCTTGTTGTCGCCGTCGATCAGGAACAGCGGCCAGATCAAATCGTCGGTGGTGAGCACGTTCTCGCGCACCATGCGCCGGGCCCATTCGGCCTTGCGGTTGCGGCGCGGGCGGACGGTCAGATCGAGGGCAGGGGAGGCACTGGCGCCATCCCGGCGCGAAACCTCGCGCAATTCGATCGGACGTCCGTATTTGATCGCCATCATTCTTCCTCCGGCTGGAATTATTCTTATACCAGCTCGCATGGTTCCCGCCACCGCGGCTTGACCTGCCGCAAGGCAAAATTGAGCTCACTCGGGCAGCCGATTGATTTTGCGGGGCGAAGCAGCCAGAAGGGGACCATGTCCGAAATCTCCACCCGCGATGCGGCCCGCGACGGCGCCAGTGCCAGGGACGCCGCCAGAGACAACGCCAGAGACAACGCGATGTCGGTGGCGGCGATCTCGTCGGAGCGCCCCGAGTCCGACGACAATGTCTGGACGCGCCGGCTCGTGCTGTTCCTGCGCGTGATGGCGCTGCTGTCGATTTTGAAGGGCCTCTATCACTGGGCCCAGGTCACCGGCTTCGTCGGCGGCGAGGACGAGGCATTCGAGAACCAGTCGATGGCCTGGCAGGCCGCCACCGTCTATTTCGCCGTGATCGAGCTCGTTGCCGCGGTCGGCCTCTGGCTCGCGACGCCGTGGGGCGCGGTGGTGTGGCTGACGACCGTCGTGTCGATGGCGGTGATCGAACTGATGTTCCCGGGCATCTACGGCGGCAGCCTGATCGTCGTCGGTGTCGAAGCCTTCATGCTCGCCGCCTATCTCGCGCTCGCCTGGATGGCCGCGCGCGAGCGGCCGCCGTAGCGCGCTTGCGATTTCAACGCACACTCTCTCGTGCCCCGGACGCAGCGCAGCACGCAGTGTTGCGCTGCTGAGCCGGGGCCCAGCTCTCCACGATCTCGGTTGCGGCTTCTGGGTCCCGGCTCTTCGCTCCGCTTCGCTGCGCTTGTCCGGGACACGAGAGCGGCATTTCCGAAGTCGTGGCTTGGTTGACCGATGGTTGCCTAAAATTCGAGGTAACTTTTCATTGACTCCGTGCATTCCGCCACAGCTCTTACGCGCCCGTTTCGAAACGGGGCGGCCCTGTACTGGAATGCGACAGAGGTGGCGGACGGAGGGTGAACAGGACCTTGCGAGGGTCAACAGACGGTTGCGAAAAGCCCTTGTGACACAGGCTTAATCCGCAATTCACTGTCTTAAATTCATGATCTCTTTATTCTCTTATTTAAGCCGATCTTCAAACGCCCCCCTTAAGTTGCACCTATCAGACGGAGCACAAGTTTCGTCGAATGAGTGTCGATAAAAACGACAACAGGGGAAGTGTCATGATGAAAGCCGTCGCAACTGCGGCAGATACCGCAGAGCGCGTCTCCGGCCAGCAGGGTTCGGTGCAGTCGCTCTATCTGGAAGCTTTGACTCTGGTGGAGCGGCTGCATCGCCGGCTCCTCGACGTCATCAAGGATGAATTCGATCGCCGCGGCCGTGCGGACATCAACTCGGTCCAGGCGCTCCTGCTCTACAACATCGGCGACAAGGAGCTGACCGCGGGCGAGCTGCGCACGCGCGGTTACTATCTCGGCTCCAACGTCTCCTACAATCTGAAGAAGCTCGTCGAGCTCGGCTTCCTCGATCATCAGCGCTCGCGCGTCGATCGCCGCTCGGTGCGCATCCGCCTGACCCCGCAGGGCCAGGAAGTCCGCCGCATCGTCGACTCCCTCTACCAGAAGCACGTCAAGACGGTGGAGCAGGTCGGCGGTATCTCGGGCGAGGAGTTCTCGACCCTCAACAAGTCGCTGCACCGCCTCGAGCGGTTCTGGACCGACCAGATCCTGTATCGTCTCTGAGTTCTTTGCGACGGGACTTGGCCAAGCCGGCCCATAACAAGACCGGCAAGCCTCCCGAACGTGCCTGACCTCCCCAAGCGCGCCGGCCCGGCTTTGCCCGGACCGGTGCGTTTTGTCGTTTCGCGACTGCGAAATAATGACCCGGCCGGGCGGAACCAGTTCCCCGCACCGCAGTTGTTACTGCGGATCGGAGGATGCGATGCTGGTCGAGCGCGGGCTTCAGGCAATGAACGTCGAACTCGTGAGCGACGCCTATGCCATCGCCGCGAATTACCTCCGCCGCTCCGGCGCGATTCCCGACACGCTGGTTACCAACGAAAGCCTGCTCGAGATCATCATCAAGCTGCTCCAGCACGGCGAATTGAACAAGATCAGGCTCGCCAACAAGGCCATTGGCCGGTTCGAGGCCCAGTCCGGGGCCCGCGCGGTTGCCTGATCAAAACTCCCAAAATTCGACAGAACCAGAGGGTGACATGGAAGCTGCCATCGACCGCATCATGCAGACCTATGACCTGCTCGCGAACCGCACGTCCGCGGCGAGCGCGGAGGCGCGGGCCAAGGTCACGAACTATCTCAATACGTTGATGGAAGCCGGCGAGAAGGACACCCACAGGTTGACGGTGTGCGGACTGACCTATCTGCGTCAGCTCGACGGCAGCGTCGATCCCGTGAAGGCTGGGTATACCGGGCTGTAGGGGCAGGTCCGGCCCGCACGGATTTTAAGGTCCAAATCGGACCCTTCAGGACTGATCGGGGCGGACGGTTCAAGGAGTCGTCCGCTCGCCCGGCCCCTTCAATCCCCACCATATCTTGCATAAATATCAGGCCCGACCCGCAAATACTTGGCCGGGGGCGGGTGATGTGGTAGATCGCGCTCGCCGCTTCCGATCGCCACACCAGACCGCCCGTAGCCCGCCAAAAGGCTGCGGCGGTGGAGATATTCGCAAGATGACCTCAGCCAGAACCGCCTCCGCGCCCGACTCGTTTTTCACCGCCTCGCTCGACCAGGCCGACCCGGAAATCGCCGCCGCCATCAAGGGCGAGCTCGGCCGGCAGCGCCATGAGGTCGAGCTGATCGCCTCCGAGAACATCGTCAGCCGTGCCGTGCTGGAAGCGCAGGGTTCGGTGATGACCAACAAGTACGCAGAGGGTTATCCGGGCGCGCGCTACTATGGCGGTTGTGAGTGGGTCGACGTCGCCGAGAACCTCGCGATCGATCGCGCCAAGAAGCTGTTCGGCGCCAACTTCGCCAACGTGCAGCCGAACTCCGGCAGCCAGATGAACCAGGCCGTGTTTCTGGCGCTGCTGCAGCCCGGCGACACCTTCATGGGCCTCGACCTCGCGGCCGGCGGCCATCTCACCCACGGCTCGCCCGTCAACATGAGCGGCAAGTGGTTCAAGGCCGCGCACTACACTGTGCGCCGCGAGGACCAGATCATCGACATGGACGCGGTCGCCAAGCAGGCCGAAGAGGTCAAGCCCAAGCTGATCGTCGCCGGCGGCTCGGCCTATTCGCGCGCCTGGGACTTCAAGCGTTTCCGCGAGATTGCGGACAGCGTCGGCGCCTACCTCCTGGTCGACATGGCGCACTTCGCCGGTCTCGTCGCCGGCGGCGTGCATGCCTCGCCCGTGCCGTATGCCCACGTCACCACCACCACCACGCACAAGTCGCTGCGCGGTCCGCGCGGTGGCCTGATCCTCTCGAACGACGAGGCGCTCGCCAAGAAGCTCAATTCGGCGATCTTCCCGGGCCTGCAGGGTGGGCCCCTGATGCATGTGATCGCGGCGAAGGCGGTCGCCTTCGGCGAGGCGCTGCGTCCGGACTTCAAGATCTATGCGAAGAACGTCGTCGAGAACGCCAAGGCGCTGGCCGAGGCGATGAAGAGCCACGGGTTCGATATTGTCTCCGGCGGCACCGATAACCATCTGATGCTGGTCGACCTCAGGCCGAAGGGCCTGAAGGGCAACGTCTCGGAGAAGGCGCTGGTCCGCGCCGCCATCACCTGCAACAAGAACGGCATTCCGTTCGACCCCGAAAAGCCCTTCGTCACCTCGGGCCTGCGTCTCGGCACCCCGGCGGCGACGACCCGCGGTTTCGGCGTCGCCGAATTCCAGCAGGTCGGCGGCATGATCGCCGAGGTCCTGAACGCGATCGCGCAGTCCGACGACGGCAAGGCGCCGCTGGTCGAAGCCGCGATCAAGGAACGGGTCAAGGCGCTCACCGATCGGTTCCCGATCTATCAGTAAAGCCTAGGGTAAACGGATGCGCTGCCCGAACTGCAACAGTCTCGATACGCAGGTAAAGGACTCGCGTCCGACTGAGGATTCTTCCGTGATCCGCAGGCGGCGCGTGTGTGTCGCCTGCAATTTCCGCTTCACCACTTTCGAGCGCGTGCAGTTGCGCGAGCTCACGGTGATCAAGCGCAACGGCCGCCGCGTGCCGTTCGACCGCGACAAGCTGATGCGCTCGGTGTCGATCTCCTTGCGCAAGCGGCAGGTCGAGCCGGAGCGCGTCGAGAAGATGGTCTCCACCATCGTCCGCGAGCTCGAGACCGGTGGCGAGGCCGAGATCTCCTCCGAGGTGATCGGCGAGACCGTGATGGAGCATCTGCGCACGCTCGACGACGTCGCCTATGTGCGCTTTGCCTCGGTCTATCGCAATTTCCGCGAGGCCAAGGATTTCGCCGACGTGCTCGGCGAGCTCTCCGGTGAGGAGGAAGCGCGGCTCGCCGCGATCCGCAAATGATCTTCCGGATCCTGGAGGATCAGTTCGCGCAGAAGGCCCGCGAGTCCAAGGACGCCGATCGCCGCTTCCTGCAGCTTGCGCTGGCGCTGGGCAAGCGCGGGCAGGGGCGCACCTGGCCCAATCCTGCCGTGGGCGCTGTCATCGTCAAAGACGGGGTCATCATCGGCCGTGGCTGGACGCAGCCAGGCGGGCGCCCGCACGGCGAGCCCGAAGCGCTGCGCCGGGCCGGCGAGGCCGCGCGAGGCGCTACGCTCTATGTCACGCTGGAGCCGTGCTCGCATTTCGGCAAGTCGCCGCCTTGCGCAGACACGGTGATTGCCGCCGGCATCACGCGGGTGGTCGCGGCGATCGAGGATCCCAATCCGGAAGTGGCGGGCCAGGGTCATGCGCGTTTGCGCGCCGCCGGCATCACGGTGGATGTGGGTCTGTGCGCGGCGGAGGCCGCGTTCGACCATGCCGGGCATTTCCGCCGCATCCGTGACAAGCGCCCGCACGTGATCCTGAAGCTCGCGGTCTCGCCTGACGGCAAGATCGGTGCGGCTGGCGGCAAGCCGCTTGCGATCACGGGCGAGGCCGTGCGCAATCGCGTGCATCTGCTCCGCGCACAGAGCGACGCCGTCCTGGTCGGCGTGGGCACGGTGCTGGCGGATGATCCGCAGCTCAACTGTCGCCTGCCGGGCATGGAAGCGCGTTCGCCCATACGCGTCGTGCTCGACCAGAATCTGCGCATTTCGGCCGCGAGCCAGCTTGGTCGTTCCGCGCGGGAGACGCCACTCTGGGTGATCGGCTCGGAGCTTGCGGAAGCCGCCGCCGCCACGCGGCTCGGAGCGGCCGGCGCTCAGATCATCCGCGTACCGCCGGGAAACGCTTCCGGGCTTGATCTTTCGGCCGTGTTGCATGTGCTGGCGGAGAAAGGCATCACGCGGCTGATGGTCGAGGGCGGCAGCCGCGTCGCGGCGTCCTTCGTCGCGGCCGACCTCGCCGACGAGATCTGGCTGTTCCGCGGAGCGGAAGAGGTCGGCCCGGGCGGCGTCGATGCGCTCGATGCATTGCCCCTGTCGAAAATCACGCGGTCGCAGGCCTATAAGGTTCATGCTAGCGAGACATTCGGCAAGGATACTCTCACCATCTACGAGCGCGCGTAATGTTCACTGGCATTGTCACCGATATCGGCGAGATCGTCGGCTTCACGCCCACAGCGCAGGGCCAGTTGCACAGGCTGCGCATCGCTTGCCGCTACGATCAGACCACGATCGCCGACGGCGCCTCGATCGCCTGCAACGGCGTCTGCCTGACGGTGGTTGCTTCCGGCGTCGAAGGCGGCAGAACCTGGTTCGACGTCGATGCCGCCGCCGAGACGCTGGCGCTGACGACTGCAAAGCACTGGAAGGTCGGCACGAGGCTCAATCTCGAGCGCGCGCTCAAGATCGGCGACGAGCTCGGCGGCCATATCGTCGCCGGCCATGCCGACGGTGTCGCCACCCTCGTCAGTCGCGAGGACCTGCCTGATATGGCGCGGTTCGAGCTCTCGACCACGCGGGAGCTCGCGCGCTTCATCGCCACCAAGGGCTCGATCACGCTCGACGGCGTCTCGCTGACGGTCAATACGGTGAGAGACGTGACCTTTTCGGTGCTGATCATCCCGCATACTCTGACGGTCACGACGATCGGCGGCTGGAAAGCGGGCGCCGAGGTCAATATCGAGGTCGACCTGATGGCCCGCTATGCCGCGCGGCTGACGGAAATGAAGTGACGGCGGAGCCGTCATTCCGGGATGGTCCGAAGGACCAGACCACAGGTGCGCAATTGCGCACCGGGGAATCTCGAGATTCCGGGCTCGATGCTTCGCATCGCCCCGGAATGACAGTGTCTTTGAACTTGGCTTACATGCGTCCGGCGACTACATAGCGCCGACCTCTGTAGAACGGATTTAGACGATGGCAGACGCGCGACGCGCACCCCTGAAGGACCAGACCGACATTTCCGGCGCACGCGCGCTGATTGTCGAGGCGCGGTTCTATGACGATCTCCAGGATGCGCTTCTGGACGGCGCGGTGACCGAGCTGAAGGCAGCCGGTCTGACGCATGACATCATCACGGTTCCCGGCGCGCTGGAAATCCCGGCGGCGGTCGCCATCGCGATCGATGCCGCGGCGGCGAACGGCAAGCCCTATGACGCGGTGATCGCGCTCGGCTGCGTGATCCGCGGCGATACCATCCATTTCGAGATCGTCTCGCAGGAATCCTCGCGCGCGCTGATGGATCTTGCGGTCTCGCGAAAGCTGCCGCTCGGCAACGGCATCCTCACCGTCAACACCGAGGCGCAGGCCTGGGCGCGGGCGCGCGCCAGCGAGCTCAACAAGGGCGGCGATGCCGCGCGCGCCGCGCTTGCGATGCTGCGCATCAAGCGCCGGCTGGCGCGGGCTTGATCATGGCCGATCACAGCAAAAAGCCGCCGGCTGGCACCGAGAAGAAAGCGAACCGGCGCGGTGCGGCGCGGCTCGCGGCCGTGCAGGCGCTGTATCAGATGGACATCGCCGGCGCCGGCATCAACGACATCTTTGCGGAGTTCGAGAGCCACTGGCTCGGCAACGAGGTCGAGGGCGATACTTACCTGCCGGCGGAAGCCGCGTTTTTCCGGGATGTCGTCTCCGGCGTCGTGCGCGACCAGAAGAAGCTGGATCCCCTGATCGACGAGGCGCTGTCGACGGGGTGGCCGTTGAAGCGCATCGAGGCCATCCTGCGCGCAGTGCTGCGGGCAGGGGCCTATGAGCTCCAGCACCGCAAGGACGTGCCGGGCCGCGTCGTCGTGTCCGAATATGTCGACGTCGCCAATGCCTTCGTCGACCGCGAGGAGACCGGCATGGTCAACGCCGTGCTAGACCAGATCGGCCGCCAGTTCCGCGGCGACGAGTTCGGGCGGGGGTAGTTATCCACGATGGCGGTGAAGAGATGCGATGCGGCTGCCCCATACTCCGCTGTCATCACCCGCGAAGGCGGGTGATCCAGTACGCCGCGGCGGTCGTAATTCATCACTGCCGTCTCGGCATACTGGATCGCCCGGTCAAGCCGGGCGATGACAGTATTGGGTGTGGCTAAGGCCGATGGCAGACTCTCAAAACCCCTCCGCCGAAGACTCCCTCATCGCGCGCTATTTCAAGCCGCTGGCGACCGATCCCGGCGCGTTCGGGCTGGTCGATGATGCCGCGGTCCTGTCCTCGTCCGGCGACGACATCGTCGTCACCACCGACGCCGTCGTCGAGGGCGTGCATTATCTTGCCACCGATCCGCCCGACACCATCGCGCGCAAGGCGCTGCGGGTGAACCTGTCCGATCTTGCCGCCAAGGGCGCGGCGCCCGCCGGCTTCGTGCTGACGCTGGCGTTGCGCAGCCGGGAGGATGCCTGGCTCAGACCGTTCGCGGACGCGCTCGGCGAGGACAGCAGGACCTTCGCGTGCCCGCTGCTCGGCGGCGACACGGTGTCGACGCCGGGGCCGCAGATGATCTCGATCACCGCCTTCGGCCGCGTGCCGAAGGGGCGGATGGTCGGCCGTACCGGCGCGCGGCCGGGCGACCGCATCCTGGTGACGGGAACGATCGGCGATGCCGTGCTCGGCCTCAGCGTGCTCACAGGCGGCGCCGCGGCCGGGGCGTTCGCGTCCGAACCGCAAGCGAGGGAAATGCTGGTCTCGCGCTATCGCATCCCGCAACCGCGCAATGTACTGGCGCAGGCCGTGCGTGACCACGCGACGGCCGCGATGGATGTCTCCGACGGGCTCGCCGGCGATCTGACGAAACTCTGTGCGGCGTCCGGCGTCTCGGCCACGGTGAACGTGGCGAGCATACCCCTGTCACCCGCGGCGGCCGGCCTGATCGCGCGCAACGCTATTTGCGTTGAGACGCTGCTCGCCGGGGGCGACGACTACGAGGTGCTGTGCACGGTGCCGCCGGCGCAAAGTGAGGCGCTGATTGCCGCAGGGCAGGCGGCGGGCGTGGCCGTCACGGCGATCGGCACGATCGTCGCGGGCCGCGAACGGCCGCGCTTTTTGGACGGTCAGGGCCAGGAACTGGCCTTGAAGCGCCTGTCCTACAGCCACTTCTGAATTCGACTCGCCTCAAGCCCGATCTGTCCGGATTTGCCGGTCGCCGCTTGCCGCAACCCCGACGAAAGCAAGTAGATGTATCCGAACCGCTGGTGCGAATGCAGCCAATGGATTTGATTCGATGACGGCGGCCGTTGCGGGTTTGAGCGAGGCGCAGATTGTTCCCGGGAGGGAGTGCGGAAGCTGCACGCTCTGTTGCAAGGTCTACAACGTGGTCGAGCTCGGCAAGACCGCTGGCAAATGGTGCTCGCATTGCAAGCCCGGCCGGGGTTGCACGATCCACGACAATCTGCCGGACGAGTGCGCCGCGTTCAATTGTCTCTGGAAAACCATGCCGTCGATGTCCATGCAATGGAAGCCGGATCAGTCGAAGATGGTGCTCACCTTGCATCCCGGGACTAACAACATCCATGTCGTGGTCGATCCCGGCCTGCCATCGGCCTGGACCCGGGAGCCTTATCACGGCCAGTTGCGCGGGTTGTCGAAGGCCAACATGGCGAAAGGCCATCTTGTCGTGGTGTTGGTCAATGAGCAGGCGACGCTCATCCTGCCCGACCAGGATGTGCCGCTCGGCGTCCTCAAGCCCGAGCAGGCCGTTTCGGTGACGCTGGAGGCTGGCCCCAATGGCAGCGTCTACGACGTCAAGATCTTCAACCGACGCACGACAGCCGACGGGCAGACCCTGGAAATGGCGTCAGCCTCTCGCCATCCCGTGAGGGCGATGGCCTAGGCGTGGCCCAGGCCAAGCCTCGCCCGGTTCTGAGGTCGCCTCCCGGTGCTGCGCCAGGCCGGCGGCCAAGCGCTCGGGATTAGGTCTAAATACTTGCCGAGATCGGCTTTTTCGACCTCATCCGGCGTTGCACCCTCAATTTGATTTTGGCAAGCTTGTGACCGACCAGGGCCACACCTTCGTGCAAGGGGCGGCCCTGTTCAACATAAGGGCGCCAACCGCATGACGGAAAAACAAAAGGCGCCGGGGGTACGTACATCAAGGATCTGAGGCAAAAATCACATGACAGCATTATGGTTGATAGTGCTCTGCGGAGTGCTTTCCATCGTCTACGCGATCTGGGCGACGTCTTCGGTGTTGAGTGCGGATGCGGGGTCACCGCGCATGCAGGAAATTGCAGGCGCAGTCGCTGAAGGCGCACAGGCGTATCTGCGGCGCCAGTATACGACGATCGGTATTGTCGGCGTCGTCATCTTCGTCCTGCTTGTCTATTTCCTTGGTCTCTACGTCGGCATCGGCTTCTTGATCGGCGCCGTCCTGTCGGGGGCGGCCGGCTTCATCGGCATGAACGTCTCGGTTCGCGCCAATGTGCGCACCGCCCAGGCAGCGACCACGTCGCTTGCCGGCGGCCTCGAGCTCGCCTTCAAGGCAGGCGCCATCACGGGCATGCTGGTGGCGGGTCTCGCGCTGCTCGGCGTGACCCTCTATTTCGGCTTCCTGGTGCACTCGCTGAAACTCGCGCCCGATAGCCGTCTCGTGGTCGACGCCCTGGTGGCGCTCGGCTTCGGTGCCTCGCTGATCTCGATCTTCGCCCGTCTCGGCGGCGGCATCTTCACCAAGGGTGCGGACGTCGGCGGCGACCTCGTCGGCAAGGTCGAGGCCGGCATCCCCGAGGACGATCCGCGCAACCCGGCCACCATTGCCGACAACGTCGGTGACAACGTGGGCGACTGCGCCGGCATGGCTGCCGACCTGTTCGAGACCTATGCGGTGACTGCGGTCGCCACCATGGTGCTCGCGGCGATCTTCTTCGCCAAGACGCCGATCCTCATGAACATGATGACGCTGCCGCTCGCCATCGGCGGCATCTGCATCATCACCTCGATCATCGGCACCTTCTTCGTGAAGCTCGGGCCGAGCCAATCGATCATGGGCGCGCTCTACAAGGGCCTGATCGCAACCGGCATCCTGTCGCTGATCGGCATCGCCGGCGTGATCTACTATCTGATCGGCTTCGGCAAGCTCGACGGCGTCGACTACACCGGCATGTCGCTGTTCCAATGCGGCATCGTCGGCCTCGTCGTCACCGCGCTGATCATCTGGATCACCGAATACTACACCGGCACCGACTATCGGCCGGTGAAGTCGATCGCCCAGGCGTCGGTGACCGGTCACGGCACCAACGTGATCCAGGGTCTCGCCGTCTCGATGGAAGCGACCGCGCTGCCCGCGATCGTCATCATCGCCGGCATCCTGGTCACCTACAGCCTGGCGGGCCTGTTCGGCATCGCGATCGCGACGGCCACCATGCTGGCGCTGGCCGGCATGGTCGTCGCCCTCGACGCCTTCGGCCCGGTCACCGACAACGCCGGCGGCATCGCCGAGATGGCGGGCCTGCCGAAGGAGGTGCGCAAGTCGACCGACGCGCTCGATGCGGTCGGCAACACCACCAAGGCGGTGACGAAGGGCTACGCGATCGGTTCCGCCGGTCTCGGTGCCCTCGTGCTGTTCGCGGCCTACAACCAGGACCTCAAGTTCTTCGTTGCGGACTCCGCGCACCATCCGTACTTCGCCGGCGTCAATCCGGACTTCTCGCTCAACAACCCCTACGTGGTTGTCGGCCTGCTGTTCGGCGGCCTCTTGCCGTATCTGTTCGGCGCGATGGGCATGACTGCGGTCGGTCGCGCGGCAAGCGCGATCGTCGAGGAGGTGCGCCGGCAGTTCCGCGAAAAGCCGGGCATCATGCAGGGCACCGACAAGCCGGATTACGGCAAGGCGGTCGACCTGCTGACCAAGGCGGCGATCAAGGAGATGATCATCCCCTCGCTGCTGCCGGTGCTGTCGCCGATCTTCGTCTACTTCGTGATCTATGCGATCGCGGGTGGCGGCCCGGCCGGCAAGTCGGCTGCGTTCTCCGCGGTGGGCGCGATGTTGCTCGGCGTGATCGTGACGGGCCTGTTCGTCGCGATCTCCATGACCTCGGGCGGCGGCGCCTGGGACAACGCCAAGAAGTACATCGAGGACGGTCACTTCGGCGGCAAGGGCAGTGATGCCCACAAGTCGGCCGTCACCGGCGACACCGTCGGCGATCCCTACAAGGATACGGCGGGACCGGCGGTGAACCCGATGATCAAGATCACGAACATCGTGGCCTTGCTGCTGCTGGCGATCCTCGCGCACTGAACGGCGCAAGCGACACACGACAAAACCCCGCGGCGCGAGCCGCGGGGTTTTTGTTTGATGGGCTGGAGGCTCTCACCACGTCATTGCGAGCGTAGCGAAGCAATCCAGAATCTTCCCGCGGCAAAAGTCTGGATTGCTTCGCTGCGCTCGCAATGACGGATGTGGTGCCTACTGCACGTCCATCTGCAGGCCTTCCTTCTGGATGATGCCGGCGAATTTCTTCGTCTCGGCGTCCACGAAATCGGCGAATTGCTGCGGCGTGCCGTAGTCGGCGCGGGCGCCCATGGCGGAGATGTTTTTCTTGATGTCGTCGCGCTCCAGCATCGCCTTGACCTGAAGATTGAGCGCTTCCAGCACGGCGGGCTGCACACCCTTCGGCAGGAACACCGAGAACCACGACGACACGTCGAAATTGGCCAGCTCCGGCGCGCTCTCGCGCATGGTCGGCAGGTTCGGCGCGAGGTCGCTGCGGTCGGTCGTGGTGACGCAGAGGCCGGTGAGGGTGCCGTTCTGCACCTGCGGAAGGCTCGGATAGAGATTGTCGAACAGGATCTGGATGTCGCCGGCCAGCGCGGCCTGGAGCGCGGGGCCCGCACCGCGGAACGGGATGTGCGTCATCTTCAGTCCGGTGAGCTGGAGGAACCAGGCGCCGGTGAGGTGAGGGCTCTGGCCGACGCCGGATGAGGCGTAGCTGAGCTTGTCCGGGTTGGTCTTCAGATATGCGATCAGCTCGGCGACCGACTTGATGCCGGTCTTCGGATGCGCCGAGACGATGTTCGGGATCCGGATCATGTTGGAGACCGGCTGGAGCTGGTCCGGCTTGTAGGTGAGGTTCTTGAAGATGCTGTAGGCGATCGCGTTCGGCCCGGGGTTGCCGATCAGGATGGTGTGGCCGTCAGGCTTGGCGCGGACGGCCTCGGCCGTGCCGATCGTACCGCCGCCGCCGGAGCGGTTCTCCACGACCGCCGACTGGCCCCAGGCGGTCTGCAGATGCGCGGCCAGCAGCCGGCCCATGACGTCGGTCGAGCCGCCGGCCGCAGCCGGCACGATGATGCGGACGTTTTCGGTGGGCTTCCAGTCCGCCAGGCTCGATCGCGGCAGGATCGCTGCGGCCGAGAGGCCGGCAGCACCGGCGAGCACGCGACGGCGGGACAACAAAGTCTTGGGCACGAATCCACTCCCTGCTTCTTGTTTTGCAGGGAGCGTATGGAACCGGGCGCGCAACGGCAAGCCGCACGCGACGGCAAGTGCCGCGCGGAGGGCGGCACGACGCCGCAGGCTGAAGGCTCAGTTAAAGCTGAGCAGGCTTAGTTAAAGCTGAGCAACTTGAAGATCGGCGTGAGGTAGTTCATCTCCTGACCCGACGTCGCCGTGGTCCGGCTGATGAAGTCGAAGATCTTGCCGTCCTGGAGGCCGTAATTCGCCAGCCGGCGCACGCGCCGGTTCTTGTCGAAATAGACCGCGATGACGCGCTGATCGACCACCCTCTGGTTCATGAAGGCGACCATCCGCTCCGAGCGCTGCGAGATGTAGTAAAACACCTCACCGTCGAGGGTTGCGACCGTGGAGGGCGTCCCCATCACGATCAGCACCTGATCCTGGCTCGCGCCGATCGGAATTTGCTCCAGCGCGCCGGGCGGCAGGATGTAACCCTTCTGGAACTGCTCGCCGGTGCAGCCGGCAAGGGCGGCGCCGACCAGGGCGACGGCCGCAAGCATGCGCAAACCGCGCCAGCGTGCATGAAGGCCGCGCGGCTTGTTGGCGCGCAGGCTGGTCTGGTTCGTTATCGTCATCGTGGAACTGATTCCGTCCCCTTGCGTCGCGCGAGGCGCTGAAGTACCGGGCGGAGACTGCAATTGCAACACGCGCACGCCCGCTTGCGGAACCCACAATGGTTTGGCCGTTCAATCACTTCAGGAAACCCCGGCAAGCCCCGCGCGGCACCATTGAAGCCATCTATGGCATGATCGTGACGCAGGCGCGAGAACCCATATTTTACCGCGACTTGGGCGTGCCCGATACGGTTAACGGGCGTTTCGACCTGTTGCTGCTGCATCTCTGGCTGCTGCTGCGACGCCTGCGCACGGTCCAGAGCGTCAACCAAGGCGCCAACCAGGGCCAAGGCGCCACGGAGCTTTCGCAGGCGCTGTTCGACCGTTTCTGCGAGGACATGGACGACAATCTGCGCGAGATGGGGATAGGCGACCAGACCGTGCCGAAGCGGATGCGGGCCTTCGGCGAGGCGTTTTACGGCCGCGTCCAGGCCTATGACCAGGCCATCGAAGGCGGCGGCGAGGCGCTGGCAGCCGCCATCTGCAAGAATATCCTGAATGGGACCGGCATGGACCAGGCTCGGCGGCTCGCGGCCTACGCCCGGGCCACAGAGGCCGATCTCGGCCGGACCGACGAGGCCACGCTGCTGCGCGCGTCTTTCAAGTATCCCCCAGCGCTCACTGAGGACATCACGCGATGAGCCGACCGAACGCCGAATCCAGACCCGATCCCTGGCGGTCCCCCGTCATCGTCGCGCAGATCCCCGACACCGGCCTGCACCGCAAGCTCGAGGCTTCAGCCGCCGAGCTGCAGGCCATCGCCGAGGTCGGCGGCTTGCGGGAGGTGCTCTCCGCCCAGGCTGCTTTCGACGTCGTGCCCAAGAGCGGCGGCCGGATCCAGGTTACGGGGCACGTCCGTGCCCGGATCGGCCAGATCTGCGTCGTCACCCTCGATCCGATCGAGAGCGAGATCGAGGAGGACGTCGATCTGGTGTTCGCCCCCGAAGCCGAGGTTCGGAAGATGGCCGACCTGATCGAGGAGGGGCAGGACGACGCGGAGCCGCCGGAGGTGATCGATCCGCCGGAGGCAATCGTGAACGGCATCATCGATCTCGGCCGGATTGCCACCGATGCGCTGTTCCTGGCGGTCGATCCCTATCCGCGCAAGCCGGGCGTCAAGTTCGAGGCCGAGGTCACCGCGCTGGACCCCGAGGACCATCCGTTCGCGGCGCTGAAGGCGCTCCAGGACAAGAAGAAGGGCAAATAGCTGGGCATTCCCGGTGAGGATCGCTTTGCGGGGTGCGTGAGCCGCTTGTCCGGATGCTTTGAAAGGAGCTTATATCTGTTTGATTTCAATGCGCTTATTGTGAATTTTCGCCGCCGCCCGCGGGTCGCCCCGAATGCAAAAGGCTGGGGGCAAGAGGTTGTTTCGGGATAACAAAACGCTATTGTCGCGCCCCGGTCCGGGCGCCGCGTGGCGCCTGACCGGTCGCCATGTCCATGGCGGACCCATTTTGCGGCACAGCTCGTTCAAGACCGCACCAGACCAGGTTTCCAGGACTTTTATGCCAAGCAAGGTTCGCATCGCGCTTGACGCCATGGGGGGCGACGTCGGCGCCGCCGTGGTCATTCCAGGCGCCGCCATCTCGCTTCACAGGCATCGCGAGATCGAATTCCTGCTGGTCGGGGACCGCGCCAAGATCGAGCCCGAGCTCGAGAAGCATCCCGCCCTCAAGGCCGCTTCGAAGATCATCCATACCGACGTCGCCGTCGCCATGCACGATAAGCCGAGCCAGGCGCTGCGGCGCGGCCGCAAGACCTCCTCGATGTGGCTCGCCATCGACGCGGTGAAGAAGGGCGAGGCGGATGTCGTGATCTCCGCCGGGAATACCGGCGCGCTGATGGCGATGTCGCGCTTCCACCTGCGCACGCTGCCGGGCATCGACCGCCCGGCGATTGCCGGGGTATGGCCGACCAAGCGCGGCGAATCGGTCGTGCTCGACCTCGGTGCCGCCATCGGTGGCGACGCACACCATCTGGTGTCGCTCGCCGTCATGGGCGCCGCGATGGCGAGCGTCCTGTTCGACAAGCCCCGGCCCACGGTCGGCCTGCTCAATATCGGGACCGAGGAGATCAAGGGGCACGAGGAGATCCGCGAGGCCGGGGACAGGCTGCGTGCGGTGAACCTGCCGGAGCTCGATTATCTCGGCTTCGTCGAGGGCGACGGCATCGGCAAGGGGCTGGCCGACGTCATCGTCACCGAAGGCTTCAGCGGCAATATCGCGCTCAAGGCCGCCGAGGGAACCGCACGGCAGATGGCGGAATTACTCCGCAACGAGATGCAGCGGAGCTGGCTGTCCAAGCTCGGCTACCTCTTGGCGCGCAGCGCCTTCAAGGCCCTGCGGGACAAGATGGACCCGAACAAGTCCAACGGCGGCGTGTTCCTTGGATTGAACGGGATCGTGGTCAAGAGCCATGGTGGAATCAGCTCCGAAGGCTTTGCCTATGCGATCGATGTTGGCTATGAGATGGCTCACTACGATCTCCTGAACAAGATCAATCAGATGCTCAACCGCGAGGGTGGTGCACTTAGTTCCGTGCAGACCGCGCAGGAGGCTGTTTCGTGACTCAAATTCGTTCGGTCGTGCTGGGCTGCGGCTCTTATTTGCCGGAGCAGGTGGTGACCAACGCCCAGCTGGCGGCGCGCATCGATACGTCCGACGAATGGATCGTGCAGCGCACCGGCATTCGCGAGCGGCATATCGCGGCCGAGGGCGAGTTCACCTCGCATCTGGCGATCAAGGCGGCGCAGGCTGCGCTCAGCGACGCCGGCGTGGACGCGCAGTCGATCGAGCTGATCGTGCTGGCGACCTCGACGCCTGACAACACCTTCCCCGCAACCGCGGTCGCGGTGCAGCACGCGCTCGGCATCAACCATGGCGCGGCGTTCGATCTCCAGGCGGTGTGCTCGGGCTTCGTGTTCGCGCTCGCCACCGCCGACAATTTCCTGCGCACCGGCGCCTTCAAGCGCGCGCTGGTGATCGGCGCCGAGACCTTCTCGCGCATCCTCGACTGGAACGATCGCGGCACCTGCGTGCTGTTCGGTGACGGTGCCGGCGCGGTGGTGCTGGAGGCACAGGAGCAGCCGGGCAACGCCGCGACCGACCGGGGCGTCGTGACCACTCACCTGCGCTCCGACGGCCGCCACAAGGCAAAGCTGTTCGTCGACGGCGGTCCGTCCTCGACCCAGACCGTCGGCCATCTGCGCATGGAGGGCCGCGAGGTCTTCAAGCACGCGGTCGGCATGATCACCGACGTGATCGTCGACGCCTTCCAGACCACCGGGCTCAATGCCGACAGCATCGACTGGTTTGTGCCGCACCAGGCCAACAAGCGAATCATCGACGCCTCCGCCCACAAGCTCCACATCGCGCCGGAGAAGGTGGTGCTGACGGTGGACCGCCACGGCAACACCTCGGCGGCCTCGATCCCGCTGGCGCTGTCGGTGGCGCGCAAGGACGGCCGCATCAAGCGCGGCGACCTGGTTTTGCTGGAGGCGATGGGCGGCGGGTTCACCTGGGGCTCCGCGCTGGTGCGCTGGTAGCGCCACATTCGATAAAATTTTGCCGGAATTAGCTGCCATTATCGATGCGCCTGCATTGATGAGCGCTGTTGACCGGCGTATCGTAACCTCATAATTTCAGACAACAATTGTTCGCCGTGATGTGGGGCAGGGCGATGACCGACCAAAGCAAAACCGTAACGCGTGTTGATCTCTGCGAGGCCGTCTACCAGAAGGTGGGCCTGTCGCGCACGGAATCGTCTGCGTTCGTGGAACTCGTCCTGAAGGAGATCACCGACTGCCTGGAGAAGGGCGAGACGGTGAAATTGTCCTCTTTCGGCTCCTTCATGGTCCGCAAGAAGGGTCAGCGTATCGGCCGTAACCCGAAGACTGGCACCGAGGTGCCGATCTCGCCGCGCCGCGTCATGGTGTTCAAGCCGTCGGCGATCCTGAAGCAGCGGATCAACACCCAGCATCGCGGCAATGGCGACGCCAGCAAGGCTCAACCCGAGGCGTAACCGCCTGCGCGAAGGATTAGGCATTTGGACAAGGCGCCGGATGCGTTCCGAACCATCAGCGAAGTAGCGCAGGAACTCGACATTCCGCAGCACGTGCTGCGGTTCTGGGAGACCCGATTCTCCCAGATCAAGCCGATGAAGCGCAGCGGCGGCCGCCGCTATTACCGCCCCGACGACGTCGATCTGCTCAAGGGCATCCGCCGCCTGCTCTACGGGGAGGGCTACACCATCCGCGGGGTGCAGCGGATCCTCAAGGAGCACGGCGTCAAGTCGGTGCAGGGCCTCGCCGACGGCGCGGCCGCGGTCTCGTTCGGGGCCATTGAGGATGCCATCGGCGCCAGCCTGATGGAGCCCGACGACGACGACGAGGCGCCCATCAAGGGCGTCACGGATGCCGACGAAGACGACTACCAGGGCGACGAGGAGGAAGGCATCGACTTCCGCTTCACGGAGGTCGACGACGAGGACATCCTCACCACCTTCCGCAAGGGCGGCACTCCCGCCGCACCTGCCGGGCCCAGCGCCATCGACCGGGAGCGGCTCGGACGGGTGCTCGCTGACCTCGTCGCGTGCCGGGAGATGCTGGATCAGGCGCTGAAGGACGGCTAGGGCGCTTTTCGCGAGCTTTGCCGGCAGTTCCGGGGCTGTGGGCACGGACGCCAAAATGCTGCGACCTCGCCTTGCGCAAAGCGGCGATCCTAGCTAATGGAACGACGTTCGGAGCGTGGCGCAGCCCGGTTAGCGCACTAGTCTGGGAGACTAGGGGTCGGAGGTTCAAATCCTCTCGCTCCGACCAATCAAATCAATAGTTTAGCGGCTAGCTGCTTCCGGAATTTTGAGCTTCGGAAGCACATCGGAAGCAGCCGCCGCGTAAAGGGCGGTTAAAATTGCTTGCCACCGACCAGCGCGTCGGCCCGCTCCGAATTGCGCCGCTCGTCTCATCCACATCCTGATGCCAAGCGGGCACGGCAAAACAACGGGACTGACGGCGCAAGGTGCCGCCCCCCGGGTACACTGGACAGGCCCCCACCACCGGGGGCCGGCTCCCTCCGAGGGCCTGAAAACATACCGGCCTGAAAAACCCGATGTAACTTTCGCGTAACCCTGCATGCCGTGAGTTCGTCGGGAGTTTGCGCAAGCGCCGAAGCTCCGCTGATCAACATCGCAATGCTCCGCCGCTGCCGACCGACTGTTATTCGGCGCCCGATTTGGAGGCGCGCATGGGGGCGAATCCCGTAACCTGCGTCCGGCCAAGCGCCTCGAGGCCAACTATTCACAATAGGTATCGATCGACGAACACTTCGATCTGGGATATTCGCCGACGACAATTGTAGGGGGAAGGTCTGTGCCAGCGAACAGAAATCCGCATGTTGCGCAGCTACTATCGTGGCACGGCCAATCAGGCGGCGGCGTCCACGTTCCTTTCCGTGCTCGCTTGAATCCTATCGCAGAGGTAATCGAAACGCCTTTGGTACAGCGACTAAGGTCGCTGGCTCAGGGGATTGCAGCTGACGCAGGCTCCGTGCCCAGATGGATATTCCTCGTCGGAGGTCCTGGGAACGGCAAATCGGAAACCGTCGAGGATTTTCTGAAATCTTTGGATAGCGAGCTTGGGCTACGGGGGGCACTATGCAGCCTGCTCGAGCAACGCTTCGGAGCTGGGAACATCTTACCCCGCAAGGTTGAAGTCCTTCCTCACGACCTTGGTGCAGCTGGCGCGCCCTTTTCGGCGCGCGTGGGCCGTCTTGTGGTCGTGCAGGACGCGACGGCCACGGAAACAGCGCTCGGAAATGCCGCAAGCGAATTGGCTAACGATTTGGCTGATCTCCTCACGTATCCTGATAGGCCGCTACCTGTATTCATCGCGTGTGCAAATCGTGGCCTTCTGGCGCGAGCCATGAACGAGGCGTTTCGAGCGTTTGGGGCAGACAACCCAGTGACAACGCTCCTCAGAGACGTAATCCAGGCATCCAGTCTGGGACGCGAAACGTTGGGTGCGAGAAAGCGTTGTTGGCCTCTCGAGGGCGACGAGCGATTTGCTTGCTGGCCGCTCGACATCGAAAGCCTGCTACTTGCCGATCCATCCGGAAAACCATTTGAACGGATCTTGACGAAGGCCATTGCTGCCGAGCAATGGGAGTTACCTGATAGGTGTTCAGATTGTACGTCGCGAGAATATTGTCCTTTCCGTCAAAATGCCGAGTGGCTGCGGGACGATCAAACCCGTGGCAACTTGCTTTTGATCTTGCGACACGGAGAACTTGCGCGCGGACAGCGTTGGAATTTTCGAGACAGCTTTTCGCTTGTCGCTGAGCTCTTGGTAGGGCAGTGGAGCGACTTCGCGAGTTCGTCACATCCCTGCGATTGGGTGCACGAAGCAGTTGGCCATCTTCAAACCGCCACGGATGCAGCGCGCTACGCGCTGCCTTTGGTGATGCGGCTTTATGGGAACGCGATGTTTCGCGGCGCCAATATGGCTCGCGCTGCTATCGCATTTGAGGATAAGCGCAAGATTGATAGCGAAACTCATCCCGTAACTGCAGCTCTCGTATTTGCCCTAACGACGGTCGCCACGGGGGGGTCGACCAAATCGATCCGCGAGATGCTGGAGAACGAGTATGCTCGCCTCGACCCAGCGACAACCACGCCACCAGACTCCACGCATCCGCTTCGATCCGTAGAAGATGCTTTTTGCCAGTCTGTTGATCAAGGTCAGATCGCAGCCAATCAAGCTTTGTCGTTGTCGCCCATTGAAAATCTGCTCCTTGAAACGTTCGACAAGGCGGAAAGCGAATGGGATCTGTTAGCTAGGGATACAAGACTCGCCGTTGCCGCAGTTGGGTTCCTGCGAAAACTTGCCGGAATCCTCGCCAAGCGATCTGTGGCGGTCCGTTTCGGATATCACGCGCTTGACCGACTTCTGGCCGACTACGAAGCAGCTTTGCGCGATGGTTCCAGGCTGGGGAAGATCCGAGAAGTGCTTTCACCGCTGCTTGGCGGTCCAGAGTTCTTGTTCAACCTGGTAGAAATAATCGGACAGCCGACCGCTGAAGCGCGATCTCGACCGGTGGTGGGCCTACAAGGCCTGCCACCGGGACTAAGAACGCACCCCGCTCCGAGTTCGACCGCTACCACGCCGGGACATGACATGCCCTGTATCGAGATCGCCGATCTAAAATATCGTATTCCCTTGACGTTCGATTTCTACATGGCTTTGCAACTTCGGAAAGACGGTTGCGCTGGTAGCAGCCTTCCTGCAAGCGTTCGAGCCGCTTTGGATCGAGTACGGCATCGCTATGCTGGAGCGATGTGCAGAGATGAAGATCGGTTTCTTGATGGTCGTACCTTCATAGCCGTTTCAGGGGAGTACAAGATCGGAGTTTCCGCAGCGGGGTCTCCTCCTGGCTTGATTGAGCCTGGGTAGCATCATGAACCTCTCAGAATTTCAGAGCGCGCCGACCAGAGAGCGGCATCCTGCATACTCATCCTCGTTGCTCTCATGCACAGCGCCCGAGTGGTCGACAGGAGAGGTCCTTCTCTCCTCTGCGTATCGCTCACTTTTGTTCGGGGTTAGCGAGAGCGCCGTTGACCTCGATAATATAAAGCGAGTTCACGAGGGAATGCCGGGGAGTGTTGGAGGGCCTGAGTTATGGTCTCGGTTATTGACCAGCCGTGGTGGTATGCGAAGTCCGTTCCGACACGGTCAATACAGCCCGCTTGCGTCGCAGCAGTTGATGCCGCTAGTCCCATCCGTTGCGCGTGTCGCTGGTGTGCTCGGAAAGCGCCCGCGAAGTCGTTGGAATCCGGCCAACCTTCTCCGTGAAGCCATCGGATGTGGTCTGGATCGCGCTAACGGAGAGGCCCTTATTCGTGACCTAGGCGAAGCCCTATCAATAACGGACAAGGATGACGTGTTTGCACGATTTGCCGAAGGCGCGCTGCGTTTAAGTTTACAAGACCTGCAGCCCACGCCAAAGCCGGATTATCCATTCTTGACCATGCAGCTCGGGGAAGACGATTGCCGTGCATTTCGCGCGACGACGGTTGTTGGACAGCTTTGCCCATCTGAGATGTTCTGCACGGATTTGCGAGCGCTAATTGATCTGAAGTCGAAGCTTTCCCGGCGACAGTGGACCGTCCTACTTGAAGCAATATTGCGGCTCGGGCTGGGGATGCATGCACTTTGGATATGCAGAGCTAACGACAATGTTTGGGAGCTTGTTGTTGACGTGGCGTCGGGTAAGGCCCCTCCGACAGCAGCCGAGGTAGAGGCGCAAATTTGGGGGCAACAGCATGATTCATGGATGCTCCTGGAGATTGGTGCCAACGCTGAACCCGTGATGGAACGGCACATTGAACGATACGCGTTTGCGCGCACTGGGCTCAACCTGCTGCTCTGCCGGCTTGACGATGCGGGGGTTTCCTGGCCCTTGGCGGAGCCGATTGGGTTCTCGCCCATTCACGGTAGGTCGGGGCCGGCAGCCGTCTCGGCTTTTCTTTCGCACGTAAGTGCCAACCGTCAGGCGATAGACCCAGTCGACGCCGGCGTTTGGCTTCGAACAGAAGTCGGTAGACTTTTCGACGACAGTGAGGAGTTACGGGCGCTTGCGAAGTGTGATGCCGGATACACAAAGAATCTCTTCGAATTCGCGCGCCATAGTCTAGGTCAGATCCAGGCGAAGGACCCAGCAGAACGTTGCTACGATTTAGCTTATCTGCTTGCCTATTCGGGCGATCGAAAGCCGCTTCCGGTGCAGCCTGGCCAAGACATGCTGGTGATGTTGGTTCACGCTTGCTGTTCGGCGAATCCTCTCATGCCTGTTAGCTTGGACGATTTCCGGCGGCACTTGGGTCAATATGGTCTGCACGTGCCAGCAGGCGAACTGACCGATGGTAAAACAGGGCGCGATCTTGAGATGCTGGGCCTTGTAGTCGATAGCCCAGATGCTGCGGGAGGAAGGTTGCTCGTCCCGCCATTTTCTTGATGTTGGA
The DNA here is from genome assembly GCF_052075995.1 of Bradyrhizobium sp. 613_E4_N2_2. Taxonomy (NCBI): domain Bacteria; kingdom Pseudomonadati; phylum Pseudomonadota; class Alphaproteobacteria; order Hyphomicrobiales; family Nitrobacteraceae; genus Bradyrhizobium; species Bradyrhizobium sp. 613_E4_N2_2. Next base: position 3,834,074 of record NZ_CP197234.1, read on the forward strand.
ATATAGCTAGATGCTTGCGCTTGCCAAAACCCTAGTCGAATACATCGAACTGCATTTCGCAGCCGCTTTGGAACGTGATCCATCGGGACCTGCGCGACCTGTTTTGGTGGGACCTCCCGCAGAGGCACTGCGCGGCGTATTTAATCTTCTGACGGCAAATGGTCGAGGCGATTGGAACTTGCCAGCGCACGAGGTCGTGGTTCTGCTTGTTGATGAGGGGGCGCCTCCAGCTGGAAGCGGATTGTCTCGTAGTTGCAATTGGGACTACGCGGTTACAATCCGTAACAGTCGACCGCTGGTCCTTATTTTGGCCGCTCGAGCTTCTTGGGACAATCGGCCCGAGTCGCTCGCCAACACGACGGAAACGTTAGGCGGAGTATCCTCCGAAGATGGCGACCTGGGACGATATCTATGCACGGTCATTGCGTCAAAACTTAACATTCGAGAGCGCGACGTGCAGGGTCTTCTTCGTCTTGTGCGGCTGGAATCGAGCAAGCTCGAACCTAGAATTCGCAATTCCTTCTCTTGGGAGGTTTACGACCGTCTGCTCGCTAGTGCGCCGACGTCAAATCCTTCCGATGCAGCGTGTGTTGCGGCAGGAATTCCGCTGATTGGAACTAGTGGTAAGAGTTTTAGACAAGCTTACGAGCTTCTGGATGAATTGGCGGGTTTCGTCAGCACTGTTGGACTGAGTGAAGCCGTTGATCAGATGCAAAATACCAACGCCGCTCAATCTCGCGGAATTGGGCAAAGCATTGATGAAATGCAACAGCACTTGGCTCCCCAACTGCCATCGCCGACCGCATTTGAGACCGTCCCCTTGCGCCAGTTTCGGGTCGGAACACCGACGCCGGCATGGTATCAGGCATTAGATGCCGCGGCGCTCGAGGACATTCTCACCGAGCTAAATCGAAAGTCGCCGCAGGGGCGGCTTAACGTGACCTGCACAAATGGCTTGCCAAATGCGCGGCCTTTGCCGGGGGGGCCTTATGTCGTAACCAGCGCAACCGATTTAGAAGTCGCAGCGTCGCCCAGGGTTCTCCCGGTTGTTACCTTTTCAAGGAAGATCGATAGGTCCGGCGCCGTGGCTATCCCGGCTCTACAAATCGATCCCATGAAGTGCAGCGATAGCGCTGCTCCCGCCCACCTCAAGCCAATAAAGTATAAGGCGGATGCACCACAGTTCCGAGCGGGTACGGTCGACGTTGTTAGCTTAGACACGTTTGCTTGCGGAGGTCTTGCTGTAGTTAAGGACGCTGACAAGAATGGTACCCCAGTCTTCGCGTCCCGGGCGAGGAACTGGACGCAAGAGGTTTCCCTTTCGCGCGGCGGATCGACTGAGATCCTGATCTTCCACGGGCCTCTCGTTGCTGAAGTCGCCATAGCTCGCCTAGGCGAGCCAATGGCGACCACGGCTACAGTACCGGGCAGCCATTTTGTATCATCAATCCAAGACGTAGAAGATAATGATGCGTTTGCGATCCAGCTGAACGATTCCGCTGGCGCGATTATAGGTAGTTGGACGCTACACGTTTTGGTTAAAAGCTCGGTCGAGACGGTCGAATCTCGGCTGGAATCGCTTATCGCGCAACATCGCACAGGACGAAAAAGTGTACCGCACGCGAGCGATACGCTTCTGAATCGGTTGGAATTGGGTTCTTATCTACCGCACGCAGACAGCTGGAAGCCTGTCCTTGCCTGTTGGACGTCGAAAATATCAACTCGATTGTCGATCGATTGGAACAACGAACCGGTTCTCGGCGATCTCAAGCCCCAAATCGATCCTCGCCCCTCGATCTCACCGCCTGTTGAGCTGCTTCGAGCGCGCGAAGGCGTGCGAAGCCTTCTTGAGCAAGAGCAACGAAGTATTTCGGAAATCGAAATCAACAAGGCGCCGATTGCCGCGGCCGTGGAAGAGTACCTTTCGAAATATTTTGAGTGGCTCGGTGTGGATCCGCAATCAGCGTGTTGGCTAGATACGATGGCGATTCATGCTGCGGAATGGAACTCCCAAGCCGGTACGCACGTTGCGACAGATGAACCTGTAGTCATTCTACTTTCACCGCTGCACCCCTTGCGGTTGGGGTGGCATGCTGTGTCCCAGGAATATCTTTCGGACGCACTGCAGAAAAAGCTTTGCCCGGCAGCGGGCTTGTTGAGTCCTTCTTTCTGTCCGGATGCCGGTTTGCTGTTTATTCGTGACGGACAGTCTTTGAAGCCTCGAGCCTTTTTCGCTCTTCCATCCCAACACCCGCATTGGGTTGTGATGGCGAATGTCTCTTACCTGGACAAGCCCGCTACTCGAGCCGCGGTGTTACAGCGCACTGCCGAGCTCGGTTTAATGGTCGAAGGTATAACAGGCGGGTTCACTGCGCAGCAAACCCAAAACAGTTTGGATGAAGTGACAAGATTGTTGCCGGCTAGAGCAACACTTCGGGTTGGTATTGTTGGCGATCCTGAAGGTTCGAGTGAGTGTGGAAGCGGAGTTTTTCATTGGACGGAAAGCCAGCAAACGGGAAGCTCTGATCACCACGCGGGTCCTTTTGATGTCGAAATATTCGATGCGCGTGACGCGGCCGATCCTTCTCCTGAGCAGCTCGCGGATTTGTCCGAGCGCACTTCCGAGCACGTTCGTTGGTTTAAGCTTGAGCAATCGGCGAGCTTACCAAAACTAGACCTAACGATTATCGATCAACTTGGGGCCCGTTCGCCCGAGGCGGCTATAGGCGCCACTCGGTCTGCCGTCACACCAGCCTGTCTTTTTCGAACCCGAATTCGTGAAGATTTTCAAAATGCACGTGCAATCATGGAATCGCGCGTGCTTTCAGCGCGGGTCTCGGGAAACACTCTAGCAGACCGTGTTACATCGGCGGTAGGTGCCTATGAGTCCCTTGCCTTGAGGGACGCCAGTCGCAGCCATTTCCGCTTCACGCCCAACCAAGACGCGGTCGGAGTTAGACTACAAAACTCTATCTTTCTCTCTGTTACGTCGAGTCAGATCGATCCAGCCTGCATTGTACGTGGAACGGCCGGGCAGGGCGGCTATCTCTGGGATTATGAACTGCCCGGAGTGCTGAGTGGTACCAAGACCAGTCTGGGCTACTATTTGGTTGCCCAGCCGACGTCCGCGATGGCGAAGGCGGTCGAGAATGCCGCGTTACTGCTAGCAAGTTCGTCACCTGACGTGCCGGGACTGCTAGAGGAGGTGTCGCGTCGCGGTATACCGATCTTGAAGCGACTGGCTAGTGGAGGAAGCCAGTCGAGGGGCGAACTTGGGCTTCTGTTAGCAACTCGCCTTCTTCAGGACTGCTTTCGACCGGGCTCTATGCGGCCAAGATTACCCGTCCATAGCGGAAACTGCATCCATTTCGTCCTGCCGGTTGATCCGTATGAAGAGTTATTCTCGCGCCTAAGGCGTAGCCTATTGTCGTCGACAAGCGAGCAACGTCCGGACTTGATCGTTGTCGCAATTCGAATTGAGAACGGCGACGAACCAGTTTCGATTAAACTAACCCCGGTTGAGGTGAAGTATCGTGCTGGGGGAATGTCAGCTGCTGACATGCGAGCCGCATTGCTCCAATCGAACAATCTGGGGCTTCTCTTGTCAGAGCTCTGGGTCTCTGCCGCGTCAAGTGATCTGTGGAAGACTTGCGGTGCGGCACTGCTCGCGCAGTTCATTGACTTTGGATTCCGAGTGTATGCGGCAGAGTGGCTGCACCGGCGTCCAGATTCAGAGTGGGCTGTGACGCATCAGCGGGTTCTCTGCGACATCTTGGAAAGCAAGGCTCAGGTCACCGTGAATACCGCTGGCCGCTTACTAGTCTTCGGAGGCTCCGGAAATACGCTCTTAGCGGACTTGGACGGCGACGGTCGCCTCGATACGATTCACATAAGTACCGAGGACGCTCGATCGCTATTGGAAGGAAGGCTACCTATCTCCGCTGCGGCCGACGGTTCAGTTCCTCAACTTGATTTTTCCTTTCCTGACTGCGGACAATCAAGTGAACTAGTTGCTGCTGCCGCAGCGGCCGCCGAACCGTCTGTTCCGGTTCAAGCGGAGCCGACTCCCGCAGACAGCGCGAATGAGCACGAAGAGAGCGAAGGTGCTCAGCCTGAGGCGGGTAATCCTAGTTCGGCAGCGCGAGCTAACGTTTCCTCACCAGTGACGCCGCAAATTCGTCAGCAGGTCCAGAATGCTTTCGAAGGATTTATCGCCAACGAATCGGCGGTGGCGATGTTGTCGAACGATCTCCTCAGGGCCTTGATCGAAAACCCTCCGCATCTAGCAAAGAACTACTTGTTTACGGGTCTACCGAGCACAGGCAAGACTGAACTCGCACGACGTATAGCTCTCGCCCTTGGTCTTCCGTTTGTAAAACTCGATGGACGAAGCGTAGCCAGTCGGGACAAGCTGTTCGAGTTGATCAATGGTGAACTCCGAACTGCGGGGCTAGCCCCCTCGCAAGTCGGTCAACAATTGGGCTTACCGGTGATGGAATACCCGCCACTCATCGTATTTGTTGATGAAGTTCACTTGGTGCCTCGAGCGTTGCAAGAGGCACTGTTGACGATGCTTGAAGCCGCCGATCGTACCGTGGTGCTATCGGGCCAAGTTGCTCGCATGCACCGAGCTACGTTTCTGTTCGCAACAACGCGAGCCTCAGACGTCGATGCAGCCTTTATCAGTCGATGTGAAGAGATTCAGCTACGAGAATATACCGAGGAGGAGGTCGCTCATATCCTTCGATGGAAGCTTCCGCACGATGACTGGAATGGCGAAGTCTACCTGACGTTGGCCAAGATCGGCCGATGTGTTCCGCGCATCTCTATTCAGCTTGCTGGCGCCCTCGAAACGGCAGTCCTCGTTTCCGATCAGGAGAAGAGCGTCCTCGCACATTTGCAGGAGGTTCGCCGCGTGCGTGGCATCGACGAGAAAGGGCTGACACGAATGGACTTCGAGTACTTGAATATATTGGAACGCGCCCCAGGTCCCGTCGGTGAGCAGAATATCCTCAATCTCATGCGCACCGTCGATAAAGATCGTGTGCTGAACGAGATTGAACCATTCCTGGTACGCCTAGATTTCGTCCGACGCGGAGCGCGGGGGCGTGAACTAACCGCCGCTGGAAAGGAGTACGTTCTCTCGCAGCGGCTTCATGGCGCAGGGCAAGCATGATTGCTGGTGTGACAAGCGGAGTTTCGCTGGCGACACGTTCGCGGCATCAGGCTTTCGAAAAGCAGGCCAAGCTTCGATGGTGTCGCAAAGCACTCTTAACCTGGTACAAAAGAGAAGGCCGCAAGTTCGCTTGGCGAGCCGACGACGCGAGCGCGTTTCAGCGGATTGTTTCCGAGATTCTGCTTCAACGAACGCAGGCCGGGACGGTGGACCGTTTCTTCGCGTCCTTCTTCGAGCGATTTACTGACTGGCGCGACATCCACTCGGCCTGCGAGGAGACCGTCGGCGAGTCGCTTAAAGCAATTGGCCTTTGGCGGCGAAGAGCGATCGCGTTGAAGGCTCTCGCCGCAGAAATGGTGGGGCGAAACGGGGAATTCCCGGCTGAGCGAACGCAGCTAGAGGCGCTTCCGGCGATAGGGCAATATGTTGCCAGTGCTGTACTACTTTTCGTTCACGGCCGACCCAGCCCGCTGCTTGATTCAAGCATGGCCCGACTTCTCGAGCGACTATTCCGACCTAGGAAGCTCGCTGATATTCGATATGATCCCGAACTTCAGGCGCTAGCCCACGAGTTTTTTCGGTCTCGTAGGTCAATTGAGCTTAATTGGGCTGCCCTTGACGTCGCTGCACTCTTTTGTCGCCGCGCCAATCCTGTGTGTTCGACCTGTCCGCTACAGAAGAAGTGCAACTATGCACGGAGTCAGGCCGCCTTAACCGGCCGATCGAGATCGCGTTGAAAATTCGGCGCGCTGCGGTGGGTTTGGTTGGTCTGCCGTCTCCATACAAGTCCTAGGGTCTGCCCAAGCAGTTCTGCGAGCATAGGTGGCACAGCATTGGCCACCTGGGTAAACCGCGGGACTTCCCGGATGCGCATTTTTCCACCTGTCGTATACTTGCCCTTGAAACTGAACCAGTCAGGAAAGGTCTGTAACCGAGCATTCTCTCGAACAGTGAGTGTTCGCGGCTCGCTGTAGTGCAAAAGGTCATCGGGCAAGCTCGTTATCGTAGGAGCAGGCTCGTTAGGGTCCAGCACTCGGATCGCCATTTTTTTGAGCCCAAACCGCTCTCTCATCGCCTTGGACAGCTGAACATTTAACCTTCCTTGTGAATGGCATAAGGCGATGATCTTTTTGAAGCGTCGCTCGATGTCAGGACGGTGCTTCGCCAATCGCGTGTCGGTAGGTCGTCCCTCTAACCCATCGCGCATCGCTTTCTGAAAGTTCGTCTTTGGCCCCTTATAGGAGATCGCATCATAGCCATTGCTATCGGAGCAAGGTTCGGTTCCGTTGCGCGCTAGTTCAAGATCCGAAAGTGCCGTTCGCGCCGTGACCTTCCGCGGGATCCCGCGTGCCGCGAGGAATTCAGGCGCTGCGGTGCGGAGGTCGTCGAAGAAGGTTTCTAATTTCTCCGACGAGCTATCGCTTTTCAGAACGGCAACAAGAAAGAACCTAGGACGTTGCTGCGGCACGCCGAATTCAGAGGCGCGCAGCGTTGAAGAGACGACTTCGTAATTTTGTGAAAGTCGTTCCTTGAGTCGACCGGCAAAATTTGAAACCGGCTTCCCATTTTTGCCGTTTGCCTTGAAGTCGTAGGTAAAGCCCAGAACATTTTCCATCAAGACGAATTTTGGACGGATGATGTCGATAAGCTCCAAGTAACGCTCGACAAGTCCATTACGTGGATCGACTGCCCGCCGTCGTCCCGCACTTGAGAAGCCTTGGCAGGGGGGGCCTCCGGCTAGGAGGTCAATCTTACCGCGAAGTTGCAGCAGCCGCGTTGGGTGCTGTTCGAGCAACTGTTCGACCGTCCAGGGCGAGCGATCGAGCCATTCGGGCCAACGATAAGAAAATCGCGCATCGGGGGCCAGAAAGTTTGAGTGTAATGTCTCGAAAGCGTTGGGGTCCTTTTCGATAGCGAATTGTCCGACCCATCCAGCGCGCATCAAGCCAAGGCTCAGGCCGCCGCAACCTGCGAAGGCGTCGATAAATGTCGGACCGGACACAGATGCTGGGGACCCCATGTGGCGAAGTTTTTCCATTTCATTTCCTAGCGAGATTTCGGGAGCTTGTTATGATTCAGCTCGAGGACGATCGCCAGGTGTTGAGCGAAAGCTGCGATCTTTTCGGGAGTTAACCGCGGCCGTTGACGGCTGTTTCGACTTCCGCAAACGTCGGACCGGGCACCAGGGGCTTGGTTCAATTTACTTTTTCTCGGCGCATCCGAATCACTGCAAGAACATATCATGAACATTTGCTCGTGCGCGAGTCTAATGTCCCGACTAAGTCTCCCTGCTTATGGTTAATAACGTCTTGCCAGCTCGAACCAGCAGGAGGGAAGCTGATGGCGAAAGCAATGGAGCAGGACAAATGGCGCTGATTCGTAAATTCGATAGAAGGGAACGCGATCGCGTTTCGATGCACGAAGAAATCGACGCTAGTTATACGAGCTTCGAGCGAGACGGTCGCGTCATTTTGCAAATCGATACCTACGGTCGCACTTCTCGACAGGTCCCCGGGAAGCAGAGCCAGACGATCCAGCTTGATCAAGAGGGCGCGAAAGCGTTGTACGAAATTATCAAGCGCGAATTCAGCCTGTGATGCATCCGACTGGCGACACCAGAAAGTTCGGAGTTTTGGTTCGTACTGTCCTCATATTCGAGCGAGAAAGCTTTGAGAACGATGGCAGCCACTCGGCGGCGACACAGACGCTGCACCAGGCCGTTAAAAATCGTCCAAGTCGTGTGACTACCTCATGCGCTTCTGGCATCAGCCGTAAGCCGCTCGAAAATGCATAGATCTCCGTAGCAGAATGGAGCCTGCTTCACGCACCATGTCTCTTCGTTTTTGCCGCCCCAAAGCTCCACGATCCGGAGGTCCGATCGTTTGATGGTCTGATGGCGTAGGGTTGGTGAGCAAACAGGTCGTCGGCACCGTAAGACCAACGTTGAAGCTCCGAAAAAGCGCTAGAAGCAGTCCGTGTAGCTACCGCCGTAAGATTTTGGCGTGGTGTCGCAGTGTAAGGGCGTGCGGGGCGCTGGTGCATTGCGCGAGCGAGCTCGCACCGCCGCCACTGCCGCCGAGCGCGCTGCATCGCTCTCCGCTTGAGTATTGACGCCGCATTTGGTTTCTTGGTGGGATAATATCGGGATCAACATCCACATCAGCTGTTCGGGATAATCCCTGTTAGCTCTGTAGGTGTTCGCCTTCATCTCCTCAAGGCGCTTGCACGTCTCGGCTGACCAGTGTTCCCCAGCCTGGGCCGAACTGACCATGAAACCATAACAGCATAGAACCAATGCCCACCACTTCATTACATCACTTCCCGGTTACTCAGAAGGTGTGGGGAACGATATGAGCGCGCAGCGGTGCTATGGTTCGATGGTGTGGGGCCTCGGCTCCCCGAGCATCTGCATTCTTGCATAACCCCGCACTCGCGCAGCTCGACCTCGGCTGGTCACGTGCCGCGATCGCACCGGCGTCCAGCCGAGGTCAACCATCAAACCGCGCAGCCGCTTAGCGGCGGCCGGCGTTCGTTGCAGTCGTGGTATGTCGAGGTGTTCAAAAACCGTCTCGGTGGAAACTCGCTCGACGCCATCGTAAAAGCCAATCTGACCTCTGACCTTCCGGAGTAAGTCGATCCAAGGGTCTGATGGTTCGATGGTCTTGCGTGCCCGGCGTAGGCGCTCAACGAATGATCCCATTGTCTTCCTAGTCCAGCAGCGCCGTTCCCATGCCGTCAGCCGCGAGTGCGTCGAGAGCCATAACGGCTTCTAACGCGGTCTCAAAAATTCCCCGGTCATTATGGTCATGCACGATGGGGTTGCCCTGCCAATACATGCGCCAATAGCCATCCGGTCCATGGGGTTGCCGCACGGAGAGCGTAGAGCCATCAGGACCCTCGCGATAAAACTCATATCCGCCTCGGTGGGCGGGTCTCTTTTGCCAATTTGGCGGCACTTATTTTCTCCTCGTCTTTACGAGAGTTGAAGGGGTGGTGACTCCTTCCAACGTCCAGTGGTCACGAGGTGCCATGTCGTTGAAAAGCCGTAAGTTTAATGTGGACGCTGCGCTTACAATCCGGTGGCAGCTTCGTCCGTCTGCTTGACACTTCTGACAATCGCCTGACAGAAGTGTCATGCAAAAGTCGCGTTCGCCCACGCGGCGGGGAGGCGAGCGAGCTAAAAAGCGCCCAAGTCCCGGAGTTCTGAGGTTCGAAATCGAGGTAGTGCGGTCGCCTAAAGCCATTGTTTGACAACTCTCCTTGCGCGCACGGACTAAAGATTTATTTCCCTCGTTCGATATAGATGCGGCGACCCACCCTCGGGCTTGGTCGGCGCGGACTGAGCCCGCTTCAGGAGAGTTGTCAGAAGCCATCATCTCCGGTTTCCTCCGGCCTTGAGAATTTCATGGGCAGCAGTCCGGGCGGTCTGGGCCTGCTGTCGGCGGGCGGCGAAGTGCGCCCGCAGGCCAGGATCGACCAACCAAGCCTTGGGATTGATTGAACTTCCCTCTTCTGGGTGGAGCCAGCCAAGTGCAACGAACCGACTGGCCCATTCCGTTATCTTGTTGGCGGGTTGGCTGCGCAGTCGCCGGACACCGGCCGTAAAGTCGGATGGGCGAAGGCGGGACTTGTCGGTGGCCAAGATGAAATCACCGATCGCGCGAATTGTGTCTCGATCTTGGCCGCCGTTGGCAACTACGTCGTGGAGCCCGAAAGTGTGTGGCAACAGAAACTGAAAAAGGACCTGTTCGGAATGCTCGGCGGTCATCCTTGAGATGATCCCAGCGGACTGCATCGGCTCATTTTTCAGGATGGCGCTTTGTTCTCTGGCGACCTGCAAGACGAGCGCTAGTCGAGCATAATACCCTCTATATTTGCCAACAGCGCCGATCAGAGCCGAGGAGAAGCCGTCTACCTGTTCAAGTTCGTGAAGACGGTCGAGAACGCGGTCCAGGACCGGTTCGGCGTCAGCTGCGAAGCGATAGATCGCCCGTGGCATCGCGTGGATGCGCTCCAGCAGATTAGCAAACGTTGCCTCGTCGGCTTTTACCGGATGCTTCTGGTTGCCCCGCAGCGCCGGCGTCATTAGGACGACCAGGAACCGTTGCAGGAGTCCGTCGCTCGTAAGGTCGCGCAAACCGGCAAGCCGATCGGGCTGTATACCTCCGAGAATGGAAAGGGCTAGATTTTCAACTCGAATTTCAGCGTTGTCGTCCCGAGCCCCCTGACCGACACGGTCTTTGAGGTATGTGCCACCGTTGAAAGCACTGAGATAGAAAGCTCGTGACGAGCCGCCCGACCCGTAGCGGTCGAAGCCCGCAATCCATCCGGCAAGTTCGTCCTGAACCATCATCGACCCTGCCGGTCCGCGCGCCAATATTTCTGCGGTCTTTTCGGGGGTGGCATCTTGGATAATGCAGCGCGCCGGCTTGGCAGGGTAGGTTGCAGGACTGCCGGCCGCCTTTTGCTGATCGTAGGCGGCCTTTTTGGCTCGCCACGCGGCATTTTCAGCATTATCGATCTTGAGGAGGGGCTGAGTGACGGCAGCAATCACCGGCGACTTCATTGTGGATGGATCGCCGACTGCAGCTACCCAGAGGATCGGACGTTCATACCATCCGTCTCCCACTTGAACCTTGGTCTCGCTGGTTAGGGCCGCACCAACGGCGGCAAGCGAGGCCAATGCCAGTGCAGACAGGTCCGCTCCCATCGAGTTGTGTTCGGCGGCGACAAAATCGGCGAGCGCGGCAGGCAAAATAGCTGTTGGAAATTTCGGGCCGACAAACTGCGAGTAAGGATCCGCATATGATGCTATGGCCGGCTGACCCACTGTCGTGTGTGGCGTCGAGGTACTTGCCGCGCCCTCGTTCAGACGCTGGGTTGCGGGTAGTTTCCAGCCTTCGGCGGTCGCGACAGCATAAACAGACCCCATCCTGCGCGGGTTCGCCGGACTCCGCTGCATTGCAGTGGTCCATTGCGAGTCATTTTCCGCAGCCCATCCTTCCGTTCCCCGAACGCCTCTCGCCGCCGCGAAGCCGGCGCTAAGTGCCGCCACCTCATCATGTAGCGACTTCAGCTCGTGTTCGATCTCGGGATGTTGCTGGGCCTCATGTGTCAGAGGAAAAAGCCAGAGGTTCAACCACCCATCGCGATCGTCCAGTTTTCCTGACTGCGCGAGTGCCCTGCCTGCCGATCGGGCTTTTTCGAAATCGAACGTGGGCTGTGCGATACCGGCGCTTAGCTCAGAGCGCCCTAGAAGAGGTGGAAGTGGCGGCAATGCCGCAGCCCTCTTCGAGATCGGCATAGTAGGAGTGCCGAATGGCGTGAGCTTGAGCCCCCGGACGATCTCATCAAGAGAGAAGCGGGTCGGAGTACCGAGCCTCAATTTGACGAGTTGCGGATCGCCCTTGATATGCAGCGAGCCCGGCAAGCGCATGACGCGTGTGGGATCGCGAACCTGTCGGTCAGTGCCGAACCGAGAAATCAGTTCTGCCTGGACAGACTCGAATTGGTCGAGGGGAAAATCGGTGTTAACCCACCAATAGATTTGTGCCCGACAACGTGACGTTTGGACAACTGCACTTGGCTTCAGCCCACCCTGCAACGCCGTGATTACTCGATCCAGTTCTTCATCGACATCGATGTAAACTGCGCGGGCTCGCGTAATGTTCTTGCGCTGCCGCCCGAGCAGATCGGTTTCGCTGATCGTCACGTAGAGCCCAAAGCCATGCTGCGGTGTGTTCCACTTTTGCGCCAAAGCGAAAGCATCATCGCTGTTGCAGTGGTGTATCAGTGGCAAGCCGGGCAGGTTCTGCTCGTTCTTCCGTGATTTCGGATCACGGAAAAGCTGAAATGTAAAACGCTCAGCGCTGGGATCCAACGCCTTAAGAAAGGCGCGCATAATTAAGGGGCTGTGCGAAGGAAGCGGCGACGTGCTGGCCGGTAACTCCATTGTGTTCGGGCCGTCGAAGTTTGAGGTCTCGTTGGCAACATCGGTGCCAGTCTCACCTTTGTCGGCTGTAAGTATGAGCTTGGGCGAAGTAATCATGATAGGCTCCGGGGATAGGGCCCGCCGAACTTGTCAGCTGATGACGAAAACCATATAATCGCGGTGCATTGAATTTGAGGTTTTCGACGCTCGCCGAGGCACAACTTGGCGGGCGTTTTTCTTTAGGTGTTGGCGCAATTCAACGTGCACATCCCGGAGACGCGTTCGCGCTCGGCAAGCCACGCTTTCACATCACTCGGGCGATACGCTAGCCTGCGGACACCGAGTACAATGAACCGCGGTGCTTTGCCTTCGGCGCGCCACCGGGCGATGGTTGGAAGGCCTATGCCAAGAAGTTCGCAGAGCTGCCGCTCCGAAATCAACGGCTCGATGCCATGGGATGACGGGGCGGTCGGATTGTCGAGTAGGGACATTATGAAACCTCGTTACGGTGAATGGCTCCCTATCTAGTTGGTCTGGGTATCCCATGCGTCTCACGACGTGGACGTTGCAGGCGATTTCGCGCAACGTCCGCGCCGCGTGGGCTGGTATAGAACGCGTTTCAAGGCAGTCTTGAAACTGCTTGTACCTTCTTCGATAAGAAAAATATTTTTTGCCCATTTGTGTTTCTGCTCGGCGCTGCAAGCGCGCAGAAAGATGCGATGAGCCGCGAGCCGGTCAACGTGCCTGGCGACAACGGGGACGCTGTTCGGTCTGGTTTGAAGGAACGCTCGTCAAAGTGTCACGTGCACACGGGTAAGCGCTCGGGCGCCAAGTTGCCGCTCCTTAGGCCAATCTTCCCGGTACTTACGTTCGTGAGCCGGAAGCCTATCAATCGCCAACTAAGTCGCCGATAAGCTCTGCCCACGCATTTAATGCAGCACGCTTCTGCTCACGATAGGCAGCGCGATTGTAGACTCCAGCGACGCCAGACTGGGCGCCCTCATGTGCCAGGATGGCCTCAATGATGTGGGGGTCCGCAAGCGCCCGCTCGTGGGCCATCGTCGAAAAGGTGCGACGGAGGTCGTGCAGTCCCCACGAGGGCAAAGCGGCTTCAAGGTCCGCGATCCGCCGGTCGAGCGCCTTCTTGGCTCCGCTCCATCCCTCGAAACCGTCGTCGCTGGTGCTGAAAACACAGCTATCGCCGAAGCGCTCGGGCAACTGAGCGAGAGCAAGCGGCGCTAGAGGCACTTCGTGCGGGCGGCCTCGCTTCATTCTTGCCGCCGGAACGACCAGAACAGCGCCCTCGATCTCGCTCCAGCGCATCGCGCCAATTTCTTGACGGCGGCATGCGGTGAGTAGCAACGTCCGCACGATACGATCGTAGTAGCCTCCGCGGTCTGTACACCGCCAGATCAGTCGCAATTCGTCCGGCGCAAGAACCCGCTCGCGCGGTTTCTCGCTAAACTTGGGCACATACGCGGCGGGATTATCACCGCCAACGAGGCCAGTGCGGAGAGCCCAAACCCATGCTGCCGAAAGTGAGGCCAGTACCCGGTTCGCCTGAACGCGACCCACGTCGGTTCCGAGAACCTGATGCAGGCGAGATACCGCTGCCCGATCGATTTCCGCCACAGCCTCTCTGTGGAGCCGTGCGGCATACTTGCGCAGGTTTCGGCGGGTCTGATCGAATGAGGAGGCGCGCTGCTCCTTCTCGGCATGAACAAGATAAGCCTCGAAGATATCTCCTACGGTGGCTGCCTCGCGCGCTTGTCGTCGTTCGACCGAAGGATTGGCCCCGCCAGCCACCCGCCTCACCAAATCGCTGGCGAGCTTGCGTGCCGCTGCCGGGTCAATTGCCGATGCCTGTCCAATCGGATGCCGCCGGGTGCGTCCCCCAGCATCGCGGTACTGAAGCACCCAGGTCTTTCGGCCGGACGGATAGACACGCAGGCCGAGGCCGGAAATCTCCCCGTCCCAATAGAAGGCTTCCTTCTGGCCCAGTGGGCAGGTGAGCTTACCGATCGTCGCCTTGGTGATGCGAGTGGGTGCACCGGGCTTTGTGGCTCTTTCGCTCCGGGGAAGTCGAATAACCTGGGCCGATTTCGGAAGCACATCGGAAGCAGCCGGAAGCAAATCGGAAGCAGGTTCGTGGCTGGGCATCATCTCTCCTGGCGGCTGCATACTAGAGAGAGGTAGGGAAAAATTCCAACACTTCAATGAGTTATGGAGTCTCGTGAGGGCTCCTGAGATAAGCGGCGCGCAAATTTTCTCTCGTCTGGGAGACTAGGGGTCGGAGGTTCAAATCCTCTCGCTCCGACCATTTTTTCCAACTCATCGGTGGATTGACCGTCGGCGTGGAGCCTGCTCCCGCTGCGTGACGCATGCGCGACGACCGGTAGCGGGCGGCTGCTTCTGGGGGCGGAAAATTAAAATGTCGAAAACAACCCCATGCACAGTAGCGAACCCATTGGCGAATTATGTTTTTCCGAATCGATTTGACGCGTCGGGCAAAACAGGAGCATGATGTCACCATGCCAGCCTGTGGGACGGGGGAATATTCACGACAGCTGCTTCAATGCATTGCGTCGCAGGGACTTGGGAGGCGCGACGTCCGGAGCGGAGTTGTCTTCTCCCCGCGCTATGATGTGTAACCTGTCCTGGCGGCAAGCAAGTAGCGTCCGCGCCGCGCGAGTTTCACGGTAGTCAACCTCCCGGTTGCGAAGGCGCTCGGCCTGGTGCTTCCAACGTCCGTTCTGAGCCGCGCAGACGAGGTGATTGAATGACATCTTGCTGATGAAGTTCACCAGACCTCATGTCTTGCGTCGGGGGTTGCTAGGATGGGTAGGTAGTCCGCTGCCCTTGGCGAGGTCGCGGACAGGTTTAAACGGTTTGGTAAGAATGGAGTCTTGATACTGGGACGGGCTTGGGGACTCACGGGGTCCCTTAGATGGAGCGTTCAGCGCGATCCAAACGAAAAGTAAGTCGAAAGCGCTGGGTTGTTTGTTACGGTAATTTTTCTATTGAATGTCGAGACGAAGATGGCGCGAAGAATTTGGCAGCCAAGCTCCGTAAGCGCCGATACCGTGTCACAGCCCGGACAGCCGATGGCGTCTCGCCTTCGTGGCGAGTAGAGCCAGACGAAATCGACGAGTGGATATCTTCACCCACGCGCCCTAGTCGTTCGCCGCGGGTTCGGCCTACGAAGAAACGATGATTTGCGAAACACTCGAGTTGGATCGCGGCTTCAGCACGTTGGTTTCGCCCGCGTCTAGTTCAACTTCGGACACACTCTAGCCCCGATTTGGCTGCTGGAATGCTGGCTCTCGCGACTCATCTGGAGTTGCAGCCAACTTGGGTCGAGATTGGTTCCGCAGGAGGAACGAGCGCTCCTGTAGCTATCCTGCGATCGGTCTTGCGTGTGATCCATCGCAAGGCCTGTGAAGGCCCCGGTCTTCCCCATTGGCTGGGGCCTTCCTTTTGCGCCAGATCACAAAAATATTGGCATCGCGGCGTCTGAGGAACGACTCTCCAAGGGAGAGATTGAAAAATCGGTCGAATCTGGACCTCCTCAAGGTCTCGCCATCCACCCGGAACGGCCCCACCGTCCGACGCGCGTTTGGCGATGGGCCGGTTTTCGTAGGTATTCACTCAACTCCCGCCGGCTCACAAAGTCGGCGGGGTTTTTGAGCTAGCCGTCTTGGCATCGGACTCCGAAGTTGTCGCAGGTGCGAGCGAAGGCATCTGTAGCATTTGCGTCTTCAAAGCAAAAAAGTGTGCCGACGTCGGCACGATCGATCCACCAGTCGACCTTGTTCGCCTTCGCAATGCGGGAAGCCTCTCCGCGCAGTAGGTCGAGCTGTCTTCCGGCGGCATGGACTATCAGGCAATTTTTCTTGGGCATATGTTTTGTCCTCAATAGGAAAGCTGAATTGATCGCCATCAAAAATGGAAAACTCATGGCCATGGGCTCGGCTCAATGCAGCCCGCAGATAAATCAACTGCTTAGCAGGATGCCCGCTCTCCCGCGTAGAGCGGGCATGAGGCGACGTTTTCGCAAACTACCTCAAATATCCCACCACCATCCGCGTTGTCTCGTCCACCAGCGTCCGCACCATCTTCTCCGAGAGCATCTCGGCCTGGTTCAGCACCGTGTTGTGCGCGACCGCCTCGATCGCACTGACGCAGATGAAGGTCGCCAGTCCCGGGTCGATCTTGCGCATCTCCTTGCGGCGGCTTTCGAGATAGGCGCGCACGAGGGTGTGGACCTCGCGGTTGAAGGCTTCGACGTCCTTGAGCTGGCCGGTGCGCGGGATCTGCTCGGCAAGCACCCGATGTAGTTTGGGATCGATACGGTGGGCTTCGATCGCGACGGTGACGAGGCGGCGCACGGCTTTGTCGATCGGCAGGTCGGCGACCTCGGTGAGGGCGGCACGGACGATGCCCATGATCTCCTCGTTGTGACGGTCGATCACGGCGGCGACGAGCGCCTCCTTGCTGGGAAAATACTGATAGAGCGAGCCGACGCTGACGCCGGCGATTTCGGCGATCCGGTTGGTGCTGGCTTTCTCAAAGCCTTCGCGGACCAGAATGCGAGCGGTTGCCTCGACCAGCGCGTCGACGGTGGCGCGCGATCGCGCTTGCAAGGCATTTTTCCGGGGTTTTGTCGGCGGTTTGCGCGCCATGGGCCTGCGATCCGAATGCGAGTAGGAAAAGCGAGCGAATGCTCGCATTATATCCGCATGTGGCGGCGGTCGACACAAGCCTTTTCGTCGCCCATACAGAGAGCCCGGTCTGGAGGAGACCTGACATGAGCGTTGCAAAGATCGCATCGGCCTTCCAGTTCTGTCCGGGCGGCCGGCTGTTGAGGATGCGGCCATCCGGCGATCCCGCGCCGAGCCTGCAGAGTCGTTGCTTCAACGCGCTGTTGCGGCAGCTTCCGTTCAAGAAGCACCTTGCCTCGGCCGAGGCCGTGCAGGCGCATGTGCAGAAACTCGCATTGCAGCCGGCCTCCTACGAGCCGACGGGTTTGGGCCGCGGCGTCGAGGTGACGTTGACCAAGATGGGCGGATGGCCGGTCTATTACACGGCGCCATCATCGGGCCATGAGGGCTGCAACCACGTCATGTTCCTGCACGGCGGTGGCTTCATCAACGAGATCGTGCCGGCGCATTGGCGCTTCGTCGGCCAGATGACGCGCAAGGCGCGCGTCGTCTGCGTCGTGCCGATCTATCCGCTTGCGCCGCATGCCACCGCCAAGGATCTCGTGCCGGCGACGGCCGAACTGTTGCGGATGCTGCTGGAGGATGTCGGGCCCGCAAAGGTCACGGCGGTCGGCAATTCCGCCGGCGCGGGACTGGCGCTCGCTGCCTGCCAGTGGCTGCGCGACCGCGGGCATCGGCAGCCGGGCCGGCTGATGCTGATCTCGCCGGCGGCCGATGCATCGGTCAGCCGTCCGGAGCAGGTCGAGATCGCAGGCCGCGATCCGATCCAGGACATTCCGGGGATCATTGAGGCGGGGCGGCTCTATGCCGGCGAGCTCGATGTCGGCCATCCCTTCGTCAGCCCGCTCAACGGCGCCTTCCGTTCGCTCGCGCCGATGACAATCTTCTCGGGCACGCGCGATCTGCTCTATCCCGATAGCGTCGATCTCGCGGAGCGCGCGAGGGCGGCGGGCGTGCCGGTCGAGCTGCATCTGCTCCGTGACCAGCCGCACAATTTCGCGCTGATGCCGACGCCGGAAGGGCGACAGGCGCGTGCGATCATTCTGCGTGCAGTGGCTTAAAGGGAAGGCGTGATCGTCGTCACAGGGGCGCGCCGCCGCAATGGGGTCTGGCGCTAGCGGTGCCCGCGCGGAGAGACCAGGCTACCTCCGGGGCGTTTCCTCATCCGTAGTCTTGCGGGGCCTTAGGCGTGGCCCTTGATCTCGTAGTGACCCGGCACGCATTTGTAGCGCTCGAGGCGCCAATTGGCGTGATAGATCGGATGCTCGCCCATCCATTTGGCAAGCGGGGCCTGTGCGCCGATCGCGCACTGCATCATCGACATCTCGGGCGTCATGTTGCTGTCGGTCACGATTTCCTCGATGCAACTGCCTGAGCTGGCTGCGCTCAGCCGGCAGAGCACGGCAACCACGGTCACGAACATTCCTGTCACCTCATCGGTAGTTTCAGACCACGAAGAGGATGCAAGCGGAGTGCCAGAGCCTGTGACACAAACAACACGCTGACCTAGCCGACTCGACCCAGCGTCCACCTCCATTTGGTGATTCGGATTGTAAAAAAATTGCCCCTAAACCGAAGCCGGGCAAATACGGGGAATCCCCAAGGAAAAGGGCGAGGAAGGATCGCAGGAATGAGCGATTGTGGGGGCAGCGCCGCGTGAACCGCCCCTTCACAAGGCCTGCGCAGCCGATAGGCTCGAAAGCGGACGGATACTCGTCAGGAGAGCGGGACCGCCACAGGACCAAAGGAAACGCGAGGGCAGACCATGAAGGCACGACCGACCGGCGTGATCCCGCCGATGACGACGCCGTTCCGGAAGGACGGCGAGATCGACCTTGGGCTCGTGGCGCCCCAGGTCGACTGGATGATCGGCGCCGGCGCGCATGGCGTCGCGGCCGGCGGCTCGACCGGCGAGGGCCACACGCTCGATCACGAGGAATATCGCGACCTGATGGCCGCGACGGTCGAGGCGGTGAAGGGACGCATTCCCGTGATCGCCGGCATCATCGTGGACTCCACGCGCGATGCGATCCGTCGCGGCAAGCTCGTGCGCGACATGAATGTCGCAGCGCTCCAGGTCACGCCGGTGCACTATCTGTTCAAGCCCGACGACGAGGCGATGGTCGCGCACTTCCGCGCCATGGCTGATGAGACCGGCATGCCCATCATCATCTACAACGTGGTGCCGTGGTCCTATCTGTCGCCGGCGCTGCTGGTGCGGATCATGACCGAGGTGCCGCTGGTGGTCGGCGTCAAGCAGAGCGCGGGCGATCTCAAGCTGTTCGCGGATCTCATGATGATGGCGCCGGACAAGCTGATCTACAGCGCGGTCGATGCCCTCATGTATCCGTCCTACACGCTCGGCGCCCATGGCTCGATCGCCGCGATCCTGACCGCGGCGCCGCATGCCTCCGTCGCGCTGTGGGATGCGGTGAAGGCGGGCGACCATCCGCGCGCGCTCGACCTGCACAAGAAGCTGTTGACGCTGTGGAACGCTGTTATCGCCGATAATCTGCCGGCCTGCACGCGTTACGCCCAGACGCTCCAGGGCTTGCCCAGGACCTATCCGCGCGCACCGATGCCGGAGGCCTCGCCGGCGCAGCAGGCCGCCACCCGCAAGGCGCTGGAGGCACTCGGCGCGTTGAACGGGGTGCGTGTCGAAGCGGCCGAATAGTCCGCCGGCCGAAATTATCGATGTCGAATGGCAGCGCCGATCCGCTTTTACCTGCGGATGCGGCGCTGCTACATTTTGCGCGCGCCGCGATGCGCGGCGCCAGCTGTGAAGAAACATACCGACAAGGGGAGGGACCGAAGTCCCATGAAGGATTTTGCAGGAAAGATCGCCGTCATCACCGGCGGCGGCACGGGGATGGGACGCGAGCTCGCGCGGCAGCTCGTCGCCGAGGGCTGCAATGTCGCGATGTGCGACGTCTCGGAGGCCGCGATGGCCGAGACCAAGCGGCTTTGCGAGGTCGAGAAGCTGCCGCAGGGCCTGCGGGTCACGACCCATGTCGCCGACGTCTCGATCGAGGACCATCTCAAGCGGTTTCGCGATGAGCTCGCCGAGCAGCAGAAGACCGACCGGATCCATCTCCTGTTCAACAATGCCGGCATCGGTGGCGGCGGCAGCCTGTTCACCAACACGCGCGAGCAGTGGGAGCGTACCTTCAACATCTGCTGGGGCGGCGTCTATCTCGGCGTGCGCACCTTCCTGCCGATGCTGGTGGCGGCGGACGAGGCCCACATCGTCAACACCGCGAGCGTCAACGGCTTCTGGGCCTCTATCGGCATGAACCAGGCGCACACCGCCTACAGTTCGGCCAAGTTCGCGGTGAAAGGATTTACCGAAGCGCTGATCAACGACCTTCGCCTGCACGCGCCGCACGTCAAATGCTCGGTGGTGATGCCCGGCCATATCGGCACCTCGATCGTCTCCAATTCGCGCAAGGTGCAGAGCGCCGACGGGTCGGAGCGGCTCAATGCCGACGAGGTCGCGCTGACCCGCAAGCGCATGGTCGCGGCTGGCGTGCCGGATGCTGAAAAGATGTCGGACGAGGACATCCAGGCTGCGTTCGCCGAACGCGCCCGCAGCTTCCTCGAGGACGCACCGACGACGGCCGCGCAGGCCGCGAAGATCATCCTCGACGGGGTCAAGGCGGACCGGTGGCGCATTCTTGTGGGCGAAGACGCAAAGCGCCTTGACGAACGCGTGCGCGCAACGCCGGAGCAGGCCTATGACCGCGCCTTCTATGAAAGCTTTACGCAGGAAGTTGGCTGGCGGCTCGGTTGATTCGGTTTGGCTGAGACTGTCAACGAACGTCCGCGTATGTAGGTATGACGATCATCATGGCAAGAGGTGCGGACGTATTATTACACAGGTAATTTACATGTTACGCAGGTAACTTTACGTGCCACCTCTTGCCACTTTTCGACGCCTTATGACGATTTGGAATGTCACGCATGCGACATGCTCCGTCGTTCAAGCAATGTTCAAGCGATGGTGATGTGAAACGGGTCTCATTCGGCGCACGGCAGCTTGGTTGGTGAACCAAAATAGTTTAGTCGATCAGGGGTAACGCCATCATAAAGCGTAGCTCCGATGATACCCGCATGCCTCTCCGACGACTGGATCCTCTGCCCGGAGAGAGAGGATATTTCCGCTGAATTCACGCGGCTCCTCACCGCGGCGCAGGAGGGTGGCGCCACCATCGCAGAATGCCTGATGATCGCGCGGCAGCTCAAGCAGGGCGGCGAGCAGTCCTGGCACCGCGAATGGAAGCGGCTGGCGCAAGCCAACCGGCAGCGTGCCGAGGCGGCGTTCGCGGAAGGCCACATGGCGACCGCGCAGCGCAACTGGCTGCGGGCGATGAACTACTACGGCGCGGCCGCGATGCCGCTGGACCAGGCCGACGAGCGCCGCTGGGTCGCGGTGCTCGCCATGCAGGAATGCGCGCGCCGCTTCCTCACCGCGCGCGGTCCGGCTGGCGAGGTCGTCACGATTCCCTGGGCCGATGACGGACACGTTTTGCAAGGCTATTTCCTGCCTGCGTCCCCGGCCGGCAAGCGGGCTCCGACCGTGATCTGCATCGGCGAGCCCGGACACCGCAAGGAAGAATTCCTGTTCAAGCTCGCGCCGCATGCGCGCGAACGCGGACTGTCGATGCTCGCGCTGGACCTGCTCGGCGACCAGCGTGACGACTATACCGATACGCTCCTGCAGCGCCGCGACCTCGAGAGCTCGATTGCCAGCGTCATGGATTATCTGGAGACGCGCCGCGACGTCGATTTCGATCGCGTCGCCATCGTGGCCGACGGGTGGGGCTCTTCCTTCGTCGCGCGCGCGGTGTTGCAGGAGCCGAGGCTCGCCGCGGCCGTCTGCGACGGCGGTCTGTGGGACCTGCACGAACGATCCTTCTTCGCCAGCCGCTTTGCGATGAGCGACCTCAGCATCGTCCCGGTGCCGTCGGCGCCGTTGATGGCCTCGAGCGCCGACTGTCCGGTGCTGATCACACTCGGCGAGGACGGCTGGCTCAAGGCCGACCGGGCGCGCCAGATCGTGCAGAAGTCGCGACTCGGCAGCTCCGACATCGTGCTGAAGGTGTTCACCGCGCAGGAGACCGGCGCGGCACAGGCCCACGCGGACAATCCCAGCCTTGCCAACGAATACATCTTCGACTGGCTGGAATCGCAACTGGGCGCCACGGGGCGGCGGATCTGAACGCCGCCTGCTGTCCTAAAGCGCGATGAGATTGGGATGAATCGTCATCGCGCTTTAGGTTGTTGCTTGGGCATGATCTTTTCGGAAAACCGCTTCGCACTTTTCCGGATCATGCTTTAGTAGTCGAGGGATATCCTGACGCAGGCCTTTTCGAGCCGGGTCTTCAGCGTCGCGAGCTTGCCGGTGAATTCGGTCAGTTCGTTCTCGTCGAATTCCTGGAAGACGAATTCGCGGATCGTTTTGTACTGCTCGTTGAGGCTTGCGATGTGCTTCTGCGTCTTCTCGACCAGCGACAGCCGCACCACGCGGGCGTCGGTCGGCGAGGGCCGCCGCCGCAGCAGGCCCTTCTTCTCCAGCAGCTTGGACTGGGTGGTGACGAAGGACGGATCGACGTGGAGCAGCTTGGAGACCACGTTGACGGGCACGCCGTCGTCCTTGTCGAGGTCGGAGATCGCCATCAGGATCAGCCATTGCGGACCGCTGATGCCCAGCGTTCTCGCCCAGAACTGACGCAACTCCTCCAGATACATGTTGATCGACGAAATTTCCCAGGTGAAACGCCTGATGATATCGAGATTGCCGATGGAGCGGAGGCGCGCCCCTTCCTTCCTGGTCGCTGACACAGCGTCACTCCCGTGATCTGATTCTTTTCCGGCCGGTGTCTTGCACGGCCATAGTCCACGCAAGTCTGCCCTGACGCAAGTGCAGAGCAGGGTAATTTTGTCACTAAAACTACAAAGATGATCAGCTCAGCATATTCCCTCACTCGCGGTGTTGCGCGCGGGGCACAGGTTTAGTGAAACAACAAAGCTGACTAAATAAACTATTTTGATTAGCGGAACGGCGCAGGCATATTGGCCCGTGACGGTGGGGGGTACTCAATCGTCCCGTTGCAGGTGGTTCGCTCACGTCCCTCGCGTCGATGCGGGTGTGTCCAAAAGCGCGAAGCGGCCGAGCGGATTTGAAAAGACGGGGATCTGGGGGGCCTCACGGTCCGGTCTCCGTAAAATGAGCAACTTGGAGGTTTTATATGAAAGTGGTGAAGAGCCTTTTGCTCGGCACTGCGGCGGGTCTGATCGCCGTCGGCGGAGCACAAGCGGCCGATCTTCCGGTCAAGGCCAAGGCGGTCGAGTACGTCAAGATCTGCTCGCTCTACGGCGCGGGCTTCTACTACATCCCGGGCACCGACACCTGCATCAAGCTCGGCGGCTATCTGCGTGCTGAAGTCGCGCTCAATGCCGGCGGCAACTACAGCGCCGCCTACAACGGTGTTTCCGGCGCGAACAACCGCCTGTCGAACTACTATTTGGCGCGCGCTCGCGAGGACCTCAACATCGATACCCGTACCGCGACTGAGTACGGGGTGGTTCGCACTTACTTTGACGCGGTGTTCACCTGGACGACCGATAACTATACGGGAAGCGGCTCGGCAACAGGCGCGACCGTTTACTCGCAACTCGGAAGCACGGGCGTGTCTGCGCCGAACAACGCAAGCTCGGGCACGATCTCGGGTGGTACGCTCGGCGTCTACTATGCGTTCATCCAGTTCGCCGGCTTCACCATGGGTAAGTCCGTGTCGCAGTTCGACGCGCCCTGGACCAACTATCCCGGCAACAACTTCGACCAGCTCGTCGGTGGCAGCGGCTCCGTGAACGGCGTCGCCCAGTTCACCTACACGGCCGATTTCGGCCAGGGCGTGACCGCGACCGTTTCGGCGCAGGACCAGACCCAGTTCTTCACGACCAACATCTGGAACACCGCCGGCATGTCCACCAGCGGCGTCCTCGGCGGTGCTTACGGCTCGAACGATATCGGCGGCACTAGGTCGCCCGACATCGTCGGCATGGTTCGTGTCGACCAGGCCTGGGGCCTGTTCCAGGCGTCGGTGGCTGCGCACGACAACCACGTCGCCTACTACGGCGCGTCCGAAGTCACCGGTCATCCGGAAGACAAGTGGGGCTGGGCCGTTCAGCTAGCTCTGCAGATCAAGAACATCCCGACCGGTGCTGGCGACGTGATCAACATCTCGGGCGTCTATACCGACGGCGCGAGCCGCTACAACTTCCAGTCGCTGGCGGCGACCAGCTACTCGATGTTCGGCGGTTCGGGCAGCGCGTATCAGAGCATCGGCTTTGCCGGCGTGTCTGACGCGGTGTTCGGTCCCAACGGCCAGCTCGAGCTGACCAAGACCTACGGTTTCCGTGGTGCCTACACCCACAACTGGAACCCGTACTGGAATACGGCGCTCTACGGCGCGTGGGCTGCGGTCAACTACAGCGGCACGGCGAAGGGCCTGATCTGCGGCAGCGCTGCGTTCGCCTCGCTGACCGGCACCTGCAACCCGGACTTCAACATCGGCCAGATCGGCGTCATCACCCGCTGGACGCCGGTCAAGAACCTGACCTTCTCGGCTGACTTCGTCTACAGCCACCTCGACCAGAAGTACTCGGGCGTGATCACCACCCCGGCGCTGGCGTCGGTTGCCAAGCCTGCGGCAACCTACGAGCTGAAGGACCAGGACACCTACAGCCTGCTGCTGCGCGCCCAGCGCAACTGGTAAGCTGAAGACCGTTCCGATCTGATAGAGCCCCGGCGGGAAACCGCCGGGGCTTTTTCATGAAAGCGGCCTTCGGAAAATCCGGCAACACGTTGCAAACGACGAAGACGAGCTATGCGAATCGATCGCCCTCAAACTTATTTACTTACCTGAGTTGATCAGCTATCTTGTTTTCAGCCGATTACGAAAGTCACGGCTCTTAGCTTCATGCTAAGCCTCCAGAAACCTCCGGTGATGCCCCGCCGGAGGTTTTTCGTTTTGGGATTTTCCTTCAGCCGCGCATCACACGGGCGCGCGAGTTCGGCCGGTAGGCGAGGCGGCTGTGGCCGACGCAGTAGGACTGGCCGTCGGGCGCGGTATTGCCGCAGAAGCAGAAGTCGTCTGCGCCCGGCGTCGAGATCGGCCAGCGGCAGCGATTCTCGGCGAGCTCCAGCAGCGAGCAGCGGTTGGCATCGTCGATCGGACCCGCGACCACAGGTGTGTCGGTGTCGCCGTAGATCGTGGCGAGCATCTCATATTGCAGCCGCGGTACGGCTCTCGTCCCGCGCCGCGGCGCGAGGCTCCGCTCGAGCTTGCGCTCGTCGCTCGTCCTGCCGCGCGTGAGATTGAGCCGGGACAGCTTGCCGATCACCGCGTTGCGGCTGACGCCGATGTCGGCAGCGATCTCGCTGCAGGTGAGGCCGGCCTCGAAGTGCTGCTTCAGAAGCTCAATTCGTTCGTTGGTCCAAGTCGGTGAAGAAGCAGTCGGTGAAGAAGTTGGTGAGAGAACAGGCATTGTAACGGTCCCAGGTTGCAGATGTCGGCCATCCGCCTCTCGAGATCCGTCCGCCTCACGTCCGGCGCGCCCTCACGTTCTGCCGTTGTCGCGAATCGACAAAAGGCCGTCCTTGATGGCGAGACGGATGCCTTCCTCGATCAGAGTGCGTGCGACGCCGGGAACGCTGGTGCCGTGGGTGCCCTGTCTCACCAGTTTTTCCAGATAGGTGATGGTCGAGAGCGCCAAGGTTACGGGAATGCGGTCAGTCTCGGCTTTTTCGGTGGCCATGGCCGAACGCTAGCCTCTTACTCGGGTACATAAAAGTAACGATTAAGACTCTATTTAGGTTCAGGGGTGGGAGTCAAATCCGGGCGAGACCGGTGTTTCAGCTCATTGGAATCACTCGGGAAATCAGGCGCAGCGCCACGCGCCGCGCGGGATGCCGAGCGGCGGCGGAGTGGAGACGGGTCCGAGCAGGCGGGTGCGGCTAGCCGTGCACGATCGCCTTTTCGATCATGCAATGGATGCCCTTGCAGCCGTTGACGGTCTGCGTCACCCGCAGGTCGGCGGCTAGGCTGCACAGCGTGTAGGCGTCCTCGCGCGACAGGTTTCGCGTCTCGCCGAGCAGCACGATCATGTCGCGCAGCGCGCGCACCACGCACTGGTCGAGGTCGGGGTCCATGGCCATGGTCATGTAATGCGTCGCCGTCTCCGCGCGGGGATAGTCGAACCTGAGGTCCTTGCGCAGCGTCAGGCGGAAACGGCCCTGAAGCGCGGTCTCGATCGCGGTGACGCAGACCTCGCCGTCGCCCTGCACACCATGGCCGTCGCCGCAGGAGAACATCGCGCCCGGGACGAACACCGGCAAATAGAGCGTCGCACCGGCCCCGAGTTCCTTGTTGTCGAGATTGCCGCCCATTGCGCGCGGCACAAGCGAGGAGATGCGGCCCCAGGCCGATGGTGGCGAGACGCCCATCACGCCGAAGAACGGCTTGAGCGGCAGATCGAGGCCCCAGGGCATGCGGCCGACCATCCGCGACCGGTCGAGCGGGATGTTCAGGATGCGCGTTTCGTGGAAATCGTCGGGCAGGGTGCCGGACAGCGGCTTGATCATGTTCCAGCCCCAATCCTGCCGGAGCTGGACGTCGAGGATCTCGACCGCCAGCACGTCGCCGGGCTCGGCGCCCTCGACTGCGATCGGGCCGGTGAGGATGTGGCCGGGCAGCATGCGCTCGTTTTTGGCGTGAACCTCGAACATCTCCGGCGGAATGTGAAATTTGGTGCGGTCGGGCAGCATGTCGGGCCCGCCGCTGATGGTGTCGACCGTCACCTCATCGCCGCTTTTGACGGTGAGGACCGGTTTGAGCGCGGCTTCGAAGAAGCCCCAATGGCAGGTCTCGGGGCTTGAATGCAGGTGGTGATGGGTCATTGGCCGCGTCCAATCGGTTTCATCAGAACTCGTCATGAGAACCTGTTATGCCCGGGCTTGACCCGGCGATCGATCCTCTTTCAAGAAGATTTCTGAAGATGGACGGGCCGGTCAAGCCCGGCACGATCATTCCAGCGAGGCTCCCCTGTATTTCGTTCTTTCCAAGACCCTCGGCACCGCTCTGCTGCCGATCAATCTCCTGATCGAGCTCGGAATCCTGTCGCTGCTGCTGATGGCGACGCGGTTTGCTGCGGTCGGCCGCAAGCTTGCCGTGACTACGCTGGTGCTGCTTGCGCTGATCGCGTTCTCGCCGATCGGCAATCTTCTGCTCTATCCGCTGGAGTCGCGTTTCCCGGCGTGGGACCCGTCGCGGGGCGCCCCCGACGGCATCATCGTGCTCGGCGGCTCGATCGACACCGATCTGTCGGCGGCGCATCGCACGCCCGTGGTTGCGCACGCGGCCGATCGCATGCTGGCGCCGGCCGACCTCGCGCGGCGCTATCCGAACGCGCGTATCGTCTTCACCGGCGGCTCGGCGAACCTGGTCGCGACGGAGGCGAGGGAGGCCGACTACACCGCGCCGATCCTGGAAAGCCTGGGCATACCGAAGGAGCGCCTGATCCTCGAGCGCGACTCCCGCAACACCTGGGAGAACGCGATCTTCACAAAGCAGCTGGTGACGCCGAAGCCGGGCGAACGCTGGCTTCTGGTCACGTCGGCTTTCCACATGCCGCGCGCGATGGGCATCTTCCGCAAGGCCGGGTTCGATGTCGAAGCCTATCCGGTGGATTGGCGGATGGGCGGGCGCGACGGGCTCTTCGCCTTCACCCGCAATGGGGCCGATGGGCTCGGCAAGACCGATGTCGCCGTGCGCGAATGGATCGGCCTTTTGGCGTATCGCATCATGGGGCGGACCGGCGAGTTGCTTCCGGGACCGGGCAAGGACTAAAACGGGAGCCGCAAAACAAGAACAGAGTACCGGCGCGCGATCGTCGGTCGGGAGGACGCCATGCAACAGCAGAGCGCAGACAGGATCGATCTTGCCGGGCTCGTCGCCGACCTCAACAGCCTGCTGCGGCTGAAGACGACGGTGATCGGCATGAAGCTGTTCGCGCGTGCCGCCGACATGGAGGCGATCCCGAAAATCCGGCGGCCGAACGCGGTCCACACCACCGACCAGATCGTTAGCATGGCTGCACGTCTGGGCTGGACGGTCGGCATCACCGCCGACGATCTTGTCGGTGCGCAGTGTCGCGCCGTGATCGGGCTTGCGCCGCAGGACGAAAAATGGCTCGCCGGCGAAAACTATGTCGGGGTCTGGCACGGCACCGCCGAGGACGCGCGCAAGCGCCAGGAGGCGCTGGACGTGGTTCCATTCGGGCAGTATCAGGCGCTTGCGGTCAGTCCGCTCGCGAGCGGGCGGCTCGATCCGCCCGACATCTGCCTGGTCTATGCGACGCCGGGGCAGATGATCATCCTGATCAACGGGCTGCAATATACCGGCTACAAGAAGTTCGAATGGGGGGTGGTCGGTGAGACCGCCTGCGCGGATTCCTGGGGGCGGGCGCTGAAAACCGGCGAGCCCAGCCTGTCCTTGCCATGCTATGCCGAACGGCGCTATGGCGGCGTGCCGGACGAGGAGATGCTGATGGCCTTGAAGCCCTCGCATCTCGCCAAGGCGATCGAGGGCATGAAGGCGCTGGCCAAGAACGGCCTGCGCTATCCGATTCCGCCTTATGGGATTCAAAGCGACGTCCGCGCCGGCATGGGCGTGAGTTACGCGAAGAAGTAAAGGTCGACCATGAGCTCAGCGAAATTCGACATCGTCGTCTACGGTGCGACCGGTTTCACCGGCCAGCTCGTCGCCGAATATCTGACTCAGCATTACAAGGGCGACCACGCGCTCAAATGGGCGATGGCAGGCCGTAGCCTCGGCAAGCTCAAGTCAGTACGCGATGCGATCGGCGCGCCCGGGAATACGCCGCTGATTGTCGCGGATGCATCGGACGCGGCCTCGCTGAAGGCGATGGCGGAGCAGACGATGTCGGTGATCACCACCGTCGGCCCGTATCAGCTCTATGGCGAGGAGCTGTTAGCTGCCTGCGTTGCTACTGGCACCGATTATTTCGATCTCTGCGGCGAGCCGATCTGGATGCGGCAGATGATCGACAAGTACGAGGCGGCAGCGAAAGAGAGCGGTGCGCGTATCGTGTTTTCATGCGGTTTCGATTCCGTGCCGTTCGAGCTCGGTGCGTTTGTCGTGCAGGAAGAGGCCAAGCGCGTGTTCGGCGCTCCGGCTTCGCGTGTGAAAGGCCGCGTGCGCGACATGCGCGGCTCGCTCTCGGGCGGCACCGCGGCGAGCGCGAAGGCGACCTTCGATGCGGTCGCAAAGGACATCAGCCTGATCGCGATCCTGAACGATCCGTTCGCGTTGACGCCAGGCTTCACCGGCCCGAAGCAGCCGAAGGGCAACAGGTCGCTGCTCGAGGAGGACCTGCAATCCTGGGCCGCGCCGTTCATGATGGCACTGATCAACACGCGCAATGTCCACCGCTCCAACATGCTGATGGGCTTTCCCTACGGCCAGGACTTCGTCTACGACGAGATGGTTCTGACGGGTCCCGGCGAGAAGGGCGAAGCCAACGCGCAGCGCGTGGTGGCAGCCAACGCCGAGAAGACCGGTCCGAACGCGCCGAAGCCGGGCGAGGGGCCGTCGAAGGAAGAGCGGGAGACCGGCCGCTTCGACCTGCTCTATGTCGCGATCGCGCCCGACGGCCGCATGGTTCGCGCCGGCGTCACCGGCGACCGCGATCCCGGCTACGGCTCGACCTCGAAGATGATCTCCGAATGCGCGATGTGCCTGTTGCGCGATGTGACAGACGTCCCGGCCGGATTCTGGACGCCGGGCGCGGCGATGCGGCACAAGCTGATCAAGCGGCTGCGGGACAATGCCGGGCTGACGTTCGGAGTGGAAGCATAAGGTCCACGGCTCCCAAGGAAGCGTGATCCGTGTCCACGAAGTTCGACATCGTCGTCTACGGCGCAACGGGATACACCGGCCAGCTCGTCGCCGAATATCTCGCTGCAAGCTACGCCGGTGACGGCGCGCCGACATGGGCGATGGCCGGGCGCAGCAGGGACAAGCTCGCCTCCGTTCGCGATGCGATCGGCGCACCCGCTGATACGCCGCTGATCGTGGCGGACGCAGCTGATCCTGCGTCGTTGCGCGCGATGGTCGATCAGGCGAAGCTGGTGGTCACAACGGTCGGTCCCTACCAGCTCTACGGCTCCGATCTGCTTGCCGCCTGCGTCGCGTCGGGCACCGACTATATGGATCTCTGCGGCGAGCCGATCTGGCTGAAGCAGATGATCGACAAGCATGAGACGGCAGCCAGGGCGAGCGGTGCGCGCATCATGTTCTCCTGCGGCTTCGATTCCATCCCGTTCGAGCTCGGTGCGTTCTTCGTGCAGGAGGAAGCCCGTCGCGTGTTCGGAGCGCCGGCGCCGCGCGTCAAGGGGCGCGTCCGCGACCTCAGCTGGAAGTTCTCCGGCGGCACCTCGGCGAGCGCGAGGGTCACCTTCGAAGCAGTCGCGCAGGATCTCAGCCTGGTGTCGATCCTCAAGGACCCCTTCGCATTCACGCCCGGCTTCGAGGGGCCGAAACAGCCGCGCGGCAACAAGCCCGTTTTCGAGGAAGACCTGCAATCCTGGTCCGCCCCGTTTGCTATGGCGACGCTGAACACGCGCAACGTCCATCGCTCCAACATGCTGATGGGATTCCCGTATGGCCGGGATTTCGTCTACGACGAGATGGTGCTGACGGGGACGGGGGACGAAGGGCAGGCCAACGCGAAGCTCGTCATGGCCGCCAATAGCGAAAAGACTGGCCCCAAAGCGCTCAAGCCCGGCGACGGGCCATCGAAGGAAGAGCGCGACAACGGTCATTACGACGTGCTCTATGTCGCGATCGCGCCCGACGGCCGTCAGGTTCGCGCGGCGGTGAAGGGCGATCTCGATCCCGGCTATGCCTCAACGGCGAAGATGGTTTCCGAATGCGCGATCTGCCTGTTGCGCGACACGCCTGATGTCCCGGCCGGTCTCTGGACGCCGGGCGCAGCGATGCAGCACAAGCTGATCAGGCGGCTGCGGGAGAATGCAGGGCTGAGGTTCGAGGTGGAGGGGTAGGCGGCTTTTGCGTGCTTAAATGACGGTGTCGTCGCCCGGCTTGACCGGGCGACCCAGTATTCCAGAGACAGTGTTGTTGAATCGAGAGGCGGCGGCGTACTGGATCGCCCGCCTTCGCGGGCGATGACAGTGAGATTGCCGCTACGCCGCCCGCGCATCATACGCGTACATGAACTCCATGCTCTTCGATCCCAGCGGCAACAGCCATTTCATCATCTGATTGCGGACCCATGCACCGGTGGCGCTGAACTCGTGCTTGCTGTTGCCGTTGCGGCGCGCCATCGCGACGATCTTTTCGGTGCGCGGGCGCCGCTCGGCCTCGAAGGCCTGGAAGGTGGCGCCGAGCTCCTGGCCCTCCTGCATCAGCCGCGCGAGCCGCATCGCATCCTCGAGTGCGAGCGAAGCGCCCTGGCCCGCGTGGGGGCTGGTCGCATGCGCGGCATCGCCGATCAGCAGCGAGCGCTTGCGCGACCAGGTCGGCAAGGTCGCGACGTCGAGCGTGTCGGTGACCACGATGTTCTCGGCCGCGTCGATGATGTCGGGGATCGGATCGTGCCAGCCGTGATGGAAGCCGCGCAGATGCTGTTTCAGCGTCGCGGGGTCGAGCGCGCGGAACATCGTCGCGTCCATGCCGTGCGCGGGCTGTGTGCTCCACCACATCACGCCGTCGTTCGGATCCGGGCTGCAATAGCCGTAACCGAAGAAGCCGCTCTTGCCGAACGTGGTCTCGACGTGCCGGCCGATCGGCCTTCCATCGAGGACGGCGTGCGGCACGAAGCCGCCGAACCCGATCAGCCCGGTGTCGAACGGTTGCGGACCGTCCGGCACGACCTGGCGGCGCACGACCGAGTGCACGCCGTCGGCGCCGATCAGGAAGTCGCCTTCTGCCGTGGTGCCGTCGGAGAAGTAGGCGATGATCGGCTGGTCGCCGCGGTCCTCGATCTTGATCAGGCGCTTCTCGAAATAGAGCGAGACGCAGGCGCACCAGGCCTTGTCGATCAGGATTTCGTTCAGCGTGGCGCGGCAGACGTTCACTGCCGGCTGGCCGAAGCGCCGCGCCATGTCACGGTTGATCGAGCCGAGCCGTTCGCCGCTCTGCGAATAGAAGTCGAAGGATTCGGCGATCGAGCCGCGGCTGATCAGCTCGTTCGCGAGCCCGATCTCGTCCAGCACATGCATGCCGTTCGGTGCGATCTGGAGGCCGCCGCCGATACCTTTCGAATAAGGCCAGGCCTCGTAGATCGCGGATTCGATGCCAGCGCGGCGCAGCAGGATCGCGGTGACGGGCCCGGCGATACCGGCGCCGATGATCAGGGCCTTGCGGGGACGGTTGGACATGGCTTGCTCCCGACGTTTCCGTGGTGCTAGGAGAAATTACGGTTGCTAAATCTCTTAGTAGCTAAGATATATATCGACTAAGATATGAGGTCGGCCTTGTCAAGGACGAAGGCGCGCGCGGCGCTGTTGCAGGAGCTCGAGGAGGCGATGCGGCGGTCGTCCGCGCAGGGCGTGCTCTATGGCCAAACGGTTGCGAACGTTGCCGGAATTGCCAATTCCGACCTCGAATGCATGGACATTCTCTATCTGGAGGGCCGCGTTACCGCGGGCCGGCTCGCCGAGGTCACGGGGCTGACGACGGGTGCCATCACCGGCGTGGTAGACCGGCTCGAGAAGGCCGGGCTGGTGCGCCGCGAGCGGGACGAGCAAGACCGCCGCAAGGTCTTCATTTCCGTCGTGCCGGAGACTGCGATGAAGATCGGCCAGCTCTATGTGCCGATGCAGCAGGCGATGGAGAAGGTGTTCGGCGCCTATTCCGACGAAGAGCTGCGCCTGCTGCTGCGCTTCGCGACCGAGGGTTACAAGGGCGTGCTCGCGGCAACCGAGGCGCTGAAGGGACTTCTCGATACGCCGCCGGAAAAGCGGCCCGATCTCAAGCTGAAGAAACTTCGTCGCTAGAGCGTTTTCGAGCGAAGTGGATACCGGTTCGCGTCAAGAAAACGCGTCAAAACAGAAAGCCAGACATTACCGTTCCGATTCCATCGGAACGGTAATGTCCTTGATCTTGTAAGCCTGCGCAGCCGCGATCATGCCCCACATCGCGCCCAGCATCATCCAGAAGTGCCGCCAGTGGTCGGTGTCGATCACGAAGCTCTCGCCGACGGTGCCGACGAAGGCGGAGAAGATCGCGAGATAAGCGCGCTGCCAGGGCACACGGACGAAGATGTGCCGGATACCCATGATCACGGTGGTGAAGACCAGCGCGGGATAGCACACGCCGGAGAGCCAGCCGCCGGACATGAAGGCGTTGAGGTAGGAGTTGTGGGTGTCCTCGGGGAAGTAGCGGTGGAATTGCAGGGGGCCGATGCCGAATGGTAGGTCGAGCGCCATCTCCGCGCCGAGGATGTGCCGGCCGAACCGGCCGAAGCGGCCTTCGTCATAGCTCTGGTCGAAGCTTGCGCGCTGCTTGAACATCTCGGCGGTGGAATCGAATGACAGCAGCACCGCGATCAGCGCGAGGCCCAGCACCGCGGCGACGATCGCCATGACGACGATGCGCGAGCGCTGCGCGTTGGTGCGGCTGGTCAGCACCATCAGCGCCAACATGAAGGCGGAGGTCAGCACCAGTCCGCCCCAGGCGGCCCGGGAGAACGCGAGCAGGATCGCCAGCGACATGATGCCGAAGGCGATGACGTTGCGGAACGCCTTGGCAAACTTGTCGGAGACCACGCTCTGGAGCGCGAACAGCGCCGGCAGGATCAGGAAGGCGCCGAGCACGTTCGGATCCTTGAACGTGCCGCGCGCGCGCCCGTAGAGTGTGAGGAGATCGTCTCCGCCGGGAACCAGATGGAAGTAGCCGGCGACCGCCGACAGCGAGGCGACCATCGCGCCGACCACGAGGCCGCGGCGGAGCATGTCGAGCCGGGCCGCGGTGTCTTCCGAGGTGACCATCGCGAAGAACACGACGGTGACCGCCATGTACCAGGAGGTCGCAATCCAGCTCGCCACCTCGGACTGTTCGAACAGCGGGACCGCGCTGATCGTGTAGCCGACATTGAGCAGGACCAGCATCAGGATCAGCGGCATCAGCACGAGCCGCAGGCGCAGGCCGGTCGCGAAGAAGGTGACCGCGGCCAGCAGCGTCACGATCTCGTAGGGGCTCGGCTCGATGAATACGATGGCTCCGGAGGCGCCGGCCAGCCACACCAGCGCGCGCTGGATGGCCAGCACGCCGGGCGCAGCGCGAACCGCTGCATTCATCTCCCCGGCTGTTGCCGCATACGCCATCACACGCTCACGCTATACGCCACAAACAAGCTGTCATCGCCTGGCTTGACCGGGCGATCCAGTATTCCGCGGCGCGCGTTGCAGAAGACGGCCGGCGCTGCGGAATACTGGATGCCCCGGTCGAGCCGGGGCATGACGGAAACTCAATACGCGTTCTCGTTCTTGGTCAGCAGCGAGACCGGCGTCTTCAGGAGAATGACGAGGTCGAACAGCACCGACCAGTTCTCGATGTAGTAGAGGTCGAATTCGACGCGCTTCTGGATCTTCTCTTCATTGTCGATCTCGCCGCGCCAGCCGTTGATCTGGGCCCAGCCGGTGATACCGGGCTTGACGCGGTGACGAGCGAAATAGCCGTCGACGGCTTCGTCGAAAAGGCGGCTCTGGAGCTTGCCCTGCACCGCATGCGGACGCGGGCCGACCAGGGACAAATTGCCTGAGAACACCACGTTGAAGAGCTGCGGCAGCTCGTCGAGGCTGGTCTTGCGGATGAAGCGGCCGACGCGGGTGACGCGTGGATCGTTCTTGGTCACGACCTTGGAGGCGGTCGGGTCGGCCTGATGGTGGTACATCGAGCGGAATTTGTAGACGTCGATACGCTCGTTGTTGAAGCCGAAGCGCTTCTGACGGAACAGCGCTGGGCCGGGGCTGTCGAGCTTCACCGCCAGCGCCACCAGTCCCATCACCGGCAGGGCTGCGAGCAGCGCGAGGCCACCGACGATGCGGTCGAACAGCCACTTCATCACCAGGTCCCAGTCGGTGATCGGCGCCTCGAACACGTCGAGCGTCGGCACCTCGCCGAGGTAGGAATAGGAGCGGGGACGGAAACGCAGCTTGTTGGTGTGCGCGGAGAGCCGGATGTCGACAGGCAGCACCCAGAGCTTCTTCAACATCTCCAGGATGCGCGTCTCCGCCGAGATCGGCAGCGCGAACAGCACGAGATCGACCCGGGTGCGGCGGGCGAATTCGACGATGTCGTCGACCTTGCCGAGCTTGCGCGCGCCGGCGCAGGTGTCGAGCGCGCGACTGTCGTTGCGGTCGTCGAACACGCCGAGCACGTGGATGTCGGAATCCTCCTGGGCATTCAGCGCCTCGACCAGTTGCTCGCCGTTGCTGTCGGAGCCGACGACGATGGTGCGGCGGTCGAGCCGGCCCTGGCGTGCCCAGGCGCGCACCAGCGAGCGCAGCACCAGACGTTGGGAGATGAGCGCGGCGAGCCCGAGGAAGTAGAAGGCGGCAAGCCACAGCCGCGACATTTCGCTGCCGAACTTGGCGAAGAAGGATACGCCGATGAACAGCAGGAAGACGAACGACCAGGAGGAGATCATCCGCGTCATCTGCCGGAGCTGACCGCGGAACAGCTGCACCTGATAGATGTCGGCGGCCTGGAAGCAGACCACGGCGGCGACCGCGACGGCGATGATCTGCGCGGGATAAACCCAGCTGAAGGAACCGGCGAGCGGCATGACATAGCCGACATAGAGCGCGATGCCGACGAGGCTCAGCAGGGCGAAATCGGCCAAGCGGACGAAGCCGGTGATCACGATCGGCGAATAGGCGCGGGCGACCTTCTGGTTGACGACGTCGAGCGCAGCGGGCGAGAGCCGGCGGCGGCGCTCCACAAACGGTTGGTCAGCTGGCTTCGCCGCGGCGCCTGTCGCGGCGTCGAGCATCGAGCGTGCGTTGAGCGGTTCCACGGGCGTCCACGTCCATTCCAAAAAACCCGCAGGTCGCAGCATTGCGCCCCGGGCGAGCATCCCCTGGCACGTCGATTATCGGACAAATCGGAAGATTCTCTAAAGCGGTCTTAAGGATGGTTAATGATTGGCAAATGCGTCGCGATAACCCGCGAGCACGCCGTCAACCATCGCCTGCTGGGAGAAATGCGCGGAGATGCGCTCGCGCAAGGCGACCGCACGCTGCGCGGTTCCTTGCGGATCGTCGAGTGCGGCCGCGATCGCTTCGGCCATGGCCTCGGCGTTGCTCGGCGCAAACAGCGCCGGGCTGTCATGCCCAAAAATCTCGGGGATGCCGCCGACGCGGGCCGCGATCATGGGAATGCCGGCAGCTCCAGCCTCGATCACGACGTACGGCATGGAATCGCCGCGCGAGGGCACGACCAGCAGCCGCCCCTTGGAGAAGCCGTAGCGCGCCTTGACGTGACCGATGAAGCGGATGGCGCTGGAGAGGCCGAGCCTGTCGACCTGCGCCTTCAGCGCCGCCGTCTCCTCGCCGTCGCCGCCGAGCGTGAGCGTGACCTTCTTGCCGCCCTCGTGCAGGCGCGCCACCGCATCGACGAGCAAATCCGCACCCTTGATGTGCCTGAACTCGCCGACATAGGCGAGATCGGTGGCATCGTCGGCGATGCTAACTGGCTCGAATTCTTCCGGTGTCACGCCATTGAAGACGCAATGCACCACGCCCTTGGGCGTGCCGACGATGCGCTGATAGGTGTCGCGCGCAAACGCGCTCTCGAACAGGAACAGGTCCGTCGCGTCCATCAGCGTGCGTTCGAGCCGCGCGTAAAACTCGCCCTTGAAGGTGTTGAGGGGATAGTGCAGCGAGCCGCCATGCGGGGTGTAGATGCGGATGGTGTCGTTGGATCGCCGCCGCATGCGGACGAAGGCGCCGGCCTTGGCTCCGTGGCCGTGCGTGACGTCGGGTTTGAGCGCGGCGATCAGGCGCCGCATCCGCAGCCACACCAGAAAATCGTCAGGCGACGGTTCGCGACGGATCGCCAGCCGGTGCACGCCGAGCTTCAGCCGCGGTGCGAGCTCGGCCAGCGCCTTGTCCGCGCGCTCACCACCGGTGAGGCTGTCGGCGAGAATCCCGACGTGATGACCGCGATCGACCTGACCGTTGGCGAGATCGAGGATGTGGCGGAAGATGCCGCCCACGGGAGCGCGCACGGCGTGCAGGATGCGGAGCGGCCGGTCGGGAGAGGGGGGCATGATCAGAACCAGCGCTCGACGGCGAATGCTCGAACAATTCTCGAAATATCGAGATGGATTAAGAGCCCTCGTGGTTAACAAACGGTGTCGGCGCGGTGCGCGCCGGTCGCGGCAGGGCGCGATTAACCCAGCAGCAACCTTAATGGAGTGTAATCGCCCCGGTTGAGGTAGAGTCGCAGCGTTGCCCTGCGGGAGTGTTCGATGCGTTTAGCGTTCTGGCGTGCCGGCAAGGACAAGGCGGTGGTCGAGCCGGCTATTTCGAAGCCCAAGGCCGAAGCCAAATCGACCGAAGCCGCGCCCAAGATTGAAGCAGAGCTTGCGCCCGTTGCTGCGAAGCAGGCACAAGCCGAATCCGGCGACATCGATTTGCACGCGCTCGGCGCGGTGCTCGCCCGCAAGCGCGGCTGGATCATCGTGCCGACGGTGCTCGCGCTCGTCGCGTCGATCGCCGCCGTCAATCTCGTCACTCCGCGTTACAAGTCGGAATCCCGCATCCTGATCGACGGCCGCGAGAACGTGTTCTTGCGGCCGAGCAGCGACCGCAGCACCGAAGAGCGGCAGTCGCTCGATCCCGAGGCGGTGACCAGCCAGGTGCAACTCGTGCTGTCGCGCGATCTCGCGCGTGAGATCATCAGGAAGAACAAGCTCGCGGAGCGCCCCGAATTCGATCCAGTGCTGCAAGGCATTTCGCCGCTGAAGTCGCTCGCGGCGCTGATCGGCATCGGCCGCGATCCGTTTTCGATGACGCCGGAAGAGCGGGTGCTGGATGCCTATTACGAGCGGCTCCAGGCCTACGCCGTCGACAAGTCGCGCGTGATCGTGGTCGAATTCCAGTCCGCCGATCCCGACCTTGCCGCGCGCGTCGCCAATTCGATCGCCGACGGCTATCTCGTGCTCCAGCAGAATGCGCGCCAGGATCAGGCCCGCAGCGCCAGCCAGTGGCTTTCGGGCGAAATCGAAAATCTGCGCAAGAAAGTCTCCGACGCCGAAGCCAAGGTCGAGGACTTCCGTTCCAAGTCGTCGCTGTTCGTCGGCACCAACAACACCACGCTCTCGAACCAGCAGATGGGCGAGGTCAATACCCAGCTCAACAACGCACGCTCGATGAAGGCGGATGCTGAATCCAGGGCGCGGCTGATCAAAGAGATGCTCCAGAGCGGCAAGCCGATCGAGGCGTCCGAGGTGGTGAACTCCGAACTGATGCGGCGGCTGTCGGAGCAGCGGGTGACGTTGCGGGCGCAGCTTGCCGAACAGTCATCGACGCTGCTCGGCAATCACCCGCGGATCAAGGAGCTGAAGGCGCAGCTTGGCGACCTCGACAACCAGATTCGCGACGAAGCGGCCAAGATCTCGCGCTCGTTCGAAAGCGATGCGCGGATCGCCAGTGGCCGGGTCGACGGCCTGACGGCGAGCCTCGATCAGCTCAAGAAGCAGGCGACCTCGACCAACGGTCAGGACGTCCAGCTCCGCGCGCTCGAGCGCGAAGCCAAGGCCCAGCGCGACCTGCTCGAGACGTATCTTGGGAAGTATCGCGAGGCCAGCACCCGCGAGAGCATCGATACGGCGCCGGCGGAGGGCCGCATCATCTCGCGCGCCATCGTCTCGAATACGCCGGCCTATCCGAAGAAGCTGCCGATCGTGCTGATCGCGACGATCGCGACGCTGCTGCTCTCGTCCGGCGTCGTCGTCACCGGCGAGCTGCTGCGCCAGACCGCGCCGCGTGCGGTGGCCGTGTTCACGCCCGCGCAGACGCAGGCACCGGTGCGCCGAGAGCCGGTGGTCGAGCCGGTAGTCCAGCCGGTGGCCGAGCCGATGCTCGATCCGGTTGTGGAAGACCTTAC
Organism: Bradyrhizobium sp. 613_E4_N2_2; assembly: GCF_052075995.1. Lineage (NCBI taxonomy): Bacteria > Pseudomonadati > Pseudomonadota > Alphaproteobacteria > Hyphomicrobiales > Nitrobacteraceae > Bradyrhizobium > Bradyrhizobium sp. 613_E4_N2_2. The sequence continues at coordinate 3,873,122 of NZ_CP197234.1, forward strand.
GCCGCTTCAGCCCGAGATGACGGCCGATGCCGACGTCACTGAATTCGCCGAGATCGAGCATCTGGCCGACAGCCTGCGCGCTGCGGGACCGGCGGCGAAGAAGGTCACGGTGCTCGGCACCGCGGCCGGCGAAGCCATCACGCTGTCGACGCTGACGCTGGCCCGGCACCTGGCGCGCGATGCGCGCGTCGTTGTGGTCGATCTCGCCGCATCCTCGCCGACCATCGCCGCGGTGTCCGTCGATGCTTCGGCTCCCGGCCTCGCCGAGCTGATGCAGGGCGAGGCCTCGTTCGCGCAAATCATCACCCGCGACAAGCTCTCGCGGCTGCACCTGGTCATGGCCGGCCGTCCCGGCTTCGACCGCAGCCTGCTGCAATCGCCGCGGGTGACGCTCGCGATCGATGCGCTGCTCCGCGCCTACGACCACGTGCTGGTGGACGCCGGCAGCGCCTCGGACCTCCCAGCGGAACTCTTGACGGCGCATGCCCGCGCCGTCGTGGTGCCCGATGCCTTGATGGCGCCGGATGCCCGCACGCTGATGTGCGAGCAGCTGAAGGCGGTCGGCTTCAGTGAGGTGACGATGCTGAGCAGGCCGGTGCAGCCGTCGGACGCGGCCGAAGCACCGCGCGTGGTCGCGGCGTGATCTCTCTTCCCTCTCCCCTTGCGGGAGAGGGTGGCTCGTCGCGTAGCGGCGAGACGGGTGAGGGGTATCTCTCCGCGAGTCTCATGGCCGTTTAAATTTGCGGAGACATACCCCTCATCCGGCGCCATAGCCGAAGCTTCGCTTCGGCGTTCCTAAGAACGGCGGCCGAAGGCCGCCTATGCCACCTTCTCCCGCAAGGGGAGAAGGGAAGGGCAGCTCGCAAGTGGCTAGAGATTGAGAGGCTGTGACGCCTACCCGAACGTCTGTCGCAGCCGCCGCGCCAGATCGAACAACACCTGGTTCTGCTTCACCAGCCGTTTGCCGTGGCTCAGCGAGGACATCGCCATCGCCGCGAGTTTTCCGCGCGCGGTCAGGGGCACGAAGCTGTCGAAAATGTCGTCGTCGTCCTTGCAGAACATGCGCTTGTAATCGTCCGAGCCGATGCCGAGATCGAGCGAGCGGTAGCCGCGTTCGGCGTAGCGGTCGATGATGTAGCGCATCAGGATCAGGCCGGGGCTGTAGCGGGCGTGCTCGGACATCGTGTAGGTGTTGAACATCATCGAGAAGCGCTGGCCGTCGGCGACGCCGGCGAAGATCGCGATCACCTCGTCGTCGCACTCGAGCGCATGGATGTCGATGACGCGGCCTTCGCCGCGCGGCGACAGGCATGCGCTGCGGATGAACGCTTCGACGCCGGGCTCGGCAAAGACGTTGGGCAGTTTCTGTTCGGCCATCCGCGCCGGCTTGACCCGGAAGAACCAGTCGAGCAGGCGGGTGACGTCGGCATCCGTGGTGGCGAGGTTATAACGATAGCCGGCAAGCGCCTGGAGCTTCTTTTCCTTGCTCTTGAGGCGGCGGCGAAAGGAGTTGCTGATCCGCGATGTGGGCGGCCCGCCCGGCTCCATCGCCAGGAGAGGGCAGCCGTTGATCGCGCTCTGCCGCGGCAGCTGCGCGAACGGGTTGTGCTGGTCGTGCCAGCGCAGCGGCTGCTGCGTCAGCGCGAGCACGTCGGCATGCTCGCGCAGCGGCGCAAGCAGCGCGTCGAGATCGGCGATGGCGACCTCGGCGGCGAACTCGGCGTTCCACAGGCCCATGTTGAAGGTGGTGTGCTTGCCGCCCATGAAGCAGGCCGTGCGCACGCCGTGGCCTTGCCGCAGCGAGAGCGGCAGCAGCAGGAGCGGCTGGCGCTCGGCGTCGCGGGCTATTACGATGAAGGGACTGGCGCCTTCGTGGCTGCCGACCAGCCGTTGCCATGGGGTGAGCAGGTCGAAGCGCTGGTAGGGCGTGAAGAGGTGGCCGCTCTCCTCGAACGCGCGCCAGACCGTCTCGGCCTCGGCCAGATCGGTGACGATATCGACATGCGCGATACGGCTCGCTTTCGACCGCGCTGGCGATTCTGCCGTCCGGCTTTGCATCGCCGCAGCCATGGTCATTCACGAAACCTGTCGAGAAACGAAAAATTTGCGTAGTTCGGCCTGTGGCCGACCTTTGCAAAGAAACGTCAACAAAGGGTAATGACAATCAGGCGAACGCGAAGGTGGGATATTGGCATCCGACGACAGATGGCTGGAGCGGTTGCGGCTCGAGCTGGCCTGGTTCACCGGTCAGGCCGTGCTGCGCAGCCGTGGTGCCGGCGCGATCCTGCGGTTTCAGCACGTGCGGCCGCGGCGGCGCGGCGCGTTTCAGCCGCTGCGTGAAAGCGAAATCAGTCCGCAATTCCTCGATCGCGCCATTCATGCGCTGAAGCGGTGGGGGTATGACTTCCTCGGCATGGACGATGTCTGCCGCCGCGCGGTGACGCTGCCGCAGAATCGGCGCTTCGTGGCGCTGACCTTCGACGGCGCCAACAAGGACCTCATCAGCTTCGCCTATCCGGTGCTGGCGCGCCACGCCGTGCCGTTCACGATCTATGTGCCCACTGCGTTTCCCGATGGAGTCGGAGAGGCCTGGTGGCTCGGGCTCGAGCGGATGATCGCGCGCGAGAGCCGCATCAACCTGATGATGGGCGAGAAAGAGCAGCGTTTCACCGTCACAGGCAACGCCGAGAAGCAGGCGCTGTTTTCGTTCGTCGAGAGCTGGCTGCGTTCGTTGCCGCCGGCGGATGTGTCGACTGCGATCGCCGATCTCTGCACGCGCTACCGGGTCGACCTCGCCGCGCTCTCGCGCGAAGCGTCGATGGATTGGGAGGATCTGGCAAAGCTTGCGGCGGATCCGCTGGTCACGGTCGGCAGCGCGACGGTGAACTATCCCATTCTCGCCAACATGAAGGACGCCGCCGCGTTGCGCGAGATGACGATGGGCAAGGCGGTCGCGGAAGCGGCCATCGACCGCGAGATCAGGCACCTGGCCTTTCCGTTCGGCGATCGCTCGTCTTTCCGGCGCAGCCATGTCGTCATGGCGGAGGAGGCCGGCTTTGCCAGCGCCGTCTCGACCATCCCGGGCATCGTGGACGCGGAGGGGCGCACCAATCTGCACGCACTGCCGCGGATTTCCTGGGACGGCCGGATACAATCACTGCGCATGCTGCGCGTGCTGGTGTCCGGTGTTGCCTTCGCGCCGGTGAAACCGACCGGCAGCGTTACGAATTAAGATTTGACGCGATCCGGGCGCTGCATCCAACTCACGATCGGCATCGCCGGCAGCACCCAGCCCATGCCGACCACCACGTAATAGATCGCCTGCCGCCAGCCGGACTCGGCGATCCACGGCATCTGCGCCAGCGCCATGCCGAGCAGGGCCCAGACAGTGGCCAGCACCAGGAGCAGGATGGCGCCGAGGAACTTGCGGGTGCGGATCGTCATGGCGGAATGCTGCGGCCTTCGCGTAACTTGCGCTGCGGGAGCGGGGGACTATAAGGGGCACGCAGTCCGGTTCAAGTCTCTTTGCAACAAGGCTTGGTTTTGCCCCTGAAATGACGACGATTTTCGCTCCGACCAATCCGCATCGCGCCGTGCGCTGGTGGTTGATTTCCGTGGCCGCCCTCATCGCGCTGATGGTGCTGGTCGGCGGCGCGACGCGGCTGACGGAATCCGGCCTCTCGATCGTCGAATGGAAGCCGGTCACGGGCAGCGTGCCGCCGCTGTCGGAGGCGCAGTGGACCGAGGCCTTCGAGGCCTACAAGAAGATTCCGCAATATCGCGAGCTCAATGCGGGCATGAGCCTGTCCGAGTTCAAGGAGATTTTCTGGTGGGAATGGAGCCACCGCTTTCTCGGCCGTTTCATCGGCGTGGCCTATCTGCTGCCGTTCCTGTTCTTCCTGTGGCGCGGCGGCCTGTCGGGTGAATTGAAACGGCGGTTGTGGCTGCTGTTCGCGCTTGGCGGACTCCAGGGTGCCGTCGGCTGGTGGATGGTGGCCTCGGGCCTCACGGAACGGGTCGAGGTCTCGCAATATCGGCTGGCGACGCATCTGATGCTGGCGCTGCTGATCTTTGCCGGCATCGTCTGGACGGTGCGGCGGCTCGCCGAGCGTCCGCAGATCGTTACGCCCGCGCGGCTGAGATTCACGAGCGTGCTGCTGCTCATCGTGACCTTCGTCCAGATCTATTTCGGCGCGCTGGTCGCGGGTCTGCGCGCCGGGCGCGCCTACAACACCTGGCCGCAGATCGACGGCGCGTTCATTCCCGCAGGCGACCGGCTCTGGTTCGAGACGCCGTGGTGGCGCAACATGTTCGACAACGTGCTGACGGTGCAGTTCGAGCACCGCATGACGGCCTATGCGCTGTTCGTGCTGGCGGCGCTGCATGCGCTCGATGCGGTGCGCTCGCGCACGGCGGCCGGCGGGGCGCTCTGGCTGTTCGCCGCGGTCAGCCTGCAGGCTGTGCTCGGGATCCTCACGCTGCTCAACCAGGTGCCGATCGACCTCGCGCTTTCGCATCAGGCGGTTGCGATCGTCGTGCTCACGCTTGCAGTGATGCAGGTGGAGCGGCTGGCCTCGCGACAATCTGCACAGGCGCAGCCGCGCGCGGTTCCGGTCGGTCAGGCCGGCTGATCAGGTCAGCAATAGCCGTAGACGCCGCACGCGTAGGGCAGGCGCCAGAAATAGCCGACCTGCGGTCCGCCGTAGTACGGGCCCTGATAATCGTAGCTCCAGGGCCGGCCATAATAGCCCGGCAAGGTGCTGGAGCCGGGCAGGAGCGGCGTGCCCGGCAGGTTGCGGATGTAGCTGCCGATGCCATAGGCCGGCGAGATCAGCGCATCCGGATCGGTCTCGACATAGACCTGTGGCGGGTCCTGCGGCGGCACGGCAGCGCGCCGTCTCGCTGTGGCCGGCAGATCGGCGGCAACGGCAGCTGAGACCGTCAGCATGGCGGCAAGGGCAGGTACCATCCAGCGCAGCATCGTCGGCTCCGAATCAAAGGGGCGATCCAAGGACGATGTATGCGGCAGATATGGTTAATGACTGTTAACTGACTGCGGCCAAAACGGCCGCGGTCATTCCGGGGCGGTCCGGCAGGGGCCGAACTCAGGTGCGCAATTGCGCACCTGAGAATCTCGAGATTCCGGGTCTGGTCCTTCGGACCATCCCGGAATGACGATGGCAATTACGCCCCCAGCGCCTGCTCCAGATCGGCGATCAGATCTTCCTTGTCTTCGATGCCGATCGAGAGCCGCACCACGTCGGGGCCGGCGCCGGACTTCACCTTGGCGGCGTCGTCGAGCTGGCTGTGCGTCGTCGAGGCCGGGTGGATGACCAGCGAGCGGGTGTCGCCGACATTGGCCAGGTGCGAGAACAGCTGCAGCTTCGACACCAGGCTGACGCCGGCGTCATAGCCGCCCTTCAGGCTGAACGTGAACACGGCGCCTGCGCCCTTCGGCGCGTATTTGCGTGCAAGCTGGTTGTACTTGTCGCTTGCCAAGCCCGCATAGCTCACCGAGGCCACCGCCGGATGGCCGGCGAGGAATTCTGCAACGGCCTTGGCGTTGTCGCAGTGCTTCTGCATACGCAGCGGCAGCGTCTCGATGCCGGTCAGGATCATGAAGGCGTTGAACGGCGACAGCGCGGGTCCGAGATCGCGCAGGCCCAGCACGCGGCAGGCGATCGCGAAAGCGAAATTGCCAAAGGTCTCCTGGAGGCGGATGCCGTGATATTCGGGCCGCGGCTCCGACAGCATCGGATATTTGCCGCCCGTGGACCAGTCGAACGTGCCGGCGTCGACGATGATGCCGCCGAGCGAATTGCCGTGGCCGCCCAGGAATTTCGTCAGCGAGTGCACGACGATGTCGGCGCCATGGTCGATCGGGCGGATCAGGTAGGGCGAGGCCAGCGTGTTGTCGACGATCAGCGGCACGCCCGCCTTGCGCGCCACCGTCGAGATCGCCTCGATGTCGGTGATGCTGCCGCCGGGATTGGCGATCGACTCGATGAAGATCGCCTTCGTGCGCGGCGTCACCGCGCGCTCGAAGCTTGCGATGTCGTCGGAATCGGCCCACACCACGTTCCAGCCGAAGCTCTTGAACGCATGCGAGAACTGGTTGATCGAGCCGCCATAGAGCTTGCGCGCGGCGATGAACTCGTCGCCGGGCTGGAGCAATTGCTGCAGCACCACGACCTGTGCGGCGTGGCCCGAGGCGACCGCAAGCGCGGCGGTGCCGCCTTCGAGTGCGGCAACACGCTCTTCCAGCACCGCGTTGGTGGGATTGCCGATGCGGGTATAGATGTTGCCGAATGCCTGCAGGCCGAATAGCGAGGCGGCGTGGTCGGCGTCGTTGAAGACGAAAGAGGTGGTTTGATAAATCGGGGTCGCGCGCGCACCGGTGGTGGGATCGGGTTGTGCACCGGCATGCACGGCGAGGGTTGAAAATCCCGGAAGGCGATCGCTCATTGAGGGCGTCCTGTTCTTGTGATCTGAAATCGCGCGGTATGCTGATCGGCGACGCGCCCGCCGTCAAGGCGCCGCTTCACATCGGAGCGATCGTGCTACGCGTTGTCGCGTGAGCGAAATGAATCCTTCGCGATTGCGTCAGCTTTGTTCGCTCTTGTTTTTGGCGGCGCGATCCGATGCCGCGGTGTCGCCGCCGCCGACACTCATCCGATTGAGGGATAGCCGCATGCCTTGCGTCGGCACCGGCGGCCGTTTGGAGCTCAGGGTGCGCGAATTGACGCCCATCCAGGAAATCTCGGACGACAAGCGGCCGTATTCGATCTTGGGGCAGCGGTTCATCACGACCTTGATCCCGGCCGCCTCGGCCTTCGCCGCGGCTGCGTCGTCGCGCGCGCCAAGCTGCATCCAGATCACCTTCGGCAGCGGATCGAGCGTGAGCGCTTCTTCGACCACCGGCATGATGTGGCTGGAGTTGCGAAAGATGTCGATCATGTCGACGGGGCGGCCGATGTCGGAGAGCGAGGCGACAAACGGCTTTCCGAGCAGATCCTTGCCGACATGGCCGGGATTGACCGGGATCATGTCATAGCCGCGCTGCGCCAGATATTTGAACGCAAAATAGCTCGGCCGCACATTGACGGGCGAGGCGCCGACCATAGCGATCGACTTCACGCTGTTGAGGATGCCGCGGATGTAGTTGTCGGGATAGGCGTCGTGGTTCATCTTTTTCTTTCTCTGACCCTCATGGTGAGGAGCGCGGCACGCGCGTCTCGAACCATGAGGCCACAGTCGGGCCTCCATCCTTCGAGACGCCGCGTTCCGCGGCTCCTCAGGATGAGGAGTTGACTATTCATCCCGCCATGTTGGCGTGCGCTTCTCGATGAAGGCGCCGATGCCTTCCTCGGCGTCGCGCGCCATCATGTTCTCGGTCATCACCTCTGCCGCATAGCGATAGGCGTCCGCAAGGCTCATCTCGGCCTGGCGATAGAACGCCTCCTTGCCGAGCTTGACGGTGTAGGCCGACTTCAGCGCGACCTGTTCGGCGAGGGCAATTGCGGCCTCGCGCTCGGTGCCGGCCGCGACCACGCGGTTGATGAGCCCGATCTCGCGGGCGCGCGTGGCCGGGATCGGCTCGCCGGTCAGCAGCATTTCCATCGCCTGCTTGCGCGGCACGTTCCGCGACAACGCCACCATCGGCGTCGAGCAAAACAGCCCGATATCGACTCCCGGCGTGGCGAAGCTCGCCGCTTCCGAGGCGATCGCGAGATCGCAGCTTGCCACGAGCTGGCAGCCGGCCGCGGTCGCGATGCCCTGGACGGCCGCCACCACAGGCTTCGGCAAATGCACAACCGCCTGCATCATCGCGCTGCAGGCGGTCATCATCTCGGCAAAGAAGGCGCGGCCGCGATCCGGGTCAGTGCGGCGCGCCGTCAGCTCCTTCATGTCGTGGCCGGCGGAGAAGGCGGGGCCGTTGGCTGCGATCACGACGCCGCGGACCGCCTTGTCGTCGCGGATCTCGTTGAGCTCGGCATGCAGGCTTGCGATCATCGCCTGCGACAGACTGTTGCGGGCGGCCGGGCGGTTCAGCGTCAGGACCGCGATGGGCCCTATGGTCTCGCGCAGCAGGCTCGACGGTTGCGGGGAGGGGGCGCGGGCGGCCTGGGCGGACATCGAAGCGTTTCCGGTTGGATTCTTGCAATTGGATGACGCAGATAACTTAATGTAACAGGGGATGCGAAGCGAGGGTGAGGCGAAGCATGGCGTTAGCGAAAATGAGCGTGGCGGAGGTCGAGCAGTTTCTCCGTGACGAGTTTCCCCAGGCCTTCAGCGGCGATGACATCACGATCGAGAGCGCCGACGGCCAGACCTGCCTTTTGCGCCAGCGCTACAGCGAAAGGATGCTGCGGCCGGGTGGAACCGTGTCCGGCCCGACGCTGATGGCACTGGCCGATTTCGCGATGTACGTGGTGCTGCTGTCCGCGATCGGGCCGATCGGGCTCGCGGTCACCACCAATCTCAACATCAACTTCCTGCGCAAGGGCCAGCCCGGCCAGGACGTGCTGGCGGAGGCGCGGCTGCTCAAGCTCGGCAAGCGCCTAGCGGTCGGCGAGGTGAAGCTGCTGTCCGGCACGTCGCCCGATCCGATCGCTCATGTCACCTCGACCTATTCCATTCCAAATGTTTGAGCTTTTCGCAGGTAATATAGCACCATAATTTTAAGATATTGATTTTGCTATTGTAATTCCCGCTCTGGGGCATTGACCGTTGCGCGTCTCTTCTCTAGAAAACCGCCCAGTCCGGCGCGGTGTTCGCGCCGATATCTCCCGTCCACGGAAACTCCGATATGAAAACCTTTTCGGCAAAGCCGGCTGAGGTGACGAAGAAGTGGGTACTGATCGACGCCAAGGGTCTGGTCGTCGGCCGTCTCGCCACCATCGTCGCCATGCGCCTGCGCGGCAAGCACCTCCCGACCTACACCCCGCACGTTGATTGCGGCGACAACGTCATCATCATCAACGCGCAGCATGCGGTCCTCACCGGTCGCAAGCGCGAGCAGAAGACCTACTACAAGCACACCGGTTACGTCGGCCACGTCAAGGAGCGCACCGCGCGCCAGATCCTTGAAGGCAAGCATCCCGAGCGCGTGCTCGAGAAGGCCGTCGAGCGCATGATCCCGCGTGGTCCGCTCGGTCGCGTCCAGATGGGCAACCTCCGCGTCTATGGCGGCGCCGATCATCCGCACGAGGCCCAGACGCCCGAGAAGATCGACATCGCCAAGTTGAACCGCAAGAACACGAGGGCCGCATAACATGGCCGAATCCATCCAGTCGCTCGACCAGCTCTCGCAGCTCAAGACGGCGGCGGCGCCCGACGCGCCCAAGCACGAGAAGAAGGTCGACAAGTTCAACCGCGCCTACGCCACCGGCAAGCGCAAGGACGCGGTCGCCCGCGTCTGGATCAAGCCGGGCGCCGGCAAGGTCACGGTCAATTCGCGCGAGGTCGAGGTCTATTTCGCCCGTCCCGTGCTGCGCATGATGATCGAGCAGCCGTTCTCGGTGGCCGCGCGTTCCGGCCAGTACGACGTGATCTGCACGGTTGCCGGCGGTGGTCTGTCCGGCCAGGCCGGTGCCGTCCGTCACGGCATCTCCAAGGCGCTCACCTATTTCGAGCCGGAGCTGCGTACCGTCCTCAAGAAGGGCGGCTTCCTGACCCGCGACTCCCGCGTGGTGGAGCGCAAGAAGTACGGCAAGGCCAAGGCCCGCCGGTCCTTCCAGTTCTCGAAGCGTTAATCGCTTCGGTCACATTCGCCGCGAAAGCGGCTTCAATGAGATGCAAAAGGGCGCTGATTTCGGCGCCCTTTTTGTTGTTCGTTTGTATGCAAATTGATGACGTGTTTCCCGAAAACTTGGCCCCGCATGAAAACCTGAATGGAACTCGCGGGACATAGCGTCGCATCTGGAAGGGCGCGCAAGTCGGCTGGGCCGATCGCGTAACTTGCTATGTCTAGAAGGGGGCCGACATGATGTCGCTCGATAGCATCACGCTCTATTTGGTCGCCACCATGGTTGCCGCACTGCTCGGCGCCATGATGGTGTTTTTCGGCACGCAGGAGAACAGCCCCGCGCTGAAATGGTGGGGCACCGCGTATCTCCTCGGCGCAGCGTCCGTTGCGCTGTGGACCGCGGCTGGCGACAAGCTCGGCCCGCATCTTTACCTTGCGCTGAACGCGGTCGGCTTCGTCGCCTGCGGCATGGTGTGGAATGCGGCGCGCGTCTTCCATGGCCGCAAGCCGAATTGGCCGGGTCTCCTCGTCGGCGCGCTGGCCTGGGCCGCCGCCGCTTCGCTGCTTGATCCCGCCGCGTCCATGCTGCGCATGATCGTCGGCGCCGGCATCGTCTCGGTCTATGCGGCGCTGACCGCGAGCGAGCTCTGGGTCGAGCGGCGCAAGAGCCTGCAACGGCGCTGGCCGGCCTTCGTGGTGCCGGTGATGCACGGCTGCGTGCTGATGCTGCCGATCGTGCTCGGCAGCTTCCTGCGTCCGAACGATGCCGGCTTCTCCGGCAGCATCTGGGTCACCGTGTTTGCGGTCGAGCTCATCCTCTATGCCGTCGGCACCGTGTTCGTGATCTTCATGCTGGTGTCGGAGCGCACGGTGACTGCGCACCGGACCGCCGCGTCCACCGATCCCCTGACCGGCATGCTCAACCGCCGCGGCTTCTCGGAAGCCTGCGGGCGCGTGATCGAGCGCGAGGCCAAGGCCGGCCGTCCCGTGACCGTGATGATCTTCGACATCGATCATTTCAAGTCGATCAACGACCGCTTCGGCCATCCCGCCGGCGACGAGATGCTGAAACTGTTCTCGACCGTCGTCGTCAGCAACCTGCGCATGACCGACATGTCGGGCCGCATCGGCGGCGAGGAGTTCGCGGCGTTGCTGCCGTGTTCGCTGGAGGAGGGTGTCCTGGTTGCCGAGCGCGTGCGCGAGGCGTTCGAGACCTCCGGCGTCGTGGTCGACGAAGGCCCGGTCGACACCACCGTCAGCATCGGCGTCGCCGGCGGTCCGGCCGGCACCGAGCTCGAGGTGCTGCTGGCCTCGGCCGACACCGCGCTCTATCAGGCCAAGCGCGGTGGCCGTAACCGGGTCGAGGCGGCGGAGGAGCTGCCGCTGTCGCTGGAGAACTGGCGCCGCCAGAGCGCGGCGCGGGTCGGTGCGCCGCAGGCGCGTCCGGCCACCGCCTGAAGCCAAGAGGCGCCTCAAGAGGCGCCTTCGGTAATCCGCTGTTTACCATTCGATCCCTACCATTGCGGTCATGGAATCGATCCGTCGACAGAACCCGCAGACTGCCCTGATGTCGCTCGAAGCCGCTGCGGCCTCGGCACGCGGCGGCTTCGCTTGCGTGTTCTCCACCGCGGATGAATACGAGCGCGCGCTGATCACCGAGCGCCGCGCCCAGGGGCGCTACACGCAAAGCCGTAGCTACTGGCCGCTCGCGCTGTTCATCGGTCGCGCGCTCATCGTGGCAGGCACCGCTCTGCTGTTCGCCTGAGAGCACGCATTTTTGACCGGTCAGGGCGCCGATTCGGTGCCTTTTTCTTCGTTGCGGTCTACGGTAGACACACCCATCAAACAAACAGGGTGGAAACCGATGATCACCGAGATTGCGCAAATCGACGTCAAGCCGGGCAGCGAGAACGATTTTGAGGCGGCCGTCGCCAAGGCCAAGGCAGCCTTCGGCGGTTCCAAGGGCTTTCACGGCTTCGAGCTGCACAAGTCGATCGAGAAGCCGCAGCGCTACCGGCTGATGGTGAAGTGGGCGACGCTGGAGAACCACACCGTCGATTTCCGCGGCTCGGAGAATTTCACCGAATGGCGCGGCCTCGTCGGCCAGTACTTTGCTTCGCCCCCGGAGGTCGAGCACACCGAGACCGTGCTGACGACCTGAGCGACTTCACGACGCCTTACGCCGCCTCGTCGCCTGAGCATGATCTTTTCGGAAAACCGCTGCGCACTTTTCCGGATCATGCTGCCAGGGGCGGCGCCTCATACGTCTTGAAATGGTCGATCATGACCTTGGCGATGGCGACCAGTGGCAGCGCCAGCGCCAGGCCCCAGATGCCGAACACGACGCCGAGCAGGATCTGGAACGCGAACAGCGTGGCCGGCGGGATGTCGAGCGCCTGCCGCTGCAGGATCGGCGTCAGCACATAGCTCTCCATCGCGTGCACGCCCATGAAGAGAAGGAAGGCCGACAGCGCCGGAATCCAGCCCGAGGCGAGGCTCGCGAGCACCACGACGACGCCGGCAATGATGGCGCCGACGGTCGGAATGAAGGCGAGCAGGCCCGCCTGAATCCCTAGGATGAACGAGCCCGGGATGCCGATGATGGCAAGCCCGATCCAGGTCACGATGCCAACCGCAATCATCACGACGATCTGCGCGATCAGCCAGCGTTCCAGCGTCTCGCTGATGCCGTCGATGATCAGGGTGACGCGGGTGCGATGCCTCGCCGGCGCCAGGAACAACAGGCCGTCGTGATAGACGCCGGGCTGGGCGGCGAAGGACAGCCCCAGGAACAGCACGATGAAGATGTTTCCCACGCCGTGGATGGTGCCGAGCAGGAGCTTGAAGGTCTGGCTCACGATCGCGCCACCGCTGGAGGCCAGCGCGCCGGCGCCGGGCAAGGAACCGCGCGGGGGGGCTGCTGGCGAGGGTGTCGAGTCCGATGGTGGATTGGCCGAAGTGTCGGACGCAGCGTTGCCGAGATCGAAGAAGCTGGTGTCGATCCCGTGGTTGTCCAGGAAGGTCTTCACGTTGCCGATCTGCGACTTGATGGTCTTGCTCAGCAGCGAGGCCTGCTCGGCGATGGTGGCGCCGCCGAGATAGGCGACGCCCGCGAGCAGCACCGCAAGCACGACGCAGACGATCGCGAGCCGGACCGGATGCGGCAGGTGCACGCGGCGGCCGAGCGCGTTGGTCAGTGCGTTGAGGCCGACGCCGAGCAGCATGCCGGTGAAGATCAGCAGCAGCGTGGTCGCAAAATACCAGGTGAAGACCAGCATCGCCGTGAACAGCACGACGCCGATGCCGCCGACCGAAATTGCCCAAGCCAGATCGGTGCGGGTCGTGGGGCGTTGGTCTGCGAGGATGGTCACATCATGTCCTTTTCGGCGGCTGCGGGCGGGGCACTCTTTCGACAAACGCGCTTCCGATCAAGACCGCGTCAACGCGCTGGTTTGACGCTGTCGCGCGAACGGTGCAGAGCGATGAGGAGAAAACAGGTGGGGGGCGCTTGAGTTTCATCAGCAAATGGGCCGGTCTGCTCGGGCTTCTGGCCGTGATCGTGATCGGCGACCAGATCCGGATCAACCGGCCCGGCCACAAATACCGCCTCACGGTCGAGGTGACGACGCCTGACGGGATCAAGACGGGGTCCGGTGTTCTCGCCGTGGTGCCTGACCGCAACTATAACCGCGGCGGCCGCACCACGATGCGCGGGGAGGCCGTGTTCGTCGATCTCGGCCAAGACGGCGGCAAAGGCAAGAACCTGGTGGCATTGCTGGCGCATCAGCAGGGCGGCAAGCTTGACCTCGACGACATCAACTATGTCGCGCTCCGTGCCTATGGCGCCGCGCGCGGCAACCGCGTCTCGTTCAACGATATCAGCCGGCAGGCCGGCATGGTCCCGGTGCAGGGGGAGCTGATCCCCGTGCTCGTGAGCTTTGGCGATCCCAAAGACCCCAAGACCGCGCGCCTTGTCGCCGGCGACCATGCGGATGCGGTTCTGGGCGACGGCTACGCCGTCCGTGCCCTCACCGCCGAGGTGGTGCCCAACGGGTTTTGGCCGATCGATTTCGGCGGGGTGCTCGGGGAGCCCGTGACGCGCGGAATCGAGGCGAAATTGCCCTGGCTGGCCACGCCGGACGATCCGGCGGCAACCGCGCTGAAGGCCGCCGGCCTGCCCGTCGTGGGGACAACCGAGGCCCGGGAGGCATTTGCGCGAAAATAGCATTGCCGTCCCGCGATCCCTTCTGTTGAATTTGTTCCATCCCAAGGGCATGTTTGGAGAATCTTCTTACGCGGGAGGTCGGAACGGGAGATGAGAAAGCCGGTCGTCGGCGTGATCGGGAACGCCCATCGCGTCGAAAATCGATTTCAGGTCCAGATGGTCGGCGAGCGCAATTTGCGCGCTGTGGCCGAGGTTTCCGGCGGCCTGCCGATGATGTTTGCGGGAGCGCCCGACATCACCGATATCGGCGCGCTGCTCGATGTGGTCGACGGGATCGTGCTCACCGGCGCCCGCGCCAACGTCCATCCGACCCGTTTCAATGTCGATCCGTGCGAGCGGCACGAGCCCTACGACATCCACCGCGACGAGGTGGCGCTGGCGCTCTCGGTCGCTTGCGTGTCCCGCGGCATTCCGCTGTTCGGCATCTGCCGGGGCCTGCAGGAGATGAACGTCGCCTTCGGCGGCTCGCTGCATCCGGAGATCCGCGAAATCCCCGGCCGCATGAACCACCGCATGCCCAGGCTCGAGAACGGCGAGATTCATCCCGATCCGACCGTGGTGTTCGCCGACCGTCACGACGTCGACCTCACGCCCGGAGGCGCCTTCGCGCGGCTGCTCGGCTGCGAGAAGATCAGGGTCAATTCGCTGCATGGCCAGGGTATTCTCGATCCCGGCAAGCGCGTGCTGATCGAGGGCGTCGCCGAGGACGGCACCATCGAGGCGATCCGCATCGCGGAAGCCCCGACCTTCGCGCTCGGCGTACAATGGCACGCCGAATACGACCCGCAGCGCAATCCGATCAACCGCAAGCTGTTCGAGGCGTTCGGCGAGGCGATGGTCGTACGCCAGCGTGCGGTGGCGTAACAAGAAGCTCGCTCGCAGCTCTCCACTGAGCGACGCTTGGTTTCGCAGTTTACGCCGTCTGCACCATCCGTCTCGCGCGATAGGCCTGGGGCGACATCAGGGTCAGCTTGCGGAACGCCTTGCGAAAGCTGCTCTCGTCCTCATAGCCGGCCGTGCGTGCGATGGTCTTGATCGGCTGCGCCGTCGTCTCCAGCAGCGTGCGCGCGTGCTCGACGCGGCGGCGCATGATGAAGGCTTGCGGCGGCTCGCGCGTGAGCTCCTGGAACTTCCGGTTCAGCGTGCGCTCGCTGAGGCCGAGCGCATCGGCGAGGCGCTTGACCGTCATCGGGCTCTTGCCGGTGCGGCGAACCAGCAGGTCGGCCCGGGTCAGCAGCGGGTCCTGCGACAGCAAATAGCCGACGGGCATGAAGATCGACTGGGTGCGTTGCGCGGTGTCGATGACGACGTAGTCCGCACAGAGCTTTGCAATCGCCTTGCCGTCGACCATCTCGATCAGCCTGAGCAGGAGGTCAACCCACGACATCGGTCCGGCCGCGCAGACGATGCGGTCCGCGACCGTGATGACGGCGTCGGCGGCGAGGTCGATGGTGGGATGGCGCTGCCGCAGCTCGCCTTGCAGCCACCAGGTGATGGTGGCGCGACGGTGGTCGAGCAGGCCGCTGCCTGCAAGCAGGAACACGCCGCTGCAGAATGCGCCGATCAGCCGGCCGCTCGCATGCTGCTGCCGAAGCCAGGCGCCGGCGCGGGCATATAGCGGTTGCAGGCGTTCCGCCGTGACGTGATCGACGAGGTTGCCGGGGACGAGGATCGCGTCGAAGCGACCGCGTTTGCCGACCGCGCTATCGACGGCGACCATCTGGCCGCCGCCGGCACGCACCGGCTTGCCGTCGAGCGAAAGCACCTCCCAGGCGAAGCGCGTTTTCGCACCGCTCTGCTGCATCACGTGATTGGCAAGCGACAGGATGTCGGCGATCCCGGCGATCGCCGAATGCATGCAGCCTTCCAGCGCCAGAATTGCGAGCTTCATGAGACCTCCAGGACAGGCGCGGCGATCCTAGCCGATCGGCGCAGGGCTGTGTGGCGGAAATTGCCCGATCTCTGTCTTATCCGCCACTGCCTTGCCGGCGCTGTCAGGTCCAGTCTCGTGCCGTCGTCACACGACATCATTGGAGAGAGACATGCCTTACGTCACCATTTCCACCGTCCGCGGCATCCTGGATGCCGGGCAAAAGAAGACCCTGCTCGAGCGCGTCACCGATCTCCTGGTCGAGGTCGAAGGGCAGGGCAACCCGGATTTCCGCCGCAACGTCTGGGTCAGGATCGAGGAGCAGGAGCCGGCGCACTGGTCGCTCGGCGGCATGCAGCCGACGCCTGAGATCATCGCCGGCATGTTCGGCACGATCGGCGCGGATGGCGTGCGGGTCCGACGGCCGTAGCAGCGCAGCGTGCGCGGGCGGACCAGCCCAAGGCATGGTTCGCCACCGCCCTGTGCTCAATCGATCTGCGGGACGTTTTTCCATTGCATCGCACAATCACAATCACGACCATGGCCCGCACGCGGCCGCATTGAGGTTCGCAAGACGCGCACCATATGCTCTGCAAGGGAGCCCTGCCGTGCAGACCATGAAGGCGGCCCTCGTTGCGGCGATTGGCGTCGTGGCTTTGATCTGCTGCCTCCTTCCCAGCTCAGCGGAGGAGAACGGCCGTCTTGCATTGATCGTTTCGATCGACGGAGCCATCGGCCCTGCGTCCGCCAGCTACGTCAAGGAGGCTTTGGCCAAGGCAAGCGAACGGCGTGCCGAGGTCGTGCTTCTGAGACTGAACACGCCCGGCGGCCTCAATTCCAGCATGCGCGAGATCATCGCGGATGTGCTGGCCTCGCCGATCCCTGTGGTCGGTTACGTCGCGCCCTCCGGCGCCCACGCGGCGAGCGCGGGGACCTATATCCTTTATGCGACCCACATCGCGGCGATGGCGCCGGGCACCAATATTGGCGCCGCGACGCCGGTGCAGATCGGCGGGCCGCTGCCGGGTCTTCCGAGCGGACCGGCGGACAAGGGCGGCAAGGACAAGAAGGACGGCGACCAGCAGAGCGAGTCCAAGGATCAGCCCAAGGATGCGATGACGGCAAAGGCGACCAATGATGCGGTTGCCTTCATCCGCAGCCTTGCGGAGCTGCGCAACCGCAATGTGGACTGGGCGGAGAAGGCGGTCCGTGAGGCTGCCACGCTCTCTGCCAACGCCGCGCTAGAGGCTCATGCCATCGATCTCGTCGCGCGCGATCAGGCCGAATTGCTGAGGCAGATCGATGGTCGCGTGGTCGAGGTCGCAGGCGGCAAGACGCAACGCCTGGTGACAAAGGATGCCGTCGTTGAAGCCATCGATCCCGGACCGATATCCCGCTTCCTGGCGGTCATCACCGATCCGAACGTGGCGTTCATTCTCCTGATGGTCGGCATCTACGGCTTGATCTTCGAGTTCATGTCTCCTGGAGCCGTCGCCCCCGGAGTCGTCGGCGCGATCTGCCTGCTGATCGGCCTCTATGCGCTCAATCTGCTGCCGATCAATTATGCCGGCCTCGCCCTGATGCTGGTTGGACTCGTGCTTCTCACCATCGAAGCCTTCAACCCGACCGTGGTGATCGGGCTCGGAGGGATCATCGCTTTCGTGCTGGGAGCGCTGATGCTTTTCAGGGGCGAGGCGCCGGGCTACCACCTGTCGTGGTGGGTGATCGGCATCACTGCGGCAGTGTTCGCCGGCTTTGCGCTCGTCGTGCTCGGTTCGCTTCGGCGCGTCGGCAGGGCCCCTGCATTGGTCGGCGCGCAGGCCATGCGAGGCTTGCCCGCCGAGGTTCTCGACTGGAATGGGAACGAAGGTCATGTCTTTGCCCATGGTGAGCGCTGGCAGGCGCGCGGCGCCGAAACGTTCAAGCCCGGAGAGACGGTCGAAGTCGCCAACATCGTCGACCTGACGCTGCTGATTCGGCGCGCACCAACAGGCGAGGGAGGTACATCATGATGCTGGAATATCTGACCTATGCGGCGCTCGCGTTGCTTGTCATCATGTTCCTGTCCCAGGCTATTCGAATCCTGCGCGAATACGAGCGTGGCGTCATCTTTACGCTCGGCCGCTTTACCGGCGTGAAGGGCCCGGGCCTCATCATCCTCATTCCGATCGTGCAGCAACTGGTGAAGGTGGATCTGCGGGTGATGGTGCAGGTCGTGCCGCCGCAGGACGTGATTTCGCGGGACAACGTCTCCGTCAAGGTCAACGCCGTTCTGTACTTCCGCATCGTCGACCCCGAACGGGCCATCATCAAGGTCGGCGATTACATGGCCGCCACCAGCCAGCTCGCCCAGACCACCTTGCGCTCGGTGCTCGGCAAGCACGAGCTCGACGAGATGCTGGCCGAGCGCGACAGGTTGAACGCGGACATTCAGGAGATCCTCGACAAGCAGACCGACGTCTGGGGCATCAAGGTCACCGGCATCGAGATCAAGGACGTCGATCTCAATGAAACCATGGTGCGCGCGATTGCCAAACAGGCCGAGGCGGAGCGGTTGCGGCGGGCCAAGGTGATCAATGCGATGGGCGAGCAGCAGGCTGCCGAAAAGCTCGTCGAAGCCGGCCGGATTCTCGCGCAGGAGCCTCAGGCGATGCAGCTACGTTATTTCGCGGCCCTGCACGACATCGCGGGCGAACGGTCGTCGACCATCGTCTTTCCGCTGCCGACGGGCCTGCTCGACCATTTTGTGCCGCGGCGCGACAACCCGTAGCCATCAGCGGCAGGATGACCCATCTTCGGCCCAAATGGAGGTGTCGAATATTGCTCCCAACTTAAACGGGAGGAAAATTCGATGACGAAGCACGCCGCCAGACCAGCAAGCCGCCGCCGAAATCGGACATTGATGCTCACCGTCCCGCTGGTCGCCCTCGCACTTTGGTCGTGGGGGATCGATGCGGCGCAGGCCGCAGAGCCGGGCAAGGACGCGACGGCGGCGAGCCTGCCGCGCATTCTCGTGCTTGCGACGGGAGGCACCATCGCAGGCCAGGCCGACGCGCGCGCGACTGGCGCGTACAAATCCGGCCAGATCACCGGCGAACAGTTGATGCAGTCGGTGCCGGGCCTGGACAAGCTCGCGAAGCTGAACGCTGAGCAGATTTCGTCGATCGGATCCCAGGACATGAACGACAAGGTCTGGTTTGCCCTGGCCCGCCGCATCCAGGACGCCTTCGACAAGAATGAAGCCGATGGAATCCTCATCACCCACGGCACGGATACGCTCGAGGAGACCGCGTTCTTTCTCGACAATGTCGTGCGCGGCGACAAGCCGGTGGTGATCGTCGGTTCGATGCGTCCGGCCACGGCGGTGAGTGCGGACGGCCCCGGCAATCTGTACGAAGCGGTGCAGGTGGCGGCCGATCCGCGCTCTCGCGGCCGTGGCGTGATGGCCGTGCTGAACGACAAGATCCAAAGCGCCCGCTCGATCACCAAGACCAACACCACGAGCATCGAGACGTTCAGCTCCCCCAATGACGGCCCGATCGGCTATGTCGACACCGCCGGCGGCATCCGTTTCATGACCCAGGCCGCCGGCTTCAAGCGCACGACCTATCCGCTCCCGGCAGGCGAGCAATTGCCGCGCGTCGAGATCGTCTACTCGCATGCCAACATGGACGCCGTTCCGATCGAGGATGCCATTTCCCACGGCGCCAAGGGCATCGTGCTGGCCGGCGTCGGCGACGGCAACACGTCGAAGCAGGCTCTCGATGCGCTCGAAGCGGCGGCGAAGAAGGGCATCGTCGTCGTCCGCTCGACGCGGGTTCGATCCGGCTTTGTCACCAGGAATGTCGAGGTTGACGACGACAAGAACGGGTTCGTCGTGTCCGAGGACCTCAATCCGCAGAAGGCCCGTGTTCTCACTCAATTGCTGATCGCGGGCGGGGTGACGGTTCCGGCCGAGCTCCAGCGCGCCTTCACTGCAACGTGGTGATTGGGCGCGTCGTGTCCTGCCGGGTGGGTTAGCGTAATCCACCCTGCGACTCCCCAAAACGAAAAGGCGCTCCTCGCGGAGCGCCTTTTGCTTGTCGCAGAGAGTTTGGGCCGCTTAGCCCGAATAGTACATGTCGAACTCGACCGGGTGCGGGGTCATTTCGAAGCGCTCGACCTCGGTCATCTTCAGCTCGATGTAGCTGTCGATGAAGTCGTCGTCGAACACGCCGCCGTTCTTGAGGAAGCCGCGGTCCTTGTCGAGGTTTTCGAGCGCCTCGCGGAGCGAGCCGCACACCGTCGGGATCTGCTTCAGCTCTTCCTTCGGCAGGTCGTAGAGGTCCTTGTCCATCGCCGGACCCGGATCGATCTTGTTCTTGATGCCGTCGAGGCCGGCCATCAGCATCGCGGCGAAGCCGAGATAGGGATTGGCGAGCGGATCGGGGAAGCGCACCTCGACACGCTTGGCCTTCGGCGAAGCGGTGTAGGGGATGCGGCAGGAGGCCGAGCGGTTGCGCGCGGAGTAGGCGAGCAGCACGGGGGCCTCATAGCCCGGGACCAGGCGCTTGTAGGAGTTGGTCGACGGGTTGGTGAAGGCGTTGATCGCCTTGGCGTGCTTGATGATGCCGCCGATGTAGTGAAGGCAGGTCTCCGACAGGTCGGCGTACTTGTTGCCGGCGAACACCGGCTTGCCGTCCTTCCAGATCGACTGGTGCACGTGCATGCCCGAGCCGTTGTCGCCATAGACCGGCTTCGGCATGAAGGTGGCGGTCTTGCCGTAGATGTGCGCGACCTGGTGGATGCAGTACTTGTAGATCTGCATGTGGTCGGCCATCAGCGTCAGCGTGTCGAACTTCATGCCGAGCTCGTGCTGGGCGGACGCGACTTCGTGGTGATGCTTCTCGACCTTGACGCCCATCTTGGCCATGGCGCCGAGCATTTCGGAGCGCATGTCCTGCACGGAGTCCTGCGGCGGCACCGGGAAGTAGCCGCCCTTGGTGCGGACGCGGTGGCCGAGATTGCCGCCTTCATATTCGGTGTCGGAGTTGGTCGGCAGCTCCGAGGAGTCGAGACGGAAGCCGGTGTTGTAGGGGTTGGCGGAGAAGCGCACGTCGTCGAACACGAAGAACTCGGCTTCGGGGCCGACGAACACGCTGTCGCCCACGCCCATCGACTTCACCATGGCCTCGGCCTTCTTGGCGATGCCGCGGGGGTCGCGGTTGTAGGGCTCGCCGGTGGTCGGCTCGAGCACGTCGCAGGTGATGACCATGGTGGTCTCGGCGAAGAACGGGTCGATCGTCGCGGTCACCGGATCCGGCATCAGGCACATGTCGGACTCGTTGATCGCCTTCCAGCCGGCGATCGAGGAGCCGTCGAACATCGTCCCTTCGGCGAAAATGTCCTCATCGATCATGCTGATGTCGAACGTCACGTGCTGCCACTTGCCGCGCGGATCGGTGAAGCGCAGGTCGACGTATTTGACGTCGTTGTCCTTGATCGATTTCAGGACGTCTTTGGCGGTCTTCATGCATACCCCTTTTGGCTCTGCGGGTCGGTTTCCAGGTGAGCAAGATTGTTCTCGCTTTTGGCGAGTTCGCGCGCGAGCGCACAAACAAAATCAGGCCGCCGAAGCAGCCTTTTTCTTGTCGGAGTGTCGCAAAATGCGGGATAGCACCCGGCTCAGATAGCGTCCAGCCCGGATTCGCCGGTCCGGATGCGGATCGCCTCTTCGATATTGGAGACGAAAATCTTGCCGTCGCCGATGCGCCCGGTCTGCGCGGCGCGGCGGATCGCGTCGATGGCGCGCTCGACCAGATCGTCGCCGATCACGATCTCGATCTTCACCTTGGGGAGGAAATCGACGATGTATTCTGCGCCGCGGTAAAGCTCGGCGTGGCCCTTCTGGCGGCCAAAGCCCTTGGCCTCGGTCACGGTGATGCCTTGCAGGCCGACTTCCTGAAGCGCTTCCTTCACCTCGTCGAGCTTGAATGGCTTGATGATGGCTTCGATTTTCTTCACTGCGCGCCTCCCGGCCTTTCGATCAAATAGCAACGTCTTCGTCAGGATGCGCATTTCTTAACGCACGATCTTGTCTTCGCTATGCCGGGATGCCTGACCAGCCCGGCAACAACGGCCGGCCACACCCTGATAGATTGCCAGTGAGCACGACGAACCGAAGCGGCTTCCTCGAAAGCAGGGTCTATGCCAAGTTGCAAATGCCCTGATTATTGGAGCGTTATCAGCCTTTTAACGCGCATCTCTGATAGGTGGAGCCGACTGGCTCAAAATACCGCAGACTACGAAATAGGCAATCGGTTCAATATCTGTGCAAATCGTTGTTCTGCCGGATGGGCCTGTACGGAACGTGCCTGTTGAAAAGGCGTTTGGACCAGGGAAGTGGCATGGAAGTTCTGACCAACGCTGAAATGCAGCGTGCCGACCAGCTCAGTATTGCGGCAGGCACGCCCGGCTTCAAGCTGATGCTCAGCGCGGGGCAGGCGGTCGCGGAGGCCGCCAATGCGCTGGTGGAGGAGGGGCCGATCCTGATCGTGGCCGGTCCCGGCAACAATGGCGGCGACGGTTTTGTCGCAGCCGCTGAGCTCGCCGCGCAAGGGCGCGACGTCTCGGTGATCCTGATGTGCGAGCGCGACCAGCTCCAGGGTGACGCGGCCTCCGCGGCGCGCGGCTGGAAGCACCCGGTGCTGCCGTTCAATCCGCAGGCGATCGGCAAGCCCGCGCTGATCATCGATGCGCTGTTCGGCGCGGGCCTCAGTCGCCCGGTCGACGGCGAGGCGCATGCGATGATCGAAGCGATCAACGCCAACGGCGCCCCGGTGCTCGCGGTCGACCTGCCGAGCGGCATCAACGGCACCAGCGCAGCTGTGATGGGTGCGGCGGTGAACGCCACCGAGACCGTCACCTTCTTCCGCAAGAAGCCGGCGCATTTGCTGCTGCCCGGCCGGATGCATTGCGGCCACGTGCGCGTCGCCGACATCGGCATCGACGCACAGGTGCTGGACGAGATCGCGCCGCGGACCTTCGAGAACGATCCGGATTTCTGGGGCACCGCCTTTCCGGTGCCGCGCATCGACGGCCATAAATACGCACGGGGCCACGTGCTGGCGGTCTCGGGCGATGCCGCCGCGACCGGCGCGGCGCGGCTCGCCGCCCGTGGGGCTTTGCGGGCCGGAGCGGGCCTCGTGACACTGGCGACCCCGCGCGATGCGCTCGCGATCAATGCCAGCGCGCTCACCGCGGTGATGGTTCGCGCCTGCGACACAGCGGTCGAATTCGGCGCGTTGCTCGGCGACAAACGCTACAATACCTGCCTGATCGGACCCGGCGCGGGCGTCGGCGATCGCACCTGCGATCTGGTCCACACGGCGCTTCACGCGCAGCGGCATCTGGTGCTGGACGCGGATGCGCTGACGAGCTTTGCCGCAAACCCCGAGCGGCTGTTTGAATCGATCAAGTCCTCTGAGGACAGTGCGGTCGTGCTGACGCCGCACGAGGGTGAATTTCCGCGCCTGTTCTCCGACCTCAGCAACAAACATCCGGGCCGCTCGAAGCTGGAGCGCGTCCGCGCCGCCGCCGAGCGCTGTGGTGCGGTCGTGCTGCTGAAGGGGCCGGATACCACCATCGCCGCGCCCGACGGGCGCGCCACCATCGCCGCCAACGCGCCGCCCTGGCTCGCCACCGCCGGCGCCGGAGACGTGCTCGCCGGCATCATTGCGGGCCTTCTCGCCCAAGGTGTGCCGGCCTTCGAGGCCGCCAGCATCGGCGTCTGGATGCATGGCGAGGCGGGAAGCGAGGCGGGGCCCGGCCTGATCGCGGAGGACCTGACCGAGACGCTGCCGGCCGTGCACCGGCGGATCTATAATGCGCTCGGGGTGGAGTACTAGTGCTCAGGCAGCTCGCGCTCACCGACATGGGCGCGGCCGCGCAGGTCCATCGGATAGCGTTCGACCAGGCGATGCCGTGGCTCGTTGGGCTGCACACGCCCGATGAGGACCGCTGGTTCTACCGCGAGCGCGTATTCACGACGTGCCGTGTGTGGGGGCGGTTCGATGATGACGTCCTGAGCGGGATCATCGCCTTCCACGAAGGTTGGGTTGAGCAGCTCTATGTACTGCCCGTCGCACGGGGGCGCGGCGTCGGCACAGAACTCCTTGATGTCGCCAAGCGGGCCAGCGACCGGCTGGAGCTCTGGACCTTCCAGCGCAACGCGCCGGCGCGGCGCTTCTATGAGACGCGCGGGTTCGCACTGGTTGAACAAACCGACGGGGCGCGGAACGAGGAGCGGGAGCCTGACGCTCGCTACCTCTGGACGCGGCGGTAGTCGCTCACTCCACCCCATACCAGCGCACCAGCCGTGGCGCGGCCCAGTCGGTCACGACGGATTCGATCAGCCAGGGTCCGGGTGAGGTCGCCGCGAACGCGACGCGCTGGGTTTGGCCGGGCTCGATTGCGAGCGTGTCGAGCCAGTAGGGCTTCCAGCCGTCGTCGAGCTTGTCGAGCAGGCGGAAATGATGGCCGTGCAGGTGAAACACGGTCGTGGCCGGTCCGGGGTTCTTGAGGGCCAGCACGACGGTGCGGCCGGCCCTGGCGCGGAAGACGGGATTGGAGGAGACGGAGAAGCTTGCAGGCCGTGCCCAGCCGGCGTCGGGCGCGCCGAGCGCGACATCGAACCGCAGGGCGCCTTTGAGGTCGAGCTTCTCGGGGAGGTCGTTCAGGGGGAGCGGCTGTGGCGGCAACAGCGGCGCGCGCCGCTCGAGCTTGCCTGATATCGTGAGGCTCCCGACCTGGCGCGCCTCCTTGCCGTCATGCAACAGGAATGGGGCCGATGTGGCTGCATCCACGAAGGCGTCGGCGCGTGCGCCGGGGGCGAGCACCAGGGCGCCGTTGCGCGCCGGGAATGGCTCGGCCGGCTGTCCGTCCAGGGCCATCACCTGGACCTCGTGGCCTTCCAATTTGATCGCCAGAACAGAACGTTGCGAGCCGTTGATAAAGCGCAGCCGCAGCCGCTCGCCGGCTGCGGCTGAGAGTTCGAATGAAGTCCGGCCATTGAGGGTAAAGAGCGGTGTCGTGTCCCCAGGGGCGCGGCCGGGCGGAAGCGCGGTCCCATCTGGCCGCAGCCGCCATTCCTCGATCAACAAGACCTCGTCGCGGTCGACGGCGACGCGATTTGTCTCGCCGGCGATGATCGGAAGCGGACGCGCGGGCAGCTTCAGACCGTCTTCGAAGAGGCGGAAGTCGGCTGCCAGAGTTCCTGCATTTGGTATTGAAACAATTGAGGTTTCAGTCACATCCGGCGCAGTCGGCGTACGCCCTCGCAACGGGTCGGCCGCGGCCGGGCCATTCAGGCCGTACCAGACTGGCGCAAGCGGGACAGGCAGGTCGTTCCGGAAGACTACCTCGCAGCGGTCGCCTCGCTTGAGACGGACGTTCCCGATGTGGCTTACGGCGGCCAGCTCCCAGATCGGTGTCGCCGGCTGGCCCGGCTTGAGCGCCAGGGTTGCCGGCCTTGCCTGCAGGGCGAGTTGGGCGGTGACAGCGGGGGCCGCGCCGCCGGCGATCAACCCGGCTGCGGAGGCTCCAAGTCCGGCTCCAAGTCCAGCTCCAAGTCCGGCCAAAACCTCGCGCCGGGTCGGGTCAGAGATCCGCGTTTTCATGGCTCGATGCGGACCATGAAGCGCTGGATAAGTCCAGCCGTCGCGCCTACTTAAAGCCTGCCGCTATCGGGCCATTTTTTTGCTGCGAACAGTCAGGCACATGCTATAAGCCCGGCCGCCCGCGGCATCGCGGCCGGTCTTGATGCAAATTCACGCGGGCGTGGCGGAACTGGTAGACGCGCTGGATTTAGGTTCCAGTGACGAAAGTTGTGGGGGTTCGAGTCCCTCCGCCCGCACCAAGCGCTTTCAGCGTTTGCACGGATTACCGAAGGGCTGCTTCCTCACGGAGTGTTTCCGGCGGAAGTGGTCCGATGAACCACCGGCGTTGAGGCGTCTTGCCTCGCGCCGGTTCGATTAATGACAGCGTCCCGACGCATGCGTGCCGGGGCCGAGCGAGAAGAAGATTGGACGCCATGCAGGTCACAGAAACCCTCTCGGAAGGTTTGAAGCACGAGTTCAAGATCAGCGTTCCCGCGTCTGATCTCGACGCCAAGGCTGGTGCCAAACTCGTCGATCTCAAGGACAAGGTCCGCATCAACGGCTTCCGCCCCGGCAAGGTGCCGGTCGCTCACCTGAAGAAGGTCTATGGCCGCTCGGTGATGGCCGAGACCATCGACCAGACCATCCGCGACACCAACACGCAGCTGTTCTCCGACCGCGGTTTCCGCCTTGCGACCGAGCCGAAGATCACCATGCCGACCGAGCAGGCCGAGGTCGAGGAGCTGCTCAACGGCAAGACCGATCTGACCTACACGGTCGCGATCGAAGTGGTGCCCGCGATTGCGCTCGCCGACTTCAAGAGCTTCCAGGTCGAGAAGCCTGTCGCCGACGTGTCCGACACCGATGTCGACGAAGCCATCAAGCGCATCGCCGACAGCAACCGCGGCTATGCGGCCAAGGCCGAGGGCGCCAAGGCCGAGTCGGGCGACCGCGTCACCATCAACTTCAAGGGCACCATCAACGGCGAAGTCTTCGAGGGCGGCACCGGCGAGGGCATCCAGGTCGCGATCGGTTCCAATACTTTCATCCCCGGCTTCGAGGAGCAGCTCACCGGCATCGGCGCGGGCGAGACGCGCACGCTGAAAGTGTCGTTCCCCAAGAACTACATGAACGACAAGCTCGCCGGCCAGCCGGCCGAGTTCGAGACCACCGCGACCTCGATCGAGGCGCCGCAGGACGTCGCGATCGATGACGAGTTCGCCAAGACGCTGGGCCTCGAATCGCTGGACAAGCTGAAGGAAGCCGCGCGCGAGCGTCTGGCTGCCGAGTTCGCCGGCGCGACGCGCCAGCGCGTCAAGCGTGCGCTGCTCGACCGCCTCGACGAGGCGCATCGCTTCGAAGCGCCGCCGTCGCTCGTCGACGAGGAGTTCAATCTGATGTGGAACTCGGTCAAGGCCGAGATGGATTCGGCCGGCAAGACCTTCGCGGACGAGGATACCACCGAAGACAAGGCCAAGGACGAGTACCGCAAGATCGCAGACCGCCGTGTGCGGCTCGGCCTCGTGCTGTCCGAGATCGGCGAGAAGAACAAGATCACCGTGACCGACGACGAGGTCGGCCGCGCCGTGATCGAGCGCGCTCGCTCGATGCCGGGCCGCGAGAAGGAAGTCTGGGACTATTACCGCAGCAACGCCCAGGCGTTGGCCCAGCTTCGTGCACCGATCTACGAGGACAAGGTCGTCGACTTCATCCTCGAACTCGCCAACGTGACCGAGAAGAAGGTCTCGCGCGAGGACCTGTACAAGGACGAGGACGCGGAAAAGACCGCAGCCTGAAGGCTCTAGAGCGTTTTCGAGCGAAGTGGATACCGGTTCGCGTAAAGAAAACGCGTCAAACTTAGAATCTAGAGCCCCGTTCCAATTCCATCGGAACGGGGCTCAAGAACAGCCTTCCATTAAGGATGATCATCAAAGGGGCCCGGCTAGCCAACTGGCTGGCTGGGCCTATTTGCGAGAATCAGCTTCAAGTGCCCCGTGGATTAAGCCTTAATTCGCTCCGCACTTGTCTGGCGCGAATTGGGCTATATCTGTCGGTACGCCCTGTACCAAGTCTTATACCAAGCGTTCTACCTCTACCCACTTCCTGCATCACTGGCGTCCATCGGCCTTCCGGCAAATCCAGCTAAACTGGCAGCCAAGACTGGCAATGTCCGCCTCCTAAAACCCTAGGTGACTCATGCGCGATCCGGTTGAAACCTACATGAACCTCGTGCCCATGGTGGTCGAGCAGACCAACCGTGGCGAGCGCGCCTACGACATCTTCTCGCGCCTGTTGAAGGAGCGCATCATTTTCCTGACCGGGCCGGTCGAAGACGGCATGTCGACGCTGGTGGTCGCGCAGCTCCTGTTCCTTGAAGCGGAAAATCCGAAGAAAGAAATCTCGATGTACATCAACTCGCCGGGCGGCGTGGTGACGTCGGGCCTCGCGATCTACGACACCATGCAGTTCATCCGCCCGCCGGTCTCGACGCTGTGCACGGGCCAGGCCGCCTCGATGGGCTCGCTGCTGCTCTGCGCCGGCGAAAAGGATATGCGCTTCTCGCTGCCGAACGCGCGCATCATGGTGCATCAGCCCTCCGGCGGCTTCCAGGGCCAGGCCACCGACATCATGCTGCACGCGCAGGAAATCCTGAACCTGAAGAAGCGGCTCAACGAGATCTACGTGAAGCACACCGGTCAGACCTACAAGACGATCGAGGACGCGCTGGAACGCGACAAGTTCCTGACCGCGAACGACGCCAAGGAGTTCGGCCTGGTCGACAGGGTCATCGACAAGCGCGCCGAAGAGCCGGCGGCGAAACCGCAGTAACGCGAACGGGGCTGCAACATCGATCCCTGGAATACCTATGGGGATTTCTCGGGATCGTCAGGGCGACGTTCACGTTAACGGCGCACTACGCGGCGGCGCAAAAAACAGTGTTGCGCCCCGCGACAGGCAGAAAGTTCCGCTTTCGTGCTTGTTTTTCGTGGCAATCCAGCAACTCCGGGGCGATTTCGATCACTTCGTCCGTGCCAAGACGTGAAATCACGGTATTGTCACGGGTAGCCAGCGCCCCCTCGATTAGCGAATTCTTGATAGTCGGGTGACAGCATGGTTGGCTACGATTGATCGGCTATGATCGCGGAGAATCGAGTGACCGTGATTCGCACGGGATGTAACGCGTAGGGTCTTTTTTGGTACGGAATTTGCTCTATTTGAACTTCATACGGCATGCGTGCCGGAATGGAGCGATCGAGCGGAGCGGGATCGAACCGCGGACGGAGACATGAATGAGTAAGGTCGGCACGAGCGACTCCAAGAACACACTGTATTGCTCGTTCTGCGGCAAGAGCCAGCACGAAGTCCGCAAACTGATCGCGGGTCCCACGGTCTTCATCTGCGACGAGTGCGTTGAGCTCTGCATGGACATCATCCGCGAGGAAAACAAATCCTCGCTCGTGAAGTCGCGCGACGGCATTCCGACGCCGAAGGAAATCTGCAAGGTCCTGGACGATTACGTCATCGGCCAGAGCCATGCGAAGAAGGTCCTGTCGGTCGCGGTGCACAATCACTACAAGCGCCTCAACCACCAGACCAAGCACAACGACGTTGAGCTCGCGAAGTCGAACATCCTGCTGATCGGTCCGACCGGTTCGGGCAAGACGCTGCTCGCGCAGACGCTCGCCCGCATCCTGGACGTGCCGTTCACGATGGCCGATGCCACGACGCTGACCGAAGCCGGCTATGTCGGCGAGGACGTCGAGAACATCATCCTGAAGCTGCTCCAGGCCGCCGACTACAATGTCGAGCGCGCCCAGCGCGGCATCGTCTACATCGACGAAATCGACAAGATCAGCCGCAAGTCCGACAATCCCTCGATCACGCGCGACGTGTCGGGTGAGGGCGTGCAGCAGGCGCTGCTGAAGATCATGGAAGGCACGGTGGCTTCGGTCCCGCCGCAGGGCGGCCGCAAGCATCCGCAGCAGGAGTTCCTGCAGGTGGATACCACCAACATCCTGTTCATCTGCGGCGGTGCGTTCGCCGGCCTCGAGAAGATCATCTCGGCGCGCGGGCGGTCGACCTCGATCGGCTTCGCCGCCCAGGTGCTCGCGCCGGAGGATCGCCGTACCGGCGAGATCTTCCGCCACGTCGAGCCTGAGGACCTCCTGAAGTACGGTCTCATCCCCGAATTCGTCGGCCGTCTGCCGGTCGTGGCGACGCTCGAGGATCTGGACGAGACCTCGCTGAAGAAGATTCTCACCGAGCCGAAGAACGCGCTGGTGAAACAGTACCAGCGGCTGTTCGAGATGGAGAACATCGAGCTGACCTTCGCCGACGAGGCGCTTGGCGCGGTCGCCCGCAAGGCGATCGAGCGCAAGACCGGCGCGCGTGGTCTGCGTTCGATCCTCGAGGCGATCCTGCTCGAGACCATGTTCGACCTGCCGGGCCTGGAAGGTGTGGAAGAAGTCGTGATTTCGCGCGAAGTCGTGGAAGGTACGGCCCGTCCGCTCTACATCTACGCCGATCGGTCCGATCGCGCCGTCGAGAACGCCAGCGCCTGATTTGCGGCGCTGGGACGCTCCAATCGTCTTTGATAGTAGCGGCTGCGGAATGGTTCTCCGCAGCCGATGTTGCGTCGCTTATACGCGTGCGTAAGCGCCTGATGGCGCGCGTCTTTCAATGACTTGACACCCCCCCGGTCGATAGCCACCTAATGTCGACGGCGAGCGAAAATTCTCTTCAAGATTCGCCTCAGTTCCGATCCGGCAAGCCCGGTCCAACCTTAGAATGGTAGGCCGGTTTTGTGGATCACCTCGGCACCTTGTGGCGGTTGCGCATGAGCATGGCGGGCTGCGTGCAAGGGGGCAAAGCAAAAGGAAAAGGCCATGACTAATCCAAAACCCCGGCCAACCATCGTCCATGGCGAAACGCACGCCTATCCCGTGCTGCCGCTGCGCGATATCGTCGTCTTCCCGCACATGATCGTTCCGCTCTTCGTCGGTCGCGAGAAGTCGATCCGCGCGCTCGAAGAGGTGATGAAGAACGACGCGCTGATCATGCTCGCGACGCAGAAGAACGCGTCCGACGATGATCCGGCGCCCGACGCCATTTACGAGACCGGTACGCTCGCCAGCGTGCTTCAGCTCTTGAAGCTTCCCGACGGCACCGTGAAGGTGCTGGTCGAAGGGCTCGAGCGTGCGCGCGTGCAGAAATACACTGATCGCAGCGAGTACTACGAAGCGACCGCGATTGCGCTCGCCGACACCGATGCGAAATCGGTCGAGGCGGAGGCACTGTCGCGCTCGGTCGTGTCCGACTTCGAGAGCTATGTGAAGCTCAACAAGAAGATCTCGGCCGAGGTCGTCGGCGTCGTGCAAGCGATCACCGATTTCGCCAAGCTCGCCGACACCGTTGCCTCGCATCTCGCCGTCAAGATTGCGGATCGCCAGCAAATCCTGGAGACGCTGTCGGTCACCACGCGCCTCGAGAAGGTGCTGGGCCTGATGGAGAGCGAGATCTCGGTGCTGCAGGTCGAGAAGCGCATCCGCTCGCGCGTCAAGCGCCAGATGGAGAAGACCCAGCGCGAGTATTATCTCAACGAGCAGATGAAGGCGATCCAGAAGGAGCTCGGCGACGACGACGGTCGCGACGAACTCGCCGATCTCGAAGAGAAGATCTCCAAGACCAAGCTCTCCAAGGAAGCGCGCGAGAAGGCGCAGCATGAATTGAAGAAGCTGCGCCAGATGTCGCCGATGTCCGCGGAAGCGACCGTCGTGCGCAACTATCTGGATTGGCTGCTGTCGATCCCGTGGAACAAGAAGTCCAAGGTGAAGAAGGATCTGGAATCGGCGCAGGCGGTTCTGGATGCCGATCACTACGGGCTGGAGAAGGTCAAGGACCGTATCGTCGAGTATCTCGCGGTGCAGTCGCGCGCCAACAAGCTGACCGGACCGATCCTCTGCCTCGTCGGCCCCCCCGGCGTCGGCAAGACCTCGCTCGGCAAGTCGATCGCGAAGGCGACGGGGCGCGAATTCGTGCGCGTCTCGCTCGGTGGCGTGCGCGATGAGGCCGAGATCCGCGGTCACCGCCGCACCTATATCGGTTCGATGCCCGGCAAGATCATCCAGTCGATGCGGAAGGCGAAGTCGTCCAATCCGCTGTTCCTGCTGGACGAGATCGACAAGATGGGCGCCGATTTCCGCGGCGATCCGTCTTCGGCGCTGCTCGAGGTCCTGGACCCCGAGCAGAACGGGACCTTCAACGACCACTACCTCGAGGTCGACTACGATCTGTCCAACGTGATGTTCATCACGACCGCGAATACGCTCAATATTCCGGGGCCGCTGATGGACCGCATGGAGATCATCCGGATCGCGGGCTACACCGAGAACGAGAAGGTCGAGATCGCGCGCAAGCATCTGATCCCGAACGCGGTGTCCAAGCACGGCCTGGACTCCAAGGAGTTCTCGATCGACGACGACGCGCTGCTGCTGTTGATCCGCCGCTACACCCGCGAAGCGGGCGTGCGTAATCTGGAGCGTGAGCTCTCCACACTCGCCCGCAAGGCGGTGAAGGAGCTGATGATCTCCAAGAAGAAGTCGGTCAAGGTCACCGAGAAGACTCTGGAAGAGTTGCTCGGCGTGCCGAAGTACCGCTTCGGCGAGATCGAGAGCGAGCCGCAGGTCGGTATCGTCACGGGCCTTGCCTGGACCGATGTCGGCGGCGAGCTGTTGACGATCGAAGGCGTCATGATGCCCGGCAAGGGCAAGATGACGGTCACGGGCAATCTGCGCGACGTGATGAAGGAGTCGATCTCGGCAGCGGCGTCCTACGTGCGCTCGCGTGCGATCGTCTACGGCATCGAGCCGCCGCTGTTCGACCGGCGCGACATCCACGTGCACGTGCCGGAAGGCGCGACGCCGAAGGACGGTCCGTCGGCGGGTGTGGCGATGGCCACCGCGATCATCTCGGTCATGACCGGCATTCCGGTCCGCCACGATGTCGCGATGACCGGCGAGATCACGCTGCGCGGCCGTGTGCTGCCGATCGGCGGCCTGAAGGAGAAGCTGCTGGCCGCTGCCCGCGGCGGCATCAAGACGGTGCTGATCCCCGAGGACAACGCCAAGGATCTCACGGAGATTTCCGATGCGATCAAGGGCGGCATGGAGATCATCCCGGTGTCGCGTTTGGACGACGTCGTCGCCAAAGCGCTGGTGAAGAAGCCGGTGCCGATCGTCTGGGAAGAGGACACCAAGGTGACGGTGAAGCCGGACGGGGACGAGGCCGCCGGCGGACTGACCGCTCACTGAGGTTCAGCGAAAGATGATAAAACGGCGCCTTCGGGCGCCGTTTTTGTTTTTGGGGGCAGGGATCAGGGCGATGCAGATCGACGGGCAGTGCCATTGCGGGCAGATCACCTTCGAGGCCGAGATCGATCCCGAGACGGTGTCGGTCTGCCATTGCCGGGATTGTCAGACCCTGACGGGATCGCCGTTCCGGGTGACCGCGATCTGTAGCAAGGCCGACGTCAGGCTGACCAGCGGCACGCCAAAAGTCTACGGCAAGCGCGGCGACAACGGCCGGATGCGCTTCCAGCACTTCTGCGCCGACTGCGGTTCCCCGCTGTTCACCAGCGGCGAGGGCGACCAGGCTGACGATTGGGGCATCCGCTGGGGCTCAATCCGCCAGCGCGACAAATTGCGGCCCGTCAGGCAGATCTGGTGCCAGTCGGCGGCGGTGTGGATCGACGCGGTGCCGTTGCTGCCGGGGAGGCCGGGGGATTAGGCTGGCTTGCCAAGCCGAAGCTCGCCGCAAAAAGCCCGCCTTCGCCCGTTGGGATTCGGCGTGGCAGCCTGCGTCGCTGCGCGAGCGCAGGCTGGTGGGCGGTCACGGATTCGAACCGCGGACCCTCTCGGTGTAAACGAGATGCTCTAACCAGCTGAGCTAACCGCCCCAAGGCGCCTCTTTAGCCCTCCCGCGGGTGTTCGAGCAAGGCCCGAACGCATCGCAAACAGGGCTCGAGCAAGACCGCCTTTGTGATGATTGTCACAGGTGTCCGCCCGCGAGTCGGCCAATGTCCACCGCAATTCACGATGGAGGGGTGGCCAATGTGTGCCCTGCTGGACCTCATCTACCGACATTGTTGCCGGGCGTGTTTGCGCGAAGTGCGACGCATGAGCCGCCGCGGCTCGATCATTCCAATTTGGTAGTTCCGGCTGACGGCGCGCCGATTTGGCCGCTGGCGGCTGTCCTGGCTCGTTGCGCCTGGCATCGGACGCCCACGAGCCGCCCTCCAAGGGTCCAAAATTGCCCTTTTTCGGTCATCTTTTTGATCGCCATCCGAACCAACGTTACGGCTCCCTGTGGCAGCGTGGAGTATCGCCGTGATGAGTGATCTTCGCATCAAGCTGGAAAGGTACGAGTCGAAAGCCGCCCACTGCATGAAAGCGGCTCAAGAAGCTCCTGATGAGGCCGGTCGGGCCTTCTACGAGGAGCTTGCCAACTATTACGACGAGCTGGCAGCCGACTTTCGCCGCGTCCTCGCCAAGCGAACCGGAGTTTCGCTCGCGGCCGAATGATCCGGCGTAGCGCAGGTCGGCAGTTGAAGACCTCGGCGGTCCGTCAACCTCTGACGCCGTGTCGTGCGGCGTGAACGCAAGAACGTCTCGCTGACAGGTGGACCGAACAGGCCGCCTCAGTTGACGGCGTCCTTGCTTTTCGGCATCGGGGTCTTTCGACCAAGCTGCCGGAGGGGATCCATGGAACAGCCAAGCGGACACGCAGAGAATGCCGACCAGATCGCCTATTGGAACGGTCCGAGCGGGCAGCGCTGGGCCGATCGGCACGCTGCCCAGGAAAGCTTGCTCGGACCCATCGCCGACGTGCTGATCGACCGCGCCAGGCCGAAGCCGGGCGAGCGCGTGCTCGATGTCGGCTGCGGCTCCGGTGCGACGACGTTCGCGTTCGCGAAGGCTGTCGCGTCCGATGGCTTCGCGCTCGGCCTCGACGTCTCCGACCCGATGCTGTCGCAGGCGCGCGCGTTTGCGCCAAAAGGCCTGCCGCTCGATTTCGTGCTGGCGGATGCGACGGTGCATCCGTTCGAGCCGGCGAGTTTTGACCTGTTGGCGTCGCGCTTCGGCGTCATGTTCTTCGCCGATCCCATTGCGTCCTTCACCAATTTGCGGCGCGCGCTGAAGCCGACCGGACGGCTCGCCTTCGCCTGCTGGCGCGAGCCGAAGGAAAATCCGTGGATGATGGCGCCGCTGATGGCGGTCTACAAACATGTCCCGAAGATGCCGCCGGTCGGGCCGGAAGAGCCGGGCCCGTTCGCCTTTGCTTCTGAAGAGCGCGTGATGCGTATCCTGAAGGGCGCCGGATTCGCGGACGTGGCGATGCAGCCGCACAATCTCGCGATGGATGTCGCGATCGGCGGCGGGCTCGATGCCGCCGTGGACGGCGCGCTCCAGATCGGCCCGGCCAGCCGCGCGCTGCAGGGCCATCCGCCGGAGACGTACGAGGCCGCAAAAGCCTCGATCCGCGAGATGCTGGCGCCGTTCCTGAAGGGACAAAGCGTAGCGCTGCAGGGCGCGATCTGGATCGTGACGGCGAAGGCGGCGTAAGACGCCGCTCTCTCTCCACGTCGTCATTGCGAGGAGCGAAGCGACGAAGCAATCCAGACTGCCTCGTCGGAGACAGTCTGGATTGCTTCGCTTCGCTCGCAATGACGATGGGGAGGCGTTGTGCCCATTACACCACATCATCCGGCGCCAGTGCGCACCCGTTATCCGGATGCGTCTCGATCTGAAGCGTTGTGTGGCCGATGCGGAACGACACCCTCAGCTGCTGCGCCGTCTCCATCAGGAATGCATCGCCGGCCCCGGCGGGCATGACGAGGTGGCACGTCAGCGCCGTCTCGGTGGTCGAGATCGGCCAGACGTGGAGGTCGTGGATTCCCGAGACGCCGGGCCGCTCCAGCAGAAAGATCCTGATAGCGGCGATGTCGGTGCCCTTGGGCGCCGCCGCCATCGACATGTCGATAGAGCCGCGCAGCAGGCTGGTGGTGCTCCAGAGGATGGTGGCGCAGATGACGAGGCTGGTGACGGGATCGAGCCAGAGCCAGCCGGTCCAGATGATCAGCGCCGCCGAGATCACGACGCCAAGCGAGACCGCGGCGTCGGCCGCCATGTGCAGATAGGCGCCCTCGATGTTGATGTCGTCCTTGCGTCCGCGCGCGAACAGCATGGCGGTAAAACCATTGATGAGGATGCCGATGCCGGCGACCACCATCACGGTGACGCCCGCGACCGGCTCCGGCTCGCGCAGCCGCAAGATTGCCTCCCAGCCGATCGCCCCTGTTGCGACCAGCAGGAACACCGCATTTGCGAGCGCCGCCAGGATGGTGGAGGCGCGAAAACCGTAGGTGAAGCGGCCGCTCGGCGCGCGCCTTGCCGCAATCGACGCGCACCAGGCCACAACCAGGCCGAGCACGTCGCTGAGGTTATGGCCGGCGTCGGCGAGCAGGGCGGTGGAGTTGCCGATATAGCCGTAGATCGCCTCGGCCACGACCAGCGCGGTGTTGAGCGAAATGCCGATCGCGAACGCCGTGCCGAAATTGGCGGGCGCATGGACATGCGGGTGGCCAGAACCGTGGTTATGCCCGTGATCATGCCCGTGGCCGGCATGATCATGGTGGTGATGACCGTGATGGTCGTGGCTGCCCAAATCTAGCGCTCCCCGGACGCCGCCAAATCAGGCGCCATTGTAGGCGTTTCGGCAGCCCCGTCACGCCGGAACAGCGCATAGAGCGCCGGCAGCACCAGCAGCGTCAGCACGGTCGAGGAGATGATGCCGCCGATCACCACGGTCGCCAGCGGACGCTGCACCTCGGCGCCGGCGCCGGTGGCGAGCGCCATCGGCACGAAGCCGAGGGAGGCGACCAGCGCGGTCATCAGCACTGGGCGCAGCCGCGTCAGCGCACCTTCGCGTACCGCGTCGGCCACGGGGCGCCCCTCGCTGCGCAGCCGCTCGATGAAGGCGATGATGACGAGACCATTGAGAACAGCCACGCCCGACAATGCGATGAAGCCGACACCGGCGCTGATCGACAGCGGAATGCCGCGCAGCAGCAGCGCGGCAACGCCGCCCGTCAACGCCAGCGGCACGCCGGAGAACACCAAAGCCGCATCCGCCGCCGATCCCATGCCCATGAACAGCAGCAGGAACACCAGCAGGAGCGCCACCGGTACCACGATCATCAGCCGCTTGGTCGCCGAGACCAGCTGCTCGAACTGGCCGCCCCAGCCGATCCAATAGCCGGGCGGCAGCTTGACCTTCTCGGCGACGGCGGCTTCCGCCTCGCTCACGAAGGAACCGAGATCGCGCGCGCGGACATTGGCGGTGACGACGATGCGCCGCTTGCCGTTCTCACGGCTGATCTGGTTCGGGCCGGGCGTCGCATCGACAGTTGCGACCGACGACAGCGGAACATAGCGCATCTGGGCAAGGGGAGAGGCGGTCAGCGCCGTTCGAACGGCGGTGCCGCTTGCTGCTTCCTCGCTCGGCGGCAGCGGGATCGGGATGGCCCGGATCGCGTCGAGATTGCCGCGCAGATGTTCCGGCAGGCGCACGACGATATCGAAACGGCGGTCGCCCTCGAACAGCTTGCCTGCCGACTTGCCACCGACCGCGATCTCGACGATCCCCTGCACCTCACCGATGCTGAGCCCGTAGCGGGCGAGCGCCTGGCGGTCGAGCCGGACGGTGAGGATCGGCAGGCCCGAGACCTGCTCGATCTTGACGTCGCTGGCGCCGCGGATGCCGCGGATTGCGGCCTCGACCTGCTTTGCGGCGCCCTGGAGGATGTCGAGGTCGTCGCCGAAGACCTTGATGCCGACGTCGCTGCGCACGCCGGAGATCAGCTCGTTGACACGGAACTGGATCGGCTGGGAGATTTCATAGGCGCTGCCGGGAATGTCGTCGGCAGCGTGGTCGATAGCCTCGATCACCTCCGATTTCGGCTTGTCCGGATCGGGCCATTCCGCGCGCGGCTTCAGCATGATGTAGCCGTCTGTCTGCGCCGGCGACATCGGGTCGGTCGCGATTTCGGCGGTGCCGATGCGGGTGAAGAATTCCTTCACCTCGGGAATCTCCTTGATGCGCTTTTCCAGCGCCTTTTGCAGATCCAGCGACTGCGTGAGGCTGGTGCCGGGAATCCGGATCGAGGCCAGCGCGACGTCGCCTTCGTCCAGGCTCGGGATGAACTCGCCGCCCATGCGTGCGGCGGCAATGCCGCTTGCGACCACGATGATGGCGGCCATGACGGTGACCGCGACCCGATTGTCGATCGCGAGGCGGAGCAGGGGGAGATAAATGCGCTTCGCCACCCGCATGAACAGGTTTTCGTGTTCCGACACCTTGCCGGTGACGAAGATGGCAACCGCCGCCGGCACGAAGGTGATGGAGAACAGCACCGCGGCGCCCAGCGCCATCAGCACGGTCAGCGCCATCGGCGTGAACATCTTGCCCTCGACGCCGGTCAGCGTCAGTACGGGCAGGTAGACAACCGCGATGATCAGCGTTCCGAACAGGCTCGGCTTGATGACCTCGCGCGACCCGCGCAGGATCGCGCGCAGCCGTTCGGGGGTGGAGAGCAGCCCGCCTTTCTGGCGCTGCGCCTCGGCCAGCATGCGCAGGCAGTTCTCGACGATGATCACGGCGCCGTCGACGATGATGCCGAAATCGATCGCCCCCAGGCTCATCAGGTTCGCGCTGACTTTTGTTTCGACCATGCCGGTGATCGTCATGGCCATGGAGAGCGGAATGACGCAGGCCACCACGAGCGCGGCGCGGATGTTTCCGAGGATCAGGAACAGCACGGCCACGACCAGCGCCGCACCTTCCAGGAGGTTGTTTTCGACCGTGCGGATGGTGGCCTCGACCAGATGGGTGCGGTCGTAGACGGTCCGCGTCACGACGCCGTCGGGCAGCGATTTGGCGATCTCGTCGAGACGGGCTGCGACGCGGCGCGCCACGCTGCGGCTGTTCTCGCCGATCAGCAGCATGGCGGTGCCGAGCACGGTCTCCTCGCCGTCGCGCGTCGCCGCTCCCGTGCGGAGGTCGCGGCCTTCCTTGACGGTGGCGACATCCCTGATCCTGACGGGATTGCCGCCGCGCGAGCCGATCACGATGTCCTGGATCTCGCTGATGTTGCCGACCTGGCCCGGGGAGCGCACGAGATACTGCTCGCCGTTGCGTTCGATATAGCCGGCGCCGACATTGGCGTTGTTGGCGGCGAGCGCCGTCATGACGTCGCGAAAGCCGAGCCGGTAGGCCATCAGCTTGCCGGGGTCCGGCAGCACGTGGAACTGCCGCTCGAAGCCGCCGATGGTGTTGACTTCGATCACCCCGGGCACGTTGCGAAGCTGCGGCCGGATGATCCAGTCCTGCACGGTGCGCAGATCGGTCAGCGAATAGTCGTGACCGCCTTGCGTCTTCGCGCCCGCCTTGGCCTCGACGGTGTACATGAAGATTTCGCCCAGGCCGGTCGAGACCGGGCCCATCGCGACCTCGACGCCCGCCGGAAGCTGGTCCTTCACCTGCTGGATGCGCTCGCCCACGAGCTGGCGGGCAAAATAGATGTCGGTGCCGTCCTTGAACACGACCGTCACCTGGCTCAGGCCGTAGCGCGACAGCGAGCGGGTGTAATCGAGCTTCGGCAGGCCGCCCATCGCGGTCTCGACGGGGAAGGTGATGCGCTGCTCGGTTTCGAGTGGCGAGTAGCCGGGCGCGCGGGTGTTGATCTGGACCTGGACGTTGGTGATATCGGGGACGGCGTCGATCGGCAGGCGCTGGAAATTCCACCCTCCGAAAGCGACGGCGCCGAGCGCGAGCAGGAGGACCAGCCAGCGCTGCTGAAGCGAGACGGCGGTGAGACGCTCAATCATGCTCGGCCTCGCCCTTGCCCATCTCCGCCTTCACGACAAAGCTGTTCTCGGCGACGTAATGCTCGCCGGCCGAAAGACCCGCCTTGATCTCGACATGGCGCGGATCGGAGTCTCCAAGCTCCACCGGACGCGCCTCGATCTTGTCGCCGTCCTCGCGGACGAACACGATGGTCCTGTTCTCCAGCGTCTGGATCGCACTTCGGCGTACGGCGACCGCGACGTTGCGGGCGGCGAGGATCAGCCGCGCCGTGACGAACAGGCCGGGACGCAGGCGCCCGTCCGGATTTGGCAGCACCACGCGGGCGAGCGCGGTCTGGGTCTCGCTACTGCCGATCGGCGCCATGTAGGAGATCGTGCCCTTGATCTCGCCGCGGCCATCGTCGGGATCGATCAGCACCTCGTCGTTGAGGCGGACGCGCCGGAGGTCCTGCCGGTAGATCGACAGGTCGACCCAGATCGTCGAGAGGTCGGCGACCACAAAGGCCGGCTTCTGCTCGGAGGCGTATTCGCCGAGCGAGATCTGCCGCTCGATGATGGTGCCGGCGATCGGCGCCTTCAGCTCGTAGACGGTGAGGCTCTGGTTGCTCTCGATCGCGGCGAGCAGATCGTCCTTGCCGACCCTGTCGCCGATGCGCTTCTGGATCGATTTGGCGACCCCCGGAAAGCGCGGCGTCACCTGCACGACGGCTTCCTGATTGGCGCGCAAGATGCCGTTGAAGGACAGCGTATCGGTCAGCGTCGCACTCCCGGCCTCCGCCAGCGTGACACCGGCGGCCGCCAGCTTGACGTCGGAGATGCGGATACGGTCGGCGCCGTGCTCGTCCTGCTCGACATGGTCGTTCGGCTTCTCCGGCTTCTTGTCCGCGGCATGCTCGGTGTGCGCGACCCCGGCAGGCGCGAGCAGGGAATAGCCGTAAGCGCCAAGTGCTGCGGCAACGATGGCAACGACGATGGTGGAGGATGTCTTCATCGCGCGCTCTCCCGGGCCAGCGCAAAGGGATTGCCGACGAGGCCTTCGATGGTCGCAACGCCGGCATGGAAGTTCTGCAGCGCCTCCTGCTCGCGCAGCCGCGCTTGGGTGACGCTCGCCTGAGCGTCGAGCACTTCGAGCAGCGAGAAGCGGCCCTGGCCGTAGCCCTGCGCGATCGCCTCCGAGGCTTCCGTGGCTTTCGGAATCGCGGTCTCGCGCAGCACCGCGAGCTCGCGCAGCGAGCCCTGGAGCGAGTCGTAGGCGCGGCCGGCGACCACGATCAGCGTGTTGCGGTTGGCCTCGCGCTCGGCCCTGGTCTTGGCGAGGCTTTCCTGCGCCGAGAGGATATTGCCCTGGTTCTGGTCGAACACGGGAATCGGCACCGAGACGGTAAGGCGCACCGCGTCGTCATTGGTCTCGTTGAAATGGCGCCAGCCGGCGGCGATGCGCACGTCGGGATAGGGCCTTAAGCGCGCCATCAACAGCTCGGCGTTGCGCTGGGCATAGACCGCGGTCCAGCGCACCAGCTGCGGATTGGCATCGATGGCGGCGACCACCGACTGGAACGTCGGCGTCTTTCCCGTGGTGTCGAGCCGGCCGGAGACGTCGCCGAATTTTGCCGCGGGATCCCCCATCAGCACCGCAAGCTCGCGCCGGGCGCTCGCCAGCGTTGCCTTGAAGCGTTCGCGGTCGGCCTTCACCAGGGCGGACGCGACCTCGGCGCGGCCGGTCTCGGCCGGTGAGGAGGCGCCGGCCTCGACGCGGCGGCGCAGCAGCGGCGTCAGCCGGTCGATCGCGGCGATCTGCTCGTCGAGGATCTGGATGCGCCGCTGCGCGCCGAGCACGCTGAGGAAGGCGATCGCAGTCTCCGACAGCACCTCCAGCCTGACGGCCTTGCGCTGGATCGCGGCCACCTCGATGCCGGCGGCGCCCGCGGCGATCCGCGCATCACGCTTGCCGAACAGCTCGAAGGCCTGGCTGATCTGGAGCGTGGTCTCGGCCGATCTCGTGCCGCGATAGATGCCCGACCCGAACGAATTGTCCTGTTCATAGGACAGCTCCGGATTGAGCAGCGCGCCGGCCTGGATGCGCTGCCCCGTGGCGATGCCGACGTCGCGCTCCGCCGCGGTGAGCCGCGGGCTCGCGGTCAGCGCGCGCGACAGCGCGCTCCGCATCGTAAGCGTCTGGGCGTGCGTGTGTTGCGTCAGCCAGGGGCTGACGAAAATCGCCATCGCGCACGCCAGGCGCGCGGCAGTCCGTCTGCAAGACATGAAGGTGACCTGTGAACAATAGCATCGTAGGCGCACGGGCGCCCGGCCGATCAGTTCAGGTCAGATGTTTGGGGGGCGGAGAGTCGGTGTCGGGCACGACGCCTGCAAGCACAGTCAGCCGAGGCGGATTTGACGCGGCCACCAGCTCCGACATTGCGTCAGGCAGCAGCAGTTGCGCGAAGACGACCGAGAAACAGCCATGACAGTGATGGGCCGCCAGCGTCTTGCTATCCGTATCTCCGGAATCGGGTCCCGGCGACGCAGCGATTTCCAGCTGGCCGAACGGATTGGTCACGTCCAGGCATTGGCACGTATGCAACACGCCCGACAGCAGATAGCTGATTGCGAGACACGCAGCCAACAGCCCGCGCCAGTTGCGCAGGCGAAACAATCTGATCGGGCGGCGGATCGCAGTCACGAAGTCACTCTGGTTACGTCCGGGTTCGTAGCATGGCGACCGGAACAGTGTCGACCCGCAATAATGTTACGTGTGCGGAACTGAACGTCGCACCCGCATGTGTCCACGCGATTGCAAGCAGCGTCGTTTGTTCATCGCCATCGTTACGGTCCGATGGTAAGATAGAAACGACGAGAGGGAGCTCGGAATGCCCGAAGAGTCTTGCTGCTCGCACGATGCGTGCTGCGGGGAAGCCGCCAAAGCCCGTGTGGAGGAAGTCGCCGCGTCAGGCTGCGCCGACTGCTGCTCGGCGGGCGTTCCGGTCTTCGACGGGCTCGATCCGCGATACAAGCGCGTGCTGTGGACCGTCATCGCCATCAACGCGGCGATGTTCGTGAGCGAAATGGCGGCGGGCCATTTGGCCGGCTCCCAGGCTCTCAAGGCCGACGCTCTCGACTTCCTCGCCGACACGGTCACCTACGGCCTGAGCCTTTCGGTGATCGGCGCGAGCATCAAGACGCGTGCCACCGCCGCGTTGTTCAAGGGGTTGTCGCTCAGTGCCATGGCCGCCTGGGTGTTCGGGTCAACGCTCTATCAGACCTTGGTCCTGGGGCTCCCGCGTGCGGAGCTGATGGGAGCGATGAGCCTGGCCGCGCTGGCGGCGATCCTCACCTCGGTTCTCCTGCTCGCGCGCTACAAGGACGGCGATGCCAACGTGCGCTCGGTTTGGCTCTGCTCGCGCAATGACGCGATCGGCAACGTCATCGTGATGGTCGCTGCCATCGGTGTATTTGGAACCGCGACGGCATGGCCCGATTTGGCTGTCGCTGCGGTAATGGCTGGAATCTTCCTGACCTCGTCGCTGCAAATTCTGCGGCAAGCATGGGCAGAGTATCGCGGCGGGCAAGCTGCCGTGACTGCCTGACGGGGGGGGCGCGATCCAAACGCGGAAAGGCCTCAGCCCGGGGCTGACCGGCTGAGGCCTTTTGTGCTCACATTCTCATCCTTGGGACTTGAAGCGCTAACGCGCCCTGTACTGGATCGTTCCGCAGGGCTCGGAATTATTTTGCCCTGCTGCCGGGAGGTGCGGCGTTCCTACGCCTTCTCCTCCCAGATCATCGCGAGATGCACGATCGTCTGCACCGCCTTTTCCATGTCCTGCCGGCTGACCCATTCGAGCCGCGAATGAAACGCGTGCTCGCCGGCAAAGATGTTGGGGCAGGGCAGGCCCATGAAGGACAGGCGCGAGCCGTCGGTGCCGCCGCGGATCGCGGTGCGCATCGGGCGCAGGCCGGCACGGCGGATCGCCTCGATGGCGTATTCGAGGATGTGCGGGTGACGGTCGATCACCTGCTTCATGTTGCGGTACTGCTCCCTGACCTCGAACTTGTAGGTCGAGCGCGGATAGTCCTTCATCACGTCCTTGACGATGTTCTCGAGCAGAACTTCCTTCTCCTTCAGCCCTTCCTCGGTGAAGTCGCGCACGATGAAGGAGAGCGTCGCCTGCTCCAGCGCGCCGTCGATGCCGATCGGATGCAGAAAGCCCTGCTTGCCTGACGTCGTCTCGGGCGAGCAGCCTTCCTTCGGCAGCCG
Source organism: Bradyrhizobium sp. 613_E4_N2_2 (assembly GCF_052075995.1). NCBI lineage: Bacteria > Pseudomonadati > Pseudomonadota > Alphaproteobacteria > Hyphomicrobiales > Nitrobacteraceae > Bradyrhizobium > Bradyrhizobium sp. 613_E4_N2_2. Next base: position 3,916,774 of record NZ_CP197234.1, read on the forward strand.
CTCGACGATGGCGGCTGCGATCTTGATCGCGTGCTCCATCTTGCCCTTGGCGTAGCCGGGATGGGCGCTGACGCCGTTGATGGTGATGGTGGCGCCGTCGGCCGAGAAGGTCTCGTCCTCGACGCTGCCGGCGCTCTCGCCGTCCATGGTGTAGCCGAAATCGGCGCCGAGCTTCTTCAGGTCGACGTTGTCGACGCCGCGGCCGATCTCCTCGTCCGGCGTGAACAGGATCTTGATGGTGCCGTGCTTCACATCGGGGTTGTTGATGAAGAAATGCGCGGCATCCATGATCTCGGCGACGCCGGCCTTGTTGTCGGCGCCCAAGAGCGTGGTGCCGTCGGTGGTGATGATGTCGTTGCCGATCTGGTTCTTCAGCGCGGGATGTTCAGTGAAGCGGATCACCTGGCTGGTATCGCCCGGCAGGGTGATATCGCCGCCGCGATAGTCCTTCACCAGCTGCGGCTTGACGTCCTTGCCGGTCACGTCGGGCGAGGTGTCCATGTGCGAGCAGAAGCAGATCACCGGCACCTTTTTGTCGGTGTTGGCCGGGATCGTTCCGTAGACGTAGCCGAAGTCGTCGAGATGCGCGTCGGCGACGCCCATGGCCTTCAGCTCGGCGGCGAGCACGCGGCCGAGATCTTTCTGTTTCTCGGTCGAGGGCGAGGCCGGGGATTCCGGATCGGACTGGGTGTCGATGGTGACGTAGCGCAGGAAGCGTTCGGTCACGGTGTGCGAAAAGGAGAGGGAGGACATTTCTGGTCAAACCGCCGGGTCTTGGGGAAGCAAGGCTTGGGGGAAGCAGGCGGTATATCAGAAAAGCGGGCCGTGATGCGGCCGGAACGAAGCGGATCAGGCTTAACGAAACGTAGCTGCTAGATCGCTTCCTTGAGCTCCTTGACCGGGCGGAAGGCGACCTTCTTGCTGGCCTTGATGTGGATCGCCTCGCCGGTGGTGGGGTTGCGGCCGGTGCGGGCGGCGCGCTTGCGGACCTGGAGGATGCCGAGCCCGACGATGCGGACGCGGTCGCCCTTCTTGAGGTGCTTGGCGATCAGATCGACCATGTCGGTCAGGACGGCCTCGGTGTGCTTTTTCGAGAGGTCCTGGCTCTCCGCGATGTCAGCGGCGAGGTGCTTGAGCGTGATGGTGGCGGGAGCGGCTGCCTTCTTCGCCGAATCCTTCTTGGCCGAATCCTTCTTAGCCATGTCTGGCCTCCTCAATGACAGGGAAGCCCCGGAAAAGCCGGTCAAGCGTGGGGATCCCTCCAAGTCCTGGAAGGCGTAGACGATTCGGGCGCGGGCTGACTATGCCACGAGTTCCCGGCAGACGCCGGCAATGCCGCGAAAGGCATCGGGAAGTTCGGGCTAAGACTATGAAGGGATTGCCAAAATGGCGCGAGAGACGGGGCTCGAACCCGCGACCTCCGGCGTGACAGGCCGGCGCTCTAACCAACTGAGCTACTCCCGCGTGGTTCGCTGAAAGCGCGCGGAACGAGGGGGGACTTAAAGGCGGGGCTGGGTGAAGTCAAGGACGTTGCGCTTTGTCAGGACGCATCGGCTAAGCATTGCTCTGGAAAACGAAAAAGGCCGCCAGGCGGCGGCCTCGGTCAGCCCGAAACAGGGCGTGTCAGCGAATCTCCGACGTGCCTGCGCTGGTCACGGCCACCGGCTTGCCGGCCTTGATCACGTGAGCCGATTGGGCGGTCTGGCTGGTATCGACGTTGGTGCGGGCTGCGATGCCGAAGCCGGCGACCAGAATACCGGCAACCAGCGCCACCACCACGATCTTCAGGTGGGTGCCACGATCAGCCGAGTGAATAGAGTGGTTCATATGGGCCTCCCGACGGGCTTAGCCGCCGTCTATGGGCTCATGTCTTAAGGACCATCTGTTTCCGGATGGTTTCGCGGGTTCCGCAAAATGGTTTCATTAATGCGCCCGCTCGGTTTCGCCGGGCTGGCGGCCGGAACAGGTCTCAGGCCGCCGCCCGGCCGATATCGCCCCGGATCGAACGGGCCGCCCAGACGAACAGCAGGGCGCCCAGTGTGGTCGTGACCGCCGCCGAGAGCAGGGAATAGCGCACGGCGTCCGCGCCATAAGTGCCCTTGAGGGCGTCGTTGACCATGCCGACGGCAAGCGGGCCGACGCCCTGGCCGAAGCAGGTGGCGGTGAGCGCGATCAGGGCGGAGGCGAGCGCCCGCATGCTCGGCTTGGCCACCGTCTGCGCGATCGCGAAGATCGGTCCGAGATGAAAGCCGACCAGGAACGAGGTCAGCGCCAGCATCGCGACCATCATCGAGAAATCCTGCGTCAGCATGCACAGCGCGAACACCGGGCCGGCCAGCCCTGAGGTGATCGCCGGCGCCCACAGCTTCCAGCGGTCGTCGCGGCGGCTGATCTGCGCCACCACGAAGCCGCCGAGCAATGTGCCGGCCATGCCGGCGAGCCCCTTGAAGGTGCCGGCATAGGTGCCGATCTCGGAGCTCGACAGATGGTGCACGCGGGCCAGGAACGGCGGGATCCAGGCCGCCGTTGCGTAGTTCGTGTAGGTGGTGAGGCAGAAGCCGATCAGCACGATGATGAAGCTCTGCTGCGAGGCCAGGAAGCGCAGTGTCGGCCCGAGCGGCTCCGGCACGAAACTCTCCTGCATGGCGCCGCGCTTCGGCTCGGAGATCGTCAGCCACAGAATCAATGCGAGCAGGATGCCGGGCAGGCCGGCGACGTAGAACGCCATCCGCCAGCCATAGTGCTGGTTGACGTAGCCGCCGATGAAATAGCCGAGGAAGACGCCGAGATAGGTGCCGATGGCGTAGATGCCGAGCGCGCGCGGGCGCTCGTTCTTGGTGAAGAGATCGGCGACGATCGATTGCGAGGCGGGCGAGCCCGCGGATTCGCCGATGCCGACGCCGATGCGCGCCAGCGCCAGCGAGGTCACGCTCGAGGCCGCCCCGCACAACGCCGTCATCGCACTCCAGAACGCAAGGGCCACCGCGACGATGTTGCGCCGGTTGAGCCGGTCGGCGACGCGCGCGATGGGAATGCCGAGCAGGGAATAGAACAGCGCGAAGCCGAAGCCCGCGAGCAGCCCCATCATGGTATCGCTGAGCTGAAACTCCTTCTTGATCGGCTCGATCAGGACGTTGAAGATCGTGCGGTCGAGGAAGTTCAGCGCGTAGATGATGGTGAGCAGGCCCAGCACGTAATAGCGCCGCGCCGGGGGCTTTGCCGCCGCAGTCGTCTGCACCGACATCTGTGACGTCACATCGACCATCGCATCCCCCCAATTTGTCTTTGTTATCGTTGCCGGTCCAGCCCTTCGTGAGGCTGGTCGAGAGCGTTTTCGAGCGAAGTCGATACCGGTTCGCGTGAAGAAAACGCGCCAAAAAAACTCAGCCTTCGCGGATGTAATTCCCCGCTTCGAACTCGACCGGCGCAGCACTTGTATCGAACGACACGCCGATCGGATCGCGGTCTGCCTCCATCGCCTCCAGTTGCTCGCTCAGCATGCGCCGGATCATCAGGATGCCGCGGTCGCTCTGGCCGAAATGCTCCTCGGAGTGGATGGTCTGCGGGCCCTGGCCAACCTGGGCCTCGTAATCGCCCGGGAATTGCTGGTGCTCGGCTTCCGTCATGTCCCACCAGAATTTGCCGTTGAACTTCGAGCGCATGCGGCCGATGTCGCCGGAAGCCTTGACGCGGCCGGCGACGTAGATGCGGAACGAGGTGTCGTCGATCGGCAACGTCCAGCCGATCGACTCGACGCGGGCGAATTGTGCCACGCGCGGGTTCGGCACGACGCGCAAGGTGGGAAGGGCCGCTTCGGTGACGCGATAAAACACCTTGCCGTCGTCCTGCTTGCGGATCGAGCGCACGGCGATGCCGCGCGGCGTCTTGTCGAACTTCACCTCCGGCATCGAGGCCATCATGTTGGTGAATTGCGGCCCCGAGAACGAGCCGTGCAGCACTGGCACGTGATAGGGATCGACCACGTTCTCGAAATGCTGCAGCCAGTTGCAGGGGATGATCGCGGGGCCGCCGCCGCCGATCGAGGAATCGTCGGCCTCGACGAACTCGCCTTGGTCCATGTTTTCCAGGCATTCGTAAGCCGGCAGCACCGGGCGTTTCTCGGCCGGGCCCATATAGGCGAAGATCAGCCCGTAGCGCTCCTCGACCGGGTACCAGGGCTGGCGCACCTTGTCCTTGAACTGGCCGCCGTCGGGCTCGCAGGGCTGCTCGAGGCAATGGCCTTCGGCGTCGAACTTCCAGCCGTGATAGCAGCAGCGGATACCGTCTTCCTCGACCTTGCCATAGTAGAGCGTGGTGCCGCGATGGCAGCAGCGCGCGTGCAACAGGCCGGCGCGGCCGTGCTTGTCGCGGAACAGCACCAGATCCTCGCCGAGCGCGCGCACCTTCTTCGGCGTGTCGGTGGCATCGCTGACCAGCCCGACCGGATGCCAGTAGCGGCGGAGCAGCTCGCCCATCGGCGTGCCGCGCGCGACCGAGGTGAGTTCGGTGCGCGTGTGCGCCGGCTTCATCGCATAGGCGGTGCCGAGATCGCGATCCCGCTGGGTCATCGTCATGCTGTTCCTCCCGCCGCTGGCCTTGGGTGGCCGGGTCGTTTTGATGCGGTGACCCAGTGAAAAATAATTCGATGACAATGTCAACGATATTCCAGAATGCCTCTTAATCGCATTTGGAATCAGGTTGGGGAGGTTGCGCTACCAGCGCTTGGCACGCCCCGGCTTTCTTGGCAGAGGTGGATCATGAGCCAGACATCGAGCAGGGACGGGCACGCATCGCCCGATGCGGACGAAAGCCACTCGCCGGCGCCGATCACCGTGATGCTGTCGTCACGGCTGATGGTGCTCGCCAATTTGCTCAAGCGCGGCGCGATCCTGCGCTACAAGCGCCTCGCCGGATTGTCCTCGGTCGAGTTCGGTCTGGTCGCCTCGCTCGGTCGCCGTCCGCCGATGAGCGTGGCGCGGCTCGCCGAAGCCGTCGGCCAGGACAAGGGCCAGATCAGCCGCGCGCTCGCGGAGCTCGTCTCGCGCAAGCTGATCGCGAAGTCGGCGAACCCGAAGGACAGCCGCGAGGTGCTGGTCGCGCTGACCGCGGCAGGGCTCGCCGCGCACGATGCGATCGTCGAAGGCGCGCAGGAGCGCAATCGGCAATTGCTGGAGCAGTTGAGCAAGGACGAGTTCGAGACGCTGCTGGCGCAGATCGACCGTCTCACGGCGACAGCCGAGAAGATGCTCGAAGCCGAGAAAGTTTCACGCTGATCTCTCGGAAATCTCCGGGAATGTTGGATCATTTCTAAGAACCCTTCTAAGAGGTTTTCAATTAGGGAATTCGCGCGCGCTCACCTAAGCGTCACTGCAAGCGCCTGCCGTTAGGGGAACGACGGCATGACGCAAGCAAACAGACATGTTGGGGTGCGCGTTGAACAGCCTTCGTATGCTGCGGTCGGTCGTCTTGGCGACCGCGTCTGCTTTCGCAGTGGTACCGCAGGCATCGCTTGCGCAGTCCTCGGCGCAAGGCGGTGCGCAAAACCTGCCGTCGGTCACCGTCAACGCGCCGGAAGCACGACGCCGCGCACCTGCTGCGGCCGCCCGCCGCGTGGCGCGGCCGTCGGTAGAGACCGCCGCCAGCCGCAGACCGCTTCAGCAGCGCAATGTCGGCTTCGTCGAGACGCCGCGCGGTCCGGTGAACGGCTACGTCGCCAACCGCAGCTCGTCGGGCACTAAGACCAACACGCCGATCATGGAGACGCCGCAATCGGTGTCGGTGATCGGCGCGGACCAGATCCGCGACCAGAAGGCGACCAAGCTCGACGAGGTTCTGCGCTACACCGCCGGCGTGCGGGCTGGCACCTTCGGTGCGGACACGCGCAACGATTGGTGGCTGATCCGCGGCTTCAAGTCCGACGACATCGGACTGTTTCTCGACGGCACGCAGCTGTTCTACACGGCCTATGCGAGCTGGCGGCTTCCGTCGTCCAATATGGAACGAGTCGAGGTGTTACGCGGCCCGTCGGCGGTGCTCTATGGTGGATCGAGCCCGAGCGGCATCGTCAACGTCATCAGCAAGATGCCGCCGACCGAGCCGATCCGCTACATCGAGACCGGCGTCAACAATTTCGGCAACGCCTATGTCGGCTTCGATGTCGGCGGGCCCGTTGCAACGCAGCCCCAGGACGGCAAGCTGTTCTACCGCGTCGTCGGCGAGATCAGGAACGGCGACACGCAGGTCAACTTCACGCCGGACAACAACTACTTCATTGCGCCGTCCTTCACCTGGAAGCCGGATGCTGATACGACTTTCACGGTTCTGGCGTCGGCATCGAAGACCGACACCCGCGGCATCAACTTCCTGCCTTACCAGGGCACGGTGACCAACGCGCCGTTCGGCAAGATCCCGACCAGCTTCTTCGCCGGCGATCCCAGCGTCGACAAGTTCACGCGCGAGCAGGAGATGCTCGGCTATCAGTTCGAGCGCAATGTCACCGACGATCTAACGTTCCGGCAGAATGCGCGATTTGCGCATATCGACCTGACCTATCGCGGTTACATCGGCAACGGCTGGGACAATATCAATGCGGCCTCTCTCGGTCGCTACAATTGGTATGCGAAGGATACCGCCAACCAGGCCGATCTCGACAACCAGCTGGAATATCGCTTCAACACCGGTCCTGTCAGGCACACGATGCTGTTCGGTGTCGATCTGAAGGGCTATCAGATCGACGACTATCAGGCCTTCAACTTCGGCACCGTTCCTCCGATCAATGTGCTCAATCCGGTCTACGGCATTAACATCCCGCTCACAGGCCCGCCGTTCCGTAACTTCCTGATCACGCAGAAGCAGGCCGGCACCTACCTCCAGGACCAGATGAAGCTCGGTAACTTCACGCTGGTGCTGAGCGGCCGCAACGACTGGGTCGAGACGACGCAGGCCGCCCGTGACACTGGGGCGACGCTCGCCAGCAACAATGACAGCCAGTTCAGCGGTCGCGCAGGCTTGATCTACAATTTCGACAACGGCATCGCGCCCTACATCTCCTACGCGACGAGTTTCAACCCGATTATCGGGCTCAACGCGCAAAATCAGCTGTTCCAGCCGGAGACCGGCCAGCAGGCCGAAATCGGCGTCAAGGTCGCCCCCAAGGGATTTGATGGCTACTTCACTGCCTCGGTGTTCAACCTGAAGCGCCAGAATGTACCCACTACCGATCCGATCATCACCACGCTGCAGAACCAAACCGGCGAGGTGACCTCGCGCGGCATCGAGCTCGAAGCGGTCGCAAATGCGACGAAGGAGTTAAAGTTCATCGGCGCCTTCACGGCCTATCATCTCTTCACCAGCAGGGACCTGAACCCGGCGCTGGTCGGCAAGACGCCGACCAACACGCCTGAGCTCCTGGTCTCGGGCTGGGCCGACTACACATTCAAGGACGGACCGCTTGCGGGATTCGGCTTCGGCGGCGGCGTGCGCTATGTCGGCGCCTCCTGGGCGGACGCCGCCAACACCCTCGAGGTTCCCGCGGTCGTGCTCGGCGACCTCGCGGTCCACTACGAGTGGCAGAACTGGCGCACGGCAATCAACGTGATCAACCTGACCGACAAGATCTATGTCGCAAGCTGCGCGGCGGCCTCGTCATGCTTCTACGGCGACCGCCGGCGCGTCACCGCCAGCGTCTCCTACAAGTGGTAGGCACCGGCGAGGGGAGGGCCTCGTGAAGGCGCGCACGGTCAGGCTCTGGTCCGTGGTCCACACCTGGACCAGCCTGATCTCGACCGTCTTCCTGCTGCTGCTCTGCCTGACCGGCCTGCCGCTGATCTTCCATCACGAGATCGATGAGCTCCTGGGCTATGCCCCCCAGCCCGAAGCTCATGCGGGCGCGGCGCGTGCGACGACGCAAGCCGTCGCCGACGCCGCGCTCGCCGCCGATCCCGGCCGGGTGCTGCAATATATCGCCTGGGACAAGGACGAGCCCGGGATCGTGACCGCGTTCACCAACAGCGCCGTCAACGGGCTGCCCGACAACACGACCGTGCGCGCGTTCGATGCGATGTCGACCAAGCTGCTCGGACCGGTCGGCATCGGGCCGATGCTGATCATGCTCAAGCTGCATACCGACATGTTTGCCGGCCAGCCCGGAAAACTGTTCCTCGGCGGGATGGGCCTGCTGTTCGCAATCGCCATCATCTCCGGCGTGGTGCTGTACTGGCCGTTCACCCGCCGGCTGCGCTTTGCCACCATTCGCGGCCACGCCTCGCGCCGCGTGCGCTGGCTCGACTGGCACAATCTGATCGGCGTGGTGACGGTGGCCTGGGCGCTGGTGGTTGGCCTCACCGGCGTCGTCAACACCTGGGCCGAACTGATGCTCAACCAGTGGAAGGCCACGGAACTCGCCAGCATGGTCGCGCCCTATGCCGGCAAGCCGCCGCCGTCGCATCTGGCTTCGCTCGACGACGTCGTGGCGCGCGCGAGGCAGACGGCGCCCGGGATGGAGGTTGCCTTCATCGCGTTTCCGGGAACGCCGTTCACGTCCTCGCACCACTTCGCCGCCTTCATGCGCGGCGACACGGCGCTGACAGCGCGGCTGCTCAAGCCGGTCCTGCTCGACGGCGAAACAGGGGAGGTCGCCGACAGCCGGGCGCTGCCGGTCTATCTCCAGGCGCTCCTGATCTCGCAGCCGCTGCATTTCGGCGATTATGGCGGCTTGCCGCTCAAGGTGATCTGGGCCGTGCTCGACATTCTCACGATCGTTGTGATCGGCAGTGGCCTCTATCTCTGGCTGGCACGGCGGCGCAAGCGCGCGCCCGCCCAGACCGACGCATTCGCCAGACGAACCCCGGTCCGGTCGTGATGCATGGCTCCTCTGACCGCTCGGGCCTGTGGATACGTGTCTTTGCTGCACCCATCCTGCTCGCGGCTGCGACCATCACCGGCCTGCTGGCTGCGCTACTCTGCGGAACGGTCGGCCAGTATGTCGCCTGGGTGACGGTGGGAGCGCCGGTGCTGGTCATTGCCTGGGTCTGGGTGCGCTGCCGCACCCGGAAAACCGGGCAATTATCGCGGACGACACGCGGCAAATAGCTGCCTCGGCCCGTGTGCCGCAATCCTCGAACGGCTGCCCTGCAAAACTGTGGCCGCCCTTGCTGGGATTGGCGATCTGCTCCATACCAGCCGCGGGGCGATTCCGGGATTTCTATCGTTCTGGGGGCGGTAAAGGGCCTAAAAAGAGCGTGTCTTGCGCCCATTGGTGCACTGCGCTAAGGCTCAGAACAATTCCAAACTGGACGAATCCGTGGCTGTCCCGAGGCTGCGGGAAAAAGGGCTCGTCAATGAGCGGCATTCTGCAGAACTATCTTCCACTCGTCGTCTTTATAGGGGTAGCGGGCCTCATCGGCCTCGTGCTGCTGATCGCGCCCTTCATCGTGGCGTTCCAGCAGCCGGACCCGGAAAAGCTGTCGGCGTATGAGTGCGGTTTCAACGCCTTCGACGACGCTCGCATGAAGTTCGACGTCCGCTTCTATCTGGTCGCCATCCTCTTCATCATCTTCGACCTCGAGGTGGCGTTCCTGTTTCCCTGGGCGGTGGCGTTCGGCAAGCTTGGCGCGACCGGCTTCTGGTCCATGGTGGTGTTCCTCGGCGTGCTGACGGTCGGGTTCGCCTATGAATGGAAGAAGGGAGCACTGGAATGGGATTGAACCCTGCAACGTCCTCTGGCCCGGTCGTCGCGCCGGCCCCCAAGGGCATCCTTGATCCGTCGACCGGCAGGCCGGTTGGCGCCAACGATCCGTTTTTCCTCGAGGTCAACTCCGAGCTGTCCGACAAGGGCTTCTTCGTGGCCGCGACCGACGACCTCATCACCTGGGCCCGTACCGGCTCGCTGATGTGGATGACCTTCGGTCTCGCCTGCTGCGCGGTCGAGATGATGCAGGTCTCGATGCCGCGCTACGACGTCGAGCGCTTCGGCTTCGCGCCGCGTGCCTCGCCGCGCCAGTCCGACGTGATGATCGTCGCCGGCACGCTGACCAACAAGATGGCGCCTGCGCTGCGCAAGGTCTACGACCAGATGCCGGAGCCGCGCTACGTCATCTCGATGGGCTCCTGCGCCAATGGCGGCGGCTACTACCACTACTCCTACTCGGTCGTGCGCGGCTGCGACCGCATCGTGCCGATCGACATCTACGTGCCGGGCTGCCCGCCCACGGCGGAAGCGCTGCTCTACGGCGTGCTGCTGCTGCAGAAGAAGATCCGCCGCACCGGCACCATCGAACGCTAAGGTTTTACGTCATGGACGACGCCAAGCTCGACGCCCTGGGGCAGACGATCGTTAGCGCGCTTCCGGGCGCCGCCATCGGTCATTCGGTTGCCTTCAACCAGCTCGCGGTGGATGTCGAGGTCAGCAAGATCGTCGAGGTGGTCAAGTACCTCCGCGACGATCCGAAATGCCGGTTCATCAACTTCACCGACATCACGGCCGCAGACTATCCGTCGCGCGAAAAACGCTTCGACGTGATCTATCACTTCCTGTCTCCGACCCTGAACACGCGGATCCGGCTCAAGGCCCAGGCCGATGAGACCACGCAGGTGCCGTCGCTGATCGATGTGTTCCCCGGCGCCGACTGGTTCGAGCGCGAGGCCTACGACCTCTATGGCGTGTTCTTCGTCGGTCACCCCGACATGCGCCGCCTGCTGACCGATTACGGTTTCGAGGGCCATCCGCTGCGCAAGGATTTCCCGACCACCGGTTTCGTCGAGGTTCGCTACGACGACCAGGAGAAGCGGGTGGTGTACGAGCCCGTCAGGCTCAACCAGGAATTCCGCAAGTTCGATTTCCTCTCGCCGTGGGAAGGGGCGGACTATCCGCTTCCCGGTGACGAGAAGGCGGGACCGAAGGTCTGATCATGAACGAGCAACCCGAACAGCTTCGCAATTTCACCATCAACTTCGGGCCCCAGCATCCGGCTGCGCACGGCGTGCTGCGTCTGGTCCTGGAGCTTGACGGCGAAATCGTCGCCCGTGTCGATCCCCATATCGGCCTGCTTCACCGCGGCACCGAGAAGCTGATCGAGCAGAAGACCTATCTGCAGGCGATCCCGTATTTCGACCGGCTCGACTACGTCGCGCCGATGAACCAGGAGCACGCCTTCTGCATGGCGGCCGAGAAGCTGCTCGGCATCGAGGTGCCGCGCCGCGGCCAGCTGATCCGCGTGCTTTATTGCGAGATCGGCCGCATCCTGTCGCATCTGCTCAACGTCACCACGCAGGCGATGGACGTCGGCGCGCTGACCCCGCCGCTGTGGGGCTTTGAAGAGCGCGAAAAGCTGATGGTGTTCTACGAGCGCGCCTCCGGCAGCCGTATGCACGCAGCCTTCTTCCGCGTCGGCGGCGTGCATCAGGATCTGCCGCAGAAGCTGGTCGACGACATCGAGGCCTGGTGCGATCCATTCCTGAAGGTCGTGGACGATCTTGACCGTCTTCTCACCGCCAACCGCATCTTCAAGCAGCGCAACGTCGATATCGGCGTGGTGCCGCTGAAGGAAGCCTGGGAATGGGGCTTCTCGGGCGTCATGGTGCGCGGCTCGGGCGCGGCTTGGGACCTGCGCAAGTCGCAGCCCTATGAATGCTACGCCGAGATGGATTTCGACATCCCGATCGGCAAGAACGGCGACTGCTACGATCGCTACCTGATCCGCATGGAAGAGATGCGCCAGTCCGTGCGCATTATGAAGCAGTGCATCCAGAAGCTGAACGCTGCCGACGGGAAGGGGCCTGTCGTCGTCGAAGACAACAAGGTCGCGCCACCGCGCCGCGGCGAGATGAAGCGCTCGATGGAAGCGCTGATCCATCACTTCAAGCTCTACACCGAAGGCGTCCACGTGCCGGCCGGTGAGGTCTACGCCGCGGTCGAGGCGCCGAAGGGCGAGTTCGGCGTCTATCTGATCTCCGACGGCACCAACAAGCCCTACAAGTGCAAGATCCGCGCGCCGGGCTTTGCGCATCTGCAGGCGATGGACCACATCTGCCGCGGCCATCTGCTCGCCGACGTCTCGGCGATCCTCGGCTCGCTCGACATCGTGTTCGGAGAGGTCGATCGGTGATGGCGCAGGCGCCAATCCAGTTTGACCGTGCCTCGGGGGCCCTTGAAGGGGCCAACCTGTGGGAGCGGACGGCTGCCTTGGCGCTGGTGACGGGATCGAAGATCTCCTCGCATTTCTCGCACATGGGCTACATCGCCTGCGCAAACCTGCTGCGGAAGACGCTGCCCGAGCGCAACATCGCGATCAGGCTCAATCCCGATGCCGTGTTCGAATTCCCCTACGGCGACGGCTATTGGAGCAAGCTGCTCAACCGCTCCTACAATTACGAGGACGAGCTGGAGGTCCTGTTCGCCGACTCCATCGACGTCGACTACACGCTGCTCGATTGCGGTGCCAATTACGGCTACTGGTCGGTGCTGGTGTCGAGCAGGCCGTTCGGATCGCACAAGGCGATCGCGATCGAGCCGTCGGGGCAGAACTATCCGAAGCTTGCCAACAACGCCCGCGTCAACGGCAACCGCTTCGAGACGCTGAAATGCGCCATCGGCGCGGCGCGCGGTACCGCGCGGCTGTCAGGCACCAAGCATGAGGCCTTCAGCATCGCCGGCGCACCGTCGGCGGGCGGCGAGGACGTGCCGGTTCTCGCGCTCGACAATCTCATCGACGACGGCAAGGTGGCGGCCCACGGCAAGTACCTGATCAAGCTCGACGTCGAGGGTGTCGAGATCGAGGCGATCAAGGGCGGCGCCCGGCTGCTTGAGACCGACAGCGTCATCATGTGCGAGGAGCACGGCAGCGACCGCTCTCATGCGGTGTCGCGCTTTATCCTCGAACAGACGCCGCTGAAGCTGATCGTGTTCGATCCGCGCAGCAACCGGATGGAGACCGTGACCGAGCTGTCGATCCTCGACCGCATCAAGGTCTCGACCCACGTCGGCTACAACGTTTTCGGCACCGCAAGCGCATTCTGGCAGGACAGGATCGATGCCCTGAATGCGAAAACCGCGCGCCGCATGCAGTGAGAGATAAGAGATGTCCGTTCGCCGATTAGCACCGAAGGAAGTCCAGCCCGCGAGCTTTGCGTTCACGGAGGAGAACCTCGCGTTCGCCAAGCAGCAGATCGCGAAATATCCGGCCGGCCGGCAAGCCTCCGCTGTCATCGCCATCCTCTGGCGCGTCCAGGAACAGCACGACGGCTGGGTGTCGGAAGCCGCGATCCGCGCCGTCGCCGATCTGCTCGACATGCCCTATATCCGCGTGCTCGAAGTTGCGACCTTCTACACGATGTTCCAGCTCGCCCCCGTCGGCAAGAAGGCCCACGTCCAGGTCTGCGGCACCACGCCGTGCCGCCTGCGCGGCGCCGAGGATCTCATCCACGTCTGCGAGCACCGCATCCACCACGAGCCGTTCCATCTGTCCAAGGACGGCAATTTCAGCTGGGAAGAGGTGGAGTGCCTCGGTGCCTGCGTGAATGCGCCGATGGTGCTGATCGGCAAGGACACCTATGAGGATTTGACCAAGGAAACCTTTGGCAAGGTGCTCGACGGCTTCGCCTCGGGCAATCCGCCGAAGCCCGGTCCGCAGAACGGCCGCCAGTTCTCGGCGCCGACGGGTGGGCCGACCACGCTGAAGGAGATCACCTGATGCGTGATCTCCCCGCAATTGGAGGGAACGAGGCCGTGAACAAGTGGGGCTTCGTCGCCATGCACGCCGCGGTCGCGGCCGCCTTCATGTTCCTGCTGCAGCGCTTCGTGATGAACGCGACGCAGGAGAGCAGCCTACTCTGGGCGCTGACCTTCGCCGTCTGCGCCGCCGGACTCGCCTACAAGCAGTCCAATCGTTGATCGGAAAGCACTGAAATGCTCGAGGACAAGGACCGCATCTTCAAGAACCTCTACGGCCTCCACGACTGGGGGCTCGAGGGCGCGCGGCGCCGCGGCGCCTGGGATGGTACGAAGAATATCATCGACAAGGGCCGTGACTGGATCATCAACGAGATGAAGGCGTCGGGCCTGCGCGGGCGTGGTGGCGCCGGCTTCCCGACCGGCCTGAAATGGTCGTTCATGCCGAAGGAATCGACCGACGGCCGGCCGAGTTATCTCGTCGTCAACGCCGACGAATCCGAGCCCGGCACCTGCAAGGATCGCGAGATCATGCGGCACGATCCGCATCTCCTGATCGAAGGTTGCCTGATCGCGAGCTGCGCGATGAACGCGCATGCCTGCTACATCTATGTCCGCGGCGAGTTCATCCGCGAGCGCGAGCATCTCCAGGCCGCGATCGACCAGGCCTATGAGGCGAAGCTCGTCGGCAAGGACAATGTCAACGGCTGGCCGTTCGACATCTACGTCGCGCACGGCGCCGGCGCCTATATCTGCGGCGAGGAGACCGCGCTGCTCGAAAGCCTCGAAGGCAAGAAGGGCCAGCCGCGCCTGAAGCCGCCGTTCCCGGCTAATGTCGGCCTGTTCGGCTGCCCGACCACCGTCAACAACGTCGAGTCGATCGCGGTTGCGCCCGACATCCTGCGCCGCGGTGCGGCCTGGTTCGCCGGCATCGGCCGTCCGAACAATGTCGGCACCAAGCTGTTCTGCATCTCCGGTCATGTCGAGCGGCCCTGCAACGTCGAAGAGGCCATGGGCATTCCGTTCCGTGAGCTGATCGAGAAGCATTGCGGCGGCATCCGCGGCGGCTGGGACAACCTCAAGGCCGTGATCCCCGGCGGCTCGTCGGTGCGCATGGTGCCGGCCGAGCAGATCATCGACACGCCGATGGATTTCGACAGCTTGAGCAAGCTGCGCTCGGGTCTCGGCACCGCGGCCGTGATCGTGATGGACAAGTCGACCGATTTGATCCGCTCCATCGCCCGCATCTCCTATTTCTACAAGCACGAGAGCTGCGGCCAGTGCACGCCGTGCCGCGAAGGCACCGGCTGGATGTGGCGCGTCTTGACCCGCATGGCCGACGGTCGCGCCCACAAGCGCGAAATCGATATGCTGCTGGAGGTGACGAAACAGGTCGAAGGCCACACCATCTGCGCGCTCGGCGACGCAGCCGCCTGGCCGATCCAGGGCCTGATCGCGCATTTCCGTCACGAGATCGAAGCGCGCATCGACCAGTATTCGCACAAGGCTGACATCGACGATATCGGCGTCCGCGATCCCGTGAACATGGTCGCGGCGGAGTAAGAGACATGACCAAGCTCATCATCGACGGCAAAGAGATCGATGTCCCCGCCGAGTACACGCTGCTCCAGGCGTGCGAAGCCGCGGGCGCCGAGATTCCGCGCTTCTGCTATCACGAGCGGCTGTCGATCGCCGGCAATTGCCGGATGTGCCTCGTCGAAGTGAAGGGCGGCCCGAAGCCGGTCGCAAGCTGCGCCTGGGGCGTGCGCGATTGCCGTCCGGGCCCCAAGGGCGAGCCGCCGGAAATCTCCACGCGTTCGCCGATGGTGAAGAAGGCGCGCGAAGGCGTGATGGAATTCCTTCTCATCAACCATCCGTTGGATTGCCCGATCTGCGACCAGGGCGGCGAGTGCGACCTTCAGGACCAGGCGATGGGCTATGGTGTCGACACCAGCCGCTTCGCCGAGAACAAGCGCGCGGTCGAGGACAAGTACCTCGGCGCGCTGGTCAAGACCTCGATGAACCGCTGCATCCAGTGCACGCGCTGCGTCCGCTTCTCGGCGGAAGTCGCCGGCGCGCCCGAGATGGGCGCCACCGGCCGCGGCGAGGACATGGAGATCACGACCTATCTCGAGCACGCGCTGACGTCCGAATTGCAGGGCAATCTCGTCGACATCTGCCCGGTCGGCGCGCTGACCTCGAAGCCCTATGCTTTTGCGGCGCGCCCGTGGGAGCTCGGCAAGACCCAGTCGATCGACGTCATGGACGGCATCGGCTCGGCGATCCGCGTCGACACCCGTGGCCGTGAGGTGATGCGCGTGCTGCCGCGCATCAACGAGGCCGTGAACGAGGAGTGGATCTCCGACAAGACCCGCCATGTCGTCGACGGCCTGCGAACGCAGCGTCTCGACCGGCCCTATATCCGCGAAGCCGGCAAGCTGCGGGCGGCGAGCTGGCCGGAAGCCTTTGCCGCGATCGCCGCGAAAGCGGCGCGCACCGACGGCAAGCGCATCGGCGCGATCGCCGGCGACCTCGCCGGCGTCGAAGAGATGTTCGCGCTGAAGGACCTGCTCGCCAAGTACGGCTCGGGCAATCTGGCGGTGCAGGGCGGCGACGCCTTCGATCCCGCGCTGGGCCGCGGCTCCTACATCTTCAATCCGACGCTGGTCGGCGTCGAGCAGGCCGACGCGTTGCTCATCGTCGGCGCCAATCCGCGCAAGGAAGCGGCCGTGTTCAACGCCCGCATCCGCAAGCGCTGGCGCGCCGGCGGCTTCAAGGTCGGCGTGATCGGCGCCAAGGTCGACCTGACCTACGACTATGATCATCTGGGTGCAGGCACCGAGACGCTCGGCGAGCTCGCGGCCGGGAAGCACTCCTTCATGGACGTGCTGAAGAACGCCAAGAACCCGATCATCCTGGTCGGCGCGGGCGCGGCCTCGCGTCACGACGGCGCCGCCATTCTCGCCGCCGCCGCCAAGCTCGCGCTCGATGTCGGCGCGGTGAAGGATGGCTGGAACGGCTTTGGCGTGCTGCACGAGACCGCCTCGCGCGTCGGTGCGCTCGATATCGGCTTCTCCGCCACGGCAGGTGGCCTGAACGCGGCGCAAATGACGACCTTCGGCACGCTGGACCTGCTGTTCCTGCTCGGCGCCGACGAGATCAAGCCGTCGGACGGCACCTTCGTCGTCTATATCGGCACCCATGGCGACCGCGGCGCGCATCGCGCCGACGTCATCCTGCCGTCGGCTGCCTACACCGAGAAGTCCGCGATCTACGTCAACACCGAAGGCCGCGTGCAGATGACCGGCCGCGCTGCGTTCCCGCCGGGCGAAGCCCGCGAGGACTGGGCGATCGTGCGCGCCCTTTCGGAGGCGCTCGGCAAGAAGCTCGGCTACGACTCGCTGTCGGCGCTGCGCCAGGCGATCTTCAAGGCCGTGCCGCATCTGATCCGTCTCGACCAGATCGAGGCCGGCGCCGCCGACCAGATCAAGAAGCTGGCGGGGAAGGGCGGCTCGCCGGAGAAGGCGCCGTTCAGGCCGGCGATCGAGGACTTCTATTTGACCAACCCAATCGCGCGTGCGTCCGCCGTGATGGCGGAATGCTCGCGGCTTGCCTCCGGGCAGATGCTGACCGCAGCGGAGTGAGCCGATGGAATTCTTCGAAAGCGCATTCTGGACCGGTTTCCTCTGGCCGCTGATCATCATGGTCGCGGAGAGCGTCCTGGTGCTCGTCGTCCTGCTGGTCGCGATCGCCTACATCCTGCTCGCCGACCGCAAGATCTGGGCGGCGGTGCAGATCCGCCGCGGCCCGAACGTGGTCGGCCCCTGGGGCCTGCTGCAGTCCTTCGCGGACCTGCTGAAGTTCGTGCTGAAGGAGCCGATCATCCCGTCCGGCGCCAACAAGGGCGTGTTTCTCCTTGCTCCCTTGGTCTCATGCGTGCTCGCGCTCGCGGCCTGGGCGGTGATCCCGACCAATCTCGGCTGGGTGATCTCCGACATCAATGTCGGCGTGCTCTTCATCTTCGCGATCTCGTCGCTGTCGATCTACGGCATCATCATGGCCGGCTGGTCGTCGAACTCGAAATACCCGTTCCTGGCGGCGCTGCGCTCGGCGGCGCAGATGGTGTCCTACGAGGTCTCGATCGGCTTCGTGATCATCACCGTGCTGCTCTGCGCCGGCACGCTGAACCTGTCGGCCGTGGTCGAGGCCCAGCATGCCCGCGGCCTCGCCAGCCTGATCGGGTTGCCGCAGCTCACCATCCTGAACTGGTATGTGTGGCCGCTGTTCCCGATGTTCGTCATCTTCTACGTCTCGGCGTTGGCGGAAACCAACCGTCCGCCGTTCGACCTCGTCGAAGCTGAATCAGAGCTCGTCGCCGGCTTCATGGTCGAGTACGGCTCGACGCCGTATCTGCTGTTCATGCTCGGCGAATATGTCGCGATCGTCACGATGTGCGCGCTGGCGACGATCCTGTTCCTCGGAGGCTGGCTGCCGCCGGTGGATCTGCCGCCCTTCAACTGGGTGCCGGGGATCATCTGGTTCTCGCTCAAAGTGTTCTTCATGTTCTTCCTGTTCGCGATGGCAAAGGCGATCGTGCCGCGCTACCGCTACGACCAATTGATGCGCCTTGGCTGGAAGGTGTTCCTGCCGCTGTCGCTGGCGATGGTGGTCGTGGTGGCCGGTGTGCTGCATTTCGCCGGCATCGCGCCGAAGTGAGGGCCGTCATGGGTATCAACATCAACGCCACTGCACGCTCGCTCCTGCTGTCGGAATTCGTCTCGGCGTTCTTCCTCGCCATGCGCTATTTCTTCCAGCCGAAGCCGACGCTGAACTATCCCTTCGAGAAGGGCCCGATCTCGCCGCGCTTCCGCGGCGA
The DNA here is from genome assembly GCF_052075995.1 of Bradyrhizobium sp. 613_E4_N2_2. Classification (NCBI taxonomy): domain Bacteria; kingdom Pseudomonadati; phylum Pseudomonadota; class Alphaproteobacteria; order Hyphomicrobiales; family Nitrobacteraceae; genus Bradyrhizobium; species Bradyrhizobium sp. 613_E4_N2_2. The sequence goes on from NZ_CP197234.1 coordinate 3,935,316, forward strand.
GCATGCGCTGCGCCGCTATCCGAACGGCGAAGAGCGCTGCATCGCCTGCAAGCTGTGCGAAGCCATTTGCCCGGCGCAGGCCATCACCATCGAGGCCGGCCCGCGCCGCAACGACGGCACCCGCCGCACCGTGCGCTACGACATCGACATGGTGAAGTGCATCTATTGCGGCCTCTGCCAGGAGGCCTGTCCGGTCGACGCCATCGTCGAAGGTCCGAACTTCGAATTCGCGACCGAGACCCGCGAGGAACTGTTCTATGACAAGGCCAAGCTGCTCGCCAATGGCGACCGCTGGGAACGCGAGATCGCGAAGGCGATCGAGCTCGACGCGCCGTACCGGTGAGATGAGAGCATGATCCTTCCCGCGCTGTTCTTCTATCTCTTCGCCGGCGTCTGCGTCGCCTCGGCGGTGATGGTGATTGTCTCGCGCAATCCCGTGCACTCCGTGCTGTACCTGATCCTGGCCTTCGTCAACGCCTCCGGCCTGTTCGTGCTCATGGGCGCCGAATTCCTCGCGATGATCCTGATCGTCGTCTATGTCGGCGCCGTCGCGGTGCTGTTCCTATTCGTGATCATGATGCTCGACGTCGACTTCCTCGAGCTGCGCGAGGGCTTCATCGAGTACCTGCCGGTGGGCCTCGTGATCGGCGGCATCTTCCTGTTCGAGCTGCTGCTCACCGTCGGCTTCTGGGTCATCAACCCCGGCGTCTCCAAGACGATCACGGCGGCGATCCCGACCAATGTCAGCAACACCGAGGCGCTCGGGCTCGTGCTCTATACGAAGTACATCCACTACTTCCAGCTCGCGGGCATGGTGCTGCTGGTCGCCATGATCGGCGCCATCGTGCTGACGCTGCGCCACAAGGCGAACGTGAAGCGGCAGGACATCAACGTTCAGAATGCACGCACGCCCGAGATGGCGATGGCGATGCGCAAGGTGGCGTCGGGGCAGGGGCTCCAGGACAGCGACGCGGCGGAGTGGGTGAAATGACGATCGGGCTCGGACATTATCTGGCGGTCGGCGCGATCCTGTTCACGCTCGGGATCCTCGGCATCTTCCTGAACCGCAAGAACATCATCGTCATCCTGATGTCGATCGAGCTGATCCTGCTCTCGGTCAACATCAACCTCGTGGCATTCTCGACCTTCCTCGGCGACATCGTCGGCCAGGTCTTCGCATTGCTGGTGCTGACGGTTGCGGCTGCGGAAGCCGCGATCGGTCTCGCCATCCTGGTGGTCTATTTCCGCAACCGCGGCTCGATCGCGGTTGAGGACGTCAATCTGATGAAGGGCTGAGCTCAGTCATGGTTCAGGCGATTGTCTTTCTGCCTCTGCTGGGCGCCATCCTTGCTGGCGTGATCGCGCTGTTCGGCGCGCATGCCCGCAACCCCTCGGGTGACGAGGTCGAGCATCACGGCGATCATGGCCACGGCGACGCCCACGCGGCGGTCGCCCATGATGATCATGGCCACGACGATCACGCGCATGACGACCATGGCCCGGTCGAGCCGCCGGCCGCCGGCTCGCGCGGCGCCGAGCTGATCACGACCGCGCTGCTGTTCGTCTCGGCGGCGCTGTCCTGGATGACGCTGGTCGATGTCGGCTTCATGCACCACGACATGCGCATTCCGCTGTTGCCCTGGATCATGTCTGGCGACCTCCAGGTCTACTGGACGCTGCGGGTCGACACGCTCACCGCCGTGATGCTGGTGGTGGTGACGACCGTGTCCTCGCTCGTGCACCTCTATTCCATCGGCTACATGGACGAGGATCCGTACCGGCCGCGCTTCTTCGGCTATCTCTCGCTGTTCACCTTCGCCATGCTGATGCTGGTGACGGCCGACAACCTCGTGCAGCTGTTCTTCGGCTGGGAAGGCGTGGGTCTCGCCAGCTATCTCCTGATCGGCTTCTGGTACCAGAAGCCGTCGGCGAACGCGGCGGCGATCAAGGCCTTCGTGGTCAACCGCGTCGGCGATTTCGGCTTCGCGCTCGGCATTTTCGCGATCTTCATGCTGACGAGCTCGACCGATTTCGAGACCATCTTCCATGCAGCTCCGAGCCTGACCGGCAAGACCATCGACTTCCTCGGCTGGCACGCCGACGCGCTGACCCTGACCTGCCTCCTGCTGTTCATGGGCGCGATGGGCAAGTCGGCGCAGTTCCTGCTGCACACCTGGTTGCCGGACGCGATGGAAGGCCCGACCCCGGTCTCCGCGCTGATCCACGCCGCGACCATGGTCACCGCCGGCGTGTTCATGGTGGCGCGCCTGTCGCCGCTGTTCGAACTCGCCCCGAACGCGCAGGCCGTCGTGATGTTCTTCGGCGCCACCACGGCGTTCTTCGCCGCGACCATCGGCCTCGTCCAGAACGACATCAAGCGCATCGTCGCGTACTCGACCTGTTCGCAGCTCGGCTACATGTTCGTGGCGATGGGAGCAGGGGCCTATTCGGTCGGCATGTTCCACCTGTTCACGCACGCCTTCTTCAAGGCGCTGCTGTTCTTGGGTTCCGGCTCGGTGATCTACGCGATGCACCACGAGCAGGACATCCGCAACATGGGCGGCCTCTGGCGCAAGATCCCCTACACCTATGCGGTGATGGTGATCGGCACGCTGGCGCTCACGGGCTTCCCGCTCACGGCGGGCTATTTCTCCAAGGACGCCATCATCGAGTCCGCCTACGCCTCGCATAATCCGTTCGCGATGTACGGCTTCCTGATGACGGTCGTCGCCGCCGGCCTGACCTCGTTCTACTCCTGGCGCCTGATCTTCAAGACCTTCCACGGCGAGCCCCATGACGAGCATCACTACGAGGCCGCGCATGAGGCTCCGCTCTGGATACTGATCCCGATCGGCGTTCTCGCGGTCGGTTCGATCGTCGCGGGCTTCCCGTTCAAGGAGCTGTTCGCCGGTCACGGCGTCGAGGAGTTCTTCCGCGAGTCCGTGAAGATGAACCCGCGCATCATCGAGGAGATGCACCACATCCCCGAGACCATCGCCATCCTGCCGACGGTGATGATGGTGCTGGGCTTCCTGGTGTCGTACCTGTTCTACATCCGCCGGCCGTATCTGCCGGTCGAGCTCGCGAACACGCAGCCGATGCTGTACCAGTTCCTGCTCAACAAATGGTACTTCGACGAGCTCTACGAGGTCATCTTCGTCCGCCCGGCGAAGTGGATCGGCTATCAGCTCTGGAAGAAGGGCGATGGCTTCATCATCGACGGCCTCGGCCCCGACGGTATCTCGGCCCGCGTGCTGGACGTCACCCGCAACGTGGTGAAGATCCAGACCGGCTATCTCTATCACTACGCGTTCGCCATGCTGATCGGCGCCGCCGGCCTGATCACCTGGTTCATGTTCGGCTTTGGAGGCCAGTAAATGACAACCTGGCCAATCCTTTCGGTCACGACGTTCCTGCCGCTGGTTGGCGCGCTGATCGTCTATCTCAGCCGAGGCGATGACGAGGCGGCCCGGCGCAATGCGCGCTGGATCGCGCTGTGGACCACGCTGATCACCTTCGCGGTGTCGGTGATCCTGGTGATGCGCTTCGATCCGTCGAGCGCCGACTTCCAGTTCGTCGAGAAGGCGAACTGGCTCGCCACCGGCATCACCTACCACATGGGCGTCGACGGCATCTCGCTGCCGCTGGTGATCCTGACCACCGCCATCATGCCGTTCTGCATCATCGCGAGCTGGAAGGCGATCACCAACCGCGTCCGCGAATACATGATGGCGTTCCTGATCCTGGAAACGCTGATGATCGGCACCTTCTCGGCGCTCGATCTCGTGCTGTTCTACCTGTTCTTCGAGGGCGGCCTGATCCCGATGTTCCTGATCATCGGCGTCTGGGGCGGTCCGCGCCGGGTCTACGCGTCGTTCAAGTTCTTCCTCTACACGCTGCTCGGCTCGGTGCTGATGCTGCTCGCCATCATGGCGCTGTACTGGAACGGCGGCACCACCGACATCCCGACCCTGATGCACACCGCCGTGCCGCGATCGCTGCAGACCTGGGCGTGGCTCGCCTTCTTCGCGTCGTTCGCGGTGAAGATGCCGATGTGGCCGGTGCACACCTGGCTCCCCGACGCCCACGTCGAGGCGCCGACCGCGGGCTCGGTGGTTCTGGCCGCGATCCTGCTGAAGATGGGCGGCTATGGCTTCCTGCGCTTCTCGCTGCCGATGTTCCCCCTGGCCTCGCACGACTTCGCGCCGCTGATCTTCACGCTCTCCGCGATTGCGATCATCTACACCTCGCTGGTGGCGCTGATGCAGGAGGACATGAAGAAGCTGATCGCGTACTCGTCAGTGGCGCATATGGGCTTCGTCACCATGGGCATCTTCGCCGGCACCATGCAGGGCGTCGCCGGCGGTATGTTCCAGATGATCTCGCACGGCATCGTCTCCGGCGCGCTGTTCCTCTGCGTCGGCATCGTCTACGACCGCATGCACACCCGCGAGATCGCGGCCTATGGCGGCCTCGTCAACCGGATGCCGCTCTACGCGCTGACCTTCATGATCTTCACCATGGCCAATGTCGGTCTGCCCGGCACCTCCGGCTTCGTCGGCGAGTTCATGACGCTGCTCGGCACCTTCAAGGTCTCGATCCCGACCGCGTTCTTCGCCACCTTCGGCGTGATCCTGTCGGCCTGCTACGCGCTGTGGCTGTACCGCAAGGTCGTGTTCGGGGCGCTGGTCAAGCCGTCGCTGGCGAGCATGAAGGATCTCACTTTCCGCGAGTGCGTGACGCTGTTCCCGCTGATCGCGCTGACGATCCTGTTCGGCGTCTATCCGAAGCCGGTGCTCGACATGTCGGCCGTCTCGGTCCAGCAACTCGTCAATAATTACAACACCGCTGTGACGGCCGTGAAGGCCGCCGCACTGCTCCAGTGATCGGGCAGGTCAGGATATCGCCATGAGCTTTGAGACTGCAGGTTATCAACTGGCGCCGGTGCTGCCCGAGATTGTGCTCGCGGTCGGCGCCATGGCACTCTTGATGCTGGGGGCCTATCGCGGGCAGGAGACCACCAGGACCGTCACGACGCTTTCGGTCCTGCTGCTGGTCGTGGTCGGCGTGCTCGTCTACGCACAGCCTGCGGGCAAGCACGTCACCTTCGGCGGCAGCTTCATCGTCGACGATTTTGCCCGCTTCATGAAGATCCTGGCCCTGATCGGCTCGGCGGTGACGCTGGTGCTGTCGACCGAGTTCCTGTCGGACCCGTCGCGCCGGATCTTCGAATACGCGATCCTGGTGCTGCTCTCGACGCTCGGCATGATGGTGCTGATCTCGGCCGGCGACTTGATCTCGCTCTATCTCGGCCTCGAGCTGATGTCGCTCGCGCTCTATGTCGTGGCGGCCTCGAACCGCGACAACGCCAAGTCGACCGAAGCCGGCCTGAAGTACTTCGTGCTCGGCGCGCTGTCCTCGGGCATGCTGCTCTACGGTTCCTCGCTGGTCTACGGCTTCACCGGCACGGTCAGCTTCACCGGCATCGCGGCGGCCGCGACGGTCTCGAATATCGGCCTGGTGTTCGGCCTGGTCTTCCTGCTCGCCGGCCTCTGCTTCAAGGTCTCGGCCGTGCCGTTCCACATGTGGACGCCTGACGTCTACGAGGGCGCGCCGACGCCGGTCACCGCCTTCTTCGCCTCGGCGCCGAAGGTGGCCGCGCTCGCCGTTTTCACGCGCGTCACGCTGACCGCGTTCCCCGGCATCGTCTCGCAGTGGCAGCAGATCCTGGTGTTCGTGGCGATCGCCTCGATGGCGCTCGGCTCTTTCGCCGCGATCGGCCAGTCCAACATCAAGCGCCTGATGGCTTATTCCTCGATCGGCCACATGGGCTTTGCCCTGGTCGGCCTCGCCTCCGGCACGGTCGAAGGCGCGCAGGGCGTCCTGATGTACATCGTGATCTATGTCGCGATGACGCTCGGCTCGTTCTCGGTCATTCTGGCGATGAAGCGCAACGGCCAGGCCGTCGAGAAGATCAGCGATTTCGCCGGTCTGTCGCGGACCAATCCGCTGCTCGCCTTCATGTTCGCGATGCTGCTGTTTTCGCTCGCCGGAATCCCGCCGCTCGCCGGCTTCTTCGCCAAATGGTACGTCTTCGTCGCCGCCATCAAGGCGAACCTGTTCACGCTCGCCGTCATCGGCGTGTTGACCAGCGTCGTGGGCGCCTACTACTACCTGACCATCGTCAAGACGATGTACTTCGACGAGCCGGCCGGTCAGGTCGATCCGGTGCGCGTCGAGGTGAAGACGGTGCTGGCTGTCTTTGGCCTGTTCAACATCCTCTTCGCGCTGTTCGCGGGCCCGGTGGTGAGCGTCGCCTCCGCCGCGGCAAAGTCGCTGTTTTAGGATGGGGTTCGCGCTCGGTCCTCGCGCACTCTCGGCGGGCTACAAGCTCGCAGCTTTCGAACGGACCGGCTCGACCAACACCGACGCCATCGAGCACGCGCGGGCCGGCGAATGCGGCCCGATGTGGTTCGTCACCTCCGACCAGACCGCCGGTCGTGGCCGGCGCCAGCGCGCCTGGATCGCGCCAAAGGGCAATCTCGCCGCGAGCGTCCTCGAGGTGCTGGATATTGCGCCTGCGGTTGCCGCCACCATCGGGTTTGCGGCGGGGCTTGCGGAAGAGGCTGCCCTGGAGAAGGTCAGCCTCGAGGCCGCGCTCCGGCTTGGTCCTGACAGGCCCAGATACGCCCTGAAATGGCCGAATGACGTCCTCGCGGGCGGCAAGAAGCTGGTCGGCATTGGGCTCGAAGCCGAGGCCATCGGCGATCGTCTCGCCGTCGTGGTCGGCATCGGCACCAACGTCGTGGCGGCGCCGGAGGGTACGCCGACGCCAGCCGTGTCGTTGGCCGCGCTCGGCGTCCAGATCAGCGCGGAAGAGCTGTTCTCGGCGCTGTCGGACGCCTGGGTCGAGTTCCTCGGCATCTGGGACAATGGCCGCGGCTTTGCGGAGATCCGCAAGCTGTGGCTGGAGCGCGCCTGCGGCCTCGGCGAACGGGTCGCGATCAACACGGGGACGATGACGCTGGAAGGCATTTTCGACACCATCGACGACACCGGCTGCCTGATCGTCCGCACCGTTGACGGCCGACGCCTGCCGGTGGCGGCCGGCGAGGTGTTCTTCGGCTCGGCCGCCTCCGTGGGAGCTGCGTGATGGCGAAGCCTGACGAACTGGTATTTGCGCCGCTCGGCGGCGTCGGCGAGATCGGCATGAATTTGTCGATCTACGGCCTCGGCAACCGCCAGCAGCGCGCCTGGTTGGCGGTCGATCTCGGCGTCTCCTTCGGCGACGAGGAGCATCTGCCGGGCATCGACCTGATCATGCCCGACATCAGCTTCCTGGAGAAGGAACGCAAGAACCTGATGGGTCTCGTGCTGACCCACGCCCATGAGGACCATTTCGGCGCCATCATCGACCTCTGGCCGAAGCTGAAATGCCCGATCTATGCCACGCAGTTCAGCGCGGCGCTGTTCGAGGCCAAATGTGCCGCCGAGCGCAATGCGCCGAAAATCCCGGTGACGGTGGTGCCGTCGGGCGGCCGCGTCGATATCGGCCCGTTCAACGTCGAGTTCATTCCCGTCGCGCATTCGATCCCGGAAGCGCACGCGCTGGCGATCCACACCGAGGTCGGCACGGTGCTGCACACCGGCGACTGGAAGATCGACCCGACCCCGACGCTCGGGAGCCCGACCGACGAGAAGCGGTTGCGCGAACTGGGCGAGGAGGGCGTGCTCGCCCTGATCGGCGATTCCACCAACGCCGTGCGTGACGGCCGCTCGCCCTCGGAAGCCGAGGTCGCGCGAACCATCATCGACCTGGTCAAGGCCGCCAAGGGCCGCGTCGCGGTGACGACCTTCGCCTCCAACGTCGCGCGCATCAAGGCCGTCGCCGCCGCGGCCAGGGCTGCCGATCGCGAGGTCGTCGTGGTCGGCCGCGCCATGGAGCGCGTGGTGCAGGTCGCGCGCGAGACCGGCTATCTCGACGGCGTGCAGAATTTCCGCTCGCCCGAGGTCTACGGCCATCTTCCGCAGGACAAGGTGCTGGCGCTGTGCACCGGCAGCCAGGGCGAACCGCGCGCGGCACTGGCGCGCATCGCCAATGACGACCATCCCGAGATCACGCTCAACCGCGGCGACAGCGTGATCTTCTCCTCGCGCACCATCCCGGGCAACGAGAAGGCCGTCGGCTCGATCATCAACAATCTGGTGCTGCAGGGCGTCGAGGTCCTCACCGACCGCGACCATCTGGTCCACGTCTCCGGCCATCCCCGCCGCGACGAATTGCGCGACATGATCGCCTGGACCAAGCCGCAGCTCCTGATCCCCGTCCATGGCGAGGCGCTGCACCTGAACGAGCATGCCAAGCTCGCGCGCGCCGCCGGCGTGCCGCGCGTCCTGGTCGTTCGCAACGGCGACCTAATCAAGCTCGGCCCGGGTGATCCCGGCATCATCGGCGAGGTGCCCTCCGGCCGGATCTACAAGGACGGCACGATCTTGGAGGACTCCAAGTCCCGCGCCGTGGTCGAGCGTCGCCGCATGGCTTTCTCCGGCTGCGCCTTCGTCGCGGTCGCGATGACGGAGCAGGGCGAGCTTGCCGACGATCCCGAGGTCGATCTCGTCGGCATTCCCGAGAAGAACCGGGACGGCGAGCCCTTCGACGACCTCGTCTTCGATGCCGTGGTCTCCACCATCGAGGGCCTGCCGAAGGCGCGCCGCCGCGATGCGGATGCCCTGGCTGAGTCGGTGCGACGCGCCGTCCGGGCCGTCATCAACGAACATTGGGGCAAAAAGCCCCCCTGTCTGGTACACGTCCTGACGGTGTAGTTGAGCATGGTCTTCGGATCATGCGCTGAGGGAGAAGAAACATGCTGGGTCGCCTCAACCACGTCGCGATCGCGACCAAGGACGCCGTCAAGTCCGCGAAGATCTATGGCGCGGCGTTCGGGGCGCAGATCTCGGAGGCGGTCGCGCTGCCCGAGCATGGTGTCACCACCGTGTTCGCGACGCTGCCCAATACCAAGATCGAGTTCATCGAGCCGCTCGGCGAGGCCTCGCCGATCGCGAAGTTCCTCGAGCGCAATGCCGACGGCGGCATCCATCACATCTGCTACGAGGTCGTCGACATCATCGCCTCGCGCGACACGCTGGTGAAGGAGGGCGCGCGGGTGCTCGGCGACGGCGTGCCGAAGATCGGCGCCCACGGCAAGCCGGTGCTGTTCCTGCACCCGAAGGACTTTTCCGGGGCACTGGTCGAAATCGAGCAGGCGTAGGGCGCCGGATCATGGCCATCCAGATATCGACCGCGCTTGCGATCTACTTCGTCATCTGGTGGATCGCGCTGTTTCTGACGCTGCCGTTCGGCGTGCGCAGCCAGCACGAGGACGGCGTCGGCGCGCCCGGCACCGACCCCGGCGCACCGGTCCTGACGCGGATGAGAGGCAAGCTGATCTGGACCACGATCATCTCGGCGATCATCTACGGGATCGGCATCGCGGCCTATCATGCCGGCTATCTTTCGATCGAGCGCTTGTCCAGATTGATGGGAATGCCGTTCTAGACGTTTTTGCCGACAATATTGCTTTGGGGGAAACGAATGACTTTTCAGCGGATCGTCATCGCGCTTCTGGTGCTGATCGTCGCCGGCCTTGGCGCCATCGGCTATTTCGAATGGAAGATGGCCGTGCAGGTCCGAACGCTGAAGGCGTTCGTCGAGGGCACTGTCTTCAACGAAGCCGTGATGGCCTGCGAGCAGGCCAAGAGCTCGACGCCGTTCAAGTGGAACGGGGGCAAGAGCACCTCGGTGATCGGGCTTAACTCGGTCAAGCTGGACAAATACACCGTCAGCGCCAGCTACACGCTGGTGGCGGACAGCGTCTATTGTGATTACGATCCCATCAAAAGAAAGGCCGAGATCGGCTCGAGCTTCCTGGAACGGGAGTAACGATCCGGCCTTGCCAAGAGCATGATCCGGAAAAGTGCGAAGCGGTTTTCCGATAAGATCATGCTCAAATACCATGGGGTGGGATCGTCATGGCCGACGCGGGGGACTACCGGATTCTGCATGAGGCGGCCTTGCGGGACTATCTCGCGGGCATTCCCGACCTGAAGGCACTACTCGGCGGCGAGCCGGCCGCCTGGGGCATCACCGAGGTCGGCGACGGCAATCTCAATCTCGTCTTCATCGTCAAGGGCGCGCGCGGCGGCGTCGCCGTGAAGCAGGCGCTGCCCTACGTCCGCCTCGTCGGCGAGAGCTGGCCGCTGCCGCTGTCGCGGGCCCATTACGAATATCTCGCCTTGTCGAAGCAGGCCCAGCTCGCGCCCGGTCTCGTGCCGGCCCTGCTGCACCACAACGAGACGCTGGCGCTGACGGTAATGGAGCTGCTCGAGCCCCACATCATCATGCGCAAGGGGATGGTCGCCGCAACGCAATATCCCGGTTTCGTGGACGACATCACCACCTTCATGGCGCGCACCCTGTTCTTCACCTCCGACCTCGCGCTGTCGGCGGCCGAGAAGAAGCAGGGCATCGCCGCCTTTGCCGGCAACCACGCGCTCTGCAAGATCACCGAGGATCTGATCTTCACCGATCCCTACCGCATTGCCGAGCAGAACCGCTGGACCGCGCCTTATCTCGACGGCCTGGCCGCAGAGCTGCGCGATGACATGGAGCTGCATGTCGCGATCTCTCGGCTGAAGCTGAAGTTCATGGCAAGCCCCGAGGCGCTGCTCCACGGCGATCTCCACACCGGCTCGATCATGGTGACGGAGAGCCAGACGCGCGTGATCGATCCCGAATTCGCATTCTACGGCCCAATGGGATTCGACGTCGGCGCCGTGCTCGCGAACCTCCTGATGGCCTATTTCGCCTCCGCCGGCCACGAGCGTACGCCGGGCGAGCGGCAGGCGTTCGAAAGCTGGGTACTGGAGACGGTCGAGCAGGTCTGGAGCGAGTTCGCCCGCAAGTTCCTCGATCTCTGGCGCGCTGGCGCCACCGGCGACGCCTATCCGGCATCGCTCTTTGCCGGCGAGAAGGGCGCTGCATGCCTGGAAGCCGAGCGGCAGGCTTACATGCAGCGGCTATTCACTGACACCGTCGGCTTCGCCGCCGCCAAAACCCTCCGCCGCATCTTCGGCCTGGCCCACAACATCGACTTCGAGCTGATCGAGGACCCGCGGAGGCGGGCGATCAGCGAGGCTCGTGCCGTGCGGCTGGCGAGAGCGATGATGGTGGAGACGGGAGCATTTCCGAACATCTCGGACGTCACCGGCGCAGCGCGAAAACTGCGCGATTGGCAGCCGGAGTTTGCGAACGGCTAGGGGGCGATGCGCTTCAATAAAGCCGCATCGGCAGCAGGACGCCGTCTGTGCCTGCCAGCAGGCCCCAGGTCTCGTTGGCCGCGACCTCGAACTCCCGGATCTGGACCGTGCCGCCCTCGATCTTGAGGGTGACCTTGTACTTGCCGGGCGGCAGATCGATCTTTTGGCTGTCAGGTATTTCGGCTGCGGCGGAGTCGGAGTGCGCCAGTTTCTCGCCGGCGTGCGCCGCCAGCTTGATGGTCTAGTCGGCGACCGTGATGACCGCCCCCTCGTCCGACTTGTTGCCGAGCATCAGCTTTGCCTGCCTCGGCCTCGGCAGGAGGCCGGCATCCGCGATACCCGGCTTGCGCAGCGAAAGTTCGGCGATTGTCCTGTCGTCCTGACGGGAAAGCCGGACCAGGACCGGTCCACGGGCCGTCGTGAAGGTGATCACGGCCCGGTCCGGTTCGACCACCGTCTCGATCCAGCCACGCTTGCCGAGCTCGGCGCGATAGAAGCCGAGCACAGCCGTGAGATCGCGCGGGGTCTCGGCGTAGACTGACGCGATGAACGGCGAATTCTTCGCCGTAGCGATGCTCCAGCTCTCGGGCAGTGGCAGACCGGTGCCCTGGGAAACTCTGGCTTCGAAACCCGCACCTGCGCCCCGTGCGACCGCTCTGACGGGGATGCTCAGCAGTCGTTCGACGAAGTTATCCGGAGTGTCATGGCCCCGGACCGCCCACCACGTTTCGTCAAGATAGTCGTTCACGCCGGTGGTGCGACTCCAGCTGAACCGGATGCTGTCCGCCTCGCTGTACCGGCCGAGGCTGGCCGCGACCGGGCTTGCCAGCACGGCCGTGGCGGCGAGCAGTCCGCCCGCGAGCAAGATACCTAGCGTTCGGCGATTCATTTTTTCCGCAATCCCTGGGGCTCAGATAATGATCCTGAGCTTGGTCGCGTTGATCACGAAAAATGTTCACTGCTCTTGGTCGCTCATGATGCACCGCAATCGGCGGCTTGCACCGCTTGGGACGCAACCTGGCCTCCGAGGGTCTCGCGAGCGCCGCGTTCCGGAACCCGTCGCCATCAAAACGAAGCTTGCGTTCGACGGGCTACGAATGATCAAATCCCTGATCGAAATAGCTGCGTTGTTGGGGGACACATGATGTTCAGGATGATCGCGATCGTCGCTGGTTTGGGGCTGGCGCTCGCCACCTCGGCGGAGGCCCAGGCGCCGCGCAAGGGCGGAACCATCCGCATGACGGCGCCCTACGGTTCGAGTTTCACGAGCCTGGACATTCACACCACGCAGCGCGCCCAGGACGAGATCTACGCCAAGGCGCTGCACCGGTCGCTCTACATCTGGAACTCCGCGGAGGGCAAGCCGGTTCTGGAGCTCGCCAAGGAGGACGTGGTCTCGGGCGGCGGTCTCGTTCATACCTTCAAGCTGCGCGACGACGCCTATTTCCACAACGGCCGCAAGATGACGGCCGACGACGTCATCTGGTCCTACAACCGCATCATGGACGGCACCAAGGCCTATCCCGGCGCGCGCTTTGTCCGCATGATCGAGGGCGCGGCCGCGGTCGAGAAGGGCCAGGCCAAGGAGATCTCCGGCCTGAAGAAGATCGACGACTTCACCCTCGAAATGAAGCTGACCGAGAAAGTCGATCCGGGCTTCTACTTCTTCACCGCGCTGACCTCGATCTATCCCGCCGACGAGGCCGCCAAGGAGAGCTTCATCCAGAAGCCGATCGGTCTCGGGCCATTCAAATTCGTCGAGCACGTGCCGGGATCGCGCATCGTTCTGGAGCGGTGGGACCGGTTCTACAAGCCCGGCAAGCCCTACGCCGACAAGGTCATCGTGTCGATCATGGGCGAGGCCGCGGCGCGCGATGTCGCCTTCCGCAACAAGGAGATCGACACCTCGGTGCTCGGGCCTGCGCAATACGTCGCCTATCAGTCCGACGCCGACCTCAAGGGCACCATCGTCGAAGTCGCCGAGGTCTTCACGCGCTATATGGGCATGAATCCGTCGTTCAAGCCGTTCACCGACAAGCGCGTCCGGCAGGCGATCAACTACGCGATCGATACCGACCTGATCATCAACAAGCTGGTCAAGGGCAAGGCCTATCGCGCCACCAGCTGGCTGCCGTTGACATCTCCAGCCTACGACAAGGCGATGAAGCCGTACCCCTACGATCCCGCCAAGGCCAAGCAGCTGCTCGCGGAGGCCGGCTATCCGCAGGGCTTCGAGTTCGAATGGACCACCAGCCAGAATGAAAGCTGGGGCCTGCCGATCGTCTCGGCCGTGATCCCGATGCTGGACAAGGTCGGCATCAAGGCGAAGGTCAAGCAGGTCGAGACCGCGGTGCTGGCGGAGGTGGTGCGCAGCGGCGACTATCAGGCCTTCATCTATTCGCAGGCGACCGGCCCGGATCCCCAGGCCGCGCTCAAATGCTTCCACTCTTCGACGCCGCAGCCGGCCTGCAACTACATGAACTACAAGAATGCCGACTTCGACAAGCTGATCGATGCGGCAGGGCAGGCCGACGATCCCGCAAAGCGCACCGAGCTGCTGCAAAAGGCCAATGCGCTGCTCTATGAGGAAGCGCCGGTCTGGTTCTTCAACTACAACAAGGCGGTCATGGCGGTGCAGCCGTGGCTCAAGGGAGTTCAGCTCAATGCGACGGAGCTGACCCATCAGAACGTCGAAGACCTCTGGGTCGACGAGACCTCGCCCGCGAAGTGACACGCGCTCTCGCGCTCCCTCCATCGCGACGAGCGGTGGGGGGAGAGAGGAAAAGCCTGGATGCTCTCGTTCCTGCTCCGCCGTCTTCTGCAAACCATTCCGACCGTGCTCGCTGTCGTGCTGCTGGTCTTCGTGCTGTTCAGCGTCGTTCCCGGCAGCATTGTCTCGAGCATGAGCGACGACAGCGATCCCCAGGTCGAGCTGCGCATGAAGAAGCAGCTCGGCCTCGACGATCCCCTCTATTGGCGTTTCGGCGCCTACATCGCCAAGCTCGCGACCGGTGACTTCGGCACCTCGTTCCGGACCCGCGAGCCTGTCACGACCATGATCGCCAAACGGGCCTGGCCGACGCTGCAGCTCATCTTCACGGCCATGACGTTTGCGATTTTGATCGGTGTTCCCCTTGGTTTCATCGCAGCGCTGAAACCCGGGGGCATCGTCGATACGCTCGCCATGGTGCTGGCGGTGTCGGGCCTTTCCATTGCCAAATTCTGGCTCGGATTGGTGCTGATGTATCTGTTTGCGTTGAAGCTCGGCTGGCTGCCGAGCTTCGGCTATGGCGATGGAGGGCTGAAATATCTGCTTCTGCCGGCCGTGACGCTCGGCGTCTCGCCGATGGCGCTGTTTGCCCGCACGACGCGCGCCGCGGTCCTCGAGATCATGACCGCTGATTTCGTCCGCACCGCGCGCTCGAAGGGCATGAGCGAGACGCGTGTCGTGAAGTGGCATGTGATGCGCAACGCGCTCGTCATCATTCTCACCACCGTCGGCCTTCAGTTCGGCGGGTTGATGGGGCAGGCGGTCGTGGTCGAGAAACTGTTCTCCTGGCCGGGCATCGGTTCCCTGCTGGTCGATAGCGTTCTCCAGCGCGACATTCCCGCCGTTCAGGGCTCCATTCTCGTGGTGGTGCTGGCCTTTCTCGCGATCAATCTGCTGATCGATGTGCTCTACGGCGTGATCGATCCCAGGATCAGATACGCATGAAGCTCCGCGCCAATCTCATCATCGGTGGCGCGCTGTTCGCGCTCGCGATCCTGGTCGGCCTGCTCGCACCCTGGCTGGCGCACACCGATCCCGTCCTGGACGCCAACCTCATGAACGCGGAGGAGCCTCCGAGCTGGACCTGGTGGTTCGGCACCGACGACCAGGGCCGCGACATCTATTCCCGCGTCGTCTACGGCGCCCGCGTCTCGCTGACCGTCGGCATCGTCTCGCAGCTCATCAACAGCGTCATCGGTGTCGCGCTCGGCTTGAGCGCGGGCTATTGGGGCGGCTGGTGGGACGATTTCGTCAACGGCCTGACCAATCTGATGCTCGCGATCCCCTCGCTGATCTTCGCGCTCGCCATCATGGCGGTGCTTGGCCCTGGCCTCACGAGCCTGCTGATCGCGCTCGGCCTGACCAACTGGTCCTTTACCTGCCGGATCGCACGGGCCTCGGCGCTGTCGCTGAGGAGCCAGGGCTATGTGCAGGCGGCGACCGTGCTCGGCTACGGCGATCTGCGGATCATGGTCACGCAGCTCTTGCCGAACATGTTAGGGCCGATCGTCGTCATCGGCACGCTCGGCATGGGCAGCGCGGTCCTGTCGGAAGCCGCATTGTCGTTCCTCGGCCTCGGCGTCCGTCCGCCGTTTCCGAGCTGGGGCAGCATGTTGTCGGACGCCCGCGACCAGATCACGACGGCGCCGTGGCTCTCGGTGTTTCCGGGCCTTGCCATCTTCCTGACGGTGCTTGGCCTCAACCTGCTCGGCGATGGCCTGCGCGACATTCTCGATCCACAATCGCGGAGCCGGCGGACATGACCGGCGCGCCGCTGATCGAAGTCGAGGATCTGCACATCGATCTCGACGATGGATCGAGGCGCGTTGCGGCGGCCGAGGGCATTTCATTTCGCATTGATCGCGGCGAGACGTTCGGCCTTGTCGGCGAATCCGGCTGCGGCAAGAGCATCACGGCGCTCGCCCTGATCGGCCTGTTGCGGCAACCTTTGTCGATCGGTGGCGGCATCATCCGGTTTGAGGGACGGGAGATCCAGCACCTTTCGGCGGCCAAACAGCGGGAGCTGCGCGGCAATCGCATCGCCATGATCTTCCAGGAGCCGATGACGGCGCTGAACCCGGTCTCGCCGGTGGGCCGGCAGATCGCCGAGATGTTCGTGCTGCACAAGGGCAAGAGCTGGCGGGACGCCAACCAGCTCGCGGTCGAGGCGCTGGCGAGCGTCCGCGTCCCCGCACCGGAGCGGCGCGTCAACGACTACCCGCACCAGCTGTCCGGCGGCATGCGTCAGCGCGTCATGATCGCCATTGCGCTCGCATGCGGTCCGGACCTCCTGATCGCCGACGAGCCGACCACCGCGCTCGACGTGACCGTGCAGGCCGAAATCATCGAGCTGATGCGCAACCTGTGCGCGGAGAGGGGAACGGCGATCCTGATGATCAGCCACGATCTCGGCCTCGTCGCCAACGTCTGCCGCCGCGTTGCCGTCATGTATGCCGGCCGCATCGTCGAGGAGCGCGGCTCCGCCGATATTTTCCGGGCGCCTTCGCATCCCTATACGCAGGGCCTGGTCGCCTCGCTGCCGCGGCTGGGCAGTCGGGCCGAGCTCGGCCGCACCAGGCTCAAGGAGATCGCGGGCGTGGTTCCAGCCATCACGAATTTCCCGGATGGCTGCCGGTTCAATCCGCGCTGTACGCAGGCCACCGAGATCTGCCGAACAGTGGCGCCGGAGACGGATTTGCTGGGGGCCGGCGGTCTGGTGAGGTGTCACCACCATGCATGAGCCACAGGGGAGGCCGGACGACGATCTCATCCTCAGCGTCGAGGACCTCGCGGTTCATTTTCCGATGGGCGGCGGTATGCTGGGCCGGGGACGACGGGTGCTCCGTGCCGTCGACGGCGTCGATCTCAGGCTGAGACGAGGCGAATGCCTCGGCCTTGTCGGCGAGTCCGGCTCGGGCAAGTCGACGGTCGCATTGTCGATCCTGGGTCTGTTGACGCCGACGCGCGGCCGCATCGTGCTGGACGGGCAGGTGGTGACGAACAGGCAAGCCGGCGACCGAAAGTCGCTGGCCCGCACCGTGCAGATCGTCTTTCAGGATCCCTACGCCTCGCTCAATCCGCGCCAGACCGTCCGCCGCACGCTGGAAGATCCCCTGCGTGTGCATGGCGTGACCGCAAAAAGTGAGATCGAGGACCGTGTTGCGGCGATGCTGCGGCACGTCGGCCTGCGGCCGGAACAGGCCGACCGCTATCCGCATGAATTCTCCGGCGGCCAGCGCCAGCGCATCGGGATTGCGCGCGCCCTGATCCTCAATCCCAGGATCGTCATCTGCGACGAGCCCGTGTCGGCGCTCGACGTCTCGATCCGCGCCCAGATCATCAATTTGCTGCTGGAATTGAAGGACACGCTCGGTCTTTCCTACATCATGATCAGCCACGACCTCGGCGTCGTCGAGCACATGAGCGACCGCGTCGCCGTCATGTATCTCGGCCGCATCGTCGAGAACGGCCACTGGCGCGAAATCTTCGAGCGGCCGGCGCACCCCTATACGCAAGCCCTGATCGCGGCCATCCCCGATCCGCTGCGTCATGCGCCGTTAGCGACGACAGGGGGCGACCTTCCGAACCCGCTCAATCCGCCGAACGGATGCGCCTTCAGCCCGCGTTGCCGGTACGCGGAGGCCGTGTGTCGCCACGAGCCCGGTCCGGTGCTGGAAACGCGCGCCGATGGACATGAGGTGAGGTGCTGGCGGGCTGACGAGATTGCGGGGCAGGCGGCATTGGCCTCGACCGGA
The DNA here is from genome assembly GCF_052075995.1 of Bradyrhizobium sp. 613_E4_N2_2. Classification (NCBI taxonomy): domain Bacteria; kingdom Pseudomonadati; phylum Pseudomonadota; class Alphaproteobacteria; order Hyphomicrobiales; family Nitrobacteraceae; genus Bradyrhizobium; species Bradyrhizobium sp. 613_E4_N2_2. Next base: position 3,953,157 of record NZ_CP197234.1, read on the forward strand.
GGCGGGCATCCCTAGGGATGGGAGGCTCGTCCGTCGCGGTCAAAAGCGTCGCTCTAGTGGGCCGCTAGTCACGTCCAGTCTGTCCTGACAGGCGGACGATTTTTGGGATCCGCCCATGGGCCATCGCGTGGGGTTGATCCTTGGCGCGGTCCAATCGCGTACCGCCCTATTTTCATGTGTGCTACATGGTTGGGTAGCAAAATGTAGCAGGAAAGGCAGATCATGACTGACGATCAGGTCAATCTCGTCGTTCAGCACCTTTGCGAGCAATTGCACTTGGCGCTCCGGTTGAAGGGCAGCGAAGCACATCCACCAAACGCCAAGGATATTGGATTCGATCCGGCCTCTGTGAGAACCGTATTGCTGACCGGCTTGCGTTCGGCGGGTGTCACGACCCACCACGAGGCGGTCGGGAAGAGCGAAGAGCCGCCATGGTCCTAAACACAAAACGCGGGACAGAAGCCCCGCGCCGATGTCTCAGCTGGGTCAGCAGCAGACAAATCCACGACAGCGTCCATAGGTCCGTTAAGGGCCAACAACCGACGTTCGATATATCGTCCGTTCGCATCTCGGAACCGCGTCGCGGACGCCGTAGTTAACTGCTCGATTGTATTCGCTTGACAAACGGCGGTCTCCACTGACCATCGAGGATGTTGCTCCCGCCCAGCAGACGCGGATGTAGAGCGAGAACTGGCCACTCGCAGGCAGCCAGTTGCTCTCTTTGTCTACTTGTCTACGCTCGGTGATTTTGGCACCAGCGCGCAGCGTCAACGAACCGTCCCGACATTGAACGTTCGCTTCGCAGGGAACGTTGGCGGCATCTTGCCGCTCGCCTCAGCGCCAGGTTGCCGGTTCGCAGGGAGGCTTATTGAACGGACCTCCGGCATAACTGCCAACGTCTGGAGCCCGGACACAGTGAACGACGTTGGAGGTGGGGACGACTGCACCGCTTTTGTCGCGCCACGCCGACCTACGCCAGGTTGCCGGTTCGCAGGGAGGCTTATTGAACGGCCCTCCGGCAAAACTGCCAACGTCTGGCGCCCGGATGCAGTGAACGACGCGGGACGGATGGACGGCTCCGCCGTTTTGGTCGTACCACGCGGCCATGGCCGGATTAGCGAACATGGCCGCGGCGATCAGTCCTACCGAAGCAAGCTTCCTCATTTGCGCGTCTCCTTATGTGTCAATGATTGAACGACTGACTATCCTTTGCGGCTCATTCCTACCGAAGAGACTGCAAGCAACATTTTGCGGTATCGACTATGCACATCATCAAGGTTGATCTATATCAACTTCGCCCGAATACGGCTGCTGATGACCGCTCTGGGTCAAACTACGAAAAACTCAACCTGAGCAAATTCAGTCCGCTGTGCCCTATTGATCGGACCTCAATGGGGCGTGCCGCCACTTCGCTGATGGGCCCAATTGCAGACAAGCTTTGTTGAGGAGCCTTCGGGAAGCTCATCAAAAATCAGCGCCGAGGTCATGCGCTACGGCAGCTACCGACCGCCTCGCCACGCAGTTGGGCGCGGGATCCAACGCGGCACATTGATGCAGAACGCTTCGTATTCCGCGCCGAATGACCTTTTTAGCGTCGGCTCTTCGTAGCCCACGACAAAAAGGTGGAAGGCGAGCCAGACGACTGCGCCGTAGGCGAACAGCCCCCAATCGCCGAACAGGAGCGCCTGGCCGAAAATGACGGCGGCGACCGCCACGTAGATTGGATTGCGCACATAGCGATAGAGGCCGGTAACGACGAGATGTTGGGTCGGGGCGATCGGCGCCGGTGTGCCGAGCCCCTGCAGTGCGAAACGCGCGAATGAATCCACGAGCCCGGCTAAGCCGGCAAGAATTAGCGCGGCGCCGACGAAGCGCGTGAGCTCGACGCCGAGAAACGGCAACCTGAACTCCCAGCGTGAAATCCACCATGGGACCACCCCAGCCACCACGCAGGGCGCGAACAGGAAGAAGATGGCGGTGCCGATGACGGCAGCAGTTCTTGGCATAGACACGATCCGTTCCCTGCTATTTTAACACACCGCACCGGGAGCGCGTCAGGTCCGCCTTGGGTCATGAACGACAAAGCTTGAACTGAGCGCAATAGGTCTGCTTTCGGGCAAATTGCCACCAACCCGCGCTCGTTGTCCTGACAATGAGTGCAGCTAGCGCGCTACGGCGCGGAAGGCCCGGCGCGGACAACACCGGTGTTTCTGCTATAGTGCGACGTTCGAACTTGCGGGGCGGCTGCTTCAAGGGTTGAAATCATGCACAGAGCATCTGGATCATTACTACTTGCCTTCGTTTTTATTCTATTTGCTCCGCAAGTGCGGGCGCAGCAGATTCCGGCCGAAACCGTTCAGGGAATGCTTGCGGCCCAGATACGCACGCAAGGCTTCACTTGCGAAAAGCCACTCGGCGCAAAGAAGAACACGAAGGCGTCTCGACCTGATCGCGACGTTTGGGTTCTTAGATGCAGCAACGCCATGTACAAGATCACGCGCGTTCCCGATATGGCGGCGAAGGTCGAACCGCTGCCGTGAGCTCGGTGGTCTCTATGGGACCAGCGCCATGATGGACTTGTGCCGGTGTTTTGCCCGACGTCTCAAACGTCCTGGCGGCGAGGGCTCAAGCCATGCCTCACGGTCGCCTTAGCTTCCGCTGATGCCGACCAGACGCGGGCGGCGGTTTGCGAGCGGGTTCTCGGCTGGCAGGGCGCGCAGCCAGTCGCGGAAGCTGACGATCTCGGGGCAATCCGCGGTGCCTTCAGCCGCGATCAGCCAATCACCGAGGCCTGATCCCTCATTGACCCGGTCGCAGCGATAGCCCGGATAGCGGCCGAGACCGCGGGCGATCAGCAGGTCGACCTTGCCCTCGACCAATTCGTGCAGGCCGGCCGGCTGCAGCACCCGCAAACCGATCTCCGCATGGGCGCTGCGAAACTCCGCCAATTCGAGCCGGCGCAGGTCGAAGCTGCCATGGACCCCCAACTGCAGCAGCACCGCGCCCGCCGGCTTCAACTGCGAGGTCGCCTCCGCAATGTGACGAAAACCTTCGGAGACCCCGGGCAGATAGGCCTGACCGGCCGCGGTGAGAATGAGCTGCTTATGCAGCCGCTCGAACAGCTGCACGCCGAGGCGTGCCTCCAGCGCCTTCACCTGCTGTCCCACGGCGGCAGGTGTCACGTGCAGCTCGTGCGCGGCCAGCTTGAAGCTGAGATGCCGGGCGGCGGCCTCAAAAGCGCGGAGCGCGTTGAGCGGGGGAAGGGCGTAGGTCATCGCAGCGCAGTTTGACACCGATGGGCCTTGGCCTTGCAATAGATTTTCTTGCGCTGAACCGCAGCAACAATGCTTTGATCGGCGCCGTCATCGCCGGATACGGTCGGCCCGCAATCCGGAGACCCCCATGCCGCGCCGAATCGATCATCTCGTCATTTGCGTCCACGATCTGGAGCAGGCTGCGCTGGATTGGCAGAGGCTGGGCTTCAACCTCACACCGACCGGTGTGCATCCGTTCGGAACCAGCAACCGCCTGGCGCAGTTCGCCGACAATTTTCTGGAGTTGCTGGCCGTCACCGACAATGCGTTGGTGCCGCCAGCCACGCCGGGCCATTTCAGCTTCGCGGCCCACAACCGCGATTTTCTTGAGACCGCCGAGGGGATGTCGATGCTGGTCTTGCACAGCACCGACGCCCACGCCGATGCCGCGCGTTTCAGGGCCGACCGCATCGGCGATTATGCGCCGTTCGATTTCGGCCGCGACGCGGTGCTCCCTGGCGGCGGCACGGCGCGCGTCGCGTTTTCGCTGGCCTTTGCCACCGATCCCGCCATGCCCGGGATCGCGTTCTTCACCTGCCAGCAGCGTCACCCGCCGGAACTGTTCTGGAAGGCGCAGTATCAGCGTCATCCCAACGGCGCCCTCCGCGTGGTCGAGGTGGTGATGTCGGCGGCGGAGCCGGCGGCGCATCGCGATTTCCTCGAGCGCCTCACGGAAGGCACGGCCGAGCTTGCGCCGGGGCGGCTGACGATTGGTGAGCGCGGCAATCATATCACCTTGCTTGGCCCGTCCGAGCTGGCGCGCCGGTTACCGGGCCTCGCGAACAGCGCTTCGCCGCGCTTTTGCGCGGCGCGTCTGGCGGTCGCTGATCTGGATGCGACAGGGCGAACACTGAAACACAACGGCGTCGGCTTCGCGATGACCGGTGCCGTGCTGTTGGTGCCACCCGCCACCGCGCATGGTCTGGCGCTCGAATTCGTCGAACAGGAGGCAAACTGACATGGCTCACATCGTCAACCACAATCCCGCAACGGTCCATCCTCCCGCCGGCGGTTACAGCATGGGACTTGAATTGACGCAGCATCGCCGCCTGTTGTTCGTCAGCGGCCAGGTGCCCGAGAAAACCGACGGCACCGTGCCCGAAGGTTTCGAGGCGCAATGCGCGCAGGCCTGGCGCAACGTGATCGCGGTGCTCGCCGCCGCGGGCCTTGGCGTCGAGCATCTGGTCAAGGTCACCACGTTCCTGACTGACCGGACTCAAGTCGTTACCAATCGCACCATTCGCAGCAAGGTGCTCGGCGAACATCGGCCGGCGCTGACGGTCGTGGTCGTCGAGACCGTTGACAGCAAATGGCTGCTGGAGATCGAGGCGATCGCCGCGGAATGAAGCCGGCTTCGCCAACCCTGCAATGAGCCCTCAGGTGTCCAATGGCTGAGAACATCCATCCCTTCTACGAGACGCATCGGAGCGCCATGGAGACCGCCATGCGCGATCGGCTCGACCTTGCCGAAGCGATGTTGCGCGAGCGCACGCATGTCACCGACATCGACGGGATCAGGCGGGAGGTGATGGACGAATTCGAGATTGTCCTCACCCAGATGCCCTACGTCGGCGGCGCGGCAAGCCGCATGAGCGATTTCTTCATGGGCCTGATGGGGTTCATGGCCATCAGCCGGGTGCTGCGACGACACGGCGTGCCGGTGCCTGTGATTGGCGAGATCGAGCGAGACACCTACAAGGCGCAATTGCTGACCGTATCAGAAGCGGAGCGTCTCGCCTCGGGGCGACAATTCGTGTCGCCGGAGAACCAGGCCTTGCTGCGCGAGCAGGCGGCAAGGAGCGTTACAAAAGCGCATCAGGAAGAGTTTCCGGAAGACTTCGTCTACGATTTCGTAGAGCCGGGTCCGCAAGACAGCTTCGAATTCGGCATCAACTACAAGGCCTGCGGCTTTTGCAAGCTCGCAGCGCGCCACGGGGACAAGGACATCCTGCCGAACATCTGCGGCCTCGATTTCGTCGCCTACGCAGCGCGTGGCATCCGCCTGGAGCGCACACAAACATTGGCGGGCGGCGCGAGCCACTGCAATTTCCGCTTCTCGCGGCTACCGCCGGATGAGGCCGTGAACCCATAAATCGGCCGCGCTCACGGCTCGCGAAAGTCCGCCATGCCCCGGTGGCGATCAAATTGCGCATCGCGTGCCTTGAGCCAGATCAAGGTAGAACTTCAGGCCGGCCATATCCTCAGTGCTTGCCGACGTGGCGATGCAAAGTCGTTGCGGTAGTGTGCCGGTCCTTGCGCTGGATCACGACATTGCAGGGAGACCGCCGATGATGGAGCCGCGCAATCGAGTTGTTCAAGTCAGCCTCTTCGGTGATCCCGAGAGGCTGGAGGTGGTCGACGCTCCCTTGCCGACCGCCAGCCGGGGCGAGATGCGGGTCCGTGTACTTGCGTCGAGCCTCAACTACACCGAGGTGTTGATCAGGCGCCATCTATACCCGCAAACGATGGGCCTCCGGCCGCCGTTCGTAATGGGCTACGACGTGGTCGGGGCAATCGATCAGCTCGGTGAAGGCGTGCACGACTTTCAGATTGGCGACCGCGTGGCCGACATGACGGTGGTCGGGTCAAACGCCGACTATCGCACGCTTCGAGCGAACGACGTGGCCCGCGTGCCGGAGGGCGTAGACGCGGCGGAGGCGGCCACACTGATCTTGAGCTGGACGACCGCGTACCAGCTTCTGCACCGCGCGGCCCGGGTCCAGCGAGGCCAGCGCGTGCTCGTGCACGGCGCCGCCGGCGCCGTCGGCCAGGCGCTGCTCATGCTCGGGAGATTGGCCGGCATCGAGCTGTGGGGCACCGCGCGCGGCGAGCACATGGCGCTCGTCCGAGAGCTAGGGGCAACGCCGATCGACTACCAGCATGAGGACTTCACGCGGGTCCTGCCGGGCGGGTTCGACGTTATCGTCGACGGCGTTGGCGAAGACGGCTATCGCCGCTCATACGCGGCGCTCAAGCCAGGCGGCCTGCTCTGTGCCATCGGTTTCTCGGCGAGCGTGCAAGCGCAGCGTCGCATGCTCCCTATCGTGATGGAGATCGCGCGCCTTTACCTGTGGAGATTGTTGCCCGGCGGCAAGCGGGCCCGGTTTTACTCGGTAAATGCCATGCGGGCGCGACATCCCACCTGGTTCAAGGAGGACTTGGAGCGTCTGTTCGGGCTTTTGGCAACTGGTGCCATCCGGCCGCGCATCGCCGAGCGGATCTCCTTCGACGAGGTCGCCGATGCTCACCGTCGCCTCGAGACTGGGGGCCTCGAGGGCAAGCTCGTGCTGTGCCCGGATCTCTCGTCGCGACACAACCAGCGCGCCGCCTGAAACGGCGCTCCAGACATGTATCCGCGGATAGATTCCTGGATTGCTTCGCTGCGCTCGCAATGACGGAGTTTGGGTCGCGGTCCTGAGCCCATCGACCTTAAAGGCACGGCGCCATGATGACGTTGTGCTCCTGTTTTGCCCGACGTGTCAAACGTCGTTGCGGCGGGGGCTCAAGCCACCTCGCGCCAAATTCTTCAATGATTTGTACTGTGCATGGGGTTGTTTTCGCGTTTTTTGTTTTGAGGGCCTATCTACTCCGCTGCTTTTTCCCTCAGCCGCTGCGCGTAGACGTTGATGACCAGCGCCGCGAGCAGGATCAGGCCGCGGATCAGGATCTTCAGGAAGCTGTCGATGTTGACGTGGTCGAGGCCGTTATTCAGGACACCGAGAACGAACAGCCCGACGATGGTGTTGCCGATGCCGCCGCGGCCGCCGAACAGGCTGGTGCCGCCGACGACGACGGCGGCGATGGAGTCGAGCAAATAGGTGTCGAACTCGTTCTGCTGCGCGCTGCCGAAATGGGCGACGCCGAGCATGCCGCCGATGCCCGAGCAGACCGCCGAGATCACCATGACGGCGCCGAGGATGAGCTTGACGTTGAGGCCGGAATATTCGGCCGCCTCGCGGTTGCCGCCGACCATGTAGACGTAGCGGCCGAAGCGCGTGTAGGTCAGCACCAGATGGCCGCCGAGCAGCATGATCGCCGCGACGATGACGATCCAGGGGATGCCGCCGATCGAGCCCGAGCCGAGCGTGGTGATCAGGCCGGGCACCTTGTAGGCGATCTGGCCGCGCACCAGCAGCGCCGAGACGCCGGCCGCGATCTGCATCATGGCCAGCGTCATGATGAAGGAGGGGATGCCGATCACGGTCAGGCCGAGCGCGTTGACGAGGCCGAGCAGCGCGCAGAGCAGGATCGACAGGATGATCGCGACCGCGCCGGGCAGGGGGATGTTGGCGATGTTGACGTAGGATTCCTGCAGCGTGAAGTAGGCGACCGCGATGCCGGTGACGTTGGCGATGCTGGCGATCGAGAGGTCGATCTCGGCGCAGAGGATCACGAAGGTGAGGCCGACCGCGATGATGCCGGTCACCGACACCTGCGTCAGGATGTTGCCGAGGTTGTCCAGCGTCGCGAAGGAGGGGCTGGCAAGGGCGAAGAAGGCGGAGAGGAAGATCAGGGTGAGGAACGGCGCGATGTTGCGCATCTGCGAGCGCAGGAAGGGCGCAACGCCGCGCGGCCGCTGACCCGCCGCCAAAGCCGTCTCACTGCTCGCCATGGTGCTTCTCCGTCACGCCGCTTCCAGCAGGCGGTCCTTGCTGACCGGCTCGTTCTTGAATTCCCGCACCAATGCGCCGCGCTTGAGCACGAGGATGCGGTCGGCCAGCGACAGCACCGTTTCCGGCTCGGTCGACAGCACGATGACCGCGAGCCCCTTGGCGCGGAGATCGCGGACGATGTTGATGACGTCGTTCTTGGCGCCGACATCCATGCCCCGGGTCGGCTCGCACAGCACCAGCAGCTTCGGCGGATAGGTCAGCCATTTTGCCAGCGCCACCTTCTGCTGGTTGCCGCCGGAGAGCATGCCGAGGTCGAGACCGACCACCGGCGGCCTGATCTGCAACTGTTCGACCTGGCGCTTGGCGATGTCGCGCTCCTGCGCCGGCTTGAGCAACAGCGACGAGATGCGGTCGAGAATGCTGATCGAGATGTTCTTGTAGACCGGCTCCTGGTGAAACAGCATGGCGCGCCGGCTCTCCGGCACCAGCGCCACGCCGGCGCGCCGCGCCGCCGCCGTGCTGGCGAAGGTTTTTGGCTTGCCCTCGACGGCGAGCGTGCCGCCGTCCGGCTTCAGCTTGCCGAACAGGATGCGCGACAGCTCCTGCTGGCCGCAGCCCATGAATCCGTAGATGCCGAGCACCTCGCCGGCGCGCGCCTCGAAGGAGATGTCCTTCAGGCTGCGGGCCAGCGACAATTGGTCGACCTTCAGGACCACGGAGCTGTCGCTCGGCCGTGGCAGCATGAGGTCATCGGTGTAGCTGTGCTCGAGCGCTTCGCCGCCGCGGCCGATCATGGCCTCGATCAGCGCGCCCTTGCTGGTCGCAGCCGCGGCCGTCTCGGCGACCTTCCGCCCGTTGCGGAACACGGTCACCGTGTCGGACACGAGCAGGATGTCCTCGATGAAATGCGAGATGAAGACGATTGCAGTGCCTTCCTCGCGCAGCCGCCGGAGCGTCGCGAACAGCCGCTCGACCTCGGGCGGGGAGAGGGCGGAGGTCGGCTCGTCCAGGATGACGATGCGGGCGCCGGAGAACAGCACCCGGGCGATCTCGATCAGCTGCTGCAGCCCGATCGGGAGGTCGCCGAGCCTGGACATCGGATCGACGTCGATGCCGAAGCGGGCGAGCTGCTCGCCGGCCTCGCGCGCCATGCGCCGCCATTGCACGAGGCCGAACCGGTTGGTCGGCTGGTTGCCCAGGAACACGTTCTCGGCGACCGTGAGATCGGGCGCGACGCTCAGCTCCTGATGCACCATGGCGATACCGGCCGCGTGCGCATCGCGGGCGGAGCGGAAATGCGTCTCCTTCCCGTCGATCAGGAAGCGGCCGGAGAATTCGCTGTGCACGCCGGCGATGATCTTCATCAGCGTGCTTTTGCCGGCGCCGTTCTCGCCGACGAGACCATGGATCTCGCCGGGTGAGAGCGCGAAATCAACACCACGAAGCGCTTCGACGCCGCCGAAGCTCTTCGTGATGCCTTGCAGTTCCAGGATGGGCGAACGAACCTCAGGCATGGAGGCTCAGATCAGGAAGTGATCTTCCATCCATTGCATGCCGGCGGCGTTGGCCTTGGTCACGACCGGGCCGTCGGTGATGACGTGCTTGGGAATGCCCTGTCCGCTCTTCTCGCCGCCGACCACGGCGGAAACGCCCGCGATGATCGCGCCGCCATGGATGCGGCAGGACGGATTGCGCACTGTCGCGAACATGCGGCCCTCGCTCACCGCCTGGATCGCCGGCGGCATCGCATCGACGCCGCCGATCAGGATGTTGGTGCGATTGCGCGCCTTCATGATGTTGGCGGCGGCCAGCGCCATGTCGTCATTGTGGAAGAACGCCGCGTCGATCTGCGGATATTTGGTCAGGTAGGTTTCCCAGAGGCGCGCGGTTTTCGACACGTCCCAGTCGGCAGGCTGGGTGTCGAGCACCTCGATGTTCGGGAACTGCTTGACGACGGTGTTGAAGCCCTTCGCCCGGCCTTGCGCGCCGGTATGGCCGAGCGCGCCCTGCGTCATGATGATCTTGCCTTTGCCGCCCATGGCGTTGCACAGCGCCTGCGTCACCGAGGCGCCCATGAACTCGTTGTCGGGGGCAAGGAAAGAGTGGACGTTGATCTGGTCGAGCGGGGCAATCAGCGTGTCCATGTCGATCACCGGCGTGCCGGCATCGATCATCTTCTGTACGGGCTGGGTGAGGGTGCCGATACCGAAGGCCTGGATCGCGACGAAGTCCCACTTTTGCGAGGCCATGTTGTCGATCGCCGCGCGCTGCTTCACCGCATCGAGCTGGCCGTCGAACCAGGTCACCTCGACATTGAACAGCTTGCCCCAGAATTCCGCCGCCTGCTTGCCCTGGGCGCACCAGGTGGCCTGGAGGCCCGCATTGGAGAAGGCCGCCTTCAGCGGCTTCTCGGATCGTCCGACCTCGGCTGCAAGGGCGGGGTTTATGCCCATGCTGCCGAGAAGGGCAGTCGCGGCGCCGGCGGTCGCCGCCGCCTGAAGAAGATCGCGCCTCGTCGTCGAGAAATCTTTCGTCCCGGACATCGCTCGCTCCCATAAAATTTTCGTCGGCGCGTCATTGATTGCGCGACCGATGTCCGAAAGTCTCTCACAAGAGTTCCCGCCACTCAATCTGCAATCGATCGCGAGATCGCCGCAGCCCGTGTTGGTGCAGCGCAAAGCGTCAGGCCGGAATAGTGGCGAAGGCGTCGATCTCGACGAGCAGCTGGTCCCAGGCCTGTGCGATTTCCGGCGACCATTCGTCGCCGAGGAGGTCGCGCAGCGTATCCCTGATGACGGCGAAGAACGCGATGAACAGCTCGCGCGGGGTGCCGTAGCCATCGTGCGAGGCGACCTCGCAGGCGATCAGCCTGAAATGGCCCTGACGCTCACCGGCGAAGTCGAGGATCGCCTCGATCGTCAGCGCAAGCATTGATCCCATCACCAGCTCGCTGCCCTGCGAGCGGAACATGGTCTGCGTTTCGGGATGCTGTTCGAACAGCCGTTGGTAGACGAGTGGCGTGAGATCCGCGCAACGCGAGGCTGCGAGTTCGAAGCTGCTTTCGATTGGATTAGAGGGAGCGCTCATCGGCATCGAAGCCATGCGGGCAAAAGAAGCCTTGCGGGCAAAAAAAGAGCGGGGCCCTAGCCCCGCTCGAAAATTGTGTCGACCCTATTATCCCCGATTCTAAGATTTGCTCTTGATTGACGGGGCGACGCTGCGTTTTGCGCGCCAGGGGCTCCTCCCGAGACTTGGACCACCAGACTTCGACCTCGCGGCCAGCCTGAGCAAGAGGGATGCTAGATCAACTTTTCTCACTTGTCATCATTTTCGGCAACGATTGTTCAAAATTAGAGCAGCTGACGAAATGATCGGGCTGTTTGCCCCGTAAGCATATGACAAATATAAGAAATCTGTGGACGGGGCGGGTTGCCGGACTGCCTCAAATGCCGGACGTCCCATCCCGTGGGGCGGCAGGAGCACAGTTTTCGAGAAATTTGCGCTGGGCCAAGAAGCCGGCGGAACTGACCTCGACTCAGGTCTCGGCGAGGTGTTTAGTTCGTAGGCGAACGAATGGCTCGGCGGATGCGCGCACGGCTGCAAAAATTCCTACCCCTGGTCCTGCTCGCTTTGGCGATGCAGGTGCTGGCGCCGATTGCCGCCTGTCTGGCGGCCGGCCAGGCCGTGGCCGATCCGTTGTCTGCCGGCGTCATCTGCCACAGCGCCAGCGAGCAGGGCGGTCTGGACGACCAGACCGGCGCGCCGACCGCACATGGCGCCGCGTGCGCGCTGTGCTGCCTGGCGCAGGCAGGCGCATCGCTCGATTCGCCGCCGCACGTTGCGCTCGCCATTCCCTTCCGCCACGCCGCGCGCGTGGTGTTGCATGCGGCGGATGTATCCGCCGTGGCGATCCATAAGGGCACAAGCGCCCAGGCGCGCGCACCACCTCAATTTTCCTGACGACCCTCGTGATTGCCGCGGTCCGTCCGCTGGCGATCGATGCTGTCGAAGGGCCGGAGAGAAAGCCGGCGTCAGGAATGCCCCATGTTACGTTGTCATGCCCGCCGTGGCGTGAGCGCCGTCGCGGTCCAGGCCGCGCTGCTTGCGTCGTCGAGCGGAGTCTTTGCCCAAAGCACGAACACGGAGCTGCCGGCGGTGACCGTTGAGGCGCCGCAGACTGCCCGTGCCAAACCAGTCACCCGGCCTTCGCAACCGCGATCCGCTTCGGCCGGCCGCGCAGCGAGGCCCGTTACGCCGAGTGCGAGCGTCGGCGCGTCGACCCCAAACCGGGCCGTGACGGCCAGCGCGGCGCGAGACGGTCTCAATCAGGCGCCAACCGGCCAGACCGAGACGACCATCTATCGCAGCCAGTTCGACAACCGGCCGGCGGTTACCGTGGCCGACGTGCTGCGCGAGAGCCCCGGCATATCGGTGAAGCAGGGCAACGGACCCCGCGATATCGGCATCTCGATCCGCGGCTCCAACGCCCGCAACGGCTTCGGCATCCGCAATCTCGTGATCTTCGACGACGGCTTCCCGGTCACGCAACCGGACGGCCTGTCGCGCAGTGACCTGATCGATCCGCGGGCCTACAGTGCGATCGATGTGATCCGCGGCCCGTCGTCGGCGCTCTACGGCAACTATGCCACCGGCGGCGCGCTCAATTTCCGGACACGGCCGGGCGGCACGATCGACGGCGTCGAATATGGCGTCGACGGCGGCAGCTACGGCTATCTCAACAATTACCTCGCGGCCGGCAAGAAAGTCGGGAACTTCGAGGGCTCGCTGTTCGCAAGCGACACGCGAGGCGACGGCTATATCGGCAATAGCTGGTTCAATACGCAGACCGTCAACTTCCTCGGCACGCTCAAGGCGACGCCGGACGATCGTTTCACGGTCAAGATCATCAACAAAGACCTCAGCACGCGGCTGCCGATCCGGCAGTCGCTGAACCAGTACTATCAAAACCCTTTCCAGCAGGGCTGTGCGACCGGCGTCTCGGCCGCCGCCGGATGCGGCACGGTCACACTGTTCAACAACGGCTTCAATGCAACCGCTGGAACCGACAAGGAGACGGCCGTGCAGGCCGGGCTCGGCCGCAACGACCGCCGCACCATCGTCGGCGGCCGCTGGGAGCACGATTTCGACAACACCACGACCTGGCGCAACCAGTTCGTGTTCGACGACAGGAACATCAATCAGCCGACCGGCACGACCAGCGCGATCGGCGATTTTCCCTCGTACAATTTCATGAGCGACGTCACCAAGCGGGGCGAGATTCTCGGCCTGGAATCGACCACGTTCTTCGGTGCCTTCTACAACACCCTGACGGCCTCGAGCGACACGCGGAACGTCATGCCGGGGGGCAATGCCACACTCGGCAGTCTGTCGAGCAATCTTTATAGCCAGACGACCAATTACGGCGTTCGCGCGCGGGAAGAGCTCAAGCTGACGACATCCTTGACGGCTGTCGCAGGCATCGGCTGGGAAACTACCGTTCTCAAGGGGATCAACACTGCGTATGCGTACGCTGGCCCCACTGGCATTACCACGACGACGCTGACGACCGCGGACAGGCAATTCCAGAACACCGCGCCTGAACTAGCCTTGCTTTATACGGTGAACAACGAGTGGGTGCTCAGGGGGCGGGTTGCTACGGGGTACGGCACTCCGCAGGTTTCGAACCTGTTTGTCCTGCCGAGTGGGCTGTCGGGCAACAATACCCAGCTCCAGGCTCAGAAAAATCTGGGCTACGACCTCGGTTTCGACTGGACACCGAACAACACGCTCAAAGTCAGCGCGACGGGCTTCTACGAGTTCTTTCGCGACGAACTTGTATCGCAGGCAACACCTGTCAATTCACCTAACCCGAGCTACACGTTCAATGCGCCGCGCTCGGAGCATCGCGGCATCGAGCTTGCGGCCGATTGGAAGTTCTATCCGGGCTGGCGGTTCATGGCGGCGTACACCTACCTCGACGAGGTCTACACGGAGTATGTCGAGAACATCACCAATGGCGCGGTGTTCAGCTTCAACCGGGCAGGCAACAAGATACCGGGCATCTCGCCCAACGAGTTGACGGCGCGGGTTGGCTACGACGAGCTTGCCGGGCCGCTGGCAGGCCTCGGAGGCTTCGTCGAGGTCCAGTGGAAGGACTCCTTCTACATGGACAATGCAAATCTGTTGAAGGCGCCGGGTTATGAGCTGGTCAATTTGAACGTCCACTACAAGACCGATCTCGTGTCCGACACTTTCAGATCCCTGAACCTGTTCCTCGAAGTCAGGAACGTTTTCGACCGTACCTACGTCGCGTCGGCAAACAACATCGCCAATACGGTGACGGCGGCCGGCCTTCAAAATCCTGCGAGCGTGCTCGCAAACACGACGGGATCGATCTACGCGGGCTCGCCGCGCCTGTTCGTTGCGGGTATGAAGGTGGCATTCAGATGATCCGGGCTCTCGAAGGGAATAGGGCCATGGTCCGAAGTGGCTTGCTTGGGATAATCGCTCTTGCATTCCTGCAAGGTGCGGCGCTCGCGCAAATGCACGGTCAGCATGCCTCCGAAGCGGCGTGTGAGGAGCCGACGTTGCGCTGCGCAACCAAGGTGACGCCCGCATTCGGACCGGACGGAACGCTGTGGCTGGTCTGGATGGCGGGCGGGCAGGTGTCGGTTGCGAACTCGCCGGATGCGGGGCGCAGCTTCTCGGTGCCCACCCAGGTCACGACGAAGCGGCTGAACCTTGATTGGGGGCCGGATGCGCGGCCCAAGATCGTGGTCGATCGCAAGGGCGGCATCGCGCTCGCATTCTCGATCTTCAGGGATGAGGCCTTCAACGGCCAGGTGCTCTTCACACGCTCAGCCGACGGCGGGAAGAGCTTTGCGGAGCTGAGGCCCATCACCGCCAACAACGAGAGCCAGCGCTTTGAGGCGCTGGCGCTCGATCAGGACGGAACGGTCTTTGCGGCATGGCTGGACAAGCGCAATCGCGTTCCCGCGAAGGAGGCAGGACGGAAGTACGAGGGAGCGGGGCTGTTCTTCGCCTCGTCGCGCGATGGCAGCGCCACCTACGCGGAGGCGAAGCTTGCGCGTGACAACACCTGCGAATGCTGCCGGTTGGGGCTGACATTCGCGGCGCCCGGGCGTCCGGCCGTGATCTTCAGAAATATCTTCGAGGGCGGCGTGCGCGATCACGCGGTCATGACCTTCGCCGACGTCTCGACGCCGGGGGAAATCCATCGGGTCAGCAATGACGACTGGCAGATCAACGCCTGCCCGCATCACGGACCGAGCCTCACCGTTGCGCCGAACGGGACCTATCACGTCGCCTGGTACACGAACGGCAAGGCGCGCAAGGGACTGTTCTACGCCCACTCGCGCGACGAAGGCCGCACCTTCTCTGCGCCCATGGCGCTAGGGCAGCCGGGCCGCAATCCGACGCGTCCTTACGTGCTCGCAAGTGCTGTGGGAACGGTGATGGTCTGGAAGGAGTTCGACGGCGAGAAGACCTCGGTCCAGATGATGATGTCCCGCGACGATGGCGAGAGCTGGTCGCCGCCGAAGACGATATCGAGCACGACCGACACATCCGATCATCCCTTGCTCGTCTCCAATGGCCGACAGGTCTATTTGTCATGGATGACGAAAGCGGATGGCTATCGGCTCACAGCAATCGAGGACCAGCCATGAGACGTCGATTTGCGGGCATTCTGGGTCTGGGTATCGTGGTCGCGTCAACGGCTACGCTGGGAGCAGCGCCGGCCCTGAAACCGTTCGAGCGCGGCACCTGGCAAGGCGTCCTTAGGGGGCATGCGGGTCGCCCGACGCTCGTGCATTTCTGGGGCGTGACCTGCGGCCCCTGCAAGGTCGAGCTGCCGTTGCTCGGGCAGTTTGCGAAGGACCATCCCGGGATCGACGTGGTCACGATCAGCGCCGATCTCGTGCCGAACTTGCCGGCGGCAACGCAGTCGATGCTTGACAAGGCGGGGCTGTCGTCGACCGAGAACTTCATCTTCAACGACGGTTTTGTCGAGCGTTTGAGGTTCGAGATCGACCCCGCCTGGCAGGGCGACATTCCCCGGACCATGCTCATCTCCCGGGACGGGACAATCACGACGATCGAAGGCTCGGCCGAGATGGCCGATCTCGAAAAATGGTCGGGCCAACAGCTCGCCACACACTGAAATTCAATCTGCAAACGGGAATACCGATATGAAGACCATGTTGAAAGATGTGCTGCTCGCAGCGTTCGCTCTCGCGCTCTGTGCAGCACCAGCGGCGGCCGAGGACGTCAAGGCCGGCGATCTCGTCATCTCGCAGGCCTGGAGCCGGGCGACGCCGGGCGGCGCCAAGGTCGCCGGCGGCTATCTCACCATCGAGAACAAGGGGACAACGGCGGACAGGCTGGTCAGCGTTTCCGCCGACATCGCGGGGAAGACTGAGGTCCATGAGATGGCGATGGACAACGGTGTGATGAAGATGCGTCCGCTCGACAAGGGGCTCGTGATCGATGCCGGCAAGACGGTGAAGCTCGCGCCCGGCGGCAATCATCTGATGCTCCAGGAGCTGAAGGGGCCGTTCAAGCAGGGTGACAAGGTACCGGTGACGCTGGAGTTCGAGAAGGCCGGCAAGGTCGCCGTCTCCCTCGACGTCCAGGGCGTCGGTGCGCAGGCGCCCGGCGACGGCGGGCACATGATGAAGAAAATGCCGGATCATTCGGGAATGAAGATGTGATGAAACAGATCAAGTCTCCGATGACCTCGCCTCGAAATTTCGCGGGCCTTGCGCTCGCGATGGCTGCCTTGCTGTCGGTTGCCGCGACACCGCTTGCGGCGGCGACGGACGACGACAGCTTCTTCACGCACCTGCACACCGAGAAGGCGATGGCCAACGTCACGGTCTCGCCGGGGCGCGCCGGCCCGGTCGAGATCGCCATCCAGCTCGAAACCACGGACGAGACGCCGCTCGCGGCGAGAGCCGTGTCGGTGACGCTCGTGGACACGCAGTCCGGCCGGAAGCTCGCGCCGGTCGAGGCTTCGCGCGACGGCGAGGACAGCTGGCACGTGAAGGTCGCGCAATTGACACCCGGACGCTGGATGCTGGGTCTCGGAATTTCGATCTCCGAGGCCGATCATGTCAGCGTGGAATCACCGATCCTGATCAAATGACGTTGTCGAAGGGGCCAAACATGTCGAAGAAATCCTGCCTGTTCCTGATCGCCGCGCTGGCCGCGTCGCCTGCATCGGCGCATATCACGCTCGAGACCAAGCAGGCGACGGTTGGTTCCTACTATAAGGCCGTCTTCGCCGTGCCGCACGGCTGCGCGGGTTCGCCCACGGTGAAGATCAGGGTGCAGATTCCGGAAGGCGTGATTGCGGTGAAGCCGATGCCGAAGGCGGGCTGGAGCGTCGATGTCTTCGAAGGCAAGTACGCCAATGAATACGACTATCACGGCAACAAGCTTGCCTCCGGCGTCAGGGAGGTGGCCTGGTCCGGCGGCAAGCTGCCGGATCACAATTACGACGAGTTCGTCATCAGCAGCTTCCTGACCAACAGTCTGAAGCCGAACACGACGCTGTATTTCCCCGTCGTCCAGGAGTGCGAGACCGGCGTCAGCCGCTGGATCGAGATCCCGGTGGACGGGGCAGGGCATTCGCACGAGGGCAAGTCGCCGGCGCCAGGCGTGAAGCTCCTGTCAAAGCCCTGATGCGCCTGCTCGCCGCGCTCGCTACGCTCCTCTGCGTTGTCGGCTTCACGACCGGCGCGTCCGCACATGCGGCGCTCGTCGCGGTCGAGCCGGCGAGCGGCAGTATGCTTGCGAGCGCGCCGGTGGCGGTGGAGCTGCGCTTCAACGAGGCGGTAACGCCGGGCGCAATCCAATTGATCGACGGCGCCGGCAGGGCGCGGGACGATGCGCGCGTCAGCGCGTCGGGCGAAACGATCTCGGTCGCAATGCCGCCCGACCTGCCGCAGGGCACCGCGGTCGTCAGCTATCGCGTGATCTCGCAGGACGGCCATCCCGTCGCGGGATCGGTGATCTTTTCGATCGGCATGCCGACGGGGACGCAACCTCCTGCCAATGCTGATCGCGGGTTGAGCGTGCTGATCTGGCTGGCGCGCGTCGGTCTCTATCTCGGGCTGTTCGTCGGTGTCGGAGGCGTGTTCTTTGCGCGCTGGGTTGCGTGGTCGACGACGGGCATGACCGTTCCACGCGTGGCGCTCGCCATCGGCATTCCGAGCGCCGCTGTCTCTCTCGGGGTGTTAGGCCTGGATCTTCTCGGGCTGCCGCCAGCGGCTCTCGCGACGGCCGCCCCCTGGAAAGTCGCGTTCGCGACCAGTGCCGGCCCCGCGCTGCTGGTTGCGATTGCTGCGATGCTGTTCGCGTTGATGGCGCTGCGCAGCGCATGGTACGCGCGCGCTCTTGCGATCATCGCGCTGGTCGGCGTCGGCCTGTCGCTTGCCATGACCGGGCACGCCGCAACGGCCCCGCCGGAGGCTTTGACCCGGCCGGCGATCTTTCTCCACGGCCTCGGCGTCACCATCTGGATCGGTGCTCTCGCGCCGCTGGTCGCGCTGGTGTCGGAGCCGACGACTGCGACGCTCCCCGTCGTGAACCGCTTTTCCCGCATCGCTGCGCTGGCGGTCGGCGTGCTGGCCTTGACCGGCCTCGCACTCGCGATCGTTCAGCTCGAAAAGCCGGTCGCGCTGGTCGAGACCCGCTACGGACTCATCCTCTCGATCAAGCTTGCATTGGTCACGGGATTGCTGGCGCTTGCCGCGCTCAATCGGTTCAGGCTGACACCGGCCCTGGCCCTGGCCCGGAACGAGACAGGGACGCCCGCGCTCAAGCGCTCGATCATGCTGGAAGGCGCGATCGCACTCGCCATCCTTGCCGTCGTCGCCGGCTGGCGCTTCACCCCGCCACCGCGGACGATCATTCCCGAGACGCCCTTGGCGATCCACATCCACAGCGACAAGGCGATGTTCCAGGTGCTGGTCTCGCCGGGCAAGGCCGGGCTCGACGATTTCGTGCTTCAGCTCATGACCGGCGAGGCCACGCCGCTGATCGCGAAGGAGGTGACGCTGACCCTGAGTCTGCCGGAGCGCGGCATCGAGCCGATGGAGCGGGGCGCATCGCTTGGGCCGGACGGCTACTGGCACGTGCGCAAGGTCGAGCTCCCCTTCGCCGGCCGCTGGCATGTGCGGATCGACGCGCTGGTGACCGATTTCGAGAAGGTCACGCTGGAGGACGAGCTCGATCTGGGGCTGCCTTAAAGCGCGCCGGTGCGGTTCATGCTGAACCTGAAGGCAACGGAAAAATGACAGGAATTCCGCCGCCTTAGCGGCTTTTCCTCATTCCCGGTCTTGTGTTTTCGCTCCCAATCCGCTTTCACTGCAGGCGATCACTGATTCCCAGAGTATTGCCATGCGGTTGTCGCGATTCTTTCTGCCCATCCTGAAGGAAAATCCGAAAGAGGCGGAGATCGTCTCGCATCGGCTGATGCTGCGCGCCGGCATGATCAGGCAGGAGGCGGCCGGCATCTATGCCTGGCTGCCGCTCGGCTTCCGCGTGCTGAAGAAGATCGAGCAGATCGTGCGCGAGGAGCAGGACCGCTCCGGCGCGCTGGAACTCTTGATGCCGACGCTCCAGCTGGCCGACCTCTGGCGCGAGAGCGGCCGTTACGACGCCTATGGCCCGGAAATGCTGCGCATCGCCGACCGCCACAAGCGCGAGCTGCTGTATGGGCCGACCAACGAGGAAATGATCACCGAGATCTTCCGCGCCTACGTCAAGTCCTACAAGAACCTGCCGCTGAACCTCTATCATATCCAATGGAAATTCCGCGACGAGCAGCGTCCGCGTTTCGGCGTGATGCGCGGCCGCGAGTTCCTGATGAAGGACGCCTATTCCTTCGACCTCAACGAGGCCGCAGCGCGCGTCTCCTACAACAAGATGTTCGTCGCCTATTTGCGCACCTTCGCGCGGATGGGGCTGAAGGCGATCCCGATGCGCGCCGAGACCGGCCCGATCGGCGGCGATCTCAGCCACGAGTTCATCGTGCTTGCGGAGACTGGCGAATCCGGCGTTTTCATCAATCGCGACGTGCTGGACCTGCCGGTGCCGGGCGAGGACGTCGACTATGACAGCGACCTGACGCCGATCATCAAGCAATGGACCTCGGTCTATGCGGCGACGGAAGACGTGCACGACGCCGCGCGCTTCGAGCAGGAAGTGCCTGCGGACAAGCGGGTGAACACCCGCGGCATCGAGGTCGGGCAGATCTTCTATTTCGGCACGAAGTATTCCGATGCGATGAAGGCACTGGTTGCGGGCCCCGACGGTGTCGATGTGCCGATCCATGGCGGCTCCTACGGCGTCGGCGTCTCGCGCCTGCTGGGCGCCATCATCGAGGCCTGCCATGACGATGCCGGCATCAAATGGCCGGAGGCGGTGGCCCCGTTCCGCGCGTCGATTCTCAACCTCAAGCAGGGCGATGCCGCGGTCGATGCGGCCTGCGAGAAGCTCTACGCCGAGCTCACCGCCAAGGGCGTCGACGTGCTCTACGACGACACCGATCAGCGGGCCGGCGCCAAATTCGCCGCCGCCGACCTGATCGGCATCCCCTGGCAGATCATGATCGGGCCGAAGGGCCTCGCCGAGGGCAAGGTCGAGATCAAGAAGCGCAGTGACGGCTCTCGCGAGACGATGTCGCCTGCGGACGCGGTCGCCCGGCTGGTCGGCTGAATATTGTTCATCGCGCGATATCGCGGCCGCCAATCCGGCCACAATTGACCCCGAATCATGGGATTATCGAGCGATGGATGAGACCATGACCGAGACCAAGCAAACCGCGCCTTTTGCGCCATTCGAGTGGATGCTGTCGGCGCGCTATCTGCGGGCGCGCCGCAAGGAGGGATTCATCTCGGTCATCGCCGGGTTCTCCTTCCTCGGCATCATGCTCGGCGTGGCGACGCTGATCATCGTCATGGCTGTCATGAACGGCTTCCGCAAGGAGCTGCTCGACAAGATTTTGGGCCTCAACGGCCACATCCTGGTGCAGCCGCTGGAATCGCCGCTGACCGACTGGAAGGACGTCGCCGACCGCCTCAGCCAGGTCCAGGGCATCCGGCTCGCAGCGCCCGTGGTCGACGGCCAGGCGCTGGCGTCCTCGCCGTGGAACGCCTCGGGCGTCCTGGTGCGCGGCATCCGCTCCGACGACCTCAACAACCTCACCTCGATCGCCAAGAACATCAAGCAGGGCTCGCTCGAGGGCTTTGACGACGGGCAGGGGGTCGCGATCGGCCGCCGCCTCGCCGACCAGCTGTCGTTGCATGCCGGTGACAGCGTGACGTTGGTGGCGCCGAAGGGCGCAGTCACCCCGATGGGCACGACGCCGCGCATCAAGCCCTACAAGATCGTCGCGGTGTTCGAGATCGGCATGTCCGAATACGATCTCGGCTTCGTGTTCATGCCACTGGCTGAAGCTCAGGCCTATTTCAACCGCAGCAACGACGTCACCTCGATCGAGGTGTTCACCACCAACCCCGACAAGATCGACGCCTTCCGCAAGGCGGTGACGGAGGCCGCGGGCCGGCCGGTGTTCCTAGTCGACTGGCGGCAGCGCAACTCGACCTTCTTCAACGCGCTCCAGGTCGAGCGCAATGTGATGTTCCTGATCCTGACCATGATCGTGCTGGTCGCCGCGCTCAACATCGTCTCCGGCCTGATCATGCTGGTGAAGGACAAGGGCAGCGACATCGCGATCCTGCGCACGATGGGCGCCTCGCAAGGCTCGATCATGCGCGTCTTCCTGATCACGGGCGCCTCGATCGGCGTGGTCGGGACGCTGGTCGGCTTCTTCGTCGGCCTCGTGATCTGCCTCAACATCGAGTCCATCAGGCAATTCCTGTCCTGGCTGACCAGCACCGAGCTGTTCTCGCCGGAGCTCTACTTCCTGTCGAAGCTGCCCGCCGAGATCGACGTCGGCGAGACCACGGCGGTCGTCATCATGGCGCTGACGCTGTCGTTCCTTGCGACGCTGTACCCGTCGTGGCGCGCCGCGCGCCTCGATCCCGTCGAAGCGCTGCGGTACGAGTGAGGGGCTGATGGAGAGCCAGCAGGGGGCGGAAGATGTACCGGTCATTTATCTCCACGAGATAAAGCGGCAGTACTTGCAGGGCGAGGTGCCGCTGACGATCCTCGACAACGCCAAGCTCGCGCTGTGGGCCGGGCAATCGGTGGCGCTGGTCGCGCCGTCGGGCTCGGGCAAATCGACGTTGCTGCACATCGCAGGGCTGCTTGAAGCACCCGATTCCGGCGAGGTCTACGTCAACGGCGCGCCGACCTCGCAGCTGCCCGACATCGAGCGTACCCAGCTCCGCCGCACCGATATCGGCTTCGTCTATCAGTCGCACCGGCTGCTGCCGGAGTTCTCGGCGCTCGAGAACGTGATGATGCCGCAGATGATCCGTGGTCTGAAGAAATCGGAGAGCGTCAAGCGCGCCAAGGAGATCCTTGGCTATCTCGGCCTCGGCGACCGCATCACCCATCGGCCCGCGGAATTGTCGGGCGGTGAGCAACAGCGCGTCGCGATCGCGCGCGCGGTCGCCAACGCGCCGCGTGTGCTGTTCGCGGACGAGCCGACCGGCAACCTCGATCCGCACACGGCCGATCACGTCTTCCAGGCGTTGATGCAGCTGGTCAAGGCGACCAAGGTCTCCATGCTCATCGCGACCCACAACATGGAGCTCGCCGGCCGCATGGACCGGCGCGTGTCGCTGTCGAACGGCCAGGTCGTCGAGCTCGAATAATAAAAACTGCGAAAACAACCCCATGCGCAGTAGCCGGCCTTGGCCGGCTACGATCGGGGTGACGCCTTCCAGCCATTTGACATGTCAGGCCTTTCGGCTGCGACGGCGCATCGCCGCAGCGGTGGGGCCGTTACGGCCTGATCACCGTCAATTTGAACGGTCCGCCATTCGCCGCGGCGTGTTCCACCGCCTCGTTGGCGTGGTCGAGGTCGAACGCCGTCGCCTCGTATTCGTCCAGCCGTAACAATCCCGCGCGCACCAGGGCGATCAGGCGGCTTGCCGCATCCGGCGGATACATCCAGACGCCGTGGATGCTGATGCAGTTGCGCATGATCCAGGGGTAGGGCAGATCGAGGCCTGCGCCGCCCGCCATGCCGACGCCGCCCATCAGCACGACGCGGCCGTAAGCGCGCACCGTCATGATCGCCGCGCGTACGACGGTCGTGCTGACCGAGGGTGGCATGATGTCGAACACGCAGTCGATCGGTCCCGGTGCGGCGCGCTTCATGCTTTCGCAGTCGTCGCTCTCGTTGCCGGTGAGTTTCACCGGCTTCACCCGATCGCCGAAGCGGCGGACGAGGTCGGCCAAAATCCTGTCGTTGCGACCCGGCGCGACCACGCAGGCCGCGCCCATCGCGAGCGCGACGGAGACGGCGGCGCTGCCGAAATTGCCGGTGGCGCCGCTCACCAGCACGGTCTCGCCGGGTTGAAGGTTGGCGGCGAGGAAGCCGCCATAGGGCACCAGCGCCGTCCCCAGCGCGCACCATTGCGAGGCTTCCGCGGACGTGATCGCGCCAAGCCGCTTCACATTCTCGGTCGGCACGCGCATCCGCTCGGCATAGGAGCCGTGGCGAAAATGCCGTTGCAGGCGCATACCGCCGGGGCCGGCGGCCGTGAGCCCTTGCAGGGCGATATCGGGCGCCACGATGTCATCGCGCGAACGCACCGTCGGGTCGCAGAACACCCAGTCGCCAACGGCGAGCTTGGTCGCGTCCGGGCCGATCGCGCGCACCCGGCCGATGCCGCCGGGACCCGGGATGATCGGCAGGTCGAGCGCGTAGTTTCGTTCGCCGCTGAAGACCTCGTTCATGTAGGACAGGACGCGCGTGGCGACGACGTCGACGATGACCTCGCCGGTGCCGAGCACCGGCTCCGGCACATTCTCGATCACCAGCGGCGATCCGAAGGATTTGAGTACGGCAGCTTTCATGATGTTCACCTCAAAGTCGGGTGAAAAGGCATATGCGCCGCCTTGGAAAGGTCAGCAAGGCCTGGTATTATCCTAGTATTACGAAGGCCCTCCATCGGAGCGCAACATCATGGCCGACCCGCGCCGCATCGAATTCGGCGACTTCCTGCGGTCCCGCCGCGAAAAGCTGACGCCGAAGACGGTCGGTCTTCCCGCGGGCAGCCGCCGGCGCACCGCGGGCCTGCGCCGCGAGGAGGTCGCCCAGCTCGCCGGCATCGGTGTCGACTGGTACATCCGTCTCGAGCAGGGGCGCACCGTCAGCCCGTCGGTCACCACCGTCGATGCGCTCGCCCGTGCGCTGCGGCTGAGCAAGACCGAGCATGCGCATCTCAAGGCGCTGGCGCGCGACGGCGACAAGCGGGCGTTCACGCGCGAGATCGTGCCGCCGCCGATCCTGCGGCTGATCGAGAGCCTGCCGCATCCGGCCTATATCACCGGGCGGCGCTGGGACGTGCTGGCCTGGAACGAAGCCGCCGAGCAGGTTTTTGCGTTCGGCCGGTTACCGGAGGAGGATCGCAACACGATGCTCCTGATGATGACCAACAAGCAGACGCGCAAGGCTTACGGCGCGGGCTGGGCGGAGGTCGCCAAGCGCATGGTCGCGATGTTTCGCGCCACCCACGACGTCTGGGCCGGCGATCCCGCCTTTGCGGAGTTGCTGACGCGGCTGCGGCAGGGCAGCCCGGAATTCGTCAAATGGTGGGAAGCCCACGAGATCCGCAGCACCGCCTCGGGCCTCAAGACGATGTCTCATCCAACTCTGGGCGTGCTGCATTTCGAGCACACGAGTTTTCAGGCCAACGACGATCCCGCGCTGAAGCTCGTGATCTATACGCCGGTCGGGGCGTAGAACGCCGTCATCAGATCGGGAAGGCCACCGGCATATGTCCGGCGGCCTCCGCGCTTATTGTGGTTTGCGGGGCGGCGCCCCGACTAGAGATCGATGCTGACGGCGATATTGCGGCCCTGCAGTTCGGCAATCTTCATTCCATCAGCCTGCAGCTGCGCGAACTCCGGGTCCTTTGCCACGGCCTCCTGCACCTTGCCGTAGACTTCCCAATTGGAGTAGCGCGTCGTAACCAGCAACTCTCCTGCCCAGTGACCGGTGTGGAAACGGGAGAGCCGAAGAAACTCGGCACCGTGTTTTTCAAAGATTTTCTTCGCCTGCCGGATGATCTGGACCGTTTCCTCGACCTTGTCGGTTTTGAAGCGAGTAAATTGAACGATCGGCATGGGCTACCTCCATAGCTGTGTAAACTGTCCAAGAGGCATGTATCGAGCGACGTTTGAGGAGCGAACCTCCCGTTCGATCTCGATGAAGGTTCGTCTTCGGCGGCGTGATCCTGGTTCAGGCTTCGCGAGCGGAATCAACTCTCCCCTTTCTCGGGCGCTTTAAATGCGCCGCGCGTGCCTTGCCCAGCCGGGCTCCCTTGGCATTGTCATTGCTGCCGGCCAACGGTTTCACTATCGACCCGCTTGATGGCGGGTGGATTCCACACGCCGGTCAATGCCTCCGACTTTGGCGCATAAAGACGCATGGTGAGGTTGAACGGGCTTGTGGGCGCGGGCAGCCAGTTGGCTTCGCGATCGCCGCCCGGATTGTCATTCTGGACGTAGAGCGTGAGCGATCCGTCGGCGTCGCGCTTGAACGGCATCCAGCTGCTCACCGCAAAGCGATTGAGTGGATTGGCAACCTGGAAGCCTTCATCGTCATACAGGGTGATTGACCAGAATGCCTCGACCGGCGGCACCGCGTCCTTGGCAAAGCGGACGATGTATTTGTTTGCGCCGTCGAGCGGCTTGCCGTTTTCATCGCCAACACTGTTCGGGTAGATCGCGTCCTCCGGCAGATTAGCGCCGAGTCCGAGCTGCGCGACGATCGCGCGCTTCAAGTAGTAGTTCCCGTAAACGCCCATCGTGTCCGTGTTCATGGACCAGTGATTTGCGACGCGCGCCAGCGTTGGGATTTTCCATGCCATCAGTTTTTGCGCCTGAGCCGGCGCATCCTCGATAGCTTTCCGTACCGTGGAATCGGCTTTGGTCATATCGAACGTCTTGCCCGGTTCGAGCCCTATCCGCGCCATGCGCGCGATGATCGGCTCATCTGTGATGTGTGGCGGGTGGACCTTGGATAGCTCCGCCGCATAGGCAAAAAACTTATCGCCTGCCATCGTGTCGACTTGCAGCTTCGGCGGCGTCTTGACGTCAACGTTGGGATCGATGGTCTGTGTCACGGCGACCGGGGGCTTACCCCATCCAGATAGCGGTGTGATCTTGTACCCCTTCTGCACCTCGTGAACCGGAGCATAGTCGGCAGGACCATCGGTCTTGGTGCGGCCGATGATCCAGACATAAGGCGTCGGCGCGTCGATACGTGCGAAGCCCGCCGGCACGTTTCCGTTCCAGCCCGGCGGCGCGACCAGGAAATTCGCTGCCTTGGTGCCTGTCGTACGCCATCCCGGCGACGCGAACACATCGGTCCACATGTCGAGCATCGGCAGCAGGTAGTAGCGGCCACCGGTATCAGGAACCGAAACGACCATGGGTTCGCGGGTCAGGTCGAGCCAGGCGCTCGAATACAGCGTGTCGAAATTGGGCCGCACCACCGCCTTCATGTCTGCGGTCGGGTAGGCCTGGATATTGTCGAACGTGTTCGGAGGACCGCCTATTGCCGCAGTTTTGGGATCGGAATTGATGAGCTGCTTGCGCGTCAGGTCCATCGTCACGAGCGGATAGAAGTAAACATAGGCCTCCGCAGCGATCGCTTGTGCCTCTTCCGCAGAAATCGATTGAGCGGCGCTCGGGGTCGATGTCGACACGACGAGACTCAAACCCGACAGGATCGCAGCAAGCGACAACAGATGCTTTTGCATAAGGGTTCTCCAGAAATTCGCTGCATTGGCCGAGTGGGGCGATGTAGTGCCGCCACTGCGGGCGTTTTCCTATTCCCTCCAACTCAGGCAAAGGAGGATGAGCCAGCTAAGCGGCGAAGCGCCGCGTTCTGGTTGATCTAGATCAAGGGACGTCCGCCGACGGGTCACGAGCGGCGTTGCTCTGACGGATCGCTGCGCTCCGCTTGGCCCTCAAAAGCTGACGCCAGGCGATCGTGAGCCGACGCCCGAGACCGGCGTTTAGATGACGAGCTTCAGCACCGGATCGTCATTGGATTGCAACCTCGTGTGCTCGAAATGGAGCAGCCCTTCATCCGATGATTCATCGTCTTGAGGTCGGACGCTGACGATGTGAGCCCATCTGCCGAGAATAGCTCGATGAATACTCCGGCGTCTGCGCGCGGCCGATTGTGATAGGCACAGGGATCGTCACGTTGCCCGGTGAAATACGGAGTGGCGATGCGGGCGAGGGCGCGGCCGACGGACGCGCGGCGGCGCGATCGGGCGATTGTCGCCGATGAGCTTGCGGCGAACAGTCGCGGCTTGTGACCTATGACAAACGTCTGCGGCCTCAGAGTGGTGTTCGCGGCGAAGCGCGATCGAGTGATCGCAATGCACGCTGGTGGGCGGAGTTGCTGATTGTACCGAGGGACTCGTGGTGCTACGTTTGAGTACATCATTCCGTTTCGGTTTGATGCGGCGGGCGATCGGGCTTACGGACCGCCGCCCGTTCATTTGAAGTTGGAATAGTTGAGCCAATCGTGTCCCGCCTCCGGCCCCCCTTTTGAGTGCGGTCGGACGATGTTTTTCATTGGCCTCCGTTCTTCCCATTGACTCGGAGGCGGGCTTTTTTCAGTTGAACTTTGCAGCAAGTCGATCTTCGACATGTGCATACTGGCAAACCACGCGGATCGTGCCGCACCACATCACCATCTGAACGCGAGGTGGGGCAGCCATTGCTTGATGGTTGCATTGCTCTGTGCCGCTTCCTTGTTTCAGTTCGCGCCCAGGGCGTGGGGACAATGCTCGGCGCGCGACGTGTTACAGAATCAACTGAAACTCGGCAAAGTTCGTGCAGTTGATTTGCCGCAAAAACTCATCGGGTCCGCCCGCGACGTTCCGACTTGGAAGACGATTGCGGTCGGCACTTTTGGCAACTCCTTCGCGTTGCGCAATGCATTGGATGCCGTGGGTTGCAATATCGGCGGGTTGGCCGCGGAAGTTCTCGCTCGACCGGCCTTTACCGTCAGTTCTAACAAGATGGACGTGGAGCTTTTGGCGGTATCCGCGGTCCAGCTCGGCTTTAAAACCGATAGCGTGCCTCTGGCCGTCATTTACGCGCGGGCCCGACAACTCGGCTTTGAACTTGCTGCAGCGGAGGTCGGTCCGCAATTGCGCCTTCAATATCTTGATCAGCCCATGGGCGAATTCCTCATCGTGGGAATGCAGCCGATCAAGACGTGGAGCGGAGAGCCCGTGGTTCTCAACGTGGCAAATGGCGGAGCCGGATTGATCCTGATCGGCCAGAACGGCCGAGATGACGCTGAAATACCGGCGACCTCCCGTTTTCTTTTCGTGCGGCCGCCTGACCTTAGCGGCGGAATCGCGGCCGCTCTGCTGCCACCATGAAGACGAACAACCAAGTTTCGAGCAGCGCTGACTGCGGAGAAAATTCCTTGCGTCAGATCAAGGGAGACTTCCTGTCCATGGAGAACAACGAGGCTGCCGGCTCAAGTGCAGCGGCGTCGGGAGTTCACGGGGATGGAGGCAGGCATCTCGTCTGGAGCGGCGTCAACAGTAGGGAGTGACATCATGCGCGGATTCGGAGTTGTATGTATCTCGCTGTTACTATCGGCAATTCCTGCGACTGCGTCAGATCAAAATCTCAAGGAAGAACTTGGAAAGATAGGTTCAGCATACGAGCAGTACTTCAGCAACAAGGACGCTGCCGGGATTACTTCGCTTTACACCAAGAACTATATGCGTGTGACGGAAGACGGCGTCGTGGACAATGCCAGATATTATGAGAACGCTTTCAAGGCGGGAGTTAGTCGCCTCGAGGTCAAGACGACCGAGGTTCAGTCATTGTCAGAAAGCATGGCTCTGGTCACCGGCGAATCTCGCATTACCGGCAACAGCGAGACAGGCGCTCCTATAGACTTCACCGTTGTTTGGACCGCTCTCGATGTTCGTGAAGACGGGCAATGGAAGATTCGCATGCTCACGTCGGTCCCCAAACCGCCGCCGCCCCAGCCGCAGCAGGCCGCAAAGTAACTCAAGGCATAGCCTTCTCTGCCCGCAATCGTTCTCTGCACCACATCAAAGGGAGCTAACGATGGCCATTTTGCACGCAAACCTCGCGTTGCTTTCAGTCGCATCAGTGCTGGCAACGACGAGTGTCCAGGCTCAGAGCATGCCGCCGGAGGGCCCCGTCTCGGTCATATTCACCGCGACGCCGATTCCTGCTCCCAAGCCGATGGCGATCGGCGGCGGCAGAGAATTTGCTGTCATGAACCAAGCCATGGCAGCCTCAAACGAGGCGGGAAATCCCGTACTCAACAACATGGGTGGACGTTGTCAGCTCAGCCGCCTGACGGATCCGTCGGCGAAGACCGCCGAGATTCACGGGTTCTGTACTTACGTCGACAAGGACGGCGACCAGTTGTTCGAGCAATGCGACTGGATGCCCGCATCCCCCAATAATTGCAACATAACGGGTGGGACCGGAAAATTCGAAGGTCTCCAGGCCGCGCTCGTCGTCACCATCGACCCTCTCAAGAGCAACTTCGATGGCATCAGTCAGGTCATTGGCCACAAGAAGGGGACGTACAAGTTCGTCAAGACGAACTAGGTTCGTCCGCTGATTTCCAGCAGCCGCGAACGGCCTCGATTGCTGCAGTTCGGGATGCCGAAGGCAGCAAGGTCTTCTGAACGGTGTGCCCCGGCGCTCACGTCCGCTACCACGCTCTAGCGACGTGGTTCCGTCGTCTGCTGAACGGGCGGCCGGTGTCCCGGTGAAGTACGAGGCACGCCGCTCGTCCGCATGTTCGGTGACCGGCGGCGTTGCGAGTTCTTTGGGTGTGAATGGGTTCACAACGACGTGGCCAGGCGAATGCTATGTTCCAGCCATTCAATTGCCGACTGATTTTTTGAAGAGTGTCTTTTTCGGACAGCCTCTGAGGAGAGGGTCATGTTCAAGCAATTCCTCTTGGTCGCGGCGATAGCCTCCCTGACGTTAGCCCCATCCTCTAAAGCCGATTGCGAATATGCTTTGGAGCGCGGCGCGTCCGCCGAGTCGCGTTCGGTTTCGTTGCATCCTGATGCAGCTCAACTTGCGGAAGCCCTGTTGGATGACATTGTGACTTGGCTCTCATCGAATTTCGACCTGCCTGCCATCAAGCAGCGTCCCGTCATTGAATTTGCGTCGAAGATGGAGCTTGCGAGGTTGCGTGCAAGGGACCGTACTTCTTCGCAAGGCTTCATGGAAAGCGATGGACAACTAGCTCAGCGCGAGGTTGTCGCACTTTACGACAACGAGACGAGAACGATCCTGCTTCCTGATGATTGGGGTGGCACTTCGCCGACCGATCAATCGGTCCTGGTACACGAAATGGTCCATCACCTTCAGAATGTTGGAGGGCTCAAATTTGTTTGCCCACAGGCGCGAGAGAAGTTGGCCTACCTGGCTCAGGATAAATGGCTGGAGCGGTTCGGACTTAGCTTGGAGAACGAGTTCGACGTCGACATGTTCACGGTGCTGATTACTTCAGCATGCATGTATTGAGTGTGACCGGTCGATCCAAGTCGCTGTCGAACGATTGCCTTTCCAAAGGAGCGCAGAGCCAAGATCATCTCGTACGTACCAGCGATCTTCAGCGGATTTGATTGATGGCCAGACTCTTGGCGGTCCTCGCAATTGCATTGGCGATCCTGGCGATGGCTCCGGGGCACCAGAATCAGTTTGTACCGCTGCCAACGGGACTAATGCCAGCGGTGCTTGTTCCCTGAGTTCTGCTGAGGTGACGGGTTCATCCATTCAGCCGATGGCGCACAGATCCGCTCGTGGCCCCACGGCGATCTGCAAGGCGGACGAGCGCCGGCACCCGCACGCTATTCAGGCGTCAGCCCCAATGCCTTCACAGCAGCCACCAAGGGAGGCGTTTCGCTGTCGTACAGCCTTCTGAACGCGATATGTCCCTGAGCGGACTCATCGATGCCGTACGCGTCGAGCAGCTTCTGGATCTTGTCGGTCTTGCCTGCCTCCACCATCAGGCCGGAAACACGCTCCACGATGTCCTGCGGCATGCCGATGGGACCGGCGAGAAAGACGTAACCGGTCATAGCAAAGAGCTCGGACTCGGCACCCTGCTCGAAAAATGTGGGAACGTCGGGAAGCTTTCTGCTCCGCGTCCTCGTCTGCACGGCGATTGCCCTCCCAACTCCGGATTCCAGCGCGTTGACGGCATTGGCGTAGCTCCCCATCGCCGCCTGGAGCACGCCGGCCGCGAGGTCCTGCCACATCGGCGCTTCGCCGCGGTAGTGCACGGCTTTCATCTGCAGCCCGTACTGCTTGTTGAGCTCTGCAACGACGATATGAGGGTAGGAGCCTGCGCCGAAGGTCCCGACGTTGGTCACGTTCCTGCGGGCGTATTCGACGAACTCCTTTAAATTGGTGGCGTTGGTCGCCTTATAGGCGACCAACGGCAGATATCCTGCCGACATGCTGGAAATGAGCGCGAAGTCCTTGTCGGCGTCGTATGGCAAAGTCTTAAATAGCACGCGGCTTTGCACCAGAGTTGCGGTGATGGCGAGGAGTAACGTGTAACCGTCCGGTGGCGATTGCTTCACGGCTGCTGCAGCGATCGAACCGCTGGCACCCGCCTTATTCTCAACTATCACCGGCTGGCCGAGCTTCTGGGAGAGGTATTCGCCGTAGACGCGCGCGAGGGTGTCCGCAAGTCCGCCGGCGGGATAGGCGCAAACAATCTTGATCGGCCGGGAGGGCCAGGTCTGCGTCCACCCGCTATCATGATACGACAAAGCGATGGTGGCTGCGCCGGTTGCGATGAAGGCGCGGCGCGTGATCTTCAATGCCATCACGGTCTCCATCATATTTGTATTCCGAGGACGCACGTCGTGGGCGTTGCTGCCGGTCCTTCAAATGGACGGCCTTACGCTAAATCCTGAGTCTCTGCTCGGGGCACCGCTGCGCGGTACGGCAAGCCGTTGGTCGTGCTCATGGATTGCTTCCTGAGCAAATTGTGCCGTCCCGAGGATGGTAGCAGGCCATGGGCGGGCGCTCTTGACATTCTGCTTACATTCTCTTCACCGCCGGCTTATTCTTGCGGTGCAACCGGCGCGAGAGACCGACGGGGGAAAGTCACCCAGGGAATTGCCAGCTTGCGGTATCTCTTCGACGAGTACGCATTCGACACCGACCTTCGCGAGCTTTACCGCGGGGCGCACGTGGTCTCCGTTGCGCCGCAGGTGTTCGACCTGCTCGATTACCTGATCCGCAACAGGGAACGGGTCGTAAGCAAGGACGACCTCATCAAGACCATCTGGAACGGCCGTGTCGTGTCCGATGCGGCACTGACGACGCGGCTGAACGTCGCTCGGAGTGTGATTGGCGATTCCGGCGAAAAACAGCGTCTCATCAAAACCCTGCAGCGCAAGGGCTTCCGTTTCGTTGGAACGGTGCAGGAAGTGCAGAGGCCCGCAGACGCGGCGCCCACAGCCGATTCTGGTGAACAGTTTCAGGGTACCGCTGATCCAGATCGGTCCGATGCCGCGACAGTTGCGATGTCGATTCCTGCGCCACGCCTTTCCATCGTCGTACTGCCGTTCGCGAACTTCGGAGGCGATCCCGAGCAGGACTATTTCGTTGATGGCGTGACCGATAGCCTGACCACGGACCTTTCGCGCATCAGTGGCTCATTCGTGATCGCGCGTAACACCGCTTTCACCTTCAAAGGCAAAGCCGTCGATGTAAAGCAAGTCGGACGCGAGTTGAACGTCCGCTATGTGCTCGAAGGTTCCGTGCAACGAGGCGGCAATCGGCTTCGGGTGAATGTTCAGCTGATCGATGCCGAAACCGGCAATCACCTATGGGCCGAGAGGTTCGAGAAACCCGTCGCCGACCTGTTCAACATGCAGGACGAGATCGTATCGCGGCTCGCAAACACGCTAAATGCCCAGCTCATTCAGGTTGAAGCGCGGCGAGCGGAACGTTCAACCCATCCCGATGCAATGGACCTGTATTTCCAGGGCTGGGCTTACGAGAACAATGGGACGACCCCGCAATACATGACGCAAGCGCAGGCCTTTTTCGACCGCGCCCTGGCACTCGATGCCGACAATATCGAGGCGCTGGTCGGCTCGGCGCGGGTTGAAGCGGCGCTTGGGGCCAATCTTGTCACCGACGACTGGAAAGCGCACTTGGCGGCGGCCGAGGCAGCCTCAACCAAGGCTCTGCCCCTGGCGCCAAACCATGCTCGGGCCCGTAGCATCCTGGGTCTGGTCCAATCATTTAGCAACCCGGCCCGAGCCATCGCTGAATGCGAGCGGGCGTTGGCACTGGATCACAATTTGGCCGACGCTCATGCCTTCATCGGTCTCGCCAAGTTTTTTCTCGGTCGCAGTAGCGAGACCGAGGCCCATATCCGCGAGGCGCTTCGCCTCTCTCCTCGCGATTCCTACGCCTACCGGTGGTTTATGTTTGTCGGTCTCGCCAAATTGTTTCTCGGCGCCGACGTGGAAGCGGTTGCCTGGCTGCGCCGGAGCATCGAGGCCAACCGAAATCATCCCCTCCCGCATTACTATCTCGCCGCTGCGCTGTCGCTACTCGGCTCACCGGACGAGGCGCGGGCCGCCGCACAGGCCGGCCTTGTGCTCAATCCGACCTTCACTCTCCGCCGCTACCGGGCCCGCGTGACGAGCGACCATCCGGCTTATCTCGCCGGGCGCGAGCGTGTGTATGAGGGCATGCGCATGGCCGGGGTGCCGGAGGGATGAACGGCGGGAGGTTGCCGGTGCGCGCCCAACAAGGATCGGGCGCTCCTGCGCTTACGGCGACGGCACGGCCGAGGGCGGCGCGGTGACGTTCGGCAGCGGAGTTGCTGGCCAAGGGCTTGCCGGCCAGGGACCTTTCGGCTTGGCGTCGACCGACGAGCACGCCGACGCAAGCTGCGTCCGCATCGACGCCAGGCCCGTCAGGTCGATGTCGAATGTCGCGACGTCCACCTTTTCGTCCGGCATCGGCGTGGTCCGCCGGACATGGAGGGAGCGGGACGCCATGATCGCCTTGACCATGTCAGGGTCGATGCTGCCGCTCCACATCTCGTACTTCGCGGCTCGCACCGGAAAACCTCCGGCCTCCTGGTCCTTGTCGGCGTCCGCCGTCATCATGATCGTACTTTTGCCGACGCTCGCCTCGTCGATCTCGCCGGCGAACAGCAGCGGCACGCGATTCCTGGTTTCGCAAAACATGCGCCATTCCATCGTCCGGAACGAGGAGCCGCTTTCCTTCTTCACCACCGCGATCTTGCTGATGAACGGCCGCGTTGCCTTTTCCAGCCTCCACATCCCCTCGGCAAACGGTCGCGTGTCGATTCCGAAACGATAGAGCTCGGCTCGCGTCAGCATATGCAGGCTTTCGAACTTCACGGTACGGATGAGACCGTCGAGCGCGCGGCTGATCCCCATCGTCGCGATGAACGCAGCGCGGTCGCGGTCGGCGTTCGCGATCCGGCGCTGCCTGTATTCCGCGACCGCCTGCGGCGCCGGATGCCCGTGAAAGACGAGGACCAGCCTGGAGTTATGGACCGCCAGGGCGGCGTCGGGAGCGACCTCGCGTGATGTCGCCCCGAGAAACAGGTAACCGCAGGCCGAGTTGCACATCGCATGGTAGGTCGTGAGCTCCGCCTCGACCTCGCCGCCGGCGGCCTTGGTCCTCAGGCAGGCGGCGTCCACCTGTGTGCCGGCGGCGCACGCCGTCGCGATCGTCCGGCCGACCCGCGCGACCGCCTTGCGACTGCGCAGCAGCCGGCCGATGACGTAGGACTGCCCCACGTTCCCGCCGGGCGAGTGAAGGTAGATCGGACGCTGCGTATCCTTGACGCCAGCCAGGAAGCGGCGAATGCGCGGTGTGGCGTCCCCATCGATCTCGCCCTCGATGGCGATCCAGCGGTCGCAGCCCGGCCCGCACGCGTCCGGTGCCCCCTTGGCAAGATAGATCGTCAGCCTGTGCGCAAATCCCGGATTCTCGGCCGGCGTTTCCTCGGCATGCAGCGCGCATGGAAGCAGCACGGCCGCGAGAAACAAAATACGGGCAAGCATGTAACGACTGGGCCACGCGCGGTGAAGATAGACGCCGACGTTACATGATGATCGGCGCGCTTACAACTTTCGGTGGCATGTAGGCCCGCGTTTGTTGAGCCGGGAGCGCATCGTGCTTTCTCGAAATACAGCGTTCGTCATGTCAGACGATCGATGATTTCAAAGAGCCTGTCGCAGGAAGCTTCGATCCGCTTTTGCGGAGATGTGGCGATACCCAGCAACAGACCGGGGCGCGCCGAAGCCGTGGACGCATACCACAGCGACAGCGGAGTAGGCGCCAGTCCGAACGATGCTGCTTCCCTGGCGATGGCGAGATCGGGCGCTCCATCCGGCAGCCGCAGGACCGCTGCCAATCCGGCAAGCGCAACGTTGGCGGTGCGCGTCCGAAGCTGTTTCAGCAATGCATCGCCTTGCGCGGCGTAGACCCGCTTCGTGCGCCGGAGATGCCGCAGATAATGGCCCTCGCGTATGAAATCGGCGGTCGCGAGCTGCACCGCGGGCCCGGGCGCTGGCGCGAGGCAAGCTGCGGCTTCGGCAAATCGCGACGCCAGAGCCGCCGGCGCAACGACAAAGCCCAGTCGTAGGGCAGGGGTCACGGTCTTGCTGAAGGAGCCGATGTGGATGACGCGGCCCGCGCGATCGAGCGAGGCAAGTGCCGGCGTGGCCCGGCCCTTGAGCTGCAGCTCGCTGAGATAGTCATCCTCGATCACCCACGCCTTGCGCCGGGTGGCCCAGTCGAGCAGGCGCGAACGCCTCGCCAGCGACAATGTGGATCCGAGTGGCGCCTGCTGTCCGGGCGTCACGACAACCAGCGCCGCGTCGGGAGCATGTTTCAGGCCATATTCGACATCGATGCCGTCGGCATCGACCGGGATCGGCGCGATCGACAGTCTTGCAAGCGCGAGACCGTGCCGCGTGAAGGGAAAGCCCGGATTCTCCATCCAGACCTTCGTCTTTGACTCGAGGCCGAGGACACGGAGCGCCAATCCGAGGCCGCCGCTGAAACCGCTGGTGATGATGATCAGCGACGGCGTGCACGCGATCCCGCGCGCCAGCGCAAGGTAGGCTGCGATCTCGCGTCGCAAGTCGAGCTCGCCGCGCGGATCCGGATAGATCGCCGGCGCGCTCATTTCGACGCGAACCGCCTGCGCGCGCATCCTGGCGAGCAGCGTCGCAGGAAAGGTCTCCTGCGCCGGCACGCCCATCTGGAAGATCGCCGGCCCCGCCGTGAGCTCCTGGTACATCTCCATGAACGAGCCGGGAGCCGGGGCTTTGTCCTTGCGAACGGGAAAGGACGGCCGATCCGCGACATGCGTGCCGGTCGCGCGTGACGCGACGATCAATTGGGCAGAGGACAGCTTTTCATAGGCCGCGCGCACGGTGCCCCGCGCGACGCCAAGCTGGGCTGCCAGGTCCTGCCAGGAGGGCAGGCGCGCTCCGGGTGCGAGCACGCCGTTCGCGATGGCGGCCCTGATGCCCCCATGGATCTGCTCGGCCAGCGGCGTCTTCGCAGATCGATCCAGTTCCAGCCGGAGCGGTTTGGTCATGCCCCTTGGTACACGATTTTCGTGCGTTCTTGGTGCTTTTTTATGGACCAGGGCAGGGGCATTTAAGGCGGAGACAAGGGCCGGGCATCGATCATCAAGGAGCAGGACAATGACAGGGCGTCTCGACTACGACCGTATCGCGCCGGCGGGTGTGAAAGCCTTGGGCGGTGTCTACGGCTACATCATGCAGAGCAATCTTCCGGCGGCGCTGATCAACCTCGTCTATCTGCGCGTATCCCAGATCAACAACTGCGCCTACTGCCTCGACATGCATATGCGCGATCTGCTCAAGAGCGGGGTGAAGATCGAAAAGCTCGCTCTGCTGCAGGCGTGGGAGGAAGCCGGCAATCTGTTCGACGCGCGCGAGCGCGCCGCCCTCGCATGGGCCGAAACGGTGACCCGCGTCGCGGATACCGGCGTGCCGGATCAGGCCTATGAAGCCGCGCGCGGGGTCTTCGAGGAGCGCGAGCTCGTCGATCTCACCATCGCGATCGGCCTGATGAACACGTATAATCGTATGGCGATCAGCTTCCGTAAGACGCCGCAGGCCGCCGTCGAGAAGACAGCCTGACGGGCCACGAACGGCATCGGCCGACGTCAATGCAAGGCAGGAGTTAGAAAATGACGAGCGTGATTTCCGGCGTGAAAATTCCCGACAGCAAGCTGGCGCGCGAGGCCGCCGAGCTGGTGCGCAGCTACGAAGACGAGATGCTGTTCAACCATTCGGTCCGCGTCTACGTGTTCGGCGCGATGAAGGGGCTGCGTCAGAAGCTGAAATTCGATTCCGAGTTGCTTTATGTCGCGGCGCTGTTTCACGACCTCGGCCTGGTCGATCACTACCACACCGAAACAAAGCGATTTGAGGTCGACGGTGCCGACGCCGCGCGGGACTTTCTCCGGGCACGCGGCATCGCCGAGCCGCAGGCCAATCTGGTCTGGGAGGCGATTGCGCTGCACACCACACCCGGCATTCCGGAATATATGAGACCGGAAATCGCCCTCACGAGGGCAGGAGTTGTGGTGGACGTCGGGGCCGTTGGATATGACGAGTACACGCCGGAGCAGCGCGATCAGGTGATCGCTGCGTTCCCGCGCGGCGATTTCAAGAACGAGTTTTTGAAGGTGCAGACCTGCTCAGCGCTGA
The DNA here is from genome assembly GCF_052075995.1 of Bradyrhizobium sp. 613_E4_N2_2. Taxonomy (NCBI): domain Bacteria; kingdom Pseudomonadati; phylum Pseudomonadota; class Alphaproteobacteria; order Hyphomicrobiales; family Nitrobacteraceae; genus Bradyrhizobium; species Bradyrhizobium sp. 613_E4_N2_2. The sequence goes on from NZ_CP197234.1 coordinate 3,991,062, forward strand.
AGAAGCCGCAGACGACATTCGGGACCGTCAATTTCGACTATATCCAGGATCACGATCCCAGCTTCCACAAGCCGAACGTGTGTACGCGCATCCGCAACACACCCTGGCAAAGCTGAGCTGCCGCTAAGCCACCGGATCCCTGACGGCATCCGAACGGCTTCGGTCATCCGGCGCCAGCGGTGGCGCCGGTCTTGCGGGAGCGTTCTTCAGCAGGGCGGCGTCGCTCGAGGCGTCCTCGACCGGCGCGGCTCGGGCCTCGCGCGCGGCGACGATCCAGATCAGGAAGCCAAGAAGCGCGAGCGCGGCTCCGACGGGACCGGTGGAGGTCCAGCCCAGCCCCTCGCGAATGGCAAGGCCGCCCAGGAACGGGCCGAGCGCATTGGCGGTGTTGAACGCCGAATGATTGAGCGCAGCAGCGAGCGCTTGTGCGTCTCCCGCGACGTCCATCAGCCGCGTCTGCAGGATGGCGCCGAGCGAGACGCTGGCGCCGATCGCGAAGACGTCGGCCGCAAGCAGCCAGGGATTGCCGGCGGCAAGCGGAAACACCAGCAGCGCGACCGCAGCAAACAGCAGGATCACGCCCGCCGTCGGCATCAAGGCACGGTCGGCAAAGCGCGGCACGAACAGATTACCGAGCGTGGCGCCGATGCCGAACACGGCGAGGAAGAACGGGATGACCGCGGTGCTGACCTTGGTGACCTCGATCAGCGTCGTCGCGAGATATGTATAGACGGCGAACATGCCGCCAAAGCCGATGGCGCCGATCGCCAGCGTGATCCAGATGCGGCCGTTTCGGAGCGCACCGAGCTCGCGCAGCGGGTCGGACCGGCCGGCCGCATCGCGCGGCGCGAACAGCGCGCACAGCACGACCGTGATCAACGCCAGCACCGACACGAAGCCAAAACTCGCGCGCCAGCCGACCGCCTGGCCGATCAGATTGGCCAGGGGCACGCCGATGATCGTGGCAGTGGTCAGGCCGAGCATCACTTGGCCGATCGCCTGCGAACGGCGGTGTTGCGGAACGAGCGAGGCCGCGACCAGCGCGGCGATGCCGAAATAGGCGCCATGCGGCAATCCCGACAGAAATCGAGCCGCGATCATCCAGCCGAAGCCCGGCGCCAGCGCGGTGAGGGCGTTGCCGAGCGCGAACACCAACATCAGGGCCAGCAACTGGGTGCGCCGGGCGAACCGCGCGCCAAGCACGGCGATCAGCGGCGCGCCCAGCACCACGCCGAGCGCGTAGGCGCTGATCGCGTGTCCCGCGGTCGGCTCATCGATCCCGAGGTCGGCAGCGAAGAACGGCAGCAAGCTCATCGATGCGAATTCGGTGGTTCCGATCGCAAAGCCACCCATCGCGAGCGAGAACAGGACGATGGCTAGGTGAGGGGGCGCTGAGGCGCGGGGCGAGGTCGCGTGAGGCGAGGTCGTCATGTGTCCTGCATTGGTGGCGTCAACGGGAACCAGCCCAGCAAACGTCGCCACCCCTGCAAGATTTGTTGTCGTACTTAAACCCGCACCAGCCCGCGTCAACATCGGAGGCGCGATGCAAGGCATGCCGCATATCAGCGTCCCGATTTAAGTGTGGCGCCATCCAGACGCGTCGCGCACCAGCCTGTGGCCTCATCGGTGCGCTTCGGCCTTCCCGCGACTTTCGCTATCCACTCTACAGACGGGGTCGACACGCCTGAGGGCAAAGCAGTTGCAGATCTGTAGCAAAGCGTATTGGAGGTTGAAGCGGTCGGCGCGACCTTTTGCCATCGCGCCCGGCGCGAGGGCTTCCACTTCGGGGCCCGGTGCGAGTGGGAATTCGCGCATGCTGTCGAAATTCAAAAGGAATTCATAAGGAATTCAAAAGGAATTCGAAAGGTAGAGTGCGTTGATTGGGCGCCTTATTCCAGCGCGAGCCGCTCATCACCAAGATGAGGTAATCCGGAGAACCCATTTTACTCTCCGCCGCCACTTGTTGTGGCGCTGCCGCTCCGAGCCATTCGGGTGATTTTGGTAGCGCCTCAACCGAATTGCGTTTAGCGTGTTGCAGATTGGTTCAACGACGAGACTCTGCTCGGCAAGAGGCTTTATTCGCCGCTGAGGGATCAATGAAGTCGGAGCCTACGAGCGTCCCCCCGTCGTCGCCGAACACCGCCAACGACAGTGGTGCGAGGTTGGTTGGTGCTGCCGAACAGGACTTTAATTCCCAAGTCGGTACGATCCTCGAATTCGAAAGACCTTTCCGCGCCGTCCTGGTGGCGGACGTCGTCAGCTATACCAGACTTATGGAAGCTGCTGAGGTCGAGACGCATAGTCGCTATCGGGCTCTTCGCGTGAGCGTCATCGATCCTGCCTTGATCGGTCGACGAGGCGAGATTGTGAAGAACACCGGCGACGGCTTCGTCGCGGTGTTCGAGAGCCCGCTCGATGCCCTTCGCTGTGCCTCCGAGTTGCAGCGTGAAGTCACCGGGCTTGAGACCCTGCAACCTCCCGAGCGCCGCATAGCCTTTCGCATCGGCGTCCATTGGGAGCCGGTCATCTTTGATCTGAACGATGTCTACGGCCATGGCGTCAATATCGCAGCACGCTTGCAATCTGTCGCTCCTGCGGGCGGCGTTGTGGTGTCGTCGGCCCTTTTGCTCGTAACCGCCGATCTGAGCGAATTCAAGTTTGACGACCTGGGTGAGCTTCATCTCAAGAACCTGTCGCGGCCGGTTCATGCCTTTCTCCTGCTCTCGCCGGGAGTGGACCGCCGCACGGTGATCGGCGCTTCCACCAAATCCTCGAGACGAACCAAGCTGCCCTCGATCGCCGTTATTCCGTTCGCGAACAGCTCTTCGGAGGTTGACGACAGCTATTTTGCCGAAGGCTTCGTCGAAGACATCATCGTCAGCCTGAGTAATATTCAGGAGCTCCTGGTGGTGTCTCGCGGGTCGACGATGCCGTTTCGTCAGCGCGAGCTCGATCCCGTCGAAATCGGCGAGAAGCTCGGCGTTCGCTATTACGTCAGCGGTCACGTTCGCCGATCGGGCAAGCGAGTCCGGTTTTCGGTCGAGTTGGTCGATGTTGCGACTGGCTCCGTGGTGTGGGCCGAGAAATACGACACGGACCTTGCGGACGTTTTCGAAGTCCAGGACGAGATAGCCATTGGTGTCGTTGAGAAGATCGCCGCATATGTGCGTCGCGCAGAGATCAAGCGGGCGTTGCGAAAGCCACCCAAGAGCCTCAATGCGTATGACTATCTCCTGCGGGCGCTTGAGCTGCTCTACAAGTTCGATTTCGCGAGCTTCTCGCGCGCCAAAGGGCTGCTCGAGAAAGCCAGTGAGGAAGACCGCGAGTATGCGGCGCCGTACGCGTTCGCTGCGAAGTGGCACAATTTCAAGATCGCGGAGGGGTGGTCGTCGGATTTCGATGCGGATTCGGCCGACGTGATCCGGCTGTCCAATTGTGCCATCGAAAGAGACCCGCAAAATGCTCTCGCGCTCGCGATACAGGGGCACGGCAAGAGCATGTTCTTTCGTGACTACGACAGCGGATTGGACCTGTGTGAGCGGGCTCTTGCCATATCCCCAAGCAATTCGTGGGCATGGGTGTTCGGGAGCGGGACCCCCGGGTTCGTCGGCGATGCTTCAACAGGAATTGCCCGTGCGGAGCGCGCCATCCGGCTTTCACCACTTGGCCAACAGGCCTTTTTCAATTTCTGCCTGCTCGGCCAAAATCATTATCTGAACGGAACGTTTGACGATGCCATTCGCTGGTCGAAGAAGTCTTTGACTCTCAGCCCGCGTTTTGGAAACGCCGCGCGCGTCCTCGCCGCAAGCCTCGTCGCTGTTGGTCGCCTGGAGGAAGCGCGGCAGGTTTCGCAGCACCATAAGAACATCCTGCCCGGCTTCAGGGTATCGGACTATGCGCGCCGTTGTCCGTTCAAGGAGCCCCAGGGGTCTTTGTATGTCGAGCGATTAGGAGCAGCTGGGTTGCCGGATTGATGGGGCCAGGAGCCCGGTTCAAATTATTAGCCCCTCGATGGAGAGCACAATGCCTGGTGTTGCAGGAGGAGGCGGTGGTGGTGGTGGCGGCGGTGGCGGCGGCGGCGGAGGCGGCGGAGGCGGCGGCGGCGGCGGCGGTGGTGGCGGAAACGGCGCAGTCAGCGGCGGTTACGTTGGTGGTGGAATTCCCCCGCGTCCTTTCCCGATCTTCGAGAGTTTCGTCGGAGTCCTGCCCGGTAGCTTGAATTACGGGGCGACATTCCCGCTGTCTGCCTGGCGCCCTGACTTTTTTGCCCAGATCGCATTGCTCGAATTTGCCAAGACCGATTGGCAAACCATCACTGTCGCCGGCCCGCCAACGGATCACGATGTGATTTTCGGCGAGATCGATGAACTGCTTGGGGCGTCGATGGATCGTCGCAAGAGGTTGGCAGATGAGATCGTCGATCAGGACGTGAGGCTTGTCGGCTATTTTGCGCAGGTCCTCATGCTTTCGCCGTCTGCGCATCCAAATACGATCAAGATTCTGGAGATGGCCGATCATGTTGGGCTGATGGTCGCCGTCTACTACAAGCTCAGGTTCAATCGCGGGCGGCCGCAACAGGTGTGTCCGGCGCTTTTCCCAATGGTCGCGTCGCCCTGGCACGCCTCCTATCCGAGCGGACATTCGCTGGAGAGTCATCTGATGGCACTGGCGCTGGGAGAGATTATCCCCGGTGCCAAGAGTGCACTGAGGGCGCTGGCCGCGCGGATCGGGAAGAATCGCGAGATCGCTGGCGTCCACTACCCGAGTGACACGGCTGCCGGGAAGGCCATTGCTGAAGCCGTGTTTCCGTACCTCCAGCAATGCAGCACCTTCCATGCGGTGACCGAGGCGGCAAAACAAGAGCATTAGAACAGTGCCTAATGCCGCAGCCGAGATCGCATCCTTGGATTTTGCAAGGATGCGCTCCGCACGGCCACAAGGAATTGAAGTTGGACCAATCGATCTCAACCACGAGGTATTGCAATGGGTGTGGAAGAAATTTCCGTCATCGAAAGGACACGGATTCAGTTGGCGCCAGATTTCACGATGCAACATCAGTGTCACATCAATTGGTGCTGGGCAGCCGTCGCTTCCAGCATCTCGCGCTATTACGACGAGACCAGTACTTTCACGCAGTGCCGCATCGCCGACCTTGAATTGAACCGGCATGATTGCTGTGATTTCCCTTGCGGCACGCCGGGCCTGGAATTCGATGTGACGCATTCTCTCGGATCACCGCTCAACCGAGTCCGCTGTCTCGCCGTGTTGGCCCTCGACCAACGAGCGACACGAATGGAGGTGCAGCAGGAGATCAGTGCAGGGCGACCCATTTGTGTTCGCACGGTCTGGTCGGGAGACGAAGATGAGGAGGGACCGGCGCACTTCGTCGCGATCGTCGGATATCTGGAGGATACCGACAGCCTGGTCATCGAGGATCCCCTTTTCGGCCTAACACCGGAGATCCAGTTTGATCGATTTTGCTCAAACTATCAGGACGCCAAAGGTGTCTGGACGGACACTTACTTCACCAAGGCCCCGGTCTAGAACCTCGCCACCGTGAAAGGAGAGAAAAGATGGCAATTCATCCCAGCGATCCTCCGGCGGCTGCGGTCGTAGCTGTGAAGCGAGCGGTGGCCAGCCGGGTGGGCAACCCGAAATTCCCGCGATCAAGGCTTTCCACTGCCAACCGCGACGCGGTCTTCATTTCCCTGCCGCATCGCATTGCCTATCTGGCTTTTGGCAAGATCCGTCGCGCAGACAAACTCAGAGCGGCTGCGAAGCTAGGCAATTGGAGATTTCTTGTGATTGAAGCGAGGCGGCGCACCGCCGCTGATGATGGGGGAGGAGGGGAGGAACAGGAGCCGATCGCTGCTGCGACAATCGTGAAGTCGGCAGCGACGATGTATGAGACGACGTATGAACTGGGTGACCTGAACGAAGGGCCGTTTGTGGCGGCGACGTCGGAGGCGATCCGTCGTGCCGAGAAGCTTCCTGAAGTTCGGGAAGGACGCTTCGAGGCTTTCCTGCTCACCGTGCCGGCGGTCCATGTGACGGCGCTCTGGCTGCAAGATTATCAAGATTGTCATGGCGATGCGGACCTGCTGCTGACGTTACCGCCCTCGGACCAGGCCTTGGAGCCGTATCGGCCGATGGCGTCGGCTGCGTTCTTGGCTGTCGTGCAAGACCTCGCTCGGAAAGTAACTTCCGAATACGCGACGAGAGGGTGAGCGGGCAATGTCGGCGCGATGGAAAAGCTCGCAAGTGCGTTAAGCTCGCAAGGGCGTCAAAGTTGGCAAGTCCCGGCATGGGAGCACGCCTAGTCGGCCTGCTTCGGCCGCCGGGGAGCCTTTGACCTCTTCTGCGGAAAGTAGGGGTTCACGGCGCAGCTCGCGGAGCGGCCGACGGCGAGAAATCTGCACTGTTCGAGCGAAGTGTAGCGGCAGTCGAAATAGCCGACCGGGCCGTAGATCTGCATGCAGACGGGATAGCTGGGATCGTAGGTCTGCGCGTGCGCCGGCACGCCCGAGAAGAGCAGGCCGGTGGCGACGAGCGCGAAGCGGGCGCGGCGCATCTCAGCGCGGTGGGTAGTAGCCGGGTGAATAGCCCGGTGTCTGGGCGCGCGGACGATTCTGATAGGCGTAGGGATCGTCGCTCTGGCCAGTGAAATACGGATTCGCGATGCAGGTCAGCGCGCGGCCCGACGAGCTTGCCTGACACTGTGCGTAACTGTCGAACGTGCAATTGCTCAGCCCCGGCCATTCCTGGCCGGTCAGGCAGAACGCGTGATGCGTGCCGAATGCGCGTGCGGGCGTGCTTGCACTCAGCGTGAGCGCGAATGTGGCGATTGCGAGCGAAAATGTGGCGACAATGGGGAGGGCAATCTGTCTGCGCATCTCAATCTCCAATCACACAATCGTGCGTGCATCAGGTGTCCAGGCACAGATGCAACATACGTCGTGTAGTCGACATTGGAACTCATGAAAACCCTTGTTTCAAAGGGTTTCCCGCGCGCGCTGCTAAACATTCATTAACGCAGCACAGCCCTTTGGCCCCGACTGTTGCGTCGGGGTTACAGCAATTCCGTCGAGCGCTGATATGACGGCCCTACGGCCCGGGGGCCTAACGACGAAACTGGAACGGGAATCAAATGAACAAGAATCTGTTGCTTGCTGCTGTGAGCCTTGTCGCGCTGAGCGCGACTGCGCCGGCGCTGGCTGCTGACCTCGCTGCGCGGCCTTACACCAAGGCGCCCGCGATGATCGCGACCGTCTATGACTGGAGCGGCTTCTACATCGGCATCAACGGCGGCGGCGGTTCGTCGCACGCGAGCTGGGATTTCGTTGGCGTGGGCCGCGAAGGCTCGCACGATGCGACCGGCGGCACGGTCGGTGGTCAGATCGGCTATCGCTGGCAGTCCGGCCAGTGGGTGTTCGGTGTGGAAGGCCAGGGCAACTGGGCTGACTTCTCGGGCGACAACACCAGCGCGCTGTTCGCCACCCGCAACCGCACCAAGATCGATGCGTTCGGTCTGATCACCGGTCAGGTTGGCTACGCCTGGAACAACGTCCTGGTCTACGTCAAGGGCGGTGCGGCTGTGGTCAGCAACAAGTACGAGATCTCCAGCACGGCGGGCGCGCTGCTCTCCTCGTCCAGCGACAGCCGCTGGGGTGGCACGGTCGGTGCCGGCCTCGAGTACGGCTTCGCGCCGAACTGGTCGGTTGGCGTCGAGTACAACCACATCTTCCTGTCCGACAAGGACGTGACCTTCGCTGGCTTCGCCGGCTCGGAGCGCATCCGCCAGGACGTCGACATGGGTCTCGTCCGCCTGAACTACAAGTTCGGCGGCCCGATGATCGGTCGCTACTGAGACTGGTCGCTCATTTCGAGCGATCGTCGAAAAGCCCCGGCCTTGCGCCGGGGCTTTTTTGTTGCGTGAATTCAGCGAGTTAACCATCACTTTTCGAGAGAGCTCGCACGGCTTGACTCTCAAGAACGAAATGAGAACAATGTTCTTCATACGTTCTGGTGATGGAGCAAGCCATGTTCAGGATTTTCGTGGAAGAAGCCGCCGCACTCGCCTCGATCTCGCTGTTCGTCGGGATGATCGCAATCTGGGCGCAGGTGATTCCGCAGCTCTAGGCCGCGGCTGGCCAGAGCCCTTGGTCATGCCCTTGGGGAAAAGCGGGACGACGCGGCCGTTTCGTGGCTCCGGCGTGGACTCTGAAGCGGTGACGCCCCACCATTGTGAGGCGAGTCGGCTGGGTGGGCGGAAGATGTCCTCATGATCCCCCTGGAGCCGGCGACCGCTCCATCTCACTGCAAGAGGCCGTCACGCGACCATGCCGAGCGCCGGATTTGTCCACCTTCACGTTCACTCGGCCTATTCGCTGCTCAAGGGCTCGATCAAGATCGCCAAGCTCGCCGAGCTTGCGAAGAAAGACCACCAGCCCGCACTGGCGCTGACTGACACCGACAACATGTTCGGCGCGCTGGAGTTCTCCGACAAGATGGCGGGCTCCGGCATCCAGCCGATCGTCGGCTGCGAGCTCGCGATCGATTTCGGCGACCAGGATCCCAACGCGCGCAACGCGCTGCTGCCGTCGCGTGTGGTGCTGCTGGCGGCCCAGGAGCGCGGCTATCGCAGCCTGATGCGGCTGAACTCGCGCGCGTTCCTCGAATCGCCTGACAGCCACGCGCCGTTCATCAAGTTCGATTGGTTCGACGGTGAGACCGAAGGCTTGATCGCACTCACGGGCGGCCCTGACGGGCCGATCTCGCTCGCGCTTGCCAGCGGGCAGGCCGAAATTGCGGCGACGCGCTGCGAGCGTCTCGCCGGCCTGTTCGGCGATCGCCTCTATGTCGAATTGCAGCGCCACAACATCGACAAGGAGCGCCGCGTCGAAAGCGGGCTGATCGACATCGCCTACGCAAAAGGCCTGCCGCTGGTTGCGACCAACGAGCCGTATTTCGCTTCGAACGACGATTACGAGGCGCACGATGCGCTGCTCTGCATTGCCGGCGGGCGGCTGATCGCCGAGACCGATCGCGTTCAGCTCACACCCGATCACCGCTTCAAGACCCGCGCCGAGATGGCAGTGCTGTTCGCCGACATTCCGGAGGCGCTGGCCTCGACGGTGGAGATCGCCGAGCGCTGCTCGTTCCGCCCGATGACGCGCAAGCCGATCCTGCCGTTCTTCACCGTCGGCGCCGCCGCAAGCTCCGACGCCGCGTCGGTCGAGGCGGCCGAGCTGAAGCGCCAGGCGGAGGAGGGGCTCGCCAACCGCCTGCGCGTGCACGGCCTGTCGCTGGGCACCACGGAAGAGGACTACGACAAGCGCCTGGCGTTCGAGCTCGACGTCATCATGCGGATGAAATACGCGGGCTACTTCCTGATCGTGTCGGACTTCATCAAATGGGCGAAGGGCCAAGGGATTCCGGTCGGACCGGGGCGCGGTTCGGGCGCCGGCTCTCTGGTCGCCTGGGCGCTGACCATCACCGACCTCGACCCGATCAAGTTCGGCCTGCTGTTCGAACGCTTCCTCAATCCGGAACGCGTCTCGATGCCGGACTTCGACATCGATTTCTGCCAGGACCGCCGCGGCGAGGTGATCAGGTACGTCCAGGAGCGCTACGGTCGCGACCAGGTCGCGCAGATCATCACCTTCGGTACATTGCAGGCGCGCGGCGTGCTGCGCGACGTCGGCCGGGTGCTGCAAATGCCCTATGGCCAGGTCGACAAGCTGACCAAGCTGGTGCCGCAGAATCCGGCCGCGCCGGTGACGTTGGCCGCCGCGATCGAGAGCGAGCCGAAGCTTCAGGCGTTCCGCGATGAAGACCCGGTGGTGGCGCGCGCCTTCGACATCGCGCAGCGCCTCGAAGGCCTGACCCGCCACGCCTCGACGCACGCCGCCGGCATCGTGATCGGCGATCGCCCCTTGAGCGAACTCGTGCCGATGTACCGCGATCCCAAGTCGGACATGCCGGTGACCCAGTTCAACATGAAATGGGTCGAGCCGGCCGGGCTCGTGAAGTTCGACTTCCTCGGCCTGAAGACGCTGACCGTGCTCGACGTCGCGGTGAAGCTCCTGAAGCCGCGCAACATCGACATCGATCTCGCGACGCTGCCGATCGACGATGCCGAAAGCTACCAGATGCTGGCGCGGGGCGAGGTGGTCGGCGTGTTCCAGGTTGAAAGCCAGGGCATGCGGCGCGCGCTGGTCGACATGCGCCCCGACCGTTTCGAGGACATCATCGCGCTGGTCGCGCTCTATCGCCCGGGCCCGATGGCGAACATCCCGACCTATTGCTCGCGCAAGCACGGCGACGAGGAGCCGGAATATCTGCATCCGGTGCTGGAGCCGATCCTGAAGGAGACCTTCGGCGTCATCATCTACCAGGAACAGGTGATGCAGATCGCGCAGGTGATGTCGGGCTACTCGCTCGGCGACGCCGACCTGCTGCGCCGCGCCATGGGCAAGAAGATCCGCGCCGAGATGGACAAGCAGCGCGACATATTCGTCGCCGGCGCCGTCAGGAACGGCGTGCCGAAGGGGCAGGCCGAGACCATCTTCGAGCTGCTCGCAAAGTTCGCCGACTACGGCTTCAACAAGAGCCACGCGGCGGCCTACGCGCTGGTGTCCTACCACACCGCCTATATGAAGGCGCATTACCCGGTGGAGTTCATCGCGGCGTCGATGACGCTCGATCTCAACAACACCGACAAGCTCTCCGAATTCCGTTCCGAGGCGCAGCGCCTCGGCATCAAGGTCGAGCCGCCGAACATCAACCGCTCAGGCCCGACCTTCGAGGTCGGCGAGAAGACGATCTATTACGCGCTCGCCGCGCTCAAGGGCGTCGGCATCCAGGCGATCGAGCAGATCATCGAGGAGCGGACCAGGCGCGGGCTGTTCACCTCGCTCGCCGACTTCGCCGCGCGGGTCAATCCGCGCGCGATCAACAAGCGCATCATCGAGAGCCTCGCCGCTGCCGGTGCCTTCGACACGCTGGAGCCGAACAGGGCGCGGGTCTTTGCCGGCGCGGACTCGATCCTTGCCGCCTGCCAGCGTGCGCATCAGGCCGAGACCATCGGCCAGAACGACATGTTCGGCATGTCGGCGGACGCACCGACCATCATGCTGCCGCAGATCGAGCCCTGGCTGCCGGCCGAGCGGCTGCGCCGCGAATATGACGCGATCGGATTCTTCCTGTCGGGCCATCCGCTCGACGATTACGCGATGGTCCTGAAGCGCCTGCGGGTGCAGAGCTGGGCCGAATTCTCGCGTGCGGTGAAGACCGGCGCCACCGCCGGCAAGGTCGCGGCCACCGTGGTGTCGCGCATGGAGCGGCGCACCAAGACCGGCAACAAGATGGGCATCATGGGGCTGTCTGATCCCACGGGCCATTTCGAGGCGGTGCTGTTCTCCGAGGGCCTCGCGCAATACCGCGATGTGCTCGAGCCGGGCGCCGCCGTGCTGCTCCAGTTGGGCGCGGAATTGCAGGGCGAGGACGTTCGTGCCCGCGTGCTGCATGCCGAGCCGCTCGATGACGCCGCCGCCAAGACGCAGAAGGGCCTGCGCATCTTCGTGCGCGACACCAAGCCGCTGGAGTCGATCGCCAAGCGACTGGCCGGACCCGACATGGCGGCCTCGAACGGCGCCGCGCCAAAAGTCGGCAGTCCCGGCATCGCGCCGCGCTCGAACGGCGACGGCGAGGTCTCGCTGGTGATGATGCTCGACCTCGAGACCGAGGTCGAGATGAAGCTGCCCGGCCGCTTCAAGGTCTCGCCGCAGATCGCCGGCGCGATCAAGGCGGTCGCGGGCGTGGTGGACGTGCAGCAGCTGTAAAGCGCGATGAGATCTGGAAGAATCGTCATCGCGCTTGGGATCGGCGTTGGCGTATGATCTCACCACAAACGCGTGCCGCATTTGTGGTGAGTGAGAATTGCTGCCCTTTTCCGGATCATGCTTTAGCAGCCGATCTCGAATATATGCAGATGGACGCAGCTCTGTGCGGTCGTTGCACGTGAGGCGAGCGATCGCTTCGGCTTTGCAACATGGTTCGCGTTGCAGCAATCATCAGTTGCATCATTTATCATTGGTGATTTCTTCACATCGATGCACCTATCATCGCGACGCTTCCATTCGTCCACTGTACCTGGGGAAACGTCACATGTGCGACAAGTGCTCTGAATCTCTGCATCGAGACATCGCGCCGTCGCGGCGATCCGCGATGCTGTTTGGCGCCGCTGCGTTCGGCATGGCCGTCGCCGGCGGAGCTTTCGCGAGCGGCGCCTTGGCAAAGGAGGCCAAGCAGCCACCCAAGCCGCAGAATGTGTTGTCGCCCGACGCATCGCTGAAGCGGCTGATGGAGGGCAATGCGCGCTATGTCGACGGTGTGGCGCGGCGCCACGATTTCAAGCACGAGCGCGAGGCGCTGGCCGGTGGACAGAATCCGTTCGCGGCGGTTCTGAGCTGCGCCGATTCACGCATCGCGCCGGAATATGCCTTCGACAGCGGCCGCGGGGATCTCTTCGTCTGCCGCGTCGCCGGAAATTTTGCCGGCACCGAAACCATTGCCAGCATGGAATATGCGGTGGCCGTGCTCAACGCACCGCTGATCCTCGTGCTTGGCCATGATGCCTGCGGCGCGGTCGATGCGACGCTGAAGGCAATCAAGGACAACACGTCGCCGCCGGGCCACATTCCCTCGCTGGTCGATGCGATTGCGCCCGCCGCAAAGGCTGCGATGCAGCAGGGCGGGGACGTGCTCAACAAGGCGATCCGGCAGAACGTGATCGACAACGTCGCGAAGCTGAAATCGGCCGCGCCGATCCTCAACGCGGCCGTGGAGCAGGGCAAGCTGAAGGTCGTCGGTGGCATCTACCGGCTCACCACGGGAACAGTCGATCTGATCGCGCAGGGCTGAGCGAGGTTCGCGCCACAGCGCGGTCGCGAGGCTTACGCGGGCCTGACGCAGGGACTTGATGGGGCGGGGGCGCCATGCCGCCGCCTCAATCCGCGCATTTCGTTCAAGAGCCATTCAGCCGGCCGCGCGTCTCATGTACGGTGGCAGCTCAACAACGATAGCGGGCAAGCAAGCCATGCGTGGGACCTACAAGGCCTTCATCTGTTTTCTCTTGCCGATCCTGGCGTTCGCTGCGGCCGCGCCCGATCCGGCGCGCGCGCAGCAGCAGGAAAAGCGCATCGCGCTCGTGGTCGGCAACGGCGCTTACGCCAAGTCGCCGCTGGCGACGACCGCGAACGATGCCGGCCTGATCGCGCAGACGCTGCAAGCGGCGGGCTTCGACGTGGTCGGCGCGCGCGATCTCGACGGCGACACGCTGCGCAAGAGTCTTCGCGATTTCATCCAGAAGGCGCAGGCCTCGGGCCCCGGCACCGTCGCGATGATCTATCTTGCCGGTTACGGCGTGCAGCTTGCGGGTGAGAACTATTTCATCCCGGTCGATTCCAACATCATCCGCGACACCGACATTCCGACCGAAGGCCTGCGCATCAGCGACTACGCCCGCCAGCTCGCCTCGATTCCGCTCAAGGCCAACATCGTCGTGCTCGACGCGGCGCGCGCGCAGCCCTTCATCGAGGGCGGCCAGCCGATCGCGAGCGGACTGGCGCTGGTCGAGCCCGATCCGAACATGCTGATCGCCTTCAACGCCGCGCCCGGCACGGTCGCCCCGGAAGAGCCCGGCCCGTACGGCATTTACGCGCAATCGCTGGCGGAGATGATCCGTACCGGCGGTCTGCCGCTGGCCGAGGTGTTCGACCGCGTCCGCCTCCGCGTCAACGAGGCCAGCAAGGGCGCGCAGGTGCCCTGGAACGAGGCGAAGATATCGGCGCCCTTCTCGTTCTTCGAGCGCGGGCCCGATGCGCCGCCGCCGGAGGCCGCGCCCGACCAAATTGCCGCGATCCGCAACAAGCCGATCCGCGATCTCGGCGTACAGGACGCCTATGCGGCCGCGCTCGAGCGCGACACGTTGCCGGCCTATGAAGAGTTTCTCGCGGCCTATCCCGGTGATCCGATGTCGAAGCGCGTGATGGCGATCGTCGCGGCGCGCCGCGAGGCGATCACCTGGCGGCGGACCTATCGCGCCGATACGCCGGACGCCTACTGGTCGTATCTGCGTCGTTATTCGCGCGGTCCGCATGCCGGCGATGCACGGCGCAGGCTTGCAATCCTGACCGCGCCGCTCGAGCCGCCGCCGACTTTCACGATGATGGACTATGACGTGCCGCCGCCGCCGCCGGAGGAGATCGTCTATGTCGACCGTCCCGTGCTGCTGTTCGGCGACCCCGTGTTCGGCTTCGCGCCGCCACCGCCGCCGCCGGTCTATTATCTGCCGCCGCCGCCGCCGGATTTCATCGTGCTCGAGCCGCCGCTGCCCGTGGTCGGCCTGTTCGTGCTGCCGCAGCCGATGTTCGTGCCGATCCCGGTGTTCGTCAGGCCGCCGATCTATGTCGCGCCGCCGCCGAACAACATCGTCTTCAACAACATCCATAACACCACGGTCATCAACACCGTGATCAACCGGCCGCCCGCCCCGCCCGTGGGAGCGGGAGGAGGGACCGGGCCTGGCAATCTGAGGCCGGCGATTGCCGACCGCGCCAACCCGGTAGCGCCAATGTTGCCGCAAGCCGCTACGCAGCGCGCCGCGCTGATCCAGCAGGGCAAGGCGCCGATGCCGCTGAGCGCGACGGTCCAGCCGACGGCGAGGCCGGGGATACCTCCGGGGACGCCGGCCAATGTCGCGCCGACCGGCACGCCCCCCGCCGCACCGCCGACCAGGCTGCCACAGACCAACACGCTGCCGGTTCCCGGCGCCCAAGGCGGGCCGCCAGCGCCGCCGGCCGGGGCAGGTACGTCGCCTGGCGGCAGGCCCTTGGCGCCGACGGCAAATGCACCCGGTGCGCCCCCGCCGACGCATCCGGGGGCGCCGACCACGGCTGCGCCCGGCACAACGCTGCCGTCCCATCCTGGCGCGCCAACGGCCGGCACTCCGACGACCGTTGCGCCCACCGCGAACCCGGCTGCGCCCGGCCAACCGCCGAAGCCCCCGGTTGCTCAGACCCCGGCCGGCGGCGCGCCCGCTGGCGGCAAGTCTGCAACCCGCGAGCCGGCTGTCGCGCCGCCAACTGCTGCGGGCACACCGCCCGGCACGCCCTCGGGCACCACGGGCAAGCCGGTCACGCCGCCGCCCTCGGCCGCGCGCGAGCCGGTCAAACCGCAGAACTTGCCCGCGACCCCTCCAGCGCAGGCCGCCCGGCCGTCGCCGTCAGCTCCAGCACCGCGACCGCAGGCCGTGGCGAGGCCGACGCCGCCACCGCCCGCCGCTCGCCCGGCACCGCCGCCGCATGCCGCATCGCCTCCGCCGGCCCGAGCGGCTCCGCCTGTGGCCGTTGCACGGCCGGCGCCTCCGCCAATGGCCCGGCCTGCACCTCCACCCGTGGCGCGGCCCGCGCCGCCACCGCCGGTCGCCCGGCCGGCACCACCGCCGCCGCCGCGGATGGCCGTCGCGCCCCCGCCGCGTCCAGCGGCACCTCCGCCGCACCCAGCGGCGCCGGCGGCGAAAAAGTGCCCGCCGAACCAGCCCAAGTGCTAGGTCTTTGCGTGCTGGCGTGGTCTTTACGGAAGAGGGCCTTCGGGAGGCGAAAACAGCCCCCGAAAGGCCCTTATTTCCTTGCTTCTGGCCGAAATGGCGCTATATAGCGCCCCATCTCACACGGAAACATGGCTCACAAGGCCGTCCGGTGGCAACCGGGGCGAGAACGCTCCGTTTTGCTCACACGTTTCCGGAGGAACCAACCGGAGAATTGAAACTATGGCGCTACCCGATTTCACCATGCGTCAGCTCCTCGAAGCTGGCGTGCACTTTGGTCACCAGTCTCACCGCTGGAATCCGAAAATGGCACCGTTCATTTTCGGCGCCCGCAACAACATCCACATCGTCGACCTCGCGCAGACCGTGCCGTTGCTGCATACCGCCTTGCAGGCGGTTAGCGACACCGTCGCCAAGGGCGGTCGCATCCTGTTCGTCGGCACCAAGCGCCAGGCGCAGGACGGCGTCGCGGACGCTGCCAAGCGCTGCGCGCAGTATTTCGTCAATTCGCGCTGGCTCGGCGGCACGCTGACCAACTGGAAGACGATCTCGGCCTCGATCAAGCGCCTGCGTCATCTCGATGACGTGCTGTCCGGCGGCGACGCCAGCTCCTACACCAAGAAGGAGCGTCTGACGCTTCAGCGCGAGCGCGACAAGCTCGATCGCTCGCTCGGCGGCATCAAGGACATGGGCGGTCTGCCCGACCTGATCTTCGTGATCGACACCAACAAGGAAGACATCGCGATCCAGGAAGCCCAGCGGCTCAACATTCCGGTCGCCGCGATCGTCGACACCAATTCGGATCCCAAGGGCATCACCTATGTGGTCCCGGGCAATGACGACGCCGGCCGCGCGATCGCGCTGTATTGCGACCTGATCGCACGTGCGGCGATCGACGGCATCTCGCGTGCCCAGGGCGATTCGGGCATCGACATCGGTGCCTCGGCTCGTCCGGTCGCCGAAGAACTGCCGGCCGCTTCTTCGAGCGGCTTCCAGGGCCTTGCCGGTCCGCGCGGCACCGCCGACGACCTCAAGAAGCTCCCCGGCGTGTCGGGCGCGATCGAGAAGAAGTTCAACGACCTCGGCATCTTCCACTTCTGGCAGCTCGCCGAGCTCGATCACGACACCGCGCACAAGATCGGCGAAGAAGTCGGTCTGCCGAGCCGTGCGGATGCCTGGGTGGCCAAGGCCAAGGCGCTGACCGCGGAAGCGGAATAGTCAAAAAGAGCGATGGGTTGGCCGGATATAAGTCCGGCCACCATTTCAGTTGACGCGAATTCCTGAGATGGACCGCGGCGGGGCTGTTTGATGCCACGCCGCGGCAAACCGGCAGGCAAGAAGGATTTTCAACGATGGCAACGATCACAGCTGCGATGGTCAAGGATCTGCGCGAGTCCACCGGCGCAGGCATGATGGACTGCAAGGCCGCGCTCACCGAAAACGACGGCAACATGGAAGCCGCGCAGGACTGGCTGCGCAAGAAGGGCCTGTCGAAGGCCGCCAAGAAGTCCGGCCGCGTCGCCGCGGAAGGCCTGATCGGCGCGCTCACCAAGGGCACCAAGGGCGTCGTGGTCGAGGTCAACTCCGAGACCGACTTCGTCGCGCGCAACGGTCAGTTTCAGGGCCTCGTCAAGATGGTCGCGCAGGTCGCATTCGACGTCGGCGCCGATGTCGAGAAGATCAAGGCCGCCAAGGTCGGTGACGTCACGATCGAAGCCGCGATCAACGACGCGATCGCCACCATCGGCGAGAACATGACGCTGCGTCGCGCAGCTTCGCTCGAAGTGACGCAGGGCGTCGTGTCGAGCTACGTCCACGGCGCCGTCGTCGAAGGCGCCGGCAAGATGGGCGTGATCGTCGCGCTCGAATCGCCCGGCAAGGCCGATGAGCTCGCAGCCCTCGGTCGCCAGATCGCGATGCATGTCGCGGCCACGAACCCGCTCGCGCTCGAGCCGTCCGGCCTCGATCCGGCGGTCGTGAAGCGCGAGAAGGACGTGCTCGCCGACAAATATCGCCAGCAGGGCAAGCCCGAGAACGTGATCGAGAAGATCGTCGAGTCCGGCCTCAAGACCTATTACAAGGAAGTCTGCCTGCTCGAGCAGGCCTTCATCCACGACACCGGCAAGTCGGTGGCGCAGGCGGTGAAGGAAGCCGAAGGCAAGGTCGGCGGCGCGGTGAAGATCGCGGGCTTTGTGCGCTATGCTCTCGGTGAGGGAATCGAGAAGCAGGAAAGCGACTTCGCGGCCGAGGTCGCAGCGGCCAGCGGCAAGAAGTAAGCGCCGGTACGTTCCTTCCGGCTTGCCGCCGGAAGCGGCGCCCGGACGGGGAAAGTGCTCATGACTGATCCGGTCTATCGTCGCGTCGTGATCAAGCTGTCCGGCGAGTATCTCGCGGGGCAGCAGGGTTTTGGCATCGATCAGCCGACCCTCGACCGGGTTGCGGACGATCTGATCGCCGCCCGCCAGCTCGGTACCGAAGTTGCGGTGGTTATCGGCGGCGGCAACATCGTGCGCGGCGTCGAAGTGTCCTCGCAAGGGGTGTCGCGCACCACCGGCGACACCATGGGCATGCTCGCCACCATGATGAACTGCCTCGCGCTGGAGGCGACGATCGAGCGCAAGGGCACGCCGGCACGTACGCTGTCGGCCTTCGTCATGCCCGAGATTTCCGAGCTGTTCACCCGCACCGCGGCGCACAAATACCTCGCCGAGGGCCGGATCGTGCTGCTCGGGGGCGGAACCGGCAATCCGTTCTTCACCACCGATACGACCGCGGTGCTGCGGGCCGCCGAGATCGGAGCCGAGGCTGTGCTGAAGGCAACCAATGTCGACGGCGTCTACTCGGCCGACCCGAAAAAGGATCCGACCGCCACGCGATTCGACCGGCTGACGCATTCGCAGGCGATCGAGGGTGGCTACAAGGTGATGGATGCGACCGCCTTCGCGCTTGCCCGCGAGACGTTGCTGCCTATCATCGTGTTCTCGATCGCGGAGCCGGGTTCGATCGGCGCTGTGCTGCGTGGCGGCGGCCACGGAACCGTCGTCGCCGGCTGACGGCTCGTCGGTCGCGCCGGAGGGGCGCGGAGTGGGTCGCCGGGATTTTGAAGGAGAAACGTGATGGCCACGGGTAATTTCGACCTCAACGAAGTGAAGCGTCGCATGCAGGGCGCCGTCCAGGCCCTCAAGCACGAGCTTGGCGGCCTGCGCACGGGGCGCGCGTCGGCCTCGATGCTCGACCCGGTGCAGGTCGAGGCCTACGGCAGCCACATGCCGCTCAACCAGCTTGCCACCGTCAGCGTGCCGGAGCCGCGGCTGATCTCGGTGCAGGTCTGGGACAAGTCGATGGTCAAGCCGGTCGAGAAGGCGATCGTCGATTCCAATCTCGGCCTGTCGCCCGCGACCGAAGGCCAGGTGCTGCGCCTGCGCATCCCCGAGCTCAACGAGGAGCGTCGCAAGGAGCTCGTCAAGGTCGCGCACAAATACGCGGAAGCGGCCAAGGTCGCCGCGCGTCACGTCCGCCGCGATGGCCTCGACGTCCTCAAGAAGCTCGAGAAGAATCACGAGATGTCGGAAGACGATCAGAAGCGTCACGCCGACGAGGTGCAGAAGGCGACCGACGGCACCATCTCCGAGATCGACCAGTTGCTGGCTGCCAAGGAAAAAGAAATCCTCACCGTCTAAAGCGCGATCATCGCGCTTTAGGTTATTGTTCGCGCATGGTCTTTTCGGAAAGCCGCGTCGCACTTGTCCGGATCATGCTTTTGGGGCCGCCTTCATGTCCAACGCCGCCGCGCCAGCAACCGAAGGACCCGACCGGTCCGACGCGCCTGCGCATGTCGCCATCATCATGGATGGCAACGGGCGTTGGGCCGCCGCGCGCGGCCTGCCGCGGGCCGAAGGGCATCGCCGCGGTGTCGAGGCGCTGCGCCGGGTGGTGCGTGCCTCGCACGAGCTCGGCATCCGCTATCTCACCATCTTCTCCTTCTCTTCGGAGAACTGGTCGCGCCCGGCGAGCGAGATCGGCGATCTGTTTGGTCTCCTGCGTCGCTTCATCCGCAACGATCTCGCGAGCCTGCACCGCGATGGCGTCAAGGTCCGCATCATCGGCGAGCGCGACGGACTCGATAGCGACATCTGCGCACTCCTCAACGAGGCCGAGGAGCTGACGCGCGACAACACGCGCCTGACGCTGGTCGTCGCCTTCAATTACGGTTCGCGGCAGGAAATCGCGAAAGCGGCGCAGAAGCTCGCGCGGGAAGTCGCAGACGGCAAGCGCGCCCCTGAAACGATCGACGCCGAGACGATCGGGGCTCATCTCGATGCGCCCGACATCCCCGATCCCGATCTCATCATCCGCACCAGCGGCGAGCAGCGGCTGTCCAACTTCCTGATGTGGCAGGCCGCCTACAGCGAGCTGGTCTTCGTGCCGATCCATTGGCCCGATTTCGACAAGGCGGCGCTGGAAGGCGCGATCGCCGAATTCGCCAGACGCGAGCGCCGCTTCGGCGGTCTGGTCGCGAAAAACGCCTCGTGAGCGAACCCGACGCCGCATCGGCGGGCGAGAAGCCTGCCCCGAGCAATCTCGTGATGCGAGTCCTCGCAGCGCTAGTGCTGGCGCCGCTAGCTATTGCACTCGCTTATGCCGGCGGCTGGCTGTGGGCGCTTCTCGTCACCCTGGTGTCGATCGGGCTGTTCGCGGAATGGCTGATGGTGGTGGGCGCGGGGTCTGCTGCACTGACCGGGGCAGGGACGATCGTCATTGCCATGATGGGGGCCTGCGTCGCCTTCGGCGCGCTCAAGACCGCAATCATCACCGGCCTCATCGGCGGCGCGATCGTGACGCTGATCGCGCGGGGCAAGTTCATCTGGGCGGCCACCGGCTTCGCCTACGCATCAGCGGCGCTGCTGGCCTCGATCCTGGTGCGGCAGGATCTCGTCAACGGCTTCGCCGCGCTGATGTTCGTGCTGCTGGTGGTGTGGGCGACCGATATCGGCGGCTATTTCGCCGGACGCAGCATTGGCGGGCCGAAACTATGGCCGCGCGTGAGCCCGAAGAAGACCTGGTCCGGGGCGCTCGGTGGCTTCGCGGCGAGCCTTTTGGTTGCGGCCGGTTTTGCGGCGTGCGGGATCGGAAAGGCGGTTCCACTGCTGCTCGTCAGCGCCATCCTGTCGGTGGTATCGCAGGCGGGCGATCTGTTCGAATCCGCTGTGAAGCGGCGCTTCGGCGTCAAGGATTCCAGTCACTTGATTCCCGGCCATGGCGGGCTACTGGACCGTCTGGACGGTTTTGTTGCCGCCATCCTGATGGCATGGATTATCGGCTTTCTCCGCCATGGTGTGCATAGCGCCGGAAGCGGTCTTATGGTTTGGTGAGGATATGAGCGCGGTCCCATTGCGTAACAACAAGGCTGTGGCGTCGACCGTCCGCAGTGTCACGGTTCTCGGCGCCACCGGCTCGATCGGCGACAGCACGATGGATCTGCTGCGCGCCTCTCCCGAGCGCTATCGCGTCGAAGCCTTGACGGCGAACGGCAATGTCGAAGCGCTGGCCAAGCTCGCCAAGGAGTTTTCCGCGCGCTACGTCGCGATCGCCGACACATCCAAGTTCGCCGAGCTCAAGGCCGCGCTCGCGGGAACGAGCACGGAATGCGGCGCGGGCGAAAGCGCGGTGATCGAAGCCGGCGCGCGTCCGGCCGATTGGGTGATGGCCGCCGTGAGCGGTGCCGCCGGACTGAAGCCGGCCCTGGCCGCGGTCGATCGCGGCGCGCATGTCGCGCTCGCCAACAAGGAATGTCTCGTCTGCGCCGGCGATTTCTTCATGCAGCGCGCGGCGAAAGCGGGCGCCTGCATCCTGCCGGCCGATTCCGAGCACAATGCGCTGTTCCAGGCGCTCGGCTCAGGCAACCGCGACGAGCTCGTCCGCGTCATCATCACTGCCTCGGGCGGGCCGTTCCGGACCTGGAAGCCCGCCGACATCGAGCAGGCGACCCTCGAGCAGGCCCTGAAGCATCCGAACTGGAGCATGGGCCAGAAGATCACGATCGATTCCGCCTCGATGATGAACAAGGGCCTCGAGGTGATCGAGGCGTCCTATCTATTCGCGCTCTCGCCCGACGAGATCGACGTTCTCGTGCATCCGCAGTCGATCATCCACGGCATGGTCGAGTTCTCCGACCGTTCGGTGGTGGCCCAGCTCGGTTCTCCCGACATGCGCACGCCGATCGCGCACTGCCTCGGCTGGCCCGATCGCATCAAGGGGCCGGCGGCCAAGCTCGATCTGGCCAAGATCGGCCAGCTGACCTTCGAGGCGCCGGACTTCGAGCGCTTCCCTGGGCTTCGGCTGGCCTTCGATTCGCTCCGGACCGGGAAGGGGGCGACCACCGTCTACAACGCCGCCAACGAGGTTGCGGTCGCCGCTTTCATTGCCGGCAAGATCCGGTTCGGCGCGATCGCGCGGCTGGTCGAGGCGACGCTGGACGACTGGATTCGCGGCGGGAACCAGGCTCCCCTGACGTCCGCCGACGATGCAATCTCTGTTGACCATGTTGCGCGAAATAGAGCTGCCGCCCTATTGCCTCAAATTGCCTTAAAGGCATCCTAGATGGCACGGGGCCAGGGCCTTGCGGCGCTGGATGAGGGAATTCGATGATCGACTTTTTCGTCCATAGTTTCAATACGTTGAGCCATGGGCTCCTCGGCTACGCGGTTCCCTTCCTGTTCGTCCTGACGATCGTCGTGTTCTTCCATGAGCTCGGCCATTTCCTGGTCGCGCGCTGGGCGGGCGTTCGGGTGCTGACCTTCTCGCTCGGTTTCGGACCGGAGCTGGTCGGCTTCAACGACCGCCATGGCACCCGCTGGAAGATCTCGGCGATCCCGCTCGGCGGTTACGTCAAATTCTTCGGCGACGAGAGCGAAGCTTCGACCCCGTCAGCCGAGACGCTTGCGGCCATGACGGCCGAGGAGCGCGCCGGCAGCTTCCATCACAAGAAGGTCGGCCCGCGCGCCGCCATCGTCGCGGCCGGACCGATCGCCAATTTCATCCTGGGCGCACTGATCTTCGCCGCCATGGCGCTCTATTACGGCAAGCCGAGCACGATCGCCCGCGTCGACGGCGTCGTCGCCGACGGCGCTGCGGCCACGGCCGGCTTCAAGATCGGCGACGTCGTCGTGCAGATCGACGGCAAGCCGATCGAGAGCTTTGCCGACATGCAGCGAATCGTTGCGATGAATGCGGGTTCGGCGCTTGCCTTCCAGGTCAAGCGGGGCGGCGCCATCGTCTCCCTGACCGCGACGCCGGCGCTGCTCGAGCGCAAGGATCCGTTCGGCAACAGCCACCGCCTCGGCGTGCTCGGCGTCGAGCACAAGTCGCAGGCCGGCGAGGCCTCGACCACGCCGGTCGGCGTCGGCGAAGCGCTCAAGATCGGGGTCGAGCAGGTCTGGTTCATCATCACCAGCACCTTCAAGTTCCTTGGCTCGCTGTTTGTCGGACAAGGCAATCCCAACGAGGTCAGCGGCGTGCTCGGCATCGCCAAGATGTCGGGGCAGGCGGCCAGCGCCGGGTTCCAGTTCGTGATCAATCTGTGCGCGGTGCTGTCGGTGTCGATCGGGCTGTTGAACCTGTTCCCGATCCCGCTGCTCGATGGCGGTCACCTGATGTTCTACGCGGCGGAGGTGGTCCGGGGCCGACCCCTGTCCGAGCGGACTCAGGAGATGGGGTTCCGAATCGGGCTCGGTTTGGTGCTGATGCTGATGGTGTTTGCCACCTATAACGACATCTTGCGGATGGCAGCTTCCTGATACGGGCTTTTTTGTGGCGTTGCTCATGAGCAACGTCTTGGAATGAAATTGAAATTACGGTGTCAGCGGCCGTTTGCGACATCGGGGAAATTGGCTACAAGCGGCTTCGAACTTGGGGAATCTCCCGGACCGGCGTTGGGGTTGGGTCTGGTACTGATAAGGGCGCGTTGCGCAATGAAGTTTGGACTGCGACTCCGGGGGGGCTTGCTCGCATCCCTGATCTTGTTCGGCGCGCCGGTGCTTGCCCCGGTTGGGGCTGCTTTTGTGTCTTCGTCTGCGCTTGCTCAGACCGTCCAGTCGATTTCCGTCGAAGGAAATCGCCGTGTCGAGGTGGAGACGATCCGCTCCTATTTCAAGCCGGGCCCGGGTGGCCGCCTGGATCAGGGCGCCATCGATGACGGCCTGAAGGCCCTGATCGAGACCGGCCTGTTCCAGGACGTGCGAATCAATCGCGGTTCCGGTGGCCAGATCATCGTCTCCGTGGTGGAAAACCCGGTGATCGGCCGCATCGCGTTCGAAGGTAATAAGAAGGTCAAGGACGAGCAGCTCACCGCTGAAGTCCAGTCCAAGGCGCGCGGCACCTTCTCCCGCGCCATGGTGCAGTCCGACACCCTGCGAATCGCCGAAATCTACCGCCGCTCGGGTCGCTATGACGTCCGCGTCACGCCCGAGATCATCGAGCAGCCGAACAACCGCGTCGACCTGATCTTCACGGTCGAGGAGGGCGCCAAGACCGGCGTCAAGTCGATCGAGTTCGTCGGCAATAACGCGTTCTCGTCCTACCGCCTGCGCGACGTCATCAAGACGCACGAATCGAACCTGCTGAGCTTCCTCGCCAGCAACGACCTCTACGATCCCGATCGCGTCGAGGCCGACCGTGACCTGATTCGCCGTTTCTATCTCAAGAACGGTTTCGCCGACGTCCAGGTGGTCGCCGCGCTCACCGAATACGATCCGGAGAAGAAGGGCTTCAACGTCACCTTCAAGATCGAGGAAGGCTCGCAGTACCGCGTCGGCACCGTCGACTTCCGCTCCTCCATTCCGAACTTCGATCCGACCACGATGCGTAACTATTCGCGCGTCAATGTGGGCGCGCTCTACAACGTCGAATCGGTCGAGAAATCGGTCGAGGAAATGCAGATCGAGGCGTCGCGGCGCGGCTATGCCTTCGCCGTGGTCCGTCCCGGCGGCGACCGCAATTTCGAGGCGCACACCGTCGCCGTCGTGTTCAACATCGACGAGGGCCCGCGCACCTATATCGAGCGCATCAACGTCCGCGGCAACACCCGCACGCGCGACTACGTGATCCGCCGCGAGTTCGACATCTCCGAGGGCGATGCCTACAACCGCGCGCTGGTCGACCGTGCCGAGCGCCGCCTGAAGAACCTCGACTACTTCAAGAGCGTGAAGATCACGACGGAGCCGGGCTCCTCCAGCGACCGCGTGGTCCTGATCGTCGATCTCGAAGAGAAATCGACCGGCGACTTCTCGGTCTCGGGCGGCTACTCCACGACCGACGGCGCGCTCGCCGAAGTCTCGATCTCCGAGCGCAATTTGCTCGGCCGCGGCCTGTTCGCCAAGGCGTCGGTGACCTACGGCCAGTATGCGCGCGGCTATTCGCTGTCGTTCGTCGAGCCGTATCTGCTCGACTACCGCGTCGCGCTCGGTCTCGACCTCTATCAGCGTCAGCAGCTCTCCAACAGC
The DNA here is from genome assembly GCF_052075995.1 of Bradyrhizobium sp. 613_E4_N2_2. Lineage (NCBI taxonomy): Bacteria > Pseudomonadati > Pseudomonadota > Alphaproteobacteria > Hyphomicrobiales > Nitrobacteraceae > Bradyrhizobium > Bradyrhizobium sp. 613_E4_N2_2. Next base: position 4,016,172 of record NZ_CP197234.1, read on the forward strand.
TACATCTCCTACGGTACGAAGACGCTGGGCTTCAGCCCGCGCCTCGGCTTCAGCCTGCGTGAAGATCTGTCGCTCCAGCTGCGCTACTCGATCTACCAGCAGGAAATCACGCTGCCGTCCTACCTGGCGAACTGTAACAACGTCCTCGGTTCGTCGGCCTTCAACCCGAGCCCGGCCTTTGCCGCATCGCAAACGCCGCCGATCGATCTGACCTCGACCGGCGGTCTCGGCTGCTACTCCGACGGCGAAGCCTCGCTGCCGGTCCGCAAGGAGCTTGCCGGCGGCAAGACCCTGACCTCGGCGCTCGGCTACACGCTGACCTACAACACGCTGGACAACAACAAGAACCCTACCGACGGTCTGCTTGTCGACTTCCGTCAGGATTTCGCCGGCGTGGGCGGCGACGTCACCTACCTGAAGTCCGTCGTCGACGCGAAGTACTACGCTCCGCTGGTGTCCGACATCGTCGGCCTCGTTCACCTTCAGGGCGGCATGCTGAACAAGATCGGCAACAACGATATCCGCATGCTGGATCAGTTCCAGATGGGCCCGAACTTGGTCCGCGGCTTTGCTCCGAACGGCATCGGTCCGCGCGATTTGAATCCCTTTGGCACGCAAGACGCGCTTGGCGGCACCAAATATTGGGGCGCTTCGTTCGAATTGCAGATGCCGTTCTGGTTCCTGCCGAAGGAAGTGGGTCTGAAGGGCGCGGTCTACGCCGACGCCGGCGGCCTCTTCGACTATCAGGGCCCGACGACGTGGTCGCTGACGAACGAAATGACCACGACCAGGAACTCGAACTGTACGCCGTCGACCATCAACCCGCCCTCGGCTGGAACCTGTACCGGCCTGGTGTATGACAACGGCAATGTCGTCCGTTCGTCGGTTGGTATTGGCCTGATCTGGCAGTCGCCGTTCGGTCCGCTGCGGTTCGACTACGCCGTGCCGCTCACCAAGGGCCAGTTCGATCGCGTGCAGCAGTTCAGGTTCGGCGGCGGCACCTCGTTCTAGTTCGATCAGCAGGGCATGAGCCGGCCCCTTGTTGGGGCCGGTTTCCAAAAAGATCGTGCTCAATCCGTGAGATAAGGCATGATGCGGCCTCACCGCTTCATGCCGAAGCCGGACCGCGATGGGGTGGAATGGCGCAGCCGACCTTCTTCAAAAAGCCGCCGGCCTCAGCGCTGGCTGACATTGCCGCGCTGACCAAGGCGCAACTCGTCGACCCTGCCAGGGGCGGTCACGTCATTACCGGTCTTGCTTCGCTCGACGAAGCCGGCCCGATGCATCTGGCGTTCTTCGATAACCTCAAATATGCCGACGAGCTCAAGGCGACCAAGGCCGGGGCTTGCCTGGTGAGTCCGCGCTTCGAGGCCCAGGTGCCCGCGCATGTGGCCGTGTTGCGGGTGGCGCAGCCGTTCCGCGCCTTTGTCGGGCTCGCCCGGGAATGGCACGGCGATGCGCTGCGCCCGCAGTCCTGGGTCGGCAATGACGGCATCGCCCCGTCGGCCATCATCGATCCCTCGGCCCGGCTGGAGGACGACGTCATCGTCGATCCCCTGACCGTCATCGGCCCTGACGTCGAGATCGGCAGCGGCACCGTGATCGGGGCCGGCGTGGTCATCGGTCCCGGCGTCAAGATTGGCCGCGACTGCAATGTCGGCGCCCGCACGGCCATCCAGTGCGCGCTGATCGGCAACAACGTGCTGATCCATCCCGGCTGCTCGATCGGCCAGGACGGCTATGGCTTCATCTTCTTCGGCCCCGAGGGCCATCTCAAGGTGCCCCAGACCGGCCGCGTGCTGATCCAGAACAATGTGGAAGTCGGCGCCGGAACGACCATCGATCGCGGCTCCCTGCGCGACACGGTGATCGGGGAGGGCACCAAAATCGACAACCAGGTCCAGATCGGCCACAATGTGACCATCGGTCGGAACTGCCTGCTGGCGGCCCAGATCGGGCTCGCGGGCAGCCTGACGATCGGCGACAACGTGGCGCTGGGAGCAAAGGTTGGCATCAACAATCACCTCAAGATCGGCGATGGGGCCCAGGTCACCGCGATGAGCGGCGTCAAGGACGACATCCCGCCGAACGGACGCTGGGGCGGCTTTTTCGCCAAGCCGACCAAGCAGTGGTTCAAGGAAATTATCGCGGTGGAGCGCCTGGTACGCGACAGCAGGGCCGATCCGAAGAACGAGGGACGGGAATGACGGAGGAATCACCGATCAAATTCGAGCTGGTGGATATCAACGCGATCCTCCGGACGCTGCCGCACCGTTTCCCGATGCTGCTGATCGACCGTGTGATCAATATCCGCGCCGATTACAGCGGCATCGGCATCAAGAACGTCACCTTCAACGAGCCGGCCTTCCAGGGGCATTTCCCGGAGCGCCCGGTCTATCCCGGCGTGATGATGATCGAAGCGATGGCGCAGACCGCGGGCGTGATCGGCATCACCTCGGTCGAGGGCACCGAGAAGCCGCGCGCGGTGTATTTCCTCACCATCGACAAGTGCAAGTTCCGCAAGCCGGTGCTGCCCGGCGATACCATCGAATATCACATGCGTTCGATCGGCCGCCGCAAGGCGATGTGGTGGTTTCACGGCGACGCCAAGGTCAACGGCCAGATCGTTGCGGAGGCCGATGTCGGCGCCATGCTGACGGACTGAGCGGCTCAAGCCAGCGGAAATGGATTGTGCGCCGCAGCCGTAACGGCCGCCGGCCGTCTCGCGCCTGATATTTCGGTTGAAGAACTGGCCCATCGACGGCACGCCGAGCAGGCTGTCGATCGTCTCGGCCGCGACTCCGCAATAGCGGTCATATTGGCCGTCGATCGCGACGATGAGGTCCTGCCGCGCGCGGTCGTAGCAGACCCGCTGAAGCACCGAGCTGCGAGTGATGTCGCGGCACTCGAACGTGCCGAGATCGACGAAGCGGCGTTCGCCGGTCTCGACCGTCTCGGAGACGATCGGGGCGGCCGCGAGCTGTGCAAGCAGAACTGCCAGGGCCCTGACCACGATGACTTCAAGCTCCACATGAAGGCGTTGACGAGCTAGAGCATGATCCGGAAAAGCGTGCAGCGGTTTTCAGAAAGGATCATGCTCGAACGATAGCCTGAAGCGCGATGACGATTCATCCCAATCTCATCGTGCTTTAGGACGGCCGGCTCATCCGGTGCCTGAAACAGGCCGAGATGATACGTCACTGGACAGATCGGGCATAGTCGCGCTAACCACCGGAAAACTGAGCGACTTCAACACATAATCAGACCTTCTTGATGAGTCAGATTGCTTGATGAGTAAGATTGATCCCACCGCACGGGTCGAGGACGGCGCCGTGATCGGCGAGGGTACCGAGATCGGACCCTTCTGCATCATCGGTCCGAATGCCGTGATCGGCGCGAACTGCAAGCTGATCGGACAAGTCACGGTCATCGGCCACACCTCGATCGGCGACGGCTGCGTGATCTCGCCCTTCGCTGTGCTGGGCGGGGCGCCCCAGGATCTCAGCTACAAGGGCGAGCCGACCAGGCTGGAGGTCGGTTCCGGCTGCACCATCCGCGAAGGCGCGACGATGAATGTCGGCACCATCAAGGGCGGCGGGCTGACGCGCGTCGGCAACGGCGGCTACTTCATGAACAACAGCCATGTCGGCCATGACTGCATGGTCGGCAACAACGTGATCTTCGCGACCTCGGCGACGCTCGGCGGCCACTGCGAGATCGGCGATTTCGTCTATATCGGCGGCTTGTCGGCGGTGCATCAGCTCACGCGCATCGGCCCGCAGGTGATGGTCGGCGGCCTCTCGGGCGTGCGCGACGACATCATTCCGTTCGGCCTCGCCAACGGCCAGTATGCGGCGCTGGAAGGCCTCAATCTCATCGGGATGAAGCGGCGGCAGTTCACCAAGCAGCGGCGCGCGACCGTGCAATCGTTCTACCAAAAACTCTTCCACGGCCCCGGCACGTTTGCCGAGCGGCTCGCGGCGGCCCAGCCGCTCGCGAGCGAAGACCCCGCGATTGCCGAGATCCTCGACTTCATCGGCAAGCGCAAGCATCGCCCGATCTGTCTTCCCGCCATCGAGAAGTGATTTCGGGATGGCCGCGGGCATGACATCGGCGGCTTCGGAGATTTCGTCACCGGTCGGCGTCGTCGCCGGCGGCGGTGCCATGCCGTTCGCGGTCGCCGATTCGCTTGCCGCGCGCGGCATCACGCCGGTGCTGTTCCCGCTGCGTGGCGCCTGCGATCCGACGCGGGTGGAGCAATTCCGCCATCGCTGGATCTCGGTCGGCCAGCTCGGCCGCGCGATGCGGCTGTTCCGCGAAGAGGGCTGCCGCGATCTGATCTTCATCGGCACATTGGTGCGGCCCGCGCTGTCCGAAATAAGGTTCGACGTCACGACACTGCGCCTGCTCGGCAACGTCATCCGCGCCTTCCGCGGCGGCGACGATCATCTGTTGTCCGGGGTCGGGCGCATTCTCGAGCAAGGCGGCTTTCGCATGGTCGGCATCAAGGATGTCGCGCCGGATCTGCTGATGCCCGAGGGCTGCATCAGCCGCGCCTGGCCGAACGACAACAGCAAGGCCGACATCGAGCGCGGCCGCGCGGTGCTGACCGCGCTCGGCCCGTTCGACATCGGCCAGGCCGCGGTCGTGATCGACGGCCATGTAGTGGCGATCGAGGATATCGAGGGCACCGACGCGCTGCTCTCGCGCGTGGCACGCCTGCGCGAGGAAGGTCGCATCCGCGCTGCGACAGGACGCGGGGTGCTGGTGAAGGTGCCGAAGAGCGGGCAGGATTTGCGCTTCGACCTGCCGACGATCGGCCCGCGTACCCTCGAGGGCGTCGCCCGCGCTGGACTGGCCGGCATCGCCGTCGTCGCCGGCAACACCATCGCCGCCGAGCCGCAGGCGATGATCTCGCTCGCCGACGCCAAATATCTCTTCGTCATCGGCCTGACGGCATGATGCAGAGCCGCGATCCCAAGCGGAAGATCTTCCTGATCGCGACGGAGGAATCCGGCGACCGGCTCGGCAGCGCCTTGATGAAAGTGTTGCGCCAGCGGCTCGGCGACGGCGTGCAGTTTGTGGGCGTCGGCGGCCGGACCATGGCGCGTGAGGGGCTCGAGACGCTGTTTCCGATCGAGGAGCTGTCGATCGTCGGCTTCGCCGGGGTCGTCCAGCAGTTGCCGAAGATTTTGCGGCTGATCCGCCAGACCGCGGATGCCGTGACTGCGGCCGCACCCGACGCGCTCGTCATCATCGACAGTCCCGATTTCACCCATCGCGTCGCCCGCCGCGTGCGCGCGAAGACGCCGGAGATCCCGATTGTCGACTACGTGGCGCCGCAGCTCTGGGCCTGGCGACCCGGGCGGGCGCGCACCATGCGCCGCTATGTCGATCACGTGCTCGGCCTGCTGCCGTTCGAGCCGGAGGAATACCGCAAGCTGGGCGGACCGCCCTGCAGCTATGTCGGCCATCCCCTGATCGAGCAATTGCCGTCGCTGCGGCCAAATGCGGAGGAGCAGCGGCGCCGCGATGCCGAGCCGCCGGTTCTGCTGGTGCTGCCCGGCAGCCGCCGCAGCGAGATCAGGCACCATCTCGACGTGTTTGGCGCGACGCTCGGACGGCTCCAGGCCGAAGGCCGCGCCTTCGAACTGAAGCTGCCGACCATGCCGCATCTCGAAGCCACCATCCGCGAAGGCATCGCGAGCTGGCCGGTCAAGCCGCAAATCGTGGTCGGCGAGACCGAGAGGCGTGCCGCATTCCGAACCGCGCGCGCGGCGCTGGCCAAATCCGGCACCGTGACGCTGGAGCTCGCGCTGTCCGGCATTCCGATGGTGACGGCCTATCGTGTCGGCGCGATCGAAGCCTTCATCCTGCGCCGCGCGATCCGCGTCTCCTCGGTGATCCTCGCCAATCTCGTGATCGGCGAGGATGTCGTTCCGGAGTTCTTGCAGGAGGACTGCGTACCGGAGAAGCTGGCGCCGGCACTGTCCGAACTGCTCACGGACACGCCGCTGCGCAAACGACAGGTCAACGCCTTCGCTCGGCTCGACACCATCATGTCCACCGGCAACAAGTCGCCGAGCGTGCTCGCCGCCGACATCGTGCTCGCGACGATGCGCAAGGGGCGGCGGAGCTAGGCGAGGCCGCCGTCGACCCGAAAACACTGGCTGGTGATACGCTGGCTCTCGTCCGATGCGAGAAACAGCGCCATGCTGGCGATGTCCTCGGGCGTCACCGCATCGGGAACCGCCTGGCGGGTGCGCAGCTCGGAGATCTTCTGCTCGTCCGGAAACCAGAGCCGGCGCTGGCGCTCGGTGATCACCATGCCGGGCGCGATCGCGTTGACGCGAATGCGGTCGGGGCCGACTGACCTGGCCAGCGAATTGGTGAAGCCGACGATCGCCGCCTTCGCCGCGGCATAGACCGGCAGCGCCGGCGCACCGCGGATCCACGCCACCGACGACATGTTGATGATCGAGCCGCCGCCGCGCGCCTGCATCTGCGGCACCACCGCCTGGGCCGCAAAGAAGACGTGCTTGAGATTGACGCCGATCGTCCAGTCGAATTCGGCCGGCGTCACCTCGGCCAGCACCTGACGCTGGTCGTTGGCGGCATTGTTGACGAGGACTGCTGCATCGCCGAGCGATCCGTGCACCCGCGCCATGGCCGCGCGCAAGGCGTCGATGTCGAGGAGGTCGCAGGGCACAAACAGGGGCGTTGAGCCGGATCTGGCCGCGACGTCCCGCACCAGCGCTTCGCCGGCGCTCGCCTCGATGTCGAGGAAGGCGACACGGGCGCCCTGGGTCGCGAAGGCGCGCACGAAGGCGGCACCGATGCCGCTGGCGCCACCTGTGATCAACACCACGCGGCCGGCAAGGCTGGGATAGATGGTCCGGGTCATGCGATCAGCCGCTCCGTCTCTGGGTCAAACAGGCAAATGCGCCGCGTGTCGAGCGCGAAGGTGGCGGTCGCGCCGGGCGCGGGACGGATATCCGGCGTGATGCGCGCCAGCGCAGTCTCGCCGCCGAGACGCAGCAGCACGATTGTCTCGGCGCCGGTCGGCTCGATCATCTCGACCGGCGCGTCGACGAGGACGGGTGCCTCGCCGGAAAAGACGCGGCTGGCCTCGGCGATGCATTCCGGCCTGATCCCGACGACCACCTCGCGGCCGACATAAGATGCTGCCGCGTCGTGTCCATGCAGGCGCAGACGAACCTCGTCCGGTCGCCCCGCGCCGATCACGGCCACAGGTCCGCCGCTATCGGCCTCGAGCCGCCCCGGCATGGTGTTCATCGGCGGCGAACCCATGAAGCGGGCGACGAACAGATTGGCCGGATAACGGTACACGGTGTCCGGATCGGCGAACTGCTGCACCACGCCCCGATGCATCACGGCGATGCGCGTTGCCATCGTCATCGCTTCGATCTGGTCGTGGGTGACATAGATGATGGTGGCGCCGATACGCTGGTGCAGGCGCTTGATCTCCATCCGCATCTCGACGCGCAGCTTCGCATCGAGGTTGGAGAGCGGCTCGTCGAACAGGAAGAGCAGGGGATCGCGCACCAGCGCCCGTCCCATCGCCACGCGCTGGCGCTGGCCGCCGGACAATTGCGACGGCTTGCGGCCGAGCAGGGGCTCGATCTGAAGGAGGCGAGCCACATTCGCCAGCGCCTTCTCCTGCTCGGCCTTCGGAACGTGACGGCATTCCATGCCGAAGGTGATGTTCTGGCGCACCGTCATCGACGGATAGAGCGCGTAGGATTGGAACACCATGGCGATGTCGCGATCCTTGGGCGGGACGTCGTTGACGACGCGTCCGCCGATCTCGATCGTTCCGTCACTCGGACGATCGAGCCCGGCGACGATGTTGAGCAGGGTGGACTTGCCACAGCCGGATGGCCCGACCAGCACGGTGAACTCGCCGCTCTCGATGTCGAGGTTGATGCCCTTCAGCACCTCCAGATTGGCGTAGCGCTTGGACAGGGTGCGAATGCTCAGTGCTGCCATGACGACCCCATCATTTCACTGCGCCGGCGGTCAGGCCGCGCACGAAGTACCGTCCGCCGAGGAGATAGATCAACAAAGTGGGTAGCGCCGCGATGATCACCGCGGCGCTCTGCACGCCATGCTGCGGAATGTCCGCAATTGCGGCAGAGAGCGCGATGAGCGCGGCCGTGACGGGCTGCTGCTGGCCGGTGGTGAATGTCACGCCATAGAGGAACTCGTTCCAGATATGCGTGAACTGCCAGATCACGGTGACGATCAGGATAGGAGCTGAGAGCGGCAGGATGATACGCCAGAAAATACGAAAGAACCCGGCGCCATCGATGCGTGCGGCCCTGATCAATTCATGGGGGATGGCGACATAGTAGTTTCGGCAGAACAGCGTGGTGAAGGAGAGCCCCTGGATCGTGTGGATCAGCACGAGGCCCGTCAGCGTGTTGATGAGACCGGTGTCCCGCAGCACGATGGTCCAGGGAAGCAGGCGCATCTGCTGGGGAAGGAAGAGGCCGAGGGTCACGATACCGTAGATCCAGCTATCGCCGCGAAAGCGCCAGAGCGACACGGCGTAACCGGCGACGGCGCCGAGCAAGGTCGAGAAAATTGTCGCCGGGATGGTGACGAGCGCGGAGTTCAGCATGTACGGCCGGATGCCGGCGCAGGTCTCGGCGACGCAGAAACCGCTCCAGGCCTTGGCGTAGTTGCTCCAGGCCAAATGTTGCGGCCAGCCGATCATCGAACCCTGCGCGATCTCCTCGTTGGTGCGGAGAGAGTTCAGGACAACAACAACGAGTGGCGCCAGATAGGCCGCAGCGAACAATGTCACGACGAGATAGATCAGAATTCGGCTCGGTGCGAAGCTGCAGTCACGCATGGGTGGCCTGCCTTCGCTGGACATAACGCCACGCCGCATAGGGTAGCAGCACCGCAAGCAGAATGAGCAGCATGAGCACCGCCGCCGCGGCGCCCCGGCCGAGCTGGCTGCGCTGGAACATGAGGTCGTAGACGACAAGGGCCGGCAGCTGGGTCGCGATTCCCGGCCCGCCATTGGTGAGCGCACGGACGAGGTCGAAGGCCGAGATCGCGAACTGCAACTGGACGACGACGACGGTGATGGTGATCGGCCAGAGCGTCGGCAGAATGACCCGCCAATAGGTTCGGATCGGTCCGGCGCCGTCGATCTGGGCGGCCTTGATGATGTCGGAATCGACGGAGCGAAGGCCGGCGAGGAAGAGCGCCATGGCGAAGCCCGACGATTGCCAGATCGCGGCAATCACGATTGTCCAGATCGCCATGTCGCGGTCGATCAGCCAGTCGAACCGGAAGGAGGTCCAGCCGAGGTCATGGACGAGCTTCTGGATCCCGATGCCGGGATTGAGTAGCCAGCTCCAGACCGTGCCGGTGACGACGAACGACACCGCAAGCGGATACAGGAAGATGGATCGCAGCACATTCTCGCCGCGAATGCGCTGATCGAGCAGGATCGCAAGCATAAGGCCGGTGATCAAGCTCAGCAGCACGAAAGCACTGCCGAACAGCAGCAGATTGTCGAAAGCGATCTGCCAGTTCCGGGACGCCAGGACGGAATTGTAGTTGCGCAAGCCGACCCACCCCGACACCGGAATAAGGGTGGATGGCGTGAACGAAATCCAGATCGTCCAGATCGAAAACGTAATGAGATGCGCTGCGGATAGAAGCAGCGGCACCCAGATCATCAGATATTCAGGCAGCCGGCGCACCGTTTCAGCGGTCGCCGACCGGCCCGGTCGCGTTGCTGTCGAGACGGCGTCGGTCAACGCGCGCCCTCGACGGCCTCGGCGAGGCGGGTAACGGCCTCCTCCGGCTTGATCGTCTTGTTCTTCGCGTACTCCGTGAACACGTCGATCATCGCAGCCGTCAGGCCGTTTTCCTGCGCCATGTTGTGCGCGAGGCTCAGCACGGCCTGATTGTTGGCGACGGCATTCTTCAATGCGGCCGCGGTCGTCCGTTGACCATCCGACCAGCCTTCACCGGTCAGATCGACGTCGGTGCGCACGGGGATCGATCCCGTGATCTGCGAGTACATGGTCTGGATCGCCGGATCCATGACGAGCTGGGCCATCAACATCTGGCCGGCCTGCAGATCGGCCTCCTTGCGCTGCCAGAAGATGAAGGCATCGGCATTCAACAGGAACACCGGCTTGCCATTATCGCTGGGGCCTGGCGCGATGATGAAGTCGTCGAGCTTGAAGCCGGCGTTCTTCAACACGCCCTGTGCCCATCCGCCCATGATGAGCATGCCCATGTCGCCGTCGATGAAGCGCTTCAAATTGACGGCATAAGGTTGGGCGCCGACATTGGGGTCCATCCACTCGGTGAGCTTGCGCATCTGTGCGAAGGCGGCTTTCATCTCGGGACCCTCTAGGGCCTTCTTGTCGAGATTCATGCAGGCGGCGCGGTATGCCGTCGGGCTGATGCCGGCGAGGGACGCCTCGAATTTTTGACCATCGTCGGCCCGGGTGCCGCCGTTAGCGAAGGGATAGGTCACGCCGGCCGCCTTCATCTTCTCGGCGAGCGCATTGAAATCGGCCCACGTGACAGGCGGCTTGTCGGCCTTTGCCTTGTCCAGCGCACGCTTGGAGAGGAACAGCATGTTGGTGCTGTAGATCTGCAGCGGCAGCGCGATCCACTTGCCGCCGGGCTTGTGCAATTTTGCGAGGTCCGGCGCGACGACCTTTTCGTAGCCGGCGGCGGCGACCACGGCGTCGAGGTCGACGGTCGGAGCGATCTTCGACCAGGCCGCAATCTCCGGGCCCTTGAGCTGCGAACAGGCCGGCGGATCGCCGGCGATGATCTGGGCGCGCAACTTGTTCATCATCTCGGTGGTGAAGCCGGGGACCGGCGAGTGCTGCCAGACGCCGCCTTTCTCCTCAAATTTCTTGCCGAGCGCGGTGATCGCCGCCCCATCGCTGCCTGCGGACCATTGCGAGATCGCGGTCAGGCGCGGCTTGGCCGCGCCTTGCGCGCGGGCGAATGCCGGTAGTGCGAGTGCGGCCGCGGATCCAGCGAGCAGACGGCGTCTTGTTGTCGTGATCGGCATGGCAGTTCCTCCCGGTGTGAACTTTCTTGGCGCGTTGAGCCACGCGGCTCAGGGCATGTCAGGCGGCCTCCGTCGAAGCCGCGGGCATCCCGCCGCGGCTGGCGAGACAAAAGGCGGCGAAGGCGAGAGCTGCTTGCGGATCGTTGCCGTTCGAGGGTGGCACGAAGGCGAGCGACACCTGCGCCAGTTTCCGCCCGCCGAGAAGGCAGGCGTCGATCCCATCGACCACCGCTTTCCGATCCTCTTCAGAGAGAAGCGACGGCCAGCCGCTGATCGCGACGCCGTTGCATGGCTTTACGTTGAGCGTGTTGCCGATCGAAAGGCCCAGCCGGAACAGGCGCTGGCGCAACTCTTGGCGCATTCGCGACGAGCGCGGGATCGTGCTCACCCACTCGCTGCCGAGCTGGAGCAGTTCGGCCTCAGTTGCGCCGAGGAGCTCGGCGAGGGCCGGAAGCGACGTGTAGGCCTCGACGCAGCCATGGTGACCGCAGCGGCAGCGCGGCCCGTCGGCGTTGAACACCATATGGCCGAGCTCAACCGGCTGCGGGGCATCGGCCTCAAGCGGATCGTCCATCCAGGCGCCGGCAACGCCCTGGCCGACGAAGACGAAGAGATGTGCGCCGCTGAAGGGATAGTCCTGCGTACGGCAGCGGTGAAACGTGGCGTGTGCGACCACCGAGTTGGTGAACTCGACCGGCACGCCGGCAAACATTCCGCCGAGCATGTCGCTGATGCGTTCGACGTCGCAGGGAATGATCGGATTGCCCGCGGCGCTCAGGCGGCCGAGGCCGGGAATGGTGATGCCGATCTGCGCGAGACTGATGCGGCGGCGGCGTGTCCAGTCGCGCAGTAAGGTGAGGGCTTCGCGGAACACCCTGCCGACGGTCTCGACGGTCGGCTTCTTCAGCAACGGAACACGCTCGGTGTAGTGCATTTCGCCCGACATGCCGCCAACGCCCACGCTGAGCCACTGGCCGGTCAGCTCGAGGGCCGCGAGCGCCACGGAGCCATCGAGCGACACGAGGCCCGTCGGACCGCCGACATAGGGGGCAGGGCGCCGCACTTCCTCGATCAGGCCTTCGGCTTTCAGGTCAAACAGGATGCGCGACAGGCTCGCCTCGGACAGGCGCACGGCCTTGGCCAGCGGCGGCCGGAACGAGCCGCCGGACTGGAGCAAGTGAGTCAAAATGGCAGCACGCGTCTGCCGCCGACTTCTCGGCTGCTCCGGCATTTCCATCCCTGTCGTCATTCTTACTTAGTGTAAGAATTTGCGCGCGGAGCGTTTCGACTGTCAAGCGATTGCGGACGCGATGAGTCGACTTGTTGTTGTGCGTGGCAGCAAGATGAGGCGAGGAACCGATCAGGCTTTTGGTGCCGTGCCTTCGGCCCACTCCGGTAATTCGGCCTTCGGGTCATACCAGTTGGCGGAATCCGATCGCCAGATGTGCATTTCGGGCCGTTCTGCGATCGGTGTGTCGAGGCAGCCCATCCGCAGCAGGACCCTGTCCTTGCCCTCGCGCGAAGCGACGATGTGCGAGCCGCATTGCGAGCAGAAATAGCGGGTTTTGCCGGGCGAGGATTCGAAGCCGCGCAGCAAGTCTTCGCCCTTGATCCAGCGGAAGCGGTCGCGCGGCACGTTGGTGACGGTGGAGAAGGCCGATCCGTGCGTCTTGCGGCAGGTCTGGCAATGGCAGTGCATGATGGTGCCCGGGGGCGCGTCGACTTCGTAGGCAACTCCTCCGCAGAGGCAACTTCCGTTCAGCATCGGGTTCTCCGTATCGGTAGGGTGGGCAAAGCGCAGCGTGCCCACCGTTTTTGTCTCGCTCGCGGAGAGGTGGTGGGCACGCTTCGCTTTGCCCACCCTACGGGCCCCAAAAACAAAAACGGCGCCATCGCAGGATGGCGCCGTTTCCAAAAGCCCTAAGGCCGATCTTACTTCCGGTCCTTGATCGCGACGTAGTCGCGGCGGGTGACGCCGGTGTAGAGCTGGCGCGGACGGCCGATCTTCTGCTGCGGGTCCTCAATCATCTCGCTCCACTGGCTGATCCAGCCGACGGTGCGGGCGACCGCGAACAGCACGGTAAACATCGAGACCGGGAAGCCCATCGCCTTCAGCGTGATGCCCGAATAGAAGTCGACGTTCGGGTAGAGCTTGCGGTCGATGAAGTACTGGTCGCTGAGCGCGATCTTCTCGAGCTCGAGCGCCACCTTCAGCATCGGATCGTCGCCATGGCCGGTCTCCTTGAGAACGGCATGACACATCTTCTGCATGATCTTGGCGCGCGGATCGTAGTTCTTGTAGACGCGGTGGCCGAAGCCCATCAGGCGGACTTCGCTGTTCTTGTCCTTCACCTTGGCGATGAATTCCGGAATCTTGTCGACCGAGCCGATCTCGGCGAGCATCGCGAGCGCGGCTTCGTTGGCGCCGCCATGCGCCGGGCCCCAAAGGCAGGCGATGCCGGCGGCGATGCAGGCGAACGGGTTGGCGCCGGAGGAGCCGGCGATGCGCACCGTCGAGGTCGAGGCGTTCTGCTCGTGGTCGGCGTGCAGGATGAAGATCTTGTCCAGCGCGTCAGCGAGCACCGGATTGATCTTGTACTCCTCGCACGGCACGGCGAAGCACATGTGCAGGAAGTTCTCGGCGAACTTCAGCGAGTTCTTCGGATACACGAAGGGCTGGCCGATCGTGTACTTGTAGGCCATGGCCGCCAGCGTCGGGATCTTGGCGATCATGCGCATCGACGCGATCATGCGCTGCTTCGGATCGTTGATGTCGGTGGAGTCGTGGTAGAAAGCGGCGAGCGCGCCGACGGAGGCCACCATCACCGCCATCGGATGGGCGTCGCGGCGGAAGCCCTGGAAGAAGCGGGCCATCTGCTCGTGCACCATCGTGTGATGGATCACGCGGTCGTCGAAATCCTTCTTCTGCGCGGCGGTCGGCAGGTTCCCGTAGAGCAGGAGGTAGCAGGTCTCGAGGAAGTCGCCGTTCTCGGCGAGCTGCTCGATCGGATAGCCGCGGTATTCCAGCACGCCGGCGTCACCGTCGATATAGGTGATCTTGGACTCGCAGCTTGCGGTCGAGGTGAAGCCGGGATCGTAGGTGAACAGCCCGGACTGGGCGTAGAGCTTGCCGATATCGACGACATCAGGCCCGACGCTGCCGCTGTGGATCGGGAGATCGTAGTTCTTGTTTCCGACCGTCAGCGTGGCGGTCTTATTGCTTGCTTTTGCGTCCATCAGAGGTCCCCGATGTGTGGTGAAACGGGCCGGACCCGGAAGGCCCCGATGACTTGGTGGGGCAGGCCGGATATTCCAGAAGGTACGGGTGAGATGGGTATATTATTGCTGTGTGCGCTGCAAGATCGCCGCACGCATGGTCGACTTACGTCGTAGCCTGGTCCTTGGCCTAGTCCTTGGACTGGTCCTTAAGCCGGCCCAGGCTTTCCTGGCGTCCCAGCACGTCCAAAACCTCAAATATACCAGGCGATGTCGACCGTCCCGTCAGCGCAGCCCGCAGCGGCTGGGCGACGGCGCCGAGCTTGAGACTATTTTCCTCGGCAAAGGCGCGCAGCGCGGCCTCCGCATTCGCCGCACTCCACGTCTCGACTTTCTCCAGCGCGGAATGAAGCTGGCCGATCAGCTTGCGGTTCTCGGGCGTCAGCAGCGCTGCCGCCTTGGGATCGAGCTCCAGCGGCCGGTCGGCGAAGATGAAACAGGCGCTGTCGATCAACTCGATCAGCGTCTTGGCGCGCTCCTTCAGGGCCGGCATGGCCTTGAGAAGCTGCGCCCGCGTCGTGTCGTTTAACTTGGCCTTAAGCTCGTTGCGGCTGGGCACGACGTGGTCGAGCACGTCCTCGAACATCTTCACGAGTGATTGATCGTCGGCGTGGCGGATGTAGTGGCCGTTGAGGTTTTCGAGCTTGGCGAAATCGAAGCGGGCGGCGGCGCGGCCGACGCTGGCGAGGTCGAACGCGGCGATCATCTCCTCGGTCGAAAAGATCTCCTGATCGCCATGGCTCCAGCCGAGACGGACGAGGTAATTGCGGAGCGCCGCCGGGAGGTATCCCATGGCGCGGTAGGCATCGACGCCCAGCGCGCCATGGCGCTTGGAGAGCTTCGAGCCGTCCGGGCCATGGATCAGGGGGATGTGGGACATGCTCGGCAGCGCCCAGCCCATGGCGTCGTAGATCTGCTTCTGGCGGGCGGCGTTGATCAGATGGTCGTCGCCGCGGATGACATGGGTGACGCCCATGTCGTGGTCGTCGACCACCACAGCGAGCATGTAGGTCGGATTGCCATCGCCGCGCAGCAGGACGAGATCGTCGAGGTTCTCGTTCTGCCAGACTACACGGCCCTGGACCTGGTCCTCGATCACGGTCTCGCCGGTCTGCGGCGCGCGAAGGCGGATGGTGGGCTTGACGTCGGAAGGCGCCGTTGCCGGGTCACGGTCGCGCCATAGGCCGTCATAGAGGCGGGTGCGGCCCTCGCTGCGCGCCTTCTCGCGCATGGCGGTGAGCTCCTCTGCGGTCGCGTAGCAGCGATAGGCCTTGCCGTCGGCGAGCAGCTGCTCGGCGACCTCGCGGTGGCGGGCGGCGCGGCTGAACTGGTAGATGACGTCGCCATCCCAGCCGAGCTCCAGCCATTTGAGGCCGTCGAGGATGGCGCCGATCGCAGCCTCCGTGGAGCGCTCCCGGTCGGTGTCCTCGATCCGGAGCAGCATCTTGCCGCCGTGCTTTTTCGCATAGAGCCAGTTGAACAGCGCCGTGCGGGCGCCCCCGATATGGAGGAAGCCGGTCGGCGAGGGAGCAAAGCGGGTGACGACGGAATCGGTCATTCTTGGCAGGGCCTATGCATTGGAGGCGGTGGTATATAACAGGACCGGAGCATAACTAAAGCCCGGCAGTGGACCGCTAAGCTCTTGGCTCAGCCAAGCGAATTTGGCAGAAGGGCCGCTGATTTCCCTACAGGATTTTCGTAATGACAGAACCGGTGGCGAACGAGGTTGGGCGCGATTTCATTCGTGACATCATCCAGGCCGACCTCGATCAGGGCAAATACCAGGAGATCGTGACCCGGTTCCCGCCGGAGCCGAACGGCTACCTGCATATCGGGCACGCCAAGTCGATCGCGCTCAATTTCGGCATCGCCCAGGAGTTTCCGGGCCGCTGCCATCTGCGCTTCGACGACACCAACCCGGTCAAGGAAGAGCAGGAATACATCGATTCCATCCAAGCCGACGTGCACTGGCTCGGCTTCGACTGGGGCAAGAACCTGTTCTTCGCCTCGGACTATTTCGACCGCCTGTACGAATGGGCGGAGAAGCTGATCCGCGACGGGCTCGCCTATGTCGACGACCAGACCCAGGAGGAGATTCGCCTCGCGCGCGGCACGCTGACCGAGCCCGGCAAGAACTCGCCGTTCCGCGACCGCAGCGTGGACGAGAATCTCGACCTGTTCCGCCGCATGAAGGCCGGTGAATTCCCGAACGGCGCGCGCGTGCTGCGGGCCAAGATCGACATGTCCGCGGGCAACATCAACCTGCGCGACCCCGTGCTGTACCGCATCCTGCATGCGCACCATCCGCGCACCGGCACCAAGTGGTCGATTTATCCGAGCTACGATTATGCGCACGGCCAGTCGGATGCGATCGAGGGCATCACGCACTCGATCTGCACGCTGGAGTTCGAGGACCATCGGCCGCTCTACGACTGGTTCATCGAAAAGCTGCCGGTGCCGTCCAAGCCGCACCAGTACGAAATGGCGCGGCTCAACCTGACCTACACGCTGCTGTCCAAGCGCGTGCTGACCCAGCTCGTCCGCGACGGTCATGTCGCCGGATGGGACGATCCGCGCATGCCGACTGTAGCGGGGATGCGCCGCCGCGGCGTGCCGCCCGCAGCCTTGCGCGAATTCGTCAAGCGCATCGGCGTTGCCAAGGCCAACAGCGTCGTCGATGTCGGCATGCTGGAGTTCTGCATCCGCGAGGAGCTGAACCGC
Source organism: Bradyrhizobium sp. 613_E4_N2_2 (assembly GCF_052075995.1). Lineage (NCBI taxonomy): Bacteria > Pseudomonadati > Pseudomonadota > Alphaproteobacteria > Hyphomicrobiales > Nitrobacteraceae > Bradyrhizobium > Bradyrhizobium sp. 613_E4_N2_2. Next base: position 4,033,252 of record NZ_CP197234.1, read on the forward strand.
ACGTCGCAGCGGCGCATGGGCGTGCTGCGGCCGCTCAAGGTGGTCATCGAGAACTATCCGGAAGGGCAGACCGAAGAGCTCGAGGCGATCAACCATCCGGACGATCCCTCGGCCGGCACGCGCAAGATCACGTTCGGCCGCGAGCTCTATATCGAGCAGGACGACTTCATGGAGAACCCGCCGAAGAAGTTCTTCCGCCTGTCGCCGGGCAACGAGGTGCGGCTGCGCTACGCCTATTTCGTCAAGTGCACCGGTGTGATCAAGAACGCAGCGGGCGAAGTGGTGGAGCTGCGCTGCACCTACGATCCCGCGACCAAGGGCGGCAACGCGCCCGACGGCCGCAAGGTCAAGGCGACCATGCACTGGCTGCCGGCGGCGACGTCGGTGCCGGCGGAGATCCGCATCTACAACCAGTTGTTCTCCAATCCGAGCCCGGACGCCTCGAACTTCGCGGCCGATCTCAATCCGCAGTCGCTGGAGATCCTCTCCAACGCGCGGATCGAGGCATCGGTTGCGGAAAGCAATTCGACCGAGCCGATGCAGTTCGAGCGTCAGGGCTATTTCGTGCGCGACAAGGACTCGACGCCGGGCAAGCCGGTGTTTTCGCGGACGATAGGCCTGCGCGATACGTTCGCGAAGGAAGTCGCCAAGGGCTGAGGGGATTGGGCCTATGAGCAGTGAAGCCGACGCGATCGTTTCCGCCATCATCGCGAAATGGTGCGCCGGCTTCGCGACGCTCGATGCGGCTGCGCTGTCGTCGCTCTATGCGAAGAACGCGTTCTTCTTCGGCTCGAATCCAAGACTCTATCGGGGCAGGGACGGCGTCGCCGACTACTTCAACGGCCTGCCGCGCTGGCGCCAGCCGAGCGCGGCCTTTTCCGACGTGCAAGCCGCGCAGGCCGGTTCGGACCTGATCAACATGGCCGCGATCGTGTCGTTTGACCTCGCCGGCGAGAGGGCGGAGTTCTCGGTCAAGATGAGCTGGGTCATCCTCCGCGAGGACGGCGACTGGAAGATCGTCAATCACCATGCCTCGTCGCGCGCGCCGTTGATCTAGCTGTCGCGCTACTCCGCCTCTCTCGTCATTCCGGGATGGCCCGAAGGGCCAGGCACGGAATCCATAACCCAGACTTGTGGTTATGGATTCCGGGCTCGCGCCAAGTGGCGCGCCCCGGAATTGCGATAGCAACGAACGCTGCCCCCGCGCGTTGGGGTGGGTCCAACAAGGAACCCACCATGCAGAACATCGCAGAGCATATGGAAGTCATCGGCGCCGATGGCGTCCACATCGGCACGGTCGACAAGGTCGAGGGCCATCGCATCAAGCTGACCAAGAAGGACAGCGGCGAGGGCAGCCACAAGGGCCACCATCACTTCATCGACAAGGGCCTCGTCGCCGGTGTCGAGGGCAACAAGGTTCGGCTCTCGGCCAAGGCGGACGTCGCCGTGACGATGGAAGAGGAAAAGTAGGGGGACCTTCGCTCCGTTCCTGATCCGTACCGCTATTCGCGCAGCCGCACGTTCCGGTAGCCTCCTGGCCTGTCGCGTATCGTAAGGTGCAGGGAATGGCGGAGCCGGGCCGGCCAGTTCGGTCCCAGGGGATTGCGGGGACTTGGATCGCGGGGACTTGGCCCGTCGGCCGAGCTGCCTCCGCGGGCGGCCTCGCGCCGGCAGGGTTCGACCTCTGGACGTCGCTGGCCGAGACCCTGCGCGAATGGGCGCGCGCCGAGGCCGGGCGATTGTTGCCGTGGGTGCCGGTCGCGTTCGGCGGCGGCATCGCGCTCTACTTTGCCGCCGATCATGAACCGGTGCTGTGGGTCGTTGCCGCAACGGCCATCGCGCTCACGCTTGGCGCCGTGCTGTTGCGGCGGAGCCGGTTGTTTGCGCCGGCGATCATGATCGCGGCGGTCGCGGCCGGTTTTGCCACGGCGACCTGGAAGACGGCGCGGATCGCGCACACGGTGCTGGCAAAGCCGCTCTATTCCGTCTCGCTGTCGGGCTTCGTCGAGACCCGCGACATCCGCGAGCGCACCGACCGCTTCGTGCTGCGCGTCACCGCGATGGAGGCGCAGCGCAGCGACGTCAAGCTCGAGCGCGTGCGCCTCTCCGTGCGCAAGGGGACTGCGCCCGAGGTCGGCAGCTTCGTGCAGTTGAAGGCGCGGCTGTTGCCGCCGTTGTCGCCGGTGCGCCCCGGCAGCTATGACTTTTCGCGCGACATGTTCTTCCAGGGCATCGGCGCCTCCGGCTTCGTGATGGGCACGATTGCGGCATCGGCGCCGCCGGATGCCGGCGGCTTGCGGCTGCGTTATGCCGCCTTCATGCAGGGTCTGCGCGATGCGATCGACGCGCGCATCCGCGCCACGCTCGAGGGCGACAATCGGGCGATCGCGACCGCGCTGCTCACGGGCCGGCGCGATGCGATTACCACGCCCGTCAACGACGCCATGTTCATCTCGGGGCTCGGACATGTGCTCTCGATTTCCGGCTATCACATGGCGGTCGTCGCCGGCGTGGTCTTCTTCGCGGTGCGCGCGCTGCTGGCGTTGATCCCTGGAATGGCGGCCGGCTTTGCCATCAAGAAATGGTCGGCGGCCGCCGCGCTGGTCGCAGCCGCGTTCTATCTGCTGCTGTCGGGTGCGGAGGTCGCGACGCAAAGATCGTTCTTCATGACCGCGGTGGTGTTGATCGCGGTCATGGTCGATCGCCGTGCCATCACCTTCCGCACGCTGGCGGTGGCCGCGCTGATCGTGCTCGCGGTCGCACCGGAGGCACTTGTGCATCCGAGTTTTCAAATGTCCTTCGCCGCGACGCTCGGACTGGTGGCACTGGTGCAGATCGGCATGCCAAACCTGTTTGCGTCGCCCGATCATTCCGCGACCGCGCGGATTGCAATGTGGGGCGGACGCGAGATCGCGATGCTGTTCCTGGCCTCGCTGATCGCGGGGCTCGCGACCACGCCCTATGCCGCCTTCCATTTTCACCGCGTCACCCCGTTCGGCGTGCTCGCCAACCTCGGGGCGATGCCGGTGGTCTCGGTCCTGGTGATGCCCGCGGGCCTGTTGGGTTTGATTGCAGCGCCGTTCGGACTTGATGGTCCGTTCTGGTGGCTGATGGGGATCGGCATCGACTGGATGGTTGCGGTGTCGCGCTGGGTGGCCGCTTTGCCGGGCGCGGTCGGCCGCATCTCGGCTTTCGGCATCGCACCGCTGATCGTTGCAAGCTTGGGAATCATCGTGATGGGCTTGTTGCGCACGCCGTTGCGCTGGGCCGGCGCGGTGGTGCTGTTGGCCGCGATCCTCTGGGGACTGTGCGCGCGGCAGCCCGATGTCCTGATCGCCGGTGACGGCCAGAGCGTCGCTGTGCGGGGCAGGGATGGGCACCTGCATCTCATCAGGTCGAGCAAGGACAGTTTTCTTCTGAAGGAATGGCTCGCCGCCGACGCCGATCCGCGCGATGCCGGCAGTGCCTCACTGGCCGCCGGGGTGTCGTGCGACGAGGCCGGCTGCGTGACGCCGCTCGCCGACGGGCGCCTGGTCGCGCTGGCCTTGCGCATCGATTCACTGGCTGACGATTGCAGCCGGGCCGCGCTGGTGGTGACGGCGCGGCCGGCGCCGCCGGATTGCGCAGCGATGGTTGTCGACCGTCAGCGTCTCGCAAGGCAGGGCGCGCTGGCGCTGACGCGAAGCGGCGACGGCTTCGCGGTTCAGGCGGCGAAGGCAAGGGGGGCAGACCGTCCGTGGTCGCCGGCGGCCGCCGGCGAGGCGGATTTCGGCGCGAGCCTTGCGCCGCAGGCGGCGGCTCCCCGCAACCGCGACGCGACGCCATCGGAAGCCGACCTGCAGGCCGAGGATTGAGCGGACGGGTTACAGATACCAGGCCAGCACGGCGTCGAGCCTGGCGTTGCCGATCACCGGCAGGACGACCATCTGGCTCAGTCCAGAGGCGCAGGCCTGCAAGGCCGCGACCGAGCCGTCACGCGCGAGATCGTCGTTGAGCGCGGGCATGCCGGTGGCCCAGGCCCCGCCGATGCTGCCTTCGCCTTTGGCGATGGATTTCGCCGCATAAAGCGCGGCGAGGTCGGTCTGCCCGCTGCAATCGCCGGCGCGGAAGACCAGCGCCGAACGGGCCTCGTCCGGGACCCAGATCTCGAAGCGTCGCGCGATTGGCGTCGCCTGCGCGGAGAGGAATGTCAGCACCCAGGTCTGATCGGTGCCGGTCCGGTAGGGAACGCCGACGCCGAGATTGATTCCGACCTTGGCGGCGTCCTCCCAGCGCAGAAAACTCCTGGCATCGTGCAGATCCTTGATGATCAGCGGCAGGCCGGCTTTCCAGATGCGGCCGGGCAGGCCGAAGCCGCGCGGAAATCTGGTATGGCGGGAGTTGAATTCGAACATGTCGGCGGTGCCGTAATAGCCGTCGACGAGCGCCATCTCGTGGGAGGTTTCGGCATCGTTGTGCCAGAGCTCGATCGCGCCGACATGGGCCTCATCGTCGCCGCAGAACAGCACCATGACGGCTTGCAGGAATTCGCCTGAAAACACCGGCACCGCAACGCCGCAGGTCAGCCCGGCGGCGATGGCCTGATCGGTCCGCCTGAAATAGGAATCGGTGAATCTGGTGAGGATCACGGGGTGGCCGCTGGTCCAGGCCTTGCCGGGAAGCCCCTCGTCATATCCGAAATGCAGACCCTCGCTCACGTCCCTAAACGCGGACAACCCTTCGCCGTAGAGGCCGCCGCCGAATTCCAGCCGCATGCGCGTGCGGTCAGGCACCCAGAGTTCAACGACGCGAATGAAGGTCTTCATCGAACGTGCCCGCCGTCTCAAGCCGCACCAAGCATCGGCCATTTGGCTGCGGAACGGACGTTCAAAATTCAGGCAGGACAGCGCAAACTTCGTGCGGTGGAGACGCCACGGCTTGGTCCGCCCGATGGAGTTTCGCGGGACACAAACGACACCATCTCGCCGGCCTCGGCCGGCGATGGCGATTTCAATCCTGGCCCGACCTGCCGGCCGGGAATGGCTGCATCAGCCGATCGGCAGGCGGGTGATGGTTGTCCGGCTGTCGGTGATGGTCTGCGGCTTGTGCTCGCGCTCGCCGAGCGGCTGGGTCACCGGTAGCTGCAGCACGGTCGCACGCTGGCCTTCGACCAGCTGCGTCACCAGCACGGATTTGCCGTCGGGGAATTCGATCGCATCATGATGGCGATCGGGAATGTGCGGATCGATCTTGCCGAACTTGCCGACGCGCGAATTGACGGTGCGCGTCCAGATCCAGCGATTGTCGTAGCGGACGTTGTCGGCGAAGGCGAGCTCCGTCCCCGGGAGCAGGCAGACCGCGACGGTCGGATCGGCCGCGGAGGCAAAGCCGCGCGTCGAGGTGCCGCGGAAGGTTGTCGTGACGATCGTCTCGCCGACTTCGGCGGGACGCGACGCGACGGCATGCAGGCTGTAGTCACACATCGGGTGCTCCTCATGCAGGGATAGCGACCCACGTCTCTTAATCGAGGCGCAGGCCTCTATCAGAGTGGAAATACCAAACGTTCTGCCGGGTTGTAGGCAAATCTACGGCTCGCCGCCGCAGGCCGCAATCACATTAACTTTCCCGAATCCACCAGGAACAAAGCCCGCCCCTTTGCATTCTGCAGGCGCGTGTCAGCGCCCCGCAGGCGCCGACCAGCCGGAATATTGCCAGCCCGGCCGCGACGGTTGGTCGACGGCCTTGCGGACTTGCTCGCTTACGGCGGTGTCCTTGCGGACACGGGGCCGCGATTGCGCGGCCAAGGCTTGCACGGCCAAGGCTTGCACGGCCAAGGCTTGCGACGCTGATGCTGCGATCAGCGCCACAGCAATTTTGCTCGGAACGATCCGGCGCATGCATTCTCCTCGAACCTGAAGGCCGCGAAGCAGGGCTGCTTCGTGCGGCGTGCCGAGGATTTACCGTCGGAGGAGGGGCCGGATAATCTGCGCGAAACCAGAAAGACTATCCAGCGGAAGCGGACAATCGTCCGCTCCAATCTCGGATCAGCGATGCCGATCGAAAGAGCGCGGGGCGCCCAATAACCGATACCGGCACGTCCGGTATCAATACTTCCGGTACAGCCCGATCAGCTTGCCCTGGATCTTCACCCGGTTGGGCGGGAGGATGCGGACCTCATAGGCGGCGTTGGCGGGCTCGAGCGCGATCGAGGCGCCGCGGCGGCGGAAGCGCTTGAGCGTCGCCTCCTCGTCGTCGATCAGCGCCACCACGATATCGCCGGTATCGGCGCTCTCGTTGCGCTGGATCAGCGCCATGTCGCCGTCGAGAATGCCGGCCTCGACCATGGAATCGCCGCGCACTTCGAGCGCGTAATGTTCGCCCGAGCCGAGCATGTCAGGCGGTACGCTGATGGTGTGGCTGCGGGTCTGCAAGGCCTCGATCGGCGTGCCGGCCGCGATGCGGCCCATCACGGGGACCGCGACGGGGCGCTCGCCCTCGTCCGCCGGCGGGCTCGAAGTCGTGCGGACCTTGCCGAGATTGCCTTCGATGACGCTCGGTGTGAAGCCGCGGCGGCTGCCGGCGGCGGCCTGAAGCTCGGGCAGCTTGATCACCTCGATGGCGCGGGCCCGGTTGGGCAGGCGCCGGATGAAGCCGCGCTCCTCGAGCGCGGTGATCAGGCGATGGATGCCTGATTTCGAGCGCAGGTCGAGCGCGTCCTTCATCTCATCGAAGGAGGGCGGCACGCCGCTTTCCTTCAGCCGTTCGCTGATGAACCGCAGGAGCTCGTATTGTTTGCGCGTTAACATCTCGACCAAAATCCCCCGGTTGATGTCGTTCGATTCCGAGACGCTGAATTCAGCAGTAAGCCGCTACATTCTCGAAACAAATCATGAACGGACACTATATGTTCGATACATGTTCCGCAACTGCTTAATTTACCGTGAACGCGACAAAGTTCGCGGAACGCACGCGAACGAAGCGATCACACGGGCAGCCGCAAGACCTCGCAAGGCGTGCCGGCTTCGGCCTTCGGCGCGAATGGCGCGCGCACGAGAAGTGCCTGTGCCGCAGCAAGATTCGCAAGCAGCGAGGAATCCTGGTGATTGACCGGAAGGGCGACGAGCGTGCCGTCGTCGCGCAGCTCGAGGCGTGCGCGCAGGTAATCCTCGCGCTGGTCATTGGCGCCGACATCGCGGCCGAGCACCGCGCGTTCGCGGCGGTGATGAATCATCGAACGGCCCGAAAGCGCGCGAATCAACGGCACCATGAACAGGAAGCCGCAAACGTAAGATGACACGGGATTGCCGGGCAGGCCGATCACACGCATCGCGCCGAGCCGCCCGTTCATCATCGGCTTGCCCGGCCGCATCGCGATCTTCCAGAACGCCATCGAGATACCTTCGTCCCTCAGCGCCTGCTGGACCAGATCGTGGTCCCCGACCGACGCGCCGCCGGTCGTGATCAGGATGTCCGCGCCGCTCTCCCGCGCGCGGCCGATGCCGGCCGTGGTGGCCTCCAGCGTGTCGGCGGCAACCCCGAGGTCGATGGTATCGGCGCCCTCGCTGCGGGCGAGCGCGTGCAGGGCATAACCGTTGGAATAGACGATCTGGCCGTGACCCGGCGTCGTACCCGGAATCACCAGCTCGTCGCCGGTGGCGAGGATCGCGACCTTCGGGCGTCGCCGGACCGGCAGTTGCGGGTAATTCATGCCGGCGGCGAGCGCGAGGTCGCGCTCGGTGAGCCGGGCCCCTTTGCGCAGCAGCACGTCGCCTTCCGAGAAGTCGACGCCGGCGGGGCGGATGTGCCGCCCCGTTACGGCGGCTTCCTTGATGGTGATGCGCTTGCCGTCCGCGATCGTGTCCTCCTGGATCACGACCGCATCAGCGCCATCGGGAACGACACCGCCGGTGAAGATACGCACGGCCTCGCCGGCGCCGACCGATCCCGCAAACGGTCGGCCCGCCGCGACCTCGCCGATCAGGGTGAGCTGGGAGTCGATCTGCGCCGCATCGACCGCGCGCACCGCATAGCCGTCCATTGCCGACATCGCCTGCGGCGGCTGCGTGCGCCGCGCCGCGACGTCGCGCGCCAGCACGCGGTGGAAGGCCGCGTCGAGCGCGATCATCTCTTCAGGCAGCGGCTCTGCGCCCGCCAGCACCGCAGCGAGCGCGTCGGAAACCGGCATCAGGGCCACGGGTGAAAACTCCTGCTGGGCCCGTTCGGGCAAATCGGCGGCGAGAGTTCTAGCCGAGTGCAGGCGCAGAGGCAAAACAGTGGCCGCGCAGGATGATTTATCCTGCGTCATCCGCTCTGCGATGAAGGGTGAGCATCAAGTCCGCCGCGGCATGATCCAGAAGGCGAGACAGACCGGTACGAGGATGGCCATGGCGAGGACGAGAAGGACGAGAGCCACGGCCAGCATCGGTCAGCCCCCCGGCTGCTTGTACGGACTGACGTCCGGCGCTGCGGGGCCCTGATCCTTGTCAGGCAGCGGGTCGGCCTGGGATTTCAGGTCGGCGGCCTTGCTGATCAGTTTTGCGGAAAGGTCAGAATCCGAGGTGGTTCTGGCGAATTTCATCAGCAGAGAGGCCTGCTTGGTGAGGTAGGTTTTGCCCAACACGACGATAAGCCCGATGTAGAATTCCCAACGGACTCATGAGTCCTGAGAGGGGCAATCGTTCCGGGAACTCTGTATAAAAATGCACAAAGGGACTTGGTTCCTCGCCCCCGGGCAAAATAGTTCCATTCGCGGCCCGTCGGCTTGCCGGCCAGAGATCAGATTCCGAGCGCCTTGAGGGCGTTCCCGACGTCGCGGGGCGAGGTCACGTGGACCGTGGTCAGGCCGCGCGACCGCGCTCCTTCGATGTTCTCGGCAAGATCGTCGAAGAACACGATGCGGTTCACCGGCACGCCGATCGCGGCCACGACATGGTCGAAGGCCTCCACATCCGGTTTGCGCAGGCCGATGCTGGACGACAGATACAGCTCGCGGAAATGGCCGAGCAGGCCGGCATATTCCTTCGAGAAGTGGTCGACATGCGGCCGATTGGTGTTGGAGAAGGCGTAGAGCGGCAACTGCTGTGCCGCACGCGGCAGCAGCTCGGCGATGTCGGGCATCTCGCCGGCGAAGATCGCGTTCCAGCCCTCCAGGAACTGCGCGTCCGAGATGCCGATCCCGAGCGAGACGCGCAGCGAGTCGAAATAGGCCTCGTCGCTGATCTTGCCGACCTCGTGCAGCCGGTAGGCTTCGCTGTCCCGCACGTAGCGCGCGACGATGGCTTCCGGCTTGCAGCCGGCATGTCCCGCCCAGCAGGCGATCGCCTTGGAGAAATCGATGTCGAGCACGACGCGCCCGAGATCGAACAGGAGCGCGTCCGCGCTGCCGGGAGAGAGCGAGCTCATTGCATCCTTTCACTCAATATCGATAGGGGTCGTGGTCGAACAGCGGGAACGCGCTGAACACGCTCGGCGCATTCGTTGCGGTCGCCTGGTGCAGGCAGGACTTGTCGACCTCGGCGAACGAGGTGGCGCCCAAGAGGCCGAGGCAGCGCAGCACCTCGTCCTCGAGCAGCTCCAGCATTCGCCTCACGCCGGCCTCGCCGGCCGCGGCCAATGCCCAGCATTGCAGCCGGCCGATGCCGACCATGTCCGCGCCCGCCGCGATCGCCTTGACGATGTCGGTGCCGCGGCAGAAGCCGCCGTCGACCATGATCTTGGCGCGTCCCTTCACGGCCTCGGCGATCTCGGGCAGCACATGCATGGCACCGCGGCCGTGATCGAGCTGGCGGCCGCCATGGTTGGAGACGTAGATCCACTCCACGCCGTGATCGACCGCGATCCGGGCGTCCTCGGCGGTGGCGATGCCCTTCAGGATGAGCGGGATCTTGAACTTGTCCTTGATCATCTTCACGGTCCGCCACTCCAGGCCCTTCTGGTAATCGCCGCCGGTGGCGCGCAGGCGGCTCTCGCGAACATAGCGCTTGGCAATGTCACGTTCGCGACGGCTGTAATGGGCGGTATCAACGGTCAGGCAGAAGGCGGCGTAGGCGTTCTTCTCGCTCCGGCTGACGACATCGGCGACGAAATCGTCGTCGCCGCGCACATAGAGTTGATAGAGCCGCAGCGCATCAGGGGCGGCCTCGGCGGTCTTCTCCAGGCCGGGCTCGGACACCGAGCTCAGCATGTGCGCCGCGCCGAAGGTGCCGCAGGCGCGGGCGACGCTCGCCGCGCCATCCGGATCGAAGATCTCCAGTGCGCCGACAGGGGCCAGCACCACCGGCAGCCGCATCCGGCGCCCGAACAGCTCGACCGAGCCGTCGACCTCGCGGACGTCGCGCAGCACGCGCGGCCGGAAGGCGATCTCGTCCAGCGCCATGCGGTTGCGGCGCATCGTGGTCTCGGTCTCGGCGGCGCCGACGATATAGTCCCAGGCGTTCTGGTTGAGGTTGGCGCGCGCCTTGCGGATGAATTCGTGCAGGTTTTGGAATGGCTCGGCGCTGGCGCCGAGTTCGACGCTCCTTTCCGGCCGGATGCGGGGCGCGTCATTCATTGTTGTCCTCCCGAGAATTTGAAGCGTTATTGTCATCGCCTATCGTGTCCGGCCCTCCAAAACCATCCTAAAATCGCATAGCTGAGAGGCGTGGGCCGGCCGGCCGATTCCCGCGTTGCGCGAAACGGTTTCGGAACGTTGCCAAAAGTTTAGGCCCGGGCGAAGGGATTTTTACGATGTACCCGCCAGCGTGGCGTCCCGGCCTTGAAGAAACCAGAATGGTATTGTGAACAGCGGGCTGGATCGCCATTTGCATGGCGCCTCACAAGCCCAAAGCAAAGCTCCAAGCAAGAAGGCCAGTCTATCCATGCGGAAAAACCTGCTGTTCCCCCTGGGCGCACTCACGGGAGCGTGTCTAACCCTTCTGGTCGCCAGCCCGCACGGTGGAGTATGGGCGGCACGGGCGGCAGCGAGCGCGGATGATGCCTATTCCCGGCTCAATCTGTTCGGCGAAGTGTTCGAGCGGGTGAAGGCGAGCTATGTCGAGAAGCCCGACAATTCCAAGCTGATTGAGGGTGCGATCACCGGCATGGTGACCTCGCTCGACCCACATTCACGCTACATGAACGACAAGGCCTGGACCGAGATGCAGGAGACCACCTCCGGCGAGTTCGGCGGGCTCGGCATCGAGGTCACGATGGAGGACGGCCTGGTCAAGGTCGTCTCGCCGATCGACGACACGCCGGCGTCCAAGGCCGGGATCATGTCCGGCGACCTCATCAGCAAGATCGACGGCGATGCCGTGCAGGGCATGACGCTCGAGCAGGCCGTCAACAAGATGAAGGGGCCGGTCGATACCCAGACCAAGCTCACCATCGTGCGCAAGGGCGCCGACGCTCCGCTCGACGTCGCGATCAAGCGCGAGATCATCCATGTGCGTCCGGTGCGCTTCCACGTCGAGAACGGCGACATCGGCTATATCCGCGTCACCTCGTTCAACGAGCAGACCACCGACGGCCTGAAGAAGGCGATCGCGTCGATCTCCAAGGACGTTCCGCCGGAGAAGCTGGTCGGCTACGTGATGGACCTGCGCAACAATCCGGGCGGCTTGCTCGACCAGGCCGTCTCGGTGTCGAGCGCCTTCCTTCAGCGCGGCGAGGTCGTCTCGACCCGCGGCCGCAATCCCGAAGAGACCCAGCGCTTCACCGCCCATGGCGGCGACCTCACCAAGGGCAAGCCGCTGGTGATTCTGGTCAATGGCGGCTCGGCTTCGGCCTCGGAGATCGTCGCCGGCGCGCTGCATGACCACAAGCGTGCCACGATCATCGGCACGCGCTCGTTCGGCAAGGGCTCGGTGCAGACCATTATTCCGCTCGGCGCCGGCAATGGCGCGCTGGCGCTGACCACGGCGCGCTATTACACGCCGTCGGGCCGCTCGATCCAGGCCCAGGGCATCGCGCCCGACATCGAGATCCTGCAGGACGTGCCACCCGAGCTGAAGGGCCGGATGGATACGATGGCGGAGTCGCAGATGCGCGGCCATCTGCAGGCCGCCGACGGCACCGAGCAGACCGGATCGCAGTCCTACGTCCCGCCGGAAGAGAAGGACGACAAGGCCCTGCATGCGGCCTACGACTTCCTGCACGGCGTGACCGCGAATGCGGTCGCCGCCAAGCCTGCGCCGAAGGCGGCGGTACCGAACTAAAGCCTTACGACGTCCAGATATCGCCCGGGAGCGGATGACCGCTCCCGGGCGAATTCGTGCGGTGACGCTTCCAATTGTTGGGAAGACCGCACTAGCTGGCCTCGCGGCGCCGGCCTTCCTCGCCGCCGCGCTGGGCGAGGCGGCTGCGATGCAGCGCGAACAGCTCCAACACCTTGTCGGCCGGTTTTGCGGCACTGAACAGATAGCCCTGCATCTCGGAGCAGCCGAGCGCACGGAGCAGGCGCTGCTGCTCCTCGGTCTCGACGCCCTCGGCCGTGGTGGTCATGCGGCGGGCGGCAGCCAGGTTGACGACGGCCTGCACGATGCTGGCGGAGCCGTCGGGACCGGCGATGTCGCTGACGAAGCAGCGGTCGATCTTGATCTTGTCGAACGGGAAGCGGTGCAGATAGCTCAGCGAGGAGTAGCCGGTGCCGAAATCGTCGAGCGCGATCCGCACGCCGATGGCGCGGAGCTGGTGCAGGATCGCAAGCGCGGTGTCGTCGTCGCGGATCAGCACGGCCTCGGTGATCTCGAGCTCGAGCCGGCTCGCCGGCAAATTGGAGGCGGCAAGGGCCGCCATGATCTTCAGCGCCAGCGTGCCGCTCTTGAACTGCACCGGCGAGACGTTGACGGCGAGGCGGATGTCGTCGGGCCAGTTGGCGGCATCGCGGCAGGCCGTGGCCAGCACCCATTCGCCGATCTCGTTGATCAGGCCGGTGTCTTCGGCGATCGGGATGAACTCGGCGGGCGAGACCATGCCGCGTTCGGGATGGCGCCAGCGCACCAGCGCCTCGCAGCCGGTGATCCGGTCGTCCTTCAGGGCGAGGCAGGGCTGGTAGTAGACCTCGAGCCCGCCTTCGAGCCCACCTTGGGCGATGGCATGGCGCAGATCGATCTCGAGCTGCCGGCGCTCCTGGACCTTGGCGTCCATCTCCGGCTCGAAGAAGCGATAGGTGCGGCGTCCGGCGGCCTTGGCGGCATACATCGCCATGTCCGCGTTCTTCAGGATCTGGTCCAGCGCGGTGCCGTGTCGTGGCGCCAGCGCGATGCCGATACTGGCGTCCGTGGTGAGATGATGGCCCATGCAGTCGAACGGCGCGCGGATGGCCTGGAAGACCCGCGCGACGAGCTCGTTGACCTGCTCCAACGACGTCACCGCGCTCTGTACGATGGCGAATTCGTCGCCGCCGAGCCGCGCCACGAAGTCCTGCGGACCCGCGCAGCGGCTGAGGCTCGTCGCGATCGATTTCAACAGCTCGTCGCCGACGAGATGGCCGAGCGCGTCGTTGACGCCCTTGAACTCGTCGATGTCGATGTAATACACCGCGATCTCTTCGCCACCGGCGATGGCGGCGAGCTCCGCGCGTAGATGCTCGTGGAACATGGTGCGGTTGGGCAGGTCGGTCAGCGCGTCGTAATGGGCGAGGTGGGTGATGCGCTCCTCGATGCGTCGGCGCTCGGTGACGTCTTCGTGGGTCGCCACCCAGCCGCCGTCCGCGAGCGGCTCGTTGAGGATGTGGATCGAGCGCCCGTCGGAGGTGTCGACCACCATGGAGTTACGCACATGGATGTCGCGCAGCACACGGACGACATAGTCGCCGATGTCGCCAGTGAACGAGCCGGTCGCCTTGCGGTGGGCGATGATGTCGTGGAAGCTGGAGCCGGGCTTCACCACCTCGGCTAACAGGCCGTACATCTCGATGTAGCGCTGGTTGCAGATCACCAGCCGCTGCTCGGCGTCGAACAGCAGCAGGCCCTGCGTCATGTTGTTGACGGCGCGGTCGAGGCGTTGCTTCTCCAGCGTCAGCCGCTCGCGGGAGGCGCGGTGCTGCTCCAGCAGCTTGCGCACGATCGCGATCAGCACGCCCGCGATGGCGAGCGCGGAGGCGCCCGCAACCGACATCAGGATGCCGATCTGCTCGCGCCAGTCCGTCAGCGCCGCCGCGCGCGTTGTGGTGGCCATCATCAGGATCGGGAAGTGGGGCAGGGCACGCGAGGAGATCAGGCGGTCTTCTCCGTCGACGGGGCTCATGATGCGGCCGGCGAAGTGATCGACCCCGAAGATCCTCTGCTGCTCGAACGGGCCGGTCTTGAAATTCCTGCCCATCTGCTCGCTGGAATGGGGATAGCGAGCGAGCAGCGTGCCGTCGCGATGCAGCATCGAGATCGTGGCGCCTTCGCCGAGCACGACGGAGGCGAAGAACTTCTCGAAATTGGCCGGTTCGATGCCGCGTCCGACCACGCCCATGAACTCGCCGTTCGGTCCCACGATCTTGCGCACGATCAGGATGGTCCAGGCGCCGGAGACGCGGCTGTGCACCGGCTCGATCAGCACGTTCGGCGAGTAAGGATCGTATTTGAAAGTGCGAAGATAGGCGCGATCGGCGACGTTCACTTTGGGGGCCGGCCACGCCGTCGACGAGTTGATGAGATTGCCTTCGGCATCGATGATGTTGACGCCGCCCATGTAGGGCAGCGCCTCGATCTTCGAGCGCAGCATCCGGTGGACGTCCTGGCCGGAGAGGCGCTTGCGATAGTCCTCGGCGCTTGCGATGCCGGTTGCGCGGACGTGGTCGACGAAATCCTTCTGGATGACCGCGAAATCCTGCAACTGCTGATCGAAATGATGAGCGAGCAGAAGGACGGTGTTCTCCAGCTCGCGGCCGCTGTTGCGCAGCGCGCGCTCTCGGAAATTCTGCGCCATCAGGACCGAGCCAATGGCGATGGCCGCGATCAGCAACGTGCCGCCCACCACCAGCCAGCGGATCGGTCCGCTGCGCACGAAGACCTGGTCAAACAGGCGACTGCCGTATTTCGTCATCATGTCGATCGTTGCCGCGCACACGTCAGGATCGCTTCTTGATCCCGAGAACATCCGTTGGTTTACGGAAACGATATGGAGGCGAAGTTAGGAAGCGCGGTTAATGCGACATGAACGGCCGCGTACAAAAGCAATCGATGCGCGCGACGCAAGACGTGCAGGAATTGCCGGACGCTCTCGCGATGCCGGTCAATTCCTGCCGGTCGTGCCACGGTCAACCAAGGCTTAACCATCTAAGATGTTGGCGATCCACAAGTCGGCATTGGCACGTGATTTGCGAACATGCCTGCCGACGACACAGAGAGGACACGACGATGACAAACACCTTGAAGAACTTCCTCGCCGACGAGCGTGGTGCGACCGCGATCGAATACGGCCTGATTGCCGCCGGCATCGCGCTGGCCATCATTTCCGTCGTGAACGGCATGGGCTCCAAGCTCAACGCCAAATTCGGGTCGATCAGCTCTTCGCTGCGCTGATCGCGTGGGCTCCGCCGCGCGCCAGTATCGTCACCACGATCAGCGCCGCGACGACGTTCGCCGCGGCGCTGATCAGGATCGGCAAGGTATAGCTGTGGTTGACGTCGTAGGCGAAGCCGGCCGCACTCGGGCCAACCAGCGTGCCGAACGCCACGCTGGTGTAGAGAATACCGATGATTCCGCTGACGTTGCGTCCGCCAAAATAGTCCATGACGACAGCGGGCAGCACCGCGACCCAGCCGCCGTAGAACACGCCGTAGACGAAGGCAAAAGCGGCGAGGGTCCAGACATCGGCGGCGATGGCCCAGATCGCCATCGCGAACGCCATTCCGACCAGGACCATGATGAGTGAGCGGTCGCGGCCCATCCGGTCGGCGAGCGCGCCGAGAAAGAAGCGGCCTGCGGTGCTGCCGGCCCCGATCACGCCGAGCAGCAGTACTGCAGAGGACGCCGCGACTCCGTGGTCGCGCGCGTAAGGCACGAGATGGACGAACGGGACGAAGGCGCCGAACGAGCAGACCAGACACGATACGTAGAGGGCGATAAACCGCGTCGACCGGACGGCCTCGCGCACCGAAGCGCCGCCGGCATTGCTTGCGCCCGCGGCCTCGCGAGGCGGATCGCCGTCGGGTCCGAGGCCGCGGTGCTTCGGATCGTTCTCGATCAGCAGCGACGCTCCGCCGCCCAGCACCAGCGCGATCGCGCCCAGCACCAGATAGGCGCCGCGCCAGCCCACCGATGCGATCAACAATGAGGCGAGCGGCGGCATCGCCAGCGTACCGAGCCCGATGCCGCTCACCGCGAGCCCGGAGGCAAAGCCGCGGCGCTTGACGAACCAGCGTTGCACCGCGCCGATCGCGGGAACATAGGCGCAGCCGAGGCCGAGGCCGACGCCCAGCCCGTAGGCGAGATAGACCTCGACAAGGGAACGCGCTGCGCTCGCCGCCGCAAGTCCGACCGCGATCAGGATCATGCCGGCTATGGCCAGCGGACGCGAGCCGAGCCGGTCGGCGAGGGGGCCGCTGACGAGTCCGAGCGCGAAGTACAGAAAGCCCGCAATCGAAAACACGAGCGAGATCGAACCGCGCGAGGCGCCGAAATCGCGCTGGAGCGGCTCCAGAAATGCGCTGAACGTGTAGGCGGAGCCGAAGCCGACGAACATGACGGCGAATGCCGCTGCGACGACGAACCAGCCATGGAAAATGCTTCGCTGAACGAGCGTGGATTGAACGGTCAATGCTGCCTCCGCGAGCTGAGGGAAGGATGGCGACGATGCCAGGACGTGGCACGCTGGAACGCCGCGCCGGCGCGCACGAGCATGGCCTCGTCGAGATGAGCGGCGACGAGCTGGAACGCGATCGGCAGTCCGTCGGCCGATGCACCACCTGGTAGCGTGATCGTGGGATGACCGGTCATGTCGAACGGGCAGGTGTAGCGCTGCAGCTTGGCGATGAGATCCGGCTGCTCGCCGAGCGTCTGGATCATGGCGAGCGTCACCGGCGGGAACGGGTGTACCGGGATCAGCAGCAGGTCAATGGTCTCGAACAGCGAGGTGACGCGGCCGCGCAGCGCCAGCCGCCGCAGCAGGATCTTCTGATGATCGAGAGCGGAGAGCGCGCGACCGGCCTCGATCAGCGAGGCGAGCATCGGGCCGTACTCGTTCTTGCGGGCAGGATAGGTCGCCTCGTGCGCGACCGCAGCCTCCACCGCACAATTCGGTGTCCAGTCGGCAATCGCCTGCATGACGTCGGGAAATCTGACATCGACGATGCCGGCGCCGAGCGCACGGAACGCATCGATGGCGTCCGCCAGCACGTGCTGTGTCTTAACGTCCACGTCGTCGCTGTTCCAGGCGGCATCGACGCCGATCCGCAAGCTTCGCACGTCCTGTGCGGCCGCGGCCAGATAGTCGGGCACCGGATTGAACACCGAGGTGGGGTCGTTGGGGTCGTGTCCGGCAATGACGCCGAGCAGCGCGCCCGCATCGGCCGCGCTGCGGCCGATCGGTCCGACATGGTCGAGCGTCGCGGCCAGCTCGAAGGCGCCGTGTCGGCTGACGCGACCCCAGCTCGGCTTCAATCCGGTCAGCCCGTTGGCGGCGCAGGGCCAGCGGATCGAACCGCCGGTGTCGGAGCCGAGCGAGCCGAAGCAAAGCCCGGCAGCGGTTGCGACCGCCGAGCCACTGGACGAAATGCCCGGCCAGTAACTCGCATTCCACGGATTCTTCGGCGGCGTCACCAATGGATGGTGATCGGAATAGGCGCCCTCGGTGAGTTGCAGCTTGCCGAGTATCACGGCGCCTGCGTCCTTGAGCCGGCGCACGACGGTTGCGTCTTCGTGGGGACGAAAGTCGCGATGAAGCATGGTGCCGGCCGCCGTCGGAATGCCCCTGGTCCAGAACAGGTCCTTGAGCGCAATCGGCACGCCATGCAGCGGCCCCCGATACCGGCCCTGGGCGATTTCGGCGTCCGCGGCTTTTGCCTCGGCGATGGCCGTTTCTGCCATCACGTGAACGTAGCTGCCGAGATCCCGGTCCATGGCGTCGATACGGTCGAGTTGCGCGCGCGTCACGTCCAGCGCGGAGATGTCGCGCGCCTTGAGGCGTGCTGCGAGCGCGGTGAGTTCGAGATAGTGCAGGGCGTCGGCCATCGGTTCGGGGTCTCCGTTCTGGTGATCGCAATGGGCGCTCGATCCCGAAGGATTCGACACTAGTATAATTAGGATACAGGTGTCGCTTGCTGTCAACCAGTAAATCTGTTTTACTGGTGTTCCAATCTTTGGTGTCCCGATGTCGAAAGAGTCTCGCAAATTCCAGGTTCCCGACACGCTGGCGAACGTCTACGATTTCGCCAACACGCTCGATGTTCGCCACTTCATGCATTTCGGCGTGGAGCACCCGGAGAGCGATGAGCTTGGCGGGCCGAAGGAACTTGCGGACTGGATGCGGGAACGCGGCCTTGGCGCCGAAGGCGGGCGTGTCACGCCCGCGATGTTTGAGACCGCGCTAAGACTGCGCGGCGCCTTGCGCGCCTATCTGCAATGTGAGCCCGCCGAGCGGCCCCGGAACAGGAGCGTTCTCGGCACGCTCAATGAGGCGCTCGCGCCGTTTCCGTTGCGGGTGGAGGCGCGCGCAGGCCGTGGCGCGATGCTGTCGGCAGCGCGCGAGGATGCTCTCGCAGGCCTGTCGGCGATCGCGATCGAGCTCCATGACGCAACGCTTGTGGGAACGCTGGACCGGCTGAAGATGTGCGCGTCGGAGGAATGCCGCCGGGTGTTCTTCGACCGGTCGAAACCATCGACGCGGCGGTGGTGCATGTCGACGTTGTGCGGCAACCGGATGAAGACGCGCGCCTATCGCGAGCGGCAGCGCGAGACGAAATAGATCACGCGGCGCTCAGGCGCGGTAGTGGCCCGACTTGCCGCCGAGCTTCTCGACCAGATGGATGCCCTCGATGCGCACGCCGCGTTCGACCGCCTTGATCATGTCGTAGATGGTGAGGCAGGCGACCGACACCGCCGTGAGCGCCTCCATCTCGACGCCGGTCGGGCCCGTCACCTTCACGCTGGCGCGGACGAGGCAGCCCGGCAGTTTCGGGTCGGGCTCGATGTCGACGGTGACCTTCGACAGCGCGAGGGGATGACAGAGCGGGATCAGCTCCGAGGTGCGTTTGGCGGCCATGATGCCGGCGATGCGCGCGGTGCCGAGCACGTCGCCTTTCTTGGCGTTGCCCGAGACGATGAGATCAAGGGTCGCCTTGGTCATGACGACGTGGCCTTCGGCGACCGCGAGCCGCTCGGTCGCGGGCTTGTCCGACACGTCCACCATCCGCGCCTCGCCGGAGGCGCCGATATGGGTGAGGGCAGGGCCGGCTTTCGTCTTGGATTGCCTGGCCTTGGCGGGCTTGCGCGCCATGTCAGCGCGTACTCGTCGCGCGCGCAGTCTCACGCGCGAGCAGCGTGCGCGTGGCGGCGGTCACGTCGGCTTGCCGCATCAGGCTCTCGCCGACCAGGAAGGTCGACATGCCGACGCGCTCGAGCCGGGCGAGATCGGCGGGCGTGAAGATGCCGCTCTCGCCGACCATCAGCCGTTCCGCTGGGATCAGCGGCGCTAGCGTCTCGCTGGTTGCGAGCGTGGTCTCGAAGGTGCGCAAATTGCGGTTGTTGACGCCGATCATCGGCGAACGCAGCTTCAGCGCGCGGTCGAGCTCGGCGCGGTCGTGGATTTCGATCAGCACGTCCATGCCGTAGGCGAGGGCTGCGTCCTCGAGATCCTTGGCGGTGGCATCGTCGAGCGCGGCCATGATGATCAGGATGCAGTCGGCGCCATGCGCGCGCGCCTCAATCACCTGATAGGTGTCGAACATGAAATCCTTGCGCAACACCGGGAGCGACGTCGCCGCGCGCGCCGCCACCATGAAGTCGAGATGGCCCTGGAACGAGGGCGTGTCGGTTAGCACCGACAGACAGGCCGCACCGCCGGCCTCGTAGGCCTTGGCGAGCAGCGGCGGATCGAAATCGGCGCGGATCAGCCCCTTCGACGGCGAGGCTTTCTTGACCTCGGCAATCAGCGCGTAGTCGCCGCTGGCGTGCTTGGCCTCGATCGCGCGCACGAAGCCGCGTGGGGCTCCTTGTGCCTTGGCTTTGGCCTCGACTTCCGAGAGCGGCTGCGCGCGCTTGGCGGCTGCGATCTCTTCGCGCTTGTAGGCTTCGATCTTGGTCAGGATGTCAGACATGTCAGGTTCAGCCGTTCGAGACCGCGATCAGATGCTTCAGCCGCGCACTCGCCGCGCCGCTGTCGAGCGACTTCGCGCCGATCGCAACGCCCTCCTTGAGGTCCTTGGCGCGGCCGGCCACGACCAGCGCGGCGGCGGCGTTGATCAGCGCGACGTCACGATAGGGGCTCGGCTTGCCGTCGAGCACGCTTTGCAAGGCGATCGCATTGGCGTCGGCGTCGCCGCCCCTGAGCGCACCGGGATCGCAGCGCGGCAGGCCGGCGTCCTCCGGCGTCACCTCGAAATTCCGGATCTCGTCATTGTGGAGCGCGGAGACGAAGGTCGGGCCGGTGAGGGTGATCTCGTCGAGACCGTCGGAGCCATGCACCACCCAGGCGGATTCCGAGCCGAGGTTTTTCAGCACCTGCGCAAGCGGCTGCACCCATTGCCGCGAGAACACGCCGACCATCTGGCGCTTGACGCCGGCCGGGTTGGACAGGGGGCCGAGCAGATTGAAGATCGTGCGTGTCGCAAGCTCGACCCGGGTCGGGCCGACGTTCTTCATCGCCGGATGGTGGGCAGGGGCGAACATGAAGCCGATGCCGCATTCGCGCACACAGCGGCCGACCTGCTCGGGCCTGAGGTCGATTTTCACGCCGAGCGACGCCAGCACGTCGGCGGCGCCCGAGCGTGACGACAGCGCACGGTTGCCGTGCTTGGCCACCGGCAGGCCGGTGCCCGAGACGATGAAGGACGCGCAGGTCGAGACGTTGACCGAGCCGGAGCCGTCACCACCGGTGCCGACAATGTCGACGGCGTCCGCGGGCGCGTCGACCGTGAGCATCTTGGAGCGCATCGCCGAGACCGCGCCGGTGATTTCGTCCACGGTCTCGCCGCGCACCCGCAGCGCCATCAGCAGGCCACCCATCTGCGAGGGTGTGGCCTCGCCGGACATCATGGCGTCGAAGGCGGAAGCCGCTTCGTCACGCGACAGGCTGGCGCCGGTCGCCACTTTTCCAATGATCGATTTCAGGTCGTCCATCGCGTGCTTTCAACTCACTGGTTCGCGCCGGTCACCTGCGCGAAGGCGGCCTGATTAATGGTGGTCCCGATGTCGGTTTCAAGCTTGTTGACGTAGGAGGCGACCTGCTCGTCGGTCAGCGCGCGGTCGAGGCTGTCCTTCAGCTTCTTCACCGCGTCGGAGGCGGCATCGACCGCGGGTTCGACGATGTCGGTGACGCGGAAGACGATCACCTCGCTGCCGCCGCTCACGGCGGTCTGTCCGACCCCGTCCTTGGCGGTGCGGAAGGCGGCCGCAACGACGTTGGCGGGCACGCCGGCGGGCGAGTCGTCGCGCTTGAAGCCGGAGGCGGTCTCGACCTTGGCGTTGATCGCGGCGGCCTCGTCAGCGAGCTTGCCGCCCTGTTCGAGCTTCTGCACCATCTCGGTCGCCTTGGTCTTCAGCTTGGCGGCGATCTGGTCCTGGCGCCAGCGTGCCTCGACCTGGTCGCGCACCTCGTCGAGATTGCGGTCGCGCGAGGGCGTGATGGCGAGCACGTCGTACCAGACATAGCCGCCCTTGAACGAGATCGCGTCGTTGTCGACGCCGACATCGGTGTTGAAGGCCTGCGACACCACGTCGAGGCCCTGCGGGATACTGGTGACGGGCTGGCCGTTCGGGGCACGGCCGGAGCGGTCGACGGCATCGATGGTCACGGCGGTGAGGCCGAGCTTCTGCGCCGCGTCGATCACGCTGGCGCCGCCGCCGCGCTCGTCTTCCATCTTGTCACGGAGATCGTTGACCTTGACGCGGGCGCGCTCGGTGGCGATCTCGCGCTTGATGTCGCCGGCAAGGCTGGCGTAGTTCGCCTCATTGCCCGGCTCGATCTTGTCGACCTTGACGATGGACGTGCCGAGACGACCCTGGATCGGCTGGCTGATCTCGCCTGCGGGAAGCGCGAAGGCGGCGTCGCCGACCGCGGGGTCGAGCGACGATTTGGTCACGAGCCCGAGGTCGACATCGGAGCTGCTCAGCCCGCGCTCCTTGCCGAGGTCCTCGAACGACATTCCGCCGGCGAGGCGCTCGCGTGCAGCCTGCGCCTCGGCGGCGTTGGGGAATACGATCTGATGGATCTGGCGCTTCTCCGGCGTGCCGAGCCGGTCCTTGCGCTGGTCGAACACTTTCCTGGCGTCCTCGTCGGAGACCTCGCTCCATTTGCCGATCTCTTCCGGCGAGACCACGACGAAGGAAATCTTGCGATATTCGGGCGCGCGGAACTGGACCTTGTGATCCTCGAAATAGGCGGCGAGGGCTTCGGGCGAGGGAGCGTCGATGGTGCCGGCCTGCGCGGCGTCGAGCCTGACGAATTCGATCGCGCGCTGCTCGTTCTGGAAGCGCGTCAGCACGTCGATCATGGCCTTCGGCGGTTCGAGGCCGGCGCCGATCGTGCCGGTGATCTGCCGGCGCAGCGACACCTTGCGCTGCTCGGAGACGTAGCGCTGCTCGGTATAGCCGAAATTGCGGATCACGGCCTGGAAGCGGTTCGGATCGAAGCTGCCGCCGACGCCCTTGAAGTTGGGGTCGTTCATGATGACCTGGCGGATCTGCTCGTCGGACTGGCCGAGCCCGAGCCGGCGGGCCTCTTCGTCGAGGGCGGCTTCCGCGATCGTCTGCTGGAGCACCTGGCGGTCGAGGCCGAAGGCACGCGCCTGGTCAGGCGTCAGCGGCCGGCCGAACTGGCGGCTGATCTGTTGCAAGCGGTCGGTATAGGTCTGCCGGAACTCGTTCAACGAAATCTCGGTGCTGCCGACCTTGGCCACCGTGGACTGCCCGAAGCCTTTGAAGATGTCGGCGATGCCCCAAACGCCGAAACTGATGATCAACACGCCCATCACCACGGCCATAATGGACTTGCCGAGCCAGTTTGATGAGGCCTTGCGCATTCCTCGAAGCATTTGGTCCAACTTGTTTGGCAGGAGGGGAACGGGAGCGCGTCTTAATGCAGATTCCGCAAAAGCGCGTCACCAAATTGATCAATCATCATAAAGTGGCGGCTTTCCCCCCGCAACCTCAGGCCACGCGGTCCCTCGACGCTGCGGTTAAAAGCCTTAGCTCTCTGGAACTGCCGCGACAGCTCTGCTAGCGCATGCACAAACCTCATTTTGCTGGAAATTGACATGACCGACGCCATCCGACCGCTGATCGCCGGCAATTGGAAAATGAACGGCCTCAAGGGCTCGGCTGCCGAATTCGACGCCATGCTCAAAGGCGCGGCAGAGGTGGCCGCCAAGGCCGACCTGCTGGTCTGCCCGCCGGCGACCCTGATCGCGGCCTTCGCCGACAGGGCGCGCGGAAGCAAGGTCGCGGTCGGGGCGCAGGATTGCCACCCCAAGGCCTCCGGCGCCCATACCGGCGATATCGCTGCCGAAATGCTGGCCGATGCCGGTGCGACTGCCATCATCGTCGGCCATTCCGAGCGTCGCGCCGACCACGGCGAGGGCGATGCCCTGATCCGGCAGAAGGCCGAGGCCGCCTGGCGCGCCGGCGTCACCGCGATCGTCTGCATCGGTGAGACGCAAGGCCAGCGCGATGCCGGCCAGACACTGGACATCCTGCGCGGCCAGCTCGACGGCTCGCTGCCGGACGGCTCGACCGCCGCCAACCTGGTCGTGGCCTATGAGCCGGTCTGGGCGATCGGTACCGGCCTGACCCCGACGGCCAAGGATGTCGAGCAGATTCATGGCTTTATCCGGGAACTCCTGACCTCCCGGTTCAGGGCGGACGGGGCCAGGATGCGGATCCTCTATGGCGGCTCGGTCAAGCCGTCGAACGCGGCCGAGCTGATGTCCGTGAAAAACGTCAACGGCGCGCTGGTCGGCGGCGCCAGCCTGAAGGCGGCCGATTTCCTTGCGATTGCGAAGGGCTGCCCCTAGCTAATCTCAAAGCGCGGCCGTGGCCGATCGGGGGGTGGCAATGCCTCTTCTGATCGTGTAACACCGCGCAACTTCAGGAAAACCCGCGAAGCGCGATCGGCCGCCGTCTCGGCGCTGTCGGCTTGTGACGGAAGGACACTATGCAGACTGTTGTCATCGTCATTCACCTCATGATCGTCGCCGTCATGATCGGCGCCGTCCTGCTCCAGAAGTCGGAAGGCGGCGGCCTCGGCATGGGCGGGGGCGCGGGCTTCATGTCCAGCCGCGGCACCGCGAACCTTTTGACGCGGACCACCGCGATCCTGGCTGGGGGCTTCTTCCTCACCAGCCTGTTCCTGTCCTGGCATGCCGGCTACAACCGGGCGCCTTCGTCGATCATCGGCGCGCCGGCGTCCCAGACCCAGCCGGCCGGAGGCGCCCCGATCGCGCCGCCGACCTCGGGTGGCATCCTGGATTCGCTGAAGAAGGCCGACGAACAGCAGCAGAACCAGGCGCCAGCCGGCCCGCAGGTGCCGCGCTCGCAATAAAGCAGGGGGGCCATGCAGGGCGGCTTCTACCGTCCTGCATCAAAAATCCCCATCAAGGCTCTGTCACCACTCTTAGTTTTGGCTCACCCACAGGCCCGCAAATTATTTGGGGCGGAATACGAATCGCTTTGGCGAATCGAATTCGAGGGATTAGAGGTTAAGTCCCATGGCGCGGTACATATTCATCACCGGCGGCGTGGTCTCTTCGCTCGGCAAAGGTCTGGCTTCAGCGGCACTCGGTGCCCTGTTGCAAGCCCGGGGCTACAAGGTCCGCCTCCGCAAGCTCGACCCCTATCTCAACCTCGATCCCGGAACGATGTCGCCGTATCAGCACGGCGAAGTGTTCGTGACCGATGACGGCGCGGAGACCGATCTCGATCTCGGTCACTACGAGCGCTTCACCGGCCGGCCTGCGACCAAGCAGGACAACATCACCACCGGGCGCATCTACCAGGACATCATCTCCAAGGAGCGGCGCGGCGATTATCTCGGCGCGACCATCCAGGTGGTTCCGCATGTCACCAACGCCATCAAGGAATTCGTCCTCTCCGGCAATGACGATTACGACTTCGTGCTGGTCGAGATCGGCGGCACCGTCGGCGACATCGAGGGCCTGCCTTTCTTCGAGGCGATTCGTCAGCTCAAGAACGAGCTGCCGCGCGATCATGCCGTCTACATCCATCTGACGCTGCTGCCTTACATCCCGAGCGCGGGCGAGCTGAAGACCAAGCCGACGCAACACTCGGTGAAGGAGCTGCGCTCGATCGGCATCCAGCCGGACATCCTGCTCTGCCGCACCGACCGCGAGATCCCGAAGGAAGAACGGCGCAAGCTCGGGCTGTTCTGCAACGTGCGCGAAAGCGCCGTGATCGAGGCGCGCGACGTCGACAACATCTACGCCGTGCCCGAGGCCTATCATAACGCGGGCCTGGACGACGAAGTGCTCGCCGCCTTCGGCATCGGCTCGCGGATTCCGCCGGAGCTGCGAAGCTGGCAGCAGATCAACGAGCGCGTCCGCAATCCCGAAGGCAATGTCACCATCGCCATCGTCGGCAAATATACCGGGATGAAGGATGCGTATAAGTCGCTGATCGAGGCGCTCTCGCATGGCGGCATCGCCAACAAGGTGAAGGTCAATCTCGACTGGATCGAGAGCGAGATCTTCGAGAAGGAAGATCCCGCGCCGTTCCTCGAGCACGTCAACGGCATTCTGGTGCCGGGCGGCTTCGGCCAGCGCGGCGCCGAAGGCAAGATCCGCGCGGCGCAGTTCGCGCGCGAGCGCGACGTGCCATATTTCGGCATCTGCTTCGGCATGCAGATGGCGGTGATCGAAGCCGCACGAAACCTCGTCGGCATCGAGGACGCCAACTCCACCGAGTTCGGCCCGACCAAGGAGCCGCTGGTCGGCCTGATGACCGAATGGCTGCGCGGCAACGAGCTCGAGAAGCGCTCCAAGGCCGGCGATCTCGGCGGCACGATGCGTCTGGGCGCCTATCCCGCGGCGCTCAACCGCGGCAGCCGCGTCTCGCAGGTCTATGGCGGCGCGACCGAGATTTCCGAGCGCCACCGCCACCGCTACGAGGTCAACACCGCCTACAAGGACCGCCTCGAGCAGCATGGGCTGAAATTTTCCGGCCTCTCGCCCGACGGCGTGCTGCCGGAGATCGTCGAGTACGAGGATCATCCCTGGTTCATCGGCGTCCAGTTCCACCCCGAGCTGAAGTCGCGGCCCTTCGAGCCTCATCCTCTCTTCGCCTCGTTCATCCAGGCGGCGATGGTGCAGTCGCGGCTGGTGTGATGCCTCAGGGCGCGGCGGTGTAGTCGCGCACGAGGTGCATCGGCGCCGGCGCGACCGGCATTGAGGCATCAGGCGCAATCGTTCCCGTGACGATCTTCATCTGCGGCCGTCGCGTCAGCTTGTAGACGGCGGCCGGCGGCACGTTCAGCAAGGCGCGATCCACCAGCTTTGCACGCAAGCCCAGCCGGTCGAGCACCGGCCGTGGTACGGGGCAGCTCATCCCGTAGGTGAATTGATAGAACGCGCCTCCCGGGCGGACGTAGCGGAACGCACCGCCGATGATGGAGACGACCTTGCGCGTCGACATATTGAGCAGCGGCAGGCCGCTGACCACGGCGCCGACCGGCGCGCCGTCATAGAGCCGCTCCGTCGTAAGCCGCCCTGCATCCATCCACAACACGCGCGCGCCGGGAAAACGAATTTGCAGGAGCTTCGTGAAGTCCGAACCGTATTCGATCAGCGTGAGGTCCTGCTGGCGCACGCCGCGTTTCAGGAGCTTGTAGGTGAAAGCGCCGGTGCCGGGGCCGAGCTCGAGGATCGGGCCGGTCGTTGCGGTGATCTCGCGGGTGATGAGATCGGCAAGGGCAGCGCCCGAAGGCGCGATCGCGCCGACCCGCCGCGGGGCCGACATCCAGGACAGGAAGAATGAGAGGAAATCGTTGGGCATGCGCACTCCGGCATTTCGATTGCGCCTCGCAAATCAGAGGTGAGGCGGTCGAAGAGTCGCCTGAGCGCATTGCGACAGCATTGCGCTTGAGACGCAGAGACGAATTGAATTAGCCCTGTTGCAGGGGCGGCAGCGTCATCCTGAAGCACGCACCGCCGTTCGGTCCGTCCAGGACCGAAACGTGACCGCCATGCAGGAGCATGATCTCGTGCACCATGTTGAGGCCGAGGCCGGCGCCGCGATCGAGCGGCGTGAGCCGATAGAACGGCTCGAAGATCAGCTCGCGTTGATCGGCCGGAATGCCCGCGCCCTCGTCGGTGACCTCGATGCTGGCGGGGCGGCTGACGCGAATGACGATCGTGCCGCGGCGAGGGCCGTGCTGGATGGCATTCTGCACGAGGTTGGTCAGCGCGCGTTCGAGCGCGGCCGCGTCGCCGAGTACGTCGATCCGCGCCGCAGGCGCGTCGAAGGACAGCTCATAGCCGGCCGCAATCGCGAGCGGTGCGAGGTCGGCGGCAACGCCTTGCGCGACGGAGACCAGGTCGACCGGCACGAATGGATGCCCGCAACGGTCGAGCCGCTGGATATCCAGCAATTGCTCGGCAAGCGTCGCGAGTCGCGCCGCATCCTCGATCAGGCGGGTCTTGTCCGGTCCCGACGGCAATGACTCCAGCCGCGTGTTCAGGATCGCGATCGGCGTACGCAGCTCGTGCGCGGCGTCGGCAACGAAGCGCTTGTGGCGGGCGTAACCCTGATCGAGCCGCGCCAGAGCGTCATTGACCGCGGCCACGAGCGGCACGACTTCAAGCGGAATCTGCTCCACCGACAGCCGCGCGCCGCGCTGATGGATATCGATCCGCCGGGCCTGGTCTGCCGTCGCGTCCAATCCTCTGAAAGCGCGCTGCACGACCATCGGCGTCGCGATGAACGTCGCGGTCCCCATCAACAGCAGGCCGGGGAGCGCGATGCCCAGCAACACGAGTGACGTCGTGAACACCGCCTTGGCGCCGCTGAGCTTGCCCTGCGTCGCCGTGATGACCTGCACGTTGCCGGCGGCCGTGTCGATGCGTTTCAACCGCGCCGCCGGCTTGCGCGGGTCGTCCTCGAAGAGCTGCCAGCCGAGCCGCGCCTGGCTGATCTGGTCGAGGGCGCCGCCGATCCCCGCGAATTCAGCCGGCACGGGGCCTTCACTGAGCGAATGCCCCTGCCTGTCGCGAACCAGCAACCAGAGGTCGGGGGCCTCTTCGCGCAACGCTTTCAGCTCAGCCGTCGGCCGCAGCGTCAGGCCGCCGGCTGCGTCGCGCGCGAGCGCGCTCTGGACGACGTCGATCACGCGATCTTCGTCCCGTTGGACCAGCACGAAGCCTGTAGCGCAAAGCGCGCCGATGATCACGACGACCAAAGCGACGAACAGCGCGGCCTGGAGCGAAAGCAGGCGCCAGCTCAGCCGAGAGCGCAGGCAATATGGGTCGGAGTGCCTGCTCACGGCAGTTTCTTCAGGAGATAGCCGACGCCGCGGATGCCGTGGATCTCCACGTGCGCGTCGGCTTCGGCAAGCTTGCGGCGCAGCCGCGAGACATGCGTATCGAGTGCGTTCGACTGGATCTCGTCGTCGAAGCTGTAGACCGCTTCCTCCAGCGCCGATCGCAGCACGGTCCGGCCCATACGGCGGACCAGGGCTTCGAGCACAAGGAGCTCCCGCCGCGGCAGTTCGAGCGGAGCCCCGTCGACGCTCGCCTCGCGATGGCCGAAGTCGAAGGTGAGGCGGCCGGCGCGAATGATATCGGGCTGAAGCCCGGCGGGCCGGCGCAACACCGCGCGCAGGCGCGCCAGCAATTCCTCCACCGCGAATGGTTTTGCCAGATAATCATCCGCCCCGCTGTCGAGCCCGGCGACGCGATCGGCGAGCTCGCCGCGTGCCGTCAACACGATGATCGGCACACCGTCGGCGCGCGCTCTCAGTTTCGGGATCAGGGCAAGACCGTCGCCGTCGGGCAGCTGGCGATCGAGCAGCACGGCGGCGTGCCCGTCGGCGGAAATGGCCTCTTCGGCCTCGGCAAGCGTTGGCACGTGATCGACGATCATGTCGTACCGTTTGAGCGCCGAGGCCAGCGCCCCGGCCATCTCCGCTTCATCCTCGACGAGCAAAATCCGCATGATCCGCACCTGAGCCTCAACCGAAGCGTTGTAGCGGCAGTATCATTGCGGCAGCATTACGGGAACCGGGTGCGATCGGGGCCGGCAAGCCATGCGCCAGACGCCGCGAGCGGCATCGGGCAGGGCCGAAGACACCGTCACGGCCAGCCGCTATAACCCCCGACGTCATCAGGGAGGAACAAGAATGATCTATGAAATGCGCATCTACCGTTGCGTGCCCGGCCGCCTGCCGGCGCTCCTGAAGCGGTTCGAGACGGTCACGCTGAAGCTCTGGGAGAAGCACGGCATCAAGCAGGCCGGGTTCTTCACCACGCTGATCGGCGATTCCAACCAGGAGCTGACCTATTTCCTGGCGTGGGATTCGCTCGCCGACCGCGAAGCGAAGTGGGGCAAGTTCATGACCGACCCGGACTGGATGAAGGCGCGTGCCGAGAGCGAAGCGGACGGCCAGATCGTCGGCAACATCGTCAGCCAGCTCCTGACGCCGACCGCCTTCTCGGCGGTGAAGTAAGGGGCCGCCGGCGCAAGGGCCTCGCACGGAACCCCGGCGCAACCCTGATATTCGGGTGGCCCGGGGCGAATGGGGTTGATCCGACCCTGATGGCGGCTATGGTCGCGCCGAAACGAGGGACATTGGCCTTGAGCTCTTCGACGTCAGCAGCGCCGGTCGTCACCATTGGCACGGTCAAGTTCGGCAATGATCTGCCGATCTCGATCATTGCCGGGCCGTGCCAGCTCGAAAGCCGCCAGCATGCGCTGGAGGTGGCCTCCGCGCTGAAGGAGATTGCCGCGCGGCTGAAGATCGGCCTCGTCTACAAGACCTCGTTCGACAAGGCCAACCGCACCAGCGCGTCGGCAGCGCGCGGTCTCGGGCTCGCACAGTCGCTGCCGATCTTCGCCGAGATCCGCGCCTCCCTCGGCTTGCCGGTCCTGACCGACGTGCATGACGCCGCGCAGTGCGCCGAGGTGGCGCAAGCCGTGGACATCCTCCAGATCCCGGCCTTCCTGTGCCGGCAGACCGATTTGCTGCTGGCGGCCGCCGTGACGGGCAAGGTCGTCAACGTCAAGAAGGGGCAATTCCTTGCGCCCTGGGACATGGCCAATGTCGTGACCAAGATCACGACCGCGAACAATCCCAACGTGCTCGTCACCGAGCGCGGCGCCTCGTTCGGCTACAACACGCTGGTCTCCGACATGCGCGCGCTGCCGATCCTGGCGCGCACCACCGGCGCGCCCGTGATCTTCGACGCCACCCATTCAGTGCAGCAGCCGGGCGGGAAGGGGACGTCCTCGGGCGGCGAGCGTGAATTCGTGCCGGTGCTGGCCCGTGCAGCCGTCGCGGTCGGCGTTGCCGGCGTCTTCATCGAGACCCATCCCGACCCTGATCGCGCGCCCTCGGACGGGCCCAACATGGTGCCGCTGCGCGAGTTCGAAGGGCTGATCCGCACGCTGATGGCATTCGACGCGGTGACGAAAAGCACAACGCGCTGATGTCCCAGCCTGCGACCGGGCCGTCGTCCGACCAGAAGTTTCCGCCCGCGATCAATATCATCGCGCTCGCGAGCTTCTCGGCGGCGTTGTCCACGCGCGCGCTCGATCCCGTCCTGCCGCATGTCGCGGAAGATTTTTCGATCAGCATCACGACGGCCGCCAGCATCGCGGCCGGCTACGCCTTGATCTACGCGCTGGTTCAACCGGTGATCGGAGCCGCTGCCGACCTGTTCGGCAAGGCGCGGTTGATGACACTGTGCCTGGCGCTGCTTGGCGTCTCCTGCATTCTTGGCGCGGTCGCGACCACCTTCTCGGGCCTATTCGCGAGCCGCATCCTCGCCGGGATCGCCTCCGGTGGCGTGTTTCCGGTCGCCCTCGGCCTGACCGCCGACCTCGTCGCACCGGCCAAGCGGCAGGTCGCGATCGGCCGCACGCTTGCGGGGTCGATGACCGGCAATCTGCTCGGCGCGACCGCCTCCGGCATCATCGGTGAACTCATCGGCTGGCGCGGTGTGCTCATGATGCTCGGCGCGCTCGGCCTGATCGCGGCCGTTGCGGTGGCGGCGGGCTTTCGCGGTGCCGCGCTGACGGCGCCGCCGAAGACCGATCTGAAGGCCTTGCGGCAGGGCTACCGGACCATCTTCGCCAACCCCAACACGCGCTACTGCTACTCGGCTGTCTTCGTCGAGGGCTGCTGCGTATTCGGCCTGTTTCCATTCATCGCCGCGCTGCTGTTCGATCTCGGCGAGAAGTCGCCGTCGATCGCGGGCATCGTGATCGCGGGCTTTGCGATCGGCGGATTGTTCTACACCTTCACGGTCTCACGCTTCCTGCCGTGGCTCGGCGTCAGGGGCATGATGATTGCGGGCGCGGGCCTCGTCGGACTGCAGCTCGGCGTGCTCGCCTTCGGTCCCGGATGGAAGCTGCAATTCGCCAGCATGCTGGCGATGGGCTGGGGCTTCTACATGATCCACGGCTGCCTGCAGGTGTTTGCCAGCGAGCTGTCGATCGGGGCGCGGGCGACGGCGATGTCGCTGCATTCGTTCTTCTTCTTCATGGGGCAGACCGTTGGCCCGATCGCCTATGGGCTTGGCCTCCAGCACGGTGGCAAGGTCTCGACCCTGCTCACGAGCGCCGCGATCATGGTGGCGCTTGGTCTCGTCTGCGCCCGGCTGCTCAAGCAGCGGGCACCCTCGGACGCACGGGTCTGAGGGGAGTATCGAACTACCGGTTTCCGTATTTTCCCGGAAGAGATTGGTAGCCAAAGCCGTTCAATCTTAAATCAAATCTCATCGTTCGCTCCGTAGATTGCCCGCGAACCGCGTCTTGGCGGCAATATGGATCAGTCGATGCAAAAGCAGCGTTCGGTCGCCCGCATCCTCGGGGCGGTGGTTGGGTCTCTCGGTCTCGTCCTCGTCGTCATCTGCGCCTATGCGCTGAAGCTCGCGGTCACCCGCTACTCGGACAGCAACCGCATCGTCTCGCTCGCGGTCGCCAGCCGCGACCTGACCAATACGCTCGTGATTTTCCGCCTGGAGCGCGGTGACACGCTGAGCTATCTGGCGTCGGCTGCCCCCGCGCCCGACAGCGTCATGAGCAGTCTCGCCGACCAGCGAGCCACCGTGCAGAAGAATTACGCGCAGGCCTTGCAGAGCCTCGCCTCTGCTGAAGCGCCCGGTCTTGCCGAAAAGCTCGACAAGCTCCGCGGCATCTGGGCGCAGCTCGAGGAGCTGCGGCCGCGCGCGGTCACTGCGCTGAAGCAGGAGAAGGCGGCGCGTGACGCGAACCTGCAACCGAGCTGGGCCAGGATCAGCGACGCCTATATGGACGCGATCGGCGACGTCACCGCCCATGTCGACAACGCGATGACGCTGATCGATCCCGTGGTCGATCGCCTCCTGATCGCCAAGCAGGCCTCCTGGCAGGCCCGCGCCAATGCCGGCCAGACCATTCTGATCCAGTTCTCCTCGATCCTCGCCAACAAGACCTGGACCGCCGCCGATGGCGTCACCTTTGCCGATCTGCGCGGCCGCATCCAGCAGTCCTGGGTGGTCGTGCGCGATCTCAGCCCGAATGTGGCCTCGCCCGAGCTGTTGCAGGCGATCCGTAACGCCGAGCCGGAAATTTCCGGCGCGCTCAGCGACGAACGCAATGCCATTGCGACCAAGCTGCTCGCCGGCGAGCCCGCCGGCGTCGCAGGCATCGACTACCGCGATCGTCAGCTTGTCGGCGCCAACAACGTCGTGATCGTCACACAAACCGCGCTCGCCAACATGATCTCGCGGGCCGAAGACGGCGCCTCGCGCGCCCGCTTCAGCCTGATCCTGTTCGGCCTGCTGGTGCCGGCCTCGCTGGCGCTGACGATCGGCGGGCTGATGCTGATGCGCAACCGCGTCACCCGGCCGCTGACCGCGATCACCGGTGTCATGACCCGTTTCGCGGCGCATGATTTCGCCGGCGAGGTGCCGGGTCTCGGCCGCAACGACGAGATCGGCCGCATGGCCGCGGCGCTCCAGGTGTTCAAGGAAGCCATGATCAACGCCGAGCGCTTGTCCGGCGACCAGGCCGCCGAGCGCGCCGACAAGGAGAAGCGTGCATCCGAATTGTCCGGCCTCGTGCGGCAATTCGAAAGCCGCATCGGCCAGATGGTACAGACGCTGTCGAGCGCCTCGGGCGAGCTGGAGACGACCGCGCGCTCGATGTCGGGCACGGCAGCCGAGGCCCAGACCCAGGCCGGCTCGGCCTCGACCCTTGCCGACCAGGTCGGCGGCGGCGTGCAGACCGTGGCGGCTGCTGCGGAGGAGCTCAACGCCTCGATCCGCGAGATCAACCGTCAAGTCGAGCAGGCGACGCGCGCCACCGAGCAGGCGGTCGTCACCGTCAAGGAAACCGACAGCACCATGCGCGCGCTTGCCGACGGCGCCGATCGCATCGGCGAGGTCATAGGCCTCATCACCTCGATCGCCGGCCAGACCAACCTGCTGGCGCTGAACGCGACGATCGAGGCAGCCCGCGCCGGCGAGTCCGGCAGGGGTTTTGCGGTGGTGGCGAGCGAGGTGAAGAACCTGGCCTCGCAGACGGCGAAGGCGACCGAAGAGATCAGCGCCCAGATCACGGAGATCCAGGGGGCGACGCAGAAGGCGGTCTCGGCGATCGACGGCATCGTCAAGACAATCGAGGAGGTCTCGAGTATCAACCGCGTCATCGCCGCCGCCATCGAGGAGCAGAACAAGGCCACCGCCGAGATCGCAAACACCGTGCAGCACACGGCGGAAGCGACCTCGACCGTCACCCGCAACATCGCAACCGTATCGTCAGCGGCGAACGAGACCGGCCGCGCCGCGTCCGGCGTGCTGAAGGCCGCCGCCAACCTGTCGAGCCAGTCGACCTCGCTGACGTCGGAGGTCGACGGCTTCATCAGCAAGGTGAGGGCGGTGGCGTAAGGGCTGGCGCGCGCTCTATCGAATGTCCTTGGCCCCCAGAGACGGCGCTTCGCGCCGCGCTGGGGTGGCACAATCAACGAGGGCGATGCGCGCGGGCGGCGATTGCTTGCGCGCGTTCGAGCAGCGCTTCGGCGCGCTGCACGATCGGAATATCAATCATCTTGCCGTCGATGGCGAAGGATGCGCGGCCCTCGGCAGCCGCCTGCTTGTTGAGCGCAACGACGCGCTCGGCGTCCGCCACCTCCTTGGCGGAGGGGCTGAAACCCTCGTTCAGGATCGGCACCAGCGACGGATGGATACAGGCAGAGCCCACGAAGCCAAAGTCCGCAGAGCGCCTGACGATCCTTGTGTATCCTTCCAGATCGGAGAAATCGGCGACTGAGCCGATGGTGCCGAGCGGCATGATGCCGGCGGCGCGGGCTGCCTGCACGACCTGTTGCTTCGGCATCAACAGGGTTTCTTCCGTCGGCTTGGCGCCGATGGCGGTGGCATAATCTTCCGCACCCAGTGAAATGCCGGCCAGCCGCGGGATCGATCGCGCGATCTCGTGAGCCCTGGAGAGAGGACCGGGCGCCTCGATCAGGCCGACAAACCAGATCTTGCCGATGGGCAATCCGCGCTCGATCTCCAGTCTGGTCACCATCTCGTCGAGCAGGCGCAGATGCTCGGCGCCTTCGACCTTGGTGATCTTGATCGCGTCCACGCCGGCGATGACAGCCGCTTCCAGATCGGGCACCGCCAATTCGAGCGGCTGGTTGATCCGCACCATGACATCGGAACTTCCGGTGTCGCGAAAGCGCTTCACGATGCCCGGGATCAGCTTTCGAGCGTTGGCCTTTTCAGCCAGCGGCACGCTGTCCTCGAGATCGATGATCAGCGCGTCCGCGCCGCGCTCGACGGCCTTGACCACGAACCGCTCGACGTTCGCGGGTACGAACAGCGCAGAGCGCCAGACGGGGAATTTTCGTTCAACTGTCATGTGCTGGTTTCCTTCACAACGCCCGAGGCGAGGGCGGCATCGATGTCGTCAGGGCTGAGGCCGGCTTCGGCCAGGATGGTGCGACTGTGCTGACCGAGGCGTGGCGCAGGCGTCCGGATGCTTCCGGGCGTCTCGGACAGGCGTACCGGGACGGCGTGCATCGGGAACGTT
This sequence comes from Bradyrhizobium sp. 613_E4_N2_2, assembly GCF_052075995.1. Classification (NCBI taxonomy): domain Bacteria; kingdom Pseudomonadati; phylum Pseudomonadota; class Alphaproteobacteria; order Hyphomicrobiales; family Nitrobacteraceae; genus Bradyrhizobium; species Bradyrhizobium sp. 613_E4_N2_2. The sequence continues at coordinate 4,068,603 of NZ_CP197234.1, forward strand.
CCCATGTCCTCGTCGGGATAGTCGGCCAGCAGTCCCCGGGCCTGCACGTGGCGATCGTTCATCAAGCGGACGGTGTCGTTGACCGGACCGATCGTGACCTCGGCCGCCTCGAAGAAGGCGACGTTGTCGTCGACCGTTCGTGTCGCGATGAAATCGCCGATGATCTTGTCGAGTTCGGCGACATGGACGAGCCTCTGCTCGTTGGTCTTGAACTTTGGATCCTCGCAGAGTTCCGGGCGGCCGATCGAACGCAGCACCCGCATCGCCATGCCTTGCGTGGATGCCGACAGGCAAACCCAGCCGCCATCGAGCGTGCGGTAGACATTGCGCGGTACCGAGCCGCTCGAGCGGCTCCCGCTGCGCGGTTTGACCACGCCGGTCAAACGGTAATTTGCCGCTTGAGGCCCGAGCGAGTTGACGATCGGGTCGAGCAGCGGCAGGTCGATCACCTGTCCCTTTCCGCCGTTGATCTCGACTTCCCGCAGCGCCGCCATGGCTGCGAACGCTCCGGTGAGACCGGACAGGGCATCGGCCAGATACATAGGCGGCAATACCGGCTCTCGATCGGGGAAGCCGTTCATCTCGGCGAAACCCGAAAAGCCTTCCACCAATGTCCCGAAGCCGGGCCGGCGATGATAGGGGCCGGTCTGCCCCCATCCCGATATGCGAACGATCACAAGCTTGGGCTCCAGCCGCAGCAGTTCCTCCGGCGAGAGCCCCATCTGCTCGAGCGTGCCGGGACGGAAACTCTCGACTAGCATCGCGGCGCCGGGAATCATCTTGCGGATCAGCGGCACCGCTTCGTCGTGACGGAATTCCAGGCAGATGCTGCGCTTGTTGCGCGAATGGATCTTCCAGTTGGTTTCGACACCCTTGGTGCGCCAGCCGCGCAGCGTATCGCCTTCGCGCGGCTCGACCTTGATGACGTCGGCGCCGAAGTCGGCGAGATGCTGGGTGAGCAGATTGCCTGCGACCAGCCTCGAGAGGTCGATGACGCGGAGCCCTGTCAGCGGGCCGCGGACACCGGGGGTGTAGTCGGCCTGATGCAGTCCGCTTTCGGGAGAGGTGGCGTCAGTGGGATTTACCATGGTTCCGTTCTGTAAACAGGATGCCGCCGGTGACAGGCAGCCACAGGCGCAACTGGCGGTCAGTCGTTGCCTCCTGGGTTTCGATGCGGATCTGATTTCCGCCGACGCTCAATCCGATTTGCCATCGGCCGCCAACATAGGAATGGCTGACCACGTCGGCTTCGACGATCGAACCTCCGATCGCCTGATCGTTGGCCGCCGTCAGGCGCATCTGCTCGGGGCGATAGGCAAACGTGACCTTGTCGCCGATGGATGGACGTTTGTCGGACTTGATCAGAACGCGCTGACCATCGGCGAGACTGACCAGTGTCTGTCCATCGCCGTCGGGCGCCCCGACCACGTCGCCGTTCAGGAAATTGGTCGTTCCGATGAAGTCGGCGACGAAACTGTCTGCCGGCCGCGTGTAGATCTCTTGGGGCGAGCCGATCTGGCTGATGCGGCCGCCATTCATGACCACGATGCGGTCGGACAGTGCCAGCGCTTCGACCTGGTCGTGCGTCACGTAGATCGTCGTCAGGCCGAGGCGCGTGCGCAGTTCGGCAAGCCAGGTCCGGGCGCGATCGCGCAGCTTTGCGTCGAGATTCGACAGGGGCTCGTCGAGCAGGAGGATTTCGGGCTGGTAGACCAACGTTCGCGCGAGCGCGACCCGCTGCTGCTGGCCGCCCGAGAGCTGATGCGGATAGCGGTCCTGAAAGCGCTCCATCTCGACGAGAGCGAGACTCTCCTCGACGCGGCGCTTGCAGTCGGCGGTCGATACCTTGCGCAGCTTGAGCGGAAACACGACGTTGTCATAGACCGTCATGTGCGGCCACAAAGCGTAGCTCTGGAACACGAGCCCGCAATGGCGCGCTTCCGGCGGCAGGAAGATTCCCTTTTCTCCGTCGAAATAGGTCTTGTTGCCGACGCGGATGCGTCCGCTCGTCGGTTGATCCAGTCCGGCAATGGCGCCGAGCGTTGTTGACTTGCCGCACCCTGACGGCCCCAGCAGCGTGACGAACTCGCCATCGGCAACGTGGATGTTGACGTCGTCGATCGCTTTGACCGGTCCGTACCGCTTGTGCAGGTTCTCGATCAGCAACTCAGCCATAAAGCTTCACTCCGAGAAAAGCGCGCGCCGCCGTGACACAGACGCCGATGACCAGGATCTGGATCGTCGCCAGCGCGGACACCAGACCGACCTCGCCCTGCGTCCATGCCTGGAGCAGCGTGGTCCCGATCACTTCGCTGCCGGGAGCGAACAGGAAGATCGCTGTCGTGTATTCCTTGAAGAACGTGATGAAGAGGATGATGAAGCAGGCAACGAGTGCCGGCCGCAACAAAGGCAAAACGATGCGCCGGCTCGTCGTCCACCAGTCCGCGCCCTGCGTACGGGCGGCGCGATCGAAATCCGGGCTCATCTGCAACAACATCGGAGCAACGGCACCGAGCCCCACAGGAATGAAGTGCATCGTGAAGGCGGCAACCAGAATCCAGATCGTGTTTCGGAGGCCGCCCAAGCCGGGCACGAGCGCAAACGCATAGAAGAAACCGATGCCGGCGACGACGCCGGGCACGGCACGGGGAAACAGTGCGACGTAGTGTAGCGCGCCACGCCAGCGGAAGTCGGACCGCAGCACGATGATGGCGATCAGGGCGACCATCGCAGTGGCGACGACGCCACCGACCGAACTGACGATCAGCGAGTTCCAGATCGAACGCGGGTAGACCGGGTATTCGAGTATGTTGGCGAAGTTGCCGAGCGTCAGCACCTCGCTGATCGGCACCATCGGCGACAGCAGGCTCGTGAAGGCGCGCAGCAGCAGCGCGCCGATCGGCATCACGACAGTTGCGGTGATGTAGATCGCCGAGACGATGCAAAGCGGCCAGCGCAGGTTGTTCAGGCGGAAAGGGCGCGGTCGCGTGGCCTTGCCGCCGAGCGTGACGAAGCGCCTTGTATTGCCGAGCAGGCGTCCTTGTAGCCACACCAACACGCAGACGACGGCAAGCATCAGCACGGCAGCCGTTGCCACCAGCCCGTGATCGGGGCGGGCCGACGCCACGCCGTTGTTGTAGAGGAACGTGGTCAGCACAGTGATGCCGGCGGGATCTCCGAACACCAGCGGAATCGCGAGGAGTTCCAGTCCCACAGTGAAGTTCAGCACGGCACTATAGGCGATCGCCGGCATGAGGAGCGGCAGCGTGATCCGCCACAAGGTCCTCAAGGTGCCGGCGCCGGTCACGCGCGCGGCTTCCTCCAAAGTCGGGTCGGTGATCGAGGCCGACGACATGCAGTAGATGTAGGCGACCGGTGCTTGCGAGACGCCTGCGATCATCGCCATGCCTGGCAGCGAGTAGAGATTCCAGGGCGCGCCGTCGAAGATCGACTGAACCAGAAGCGTGAGGTAGCCGGCCGGTCCGTAGATCGTGTACCAGCCGAACGACAGTACCAGCGCCGAGAGATAGATCGGCCACAGGAAGAGCTCGCCGAACAACCGGGCAAACGGCATGTCGGTGCGGCCGAACAGCACCGCCGCCAGCGTGCCCAGCGTCTGCGAAATCACGGTGGTGAGGGTGGCGAACACGAACGTGTTCCAGATGACGAGCGCGAAGCCGTCGGTGCGAAGCAGGCGCCCGAAATTGCCCAGCGTCAGTTGCTGGCCGGAATCGTAGAGCGCACGATCCAGGAAAGATTGATAGAGAACGGGCAGGAGAGGCGCTGCGATCAGGACAATTGTCAGCAGCGCCATGCCATACTGGATGACGGTATCGCGGCCGGGCAGCGGCTTCGGCAAGGCGTCCGCGGCCGATGACCCCAGTGCGCTGCTTGCGTCAAGCGACATTGAAGGTCTTTTTCCAGCGCGCGAGGAAGCTGTCGTAGTCCCGCACCGCGTCCCGATCGTAGCCGATGTAGCAGATGTTCTGCTCGCCGACGGCTTCCACGATCGACGAGTAGGTGTGGCGGATTCCGTCGCCCGGCTTCACACCGGGGCGTGCCGGCGTCAGGCCGCCCCGTCCGAATGCGCGCTGACCGTCCTCCGAGACGACGTAGTCGAGCATCAGTTTTGCTGCGTTGACGTTCTTCGATCCCTTCGGAATCGCGATGCCACGCAGCACGACCGGCTGACCGTCTCCGATGAAGCTCCAGCCGAGGATCTTTGCCCGCGCCGGATCGTTCAGGCGCGGCCAGAAGGTGATGGCCGAAACGAAGAAGCCCATGGTGTATTCGCCGGAGGTGACCTTCTCGGTCATTGGGCCGCCGGAGCGCTCGAATCGGGGCGAGAGCTTTGCAAGTTGGGCGAACCAGTCCCAGGCCTTTTCGCCGTGCTGCTTCACGAACGCATAGCTGATGCCGTAGCCGAAAGTTGTTTGATGCACGCCGTAGCTGGTGATGCGGTTGCGCCAGGTCTTCTCGTTTGCGACCGCAAGCTCGACGAACTCGGCAAGTGTCTTGGGACGCTTGCCGTCGGCCACCAGCGTGTTGTTCCAGATCAGCGCCATGGGGTCGGACGAGACGGTGTAGACGCCGGGAAACGGCTTTGACCAATCCGGCCAGGCCTTCGCTTCAGGCGATAGGTAGTCGAGGACTTCACCGCGCTCCTGGAAATCGATCCATCCGCCCGGATCGGCCGTCGCGATGAGGTCGCAGGTGCGGCTGTTGGTGCTCCGCTCGGCCAGATATCGCTCGAAGCTCTCGCGGGAGGCGGGGAGATCCAGGGTCTCGACCTTGATCTTCGGGTAGAGCTTGTTGAAGCCCTCGATCACGGGACGCCAGTTTTCCGGCGACATAATCGAGTAAATGAGGAGGCTGCCCTCGTTATGGGCGTCGTCGATGATCTTCTGATAGTTCTCGGGATACCCGTTCGGCGCCGCCTGGGCCGTGCCCCGGAGCCCCATCGTGGCGCCGAGAACCGACATCACCATTAAGCTTCTACGATCGATGCCGGACATCTACTGTTCCTCCCGTCGTCGCGATTTGTTATGTACATTTATTGGCGCCAATTTGTGCGCAATAGTTGCGGTGAGTCAAGCGCTCCAAAAAGGGAAGCAGCCATGAAAGTACGGAAGGAGCAGAAGAGGCTGTTGGCGGCGGAAATCGGTGCCGCCATCCTGCAAGGCGACTACCGGCCAGGCGAATGGTTGCGCCAGATCGACCTGGAAGAAGCCTTCGCTGCCAAACGGTTTGACGTCCGGAGTGCGCTGACCCAGCTTGCCGCAAGCGGGATGGTGACGCATGTCGAAAATCGCGGATACCGGGTCGCGCAACCCGACTTGAACGTCGTTCGCGAGATATTGGCGATCCGCACGCTGCTCGAAGTTGAAGCGGCAAGGCAGGCGCTACCGAATATCGGCCCCGACGAACTCAAGAAGATCAAGCAGGCTCAGCAAATCTTCGAAGATGCTGTGGCGCGCGGCAGCAAGGCGGATCAGGCAAATACCAACGCAGCCTTTCACGACGAGATCTATCGCCATGCAGCGAACCAATCGCTCGCCAGCCTCATCGTGGAAATCAGAAATCGCGCCAGACCAGGGCCGATTGCTTTGTGGCCTTCGAACGCCGAGCTGCAGAGAAGTGCTGCACACCATGTCGAGATCGTCGATGCGATCGAGTCTCGCGATCTCGCCGCGCTCGTTGCAGCAGTGCGACGACACATCGTCGAATCCGGCGCCAACTATCCGGCGCGCGATCTCGGTCCGGTCAAGAAGGCCTCGGCAGCCTCCGATTGACCAGGAGTGGCGAAGCCCCTCTGTTGAGGGCGTGTCAGGAGTAGCGCACGGAGTAGGCCTGCCTCAATTCGCGCCCCCAGCCGGGATCGGCTCCATGCCGCTTGCGATGATCACGTCGCGGGCGGCGGGGGAGGCGAGGAACTTGATCAAGGCACGGCCGGCTTCGGGCTCCTTCGAACCGGCCGCGATCCCGGCCGAGAAGATCGTGATCTCCTGCAATTCGTTCGGCAGCGGTCCGACGATGTCGATGCCGTGCACGGGCTTCAGCTCGCTGATCTGCTGGAAGCCGAGCTCGGCCTCGCCGTGCGCGACGATCTCGCCGACCGGCGTTGCCGGAATCTTTCGTGCCTTGTCCTTCATGACATCGGCGATGCCGAGCTTGTCAAACATCTCGGTCGAGACATAGACGCCGCTGGCGCTATCGGAATAGGCGATCGTTTTCGCCGCCAGCAGCGCGCGCTTGACGGCCTCCACCGAGCTGATGTCCGGCTTCGACGCACCCGATTTCACGGCAACGCCGATCGGAGATCTGGTGAGGTCGACCTGGCTGCCGGCCACGACCTTGCCCTTGCCGGTGAGGTCGGTGAGGGCATAGCCCACCATGATCAGGACATCGGCGGGTTCGCCGCGCTCCAGCCGGACCGGGATCGCATTGGTGGTCGTCCCCATCGACGGCCCATATTCCGTCAGCACTTTGTTGCCGGTGGCCTTCTCGAATTCCGGCACGAGCGCCTTGTAGGCAGCCGTCAATCCGCCCGAGATCATCACATGGACCTCGGCAGCTTCGGCCACGCCGGTCAGCCACAGGACGGTTAGAACGCCGAAGGCAATGTTGCGGAATGTTGCTGATATCGATGTCATCGTCATTCGTCTCCAACTAACCCCGTCCGCGATACGGCACGACGCCTTGCTCTGGCACCCACAATCCCTTCGGCACGCGGCCGGTCTGCCAGAACACGTCGATCGGGATACCGCCGCGCGGATACCAGTAACCGCCGATGCGCAAGAACTTCGGCTTGATCTCGCTCGCGATGCGCTTGCCGATCATGACGGTGCAATCCTCGTGGAATGCGCCGTGATTGCGGAAGCTCGCGATGTAGAGCTTGAGCGACTTCGACTCCAGCAGCCAAGGGCCGGGTGCGTAGTCGATCATCAGATGCGCGAAATCCGGTTGTCCCGTGACCGGGCACAGCGAGGTGAATTCCGGCACGGTGAAGCGCACCAGATAGTCCGTGCCCTTTTGCGGATTGGGCACGCGGTCGAGCTGGGCTTCTTCCGGTGTGTGCGGCCATTCGACCGCACGGCCGAGCTGGAGGGATTTCTTCGCCATCGTCGTCACATCCTGTTCGAGCATGATCCGGAAAAGTGGGCACCGGTTTTCCGAAAGATCATGCTCAACTAAAAAACCGGAGCGCGATAAGATCGCGCTCCAGAGGATGCCGGGATGGACGCAAATGTCGCCGTCGTCAACCAGCCGCGATCGTCTGGATCATGACGATCCGGTCGTTGCCGGACTCGCAGCCCCACAGCTCGCCCGGGCGGCCGTCGAGCTGGCGCACATTGGCATTGGCCATGTCGCTGGCGAAAACGTTGAACCGCTCGGTCGTGGGATCGAAGCGGACGATGGCATTGGCGGAGAAATCGGTCAGCCAGACCTTGTCCTTGTCGTCGACATAGACGGCATAGGTGCGAGGGCGATCGCCCGGCAGCTTCCAGGTTTTCCAGGAGTCCTTGGCGGGATCGTGCACCGAGACGCGACCGCTGTTCCACTCGCTGACCCAGATCCGGCTTTGCGAATCTGACCAGACCCGCCGCGACCCCTGGCTCGGCGTCGGCGGCTCGACAATGGCGGCATTGCCGGTCGCAAGATCAATCTTCGCGATATGGCTGCCGGCCAGCGAGGCGTACCAGACCTCACCCTTGGGCGTCACCGCGATGCCGTAGGGGCCAACACCCCTGGGCGCCCTGAACACGTCCATCTCGCCCGATCTCGGCTTGAGCCGGCCGTAATAGCCGGACTGGCCGGTGAACCAGTAGGTGCCTTCCTTGTCGAACACGCCGGTGTTGAGATTGGCGGAGGCGAACTTTTCGGGCAGGCGGAACAGCGTGACCTTGAGATCGCCGGGATCGACCCGGGCGATCGCGTTCTGGCCGCCCTCGGTGATCCAGGGGGCACCGTCGGGGCCGATCGTCACGCCGTGCGGTGCGGCGCCCTGGCCGAGGCTGACTGTCTTGAAACTGCCATCCCGGGGGTCGAGCCTACCCAGCATGCCCTTGCCCTGCGCCGTGAACCAGACCGTGCCGTCGCGAGCGGGGGCGAGGTCGTGCAGGCCGATGCCGGCGCTGATGGGGAAATATTTTGTCCGGAACAGGCCTTCCTGCGCAAAACTTGGGCGGACGGCGAGGAGGGCGGCGCTCGAGGCAAGAAACTGGCGGCGGTTCATGGCGTTACCCCGACTGTTTCAGATTGAGGTTGGACGCGCAGAGCAGGCGACTTCAAGGATAGTCCGAGCCCGCTCACGCGTCAGTCGAAGCACGCCGTCCAAGCGTTCACATTTGCTTGCGGCCCGTGTAAGACCCCCGGCACCGATCAGCCCTAACGAACGGAAGTGCACATCATGACCGCCATCATCGACATCATCGGCCGCGAAATTCTCGACAGCCGTGGCAATCCCACCGTCGAGGTCGACGTCGTGCTGGAAGATGGTGCGCTCGGCCGTGCCGCGGTGCCGTCGGGCGCCTCCACCGGCGCCCATGAGGCGGTGGAACTGCGCGATGGCGACAAGGCCCGCTATCTCGGCAAAGGCGTCACCAAGGCCGTCGGCGCCGTCAATGGCGAGATCTTCGAGGCCCTGAGCGGCCTTGATGCGGAGCAGCAGGCCCAGATCGACCAGATCATGATCGACCTCGACGGCACGCCGAACAAGAGCCGGCTGGGCGCCAACGCCATCCTCGGCGTCTCGCTCGCCTGCGCCAAGGCTGCCGCGAACTCGCTCGACATGCCGCTCTATCGTTACGTCGGCGGCACCTCGGCGCGTCTGTTGCCGGTGCCCATGATGAACATCATCAATGGCGGCGTGCATGCCGACAATCCGATCGACTTCCAGGAGTTCATGATCCTTCCCGTCGGCGCGTCGTCCTTCGCCGAGGGCCTGCGCTACGGCGCGGAGGTGTTCCACACCCTGAAGTCGGAATTGAAGAAGGCCGGCCACAACACCAATGTCGGCGACGAGGGCGGTTTCGCCCCGAACCTGCCGTCGGCGGACGCCGCGCTCGAGTTCGTCATGAACGCGATCGGCAAGGCCGGCTACAAGGCCGGAACCGACATCGTGATCGGCCTCGACTGCGCCTCGACCGAGTTCTTCAAGGACGGCAAATACGTCTATGAAGGCGAGGGCAAGACCCGCTCGATCTCCGAGCAGGCCAAGTACCTCGCAGACCTGGTGTCGCGCTATCCGATCGTGACCATCGAGGACGGCATGTCGGAAGACGACATGGACGGCTGGAAGGAGCTCACCGACCTCATCGGCAAGAAGTGCCAGCTGGTCGGCGACGATCTCTTCGTCACCAACGTCAAGCGCCTGGCCGAAGGCATCAAGGCCGGCCGCGCCAATTCGATCCTGATCAAGGTCAACCAGATCGGTACGCTGACCGAGACGCTCGCTGCCGTCGAGATGGCGCACAAGGCCGGCTATACCTCGGTGATGTCGCACCGCTCCGGCGAGACCGAGGATTCCACCATCGCCGACCTCGCGGTCGCCACCAATTGCGGTCAGATCAAGACCGGCTCCCTTGCGCGTTCCGACCGCACCGCCAAATACAATCAGCTCCTGCGCATCGAGCAACAGCTCGGCAAGCAGGCGCTTTACGGCGGCAAGGCGGCATTGAAGGCGCTGGCATAAGCCGGCGCTCCAGCTAGGACAGGGGAGGATCGACATGAGCGACGGCAAGACCGGACTGCAACTGCGTTCGCTGATCAAGAAGAGCGGTGAACTGGAAATCTCGCTCGTCGACGTGCCGACTCCCGAGCCCGCCGCGGACGAGGTCGTCGTCCGCGTCGAGGCGGCGCCGATCAACCCGTCCGACCTCGGCCTTCTCGTCGGCGCGGCCGATATGAGCACGGCGAAGGCGTCCGGCAGCAAGGACGCTCCCGTCATCACCGCGAAGGTGCCGGAGGGCGCGATGCGGGCGATGGCCGGCCGGCTCGACGAAGCCATGCCGGTTGGTAACGAAGGCGCGGGCGTCGTCATCAAGACCGGCTCGTCCGATGCCGCGAAGGCATTGATGGGCAAGACCGTCGCGATGATCGGCGGAGCGATGTACGCGCAGTACCGCACGCTGAAAGTGCGCGAGTGCCTGCCGCTGCCGGCGGGCACCACGCCGGCCGAAGGCGCCTCCTGCTTCGTCAATCCGCTCACGGCGCTCGGCATGACCGAGACCATGCGGCGCGAGGGGCACAAGGCGCTGGTGCACACCGCGGCCGCCTCCAATCTCGGCCAGATGCTGAACAAGATCTGCATCAAGGACGGCATTCCGCTGGTCAACATCGTGCGCAGCAAGGAGCAGGCCGACATCCTGCACAAGATCGGCGCCAAATACGTCGTCGACTCCACCGCACCGAGCTTCCTCGGCGATCTCACCAATGCGCTGGTCGAGACCGGCGCCACCATCGCCTTCGATGCCATCGGCGGCGGCAAGCTGGCCGGCGACATCCTCAACTGCATGGAAGCCGCGATCAACAAGACCGCTAAGGAATACAGCCGCTACGGCTCCAACGTGCACAAGCAGGTCTACGTCTACGGCGCACTCGACATCCGCCCGATCGAGTTGCCGCGCGGCTTCGGTATGGCCTGGGGCGTCGGCGGCTGGCTGCTGTTTCCGTTCCTGATGAAGATCGGGCAGGCGGACGGAGCCAGGCTGCGCCAGCGCGTCGTCGACGAATTGAAGACGACCTTCGCCAGCCACTACACCAAGGTGGTATCGCTTCAGGAGGCGCTCGATCCCGCCAACATCGCGGTCTACGCCAAACGGGCCACCGGCGAAAAATTCCTCATCAACCCAAATAAATCTTCGTGATGTGCCACGGCACACCATCCAAAGAAGGACTTGCCTTCTGAGCGAAGCGCGGGAACATTTGCGCCGCAATTGAAAGCGGGGCAACCGCAAGCAAAGAAGGGGACACTTCCATGACTGATCTGAATCGCCGCGACCTGCTCGCGGGCGCTGTCGCTATGGGCGCGGCGGCCGTAACCGGACTTGGACCGACCACTGCCAGTGCCTCGGTGCCGCCAAGCGGGGCGCAGGCGCCCGGCTTCTATCGCTACAAGGTCGGCAGCTACGAGTGCACCTCGATCAACGACGGGGCGCGCACCTTCCCGATGCCGGACAAGTTCGTGGTCAACCTGCCGAAGGAGGAAGCGCTGGCCGCGGGCGAGGCGGCGTACATGCCGAAGGGCATGGTCACGGTACCGTTCAATCCGCAGCTCATCAACACCGGCTCCAAGCTGGTCCTGATCGACACCGGCAACGGCGTTGCCAATCTCGAGCCGAGCAAGGGCGCGGTCGGCCGTACGCTGCAGAACCTCGCCGCTGCCGGCGTCGACCCGAAGCACATCGACGTCGTGCTGCTGTCGCATCTCCATCCTGATCACACCAACGGCATTCGTCTCGCCGACGGCGCGCTCGCGTTCCCGAATGCGGAGATCATGGTGCCGGCGAAGGATTGGGAGTTCTGGGCGAGCGACGAGAACGCGGCCAAGGCTCCGAACGACATGACGAAGAACTACTTCGCCAACGTGAAGAAGACCTTTGCCGGCCTCGAATCCAAAGTCACGAAATACGAGTGGGGCAAGGAGGTCGCCCCGGGCATCACCTCGATCGCGACGCCCGGCCACACGCCGGGTCATACCTCGTTCGCGGTGGCCTCTGGCGACAAGAAGGTGCTGATCCAATCTGACGTCACCAACATTCCGGAGTTCTTCCTGCGCAATCCGGACTGGCACGTGGCGTTCGACAACGATCCGGCACTGGCGCAGGCCACCCGCCACAAATTCTACGACATGGCGGCAGCCGAGAAGGCGACCGTGATCGGATTCCACTTCACCTTCCCCTCGGTGGGGCATGTCGAGAAGGACGGCGCGAAATACCGCCTGATCCCGTCGGCCTGGAATCCGACGATCTGAACCGAGCCAGGGGTTTGCGAGAAACATCAGGCCGCCTTCGGGCGGCCTGATTGTTTTTGGATCGTAGCGACCATCTGCTTTCGAGAAACTCAGCGTTTCCAAACAGGACCGGTTCATGCACTTGCATCCATCGACCCGGATCGCTTAAGTGCCGCCCCGGAACTTCCGCTCAAGCCCCCAAGGACAATCCATGGCCTACAACATCGTCGTGATCGCCGGCAGCCTGCGCAAGGACAGCTTTTCGCTGAAGATCGCCAATGCGATCGCAAAGCTCGCGCCGGCCTCGCTCAAGCTCGAGGTCGTCACGCTGGCAGGCATTTCGTTCTTCAACCAGGACCTGGAGGGCGCGCCGCCTGCGGACTGGCTGGCCTTCCGCGAAAAGCTGCAGAAGTCGGACGGCGTCATTTTCGTCACCCCCGAATACAACCGCGCCATCCCGGGTGTGCTGAAGAACGCCATCGACGTTGCTTCGCGCCCCTATGGCAAGAGCTCGTTCAACGGCAAGCCGGTCGGCATCATCTCGAACTCGCCGGGCCCGCTCGGCGGCGTCAGCGCCGCCAAGACGCTGCAGAACATCCTGCCGGGCATTGCCGGCCCGATCCTGCAGCAGCCGGAGATCTATCTGAACGCGGTCGGCGATGCCTTCGATGCGGAGGGGAACCTGACCAAGGAATCTCTGAAGCCCGTCCTCCAGGCCTATATCGACGCGTTTGCTGCGCACGTGGCCAAACACCACGGCTGACGTCTTTCTTCGTCATGGCCGGGCTTGTCCCGGCCATCCACGTCTTGGCTCGTGGTGACGAAGAACGTGGATGCCCGGCACAAGGCCGGGCATGACGTCTGAGGGTAGGAATTGGAACGCGAAGGGGGAGGCGATTAGCACTCCCTTAACCAACCTGCCGCATCTTCCCAAGATGGTCTCCCGCGCGCGCCTGAAATCGATCCTGACCGGCCTTGCCCTCTATGCGATGGCGGCCGCTATCGTCGGCTATTTCGGCGTCAACGCCTACACCGGCAAATACGGTCTCAACGCCCGCCAGGAGCTCGACCAGGAGATCATCGCGCTGACGAGTGAGCTGGCCCAGCTCAAGCGCGAGCGCGCGAAGAGCGAGCAGCGCGTGTCGCTGCTGCGGACGTCGCGGATCGATCCTGACATGCTGGACGAGCGGGCGCGCTATCAGCTCGACTATGTCAATCCGCACGATCTCGTTCGGATGATCCCGGCGAAGTAGCGCTTTCCGCTGCATTCGAAACCGGCATCGAAAGCCGCTGCCGAAATTCGACAACCGTGTAGCAATTCTACCGAAAGTCTTAGGCTTGGAACCGGGCTGCCGCCTTGACGGCAACGCAGCAACGGCCCCATGGCTTCTGCCGCCGTCTGCCTGAGTTGACGCAGATCAACCGGGCCATGCCGGCGCAGCCTAGACTGCCACCCGGAGGAAACAGTGATGAATGGGCCAATGTCCCGGCATCACGCGGCCCGCGTCGAGGCCGCCATTGCGTCAGGCCAGGCCGCGCGCTCCGCGCTGGTGGCCTCATGGCGCCGTTCGTCCCGATTGCATCATCTCGATCCCGCCGGTCGCAGCGCGCCGATGCGGCTGAGCGATGTCGAGTTGCGGCAGGCGCGCGAGCGCGTCGCGCCGCTGCTCGCCGCCGCGCAAGGCGCGATGGACCGGCTCTATCAGGCGGTCGGCGCGAGCGGCTGCTGCGTGCTGCTCGCCGACGGCGCGGGCGTGCCGGTCGACCGCCGCGGCACAGCGGTGGACGATGCGACGTTCCAATCCTGGGGCCTGTGGACCGGCGCGCTCTGGAGCGAGGAGCATGAAGGCACCAACGGCATCGGCACCTGCGTCGTCGAGCAGCGCCCGCTGACGATCGACCGCGACCAGCATTTCTTCACCCGCAACACGCTTCTGAGCTGCACCGCCGTTCCGATCTACGACCACGAGGCGGCGTTTGCGGGCGTGCTCGACGTCTCCTCCTGCCGCGCCGACCGGACCGATGCGTTTTCCAATCTGATCGCGCTCGCGGCAGGTGAGGCGGCGAGGCGCATCGAAGCTGATCTGTTTCGCCGCGCCTTCGCCCATGCCCGCATCGTGCTGACGCAAGGCGCGGACGGCCAGGCCGGCGGCCTGGTCGCGGTCGATGCGGATGATCTCGTGATCGGCGCGACCCGGTCCGCGCGGGTGGGACTCGGGATTGCGCCCGGCCGTCCCTTGCAGCCGGTGCCCGCGGCTGACCTCCTCGGCGGCGATACCGCGCATGACCATCTTGCGGGCGGCCAGCGCGCGGTGTTGCAGCGGGCGCTGCTGCGCGCGGACGGCAATGTTTCGGCCGCCGCCAAGGCCCTCGGCATCAGCCGCGCCACGCTGCACAGGAAGCTCAAGCGGTTCGAGCTGAAGCACTGAGCTGCGGCTCTATTTTTCTTCCGCGCCCACCAACTCAACCCTCATGGTGAGGAGGCCGCGAAGCGGCCGTCTCGAACCATGCAGGCCTGGCTGTGCCCGCGGCCATCCTTCGAGACGCGCGCAAGAGCGCGCTCCTCAGGATGAGGGCTGAGTGTGTGGGGGCAGCTGCGTCACCTGTCGCAGAACTGCGACAGGTCGGGCCGGCCATCGCTCACGCCCGGGCTGACAGGAAAACGCTCCCGCGACATCGTCGGCGCAAGTCGTGAACACGCGACGAATTGCGCAAACAGCAAACATCGGGAGTGATCAATGAACAAGGTGGAATTCCTCGGCGTCACCCAGGTTCCGTTCGCCGAACGCTATGACAATTTCATCGGCGGCAAATTCGTCGCGCCAATCTCCGGCAAGTACTTTGACAACGCCTCGCCGGTGAACGGCCAGATCGTCTGCAAGATCGCGCGTTCCGATGCGCAGGACGTCGAGGCCGCCCTCGATGCGGCGCACGCCGCCAAGGGCGCCTGGGGACGCACCAGCGTCGCCGAGCGCGCCGCGATCCTGAACCGGATCGCCGACCGGATGGAAGAGAATCTGGAGCGCCTTGCGGTTGCCGAGACCTGGGACAATGGTAAGCCGATCCGCGAGACCCGCGCCGCCGACCTGCCACTCGCGATCGATCATTTCCGCTATTTCGCCGGCGTGGTGCGTGCGCAGGAAGGCTCGATCGGCGAGATCGACCACGACACCATCGCCTATCATTTCCACGAGCCGCTCGGCGTGGTCGGCCAGATCATCCCCTGGAACTTCCCGCTGCTGATGGCCTGCTGGAAGCTCGCGCCGGCGCTCGCCGCCGGCAATTGCGTCGTGCTCAAGCCCGCCGAGCAGACCCCGGCCTCGATCATGGTCTGGGCCGAGATCATCGGCGATCTCCTGCCGCCCGGCGTCCTCAACATCGTCAACGGCTTTGGCCTCGAAGCCGGCAAGCCGCTCGCGTCCAGCCCGCGGATCGCGAAAATCGCCTTCACCGGCGAGACCACGACGGGCCGGCTGATCATGCAATATGCCAGCCAGAACCTGATCCCGGTCACGCTGGAGCTCGGCGGCAAGTCGCCGAACATCTTCTTCAACGACGTCACCGCCGAGGACGACGACTTCTTCGACAAGGCGATCGAAGGTTTTGTGATGTTTGCGCTGAACCAGGGCGAGGTCTGCACCAGTCCGAGCCGGGCGATTGTCCACGCCGACATCTACGACCGCTTCATGGAGCGGGCGCTGAAGCGCGTCGCCGCGATCAAGCAGGGCGACCCGCGTGCGGCCGACACCATGATCGGCGCGCAGGCATCTAGCGAGCAGCTCGCCAAGATCCTCTCCTATATCGACATCGGCAAGCAGGAGGGCGCCAAGGTGCTGGCCGGCGGCGGTCGTGCCGAGCTCGGCGGCGATCTTTCCGGCGGCTTCTACGTCCAGCCGACGGTGTTCGAGGGCCACAACAAGATGCGAATCTTCCAGGAGGAGATCTTTGGTCCCGTCGTCTCGGTCACGACCTTCAAGACCGATGACGAAGCGCTCGCGATCGCCAACGACACGCTCTATGGCCTGGGAGCCGGCGTCTGGAGTCGCGATGCCAACCGCTGCTACCGCTTCGGCCGGGCCATCCAGGCCGGCCGGGTCTGGACCAACTGCTACCATGCGTATCCTGCGCATGCCGCGTTCGGCGGCTACAAGCAGTCGGGCGTCGGTCGCGAGACCCACAAGATGATGCTCGATCACTACCAGCAGACCAAGAATCTCCTGGTCAGCTACAGCCCGAAGAAGCTTGGCTTCTTCTGATCGGGCAAGATCTGATTGGGCAAGATCTGATCGGGCAGGAGAGGGCGGCGCAACCTTGCGCCGCCCTCTCCGTCGTCATCCGTCTGTCAGAGTCTTGAGCCAAGACGACAGCGCCGACCGTATTCGGTTCGGCGCCCGTGGCATTCGAAGCGATGCCGGGCAAAGACGGAGGCTTGGTGATGCGGAACAGTCGTTCAGGACGGACAATGAGTGTCGCAGCGATGCTGTTCGGCGCGGCGGTGCTGCCGCTGTCGATGGCCTTTGCACAGTCCGGCCCGGCGCCAACTGGCGCCAAGCCCTTCCTGACCGTCGATGGAAAGGCGCCACTGGTCCTTGGACACCGCGGCCTGCCTGGCTTGGTACCCGAAGAGACCGAGGCGTCGTACGACCTCGCCGCGGCGCTCGGGACCGATGCGCTCGAAGAGGATTTGCACCTGACCAAGGATTGCGTTCTGGTCGTGCGTCATAATCCCTGGCTGAGCGACAACACCAACATTGCCGAGGTGGCGAAGACCAATGCGGCCGTCGCCGCCCGCAAGCGCACCGTGCCCGGTGTGCGCGTCAAGGCCCCGTCGGCCACCGGCGTGCCTGCCGACTACCTGACGGATCTCAGCGACCCGGCCGATCCCAAATCGGTGCTGAAGTCGCTGATCGTCGACGGCGAGGATCATACCAACGATTGGTCGATCAGCGACTTCACCATGGCCGAGCTGAAGCAATGGATCGGCGGCACCACCTATGACGCGGCCAACGAGCGGCCGAAAGTCTTCAACGGCAAGCTCCCGATCATCAGCTTCCAGGACGTCATCGACATCGCCAAGGTCAAGAGCAAGGAGACCGGGCGGTCCATCCTCGTCTATCCCGAAACCAAGAACCCGACCTGGAACAATGCCCAGGCGATCGCCAATGGCTGCGGCGCGGCCGGCAGCCGTCCGCTCGAGGAGGCCCTGATCAAGATCATCGGGGATAACGGCCTCAACACCAAGGACGCTCCCATCCTGGTCCAGAGCTTCGAACCCGGCAGCCTGAAATATATGCGCAGCCACGGCCTTCAGACGCGGCAGGTCCAACTCGTCGACGGCAACGGAATCGACTTCAAAACCGGCAAGGTTCTCCTCAACAACATCACGAATTCGCGCCCGTTCGACTGGACGGTTGCGGGCGATGCGCGCTTGTACGATGCGATGCTGACGCCCGAGGGGCTTGCCGAGATCAAGACCTATGCCGAGGGCATCGGTCCGTGGAAGGCCTATATCGTTCCGCTCAAGATCGCGCCGTGGAAGGACAGCAACGCCGATGGCACGCCCTACAAGGGATCGACGCCGGAGGCTTCGACGCAGGACGCGACCAGCCTTGTCGCGGACGCGCACAAGCTCGGTCTTTTCGTCCATGTCTTCACGTTTCGGAACGAGAAGAAGTATCTTGCCGCCGACTATCGCGGCGACCCGAGCCTTGAATATCTCAAATTCTACCGGCTCGGCGTCGATGGGGTCTTCAGCGACTTCACGCATACCGGCGTTGCCGCCCGTGCGGCGTATTTGCGCGAGTTGGGCTGGTAAAGCCGGCACGGCGAATCGGACGCGCGTGGGATTTCGGATACAAAACAGCGCGTCCGATTTCTCTGCGTTGGCTGCTCACGTTCCCTCCGCTGACCGGTGAGCTAAAGTTGCCCGATCGGCGCCAAAGGTTTTGCAAAGTTTCGGTCACGTTGCAGTGCGGCATAATGAAAGTCGCGCCATGCCGCCGCGGTCCTTTCCAAGGGCGTTTGACTTGGGTTAGAGAGGGCTGAAGTTTTCTCTGACCCGGAATTCCCATGGCCGCACCCAAGAAAGCCGCCGCAAGCACTCCACAGGACAAGACCGAAGGCGGTTCGCCCCCGGAATTCACCAGAGAGCAGGAGCTCAAAGCGCTCCGCGACATGCTCCTGATCCGGCGGTTCGAGGAAAAGGCCGGCCAGCTCTACGGCATGGGCGCGATCGGCGGCTTCTGCCACCTCTATATCGGCCAGGAGGCCGTGGTGGTCGGCATGCAGATGGCCCTGAAGCAGGGCGATCAGGTCATCACCGGCTATCGCGATCACGGTCATATGCTTGCCACCGGCATGGAGGCCAACGGCGTCATGGCCGAGCTCACTGGCCGGCGCGGCGGCTATTCCAAGGGCAAGGGCGGCTCCATGCACATGTTCAGCAAGGAGAAGCACTTCTACGGCGGCCACGGCATCGTCGGCGCCCAGGTCTCGCTCGGCACGGGTCTGGCCTTCGCCAACCACTATCGTGGTAACGACAATGTCAGCGTCACCTATTTCGGCGACGGCGCGGCCAACCAGGGCCAGGTCTATGAGAGCTTCAACATGGCGGAGCTCTGGAAGCTGCCGGTGATCTACGTCATCGAGAACAACCGCTACGCCATGGGCACCTCGGTGTCGCGCGCTTCAGCGCAGCAGGATTTCTCCAAGCGCGGCGCGTCCTTCAATATCCCCGGCATGCAGGTCGACGGCATGGACGTCCGCGCCGTGAAGGCCGCGGGCGAGGAGGCGGCGGCCTGGTGCCGCGCCGGCAAGGGCCCCTTCATCCTGGAGATGCAGACCTACCGCTATCGCGGCCACTCGATGTCCGACCCCGCAAAGTACAGAACGCGCGAAGAGGTCGAAAAAGTCCGCCACGACCAGGACCCGATCGAGCAGGTGCGCAACCGCCTGCTCGCGGCCAAGGTGAGCGAGGCCGATCTCAAGGCGATCGACGCCGAGGTCCGCGACATCGTCAATGCGTCCGCCGACTTCGCCCAGCATGATCCCGAGCCGGATGCCGCCGAGCTCTGGACCGACATTTATCGCTGAACGCGCGCAAGCTTTCTTTTGGAGTCGATATGCCAATTCAAGTGCTGATGCCCGCGTTGTCGCCCACGATGGAGAAGGGCAACCTTGCCAAGTGGCTGAAGAAAGAGGGCGAGACCATCAAGTCCGGCGACGTCATCGCCGAGATCGAGACCGACAAGGCGACCATGGAGGTCGAGGCGACCGATGAAGGTACGCTCGGCAAGATCCTGATCCCCGAGGGCACCGCCGACGTTGCCGTCAACACGCCGATCGCGACCATCCTCGCCGATGGCGAGACGGCTGCCGATCTCGCCAAGGCGCCGGCCGCGCCCGCGCCGAGCGTCGCGCAGGAAGTCGCCGAATCTCGCTCGCCAGTCGGCGAAGGCAAGCCGATGATCTCGGCGCCGAAGGCTGCGGCTGCCCCTCAGGTCGTTGCCGAGCCCGATCCGGAAGTGCCCGCCGGCACCGCGATGGTGACGCAGACCATCCGCGAAGCGTTGCGCGACGCCATGGCCGAAGAAATGCGCCGCGACGCCGACGTCTTCGTGATGGGCGAGGAAGTCGCTGAATATCAGGGCGCCTACAAAGTGACGCAGGGCCTGCTCCAGGAGTTCGGCGCCAAGCGCGTCATCGACACGCCGATCACCGAGCACGGCTTTGCCGGCATCGGCGTCGGTGCTGCCATGACCGGGCTGAAGCCGATCGTCGAGTTCATGACCTTCAACTTCGCCATGCAGGCGATCGACCAGATCATCAACTCAGCGGCCAAGACGCTCTACATGTCCGGCGGCCAGATGGGCTGCTCGATCGTGTTCCGCGGGCCCAACGGCGCCGCCGCGCGTGTCGCCGCCCAGCACAGCCAGGACTACTCGTCCTGGTATTCCAACGTCCCGGGTCTCAAGGTGGTCGCGCCGTTCTCCGCAGCGGACTACAAGGGCCTGCTCAAGGCTGCGATCCGCGATCCCAATCCGGTGATCTTCCTCGAGAACGAGGTGCTTTACGGTCACACCGGCGAAGTGCCGAAGCTCGATGACTTCGTGATCCCGATCGGCAAGGCGCGCATCGTGCGTTCGGGCGGCCACGTCACCATCATCTCCTGGTCGAACGGCATGACCTATGCGCTGAAAGCCGCCGACGAACTTGCCAAGGACGGTATCGAGGCCGAGGTGATCGACCTGCGCACGCTGCGGCCGATGGATACCGAGACCATCGTCAACTCGGTCAAGAAGACCGGCCGTGCGGTCACGGTGGAAGAGGGCTGGGCCCAGAGCGGCGTCGGCGCCGAGATCGCCGCGCGCATCATGGAGAACGCCTTCGACTATCTGGATGCGCCGGTCGCGCGCGTCTCCGGCAAGGACGTGCCGATGCCCTATGCCGCGAACCTGGAGAAGCTCGCGCTGCCGTCGGCAGCCGAAGTGGTCGAGGCCGCCAAAGCCGTCTGCTACAGGTAGATCATGGCGGGCCCGAAGGAGCAGCCATTGCCACCCGACGTCCTCGCCCGCGACGATGCGGTCGAGATCCTGCGCGTATTCGTGCTGGACGGCGGGCTGTCGATGGCGTTCCAGCGCGCCTTCGAGGAGCCCGACATGTGGGGCCTCCTGCTCGTCGATCTCGCCCGTCACGCGGCGCGCGCCTATGCGCGCGAGAGCGAATACACCGAGGAAGACGCGCTGAGCCGGATCCTCGAGATGTTCCAGGCGGAGATTGAACGGCCAACCGATACGGGCACGACGACACCGCGCGGGAAGGGGCACTGATCGTGGCGATCGAAGCCCATCATTTCGATTTCATGCTGGAGGCGATCCGTGAGGCGGAGGCCTCGATCGCACAGGGCGGCCTGCCGATCGGCGCCGTGCTGACGCGCGGCAATGAGATCATCGCCCGCGGCCACAACAACCGTGTGCAGGAAAAGAACGTCATTCTCCACGGCGAGATGAGCTGCCTGCGCGAGGCCGGCGTGATCTCGTTCCACGACACCGTCATGTACACCACGCTGTCGCCATGCTCGATGTGCGCCGGCGCACTCGCTCTGTTCAAGGTGAAGCTGGTGGTGATCGGAGAATCCGTCACCTTCCCGGGCTCCAAGGACATCCTCGACAAGTTCGGCATCCCCTGGATCGACCTTGCCGACGACCGCTCCATCACCATGATGAAGAATTGGCGTTCCATCCCTGCCAACGAGCGCCTGTGGCAGGGCGACATCGGCAACTAAACCTGGTCGTCTTCGCTGTCGGAGACGACGTATTGCAAAGTTCTTCTTGAGGTCAGCATGCCCATCAACATCCTGATGCCCGCTCTCTCGCCGACAATGGAGAAGGGCAACCTCGCCAAGTGGCTGAAGAAGGAAGGCGACAAGGTCAAATCCGGCGATGTCATCGCCGAGATCGAGACCGACAAGGCGACCATGGAGGTCGAGGCGATCGACGAAGGCACGATCGCCAAGATCCTCGTGCCCGAGGGCACGCAGGACGTCCCGGTCAACGACGTGATCGCGGTGCTCGCCGGCGAGGGCGAGGACGTGAAGGCGGCTGGTGCCGCCAAGCCCAGCGCCTCGGCCGCACCTCCGAAAGCTGCTGAAGCGCCCGCCGCCGCGCCGGCTCCCGCAGCTGCGCCTGCCGCGCCCAAGGCGCCGCCGCCGCCTGCCGCTGCACCGGCGCCGCAGGCCGCAGTTCCAGCCGCGCAGAGCAACGGCCATGGCGGCCGCGTGTTCTCATCGCCGCTGGCGCGCCGTCTCGCCAAGGATGCAGGCATCGACGTGTCGATGGTGACGGGCACCGGCCCGCACGGCCGCGTGGTCGCGCGCGACGTCGAGCAGGCCAAGTCCGGCAAGGGCCTGAAGGCGCCTGCCGCTGCGCCGTCCGGGGCGCCCTCGATCGCGCCGACCATGTCGGACAAGCAGATCCTGTCGCTGTTCGAGCCCGGCTCCTACGAGATCGTGCCGCATGACGGCATGCGCCGCACGATCGCACAGCGCCTGACCGCGTCGATCCAGAACGTCCCGCACTTCTACCTCACCATCGACTGCGACATCGGCAAGCTGCTCGCCGCGCGCGAGGAGATCAATGCGGCTGCTCCCAAGGACAAGGAGAAGAAGCCGCTCTACAAGATCTCGGTCAACGACTTCGTGATCAAGGCGATGGCCGTTGCGCTCCAGAGAATCCCGAACTGCAACGTCAGCTGGACCGAAAGCGGCATGGTCAAGCACCACCATTCCGACGTCGGTGTTGCCGTGGCGATGCCCGGCGGCCTGATCACGCCGATCATCCGCAAGGCGGAGACCAAGACGCTCTCCACCATCTCCAACGAGATGAAGGATTTTGCCGCGCGCGCCCGCTCGCGCAAGCTGAAGCCCGAGGAATACCAGGGCGGCACCACCGCGGTCTCCAACCTCGGCATGTTCGGCATCAGCCACTTCACCGCCGTGATCAACCCGCCGCATGCAACCATTCTCGCGGTCGGCACCAGCGAGGAGCGGCCGGTCGTCCGCGGCGGCAAGATCGAGATCGCGCACATGATGAGCGTGACCTTGTCCTGCGATCACCGCGCCATCGACGGCGCGCTCGGCGCCGAGCTGATCGGCGCGTTCAAGCAGCTGATCGAAAATCCCGTCATGATGATGGTCTGAGATGGCGCATGAGGACGCGCTGGCCCTGGATCTCGATGCTGGTCTCGCTGATCCTCACGCTCAGCCCGCTCGGCCGCGACATCGTTGACTCCGCCTTCTTCGCCGGCGAGGCGCTGTCGCGCAACATATGGGCGCCGATCGCGCTCACCATCTTCGCCGTCATGGCGGCCGCCATTCTCTCGGAATGGCTGATCAGAAGCTACATCCGCAATCGCCGCGCCCGCGGCGCAACGACCGCTTGAGTTGAACGGGAGCCGCCATGGCCGATACATCCTTCGACGTAATCATCATCGGCTCCGGCCCCGGCGGCTATGTCACCGCGATCCGCGCCGCCCAGCTCGGCTTCAAGGTCGCGATCGTCGAGAAGTCCTATCTCGGCGGCATCTGCCTGAACTGGGGCTGCATCCCGACCAAGGCGCTGCTGCGCTCCGCCGAGATCTACCACTACATGCAGCACGCCAAGGATTACGGCCTGTCGGCGGAGAAGGTCTCGTTCGACCCGAAGGCCGTGGTGCAGCGTTCGCGCGGCGTCTCGAAGCGGCTGAACGACGGCGTCGGCTTCTTGATGAAGAAGAACAAGGTGAGCGTGATCTGGGGCGCGGCCTCGATCGACGCGCCCGGCAAGGTCACCGTGAAGAAGTCCGACGTCGAGGGCCCGAAGGGTGCGCTGGGCGAGGGGAGCTACCAAGCCAAGCATATCATCATTGCGACCGGCGCGCGGCCGCGCGTGCTGCCGGGGCTCGAGCCCGACAAGAAGCTGATCTGGACCTATTTTGAAGCGATGGTGCCGGAGAAAATGCCGAAGTCGCTGCTGGTCGTCGGCTCAGGCGCGATCGGCATCGAGTTCGCCTCGTTCTTCCACACCATGGGCTCCGAGGTCACCGTGGTCGAGGTGCTGCCGCAGATACTGCCCGTCGAGGACGCCGAGATCGCCGGCCTGGCCCGCAAGCGTCTGGAGAAGCAGGGCATCAAGATCATGTCCTCGACCAAGGTCACGAAGCTGGAGAAGAAGGCCGACAGCGTCGTCGCCACCATCGACGACGGCAAGGGCAAGCCCGTCACCACCGAGTTCGAGCGCGTGATCTCGGCGGTCGGCGTCGTCGGTAATATCGAGAATCTCGGCCTGGAAAAGCTCGGCGTGAAGACCGACCGGGGCTGTATCGTCATCGATGGCTACGGCAAGACCAACGTCCCCGGCATCTACGCCATCGGCGACGTCGCCGGTCCCCCGATGCTGGCGCACAAGGCCGAGCATGAAGGCGTGATCTGCGTCGAGGCCATCAAGGGCCTGCATCCGCATCCCATGGACAAGAACCTGATCCCGGGCTGCACCTATTGCCAGCCGCAGGTCGCCTCCGTCGGCCTCACCGAAGCCAAGGCGAAGGAAAGCGGCCGAGAGATCCGCGTCGGCCGTTTCCCGTTCGTCGGCAACGGCAAGGCGATTGCGCTGGGCGAGGATCAGGGCCTGGTTAAGGTGATCTTCGACAAGAAGACCGGTCAGCTCCTCGGCGCCCACATGGTCGGTGCTGAAGTCACCGAGCTGATCCAGGGCTACGTCGTCGCGATGAACCTGGAGACGACCGAAGAAGAGCTGATGCACACGGTGTTCCCGCATCCGACCCTGTCGGAGATGATGAAGGAAGCCGTGCTCGATGCGTATGGAAGGGTTTTGAATATTTGATGGGCGCCATCGCCGCCCGCCGCCGTCATTGCGAGCGCGGCGAAGCAATCCAGGCGGCCTCTGCGGAAAGATTCTGGATTGCTTCGCTGTGCTCGTAATGACGAGCAGAGAGCCGTTTGCAAAATAAGAAGGAAACCAACCCATGCACGACAACGACAATCTCACCATCGAACGCCCGACCTTCGTCACTCATCTCGAATGCGCGATGGAAGGCGATCATTACGCTGCCGACCAGGTCCACAATCTCTCCAAGGCCGGCAAGCCGCTTTTGGTGCGCTACGACCTCGCGGGCGTGAAGAAGGCGCTGACCAAGGATGCGCTTGCCCAGCGTCCTGGCGACATGTGGCGCTACCGCGAGCTCTTGCCCGTGCGCAAATGCAAGGACATCGTCTCGCTCGGCGAGGTCACCACGCCGCTGATCCGGCTGCCGAAGCTCGGCGCCAGGCTCGGCGGCGGCGAGATCATCGTCAAGGACGAGGGACGCCTGCCGACCGGCTCGTTCAAGGCGCGCGGCCTCGTGATGGCGGTGTCGATGGGCAAGGCGCTCGGCATCAAGCACATGGCGATGCCGACCAACGGCAATGCCGGCGCGGCGCTCGCGGCCTACGCGACCTCCTGCGGCATCAAGACCACGATCTTCTGCCCGGCCGACACGCCCGAGGTGAACGTGAGCGAGATCGAGCTTCAGGGCGCGACCGTCTATCGCGTCAACGGCTATATCGACGATTGCGGCAAGATCGTCGGCGAAGGCAAGGCAAAAGTCGGCTGGTTTGACACGTCCACGCTGAAGGAGCCGTACCGCATCGAGGGCAAGAAGACGATGGGCCTGGAACTCGCCGAGCAGCTCGGCTGGGACGTGCCCGACGTGATCTTCTACCCGACCGGCGGCGGCACGGGCCTGATCGGCATGTGGAAGGCTTTCGACGAGCTGGAGAAAATCGGGTTCATCGGCTCCAAGCGCCCGCGCATGGTCGCGGTGCAGGCGTCGGGCTGCGCGCCGATGGTGCGGGCCTATGACGCCGGCACAGAGCATGCGACGCGCTGGGAGGACGCCCACACGATTGCGTCGGGCATCCGTGTGCCGCAGGCGATCGGCGACTTCCTGATCCTGCGCGCCGTGCGTCAGAGCAAGGGTTTTGCCATCGCGGTCGACGATGACAAGATCTCGTCGGCGCTCAATGAGGTCGCGCGCGAGGAGGGGCTCTTGCTGTGCCCCGAGGGGGCTGCAACCTACGCCGCCTACAAGGACAGCCTCGCCGATGGCCGCGTCGGCAAGACGGACCGCGTGATGTTGTTCAATTGCGCGACCGGCCTGAAATACCCGCTGCCGCCGGTCACCCGCACGCTCGATCGCCACAAGCCGATCGACTACACGCAGTTCTAAGCAAGATCAGGCAGCCGGAGCGCGATGGTCGCGCTCCGGCGCGTCATTTCGCCTCTTCACGAACGATCCCTCTTCCCGTACGCGGGAGTGCAACAATAAAAATGACATCGCTGGGGAGAAGACAATGAAGAAGGCCATCTGGGCCGGGCTGATCGGTATTCTCGCTGTGACCGGCGCCGCGCGCGCCGACGACTATCCCTCGCATCCCATCACCGTCATCGTTCCCTTCGCCGCCGGCGGCCCGTCGGATGCGATGGCGCGCGTGCTCGCCGAGCGCATGCGGGTGACGCTCGGCCAGCCGCTGGTGATCGAGAATGTCACCGGCGCGGGCGGCTCGATCGGCGTCGGTCGCGCCGTGCAATCGGCGCCGGACGGCTACACCATCTCCTTCGGCCATCTCGGCACCCATGTTGCCAACGGCGCCGTCTACAAGCTCAAATACGACCTCGTTGCCGATCTCGAGCCGGTTGTGCTGCTGCCGAGCAATCCGATGATCGTGGTGAGCAAGAACGCGGTGCCCGCGACCTCGCTGAAGGAGCTCATCGAGTGGCTGAAGTCGCGGCCGTCGCCGCCGACCGCCGGCACCGCCGGCGCGGGCTCCGGCAGCCACATCGCCGGTGTCTATTTCGAGAGCGTCAGCGGCATCAAGCTGCAATACGTGCCTTATCGCGGCACGGCGCCCGCGCTGAACGATCTCATCGCCGGCCAGATCGACGTCATCATCGATCAGACCTCCAACTCCATCAACCAGGTCCGCGCCGGTACGATCCGCGCCTATGCCATCACCGACGACAAGCGGCTCTCGTCGGCGCCGGACATTCCGACGGCCGCCGAGGCGGGGCTGAAAGGCTTCAACATGACGTTGTGGTCGGGCCTGTGGGTGCCGAAGGGCACACCGAAGGAGATCGTCACCAAGCTCAATGCGGCCGCCGTGGAAGCGCTGAACGATCCCGCCGTGAAGAAGCAGCTCGAAAGCCAGGGCCTCGAGATGACGCCCAAGGATCAGCTCACGCCCGAAGCGCTCGGCGCGCGCCAGAAGGCGGAAATCGCAAAATGGTGGCCGATTATCAAGGCCGCCGACATCAAGGTGGATTGAGGCGGATTGCCTCTTCGGATGCGGCCACAACGTCAAGTGGCCGCACCCTGTGGAACAATCGGGTTCACGCGGCGCCGCGTTACGTCTTGGCTTCGCTGTGCTTCGACAGGGCCGTCTCCAGGCAATTCATCAGAGCCGGCGTGGAAAACGGCTTCGCGAGAAAGCAGATGGCGCCAGCTTTCAGTGCGCGGTCGCGCACGGCATCGTCGGGAAAGGCGGTCATGAAGATAAACGGCGTGCGGTGACCAAGGCCGCGCATATGCATCAGGAGATCAACGCCGCTCATGACCGACATCTGCACATCCGCGATCACGCAGGACGTCGTCCTCAGTTCGGCCGACTGGAGAAATTCGAGAGCGGAGCCAAAGATGTAGACGGTGTATCCCCGCGACGTCAGCAGATTGTTGGTCGCAAGGCGGACGGATGGATCATCGTCAATGACGGAAATGACCGAAGGGACTGACAAGATGATCGCTCCTGATCGGGGAGCGGCCGCGCGCGGCGCAGCCGCCCATCGGAAAATGGGCCCCCGGAGCGACCTTGGAAAGCATACTTAGGTTTGCACCTTTCCCCCCGGGCGTGGAATTCCGAGCACCTCGGTCATTCTGACGAGATCGGCCAATGACTTCGCACCCATTTTCCGCATGATCTGCCCGCGATAGATCTTGACGGTAATCTCAGCCAATCCAAGCTCGGCAGCGACTTGCTTGTTCATCAGGCCGGACGCAACCAGGGCGAGAATGTCGCGTTGACGCGGCGTCAGGCCTTCGAAGCGAGTCCGCACGCTCGACACCGACTTCTCGGCATCGCGCCGCTTGCGATCGCGTTCGATCGCAGCCTGGACCGCGTCCAGCATGTCCTGGTCGCGCACCGGCTTGGTCAGAAAATCGATGGCGCCACTCTTCATGGCCCGGACGGTCATGGGGATATCGCCATGACCGGTGATGAAGATGATAGGCGTGCGAATGTCGGCCTTCACGAGGTCCGCCTGGAGGTCGAAGCCGCTCGAGCCGGGCAGGCGGATGTCGAGCACGAGGCAACTGGGGACCACCGGCGGCTTGGCTTCCATGACCTCCGCCGCCGAGCCGAAGGCCTCCACCCTGAGGCCGACCGATTGGAAGAGATTGGTGAGCGCACGCCGCATCGACGGATCGTCATCGACGATCAGGACGATCGGATCATCGGCCCCCGCCTGTGCCTGCGCCTGCGTTGGCTTGGCGTGGTCGGTCACGACGCGGCCTCGTGTGGGAAGGGCAGGGCAATCTGGAATGTTGCACCGCTCCCCTCATTTGGGAATGCCGAAAGCCGGCCCGCGTGAGCCTCGATGATCGATCGGCAGATCGATAGTCCCATCCCCAGGCCGCTCGACTTTGTGGTGAAGAACGGCATGAACATGCGGTCTGTCACGTCGCTGTCAAGGCCGAGACCGCGATCCGTCACGGTAAGAAGCAGGTGCTCGTCGCCGTCTCGACTGGAGCGAATTGCCAGCTCGCGCGGGAGCTCGACATTGGCTTGCATGGCTTCGATCCCGTTCATGACGAGGTTGATCAGCACCTGCTGGAGCTGGATCCGATCGCCGCAAATGTTGGGCAGGCCCGACGACAACTCCATCCGCACCGACACGGCATGGGTAGCGAGCTCGCGCCGAACGAGGGCCATCACCTCCCTCACGACCTGATTGATGTCGACTGGGACCATCTCGATTTCGGTCTTTTTCGCGAGCGCCCGGATCCGGCGGATCACCTCGCTGGCCCGATTGGCGTCCTCGACGATCCATTCGACGGAACGGCGCGCAGCATCGAGATCGGCCGGGTCGCGGCCGAGCCAACCGATGCAGGCGTCGGCATTGGAAATGACGGCGGCGAGCGGCTGATTGATTTCGTGGGCAATCGAGGCGGTGAGCTCGCCGAGCGTCGTGATGCGCGTGACATGCGCGAGCTCGGCTTGCGCTTTGCGCAGGGCATCTTCGGCCTGCTCGGTGCGGATTGCCGCCGTCACATCGCTGCTGACGCCACGATAGCCGAGGAAGTTACCATTCTCGTCATGGAAGGGCTTGCCGCTGGTGCGCACGTAAATCTGAGATCCGTTGCGATCCCTGCTGCGGTAAACCAGGTCGCGGAACGGAAGGTGGGCATCGAGCGCCGCGCGATGCTGCTCCCACTTCTCGGGCTCGAACTCGGCATCGGGCGGAATGTCCCAACGGGTCAGCCCGATCAAGCCCGTCGGCACCGGACTGGCCGTGTCGGCGTGTTCCGATATCCGGGTGATGCGGTGATCCGGCCCGGTCTCCCAAAACCAGTCCGATGCGGTTTCGGCATAGTCGCGGAAGCGCTGCTCGGATTGCTTGAGCTCGTCAAAGGCCTTTTGCAGTGCTTCTTTTGCGGCGAACTGCTCGGTGACGTCCACGTGCGTGCCGATGATTTCCATCACATCGCCATCGCCGCCTTTGACAGGATGTCCCTCCGTATGGACACGTCGTATCGAACCGTCCGGACGTGCAATCCGAAAGTCGATTTCGAAGGGCTCCCCTTGGTGGATTGCGCGACGTTCCACGTCGGCAATTCGTCGAAAGTCATCGGCGAGAATCCGTTGCTGGAAAGCCCGCGCCGGGACATCGATCTGGTCCGGCTCAAATCCGAACAGGCGGTAGAGTTCAGCCGATCGGTAGGCAAACTCCTGACGACGCACGTCCCAGGCCCAGCTGCTTGTATGGCTGAGGCGCTGGGCTTCGGCCAGATAGGCCTCACTCCGGCGCAGCCTCTTCTCTGTTTCCTTTGCAATCGTGACATCGGTGACAGCGCCGGCGAACTCGATGCGCCCGGATGCACGTCTCACCGCGCGTGCCACGGAATGGAGATATTTGATGGATCCATCCGGCATCAACAGGCGATATTCATGGTCGAAATCCTCCGCCTCGCGGAAAGCTCGATCAAGGGTCTTGCGGACCGCATCGCGGTCCTCCGGATGGATGCGCTGAAACACGAAGCCCAGGTTCGGCTGCATGGCCGGGTCACATTGGAAAATGCGAAACGTTTCCCTCGACCAGAAGATCTCGTCGGTCGTGGGGCTCAAGCCGAAGCTGCCGGTGCGGCTCAGTTCCTGAGCCTGGGCGAGGTAGGCCTCGCTCTGCCGCAGCGCATCCTCCGCCTCCTTGCGCTGGGTGATGTTTTCGCAGGCGACCAGCACGACCGGCGTGCCGTCGCCGCGCAGCATCGCCTTGGCGTTTTCACGGACCCAGAGAACCGAGCCGTCTTTGCGGATCTTGCGAATCTCCCAGGTGTGCGACTGGTCCACGGTTTCCAGGCACAACCCTACGCATTGACGGACGAAGTCGCGGTCTTCCTCGAAAAAGACGTTCAGCACGGATTGGCCGGTCAACTCGGTCGCCGTGTAACCCAATTGTGCGGCGCCAAACGTGTTCACGTTGAGCACCGTCCCGGCCGGATCGACCATGAAATACATGACCGGATTATGCTCGAACACCTCGCGCCACTGCTTCACGGCGTCGCGTAGATCGACGATGTCCTGTCGCGAGTCATCACCGACCGCGGAACTGTCCTTCTCGCCGGTGCCGAAAGATCGAAGCGCCGCGAGGCCGCCGAGCAGCAATTGTGCGGCCGAATTACCAAATTTCGCGATTTGGCCAGGCATCATCGCGGGCGTCCCGGCTCGCAGGGGTCGAAGCAAGTAGAGCACTTTGCAATCAGGGGAGCAATTCCCTCCGACCAAAGTAGACTCCGCGCCGAAACTCGCGGCAGCCGTGCAGCCTGCCGGCCTTGCGCCGTCTCGTTGCGAAGGTGCGGCGAAGGCCCGGAAAACTACGGGACAAACCTACGTATAGCTCGCGCATCCCAAGTCATAGCGCACATTTACCTCCGTACAATTGAGTCGTCCGTTGCATGCGGATTAGTCTCACAACCATCGAAGGGACGCGATGTGCAAGGCCACAAGCCGGCGATTAGCTCGATGTGCTGCCGATAGCTCCGCGTCCATTGCCCGACTTGCCGCACGATTGGCTGGTCGCGATTGAGAGGCCGCATTTCACTAACGAGCGTGGATGGCCGGGCGTCAGCGTACGCGCGAAGCCACGACCATGAGAGCCGGGAGGAGAGCATGATGTGCGATACGCCTGAACACTCCGAGCGTGGCCCTGCCGTAAAAGCTTGCGCTGTCTGTAGCGGCAAGTTTGGCCTGATCCGATATTATTCGTGGCGAGCGCCGCTGTGCTCCAGAAAATGTCTCGATCGCTTCAGGGCGCGCCGCGAACGCGACCGCCGATGGTTGTTTCGATTTCAGGCGGCATGAGGATTAGCCCTTCGATCGGCTCCATTCGGCAATTCTGAACCGGAGGCTGCGTGCTGAACGTTGCTTGCAAGCTCCTCTTGATGATCGCGCTGCCGCTTCCGTTGGTAACGGGAGTGAAGGCCGACGAGCTCGGACAGGATGGTGCACATCGTCATCATCCGCTCCAGGATCAGCTCCTGCACGAGAAGTTCTATTCCAGCTGGCACATG
This sequence comes from Bradyrhizobium sp. 613_E4_N2_2, assembly GCF_052075995.1. NCBI lineage: Bacteria > Pseudomonadati > Pseudomonadota > Alphaproteobacteria > Hyphomicrobiales > Nitrobacteraceae > Bradyrhizobium > Bradyrhizobium sp. 613_E4_N2_2. Next base: position 4,099,927 of record NZ_CP197234.1, read on the forward strand.
CCCGATAATCCCGTGCTCAGCTGCTGCAACAGCGCGGATTGCTATCCGACCGAGGTGCGATACGTCGACGGCCGGATCTACGCGCGGCGCCGGGAGGACGGGAAGTACATCCTCATTCCATCCCAGAAGGTCGAGCGAAACAGGGACAATCCCGACGGTCGCAACCATCTTTGCGCGCCGCCGCCGTCAGCCTCTCTGGTCGACACGGTCTACTGCTTCGCGTTGGGAGGTGCCACGTGAGATTCATATTGGTGAACGGCCGGACCCCTTTCCGCAAGACGTTCTGTCTATGGTGCTGCGAGGAGATCAGCGGCGGTTATCTGCGCGACGCGAAGACGCTGCTGCCCTATTGCGGCTACGAGTGTTACGCGCTCCATCACGAAGCGGCGCCGTTGATCGAGAGGCGAGCGCAAGCGGCGTCTTGAGCTGACGGGTGGGCGAAGCGCATCGGCCGATGCGGCTGCTGGCAGGGGAGAACAGGACGTTGAAATTCATGCTCGTCAACCAGGACCAACCGCGCCATGGCGTCACCTGCAGCGCGTGCGCCCGGCCGCTGGGCTCGAGCTACGTCCGGCATGTGTCCACGCAACGGCAGTACTGCGAGTATGATTGCTACCGCCGGTATCAGCAGACGAGCATGGAAGCGCTCTGGCCTTACCGCAGTTCGCTCGAGATGGTCACGGTGTTAGCGGCCATTTCGAGCTGGAGCTGGATGATGCAATTCGGCGCGCTCTCGGGCGCGCTCACGGAAGCATTTCTGCGCGCGCACGAACCTTCTGACCACGGAAGGAGGTGACGGCTAGCCTATCGATGCGAGCCGCGCAGAGTCGGCTGCCGCAGTCACTGCATCCAGCTTCGCGCCGCGTCCAGCCCCGGCGTTGCGAAGCTAGGGCGCGGCGGCTGCGGCCGCTGCCGTGGGTGCCGCGCTGACTTCGTGCGTCGTGACGCGTTGCTCGGACTTCGCCGTGGCTGTGCCGCTGCCCTCGAACCGGGCGCGGTAGACCAGCACATTCTCCATCACGCGCTGGACGTAGTTGCGCGTCTCCGACAGCGGGATGCGCTCGACCCAGTCGACCGGATCGACCTTGGGGTCGCGCGGGTCGCCGCGCGCCTGCACCCATTCGCGCACCCGGCCGCGGCCGGCATTGTAGCCCGCGAAGGTCATGATCTGGTCGCCGCGATATTCCGACAGCAGCGCGCTGAGCTCGGCCGCGCCCATCTGCGTGTTGTAGACGGGATCGGACACCATCCTGTCCCAGTCATAGGTCAGGCCAAAGCGTCTTGCGGTATCGCGGCCCGCCTCCGGGGTCACCTGCATCAGCCCGACCGCGTTGGCGGCAGACTTGTCGCGCTGGTCGAACGAGCTTTCGGTGCGCGCCACCGAATAGATCACGCTGGTCTCGATTGCGGGCGCGACCTGCTTGTGCTCGGGAATGCCGATGGTCGGGAAGGCGTAATGGTCGAGCGCAAGCCCGCGCGCCAGCGCCGACTTGCCGACCTCCAGCATCACGCGCGCATCGTTGCGCCGGCCGGCGAGCTCGCCGAGCGCTTCCAGCGCTGCGACGTCGGTGCTCTCCTTGGCAAAATCCTCGGCGTAATAGAACACCATGTCGCGCTCGCCGATGCCGTAGAGCATCTCGGCGGCGCGGACGCGCTCGTCCGCGGGCTGCGTGTCGGCCGCGGCCAGCACGGGCGAGGGCGGGCGCAGCTCGATCCCGTCGACGCCGAGCCTGGCGCGTGCGAGCTGGCCGTAATAGGCGGTCGGATAGCGCGCCGCCGCCTGATAGCTCATGCGGGCATCCGCCGTCGCCCCCATCGCCTCGGCCGCGCGGCCGCGCCAGTAATGCGCACGCGACAGCGCGATCGGATTGGCCGAGCCTTCGTCGATCGCGGCGAAATGCACCATGGCCGCCTTGGGATCGTCGAGATAGCGCAGCGCGATCCAGCCGCACATGAAGTGGTAGTCGACGCGATAGACTTCCATCGCGGGCACCGCCGCCGCGCGCACCACGTCGTAGGCGGTCTTGAACTTGCCCTGGTCGAGCAGCTTTCGCGCGAGCAGGCGCCGCTCGCGCCACCAGGCATCGGTGTCCTGGGCCGCCATCGTGTCGGGTGCGGCCGCGAGGATCACCTCGGCGGCGTCGTCGATGCGGTCGTTCTGGAGATGCCACTGCGCGCGGCACAGGACATAGCCGAGATCGCGGCGCGCCTCGGTCGAGACGTCCTCGAGATAATCCTTGGCCTTGTTGGCCTTGCCGGTGACGGCCGAGCAGGCCTTGACGATCGCGAGCGCATCTTCGCCAAGCCGCTTGGCCGCGCGCCTTGCGGCGGCGTAGTCCTTGGCGCCGAGGCGCTTGTCCATGCGGGCGCGATGATCGTCAGCGGTCAGGAGATCGCGGAACGCCTCGTAGGAATCCTCCTCGCTGCGCTCGGACAATTCGTCCGTGCGCCAGGCCTCGCGCACCAGGCGCGTAGCCCTGTCATTGTCGCCTTCACTCAGGAGCACGCGGGCGAGCGCGAACTTGCCCTTGGCGCTGGTCGGCCGGTCCATCGTGAACTTGTGCACGGCCGCCGCGTCGCTCTTCTCCTGCCACAGCCGCGCTTCGGCGCGGCGGCGGAGCAGGGCGCTGCTCGGCCAGTCCGGATTGGCGGCGAGGAAGGCGGCGTAGCGCTTGAAAGGTGCCGTGCTCTCGGAATGGCGCAGCATGAACCAGTCGGCGAGCTTCTGTCCGGCCGGGTCGGCAATGCGGTCGCGCGCCGCGCTCGCATCGTCGGTCTTGCCCTTGCGCGCGAGATCGATGGCGTCCTTCAGCGCGGCGAGGTCGCCGGTGAGCGGCGGCGGCGCCGGCTTGTCCGAGGGCTCGTCGTCCTTCTTGGACTTGCGCTTGGCGTCGGCATGCTTGCCGTGGCGCGACTTCGCGGCAGCGTGACGCTGCTTGCCGCCGGCTTTCGTCTCATGCGTTTTCTTTGACGCCGACGATTTGTGACTGCTCTTCGCTGCCAGCTCGGCAGGAAGAAGGGCCAATGCGGCCACGGCAACGACACACGCGAGCGAGCGTAGGCACTGGTTCATTCGATGGTCCCCCTGCGAAACCACTACAAACCAAGGTCCGCGACGACATGCGGCTTGAGAATCAAAGACGACACCCAAAACGATGCCACGACATCGTTTCGCAGTCCTCACGCTCCTTCAACAATGCGGCAAAATACCGATGGGAACTCGGGAACTTCCGAAATGGCGGAAAGGGTGATGCCTTCAACCTTTGTTAACGAATAGGGCTCGCGCGACGGTTGCGCGCGGTTCAGGGCGCCGCGAAGGCCAGATTGCGCGTGTTCCCGCGTCCAAATCCGGTGTATTGAGTTCCCAACCGATCCTTTCAGCTCTTACCCCCACCGCTCATGCCACTTTTCAACCAGTCGATCAGGCGCAAGATCGTCGGGATCGCCCTCGGATTGATCGTCCTGATGCTGGTCACCGCGATTCTTTCGATGGTGATGTCGAGCCAGGTCGGTGTCCTGCTCGACGAGCTGACCGATCGCTACATTCCGGCCTACGGCCATCTGGCGCGCGCCAACATCCGCTCGCTGGAGCGCTCGGTGGCGCTGCGGCGGATGGTCATGATGAAGATGCAGGCCCCCTCGGAGGAGGAGGCCTATGCGGCGCGCCTGCGCGAATTCGAGGAGGCCGATCGGAAGATCGACGAGGAAGGCGAGGCCGCGCGCACGCACATCAACGCGATCATCGACGACAAGAGGACGCCTTCCGACAATGCCGGGCTGGCGCGGATCGAGACCCGCATCGAAACCGCTCTCACCGAGCTACGTCACGACATGAATGAGGACCACGCAAAACTCCTCAAGCAGGTCGAAGGCAAGCAGATGACGGAGGCGCGCGGGACCCTGGAGCATCTCGACACCATACGCGACCAGTTCAACCAGAAGATCGACGCGATCCGCGCCGACATGCTGAAGCAGGTCTTCGCCAGCACGGCGACAGTGATCGGTCGCCAGCGCCAGGCGATGATCATTTCGGGCATCGTCACCATCCTCGCGGCGGTGGTCGGATTTGCTTTCGCGCTCCTCGTCTCCAGTGGCATCACGCGACCGGTGCGGCTGTTGCTCGCCGGCACCCGCGAGGTCGAGGCGGGCCGCTTCGACAAGACCATCACGGTCTCGACCCAGGACGAGATCGGCGAACTCGCCGCCGCCTTCAATCGCATGATCGAGCAGCTGCGGCACAACGAGCGGATCCGTGAGACCTTTGGCCGCTATATCGATCCCAAGGTGGCGCAGGGGCTGATCGACCGCCCGGAGGTCGCCATCGACGGCCAGCGCCGGGTGATGACGATCATGTTCTCCGACATGAGCGGCTTCACCTCGATGAGCGAGGGCATGACCCCGCGCGGCCTCGTCAAGGTGATGAACCACTATTTCACGGTGATGTCCGCGCCGATCCGGAGCCATCGCGGCGTCATCGATAAATATATCGGCGATGCCATCATGGCCTATTGGGGCCCTCCCTTCATTGAGGAGGACGAGCCGGCGCTATTCGCCTGCTACGCCGCCATCGACATGGCCGATGAGGTGCCGGCGTTGCAGAAGCAATTGCCTGACCTGCTCGGCATCCGCGCCATGCCAGGCCCTTGCGATCTGCGCATCGGGATTGCCACCGGCGAGGTCCTGACCGGCAGCATCGGCTCCGAGCTGATGATGAGCTTCACCGTGATGGGCGATGCCGTGAACCTCGCTTCGCGGCTCGAACTGGTCAACAAGATCTACGGCACGCGGATCCTGATCGCGCAGGCGACGGCGGACGCGATCGGCTCGAACCTCGAGCTGCGCGAGATCGATCGTCTGGCGGTGGCCGGCCAAAGCGCAACGCAGGCCATTTTCGAGGTGATGAGCAAGGCGCACGGGCTCAGCGTCCCGCAGGAGAGCCTGCGCGCGCGCTACGCCGAAGGCCTCGCCGCCTACCGCGCGCAACGCTTCGACGAGGCTCGCGCCGCGTTCAATGCAGCGCTCGAAGCCGTGCCCGGCGACGGTCCCTCGCGCACGCTGCTCGGCCGCATCGCGCAGTTCGAGGCCAATCCGCCGGACGCAGCTTGGGATGGTGCCTGGCGGCTGGAGCAGAAATAGCCGTTCTTGCTGGGCTTGCACCGCCCTTGCTGGAAAAAACGTTTCTACTGGATAACGATGTTCGCCGTGACCTATTTCTCAGGCTTAGGTTTGACGTCCCTTGTGGCGTTTGATGGGGACACGCCGATGACAGAACTTCATGACAGGCTGGAACGGTTCGAGACGCTCACCGCCGAATGCGAGCTGATTGCCAAGCTCGCCACCGACAGCACCAAGCGCGAGTTCTATCTGAGACTCTCGGAGCAGTACCGTCAGCTGGCGGTGGATATGCGGAAGGCGATCGCGACCAAGGCCGCGGCCTGACGCCACCTGCAATCCGTTCTTAATGTTTGGCGCGCATCCTTTGAGGATGCGAGCGTCGCGATCATGATTGCTCGCATTGGGAATGCCGAGGTCCGTTGCGGTGCAGCGCATCTCGCTGACGTCGCTTTGCCGCTCCTAACCAGGGCAATCCCATGCGCCTTCTCGCAGTCCTCATCTTCGCGCTCATGACGGCCGCCTGCAACCAGGAGCAGGACATCACCGGCTCGACCCCGGTCTGTGCGATGCGGAACTACAGCTCCTACAATCCCCGCGACATGAACCAGTGCGTTGCCGCCTGCAAGGCGTGCGACCACGGCAACACCGTCACCTGCACCACGTCATGCACCCTCAAGGGTGCCCACTGAGCGGCGGCGCTGGCTGGAGCTAGCGCTGAGGGTGCTCGGGCACCGGAACGATTCACATGGGTTAGTCATTGAAGCGGCAGGCAGGACGCGGAGTCCTATGGAATGGGTATGCTCGATCCCGGTCGGTTCCTGGTGTCGTGCTCGCATTGCGATGCATGGCCGATGGCGGCCAACGTCAAACGTTCGAGCTGGTCTTCGTCGCCGCACGAGGTCCGCTTCGTATGCCCGCGCTGTCGCCGCGAGGAGACCGCCATCATCTCGGCCTCCGGTGAGCTGACCCCGATCCGGCGCATCGACGCTCCGCTGCGCGACGTCACCGCGGCCTGGGCTCAGGCCCAGCGGCCAAGAGGTCGGGCGTAGCCCGCCCGTCACAGGACCAAGAGATCGGGCGTAGTCGGCTCTGCGCAACGCCTTGCGCGGTCCTTTTTTGGAACCCGGCCTACGCCGACGCGTTTCCGCTCCGACATCAACGCACCGAGGCCCTGCGAATGATCAGCGAGCATTTCGACACCCGCACCCGGATCAACATGAAGCTGGCGCTGGATCGGGTCTGCCGCAATCGCCCGGTCGGCGAGGACCATTGCTTTCGCAGGTCCGTTGCCGAGAACATCATCCGCTGCGCGCTCACAGGCCGCACCGGCATCGGCCAGCTCGTCGATGCCGGCGAGCGGGCGATGATCAGGACGCGTTCGGAGCGGGAGACGGCCTGATTGCGCCGGCTCAATCTCCGGTGCGGTGCTTTGCCCGTCATGCAACCGGCCGATTGACTCTCCGCTTGCCCGCCCCGTAGATTGGCCGGTGACGGTTCTCCTCACGGAGATCAAAAGGGAACGTGGTGCGAGGTTTTCCCGATACCGGGATATTCTCAACGCCACGGCTGCCCCCGCAACTGTAAGCGGTGAATCTTTCGTCATATGCCACTGGGAATCTCGGTCCTGGGAAGGCGACGTAAGGTAACGACCCGCGAGCCAGGAGACCTGCCGTCAGCCGTGGTCACACGCGAAGATGTCGGTCGGGGAGTACAGACATTAGCTTCACCGGAGCAATCGAACGCTCTGCCGTGAAACCTCGTTCGCTGTGACGTGCCACTGACGTCATACCGAGGTTACAAGAGTGTCCCGTATTGTCTTTGCCGCCAGGCGCTTCCGCGCCGGCGTTGTCGCGTTCGTTTCCCTGTATTCGCTCGATCTGTCCATTGCCCAGGCCCAGCAATCGGCATCGCCCGATCTGCTGCCGCCGGTCGAGGTCGCGCCGACCGAGCGTCCGGCCAAGCCGCAAGTCGCGCGGCCTGCGCCGGACAAGCCCGAGCGGCAGCGCGTCGCTCGGTTGCCGAAACCCGAGCTGGTGCCGGCGTCGCCCCCGGTTGCCGGGGTATCCGCGGCCAACCTGTTTCCGACGGTCGTCGTCAGTCCGACGGGCGTTGTCACTCCGACCAATCTGGTTGCGAGCTCGGTGACGGTTCTGACCGCCAGAGACATGGAGCGCGATCAGCGCCGGACCGCATCCGATGCGCTGAGCGCGGTTCCTGGCCTGAACCTCGTGCAGACCGGCGGTCCGGGCGGACAGACGTCGATCTTCATGCGCGGAACGAATTCCAACCACACCAAGGTCCTGATCGACGGCATCGATGTCAGCGATCCCGGCAACCCGAACCGTTCGTTTGATTTCGGCCAGTTGCTCACCTCCGACATTCAGCAGATCGAAGTCCTGCGCGGTCCGCAGGGCGGTCTCTACGGCGCAGACGCGCTGGGGGGCGTGATCTCCATCGTGACGAAGAAGGGCGACGGTCCCGCCCGCGCCACCGGCTCGGTCGAGGGAGGCTCGTTCGGAACGTTCAATCAAACTGCAAGTCTGAGCGGTTCACAGGACCACTTCAACTATGCCTTCAACGTCGCGCATTTCCACGCGAACGACGTGCCGGTGACACCGGTCGAATTGCTGCCGCCGGGGCAGAAGGCGATCGGCAACTATTACGACAACATGACCTATTCGACGAAGCTTGGCGCCGAATTGAGCGAAAACCTGACGCTCAACGGCGTCGCGCGGTATACTGACGCCACCCTGCGCTTTACCGGAGACACTTTCGATCCCGTCACATCCGCGAGCTTTCCCGCGGCCGCGCAAAGCACGCAGACGGTGCACCAGCTCTTCACGCGCGGGGAGGCGGTCTGGTCCGCTCTCGACGACCGGATGAAAAGCTATTTCGGCGTCAACTACACCAATCACTGGAACTACAACATCTCGCCCGGCAACGCGATGGCCACGATCACGACCGGCGACCGCGTCAAGTATGATTGGCACACCACGACCCAGCTCGCGCCCAACAACAATGTCATCATTGGTGCGGAGCATGAGACCGAAACACTGCAAACGGCGACGGTTTCGGCGCAAAACGTCAACAAGGCCGGATATATGGAGCTGCAGTCCCAGTTCCGGGATCGAGTCTTCTTCACGGCCAACGTCCGGCAGGACGACAACGAGCGGTTTGGAGAGCATCCGACCTTTCGTCTGGCGTCTGCCGTGATCGTGCCGGTCACGGATACGAAGTTCAAGGGAAGCTACGGCACGGGGTTCAAGGCGCCGACGCTTAACCAGCTTTACGTCAGCTTTCCCGCGTTCTTCTTCTTTGCAAATCCCAACCTCAGGCCCGAGGAAAGCGTCGGATTCGACGCCGGCTTCGAGCAACCCTTGTTTGGCGATCGCGTTCGCTTCGGGTCGGCCTACTTCCGCAACAACATCACGGACCTGATCCAGAGCACGTTCGATCCCCTGACGTTCACGAGCACCAACACCAATATCGGCAAGGCGATCACGGAGGGCACGGAGAGCTTCGTCGCGGCTGCGATCACGGACCGGCTTCGCGTTCGTGCCGACTACACTTTTACCCGCGCGGTGGATGCGACGGCGGGACTGGAGCTGCTGAGGCGTCCGAAGGAGAAGTGGAGCGCAAATGTCATCTGGAATCCGATCGACCCGCTCACATTGTCCGCAACCGTGTTGCACGTCGGGAGTTTCGTCGATGGTAACCGCGACTTCAGCATTCTGCGTCTGCTGGCTCCGGCCTACACTGTCGTCAACGTCGCAGCCGAATATCTGGTCACCGACCAGGTGAAGGTGTTCGGCCGGGTCGATAATCTCGCCAATGTGCACTATCAAAATCCGACTGGCTTTCTGCAGCCGGGACTGGGCGTCTATGGCGGCATTCGCCTGGCGAATTACGACGTCAGATAGCGAGAGAGAGAAGCCTCATGACGACGGCCGATCCGCTCATGGACCTGATCGCAAGCCAGCTTGCCGACGCTGAGGCCGGCTGGAGCGTCGGCACGTTCGGTGCCATTGCCGAGTTCACACGCGAGCCCGGTGAGGCCTTCGATATGGAGCAGTCGCGCAACGGGGGCAGCGTCGTGACGCAGAAGGGTGGGATGCGCGTTGTCTCCCACCCGGGCCTGCGCCTGATAGCATCGGAATCGCCGACCACGGAGAGCTGGAGCCACCGCATCGCATTGTGCCTTCCGCATGAAGCCAGCGCCATGAGTGGTCGTACCGTGCTGACCGAGCTCGGTCCGGATATCGAGGCGCTCCTGACGAGGGATCGCAGCGGCATCCTGTTCGACCTTGGCCTCGGAACGTTGCAGGTCGACGCCTGCATCCGCGTCAGCGATGCCGATGCCGTCGCCGCGCTCAGGAGCCGCACGGGCCAATCCGTGTTCGCGCCCGAAAGCGACGCCATGCGGATCATTCTGGCCGCCAATCCGCACCGCGTCTTCACCAGCCGTATCGGGCGCGCCGAGGTATTCCAGCCGATCCCGCCGCCGGGTGGGCGAAGCCCTGACGGCCCGCACACCCACGTCCTGCCAAAGCTGCTCGCGCATCGCCGCACCCATGCCGCCACCGAGCCGCTGCCTGAGTGGTGGATCCCCTGCGCGCATCTCTATCCGGCCCATCCGCTGCGCGATCAGCTCGGCCGCAAGCGCGCTTTTCGGCCGGATCATCACGCAGCCTTCCAGGCGCTGCTCGAACTCTATGGGCTGCCGGAGCTGACGGCGTGCAAGAGGGCCGTGGTCGAGGCGGTCGCGAAGGGGCGGGGACCTGAGATGGTGACGCTTCCGCCCGATCGCACGGCGCGCGCCACCGTTCGCGTGGCCTTGCGTCAATTGGCGGCCAAGGAGCCGCACACGGCGGCACTCGCCGCCTGGCTTGCCGCCTACGACCGGCGCGATCCAGCCGAGACTGAAGATCCCATGGAGGCTCTTCACTGAGTCAGACGTGATGCTACGTTCCAGCAAAATTGTGCTACAAATCCTACAAGGAGATCGTTCCATGACTGTCACCATCCTGCCGCCCCACGCCGACCGTTTCCGCCTTCATCCGGTCGCGTCGCGCCTCGCGCCGATGTTCTGCTTTGCGCTGCTGACGGTGTCATGCGCGCTCGCGAGCTTCGCGCTTGCCTGCGCGACGCCGTTTGCGGCGTTCGCCGTCGTCGCCGCCGCAATGCTGCCGATGCGTCCGGCGCTGCTCGTCGTCACTGGCGCCTGGCTCGTGAACCAGACCATCGGCTTCGGCGTGCTGCACTATCCCATCGATGGCAGCACCATCGCCTGGGGCTTTGTCATCGGTGCTGCCGCGTTGCTGTCGACGGCAGCGGCATCGACCGTTCTCCGCCTGCTGCCGCAGGGCCGCACGCCGCTGATGCTGGCCATCGCGCTCGTCGCCGCCTATGCCGCCTATGAGCTCGCGCTGCTTGCCGCGACGCCGTTCCTTGGCGGAGAGGGCGCGTTCACTGCGGCCATCGTGACGCGCATCGGGCTGACCAGCGCCGTCTGGCTCGCCGGCCTCGTCGCCGCCTGCGAGATCGTCCGCCTGGTCGATCCGTTCGGGCGCGCGATGCGGAACGCGTAGGACGCCTCCGGAGTCTCCAGGTCCGGTCGTTGCGATGACCGGACTTTGCCCCACCACCGCAGGGCACCGCGCTTCAGGCTGCGCTCAGCGTGCGGTCCGGAACGCAAGTTCGCGCAGCCGAGGCAGGGCGGTGTTGCGGTTGTCACTGCGCCAGATCGCATGGAGTTCGGCGAAGACCGATGGTCCGAGCCTGATCGGGCGAAACACGACGTTGTCGAAACAGGCGTTGCGTGTTTCGTCCGGGACGATCGCAAGGCCGAGACCTGCGCTGACCAGCGACAAGATAGCCTGTGCCTGACTCATCGATTGCACGACCTGGGGCCGGATGCCATTGGCGTCGAACGCCGCCGTCAAGAGCGCGCGCATATATGGACCGCCCGACGAATACATGATGAAGGGCTGGCCCTCGAGATGCGACAGCTCCGGCCGGCGTCGCACCGCGAGCGGATGGTCAAGCGGCAGCGCAAGGGCAAGCCCTTCACGGAAGACGCTCGCGCTTCTAATTGGCTTCTCCGTCTCGATCGGCCGAACCAATCCGAGATCGATCCGGCCCGACCTCAGTGCATCGAGCTGCTGGCGCGATGTCAGCTCCTCAAAGGTGATCTCGATATCCGGCAGTTCATCGCGAACTCGCGTTGCGAGCCAGGGCAAATAGCCGTACGTCGTCGCGCCGACGAACCCGATTGACAGCGCTCCACCGGCGAGCGACGCGGCTTGCCGGGCGGCTTTGACCGCATGCTCGCGCTGCTGAAGCATCGCGCGGGCCTCGCTCAGGAAGGCGCGTCCGGCCGCGGTCAGCCTGACCGATCGGCTGGTGCGCTCGAGCAGCTTGACGGCAAGCGTTGCCTCCAGGATCTGGATCTGCCGGCTGAGCGGCGGCTGCGTCATATTCAGCCGCTTGGCGGCACGACCGAAATTCAGCTCATCGGCCACCGCCACGAACGCGCGTACCTGTCCGAACTCGATCATTGATACCTTTTCTGGATCAATTAAATCCAAAAATGAGTTTAGACCTGAATTGATCGCTGATCTAGCTTTCTCGCGTCCGATCGTCGCTGGCGTTCCGGACATCCACGGTCGCCGAAGGCGGCCGGGCAAACAAAATCGGGAAAGAAGGGGAGCAGCGTGGCCACGGAGCAGAAGCCGTCCGCACGGACGCATTATCGTTTCGTCACTCTGGCGTTGATCACCATCCTGCTCGCGCTCAGCAGCGGCGACCGGGCGACGCTATCGATCGCCGGGCCGAACATGTCGAAGGCGCTCGGCATCACGCCGGTCGAGCTCGGCTGGATGTTTTCGGCGTTCGCGTGGGCCTATGTACTTGCGCATCTTCCCGCTGGCTGGATCGCGGATCGGCTCGGTGCGAAACAGACCATTTTGGGCGGATTGATCTTGTGGTCGCTCGTCACCTTCCTGATGAGCTGCGTCGGCTGGGCCAGCTACCCGTTCCTGGTGATGCTGATCCTGCGCTTCATGCTCGGTGTCTTCGAGTCGCCTGTCGGCCCCGCGGCCGGGCGTATCATCGCGGCGTGGTTTCCGTCCGCGGAGCGCGGCGTCGCGGGCGCCATTTTCAACAGCGCCCAATATGTCTCGCTCGTCCTCTTCACGCCGCTGATGGGCTTCCTCGATCACCGCTTCGGCTGGGAGCACATTTTTGGCGTGATGGGCGTGCTGGGCTTCCTGTTCGCGGCGCTCTGGGCCGTCGCCTACTACCCGCCGAGTCGTCATCCCAAAATTGGAGCCGCAGAGCTCGATCATCTGCGTGCCGGAGGCGCGCTGGTCGAACTCGGCGGGGCATCGTCTGCCGCCGCTGCGGAGCAGGGGCCGCGCTGGTCTGATCTCGCCGAGCTGTTCAGGAGCCGCATGCTCTTCGGCATCTTCCTGGCGCAATACGGCATCTCGTCCATCACCTGGTTCTTCGTGTCCTGGTTTCCGACCTACCTCGTCAAGGACCGCGGCCTGTCGGTGCTCGATGCGAGCCTGATCGCGACCATCCCCGCCATCTGCGGCTTCGTCGGCGGCGTTACCACAGGCTTTTTCACCGACTGGCTGTTCAAGCGCACCGGTTCGCTCAGCATCGCGCGCAAGACCCCGATCACGGTCGGCCTCGTCATGACGGTGCTGATCATCGGCTGCAACTACACGGACTCCACGGTCCTGATCACCGTGCTGATGAGCGCGGCCTTCTTCGGCAAGGGTTTTGGCTCGCTGGGCTGGACGGTCGTTGCCGACACTGCGCCCAAGGAGGTGATCGGGCTCACGGGCGGCGTCTTCAACGCCGTCGGCAACACCGCCGGAATCGTGACGCCTGTTGCGATCGGCTACATCCTCTCCGCCACCGGATCGTTCAACGGCGCGTTGCTGTATGTCGGCCTGCATGGGCTGCTGGCCGTGCTCTGTTACTGGGTCATCGTCGGGCCGATCGAGCGTCTCGTCATTCGCGAAGGCAGCGGGCTGATCCGCTCCGCGCCGGTCGCTGCCGAATGACATCATTTCCCGTAAATCCACATCGATAGGAGAAAGCCATGAACTACCAGGTCAACGCGCGCATTATCGCCAACCCGCTCGCGGCAGGGCTCGCAGCCGGGGAAGCGACGACGGACCGGATCGCATGGGTGAGGACGTCGCTCGTCTTCCTGCCGCTCGCCCAGGCGATCAGCGATGCCAAGGTTCTCACCGGCCGGCAAAAGCCCCTCACCGAGATCGCCTTCCTGTTTGCCGAGATCGAGACCGAGAACGGCCACAGCGGCATCGGCTACAGCTATTCGAAGCGTGCCGGTGGTCCGGGGCAGTTTGCGCACGCCAGGGAGATCGCCGGCGACCTGATCGGCGAGGATCCGAACGACATCGCGCGTCTGTGGGACAAGCTCGTCTGGGCCGGCGCCTCGGTCGGCCGCAGCGGCATGTCCACGCAGGCCATCGCCGCCTTCGACATCGCGCTGTGGGATCTCAAGGCCAAGCGCGCCAAGCTGCCGCTGGCAAAGCTGCTCGGTGCCCATCGTGACTCCGTGCGCTGCTACAACACCTCGGGCGGATATCTTTCGATGCCGATCGAGGAGGTGAAAGAACGCGTCAGCATGGCGCTCGACAGGGGCATCGGCGCCATCAAGCTGAAGGTCGGCCAGCCCGATCCGATGGTCGACCTCAAGCGCATCGAGGCGGTTCGCAACCATATCGGCGACGTTCCGCTGGCGATCGACGCCAACCAGCAATGGGACCGCACCACGGCGCTGCGCTTCGGCCGCATCGCCGAGCAATTCAACCTGACCTGGATCGAGGAGCCGCTCGACGCCTACGATTACGAAGGTCATGCGGCGCTGGCGGCCGAGCTTGCGACCCCGATTGCGACCGGCGAGATGTTGACCAGCATCGACGAGCATTACGAGCTGATCCGCAACAATTCGGTCGATTTCATCCAGCCGGATGCACCGCGCGTCGGCGGCATCACGCCGTTCCTCAAGATCCTCGCGCTCGCCGACCACAAGAAGCTCCAGCTTGCGCCGCACTATTGCATGGAGATCCATCTGCACCTGACCGCGGCCTATGCCCGGGAGCCCTGGGTCGAGCATTTCGAGTGGTCGGAGGCGATGTTCAACGAGAAGCTCGAGGTCGTGAACGGCCGCATGATCGTGCCGAACCGACCGGGCCTCGGCTTCAGCCTGTCGGAGCAGGCGCGCGCCTGGGCCCGTGACGTCCACGAGGTCGGAAAGCGCCCCTGAGGGAGGATGGCCATGTACGAACCAAAGACGAAGCTTAGTCCCCTGGATCCGTCTGTCATCCGCCGGCTGAAGGATGTCTCCTCGGGTTCGCTGACCACCGAGCTGTTCAAGAAAGGCCTGCGCCAGTGCTTCCTGGTCGGGCTGGTGCCGATGAACAAGGACGCGGTCCGCTTCGCCGGCGAGGCCTTCACCATGCGCATGATCCCGGCGCGAGAGGATCTCGATACCATAGAGACGCTCACGCCGTATCCGAACGCGGACAATCTGCAGTGGGAAGCGGTCGAGAGTATCCCGCCCGGCCATGTCCTGGTGATCGACAGCCGTAACGATCCGCGCGCGGCCTCTGCGGGCGCTATGCTGCCGACGCGGATGAAGGTGCGGGGCGCCGCGGCCATTGTCACTGATGGTGCGTTTCGTGACGGCCAGGAGCTGGCGCGGCTCGATTTCCCCGCCTATGCCCGGCAGGTCACGGCATCGACGCGGTTGTCGTATCATCGCGTCGCGGATCTGAATATTCCAATCGCCTGCGCCGACGTGGCGGTCTACCCGGGCGACATCATCGTCGGTGACGGTGACGGCATCACGGTCGTGCCACGGCATTTGGCCGCCGAAATGGCCGACCTCTGCGAGAGGCGGGACCAGCTCGAGAAGTACCTGTCGTATCGTATCAGTGCGGGCGAGCCGCTCTACGGCGTCTATCCGCCCACACCTGCCGTGCGCGCCGACTTTGAGGCCTGGAAAAAGGCCGGTGCGGATCCGGCGCGGGCCACGACGATCCGGGCGGGAGCCTGACATGAGCAAGACATCGCCCGCCGCCATGGAGGCGACGATCCGTCGCTATTTCGACGCCTGCAACGCCGCCGACTACGATGCCTTGATGGCCTGCTTCACAGCGGACGCGGTTCACTACTTCCCACCCGGCTTGCCGGACATTCCATGGCGTGGCGCCGATACCATCGCGCGCAAATGGATCTGGTGCGTCGAGAATCTCGGGTCGCGATGGACGATCGAAAAGATTCTTTGCTCGTCGACGTCGCCGGAAGCCGTGATCGAATGGACGCACTGGAAGCGCACGCATGGCACGGCGCTTCGCGGCGACGAATGGTACGCGTTCGAAGGGGCGAGCGGTCGCATCAAGGAGATCAGGGCTTATTATGCGGCGCCCGCCGATCCCTCGGCTCGGATCTGCGAACTCGTCGATTTCGACTATCGCGATCGCGGCTATCACCTTTCGTCCGAATAGCGTCGAGCGTCCACGCCGTTCCTGGGCGGCGAGGGCGCCTTCACCGCCGTCATCGTGACGCGCATCGGGCTGACCAGCTCGGTCTGGCTCGCCGGCCAGCGATGCTCGCCGTGCGGCGAAACGAGGACCTTTGCGGAGAAGCACCTCGGTGCAATCAGGGCGAAAATTGCGGAGCTGCGCGTGCTGGAAGCGACAGTGACGTCGCTGGTGAGCGGCTGCGAGGCGACATGCAGCGGCAGCGTCGCGCCGGACTGTGTGATCCTGCAGTCGGGCCGTGGGTCACACAGCGCGCCAAGCTGAAGAGCGCCCCAAGTGCGAATTCCCGCATTCCACAGGGAACAGAGCTTCTGACCCGCAACGAATCGTTGACACCCGGCTGCATATGTCACCACATGTGGGCGTCACGGTTCCGCTGGATCGCAAGATTTAGTGGCTAAGAGGGAAGCCGGTGAACCGCGCGAGAGCGCGGAATTCCGGCGCTGCCCCCGCAACTGTCAGCAGCGAGCTGCTTCCGAACAATCGTCACTGGCGCCTTTCGCGCCGGGAAGACGGGAAGTGGGCGACGACCTGCGAGCCAGGAGACCTGCCGCGACAATCTGAACGTCCACGGGCGGGGTGTCCGGCGGTCGCTTGCATGCACCGCCCGGCAACTCTGCTGCCGGCGTTTCTGCAGCGTCCTTCCTTACAGCCCCGCTCAAACACAACGCGCGCATCACGGGGCCCATTGATGTCACTGAACCTGCACGACGCGGACACCGCTTCCGCACCCATCGTTCATTTGCGTCCACAATCGCTTGCGCCTGCTTCGAGCGAGCCGGCCATGCAGATCATCCGTCGCAACGGCAAGGTCTCGCCGTTCGATTCCGCCAAGATCGCGGTCGCCATGACCAAGGCTTTCCTTGCGGTCGAAGGCACCAGCGCGGTCGCCTCACGCCGCGTCCATGAGAGCGTGGAGCAGCTGACGGCCGAAGTCGTCACTGCGCTGATGCGGCGGGCAGGCGAGGGACGCACCTTCCATATCGAGGACGTGCAGGACCAGGTCGAGCTCGCCTTGATGCGGAGCGAGCACCACAAGGTCGCACGCGCCTATGTGCTGTACCGCGAGGAGCGGTCGCGCCAGCGCGCCGAGGAGGCGGCCGCGGAAGCGACGCCCGCTGTCGCGCCGGCACTTCAGGTCACGCTCGCCGACGGTTCGCGCGTTGGTCTCGACGCCAAGCGGCTTGCGCTGATTATCGGCGAAGCCTGCGCCGACCTCGACGGCGTTTCCGCGGCACCCGTGCTCACCGAGACCACCCGCAATCTCTACGACGGCATCAGCCAGGACGAACTGGCGCTGGCCTCGATCATGGCCGGGCGCACGCTGGTCGAGGAGGAGCCGAACTACGCCTATGTCAGCGCGCGCCTGCTGCTGGACAAGCTGCGCGGCGAGGTGCTGTCCTATGTCCATGCCGTGCCGACCTCCGCCTCGCAGGCCGATATGGCTGTACGCTATGTCGAATATTTCCCGGCCTATGTGAAGACCGGCATTGCCGCCGAACTGCTCGATCCTGAACTGGCCCGCTTCGACCTCGGCCGGATCGCGGCTGCACTCAAGCCCGAGCGCGACCTGAATTTCCAGTTCCTCGGCCTCCAGACACTTTACGACCGCTACTTCCTGCACGTCCGCGGCAAGCGGATCGAACTGCCGCAAGCCTTCTTCATGCGCGTCGCGATGGGTCTTGCGGTTCGCGAGATCGACCGCGAAGCCAAGGCGATCGAGTTCTACGATCTGCTGTCGTCGTTCGACTTCATGGCCTCGACGCCGACGCTGTTTAATTCGGGTACGCTGCGTCCGCAATTGTCGTCCTGTTTTCTCACAACCGTCTCGGACGATCTCGACGGCATCTTCAAGTCGATCAAGGACAACGCACTGCTGGCAAAATATTCCGGCGGCCTCGGCAACGACTGGACGCCGGTCCGCGGTCTCGGCGCCCACATCAAGGGCACCAACGGCGAGAGCCAGGGCATCATCCCGTTCCTGAAGGTTGCCAACGACACCGCGATTGCCGTCAACCAGGGCGGCAAGCGCAAGGGCGCGGTCTGCGCCTATCTTGAGACCTGGCACGTCGACATCGAGGAATTCCTCGACCTGCGCAAGAACACCGGCGACGACCGCCGCCGCACCCACGACATGAACACCGCCAATTGGGTGCCGGACCTGTTCATGCAGCGCGTCGATGCCGATGGCGAATGGACGCTGTTCTCGCCTGACGAGACGCCCGATTTGCACGATCTCTATGGCGAGGCGTTCAAGACGGCTTACGAGGCCTATGAGGCCAGGGCGAAAGCCGGCGGCATGCGCGTCTTCAAGACCGTGCGCGCGAGCGACCTCTGGCGTCGCATGCTGACCATGCTGTTCGAGACCGGTCATCCCTGGATCACCTTCAAGGACCCCTGCAATCTGCGTTCGCCGCAGCGGCACGTTGGCGTGATCCACTCGTCGAACCTCTGCACCGAGATCACGCTGAACACCTCCGCCGACGAGGTCGCGGTCTGCAATCTCGGCTCCATCAACATGCTCAACCATGTCGGTCCCAATGGACTCGACCATGCCAAGCTGAAGCGGACGGTGACGACAGCAGTACGGATGCTCGACAACGTCATCGACATCAATTTCTACACCATCCCCGAGGCGCGGCGTTCCAACATGCGTCATCGTCCCGTCGGGCTCGGCCTGATGGGCTTTCAGGAAGCGCTTCAGGTCCAGCGCATTCCGACCGCGTCCGACGCGGCCGTGGCGTTTGCCGACACCAGCATGGAGGCAATCTCGTTCCACGCGATCGAAGCGTCGTCCGATCTCGCCGCGGAGCGCGGACGCTATCCGAGCTTCGAGGGCTCGCTGTGGTCGAAGGGCATCTTGCCGCTCGACTCCATCCAGCTTCTCGCCGACTCGCGCGGTGGTCTCGACGTCGATCGCTCCGCAACGCTCGACTGGGATCGCCTGCGCAAGAAGGTCACGTCCAGCGGCATGCGCAACTCGAACGTCATGGCGATCGCGCCGACGGCGACGATCTCCAACATCTGCGGCGTCTCGCAGTCGATCGAGCCGAACTATCAGAACCTGTTCGTGAAATCGAACATGTCCGGCGACTTCACGGTCGTGAACGAGTTCCTGGTGCGCGACCTCAAGGCGAGGGGGCTTTGGGACGAGGTGATGGTCTCCGACCTCAAATATTTCGACGGCAGCGTCGGCCAGATCGACCGCGTTCCTGACGATCTGAAGGCGCTCTACGCCACCGCCTTCGAGATCGACAGCGCCTGGCTGATCGAGGCGGCCGCGCGCCGGCAGAAATGGATCGACCAGTCGCAGTCGCTCAACCTCTACATCGCCAATCCCTCCGGCAAGAAGCTCGATGCGCTCTACCGGCTGGCCTGGCGGCGCGGCTTGAAGACGACCTACTATTTGCGCTCGCGCAGCGCCACGCATGTCGAGAAATCGACGTTGAAGGGCACCGACGGAAAGCTCAATGCGGTGTCCGCGTCAGTGGCAGTGTCGCACGCGCCGATCATGATGCCGACCGCGGCAACGCCGGACCTCGACGGCATCAAGGCCTGCCGGATCGACGATCCCGAATGCGAAGCGTGCCAGTGAGGAGATGACGATGCTCGACTGGTCCGATACCGAAACCACAGCAGTCGCTCCGGCCGCCTCAAGTCTCGCCACCGCACTGCGTCCGCAGACCCAGCTCAAGCTCGAGCCGGCCGACCCGACCGGCTTAGGCGCGATCGATCGCGCCGGCGGCCGCGTCTCCGTCGACGAGAAGCGGATGATCAACTGCCGCGCCGACGTCAACCAGCTGCTTCCGCTGAAGTACAAATGGGCCTGGGAGAAGTATCTTTCAGGCTGCAACAATCACTGGATGCCGACCGAAGTCTCGATGCAGGCCGACATCGCGCTATGGAAGTCGCGGGACGGGCTGACCGAGGACGAGCGGCGCGCGATCAAGCGCAATCTCGGATTCTTCGCGGCTTCCGAATCGCTGGTCGCCAACAACATCGTGCTGGCGATCTATCGCCATCTCACCAATCCGGAGTGCCGGCAGTACCTCCTTCGGCAGGCCTTCGAGGAGGCGGTTCACACCCACACCTTCCAGTATATCGTCGAAAGCCTCGGGCTCGACGAGGGCGAGCTGTTCAACATGTACCGTGAGGTGCCGTCGATCACGGACAAGGCGGCCTGGGCGCTCAAGCACACGCAGCACCTGGACGATCCGTCGTTCCAGACGGGGACGCCGGATAGCGACCGCGCCTTCCTGCGCGATCTCGTCGCCTTCTATGTCGTGTTCGAGGGGATGTGGTTCTACACCGGCTTCGCGCAGATCCTGTCGCTTGGCCGCCGTAACAAGATGGTCGGCATCGCCGAGCAGTATCAATACATCCTGCGCGACGAGAGCATCCATCTCAACTTCGGCATCGACGTGATCAACCAGATCAAGATCGAGAACCCGCATCTGTGGACGGCGGCATTCCAGGACGAGGTTCGCGGCATGATCCGTGATGCAGCCGAATTAGAGGCCGCCTACGGACGGGACACGATGCCGCGCGGCTTCCTCGGCCTGAATGCTGCGCTGTGCGAGCAGTACATGCACTTCATCGCCAACCGCCGCTGTGCGCAGATCGGGCTCGCTCCGGTGTTCGCCGAGGTCGAGAACCCGTTCCCGTGGATGTCGGAGGCAATGGATCTGAAGAAGGAGAAGAACTTCTTCGAGACCCGCGTCATCGAATACCAGAATGGTGGTGCGCTGACTTGGGAATAGCACCGATCATGGCTATGCCGCGGGCGTGCCACCTGTGCTTAAACGGTGGCACGCGTGCGGCAGCAGGGGGATGAGGTGGAGATCAGACGAGACGATCCGACGGCGCCCTATGTCGCCGATTTGTTGGCACATCATCTCGAGGAGCTGCGCAGCGTCATGGCCGAGCGCGCCTTCGCTCTCGATGCCACCGGCCTTTCGGCTGCCACCGTGACCTTCTGGACGGCTTGGCAGGACGATGTCCTGCTCGGGTTCGGTGCGCTGAAGGAGCTGGATCATACGCATGGCGAGGTGAAGTCGATGCGTGCCGCGCCGGCTGCACGGGGCACCGGGGTAGGGCGCGCACTGCTGGGCCATATCATCGCTGAAGCCCGCAGGCGGGGTTACGTGCACCTCAGCCTGGAGACCGGCACGGCAGCCCTGCACGCGCCCGCCATCTCGCTCTACCGCAGCGCCGGTTTCGTCTCCTGCTCGCCGTTCGCCGACTATGAGGCGAGCCCGCACAACCAGTTCATGCGGCTCGACCTGACGGATTGAGCTGGGCGCTTGGCGCTCATCACTCCTGCCTCAGGATGACGGGGTTGGTACTGCGGGCCGCCGCGACTCAGGTGAGGCACACTCCGTTCCTGAGACCCGCGCTGGGGTGCGCCTGAACAGATCTGAAATCTCAAGTTGTGTATTGTCATATTCACGAGGGTATCGCAGTAAGCCAACCCGTGTCTTCCCGGTAACGATTGTGCTGTCCCTGCAACACTCATCTTGGATTAAACCCTTATCTCCGTCCGTTCGCATCAGCGCCGCTTTTTAGCCACACCCGAACATGAATAAAATCGCTCTAAAGTTTGAAGGGCATCGGCGGTCTTCGAAGGACGGAAAATCCCAAGGTCGATTCAAATCTTGGCTCTGATTTTTCGGGTCTGAAAGGGTTGGCCGGGGAAACTGGTTTGCGATGGACGCAAAGACCGACATCAAGCAGAGGCTGCCGAGCCGTCACGTGACGGAAGGCCCGACGCGCGCGCCGCACCGGTCCTACTTCTACGCCATGGGTCTGACCACCGAGCAGATCCACCAGCCCTTCGTCGGCGTCGCCTCCTGCTGGAACGAGGCCGCCCCCTGCAACATTTCCCTGATGCGCCAGGCCCAGGCGGTGAAGAAGGGCGTCGCGTCGGCCGGCGGCACTCCCCGTGAATTCTGCACCATCACCGTTACCGATGGCATCGCCATGGGCCATGACGGCATGCGCTCGTCGTTGCCGTCGCGCGAGTGCATCGCCGATTCCGTCGAGCTGACCGTGCGCGGCCACGCCTATGATGCGCTCGTGGGCCTTGCCGGTTGCGACAAGTCGCTGCCGGGCATGATGATGGCGATGGTCCGTCTCAACGTGCCCTCGATCTTCATCTACGGCGGCTCGATCCTGCCCGGCAATTTCCGCGGCCAGCAGGTCACCGTCCAGGACATGTTCGAGGCGGTCGGCAAGCACTCGGTCGGCGCCATGTCGGACGAGGACCTCGACGAGATCGAGCGCGTGGCGTGCCCCTCGGCGGGCGCCTGCGGCGCACAGTTCACCGCCAACACCATGGCGACCGTCTCCGAGGCGATTGGCTTGGCGCTGCCGTACTCGGCCGGCGCCCCGGCACCGTATGAAATCCGCGACGCTTTCTGCATGACCGCGGGCGAGAAGGTTATGGACCTGATCTCCTCCAACCTCCGGCCGCGCGACATCGTGACACGGAAGGCGCTGGAGAACGCCGCCGCCGTGGTCGCGGCGTCCGGCGGCTCGACCAATGCTGCACTGCACCTGCCGGCGATCGCGCATGAGTGCGGCATTAAGTTCGACCTGTTCGACGTCGCCGAAATCTTCAAAAAGACACCATATGTCGCGGATTTGAAGCCGGGTGGCCGTTATGTCGCCAAAGACATGTTTGAAGTAGGTGGCATACCGCTTCTGATGAAGACGCTGCTCGACAACGGATTTCTCCACGGCGACTGCATTACGGTCACCGGTCGAACGATCGCCGAAAACCTCAAAAGCGTGAAGTGGAATCCGCACCAGGATGTGGTGCACCCGGCAGACAAGCCGATCACCGTCACTGGTGGTGTGGTTGGTCTGAAGGGCAATTTGGCGCCAGAAGGTGCGATCGTGAAAGTCGCGGGAATGTCTAACCTGAGGTTCACCGGTCCGGCGCGATGCTTCGACCGGGAAGAGGACGCCTTTGAGGCCGTCCAGAACCGCACCTACAGGGAAGGCGAAGTCATCGTGATCCGCTACGAGGGCCCCAAGGGCGGTCCCGGCATGCGGGAAATGCTCCAGACCACCGCGGCGCTGACCGGCCAGGGCATGGGCGGCAAGATCGCGCTCATCACCGACGGCCGCTTCTCCGGCGCCACCCGCGGCTTCTGCATCGGCCATGTCGGGCCGGAAGCCGCCATCGGCGGCCCGATCGGGCTGCTCGAGGATGGCGACATCATCGAGATCGACGCGGTCGTAGGTACCCTTAACGTAAAATTGAGCGACCAAGAGCTCGCCCAGCGCAAGACCAAATGGAGCGCTCGCGCGACTAACCACACGTCGGGTGCGCTCTGGAAGTATGCTCAGCAGGTTGGACCAGCGGTCGGTGGGGCAGTAACCCATCCGGGCGGCGCGCACGAGAAACAGTGCTATGCGGACATCTAAGCGTGCCATAGTTGCGTTTGTGTTGGGGGTCGGTGCGCTGGCCGCGCCGGCGCTCGCCTTTGACGGTTCGGCCAGCAAGGACGCGGCCCTCCCGGTCGTGACCGCCTTGCCGGGCGCCGCGGGTGCCGTGCGCAGCAAGGTGGCGGCACCGGCGACCACGCCCCAGGAAACCTCGCTCAGCGCCCTGCAATATGCCGCCGAAGGCGGTCATCCCGGCGCTCAGTTCAAGCTCGGCCGCATGTATGCCAACGGCGACGGCGTCGCCCAGGACGATGTGCGCGCCTTCGAATATTTCAGCCGCATCGCCAATGCGCATGCCGAGGACAGCCCGTCGGCGCCGCAGGCGCAGGTCGTGGCCAACGCCTTCGTCGCGCTCGGCCGCTACTATCTGAGCGGTATCCCGAACTCGAAGATCAAGCCGGATTCGGACCGGGCGCGGGAGATGTTCTCCTATGCGGCCTCCTATTTCGGCAATGCGGATGCGCAGTACGATCTCGCCCGGCTGTATCTGAAGACCCCGGACGCCTCGCGCGAGGACTTCCGCTATGGCGCGCGCTGGCTCGGCCTTGCCGCCCAGAAGGGCCAGCACGAGGCGCAGGCGCTGCTCGGCCAGATGCTGTTCAATGGCGACCGCCTGCCGCGGCAGGCCGCGCGTGGCCTGATGTGGCTGACGCTGGCGCGTGACAGCGCCGGTATCGAGGAAACCTGGATCAAGGAAAGCTACAACCGCGCTTTCGCCAAGGCCTCGGACGACGACCGCGCCATGTGCCTGCAAATGCTGGAACAGTGGGTGCAGGGCGTTCAGGGCCGCCGGTAGTAGGTACCCCCGCCGGGTAGGTTAGCCCGCGGCTGCGCAAAGCGCAGTCCGCTGGCTGCGCAAAGCGCAGTCCGCCGGCGCCATCCAGCACCTCCAGGCATCTGCTCAAGCCGCCTCCAGATCCAGATCCGCCCATACCGGCACGTGGTCCGACGGCTTCTCCCAAGCCCGCACATAGCTGTCGATGCCGACATTGGCGAGCCGGTCGCTGGCCTGCGGCGACAGCAGCAGATGGTCGATCCTCAAGCCATGGTTTTTCTGCCAGGCGCCG
The DNA here is from genome assembly GCF_052075995.1 of Bradyrhizobium sp. 613_E4_N2_2. NCBI lineage: Bacteria > Pseudomonadati > Pseudomonadota > Alphaproteobacteria > Hyphomicrobiales > Nitrobacteraceae > Bradyrhizobium > Bradyrhizobium sp. 613_E4_N2_2. The sequence continues at coordinate 4,124,147 of NZ_CP197234.1, forward strand.
GCCTGGTAGTCCCAGAAGGTATAGAGCCCGGGCTCGTCGGTGACCGCGCGCAACGCGTCGGTGAGGCCGAGGCCCAGCAGGGACTGAAAGCTCTCCCGCGTCTCGGCCTTGAACAGGGCGTCCTCGGTCCAGGCGGCGGGATTATGGACGTCGCGGGCATGCGGGATGACGTTGAAGTCGCCTGCGAGGATCAGCGGCTCCTCGGCCTTGAGGCGCTCCCTCGAATACTCAAGAAGCCGCGACATCCATTTGAGCTTGTAGGGATATTTTTCGGTCCCGACCGGATTGCCATTGGGAAGATAGAGGCAGGCGATGCGCAGCACGCCGTGCTTGAGCGTGACCACGCCCTCGAGGAAACGGGCATGGGCGTCCTCGTCGTCGCCGGCGAGGCCCGACTTGGTCTCGTCGAAGCGGAGCTTCGAGAGCAAGGCGACGCCGTTGAAGGTCTTCTGACCGTGGGTGACCACGTTGTAGCCCAGCGCCTCGATCTCCAGCCGCGGGAAGGCCTCGTCGACGCATTTGATCTCCTGGAGGCAGACGATGTCGGGCTGGCACTCCTTCAGCCAGGTCAACAGCAGGTCGATCCGCTGCCGGACCGAGTTCACGTTCCAGGTGGCAATTCGCACTGACATCGTAAGTACCTCATTTTATACATGGTTTCTTAGCCGACTGTCCAGTGATACCCCCTGGCATACCACCAACGACTCGCGGCTCATTTCACGTCATGTACTATCACGCCAGCGGTTCTTCATTCATCCGTGTCGGTCGCGCCGCCGCTGGTTGCGTCCTGCACGTCCTTGTTCGAATTCGGACGCTCGCACTCGACGGTCGTCGTCCACGATTTCTTCGTGAGCCGGTGCACCACGCGGGTCGCCAGCCATTCGCCCGCCAGCTCGGCGCGGAACTCGTCGCCCAGGACGACGGTCGCCTCGGCGGAAAGGTTCTCGTCGCCGGGTAGCGTCAGCTCCAGGCTGATTTCGCCACGGGCACGCCGCGACAGCTCGGCCTCGGCCGCCGACTTCGCCATGTCCTCGTTCTTGAAGCCGAAGCGCAGGCGTTTCACCGGGTCGCCCTTGCCGACGATCACCTCGTGGTGCTTCGCCTTGCCCTTGTCGTGCCAGAACGCGACAACGGTTCCCGGCGATTCGCGCGTGCGCTCGCTGTAGCTGAAACCCTTCAGGTCGCTAGGGACGACAGTCACGGCCGGCATGTCGGCGCCGCTGGCGCTCTTGCTGTCACCCCGCTTTACGAACAGGAGCTTGCCGCCCGCCGGCTTCGCGATGGCGTCGTATTTGCGCGCCAGTCGCACCAGGAAGCTGATGTCGCTCTCGGCCGTCTGGTCGATGTGCGGGAGCTGCACGCTCGCCAGGGACGGCGATACGGCGGACTCCATGCCGTGGTCCTTCGCCATTTTCGACACCATGGCGCCGATGGTCGTCCCCGCCGGCCAGCTATGGGTCTTCTGCGTCTGGAAATCCGTTTTCCCCTTCGGCGTGCCTTCGTAGGTCGACGCGCGAGCGCGAATGGTCATCGTCTGCGGCCAGCCTTCCAGCTCGATTTCGTCGACGACGAACATCCCCATGCGTCGCGTGGTGCCGTCGTAACCGATGAACACCTCCAGCTCGGCGCCGGTCGGCGGTTTCTTGATCGGCCGCAGCGGGTCGGTGTCGGCCAGCACGATTTCCACGGCGTCGGATGTCAGGCCGGTTTCGTCGGTCAGCGTGAGTGACGACAGTCGTTCGTCGATAGCCGACGTGATGTCGTTGTCGTTGGCGACGACACGATATACCGGCGTCAATCCCACAGCGTCACCGCGTTGTCGGTGTTCGCCGGCAGGATGATGTCGGGCAGGGTGACGGCTACACCGGCAGGGAGCACGGCGCCACGGTCGGCCAGTCCAGGGTTCGCGGCCAGCACGTCGTTGAGGATGGCGGCGTCGCAGCGGCCGTATTGCTTCCAGGCGATTTCGTCGACGACGTCGCCCGCGCTGGTGATGTAGGTCTGCGCCATTACGCGTACCTCCGAAGCCGCACGCTGAATTCTTGCCGGCGGAACGAACCGTCAGGACTGTGAATGGACTGCGTTTCCTCGATACCGAGGATCACCCAATCGCCGAGCACGCCGCCAAACGCGTCGATGAGCTGGTAAGGCACGCCGGCCTCGGCGAGCTTGCGAAGGTCGTCCACCTGGCGGCTTCCTCCCTTCCAGTCGGGGAACACGACACCCGGCAACGTGATAGCGTCATCGTCCGGCCCCATGTACTGGAGCGCGGGGAGCTTGCCGAACCGTTCGACGTCGCCCCAGGCGTACGACGAACGGCGCTGCATTTCTTGGAACACGGCGGTGTTCAGGCTGAACTTGAACGTGCCGAGCATCAGAAGGACGGGTGCGTTGCCGCTGTCGTTACCGAGGAACGCGTCTTGCGCCAGGTCGATGAGGCCGGTCAGGGTTTCGCGAAGGCCAGGCATTAGTGCTGCGCTCCATCGACGAGTGCCCCTCGGGAGGAAACGCCCTGCTGTTTTTGCATTTCACGCGCAACCCTTCGGGCGAACGCGTCGGCATCCTCGCCAGGCTGTTGCGTGATGTTCTGCGTGATGTTCTGCGTGACGGGCGGCGGGGTCGATGCCCTCCTGTCCGTAGCCATAGAAGGAACCATCACATTGGAGGCGTCGGACTCCCACTTCGACGCAAGCTCGTCCGACGTGACTTTTTGCACAGTCACGCCTGCGGCCGACTTCTCCCAAAAGGATGCCATCTTGTTCTGTTCGGCGACGACCTTCCCGAGCGTTACCTCTTCCTTCTTTTCCTCGACAATGCCGAGTGCGGACAGGATGTCGCGAACGACATTCTTGATTCCGCTCGCGATGCCGCCAAACAGGTCAGCGGTGTAATTACCGAAGCCAGAAAATACTTGCTTCAGCCCATCGAGCGCGCGCGGGAAATCGAGAGTGAAGATGCCGGCGATGACGTTCCACCAGCCTTTGAACATGGTCGTCACGTCATTCCACAGCCTGGAGAAAAAATCTTTGACGCCGCCCCAATGCTTGTAAATTTCGTAGACCAGTCCGGCGATGGCCGCGCCGATTAGGAATATCGGGTTCGCGAGGATCGTCAAACCGACCCATCGAATCGTGGTGCCGAGGAACCTAAAAGCCTTTCCGAGTAGGGTGGTGCTGGTCGCGGTAACCGCAGCGCTTGCACGCACGCCAGCGAGCACCTCCATGAACAGAAGGAACGGCGCCTTGATCCACGTCATGGTGTAGCCAAGAACAACGCCGGCAAGGCGAAGCGCCGCGAACGCGGCCACCGTCTTCACCACGGCGCCGACAAGCCTGGGATTTTTCTCGGTGAAGTCCGCCATGCGGTCGACAAGATTTGCGAGCTTGTCGGCGGCCGAGCCTACACCAGGCGTCAGTGCATGGCCGAGCGCGATGCTCAGTCGACCTACCGACTGGCCCAGCCTGTCCATCTGCTGTTTTGCGGTTGACGTCACTTTCGCCAGGTCGCGGTCCGTGACGCCTGTGGCGCCAAGCGCTTTTCCCTTGATCCGCTGGTATTCACCCCAGTTCTGCATCAGCGGACGCAGGAAGTTCTGTACCTGCATGTCTTGGAACAAGTCGCCGAGTTTCTTCTGGTCGCCCTGCGTGGCCTTCATGATCGCGGCCACGGCCGCTTCGAACGGGTTGCTTCCCGACTTCTGCGCGTCCTTGATGATCTTGTTCAGGTCGAGATTGAAATTCTTCTTCGCCTTCTTCAGCGTCTCCGGCGAAAGCACTTTCGCCAGGAAGTTGCGCATGTTGTTCGCGGCTTCGTCCGGGTCCGCTGCGCCCTTGCGCGCGATTTCCAGGGCCGCGCCGAGAGTCGCGACCGCTTCATTGCCCTGCATCTTAAGCGCGACGAACGACGAGCCGAGGGCGGGCAGCGTGCGCGCCATGTCCTTCAGCTCGACGTTACCTTCCTTGCCCGCTTGCGCCAGGATGTCGAGGCCCTTCTGAAGATCAGTCGGGCTTACCTTCAGCGCATCCATGAGCGTGAAAGCAGCTTTCGACAAATCTTCGATGTCGGCGCCGGAAGCGGTCGCGGTGCGCCCGATGGTTTCGATACTTTCGGTGGCGCGCTTGGCGTCGAGGCCGGCAGCGATAAGGAAGCCGGCGGCCTTCTGCACGGTCTGCGCCGACTGGCCGACACGCGACGACACTTCGACGATGGTACGGCCGAGTTCGCTGGCCTGCGCCGTCGTCATATCGGCAGTGTTGCCGATGAGCGTCATTTCCTTGTCAAACGCGGCGGCGTCCTTGATCGTTTTCGCCACCGGCAGAGTAACGGCTGCCCCGATAGCGAATGCCTCGCCGAGTTGGCCGCGATACTGTGCGCGCTTGTTGAGGTTAGCCTGTCGCGCTGCGGATGCCCGCGCAAGGCGACCCTGCGCGGTGCGAAGGCGGTCAACCTCACGCGTGATGGCGGCGTACTCGGCCTGCATGTGGCCGACGTTGCGGCCCTGCGCATGGACGATCTTCATTGAATCGGCAAGCAATCGCTGACGCCGCGTCAGGTTGCCGATTTCCGTTCCGATTTTCTTTAGGCCGTCCTGCGCCGAGCCAAGCGCGCCCTTAAGCGCGCCCGTGATGGTGCCCCCTAGAACGATGGAAGCATTGATTTTCTTGCTGCTAGCCATTGTTCTTAGGTAGTTCGCTCAGATATTCAAGAAATCGCGAGACGGGGAAATTTGTTATCTCAGCTTCCGCCCACCCCGTATGCGAAGCGAGCACGATCACACCCCTGCGGATGTAGTCGTCCGTCAGGACATGAAAAGCTTGAACGCCTCCTGGAGACGGCCATAGTTCTTGATGCTCAACTGGTCAAGCTCGGCGGGCGTCATCTGACACAGGTCGCCGAACATTTTCAGCTCGGTATCTTCCGCGCTCTTGCTCGACTTCTGTGCGGCGCGCATGTCGAGCACCTTCGGCTCGCGCATGGTGACGGTCTTACCATCGGTCAGCGTGATGACCGCCTCGGAGCCGTCGACGATGATGTATTCGGGGGTGTCGCTCATGTAGTTGCCTCGTGGTTGAAGAAACCGGCGGCGCTTGGCCGCCGGTTAGGTGTTCAGAACGCAGTAGTGTCGCGCATCAGATGCCGAGGTTGGCGCGTGCGACGGCCAGCAAGTCGACGCCGCCGACGATGTGCACCATGTTCTCGATGTCGATTTCGTGGATGACCACGCCGTCGCGGGTTTCCTTGAAGTACGACAGGGCCATCGAGAGTTTCAGCGCAGGCTTCTCGCCAGGCTTCCAGGTGCCGCGATCCAATTCCTTGATCTTGCCGCGCAGGTTGTGCACGACGCCGGCCGTGGTGCCGTCGAAGCTCTCCAGGTGGCCGCGTGCGGTGAACGAAACCTGCTGACCCTCGACGACGCCGAACAGCGCGAGCACGTCGGGGTCGTACGCGATCAGCGTCGCGTCGGCCTCCAGCTTCTCCATGCCCATGTTCAGTTCCAGCGGCGCGTTCATGCCGCCGCCCCGATATTCCTCGGTCTTCAGCGTTTGCTTCGGCGGATTGTATTCGTCGAGCTGGCCGGCCATGCCTTTGCCGTCAACGAACAGATTGATGTTTTTCAGTACGTCACGAGCGGCCATGGCTTAGAAAATCTCCGAAATGTAGTCGTTGACCAGGTGGCTACGGAACGTCAGGTGCTCGGCCGGGTACACGGGGGTGAAGTCGAAGTCCCAATACACCTGGCCGGCCGCGATACTCGACTCGCTGTTCAAGTCCTTGTCGACCCAGCACGTGCCGCCAAGAATAGCACCCTTGGCCTTCAGGTCGCGCAGGAATGCGTTCACGCCTTCCTGTACTTCGCCGACATAGTTTTTCGTGATGCCCTGGTCGACGGCCCACAAGTGGGCAGCCTGGAGACTGTCGGCGATGATGTCGGCGGTGCGGACCACACAGAGGAACGCCCACTTTGCATCGGTCGACAGCGTGCGATTGCCCCAGGTCAGGAACCCGCCCTGGCGAATGATCGTCGTGACGTTGGCCTCGTTCAGCAGGTTGGCCTGGCTGGTCGTGCTGCCGAGGCTGAACTCGATGGCGCGCGCCGTGCCCACGATGCCGTTGATGGCCTTGTTCGAAGGCGACACCCACCAGCCGATGGCGTTGTCGGTGCGAGCGATCACGCCGGCAACGCATGCGCTTGCCCAGGCTTCCACGGTCGCACCGGTCGAATCGACCTTGAGCACCTTCGGGTCGACCAGGTACACGCGGCGGCTACCGCTGTCGCCGGCCACGGCCACGGCCGCTTCGTCGGTGGTCGACGGGCCGTCCTGGACGATGACAGCGCGGAGCTTGTCGGCGATGCCGGTCAGCTCGGCCACCACTGCGTTGCCGGTGGTGCCGATGGTCGCCACGATGGTGCCACCCGTCCCGCCGCCGAGCGACGTCAGCGGGAAGGTGGGGACGGTGGTGTAACCGGAGCCGGCTGACTTCACGGTGCGCGAGGCGATGGTGCCGCCGGCCTCGACGACAACAGTCGCGACTGCGCCAGTGCCGCCGCCGCCAGTGGCGTTGATGTCGTACGAACCCGGCGTGTAGCCCGTGCCGGCGACGCCGGTCAGCGTGAGCACGCCGCCCGTGACGCGCTGCTGCGTGAAGCCTGGAGCGATGAGAATGCGCGGCTTGGCGCCGAGGGCGCTTTCGGCGTCGAGAAGCGCGTGCACGCCCTCGCGCTTGCCGGTGACGGCATTGGTGCCGCCGATCACGTTCGCGATGGTTTCGGCTTCGTTTTCGCCTTCCTCGACGCGGATCACCACGACCGCCGCGAGCGACTGGTCGAAGATGGAGTCGAGCGCATCGGGCAGGGTGCCGACGTTGCCTTCGCCGCCCATGTTGAGCTTCGCGGCCTTGGCTTCCGAACCCGGAATCAGTACGGCGACGTTGAGCGGAAAGACGGCTTCATCGGCGAGCGGAGCCGTACCGACGATGCCGATAATCGAACTCGATGCGGTCGTGATGGTGCGCGAGCCGTCGTCGATTTCGACAACCTCGACGCCGTGGAGGAACTGGTCGGCCATGTGTTTGTCCGGTGAATGATAACGGAGCTAGCAAGGTCGAGTGTCAGCCATCCATGGCCGCCGTTCCTCTGGAGGGATTTCCGTTCGCTGCGATGGACTGGCGCGCAGCGACTATTTGCCCCTTTCGTTTGTCGGATAGGAATTCCCAAAGGGCATGCATCACCACCTCGGCCTCGTTCGACCTGTTGCAGCGCCATATGAAAGTTCGCTTCTTGCTAATCCCATACGGCCCATATGGCCCGCCGATATCGCCCGCACCGAAAACACCATCCCTGAACTTAAAAAGCGCCTGCAAGTCGGTGTTGACTATTTGGAGCCCGAATGTCCACGGCGACCCAGGGCGACCCTTATTGATACGCACAGTTCCTTCGCCTTCGAAGAAACCGGCAGACCAGGCTAGTGCAACAAGACCATTCATACTTTTATGATGTGATTCAGGACGATGGTCGGCTGGATGACCGAATGCGGAACGCCGCTACCGGTGTTCTGGATCGACATGCCGGTGCCGGCAGCGTTGACGCTAACGCCAGTTGCGGCAGCGTAGTTGCTGATGCCGGTCACTGCCGCGTTGATCGAGGCGCCGGAATAGGCATTGATCGCGAAGGCGCCTCCGCCCGTCGACGACTGGACGAGCGCCGCAGCGTTGTGGCTGTGCGTATGGCCGGGGTCGTAGACGCTGTGCGTATGCGTCGGATCACTGACGCTATGCGCGTGACCTGGATCGGTGAGGGTGTGATTGTGCGACGGCAGGTTGTCGACGGTAAGCGCAACCTCCTGGACGCCGCCCTTTGCGCCGAGCGTCGTTGCAGCAAACGACGTAAGGTGCCCCGCAGCCTCGCCGCCCATGTTGTCCGTTCCAGCGACCACGTAACCGCGAAGGTCGGGAATGCGAAATTGCGTTTCTTCCTCGCCGCCGACGTTGTACGTCGTGCCGATGACGCGGAATAGGTTGGGGTAGTCTTCTCGGTCGACGGCCTGTCCCGCGCACATCAACCATCCGTTAGGGGCAACACTTCCGGCGAATGCGAAAACCGTTCCGGTGATGCCCTGGCAAACATCGAGTACGCCGCTCAAGCGAGCGCGTCACTGTGTAGATTCACGTCCTGCAAACCTCATGCGTGGTAGTCGCATGAGAATGCAGTGCGTAATATGAATCTCAGCCGGATATAGACGGCTGTCGTCTACACCGTTCAGGCGGCAGCAATGTGCGAGTTATGTCCAGTTGCCATCAGGCTGTTCGAACATCCAAACGCCGTCCTCGCCTTGCCTGGCCCCGAGCCCAATCTGCGGGACTTTCCAAAGGATGATTACGACCATCGTCCAGTTCTCGGGGATGGGAAATCCGCCCGTCGATGGGTCATCGTTTCCATCCCATAGGACGCAGTTGAAAACGATGCCATCGACGACAATCGCGTAAGGCAAATATTCCATCAGGTGTATTCCTCAACGATGCAATAACCATCGGCGCCGTGTCCGCCGTTAGCCCCATAGATTCCGCCGGAAGCCCCGCCACCAGGAAAGTTTCCTGGTTGCCCGTCGCCCGTCCCGATGGCTGGCGAACTCGATCCATAGGACCCGCCACCCATTCCGCCAATCGTCGCGTACGAGCCGGAGCCGTACGCGATATACCCGCGCCCGCCGCCGCCGCTAGCATTCAGATACCCGCCCGAACTCGATCCACCGACTCCGTTTGCCGTTGTCGATCCTCGACCTCCACCCGAAGCGCTAAGGAGGGTGCCGAACGAGGAATTGCCGCCGAGTCCGCCGCCGATTGATCCGATAGCCCCAGCCGTCCCACCGACGCCAACAACAACCGAAACGGCGGACGACGGAGCGTCGAAAAATCCTTCGGCATATCCGCCGCCACCTGCGCCAGTGCAGCCACCATTCGGACTTACGTTCGACGACCCCGTACCGCCGCCACCGGCCCACAGCTTCACGCGAATTTTCTTCGCGCGAGGGTCCGGCGTGTACGAGCTAATCCCGGTGAATGTCTTCACCGCGATCAATCGACCGACAGCCTGGCCGAGCTGCATCGCGTGCTCAGGGGCGACGGCCGGCGAAACCTGTTGCGCGCCACCACCGTCCGACGCCATCACCCACGAACCGAGCGAATTCGACCACACGAGGGTCAGCATTCCGCCAGGGATGATTTCACCGCCGGACAGGGCCGCGTAACCGGCGCCGATGATCGGAGCGGATGCCATGCCATTGGCGGCGAATGTCGCCGCTCCCGTGTTCGCGTTCGCCGCCTTCACGCGCAACACCATGCCGTCCGTCAGCGAGGCGAAGGCGGGCGAATACGTTGCCCTTACCGCGTTCGCCGTGGGGCTGATATCGACGGCGTACGTGTGTACGCCACTCTGACCGCCGAGATTTGCGAACGACTCGCCCATATCGTCGACGTCGGACAGGTTGTTTTCCGGCCGAAGGACGTTGTTGTATCCCGTCTGCTCGTTCTGAACGAACGTGATGGGTGTGCCGGCGTTGTAACTCGTGCCGAGCGTCAGGTGCGTGGCGTCGACCACCGTCCACTCGTCGCCACGCAGGCGAATGCCGTCGACATACACCGCAAGACCGTGCGTCGTGACGACGGACAGGATGCAAGCCGTCTGCCCTGCGGATAGTGTTTGCCGTTCCTCGACGGTATCGACCAGAACGATGACGCCCTCGGTCGCGTCCTTCCACACGACATCGCCATCGGTGTTCGAATTCTTCGCGAGAATTTGGTTCGTCAGGCCGCCAGGAAGGATATTCGCGGGAGTGGCGTAGTTAATGACCCACTGACGCGTGGCGCCGACGATGGACGTGTCGATGGACAGGTTAACGGTTGCGGCGTTCGAAAGCTGGAAAACCATTTTCACGGTGCCGTCGCCGAACGCACCTTCAGCCGCCGTTGCTTTGTATGTCGACGGGGTGTTGCACACAGCGAACAGGTCGCCGTCTTCGGTGTAGATGCCAGCCTCGCGGATCGTGAACCCACCGATGTCGGACGGGATGTTAACCTCGGCCGAGAACTGACCAGGCACGTCGGGGTTCGGCGTGATGTCGGTAATGGCGTTGCGATACACCTCACGGACGAGTGCGGTCTGCGCAGGATTAGGCGTAACGGGGTTACCGTTACCGTCGCCGATGGCGATGCGCGCCAGCGACACAGGGATGCCGGCTATCTCGGCGTCGACGAGAAGCTGAAAGCCCTTGTTCGTCAGGATGGTTTTGTAAGTCGCCATGGATTACCCCGGAAGAATGCTGATGTTGAACCCGACACCCGTTGCGGCGCCCATGTAGGTGTCGGCGCGCGTGTTGATGTCGATGGAAAGGGTGGTCATGTGCGACCGCAGGTTTTTCGACGAATTCACCACCTGGAGCGCACGCTGGAATGCCTGCTCGGGGATGCCGTCCTGGTCGATGCCGACATTGATGCGGAACGTGTACGGCGGCCCTGGCGGCGCTTCCTGAAACCACTCAGTGATTTCAGCCGAGAATCCGAGCGCCGCGAGCGACGACTTCACTGCGCCGATGGTGCCCTTGTGGCGCTGCACGTTGTACGCGGCGGCGATGGTCTGACGCTTCTGGTCGACGGTCCAGTTTTCATCCCAGGTGTCGACACTGAACGCCCATGCAAGCCACGGAATAGCCTGCACGGGAATGAGCTGCGGCGACTGCATCCAGCGCACCAGGTTGAACGGCAAATCAGACGCGCGAAACGTGGCCTGTTCCAGCGCCAGGTCGGCATCGGTTGCGTTCGGCGGCAGCAGGCGGTCAGACATCCGTCGAGCCCGCCACGGTCACGGTGATGTCCGTGCAGAACGATGCCTGCGTGTCATCGATAACGATGTCGGCGGCCGGCGACGTCAGCGCCACGTTCTGTACGCCGACCTGGACCAGTGCGCCGATGATGCCCGCCAGCGTGACGTCGAACCCGATGCGGTGCACGCTGGCCGCGTAAGCCGTCACGGCATCGACAGCCGCCTGGCGGACCACGTTCGCGTCGGGGCCAGGGTAAAGCGTCAGCTCGGCCGTGATGGCGTATTCTTCGATGGTAGCCGTCTGCACGGTGACGTTATCCGTCATCGGCCGAACGTCGTCGGCGTTCAGGGCGGCGTCGACAATATCCACCAGCTCGCTGGAAGCTTCGCCGTTTCCGGTGCGCGACAGCACGTAAACATCGACCACGCCAGGCGACGGGCTGGTGGCCGAGGCATCGAGCACGTCGCCATCGGCAGACAGCGCGTGATACACATAGCTGCCTTCGCTGCCGGCCGTGGTGTAGCCTTCGAACGACAACTGGATGCGTGCGCGGAATTCCTCGTCGTCCTCCAGGACGGCGGCAGTCGGCGGCGTGGTGGTCGGGTCGGCGGGCGTGATAACGCGTCGCTCGACGTTGACGTTCGCGCCGAGCTGGTCGAGGTCGCTGCCTCGCGCGTAGGCGAGCATGCAGCCGAGGGCGGCCTCGTTCACGCGCTGACGCAAAAGCACCTCACGGTACGCGGCCACTTCCAGAATGGCATACGCCGGGTCGCTTTCGACGAGCGCCGAGAACGACGGGTATCGCGCCACCAGGTCGGCGAGCATCGCCGCGAAGATCACTTCGAAGTCGATCTGCTCGACGATGACCGGCGGGGCGAGCTGCGACAGGTTTACGTTCGTAAAGGCGCCAGCCATTTTTACTTCACCGAAATATTGTCGAGGCGGACGGTTTGACCATCCGGCAGGTACTTCCCGGTGAGCGACACCGACGCCACGCCGGTTTCGTCACCCGTGATGCTGACTTTCAAAAGCTGAAATCGCGGCTCCCACTTGCGGAGCGCGTCGGCCGTCGCGGCGATCAAGTCCATGCGCGTCGACATGTTCAGCGGCGCGTCGACGAGCTGGAACAGGCGACTGCCGTAGTCGCGACGCATCACACGACTGCCCAAAGGCGTCGTGAGAAGACGCCGGATCGACTGGCGAAGGTGGTTGATGCCACCCAGCGCCTTGCCGGTGTTCTCGTCCATTCCGATCATGCCGCCAGCATGCGGCAGTGCTTACGGCGCGGCCTCTGGAGGGATTTCCGGTTACACCACCGGGCCGGACTGTCCGCCACCTGTCTGCACGCCGGAATGCTTGTGCTGGTCGCTGATGTCCTTGCCGTTCGACGTGATGGCTTTCACGGCGGTGCTGCCCTGGACGTCGAGGTCTTCGGCGACATGCAGCTTGTGCTTCACGAACACGTCGGGGGTGTCGAGTGTGATGGATTCGGACGCCTGGACGTTCGCCGTCTTACAGATGATCGTCACGGCGCCGTTCGCCGTCGTGTCGACCGCCAGGGTGTGCGTCGCGCGGTCGTACTCGACGCTGGCACCATCGCTGAACGTCACGCGCTCTTTGTCGGCGGTCGTGGCCGGGGCAGGGTGGGCTTGCTGGTACAGGCTCCCCAGGACGAAGCCTTGCGACGGGTCGCCATACGGACAGCCGACCACCACCTGTTCGCCCACTTCGGGCGCGCTCCAGGTAGCGTTCGGGCCGGCGCGGCGGACAGTCCAGGGAATCCAGTCCGTGGTCAGGCCGTTGACGCTGACTTTCACGAGCGCGTTCGGTGCGTCCAGCTCGGCGACAACGCCGATCATCAGGACATTGCCGAGCATGCGGTCGTGCTCGGTGGCCGCCGCGACGTCACGATTCATCAGGCACCGCCGGCTGGTATTGGTCGACGTTCGGTGTGCCGATGTCGGGTGCGAAACTGTAGAACGATTCCGGAACGGTGCCGTCGTTGTTCCACGCGGAATCCCCGAAGAACACAAGGGTGGTGAACTCAATGCGCCAGGTCTTGAAGCGATCCTGATGCGGGGCGAACTCGTCAGGCTCGCACGCGATCACCTTGATTTCGTCGGCCGGACTGAAACGACGAAGGTAGAGCCAGGCTGCAATCGACGTAGCCGCCTTTCGCACAGCCATCTGCGTCGCAGGGCCATTGTGGGCAAAAATGACGTACGCCTCAAATCGAAGCATCGCCGGGAATTGCCCTGCGCCGGCATCGCTCACTTGCTGCGGCTCGGCTTCGCTCATGTTGAGCAATAGTGCCGGCGTGAGCATCTTCTCGTCTTCGTCGTCCCTGTAGAATTCAACCGTGTTGAAATCGGGGAACGCGGTCGCCAGTCCGTCACGAATTCTTTCGTGAAGCTGCTCCAAATCTATTTTGAGGTCTGCGTCCGCCATTTCAATTCCCGTTCGAACACGCGAAAAAACTGATTCTCGAACTCGTTAAGTTCCATGACGTCCGATTCAAGTGCTTTGCGCCCCTCGTCGTCGATGTCATACCCAAGGCGCTCTATGGGGAGCCGCTTTTTACTCGTTCGACGAAACACGCCACCTTTAAACTTTGCCGTTATTTCGCCGGGGCGCTTTCCCATGAAAGCGTGTTCGTATGCACGACCCTTGCCCATGGGACCGGCAGCGACGCCCCCCATGCCCTGGACAGGAGATAGAAGCCCCAGGTCGACGGGGTTCAACCCGATCCATACGCCGCCGATTCCGCCGTCTGGTTTCGTCTTGAACTTAAGCGCACGGAAACGACGCCCGAGAATTTTGTTGTTCATGCCGGTTTCGGCGCGTATCGATCGGCCAGCCCTGGTTCGCAACCATTGCCCCATCTTTCGGATGGTGCTTCGGAGCGCCTTCAACGCCTCTGCGTCGGTCGCCTTGATAGTCGAAATCAGGTCGTCGATTTGCTGCTTGTCGATTTCAAGCCGGATCATGCGTCACATCCTCTTTAGGAGGACCGTGCACGTACCTTGACCGTCAGGCTTCGGGTCATGGAGCAGGGCGAATTGCACGCCGGGGATTCCGTCGATGGTGCACGCCATGTGCTTCTTCAGGCCAACGACGGACACTTCCTTACAGGTGAGGCGCGGGTCGCCCGTATCCTGCACGTACTCGCCAATCTGCTTATCGAAATACGGCTCGTCGAAGATGCCTACGACGACGCGGGGTGTGCCCGAGCCGTCGTCGACACGCATCGTCGTGGCGAAATCGTCGACGTCGAAGAACACGTCAAGGTCTTCCCACGATGGGTTCATCGCTTACGCCTTGACGCCGACAGCCTCGACCGCAGCCGTGACGGTCGGCGACGTGCCGGCCAGCGTGTTCACCACGCGCACGAACTTTTTGAACTGGTCGAACGAAACGAGCTGCACCTGGTGCGACGCGGCGGCGTTCGTCACGGCGTCGAATGTCACATCCGTGTCGGTCCAGCCCGTCGAGCCGTCATCGGAATGCTGGAGCTTCACGGTACTGGTCTGGCCCGCGCCGCCCGTGGCAGACGAGTTGAGCACCAGGTAACCGTTGCCGGTGTACGCCGAGACGTCGACGGCGGCGCCGTTGTCGTTGGCGGTGATGGCTGCGGCGGCGCGCAGCGAGAGGATGGTAAGGGGCTGCATTAGTTGGCACCCCCACGGCGACCGCGACCAGCCGGTGCCGGCGCCTGCAATTCATTGGCCGGAAGTTCGGTAACCGTCTCCGGTTCTTCCGACGTCTCGGGCTCGACGGCCGGCGCCTTCGCCTGCGGATGGTCGGCGATGGTCGCCAGGATGGCCTTGCCACGACGCAGCAAGTCCTTCGCCTCGTGCTCCAGCATTTCGATGACGTGGCCGGCGCGCAGGATGGTGCCTTCGACGGCGATGGCCGACGTCAGCTTCAGGAAAACCTTTTCGACTCGATTCGACATGATGGAAATGCCTCGGGTTTGGAGTGAAAAGGGCCGCCGATCAGGGCGGCCCTTTCAGTTCATCGGTCGGCGAACCGTTACGCGACGGTATCGGAGCCGATGCAGAACGATTCGACGTGGCGGATGTTGACGTCGATGTCCTGGAGCGCGACGAGCTTCAGGCCGCCGGAATCGCTCAGGGCATACGGGTCGACGGTCAGCTCCAGGCCGCCCCACATCGCGATGATGAGGTCGTTCCAGTTGCCGAACAGCACTTCACCGGTCGCGACCTGGTTCGACACGTTCGTGGCGTAGCCGTTGACCGTGTTGCCCTGCTCCCAAATCGTGCCGCTCGCGGCAGTCGTCGGGAACTTGAGCGCCGTCTTCATGTAGCCACGGATGGCCGCGTTGAAGGCGTACGACATGCTGTCGACGTCGGCGTCGTCGAGCGCGATCTGCGTTTCCATCGCGACGAGTTCTTCAAACGTCGGCTTGCCGGCGGTCGCGAAATCCACGGCGTTGATGCCGGTGATGTTGCGCATGCCCTTCGGCTGGTTCGCCGAACCGCTGCCGTAGATCGCGACGCGATCCAGCTCCAGCGCCATGATCTTCAGCAGGTCATCACGCACCAGCGCCTCGGCGTCGGGCGTCGACTGCATCAACAGGCGGCGGGTAATTTCCGTTTTCGCGCCCATGGTCTTCGGCGTGAACGCGATCTGGTCGACGGACGGCTGACCGGCAGTCGGGCCGTTACCTTCACCCACCCAATACACCTGGCCGGTGCCGTTCTGGCGCGGGATGCTCACGTTGCCGATGAGGCCGCCGAGCGTGCGGGCGCGCTTCATCACCCACGCTTTCTTGCGCAGCAGTTCGATGAACGAGCCGGACAGCAACTCGGTCGCGACGATGTTCGAACCGGGGCCACCCACGGGCGTGGTCGTGCTGAAGGCTCGCGACAGGACGTCGGCGGGGATGATGATGCCCTTCGGCGACTTGCCGTACTTGTCGGCGGCGGCGCGGCTGCACTCGATTTCGAAACCGGCTTCCTTGCGGGCCGCTGCGTCGCTCGGGTCCGCCAGGTGGCGCAGGGCGCGCATGATGCTGAACTGACGCACGTCCTTGTCGGACATGCCGATGTCGGATTCGCGCTCCTGCTCGGCGAGTGGGGTCTTGCCGCGCTGGTCGGCGAACTTCGCCAGGAGGGCGCGCTGGAGGTCTTCCGGCGTCTTGCCATCCTCGACGTACTTCGCCGCCATGGCTTCGTCGCCGTACTCGCGACCCATCGCCAGGAGGGAGCGAACGCGGGTGCGCTCGGCGTCGGCGCCACGGGTGACGGCGGTGCGCTCGTTATCGCCCGCGCGCTCCAGGGTTTCCAGCTCGCGCACGATGGCGCCGTTTTCGTCGACTTCGGCGCGAACGAGGTCGCCCGAGGCGTTGCGAAGAACCTTAATCATGATTTCGGGTTTCCGATGTCCGGTAGGATTGTCGATGGTGACGCCAGTGTCATCCGGCGCGGCGCGGGTTTCCTCTGGAGGGATTTCCGCAGAACGGCCAACGCCCACGGTCGCGTCAGCAGGCACGCTGACCAGCGACACTTCGAACGGCATCCAGGCGGTGACGCGGAACACGTCGACGCCATCGCGTTCTTCCACTAGCTTGATGCCGTTGACGGTGTAGCCGACCGAGACTTTCGTCACGATGCCGTCTTCTACCCGGCGCAGGAGCTTTTCGCCGTCATCGTCGTTTGCGAAACGCACAGTGACGCGGCCCTTTCGGTCACCCTCGATACGCGCGGTGCCAGGCTCGCACTTACCGCGCATGTCGTCCCAGTTGTGATTCCACAACAGGGCTGCGTTATCGTTCAGGCGTGACAGGTCGCATTCGCCGGGGTCGTGCCCCAGGATTTCGATACCCCACCAGCGCTCATATTCGATTTCCGACGAGAACGACAATTCGACGGTGCGCGCTTCGACGTCGACACCGACGACAGTCGCCTCGCGCCGCTGCGTGCCTTTCGCGCGGATTTCCTGGAGCCGCAGAACGGCCTTGTCTTTGATGGTCATGCGGCTTTCGCCTCGTCGGGTTCGGGCTTCGGCGGAGCGGGCGGCTCGCCGTTCATGAACAGGTGGATGATGTCGTCGGGGATGCCGGCCTCGGCCATCGCCTTCAGGTCTTCGGCGATTTCCAGGAATACTTCCTGCGGATCGCGGCCAGACTCACGGATGACGCTTGAAATCGAGCGCGATCCCAGGCGAACCTCGGCGGCAGCGGCGTCGACGTCAGCGCGCGGGTCGACCCACGTCCAGCGACGACCCTGCCATACGACGGTCTTCAGGTCGGACAGCTTGTCGGCGGTTACCGTGCGGCCCTTCGCTTTGATCTGGCCCGACAGCAGCATGATGCGCAGCCACGCGTCATACACGGGCGACATCAGTTGCTCGATGACCCACTGCTGCAATTCCATCCAGTGGTCGCGCTCGTCGAGCGTGCCCTGGCGGATGCTGGAGTAACTCACGCCCTCCAAATCGCCAGCCAGGTTGTTGTATGACACGCCCATGCCTGCGGAGGCACCGCGCAGCATTTGCTTCACGAACACGGCGAACTCGCCGCTCGGGTACGTCGGATTCCATTCCTTGAATTTCGCGCCAGCGGGAAGTTCGTGGAACGACAGCGGCTCGGCGTCGATGGTGTCGGCGATGGACTCGCCTTCCTCCATGTCCGGCCCCATGCCGTCGTCCCACTCAAAGAAACCCATTTTCGTGGCGCCAGCACGGGCGTTCTGGACAGCCGCGTCTTCCATTCCGGTCAGGTGATGCAGTCGGAACAGCGACGTAGACGCCCACGGAAGGCCGCGACGCTGACCGACCATTTCCTGGCGGAAGCCGTGAATGATGTCCTCGGCGGGCACGCGAACGAAGCCCTTGCCGTTGATCGTGTAATAAAACGAGTCGTACTCGTCGGTTGAGCTGAAGTGGTACGCGATGGGCTTACCGAACCGATTGAACTCGATGCCCTGGCGGATGAAGTTTCCGCTGCGGTCGTAACCGTAGTTCTCGTAACGGATCGATAGGCGCTGCGGGTCGATGAGCTGCAACGCGAAACCCATTGGGCCGGCGTCGACGCCGTAAACCTTGCGCACGATGAATTCGCCGTCGCGCGCGGCCGTCTCGATGCAAAGCTCTTGCACGGCGCGCAGCGATAGCCGGCCGGTGACTTCGCAGTTACCAGGCTTGCCCCACTCGCACCAGGCATCCTCGATGCCCTTGTTAACGTCGGCATCGAGCTGGCCGCGCGGTTTCTTTACCTTCGCCTGGAGCTTGATCCCGTTCGCGCCGATGACGTTCTGGCGAACCTTGCGGATGTAGTTCCGCACGTAATCGTTGTTCGACCACTGCTCGCGCGAGCGTGCGACCAGGATCGGCTGACGAAGGGTGATGAACTGGTCGGGCGACAGAAGCGTGCCGGTCCAGTTGTCGTTCCCGTGGTTCACCGATGCTTTGAACATGGTCGACAGCGAGCGCGCCAGCTTGCGCACGGGGCGCGTGTCGGCGGTGCCCTTGTCGTACGGCGCGATGGCGGCAGTCTCGGCGCTACGGCGCCACGGCATCTTCACGAGTGGAACCTCACCAGGATGGGCCGGCCGAACGTGCCGCAGCCCTTGCGGCGCTGGCGTTCACGGGCGACCTGGTTCGCGTAGAACTGACGGAGCTTCAGCAAGTCGGCGACAGGCGTCCGCCACAGCTCGCGGTTGTTGATGACGTAACGCTGCTGGTCTTGCGTCGCACGCTTCGCCAGCACGGCGTCGATGGCTTCCAGTCCGATTTCGGCCTGGCTGCGCACGTCGGTGCCGGCGGGCATCGAGAGAAAGTCGGGGAGTACCGAAATCTGGTCGCGATCAATCTCGACGGACGCATCGGCGCGCAGGCTGTACGCGTACGTGCCGGCGACCCACGTCGCGGTGGTGGCAGCGGGCGCGAAGAACTTGCCGGCGCTGTCGGCGGTCAGGTCGATGACCGAAGGGCCGCGCAGATGCAGCGTGTACGACACGCCAGGCACGGGGACAGCAACGCATGCCGAGAAATCAACACCGGCCGTCGCGTTTCCCGAAATCAGCCGGTTTTTCTCGCCGCAGCTCATTAATCACCAGTTTTTCGCGAAATTCCGCCCCTTTCCGCGCGGTTTCAGCGTTCGCTTCGGGGGTACGACGCGCGCAGTCTGCGGCACCTTCGGGGGTGCTTCCTCTGGAGGGATTTCCGTTGCTGGCGTTTCCTGGAACGCCTTCAGGGTATCGAGCAACTTCACGCCAGTTTCGGCGGCGGTCTTCGCGAACGACGACGGCTCGGGCGCGGCCTGGCGCATCTTCAGTCGCTCGGCGTAACGGCGCATCGACGGCTGCATGATCTTCAGCGCGGCGAGCGCGTACACGCGGCAGTCGAGTGCTTCGTTTCGTGCCTTGTCGTCCTTGTGCCACTCGCGGATCGGCTGGCCCTTCACGTAACGGGTCAGCATCTTCTCGGCCGTGAGCTGCTGATAGTAGTCGCGGTGCTCGCGGATGCGCTCTTTCGGGAAATGGCAGAAACCGGGGCCAGGCTTCGACAGCGCAAGGCGTCGCATCGTGATGAGTTTGGCCTCGTCGGTGGCGACCAGGAACAAGTCGACCTTGCGCGCATTCTTGCCCGACTGCTTTCGCTGCACCTTCTCGACGACTGGCTTTCCGAACGACGGCGCCACGCCCTTGATGCCGAACAGCCGGCGGCCCGTCTTGCCCTTCAGGTATTCGTATGCGCGCTGCGTGTAACCGCTGTTACCGCCCGTATCGAGGCATGCGGCCTGGATGGGGAGTATCTGACCGCTCTCGTGGATGAATCCTGACGCCAGCCAGTCGTCCAGCTCGTCCCACACGTCGCCCGCGAGCGGGTCGCCCCAAAACACGCGGTACTCGATGCTCCAGGATTCCTCGCCTTCGCCCCACGCGACGGCCTCGGCCTCCAGGCGGTCGCCCTGCATGTCGATGCCGGCAGTGATGTACAGTCCGCCGGCCGGCACCTGTGCTTCGTATTCCTCGGCGCGCTGCATCAACCCCGTGGGGTCGGCGCGCTCGCCCGTTTCTTCGTACGTCTCGGCCAGCGACACGTTTACGAACGACTGGAGATCGCCGACAGCGAGCTTGTCGAGGTACGACTGCACGATGTCGCGAAGGCGGCGGAACGTAGACAGCATTTCGGGCGCGTGGAACGACGCGTGACCTTTGAACGGCTTCGCGGCTTTCCAGCCATGCCCCAGGCGTTCGGCGTTTCGGATCGCGGCGACGCGCTCGCCATCGGTCCACAGGCAACCATTCAGCGCGCAGACGTACGACGCGGTGTCGGGGTCGTGTTGCTCGCCGACGTCCTCCTCGGCCGTCTTGATGTCGACCGACTTGCGCCCATGCCAGGTGACGTTTTCCCAGCGCAGATATTGCGCTTCACCGCAGTGCGGGCAGGGGACATAGAACCGGCGCTGGTCGCCCTCCAGAAAGCCAGTTTCAATTCGGCTTGCGCCTTTCACGGTCGGCGTGCTGCTTCGCGTGCTCAGGGCCTGATCGCCGAACGTCGCCGCACGCTGCGCCAGCAACTCGACAGGATCGCCTTCCGGCGTCGCTTGCATGCCGTCCACTTCGTCGGCCTGCGTGATCGGCGCCGAGCGGCCGCGCAAGGTCTTCGGCGAGCCGGCCCACGAGAACATCAGCCACCCGCCGATGTACGAAATGATGCGCGAGTTGTTCACGCCTTCGCGGCCGCGCTGTTTCGCCATCTTCCCCGAGATAGACGGGTTCGCGTCGAGCATCGGGCGCAACTTCGTCTCCAGGAACGTCTGCACGTCGCCTTGCGTCGGCTGCACGAACATTTGCGAGCGCGGCTCGTGCTCGATGAAATACCCGGTGATGCACTGCTGAACTGTCGTCTTGCCGAGCTGCGCGCCGGTCATGTAGTCGACGCGGCGGATTCCTTCCTCGGCGATGACGTCAAGCATGCCGCGCTGGTACGGCGCGTTATCGAAACGGATCGGGCCAGGCTTCGCGTTGCCCACCGGGATGCGTACGTTCCTCTCGGCCCACACGCTCGGCAGCATGGCAGGGGGCGGCACCAGGTTGCGCACGGCGCGGCCGATGGCGGCGAGGACGCCCGCCAGGTTAGAGAACTGGCTGGCCTTCACTCGTCGTCGCCTTCGTCGTCATCCAGGGTCAGGTCGGACTCGGCGGCAGTCTCCAGGGCGAGCGTCAGCTCGGCGGCCAGCTTCGACTTGAAGGTGCGTTCGTCCGTCTCGCCAAGCAACTGGAGGACGGCGCGGGATGGCACTTGCAGGATGTTCTGACGGATGGACGCCATGAGGCCGGCCTGCGCGCGTTCGAACTCACGCACGGGGGCGACTTCGCCTTTTGCGATAGCGAATTCCAGTTCGGCCTTTCCCGTCTCGGCGGCGAGCTTGCGGCGCTTCAGCTCGCGCTCGTCGCTGACTTCATCGCCGGTTGCGTCTTCCCTGGCCCGCTGTTCGCGCCAGGCGGCAACGTCGGCCGTGTCGAACACCCAAGGCTTACCAGGGCCAGCGCCCTTTTGATCGGACGGGCACCCGGTGCGGGTCCAGACGTCAATCGTCGGCAGTGACACGCCGAACACATCGGCCAACTGTGTGCGGTTTACTTTTTGCCCTCGTCCCTTCGCCATGAATTTCCGGAAATGATGTATGTACGGTTCGTTATCGACAATCTACATTCTGAACGGCACGCAGATATCGAATTACGGGGTGTCTTCGGCCCCGCATGGGGTGGGGGCCGAGGAAGGACCCAAAAGTTTTCTGTGAATCAATGACTTGCAACGCGCGTCATCACTGGAATTCACTGATGTTCACTCGATGCGTTGGCACGCTTCGTGCTAGTGCCGTTGATGGTGATGCCCTGCTGGTGCTTCAGCGAGTCGATGAGTCCATCGTGCCTGTCGCTGCACAGGTGGCCCCATGCAGCGACGTCGACGTGGTTGCGATGTAGCGTGTCCCACTTGCCATCGCGTGCCATGGGCGGCAGGCCACAGGGCTGCATGGCCTCAACGGGTAGCGTCAGGTTGACGGGCTGTGTCGGGCTTACCGGCATTGGCCGCGTTCCACTTGCGCAGGCCGACAGCATCAAGGTCGCACACAGCAGGGGCAGGCTTTGCTTCCACATACTTCACCACATCGCGGTAGATGATTTGAAAATCGGTTTTCCTGTCGGCCGTCTGGTCGTGCAGGTCTTGTGCGTCCTGCGCGCCCGCTGCCGCATTGGCCTGCGTCTGCTCGGCGTGCGCCTCCTGCTGGACGACGACGGCCGTCGCCTGGTTGGCTGTGACCACGGCCGTGTCGCGGTCGGCGCGAAGGTCGCGGACGTGATAGCCGAATGCGAACATCCCCAGGCCGAAGATAGCGACCAGGCTCCGCTTCAGCAGCGCCCCATACGATTTGATCCACGCAATCATGCCGCCGCCTTGAACAGTTCGGCCTCGGCATGGCGGCGCTTCGTGAGTCCGTCCAGTTCGACCAGCACGCCGTTGACGTGCGCTTTGTTCCACTTCGCGAACTCGGCGGCAGCGCCGCTATAGTCGCCATCGTTGAGCTTTCGAAGCAGCGTGCTGCCGGCGAGTGCTGCGCGCCCCAGGTTGAATGCGAAGTCGCACAGCGCGTCGAACATGTTCTGCGACAGTGGCACCCTGACCAGCTTCGACACGGACAGCGCTGCGGACTGCATATCGACACGCAGCAACCTGTCGGCCTCGGCGTTCGTGATGGTCATTCCCGGCTTCACGTCGACGCCGGTATGACCCATGCCAATCGTCAACTTGCCAGCGGGACAACGGTACGCGGCGAGGTATCGACCTTCGAAGGCTTCGGCCATCGCATAGCAGTGAGCAGACGGATTCATTTCGACCACCAGTGTTTCTTTTTCGGTTCGGGTTGAGGGATGTTATCGACGGCCTCTTTCGCATCCTTGGCCGCCGTCGCGGCTTTCGTTGCAGTCTTGTCGACCTTGCCAGCGAGCTGGCTTAGGCGTTCCGACATCCAGATGAGGCGCTGACCCTGCTCATGGATAAGCGCATCCTTTCCCTTGCTCGCCTCGCCGTAGGCCATGACGACTTGGGCGACGTCCTCGCGGTGCTGGATGCCGCCACCGATCACGCCGAGCACCACGCCGCTGACGAACAACAAGCCGGCGAGCAATGCCGGCTCATGGCGCAACCATGCGTCTTTGATACTCACGGCGCGTCAGCCTTGTTCGTTGCGGTCGTGGCGCCCGTGAGCTGCGCGACGCGCTCGTTAAGCGCTGTCACCTGGAAGCGCAGCAAGGCGACTTCCGTCTGCAAGTCAGCGCACGCTTTCAGCGCAGCATCGGCTCGCGCCTCGGCATCCGTTGCGCGCTTGTTCGCCGCGTCACGCTCCGACTGCAACGACTGCAATAGCTGCACGGTCGCAGCATCTAGCGAACGGTCCACCTTGTCGCGCGACATCCAGCGACGAATG
This sequence comes from Bradyrhizobium sp. 613_E4_N2_2, assembly GCF_052075995.1. Taxonomy (NCBI): domain Bacteria; kingdom Pseudomonadati; phylum Pseudomonadota; class Alphaproteobacteria; order Hyphomicrobiales; family Nitrobacteraceae; genus Bradyrhizobium; species Bradyrhizobium sp. 613_E4_N2_2. The sequence continues at coordinate 4,147,424 of NZ_CP197234.1, forward strand.
GTGAGCAACGCGACGATGATCGCCGCGCCTGTTCCGCCCCAGGTTGCGGGGCCGCCCGTGGTGATACCCGTTAAATCCATTAAGCCGCCCCGGCGGTCGTTTTGATGAGCGTAGGCTGAATGCATTTGACTTCTTTAGCCTCTGGAGGGATTTCCCGAAGGATGTTGCGCACCTGTCGGTCGGACATGCCGAACCACTCGGCAATTTCGACCGCGCTCATGCCTTCGGCGGAAAGCCTGCGTATGTTCTGGTCACGGAAGCCGCGCGCGATTTCCTCGCACGTTGCCGGATAGAGGATTTCCCCGCCGAAGTGCGACACGAGCTTCATCGCGTCCATCCAGCCCAAGAGCTGCACCAGGTAGTGCGCTGGCTTCAACGTCGCGGGGACATACAGGTGCGTGACACGTCGGCCTTTGTCGTACGAATACGAGCGCGGCAATTGACCCACGAGAAACAACGCGCGTTCTCGGCCGATGACTTCGGCGATTTCCTGCGTTGATTTGGGGAGGCGTGCCATAGGCGAATCATAGGATTCACCTTTGCATCACGGAACTACCACAGACGTGAATGGTGGGCATGTAGGTCAAAACACGACTTCCCATTCTTTTTTTAAAACGATGAATATATGTATCTCTACATACAAATATTCATCGTTTCACTTTCAGAATGCAGGAAAGGTTTTTGACCTACATGCCCCACTAAGTATCATAACTTCAATTCACGAATGTTCATCGTGGATCATCGGTCACCGGTGTGACACCGCGCCGCGCTCGATGTACAATTGCGTTGCATCGTTCAATGAGCATCCGACATGACCCCTCAATACGACACGAACGACCTGTTAGCGCGCATCGCGGTCGCCCTGGAGCGCATCGCGGACTCACTTCCGACGAACCTTTCGAAGCCTCCCATGACGACGGAGGACTTTCGCGAGCGCCTGACGGCCGCTCACGCGGGCGACCTTATCTCGGTCGACCAGGTGAGGGCGGCGGTTGATAGGCCTGAAATATCCAATCGGATGATCGGCACGATGATGAAGATGGCCGGCTTTGAGCGCAGGCGCCTCGCCGAGGGCGTTCGGTACGTCATTGGACTGGCGAAAGAGGGATTGCCTGGCCGGCCGATTGAAATGCCGCCGAACATGGATGAAGTCATCGTCGAGGCGAGGAAGTATCCTCACAACATGGTTGCGACGGTGTTCCTCAGCGTGTGCATGAGGCAGGCAGGCATGAAGCCGAACGTAACGGCCGCGCACGTGGCGGCGCTGCATGCGCGCTATCCTGGAGAGTTCACCGACAGGGTGGCGTCATGAGGGTGCATCCGCTCGACTACGACCGGCGCATCATCGCCGAAAGCATCGGTGATTTTGACCGCGCCATAGAGATTGCCAAAAAGCGAGTGGCGATGGGCATTCGTCCGCTCAACGCCACGCAGCTATGCCGCATGGCTGGCGCTCGACCTACGCGACAACTCGTAAGCTCGATTCGTTTCGTATATGGAAGCGAGCCCTGGTTATCAGTGGGTAGACTGTAACGAAAAAGGCCGGCATTGCGCCGGCCTCGTGTTCGGTAGGTGTTTGTTAGCCGATGGGTCCGCCCACACCGCCGCTTGCACGTTTCACGTACCCGCCACCACCAGCCCCCACGATGGTGAAACCTGTCTGCCAGAAGAAATCCCGAAGCCGCTGATACGAACTCAGCGTCATGCTGCGCGCGTTTTCCAGGTCGTTGATGACGCGCTCCACAGCGTAGTCGATGCTATTGTCGACGCTGGTCATGGTCATGCCCGGCGGCAGCTCGACCACATCGCGCTCGGCCTCCAGTTCAGCCACGCGCGCCCCAAGTCGATACTGTTCCTGCCCGAGCACCTGTCGCGCCTTCAGCAGTTCGTCGCGCTTCGATTCCAGCTCAGCCACGCGCCGCATCAGCGCCGCAACGTCGGCACCGGTCAGCACCACCATGCCTTCCTCGGTGGGTACTTCTATAGTGGTAACGCTCGCAGCGTACGAAGCATCGGCGGTAATTGCCTGGCGCTCCGGCGTGCCTTCGCTTGTGTTGACCGTCACGACATCGATGTCGACCGTATCCGGCCACGGCTTCACCTGCACCTCGACGCGATATTCCGCGAAGTCCACGCCGGCCGTCGCCAACACCGCCTGCGGGTCAGGCGGATTGTCGACGAGCGCGACGTGCGTCACCTCCTGCCGAACCTTGCCATTGTCCACCACCCCGCGCACAGTCGGCGGCATGAGGTCGAGGCCAGTCTCTTCATCGCCGAGATAGCTTCCGTCAGCGCAGTGCCAGCTTGGTGCGCTGTCTGCGACTTTCGCCTTGATGGGTTGCGGCGTGTCGATGTTGTAAGTCCTTTCTTCGCTCACGCTCAGGATTTCGTATGAATCACCATTACGCGTCCTCCCCTTATCCCCCACCCGAAACACGCCATCCCACTCGACCGATGCCGTATCATCGGTGACAAGCTCCAGCTCGTCCGAGTAATACGACCTCTCGGTGTCGCCGGCTTCGACGTAAATCAGATTTCCATTGAAAGATTTGATTACTCCAACCTTCCCGAATTGAGTCGCATACGACTCGTCCAGGCACTTCACCTTGTCGCCAACCTTCAGTTTGTTTTCCACTTTCCTTTCCTCGGTTGATGGCTGTTACCAGCCCTGATTTTCCACAGCCTCACGTAAAGCACGCTCGATCACCTTGACGATGCTCGGCGCGTAGTTGCACACGCGAAGCATATCCAGGTGTTCAGCCGCCTGTTTCGAAATGATGCCGCCAGGCAGACGACGCCCGCCTTTCTCGACACTCTTGCGCTCGCTTGTTGTTGCGCGCCTGTTCATGCCGGCATCACCATAAGATACCCGCCACCGGCCACGCCCACGCAGAACGCACCGAACTTCGTCACCTGGTCGCCGAGTTGCGTAAAGGGCCGATCATGCCACCACATATCGTTCGACACGCGAACAGCAAGCTGGAGCGCGTTAGCCTCTGGCATGCTCTCGCGGATCACGCGATGGTCGGCGCCCTTATGCAGTTCGATTTTGCATTTCACGACGATGACTCCGGCGCGGCGGTGAGCATGGCTTTCCATACCTGCTCGGCCTGCCAGTTGACCGAGTTACCTTCGACAAGCGCATCGCCACCGGCACGGTCCATTTCCAACGTGGATTGAATCGGCACAACCTTCCACCCCTCCAGCACCCCCACTCGCGGTGCGCTCGGCGGAACGAGGACGTTACCGTATTCGCGGAGATAGGCCACTGCGGTCCGGATCGTCGCGGCTTCGTTCGCGTATCGCCCAGGCAGTTTTTCAAGCAGGTTCGCTGCTCGATGAACCTCGTCCGAAGCGGCGTGACCGATCGCCTTGAATCGAGGCGTCACCCCATCCCCAGCCGTGGCGACGGCCTGCACGTACTCGACGGCGCGACTGCACTGAACGACCCATCCGAGCCCGTCGACAAAAGCCATCCCCCGCTCGTCAGCGACAACCTGAACGTCGGCGGGGCGGGCGAGGGCGGTGTCGACTAGCGCCGCTTTGATCTTCATGCGGATATCCTCCCATCCGCCAAGCGGTGACAGCTCAGCGTCAAGGCGAGCCATGAGAGACGCGAGACGCGCACTTTCATCCGTCACTCCGTCCCCATCCGTGGCGACTCTCGGCTGGGCGTCACGGTCCTCACCTGTGCCCTTACATACACGGCAACGCTTGGCCGCAGAATCACCGGGCATGTAACCCTTCCCCTCACACCATTCGCATACATCGCTCGGCTGGGGGGCAATCTTCGTCAGTCCAGCAAGTGTTTCATCGGTTGCGGAGCCAAGGCCGAGCTTGGACGAATCGAACGTTCCCGGCGGGAAGGCACGGTCCCACGAATCACCTCTCGGCTGCTCGGCAGGCTGTGCGGCGAGGTGGGCACGCACAACATCCCAGGCTTCGCGATTCTGTTTCCAGTTCGCGTTATGCGACGAGGTGCAGTGAAGGTGTACGTGCACGAGCGCATGCTCCAAACTCATCTTCCCCTTAGTCATTTGCCTTCTCCTGGATACGGGCTGTGTCATTCAATCTACTTTCCAACCCCAACGCCCCATCACGCCCCGGCGTCTTCGGCACATACGCCACGCCCGTCTCCAGGTGCAGCACGACCCATTGCGGCCGGTTCGTATCGGGGTTGGTGCGGCGTGCGGCTTTGTAGTGGCTCATGCGGCACCGACGCGGGCGAGGGCACCCTTAACCGGCTCCACGTCGGCGAACCGCTTGCCGCCAGCGTAAGCGTGCTCACCCACCCACTGAAGCGCGCTCACCACGCGGTTATGGTCGCGACTAAACTCGCGCAGCGCCTTGGCCGTCTCGTGCGCGCCGTGGGACTCGGCGACCATGGCGGCGCATTCCAGCACATCCGGGCCGCTCATGCATCACCCCCGACGCGGGCGAGGGCGGCCCACAAGCGGATGGTGCGTGCGTCTTGAGCACCCAAGGCCATCGTTCCGCCGCGCGCAGCCTTGATTGCCTTGACTGCCTCGATCAACTCGGCCACGGCGTCGCGTGCTGCGAGTGCCACTATTGCGGCTTTCAGTGCTTCGCGGTTTTCGTCAAATGAAATCTGCGGCATAAGGTTCCGCAGGTGCTCGATGTGAATGGCGTCACTCATGCCATCGCATCCGCGTTGATCCAGTCGCAGATTTGAATGGGGCGGCGACCGTTGCGTTGCTGAACAAAGCGCGTCGTGCTGGCGAGGTGGCAATAGACACGGCCAGCTTCATCAATCGCGCCGGTCGCTAGCACGCGGTAGTGATCGCCTTCGTGTTCAATCACCTTCTGCGTCTCGGTGTTCATAGTCTTGCCCTCGTTATCGTTTAGGGGAGGGCCGTCCGTGGCCTGGTGAACGAATCGTCTCAAAAATACGCGCGTAACGTCAAGCATCACGCGCGTATCCGTTTAACTGCCGTTCAGGATTTACTTGCCGGCGAGTTCGGTCAGCTCGCGCGAGGCGTTCGCACGGTTGTTGCCGGCCTGGATGAACTTGTCGCCAGCCTGTTCATACGCCACCCGTGCCGCTTCATGAGCCGCAGCAGCCGCCTCGTGAGCCGCCTTCGCCTCCCGATACTTCAGGATCGCCGCCGCCAGCTCGGCACCAACCTGGGGCGCTTCGGGCTTGGGCTCGGCCAGGCCGACGAACTTCCACGCACCATCACCGAGGAATCTACGGGCCTCGCTGATAGAGAGCCAGTCTTCGAACGTCTCGCCGTTGTCGCGGGCGACCATGGTCAATTGCTCGCGACGCAAGCCAGGACGCACCAGGTAGCGGTCGTTCCTGTTAATGCCATCGGTATCGATAACGAATTCGTCGCCACCATCCAGCGCCACTTCCCACGCCGAAGGTTCAGCCGGCGCCAGCTCCAGCTCGTACGAATTCGCAAGCACTGTGTTTTCCCTGGCGGGAACATTCACCTGGTACTCGTAACGCGTACCCTCATCGGAGGTCGCGCCGCGAGCGGTGATAACGCCGGTCAGTCCATACGGGTTATCCCGCTCGTGACCCTCCCATTCCTTGCTGATGATCTTCACGCGGTCGCCGATCTTGAAAGCATCGCGCTTAGCCTTACACGGCATCGTCTTCGGATCATGCGAGTTCGGGCCGACAGGCTTTCGGGTGAGCGACCATCGCGGCCCACCGATATTGCACGCGCCGCCATCGATGTGGTGATATCGATTGGTTGGGCCGTCATTGCCGGCGCGGTAGTGAGTAACGCGAATCTGTTCGCCGATGATTGGGCCATTCACCTTATACCGCCACCCGCCCACAGTCTTGCCGGTGTCGCCGACTTTGTACGGCTGCTCGATGCGGCTGATAAGTGACGGGTAAAACCCATTCGTGTATCCATTATCGCGCCGAACGAGCACGAACATTTTCATATCGTAAGTGCAGCCTTTGGAGTTGCGCCACTCGTCAGGATGAATCACCACGGCGTCGAAGGCATCGCCATGGAAATTGACCCGAACCCGCTCCCCCACCTTAAACCCGTGATACTCGGTCGGCAGTTCGACGAGTTCAAGCTGGGACGGGCAACACACGATAGCCCCCTCGTCAGTCACGCAGCCATCTTTGTCGTGGTTTTTCTTCGCGTTCAGCCCGTCGAATTTAACAGTGATGAGTGGAAAGTCGAGGCCATCGACCACGACACCCATGGCGCCAACATTCAGCCCGCGCCCGACATCGCCGCAGGTCAACTCCACGCACCGCACCCGCGAACCCACCTTGATTTCGTCTTTCATATCCTTTCCTGTTTGTGCACCGGGTCAAATGATCCCGTAACAGCGCCCTCGTTGAAGGCGCTGCGGCTGGATCACGAGAAGCGGTGCTGGCCGATGTGGCGCAGGCCGTTCGCGCGTGCGATGCGCTTAGCCTTGTTACGCCCGATGTTAAACGTGTCGTGGTGGCGAACCGTCGTGCTGATGCTCGAAGGCACCTGACCGTTAATCAGCCCCATGGGCGTTTTGGTGAACCACACGGATACGTGCACCATGCGCTCGCGCGAAGCGTAGAACGCCGGCATGGACTGGTGGCTGGTGTTGCGGATGCGCGGGGTATTCATGTGATGCTGTCCTGTTGATCGGGTCGAAAGTGATCCCGGCAATGCAGCCCCACCTGGAGCCGCATGACCTGCATCACTTCGCAGCCGCCAACTTATCCCGGCAGTAACCCGAAACCTGCCCGAGCTGCATCCAGTTCGGCAACCCCTTGCCCGCATAGATGCCGTCGACCATCCACAGATAGCCGTCCATTTTCTTAAGAGACATCATCACTTTGATGTCCGTCGATGATATGCCGTTGTCGCGCGCCTCGATGACAGTGCGAGCGATATCCGTCGCGGTCCCGCAATAGTTGTCGATGGTGGCCTGGTCGATGGTTTCGCATTTTGCGGCCGGCGTGAAACACATCATGGCGGCGACGCCGACGATGACGCCGGCGATGTAATTCACGTATTCGCGGGTGGTGGGTTTCATGGTGGTGCCCCTCGTTGGTTAATGTGGAGGAATCATCCAGCAGTTCCGCGCGTAACGTCAATACCCTTCAAAACCATTGTTCAGGTCTCGTTCAGCTTTCATGGACTGCCACACGGCATAGACCCGGAGCTTCAGCTTTTCCGCCGCATCCTTCCCCCGGCGTTTCTCGATATCCCTGATGTAGTTCATCCTTGCCCACCGATCCCGCAGCCGGCACACCCATCGCGCCTCGACCTCCAGTCGCCACTCGGCCGAGTAGTTGCTGACCACTCGGCCGTCGTGCAGCGTCACGTCGTGCCTCTCTCCGTTGTTCGTGCAGACGTTGACCATCGTCACGCCGTCGAAAATGCTGCGCCGATTCATCCGAACGGCCCGCCCGAATAGTGATTTTCCGACACCTTCAGCCTCGGCATGGGGTACACCGAAAGGCCGCCATGCTTCTTCGGCTCGCCGACCAGTCGGCGAAGGATCGCCCCGCATTCCCTCGACAGCTTGTTGTTCGGCCGATCCTGGCCGATGGCGAGCAACACGGCGGTGGCGGACATCGGCCGGCGGAACGCGTCGTCTTGTGCCTCCCATACGAAGCTCGACAAGATGAGTTCTTCAATCGCCGAGCCCTCGGCGTGGTCGGCATTCGCGGCGTTGAGCTTGTCCATTTCCTCTTGCGTGAGGCGATGCTGCTCGCCTGACTTCCACAGGTGTTTCGCCTGTGCCCATGCCTGTTGTATGTCCACGTCGTGGATGCCGCGCAGGTTCGGCCCGTGGGGAATCGTCCAGTAGCGACGATTGCCCGTGTCGTCGTGCAGGTATTGCTTCGGGTTCACCGATGCGAAGAACGCCGTACGGCGAGGGTACTTGCTCGCCGTTTTCGCGAACGGCAGGCGCAGCTCGTCCTGGTCTTTCGTCAGGAACGCCTTCAGCGCAGCGACGTCGGACTTGCGGAACGTCGCATCGAGTTCGCCCAGCTCCACCAGCCAGTACGATACCGCCTGTTTTACGCTATCGCGGTCGGCAGGGTTCAGCGTGGCACCTTCCTTCGCCAGTCGGCGATTGCCATTCGTCAGCGACCAGAACCACGTCGTCTTGCCGCTGTACTGCGGACCCTGGAGCACCAGCACACCCTGCATCGACATACCATTCGGTTCGAACGCGCAGCCGGCCGCGCCGATCATCCAGCGTCGCACGAGCGTATACGCCAGATCGCGGTCTATCGGGTCGAGGGTGTCGACCAGGGCGCCGATACGGTCGACGCCATCCCACGGCCTGGAGTCGATCCACTCGGCAGCCGGGTTTCGCTCGTTTGTGTCGGCGACGACAAGCAGGTAATCCTGGAGGTCGCCCTTCGGCATCCGATTGCGCGAGCACAGCGACCCGACGCTGGTCAGCATGTTCTGCGCGGTATTGTCCTGGCTGAATTTCATCCCATTGATGTTAATTTCCAGGTCTTTCGAAATCACGTTGTACCGCACCGTGATGTCGTACTGGCCGAGGATGTACTGCAAGTTCTCGATAGTCGACAGCGGGCCGCCCTTGTCGGTGACGTGCGGGAAACCGAACGGCGACACGACGGCATCGAGCGGCACCACGTTGCGGGTTTCCGAAAACGCATTTCCGCTGGCGATGTGCGCGGGGTCGCCCGAGTGATCGGCCATGTACCGCACCACGCGGTCGGTGTCCCACCCGTCCGCCTCGGCGTCGGCCAAGTCCCAGCCGTGTTCGAACTGGTCGAAGCGATAGCCGACCAGCGTCACCGACGACGCGACGCCTTTCAGGTCGGACGCCAGCGCCATCATGGCGCGAACGCCAGGCTGTTCGTACATCGGCACGCCTGGCGCGTGGTCGAAGTCCGGCCACAGGATCACGCGGCGACCCGCGAGTGCCTTCAGGCTCACATTGCCGGCGCGCTCCACACCACCCATCCAGGTGACCGCCACGGCGCCCGTGGGCGCCAGCAGGACGTTAGCCGCGTCGGCGGCTTTCTCGCCCTCGACCAGCACCACGTCGGCGTCAGGCGCAGCCGCAAGCCGCTCCAGGCCATACAGAGGGTTCTTCCCCTTAGTGATCCCACGCCATGCCCAGCGGTTCGACTCGCGCTTCGGGTCGTGGCACCAGGCCAGCGGCACGACTTGCTTGCGCATGCCTTCCGGGTCGAACCGGCAGACGTACATCAGTACGCGGCCCTCGGCGTCGCGATACGCCCACACGCGCGACGGCTCGCCGAACTTGAAGTGCTTGAAGTCGCGGTCGGTCGGCGCCGGCACATCGTCGGGCACCGGGATAATCGGCACCGGCTTGTCGTCAGGGAGCTGGCGCACGTTGTCGTTCGCCACGCGCTCGCGTGACGTGGCGTCGACGGTGATGCTGTATTGCTCCATAAGCTCGCGCGCGGCGCGGCCGTTGTCGCCGTTGCACTTCAGGTACGCGTACAGCGACACCAGGTCGCCGCCCTTGTCGCCACTGGCGAAGTCGGCCCACTTGCCGGTCACCAGGTTGACGGAGAACGAACCCGGCGAGCGGTCGGCGCGGTTCGGATTTGTCGCGGACCACTCGCGGCCCTGACGCTTGCCGTTCGGCACCCATTGGGGCACGACGGATTCGGCGTCCAGGCTGCGATTGATGATGTCGAAATCGATCTGGCTCACGCGGTCACCCTCTTGGCCGCGTTGTCGTTCGCCGCGATTACGACGTGCTGATGTTCAACGGGTGGAGGGTATGCGCCCCAGCAGATGTTCAACCATGAACATATCTTCGTGAGCCTGTTTCGTTCGCGCTTGTCGCCCGTAACGGTCCAGTATTTCACTTTCGGACGGCGACGGACCTTTTCCGTGAACTGCGGTTTTTCACCACGAAACGCATCGCGCGAATGCTTCCCAGGTACGACGTAATCATACCGCGCGGTCTTGCGATCCATGTCCGTCCAACCGGCATAGTTGAAGTTCGCCGCGCGATAGACGAAGCCCATGTGGCCCTGAATGGTGTCGGCATACGAAACAACGATGTATGGCGGCAGCATGCGAAGGGCGCGGGCGATGAACCACGATTCCGTATTGCGCGGCGCTTCGTCGAGGACACAAAGCCGATTAAGCTCGATGACGGATGACGGAGCGGTCGGACATGCACCCGTCTGCACCTGACGACTTGCGGGAACGCCGAAGGTTACAACGCCGATGATGCGGTCACCGTCGAAAAGGCCGAATGCATGGCTAATGCTCGGGACCCGCTTCGCATAGTGGTGCTCAAGTAGAAGCCACTCATATTCAGGGCGCGTGACGTGACGAACTTCGTAATTCATCGGGCACGCTCGGCCAGTCGAATTTCCAGCAGCGCCAGCGCGTGCTCGGGTATCGCACGATCTTCCCACCTGGAGCGCCAGCAGCGCACCGTGTGCGTGGAACGCTTCAGGATTTCGCCGACTTGACGCGATGTCAGATTGTGCTGCGCCATGAGGGCGCGAAGTCGTTCGGTGCGTGCGTTCATTCAGTCAGCGTCAAGTGATCGGGCGTTTACTAAGGATACACGCGACATCCACGTAAGTGAATATCTCCAGCGTTGACGCGTGTTCACGCTGGTTTACTGGTGAGGTGAAAACCACGACACGACGGGCACGGATACACGCGAACGGGGATGTGTTTGTGAGTGGCGACGTGTGTGATTCGCGCCAGGTCGACGGCGGCGGATTCGTGCGACGCATAACGATGCTTGGCGCACACCACGGAGCCGTCGCGCATGCGCCAGCCCACGACTCGGTTGTGCGACAGGATGGACGCGGCGCCGGACCTACGGACGAGCGCGGCGAGTGCCTTGCGACGGTGCTTCCCGTTCCCGTCGATGCGGGCCAGTTGTCGCGCGAACTTGTGGCACTGCATGGCGCTTATCCTCGGTGAGAAAAATGTGTTTCCCGATGCGGCACACGACGCGCATCCCATGCGCCCAATACGGCGTTGGCGTTCCGGCCTTGTAGAAGTGCGTCGCATGCGGGCACGCCTCGACGTAGGCCGGCGCGTCAACTGCGAACACGTTGCTTCCCAAGTGAAGCCAGCAAGCGGTCGTACTGGCGTCTCCGGTCAGCGCGCAGGCATTCGACACAGTTGCCGTTCGACGTATGCCTGTCGGCGTTATGTCCGTTGCGACAGGTTCGGCCGGTGTTAAATCTCGGCGTGCGCAGGCGTTCGGCTTCCGCGCGGGTGGTTGGCTTGTTCATTGGCGTGCCTGCTCGACGAGACGAATTGCGTCGCCAGGTGTGCGGCAGATATCCGACACGCCGCCGGCACCGTTGACGGCGATTCGGAAATTCGTTTGCTCGGGAGTAGGGCGGCCCGTTTCGGTTTTCACTTCCCACGACACGAACCTGGCGAATTTCTTACCTACCATGCTCGGCGTGATCGTGACGGACACGAACCCGAACAAGTCGTGGAAGCCTTTAGGCAGGCCGGTGTCGAAGGGCCTGGCCTGGCGTAACACAACGTCACCAGGCGCAAGCGCGACGGTCATGTGGCGGTCGGCCTTGAACGGTGCGCCGACGCCGACCCATCCCTTACCGACATTCGCGCGGAAGCAATGCGCGACGCCGACGAGGGCGTTGCGGATGGTGTTTTGTATGCCGTGTTCTTTCATGTGATTCCGTGGATGATGAAATCCAAGCGCGTAAGGCTCATCGGCGGCGTAAGCTCCGCAAGCTTGTCGCGAAGCGCAACCATCTGCGCCTCGCTGATAAGCATGTGCCCGCCGTCGATGAAGATGCCGATGCGGCCATCGTCAAGGCGTGCGACTTCCACGGATGTCTTCATGGGAAATAGCACGCGATGAATTCGGCGATGACCAGGCCGCCGTACATGCCGATAGCGATATCGGCTATGCGGCGTTTCTCCAGGATTTCGGCGGCGAGGAAGACAAGCCACGTTGCGACCAGTGCAGTCTTCATGAGAGCGCCAGATTAAGCGCGGCGGCGACAAGTAGCAGCAAGGTGGCCGCGAGAATCCAGATTCGCAACTTAGCCGCGACTGCGTTGAATCCAAATACGGCTATAGCCACAGCTATCGCGAACATCAGGAAGACATCTCCAATGGTGGTCACGAAAACAGCCTCGCGAACGCAAGGATGAACCCGCCGAGCGCTGCCCACCGTGTGGCGGACATCGCCAGGTCGTCGAGATTGTTCGACCTGGCGACGACGAACACCACGAAGTCGATGCAGACGAGTAGAGCGACGAACCACATCATGCCGGCAGCTCCGTCTGTGCCGCACGAGCGGCCTTCTCGCGCGCCTTCTGCTCGGCTTTGTCGCGGGCGTCGGCGATGCTGGTATGCGCCTCGACGAGCGAACGAACGATGGACACGGGCAGCTCCACCGTGGCGTCCTCGGCAGGCGAGCCGCCATAGATCAGCGCGCGGGCGTGCTTCGGAATGCCATCGGCGAACGCTTCGACGCGGCCCACGACATCATCCACCACCTTACGCGGCAGCGGCTTCCCCTTAACATCCGTCGCCGACACCTTCGTGCGGCCGTTCGCCTTCGCGACGATGATCGCGCCGGCTTCCTCGCCATGCTTTCGAACCATGTCGATGGCGGTCGACGCCGCCACCGTGCCGGCGCGCACCAGGTCGCGCACATCGAAATTCGCGTTCGCCAACAGCAGCAGCGCCTCGACGTGCGGCCGGGTCTTGCCCACGCGCTTGCCGATGTCCTCCGGCGACAGGCCGAACGATGCCAGGCGCTTGTAACCGTCTGCTGTTTCCAACGGCGACAGGCTGCGGCCCTCGGCGCTGGTCATGATCCGCGTCACGCGGTCGACGTCGTTGCCAGTGAAAGCGGTGATGCTCACCCACTCGATGGGTGCGCCGTGCTTCTCGACAGCTCGGCGGAACGCTCGCGTGCGGCGATGGCCGTCGACGATCCACACGCCGCCAGCCGAGCGAGGGCGAACCTCCAGGGGAGGGACGATGCCGCCGGCCACAATGTAGTCGGTCAGCGCCTCGATGCTGGCTTCCAGGTCTTCGCCTTCGATGCGCAGGTTAAAACCCGGTTCTTCGTGGATTTCCTCCAGGCGCGCCTTCATCGCGTCGGCGCGCTTGATGTCGCCGGATTGAATCATCTGCTTGAACGTGAGCGTCATACGGTAAGCCCCAGGGTTGTGTTGATGTCGCTGATGAGAGACGCCGGGACGAGGGCGCGACTTTCGGGTTTCGTCTCGGCGGGGAAGAACTTCACGCCAGCCGGCCACTGCTCGGCGAGTTGCTTCAGCGTGTTGGCGTTGTTGACGACGGTGTTCAGCTTGATGCGCAGCGCGCGACGCTCGGCCTTCAGCGCCACCTCGGCGCGGGCCAGGTCGGTGGCGCGGTCGTGAAAAGGGTGGCCCGGATTCACCTTAATGCTGACTGCGGAGTCCGGCCACGGCCTGGCCTTCGACATGACCATGCCCATTCTCGCGTAAGTGTCGAAGTTAACTCTTTCGGGCCAGGTGAATTGCGGGTGGTCGATGATGAGTGTGTTGCTATATTCCACCCACCCGGCAGGAAGCTTCGCCGCGATCTTCTCGGCGTCGCCATGGTGGTGCGTATACAGGTCGTCGGCGAACTTCATTCGCTCTTTCTCGTGAGCCTTTTCGCGCTTGTCAAACGCGTGCTTGATGGCCTTCTCGACGATTGACGCTCGATGTGCGGCGTTCAATTTCATTAATCAATCTCCAGGTTAGTAACGCGGTCTGTTCTGCAAATCACTTTCTGTGAGTCGTTGATTCTCCATGCACCACCCGCGCCCAATGTGATGCGGGAAGTAGTACCCCAAACAGTTGCACGTCTTGCTCGGCGGGTTTTCCTTTCCGGTGCTGCGATGTTTGTCGACGCGCATCACGCCAGGGCGGCAGTGATGGCACTTCGGTGGGCGTACGTAGTGGTCGGGATGTTTCGCGAGCGTGCGGCGCGCTCGGCAGCGGCTACACCTGGAGGGCCACGCCACGACGTTTTGCCCTCTTGCGCTGCCTCACCAACTTGCTGAAGCGGTCGGCGTATTGCTGGTTTTCCTTCGCGCGCTGCTTATAGTCGGCGGCGAGCTGCACCAGCATTTCGTCGGGCGTGTCGACCGTCTGTATGGCGAGTTCTCTCAGTGACGGAACTTTCATTTCGAAGACCTCTCGCGGTGCTTCCTCAATGCAACGCACACGGCCGCCCGTGTGACCCCGTATTTCTCGGCGACGCTTACTTGCGTGCCGGCTTTCTTCACTTCACGCGCCAGCAGTTTGCCGGCGGGCAAAGTTTTCACACCTCGTTTAGCCATTGTGGATTTGGGATGAAGGCCGCATTCGCGGCGGTGAGTTAATTCTCACGGAAACGTATAACGAATGTCAACTACCGCCGCCAACGGCTGTTCGACCACTTCTTGAAAGCCCATTTCTGCGGGTTCGCATAGCCGCGTGAGACGGCCAGGGCCACCAGGTCGCCCAATTCTTTCGCCTCGTGTTCTTCGGCCTTGCGTGCCGCGCGCTGCCTGGCCTTTTCCTCGTCGGTCTTCAGCACCAGCTCGCCGTCGCCTTCCTCCAGGTTCGCGACCTTCGGTTTTGAAGCAAGCTTCGCGCCACAGTGCGGGCACTTCTCCGGCATCGGCACCTTTCGTCGTATCTGCGCGAAACACGACCCGCACGTCACGGGTGGCGGCGGGCCGTTGTCGTTCGCCGCTTTACTCTTTCCACCCTCCAGGCTCCACTCGCGCTCGTCGTCAGGGAAGAAATGACGGTCGCTGTTGCCGGCGTGGTCGAGGATGATCGCAACCTTGCCAGGGGCAGGGCGCATGCAGCGCATGGCCTGCTGGAGATACAGCGACAGCGATTGCGTAGGTCGTGCCAGGATGACGCAATCGATGGTGACGTCACGCTGCGCGATGGCCGACAGGTCGAACCCTTCGCCGAACAGGTCGACGTTCCACAGCACTTGAATGGTGCCGGCAGCGAACGCCTGGATGATGCGCTTCCGCTCGCCGTCCGGCGTGTCGCCGTCAAGGTGCGCGGCGGGTATGCCGGCTTCGTTGAACCGCTCGACCATCAGTTTCGAATGCGCGCGGTTCACGGCGAACCCGACCGTGCGCATACCTGGAGCGAGCTTTTTCCAGTGCGCGATGATGTTCCCGACGAGCTTCGGCGCCTTCATGCGCTCGCCGCTCTCGCCCTTCGCAAAATCGCCCATCGAGCGTTTCACACCCGCCATGTCTGGCTTGTCGGGCGCGTACAGCAGGTACGGCGACAGCGCGCCTATTTCGATCAGTTCGGCGACGGTCGGACCCTCGACCATCACTTCGTAGTATTTCCCCAGGCCAGTGCCATCGAGCCGCCACGGTGTGCCCGTGAGTCCTATGTGTATCGTTTCGGGCCACGCCTCCATGATCGCGGCCCACCCGGCGGCGCCGATGTGGTGCGTCTCGTCCCATATCACCACGCGCGGCGCCTTGATATTCGCCAGCCGGCGCTTCAGGGCGTCGATGCTCGCGACGTTCACGAGCGACGCGGCAGACATCACATGACCAGGCGCGACGAAGCCGTGCGCCAGACCGCACTTCGTGAACGTGAGACTGGTCTGCATCAGCAGCTCTTGCCGATGGCAGTTGAAGAACACCGACTGGTCACGCTCGGCGAACGCGCGGGATATGAAAGCTGCGATGACAGTTTTACCGCCGCCAGGCGGCACGACGACGAGCACACGGCGAGCGCCTAGGCCGCCACGGTCCTTTTTCCGAAGGGCAGCACCGACGCGCTGAACGACGTCTTTCTGGTATTCGCGCAGTGCTATGCCGGCCAAACCCAAGTCTCCGAAAGTAATTTCAGGTATTCATCATACCCAGTTAACTTTCGGCCGTCACGTCCGTGATGGTTACGTGCCGAGCTTTTGCCTGTTGTTCGACACAGTTTCCAACTTAGACATTCGCGCTATTGCCCTTTGAAGGTTGTTCACTTGCTCGGCCGTGCACTTCGTCACGCGCGCGTCGATGTCGGGATTAGACAAAGGTATACGCCACCTCTTTTTATCCACTTGTTCCACGACGCCGCGCTTTTGAAGTGCCCTCAGCTTTCTATCGGCGGTCGGGCGCGGCATGCCGATGTACTCCGCAATCTTGCTTAAGGTCATCGGCCGGCCTTCCGCCTGCGCCAAAAACATCGCTGTACACAGCAGCGCTTCGTCGGCGAACCTTGAAAGTTCTTGCTCCTGTAGGAACACCGCGACGGTGGTCCGCATCAAATCAATCAACAACATCGATATGACGATGCCGTTTGCTTCACGCATTGCGCGCCTCCCTTTTTCGCGCCCCGTGATTGCCCGTGATTGATAGTGAACACCCGCGACGCGTTGTTGTCGCTCATCCACAGCGCGAATGTGGTTTTGTCCAAAATGGGCACTTGCGCGCTTGCTGCCTTAGCCATGGCGAAAATATGGTGCCGCCCGTGAACTTGTGGGCACCAGTTGCAGGCGACGTGAATACTTTGTTAGTCTTCATCTGCCTTCACGGCCAATAACGAATACTAACGGGAGACAACCCTAATGAAGCCTGGCGTATACGCCGACATCCCGAACGCCGACTATCACGGCGGACCCGGTACAAGCAAAAGTGGTCTGGACATCGTTCGAAAATCACTTTTGCATTTCAAGTATGTGAAGGACGCGGCAAACGACAACGAACGGAAGCCGACCGAGGCGCAGGCGTTCGGCTCGGCGTTTCACACGATCACGCTTGAACCGAAAGAATTTGTTAAATCGTACTGCCTCGGCCTGCGTCGCAGTGACGTGCCGGAAGCCATCGACGAGCGCGACACGCTGGTGTCGATGGTGGGCGATCTGAACGCGACGCGCCTGCCTAAGCTGTCAACGTCGGGCAGCAAAGACGACATGCTGGCTCGCGTCGAGGCCGCAACTCTTGAGCATGCGCAGCGCGGCCTTCCGGGTGTAGAAGAATTCGACAACACGAAGGTGGGTGTCGCCGCGTTGAAGGCGATGCTTGTCCAGCTCAACGAACACCGGCCAGGCCAGCTTTCCACCAGCGGCTCACGCCACGACCTGGCGAACCTGCTGCGTGCGAACGGCCACCCCGTGACGTTGTGGTCCGACGTGCAAGCCGAATGGCTCACGAACAACAGCGAGCGCCAGGTGGTTGGCGAGGAAGACTGGACGCATCTGCACGGCATGCGCGACGCCGTGATGGCGCACCCTGCGGCCGGCAAGCTGCTGCGCATGGCTGGCGTCGCCGAGCAATCGTTTTACTGGATCGACGAGCGCACCGGCATGCTGTTGCGTTGCCGGCCCGACTACCGCACCGACAGCGGCATCATCGTCGACCTGAAGTCAACCGACGACGCCAGCCCCGAAGGGTTCGCGCGATCCATCGCGAAGTGGCGTTACCACGTCCAGCACCCGTTCTACGTC
Organism: Bradyrhizobium sp. 613_E4_N2_2; assembly: GCF_052075995.1. Taxonomy (NCBI): domain Bacteria; kingdom Pseudomonadati; phylum Pseudomonadota; class Alphaproteobacteria; order Hyphomicrobiales; family Nitrobacteraceae; genus Bradyrhizobium; species Bradyrhizobium sp. 613_E4_N2_2. Next base: position 4,164,838 of record NZ_CP197234.1, read on the forward strand.
GACGGCACGAACGAGGCCATCCGCCAGGCTGGCATCGACATGCCGAAGTCGCGCGCCTTCGTGTTCATCGCGGTGGAGAAGAAACCGCCGTTCGCGGTCGGCGTCTACAAACTCGACGGCGAAAGCGTCGACATCGGCCGGCTGGAGTACCGCGAAGACGTCGACAAGCTCGCCCACGCCATCGAGACGAACGAGTGGCCGGCGTACGGCGACGACATCCAGCCCATTGCACTGCCGACCTGGAAGAAATCCCAGGCCATCGCAGCTCTTTAACCCACACACGGACTACGCATCACCATGTCTACTCTGAATATTCGCAAAGCTCAGCGCGAAGGCGCACGACTCGTTATCGGTATCGCCGGCATCAGCGGCAGCGGGAAGACGTACACGGCACTGCAACTCGCCTACGGACTCGCCAACAACGACGCATCGAAGGTCGGCCTGCTCGATACCGAGAACAAGCGCGGTTCGCTGTACGCCGACATCCTGCGCGACGACCAGAACAACGTGCAGGAATTCCTGGTCGGCGACCTGGACGCGCCGTTCTCGCCGCAGCGTTACATCGACGCCATCCAGGCGTTCCAGAAAGCCGGCGTCGAAGTGCTCGTCATCGACAGCGTGACGCACGAGTGGGAAGGCATCGGCGGGTGCCACGACATCGCCAAGCCGCCCGGCATCAACCTGAAGATGGACAAATGGAACGACGCGAAGGCCGAGCACAAGCGTTTCATGAACGTGCTGCTCGCGTCGAACATGCACATCATCGTGTGCATCCGTGCGCGCAACAAGGTGAAGCCGGTCAAGGTCAACGGGAAAACGGAATTCGAAGACCAGGGCGTCCTGCCGGTGCAGGAACAGAACTTCATGTTCGAACTGACCGTATCGATGATGATGTGGGCCGGCGGCAAGCAGCGCGACGTCATCAAGTCGAGCGGAGTGGAATACATTTTCGGCGAAGTCGGTTTCCAGAACGGATATCTGACGCCCGAGCACGGCCAACAGCTTCGTACGTGGGTCGATGGCGCAAAGCAGCTCGACCCCGAAACCGAAGCGGCACGCAACTCGCTGCGCTCGATCACGGAACGCGGTCTGGAGGCATACCGCGAGGCGTTCACGAAGCTGCCGAAGAAGCTCCAGCGCGCGCTCGTCGACGACGGCTCGCACGAGTCGATGAAGGCGGCGGCCGAAGCCTTCGACAAGGCGCGTGTCGCGGCTCAGCCAGGCGGCGAAGAACTCGACGAGCTGAATCGCGAACTCTCCGAAGTAGGGGAGTAACGCATCATGCAACACCTCACTGCCGAACAACTGTCTGACCGATGCGGCGGTACGCCATCGGTCGGCACGCTCGCCAACTGGCGCAGCCAGGTGAATCGCGGGCTCCCGAACAAGGGGCCTGCGTTTCTGAAGATCGGCAAATCTGTCAAGTACCCGCTTGCATCCATCGAGAAGTGGGAGCGTGCAGCACTGAAGGGCGACAACGACAACGAACCACTATGAACTCGATAACACTCAAAGCAGTGCAAGAATGGGCGACGACGCACGGCATGTGCGTCGTCATCAAGCCCGACAGGTCCGTGACAATCATGGACGACGACGGTCGGCCGCAGATGAACAACAGCGTTGAGGCTTTCGCGGATCACGTGCGCGTTGCGATGGGGCCGGGTCGGCTGACGATGGGCGCGGTCACGCTGTCGGCTCCAGGTTATGATGTGCTCGGCGCCGTGCTGATGCGGGCGTTCGACCAGGCGGCCAGCGGGAAGGGCGCGCAGCGGCACGGCCAGGGCCAGGCGTTCGACGAGCAGCCGATGATGACGATTGCGTCGCTGGTCGGCATCGGCGGACCGCTGTTCCAGGCCATGAAGAAAGCGCAGGAAGCGCAACGCCTGCCACGCGACGCGGCCGTGCATGAGCTGTTGGGCGCCATCAACTACCTGGCCGGCGCTATCATTCACCTGGAGAGCCAGGAATGAACCTGTCAGAGAAAGTGTTGCTTGAGCTTCGAAAGTCGTCCTCAGCGATGACATCTTATCGCCTCGCGTCATCCATCGGCGATGTGTCATCGGCCTCTGTAGCCATGGCGTGCAGGCGACTTGAGGCGCAAGGGAATGTCCTGCGTGCTGGTCGTTCGACGCCGTACCTTTGGGTCTTGACGGAAAAGGGCGCTTGTCATGGGTGACGTGATCGATCAAGCGCAGGCGTTCGATGCGCTCAACCTGGAGCAAGGGCTTCAGGCGCAGGCCGCGAAGGCGGCGGCAGCACCGAAACTCACAGCGCGCGGGTACTGCCTCAACGAAGCGTGCGAAGAACCGCTGGCCCTGCCGGCGCAACTGTTTTGCAACTCCGCGTGCGAGCGCGAACATTCCCGGCGTAGCCGGTAACAACACGAGAGAGCCATGTCATCACTCAACCAGGTACAAATTATCGGAAACCTCGGGGCCGATCCCGAGACGCGTTACACCGGCAGCGGAACAGCCATCACGACCATCCGCGTCGCCACGACGGAGAAGTGGAAGGACAAGGACGGCAATCCCCAGGAAAAGACCGAGTGGCACCGCATCAAGATGTGGGGCAAGCTCGCCGAGATTGCCGGCGAATACCTCGCGAAAGGCAAACAGGTGTTCATCCAGGGTCGCCTGGAAACGTCGCAGTACACCGACAAGGATGGTGTCGAGCGGTGGTCGACGGATATCGTCGCCGACACCATGAAGATGCTTGGCAGTGCCGGCGGTCAGGGTGGCGGCAACGGTGGCGGACAGCAGCGCCAGGGCAACGGCGGCGGTCGTCCGCGCGAGAACCAGATGCCTGGCCCTGGCGGATCGCGTCCGCCGCAGAACGAAGGCTTTGACGACGACGATATTCCGTTCTGACGGACGGATAGACGGCCACACGCGGGCGGCTTCGGTCGCCCGCTTTTCAATTTCAGGAATGACTCATTAAAATGTACCCGGTACACACGCCTCGCATTCACCAGAACCCCGTATCACCACCAACACCCGCCGGCTGGCTCGTCGACGACAGCTCGTCGTTTAACCCGTACTGGCTCGCCTACAGCGAGAAGAACCAGGCGTTCGTCGACACGTATCGCGCGCGCGGCAAGCGCGTTGTGACGATGTGGGCGGCTCCAGGTGATGCGGCTGCGGCGTATGAGGCCATGCGGCTGAAGGTGGCCGAGCTGGAGCGTGGCTTGTCTGATGCGGCCATAGTCGATGGAGCTATGGCATACGAACGACACCTTGATGGCGCCAGGCCAGGATCGCAGCGAGAGGCGATGCGCGCAGCGGTGAGAGTCATGGGCTTCCGCGTCGTCGAGGATTCAAGTGTGGCACCTGGCACCATGAGGTTTCAGCCGTGAAGCGGAGCGACGAGTGGTTCCTGCTCGCCGCATTGCCGTGGGCGCTTCTCGCCATCCTCGGCGTCGTCATGGCGGCGTGCATCAAATAGCAAAAAGGCCGCGTCTCACGACGGGGCCTTTTCAGTGTGTCCAAGGGGAAGACACATCGGGAGTGGTATACCTGGCGGGATTCGAACCCGCGAAAATATCGGAGTGAAGTTCCGATGACCTAGGCCGCTAGTCGACAGGTATGTGTTCGCCGTCTTTCCGGCGTGCCAGGCCCGTCTCGCGTGGAGCCATACGGCAACACTTAACGCCAGTTGCCCATTGCACCCCGTCTCTCCAGGGTGTCACGCCGTATTGCACGCTAATGGTTCCAGGCGTCCTCGTACCGCAATTACTCCAACGTGCTTAGGCCGTGCCTTCAATGCAAGTTTGGCGACGGATTCGGTTGCTTGCCCGAAAAATTTGTTGCCGGTCTTTCCCGGCCGTCATGATGTTTGCGGCGGTCACCCGCACTTAAAGGCCGAACAGGCTTTCGCGCTACTCGCGTTTCACCCTTCGGGCTACTTTGCTTTCACCTACCGGCGCTTCGCTGCCTTGGCGTGAATCCTCCTCTCGCGCCCTGTCGACGTCCAATTGATCTTTTCAATCGAACGCCGACGAACAATTCACGCAGCCAACTGCGGCGTGAGCACCGCGTCGCCGATCACCACGACCACGTTGCGCGCCTTCGCTATCTCGGCATCGAGCACGTCGGCCCACTGCTGCATCATGTCTCGGCGCTCGTCCTGGTACTCGTGGCGGTTATACGCGGCGCGGACCTTGTTCGATGGCGCGTGCGCCAGGCACCGCTCCACAACGTCGGCGCTGGCGTGCTGCGCGTTGAAGTACGTGCTGAACATCGAGCGGAAGCCGTGCACCGTGGCGCCGTCCAGGCGTATCTTGTCGATCATCACATTCAGCGTGTTCGACGCCATCGGCTCGTTCGCGCGGGTGCGGTGAGGGAATACGAACTCGCCATGCGACAACTCGCGCAGCCGGTACAGCAGCGCCACGGCCTGGCGCGACAACGGAATCCAATGCTCGCGCCTGGCCTTCATGCGCTCGGCCGGGATCGTCCAGGCTGCGCCCTCCAGGTCGAACTCCGACCAGCGCGCGGCGGCGGCTTCCTGCTTTCGGCACGCGGCCAGGATCACCAGGAACATCGCCGCCTTCGTCTGCGGCTCGTGGCCCGACGCCACCATCCTGGAGACGAAATCCGGGTAATTCTCCAGCTCCATCGCGGCGTGCTGTTTCTTCCGGCGCGGTCGCAGCATGCGCGCGGACGGCACGGGGTTCGCGTCGACCAGCCCCAGCTCGATGGCGTGCTCAAATATCTGCGTGAGATACGTGCGCAGGTTTCGCGCCACCTCGGGCGCGTTGCGCTCGACGCGCTTCAGGAGCATCGCCACCTCGGGCCGCTTGATTTCCCACACCGGCCGTTTCCCGAACTCGGGCAGGAGGAAGTTCGCGCACTCCCGGCGGTGCTGGTTAATCGTGTTCAGCGCCAGTCGCGGCTCGGTGATTTCCTTCCACTGGTCATGCACGGCGGCGAACGATCCGGCCTCGGCGCGGACCAGGGCGCGTTCGGCCTCGACGCGCTCGACGCGCCTGGCCTGCACCGGGTTGACACCCTCGGCGACCATCGCCCGCGCGTCGCGGTGCTTCGTCCTGGCGGCGGCCAGCGGCACCTCGGGATACTGCCCGATGGACAGCAACCCCTCGCGGCCGTTCACTCGGAACTTGTACCGCCACGACATGCTGCCGTTCGGTTGCACGAGCAGGTACAGCCCGCCGCCGTCAGCCAGCTTGTATGCCTTGCTCCTGACTTCGACTTTACGAATGCGCGCATCGGAAAGCAGCCGCGCGAAACTGTCTTGCATGGGGGTATCCTCGTTGCGATACCCCCAGCGATACCCCCAAGTTCACGTAATAGGAACCATTTGCATTCAAATGGACATCCATTTTCGGGGGACAATTGCGGAATGGCATCAGCGGGTTAGCGTGAACTACGGTGATTCACGATGACCGAGCGATATGCGACCTAACATTCCAGGTGGCAACTCTGATGGGCATTGGCGGGGCTCCGGGCAGGGGCCATGGTTAGAACAAACTGCAAACGCGCCCGTCAAGGACGCCGCAAAATCTCCCACAAAATTAACCCGGCTTAAGCCGGGCTCGGGCCATTGATACCGAAAAGGTTTTTCGAATGGGATGGCCGGACAAATCCATGAAGCAAGCTGAGCCGCGCGACGGCCTGATCGGCGCGTTCCTGTACTGGCTCGGCGGCTTCGAGATCGAGGACGGCCTGACCGCCGATCTCAGCGAGCGCGAGCTGCGCCGCATTCGCGCCAAGCAGATCGACGCAGTGATGCGCGCGATCCCGGTGACCATGGCCGTCACCATGCTCAACGTCGCCATCGTGCTGATCCTGTTCTGGGGCAGGGGCTGGAACGATTTCCTTGCAATCTGGGGCATGACCCTCGCCGTCACCGCCTCGCTTGCCGTGCGCGCGTGGCGGCGGTTGCATCAAAACCCGCCGCAGGAAGCCTCGTCGCGCGCCGCGCGGCAGATGCTGCGGCAGGCGTTCTTCCTCGCGGCGATCTGGGGCACGCTGCCGCTCGCGCTGTTCAGCCGGGTCGAGCCGACCAGTCAGCTCATCCTGGCCTGCCTGATGGTCGGCATGATGTCCGGCGGCGCCTTCACGCTGTCGACCTTCCCGCGCGCGGGCCTCGTCTATCTCGCGACCGTGACGATGGCCTGCGCCGGCGCGCTGTTCCTGTGCGGCACCGGCCCGTATCTGCTAACCGCGGTGTTCCTGTTGCTGTTCGCGTTCTTCATGGCGCGCAACATCGTCTCGCAGGGCAATCTGTTCCTCGGCAATCTCAAGGCCCGGCTCGAGCTCGAACGTCAGACCGAGATCATCTCGCTGCTGCTGAAGGACTTTCAGGAGAACGCCAGCGACTGGTTGTGGCAGACCGACGCCGAAGGGCATCTCGTCGACGTGCCCCAACGCTTCGCCGAAGTGGCGCAGCTTCCGCTTCCGCTGCTGAAGGGCTCGCATTTCGTCGACGTGCTCGACATGCTCTGTCCCGACGACAAGAGCGCAGCCTACAACGTCGTCGGCCTGATGGAGCAGAGCGAGCCGCTGCACGAGATGAACCTCAAGGTCGTCGCCGGCGGCGAGGCGCGGCTGTGGTCGCTGACCGCGAAGCCGGCCTACGACCGCGACGGCCAGTTTCTCGGCTATCGCGGCTTCGGCCGCGACGTCACCGAGCGCTGGCGCGCGGAAAAGGCGGAGGCCGAGAGCCGTGCGAAGTCCGACTTCCTCGCGGTGATGAGCCACGAGATCCGCACGCCAATGAACGGCGTGCTCGGGCTCGCCAGCATGCTGCTGGAAACCAAGCTCGATCCGGAGCAGCACGAGGCCGTCACTTCGATCCGCGAGTCCGGCGACAATCTCCAGCGCATCCTCAACGATATCCTCGATCTGTCAAAGCTCGAGGCCGGACGCTTCGCGTTCGAGGCGATCGACTTTGCGCCGCAGGCGCTGGTCGAGACGGTTGCGACCGTCGTGCGCGCAGGCGCCAAGAGCAAGGGGCTCGCCGTCAAGGTCGAGCTCGACCCGAACCTGCCGCCGACGCTGCGCGGTGATGTCGCGCGGATCCGGCAGGTGTTGCTCAACCTCGCCTCCAACGCGGTAAAGTTCACCGACGAAGGCGAGGTGACGATCAAGGCCACCTGCCAGGCGCGCCGCGATCTGCTTGCGACCGTCGAATGGACCGTGAGCGACAGCGGCATCGGCATTGCGCCTGAGAAACTCGGGGAGCTGTTCTCCGACTTCGCGCAGGCCGATGCCTCGATCAGCCGCCGCTTCGGCGGCACCGGACTAGGGCTTGCGATCTCCCGGCGCATCATCGAGCAGATGGGCGGCACCATCGGCGTCACTTCGACGCCGGGCGAGGGCTCGACCTTCCGCTTCACGCTGGTGCTGCCCTGGAGCCAGGCGCAGGCCTCCGACCAGGCGGCGGGCAGCGACGAAGCGGACGAGCTCAAGGCGCGGATCGCGGGGCTCGACCGGCCGCTGAAGGTGCTGGTGGCCGAGGACGATGCCGTCAACCGCATGGTCGTGACCAAGATGTTGGGGGCGTTCGACGTCGAGCTGCGCGTCGTCACCGACGGCGTCCAGGCGGTCGAGGCTGCATCGGAGAGCGATTACGATGTCGTGCTGATGGACGTGCGCATGCCGGACATGGACGGCCTTGCCGCGACGCGGGCGATCCGCGCGCAAGGCGGGCGTTTCGAAGCCTTGCCGATCGTCGCGCTGACCGCCAACGCCTTCCCCGAGGACGTCAAGATCTGCCGCGAGGCCGGCATGTCGGATTTTTTGGCAAAGCCGCTGCGTAAGCCCGCACTCGCGGCCGCCTTGTTGCGCGCGCTCGACGGCCACATGATGTCGGAGGGCGCGCCGCTTCAGCCGGAGCTGACGCCGCTCGACGTCGAGTGGACGGACGAGGAAAGGCAGATGACCGGCGTCTAGCCGGTCAGATCGAGAAGCTGGTCCCGCAGCCGCAGGACGGCTACGGGCGCGTGCGCCGGCAATGTAACGCGGCGCCGTTACAGTTTTCCATAGACGCGCCCGGCGACCGCCCTCAGGCGCTCGACCGAGCCGGACTCGGGATGCGGCTTGACCGGCGCGAACAGGATCGAAGCCTGCCTGCCGTTCTTCCAGACATAGATGTTGACGGCGTTGCCGTTGCCCTTGGTGCAGGAATGCTCGCCGAACGCTTCACTGCCGAGCTCGGGTATCGTCAAATGTTTGCAGGGGCCCGCGCGCTTCATCATGCCGATGACCGTGTCGCGCGACATCGCGATCACCGCGACGGTCATGGTATTGGCCTCGCGATCGAACATCATGCAGCTGCCGGCGCCGGTCCGCTGGACCGTCAGCGTGCCCTTGTCGAGAAAGCCGTCGGCATCCGCGGCCGTGAGCCACTCGCAATTGCCGAACCGCTCGCTGCTCTTGCTCACGTTGGCGATGGCAACGCGCGCGGCTTCGGCGATCGGCCCGAGCAGCGCGTCGTCGGCACGCCGGCCAATCGGATAGACGCTGATCTGCAGAATGTAATCGCCGGACAAGGCGACGACCGAGGCCTCCTGGCGTTCTGCGCCGGCGGCGCTCGCTCCGCCCTGGCCTTCTTCGCCGATCCCCGCGACTGCGTTAAGCGGCATGCGCTCGCCAAGTGTCTTGACGAAGGTCGCGTACAATTCCCTGGCGCGGTCCTTGTCGGGATTGCGGAACACGGTCAGCATCATCGTGTCGCCGCGCCCGCCCTGGTAGATGCAGCCGCGGCCGTCCTGATTTGAAATCAGTGACCATTTGAGCACCGGCATCGCGCGGGCGAGCTCCTGGGCGCTGATGAACGGGCAGGTTTCGGCCGCGCGCGCGGGAAGCACCGGGACGGCTGCGATTGCAAGGAATAGAGCGAGGCAACAGAACAGACGATCAATAACTCGCATTGGATAATTTACTACCGCTATTGGCGCGCCACGGCAGATGCCACGGCAGATGAAGATGGGCACTATTGCTTCGTCGTGGCGCTATGATGCAACGTTCAATTTTGCTCGACTGCTGCCCAGGGCGGGCGTGAGCCGCCGATGCTGCTATGATGAGCAACCGGATTTTGGATGGGCCACCGCCTACTTCCGCTGAACGCGCTGACCGGACATGGCTGCATTAACATTGCGACAGGACTGGAAGGAGGTGCCATGCCGAAAACGATCGCGATATTGGGCTCCGCCCTCTTCTTTGCGGTTGCGCCCACCACAGTGGCGGGGCTCGTTCCCTGGTGGATTACGCGTTGGGAGTTTCGGCCGCCCTTCTTCGATCTCGACGCGACACGCGCCGTCGGGATCCTGTTGATCGTCGCCGGTCTACCCGGGCTTGTCGACTCGTTTGCACGCTTTGCGCTGCAAGGATTGGGCACGCCGGCGCCGATCGCGCCGACGCAGAACCTCGTGGTGACGGGTCTCTATCGCTATGTGCGCAATCCTATTTACGTTGCCCTTGTCGCCGTCATTCTGGGCCAAGCGGCCTTGTTCGGCGACCAGCGCCTTCTTGTGTACGGTGTGTTGGTGTGGCTCGCCTTCCACGCGTTTGTCGTGGGGTACGAGGAGCCGGCGCTCGTTCGTAGCTTCGGAACGGAGTACGAGGATTTCCGGGCCAATGTCCCGCGCTGGATTCCGCGGCTCACGCCCTGGCGAGCCGCACGACGCCGGAATCATTCGTGACGCGGGCGCCACCGCGGGAAGGGCGTAGTAGCGTGCCCTGTCGTAAAATGGCGCCGCTGACGAGATTCGAACTTTCTAGAATGATTGGACTGCGGCAGGGGCCGCTTCGGCGTCAGACTGTATCGGACCCGCCGAGCCCCGCTCTTTGGGACCGCGCGATGATCGCAACTTACCCCTGATTTGCCCGACGCGTCAAACGGTTTTCGTAAAGTCCGAAATGCATCGTGCCGGCTCCCGGCTACTTTGCATGGGGTTGTTTTTCAGATTTTTAAGTCGGGCTAGATCGAGAAGCTGGTCCCGCAGCCGCAGGATGCCGTCGCGTTGGGATTGTTGACGCGGAACGAGGCGCCGATCAGATCGTCGACGAAATCGACCTGCGAGCCCGCCAGGAACGGCTGGGAGGCGGAATCGACCAGCACGACCGCATTCTCCTGCTCGATCACGAGATCGTCGTCGGTGCGGTCGCGGTCGATGTCGAATTTGTACTGGAAGCCCGAGCAGCCGCCGCCCTCGACGGAGATGCGCAGCATCGCGCCAGAACCTTCGCCCTTGAGGATCTCCCCAATCCGGCGTGCGGCGCGGTCACTGATGGTCACGTCAGTCGTCATAGCTCGTCTCCGATAGTCCCGCGGTCATACCAACTTCACTTGCCCAATTCATTTGGTATCCCGCGTCCGGCATAGTTAAGTGCAAGCATACGCAGAATCAAATGGATAGGGACTAAATTCGTCGTGTCCGTCGGAATGGCAGCCCCCCGTGCGCCCTATGCCTGCGACCCCGACCGCAGCCGCGGCCGGCTGGTCGTGGAGCCGCCGAGCCGGACCCGCAGCCCGTTCCGGCGGGATTGCGACCGGGTGATCCACTCCACCGCGTTCCGCCGCCTGAAGTACAAGACCCAGGTCTTCGTGTTCCACGAGGGCGACCACTACCGCACCCGGCTGACCCATTCGCTGGAGGTGGCGCAGATCGCTCGCGCCCTGGCCCGGCAGCTCGGGCTGGACGAGGACCTCACGGAAACGTTGGCGCTGGCTCATGATCTCGGCCATCCGCCGTTCGGCCACGCTGGCGAGCGGGCGCTGGATGCCTGCCTGAAGGATTTCGGCGGCTTCGACCACAACGCCCAGACCTTGCGCGTCGTCGCTTCGCTCGAGCACCGCTATCCGGAGTTCGACGGTCTCAACCTGACCTGGGAGTCGCTGGAGGGCATCGTCAAGCACAACGGCCCGCTGACGGATCGCAGCGGCGCGCCGGTCGGGCCCTATCGCGAGCATGGCATTCCGGTCGGCATCGCCGACTACATCAAGACCTACGATCTCGAATTGTGGAGCTTCGCCTCGCTGGAGGCGCAGGTCGCCGCGATCGCCGACGACATCGCCTATGACGCCCATGACATCGATGACGGTCTGCGCGCGGGCCTGTTCCATCTCGATGATCTCAAGGTGATGCCGCTGACGGCGGAGATCATCGCCGAGACCTCAGCGCATTACCCCGATCTCGAAGACGTCCGGCGCGGCGCCGAGCTGGTGCGCGAGCTGATCTCGCACCTGATCGGTGCGGTGTATTCGGAGGCGCAGAAGAACCTCGCCGCCGTGAAACCGCAATCGGCCCAGGACGTGCGCCGGCAGAGCCGGGCGCTGGTCACGTTCCCGGCGGCGGTTGCCGAGGAGGAGGCCGCCATCAAGCGCTTTCTCTATCAGCACATGTACCGCCACAAGCGGGTGATGCGGGTGATGGGGGAGGCGGAACAGATCCTGTTCGACCTGTTCGCAAAATACCTGACATCGCCCGGAGAGCTGCCACCGGAATGGCTGCTGGGGGCGGAGGCGGACAATGAGGGCGACCGGGCCCGCCGGATCGGCAATTTCATTGCCGGAATGACCGACCGTTTCGCCCTGACCGAGCACCAGCGGCTCTTTGACTCGACCCCGGATTTGCGTTAGGCGGCGGCCATGCCCGACACATCCTCAGCACTGCACCTGTTCGCCGACGTGCTCGCACGCGTGCACGCCGCCTGCCGCGCTCTCGCAGCGGACGCCAACTGGCCCGAGGGTATCGATTTCTCGCGCGTGGTGGTCGAGCCGCCGCGCGATGCCTCCCATGGCGACATGGCGACCAACGCCGCCATGGTGCTTGCCAAAGAGGCAAAGGCAAAGCCCCGCGACCTCGCCGAGCAGATCGCCGAGCGGCTCCGTGCCGACGCGCTGATTGCCAAGGTCGACGTCGCCGGCCCCGGCTTCATCAATCTGACACTGAAGCCGGCCGCCTGGGCCGAGGCGCTGCGGACGGTGCTGCGCGAGGGGGCTGACTACGGCCGCGTCCGCGGTGGCACCAAGGTCAATGTCGAATACGTCTCGGCGAACCCGACCGGACCGATGCATGTTGGCCATTGCCGCGGCGCCGTGTTCGGCGACGCGCTGGCAAGCCTGCTCCAGTTCGGTGGCCACGACGTCACCCGCGAATACTACATCAACGATGCTGGCGCCCAGGTCGACGTGCTCGCGCGTTCCGCCTTCCTCAGGTATCGCGAGGCACTTGGCGAAAACATCGGCGCGATCCCGGAAGGGCTGTATCCCGGCGACTATCTGAAGCCGGTGGGCGCGGCGCTGGCGAAGGAGCACGGCGACAAGCTCCTTGCGATGAGCGAGGCCGAGTGGCTGCCGACGGTGCGCGCCAAGGCGATCGCGATGATGATGGACGAGATCAAGGACGATCTCGCAGCCCTCAACATCCGCCACGACGTGTTTTTCTCCGAGCGCTCGCTGATCGAGACCGGCAACAACAAGGTTGCCGAGACCATCGACTTCCTGAAGGCCAAGGGCGACATCTATGAAGGCCGCCTGCCGCCGCCGAAGGGCGCGCCGGTCGAGGATTGGGAAGACCGCGAGCAGCTCCTGTTCAAGGCGACGGCTTACGGCGACGATGTCGATCGTCCGCTGATCAAGTCGGACAATTCCTATACCTACTTCGCCTCCGATATCGCCTACCACAAGAACAAGTTCGACCGCGGCTTTGCCGAGATGATCGACGTCTGGGGCGCCGACCATGGCGGCTACATCAAGCGGATGCAGGCGGCGGTGAAGGCGACGACATCAGGCAAGGGCGCGCTCGACGTCAAGATCGTCCAGCTCGTGAAGTTGCTGCGCAACGGCGAGCCGGTGAAAATGTCGAAGCGGAGCGGGGATTTCGTCACCTTGCGTGAGGTGGTGGATGAGGTCGGCCAGGACGCCGTCCGCTTCATGATGCTCTACCGCAAGAACGATGCGGTGCTCGACTTCGACCTCGCCAAGGTCATGGAGCAGTCGCGCGACAACCCGGTATTCTACGTCCAGTACGGCCACGCCCGCGGCCACTCGATCTTCCGCAACGCCCGGGCCGAGGTGTTCCCGGAACTGCCTGAGGATACCGGCAAGCGCATCGCGTGGCTCGGCGAGTCGGCGGTGGAACGACTGTCGGACCCCCTCGAGCTCGAGCTGCTCAAGCGCCTCGCAATTTTTCCGCGCATGCTGGAGGCCGCCGCCGCGGCCCATGAGCCGCACCGAATTGCCTTCTATCTCTATGACTTAGCGAGCGAATTTCACGCACTTTGGACGAAGGGGCGCGATTTGCCCTATTTACGCTTCATTATCAATAATGATGCAGATCTTACAAAGGCGCGACTGGCCATGGTCCAGGGCGTCGTCTCTGTCCTGGCATCGGGCCTCGCCATCCTCGGCGTCCATGCTCCGGACGAGATGCGGTAGTTTGGGGCGAACTACTTAAGGGGAATTTTGGGGGTAACCGGCAGAAGCCGGACCGCTTAGACTTGGTTGAATGCCTTGTGGGTCGAAAGCCGCGCCTTGGTCGAGGGGCGCGCGGCTTTCCCGAAGGGACGCATCATCACGATGGCCGAACGATATCAGGACAGAACGTTTCCTTCCGATGGCTATGGTCGCGGTGGCGATCAGCATGGGAAGGCGGAAAACGATCCCTTGGCCGAACTCGCCCGCCTGATCGGACAGACCGATCCATTCGCAGCGCAGGGACGGCCGAGCGCGCAGCCGCCGGCACCGCCAACGCAGAGCTATCAGGACCACGATTATCCGCAGGACGACTATCGGCAGGATTATGCCGAGCAGGCGCCGCCGGCTCCGCCCGGGCCGCCCTCATGGATGCGGCGCGCCAACGTGCAGCCGCAGCCCGCGCCCGAGCAGCCCGACTATCCCGTTTCTGTGAACCCGGTTCATCCATTGCACCGCTATTCAGCCCAGCCGACCGCGCCCGAGCCCGATTTCCATCAGCCGCAGGCCTATCAGGACCACGCTTACCAGGATCAGGCCCATCAAGCGCAGGCCTATCAGGATCAGGCCCATCAGGGCCGCGCTCACCAGCAGCATGATCAGGCTTACCAGGAGCAAGCCTATCAGGAGCCGCATCAGCCACCCGATCCGGCACGCTACGACGACGCGCTCTATGGACGGCTGGAGGGCGGCGAGCAGGATTATCAGCGCGATCCCGCCTATCCGGACGATCCTTACGCGTTCCAGAGCGACTATCCCGAGGCCGATCTCGACGAGCCGAAGAAGCCGCGCGGCGGCATGATGACGGTCGCGGCGATCCTCGCGCTTGCCGTGGTCGGCACTGGCGCGGCCTTCGCCTACAAGACCTATGTCGGTTCGCCCCGCAGCGGCGAGCCGCCGATCATCAAGGCGGACAACACGCCGACCAAGATCGTGCCGGCGCCGACCGACTCCTCGGCGAAGGTGCCGGATCGCATGGCGAGCGGCGATGGCTCCGAGAAGATCGTGCCGCGTGAAGAGGCGCCTGTCGACGTCGCTGCCAAGGCGGGCGGTCCGCGCGTGGTGTTCCCGCCACTGAACCAGAACGCGAACCCGCCGTCGGTGGCGAGCGTCGCGCCGTCCACGATCCCGCCGCCAAGCGCGGGTCCGATCCCGAGCAACGGCACGCTGCCGGCCAATACGCCGCGCTCGATCAGGACTGTGGCCGTGAGAGGCGATCAGACCGATAGCACCGCGCCGCAATCCGTGGCCGCCAAGCCGGCGGCAGCCGCGCCGAAGCCCGTTGCCGCGCCCGCACCGCCTGCGCCGCGCAATCCGCCGACTTCGGCCAATGCCAGTGCCAACCAGCCGCTCTCGCTTGCGCCGCAATCGACGCCGGTTGCGGAGTTGCCGCAGCGGATGGCTGCGACCAACCCGACGCAACTCACGCCCGCCAGCAATGGTGGTGGCGGCTACGTCGTGCAGGTCTCCTCGCAGCAGAGCGAGGACAGCGCGGCAGCGTCCTACCGGGTGCTTCAGAGCAAATATGGCAGCGTGCTCGGATCGCGCTCGCCGGTGATCAAGCGGGTCGATCTGACCGACAAGGGCAAGGGTGTCGTCTATCGCGCTTTCGCCGGACCCTATGGTTCGGCCGAGGAAGCGACGCAGGCTTGCAACAGCCTGAAGTCCGCTGGCCTGTCCGCCTGCTTCGTCCAGAGGAATTAACGGCCGTTTCCTTGACCCCCTCGCGGGGCAGGGTTAATCGGCCGTTATGAGCACGCGGGCCTTCATTACCGGTGTATCCGGAACGGAACTAACCGCCGCCGAGCGGGAGTTTATCCGTGCCGAACGCCCATGGGGCTTCATCCTCTTCAAGCGCAATGTCGAGGCGCCGGCTCAAGTTGCTGCGCTGGTTGAGGAATTGCGGGCGGCTGCGGGCACAGTTGACGCGCCTGTCCTGATCGACCAGGAGGGGGGCCGGGTGCAGCGGCTGGGCCCGCCGCACTGGCCGGTCTATCCGCCGGGCGCGATTTTCTCGACCTTGTACGACACTGATTCGGTACTTGGACTGACGGCTGCGCGCCTCAGCGCCCGGCTGATTGCGTCGGATCTCGCCGATCTCGGCATTACCGTGGATTGCCTGCCGCTGGCTGACGTGCCGGTGCCGGGTGCCGATGCCGTCATTGGGAACAGGGCTTACGGCACCGAGCCGGGCAAGGTCGCCGCGATCGCGCGCGCGGTCACCGAGGGCCTGGAGCAGGGCGGCGTGCTGCCGGTTCTGAAGCACATTCCCGGACATGGACGCGCCACCGCCGACACCCATTTCAAACTGCCGACGGTCGATGCTCCGAGGGACGAACTCGACCGGACCGACTTTGCGGCATTCAAGCCGCTGGCCGACCTGCCGATGGCCATGACTGCACATGTTGTGTTTAGCGCGGTCGACCCCGCCCATCCGGCGACGACTTCTGCGACAATGATCACTCAGGTGATTCGCGGCGTGATCGGGTTCCAGGGTTTGTTAATGAGTGATGACGTGTCGATGAACGCGCTGTCGGGGGATATCGCCGAACGGACCCGCGCCATCTTCGCGGCCGGCTGCGACATGGCCCTGCATTGCAACGGCAACATCGAGGAGATGCGCGAGGTCGCCGGCCAGACACCTGAGCTGTCCGGCACGGCGCTGGCGCGCGCGAAGGCCGCACTTGCGTCGCGCAAGGCACCGCAGCCGTTCGACCGGGTGGCCGCACGCGCCGAACTGGACGCATTGATCGCACGGGCAAACACGGCATCCGCATGACCGCAGAAATCCTATCGTTTGAAACCGGGCGGCCTGCAGAGCTCGCCGAGGGTGAGCCGGCGTTGGTTGTGGACGTCGAGGGCTATGAGGGCCCGCTCGACCTGTTGCTCGCGCTGGCGCGGCAGCAGAAGGTCGATCTCGCCAAGATCTCGATCCTGGCGCTGGCCGACCAGTACCTCCACTTCATCGAAGCCGCGCGAAAGATCCGGCTGGAGCTTGCTGCCGATTATCTCGTGATGGCGGCCTGGCTTGCCTTCCTGAAGTCGCGCCTGCTGCTGCCGGAGCCGCCGAGTGCGGAAGGCCCGAGCGCAGAAGAGATGGCGACCGCGCTCGCCAACCGCCTGCGCCGGCTGGAGGCCATTCGCGAGGCCGCCAACCGGCTGATGAACAGGCAGCAATTGCTGCGCGACATCTTCCCGCGTGGCGAGCCCGAGCAGATCGCGGAGATCAAGCACCCGAAATACACCGCGACGCTGTACGACCTGCTCACCGCCTATGCCGCGCAGCGCCAGTCGCGCGTGCTGGCGAGCGTGCATCTGGCCAAGCGCACGGTGTGGTCGCTCGCTGAGGCGCGCGCCACGCTGGAGCGGCTTGTCGGCAGCATCAGCGAACAGGACGACTGGGGCGTTCTCGACGACTTTCTGCTCCGGCACGTTGCCGATCCGACGCAGCGCGCGACGGTGCTCGCCTCGAGCTTTGCGGCTGCGCTCGAACTGGTGCGTGAAGGTCAGCTCGAGTTGAACCAGAAAGAGGCGTTCGCGCCCATCTATTTCCGGAAGGGGCGCCCGAAACCGGTCGTGGACGCAGCTCCTGCGCCTGATGCGCCGGTCGGTTAAGTGCAAGAAGGAGAAGCTACCATGGCAAGCCTGGCTGAAGTGCGGGTAGAAGAGGCCGAGCCGATGGAGAACGAGTCCCAGGCACGTCCTGAAGAGCTGCGGCTGCTGGAAGCGCTGCTGTTTGCTTCGAATGAGCCGCTGGACACCGCGACGCTGGCCAAGCGCATGCCTGATGGCGTCGACGTCAAGGCTGCGCTCGAACAGCTCCAGGCCGACTATGCCTTGCGCGGCGTCAATCTCGTGCGCGTCGCCAACAAATGGACCTTCCGTACCGCCGGCGATCTCGCCTGGCTGATGACGCGGGAGAGCACCGAGACCCGCCGCCTGTCGCGCGCCGCGATCGAGGTGCTGGCGATCATCGCCTATCACCAGCCGGTGACGCGCGCCGAGATCGAAGAGATCCGCGGCGTCGTCACCTCGAAGGGCACGCTCGACGTGCTGCTGGAGACCGGCTGGATCAAGCCGCGCGGTCGTCGCAAGACGCCCGGGCGCCCCTTGACCTTCGGAACCACCGAGGACTTCCTGTCGCAGTTCACCCTGGAACAGCTTGGCGATCTGCCGGGCCTGGAGGAGCTGAAGGGCACGGGCCTGCTGGATTCGCGCCTGCCGACCGGATTCAGCGTGCCGACCCCGTCGGATGACCCGCAGCTGCGCGAGGACGAGGATCCGTTGGAACCGGGCGAGGACCTGGATCTCGCGCTGGCGCCTGCGGTCGAGCCCGAGACGCCGGAAGGCGGCAATGAGGGCGGCGAGGGTGGCAGCGAGGACTGACGTCCCGGCCGTTTAGAGGCTCCCTGCGACCAGTTAACACTGGCAAGATTACGTAGCGCCAACAGCGAATTGGCGCTGCCTTGGTCCTTGTTTTTGAGGCCTGCCGAGCCTAGGTTTCCGGGAAGATCGGCCGGGTCCCCGGCCAGGTGTGTTTGGAGGGTTGCAGGATGGGTTCGCTTAGCATTTGGCACTGGATCCTGGTGATCGCAGTCGTCCTGCTGCTGTTCGGCCGCGGCAAGATTTCGGATCTGATGGGCGACGTGGCCCAGGGCATCAAGGCCTTCAAGAAAGGCATGCAGGACGACGACAAGGTCGCCGACAAGCCCGAGCCGGCCAAGTCGATCGAGCACGCCGCCGCGCCGCCGACCGCGGCCCGGTCCGACGTCGGCAGCAAGGCCGTCTGAGTAAGCGTACGCGAGACGCGGGTGACGGCGCCGATCCTAAGCGCGAAGGATTGGGCCGGTCGCGGCTGGCGTGAACGGAAGGCCTCATGTTCGACATCGGGTGGAGTGAACTGGTCCTGATCGGGGTCGTGGCCCTGGTTGCCATCGGCCCGAAAGAGCTGCCGGGCGTTCTGCGCATGGTCGGGCAGTGGATGGGCAAGGCCCGCAAGATGGCCTCCGAATTCCAGGGCCAGTTCCAGGAAGCGATGCGCGAGGCCGAAATGGCCGACCTCAAGAAGAGCTTTGACGAGGTCAAGGAAGCCGCTTCCGGCTTTGCCGGCAACAATCTGATGACCTCGCTCCAGAAGGACGTCAGCGACGCGCTCCGCGTCGATGCGCTGGACAAGCCGGCCGAGACCTCCGCGACCACCGCCGTCGAAGCGACTTCAAGTGAAGCGCTGGCGATTTCAGGCGAAACGCCGGCGACACCGACCACGCCGGAAGCGCCGACGCCCGAGACCTTCGTGGAAGCCGAGGCGCATGCGGCCGTGAACGAGCCGCTCGCGATCACCCGCGAGGTCGAGCAGGCCCAGGTCATTCAAGACACTGCGCCACCTGAGGCGATCAAGGACGTTAAAGCGTCATGAGCGACGCCGATATCGAGGCCAGCAAAGCCCCTCTGATGGACCACCTGATCGAGCTGCGGTCGCGGCTGATCAAGGCGCTGCTTGGCTTTGGCGTGGCCTTCATCTTCTGCTTCTTCTTCGCCAAGCAGATCTACAACGTGCTGGTCTGGCCGTTCGTGTGGGTCGCGGGTCCCGAGAATTCGAAGTTCATCTACACGGCGCTGCTGGAATATTTCATCACCCAGCTCAAGCTGGCGTTGTTCGGCGCCGGCTTCATTTCGTTCCCGATCGTCGCGACGCAGATCTACAAGTTCGTCGCGCCCGGACTCTACAAGCACGAGAAGCAGGCCTTCCTGCCGTATCTGGTCGCCACCCCGTTCTTCTTCGTGCTGGGCGCGGCGCTGGTCTATTTCGTGGTGCTGCCGATGCTGGTCCGCTTCTCGCTCGGCATGCAGCAGGCCGGCAGCGACGAGACCGCGCAGATCCAGCTGCTGCCCAAGGTCGGCGAATATCTGTCGCTGATGATGTCGCTGATCTTCGCCTTCGGCATCGCCTTCCAGCTTCCGGTGATCCTGACGCTGCTCGGGCGTATTGGGATCGTGACCTCGAAGATGCTGCGCGAGAAGCGCCGCTATTTCATCGTCATCGCCTTCGTCATCGCGGCCGTTCTGACGCCGCCCGACGTGCTGAGCCAGTGCTCGCTGGCGATTCCCCTGCTCCTGCTCTACGAGGGCTCGATCATCGCGGTCGGGATGGTGGAGAAGAAGGCGGCGGCGTCAAAGGCCGCCACCGGCACCGACGTGTCGACGCCGGCCAATCCTGCAGAGTAGGGCGCCACGTCCACCGGTGTCATTCCCCGCGAAGGCGGGGAATCCAGTACGCCGCAGCCTCTCGGGGAATCACGGGCGCCTCTGGAATACTGGATCGCCCGCTTTCGCGGGCGATGACAGCTGTGCTAGGGGGAACGCGCTGACGTACAACGTTCGCCGTTGTAGGTTTATGCGCTGATCCAGGACCACCGCCATGCACGACATCAAATCGATCCGCGACAATCCGCAAGCCTTCGACGCCGGCCTCGCCAGGCGTGGCCTGAAGCCGTTGTCGGCGTCGCTGCTCGCGATCGACGAGAAGCGGCGGGCGGCGATCCTGGCCTCGGAGCAGGCGCAGGCGCGGCGCAATGCGGCCTCCAAGGAGATCGGCGACGCCAAGAAGGCGAAGGATGACGCGCGTGCCGCCAAGCTCATGGCGGAGGTCGCCGAGCTCAAGACAACGATGCCGCAGCTCGAGGCCGTTGCGAAAGCCGCCGACGAGGAGCTTGCCACGGCGCTGTCGGCGATCCCCAATCTGCCGCTCGGCGAAGTGCCCGACGGCGTCGACGAGCACGGCAATGTGCAACGCCATGTCTTCGGCAATCGGCGCAACTACGCGTTTGCGCCCAAACCCCATGACGATCTCGGCGGCGCGCTCGGTGACATGGATTTCGAGACGGCGGCCAAGCTCTCCGGCGCGCGCTTCGTCGTGCTGAAGAAGGGGCTGGCGCGGCTCGAACGCGCGCTCGGCCAATTCATGCTGAATCTGCACATCGACGAGCACGGCTATACCGAGATCAATCCGCCGCTGCTGGTCCGCAACGAGATCATGTTCGGCACGGGACAATTGCCGAAATTCGAAGACGACCAGTTCTGGGCGATCAAGGGCGAATTGCTCGCCGCACCCGATCTGGAGCGGCTGCGGACCGAGCGTCTCGGCATCATTCCGACGGCGGAGGTGGCGCTTACCAACCTCGTTCGAGAATCCATCCTCGATGAGAAGCAGCTGCCGATGCGCTTGACTGCGCTGACGCCGTGCTTTCGCGCGGAGGCGGGCGCCGCAGGACGTGATACCCGAGGCATGATCCGCCAGCACCAGTTCACCAAGGTCGAGCTGGTGTCGATCACGACGCCGGAGACCAGCAAGGACGAGCATGAGCGGATGCTGGCATGTGCCGAGGAAGTGCTGCGCCGGCTCGATCTGCATTACCGTGTGATGGCGCTTTGCACCGGAGACATGGGCTTTTCGTCGCAAAAAACCTATGACATCGAGGTCTGGATGCCCGGGCAGGGCGAGGGCGGCGCGTTCCGCGAGATCTCGAGCTGCTCGGTCTGCGGTGACTTCCAGGCCCGCCGCATGGACGCCCGCTCGCGCGGTCCGGACGGCAAGCCGCGATTCGTGCACACGCTGAACGGCTCCGGCACCGCGCTCGGCCGCGCGCTGATCGCCGTGATGGAGACTTATCAACAGGAGGACGGCTCGATCGCCGTCCCCAGCGTGCTCCAGCCCTATATGGGCGGACTGAAGGTGGTCGCGCGCGAGTAGGGCGTTTTCGAGCGAAGTGGATACCGGTTCGCGTCGAGAAAGCGCGTCAAACAAGATAAAAATCTGAAGTCCCTTTCCGATTCTATCGGAACGCGAATCCGGTGCGTGTTGCCCGGCTGTCACGCAGAAACGTTTGGTTGCGAAGATCGGGCGGCCGGCTATTCTGCCGGCCATCCGACAATGCGAACTCACTGTTCATGGCCTTGCACCGCGACATCTTCTGGGTCGGCAGACAATGGGCGGTGACAGGTGCCGGTATCCAGGCCGTCGATCAGCGCCTGCGTGGTGTGTTCGACATCGCGATCGCGCGGCTCTGGGATGACGATCTCGTGTGCAGCCGGCGGGCCAAGCCCGGCGTGAATGCTGCGGATTTCGACAAGGCGCTGACCGTGGCGCGCCAACGCTTTCCGCAGACGCCGGAGCCGGACCCGATCCTCGCGCAATTGGAGGCGCTCGGGGTGATCGAGGCCCCGGTCGTGAGCCTGGTGGTGCCGGCGATGAAGCTGCGCGCGGAAGGCAGGCTCGCACGCTTCCTGCCGCAATGGCGCATCCGCAGGTAGCAGGACCAGGCTGGGAACCCGCCCCCGGACCCAGTCGGCCGGTTTGCCTGATCGGCCCCGGCCGGATAAGACGGCTCAGACCCGCTTCAGGAACGATTTTTAATATGCGCATTCTCTGCACCAATGACGACGGCATTCACGCCCCCGGCCTCAAGGTCGTGGAGGAGATCGCACGCGCATTGTCCGACGACGTCTGGGTCGTTGCGCCCGAGCTCGACCAGTCCGGCGTGTCGCATTCGCTCTCGCTGAACGATCCGCTGCGCCTGCGCGAGGTCGGACCAAACCACTTCGCGGTGCGCG
Organism: Bradyrhizobium sp. 613_E4_N2_2; assembly: GCF_052075995.1. NCBI lineage: Bacteria > Pseudomonadati > Pseudomonadota > Alphaproteobacteria > Hyphomicrobiales > Nitrobacteraceae > Bradyrhizobium > Bradyrhizobium sp. 613_E4_N2_2. Next base: position 4,186,888 of record NZ_CP197234.1, read on the forward strand.
GCACGCCGACCGACTGCGTCATCATGGGCGCGCGCCATATCCTCGGCACCAAGCCACCGGACCTCGTACTGTCCGGCGTCAACAAGGGCCGCAACGTCGCCGAGGACGTGGTCTATTCCGGCACCATCGCCGGCGCGCTGGAGGGCACCATCCTGGGGCTGCCGTCTTTTGCCCTGTCGCAGGAGTTCAGCGTCGAGACGCGCGAGCGCCCGCTTTGGGACACCGCGCTCAAATTCGGACCCGACATCCTGCGCAAGGTGATCGCCGCCGGCATCCCGAAGGACACCGTCATCAACGTCAATTTCCCGGCCTGTACGCCGGAAGAGGTGCTCGGCATCCGCGTCACGCGCCAGGGCAAACGCAATCTCGGCTTCCTCAGGATCGACGAGCGCAGGGACGGCCGCAACAATCCCTATTTCTGGATCGGCTTCGAGCGCGCCGCAATGATGGATACGCCTGCCGAAGGCACCGATCTGGCGGCGCTGCGCGAGCGCTATGTCTCCGTCACGCCGCTACGGCTCGACCGCACCAATGAGGCGTTTTCCGAAGCGCTGAGCGCGACGCTGAAGTAATCGCTAGCCGCCGCGAAGGGCGGCTTCGATGGTCTTGCCGAGCGCGTCGAGCTGGAACGGCTTCTGCAGAGCCGGCCGGTCGCGGTACTGCTCGGGCAGGCCGGAGGAGCCGTAGCCGGTGGCGAAGATGAACGGGCAGCCCTTCGCCCTGATGACATCGGCGACCGGAGAGATGACCTTGCCGTTGACGTTGACGTCGAGGATGGCGATGTCGAACTCGGTCGCCTGGGCGAGCCGCAGGGCCTCGGTGATATCGCCGGCCTCGGCAGCCACCTTGTAGCCGAGCTCTTCGAGCATATCCGCGACCATCATCCTGATCATCACCTCGTCCTCGACGAGGAATACAGAGCGGCCCGAAGGTCCGGTCGCGGTCATAGTCGTTGAGTCCTTGCCCATTTGCGGAAAACGTTCGCAGATAACGCGAATCGACGCAATGCGCGTTTCGGCGAGCGGACACCCGAAAATGGTCTTTGCAGCCAACCCGTTGCAAGCCGATTTATGGTCCAATACCGCGCCCGAACGGCTATCATGGGTTCCTGGGTAGGAACAGGATTCCTGCCCCGGGTCTTAACGAGACACGTGGCCCCGGACCCGACGAGACGATAAGCAGCGATGACCTCCGATCAGCACCCGCCGGAAAAGATGATGTTTCAGCTCTCGCTGAGGCGCCGGGGCATCAGCGATCAGGCGGTGCTGCGAACCATGGAGGAGGTGCCGCGCGATCTGTTCGTCGAGGAGACCGATCGCGACGCCGCCTATCGTGACAGCGCGCTGCCGATCGCCTGCGGGCAGACCATCAGCCAGCCCTTCGTCGTCGCCTACATGACCGAGCAGCTGCAGCTCCAGAAGAAGCACCGCGTGCTCGAGATCGGCGCCGGCTCGGGCTATCAGGCCGCCGTGCTGTCGCGTCTCGCAGGCCAGGTGCTGACCGTCGAGCGCTACCGCAAGCTCGCGGAGGCGGCACGCGCCCGGCTCGAAAAGCTAAACTGTCACAATGTCGAGGTGATGCTCGGCGACGGCCTCAACCTGCCGGCCAATATCGGCCCGTTCGACCGCATCATCGTGACCGCCGCGATGGAGCAGCTTCCGGAGAACCTGGTCGAGCGGCTGGAGGTCGGCGGCATCCTGATCGCACCCATCGGCCCGCACCATGGTGTGCAGACGCTGGTCCGCTTCAGCCGGACCGAAGCCGGGATCGAGCGCAAGGAACTCGTCGAGGTCCGCTTTGTGCCGGCGCTGCCCGGGGTGGCGCGGGAGCTGTAGATTTCCGGATCGGCTGTGCCGCCAACATCTTATTGGGAGGGTTAAGCCGTTATTTACTCGCGACGTGTTTACTTAAAAGACCAGTTCTGTTGCGTACGAGTGAGTAACCATGTCTGTAGTCGCCGAGTTGCTTTACTCGCGCCGCGTGCCGCAGGTTGCGGTCTTGGCGCTGATCTCGTTCAGCTTCGCAGGGTGCAGCGCCGACATGCAGTCGCGGCTGTCCCAGTCGAATTTCTCCAATCCTTTCGCGTCTGAGCAGACCGGCTCGGTGCAGCAGGCACCGCCGCCGCAGCGTGAGCTGCCGCAATATTCGCGGCCGCAGACGCAGCCCGGTTATTATCAGTCGCAGCCCTTGCCGCCGCCTGCGGTCTCCGCACCGCAATCCTATCCGGTTGCGGCGGGCGGCGGGGTGTCCGGAGGCGGTCGCGGCGTCAGCTCCTACGCGCCCCCGGCACAGCCGCATCTTGAGACCACGGCCACCGTGCCGCCGCGCTCGGTCGCGGCCGCCCAGCCGGCCGGCGGGACCAAGATCATCGTCGGCACTAGCGACACGCTCGACGTGCTCGCCAAGCGCTATCGCGTCACGCCGCAGGCGATCCTCGCCGCCAACGGCTACAAAGGCCCGCGCGCGCTCTCGCCCGGCCAGCAATTGATCATCCCGCATCCGGCCACAGCGGCTGCGCCCGCACCGGCGATGGCTCCTGTCGCGGCGGCTCCCGCGATGGCGCCTGCTGCGAAGCCGGTTGCAGCTGTCGCCGCGCCGCCGAGCACGCACTTCGTCAACCACGGCGACACGCTCGCCAGCATTGCCCGCAAGAACCACATCTCGTCGGCTGAACTCGCCCGCGCCAACGGTCTTGCTCCGTCGGCCAAGCTCAAGCTCGGCACCAGGCTGACCGTGCCGGGTGCCAAGACCGCCGCCGTCGCGGCGCCGGTTGCTGCGGCCCCTGTCGCGGGGACGCTGCAGCCCGTTGCGGTTGCTCCCGCACCCGCCACCAAGATGGCCGCTGTCGCCGCACCGGTGCAAAGCGCGCGTCTGGCCCAGGCCACGGCCAATGTCGAAGAGAAGGCCGCGGAGGCTCCGGCGAAAGCTGCGGAGACCACGAGCGCGCTGCCGACCTTCCGCTGGCCGGTGCGCGGCAAGGTGGTCACGAGCTACGGCGCCAAGACCAATGGCAAGTCCAATGACGGCATCAATCTCGCGGTGCCCGAGGGTACGCCGGTCAAGGCGGCAGAAGACGGCGTCGTCGCCTATTCCGGCAACGAGCTCAAAGGTTACGGCAATCTGGTCCTGGTTCGGCACTCCAACGGCTACGTCACCGCATATGCCCATGCGAGTGAGCTGATGGTGAAGCGCGGCGATACCATCAAGCGCGGTCAGGTCATTGCCAAGTCGGGTCAATCCGGGGAGGTGGCGTCGCCGCAGCTCCACTTCGAGATCCGTAAGGGATCGAGCCCGGTTGACCCGCTTCAATTCCTGAACGGGGCGTGAGGCGCGGGCCCGCAGAGTAGGGCACGCAATCACCACGAGTATGCTGTCATCGCCCGCCTTGTGCGCATTGCGCACTGGTGCGGGCGATCCAGTATTCCAGAGGCGGCGGTTGCCAAGCCGAGAAGCTGCCTCGAACCGTGGCGTACTGAGGCCTTTGTGTCCGGACAATCAATTTTCGAAAAACAACCCCATGCAAAGTAGCCGATGGCTGCCGGTGAAATGTCCTAATGTCCTGAAGCTGCTTCGGTTTCGATGGCGCAGCGGACATGGCAGGCCGGACCCGGCAACATCGCGAATAACCCGACCGGGACACCCTTTGATTTAGATCAACCTGGAAGCCTCGCGTTCCGTGTCCGTAGCAGCGCAGGCCAATGACGCACGGGTCCGGAGTTCGGCATGAAGCTGGCTGATACGAAATCGCCGCCTGATTCCGGACAATCGTACCAGCATCCAACAGGTGAGGGGATGCTGTTCGTGCCGGGTGGCACGTTTCACATGGGTTCGGATCGGCACTATCCGGAAGAAGCGCCGGTCCACCGTGTCACCGTGGATGCGTTCTGGATGGATTGCCATCCAGTGACCAACCGGCAATTCAAGGCGTTCGCCAAGGCTACCGGCCACGTCACCGTTGCCGAGATCGTGCCCGATCCAAAGGACTATCCGGGAATACTCCCGCACATGGTCTATGCGGGCTCGCTGATGTTCTCTCCGCCCTCGCATCCGGTCAGTCTCCGGGACTTCAGCCAGTGGTGGACCTTCGCCAAAGGCGCGAACTGGCGGCATCCCTACGGGCCGGGCAGCGACATCCGTGGGCTGGACGATCATCCCGTCGTGCATGTGGCCTTCAGCGATGCGCTCGCCTACGCAAAATGGGCCGGCAAGGATTTGCCAACCGAAGCGGAATGGGAGTTCGCGGCGCGCGGCGGACTGGACGGCGCCGAGTTCGCATGGGGAGATGAATTTGCGCCCGGGGGCCGTCACATGGCCAACACCTGGCAGGGCGAATTTCCACGCCAGAACACCAGGGACGACGGATACGAACGGACATCGCCGGTCACCGCATTTCCGCCGAACGGTTACGGGCTGCACGATATGATCGGCAACGTCTGGGAATGGACGTCCGACTGGTACTCGCCTCGGCATGAGGCCGACGCTGCAAAAGCCTGCTGCATTCCAGAGAACCCGCGCGGCGGCCGCGAGGCCGACAGCTACGACCCCAGAACGACCAACGTCAAGATTCCACGCAAGGTCATCAAAGGCGGCTCGCATTTGTGCGCGCCGAACTACTGCAGACGCTACCGGCCGGCTGCGCGGCATGCGGAGCCGATCGACACATCCACGAGTCACCTTGGATTTCGGTGCATCAGGCGAGGTGTCTCTAACGCATCATAATGGGAGAGCGAGGCCATGTTGAATTGCATATTCAATGACAAGCCACCCTTTGCCGCAATTCCACCGTTCAAGACGTCCCGTTGCCACAAGAGGTCCTGCGCCTCGCTGCTTGGCGCGACGATATTGATGTCGCTGTCCGGGGCAGCCAGCACGCCGGCGACCGCACAGCCGGCACCGAAACCCAATATCCTCTTCATCATGGGCGACGACATCGGCTGGATGCAGCCGAGCATCTACCACCGCGGCCTGATGGTCGGCGAAACGCCCAACATCGATCGCATCGGCAACGAAGGCGCGATCTTCATGCACTATTACGCCGAGCAGAGCTGCACGGCCGGTCGCAATGCCTTCTTCACCGGCATGAATCCGCTACGCACCGGCATGATCCCCCCGCAACTGCCCGGCAGCCCGTCCTATCTGCGGCCCGGCACCCCGGCGCTCGCCAAATTCCTGCTCGATCTCGGCTACAACACCGGCGAGTTCGGCAAGAACCATCTCGGCGATCACACCGACGCGCTGCCGACCGCGCACGGCTTCCAGGAATTCTGGGGCTACCTGTATCACCTCGATGCGATGCAGGGCGTGAGCTTCCCGGACATCAACAAGTCCCCCACCCAGCAGACGGTTGCCCCGCCCTGCAAGAATACGCCGATCCCCGGCATCCCGGAAGTACCGGGCGCGGTCGATCCGCAAACGACGGTTTGCCTGACGCCTCCGCGCAACGTGCTGGCGTGCAAGTCCGATGGTACAGGCAGGACTCAGCAGTGCGTCGATCAGGGCCCGCTGACACTCGAGCGATCGAAGGGTGTCGACGAGGAAATCTCGGCCAAGGTCATCGACTTCCTCGACCGCAACGATCCGAAGACGACGGGCAAGCCTTTCTTCGTCTGGTACAACCCTGCGCGCATGCACGTCACCACCGTGCTGAACGACAAGTACATGGCCATGGTCGGCGAACCCGGCGGCAAGGACTGGGGCGTCAACGAAGCCGGCATGAAGCAGATGGATGACAACATTGGCTATGTGCTGAAGAAGCTCCAGGACATGGGCCAACTCGACAACACGATTGTCGTGTTCACCACCGACAACGGCGCCGAGACGTTCACCTTCCCGGACGGCGGCACGACGCCGTTCAAGGGCTCGAAGATGACCACCTGGGAAGGCGGCATGCGCGCTCCCTGTGTCATTCGCTGGCCGGGCGTCATCAAGCCTGGAACGGTCAAGAACGACATCTTCGCGTCGCTCGACTGGCTGCCCACGCTTGTCAACATCGCCGGCGGAGCCAAGGGCGATGCGCTGAACAAGCGGATCATGGCCGGTGCCTATCCGGGCATCGTCAAGACCAGGCTCGATGGCGTCGACCAGACCGAGTACCTCTCGGGACGTTCGGAGAAGTCGGCGCGCGATACCTTCTTCTACTATTCCAGCAGCCACCCGTCGGCGGTGCGCTACAAGAATTGGAAGATGTATTTCGCGATCGCGCCCGAAACCGCGACGGGCTTCGTGCTCCCGGGAGTCCAGACCCAGTTCGTGGCCGGCATGATAAACCTCAAGCGCGATCCATTCGAGACGGGCTGGGGCGATGAGAAAAAGGCGGCTTTCTGGATGAGCGGCGCGCTCGCCGGGCCGGTCACGGCTTACATCTACGACTGGAACCTGCTGCCCATCGGCCAGATCCTGTGGCTGAAGGAGCTGGAAACCTACAAGGAGTTCCCCCCGCTTCAGGATCCGGCGAGCTACAACCTGGATCAGGTCATGGAACAGCTCAAGAAGGGTCAGGGGCACGCGAGCCAGTAGCTCGGATGCTTGCGGGTGATGCGGGCGCCCGACATAGGGCGCCCGCCAACGGAATAGCGAGCAAAGTGATCAAGGAGGCCGCGCCCGACCGGTCGGCACCTCCACAAGCCACGTCCGCTTCCGATGCATCAAGCGAACAGAGCCAATTGCATAACAACAGGAGGAGCACGTCATGAGTAGCAAGCTTCCGCCAGAAGAATCGCACGACGTTGCGCCGCAATCGGGCGGCGGAATGAAACGCCGCGATCTGCTGCTGAGCGGCAGTTCGCTTGTGGCCGCTTCGGCGCTCTCGGCCGTCGGGCTGACAACGCCGGCACACGCGCAGCAGCCGGCTCCAGCCCCCGCAGCGGCCGGCCAGCGGCCGAATATCGTCTTCATCATGGGTGACGACATCGGCTGGTTCAATATAGGTGCCTATCACCAGGGTATCATGGCGAGCCGGACACCAAACCTCGACAAGCTCGCCGCAGAAGGCATGCGCTTCACCGACTATTACGCCGAGGCGAGTTGCACGGCGGGCCGCGCCAATTTCATCACAGGCGAACTGCCAATCCGCACCGGGCTAACCACGGTCGGCCAGGCCGGCTCCCCGATCGGAATGCCGGCGCAGGCGCCGACGATCGCGACCGCATTGAAATCCATGGGGTACACCACGGGGCAGTTCGGCAAGAACCACCTCGGCGACCTCAACGAATTCCTGCCGACCATGCACGGCTTCGACGAGTTCTTCGGCTATCTGTACCACCTCGACGCGATGGAAGACCCGGCCCACCGCAACTACCCGCAAGCGCTCTTGGCCACCGTCGGTCCGCGCAATATGGTTCATTCCTGGGCGACCGACGTCGACGATCCGACGGTGCAGACGCGCTGGGGCAAGATCGGCAAGCAAAAGATCGAGGACTCCGGACCGCTTTATCCAAAGCGGATGGAGACGGTGGATGACGAAATCCTGAAGATTACGTTCGACTTCATCGACAAGGCCAAGCGGGACAACAAGCCGTTCTTCGTCTGGCTCAACCCGACGCGTATGCACGTCGTCACGCACCTCTCCGAGAAGTACGAGAACATGCGCAACTCCGACAACGGCTGGTCGGTTTCGGAGGGCGGATTCGCCCAACTGGACGATATCGTCGGCGCCGTCATGAAGAAGCTCAAGGACGAGGGCTTCGACGACAACACGATCGTCGCGTTCACGACCGACAACGGCGCGGAGAACTTTACCTGGCCTGATGGCGGACAGACGCCATTTGCGGGCGGCAAGGGAACGGCCCTGGAAGGTGGCTTCCGCGTGCCCTGCATGATCCGCTGGCCGGGCAAGGTGCCGGCGGGAAAGGTCGAGAACGGCATTATCTCCGGACTCGACTGGTTCCCGACCTTCGTCGCCGCCGCCGGCAATCCGAATATTGCCGACGAGTTGAGGAAAGGAAAGCAACTCGCCGGCAAGACCTACAAGGTCTACCTCGACGGGTTCAACCAGATGGACCTGATTACCGGAAAGGGCCCGTCTGCCCGCCACTCGGTCTTCTATTTCACTGAGGGCACACTGAGCGCGGTGCGCATCGACGACTTCAAATATCGCTTCACCGATCAGCCGAGCGGCTGGTTAGGCGGCACGGTCAAGGTTGATTGGCCGATCCTCACCAACATTCGGCTTGATCCGTTCGAACGCACGAACTTGCCCAACGGCGCGCAGGGGTCGTTGGCATTCTATAACTGGTTTGTTTTCGAGTTCTGGCGGTTCCAGTTCGTGCAGCAGGAGGTCGGCAAGCTCGCCCAGACGGCGATCGAGTTTCCGCCGATGCAGAAGGGCGCGAGCTTCAACCTCGAAGCCGTCAAGGAACAGATCGAGAAGGCCATGCAGTCGCACGCTGGCAAGTAGAATGTGCGGTGGGCGGGCGCTCCGCGTTGGGGCGCCCGCCCACGGAATAGCGAGCAAGTGATCAAAGAGGCCGCGTCGGGCCGGTCGCCACCTCCACAAGCCACGCCGGCTTCCGATGCGTCAAGCGAACAGAGCCAATTGCGTAACAACGGGAGGAGTACGTCATGAGCAATAAGCTTCCGCCTGGAGATTCCCACGACGCTACTCCGCAATCGGGCAACGGAATGAAACGCCGCGATCTTTTGCTGAGCGGGAGTTCTCTTGTCGCCGCTTCGGCACTCACCGCGGTCGGGCTAACAAGTTCTGCGCATGCGCAGCAACCAACACCGTCACCCGCGCCAGCCGGGCAGCGGCCGAACATCGTCTTCATCATGGGTGACGACATCGGCATGTGGAATATCGGCGCTTATCACCGCGGCCTGATGGCCGGCCGGACGCCCAATCTCGACAAGCTCGCCGCCGAAGGCATGCTGTTCACCGATTACTATGCCGAGGCGAGCTGCACGGCAGGTCGCGCCAACTTCATCACAGGTGAATTGCCAATCCGCACCGGCATGACCACGGTCGGCCAGGCCGGCGCTGCCATCGGCATACCCGCGCAGGCGGTGACGATTGCCACCGCGTTGAAAGGAATGGGCTACGCCACCGGCCAGTTTGGCAAGAACCACCTTGGCGACAAGAATGAATTCTTGCCGACGGTGCATGGCTTCGACGAGTTCTTCGGTTACCTCTATCACCTCGACGCCATGGAAGACCCCGCGCACCCGAATTACCCGCAGGACCTGCTGAACGTCGTCGGTCCGCGCAATATGCTCCATACATACGCGACCGCCGTGGACGACCCCACCGTGGATCCACGCTGGGGCAAGGTCGGCAAACAGCGGATCGAGGATGCCGGAACGCTTTATCCAAAGAGAATGGAAACCGTAGATGACGAAATTCGCGATCTTGCGCTGAAGTTCATCGAGAAGGCCAAGGCCGACAACAAGCCGTTCTTTCTATGGCTCAACCCGACCCGGATGCACATCGTCACGCATCTTTCACCAAAGTACGAGGGAACGCGCAACTCCAAGAACGGCTGGTCGATACATGAAGCCGGCATGGCGCAGCTCGATGACGACGTCGGCATGGTGATGCAGAAGCTCAAGGATATGGGCGTGGACGACAACACCATCGTGGTCTTCACCACCGACAACGGCACCGAGGTCTTCACCTGGCCTGATGGCGGGCAGACGCCTTTCGCGCAGAGCAAAGGCACCGTCATGGAAGGTGGCTTCCGCGTGCCCTGCATGATCCGTTGGCCGGGCAAGGTGCCGGCCGGCAAGGTCGAGAACGGCATCATTTCCGGTCTGGACTGGTTTCCGACCTTGCTGGCGGCCGCCGGCAACCCGAACATTGCAGAGGAGCTGCAGAAGGGCAAACAGATCGGTGACACGACCTATAAGTGCTATCTGGACGGCTATAACCAGATGGACATGATTACCGGCAAGGGGCCGTCGAACCGGCACGAAATCTTTTACTTCGGAGAGAGCGAACTCGGTGCCGTGCGCATCGACGACTTCAAGTATCGCTTCATCGACCAGCCAAAAGGCTGGCTCGGCGAAAAAACCAAGGTTGACGTGCCCTATTTGACCAATCTTCGCCTCGATCCATTCGAGCGCACGGGCTGGCCCGATAACGGGAGTAAAGAAGGCGCGCAGCAATACTTCGACTGGTTCAAATACGAATTCTGGCGCTTTGTATTTGTTCAGCAGCAGGTGGAAAAGCTGGCGATGACGGCGATCGAGTTTCCGCCGATGCAAAAGGGCGCGAGTTTCAACCTCGATGCCGTGAAGGCGAAAATCGAGGCGGCCCGGGCGGCGGTGGGCAAGTAGCGCCTGGCATCGACTGGTTTCATGGCGGGCGCACCGAACTCCTGTGCGCCCGCTTGGCAACGGAAAGGAGTCGACCTTGAAACCGATCATCCGTTTTCCTGCTATCGATCGCCGCATCCTGCTCTCGTCACTGGCCGTCCTTCCCTTGCTCTCCGCCTCACTCCGCTCCACCTCCGCGCTGGCACAGGCCCGCGATCCACTCCCGTCCTGGAACGAGGGGGCGACCAAGGCTTCGATCCTCGATTTCGTCGCGCGGGTCACGACGCAAGGCGGGCCTTTCTTCGTGCCGGTCGAGCAGCGCATCGCGACCTTCGACAATGACGGCACACTATGGGTCGAGCAGCCGATGTATGTGCAACTGGCCTTCGCCCTCGACCGCGTGAAGGCCATGGCGCCAATGCATCCGGAATGGAAGACCACGCAGCCGTTCGCAGCAGTGCTGGACGGCGACCTGAAGGCGCTTGCGGCTTCAGGCGAAAAAGGATTGGTCGAAATCATCGCCGTGACACATGCCGGCATGACCACGGCAGAGTTCGAGAAGATTGTCACGGATTGGTTGGCGACCGCGCGCGATCCCCGCTTCAAGCGGCCGCATACTGAACTGGTCTACCAGCCGATGCTCGAACTGCTCGCTTATCTCCGAGCCAGCGGCTTCAAGACCTTCATCGCGTCGGGCGGCGGCATCGAATTCATGCGGCCCTGGACCGAGCGGATCTACGGAATACCTCCGGAGCAGGTGGTCGGATCGTCGATCAAAACCCGATTTGAGATCAAGGACGGTGCGCCAACGCTCTTCCGGCTGCCCGACATCAATTTCATCGACGACAAGGCGGGCAAGCCGATCGGCATCAACGAGCACATTGGCCGGCGTCCGATCGCCGCCTTCGGCAACTCCGACGGCGATCTCGAAATGCTGCAATGGACGACGCTCGGCGCCAGTGGCGCGCGGTTCGGCCTGATCGTCCACCATACCGATGCGGAACGTGAATATGCCTACGACCGCCAGTCGCATTTCGGGAAGCTCGATGTCGCTCTCGATGCCGCGGCCGTCAACAAGTGGGCGGTCGTCGACATGAAGAAGGACTGGAAGCGCGTCTTTGCCTTCGACTGATATCCTCTAAGGACCCATAAGTGCCATCTGGACGGCTATAGCCAGTGGACATGGTTACCGGCAGGAGGCACCCAACGCATTCCGGACTTCCACACCGACCATCTTTGTCGCCTGCGGCACCGCGTTCGAGGCGCGGACGTCCGCTGTTAACGCAAGGAGGACATCAGCAGGACGTTGGGCGCCCCCTTGGGCGGCACCACGGTCGGTGGCCAATAGGGTTTGGAATCCTTGGCATCCATATTGATCGTTCCGCCGAACGGCGCGGGCGGGTTTGGGAGATATTTGCCGTCTATCGTCGTCGTGGCGCTGGATGAGCCCGGCGTTCCCGAGATCTGCTGGGCGAAGGTCGGACCAATTGTGAGAGAGCCAGAACGGAGGTCGACCATACCAATGCGCGCATGGTGGGAGTGATGTTCATGGTCAGACTCCCTCGAATTGACTATTCGAAGCTAAACCTGCGAACAGCATGCGCCATACGCTTCAGGATGGCCGCATCGTCATCGACCACAATCACGAAGCGCCATCATGTCCGTGTAGCCCCGGTACGGGCGTGCGCCAAGAGTCTTGGCCGACCGTTGATCCAGATCAATGGAATAGTCCACCGTGAGCACAACGAAGGGTCGTTGTTATAAAGGCGGGCTTTGCCGACGGGCGCTGAGAATGTCCGGTGATCGGGACGGACCGGACGCGGCTGGCCTCGCGGTCGGTTGCTGACGAGGCGACGACGTCTTCTAAAAGCGAACATTTTCGGACTAGTGATCAAAGAAGTCTGCACGATGTCGGACCGTGAACCCATTCTCAAGCCAGTTGCGATCGCAGACCTGCGCCCGACCCAGATGACGGTCGGCATTCGGGAGGTCAAGGAGAAGCGCAAGCGCTGGCGCGACGAGAGCAAAGAGAAAGGAGCCGAGTTCTTGGGCAAGCACATGATCCCGGTCGTGCTTGGCCCGAAGGACCGCCACTACGTCATCGATCATCACCACCTGGCGCGTGCGCTCCATGAAGAAGGGGTCGAAGAGGTATTGGTTACCGTGGTGAAAAACCTCAGGACGCTGGAGCCCGATTCGTTCTGGTTCGTCCTGGACAATCAAAGCTGGATGCATTCGTACGACGACGAGGGCCGTCTGCGCCCTTACAAGGATTTGCCGAAGACCGTGGCCGGGCTTATTGACGATCCGTTCCGCTCGTTGGCGGGCGAACTGCGGCGCGCCGGCGGGTACGCCAAGGACACGACGCCGTTCAGCGAGTTCTTGTGGGCGGATTTTTTGCGTCGACAGGTCAAGCGCAAAACCGTTGAGACCCGCTTCGAGGAAGCCCTCGAGCAAGCCCTGCAATTGGCCCAAAAAGAGGAGGCGAGCTACCTGCCCGGCTGGTGTGGTCCCGTCTTGGAGGATTGAAGGCATGCTTATCCAGCGCGCGAAATCCGCAAGCGCGCCGATGACCCGACGAGCCGTGCAGGCTTGGTGCGAGAGGCTAACGGACAGCGGCATCGACCAGAGGAAAGAGTAGCTCATGGCGCAAACAGAGGCCGACAGAACACTGAGCCATCTGGATCACGAGCTTGTCGCGTCGCTAAACGACTTCCACGATCCGAACCAAGAGTGGCGCCGCCTCTTCTCGGAGCTGCTCGGAACGTTCTTCCTCGTCCTCGTGGCCGCCGGTGGCGGCATGATGGGGCAGGCCTTTCCCGGCACGATCAGCCGTGCCGCTGCGGTCGTCGCACCCGGTCTGATGGTGATGGCGATCATCCTCTTCATGGGCAGGGTGTCCGGCGCTCATCTCAATCCCGCGGTCAGTATCGCGTTCTCGGTGCGTGGCGACTTCCCATGGCGTCGCGTACCGGGATATATCGTCGTGCAGTTGATCGGGGCGACGCTCGCGGCACTGTTCCTGCACGCCGTGATCAACGTGTCGGCCAGCTACGGGTCGAACTATCCCGCGTCGGGATACTCCGCGTCCGATGCGTTCCTGATGGAGGCCGTGCTGACCCTCGGTCTCGTCAGTGTCATTCTCGGCACGGCGTCAGGCGCTCAGAACATCGGGATCATCGGCGCGATCGGCGTCGGCGCGTACATCGCACTCGCCGGGCTGTGGGGGAGCCCTATCTCGGGAGCGTCGATGAACCCAGCGCGCACGTTCGGCCCGAACTTGATCGCGACCGACTTCACGAGCTACTGGGTGTATGTCGCAGGTCCACTCGTGGGTGCAGTTCTCGCAGTGGGTGCAGCATGGGTGCTCCGCGGTGCCGGCGGCGGCCGCGCAGGCTCAGGTGCGGCACAGGGGAGCCTTTTCACCGAAGTCGAGCACCCGGAGAAGGGGTGAGGCGCAGGCATAATGGGTCATGAACTCTCGCTGTTCGTGGGTACGTTCGCGACTTTGCTCGCGATAATAAATCCGTTCGAGGTCCTGCCGGTCTATCTGAAGATGCTGGAAGGCAAGGACGCCGCCACACATCGCAAGGTGGCATGGAAAGCTTGCCTCTATGCGCTGCTTCTATCTCTCTTTTTCTTGATCTTCGGAACGCTGATCCTACGCTTGTTCGGCGTGCCGCTGAGCATGGTCCGCATCGTCGGCGGGATCATCCTGATGAAGATCGGCTTTGAACTATTTTCACCATCCGCTTCCGGTGGCGTGATTCCGGCCAGCGGCGCGGATCAGAGCGGTAACATAGCTTTCGTGCCGCTTGCGATGCCGCTCATGTGCGGACCAGGCGCTATCGCCACCATCCTCGGCATGACTGCCACGATTAAGCGATCATCAGCGGAACTGGCCTCCTTCGTAGCGATCGTCGCGGCTATTTTCGCGACGATGGTCGTCACCTACCTGTGTCTGGCATATGCCGGGAAACTTTTCGACAAGCTCGGCGCAATGGGGATCGATGCTATCACCCGAATAGTTGGCTTCTTCGTCTCTGCGATGGGCGTTGCGCTGATCTTCGACGGTATCATCGAGGCATTGCAGACGCATGGTGTGACGATTCTGCGTTGAACTAGCTGTTGGTGGCGCCACCGTAATTCCGGGGCGATCTTGACCTCGGATGTATTCTGCCAATCGGAGATTTGTTCTGAACCGAACCGAGTCCGAGGTGGACCGTATTACGCGGCGTCGGGAAGTTGTCCGCCCACAGTACAAAGGACGCGATCATCCACTTCGGACACCGAGACACAAGTCTCGTTGCGCGCCAGGTTGCCGTGTCAATTAACCGGGAACAGCAACGCGACAGTAGTTCGCAGGGACCAGGCCGGAGCGCCAGTCGGACGTATCACGTTGTAATAGGCTTGAATCGATGCGTTGATCGGTTGATCACCCACTCTGAAAACCCGACCGATGCCGCCGCCGACCGGCACTGTCCACCGCTCCCCCGACGCCGCGAGCCAATCCGCGGTGATGATGGGTGACGTGTTCAGGTACCAGCCGTGCGCCATGTTGTAGTTGGCGAAGGGCTGGGCGAGGAAGGCGTTGACGGGCGGTCGCAGTGGATTGCCGCCGACCGACCACTGGTTATTGAGCAATACACCGATCACCCAATGTGGCGGCGTGACCACTAACACGGCCGTTGGGCCGAACAAGAATTTACCGGTCCCGAGGATGGGATCGTTTGCGGACGGAACGGTGAAGACTGGTCCCACGCCCCAGATCAGCGGCCCGGGATGCACGGGGGACACAAACAACGATTGAGTAATGTCGCCAATCCCGTTGGTGCTACTGTCGAAGAACGGACTTGGCTGGCTCACCAACGGAATGATGGTACGTGAGATCACGTTCCAGTCATCGTTTAAATGCATGGGCACGACGGGTTGAATGTTGAGTACTTCCTGGGTGCGATTGAAGGGTCCGGTATTGAAATTGGTGTTGCTCTGAAACGGCACGCTGACCAAATCCGCGATCGGGTTTTGTGATTTCTTCTGTAGATCTTCGTCGTCTGAAGGCTCGTGGGAATGCTTCGGCGCCTCGGCCTCCGCGGGAAGGCCGCTTTCGAATTTATAATTGATGCCAGCTTTGACCATTTGAAGGTCGCGGTTCAAAGCGACCGAGGGGACGGTGGGAGAACGCCAGTTCGATAGCCCAAGATAATCGTATTCGAGTTTGACGGTCCAATGCGACTTGAAGCCGTATTCGATGCCAGCGCCCGCCAACCAGCCGGTGTTCGTGCTGGTCCCGTTCCAAGCGGCGCCGGGGAGGTTCAAAGTAGCGCTGCTGTTGACCCAGCCGCCGCCAAGCTTGGCGAATACGAGCCATCGATCATCCACGAGGCCGACACGGCCCGCTACGGTGCCGATCCAGTGCTGATCTACAAAGGCTAATGTCGGAGCAGGAAAGACCGGATGACCGAAGCCGGCTCCATCGAACTCACCTTCGACACCAAACAGAAAGTGGCCGGCCTGGAAGTTATAGCCCGCCTGCACGCCTCCAACGAATTCGGTCAGGCCGCCATACAGATTGTTGCCGGGAATGTTCAGGCTGCCGTTGGACCATCCTCCACCGAAGTTGGCACCAACATAAAACCCTCCCCAATTATACAATGGTGCTACGATTGGTGCTTTGTATATCGGAGCTTTGACGGGCAGGTCGGACGCAAGAGCGGGTCCGCTCAACAATCCTGCCGCGATGCAAATGAGGAAAACTTTCTGCACCGTCGCCTCCTCAAGGTCGGCCACAACTCGCAAACATATGACCAAGAAGGTCTCTGACCAATCAACTTGTTTGATCTGGATCAAGCCTAGCTTGCTATGTCGATGCAGGTGACATTTCGGTCACAACGAAATTGAGGATCTTCGTGCCGCTTCGTGTTCTTTAAGTGAACATTGTTGTCTGACTTTGCGATCGTCTCCTGTTTGAGAACGCGCTGGGCGATCTGGCAGTGATGCATTGGAATTTGTGCCCATGGCGGTCATCAGCACCGCAATAGAAGTTTCGGCTAGCGAGGAGGTTGCTGCGTAGCCGGCTTCCCCACGCTTTGGCCGTACAGGGCCTTGGCGTAATCGCTTCTGGCGTGAGCATCGACGGCATCCTCGAAGACTGACGCTAGAACGACGCCGACGAGCGTGAGCTTGAGGTTCATCGTCTGGCAACTTTGCTCTTGGTCACACTCGATTACCAATAAGCAGTCGCGAGGCTCAATATGCGACCTAACAACGGCTGGCATCGCGTTGCAGCAAGAGACGCCGGCGAACGGCGATGCGAGCTTTTTTTCTCACTCGTTGGTGGGGGTCCGAAAACAGAATCGGTGGCACAAACTGCATACCCAACATTTCCAGCTATGAGAGGGTTGCAGTAGATCTGCCGTGGCGCCCGATCGGACTTGGGTTACCGAATGTGGCTCTTTGGTCGCAGCATTGATCTTTCTTGCGATAGATCTATCCCCGTTGAATTTTACATGATGAGCCCCGATCGCCTCGGGGGTACGCTGTCGCCGGATTGTATTCGGAGGTAACACATCTTACGAGGCACGACATGACAGTGAGCATTGCACTGGCGGCGGCGGAGCAGAGTGAGCGATCGAAATCAGCACGTCGACGCAGACTTGGCGTTGCTGCATTCGTCTTGACGTCCGCGATCATTGGTTTTTCCCATTGTGCGTTGGCCGATGAAGGCGGCGTCAGCTTCTGGGTCCCCGGTTTCTTTGGAAGTCTGGCGGCCGCGCCGCAGCAGCCGGGTTGGTCGCTGGCAAACATCTACTATCACACCTCTGTCTCCGCCGGCGCCGACGTCGCGCGTGCGCGCGAGTTCACGCTCAACAGGGTTCCGGCCAATGTTACCCTCGACGCAAAACTGAATTTGAACGTCAACGCCACGGGCGATCTTGGCTTTGTGATCCCAACCTATGTATTCGCGACGCCGGTTCTCGGCGGCCAGGCGTCGGTGTCCCTGTTAGCAGCCTACGGCGTCGTCGGCACCAGCCTGGCAGGCACCTTGTCAGGCGTGCTCACGGGCCCTCTCGGCAACAACGTCCCCTTCGCGCGGTCCGACACCATCAGCGACACCACATGGGGCTTTGGGGATGTCGCGCCGGTATTCCAATTGCGCTGGAACGCCGGGGTCCACAACTACATGACCTATATCATGGGCGACATCCCGGTTGGCGCTTACCAATCCGATCGCCTGTCGAATATAGGCATCGGACACAGCGCGATCGACGTCGGCGGCGGCTACACCTATTTCAATCCGCAGACCGGCCACGAATTCTCCGGCGTGCTCGGCTTCACCTACAATTTCAAGAACACTGCAACGCAGTATCAGAATGGCGTCGACATGCACTTCGACTGGGGTGCATCGCAATTCCTGTCGAAGCAGGTCATGGTTGGCCTCGTGGGCTATGTCTACAAGGAACTCGGCTGCGACAGCGGTTCAGGTGACCGTGTCGGCTGCTTCCAGTCCCAAGTGGTCGGCATCGGCCCCCAGATTGGATTCCTGTTTCCGGTCGGCGACATGCAGGGCTATCTCAATTTGAAAGCTTACGGCGAGTTCGCTGCGGAAAACCGGCCATCAGGCTGGAATACCTGGGTCACCTTCTCTATCTCGCCGCCCGCGCCCGGAGCACCTCCGACGACAAAGCCCATCGTCAGAAAATACTAGCAGCAATCAAGCTGCGGCTGTCAGTTTGCTGATCATTCTTTGCAACACGCGGGCAACCGGTGGCACCTGGTCCCCGTCGAAGCTCGTTCCGGTGACCACCACCGAGGCCGTAGTGCCGGCGCGTAGCAAGCGTCGCCTTCGCGCGCGATTCCTTTGCGATCTCGCCCGCCGCGCCTGAAAGTACCGTCACGCCGACCCGGCACATGGTGACGAAGCGAGGCACGCGCCCTTGACCCTCCGCCTTCGGGGAAGGGCGGCACGTAGCCGGGTTGCGATCCGACCGCTAATTCACCGTCAGTTTCACGCCGAGCCGCCCCGCAAGCTCCTGCACGAACTGCCAGGCGACGCGGCCCGAGCGGGAGCCGCGCGTGGTCGACCATTCCAGCGCCTCGCGCTCCAGCGCCTCGTCATCGACCTCAATGCCGAAATGGCTGCAATAGCCCCGCACCATGGCGAGATATTCGTCCTGGCTGCAGCGGTGGAAGCCGAGCCACAGGCCGAAGCGATCCGACAACGAGACCTTCTCCTCGACCGCTTCGCCGGGATTGATCGCGGTCGAACGCTCGTTCTCGATCATCTCGCGCGCTAGCAGATGACGGCGGTTGGAGGTGGCGTAGAGGATGACGTTCTCGGGGCGGCCCTCGATGCCGCCTTCGAGCACCGCCTTGAGCGACTTGTAGGACGCATCATTGCCGTCGAAGGAGAGGTCGTCGCAGAACACGATGAAGTAGAAGGACGAGGCGCGCAGCTGTTCCATCAGCGCGGGCAGGCTCTCGATGTCCTCGCGGTGGATCTCGATCAGCTTCAGCTTGTCGGCCGGTTTGCGCTCCGCGTTGATGCTGGCATGCGCCGCCTTCACCAGCGACGACTTGCCCATGCCGCGCGCGCCCCAGAGCAGGGCATTGTTGGCCGGCAGGCCGTTGGCGAAACGCTCAGTGTTCTCCATCAGGATGTCGCGCATCCGGTCGACGCCCTTCAGCAGGAACAGCTCGACGCGGCTGACCCGCGGCACCGCAGCGAGGCGGCCGTCCGGGTGCCAGACATAGGCGTCCGCCCGCTCGAACGACTCGCGTTCGACGGCCGGCTTGCCCTGGGCGGCGAGGTGCGCCGCGATCGTCTCCAGCGCGCGGACGATGCGGTCCTGGGAGAGGTCCGGGGCTGCCTTGGCGACTGCCTTGTCAACTGCCTTGGGGGTTGCCTTGGGACGTTTTGCCGCGACGCGGGCTGGCATCCTGGCAGGGGTACGGGGGCCTTTGCCGGCCGGGCTTTTGCTTGGTTTTTTGGGCATGTCCGAAGTTCCTGAGAATGCAGCCTTATCGGGCCTGAGGGCGCGCCGCAAGATGGCCAAATCGACGGTCTGGCAGCGTTGCAATTGGGGCAATGGCCGCTATAGTCCGCGCGAATTTGACCGAACCGGTCGCCTTTGAGGGCCTGACCGGTTTTCCCCCGTTTCCACGAGGATCGTCCGAATGTTCATTACCCCTGCGTATGCCCAGGCCGCGGGCGCCGGCGACACCAACAGCATGTTGATGTCGCTGCTGCCGTTCGCCCTGATCTTCGTGATCATGTACTTCCTGATTCTGCGCCCGCAGCAGAAGAAGGTGCGCGACCATGCCGACCTCGTGAAGAACATCCGCCGCGGCGACACCGTCGTGACCTCGGGCGGCCTCGTCGGCAAGGTCACCAAGGTCGTCGACGACGACCAGATCGAGTTCGAGATTTCCGACGGCGTGCGCGTGCGGCAGATGCGCCAGATGATCTCGGGCGTGCGCGCGAAGGGCGAGCCGGCCAAGGAATCCAAGGATAGCAAGGAAGCCGCCAAGGACGACGCCGCGTCGAAGTGAGCGCTTCCGCGAGCATCCCAATCTCCTGATCTGACAGGTCCAGTCGATGTTGTATTTCACGCGGTGGAAGGCGCTCGGGATTATCCTGACGGCGCTGATCGTGTGCCTCTGCGCGGTGCCGAACTTCTTCCCCGAAGCGCAGGTCAAGACCTGGCCCGCCTGGGCGCAGCGCCGGCTCGTGCTCGGCCTCGATCTCCAGGGCGGCTCCTATCTGCTGCTCGAGGTCGATTCGAGCTATGTGAAGAAGGAGAGGCTGGACCAGGTCCGCGACGACGTCCGCCGGACGCTGCGCGATGCCAAGATCGGATTCACCGGCGGCGTGACCGTGCGCAACGACGCGGCCGAGGTTCGCATCACCAAGGAATCCGACGTGCAGCCGGCGCTCGCCAAGCTGCGCGAGCTGTCCCAGCCACTGGGCGGACTGATGGGATCCAGCGGTCAGCGCGACCTTGAGGTGACCGATGCCGGCGGCGGCGTGATCCGCCTGGCGATTCCGCAGGCTGCAATGCTCGACCGCATGCGCAAGACCATCGAGCAGTCGATCCAGATCGTCGAGCGCCGCGTCAACGAGCTCGGCACCGTCGAGCCTGTCATCCAGCGCCAGGGCAACGACCGCATCCTGGTGCAGGTCCCAGGTCTTCAGGATCCGACTCGCCTGAAGGAATTGCTGGGCAAGACCGCGAAGATGGAATTCCGCATGGTCGATGCGTCCGTGCCGCCGGATCAGGCGCAGCAGGGACGGTTGCCGCCGGAATCCGAGCTGCTGATGAGCGCCTCGCCGCCGCCTACACCCTATGTGGTCAAGAAGCAGGTGCTGGTCGCCGGTGGCGACCTGACCGACGCCCAGGCGAGCTTCGACCAGCGCACGGGTGAGCCGGTCGTCAGCTTCAAGTTCAACACCTCGGGCGCGCGCAAGTTCGCGCAGGCCACGCAGGAAAACGTCGGGCTGCCCTTCGCGATCGTGCTCGACAACAAGGTGATCTCGGCGCCCGTCATCCGCGAGCCCATCACCGGCGGCCAGGGCCAGATCTCCGGCAATTTCACGGTGCAATCGGCCAACGATCTCGCGATCCTGTTGCGCGCCGGCGCACTGCCGGCGCCGCTCACGGTGGTCGAGGAACGCACCGTCGGTCCGGGCCTCGGCCAGGATTCGATCGAGAAGGGCGAGCTTGCGGCCTATGTCGGCTCGATCCTGGTCATCATCTTCATGCTGCTGACCTACCGGCTGTTCGGGGTGTTCGCCAACATCGCGGTGGCGATCAACGTCGCCATGATCTTCGGCCTGTTGTCGCTGCTCAACGCCACGCTGACGCTGCCCGGTATCGCCGGCATCGTGCTCACCGTCGGCATCGCGGTCGACTCCAACGTGCTCATCTACGAGCGCATCCGTGAGGAGCTGCGGGGCGGCCGCAATGCGATTTCGGCGATCGACGCCGGATTCAAGCGGGCGCTTGCGACCATCCTCGATTCCAACATCACCACCTTCATTGCCGCCGCCGTGTTGTTCTACATCGGCACCGGCCCGGTGCGCGGCTTTGCCGTGACGCTCGGCATCGGCATCATCACCACGGTGTTCACCGCCTTCACGCTGACCCGGCTGATCGTAGCCTGGTGGGTGCGGTGGAAGCGGCCGCAGAGCGTGCCGATCTAGGAGCTAAGACCGTGACTCACTACGTTCTCATCGGGCTTGGCATTCTCATTGCCGTTCTCACCGTGGTCGCAGCGCTCGGGCTGCTGCCGTCGCTGCGCATCGTCCCGGACGATACGCATTTCGACTTCACGCGCTTCCGCCGGATCAGCTTCCCGATCTCGGCGGCGCTGTCGATCGTCGCGATCACGCTGTTCTTCACCCATGGCCTGAATTTCGGCATCGACTTCCGCGGCGGCACGCTGCTGGAAGTGCAGGCCAAGTCCGGCGCCGCCGACATCGCCGCGATGCGGTCGACGCTCGATGGCTTGCATCTCGGCGAGGTCCAGCTGCAGCAGTTCGGCGGCCCCGAGAACGTCCTGATCCGCGTCGCGGAGCAGCCGGGCGGCGACGCTGCCCAGCAGGAAGCCGTGCAGAAGGTGCGCGGCGCGCTCGGCGATTCCGTCGAATATCGCCGCGTCGAGGTGGTGGGACCGCGCGTGTCCGGCGAACTGCTGGCCTATGGCATGCTCGGCCTGATGCTCGCGATCGTCTCGATCCTGATCTACCTCTGGTTCCGCTTCGAATGGCAGTTCGCGCTCGGCGCCATGATCGCCAACGTGCACGACATCGTGCTGACGATCGGATTCATGTCGATCAGCCAAGTCGATTTCGACCTGACCAGCATCGCGGCCCTTCTGACCATCCTGGGCTATTCGCTCAACGACACCGTCGTCATCTACGACCGTATCCGCGAAATGCTGCGCCGCTACAAGAAGATGCCGATGCCGCAGCTGCTCAACGAGTCGATCAATTCGACCCTGTCGCGTTCGATCATCACCCACTTCACCGTGACGCTGGCGCTGTTGGCTTTGCTGCTGTTCGGCGGCCATGCCATCCACAGCTTCACCGCGGTGATGATGTTCGGCGTGGTGCTGGTCGGCACCTATACCTCGATCTTCATCGCGGCCCCGATCCTGATCTATCTCGGCGTCGGCGAGCATCGCGAAGATGCGCCCGATACGGCTACGCCGGCGAAGAAAAACAAGGCATGATCCGAACCGCATGCCCTCGCAGGCGTTTGCGAGGGCAGTAAGCTCATTCGGACGAAGCACATGGCCGGCGATCCCAACGCACCGCATTTTCCCCGCTCGGCGCCGATCGAAGCCTATGGCAAGTGCGGCTTCGCCTTTGCCGGCATGTCGCATCGGGGATCGCTGCTCTGCCTGCCCGACGCGATCTGGGCCTGGGACGTGACGGACCCGACGAAGATCGACCGCTATTCGCTGGATCGCGTCTTCACGGCAGCCAACAGCATCGACACGCTTCTGATCGGCACCGGAACCGGCGTCTGGCTGCCGCCGCCTGACCTGCGGCAGGCGCTGAAGGCGGTGAGGGTCGTGCTGGATACGATGCAGACCGGCCCTGCCGTGCGCACCTACAACATCATGATCGGCGAGCGGCGCCGCGTCGCGGCCGCGCTGATCGCCGTGCCATGAGCAGCGCTGCGCCTCCGCCCGATTCCGTCGCCTTCTGCGCCGGCCTCGTGCGCAGCCATGACTTTCCGCGCTATGCCGCAACGCTGTTTGCGCCGGCCGCCGAGCGCCAGGCGCTGCTGGCGCTCTATGCCTTCAATGTCGAGATCGTCCGCGTCCGCGACCAGGTGAGCCAGCCCTTGCCCGGCGAAATCCGCCTGCAATGGTGGACCGACATGCTGTCGGGCCACGTCCACGGCAGCGCCGAGGGCAACCCGGTGGCGGCGGAGCTCTTGCGTGCGATCAGCGATTTCGACCTGCCGGTCGAGCCGTTATCGCTGCTCGCCGACGAGCATCAGTTCGATCTCTACAACGATCCAATGCCGACCATGGCGGCTCTGGAGGGCTATCTGGACGCGACCTGTTCGGCATTGTTTGGCCTCGCGGCCCGGGTCATGGCGCCACCTTCGGAGGCGGCCGAGCATGTCGCAAGGCATGCCGGGCTCGCCCAGGGCATCGCGCAGGTGATTGCGAATCTGCCGCGCGACTCGGCGCATCGGCAACTGTTCCTGCCGCAGCAGCTGCTGGCGGCCCATGGCTGCGAGATGGAGGACGTGTTCGCCGGCAAGGAGACGCCGAATCTGCATGCGGTGCTCGGCCAGCTCGTGGGCGAAGCCGAGCAGCATTTGACGACGGCCTTGTCGCTGTTGCCGGAGGTGCCGGCACCGGCACGGCCGGCGTTTCTGCTGCTGAGCCAGGTGCGGGGTGACCTCAAGCGCCTGTCGCAACCCGGGCGCAATCCGTTTGCGTCGCAGCCCCCGTCGCGGCTGCGCACGCTATGGACGCTGTGGCGGGCTTCACGTTCCCGGGAATTTACCAAATAGCGGCCGGCTTATCGCCTCAAACGGCCAAATGCTCTATGCTGTCCTATGGCTGAGTTGTCCCAAAATACATCCCCCGATCTCAGTGGCTTGCCGGTCGCTCTGGGCGACATTCATGCCGCCGCCGACACCATCCGCGGCGCCGTCGTCGAGACGCCCTGCAGCTACAGCCGCACGCTGAGCAACATCTGCGGCTGCGACATCTGGCTGAAATTCGAAAACCTCCAGTTCACCTCCTCGTTCAAGGAGCGGGGTGCGCTCAACCGGCTCACCGCGCTGACGCCGGAGGAGCGTGCGCGCGGCGTCATCGCGATGTCGGCGGGCAACCACGCGCAGGGCGTCGCCTATCACGCCAAACGGCTCGGCATTCCCGCCACCATCGTCATGCCGGTCGGCACGCCCATGGTGAAGGTCGAGAACACCAAGCACCACGGCGCCGAGGTGGTGGTGACGGGCGCGACGCTGGAGGAGGCGGCCGCCTATGCGCGAAGCCATGGCGAGGCCCGCGGCATGATCTTCGTCCACCCCTATGACGACCCGCTCGTCATCGCGGGGCAGGGCACTGTCGGGCTCGAGATGCTGAAGGCGGTGCCGGAGCTCGATACGCTGGTGGTCCCGATCGGCGGCGGCGGCCTGATCAGCGGCATCGGCATTGCCGCGAAATCGATCAAGCCGACAGTGCGGATTCTTGGCGTCGAGGCCTGGCTCTACCCCTCGATGTACAACGCCATCCATGACGGCAATCTGCCTGCGCGCGGCGATACGCTCGCCGAAGGCATCGCGGTGAAATCGCCGGGCAAGATCACGACCGAGATCGTCCGCCGCCTCGTAGACGACATCGCGCTGGTGAACGAAGCCGAGCTCGAGCGCGCGGTCGCGACCCTGATCTCGATCGAGAAGACCGTCGTCGAGGGCGCCGGCGCCGCCGGGCTTGCCGCGTTGATGTCCGATACGTCCCGCTTTGCCGGCCGGAAGGTCGGCCTCGTCCTGAGCGGCGGCAACATCGACACGCGGCTGATCGCCTCCGTTCTGACGCGTGAGCTAGCGCGCGAGGGTCGGCTGACGCAGTTGTCGCTCGATATCCCCGATCGGCCCGGACAATTGGCTGCCGTCGCCTCACTGCTGGCCGAGGCCGGCGCCAACATCATCGAGGTCTCGCATCAGCGGACCTTCTCCGATCTGCCGGCCAAGGCGACGCTGCTTCAGCTTGTCATCGAGACCCGCGACAGCGCGCATCTCGACGAGGTCATGGCCAAGCTCGGCGCATCCGGCTTGAGCGCGCGCTGTACCTGAGTGGCGCGCGCCGCTATCGCGGCGCCAAACCCGCGAGGTGGCCGATCAGCCGGTCGATCTCGGCTTCCGTATTGTAGTAATGCGGGGAGGCCCGCACGACCGGCGGCAGCGAGCGGATTTCGGCATCGATGCGGGTGCTCGCCGGATCTGAAGCGCCGATGGTGATGCCCGCTGCAGCGGCGCTGCTGACGATGGCGTCCGCCTCATACCCATCCATCGTGAAGCTGACGATGGCGCCCGGTGCGCGTCCGAGGTCGCGAATGGTCACGCCGCGAACGGAGGCGAGGCCGCCGCGAAGACGGTCCGCAAGCAGACGGCAGCGCTGCTCGATGGGGCCGAGGCCAATCGCGAGGGCATAATCGATGGCAGTGCCGAGACCGAGACGTGCCGCGTAATTGTTCTCCCATGTCTCGAAACGGCGGGCATCGTCACGGAGCCGATATTCACCGCGCGAGACCCAGGGCGCGGCGAAGTGATCGATCATCGGCGGCTCGAGCCGTTGCAGCGTCTCGCGGCGGACGTAGAGAAAGCCCGTGCCGCGCGGGCCGCGGAGGAATTTGCGCCCCGTCGCCGACAGCATGTCACAGCCGATGGTGTCGACGTCGACCGTCATCTGGCCGACCGCCTGGCAGGCGTCGAGCAGATAGGGAATCCCGTGCGCCCGCGCGATCTTGCCGATCGCCGCCGCGGGATTGACCAATCCGCCATTGGTCGGAACCCAGGTGATGGCGATCAGTTTCACGCGCTCGTCGATCATGCGCTCGAGCGCGTGGACGTCGAGCTCGCCGCTGGCATCGCTCGGCACCACATCGATGATCGCGCCCGTGCGCCTTGCGATCTGAAGAAACGCGACGTAGTTGGCAGCGTATTCCGCCTCGGCGGTCAGGATCCGATCGCCCTGGCGAAATGGAAGCGCGTAGAACGCCATCTGCCAGGCAATTGTCGCGTTCTCCATGAGGGCGATCTCGTCGGGGGCGGCATTCAGCAGGCGCGCTACGGAGCCATAGACCGCATCGAGCCGATCGGACTCGCGGTCGGCAGCGGCATAACCTCCGATCTCGCCCTCCAGGTCGATGTGGTCCTTCATTGCCGCGACGACGGCAGTTGGCATGAGGGCCGCGCCGGCATTGTGGAGATAAGCGAGGCGGGAGGCGGCCGGGGTGTCGGAACGTATCCGGTCGATGTCGATCAATGCTGGTCTCCGCCTCTGCTGTCCCGATCCCATGAATTAGGCGCGTTGACGAGCGCGAGCAAGCTTATGTGCTGCTTGGAACAAAATGGCGGATTATTGCCTCGTCTTGGTATCGGATTCCAAATCGGCGGCCTTTCTCCCGGGATTTTGAGAAACCCGGTGACTTCGGACGTTATATCTTCCCGGATCGGGAAACAGACCATGCAAGAGAAAGCGCAATCCCGCTCAATGACCGGGACGCCCAGGACCAACATCACCCGACGGATCGACCTCACGACCCTGCGGCTGTTCATCGCCATCTGTGAGGAAGGCAATTTGACGCGCGCCTCGCAGCGCGAGGCGATCGCGCCCTCTGCTGTCAGCAAGCGCATGCATGACCTCGAGGAGGTGCTCGAGGTCGCACTGTTCGAGCGGCATCCGAACGGCATGGTGCTGACGCCGGCCGGTGAATCGCTGCTGCATCATGCGCGCGTGACGCTGCTCAACGTCGAGAAGATCGCGGTCGACATGGCCGAGCATGCGCGCGGCGTGCGCGGGCATGTGCGGATGCTGGCCAATCTGTCGTCGATCGTCGAATTCCTTCCCGACGATCTGCCCGGCTTCTTTCGCTCACACGAGCTGGTGCGGCTCGATCTGCAGGAGCGCCCCAGCGCCGATGTCGTTCGCGGCGTCGAGGAGGGCGTGGCCGAAATCGGCATCTGCTCGGCAGACGTGTCGACGCGCGGGCTGGAGCGGTTCTCCTATCGGCGGGACCGCCTCGTCATCGTGGTGCGGTCCGATCATCCGCTTGCATCGGCAAGAGACGTTTCGTTCGCCGACACACTCGACTACGACCATGTCGGCCTGTTTGCGACCAGCTCGATCTATCTGCGCTCGCAATACACCGCGCAGCAGATCGGCAAGTCGATCCGGTTGCGGGTCCACGTCCCCGGTTTTGATGCGGTGTGCCGGATGGTGCAGGCCGGCATGGGCATCGGCCTCATCCCCGACCGTGCGTTCGAGGTCCTCAGTCACGGCATGAACCTGACGGCCGTCGAGTTAAGCGACGACTGGGCCGATCGCGAACTGGTGCTGGTGGCCAGGGATCCCGCGGGATTGTCGGCGACGAGCCAGTTGATGCTCGATCATCTGCGATTGCCCGGAACCAAACCTCACTGATGGCGGCCTTCGTGTCGTTCGTCATCCGCGAACGCGTGTTCATCAAAGGATATTGGACTTAGGGCCCTGCGCTCGGCGACACCACGATCAAAGACGATCGAGGAGCGCCAGACGTGGACGGACCATTATCCGGAATACGAGTCGTCGAACTCGGAACTTTGATCGCGGCACCGTTTGCCGCGCGGCTCTTTGCCGAGTTCGGCGCCGAAGTCATCAAGATCGAGCAGCCGGGCAGCGGGGATCCGTTGCGCAGATGGCGCAAGCTGCATCAGGGCACCTCGCTCTGGTGGTACCTGCAATCCCGCAACAAGAAGTCGATCGCGATCGATCTGAAATCGCCTGACGGGCGCGACGTCGCGCTGCGCCTGGCCGCGCAAGCCGATGTCGTGATCGAGAATTTCAAGCCAGGGAGCCTCGAGAAGCTCGGCCTCGGTTGGGACGTGCTCTCAAAGCTCAATCCAGATCTGACACTGGTCCGCATCTCCGGCTACGGGCAGACCGGCCCTTACCGCGACCGCTCCGGGTTCGGCGCGATCGGAGAGGCCATGGGCGGGCTGCGCTTCACTACCGGCGATCCCGACAGCCCGCCGGCCCGGGTCGGCATCAGCATCGGCGACAGCCTTGCGTCGCTTCATGGCGTGATCGGCGCGCTGATGTCGCTGCTCCGAGTCAAGACAGGGCAGGGGCGAGGGCAGGTGGTCGACGTCTCGCTCTATGAGAGCGTGTTCAACCTGATGGAGAGTCTCGTCCCCGAATATGACCTCATGGGTCATGTCAGGACCCGCACCGGCGGCGCCCTGCCGGGCATCAGTCCATCCAATACATATCCCAGCTCCGACGGGCGCCATGTCGTGATCGCCGGCAACAGCGACGCGATCTTCAAGCGCTTGATGCTGGTCATCGGGCGGCCGGACCTTGCCGACGATCCGGCCCTTGCCAGCAATGACGGACGTGTCCGCAGCAACGCCTTGCTCGATGCTGCCATCGCTGCATGGACCTCGGAACGAACGATGGACGAGATCCTCGCACGCCTCGATGCGGCCGACGTTCCCGCGGGTCGGATCTATTCCGTTGCCGATATTGTCGACGATCCCCATTACGCCGCCCGCGACATGATCCTGCCGACCGAGCTGCCGGGCGACGTCACCGTAAAGATGCCGGGCATCGCGCCAAAACTCTCCGACACCCCGGGCGCAGTCAAATGGCCTGGCCCGACGCTGGGACAGCATACCGACGAGGTGCTCGCGGGCCTCGGCTTGCAGGCAGGCGATATCGCGCAGCTGCGCCGCAGCGGAGCGGTGCAATGACGGCGCCGCCACCCGACATCCTGATCCAGGAGGTCGCTCCGCGCGACGGCCTTCAGATCGAAGCGAAATGGTTCGAAACCAGCGAAAAAATCCGGCTGATCAATTCGCTCTCTGCGATCGGCTTCAGCCGCATTGAGGTCTCGTCGTTCGTGTCAGCGGCGGCCGTGCCGTCGCTGCGCGACGCCGCGGACGTCTTCGCCGGCATCGAGCGGCGGCCCGGTACGATCTACGCGGCGCTGATCCCGAACCGGAAGGGCGCCGAGCTGGCGCTGGCTGCACGCGCCGACGAGCTCAATTTCGTGATGTCGGCGAGCGAGACGCACAACCGCGCCAACATGAACATGACGCATGCGGTGTCGCTGGCGTCGCTCAGCGAGATCGTGAAGCCGGCCCATGCAGGCGGCGCATTAGTCAACGCGACGGTTGCGACCGCGTTCGGCTGTCCGTTCGAAGGCCTGCAGCCATTCGAGAAGGTGCTCGATATCGTCAAGCGCTATCTCGATCTCGGAGTCGATGGCGTCACGCTCGCCGATACCACGGGCATGGCCAATCCCAATCAGGTCTCGCAGCTGGTGGCCGAGGTCTTGATGCTGGTCCCTGCGGACATGCTCACGCTTCACTTCCACAATACGCGCGGTCTCGGGCTGGTTAACGTCCTCGCGGCCTATGACACCGGCGCGCGCCGCTTTGACGCCGCGCTGGGCGGCCTCGGCGGATGTCCATTTGCGCCGGGTGCCACCGGCAATGTCTGTACCGAAGACCTCGTCAATCTCTGCCACGAGACGGGCCTGCGGACCGGTCTCGACCTGCAGCGCTTGATCGATCTCTCGTTCCGGTTGCCTGGACTGATCGGACACGAGGTGCCGGGGCAGGTCGCCAAGGCCGGCCGTCCCCTCGATCTGCATCCCATACCCGAGCGGCTGCGACGCTCGGGCTGATCGACCGCTATCAAAATTCAAAACACATTGGAGGAAACCATGACGATTGCCACGGCGGCGACTGCCGACCTCGATACTGGACTCACAGAGCATCAGGTCATCAAGAAGATTGCGTGGCGGCTGATGCCGCTGATCATTGTCTGCTACTTCTTTGCGTTCTTCGACCGCGTCAACATCAGCTTCGCCAAGGCTGCGCTCCAGGCCGATCTCGGCCTCAGCAACACCGCCTACGGATTTGGCGCCAGCCTGTTCGTCGTTGGTTACGTCCTGCTGGAAGTGCCGAGCAACATGCTGCTCTATCGCTTCGGCGCGCGGCGCTGGATCGCCCGCATCATGATTTCCTGGGGGCTGGCGACGGCGGCGATGGTCTTCGTTCATAGCGAGTGGCAGTTCTATGCGTTGCGCTTCGTGATCGGCGCCATGGAGGCGGGATTTGCGCCCGGCATTCTCTATTACCTGACACTCTGGTTTCCAAAATCGCATCGCGGCCGCATGACGTCCGTGTTCTTTCTCGCCACTGCATTCTCGGGGATCATCGGCGCACCGATCTCGGGTCTCATCCTCAACTATCTGAACGGGCTGCACGGTCTGGCCGGTTGGCAATGGCTGTTTCTGGCTGGCGGCATTCCCTGCGTTGCGCTTGGCTTCGTCGTGCTGCTGCGCTTCGACGACGGGATCGAGCAGGCCGATTGGCTGAGCGACGACGAGCGCCGGTTGATCTCGGTTCAGCTGGACCGCCAGAAGAGCGAGATCGGCGAGCATTCGGCATGGCGCTCGCTGCTCATGCCCGGCGTGCTGCTGCTCGGATTCATCTACTTCCTGATCCAGATCGCCTCCTACGGCCTCAATTTCTGGGCGCCCGACCTGATCAAGGCGGCCGGAGGCGGAAGCGCGGCTGCGATCGGCTTCCTGACCGCCGTTCCCTATATCTGCGGCGCCATCTGCATGATTGTCGTGGGGCGATTGTCGGATGCATCGGGGGAGCGCCCGAAATTTGTCGCAGCCTTGATTCTGACCGCGGCCGTGGGCTTCTTCGCGTCCGGTGCGTTCGACAGGAATGTCGTCACGCTGGTTGGCGCGCTTGCCATTCTCGGCGCCGGTGTCGTCGCGGCCATTCCAACATTCTGGACGCTGCCTCCGAAGATCCTCACTGGCGCGGGCGCAGCCAGCGGAATTGCGCTCATCAACACGCTGGGGCAGGTCGGCGGCATCGTCAGCCCGGTCATGGTCGGCTCGGTCAAGGATTGGACCGGCAGCACGACGCCGGCGCTCTATGTCATTGGCGGCTTGTGCGTGCTCTGTGCGTTGCTGCTGACGGTGCTTCCGCGAGACCTGAAAGCCAGGGACGTGGCGGAACCCCGGGTCGCATAGGCCGCGGCATTGGCGCGCCTTGGTGAGGCGCATTCAAGAGGGCATCTAGGCGAAAGACATCACACCGCCGTCCATTCTCAATGGATGGCGGTGTGATGGCCCGGAACCGAAGGGGACGCGCAATGGCGAAGAACACGATTTGCCTCTGGTACGACAACGACGCCGAGGCGGCCGCCCGCTTCTATGCCGAGACGTTCCCCGACAGCGCCGTAAGCGCCGTCCATCACGCGCCCAGCGATTACCCCTCCGGCAGGGCGGGCGATGTGCTGACCGTCGAGTTTACGGTTGCCGGCGTTGCCTGTCTCGGCCTCAACGGCGGTCCGATTTTCAAGCACAACGAGGCTTTCTCGTTCCAGATCGCGACCGACGATTAGGAGGAGACCGACCGCTACTGGAACGCCATCATCGGCAATGGCGGGCAGGAGAGCGCCTGCGGCTGGTGCAAGGACAGATGGGGCCTCTCCTGGCAGATCACGCCGCGGGTGTTGACCGAGGCACTGGCGGCCGGCGGTGACGAGGCAAAGCGCGCCTTCGATGCAATGATGGGGATGACGAAGATCGATGTCGCCGCGATCGAGGCCGCGCGCCGCGGCTGAAATTATCTCGCCTCAGATACAGAGGCCGAGCAGCTTGACGTGGCAGCCGCTGGATTTGGGCTTGCTGGCGGGCGCGGCCTCGCGCTTCACGGCAACCAGCGGCTCCTCGTCCTTCTTGCCTTTACCTTTGCCCTTGCCCTTCGGCTCGTAGTCGCCCGCGATCACCATGGCCCAATAGGTTCGCTTGCCGCTGGCATTCTTGGCGCTGGCGATGCCGACGCGCGAGGCGTTGTGCAGCAGCAGGTTCTTGCGATGCCCGGACGAGTCGATCCACTGTCCCAGCGTTTTCTCGAAATTGTCGTAGCCATAGGCGATGTTCTCGGCGGCGCGGCCCGCGCCGGCCGGTGCGACGCGCCGGTTGAACGGGCCGAGCGCGTCGTGGCTGAGGTCGTCCTTCGCCGCCATCGCGCGGGCCTGGTCCATGGCAATGCGGTCGAGGGTTGAATCGCGGACGACGCGGACCTCGCCGTTCTTGAGGCGAAAGCCGGAGATCAGCTCGGCCGGGGATTCGGCCATCGCGGGTGCAGCTGCAAGCAGCAGAAGGCCAGCGATCACGCCGCCAACCACACGATGCATCATCATCCCCCGAATGCCCATGACCCGCCGCCCGAATGATCCGATCGGTTCTCTATCGCCAATGTGGACGCTTCAAGGCGTGAGCAGCCCGTCAGCTCGCCGGCAGGTCTGCCTCGAAGTTGAAACGGTCCCGCAGGTTCTTCCGCTGTTCCAGGATGTCCTTGAGGAAGGCGCGGTCCTGGTCGTTCTTCATCATCGGCTCGATCAGGTCGAGCTGGTTCATGGCGACCAGTTGCAGGATCTCGGTTCGCGGCTTGCCGCTGGTATCACGGGGCAGCGCGTGTACGACCTGGATGTGTTCCGGCGGCTTGGGGCCCTTGGCGGCCGAAAGCTCGCTCCGAAGCTCGCCTTCAAGCGTGGCCTGATCGGCCTCGACGAAGGCATAGAGCCCGACGCCGGAGCGGCGGTCGGCGAAGGCGACGATGGCGGTGTCGCGCACGGCCGGGTTCTTGCGGATCAGCTCGGCCAGCACCGGCGCGTCGTTGACCAGCCGGCGGCCGCCGCCCTCGCGGTCGGTGAAGTTGAACAGGCCGCGCGTGATCGCGCGATAGACCTTCTTGCCGGTCGCGAGCCACAGGCTGGCGGCGAATGATTTCTTCGCCAGGATCTTGCGCTCGCGGGGCGTCAGCGCCTCGGGTGCGTAGGAACGCTTGTGCTTGAGCAGATGCCGCAGGTCCTCGTAGGCGAGGATGCGGTAGAGCCGGCCACGTCGGTTGAAGCAGGCCGCGAGCTGGAAGTCGGTCACGTAGGCGCGGCCGTCGCGGCCGACCAGCCAGTTCTGCTCCTTGGCGAGATCGTTGTGGCAGATGCCGGCGCGGCGCAGCCGGCGTAGCGCCGCCTTGGCCGAGCGGAAATAGGCGAGGTCGCCATGCGGCTTGGCCAGATGCAGGGCAACGCCGTCGACAAAGCCGCGTACCAGGGCGCGGCGTCCGGCCCACAGCAGCTCGGGGCCGACGTTCAGGCCTTTTGCAAGAACGAGTGCGTGTTTCTCGCGCGCGAACAGATGACGGGCCAAGAGGAATGACCACCACGGCACCTCGTCGAGCCGGCGCAGCACGGCGTCGACCTCGCCGCTATCGCCGCGGAAGCGGCCACGCTCGACGGTCGAGAACACGTCGCGCTTGAGCAGCACGCCCTCGGTCCAGCGCGCCGACAGTGTCGCGGCGTCGTCTTTGGGAAGACTCATCAAAAAACTCACGCGGCTGCGGCGATGCGCAGGTGATCGGCGATCCAGCGATCGAGATCGGCGAGCGCCAGCGCGCTCATCGCCTGCTTCTTGGCCACCGTTTTCTCGTTGCCGCGCAGGCGGGTGCCGTCGGGCTTCTTCGTCGGAGCATTCGCAAGCGGCGGGAACAGGCCGAAATTGATGTTCATCGGCTGGAACGAGCGCGTACCGGGTTCGATGGTCTCGATATGGCCGCCGGTGATGTGACCGAGCAGCGATCCCAGTGCCGTCGTAGCAGGCGGGCTCGCCAGTGTTTCGCCGCGCGCATCCGCCGCCGCATAGAGACCGGCGATCAGGCCGACGCTGGCGGATTCCACGTAGCCCTCGCAGCCGGTCATCTGACCGGCAAAGCGCAGCCGCGGCTGCGCGCGCAGGCGCAGCTGGCCGTCGAGCAGCTTTGGCGAGTTGAGGAAGGTGTTGCGATGCAGGCCGCCGAGGCGGGCGAATTCGGCCTTCTCCAGCCCCGGAATGCTGCGGAAGATGCGTTGCTGCTCGCCGTATTTCAGCTTCGTCTGGAATCCGACGATGTTGTAGAGCGTGCCGAGCTTGTTGTCCTGGCGCAGCTGCACGATCGCGTAGGCCTTCGTGGTGGGATCGTGCGGATTGGTGAGGCCGACCGGCTTCATCGGGCCGTGGCGCAACGTCTCGGGGCCGCGCTCCGCCATCACCTCGATCGGCAGGCAGCCGTCGAAATAGGGCGTGTTGGTCTCCCATTCCTTGAACTCGGTCTTCTCGCCTGCGATCAGCGCGGCGACGAAGCCGTCATACTGCTCCTTGGTCATGGGGCAGTTGATGTAGTCGGCGCCGGTGCCGCCGGGGCCGACCTTGTCATAGCGCGACTGGAACCAGGCCACCGACATGTCGATGGACTCGCGATGCACGATCGGCGCGATCGCGTCGAAGAAAGCGAGCGCGTTCTCGTCGGTGAGCTCGCGAATGGCGTCGGCGAGTGGCGCGGAGGTGAGGGGCCCGGTCGCAACGATGACGTTGCTCCAGTCGGACGGCGGCAGGCCTGAAACCTCGCCACGGGCAATCTCGATCAGGGGGTGGTCGTTGAGCGCCTTGGTGACGGCCGCCGAGAAGCCGTCGCGGTCGACCGCGAGCGCACCGCCGGCGGGCACCTGGTTGGCGTCGGCCGCGCGCATGATCAGCGAGCCGAGCCGGCGCATTTCGGCGTGCAGCAGGCCGACGGCGTTGTTGGCAGCGTCGTCCGAGCGGAACGAATTGGAGCAGACGAGCTCGGCGAGCCCATCGGTGCGGTGCGCCTCGGTCATGCGGTCCGGCCGCATCTCGTGCAGCACCACGGGCACGCCGGATTTGGCGACCTGCCAGGCGGCTTCGGAACCGGCAAGGCCAGCGCCGATCACGTGCACAATGTTGGATTGGGGTCCTGTCATGGGGCGGACAGGTAGCGCTTTTCGGCGGTCAGTGGAATCGCCGAGATGGAGTTTTCTGCCATCAGAAACGACAACGCCCGCACGAGGCGGGCGCTATCGGTTCGTCCGGTGAAGGGCTGAACGAAATCAGCCCTGATACTGACCGGCGGCAACGCGCGGGATGTCCGAGCGATCGAGGCCGATGTCGGCCAGTTCGCGATCGCTGAGCTGGGACAGCTCGGCAACATTGCGCTGATAGTCCCGGAAAGCCTGGATCATGCGGATGAGCGAGAGCAGCATTGGTAGTCTCCTGTAGTTCGATTCAGCCCTTGCCCGGGCCTCATCGTTGAAATGAATATAGGTGAGAGTGGTGCAGTGCGAAAGTTCCGATGTTGCGATGCAGCTAAGCGCGAGGTGCATAGCGGTAGTAACGGACGATTAACCCGGGAGCACTCTCGCCCAAAGGGTAGGCGAAATAGGAAGTGCTTTGCCATAAATCACCGTGAATTCACGGGTTTACTGAAACCACTCTCGTTACCGGTGAAATGGAAATAGGTAGGGTTCCAACTGTTCTCAAGGCGGTCAGTCAGCGCCTGCGCCCAAGTCTCGCATGCGCAAATCGCATGATAGTGGAACTATAGAGATGAATATAAATTCATTTTTATGAAAGATACCATGCGACCGGGTCCACACGATCCGACTCGCTCTGGGCTGGCGGACCACCAGACAAGCGGGCAAGGAGCCTGCCGAAACTCATCCTGACTCGTTTCAGACCGCAGCCGCCTCCTTGGTGCGGTGCACACACGCCGAACGTGTGGCGTTCATTACAAGGGTGTAATGAAAATCAGAAATTTCGCATGGCGCCTCTGCGCCGCGCGCAACATCACGCAATTCTCGCGAGAAATTTATTGCGGCAAGTTGCCGCGCCCGGAGGAAAGTCATGTCGCAGATTCTGGCAATGTCGCTGGTTCTGTCCCAAGAACAAGAGAAGGAAAGTAACATCATGACGAAGTTACTCGGGGTTATCGCAATTGCCGCCGTCGCGTTCGCTGTCGCGCCGGCCCAGGCCGCCAAGCACGCCATGGGCGGCTGCAGCTCGGCCAACCTGGAGAAGACGGAGACCGCGATCGAGAACATGGCCGACGGCGACAGCAAGTTCGTGGCGCAGAAGGAGATCGCAGCTGCGCAGGACGCGCTGCTCAACGGCAAAATGGGTGTGTGCGGCGCGCACCTGAACAAGGCGATGAACGCCACCATGGGTAAGTAAACGCACCAAGAGAGGGCCGATCGCCGGGCGATCGGCCCTACGCGTCCTGTCGGGCGCTATTTAAGGGGCGCGTGCGAGCTGGGTCGCGAAATAGGCGACGGTCTTGGAGTAGACTTCGCTCTTGTTCCACTGCTGCAATACCGCAAAATTCGGACTGCCCGGCTGCCAATCCTTGCCGCGCTGCCAGCCGTAGCCCGCGAGATAATTCGCGGTGGAGGCGAGCACGTCGGGCGCGTTGTGCAAGAGGTCGCGCTTGCCATTGCCGTCGAAATCGACGGCGTATTTCATCCAGGACGACGGCATGAACTGGGTCTGACCGAGCTCGCCGGCCCATGCGCCCTTCATGTCGGCGGGGGCGAGGTCGCCGCGCTGGACGATACGCAGCGCATCCAGCAGCTCGGCACGAAACTGTTCGGAGCGACGGCAATCATAGGCCAGCGTTGCCAGCGAGCGAATGGTGGCGAACTTGCCGGTGTTGACGCCGAAATCGGTCTCGAGACCCCAGATCGCGACCAGCACCTCGCCGGGCACGCCATAGGTCTGTTCGATGCGGGACAGCACCGAGCCGTATTGCTTCATCATGTTGGAGCCGCGCTGCATGCGCGGCGGCACCATGCGGCCGGAGAACTCCTCGAAGGTCTGGGTGAAGACTTTTTGCGAGCGGTCCCGGTTGAGCACGCTCTGATCGAGCGTCACGCCGGCAAGCCCGGCGGCAACGGCCTGCTGCGAGACGCCCTTGGCCGCGGCGTCGGCTTTGAAGTCCGCGAGCCAGGCGTCGAAATTGCCCGAGCCGCAGGCAACAGCGGCGAGGGCTGGCTGGGCGGTTAGGATTGACGCGGAGAGGGCGAGGGCTGCGAGAGCGAGACGAGAAATCGTCGGGGTCATCAGATGAAATGGATTCCGTGAAGTGATCTGACCGGCGGGCGCAATTTCGATTGTAACCGCGGCCAAAGCAAGGCGTATGACAAGCACGTAATCCTGCCCGAGCCGAGCCCGGGCAGGATAGCATGTCACGATATCGTCAGGCGTCCGTCCGATTGCGCCAGGGGAAGAGGTTGGCGGGGAAGTCGGCGGCCGGCTTGCGCGGGCGATGCGGTGGGGGCGGCACCGGACGTGCACCGGGCTCCGAGACGATCACCTTGCGGTAGAGGTGCCAGGTGGCGTGGCCGAGCAGGGGGATCACCACGGCAAGGCCAAGGAACGCCGGAATCGTACCGAGCGCCAGCAGCACCGCCACGATCAGGCCCCAAGCCGCCATCGGCACCGGATTCTTGGCGACGACGCGTAGCGACGTCACCATCGCCTCGAACGCGCCGGCATGGCGGTCGAGCATCAAGGGGAACGACACGGCGCTGATGCAGAGCGCGGCAAGCGCAAACAGGAAGCCGGTGCCGCAGCCGACCAGGATCAGCCACCAGCCTTGCTGGGTCGTCAGCACGCGCGTCATGAAATCAGAGATCCCGGTCGCGCCCTCATAGCCGAACGCCGCGACATAGATCGCCTGAGCGGTCGCAACCCAGGTCACGAACAGAGCGAGCAGCAGCGTGCCGAGACCGAGCATGGCGCCGAACGAAGGCGAGCGCAGCACCTCCATGGCATTCCAGGCGCTGGCCTCCTCATAACGTTCGCGCCGGCTGGAGAGCTCATAGAGACCGAGCGCGGCGAACGGGCCGATCAGCGCGAAGCCTGCGGCCAGTGGGAACAACAGCGGCAGCACCGAATAGCCCATCACCGCGCGGGCGAGCACGAGGCCCAGCACCGGATAGATCACGCAGAGGATGATGGCGTGGCTCGGCACCGCCTTGAAATCTTCCCAGCCGCGCCTGAGCGCGTCGTGCAGATCGGACAGTTGGATGGTTCGGATCACCGGTCCAGCCGCATCCGCGGGCTGGGCCACAGTGGGGACATTGCCCGGGTAGAGTGTGGCCATGGTCGCTAGCTCCCTTGCCATGCAGCCGAATTCGGCGCCGGCAACGGCGCAAGCGGCCGCTTTTCTGAGTTTCGCGATTCCGGCCAGACGCGAATTCCGGACGTCATCGCGAACTGAAAGTGGAGCGTACGCCCATTTCCGAGTCCTGTCCCACACGCTTGGTTGAGATTCGATGCCGCACCGCAACCTCAACGATGTCATTCGGTCGTCATTTCGCCGCAGATAAGCTGATGCTGGTTGTCGGTTCGCAGAACTTCGCGGGCGTAACGCCGTAACTTCGTTTATAAGTGCCACTCAAGGCCCTTCCAACGGATCCTATTCGGGGAGAAGACATGAGCATTTTCGGGAAAATCATGGGCGCGATCTTCGGCAGCCATCCGGCTTCCGCCGCGCCCGCAGGTGGCGCACCCTCGGGTAGCGCACCCGCCAGCGCCGCGCCGGGCGGATCGGCGCCTGCTGCCGCGCCGATGGCAACCGTGGACGTTGCGGCCATCGTCGACAAGCTGGTCGCTGCCCAGAAGGAGAAGCTGGAATGGCGCACCTCGATCGTCGACCTCATGAAGGCGCTCGACATCGACTCCAGCCTTGCCGCG
This sequence comes from Bradyrhizobium sp. 613_E4_N2_2, assembly GCF_052075995.1. Lineage (NCBI taxonomy): Bacteria > Pseudomonadati > Pseudomonadota > Alphaproteobacteria > Hyphomicrobiales > Nitrobacteraceae > Bradyrhizobium > Bradyrhizobium sp. 613_E4_N2_2. The sequence continues at coordinate 4,225,493 of NZ_CP197234.1, forward strand.
CGTAAGGACCTCGCCAAGGAGCTCGGCTACAGCGGTGACATGAACGACTCGGCGAGCATGAACGTCTGGCTGCACAAGCAGGTGATGTCCAAGCTGGCCGCCAATGGCGGCAAGCTGCCGCCGGAGATCAAGCACTGACCGATTGCTCGGTCGTAAGCCAGGGGGGCCCGCGATCTCGCGGGCCCCTTTTGCATTCAGGCGACGAGGTCTGCTTCCTCCGGATGCCTGTCGAGATAGTCGACGACGAAGCCACAGCCGGCGATCACCTTCTTGCCGTCGCGGCGGATCAAGTCCAGCGCACCCTTGATCAGCTCGGACGCAATGCCGCGGCCGCGTAGCGCGCGCGGCGTCTCGGTATGGGTGATGATCACGGCCGACGGCGTCAGCCGGTAATTGGCGAAGGCGATTTCGTTGCCCGCATCGAGCTCGAAGCGACTCCTGTCCTTGTTGTCCCGTACCGCCATGCCAGATCCCTTCGAAGCGCTGCGTGTTCTCTGATTTAGGCGCCTGAACCGGCCCTTGCCAAGGTGCGACCAAGGGAGGTTGCCGCAGGGGAGATATCCGGAAAATGCGTGTCCCGCTCAGCCTCCTGGCGCTGCTTGCGGCGCTCGTCTCGACCGCGCCGGTGTCGGCTGCGGCCGAAGGCGCCCCGGCCTGGGAGGCCTGCGTCGGGCTGACCAGCACGCCGGACGAGCGGATCAAAGCCTGCTCGACCGTGATCGATACCAGGAGCGAGAGCGGGCAGAGACTCGCCGGCGCCTATTGCAATCGCGGCCATGGGCTCACCGAGAAACGCGAACTCGACGCCGCGCTGTCCGATCTCGACGAGGCAGTCCGGCTCGATCCCGGCTATGCCTGCGCCTACAACAATCGCGGCCGCGTCTACAGCTTCAAGCGCGATTACGATCGCGCCATCGCCGAATACGACCAGGCCATCAAGCTCGATCCGTCGCTGGCGCTGGCCTACAGCAATCGCGGGGAAGCCCGTTTCAACAAGGGCGACCTCGACGGCGCCATTGCCGATTTCGACGCGGCGATCAAGCGCGATCCCAACTATGTCACCGCCTACGCCAACCGCGGCTTCGTCCACGCCCGCAAGCACGACACGGCGCATGCGCTTGCCGACTACAGCATGCGGATCAAGCTTGCACCGGATCTGATTGCCTATATCGACCGCGGCAACGTCTACCGCGACAGCGAGCAGTTCGATCGGGCCGCCGCCGACTACGGCGAGGCGATCCGCGTCGCGCCGACCGACGCACGCGGCTGGCGCAATCGCGGCATGATCCGGCTCTATCGGGGCGACAACAAGGGCGGCCTCGCCGACTACGACAAGGCGCTGCAATACGATCCCTCCGACGTGTTCTCCTGGAACAACCGCGGCCAGGCCAGGCTGCGCCTCGGCGATAGGCAGGGCGCGATTGCCGATTTCCGGAAGGCGCTGGAATTGCGTCCAAGCCTGCCGTCCGCCCGTGATGCACTGCAGAAGCTCGGGGCGCTGACGCGTGAGCCATAATTGGCTCGCTGTTTCGCTTGCAAAAACACTGGTCAGTCTTGCAATCGTGCTCCCGGTTCCCCACGTGTTTCTTCAGGACATACGCCCGAATGCGGCCGGCACGGTCGCTAGACATTCGGAGTGTCATGATCGCCAGCCGCTGACGTATGCCTCTTTTGGAGGAGGGTACGATGTCGGACTTTAGTTTCATCAAGACTCATCGAACATGGGAAGATTGGTGCGGGATGCTGCTCGGCGCGCTGATTGTCGCATCGCCGTGGTTCCCCATCCAGGATCACTCGCCGATCGTCGAACGCCAGACGATGATCCTGAACACGGTCGCAATCGGCCTCGTCGTATTTGGCCTGAGCCAGCTCGAATATGTCGCGTTGCAGCGCTGGCAGGAGGTGGCGACGATCCTGGTCGGGCTGTGGCTTATCGTCTCGCCCTATGTGTTCGGTTATTCCGGCGAAGGTTTTCTCCGGATCTACCATACGAGTCTGGGAGCGGTAGCGGTGATCCTCGGCGTGCTCCAGCTGTGGCAGGACTGGGATCTGAGTGATCAGGATATGCTGAAGCATGGGCAATAGGCGGTAGATTTGAGCAGGCCTGCCGTGCGCTCGGCGGGCCTGCGCTCGCTTAACTCTTCACCAAATCCGCATACTCCGGATGTTTCTCGATCCACGCCTTCACGAACGGGCATTGCGGGATCAGTTTCAAGCCGGCCGCGCGGACCTGGTCGAGCGCGCCTTGCACCAGCTTCGAGCCGACGCCCTTGCCACCGAGCTCCTTCGGCACATCGGTATGCTCGAAGGTGATGACGTTGCCGTCGAGCTTGTAGTGCTCGGTCGCGAGATGGCCCTCCACCGCCAGCTCGAAGCGATGATCGGCCTTGTTATCGATGACGTCGCTCATGGTGTCTCCCGTCAGGTCTTCAACGAGTCCGCCAGCATCTTGCGGATCGACCAGGCCTCGCCGTCGGACGAGCCCTTGATGTCGTCGATCCGCCAGCTGTTGGCCTCGCGCACGAAGTCATAACGCACGATCTGGTCGGCGGGTTTGCGGTCGTTGCGGTGGCCGGTGATGGTCACCGCGATCGTCGCCTTGTCGGCCTCCATCTTCTCTGCGTCAACTTTGAAGGATTTCACGTCCGGTTCCTGCGAGTTGGTGACAGGATCGAAATCGACTGGACCAACGTCGCCCTTCGGCGTATGCGCATCCGCCTTGGCCCACAGCGCGACCAGCGCCCTCGAGAGATATTTTGTTTTGGCCGCCTTGTTCTCGATGACGAAGGCGCCGCCACTATCGCCTTTGCCCTTGGCTACGCGCGTGTAGATGGCGGTCAGGATCGCGACGGGATCGCTGGAGGTAGGCATCACGGCGAATGCCGGGGAGGCGGTGGCAAGCAGAGAGGCGGCGACGAAGGTCCGACGGGTGAGCATGAAATGTCCCTGAGATAATGACGTGCGACCGCATGGCCGGAGCGGCCGGCGTCAGCGCGTATCTCTGTAGACCGGTGGCGCGGCCGCTCGGTTCAATCGGTCGCTTTGGCGAGCCTGGAATCTTCAGATTGCGGCTGCGGGCGGAGGCAACCCTGGCAGATGACGAGGGAGCGGGTGACCTTGGCGTCCTGCTCGGCCTCGATGCCGTCCTGGGCCTGCCACCATTCCTTCGAATAGGGCTGAAGTCCGGCTTGCGACCTGTTGCGCTCGGAGCCGGCGTCGGCGCGCGTGGCACGCGGAGCCCCGGAACGTGGCTGGTTGGGATCCTCGCCGGCGCCATCCCAGGCATAGCGCGCAGGCTTGAAGGCGGGGTCGGCGGAGAGGTGCGCCTGAGGCGCCACGGCACATCCGGCGAGCGCCAGCGACAACAGGAGGAAGGCGGGCGCTTTGACCATGATGCGGCACTCTGTACGCGAGAACTGGCTGAGGTTGCGCCGATCATGTTTAAAATTCCCTGAACGGTCGCGGCTGCGCCGGCGACAAACGCGAATGCGATATCTGATCCTCCTGCTCACACTGCTCGCCACCGCTGCGCGCGCCGACGATGCAAAGCCGTTCAATCCCTCCGATTATCCGCCCGGCGTGCAGCAGGCGTTGCGCTACGCCAATGAGGAATGCGACAGCCAGGATGGTGGCCTGGTGACCTTCGCGCCGGACACCGTGCGCAAGATCGATCTGACCGGCGACGGCCGTGAGGACTACATCGTCGATTTCCGCGACACCAAATGCGGGGAGCGCGAGACCACCTATTGCGGAACCGGCGGCTGCGTCATGAACGTCCTGGTGACTCTGCCCGATGGCAGCGTGCGCCCCGTGTTCGACGGCTATGTCCGCAGCTACAAGATTGTGCCGCCGCCGATGAAGCGTGGCGCGGCGCGCACCATTCGATTCGATCCGCACGGCAGCTATTGCGGCGGTTTCGGTGCGCAGGCCTGCTGGAAGGAGAAGGCCATCACGGCGACGCCGTTTGCGTTCAGGCAGCCGTAGGGCAGATGCGCGACCGGCGGCCTTGCTACGCCGCATTCGATGGCGATAAATGGGCTGCAAGGAGCGGGCGGCTCGTGCGCCGCCCGCCGTCGAAGAGGAAGCCCGATGCAGCCCCTGCGCATGTCCCGCCGCGTCATGAATCTCGCTCACATGCTGACCCAGAATGCGCGGCGGCATGGCGCGCGCCCCGGCTTCGTCTGGGGTGACAAATCCTGGACCTGGCGCGAGATCGATGCGCAGGTCTCGGCGCTGGCCGCCGCACTCGCCGCGCGCGGCATCGCCAAGGGCGACCGCATCCTCGTCCATTCCAAGAACGGCGATGAGATGTTCTTCTCGATGTTCGCCGCGTTCCGGCTCGGTGCAGTCTGGGTGCCCACCAATTTCCGCCTGATGCCGGATGAGGTCACCTATCTCGCGCAGGCCTCCGGCGCGAAGGCGTTCCTGTGCCACGTCGATTTTCCCGAGCACGCTGCAGCCGTGAAGGGCGGTGCGCTGGAGTTCACCTGGAGCGTCGCCGGCAAGGGCTCGTTCGGCGAGCGCTCGGTGGCGGAAGCCATCGCCTCGCAGGCCGGTGCAAGCGTTGCGAACGTCGCCGTCGAGCACGACGATCCCTGCTGGTTCTTCTTCACCTCCGGCACCACCGGCCGCTCCAAGGCCGCGGTGCTGACCCACGGCCAGATGGGCTTTGTCGTCACCAACCATCTCGCCGATCTCACCCCCGGCGTCACGGAAGCGGATGCGTCGCTGGTGGTGGCGCCGCTGTCGCATGGCGCCGGCGTGCATCAGCTGGTGCAGACCGCCCGCGGCGTGTGCACCGTGCTGCTGCCGACGGAGAAATTCGACATCGACGAGGCGTTCCGCCTGATCGAGGCGCATCGGGTCAGCAACCTCTTCACGGTGCCGACAATCCTCAAGATGATGGTCGAGCATCCCGCCGCCGACAAATACGATCATTCCTCGCTGCGTCATGTGATCTATGCCGGCGCGCCGATGTACCGCGAGGACCAGAAGGCCGCGCTGAAGAAGCTCGGCAAGGTCATCGTGCAGTATTTTGGCCTCGGCGAGGTCACCGGCAACATCACTGTGCTACCGGCGGCGCTGCATGATCCCGAGGACGGGCCCTATGCGAAGATCGGCACCTGCGGCTTCGAGCGCACGGCCATGCAGGTCTCGATCCAGGACGACGAGGGCCGCGAGCTGGCCGTCAACCAGAGTGGCGAGATCTGCGTGATCGGGCCTGCCGTGCTCGCCGGCTACTACGACAACCCCGAGGCCAATGCGAAGGCGTTTCGCGACGGCTGGTTCCGCACCGGCGACCTCGGCCACATGGACGAGGAGGGGTTCGTCTACATCACGGGACGGGCCTCCGACATGTACATCTCCGGTGGCTCCAATATCTATCCGCGCGAGATCGAGGAGAAGATCTTGACGCATCCCGCGGTCGGCGAGGTCGCCGTGCTCGGCGTGCCCGACGCGACCTGGGGCGAGGTCGGCGTCGCCGTCTGCGTCGCGCGCGAAGGCGAGAAGCCGGTGAGCGAAGCCGAGATGGCGGCGTTCCTCCTGCCGAAGGTGCCGCGATACAAGATGCCGAAGCGGTTCTTCTTCTGGGAAGCCTTGCCGAAGTCCGGCTATGGCAAGATCCCGAAGCGCATGGTGCGCGATGAGCTCGAGGCGCGCGGGCTGCTCGATCTCGACAACAAGCAGGCGGGCTGAGCATACGCGATGCGAAGTATCAAGCAGCCGGGCGCGCCTGTCGCCGAACGCATCCAATGGGTCGAGGCGAGGGGGCGCGCGTTCTCGTTCAGGCTCGAAGCGGGTCTGCCGCTGCTCGAAGCCGCGCGGCGTGGTTTTGCGGCGGAGGGGTTTGCCAGTGGCGTGCTGAATTTTGGCAGCGCTGCGCTCGGACCATTCGCATACGTGATGCCGGCGCTGTCGAAGACAGGTGAGAACGCAGCGTTCTACAGCGACACTTTTCGCCCCAGCGCCGTGACGCGGACGAAACTCGGCTGCATGACGCTCGGTATGCGCGATGGCGCCTCGTTCTTTCATTGCCACGGGCTCTGGACGGAGGCGGACGGCAAGGCAAGCGGCGGGCACATGCTGCCGGACGAGACTGTTGTCGCCGAGCCGTTCGAGGTCGAGGCGTTCGGCATCGACGGCGCGATGTTCACCGCGGAGCCCGATCCCGAGACCAATTTCAAGCTGTTCGGACCGGTGCCCGGTATGAGCACCGGCGCGCGTACGACAAGCCGCGCCTTCGCGCTGCGGCTGCGGCCCAACCAGGATTTTGCCGGCTGCCTCGAAGCGTTCTGCCGCGCGCATGGCATCGCACGCGCGAAGATTCACGGCGGCGTCGGCTCGACCATCGGCGCGCGCTTCACCCATGGCGGGGTGACCGAGCCGTTCGCGACCGAGCTCGCCGTGACAGCGGGGACGATCGTACAGGGCAGTTCGGGCGCACCGGAGGCGGCGCTCGACATTGCCCTGATCGACTACACTGGCGGCATTGCGGAGGGCCGTCTGATCCGTGGGGATAATCCCGTGCTGATGACCATGGAGCTGGTGCTCGAGGTGTTGGGCTAGTACCGGCGAGCGATCATCAGTGAGCACGCAGCTTGGCGATGGCCAAGAACGTGGATTCACTTATCCCTGATATGCCTGAGCTCGATCCTTGAAAGAGGTTGAGCAAGGGAGATTGACCCTGGCCGATGCTCTCGCCGTTTCTGACGTCATACATGGCGGAGAACCGGCTCAACAGTTTTTCAACCTTCGCCGGATCGGAAAGATCCTTGATCTTCATGAATTTGTCCACGACCTTGGCTTGCTGATCGATCTGCATCGAGGCCATCGAGTCAGGCAAATCGAAGGTGGTTCTGAACACCTCTGAAAGAGCCTTGTCGGCAAGGATGTCGTATGCGGACGTGATTTCTCCCGCCTTTCGCTGGAAATAGAGCGCAAGGCGTACGCCGGGATTCGTATCCCCCTGTTGCTGCTCCAGGCTTTGCTGGAGATAGTTCGCCTGTGTTTCCCGGAATTGATCTCTCTTCTGAGGACCCATCATCGGGAGGCGCGCGACGTTGCCCTTGCTGTCGAAGTTGAACGACGCAACGATTTCGGCAAAGCGAGGATCGCTCTGCGTGTTCGCGAAGCTCTTTGGGTTGTTCAGGTCGGAGCTGAAGATCTTCTTGAGAAATTCGGTGCTGACCTTCTTAGGGTCCAAACCCTTGGCCAAGAGAATGAAATCGACCATCGGCCTGTTTGCGAGAAGCTCGGAAACGCTGTCGATGCCTGCGATTGCCTCTTGATAAGCCGTCGCATCTTTCGTGGCTAGTGCCCGAATTGCCTTCTCCTGCTGAGGGCTTGCCTGTTTCAGCGCGGCAATGACGTATTCCCTCGCGATCTGGAGGACCTGAGCCGAGTCTTGAGCCACCAAGGGGGTCGTCAGATTGCCTTTTGCGTCGAAGTTGAAGGCGCGTGCGAGCTCTACGTACCGATTGTCCTTGAGGGTATAGACGTAGCTCTTGGGGTCGTTGACGTCGCTTTCGAGGACTGCCTTGATCGTCGCCTTCGAGACCATTCCGGGATCGAGGCCGACGGCGCCCAGCGCAAAATCATACACGCCAGGTGTCGATACGAACGCCTGGACTGAATTGATCTTGCTGAGGTCCGTTCTGAATTGCTTGACCGCCAAAGCTTCGTATATCGGGCTTGCTGCCGAATAGACGGCGGCCTTGCTGTCGTCGAACCGCGTTTTCGTGATCGCGACATTTGCAGCAGTCTGGGCGGATACACCTGACGGAAGCGACCCGTCGGACGAAAACTCGAACGCGCCGGCCAAGTCTACAAACCCGCCAATCGTCGATATCTGGTCGCCGAGGCTGGAAATGCTTTTCGTATATGACTCCAGGTGACTTTTTTCGACCAGGATCTGGATGTTCAACTGGTTCACGTCGGCGCCCGGCTGCGATAGTTGGGCCTTGTAAGCGGTTATCTTTAAATCAGCGGCGCTGGCATCCGATTTGGCTTGAGCAAGCTGGGCGTTGAGGCCGGTCAACTGAGAAGCGAAGGTGGTGTTGACGTAGCTGTTGGGATCGGATGGATCGCTGCGCAAGACCTGACTTATCGTGTCACGCGGCCACTTGCTTTCATCGATCCCATATGCCGAATAGACATAGTTGCGAAGACGGTCGTTGTTCAGGAGTTGGTCTGCACTGCTGATGTTGCCGATTTCGGCGCTGTAGTATTTCGAGTCGTCGGCAAGTGCATCGACCTGGCTCTTCTTGGTCGCCGTGTACAGATCGATCATCTCATCGATTTGGTTCTCCGATTGCGCAACCGGCGTCGCACCGCCATTGAAGGAGAATGCCGCGGCAAACTCCTGGTAGCGTTTGTCCACCAACTTGTTGACGAAGCTCTTTGGGTCGGAGAGGTCGCTCTCCAGCACCTTCTTCATGAAAGCCTTGGCGTAGGCCATGTCTTCCAGGCCATATGCCTTCATCGCATAATGATACAGGCGATAGTCCTTCATGAAATCATCGACGGTCTTCACCTTGCCGATGTTGGCTTTGTAGTAAGCCTCCTCGCGCGCGACATCCGTTTGCTGTTCGACCCGCGCCAGGGACTGCTTGAGATTGCGCGTGATGTAGCTGTAACTGAAATACGTCGATACCATCGCGCACTCCTCGCGGCTTTACGGTCCCGGACGTCCGTCAATCATTGCCGGGGTCGCGAGGTGGGAGCCGGCCTCATGCCGGCAACTGTCTCGTAGCTACGTTTTCTTAATTCGCACCCGGGTGGCGGATGGCGGGTTTGTTTCAATTTGTTTCCATTTGTTTCTCAGATGCAGCTTTCGTGAGGATTGTGTTCCTGAGATGTTCTTATTAAAAGATGGGTCGGAACGGGTTGGAAGCCGGGCATGAGCCGAAGAAGCAATCGCACGATCAACCTGCCGGCGCCCTACCTGAAACGGGTCTGGCTCGACCCGTCGCAGGTTAGCGATCGCGCGGCCTATCCGTTTTGCCTGCCCATCTTTCCGGATGATTTCGAGCTCAACTTCGACGCCGCCATCACGATCATCGTCGGAGAGAATGGCACCGGGAAGTCGACGATCCTCGAGGGTATCGCAGCGCTTGCCGGCTACGACGATGCGGGTGGAGGCAAGGGCTACATGCCCGTCGACCATTCCGAAGCGCGGGAGAAGATGGGCGGCCAGCTTTCCAGGGCCTTGCGCGCAAGCTGGCTGCCGAAGATCACCAACGGCTGGTTTTTTCGCGCCGAGAGTTTTTTCTCGGTCGCGCGATATCTCGACAAGGCCGCACGCGATGCCGGCCAGGCCGGCCCCGACTTCCTGTCGCATTCCCATGGCGAAGGTTTTCTGCGCTTCTTCGAAGAGCGCTGCCAGCGCCAGGGCATCTTCATCTTCGACGAGCCGGAATCGGCGCTGTCGCCGGCGCGTCAGATCGAATTCCTGAAGCTCTTGCGACGCATGGAGGAGTCCCGCATCTGCCAGGTCATCATGGCAACCCATGCGCCTCTGCTGATGGCCTATCCAAACGCGAGACTGTTGCGGTTGGGCAAATACGGCCTGGAGCCGACAACGGTGGAGCAAACCGATCATTACCGGGTGATGCGCGAATTCTGTGACGATCCGCGCGGGTTCGTGGAGGCGACGCTGGCGGAGTAGGCGAGGGCGCGCTCTCACGGCACTCGCTCTTCTCGTGTCCCGGACGCGCTGCAGCGCGTAGCGGTGCGGCGCAGAGCCGGGACCCACGCAGTCACACGCTCGCTGCAGCATGGGCCCCGGCTCTGCAGCGCATCGCCGCACTGGACGATGCTGCGCATCGCCAGGGAAGCGCTGCGCTGTGTCCGGGGCACGAGAGCAGATTCTAGCTTTGCATTCGAATTCAAATCGCACGCACGGTTTCGCATCCTCGCGGCAAGATCTGCCCGAGCTTTGCTGTAGTCACCACCCTCGAAAGTGCCGAGGGCGCAGGGAAGGCCGGGTGCCGGCTGGCACCCGCGGTCCACTGTGCGGAAATTGCGCTACGAAGTTTGCACAGCGGCATACAGGTGAAGCCAAACATCCGGCCTTCCCTGCGCAGTGGTTTTACGGCTTATGCCGAGCTCTCCCCGGGGAGCGATGCACTATTGCCCCCGTCACCTTGCGGATGACTGATGTGCGCGCCCGGTCGGGCCGCCACATCACCGCAAGACTTGGCGCACAGGCTCCGGGCGCCAGGACGGCACGGTTTTACCGTACACAGGCTGCACCGGTCGTGTGCGCGCGGCGTTCGCTCACGGTTGCCCGCCCTGCAAACCACCTTCGCGCCGACGCCGCCTGCGTCCACCACGTCCCATCCCGCGTGTCGTGACGATCGCGATAACGCCCCTCGGCCCGGGGTGGGATGGCTTTCTATATGATAATCCGAAATGCGGATAAAGAGAATTATTTCTGCGTGGTGTGGTTGACCCGTCCATTGGGTGTTTTGCCCGCCGGGCGGCGCAAGGGGTGGTTGTGGGACGCGCGAGCCCGCGCCGCAACGCCGCCATGAACAGGTCTCCCCTCGGCCGCAAAATGCGTTACCATGATCCCAGCGCGCTTCAAGTCGCGCACGATCAACGAGACGCATGAGGAAACGAGATGAGGGTGACGATTGGACGGCGCACGGTCATGGGCGCGGTGCTGACTGCCGCGGGCGCGGTGGCTTTGACGGCGGCGTTTGGCCCGGCCTGGGCACATGGGCCGACCCGGCAGAAGGTGCGCGAATCCATCGAGATCAACGCGCCGCCGGCCAAAGTGTGGGCCGCGATCGGCAATTTCCAGGACATGAGCTGGCTCCCGCCTGTTACCAAGACCGAGGGCGAGAAAGGCAATGAGATCGAAGCGACGCGGCGGCTGACCCTGACGGGAGGCGCCACCGTCGATGAGGAACTCTACAAGTTCGACGCTGCCGCGATGACCTATTCCTACCGGATCACCAAGGTGGACGTGAAGGTGCTGCCGGTCACCAATTATTCCTCGACGCTGGCGGTGACGCCGAGCGCCGACGGCAAGGGCGCGACGCTGGAATGGGCGGGCGCGTTCTACCGCGGCTTCCCCAACAACGATCCGCCGCCGGAGCTGAGCGACGAAGCCGCGGTGAAGGCGGTGAAGGGGCTCTATCAGGCCGGGCTCGAAGCGCTGAAGAAGAAGATCGAGAGCGGAAGCTGACCGTGCGGGCGCGGGTCCTGGCGGCGCTCGCCGCCAGCCTTTGCGCTGCCAGTATTGGCAGCGCGTCCGCCGAAGAGGCGTTCGTCACCAACCAGCTCAGCGACGATCTGATGGTCGTGGACCTCGCGACATCGCGCAGCGTCGCGACCATCCCGATCGGCGGCAAGCCGGCCGGCGTGGCCGTCAGCGCGGACGGGCGCTTTGCCTATGTCACGAGTCCGGACGCCAAGGCGGTGACCGTGGTCGACGCGGCAACGCGGCAGGTCTCGGGGCGAATCGAGGTCGGCGGCGGGCCGCTCGGCATTGCCGTGACGCCGGATGGCAAGACGCTCTACGTCGCCGACTGGTATGCCGCCGCGGTGCGGGTGATCGATACGGCCTCGCGCAGCGTCACGGCCAGCATCGCGGTCGGCGCGTCCCCGTCCGGCCTCGCGGTGACGCCTGATGGCAGGCTGCTGCTCTCGGCGGACCGCGACGACGACAGCGTCTCGGTGGTGGACACCGCAACGCGTGAGCGCAGGGCGACCATCAAGGTCGGGACCCGTCCGTTCGGCGTCACCATCGATGCCGAGGGAAAACGCGCCTACACCGCCAATGTCGGCTCCAACGACGTCTCGGTAATCGACATCGCCGCGAGCCAAGAGATCGGCCGCGTGCCGGTCGGGATGCGTCCCTATGCGGTAGCGCTGACGCAAGGGCGCGGCTTCGTCACCGACCAATATGGCGGCACCGTCAGCGTGTTCGACCTGGCGACGCTGAAGCCGGTGAAGCGGATCAATGTCGGCGACTATCCCGAAGGCATCAATGCGACCGCCGACGGCAAGCGCGTCATCGTCGCGTGCTGGGAGAGCAACACATTGAGCATCATCGATGCCACCGAGCTGAAGGTGATCGGCGAGGTCAAGACCGGCGACGGCCCGCGCGCGTTCGGGGCGTTTCTCAGGCGGACGGAGTAGGGGGCGTAGGGTGGGCAAAGGCGCGGCGCGCCGTGCCCACCATCTCTCCGCTGCCTCGGCACGCAATGGTGGGCACGCTTCCGCCTTCGCTCTTCGAGCTACGTCGGACAAGTCGCTTTGCCCACCCTACGGCACCTTCGGCGCGGCAAACGCCTTCAACTTCAGGAAAAAGTCCTTCAGGATCGGGTTGCGGTCCACATAGGTCACGTAGCGGATCGGATGCCGCCGGCGGTCGACGCTCCACGTGATCTGATCCGTGAGAACCGGGGCCGGGATGATCACGCTCGGTGCCCACGCGGGATTCAGCAGCCAGCCGACCGGCGCCATGTCCCAGATCTCCTTGGCCCAACCCAGATGATCGGACGAATAGTCCTTGAAGCGCATGGCGAGGAACGCGCCGATGCTGCCATGCGGTTCGACGTAGCGCTCGATCTCCGGCACCGTGCTGTGAAGGTGCGAGGTGACGCCCTTGCATGGCACGAGCACGAGCGGCACGCCGCTGTCGAAAAGCACCTGCGCGCCGCCGACGTCCTGCTTGAGGTTGAACTCGATCGTGTGCGGCCATTCCAGCGCATGACCGCCAAGCCAGACCACCACCACGCGGTCGATGATGTCGGGGGCCTTGAGCAGCGCCGAGGCGATATTGCTGATGGCGCCGATGGCAATGACGTAGAGCGGATTGTCAGGGGAGCCTGCGCGCGCCCGGGCCACGAGGTCGTCGACGGCGGGGGCCGCCTGCGCCGTCTTGCCGCGGCCGACATAATCGGTGACGCCGCGATGGACGAGGCCGTCCGGTGCGACGTTGAGGCGCTCCAGCAGGCGTAGGATTTCCTGGTAGCTCAGCTCCATGCCGTGGCCGGGACTGTCGGCGCGTGTGTTGAAGAACGGCGCGGCGTAGATCGCCTCGACGTCGAACCGGTCCTTCGACAGCAGCATCTGTACCAGCGCGAACTGATCGTCGATCTCGTTGTAGGTGTCGGTGTCGAGCACCACGCGCACCTTGCCGACCGGCGGCTCCAGGAGTTTCAGGCGGGCTGCGTCCGAGAGTGTCATCACCGTCTCCTTGGGCCGGGCGCCGATTGCGGATCAGGCCTTGAGCGAAATCCGGCTGACCACGTCTGCGATCTCTTCCATCTGCGCGAACATGTGATCGGGCGCAAGCGCCCGCAGCGCCGCCGGCGCGGCGTAGCCCCAACTCACCGCGCCGCAGGCAATCCCCACCGCCCGCGCCGCCTCGATATCGCGGACCTCGTCGCCGATCGCGATCACGCGGCCTGGCTCCACGCCCGCGCGCCGGATCACGCGGCGGAATTTCGCGGGCTTGCCGAACAGCGATGCCGCGCAGTCGAAATGCGCGAACAGGGCGGCGGAATCGCCGAGCTTCTCGCGCGCATTGGCTTCGCTGTCCGAGGTCACCAGCGCGAGCTGCACGCCGTTCCCGGCCAGCGTCCGCAGCATCGTCTCGACGCCAGCGAACAGGGGAATCTCGCTAGCAGCCTCCGCCTTCAGTCGCCGCGCATGCCGCGCGATCGCCGGCAGCTTCCACAGCGGTACCTCGAGCCGGGCGAGGATCTCGCGCGACGAGGCATGCCGCAGCGCTTCGATTTCGTCATCCGCGACGCGACGAAAATTGAAGCGATCGGCGACATCGTTGATGGTGCGCAGGAACCACGGAAAGCTGTCGGCCAGCGTGCCGTCGAGGTCGAAGATGGCGAGGGAGTAGGGCATTTGAGGCGGGTTTTGGAGTTCGCTGAAAAACGTGATGTGGCGTGCTATTATTTCAGGAGAATTCGAGGACAGTCATGCGACACGAGCGCATTGAAATCAACCCTGCGATCATGGCCGGCAAGGCCGTCAGCCGTGGGACGCATGTGCGTCACCGCAATTTGCGCACGTGAACATTGATGTCGAGATCGATGTTGCTGACGCAGGTCTGCGTAGTCCGGTGAGAGCCGCCCTCGTGCCAGTGGCCATCGCGCGTGCGGGCGTTGGTGATATTGGCGAGCTTCAGGCATCGCCATTGCGGCAGAGGTCCGCTGCTCTCACCGCCAAATTGCCAGGCGAGGACGGCTTCCTCACCCATCTTGTTGGTGCCGAGGATGTGGGGGCAGAGCTCGCGATAGCGCCCCTCGTAGATGCAGGTTACCTGCTGCTCGGCGAGGATTGCCTTGCTGAAGAGCGTGTAGGTGCGGCTGGGCATCGCGGACACATGCAGACTTTCCCCGATGATCCCGCGGACGAGGCGGAGTGAATTCTACTCCGCCGCCTCGCTCGTGCTCCGCCGCTTCGGCTTCCGTGCCTTCTTCAGCACCGGCTCCAGAAACTTCCCCGTGTAGCTCCGCGGCGCTTTCGCAATGTCTTCCGGCGGGCCCCAGGCGACGATCTCGCCGCCGCCGTCGCCGCCTTCGGGGCCGAGGTCGATGACCCAGTCGGCGGTCTTTATGACTTCGAGATTGTGCTCGATGACGACGACCGTGTTGCCCTGGGCGACCAGCTCGTGCAGCACCTCCAGCAACTTCTTGACGTCGTGGAAGTGCAGGCCAGTGGTCGGCTCGTCCAGGATGTAGAGCGTGCGCCCGGTGGCGCGCTTTGACAGTTCCTTGGCCAGCTTGACGCGCTGGGCTTCGCCGCCCGACAGGGTTGTGGCCTGCTGGCCGACATGGATGTAGTCGAGGCCGACGCGGTGCAGGGTCTGGAAGGTTTCGCGCACGCGCGGCACCGCCTTGAAGAAGTCGGCGGCTTCCTCGACGGTCATGTCAAGCACGTCGGCGATGCTCTTGCCCTTGAACAGGACCTCCAGCGTCTCGCGATTGTAACGCTTGCCCTTGCAGACGTCGCAGGTGACGTAGACGTCGGGCAGGAAGTGCATCTCGATCTTGATGACGCCGTCGCCCTGGCAGGCCTCGCAGCGGCCGCCCTTGACGTTGAAGGAGAAGCGGCCGGGCTCGTAGCCGCGCGCCTTCGCTTCGGGCAGGCCGGCGAACCATTCGCGGATCGGCGTGAAGGCGCCGGTGTAGGTCGCGGGGTTCGAGCGCGGGGTGCGGCCGATCGGCGACTGGTCGATGTCGATGATCTTGTCGATGTGCTCGAGACCCTCGATGCGATCGTGGGGTGCGGCGCCTTCGCTGGCGTTGTTCAGCTTGCGGGCGATGGCCTTGTAAAGCGTGTCGATCAGCAGCGTCGACTTGCCGCCGCCGGAGACGCCGGTGACGGCCGTGAACAGGCCGAGCGGAATCTCGGCCGTGACGTTCTTGAGGTTGTTGCCGCGCGCGTTGACCACCTTGATGGTGCGGCGATGGTTCGGCGGGCGCCGCTCCGGCACCTCGACCTCGAGCTCGCCGGTGAGATATTTGCCGGTGAGAGATTTCGGGTTGCGCATGATCTCGGCGGGCGTGCCTTCGGCGACGATGTTGCCGCCATGCATGCCGGCGCCGGGCCCGATGTCGAGGACGTAGTCGGCGAGCAGGATCGCGTCCTCGTCATGCTCGACGACGATCACGGTGTTGCCGAGGTCGCGCAGGCGCTTCAGCGTGTCGAGCAGGCGGGCGTTGTCGCGCTGGTGCAGGCCGATCGAGGGCTCGTCCAGCACGTAGAGCACGCCCGTCAGCCCCGAGCCGATCTGCGAGGCGAGGCGGATGCGCTGGCTCTCGCCGCCGGACAGCGTGCCGGAGGAGCGGGACAGAGTGAGGTAGTTGAGGCCGACGTCGAGCAGGAAGGTGAGGCGCTCGCGGATCTCCTTGAGGATGCGGCCGGCGATCTCGTTCTGCTGCGTGTTCAGCGCTTCGGGCACGGTCTCGAACCATTCGCCGGCCTTCCTGACCGACAGCTCCGAGATCTCGCCGATATGCTTGCCGCCGATCTTGACGCAGAGCGCCTCGGGCTTCAGCCGGAAACCCTTGCAGCCCTCGCAGGGGACGTCGTGGAAATATTTTGCGAGCTCCTCGCGCGCCCACTCGCTCTCGGTCTCGCGATAGCGGCGGTTGATGTTGGTGATGACGCCCTCGAACGGCTTCTTGGTGTCGTAGGAGCGGACGCCGTCTTCGTAGGAGAACTTGATCTCATCCTCGCCCGAGCCAAGGAGGATCGCGTTCTGCGTCTTCTTCGGCAGATCCTTCCATTTGGTGGTCAGCGTGAACTTGTAGTGCTTGCCGAGCGCCGTCAGCGTCTGCACGTAGTAGGGCGATGACGACTTGGCCCAGGGCGCGATCGCGCCCTTGCCAATGGCGAGCTCCTTGTCGGGGATGACGAGGTCTTCGTCGACATGCTGCTCGACGCCGAGGCCGCCGCAGGCCGGGCAGGCGCCGTAGGGATTGTTGAACGAGAACAGGCGCGGCTCGATCTCCGGAATCGTGAAGCCGGAGACGGGGCAAGCGAATTTTTCCGAGAACAGGATGCGCTCAGGCCCGCTCTTGTCGTGGATTTTTGCGGTCTTCTTCTTCTCCTCGACGGGCGCGGCCGCTGCAGGCGCATCGGCGAACTCGACGACGGCGAGGCCCTCCGCGAGCTTCAGCGCGGTCTCAAAGCTCTCGGCGAGGCGCTGGCCGATGTCGGCGCGCACCACGATGCGGTCGACCACGACGTCGATGTCGTGCGGAAATTTCTTGTCGAGCGTCGGCGCCTCCGCGAGCTCATGGAAGGTGCCGTCGATCTTGACGCGCTGAAAGCCCTTCTTGAGCCATTCGGCGAGCTCCTTGCGATACTCGCCCTTGCGGCCGCGCACGACGGGGGCGAGCAGATAGAGGCGGGTGCCTTCGGGCAGCGCCAGCACGCGGTCGACCATCTGCGAGACGGTCTGGCTCTCGATCGGCAGACCCGTGGCGGGCGAATAGGGCACGCCGACGCGCGCCCAGAGCAGGCGCATGTAGTCGTAGATCTCGGTGACGGTGCCGACGGTCGAGCGCGGGTTCTTCGACGTCGTCTTCTGCTCGATCGAGATCGCCGGCGACAGGCCGTCGATCTGGTCGACATCAGGCTTCTGCATCATCTCCAGGAACTGACGCGCATAGGCCGACAGCGATTCGACGTAGCGGCGCTGGCCCTCGGCGTAGATGGTGTCGAAGGCGAGCGAGGATTTGCCGGAGCCTGACAGCCCGGTGAACACCACCAGCTTGTCGCGGGGGATCTCGACGTCGACATTCTTGAGGTTGTGCTCGCGCGCGCCACGGATCGTAATTGCGCGCAGGCTGGATCCCGCGTTCTGCTGTTGGCGCTTCGCCTTGATCACTTCATCCATCCGAGTTGCCCTCAAGGAATCCCAAAGGTGCGCGATCGCGCCAACAAAAAAGGCGCGCGTCGCCCGGAACCGGGATCGGCGCCGATGGGTATGGCAGCGAACGTAGGAAGAACGGGAGCAGATTTCCAGTGGCGTGTGCGAATCGTCAACGGATTGTTGGCGCGCTGGCGGCATCTGGCAGGAGCAGGCCCCCCGGAACATGCGAAGGGCCGGCGCGAGGCCAGCCCTTCGTTCGCGTTTGAATGCGGATTTGGGGCAATCCGCACATGATCAGGACTTGGAGGTTCCTGAGGGAGCTTTGTCTCAGTATTTGGCGACGACCGGGCCGCCCCAGCGGTAATTGATGCGGATCAGGCCCATGTCGATATCCTGGCCGATCCGGTCGGTGCGCGGGGCGAAGCCGCCGACGAGCGTTGCGAAGTCGGCGCTGTGATGGCCGAGGAAGACATGGTTGTACTCGCCGCCGACCGACCAGTTCTCGGCAAAGCCCCATTCCACGCCGATGCCGATGGTGTAGCCCCAGCGGGTCTGGTTGACGCTGTTGAACACCGCCGCCGGGACGCCGGGGACGAAGGTGTCGTACTTGTCGTGCGCCACCGCGGCGCCAGCCTTGCCATAGAAGAGCAGGTTGTTGACGGCGTAGCCCATCTGGCCAGTGAACAGGCCGAAGCTGTCGATCTTGGTCTGGTTGGTGAACAGCGGCAGCGCCACGCTGACATTGCTGCCCTTGAAGTCGGCCCAGTTGCCCTGGCCCTCGATGCCGAACACCCAGCGCGACTTCTGCCAGCGATAGCCGAGTTGTCCGCCGATCGTGCCACCGCCCGCATTGTGACAGCCTTCGCCAACGGCCGGATCGACAGCGACGCCGAGCGCGCGGGTCACGCCCCAGCATGCATGGGCCAGCCCGCCGCCGCCGTTGATGCCGACATAGATGCCGCTCCAGTCGTAGAGGGGAACGGCGGCCGCCGGTGCCTTGTAGATCGGTAGATCGGCGGCGGTAGCCGGCGCGACCGCGCCGACTGCGAACAGGCTGACCGCAGCCAGCATCCACGTCTTCATGTCACGTCCCCAACTCGTCAAAGCCATTCGCGGACGCCTTGCGCGCGCCTCACGACTCCAAGACGGTTGGGTGCACCCTCGCGCGAAAACAAAAAGGCCGGCACAAGGCCGGCCTTTCGTAACGCGATGGCGTCGGAGGCGAAGATCAGTATTTGGCGATGAGGGGGCCGCCGAACCTGTAACTGACGCGGGCCGTTGCAATGTCAACGTCCTGGCGGATCCGATCGGCGCGCGAGAACGTGCCGTTGTTGAACGTAAAGCGGTTGTCGCGCGATCCCATGAAGCCGTGCACATAATCGACGCCGACCACGATGTTGGGCGTTACGCCGAAATCGAGGCCAGCACCAACCGCTCCGCCCCAGCGCGTTTCATTCGCCCTGTCGAACACGAAGCCGGTGGCAGTGGTTAAGCCTTCGTATTTGTCGCTCACAACCATCGCACCACCCTTCGCGTAGAACAGCACATTGCTCCAGGCGTAGCCGACCTGGCCGGTCACGAGACCGAAGGCGTTGATCTTCGAGCGGTCTGAGCCGACGCCGCCGGCAGCCAGGCTCGGTCCATTGGAGCCGCTAAGGTGAGCCCAGTCGCCCTGGCCTTCCACGCCGAACACCCACGACGCGCTTTGCCAGCGAAAGCCGGCCTGGCCGCCGGCCACGCCGCCGGTCGCGGTGTGGCAGCCCTCCGATGCGGGGGGAGTGACCGGCGCACCGAGGATGTTGGTAACGATGTCCCAGCAATTATGGCTCCAGCCGCCACCACCGTTGGCGCCGATGTAGAAGCCGCTCCAATCGTAGACCGCGGCGATCATCGGGGCAGGAGCTTTGGTGTAGGGCCTCGCCGCCAGATCGGCCGCCGAAACGGACGTGGTCATCGCGACTATGCCGGCGGCGGCAAGCATAAACTTGTTCAAGACGGACCCCCCACGGCCGAAGTTGTTGCGATCTTCGATACAACCTTTGAGGTGTGACAGTCTGTCACCGGAGGGTCACAGCGCGCCGAAAATGGAACTTGTCCGCAAACGCTCATGCCGTACGCGCGAAAACAAAAAGGCCGGCGCAAGGCCGGCCTTTCGTAACGCGATGGCGTCGGAGGCGACGGTTAGTACTTCGCCACGACCGGGCCGCCGAAGGTGTAGTTCACGCGGACCGTGCCCATGTCGACGTCCTGCTTGATACGGTCGATGCGGTCGTTGATGCCGAGAAACGTGAACGAGTTGTTGCGCTTGCCCATGAACAGATGGTCGTATTCGATGGCAACGGACCAGTTCGGCGCGAAGCCGAATTCGAGGCCGGTGCCGACCGCGCCGCCCCAGCGCGTCTCGCTTGCGCTGTCGAGGACCACGCCGACGACCGTGCCGTTGTACTTGGCATGCGTGACCGCCGCGCCACCCTTCACGTACCAGAGCACATTGTTCCAGGCATAGCCGACCTGGCCGGTGAACAGGCCGATCGCGTCGATCTTGGTCTCGTTGACCAGCGGAGCAAGCGCCACGCTCGTATTCGAGCCCTTCAGATTGGCCCAGTCGCCCTGGGCTTCAAGGCCGAACACCCAGCTGGCCGACTGCCAGCGATAACCGACCTGGCCACCGACGACGCCGCCTGTCGCATTGTGACAGCCTTCAGCCGTGTCCGGACCCGCAACGCCGAAGATATTGTTGACATCCCAGCAGTTGCGGCTCGAAGCGCCGCCGCCGTTGATGCCGAGGTAGAACCCGCTCCAGTTGTAGATCGAGGCCACAGCAATGGGCGCCTTGGTGTAGGGGCGGGCCGCCAAATCGGCCGCCGAGGCGGGAGCCAACGCGCTGAGTGCGAACAGACTGGCCGAGGCCAGCAAAACCTTCTTCATTTCAATTCCCCAGTTTCGTTTCTCTTTGTCGACCAAAAACGGCCGACCCAATGACCCAACCGATGTCATTGCTCTACACCATTGAAGCCGAAGGTTGTGTCACCGGGATACCACAGCTTTCCCCGAAAACGTTGGGAATCGGTTGGCCTGGATCTGGACGCGCGAAAACAAAAAGGCCGGCGCAAGGCCGGCCTTTCGTAACGCGGTGCGTTGGAAGCGAAGCTCAGTACTTCGCGACCACCGGGCCCCCGAAGTGATAGTTCACGCCGACCTGCACGGTGTGGAAGTTGAGCGTGCCGGTGGGCAGGGCGCCCGAGAAGTAGGTCTCGCCGCCGAGGCTGCGATAGAGGTACTCGCCCTTGACCGACCACTGCGGAGCGAAGAACGCCTCGACGCCCGCGCCGACGGTCCAGCCGGAGTGCCACTTGCTGTCCGATGCGGTCAGGCCGAGAGCGGAGAGGGTGATCTTGTTGTCGATCCAGGCGTAGCCGCCGGTGCCGTAGAACAGGACCTGATTGACGGCGTAGCCGATACGGCCGCGCACGGTGCCCATGGCATCGGTCTTCGAGCTCGCCGTTGCGGTCACAACGCCGAATCCGGGAACAACAGTGGCGCCGGTCGCCGAAGCGCTGACGTCAGCCCAGGAACCATCAGCCTCGACGCCGAACACGACGTTGCCGGTCTGCCAGTTGTAGCCGGCGGTGCCGCCGACGAAGCCACCCTTCATCTTCGGGTCGCCGGAACCGTTTTCCCAGGCGCCGCCGCCGACGATACCGAGGTAGAAGCCGGTCCAGTTGTAGACCGAGGCCACCGCCACCGGAGCCTTGGTGTAGGGGCGCGCCGCGAGATCAGCGGCCGAAGCCGGAGCAGCGAGAGCGAACAAACAGGCCGAAGCCAACAAAACCTTCTTCATTTTCAAACTAATCCCAGTCCCGGTTTCTGTTTTTGCCTTCCGTGCGTTCGGAAGGACATCGGACGCCGTGGTCCAACTGATGTCGTGCTTACACGAGCAAAGCCGCAAGTTGCGTCTCCCAAAAGCCACAATAATCGCAAAACGTAACGGTGACTGACCTATAATTCCCGTTGCCCACGCAAAAAGGCCGGCGCGAGGCCGGCCTTTGATCTCCAAGCGATTTCAGAGGGATGTCAGTATCTTGCGATCATCGGACCGCCCCAGCGATAGTTCACGCGGACGAGGCCGATATCGACGTCCTGGCTGATGCGATCGGAGCGTGTGGCAACGCCGAGCGGGGCGAAATTGCCGGATCCGGTGAAGCCGATGGTGCGGTTGCCGAGGAAGATGTGGTCGTACTCGAAGCCCACGGTCCAGTTCGGGGCGAATCCGAACTCGACGCCCGCACCCACGGTGCCGCCCCAACGGGTCTCGTTGGCCCGGTCGAACTCGAGGCCGCTGGCGACGTCGAAGCTGCGGTAGCGATCGCTGACGACGGCGCCGCCGCCCTTCACGTAGACCAGGACGTTGTTCCAGGCGTAACCGACCTGACCGGTAATCAGGCCGAAGGCGTTGATCTTCGAACGATCGCGCAGGCCGCTGATCGCACTGATGTTGTCACCCGAGAAATCGGCCCAGTTGCCCTGGCCTTCGAAGCCGAACACCCAGTTGGCTGACTGCCAGCGGTAGCCGACCTGGCCGCCGACCGTGCCGCCGGTCGCGTTGTGGCAGCCTTCGCCTACGAGAACGCCACCGCCGATATCGACGTCCCAGCACTTGTGGCTGGTGCCGCCGCCGCCGTTGATACCGATGTAGAAGCCGCTCCAGTCGTAGATGGTCGCGATCATCGGTGCCGGAGCCTTGGTGTAGGGACGCGCAGCGAGATCTGCCGCGCTTGCGGGAGCCGACAGCCCCAACGCGATTGCACCAATAGTACCAATCAAAATCTTATTCATTGCAGTCCCCCCAGTTTCTGACCGCTTTTCGAAGTCCCCGAAGCGGCTGATCAGGCGCGACGCCTATAAGAATCTAATTCCGCGGCAAGCGTAGCTTAGGCGGTCGGCGGAGTCCGTCTCCGGAATGCAACAGTCGGGCGGCATCTGAACTGCCTCTAACTTGATGAATGTTAAGCTGTTTTCGCCGTTCTCAGGAATTCGGGGAAATTCCATTTGGCGCAGGCCGTCTTTGTGCAGCGCGGTGTCGTCTTGCCAGCGCAACAAGGTGAGGGGAGTCATAAGAACAAATCTGGAACGAACCGGCCAGGGGTGCTATATGTGGGGATAAGTGGAGGGGTGACGGGCCGATCCGTCCGCGCAAGCGTATAGGGTCGCGTCAACAGGTTGCAGAGGACGCGGGCGCGTCCCGGGCCTTCTAAAATTCAGTGGCATTCGGAGTGGAGAGCGGCGATGGCGGGAAGCGTCAACAAGGTCATTCTGGTTGGAAATCTCGGCAAGGATCCCGAAATCCGCCGCACCCAGGACGGGCGGCCGATCGCGAATTTGAGCATCGCCACCTCGGAGACCTGGCGCGACAAGAATAGCGGCGAGCGCAAGGAAAAGACCGAGTGGCATCGCGTCGTGATCTTCAATGAAGGGCTCTGCAAGGTCGCCGAGCAGTACCTGAAGAAGGGCGCGAAGGTTTACATCGAGGGCGCGCTCCAGACCCGCAAATGGACCGACCAGAGCGGCGCCGAGAAGTACTCCACCGAGGTCGTGCTCCAGGGCTTCAACTCGACCCTGACGATGCTCGACGGCCGCGGCGGCGGTGGAGGCGGCAGCTTCGGCGACGAGCCGGGCGGCGATTTCGGCTCCTCCGGTCCCGTCAGCAGCGCGCCGCGCCGTGCCGTTGCCGCCGGCGGCGGCGGTGGCCGCAACAGCGACATGGACGACGACATCCCGTTCTGAGACGGGCGGGGCGCTTCGCCCCTGATGTCACCTTGCTCGCGTAGAGAGACAGGATTCCTTACCAATTGGCGGGCAAAGCTCGGTTTTTCCGGGCTTGCCTCATGTGCTGCCTCAGGCCTTTGACGAGGCGTGATGTGAATGATATTAACTTGATGTTAATTCTATTCACATTGGTCGGCCGTCGATCGGAGAAAGCCCTGCATGAGCGTTGCGCCGCTGCTTGAGGCTGCTCCAGCGATCCCGCTGCATGCCTTTGCCGCCATGGCCGCCTTCGTGCTCGGCCTTGTCCAGTTTGCTGCCCCCAAGGGAACGCTGCCGCACCGGACGATCGGCTGGATCTGGGTGGCGCTGATGGCGGTGGTGGCGGCCTCGTCGTTCTGGATCCACCAGATCCGTCTGATCGGGCCGTTCAGCCCGATCCATCTCCTGTCGATCTTCACGCTGGTGATGCTACCGCTCGCGGTGTGGCGGGCGCATACCCATCGGGTCGCCGATCACCGGCGTATCATGATCATGACGTTCATCGGCGCGCTCGTGATTGCCGGGCTGTTCACGCTTGTGCCTGGACGGATCATGCACCGGGTGATTTTCGGAGCCTAGGACGTGGTTCCCGGCGGCTCATTCCGGCTTCGCTCGAGGCAGTGGTGCTGAGCTCGTAAGTCTCTGGAAAAACAGTCGGAAAAACCGCTTCCCCAGACCTCGCAAGGGTGGTTATCAGGGGGGCGATGCGCTATATGATTCCCAGATAAAATCTCACCGGATTTCCCCTTGGCTGACGACGACAACAAGCCCGGCGACCAGCCGGCGCAACCCTCGGACATTCGTCCCGTTTCCATCTACGAGGAGATGAAGAAGTCCTACCTCGATTACGCGATGAGCGTGATCGTGGCGCGTGCGCTGCCCGATGCGCGCGACGGGTTGAAGCCGGTTCATCGTCGCATCCTCTACTCGATGAACGAGCAGGGGCACACGCCCGACAAGAAGTACGTCAAGTCGGCGCGCGTGGTCGGTGACGTCATCGGTAAATATCATCCGCATGGCGACCAGTCGATCTACGACGCCATGGTCCGGATGGCGCAGGACTTCTCGATGCGCGTGCCGCTCATCGACGGCCAGGGCAATTTCGGCTCGGTCGACGGCGATCCCCCGGCCGCCTATCGGTACACCGAAGCGCGACTGACGAAGGTGGCGTTGGCTCTGCTGGCCGACATCGACAAGGACACCGTCGACTTCCAGCCGAACTACGACAACAACGAAACCGAGCCGTCGGTCCTGCCGGCCAAGTTCCCGAACCTCCTGGTCAACGGGGCGGGCGGCATCGCGGTCGGCATGGCCACCAACATCCCGCCGCACAATCTCGGTGAGGTCATCGACGCCTGCGTCGCGTTGATCGATAATCCTGCGCTCACCATCGAGGAACTCATCAACATCGTTCCGGGACCGGATTTCCCGACCGGCGGCGTCATTCTCGGACGCGCGGGCATCCGCGCCGCCTACCACCTCGGCCGCGGCTCCATCGTCATGCGCGGCAAGGTCGCGATCGAGACCATCCGCAAGGAGCGCGAGGCGATCATCATCACCGAGATTCCCTACCAGGTGAACAAGGCGACGATGGTCGAGCGCATCGCCGAGCTGGTCAAGGAAAAGAAGATCGAGGGCATCGGCGACCTGCGCGATGAATCCGACCGCGACGGCTACCGTGTCGTCATCGAATTGAAGCGCGACGCCGTGCCGGATGTGGTGCTGAACCAGCTGTACAGGTTCACGCCGCTGCAGACGAGCTTCGGCGTCAACATGGTGGCGCTCGACAGCGGACGTCCGCGGATCATGCATCTGAAGGACCTGCTGGCGATCTTCGTCGATTTCCGCGAGCGGGTCGTCACGCGGCGCACCAAGTTCCTGCTCGCCAAGGCGCGCGATCGCGCCCACATCCTGGTCGGTCTGGCGATCGCGGTCGCCAATATCGACGAGATGATCCGCGTCATCCGGACCTCGCCCGACCCGACCACTGCCCGCGACACCCTGATGGCGCGCGACTGGCCGGCACGGGACGTCGAGGACATGCTGACGCTGATCGACGATCCGCGTCACCGCATCAGCGAGGACGGCACGATCCGGCTGTCGATGGAGCAGGCGAGGGCCATTCTCGACCTGCGCCTTCAGCGCCTCACCGCGCTCGGCCGCGACGAAATCCGCGACGAGCTCGACAAGCTCGCCGGCGAGATCGCCGACTATCTCGACATCCTGCGCTCGCGCGCCCGCGTGCTGGGCATCATCAAGACCGAGCTCGCCGAGGTGAAGGCCGAGTTCGCGACCCCGCGCCGCACCGTGATCATCGAGCAGGAGGGCGAGGTCGAGGACGAGGACCTGATCCAGCGCGAGGATATGGTCGTCACCGTCTCCCACGCCGGCTACGTCAAGCGCGTGCCGCTGTCGGCCTACCGGGCGCAGCGCCGCGGCGGCAAGGGTCGCGCCGGCATGCAGACCCGCGACGAGGATTTCGTCAGCCGCCTGTTCGTGGCGTCGACGCACACACCGGTGCTGTTCTTCTCGTCGCGCGGCCAGGTCTACAAGGAGAAGGTGTGGCGCCTGCCGATGGCCGCGCCGAACGCGCGCGGCAAGGCGCTGATCAACATCCTGCCGCTGGAGCAGGGCGAGCGCATCACCACCATCATGCCGCTGCCGGAAGATGAATCGACCTGGGGCAACCTCGACGTGATGTTCGCCACCACCGGCGGCAACGTCCGGCGCAACAAGCTGTCCGACTTCGTCGACGTCCGCCGCTCCGGCATCATCGCCATGAAGCTGGACGAGAATGAAGCGATCGTGGACGTGCAGATCTGCACCGAGCACGACGACGTGCTTTTGACCGGCGCCGGCGGCCAGTGCATCCGCTTCCCCGTCACCGACGTGCGCGTCTTCACCGGGCGCACCTCGATGGGTGTGCGCGGCATTGCGCTTGGCGAGGGCGACAAGGTGATCTCGCTGGCGATCCTGCGCCACATGGAGACCACCTCGGACGAACGTTCGGCCTATTTGAAGATGCGTCGTGCGGTGGCCGGCGAAGCCGTGGTCGACGAGGCTCCGGCGGATGCCGAGGCCGAAGAGACAACCTCCGGCAGCTTCCAGCTCCCGCAGGAGCGCTATGTCGAGATGTCGGCGGCCGAGCAGGTCGTGCTCACCGTCTCCGTCAACGGCTACGGCAAGCGGACCTCGTCCTACGAGTACCGCACCACTGGCCGCGGCGGCAAAGGCATCGTCGCCATGAGCGTCAACAACCGCAACGGCAATCTGGTGGCCTCCTTCCCCGTGGAAGACGCCGACCAGATCATGCTGGTCACGGACAAGGGCCAGCTCATCCGCTGCCCGGTCGAAGGCATCCGCGTCGCCGGTCGCTCGACCCAGGGCGTGATCGTGTTCGACACCGCCGAGGACGAGCACGTCGTCTCGGTCGAGCACATCACGGAAGAGGCCGATAGCGGGAACGGCGAGAACGGGAACGGTTCGTAGATCGAGCCGATCCCGTCAGGTGTCGTCCCCGTTGACGGTTGCAATCAACCGGATAGGTCCGGCACGGCACAACGCGCCGGTGTCCGGCCTATGATCCTGGAAGATGCGGCTGGCGCGATGCCTTCCAGCCGAGCACGGCCAGCGGAATTGCCAGTGTTGCCCAGGACAGCGCGTCCCAGCCATCGTCGCCGAACAGCGCCGACGCCAGCCCGACAAGGATGAGCCCCCCGAGCAGGAGCGGCCAGCGAAAGATCTCGTCCATGGTGTGGCGCTCGCGCTTCATGGACGGATCCCGGATGTCGCTACGACAGGCGGCCCGTCCTGCGCGCGCGTGGTGACGCGAGGCGATTTGCGCTTGCCGAGCCAGAGATAGACGCCGCTGGCAAGCACGACGATCGCGGCAAGATCGAACAGCGCCCAGATGATCTTCAGCGGCAGGCTGCCGTAGTCCCCGAAATGAAGCGGGCGCGATACCTGCAACGCCCTGAGATACCACGGCAAGCCACGCGCGGTGACGAGCTGCCCGGTTTCGGCGTCGAGCATCGCGGGCGTGAACAGGCGCGAGGTGATCGGCGTCGTGCCCTTGGTCCAGACGATGAAGTGCCGTGGTGTCCCAAACCTTGCGACCGTCGGAAAGATGATGCTGGCCGGCGTATTGCCGTCGAGCGCCCGACGTGCTGCGGCCATGACGTCGTCGACGTCGGCCCATTTCGCAAGCGGCGGCTTGCCCAAGTGCGGCGCGATCAGCTCCGGCATCACCTCCGCGCGCCAGGCGGAGAACAGCGGCAACGATATCGTGTTGATGACACCGGTGACGCCGACGGCAAGCAGCCATATGAGAGTCACTCCGCCGATCAGATTGTGCAGGTCGAGCCATTTCACCCGCGACGCGCCGATACGACGCACCGTGCCGAAGTTGAGCCGGCGCATGAAGGGCGCGTAGAGCATGATGCCGGAAACGATCGCGATGACAAACAACAGGCCCATGACGCCGAGAAACAGTTCACCCGGCAACCCCAAGAACATGTCGCGGTGGAATATGCGGATGGCGCTCATCAGGCCGCCCTGCTGCGTGTCTTCGCCGATCAGTTCGGCGGTCCTGGAATCGAACGACAGTTTCAGGAAACGTTGGCCGGGGGGAGCTTCGGGCGTAGCCGAGAGGAATACGTTGACGACGTTGGCGCGATCGTCGTCCCAGCCGAGCACCTGGAGGTAGCGCTGCGGATAGCGCGCCTTGGCGGCGTCGACCAGCCGGCTTAGCGGAGCCTGCGGAGTATCCGCCGGGAGCTCCCGGGCCGAGGCTTCCGACTTGAAGAGCTCGTCGATCTCGTCATGAAAGATCAGTGGGAGCCCGGTGATGCAAAGCATCAGGAGGAATAGCGTGCAGACCAGGCTGGTCCATTTGTGGACCAGCGACCACCATTTGACTGACTGTGCTGTCATCCTCTCACCACCGGTAGGTCAGCGTCGCCAGCACCGTGCGCCCCAGCGCCCAGCGGCAGCCGCCGGCCGTGCATAACGAGACATAGGTCTTGTCGAACACGTTGTTGACGTTCACCGCCGCACTGAGGCCCTTCCACTGCTGATACCGCATCCCAAAATCATAGGACAGCACCGCATCGAACACCGTGCTGGCCGGCACCGTGGCGGCGGGCAGGAAGACGCCCGGCACGATGGTCGGAACCGTCAGATTGTTGGCGTTGGTCGTGTACATGTCGTGGACGTAGCGGACGCCGCCGCCGAAGCCGAACCCGGTGGCAGGACCGCCCTGCACCAGATAGTTGGCCCAGAGCGAGGCGGTGTGCATCGGGACGTTGGCGAGCCGCTTGCCGAAATTCACGTCCTGGGGCGAGCTGATCCGGTTGTCGAGATAGGAGTACTGCCCGCGCAGGCTCAGGCCGGGCAGGGGGCTGCCGACGACGGATCCTTCGAACCCGCGCGAGCTGACCTCGCCAACCTGCGCCGTGGTGTTGGCGGGAATGCCGGGGCCGCTGATGACCGTTGCCACGTTCTGCTGCTTGAGATCGTAGACCGCGGCAGTGAACATCAGATTGGTCCCGACCGGCTGATACTTCACGCCGCCTTCATACTGCTCGCCGGTGGTCGGCTTGAACGGCTGGCCGTTCAGCAGCGTGCCGACCGAGGTCGGCTGGAACGAGGTCGAGTAGCTGACATAGGGCGCAATGCCGTTGTCGAAATTGTAGATCGCGCCAATGCGGCCGGTTGGCTTCTGGTCGTCGTTCAGGACGCGAACGCCGGTGTTCTGCGCCAGGGTATTACCCTCGGCCCAGTCGTAGCGGACTCCGCCGAGCACGGTGAGCCGGCCGAGCCTGGCCTCGTCCTGGACGTAGAGGCCGCGCTGCGACAGGTGCTGGTCGAGGTTCTGGAAGAGCGCCGTGGGGACGGCGATGCTCTGCGTGTAATTCGGCGCCAGGATGTCGAGCGTGTTGGTGGCCGCGAAGCGGGCGAGATTGTTGAAGTCGAACCGCTGGTAGTCGACCCCTGCGAGGACCGTATGCTGCAACGGTCCCATGTTGAACTTGGCCTGGAGCTGGTTGTCGGCAGCGAATGTGTCGAGGTTCTCGTTGGTCGAGAAGTAGCTCCGGTTGATCGTGCGGCCGTCGACCAGCCGGAGCGTGCCGCCCGCGCCCGTCGTCGTGAACCCGCCGGGCTGCACCTCGACATAGCTGAGCTCATTGTTCAGGTAGCGTACGTTCTGGCGCACCGTGAAGACGTCGTCGAAACGATGCTCGAACTCGTAGCCGGCGGTTGCCTGCTTGTATTTGAGAGTCTCGTAGTTGAGATCGCCGGCAAAGAAATTGCGCGGGATCTGCCCGAACGTCCCCGGCACCAGCGTGCCCTGGATCGGCAAGAGCGCGAAGGCACCACCCTTCGGGTCCTGCCGGTAGCTCGTCAGGAAGGTGATGGTGGTGTCGATACTCGGACGCCACGTCCAGGCCGGCGCGATCGAAAATCTTTGCTCGCCGATATTGTCGACCTGGGTGTCGGCGTTGAGGCCGATACCGGTGACGCGGTAGAGCAGCGTCTTGTCCTTGTCGACGGGGCCGCCGACATCGAAGGCGCCCTGGATCCGGTTGAACGAGCCGGTTTGCAGGGAGACTTCTCCGAACGGATTTTCA
Organism: Bradyrhizobium sp. 613_E4_N2_2; assembly: GCF_052075995.1. Taxonomy (NCBI): domain Bacteria; kingdom Pseudomonadati; phylum Pseudomonadota; class Alphaproteobacteria; order Hyphomicrobiales; family Nitrobacteraceae; genus Bradyrhizobium; species Bradyrhizobium sp. 613_E4_N2_2. Next base: position 4,255,286 of record NZ_CP197234.1, read on the forward strand.
GTCGGGCGCTTGCTGACGAGGTTGAGGATGCCGCCGGGCGAGGCGGCGCCGTAGAGAATTGATGCCGGCCCGGTGATCACCTCGGCGCGCTCGAGCAAATAGGGATCGACCCGCGGCGCACCGAACGGTCCGCCCTGGAGCCGCAGCCCGTCCAGATATGTTTCGAGGCTGAAGCCGCGAGCGCTGACGTTCTGAAAGCGGAAATCGGTATCGTTGCTGAAATAGATTCCTGGCGCGTAGCGCAAGAGGTCGCGGATGCTCTGCGCCTGCCGCACATTCATTTCGTCGCGAGTGATGACGGCGATCGATGCCGGCGTCGACATGATCGGCGCATCCGTCTTGGTGGCGCCGGAGGCGCGGGTGGCGACGAACCCGTTGGTGCCGGCGTTGACGCGCGCTGCTGTTCCCACCAGCGCTTGGAGCTCCGGCTGTACTGTCGAACGGTTGGCCTGTTGAGCGGACCGCTGGCTCGCACTGCGCCGCGCCGATGCGTTGCGCCGGACCTGGACCGGACGTTGCGCGCGCTGAACGGGTGCGTTGACCGTCACCGGCGGCAACGCGGATGCACCGGACTGGCCGGCGGTCTGCGCGTTCACCGGCGTGACGGCCATCAGCAAGCAGCCAAGCGCGAGTGCGCTGGCTGTGCTCTTGAAAGTGTTCCTTAAAAAATAGTCCGCACGACCACGCAGGCCGTGTCCATCGCATTCCATGTCAGCGCCCCATCCGGCGATCGCCGCGCCGGCGGGATGATCCTTCTGACCTCACGCGACTTCGCACCCGCGCGCGTGTTAGATGGCGACACTGCGAGCGTCGAGTTGGACGAATTTTGAATCACTCGAAACGTCATAATTGGAGGCATTCTTAGAACTTCTAAAAAAGCGAAGCTAACTGATCGACAAAACATTGGAATTTGTTGCTGCGTATGGCTGGTGATGGGCCAGACAAGATTGAGGTGCGCGCGAATGTCGCACACTCCCGGGTAAGCGGGCGTGACGAGCTCTACCTGTCGGTGATCGGCATCTCATCGAGACGCGTGGTGCGAAGCCTGCCTTGCCCTGAACGGGCAATCCACACGATGATCAGATCTCCAGCTCGGTCCCGAACTCCACCACCTGCCTGGTCGGCACGCCGAAGAACGCGGCGGAGCGTTCGGCGTTGCGCTGGAGGAAGGCGAACAGGCCTTCGCGCCAGACCCACATGCCCGGAATGTCCTCGCTCGGGATGATGGTCTCGCGGCCGACATAGTAGGTGATGTCGGAGAGGTCGATGCCGGGCAGCTTGCCTTGGCGGCAGGCGAGCGTCAGGCCGGCATAGATCGTCGGATTCTGCATGAAACCGTAATGCAGGACCACGCGGGTGATACCGGGAACGATCTCGATCACCTCGGCGCGGTCTTCATCGGTGATGTGCGGGGATTCCTCGATCAGCACAGTGACGAGGACGATGCGCTCATGCAGCACGTGGTTGTGCTTGACGAATTGCGTCAGCGCCAGCGGCACGCCGCGCGGGGCGGATGCCAGGAAGACGGCGGTCCCGGGCAGTCTGGCCCTGCACTTGTTGACCGCGGTCTCGATCAGGTCCTCCTCGGGCTGGCGCAGCTTCGCGCGCGCCGCCTCGACCAGCTTCACGCCGCTGCGCCAGGTCAGCATCATGAAGGCGACGAGGGCCGCGAGCAGCAGCGGAAACCAGCCGCCCTCGAACAGCTTGATCGAATTGGCGGAGAAGAAGATCACGTCGATCACGAAGAAGAAGCCGTTGACGGCGACCACGATCCACGGCGAATAGCCCCACTGGATCGCGACCAGGGCCGCGAGCAGCGTGGTGATCGCCATCAGCAGCGACACCGCGATGCCGTAGGCGCCGGCGAGTGCTTCCGAGGTGCCGAAGCTCAGGACCGCGCCGAGCGTTGCTGCAGCGAGCAGCCAGTTCACCAGCGGCACGTAGATCTGGCCCATCGCGTGGCTCGTGGTGTGGCGGATCTGCATGCGCGGCAGGAAGCCGAGCTGGATCGATTGCTGGGTCAGCGAGAACACGCCGGAGATGATCGCCTGCGAGGCGATCACGGTCGCGAGCGCCGAGAAGGCGACCAGCGGATAGTGCAGGGCGTCCGGGCAGAGCTGAAAGAAGGGGTTCTCGATCATCGCGGGATCGGTGATCAGCAGCGCGGCCTGCCCAAAATAGTTCAGCACCAACGCGGGCAGGCAGATCGCGAACCAGGCGAGCCGGATCGGGAAGCGGCCGAAATGCCCCATGTCGGCGTACATGGCTTCGCCGCCGGTCACCGCCAGGAAGGCGGCGCCGAGGATCGCGAAGGAGATGTGGAAGTCCTGGTGGATCAGGAAGTTGAAGGCATAGAGCGGGCTCAGTGCCGCGAGCACAGCCGGGGCCTTGACGATGCCGTGGACGCCGAGCGCGGCCAGCACGAAGAACCAGGCCAGCATCACCGGCCCGAAGATGCGGCCGATGAAGCCCGTGCCCTGCTTCTGGATCATGAACAGCCCGATCAGGATGGCGACGGTGATGGGCACGACGACCGGCGCGAGCGAGGGCGCATCGACCTTGAGGCCTTCGATGGCTGAGAGCACCGAGATCGCCGGGGTGATCGCGCCGTCGCCATAAAGGAGAGCAGCGCCGACGAGGCCGACCACCAGGAGATGCGCGCGCCAGGTGCCGGACTGGGCGTGGCGGGCGTGGAGCAGCGCCAGCAGCGCGACGATGCCGCCTTCGCCGCGATTGTCCGCGCGCAGGATCAGAAGCGCATATTTCAGCGAGATGATCAGCAGCAGGGCCCAGAGGATCAGCGAGGCAACGCCCAGGACAGCTTCGGGAGTCACCGTAGCGCCATGGGCGGCCGCCTTGGCGGCTTCCTTCAGGGCGTAGAGGGGGCTGGTGCCGATATCGCCATAGACCACCCCGAGGGCGCCCATGGTCATGGCAATCGGCAGAGGGTCAGGGTGATGGCCGGAAACGACTGCGGGCGTACTGGACAAGGTCGACCCCCCGATGGGATCGCGCCCGCCGGGCCATTCCGACGGGCGCGAGTATCAGACAGTCTGCGACGAGACGTCGCAAATATCCATGGGATTTATCTCGGGGTTTATATGACGCGAAGCTGACAGGTTCGACTACGGGGTCCGGTCGGCGGTCACGAGACGCGCCTCGCGGATATTGGCCTTGGTGCCGGCCTGGCGCAGGCAGGACGCCTCGAAGTTCGGCCAGGCCTGCTGCGAGCAGTCCTTGCCGACGGTGCGGATATCGAGACGGTCGCTCTTGGCCAGCGGCTGCGGGACGCTCGCCTCGACGGTCGGAGCGAAACCGGGAAGGACGGTGAGAGCGGCGGCAACGAACGCAGCAATAGCGATGGCCGAGATGGTCTTGATCATTGACGGTCCCCTGTGATGCGGCCGCTACGCCCAGTTGTGCGGCCCGTCATTCGTTGGGTGGATTAGTAACCATGGCCAGTTTCCGGACGTCTTCGCGGACGCCCGAAATGGTTTCGTTCGCACTTCGTTTTGTTTCATGGCCGTCCCGAGGACGAAACAATTCGGGGGATTCCGACTCGGCGCCGCCGAAAAACCGGCAGGGAACCCGTCTGGCTTGCCGGGCCGGGCCGGGCGCGGTAGGACGGGGACATGCCGCGTATCGCCTTCTATCCGGGTTCCTTTGACCCCATCACCAACGGCCATCTGGACGTGGTCCGGAACAGTGTCCCCCTGTGCGATCGGCTCGTGGTCGCGATCGGGGTCCATCCCGGCAAGAAGCCGCTGTTCTCAACCGAGGAGCGGCTCAAGATGCTCCATGACGTCTGCGGGCCGGTCGCGGCCCAGGTCGGCTGTACGCTTGAGGCCGTGACCTACGACGATCTTGCGGTCACCGCGGCACGCAGGCACGGCGCGACTGTCATGATTCGGGGTCTGCGCGATGGCACCGACCTCGACTACGAGATGCAGCTCGCCGGGATGAACGGCGCCATGGCGCCCGACGTCCAAACCGTGTTCCTGCCGGCCTCTCCGGCCGTCCGCCCAATTACCGGCACGTTGGTGCGTCAAATCGCGGCCATGGGCGGAGATATCTCGACCTTCGTGCCGCCGCTCGTCGCCAACCTGCTCAAGGCCAAATTCGCCGGATAACGGCGCAATTCTTCATCCTACCTGATCCGGAGTTCTCATGATCCGTCGTCTCGCAATTCTTGCCACGATCTTTGCCGCGCTCTTCAGCGCGGTCCCGGCGGTGGCGCAGCAATTGCCGGCCAATCTCGACAAGGCCAACGCCATCGTCATCGACACCACCAAGGGCCGCATCGTCATCAAGCTGCGGAACGACATTGCGCCCCAACATGCCGAGCGCATCAAGCAGCTCGCGCGCGAGGGCTATTACAACAACGTGCCCTTCCATCGCGTCATGGACGGCTTCATGGCCCAGACCGGCGACGGCGAGAAATTCAACGGCACCGGCGGCTCGAAATATCCGAACCTGAAGCAGGAATTCTCCAAGGTTCATTTCGCCCGCGGCATCGTCGGGATGGCGCGGCGCGGCGACAGCGTCGACAGCGCCAACTCGCAGTTCTTCATCATGTTCGCGGACGGCGGCAGCCTCGATAACCAGTACACCGTGATCGGCGAGGTCGTGCAGGGCATGGACGTCGTCGACAAGCTGAAGAAGGCACCGCCCGGTTCGGCCGGCGGCGCCGTCGCCGATCCCGACAAGATGGTGAAGGTCCAGGTCGCTTCCGACATCAAATAGGATGGGGCCATGGCGCGCTATGGCAATAGGCTTCTGCTGGCTGCCGCGCTGCTGCTTTCAGGCGTTTCCGGCGCGGCCGCCGGAGACGCAGAGGTCAACACCATCCAGGACATCTTCCAGCACTTGCGGACCTGCTGGAAGCCGCCGCCGCCCAGCAAGGCTCGCCCTATCGACATCACCGTCGTCGTGAGCTTTAACCGGGCCGGAAACATTTTGGGCCATCCGAGGATTACCTATGAATCCGCGGAGGCCTCCGACAATGACCGGCTGCAATACCGGGTCGCCGTGATGGAGGCGCTGCAACGCTGCACGCCGATGCCATTTACCGATGCAATGGCCGGCGCCGCCGCGGGACGTCCATTCGCGATCCAGTTCCGTAACCGGAAGACTTCACCCCCAACGCAAGAGAGACGAGCATGAGCGTCACCGAAAACACCCTGATCCTCGAGACCACGCAGGGCCCCGTCACCATCGAGATGCGGCCCGATCTCGCGCCCGGCCACGTCGCGCGCATCAAGGAACTGGTCCGCGAGGGCTTTTACGACGGCATCGTGTTCCACCGCGTGATCGAGGGCTTCATGGCGCAGACCGGCTGCCCGCAGGGCACCGGCACCGGCGGCTCCGGCAAGAAGCTGAAGGCGGAATTCAACAAGGAACCGCATGTGCGCGGCACCACCTCGATGGCCCGCGCCGCCAGCCCCGATTCCGGCGACAGCCAGTTCTTCATCGTCTTCGACGACGCCCGCTTCCTCGACAACCAGTACACGGTGTGGGGCAAGGTCACCGAGGGCATGGAGAACGTCGACAAGATCAAGCGCGGCGAGCCCGTCCAGAACCCCGACAAGATCGTCAAGGCGCGGATGGCCGCGGACGCGGAGTGACCGCTCAACCCTCATCCTGAGGAGCGCGGAACGCGCGTCTCGAAGGATGAAGGCCCCGCTGTTGCAGCTCGGCCTTCATGGTTCGAGACGGCGCTAGGCGCCTCCTCACCATGAGGGTCTGACTGCGTGGCGCTGAGCCCGACATGCGCACTGATCTCTTCAATTTCGATCTGCCCGCCGAGCGCATCGCGTTGCGCCCGGCGAGCCCGCGCGACTCCGCGAAGATGCTGGTCGTGGAAGGTGGCGCGCTGCGCGACCAGCTCATTTCCGAGCTGCCGCAATGGCTGAAGGCGGGCGACCAGCTCGTCGTCAACGACACCAAGGTGATCGCGGCGCAGCTCAAGGGCCGCCGCATCGGCCGCGAGACCGAGCCCAAGATCGAGGCGACGCTGATCAAGCGCCTCGATGGTTCCCGTTGGCAGGCGCTGGTGAAGCCGGCAAAAAAGCTCGTGGCAGGCGACCGCATCCGCTTCGGCAACGAGGGCAAGGTTTGCCTGCTCGGCCATCTCGACGCCGAGGTCGAGGCCAAGGGCACCGATGGTGAAGTGACACTGTCATTCTCGTTTCACGGCCCGGCGCTGGATCAGGCGATCGAAGATCTCGGCAGCCCGCCGCTGCCGCCCTATATCGCCTCCAAGCGTGCGCCCGACGATCAGGACCTCGCGGACTACCAGACCATGTTTGCTGCGAACGAAGGCGCCGTCGCGGCTCCCACCGCGGGCCTGCATTTCACCCCGGCGCTGGAGCAGGCGCTGCGCGATCGCGGCGTCGGCATCAACCGCGTCACGCTGCACGTCGGTGCCGGAACGTTCCTGCCGGTGAAGGCGGACGACACCGAAGGCCACAAGATGCATGCTGAGTGGGGGACGATCTCGGCCGAGACGGCGGAGCGGCTCAACACCGCACGGCAGAATGGCGGGCGCATCATCGCCGTCGGCACGACGTCACTGCGGCTGCTCGAAAGCGCGGCCGGCGAGGACGGCACCATCCGGCCGTTCACAGCCGAGACGTCGATCTTCATCACCCCCGGCTATCGCTTCCGTGCCGTCGATATCCTGCTGACCAATTTCCATTTGCCGAAGTCGACGCTGTTCATGCTGGTGTCGGCGTTCTCCGGGCTCGAGGCGATGCAGCGAGCGTATGCGCACGCGATTGCGGAAGGGTACCGGTTCTATTCGTACGGGGATGCGTGCTTGTTGTTTCGGGCGCCACTAATTTCGGCGCCGTAGGGTGGGCAAAGCGAAGCGTGCCCACCATCTTTCTTAAATGCGCGAGAGAAGTGGTGGGCACGGCGCTTGCGCGCCTTTGCCCACCCTACGCACCTTCCGTTACGCCATCACCCGCTGCGGCAACAACTCCGCGATCTGCACCGCGTTCAGCGCGGCGCCCTTGAGCAGCTGGTCCGCCGCCACGAACATCGAGATCGAATGCCCTGAGGGATCGCTGAGATCCTTGCGGATGCGGCCGACCAGGACATCGTCCTGGCCCGAGGCGTCGATCGGCATCGGGAAGTAGTTCTTCACGCGGTCGTCGACGAGCTTCACGCCGGGCGCCTGCGCCATGATGGCACGGACCTGGTCCTCGCTGATCGGCTTCTCGCATTCGAAGGTGATCGCCTCGCAATGGGCGCGCAGCACCGGCACGCGGACGCAGGTGACGCCGATCGCGATCTTCTCGTCCTCGAAGATCTTGCGGGTTTCGTTGATGACCTTGGTCTCTTCGTCGTTGTAGCCGGTTTCAGGATCGACGGCGGTGTTGTGGTTGAAGAGATTGAAGGCGTAAGGGTGCGGCATCACCTTGGGCGTATAGACCTGCCCGTTGAGATTGGCGCGGGTGGACTCGACGAGCTCGTCCATCGCGGCGGCGCCGGCGCCGGAGGCCGCCTGGTAGGTCGAGATGATGACGCGCTTGATGCGGTTCGTCTGGTGGATCGGCCAGAGCGGCACCAGCGCGGTGATGGCGGCGCAGTTCGGGTTGGCGATGATGCCCTTGTGGTCGCGGATGCGGTTCGCGTTGATCTCGGGGATCACCAGCGGCACGTTCGGGTCCATGCGGAAGGCGGAGGAGTTGTCGACCACGACGGCGCCGGCCTTCACCGCGATTGGCGCGAACTTCTTGGAGATGCTGCCGCCGGCGGAGAACAGGGCGATGTCGACGCCCTCGAAGGCGCGCTCGGTGAGCTCTTCGATGACGACGTCCTGCCCGCGGAACGATACCGTCTTGCCGGCCGAGCGGGCGCTTGCGAGCGCCTTGAGCTTGCCGACGCGAAAGCCGCGCTTGTCCATGGTGGCGATGAATTCGGCGCCCACCGCACCGGTGACGCCGACAATCGCGACGACGGGATCGTTACTCACATTCTCCTCCATTGCATTGAGCTGAAGACAACAAAAAAGCCCCGGACCAGAGGTCGGAGCTTCGGTAGAGTGGATTGCGTTTAAGTCGACGACCTACGCGCGCACGCCTCCCCGGGCCCCGAAGGCCGTGGTGGTTTTAGTCGTGCGTTTGGTGGTCGTGAACATGGCGGCGACTTATGCGGGAGAGTTTCGCGCCCGTCAATGGCTTTTCGGCGGGATTGTGGCCGCCGCTATTTCGCCCGGGCGCCCGGCGGCTCCAGGATGACCTCCTTGAGGTTGTCGCCGCTGATGACGACGATCGCGAAATTCAGCCGGCCGCGTTCGCGCACCAGTCCGCCGCTGATCGCCTTGCCCGAGGCCGCACGTTCGGCGACGTGCACGGCATCCGCAAGGCGGTGCTTGATGGCACCGAGCGCCGCGAGGTTGCTGCGGTCGTCGAGATCGAGCTCGGCGAGGGGGAGGGCGGCTTCGCCGCCGACGAGCTCGCCGGTTGCGGCGTTGATGGTGTGGCGCCAGATGCGGTCGTTGTGCAGGGTCTTCACCCGGTAGACCGGCACGCCGGAGGCTCCGTCGAAACTCACATCCGCCGTCGTGGCACCGGCATGACGGGCTTCCGCAATCGCCATGGCCTGGCCGATCGAGATCGACGAGCTGCGGAATCGTTCGATTTCGCGGCTGACCGCTTGGCGGTCTGCTTCAGCATCACCATCTGTGTCGCCGTGAAGCGCGGTTGGCGTGCCCGCGGCCACGGTCGCCTGCGCCGGCGCGGCAAGGAGCAGCGCCGGCAAGGCGATCGCAAGCAATCGCGAGGTCAATCGTTTGGCTGTCGTCATGCTCGAAACCCTCGGCCAGCGAGTGTGCCGGATGATCGTAAAGAATTCGCGGCCGACCTTGGGCATCGGCCGGCCGCGGAGCGTCGCAGCGGGCTGAACCCGGCACGGCGATCTTGGGCGGGACGGACCTCTTTGGGGCTGGTGAAAAAGCGGTCCGTATCGCTTATAACTAAACCATACCGTATCGTTTTGTTTTGGTCAACGACGCGGGCGTAACCTCCAGGGGGAAACGTCACTACCTCACGGAATTGTCAGCGGGACGGGCGCCGCCGCTGTGTGCCCTTTGCGGCGCTCTGGATGCGGTCTGCTGGTCCCAGCGCGCCGGCCAGGAACAGCTTGATCGCCGCGCGCATGCGCTTCTCGGCGGCCTTCAATTCCAGCGCCGTGCCGAACGTCGCCAGGCGGTGGGTGTGACCGACGACGACGTCGAGGAACACCTCTGCCGCGATCGTGGTGTCGTCGACGTCGAGTGCGCCCTGCGCCACCAGACGGTCGAAGAAGCGGGCGGTGGTTGCGACGGCCTTCAGCCAGCCTTCCTCCTTGCCGAGCTTGGCGATGTCGGGGAAGTTGATGGCCTGTGACGTCATCATGCGGCTGAATGCGACGGCATCGGGCCCGCAGGTGAAGGTCAGCATCTCGCGCCCGATCTCGACCAGCCTCTGCTCGACCGAAATGTCCGAAGCGCTGGAGATCTGGGTCTCGGCGGCTGCCGATAGCGGCGCAAGCCAGCGCGCGATTTCGCGCCTCAGCACGGCGGCAAACAGGCCACGCTTGTCCCCGTAACGGGAATAGACGGTGGGTTTGCTGACCCGAGCGGCTTCCGCGACCGCGTCGAGCGAGGTCGCGTCGAAGCCGCGGTCCAGGAACAGGCGGGTGGCGACCTCGATCAGCCGCTGATCGCGCTCGATCGCAGCGGTCTTCGTCGGACGGCCGCCGCGTGATTTCGGCACCTCGCGCCGTGGCGCCGCCGGTTTTGTCCTGGTCGCAGTCAATCCCATGCCCAATGATTCCTGCGCGCTTCTAATCGTCGTCATTTGCTCTATATCGCGCGGGAGCGGGGGCGTCATCGCGAATCTGGCCGAATTGGCCATATCGTCAACGGTTTCGGCACGGTCTCGTTCCGTCACGAGAGATCACTACGGCAGCTTCGAAGTCCAGGCCTGGCCGGAGGCAGCCTTCTCGTATCCGTACTGATACAGCGCCCGCATATAGGCGGTGTCGAACCCTTCCGAAGGCGGCGCGGGGTAATCGCGCGCGATGTAGGAGAGGTGGAAGCCGAGATTGTTGCGCTTGGCGAAATCATAGGTCGAGAAGATGATCGAGCGCGTCTGCGACTGGGTGATCGACGACAGGCTGCGCGAGGCCACGTCGATGGTGCTGTTGGACACGAGCTCGAAATTGCGTTCGATCTTCTTGTTGACGAGGATGTAGATGTTCATCCGCGCGTTGCCGGGCAGGCGGTCCTGGGAGAGCAGGGCTTCCGGCAGCGTCAGCACCGGCGCCGTCACGCCGCCGTCGACATGCATCTCCTGAAATCTGCGGCCCTGGCCTTCGGCGTCGATCATGATAGGCGGAAACACCAGGGGAATGCTGGCGGAGGCCGCCATCACGTCGCGAAACAGTTTTAGCGCCTCGGGTGTTCCGACCGCTGCGATCTTGCCCATGTCCCAGATGGCGGTCCGCTGGGTGTCGAGATCGGTGGTCACCACCAGCAGCTTTCGGCCCTTGGCGTTTTCACGCGCGACCTGCGCCATGATCTCCGGCCCGACATAGCGGGCGACGAGCTCGCGCAGCCGCGTGTTGCCGAACAGGCCGGATCCGAACAGCACACGCATGATGCTGGGATCGCTCAGGAGGCTCTCCGCGATGCCGCTGGTGTAGAGCTCCCTGAGCGTGTCGTCATATTGCGAGCCGAGATACGCAAACGGTGCGATCAGACCGCCGGTGCTCACGCCCGAGACGACCGAGAAGGTCGGCCGGGTGCGCGCCGTGGTCCAGCCGTTGAGCACGCCGACGCCGTAGGCGCCATCGGCGCCGCCGCCGGAGAGCGCCAGATAGGACTTCGTCGCGGTGCTGGTGTCCTTCTCGAAGCTGAATTTCGTGACGGGCTCGTCGGCGTAGCGGCGCAAGCCGTCGATATCGAGCACGCGCGACGTGCTGGCCTCAGCGGCCGTATAGGGCGTGCGGGGCAGGGAGGTGCAGGCGCCGAGTGCCAGGCTGCACGCCAGAACCAGGAATCCGGTCAGGCGGGCGCCTGTCTGTCTGATCCAGCCGCGCGAGGGGCCGGACATTTCGGTCGAAGATGAAGCGGAGGGCATTGTCGGTGGCTGGCGATCACGCAAATACTGCCGCCGGCAAAATTCACCGCGGCATCTCGTCCAGCCCCGCGCAAAAACTACACTGTATCGTTTTGTTTGGCAAGCGCGCCGGGCGATCAAGTCGGCGTCAAATGTGTCCCGCTCTGAGCCACAAGCCGGCTCTGGCGTGGTCCGAGCGGGTTGATCAGCCTCTTCCGACACGCAATAAGCACGACCATGAATCTTCCTGACACCGGTCTACCCAATCATTTCGAACTGCTCGCCACCGATGGCGCCGCGCGCACCGGGCGCCTGACCACGCCGCATGGCGTGGTGCGGACGCCGGCCTTCATGCCGGTCGGAACCGCCGGCGCCATGAAGGGCATGCACTGGCGCGAGGTGCGCGAGGCCGGCGCCGACATCGTGCTCGGCAACACCTATCATCTGATGCTGCGTCCCGGCGCCGAGCGGATCTCGGCGCTCGGCGGCCTGCAGCGGTTCACTGGCTGGAACGGGCCGATGCTGACGGATTCCGGCGGATTCCAGGTGATGTCGCTGTCGGACCTGCGCAAGGTCACCGAGAACGCCGTCACATTCCGTTCGCATATCGACGGCGCCAAGGTCGAGCTGTCACCGGAGCGCTCGATCGAGGTGCAGCGCTTCCTCGGCTCCGACATTGCCATGCAGATGGACGAATGCGTACGGCTGCCGGCCGAGCGGGACGACATCGAACGGGCGATGCGGCTGTCGCTGCGCTGGGCCGAGCGAAGCAAGCGCGCATTCGAGAGTGCGCCCGACGGTTACATGCTGTTCGGCATCGTGCAGGGCGGCGACGTGCCGCAGCTTCGTCACGCCAGCGCCGAAGGCCTCGTCGCAATCGGCTTCCACGGCTATGCGATCGGCGGACTTGCCGTCGGCGAGCCGCAGGCGGTGATGCTGGCGATGATCGACGAGACCGCACCGATGCTGCCGAGAGAGCGGCCGCGCTACCTGATGGGCGTCGGCACGCCCGACGACATCCTCGAAGCGGTCAAGCGCGGCATCGACATGTTCGATTGCGTGATGCCGACGCGCAATGGCCGTCATGGCGTTGCCTTCACGCGCTTCGGCCAGGTCAATTTGCGCAACGCGCGCCACGCCGACGATCCGCGTCCGCTCGACGAAGCGAGTTCCTGGCCGTCGGCGCGCAACTACGCGCGCGCCTACCTGCATCATCTCGTCAAGGCGGGCGAGACGCTGGGCGCCATGCTGCTCTCCGAGATCAATATCGCCTACTACCAGTTCCTGATGCAGGGCATCAGGGACGCGATCGCACACGGGACGTTCGACGAGTTCTACCAGCGTACGCGCCAAGACTGGGCGAGGGGCGACATCGCCCCGCGCTAGTCAGTTGCAGACGATCCGCTGCTTGACGGCGTGCTTGGTCACGAAGCCATAGCCGCAATTGTCGCAGGTCCAGAGATAGCTGATCATATGGTCAGAGATGTAGGCGGATGCTTCGGCGGCGACCATCGAGTCGGCGCAGACCGGGCAGGTCGGCAACTCGCTGCAACGCGGGGCGCGGTGATGTGCGACGGTCGACAACACTTCAGCGACTGCTGACATCGTGGTGACCTCTCTGGCTTTGAGACCTAAGCCTAACATAGACCGAATCAGTTGACGAGGTCGCAACACAAATGCGTTGGTTTTCTGATAATTACAGCTCACGCGATTTTGCGATGCAGCGTATTTAACATGTGCCGCATTGTCGCTTGCGTGTCGTCCCAAGCTGTCCGTTACTGCACAAGAGACGCTGCAGAAACAGAAATTGTCGTCACAGGGAGTTCATCATGGACGCATCGTCCAACACGGGTGCAGCGCACCAGCCCGGCCGCGGCCGGATCTACTCTTCGATCGTCGAGGCCTTTGGCGACACGCCGATCGTGCGCTTGCAGCGGCTGCCGGGCATGCACGGCGTCAACGCGACGATTTTGGCAAAACTTGAATATTTCAATCCCGCCGCGAGCGTGAAGGACCGCATCGGCGCGGCCATGATCATCGCGATGGAGAAGGCCGGCATCGTCAAGCCTGACACCGTGCTGATCGAGCCGACCTCGGGCAACACCGGCATCGCGCTCGCCTTCGTCGCGGCCTCGCGTGGTTACCGGCTCAAGCTGGTGATGCCGGAATCGATGTCGATCGAGCGGCGCAAGATGCTGGCCTTTCTCGGCGCAGAGCTGGTGCTGACGCCGGCAGCGCAGGGCATGAAGGGCGCGATCGCGACCGCCGAGGAGCTCCTGAAGACGACGCCGAATTCGGTCATGCCGCAGCAGTTCAAGAACCTCGCCAATCCCGAGGTGCACCGCCGCACCACCGCCGAGGAGATCTGGAACGACACCGGCGGCAACGTCGATTTCTTCGTCGCCGGCGTCGGTACCGGCGGCACCATCACCGGCGTCGGCCAGGTGCTCAAGCCGCGCAAGCCGTCCCTGCGGGTCGTGGCGGTCGAGCCGGAGGAAAGCCCGGTGCTCTCAGGCGGCCAGCACACGCCGCACAAGATCCAGGGCATCGGCGCCGGCTTCGTGCCCGACATCCTCGACCGCTCGGTGATTGACGAGATCGTGAAGATCAACTCGACGACCGCAATCGAGACCACCCGGGCGCTGGCGCGGCATGAGGGCATTCCCGGCGGCATCTCCTCGGGCGCGGCGATCGCGGCGGCGCTCCAGATCGGCAAGCGGCCGGAAGCTGCGGGAAAAACCATTCTGGCTATAGTGCCGTCCTTCTCCGAGCGGTATCTTTCGACGGCTCTGTTTGAGGGAATCTAGGACATGACGGATCAACCGAGGCGGCCGCGCACGCTTGGCGATGCGCGGTCGGAGGCCGAAGCGGCGTTCAAGAAGGTGACCGCCAAGGTCGCCGTGGCGCCACCGAAGCCGAACGTGGCGCCGGGAATCAAGGAGCAGGTCACGCTGCGCATCGACCAGGACGTGCTGGAGTTCTTCCAGCAGGGCGGTCCCGGCTGGCAGGACCGCATCAACGAGGCGCTGCGCAAGGCGGCGGGGAAGTAGCGCCTCCTGCCGGGGGCGCCGAAGGGCGGCGCGCCGGCGAACTCAGAGGACCTGCGACAGAAACCGCTGCGTTCGTTCGTCCTTGGCCGCCGTAAACAAGGCTTCCGGCGGCCCGTGCTCGACGATCACACCGCGGTCGGTGAAGTAGACGTGATCGGCGACCTCACGCGCGAAGTTCATCTCATGGGTGACGAGGAGGCATGTCATGCCATCCTCGGCCAGCTCCCGGATGGTGACCAGGACCTCCTTGACCGTTTCCGGATCGAGGGCGGCCGTAACTTCGTCGAACAGCATGATGTCCGGTCGCATCGCCAGCGAGCGGGCGATGGCCACGCGCTGCTGCTGTCCGCCGGAGAGCTCACCGGGATAGGTATCCTCCTTCCCCGCGAGCCGAACCTTGGCAAGCAGCGCCCGGGCGCGCGCTTCGACCTCGGCACGTTTCTGGCCGAGAACATGGATCGGCGCCATCATCACGTTCTGGAGCGCGGTCTTGTGCGGGAAAAGATTGTACTGCTGAAACACCATCCCGACCTTGCGGCGCAGCGCCAGCTTGTCGAGCCTGGGATCGGACACCTCGATGCCTTCGATCTGAATGCTGCCGGACGTGATCGGCTGGAGCGCATTAATGCAGCGGATCAGCGTGGATTTCCCTGATCCGGACGGGCCGATGATACAGATCACCTCGCTCTTTTTGACCGACAGGCTGATGCCTTTCAGGACCTCGAGAGCTCCGAACGACTTTCTGACGTCGACGCATTGGACGATGGGCTGATCCGGAGTCCAGCTCGTGGCCATGCACTGCTTCCTCAGCGTATGCGGAACCGACGCTCGAGACGCGCGGTCCAGAGGTTGATCGGATAACAGTAGAGAAAGAAACACAGCAGCGCGAAACCGTAGAGCGGCGCGAACAGCTCCGGCCTGCCGCCTTCGGCGGCATGCACCTGCGCAGTCAGGGTGAGCATTTCCGAAACACCGACGATCGATGCCAGCACCGTCGACATCGCGACCAGCGCATAGACGTTCATCCAGGGCGGCAGCATGCGCTTGATGCACTGTGGCAGCATGATCAGCCACATCGTCTGGCGCCGTGTGAACGAGAGCGATTCCGCCGCCTCCCATTGCGTCGACGGAATGGAGCGGACGGCACCGCGCACGACCTCGGCGACATTCGCCATGACAGGCAATGCGAAGCCGACCGTTGCCTTGATCCAGTCCGGTAACGGGATGGTGGTCTTGAAGAGGGTGACCTGGAAGGGCACCAGAAACATGACGAAGAACAGCAGCACCAGCCAGGGCGCGTTGCGGAAGAATTGAGTCAGGAGCCAGCTGACGGCGGCGAGCGGTCGAAACTCCGACAACAACCCCAGACCCAGGCCAAGCCCGGCGACGGTCCCCAGCAGCATGGCCAGCAGGGAGATCAGGATGTTGAAGGCGAACCCGCGCAGCAGCAGCGGCGACCACTTCACAATGACTTGCAGCGGGGACAGCACCGCCGGTCCGGTCTGCGCCCACGCGGTGGACGCGGCCATGATGGCGCAGAAACCGAGGATCGCGGCGGCCAGCGGGCCGATCCGAACGGACATCCGGGTCGGCACGGGACGATACGGCAGAAGGACGGCAAGCCTGTGCTCGGGCTGGGCGCCTTTCATCGGGCGTATCCCGGGATGCGCATCGCCCGCTCCCAGCGATGCATCAGCCAGACGAGGACGCCGACAAGGATGCCGTAGGTCGCCAGCAATACGACCATCATTTCGAAGACGTTCTGCGATTCCGACCAGATCTGCTTGACCGCATACAGCGTCTCGGGAACGGCGATCGCGTAGGCGAGGGTGGTCGTCTTGAGCAGGTTGACGAGGTTGTTGTTCAGTGCGGGAAGGCAGACGCGAATGGCCAGCGGAAGGACGATATGGACGTAAGCCTTGAGGCGCGTGTATCCGAGCGCCTCCGCGGCTTCCAGCGTCGTCCTCGGCACCGCCTCGATGCCGGAGCGGAAGATTTCGACGTTGAAGGCGCCCGCGAACAGCGACAGCGAAATGATGGCCCATTGGACGTTGCTCAGCAGCGGAACGCGCATGCCCGCCGCCTCGACCGCCGGGAGCATGGTGCCGAGGCCGAAATAGAAAAAGAAGATCTGGACCAGCGGCGGCGTGTTGCGGAACACCACCACGAAAGCGTTGACGGGCAACCGCAGCAGCATGGACGGACTGCCCTGCAGCAAGGCGCCGACCGCGCCGATGATGAGGCTCAGCAGGATGGTCGTGACGCTCAGAAGCAACGTCATCTTGAGCCCGCCGAAATAGCGGTCCCAATCGTAGGCATCGTAGAATACGGAGAAATTCAGCCCCGTCGTTTCGTAGAGCCGTTGAAACCAGTCGCCGATTTCGTGCATTTTGCGCGACACCAAACTGTTGAGGCGATGCCTCGTATCAGTGCATTGGCTCGACCTGTTCGGAGCGCAAGACGGATCTGGCGCTCCGCCTTACGCGTCTATTTGTCCTTGTATTGCTCGTGCATGAGCAGCGAATACTCGGTCGGCGTAATGCCCCACTTCTTTTCCGCTGCCACGATGAAGCCGGTCTTCATCCAGTCCTTTGTCGTATCTTCGAGCAGCTTCTGAAGGCTGGCATTATCGAGCGCGACAGCCATCATCCATGGCGATGGCAAAATACCTTTCAGGGGCAAGTCGTAGTCCGCCTTCCACTCGTCCTCGAGCAGCTTGCCTTGCAGGAAGGTCTGATCGTAGACATAGCCGATGCAGTTGCCCTGCTTCATGGCGAACAGAGGCTTCTCCGAGCCGTCGAACGCAACGATTTCGGGGCCGTAGGATTTGGCAACGTCCTTGTTGTACCAGGCCCCCGACGTTGCACAGACGGGTTTTCCCTTGAGCTCGGCCCAGTCCTTGATGCCGGACTTCTTGTTGAGAAGGATGTTCACATAGTCCGAGTAGTACAGCGGTTCGATGGCTTGAACCACGCGACGGCGCTCCGGCCTGTCCGACATGGTCGCGATCAGCAGGTCGACCTTTCCCTGCTGAAGAAATTCGATCCTGTTGGAGGCCGCGACCGGAACGAGTTCGAGTTTGACGCCGAGGCGCTTGGCAATGTCTGCGGCGAGATCCGGCTCGATTCCGACCACGTTTCCGGTGGGATCGCGGAAGCCGAAGGGCTTGTAGTCAGCCTTGACGCCGACATTCAACGTGCCGCGCTGCTTGATGGCATCGACGCCATCAGCTGCTTGGGCGCTGCCAAGCAGCAGCAGCGCCGCGATGCCTGTCATCATGGAACGGACAATGTCTCTCATCGGATGACGCCTCCAGGATTGTGATCACGACGCGCGCTGCGCGCGCTTGTTCAAGATACAAGGCTCGTGCCAAACGTCACGAAAAACGGGAGATGGAGAATGGGCTGAGGTCGATGGCACTTCGACCGTCGGTCACCATCCCGGCTACGACGTTGCCGATACCTGCCGAGTGCTTGAAGCCGTGGCCCGAGCACGCCGAGACGACACAAATCCTGTCCTGGTCGGGATGGCGGTCGATGATGAAGCCCCGATCGGGCGTCACCGTGTAGATGCAGGCGGCCGCCTGCGCGACGCGCGGCGTGGCGCCGGCGAGCCGCCCCGCGACGTGCTTCCGGTACATTTCAGCCGATTCCGCGGGATCGACGGTGCGGTCGATGGCGTCGGCCGTCGTGTTGGTCTCGTACTGCTCGGTCGCGACCTTGAGACGACGATCGCCAGGCAACGGCGGGAAGCCGTAGAGGTAGTCGACATCGGTCGCGCCATGCATCCAGATGAACACAGGGGCGTCGGCGCGATACGCGCTGGTATCGTCGAGCTCGTACCAATGCAGCACCTGCCGTTTCACCGTGAGCACGCGGTCAAACGGCGCGCCGAGCAGGTGGGCATTCCAGCCGCCGGCCGACACCACCACCTGGTCCGCCTCGAATGTGCCCGAGGACGTTTCCACCCGAACGGCGGAGCCGCGCTGCGCGATCGAGAGAACCTCGACTCCGGTGCGGATCGTTGCGCCGAGCTGCTCCGCGCGCGTCAGCTGCGCCTTGATGCAGCGCTCCGGAAAAACGTACCCTCCGCCGGGCTCGTAATAGGCCTTCTCGTTACCCTGAAGATTCAGGAACTGCGGGAAGCGATGGGCCACCTCCCGCCCGTCGATCACTTCATGCGCGATGCCGAAGTCACGCGCCGCCCCGATCGAGCGCGCGACGAAATCCGGCTTGCCGTGGTGTGACGTCTCGCCGACACCGGGCGCCATGACGACGAGGCCGCACGGGTTCAGCAGCTCCGCAGACGTCTCGGCTTCGAGCTCACGCCAGATCCGGTGGGTATCCAGCACCAGGGGCACGTAATCGCGCCCTTCGCCGACCGCCTGCCGGGTGATGCGGGTTTCGCCGTGGCTGGATCCCATCGTGTGGGGCGGGGAAAAGCGATCGAGGCCGACCGCCTTTACCCCTCGCCTGGCCAGTTGATAGAGGGCCGCGCTGCCCATGGCACCGAGGCCGATCACCAGAATATCCGCTTGCTCGCTCATGGATCGGGACTGCTTAATTGTTAGGACGATCCGAAGTCTGCTTTCGGATGCGGCTCTTCTACAAGGATAATTCATATAATGAAGGCAATTTGCATGTTAATATGACTTCTGCTTAAGCTATGGATATGACGCCACCTGTTCCAGACTTGCGAAGCTTGCAGATTGTCGCTGCCGTCGCGGAGTCCGGCAGCATGCTTCAGGCGTCCCGTCAGTTCGGGATGACGCAATCAGCGGTTTCGCAGGCTGTGCGGCGGGCCGAGGCCTCGATCGGCGTCGCGTTCTTCAACCGTAGTCGGAGGCCGCTTACACTGACGCGGGCGGGCTGCATCCTTGCTGGCCGTGTTCGCGATCTGAATCGCGACTTTGACACGTTACTCAGCGCACTCCGGGACGCAGCGAAACTGCCTGAGCGTGTCGATCTGAGGCTCGGCCTCATCGACTCCTATGCCGCCACGGTCGGCGCACACCTCGTCAAGGAGCTCATGACGGGCGAGGTCGCACTGAGTCTGTCCGTTTGGTCGGGCCTTGCTCACTCGCATGCCGAGGCGCTGGTCCACCGAACGATCGACGCGGCGATCACATGCGATGCGATGGATGACCTGTATGATATCGAGCGCTTCCCGTTTTACCGCGAGCCAAATCTGCTGGTGGTGCCGCGCGGATTGGAAGCCGAATTTGCTGACCTTGATTTGCGGGAGATCCTGACCCGGCATCGCTTGGTCCGGTACAGCGAACGCTCCTATGCAGGCGCGCAGGTCGAGCGTCATCTGAGCCGTTTGGGCATTCGCCCACCGCGGGCCTTTGAGTTTGACACCTCGGACAGCCTGGTCGCCATGGTCGCCACCGGGATGGGCGTGGCGATCACCACGCCGCTGTGTCTGTTGCAGGGGCTCGCTCACGCTGGTCAAGTCAGCGCTCTACCTCTGCCGGGCCCCGGATTTTTTCGTGAGCTGCTTCTGGTGACCCGCCGTGGCGATCTCTCATCACTGGCGCCGCGCATCGCGGAGATGGCTCGGACGAGCATTACGATGCAGGCGATGCCGCGGATCCGGACGCTCGTGCCTTGGTTCACCCAAGATTACTAGCCATTGGCACCACGAAAAAGGCCCGGCTCTCGCCGGGCCTTTTTGCGTTTTGGAGCCGGGTCTCGCCTCAACGGCGGAACATGCCGCCCATCATGCCGCCGACGACACCGCCGACGAAGGCTGCGCCGGCATCGCCGCCGCCGCTGTTGCGATGCTGAACCGGTGCGCTGCTCTGGGCCTGGGCCGGGGCAGCACGCCGGGCCGGCTTCGCGCTGTCGTCGCTCGCGGTGGCCGGCGCGGCCGCCACGATCTCGGACAGCAGGGCCCTGTGCTGGAGCTTGTTGAGGTAGCCCGTCGACGGGTAGCCGCGGGCGGCCTGCCAGCGCTTCAGCACCGAGCGGGTCTCGTCGGAGAAGGCACCGGTCACCTTGGTGTCGAAGCCGAGCCCGGTCAGGCGGCGCTGCACGTCGCGGCGCTGGCCCTTGTCGAGGCCGATCTGGTCCTCGGTGAGCTGGGTGGAGTCGTCGGTGAAGGTGGCGGGATCGATCCCGGAGTTCAGATTGCGGGTCGCCGTGGACGGGCCGCTCTTGATCGCCGCAAGCCGCGCCAGCGCCAGCGCCTTGAACTGGCCGTTCGGATAGGCCGAGAGATAGGCGTTGAGCTCTTCCGGCTTGTTGGATTCCTTGACCGAGCGCCAGTATTCGAGCTCGACACCGTCGGAGCTGCTCGCTGCCGCCGGCACGTTTCCGGAAGCGGTCGGGGCTGCGTTGGCAACCTGCGTCTGCTGCGACGGGTTGAGATAGACCGCGCCGATCAGGTTGGTGTGGCCCCAGGGAAGCTGGCCCTTGCGGGTCTCTTCGTTGACCTGGGCGCGCACCGAGGTCATCGCCTGCTGGATCTCGACGCCGGGCTTGGTGATGTTGTCGATCAGCGCGCGGGTGAACGGGCTGTTGTTGCCCTCCTGGCCGTCGAGCGCGGTCTGGCCCGGGCCGGTGGCGAACGCGATCAGCGTGCCTTCGCCCGACTTCATCTCGGCAAGACCGCTCTGCACGTTGACGCTGCGCGTTGCCGAGTTCGACTTGATCTTGGCGGCGAACGGATTGTCGCGGCAGGCGTCGAGGAAGACGAGCTTGACCTTGGCGTCGCCCATGGTCTGCTCGAGCGTCAGGTCGATATTGATGGCTGCGCCGAGCTTGACGTCCATCTCCGACTTGATGTCGGCGTCGACGGGCAGGAGGTAGTTGCTGCCGCTGACCGCGATGCCGTGGCCGGCGTAGTAGAACACTGCGACATCGGAGCCTTGCGCCTTGCGGCCGAAGTCCAGGAGCTTCTCCGTCATCTGGTCGCGGGTGAGGTTGGATCCTTCGATCACCTCGAAGCCGACATTGCGCAGGGTCGCCGCCATCGCCTTGGCGTCGATCGGCGGGTTCGGCAATTGTGCGACGTTCTTGTAGGAGCCGTTGCCGACGACGAAAGCGACACGGCGGTCGGCCTTCGCGGCACTGACCGACAGTGCCATGCACATCAGCGAAGCGAGCAGGGTGAGAGTGCGCATCTGAAATCCCCAACAGAATCGAATTGCAGGCAGCAACAAATTGGCAACGAACCTACACGAAGTGCCCGACTTCGCGCCACCAAAACGGCGGTACGTCGTATTCAACCCGCTGCTGTGTGGCCGAATGTGCACGATGGAAAGACCCTCCAACGTGATCCAGATCACACGGCCACTTCGTTTTTGTCGCGTGAGGCTGCGCGAGGTTCACTGCGCGCGGGCGGGAACCGGAGCGGTCGGCTTCAGGTTCAGAAGATTGCCGCACAGGATCAGCGTCGCGCCGAGCACGGTCCAGGCGTCGAGCCGCTCCGAATACAGCAGCCAGCCGACAGTCGCGGTGAGCGGCACCCGCAAGAAGTCCATCGGCACCACGATGGTTGCATCCGCGTAGCGGAGCGCACTGGCGAGGCAATAGTGCGAGAATGTGCCGCAGACCCCGATGACGAAGAGCCATCCCCAGAGCGTGGCTGACGGCCAGGTCCAGACATAGAGCGTCGGCAGCAGGCCCACGACCATCTGCACGACGATCATCCAGAACAGGATCGACAATGCGCTCTCGGTCCGGGTCAGCGATTTCGCCAAGATCATGGAAATGCTGAAGCCGATCGCGGCCCCGAGCGCGATCAGCTGTCCCGGATTGATCTCGCCGGTGGCGGGCCGCACGATCATGACGACGCCGACGATGCCGAGCGCGATGGCGGCGATCTTCCACACGGTCACGCGCTCGGACAGAAACGTCGCGGCCAGCAGCGCGGTCCAGATCGGCATGGTGAATTCGATCGCGACGACCTGGCCGATCCCGATCAGCGTCAGTGCGTAGAACCAGCCGAGCTGCGCGAAATAATGGACCCCGTTGCGTGCGAGGTGCTGGGGCAGGCGTTTGGTCGCGACCGCCTTGAAACCGCCGGCCCGGTAGATGATCGGCAGCAGCAGCGTGAACCCGATCACCGAGCGCACTTCCATGATCTGGAAGACGTTCAGCTCGCGCGTGGTCTCACGGCCGGCAACCGCCATGACCAGCATCAGCGCCAGCCAGCCGGCCATCCACAGTGCAGCCATCGTTTTGGACGGTGTCGCGGTCATCGTTGCTGGTGCGGGCGATCGAGCCTGAGGGGAGGGCTGGTATCGGCGACATCGCCGGCGTTTGCAACGGCCAAAACTGCGGATGCAGCGATGCAGGGCGGCGTGCTAAGGCATCATTGAACAACAAGAAAAGGGAGATCTTCGCTCATGCAAATCTTGCAGCCGGCTGAATGGAAGAAACCGCGGGGCTTTTCTCACGGCGTGGTGGCCGAAGGGCCGGGCCGCTGGGTGGTGCTGGCCGGGCAGACCGGCGGCGACGAGACCGGCAATTACGCGCCTGACATGGCGGCGCAGATCGCAACCGCGCTGAAGCGGATCATCAAGCTCCTTGGCGAGGCCGGAGCCGGTCCGGAGCACATCGTCCGCCTGACCTGGTACCTGACCAGCCGCAGCGAATATGAGGCCGCGGGCGCCGGCATCGGCGCGGCCTGGAAGGAAACGCTGGGGCGCAATTTTCCGCCCTCGACGCTGCTCTACATCGGCGGTCTCGTGGACGAGCGCGCCAAGGTCGAAATCGAGGTCACGGCGTTCGTGCCGAACGTATAAAACGGATAAAAAAAGCCCCGGCGGAATCGCCGGGGCTTTTGGCTTGAACGCGGTCCGCCTTAGCGCGACAGCGAGATGTTGGCGCCGCGGAACTGGCTGTCCGCGCGCATCGTGACGCTCTGCTTGTTGCCGGACGTCTTCAGCGTGATGTTGGCGTTGAAGCCGGCGGTTGAGGCGACCAGCTCGTAGTTTCCGCCGGCACCGCGGCCCTGGAGCGAGCCGGAGATGTTGCGGCTGGCCTCGGACCAGCTGCCGCCAATAGTGCCGCCTTCAGCCCTGACGTTGGCGCCGAGATTGAACTTGTAGGCGTCGCTGGCGCAGGTCAGCGACATCTCCATCGTCGGTCCGATCGGGGCGTATCTGGCCCGGCAGCGGATCCGCTCGGTCGAGCCGTCATCGAGCGTGACGGTGCCGGCACCGCTCCAGCTCCCCGCCAGCGGGGCGAACGGGCCGGACTGGGCCTGGCTCTCAGAGTTGGCGATCCCCGCCGCAAACAAAACGGCGGCCGCGATCAGCAGCCGCCGGCTCACGACGCTGATCCCGAATTTCTTACTGGCGCGATGCTTCCCACCGCCCACTGCACGGTATGCCTGCAGATGCTCCATTCCACTTCCCCGATCCGGCGTTGCCGCTGAGTTGACCGTTGGCATATGCACCATTGATCGAAACTTTCACAAGTCCCCCGCTGCCGATGGTGCCGGAAACGTTAGCGCCGGGCGCGGTGATCTTGCCGTCGGCAACCGTCAGCATGGAGCTCGCGGTCGGCTCGCAGGTACCGCTCTTGGTCACGATGGTGACATGCCAGTTGCCGTCATAGGGGGTCTGGGCGAAAGCGGGAGCGGCGAGGGTGATAACTGAAGCGGCACAGAATGCCGTAATGCGACCAAAACGCATGAATTCCGTCCTTGAATCTGTCTGATATGCTGACGCTTATTCGGCCCAAATGTGACGGAAATTTGTTGCATTGCCAAAGCGAAAATTGTTCCAGTGGAAACAATAGCTTATTTGTGTTTCCGGCTCCAATTTTCGAAGCAGAATCAACGCGCCTTCACGTTAAGGGTAAACGTCAGGAGAGGACTCAGGGAACGACTCACGAAAGACTTGGCGCCAAGGTCGCGAACTGCTCGTCCTGAACCTTGGAGGGCAGCGCCTTGTGGACCTTGACGTAGTCGATCACGTCGGCCAGCAGCTTGAGGCCGAGCGGAGCGAGCGCGCGCTCCCAGAGCTCGCGAGCCGTCTCGCCCTTCTTGACGAAGCACCAGTCCTGGGCGGCGATGGCGCCGGCGTCCATGCGGTCGGCAAGATGATAGATCGTGCCGCCGGCGATCGGATCGCCTTCCTTGATGGTCCATTCCACAGCGGCTTTGCCCCGATGACGCGGCAGCAGCGAGGGATGATAGCCGATCCCGCCGTACTTCGCGGCGGCCAGGGCGTCCTTGCCGATCCGGGCGTGGCTGTGGGCGGTGATGATCAGGTCGGTGTCGGGGCCGATTTCGGAGGCGACCACCAGCTTCGGATTGGCCTGGACCGTCACCTCGATGCCAGCCGCCTTGGCGCTCGCCGCGAGGCGATCCTCGGCGTCGGCCACGACGACCCGCACGATCGGGACGCCGTGCTCCCGGAGCATGTTCAGGGTGGTCACGCCGAAATGGCGGGAGCCGACGAGGGTAATGCGCATGGGTGTCCGATCCGTCTCGCAACTGCGTCATCCCCCGATAACACGTCGGTGCGTCCTGTCACCAGCCGCGGGCGGTTTGTGCCGGTTATCAACAATGCACCGGGCGCGGGGCGCGACGGGCTCCGCGATTGCGCAGCCGGCCGTTCCGGTGCTTCCATGCGCGTATTGCACCGTATCAGGAGCGAGCGCATGCGAAGCGCGTGGTTTTTCCTTCTCGCGGCACTGAGCGTCGCTACGCCCGCGCCCGCCGGCGGGCCGTACCCGGCGATCCCGCCCGAGGTCGGGGTGGCGCCCTTCATCGGTCCGACGTGGGATGCCTATCGTTGCGTCGAAGGGCCGGTCTATAATTTCTACCACGGCGCCTATTACGGCGAGGAGCCGCCCGCACTCTATCGCGGCTACGCCTACAGGCCGTACTACCGCTACAGCGCCTACCGCAGGCTGCCGCGCAAGTATTTTTGCGTCACGGATTAGCGTTGCCGGGCGGCCACATCGACAGCAAATGATGTATCCGCCGGTTCCTCTGTTTCATTTCTAACATAAGCAGCCCCCGTGTGCCGCTAGAATGCACCAACCGGGGCTGGCCAAATTTGATTCCGAATCCGTTTTCGAACCCGGCTTTGGCCGCTGGCGAGTGATCGCCAGCGGCTTTTCATGCCGGCGCCATCACGAAATCATCAAACGGTAACGCGTTCTCAACCTGCCTGTCGTATCGACGAATCCGTCGCGGATTTGTATTGCGTACCGCGACACCAAAAATGTCCCGCCGGCGTGGGTGCGCCGCGGGCTTTTTTGCCGGGACCGATTTCATGCCGAGCGCAATTGAGCAGATCGTGGACGCCTATGTGCGGCTGAAGAACCGCCGTGGGCTGGACGAGCTGATGATGCACAGGCAGCGGCTCGCGGTCGATCTGAAGAGCAGGTCCGGCTATGATTTCAGCCTGCCGATCGGCAAGATCGACGAGGAGATCGCGATCATCGAGGAGGGGCTCAGCCGGCTGAAGGCTCAGTCTCCGGATCCCCGCGGGATACGTCCGATCTGACGCGCTCAGTCGCGCCGGCCACCGTCGATGACGGTGAACAGCGGCCGTGCCTGGGTGGGCTCGACCAGCAGTTCCTCCACCAGCGCGGTTGCCGCATCGACATATTTGCGCGTCGGTTTGTCGAGCTCACGTTTGGCCTCGTCGTCGAGCGCGACCTTTGCGGCCTCGACCAGCTTGCGCATGCGCGCCGCATGGTCGTCGCCCGCCGTCAGCGTCGCGCGCGCCAGCGAGCGCAGCACGAACAGCTCGCCTTCGAGGCGGAGCAGGCGGTCATTGAGCCTGGAGAGGACTGCGTTGAGATCGGCCATAGCTGCTGTTTGTCGCGGAGGATCTATCCTGATCTAGCGGCGATCGGTGAACGGAATCCAAACGCCATTGGCGCAATTGGGTTGATCTCCGGCGTCTCCCGGCAGCAGCGATGCCGCCGATGTGAGACATCGTGACGGTGCGATGCGTCGTCCCAGCGTGGTTCCCGCACCACATGGAGCCCCGGGTGGACGTCTGGAGCACGTATGATGCGGTCTATCCTGGCTTTGGTCCTCCTGATTGCAACATGCGCGTCGGCGGCTGCCGCGCCGGCGCATCATGCCCGCCCGCGCCATCACGTCGCCGTCCGTCTGCCCGAGGACGCGCCGGTCCCGCCCGGCTGGTACAAATTTCCCGGGTGGCCGCCGATCCCGCCGTCGGAGAACAGGAATCTCGATCCCTCCAATTTCGGCGGCGGTTGATCGAAGCTACGACGCGGTTCGGGCGAGATAGTCGCGGGCGAACGCGAGATACCAGTCGAGGCAGGCGGGATTGGCCATCGCCTCCTTGTTGATGACCTTTTCGACGGGCTGGCCGAGCAGCAGCTTCTTGATCGGCAGCTCCTGCTTCTTGCCCGAGAGCGTGCGCGGGATCTCGGCGACGGCAAAGATCTCGTTCGGCAGGAATCGCCGGGACAGGCCGGCCTCGATCGCCTTGTTGATCCTGGCCTGCATCGCAGCGTCGAAGGCTGTGCCCGCGCGCAGCACCACGAAGAGCGGCATGTAGCTGTCGCGGCCGAGATATTCGAGGTCGACGACGAGGCTATCCAGCACCTCCGGCAGCGCTTCGATTGCGGAATAGAGCTCGCTCGTGCCCATGCGCAGGCCGTGCCGGTTGATGGTCGCATCGCTGCGGCCATAGATGATGCAGGAGCCGTCCGGATTGACCTTGAGCCAGTCGCCGTGCCGCCATACCGGCCCGCGGCCGCTGCCGTCGAAATTGTCCGGATAGGTCTCGAAATAGCTGGCGCGATAGCGCGCATCGCCCTTGTCGTTCCAGAAACGGAGCGGCATCGAGGGCATCGGCTCGGTACAGACGAGCTCGCCGACCTCGTCGATGACGGCGCGGCCCTGTTCGCTGAAGGCTTCGACCGCCGCGCCGAGCAGGCGGCATTGCATCGCGCCCGGCGTCTGCGGCAATTCGCGGTTGCCGCCGATGAAGGCGCCGGCGAAATCGGTGCCGCCGGAGATGTTCGCCCACCAGATGTCGGCCTGCGCCTTGCTGCCGTTGATTTTCGACAACGCCGTGAAGCGATCGTTGAACCAGGCTTGCGTATCGGCGCTGAGCGGCGAGCCGGTCGAGCCGAGGCAACGCAGCCGCGACAGATCGCCGGCCGCAGTGAGATCGATCTCGGCCTTGGCGCAGTTGGCGAAGAACGCCGCGCCGGCGCCGAAGAAGGTCGCTTTCGACTGTGCCACGAACCGCCACAGCGTGGTCCAGTCCGGCTTGTCCTTGGTGCCGCCCGGGCTGCCGTCGAAGATGCAGCAGGTGGTGCCGCTGAGCAGGCCGCCGACCTGAGAATTCCACATGATCCAGCCGGTCGAGCTGTACCAGTGATAGCGCTCGCCGAACGAGTTCTCGTGGTAGGAGCAGCCGAGGTCGTTGTGCAGGCCCAGCAGCGCCAGCACCACGATGACGATCCCGCCATGGCCGTGCACGATCGGTTTCGGCAGGCCGGTGGTGCCGCTGGAATAGACGATCCAGAGCGGATGATCGAACGGCAGCCAGGCCGGCTCGAACGCGTCGATCGCGGCGCCCGTCCTTGCGACGATGTCGGAGAGCAGGGCATCCGGCGCTGCGGGCGCGGTCTCGCTGTGCAGGATGACGTGCTCGACCGTCGGCAGCGATCGCCGCAGCTCGGCGACGACGTCCTTGCGATCATGCCGGCGGCCGGCATAGGTGACGGCATCGCAGGCGATCAGCACCTTCGGCTCGATCTGCTTGAAGCGGTCGATCACGGCGGGCGCAGCCATGTCGGGCGCGCAGACGCTCCAGACCGCGCCCATGCTGGCGCTCGCCAGAAACGCGATGATGGTTTCGGGGATGTTGGGCAGGTAGGCCGCGATCCGGTCGCCGGGCTTGATGCCCTTCTCCTTCAGATGCAGCGCGAGCGCCGCCACTTTGCGCCGCAGCTCCGGCCAGCTCGTTTCGTTGAGCTTGCCGTCCTCGCCGCTACTGACGATCGCGGGCAGGCCGGCGGCGTCGGCGGCCTCGACATGCCGGAACACCTGCCGCGCATAGTTGACCTGCGCGCCGGGAAACCACACCGCGCCCGGCATCTTGCGCTCGGTGATCACGGCCGCAAACGGCGTCGGCGATTGCAGATCGTAATAGTCCCAGATGCTGCGCCAGAAGCCGTCGAGATCGCGCACCGACCACTGCCGCATCTCCTCGTAATTCGCGAAGGAAAGTCCACGCTGCTCGGCGAGCCAGTTGCGATAGAGAGCGATCTGGGGAACGAAAGGAGCGGTCATTGCGTGTCGGATTCTGTTGCGGGGAGGGAAGTCTATCCTGCGCCGCAGAGTAGCAGAAGCCATAGTTCGCGCAGACTGCGGTGACGGCAGTAGTGGGTCTGCGAGCGCCAGCAGCACGTTGGAGTGGCGCAATACGTTTACTTCAATGGATTCGTTGATCGCGAGCGTCGCGAAGCAATCCGGACCGTCGCCGCGGAAAGACTCTGGATTGCTTCGCTACGCTCGCAATGACGGCGTGGAGGCGCGCCGTCGCCACAATTGGGCTACGGTACCGAGACCATCGCTGGCGCCTGTCACTGCACGCCCGCCCAGCGCCGTCCGAACACCGGCGGTTTTGTCTTCACGGCTTGCCAGCCGAAGAAGTGATGCTTCCCCGACCAGCTGTGCACCACGCCGCTGCAGATGCTGCATTTGAAGCTGCCGGTGTGGGCTTCGCTGTGCTCTTCCCGTGTCGCGGTGTAGTTCATGCTGCAACCCGCGCAGGTGAATTCTTCGGTCGTCCAGATGCTGTTGGCCATTGCACATCAGTGTTTTTGAATGTTGGCGAGAAGCGTAGGTGCGGGGATTTGCATCGGCGTAAACTGACCTCGGGAAATCCGGTTAATCGCCGTTAGCCAAACCCGGCTCCGGTCGCGGCGTTGCAGGAGCTTCCCGGGTCTGACGAGCGCCCGTCAGTCCAATCGCGTCGCCGATTGGTCCAAGCGCGCGCGTGATCCCACAGCTAGATTTCATCGTCGCCTCGGTCGGAGGGCGGACAATTTGGGGGTGAGATCATGCGGAAGAAACTGGCTTTGGCGTCTGCGCTGCTGTCATTGGCAACGCCGGCATTTGCAGCTGACATCATTGCGCCCGCGCCGGTCAAAGCGCCGGTGGCGGCCCAGATCTTCAGCTGGACCGGCTTTTACATCGGCGCGCATGGCGGCGGCGCCTGGAGCAAATGGACCGGCATCGACCCGACCGATCCGACAGCGACCTGGAGCTCGGCCACGGCCAGCGGCGGCATCGTCGGGGGCCAGATCGGCGGCAACTACCAGATCAGCAATTTCGTGATCGGCCTCGAAGGCACCGGGGCCTGGTCCAGCGTCACACTCAATGCCGGCGGCCCGTTCGGAGGCGGTGCCGGCTTCAACTTGTCGCTGAAGAACGACTACATCGCCACGGTCGCCGGCCGTTTCGGCGTCGCTTTCGATCGCGTGCTGCTCTACGCCAAGGGTGGCGCGGCCTTCACCCGCGACAAGTACAGCGTCAACAACGGCCTTGCCGGCCCGCTCGCCGGTTCCGCCTCGGGCAGCTTCAATCGCACCGGCTGGCTTGCCGGCGGCGGCATCGAGTGGATGTTCATGCCGAACTGGTCGGTGCGGGCAGAGTACAACTATATGGGCTTCGGCACGATCACCGAGCAGCCGGTGACGACAGGCAATCTGGTGGCGACTCCAGCCAATGTGAAGCTGAACATCCAGACCGCCACGGTGGGCGTGAACTACCACTTCTGATCGGACGGAGCGCCACCGCTCGGCCGACTGGACCAACCCGTTCGGCGACAGCTGATGCCGCGCCGGGCGGCGCAGCGGTCCGATCCCTTGCGCAGCCGCGGGCCCGGTCGTCTTGACGCCGGATGCGCGGCTGGCAATAACGCTTTGCCGCGCAAGTGCCGGAACCCGCGTCAATGCCGCAAGGAAAGGCGTGCCCGTGAAAAGTCTCCGTCAGCTCCTGACGGGAGAGGACATCATCCAGCTCCTGATCCGGGTCGGCCTGCTTGGCCTGTTGATCATCTGGACCTTCCTGATCATCCGCCCGTTCGTCCCGATCCTGGCCTGGAGCGCCGTGCTTGCGGTCGCGTTCTATCCGGCCTTCAGCTGGGTCGCCAAGATCCTCGGCGGCCGCCCGAAGACCGCGGCCGCGATCCTCACCCTGATCACGCTCGGCATCGTCATTGGCCCGGCGACCTGGCTCGGCCTCAGCGCGGTGGACGGTGCGCGCGAGCTGGCGAAGCAGCTCGGCACCGGCGACCTCGCGCTGCAGTCGGCGCCAGAGCAGCTCAAGTCGTGGCCGGTGGTCGGCCCTTGGCTCTTTGATCTCTGGGATCAGGCCTACAACAACATCCGTGCGGTGCTGCGCGAGGTCGCGCCCTATCTCCAGCCACTGGCGGGACCCTTGTTGTCGCTTGCGGGCGATGCGAGCCTCGGCACGCTCCAGTTTCTGGTCTCGGTGTTCGTCGCCGGTTTCCTGTTTCCGCACGGACCGCGGCTGGTTGCAGCCGGCCGCGGCTTCCTGTTTCGCATCGTGCCCGAGCAGAGCGAGCATTTTCTCGAGCTTGGGGGCGCCACCATCCGCGCCGTGGCGCAAGGCGTGATCGGCGTCGCCATCGTGCAGGCGCTGCTCGCCGGCATCGGCTTCAAGATGGCAGCCGTGCCGAGCGCCGGCCTGCTCGCCTTCATCGTGCTGTTGCTGTCGATCGTGCAGATCGGCGCGTTCCTGGTGATCCTGCCGGTGATCATCTGGATCTGGACCGCCAAGGACGTCACCACGGCGCTGCTGCTCACGGTGTTTCTCGTCCTCGTCGGCTTCATCGACACCATGTTGAAGCCGCTGGTGATGGGGCGCGGCCTCACCACGCCGACCATCGTGATCTTCGTCGGCGTGATCGGCGGCACGCTCGCCCACGGGATCGTCGGCCTGTTCATCGGGCCGATCATCCTGTCGGTGGCCTGGGAGTTGATGATGGCCTGGATCAGGACCGAGGACCGGGCGGCGGCGAGCGAAAGCTGAGCTGCTCGCACGGGCTGTGGTCAAAGCGCCCCGCGAACTTGTCTATTCAACTAGACAAGTTACGATAGGGCGATTCTGTTTTCGATCTACGGCAGTAATGGCGAAGTCTTCCAAGCTGGTTGCCGCAAAACGCGGCAAGGTATTGTTGGTCAGACGGCGGTCGGACGGCCTGTGGATGTTCCCGGGCGGCCGCAAGCGTTCGCGCGAGTCCGACAAGGACTGCCTGCGGCGGGAGATCAAGGAGGAGCTGCCCAAGCTGAAGCTCGGCCGGATCAGCCTGTGGAAGGAAGTGACGGCCAGGAATAAGCGCTCCGGTCGCAAGATGAGCGACGCGATCTTCATCGCCAAGGGTGCCAAGGGCAGGCTCGAGATCGGCGACAAGAAGGAGATCGACCGGGCCGCCTGGCAGAAGCCGCGCGGCATCCGCCTGACGCCGACCTCGCGCTACATCCGCGATCGGCTGTTTCCGAGCAAGCCGCGGCGCCAGTGAGGAGGGGGGCCGCGTCTTCGCGGCGCCGGTGCGACAAATCGCCCGCTGGTCCACAACACGAGCCCGAAATCGACAGATCATCGTGCGGTCAGGTCGGCCTACCTTCGTGGTCTGATCGAGTCGGCCCCAGCCAGCCGCTATTGCTTGACCGCCAGCGTGTCCAGGCAGTGGTTGAGATAGACGGTGCGATCCCTGGGCAGCACCTTGTCGAGATCCGCCTTCAGTGCGCATTCGCGTTGCCGCATCTGCTCGGCCCGGCGCTTCTCGGCCGCCTCGCGATATTCGGGGGCAACCTTGTAGGGATCGACCAGTGCCTGCGAGCGGGCGGGAGCGGTCACGGCGAGCGCGATGGCGGCGATGATGATAATGAACTGCTTCAAATGAGCCTCCGTAAAAGGGCTCATGCTAGCGCGGGGGTAGCGAGGGCTCAAACGGCAAGTACGGTGGGACGACCGATAGCGCAGCCTGCGTCCGAGAGGCTGTCGGCGGAGTCGGTTTTTCAACGACCCGAAGTCGGCCAAGTGAAGTGGGGTAAGTGAAGTCGGCCAAGCGAAATCGGCCAAGTGAAGTCCATTCACTTCGACGCGTGGTCGATCTTGTGCCCGAGATGCCCGGTGTCGTGATCGCGACGCAACTGGCTCAGCGAGGTCTCGTTCAATTGATGCAAGACCTCGCTGAGCGGCGTCGCATCCGGATAACCTGCCGCAAATGCCTTTCCGTAGATCTTCCGCAACGTGCCGACCAGCGTGTTGCCGTGCTTCTTGCTGATCGCGCCATCCTTGTCCCGATGGCGGCCGTCCAGGCCCGGTTCCTTCATGTGGTTCTCCCTGTGCGGCGTCTTGAGCGCCTGGAGAGAGCGTGCTCCCAAACGAATTGGTTGGCAACGGGCGGCGCGCGGGAGTTGAGCGGCGGTTCGCTCCATCGCGAGAGCGTCGCGTTCGCGCTTCGCTCTCTTAGCTGTGAAGCCGCGTCAGATCGCGGTGGGACGGTCGGCGTATTACATGAGCGGAAGCGGACTCGATTGGAGCCGATATGATGCGTCTTGTTTTGGCCCTGGGCCTCTTGATCGTCTTGTGCACGTCTGCAGACGCCGCGCACCACGCTCGTGCGCACAATCCTGCGACACGCCATCCTCCGGTCGATCGTCTCGGCACGGAAGGGAATTCTCGCGTGCGCTTCGCGGTCCCCGGCTGGAGCGATGAAGCAACGGCGCGCTGGCTCAATAATGCCTCGTCCAACGTCGGCCGAGGCGGATAGCCACACCCGGAAGTGGGTGCGGGAAGATCGGCGGAGCCGTGTGAACCAGTTCACACTCGCGCTTCGAGACCGGTGCTATGAAGGCCTCATTGCTTTTACCGATTGATATTTTGAAAACGCCCCAGCGCTCCCTACCAGGCGCTGGGGTTTTCATTTCGATCACGATCACCGCTCGCGAAGCGTGATCGGACCGGACGGGTGCTTTCTGAAAAGTGCCGAAGGGCGGGCGCGACTAAGCGGCTTGCTCCTCGAACGAGGTGTAGACCTGCCCAGCCGGATCGACGATCTGAACGTCCCAGCACCCGTCTTCGACGAGCTCTCTGGCCTTCTTGAGGGCGGCCGCGAGTGACAGCCGCTTGAGGCTGACGACGCCTGCCGTGTCGAAACCGCTGATTTCAAACATGCCGTTCCTCCGGTTTTCCTGAATCTTACACCTTTCGAGGGCGTTGTCTCCCGGCTTTTGTGGCAAGGCCCTTGGAACTGCAGACAGCTGCAGCGTCCAGTGCAGCGCGGTGGCCGCCGTCGTGCCATCGGCCGACCCTGATGGTCGTGGCGCTCTCGTCGCGTTCAGGCGTCATTCAGAGGGGTTGTCTATCTTGCGGCCTTGGAGGACCGCTTCGATGTTGATCACCACTATTGCGACAATCCTTGCTCTTCATGGCGGTGCAACGGCGCCTGCCGCAGCTGTCGAACGCCCGCTCGAGGTGCAGTATCGCGGCGTACCGAGGCATCCGCCGCCGTGCGGCGATCATTGGGATCAGAGCGCCCGCGACGGGATGTGCTATCCCAACGGCTATCTCCGTCCCGAAGACCAGGCGGCGCTGCAGGGGTACTATCAGGGCCCGCGGCCTTACTATGGAATGCGCCGGCGTCCGGTGCCATGCGGCCACGGCGCTGACGTCGATATCCGCGACGGTGTCTGCTACCCCAACGGCACGGTTCCACTACAATTCCAGGACCGGCCAGAGAATTACTATCGGCGGTACTGAGAGACGGGCCGTCAGGCGTGAGGCCGGGTGTGCTCCGGATCAGTGCGCTCCGGATCAGTGTGCTCCTGATCAGCGTGCTCTTGATGAGCTAGCCGCGGAGCCGGTCCAGCGCCACGCTAAGCGGCCTGCTCCTCAAACGAGGTGTGCACGCGCCCAGCCGGATCGACGATCTGAACGTCCCAGCACCCGTCTTCGACAAGCTCTCGGGCCTTCTTGAAGGCGGCCGCGAGTGACAGCCGCTTGAGGCTGACGACGCCTGCCGTGTCGAAACCGCTGATTTCAAACATGCCGTTCCTCCGGTTCTCCTGAATCTTACACCTTTCAGGGGCCTTGTCTCTCGGCTTTGGTGCTTCGAAGCAGGCTGCCGCGTGACTCATTCCGTCGCTTCGCCCCCCGTAATCAGCCGGGGCGGCCGGGCCTGCCAGGCGGCCATGTCGCTAACGTGGAATTAATCCAAAATGCCCACAATTTTAGGCAGTTGTAGGTGGGTGCTGCGTAGAGGAGCCGTCGCGAGGACGTTCCGGCGTCGGCTTCCTTTTGCTCGCTCATTTGAGGTCAATGGACATGACCACGACATCCGAGGCGCAAGGCCTCGTCGAACAACTCGACCCCGCGGCGCTCGCGCTCGCAGTCGCAGCACTCGAGCCCGCAGCCCCGGAAGCTTCAGCACCGGCCAAGCGGTCCAGCCGGAAATCGGTCCTGGCACTGTCGGTGTGTGCCTTGGCCATCAATGGCGCGGCGGCGATCTATACATTGCCGGCTGATTTTCCGTCGCCGAATGTCAGCAGTCTGGCTGAACTGCTTCCGCGCCGGGAAGCTTCCGCGCCAAAGCCGGATCCGGTTGTCGCTGCCTTGAAGGACATTCAGTCGGCCCAGCAGCAACACACGGCTTCGCTGCAGGAGAACAACCACGCCTTGCAGCAAAATGCAGCCCTGCTGCAGCAGGATTCAATGGTGCTGCTGTCTCTGCGACAGAGCATCACGGACGAACGGGTGGATGTGAGGAAGATATCTTCACAGCTGTCCACGCTCATCGCGAAGGTCGATACGCTGCAAAATGCGATGATGTCGGACGTCACGTCCTCGATCCGAAAAGCGAATGCACGCTATGGACTGTCGGCAGCGATGCGGAAGCGGATGGTTCGGCAGTCGAAGTCTGTCGGGCCGGTTTCAGTTGGGGGAGCGCCGCTGAGTGTGCCGGCTGCGACGTCGGCTCCGGAAAGCTGAAGATAGTTCAAGCGAAGCAGTTGGCATTACTGGCCCTCGAGTTCACGTTGGCCGGTCTTCTTGTCATGCCAAGCAGGACACGATGGCAAGCACGACGTCTGCGCTTAGCTCCCCTGAGTACATCGTGAAAAGGATGCCAGCGCCAAGAACAACAGCAGAGACCTTGAGAATAATCATTTTGAGATCCCCTCGTGGGTGACGAGACACTGGACCCGGATTGTTTCCTGAGTGCTTCGCGTGATGCGGCGAACGGTTTCATTCACCGAGACGTTATCCGTGAGGGGCTGCTCGACTTAGAGGCCGCAACAGGGGCTGCTGCGCCCCGATGCATTTTCGAGATCAAGCCCGGGGGGCATCGCAATCGAGCTGGCGCGCGCCAACGGTGACTTCAAAACTCTCTCGCAAGAGCGAGCGCAAGGTCTCAGTTGCTCCGTTCCGACCTCCAGCCGGTTTCCCGATGTGAAATGGTGGCGGTGATATCTACATCTCTGCCGGCCGACTGGCGCCAGGCCGCCACGCCGAAACACACCGTCAGCGTTAGTGTCGTCAGCAATAGCAGCACCGACAGAAACTGGCTCACGCATACCCCCAAGCAAGATCACACACGAGGGCGCGCACATCTGGTTGATTCGGAAAATGCAGTCCGACTGACCTAGGGAGCGTTTTCCCCAAGGTTGCAGACCCGTGGACCAACACTCGTAGCCCTTGAGCCACCGCGACTCAGGAGCCGGCTCCGCACGCACCAGGCTTCTGCGCTTCACAAGGATTGGCCGGCTATTGCCGTCGCTACGGCATAAGCTTTGGCTGGATGCTCGATGGCAGCCTCGCCGGCCGTCGCTCTATGATAGAGGCGATTGTTGGAGGCGGTGACTTTACAGCGCTGTAGATCCCGTCCGACCGACCAAATTGGAATCGCAGCCCTAGATCTCGCGATGGAATTAGCTGGCAACGCAGTGAAGCGCTGACCCGCCGGTTCACGCTGGCGGCCCCCCTTTAGAATTCGCTAGTTGGGGGGGCTGCCGCTCTTGGCCTTGGACGAATGTTTCACTACCGGTTTGGCTGGCGTGGCCGGCTTCTTCGCTTCGCCGCCGCGGGCAGTTCCCCACGGATCGACTGCCTTCTGGTCGGGAACATTGCCGAGGGAGCGTTGATAGGCGCGCTCGGCCCGAATGTCGTCCGCCTTCTCGGCCTCCGTCTTGTCCTTGGACTCGCCGTACATTGGAACATGGTCCTCTGCCAATGCGGTCTGTGCGATCAGGGCGAACATGACAGCGACGGCGATCTTGCGCATCGAGAAACTCCCGGTTCTGTGACTAGCATAACATCGCACCGATTGCGGCATCAATGCATCGGAGTGGCGTCCGGCAGCGGCTGATGACTCATCGCCGCCGGTTGAGGCGGTAGAGATAAGCCCGCCGGCCCACAAGGTCGGCGGGGTTCTCTTGCGGAGCAGGCTAGTCATCATCCGCCGACGAGCCGTTAGTTCGCTAGTTGAGCGCGCGCCTGTTTGACATTGCGTGAGACGACACAATCGTAGGCCGATAAAGCGGCATCGGTCGCTAACTCAACCATTTCTCGATAGGCGGCGTCGTTCGTTTGAGTGAAGCTTTCGCGGATTGCTCTGGCAAGCTGTTCGTCGGATATGGCGTCGCCCGGGGCCGCTCGTCCGGTGAGTCGGCTATACAGATTCAAGCGATACACGTCGGCGGCGATTTGCCAGGCCCAATCCTCCAGTCCCAGTTGTTGAACCACCCGGTCGACCCCTTGCTCTACGCGCAGAAAAATTGGGGTAGTCGACGCTGGGCATAGAAAAAACTAACTCAGGTTAGAAAAAAATCTGCCCTACAAATTCAGGTGGAAGCCGCCGCTCGAGGCGCGCGCCGGTTCAGGCACCAACAAATACGCCGCCGGGCTCTAATACATTGTCCCGGCGGCGGTGTTCATTTCCAGCCCCGAGATGGGAACTAACAAAAACCTCGGATAGAGATTTTACGCACGAAACCTGGGAAGGTTTCAGGCTGCCGGTTCACGCTGGCGGGCCTTGGCAGGCCCTGCAAACTCCTGTTGATGTGGCCGAGGAAGCTGTCACATTACTTTGACAGACAGGTGCCAATTTGGAAGGCGCTGGGATTTCAGAGCCCAGACAGGAATACGCGGCGAACGCTGCCAAGCGAATATATTCCGCTTGTGCAGCGTTCAGTATCCTCTCAATTTCGGGAGTTCGGCGTGTTTGATGCTGAAATGACTGCGCTGCTCAGGGCGGTGCTCGATGAAGTTTGCGAGAATATTCCTGTAAGCGAGACGGGCGCCAGAGCGTACGTTGCTTCGAAGCTGCTCGATGCCGCGGCACATGGACAGTTCTCAACCGACGCGTTGAAAGCAGCGGGTCGCGAGGCCTTGAACCCACCAACGATGTGGCGCTGATTGTCCGCTCCACATCACTCGATCACATCGTATTCGAAGGCGACGCCCTCCGGGTCGTTCTCCTCAAACCATCGTTCCGCGGCGCCCACCGTCGCGAAGACCTTGATGTGATCGATGTCGCCGACCTGCTTGGGGTGTTGCGCCGGCCGTAGTGGGGCTCTTTCGCGCGCATGGAGCGCATCTGCCCGGATCTGGCGGACGGGGAGGGCGTGCTGCCGCTTGAGCGCGCCGGCCTGGTGGCGATCGCGAGCAATTGCCGCGCTGCCATCCTCGACGCTCAGATCGGCAATCAATTTGCCAACAGAGTGCCCGCACACGGCTTTTTCGGTCGGCTTGTGATTTCGCTTAAATTATTGTTTCGGCTTGGTGAGCGCGCTGGGGCTCGAACCCAGGACCCCGTGATTAAAAGTCACGTGCTCTACCGGCTGAGCTACGCGCTCCCATGGCCGCTGATGGCTTTCAAGATCGATCGCCATCGTCTTCGGACATTCGAGAAGCATGTCTTGCCGCTGCCTCAACTGGCGTCGCGGGGAAAAACCGGCTGTTTCCGGATCATGCTTTCGGCCCGCGCTGTGTAGGGGGATGGGGCGCTGAGGTCAATAGTGCGAGTGGCGGCCCAAACTCTTGGCGGAGGCGGGGATTCGCTCGCGGTATCCGCCGCTTAGGCCGGAATTTTCAACTCGATTGGCGGCCCGCTATCCACGCCGAACAGCGCCGGTGGCTTGCCGGCGCGGAGGTTTCACCCGCGCCGAGAGGCCGTTCGTTCGTCAGTTCGCTTCCCGCCGCACTTCGCTCGGCACCGGCTGCGGCGTGCCGGCGGGGGTCGGCAGGGCCACGGGGCGCAGGCCGATCAGCTCGGCGGTGCGGATCGCGCTGTCGCGCCAGAACTGGAACGAGTTGATGCGGCTGAGCTCGAGGATCGCGATCGCGACCGCGGCCAGGAACGGCAGGCTTTGCAGCACCAGTACGCCCGCGAAGATGTAGATCTCGGTGATCTGGCGATAGCTGTTGGAGGCGATCAGCACGCCGGCGCCGATCACCAGCAGGGTGCCGATCACGGCCTCCCAGAACGCCTGGAACTCGATCGACATCCTGGACAGGCCGCCCTTGGAGGTGCGCGCGAACGCGATGTGCTCGGTGATGAGACCTTGTGCCACCGCGCGCGACACCGTCCATTGCACGCTCATCGCCGCGATCATCGCGCCCATCATCTGGCCGGGTTTGATCGCGACGCGCGCGCGGTACATCGACAGGAAGTGCGCGAGCGAGACGATGAAGGCGCCGATGATCGGTAGCGTCAGGATCTTGTCGGGGATGGCGATGTCGGCGAAGGCGACGATCGGGACCCAGACGAGGTTGAGCAGCGCCACCACCACGCCGAGGCTCTCGGCGCCGAGCCAGTTCAGCCAGCCCAAGCCATATTCGCGCTTCTGGTCGGGCGTCAGCCGACTGCGGCCGGGCAGGAAGTTCCGCCAGTGCTTCTTTACGATCTGGAGGCCGCCATAGGCCCAGCGGTGACGCTGCTTCTTGAAGGCCTCGTAGGTGTCGGGCAGCAAGCCCTGGCCGTAGCGGTGATTGGTGTAGTGGGTGGTCCAGCCGAGTTGCTGGATCGCGAGGCCGAGATCGCTGTCCTCGCAGATCGTGTCGGACGACCAGCCGCCGGCCATGTCCATCGCGGCGCGGCGGATCAGGCACATCGTGCCGTGCACGATGATGGCGTTGGCTTCGTTGCGCTGGACCATGCCGATGTCGAAGAAGCCGGCATATTCGCCGTTCATGATGTAGTGCATGATCGACAGGTCGCCGTCGCGATGCTCCTGCGGCGCCTGCACGAGGCCGACGCGCGGGTCGGCGAAAGCAGGCACGAGGTCCTTCAGCCAGTCGGGATCGACGACATAGTCGGCATCGAGGATGCCGATGATCTCGGCATCGACGGCGGTGCGGTCCATCGCGATCCGCAGCGCACCGGCCTTGAAGCCCTGCACCTTCTCCGCGTTGATGAACTTGAAGCGTTCACCGAGCGCGCGGCAATGGTCCTGGATCGGCTGCCAGAACGCGGGATCGGGCGTGTTGTTGATGATGACGACGCATTCGTAGTTCGGATAGTTCAGCCGCGACAGCGCATCGAGCGTCTGCTTCAGCATCTCGACCGGCTCGAAATAGGCGGGGATGTGGATCGAGACCTTCGGGTAGTAATTCTCGGGAACGTTCTCGACCGGCTTGCTCTTGGAGAGCAGCCGCTCCGGCGGCCGGCCCAAGGCCACCGCCGCGATCTCGTCGACGCGCGCCATCGCGATGAGGACAAGGGGAACAAGCAGGATCATGCCGAGCGTGAGCGCGAAGGCCGAGCCGAAGATGAAATAGTGGTCGTTCCAGAACGCGAACACGGTCGCAGCCCAGGCGCCGACGCCGTTGGCGGTCGCCGACAGCAGGAACGCCTGCCTGGCGGTCGGCCGCTCCAGCCGCAGGATCGGCAGCGACAGGAGGATGCCGACCAGCAGCGCAATTCCCATCAGCTTCCAGTAGTCGGGGTTTTCGACCGGGCCGGTCCAAGCGAATTTCGGCTCGCGGCTGGCGTTGAGGATGCCCCAGTACGGGCCGACGCCGCCCTCGAAATATTTCCAGGGCTGATCGATGGCTTCGACGATGTTGTATTCCATGCCGATGGCTTCGGCGCGGCTGACGAAGTTGCGCAGGGTCAGCGCCTGCTGGAACGGACCGGGGTCGGCGTTGCGAAGGTTGTAGCCCTGGCTCGGCCAGCCGAATTCGGCGATCACGATGCGCTTGCCCGGGAACAGGTTGCGCAGCAGGTTGTAGCGGTCGACGGCCTGGTCGACCGCCTGGTCCGAGCGGAAGTTTTCCCAATAGGGCAGCACGTGGGCGGCGATGAAGTCGACGTTGGAGGCAAGGTCGGGATTGTCGCGCCAGATGTTCCAGATCTCGCCGGTCGTGACGGGCACGCGGACCGAGCCCTTCACCTTCTTGATCATGTCGATGAGGTCTTCGACCTTCTGCTCGCCGCGGTAGATCACCTCGTTGCCGACCACGACGCCGACGACGTTGCTGTTCTTGCGGGCGAGCTCGATGGCGGCCTTGATCTCGCGCTCGTTGCGATCCTTGTCCTTGTCGATCCAGGCGCCGACGGTGACCTTGAGGCCGAACTCGGCCGCGATCGGCGGCACCAGCTCGACGCCGCCGGTGGACGAATAGAGACGGATCGCACGCGTCATCGTCGACAGCGTCTTCAGGTCGGCGCGGATTTTCTCAACGGTCGGAATGTTGTCGATATCGGGGTGGGCCGCGCCTTCGAACGGGGCGTAGGAGACGCTGGGCAGCAGGCCTTTGAAGTCGGGCGCGGGTTCCCTGTCGCGCAAGACTCCCCAGATGCCGGCGTGAAGCACGGACACAAGCAACAGAA
The DNA here is from genome assembly GCF_052075995.1 of Bradyrhizobium sp. 613_E4_N2_2. Classification (NCBI taxonomy): domain Bacteria; kingdom Pseudomonadati; phylum Pseudomonadota; class Alphaproteobacteria; order Hyphomicrobiales; family Nitrobacteraceae; genus Bradyrhizobium; species Bradyrhizobium sp. 613_E4_N2_2. Next base: position 4,296,271 of record NZ_CP197234.1, read on the forward strand.
CGGCGGCGACAACGCGCATCGCGGCTAAACCAAAAGGGGCTGAGGTGGCAGGGAAGCGGATCCGACCCCGAGATCCGACCGAGTCCGCGGCAAATGGAGCATACCTCTGCCGCGCGGTTTCACAACTGTCATGGCCTCATGACCGTATGAGGGCATGACAGTTTCGGAATGTGCGGCAGTGCCAACCGCTTCTATCGCCGATCGTTCCTGAACGGCGGCTGAAACGATCGCGGCTATTTCGAGGGCGCCGGTGTCGGGCTTGCCGCAGGCGCGGGGCTCGCGGCCGGCTGCGGGGCCTGCGAATTGCCCGTGGTTGGCGCCGCCGGCTGGGAGGCGCTGGCTGACGCCTGCTGCGGCTGGGATGCCGGATTGATCCAGCAGGCGTGCACGCGGCTGTCCAGGGTCTCGGCGACCTTGGGATCGATCTGGCCGCCAAAGCGGGTCAGGCAGCGGAACGCGGCCTGGATGTGGCCGCCGGGGCAGCCGAAGCGGTCGTAGAGGTCGAGATGGCGGAACGCGGTATCGAGGTCGTCGCGCCACATCAGCCGCACCACGCGCCGGCCGAGCCAGACGCATTCGGGGTTGCCGGCCGGGCCGTTGATGACCTGGGCTGCTTCGGCGAACTCGTCGGTGCGGCGCTGGTTCTGGGCGGCGTCCTTGGCGGCGGCATCGGCGGGCTGGGCGGCTGCCTTGCCCTGGTCCGGGGCGGGCGTGCCGCTCTGGGCAGAGGCGCCACCGAGACCGACCATCACGACCAGGGAGGAGACGGCCAAGGTGGCGGCGAACTGCCGCAGGACCGCATTTCGTAACTCGAACACCCGTTGCCGCATGAATTCCCCAATATATCAGCTGACCGCCCGCGCCAGGACCTCGCGGACTCGCCGGTGATGGCGTCCAAATGGGTCCCCAATGCGGCGGCAAAGTCCTGCCGAGTCCATGACCTGAATTTGAAATTTTGTCCAGCAAAGTCACGATCCTAGGCCTCTGTCGAACGGCCGCAGGTAAATTCCTCGGGGGAGGGAAGGATCCATCCCGGACACACCCCTTGGCAGATGGCGCGTGAGCAGGTAATCGACGGCACCTCGCGGAGGACGGAACCGATTTCTCTTCGTACGCCACTGGCGCTTCTGCTCGTTTCACTGGGTGCGATTGCTGCCGTGTGGTGGTGGCTGGCCACGCCAATCACGCTCGCGCGCGCCCCGATCGACCCGGCCGACAAGGTCCAATGCGTCTCGTATGCGCCGTTCCGCGGGGAACAGTCGCCGCTGAACGCGTGGACCCATATCGAGGCCGACCAGATCGAGCAGGATTTGCGCCAGCTCAAGGAGATCACCGACTGCGTCCGCACCTATTCGATGGAGAACGGGCTCGACCAGGTGCCGGCGATCGCCGCCAAGGTCGGCGGGCTGAAGGTGCTCCAGGGCATCTGGCTCTCCAGCAACCGCGCCAAGAATTTTGAGCAGGCCGCGCTCGCTGTCCGCCTTTCCAAGGAATTTCCCGGCATCATCACCAGCGTCATCGTCGGCAACGAGGTGCTGTTGCGCGGCGAGATGACGACGGCGGACCTCGTCTCCATCATCCGCTCGGTGAAGGCGCAGGTCAGCGTGCCCGTCACCTATGCCGACGTCTGGGAGTTCTGGCTCAGGAATCGCGAGGTCTATGACGCCGTCGACTTCGTCACGATCCACATCCTGCCTTATTGGGAGGATGTTCCGGTGAAGGCGAAGTTCGCAGCGAGCCATGTTGAGGCGATCCGCGAGCGCATGGCGGTCGCGTTCCCCGGCAAGGAGATCCTGATCGGCGAAACCGGCTGGCCCAGCGAAGGGCGCATGCGCGAGGGCGCGCTGCCGTCGCGCACCAACCAGGCGCGCGTCGTCTCGGAAATCCTGGGCCTGGCGAAAGCGAACAAGTTTCGCGTCAATCTGATCGAGTCCTATGACCAGCCCTGGAAGCGCAAGCTGGAAGGCACCGTCGGCGGCTATTGGGGCCTGTACGACTCGGTGCGCCGGAATCTGAAATATCCGCCGGGCCAGCCGATCAGCAATTTCCCGTACTGGAAATGGTACATGGGCGCCGGCATGGGCCTCTGCGTGCTGGTGTTCGCGGTCGCCGGCCTCACGCTGCGCAGGCGGCCGTGGACGCCGCGCTTCTCGGCCTGGCTCGGCGTCGCGATCTCGGCGACCTCAGCGGGCACCCTGCTCGGGATCGGCGCCGACAAGATGTACTATGAGAGTTACGGCATCGGCGGCTGGCTGCACTGGGGCGCGCTGCTTCTGGCCGGCATCCTGTCGCCGATCTTCTGCGCGCAGGCGATGGTGATCGGCCGCAGCCTTCCGACCTTCCTCGATCTGCTCGGCCCGCGCGAGGGCCGCAAATGGTCGAAGCTCACCGCCGTGCTCGGCCTGACGCTGGCGGTGACCGCGGTGATCGCGACGCAGACCGCGCTCGCCTTCGTGTTCGACTCGCGCTACCACGACTTCCCCTACGCCTCGCTGACGATGGCGGTGGTGCCGTTCGCGGTGCTGATGCTGAACCGGCCGCAGATCGGCCAGCGTCCGATCGCGGAATCGGTATTCGCGGGCCTGCTCACGCTGGCGGCCGCCTATGTGCTGTTCAACGAGGGCCGCGAGAACTGGCAGTCGCTGTGGACCTGCGCGATCTACTTGCTGTTCGCGTTCACGCTGTGGCGGGCGCGGGCCGAGCAAATCCAAGAATGAACAGGCCGATCGCAAGGCCCGACAGCACGACATTGTAGAGCACGATGCCGAGGCCGGCGGCGACGATGCCGACGGTCAGCAGCACGATCGACGGCCGCATCAGGTTCAGCGTCGCAACCACCAGCGCGACGATGCCGAACACCGAATTCTTGAACAGCACCGTCGAGACTGTGCGCGCCTTGCAGATCAGCGTCTGCAGGCCAGCGTCACAGGCGAGGCCGACGGTCGAGTTCTCGATGCCGAGATAGCGCAGATAGATCGCATAGCCGACGGACACGAAACCGACGACGATCAGGAACTGCACCTGGTAGGGCGTGAGGCGGAAGGGCTTTTTTGTCATGGGCGCAATATGGTCGGGATGACGGGAGGGGGCAACAGGCGAGGTGGATATTTCTGGTCGCTTGCGCTGTTCGACGAGTCATTGGTCGACGGCCATTGACGCCCCAATTTGATGAGAGGCCGCAGTGATCTAACTCGTGCGCGTCCCTACCGCCTGAAGAACGACGACAGCGTCGATCCCGCCGAGGCCGTCTCCGGCTTCGCCGGTGCGGCCGGCGGCTGAGGCGCGGGTGCAGGCGCGGGCTCCTCGCGCTTCGACGAGCGTTTTGAGGAGTAGCTGCGGCGGCGCTTCTCCGGTTTGGCGCCAGGAGCGGGCGCTGGCGCAGTCTCGGCTTGCGGGACGGCGTCCTGGTTCTTGTCCGCGTTCTTCTCCTGAACCCGGTCCTGAGTCTTCTCTTGTCCCTTCTCCGCTCCGCCGCGCATCGAGAGGCGCTGGCCGTCGAACACGGTGGTCTCGCAATGGCGGTCGTTTTCGGCGAGGCCCGCGCAGAGCTTTGCGGCAGCGGCGGCATTGATCAGCGGGCCGGCGCCCAAGCGGAGCTGCATGCCGAGGCCGGCATTGCCTTCCTTGATCATGATGATCGGCCGCAGCGCCGCGATCTCCGGATTGGACTTGATCAGGCCGCGCCAGAGCGCGCGCAGGCCGTCGAGCGAGTTGGCGCCGCCAAGGTCGATGGCGAAGCGCGTCTGCTGGACCGCGATTGCAGGGGCCTCGCTCTCGGCCGTCTCCGGCGGCTTGGCTGGCGCCGCGGCGACCTCGGTCGGGGCGGGCGCCTGTTCGGGCTTCTTCTCGGCGGCCTTCTCCGTCGTCTCGGGCTGCGTCAGCTTCGATGCGGCGGGATCGGGTGGCGCCATGATCGACTTGGATGGCACCAGCGGAAGCATGGGCAGTGCCGACGTTGTCAGCGGCGACTGCGATATCAGCGAGGCCATGGCGGCGTTCTGCGGCGGCGGGATCAACTGATCCTTTGCGGCCTCCTTCAGAGCGTCCTTTGTCGGCTCCTTCGCCTGGTCCTTCGCGGCTGCCGCGCGCGGCTTGTCACTTGGGAGAGCCGGCGTCGAGGCGACCGGCGCGACGCTCGGCGCCGCGGGCTGGGTGTCAGGCGCCGGCGCGTCCTGCGGCTTCGCGCTCTGCTTGGCGATGGCGCCGGTGACGGAATTCATCCCTTGCTCGAGCACGGTGACGCGCGAATAGAGCCGGTCCCGATCGGTGTTCAACGTCTCGATGGCGGAGGCGAGGCGGCGAGCCTCGTTCTGGCTCTCCTTGGTCAGCATCTGGAGCCGGTCGGCCTGGCGCGACAGATCGGCCGACGCAACCTGGTCACGGCGCCAGCCGAGCTGGGCCTGATTGGCCATCACGGCCATCACGACGGCGCCGACGGCAACCACGCCCCACGCGCCCAGCCGCCACATCATGCTGCGGTCGACCGCGCTTTCCTCGGCCAGAAGTCCGGAGAACAGCCCGCCGGTCTCCTTGGTCCCGAAGGCGTCCGCCAGTGGGTCGGAATCCTTTGCCATGAACGTTAAGTGCCCAGCCCCGAACAGCTTCCCCGAATCAATCAGGGAACATTAACAGGAAAACCCCGTCGCACTTGAATTCCGGGCGTTTGCGGGGGTAGCAAGGCGACAGCTCATGACGGCATCGGCCTGCCGCCGCCCGTTGATTCGGCCATGTTTGACAGGATTTCGATGACCGCCCGTTCCAGCCTCACGATCGTACTCGCCGCCGGCGAAGGCACGCGCATGCGATCGAACCTGCCGAAAGTGCTGCATCCGGTCGCCCACCAGAGCCTGCTCGCGCACGTGCTCGCCGCTACACCGAAGGGAACCGGCACCTCGCTCGCCGTCGTGATCGGCCCCGACCATCAGGCGGTCGCGGACGAGGCGAAGCGCATCCGTCCCGATGCGCTCACCTTCGTGCAGACAGAACGGCTCGGCACCGCGCATGCGGTGCTCGCGGCGCGCGAGGCGATTGCGCGGGGCGCGGACGATCTGCTGATTGCCTTCGGCGACACGCCGCTGATCTCGGCCGAGACCTTTGCGCGGCTGCGCGCGCCGCTCGCGAAGGGCGCGGCGATCGCCGCGCTCGGCTTTCGCGCCGCCGATCCCACCGGCTATGGCCGCTTCATCGTCGAGGGCGACCGTCTGGTCGCGATCCGCGAGCATGCCGATGCCAGCGCGGAAGAGCGCAAGATCGATCTGTGCAATGCCGGCCTGATGGCGATCGACGGGCGCCGTGCGCTCGCGATCCTCGACAAGATCGGCAATGCGAATTCGAAGGGCGAGTATTATCTGACCGACGCGGTCGGCGTCGTTCGTGAACAGGGATGGGAGGCCGTCGTGATCGAGACCAGCGAGGACGAGGTGCGCGGCATCAACACCAAGGCGCAGCTCGCGGAGGCCGAAGGCGTGATCCAGGCGCGCTTGCGCAAAGCGGCCCTGGAAGCAGGCGTCACGCTGATCGCGCCCGAGACCGTTTATCTGTCCGCCGACACCGTGTTCGGCAATGACGTCACCATCGAGCCGTTCGTTGTGATCGGTCCGGGCGTGTCGATCGCCGACGGCACGGTGATCCATTCCTTCTCGCATATCGTGCAGACCACGCTCGGCAAGAACGTCTCGATCGGCCCCTATGCGCGGCTGCGACCCGGCACCTCGCTCGGCGACGGCGCGCGGATCGGCAATTTCGTCGAGACCAAGGCCGCGACGCTGGAGGCCGGCGTCAAGGTCAACCATCTCTCCTACATTGGTGACGCCACCATCGGCGCCAATTCCAACATCGGCGCCGGCACCATCACCTGCAACTACGACGGCTTCAAGAAGCACAAGACGGTCATCGGGCAGGGCGCCTTCGTCGGCACCAACTCATCGCTGGTCGCACCGGTGAAAATCGGCAACGGCGCCTATATCGGCTCGGGCTCGGTGATCACCCGCGACGTGCCCGACGACGCCATGGCGCTGGAGCGCAATCAGCAGACGATCCGGGAAGGCGGCGCTGCGCGCTATCGCGAGATGAAGACGGGCGGCAAGAAGCCGGAAAAGAAGCCGGAGAACTAAGCGCCAACTGCGGTGTCCTCTCGCTTTGTGCGCGATCTGACTGGTTTTCTGATCGACACATTCGTCACGGGGATGGAGCGACTGCTGCTGCGGGAAGTGAACGAGTACGATCCGCCCGAGATTTTGGCCCTCGTCATCGGGCTGGCGTTCTGGGCGCTCCTCATTTCCCTCGTCTGGGCCGTGATGCTGGGGTGGTAAGGCGCGCCGCTATTCGTCGTCGGAGAATTCCGAGAAGATCGCGCGCGTCAGGCGCCAGCCGCGCGGCTTGGCGCGTTTCGCAGGTTCTCCGGCGGTGTGCTTGACGAAGACGGGCTTGCTTTCCTTGCCGCGCTGGGGCGGCGGCCAATGCGCAAGGTGCGTGCCAGTGGTCTCGCTGGCGTGGGCGTACATCGATGACAGGCCTTTGCGGCCGGACGAGCTTTTCATGACCTTACTCCCTGGTCGGGAATCGTTGGTCAAACTTATTGACAACAAGTTAATGCGCGCGGTTTAAGGCCGGCCAATTCGACGCAGTCGAAGCCGGATGCGAAACGGTGCTGTCTCAATCAGCAATAATTATTGAGTATCTGGTTCCTTAGGAACTTCGCTAAAGACCGAGCGGATCGTTTAGGCGATTTTTCGACGATTTGGGGGATATTGATCCGCATGTGCGGGATTGTCGGCATTCTCGGGCGCACGCCGGTTGCAGAGCAATTGGTGGATTCGCTCAAACGTCTTGAATATCGCGGCTACGACTCCGCGGGCGTCGCCACGCTCGAAGGCAAGCATCTCGCGCGCCGCCGCGCCGAGGGCAAGCTGAAGAACCTGGAGAAGCGTCTCGAGGCCGAGCCGCTCAAAGGCACGACCGGCATCGGCCACACCCGCTGGGCCACCCACGGCAAGCCGACCGTCAACAATGCCCATCCGCACGCGACCGAACGCGTTGCCGTGGTCCACAACGGCATCATCGAGAATTTCCGCGAGCTGCGCGAGGAGCTCGAGAAAAAGGGCACGGTGTTCCACACCGAGACCGACACCGAGATCGTGCTGCATCTCGTGGACGATCTGCTCACGCGCGGCAACAAGCCCGTGGAAGCGGTGAAGCTGACGCTGGCGCGGCTGCGCGGCGCCTTCGCGCTCGGCTTCATCTTCGCCGGTGACGACGATCTCATGATCGGCGCCCGCAATGGCCCGCCGCTCGCGATCGGATATGGCGACGGCGAGATGTATCTCGGCTCCGACGCCATCGCGCTCGGCCCCTTCACCGACACGATCAGCTATCTCGAAGACGGCGACTGGGTCGTGCTGACGCGCAAGGGCGCCACGGTCTTCGACAAGGACGGCCACGCCGTCCAGCGCGAGAAGATCAAGCATGCCGCCTCGACCTCGCTGGTCGACAAGGCCAATTACCGCCACTTCATGGCGAAGGAAATTCACGAGCAGCCGGAAGTGGTCGGCCACACGCTGGCGCGCTATGTCGACATGGCAACCGAGCGCGTCTCGCTGCCGGTCAAGCTGCCGTTCGACTTCAAGAGCATCCAGCGCATCAACATCACCGCCTGCGGCACCGCGAGCTATGCCGGCTTCGTCGCGAAATACTGGTTCGAACGCTTTGCGCGCGTGCCGGTCGAGGTCGATGTTGCCTCCGAATTCCGCTACCGCGAGGCGCCCTTGCGCAAGGGCGATCTCGCCATCTTCATCTCGCAGTCGGGCGAGACCGCCGACACGCTGGCCGCGCTGCGCTACGCCAAGGCCGAGGGCGTGCACACGGTGGCCGTCGTCAACGTGCCGACCTCGACGATCGCGCGCGAGAGCGAGACCGTGCTGCAGACGCTGGCCGGCCCCGAGATCGGCGTCGCCTCGACCAAGGCCTTCACCTGCCAGCTCATGGTGCTGGCAAATCTTGCGATCGCGGCCGGCAAGGCCCGCGGCGAATTGTCCGACGAGGACGAGACCAAGCTCGTTCATGGCCTCGTCGAGATCCCGCGCCTGATGTCGGACGCGCTCACCACCGAGCTCCAGATCGAGAAGCTGGCGCGTGAGATCGCCAAATCGCGCGACGTGCTCTATCTCGGCCGCGGCACCAGCTTCCCGCTCGCGCTCGAAGGCGCGCTGAAGCTGAAGGAGATCTCCTATATCCATGCCGAGGGCTATGCCGCCGGCGAGCTGAAGCACGGGCCGATCGCGCTGATCGACGAGACCATGCCGGTCGTCGTCATCGCGCCCTATGACCGCGTGTTCGAAAAGACCGTCTCCAACATGCAGGAGGTTGCCGCCCGCGGCGGCAGGATCATCTTGATGACGGACGCAAAGGGCGCGGAGGAGGCGACCGTCGAGTCCCTCGTCACCATCGTCATGCCCGACATGGCGGCCGCGTTCACGCCGATGGTCTATGCCGTCCCCGTGCAGCTGCTCGCCTATCATACAGCGGTCATCATGGGCACCGACGTCGACCAGCCGCGCAACCTCGCGAAATCGGTGACCGTGGAATAGGCAGAAGGGATCAGGCCGGAGCGCTAGGTAGTCTTCCAAAACCTGCTAGAAGACCCTAGCTTGAGTGCAGCGACCGACCTGGAACCCGAATGACCCCCCGCGACGACGCGCCTGCGCCGCTTGATCCCATCCCGGAACCGCATACCGGCCTGATGGGCCGCTTCCGCAATTATTTTCTGACCGGCCTCGTCGTGACGGGGCCAATTGCCATTACGCTGTATCTGGTCTGGTGGTTCGTCACCTGGGTTGACGGCGTGGTGCGGCCGTTCGTGCCGCTGGCCTACCGGCCCGAAACCTATCTGCCGTATGTCGTTCCAGGTTGGGGACTGATTGTCGCATTCTTCACGCTGACGCTGGTCGGCTTCCTCGCGGCCAACCTGATCGGCCGGACGCTGGTCGATATCGGCGAGACCTTCCTCGGCCGGATTCCGGCGGTGCGCGCCATCTATCGCGGCCTGAAGCAGGTGTTCGAGACGCTGTTCTCGGGCAAGGGCTCGAGCTTCCGCAAAGTCGGCCTGGTCGAGTTTCCGTCGCCGGGCATGTGGTCGATCGTGCTGATCTCGCAGTCGCCGAATGAAGAGGTCGCGCGCAGCCTGCCGGGGCAGGAGGAGCACGTCTCGGTGTTCCTGCCGTGCTCGCCGAACCCGACCACAGGCTTCTTCTTCTACGTGCCCAAGAGCAAGATCGTCGAGGTCGACATGAGCACCGAGGATGCCGCGACGCTGATCATGTCGGCCGGCGTTGTGCAGCCGGGCTCGGCGCCCGACCCGAAGAAGGCCGCCGCGCTCGCGGGCATGGCGAACGCCGCGCGCATTGCCAACGCGTCCGCGCTCCAGCCCCAGCCCGCGAAGGTGGAGTAGGGCCATTCCCGTTTCGGATGGCCGCATTCACGCAAGCACTTTCGTCCTCTGCTAGTCTTCCGGTTGAATTGAGCGCCTCGCTCGGAATTCGACCTGGAGTGCATGATGACGAAGACCATTGCGATTCTCGCGCCCGGCGCCATGGGCAGCGCCGTAGCCCGCCGCCTCGGCGAAAACGGTGCGCGCGTGCTGACGTCGTTGAAGGGGCGTAGCGAGGCGACGCAAAAGCGCGCCGCTGACGCCGGCATGATCGGCGCCGAGGACGACGCGATCGCGGAGGCCGACATCATCCTTTCGATCGTGCCGCCGGGCGAAGCCGTGGCTTTGGCCGAACGCCTGGCGGCGCTGATCGTCCGGCGCGAGAAGAAGCCCATCGTCGTCGACTGCAACGCGGTCAATGTCGATACCGTGCAAAGAATCGAGGAGATCATCGGCTCGGCGCAGGCGCCGTTCGTCGATGGCGGCATCATCGGCTTCCCGCCGCAGCCCGGCGGCAAGAGCCCGGCTTTCTACCTGTCCGGCGAGTACGCTGGGGATCTCGCGGTGCTGAAGGATCTCGGGCTCGACGTGCGGATTGTCGAGGGACCCGTCGGCGCGGCCTCCGCGCTGAAGATGTCCTATGCAGGTATCGTCAAGGGCCTGGCCGGCATCGGCTCGGCCATGGTGGTCGCGGCCACGAAAGCGGGCGCGGCCGATGCGCTGCGCGACGAGCTCGCGCTGAGCCAGCCCGCGGTCCTGGCCCGGCTCGAAGTCGCGCTGCCGGACATGATCCCGAAGGCCTATCGCTGGGTCGCGGAGATGCGGGAGATCTCGGGTTTCCTCGGGCCCGACCATCCGGCGAGCCAGATCTACGAAGGCTTTGCACGCTGGTTCGAGCACCTCGCCGCGGACGCGAATGGCGAAGCGGTGGATGCGGCACTGCTGAAGGCGTTCGCAGCGCGTGTCGCGCAGAAGAAGGCCTGACCGTCCAGTCTGAAGTCACGGCGATGGATCACTCGCCGTGCACTGAAACCGACTCCAGAAAACCCTGGATGTCCCGGTCGCGTCTCAGGCGCACGACCGGGACATCGGGGCCATATTGAAGGCGCTCGGCCTCGATGACGGGCACGCGCTCGGTGTCGTAGCGCCACGCCTCCTTCATCAGTTTCCAGTCGAACTGTTCCGGACATCCCTCGGGCAGATCGGGTCGCGTCGTGTCGCGATCGAACGCGGAGCGCCAGAGAATGCGCCACTGGCAGAGCCAGCGCGGGCGGTCGATGACGACCAGGGTGTCGGCACGCGCAAGCGTGAGATCGAAGGCGAGCCCCGAGAAGCTGCCGTCGATGACCCATGCGTCGCCCGCGATCTCCTCCGCGACGCGTAGACGGAAGCTGGCCTTGTCGGATGGCTTCCATCCCGGCCGCCAGTAGAGCACGTCGAGATGCACCACGGGCAGTCCAAGCTTCCGCCCGAGACTTCGGGAGAGGCTCGTCTTTCCGCTTCCCTGAGAACCGACGACGATGACCCTGCGCATGAGCGCAAGGTTTCATAAAGTCGACCGCGGCGAAAGGGTGAGTCTTCTGAAGCGGCTCTATCCACTTCGTCATTGCGAACGCAGCGAAGCAATCCAGCCTGTCTCCGTGGGAAGATTCTGGATTGCTTCGCTGCGCTCGCAATGACGGGGAGGAGACGCCGCACGCCCCGTCTGCTATGGTTTCTGCGGAGACAGATGGATGCAATCGGAGTTCGAATGAGAGTGCTGGTGATCGGCGCAGGCGCGCTTGGAGGCTATTACGGAGCTCGCCTGGTCCGAGCGGGCGGCGACGTGACCTTTCTGGTGCGAGCGAAGCGTGCCGAGCAATTGCGGCGGAATGGATTGCAGGTCGTGAGCCCGCATGGCGACTTTGCCGTGCAGCCGAAGATCGTCCTGGCTAACGATCTCAAGGAGACGTTCGACGTCGTGCTGGTCGGGGTGAAATCCTACTCGCTCGACGATGCGATGGCCCAGTTTGCCCCGGCCGTTGGCGCCAACACGATGATTCTGCCGATACTCAACGGGTTGAAACATATCGACACCTTGACCGCGAAGTTCGGTGCTGCGCGCGTCCTCGGCGGCCTGGCGAATGTCAGCGCCGGGCTCGACGCGGATGGTCGTGTCGTTCAGTTCATGGCCAATCAGACCATCGTCTTCGGCGAGACCAACGGGGCGCTGAGCGAGCGTGCGCTCGCGCTGGAAACATTGCTCCATGTCCCCGGCATCGACGTGCGCGCCAGCGAAGCGATCATGCAGGACATGTGGGAAAAGTTCGTCCAGCTCAGCACGCTCGCCGGCATCACTTGCCTGATGCGCGCAAGTATCGGCGACATCCTGGCGGTGCCGAACGGCGAGCAGTCCATTTTCCGGCTGTTCGCGGAATGCTGTGCCGTTGCAACGGCGTCGGGTTTTGAGCCACGCGCCCCGTTCATCGAGTTCGACCGGAAACTGTTCACCACCCTGGACTCGCCGCTCAAGGCTTCGATCCTGCGCGATATCGAGCGTGGTTCGGTTACCGAAGCGGAGCATATCCTGGGCGATATGGCCAATCGCGCCCGCACGCTCGGTATCGATACGCCGCTGCTGGATCTGGCCCGCGCGCATGTGGCGGCTTATGAGGTCGGACGCCGAAGAGCAGCAGGCTAACCCGCCCCGATCAGCGGGATCGCCTCGTCCCGCTCGTAGAGATACAGCAGGCACCGTAGCGCCTCGCCGCGCTCGCCCTTCAGCTTCGGATCGTCCTTCAGGATCCGCAGCGCCTCGTCTCTAGCCTGGGTGATGAGCTGGCCGTGCACCTCCGACCGCGCGATGCGGTAGCCCGGCAGGCCGCTCTGGCGCACGCCGAGCACATCGCCTTCGCCGCGCAGCTTCAAATCTTCCTCGGCGATGCGAAAACCGTCGGTGGTCTCGCGGATGACCTTCAGGCGTGCCTTCGACATCTCGCCAAGCGGCTCCGAGTAGAGAAGGAGGCAGGTCGAGGCTTCCGAGCCGCGCCCGATGCGGCCGCGGAGCTGGTGCAACTGGGCCAGTCCGAAACGTTCGGCGTTCTCGATCACCATGATGGTCGCGGCCGGCACGTCGACGCCGACCTCGACGACGGTGGTCGCAACTAGAAGCCCGATCTCATGGGCGGCGAACTGGCCCATCACGCGGTCCTTCTCGGTGCCCTTCATCTGGCCGTGGACGAGGCCGACGCGGTCGCCGAAACGCTTTTGCAAGCTCTCGAAGCGTTTGGTCGCATTGGTCAGGTGCTCGGTGCCTTCGGCCTCGGATTCCTCGACCAGCGGGCAGATCCAGTAGACCAGCTTGCCTGCCTCCAGGGCCCGGCCGATGCTGTCCGTGACCTCATTGAGGCGGCTCATCGATATGGTGCGCGTCTCGATCGGCTGGCGGCCGGCGGGCTTCTCTCGCAACTCGGAGATGTCCATGTCGCCGAAATAGGTCAGCACCAGCGTGCGCGGGATCGGCGTCGCACTCAGCACCAGCACGTCGACGGCGGCGCCCTTCGAGGTCAGCGCGAGGCGCTCGCGCACACCGAAACGATGCTGCTCGTCGACGACGGCCAGGGCGAGATCGTTGAAGATCACGTCGTCCTGGATCAGCGCATGGGTGCCGACGAGGAGATTGATCTCGCCGGCTTCGAGTTGCGCCAACAGCTCGCGCCGTTCCTTGCCTTTCTCGCGGCCGGTGAGGATGGCCACGCGCAGCCCTGCGCGCTCCGCGAGCGGGGCGATGGTCTTGATGTGCTGCCGCGCCAAAATTTCCGTCGGCGCCATCAGCGCGGCCTGCTTGCCGACCTCGGCGACGGCGGCGGCCGCCAGCAGCGCCACCACGGTCTTGCCCGAGCCGACATCGCCCTGAAGCAGGCGCAGCATGCGCACGGGTTGTTTCAGATCCTCGGCGATGGCGGCGGCGGCGTTGCGCTGGGACGGGGTCAGGGCATAGGGCAGGGCTTCGATGATCTTGTTGCGCAAGTGACCGTCGCCGGCGTTGCGGACGCCGGCGGGGCGGCGCAATTGGGCGCGGATCAGGGCCAGCGCGAGCTGGCCGGCCAAGAGCTCGTCGAAGGCGAGGCGCGACCAGTAGGGTTTTTCGGGCAGGATGTCTGTCAGCTCGACCGGCTGGTGCACGCGGCTGAGCGCCTCGGTGACCGTCGGAAAACTGCAGCGGCGCATCACCTCCGGGCTGATCCATTCCGGCAGGGCCGGCAGCTTCTGCAGCGCTTGCGCGACCGCGCGGCGGAGCGAGCCGAGTGCCAGACCGGTGGTCAGCGGATAGACCGGATCGATGCCGGAGAGTTTTGCGATCGCCTCCTCGTCGAGCACGCGGTCGGGATGCACGATCTGCGGGATGCCGTCATACATCTGCAGCGTGCCCGAGACGTAGCGCTTCTCGCCCATCGGCAGCAGCTTTTCGACATAGCCGGGCTTGGCGCGGAAGAAGGTCAGCACGACGTCGCCGGTGTCGTCGCTGGCATAGACGAGATAGGGCGCGCGGGCGTTGCGCGGCGGAGGCGGACGATGGCGATCGACGGTGACCTCCAGCGTCACCATGGTTCCCTGGACGGCGTCGCGGATCTTTGGCCGCGCACGGCGGTCGATGACCTGGCTCGGCAAATGCAGCAGCAGGTCAACCAGGCGCGGCGTCTCATTGCGGCTGAGCAGGTACTGCAGCAGCTTGTCCTGCTTCGGACCGACGCCGGGCAGGCTGGTCACGGGAGCAAACAGCGGATTGAGCAGGCTGGGGCGCATGAGAGCGAATCTAGGATCGTTTCGGCCCGTCATGCCCGGCTTTATGGCGGGCATCCACGGCTTTTTTCGCGGCGCCCACGCGGGCAGCGGGCCATGCCAAATCGAGGGCTGACAGGGGCGGTCCGAGTGGCTATATCACCCCGGCCCGGCACGTCCGGGCTTTCTGCGTTTGACTGGATCTGAGACATGACGGGAACGACACGATCGAGCAACGGGCTGGACGATCGCCGCAAGCGGCTTCTGTTCCGCTGCTGGCACCGCGGCACGCGCGAGATGGACCTGATCCTGGGCCGCTTCGCGGATGCCGAGATCGGCAATCTGTCCGACGACGAGCTGACCGAGCTCGAGACCCTGCTCGAAGAGTCCGATCCCGATCTCTATGCCGCCATCACCGGTGACAAGGTGCTGCCAGCTGATGTCACCGGCGCGCTGTTTGCCCGCATCAAGGCGTTCCCGATTACGGACGGCGATTTATGAAACAGGGGATAAAGTCGCCGGCCGAGCTGCTTACGCCCGGCCGCGCGCTGACGCTTGCCAATGTTGCCGAGGGCGCCGAGGGCCTCGTCATCTCCGATCTCGCCCGCGCCATCGCCGCGCGGCCGAAGAAACCGGCCGTCAGCCTCGCCGTGGTCTGCCGCGACGGCGGGCGAATGCAGCAGCTCGAGCGCGCGCTGCAATTCTTCGCGCCCGATTTGCCGGTGCTGACCTTTCCGGCCTGGGACTGCCAGCCCTATGACCGCGTCTCGCCGCATGGCGGCATCCTGGCGCAGCGCCTGACCACACTGGCGCGGCTTGCGCCGCTGACCGGCAGCGACAAGCCGCTGATCGTGCTGACCACGGTGAACGCAATTGTGCAGCGCGTCCCTGCGCGCGAACTCGTCGCCGCGCAGGCACTGTCGGTTGCGCCGGGCAACGTGGTGCCGATGGACACCATCATCGCCTGGCTCGAGCACAACGGCTACAACCGCTCCTCGACCGTGCGCGAGCCCGGCGAATATGCCGTGCGCGGCGGTATCCTGGATCTGTTTCCGGCCGGCCTCGACCAGCCGGTCCGCTTCGACTTCTTCGGCGACAGCCTGGAATCGATCCGCTCCTTCGACGCCGAGACCCAGCGCACGATGCTCGACATGCGCTCGCTCGACCTCGTGCCGATCTCGGAATTCCAGCTCGTCACCGACACCATCCGCCGTTTCCGCATGGGCTATGTCGCCGAGTTCGGCGCGCCCGAGCGCGACGACGCGCTGTACGAGGCCGTCAGCGAGGGCCGCCGCCATCCCGGCATGGAGCACTGGCTGCCGCTGTTCCAGGACCGGATGGACACGCTGTTCGACTATCTGCAGGGCGCAGCCATAGCGATCGAGCCGCAGGCCGAGGACGCCGTCCGCGAGCGTTTCAAGCAGATCCAGGATTACTACGAAGCCCGCCGCGATGCGATGGAGCATCCCGGCGGCGGTGCCATCTACAAGCCGCTGCCGCCCGACAGGCTCTATCTCACCGACGAGGAATGGACCAGGCGCGAAAGCGAGATGTCGCTGGTGCGGCTGACGCAGTTTTCGGTTCCGGCCGATGGTGCGACGATCGTCGATGCCGGCGCGCGCAAGGGCCGCGACTTCGCACCCGAACGCAATGACGCCACCGTCAACGTGTTCGAGTCCGTCGTCAGCCACGTGATGGCGCTGCATGCCCAGCGCAAGAAGGTCGTGATCGCTCTCTGGAGCGAGGGATCGCGCGACCGCATGACCTCGATGCTGCGCGACCACAAGCTGACCCACACCACCAGCGTCAACGCCTGGCGGACGGTGCAGGCGACCCCGCGCAACGAGACCATGCTCGCCGTGCTCGGCCTCGAAAGCGGCTTCGAGACCGACGAGATCGCGTTGATCAGCGAGCAGGATATTCTGGGCGACCGCCTGGTGCGGCCGCGCAAGGCGAGCCGCAAGCTCGACAATTTCATCTCGGAGGTGACGAGCCTTGCCGCCGGCGACATCGTCGTCCATGCCGACCACGGCATCGGCCGCTTCATCGGCTTGCAAACCCTCGACGTCGCCGGCGCGCCGCATGACTGTCTTGAGCTGCATTACGCCGCCGACGCAAAACTGTTTCTGCCGGTCGAGAACATCGAGCTGTTGTCGCGCTACGGCTCCGACCAGACCACGGTCGAGCTGGATCGTCTGGGCGGAAGCGGCTGGCAGACCCGCAAGGCCAAACTCAAGAACCGCATCCGCGAGATTGCGGGCGAGCTGATCAAGATCGCCGCCGCGCGCCATTTGCACGAGGCGCCAAAGCTGCCGGTGCAGCCGGGCCTTTACGACGAGTTCTGCGCGCGCTTCCCCTACGACGAGACCGAAGACCAGCTCGGCGCCATCGAATCGACCTTGAAGGACCTCGAGCTCGGGCGTCCGATGGACCGGCTGATCTGCGGCGACGTCGGCTTCGGCAAGACCGAGGTGGCCTTGCGCGCGGCTTTTGCCGTCGCGCTCGAAGGCAAGCAGGTCGCGGTCGTGGTGCCGACCACGCTGCTCGCCCGCCAGCACCACAAGACCTTCACCGACCGCTTCAAGGGCTTTCCAGTGAATGTGGCGCAGGCCTCGCGCCTGGTCCCGACCAAAGAGCTGAACCTGGTCAAGAAGGGCATTGCCGACGGCTCGGTCGACATCGTCGTCGGCACCCACGCGCTGCTCGGCAAGGCGATCAAGTTCCGCGATCTCGGCCTCGTCATTGTCGACGAGGAGCAGCATTTTGGCGTCACCCACAAGGAACGGCTGAAGGCGCTTCGCTCCGAGGTGCACGTGCTGACGCTGTCGGCGACGCCGATCCCGCGCACGCTGCAACTGGCGTTGACCGGCGTCCGCGAGCTCTCGATCATCGCATCGCCGCCGGTCGACCGCCTCGCGGTGCGCACCTTCGTCGCCCCGCACGATCCGTTGATGATCCGCGAGGCGCTGCTGCGCGAACGCTATCGCGGCGGCCAGGCGTTCTACGTGGTGCCGCGCATCGACGACCTCGCCGAGGTCAAGGACTTCCTCGACAAGAACGTGCCGGAGATGAAGGTCGCGGTCGCGCACGGCCAGATGCCGCCCGCGGTGATCGAAGACATAATGACCGCCTTCTACGACGGCAAGTTCGACATCCTGCTGTCGACCACCATCGTGGAATCCGGCCTCGACATTCCCAACGCCAACACTCTGATCGTGCACCGTGCCGACATGTTCGGTCTGGCGCAGCTGTATCAGCTCCGCGGCCGCGTCGGCCGCTCCAAGCTGCGGGCCTACGCGCTGTTCACGCTGCCGGCGCAGCAGAAGATCACCGCGCAGGCCGAGCGCCGGCTCACCGTGCTGCAATCGCTGGAGACGCTGGGCGCGGGCTTCCAGCTCGCCTCGCACGACCTCGACATCCGCGGCGCCGGCAACCTGCTCGGCGAGGAGCAGTCCGGCCACATCAAGGAGGTCGGCTTCGAGCTCTACCAGTCGATGCTGGAGGAGGCGATCGTCAACCTCAAGGCCGGCGTGTCCGAGCCCGCCGCCGACCGCTGGTCGCCCTCGATCACCATCGGCATGCCCGTGCTCATTCCGGAAGACTATGTCGGCGACCTCTCGGTGCGGCTGTCGCTGTACCGGCGGCTCGCCGATCTCGACACCGAGGAGGAGATCGAGAACTTTGGCGCGGAGATGCGCGACCGTTTCGGCGTGCTGCCGGACGAGGTGCGCTATCTGTTCAAGGTCGCTGCGATCAAGGCGTTCTGCCGCACGGCCAATGTCGGGAAGATCGACGCCGGCCCGAAGGGCGCGGTCATCGCCTTCCGCGACAATTCGTTCGCCCACCCCGATCGCCTGGTGTCGTTCATCCGCAGCTACGGCCAGGCCGCCAAGGTGCGGCCCGACATGAAGGTGGTGTTCCTGCAAGACTGGGAGACGCCGGAAGAGCGTCTCGCCGGCACCACGGAGATCATGCGGCAGCTTGCACAGCTCGCGCAGAGCAAGAAGGCGGCGTAATTGTTCCGAGCGCCACCGGAGCGGTACTTGGATACAAGACAGCGGCATATGGCCACTTGCGGAATGATCGAACGACAGCCATGTTCGATTCGTCGAGTTCGGCCGACGATTTGGCCTCGCCGCTGATTGCGTGCCCGACTGATAACCTGATTCGTGTGACCCGCGACTGGTTTACCGGCCGCGGGTTTTTTGTACCGCAAAGCGGGGCTGCCCCGCCCATTGAAACTTCTGAGGTCGCGAGCGTGTCTATCAATATCGATTCAGGCCAGGAACACGGTGACGAACACGACGACGTCATGTATCCGCAGGTCCTGCCGTTCATATTGGTCCACGCGGGATGCGTCGCGGCGATCTGGTCGGGCGTCTCGTGGCAAGCCGTTACCATTTGCGCGGTTCTGTACTGGTTGCGAATGTTTGCGATCACCGCCGGCTATCACCGGTATTTCTCGCATCGGGCTTACGCGACCAGCCGGGTGTTTCAGTTCATCCTGGCCTTCCTGGCCCAGAGCAGCGCTCAGAAAAGCGTCCTCTGGTGGGCTGCCAAACATCGCCATCATCATCTTCACTCGGATACGGCGCAGGATGTGCATTCGCCCCGGCACAAGGGCTTCCTCTACAGTCATCTCGGCTGGATCTTCTACCGGCAGCACGATGCAACCGACCTGGTGAAAGTATCGGATCTGGCGTCGTATCCCGAGTTGATGTGGCTGCACAAACTGGAGCTTCTGCCGGCATTCGTGCTCGCGGGCCTCTGCTTCCTCATTGCGGGGTGGTCAGGGCTCGTGGTCGGCTTCCTCTGGAGCACGGTGCTCGTGTATCACGGCACGTTCTGCATCAACTCCCTCGCACATGTTCACGGCCGCAGGCGGTATGTGACCGGCGACGATTCCCGTAACAACTGGCTGCTCGCTCTCGTCACGATGGGTGAGGGGTGGCACAACAATCACCACGCCTATCAGGCCAGTGCTCGACAGGGCTTCCACTGGTACGAGATTGATCTCACCTATTATATCCTGGTGGCCTTGTCCTGGCTCGGGATTGTCCGGGATCTGAAGATGCCGCCCAAGCAGGTCCTGCGCAATGAGCATCGGTTGGGATCACGCGCGATCAAGCAAGCGGCCGAGCAGCTCGCCGCTCGCTTCAATCCTGAACACATCGCACAGGCGATCAAGACGTCGATCCATGAGACCGAATTGTCGGTCCGGGACGCGATCATTCTGTTGCAACAGCGTGCCGATTTGCGTCTGTCCAGCATGCCGACTCGCGACCAGTTGCTGGCCGAAGCGCAGCGCATGTTCGCAAAGACGATGTCGCTGGACGACATCGTCGACCGGGCCCACGAGCTCCTGAACGAGACTGTTGGCTTTCTCCTGGCCACTCCCGCTCTGGCGACCGCCCCGAAATCGAGCACGAATGGCGGCGGTTAGCGTGACGTTCCCCGTACGAGGGGCGCGCACGAGATCAGGGATTGCTGACGCGCGACTACGACGCGGCGCGCGACGCGTCGGCTGAGAGCCGCCCGAGCAGTGACCGCGCCGTATCCGACGGCGACAGCGAGTCCACGCTGACGACGGGATCGCTGCGCATCTCGTGCTTGCCATTGGAGGTGTGCCGCATCACCGCCGACAGGCGGCGGGCGATCATGTGGGCGGTGCGGAAGTCGGTCTCGGCGAACACGACGATGACGGAACCGTCTTTCTGCGCCACGCCAAAATCCATCTGCCGCATCAGGCGGCTCAGGATCCGTGCGGCGTCGAGCTGGGCGCGGGAATTGCCGGGCTCGAAGGCGAAGCGCGCCACGGAGAGGCCGCCGCCGCGGGCAAGAGCCTGCTCGACCGCCTTGGCGAAATCGCGGGCAAAAGCTTCCACCGTAAGCAGGCCGCTGCGCGGATCGAGCCAGCCGCCGGCATCGATCGAACGCAGCGTGCGGCTCAGTTGCGCTTCCATCGCGTGCTGGCGGATCAGCGGCAGCGCGTTGGCGGCGACCTTCGCCGGCTCGCCCGGGATCAGCTCGAGATTGGGCAGGTCGTACGTCTGCGCGAGCTGGTGCGCGGTGACGACCACGGGCAGGCTGCGGAATCGGGTGTCTTCGGCGAGCACCGTGAGGAAGGCGTCGGTGACGCGCGCGGTAAAACCTTCGGCGAGCACGACGCCATCGATATCGCGGGTGTTGAGATGCTTGGCCGCAGCCTCGATCGAGAGCGCGCCGACGACCCCGACGCGTTCGCCGAACGCGACGGAGAGCGCAGGATAGGCCGCGCCGCGGCCGATCAGGAGCACCGTTGCATCGCGTACCGGATCCCCCTCCGGCAACCCGACTTTCGCGTCCGGCAGCCGGCGCAGAACCGTCGCATGGAG
The DNA here is from genome assembly GCF_052075995.1 of Bradyrhizobium sp. 613_E4_N2_2. Taxonomy (NCBI): domain Bacteria; kingdom Pseudomonadati; phylum Pseudomonadota; class Alphaproteobacteria; order Hyphomicrobiales; family Nitrobacteraceae; genus Bradyrhizobium; species Bradyrhizobium sp. 613_E4_N2_2. The sequence continues at coordinate 4,316,830 of NZ_CP197234.1, forward strand.
AGTGCGTACGCGCAGCGCGGCGCGGAGCCGCGCGACGAGACGGTCGGAATTGCCGCCGCGCGAGGAGAACGGCAGGGCGTTCTGCGGCAGCGTGCCCGCAGCATCGAGTGCCACGAACGGCAGGTAGGGCGATTGGTCCGCGATCTTCCTGGCGAGCGTCGCCAGATGGGGCTCGTGCCCGGCATGCATCGCGGCGAGAACCGCGGCCGGCTGCACCTGCTCGACCGCGCGCGCCGCGCTGGCCCAGTCGGCGTCGACGACGGGAAACAGACGGGCCTCGTCCAGGGCCGCAATGAAAGGCGGCCGCTGGGCGTTGGACACAAACAGGATCGGGCCCGCCTGGGACATCGCAAACTCTGATCACGCAACAGATGCTGCGCAATCTAGTTCGGTTGCCTTAATGCTGCGTCAATGGATGGGGCGAAACCAAGTATATACCCTTTGAACATGTACACTAGATCAGGTACATATTCGTCTGCCACAACCAGCCCTAGAGGGCTGTGGGAGACGTGCGAATGCCACAAGGGATTAGGGCGTGGGCGATCTGGGGGGCAGCACAGGTGCTGCTCACTCTTGCACTTAAGCTCGTTATCAAGCTCGTGGACAACGCCGTGATAGGCTGGGGCGACGATAGGCTCGCAGAATTGCTAGGCGTCACGTCACCGAGCGCGACGACGGTGTTCAATTGGACCATCCCCTTTGCGCTCGCGGCCCTCGCCTTATGGCTTGTCCACTACTTCATCGCGCGCCCTCTCAAAGAGGAACTGGCCAAGATTTCGGAAGGGAACCACTTTTCTGCTATTAGTGCGGCGGACCGGCTGCAAGCATGGATGCGGAGAGTGGAACCCTACCACGTTATATTCCTGGGCCTGGCAATCGCCCTAGGAGGTGTTGTTTGGCAGACGCAAAGGGGGCAACCCAAGCGATCTGATCAGCCGATGTCCCATGACTCGCCTGCAACCACACATACATCTCCGGCGCAACTGCCCCTCTCGTCGTCACCGCGAAAAACCATCACGGGTTACGATCTGCAAATTCGTCAAAAAGCCCTCGACGAAATCTATGACTGCATCCACAGCAAGATTGATCCGGCGTATGACACCCAAAACAAACTCAATATTACTTGGGACAAGGAAACTAGGGATTCTGGCCCGAAATCTCTTGCAAGAAAACTGGCGGCATCAAGGGACCAGATAAACACAGCGTTTGCTGAGCTTGATGCAATCCTAAAAAAATACGGCTCCCTGAAAGATGTTCAAGATCTAACCGACTGGACATTCACACCTATCATCGCGCAGACAGGCGTGTTTGCAGATTTATTGAACCGTCTGCCAGATGCGCCGGCCGACATGACTGGATTTATCGAGAGCCACGAAGCCTTCAAAAATTGGCGGCAAGCAGTTTCATTATTCGCGCAATGGGCTCGTTCAAAAAAAGAGGTCATCTCCAAGCAGCGTGACGATTATAATTCATTCGAGATTATACCTGGCTCAAGAGAGCAGGACGCCTCGGCTTCAGAGATCGTAAAGATCAAGCAGGCCCTTGAAGAAAAGACGAATGAACTGGAGAAAGCAAAGACAGCCTCACCGGCTATCCCGCCACGGGATTCCGCAAGATCATCGATCTTGCGTGAGGGCGGCTATCTCAAAGATGAAAAAGAAGACTTGGGCCAGAAACTCAGAACTATATCAACTTCGATCCATACGATGGGCGATGAAATACTAAAGAAGTCTGAGATTGCTCTGAACCACTCCTATTGGGAGCGCGCCGATACGGATATCGCCCCTGAAATTCAGCGAATGGACGACATTCGAAATTTGACTGTCGAGATGCACAAAGCGCTATATGACGGGTTGATTGATAAAGAAAGGGAATTCCGCGTAGAATTGAACGGGGTCCTTTTCCCAAAAGAACCGTTTACGGAATTCCAAATAGGAGCAAACGAGTTTCACAATGGGCTTACTGCATGGATGAAGATGCGAGATGCAGCCGACAATAGCGGCAGAAACGATCTACTGCGGCTTGTGCAAGGTTCTCGCATGACGTTTGGAGTTTCACGGGACAGGTTTGCTGCTTGGCTAAGCCAAAGGTTGGAAATCATCGAACAAGCGAGAAGGGAGTTAAAGTGAAGCACGCACCGAAAGAAAAACGCTTTGACCAACTCTTGCAAGCGATGATCACTCAACGAGTGCCCGGGGAAAAGCCTGTAGCAAAAGCACGAACATCAGCATCGGCTGCTTCCGCAAGTTATGGCGATACTCGAACTCGCGAAGGTAAAGCTGCAAGTGCTTCTTCGAAACCCAAACGTAAGCCCCGTTGATCCCGCGTTTCACTTGAGACCAGAACGATTCGATTGAGTTGGCGTGCACGTCGCCGCGCACGTATTCCTTGGCCGAGCGATCCACGGCTTCATGATCGTAACCGTACTTCTCTTCAGCAGCTTGAAGTTTGACGCCTCATCCGTATGGACGGGGAAGCCTTGCTTAACGAACCGCACGACATGCGGGACGATGTGAGCCTCGGTGCGCGCCTGCGCGACGCGGGTAACGAGTCGTTCGTGAAGAACTGGCGGCGGCGCCCGGCTCAAGCGGTGTTTCGAGCCGGGACGGTCTCGAAGAAGGCTCGGATGATGACACGCAAGAGCTCTGCGAGCCATCGCAGCAGCAGACCGAAGTTATAGCCGGCGGCGGCGAGAACAGTGTTGATGCGGTCGCCGAGGCGTCCCTTGAGATAATTTCTGTCCATGCGGTGCTCGGCCTTGACGTGGCCGATGACAGGCTCGACAGCCGCGCGACGCTTCATCTCGCGACGGATGGAAGCTGTGACGCGGCGGACCTGACCCGAGATCCAGACCCTGAACCGATGCGGGTGGTTGTGACCGCGATATCCTTTGTCGACGTGGATACGGCGAGTCTCCACCCCGGTGAGCTTCTCCATGTCGGCGATTACGGGACCGAGCGTGTGCCCATCGAAGGGATTGCCATGCAGGGCCTTGGCATGGAGCACGAACTGGCCGCCCTTCGGAGACGTCACAGGGGTGGCGATGCTGACCTTGCAGCCGAACTCGTAGGGCGCGCGGGCCTTACCTTTGCCGATGCACTCAACCTCCGGAGCATGTAACGCATAGACCTTCGGACCGCGCTGATGCTGATCCTGGCTGCGCACCTGCTGCGCTAAACCGAGCAACGGGCCGAAGCGAGCTTCCAGCACCGTATCGCCATCAATCTTGCGGCGGATGTCGCGGATGATCCGGCCAAGCCGTGTCCGCAGGAACTTGAGCTGCCGCCGGGCGCGTTTGAACTGGTGGGCGTGGGTATAGCGGCCGGTCATGATGGCGGCGCGCTTGGCCAGGCGCAGATAGCTCTGGCGTAGCGGCACACGGTTGCGCTTGGCGAGCCCTACCAGCTTGGTGATTGCTCGATGCAGCAGCCGCGCGTCGGTCGGATGTGCAACCGCCTTGGGCTGCACTGTGGTATCGACGACCACCCGTTCCAGGTCCTTGGGACCGATGGCGCCGGTCTTGTGCGCCACTGAAAGACTTTCCTGGATCAGGGCGACGAGCTGTTCCTCGCCGAGCCGCTGCCGCCAGCGTGTCATCGACGATCGATCGAACGGCAGACGGTGGCAGAAGCTCAATTCGCCGCAGAAGTATTGGTAATAGGGGTTCTCGATCCAGCGAGCGCACAGCACCTCATCTGACAGGTTGTGCATGTGCTTCAAAATGAACAGGCCGGCGACTAGCCGCGTCGGCAAGCCCGGCTGGCCCGACCCTGCTTGGCACACTGAACTGAAGCGCTCATTCAGGATGTTCCAGTCGATCAGCGCTGCCAACCGCACCAGCGGATGACCCATGTCGATGATCTGATCAAGCGCCGGAAGCAACAGGTCTTTCTGGCGATCATCCCTCGGCTTGCTCATCGCATTCCCCAATGTCGACGACGCCGTCAGGGAATCACGAATCGCCCAAAAGCAAAATCCTAAAACGCAAGAAAGCGAGGTCCAACACCCCGCTTTCCTGCAAAATCGAATACTACATCAAGACAAATTCTGCTTATTTCTCAGATCAATCCGCATTCTTCACGGACGACTAACGACATCGCCACCGCGCTCGACGATGCCCATGACAATCGCCTTGTCGTCCTTGCCCTGCTTGTCCTTGCCGCCAATGAATGTCTCGTCCACTTCGACCGTCTTGCCGGGGCCACCCATCGGCGCGTCGCCATCAACGTAGCCCATGTACAGGCGGATCAGGTGGCACATGCGCCAAGCCGTCTTGTAGGTCACGCCTAGCTGACGTTCGACTTCCTTCGCGGCCACGCCGTTCCGCGTCTCGCAGAACAGGAACATGACGTAGAACCAGTCACGGAGGCCGGTGCGCGTCTTCTCAAACGGTGTGCCAGCGGTCGGATAGACCTGATAGCCGCAGTGCTCGCACTCGAATGAGCGGCGCGCCTTCACGCGGTAATAGGTTGCCTCTTTCTGACACTTGAAACAGGTAAACCGCTCGCCAAACCGGGTCCGCATCAGGTGGGTCAGGCAGCTATCCTCGTCCGGGAAGCGCTTCAGAAACTCGCGAATTTTGCTCAGTTTCTGGGCCATGTGGTCCGCCTCTCCGGAGAATATATGTACTCTACCGGAGAATGTTCTACATGTCCAGAGGGGATACGCTTAGGCCGGCCCGGAGCGGTCGCGAAAAGCCTCGACCATCAGGGGGTTAAGCCCGAGTTCATTGAGCGCTTCGCGGGCGCGGCCATTGTCTTGCGCCCGTCCTGCGAGCCGGTGACCCGAGAGCCGGTCGGGCAGCGCGGTGAGCAGGGCGCCCTGGCCGAGCCGGCGCGCCCATTCCTGGAGATCGTTGGACAGGAAGCGGTAGCCGCCGACGGCCATGATGCCGGAGGGCGGCGCGGTGATGCAGATCGCGCCGCTCGGACGGTCGAGCCGCGCGGCATAGCCGGTGTCGACATAATCGCGCGGCGGCTGCGCCGTCAGGGTGTCGCCGACCGGCTGCGGCGGCGCGTAGGCCGCGATCGGCACCATCGCTCCGCGCAGGCCGAGCGTGCCCCTGGGCGTCAGCAGGATCTCGCCGGCGATGGAGGAACCGGATTGCTCGCGCGGGGCGCCGTGCGGTCCGGGCATCACCGCAACCGGCATGCCGTCCTCGCTGCGGCGGGCGCCGAACAGCCCGGCCTCACCGAACAGATAGACGTCGGTCAGCGGTGCATGCGGCGCGATCCAGGCATCGCTCGCCGCCACCTGCTCGGGGGCGCGCCAGAGGCCGATGACGTTGCGCAAGCTCGGCATCCGCGCCGCGAGATCGGCATCGCCGAGCCGCAGCGCGAGCTGCGCCGGGGCGATCAGCACCTCGCATTCGTGCTCGTTGATCTGCTGTTCCAGCACGTCGTTCTCGAAGGGATGATGCAGCGCCAGCGTGCCGCCGCAGAGCAGCCACACCGCGAGCGAGGAGGCGAGGCCCGCGAACGACATCGGCGTGAACGCCGCCATCACGGTCGCGCCCTGCTTGATGTCGGCTTCCAGCGACATCGCGAGCCCGCCGGCGATCAGGCTGAAATGCGGCCGCGGCACCGGGCGAAAGCCTTCCGCGGTGACGTCGAAGGAGATCATCGCCGCCTTGCGGCCGTCCTGGATCACGGCGCGCGTGGTGCCCGGCGGGCGGGCCAGCACGTCGTCGAGCGAGGCCATGCCCTCGGGCAGGTCGGCGCCGAAACCGCAGACGTAACGGATCGAGAAGGCCTCCGCGGCGGCATGCATTGCGAGGTCGGAATAGCTGACGCCGTCGACCTTGCTCATGGTGACGATGGCGCGCGCCGCGGTGCGGTTCAGCGCGGCGGTCAGTTCCGCATGGCGCCAGAGCAGCGGCAGCACGGCGACGACGAGCCCGGCGCGATGTGCGGCGAGCACTGTCAGCACGAACTCGACCGTAGCAGGCAGCTGGATCGCGATAACGGAATTGGCCGGCAGGCCCGATTCGACGAAATGCGCCGACAGGGCCTCGATGGCGGTGTTGGCCTCGGCGTAGGTCATCCGCCGCGGCTGGTGGCCGGTCACGCGAGCCTTGTTGAGGGGATCAAGCAAAGCGGGCGCGTGCGGTTGCCGCATCAGCGTGCGCTGAAACAGCGTGTCGAGCGTCGGCGATACGGCTGGCTGATTCACGGCGTCACTTCGCTTGCGGCTGCCCCTTCGACCACCAGGTCTCCGGCAGGTATCCGGACAGCGCGGTGGCCTTTGGCCGTTCTATCCGATTCCAGCGCGCGATCCATTGCTCGGATACGTTAAACAGGGGGATTGTATAGAAACCGGAGATCAGGGCGCGGTCGAGCGCCCGCACCGCCGAGACGAAGGCCGTGTGATCACGGGCCTCGAGGAGAGCGTCGATCATGGCATCGACGGCGGGATCTTTGGCGCCCATGTAGTTGCGGGTGCCCGGATTGTCAGCGGCCGCGCTCCCCCAATAGAAATACTGCTCGTTGCCGGGCGACAGCGACTGGTCCCAGCGGTTCTGGATCATGTCGAACTCGTAAGCGAGCCGGCGCTGGTCGAACTGCACGGGATCGACCGCGCGAACGCTCGGCTCGATGCCGGCGCGCTTGAGGTCGCGCTGGAACGCGAGCGCGATGCGCTCCTGGTCGCGGGTCGTCACCAGCATCTCGAAGGTGAAGGGGGCTTTTGTCGCGCGGTTACGCAGCACGGTGCCGTCGAGATCGTAGCCGGCGTCTGACAGGAGCTTGAGTGCCGCGCGCAGCGTCGTCCGGTCGCGCCCCGAGCCGTCGGTGACGGGCAGGCGGTAGCTGCCGTCCATGACGTCGGGCGGGATCTGCGCGGCGAAGGGCTTCAGCAGCTCTTGCTCGCGCGCATCCGCAGGCCGGCCATAGGCCGACAGGTCGGAGCCGGCGAAATAGCCGGCAACGCGCGAATAGAGTCCGAAGAAGTAGTTGCGGTTGACCAGCTCGAAATCGAACAGCAGCGTCAGTGCCCGGCGCACGCGGATGTCGGCGAAGATCGGACGGCGCGTGTTGAACACCAGGAATTCGGAAGGCTGCGGCACGCCGGGCTTGATGGTGTCGCGGATCACTTCGCCGCTTTTGGCGGCTGGAAAGTCGTAACCGTCGTGCCAGCGCAGCGGCTCGTGCTCGACGCGGAAATCATAGAGGCCGCGCTTGAAGGCTTCGAACTGGCCGTTGGCCTCGCGAAAATAGTCGAGCCTGATCTCGTCGAAATTGTAGAGCCCGCGATTGATGGGCAGGTCGCGGCCCCAATAGTCGGGATTACGGGTCAAGGTCACGCTGGCGCCGGGCTTCACCGCCGTGATCCGATACGGGCCCGAGCCGATCGGGCCGGTCAGCGTCGTCTCCTCGAAGGTCGCGACATCCACGGCATGCTTCGGCAGGATCGGCATCAGGCCGAGGATCAGCGGCAATTCCCGGTCGTTGGCGCCAGCCAGGTCGAAGTGGACGGTGAGAGGGTCAGGCGCCTCGGCCTTGGCGACCTTAGCGTAATATTGCCGATGGTTGGGGCGGCCGTGATCGCGCAGCAGCTGCCAGGAGAACAGCACATCCTCCGCCAGGACCGGCTTGCCGTCGGAGAAGCGGGCGCGGGGATCGAGGCGGAACGTGACAAAGCTCCGCGCGTCATCGGTCTCGACCGATCTGGCGAGCAGGCCGTAGAGCGTGAACGCCTCGTCATTGCCGCGTGCGAGCAGGCTCTCGACCACATAGTTCCGCACCGGCTGCACGGCCAATCCCTTGACGATGAAGGGATTGAGGCTGTCGAAGGTGCCGAGAATGCCCCAGGTGAGCCGGCCGCCCTTGGGGGCATCAGGATTGGCGTAGGGCATGTGGGTGAAATCGGCCGGCATCGCCGGCTTGCCGTGCATCGCGATGGCATGGGCTTCCCCAGCCCGTGCGCCGCTTGCGGAGAGCGCGGAGGCGACGACGAAGGCGAGAAGACAGAGGCGGGTGCCAAGGCCCTCACGAAGGCCCTCGAGAAGGCGCTGGAACATGGACATCGGCACACGTTGATTCGAGGACCTGCGGGCCTGAATCCTATCACAAGGAATTTCACGGATCGCAGGCCAGGGAGCGGTTCAAGGCGTGGTCAAAGACGCTTGTCGGCATTGATCTTTTCGTCGGCCACGTTAAGAAGGCACGCAATCGCGCAAGAGCGTCGAGCCCGTCACTTATCCGCCTCAATTGACGGGGAGAGAGCCGCGCCCAACGCGGCCAGGTTCGTCGCTTCGGAGCGGTTCGGGCACTTCCCGTTCAGAAAGGGTTTTCCGCAATGAATTTCCGTTACTTGGCCGCGTCCGTCCGGCCGCGCGGGCGACTTCTCGCCTTGTTGACGGCGACGGCATTGGCCGTTCCGTTTGCCGCTGAGGCCCAGACCCCGGCGCCGGCCCCCGGTGCCCCCGCCGCGCCCAAGGCGGCCCCGAAAGCTGCTCCGAAGGCTGCCCCCAAGGCTCCGGCGCCGGCTGCCCAGGCTCCCGCCCAGCCGGCTCCCGCGCAGGGCGCTCCGGCGCAGCAGGGCGCCGCGGCCCAGCCGGCCGATCAGCAGATCCAGCTGATCTACGCCCCCTGGACCAAGTTCTGCCTCAAGGGCCAGGACGCCAACGCCAAGCAGGTCTGCTTCACCGGCAAGGACGGCCGCATCGAGTCGGGCCAGCCGGTCATCGCGGCCGTGATCATCGAGCCGGAAGGTGAGCCCAAGAAGATCCTGCGCGTGACGCTGCCGCTCGGCATGCAGCTCGTGCACGGCACCCGCATCATCGTGGACAACAATGCGCCGTTGCAGAGCCCCTACGTGATCTGCTTCCAGAATGGCTGCATGTCCGACTACGAGGCCACGCCCGAGCTCATCGGCAACATGAAGAAGGGCCAGAACCTCGTTGTCCAGGCGATCAATGCGAACGGTGCGCCCTTGACGCTGCCGCTGCCGCTCGCCGGCGAATTCCAGAAGGCCTATGACGGTCCGCCGACCGATCCGAAGGTGTTCGAGGAAACCCAGAAGAAGCTTCAGGAAGAGCTTCAGAAGAAGGCCGACGAGCAGCGCAAGAAGCTCGAGCAGAACGGTGGCGCGCCCGGCGCGGCTCCGACCGGTCAGAAGTAAGCGGGCTCAAATCCCGGACATGAAAAAGGCGCTCGGTTCGAGCGCCTTTTTTGCTGGCCGCTTGATGGCGGCAAAACTCACTTCAAGCGCGGCTGGCTCAGTTCAGCGACGGATTGCGCGGGCGATAGCCGCCGGTCTTGTCCTTGATGAAAATCTCGGCGACCTGGGAATGGCGGATCGGCTCGCCGGAATCGTCAGGCACCAGGTTCTGCTCGGAGACATAGGCGACGTATTCCGACTCCGCGTTCTCCGCAAGCAGGTGGTAGAACGGCTGGTCCTTGTGAGGCCGCACCTCTTCGGGAATCGACAGCCACCACTCCTCGGTGTTGTTGAATTCCGGATCGATGTCGAAGATCACCCCCCGGAACGAGAAGATCCGGTGGCGAACGACCTGTCCGATCTGGAATTTGGCGGTCCTCGCTTTAATCATTCCCCGTCGATAGACCAGGATTGTGGCCGATGCTAGTGCCCTGATCTGTAATTGACCTTCGGCTAAGGGGCAGATGGCCCCCAAATCTTCAGAAAACACTTCATCAATGGTCGATATCCTCAATCTGGCGCTACCTTATTTCGGCTTGATCTTTGTTGGATTCGCTTGCGGCAAGGCCAAGTCGCTGCCGGAATCAGGCCTCGCCTGGATGAACTTCTTCCTGCTCTACGTGTCGCTGCCGGCGCTGCTGTTCGCGATCATGTCGAAGACGCCGTTTGCGGAATTGAACAACCCGCCGTTCCTGGTCGCGACCACGCTGTCCACGGTTGCGGCGTTCACCCTGGCGCTGGTCGTCGGCAAGGTTTTGGGACGGCTGACGCTGCGCGAGGCGACGCTTGCGGGCCTCTCCGGCGGCTATGGCAATATCGGCTACATGGGGCCGGGGCTGGCGCTCGCCGTGCTTGGACCGAAGGCCTCGGCGCCGACCGCGCTGATCTTCTGCTGCGACAGCATCTTCCTGTTCACGATCGTGCCGCTGCTGATCGAGCTCTCCGACCGCGACCATCCCTCGCTGGTCCATGCCTTCGGCGTCGTGCTGAAACAGATCGTGCTCAACCCGCTGATCATGTCGGCCTGCTTTGGCGCGGCCGTGGCGGCGCTTCATATCGAGCTACCGGTCGCACTCGATCGCACCATCACGTTCCTTCAGAACGCAGCCGCACCGACCGCGCTGTTCGTGCTCGGCGTGACCGTGGCGCTCCGCCCGTTCAACCGGGTGCCGTGGGAGGTGCCGGGCGTGATCGCCGTGAAGCTCTTGATTCACCCGCTCGCCGCGTTCGGCCTGATGCTGGCGTTCGGACCGTTCGCGCAGCCCTGGGCCGCGACCGCCGTGCTGATGGCCTCGCTGCCGCCGGCGCTCAACGTGTTCGTGATCGCGCGGCAGAACGACGCGTGGATCGAATCCGCCTCTGTCGCGGTGCTGCTCGGGACCTTCGCGTCGGTGGTCACGCTGACCGGCGTGATGTGGGCGATCCAGACCGGCCGGCTGGCGTTTCCGTAAGCGAGCCTACCGCCGCCACGTCGGGGTCAGGCCCTCGCGCATGGCGAAGCGCCGCAGCGGGCCGATGGCGCCGAGCAGGTGCATGCCGACCGCGCGGACCGGCTGGAGCGGCAGGAAATCGTTGAGCAGGGAGCGGTTGGCGATGTCGATCGCAAACGTGCGGCTCAGAATGTCCGGACGCCGCGCCCGGTCGTAGCGCTTGAGCACGTCGGGTGCGCCGGGATCCTGGCCCGCGGCGATGGCTTCGCCCGCGAGCCTGGCGATGTCAGCGGCATCGCGCAGACCAAGGTTGAGGCCCTGGGCGCCGATCGGCGGGACCACATGGGCGGCTTCGCCGACCAGCGCGATGCGGTCGCGCCCGAAGGATTTTGGACGTTCGATCGCCAGCGGGAATAGGTTGCGGCCCGGCTCGACCGTCATGCGTCCCAAAATGGAATGCGACTGCTTCTCGATCGCGGCGGACAGCTCCGCGTCGCTCAATCCGCGAAGCCGCTCGGCCTCGGCGGGGGCCGAGACCCAGACGATGCTGGAGCGGTCGCCGGGCAGGGGCACGAACACGCAAGGGCCATGCGGCGTGTGGAACTCGGTCGAGACGTTGCGATGCGGGCGCGCGTGGCCGACGTTGAAGGTCAGCGCGGTCTGCGTCAGGTCGCGTCGCGTCACCGCGATGCCGGCGGCTTCCCGGCACAGCGAGTGCCGGCCGTCGGCGCCGACCACGAGCTGGGCCGTGAGGAATTGAGCGGACGCCGTGCGGATCGCGACGTCGTCGGCTTCGATGACGACGCTTTCGGCCTCGTCATCGCAACGGACGAGGTTGGGCAACTCGGCCGCGCGTTCTTCCATCGCCAGCATCAGCGAGCGGTTGTCGATATTGTAGCCGAAGGCGTCGAGCGCGATTTCGTGGCAGGAGAACCGGACCTCCGGCGCCCGGAACAGCCGGCCGGTGTCGTCGACGAGGCGCATGATTTCGAGCGCGGCCGCCTTGCCCTTGCAGCGCGGCCAGACGTCGAGGCTCTCCAGGAGATCGATGGAGGCGCCGAGCAGGGCGGTGGTGCGGTTGTCGGCGTAGGGCATGCGCCGCGCCACCAGCGCGGTCCGCGCGCCGGCCTGCGCCAGTGCGATGGCGGCCGCCAGTCCCGCCGGTCCGCCGCCGATCACGGCCGCGTCATGGAGTGTCGATGCATCTGTCATGGAACGACAATTGACATGCTGCGCGGCAAATTCAAGCCCGGCTATATTTCCTTGATTTTGTGGCGAATTGTGCGACCGCGCGCCGCAATGGCGGATGTGCAAACCGGTCTCATTCTGATAGCAGAAGCCATGGATACCCAAGAGGATTCCCTGAAGCCGAGACCGGCGATCCGCGCCGCGGCCTTCTCGGTGCACATCTTCACCGCATTCGGCGCGGCCATCGCGCTGCTGGCGATGCTGGAGGCCGTGCGCGAGCATTGGGCGGCGATGTTTCAGTGGCTGGGCGTCGCCCTGATCATCGATGCGATCGACGGGCCGATCGCCCGCCTGCTGAAGGTCAAGGATGTGCAGCCGAACTGGTCGGGAGACGTGCTCGATCTCGTGGTCGACTTCGTCACCTATGTGTTCGTGCCGGCCTATGCGATCGTGGCGAGCGGGCTGTTGCTGCCGGTGGCCGCGCCGCTGCTCGGAATCGCCATCATCGTCACCAGCGCACTATATTTCGCCGATCTGCGCATGAAGGCGGACGACAATCATTTCCGCGGCTTTCCGGCGCTGTGGAATGCGGCGGCGTTCTACCTGTTCCTGCTGCACTGGCCGCCGCTGGCATCGACGCTGCTGGTCGCGGCGCTTGTCGTGCTGACCTTCGTGCCGTTCCACGTGCTGCATCCGGTCCGGGTCGTGCGGCTGCGCTGGCTGACGATGTCGCTGATCGCGATCTGGGCCGTGCTCGGCCTCTATGTGCTGGAGATGGATTTTCGCGTCGGCACCGGCGTGACCATCGTGCTCTGCGCCATCGCGCTCTGGATCAGCTTCAGCGACGCCTTGATCCGCCTGGCAAGATCCTTCGCATGATGCACCTCCTCACTAGTCCTGAAGCCTGGGCCGCGCTGCTCACCTTGACCGCGCTCGAGATCGTGCTCGGCATCGACAACGTCATCTTCCTGTCGGTGATCGTCTCGCGCATCCCCGAGAAGCAGGCCCACCGCGCCCGCCAGATCGGGCTCGCGCTGGCGCTGATCTTCCGCATCATCCTGCTCAGCCTGCTGGTCTGGCTGATCGGCCTGACCGCGCCGGTGTTTTCGTTTTCGGGTTACGGCTTCTCCTGGCGCGATCTCATCCTGATCGGCGGCGGCCTGTTCCTGATCGCCAAGGCGACGCACGAGATCCACGCCGAGGTCGAAGCCGATGACGGCGAGGGCGACCGGGAGTCCGGCGGCAGCGCGTTCTTCTGGGTGATCGTCCAGATCATCGTCATCGACATCGTGTTCTCGCTGGACTCGATCATCACCGCGATCGGCATGGCGCAGGACATCGAGATCATGATCGCGGCGGTCGTGATCGCCTGCCTGATCATGTACATTTCGTCGGGGCCGGTGTCGCGATTCGTTGCCGAGCATCCGACCACCAAGATGCTGGCGCTGGCGTTCCTGGTGCTGATCGGCGTCGCGCTGGTCGCGGACGGATTCCAATTCCACATTCCGCGCGGCTACATCTACTTCGCAATTGCGTTCTCGGCGGCGGTGGAATTCTTCAACGTGCTGGCGAAGCGCAACCGCAGGAAAGTCCGCAAGTCGTCCGTTTAGCCGTTCCAATCTGGGTCGAGTTGACAAGGCGGGCGCGATGTCTTTCGCTCAGCGGCGAGAAGACCGAGAGGAGGTCAGGTGATGACCAAAGCCGTCCGTGTGCACAAGGTCGGAGGCCCCGAAGCCCTGGTCTATGAGAGCGTCGATGTCCCGGCGCCGGCTTCCGGCGAGGTGCGCATCCGCCAGCATGCGGTCGGGTTGAACTTCATCGACGTCTACTATCGCACCGGCCTCTACAAGGCGCCGGGGCTGCCCTTCATCGCCGGCAACGAGGCGTCGGGCGAGGTCATCGCCGTCGGGCCCGGCGTGACGCATTTCCATCCCGGCGATCGCGTGGCCTACTACCACAATCTCGGTGCCTATACCGGCGAGCGCAACATCCCCTGGGAGAAGCTGGTCAAGCTGCCCGACCACATCACGCACGAGCAGGGCGCCGTGCTGATGCTGAAGGGGCTGACGGTCTGGTATCTCCTGCACAAGACCTTCAAGGTCGAGCCGCATCACCGCGTGCTGATCCATGCCGCGGCCGGCGGCATCGGCTTGCTCGCCTGCCAATGGGCGAGGGCGCTCGGCGCCCATGTCATCGGCACGGTCGGCTCGCGCGAGAAGGCCGAGCTTGCGGAGGCCAATGGCTGCGACCACGTCATCCTCTATAACGAAGAGGATTTCGTCGCGCGCGTGAAGCAGATTAGCCGCAACGAGGGCTGCGACGTCGTCTATGACGGCGTCGGCAAGGCGACCTTCCCGGGCTCGCTGTCCTGCCTGAAGCCGCGCGGCATGTTCGTCTCGTTCGGCAATGCCTCGGGGCCCGTGCCGCCGTTCTCGATTGCCGAGCTCAACAATCACGGCTCGCTGTTTGCGACGCGGCCGAAGCTCAATGACTACGTCGGAACGCGCAAGGAACTGCTGGAAGGCGCCGACACGCTGTTCGCCGCCGTCATCAACGGCAAGCTGCACGTGCCGATCAACCACGCCTACGCGCTCAAGGACGCCGCCAAGGCGCATATCGATCTCGAAAGCCGCAAGACCACCGGCGCGTCGATCCTGAAGCCGTAGCAAGTTGCTCCATCAAAGTCGTCATGCCCGGGCTTGTCCCGGGCATCCACGTTCTTTGTGCCGCGCCTCAAGGCGTGGATGGCCGGGACAAGCCCGGCCATGACGGCGAGGGCGTTTACGCCACCCGCCGTGCCGCGCCGGCCCTGGTCAAAATCCCGTCAAGACAATCGATCATCTCGGCGATCTCGGCCCGCGCGACGTTCAGCGCCGGCATGAAGCGCAGCGTGTCGAGCTGCGGCGCGTTCAGGAGCACGCCGGCCTCGAACGCCTGCGCGACGATGCCTGGCGCGATCGGCAGCTTGAGGTCGAGCGCGAGCAAGAGGCCACGTCCCCGCACGCCGCCGAGGCCGTGCCGGGCCGAGACCTTCTGCAACTCGCTTTCGAGCAGCAGGCCGGTCTCGGTGACCGACTTCAGGAAGTCGGGCTTGCAGACCTCCTCGAGCACTGCCAACCCCACCGCGCACATGATCGGGTTGCCGTTGAACGTGCCGCCCTGGTCGCCGTGCTCGAAGCAGGAGGCACGTTCGGTCGCCAGCAGGGCCGCCAGCGGCACGCCACCGCCGATGCCCTTGCCGAGCGTCATGATGTCGGGCGCGATGCCTGTGTGCTCGTAGTGGAAGAGTTTTCCGGTCCGGCCCATGCCGGTCTGGATCTCGTCAAAAATGAGCAGCAGGCCGTGCGCGTCGGTGAGCGCGCGCAGTTCCTGCAGGAACTGATCGGTCGCGGGCCACACGCCGGACTCGCCCTGGATCGGCTCCAGCATCACCGCGACGGTGTTGTCGTTGATCAGCTCTTCGACCGAGGCGATGTCGTTCAGCTTCGCCTTCTTGAAGCCGGCGACCTTCGGCTCGAACAGCGGTTCGAACGCCTTCTTGCCCGAGGCTGACATCGTCGCCAGCGTCCGGCCGTGGAAGCCGCCTGCGAAGCTGATGATCTCGAACGCGCCGTTCCTGTGCAGGCTGCCGTATTTGCGCGCGAGCTTGATCGCGCCCTCGTTGGCTTCGGCGCCGGAGTTGGCAAAGAACACCTGGTCGAACGCGCTGTTTGCGACAAGCCGCTCGGCAAGCTTCAGGCTCGGCTCGTTGTAGAACGCCGGGCTCGGCGTCAGCAGCCGCTTGGCCTGCGCGGAAAGCGCATCGGCGATCGCGGGCGGGGAGTGACCGAGGCAGTTGACGGCCCAGCCCTGCACGAAATCGAGATAGCGCTTGCGGCTGTCGTCCCAGAGGTAGGAGCCGGCGCCGCGGACGAACACGGCCTTGGGCCGTGCGGTGATCTCCATCAGCGCGTCATACGGATGCGTGGTCATGTCGAACTCCTGTGGGGACGGGGTGGAAAAGGGGCGCAAAAAGCCGAAAGGCCGCACCTTGCGGGTGCGGCCTTCTCGAAAACTCGGCTGAATTCAGTGGTTCAGCGGCGTCGTCGGACATGGCGCACCCTCTCGTCGTCGCGGAAGCGACGGCGGAGCATTTCGGTGCGCTGATGGGTCCGAGCGTTGATCATGGGGCGGGTCCCTACAGCCGAAGGGCAGGGCTTGTCAAGCGGGCGTTTTGAAGAACACCCGTCCGGCGTGCATCGGCGAGATGGGAGAACGTCACTGAACGCCGTAGCGCGCAAAACTGTCCGCGATGCCGGCGTTGATTGCCTTGGCGGCCGCGATGTCTTGCTCAGCGCCTTCGTTGTCGCCCTTCTTTCGCTTCGCCAGTCCGCGGCCGTCGAGGGAGCCGTCGAGCTCAGGCTTTGCGCTCAGCGCCGCGTCGTAATCCGCAATGGCCGCGTCGAGATTGCCGAGCTTCAGATACGTGAGGGCGCGGCTGTCCAGCGTATAGGGGTCGTTGGGAGCCATCTGCAGCGACTGCTCGCAATCGGCCAGCGCCTCCTGCAGGCGGCCAAGGATCGCACGCGTCATGCAACGCGAATTGAACACGCCCGGATAGCTCGCATTGGCCTTGATCGAGCGATCGTAATCCTCCAGCGCCTGCGCATAGTCGTGGGTGTCGAAATACATGTTCGCGCGCGCAAAGAAATCGCGATCGTTGTTCGGACTGAGCTGAAGCGATTTTGCGAAGTCGGCCAGCGCACGCGCACGGTCGCCGCGGTCGCGGAAGACGCGTGCGCGGTTGCCGTAGGCCGGGCCGTAATTCGGGTCGAGCTTGATCGAGAGATCGAAATCCGCCAGTGCGCGAGCGTCGTCGCCATGGTTGCGATAGGCAGTGCCGCGATTGAAATAGGCCAGCGCAAATTTAGGGTCGAGCTTGATGGCCTGATCGTAGTCGGCCATCGCATGCTCGTAGTCGTTCTTGTGGATGTGGGAATTGCCGCGGTTGTTGTAGTAGAGCGCGTCGCGGGCATTCAGCCGAATCGCGCGCGTGTAGTCGGCAATGGCGTGGTCGGTGTCGCCGAGATCGTCATGGGCGATGCCGCGATTGTACCAGAGGTCGGCGTCTTTCGGATCGAGATCGATGGCACGGTTGAAGTCCGCCAGGGCACGCTCCGTGTCGCCTTTTCGCCGAAACATCTCGCCGCGATTGGCCAGCGCCCGCACATTCGAGGGATCGGCCTTGAGCACGGCCGAGCAGCCGGCGATGCGCTGATCCTCGTTTCCCCCGTCGTCGTCGCCATAGCACCATTGGCGTGCCTGCGCGGCTGACGGCGATCGCGCGGCGGCGGACAGGGCGAACACGGCCATTGCGATGCCGATCGCAGACAGCTTGAAGAGAATCCTTGACGTTTCAGTGTGTTTCATTGTTTTCCACATCGAAACCATTGCGCCTCTAGCGCGTTTGTGATCGAAGGACGCGACTTGGTTCGAACCGAATGCATCACGGGTCAGACCAAGAAGGCGGGACCAACCAGATAGTTTGAAGACCTTGTCCGATACGCCTTACCCGATCGACCTCGACAGCATTCGCGGCGCGTTTCCGCCGGGCATCGAGGCGCCATCCCTGCTGGTCGACTTTGCCGATTGGCTGAACGGGCGCCCGTGGGGCAGCGTCGGCCGTTTCTCGCTGCAAGGCCAGTTCTCCGATCAGGCGCCGATCTTCGACGGCAGTCCCTTGCGCGACAGGTTTTCACTGTTCATGCGGCTGCCGGATGGCTCGGCCGTCGGCGGCTGGTATGGCGCAGGTCTTGATCGCGACAACCCGCCGATCGTGGGGCTGGGCTCCGAGGGCGACTACGAGCTGCTCGCGCCGAGCCTCGACGGCTTGCTGGCGAAGCTGACGTCACAGCAATTTGACAAGGCCTGGAGCGATCTCAAGCCGCATGACGAGGTCGAGTGCCAGACCGACGAGCTCGCGAAATGGCTTGCGGGACAGCCGATCGGCGACAAGGCCGCGTGTGACGACGGTGCTGCAGAGCTTCCCGATTTCCGCGGCTTCGTGGAAAAATGGAGCCGGGATCGCGAAGACTATTGGGCCAATCATCGCTTGATGGCCGAGCTCGGCTGGCGGCTCGCCGCGCATCTGCCCAAGGGCAAGAAGCCCTGGGACAAGACGCGCTTCGAGGTCGCGATCGTCGGCAAGCAGTACGAGGCCCGCGTCCTGACCCTCGGCCCGCAGCCGTTCGAGGAGGCCGCCTCGATCGAATCGCTGCTGCGCGATCTGCGCGAGGAGATGCGCAAGGCACAGCCCGAGCTCGGGCTGTGGCACGCGATGAAATTCGGCCTCTATGTCGACGGCCGCGTCATGCCGAACTTCGAATACGATGTGCGTCCGATCATCGGCGGCGAGCCGGCGCAGCTCTCCGAAGCAAAGGCCGATCTCGCGCGCGCCCCGCGCCCGGAGCGGTGGGTGCCGAAATGGCTGGCGTGACGGAACACCGTCAGAATCCCGTCACGGAGCCGTGCAATCAGGTTGCTGATTGAATTAGCTTCTCGTCGGGGTAGTTCGCTGATGCGCGGCCTTTGTCACCGGTTGATTGTCGCGATCCTGCTGATGTCAGCGGCCTCGGCCGCAGACGCGCAAACCGAGCTCGTGGAAAGCGCCGTTGCCGACCTTCCGATCGTGCTGGCTACCGATCCCGCGCTCACGCGGCCTCACGTGATCACACCGGACGAAAAGAAAAACAGCGATGAGGCCGATGCTGGCGGCGTTATTCTCACCTACGTTTTTGAAACGAAGCTTCGCCTTCGGTCGGAGAGGTACTTCCTGGTTGTCTGCAGCTCCGGCGGTAGTGCCGACTACAATTGCGTATTCAACCTGATTGGAGGCGCGGGCGATCTCTATCAAGACCAGATCGAAGGCCTCCGATTCGAGATACCCGGCGACGGTTGCGTCTACGCCTCCGGTCACGTCAATACGATGTTCGACCATCGACGCAAGTACTGCCTTGACGACGACCGGTTGAAGGAGGTTAACCAGCCGTTTCATTACGTCGGCCTCAAGTCAAAGACGCTGCATGACTTGACGTTCTATTTCGATAAGGCTGCGACGAATGCGGTCGGCACCATTCCGAAGGGTGAGTTCGTTGAGGTGCTCGTCGCAAGCGACCGACGTGAGGGGGACTCGTCCGAGCGCTACCATTTCCTCGTTCGGAACAAGAATGGACTGACTGGTTGGGTCAGTCTGGCCGGAGGTCAGCAAGCGGAAGACATCGAGGGGATCTTTTTTGCCGGCGACTAGTCGCGTCGAACCGGTATTCTTCTGCTGTCGTGCCATCTTGACCTCGCGGGAACGGCACCTTCGATCTCCCTTGCGATCCCCCTTGACTTAGAGTGCGCTCGAAGGGGTATCTGTACGTGCGTCAGTACGAGAACGGGCACACATGAAGATCGGCGACCTCGCAAAACGAACCGGCTTGTCGACGCACACGTTGCGTTATTATGAGCGCGTCGGGCTGCTGCCATACGCAGACCGGGATCGTTCCGGCCAGCGTGACTTTGACGCATCGATCCTCACATGGATCGCATTCCTCGGTCGGCTCAAGACCACGGGAATGCCGATCCGGGACATGTTGCGTTATGCGGCGCTTCGTGATGAAGGCGATGCCACCGGGCCAGCCCGGCGGCAGATGCTGGAAATCCACCGGGAACAGGTTCGCACGCAGATTGCCGAACTCCAGGAATGCCTGCTCGTCCTTGATACCAAGATCGCCGGCTATGCCGGCGACGAACAGAGGACGAAGGAAAATGACGCACGCCCAAACACAAGCCGAAAGCCGCTTCGATCGCGGCCAGCGGGCCCTGTCACGCATTGACGGCAGAGCCGGCGAAAAGGTCGTCGCCTCACTCGCCGACATCGCTCCGGATTTCGCACGATACGTGATCGAGTTTCCCTTCGGCGACATTTACAGCCGCCCGGACCTCGGCCTGCGCGATCGAGAGATCGCGACGATCGCCGCGCTGACGGCGCTCGGAAATGCCGCGCCTCAGCTCAAAGTGCATATCGAGGCGGGTCTGAACGTCGGGCTGTCTCGCGACGAAATCGTGGAGATCATCATGCAGATGGCCGTCTATGCGGGCTTCCCGGCGGCGGTGAACGGGCTGTTCGCAGCCAAGGAGGTGTTTTCCGCGCATGACGGACGGCAGGCGTCGGGAGAAGCGACGTGACGAACTTCGAATACGATGTGCGCCCGACCATCGACGGCGAGCCCGCCAAGCTGACCGAAGCCCAGGCCGATCTCGCCCGCGCCCGACGTCCGGAGCGCTGGGTGCCGAAATGGCTGGCTTGACGGAGCTGTAGCCCAGCGACGGTCTGCTCCTTGCAAGCTTGAGGCACAGAGGCTTCCACAGCGTCATGGCCGGGCTTGTCCCGGCCATCCACGCATTGCCCAGTGGCACGAAGAACGTGGATGCCCGGGACAAGCCCGGGCATGACGACCTTCTTCATATCCGGTTGCAGCGACCCGCAAGAGAGGTGACGCGATCGTTGGCGCCGTCAGAACCCCGCGACGCTGCCGTGCAAGTCGTATTGGTCGGCTCGCTCGATCTTCGCGGTGACGATCTCGCCGACGCGCAACGGGCGGCGGCTGGAGAGATAAACCGCGCCGTCAATCTCCGGCGCGTCGGCCTTGGAGCGGCCTTTTGAAACCGTCGGGCCGACCTCGTCGATGATGATCTGCTGGCGCGTGCCGACCTTGCGCTTCAGCCGGCGCGCGGAGATCTTCTGCTGGCGGGCCATCAGCGCGTTGTAGCGCTCCTGCTTGATCTCTTCGGGCACGGGGTTCTCGATCGCATTCGACGTCGCACCGGCAACCGGCTCGTATTTGAAGCAGCCGAGGCGATCGATCTCGGCCTCATCCAGCCAGTCGAGCAGATAGGCGAAATCGGCATCGGTCTCGCCGGGGAAGCCGACGATGAAGGTCGACCGCAAAGCAAGATCGGGACATTCCTCGCGCCAGCGCTTGATCCGCGCCAGCGTCTTGTCCTGCGCTGCGGGGCGCTTCATCGCCTTCAGCACCTCGGGGCTTGCATGCTGGAACGGGATGTCGAGATAGGGCAGCACCTTGCCCTCGTTCATCAGGGCGATGACCTCGTCGACATGCGGGTAGGGGTAGACATATTGCAGCCGGACCCAGGCGCCGAGCTCGCCGAGCTCGCGCGCGAGGTCGAGGAATTTGGCGCGGACCTGACGATCCTTCCACGGGCTCTCGGCGTATTTGAGATCGACGCCGTAGGCGGAGGTGTCCTGCGAGATCACCAGCAGCTCTTTGACGCCGGCACCGACGAGGCGCTCGGCCTCGCGCAGCACGTCATTGGCCGGACGCGAGACGAGATCGCCGCGCAGCTTCGGGATGATGCAGAAGGTGCAGCGGTTGTTGCAGCCCTCGGAGATCTTCAAGTACGCGTAGTGGCGCGGCGTCAGCTTGATGCCCTGCGGCGGCACCAAATCGAGATGCGGATTGTGGGCGGGCGGCAGCGCGCGATGCACGGCGTCCAGCACGCTCTCATATTGCTGCGGGCCGGTGATGGAGAGCACGCCGGGATAGGCTTGCTCGATCTGCTCGGGTTCCGCGCCCATGCAACCGGTCACGATCACCTTGCCGTTCTCGGCCATGGCCTCGCCGATCGCAGAGAGCGATTCTTGCTTGGCGCTGTCGAGGAAGCCGCACGTATTGACGATGACGATGTCGGCCCCGTCATGCTTGCGGGCGAGCTCGTAGCCCTCGGCGCGCAGGCGCGTGATGATGCGCTCGGAATCCACCAATGCCTTGGGACACCCGAGCGACACGAAGCTGACCTTGGGCGCAGCCGTCTGATCCATATCCAAATCTGCCTGATTGACAGGCCTGAGCTAGTCCCAATTGCCCATAATTACAACCCTTTGCATCGCCCTCCGGCATGCTATGGATGAATCGCCGGGTGGTGAGTGAGCTATGAGCGCCGAACAGTCGCCTAAAATCGTGATTGTCGACGAAAGCCCGATCCGGGCTGCGATCCTCGAGGAAGGGTTGCGGGAGGCCGGATTCACGCAGGTCGTCCATATCCGCGAGATGCAGAGCCTGCTCGCCCGTATTTATGCGGTGGATCCCGACATCATCCTGATCGATCTGGAAAACCCCAGCCGCGACGTGCTTGAGGCGATGTTCCAGGTCAGCCGCGCCGTGAAGCGGCCGATCGCGATGTTCGTGGACCAGAGCGATTCAGCCTCGATCCAGGCGTCCGTGGAGGCGGGAGTATCCGCCTACATCGTCGACGGGTTGAAGAAGGAGCGCATCAAGCCGATCCTCGACCTCTGCGTGTCCCGCTTCAACGCCTTCGCAAAACTCCAGGAGGAGCTGGAGCGCACCAAGTCGCAGCTCGAGGACCGCAAGATCATCGAGAAGGCCAAGGGAATTTTGATGAAGGTCAAGGGCCTCACCGAGGACGAGGCCTACGTGCTGCTGCGCTCCACGGCGATGCGCGAGAAGAAGAAAATCGGCGAGATCGCGCAGTCGATCATCACCGCGTCGGAGATGCTGAAATGACCGGTCCCCTCCGCATCGGGTTCATCCCGCTGGTCGACGCCGCCGCCCTGATCGTCGCCGTCGACAAGGGCTTTGCTGCCGCCGAAGGGCTGGAGGTCGAGCTGGTGCGCGAGGTCTCCTGGTCCAACGTGCGCGACAAGCTCAATATCGGCCTGTTCGACGCCGCGCATCTGCTGGCGCCGGTGGCGATTGCGTCCTCGCTCGGGCTCGGCCACGTCAAGGTGCCGATCGCGGCGCCCTTCAACCTCGGTATCAACGGCAATGCGATCACGGTCTCGCCGGCGCTCCATGCCGCGCTGATGGAGGAGATCGACGGCGACCGCTTCGATCCGCTTGTCACGGCGAAAGCGCTGGCGAAGGTCGTCGCGAAGCGTCGCAAGCTAGGTGCCGATCCGCTGACCTTCGGCATGACCTTCCCGTTCTCGACCCACAATTACCAGCTGCGGTTCTGGATGGCGGCGGCCGGCGTCGATCCGGACGAGGATGTGCGTCTCGTGGTGCTGCCGCCGCCCTACATGGTCGATAGCCTCGCCAATGGCCATGTCGATGCGTTCTGCGTCGGCGCGCCCTGGAACTCGGTCGCGGTCGATCTCGGCATCGGCCACATCCTGCATTTCGTCTCCGACATTCTCGTGCGCGCGGCTGAGAAGGTGCTGGCGGTTCGCCAGGTCTGGGCCGACAAGCATCCGGATGTGGTGGCAGCGCTGGTGCGCGCGGCTGTGAAGGGCGCCGAGTTCATCGAGAACCCCGCGAACCTGTCTGAGGCGGCGCGGATCCTGGCGCAGCCGGAACGGATCGGCGTCGATGCCGAAGTCATTCAGCGAACCCTCACCGGGCGCCTGAAGATTTCTCCCGACGGCACCCTCCGCGAGAGCGGTCGCTATCTCCTGGTCGGACGCGAAGGGGCAGGGCGCCCCGATCCGGTCCAGGCGGCCTGGCTCTATGCGCAGATGGTGCGCTGGGGGCAGACCGCACTGACGCCGGACGGCGTCAAGACCGCGATGGCCGTGTTCAGGCCCGACCTCTACGACGCAGCCCTCGGTCAGCAATCGCCCACTGAAGCCCCCGCGGCGTTCGGGGCATTTGCGGGCCCGGCCTTCGATCCCGGCAACATCCGGGGGCATCTGGAGGCCTTCGAGGTCGGACGCTGGAAGGCCTGATTCGGTTCTGCATCGTTTTTGGGCGGAAGAGATCATCGGCTAAATTTTGAGCCGCCTGCTCGAATTTCATGAGATTTCCGGGTCGCGATTTTCCGGGCTTGTCTGTATCCATCTGAAATCAAAGGAATTTTTATTTCATTGAAGCTGGCACGCAACTTGTATGTTGCAGTGCGGCCAGCTTGTCACAGACGCCTGCTGAGCCAAGTCCCGCAGCAACGAAGCTGACCGGACCGTTGGGTGCGCAGCCGGCTTCTTGAGCCAGCCGAGTTCCTCGCGGGTCGCGCAATTTTCCGTCGATGCCACCCGGTGGCCGCAGGAGCTTCGTTACCGACCATGAAAATCGATACGCTCTCAGTCGACTTCTCCGACGAGCAGAAACGCTATCTCGAAGGCTTCACGACCGGTTTGCAGATCAGCCGGGTCGGTCGCAGTCTCGGCGGCAGCGCCGGCAAGGCCAATGCCGAGCCCACGGGCCCCGACGCCGTCCACATCAAGGCCCAGGACAAGGTCATCGCAGCCGGCAAGAAGCTCGCCGACCAGGAGAAGTTCAAGCGCGACGAGCATCCGTTCGATGCCTATCCGCGACTGCGGCAGCAGGCGCTCGACAACGCGCCGCCGAGCCCTGCGGACAATTTCCGCTGGCGCTATTACGGCATCTTCTACGTCGCGCCGACGCAGGACTCCTACATGTGCCGGCTGCGCATCCCGAACGGCATCATGAAGCACTGGCAGCTGTCCGGCCTTGCCGATCTCGCCGACGATCTCTGCGGTCCCTATAGTCACGTCACGACGCGCGCCAATCTTCAGCTCCGCGAGATCCCGCCGAAGAACGCGATCAAGCTGATCGAGGGCATCCAGGACCTCGGCCTGTGCTCGCGCGGGTCCGGCGCCGACAACATCCGCAACGTGACGGGAACACCGACGGCCGGCATCGATCCGCAGGAGCTGATCGACACGCGTCCCTTTGCGCGGGAGTGGCACTACCACATCCTCAACGACCGCTCGCTCTACGGCCTGCCGCGCAAGTTCAACGTCGCCTTCGACGGCGCCGGCAGGATCGCGGTCCTGGAGGAAACCAACGACATCGCCTTCACCGCGTTCGAGGTGAAGGACGGTTTTGGCGTCGAGCCCGGTGTCTGGTTCCGCCTCGGCCTCGGCGGCATCACCGGCCACAAGGACTTTGCAAAATATTCCAACATCATCGTCAAGCCGGAGCAGGCCACCGCCGTCGCCGACGCCATCGTGCGCGTGTTCATCGATCACGGTGACCGCACCAACCGCAACAAGGCGCGTTTGAAATACGTGCTCGATGCCATGGGCCACGACGGTTTCCTTAAACTCGTCGAGGAGCGGCTGAAGACGCCGTTCACGCGCGTGCCGGAAGAGGCGTTTGCGCCGCGGCCAGCCGCGGACCGCATGGCGCATATCGGCGTGCACAAGCAGAAGCAGGACGGCTTGAACTGGATCGGCGTCTCGCTGACGCTCGGCAAGATCAGCTGCGATCAGATGCGGGGTTTGGCCAAAGTGGCGCAGGACCTCGGCGACGGCGAGATCCGCCTGACCGTCTGGCAGAACCTGCTGATATCGGGCGTGCGCGACGAGAATGTCGAACTCGCCATCGCGGCGATCAAGCAGATCGGGCTCGCGGTCGAGGCCTCGCACATCCGCGCCGGCCTGATCGCCTGCACCGGCAGTGCCGGCTGCCGTTTCGCGGCTTCCAACACCAAGCGCAATGCCGCCGAGATCGGCGACTGGTGCGAGCCGCGCGTCGCCATGGACAAGCCGGTCAACATCCACGTCACCGGCTGCCATCATTCCTGCGCGCAGCACTACATCAGCGACATCGGCCTGATCGGGGCGCGCGTGCCGGTGAACGACGAAGACACGGTCGACGGCTATCATCTCTTCACCGGCGGCGGGTTCGGTCCCGATGCGGATGTCGGGCAGGAGGTTTATCACGACCTCAAGGCCGAGGACGCGCCGAAGACGGTCGAGGGACTGCTCAAGGCTTATATCGCCCACCGCTCGTCGCCCGACGAGACCTTCCTGTCCTTTGCGCGCCGCCATGACGGCGAAACGCTGCGCAAGCTTGCCGATGCACAGGTGTCCGCATGAACCAGATCACGCCTCCGCCGAAACTCGACATCATTCCCGCCAGCGCCCCGTTCTCCGACGCGCAGCGCTCCTGGCTCAACGGCTTCTTCGCCGGGCTGTTGTCGCCTGATGTGGCTACGCCGCTGTCGGCGGAGCAGGGCGCAGCCGTCATGCAAGCCGGCGACGGCGACGACGGTGAAGCGCCGTGGCACGACCAGACCATGCCGATTGCGGACCGGATGAAGCTCGCCGAAGGCCGTCCCGTGCGCCGCAAGATGATGGCCGCGATGGCGCAGCAGGATTGCGGCCAGTGCGGCTACAATTGCCACGACTATTCGGAGGCGATCGCCACCCGTAGCGAAGCACGGCTCAATCTCTGCGTCCCCGGCGGCAAGGAAACCGCGCGGATGCTGAAGTCGCTGTACGAGGAGCTGGACAAGGCGCCGGCGGCCAAGGCGGCCGACAAGGTGGATGCGGTGGCGGCGCCGGCCGTGACGGTGACGATCGCCGAGCCCGGCCGCTCGCGCGACAATCCGATCGCGGCGACATTCCTGTCGCGGCGCCTGCTCAACAAGGGGAAGTCGGAGAAAGAGACCTATCACGTCGAGTTCGATCTCGCGGAGAGCAAGCTCGACTATGTCGTCGGCGACAGCTTCGGCGTGTTCGCACGCAATGAGGTCGGCCTCGTCGATCAGATCATCGCGCTGCTCGGCGCTTCCCACACCACCAAGGTCAACGGCAAGACGCTGCGCGAGGTGCTGATCGACGACGTCTCGCTGTCGCCGGCGCCCGACACGCTGTTCGAGCTGATCTCCTTCATCACCGGCGGCGCGCAGCGCGAGAAGGCGCGGGCGCTGGCGCAGGGCGAGGATCCCGATGGCGACGCCGCCACGCTCGACGTCATGGCGGCGCTCCAGAAGTTCTCGGGCACGCGGCCGCATCCCGAAGCCTTCGTCGAGGCGCTGGAGCAGCTCCAGCCGCGGCTGTATTCGATCTCCTCCTCGCACAATGCGACGCCCGGAAAGCTGTCGCTGACGGTGGACTCCGTGCGTTACGTCATCGGCAAGCGCAAGCGGATCGGCGTGGCCTCGACCTTCCTCGGCGAACGCATCGCCGAGGGCGAGAAGCTCAAGGTCTACGTGCAGAAGGCACATGGTTTCGGCTTGCCGCAGGATCCGAAGACGCCTGTCATCATGATCGGCCCCGGCACCGGCATCGCGCCGTTCCGCGCCTTCCTGCTCGATCGCAAGGCGACCGGCGCGCCCGGCAAGAACTGGCTGTTCTTCGGCCATCAGCGCAGCGATTGCGATTTCTTCTATCAGGAAGAGCTCAACGCGATGAAGACCTCGGGGCTGTTGACGCGCATGTCGCTGGCCTGGTCGCGCGACGGCGAGAAGAAGTTCTACGTGCAGGACCGCATGCGCGAGGTCGGCCGCGAGGTGTGGACCTGGCTTGCCGAAGGCGCGCATCTCTACATCTGCGGCGATGCCAAACGCATGGCCAAGGACGTCGAGCGCGCACTGGTCGACATCGTCGCGCAGTTCGGGGCACGTTCTACGGATGAGGCCGTCAGTTTTGTCGCCGAGCTCAAGAAGACGGGCCGCTTCCAGGCTGACGTCTACTAAGGCGCGAGCCGATCAGCGCAAATCGTCCCGGCGGCGCAACCGCCGGACGTCGCGCCGCTGGGCCGCTTCTACTGTGCATGGGGTTGTTTTCGACAATTTTGTTTGGAGGGTGTCTGAATGCCTCCGCCCGACTGTCATCCCAACGTCATCCGGGCCGGTTCCAGCTGGCTCGGATCTTAACGAATAAGATTCTCGGAACCCTTGGGTGAAGAGAATTTGCACCTGCGACGGGGCGCCTTCAGAGAACCTCCATCGCTATTTTCTCCGCCATCTTGCCTCCCGCCAGGGTTGATCCTTCATACTCCCACAAATGGGGCGTTGGAGATCGACCATGCGCGAACTATCGGCGGAAGCCAGGCTGCACTTCTACGCGCGCTCGCTCTCGCGTCGGACCGGGGCGAGCATGCACCACGTTGGGCTCTACAGCGCGTTCGCGGTCATCGCGGCCATCGTGTTCGGCACGCTCTCGGTGCATCCGTTCTGATTACGCCCCGCGCTTGAACGGCGCGACCTCGATTCCCGCATCCTTCAACGCCTGACGCAGGCCGCGCGCGATGTCGACTGCGCCCGGCGTATCGCCGTGGATGCACACCGTGTCCGTGCGCATCTTGATCACCTTACCAGTGACCGAAACCACCGCACCGTCCTGCACCATGCGCACCACGCGGTCGGCGATGGCCTTGGCATCGTGCAGCACCGCGCCGGGCTTCTTGCGCGAGACGAGGTTGCCGTCGTCCTCATAGGCGCGGTCGGCAAACACCTCGTGCACCATCGGCAGATTGGCGTCTTCGCCGGCCTTCACCAGTTTTGAGTTGGCGAGCACGACGAAGATGAGATTGGCATCGACCGCCCTGACGCCGGCGGCGATCGCCTTGGCCGTCATGTCGTCCTCGCAGGCGACGTTGGAGAGCGCGCCATGCGCCTTCACATGCGTGACCTTGTGGCCGGCCGCGGTCGCGATCGCCTGCAGGGCGCCGATCTGGTAGGCGACGAGGTTCTCGATCTCGGAGGCCTTCAGGCCCGCGATCGGATGCCGGCCGAAACCATGCAAGTCGCGATATCCGGGATGGGCGCCGACCGAGACGCCGCGCGCCTTCGCCAGCTCCACTGTCCGGCGCATGATGTCGGGGTCGCCGGCATGGAAGCCGCAGGCGACGTTGACCGAGCTGGCAAGGTCGATCATCGCGGCGTCGTTGCCCATCTCCCACGCGCCAAAACCTTCGCCGAGGTCGCAATTGAGATCGATCGTCTTCATGGGGTGCTCTCCGCCTCTGGTCGTCTTGTCGCTTACGGCTCCGCCGTGACCTGCCAGGTCCCGGCATCCATGGCGCTCACCGCATAGCCCGCGACATTAGCATCGCTGAGCGCCTCGATGTTGAGCTCGACGGTATCGGAAGAGCGCAGGCGATCGGGCAGGTTGCGGATGAGTTGCGCGAACTTGCGCGCCTCTTCCTGCGCCTCGGCCATGGTGACCTCGAGGAAGCGGAACGCGGTTCCCGCCGAGGTCTGTGCGAGGCGGCCGACATCGGCCGTGATCACGGTTGCGATCTTCGGATAGCCGCCGGACGTGCCGCGATCCATCATCAGCGCGATCGGCGAGCCGTTGCCGGGGACCTGGATGCTGCCGTTGACGGTGCCGTCGGAGACGATGTTGTGGCCATGCAGATGCTTGATCGCCGGGCCCTCGAGCCGGTAGCCCATGCGGTCGGAGGTCGCCGAGATCTTCCACTCGCTATCGAGGAACAGCGCCTTGTTGGCGTCGTCGAACTCGTCGTCCTGCGGTCCGAGCAGGACGCGGATCGGACCTGTTGCTGGCTTCGGCAGCTCGATGCGCAGCTCGGGCGCGCCGCTTGCGGCATCAACTGTGAATTCATCGCCGGCCTGCAGCGGGCGCGGGTAGGGGCTGCCGAGGCCCGCGCGGGCGTTCACCGCAAGGCTGCCGAACACCAGTTCGCCTTTGATCCCGCCTTCGATCGCCAGATAAGTGAACGCGCCGCCGCGGGCAAAGCCCAGCGTCAGCGTCTCGCCGTCCTTGAGCGTCACTGACGTGTCCATGGCCACCGGCTTACCGGCGACGTCCGCATTGCGCGGCGCGCCTGATATCGCGACGCGCACGGCGCCGTCTTTGGCGGTGAACGTGGCGCCGAACGGGCCGATCTCGACCACGGCCGCGAACGGCTCGTTGCCGACCAGCGTGTTCGCTGCTGCCAGTGACAGACGGTCCATCGCCCCGCTGACCGTCAGGCCGTAGCGCTGCGCGCCGTGGCGGCCGCCGTCCTGGACGGAGCTTGCGGGACCGATGCTGGCGATCACGAGCCGGCTCATGCGACCACCCGCTCGGCGATGATCTCGCCGGCCTCGGCGGCGCGATCCTGTTCCTCGAAGGTCTTGTGGTCGATGGCGAAAAACGTCACGCGATCACCGGGTTCGGTGAGAAAGGTCGGATTCCGGTGGAGTTGATAGGTTCTGACAGGCGTGCGGCCGAGCAAGTGCCAGCCGCTCGGGGCCGCCAGGCACTGGATTCCGGCCTGGATACCGCCGATCGAGATCGTGCCGGCGGGCGTGAACAGCCGCGGGCTCTGCCGCCGCGACATGTGCAGGGATTTGTCGAGGCCGCTGAGATAGGACCAGCCCGGGGTGAAACCGATCATGGCGACACGGTAGTCGCCGGCGACGTGACGGGCGACGATGTCGTCGGGCGTGGTGTTCAGCGCCTTGGCGACATCCTCGAGGTCGATGCCGTGCTCGCCGCCATAGGCGACGGGAATGCGCCAGCGCCGCGCCTTCGTGGCCGGCGGCAGCGGCTGGCTGGCGAGCGCAAGCAGCTTTTCGCCGAGCGCGTCGAAGCCGATCTTGCCGGGATCGTAATGCACCAGCAGCGAGCGATAGGTCGGAACGGTCTCGGTGATACCGTCGATGGGGCTTGCTGCGAGCGCCTTGTCGAGTGCGAGCACGCGCTCGTTGGCGGCGTCATCGATGGTGCGGCTGAATTCGACCGTGACGGCGCTGTCGCCACTGGGCAGAAGGCGGGGCGGGGGAAGCGTCGCGGCCATGAGCTGTCGAAGGGCTGTCGAAATCGGGCTTCTCAGGAAATGCGGGCTCAGCCTTGAGTTCCGCTTTTCCTTGCTTCGCGTAAATGCGCCCGCAAGTCCAATAAATTAATGCAAGGGGAAGCGATAAAGCGTTGTTATCGCGTCGCATAACAGCCCAGCGGCCCTGCGTTCTTGCTGGCTCTTTGGCCCTTGACGCAAGGGCTGCGGCTCGCAAGATGCGCGCGTTCTTTCCCGCCCATCCGGAGCTCGTCCTCGTCCATGTCGCTGTCCCCCGAAGCCCGCAAGACCCTCGCCGGCATCACCACTGCCACCATCACCACGGTCCTGCTGAAGAAGGGCCTGCGCAACGTGTGGATGCGCGGCGCGCGTCCGCTGCGTCCGGGCCTGCCGCGCCTGGTCGGGCCGGCCTTCACGCTGCGCTTCGTGCCGGCGCGCGAGGATCTGGCGACGCCGGAATCCTGGTCCTCGCCGATCTCGACGCGCACCGCGATCGAGGCGATGCCGGACGGCTGTATTGCCGTGGTCGATGCCATGGGCATCACCGATGCCGGCATCTTCGGCGACATTCTTTGCGCGCGCATGATGAAGCGCGGCGTGACCGCACTCGTCACCGACGGCGTGGTGCGGGACGTCGAGGGCGTGCTCGGCACCAATCTTCCGGTGTGGTGCGACGGCTATGCCGCGCCGCCGTCGGTTGCAGGCCTCACCTTCGTCGGCTGGGGCGAGCCGATCGGCTGCGGCGGCGTTGCGGTGTTCCCGAACGACATCGTGGTCGCCGACCAGGACGGCTGCGTGCTGATCCCGCAGGCGATGCTCGATCACGTGCTCAACGAGGGCGTCGAGCAGGAGCGGATGGAAGCCTGGATCGTCAACGAGGTGAACAACGGCGCGGTGTTGCCGGGCCTCTATCCCATGAACGCCGAAACCAAGGCGCGCTACGCCGCCAGCAAGAAGTAACAGGAAACGAGGTATCCCATGGAAATCACCGTCGCAGGCACGCGGCCGACCCGCCGCGCGCCCAAGGAAAATTTTACGGGCACTGTGTTGCAGGACCCCGTGATCATGGCCCCGGCGCCGGCGCGGCTGAACTGCTCGCGCGTCACCTTTGAGCCGGGCGCGCGTACCAACTGGCACCACCATCCGCTTGGGCAGACGCTCTACGTGATTTCGGGCGTCGGCCGCGTCCAGACCAAGGGTGGCCCCGTCAAGGAGATTCGTCCCGGTGACACCGTCTGGATTCCGCCGGGTGAACTGCACTGGCACGGCGCCTCGCCCAACAACAGCATGTGCCATATCGCCATGCAGGAGGCGCTCGACGGCGTCTATTCGACCTGGCTGGAGCCGGTGACCGACGCGGAGTACGGCGCGGCGCTGGGCTAATCTCTCGTGCCCCCGGATGCAATGCAGCGCGTAAGCGCTGCGTTGCTGATCCGGGGCCCACAAGTTTCCTCAAAGCAAGAGCCCTTTGGTCCCGGCTTTGCGCAGCAACGCTGCGCGTTGCAGCGCGTCCGGGACACGGCAAATCACATCCGTTCCGCGGTCCACGTGCCCGTGCACAGGGGGCCGTGCCATGTGCCGGAGCCTGAGGTGCCGCTGAGCCGCCCGAAGCCGACGGCGCGTTTGATCCCGGTGCTCAAGGTGACGTTGATGCTGCCGGCATCGGCCACGCGGCCGGATGCCGAAACCGCAGCGCTGCTCGATGCGATCTGACCGTTGCTGATGCCGATCGACACCGTTGCGCCGTTGCCGCAAGTCTCGCTCGATGATGAGATGCGGACATTCCATGCGCCGTCGAAGGTGGAGGTCGCCGCGCCCGCCTGCGTCAGCGGGACGGCGATGGCGACAATGCTGGCGAAGAGACCTTTGCAAAATCTGTTCATGACACGCCCCGTTGGTTGACCATGGGGGGATCGTGGCATGAGCGCGGAACCCGCGATGTGAGGGCTGTCACGTGCGCAAGGGGCTCTGTGAGGTGGCGCACTCCGCAAAGAGATCGCGGACAAAAGCAAAGGGGCCCGGATCGCGGGCCCCTTGTCTCGGTTCGAACGTCGAAGTCGGACTCAGTTCACGCGCGTCCAGGTCTGGCCGCCGCAGAACATGCCGCCGAAGGCGCAGCCCTGCACGCGCAGGCGGTCGGTGCCCTTCATCGCGATCGTGGAATCGTAGGTCGAGCCGGAGTTGGGATCGAGGATGCGGCCGGACCATTTCTGATCCTTGTTCTGGTCCTTGGCGGGTTTCATGTTGATGAGGACCTGTTCGCCGTTCTGGTTCGATTTGCTGTCGACCGAATAGCCGCAGAGATTGCTGCCGCATTGCTCGATGCGGACCTTGCCTTCCTTCTCCTCGGTCAGCCAGATGCCGAGCGGTGAATTGAGATCGCGCGCGGGCGCGGCTGCGGGAGCCGGGGGAGCGACGGCGGCGGCCTGAACAGGTGCGGGTGACGGGGCAGGCGCAGGAGGCGGCGCCGGGGGGGCAGCAGCCACAGTCGGGGCCGGCGGCGGCGCCACGGCGGGCGCTGCCTGCTGCCCGACCGGAGCGGGCGCCGGAGGCGGTGTAGGCGGCGGCAACACGGCCGTTTCGGCCGGCGCATTGCTGGCGGTTGCAGACGGCGGTGGAGCGGGCGGGGGCGGAATTGGAGGCGGCGCTGCGGCGGCCGGAGCCTGTTCGGTTGCGGGCGGCGCTGCGAGGGGGGCAGGTGCTGGCGCCGAAGCGGCTGGCGGTTGCGGATCAACCTTGGCCTGTTGCGGCGCCTGCTGGCCCGGGCTCGTCTCGTTCTTCTTGGCCTTCTTCGCCTTGCCCTGGCCCGTGTTGTCATAGACGCCGGGGATCTGCACCGTGCCGCGGTCCGGATCGATGCGGATGGTGCGCCCGCCATATTCGAAAGTGTACTGCGCCTGCGCAGCGGTGCTCGCCAAAAGGAATGCGGCCGTGGCCAACAGCTTCCTCATTTCGGTCTCCTGAACAGCTGGTCCCCGTACCGACACTTACGCGCCGGTTCGATCGCAAAAAGTGATCTAGATCACTCTCACCGTATGAGTCGTGTTCCGGCGGTTCCGGGTTCAATAACGCCGAACTCCGTCCAGAGTTGGACGGCGGAGCGGCGCCTCTGGACGCGGTAGGGGATAGGCAAGTAAAACCGTTGTGGTTGAAGCTTTCGAAAGCACACGCAGATGCTACAGCCACGACTTGGCGAATTTATTCTGATCGTAGTCGTTTGCCTTGCTGCGACGCTGGCGCACGCGGCCGGGCTCCGGTTTATCGAAGTGCCGGCGGACGCCGGCGGCCCCGCGCTCGCGGGCATGGTGTGGACACCTTGTGCGGCGGCGCCCTCCGAGGTCGCTTTGGGCGGCGGTGTCGTCCTGCCGGGTGTGAAGGACTGTCCGGTAGCGGGCAATCGACTGCCGCTGATCGTCGTGTCGCACGGACGGCGCGGCTCGTTTTTGGCCCACGTCGACACGGCGACCGCATTGGCCGATGCCGGCTTCGTGGTCGCTGCGATCAATCACCCAGGCGACACTGCCAGAGACACCAGCCGGACCGATGAATTCTCCGTCCTGGTCGAGCGCCCCGCCGACATGAAGCGGCTTACGGATTTCATGCTCGGCGCCTGGAAGGAAGCGGCGGTCCTGGACCCCAAGCGGGTTGGCTTGTTCGGGTTCTCGCGCGGCGCCTATACCGGTCTCGTCGTGATCGGCGGCAACCCCGATTTCGGCGCGCTCGCTCCGTTCTGCGACAGCGACGGAGCCACGACGCCAAAATGCCGGGACATTCGCGAGAGCCGGGTACCGACCGAGCCCTCAGTCCACGATCCCCGTATCAGAGCCGCCATACTGGCGGATCCGGCACTTTTTGACGGCCTCTTCAGCCGCGAGCGTCTGGCTGGCGTGACGATCCCAATTCTCTTGTGGCGTTCGGCGTTTGGCGGTGATGGCGCCGTACCCGATGCTGTCGATGCGCTGGTGCCGCTGCTTCCTGCGCAGCCCGACTACCGGATCGTGCCGAACTCCACGCATTTCTCCTTCATTGCTCCATGCCCACCCAAGCTTGCCGAGGCCGCGCCGATCCCGTGCACCGATCCTCCAGGGTTTGATCGGATAGTGTTTCACGACGTGTTCAACGGCGCAGCCGTCGCCTTCTTCCGCGCGCGCCTGGAGTGATGGCGCACGCGGCGAGAACATCGCCTTAGTCGAACCAGGCGGCGTAGATCTTCCTGTAGCTGCCGTCCTCCATCGAGATGTGCAGCCACTGGTCGACGAAAGCCTTCAGCGCCATGTCGCGCTGGAGCCAGTAGGCCTTCTCCGAAAAGTCGAACGGCTTCTCGGGATGCACCGCGCAGAGCACGCCGGAATGCTGCTTCTGCTGGTAGCGGGTCTCGGAGGCGTCCGTCATCATCAAATCGGCGTTGCCCTTGGCGATCTCGTCGAAGATCACGGTGTTGTCGGGGAAGACGTT
Source organism: Bradyrhizobium sp. 613_E4_N2_2 (assembly GCF_052075995.1). Taxonomy (NCBI): domain Bacteria; kingdom Pseudomonadati; phylum Pseudomonadota; class Alphaproteobacteria; order Hyphomicrobiales; family Nitrobacteraceae; genus Bradyrhizobium; species Bradyrhizobium sp. 613_E4_N2_2. The sequence continues at coordinate 4,351,559 of NZ_CP197234.1, forward strand.
GATCTCGGCGTCCTGATGTTGGCGCGCGCGAACCGCTCGTTGGTGCCGCCGGGATTGACGATGACGCGGGTGCCCTTCTTGTCGATGTCGGAGATGGTCTGGTACTTGCCGACGTCGGCGCAGCGTGCGATCGGCGTCTTGCCTTCACGCATGATCGGCATCGAGAAGAAGCCCTTCCTCTGCCGGTCGAGCGTGACCGAGACGCCGCCCATGGCGATGTCGAACTGGTCGGCCTCGAAGTCCTTCATGAGCTTCGGCCAGGCCGTCGGCACGAATTCGACCTTGACGCCGAGCGCCCTGCCGAGCGCCTCCGCCATGTCGACGTCGAAGCCGTTGAACTGCTGTGTCGCCTTGTCCAGGTAGGTGAAAGGCTTGTAGTCGCCGGTCATGCCGACGCGCAAAGTGCCGCGCTTGACGATCTCGTCGAGGCGCGATGGCGCCGGCTGCTGTGCATATACCGAAAAGTTCGCCAGCAGGACCGCGGCCAAAGCCGCCACGATTCGAACGATCATCTCTTTTCCACCCATGCCCGAGCTGTCATTGTGCAGCTCTTGAAACTTGGATTTAGACCAGATGCCCGTCGCTGGCGAGGCGGAATTGAAGGGAATTTAGGGTGACGATCTCGATGTATGACGCCTCGGTCGGCGTCTTCGTGCCGTATCTGCGCAACCTGTCGGCACTGCTGGACAAGGGCGTCGCCTATGCCGAAAGCCGGAAGTTCAATCCGGCCGTCCTGCTCGGCATGCGCATGGCGCCGAACATGTACGATCTGGCGCAGCAGATAGGGGAGGCGTGCCGCCATGCCACGGTCGCGCCAGCCTTGCTGGCCGACCAAGAGCCGGTGGCGCTGCCGGCGCTGGAGCACGACATCGCCGGGCTTCAGGCGCGCATTGCGACGTCAATCGAGTTCATCGAAAGCCTGTCGCGCGCCGAGATCGATAGTGCGGCGGAACGGAACGTCTTCTTCAGGCTGAAAAACGGGACCGAGCTGCCCTTCACCGGGCGGACGCTGCTGCTTACGTTCAGCGTCCCGCAATTCTTCTTTCACGTCACGACGTCCTACGACTTGCTCCGGCATGCCGGCGTCGAGCTCGTGAAGCGGGATTTTCTCGGCCCCCGCGAGCGCTAGGCTTCGCCCTTGCGCTCGTAATCGGCGAGCGAGCTGCGGCCGGCGATCTCGCTGCGCAGCTCCTCGAAGCGCCGATGTGCCTCGTCCTCGTGCGCGTCGACGAAATGCACCGCGGCTTCGCTCGTCATCGGGCCGCTGACCACGGGCGCGGACTGCTCGCCGATGGTCTCGTGGACGTAGAACTGGCCGTCATCGCCGCGATGGACCGTCCATTTCAGACGGATCGCCACCATCGGCCCCGGACCGACCTTGCTGTAGCCGTCGGCATCGGTGTGCTCCGGCACCAGCGGCTGCTCCTCGACCACGGGATGCTCGTGCTCGTCGACCATCGCATGCTCGTCGACCACCACATGCTCGTCGGCGATCGGATGCTCGTCGGCGACGACCTGCTCACCGTCGACCACCATTTCGGTCTCGGTCTCGCGGACGGGCTCGGGGTGCTCCAAAATGCTGGCGATGGTTGCCAGCGCGTGGTCGGTCGGGTCGATCTCTGACAAGGGTTCATCCTCCAGCTCGACGCGGCCGGCAAGTCTGTCCCACTGCCGCCGCGGCCGGACTTATTACGCGGGTTTGATTAAGGCTGAGTTGGGGCTCGATCTGCACCAAAATGGGACGCATTCTGGCGTTCCGGAGGCGGGCGAATAACCGCCCGCCTGGAGGTCGGCTCAGGCGAGCACGTCCTGGTTGATGATGTTCTGCCGGATGGGATCGCCGTCCAGCACACTCAGGATATTGCGAGCGGTCTGCTCGCTCATGCGGCTCACCGCCTCGACGGTGACGCCGGCGACGTGCGGGGCCATGATGACGTTGGGCAGCGCGAACAGCGCGTTGCTGACCGGCGGCGGCTCCACCTCGAACACGTCGATCCCGGCACCGGCAATCCTGCCGGAGACCAGGGCGTCGTATAGCGCGGCCTCCTTCACGATGCCGCCGCGTGCAGTGTTGATGAGATAGGATTTCGGCTTCATCCGGCCGATCCGCGCCGCATCGAACAGGCCGACGGTCTCCGGCGTCTTCGGGCAATGGATGGTGACGAAGTCGGCGTTGGGCAGCGCTGCGTCGAGATCGGCGACGGGCTCGCAGCCCGCGGCCTTGATCTCGGCGGCAGGCTTGTAGGGATCGTAGACCTGTACCTTCATTTCCATCGCTTTGCAGCGCTTGGCGGTGCGACTGCCGATGCGGCCGAAGCCGATGATCAGCACGGTCTTGCCGTAGAGGTCGAACGGCAGCATGCCGAGCCGGTTGGCCCATTGGCCATCCTTGACGCAGGCGTGCATCTCATTGGCGCGCTTGGCCAGCGTCAGCATCATGAACAGCGCCTGCTCGGCGACCGAGGGCGAGTTGGCGCTGCCCGCTACCATCAGCGGCACCTTGCGGCGGGAGAGGGCGGGCACGTCGACGGCGTCGTAACCGACGCCGATGCGGGTCACCACCTTCATGTCCTTCGAGGCCTCGAGCTCGGTCTCACCGAAGGCGGTGGCACCCAGCGCCACGCCGTGAACCGGCGCGTGGTTCTTCAGCAAGGCTTCGAAATCCTTGGCCGAGATCAGGTTCGGAAACTCGACGAGCTCGATATCGTCCCGCTGGGTGAGGAGGGCGCGTGCCCCTTGCGACAAAGTTTGTGTAACGAAAATCTTCTTTTTGTTGGTCGCCATCGCTCCCCGCCTGCTTGCATTTCTTGGACCTGCGTCACAACACGACGCCGGTGTCTTCGTTTAGCAGGTGCATATTGTTGAGGTCCATCGCCAAACGCAAGGGTGCCCCGTCCTTGGCGCCGGCGTTGGGATCGACGCGGCCGCAGACCGGCGTGCCGTCGAGCCCGAAATAGACCAGGGTCTCCATCCCCATCGGCTCGGTGACGTCGAGCACGGTGTCGAAGGTCTCGACGCCCGGCCCCAGATGCGCGTGCGACTCGGTGAGGTGCTCGGGCCGGAGGCCGAGCAGCAGCTTGTCGGTGCGCGGCAGCGCGTTGTAGCGCGTGGCGCGGGCCGGCGGCAGCGCAAAGGCGATGCGGTCGGTCAGACGGATCTGAAGCGCGCCACCGACGTCCTCCAGCCGGCACGGGATGAAATTCATCGCGGGCGAGCCGATGAAGCCGGCGACGAAGCGCGTCGCCGGCTTGTGGTAGAGCTCGTTGGGCGTGCCGATCTGCTCGATGCGGCCCTTGTTCATCACAACGACGCGGTCAGCCAACGTCATCGCCTCGACCTGGTCGTGGGTGACGTAGACCGTGGTGGTGCGTACCTTCTGGTGCACCTTCTTGATCTCGATCCGCATCTGCACGCGCAGCTTGGCGTCGAGATTGGACAGCGGCTCATCGAACAGGAACACTTTCGGATTGCGCACGATGGCGCGGCCCATCGCGACACGCTGGCGCTGGCCGCCGGAGAGCTGCTTCGGCTTGCGGTCGATCAGGTCGGTGATGTCGAGGAGGCGGGCGGCTTCCGTCACCCGCGCCTTGATCTCGGCCTTGGGAAAGTGCTTCAGGCGCAGCCCGAACGACATGTTCTCCGCGACCGTCATGTGCGGGTAGAGCGCGTAGTTCTGGAACACCATGGCGATGTCGCGATCCTTCGGCGGTACGTCATTGACGACGTCGCCGCCGATCATGATGTCGCCGTCGCTGATGTCCTCGAGGCCCGCGATCATGCGCAGCGTCGTCGACTTGCCGCAGCCCGAAGGCCCAACCAGCACGATGAACTCATGGTCGGCGATGTCCAAGTCGATGCCGCGCACGGCTTCGACATCATCGTAACGCTTGACCACCTTCCGCAATGCAACGTCAGCCATGAGACATCAACCCTTTGTCGCGCCGGCGGTCAGGCCGGCGATGTAGTAGTCCATCAGGAAGGCGTAGATGACCAGCGGCGGAGCTGCACCGAGCAGCGCGCCGGTCATGATCTGGCCCCAGTTGAAGACGTCGCCCTTGATCAGGGTGGTGGTGATGCCGACCGGGAGCACGAGCTGGTCGATGGACGTCGTGAACACCAGGGGATAGAGGAACTGCGCCCAGGACACCGTGAATGCGAAGATGGTCGCGGCAATCAGGCCCGGCAGCGCGACCGGAATAAAGATCCGCGTCAGGGTCTGAAGCCACGAGGCGCCGTCGATGATCGCGGCCTCGTCGAGCTCCTTCGGGATCGAGGCGAAATAGCCGATCATGATCCAGGTACAGAACGGCACCGTCAGCGTCGGATAGACGAATAGCAGCACGTACCATCGGTTCAGGAGCGTGATGCCGGTGATGTCCTGAACCAGCGCCAGCATCTTGAACAGCGGGATGAAGAGGAGGCTGTCCGGGACCAGGTAGGTCAGGAACACGCCGGTCGCGAGCGTCGTCGAGCCCCAGAACTTCATCCGCGCGAGCGCGAAGGCCGCAGGGATGCTGATCAGCATGGTGACTATCACAACCACCAGCGACACGATGGTCGAATTCCAGAAGAACCGGAGGAATTGGTTCGACGTCAGTAGTTCGACATAGTTTGCCAGCGTCGGGTGGAACACCCACCACGGATTGGTCGCAGCCGAGATCTCCGCGCTGCTCTTGAGCGAGGTGATCACCATGTAGAGCGGCGGCGTCAGAAAGAAGATCGCAAACAGCACCAGGAAGAAATAGGACCAGCGCAGCGCCCAGGTACGGTCGCGGCTCATGCTGCCATATTTGACCTTGCGCCGGGGGCCGGCCTTGTCGATCGCTATTGTGCTCATCAGGATTCGTTCCCGCGTTTATTGACGTCGCGCAGGATGAAGATCGCTGCGACGGCGAGGATCGGGACCATGAACAGGGAGACGCTGGCGCCGAGCGGAATGTCGTTGCTCTCGATGCCGACCCGGAACGCATAGGTGGCAAAGATCTGGGTCTGGTCGAGAGGCCCGCCTGAGGTCAGGATGCGGACGATGTCGAAATTAGCGAAGGTGACGATCAGCGAGAACAGCGTCGTGATCGCGATGATGTTGCGCATCATCGGCAGCGTCACGTACCACATCTTCTGCCACCAATTGGCGCCGTCGATTGCGGCGGCCTCGTAGAGCTGGTCCGGCACCGATTTCAGCGCCGCCAGGTACATGATCAGGAAGAACGGCGCGCCGTACCAGACGTTGACGAGGATGACGGAAAAGCGCGCCCAGGCGGCATTGCCGAGCCAGTTGATGGGACCGATGCCGAAGAAGGAGAGCGTGTAGTTGAAGGCGCTGTAGGAGGGGTCGAACAGCCACAGCCAGGCGAGCGTGCTCATCGCCGGCGGGATCACCCAGGGCACCAGCAGCATGCCGCGCCATTTGCGCTGGCCCTTGGCCGGTATGTTGTGCACGAAATGCGCGACGATGAAGCCGATCAGCGCCTTGAAGAACACGGCGGTGATCGCGAAGATGCAGGACTGCTCCACCACCATCCAGAACGTCTCGCGCTTGAACAGGAAGGTGAAGTTGCCGAAGCCAACGAATTTTTGCATCGACTTGTTCAGCGTCGCGAGGTGGATCGAGAACAGGGCAGGGTAAAGCACGAACAGCGCGATCAGCAGGATCAGCGGCAGCGTCAGGAAGAACGCCACGGTCGATTTCCGCTTCAACGCATTGTGCAGGCCCGTCCGTTTGCGCGCGCTCGCCGTGCGGGCGACGCGACCGTCCTCAACGACGACATCGGCCATGTCAGTGTCCTTGGGTCAAGCTTCCTTGCGGAATGTCCAACGGCGGAGCCGGCACCCGCGTGTCGGCTCGATCTGCTCATTCCATCGAACGGTGGGGTGCCCTGGCGGCTCACGCGGGGATGCGTGAACCGCCGTGGCACACCCCGGCTTAGGTTCGCATGAAGCCTTCACACTCGCCTTCGCCCCAGGCGAGTGCGGTCTCCAACTTTTCGCCCTGCGCAAAGCGCAGCGCCATCTTGGTCAGCGTGGCCTGCGCGTAGATCTGCTGGGCGATCTTCGGCGGCGCCGGAGAGGCCGCAATCGACAGTGTCTGATGATTGTAGGGATTTGGATAGTGATAGAGCGTGCCCTTCGGCGGGCCTACCTCGGCCCAGGTCTTCAGCGTCGTCATCTTCGCATAGGCCGGCAAATCGTATCCGCCGCTCGCCGCGACGAACTTTTCGATCGATGATGGCTGTGACAGAAAAGCCAGAAGGCTCTTGGCCGATGCCTTGTTCTTGGAGAAATTCCAGAGACCCCAGAAATAGGGCAGGAACGGCGCATACCGGCCTTTAGGACCGGAGGGGAAGCCGTGCGTCCAGCATTGCTCGGCGACCTGCGGCGCGTCGCGCCTGGCGACCGCCCAGGCGCTCGGCGGATTCATGATGAGGGCGCCGCGGCCGGAGATCAGCCATTTGTTGTTCGAGGCGTCGTCCCAGGACGGAGCGTCCGGCGGCAGGAAGGCGATCAGCTTCTTGTAGTATTCGAGCGCCTGGCGAACCTCATCGGTCTTCACCGTGACATCGCCCTTGGCGTTGACGAGTTCGGCGCCGAACGACTGGAAGATGGCGCCCGCGGTATCGACGCTGTCGGTGGTCTCGCCGAGACCGATTCCGAATGGGAAACCTGCCTTCTGGCACGCTTCCGCCGCCTTCAGGAATGTATCCATATTCCAGCTATCGGCCTTGGGCGGCGCGCCGACGGGGTACAGTTCCTGGACGTCGATCCCCGCATGCTTCTTCATGAGGTCGATGCGCGAGCAGGGCCCCTTGATCTGGCTCCCCGGGGTTGCCGGGACCGCAAGCCATTTGCCGTTGGCCTTGCCGAGATATTTGACCGTGTCGTTGACCTCACCGTTCTGCTTGATCGCCTCCTCGACCACGTCGTTCACCGGTTCAAACTGCTCGGCATACGCATGCGGCCACCAGGTGTACATCTGAAGAATGTCGTGACCGGATTTGGCCTGCGCTTCGGCCGCGACCGTCAACTCGATCTTCTTGTTGTTGCTGGTGATGTAATCGATGGAGACTTCGACCTTCTCCTTTTCAGCCCATTCCTTGACCATGGCGGTGGAGGCGTCGTTGGCACCGGGCACCCAGTGGTCCCAGAAGCCGATCGAGAGTTTGCCGGCGGCGTAAGCGCCGCGGACATAGGGCGCTGTGATCAGCGCGGCGGAGGACATTGCAGTGGCGGCTACAAATTGACGTCGCGTCAGTGTCTTGCGTGACATCTCGTTTCCTCACCTGGATGTTTTATTGTTTTCGCGTTTCCTCTGGCATTCCGAGTTTTGTTTTTGATTTTTGTTCGCGTTTCTTGGTGCTACCGCCTCGCCGTGAAATCGCGCGAAGCGCAGCAAATTGGTAGCGCGATCAGATCATGATTGATCCCGTCTGTCGAGGAAGCCGAACGACTCGCCGTCTAGAACTAACGTTGCGTCCGGGAACGCGGCGGCGCCGTCTCGCGAAGCACACCCGGAGGTGAACCTCGGAGGCGCATTTTGCGACGCACACTTCGGGTCAAGGACCGCAGGACATCTCGTGCGCAATTACGCCGCAGTTTCGAATAAGCCTTCATAACCGCTTCGCGCCAAACAGTTTTCGGGCGTGGACAGCAATTGGCTGCGGCTGGACCGCGAAGCGGCGAAAACGATAGAGTTGCAACCGGCGGGTGGCCCCCACCCGGACAGGACAATCGGATCGACGATGGAGACCAGAATGATCAACCCGGCGCCGCCTGCGCGGCTTCACCTGCGGCGATGGTTCGCGCTGGGCTCCGTGCTCGCGGTGCTGCTGGGCGCCGCCGCCGTTGCGCAGGCGCAAGGCCTGGTCAAGGGCGTTCAGGATGGAGCCGCGGCCGGCAACAAGGCGGCCGGACCCGTTGGCGGCGTGCTGGGCGGTGCGATCGGCGGCGTGGTCGGTGTCTTCACCGGCGTGCTCGGCGTCAATAACCAGCCGGCTCCGGCTGCCAAGGACGCGAGCAAGGATGCCAGCAAGGACGCGAGCAAGGATTCCAAGCAGCCGGGCGCCGGCAAGGACAAGGGCGCCAAGGAGACCGCCAAGGCGGCCAAGGGCGCCAAGGCGAGCAAGGAAGCCAGGAATGCGCCGCAGGACAACAAGGACAATAAGGACGTCACCGTCCTCACCCAGCCCGGCGCGCCGCAACAGAGCGCCGAGCAGATCGTCGCCAACAGCGATTCCTATATCGAGCGGATCAAGACCGAGTTGAACCTGACGCCCGATCAGGAGAAGCACTGGTTCGGCTTCTCGAGCGCTATGCACTACCTGGGGCATAATGGCGCGGAGCGGCTCAACCTGCGGATCGCTCGCGCCAAGCGGGATCCGCCTGACGACATCATCGAGCAGATGCGCAACGAATCGCAATTCTTGATCGACCGCGCCGCCGACCAGCGCAACGTCGCCGATGCCGCCGAGCCGCTTTATTCGAGCCTCGACGACAAGCAGAAGCAGGTCTTCATCCAGGAGATGGTGCGCCTCAGTCACGAGCGCGGGCTGGATTAATCAAGTTGAATCCGATTGCGGGCGCCTGAATTAACGGCGCCCGCCACGAATTCGTGAATCCTCTCCGCATTTCGGATATGGTTAGCTTCGTAAGCTGACTGCGGGGTTGATATGGCGGACGGACTCTCCGTTTTCCTGGTCGAAGACGAGGCGTTGATCCGGATGATGATCGCCGACATGGTGGAGGAACTCGGCCATCATGTCGTCGCAGAAGCGGACAATGTCCGGGACGCGAGCGCCTTTGCGATGACCGCGCAATACGACTTCGCCATCCTCGACATCAACCTGAAGGGCCTCTACGTCGATCCGGTCGCCGACCTGATCGAGCGCCGCGGCAAGCCGTTTCTGTTCGCCACCGGCTACGGGCCGGAGCTGCTGCCGTCCTTGCTCCGGCGGCGGCCGATCCTGCGCAAGCCGATTTCCCTCGACCAGCTCAAGGTGATGATCGATTCGCTGTTTCCGGGCGCGGTCGCCAAAACTCCTCACTGAAAAGGCTCCTCACCGAGAAGGCGCCGTACCGAGATCGCCAACGAAAATGGCCGCCCGTGAGGGGCGGCCATTTGGCGAAAGAATGTCTCGTCGTCTCAGATCAGGCCGGCGCTGAGGTCGATGCCGCGCGCCATCACGCCGAACGAGGCGACCAGGCCCATGCAGCAGAACAGCAAGATGATCTTGAACGAAGAATCGGCAAAACGGGTTTCGACGGCGACCGGGATCGCGGCAAGCGAAATCATGCTCATGTTCATTCCCCCCTTTGTTGACCCCTGAATTGCATCAGGTAAGGGAAGCTCTTAGAGCAAAAAGTTTGACGCGAGCTTGCGAGGGATCGTTAACGGAATCGCAATCGCTCGCGTGTTTTCGCGAGCAGCGAGCGGTCCCGCAAGTCTCAGTTGCGGCCGTTCTTCAGCACGGTGGCGATGGTATGGGCCGTCATGGCGGCGCGATCAGAGGCGCGCTGCGCGGCCAGCCGGTCGCGGGCCTTTTCCTCGATCAGGAGCTCGATCAGGGCCAGCCGCTTGTCATCGTCGTCCGCCTCGGTCAGCAGGCGGTGATAGCGGTGATAGTCGAAACCGAAGTCCTGCTTACGCATGTCACGCCCCCGCAACTACGGGAATTGTTTCCCATCGGACACAGTCGGGCAAGCACGATCCTGCGTGGAACCGCGCCTTGGCTGCAATCAGCTGTGTATAGTTAACGGACTGGACGGCGTCGGAGCCGATCGCGGCTCATCAATCCGGATTGTGGTCGGCGAACATCTTCAGGCCGACGAAGCTCGCGTCGGGTTTCGTCACCAGCCTGGTCGGGATGTTGCGCAAATAGTCCTGGAAGCGTCCCTTGGCTTCGAAGCGCGCCCGGAACGCGGAGGCGGCAAGGAACTCCGGAAAGCGCGGCACGATCCCGCCAGCGATGTAGACGCCGCCACGGGCGCCGAAGGTCACCGCGAGATTGCCCGTGACCGAGCCGAGGATGGCGCAAAACATCTCCAGCGTCGCGCGGCTGAGTTCGCAACTGCCCTCCAGGGCGGCCTTGGTGATGGCGGCGGCGTCGCGGTGCGGCACCTGGGCGCCGTCGACCTCCGCCAGCGCCTCGTAGAGGCTTTGCAGACCGGAGCCCGAAAGCGCCCCGCGCTCGATGGAGACATGGCCGAAACGTCGGCGCAAGCACGCGATCACGCGTTCCTCGCGCTCGTTTTCCGCCGGCAAAGTGGCGTGGCCTGCCTCGGTGACGACCGCCAGCCGGGCGCCGTGGCGTTCGACCAGACAGGAGACGCCGAAGCCGGTTCCAGGCCCAACCACTAGCAGCGGTTCTCCGGGGAGGCCGTCCTGGCCCCCGAGCGGGATCAAATCGGCAGGCTTCAGGGCGGGCAGGGACCAGGCCACGACCTCGAAATCATTGAGCACATGCACGCTCTCGAAGCCGAGGGCCGGCTGGAGCTCGTTGCCGTCGATGACCCACGGACTGTTGGTCATGACGCAGCGGTTATTGGTCACGGGACCCGCGACGGCCAGCACGGCTCGTTTGGGCTGCTTGCCGCCGGACCGGCGCGCAAGGACGTCCGCGATGGCTTCCCGGACGGTCGGGAAGTCAGCGACCTTCACATAGTCGATGGGCCCGGCCTGGTCGCCGCTGTCCGATGCGCTTTCGCTCAGCGCAAAGCGCGCATTGGTGCCGCCGATATCGGCGAGAAGAATCTGTCCTGTCTTGCCGATACTCATGACCTTGTGGCTGCCGCGTCCTGCAGGCTCGCGGGAACCGTTCCCTCCGCTCCATCCGATCCGCAATTTGCGAACGTCTCTAGAATCCGTCCTCGGGTGAGCCTAGTCAACTCGGACAACGCCAAACCGTTGCATCCCAGGTGCGACGGGCGCGATATCGCCGCATGTGTCGATGGTTGCGAAGCCGCGCGGGAAGATCGACATTGGACGGAGCGTTCGGCGCCCGTCGCGCCGGACGGCTGGAACGGGACCTTGCGATGCAGATTTCCGACCGCGACGTGCTGCTGGTGATCGACGTGCAGAACGACTTTTGCACCGGCGGAGCGCTCGCCGTTCCCGGCGGCGAGAAGGTTGTCCCGGCGATCAACCGAATTGCCGCAAATTTCACCAATGTGGTGCTGACCCAGGACTGGCATCCGGGCGACCACGTCTCGTTCGCACCGAACCATGCGGGCAAGCAGCCGTTCCAGACCATCGAGCTCGACTACGGCACCCAGGTGCTGTGGCCGACGCACTGCGTGCAAGACACGGCGGGCGCTGAATTCCATGGGGAGCTTGAAATTACCAGGGCAAACCTCGTGGTGCGCAAAGGCTTTCGTCGCGGCATCGATTCCTATTCGGCGCTGTTCGAGAACGACCACCGGACGCCGACCGGGCTGCTCGGTTATTTGCGCGAGCGCGAGCTGAAGACCGTCTTCATCGCCGGTCTGGCGCTGGATTTCTGTGTTCGTTTCTCGGCGGAAGATGCCCGCAAGGCGGGGTTCGAGGTCGCCGTCATCGAGGATGCATGCCGCGGCATCGATCTCGACGGCTCGGTGGCCGCGACCCATCGGAGTTTTCGCGAGCGCGGTATTTCGATCGTCAGCCTGGAGGCCTTGCTGTGAGGACCTTGAGATAGTCATGGTGGAGAAGGGCGGCAAACCGCTGGGTGGATCGGATCGTCCTCCGGATGATCCGCTGCTATGGCCATTTGCGGCGGCGCGGCTCGCGATGGACGCCTGCTTCTGGTGGCTGGAGCGCGATCCGCCGGAACAGGACGCGAGCAATCTGCCGTGGACGACACCCAACACGGTCGGCTTGGAGCTTGCGACCATGCGCCTGCGCGATTGCACGCGGACGCAATCCGGCCAGCCGGCACTGGTCTGCGCGCCCTATGCGCTGCATCGGGCCCTGATCGCCGACTTCGCACCGGGCCACAGCGTGGTGCAGTCGCTGCAGAATGGCGGCATCGATCGGGTCTACCTCACCGACTGGCGCTCGGCCTCGCCGGACATGCGCTATCTCTCGATCGACAGCTATCTCGGCGATCTCAACGTCGCCGTTGACGAAATCGGCGCGCCGGTCGATCTCGTCGGCCTGTGCCAGGGCGGCTGGCTGTCGCTGCTCTATGCGGCGCGCTTTCCCGCCAAGGTGCGGCGGCTGGTGCTGGTGGGGGCGCCCGTCGATCTCTCGATCGATTCCGCGCTGTCCCGGCTAGCTCGCAATTCGCCTGAGGCGCTCTACGACCAGCTCGTGGCGCGCGGCGGCGGCAATGTCAGCGGCGACGAGATGCTGCGCTTCTGGACGAAGGCGCCGAGCCGCGACGACATTGCGGCGGCATTGCAGAGGGATCTCTCGGACGAGGAGGGCGCGGCACTGCTCGCGCGTTTCGATCGCTGGAATACCGAGACGCTCAACCTGCCCGGCACCTATTATCTGGAGATCGTCAACCGAATCTTCCGGGAGAATCGGATTGCCGGCGGCAACTTCACGGCGCTCGGCCGCGAGGTTGATCTGAGGGACGTCAAGGCGCCGGTCTTCCTGCTCGCCGGGCTCGATGACGACGTCGTGCCGGCCAGACAGGCGCTTGCGACCGCCGGTCTGCTCGGAACGCCGCCGGCCTTCATTGCCGCGGCCTCTGAGCCCAGCAATCACCTCGGCCTGTTCATGGGGGCGCGCACCCACGCCCATGCCTGGCCCCGGATCGCCGAGTGGCTGCGCAACGACCTCTCCGGAGTGCTGGCCCGCAGCGCCTGACCTTGTCGGGTGCCTTGGCCCGGCCGGGCCGGCGAACACGCAAATCCGTTATGCATGACGGCGGATGGCCTGCACGGGGCTCGGTCGATGGGTTACATATCATGGGGAACTGGCGGCTGCGGCCGCGACAAGATTAAGGGTACCGCGCTCGATGAGCTTCCACTCGATCTACGCCCACGGATTTGCGCGCGTGGCGGCCTGCGTCACCACCTCCCATGTGGCCGATCCCACGGCCAATGCGAAGGCGATTCTGGCGGCGGCAGGCGCTTGCCATGAACAGTCGGTGGCGGTTGCCGTGTTTCCGGAGCTGTGCCTGTCCGGCTACGCGATCGAGGATCTCGTCAAGCAGGACCCGCTGCTCGATGCGGTCGAGCGCGGGCTCGCCTCAATCGTCGAGGCCTCCTCGGCGCTGATGACGGTTCTGATCGTCGGCGCGCCGCTGCGCTTCGGTCATCGCATCTACAATTGCGCCGTCGTCATTCATCGCGGCAACGTCCTTGGCGTCGTGCCCAAGTCTTATCTGCCGACCTATCGCGAATTCTACGAGGGACGGCATTTCGCCTCCGGTGCCGGCGTGGCCGGAGAGACGATCGCGTTTGGCGGGCTGCATGCACCGTTCGGCGTTGACCTCCTGTTTGCGGCCGAGGATGTTCCAGGCCTGATCATCGGCGTCGAGATCTGCGAGGACATGTGGATTCCGGTGACGCCGGCATCCGAACTCGCGCTTGCCGGCGCCAGCGTGCTGATCAATCTATCCGGCAGCCCGATCACGATCGGTCGGGCGCGCTCGCGCGCACTGCTGTGCCAATCGACGTCGGCGCGTTGTCTTGCGGCCTACGTCTATTCAGCCGCCGGAGCAGGGGAATCGACCACGGATCTGGCCTGGGACGGCCAGACCTCGATCTATGAGAATGGCGTGCTGCTGGCCGAGGGCGAGCGGTTCCGCCAGGACGGCCAGATCACGCTGGCCGATGTCGATCTCGATCTGCTCAGGCAGGAACGCGCACTGATGGGCACGTTCGACGACAATCGCCGGCAACGCGAAGCCTTTTTCCGGAGGATCACCTTTGCCCTGAAGCCGCCGGCCACCGACGTCGGCTTCCTGCGCAAGATCGAGCGCTTCCCGTTCGTGCCGAGCGACGAAGCCCTGCTCGAGCAGGATTGCTACGAGGCCTACAACATCCAGGTCGCCGGCCTCGTGCAGCGCATGCGCGCGACCGGAACCAAGCGCGTGGTGATCGGCGTCTCGGGCGGGCTCGATTCCACCCACGCCCTGATCGTCGCCGCCAAGGCGGTCGACCTGCTCGGACTGCCGCGCAGCAACATCCTGGCCTACACGATGCCGGGCTTTGCCACCGGCAGCGAGAGCAAGACCAATGCACTGGCGCTGATGAAGGCGTTGCAGACGGAGTGGCAGGAGCTCGACATCCGCCCCACGGCGACGCAAATGCTGAAGGACATCGGCCATCCCTTCGGCAAGGGCGAGAAAGTCTACGACATCACGTTCGAGAACGTGCAGGCGGGCCTGCGGACAGACTATCTGTTCCGGCTCGCCAACCATCATGGCGGCATCGTCATTGGAACCGGCGATCTCTCGGAGCTCGCGCTCGGCTGGTGCACCTACGGCGTCGGCGACCAGATGGCGCATTATAATGTCAACGCCGGGGTGCCGAAGACGCTGATCCAGCACCTGATCCGCTGGGTGATCGCCTCAAAACAGTTCAGCGACGACGTCAACCGGACGCTGGCGTCGATCCTGTCCGCCGAAATCTCGCCAGAGCTGGTTCCGGTCAAGCCCGGCGAGAAGCCGCAGAGCACGGAAGCCTCCGTCGGGCCCTACGAGCTGCAGGATTTCAACCTGTTCTACACGCTGCGGTTCGGCATGCGGCCGTCCAAGATCGCGTTCATGGCGCAGCACGCCTGGAATGACGTCGCCAAGGGCGAATGGCCGCCGGCGTTCCCGACCGATAAGCGCAGGGCCTATGATCTGCCGGAGATCCGGCGCTGGCTGGAAGTGTTCCTGCGCCGCTTCTTCGCCTTCAGCCAGTTCAAGCGCTCGGCGATGCCGAACGGGCCGAAGGTTTCGGCCGGTGGCTCGTTGTCGCCGCGCGGCGACTGGCGCGCGCCGTCGGATTCAAGCGCGGCGGCATGGCTTGAGGATCTCGAGCGGAACGTTCCGAAGTGATTAGGCAAGACTGATCGGGCAGGGCGCCTCAAAACGACTTCGCGCCGCGCGGCTCATACAGCCGGCGGCGCGAAATTGCGTTCAATCTAGAAAGTTCCGAGGTCCGGAGTGCCTAGGAGTCCGGACCTCGTCACCTTGCCCCAGCCTTTGATCCCCCCGCCCCATGCGGTCCCCCAACCCCATGTAGCGCGATCAGAGGGTGATGCCCCTGGAAGGCCGCCGATCGATGCGCGCGATGTACGCGAAGTATCGTTAGGATTCCATTCCGTGTCACTACGGACACGAACGCGCTTGATGCTGCACGCTGGTGCATTCGTCCGCATCTGCTGCGATCACTGCTGCCTGAATTCGATGCAGGCGATCGGCGGGGATGTCCACATCAGCGCATCGCCGCGGCACCTGCATTTCACGGGCCTGTCACTTAACTGGTCTAGCGCTGCTCCCGTCATCGCTGACGGTCAAGGAGCAAGCCATGTCGAAGCCGGTGCTGGGCGCAGCATTGTCCATCAAATCGATCCCTGCTCACCGCGACTGGCTTCTGGAACGGCAGCGCGATCTCGAAATCCAGGATTTTTTCCGCGCGGATTTGCTCGACGGCGATTGGCGGAGTGCAGCCAGCGAGATCAAGCAGATGCTCTCGGGCCATACCGGCCGGCTCGGCATTCACGGCCCGTTCTGGGGCTTCAAGATCGACAGCCATGATCCCTTGATCCGCAAGGCGGTGACGAAGCGGCTGCTTCAGGGCCTCGATGCCGCGGAATTCCTCGGCGCGACGCAGATGGTGATCCATTCACCGTTCACGACCTGGGACCACAACAATCTCGACCTCTATCCTGATAACCGAGGCAATCTCGTCGAACGCGTCAAGACGACGCTTGCCGAGGTGATCGCGCGGGCCGAGACGATCGGCTGCGAGGTCGTCATCGAGAACATCGAGGACAAGGATCCGCGCGACCGCGTGCGCCTCGCCAAGGCGCTCGAAAGCAACAAGGTCCGCGTCTCCCTCGACACCGGCCACGCCAACTATGCCCACATCTCCACCGGCGCTCCGCCGGTCGATTACTACGTCGAGACCGCCGGCGACATGCTGACGCATGTGCACCTCCAGGACACCGACGGCTTTGCCGACCGGCACTGGGCGCCGGGCGAAGGCAACATCCCGTGGGTGGCCGTGTTCCGCGCGCTGGGCCGGCTGACCTCCAACCCGCGGCTGATCCTCGAACTCCGCAATCACGACGACGTTCGCGCCGGCGCAGCCCATCTGGCCGCGCTCGGTCTCGCTGAATAACCGGCATCACAAAGGTCAGGGCTTATCGTCATGAGCAAACTCACCCGTCGCACCATCCTGAAGTCCGGCGGCGCTGCCGCAGGCACGCTTCTCCTGCCGCGCTTTGCGATCGGGCAGGCCGACAACCGTCCGTCGGTGACGATCGCCGTGCAGAAGGTGACGAATTCGAACGTGCTCGACGTGCTGCGCGAGCAATCGAACGTCGGCGAACGCGTGTTCTTCTCCTCGATCTGGGAGGGACTGATCTCCAAGAACTGGCGCGGCAGCCTGGAGGCCGTGCCGGGCCTCGCCACCGAGTGGCGCCGCATCGACGACCAGACCGTCGAGGTGAAGCTGCGCCAGGGCGTGAAGTTCCACAATGGCGACGAGCTGACGGCCGAAGACGTCGTCTTCACCTTCAGCCGCGAGCGCATGTTCGGCGAGACCGAGGCCAAGAGCCGCTCCACCATCCAGGCCTTCGAGAAGATCCCGACGCCGCGCCCGGGCAAGGAATTGCCGCCTGACGTGCCGGCGGTCGCCCGCCGCATCTGGCCGGACCTCGTGCGCGTCGATGCCGTCGACAAGTACACGGTGCGCTTCTACAACGCGACGCCCGACGTCACGATCGAGGGCCGGCTGTCGCGCTACGGCTCCGACATCATGAACCGCCGCGCCTGGGAGCAGTCCGCGAGCTATCTCGACTGGGCGCGCAAGCCGATCACGACGGGGCCGTACAAGGTCGTCGAGCTCAAGCCCGACGTGTCGCTGACCCTCGAAGCGCATGACGAATATTGGGGCGGCCGGCCGCCGCTCAAGCGCATCCGTTTCCTCGAAGTGCCCGAGGTTGCGAGCCGCATCAACGGGCTGCTGTCGGGCGAATACCAATTCGCCTGCGACATCCCGCCGGACCAGATTGCCGGCATCGAGAAGAACTCTGCGTTCGAAGTGCAGGGCGGCACCATCCTCAATCACCGCCTGACCGTGTTCGACAAGAACCACGCCCAGCTCGCCAATCCGCTGGTGCGGCGCGCCTTAACCCACGCGATCGACCGCCAGGCGATCGTCGACAGCCTGTGGGCGGGCCGTACCCGCGTGCCGAAGGGTCTTCAGTGGGAATTCTACGGCGACATGTTCAACGCCGACTGGAGCGTGCCGGCCTACGATCCGAAGCTCGCGCAGGATCTGTTGAAGCAGGCCAACTACAAGGGCGATCCGATTCCGTATCGCCTGCTCAACAACTACTACACCAACCAGGTTGCGACCGCCCAGGTGCTGGTCGAGATGTGGAAGTCGGTCGGCCTCAACGTCCAGATCGAGACCAAGGAGAACTGGTCGCAGATCATGGAACGCGCGCAGACCCGCGCGGTACGCGACTGGTCGAACTCGGCTGCCTTCAACGATCCCGTCTCGTCGCTGGTCGCCCAGCACGGCCCGAACGGCCAGCAGCAGCAGATCGGCGAGTGGACCAACGCCGAACTGAACAAGCTTTCGGAGTTCCTGGAGACCTCGACCGACCGGGCCGCCCGCAAGAAGGCGTTCCGCCGCATGCTGGAGATCGCCGAGCGCGAGGATCCCGCCTATACGGTGCTGCACCAGAACGCGACCTTCACCGCGAAGCCGAAGTCGATCAAGTGGAAGGCGTCGCCGGCATTCGCGATGGATTTCCGCGCCGGCAATTTCGAGGCGTAAATGGCGACGCCGCTGGTCAGCATCCAGAGCCTCAGCGTCGCCTTCAACGGTGTAGCGGTCCTGCGCGGCGTCGATCTCACCTTGCAGAAGGGCGAGGCTCTCGGCCTCGTCGGCGAGTCCGGCTCCGGCAAGTCAGTGACGTGGCTTGCTGCGCTCGGCCTCTTGCCGCGGCATGCAAAAGTCTCGGGCTCCGTGCGGCTCGACGGACGCGAAATCCTCGGCGCACCCACGGGTGAGCTTGACCGGGTGCGGGGCGGGCGGGTCGCCATGATTTTTCAGGACCCCGCAAGCGCACTCAATCCGGTGCTCACCATTCGCAAGCAGCTCTGCGAGGCTTTGGCGCTGCATCGCGCTCTCTCGGGCGAGGCGGTGAGAGCCGAAGCGCGGCGGCTGCTCGATCTCGTCGGCATTCCCGATGCGGCGCGGCGGCTCGAAGCCTATCCGCACGAATTCTCGGGCGGCCAGGTCCAGCGCATCATGATCGCGATGGCGCTGGCCGGAAATCCCGATCTCCTCGTCGCGGACGAGCCGACCACGGCGCTCGACGCCACCATCCAGGCGCAGATTTTGGAGCTGCTCTCGACCATCCGCCGCGAGATGAGCATGGCGATGGTGCTGATCAGCCATGATCTCGGCGTCGTCGCGGAAAACTGCGACCGCGTCGCCGTGATGTATGCCGGCCGCATCGTCGAGCAGGCGCCCGCCAACCAGCTCTTTGCCGATCCGGTGCATCCCTACGCGCAGGGCCTGATCGGCGCACTGCCGCCGCTCGACGGACCGCGTCGACGTCTCACGGCCATTCCGGGGACCGTTCCCGATCCCGCGCACATGCCAAGCGGCTGTGCCTTCGCGCCGCGCTGCGTGCTGGCGGCCGAGCCGTGCGGACTTGCCGTGCCGAGCCTGGCGCCGATCGCGAACGATCGCGTGGTTGCCTGCATCCGTGCCGAAGCTTCGCGCCGCGCGCTGCTCGGGATCGCCGCCGAATGAGCGGGCCGCTTGTCGAGGTGTCCTCGATCTCGCGCAGCTACGCGATGCGCTCCGGGATGTTCGGCCGCAGCACAGCGGTTCACGCGGTCGACGGCTTGTCACTTGCGATCCGCAAGGGCCAGACGCTCGGCCTCGTCGGCGAATCCGGCTCGGGCAAGTCGACCACGGGTCGTATCGTGCTCGGTCTCGAGCCGCCCGATCGCGGCGAGGTGCGGTTCGACGGCAAGGCGATGGCCGCGCCGGGCACGAAGGCGTGGCGCGCGCAGCGGGCGCGCATGCAGATGATCTTCCAGGATCCGCTGGGGGCGCTGGACCGGCGGTTGCCGGTCGCCACCCAAATCCGCGAGCCCCTGGACATTCACGGTCTCGGCACGCCGGCCGAACGCGAGGAGCGTGTCCGCGAATTGCTGCGCGCGGTCGAGCTGACGCCGGCGCATGGCGCGCGCTATCCGGGCGCGCTCTCCGGCGGCCAGCGTCAGCGTATCGTGCTGGCGCGGGCACTGGCGACAAAGCCCGATTTCCTCGTCTGTGACGAGCCGGTCAGCGCGCTCGACGTCTCGATCCAGGCGCAGGTGGTGAACCTGCTTTGCGACCTCCAGGCGCAGCTCGGGCTGACGCTGCTGTTCATCAGCCACGATCTGCGCGTTGTCAGGCAGATCAGCAATGTCGTCGCCGTGATGTATCTCGGCCGCATCGTCGAGATCGGCAGCGCCGACGATCTCTTCGCGCGTCCCGAACACCCCTATACGCAGGCGCTGGTCTCGGCCTCGCCGGCACCGGGCCGCCGCAGCGCGGGCCGCATCGTGCTGGCAGGCGATCCGCCGAACCCGGCGGCCAGGCCCCAAGGCTGTGCGTTCCATCCGCGCTGCCCGCGCGCTATCGCGCGCTGCGCGAGCGAGGTGCCGGTGCTGTCGGCCGTCAGCGGTGACAGGCAAGTCGCCTGCCACCTCGTGACGGGGCCGCAGGCCGAGACGCGGGACGCGGCCTGATGGGACGCTACCTTGCCATTCGGATCGGACGCGCGGCGCTGACGATCGTGCTCGTCGTCACCTTCGCCTTCGTGGTGCTGCGCCTCTCCGGCGATCCCGCGTTGATGATCCTGGGACCGGAGGCGCCGCCGGAAGTGCTCGCTGCTTTCCGCAAGGCCTGGGGGCTAGATGATCCCATCTGGTTCCAGTACCTCGACTACTTCGGCGCCATCGCCAAGGGCGAGCTCGGCCGCTCCATGCGCGACGGGCGACCGGCGATTGAGCTCGTGCTGGAGCGGATTCCGGCGACGCTGGCGCTGACGCTGCCGGCGTTCTTCTTCAAGGTCGCCCTCGGCATTCCCGCCGGCATCTACGCGGCGCTGCACCGGGGCTCGGGAATCGACCGCGCCGTGATGATGACGGCGGTCGCCGGCTTCACCGTGCCGAGTTTTGTCCTTGCGCTGCTGCTCGTGCTCGTGTTCGCCGTGCAGCTCGGCTGGCTGCCGTCGGGCGGGCAGGACAGCTGGCGTCACGCCATCCTGCCAATCGTGACACTCAGCCTCGGCGGCGCCGCGGTGCTGGCGCGCTTCACTCGCAGCGCCATGCTGGAGGTGCTGGGCCAGCCCTACATCCGCACCGCCTCGGCCAAGGGCGTGCCGTGGCGCAAGGTGGTGACGTCGCATGCGCTGCCGAACGCGGCGATCCCGACCGTCACCATCCTCGGCTTCATGGTGGGCACGCTGATCGCGGGCGCGGTCGTGGTCGAGAGCGTATTTGCTTGGCCGGGAGTAGGGCGCCTGCTGGTCGTCGCCGTCGCCAACCGCGACCTTGCCGTCGTGCAATGCATCCTGTTGCTGGTCGCGATGACCATGGTCACGTCCAATCTGATCGTCGACTTCCTCTACGGCTTCCTCGATCCGCGCCTCCGCGCCAAGGGGGCCCACGCATGACCGATGCGACGCTGAAGGATACGGCTGTCCGCCACCGCATCAGCCTTCCCGCGATCCCTGTCTCGGTCGCACTCGCGATCAGCTGGATCGTCGCCATGCTGGTGATCGCAGCGTTCGCCGAGAAAATCGCACCTTACAGCTTCACCCAGCTCGACCTGCGCAACCGGCTGGCTGCGCCCGGCAATGTCGCGCACTGGCTCGGCACCGACGAGCTCGGCCGCGACGTGCTGTCGCGGCTCCTCGTCTCGATCCGCATCTCGCTGTTAATTGCGTTCGGCGCGACTGCGATCTCTGCGATCGTCGGCACCACGCTCGGCTTCCTTGCCGCGCATTTCCGCGGGGCCGTCGAGCAGCTCGTGCTGATGCTGACCGACTTCCAGGCCAGCATGCCGTTCCTGATCATGGCGCTCGCGGTGCTGGCCTTCTTCGGCAATTCGCTGCCGCTGCTGATCGGCCTGATGGGCCTGTTCGGCTGGGAGCGCTACGCCCGCATCGCCCGCGGCCTCGCCATCTCCGCCAATGCGCAAGGCTATGCCGCCGCCGTCCGCCAGCTCGGCGCGACGCCGTCGCGGATTTACCTTAGGCATATCCTGCCCAACATCGCCTCGACCCTGATCGTCTCGACGACGCTCGTCTTCCCCGAGGTGATCCTGATGGAATCCGGCCTGTCCTTCCTCGGCCTCGGCGTGCAGCCCCCGATGACCAGCCTCGGCAACATGGTCGGCTATGGCCGCGAGTACCTGACCCGGGCGCCCTGGATCATGCTCGCGCCGGCGACCACAATCGTGATCACCACGCTGGCCGTCTCCGTGATCGGCGACTGGCTGCGCGACCGGCTCGATCCGACCCTGCGATAGGGCGACCGGCCTGACGCGTGCGCCGACTTGCCATCGGACACCCGCTTCTAGCCTTGGACCTCCGGCGTCCGGCCGCGCCCGAGCGCGAATTGACCGACCGGGCCCTCGATATGGAATTCCAACTCCGTCATTTTCGCGAACAGATCGATGTTGGTGCTGCCAATGGCGCAGCCGCCGAGGCCCATATCGGTCGCCGCCAGGTAAAGCGTCTGAATCAGGCTGCCGACATCCTTCAGGATCAGCGAATATGCGATTGAGCTGTATTTCCAGGAGACCCGTCCAAAACGCGCCGCGATCGTGATGAGGATTTGCGGCTGACCCGGCGCGTCCATGGCGAACTGGGCAGCCGCCAAATGCGCCTGGAGTTGTTGGGGGGAGGCGCTGATCGCGACGAGCGCGTGGCTCCCTGCATCGTAGTGGTAGAGTCCGCGCGCAAGCCCGTCGCAGTTCGCGACGGTAAGGTACAATTCCAGCTCGTACGCGCTGCCCGCCGACGGATAAGGCCTTGTGCTGTAGGTGACGTCGGGACCGCCTTCGAAATACGGCTCGCTCGTCCATTCGGACAAGACGCGCGCGCTGGTGTCGAGAAACTGCGCGAGTTCGCCGAGCGTGACCGGATTCTTGTCGTCGAAATCCCGTGTTGAATGGCGTTCGCGCAACAGCTTCGGGAAGCGGGAGTTCGGTTCCGGGGAGGAGAATTTGCGCAGGTCAATCTTGCTGCCGGCCCAGGGCGGACGCACCGCTGGCGACGGCGGAACGACGCCGGCATAGGTGAAAGCGGCGCCGACCGGATTGGCTTGCCGACCCTCCGTGCTCCGCGTGTGAAACACCAGATCGTGGAAATCCCAGAGTACGAGGTTGCCGTCGCCTTCGTTCACCCGCAGGCCTTCTCCGTCTTTCGCATCGAGCTTGAGCAGGATCTGGCTGTCCAGCAACAGTTCGAGCAGATGGACGGTGGAGGAAGCCACCTTCTGGTTGAGCTTGCCGATCTTCCGGGGCTGCGACAGCGCCGCAAGGGTGGCGGCGATGGCGGGATCGCCAATCCGGAACAACGCGCCGGCGCGTGGCGATTCCAGCACCAGCTCGTTGCCGCGCCGACGGAGAAAGGCAAAGCGCGATAGGACAATGGTGTCACGACTGCCCAGCTTCGCGCGCCGCGGCCAGTATTCGGGGACTTGGGGTTCGATGACCACGAAGTCCTGCGTGTTACGCGAAGAGGAGAGGCGGTATTCCAGAAGCCCCTGCCGGGCCAGGCGACGCACCAGGGCGTCGACGTCTCTCGCGAGGGCGCTCTTGCCCGCAAAGGACGCGAGCGGAAGGCCGGTGCTCAGATGTCGCGCGCAGTCCATCGCGGCCGCGCTGAATTGTCCGAGGTTGACGGAATAGTCGCCCAGAATGGCGGTGATGTTTCCGTCCGGCTGCATCTGGAGGGAGAAATGATGGCTCAACCGGGCGGCAATGTCTGGCGCGATCTTCCTGGTCGGCTTTTTCCGGGGAGCGCGCACGAAAGAGCAACCCTTCAGGTGTGTGGAAGGAATGAAGTCAGATCGCTTTCCGGTCGCGGCCGGTCCAAGAATCCGAGCTTCACCGGCACATCGTAAAGGCGACCCGGTGCGAAACGGCGATAGAAATGACGCAGGCCGGGAACGAGCACTCTGACGACCGGAACCTCGACGTCGGGACGTGTCTGGTCGAGGACGAGGAAATCGTAGCCTGCACGGGCGGCGATCTCGACGCAGGCAATGACCTGGTCACGCGTATTGTCGTGAAGCTTGAGGCTCGGCGCTGGGGGGACGATCGGGTGGTCGCTCGGTGTCAGGAACGGGTAGTCTTCCAGGCGCAGCGGCGTGACACCGTCGAGGGTCGGCTTCTCGCCGCTTGCGCCGCCCATCATGCCGACGGACATAAATTGGGTCAGTTCGGTGAGGGATCGCAGCAGCGCTATATGGCGGTCGAAATGCGCGCCGGAACCGAACTCGATATTCTCGTGTCCATTCTGCATCCAGTGCATGATCGCCACGTAAGTCGGAATGCCGAGGTCCGTGGTGATGTCGAGCACCCACAGCTTGCGCCCGGCTTCCGCAAATTGAGCCTGGAGATCCCGAACATAGAAATCGTCGAATTGCCCGAGATCGACCTCGGCGCGTTGCACCCGGTTGTACCACCAGATCGCGTAGGCATCGCGCTCGATCAGTTCGAGGAAGCCCTGAACGATGGCTTCGTCGCGGGTGTTGCCGGCCGCACAGCCGTTGGAATCCGTATGAAAGCCGCCATAGAAGAAGTACAGGAGGCCGGTCGGCAGATATTTGAAGCGTTTGTCGCGCAACGACGAGACCGGCGACCACTCGGTCCTCGTCGAGGGATCGAACGGCTCGGGCACCGGATGGGGATCGTCCTGCTGCTGCAGAAACCTGGTCTTGAACTGCGTTTCGCTGAAGAGCTGGACGTCGTTGGGAAGAAGCGCGTCGCCAGGCGCGAAATCGTCGAAGCGGCGCGTCGTCCTGATTTCATCGCCCTGGAAAATGCCCGAATAGCGTTCGATCGACTCCATCAGCGCGCTTGCCTCACCCTGTTCAGCCGTCGAGCCCTTGCCAAAACTGCCCCCGCTCAATCCAGACCTGAGCTGGTCGATGCTGTGGGCCGGCGCGGAGAAATTGTGCTGGGCGAAGTAATTGGTGTTCATCGGCAGGTCGACGTCGATCCGCTCGAGTCGGGTCACCACCCCTGTCAGTGGACTCACATGCTTGCGGAAGCGCGACACCGTCGACCGCGACGTCACGGTGCGATATCCACCGCTGGTCATGACGAGCCTCTTGCCCTCGGCAATCTCGACCAGGGCCGGAGATCGGCGCGGGTTGTTCAGCTTCCTGCTGCCGCAGGTCGGACATTGCGGACGTCGCGTCACGTAGTGCTTGGCGATGGCGGCGCCGGTCAGGTCGAAGCTTGCGATGTGATCGCACAAATCGGTGCGAAAATCCGAGGCAATTGCCTTGGCGATCTCGACGGCCGCAAAATGGATTCCAGTCTTGCCGACGCTTTCTCTGACGAGAGGCGACATGGCAACCGCACGCGCCGGTCCCCGGTCAAGAAACCCCTTGATCTCCCGGTTGCGGATCATGCGATCGAACAGGCAGGTCCAGCAGGCGCTCTCGCCCGGTTTGAACATGGGCCCGACCAGCGGAAACGCGCCGGACGGCTGTACCAGCAACCAGGACGTCTTGCCGGCCACGCGTTCCTGGTTCAGTTCGGCAAGTCGCCCGTCAAGATAATCGTTCACCAGCGTGATCGTGAGCTTCGGCGAGCGCTTGGCGATTTGAACGCCGAGCTTACCCAAGGCCGCGGTCAGCTCCTTGGCGCCTTTGACGTCAATCGACTCGACCTGAACGGGGCAATTGCGAAGATTTTGTTCGGCGATCTCCAAGGGCATGCCGAGGCTTGCCAGGAAACCGCCGACGGCGTCGTCGAACGCTTTCGGGGTCCGCGCAACGACATATCGGCGATCGAGCAGCCGCTTGATTGCTTCCTCGATCTTGTCAGCCGGGAAGCGCTTCGAAAGCTGGCGAATGATCTCCGACCTGGCCTTGCCGTGTTGCCCGATCGCACTGGCGAGGGCGCAGTAGAGCTCGCCGTGCAGGAAGAATTTGCGGTTCTCGGAATAGAGACAAACCGCATCGGGAGGCAGCAAGTAAGCGGTGAAATTCGGTGCAAATCGGAGAATGTCTTTGCGGGTCTGCCGCGCAACGCGGGTCTTGCGAGTTGCAGTCATTGAGTCAGCACGCTGATCCTGTTGCCGTCACGCTAGATCCCCGGCGCAAGATGGATCGTCGCGACCGCGCGCCGGCATTTTCCCAGAGAATTGAAACGAATTCAGCCGTCACCCGCAAGCCGCCGATGCAAGCGTCGTAGCGAATTCAAGCAATTGGCCGGACCCTTTCTTGAGGCCGGCCAATGACCTATCAACCCGTGAATTTGACATTCGGAATGCGCCGGGGTCTAGCACACGCGGCAGCGGCCCCACGATGCGCAGCAACCCGCGCATGATACGGCGCATCCCACCACACCAACGCCACAGCCGACAGCACAGCCAACTGCACAACCCGCACATCGGCAACCGACGCCACATCGACAACCACGGCAAGCCCGACAGCCTCCGCAGCCGCGGCAACCGCCGCATCCGCGCCATGCCAGCTGCACGCGGCTACCGGCGTTTTCCTTGTCGAAGAGATGGAAGGTGGCCAGGCTGACGTCAGCCATTTCCTCTTCATCGAGCGTGATTGCCTGGCCCGTTCCAAGGTGCGGCAATTGCTGTACGTCGGGTGTCGGCACGGCGGACGCCGATGCGCCTCCCGCCAGCGAGAACGTCAACCCTGCGGCTCCGAACGCCGGCACGGCGACTTTGCTTACTCGCTTCTTCCCTTTAGAAGTCTTCTTCGCCTGCCGCATGGTCCAACCTCCGAGCATTGCAAGAAGTATCCCAGCCGCGGTAAGTCTACGCCCAGGAAATAACGCGGGCAACAATTACGCGCACAAAAGCGCGGCGCTGCACGTTCGGGATGTATTCATCTTCATGAACGGCAATCGGCACGGCCGCGTCAACGATCCACGCTCTCGGTGCGCGTGCTACTTGGTGCAGTGCCGCAATCGCTTCCAGGTTTGAACGGAGAGATCGGCGTGGCGGATCAACTCGGACGTTTCGCTTGGTACGAGCTGCTGACCACGGACGTCGCGGCGGCGGGCGCATTCTATCGCAAGGTCGTCGGCTGGGGCGTGACGGATGAATCGACTCCGGAACTGCCTTACACGGTGCTTCGTAGCGGCGGCACCCCGCTGGGCGGCCTTATGGACATCCCGGACGAGGGGCGGAGATCAGGGGCAACGCCGAGATGGATGGGTTACGTCGCTGTCGACGACCTGGACGGGGCTGCCGCGCAGATCAGGCGTCTCGAAGGCACGATCTTTGTGCCGCCGACCGACACCAATATTGGCCGAATAGCAGTCGCTGCCGATCCGCAGAAAGCGACGTTCGGGCTGATCGAGAAACCGACATATGGCCGATGGAAACCGGGCCGACTGGACGAGCCGGGGCGCGTAGGCTGGCATGAGCTATTGGCCGCCGACCGGACCGTGATCTTCGATTTCTACAGAGAACTGTTTGGTTGGCAGAAGGCTGACGCTCAAACCGATCCAGCGGACTGGTATCAATTGTTTTCGGCGGAGGGGCAAACGGTCGGCGGCATGCTGACGAAACTTTCGAGCGTAGCGCAGCCATGTTGGCTGCATTACTTCAATGTCGACGACATCGGCGCTGCGACGAAGCATGTGAATGCTGGTGGAGGCCGGATCCTCCAGGGTCCGATCGAATTGCCTGATGGCTGCTGGATCGCACGATGTGTGGATCCCCAGGGCGCCCTGTTTGCGCTGCAGGGTGCCCAGGGGCATGCAGGCATCGAGCCATTCTCGGCCTCGGAAGTCGGGTGGTCCGCCAAGTGGGGCGGCATTGCCTCCCAGGGGAGAATTGTGCTGCCCAAGCCGAAGCGCTAGCTACGGCAGCGTCCGTCCGGCGCTGGCGCGACACTGCATTAACCCGCGCCGGGAGCAGGGGAGGCCTGCGCGGGGCCGATCCGGGCCGTTTCGGGGCAAGTTCCCGTTGCGCGCGCCCAGCCCGTGCGCTATCCGGCCGGAAAGGCCTGAGGCGGCTTCCATTTTTCCGCCCGGCTGACCCAACCGAGGACGGAAACCGCCATGCCAGCCTATCGCTCCCGCACCACCACCCACGGCCGCAACATGGCGGGCGCCCGCGGCCTCTGGCGCGCGACGGGCATGAAGGATGCCGATTTCGGCAAGCCGATCATCGCGGTCGTGAACTCCTTCACCCAGTTCGTGCCCGGCCACGTCCACCTCAAGGACCTCGGCCAGCTCGTGGCGCGCGAGATCGAGCAGGCCGGCGGCGTCGCCAAAGAATTCAACACCATCGCGGTCGATGACGGCATCGCCATGGGCCATGACGGCATGCTCTACAGCCTGCCGTCGCGCGAGCTGATCGCCGACAGCGTCGAATACATGGCCAACGCGCACTGCGCCGACGGCCTCGTCTGCATCTCCAACTGCGACAAGATCACGCCCGGCATGCTGATGGCCGCGCTGCGGCTCAACATCCCCGCCGTGTTCGTCTCGGGCGGCCCGATGGAGGCCGGCAAGGTCACGCTGCAGGGCAAGACCAAGGCCGTCGACCTCATCGACGCCATGGTGGCGGCCGCCGACTCCAAGGTCAGCGACGAGGACGTCAAGGTGATCGAGCGCTCGGCGTGTCCGACCTGCGGCTCCTGCTCGGGCATGTTCACGGCCAATTCGATGAATTGCCTGACCGAAGCGCTTGGCCTCGCATTGCCCGGCAACGGCACGGTGGTGGCGACCCATGCAGACCGCAAGCGCCTGTTCGTCGAGGCCGGCCACACCATCGTCGATATCGTGCGCCGCTATTACGAGCAGGACGATGCCTCCGTGCTGCCGCGCAACGTCGCCAACTTTAAGGCGTTCGAGAACGCGATGACGCTGGATATCGCGATGGGCGGCTCGACCAACACCGTGCTGCATCTGCTGGCGGCGGCCCATGAAGGGCAGGTGGAGTTCACCATGCAGGACATCGACCGGCTGTCGCGCCGCGTACCCGTGCTGTGCAAGGTCGCGCCATCGGTCGCCGACGTCCATGTCGAGGACGTGCATCGCGCCGGCGGCATCATGGGCATTCTGGGCGAGCTCGACCGCGCCGGCCTGATCGACACCTCGGTCTCGACCGTGCACGCGCCGACCATGAACGACGCGCTGGAGCGCTGGGACATCAAGCGCTCCAAGAGCGAGTCTGTCCGCACGTTCTT
Organism: Bradyrhizobium sp. 613_E4_N2_2; assembly: GCF_052075995.1. Taxonomy (NCBI): domain Bacteria; kingdom Pseudomonadati; phylum Pseudomonadota; class Alphaproteobacteria; order Hyphomicrobiales; family Nitrobacteraceae; genus Bradyrhizobium; species Bradyrhizobium sp. 613_E4_N2_2. The sequence goes on from NZ_CP197234.1 coordinate 4,380,121, forward strand.
CCGCGCTTCGCCCGGCGGCATCCCGACGCAGGTCGCCTTCAGCCAGGAGCGCCGTTACGACGAGCTCGATAGCGATCGCGAGAAGGGTGTGGTCCGCAACCTCGAGCATGCCTTCAGCAAGGATGGCGGTCTCGCCGTGCTCTACGGTAACCTCGCGCAGGACGGCTGCATCGTGAAGACCGCGGGCGTCGACGCCTCGATCCTGAAGTTCTCCGGCCCGGCACGCGTGTTCGAGAGCCAGGACGCGGCCGTTGAAGGCATTCTGGGCGGCAAGGTCGTCGCCGGCGAGGTCGTGGTCATCATTTACGAAGGTCCGCGCGGCGGCCCCGGCATGCAGGAGATGCTGTATCCGACCAGCTACCTGAAATCGATGGGCCTCGGCAAAGCCTGCGCGCTCGTCACCGACGGACGCTTCTCCGGCGGCTCGTCCGGCCTCTCGATCGGCCATCTGTCGCCGGAAGCGGCGGAAGGCGGCAACATCGGTCTGGTGCGCACCGGCGACCGCATCGCCATCGACATCCCGAACCGCAGCATCAGCCTGGAGGTCTCCGATGAGGAGCTCGCCAAGCGCCGCGCGGCGGAAGAGGCCAAGGGCGATGCCGCCTGGCAGGCGACGGGCCGTAAGCGCAACGTCTCGACCGCGCTTCAGGCTTACGCAGCACTCACCACCAGCGCCGCACGCGGTGCGGTGCGTGAGGTAAAGCGGCGCACGAAGTAAGCGCTGTACCGTCCGCGCCTCGCGCGCATGGTCAACAAGTTCTGAACGGCCGGCGAAAGCCGGCCGTTCGCATTAAGGATGCCTCGACGAAGTTCGGCAACTTGGGATGTTGCAGCGTATACTGCTCGCGACCTTCGCAAATCCATTTTGGGCAACTGGGGCACCACCACAATGTCTCGTACTCTCGCTATCGTTATCTCAACAGTCGTCGCCGCGATTTCCATGACGAGCGCGGCCTCTGCCGGCTGCTACAATTGCTACGCGCCGCCGCCGTGCCAGACCTGCTACCAGCAGCAATACGTGCAGCCGCAATACCGCACCGTCGACGAGACCGTGATGGTGTCGCCCGGCGCAACCGTCGCACACCGCACGGCGGCGCAGTACCGCACCGTGATGGTGCCGCAGACCGTGATGGTGGCACCGCCGAGCGTCCAGTACGAACGCATCCCGCCGCAATACGCCACGCGCCAGCGCGTCGAGATGGTTTCGCCCGGCTATTCCTATTACGCGCCAGTGCAGATGGGCTGCGCGTCCTGCGGCTACTGAGCCAACGCAGCTACGACAATTCCATGCGGCGCTCCTCGCGGGGCGCCGTTTTCTTTTGCGCACCAGCAAACGAGGCCCGCAAATGGACGCGAATCCAACCGGGCCTCGCAACCAGCGACGCCCTGGGCGGTGTCGCCAGTGTCCGGGATTGCTGAGGGGCGGCGTGTGTCGGCGGCCGACATGTTGCGAAGCTAGACGAACAGGCTGACGCTCGCCTGACAGATCACGTGCGGCGGAAAATTCAGGCTTGGGGTGAGGGCGCGCGCTTGGAGGTGCCGGTACCAACGGACGGTGGCGCGACGCGCCGCCGCCATTTCTCTCGATGCTAAAGCTCCCGTGCCGGCCGCGTATTAGGACAGCTTCAATGCCATGTGAATTACACCGGGTTCGCGGATCGTTGCGGGCTTGAAGCCAAACTTGTCGAAGACGCGGAGCATCGCTGCGTTCTCCGGTAGCACTTCCGCGGTCAACTCCGTCAATCCGGCCTCGCGGGCGATAGCGATCAGATGGCGCGTCAGCAGCCCGCCAACGCCACGTCCCTGCCAGGCATCGATCACGACGAAAGCTGCTTCGGCCCGTCCAGGCTCGAATATGACATAGCGACCACCGCCGATGATCATGCTGCGGTTCGCCTCTTCCGTGCACGCAACCAGCGCCACGTGGTTTCTGAAATCGGGTTCCATGAAGAAAGCGCGTTCCCGTTCGGAAAAATGACGCTTCGTCACAAAGAAGCGGCGTTGGAGCGATTGAGCGCTGGTCTCCTCGAGCGCGGCAAGCATGTCGGGCTCATCCTCGGGACGAAGCGCCCGGATATCGACCAATCGTCCGTCGCGTAGTCTCTCCTGGCGGCTGTAATTTGCTGCATCCGGCACTTAAGCTCTCCCGCGGCCCGATTGCGGCGCGCCCCCGCGGGGCAGTTGGTCGATCCCGATTGACGCGAACACCGTCGCCAACCGTTGACCTAAATCAACGTCAGCGACCGCCGACCTTAATTGAATGACCTCGCGCGACGACGAGGTCGAACATGGCGATCAAAGACTTAAAGCTGCCTGATGGCCCAATGTCGGGGCTGGTCGCCTCGGCCGTGGAATACATGGTCGATGCGGGACAGCGTAGCGTCCTGTTCCTGGACATCATGCGCCAGCGCGGCGACCAGTACCGCGAGCACGTCGCCCAGACCGCGCCGCACGTCCTGCAATATGCCGCCGAACTGATCACGGACGGCCGGAAGCTGGACGAACCGGTCAACTACGCGCTGGTGCGCATCGTTCCGCCGAAGGATGTTGAGATCGACATGAGCCGGCGTCCGTTCGTCGTGGTCGATCCGCGCGCCGGCCATGGACCCGGCATCGGCGGCTTCAAGGCCGATAGCGAGATCGGCGTCGCCATGAAGGCGGGGCATCCCTGCTACTTCATCGGCTTCCTTCCGGAGCCGATGCCCGGGCAGACCATCGAACGCATTGCGCGCGCGGAAGCCATCTTTATCGAGACCGTCATCAGCCGTCATCCGGACGCCGACGGAAAGCCCTGCGTGATCGGCAATTGTCAGGCCGGCTGGGCCGTCATGATCCTGGCGTCACTGCGGCCGGAATTATTCGGGCCGCTGATCATCGCTGGTGCGCCGCTGGCTTACTGGGCAGGCGTGCATGGCAAATACCCCATGCGTTATTCCGGCGGCCTGCTGGGCGGAAGCTGGCTCACGGCACTCACGAGCGATCTCGGCGCCGGCAAATTCGACGGCGCCTGGCTGGTGCAGAATTTCGAGAACCAGAACCCGTCGAATACGCTCTGGACCAAGCAGTACAACGTCTATTCCAAGGTCGATAGCGAGGCGGAACGCTATCTCGATTTCGAGCGCTGGTGGGGCGGACACGTCAATCTCAATGCTGAGGAAATCCAGTTCATCGTCGACGAGCTCTTCATCGGCAACAATCTCGCAGCCGGCAAGATCGAGATGTCCGACGGCCGCAAGGTCGATTTGCGCAACATTCGTTCGCCGATCGTTGTGTTCTGCTCCAAGGGCGACAACGTCACCCCGCCGCAGCAGGCGTTGGACTGGATCCTAGACTGCTACGCCGACGTCGACGAGATCAGAGCTTATGGCCAGACCATCGTCTATACCGTTCACGAGAGCATCGGCCATCTCGGCATCTTCGTATCCGGCGGTGTGGCCAAGAAGGAGCACGCTGAGTTCTCAAGCAACATCGACCTGATCGACGTGCTGCCGCCAGGGCTCTATGAAGCCACGTTCGAGGCCCGTGGCAACGAGACGCTCAATGCGGATCTTGCGGCAGGCCAGTGGGTGATGCGCTGCGAGGCCCGCACGCTGGATGATATCCGCGCGATGGGCGGAAATTCGCCCGAGGACGAGCGGCGCTTCGCTGCGGCCAAGCGTGTCTCGGAGCTCAATCTCGCGGCCTATCAAAAATTCTTGCGGCCGTGGGTGAAGGGCATGGTGACGCCCCAACTCGCGGAATGGGCCCGCAACATGCATCCGCTGCGGCTGCAATACGAGGCGTTCAGCAGCCAGAACCCCTGGATGTCCACGGTCAAATCGGCTGCAGATCGTGTCGAGACAGACCGCAAGCCGGTTTCAAAGGACAATCCATTCCTGGCATTCCAGGAACAAATGTCGAAGCAGATCGTGCACACGCTGGATAGCTGGCGCGATGCGCAGGAGGCGCTGAGCGAGGCCGTCTTCCTCAACCTCTACGGCTCGCCGCTGCTCCAGGCCGCGGTCGGCGTCGACCCTAATTCCGTGCCCTCGCGCCACCGGGAGATGTCGCTGGAGCATCGCGCCATGCTCGCGGCACGGATCGCCGAGCTGAAATCGCACATCGCTGAGGGCGGGCTCCGCGAAGCGGCCCTCCGCGCGCTGCTTTATGTTGGCTCCGCACGCGGCATGGTGGATGAGCGCAGCATCGAGGCGTTGCGGCAGGTTCGGCGTGACCATGCCGGCGCCCGCATGACGCTGTCGGAATTCAAGAAGCTGGTGCGTGAGCAGTTCTTCATACTGCTTCTTGATCGCGAAGGTGCTCTCGCTGCGATCCCGAAATTGTTGCCCGACGACACCAGCCAGCGGCGTGCGGCCTTCGTGGCGATGCGCGAGGTGCTGTCGGCGAGTGAGGACATCACCGGCGAGCGGGCCAATCGCCTGAAGCGCGTCGCCGCGCTGTTCGGTCTGGACGGAGAGGCGGAGTTGACATCGAACGTCGCCCCTTTCGATCCCAAGGCACGGGCGTCGTAACGCGGATTGGCAGGATCGGGAGTGACATCATGTCGGCCGACACGACGCAAACCCAACCCGGTAGCAAGTACGATCGCTTAATTGCGGCCGCGAAGGGCGCGCCGCCAACGCCGACCATCGTGGTGCATCCTTGCGACGAGACCTCGCTGCGCGGCGCCATCGATAGCGCAAGCGCCGGCATTATCCGGCCCGTGCTCGTCGGGCCCGAGCGGAAGATCAAGGATACTGCCGCCCGGTGCGATCTCGATGTGTCCGGTTTCGAGATCGTTGATGCCGCGCACAGCGACGAATCCGCGGCCAAGGGCGTCGAGCTCATCCATGCCGCCAAAGGCGAGCTGTTGATGAAGGGCAGCCTGCACACCGACGAATTGATGCGCGCCGTCACGGCCAAGACCGGTGGCTTGCGCACCGACCGGCGTATCAGCCATGTCTTCGTGATGGATGTGCCTGCCTATGCAGAGACCATCTTCGTGACGGATGCGGCGATCAACATTTTCCCCGATCTCGACGCCAAACGCGACATCATTCAGAATGCGATCGACCTCTACAATCAGGCAGGGTTCGGCAAGACGCCGCGGGTGGCGATTCTGTCTGCCGTCGAGACCGTGACCTCGAAAATCCCCTCGACGATCGAAGCCGCGGCCCTGTGCAAGATGGCCGATCGCGGCCAGATCACCGGCGGCATCCTCGACGGCCCGCTGGCTTTCGACAATGCCATCGATCTGGAAGCCGCGCGGATCAAGGGCATCACATCCGAGGTCGCCGGGCGGGCTCAGATCCTGATGGTTCCGGACCTCGAGTCCGGCAACATGCTCGCCAAAAACCTTGCCTATTTCGCCAAGGCCGATGGCGCCGGCATCGTGCTCGGTGCGCGCGTGCCCGTCGTGCTGACCTCGCGCGCGGATTCGCCACGTGCGCGGATGGCGTCCTGTGCGGTCGCCGCGCTCTATGCTCATGCCCGGCGCCAGAAGGCGCCGACGGTTGCCGCGTGATCGCCATGGATACGATCCTCGTCGTCAATGCCGGCTCGTCCAGTGTGAAGTTTCAGGTCTATGCGATCGAAGGCGACTGTGCGCTTCGTCGTCAGATCAAGGGACAGATGGACGGTATCGGCAGCCGACCGCGTCTGCGGGCAAGTGGCCCGAGCGGCGATCCGATGGCCGATCGGGCCTATCCGATCGAGGCTGTGCCTGATGTTCCGGCGGCGATGGCCGTTGCCGGCGACTGGCTGCGGGACGAACTTCGCGTCACGCCGATCGCGGTCGGTCACCGGGTCGTGCATGGTGGGCCGGACTATTCGCGGCCGGTACTGATCGACCACGGTGTCGTGTCCCGTCTCGAACGATTTGTGCCCCTGGCGCCGCTGCACCAGCCCCACAATCTGGCGCCGATCCGTTCGCTGCTGGCGAATTTCCCGACGCTGCCGCAGGTTGCTTGCTTCGACACCGCATTTCACCGCACGCATGATGCCGTCGCCGACCATTATGCTATTCCGCATCAGCTTCATGCCGAGGGTGTCAGGCGCTATGGCTTTCATGGGCTGTCCTACGAATATATCGCCCGGACCCTGCCGGGCGTGGCGCCCGATATCGCGAAGCGGCGCGTGATCGTTGCCCATCTCGGCAGCGGCGCGTCGATGTGCGCGCTCAAGGACGGGCGCAGCGTCGAGAGCACCATGGGTTTCACAGCGCTCGATGGCCTCCCGATGGGAACGCGTCCAGGGCAGATTGATCCCGGAGTGGTGATCTATCTTATCTCCGAGAAAGGGATGTCCGCCTCAAACGTGCAGAACTTCCTTTATCGCGACTGCGGATTGAAGGGGCTCTCCGGTGTCAGCAATGACATGCGCGAGTTGGAGGCGAGCGCCGACCCCAAGGCGAAGCTCGCGGTCGACTATTTCGTCTACCGGATCGGTCTCAGTGCCGGCATGCTCGCGGCCGCCTTGCAGGGCCTCGACGCCTTCGTCTTCACGGCCGGGATCGGCGAGAATTCGGCGAACATTCGCGCGCGCGTGGTCGAGCAGCTCGGATGGCTCGGCGGCACGCTCGATCCCGTCGAGAACGCGCGCAATTCCAGGCTGATCTCGCGTTCCGACAGCCGCATCCCCGTCTACGTCGTGCCAACCGACGAAGAACTGATGATCGCACAGCATACGCTGTCGCTGTTGATGAACGGACAATCGACCAATCCAAGGCAAGAGAGGGTGTCATGATCCCCGTGTTCCCGGATACAAAGGTTGCCCTGAAGGGCAAGAAGGGCCTCGTCGTCGGCATCGCGAACGACCAGTCCATCGCCTGGGGGTGCGCGAGGGCATTTCGTGCGCTTGGGGCCGATCTGGCCGTCACCTACCTCAACGATCGCGCCAAGAAACACGTCGAACCGCTGGCACAGGCGCTGGAAGCGCCGATCTTCATGCCGCTGGACGTGATGACGGAGGGGCAGACCGAGGCGGTGTTCGAGCGGATCACGAAGGAATGGGGACAGCTCGATTTCCTGCTGCATTCGATCGCCTTCTCGCCGAAGGAGGCGCTCCATGGCCGCGTGGTGGACGTCGGCCGCGATGGCTTCCTTAAGACGATGGACGTCTCTTGCTGGTCATTCCTGCGCATGGCGCATCTCGCCGAGCCGCTGATGAAGAACGGCGGCACGATGTTCACCATGACCTATTATGGCAGCCAGATGGTGGTGGAGAACTACAACATCATGGGCGTGGCGAAAGCGGCGCTTGAAGCGGCCGTCCGCTACGCGGCCGCCGAACTTGGCCCAAAGGGCATCCGCGTGCACGCGATCTCGCCCGGCCCGCTCGCCACGCGCGCGGCGTCAGGTATCCCGGAGTTCGACGAGCTCATGGACAAGGCGCAGTCCAAAGCGCCGGCGCGCAGCCTGGTCAGCATCGACGACGTCGGCAATGCCACCGCGTTCCTGGCGCTAGATGGCGCCAAGCTGATCACCGGGGGCGTTCTCTATATCGATGGCGGGTATCACATCATCGACTGAGCGCACTCAGCGATAGTGCAGGGCGATCAGCTCGGCGACACAAGCGGGCTTCTTGCCGCCCTCGATCTCGATCACGAGATGATAGTTGACGCGCAAGCCGTCCGGCGGCACGTCCTCGGTTTCAGCCACGGTGACCCGGCCGCGAAGCTTCGAGCCGGCCGGCACCGGCGCCAGATACCGGATGCGATCCGCGCCGTAATTCAGCGTATTGCGCAGCCCTTTCAAACCCATCACGGATCGAATGAACAGCGGAGCAAGCGAGAGCGACAGCAGGCCGTGAGCGATGGTGGTGCCGCCGGGCGCTTCCTTCCTGGCGCGGTCCTGGTCGACATGGATCCATTGTTCGTCACAGGTTGCTTCGGCGAATTTATTGATCCGATCCTGGGTCACTTCGATCCAGTCGCTCGCGCCGATCTCGGTGCCGACCGCGGATTTGATCTCGTTGAAGTCGCTGAATATCCGCATGGTCGTGACCTCGTCAGATCGTCATTTCCGGGATGTTGTCAGGAATGACCAATTCGGCCTCTGTCACCGCCACAACCTCGCCAACGCTGACACCGGGGGCGGTCTCGAGCAGCGTCGCCTTGCCGTCCGCAAAACCGATGACCGCCATGTCGGTCACGACCAGATGGACCGGGCGCGCCGAGGTCAGGGGCAAGTTGCATGTCTTGACGATCTTCGACTTGCCCTTCGCGGCATGTTGCATGGCGACGATGACCCGTTTGGCGCCGCTGACGAGGTCCATCGCCCCGCCCATGCCCGGGACCATCTTGCCTGGGATCATCCAGTTGGCGAGAAGCCCATGCGCATCGACCTGGAGGCCGCCGAGCACGGTGACGTCGACATGGCCGCCGCGGATCAGTCCGAACGACATCGCGCTGTCGAAGGTCGCCGCACCCGGGAGCGCGCTAATGGGGCGGCCGCCGGCGTCTGTCAGCGTCGGATGCGCCATGCCTTGTTCGGGAATCGGCCCGGTGCCGATCAGTCCGTTCTCCGACTGAAAGAAGACTTTCAAATCGGCCGGAACGTAATTCGCAACCAGGGTCGGAATGCCGATGCCGAGGTTGACAAGGTTTCCGCTCTTCAACTCCCTGGCGACGCGTCGGGCGATGATGATCTGCGGGTCCATGATCTCACCCGTTGGTAATGAGGTAATCGACGAGCGGCGCCGGGGTCACGACGTGATCGGGCGCGATGACACCGACGGGCACGATGTTCTCTGCAGTGACGATGACCGTGTCGGCAGCCATCGCCATGACCGGGTTGAAGTTGCGGGAGGTCAGTGCGTAAGCGAGATTGCCGAGATAGTCGGCGAGAAACGCGTGAACCAGCGCGTACTGCGCCCGCAATGCCGTCTCCAGCAGGAACGGCTTGCCATCCACCTCGATCTGACGCTTGCCTTCGGCAACCAGCGTTCCGACGCCCGTCGGCGTCAGCACGCCGCCGAGGCCACATCCGCCCGCGCGGATGCGTTCGACGAAGGTGCCTTGCGGCACGAGATCGACGGCGATCTGGTTCGCGAGCATCTGCTGCTGCGCCTTCGGATTGAGGCCGATATGCGTTGCCGTCAGCCTTGAGACCAGCGCAGCGTCGAACAGCTTGCCGACGCCTTTGCCGGGAGTAGCGGCGTCATTGCAGATCAGAGACAGGCCGGTCTTGTTCTGCCGCACGAGTTCGTCAAGCAGGCGCTCCGGGGTTCCGACGCCCATAAAGCCGCCGACCATGACGCTCGCACCGGCCGGGATCATCGCAACGGCTTCTTCGACGGAAACGGCCTTCATGGGCGGAACTCCGGTCGGCAGGCGCAGGTGAATACTGGATCGATGTTGGGGGCGGGCAGACTCTCGGCTTTGATCTGCGTCAAGGTTGCCGGGTCATTCGCGCAGGCCAACGCCGACGCCTGCAAGGGTCTCGTGCCAGAGTCTGCGCACCTCGGCGTGCCGCCGTTCGAGCGTCGCGTTGACGGCATCCCGGAAAGGTAGGAGGTCTGGGCCCTTCAGGAACAGAATCTGCGCCTGCAACAGCCGACCGCTCTCGAACTCGATGCGCCGCAGCGCCATCACGAAGGGATCGTTCGCGTTCGCTTCCGTCGGCAGCAGGGCCGCCGGCCGGATCCCGGCATGAACCGCATGCGCGAGCGTCGCGAGGTGAATGGTCTGCGCGCGGGTGTGATCGGCGATGCCTTCGATCGGGGCGGGGAGCCAGGCCATCTCCCAGGATGCCGCCATCGGGCCCAGCGCGAGGTCCGGGACCCAGGCGGTCGCGCGCATGAGAAGCGAGACGATCTCGCTCTCGCGATAGAACTGCGCGTTCAATTCGGTCTGCCAGGCGGCATCGAATCTCGCGGGCAGGGCGACCGCGAGTTGCCGTGCCAGCGCACCATGCGCAGAAACCAGGAACGCGGCGACCCGCGTCTGCTGGCGCGGCGGCACGCGCCCGTCGGCTTGCAACGGTCCGAAGAACGCGCTCATGTCGCTGGCCTGTGCACCGGGATCGCGCGCAGATGGTCATAGCCGGCGGGAAACGGCGAAAAGTCTCCGCCGGCATCTTCCGGCGCGATCAAGACCTGCTTGTTGCCCTGCCAGCGGCCAGCCAACACGTCCTCGGCGAAGCGCGCCAGCAGGTCGGCTGTTAAGGCAGCCTTTTCGAGCGTGAAGGCGTGATAGGCCCTCGGAATGATGACGAGCGCACTGTCAGGAATTTCCACACGCAACGTCTCGTGCAGCGCCCGCGGCGTGAGGAAGTCGAACTCGCCGTTCAGGATCATGGTCGGGACGGATATTGAGGAGAGCTGCGGCGTCAGCGGCTTGAAGTCGAGGAAAGACTCCATCAGGTTCTGAAGGGCGTACACGTCGTTGACCAGCCAGCCCTGCCGCTTCACGCTGTCGAGCTTGTCCAGCAGCGGCTTCAGCCACTGGTCGGACAGGTTCATCGGCAGCAGCAGATCCTGGAGGTAGCCGGTGCCGCCCAGGATGAGGCCGGTGCGCAAGGCGTTGCCGATCAGAAGCAGTTGTGGCGAAAGCTCGGCAAAGCAGCTCATCGGCACAAGGCCCGACAGCCGCGCGCCATGCTCGATGGCATAGCGCAACGCGATCAGGCCACCGAAACTGATGCCACTGAGGAAGACCGGACCGTCGCCAAGCTCGCCGATCAGGCGATGCAGCACGGCGATGTGGTCGTCCTGATCGATGAACAGCGCGGGCTTGTCGGAGACGCCCTGGCCGAGCAGGTCGAAGGTAGCGACCCGGAACCGCCGTGCGATTAGCGTGTCGCGATACGCGCCCCAAAGCTCGGAATACTGCGTCAGACCGTTAACCAGCACATAGGCAGGCGCATTCGCCGGTCCGTCGAGCTCATAGCGGATACGATATGAGCCATGACTGAGGAAGGGCATTGCGGGGACCGGCCAGCGTGACGATGACCACGATCCTCAACGCAGGCTCAAGGATTCCATTGAGCTAAATCAAGCCTCAGGAGGAGGTCCAGCCTAGCGTTCGCGCAAAACACCGCCAGGAGGGAGTTCGTCATGAACGGGAGAAGCGCACTCAAGCGTTGCCTCGTCAGCCTGATGTTATTGCTGCTCGGCGCCGCGCTCGCGGTCGCCCAGCCGTTCACGCGGCGCTCGTCGCAGATGCAGCATGACGGGCTCAAAAAGACCTATGAGATCGCGAACTTCCGGCTTGGCGGCAAGTACGACCTGGCCAATCCCTCCAAATGGGAGAATGGCGGCGAGGGCGGCGTGACGCTGGAATCGCTCGGGGCAGGCAAGCTGCGTACCGGATACATCGCGATCGGCAACGCGCGGCGCAATGCCGCCGGTGAGATCACCAACGCGGTCGTGATCAATTCCTATTATTCCGGCGATTCCACCGATATGTACGAACAGTGGGTCAAGGGCGCGGCCCTGTCGGGCGGCGTCCCGATCATCGGCCCCGGACGGCCGATCGACACCGACCGCTACTACGTCATCATGGTCGACCCGCTCGGGACGTGGGGCGCCAGCAAACCGTCCGACGGCCTCGGCATCAAGTTTCCGCAGTACAGCTACTACGACATGGTGCAGGCGAACTACCGCCTGCTGCGCGACGAGTTGAAGGTCGCGCGCGTCGCGCTTGTCACGGGCGTCTCCATGGGCGGCACCCAGACCTATGTGTGGGGGGTCATGCATCCCGAATATATCGGCGCGCTGATGCCGATCGGCGGCACCACGCAGTCGGACGGTGAAGACCCCGTCGGCAACTGGACCTTCCAGATGATGACGGCCGCGATCGAGGGCGATCCGGTCTGGCAGGCGACCAAGGGCGACTACTACAATCTGCCCAAGGAGAAGCACCCTATGCCGGGTGTGGCGTTCGGTTGGTCGATTCTGGGCATGACGGGCTACGACTTCGGCTTCCGCACGACCCAGAACTGGGCCGCGGTCCAGCCCGAGATATTCTACTGGGATCCGCCGAACGAGAAGGCCGGTCTGAGTGTCACCAACCGTGCCAAGCTCTATGACGCCGTCGATCTCGTCTGGCGCAACCGGGTCGGTGAGACCCACAACATCAATCCATATCTCGGCCGCATCCAGTCGCGCACACTGGTGATGCACATCACCAACGACCTCTGGCTGAACTTCAAGCTGGCGCAGAAGGCCGTAGATCGCGTGCCGGGCGCGGACCTGATCGCGCAGGAGAGCCCGGTCGCACATTACGGCGTGTTCCCAATCATCAACCAGCGCAAGAACGATCCGAAGTTCGTCGCCTTCATGGACGACGTCGCGGCTCTCGATCGTGCGAGGATGTTCGTCGACAAGAATTATCGTGTGCCGGGCGTCGCCGAAAACATCGATCCGAGCAAGTCCTTTTGGAAGGACTTCGTGACCTATCCCTATCCGGTCAAATACGCCAACGCCAAGGACAAGATCGGCAACACCTGGCAGATCGGTTACATGGATGAGTATGCCGGCACCGACAAGGATCCCAAGGTCCTCGTCATCATCCACGGCAAGGGCGCATTCGGCGGGCACTATGGCAACATCATGCAATATGCGCTGCGGAGTGGCTTGCGTGTGATCGTGCCGGACTTGCCGAACTACGGCATGTCCGGGCCCGGTAATCTCGATAAGAGCCCGGCGCGCACCATGCAGGATATGCGCGAGGTCATCTACGATCTCGTCGTAAACCAGCTTGGCGTCAAGAAAGCCTATTATCTCGGCCACTCGCTGGGCGGTCAGTTCGTCACGGGGTACGCCCTGACCTGGCCGGATGCGGTGCAGGGCCTCGCGCTCGAAGCACCATCCGGGCTCGAGGAATACCCGCGCGACATTACGATCGCGAAAGACAAGAAGGCACCTCTGTTCCAACCGGGACTCGGTCGCGACTTCGACAAGTGGAAGCAGATCTGGGACCAGACCGGCATCCTGGCGGCGGAGAAGGCCCGCGACGAGCAGGGCATTCGCGACTTCTTCTATTTCAAGAAGCGCGACCCCGACACCGGCGTGGTGTCGGCGGCCAAGAGCGGCTACTTCTTCAGCGACAGCGAATATGCGCGCTTCCATACCGAGCAGCGCGTCGGGCTTACAAAGGGCAATCCCAAGGAGCTCGAACAGTGGTGCAACGTCTTCATCTTCGACATCTACACGATCGGGGCCGAGCTCCAGCAGGATGATCCGAAGAACCTTTACGAGCGGGTTACCCAGATCAAGGCGCCGATCTTCCTCGCTTTCGGTGACAAGGAGCCGTTCATCCCGACGCCGGCTTTCAACGGGCTGACCGATCTCGGACGCGACGTCATCACGCCGTTCATGACGCGCATGACCAATGCGGGCAACCGGCCGATTCTGAAAATCTATCCGGAGACCGGGCACTTCATCCATACCGACAATCCGGTGGAATATTCCGCCGACGTCGTGGACTTCGTCACGAAAGGAACGGTCGACACCTCATCGCCCCTCGGCACAGATCGCATGATCAAGGGTTCCGTGGTATCCGCCCTGCCGGTGGCGCCGACACCTCCCGGTGCGGCACCAACCGCCGGTCTCAACAAATAGGATCGGTCTATGCCACGGGTGCAGGCGGGTGAAATCGAGCTTGGCTGGCGGGAGTGGGGCCGAGGCGAAGTGACCGTCGTCTTCATCCATGGCAATCTCGCCAGCAAGGACTGGATCGAGCTGGCTGCGCCCTTGTTTCCAACGGGCCTGCGCGTCATCGCCATCGACTGGCGCGGCTGCGGGGACAGCGACCGGCCGAAGCCTGCCGCCGATTATTCGAACTACTCCATGCAGCAGCATGCCGAGGACATGCTGGCGGCACTCGATATGCTCGACATCGGTTATTGCCATCTCGCGACGCATTCGACCGGCGGCATCATCGCTGCCCGCATGCTCTTGATGCAGCCGCAGCGTTTCGGGCGCGTGTTCGCACTCGATCCGGTGACGCCGCTCGGCATGGCTTTCAATGCCGATCAAATCGGCCTGTTTCGGGCGATGATGGCGAGCAAGGACCTGACACGGACGATCATGGCGACGGCGGCGTCCTCGCTGTTCGTGCCCGAGAGCATGGCGCCGAACGCCGTGCCTCGATTTCGGGAGGGATTGAAGGACATCCAGGCGTTATTCGACCGCATCATCGAGCAGACCTTTGGCGTCTCCGAGGGCATCTGGATCGGGACGCCGGTCAACCTCACGAAGGAAAGAGAGAGCAGAGAGCTCGAGCGCCGCATGCCGGAGCTGAAGCATCCGCATCTGGTGCTATGGGGCGAATGGGACGGCTGGATTCTGCCAGCCGATCTTCACGTCATGGCCGATGCGATGCCGGATTGCCGTCTCGTGATCGTGCCTCGCGTCGGGCACTCGATGAATCTCGAAGTACCCGCGCTCTACGCCGGCTATTTCGGCGCCTGGTTCGGTGGACTTACCGCGTAACTGCTAACACCTGAAGGGAGAGACGTCATGGCAGAGATCAATCTATCGGCAGATAACGTCCGTGCGGCGCTGACCGAGGCGCTTGGCCGCCTGCGCAAGGCCAACGCGGACTATTTCGAGATGCTGGAGAAGGGGATCAGTTCGTCGCCTCTGCCGATCGCGAACCAGGCGAAGGAGTTTTGCAGTTTCATGCAGCGCAATGTCACAGCGACCCTGGACCTCAGCGACAAGCTGATCCATGCCAAGGATGTCCAGGACGCGCTCAAGCTTCAAGCCGATTTCTTCCAGGAGCAGATGCGGGCCCTGACCGACCAGACCAAGACCATGGGTGAGGCGGCGATGAAGGCGGCCGGCGGCATGTTCAGTCCGAAGAGCTGAGACTGCAACCACGGTACTGACAGACGCGGTAGCGTCAGAAAGGTCTGGTATGGCCGAGACCAACAAGCTTTCTGTCGAAAAGGCACTCCAGAAGTTGCTTCGCGACGAACCCTTGGAAACGGCGAGCGAGCAACGAGACGAAAAAGCCGAGGCGCTCAGGGAGGAGATCAAGCGCATGCGCGCGCAGAGATCGCGTCTTGAGCGATCACCCGGCAAGGACAAGTGAGATCCGGTATCATCGGATGATGCCCCGGTTTTTCGTCGGCATGCTGGTCCGTGTCGCCAACAGCTGGTCGGCCGTGCTGTTCGAGGTTCTGCGCAAGACGCTCGACAATCTGGCCGATTTCAAAGCGCCCGGCTTCACATGCCCGTAAGCCGAAGAGCGGAGCGGGCGCAGCATGCGTGATATCGCCACATCGGGGCTCGTTGCCGATTTCCTGTTCGGCTTCGGCGCGCTGTTCGCGATCATCAATCCCTACGGACTGGCCTTCATCTTCCTCGACAAGACGAGAGGTCTTTCTGAAGACGAGCGCGCGAGCCTTGCGCTGCGGGTTGCCGGATATGCCTTCGTGGTCTTGCTGGTGTCGCTGTTTCTGGGCAGCCAGATCCTCAACTTCTTCGGCGTGACAATCCCGGCGCTTCGGATTGCCGGCGGCCTCGTGGTCGCAGCGACAGGCTGGTCCATGCTCAACGCGCCCTCGGGCCCGGCCGGGCCTCACGAGGTCTCGTCCCCCGATCATGCGACCATGAAGCGCATGGCCTTCTTTCCTCTCACAATTCCGCTGACGACCGGGCCGGGAACGATCGCGACAGCCATCGCGATCGGAATCAGCCGCACCAGCAGCCTCGATGCGATGTTCCAGTCATCGATCGTTTCACTTCTGGTGGCGTTCGCCGTCACCGCGGCGATCTACCACGCCTACCGGAAATCGAGCGCAATGGCGCGCCTGTTCGGCGAGGAGGGCACCAGCGTGGTGACGAAATTGTCAGCTTTCCTGCTGCTCTGCATCGGCGTGCAGATCATCCTCACCGGCGTTTCCGAGGTCGCGCGGTCCATATTGGACAGCGCTCCGCGCGCTATCCAATAGATAGAAGCGCGCCGACCGCAACACCAATCGGCCAATGCGACTCCGAGGTTGGTCCGGTGATGATCAGGTAGAGTCCGTCTCCATCGGCGTTTGGCGCTCTACCTCGAGCGGTTTGAGCCTTCCAGCCATTCCTCAGGAAAAACCGTCCTCTGAACCCACGGTCAAAAAGCCGCGGTCAGTGATCTGTCACCGCTCCTCCAAACAACGCTAGCCAAGAAGTTGAACTCATTGCAAATTCTGACGATCCGCGCGGAGCTCGCGTACAATGCTACGGTGACGAGCTACGAATGGACCCTCGCAAATTCGGCACTACGCCGATTGGGCGGGCAGGGGACTTCGTCAGGAACGCGGCTAAGCGTGCCGCTATGAGGCTACCTGATGGGCGAGCTAGCCTGAGTCTTTCAGTCGATTGACGCTCAGATCGTCACCGATAGGCGCGTTGATTGTCGATGTTGCGTGTCTCGCGATCGGAGGCAACTGATGGCTCGATCGTCGAGCGGATCAGCATTTGAGTGAGCGCTAGAATAATAGCCCGCTGTCTTGCGGGCCAAAATCGCTCTGTGCGAAACCCAATGGCGGTCGGGCGGTCGATTTTTCTGCAATCAGACCTGTGGTAATGGGACAGAACTAAGCCGAATGGCAAAAGTCATTTCTAACAAGAGCGCAGCGGCAGGAATGTCCCATGAGCGTCTCCCAACTCACGAAGCGCGTTCGACGCGAGCTGACTTATTTGGACTATCCGGCTCGGGAGTGGACCGTCCCGCGATTTATGGACGGAGTGCCGGTTCTGGACGTGCTGGTTGTCGGCGCTGGACAGAGCGGACTGGGTATCGCGTTCGGCTTGAGGCTTGAGCGCATAGCAAACTTCAGGATCATCGATCGTTGCCAGCGCGGTTTCGAAGGACCTTGGCGCAATTTCGCTCGGATGGAACGGTTGCGGACTCCGAAGGAGGTGACTGGGATTGATTTCGGCGTCCCGAGTCTAACGGTGCGTGCGTGGTACGAGGAAAAATTTGGGCGGCGAGCATGGGGTCGCATAGATACCGTCCCTCGGGAGGTGTGGCGCTCGTATCTGGATTGGTACCGAGACGTCCTGGACCTCCCGGTTGAGAACGAGGTCGAACTAATGTTGATTGAGCCGGCGAATGGCATCTTCCTTGCCCATCTCCGTCGTTCCGAAGGAATTGAGCGGGTGTATGCAAGAAAGATTATTCTTGCGACAGGCTTTGAGGGAAGTGGAAGGTGGGGCGCTCCTAAGTCTCTGGTCGCCCATTTGTCGGCAGATCTTTACGCACATTCGGCCGATGATATCGATTTTCGCAAGCTTGCAGGAAAGCGCATTGGTATCCTTGGTGCCGGGGCATCCGCCTTTGACAACGCAGCTCTCGCACTTGAGGCGGGCGCCGCGCGAGTAGACCTTTGCTTCCGCCGTTCGGAGATGCCGCGGGTCAATCCACTCACTTGGATGAATTTTGCCGGTATGTTGGGCCACTTCGGCGATCTGACGGACCTGGACCGCTGGCGGTTCATGCGTCACATTCTTGAGGAGCTTCCGGTCCCGCCTACACAGGACGCTTATTGGCGATGCCGCGAGTTTGAGAATTTCGCCTGGCACCCCGACTGCGGATGGAGTTTCATCGACGAAGCTTGCGGTATTGCAAGGGTTCAAAGCAGCAATCGTAGATTCGAATTCGACTTCATGATTTTTGCGAGCGGCGTTGAGGCGGATCTCTCGGCGCGTCCCGAGCTCGCCCTATTCTTTGAACAAATAGCCCTTTGGCGCGACCGCTTCACGCCTCCATCGGGCGAGGAAAGCGAGGCCCTCGCGCGCTATCCCTATTTGGGCCAAGCCTTTGAATTCACGGAGCGGCACCGCGGCACTGCTCCGTTTCTGCGAGGGCTACACAACTTTACGTTCGGAGCGATGCTGAGCCATGGAATATCAGGAGCGGCCATCACGGGAATAAAATATGGAGTGCGGCGGCTCGTAAATGGCATCGCGCGTGATCTGTTTTGCGAGGAGTCGGCAACTTATTACCGAGATCTGCTGTCATACCAGACGCCTGAGTTGCGCACCTTGGACAGTGCATTTGTCTGGTTGAGCCAGCTTGGCAGTGACGCCACTGATTTCGAGAGCTTCGCCAATCAGCTGGATCAACGCCAGTTTGCCACGCTCCGCGCCTTGTTGCAGCGATCAAGGCCCCACGAGAAATCTCCGACTGTAAGGTCTTCCCGACTCGGTCGCACGAAGCGCACCTCGCGACCGGCGCGGCTCAAGAACAAAAAGCGGAAGTGAAATAACGACGGCGTGGTAGCGCGATGTCAGTTGCTACCGCTTTCTCTCGCGCTCAC
The DNA here is from genome assembly GCF_052075995.1 of Bradyrhizobium sp. 613_E4_N2_2. Taxonomy (NCBI): domain Bacteria; kingdom Pseudomonadati; phylum Pseudomonadota; class Alphaproteobacteria; order Hyphomicrobiales; family Nitrobacteraceae; genus Bradyrhizobium; species Bradyrhizobium sp. 613_E4_N2_2. The sequence continues at coordinate 4,398,354 of NZ_CP197234.1, forward strand.
CACGAGGGCCCGTGGGTCGGAAGGCCGATCGAGTATTTCTGGAAGAAATGCCGTTTGACTATAGGTCGATGATATTGGAGAATATTTGTTTCACTGCCTTGCACATATTGATCACGGCCTAACGACCACCACCATCGGGAGGTAAGCAATGGCCTTCATCGCGTTTACGAAGGTGATCGATTTTACGACATTGACCGCCGAGCAGCGAAGACAACTCAAGAGCATTCTTGGAAAGCGCGAGAAGCAGCTCAAGAAGGCAATCAAGGATGTCGAGAGCGCCCTTAGCAAACTTGAACGAACAGGTGGCAAGTCCGGAAAGCGGGCGAAGGGCAGGCGTTGATCGGACGCTGATCAATTTACGTCAGGCATGATGTTGAGCGGTGCTGGTCAACAGCTGCCACGCTTTGGCTCATCTTTCATTCCTGAAACCGATTTCATTCCTGAAACTGAGCGTAGTTCGTCCACGAGATTTTTCGCGTCTGTCAGATCGGGTGTATCCCGACCTTCGGTGAACCAAGTGTATATAGGCTCTAAGAGGGACCAAGCCTCGAAATATCTGCCTTCGTTACTCCAATGCCGCGCGAGACAGATCGAGGCACGCAACTCCCACCAGCGAGCTTGTTGTCGCCGCGCAATCGCCACGGCTCGCTGCAGTGCGGCCTCTGCCTGGTCACGCCTGCCGAGTTTTAGGTTGATGTTGCCCCGAAGACGATACAACTCGGCCTCAAAGAAACTCTCCCCTGTTGTTTCGGCCAGCTGAACGCCTTCGTCCAGCAGGCGCAGTCCAACTTCAAGCTCTCCGAGCTGGGCATGAGCGAAGGCGAGATGGCCCAAATAGAGAGTGCGGCGGCACCGTTCAGAGTTTTGGTAAGTTGCCGTCAAAGCGCCGCGCATCAGTTCGATCCCGACTTGAAGATCCCCTCCTTGGGCTAATAGCGCTCCGCGGAAAAAACGTGCTCTTCGTTCAATTGCCGCAAATTCATGCTCGATGCTGAGCGATATCGCTTCGTCGGCGTGAGCCAAAGCGCGCTTTGCGTCGCCGCCGATTGTGCCCAAAACGACTATGTTCCCCAGGGCCAGGGCCGTCGTAAAGCTTTGTTCCCTCGTTCGAGCAAGAGTTTCAGTACGCTCGACGATTGTTGTAGACTGTTTAGGATAGCCAAGGACCAATAGCGTCGTCGAGAGCCACGCCAGGCTGTTCACCGCGTCATCGACTCCGAAGCGGCGATAGGTCGATATCGTGGCTGGATTGGTTGAGCACAGTGCGAGGGCGCGATCGAGGTGTTCGCGTGCGTCGGCGAAGGCACCCGTGAGATGCAATGATTGTCCAATAAAGCGCGTGGCTAGGACGGCCACGCCGGGATGATCATGCTCTGCGGCCAACGCGAGGCCGTACCGGGCATCCTCCAGCGCTGAGCTATACTCCGCGCGCATACTGTGGGCTAGGTAGCTGCCCCACAGGATCGTCATCCGTTCTTCTAGGCTGACACTTTCGCCTAGCAGCGCGCGAGCCCGTGAGAAGACCCGCGACGTTTCAGCCGCGGCATCGCCCTCAGTTGCGGCGACTGCAGGACCAAGGGCCAGATAGAAATCCAGTTCTTTGCGATCGCGTTGCGGCGAGCTGAGCAGTTGCTGGGTCAGCTCCATTCCTCGCGTGAGATGTTTTACAGCCTCGGCATTGGAGGAGCGCCCGAGCGCGCGCTTTCCGGCCTTGAGCCAATAGTCCGTTGCCTTCTCAAGCATGCCGGCTTCGGTGAAATGGTGCGCAAGGATTTCAGGGTCGTTCACGACGGCATCCTGGAATCCTTCCTCAAGCACGCGCGCTATTTGCGCATGGAGTTGCCGCCGCCGTGTCTTCAGCAGGCTCTGATAAGCCGCATCCCTCACCAATGCGTGTTTGAAGCTATAAATGGCATCCGGCAGGTCACCTTCGCGGAAAATAAGCCCGGCCTCCTCGAGTTCGGAGAGGGAATGCTGCAACCGTGTTTCCTCTCGAGCGACCACAGCCCGCATCAAGGAATAGGAAAATTCGCGACCGATGGTGGCGCCAATCTGGGCGATCTCCTTCACCGAATGCAGGCGGTCGAGCCGCGCCATCAGGGAGTCGTGAAGGGTTTCCGGGATGGCAAAGGGCGGTAACGGTCCCCCGAGCTGATAGCGATCCTGGCATTCGATCAGAATGCCAGCTTCGAGGACAGCCTTGGTGAGTTCCTCCACGAAGAGCGGATTTCCGTCAGTCTTTGTTACGATCTGCTTCATCACGTCGATCGGAAGCGCTCGGCCATTGGCCACCTGCGTGGCAACACCTTTGACATCATCTGGGTTGAGCCGTCCGAGGACCAGGCTTCCGACATTTGCAAGACCGGTCCAGGGAGGCTCGAACTCTGGTCGAAAGGTAACCAGCGCAAGGATAGACAACTGTCGGGCTCGCTCTACGATGAGGTCGAGCAATTCGAGGGTGGTGTCGTCGGCCCACTGAACATCTTCGATAAGCAACAGGATGGGCTGTTTGCGAGAACGGCTCTCGAATTGATCGAGCAGCGCGGCAAGTGTGCGGCGACGCTGCTGGGCGGGGCTTAGCTGCGGTTTTGGATAACGGCTCGCGAATGGGATCGATAGCAGCTCAGCAAAAAGTGGTACTACCGTCTGAACTTGCGGTGCTCTCAACGAGAGGAGTGCCTCCAGCTTGTCAAGCCGCGTCTCGACGGGATCGTCCGCCTTAAATCCGGCACTCCTTTCCAACTGCTCGACCACGGGATGAAGTGCGCTGTTGGCGTGGTAAGGCGAGCACTGATAACGGAAATGCACGTGTGGTTGATGCTTAGCTGCACGTTCAGCCAGAGCCGCTGCTAAGCGCGATTTCCCGATACCCGGCTCGCCTGAGATGAGAACGATCTGGCCTTCGCCCGTGCGAGCCAAACGTTGACGTTCCAACAAGAACTCCAACTCGGAATCGCGGCCGATGACAGGGGCGAGTTCTGTCGGACGCACCGCCTCAAAGCGGCTCTCGGAAGCCGAGACGCCCTGGACGGCCCACGCGCTCACCGGCTCGCTAATGCCCTTGAGGTGGTGGGCGCCAAGGTCGCGAAGACTAAAGATATCGCCAAGGAGACGACGGGTGGAGTCTGCGACGACCACGGTGTTCGGCTCGACCAAGGCTTGCACGCGAGCCGCGATATTGGGAGCGCCCCCAACCACGGAGTGCTCCCGAAGTTTGCCTTCGCCGCCCAGGTCACCGACTACCACCATGCCGGTAGCGATACCGATACGCACCGCGAGCGGTTCTCCAGCGCGGGTTTCAAGCCGTGCGACAGCAGCAATGATATCGAGCGCAGCTCTTACAGTTCGTTCGGGATCGTCCTCGTGCGCAATGGGATAGCCGAAATACGCAAGAATGCCGTCTCCGCGAAAGTCGGCGAGAAAGCCGTCATAGGAGCGCGTGATACGAGCACAAGCAGCGTGATAGGCATCGATGACGGCGCCCATATCTTCCGGGTCAAGGCGTGCCGTCAGGGCGGTCGAATCGACCAAGTCACAGATCATTACCGTGAGGTGGCGCCGTTCCGCGTATTGCGCAATTGCAGCATTCACGACAGTGGAGGGAAGGCTGGAGGGAAGCGCACTGATCGCATTCACGAGGCGTTTCCGGTCGCCGAGTGGGATGCCAACCTTTTCGAAGTCAACTTCTGTCAATTGCGGCAACACATCGCAATCTATGGCGTTCGCGATGAACAGGGACTCATGTCGTCCTAGGCCCAAACTTTTCAGCCAAGTCCCGATTTCCATGGCAGGACCCTTGTGTGTACGAACAGCTTCAGCGCATCAGAGCCGAATATTTGCTCGTCCTACTTAATTCTATTGGAAGCCATTCAAACGAACAGTTCGGCATGACCGCACCGACAATAGCATGCTGTCGGGTCCGAACATGTGAACAGCCTCGCAATTCGCAGCATCCAAATACCTGCGGAAACGCGCGAGCGCTTCCGGTTCGCGATGATGGTTGCGACCTGGGCGGCCCGTGAAATTGAGCGGACGATACGTCCGTGAAGCCAGGCCCGCCGGCTCACGCGGGCGGCCTACTTCGCGATCCGATATTTCCTGGCCGCCTTGCGCCTTGGTGGTGTATCCGGCGTACGCTGCTTTCCGAGGTCTCAAACAGAGGCAGGAGATAATGTCGGCTACAGAAATCCTAAAGAGCGCGCTCGCGCTAGCCCTTTATACTGCGGCGACAACAACGACGCTCGCAACCGCCCAAGAAGCGACATTTTCAGAAGGCGAGCGACTTGGCCTTGCGGCGTGTTTGTCCAAATGCCCCGATAACGACAAGGCATGCAACAATCGATGTATCTCGAGTTCTCAAACCAAGGGCCGTGTGTGGGGCGACGATGTGCGCGCTTGCATTAGGGGTTGCCGGGTAGGCACCCAAATGAAAGATCAGATATTTGGTTGTATAACGGGCTGCCGTCTTGATCGGATCGTCCGATAGAAGCGCGGTGGTAGCGTCGACACAAGCCGCTAGGGATTGCGGTACCGAAACGCAGGCGGCCCAAGCAGCAACCCGCCGGTTCACGCTGGCGGGCTGGGCGTCTCTCGCAACTGCCCTAGTAGGCGCGGCGGCCGTGCCGCCGATAAGCTGCGGGGTTTTCCACGCCCGCGAAGTATGGATTTATGGCGCACTCTGCGGCGCGGCCCGATGCCGAAGCATTGCACTGAGGCAGCGATGTGTAGCTGCAATCGTAATAGTTGGCCCCCGCGCGGTAAACGTGCAGGCAAACCGGATAGGCCGGATTATACGTCTGAGCTGCCGCCGGCTCTGTTGATGCCATCCCGATTGCCAAAATCGCCAAGGCCGGAGTACGCATTGGAACCTCCTTTCGGACATTGAGAACGCGCGCGAAGCTCCACGAGCCAGCCAGTACTTCGATCGTACCCCGCGGAGGTCGCGACTGCGCCTGACGATCGCTACCAGCCCGCTGGTCACGCTGGCGGGCCGTCCCTTCTAAACTTCATTGCGATCGGTTCCGTTCCCGATGAGGACCTATACCGCTTTGGGCACAAGTGGACAGAACTGATTGCCGGTTTTTCCTATGCTCATGACCACCTGGCGACCCCATTACCGCCAAGGTAGCCTCCAAACGGCCCCGGCAACTTAGTCTTTTGCTGGGGCCGCTTTTGCGCTGGTGTCGATCAGCCGGACATAGGTCCCGCTCTCGTGCAGCTCGAGCCAGCCCTTCTCAACTGCATGCTTGATGCCGGCGCCGAACTCCAACCCGGTGGCCTTGAGCGTGTAGAGAAACGGAGCATTGAGCTTTTCGATGTGAATGCGACCGTCCTGGACAGCTTCAATGGTCTTCGCGAGCTCGACCAGTTTGCGGGCGGCGGCTTCAGGAGCGGCAAAGGCACGTTCGGCGGCGAGTTTCATGCAGATCGACTACCCGATTCTTCGTCCCCAGGCCGTACTGCTTCACCCGCACTTGTGGTTTTTGGCGTGCAGCGCGGTTCGGTCGCCAGTCATCTCACCGACGTAGTCGTCAATGGCGCTCATCAGCTTCTCGCGGTCGGCACGGCGATCCTTCCTGCCAAAGATGAGGTAGTGGCGAAGCCGGCCGAGTTCGGCCAGGTCGGCTGCTACCGCCTCGGCCCGCACTTCTTCCGCGCGCTGACGCATGCGCTCTTGGTGCCAAGCTCTCGCCGCCGCTCTGTTCTCTGCCTTGGTCATGACGCCATCGAACCGCGGCGCAGGCGAGAGTCAAATTATCGATTCCTAGCGGCGCGGAATGCTCGCGAGCTACTGCCGGTCGTGGGTGTGGATAGATGCGCGACGCCATCGCTGTGATTCAAGGACCGTCTTGTCGCTCCTTCGATGCATCGCGTCGAAACACGACAGTCCATCGCGACGTCGGAAAGCTGATGAGATCGGCGGCGGCATCAGTGTTGGGATCGGGCGTCGCCTCGTCCGAACTGCGACAAATCGACTCGATCTCACCGCGACGCTTACGGCGCCACCAAGCGACGATTGTACGTTCGATTGTGCGCTGAAGCGAAAACCACGAGCTAACTAATTGATTTTGTTGATGTTTTGGCGGAAGGGGTGGGATTCGAACCCACGGTGCCCTTGCGGGCACGCCGGTTTTCAAGACCGGTGCCTTAAACCACTCGGCCACCCTTCCGGACAGAGAATGGTTGTCGCTTAACGCAGTCGACCGCGCAAGGCAACGCGAAGTTGGCGCTTGCGGGGGAAAACCAAGTCCGATGGGGAAACGGGCCGGGAAGGGCGAAGCTCGGCTTCGTCGAGCAGTCGTTCGGCGCGGATTCGCTCCCGGTGTGGCTCGGCTTCATCCCACGACGACTGGAATGCACGCTACGCTCAATCACGCAGCGTTTGATGACCGGACACGTCCGATGGCCGGCGCTGAGCTTGAGCAACGCACTCGTGCTCGCATCCGCCTCATCCACACGACGCATGGCCAGATCTGTCGTTTCGATAGAGGTTGTATGAAATAGATCACGCAACCCCGAAAAATATTCGCGCTTGCTTCGACGTTGAAGGTGCGTGTCTACGTGACATCACCCAAAAGTTGTGATTAGTCTCCGGCCGCCTTCTTCGTCTTGCTGTCCGGGGGCTGGAATGGACACCGAAGCATTGACCGTTGCTTATGCGCGCGTGAAGGCGATCCTGGATGAAGCTGCCGGCGATAGCACCGCTGATTATGGTGGTGCTGGGCGGTTTTGGGACAAGGGCGCACAGGCGCTGGAGACGGCCGAGATCTTCGGCATCAAGATGGTTGCTCCAGTGCCGGAGGGCCACGCCTGCTGCATCCCGCCGCATGCGCGCAGCGACGCATCCGGATTGATCAAGGGATTGCGCGGTGACGCACCGTTCGATGGCGGCCGGTTCCCGGCGCTGCCATGGGGCGGCAAGCGCGTCGCGCCCGCTGACGTCGACCGCATTGCCGACTGGATCGATGCCGGCTGCCCGGATGATGCGACCAGCGTCGCAGTTGAGCTTGCGCCTGGCAAGCCGGCGAAGACGGCGACGGTGAAGGTGAGCGAGATCGCCGAATTTGCGGTGGCTGCCGACGGCTATTCGCCGGCCGCGGATGCCGGCGAGCCCCGGCGGCGCATGAACATCGACTGCATGAGCGAGCCGCAGCTCGAACGCCTGCGCCGCGGCTTCCGCCGGCTTTACGATCTCGACCACTGGCCGGAAGACCGGCGCAACTACAACAACCAGGCGCTGATCCACCAGAATCATTGCCAGCACGGCTGGGAGCGCTTCCTGCCCTGGCACCGCGCCTATCTCTACGAGTTCGAGCAGAACCTTCAGGACTTCGAGCCCGGGCTGATGCTCCCGTACTGGGACTTCACGATGCCGGAGTACCGGCCGGAGGAGCCGGACAAGGGCCGCATCATTCCGAATTCGATGAAGGCCTATCTCACCGAGGAAGCGGCCGAGACGCTGTTGGCGGCGCTCGACCCGGCGCCGACGGCGGCGCAGAAGAAGGCGATCCTGGCGCTCGCGCATGACCGCGTCACCTTCACCTCACAGCACGGCTTCTTCTGCTACGTCATCAGCAAGATCGGCTATGCGGCCGTCACGCCGGATCCTGAGAATGCCAACCGCCAGCGCTTCATCGACGCGCTGCTTCAGTCGAACTCGCTCTGGTATCCGCTGCGCTATCCGGCCGAATATCCCAAGGGACAGACTATCAACCAGGCGATCAACTATCATTACCCGTCGGCCGACGACATCGCCCAGATCCTGAGCCTCAACAATTTCCGCGACTTCGGCGGCGGCAGCATCTACGACGCCGCGTTCGGGTTCCTCGACCAGAATCCGCACAACACCATGCACATCTGGACCGGTGGGCAGAATCCGGATGCAGGGCAGGCGACCTATGTCTGCAAAGATGCCCCGACCGCGGCGGCTGCGTCGCAATCCGACGCCGAGACCACACGTCTGCGCGCGCTCGCCAAGCGGCGCAACGATGCCGTACAGGTCGGCGGGCGCCGTTTCCACGCCCGCCCGGATCTTTATTCGCAGCCGCGCTCCGGCGACATGTTCAGCAACCTGACGGCCTCCTACGACCCGGTGTTCTGGCCGATCCACGTCAATATCGATCGGATCTGGTGGGAGTGGCAGAAGCTCAATCCGAATGCGCTGCCGGCCGATCTCGATTCCGTGCTGTCGCCGTGGAACTACACCATCCGCGACACGCTCGACATCGCGCCGTTCGGCTACGAATACGTTCGCAGCTCGCATTTCATGCCGGTCGGGCTCGAGGCGCCGGTCAGCCGCTTCGTGTCGCAGCCGATCAACGTGCCGCAGGCCGCGCGCAGCTTCAAACGCGCGGAGATCCGCCTGCATCAGGTGCCGCAATTGATGCGCTCCTGCTTCGTGCGCGCCTTCCTGAACGAACCCGGGGCCGACGCTTCGACGCCGATCAAGGGCAATCCGCACTACGCCGGCTACATCTCGATCTTCGGACATGGGGCCTGCTACGGCGGTCCCGGCCATTGCGATATCCCGCCGCCGCAGCCGCGGCGCTTCGACCAGCGCGGGCGTAGCCACAACACGCCACGCGTCCATCGCATCGACGTCACGGCCGCCGCCAGGCAGGCGCTCAAGAAGAAGGGCCCGCTTCAGATCACACTGGTCGTGATCGGCGGCGACTACCAGGAGGAGAGGGAGCTTCTGAAGCTGGAAGGCGTGTCGATCAGTTTCCTGGATTGAGAAAGCGGCGGGGAAGTCATGGCGACGTATCGAATCCATCCGGGCATCGGCATCGCGCGCCTGGGCAACAGCGACAGCGAATTCTACCTCGCGCCGGAGACGCCCGCGGCGATGCCGATCGCCTGCGACAGTTTCGGCAATCCCGTGCACGGCCCCGACGGGGTCACACCTGTTCCGGTCAAGACCTTCAAGGATGCGCAGGGCCGCGTGAAGCGCCAGGCCGCGCGCTTCCAGATCTTCGTCTATGACGATGAGTCCCCGGAAGGCAGGCCGCTGGCGCTCGGCGATGCCGTGGAGGGCGGCGGCAATCATGGTGTGCTCGTCGACATCCAGTGGCGCGTCTATGTCGCCAACAAGAAAGCCTCCTGGTACCCGTTCACCGAGCTCAAGGGCGAGCATGGCTACGCCCCCGGCAGTGCGCGCCGCAACGCCGACATCACTGGCCAGGACCGCGACCTGCTCATCATCGATCCCGGCCCGCGCAGCGTGAATGCGACCACCAACCGGCGCGCGCATTTCGATCGCTCGGGCGGCCCCGGCGGCTATGCCACCACGTTCCCGCCCAGGGGCCTCCAGCCGTTCGACATCGACACGCTGGGCGAGATGATGACCGACAACAAGGGCCGCCTGGTCGTGCTCGGCGGTCACGGCAATTCGGGCATGGACGTCAACGGCAGCTTCGGTCCGAAGATCGAGGACTATGCCAACACCGACGGCTGGTACGACGACATCTCCGACGGCCCGGTGATGGCGCGGCTGATCATGTATTCGAAACAGGTCGGCCAGACCCGCTACATCGACGTCGAGTTTCCGGCCTGGGTCGTGGTCGGCTATCCGCGCTTCGTCCCTGAGATCCTCGACATGATCACGATGGACGAGGTGCTGTACGATCTCTATGTGCGCCAGTTCGCCACCGATACCGGCATCTATGGGACGCTCGGCACCTATGACGATCCGCAGCAGATCCCGTTCCGCGACGAGGCGGCGCTGCGCCACTGGCAGGCCGGCCGGCTTGCCTGGAATCGCAACTACCGGCCGTGGTTCTATCGCGACATCTGGCCGATCCTGTTCCGGCCGGATGAATTCAGATATCTGAACGATATCCTTCAGCAATCGAACTACCCGCACGATCAGGCGCAGCGCGGCACGTTCGATCCCGACAAATTATCGAAGACTCCGAAACGCGCGACGCGGCCGACGGCGACGGCAACACCGTCGGATGCACCGTTGCGCGATGCCAGTCAGGGCGAAGCGGTCATGGCGGTGGCGGCGGTCGCAGATCCGACCCACTATTCCAAGGCCGACGATCCCTACGGACCGATGCGCCGCTTCCTGTTCGATCTGTTGCGCCGTGCGGGCGAGGCCAATTCCTTCCAGGTGCAGGACCGTGCATCGTCGCGCGTCCATTCGCTGCCGCTGATGCCATTGCTGTGCGGCGACAATCCGCTGACCAACGAGACGCCGTCGAAGTTCCTTCATCTCACCCAGTACCAGCTCTTCATCCTCGGCCAGTGGGCGCGCGGCTGGTTCATCAACGAGAAGGAGGAGGGCTGGCTGCCCGACGGCTATTCACCCTTCGCGCCTTATCCGAAGACACCGCCGAAGACCGGCCGCGAGCTCGACCGCGGCGTGCTCAGCAACGTGCTCGGCGGCGCCTTTTGTCCGGGCGCCGAGCTCGGCTGGGTGATGCGCAACCCTTCGATCTACTGGGCGCCGTATCGCATCAACGCCGATCGCAGCGTCTCGGATTTCCTGCAGAGCGCCGCCCAGGCCAATCAGGACCACGGCACCGTGATTGCCGACCCGACCTTCAACGTCAACTCGCCACTCAGCCAGGACAACGACTTCGAGACCGGTCTTCAGCCGGGGGACCTCACCAAATATATGGGGCTGCCCTGGCAGTCCGATTTCAACGAGTGCACCACGCAGCCGATCAACATCACCTACGCCGACTGGAACAATCTGTGGCCCGACAGCGACAATGACGATCGCTTGCGGCGCGACGAGAAGACCTGGACCACGCTGTGGTGGCCGGCGCATCGGCCGTTGCAGTCGTTCGAGATCGCCTCGGTCTCGAACGGAAAGCCCAATTACGTCTGGACGACGTGGAGCCGCGGCGTCCCGCAGACGCCGGTCGGCGACCTCAAGATGGTCACCGAGTGGTCGCTGCTCGGCTTCATCGTGCGCAATCCCTACGAGCCGGCTGTCAAGCCCGCCGACAGTTATCAAGGGCCCAAATACATCAGCGTCGAGCGAACAACCGGGTCGCGGCCCGATCCCAAAAGCGAGGCATCATGAGCGACAATCCATTCGTCGGACATTGGACCTATCGCAGCCTGCTCAATGATCCCGACGTCAACACGGCCTTCAACAATCTCGAATTCGGCCGCGGCACGATCGATATCGCGGACGGGCCGATGCAGCTGCTGACCGGAACGATCGGCGGCCCAGGCTGGTCGCTCGCGCTGAAGGGATCGCGCGCCTACGGATCGCCGATGCAGGTACGTTTCCAGGGCACCGGCGTCGTCGGCGGCGAGGAATGGATCTACGATTATTGGGGCTCGCTGGTGCCGGCCTGGCCCAATGGCGTCGACCAGCGTCCGGCCATCGTCGGCTCGGTGATCCGGACCATCCCGCACAGCGGCGGCTCGCCCGGCACGGTGGCGCCGGCCGGTGTGGTGGCGTCGTTCTACGCAGTCCGGGCCGACTGACCTTGGCCGCGTTCGACATCATCGTTGCAGGCGCAGGTCCAGCCGGCGCGGCCGCTTCCCGCGCGCTTGCGATGTGCGCGCCGGAGCTTCGGGTGGCCGTGATCGCGCCGTCCGAGCGGCGCGGGCGAGGCGAAGGACGAGGCGAGGTCTTGTCACCGCTGGTCCAGCCGGTGCTGCGGCAGCTCGGTCTGTGGCCGACTTTCCTGGCGCAGGGCTTTGCGCCGTCGCACCGCACGCTCACCTCCTGGGACCAGGCCGGCCTGACGTCGAGCGAATTGCTGCTGGAAGCGCGCGGGCCGTCATGGCGCGTTGACCGCAGGGCGTTCGATGGCTGGCTCACGGCGGAGGGTTGCCGCGCGGCCGAGCGCGTCGATGCGAAGGTCTGTCATCTCGCGCGCGAGGCGGACGGCTGGTCGGTCGTTTGCGACGACGGCACCAGCCGTTCGGCCCGGCTGATCATCGATGCGACGGGCCGCGCCCGCGCACTCGCCGACCGCCAGGGTTCGCGGGCGAAAGCGCAGGACCGCCTGATTGCGGCCTATGCCGAGGCGACGACATCGGGACCGGCCGCACCGGAACTGCTCGTCGAGGCCTTTGAAGACGGCTGGTGGTACACGATGGCACTCGACCAGGGCAGGCGCGCCTTTGCCTGCATGACCGATGCCGATCTCGCGCGTGGCCTCAGGCTGAACACGCCGGACGGCTGGCGCAGAGCTCTCGCCAGGACGCAATTCGTCTCGGCGCTCGCGAGCAAGATCATTCGGCTCGAACCACCCCGCTTGATCCCTGCGGGCAGCCGGTACGCCGCAACGACTGCCGGCTTCCATTTCCTCTGTGCAGGCGATGCCGCAAGCGCTTTTGATCCGATCTCGGGTCATGGCGTGGTCAAGGCCATGCGCTCGGGTGTGTTCGCCGCCTATGCCGCCAGCGATTGCCTCGCACGCGGTGATGCGGCCGCTCTCGATCGCTACGGCGCGTGGATCGCGCGCGAAGCTGCGGCCTACGCGACGACGCTAAGCGAGCACTACGGCAGTGTCTCGCGCTGGCCCGAGCGGCCGTTCTGGCGGCGCCGGCGTGCCGACGCGCCTTCACGCAATCCTTCGAGCAGTCTTCTGGAACAGTAGGGCGGACAACATGATGAAGAGCTTCGCGCGAATTGGTCTTGTCATCGCCGCGCTGGGACCGAGCCTTCCAGCATTCGCGGCGCCGGTTCCCCGTGCTTTCGAACCGCCGCCGACGCTGCCCGGACAGGGCAATGTCGTGGCCCTGGAGGCCGGCGTGGCGCCGGCCGTTGGCGGCTGCCGGCCGCAAGGATCGATCTCGCGCAGCGGCTCGATCGTCTCGGTGGTGCTCAACTTCGTGCGCGGCCGCTTCTTCATCAACAACCCGGATCCGACCGATCCGCAACCGGATGGCCTCGACCTCGTCGAGCTGCGCTCCTATGGCGGCTGCAAGTCGGGCCCGGCGATCTTCGTCAAGCCCGGCGATACGCTGCGCGTCGACCTGATCAACCAGCTCGCGAAGGACGACCCGAGCTGTTTGCCCAATCCGCCGGAGGGGCTTGGCTTGCCGGCGTTGGTCGGGTGCTTCAACACCACCAACCTGCACACGCACGGCCTGCACGTTTCGCCCGCCGGCAACAGCGACAACGTGCTGCTCAACATCGCCCCGCAGACGAAGTTTCCGTATGAGATCAACATCCCCAACGACCATCCGGCGGGGACGTTCTGGTATCACGCCCACCGTCATGGCTCGACGGCAGTGCAGGTGGCGAGCGGCGCCTCGGGCGTGCTGGTCGTCAAGGGCGAGCGTCCCTATACGCCACCGTCGCCGCAGAACCCGAAGCCGATTGCCGATATCGACACGGTCCTGCATGACGTCAACGGCGCCCCGTTCAAGGAGCAGCTCTTCCTGTTTCAGCAGATCGCCTATGCCTGCTTCGCCAACCAGCCGAACCAGCCCGGCGGCCCGTGGCAGCAGATCTACACCACGCAGGGGCTCTACAACGCCAACAGTCCGGCAAATATCGCCAACGCGCCGTGGACGTGCCCGCTGGCGACGTCAGGCAATCCGGTAAGCCCCGGCGTCGTCGAGAACTTTGGCTTGCAACTGGACTCATCGTCGATCTGGGACACCAATGGCCGCTTCACCAGCGTCAATGGCATCGTGCAGCCGACGCTCACCGTGCCGGCGGGCGAGATCCAGCGCTGGCGCTTCGTGCATGCCGGCATTCACGACACGATCAACATTCAGCTCGTGCGCGCCACGCCGGTCGGCACAACGAACCTGATCGCGACCTCGGCGCTGAGCGGCAACCGCGAGCAGCAGAAGGCCGATCTTCTGGCTGCCTGCAACGCCTCGGCCGGCACGCTGATCCCGCAGTTCGAGATCGCATCCGACGGTCTGACCCGGACCAAATTGCGCACCGTGCACGCCTCGCAAGTCGGCGGCGTGCTTGAATCGAACTACATGCAGCCCGGCTATCGCAGCGACGTCCTCGTCGTATTCCCCTCGGACGGGGACTATTGCCTGCTCAACCAGGCGGCGCCGAAGGCTGAGCGCGTGTCCAACGGCAATGGCGGCGGGCAGGGGCCGACGACGCCGCAATTGCTGGCCTATGTCCATGTGCGCGGAGGGCAGCCCGTGACGGGGGACCTGCAGGCCTATGTCGGCAAGGCGCTGTACGATGCCAATCCGACGCTGCCGGACGCCGTTCGCACCGGGCTGCGTGACGGCGATCTGCGGCCGTGGGCGCCATTCGAAGACCTTGCGCCGCCGGCTGCCGGCAGCCAGCAGCAGCAGGCGGCCTTCGCGATCAACTTCCCGGCCTTCACGGTCAACAACGCCTCGTATGATCCCGACGTGGTGAACTTCACGCGCGAGGTCAACACCACGGACGATTGGCTGCTGTCCGCGCAAGGCGAGCCGCACATCTTCCATATCCACGTCAATCCGTTCCAGGTGATCGACGTCACCACCACCAACACCAACGGTCAGCAGATATCGATCTACAATCCCGACGGCACCTGCAAACCTGACATCGTGTATGCCGACAAGCAGCAACTGGCCAACCAGTATTGCGGCATGTGGCACACATTCCGCGACACGATCATCGTCGAGAACAACTATCAGATCCGCGTCAGGACGCGGTACGACCGCTACATCGGCGAGTATGTCCTGCATTGCCACATCCTGGACCACGAGGACGCGGGCATGATGGCCAACATCGCAATCGTTCCCGACCTCAACGCGCCGGGCGGCGGCCTCGGGATGGCGGGGATGCGTCATGCCAAGCAGCCGACGGCGACACCCGCGGCGACGCCCGTAGGCCACAAACATTGATCGTCACAGGAAGCAGGGAGGATTTCGCGCGATGAAGATCGGCATTCCCGTCTACGACGGCGTCGACATGCTCGACGTCGCCGGTCCCTTCGAAATGTTCGACTGGGCCGACTTCGACGTCGAGATCGTCGCGGCAAAGCCGGGAATGAAACGGTTTCGCAACCGGGGATTTCCGTTCGAGGTCGCAAAATCCTTCGCGGAATGCGCCCAGTATGATGCCGTCTGGATTCCCGGCGGCGATCCAGACGCGCTCACCGAGATCATCAACGATCCGCACCGGACCTACTTCCAATTTCTGACCAGGCAGGCCACCGGTGCGAAGTACATGTGCTCGGTCTGCGAGGGGGCGATGCTGTTCGCGGCATCGGGTCTTCTCGACGACCACTGGGCGACGACCCACTGGGCTTTCCTGGAATGCTTTCCGACGCTGTTCCCGAAGGTGAAGGTTGCCGACGGACATCCGCGTTTCGTGCTGGATCGCAATCGCCTGACCGGAGCCGGAATATCCGCGGGCCTCGACGAGGCGCTGATGTTGATCACGCTGCTCGGAGGCACGGAGTTGGCGCGACAGGTTCAGCAAAACACCGAATACTATCCGGATCCGCCCGTGCGCAGCGCGATTCCCGCAGCGCCGCAGTGCCCTCTCCCAGGCGTCAAGCCGCCGGGGTCGACGCAATAGGTCCGGCCGACCGAATGCATCATCTAACTATCTGATATGTTGATACTTCAATCGGCCGCGTCGACTGCCGGGTTCAACTCATGGAACCGTTTCGTTGCTTGCGCGTTGTCTCCGCATGACCGAAGACCTTTCCTTCCGACGCAAACCCCTGACCCCTGAGCAGCGCCAGGCTCGTGATGCCGCACGCCGGATCGAGGCCGAAAAGGCCATGCGCGATCACGAAGAGGCCCAGAAGGCGTTTTACGCCAATAAGGAACGGCTGAGGGCCGAGCGGCTCGCGCGCGAAGCGGCCGAGGCGAAGGGCTGACCGAACGCGGTCGCCGCCCACAATCTTCTGAAGCGATCTCCCAACCGGAGACCGGCCGCTAATGCCGGTTGGACATTCCCGTTGCGCTCAAAGCCAGCTTGAGCGCCTGGACGGCGCCGGCGAACGCGCCGCGGGGCGCTTGCGCCTCGATCGCCTCGGCCGCGATGCGACAATCGTCGGCGACCTTGAGCAACCCGCTTCGCGCGAGATCCATGGTGGAGAGGGCAGCCTGCTCCAGGCAGACCCGTTCAAGCCGTCGAAACTCCCGCAGCTCTTTGTTCATGCGCCAGCTCTCGATGTCCCCCGGCCCATCCGGCGCCGAGTCTGCTTAACGGACGGTAAACATCTCTGCCTAGCCGATTTGGCTGGCGCGGCGCTGGTGCGTGCCGTGCCCACGCCCGGGCTGCGGTGCACCACCGCGCAGGCTTGACGGCCTCTGCCTTCCGGGAGGAAGATTCAAATGATCCTAAACTGACGAGAACCACGGAGACGTTCGCTCCCAGCCAGTCCGATTCTCCTCAGCGAAAACGCATTGGAGCTGACCATGACCACGTTCGACAAGCGCGAGCAGGGCTTTGAGGCCAAATTCGCCCACGACGAGGAATTCATGTTCAAGGCCACGGCCCGGTCCAACAAGCTGCTCGGGCTCTGGGCCGCGGGCCAGCTCGGGCTCAGCGGCGACGCCGCGGCAAGCTACGCAACGGCGCTGGTGACAGACAATCTGGAGAGCCAGAGCATCGACGATGTCGTGGGCAAGGTGTCCGGCGATCTTGCCGCCAAGGGCGTGGCGCGCGAGCAGGTCGCGCAGAAGCTTCAGGAGTGCCTGCACCAGGCGCTCGCGCAGCTCGAAGCAAGCAAACAATGAGAAGGCCGGCCGTTGCCCTCACTCGGCGTGCTTGCGCATTCCGGAGTCGCTGAGCCTGTCGACGTAGGCAATGCCGATCGCCGAGGCGATGAAGGTGATGTGGATCAGGACCTGCCACATCACGCCGGTCTCGGTGAAGCCGGCGCGGTTCGAGCCGAGATTGCCGGCCTCGATGAAGGTGCGTAGCAGCGCGATCGAGGAGATGCCGATGATGGCCATGGCGAGCTTGATCTTCAGGACGCTCGCATTGACGTGGCCGAGCCATTCCGGCTCGTCCGGATGACCCTGGAGGTCGAGCCGCGAAACGAAGGTCTCGTAGCCGCCGACGATGACCATCACGAGCAGGTTGGAGATCATCACGACGTCGATCAGCGCCAGCACGCTCATCATGATCTGCTGTTCGGTGAGGTCGATCGCGTGCCAGGACAGATGCCAGAGCTCCTTGAGGAACAGCACGATGTAGACGCATTGCGCCACGATCAGTCCGAGATAGAGCGGCAGTTGCAGCCAGCGCGAGCCGAAGATGATCATCGGCAGCAGGCCCAAACGCGGCAACGGCGGGCGGGGCTCGGTGCGCAGTTCGGACTCGGGTCCAGGCTCAACCGACATTCAGGCAGCATCCTCGCGAGCTGAGATGATCTCGCCTTCATGTAACCCGACAAGATGGCCGGTGGAAGACGGCCAAGCCGCTGGCTGCGGCCGGCAGATCGCGCAGTCTCGTGCTACCGTGCCGAACGGCCAAAGAGTCAGGGCTTGAATCGGGAGGCGGGGGTGTCTTGGAGCGGCTTCGGCAAAGGGCTCGGCGGCATCGCGGTCGCCGTCGCAATCGTGGTTGGCGCCGGTGGCGCGGAGGTCTCGGCGACGCCGCTGACGCCGTTTCGCTACGAGGCGCAGGCGCAACGTCATTGCCCACACGATCAGGTGGTCTGGCTCGATTTCAGGAAAGGCATCTACTACGGCAAGGGCCAGAAGCGGTACGGCCAGGGTTTCGACGGCAGCTTCGTCTGCCTGAGCGAGGCCCGCGACAGCCTTTATCGCCGCTCGCTATTGGGCCTGCGCTGAGCAGCGCGTGATTCGGAGGTTTGGGGAACGGCTATTTCCGGTCCGGCAGCTTCACCGGCACGTGCGGGGAGGTGCTGATCACCCGGGGGCTTCCGTCGGGATAGGTGCGGTCGCCGCGGATCAGCGATTCCAGAACCAGAAAAAATTTCTCAGCAAGCATTTGCGTCACCCTCGTTGGTGATGGCCTCTTGAAATGAGTCGACGCGCCGAACGCAGAAATTCAATCAACTAAACGGGAGCAGGGCAATACCGGACAGCGCTGTATGCTGCATCGCGGTGTAGTTGTGGTTAGAAAGAAGGAGACTGGTGGTGGTGCTCAGGCGAAGGCCAGTGCCACGAGGCTCGAGCAGAGAAGAAACAAGCCGCCGGCGGTCAGTGCCAGGAAGCCATCGGATACGAAGTCATGGTTGCGCATGGGACACCTGCCGCTCTCGTGTTTGATGCTCGGTCGGATCGATTAAGATTGTCCGAACGTGCCGTCTTGAAAGAGGTGATCCTTGCCGTCCGCGCGAATGCCCTCAGGCCCTCGTGCGGTAACCTTCAAACGCATGGGCCAGGAAGATCCCCGCGCTTACCAGACCCATCAGTGCCGAAACCGTCTCGATCATCGTCAAATTCCAGTTCGCCCCTGCAACCGAGAAAACGCGTGCGGCCTTGCACAGTCAAAAGAATTCCAGTGAGCCACAAGACAATGGGGGTGGAGTGAGGATTTGGCGCAACAGAATGTCCAGGAGTGGCACAGAGCAGGGTGCCTGCGCTCCGTAGATCAACGGGGAGAAGCGAACGCCCCGTTTACCATCTCGGCGTGAACGCTGTGGGCTCCCCATTTCCGCCGTGTTCGGGTTGCGTTATCCTTACTGCTTCCGACGCGGTGGTGGGCCGCCTCGGATTTTGGGACCGGACAGCGCTCCCCCGTAGCCAAAGCGGGTTGGGTACGCCTCCGGCGAAGTGGTATTTGGGGCTCATGGGGATCCGACGGTCAGATTCGGTTTTGCGGGCCGCACGCGGTGTTGCGGCGGTCGCGACCTGCCTCGCGCTCGCCAATTGCGCCTCCTCGAACAAGTTCGCCAGCCGGGTCGATCCGAAATACGGCGTGTCCTCGAGCCCGCGGGTCGTGGCGCTTGGGGATCCGGTTCCGAAAGGCGGCGGCACCTACCGCGTCGGTAAGCCCTATGTTGTGGCCGGCCGGACCTACGTGCCGGAGGAGGACGTCAACTACCGCGCCGAGGGTATGGCGTCCTGGTACGGCGACGATTTCCACGGCCGCCTGACCGCTAATGGCGAAGTGTTCGACATGACCTCGCTGACAGCGGCGCATCCGACCCTGCCGATGCCGTCCTATGCGCGGGTGACCAATGTCTCGAACGGCAAATCGCTGATCGTGCGCGTCAACGACCGCGGGCCCTATCACGGCAACCGGCTGATCGACGTCTCGAACAAAGCCGCTGAACTCCTTGAATTCAAAGGCAATGGCGTCGCCAAGGTCCGTGTCGAATACGTCGGCCGGGCGCCGCTGGAAGGCTCCGACGATCGCCAGTTGATGGCGACCCTGCGCACCGGGATCCCGGCGCCGTCGCCCTCGATGGTGCGGGTCGCCTCGGCAAGGCCCTTCGTGCCGGAGCTGCCATCGTCGAACCGCAGCGCCATTCGCGGCGAGGTTCCGACGCCGGAGGGGCGGCCCTACAATCTCGGCAACACCTCTGCCGACATGGCGTCGCTCAACGCGACCTCGGAGATGTCGGCCTCGAGCCGCAGCCGGGGCCGCGGCCGAGCGCTCCAGAACGCGCGCGCAGTGTCCTATGACGAGGATGGCCGCTACGCGACCGAGAACGCGCCGTCATCGGCCGACGGCGCCGCCGAGGCCCGCAGCATCCTGAGCGGCCGCGGCCTCTACTAAGCAGGTACCAAGCCGGCAAATCCGGCGAGCGGCGTAGCGCCCAGGGATCAGAATGGGATGCGCGCGCGTCCCGTGAACGTCCAGATCTGCGTGTTGCTGCCGATGCCGCCGAGTTCGGCGCCGAAGCCGACCGTGGTGCCGCCCGCCAGCCTTGCGCCGATGCCGCCCGTGATGCGGGCTGACCAGCCCTGGAGCAATGGTGTCGAAGCGAGCGGGATGCCGCCCGCAGCAACGATCGCGGCCGCATCGTCCTGCGTGAAGTAATAGTCGGCAAAGACGCCGGCATAGGGCGCCAGCAGCACGCTATCGAGCCACGGTATGGGGTAGGAGACCCTGTTGCCGGCAGACGCGCGGCCGCTCGAGAAGGTGCGGGCCGCCTGCTGGGTGCCGAGCGAGTCGACATAGGCGTTTTCCCGCTCCCAGATCGCGTAGACCTTGGCCGACGGTTCGATATTGAAATTGGCCCAGCTGTAGCTGCCGGTGAAGCCGGTCGCGAATATCCAGCGATTGCCGTTGAAGTTGCCTTGGGCCGTGCCGGCGGTGCCGTCATAGCCGATGCCGGAATAGGTCACGGCCACGTCGTAACGCAGCGTCGGGATGATCTTCCAGCCGAGATAGGCACCGACGGTCCAGCCGTCGCCCTTCAGCTTTCCGTTGATGTCGGTCTGGGTGTAGCTGAAGTTCTCATAGCCGCCGGTCACACCGACCAGCAAATTGGGTCTCGCCCGGTAGGTCAGTCCGGACAGCAGGTTGATCTGCTGGCCGAAGAGCGTGGCCTGGGTTGCACCCTGACCGATGTTGCCGGACGAGCCCCACTGATCGATGCCGCTGCCGCGCGCGTCGATCCAGAACAGCCAGTCCTTCTGCTCCCTGAAGCGCGCAGCCGGTGCCTTGGTCGGAGCCGCCCGATCGATCGCGGCGAAGGCGTCATCGA
This sequence comes from Bradyrhizobium sp. 613_E4_N2_2, assembly GCF_052075995.1. NCBI lineage: Bacteria > Pseudomonadati > Pseudomonadota > Alphaproteobacteria > Hyphomicrobiales > Nitrobacteraceae > Bradyrhizobium > Bradyrhizobium sp. 613_E4_N2_2. The sequence continues at coordinate 4,418,885 of NZ_CP197234.1, forward strand.
TCCGCGAGGAGCCGCGCCCGCGGCCGCCGGTCCGGCCGGGGCCGCCGTCGCCCGAATAGGCGTTCAAACTTTGAGAACCGGGCTGCTGACCGGATTTGGGCTTGTCGTCCTCATCGCCGTCGGGCGCGGCGGCGAAATTGACGCGCAGTCCGCCCGCGCCTGGCGTGATGTATTGCCCGCCGTCGCTGAACCCTTCGGAAATCGCGGTGTCAATCGAACCGGAGATCGCCTGTCCCGAACTCTGCGCCACGATCTTGGTGACGTTGAGCTGGAGGGCGCGCAGCTTGGCGCTGTCGGCGGGAATGTCGACCGACTGGTTCAGAGCCGGCGAGGTCGAGGCGTTGAAGGCCACACTGACGTTGTAGGTTGCCGTGATGCTGTGATTGCCGACGGCGAGTGTGGTCGTGGCAAAGGTGGCGACACCGGCCGACAGGGTAGACGTGCCGATCGGCGTGCCGCCGTCGTTGAAAGTGACCGTTCCCGTCGGCGTTCCGCCCAAGCTGCTCACCTTGGCCGTGAAAGTTACAGACTCGCCGTAGCTGCTCGGATTCTTCGACGACGTGAGCTCCGTGGTGGTCGTCGCGGACAGATAGGTGAACCTGTCTGCCGCCGAGGTCGGCGACGTCCCTCCGGCCGTCGTCACGGTGACATCGACCGTGCCGGCGCCGGGCGGCGAGGTTGCGGTGATCGACGTTGCCGAATTGACCGTGAAGCTGGTCGCGTTGTTGGCGCCGAACTTCACTGCGATGGCGCCGGTGAATCCGGTCCCCGTGACCGCCACGGAGGTGCTGCCGATCGCGGATCCGGAGCTCGGTGAGATCGAGCCGACCGTTGGTGCCGGCGTGTAGCTGAATTGGTCCGATGCCGATGTGGCGGACGTTCCGCCTGGCGTCGTCACGGTGACATCGACCGTACCGGCGCCGGCCGGCGAGACCGCGGTGATCGAGGTTGCCGAATTGACAGTGAAGCTGGTCGCATTGGTTGCGCCGAACTTCACCGCGGTGGCTCCGGACAACGCGGTGCCCGTGATGGTGACCGACGTTCCGCCGGCGAGCAGGCCCGCATTCGGCGCAACCGACGTCACCGCCGGCGTCGCGGCGTAGCTGAACTGATCCGCCGCGGACATTGCCGACGTTCCGCCTACCGTCGTTACCCTGATGTCCACGGTGCCGGCCCCGGCAGGCGATGTCGCGGTGATCTGGGTTGCCGAATTGACGGTGAAGCCGGCCGCCGCCGTGGCGCCGAACGTCACCACCGTTGCACCTGACAGATTGGCGCCGGTGATCGTGACAATGGTGCCGCCGCCTAGGGGGCCGCCTGTCGGCGAAATCGACGTGATCGAGGGAGGGCCGGCATAGGTGAACTGATCAGCCGCCGAGATCGCGGACGTCCCGCCCGGCGTCGTGACCCTGACGTCAACAGCACCGGCGGCCCCCGCCGGAGAGGTCGCGGTGATCGAGGTCGCTGAATTGAACGTGAAGCCGGCCGCGGCCGTCCCGCCGAATGACACGGCCGTGACGCCGGTGAAATTGGTGCCCGTGATCGTCACCACCGTGCCGCCGGCCGCCGGCCCCGACGTCGGCGAAAGCGACGTGACGGCTGGCGTGGCGACATAGGTGAACTGGTCGGCGGCGGAGGTGGCCGAGGTGCCGCCGGCTGTCGTCACCCTGATGTCGATCGTGCTGGTTCCTGCCGGCGACGTCGCGGTGATCTGGGTCGCCGAATTGACCGTGACGCCAGTCGCAGCCGTTGCTCCGAACACTACGGTCGTCGCGCCTGTGAAGTTGGTGCCGGTGATGGTTACGGTGGTGCCGCCAACGCCCGGACCCGAGGTCGGCGAAATCGAAGTGACCGTCGGTGCCGGAACATAAGTGAATTGATCGGCTGCTGACGTTGCCGATGTTCCGCCCACGGTCGTCACCGTGATGTCGACCGTACCAGTGCCTGCGGGCGATGTCGCGGTGATCTGGGTCGCCGAATTGACCGCGAAACCGGTTGCCGCCGTTGCGCCGAACGTGACCGCAGTTGCTCCGGAGAAGTTCGTACCGGTGATGACCACGGTCGTGCCGCCGGTCTGCGGACCCGATGTCGGCGAGATCGACGTCACGGTCGGCGGCGCGGCATAGGTGAACTGATCCGCAGCCGAGGTCGCTGATGTCCCGCCCGGTGTTGTGACCCTGACGTCAACAGCACCGGCGGCACCCGCCGGCGAGGTCGCCGTGATCGATGTCGCTGAATTGAATGTGAAGCCGGCCGCCGCGGTCCCGCCGAACGTCACGGCCGTGACTCCGGTGAAGTTGGTGCCGGTGATCGTCACCGACGTCCCGCCGGCCGCCGGACCTGCGGTCGGGGAGATCGAGGTGACGGTGGGAGCGGCAATATAAGTGAACTGGTCCGCTGCAGATGTTGCGGACGTGCCGCCGGCTGTCGTCACCCTGATGTCGATCGTGCTGGTTCCTGCCGGCGACGTCGCGGTGATCTGGGTCGCCGAATTAACCGTGACGCCAGTCGCAGCCGCTGCTCCGAACACCACGGCCGTCGCGCCTGTGAAGTTGGTGCCGGTGATGGTTACGGTGGTGCCGCCAGAGCCCGGACCCGAGGTCGGCGAAATCGAGGTGACGGTGGGCGCGCCCACATAGGTGAACTGGTCGGAGGCCGTGGTCGCGGACGTTCCGCCTACTGTCGTGACGGTGACGTCGACGGTGCCGGTTCCGGCAGGCGCAGTGGCCGTGATCTGGGTATTGGAATTGACCGTGTAGCTCGCGGCATTGTTGGCGCCGAACTTCACGCCGGCAGCGCCTGTGGTCGTGCTGAAATTCGTGCCGGTGATGATCACCGATGTGCCGCCACCGGTTGGACCTGATGTCGGCGATATCGAGGTTACAGTCGGCGCGGCGACATAGGTGAACTGGTCCGCCGCCGACGTCGGCGATGTCGAGCCGTTGGTGACGGTGACATCGACGGTCCCGGCGGACCCCGCCGGCGCCGTCGCCGTGATCTGCGTATTGGAATTGACGGTGTAACCCGTCGCGTTGGTGGCGCCGAACTTGACGCCGGCCGCGCCGGTCGTCCCGGTGAAGTTGGTACCCGTGATCACCACCGAAGTGCCGCCGGCGAGCGGCCCGGTCGTCGGTGAAACCGACGTCACCGTGGGGCTGGGTAGATTGATCGTGAACGTATAAGGGGTGTTTGCGATCGAGCTGCCGGAGCAGCCCACGTTGAAATCGCTGCAGCCCGGCGTGTAATACAGGGTGATCGAGTCCTGTCCGCCACCTGTCTTGCTGTTCAGCGTGATATCGATCTCGGCCTGGCCGGCCTTCGCGGATTGACCGTTTTGGTTCGGGTTCGTTGGATGAAATGTGTAAGTTGCCTTTGACGTGGTCGGATTATAATCGGCCGCTGTGAGCAGTGGGCTGCCCGAATGGCCGCTCGAATTTGCGATCGGTGCATTGTAAAAGGCGTCTGTGCCCGCGACGGAATAGACGCCGTATACAACCGAGTCGTCGGCCGCGGCTGCGCCGACGGTCAGACACAGGCGATAGATCTGACCGACCGACGTGAAGTTGATGGTCACGCCCGACGTCGAATCCGTCGTTTGATCGCAAGCCGCGTTCGCCGCTGCCATCGCGCCGAGCATCACGACGGCCGCGATGCAGATGCGTTGAGCCGCCCGCCAGAGAGAGCGCAATATCCGCGAAGGCGTAGCTTCACCATCACGTGTCGGGATCGCCAATTTCCCGATTATCGCTGGAATGGCCACCGCAATTGCGTGACTCACCGGCCCCCCTTAGCGGCAGCTCTCGATAGAGCATCCGCCTAAAATCCCTGATTGTGAAATTATTCGCCTATATCGTTGCGTGCATTTGACGGGACGCGGTGCGCAACGCAAGCGAGCGAGCCAGCCAAACTGCTCAAACCAAGTCGCAAGCACTACTTTCCGGCGAACCGTTGCATAGCGGCAACAAAAGCGTGCTTTGATAGTAATCGACGGAAACGCTTGGCGTGTCAATTTATGGTTGCGCTTGCGCTTGACTGTCGACGCTGGCTGTTCAACAATCTTGGCGAGTGGGCCGCAATAAATTCATTCTTTAATTTAAGTGCCGCCGTCGTGGTCTGCATCATCACGCGACGGGTCGTTGGTTTTTTGGGGGAGGGGTCATGCCGTTACAGCCGGTTCTCGGACAGATCATGCCTTTTGCGGGCGCAGTGATTCCCAGAGGTTGGGCGCTGTGTAACGGTGCGCTGCTGGCCATCCAGCAAAATTCCGCGCTGTTCTCGTTGCTCGGCACCTATTATGGCGGCAACGGAGTGACGACGTTTGCACTCCCGGATCTGCGCGGTCGCGCGATCCTCGGCTCGAGTGGCGCCGGCCAATATCCCGTGGGCATGACCGGCGGATCGTATATGGCCAGCCTCAATGTGCAGCAGCTCCCGGCCCACAATCATCTCATTCAAGTGTCTGCAGCGGTCGGAGGAGGCGGACGCGGGAGCGTCCCTCCCACAGGCAACGTCTTCGCGACAAACTCACTGCCGGCGACCAACCCGACGAAGATTTTTGCCGCAGCCGGGAGCGGCGACACGCCATTGGCCACCGCCACCAATCTGGTGAACGAAGGCGGCAACCAGCAGCATAACAACATGCAGCCCTATCTCACGATCAGCTATCTGATCGCGACGCAGGGGATTTTTCCGTCGCGAAGCTGAGCGGCTGCACGGCCGCATTTTCGCAAACGTAATCCGCCCACTTCAATTTTCCCATATTCGCGCATTCGCCGATCGGAATTCGCGCATTCGCCGATCGGATCGGAACGGGCGCACACCAAAGGATCATATGCGATGGCAGATCCGTTTATCGGCGAGATCAGGTTGTTTGGCTTTCCGCGGGTGCCGGACGGCTGGTTCGCCTGCAATGGACAGTCGGTCTCGATTGCCCAGTTTGAGACGCTTTACGCCGTGATCGGCACCACCTATGGCGGCGATGGCGTCAACACGTTCAACCTTCCCGATCTGCGCGGCCGTGTGCCGATCGGACAGGGACAGGGGACAGGCCTTCCGAACTATACGCTGGGCCAGCCCGGGGGTGAGGAGAACCACACCCTGATCGAAGCCGAAATGCCGACCCACAGTCATGCGCTGATGTCCTCGACCGCGACAGCAACGGATGTAACGCCCGGGCCGACCCTCCATCTTGCCACGGCGTCAGCAGGTGAACTCTACGCACCGATTGCGAACGCCGGGACGTACTCCACGATGGCCCCCTGCGTCGCCACTTCGGGCAACAGCATCGGGCACAACAACATGATGCCGAGCGTCGTTGCCAATTACTGCATTTGCTACGCGGGCGTCTTCCCTTCGTCCGGTTAGGCTGCGCACGCATCCGTATTCAGTCTCAAGGAAAGACAACATGTCAGATCCGTTCGTCGGAGAAATCCAGGCTTTTACGTTTCCTTTTGCAGTCGGCGGCTTCAACAGCGCCTGGCTACCGTGCGGCGGCCAGCTCCTGCCAATTCAGGGCTACAGTGCGTTATTTGCACTCATCGGTACCTATTACGGCGGCAATGGCACGACCAATTTCGCCTTGCCGAACCTGAACGGTTCGGTCGCGATCGGCCAGGGGCAAGGTCCGGGATTGCAAAATTATGTCGTCGGCGAGACCGTCGGCAGTTCGACGGTGACGCTGATCGGCGACAACATGGCGAGGCACACGCACGCCCTGCAACTCGGCGACAAGAGCGCGACAGGCGCTACGGCAGGTCCCGGCGCGGCGGGGACCACGGTTGCGATCGACCCGAACTTCACCGGCTTCACGGCGCCACCCGGCAGTCTCACCTTGGTGCCAAGCGCCGTCACACTCACCGGGCAGAACCTGCCGCACGACAACATGCAGCCGACCCAGGCGATCGTGTGGTGTATCGCCTACGCGGGAATCTTTCCGGCTTTTGGCAGCTCCTGAACGATCTTGAGTGCGCGACGGCATGATTGACGGCGCGCCGCTCGACATCGTTCCGGACGATCCGGCTCTTCGGCTTCGGCCCGCAAGTCCGATCGACGAGCCGTTCATCCGGCATCTCTTCGAGGAGGTGCGGACGGGGCAATTCACCGCGACCGGATTGTCCGGGCCGATCGTCGGCCAGATCATCGCGCAACAGTTCCGCGGCCAGGCGGCCGGCTATGCCGCGCAGTTTCCGGGTGCGATCTCGCTGATCGTCACACAGGACGGGACCGCGATCGGCCGGCTGCTGCTTCATTGCGAAAGCGAGCACTGGCACATCATCGATATCGCGCTGCTGCCGGCCGATTGCGGTCGCGGCGCCGGTACGAAGATCCTCGACGCGCTCGAAGCGAGCGCACGGCAGCAGGGTCTCGGCGCGCTGACCCTCTCGGTGCTCGCGGACAATTCGGCCGCGCTCAGGTTTTACCTGCGGCGAGGATTTGCCGAGACCGGGCAGGCGGGCGCCGCCCATATCGCGATGAAAAAGGATCTCGCCTAACGCACAGTCACCTCGCGCAGGAACTTCAGCAGCGCAGCATTGACCTCGTCGGACCGTTCCTGCTGGACCCAATGGCCGGCGCCTTCGATGATCAGCTTCCGCGTCAGATTGGGCAGGACGCGCTCGAGCTCGTTGACGCGCTTGGCGCCGATCAGGCCGGTGATGACGGCGTCTTTGGAGCCGGCAATGAAGAGCGACGGCTGATGGATCTGCGCGTCCTGCCAGGGCGCCGTCAGCTCCCAATTGCGGTCGAGGTTACGGTACCAGTTCAGCCCGCCGCGGAAGCCGGACTTGCGGAAGCTTTCGGTGAAATAGGCGAGGTCAGCCTCGCTGAGCCAGTTGGGCAGCGGCTCCTCGGCGAGCGCGTGACCGAGAAAGCCCTTGCCCTCCTGGACGAACATCGCGGCACTGGGATCGGCAAGGCCGCGCCCGCCGAGCACGATGCGCATGGTGCGGGCGATGTCACGCTCGAACTCGGCCTCGGCGACGCCGGGCGTCTGGAAATACTGCCAGTAGAAATTGGTGACGCCGCCCTGGCGCAGCAGATCGAGCGGCTTGCCGCGGCCGCGGAATGGCGGCGGCACGCTCAGGCCCGCCACCGCCGTGAAGATGTCGGGCCGGAACAGCGCCGCATGCCAGGCGACCGGCGCGCCCCAGTCGTGGCCGACCACCATCGCTTTGGTCTCGCCGAGCGCGTGCACGAGGCCAACGATGTCGCCGACCGTGTCGAAGATCGAGTAGGCGGCGACGTCCGCCGGTGCCGCGCTCTGGCCGTAGCCGCGCATGTCAGGGGCGACGACGCGAAACCCGGCGTCCGCCAGCGCCGGGATCTGGTGGCGCCAGGAGTAGGATAGCTCGGGCCAGCCGTGGCACAGCACCACCAGCGGACCTTGGCCGGCTTCGCGGATGAACAGGTCGATCCCGTTGGCCTTGATGACGCGGGTGGACAACATCGCTTTTCCGCCTTGTTTCAGGGGTTTGGTCGGGAAATATGAGGTGCCACGATAGGGGCGCGCCGAGAATCGTGCAATCTCGGGTTCGGCGGCCAGCCCCGTGTTGTTCGCACCGGTTCCTGCTGTTAGAACGCCGCTCTCAGGGCTTCGCCATGGCATTTCGTCTTTTTCCGCTCCGTCGCACCCGGTTCTCCGCCGGTGCGCTGGCGCGCGGGCTGATCGCTGCGGTTCTGGTGGCGGGCATCGGCTGGGGCGGGGCGCTCTACGCCGCCAACCAGAGCATCCAGGGCGCCAAGAAAACCGAGGATTCCGGCTTCGATGGCGACGCCCCAACCGCGATTCTGATCGAGGCTTCCAGCGGCAGCGTGCTGTTCGAGAAGAACGCCGACGAGCTGCGTGCGCCCTCCAGCATGATGAAGCTGATGACGGCCGAAGTCGTCTTCAATGCCATCAAGAAGGGCGACATCAAGCCGACCGACGAGTACCGGATCAGCGAGAACGCCTGGCGCAAGGGCGGGGCGCCCTCGGGCGGCTCGACCATGTTCGCCGCCATCAACAGCAAGGTTTCGGTCGACGATCTCCTGCATGGCGCGATCATCCAGAGCGGCAATGACGCCTGCATCGCGCTGGCCGAGGGCATTGCCGGCAACGAGAAGATCTTTGCCGCCGACTTCATGACCAAGCGTGCCCGCGAGCTCGGCATGACGAAGTCGACTTTCGGCAATTCCAACGGCCTGCCCGATCCCGGCAACAAGATGACGGTGCGCGAGCTCGGCATCCTTGCCCGCCACATCATTCTCGACTTCCCCGAATTCTATAAACTGTTCGGCGAGAAGGAGTACACCTGGAACAAGATCCGCCAGCCCAACCGCAATCCTCTGCTCAATTCGATGGAAGGCGCCGACGGTCTGAAAACCGGCTACACCAAGGAAGGCGGCTACGGCATGGTCGGCTCGGCCGTGCAGAACGGAACGCGGCTGATCGTGGTCGTCAATGGCCTGGAAGATCCCGAGGATCGCGCCACCGAAGCCAAGAAGATGCTGGAATGGGGCTTTCGCAATTTCGAGACCCGCACCCTGATCGCGGCCGACCAGCAGGTTGGCTACGCAAAAGTGTTTGGCGGCGAGAGCCGCTCGGTCAAGCTTGTCGCCAAGACGCCCGTCAAGGTGATGGTGCACAAGAACGGCAGCGACAAGCTGATTGCGCGCGTCGTCTATAGCGGACCGGTGCGTGCGCCGATCGAAGCCGGCCAGAAGGTCGGCGTGGTCAAGGTCTGGCGCAGCGGCAACATCGCGGTGGAAACGCCCGTCTATGCCGCCGAAGCGATCGGCACCGGCTCGACCATGCGCCGCGCGATCGACGGTGCCAGCGAGCTCGTGATCGGCATGTTCCGCGCGGGCGCCGAGAAGCTCTGATCATGAGTGAGAGCGCAGCACAGCGGCCGTCCGGGCGCGGACGCTTCATCACCTTTGAAGGCGGCGAGGGCACCGGCAAGTCGACCCAGATCAAGAAGCTCGCCGACCGCCTCACTGCGGCCAGGATGCGGACCCTCGTCACGCGCGAGCCCGGCGGCTCGCCGGGTGCCGAGATCATGCGCCACCTGGTGCTGTCGGGGATGGGCAAGCTGCTCGGGCCCGAAGCCGAGACGCTGCTGTTCGCGGCTGCTCGCGATGACCATGTCCGCACCGTGATCCAGCCTGCGCTCAATCGGGGCGCCTGGGTGCTGTGCGACCGCTTCGCCGACTCAACGCGGGCCTATCAGGGCAGCCTCGGCCGCGTGCCGATGGGCCTGATCAACGCGATGCAGCGGGTCACGATCGGCGATCTCAAGCCGGACCTCACCCTCATCCTCGATTTGCCGGTCGAGATTGGATTGCAGCGCGCCGCCGTGCGTCGTGGTAGCGGCACACCTGACAGGTTCGAGGGCGAGCAGCTCAGCTTCCATCAGGGCCTGCGCGAGGCCTATCGCAAGATCGCCGAGGACGATCCCGGCCGTTGCGTCCTGATCGATGCCAATTCCGATCCCGACACGGTTGCTGGACGAGTCTGGACGGCGCTGCGCGACCGTCTTCTCCCAACCCCTGCATCGGTGGTTTCCCTATGAGCCCGCGCCAGGCCGAACGCGAAACCGCCATTCCGCATCCGCGCGAGACGAGCCTTCTGTTCGGCCATCGCGAGGCCGAGACGGCGCTACTCGCGGCCTATCGCAGCGGGCGCATCCCGCATGCCTGGCTGATCGGCGGGCCGCAGGGGATCGGCAAGGCGACGCTGGCTTATCGCATGGCGCGCTTCGTGCTTTCCAACGGCCAGCCGCTGGCGCCGTCCGTGCAGCGCGCCGAGACCCTCGCGGTCGATCCTGATAACGCCGTGGCGCGGCAGGTTGCGGCCAGCTCGCATGGCGGGCTGTTGACGCTGGAACGCACCGCCAACGATCGCGGCGTGATGCGCACCGTGATCACCGTGGACGAGACGCGGGAGACGATCGGTTTCTTCGGCTCGACTGCCGCGGCAGAAGGTTGGCGCGTCTGCATCGTCGACACCGTCGACGAGCTCAATCCGAATGCCGCCAACGCGCTGCTGAAAATCCTCGAGGAACCGCCGCAGCAATCGCTGTTTCTCCTGGTCAGCCACGCGCCGGCGCGCGTGCTCGCCACGATCCAGTCGCGCTGCCGCAAGCTGCGCCTGCGCCCGCTCGACACGGATGATGTGATCGGCGCCGCAGCTTCGACGGCTGACCTCGATCCGAACGATCCGGCGCTGCGCGAGGCCGCGGAGGCCTCCGAGGGCAGTGTCGCGCGGGCGCTGACGCTGCTCGGCGGCGATGCCCTGAAGCTGCAGCAGCGCACGGCGGCGCTGCTTGCGCGCCTGCCACAGGTGGATCCGCGCGAACTGCACACGCTCGGCGATTCGCTTGGCACCAGCGATCGAGTCGGGCTGGCGGCCTTCATCGACGGCATCGATCGCTGGATAGCGGAACGCCTGCACTCCGACGAGGCCAATGCCAACCAGAATCTGCCGCGCCTTGCGCGCCTAGCTGAGGTATGGGAAAAGATCGTCCGCGCCGCGCGCGACACCGAAACCTACAATCTGGAGCGAAAGCCCTTGGTTTTCTCGGTGTTCGGCTGGCTGGCGGACGCAACGCGCTAGAGCATGATCCGGAAAAGTGTGCAGCGGTTTTCCGACAGGATCATGCTCCAAATAATGACCTAACGCAGGTTCGTTTCCAAATTTCGAGAAGCCGGTAAAGGAATTCGTCGTGGCCACGCGAGCTAAGAAAACCGCTAGAGGCAAGAGCAGCAAGAAGAAGGCTGCCAACAAGGCCGTGAAGAAGGCCGTGAAGGCGCTCGCGCGCAAAGCTGCCAAGAAGGTCAAGAAGACCAAGAAGCCTGCCGTCAAGAAGGGCGTGAAGAAAAGCGCTGCGAAGACGACAAAGAAGGCCGGCAAGAAGGCCGCGAAGAAGCAGGTCGTCGCCAAGAAGGCGGTGAAAGCGGCCAAAAAGGCAGCCAAGTCTCCGGCGAAGAGCAAGGCTCCGGCGAAGAAGGTCGCCAAGAAAGCGAAAGTGACCGCGCCTGCCGTGACCGCCGCACCGGCTCCTGTCGCCACGCCGCCAAAGGTTGTGAAGCCCAAGGTGTCGAAGCCCAAGGTGTCGAAGCCTGAGGCGCCGCCCGCACTGAGGCCCGTCGCAGCTTCGCAAGCCGCAACTCCCGTTGCTGCGCCCGCGCGCGACAACGTCTTCTACATCTCGACCGCCATCGCCTATCCCAACGGCAGCCCGCATATCGGCCACGCCTATGAGGCGATCTCGGCCGACGTGCTGGCGCGCTTTGCGCGGCTCGACGGCAAGGACGTGTTCTTCCTGACCGGCACCGACGAGCACGGTCAGAAGATGGTCCAGACCGCGCAGAACGAGGGCCTGACCCCGTCCGCGCTCGCGACCCGCAATGCTGGCCGCTTCAAGGAGATGGACGAGCGTCTGAACGTGTCGTTCGACCGCTTTATCCGCACCACCGAAGAGCAGCACCATCGCTCCAGCCAGGAGATCTGGCGGCGCATGGAAGCGAACGGCGACATCTACGCCGACAGCTATGCCGGCTGGTACTCGGTGCGCGACGAGGCGTATTACGCCGAGGACGAGACGCGCCTGAACGACGACGGCGTGCGCCTCGGACCGCAAGGCACGCCAGTCGAATGGGTCGAGGAGAAGAGCTATTTCTTCCGCCTGTCGGCCTATCAGGACAAGCTTCTGAAGCTCTACGAAGATCATCCTGAATTCATTGGCCCGGACTCGCGCAAGAACGAGGTGGTGAGCTTCGTACGCGGCGGCTTGCGCGATCTCTCGATCTCGCGCACGACCTTCGATTGGGGCGTGAAAGTGCCCAGCGACGAAGAGCACGTGATGTATGTCTGGGTCGACGCGCTGACCAATTACATCACCGGCGTCGGATTCCCCGACGAGAGCGACAAGAACTGGCGCTACTGGCCGGCCGACGTGCACATCATCGGCAAGGACATCATCCGCTTCCACGCGGTCTACTGGCCCGCATTCCTGATGTCGGCCGGCATTTCGCTGCCGAAGAGGGTCTATGCCCATGGCTTCCTGTTCAACAGGGGCGAGAAGATGTCGAAGTCGGTCGGCAATGTCGTCGACCCCTTCAATCTTGCCGAGCAGTATGGCGTCGACCAGATGCGCTATTTCTTCCTGCGCGAGGTCTCGTATGGCCAGGACGGCAACTACAACCACGATGCCATCGTCGCGCGCATCAATGCCGATCTCGCCAACGACCTCGGCAACCTCGCGCAGCGCTCGCTTTCGATGATCGCCAAGCAGCTCGGCGGCGTGCTGCCGGAGCCGGGCGAGTTCAGCGACAACGACAAGGCGATTCTGGCGATGGCGGACGGCATGATCGTCGCATCGCGCGAAGCGATGGCGACGCAGCAGATCCATCACTGGCTCAACGCCGTGTGGGCCGTGGTCGCGGAGGCCAACCGCTATTTCGCGGGCGAGGCGCCGTGGGCGCTCGCCAAGACCGATCCTGTCAGGCAGAAGACGGTGCTCTATGTCACCGCCGAAGTCGTGCGCCAGATCGCGATCCTGGCCCAGCCGGCGATGCCGACCGCCTCGGGCCTGCTGCTCGACAGCCTCGGCATTCCCGCGGGCGAGCGGAACTTCGCGATGCTCGGGGGCGCCAAACGGATCGCGCCAGGCTCGACGCTGCCGGCGCCAACACCGGCGTTCCCGCGCTACATCGAGCCGGCGGCCTAGGGCGTTCGGGCGATGCTGGTCGACAGCCACTGCCATCTGGATTTTCCGGACTTTGCGGAAGACCTCGACGGGATCGTCTCGCGTGCACGTGCGGCCGGCATCGGCCGTATGGTCACGATCTCCACGCGGGTGCGAAAGCTCAATCAGCTTCTGGCCATCGCTGAGCGCTACGACGACGTCTACTGCTCGGTCGGCACCCATCCGCACAACGCGGACGAGGAAGACGGCATCTCGCCGGACGAGCTGATCGGGTTGACCGGGCATCCCAAGGTGGTCGCGCTCGGCGAGGCCGGGCTCGACTATTTCTACGACAACGGCGCGCCGGAGGCGCAGGCGAGGGGCTTTCGCGCCCATATCGCGGCGGCTCGTGCGACCGGCCTGCCGCTGGTGATCCACACCCGCGAGGCGGACGAGGATTGCGGCCGCATCCTGGAGGAGGAAGCGGCCAAGGGATCGTTTCGCGCCGTGCTGCATTGCTACACGGGCGGGCGCGAGCTGGCGCTGAAGGCGGTGTCGCTCGGGCTCTATATCGGCTTCACGGGCATCCTGACCTTCAAGAAATCGGAGACCCTGCGCGCGCTTGCGGCTGAACTGCCGTCTGACCGTATTCTGGTTGAAACAGACTCGCCCTATCTTGCGCCCGGCAAGTTCCGGGGCAAACGCAACGAGCCGGCCTATGTGGTCGAGGTCGCCAAGGTGCTCGCCGAAACGCGCGGCGTGTCGCTCGACGAGATCTCACGCCAGACCACCGAAAACTTCTTCCGCCTGTTCTCCAAGGTGAAATCTTAGGACTGGGAGCCGCATGACGCTGACGCTGACGATCCTGGGCTGCGGCTCCTCCGCCGGCGTGCCGCGCCCGGCACTCGGCTGGGGCGCCTGCGATCCCAACAATCCAAAGAACCGCCGCCGCCGCTGCTCGCTGCTTGTCGAGCAGACATCACACCACGGGACCACGCGCATCGTGGTCGACACCTCGCCCGACCTGCGCGAGCAGCTCATCGATACCAATGTCGACCACATCGACGCGGTGTTCCTGACCCATGAGCATGCCGACCAGACCCACGGCATGGACGATCTGCGCTCCGTCGTGCTCCACATGCGCAAGCGCATTCCGGTTTATTTCAACCAGTCGACCGCGAAAGACATCATGGCGCGGTTCTCCTACTGCTTCATCTCGCCCGAGGGCAGCGACTATCCGCCGATCCTGCACCGGCATTCGATCGAGGCCGGCGAAAGCCGGACCATCACCGGCAAGGGCGGCGACGTGACCATGACCGCCTTCCTGGTCCAACACGGCCAGATCCCCGCGCTCGGCTATCGCATCGGCAATGCCGCCTACACGCCCGACCTCAACGACATCCCGCGCGAGAGCTGGGGCGCGCTGGAGAATCTCGATCTCTGGATCGTCGACGGCTTGCGCTACACCCAGCATTCCAGCCATTTCAGTATCAACGATGCGCTGTCCTGGATCGAGCGCTTCAAGCCGAAGCGCGCCGTCATCACCAACATGACGGCCGACGTCGATTACGAGGTGATCCGGCAATCGCTGCCGGCGGGCGTGGTGCCGGCCTATGACGGCATGCGGCTCGACACGCACTGATCGCGCCGGCTCGGTTCAGGCCGAGATCGCCTTCGACGAGCCGACCTCGTTACGCAGCAGGAATTTCTGGATCTTGCCCGTGGACGTCTTCGGGATCGGTCCGAACACGACGGCCTTCGGCGTCTTGAAGCCGCTCATATGCGTGCGGCAGAAGGCGATGATCTCGGCTTCGGTCGCGCTGGCGCCGTCCTTCAGTTCGACGAAGGCGCAGGGCACCTCGCCCCATTTCGGATCGGGCTTTGCGACGACGGCTGCGAACAGCACGGCCGGATGCTTGTAGAGGATGTCCTCGACCTCGACGGAGGAAATGTTCTCGCCGCCGGAAATGATGATGTCCTTGGAGCGATCCTTGATGATGACGTAACCGTGCTCGTCGAGCACGCCGAGGTCGCCGGTGTGAAACCAGCCGCCCTCGAAGGCTTCCTTCGTCGCCTTCTCGTTCTTGAGGTAGCCCTTCATCACGATGTTGCCGCGGAACATGACCTCGCCGATGGTCTCGCCATCGCGGGGCACCTCCTGCATCGTCTGCGGATTGATGACGGTGACGCCTTCCTCGAGCGGGTAGGGCACGCCCTGCCGCCGCTTCATGCTGGCGCGCTCGGCGGCCGGCAGATCGTCCCAGCCGGGTTGCTCGGCGCAGACGGAGGCGGGGCCGTAGACCTCGGTCAGGCCGTAGACGTGCGTGAGCCTGATGCCGATGTTTTCTGCGCCTTCGAGCACCGCGACCGGCGGTGCGGCGCCGGCGATCAGGCCCACGACGCGGCGCGCGGCACTGCCCTTCGGCGCGTCGGGTGCGTTGATCAGCGTGTTATAGACGATCGGCGCGCCGCACATGTGGGTGACGCCGTGCTGCTTGATCAGCTCGAAGATTTTTGTCGGCTCGACCTTGCGCAGGCAGACGTTGATGCCGGCGGCCGCCGCGATGGTCCAGGGGAAGCACCAGCCGTTGCAGTGGAACATCGGCAGCGTCCAGAGATAGATCGGATGCTGGCCAAGCTGGCCGGCGAGGATGTTGCTGACGGCGTTGAGATAGGCGCCGCGATGATGGGTGACGACGCCCTTGGGATTGCCCGTGGTGCCCGAGGTATAGCTCAGCGCGATGGCGTCCCATTCGTCCTTGGGCGGGATCGCCGCGAAGCCCGGGTCGCCTTGCGCAACCGCCGCCTCATACTCGATCTCGCCGATGCGCTTGCCGCCCTTGAAAGCGGCGTCGTCGACGTCGACGACGAACGGCTTCGGGCCCTTCATCTGCGCGAGCGCGTCGGTGATGACAGTCGAAAACTCCGGATCGACCAGGATGATCTTGGCGCCGCCGTGATCGAGCTGAAACGCGATCGAAGGCGCATCGAGACGAATGTTGAGCGCATTGAGAACGGCGCCGGTCATGGGGACGGCGAAGTGCACCTCGTTCATCGCCGGAATGTTCGGCAGCATCGCCGCGACGGTATCGCCGACGCCGATGCCCTTGCCGCCGAGCCAGGACGCAAAGCGCTTGCAGCGCTCATGCGTCTCGCGCCACGTGAAGCTGCGGCCCTCATAGACCGTGCTGACGTGGTTGGGATAGACGGCGGCGCTGCGCGCGAGGAAGCTCAGCGGGCTCAGGGGGACGTAGTTGGCGGGGGTCTTGTCGAGGCCGATATTGTACTGGTTCTGCCGCTCGCTCATCGAACCCTCCTTGACGCCGCGCTCTACAGGAATCCGATCGAGATCCAGGGGAAGATCGCGACGATGATCAATCCCACCAGCAACGCCAGCAGATAGCCCCAGATCGGCCTGATGCCTTCGGCCGGATCGACGCGTCCGATGGCGCAGGCGGCATAATAGCCGACGCCGAAGGGCGGGGCGAATAGCCCGATACCCATGGCGAGAATGATCACCATGGCGTAGTGCACCTCGTGCACGCCGACGGCGCGGGCGATCGGAAACAATAGCGGCCCGAACAGCACGATTGCCGGAATGCCCTCGAGCACGCTGCCGAGAACGGTAAAGGCCAGGATCGACACGGCGATGAAGGTGGCAGGTCCCCCGGGCAATCCGGTCATGGCTGCAGCCAGCGAGCGCGAGAAGCCGGATTGGGTGAGCCCCCAGGCCATGCCGGTCGCCGTGCCGATGATCAGGAGGATCGCGCCCGACAGCGCCGCGGTCTCGACCAGCATGGGAAACAGCCGCCGCCAGTCGAAGCGGCGGTAGACGAGGAGGCCGACCAGGGCGCCGTAGACGATGCCGATGGTGGAGACTTCGGTCGCGGTCGCAATGCCCTCGACCACGGCGTAGCGGATCACGAAGGGCAGCGCGAGCGCGGGCAGGGCGATGATGAAGGTCTTGCCGATCTCGCCACCCGTGGCGCGGCGGACATGGCTCATGTCCTCGTGGCGGTAGCGCCACCACACCAGCATGCAGAGCGTGATGGCGAGCACGACGCCAGGCAGCAGGCCGCCGGTGAAGAGGGCGGCGATCGAGACGCCCGTGACCGAGCCGATCGTGATCAGCACAAGGCTCGGCGGAATGGTCTCGGTTTGGGCACCGGTAGCCGCAAGAAGCGCCACGAGGTCGCCGGGCTTGGCGCCGCGCTGCTTCATTTCCGGGAACAGCACGGGCGCCACCGCCGCCATGTCGGCCGCCTTGGCGCCGGAGATGCCGGAGACGAGGTACATCGCGCCGACCAGCACGTAATGCAGGCCGCCGCGGACATGGCCGAGCAGGCTCGCCAGGAACGCGACCATGGCCCGCGCCATGCCGGTCATCTCGATCAGAAGCCCCAGGAACACGAACAGCGGCACCGAGAGCAGGATGAGGTGGCTCATGCCCTCGTCCATCCGCCCGACCAGCACCATCACCGGCGTCCGCGTGGTCAGCGCCAGATAGCCGTAGATCGCGAGGCCAAACCCGAACGCAATGGGAACGCCGGCAAAGACGCAGAAGCCGGCGACGCCGACGAAGAAGATGACGAGGTTGAGATTGCCGAGCGGCCGCAGAAAAGGCTGCGCCAGCCAGAACAGGCCGACGATGACGGCAACCGATATCGCCGCCGTCAGCACCATGCGGTAATCGGCGGCGCGCAGCAGCCGCAGCAGCGCGAACACTGCCATCAGGCAGACGCCGGCCGGCAGCGCCGCGGCGCGCCACATGTTCGAGATCTGGAGCGCCGGCGTGGTGATGAAGCTTTCCTCGTAGGCGTATTCGGCGGATGGCCAGACGATCAGCGCCAGGAACGCCAGCGCCGCGCAGGTCGCGACCACGTCCAGATAGGCGCGCACGGCCGGCCGCGCACTCGCGACGAGCGCCGTCATGCGCATGTGCTCGGAGCGGCGGAATGCGACCGCCGCGCCCAGCATGGCCAGCCACAAGAACAGGATCGAGGCGAGCTCATCCGACCAGATCAGCGGCCGGTGCACGCCGTAGCGTGCGACCACGCCGGCAAACAGGATCACGATCTCGGCGACGACCAGGATTGCCGCGGGGATCTCGACGGCGAGACCGAGCACATGCTCCAGCGAGGCCAGCACGAGGGATCGGCGAGGGGGCTGAACAGCCACCTCGCCCACCACTCCGGTCGCCTCAACCTCGACATGAGCCATCTCGATAAGAACCTCGGCGGCCCCAAAGCGCGTTACGACAGCTTGCCGACGGCCTTTTCCAGGAGATCCCAGGCCTGGTCGCCATACTTGCCCTTCCACTCGGCATAGAAGCCGGCGGAGCGCAGCTTGTCACGGAACGGCGCCACCGCAGGCTGGTTGAAGGTCAGGCCCTTGCCCGCGAGCTCCTGCTGGAGGTTCGCATTGAGTTTCGCGGTATCCTCACGCTCCTTGACGGCGGCGGCGTTGATGTTCTTGGCGACGATGGTGCGGACGTCCTCCGGCAGCGCGCTCCAGGCGCGGCGGTTGGCCAGGAACCAGAAGCCGTCCCACATGTGGTTGGTCAGCGAGCAGTACTTCTGCACCTCGTACAGCTTGGCGGTCGAGATGATCGCCAGCGGGTTCTCCTGGCCCTCGACGATCTTGGTCTGGAGCGCGGAATAGACCTCGGCGAAATTGATCGAGGCGGGCGCGGCGTCGAACGCCTTGAACATCGAGGTCCACAGCGGCGACACCGGCACGCGGATCTTGAAGCCCTTGAGGTCGTCGGGACCGTTGATCGGCTTGCTCGACGACGTGGTCTGGCGGAAGCCGTTGTCCCAGATCTTGTCCATGACCTCGAGGCCGGCCTTCTTGATCTCGCCGCGGACATGGGCGCCGAGGTCGCCGTCCATGGCCTTCCAGACCGTGCCGTAGTCCGGGAACGCGAAGCCGATGCCGTTGATGGACGCGGCCGGCACCAGGGTCGACAGGATCAGGCCTGACAGCGTGAAGAATTCGACGCCGCCGGACCGGATCTGGCTCAGCATGTCGGTGTCGGAGCCGAGCTGGTTGTTCGGGAAGATCTGGAGGTCGAACTTGCCGTTGGTCTCGGCCTTGATCGCCGCCGCCATCTCCTTGGCGCGCACGTTCAGCGGATGGGTGTCAGGCAGGTTGTTAGCGTATTTGTAGGTGAACTCGGCGCTCTGGGCGCGGGCCACATGGGGCGCACCGAGGCCGCCCAGGACCGCGGTCGCGGCGGAGGCCTTGAGAAGCGTGCGTCGGGAAAAGCTCATGGGTCTGCTTCCTCGGAAGTTTGTTGTTGTTCTGAGATGCAAACCTATACGGATGGAAGGCCTGAAGGTCATCTGCGATCTCGCGAGGTCTCGCTTATTGCAGCCGGACACCGTCGCGGCAATATCGGCTTTCGGCAGATGGGCCGGATTCAAAATCTGAAAAACAACCCCATGCACAGTAGCCGTCAAGAGCCGAGAGGCCGGTCGCGGCGTAGACCGAAAACGGACGGCAAGCGAAGGCGCGGTGTCAGGAATTCGATCTAAATATCTGATCTAATTGTATATAAAGATATTCCATAATATACCTTATGCGAATTACGGATATGGCGGTCCGGGCGTGGGCATGCTTGGCGCATGGTCGCCGAAATCCCTCCCCACCGTTCATGAGTGAGCCGCCTTGCTGGCCGTGGCGTCGCGGCGCATCGCCACGCGCGGACTCAGCTGTGCATTCTTTTGAACGGGTGACGCTCGCGCACGGCGTCACCCGAGACCGTCCGGCCGGCGATTAGGACGGCGCCGCGAAGTCGTAGGAGATGCGTCCGGCGGGCAGATAGAACAGCGCGATGACGGCGCCGCCGCGGACCTCGGGATAGTGCCGGCTGCCTGGATCGGGCGCGGTCCAGCCGGGCCCTTGCCAGCCCTGCAGCCCCTTGAGCTCGGCGCCCTTGTCCAGCGGCACGACCAGGTTCAGTTCCCCATATGGGTGACCGTGATATTGCCCGCGGAGCACGTCGTGGTCGTCCTCGTCCTTGAAGCGGCGCGGATCGGTGCTGTTCATGTAGACGGCCGTGATGCTGAACTGGAACGTTTCAGGCGTCGGGTCCATGATGCGGCTGCGCCGGTAGTTCGGACCGTCGACCTCCTGGTTCGCCGCCCAGCCTTCCGCGACCCCGAGCTTAATCAGGCGTGCCAGGTCCTGGTAGAGCTGGCTGCCCTCGCCGTATCTTTCATTGAGCCATCGCTCCATCTCCGCGCCGGGCGTCATATCCTTGACCTCGCGCAGAAACGGAATGCTGTACTGAATCAATTCGTCTCGGCTTCCCATGGCCTTGTCCTTTCCATTTGGGTTGCACTTTGTTCTTCAAAGCCCGCGAACGAGGCGAAGTCCGCGATGTTCGCGCGCGGCATCAGCCTGCCCGCGATTTGGTCCCTGGGACGGCCGATCGAAATGCCGCACACGACCATTTGCTCCGCCGGGATCGACAGCAGCGGACGCAGGATCCGGTGGTATTTCGAGAACGTCTCCTGCGGACATGACTGGAGCCCATGGCCTGCCGCAGCCAGCAGCACGTTCTGGATGAACATGCCGAGGTCGAGCCAGCTGCCGACCTCCAGGCGCCGGTCGATCGTGACGATCAGCCCGACGGGCGCGCCGAAGAACGCATAGTTCTTGGCGGTCTGGCCGCTCCTGGCTTTGATATCGGTCTGGGCGATGCCGAGCGAACCGTAAAACAACCGGCCGAACTCCTGTCGTCGTTGCAGGTAGGGTTCGGGCAGGTCACTGGCGTAGTATCTGTATTCCGACGCATGCGCGTCGCGGGCCGTTTCGTGCGCTTCGCGCAGTGCCGCCGACACGCTGTCCTTGGCGGCGCCTGCCAGCACGTAGACGTGCCAGGGCTGGATGTTGGCTCCGCTTGGCGCAAACCGTGCCACGCGCAGAATCTGCTCGATGGTCCCTCGCCCGACCGGCGCGCCCGAGAAGTCGCGGCATGCAAAACGGCCTGCGATGATCTCGTCTATGCCGCTCTGCACGGCTGCGCCCTCGCCGATCATGGCTGCTTCAGGAGCGGACATCCGCCTTGCTCCATCGGCCGGAAGGCTTCCTCGCCCGGAATCGTCGCCAGCAGCTCGTAATAGTCGAACTTGTATTTGGACTGCTCGGGCGACTTGACGCGAAACAGATACATGTCGCGGACCAGCCGGCCGTCCTCGCGGATCCGGCCATTTTTCGTCATGAAATCGTTCACGGGCATGTCGCGCATCTTGGCGGCTATGGTCGGCCCATCCAGCGTGCCGGCCGCCTGAACCGCCCTAAGGTAGTGCATCACCGCGCCATAGGTGCCGGCGTGGATCATGGTCGGGACCTTCTGGGTCTTGGCGATGAAGCGCTTCGACCACGCCCGCGTGTCCTCGTTCAGGTCCCAATAGAACGCCGAGCTCAGCATCAGGCCCTGGGCGCTCTGGAGCCCGAGACTGTGAATGTCGGCAATGAAGACGAGCAGCCCGACCAGCTTCTGCCGCTGCGTGATGCCGAATTCGCCGGCCTGCTTGACGACGTTGATGAAGTCGCCGCCGGTGTCGGCGAGCGCGATCACGTCCGCCTTCGAGGACTGTGCCTGGAGCAGGAAGGACGAAAAATCCGGCGTATTGAGCGGATGTTTCACGGCGCCGATCACCTTGCCGCCCGTGGCGTCAATGACCTTGCGGCTGTCGGCCTCGAGCTGGGCGCCGAGGGAATAGTCGACCGAGATGAAGTACCAGGACTTTGCGCCGAGACGCGACATCGCCCGCGTCGTTCCCTGCGACAGCGCATAGGTGTCGTAGGTCCAGTGAATCCCGGTCGGCGAGCATTCGTCGCCGGTCAGGCGCGACGTGGCGGCGCCGGTGGCGAGGAAGAGCTTCTTCTTGTCGCGCGTGATGCCCTGCACCGCCAGCGCGACCGCAGAATTGGGTACGTCGAGGATCGCCTCGACGTTTTCATTTTCGAGCCAGCGCCGCGCGATGGTCGCTCCCACATCGGCCTTGTTCTGGTGGTCTCCCGCGACGATCTGGATGCTGCGCCCCAGCACCTGACCGCCGAAGTCGTCGACCGCCATCTGCGCCGCGACCACCGAGCCCTGGCCACCATTGTCGGCGTAGAGCGAGGACATGTCGGTGAGAACGCCGAGCTTGACCGGCCCCTCCTGCGCTACGGCTGACGCTGTGAACAGCGCCAGTGCGGCTCCTAAAATTCCGATCGACATCCCGCAGGATTTCATTGCGCGTCTCCTCCAAATCCGGCGCCGGGATCATGACGGGATCGGCCGATTGCGGAAGTGAAACTCTTGCAGGGTGATCCTGAACCGCCTTCAGATTGGTGGCGCGGACGGCCAGGCGTCGCGGTGCGGGCGCCCTGCTCGGTTGCGTTGGCCGCGCGCATGGCCTTAACTGGAAACGATCGCAGGTACGCAACGGGCGCGCGATCCGCCTGCGACGGTGTCCTGCACGTGGCTGTTTCCTTCAAGACCCTGGACCTGAACCTGCTCAAGGTCTTCGACGCCGTCATGGAGGAGCGCAGCGTGCTGCGGGCGAGCCAGCGGGTTGCGCTCAGTCAATCCGCCGTAAGCCATTCGCTCGCCCGGCTCCGCGAGATGCTGGAAGACGATTTGTTCGTGCGCACGGCGACCGGCATGCAGCCGACCGCGCGCGCGTTGACGATGGCCCCACAGGTTCGCGAGGCGCTGCGATCGCTCGAGGCGGCGGTCGAGCAGCCGCGCTTCGTTCCGGCGGCCTCCACAAGGCAATTCACCCTCGCCGCCAACGACTTCACCACGATGGTGCTGGCCTCACCGCTCCTGGAGATACTCAGGCTTGAGGCGCCGGCGATCGACCTGATCATCAAGCCGGTGACGCGGATCGATCTCGCCGAGCAGATCGACCTTGGTCGAATCGACGTTGCGATCGGTGTCTTCTCGGATCCGCCGAGCCGCTTCCGGACCTCGCTGTTGTTCGAATATGACGACGTGCTGATCGTGGGCGGAAAGCGCAAGCTCGGCCGGATCGACAACGCGGCCCTGGCGCGCATGCCGCTGGTCGTTGTCTCCTTCGGCGGCGAGCAGGAGGGCGCAATCGGAGGCTTCATCTCCGAGCGCGGCCTCGCAAGGCGATCGGAAATGTATGACCGCGCGGCGCTCGAACGGGCATTGTCCGAAAGCGACCGGCCGCCGCGCATAGCTGTTTCGCTGCCGCATTTCCTGGCGCTGCCCGCCCTGCTCGCGGACTCCGAATTGGCGGCCATCGTTCCGCGGCCTTTAGCGCGGGCATTCGAACGCGCGCATGCCATCACGACGTACGAACTGCCTTACGCCACAACCCCGGTCGAGGTCCGGCTGTTGTGGCACGAACGTATCGAGGGCGAGCCGTCGCATGACTGGCTTCACGATATCCTCAGGCGTGCGACCGCGGACCTCAGGCGTGGACGCTAGCTGGAGACGCTCTCAGTTCCATTTTCCATCGGGTCGTTCGGTCGGGGCGCGCGAGTGGAGGTTGTGCTAGACTAGGCGTCGCAGCCCTGAAGAGGTCAACGATACAAGGCGGTCTCAACCGCCGCTCAAGGAGCCCGTCATGCAGGAGAACGTCACTCGCGCGAACAGCTCGCGCGCCATTCCGTTCGACGCCGCCAAGCTCGACCGTCTCATGGAGGCCGCCGGCCTCGACGTGCTGGTCGTGACCTCCAAGCACAATGTGCAGTACTTGCTCGGCGCCGAGCGCGCGATCTTCTTCGATTACATGGACGCGATGGGCGTCAGCCGCTATCTGCCGGTCCTGGTCTATCCCAGGGGTGCGCCGGACAAGGCGGTCTATATCGGCCACCGTCTGGAGACCCATCAACGCGCCGTGGCGCCGCCATGGGTACCGCAGGTCCGGACCGAGTCCAACGGCTCGGTGGATGCCGTGACGCGGGCCGTGGGCCTGATCCGGGATGCCGGCGTGCCCTTGAAGCGGGTCGGGGTCGAGATGGCGTTCCTGCCGATGGATGCAGCAAGGGCGCTCGCCGACGCCCTGCCCGGCGCCGAGCTCAAGGACGCGCTGCTGGCGCTGGAGCGGCTGCGGGCGGTCAAGTCGGCGGACGAGCTGGCCAAGCTCAAGACGGCGTCCGAGCTCGTCATTGCATCAATGCTGGAGGTGATCGCCGCGCACGGCCCGGGCACCACCAAGCAGCAATTGTCGGACAGTTTGCGCATCGCCGAAGCCAATCGCGGCCTGACCTTCGAATACTGCCTGCTCGCCTGCGGCAGCAGCCACAACCGGGCGCCGTCTGCGCAGCGCTGGGAGCAAGGCGACGTGCTGTCGCTCGACTCCGGCGGCAATTATCACGGCTATATCGGCGACCTCGCCCGCATGGCCGTGCTGGGCGAACCCGACAGCGAACTGAAGGATTGCCTGGCCGAGATCGAGGCGGTTCAGCGCGCCGCCTTTGCCGCGGTCCGACCTGGCGCCCTCGGCGGCGACATCTACGTCGCGGCCGAGCGGCGGCTTGCCCAGATCACTCAGCGCGACTTCACAGATTTCCTGGCCCATGGCATGGGTCTCGTCAGCCACGAGGCCCCTCGCCTGACCGCCAAAGGTCCGGTCCCCTACGACGACACCGACGCCCGGCTGCCGCTCGAAACAGGCATGGTGGTCTCGATCGAGACCACGATGAAGCATCCGAAGCGCGGCTTCATCAAGCTCGAGGATACGGTTGTGGTGACGCCTACCGGGTATGAGATTTTTGGCGAAGGTGGCCGGGGCTGGAATTTGGGTGGGAGTGCGCTTTAGCCTGAGGACGTTGCAAGACCCTCATGGTGAGGAGCGCGGCACGCGCGTCTCGAACCATGACGGCCCGCCTCTCGCGTGTGGCCATCCTTCGAGACACCCGCTTTGCGGGCTCCTCAGGATGAGGTGCGGAGTGTGGGGAAGCTGCGCAATTACCGCGCCAGCAGCAGCTCCAGCTGGCTCTGCGCCTTCTTCACCGCGCCCGCGAACCAGCTCTGGCTGGGCGCCTCCTTGGCGAAACACTTTGTGTAGGCGTCCATGGCCTGGTCTTCCTTGGCCATGGCGTCCTGCGGGGTCTTCCTGGCCATCATCTGCTTCCAGACTTTTTCGCAGGCCGGGATCTCGGCCGTCTTCACGGCATCGGTGACGGCGAGGAAGAAGACCTTGTCGCCCTGAATCGCGACCACGTCGATTTCGTGCGGCGCGCCCTTCAGGTCGCCGTTGCCGCGCACGCCGAGCACGGCGACCGCGGCACTCGCGGATGCGGGCTTCGTGATCGGCAGCTCGGCATATTTGGCGAAGGCCGAGTCCTGGATGGCTTGATAGTAGAAGCGATCCGACTTGAAGGCTGCGGCGATCTCCTGCGGCAGGCCGTCCTCGCGGTGCTCGCGCAGCCAGTGCTTGAGCAGACCTGTGGTGGTCACCACGGCCTGCATCTTGTCGCCTTCGGAGGCAAAGCCTAGACCGTCGAGATGGCCGAAGCCGGAGTCGCCCTTGAACAGCGTGTCGGCGTTCGACTTGCCTTCCGCCGGCAGCCCCTTGATCGTGACAGGTCCGACCAGGCCGCGCAGCACACCCGTCAGCTCGTTGAGCGCTGCATCGTGCTGCTTGAAAGTCTCGTCGTTCTCCTTGGCTTTGGAGAAGTTTGCGATGTAGCGATCGCGCAAATCGAGATAGTGCTGCTCGGGCGTGGCGGCACAGGTGGGCGTCGCGAAAACGAGCAGGCAGAGCAAGGCGAGCGATCTCATTGCAATTTCCGGAAGACTGGGAGCGATCTCCAGTCTTTGTGCCGGTGCCGGACGGGAAGGTTCATCGGCTCCTGAACTGCAAACGTGCGCGGCGGCCGGAGGTGTCGATGTACCCGTTTCAGGTTGACAAGAGCGGCCGTCCGGCGCCAAAATTCGGTTGGGTCGATACACCTGCTGCCTGCGCCCTTTGGGGATGGTGAACGTATCAAAGTCGCCCTCACCCTCGCTATTGGCGAGCGGGTCGGCAAGGCAGGCACCGATCTTCTCCGTTCGCCGATACGGGTGCTCTCATGCGCGATTTCCGCGATGCGAAGGCTATGGCTCGTTCCTTGCGCGATGCCTTGAATGCCAAAGCCGTGCAAACCACTCACAGCGAAGCTTTGGAACTGATCGCGAAAGCGTTCGGGTACGAGAACTGGAATATTCTGTCGGCCAAGATTGATGCGGCGCAGCCGAGTGCTGGCGTGCAGAATCCTGCCCAGCAGGATCGTCCCATCTACTGTTCGTTCTGCGGCATGAACCAGCATGAAGTGAGCAAGCTGGTGGCTGGGCCGGCTGTCTTTATCTGCGACGAATGTATCGACCTATGCACCGATATCGTTGATGAGCAGCTGCTTCGACTCATCGAAGGAGATGCAGACAGTGCTCGCGCCATGCCCACCGATAGACTGCTTCACTATGTGGAGCACGCGAACAAAGGGGTGGAGCGCAATCGGCTGTTGTCGCAGAACATCGAAAGGGTTTTTGCGCTTCGACAGAACGCCTCGGCGGCGAATGATGACGTGTTCAAGACATCCAACGTCGCCCGATTGAGAGGCAAGACGTCCGACGAACTGCTGGCGATGAAGAAGTTTTCGCTCAGTCAGTTGAAACGTTACGAGCAGGCGCTGCAGACCGCGATGCCCATCGTCAACGAGCGCACTCGGTAAACGCGCAGACGATCGAGCACCACGCCGGCCCTACTCCGCCGGCGTGAGCTGCTGCCGGCTCAGGCGCATCGCCGCCGTCTCGCGCACCCGGACGCGGGCGCGGCGCTTGCGCCACCAGATCACGACGCCGGTGACCGACAGTGCCGCCACCACGAGGCCCATGATCGAAATCAGGATACGCCCAAAGAGCCCAACGATGCGGCCTGAATGCAGCGGGAATTGCGCCTGCACGAAGATGTCGGCGGCGGTGCCGACCCACGGCAGCCGTTCGCCGATCGGACGGCCGTCCTCGCTGTCGTAATAGAGCTGGGCCGGCCCGACGCCGCCGGCGCCGTGATCGTCGCCGGGATGGAAGAACGCCGCGGCATAGACGCCATGGGCCGGGCCGTAATTGATCGAGCCGACCGGGACGGTCCACCCTCGCCCCTTGCCGTCAGCCGCCGCGCGCGCAGCAATGTCGGCGAACGTCACCCTGGGCTCGATGGGATCGTCGAGATTGCGGTAGGGCCGCTGCTCATAGGGCGTCGGCGTGTAGTTCGACACCATCTTCATCATCGGCGAGAACACCTCGAAATAGAGGTTCAGCGAGAACGCCGTGAAGGCGATGATGAACAGCACGCCCCAGGTCCACAGGCTGAAGGCGCGATGGATGTCAAAATTGATCCGGTAGGCGCTGCCCGATGCCTTGATGGTCCAGGCCGGCGCCCAGCGCGCCCAGAAGCCGCGTTCGAGCTGGCGCGTGACCTGGGGCGCCCGCGCGGCCTTGGCGCGCCGTCGCGAGGGCAGTGTCAGATAGAAGCCGACGAAGCAATCGATAGTCCAGATGATGGCGATCACGCCGAGCACGCGCATGCCCCAGCGATCGCTGCCCCAGAATTCTGGGATGTGCATGGTGTAGTGGAGCTTGTAGAGGAACGAGACGAAGTTCTCGCGCGTCACCGGCCACACCGCGCCCCAATAGCGCCGGCCGAGCTCCGCGCCGGTGTTGGGATCGAGGAAAATCTGGTTGTAGTCGATCGCAAAGCGTTTTCCCGTCGCCGGATCGATCCGCGGCATCACGAAGAACCACAGCGAGTGCCCCTCCTCCGGCGTCACGAAAAGGTGGACGACGCGTGCGCGGGGATCGCGCTGCTCGATCATCTTCGCGAGCTCGATCGAGGGGATCGCCGGGCCTTTGCTGGTGACGTCGAACAGGTGGTGGTTCAACACCTCGTCGATCTCATGATCCCAGGAGATGATCGCCCCGGTGATGCCGGAGAAGAACAGGAAGCCGGCCGTCAGCAGTCCCGCCCAGCGATGCAGCTTGCCAAATATCGCTCTCATCGTCTCGACTTTCATCAAGCGGCTCCAGCGCGCTGCGCCGGCGCTTCCACCGAGACCGTGGGAATTTGAGTCTGCGCCTGCACAGGCGCGAAGGGAACGCAGAGAGCGAATATGCTGACAGCGCCGAAGAAAAGCACCTGAAGCTGTCGAAGGCGCGCATTGGAGCACGAACGAAGTTGGAAGTCTGACACGTCTAGCGAGGTCCCGCGCACTGCCGGCTTTGCCGGAATGATTTTTGGACTCTCGCCCTAACGCGGGGGCATTCTCAGTGCGAGAGACGCAGAGTTAGAATCTATCGAGACCGGGGAATAAATCGTGCGACCAATGCGCCCATATGCGCGTCGAGGTGCATCGCTGGCTTCTGCGAGCGCTTCGATATGGAATGCTTCTAGAGTGAGAACATTCGCCGCTTGTCTGCGACCGCCTGGAAACGGCGGGCTCGCTGTCGCGAACGAATGGCTGCGGCGACAATGCGACGGTTGCCCGGCAGTTCAACCTTGCGCGGCAATCATCGTGTTGAGCGCTCTAACGCTCGGCGCAAACAGCACTGCGACGCCCTTGTAGCGGATAAACTGCTTCATCTGGAACGTCACGGAGGCGTCTCCCGCGAGCGGAACCTGGAACCGGGTCTCGGCCTTTGGGTCTGCCCGGTTTCCGGTCAACGCATCCTGCGCGTTGGCTCCGTTCGGAAGGCGCATGTAGGCGTCGGCAAAGTCCGTCTGATGCATCCACCGCAGGATGGTATAGAATTGCTCGTTGATCCTGGCGAAGTAGAACAGCCCTACGATGCCGCGGTCCTTGCCGTCGTCCTCCGTGCCCTCCAGATGAGGGCCGTAGGAAAATCCGCGGCGTATGACGCGCGGCGGCCCCTTGGGGAAACGAATCTGATTGGCGAATTTCAGCGGGTGATCGCGGCAATTGACAATCCGAATGTGAGCCCCGAGCGGGCATTTGACGCCATTTGGATCGCCGCCGTAACCGAACGCATCGTTCAATTGTGGGGTCGACGGTGGTGCATCCGGAAAACGTGACAGCGGCGACCCGTGTCGCCAGCGCCCCATCATCTTGGCCGCGATCCATTCCTCGGCCAGCTCCGGACCGACATGCGGCGCCGCCTGCGGTGCATTCGCCTTCAGGAATTTGTTGAAGGCCGCGACGTCCTGATAAAGCCATGACAGGCCGACGAATGATCCATCGCGCGCGAAGTCCTGCCATGGACCGGGCTTGAACGGTGCAGTGGGAAAATCGCTGTTCGGATAGCCGACGACGATCTCGCGACAATCGACGGCGTCGGAAGCCCTGGTAGCCGGCGCATCCTGCCAGTCAACATTGGGCGCGGTGATTCCATCACGATAGCCAAAATGCAGGCGGCCGTCGGCTGGGCGACAGCCGGACAGCGCACCGTCGTCCCAACTGTCGAGCGACAATTCCCGGACACCGAAGCCTGTCGCCGACTGCCGCACCTGCGCGAGGCAATCGGCTTTCTGCTCGGGCGTATCGAACCCGATATGGATGGCGAGATCGATATCGCTCGACTTGAACTTGCCGTCCCACCATCCGGCCGGAGCGCTGGCGTCGAAGAAACCAAGCTGTGTCGCAATGCCGCCATCCGGCGCCTGCGCCGGGTCCACGAACGATACCTCGAACTGCTGCCGCCCCTGCGCGACGTCAAGGTCGGGGCGACCCGACATCAACGTCGCGATGCCGTTCCAACTGAACATGAAATGGAACGCGGGACCATCGGCGTCCGGGCCCGCCCCCACCGCGGCCCGCGGTATCCATTGCCGCAGGAAGGACCTGGCACCGCCGGCGTCGCCAAACCTAAACAACAGAACCGCGAGTAGCGGCTTGGCCGAGCTTCGAGCGACGATCGCCTGCAAATTGCCGAGATCCACCATGGCGCCTGCCCTGCAAGAACGGTCAGTCGATAGGCAGCCTCAAAGCGGCCTATCCCGAAAGCGCAAATACGCTCTGAAAGCTATTTCCCGAGCTTTGCCAGAATGTCTGCGACAGTCATGCCGTCGTAAGCCGAGAACAGCCAGCCGGACGGGTTGCCGCTGATGTCGGTTGAGCCGTCGGTCGCGGTGCCCAGCGAACGCGCGTTGTGGTTCTTCGAGAATTCGAAGAATGCATTGGGATCGTTGACGTCCAGGCCAGTTGTATCTGCCAGGGAAAATATCGCGGCAAATATCGGAGTGAGCGCTCGCCGGAAAAACTCCGTGTATTCCTGGTGCGTTCCCTCATATTCGGTGATGACCTGGATGTACTTGTCCTCGATGACGACGACCCGGGCGAAATGAACGATCCTGGACTGCTTCAGCGCCGCCGCGATGGCGGGCTGAACCTTCTCAGTGAAGCTCGCCTCGAGATTCCGCAGCTTTGCCAGGGTCTCGGCATCCTGCTTGATCGGCAGCGTGAGATTGAGTGCATGGGTCATGGGAAATCTCCTTAAAGAATACAACCTTAAGATGGTATCACTCTCGAAAGGAATTGGAAGCAATCTTTTCGACCTGCGGCCGGCCGTCGCGTCGCGGGCCGTTCGAAAGGGGCAGCAATACTCCCCTGACAATTCGACCGCGAGCGCATGCGACCAGCGAACCAGCGCTGTTTGGCCTGCTGCGAAAATTGTTGTCGCGCGACGAGTCTAGGCTTTGCCGGCGTGGCAGCATGCGCCGCCGGCGGCGTCCTTCGGGTCGCCCGCCAGCACGCTGCGACTGTTGCGCTCCGGCGGAATGTCGCCGGCGGCATTGGCCGAAAAGAATCCGGTCGGCTTCAGCATGAAGCCGGCATATTCGACCGGCATGATCGGAAAATCCTCGGGCTTGCAGACGTGGGTGTGGCCGAACGAGTGCCACACCACGAGATCTGTATTCTCGATGTTGCGGTTCTGCGCGGCGTAGCGCGGCAGGCCGTCGCCGCCGGCATGGACATTGGGATAATCGCCGCTGGCGTATTTCTCGTCCTTGTCGAAGGCCGTGACCCAGACGTGCTTCGTCGCAAAGCCGCCGCGCTTGCGCACGTAGCTGCCCTCCTGCGCCAGCATCAGCGGGCTCGGATTGACGACGAGCTTGTAGGCCGGCGCGTTGCCGACCGAATTGGTCTCGTTGGGATTGCTGATCTTCCAGAACCGGCCGGTCTCGCCATTCGCAATGGCAGCCGCATCACGCTCGCGCGACAGCACGCGCGTCGTGGTGTCGAAGGCGTTGCCGTGCGGATTGTCCGCGCCCCAGGGCCGCGGCACGAACTCGTGCTCGGCGACGGTATTGCCGCCGCCGTCGAGGTCCATGTGCAGGCGCACGTTGAAGAAATGCTGGTGCGTGGGGCCACCCAGATTGTCGTCGACCATGCCGCCCCATTTGTACTTTTCGCCTGATGGCACAGCGGCGGTCTGGATGATGCCGGTGAGTTTTGTTTCGAGCTGGATCGTGCCGTCCTGGTACAGGTACCAGTAGAAGCCATAGTCGTAATTGCCGACGGTCGCGAAGAACGAGATGACGAGGCGCCGCGAGCGGCGGACCTCGAACAGGCCGTTGCGGAATTCGTAGTGCTTCCAGGCAATTCCGTAGTCTTCTTCATGCATGCAGATGGCGTTCTGCATGACGAAGGGCTCGCCCTTGTTGTCGGCGGCCGGCACGTCGAAATAATGGATATTGCCCAGGCAGTCGCAGCCGAGCTCGAGCGCGTTGGCGAGCATGCCGAGCCCGTATTCCCCGGCATCGAACGCCGACTTCCAGAAATGGTTCTCGGTCGGATCGGCATAGGGCACCACCATCTCGGTAACGCTGGCGCGATGGATCAGCGAGCGCTTGCGTGCACCGTCCTGGTAGGCGAGCTGATGCAGCACCAGGCCCTCGCGCGGCGTGAAGCCGACGCGAAAGTTCCATTTCTGCCAGTCGACCTTCCAGCCATCGACCTTGAAGCTCGCGCCCTCCGGCTGTTCGATATGCAGCGGCTTGATGTCGGTGCGCGGATTTTTGACTTCATGCGCGCCGTAATTCCGCTTCTTGCGCGGGATCGGCACGATCGGATCTGCGTCCGTGAGGTCGATGACCTTGCCGCCGATCAGGTCGACCACGGCGACTACGCCCTCGATCGGATGGGCGTAGCCGTTGTCCTGAAGGTGCTCGCGGAAAAAGCTGACGGCGCGCACGATACGGGCGCCGCGCTCGTACTCAAAATCGAAGAAACCCGAGGAGAACGGATCAACCTGGACCAGCTCGATATCCTTGTCGGTCAACCCGCGCCGGACCATCGCCGCGCGCCAGCCTGGATCGGCCTTCACCACGGCCTCGCACTTGAAAAATTCTTCCAGCATCACCGGCGGCTGCCCATAGGGCGCCTCGCGGTTCGGAAGGACCTTGCGCGCGACGATCTCATTGCGCGCGAGATCGACGATGTGCTCGATCGCCTCGCCCGTGGTGATGTCCAGAGTCAGCGCGAAGGCGCGGCGCCCTGCTCCGCCCGCAGCCAATTCCTGTTTGGTCGGCTCCTCCAGCCGCACCGTCGGGAAGCGGCAGTTCTCCGGCGAGGTCGCGGCGGCACGAACCAGCGTGCAGGCGGCCGTGATCTCTTCGGCTGTCAGAGGATCGAGCGGATGAGGTGCGGCCGCTTGAATCGGTGATTTGGCTTTGACGGTATCGAGCATGATGATGACCAGAAATCAGCGCGGGGCGAGATGCGCGGTGATGGCGCGGAAGGCGGCGAGCCAGCGGTGGTCGAGCGGAACATCCATCGCCTTCGGCTGCGTCGCGAGCTTGACGATGACGGTGTCGGTGGCCGCGTCGATATAGAGCCACTGGCCGTGGATGCCGATCCCCGCGAGATCGTTCCGCGACGGATCGATCGTGTACCATTTGCTGCGGTAGCGGGCGCCCGGGAAGATGTCGGCGAGATCGCCGTCTTTCCACGCCTGGGGATCGCCGTTCTCGTGGATGTCGTCGATCCACCAGCCCGGCACCACCTGCCGTCCCTCGACCACGCCGCGGCAGCGGATCATTTCGCCGAAGCGCAGGAGATCGCGCGCGGTGACGGAAAGGCCGCCGGCGATGCGGCCCATGCCGTGGCTGTCGAGCGTGAGCGAGCCATCCTCCTCGGCGCTCATCGGCTGCCAGAGATAGTCGGAGAGGATGCGATGGTAAGGCATGCCGCAGGCGCGCTCGTAGACCCAGCCGAGCACTTCCGTATTGGTCGAGACGTAGTGGAACACCTTGCCGTGCGGCTTGCCGGTCCCGCGCAGCGTGGTGAGATAGGCGCGCTGATGGCCGGCCTCGACGCCTGGCGGCGGCACGTCCCAGCCCGAGGAGAAGCGATAGCGCGCGACGTCGCCGGCCGGATCCTCGTAGTCCTCCTCGAACTTGATCGCGACCGCCATGTCGAGGACGTTGCGGACGGTGCAGCTGCCATAGACCGAGCTCTCCAGCTCCGGCACGTAGCGCACCACCCTCGCTTCGGGATCGAGCAGGCCGCGCGCGGCCAGCACGCCGCCAAGCGTGCCGGCGATCGACTTGCTGATGGAGCAGATCAGATGCGGCGTCGTCGCGCTCATGCCGTCGCCGTACCATTCGTGGATCAGCGTGCCCCGGTGCATGACGAGCAGCACATCGGAAAAGGTCTCGCGCAGTGTGGCCTCGATCGTGGTCGGCTTGCCGTCCGGCGCGGTGAAGCTGAGCTCTTGCAGCTCGCGCGGCGCGCTTGCCATCGGTGTGGGATGCGCGGAGCGACGGACTTCCGCGGTCGGCAGCACTTCGCGGGTGTGGGTGAAACCCCAGCGGATGGCGGGAAAGCTGCGCCAATTGGCACGGGTCACTTGGGCCTCGGGCGTGGGCGGGCTGCCGCGCATGATGTCCGTCGGTCGCATCTCGATCCTCCGCAAGGCCATCCCGACTGCGATGTCGGAACGGCAAGGGAGAAGACTGCACACAGGCCGCATCGGGCGTTATCGAGATCCGGCAATATTTTGCTGGACAGCGGCTATGGCCGTGCCAGTCTGGCGTGGTTCTTGGTAGCTCTCGGCTAGCAAATTTCGACGTGATGTCATGACTTTAAGCGCAACTCTTCCGACTCCGGACTCGGCTGCAAACCTGTTTCAGGCGCGCAGCACCGACGTCGACGAGCATTGCGCCGCGCTCGGCCGCTGGCGCCTGAGCTACGACCAGATCAGCGCCGGCGCCTTCCGCGGCAGCTTCACGCAACTCTCCCTGCCCCGGCTCGAAGTCTTCCGCGAGATCACCAGCCAGCAGGTGCGCCAATACGGCCAGCTCGGTGCCGACAGCTTTGGCATCGGCCTGCCCTGGCACGGCGGCGGCGAGGTCAATTGCAACGGCGCCAATGTTGCGGGCTCTCAGGTCATCGCCAGCTTCGACGCCGAGATCGACATGTGTACGCCGAAGGCGTTCGAGCTGCGCGGTGTCGTCGCCAGCGCGGTGCTGATCGCGGAGCTTGCGGCTCGGCTCGACATCGAATTGCCGCGCGCCGTCTGGCACCAGTTGCGGGTGATCGAGATGGCGCCGGCGCCGGTCGCGCGGCTGCGCGCCCACCTCGCCGCCATTCACGAGACCATCACGGCCGCACCCGAACGGTTCGACGATCCGGCCGCGCGACAGGCGCTGGAGGACGCCCTCCTCGTCGAGATCATGGACATGCTGCCGACGGCCCAGCCCAGCGATCCCGGCCGCAGCGCCACGGCGCGCAAGCGCACCGTGGATCGCGCCCGCGAGCTGATGCATGGCAGCGGCGATCGCTCGCTGTCGCTGCTGGAGGTCTGCAAGGCGGTCGGCGCGAGCCCGCGCAAGCTCGGCTATTGCTTTCAGGAAGTCGTGGGCACGAGCCCGATGCATTACTGGCGCGCGATGCGGCTGAACCGGGTGCGGCGGGACCTGAAGCGCGCCGGCGGCGCCGAGACGTCGATCTACGACGTCGCCGTGCGACACGGCTTCTGGCACTTCAGCCAGTTCTCGCTCGACTACAAGCGCCACTTCTCCGAGCTGCCCTCGGAGACACTGCGGCGCGCGAGGCTTGTCGCCTGACGCGCGCGTCTTCTACTCTACGACTAGTCGTGGCTAGCAGCTCGCTTGCGGCCATCCTTCGAGATGCCCGCCTCTGGCGGGCTCTCGGGATGAGGTCGCGTTTTGCGGCGAGATATTGGACCCTCATGGTGAGGAGCTCGCGTAAGCGGGCGTCTCGAGCCATGCAGGCCGGGCACGTTACCAGGTCGGCAAATACGTACCCTTGAAGCGCGTCTCAAGAAACGCCTTCACGGGATCGGAGTGATAGACCTCGATCAGCTGCTTCACCCACGGCTTGTCCTTGTCCTCCTCGCGGACGGCGAGGATGTTGACCCAGGGACCATCGGGGTTCTCGCGCGCGATCGCATCGGTCGCCGGATTGAGGCCGGCCTGCACGGCGTAATTGTTGTTGATCGAGACGACGTCGACGTCCTGCAGCGCGCGCGGAAGCTGGGCAGCATCGAGCTCGACGAAGCGCAGCTTCTTCGGGTTGTCGGTGATATCGGCAATGGTCGAAGCGACGTTGTTCGGGTCCTTCAGCTTGATCACGCCGTGCAGCGCCAAAATCATCAGGCCGCGGGCGCCGTTGGAGGGATCGTTGGCAATTGCAACGCGGGCGCCTTCTGGCAAATCGGCGAGCTTCTTGTATTTCTGCGAATAGACGCCCTGCGGCGAGCCGATCGTGTTCGCGACCTTGACGATTTTCCAGCCGGTCTTGGAGATCTGGTTCTTCAGGTAAGGCTCGTGTTGGAACGAGTTGGCTTCGAGGTCCTTCAGCGCCAGCGCCTGGTTCGGAATGACGTAGTCGGTGAACTCGACCACCTTGATGTCGAGGCCGCGCTCGGCGCCGACCTTCTTCACGACGTCCATGATCTCGGCATGGGGACCGGCTGTAACGCCGACGCGGATGGT
Organism: Bradyrhizobium sp. 613_E4_N2_2; assembly: GCF_052075995.1. Lineage (NCBI taxonomy): Bacteria > Pseudomonadati > Pseudomonadota > Alphaproteobacteria > Hyphomicrobiales > Nitrobacteraceae > Bradyrhizobium > Bradyrhizobium sp. 613_E4_N2_2. The sequence continues at coordinate 4,454,475 of NZ_CP197234.1, forward strand.
TTCAGCTTGAGCGGTGGTCGCAAGCAAGGCTGCAGCCGCAAGGGTTGCGAGAAAGCGCATTGTAGTCTCCAGTTTCAGGGAATGTGTATCAGCGCTGCCGCAGCCGGCGGTTGACCCGGCGTGCGAGATAATCGCCCGCGCTCTGGACGAGCTGCACCAGCGCGATCAGAACGACCACGACGGCGAGCATCATCTCCGGCATGAAGCGCTGATAGCCGTAGCGGATGCCGAGATCGCCGAGCCCGCCGCCACCGACGGCACCGACCATGGCGGAGTAGCCGAGCAGGCTGACCACCGCGAGCGTCAGCGCCAGCAGCAGGCCGGGCAGCGCCTCGGGGATCAGCACCTTGAGCACGATCTGGATCGGTGATGCCCCGAACGAGGACGCGGTCTCGATCAGGCCGCCATCGACCTCGCGGATCGCGGCCTCGACCAGGCGTGCGATGAACGGCGCCGATGCGATGACCAGCGGCACGATCGCGGCAGTCGATCCGATCGAAGTGCCGGCAATGAGCCGCGTGAACGGGATGATGGCGACGACCAGGATGATGAAGGGCGTGGAGCGCGTCGCATTGACGACGATGCCGAGCACGCGATTGATGGTGGGCGCCGCGAACAGCTCGCCTTTCCGGCTGGTCGCGAGGAACACGCCGAGCGGCAGGCCGAAGGCGGTGCCGACCAGTGCCGCGATGCCGACCATGTACAGGCTTTCGCCTGTTGCCTGGACGATGAGGTTGATGAGTTCAGGCGACATAGCCGAGACGCTCCGCCGGGAGTTGATATTGAGAGAGCCAGGCGAGCGTGCGCGTCACCGCGTCCTCGCCACCGGGAATACCGAGGGTCAATGAGCCCACATGTTGGCCGCCGATCTCGTCGATGCGCGCCGACAGCAGCGCCACGTCGAGACCGAGCTCGCGGGCAAGCCGCGCCACCACCGTGTCGCCGGCCCCTGCCCCGCGCACCTGGACGCGGATCACGGCCTGCCCGCCGGCAGACGGCTCCGACACGATCCGGCTCGCCAGCGAGACCGGCAGACTGTCGCCGATCACTTCGGCCAGGAAGGACTGCGTGATCGGATGCTTGGGGTGCGTGAAGATGTCGGCGACATGGCCGCTCTCGACGACATGGCCGGCGTCGAGCACCACCACTTCCTTGGCGAGCTGGCGCACCACGGACATTTCGTGGGTGATCAGCACGATGGTCACGCCGAGCTCGCGGTTGATGTTGGCGAGCAGATCGAGGATCGCGCGCGTGGTCTGCGGGTCGAGCGCCGAGGTCGCCTCGTCCGATAGCAGCACGCTCGGCCGCGTCGCCAGCGCACGGGCAATGCCGATGCGCTGCTTTTGGCCGCCCGAGAGTTCGGAAGGGTAGCGGTCGTGCTTGTCGGCGATGCCGACCAGCGCCAGCAGCTCGGCGACGCGGGCCTTGACGTCGGACTTGGCCCAGCCGGCGATCTCCAGCGGCAGCGCGATGTTGTCGGCCGCCGTACGCGACGACAGCAGGTTGAAATGCTGGAAGATCATCCCGATAGAGCGCTGCGCAAGCCGCAATTCGCGGCCCGCCAGCGCCGAGATGTCGCTGTTGTCGACGATCACGCGGCCCGTGGTCGGCTTCTCCAGCCCGTTGATCAGCCGGACCAGGCTCGACTTGCCAGCGCCGGAGCGGCCGATGACGCCGGTGATCGAGCCGCGCGCAATCGCGAAGTCGATGTCTTGCAGCGCGTTGACGCCGGGCTTGCCGCGATAGGCCGGATAGATCTTCGAGATGCCCTCGAAACGGACCATCGCGTCGGCGTTCCGTGCGGCAGGTGAAATCGCTTCAAGCGTTTCGATCTTCTGTCCGATCGCGAGCGATTGGTGGGCGTTCATGGAGGCGGCCTTCATGCACAACAGTTCCTGCTGCCCCCGTGGGGCATGCGGGAACCGGTCGCGTCAAGCGACGGAGAGTGAAATCGCGGCGAGGGTTCGGGTGGAACGCGCTGCACTGCAGCACACACCATCGCTTTTTCAGGTCTTCCTTGCAATGTCAGATATTTGCGGGGAGTTGGACGAAGTTTTCCCAATCCCACCCCGGCGAAGAAAATTCGTCTGCCGGGGGTATGAGCTTCCGGCCCCGCTCAGCTGATCTGCAACCAGGGCAGCACGATCAGCAGCAGTCCCGCAAAATAGAGCAGCCCGAACAGCAGCCCAAAGCCCCAGAACTGGCCCTTCCCGATATAGCCGCTGCCGAAATACATCGGCGCGGGTCCCGTCGCGTAAGGCGAGATCACGCCCATCAGGCCGAGCGAATACATGCAGAGCATGGCGAGCGTCGTGACCGGCAGGCCGGGGATGCCCGATCCGACCGCGAGCACCACCGGCAGCACGGCTGCGGCATGCGACGTGATGCTCGAGAAGAAGTAGTGGATCCAGAAGAACAGCGCGACCAGCAGGAGCATCGCGGTCGACGGCGACAGCCCCGCGAGCGGTTTGGCGTATTCGGTCGCGAACCATTTGATGAAGCCGATTTCGTTGAGGCCCGAGGCCAGCGTCAGCAGCGAGGTGAAATAGAAGAACACCTCCCAGGCGCTCTTCTCGCTGACGATGTCGGCGAACTCGATCACGCCCGTCACCAGCATCAGCGAGATCACGATGAACACGACGGTGGTGGCGTTGACGAAGTTCGAGCCGAGCAGCGGCACGTGGATGTCCGGGCTCGAGCCCGCGATCCACAGGAACATCGCGAGGACGATCAGAGCCAGCATGATCCACTCGTTGCGCGACATCGGGCCCATCTCGCTGACCTCCCTGGCCGCCCATTCGGAGATCTCCGGGCTGTGCTTCACCTCGGGACGGCAGACCACATAGCTGAGCAGCGGCACGAGGATCATCAGGAGGATGCCGAGCGGCGCAAAGCCGACGAACCACTGCGCCCAGCTCACCTCGACGCCGGCGGTCCTCTTGGCGATCGCAAGCGCGGCCGCATTGGGCGCGAGCGCGGTGAAGAACAGCGAGCTGGTGATCGCGGTTGCCGCAAACGCCGTCCACATCACATAGGTGCCGATCTTGCCGGCGGTCGGCCCGGGCTCGGAGCCGTAGATGCGCGGGATGTTGCTGATGATGGGATAGACGATGCCGCCGCTGCGCGCGGTGTTGGATGGCGTCGCTGGTGCCAGCAGGAAGTCCGACATCGCCACCGCGTAGCCGAGACCGAGCGTGTTGCGGCCGAGCTTCTGCACCAGCACCAGCGCGATACGGCGGCCGAGCTGGCTCTTGCGATAACCGATCGAGAATACGAAGGCGCCAACGATCAGCCACACCGTGCTCTCGGCAAATCCCGCCAGCATCCAGCGCAGCGATTTGCCGGGATCGGGATCGATATAGCCGGCGACGCCCGCGACCGTCAGCCCGATGAACCCGACCGCGCCGACCGGCATCGATTCCAGGATGAGCCCGGTGATGACGGCCGCGAACACGGCAAAATAGTGCCATTGATTGGCGTTGAGACCGGTCGGCACCGGCCACAGATAGATGGCCAGCCACACCACGAGCGGCGCGATCAGCTTCCAGCTAAACCCTTTTGCCTGAGGCGTCTGCGAGCTAACGGCCATGGGCCCTCCCCCCTCGATTGTCGTCGCATTGTACCGCCCGTTGGCCGAGCCGTTTTTGTCCTAGCGCGGCGTATACGGACTGTCCGCGGCGCGATCAATGGCCTGACTTCACGTTCTACCGCCCCTTGAAGCGCGGCTTGCGGCGGGTCAGGAACGCCTCGACGCCCTCCTTGTGGTCTTCGGTGAGACTCGCCAGCGCGAACTGGTCGACGTCCATGTGGCTGGCGAGATCATCCAGCGCATGTGCCAGCCGGTTGACGGTCAGCTTGGTCATGGCGACCGAGAGCGGCGGCTGCGCGGCGACCTTCCGGGCAAGCTCCATGGCGGCATCGAACGCATGGCCGGGATCGGCCACCTGCTCCACCAAACCCCACTCGTAGGCCTCATCGGCCGAGATGCGCTGGTCGGCCAGGATCACCGCCTGCTTGGTGCGGGCCGGCCCGATCAGATGCAGCATGCGCGGGATGCTCTGCCAGCTCATGTTCATGCCGAGCCCGATCTCGGGCACGCGCAGATGCGCGTCGTGCCCCATCACGCGGAAGTCGAGCGCCACGGCCAGCGCGACGCCGCCGCCGACGCAAAAACCCTCGATGGCGGCGATCGTGATCTGCTCCATCTCATGCCAGGCATGGGTCAGACGCGGCCCGAGCTTGAGATGCCGCCGCAGCGTGCCGAGATCCATGTCCTTGCGCGAGCGGCCCTCGGCATCCTTGAGGTCGAAGCCGGCGCTGAAGGCGCTGGTGCTGCCCGTCAGAACCACGACGGACGTTGCGACATCATCCTCGAAGCTGCGCGCGGCCGCGGTGAGCTGGCGCAGCGCCTCCGGCGAGAGCGCGTTGATGCCGTCGCCGCGGTCGAACCGCACCACCGCAATCCGCCCCTCCGGTCCGAGGCCCTTCTCGATCGTCACGAAGTTCGTCACCAATGTCTCCCTATCCGCTTTGCGGCGAGGCTAGCCTACATCCGGCCTCACGAATATGGGACCCGGTTGCGCCCCGGCGCATACTCGACAGGCAGGGACCATTGCGCCTATCTTTGCGCCATGAGCCACGATCACGACCATCATCACGACCATTCCGAGCTGTCGGAGACCGAGCTGCGCGTGCGCGCGCTCGAGACGATCTTGACAGAAAAAGGCTATGTCGAGCCGGCCGCGCTCGACGCCATCATCCAGGCCTACGAGACCAGGATCGGCCCGCACAACGGCGCTCGCGTCGTCGCCAAGGCCTGGACCGATCCGGCGTTCAAAAAGGCGCTGCTGGAGGATGGCTCGAAGGCCATCGGCACGCTCGGCCATGTCAGCCGCGTCGGCGACCATCTCGTCGTGGTCGAGAATACGCCAGAGCGACACAACATGGTCGTGTGCACGCTGTGCTCCTGCTACCCCTGGGAGATGCTGGGGCTGCCGCCGGTCTGGTACAAGGCTGCGCCCTATCGTTCGCGCGCGGTGAAGGACCCGCGCGGCGTGCTCGCCGATTTCGACGTCACGCTGCCCAAGGACATGGAAATCCGAGTGTGGGATTCCACCGCCGAGACCCGCTTCCTGGTGCTGCCGATGCGCCCCGCGGGCACCGAAGGCTGGAGTGAGGAGCAGCTCGCCGAGCTCGTCACGCGCGATTCCATGATCGGCACCGGCTTTCCCAAGACGCCTGGAGCGCCCTCGTGAACGGCGTCCACGACATGGGCGGCATGGACGGGTTCGGCAAGGTCGAGGCCGAGCCGAACGAGCCGATGTTTCACGAGGAGTGGGAATCGCGTGTTCTCGCCATGGTGCGCGCGATGGGCGCGGCGGGCGCCTTCAACATCGACACCTCGCGCTTCTATCGCGAGACGCTGCCGCCGCACGTCTATCTCTCGAGCTCCTACTACAAGAAATGGTTTCTCGGGCTCGAGGAGATGCTGATTGAGAAGGGCTACCTCACCCGGGACGAGGTCGCCGCCGGCCACGCGATGCAGCCTGCAAGGGCGCTCAAGCACGGCAAGTTCGACCTCGCCAATGTCGAGCGCGTCATGGTGCGCGGCAAATTCGCCCGCCCTGCTCCGGCGCCGGCAAAATTCAACATCGGCGACCGCGTCCGCGCCAGGAACATTCATCCGACCACGCATACGCGGCTGCCGCGCTATGTGCGCGGCCATGTCGGTGTCGTCGAGCTGAACCACGGCTGCCACGTATTTCCGGATTCGGCGGCGATGGAGCTCGGCGAAAATCCGCAATGGCTTTACACGGTGGTGTTCGAGGGCCGCGATCTCTGGGGCGCGGACGGTGATCCGACCTTGAAGGTTTCGATCGACGCCTTCGAACCCTATCTGGACCCGGCGTGATGAGCAGCGCGGCTGCGGCCGCCGCGACGGCGGCCATTCCGAGCATTCCGCGCGATGACGACGGCCCGGTGTTCCGCGCACCCTGGGAAGCGCATGCGTTTGCGATGGCGCTGACGCTGCACGAGCGCGGCGTGTTCACCTGGCCGGAATGGGCCGCAGCCTTGGCCTCCGAGATCAAGCGCGCGCAAGCCGCCGGCGATCCTGATACGGGCGAGACCTATTACCTGCACTGGCTCGCCACGCTGGAAGGTTTGGTTGCAAGCAAGGGCGTCGCATCGACGGAGACGCTGCACCGCTACCGCGACGCCTGGGACCACGCCGCCGACCGCACGCCGCACGGCAAGCCGATCGAGCTGCGGCCGGAGGATTTTCGGTAGGTCGCGCCTGACCCGTCATTACGAGCGCAGCGAAGCAATCCAGTATCTCTCCGCGGTGACAGTCTGGATTGCTTCGTCGCTTAGCTCCTCGCAATGACGACGTTGAGAGAGCGCAAGCTCTATCCTCCGTCGTCGCCCGGCTTGACCGGGCGACCCAGTACGCCGCGGCTTCTCGGCTCAAGCACCTTCTCTGGAATACTGGATCGCCCGCTTTCGCGGGCGATGACGGCGGAGATTGGAGCGCTATTTGCGCCCCGCCGCAAACTCCCGCCATCCCTTCGCCCGCAAACTGCACGCCGGGCACTCGCCGCACCCGAAACCCCACTCATGCTGGGCGCCGCGTTCGCCGAGATAGCAGGTGTGCGAGTGCTCGCGGATGAGATCGACCAGTCCTGCGCCGCCGAGGTCATGGGCTAGCTTCCACGTCGCCGCCTTGTCGATCCACATCAGCGGCGTATGCAGCTCGAATGGCCTGGCCATGCCGAGCGAGAGCGCGGCCTGCATGGCGCGGATGGTGTCGTCGCGGCAATCGGGATAGCCGGAATAATCGGTTTCGCACATGCCGCCGACGATGTGGGTGATACCGCGCCGGTAGGCGAGCGCCGCGGCGAAGGTCAGGAACACCAGATTGCGGCCGGGCACGAACGTGTTCGGCAGGCCGTCGGCGCCCATCGCGATGGCGACGTCGCGCGTCAGCGCCGTCTCGGACACGGCCGCCAGCGTTGGGATCGACAGCGTGTGGCTCTCGCCGAGCCTTGCGGCCCAGTCTGCGCGCAGACCCTTGATGCCGTCGAACAGCCGGTCGCGGCAGGCGAGCTCGATGGCATGGCGCTGGCCATACTCGAAACCCAGTGTCTCCACGCGTGCAAAGCGGCTGAGCGCCCAGGCGAGGCAGGTGGTGGAATCCTGGCCGCCGGAAAAGAGCACCAGGGCGGTTTGTGATGAAAATGCGTCACTCATGGCCCGCGCTTTAGCACTGCGGGGGCGGCTCGCCAATCTGCCGCCAATCGGTGGAAATCGGCCTGTTCCGCCGCGCCGCGCTGGGAACGGCGGGCCGCTTTTGGCATAAGGCTTTGGAGCCAGGAGACTGCCCCGCAATGACCCCTTCCCGCGACATTTCCCGTCTGATCGAGATCATGGCGGCGCTGCGCACGCCGGTGACCGGCTGCCCCTGGGACCTCGAGCAGAATTTCGCGACGATCGCGCCCTACACGATCGAGGAGGCCTATGAGGTGGTCGAGGCCATCAGCCGCGGCGATCTCGACGATCTGCGCGAGGAGCTCGGAGACCTCCTGCTCCAGGTCGTGTTTCACGCCCAGATGGCTTCAGAACAGAATGCCTTTACCTTCGGCGACGTCGTGGAGGCCATCACCCGCAAGATGATCCGGCGCCACCCTCATGTCTTCGCCGACAAGGACGGCAACCTCGCCTCCTCCCACGTCAAGGAGGTCTGGGACCGCATCAAGGCCGAGGAGAAAGCCGAACGTGCGGCTCGCCGGCCGCCGGAGGAAACGCCGACGCACAAGTCGTTACTCTCGGGCGTCAAGGCCGGTCAGCCCGCGCTGACGCGCGCGATGGAGCTCCAGCGCAAGGCCTCCACCGTCGGCTTCGACTGGAACGACCCGCGCGCGGTGCTGGCGAAAATCCGCGAAGAAGCCGACGAGATCGAGGCGGCGCTCGACCGCAACGACAGCGAGGGGCTGGCGGAGGAAACCGGCGATCTGATGTTCGCACTCGTCAATCTCGCCCGCCACGTCGACGCCGATCCGGAAGCCGCGCTACGCGCGACGAATGCAAAGTTCGAGCGGCGCTTCGCCTTCATCGAGCGCGCGCTTGAGGCGCAGGGGCGGACGCTCGAGCAGGCGTCGCTGGCGGAGATGGACGCGCTGTGGAACGCGGCGAAGAGTGAGGGGAAACCGGTATCAGAGACTCGCTCGCAGGCCCGCCGCTAGCGTTGTGGCCTGCTCCATCGGTGTACCCGCAAGGATCGAAGCGGTCGCGAAGGAGATATAGGTCAGCATCTTTTCCCGAATGCAGCGAGGCGGTCATGGCGGATCGCAGTCAAGCCATGAAACCGTCACGACAAGCAGTCTAAAGTTGAGCAACGGAGCCCGCGCAGCCGAAATCCCACCTCAGGTGAGTGCGATGCCATTAAAGCACTATTCGGTCCTCAAGGGACGCCCGATCGCGATGCGTTTCGGCACCGGCCAGTCGCCGCACTATCAAGTCCATGTCGTGGCCGACAACGCGGATTTCCGCATCGCCGTCAATGTGCAGTCAGGCGACGGAAGCGAAGTCGAGTTCCTGGTGCGATCGCATTTTGTCCATCCGATCACCGATCATCTCGCGGCGCTGCCGGAGGGCCTGCACCCGCAGCCGCCGAAGCCGGCCAGCATCGCGCTGGACTTCATTCGCGGCAATCTGATGCAGCCCCAGGAGATGATCCCGCTCCCGCTGTCGGTGCCCGGACCCGACAATGACCTCAACGAGAAGCTCGACCAGTTCGTCCAGCGCGCGCTCTCGAACGAAAGCGCGATGATCTACGCATTCGGTGAGACGTGGGGGCCGGAGACCAAAGCGGACAATTATTTCGGCTTCCGGCCGGGTCGCGGCATCCACGACATCCATATGAATCAGGGAAACCCAATCGGACGGTTCTCGGGCGACAACGGGCCATGGCAAGACGGCGGGCTGGTGTTCGAATTCCCGGATCAGAAGCTATGGACGGCGGTCTTCCTCAAATTCCAGACTCAGGCCTGGCACACCGACGACAAGACCGGTGACCCCATCGATCTCGGCGCGCCGACACAGCCGCCAGATCCGACCGCTCCTCCGACCGGGCAAATGCCTGACGGACTCGTGCGCATCATCGCAGCACTCGTCAATGCCTTGAAGACGCCCGAGCGGGAAGTCGTCACGCTGCTCAATACAGCCGATCGCGACATCGATCTCACCGGCTGGATGCTGGCTGACAAGCAGAAGAACAAAATGGTCCTGTCAGGGCAGATCGCGGCCGGGGGCACACTCGCCGTCGTCGTGCAGAAGCCGATGGAATTGTCGAACCAGGGCGGCATCATTTCGTTGCTGGACGAGCGTGGGATCAAGATCCATGGCGTCGCCTATACCAAGGCGCAGGCGAAAACTCCGGGCCTGACCATTCCGTTCTAGCGTTACACGCCTCAACCCAGAAACGCGGGTATGGTCGATATCGCACGCAGGCCGGTCGGGCGCACCGCGCCCTTCGGATCACGCCACGCGCGGCACGGCATCGAACCGGTTCACCACGATATCCCGCTTGGTCTCGTCGACCCGCACCGTCATGTCGAAGCGGCCGTCGTGCAGCTCTTTCGCCAGCACCTCCGCATTTCGATGCAGCCAGCTGATGCCGGCACCGTCGGCGGCGTCGATGGAGAGATCGAGCGTGGTGCGCTTTGCGGCGAGCCGTTCCTCGATGGCGGCGAGCAGCGCGTCGATCCCCTCGCCTGACACGGCCGACACCAGCATCGCCGGGTGATCCTCCGGCCGGCGCGCGGCGATGTTCAAAAGCTCTTCGCGCTTGTCAGGCTCGTAACGGTCGATCTTGTTCCAGACCTCGATGATGCGGCCGGAATCGTCGGGGTTGATGCCGAGCTGGCGCAGCACCGCGTCGACGTCGCTCTGCTGGGCCTCGGCATCCTCGTGCGAGATGTCGCGCACATGCAGGATGACGTCGGCTTCCAGCACCTCCTCCAGCGTGGCGCGGAAGGCGGCGACGAGCTGCGTCGGCAGGTTGGAGATGAAGCCGACGGTGTCGGACAGCATCGCCTTGCCGCCATGCGGCAAAGTGAGCGCGCGCAGGGTCGGATCGAGTGTGGCGAACAGCATGTCGGCGGCCTGAACGTCGGCGCGGGTCAGGCGGTTGAATAGCGTCGACTTGCCGGCATTGGTGTAGCCGACCAGCGCGACGACGCGATACGGCACGCGCTGGCGCCCGGCGCGATGCAGCCGCCGCGTCGCCTGCACCTTCTTCAGCTCGCCCTCGAGTTTCGAGATGCGCTCCTGGATCAGGCGGCGATCGGCCTCGATCTGCGTCTCGCCGGGACCGCCCATGAATCCGAAGCCGCCACGCTGGCGTTCCAGATGGGTCCAGGAGCGAACGAGGCGCGAGCGCTGGTAGTTGAGATGCGCAAGCTCGACCTGGAGCGAGCCTTCCTTGGTCTTGGCGCGGCGGCCGAAGATTTCCAGGATGAGCCCGGTGCGGTCGAGCACCTTGGCGTGCAATTCCTTCTCGAGATTGCGCTGCTGGATCGGCGCCAGCGCGCAATCCATCACCACGAGCTCGACGTCGAGGCTCTTGGCCAGCGCGGCGATCTCCTCGACCTTGCCCTTGCCGATATAGGTCGCGGGGCGGATCTGGCTGATCGGCGCGATGATGGCGTCGGCAATGACGAGGTCGATCGCTCGCGCGAGGCCGGCGGCCTCATCGAGCCGGGCCTCCGCGTCACGCTGAACATGGCTTTCCGATTGCGCATCGGCACCGCTCGCGCGCACACGCAAGTAGGGGCCGATGACAAGCACCCGCCCCGTCTGCTTCGCCCCTGCCGACCGCGGACGGTCGGCCTCCCCGTCGAAATTCCGGGGTTCCAATCAGATCACTCTCAAGCCGGCTGATCCTCGCCGCCTTCGAACAACTGGATCGGAGCGCCCGGCATGATGGTCGAGATCGCATGCTTGTAGACAAGCTGCGAGTGACCGTCGCGCCGAAGCAGCAAACAGAAATTGTCGAACCAGGTCACGATGCCCTGGAGCTTCACTCCGTTGACCAGAAAGATCGTCAGTGGCGTCTTGGTTTTGCGAACGTGATTGAGGAAGGTGTCCTGTAGGTTTTGTGCGCGGTCTGCCGCCATTGTTTTTTTCTCGCTTTGAGTTTCTTTTTATTGCGCCGGTTGCGGCCCTCTTTGTGACATTCGGGGCCTCTTCCGGTTGCTATTCCTCATGAGATCCCCCTCGGAGGAACAGCGGTTCGATTAGAGGACAGGACGGGTTATTAGGCAAGCCGCTTCACGCGGCAGGCCACGCCCAAATGCCCCGAAAAACTACGGAAATCGATGATTTTCCTCGCTAATCCCTGAGGTGCGGCCGCGACGTCGCGGTGTCAGCCGACACCGAGCGCCTTCAGCTTCCGGTGCAACGCCGAACGTTCCATGCCAACAAACTCAGCCGTGCGAGAAATATTTCCTGAAAAACGGCTGATCTGTGCAATCAAATAGTCGCGCTCGAACACTTCGCGCGCTTCGCGCAGCGGCAGCCCCATGATGTGCTCGCCATTGTTGCTGGTCGGCATCGCCGGCACCATCGAGCCGACGTCCTGCGGCAGCATGTCGGCGGTGATGATCACCTCCGGTCCGCCCGCGGCCAGAATCATGACTCTCTCAACGTTGTTGCGGAGCTGGCGTACGTTGCCGGGCCACACATGCGATTGCAGCACCGCCATCGCGTCCTGCCCGATCTGCCGCTTGGGCAGGCCGCTGCCGGCCGAGATCTGCTCCATGAAATAGTCGATCAATTCCGGAATGTCCTCGCGCCGCTCCGAGAGCGCGGGCACGCGGATCGGCACCACCGAGAGCCGATGATAGAGGTCTTCGCGGAAATGACCGGCAGCGATCTCCTCTTCGAGATTTCGCGCCGTGGAGGAGATGATGCGGACGTCGACCTGCACCTTGCCGGTGCCGCCGACGCGCTGGAACGACTGCTCGACCAGCACTCGCAAAATCTTGTTCTGGGTCTCGCGCGGCATGTCCGCGATCTCGTCGATGAACAGCGTGCCGCCATGGGCTTCCTCGAGCGCGCCGGGCTTACGCGGCTGCTCGCCATTGGACTGTTCGACGCCGAACATCTCGTGCTCCATGCGCTCCGGCGTGATCGCGGCGGCATTGATCACGACGAACGGACCATCGGCGCGGCCCGAGGCCGTATGCAGCGTGCGCGCGGTCAGCTCCTTGCCCGCGCCGGCCGGGCCGACGATCAGGATGCGGCTGTTGGCTTTGGCCGCGCGATCGATGGTCTGGCGCAGCTGGTTCATGCTCGGCGAGCGGCCGACGAGCGAGCTTGCGCTCGGCGCGAGCTGCTTCAGCTCCTTGACCTCGCGCTTGAGCCGCGAGTTCTCGAGCGCTCTGTTCGCGACCAGGATCAGCCGGTCGGCCTTGAACGGCTTCTCGATAAAGTCGTAGGCGCCGCGCTTGATCGCGGCGACCGCGGTCTCGATGTTGCCGTGGCCGGAGATCATCACGACCGGCAGATCGGCATTGTCCTTCTTGACCTGCTCCAGCAGCTGCAAGCCGTCGAGCTTGGAGCCCTGGAGCCAGATGTCGAGAAACACCAGGTGCGGCCTGCGATTGGCGATCTCGGCTAGCGCCGTATCGCTGTCGCGAGCGGTCCTTGTCACGAAGCCCTCGTCTTCGAGAATGCCCGCGACGAGATCGCGAATATCGGCCTCATCATCGACAATCAGAATTTCACTTGCCATGGTTCGCGCCTGTCTTGTCAGATGCCCGTTGAGGCTTCGATCTTCGTTGAATCATTGGTCATTTCAGCCGGCTCTTTGGTTTCGGCGGCCGGCGGTTTTGTTTCGGGCGGCTTGGCGATGTCCGTGACCGCGTTTGCGGCCGACGATGCCTGCACGGTCCCCTCGCTCTTCGCGGGGGCACCGGAGATCGCAAAACGCATCCGCATCCACGCGCCGCGCTGGCCCTCGCGGAAATCGGAAGCGTCCTTCAGCTCGATACGCCCGCCATGGTCTTCGAGCACGCGGCCGACGATCGCCAGGCCAAGGCCGGTGCCCTTGGCCCGCGTCGTCACATAAGGCTCGAGGAGGCGCGAGCGCGCGACCTTGGGCAGGCCGATGCCGTTGTCGATAACGTCGATCAGCACGTCCTCGCCCTCGCGCGAGACCACGACGTCGATGCGGCCCTTGCCGTAATCCTTGCCGAGCTCCTCCGGCGGCACCTGCTCGACCGCCTCGGTGGCGTTCTTGACGATGTTGGTGACCGCCTGCGAGATCAGCCGCCGGTCGAACTGCGCGCGCAGCGGATCTTCCTTGAATTCGGCCTCGATATCGATCTCGGGATGGGCGACCTTCATCAGGAACACCGCCTGCCGCACGGTGTCGGCGACGTCCTCGCCCTCCATCACCGGCTTCGGCATCCGTGCGAAACGCGAGAACTCGTCGACCATGCGGCGGATATCGTCGACCTGGCGCACGATGGTATCGGTGCACTGCTCGAAGATCTGCTTGTCCTTGGTCTCGGTGATGTCCTTGCCGAACTTGCGGCGGATGCGCTCGGCCGAGAGCTGGATCGGCGTCAGCGGATTCTTGATCTCATGCGCGATGCGGCGCGCGACGTCGCCCCAGGCCGAGGTGCGCTGCGCCGAGACCAGCTCGGTGATGTCGTCGAGCGTGATGATGTAGCTGTCGTGCGGCTGGCTGGTCTTCTCGGCGCTGACGCGGACCGACAGGTTGCGCTCGGTGCCGTCGCGCGTGATCGTGATCTGGCCCTGTACCAGGCGCTGGGTCCCTTCCCGCGCCGTCTTCATCATCTCCTCGAGCTCGGGCAGCACGTCGGAGAGCGGGTGGCCGAGCGTCTCCGCTTCGGAGTGCCCGATCAGCTTCTCGGCGGATCGGTTGAGGATGCCGACGCTGCCCGAATTGTCGACGCCGATGATGCCGGCGCTCGCCGAGGACAGCACGGCCTCGATGAAGCGGCGGCGGCTGTCGATGAGATCGCTGGCGTTGACGAGCTCGTCGCGCTGGCTGCGCAATTCCTGCGTCATCTTGTTGAAGGTCTCACCCAGCTGGGCGAGATCGCCTTCCGACTGATGCACGGGCACCTTCACATGGAGGTCGCCGGTCGAGACCGTGTGTGCCGCGTTCATCAGCCGCCGGATCGGGGCCACCAGCGAGTTGGCGAAGTTGAGGCCGATCAGCACCGAGGCCATCAGGATGGTCAGCGCGATCACCGCGAACATCAGCGCGAAGGCGACCTGGATGCCGAGCCGGCGCGACTCGATCTGGGCGTATTCGGCGACGCTGACCTCGGTCTGCTTGAGCTGGTTGACCACGTTCGGATCGAGCGGCCGCGCGACATAAAGGAAGGTGTCGCTGAAGGCGCGCAGGCGGATCACCGCGGCGACGAAGCTCGCATCCGGCAGCACCGCGATCTCGGGCTCGGATTCGTTGACGTTGCTGAGGAAGTCCGGCGCCGGCGGCGAATAAGCGAGCCGCATGCCGGTGTCGGCCGATTCCAGGATGTTGGTGTTCTTGTCGATGATCATCGCGCCCGGCAGGTTGCGGGAGCCGGCGCTGGCGGTCAGCAGCTCGCGGAACGAGCGGCGGTCCTGGTCGTAGAGCGGCCGGGCGTGGGCGATGTCATTGGCCATGCCGAGAATGTCGCCGCGGATCAGCTGCGCGTGGTCCTGCATGTAGGCCCGCGCGATCGTCAGCGAATTCTGAATCACCTCCTTGGTCGGACCGGAGAACAGCCGGTCGAGGCCGCGCTCGATGGTGACATTGGCGACGACGGCGACCAGCACTGCCGGCAGCACCGCCACGATCGAGAACAGGCTGACGATCTGGACATGGAGGCGTGCCGCCGCCCGGCCCCGCCGACGCGCCAGGATCAGCTGCCAGAGCTCGCGGACGATGATGCCGACCAGCAGCAGGATCGTGGCCGCATTGATCAGATAGAACGAGCGGACCACCTCCGGCGTCGGCTCGATCCTCGTGAGACCGGTCAGGACCAGGAAGGTCAGGAGGGCCGACAGCAAGGCCATCGCCACGGCAAGGGGTGCCAGCCAGCGTCGCACCGACCAACGCCGGGGCTCTTCCGCTGGGGCCGTGTCGAAGTGTGCGGCCGAGGTGTCTGCGCTGGTCATTCCGGCAATGGTGCTGAAAACGGGGTCCGCGGCGGGCGGATACTGATGTATTCGTACCACATTGTTGCCGGATTACGTCACCAATAAGGCTGCCTGCAAAATCAATAGCTTAGCCTGTGGAAATTGGTAAATCTACCAAAAGGCTCCGTTTTTTACCAATCACGAGCGTCGCAACAGGTCGGCAGGCTCGATCCCGAGCGCGCGACCAAGTAGTTCAATGTTGTCGATGCTGATGTTGCGTTCGCCCCGCTCAACGGAACCGACGTATGTTCTGTGCAGCCCGGCGAGGTCGGCTAGGGCTTCTTGAGAGAGTTCGCGCGCCTCCCGTTCTCGCCTGAGATTGGCGGCGAATAACCGGCGGATAACTTGCGAACCCCTCTTCATCCGCAGACTACAGTCGGCTAGATGACGATAGGTCGACAGACTATGAGTAGCTTTTGGAACTCGTCGCGAGCTTCTTGGGATGCCCGAACAGCGGCTCAAGTATGTTCACCGCGTGCCTGATCGGTCAGGCAAAACACGCCACTATTTCAGAATTCGGCGCGCAGAGTACGCGATACAAGGTGAGCCGGGGTCAGCCGAGTACCTGAAGAATTACCACGCCCTGCTTGCGCTCCATCAGCCTCGCGATCGGATAAGGGGAGGCTCTAAAGCCAGCCGTCGCGCCCTCTTCCAAAACTGGCGCCCCGGCAGCGTGGGATCGGTCATCCGGAAGTACCTGAAATCGAACCAACACGCGGCTTTGGGAGATCGAACGCGTCTAGCCTATAGACGGGCGCTTGAGGTGATCCGCGAAAAGATTGGTAATCGCATTCTTGTTCGCCTCGACACTGACGATGTCGATTTCTATTGCGCCCAAATCGCCAATGAACATGGCCCATCTACAGCCGACCTCCACCGGCATCTGATCTCCACTCTCTGGAAATTCAGCAAGGGACTGCGGGAGTGCAGAAGAAAGGGCCGGTCAAATCCCACGGCCAGCGCGAACAAGCACTACAGGGTCAAGTCCCCTCACAAGCCTTGGCCGGTATCCGTGCAGCGCGCATTTCTGCAAGCGGCCCATCCAACTCTCCATCTCGCATTTCACTTGTTGCTTTACACGGGCCAGCGTCGGGGTGACGTGGTGGCCATGAAGTGGTGTGACTTCGATGGTAACAAAATCCATATCGCCCAACAGAAGACAGCGGAGACGATTTCAATTCACGCGCACAGGAGATTGCGCGAAGTGCTTAGAGCGACGCCTCGTGTTAGCGAGCACATACTTACGAACAGGTGGGGCAAACCATGCACGCCCGGTGCTTTGACGACGGCAGTAAAGCGCAGGTTGAAGGAGATCGGCGCTCCGAGATACACGCTGCATGGGTTGCGCAAAAGCGCAGCGGTCACACTCGCCGAGCTTGGTTGCAGTGAACTGGAGATCATGGCCGTACTTGGTCATAAGACCTCGAAGATGGCACTGTATTATTGCCGCGAAGCAAACAAGACGAGGTTGAACGAGCGTGCAATTAGAGTTTGGGAAGAGGCAGGCGAGTAAGTGCCGATCAGCCTATCGTCTCTTGGCGCGATAACCGTTGGTTTACGCTTTGCGCCAGACGCTCTAATGAAGCCTCACCCTCCTTGGCGAACTTAAGGACGGCCCCGCCCCACTCGGCCCGGGGAATATGCGGATGCTGTAATTGTAGCCTACGCTCAACTTGAGCACCTCGTAGTAAGTCATGGAGCGCGCTAAATTGCTTCCGTATTTCTTCGGGCATAAAAATGCGTTGCTTCCGTAGGAGCAACTCAGCATCAAAGTTCTTTTGGCCCGCGTTCGCGATGCTGCGCCACATTAACACCTTGACGTACATGTCGTTGTGATCGGCTGCTTGGCGTACTTGATCGGCTTGCTCCCTGGAAAAGCCGCTAGTCGTCAGAAACCCGTCCAACTCTTCGGTAGTCAATCGCTTTAGGTCGGGGTATTCCATGAGGCTTGTGGTGCAGTCCACCGTCGCCTGTTGCGCCTCGATTGTCTTGTCCCAAACTTCGCGAATTGCCGCGAACTCCATTTCGTTGGATCGTCGGCTTCGGTCGGCAAAGTGATTTAGTCTTTCCCGAAGCTGCTCTAGTTTTGCGCCTTGTTCCGCCTTGAGGCCCTCGACGGCCTTGTCAAAGCGGTATTTAAAGGCCGCCTCGCCAAACTTGGTCGGCAACAGAAGTGCGGCTCCTAAAGCACCAGCCATTGCACCGCTCAACGCGGATAGGAGCCAGCGGACGGGCTCTGAAGGTTCAATCGGCATATTGGTCCAGTTTGGGCAGTGTCTCAGTTTGAAATTTAAGCGGTCATGGTATCTTCAAGCCCATCCGCTTGACGATTTCGCGCGTCAAATCATCAAACTCGCTCGCTGCCTCTTCTATCTGGGAATAATACCCAGAATTAGCGTGACCCTTGAGCTTTCCGATCGCGAGACCGAGATGCTGTGCTTGCGGTGCCAAACTCTGAAAATTTTTGATGACACCGATCTTGTGGCTCCCATGGGGTGCCAAGGCGGGGTCTACCGCGCGCAGGTCCGCGATGATTTTGCTGTTTACCCGTGGGGCGATTTTGGCTTCCCAGTACTCATGCGGGAGCGTGGCAATTCGGCCTGAAGAGACCTTGTAAGATGAGGTTATGTAGCCGAGGTATTCGGGTTTGCCGTCCAGCAGCGTCTTTTTTTCTGCAGTCCCCGCCAGCCCTCGAACTGTTTTCCAGTCCTTGATCCACCGTGCAAGCGACCTCCCCACTGTTGAAAGCGCCCTTAGAGAAAACAGATCGGCCGCAACGGGAGTGGCGAAGTGATCAGCATCTAGGAGAATCGTGCGGTTGAGCGGCCCAACGTTCGGGCCAACGTCGTAGATGATAATGTCAGCGTTGCATTTTTTCCCCATTGCTCGAATGGCATGGGAAAGCGCGCACATCACGTCGTAGTCACGTTGCTTTCTGGCGAAAGAGCCTATCCAAGCAGCGGGAAGCTCTTCTTCGTAGTCGGCCAGAAGAACATCGCCCGGACACAAATAAAGCCCCTCTCTAATATCAACGAGGTCGATGTCCTTGATCGGACCCTTGCCGTCAACTACGGGCTTGATGGCGGACCAAACCGTTCCGCCATCGGCGTCATCAGATTCGCCCAGCAGTTCATCAAGGTATTTTTCTTCCAAGTAGAAGGAGGTGAGATTGCACTGCGGGTCGGCGTCAATCAGAAGTACTTTGAAGCCGAGATCGACTAGCGTGTCAGCAACATTCACGGTCAGCGTAGTCTTGCCTACGCCGCCCTTGTGGTTGAACAGGGCGAGGGTTTTCATTTTCTTGGGTGCTTTGCTCATGGGGTCAGCGAATAGCACGCCAACCAAATAATATGATATGTAACTCGCGGTTCTTAGCGCATGGAACCAAACATTATCAATGCGTGCATTGCACCAATTGCAAAAACTAAAGTTGCATTCTTAGCAAACCCTCTCGATGCTCTCCCGGATCACTGGGGTTTCGATCAACACCGTTTCCACGCTGCTGATTGATGCCGGATTTGCCTGCGCCGCCTTCCACGACAAGACCGTGCGCAACGTGACCGCCAAGGCCGTCCAGTGCGATGAGAGTTGGTCGGAAGCAAAAGAACGTCAAGTTCGCCACGGCCGCTCCTGAAGCGGCTGTTCGCGGTCCCTACAGGGAGACGGCTGAGATTTCAAACTGAGGGCTACCCCAGTTTCGGAATGAGATTTCTGAGTGGGGCAAACTATCGCAATTTGATTGGATTGTGAAGCAATTCCGCTTAAGTCGCTGAAATGATGTAAGTCTTTGAATTAAGCTATTGTCGCGTTTAGTTGCCGAATTGCGACAATTCCGCGGCGCCCTCGCCGCGACGGACCGGCGCATCCACAGGCCGCTGTTCTGGCAAACCTCGCTTGCGGGAACGGATTCCCGCCCCTGCGGCTTGACCGGCATGGACAGGTTCTTTCTCGCGATGATGGTGTCGGCCGTGCTGTTGCTGATCGTAGCCGCCGACCTCTTGGTCAACGGTCTCGGGGTGCAGCAGCCGCTGGCGAACGTCGCCAGTGCCCAGCCGGTCTCGGCGCGGCTGATCAGATGAGCGCGACGCAGCGCTCGGCGGTTGAATAACAATTCATACGTTCCAGCGGAACGTTTCGGCCTGATTCGGACTTTTGCTCACCGCGTTAGCCACAACGGCCAGCGCGATCCGGACAGGCTCAGCTCCGCTTTGGTAGGGGGAGCTGAGCCACCGTCCGTTCGGGAAGACTAGCCCCCGCTCCGATACACCTGGATATCGAGGTCCCGGATCTTCTTCCGCAGCGTGTTGCGGTTGAGGCCGAGCAGGTCCGCAGCGCGGATCTGGTTGCCGCGGGTGGCGGCGAGCGCGGCCGTGAGCAGCGGCACCTCGATCTCCTTGAGGATGCGGTGATAGAGGCCCGGCGGCGGCACGCCGTTCGGGAAGCCCTGGAAGTGCGAGGACAGATAGGCCTCCACGGCGCCGCCGAGATTGTCGACGCCCTGCTGGACCGCGGCACCCGGGCTGACCGTGGGCGGCGCCAGCTCGCCGTCGATGACGGAGCCGGTGATCACGTCCTGCGGATAGAGCGCGGCGAGGCGCCGGGCGAGATTCTCGAGCTCGCGCACGTTGCCGGGCCAGCGGTGCTGCTTCATCCGCTCCAGCGCCAGCGCATCGAGCTTCTTCGGCGGCAGGCCGTCCTTCTCGGCCAGCGTGAAGAAGTGCCGCACGAGGTCCGGCAGGTCTTCGATGCGCTCGCGCAAGGGGGGCAGCCGCAGCGGCACGACGTTGAGGCGGAAGAACAAATCTTCGCGGAACAGGCCCTGCTGGATCAGGACGCGCAGGTCCTTGTTGGACGCCGCGACGATCCGCACGTCGGTCTTGATCGGAGTGCGGCCGCCGACGGTGGTGTATTCGCCCTGCTGGAGCACGCGCAGCAGGCGGGTCTGCGCCTCCATCGGCATGTCGCCGATCTCGTCCAGGAACAGCGTGCCGCCCTCGGCCTGCTCGAACCGGCCCGAGGCGCGGGTGTTGGCGCCGGTGAAGGCGCCGCGCTCGTGGCCGAACAGTTCGGACTCGATGAGGTCACGCGGGATCGCTGCCATGTTGACCGCGACGAACGGGCCGTTGCGGCGCTTGCCGTAATCGTGCAGCGCGCGCGCCACCAGCTCCTTGCCGGTGCCGGACTCGCCCGTGATCATCACGGTGAGGTCGGTCTGCATCAGACGCGCCAGCACGCGGTAGATTTCCTGCATCGCCGGCGAGCGGCCGACCAACGGGATCGCCTCCATCTCGGCGTCCTCGTCCGGCGTCGAGACCCGTTCCTTCGGCTCGGCCAACGCACGGCCGACGATGGCGATCAGCTCCTTCAGGTCGAAGGGCTTTGGCAGATATTCGTACGCCCCGCGTTCGGAGGCGCGGATCGCGGTCATGAACGTGTTCTGCGCGCTCATGACGATGACGGGCAGATTGGGCCGCATCTTCTTGATCCGCGGCAGCAGGTCGAAGGCGTTCTCGTCGGGCATCACCACGTCGGTGATGACGAGATCGCCCTCCCCCTGGCTGACCCAGCGCCATAGCGTTGCGGCATTGCCGGTCAGCCTGACCTCGTAGCCGGCGCGGGACAGTGCCTGATTGAGAACTGTACGGATGGCGGTGTCGTCATCCGCAACGAGAATGCTACCTGCGGGCATCGTTAATCCTCATTTCGCCCCCTGTGACGCAGACGACGACTTCCCGGCAGAGCCGTCGCGGCTGCTTTGATCGGCATGTTTGACCGATGTGGAATACATCGGCATCAGCACGCGGAAGGTGGTCTTGCGCGGCTGAGACTCGCATTCGATGATGCCCCCGTGATCTCCGATGATCTTTGCGACCAGCGCCAGGCCAAGACCCGAGCCGGTCTGCTTGGTGGTCACGAAGGGATCGAACAGGTTGGGCAGAAGATCGTCCGGCACGCCTGGTCCGTTGTCCTTCACGCAGAACTCGAGCGGCAGCGATACACGGGATTTTTGACCGGGGACTGACAGACGCACGCCGGGACGGAACGCGGTGGTGAGCTGGATCTCGGCGTCGGGGACGTCGATCAGCGCTTCGGCGGCGTTCTTCACGAGGTTGAGGAACACCTGGACGAGCTGATCCTGGTTCGCCAGGACCGGCGGCAGCGAGGGATCATAATCCTCGATGAAGCGGATGTTGCGGGCAAAGCCCGACTGCGCCAGTCGCTTCACGTGATCGAGCACGGAATGGATGTTGACGGGACCGCGCACCACGGGACGTTCGTCGCCGAACACCTCCATGCGGTCGACCAGCGTCACGATGCGGTCGGCCTCGTCGCAGATCAGCCGCGTCAGCATGCGGTCCTCGGACGAGGCCTGCTGCTCCAGCAGCTGCGCGGCGCCGCGGATGCCGGAGAGCGGATTCTTGATCTCATGCGCCAGCATGGCGGCCAGCGCGATCACCGAGCGCGCGGCGCTGCGATGGGTGAGCTGGCGGTCCATCTTGTCGGCGATGGAGCGCTCCTGGAGCATCACCACGATATGGCCGGGCCGCTCCGTCAGCGGGGCGACATGCAGGTCGACCTGGCGGTCGCCGCCCATGCGCGGCGTGCCCAGATCGACCTTGTATTCGTTGACCGGCGAGTTCGACGAACGAACCTGGTCGATCAGCGCCAGCAAGGGGCTGCCGAACGGCACCAGCTCTTTCAGCGACTGCCGTTTCAGAAACTGCGTCGAGATGTCGAAGAAGGCTTCGGTCGCGATGTTGGCGGCGACGATCTTGCCGTCCGGCCCGATCATGAGCACGGGATTGGGCAGCGCATCCAGGATCGCGTCGCTCTCGGACGGAAGCGGCCGGCGATGGTCAGCAACTGAGCTCATGCAGCAGCGCTCCATGCGAAATCGTCGAAGGCATCTTGCAGCGACTGGTGGACGAGGCGCGGATCCTCGGAGGTGAGGATCTTCTGGCGCCAGGCTTTCAGCTTCTCGGCCGGCGCACGGCTCACATCGGCCGCGACGTCGAGCGCCCAGCCGAGATGTTTTCGCGCGTGCCGGAGGCCGATCCGCAGGCCGTAGAGCGCGCAGACGCCCTCATAGAGCGTGCGGACATAATGCAGCTGGGTCTCGAGCGACGGCGCGGCTTCAACCGCCCCACCCTTCAGGCGGCGGCCGATCTCGCCGGGCAACCAGGGCTGCCCCTGCGCGCCGCGGCCGATCATCACGGCATCGGCGCCGGAGGCCTCCAACGCCGCGAGCGCCTTCTCGTAAGTGGTGATGTCGCCATTGACGACGAGCGGAATGGAGATCGCTTCGCGCACCGCGCGGATCGCATCCCAATCGGCCTCGCCCTTGTAGAACTGGCAGCGGGTGCGGCCGTGCACGGTGACGAGCTTGATGCCAGCGACTTCCGCACGCCGCGCCAATTCCGGCGCGTTGCGGGTGTGATCGTCCCAGCCGAGCCGCATCTTCAGGGTCACCGGCACCTTCACCGCCGCGATCGTCGCATCGATCAGGCTGACGGCATGGTCGAGATCGCGCATCAGGGCGGAGCCGGACTGGCCGCCGGTGACGTGCCGGGCCGGACAGCCCATGTTGATGTCGATGATGTCGGCGCCTCCGGCTTCGGCGATCCGGGCCCCCTCGGCCATCCAGTGCGCCTCACAGCCGGCGAGCTGGACCACATGAGGCCCGATCCCGGTCGCTTCGCAGCGCAACCGTGACATCTTGTGGCCATTCGCGAGCTCATCGCTGGCGGTCATTTCGGACACGACCAGACCGGCCCCGAGCTCGGCGGCGAGCCGGCGGACGGGCGAGTCGGTGACCCCCGACATCGGCGCCAGGAAGACCGGGGTGGCGACCTCGATATCGCCAATTTTCAACGGCTTAGAGCCTGATACTGCCGAGCCGGTCACAGGGGTCTCGTTGCGTAGGCAGGGCCTCATCGCGCCTGCCATGACCTATCTTGCGCACAATTCTTGTGCAGTCAAGCGTCATGCCTACAGTTTAGACAGTTCTGCAAATCTTTCAAGTGCAGTGCAGCAAAATGCTGTTTCCCACAATCCGGGGAAACCCCCTTTTTTTGCGGGCCTGCCGTGCTAGAGGCATGCGGCAATCACCCCACTCCCCGACTCTCTTCATCACCAACTGAGTATTTGAGTCCTATGGCGAAATCACAGCGCACCGCAGTCGTCCTTGTCGCGGCCGGACGCGGCCTGCGGGCTGGCGCCGGTGGTCCCAAGCAATATCGCGAGATCGGCGGCGTGCCCGTGATCTATCGCGCCATGGAAGCCTTCAGCCGCCACCCCGACGTGTTTGCCGTGCAGCCAGTGGTGAACCCCGACGACAGCGCCATGTTCACGGCAGCGGTCGCAGGTCTCAGCCACGAGCCGCCGACCAATGGCGGCGCGAC
Organism: Bradyrhizobium sp. 613_E4_N2_2; assembly: GCF_052075995.1. NCBI lineage: Bacteria > Pseudomonadati > Pseudomonadota > Alphaproteobacteria > Hyphomicrobiales > Nitrobacteraceae > Bradyrhizobium > Bradyrhizobium sp. 613_E4_N2_2. The sequence goes on from NZ_CP197234.1 coordinate 4,478,096, forward strand.
GCGGCAGGCCTCCGTGCTCGCAGGGCTCGAAGCACTCGCCAAGCATAAGCCCGATATCGTGCTCATCCACGACGCCGCGCGCCCCTTCGTCTCGGCAGGCGTGATCTCGCGCGCGATCGAGGCGGCCAGCCGCACCGGCGCTGCGCTCCCCGTCGTTCCCGTCACCGATACCATCAAGGTCACCGGCGAGAGCGGCAATGTCGAGGACACGCCGGACCGCGCAGCCTTGCGAATCGCGCAGACGCCGCAATCCTTTCGTTTCGACGTCATCCTCGAGGCGCATCGTCGCGCGGCGAAGGACGGGCGCAGCGATTTCACCGACGATGCCGCGATTGCCGAATGGGCGGGATTGACGGTCGCAACCTTTGAAGGCGATGTTGCCAATATGAAGCTCACCACTCCCGAGGATTTCGTGCGCGAGGAAGCGCGCCTGGCCAGCCTGCTCGGCGATATCAGGACCGGCACCGGCTATGACGTGCACGCCTTCGGCGAAGGCGACCACGTGATGATCTGTGGCGTGCGGGTGCCGCACACCAAGGGCTTCCTCGCCCATTCCGACGGCGATGTCGGCCTGCATGCGCTGGTCGACGCCATCCTCGGCGCACTCGCCGACGGCGACATCGGCTCGCACTTCCCGCCGAGCGATGCCAAGTGGAAGGGGGCTTCCTCCGACCAGTTCCTGAAATACGCCATCGAGCGCGTTGCGCAGCGCGGCGGTCGCGTCGCCAACCTCGAGGTGACGATGATCTGCGAGCGGCCGAAGATCGGCCCCTTGCGCGACACCTTGCGCGCCCGCATCGCCGAGATCTCCGGGGTCGACATCTCGCGCGTCGCGGTGAAGGCGACCACCAGCGAGCGGCTCGGCTTCACCGGCCGCGAGGAAGGCATCGCGGCCACCGCGAGCGCCACCATCCGCCTGCCCTGGAGCGTCTAGGTCATGGGCGGCAGCGACGCACGCGCCCTCTCCCGCTCGCTGCTCGATCTGTGCCGGATGCGCAAGCTGACGATTGCCACCGCCGAGTCCTGCACCGGCGGCCTGGTTGCCGGCGCACTGACCGACATTCCCGGCTCCTCCGACGTGATCGACCGCGGCTTCGTCACTTATTCCAATGACGCCAAGCGCGCGATGCTAGGGGTCGAGGCGAGCACGCTCACCAATTTCGGCGCCGTCAGCAAGGAGACCGCAACCGCGATGGCGGTCGGCGCGCTGGAGCGTGCCGGCGTCGATCTCGCCGTTGCCATCACCGGTATCGCCGGCCCCGGCGGCGCCACGCCCGGCAAGCCGGTCGGCCTCGTGCATTTTGCGGTTGCCGCGCGCGACGGCCGCATCGTCCATCGCGAGCATCGCTTTGGCGCGATCGGCCGGACCGCCGTGCGCCAGCGCTCGGTGGTCGAGGCATTGCGCATGCTGATGGATCTCGCCCGCGGCCCGAAGGCCCAGCCCAAGCCCCGGCGCGCCGCCGCGGCAACCCGCCTGCGGCCTCGCGTGACCCGCTCACCGCGCCGGCATGCGGTGAAGCGCAGGACGCCGCGGTCACCGCGCGGCTAGAAACACGTCATGCCGCCGCCAGCAGCGCGCCCGCGCTGTGATTGATGATCGCCACGCCCCACACCGACCTCGACGTCGGCGCCGATGTGGAAGGGCCGGAACAGCAGCAGCATCACGCCGGCAGCGAGATTGGACAGCGTGCCCTGTAACGCCAGACCGATCGCGAGCGATATCGCGCCTTATTGTTCCTGGCGCTTCGTCCGACAAATGACAGGGAGCTTCTGCTCAATCGCCTTCGCCAGCACCGTGCCGCGGGTCCGGCCGAGCTCTTTCGCTATCAGCGCAATCGGCTTGGTGCCTGCCAGTACCTTCAGCCTGCCAAGGTCTTCTTCGCTCCATGCCTGCTTCCAGCGTCCCATCTCCCCGATCCCGCGATAAAGCGCCCGCGCCCGACTCGGATTGTAGTCAAACCTTTCGCGAAGGGCAGAGCTCGTGGTGCGCCGTTTGCGGCAAGGGGTGTTGCGTCAGCGCGCTGCTTTTTGGCACAAACTGCACTTGTCGCCCGACGGGAAGATGCACTCTGATGGTGGGTCGTCTGCCCGGCCCAAGCGGCAGAACATCCGCGCGCGCGAACGGATTCCACATTGCCGCGCTTCCCGCTTGTGAAGCAAAGCTCGGGCGGAATACGCCGCGAGATCGCGGCGTTACGCCAGTTTTCAAAAAGCACGCAATTCTTGTCGAATTCGATCAGGATCGCAAATGTGCAACCGCGACCAAGCGTCATCGCCATGTCCGATCTTGCGCGCGACTGTATTGGCGCAATAATGCGGCTCTACGCTGTGGCCAGGAATCAACCCGGTCCTGCTTTCTGGAGGGCGACGGCGTGTTCGCTCGCGACACTGCACTGGCAATCGCTATTGCTACCTTGGCCGCTATTGATGGTACTGCAGCACAAACGGCCAACCAGCCGCCGGATACCATGGCGGCGCGGGTGGAGGCGTGCACGCCCTGTCACGGCAACAAGGGCGAAGGCACCAGCGACGTCTATTTCCCGCGGCTTGCCGGCAAGCCGGCCGGCTATCTCTACAACCAGCTCCTCGCCTTCCGCAGCGGCCGGCGCAAATACCCGCCGATGAACTATCTGCTGGAGTTTCTGCCTGATCCGTATCTGGAGGCGATGGCCGAATATTTCGCCAGCGAGCATCCGCCGCTGCCGCAGCCCGCGCCGAGCGAAGTCAGCAAGGAAGTGCTGGCGCAGGGCGAGCTGCTCGCGACCAGCGGCGATGCCGGTCGTAACATACCGGCGTGCGTGAGCTGTCACGGCCCGGGCCTCACCGGCATGCAGCCCGGCATCCCCGGTCTGCTGGGCTTGCGCGCCGCTTACGTCAGTGCGCAACTCGGCGCCTGGCGCTACGGCACGCGGACGGCAAAATCGCCGGACTGCATGCAGCTCGTCGCCGGCCATCTGACGGAAGCAGATGTTACCGCCGTTGCGGCCTGGCTCGCGACGCGACCCGCGCCCACCAACCCGGCCCCCGTCCCGAAAGGCACCTACGCGCTGCCGTTCGGCTGCGGCAGCCAGCCCAACTGACGAGGCGCATGATGGGCTCAAGACTGTCGATCACGCTGCTATCGATCAAACTCCTGGCCCTTGCCGCGCTCATCACGGCCGCGCAAGCGCAGGACAAGGCCGGCGACGTCATTGCGCGGGGTGAATATCTCGCCCGCGCCGGCGATTGCACGGCCTGCCATACTGCGGCCGAGGGCCGGCTGTTTGCCGGCGGGCGCCCGATGCCGACCCCGTTCGGAACGATCTACACCTCCAACATCACGCCCGATCCGGAGACCGGCATCGGCAAGTGGAGCGCGGACGATTTCTACAGAACCATGCACAACGGCCGTTTCCCGGATGGCGGGCTGATCTATCCCGCGATGCCGTTCGCGTCCTACACAAAGGTGACACGCGCCGACAGCGACGCGATCTTCGCCTATCTGCGCTCGATTCAGCCGGTGAACCAGAAGAACAAGCCGCACGAGCTGCGCTTTCCCTATGACAACCGCCAGCTCATCCTCGGCTGGCGCACGCTGTTCTTCCGCGAGGGTGAATTCAAGCCCGACCCCACCAAGTCGGCGGAATGGAATCGCGGCGCCTATCTGGTCGAGGGCCTCGGCCATTGCGGCATGTGCCATTCGCCGATCAACGCGCTCGGCGGCACCTCGCAATCGGACGCCTTCAAGGGCGGCCTGATCCCGATGCAGAACTGGTACGCGCCGTCCCTCACCTCCAACCGTGAGGCGGGTCTCGGCGACTGGAGCATCAAGGACATCACCGATCTGCTCCAGACCGGCGTCTCCATGCGCGGCGTGGTCTACGGCCCGATGGCCGAGGTCGTGCACAACAGCCTGCAATATCTCAATGACGAGGACACGCGCGCCATGGCGGTGTACCTCAAGGGCATCGCGGAGCCCTCGCCTCCGCCGGCGCCGAGCTCGGCGCTGCCGAACACCGAGAGCAGCCTGCTGATCAGCCTCGGCAAGACCGTCTACGACAAGAATTGCGCGAGCTGTCATGGGGCGCAGGGCGAAGGCAAGCCGCCGCACTGGCCGCCGCTCGCCAACAACCAGTCGATCGAGATGCAGTCGGCGGTCAATCCGATCCGCATGGTGCTCAATGGCGGCTATCCGCCGGGCACCAAGGGCAATCCGATGCCCTACGGCATGCCGCCCTTCGCAGGCCTCCTCTCCGACAACGAGGTCGCCGCCGTCGTCTCCTACATCCGCACCGCCTGGGGCAATCGCGGCACGCCGGTCTCGGCGCGCGAGGCCAACGAGCTGCGCTCCGCACCGCTGAACTGAGAGGCGTCATGTTCAATTCCGATCCGCCGACCAGCCCAGCCGCCGCCGACCAGGCCGTCGAGGAAGTCGTCTCGCAAGGACCGTCCGGCGCGATCGTGCTGGCCGGCATCGCCACGGCCTGCGTGGTCGCGATGTGGTTTGCCTTCTATCTCTTCGTCTTCCTGCCGCGCGGATCGCTGCAATGAGCGCAGGGGACACCCACACCCATGGCAGCGCCGAGGTCGCGGCCCGCGTCGAGCGGCGCTGGGCGACCATTGCCGTGATAATCGTCGTCGGCATGGCGCTTCTGGCAGCCTTCGCCGGCATCCATCGCGCCACCATGCCGCAGCCGCGTGTCGAAACCACCGATCCATCGCGGATTCATCTCTCCGGCGAGTTCGTCGAGAGCAATCTCGGCAGCGTGCTGGAGGCCAACGGCAATGTGACGGTGCGCGCGATCGGCCAGCAATATTCCTTCACGCCGGCCTGCATCGTGGTGCCCGTGGACACGCCGATCACCATGCGCGCCACCAGCGCCGACGTCGTCCACGGCATCCTGATCCAGGGAACCAACGTGAACACTATGCTGGTGCCCGGCTACATCTCCGAGCAGCTGATGCGCTTTACGAGGACCGGCGACTATCTGATGCCCTGCCAGGAGTTTTGCTCCTTCGGCCACGAGGGCATGTGGGGCAAGGTCAAGGTGATCGACAAGACCGAATTCGCCGATCGCGCGAAGGGTGGCGGGAGGCTGAGCTGTGTTGGTCAATAGGAAGCTCATCCTCGCCCATTTCTGGCTGGCCTTCGGCGTGTTCGGCATCGCGCTCACGCTCGGCGCGTGGCAGATGTTCATCCGCAGCCCGATCGGCACCTGGCTGTCCAATCCCGAGCTCTATTACCGCTCGCTGACCGCGCACGGCACGGTGATGGGCTACGTCTTTCCCACGCTCGTCGCGATGGGTTTTGGCTATGCCATCAGCGAGTCCGCGCTGGAGCAGCGCCTCGTCGGCGTGCGCTGGGCCTGGACCGGCTTCTGGCTGATCGTGGCGGGCGCGATCATGGCAATGGTCCCGGTCGCGCTCGGCCGCGCTTCGGTGCTCTACACCTTCTATCCGCCGCTGATCGGCAACGTTTTCTACTACCTCGGCGTCGTGCTGGTCGTGGTCGGCTCCTGGATCTGGGTCGCGCTGATGGCGATCAATCTGCGCGTCTGGCGGAAGGCCCATCCCGGCGCACCGGTGCCGCTGGCGATGTTCGCCAATGTCGCGGGCTCCTATCTGTGGGCCTGGACCGCGGTCGGCGCCGCCCTCGAGCTGTTGCTCCAGATCATTCCCGTCGCGGCCGGCCTGAAGGCCACGATCGACGCGGGTCTTGCCCGCGTGTTCTTCTCGTGGACGCTGCACGCCATCGTCTATTTCTGGCTGATGCCGACCTACATCGCCTATTACACCATCGTGCCGCGCGCGATCGGTGGCCGGGTTTATTCCGACAGCATGGCGCGGATCTCCTTCATCCTGTTCCTGGTGGTGGCGATGCCGATCGGCATGCACCACACCTTCGCCGATCCGCAGGTCGGCGCCGGCTTCAAGTTCATCCATTCGGCCTTCACGGCACTGGTCGCGTTGCCGACGCTGCTGACCGTGTTCACGATCTGCGCGTCCGTCGAGATCGCCGCCCGCCTGCGCGGCGGCCGCGGTATGTTCGGCTGGATCAGGGCGCTGCCCTGGGACAATCCGATGATGCTGGCGCTGGCGTTCTCGTTCGTCATGCTCGGTTTCGGCGGCGCCGGCGGCCTCATCAACATGAGCTACCAGCTCGACGCGTCGATCCATAACACGCAGTGGATCACCGGCCATTTCCACCTGATCTTCGGCGGCGCTATCGTGATCATGTACTTTGCGATCGCCTATGATCTGTGGCCGCATCTGACCGGGCGCGAGCTCATCGATATCCGCCTGATCCGCACCCAGCTCTGGTTGTGGTTCATCGGCATGATCATCACGACCTTCCCGTGGCACTGGGTCGGCATCCTGGGCATGCCGCGCCGCATGGCCTATTTCGACTTCGGCGATCCCGCAATCGCGCCTCAGGCGCTCTCGGTCACCTTCTCGGCGATCGGCGGCTTCATCCTGCTGGCGTCGGGCATCATGTTCATCGTCATCCTCGCACGTGGCATGCGTGCGCCTCAGGCTGACGCCGGCCCGTACCGCTTTGCGCTGGCCGTGCATCAGCCCGCGACCGTGCCGGTCGCGCTCAACACGCATGCGCTGTGGGTGGCGCTGATGATCGTCCTCACCCTCACCAATTACGGCTACCCGATCGTGACGCTGGCGCTGACCGAGGGCACGTCGGTGCCGGCCGTCTATGTGGGAGCGCAGTGATGAGTACGCGCGACCTCTTCACCTTCCGCAACAGCCATTTCAGGATTGGCGTCGGCATCACCGCCGCGATCCTGATCGTGACGGCGATCACCGGCTTCATCGTGCTGCCTTTCGCGCAGCCCTGGGTGCAGTTCGCCAGTGTCTGGGACGCGATTTGCAGCGCCGCAGGTGTGCCACAGCGCGCGCCGAACGTCAGGGCGCCCGAGCAGAGCAAGCAATTATCGGAGGTCGTGCTGACCTCGCGTACACTGGCACGTCCGAGCCAGGAAGCGATCGGCCGGGGCGCAACGCTGGCGCAGCGCTGCGCGATCTGCCACGGCCCGACCGGCATCAGCCGCGCGGATTCGCCCAATCTCGCCGGCCAATATGCCGCCGTGATCTACAAGCAGTTGCACGATTTCCACTCGGGCGCGCGCACCAATGCCGTGATGTCGCCGTTCGCCGTCAACCTGACGGACCAGGAGATCGCCGATCTCTCCAACTATTACGCCTATCTGCCGCGGCCGGCAGCCTATCACCCGACGCCGCAGCTGCCGAAGCCCAACATCGTCATCTACGGCGCGCCGATCCGCGGCATCGCGCCCTGCGGCGCCTGCCATGGCAGCCTCGACAACAAGACCGGCAGCCCGTGGCTCGAAGGCCAGTCCGAGGCTTATATGAAGGCGCAGCTCCAGGCCTTCGCGTCCGGCGAGCGGCGCAACGACATCAGCCAGCAGATGCGCAACATCGCGCGCGCGATGACGCCGCAGGAGATCGAGGCGGCCGCGGCGTATTACGCCTCGCAGCCTCCAGATGTGGTGAAGGCGGTGGATTGAGCCTCGCTGTCATTGCGAGCGCAGCGAAGCAATCTAGAATCCCTCCGCGGAAAGACCCTGGATTGCTTCGTCGCAAGGGCTCCTCGCAATGACGGCGGAGAGAGTACGCCTTACGACGACGCCAGCTTCGGCCGGCCGTAGATCGCATCCGCCCGCTTCTCGAATGCGATGGAGAAGCGCGCGAACGCGGCATCGAACATCGAGCCCATCAGCATCGCCAGCATCCGGCTCTTGAACTCGTAGGCCAGGAAGAATCCGACGTCGCAGACGCCCTCACCCTTGGGCTCGAACGTCCAGCGGTTCTCGAGGTTGCTGAACGGGCCTTGCAGATATTCGACCCGGATATTCAGATTGGCGCGGTCGAGAGTCACGCGGCTGGTGAAGGACTCCTTGACCAGCTTGAACGACACCGTCATGTCGGCGACCAGCACCTCGGTGCCGTCGGGTTTGGCCATCCGCTGGCGGATCTTGAGCGCGCTGCACAGCGGCACGAACTCCGGGTAGCGCTCGACGTCGGCGACCAGATCAAACATCTCGGACGCGCTGTGATGGACACGGCGCTTGCTTGAAAATTTGGGCATGGCGGTTCAGCGGGCAGTCGCGGCCCGTGCGGCCTTCAGTCTCGCAAAGTCCTCGCCGGCATGATGCGACGAACGGGTGAGCGGGCTCGCCGACACCATCAGGAAACCCTTGGTGTAGGCGACCTTCTCGTAGGACGAAAACTCGTCGGGCGGCACATAGCGCATCACGGCGTGATGCTTGCGGGTCGGCTGGAGATATTGCCCGATGGTCAGGAAGTCGACGTCGGCGGAGCGCAGATCGTCCATCACCTGCTGCACCTCGTGGCGCTCCTCGCCGAGGCCGACCATGATGCCGGACTTGGTGAAGATGGTGGGATCGAGCTCCTTGACCCGCTGCAACAGCCGGATCGAGTGGAAGTAGCGCGCGCCGGGCCGCACCGTGAGGTAACGCGACGGCACGGTCTCGAGATTGTGGTTGAACACGTCGGGCCTCGCCGCGACGACGACCTCCAGCGCGCCCTCCTTGCGCAGGAAGTCCGGCGTCAGGATCTCGATCGTGGTCGACGGGCACGCGGCCCGGATCGCACGGATGGTCTCTGCAAAATGCTCGGCGCCGCCATCGGCCAGATCGTCGCGGTCGACGGAGGTGATGACGACGTGGGCCAGCCCCAGCTTGGCGACGGCTTCGGCGACGTTCTGTGGCTCGGCCGCATCCAGCGCATTGGGCATGCCGGTCTTGACGTTACAGAACGCGCAGGCCCGGGTGCAGGTGTCCCCCATGATCATGAAGGTCGCGTGCTTCTTGTCCCAGCACTCGCCGATGTTCGGGCAGCCCGCCTCCTCGCACACGGTATGCAGGCCGTTGGCGCGCACGATGTTGCGGGTGTCGGCATAGCCGCGGGTATTGGGGGCGCGCACGCGAATCCAGTCCGGCTTCGGCGGCGAAGCGGAATCAGGGCGATTCACCTTTTCAGGGTGGCGGGGGCGCAACGGGTTCGAGATGGTGTCGACAATAACGACCATGGGCTGTCCGGTCTGTTCAGGTCCTACCTAGTCGGTCTGGCTGCCTGCCGCAACCCGGCTCGCGCCGCTTCAGGGAACATGGCAGATATGGGCAATATCCTGCTCTGTTCTCTGGCGATTCTCACCTCGAATGGCTCCAACCTCGAAAGCCTCACCACCGCGGCTCGGCAAAGCCCTGAAGCGTGCGTTTTTCGGCCGCAGCGTCCACGAGGTCGCGCCCGACCTGATCGGGGCCACTATGCTGGTCAATGGCGTCGGCGGCCTCATCGTCGAGGTCGAGGCCTATCATCATACCGAGCCGGCGGCGCACTCCTACAATGGCCCGACGCCGCGGAACCAAATCATGTTTGGCCCGCCCGGCTTTGCCTATGTCTATCGCTCCTACGGCATTCACTGGTGCGTGAACTTCGTCTGCGAGGAGGAAGGCTCCGCCAGCGCCGTGCTGATCCGCGCGCTGGAGCCGACGCATAGCCTGGCGGCGATGCGCCGCCGCCGCCATCTCCAGGAGGTGCACGCGCTGTGCTCGGGCCCCGGCAAGCTGACCGAGGCGCTGGGCATCACCATCGCGCACAACGCCCTGCCGTTGGACCGGCCGCCGATCGCGCTGCATGCGCGGACAGAGGAGGTCGAGGTGGTGGCCGGCATCCGGATCGGCATCACCAAGGCCGTCGAGCTGCCCTGGCGCTATGGCGTCAAGGGCTCGAAGTTCTTGAGCAAGCCGTTTCCGAAGTAGCCCTAGAACCCGTTCCGATGGAACGGGCTCTAGATTCTAGTTTTGACGCGTTTTCTTGACGCGAACCGGTTTCCACTTCGCTCAAAACGCTCTACGACGCCTGCTTCAGCCGCTCCAGCGCCTCCAGCAGCTTGGCCTTGCGGGCCAGTGCTGCCTCGCGCTTTTCGCGCTCCTCCTCGACGACCTCCTCGGCCGCGTTGGCGACGAACTTCTCGTTCGCCAGCTTGGACTCGGCGCGCTTGATGTCGGCGTCGGCCTTGCCGATCTCCTTGTCGAGGCGCGTGCGCTCGGCGGCGACGTCGATCACGCCCTTCAGCGGCAACGCGGCCACCTCGCCGCGCACGAGGAGCTGAACCGCACCATCAGGTGCGCGGTCGGCGAAGGAGATGTCGGACAGCCGTGCCATGCGCTTGATGACGTCGGTCCAGCGCGGCGCGCGTTCCTTCGTCTCGGTCGAGGCGCCCGCGAGCACCAGCGCCGTCAGCGTTGCCGGCGGGATGTTCATTTCGGCGCGCACCGAGCGGATCTGCGTGACCAGGTCGATCACCCAGCCGATCTCGGCTTCCGCCTTGGGATCGGTGAAGTCGGCATGGTCGAAGATCGGCATGATCAGGACCGGCGAGATCAGCGGATCGGTCGGCCCGGCAGCCGCAGCAAGCATCGCGAGTTGCTCCGGCGTCGGCTCGGACGGCTTCAGCGGCCATTGCGCCAGCGCCAGCAGGCCGTCGCGCTTGGCCGTCACCTCCCACAGCTCTTCGGTGATGAAGGGCATGAAGGGGTGCAGCAGCTTCAGGATCTCGTCGCGCGCCCAGGCGACCATGGCGCGGGTTTCGTCCTTGGCGGGGCTGTCCGGACCGAGCAGCACGGGCTTTGCGAGCTCGACATACCAGTCGCAATAGACGTTCCAGACGAAGCGGTAGATTGCACCGGCCGCATCGTTGAAGCGATAGGCTTCGATTGCCTCGGTCACCTCGCGCGTGGTGTGCGCGCTCTCATGCGCGATCCAGCGGTTCAGCGTCTCCTTGGCCTTCGCCGGCTCGAAACCGTCGGGCACCGCGCAGTGGTTCATCTCCGCGAAACGCGACGCATTCCAGAGCTTCGTTGCGAAATTCCGGTAACCCTCGACGCGGCTGGTGGCGAGCTTGATGTCGCGTCCCTGCGCCGCCATGGCGGCCAGCGTGAAGCGCAACGCGTCGGCGCCGTATTCGTCGATCAGGTTGAGGGGGTCGATGACGTTGCCCTTCGACTTCGACATCTTGGCGCCCTTCTCGTCGCGGACGAGGGCGTGGATGTAGATCGTCGAGAACGGCACTTCCTTCATGAAGTGCAGGCCCATCATCATCATCCGGGCGACCCAGAAGAAGATGATGTCGAAGCCGGTCACCAGCGCGTTGGTCGGGTAATAGCGCTGCACTTCCGGCGCGTCCTCGGGCCAGCCGAGCGTCGAGAACGGCCACAGCGCCGAGGAGAACCATGTGTCGAGCACGTCCTCGTCACGCGTGATGAAGCCTTCGCGCTTGTTGCGGTCGAGCGCCATCTCGCGGCCCTGCTCGGCCGTGATGACCTCCTGCTCGACGTAATAGCCGAGCGCGTGGCTGACGGCCTCCTCCTCGGTCTCGGCGACGAACACCTTGCCGTCAGGGCCGTACCAGGCCGGGATCTGATGACCCCACCACAGCTGGCGCGAGATGCACCAGGGCTGGATGTTCTCCATCCACTCGAAATAGGTCTTTTCCCAGTTCTTCGGCACGAACGTCGTTTCGCCCGAACGCACCGCCGCGATCGCGGGCTTTGCCAGCGTCTTGGCGTCGACGTACCACTGGTCGGTCAGATAGGGCTCGATCACGCTGTTCGAGCGGTCGCCGTGCGGCACCATGTGGGTGTGCGGCTCGATCCGCTCGACGAAGCCGAAGGATTCCAGTCGCTCGACGATGCGCTTGCGCGCCGCGAAGCGGTCGACCTTGTGAAACTCCTCGGCGAACTGCGAAGCGCCTTCCGGCAGGTTACGCAGGTAATCCTCATTGTCGACGAGGTCGAGGCAACCTTCCTTGTCGATGACGCTGATCCGGCCCAGGCCGTGGCGATTGCCGACCTCGAAGTCGTTGAAGTCGTGCGCCGGCGTCACCTTCACCGCGCCCGAGCCCTTGTCCGGATCGGAATATTCGTCGGCGACGATCTTAATCTTGCGACCGACCAGCGGCAGGATCACGTTCTTGCCGACCAGCTTCTGATAACGCTCGTCGTCGGGATGCACGGCCACGCCGGTATCCCCGAGCATGGTCTCGGGCCGCGTGGTGGCGACGACGATGAAGCTCGAGGGATCCTCGGGGCTGAACGTCTTGCCCTCGATCGGATAGCGCAGATACCACAGGCTGCCCTTGACCTCGGTCTGCTGCACTTCGAGGTCGGAGATCGCGGTCAGCAGCTTGGTGTCCCAGTTCACCAGCCGCTTGTCCTTGTAGATCAGGCCGTCGCGATGCAGCTCGACGAACACCTTGATGACGGCCTTCGACAGGCCCTCGTCCATGGTGAAGCGTTCGCGCGACCAGTCGCAGGAGGCGCCGAGGCGCTTGAGCTGGTTGATGATGGTGTCGCCGCTCTCGGCTTTCCACTGCCAGACCCGCTCCAGAAACTTCTCGCGGCCCATCTCGCGGCGGCTGGGCTGCTGACGCTCCATCAGCTGCCGCTCGACCACCATCTGGGTGGCGATGCCGGCATGGTCGGTGCCGGGCTGCCACAGCACGTCGCGGCCGCGCATGCGCTCGAACCGGCACAGGATGTCCTGGAGGGTGTTGTTGAGGGCGTGGCCCATATGCAGCGAGCCCGTCACGTTCGGCGGCGGGATCACGATGGTAAAGGGCACTGCGTCGCGGCGGTCGGGGCGGCCGGCCCTGAAGGCAAGGCTGTCCTCCCACACGACGGACATGCGGGCTTCGATATCGGCGGGCTGGTAATTTTTCTCGATCATGGGCTGCTAGAAAGCCGCGCGCGGGGGGCAAGTCAACGAAAAGGTCCGGGAGAGGATCAACGGAAAGCCCGGCGGCAAAACGGCTTTCCGGCCGGTCGGCAGGCCAAACAGGCGCATAAGAGGGGCTTTATGAGGGCTCGGGAGCCGCCCTCACCTGCCGCCGCGCGAGACCCGCTCGATTTCGGCCTTCACGATGCGTTCAACGAGGCCCGGCAGGTTGTCGTCGAGCCAGGATTTCAGCATCGGACGCAGCATCTCCTTGACCAGATCTTCCAGCGTCCGCGCATTGCTGCTGAGCACCGTGTGGGCCAGGGAGTTGAAGGCGGATTCGACCGCCGAGACCGTCGATTGGGCCAGGATCGGCTGTTGGGGCGGTACCGGCGGCGCATCGTAGTCCACCGCCGCATAGGACGATGACGGCATCAGGCGCAGCGGCGATTCGGCGAATTCCAGATCGTCGCGCGGCTCGACCTTGCGGAAGCTCGGCGGCGGCGGAGGCGGCGTCGGCTCCGGATCCACCGCCATCTCGTCGGTCAATTCGAGCACGTCGGGTTCAGGTTCGGGCTCTGGCTCAGGTGCACGGACCTCGGGCGCAGGCGTAGCCGCGTCCAGCCCCGCCAGCAGAGCATCAATATCGTCCTGGTTATTGGATGCATCCGCCGCAGGTGCGGGCGGCGGCGGCGCTGGAGCCGGCTTCGCAACCGGCGGCGGCGCGGGCTTCTCGGCAGCAGGTTTCGCGGGAGCGACCTTGGATGGCGGAATGTCGTTCATTGCTGACGGCTTCGGCGCAGCTGCAGCGGGCGCTGGCTTGGCAGCTTCGGCCGGCGGCGGCTTGGCCTCATCGTCGGCAATGATGCGCCGGATCGAGGCCAGAATCTCCTCCATCGAGGGTTCTGTGACCTTTGCAGGCTGCGTCATCTCCGACTCCACATCATCAACGCCCTCGCATGCGTTGTTTTACACCAAGCACGACAGGATTGGCCGGTTCCGCAACGGACGCCCCGACATTTTCGTCGCGGCAGCCCGACTTGTCCCCAGTTCACGGCTCAACGTGCGGCGGTGCGCCCCTGCCCTCGGCACTCAAGCCATTACGCACACGACATCAGGTGCCGGGCGAATCGACCCGCATCTTCTTGGCAAGGCTATGTCAGGGATTTTGATGATTGCAAGCAAAGCACCAGTCGGCCTCGGCTGTTTGCGAGGCCGACCGGATGACTACGGACCTTAGCGTCCGTCAGGCGTGCGCACGCCGGCCCAGCTGTCGCGGACCTGATGGTAGTGAACGCTCGCATCATAAACCGTGGTCGCAAGGCCGAGGACCTGCGGCGACAGACGGCCGATGGCGGCCAGAACCTGATAGGACGCGACCACGCGGTCGTGCTGTGCGGTCACCAGCGCGACGCGCGCGTTGACCAGCGCCTGCTGCGCGTTGAGCACGTCGAGGGTGGTACGCTGACCAGCCTTGGCTTCTTCGCGCACGCCGTTCAGCGCGATCTCGGACGCCGTGACCTGCGCCTGCGCGGACTGCACCTGGGCCTTACCGGCCTGCAGCGAACCCCACCACTGCACGACCGTCGCGCGGGTCTGGTCGCGGGTGGTTTCGAGGTTGAGACGCTGCTGCGCCAGGTTTTCCTTGGACTGGCGGATCAGCGAATATGTATTGCCGCCATCGTAGAGCTGCCAATTGGCCTGCGCGATGGCGGACGCGTTGAACGACCTGTATTGAATCAAGGACTGTTCGTTCCCCTGCGTGGCCCCCACTTGCAACGCGATCGTCGGCAGCAGCGCGCCTTCGGCGACCTTGACCTGCAGAAAGTTGACGTCGATGCCGAACATCGCGGCCGTGACGTTGGGATGTTCGATCAGGCCGAGCTCGACTGCCCCGGCGAGGCTTGCGGGCAAGAAACGATCCACCGGCGAACCGGGCGCGAGGTTCGTCGGCTCGTTGCCGATGATGCGGCGGAAGTTCGCGCGCGTCGTGGTGAGATTTGCTTCGGCCGTGAGGGCCTGCGTCTTGCCAGCCGCCAGCTGCGCTTCCGATTGCGCAACGTCGGTGCGCGTCACTTCGCCGACGTTGAAGCGATCACGCGTCTGCTTCAGCGTCTGCTCGAGCACGCGCACGTTGCTGCGCTGGACTTCGAGCGTAGCTGCATCGCGCAGATAGTCCATGTAGATCGAAGCGCCCTGAAGCAGCACGCTCTGATCCAGGCTGCGCAGCGCTTCGCGGGAGCCGGAAACCTGGCTCTCGGCGGCGCGCGTCCTGTTGCCGGTGATGTTGCCGTTATAGAGCGTCTGCGTGACGGTCACACCCACGCTGCGCGGCACGCTGGGCCCGTTGATTGGTGTGTTACCCGGCCCCGGCGAACTCAGTGTATCCTGATATTGATAGCCGCCGTTCGCCGTCAGCGCGACCCTGGGACGATAGCCCGACAACGCCTGAGGCACGTTCTCGTCGGTCGAGCGCACCTGGGCGCGCTGTGCGTTGAGCTGCGGATTGTTCTGATAGGCCCGCACCAAGGCGGCCTCGATCGTGTCCGCCAAGGCAGGCGTCGGCCCGGCAAGCGCCAGCAGCAGGACCGAAACCGCAGCTCCGGTGAAGAGCTTCACCCCATGCATCCCTTAAATTCCGTTCATTCTAACGCCCCGCTCGTGCCCGCGAGCTAGGATACCGTCTACCGAGTGGAGTCGTTGCCCCTCAGCAACATAGGCTGCCAATTGGCGCAACGGAACCACCTGAAGGTAGTTCCCGGTGGAAACTCTTCACGTGCAGCATCCGGGCCACACTTCTGATTCAGAACGGGATTTTAACGGGCCAAAGCCCTCAATCGGGCGTTCAGAAAACGAAAGCGGCGGCCCGTTCCAACCCGGGAAGGACCGGAGCTGCGGCATCGAACAGCGCCCGATGGCCGAATTCACCGTGGGTATGGGTCACGATCACGGCCCGGGGGGGCGTGGATTGGGCCGACACCCCCACGAGGCGCCCGCCCTCCTTGAGCTGCCCGAGCAGCGCCTCTGGCGTCACCTCGAAGGCACCGTTGAGGATAATGACGTCATAGGGAGCGGCAGAAGGATCCCCTTCGGCGCAGGCTGCAGCCTTGCACGTGACGTTGGCGAGGCTGGCGCAAGCATCCTTGGCCTTCGCGGCCAGGGCCGAATCACACTCCGTCGCGGTGACCTGACGGGCGAGCCGGGCCGTCAGCGCGGCGAGGTAGCCGGTGGCGCAGCCGACCACCAGCACGTTGTCCCCCTCGCCGATTTCGGCGGCCTGGAGCAGCTTGCCGGTCAGCTGCGGCTTGATCAGGAACCGCTTGGCCCCGCCTTCGCTCACGTCGAGATCGAGGTCGAGATAGGCCAATGCCTGCCTGGCAATCGGCACGAACGCCTCGCGCGGAACTGTGAGCATCGCGTCGAGAATACGGCGATCGGTGACGTCATTGGTGCGCACCTGGCCATCGACCATTTTTAGGCGCGCGGTCGAGAAACCGGACATTTGCGGACCCTGCAATGCGGACGATGCCGCGGACGAAATTTGGCGGCATCTTTGGAACAGGCTCCGCGAAAACGCAACACGTCCGTTGGCCCGGCGGACCAGGCTGCGCAACCCGAGGCGTCAAGGTGATCGATGAGCTATTCGATCGTGACTGCGAGGCGGCCGATCAATGCGGCGACTTCGTCGAGCCGCGCCGAATCGTGCGCCTCGACGGCGCGCGCGAGGCAGGCCAGGCATTCATCATCGCTGAGCTCGGGAACGTCCGCCGGCAGAATCGAGGGGGCCATTTCGGAACGGTCGAGGACGTCTGGCATTGGAATCACCTCCGTAAGGATCCGGCGCCTGCCAAGCTCGATTTGAATTGGGTCGAATTGGCGTCGCCCTCATGACGCGACCGCGCCCGACACACACAACTGCTTGAGTGCGATTCTGCGCTGGGGCGGATATCACCTGACGTGGCGCCGCGGCTACATTAGAATGCGGGCGCAGGATATTGAAAACATATTGAAATATGATCTGCCTGCTGGGCAGGCCGATGCATGGCCCGAAGGGAGTGTCCGTGCGAGCCTGTGCCCCCTGCAAGTTCAGGCGACGGTTGCAAGGTAGAGCTGCGTGTCGAAATAGTCTGCGGCCCGCACGGGTGTGGTGACGCCGGCATCCGTCATGAAGAAGTCACTGACCTGCTGGAGCCATTTCACGACGGTTCCGTCGGAATAGAGCCGCTTCCATTCGCGCGAGGAATAGAGCTTCTGGGCCTTGAAGGCTTCCGCGATGTCGGCGGGACGCGACTGCCCGTAATGTGTCTGGAGCGCCTCCGCTGCGGCCGCCGGGTTGCGCACCATGTGGTCGTTCGCTTCCGCCCAGGCGCGGATGATCCGGGCCAGCACGTCCCTGTTCCCAGCATAAAAATCCATCCGCGCGGCCCAGCCGCCGAGCACGGCGGATTGCGGGTAGAAGGCGGAGGCGTCCACCAGCTTGACCGCATCCGGCAACGCCTCGCGGACGGCAATGTTGAACGGCACCCAGAGCGCAACGGCCGGCACTTCGCCGGCAATGAACGCCTTGACGGCGGCGGCCATGCTGCCGTTGACGATCTCGACCTCGGACGGGTTGACGTTGTTGGCCCGCAGCGCGCGATCGAGAAAAATGTGCGCCGTGGTCTTCATCGTCGTCGCGATCCGCTTGCCCCTGAGATCTGCCATCCCCTTGACGCCGAGCGCCGGCCGGACCCAGAGCTGCGCGGTCGCGACCTCAATGTCGTTGATGAGAAAGCCCCGGCCGCGGCCGAGCGCCAGATAGTTGGAGATGACGCCGCCGGCCGAGAGGACGTCGAGCTCACCCCGTGCCATCGCCTCGAAGACCTCAGGTCCGGTGTTGAACTCGTGCAATTCGAAATCGATCCCCTCGCGGTCGAACGAGCCGCGATCGAGCCCGGTCCAGATGTGTCCGTCCACGGCGACAACGTGGAGATAACCGAGCCGAATTCTGCTGCGCGCCTGCGCAATGGCTGGCGCCGCGTGCATTGACGCGGCCGCCAGCGCCGCGCCGTGCCGCAGCAACTGCCGGCGATTGACACCGAAGATGTTCATGCCGCCGCTCCCGCATTCCGGGCCGCGGACCGAAATCGCTGGGCATGAAATAGCGCGACGCTATCCTTGGGATAGTCGTGCAGGAAGGCCGACAGCCGGACCCGCGTCGTCTCGGCCGCGCCGTCCTGCGCGATCGCCGCAAAGACTTCATCCCAGCGTCGACACATCGTAACCTCGGCTTCATCGGCGTGCGCGAGCTCGCCGCGGAGCTCACTGACTTCGATCGCGTCGGCAAATCCCTTCGGCGTGATACTGTCGACGCTGCGGAACAGGAACCGATCGCCGACGCTGGCGCGGACCGCCGCACTGACCAGCACGCGCGTGCCGTAATTCTTGTTCAGTCCCTCCAACCGCGACGCCAGGTTGATGGTGGCGCCCAGCGCGGTGTAGTTCATCCGGTCGCTCGAGCCGATGTTGCCGACCACGGCGACGCCGACATGCAGGCCAAAGCGGGTGTCGTAGGGCGGCCAGCCCTCGCGGCGAAACTCCTTGTTGAGCGCTTCGTTGGCCGCAAGGCATGCCAGGATGGCGCGGCAGGCATTGACGGTGTGGTCGGGATCGTCGGCCGGCGCGTTCCAGAATGCCATCACGGCGTCGCCGATATATTTGTCGATCGTGCCCTGGTGCCGCATGATCTCGTCCGACAGTACCGCGAAATAGCGCGAGGTGTGGATCATCACCTGCGACGGGTCGGCGCGCTCCGTCTTGGCGGTAAAGTCGGCGACGTCGGTGAACAGCACCGTGACCTCACGCCTGGAGCCGCCGAGGCTGAGCGAAGAGCCGGTCTCGATCAGCTGCCGCACGATCTGGCGCGGGATGAAGCTCGCAAAGCTGCGGACGACGCTGCGCATGGTGAACACCGAACGGCCAAGCTCCTCGATCTCGGCGATGACAGAATGGACGCGCGGCCGCTCGGTAATCTCGAACCGCTGGATCGCGTCGGTCTCGTCGGCGAGCTTGCGCAGCGGCTGTGCCATCAGCGATCCGAGCCAGAACGCGAATGGCAGCGTGGCTCCGACGAAGGCCAGCGCCAGCGCGAACAGCGTGCGGCGCTCGTCGATGATCTGCGCATAGAACTCGTCGAGCGGCGCGACCATCGCCATCCGGATATTGGCCGAGCCGGCCGTCTCGAGCCTGTGAACCGCTGCAACGTAGGTTCGGCCCGACGCGTCGGCAAAGAACTGCTGGGCCGCCCCGCCGTCCCGCCAGGAGCGGATGACCGGCACGAGCGCAGGCAGCCGGAGCGCGCCGATCTGTGGCAGGTCGTCCTGCCGCTCCGGGATCTCCGCCATCAGGCGGTTCATCTCGGGATGGCCGACGATGCGCCCGGCATCGTTGAACAGGAACGCCAGCCCCGATTGGCCGAGCTTCTGCTCCGCCAACATGTCCTCGAACCGATTCAGCAGCAAATCACCCGCAATGACGCCGCGGCGCCCCTCCCTCAACGGCGTCCGCAGCGTGTAGCCCGGCTCGCCCGTGGCGTAGAAGACGTAAGGACCGGTCAACAGCGTCTTGTCGTTCTTGAACGCCTCGACATACCAGGGCCGCTGCCGCGGGTCGTAGCTCGCGGGTCCGGCGACCTCGGCAACTTGAATGAGGTTTTCGGAGAGATACTGCGTGACAGGCGCGGCCCCCGCCGTTCGCGAGATCACGACCAGCCGGAAGGCAGCATCCTCATCGACGTTCAAGCCCTTCCGGAACGACGGCTGGGCCCGGTCGATCACGTCCATCTCGATGAACGAGCCGTCCTCGTAGCCGACATAGAGATTGAAGAGCTGCGGGTTGTTGCGCAGCATCGCCGCCATCAGGCTGTAGAGCCGCGTATTGTCCGCGATGTCGGCCTCCTGAATCGGCGGCAGGCCGGACAGGATGTCGAGATTGTCGCGGACATTCTTGAACTGCTCGTCGATGTGATCGGCGCCAAGCTGCGCCACCTTCTCGATGAATCCAGAGGCGGCCGTCCTGGTGATGGCGGTCACGCGTTCGAAGCTGAGATAGACCAGCGTCAGGCCCACAAGCAGCACCACGCCCACGAACACCGTGATGATCGATGTCTGGTAGCCAATGCGAAATACGCGTTTGCTGGTTTTCTCTCCGGTCATCGGAGCTGCTTGAACGCCTCCATCAGTACTTTCGAACGATGGGCTTCGTCGCCGCCGGCGCGGGCGCTGCCGGCGAGACCGAGAAAGTAACCCAGGTCGACCAGCTGTTCGGCCGGTTCTCTGTCTCAAGGTCCTTGTAGCCTCGGACATTGAGATAGCCCTGGTAGCCGTCGGACATCGGGATCATGAAGCCGATCTGCGGACCGATGCCGACCGCCTGGCCGCGGAAGCCACCGAGCTTGGCGCCGGGACCGCTATCGTCGGTGATCTGCTGGAAGAAATAGCCGGCGATGCCGATGTGAACGTTCTTACTGACGAACTGCGAGGCAGCCCAGTCGACATGAAAATCCATGCCGTTCTGATACTGGAGGGCCCCGTTCATGAAACTATAGGTGAGGCCGCCGACGATCGAGAATTCGTGTCCGGTCTTCGGATCGAGATAGGTGTAGCCGGCACCGACGTCGATGGCGGGGAAGCCAAAACTCAGATTGGCGAGCCGGCTGGAATCATAGGTGCCGCTCGGGATGTTGCCGGTGATGTAGACCAGCTCGTTGTGGACGCCCTGATTCCATTTCAGCGTGCCCTGGTAGAACACGTCGGTCAGCGTCGTGCGGTTGTCGGTGGCGCTGCCCGAGATCGTATTGCCGCGCGGACCGGTCAGCGTCGCATCGATGCCGGCGCCAATGTTGCCGGGCGCGGTGAGCACGGTGAAGCCGGCTTGGCCGCCCAGCACCGGCATCGGCGAGGTGTAGGTGATGCCCATGACGAACGCGTCGGCATGTGCGTTGAGGCCGGCGGTCACCGAGCCGGGTATGCCGCCGCTGGTGACGAAGTTCTGCCCTCCTCCGGCCTTTTCGTTGAGGTGAAGGTAGATCGTCGAATAGGCCCATCCAGGCGTTACGGGAACGGCGGCCAAGCTGCCGAAGATGCCCGGAAGCCAGAAGCTCACGCCGCCAGAAGCGGCGAGCGCGGGCTGAGCGGCGAAGCTCGCCAGCGCCAATGCAGTCCCGAGCCCGGCTTTGCGAATGTGTCCCGTCATGTCGCGTCTCCCTATTCTCGTCACGTCTTCCACCCGAACGCATCACGCTCGCCCAATTGCACTACTTCTTGGCGCCCCCGATCGTGGCGGCGACACGCTCGGCATCGGGCAGTTTCCAGCTGTGGTCGAACAGCGGCTGCTCGGGCCCGTAGAGGCGGAATAGCAACTCGAACTTCCGCGCCGGATCGGTCGGCACCCAATTGGCTTCCTTGCCCTCCGGCGCCTTCGGACCGAAATAGACATCGACCGAACCGTCGGCATTCTTCTGGATGCCCGGGCTGATCGAAGCCCGGCTTGCACTCGGCATGTTGCGCACCAGCGCGTGCGTCTCGCGGTCGTAGACGGTTGCGGACCAGTATTGCTTGACCGGCGCGTTGGCGGGCACCGTCAGGCGATAGGTGGCGGCGCCGTCGAACGGCTGGCCATCCCTGTCCTTGTTGGCCAACAGGTAGAACTGCGCGGTGCCCAGTCGCTTGATACCGGTGAAGCCAAGCGTGTAGGAGACGCCGCGCATGTCGACCGGATAGGTGTTCGGATCGGCGTATCCAGTACTCGCCGCCTTGACCATCTCCGGCACCGCAGCCGGGAACCAGCGGATGCCCGGGTTGATTACGGCGAAGCCGGCGTCGTAGCGCTGTTCGAGTATCGCATGGGCCTCGCGGGCGGCCTGATCGAGCAGCGCGACGGTCTTCTGATCCGGATTGAAAGCCTTGCCCTTCTCGATGCCGATGCTCGCGAGCTGGTCGATCATGGCCCGATCGCGATCGAGCCACGGCTCGTTCTGCACCACGCGGTCGAGGCTGCGATAGAAGCTCGCATCGAAGGGAATCGTGGAGTCGAACAGCACGTCGTAGGCGTCAGTGAAATTGGTCTGCGGCGGATCCTTCGCCTGCGCGAGTGGGTAGACCTTGACCTGCTTGCCGTAGGAGACCGACTTCGCCACGTCGGCATCGCCGTGGCTTGCGAGATTGGAGCGCAGCAGCGCGAAGCCGCTGAACGTGTCCGACTGAAGCGAGATGTAGCCCGCGGGCGCGTCGCCCTTGTAACCGGGCGGCAGGATCAAATATTTGCCGCCCTGCCCCTTGTCGGCGCCTTCGGGACCTGCGTCCTCCAGCGGCATCTGCCACGCCGTGACGATGTTGCCCGCGATCGAGCCGCCTTGCGCGGGCGGAATGTCGATCACGACCGGGCCGTCCTTCACGTTCCAGAACGACATCAGATAGATCGAGTCCGGATTGGGCGTCAGCGTCTGGTTCTTCCAGTTCACCGGCTTCGACCAGTAAATGATCTCGTTCGGCTTTGCCTTGGTCGTCCCAAGCATGGTCTGGAGCATGAGATCGGCATTCACCGCCGGCATGCCCCAGATCATCGCCTCGACTGCGCGACGCTGGATAGTGCGCGCGGCAACCTCATCCGGCGACAGACTCTGCGCATGCGCGCTCGCTGTCATCAGTGTCATGGCGATGGCGCCTGCGATTGCGTGTCTCATGACAGCCTCCATTCTCGTTCAGCCTTCAGCTCACCGGCTTCGGCTCGGGGAATTTCCACTTGCCGTTCAGAATTTCGGCACGCGGCCGATAGAGTCGCACCGTGTAGTTCCAGCCCTTCATGATCGGCAGGCAGTTCGGGATCTTGCCGTCACAGCCACCGAACTGGACCACCGTGGAGCCGTCGGCTGATTTCGTCGCCGTCAGATTGTTGAGCGAGTAAGCGTTGTAGGGGTTTTTCTCGAAATAGCCCTCGGCGTTGTAGAGACTGATCGACCAGAAGCCGTCCACCGGCACATTGCCGGGGACGGTCAGCTTGTAGACGGTGCTGCCGTCGTTCTTCTCGGGAGTGACGCTGAGATAGGTGGCGTCCTTGTCGGGATTGCCGCCCCATCCCGCAGCGGTCGCGATCAGGTGCCGGATCGGATCGACCTGCCCCTTGGCGCCAAACGCATCCTTGAAGCCGCCTGCGGTTGACGACAGCACCAGGAGCGCGTCCCGCACCTTCTTCTGACTGACCGGATCCCAATTCGGTATCTCGAACTTGCCGGGCGCCTTCTGGCTGATCGTGACGGCGTCCTGGACTGCGCGGACCTTCTCGACATCCTTGGGATCGTTGGGATCGACGAGGGTTCGAAGCCCGATCAGCGCATAGCGTGTGCCGACCCTCTTCCGATCGTAGGTGTAACTTCCGGCGCGATACTCTATGTCGCCGACGATGTAGTGATCCTCGTTGACCACCATCAACGACCGGAACCGCTTGCCAGCGTCCGGCAACTTGATCGTTACCGGTCCCGCATCGAGATCAACGACGGCCATGGAGTACAGCGTGTCACGATTCGACCGGATGACGCCCTGCTTATCGATCGCCATCGGCTCGCGATGGTGAAACAGCTTGCCGATGCCACCGGCGTCCTTGACGCCGTTGCCGAAGTACAGGTCGGATTCCGCGCGCCCAAAATTATCGACCGTCACCGGGACCGGCGACTGCGCCTGCGTGGCCGAGGTGAGGATGAGGAACGAAGCCGTCAGCATTGCTCTTTTCATGCGCCCTCTCGCTAGAACGGATTGACGTAATTCAGGATCGCGACCTGCCGCAGGATCACGCGGCGCACGACGTGGGTCGGTTTGACGTGATCGGTGTAGATCGCAGCCGTTCCGGCGCTGCCGGCCGGCAACCGTTTGACGAAATCGGCGTCGTCGAGCTTGACGCGCACGACGAAGGGGGCGGCCTCGATGGCTTTCGGCAGGACTGCCGTGCCCGATGTCTGCACCTGTCCGGTCGCGATCGCCTGGAGCACGCTCTCGACCTTGCCGGAGTAGATCTGCCCGGGTGCGAATTTGAATGTGGCCTCGACCTCCTGGCCGGGCGCCACGTAGCGCGCATCGTTCTGGTTGATCTCGACGCCGATGATGGTGCTTGAGACGTCAATGAACGCCATCACCGGCGCCAGCGGCAGGTTCGCCACGCGCGCGCCCTTGCGCAGCGCGAGATTGGTGACGTAGCCGTCGGCCGGCGCGCGCACCACTGTCTTGTCGAGATTCCACTGCGCGGCCTCGAGCTGGCCGGAGAGCTGGTCGGCCTCCGATTGCCGCTGTTCGACATCGAAGCCGCGGCCGGCGTCGCGCTCGTAGAGCTGCGTCATCTGGCCGAGGCGCGTCTTGGCGAGCTTGAACTGCGCGTCGATCGCCTTGACCTGCGCCGCGTAAGGCGTCGGGTCGATCTTGAACAGGACATCGCCTGCCCTCAACGGCGCGTTGGCGAGAACCGGAACATCCGTCACCTCGCCCGCCACATCAGGCACGATCGAGACTGCATTGCGCACGACCAGCGCATTGCCCTGCGGTGCGCCCCACCCCATCGGGATCAGCAGTCCGAACAGCAGCAGCACCAGCACGATCGCGGGCGACGCCTTCCAGAACAGGTTGAAGCGTACGATCCCGAAATGCACCAGCAGGAACAGCAGCACCAGATAGGTATTAAAGAGCGCGACACCCATCACGCATCTCCCGCCTTGCGTGCGGGCACGTCGAGATAGGCCCAGATCAACGCGATCGGCCACAGCGCGAAGCCGAAGAACAGCGTGATCCAGCCGGCGACAGTCACTGCCTGCGCATGAGGATGGTTGCGCGACTTCGCGATGTGGCCGGGCAGCCAGCCCGCGATACAGACCACGCCGATCGCGCTGGCGAGCAGGATCACCAACACGATCCAGGCGAAGATGTCGTAGCCGCTCATGACCGCCGCCTCATTGCGTCAGTGACGTGCCTTCATTGGCAGTAGTCCCAAAAACCCTGCGTGCGGGATGGATCGGTGTAGTACCAGCACATCCCCGGCGCGGGCGCAGCACCCGCCCAGGCCACAGCCGTGGCCGCTGTCACGAAGCCGATCGCAGCACCGGCGGCGATCGCGCCGCCCCTCGGCCAGTGGTAATAGCCGGGTCGCGCCCAGCCGCCGCGCCCGGCCACGGCCGTGGTGCTGCGGACGGCGACGTTGCCGCGCGGTCCGACCACTGCGGTCCGGCCGCGATAGGCGGCGCCTCGGGGGCCGACCACGGCGCCGCCACGATGGACCACGGCCCCACCACGCGGCCCCATGGCGGCCCCGCCGCGGCGAACAGCGGCACGCACCTCGATCAGATCGGATGGTCCAGTCGCGCCCTGCTGGATTGCCGCTGGCTGGAGCGGCGCCGCCGCCACCGTTCCGACCGGAAGCGACGCGCCGGTTGCCAACGCCAGCAGGCAGTTCGTCCACCGAAACATGCGCATATGTCCAGACATCCTTGTCCTCCCTTTGTTATTGCTGTCATTGATGCAGCTTCCCGCACGCGTCCTCGTCATTGCGACGCTTCCGCGGTGCCGCGTTCGGACGCAAACATCGTCGTCCAGTCCTTTGTCATGTCGACGACGGTCCAGCCGCGCTGCATGGCCTCGTCCCAGGCCTTGTCGAGCTTTCCGATCTTGGACTCCCTGTCGTAGGAATATTCGCGGGCCGCATCGGTGTGATGGACGATGCCGACGAAGCGCGCGCCGGGGCCGGCCGCAGTCCATTGCAGCATCTGGTGGTCGCCGTCCGAATTGCCGAAGGCAAGAATCGGGCGGCGGCCGATGAAGCGGTTGATGCCCGACGGCTTGCCGGGACCGTCGGCGATGAACTCGACCTTTGGCAGCTTCATCAGGACGGGTTTGCCATCGGCGTCGATCTTGAATTGCGTGACGCCGGAGGAGCCGACCACCTGCTCCGGCGGAATGCCGTAAGCCTTCTCGGCCCAGACCCGCATGAACTCGACACCGCCGCCTGATACGATGAAGGTCTTGAAGCCGTTCGCGCGCAGGTAGGCGAGCAGCTCCACCATCGGCTGGTAGACGAGCTCGTTATAAGGGCGATGAAAGCGCGGGTGCTGCGCCCGGGTGAGCCAGTCGGCAACCGAGGCAGCGTAAGCGTCGGTCGTCACGCCGCTGTGGGAGGCCGCGATCAGTGTCAGCAGACCCTTCTCACCCTGCGCCGCCAGCGCGTCCTTGTTGCCTGAGAGGAACGCCTTGAAGGGCTGCTGCTGCTTCCACTCGGGAGGCGCCATCGCCCTGACGCTATCGAGGCCGAAGGCCGCCTGGAAATAAATTGGCTGTTCGCACCAAAGTGTACCGTCGTTGTCGAACACGGCAACGCGCTCCGCCGGCGGCACGAAATCGACTCCGCCTGGCGAGGTCACCCGCCCAACAAAGTCGATGATTGATGTCTTCGTGACCCCGTCGTTCCACGAAGGTAGAGGTCCGGTTCGAGCAAAAGCTGCCGCACTCCAGACCGCGACAGCATTGATGGCGGCGAAACCGATCAGAAACCCACGCCGGGTGGCAGATGCGAGGGAAACGGGCATTCTGGATCTCACAGGCGCAAGTGAGTAACTACGAAGGTGGCACCGGCCCGCAACGACGCGGGCCGGTGAGGATGGGGTGTCAGCTATTTGACTCCGCGTTGCTGGAGCTGCTGTTCGATCATCTGATTGACGCCCGAGCGTATCTTGTCGATGCTCTGGGCGCGTTGTCCCGCCCTGGCGCGGTTGTCCTTGATCTCATCGAGCTGCTCTTCAAGGATCGTGGCCGGTACGAAACTCGGTGGGAACGACCGCGGCGGAAAATCCTTGAAGGTCATGACGAAGGCGCCGACGTCGTCCATCGCGCCGTAGACCTGCCCGACATGGTTGAGTTGCCAGTCCCAGAATGTGTTCGAGGTGATGTCAGCCCGCTCGAACGGATCCTGAAGCAGGTTGAATATCTTCTGGAGGCGTAGCTTGGTGAAGGGCTCGGCCCAGACGCCCAGTGTGCCGGGCAGACGCTGCTCGGCGTAGACATACTTGTAGTCGCCCTTGCGCAAGGCCACGAGCAAGCCGTCATCATCCGAGTAGAAGAACTTGTCACGAGCGCTCTTGGTGCCGTTGTTGTTGCCGGCCGTGCCACTGACGTTGCGCAGGAATGCGGTCTGGTCGAACCCGTCGAGATGGACCTTGTAGTTGATGCCGTTGGCGGTGTACCCGGCGCTCAGCTTGTTGACGATGTCGGGCTCACCTGCCGCCGAGCACAACGTCGGAATCCAGTCGTTGTGGCTCATCAGCTCATTGGTGACCGTGCCCGGCTTGATGACGCCCGGCCAGCGCACCAGGCACGGCACGCGGAAAGCGCCTTCCCAGTTGGTGTTCTTCTCGGAACGGAACCAGGTCATCGCGCCGTCCGGCCAGCTGTTCATGTGAGGACCGTTGTCGCTGGAGTAGACGACGATGGTGTTGTTGGCGATCCCCATATCGTCGAGGGCTTTGAGCAGAGTACCTACCGTATCGTCATGCTCCTGCATGCCGTCGATGTATTCGCTGTCGCCATGCGTGTAGCGGCCGCGATGATCGGTACGCACATGGGTGCGCAAATGCATGCGTGTGGCGTTGAACCAACAGAAGAACGGTTTGCCGGCGGCCTGTTGCCGTTTCATGTAGTCGATGGCAGCGGCCGACGTCTCGTCGTCGATCGTTTCCATGCGCTTCTTGGTCAGCGCGCCGGTATCTTCGATGGTCTGTTTGCCGATCTTGCCGAAGCGGGGGTCTACGGTCGGATCGTCGCGGTCTGCCGCCTTGCACCTCAGCACGCCTCGGGGGCCGAACTTGGCGAGGTAGCTGGGGTCTTTGGGATAGTCGGGTAGTTCCGGCTCCTCCTCGGCGTTGAGATGATAGAGATTGCCGAAGAATTCGTCGAAGCCGTTGACGGTCGGCAGCGACTCGTTGCGGTCGCCGACGTGGTTCTTGCCGAACTGTCCGGTGCCATAGCCGAGATTTTTGAGGAGGCCGCCAATCGATGGGTCGAGCTGGCTCATGCCCATCGGCGCACCGGGAAAGCCGACTTTGGTCAGGCCGCTGCGAATGCCGTGTTGGCCGGTCAGGAACGCCGCGCGACCCGCCGTGCATGATTGTTCGCCGTAATAGTGGAGGAACTTGATCCCCTCGCGTCCGATGCGATCGATGTTGGGCGTCTCGTAGCCCATCAATCCGTTGGAGTAGGCGCTGATGTTGGCGATGCCGATATCGTCGCCCCAGATCACGAGAATGTTGGGCTTGCCTCCCGCTGGCTGAGCTGCCGCCGGCGCGCGAGAGGGCGCTGCTTGCTGCGCTTGCGCCAGTGCTTCCGAGGTCAGCGTCGCTGCTGCGACGATCGATGATGTTCCAAGGAGCAGATTTCTGCGGTTGATCGTTTGTTCAGCGTCGGAGGAATTGTTCTTGTTCTTTAGTTCGCCGCTCATTTCTACGCTCCCTGTGTTTCATTGGTCGTTCACGTCAGCCGCTCGGCGTTGCTGCCAGGCGGTCACGCCACGCTATTGCGTGACTTGAAAACTCCTCTGCATCTTCTCGACGATCTGATCGATGCTGAAGCTCGACGGCCGCTGACTCGGGGGAAATTCCTTGAAGGTGGCGAGGAACTCCCCCACAATTCTAGGCGCAGCAATGAACACACCCGCGCCGTCCGTCATGAGCCAGTCGTAGTAGGTGTTCGACGTGATATCCGCGCGCTCGTAGGGGTCCGAGCGCAGATCGAAGATTTTCGGCACGCGCAATTTGGTAAACGGCTCAGCCCAAATTCTTAATGTACCTTGCGCACGCTGCTCTTCGAAGACGACTTTCCAGTTCTCGTAGCGCAGAGCCACCACGTCGCCATCATCGTCGAAGTAGACAAACTCCTTGCGCGCGCTGCGCTCCTGCTGACCCGTGAGGTGGGGAAGCTGGTTATATCCGTCGAGATGGACCTTGAACGTTTTGCTTCCGGCCCGGTGCCCCCTCAGCAGCTTGTCCTTGATATCCGGTTCACCCGCGGCCGCCAGCAGGGTCGGCATCCAGTCGAGCGCGCTGATGGTCTCATTCGAGATCGAGCCGGGTTGAATTCGTCCTGGCCAGCGGATCATGCACGGCACGCGGAACGCGCCCTCCCAGTTGGTGTTCTTTTCGCTGCGGAACGGCGTCGTTCCCGCATCCGGCCAGGAGTTCTGATGCGGCCCATTATCCGTGGTGTAGATCACGACGGTATCGTTACCGATGCCGAGATCGTCGATAGCCTTGAGCACCGTTCCGATCGTCGCATCGTTTTCGATCATGCCGTCGGCGTATTCGGTCCTGGCCGTCAGCCCGGGCGGGCCACGATGGGACTCCCGTACATGCGTGCGAAAGTGCATTCGGGTCGTGTTGAACCAGCAGAAGAATGGCGTGTTGGCCTTCGCCTGACGTTGCATGAAATCGATGGCGGCAGCCGATGTTTCGTCGTCGATCGTTTCCATCCGTTTCTTGGTGAGTGCGCCGGTGTCCTCGATGGTCTGCTTGCCGACCTTGCCCCAGCGCGGATGTTCGGTCGGATCGTCGCGATCCGACGCCTTGCAACGCAGCACGCCCCGTGGGCCGATCTGGTCCCGCATACCGGTCGGATAAAAGCGGTTCTCCGGATCTTCCTCGGCGTTGAGGTGGTAGAGATTGCCGAAGAATTCGTCGAAGCCGTGCACGGTTGGCAGATATTCATTGCGGTCGCCGAGGTGGTTCTTGCCGAACTGCCCGGTGGCGTAACCAAGCGGCTTCAACAACTCTGCGATGGTCGCGTCTCGCGCTTGCAGACCCACGGTCGCGCCGGGAATGCCCACCTTTGAAAGGCCGGTGCGCAGCGTGCATTGGCCAGTGATGAACGAGGACCGCCCCGCCGTGCAGCTCTGCTCGGCGTAATAGTCCGTGAACATCATGCCTTCTTTCGCGATGCGGTCGATGTTCGGCGTGCGATAGCCCATCACACCAAAGGAATAGGCGGAGACATTGGTCTGTCCGATGTCGTCGCCGAAGATCACGAGGATGTTCGGCTTGCGGCCGGACGCCGATGAAGCCGCCGGGCTCGCGGCTGAACCCGGCGCCGCTTTCTGCGCTTGCGCCAAGCCTCCGATGTCAGCGTCGCCGCGGCGACGATGGACGAAGTTCCCAAAAGCAGCTTTCGGCGATTGATCGACTGGTCAGCCCCGGACTGGGTGTTGTTCTTCTCCAACTCGCTGCTCATGCGATACTCCCTATCTTGCTATGTTGCAGCAGACCCTTCTTGTTCGCGATGAACAACGAGAGGCGTCCGCATCACGCAGCGGAAGCCGACATGGCTGGTTGAAGTATCGACCGGCTCGGCGTGGCGCGCCGCGGGGCGGTAGCGACGGCAATAGTTCGGCGCGCAGAGATGCGAGCCGCCCTTCAAGACTTTGCGCGGGATGCGGATGTCGGGTTGACATGGATCAAAGCTCGCCTCCTCGCGGCCGCCGCGGGGATTTCTGGGAATGCAGCAAGGCTTTGCGGCATCGGCGGCATGCTTTGACGACCACCAGTCCGAGGTCCACTCCCAGACATTGCCGATCATGTCGTGGAGGCCGTAGCCGTTCGGCGGGAAAGCCATGACCGGCGAGGTACGCTTGAACCCATCCTCGCCGAGATTCTGGACGGGGAAATTGCCCTGCCAGATGTTGGCCATGTGCTTGCCGCCGGGCATCAGCGCATCGCCCCAGGCGAACTCCTCGCCGTCGAGGCCGCCGCGCGCGGCGAACTCCCATTCCGCTTCCGTCGGCAGCTCCTTGCCGGCCCAGCGGGCATAGGCTGCCGCATCGCTATAGGAGACGTGCACGACCGGATGGTCGTCGAGGCCCTTGATGTTGCTGCCGGGGCCGTAAGG
Source organism: Bradyrhizobium sp. 613_E4_N2_2 (assembly GCF_052075995.1). Taxonomy (NCBI): domain Bacteria; kingdom Pseudomonadati; phylum Pseudomonadota; class Alphaproteobacteria; order Hyphomicrobiales; family Nitrobacteraceae; genus Bradyrhizobium; species Bradyrhizobium sp. 613_E4_N2_2. The sequence continues at coordinate 4,508,782 of NZ_CP197234.1, forward strand.
ATGACGCCAGTTGGCGCCGCGCATGAAGGACCACCATTGGCTCCAGTCGGTGAGATCGGTGATGCGCGGCAGCGGCGAGAACACCAGCGAGCCGGCGTAGAGCATCTCCTTCAGCGCGCCGGGATAGTCCTTGGGGTCGGGAACGATCTGCGCCTCGGTGACGTGGCCGGTCGCGTTGACGAATTGCTTGAACTGCCGGTTCGTGACGGAGGTGCGGTCGATCCAGAAACCGTCGACGGAGACGCGGTGGCTCGGCGCCTCCTCGGGATAATGATGGTCGGATCCCATACGGAAGGTCCCGCCGGGAATGAAGACCATCTCGCCGGTCTTCACGTCGTCCGGCAACCACTCGCAGTGATCCGTATCCGCCCGCAGCATCGTGGAAACTCCGATACGAGTATTCCACCCGATACTATGGCGCGGATTTCAGCAGGCGTCGACGAGAGCACATTGCCCGGCATTCTGGACGCATTGTCTGGTCCCCTCTTCTTGGCGCCGAGGGTGCGAGATGGGTGTCGTAGACTTGCGTCAGCATCTCTCCCTCTTTTGCGCACATCCTTCGAGCCCGCGGCAACACCATACCGCCATCCCCGCCCCGCGGTTCGCAGAACGATCGTTGCCGATATCGCCTAGGTTGCAAATGGTATCCGAAGATAGGATGCCCGTGATGTGCAGTTTGTGCCAATACGTCGCGCCGATCGGTGAGGCTTAACGACACATGTCGCAAATTCCTCAATCCGCAGCGTCGTGTGGCGTACAGCTCGCGTCAAATTCGGCGATAATTTACCTCAAAGCGCGAACTCGGACTGTCGTACCCACTTCGCGTTGTAGTGGTGTTCAGCCGCCGCCTGCCGCAGAATTGTCGCGCTTGAGTAACAGGGTGGCGCCATGGGCCAATTCCTTCTGGTTGATTCGCGTAAGCTCGACGGCTTCGAAGGTCTTCACCAGGCCGTTCACGGCTCGCACGTCGATGTCATGCAGCTCGGGCGCGGGCGATTGCGCGGATCGCTCTCCCATGTCGGCATCGGCGATTTCTCGCTCAGCATCGGCACCTTCAGCGTCGGCATGCGCACGCAGCGTGTCGCCAGCGACGACAAGCTGATCATCGGGATGCTGCTCGCGGCCGAAGAGCGCGTCACCCACTGGTCCTTCGACATGCGTCTCAACGACGTGCTCGTGATTCCGCCGCTGCTCGAGCATGACGGAATCTTTCACGGTGCATCCGCTTACGCCGCCATGCGCTTCGACATCAACGAGGTTGCATCGCTGTTCGGCGGCGAAGCGAGGCTGAGCAATCCCGACACCTGGCGCAGGCGCGACCATTTCCGGGCGGCCCCCGATAGCGGCGCGATCGCCGCACATCGTCTGGTCCGGATCATGTCACATCTGCGCACCTACAGGAGCGGCCTGACGCCCTCGACCGCCGATTTCTGGAAGCGATCGATCGTCGAATGCATGGCGGCCAACGTGATGTCGTCGCTACCGCCCGACGACACCGGCTGGCTGCCTTCGGCAAGGCGGCTGATCCGCCGGGTCGAGGAGTATCTCGACGAGGCCGGCACGCGCCCGGTGCATGTCTCGGAGATCTGCGCCGCTCTCGGGGTGTCGCGCCGCACCCTCCATCGCGCGTTCCAGGAGGTGTTCGGCTTGGGCCCGGTCAGCTTCCTCAGGCACAAGCGGCTGTGTGCGGTTCATTCCATTCTGCATGAGAGCGTTCCCGGCTCGACGACCGTGGCCGCTGTTGCCATGCAGCAGGGCTTCTACGAGCTCGGGCGGTTCTCGCAGTATTACTATGCGATGTTCGGGGAACGTCCGTCGCAGACCCTGGGAGGACGAACTGTCCCTCGCCTGAGGGTTCAACCCTCTCAGCATGAATTATAGGCGCCTGGTCAGGCTGTGCTGGGGGACAGCTATGGTCCGACCGATTCCCTCTCCACCGGCCGACTGCACAGCCGTGCGCCGGGCCCAACGCGGCGGCCCCGGGGGGGTGTTGCGCAATTACAACGCAAGTAAGGCTTTGAATTTGCTGGATTTTGGCTCCCCGGGCTGGATTCGAACCAGCGACCATCCGATTAACAGTCGGATGCTCTACCGCTGAGCTACCGAGGAAAGGGCGAACCAGTCGTTCGCGCGCGGCTGCGTATAACAAAGCCGCTTGCGCTTGCAAAGGACGAATTCGCGATCTTGCACAATGCGCCGAGGAAGGGCCGCCACCCCTCCCCTGGCTCAAGTCAGGTCAAACTATTCGGCGACGAAGGACGTGGTCTTGGTTCCGGAATCGTACCGCAACCGAAGCGCGGTGATCTTGCAGAGGTTGACGTTCTTCCAGAGCACGGATTCGTCATAGTTCTGCCAGTCGACGCGGATGTTCCAGACACATCCCTCGTCGTCCTCTTCGAACTCGACATAGGTGCTCGCCTGGTTCTGCAAAACCTTGTCGAGCTCGTTCTCCCATTCGTCCAGGCCGTCGTCCGGCGCGTTGAAGCCCAGGAATTTGATGGCATAGCCGGTCTCGTTGACGACAGTGACGTTGCGGGCGTCGGCCGCGAACGACGGCGTAGCGGCGATCGCAAGACCGATCGCGATCAGTCCGGACAGAAAATACTTCATGTGAAATTCCCCCGATCGAAAGAGGCTCCGGTGCCTGACGTCGATCCGCGCAGGCACCGCGGCAACAAATGGCGTTGCCTCGAAGAATTCACCCGGAGCGCGATCGAGTGGTTCAACACGCGATCGATCGACGCTCCAGAGCGTGCGCGACGCGAGACGCGCACGGGCAGTTCATATCGATTCGAATTCTCCGCAGCAATGAACCGGCGTTCATAGATCGGCGGTGTTTGTTTTCTCCGGCGCGGGCGCCGGCACTGCGGCGCCGTTGCTCTTTCCCGTCACGGCGCCGACCAGCGCTTTCACGGGATCCTCGCCCGGCGCAAACCCGCTCTGGCGCAGGATCTCGTCGATCATCGGACGCAGCGCGTGCACCTTGAGGAGCTCGCCCGCAAGCCCTTCGCCGAAGCCGACATTGCCGCCGCCGGTGCCATTGCCGCCGAACGCGCCGCCGGTGTGCAGGATGCGGACGTCCTTGAGATTGCCGATCGGCTTGACCATCTCGGCCAGCGCCGAGGGCATGGTCTCGATCCGCTTCTTGGCGAGCTCGAAGTCGATGACGTTGGCGCCGAGCTTGTTCTGCGCCTCGTTCTTGAGCGTGATGATGGCGGCTTCGGCCTCGCCGATATTCCTGACGCCGACAGCCTTGATCTTGTTGGACTCGGCTTCCGCGGTGGCCAGCGTCTTGACGGCCTCGGCGCGATCGAGCGAGGCCTTCTTTTCGGCTTCGGCTGCGACGATCAGCTCGGTCGACTTGCGCTCGGCCTCGGTGCGCGCGGCGAGCACCTGGGTGAGACGGGCACGGTCGGCGACCTCGACTGCGCGTGCGGTCACGACCTTTTCCTCCGCGGAGACGGCGAGCGCCTCGGCGGTCTTGGCGTCGGCGACGGCTTCCGAGGTCTGCTTGCTCTTGGCCGCGATCTGGATCTCGTTCTCCTGCGTGGCGATCTGGATTTCGCGCTGCGCGTCGGTCTTGCGCTTGTTGATGGCGAGATCCGACTCGATGACCGCGGTTTCCTTGACCTGCTTGGCGCCGGCCTCCTTCTCGGCGACGGCGCGGTCGGTATCGATGCGGGCGTTCTCCTCGGTCAGGCGCGCCGTCTGCGTCGCAGTCGCCACCTCGGCGCGGGTGCTCGCGGTCTTGTTGGCGATGTCGCGCTCCTGGGAGAGCTCGGCCTCCTTCTTGGTGCGCTCGATGGTCAGGGTCTGCTGCCGCGCCTCGAGGTCCTTTTGCGCAATCGCCACCTCGTTGTCGCGCACGATCGAGTTGCGGTCGCGCCGGCGCGTCTCGGTGACGGTTTTCAGCTGGGTCAGACCTTCGGCGTCGAAGAAGTTTTCCGGATTGAAGAATTTCACATCCGTCTGGTCGAGCTTGGTCAGCGACACCGATTCAAGCTCGAGACCGTTGGATTTTACATCCGACTCCACGGTCGCCTGCACGTGTTTGACGAAATCGCTGCGCTTTTCCTGCAACTCCAGGATGGACATGGTGGCCGCCACCGAACGCAGGCCGTCGACAAATTTTGCCTCGACCTGGTTACGCAGGGCTTCGGCGTCATTGGTCAGCGCGCCCAGCGTCTGGCTCGCGAGCGCAATGCTCTCATCGTCAGGACGGACGCGCACGTAGAACTCGGCGACGATGTCGACGCGCAGGCGGTCCTTGGTGATCAGGGACTCCCGCTCCTTGCGCTCGACGGTGAGCCGCAGCGTCTTCAGGTTGACGCTGGCATAGGAGTGGAAGATCGGCAGGATCATGGCGCCGCCGTCGAGCACGACCTTCTTGCCGCCGAGGCCGGTGCGCACGAAGGCCTCGTCGCGGGTGGCGCGCTTGTAGAGGATGGTGAAGACGATCCCGAGGACGACGATCAGCGCGACGCCGATCATGGCCGGGACTGCAATGTCGAACATGACTTTCTCCGATAAATGACTTGTCAGCTGCTTAGAGGCGGTTTGGAAGGTTTCAGTTCATCGTCGGCCTTCACCGCCACGAAGCGGGTGCCGGCGCGATCGACCAGCAGGACCATGGTTCCCTGCGGCAGGGGCAATGATGACGGTGCGGCGACCGCCCACACGAAATGGCGGTTGCCGTGGATGTCGGCGACGCTGACGCGGCCGGGCGGCCCCTGATCGAGCGGGCCGATCACGACCTCGCCGACGCGGCCGACGAGATCGCCGAGGCCGACGGCATAGCTTTCATCCTTGGGAATGACCCGCGCGATGCCCCTGCTTGCGGCGCGGACCAGCGGAATCGAGACGGCGACCGCTCCGACCGAGGCGAGCGTTGCCGGCAAGGGACCGGCCACCATCCGCGCGATGTCCTGGATCAGGAAGCCGGTGATGGAGAAGGCGCCGAGCAGCAGCAGCAGGAAGATTAGGAGCGGCACGCCGCCGACATTGATCCAGGAGATGGCGTTGATCACGCCATTGTCGCTGGGGTGACCGAAATCGATGTTGGTGCCGAGCATCTCGCTGAGCGAGGCCCCGACCAGCATCGAGACCACCTCGATCGAGCCGACGATGAGGATCATGGCCGCCGCGATCGCGAACGGCCTGACCTCCGGCGACATCACGTGTTCGAGCAGAGCGCTCATGACACATTACTCAGGAGCGCGACTTCAATCGCGCCAGCCTCGCTGCAATTTCCTTGTCGCGATGCAACGTGCTGAGCTCGTCGATGTCGCTTGAGTACGGGATGGAGGCCGGAACGCCGGTGGCGCGCGCCACCGCCCTGCCCGCGCGCAGCGCCTTTGCTGCTGCCGAGGCGCCGCCCTGTTTCCGGGGCGACGTCGAAGCCTGATGGCTTGCCTGAGCCTCGCTCTTTTCGAGATCGGCACGGCGTTGCTCGGCATCCTGGAGCGCTGACAGCACGGCGCGCAGCGACGTCACACACTGCTCGATCTTCTCGTTGTTCTCATCGATGGCGCGGGAGAGCACCTCGAACTGCGCCTCGAGGTCCATCTGCCGCGCGATGCCGGCGCGTGCGAGATCGTCCCGGCTATCAGCAATCGCACCTTCGATCTTGGGCGCAAGATCGGTCATCTCGCGTTCGATCTCGGTGCGGCGCGCGTTGAGACGGTATTCCTCGGCGCGCGCGGCCGCGAGCGCATCGCGCGCTTCGCTCTCCGCGCGCTCGATCTCGCGGATGGCTTGGCCAACCACGTTCAGCTTGTTCTTCCCCTCCGCCTGCTCGATCGCGTCATAGGCGATCCCGGCGATCAGGCGCCCGACCCGGGACAGGAAGTTGTCGGGGGCGGCAGCGATGGTATCCATAGCGTTCTCCTCCTCTGGCAGATTGTTCGGCGTGACGCCGTAGTGAACTTCAAAGCCGTCGTCGGTGCGGATCAGGTGCGCGGGCGCGCTCTGCCCCCAACCCTCGGCATAGCCGGCATAGTCGAAGGGCACGCTGAAGCGCCCCTGCACGGTTGCAATCGAAATGGTGGCGGGGCCCTTGATCTTGACGAGCTTGTCATCGAGCGGCAGGCGGCGGCCCTGCGCGGCGCGATAATCGGCGCGGTCGCGCAGGCCCAGCGTCACCAGGCGCGAGGGCAGCGCGGTTTCTTTCCGGATCGGCTCATAGGCATGGGCATGGAGCAGGACGACATTGGAGCCGACGTTATGGCTCCGCGCCACCTCGTCCAGGATCTCCATCATGCGGTCATAGGCCCTGAACGTCGCCTCCATGGCGGCCTTGGCGGCCGGGTCAGGGGCAAGCCTGTAACGCAGCGCGGACGGCGCGTTTTTGGACGACGGGCTCATGGAAAGCACTAAAGCACCATTTTGGTGCTTTAGGAAGAGGAAATACGATCACGTTCCCCTGACCCTCATGCACTCTGTGGGTTAGTCGTCGGCCGCAGGCGACGCGTTCAAGGAGGTTGATTATCCCTAGATCACGGCCGATCAAGACTTCTTGCACGCGCGGGTTGCAATTTAAGACGAAGTGGAGGGAGCGTTTGGCGACTGCCACTCTCGTGTCCCGGCCGCGTTGCAACGTGGAACGTTACGGCGCCAAGCCGGGACCCGGAAAGCCGCACCGTAGCTGTGGCATGGGCCCCGGCTCTGCTGCGCATCAGTTCGTGCCGCAGCGACCGGGCTGCGAAAGCCGAGCTCACGGCCGCCGGCACACCAGGTCGATCTCGATCAGCGCATCATAGGCGAGCCCGGTGACGCCGACACACGTGCGAGCCGGCAAACGATCCGGTGCGAAGAAGCTGCGATAGGTCTCGTTCATTGAGGCGTAGTCTTCCTTGAAACGCGTCAGATAGATCCGCGTCATCACGACGTGCTCGAGGCCGAGATCGAGGCCGGCGAGCACCACCTTCAAATTCTCCATCACGGCCCGCGTCTGCGCCTCTATGCCGTCGGGCAGCACACCCGGCGCCTGCGGCGTGTCCGGCATCTGGCCGGTGACGAAGACAAACCCGTCGGTCTCGACGGCGTGGCTGAAGGGCGCGACCGGCTTCGGTCCGCCGCTGATCATGTGGAATTTCACTTGAGATGTCCTTGTTAAGTCGCGTCCCGAAACAGGCGCTTGCTGAGGATGGCGTGCACGCCCCAATTGCCGTCGACGACCTGGGTGACGCCAAAATCGACGGCGGCCGACATCAACGCGATCGCCTCGTCCTCGCTGAGGCCTTTGACGTTCATCAGGAAGCGCCGCATTTTCCGGAACGCATCCTTCATGGCAAGGTCGAGCGAGGACTTTGCGTAGACCTCGCTCTGGCCCTGCGCGCCGAACTCGGCGAGATAGTTGGGATGGCTGAACCCGGTCAACACCCAGTCGGTCTCGGTCTCGATCAGGGGATAAGAGAGATCGGCAAAGGGCCGGCCTGCAAGATCGGCCTTCTTGTGCAGGATCACCTCGAACGTCCCTGTCATCGAACATTCGATCGCGGTGCCGCTGAGCTCGCCGTCGCCCTGCGTGGCATGGGAATCGCCGACCGAGAGCAGCGCGCCGGGCACCGAAACCGGAAGATAGACGGTAGATCCCTTCCCCAGCCGCCAATTGTCGAGATTGCCGCCGAAATAGGACGGCGGCACGGAGTCGACGAAATCGACCTCGCGCGGCGCCACCGCGATCACGCCGAAATGCGGCCTCAGGGGAATGCGGATGCCATCGAGTACGGCATGCCGGCGCTTCACCGTGGCCGGCGCGACGGGGACGCCGGGATAGTCGTAGGTGGCGTGCATGACGCCGAAGGGGTCGGTCTGCGGCTCCCAGCGATAGGAATAAAGCGCCCGGGCGTGCGGCTCCTCTGGATCGTCGAAGATCTCGTAGATGGTGACGACCTCGCGCGGCATGGGACCGCCGAGAAACTCGTTGTAGTGATAGCCCCACCAGGCCGCGACCGAGGAGCCGAACACGCGGCCGGCATGGTTCGGATTGCGGCTCGCGCGCGGCACGATGTCGAGGATGCGCACCTCCAGCACGTCGCCGGGCTGGGCATCCTTCACCGCGACCGGCCCTGTGCAGATGTGCACGCCAAATCCTTCGCCGGCGCCACGGCCGAACACGCTGGCATCCATCGGGCCAGCGCCGCGACGATCGACGTTCTTCTTGTCCCGTGTCCAGCCGAACACGCTTTCAGCACCGGCATCGCCCGCGATCATCATCTCGGGTGCGTCGGAGGCGTGCTGCGTCAGCGTCTCGACGGTGATGGTGTCCCCCGAGGCGATCTCGATTTGCGGCGCCAGCGAGCGGCTGAAATAGCCCCAATGGATGCGGCTGGCCTCGACCGGGAGATGGTGATGCCTGCGTTCCGTGGTCGTCCGCTCCTCAGTGCCGGCACACGCAACGGTGCTGCGTGCCTCGACGCTCGAATGCACGCGCAGTTGCGCCAGCGCCTCCTGCGGCCAGCCGCGCTGGCCGGCAATGCCGTGCTGCAAGGTCGCCCGCTCCGCCTCCTGCTGGCGAAACTCGCGCGGCGGCAGGCCGAAGCGGTGACGGAAGGCGCGGCTGAAATGAGCGGAATCGCCAAAGCCGTAGGCATAGGCGATCTCCGAGATCGAACGATGCGCCTCGGTCGGATTGGACAGATCGGCCCAGGCACGCTGGAGGCGGCGCTCCCGGACGTAATGGGTGAAATTGTCGCCGACCGTCTCGAACAGCTTTTGCAGGTAGCGCTCGGAAATCCCCTCGGCCTGCGCGACGCGCGCCGGTGCCAGTTCGGGATCGTCGAGCCGGCGCTCGATGGTCTGGCAGATCCGATGCAGCAGCGCTGCCTGCGTCGCGCTCGATCCGGCATCGGACGTCGAAGCCGCCAGTTGATGCGCGAGCGTCAGGAGCAGATCAACGAGCGACTGCGCGACCGAATTCCACTCGGCATCGCTCAACGTGTCGAGCGTGCGCGCGGTCGCGTCCAGCAGACGCGAGAACACATCGGCAAAGCCGCTGGGTGGAACGACGCGGGGCTCGCCGAGCCGCGGCCTGCCCGAGAGGCGTCCGTGCAGCGCTTCCGAGGTCACCGACAGCACGATGGCCCGCATGTCGCGCTGGAACACGATGCTCCAGTCCCCGCTCCGCGGCAGCAGCACGAGATGGCCGACCGGAACGATGCGGTGGCCGCCGGCGCTCTTCAGCACCATGCCGTCCTCGACCGGGATCAGCGCGATCGGAAGGTCTTCATTCGGTTGCGAAAGAGGCGCGACGCTTTGCGCGCCAGCGGCCATGCGCGTCAGCGCAACACCTGCGGCATGGCGATGCGATGCGGTTGCATGTCCGTCAAAGAAGGAATGGCCGGTCGCCGGTTGCAGGCCAACCGCCGCCAGCACGTCCCGCCAGGCTTCGGGGCGGTCGTCTTGCGCGTAGGACTCGCTCGTGAACGGCCGGAAGCTCATCGGATCAACCCAGATTGCAGTTGATCGAAGCAACCTCTGTGCCAGACGAACGCGGTCATCCGTCGCAGCAACGGGCCGCAAATGACGTTCGCCGCTCATCCCCTCATCCCGAAAACTCGCTGTGTCTCAATGCATTAGTCGCAGCGAAAGATGTTCTTGCGGATCGTGCCGTGGACGCCCCAATTGGCGTCGACGACCTGGGTGACGCCGAAATCGGCGCCGACCGATAGCAGCGAGATCGCCTCGTCCTCGCCGAGACCGTGCACGGTCATCAGGAACCGCCGGAGTTTTCTGAACGCATCGCGCATCGCACGGTCGAGGCTCGAATGATTGGCAATCTCGGTTTGCGCGTCGGCGCCGAGTGCGGCGAGATAGTTCGGATAGGTGAAGCCGTAGAACGACCAGGCGTGATCGGTCTCCAGCATCGGATGGTCGAGGCCCTCCAGACTGGTGCCGGCCAGATCAGCCTTCTTGTGCAGGATGAACTCGAAATCGCCGGTGAGCGAGGTCTCAATTGCGGTGCCGCCGAGCTCGCTGTCGCCTTGCGCGGCGTGAGGATCGCCGACCGAGAAATAGGCGCCGGGGACTGCGACCGGATAGAACATCCGCGCGCCCTTGCCGATACGCCAGTCGTCGATGTTGCCGCCGGTGTAGCTTGGTGGGATCGAGCTGACGAAGTCGGCTTCCGACGGCGCGAGGCCCATGGTGCCAAAATGCAATCGCGCGGGCACCCTCACGCTCGACAGAATGTTTTCGCGCTTCCTGACGGTGGCGTGATCGACGCGCACGCCGGGATAGTCGATGGTGGGATGCACGATGCCGTCGGGGTCGGTCTGCGGCGTCCAGACGTAGTTGTAGACCGCTTTCGCATAAGGCTCCCCCGAGGTGTCGAGCTCGAAGATGGTGACGACCTCCCGCGGCTTCGGCTCCTCGATCAGGTCGTGATAGTGAAAGCCCCAGTTTGCGGCGACGTTGGAGCCGAAGCAGCGGCCGGCGTGGCAGGCGCTGCAGCTCGGCCGCGGCCTGATATCGAGGATGCGCACTTCTAGGATGTCACCGGGCTCGGCGCCTTCGATCGCGACCGGACCTGTGAGAAGATGCACGCCGATCCCCTCGCCCGCGCCACGGATGAAAGGGCCTTCGACCGGGCCTGAGCCGCGGCGCGCCACCGCCTTGTGCTCGCGCGTCCACTGGAACACGCTCTCGGCGCCGGGATCGCCCTGGATCATGCGCTCGTAATCGTCATTGGCATGATGGGTCAGCGTCTCGATGGTGGCGCGGTCTCCTGAGCGCAGCGTCAGGGCCGGCGTGACCTTCTTGGAGAAATAGCCCCAGTGGACGGTCTTCGGCGAAACCAGCAGCGTGAAATGCTTCATGACGTGGCCTCTTCGGGAGTCTTGAACCTTACGAAGGCAGCGCTCATCGCACCGCCTCCGGAGTCTTGTCGGCTTCCATCACGCTGAGGAAACGCGCCGTCAGCGGATTGCGGGGATTGGTGAGCACCTCGTGCGCCAGCCCCTCCTCGATGATCGCGCCGCCGCTCAAGAAGGCGACACGGTCGGCGACTTCATCGGCAAAGCGGATCTGGTGCGTCGAGATGATCATGGTGAGGCCGTCGTCGATGGCGAGCCGCCGGATCACTTCAAGCACCTCGTTGACGAGCTCGGGATCGAGCGCCGAGGTCGGCTCGTCCAAAAGCAGCACGCTTGGATTGGGCGCCAGCGCGCGGGCGATGGCGACACGCTGCTGCTGACCACCGGAGAGATGTCGCGGCAGCGCGTCGGCGCGATGCGAGAGACCGACACGGTCGAGCAGCTCGGTGGCGCGACGGTCGGCGTCGATGCGGGTCATACCGTGGACCCAGCGCAAAGGCCCGGCGATGTTTTCGCGCGCCGACAGATGGGCGAACAAATTGAACTGCTGGAACACCATGCCGACACCGACGGTTGCCCGCTCGTTGGCGATGGCCCGGGGTGACAGCAACTTGCCGTCGTCGTCAAAGCCGAGACGGCGGCCGCCGACGCGCACGGTGCCTCCGTCCCAGCTTTCGAGATGGTTGATGCAGCGGAGCAGCGTGCTCTTGCCGGAGCCGCTGGGTCCGAGCAGCGCGATCACTTCGCCGATGCGAACGGTGAGATCGAGGCCGCCGAGCACCTTTTGCGTGCCGTAGCTTTTGGTGAGATCCTTGGTCTCGACCGCGATGTTGTTGCGCGCGATCGTCGCGGAACGCCGCGTGCGCTCCTCTCTGGTCAGAGCAAGCGGCGGCGTGTCTGTCAGCTCTGCCTGCACGGGTTCGGGATCGGCGACGGTCGCCCCCGCGAGCTCCAGCTTGGTGCCGAGATCGACGCGACGCCAGGGCAGATAGTCGGCGAGCTTGCGCTGACGCCCCTTGGCGCGATCGAGATCGAGCAGCCATTCGACGAACAACTGGATGACGCTGATGGCGAAGGTCAGCACGAGGTACAAGAGGCCAGAGGCGAAGAAGATCGAGAAGAAGTCGAAGGTCGAGGACGCCAATTGGGTCGAGCGCAAGGTCAGCTCCTGGACTGCGACGACGGACGCCAGCGAGGAATTCTTCAGCGCGCTCACCGCCTCGTTGCCGAAGGCCGGGATCATGGTGCGGATCGCCTGCGGCGCGATCACCCGCCACATCAGGATCCGCGGCGTCATGCCGAGCGCCTGGCCGGCCGTCACCTGCCCGCGATCGACGCCGAGCACGCCGGCGCGCAGCATCTCCGCGATGAACGGCGCCTCGTTGCAGGCGAGCGCGAGGCCGGCCGCCAGCACTGCCGGCAGCTTGATGCCGATATGCGGCAGCGCGTCGTAGGCGAACACCATCTGCAGGATCAGCGGCGTGCCGCGGAAGATCACGGTGTAGGCCCTGGCGATCGCCGCCAGGGGCCAGAAGCGCGAGAGCTGCATGCCGGCGAGGATCAATCCGAGGATCAATCCGCCACCGAGCCCGAGGGCGGTCACCTCGAGGGTGAGCTCGATGCCCTCGAGCAGATACGGCATGCTCAGGTAATGGAGAAACAGCGACATCAGTCAGCCGTCAGAATGTCCGGTTCCTTGAAGTTGTTCACATCGAGCCCGTGCTTCTTCAGAAGCTCCATATGCGTGCCGGCCTTCTGCACCTCGATCAGTGCGGCCAGCACGGCGTCGCGGAATTTCGGCTTGTCCTTCGGGACGGCGATGCCGACCGAATACGGGATCGTCACCGCGACCGCCTTCTCCAGCTTGTCCGGATAGGCCTTCACCGCACTGTCGACGGTGTTGACGTCGTTGATGTAGGTGTCGGCGCGGCCGGCGAGGATCGCCTGGATGCAGTTGGCGTTGTTGTCGTAGAGCTGGATTGTCGGCTCGGCCTTGCCGGCCTTCTTGCATTCCGGGATCAGCGCCTGGATCAGGGGCACCTCGACATAGCCGGTGTTTTCGGCGGCAGCTGCACCACACATCGACATGTTGATGCCGTTGATGCCCTTCGGGTTGCCCTTGGCGACCAGCACGCCGTCGAACACTTTCGAGTAGGTGATGAAGTCGGCGGCCTTGGCGCGCTCCTTGGTGGCGTAGATGTCGGAGATGACGATGTCCGCCTGGCCGGCAGCGAGTGTTGTGAGGAGTGCTGCGAACGTCACCGGCTTGTAGGTCAGCTTGAAGCCGAGGCATTCGCCGATGGCTTCGCCAAGATCGATGTCGAAGCCGATATATCTGCTGGGATCCTTCGGGTCGATCGTCTCATAGCCCGGCGTGTGCGGGTTGATGGCGTTGACGAGGGTCTTGCCCTTCCAGTCCGGATATTTCTCCTGCAGTGCGGCGCAGGCGGCGGGCGCGGCGGCCTGCGCGCTCAGCGGTGCCGCGGCGACGAAGCCGAAAGCGATGGTTGCGCCGAGTGCGACCTTGCGCCATGGCAATGATGCGCGTGCGATCCCCCGTGCATGGGGCAATACCCGTGTCTCCATCTCCAGCTCCTTCGAATTGTCATGGCACTGGCCATGTTCCAGATCTCGGAAACGAGCCTAGGTGGAGTGCGGACGGGAAAGCTTGTCCGCGGGCGTACAAAAAATTGGATGAATGGGGCCCGCGAATTGGGCAGCCCGCTGCACAAAAACTGTTCGTGCGTCAGGTGTCCTGCGGCACGCAATTCCGAATTCGGGAGAACCAAATGATCTCGCGCGACGCAATAATCTGCGCGGCCGGAGAATCAATCAGTCAGGATATTTGACAGATATATGACGCTGGCTGACGGAAATAGGGTGCGGGGCAGACGCATCTGTGGACGACATCCACAGCATCTCACCGTCCGTCCACAGGCTGTCCGCAGCATATCCACAGGCCGACTATGCCGGATTCGCGAGACCGCACGAGCCACTTGCTGCGCACAAACCCACAGGGCGGCTATGTCAGCCACCGGCCTGGTCGAAAACGGTGCGGCAAGCCTCGCTCAAGCTTGACCGGTTACGGCGCAGACAGGCCGTGATGGCGCGGACGTTGGGGATCTCGCCGGCGCAGAGCCGGTAGACGTCGGGGGTGCAGGCCCGGCGCTGCTCCGGCGTTCCCTGCTGCGCATTGGCGGCGGAGGCGAACAGCGCCAGGAACAGCCCGACCGTCGAGGCGCGGCGCGCCCGGCTCTTCGCACCCGCAAACCGTAAGAACCTTGCCTTCATGACCAAGTCTCCCGTCTGCCTTGCCCGCCCGGCCTTCGCTGGCCGGTGCCGCGCCAAGGGGTAGGAGAAATAAATCGCGGGGGATGTGATCTCTTTCACACTGAGGCCGGACGGGAGGAACGTACGGTTCCGCGGGGATTTTAAGGAATCGCTAACCAATCGGAGCCCGATCGCCGGGTCGCTAAAATGCGAACGATCGGCTCAATCGGGTAACAAACCGGCTTTGCGACATTGCGCCATCCGCGTTCTGCGAGGGTGCGATGAGCGAAGCCGAATTCAACTTGCTGCTGGATGCCGTCCGGGACGCCATGGTCTATCAAGATTTCGCGCCCGAGCCGGAGGAGGAATTCGTGCCCCGCTCGTGGTCGTACGTCGCAACGCCCAAAGCCGCCAATGACAATGAGGGCGCCTGGCCCCTTCTGCCGTTTCCGGACGGCTGGTACGCGGCCTGTTGAGACCACTTTCAACGTCAACCGATGCGCCCGCTCCCGCGGGCGTTTTGCTATCGGCCATGCGCCGGAATGGCGCGGGACCGATCAGGTCTTGACCCGCTCCTCGCCGTCCTGCGGCGCCCGGTCGGGTGCGGCCGGCGGAAAGATGCTGTCATAGATCGCACGGGCCTCGCGAATGAGGCGAGCCCGCTCCAGTTCGGATTTCGGGACGAATCGGACGACGTCGCTCACGTTCTCTCCAGCTCCAGGGATTCGTGACGCATCACTTCGCAGATGCGAAGTCTATGCCATCGGGGCCTGAATCGCTGGTGTCCGCCAAGCCCCGGGCAAACCCGGTGTGCACGGCCTGGCAGGCCTCAACCGCGTGCTCCGCGGAACGCGCGGTGAGCAAAATTTATGATGAAATATCAGGAGGTTGTTATGGAGGCCACGACCAGAATTGAACTGGTGTACACGGTTTTGCAGACCGTTGCGTAACCACTCCGCCACGTGGCCCCGTAAGGGCGGAGCAATATAGGGGATCAATGGCTTAGGCAACCCCGGCCGGGCGTTTACGCCTTGGCCCCGCTGGGGCCAGCGAGATATTTCGTAAGAATCGCATCGGTCGGGCCGGCCGCGGTCATCCGCCCCTCCTCCAGCAGGATCGCGCGGTTACAGGTGCTCTGGATCAGCTCGATGTCGTGCGAGGCCAACACCAGGATGCCGGCACGGGCCACGATCTCGTCGAGCCGCTGCCGCGCCTTCCGGCGGAATTGCTGGTCGCCGACGCCGATCCATTCGTCGAGCAGCACGATCTCGCCTTCCACGGCGGTTGCGACCGCGAAGATCAGCCGCAGCATCATGCCGCTGGAATAGGTCCGCAGCGGCAGGTCGAGTCTGTCGCCGAGCTCGGTGAACTCTGCGATCTCCGCCCGCCGCGCATCGATCTCGGAGCGCCGCGCACCGATCACGAGCCCGCGGCGCACGATGTTCTCGTAGCCCGTGGCCTCCTCGTCGAAGCCGGCCGACAGGTCGAACAGCGACAGGCAGCGGCCGAGCACGTCCACGCTGCCCGCGGTCGGATGATAGATGCCGGCGAGCACCCGCAGCAGCGTGGTCTTGCCTGCGCCGTTGGCGCCGATGATGGCGACGCGGTCACCGGCGCGGATGTCGAGACTGACGTCGTTGAGCGCGGAGACGATGTGCGGCACCGCTGGCGTCCGGCGCAGCGTCACCGCGCTGACGAAGCGGCTGCGCAGCGAACGGTCGCGGAACGACAGCACCGGAAATTTGACCGAAACGTTGCGGAGCACGATCTGGGCAGCAAGGCTCATGCGTGCCTCACAGCCAATACGCCACGCGGTGGCGGTATTTTGCGTAGCAGCCGAAGGCGATGACGGCTACGACGATCGCATAGATCGCCCCGAGCAGCCATTGCACAGGATCGGTCGGCTGCGACAGCAGCGGCCTGCGCACGAGGTCGAGCAGCGTCGCGAACGGATTGGCGCGGATCAGCCAGTAGAACGCGGTGCCGCGCAGGGCGTCCTCGGTCCAGATGATCGGCGTCAGGAAGAAGATGAATTGCAGGCCGCTGACGATCGCCGTGCCGATATCGCGAAAGCGCGCGCAGAGCATGCCGAGCGCGACCGAACCGCCGAGCAGAACGATCAGCAGGATCGCAAAGCCGGGCACCGCGAGCAGCATGTTCCAGTACAGCGGCCATGGCATCACGATGTAGAGCAGCACCACGATCACCAGATGATGCGCGAAGATGAGCACATTGCGCGCGATCATCTGGAGCACATGCACGATCAGCGGCGCCGGCACGGCCTTGATCAGGTGGCCCGACGCCACGAAGATGCTGGAGCCTTCCTGGAGCGTCGTCGCGATCAGGGTCCAGACGATCAGGCCGACGGCGAAGGGCGGCAGGAAACCGGCGATGTCCTGCTTGAACAGTGCAGCGTAGACCGTGCCGACACTTGCGATTGTTGCGGCCAGCGTCAGCGTGATCCAGAGCGGGCCGATCACGGTGCGCCGGTAACGCAGCGAAATGTCCATCAGCGCGAGCGTGCCCCACCGATCGGGCCGCGCCGCTTGTGCAAGGATTTCCTTCGCCGCGGCCTGAATTCGACTGCCCCTTCCGCTTCCGGCTTTCCGATTCTGCGAAGATAACAGTTCGCGGCCCATCGGCCGATCGTCTCTACCCGCCCGTCTCGCGCGGGGCAATCAACCGTACGGAGGATTTAAGCGCGAGTCAGCTGCGCTTGCTGCGCCGGACACTGCGCCGGCGGTCCTTGACCGGCGGTTTTGGCGCCAATTCCGGCATTTCGGCCTGAACCTCGCGGTAGCGCGTCAACATCCGTTCAAAACTGGCATTGAGCGTCTCGGCGATATCGGGGCGCTTCTCAAGACTGGCCAGAATGGTCGCGGCCGCCTCGATGGTCGACAGCCCGTCTTTCCGCGGCTCCTTGCGCAGGCGTCCGTATCGGGAGGGATGCGCCGGGTTGAGGATCACGCGCTGGCATTTGAGCATCCAGGGATTGCGCCACCACAGCGCCTTGGCCTGGCTCCAGGTGCCGTCGAGCAGCACCACGCCTTCGAGCTTGCCGAGGATCGAGCGCTGGTTGTCCGCGACTTCGCCCTTGCGGTTGAGCGCCAGGATCTCGCCCTCGGCCTCCAGATCGGCCGCGCGCGCCGAGCCAAGATAGAGCACGGCCCAGTGCGAAGCGTTCTCGACCGGCCGCGCCAGCGCCTTGGACAGGCTCGACCAGGACAGGCCGACCCGCACCGTAGCATCGGCAAAGTGCTTCGCAAGCAGCCGGGCGGTGCCGAGCGCCCTGTCCTGCTCCTGCGGATGCTGGAGGATCAGGAGCGAGAGCCGGTTCTTGATGGGCGTGACACTGTCACAGATGCACAGCGGCATCGGCTTCTGGCAGTGCGGGCATTCGGGGATCGGATCGGCCGGCGCGGCGGCTGTGGGGTTCGACATGGTCGCCGCTATACGCTTGAAGCGGCGGTTCAACAACTCTCTTGCCGGGAGTGGCGCCGCCATAACCCCGAACCTCGGCAACCGCCCGAAGGCGGTCTCGTTGCGCCGGTATGTCGAATGCGTCGACCGCTCTGCTAGACCGGCGTTCCGGCAGCGTCTCTCCAATCCACAGTACCATTCGCGGCCACGTTGGCGACCCAAATCGGCTTGCTGAGGTCGGTGTCGTAGAACTGAGCACCTACGTCGACATGGGCTTTGGGGCGGGGATTGGGAGGCGATGGTCATGAAGTGTGGTGGTCGGGCCGTAGTACACGGTCCAGTTGACTGCCGAATGACGTTATCGCTCGGACTTGGTGACGTCTTGGAGGGTACGATCGTTCTACAAGGTTGCTGCGTTGCGTGACGTTCCGCGCTCGAAGGCCTTTCGTCCCGTGCGCTCTTTCGTCTTCGCAATGAGGTGTACGACGGCTTGAGCCCGACGTGACTTGGCTGTCGGGCTCACGGCACGGGGCGTTTGCGCATGAACACCGTCAACACCGTCTTGAACGGAGCCGGCGTGCAGTGCTGAACCGCTAGCAACAGCGAATAGAGCAGCTTCGATCCGAAATAGTAGGCCGGCTCCGCGTCCCACGGGATCACATACAGATCGTATCGGGAGGCGGGAAAATGCCGTTTGAACGCGCCGGCAGTGTTCAGCCGATAGACGGCCGGGAAGACATCCTCGCCCTTGCGGTCGTCCTGGGCCGACTGGATGATGCGGGCATGCAACTGGTCGGGGATCATCCGGTTGGCGAGTGCGATGTATCCATAGCGGTTGGGCGTTCGCGCGCAGATCCAGCCGCCCGGCTTGAGCACGCGGTCGAGTTCACGGGCGGCTCTGGCAGGATCCTGGAGATGCTCGAACACGAAATCCGATACGATCACGTCGATGGATTGATCGGCGATCGGAAGCTCTCCGTCGGGCGTGATCACGAACGCCCGATCCAGCGCCTTGTTGGTCGTGACAGCCGGGTCGACATCCACCCCGACGAGCTCGCGCACCCGTCCCTTCAACGACCGCAGACTGCGCCGGTAGGCGACCGAATCCTCGCTCTGGCCGGCGCCTCGCCCGGCGCCAAAGTCCAGCACGACGGAATCCGGTCCAACCAAGGCCCCGACCCGCTGCCAGAACTGAATCGTGCCATCGACCCGAGAGAATCCACCCGCCGCAATCTCCGGGAAAAAGTGCGATCCGACGGTATTAGCCATTTGGCCAATCACTCCAAAGCAACACGAGCCAGCCGATTTCCGCTCGCCCACAAGGTTTCCCAAGCACGTCACACATTCTCGGGGCGGGATCCCGTTCGAATGCAACAGCTTCGGGCGGCGCGACGAGCGAAGGCTGCGCCCGTCTCCGTTCTGTAACGAGCTTTGTTGACAGAAATGAGAAGTAACAGTCTTTATGAGAACATATGTTAAGTTGACAACATCAAATGTTAGGGGATCGAGCCGACTGACGGTGTCGGAACGTGCGCGATACTTGGCCTATTCCGCCGGTGCGGCCAGCGGGCGCGGCTCGGAGCGGCGGCGCAGGCGGTCGATCAGCAGGTAGATCACGGGCGTGGTGTAGAGCGTCAGGATCTGCGAGACGAACAGGCCGCCGATGATGGTGATGCCGAGCGGACGCCGCAGCTCCGTGCCGGGGCCGGTGGCGATGACCAGCGGAATGCCGGCGAACAGCGCCGCCATGGTCGTCATCAGGATCGGGCGGAAGCGCGCCTGGCAGGCCTCGAAGATCGCCTCCGCCGAGGACAGGCCGCGCTGGCGCTCGGCGTCGAGCGCGAAGTCCACCATCATGATGCCGTTCTTCTTGACGATGCCGATCAAGAGGATGATGCCGACGAAGGCAATCACCGTCAGCGGCGTGTTGGTGAGCTGGAGCGCAAGCAGCGCGCCGAGCCCGGCCGACGGCAATGTCGAGATGATGGTGAGCGGATGGGCGAGGCTCTCATAGAGCACGCCGAGCACGATATACATCGCCACCAGCGCGCCGAGGATCAGCAGCGGCTGGCGGCCGCTGGTCCTGGCGAAATCGCCCGCGTTGCCGTCAAAACTGCCGCGAATGCCTTCCGGCATGTGCAGCTCCTCGATCGCGCGCTGCACGTTCTGGGTCGCGGTCTGGAGCGGCACGTCCGGCATCAGGTTGAACGACACCGTGGTCGAGGGAAACCCCTGCGAATGGTAGACCGCCAGCGCAGCGAGCCCGCGCGTCGCATGCACCACGGCCGACAGCGGCACCTGCGCGTCATTGGCACCGGCGACATAGATGCGATCGAGGTTGGATGGGTCGACCTGGAATTTCGGGTCGATCTCCAGCACGGTCATATACTGGTTGCGCTGAGTGTAGATGATCCCGATCTGCCGCTGCGAAAATGCGTTGTTGAGCGCGTTGTCGATGTCCTGGACCTTGACGCCGAGCGCCGAGGCCTTCTGGCGGTCGATCGAGAGCGTGAGCTGAAGCCCGCCGGGATCGCGGTCGCTCGAAATATCCGTGATGCCCTCGACGCTCTCCATGCGCTTGGCCACGATCGGCGCCCATTTCTGGAGCAGGCTGAGGTCGGTGCTGGTCAGCGTGTACTGGTAGTCGGAATCGCTCTGCCGTCCGCCGGCGCGGACGTCCTGGGCGGCGAACATGAACAGGCGGATGCCGGGCACCGGGTACAGGGCGCGCCTGAGACGGTCGATCACGACCTGCGTCGAGACGTGGTCGCGCTCCTCCGGCGGCTTCAGGCTGATGAACATGGTGCCGCGGTTCGAGGTCGCTCCCCCCGGCCCGCCTCCGCTGCCGACCGTCGAGCCGATGCCGGCCACGGCCGGATCCTGCATCACGATGTCGGCGAGCCGCTGCTGCAGGCCGAGCATGGACTGGAACGAGATGTCGGCCGAGGCGCGCGTCGCGCCGATGACGAAGCCGGAATCGTCGGTCGGGAAATAGCCCTTGGGGACCTTGATGTAGAGCGTCACCGTGAGGCCGATGGTGGCGAAGAACACCAGCAGCGTCAGCAGCGGGAATTCCAGAACGGTGCGAAGGGTGCGGGCATAGAACGCGACGATGCGCGACAGCGAGCCCTCGATGATGCGGTCGAACAGCGTTGCAGTCCCAGACGTGGTTTGGCGGATGTAATGGGCGCAGATCATCGGCGTCACCGTGAGCGACACCAGCGTCGAGACCAGGATCGCAAAGGTCAGCGTTAGCGAGAACTCGCGCAGCAGGCGGCCGACGATACCGTCCATGAAGATCAGCGGCGTGAAAGCCGCGATCAGCGACAGGCTGATCGACACCACGGTGAACCCGATCTGCCGGGCGCCTACGAGCGCGGCCTGGAGCGGCCGCATGCCATGTTCGAGATTGCGGTACATGTTCTCGATCATGACGATGGCGTCGTCGACCACGAAGCCGACCGAGATCGCCAGCGCCATCAGCGACAGATTGTCGATCGAGAAGCCCGCGACCCACATCCCGGCGCAGGTTCCGGCCAGCGCCAGCGGCACGGAGATGCCGGCCGCGATCGTCGGCGTCAGCCGCCGCAGGAACACGAACACCACGACCATCACGAGGACGGCGGTTGCCAGCAGCGTCCACTGCATGTCGAGCACGCTGGCGCGGATCGTGCTGGTGCGGTCGACCAGCGTGGAAATATCGACGCCCGCCGGGATCCATTGCTTCAGCGCCGGGATCAGCGCCTTCACCCGGTCGACGGTGTCGATGACGTTGGCGTCGCCCTGCTTGGTGATCTGGATCAGCACCGCCGGCTGCTTGTTGAACCAGGCGATGGAGCGAGCGTTGCGGACGGAGTCCTCGATGTCGGCGACGTCGGACAGCCGGACGAAATTGCCGTTCGAGCTCTTGATGATGATGTCGCGGAACTCTTTCGCCGTCCGCATCTGCTTGTTCAGCGACAGCGTCTCGCTCTGGCGCTCGCCGTTGAAGATACCGACGGGACCAAGCGGATTGGCATTGATGATTGCAGTCCTGACGTCGTCGGTGGCGATGCCGGCGTTAGACAGCGCGACGGGATTGAGCTGCACGCGCACCGCCGGCTGGTCGGCACCGCTCACCGTCACGTCGCCGACACCAGGCACCTGCGAGATGCGCTGCGCGAGCACGGTATCGGCGACGTCGTAGATCGCGCTGGCGGACAGCGTCTTCGAGGTCAGCGCCAGCACGAAAACGGGCGCGCCGGCCGTGTTCGCCTTGCGGAAGCGCGGCAGCGTCGGCAGGTCGCTCGGCAGGTCGATCAGCGCCGCGTTGATCGCCGCCTGCACGTCGCGCGCGGCCTTGTCGATGTTGCGGCCGATGTCGAACTGCAGCTGGATGCTGGTCGTGCCGAGCGACGACGTCGAGGTGATCTGGTTGATGCCCGCGATCTCGCCGAGCCGACGCTCCAATGGCGAGGCCACCGTCGCCGCCATGACGGACGGGTCGGCGCCCGGACGGCTGGCCGACACGAAGATGGCGGGGAAGTCGACGTTCGGGACCGAGGCGACGGGAAGGAACTCGTAGGCGACGACACCCAGCAGGAACAACCCGATCGACAGCAGCGTGGTCGCGACGGGGCGGCGGATGAAGGGCTCCGAGATCGATGCCATCACTGCATCCCCTCGGTCGCGCCCGCGACCGGCGGGCCGCCGGATTCGGCCGGCGGCAGCGCCTGCTCGAGGCGGCGGTTGATGCGGTCTAGCGCCAGGTAGATCACGGGCGTGGTGTAGAGCGTCAAAAGCTGGCTCAGCAGCAGGCCGCCAATGATGGATATGCCGAGCGGAAAGCGCAGCTCGGCGCCGGTGCCGCTCTCGATCGCGAGCGGCAGCGCGCCGAACAGCGCCGCCAGCGTCGTCATCATGATCGGACGGAAGCGCAAGAGACAGGCCTGCACGATCGCCTCGTTCGGCGACATCCCCTGCCTGCGCTCGGCCTCGAGCGCGAAGTCGATCATCATGATCGCGTTCTTCTTGACGATGCCCATCAGCAGGATGATGCCGATCAGGCCGATCACCGAGAGGTCCTGACCGCACAGCATCAGTGCCAGGATCGCGCCGACGCCGGCCGAGGGCAGCGTCGACAGGATGGTGATCGGGTGGATGTAGCTCTCATAGAGCACGCCCAGCACGATGTAGATCGTGATCACGGCGGCGAGCAGCAGCCAGGGCTGGCCGGCGAGCGCCTTGGCGAATTCGGCGGCATCGCCGGCATAGACGCCGACGATGCTGTTGGGCATCTCGATCCGGGTCTCGATCGTCTTCACCGCCTCGACGGCATCGCCGAGCGCGGCGCCCGGGGCGAGGTTGAAGCTGAGCGAGATCGACGGGAATTGCGCCTGGTGCGAGATCGCGAGCGGCGCCGTGGTGCGCTTCAGCGTCGCCACGGCCGAGAGCGGCACCTGGGCGTTGGGCGCGCCCACAATGCTGCTCGCCGCGCCCGGCAGATACAGCTTCGACAGGATCGAGGGGTCGCGCTGGTACATCGGCAGCGCCTCCAGCACCACGCGGTACTGGTTGGCCTGGCCGTAGATGGTCGAGATCTGCCGCTGCGCGAACGCATCGTTGAGCGTGTCGGTGATTCCTTGCAGGCTCACGCCGAGCTGTCCGGCCCGGGTCCGGTCCACGTCGAGCTGCGCCCGCAGGCCGCCCTCCTGCGCCTCCGAGGAGACGTCGCGGAACAGAGGATCGCGCCGCATCTCGGCAACGAGCTTGCGCGCCCATTCCGACACCAGCGTCGCGTCGGTCCCGGTCAGCGTGTACTGGTACTGCGAACGGCTCGACTGGGTCGAGATCTGCACGTCCTGCACCGGCTGGAAATAGACGGTCATGCCGGGGATAGCCGACACCCGCTCCTTCAGCCGGGTCACCACCGCGCTGACGTCGTCGCGCCGCTCACCGCGCGGCTTCAAGGTCATGACCAGGCGCCCGACATTGGTGGTCGGGTTGACCGAGCCCGCCCCGATCACCGAGACCACGCCGACCACGTCAGGGTCGGCCTTGATGGCATCGGCCGCCTCGGCCTGGCGCTTCTGCATCTCGGTGAACGACACGTCGGGTCCCGCCTCCGTCACCGCCGTGATCGAGGCGGTGTCCTGAAGCGGCAAAAAGCCCTTTGGCGCGACGACATAGAGGACGAGGGTCGCGACCAGGGTCGCAAATGTCACGAGCAGCGTGGCGCGCTGGCGTTCCAGGACCCAGAGCAGCGTCCGGTGATAGAACTCGACGGTGCTATCGATGAAGCGGCTGATCGCGGCCAATCCCGGCACCGCCAGTTCCTCATGGGCGTGCTTGAGCAGCCGCGAGCACATCATCGGCGTCAGCGTCAGCGAGACCACGGCCGAGGTCACGACCGCGATCGTCAGCGTCAACGCGAATTCGCGGAACATGCGCCCGACGAGGCCGGACATGAACAGCAGCGGGATGAACACCGCGATCAACGACACCGTCAGCGAGATCACGGTGAAGCCGATCTCGCTGGCCCCCTTCAGCGAGGCCTCCATCGCGCTGTCGCCGTTCTCCATGTGGCGGACGATGTTCTCGATCATGACGATGGCGTCGTCGACGACGAAGCCGGTGCCGATGGTGAGCGCCATCAGCGACAGATTGTCGAGGCTGAAGCCGGCGAAATACATGATGCCGAAGCTGGTGATCAGCGACAGCGGCAGCGCGACGCCCGCGATCAGCGTGGCCCGCAGCGAGCGCAGGAACAGCAGCACCACCAGCGTCACCAAGACGACGCTGAGGATCAGGGTGAACTGCACGTCGCGGACCGAGGCGCGGATCGTGACGGTGCGGTCGGAGACGATGGTGAGGTTCACGCCGGCCGGAATGGCGCGCTGGACCTTTGGGATTTCCGCCCGGATTTGGCTGACGACATCAATGACGTTGGCGCCGGGCTGGCGCTGGATGTCGATGATGACCGCCGGCGTGCCCTGGTACCAGCCGCCGGTGCGGTCGTTCTCGAGGCCATCCACGATCTGCGCGACGTCGCCGATCGTGACCGGGGAGCCGTTGCGGTAGGCGATGATAACAGGCTTGTAGGCGTCGGCAGCGGCGATCTGGTCGTTGGCGGCGATGAGGTAGGATTGCTGCGCGCCGTCGAGCGAGCCTTTTGGCCCGGAGACGTTGGCATTGGAGATCGCGGTGCGCAGATCCTCCATGGCGATGCCATAGGCGGCAAGGCGCGCCAGATCCGCCTGGATGCGCACGGCCGGCTTCAGCCCACCTAGCACCGAGACCCGGCCGACGCCGGAGATCTGGCTCAGCCGCTGCGCCAGAAGCGTGTCGGCGATGTCGCTCATCGCCCGGAGCGAGATCGTGTCGGAGCGAAGCGCCAGGGTCATCACCGGTGCGTCCGCCGGGTTCACCTTGGCGTAGGTCGGCGGATAGGGCAGCGTCTTGGGCAGCACGCCGGCCGCCGCGTTGATCGCGGCCTGCACGTCCTGGGTCGCGCCGTCGATGTCGCGGTTGAGATCGAACTGGAGCGAGATCTGGCTGACGCCGAACGAGCTCGTCGAGTTCATCGCCGTCAGCGACGGGATCTGGCCGAGCTGCCGTTCCAGCGGCGCGGTGATCAGCGAGGCGATCACGTCGGGGCTCGCGCCCGGAAGCTGCGTCGACACCTGCACGGTCGGGAAATCGACCTGCGGCAGCGCCGAGACCGGCAGCGAGAAATAGCCGAGCGCGCCCCCGATCAGCAGGGCGATGCCGAGCAGCGAGGTCGCGATCGGGCGGCGGATGAAGGGTTCGGAGACGCCCATGGGATATGCCTGCCGCTCAGGCGGCTGTTGTCGGGATCATGGCTGCTTGGCTCCAGGTCCCGATGCCCCCGGCCCCGATGCCGGTCCGGTCTGCCCCTTCTGGTCGCCTTCACTGCTGCTCCGCTTGGCGCGGTGCTCGCCGTCCTTGCCCTGTCCGTCCTTTTGCCCGTCCTTGGCCTGCCCATCCTTCTTCTGGCCATCCGGGCCGCGCGTGCGCTTGCGCGGGGCGAGATCGGCCGACGGTGTCTGGTCATCGCGGCCGACGACCACCTTGGACCCGTCAGACAGATTGGCAAAGCCCGTCGTGACGACCTTGTCGGTCGGCGACAAGCCGCTGGCAATGACGGCGTCATGCTCGTTCTGCTGGGTCACGGTCACCGGCTTGGCGGAGACGACATTGTCCTCGCCGATGACGTAGCTGAAGGTGCCGATCGGTCCGCGCTGCACCGCCGATGTCGGCACCACCAGCGCCTGCATCAAGGTCTCGACCTTGAGGCGGACATTGACGAACTGGCCCGGCCAGAGCTGGTAATTGGCGTTGGGGAATTCCGCCTTGAGCCTGAGCGTGCCGGTGGTCTGGTCGACCTGGTTGTCGATGCCGGTCAGCTTGCCGGTGTCGATCACGGTGATGCCGTCATTGCCGAACACGTCGACCGCGAGCGTGCCCTTCGACGCCGCTGCGTTGACGCGCATGATCTGCTGCTGCGGCAGGCTGAACCACACCGCGATCGGCTGCAATTGCGTGATCACCAGGAGGCCCGTGGCGTCGGCGGCGTGGATGATGTTGCCCTGGTCGACCTGCCGCAGGCCGGCGCGGCCCGAAAGCGGCGCCACGATCTTGGTGTAGCTCAACGTCGCCGCCGCATTGTCGATCGCGGCCTGGTCGGCCTTCACCAGCGCCTCGGTCTGCGCGACCAGCGCGCGCTGGGTGTCTGCCTGCTGCTTGGAGCCGGCATTGGAAGCAGCGAGTTGCTCGTAGCGCGTCAAGTCGATGCGCTGGTTGGCGAGCTGGGCCTCGTCCTGCGCTTTCTTGGCGACGGCCTGGTCATACGTCGCCTGGTAGAGCGCGGGGTCGATCTCGCCGAGCACGTCGCCCTTCTTGACGTCCTGGCCCTCGGTGAATTTCACGGCGATCAGCTTGCCGTCGACCTGCGAGCGCACGGTCACGGTGTTCAGGGCGCGAATGGCGCCGACCCCGTCGAGATAGACAGGCTCGTCCTGGATCCTCGGCGTCGCCGCCAGCACCGGCACCGGCAGATCGGGCCGCTGGTTGCGGCCATTCGCCTGCTGCGGCTGCTGATGCCAGACGGTCCAGCCGAAATAGCCGAGCCCGCCAAGGATGGCGAGCGTGATCAGGGTCATGACGAAGCCGCGGCCGCGCGATTTCTTCGCCGTCCCTTCTTTCGCGCCTTCCTTCGTATCCGGCTTAAAGAGCATTGACCGGTTTCTCCATTCGCGGCTCCCAGCCGCCGCCGAGCGCCTGATACAGGCTGACGATGGCGAGAAGCCGTGCGAGTTGGGCCTGCCACAACGCATCTTCGGCCTGAAATAGTGTCTGCTGGACGTTCAGCACAGTCACGATGTCGGCCGTGCCGGCGCGCAATTGCTGCTCGGCGAGATCGAAGGCGCGCTTCGACGAGGTAACGACATCGCGCTGCAATTGTAGCTTGATCGTGGTCTGCTTGATCGAATACAGCGCGTTGTCGACGTCCGCAAACGACTGGATGATGGTCTTGCGGTAGGTCTGGAGCAACTCGTCCTGCCGCGCCTTGGCGAATTCGAAATTGCCGAGGATCTTGCCGCCGTCGAAGATCGGCTGCGTGGCGCTGCCGACGAGCTGGAAGAAGGCCGCATGCGGCTGGAACAGCGAGACCAGCGCCGAGCTCTGATAGCCGCCATTGCCGGTGAGCTGGATCGTCGGAAAGAACTGCGCGCGGGCATTGCCGATGTTCGCGGTCGCCGAGGCGAGCTGTGCCTCCTGGCGGCGGATGTCGGGCCGCTGCGTCAAAAGCTCCGACGGCAGGCCGGGCGTGACGCGCGGGATCGCGATCTTGTTCAGCGAACCGCCGAGCACGCGGACGCTCTCCGGCGGCCGTGACACCAGCACGGCGAGCGCGTTGATGTTCTGGTCGAGCGTCTGGCGCAGCGGCGGCACCAGCGCCTTCTGGTTGGCGACCACGCTCTCCTGCTGGGCGACGTCGAGATCGGTCCCGGTGCCGGCCTTGCGGCGCTCGCGAATGGCATCAAGGATCCGCTGCGCGCTGGCGATGTTGCTCTGGGCGGTGCGCAGCCGGTCCTGCGAGGCCAGCACCTGGAAATAGGCGTTGGCGACGCCGGCGAGCGTCGTCAGGGCGACGACGTCACGATCGAAACGGTTGGCATTCGCCGTCTCTTCCGCCGTTTGCAGCGCGTCACGGTTCTGGCCCCAGAAATCGAGCTGGTAGCTCGCGCTCAGCGACGCCGAATAGTTGACGACTTCGCGGCCGCCGATGGACAGGCCCGAGGCGCTCGAACCCGAGGTGCGTGAATAGGTTTCCGATCCGCCGCCCGACAGGCTCGGCAGTAGCGCCGCGCCCGCCTGCCGCGCCTGGGCGTCGGCCTGGACGATGCGCGCGACGGCGGCGGCGATGTCGAGATTGACGGTCTGCGCCTCCTCCATCAGTTGCGTCAGCTCCGCGGAGCGAAAGCCGCGCCACCAATCCAGCGACGGCGGCGCATCCGGCTTGCCCGCGTATTTGTACTGCGTGGGAACATCGAGTGCGGGATCGGGCAAATCCTGCGTCAGCACGCAGGCGCCTGAACTGGCGGCAAGGCACGCCACGGCAGCCCATCGCGCCGCACGCGACGTCCGGAACGTAAGGCCGGGAGATCGCCTCATGGCGACCGCAGGACCATCCTGTGTCACATCCACCCCCCGCCGGGCAGATAGATCCGCCACCGCAGAGCCGGATTAACCGATTCGTGGCGGGACGGCCGGGGGCGTTTATGTAACTCGTTCACAGCCGTGATGCTTTCTGCGGAACCTGAAGTTCATACTAGCGGGGCGCGGAACAGGGGGACAGTCCCGCACCTGCGAAATGCGGCCTCGAATGCGTCGATGTCGAACTCACGCAAATACAGAATATGCCTGTGTCACAGGGCTTTTTGCATTCCAACCTCGCTCCGAGGCGCATTCAAGCTTACCAAGATTTCATGTGATATTGCCGCCACGCCGACGCCAGAGCTACCGGTCCCGCCAGGCGCTGCACCGAAACCTGCGCCGCGGCGCACCGCAGCTTCCCCGGCCTTGGCTGAGCGCACGGCGCGCTATGATCGGGTGCTGGCTCGCAATTGCGCTGTGCACACGGCGGTGGACTGCCGGAGGTATCCCGCCAGCCCCTTGGCGACCGGCGCAGCGCGCACCTATATCATACGCATGATTCGACGCTGACCGTTTGCGGGGCGCCCTCGGGTCCAGCGATATGAGGCGTATGGGGGCGCCTGGCTCGCGGTCGGACAGTATCCGTTCAGGTGATGGATCTGCCGATGTCGCATACCATCTCGGTGACGTCAGACACCATAGACACAGTGCTCGCCGATCTGCCGCGCATCGTTCGGCTCGCACTCAGTTTTGGCGCGCGGCTGCGGCGAGGAACGCTCGACGTCACCCTGCCCGACGGACGCGTGATCCGCCTCGGCGGCCAGGAGCCGGGCCCGAATGCGGCGATGCGACTGCACAATTACGGCTTCGCGTCGCGCCTCATCAACAGCGGCGACATCGGCATCGCAGAAGCCTATCTCGCCGGCGACTGGGATACGCCGGACCTGACGCAATTCCTCTACCTGTTCTGTGTCAATCACGATCTGATCCAGGCCATGCTGAACGACAAGCCGCTGATGCGGTTCGTCCAGCTGCTGCAGCACTGGTTCAACCGCAACACCCGCCGTCAGGCGCGGCGCAACATCCATGCCCATTACGACATCGGCAACGCGTTCTATTCGGCCTGGCTCGATCCCGGCATGACCTATTCCTCGGCGCTGTTCGAGGAGAGCACCTCCGATCTCACGGCAGCCCAGACCAACAAATACCGCCGGCTCGCCGAGGCGCTCGACCTGAAGCCGGACCAGACGCTGCTCGAGATCGGCTGCGGCTGGGGCGGCTTCGCCGAGTTCGCCGCAAAGACCTTCGGCACGCGCGTGGTGGGCCTCACGATCTCGACCGAGCAGCGCGATTTTGCGCAGAAGCGCATTCACGAGGCGGGCCTTGCCGACAAGGTCGAGATCCGTCTTCAGGATTATCGCGACGAATGCGACCGCTACGACCGCATCGCCTCGATCGAGATGATCGAGGCCGTCGGCGAGCAGTTCTGGCCGAAATATTTCGCCCAGTTGCGGGACCGGCTGCTGCCCGGCGGCCTTGCCGGCATCCAGGCGATCACCATCCAAGACAGGCTGTTCCAGAGCTACCGGCGCGAGGTGGACTTCATCCAGCGCTACGTCTTTCCCGGCGGCATGCTGCCCTCGCCCGCCGTGCTCAAGTCGCTCGGTGACAGGTTCGGCCTGCCCGTCATTCGCGAGCGCATCTTCGGGCAGGATTATGCCAAGACGCTGGCCACCTGGCGGAATAACTTCCAGACGGCCTGGCCCGGCCTCGTGCCGCTCGGCTTCGACGACCGGTTCCGGCGGCTGTGGGAGTATTACCTGTCCTATTGCGAGGCCGGATTCCTGTCCGGGAATATTGACGTCCGGCAAGTCATCTTCGCAAAGCAGCAATAAGGGTTTGCGGGGTCGGCTTGCAAGGGTCGCTTGTAAGGCCCGCCACCCTACTTTAGGGTCGCGCCCACCCTATGAACCAGCCGGTAATTGCCTGACATGACCATCAAAAATGACGTTGTCGAAGCCATCGGCAACACCCCGCTCATCAAGCTCAAGCGCGCCTCCGAACTGACCGGCTGCACCATTCTGGGCAAGGCCGAGTTCATGAATCCGGGCCAGTCGGTGAAGGACCGCGCCGGCAAATGGATGATCCTGGAGGCCGAGAAGCGCGGCGAGCTCAAGCCGGGCGGTCTCGTGGTGGAGGCGACCGCCGGCAACACCGGAATCGGCCTCGCGGTCGTGGCGAGCGCGCGCGGTTACCGCACGCTGATCGTGATCCCGGAGACGCAGAGCCAGGAGAAGAAGGATTTTCTGAAGCTGTGCGGCGCCGAGCTGATCGAGGTGCCGGCCCTGCCCTATGCCAATCCCAACAATTATCAGCATGTCGGCCGCCGGCTCGCCGACGAGCTGCGCAAGACCGAGCCCAATGGCGTGCTGTTCGCAGACCAGTGGAACAACCTCGACAATGCGAAGGCGCACTACGAGTCGACGGGTCCCGAGATCTGGGAGCAGACCGGCGGCAAGGTCGACGGCTTCGTCTGCTCGGTCGGCAGCGGCGGCACGCTCGCCGGCGTCAGCCGCTATCTGAAAGAGAAGAACAAGGACGTCCGGATCGCGTGCGCCGATCCGCATGGTGCCGGCATGTTCGAATATTTCCGGAGCGGCGACGCCAAGGCGACGCCGGGCGGCTCGATCACGGAAGGTATCGGCCTCAACCGTGCGACCGCAATCGTCGAGAGCGCGAAGGTGGATGACGCCTATCTTGTTCCCGATGCAGAAGCCGTCACGGTGATCTACGAGCTGCTCCAGCACGAAGGCCTGTGCCTCGGCGGTTCCACCGGCATCAACATCGCCGGCGCGATACGACTCGCGAAACAGCTCGGGCCCGGCAAGACCATCGTCACCGTGCTCTGCGATTCCGGCAGCCGCTATCAGTCGAAGCTGTTCAATGCGGATTTCATGCGCGCCAAGAACCTGCCGGTGCCGGAATGGCTGGAGAAGCGCAGCAACATCAAGCCGCCGTTCGTCTAGGCCGGGAGGGTTGCGGCCGCCCGGATTTCGAAGTCCGGCTCAAGTTGAGCAAGCCGCGGTGCCGTAGCCGTAGGGTGGGCAAAGCGTCAGCGTGCGCACCATGCTTGCCGCGATCGCCGAGGGATGGTGGGCACGGCGCGACGCGCCTTTGCCCGCCCTACGGCAGCTCGCATCACCGCAAGATCTGGCTCAAGAACAGCTTCGTCCGCGCGTGCTGGGGAGCGGCGAAGAACTCGTTCGGCGTGTTGGCCTCGATGATCTGGCCGGCATCCATGAACACGACGCGGTTGGCGACCTCGCGGGCGAAGCCCATTTCATGAGTGACGACCAGCATGGTCATGCCCTCCTCGGCGAGGTCGACCATGGTGTCGAGCACTTCCTTGACCATTTCGGGGTCGAGCGCCGAGGTCGGCTCGTCGAACAGCATCACCTTGGGGTTCATCGTCAGCGCGCGTGCGATCGCGACGCGCTGCTGCTGGCCGCCGGACATCTGTCCAGGAAACTTGTTGGCCTGGTGCGGGATCTTGACCCGCTCCAGGAATTTCATCGCGTTGACCTCGGCGTCCCTCTTCGGGATGTTCCGCACCCAGATCGGCGCCAGCGTGCAATTCTCCAGGACGGTCAGATGCGGGAACAGGTTGAAGCTCTGGAACACCATGCCGACCTCGCGGCGGACCGCATCGACGTGCTTCAGGTTCGGCCCGAGCTCGATGCCGTCGACGACGATCTCGCCCTCCTGGAATTCCTCGAGCGCGTTGATGCAGCGGATCAACGTCGACTTGCCCGAGCCTGAGGGGCCGCAGATCACGATGCGCTCGCCCTTCTTGACCTCGAGGTCGATGTCGCGCAGCACGTGGAACTCGCCGTACCATTTGTTGAGGCCGGAAATCTTGACGATGGGGTCGGACATGATGACCTCGATCAGTTGCGACGGTGGGCGTTGAGGCGATGCTCGACGAAGAGCGAGTAGCGCGACATTCCAAAGCAGAAGATGAAGTAGATAATCCCGGCGAACGCAAAGCCGGTGAACGCGGTCGACGGCGTCGACCATTTCGGATCCGAGAACGACGCCCGGAGCGAGCCCAGCAGGTCGAACAGCGCCACGATCGAGACCAGCGACGTGTCCTTGAACAGCGAGATGAAGCTGTTGACGAGGTTCGGAATGACGTGGCGCAGCGCCTGCGGCAGCACGATCAGCGAGGTCGTCTTCCACCAGGACAGGCCCAGAGCGGCCGCCGCTTCGCCCTGCCCGCGCGGGATCGCGGCCAACCCGCCGCGGACGTTCTCGGCCTGATAGGCGCCCGTGAACAGCGAAATGCCGATCAGCGCGCGCACCAGACCGTCGACCGTGAAATTGCCCGGCAGGAACAAAGGCAGCATGTAGGTCGCGAAGAACAGCACGGTGATCAGCGGCACGCCGCGCCAGAACTCGATGAAGGCGATCGAGAAGATCCGGATCAGCGGAATGGTCGAGCGGCGGCCGAGCGCCAGCGCGATGCCGATCGGCAGCGAGGTGACGATGCCGGTCACCGAGACCACCAGCGTCACCAGGAGCCCGCCCCACAGATTCGTGGTCACGACCGGCAGGCCGCCGTGATCGAGCCCCATCAGCTTGATCACGACCGCGATCGCGATGAAGGTGCCGATGCTGGATGTCAGCGCCCGGCCGCCGGTGCGAACGCCGCCACCGACGACGAAGGCGATCAGGGAGACGACCGCCGCCGTGATGGCGAAATCGGCCCAGACCGACTGGCCCGTTCCCTGGAGCTGGTCACGCAGCCAGGTCAGCGGAAAGATCAGCCAGTAGATCGCGCTGCCGACCAGCACGATGAGATTGCCGGCCAGCCAGAAGAGCGGTGCGATGGCTGAGGTCTTGGCGAGACTGAGCAGAGCCTGCCCGGCGCCGATGATGCTGTCGTCGAACAATTGCAGCAGGCCGGCCGTCCAGCTCAGGCCAAACCCGGTGATGCCGCCGCCGAGCAGCAGAAAGAATGCAACGACTGGAAAGGCGAAGAAGAACAGGCCGGCGTTCAGTCCTTTCGCCGGCAGGCGCGGAATGAGCAGCGGCAGCAGCAGAGCCGCCGCCAGGATCAGCGCGAGATTGACCCGCCAGCGCTCGGCCTCGGGATAGAAGCCGTAGATCAGTTGCGGCAGCTTGGCCTGGATGAAGGGCCAGCAGGCGCCGACCGTGAAGCCGGCATTCTCGGTCAGGCACGCCGTGCGATCCTTGCCGGTCCAGACCGCATCGACCATCAGGAACTTCACGGCAGGTATGACGGTGAACCAGAGCAGCAAGGCGCCGACGATCGTGAGCAAAATGTTGGTCGGCGAATTGAACAGGCGCGTGCGCATCAGGCCGATGAAGCCCGTGGTCTTGACCGGCGCGGGACGCTCAGTGAGCAGGTCCCGGCGGACATAGGCGGACGAGATGATGTCGCTCATGCGCCCAGGCTCCGGCTGACGCGCCAACCGTAGACGCTC
The DNA here is from genome assembly GCF_052075995.1 of Bradyrhizobium sp. 613_E4_N2_2. NCBI lineage: Bacteria > Pseudomonadati > Pseudomonadota > Alphaproteobacteria > Hyphomicrobiales > Nitrobacteraceae > Bradyrhizobium > Bradyrhizobium sp. 613_E4_N2_2. Next base: position 4,542,452 of record NZ_CP197234.1, read on the forward strand.
ATGACGGCGCTCGTGAGCAGCGAGATCAGGAGGTAGACGCCCATCGTCATGGCAATGATCTCGATCGCCTGCCCGGTCTGGCTCAGCGACGTGCCGGCGAACACCGAGACGAGGTCGGGATAGCCGATCGCGACCGCCAGCGAAGAGTTCTTGGTGAGGTTGAGATACTGGTTGGTCAGCGGCGGCACGATCACGCGCATCGCCTGCGGCACGACGATCAGGCGCAACGTGGTGCCGCGGCTCAGCCCCAGCGAGGATCCCGCTTCCATCTGACCGGAGTGGACAGACAGGATGCCGGCGCGCACGATCTCGGCGATGAAGGCCGCGGTATAGGTCGACAGCGCCAGCGTCAGCGCCACGAATTCCGGGATGACTCTTGAGCCGCCGGCAAAATTGAACCCCTTGAGCTGCGGCAGCTCGAAGGTGAAGGGCAGGCCGAACACCAGCACGGCCGTGAGCGGCAGCCCGAACAGCAGGCCCAGCACATAGGGCCAGATCCGGATCATCTGACCGCGCTGAAATAGCGCCCGCCGCGCATAGAAGCGCAAAACCAGCGAAGCGACGATGCCGAGGACCAGCATCGCCAGGAACGGCTCGAAGCCGCCCTCACCGATCGGGCGCGGAATGACGAGCCCACGGTTGCTGATGAAGGCGATGCCCAGCAGCGAAATGCTCTGCCGGGGATTTGGCAGGGCCGCGAGCACCGCCAGGTACCAGAACAGGATCTGGAACAGCACCGGCAGATTGCGGCCGATCTCGACATAGATCTCGCCGACGCGGGACAGCAGCCAGTTCGGCGACAGCCGGCACAGCGCGACGATGAAGCCAATCACGGTGGCGAAGAAAATACCCACCACCGAGACCACGAGCGTGTTCAAAAGCCCGACCACGAACACGCGCAGGAACGTGTCCGAGCCGGTGTAGGAGATCAGGGTCTGGTTGACGTCGAAGCCGGCATTGTTGCGGAGGAAGCCGAAGCCGGCGGCAATGTGCTGGTTTTCGAGGTTCGTCCGGGCGTTGGAGACGATCTCGTAGCCAATCCAGCCCAGGATCGCCGCGAAGGCAAACTGGACGGCGACGCCGTTCCAGCCTGCCTTGCCGCCCAGAACGCGCCTGATCTTCAGCGCGATCTGGGCCGGCGGTTTTCGAGCCTCGGTGCTCATCGCCGCGGATCAGGCGGGATCAGCGGATCGGCGGCGCGTACTGAAGACCGCCCTTATTCCAGAGATTGTTGAGGCCACGGCTGATGCCGAGCGGCGAACCGGCGCCGACGTTGCGATCGAACACCTCGCCGTAATTGCCGGTGGCCTTCACGATCCGCACCACCCAGTCCTTGGTCAGGCCGAGCTGTTCGCCGAAATTGCCGTCGCTGCCGAGCACGCGCTTCAGCTCCGGATTTTCCAGTTTCGCCTTCTCGTCGACGTTCTTCGAGGTCACGCCCAGCTCTTCGGCGGTAACCATGGCGAACAGCGTCCATTTCACGATGTCGAACCACTGGTCGTCGCCGTGACGCACCATCGGCCCGAGCGGCTCCTTCGAGATGATTTCGGGGAGCACCATATGGTCGTTGGGATTGGCAAGCTTGAGGCGGTTGGCGTACAGGCCCGACTGGTCGGTGGTGAAGACGTCGCAGCGCCCGGCTTCATAGGCCTTGACGGTCTCGTCGTTGGTGCCGAACGCGATCACCTCGTACTTCATGTTGTTGGCCTTGAAGTAGTCGGCGAGGTTCTGCTCGGTGGTGGTGCCGGTCTGGACGCAGACCGAGGCGCTGTTGAGCTCGAGCGCCGAATTCACCTTGAGCGACTTCTTCACCATGAAGCCCTGCCCGTCATAATAGGTGACGCCGGTGAAGTTGGCGCCGAGCGAGGTGTCGCGCGAGATGGTCCAGGTGGTGTTGCGCGAGAGCACGTCGATTTCGCCGGATTGCAGCGCCGTGAAACGATCCTTGGCGGACAACGGCACGTACTTGACCTTGGTCGGATCGTTGAAGATCGCCCCGGCGATCGCGCGGCAGAGGTCGACGTCGAGCCCGGTCCAGTTGCCCTTGTCGTCGGGCGAGGAGAAGCCGGGCAGGCCTTGGCTGACGCCGCAGGACAGCATGCCCCGGTCCTTGATGGTCTTGAGCGTTTGCGCATCGGCGGCCTGGGCGGAGAGGCCGGCGGCGACAGCGAGAGTGAGAGCCAGAGTTACGCGTTTCATGGGCTGAAGGCCTTTCAAAGTCGTCTCAAGGTCAGGAATGGCGTCTTTGGGATCGTCTCCGCCAGGGCTAGCCGCATCAAGACTAGCCTTGCAAGAGTCATGCTGGAAAACCTTGCCGAACACTCGCCCATCCCGGGAGGCCATACCTTAATCCCCGCCGCAGGCGTCCGCCGTTATGGCTGTGACGCAAGGTCCGGTCAGACGATGGATCGAAGGTCGCGGCAGCCCCTCAACATGCGGCGACTGAATAGCACCCGCGCATCTCAGAACGACTGGCGAGCCGGGTCAAGGGGTTGACGGGACTCTTCTGTGTTCTGTTATTAACGGCAGCGGCCTTCGGCCGGCCCGCGGGCGCGGCGCGCCCGGTGGAAACGCGCTTTTTGAAAGCAGACGCATGGATTCCCCGCATCCCGCCCAACAGCACGCCGAAACCCGGCTGGTGACCTCCGGCCGCGACACCAAGGCGCAGAAGGGGTTCGTCAATCCGCCGGTGTTTCACGGTTCGACCGTGCTCTATCCGACCGCCGAGGACCTGCACGCCCATCGCGGCGAGTTCCAGTACGGCCGCCACGGCACCCCCACCACCAGGGCGTTCCAGGAGACGCTGATGGCACTGGAGGGGCCGCAATGCGCCGGCGTCGGCATCGTGCCGTCAGGCCTTTCGGCGATCTCCACCACCCTGCTCTCGGTGCTGAAGACCGGCGACCATCTGCTCGTCTGCGACAACGTCTATCGGCCCTCGCGCAATTTCTGCAACGGCATGCTCGCGCGCCTTGGCATCGAGACCACCTATTTCGATCCGCTGATCGGCGCGGGCATCGACAAGCTGTTCAAGCCCAACACCCGCGCGGTGCTGGTGGAGGCGCCGGGCTCGCAATCGTTCGAGATGCCGGACATCCGCGCCATCGCCGAGGTCGCGCATGCGCGCGATGCGCTCGTCATCGACGACAACACCTGGGCGACGCCGCTCTATCATCGCTCGCTCGACCAGGGTGTCGACATCAGCATGCAGGCCGCCACCAAATATATCGGCGGCCATTCCGACATCATGTTCGGCACCATCTCGGCCAACGCCAAGGCGTGGCCGCAGATCGCCGAAGGCATCCGCCTGCTCGGCGTCTGCGCCGGCCCTGACGACGTCTTCCTCGCGCTGCGCGGCCTGCGCACGCTGTCGGTACGATTGGCGCAGCATCATCGCTCGGGGCTCGACATGGCGCGCTGGCTCGCGGCCCGACCCGAGGTCGCGCGCGTGCTGCATCCGGCGCTCGAAACCGATCCCGGCCATGCGATCTGGAAGCGCGATTTCACCGGCGCGTCGGGCCTGTTCAGCATCGTGTTGAAGCCGGCGCAGCAGAAGGCCGTCGACACCATGCTCGACACACTCAAGCTGTTCGGCATGGGCTTCTCCTGGGGGGGCTTCGAGAGCCTCGTGATTCCCTTCGATTGCGACGCCTATCGCACCGCCACGAAGTGGTCGCCGGGCGGCCCGACCCTGCGACTGCACATCGGCCTTGAAAGCGTCGACGATCTCAAATCCGATCTCGATCGCGGCTTCGCTGCCCTCAAGGCGGCAATGTGAGCCTGCTCACAAGGCATCGCGCCTCGGGACGCGGCAATCGCGCGCCGGCGGACGCGCAAAACGCGCGCCGCGGGAACGCGCAACCGCCGCAAACGTTAACGCGGATGCGCCAACAAAGGGTTTGAACCGCTGACGTTTGGCGCTAGCCTCACCAATCGACTCCAATCCGGACGCGGAGCATGGGAACGTTGGTTCTGCTCGATCTGATGGGCGGCGTGGCGCTGTTGCTGTGGGGCCTGCACATGGTCCACAGCGGGATTCTGCGCGCCTTCGGCCCGGACCTGCGGCGGCTGCTCGGCAAGGCGCTCGGCAACCGATTCAACGCGTTCGCCGCAGGGCTAGGCCTCACCGCGCTGCTCCAGAGCAGCACGGCGACGGCGCTGATCACCAGCTCATTCGCGGCAGAGGGCCTCGTCAGCCTGGCCGCCGCGCTCGCCATCATGATGGGGGCCAATGTCGGCACGACGCTGATCGTGCAGGTGCTGTCGTTCAACATCGCAGCCGTTGCGCCTGTCCTGTTCGTGCTCGGGCTCGTCGCCTTCCGCTCCGGCCCACGGTCGCGGATCAAGGATATCGGCCGCGTCTTCATCGGGCTCGGCTTGATGCTGCTGTCGCTGCACATCCTGCTCGACACGCTGGCTCCGGCGGAGAACGCGCCGGGTGTTCGTGTCATGATGTCGGCGATCACGGGCGATCCCGTGCTCTGCATCGTCATCGCCGCGCTCGTCACCTGGGCGGTGCATTCGAGCGTCGCCAGCGTGCTGCTGATCATGTCGCTGGCCTATTCGCAGTTCATCACGCCTTACGCAGCCCTCGCGCTGGTGTTGGGGGCTAATCTCGGCAGCGCCATCAATCCCGTGTTCGAAGGCGCCCGGCGCGACGATCCCGCGAGCTACCGCCTGCCGCTCGGCAATCTCGCCAACCGCGTGATCGGGATCGCGCTGGTGCTGCCCTTCCTGAGTGGGATCGCCGAGCGTATGCACGCCTGGCAGCCCGATCTCGCCAGGATGACGGCGGCCTTCCACATCGCCTTCAACGTGGGCACGGCCGTCATCTTCATCGGCCTGCTCGACATCATGTCCCGGCTCCTGATCCGGCTGCTGCCTGATCGCGTCCGGGAAGACGATCCGGCCCGGCCGCGCTATCTCGACGAGAGCGCGCTGGAGACGCCGTCACTGGCGCTCGCCGACGCCGCGCGCGAGACCTTGCGCATGGGCGATCTGGTCGAGGTCATGCTGCGCAAGGTGATGGCGGCGATGATGACCGGCGACCGTGCGCTGGTCGACCAGGTCACGAAGATGGACAATGTCGTCGACAGCCTCGACGAAGCCATCAAGCTCTATGTGACGAAGCTGATGCGGGGCAGCCTCGACGAGAGCGAGGGCCGGCGCGCGATGGAGATCATCTCCTTCGCCATCAACCTCGAGCATATCGGCGACATCATCGACAAGAGCCTGAGCGAGCTCGCGACCAAGAAGATCAAGCGCCGCTTTCAGTTCTCGGTCGAGGGCGCCGAGGAGCTCGCCGCCTTCCACAAGCGCACGATGGACTCGCTGCGGATCGCCTTCGGAGTCTTCATGTCGGGCGATGCCAACGAAGCGCGCAAGCTGCTGGTGGAGAAGACCACGCTGAAGAACACCGAGCTCGCCGCCGTCGAGCGTCATCTCGACCGCCTGCGCGAGGGCCGCCCCGAGACCATCGAGACCACCTCGCTGCATCTGGACGTGCTGCGCGACCTGCGCCGCATCCACTCGCATATCTGCTCGGTCGCCTATCCCGTGCTCGATGCCGCCGGCGAGCCTTATCGCAGGAGTGAGGCGGATACTGCCCTGCCCGCCTCCGGCGCGGCCTCGGCGTTACCGCGCTAGCGGCGCATCTCAGCGTTCCAGCGTTCTTGAGGCGCGGCCGCGGTTCTTGATGATCAGCATGATGTTGCGGACATAGATGATGGTCGCGAGCGCCTGTCCGAGGATGATGACGGGTTCGCGCTTCACGACGCCATAGACCAGCGTCATCAACCCGCCGCCCATCGAGCAGAACCAGAACGCCATCGGCACCACGCTGTTGCCGGCCCGCTCGCTCGCGATCCACTGCACCAGGAAGCGCGCGGTGAAGAACAGCTGCGCGACAAGGCCGAACGCCAGCCAGAAATCGAACTTGGCGACGAAGACGTCGTAGAGATAGTTATTCAACGCCTGACCGTATTGGATGATCATGCCTTCACCTCAGTCACATCTGGTGTCGGCTTCTTGCGGCGGATCAGCCACCACACGCCGACGAGATCCATGATGCCGATCCACAGTCGGTCGAAGAAACCATAATTTGACACGCCGGAATGGCGCGGCCGGTCGATCACGTCGACATAGGCGATCTCGTAGCCCTCGCGGCGCACCAGCGCCGGCAGGAAGCGATGCAGCCCGTCGAAATAGGGCATCATCAGGAACACGTCGCGCCGGAACGCCTTCAGGCCGCAACCGGTATCGCGCGTTCCGTCCTTCAGGATCGCATTGCGGACGCCGTTCGCCACGCGCGACTGGAATTTCTTGAAGCCGGTATCCTTGCGTCCGACACGCTGACCGGCCGCGAGACCGACGCGCCCCGCCCCCTTCTCGACCGCCGCGATCAGGTCGGGCAGGAAGGCGGGATTGTTCTGCCCGTCGCCGTCGAGCGTCGCCACGATCGCGCCGCGCGCTGCGCGCACGCCACTGCGCACTGCTGCCGACTGGCCGCCTGATCTGGCGTGGCGAAGCTGCCGGAGATTGTCGCGCTGCTGCATGATCGCGCCGAGCCGTTCGCCGGTCGCGTCCGTCGAGCCGTCATTGACGTAGATGATTTCATAGGCCCAGCGGCCGTCGAGCGCCGCGCCGATCTCCTCGATCAGCGGCGCGATGTTGTCGGCTTCGTTGCGCACGGGAACGACGATGGAAACCGAAGGCTGGGACGACGACAAATCGAAAGCTCGTGGTTGGAATTGGCCTGCCCCGGGGAACCGGCGGTCCCGGCAGGCAGCCGCTTTTATGGGGCGGATGCCCCGTGGGCAACCCTTTTGAGACGGCCCGAGACCGCCCCTGCAAGAGGCACAATGGTGCCGTCGGCGCGGATGGCAAAGCCGAGCCTCCGGGCCGCGAACCAGTAGCGCACTGCCATGGCGCCGACCATGCCGACCAGAGCGCCGGCGACGACGTCGCTCGGATGATGCGCGAGCAGCACCAGCCGGGTCAGCAGGATCACGATTGCGTAAGTGAACATGAACACGCGCAGGCGCGGCCACAGTGCCGAGACCGCAAACGCCAGCGCAAACGCCGTCACCGCATGACCCGACGGCAGGCTGGCATAAGCCCCCGTTCCCTCTAACGGGATGAAGTTGAACGGATCGGCCTTGCCGCTCACGAACGGACGTCCGCGACCGATGAGATATTTCAGGATCTCGGCAACGAACACGGACAGGGCGACAGACAGAAACATGAACTGCAGCCGCGTACCGAGGCCGAGCAGCAGCCCACGACGGGTGCCGTGCAATCCCGCTGCAACGAGCGCCAGGAGCACCAGCGTCCCCCCGAGCACCGAGAGCACATACTCGTCCTTGCCGAAATCGGTGAGGATGCGGATCGGCCACAGGCTCGGCGTGCCACGCACCGGCATCAGCTGGATCTCGGTCTGATCGAACGCGAGCATCAGCACGATAATCAAGGCCGCACCGGCCGCGCTGAGCCACAGCGAATGCCGCGCCAGCTTTCGCGCGGCTTCGGCGCGGCATGAATGCGAAGGCGTACGGACGAGCTGCGCCAGGGCACGGCCCGACACCGCGAGCAATTGCGCGGGATAGCCCGGGCGCGGCGTGATGTCGGCTGGCGCCGGCATCTACTCAGTGCCTTCCGAGCGGAAGATCGAGATCGAGATCGCGCGCCCTTGCGAGAAATTATAGCCGTCGATGCGCGTACCGACCTTGTAGCGCAGCCCGATCGCCTCGGCCCGCTGCACGAAGCTGCGCTCCGAGCGCTGCTCGATCAGCGCGAAGCGACAGCTCCCCTGGCGCAGGAAATCCGCCGCGCCCGAGCCGTCGGTGAGCAGCGTCTGCGTGCCCGTCAGGAACACGAGGCTCGGCTCGTGATAGCCGGCAGCGGCTGCCTTCGGCCCGACGCAGGTGACGTTGCGAAGCGCGCGTGCGATCTCGATGCTCGGAAACAGCGGGGTCAGCGACGGCAGCACGATGCCGTAGACCACGACCGCGAGCATCAGCGCTGCGACCAGCGCGTTGAGCAGCGACCGCTCGGCGCGATTGGTGTCGAACAGCCACCAGGCGAACAGACCGAAAATGAGCGAGGCCGCAATGAACGGCCAGGCCACGAACGCCGGTTGCCGCGTCAGCATGACCGCGCCGACCACGGCGATGATCGAGGCGGCAGCGGGAATCGCAAACCACCAGGCCGAGCCGCGCGCGAGCCACGAGCGCGACAGCACGTTGCGCTCCAGCGCACCGACGGTGAGGATCGCGATCGCCGGATACAGCGGCAGCACGTAATGCGGCAGCTTGGTCAGCACCGCCTCGAACACGATCCAGGACGGGATCAGCCAGGCCAGCAGGAACTGCGCGCCGGGCTCGCGCCGGGCCCGCCACACCGCCGGCGCCGCCATCGCCGCAAGCGGCGCGCCGGGCCAGAACGTGATCCAGAACAGCGCCAGATACAGTCCGGGCGGCGCGCCATGGGATTCCTGGGCGCCGATTTTGCTCAGCATGTCGCCGCCGACGGAATCGGCGAAGAAGGCATCGCCCGCGCGCCAGAAGATCGCGACGAACCAGGGCAGCACCAGCACCAGCATCCACATCAGGCCCCAGAGCGGACGCAGCTTCCACAGCCACGAGGCATCACGGTCCTGGATCGCGAGCGCGACGATGGTCAGGCCCGCGAACATCAGGATCAGCGGACCCTTGATCAAGATGCCGACCGCGAGCGCGGTCCAGAAGATCGCGGGCCAGCTCCAGGGCGGATGGGTCTCATCCTCTGCGCGCTGCCACGACAGATAGGCGCGCGACATCGCGCCCATCGCGGCGGTCACGCAGAACAGCAGCATCGCATCGGTTTTCGCGAGGCGTGCTTCGACGCCGAGCAGCACCGAGGCGCACATCAGGAGCGCGGCGAGCACCGCGGCGCGCCGCGTGACGAAGCCGAGCGCGGCCCAATAGGTCATGAGCACGGCGCCGATTGCGCCGATCAGTGACGGCAGCCGGTACACCCAGATCCGCAATTCGGCCTTCGGCAGCTTGAGCGCGGATGCGGCTTCAACCGCGGCCGACTGCAACCAGTAGATGCCGACTGGCTTCTTGTAGCGGACGTCTTCCTGGAAGCGGATGTCGACATAATCGCCGCTCTCGACCATCTGCTTGGTGGCCTGCGCAAAGCGCGCCTCGTCGCGGTCAACGGGCGGAATCGTGAAGAATCCCGGCAGGAATAGCAGCAGCGCACACAGCAGCAGGAAGCCAACCGCGCGGGCGTGACTGGCCGTGGCGTAGTCCAGCATAAGCACGAGCCGGCTGCCCGGATTTACGGGCGCTTTCGGCTCGCGGGGTGCTCCAAAACGGGGGCTGGGATAGGTCTCGGCCATTGGTTCCGCTTACGCTGAAACCGTCATTCCGACAACCGGTTAAGGCGGGGTCATTGAATTCGAATGACAACTGTGTCCGCGGCGCCAGTGGCGTCGATCACGGTCAGCCGCGCAAAGCCCGGACCAGGCGGATCGATCAGGCGCTGGCGGCGCCCGTCGATCTCGCCCAGTGATGTTCCATTAACCATGACGGTCATGGGAAGGACGCCGCCGGCGACCTTCACCGGCATGGCTGCGCTCCCCTCGCCGCCGGAACGGTCGACATCGATCCGCGAGCCATTCAGCGGGAACTGGATGTGCAGCGCCTGCTCGCTGCCGGTCCGCACCAGGTCCCCGACCGGGCGGAACCGCTTCAGCGGCAATGGCAACTTGGCGTTGCTGGCGACGAGGGTTCCCTTCGGCGGCTTCGGCAACGGAGCCAGCGTCTTGCCGGTGCGGGCGAAGGCGTCGAACAGGATCGGGGCTGCGGCCACGCGACCGATCAGCCCGGGAACCGGCGCGCCGTCGGGCCGGCCGACCCAGACGCCGATGGTCATGCGGCCGTCGAAGCCGACCGACCAGGCGTCGCGATAGCCGTACGAGGTGCCGGTCTTGAACGCGATGCGGTTGTGGGCGGCGTTTTCGGGCGGCGGCGTGCCCAGGAGCACGTTGCCGACCTGCCAGGCCGCGACCTGGTCCAGCAGCCGCAGCGGTTCCCGATCGTCCCGGCCGGTCATGAGGTCGCGCAACGGCATGGTGGTGCCGAGCCGAGCGAAACCCGTATAGAGCTGGGTGAGGTCCTGCAGTGTCACACCGACGCCGCCGAGTCCCATCGCGAGCCCCGGTGCCTCGTCCTTGGGCAGGACCAGATTGCCGCCGGCCTGCCGCAGCCGCGACGACAGCCGGCTCGCGCCGACGCGGTCGAGCAGCACGATCGCCGGCACGTTCAGCGACAATTGCAGCGCCTTCTTCACCGGCACCGTGCCCTGAAACGTCATGTCGAAATTTTCCGGCGCGTAAGAGCCGAAGCGGACGGGCCTGTCGTCGATCAGGCTGTCGGGATGGACAAAACCGTCCTCGAAGGCGAGCCCGTAGATGAATGGTTTTAGCGTCGACCCCGGCGAACGGACAGCGCGGGTCATGTCGACCTGCCCCGCCCGGCTCTCGTCGAAATAATCGGCCGAACCGACGCGGGCGAGCACGTCGCCGCTCTCATTGTCGACCACGATGATGCCGACCGAGATGTTGGGCCCGAGCGCAATGGCGCGGTCGCGCGCCAGCGGTTCCAGCACCTTCTGCAAATTGGCATCGAGCGTCAGCTTGATGACCGGCGCATCCTTGACCGTCGACAGCGCCGTGTCGGAGGCGTGCGGCGCGAGGATCGGCATCGGCTTGCGCAGTTTTGGCACGGGCACGGCCTTGGCCTGCTTCGCGTCCTCAAGGCTGACCACATGCTCCTCGACCATGCGGTCCAGCACGCGGTCGCGCGCCTTGCGTGCGGCCTCGGGATAGCGATCGAGCCGGCGCGTCTCCGGCGATTGCGGCAGCGCCACCAGCAGCGCGGCCTCGGCCAGCGAGAGCCGCTTCGGCTCCTTGCCGAGATAGGCGATCGAGGCCGAGCGGATGCCTTCGAGATTGCCGCCGTAGGGCGCGAGCGCGAGATAGAGGTCGAGGATCTCGGCCTTGCTCATGCTGCGCTCGATCTCGATCGCCCGCACGATCTGCCGCAGCTTTGCATAGAGCGAGCGTTGCCGCCGCGGCTCCATCAGCCGCGCCAGCTGCATCGAGATGGTCGAGCCGCCCGAGACGATGTGGCCGCGCGTGGTGAGCTGTAGTGCGGCGCGCCCAAGGGCGAGCGGGTCGAGACCGTTATGCGCGTAGAAGCGCTGGTCCTCATAGGCGAGCAGCAGCTTGAGATAGGTCGGATCGACATTGGCCCTGGCATCGACCGGCAGCCGCCAGCGGCCGTCGGCCATGGCATAAGCGCGCAGCAGTTTTCCGTTGCGATCGACGACCGTGGTGGAGACCTGGCGTGCCTCGTCGAGCGGCAGCGGGCCGAGCGAGTAGACCCAGGCGACGAAGCCGCAGGTGGCGAGGATGAGCGTGAGCGCGAGGCCCGAGAGGACACGACGGCCCCAGCCCTTTGCTCCGTCATGGCCGGGCTTGACCCGGCCATCCACGTCTTTGCCGGCAGCGCCACAGTTCGTGGATGCCCGGGACATCTGCGCGAAGACGCGCTTCGCGCTTTTGCCCGGGCATGACGACGGAGTATGTGGCCCTGCTTCGCTCATCTCTCCACTCACTTCGCCGCCCGCACCTCGACGTTACCCGTCCCGGTCCGGCCGTAGCGCGAGGGATTGTACATGTCCTCGACATAGGCCTGGGGCAGCACGTATTTGCCGGGCGAGACCGCGCGCACGACGTACGCGACGGTGAAGACCGACTTGGAGTCCGAGGCGCGATCGACCGCCGCCGTGAAGCGGTCGTCACGGAACTCGGTATCTTCAGGCTCCTCGCCGTCCTCGATCCAGTCCAGCGTGCCGCTGTCGCCCGACGACACCAGCTTCGGATTGTCGATCTCGAGGCCCGCGGGCAGATAGTCGGACACCATGATGTGGCCGTACTCGGGCTTCGCCTCGGTGATCTTCAGCACCACGGCGAAACGCTGGTTCTGCTTGACCTTGCTGATGTCGGCGGGCTTGCCGTCGAGCGTGAAATAATTGCGCTCGATCTTGAAGCCGTTCGATGCAGCCGGCTCCGGCGTGACCGGCGAGCCCGACACCGAGACCACCGCCTGCACCGGCGCATCGCCGGTGTTGGTGATCTTCAGCGGCTTGCCCTCCAGCGTCACGGCCTTGTAGCTGCGGTACAGCGCGGTCTTGACCGGCTGGCCGTCGACTTCCATCGACAGGTTCTCCTTGGCGAGCGCGCGCGCCGCCAGCACCAGCCACGCATTCTCCTGCGTGGATGTGTAGGGCGTGAGCCCGCGCGCGACTTCGACCCGCGACACCGCCTGCGTCAGCGTCGCCTTCGGCGCGTTGCCTTCGCTGGCGAGCGAGACCAGCGCTGCGGCATCGCGAAGCTGCGAGCCGTAGTCGGTGCGGCCGAACTCCAGCACCGGCTTCGGCGCGAGGCCGTCGAGCGCGGCACCGTAAACGCGTTCCGCGCGGTTGCGGTCGCCGACCAGCGCCAGTGCCGCCGCAAGCTGTGACTTCGCGATCGGGGTCGCGAGGTTGCTCAACTTGGTGTCGGCGAGATAGCGGAGATCGCCGATCGGCGCCGCGCCATTGCGTGCGAGCACATAGAGGCCGTAGGCGAGATCGCGCCCGCCGTCCTTCTCCGGCTCGTTGCCGTTCACGACCGAGTTGCGGATACGGTCGAGCGCGTTCTTGAACAGCACGTCCGGCACCGCAAAACCCTTTTCGCGGGCGCGGGTGAGGAAGTCCGTCACGTAGGCGTCGAGCCAGGCGTCGTCGCCGCCGGCCGACCAGAGGCCGAACGAGCCGTTGGAGCCCTGGCGCGCCAGCAGCCGCTCGATCGCATCGCGGATGCGCTGGTCGACCTCGGTGTCCATGGCCAGATGCGCGCCGGCGGCGAGCTCGTTGACATAGAGCAACGGCAAGGCACGGCTCGTGATCTGTTCGGAGCAGCCATAGGGGTAGCGGTCGAGCGCCTTCAGGATCGTTGCGGCGTCGAGCGCCGTCGACAGGCTGGCCGAAACCGAGACGCTGCCGGTGCCCGGGACGAGATCGGAGAACATGTCCGAGGTCAGCGTCAGGCTTTCACCCTTCGCCAGCGTCCGGATCGAACGCCGCGCCAGCACCTGCGTCGCCGCCTTGACGTCGAGCGCATAGTGACGCGCCAGCGCAAGGCCGTTCGGCCCCTTGATGTCGACGTCGAGCGTCGCCTGCCCCGCCGCAGTTGTGTCGATTGCGAGCGTAAACGCGTTGCGCTGCTTGGCGGCGAGCTTGACCGTGGTTGCGGGATTGCCGGTCATCTTCACCGGGCCGCCGGTCTTCACGTTGATGACGTAGTCGCCGGCCTGGCCCTCGACATTGTCGATCTCGAGGTTGACCGTGCCGTGGTCGCCATTGAGCAGGAAGCGCGGCAAGGTCGTGGTCAGCACCACGGGATCGCGGATCACGACATCCGTGTTGGCACGGCCGAGCTTGGTCGCGGTCCACGCCACCGCCATGACGCGCGCGGTGCCGGCGAACTCGGGGACATCGAAGCTCACTTCGGCGGTGCCGTCGGCGGCGACCGTGACGATGCCCGAGTAGAGCGCGAGCGGCTTTTGCGCGGGCGGAGAGCCCTGCAATTCGCCGGCGCCGGCATCGCCGCCGGACTTGATCTGTCCGCGCGTGCCCGACATGCCGTCGATCAGTTGCCCATAGAGATCGCGGATCTCCGCGCTCAGGCGACGCTGGCCGAGATAGTAATCGTCAGGCGCCGGCGGCTTGTAATTGGTCAGGTTGAGGATGCCGACATCGACCGCAGCGATGACGATTTTGGCGTCCTCACCCGGATTGAGCCCGTCGAGCTTGACCGGGATCTTCAACGTCGCATTCGGCCGGACCAGTGCCGGCGGCGTCAGCTTCACCTGGAGCGTGCGGGTCTGCTTGTCGATGCCGAACCATTTCAGGCCGATCGCCCGGCCCGGCATGCGTTGCGCAGCCGCATCGAGCGGGCGGCGCAGCGTCGCCACCACATAGGCGCCGGTGCCCCAGTCCTTGCCGACCGGCAGCCTCACCTGCGCGGTACCTTCCTTGACGTCGATGGTCTGCGTCGTCAGCAGGCGGTCGCCGAGCACGTTGACGGTGAGCTTGCCAGCGCTGCGGACGTTCACCGACACCGTCATGGTGTCGCCGGAGGCGTATTGCGGCTTGTCGATCGACGTCTCCAGCAGGTCCGGCGTATCGGCGCTGCCGTCGGAATACCAGCCGACGTCGAACTGCACCGAAGTCACCGGACCGTCGGCATCGTTCGACTTGACATCGAGCCGGTAGCGGCCCGGCTGCGGGCTCAGCGAGATCCGCGACGGCTTATCGGCAGCGATCGTCACGTCGCCGTCGGAAACACGCGAAGTCGATTTGACCGGCTCGTACTCCCAGTAATTGTTCTGGCGGTACCACTGGTAGCGCGACTCCATCTTCAGGAGCTCGTAGCGCAGGCCATCGCGGCGCAGCCTCTCACCTTCGGGCGAGACGAACACGACATCGAACTCCGCCTTGTCGCCCTCGGCGACGTTCTTGTCACCGAACAGCGGCTTGATGCCGATCATGGCGTTGGCGGGCGCGACCGGCAGCACGATCTTGCGCTCGACGGCGCGGCCGCCGGTCTCCACCATGCGCACGAAGATCTGCGCCTCCTGCGGGCGCGTCGAGGCGGGCTGCTTGTCCAGCGTCACCGGGAAGGTGGCAACGCCGTTGGCGTCGGCTTCCGGCAAATTCTCCAGCGGCGTGCGCTCGTTCGAGGTGGTCTCCTCGTCGGCGACGCCGAACTGGTAGCCGGCAAAGCCCGGGCGTTCGCTCGCGGGCGCGACCAGCATGTCGCCTTCGAGCTGGAGACCGGAGGCCGGCGCACCATAGAGGAAATGGCCATCCGCCTTAAGCTCCACCGGAGCGTTAGCTTTGATCAGCTTGTCCTTGGCGGACAAGTCGAATTCGATCCGATCAGGGACGTAGTCCTCGACCATGAAGGTGGTTTCGCCGACCGACGAGCCCTTCGGATCGGTGAAGGCGCGGACCCGCCAGGTCCCGGTCGGGACGGCCGAATTGAGCGGCACGGACAGCGTACGGCCGCCGGCCCCCTGGTCGGCCAGCACGGCGCGGCGGAATTCGACGCCGTCGGGGCGCTCGATCACCAGCGTCAGCGGCCCGCCGGCAACGGCATTGCCCTGCCCGTCGCGCAAGAGCGCGGTGAGATAGACGGTCTCGCTGGAGCGATAGACGCCGCGCTCGGCATAGACGAAGGCATCGGCGCCCGATGGCACCGCCCGGCCCGAAACGCCGCGGTCGGACAGGTCGAAAGCCGAGGTCTTCAGGCTCAGGAAGGCGTAGTCGGCCTTCTCGCCCGTGACCGTCAGCATCGCCGGCGACAGGCCGCCCTCGCCGCGCGCAAGGCCCGCCTCGAACAGCACATGGCCGCTGTCGTCGGTCTTGCGGGTCGCCAGAATCTCGTTGTTGCGGGCGACCAGCCGGACCTCGGCCTTGCCGACCGGATCGGTCGAGGCCAGCGAATTGACGAAGACGTGGATGCCGTCATTGCCGGAATAGGCCGTGACCCCGAGGTCGGAGACGATGAACCACTGCGTTGCGAGCTGGTAGTCGTCATCCGAGCCTGGCCCCTTGGCCGCGGCAGTCATCACGTAGACGCCGGGCTGGAGCTCGCCGAGCGCCTGGTCGACCGGGAATGCGGTGGTGACGTCCTGGTTCAGCGTCATCGCGGTCGCGAGCTCGCCGGTCCAGACCTTGACGCCGCGCTCGCCGCCGAGATCGGCGAGCTGGTAGCGCGACAGCGTCTTCTGGAAATCGCTGTCGACCACCGTATTGATCAGGTTGCGGTCGCCGATCCTGAAGACGTTGACGTTGACCGCGGGCGTGTTGACGCTGACCACGGGAATGCCGCGTTGGCCGGTCCGCGGCAGCACATAGGCACGGCTGGTGAAGCGCACGAACGGCTTGCGGTCGCGCACATAGACGTTGAACTCGGCCGATTTCGGCAGGCCCTCCTTCACGGTGGACGGCAAGCCGGCGCGCAGATTGATGTTGTAGCGCTCGCCGTGCTTCAGCCCGTCGACGCAGAGCTGCTTGCCTTCGGCCGACAGCGCCGGCTTGTCCTGGCCTGCCAGCGCGAGGTACGGCGCGAAATCGGTGCGCTTGGCCAGCTCCTCCGAGAACTGGAAGCAGGCACGCGGACTCGCCGAATCCGAGTCCACGGTATAGTCGAGCAGCCGGAAGCCGTGCTCGTCGCGCATCTTCTCGTATTGGCCGCGGACGTCGGCGACCTCGCGCATGTCGAGCGACAGCCGCAGCGCATCCAGCGCCGGCCGCCACAGCTTGCGTTCGGCCAGCGACTTGCCGAGCACGGCGAGCGCATCCGCCTCCTCGCCCGGATTGCCGGCGCGCTGGTAGGCGATGTAGGCGGCGGTCGAGGCCCGCTCCAGCAGGAACGTCTGCTCGCTCGAGCTTTTCGGCGAGATCTGGAAGATCACCTTGGCGAGCCGCAGCCAGTTGCCGGTATCCTCCGGCGTGGTCGCGGCGATCTGGCCGAGCACCGACAGCCCGGTGCGGAAATCATTGCGCCGGAAGGCGGCGTCGGCGTCGGTGCGCAGCGTCGCGCTGGTCTTGGCGACCGGCCCCGCCTCGCTCTTGATCTGGGCCTCCAGCTTGATCGCGGAATCGGCGAGGTCGTCGCGCTTGAACGCCTTGTCGGCGGCCAGCGCTGCGCTAAGGCCGAGCGCCAGCGTGGCGCAGAGTGTGACGGCGCGAACAAGACCGATCATAATGGACTCCCGGAAATCGCGGCGAACGCCGCGTGAGCATGAAATGCGCGGAAAGGTGACCGACTCAAGGCGATGGAACCAAAGGTGCAAATCGTCGCATTCGCCATGACAAGGCAAGCCCTGAGGAGACCGATCGAGATATCACCGCGCACGCCGTCCTGATGGCGCAGCCCTACCTGACCGATCGACCGGCGGCCGTGTCCCGGAAGCTGGCCAGCGTTCCCGGCGATGTAATCCATCGTCCAGTCCGCTGCCGCTCAACCCGGCACCCTGACACCCCACCGTCCCGCTTAGTCGCGGCGTTGAGGAAAACGGTTCGGTTCAGACTTGGCGGGGTCGAGGATTTTTTATATCTGGCGTGATAGAAGACCGGCAGGCGGTAGCCGAGGCCGGCCTCAAGACGGTCCCATAGCTCAACTGGATAGAGTAGCGGATTTCTACTCCGCGGGTTGCAGGTTCGAGTCCTGCTGGGATCGCCAAGACGCTTTTGCCGTCAATGATTTCAATAAGTTATCGTCACTATTGCCTAACTCATCGGGTGGGTTAGGCAGTCGGATGTCAAATCCGCCCTCAAGCTTCGTCATGGCAGCAACGGCGAGCTTCTTGCGCGCGGCTTCGCGACAATAGCGCTCGATTTCGCGGATATCGGTGTGGCCAGTGATGCTCATGATTTCGAGGGCGCTGCAGCCGGCCTCAGCAAGACGACGACATGCGGCTTTGCGGACTCCATGTGGCGAAGATTTCGGAGGAAGGTTAGCGTTGCACGCCGCTTCGCTAATCCACGTGGAGAACGCTTTCTCGCTACGAGCGCGGCCGTACATGGTTGCGATGAAGGCCGGCCCATCCTTGGGGCAATCGGCGATATAGCGGGCCAGGTCGCTATGCACCGGGATGCACAACTCAACATGGCCCTGACTCTTCTTTGTACTGATGACGAAGCCGTCGCTAGTTAGGTGCTGCCAGCCAAGGCGCACGGCATCGGAGCGGCGTAGGCCAGTATGCAACAGCACCTCGAAGGCGAGCCGTAGCGGCGTGCCAACCTCGTGGTGCTTCCGGAACTTGGTGATGTCCTCTTCGCTCCACGTCCGATGGCCGGTTGTTTTAAGCCTCACTTTCTTGGCCACGACGACGGGATTATCGGCGCGCATGCCGGCCGACACGGCATAGTCCATCAGACCCTTAAGCCGCTTCCGGAAGTTGCTCGCGGCGGATGGCGTATCAGCCATCTCGTCAATCAGCTTATTGATGTGTTTTGGCTGAAGGCCAGCAATAGGCCCTTCACCGTGCTTATCAACAAAGCGGTCCAAAACGCCGCGATAGGTGGCCTTTGTCGTTTCGGCCAGCACCTTGAATTCAGTCGAGCCGTAATAGCCGCGCACGGCCGCCGCTATGCTGCCAGCCCTAACCCGGCGCACCTCTTGGGTTGGCTCGTCGGCCATGGCTGCGCGATAGGCCGTCCAGAATTCGGGCGTGTACAGTGGCGCGGGCAAAGCGACTTGCGCCCTGCCCGGTCGTCTCAGGTATACGCGAGGCTTGCCGTGCCTATCGATGTACTCGTTTACGTATCTAGGCTTTCGCCGCTGCATGCCTTGTCCCAATAGCCGTCGTCATCATTCGCGACTGAAACACCATCAAACAAGCGATCCAGGTCGTTGCGGTCCCAAATGCTCACGCCGAATAGCGCCAGCGGTTTGGGGGCGGCGCCAGCCCTTACCTGGTTATCGAAGTGAGCCGGGCTGATCCCGAGATATCGAGCCGCATCGGCGCGGCGCAGGCCGCGTGGCTGTACGCGTTGGTTATCGTTGGCGGGATTGGGCAAGAGCGCGCCCCTGAGAAGAATTGCTCTGCTTACCTCGCCGGCCTCGCCGACGCACAAGCCGCCAGAATGGGCGCGCCACCGATCAGTATACGTCGAGCCGCCACGGATCATAGTCAAAACCCGTAAATTTCTGCGACGATGCCGAAAAAAACAGCCGGTGCCGTTGCGAGGAGGCCGCCTATGTAGGCGTACGCCGTTCGCTTTCGGCACTGTTCGCTGCCCTCAGAAGTTCTTCGATATAGGCGGCGATGTCGCCAATCGCAGCCCGCAAGTCGGCCTCCGAAATGCCCTGCCCCTTGGCGGCCTCGATGAGACGACGCGTGAGCTCTGCTACATCCTGCGCGCGCCGGCAGTGCCGGACTGCTCGACAGCGTGGATGCTGTTCTCCACCCAGAAATCGATAAACTCGCGGGCCTTGTCTGACATGTGACCTCCCCGAGGCAGCTTAAGGGAAGAGTTAGCGCCATTGGGCAAACAGGGCAAGAAACCGCCCCACCCTTGCGGGTGAGGCGCTGCCACACCGCCTCAGGCCAGCTCGGGCGCGGCACCCAGCAGGATGACCTCATCATCCGAAGTTCGCTTGGCCCACGCAGCGCGCCGTCGCGCTAAGATCAATCATGGTATTTCCCCTGTCGTCCGGCTCATTTGACCGGACCCGAAACTATGGTACCAAAGATTCTATGAAACGTCAAACCATGGTACCAAAGAAAAAGCGTGGGCCTCCCGCCACCGGCAAGGGCACACAGATACAGGTTCGCCTCCAGCCGGACGATCTCACCGCTGTGGATGCTTGGAGAGATAAGCAGGGCGATTCCCCTACCCGCCCCGAGGCCATTAGGACGCTGTTGCGACAGGCGTTGAAGACCAAGCCAAAGGGCTAGCTGGCCACCCCCCTTAGGGGCGCTTCGGCGCGCCTTGTGCGCATGATCCGAGCGGGGGTAACACCTAAAGCGCGCGAAATTGATGAAGAATCCTCGATTGGAGGCCAATAATGAGCGGTACATCATGGCTCGATCCGCCCGAGGCGGCGCGAGCCTTTCAAGTCGTGATCACCGACCTGATCTCCGAATCTGACCGCGGAGCTACACTGATTGCGGCTGACATGGTCTCCAACCATCTCGACATGATGTTCGAGCGACGCGCTCCTGAATTTCTGAAATCACGCGTCAGGGACATGATCGCTTATCCGGGCGTCGCAGCCACACTTTCAGCGAAAGCAGACATCGCGGCCCTAAACGGGTGGATCGGCGAAACGCCATATCGATCGATCGGCCACCTGCGTCGCATCCGAAATAAGGCCGCCCATTCAGACCGCACGTTTTCGCTCAAGGACGAAAAAGACCGCCTAAGAGAAATGCTCAACTTGGGTGAGAACGTTCCGGCGGCAGTACACAACATGGCGCTTGAGATTCTGATCTTTAATTTGTTCGAACGGCTGCGGCTGACCGGGGAGAATTTAGTTCAGCAGTTAGGGGAGAACCCGTTCGGTTCGTTCGAGAAGATCGTTGAGGAACTGCAGAAGCGGCCTGACTGGTCATCTCCACTGGAAGAGCGGTTGCCGCGCTTGAAGCTGGGCCTGGGAGTCTGTCTCACCATTTCGCTGATGGAATTGACCGAAAAAACGGTGACTTAGCGGACTGCTCGGAGACCTTGCCGACTTCACCCGTCATAAAAAGCCGAAGCTCCTTGGCAGCCTCTCTATTCGAGGCATCATGAACGGATGGGAATTCCTGATACGAACACTTTCTCTTCTGCCTTCTCGACGCCGGCATCTTTTAGAGCGGCAACAAATGCTTCGTACATCGCCCAGGAGTATTGGGTTGGTCCAATTATGAGCCGGTCTAGTAATGCTCCGATATTGATTTCACTAAGGCCGTCCGGTGGGCCGCCACCGATAGGAATTTTATAGACGAGCTGAGGAACTCCGCCAACGCTTTCGATGCTGGACTTCATGAAGTCAGAATGCGCTCGCTTCGGATTATAAACGATCCGCCATTCCTTCTCTTCGTGAAAGCCTTCGTGCTTAAGGCATACGCTAGCGCTGACCAACATAATAAACAGCGCTCCGACAAGTACTTTTCGATCAACCAACTTTAGGAATTCGAGCGATTCACGCACATTTTGAAGGACCGCACTTATCTCGGTTGAAAGCTGATTGTCACGAAAATAGGCGACCGGTGAGATGAAGAGGTTCAGAAGAAGGCCGACAGTCGGATTCTCTGGGATCTTTAGAACGAAAGCGACGCGCGCAGATTGTCCGCCGAATGCCCTCCACATTGAGAGACGGCCGTGCAAATCCTCGCTTGCTTCATGCTCAGATATCGATGCGATGAAGGTGCCAAAGCGGGTGTCATTCCACCACTGATCGAAGAGCGACGCTGCTTCGCGGCCTAGCCCGTTTAATTCTACATCAAGCCACCGCAGCAAGCCCTTAAGCATGTCTTCGGATTGGAGCTTTGCAAATCCATGCTGCACTTCACTGTAGTCCGCCATGCAAGTTGTGTTTCGCATCCAGATGGACTTTGACCTGATGATGTTTAAGCCGGCTTCAGCCGATGTGTAGTGGACGTATCGGCCCTCAGCTTTTTGGAATTCGTCTCTTCGCTTCCACGCATGCGGCATGAAAATGCGCCCAACCTTCCGGGCAAGATCGATGTCAGACTGGTCCATTCGCGCCCCGCAAAGCCCCACATACTAACGCAGATTGTGCCTTTCTAGAGAGGCATTTGCCAAGCAAATTGTTGCGCCGCGCCTTGCGCTCCCGCTTTGGTTGCGCTTGGATAGCGTCAGCGGGGGGGCAATGCCTACATTTTTGAAGATCGTTTCAGGACTTTACCTGCTGATTGTTTGGCTTGTTTTCTTTAGTGCCACGCGAATCCCAGCCCCTCCTACATTAGGATCCGACTTCCCGTTCCGCGCCATGGTGCTCGTGCTGGCAGTGTCATTCTCGATTCCGGCAGCGATTCTCTATGCGTTCGGTCAGTTAGTCGCGGAGGTCCGATCGATCCGGCACCTCTCTCATCTGCAGGCGGAGCACCTCAAAGCAGTGAGGCGCTACTATGAGCCGCAGGGGCGGTAGCGTTGTGTACCGCCCACGCGCGATAGAGTTCGTGATCGCCGCAGCCATTCTGGCGTGCTGGCTTGCATATCGTTGGCGATGAAATCTCCGCTGACACTCCCGTGCCCGATGCAGAGGCGCTGACACGCTTCGCTTCCCTGAATGAGGATCCATGCAATGCAAAATCTATTCGAGGCCCACATTAGCGGACGCATCCAGCCCCGACGCCCCCTCAGCATTTGTCCCTCTCAAAGCTCCGGGCATCACCTCACAATGAAGCAAGGAGACGTGCTGAGGATCTACGAGTTTGGGGCGCCATGGGTGGGGGAGCTGATTTCAAAAGAACTGAAAGACGGCCGGGAAGTCTTACTTTTCAGCTCGAAATGTGTGCCGCAGACTCTGCAGCTCAGACGGCCGGTCAACGACTTTGAGAATAGTTTATGTGAAGCGAATAAAAATCTTGACCTTCCCGGTGAGAACTGGGTGGTTTGTGATGATGAGGTATAATTTTGGCTGTTGAGTTCGTCAAAGCGGCTGCTTGGCCGTTCGCGGTGAGCTGGATCGCCTACTATTTTCGTGAGGCGATCATTGCTTCAGCTGCCCAGGGTGACAAAAGTTGGACCAGTCAAACACACACCTGCTCATTTTCCTCCCCCTCGAAGACGGACCCTGATCAGAATGGATTATTCACTTTTCGGTATCAAGAGCGTCGAGTTGTCGAAGCCCATGTGCTTTATTCAGCGCGTTCCGCTGATCTCCGCGGCGATGTTCGTGGCGCTTACGGTCGCCGCGCACGCAAAAGCTGACACCTTCTATAAGAAGGACGTAAAGGGAGGATGGATTGTTCTCGGACAGGCGTGGGAAACTGAAGCAACCTGCTTTGCCACCAAGAGCTTCGTTGACGGCACCGTTCTCAGTTTGGTCATGAATCCGGGGGATCCGGACGGAAAAATCACGTTCGAGGCGAACAGGTCTACGAAAGGCGCAGAAGTCCCGATAGACGATATCAAGAAGGCCCTCGCAGCGTGTAAGTGGCGTTTCGAACGTTTGTACAACGAGTGACACTGTGCCGAGCCCGGGTCGCCAAGGGGGTAGCACCTGAATAAGCCATCCAAGCGCGAACACCTTAGCCAGCCTACCTCGATGCATCCCAAAGCTGCTTGGCCCTTTCCTTATCGGCCTCTCGTTCTTTGTATCGATCATAATAGTCGGCGGCCTCCACCGTGTAGCCGCCCTTCTTTGCGCAGTCATCATTCAGGCGCACGAGTTCTTGTTTAAACGTCTCAAATGTCGCCAGTTCTTTGTCGGACAGCCATCCACCTTTAGCCGGCATGTATTCGTCGATAACTACCGAGAGGCTTCTGACCTCCAATCGTTCCATGGCTCCGAAGTTGCTGGTCTGTTGCGACCACGGCGTAATTAGCGCTGAATGAGCCATATCCGCGTCAGTAGCTTCCTGGCTCTGTGTCGCGCGAAAGCTGCTGGCTTTTAGCGTAGCAAACTCTCGGACAACGCGGCTGTACAAGAAAAAGAAGTCGGCCCTTATCATTCCAACCCATGGTTTGACGATTACGGCACGCCCTTCCGAAGTCACCTTTAGATCGCCCAATTGCGCATCGATGTCATCGAGTACCGATTGCTTATCTTTAGCCGATGGCGTTCCGAGCCGGTTTCCCCATGCGATCGTCAGATAGCTCGCTCGCGCAGAAATCTCAGCCAGCCGTCTAACACTGGCCAGGGTGGCCACAGCTTCAGTCACCGTCTGCCGCAGCCTGGCCTCTACGCCTAGGGTTTTAATGAACTCCACCTGCGGTAAGAAGACGATTAGCGCACCCACCAGAAAGATCGTTCCGAGCGTGAGCGCCGAGCCCTTCTGATCGTTGAACGCTTGATAAACGGCGCCCAACATTGTGAAAATCGACATGGCCGCCACGAAATATGAAAAGATATCTCTGACCTTATCCATTCCAGCACCAACAAAAAAAGCCGAGACTTAGGCCCGGCTATTGGTTCGGAATAGCATGTTCCGAGACCCGCTTCTAGGTTGCAGGGCCGTTTTACACACGGGAATAGCGACGAAAGGCTTAAAGCTACCCCAGCCCTATCTGCGATTTGATGAAAGCCGCGCCGACCTGCATGAGGGCGGGCAGCGTCACCGCACCAGCGACCTTGGCTTTCTCCTTGACCTTCCGCCAAATCGTAGCGTCACGCACTGTTTCCACGAACTCGTGACCCTTGTACGTAAGGCGCCGCACGCTGTAGACTACGTGGACTAGGTCGGGATCTTCGTTGTCGGGAACACTATCAATACTCGCCTCAATAAACCCCGCGTCCTCAAGTTGAACGACATGGTAATCAATCTGATCGTCTGTCCAGCCTTCGATTGTAATGCTGTCTAGATCAGAGATTGGTCGCGTCGCGTGTTCATCGATGTGCAGCAGCAACTGCCGCACAAGATCAACTTCCAACTTCATGTCAGCCCACCGAATCCCGCGATGAATGCTGACAGTATGACTCGGATTACCTGAAGCTGTCATACACTAAACCTCAATTCACGCCGCCCTCCTCTTCCAATCCACTTTCCGCGGCCTAACCGGCTTTCCCGCCCGATCTTCGCGCCACCGATGTAGTATTTGCCATCGCTGGCCGGACGTTGCCGCTGGATCTCTAGCATGTGCAGCAGGTCCGCCTTGGCAGCTGTTCGTTGTCGGCCATTAAATTCCCGCAAGAAATAAGAGTGATTGTTGCACGCGACACCTCGTGTGTTAGACCGCGCCCTCAACACTGAAGGAGCGCCGTTTTGGCCAAGAAGAAAAAGCTGGTTCGCCGCGAGTGGACGAAGGAAAATATCAAAGAATTGAAGGCGCACTCCAAGGCTCGCACGCCGGTCGTCAAAATCGCCAAGATGACCAAGCGAACCGAGGGCGCGCTACGTCAGAAGGCGATCGTGTTGGGTATCGGCCTGGGGCATCAGCGGTAAATTGACGCTGGCTTCGTTGAGGGAGCCGCCAAATTTCGATATTGTTTTAACGCTCGCATCTGCGCCGATCAGGTGCAGACTACTGCGTCCGTCAAGGCAGCCGGAGCTTTTAGCTTTCGCGGCCTTGGGGTTGAGGGCTCGCCTTCGCCAGCCCCGGCGAGTCCCACCTCAGTCAGCGAAGCTGACGCATTTAATTGTCCCACAGTGTAACATCGACGACATTGCGCCCCGCCCCGCGCTGTAGGCTTCATCTCGCCGGGGCTGGACCCATATTTCACTTATAAATTTTAACCCGGCAGCAGGCCGCAGTGGTTCGCCGCTGCGGCCTTTCTGTTGAACAACACAATGGGCGCGTCACCCGATGTCGTTTTGCGTCGTGTGAACCTCTTCACATGGGTATGACATCAGGACGGTTAATCTCCAGTCGCTGGCGAGAGGTTTCAGTTACAGCGGGAGGCGGCCGTGGCAGCAGACACAAAGGCGGACGACTGGTTTATTGCTGCGCACGTGCTGAGGGTACGCACGTCGTCGGGCACCGCATCGATATCGTTTAAGATTGGCAGCAGGGTAGCTAACATCGCAGCACTGTTGGGTTGCTCCGGACCAATCTCGGGAAGTGGTGTTGCGGACACGGACTTCCAATTAGACACGCAACTTATGCGCACCTTCAGCGGCCCATTTTCGTTGAAGGACATTAAGGGGCATCGCGGTGACGTCACGCAAAACGTGTCCTTTTCACCAGATGACTTGTCCGGCGTGGCTTTCAATAAGAGTGGAAGCGTCTTTTTTAATTTCGATTTACCCAACACGAACCCGATGACCTTTACGATCAGGGGCCAGTGGATGGTAAAGATGGTCCTTAATCTTGGTACGACGTTCGCAATCTAGTCCGTGTACTCACATGTGATGCCGGGTTAGGCCCCGAAATCGGACACCAGGCGCGGACAAAGGCATGTCCACTTAGGGCTAGCAGCGGACCTCCGGCAACGTCACGACGCTCCTGGGTTTGACGCGGGTTTCTTGTCGACCACGTGGCAAGCCTGTAATCAAGAGTTACCGACAGTTCGATCAAGCTCAGTTGGGCGGCCTCGCTCGCGGTGCGGCATGTCTTGAAGGAGGCGCGCAATACGGCGCCCGCTGACGAACATCAGCGGGTGGTCGAAGGGCTTCCGTTATCTGAGAACAGGCTGTGTCGGAGCGAAGCCCCGAAACGGATCATCGGAAGTTGAGAGTCCTTGTTTGGCGCCGTCGGGCGGAGTGGCGCCGAGGAATGGGTTCCGCCAGGCTTCCTCGCTCGTGCGATTGCAGAAATCCGGATAGCTGCATTCGCTCACCGAGCCTTGCCCCGTCAAGCTACCGAGTGCTCGTCTTGGGTGCGATCGGCGGGGCGGGTGGCGTGGAGGTGCAGCTTGCAGTGCCGAGTGGAAGGTGTGGTCCCGCTCTCGAACCTTCTTGGAGTCCACCTGGGAGTCCATCCGTGCCTGCGCATTTCTCCCCTGTTCCCAGGTCTTAAATTGCCGGAATAGTGCTTCCTTATCGGCCTCCGACTGAATATTGGCGACGGCCGGGTTCTCTTGCAGGAATGCCTCAAAGTGTTGTCGCTTTACCGGTTCGACGCCGTGTTGGTCGAGCCATTGCTGCGCGAGCGGCAGGCGATTCCAGCCCGCGAGTGGTGCCGTCAGGGAGACCTCCTTCCACTTGGGATGAAAGGGCGGGTTCTGCAAATCGGCGAATTTCGAGAAGAAGGCGTCAACGAACAAGGCGAGCTTGCGACGGCGTTCAGTGTTGGGGGCCCAATTGTATGCTGCGAGCACCGCCGGCACCGCGATCGTTTCCACCGTTTCTCCCTCGGGAATCAGGTTCGGATAGTCTTTCGAGGTCAACGTCGCCGGCAGATAATCGCTCTGCAGGGGTTTCGAAAAATCGACCGCAGCAAGATGAAAGGAGCCGTCATTCTTGAAGGCAGTGACAGACACGTATGGCTTGCCGCCCACCACGATGACGGCGTCGAGCTCGCCCTTCTTCAACTTTTCCATTGCGATCCGCTGCTCGATATAGACGAAGTTCGCTTTGATCCCGAGCCGCTCGAAAATTGTCAGTGCAGTCACAAACGTGCCGCCATTGGGCAGGTCGACGCTCACCGTCTTACCTTCGAGATCGCTTAGAGTCTTGACTGCCTTCGGTGCGATGACCTGCATCTCCTCATTGTAGAGCTTAGTCACATAGGTAAACTGCTTCTTGATGTTGTTGGCGATGCCCTTCTTCTCGAGATAGTCGAGCGTGTCGGCCCGCACGATTCCGAGATCGACGCCTTTAAGAAAGAGGATGTCGGCGATGCTCTGCACCGAGCCTCGACCGGTGATCGGCAGGACGCGCAGCTTACCGTCGTCGTCGAGCACGGAAGCGAGGTCTGCACCGAACTGCACATAGGTGCCGCCGATCGTGCCAGTAAGCAGCGTGACCGTGTTGGCGTTCATTGCCTTCTTGGTCGAGACCGAGCCGAATTGGAAAACTGCCTTCAGGCTGTCACTAACCTTGGCCGGGTCATACTCGGTCTGTCCGGCATGGGCCGCAGATCCGGAAGCCATCAAGATCATCGCGGCAATCATTCCAAGGAGTTGACGCACAACATCCTCCTGGCATGTGGGACCTGCCACACGGACACAACCTCTCGAACCTTTGATCGTTCCCATGGCGCCCAGTGGAACACTGGACCGAACACTTCTGCTCCGGGTCAATCGCGCCAGTCTGCGCCTGAGTTCGGGACTTCCGGTCTACCCCCGGCTTCGGACATGTCGTGGCACTGCGCCAACTGACGCGATGGGCCACAAGCCGACATCGGCCTGATTGAGCTTACTAGCGCCCTTTAGTCGTATTGCGGGTGAGCCTCAGACATCAGTTCGAAGCCAGCAGCTACGCGCCCGATTGGCTAGGTGTTGATAACGGCCGGCTTGGTCCAACGTAACCACGCCTATTTACCCGTGTCTCAGCTGCATCATGAGACCAGAGTGGCCGTAAAACCAATCTCGGCATTCATCAACTTGGAGACTGGGGAATACGCCTTTGCCTTCGAAACGATTGACTGGAACATGTCGCGGTCAATGCCCGGTATCTTCGCCCTGACGGTGAGATGAACTGAGGTGATGGAAATGCCGGCCTCATCCTTCTCGAGGATGATGTCTGATTTGCTCTCCACATGCTCGGGGACGAAGTTCGCCATTCCGAGCATTCTGACAAGCGACGTAGTGAAGCACGCAGCGTGGGCCGCGCCAATCAATTCTTCGGGGCAGGTCTCGCCGTAATGAGTGAGGAAGCTATAGGGATAGTTTTGCAAAGCGCGACTCTCGGTCGAGACCGCCCCCTGGCCCTCAAACAAACCGCCAATCCACCTAGTAGATCCAAATCGTTTCATGGCCTCTCCATCCTTGTGAATGCGCAGCTTGCGGGAGACCATTACGGTCACCCTAATGCATCAGACGCAAACAACGTGCCAATCGCCCGGCGCGTCGCTTCGTCGGCTCCTTCCGAATCTTCAGGAAGACTGAACGTATTGTTACGCGGCCATCACGGCCTCGTGAAAACGCTTCATTGCCGCGCTTTATGTATCCGGAAGGATGATGAAGCTCTCGGGCCGCGCGGGCCGCCAACCTTTCGGAATAGCGGCCAGAGTCCGGTGCCGGTCAATCGCGTCGGTTTGACGCTCGGTTGCAAACTTCCGGTATGCCCCTATGAACCGACATTTGGCTACACCGCATCAGCAGAAGCGAGGGGCCACTTGCAGACTCATGCAATGCAGCAAACAGCATCGTTTTACTCAATCACCTTGTCGGCGCGCACCAACAAAACCTCCGGAACCATCACACCCATCGCCTTAGCGGTCTTGAGGTTGATTACCAGCTCGAATTTCGTCGGCTGTTCGACCGGCAGATCGGCAGGCATCGTGCCGCGCAAAAGACTCGCCGCGAATCGGGCAGTAAGTCTGCCAAGTGATCGGAGGATGGACCGTAGCCGATAAAGCCACCTTGCTCGGCCCGCACTCCCCACTGATACATGGTTGGAAGGCGCAGTGCTGCAACTCGTTCCATAATCAGTGGACCATTGCCGTCGAGCATCCCGGAATTAAGAACATTCAGCGCCGTGGCCCCCGATGCCTGTGCCTTATCGATAGTCGCTGCAATCTCCTCAGCTCTCGTTACGCGATAGATTGAAAGCTCAACGTTGCGTGTGCGCGCCGCCTCTTGCAGGGCGCGAACCTTTGCCTCGCCTCGCAACCACTTCACCACGCGTTCAAACCAAAGGTCGTCGGCGAGAGCCGCCATGCGGCGAATCCCGGCCACGGCTTCGATCAGGAGGTCCTGCCGTAGGCCGTCAAGCTCAGGGGCAAAAATGCTGATCCCCGTGATATTGCCATCGGGCCGGGCGAACGATTTTACCAATCCCTCCCCGACCATGCCGCCTGTGATCCCAACGATGGGAATGCTCTTGGTTGCCCGCTGTACGGCGTTAACTGCCTCGGGTCCAGCAGCATAGATGACATCGGGTTGGGCTATGACCAGCTCCGCCGCAAGTTGCGAAATCAGATCGATCTGAGATGCAAAGGCGCGGTAATCAATCCTGAGGTTTTGGCCGTCAATGAAACCAGCGCGCCGTAGACGTACGTTAAATTGGATATCGCGAGGATGCGGAGACAAGCAACCCAGGCGATAGGTCCGTCCCGCTTTTTGGGCCAACGCTGCGAGCGGCAACGCCACCATCGTACCGCCGGCAAGCGTTATGAACTCGCGCCGTCGCATCGCGTCGCCCTCAAGGCCGAGCGACAGTCTAACATATGCTTCAAATCCCATCGGTACTGTGCATCACAGCAATATGCGCGCGGATGTCGCAGCTGGTCAAAAGCAGCGGTCAGCTTCTCAGTCGGGAGGCGTCAGGCTTCCTTCAGACAGCAGACGTGGCAATGGCTTCAGTGGCGTTCAGCTCAGGACCACTAGGCGACATCTCATCTCATCGACTAGTCAGGGCCGCGCGTGCGAACTCGTAGCAAGTCTTATCGTGAAAGCCGTGTTACGCATTGGATCGCGCCGATACTCCGTCCGCCTCTAGCTCGTCGGCATGCTATTCCAGATGTCGCGATGCAGGTGCCACCGGCCATCCCTTTGGAGCCAAACAACGAGGTACTTTACCTTAGCCTGTCCAGAGCTGAGCTTCAGGTCGGCCTCGCCAATCTCGTAAGCGGTGTCGCCGGCAACCTCGAGGTCGATCGTCTTGAGAGTGACGTCTATCAGACCGAGCGCGTCTGCCGCCGTCCGCCAAAATTCCTCGATCGGCTTTCTCCCCGAAACAATCGGCGCATCGGGCGGCAGAACCTTGGCGTCCTCGGTATAGAACGCAGCCATACCGGCATAGTCCTTGCTGGCGGCGGCTACACCAAACCTGCGATTTGCCTCATCGACTACCTGTCGAACCTGATCAGAGTTCATGACGATCCTCCAGCTCTAACAATGTTACTCAAATCGTCTCAACTACGTTGTAGGCGGTGATAGGACGATGCAAGCCCTTGAGCATGAGTTCGCCTACCGTCTGTGTCGTGGCTCTGTCGTCGATCGCCGCGCGCACCTTGCTATCGATCAAAATCTGGCCGTCGCGCGCCTCCGCGCACAGCCGGGCCGCGAGATTGACCACCGTCCCAATCGCGCTGTACTCGCAGCGGCCCTCGAAACCGATAGGGCCGAGCGTCGCATATCCGTGTGCGATGCCAATCCCAAAACCAAGCTCGTGGCTTTCCCGCCGCCATTTGCTGGACAATTCAGATAGACGGCTCCGCATCGCGGCCGCCATTTGCACAGCCCGTACGCACGGATCGGGACAAGGGATCGGATCTCCGAAGATGACCATGATTCCATCCCCCATAAATCTCTCCAACGTGCCTTCAAATTCATGGACTACAGAGCCCAGGGCAGTGTGATACTCTCTCATAACGGCCATCACCTCCTCGGGCTCAGCAACTTCTGAGAAAGCGGTAAATCCTCGCAAGTCACAGAAGACTATCGTCACTTGTCTGCGGTGTGTCTCCAGGGATTCATTTGGCGAAGAAGAAAGGATGAGTTCTGCGATCTGCGGGGAAAGAAAACGCTTCAAACGGCTAACACGTTCGATTTGCGCTACCTGTTCGGCGACACGCTGCTCAAGCGTTCTATTCCACGATGCGAGCTCGGCGGCCTGGGCCTCCGCTCGATCGTGCAGTTCTTTGATGCGGAGCATGGAGTGCACGCGGGCAACCAGCGCTGCATGGTCGACAGGTTTGGTCAGATACTCGTCGGCGCCTGCGTTAAGTCCTGCGACGACATCCTGCGAGTCGGTTCGCGCCGTCACCATGATGATTGGGACAAATCCAAGTGTCGTATCGGCCTTCAGCCGCCGGCAGACCTCGAAGCCATCGATCTTCGGCATCATGACGTCGAGGAGGACAACGTCCGGCGCGATTTCACGCACGATCGCGAGAGTCTTCTCGCCATCTTCGGCCTCCATGGTCTTATAGCCTTCGGCATCGAGGCGCGCGGTAAGAAGGCAGCGATTCGTTTCGTTGTCATCCACGATCAAGATTCGGGGTGGGACATGCATCTCTGCTCCACGTCAGTACGCGCTAGAATCTCATGTTAAGTATCGGTTGATCGTCTCGAGTAGCTTTCGTGCGCTGTAGGGCTTTGCGACATAGGCATCGCAGCCGGCCGTACGCGCCTTTTCCTCGTCGCCGCCAAGCGCGTAGGAAGTGACGACGATGATTGGAATATGGCGGAGATCTGACTGCGCTTTTATCCGCCGTGTCGCCTCGTATCCGTCTAGAATAGGCAGTTGAATATCCATCAGGATCAGGTCCGGGCTTTGGGTGCGCGCCGCCACGAGCGCTTCTTCGCCGTCGTGCGCCTCGATCATTTCGTAACCGACGCTTGCAAGCAGATCGCGCAAAATCTGACGATTGTCCTCCTGATCTTCGACCACCAGTACGCGCTTGCTCATGTCTGCATCGCCTGCTGCTCGAGCCGGGCCGGCACCAGAAAAGAGAATCTCGCGCCATGGCCGAGGCGGGATTCTATCCAGATCCGTCCACCATGCATCTCCACGATGCGCTTGACTATGGCGAGGCCCAATCCCGCGCCTCCCTTTGACTTGGTGATCGAGTTATCTACCTGCTGGAATTCCTGAAAAATTCTGGCCTGGTCCACTTCGTCGATGCCCGGTCCCGTATCCTGAACGGAAAATACGTAGGAATCCTCCCGCGCTTCTACCTCTATCCGGACCTCTCCGGCGTCGGTGAATTTGATCGCGTTACCCACGAGATTGAACAGGGCCTGAGCGAGCCTGCGTTCATCTCCTCGCGCCGGCGGCAAGCCTGGCGGCACAGCAATTCTTAAACTCAGTTTCTTGTCCGCGGCGAGCGACTCAACGGAGGTATGCACAACGTCTACCAATTCCTCGACCGAGTAGTCGGTCAGAGAAAGTCGAAGCTGTCCGGCTTCAATCTTGGAGAGGTCGAGGACGTCGTTGATGAGCCCGAGGAGATGTCTGCCGTTCCGTTGGATGCGTTCGACGGCGGATCGCATTCTCTCCGGAGGATCGCCGTATATGCCGTCGAGCATGAGCTCCGAAAAGCCGAGCACCGCGTTCAATGGCGTCCGCAATTCATGACTCATGTTGGCGAGGAATTGCGATTTGTGACGGCTGGCCTCCTCAAGACGTCGGTAGAGCTGCTGCAACTCTTCGCAGGTCGAATTCACATGCGCCGCAAGCTCCCCGAGTTCGTCACGATTGGGGACCTCTATACGCTGGGCGAAATCACCAGCCGCTATCCGATTCAGCCCGTGGTGAATGATGCGGACCGGTTCGATCACAGACCGGGAGATCGCATGTCCCAGGACCAGCGTAAGCACAAAGCTTGCGAGCGCGACCGCAGTGACAAGTATCTGGGATTTGGTGTAAGTTCGTCGGCTCGCATCTATGCCGGCCACCATGTCCGCTTCAGCCCGGTTGACCAATTGATTGGTCAGTCGTTCGAGCTTGTCCGCGAGAGGCCCGAGTTCCGCGAGTTCGCTCTGTTTGGCCTCAGCTGCTCGTCCGCCGCGGATGAGATCGACGATGTGTGAAACTACGGCAATGAAACGCGCATATTCTTCGCGCACTTGGTTGAGCAGCGTCACCTCGTCCTTTGCGACGAACGAGACGCGGTCAAGGTCGTAACCAAACTGGTTGATCTGCCGCAGCACAACGGCCAATGTCGCTTCGTTCGGAAAGGCGAGCGCGGTGGATACGCCATAAAGCTGTCGAAGCGTATTATGCTGCATCTGCCGATATGCCTCGATCTTCTGCTGCAGGCCAACGACCTGATTCGCCCGCTGGTCCGCTTCGCGTAGCGATAGAAGACCGATTACACCAACCGAGATCAAGAGCATCTCGATGACGAAGAAGGCCATCAGCAATTTCGTACGCAACGACGGTCGAAACTCAAAGCCGGGAAGACCGTTCTTCACCGCCGCGCCGTTTTCACTTTCTCGCGACGTTGCAGGGAGCGGGCGCTGACCAAGAAACGACGTCGAATCAGCTCCCAAGTTCACGTCGAACCTCGTTGAGGAATCGCCAGTCTGCTGCATCCGCGATAATCTTTGCAGGATTCGATTTGAGCATCCTCGCCTCTCGCAGGCGAAGCGCGTAAAAACGGATTGTGTCTTCAGGATCGTATTCGCGCCAGCGGTTGTACGGCACATCCGCAAGAGTCTGAACCGCATAGTCGCGGCGCGGCGTGAAGCCCCCATCTACCATCCGCTGCGAGACAAAGGCTGGCGCGCTTACGCACAAGTCCGTCGCCCGGAGCATGGCGCGAACTACACGTTTGGTGGCAATGGGATTCTTTCGGACGAACTCGCGATTACCCGCCAGCATGCAGCAATAATACTGCGACCATGGGCGATCCTGCGCACTGTTGACGATGACATGACCAATGTTTTGCGCGCGCAAACGCTGAGGTTCTGGGGGAAATCCGAGGAAGGCGTCGATCTTGCCCTCCGCAAACAATTCGATCGGTTTGACCTTCGCGCTCGTCACCCATTCGATATCCTTGGCGGGATCGAGTCCGACAAGCGTCGCCATCGCACTGATGAAAACGTGCGGGCTACTGCCAAGCCCCTGCTGGCCGACGGTTCGGCCCTTCAAATCGGCAACGCTGCGTATGCCCTCCTTGGCAAATAACTCGAAGCAGCCGACATGAACCCCGGCCAAAATAGTAACGGTCGCGCCCCGATCGATCTCGAGAAGAAGCGGACCGGAGAAATGCAGGGTGAAGTCAATGTCGCCCTTCGCGATTGCTTTGGTTTGCTCCACGCCGGCGTCAGATTCAACGTAAACGACGTCTGCGAATCCCTCGGCATTTAAGAGGTCGCTCACCACGTACTGCGGAGCGATACAAATGCTCGGGTTCTTTGCAAGGCGGATTGTCGTGGTCTCTGGCGGCGCTTTAGCCTCTTCCGCCCTCAGCCGCGCTGCCACGCCCCCAAACAGGGCAGTGGAAGCGGCGCAGGCCCCAGCCAACAGCAAGTCGCGACGATTTGTATGCATCGGGACCTCCTCGAAAGCGCTTTAGATGAATCAGCCTCCCAGTTCACGTCGAACCCCATTGAGGAACCGCCAGTCGGCTCCATCCGCAATGAGTTTCGCAGGGCTTGATTTAATCATCCCAGCTTCGCGCAAACGAAGCGCGTAAAATCGGATTGTGTCCTCAGGATCGTACTCGCGCCAGCGGTTGTACGGCACGTCCGCAAGAGTCTGAACCGCGTAGTCCAGACGAGGCGCGAAACCCCTATCCACCATCCGCTGTGAGACAAAGGCCGGCGCGCTCACGCACAAATCGGTGGCTCGGAGCATGGCGCGCACCACGCGCTTGGTGGCGATGGGATTCTTTCGAACGAATTCGCGATTGCCCGCCAGCATACAGCAAAAATACTGCGACCATGGGCGATCTTGCGCACTGTTGACGATGACACGACCGATGTTTTGCGCGCGCAAGCGCTGAGGTTCTGGGGGAAATCCGAGGAAGGCGTCGATCTTGCCCTCCGCAAACAATTCGATCGGTCTGACCTTCGCGCTCGTCACCCATTCGATATCCTTGGCGGGATCGAGCCCAACAAGTGTTGCCATCGCGCTCAAAAATACATGCGGGGGTGACTCAAGCGATTGGATGCCGACGGTTCGACCCTTCAAGTCGGCGACGCTACGTATGCCCTCCCTGGCGAAGAGCTCGAAGCAGCCGACGTGGATCCCGGCCAGAATGGTAGTGCTCAAGCCTCGATCGATCTCAAGAAGGAGTGGACCAGAGAAATTCAGGACGAAGTCGACATCGCTATTTTTCCAGATAGCTTTGTCTTGTGCAGGGCCGCTACCAACGAATCCGGTTTCGACGTGAACGACGTTTGCGAATCCCTCGGCATTCAGCAGATCGCTTACTACGTACACAGGCGCGATGCAGAGGCTTGGGCTCTTCGCGAGGCGGATGGTATTGGTTTCTGGCGGGGGGGCGGTTTCTTCGGCCTTGAGCCGAGCGGCGGCACTCCAGAATAGAGCTGCGGAAGCGGCGTAGGCTCCGGAGAATAGAAAATCGCGACGGTTCGCAAGCATTGGAACCTCCTCGAACCACCACTGTGATAACCGCGGGGGCGTCGGGGCGATGTGATTTGCGTGGGGCAAAATGGCCCCGCTGGGCACAAAGATAGCATGGTAAAGATGTGCTGGATATGACCGGGCGTCTGACGTTTCCTGGTAGTCGGATAATCTTTAAGCGGTGATGTCATGGGAGGCGCGTTCGGCTGCCATGGTCGGCTTCGGGTCAAAACGCGAAGAACTCAACCTAGCAAATCTAGTCCGCCCTGCCTCACTGAGCGGACATCCATGAAGCGGGACGCTATTTCTCAAAAGGGCCAATAGGCAGACATGCGCATCGGCGGGCACATCGATGTCCATTTGGTGCCATGCGGAATTGTTTGCACCGCCATCAAGCTTTCCGAGCAATCAGCTCAACCGGTGCGACGTGGCCACTGGCCACGTTCTGGATCATGTATCTTGTCCGATGCATTCCTGCCCATCAAAACGTGAATTCCCAGAGGGGGTGGCCCGCCCGCCGCCATGATCCTGGCGCGGAACTGGTCATAGAACGTGACCGCGAAGTCTCGGCGACTGAGTTCGGCGATCACCGCAAAGCCGGCCGCCTGCAGAGCGCTGCGGTAATGCGCCGGCTCCACCACGAAGCTTGATGCAGCTGTCGTCGCCCACGGCACAGGATAGCTGAGCTCGCCCTCACCGATCCTCATGACATCGTATATCCCAAAAACCGCGCCCGGCCGCAGGACGCGACTGACCTCCGAGCAAAGCTTGGATTTGACCTCGATATTCATACCTACGTGGAGCATGTAGGCGCCGTCGAAAACACCATCGGCAAATGGCATCGAAAGCGCGCTGCCCAGATGCAGCGAAATGCGGTACTGAGCCCGACCCAGCCGCAGAGCACCCGTCCGGTCTCGATGTATTCGGGAGTGAGATCGATTCCATCGACCCGGCACCGGTACCGGCTGGCAGATGACAACTCAGCAAGATATGTCCACCCATTACACGCGTGGCAACTTGATCGCGACGATCCGCGGCGGGGTCGAGTCTCTCGGCAAGACGATAGATTCGGTGACCGTCGATGATCTCGCACCCGTAGACGAGTTTCATATTGGCGGCCGCCAGGCATCCGACCATTTCATCGATCAGCTCGGTGTCACCCCCGATATGCATATTCTTGATATCGGATGTGGCCTTGGCGGGCCCGCGCGGTTCGTTACTCACCAAGCGCACCGAATGCGAAGCAAAAAGCCGAACATGACAAGATGTCAAAATGTTCGCGACACACATGATCGCAGACCACCAAAAGGATATCGCCGAATACAAGAAGGCATCCAAAAGTAAGGATGCTGCCGGAGAATATGCTTCCGGCCAGATAGATACGTTGCAAAAGCATTTGGAGACCGCAAAATCGTTGAAAGCCGGGAATACGCCGGGATTGCGTCGGCGGGACCGCGGCAACAAATATTTGCCAGAACGCCGGGCGGAAGATCCCGGCGGACCATGTACGCAAAAATAAGAGACACGCGGCTGCCGGCGCTTGGGAATGTGTATTCTCCAGCGAGTTCGACTTCTTCGGCGAATTGGTTGACGCGGGCGTTGAGACCGACGCGTACGGTCGAAGAGGCAGAGAGGAGGCGCGTAAGGCGTGGCAGCGGCTTCGGCGCCGGGTTCATGTGGACGTTCAAAATCGCATCAGCCCCGGGCACTCGAACAGTTCGGCCAGCCTTGATGCCCGCGCGCCTAAAACGAGACAAGCGGCGCTACACAACGAACGGGGTCTCGCCACCAGCGATCCGTACGAACTGCGCGACCTAAAGATGGCATTAGCCGCGGCGCTCGGGTGCAGCAAGTTCCGCGCGAGCCCGTTAGACCGCGAGCCACGATCGCTAATCGGTTGCGACACCGAGGCGGCGGAAGTCGTGCCCGGGCTGCGCTGGCATTTTGGGCACGCGCTGTACATCTCTCCTCCTTGCGGGCATCGGTCCGCTTCCGCTGCGACAAATCCATGGAGTGAGGTAATCCCAGCTTTAGAAGATCAGAGTGGATCGCCCAGAGGCGGACAATCGAACGCAAGGTTGTTGACTGAGGGGGCCTCGGAAAACAGGGCCACCCGAATTAGTGGTGCTCCGTACCAACGAGGTGAATGACCGCTTCCGGAAAGTGAGCCGACCAAGGTCATGCCGGCTAACAAGGGCAGTCTTTGACCCATGGCCACAACGACGTCGGTCTTGAGGCTTGAGAGGCCCAACTGAAATTCAGGAGGCGGTGCTGCAGGATTACCCTGCAGCTGACAGACTATCCTGTGCTCAATGCTATCACCTGCCGCCTGCATAGCCTTGGCGCCAACGCCAAGACCGAGCCGACTTGTAGCATGGTCTACTTCTTGAGAATGCCGATATCGGTGTTGCCCAAATTCTTTATGGCGCGTTCGGCGGCGGGCGTATCTACCGCGTTGTCGTGGGAAGTTGGAGCCGGACTAACCGAGGAAGCATCCACGTCGCCGGTCGCTGCGTGGCTGAGCGCGTTGCCCACGTTGGGACTGGAGTAGCCCCCAGTGCCGCTTATGGTATGCCCGGTCGATAGGGTGCCACCCGCATAACCTTTCGAGCCGGCGGCCGCAGTTCCACTCGCCGCCGAGCCGCCACTGCTCGATCCACCTGTACTCTGGGCCAAGGCGAGCGACGAGCCACCAACGAGCAAGATTAAGATAACGGCGATGTGGTTCAAGAGCGGTCCTCTACTTGAATGACCGCTCAATGGGTTGCACCTCCGAAAGTTCCTATGGACCTCCCCGCTCTCCAAGCCACCACGTTGATGGTGGATCGCGCCGAAATCTTGCTGCGCCGGAGCGCCACGAAGTGGCTTCGCTTGTACGGATAGCCCCACACCGCCGAGCAATCCTTCCGTCGTGATCCGGCCGCCTCAGGATAGTCAGACCCAGCAGTGCCGTCGGTGGCCAAGCCGGGCCTCCACGCAAGAATTAGGGGCGCTGATCACTTAGGTTATGGAAACGATTTGTTAACCGGAGCAAAGTGGCATTCCGGGGCTGGTTAAGCCATTCATTTCTGAATTATCGAAACCCGGAAAGCGTGTGGGGCCGCTGTGGACGACAGCGGTCCTTTGCTTTGTGAGCTACTTCGGTGCGAACCGCAGCCACTCGCACACATGCAATCCAGTCTCGGCTTGTCTGGCTTTGCGGAGGATAAGCTTCGCGCTTGAAACTTGGCGGGAGATTCTTGGCTTGCTCATTGCGAGACCCAAGCGACTCCGCAAAAATTGCCCGATAAGAAATAGGCCGCCAACTGAGGCCGCCTTAGTTTCCTTGCGGAGCTTCTTATGAGCCCTTCTGGTCGAGAACAATCGAGTCACTTGCGAGGCGCTGACTCGGCTGTTGATGGTCGACGCTTTGGCATGGCGTGGTATCGCAAAGAGATCCCGAGCTGATGCGCTTTGAGGGCCACTGCCGGGGCGCCTCGGTTTAATTCAGCGGCTATCTTTTCGCGCCGGTGATTCCCAGCCATCGCCCTGAGCTTCTCAATTTCTTCTGAGGTCCACAGGTGACGAACAGGATCTGCCATATGGCGGCCTCCCAAAATAGTAAGGCTCCTCAGCACAATATCCTCCCTGACCAAAAGTTTCATTGCGCCTGGATTGATCAACAATACGGCCGGTCGGCTTCTGCCAGAGAGCGCCACCGCGCTGGATCCAGGCACCGGCGAAGAGGCAGAGTCAGGGTTGCAGCCGTGACAGGAGACGTTGTCGATCTTGGTTCCGAAGTCGCTGATCTGCGCGCCTCCGATCAAGTTCGGCCTCAGCTTTGGTCGTCTTCGGTTCGACAATAAGCATCTCTTGGTTTGCGAGCTGCCGTTCTCCCTCGACGACATCGCGCTCTATCTGCTCATCGAGCGTCGCAGTCGTGTACATCACGATACTCTCGCGGCCATGCTGGCAATTCACGCGAGTGGTTTGCGCAATGGATTTCCCAACCAGGCGCCGGCGTTTCGCGCCAATTCGGCCTGACGAACTAAGGCCCCGCGGGGTGAAGCTCCGGAGGGCCTGGCTCTTCAAAGCCTTCACGCTCTGATCGATCAGTCGATGATTTTCACGACCCGGCGCGTGCGCGGTTCGACGATGACTCGGCGGTCGTTCACAACCGCGTCGCGATACTCGGTGTAGTTGGTCATGGGGCGCAGCACCACGGTCGGGGGCAGCGGCTCGCCGACGAGGACGCGCTCGTGGATCACGACGGAGTCGTCGCGCGGGATCCCGCCGAGCACGGCATTCGGAATCTCGAGGCCGGCGCCGACGGCCGCACCGACGGTGCCGCCGAACATCGCGCCGAGGTGCGCGCTATTGGCCAGCTTGCGCGTCGGTTGGGCAGATGGGTTGCGAGATCTAGCTTTGGCTATCGCGCATCGATCTCTCGCTCAGCCGCCAGCCAAAACTCTAGATCCCGCCCCGTCATAGGCCGGCCGCTTTGCTGCCAGAGCTCGTAAGCGCGGTCACTGATCTGTCTATGCCGCAAGCGGCCAAATAGTCCCCTCCTGAGTTCTTTCACAAACTCCAATTGAGTTGCGGTGATCTCACCGCGGATGTAGCCAGCTGCCCGGGCAGGCAAGATCTGATCTGCTTTTCGAAGTTTTTCCATCGCAGTTGAGTCCGTCCAGCCTATCCAGAAAATTATGCCTGTCGTCGCCCAATCATCGCAATAGATTTTGCGAGTTTTCCTGCAGCGGTTGGGGGATAACCTATCGGCTGGGGCCCAAACAGATTCGTTGCCAAGGCTGTTGTTCCCCGGATCGCCCGGTCGATTGGGTTCCGTTGGAGGTCAGGCTGTTGAGAGCCGGGTGTGCACGCGCGGCCGCTGAGGCGCCGCGTCGGCCGGGTCTCAGCCAGGCCGTGCCCATAGGGCTACGATGTCGGCTCCCCGCATCACCTGGATCCCCGAGGTCCGAACAGGCTGAAGTCGAAGTCGTGAGACAGCACCGTGGACACCAGGGATTCCCTTATCTTTGGTGTACACACGCACCTGTCTCACCGGCCTTGTGCAGGCCAAGCCGGTAGTACTTCGCCCTCGACATCCCGAGCGGTTTCCAGAGTTCATCGCGGCTCTTGGAATGTGCCGCCAGATATTCGGCGCGAGGGACAACACCATCATTGCGGCGATGGTCCTCCCGTTCCTGCCGCTTGCGATCTTCGCGGCGTTTCTCACGCCCGGCCTTATCGACATCGACGCTGCCGATCGTGGTAAGGCCGAGGGCTTGGCGCACCTCGAGGGTGAGCCAGGGGCCCAACTCCTGAGCCATCTCGTCGGCATTCCATTTCCGCGGATCGGCCTCCACGCGCTGGATCAGCGCCGCCCGTTCCTCGAGCTACCCGCACCGCGCGCACATCACCGCCGCGCAGGCGGCCATTGGGACAAGCCGATGAAGCACACCGAGCAACGCCCCTACGCGGACCCCGAAGCGGCCGCGCGCAAGCTCCTCGAGCTCGCAGCCAACGTCGCGGCCGTGCAGGACGGCCGCATCTACATCGACCGGATCATATGTTCAAGCTGAAGGGCAGCGGCAGCGAATTTGGCGCCGGGCTCAAACACGCGATCGAGCGCGGCTGGTTGTGGAAGCGCGAAAGTGGCAGCTACGTGAAGCTGATCCCACCCGGTGAAGATCTGCTGACTAATTCCACCGCGTAGGCCAATCCGCCCCGTGCTGCCCTGGAGGTTGGCTCATTCGCCGGCAATTCCTTCAGGGTTGCAGCCGTGAGAGCAGACGTTGACGATCCTGATCGCGACGC
This sequence comes from Bradyrhizobium sp. 613_E4_N2_2, assembly GCF_052075995.1. Lineage (NCBI taxonomy): Bacteria > Pseudomonadati > Pseudomonadota > Alphaproteobacteria > Hyphomicrobiales > Nitrobacteraceae > Bradyrhizobium > Bradyrhizobium sp. 613_E4_N2_2. Next base: position 4,583,611 of record NZ_CP197234.1, read on the forward strand.
CGCTGCTCTTCGCGCATCCGTTCAAGTTCGGCTTCAGCTTTGGCCGTATCAAGGTCCTGCCGCTTCAGTTCAATAACAAGCGCTTCTTGCTCTGCCAGTCGCCGCTCTCCTTCAACGACATCGCGCTCTACCTGTCTCAGCTCATCGCATATCGCAGTCGTGTACATCGCGATCCTCACGCGGCCGTGCTGCGCATGCACGTTGCAGCGTAGCTGCGCCGCGCACATTAAACTTGAGCGCAAGGCGCATGACTTTCAACTCAGCCAGCTTCTTGAACGTTCCTGATAATGCCATTTTTTCCCGATCTGTACGGGCAATGCAATTTACAAATACCCTGTTGCCGGCCGAACGGACAGGACGAGGGTCGGGAAAAATAGGAACTGGGCTTTTACGGACAGGTTGATGCTCCATGCCCAAGTACTTCTTCGACCATCACAGCAACACCAGTATCGAAATCGACGATGAAGGCATCGATCTCCCGGACGTTGATGCTGCAGAAGGCTGGCGCTTGAGGCATTGGGCCAATCGGTGTTGGATGGCGCGCCTCGTTCTTTGATGGGTCGGCTAGCTATCGAAGTGCGAGATCCTCACGGCCCTATCTTGCGCTCCTCCGCTACTGTTGTGCTTGAGGAGCTATGAGGCTGTCCCGCAGACGAAGGGCTGCCTAACCGTACGTGATCGACAGATCTAAGGCGCTGGTGGACCACCATGAATGAGCGTGCATCTTCACAGTCGAGATTTCTTATTCGGCGGGGTGGAAACGGCTGGATGGTTTATGATCGAGAACGTAAGGGACCTGCTCTGATCGGGACCGACTTGGCGGCAAACCTTACCATGACGGAAGCCGAGCGCGTGAAGCAGATGCTGATCAATCAGCCGGATGGGAAAGGTCTGATTTTGAGTGCGTTAGTTTGGCGCGCCGCCTGATCGTCTTGGACAACCTGCCGCGCTTTCCTCCTCGCGTTGGATGTCTTCGCTCTTGTCAGCGCTCACTTTGGCTTCTCAGCTTGGATGTGCAGGACGTAGAGCGTGTTCTGAAACTCGTCCGTCACTTCCATACGCCAACCGCGCCCCGGCTTCAGCTTTCCGTCTATGCCCTGAAGCATCTGCCCGGCCGTGACTGTGGCCTCCCTCCACGCGGCGTGCTTGTCCGGAAGCTCCTCTCCCACGTCATCGATCTCGGTGCGTTCGTGGGTGATGTGGAAGAAGTATCTTGGCATGCCCGAAAAATGCTTAACGGCAGGTTCGCGTTCCTAGCGATCGACGCGGCTTGGGTCTGGTTGCCGCATCCCGGAAGAGGTCAGCCAATCACTCAAGTGCGCACCGGTCTCGGCGATGCGTGCTCGCTTCAGCAGGGCTTCACGTTCCGGCCCGGCGGGTAACTGGCAGGCCTGCTCTTTGAGTTTGGCGGCCTGCTCGGCCATTCGTTCTTCGAGGGAACGGCCATCCTCCGCTGACCCTATGCAGAACGTGCTGGGCGCACGAGAGTGCGCGCAGGAGATTTAAGGGCCCGCCCGCGCTGAAGTGGCCGGGCGACGGACGCGTCAGCGTTCGGTCCTCTCCGGATGAACTCAGACCTCAGTCGAAAAGATCCGGAGCGGCATTCAAAGAAAGTGATGCTCCACCTCGCGGATGCCCAGACCTTGTTTTCGACTTTCCGAAGATGCTCCAGATAAATACGCTCAACACGATTGAAACGGCGAGCAGGAGCAAAAGGTCACGGACCATGATATCCTCCCCTTTGCTGTTCAATCGGGGAATTAGCCCAACGTTCCTATCCAATCCACTTGCCTCCACTCACGCAGCGGCGTCAGCCCCTAGCCACTGGCAAACCGGAAAAACCCGGCGGCCCTTGGAGGAGACCGCCGGGCTGATCCGCCGATCACACCACTTCAATGGCTGACAGGCTGAATAAATGGCGCTGGCTCGTCTGTCCGAATCCCGACAAACCGTCTCGGTTTAGTCGGACGTGTGGCCGACAAGTCACGTCCGGGCTCGCGTTCCTGGACGGAGCCACCGCCGAGAAGGCGACATGAAGCTGGAGATGACGAACGAGCCCGGCTGGATCAGAGACTTCTCGCGTCATCAGGCCAAAGGTGTAGCTCTGGTATGTGGGCGCCGCTGTAAGGGGCGTCTGCTTGGCTGTGCTAGCTCATTTCGTATCGGCTATTCGCTGGGGTGATTATTCGTCGCCTTACCAGCGCGATGCTGCCGTTCTGTTTTTGGACGAAGCAAGTCACGTTTTGAACCGGAGTGTCGGGTCCAACTACATAGAAAGGAGTGCGCCGAACGACGCAAGCAAACCTGTACCACCCATGATCGCTAGTCCGATGAAGAAGCGCTCGACCACGTCCAGGGCGGTCTCCCTTGTTCTCCTCAATTCGCAACGTTCAAAAGTGAACGCTGGTTCGATTCGATTGCCCATTTTTCCCGTTGGAACAAATGTTCACTCTGGCACTTAGGAACCTGCAACTTCGAGGGGTGAGAGTCATGAGCGACCCCGAGCTATCGTCGTCGCGGGCACCTCAACCGGGGCCGCCGTGTCCTAAATGCAAGCTCCCCGCGCGTTACATCACGTCGGTTCTGGACGTAAAGCGCGACCGAGCAGTGATGGTTTACCGCTGTGCACCATGCGGTGAGGAGATCTGGAGAGATTAGGGCAACGGCTAGTTTTCCAGGCGCGCTTGTCCTTCCCTGCTGCGCGCAAGAAAGCTAGACCGGTTTTGTCTCGGGCTAACGCCGCTAGCCTGTTTCCGACCTCAGTGGCGTAATTTGAAATTTGCAGTGGCCTAATTTCGATAGTGACGTGATTTTAGATCGGCTCTAAATTCGTTCCTGCTTGGGGGTGTTTTAGAGCGGGATCATGCGAGAGTTTCGGGCATATATAATCGATGGCGCGGGGCACATAACGCTCCGCGTTGATATTGTGGTGGAGGACGAGGCGGAAGCTCGGGAACGAGCCAAATTGCTTGTAGACGGGCGCGCGGTAGAGCTTTGGGAAGGCGCAACGAGGCTCGATAGATTTGAGCCAATCAGCAGGCACTAAGGCCGCCTCAGTTGGCGGCCCAAACAAAAGGCTCCGGTCCGGGGCTGGCAGGACTGGACCCTCTGGGAGCCTGAGCACGCGGTGAGTGGCGCGCTCGGCTAGCTGCTCATTCTATCCAAATGATAGGGGCCGCGGTATGGCGGCCCCCTGCCGGTCGCAATTTCATCCGTAATGAAAACCAGCCCCGGCAACATAAAATTAAAATCAGCCACCGGCCGAAATCAAGTGCCTTAGTCGCGCAGGAACATCGCGGCTAGTGCCAAGTTTTCCCGGCGCCCTCGAGGCCGTGCTCGCGAGGGTAACCTCTAGGCCCCGGCTCATCCCCCATTTGAGTTTCTTCCGGGACAGCGGACTCAAGGGAACGACAAGGGCAGGTATTTGAGTCGTTGCGGCTCGGTTGCCTAGCCGAGCCGGCGGAGCAGCCCCGGCCTACCCCCTTGACCCCTGCAGCCGGGCCGTCTCTTCGCCTTTGTCCGTATCGTAGTATCGTATGCGTTCCTCGCCCTCGATCGTGCCGGCTGACCGCCTCGCTGACTCTCAATCAGCATAAGAATGCCAGCGGTCCACCACGGCAATAACGATGACGGCTGCCAGCCGCCTCGACAGAGGCCAAGGTCCCGTACCACTTGTTCCAAAGCTCAATCATGTGCTGGCCTCTCGAGAGCGCCCCCACGATCGACAAGATCTGCTCTCGAAGAAGAACGAACTGTGCGATCAAAAAAGCAATGCTACTCATCGTCGCGCGGTTTTTCCCCGCGCGGCAAGGTGACTTACGCGGCACCGATGCGCAGGTCGCGCAGGTATTTGGCGTCCGGATATCGGGTGACGCTCCGGTCGAGTGAGCGTGCCGGATCATGTCCATCAGCGTGATGGCTCCTTCTTGAAGAGCGCTCTCAGCTGCTCCCACTTGGCCTCGATCCACCTCAAAGCCATGAGAAGAGGCCTCTGTAGAATAGGAATGTCCTGTGCGATAAGAAGAAGGCCTAGAGGCAGCATCCAGAGGCCGAAGATAGGCAAAAAGCTGAAGACGCCTCCTAGGATGAGCAACCCGGCGACAACGACACGGACCCAAAACGAGGATGGTTCTCGTAGCCACAGAATGAAGGTCGACACCTTCGTAGGCACCCGTCGCCGGAACAATTCAAAGTATCTATCCAATTCCGCTTTGACAGAAGCCATTAACTCGACCTTCTCTGATACCAGGACGCGGCAACTCGCTCGAAATCCGCGACTAAATCAAAATATCTGTACGGGAAGCGTTCCAAACCCTTCGGCTTCTCAATGGAGATGACGGACGATCCGTCTGCGGACAGTCAGGGCCGAGACGTTGCCGGCACTGGACCGGTTCTCCATGGTGGCTTCGAAAGACCGCCGCCAAATTTCCTCAGGGTTGCGCAGGGCAGATGATAACCGGCAAGCGCGGGTATGCCGGGTAGCCCTCGCCTAAAGCGTATCCGGTGTGCGTCGAGGTGAGCTTTGATCCTCGTTGAGCAATTCCTGCTCGGCCAAGCGCCAAAAGTCTTCGTCTCGGCCCTCTGGCTTACCTGCCTGCTCCCACAACTCGTAGGCCCGGACCGCAACGGCTTCATCAATTCGCCTATTCATGGGCCTTCTCCAGACCCTCAACTAGGGGCAATCGGAGGCGTTCCTAATCCGGTGATCCCCCAAAAACGAGCCTGTGAACTAAGAATCCTCCTATTCATACCGTCGCGCTGTTGTGCCGACTGATCCAACTGCGTACGCACTGCGACAGGAACGAATTGGCCCAGTTCAAATTGAATCCCGGTTCCGTTGCGTAAGTTGCTTATGCGTCAATCCCGATGGCTTATGTCGATCGCCCCGAACGGTGACGAGACTATCTACCTGGTCACAAGCAACTTCGGCCGCAACGGCAACGCCTGGCGCGAAGCAGACGTTGAGAGGGCGCTGGAAACCGTCATCCAGGATCTGCTTGCCGGAGAATATCGCAAGCCGATCCGGATAGTCGCCTTCAACACGGCCGAATGCTGGTCGGAAGATGTTTCCCAGGACATTGCCCGCGAGATCCAGCGTCGTTGCAATCTGCAACTGAGCGACGTGCCTTCGTACTTGCAGGAGTTTGTGGATCGCTACTCACCACAAGACCTGCAGCAATTCAGTCTTCGCCTGGTGTAGCGATGGCCTTCCAGGGAAAAAAGCCGGAAGCGCTGGGCGTCAAGGCGCCCTTCCCCGGCTTCCGAGCCGGCCCTGGCGGCCTCGATCGACCGCGTGCCGTCCGGCGAGCGATGGATCCATGAAATCAAGTTCGACGGCTAATCGTGTCCAGGTGCATCTCGCTAACGAAGCAGTGAGGGTTTTCACGCGGCGGGGGCACGACTGGACCAATCGCTTCCGGAAGGTCGCCGACGACGCTTGGCACGTCAAGGCTAATGCCGCAATCATCGACGGTGAAATCGTGGTGCCCGCCGCCGACGGCACGACGGATTTCTCGGTTCTACAGAACGAGCTCAAGGGCGCATCGACGAAGATCGTGCTCGTCGCCTTCGACCTGCTTTATCTCAACGGCAGGGACCTCCGGAAAGTGCCGCTGTTTCAGCGGAAGGCCGTGCTGAAGAAGATCATCACCGGCAGCGACGTCCCATTTAGCGAGAGCTTCGAGATCGACGGCCGCGAGATGTTCACGCATGCCTGCAAGGTTGGGCTCGAAGGCGTCGTCTCGAAGGTCCGGGACAGCGTCTATGGCAGCGGCCGGGGCTCGCCTGCTGCGGGATCGCTATCGCTTTTAAGCGTTTCGCGTCGATCAGAAGATGCTGCGGTGTTACTCCCAGCCCTTCGACAGCCCGGCGCATTGCGAGGATGCCCGCCCAGTAGATGTTGATGGTGTCGATCTCCTCGACGTCCACAAACGCGACAGACCACGCCGCTGCCTTTTCCTTGATTTCTTTCGCAAGAGCCTCACGCGAATTCGCATCCAGCCTTTTCGAATCGTCAATGCCGGTTATGCGCGTGCCGGGCTTCAAGATAACTGCGGCGGCCGAGACCGGCCCCGCAAGCGGGCTCATTCCGGCCTCATCGACACCCGCAACGGCATCCTGCCCCTCGTCCCACAATAGCGTTTCAAAGCGCAGCATCTTGCGAAGCCGCTGTCCTTCGGACCGGTTTTGAAAGCGCCGCTTTTCAATAAAGGCGAGGATAGCCCGCGCTCCCGCGCGGCTGTCAGCGCGCAGGATTTCCTCAAGGCTCGCTTCAAGAGGCCTGCCCTTGATAACATAGCGCTGACGTAGATCTTCGAGTGAATAGCGGGTCACGGCAGCCTCGATGCGGGGACTGTCGGAGGTGTCGCCAAGCTTTGTGGCGAATGTCTGAAATTCACTGTCAAGGGAATGGAACCAGGCGCCCGCGGCCTGGAGGGGACGGAATAAAAAAACGCCCCGTATTGCGGGGCAGTTTCTAATTCATCGTAAGTGTCAGGCTGCTTCAGCCTCCTGATTAATCGCTGTCTTTGCGATTTCAGTCAGAGCCTCGTCGGTCGCCTCTTCCTCTTCGAGGGTTTCCTCAAGGAGTGAGACGGCATCGTCGAGGCCAAGCTCTTCGGCCCAGGCAATCATCGTGCCGTAGCGAGAAATCTCATAGTGCTCGACGGCCTGAGCGGCGGCAAGGAGGCCGGCGTCGAGAGCGGGCGAGCCCTTATATTCTTCCATGATCTCGGCGCCCTCTTCTGTGATACCGACCATCGCGGCACAGGTTTTACCCTGCGGTTTCTTCTCGATCACCGCGAACACCTTCTCCAGCCGCTCGATCTGGCCTTCCGTCTCGGTGCGGTGTTTCTCGAATGCTGCTTTCAGTTCTTCGTTCTGAGCAGCCTTTGCCATCTTCGGCAGGGTGGCCAGGATTTTCTTCTCAGCGAAGTAGATATCCTTGAGAGTATCGTGGAACAGGTCGTCGAGAGTCTTCGGCTCTTTCGCCATTTGCGCTTCTCCAATGTTTTGAGGTCGTCGCATCACCGCTGGTGAAGCTCGGCGGCTAACGGGGCTGCCTTTGAGTCGTTCCAATTCCGGCCGCCCGGCTTCCGCCATTTGCCTCAACCGCTTCTCTTCATCTTCGGTCTAGGGTCGCGCCAAAAGCCGCCGCATAGTCAGACCTCCTGCCACATAAACCATTTTTCATTCATCGTCCCCCACCTCGGGGCGAGGCGACCGCGATAAACGCAATCTCCTTCGCACTTTAACGTTGGCTTTCCAACATATTGAAGTTCGCTTGCAACTGGCCTTGAGACCAAGCGTTCCACGTCTGCAGATGCCAGCCGCATGAGGGTGACATGAGCAAAGAACCCGCATTAACTCCCGATGATTTTCCGATCGAAGCAGACAAGCAAAAGCTAAAGACGCAAAAAGGCGAGCCCATAGCGACCGCCGACACGGACGAACTTGCGGATCAGCTCGCTGAGAGATTGAACGAGCAGGCTCACCGGGAAGAGCAGGATCGCTGGTCGGCGTGACAGGCACTGGTAGCGCGCATGCGCGCGGACGCTTCGCACGGCAGCCGGGCGGTGCTCGGAAGTGTTCGGGCCCCATGATGATCGCCCGCACGTCTCGGTCCAAAAGTGCACACAGCGCATACCCCTGTTTGAACGTTGGGCCGAACCACGTTTAGGAACGGCAGAGCTTGCCTTGGCATTGCCAGTGTATGCCGGAACGTCCGGCATGCTCATTGCCCGGGCAAGCGGCCCCGGTCTCCCTCCTCTCGGGCCGGGGTCGTGCTCGTCCCTTTGTGCCCAGGAACTTTGATCCTGAACGAAGGTTGATCGCGCGATTATCCTCCAGAGGACGACTTTCATGAAAAAAGCAGCCCTTGCATTTGCCGTGCTCGCAGTCTTTGCCTCACCCTCCTTTGCGCAGTCGGTCGGCGAGAAGACCGGCGTGAATTCCACGCTTGGAATTGCGCCGAAGACCGAAGACTTCATCAAGGAAGCCGCCATGAGCGACATGACGGAGATCGAAGCGGCCAAGATCGCGCAGCAGAAGGGCAATGCCGACGAGAAACAGTTTGCGGAAATGATGGTGAAAGACCACACCAAGACGAGCAGCGAACTCAAATCGATGGTCCCCCACACCCTGAAAGCCGCGATCCCGGCTTCGCTCGATGACGCGTCGCAGAAGAAGATCACAAAGCTGCGCGAGGCCAAACCCGAGGATTTTGCGTCGGAATACGACGCCATGCAGGTGAGCGCTCATAAGGATGCGGTCTCGCTGTTCGAGCGTTACTCGAATGGCGGCGACGATGCCAAGCTGAAGGACTGGGCTGGTAAAACCCTGGCGGCACTGAAGCACCATCTCGAAATGGCGCAGACGCTCGACAAGAACCGTAAATAGGTCAGGCAATCACGACACAAACGGAAAGCCCGGCCGAAGCCGGGCTTTTGTTACTTTACGGCTTCTGGCCGCCCTGCTGGCCGCCCTTTTCGCCGCCTTGCTTGTTTTGGCCCGGGTCCTGGTTTTGCTGGCCCGGCTTCTGATTCGGGTTCTGACCTTGCTGGCCGCCCTGATTGCCCTGCTGGTTCTGCTGTCCAGGGGTCTGCTGCTTGTTGGGATTCTGCTCGTCTGCCATGTGAACGTCCTTTCACTTCGTGGATGATGACAATCATGCGCGAAGGTGCTCGTTCCTATTCATGGGATTAACGAGACAAGGATGCTCACCGCTCAGCCGGGCTGACATGCCGCGTCATCCTCGCGGCTTCTCGCGCTCCATGACGACGTCTTTTGCCTGCTTGTCTTTTCTCAGGCCGAGATAAACGGGGTGCCGCATCTCGCCGGAGCTCGTCCACTCGGTAAATTTTACCTCGGCAACGAGTTGCGGCTTCACCCAGGTGGTGACCGCTTCGTCCTTCACCTTTTTGCCGAAAGGAGATTTGGCGGCTTTGAGCTTGATGAGCCTTTTGTGCAGCTCTCCGAGTGTTTCGTGGCTGAAGCCGGTCCCGACATGGCCGATATAACGCCAGCCATCTCCTTCCCGCAGCGCAAGTGTAAGTGCCCCGAAAAACGGTCTCGTCCTCCGCGGCGCCGTAAATCCCACGATCACCACTTCCTGGCGTTTCGAGGTTTTGATCTTCAGCCAGTCGTCGGTTCGCGCGCCTGACAGGTACTTGCTGTCGGCGCGTTTTGCCATGATGCCTTCAAGACCCTTGCGCTCGGCCTCCTCGAAAAATTTCACGCCCGAAGTCTTTCGGTCGCGACTGAACCCGATGAGCCTGTGCTTCGGCAGGATACCCTTAAGGCGCTTCTTCCGCTCCGTGAGTGGCAGGCCACGAAGGTCTTCGCCATCCTGAAACATCAGGTCGAAGGCAAAGTACTGCAGCTTTGCTTCATGGCGCAGCGCATTCTGCAGGAGCTGAAAATGCGATACGCCGTCTTTGCCGATCGCTACGAGTTCTCCGTCGATGACGGCATCGCCTTTGACACCTTCGAGGGCCTGGGCGACTTCGATATAGCTATGGCTGATGATCTTGCCGTTGCGGCTGTAGAGAGTGACCTTGCCACCGTCGATCTTTGCGACCATCCGGAAGCCGTCATACTTGTCCTCGAATATCCAGCCCTTATCGTCGAACGGCGCGTCGGTCAGTGTCGCGAGCATGGGCTGGAGCCGCTTCGGCAATGTGGATACGCGCGCCACTAGGATTCACCTTCTTCGAGCACGTTACGAAACGTGACCGAGTAGCGCAGGCTTTCGACACCGGGAATGCTGTGCTGCCATTCGGTGCGCGACGGACCGCGGAGAAGGTAGACGGAGCGCGGCTCGGCAACGAGGGTGTTCCTCTCGAACGACTTAGCCGTTCGCCTGCGGAGCCTGAAGATACAGGAAGACAGCAGCGAAATGCCGGCAACATCGCCAAAGACGGAGCGATCTTTATGCCAGCCGATGCCGGCGCCGGGCGCGTACTCGGTCACGAGAACCTGTTGGAAGCTGCCGGGCACAATGCCGGCGAATGCCTCGGCACGGGCTCGGATCGGGGTCAGGAATTCAGGCATGTCCTCAGTTCTGGTGAGACCACCGCCATTGAAATCGTAGCGCCAGCCAAAAGAAACGGTACGGCGCTTGCCGGTGAACCCGCGGAATTCAAATTCCCTGAATGGAAGCGTCTCAATATCAGCCAGAAGCGCACGCTCTTCATTAGCAGAGAGAAACTCCGGCTGATACTTCATACCTTCCGGAAGGAAGACACCTCCGAAGAGATCGAAGGTTGCGTTACTTGCGCGCACTCGATTTTTTCCGCGCCTTGGAGTTGACGGGCTTGCGGTCGCCCCGGTCACCCTGCCCCGCTTTCACTTTTTTCTTCGCCGTCTTGCGGCGATCCTGAGAAAGCGACCGGCTCACATCATCGCTTTCCTTGATACGGCCTTTCGCATCGCGGCGAACATATCGCTTGTCGCCGCGAGGCGCGATCAGCTCACGCTTCGCCGCCGCCCGCCATTTTGTAATTCGCTTCATGTGGTCTCCCCGCTTTTGGTCTGGTGGTATCCCAACTTTCCGCAAAGGCGCACGGTTCCGTTTCGGGCGCGTCCTCCTGCTGCGCGGGCGACCGGGCTCTAGCGCGTTCCTTAGCAGTCCCGCGCCCGGGTCTTCGTCCCCGGCCACGCGGTGACGATCCCTCGCGCGTAAAGGGGCTGCCGCCCCTTCAGCCGTCAAGGGCAAAGCCCGCGCGAGCGCGGTGCGTCGCCGTACCCTTGACCGCCTTTCTCCGCTCATTGCCCCCAAGGCTAACCCATCGCCAGAAAATTGCATCAGCGAGGAGTCGTCGATGCTGGGCCTGACGTAGCGCTCTGCGGCGGCTCCTTTGAAAATGTCATGGTCAAAGAAGCACTGTGTGACAAAGATTGACGAGCCGACATCGTCGCACCAACCCGCCAGCACGACGTCGCACCGGCCGGTCATGCTAAGGCCGACTGCCTTGCCCCGAGTGGAACATGTCTTGATCAGATCCCACATTGCATCGCAGAGCGAACGATAGTCGGCGAACTGATTCTCCATCAGAAGCGCCGAGAGCAGCTGCGGTACCGTCGACATGCCCGTGACCGCAAACACAGCGTTGTGCTCAGGAAAACTGTGGACTTTGGTTCCTATCCCACAAAATTTGCCGGACGTCGGGTCGTGCCAGGCCGCGTCTGAGAAGATGTGGACAGAGTTCGAAGACTTAACAGCGGAGACCGCAGTCATTAGTCTTTTCCTTCGTCATCCTCAGATCTTCGTCAACTTCCACGACCCCGCTTCGCCGCAGAAAGTGCTAGTGATGCCGGAGCGGCAAGAGCCGCGCAGTCGCAACGGCTGAAAAAATCGGCATTGATTTCTCCCTTAGATTGATCGGCCGGGCGGCCTAGGGGGTCATATTCTGAATTGCAGATGCGCGTGAAAGTGGGCCGCCGAGCTGGCGGAGGGTAGCGGCGTCGGCCCAGGCGCAACTCAGTGGATGCGCCTGCGGGCCCATCACGCGCGACGGAGGGCACTCCGCCCTCACCTCACCGGGCCCGCCTCTTCAAATCAACTGCTCACCAAGTCTGACGTCCGTACCAATCATCGACCTCTTTCTTCGTCTGGTCTTTCTGATAGCCGTATCGCTCCTGAATTTTGCCTTCGAGTTGATCTCGCTTCCCGTCGATCACGTCGAGATCGTCATCAGTGAGCTTTCCCCATTGCTCTTTGATCTTGCCTTTGACCTGCTTCCAGTTTCCCTCGACCTGGTTCCAATCCATGACGCTGCCTCCTGCTGATCGGTTTAATCGGTGCAGCATCAACGAATACTAGTGAAAGCCGTTCCTGCGCATCACTAGGAACGAATGCCGAGCGCTTCTGTTTTTTAGGTTCCAGCTAGGGAGGATATCGTGAGAACATTGGCCACCATCACTGCTCTGCTCTTTGCTTCCGCGGCGTTCGCCCAGACTCCCGCTCACACGGCGTCCGAAGCAGCCGCGCCAATCGCCGCTGCGGGAGACTGGAGCGCAGCAAAAATGAAGGGCGTCAACGTTTACAATGAAGCCAACGACAAAGTCGGAGACGTTTATGACATCATCATCGACTCTCAGGGCCGGGTGAGGGGTCTTGTCATCGAGGCAGGCGGCTTTTTGGGAATGGGCACGCATTATGTGCTGGTCGCGATGAACAGCCTCAAATTCGCTAATAAGGCTGGGAAAACGACCGAAGGAATGACGTCCCAGACTGCGCGCGAATGGTTTCCCGATCGCGCCGTTATCAACGTCACGAAAGACCAACTCAAGTCGATGCCAGAGTTCAAGTACTAGGTAACTCTGTCGAAAGGCCTATGGCGACAGTCGCCAGCTCGGCAGTGTGGCTGCTCAACGCTGCCTAGCGCTACTCCATGATGTTTGCCCGCATCGGGTTCATTCCTTGAACCTTTGCATCATCGTTCTACACCAATGAGCATCCGAGATTTTTGTCCCTCCACCTCGGGGCTGGTCTGAGCATTGCCGCCGGGACAGCGTATTTTTAGCCGGCGGCGCATTGCCTGGGGAGAAACCGTCGGCGACCTTCAAACGCGCCACCGCCGCCCGAATACCTCGCATTACGAGAAGGGCTTGAATGATGATTTTCCACTTCGGCACAAATCAAATTCCTATGCGCAAAGGCGCAGGGGGCCTGGTAGTGAAGCTGCGTCTCAGCGATGGCGGCCGCGCTATCCCCGTCCATCGGTGTGAGCTTTGCATGAAGCCAATGAGGCACGTAGGCGATCAAGCCGAAAGCCGGCTGTTCAAGTGCGACGACTGCGCTCTTGTCAGCACGGAGGCATGTCTTGCATGACACTACTTCGGTGGCTGCAAGTCCGGCGATTTCAGCCATTCGTCAATATGGGCGGTGATATCAGCTGCGCGGGCCTTCCTCAAAAGGTCCTCCCGTTCCGTCCCCGGGGGCAACTGCTCTACCCCTTCCCGTGCTTGTCTAGCTTCTTCGATGAGCCGTTCGCCTAACGCTCTATCCTGTTTGAACCGGTCGCGTTTCATTTGAACATCCTCCCGCACACCAACTCTTTCGGGATTTCAACTGTTCAATCCGGGAACATTACATCTGGCGCTCTCTTCTAGCGGAACATCCTGGTTGCGGCGTGCCGCCGCAAGCCGGTGCGTGAGGCGGTCCTGGCGTCTCCGTCCTATCCAACCCTCAAGGCGGTTGGGCCGCTCACGCTCGCAGAGTAGACGCACCGAGGAACCGACTGTCGGTGGACGGCTTGTGTCTGCGGTGACTGCTTCCCTAACGAGGCAAGAGCCTGTCCGGAGGCCCCAGCATCAACATGCCCCGGCCGGGTGCTGGGGCTGCCACAGGCACAGGAATTAGGACGTGCATCCCAATGCCAACACGATTTTGGGAGTTTTGCTGGGGGCTGCTCTCCTCTACGTCATTTTTGCCCATTAGCGCGCCCAGGAGCAGATGATCGGGACCCGATCAAGCAGCACGGAGGCATCACACGTGGGGACGAAGCAGGAGGAAAGAGGCCGCCAACTGAGGCGCCCCTTACTCGTCTATCTCGCGGAGCTTCTGTTCTAGCCGGTCCATCTCGTCGCGTAAGCTCTTGGCCCGTTCCACGTCCCAGCCAGTCCGCCGCAGCTTTTGGCGGCAGTCAAAAAGCTTCATCGCTAGTTCTACGCGCTCGTTTTGATGGGGCACGACAGACATTCCGACGGTCTCCCCTATTGGACCATCGAAAGTCAGATTCGTTCAAACTAGGCCACCGCTACTTTCAAACTAGCCCACCGAGGCGTCCTTACCGCATGCCCATGAACAGCGCCGCGACAAACAGTGCGGCGCCAAAGGCTGCAATGCCAAGGCAGATGCGTGCGTGAACTGAATACCGATTGAGATGGGGCTGTTCGATCATGGCCCTCACCTCGGCGGCTGCAAGCCCGGTGACTTGGCCCAATCGTCCAGATGGTTCGCAATGTCGGCTTGACGTGCCTTCCTGATAAGGGCGTCTCGCTCGGGACCAAGTGGAAACACCTGAGCCATGCTGAGAACCTCTTTCGCCCATTCGGCCAATCGATCTTGAAGCGGAAGGTGTTGTTTGAAACGACGCCGCTGGGACATGGCATGCTCCTTTCCCGTTCGAGGAAGGCGGGAGCGCAAGTGGCGTTATCGTCACAGATAAAAGCCAAGTTCCGTTCTGTGATGAGTGGATAATCGTAGGGAGCGGATTTAATTTTTCTTTGTCGAATGTTAAGTTTCCAAATTAGCGACCGACAACAGCACCTAATTGGAGTTGATTTCAGCGGTTAGCGTGAGGGTGAGCAAAGTCCGACCTTCATTTGGGAAAGGGCCGTCCGTGACCTTCATCTCCCATGGTATCCCCTTCCACATGTCGGTGGGATGCTCGGAGGTCAGGACAGTACCCGCGTACTTCACTGCTTCAAGTTTCGCTGCTTCGGTATCGGCCACTTCAACGCCGACGTCATCGATCAGCATTTTTCCGTTCAAAATATGGAAGTAATAGCGCGGCATAGGCGGTCCTCCGTTTGGGTGGGGAGCGCAGCGCGTTTCTCAGTCAGGGGGCGCCTTGATCGGTCCCGGTGATAGAGGACAAGAGCAGATACCGGACGGCGTTCCTAATTAGGCCACCGTTTGTTGGCCGCGGGGTTCTGACCGAGCTAGGAACATCGTGGTTTTTGCCAAGTTTTCCCAACGCCCTCGGGCTCGCCGAGGGTTAACCTCTAGGCCCCGGCTCATCCCCATTTGAGCTGGGGCCCTTTTCTTCCGGGACAAGGTCTCAAGGGGAACGACAAGAGCAGGCGAATATTTGAATCGTCGCTGGCTCGCTGCCAGAGTTGGCGGAGCGGACTCGGCCTACCCCCTTGATCCCCTAGCCGGGGCCGACTCTCCGCCCTTATCGTATCGGAGTAGCGTATGCGTTCCTCGCCCTCTATCGTGCCGGCCGACCGCCTCGACCGCGACATCTATCTGGTGCTTGAAGACTTCGGCGCGCGCGCCGGTGGCGCCTGGCGCGAGACGGATGAGGCTGACACTGTCCTCGATGGCGTCCTGCAAAATCTCCTATCCGGCCAGTACGCCTATCCCGTCCGAATTGTATCCTTCAACCCCTTCGAGGGGTGGTCGTGGGATGCGACTTCCGAGGTCGCCGACGCACTGGCCCAGCGCGCAACCGACACCGACGCTGAGGTCTCGTCTGCACTACAAGAATTCATCGCTGCCAACGCCACAAGGCGCTTCGACATGCAGCTAGCGCTGCCTCTGCGCGGGCTGGCCTGATGCCAGCGAAGAAAAGCCCCTCGCCGCCGATGCCACGACCACGACGTGCGTCAACTGTGACGATCTCGGCTGGGTTTGCGAGAACCACCCGGACCGTCCTTGGGACGGCCCGCGCGCCTGCACCTGTGGCGGCGCTGGCGCACCCTGCCCGGCCTGCAACGCCGCTGGCGAAGGTGAAGTGCCGCGCATGCCGAACGGATTTCAGGTTGAGGTCGACAAGGACGGTCGGCGACACTGAGGTGCCTATCTACGGTGTGAGCGGTCCCAAGCGCCTCCGGGCTGGAGTGGAAGGAGACGCCGGGACCGCCACGACGCACCGGCTCAAGGCCGAGCGCCGGCGGATATTCTCCGCCCCGGGGTTGATCGCAGGCTCTAACAAATGTGTGGTGCCCTGGATTAACTTCACGGATGACAAGCCGGGGCCGTGCAGATGTTCGGACCTTCGGGAAGGCCAAGCGGCGTAAGCCTAGGAAAAATCGGCAATCAGCACTGTTCGCTTCCGCACATAACCGCTTGCCACTCCGGTACGGCGTGTTCTTTCTTTGGCAGCGTGGCGATGTACTCGCCGGCGTCGAGCAGCGTCGCCAATGCGAAGCGGCCGCCAACTAAGGTGGCCTCATAGCTCCAAGATCAACCAAGCGACGAGCGCGGCGTTAAGAATGCCGACCGCGACAATGCCCGCCTGAAAAGGCCCAGTCTCGATCGCGACCTCCCGGCCAGGACGTCGTTCGTTGAACTCGAAACCGGTCCAGAGCCCGCCTCCTCGCGGTACCGGGCGTATGCCCGGTAACAACCACAAGGCTCCTGGCTTAAGTGGGAAGCGAATTTGCTCGAACACATTTCCGCAAGCCGCGGCAGAATGTCTCGATTTGAGCTGCGATAACTTTAATAAGGCAGGCGGGGCCGCCGATCGTATCGGATCGCTTGTGCCCGCCCGCGCAAGCGCGAGTCCTGCGGGATCCTACGATCGGACGCGACATTCCCCGAACTCTCCTGTCGGCACGCCACCGCTGCTCCGAGGTTGTTTTCTTCACCACCAAAGTCTTGCGCGCAGCGGAGAGTTTGGCCGGCGGCACGTCATCCTTGCTCAGCTAGGAACGATTCAACAAAGCGTGTGTTCGTCCTTAGATCCAAGAAATGAAGCACAAGAAATAAAGCAGGAGGGTGAAGCGATGGCGCGATCAGTGGAGGAGTTGAGGCATGAGTCCGAACGCAGCCGCGCAGAGCTGGCAACTACGGTAGGGCGACTAAGGGACCAGATATCGGACACCGCCCAGGACATCCGCCACAAGGTCTCGCCGCAGCACATTAAATCCGAAGTCTCCGAATACGTCAGCCACAAGACTCAGAGCTGGATTGAAGGGCTCAAACAGCAGATCATGGACAATCCCATGCGCGCAGTGGCCGCGGGCGCTGCAGTAGGAATTCCGCTGCTGCGATTGACGCGAGGTGTCCCGTTGCCACTTCTGATGATCGGCGCCGGACTTGCCCTGACCTCGAAGACAGTGCGTGATCGCGCTGCGGACGCGTCCGGTCCGGTAATGGATAGAGCGGGGGAAATGCTCGAGGAGTTGGCGGAGGGTGCCCGTGCCATGCAGGGCGACGCGACGGAAAAGCTATCCTCTGCTCGAAGCCGAGCCGCTGGCATGGCTGGAGACGCACAAGATCGGGCCGCCGGCCTTGCGGATGACCTGCGAACAGGCGCAACAAAGGCTGCCAGTTTCGCAGGTGAAGAACTCAAGAGGGGCATCGACGCAGCCAAGGACGCGGCGGCGAACACGCCTGACCAGGCTCGTCAGACCATCGGCGACAACGCTGCTCTCATCGGAGGCCTGGGCATCGCGATCGGCGCCATCATCGCTGCGGCTCTTCCCGAGACCAAGGCTGAAGGCAAGGTGATGGGTCGGGCGAGCGATGGCGTGAAGCAGGCTGCGGCCGCTGCGGCGCAATCCGGATTCGAGGCGGCGAAAGAGGCGACCACGTCTGCAGCCGACGCGGCGGCGCAAAAGGTCGCAGAGGCCGATCTCGGCACCCACGCCAGTCGTATGACGCAGAACGTGGCGGACACTCTGAAAGAGGCTGCGGACGACGTCGTCGAAGCCGCCTTTAGCTCCTCTCAAAACACCAACACCTGAAGGAAACCATCATGAGCGAAGTGGACCCGAACAACATCACGCAGTTCGCACCAAACCGGGACCGGGGCCCCTCGAAGGATCTGAAGGAACAGATCGGTGAGGCCGGCGCAGAGATGAAGCAGCGCGCTGGCGATGCCTTGCAAGCAACGGCCGATCTCGCGCGGGACAAGTTCAGTGAAGCGGCGGATGCAGCCAAAGGGGTGACGGAAGGGACTGTGGACCAGATCCAAAGCCAAGCCCGCGAGCAGCAGCGGTCGGGCGCAGATTTCGTTGAACGCCTCGCAGGCAACATGCGAGAAGCCGGCCGAGCATTCGAGAGCGACGTACCGTCCGCTGCACGCGGCATCGGTTCTGCTGCCGACTATGTCGAAGAAGCCGCTCAGAAGATCCGCGACGGGAGCTTCCGGGATCTCGTCGAAGGCGCAACTGATTTCGCCAAGCGTCAGCCCGCGGCCTTTCTCGGAATATCTGTGCTGGCAGGCTTCGCAGCAGTCCGCTTCCTAAAAGCATCCGGCGAGCAATCGTCATCATCGAAGCGGAGCGGCACAACGGATAAATCGTCGTCGGAAGACGTTCAGAAGTCCGATGGCCCCCCGTTCTCGGCGAGTTCCGCGCGGCCTAGTCCGAGTTCGCAACAAACGTCATCCTCACAGGGCAACACCGTACCATGAGTATCGAGCACGATATCAAAACTAGCCAGGGCGAGTTTCGGGCCATCTCGACGCTACTGGGCGATGCCATGTCGCAGTTCGCCAAGCTCTTCCAGAACGAAATGGACCTGGCCAAGGCGGAGGTTGGCTACAAGCTTCAGAAACTCGGTGGCGCGCTAGGTTTGATTGCAGGTGGCGCCGTTCTGGTGATTCCGGCGATCGTCATGGCGCTATTTGCCCTGTCCGCGGCGTTGATCTCCGCAGGATGGTCGCAACCGGTATCGTATCTGACATCGGCGTTCATAGCGGCGATAATCGCGGCCGTGCTGTTTGCAGTCGGCATCAACCGGCTTGATGTGCGCAATCTGGCACCTCACGAAACGATCGGCCAGCTTGAAAAGGATAAGGCCACCATGAAAGGAATGGTGCAATGAGCAATACAAAGAGCGGTTTTATCGACAATTTGGTGACGGCGGCCCGGGAAAACCCTCTTGCCGCTGCGCTTATCGGAGGTGGAGCGCTTTGGCTGTTGGCTGGCGACCAGAAGCTGAAGACCGCGACCCGCTCGGCTGTGAATGCAGTTTCGCCCGTGGCCGATGCTGGGACGAGTACTCTCAGGTCGGCAGCGTCGGCTGTTAAGCAGACTGTGGCGCCTCCAACGGCACCTGAAATGGACAACGAGGGATCGCTGGGCGTCGGCGAAACTTTGACCGGCGCCACCGCTGCGGCTTCCGATGCATTCTCAGGAGCTGTCGACAGCGTTCAGGATCGGTTCGACGAGGGCGTCGCCTTCTTGCAGGAGAACTTTGGCAAGCTTGGCAATGCGCTTCCAGGTAAGGAAACGCTCACCAGTGCGCAATCGTCACTAACTGAGTTGCTTGAACGACAACCGCTGGTGCTGGGGGTTGTGGGCATGGCGATCGGTGCAGCAGTCGCAGGCGCGTTTCGCGCTTCCGAAATCGAGAACGAATATATCGGCAAAGTCGCCGACGAAATGAAGGCCGACCTTGATCGTCGCGCCGGCGCGGTATCGCAGGCCTTGCGGGAAGCCTCAGATACGGTGATCGCAGAAGTCGGCGACAAAGGTGCCGTAGCCTTGAATAGGGTAAAGCAGGCCGGCATGGAAGCCGCCCAGGCAGCCGCCGGCAAAATCAGGTCCCCCCAGCCGGGCTAAGGTTGCGGTGGTCGCGGATCACGTGGTGCCGCGAGCAACCTGAGTTTTCCTCAGATTGCGCGCCGTTGTCTGCCGACCAGAAAGCCGTAGACAAATAGCACGATGACCGCGCCGACCACGGCGCCGATCAACCCTGCTCCTTCGCCAGGACGATACCAGCCAAGGGCTTGCCCAAGGTAAGTCGCAACGAAAGCACCAACGATCCCGAGGATGGTCGTTGGATGAACCCGGCTGGTTCGTTGTCCCCCGGCATGATGAACTTGGCTATCACCCCGGCGATGAAGCCAATAACGATTGCCCAAAGAATGCTCATTCTTCATCCTTTCAAAAGCGACGTGGCGGCAGTTCAAGACTATGGACTGGGTAGGCGTCCCTCCGGCGTATACTTGTCGACTGCTGAGGGGTCCCGGGATAACCTTGCGAGAATCTCCTCTTGGGAAAGCCCGGTCTCCAGTTCAAGCTTTTCCAACACGTCTGGACCTATTGCTTCCCTCAGCTGCGGAGGCGAAATGTTCTTATTGGGCCCTGTGCTGATCCAGGACTGAGCTACGTCACCGCGGCCATTTTGATTGAATTTCTCCAGCAGCTCGCCGATCCCTCCTTGAAGCAGTCCGCTGACTCCGGCCCCGCTGAGCATGCCCGTAAGATTGCTGAGCAGCCCACCAAGCGGCTGTTGAGAACCACGGGGTTCTAACGACCCCGCTCCCGGGCCCTTTAGCAGCTCCGCAAGCTTGTCTCGATTCTGATATCCGGCAATGGCGAGCAGTCCTAAAAGCGCAGTCATGGACGGCATTCCGCGGCTCATGTTGATACTCCGTGAACGTTTAGACAGGTCGAACTCTGACCCACTGGATCTGTTCCTGCGCATAGCCAGTTTGACGCGGGGAGAGAACTCGCTCCGCCTTTGGAAGCGAACAACCGCGCGGGCCATGTTTAGCGAGGGGGATCGTACCGTCTGCAGGGTCGATTGGGCAGCCTTGCGCGACCGTGCCGCCGCTGACGGGACCGATCCAAACAACATAGTGACACGTTCAAAAAGCGTCGGGCGACTATCGAGCAGATCGCACGCGAAGAGTACGACGCGGGCAATCTGATGCCGGTGATCCGGACCGAGCAGCTTACGCTCTCCGATGGACCGCCGCCTTGAACGGACCGGACAGTTCCGCGAAAGCGAGTTAATGCGCGCGCACGGCCAAGACGCCTTCCCGTGACTGATGTCGCTTTCTGGACCCTTAGCGGACCTGCCCCGGCCCTTTTTCCCGATGGAAGCTTTTGACTGTGACCGAACTGGTGTCACAGAATCTAGTAAGGGCTCTTGCCGGCGGTTAGGCCGGCCGCTTCGCTGCTGGACTTGCTGCGCCGCCTCTGCGCTCGCTTCTTATCTCGGCCGCAACCCCGTTCGCGCGTTCCTCGCGGCGGGCGCGCAGCTCTTCAAGTTCGTCGGCTGACAGATGCTCGACCCCGACAAAGGAATTCTGGACGGAGCCGGTTCAGATCAGCTCGTCCAGCCTTGTTTGCGATGGATGCGAACAGGCGCCGCGCCGATGACTGTGCCGCATACAGCCCTCCTCTCGCAATGGCAGACCGCCCCCAAGTGCTGCACGGGTTCCCACCTGACCAGCCGCTCCGGTCGAGGGCTCACGGGACCAGCGTCGACGACGAGTCCCTGCCCTGAGGTCCGCCGCGGGACTGCCCGACGGCAGTTCACGCTGCCCCTCGGTCGACCCCACGCGCCCGACTTACCTGCCGCTCAGCGAGAGGCTGATGCGCGTAACGATGTCATCCCAGTCACGCTCTTCCCTGGCCGGATAATTGATCAGGACGCAGTGAACCAATCCCCTCGAGAAGTTGCAGCGATCGTACCAGACCTTTTCGCCCTTGTAGCTCGACACCGCAAAAAACCCAGGCGTCACGCGCTTATATTGAATGCGCGGAGGCGGATGCTTTTTCGCGAGAAAAGCAGCGGGTGAATCGTTCGAGACATTCGGTACCGCCTGGATTGTGAGCTCGGCTCGGCCGTCAGCGGTTTGGAATCGCGGTCCGTAGCCGTCCGGCCGGCCCGCTTCTTCGGAAAAGATCGAGGCGGGAAAATCGACCGAGGTACCGGTCTCCGGGATTGAGTATGTCGTCCATCCCGCGGGTTGCGCCGAGACCATGGATGTCACGGCAGTTAGTCCAAGACCAAGAGCCGGCGCTGTCGATTTCATCCGATCTCCTCAGTCGCGCATCGAGGCATAGACCCTGCGTTCGCGTTCTTCGGTCAATGGAAAAAAGCGGCAGGGCAAACTACGTTCCTCAAAGAAGCCCTCCGCCGAGAGATTTTTGGCTTCCAAGGCGGCCCGCGCGCCCTCAGACCATCGGATCAGCGTTCTCTCCGACGGGATCATGGTCGATGCAGTCGACCAGTCCTGGCCGGCGGTTTCAGTGGGTGTCAAACGTGCAGCGGATCCCATCGCAACGAGGGTAGACACCGTGCTCGCGATCCGCGTCTCGTCGCGGGCGAGCCTCATCGGCTAAGGCACCCTCAAATCTCAGCCTCTCTCCGCGGACCGCTCCTAGACTGCCGTGCCGCCGACAGAGACAGGAACATGCCGCCAAAACAGTTCGTTTGCTTTCCATGGACCGTTTCCTGCTTCGCTTCATGACCGTTACACCCAAATACCCTGCGTGGGCGCGATACCTTTTGACCCTGGGGTTGGTTGGCCTGGCCTTCGTGGTCAACCTTCTATTGGATGACCGGTTGAGGCCCTATCCTCTGGTGCTTTTCATCCCGGCCATTTTCCTCGCCTCAGTCATCTTCGATCGCGGCTCCGGGTTTCTGGCCACCGGCGCGAGTGCGGCGCTGGCCGCGCGATACTTCATGCCACCGCCTCCGATCGCGCCATCCTGCCCCTCCTAATTTTCCTGGCGAGCGGACTGTGCATTGCCGCGGTAACGGAAGCTTTGCGCACGACGCTGGAGAAGCACTCGGAGGCGAAAGCGTACGCGAACGTGCTAATGATGGAGCTTGCCCACCGGACCAGGAACGACCTGGCGACGATCATCTCGAGCCTACGGCTGCAGGCGCGCTCGAACGCTAATCCCGCCGTGCAGGCGGCGATCGCGTCCGCCCTAGCCCGGATCGAGGTGGTCGCGAAGGTCCACGACAGGCTGCGCGACACGGCGGTCAACAGCACAGTCGATCTTGCGGCCTATCTGGAGGCATTGTGCGGGAGCCTTTCCGACTTTCACCGTGGCGTGCGGTCGATTGCGATACGGGTTTCATGCGACGAGATCACCGTGAAGAGCTCGCAAGCGGCATCGGTCGGCTTGATTGTCAACGAGCTCGTGACGAACGCCTTCAAGTACGCGTTTCCGGAGGGACGGTCCGGTACCGTGGAAGTCGACGTGCGGTCGAGAAACGAGAAAGTGGTGATCACGGTACGGGACGACGGCATCGGATGCCCGGCCGAAACGAAAAGCAGCCTGGGGACGCGCCTGATCAATCTAATGACGGCGCAGATGCAGGGAAGCATGACCAGGGTGCCCACGGCTCACGGTTGTGAGGTGCAAGTGGTCATCGTCGTCGAAAGCTGATCACCATCGTCCGTTCAGAGCGCCGATGAGGACCGAACGCTGACGCGTCCGTCGCCCGGCGCCCACTTCAGCGCAGGCAGGCCAGTCTTAAATCTCCTGCGCGCACTCTCGTGCGCCCAGCACGTTCTGCATAGGGTCAGCGGAGGATGGCTGTCGGGGTAGCTTCGGACCTCTCCTGCGGAGTAGCGGCACTTGCCGCCGTCGCAATTGGGATTGTTGTTCGGATTGTTCACCTTGGCCTCGGTCGCGCACGCTGAGTTTGCTGACGCCGTCGCAATCTGCCTAAAGTGAGCGAATACGAGTGCGTGATCGGGTGACCGGCGAAACGGCCTCAGCGCGCTGTTGCCGGACAGTGCGCTGAGGCCAGTCACGACGGGCCACCCTTGTGGGGGGCTCGGGAAAACCCGGCAACCGGACGGTCGTTCCTAAAAGAGGGGCCACTTCCCGACGAGGCGCTCGGCCCGCTGCGTCAGCTTCGCGCAGGTGCCGCGCGCTCGAAAAGCTCTGCGCTCACGTCATGGCTTCGACGGCCCCGCCGCCCCGGGCTTGCCGAAGGCAACCCTGCGGCTCTAGGGGCGGGGTCCCGTAGTGGCACGTCCGCCCCGACCCATTTGAAACCAGAACCCGGCGTAATCCGTTAGGGTCGCGTCTCCACGGCCGCCTTGCCCAAGCTTCCGGCCCCGAAGACGATTCATGAAACGGAGGCGACCATATGGAGAATCCCGATCTCAAAGCGTGGGTCGATGGCTGGATGGAGAAAGTGAAGCAAGGCGCTAAAGTCCATCGCCAGCAAGGTCTGTCACCGGAGGATGCCGAAGCGCGCGACTATGCCCCCGCTGACGTCAAGATCCTCACCATCGCCCACGTCCCGGAATCCCTGCAACAGGCGTGGCTGCAACATCTGCGCGACTTCGACGTCGCGCATCCCGGCTGTCATTTCGAGGTGATGGTGGATGCGCCCGAGATGCCGCTGCCCGACATCATCAATATGCTGGCGATCAATCCGGGGCTGACCTTCACCAAACTGCTCGAACGCAAATGAGCTGGCCCGACCGGCGGTGCCATACCGAGCCCGGCTTGGGGCCTGAAATCAGCGGGGCTTCGCTCGCCGTTTTCCTTGTCTCCGACCTGCTTGCTCCCGTGAAGGCAGGTCGGCATTGAACCAGAGTGGTGGTTGCCTCGGAGCGGCGGTGGTGTCGGTGATGTTTCTGGGATCGCTCATCATCATCGCGCTGTGGTTCTTTTACTAGAACAGCACGATGAATCCGCCAACTGAGCCAAGGCTTACGTTCGCTTCTCGGCATTAATACGCAGGACATAGAGCGTGTTTCGGGACTCGTCCACGACTTCCATCCGCCATTCGCGGTGGGGTGTGAGCTTCTCGCCGAGGCCTTGGAGTATCTGCCCAGCCGTTACCGTGGCTTCAGACCAAGCGGCGTGCTCGTCAGGTAACTCATAGCCTTCGCGGTCGAGTTCGCGGCGTTTGTGGGTGACGTGGAAGAAATAGCGCGGCATCGTCAAAATCCTACAGAGCCGGCCGCGTTCCACAACAGCCAGTGCGAAGGGCCGCTGCGCGAAATCGGTCCTGATTGGATTTCTGCGGTCATCTCCAGTTTCCTTCGGATGCTGTCCTGCCCACAACGAATTCGCGGCGAACTGGCATCTAGGACGTTGTTTTGGATCAACCATCCCCCGAATAAGCGAGACGCCTAGTGTATACAAGTGAACAGATGGAACAGGCGGTGGTGGGCATGCTCACTTCGGTGCGCTGGAGCTTATCTCGGCGCGCTCGCGGCCCCGGCGTCTCGGCATCTGTCCCAGCCTCCCGGACGCTTGGGGCCGTCGCGCGCTGATCATGTACGTGCCGCGAAACGGCGCTACAAAATGCTTGAGGTTGTCGGCGGTGAGGACGCACGATGCGCGACTTGCTCAGCCCACGCGAGAAACGGTTCTTGAGGCGCTTGGCTGCCGGGAAGACTGACGCGCAGATCGCGGTCAAGCTCGGCGGACCGTGGAGCAAGTCGCAAAGCAGAGATCCCGGTTGCTTGCGCGATTGCAGATCAATTCGCCCGACGAGATCGCTGATGCAGCCAAGCGATTGGCGAACTGGCCCAGCTATCGAGGCATCACGTAGAATCTCGCCCGCGAAACCAAGCGCACGTCTCTTGTAGGAGCGGTCGGCGCACACTATTGGGCTAGGATCAAAGATCATCCGCGCCGCTGCCACTGGTCCAGGGTTAACGAATGGTTAAGCCGGATCTGGGAGGTTGCAATGGGGGTGACCTAAAAAGAGGTCCACCATGTTGAGGCTGAAGGAAGCTGCCCCGGTATCTCGCGATTTGAACATCGGCCAGATCGACACCGCCGAGTTGCTGCTGCACCGCGTGTACGCCTTTGGAGCGGCCGAGGGAAGCCCCGGCGACTCAGTGGGGCAAGACGATGCGGGCTGGGAACGGGCAGAAATGGCTCTCCTACAGGCGGAGATTGACACCCAGCGCCAAATTATCAAGCTGCTCCGCAACGAATTGTCAGACCTGAAAAAGGAACGGGACGCTTGGCGCAGTCGGGCTCACAGGCTGTGTCGATCGGTTTCGACTGACCTCACGGCCACCCCGCGCCCCGGATCGTTTGCGGCATCTCTCCACCAACGTCGAATACATTTCCGGCAGCATTGACTCAAACAATTGCCGCAAGGACCGCACCTCGCCGACAATAAGGGTGCCCCTGGGTCATTGTACTAGAGGTGCAATGTGATTCTGACGAGACCAGAACCTTCGCCTACGTGGCGGGTCAAAAAGCTGACCTCTCCTCCTTATGGGTACGCGCCCTAGACATCGCCATCATCCAGCGCTTCTAATCCCCGCTCCTCCAGCCACCGCTTCGAGTTGAGCCGCAGCTCCATCGGCAGCGACCGCACAGCGGTGATGCACTTGTGCATCGTGTTCTCGGCCGCAGCTCGTCGTGAAAAACGACGCCCTTGCGGTTGCTCATTGCTTGAAGCGCTCGACAGCAGGATAGCGTTGCACACCTGATTGTAGCGCGCGACGTCATCGGTGCCTGACGCATCGATCATTTTCTTTCGAACACGTCGTGAATTTCGTCCCAATCCGTTTTCATCTGTTGGGCGACTTCATCAATCAAAGCGAAGGCCTGCTCGCGTGTGGTTGCGATCTTGTCGATGTTCTCGGTGATATGCGATCTACACACCCCGATGATCGCGCAACGCTCACTCCCATCGTCGGCACCCCAGTCAACATGGTTGAGCAGCTCGTTAACCGCGTCGAGAGCGGTGACTTTGAGGGCGGTGTAATCGGACATGAACCTTGGCTGGCACAAGTTTGATCGCTCCCTTTGAGAAGTTCCTGCGCCCTGACGAACGCAGCTTCCTTCGAAAGGTTGCCATCCATTGCGCGCCAGCTTGCGTACTCTGCGCAATCTCGGCCACAACGCCGCCGAACAGTACCATGCCAGTTGTAAAATGATCTGGGCCAGAATTTCAATGATCACCGCTTGGTCCCCAATGGGGTGAGATCTCCAGCGCCCGGCACAGACCTACACCGTCAGCCATGTAGATCAACTGGTGCAAGCTCGATTGTATGGATCGCAACCCGACAAATGCTCATGTCGTTCGCCAATGGCGAACACGTCATCGCCATCGACGAATACCGCGGACGTCTCTGCCATGTCTCCACGAACATTTACGACCATACTGGCGCCTCTGGTGGTTCGCTCACGCTGAGTTCTTCGCATTTTGAGCCGGAGCGGACATTCGCTTTCCATCGGTCGTTCGCCCGCATTGCAATACGGAACTGAAGGGTGGCCCAGCCTGTTTGTTTGAGTAAGCCAAGCGGAGGTTGACGTGAGGATCATTCTGATAACGACGATTTGCTGGGCTTTTTCGTGCGGATTTGCGACAGCGCAAGCCGATCCGAAGAAAGACTTGAACGCGCCAACTGGACAATCGGCACCAGAAGAAAAAGGTCAATTGCAGCCACAAGGTTGGACCGGACCGCTGGATACGAAATCGGGTGGCGCGCCGCCGGAAAGCCCGCAAGGTCAAAGCCCACCAGGAATGCAGGCAGCGCCGGACGGATCAACCAAAGTGGTGACCGAACCACGTAAGTAAGTCTCACTTGGTTTGTCGTCGAGAAGTTCCGCCGAGGATGAGCTGACCCGTAACGTCTGTCTGTGTCGGGCTGCTGGCCGCGCTTGCCGTCACGACCATATCGAGTTTGCGAGGCCGCTAATCTTTTTGTCCCGCCGGCTATTGAGCCGGCGGGCTCTCCATGCGCTGGCGCCACTTCTTGGCAGATAATTCCTTTCGCTTCGAGCTAGTGACGACCTGCCAACCTTCGTTGGGTGGCTGACGCTCTTGCTGTACTGGGGGAACGGGCTTTTGAAATCTGGCCGCCCACCGCTGCGCCAACCGTCTTTCAAATTCCAGAGGGACTATACTCACGTCCGCCACTCCAGGTTCACGGTCCTGCCGGTTGGAGCGTCAACGCTTGTCGTGTCTCAAAGGTCCGAATGCGCCGATCGGGAGGCGTAGAGATTTGGTTCAGCCCGCGGGCCCTGTACTGGCCTGTTTGAAAAATGCAGTGCCCTAAATCGTTTAGGGAACCGTTTGGTCATGGTAGTGGTTCGGCATTGGATGAACGGGAACGTGCCGACCAACGATGACAGACGCAGGCAAAGAAGCTCCACCGCAAGACCGAGGCCCATACCCTTCGTGCCCCCATTGCCATGGGGAGTTGGCTCTTGCTTTTTCGACATTCGATCCCCGCGTGAACCAAAACGTTGGGGTGTTCGAATGTCAGAGGTGCTACAGGCAGGTTTGGGAAAACGAGATAGCGTGAGGCCGCCTCGGTAGGAGACGGCTATACATTCTCGGCGTTAGCTCTTCGGCAAGGGCTCCTTATGTTCGACTTCGATCTATTTTCCAAACGCGAATGGGCGACGATGATTGTCGCTTTCGTCGCTGTAACCGCTCTCGCCCTCTACTGTTTTTTCAAATTTCTCGACTACCTGGCGCCGCACCTCTAAGGCCGCCTCAGTTGGGGGCCTCTTATTGATCCCTCTTCAGCTTGGGCCGAGCCCAGCCCGTGCCTACCAGCTCCGTTGACCATGGTCTCTCGGGGGCGGGCCTGTACGTAGGAACAAGTGGCAAATGAGCAGTTTGTTGTTGTGCTCTGGATGTTGGGTCCCCCTGCCAGCCCGAGCAACCCAACGGCCCCAGCCGCCCGGCAGCAGCTGGGGCCGCGGCTTTTTTGTTGGTGAATGCAAAAAGGCCGCCCCAGGGCGGCCTTAGTTTTGAAGCGCCGATCTAAACTCTCTGCTGAAATATGCCCGCCGCCAAACTTGTAGCTGCGAGCCGCCCGGGTACGCAATAAATCCGAAATCAAGAACCAGCCCGGCTTTCCGAGGCTATCAAGGCGCTGCGCGGCCGCTAATAACATATGTAAGCGGAACCGGGAAAAATCGGCATTTTTTGATTCCAGCAATGTGCTCAAACGAACAGAAACGCTGTGAGGGCAGAGTAATCTGAAAATCGCTTGGTCTTGCCAAGGGCCAAGCATCCCCAAGCGGCTCCGGTCCCACACCTCAAAAGCCCCCATGGCCGGGGCCGTCTTTAAGGTGGCTACCGATAGCTCACGCCGCCGATAGACCCTTTTGCGTTCCAATTGAAATCCGGCCGGACGTCGGCGCCGCGCCGGCCGCACGACCGAGAAAAGAACCGCGGCTCGAGGTCGGACAGCCGCAGATCGTCCGGCCAGTAATCGGCGTTCAGGGCTACGCTATGGCTGCATCGGTTAGCGCGATAGACAGGACGCTGCGCATGCCCATCTCGCGCATCTAGCCAGCGTAATCTTCACCGGGCGGCCCTGGGATTCACCTACCTTACCCCACATCCGAACCGGCTTTTCCTGCATGCCAACCCTTCTCTGTCGGCTGATAACGCTCTCCACGTTTCACCAGCCAGCCGCCTTCAACCATCTTCTCTGCCAAAGCCTTCGAACATGCCGGCTGGCTGCTGCCGGGGTAATACAGGCCGTCCCTGCGCTCGACCAAAAAGCCGTAGACGCGCGCCAGGCGAAGCGCTTTCAGCATGCCGGGAATGAGAACTACGGTCGTGCTCGTCATTGCTTTCCAAACGACGGCCCCACCGAACGTTCCCGAAGCCATTCGGCAAAAGCTGCGTCAATATCATCCTAGCGTCGTGGAACGAGCGCGAGCCACTGCAGGTCGTGGGCTTGGAAAAGCTAAGGCGCGTCGATTACTCAGAGAGAGCGACCAGTGGCGCCGCCTATGTCGGAAGGCATACAGACCGGATTGCCGAATCTTCCTAGACCTCAGTAAACCTCGGCGACCCCCATTACCGCCGAGGTCCAACGGTCCCGGCATGTAGGGGTGCCGGGACCGTTTTTTAGCGGACGCTCATCATGGCAAGGCCGCCTCACCTGGCGGCCTTAGCACAAAACCGAGCCCGCGCGGTAACGCCAACCGTCAACCCTAGCGGGCGCGCTTGGCGGTTTTCTTAGCTTTCTTCTCGACCCGCACGCCTTTGAATTTTTTCGCGGCTTTCTTCGCTGTTTTCGGCTTCTTCACAGCCATGAACTCGCCGGACGTCCTGTCGCGTTTGGTATAGCCGCTCGCGCCGCCGATTGTCGTTTTGGTCTGCGAGCGTTTCTTCACCGCGCCCTTGCGCGCGTTGTCGCCAGTCGGTTTATTGACGGCCATGTTTCCTCCGCTGGTTGCCTCTCGTTATAAAAGGCGCGGCTAAGCGAGCGGTTCCAACCCGAGGAACGAACCGGCGCATATCAAATTGAGTCCCGGTTCTGTTGCGTGGAGTTGCGTATGCGTCAGTCCCGATGGCTTCTGTCGATCGCCCCGAACAGCGACGAGACTGTCTACCTGGTCGCAGACAACTCCGGCCGCAATGGCAGCGCATGGTGCGAAGCAGACTTGGAGATGGCGGCGGAAACCGTCATCCAGGATCTGCTTGCCGGAAAATATCGCCAGCCGATCCGGGTAGTCGCCTTCAACACGGCCGTACGCTGGTCGGAAGATGTTTCCGAGGACATTGCCGGCGAGATCCAGCGTCGTTGCAATCTTCAACTGAGCGACGTGCCTTCGTACCTGCAGGAGTTTGTGGATCGCTACTCACCACAAGACCTGCAGCAATTCAGTCTTCGCCTGGTGTAGCGATGGCCTTCCAGGGAAAAAAGCCGGAAGCGCTGGGCGTCAAGGCGCCCTTCCCCGGCTTCATCGAGCCGGCCCTGGCGGCCTCGATCGACCGCGTGCCGTCCGGCGAGCGATGGATCCATGAAATCAAGTTCGATGGCTACCGGGTGCAGGTCCACCTCGCCAACGAAGCGGTGAAGGTTTTCACGCGGCGCGGTCACGACTGGACCAATCGCTTCCGGAAGGTCGCCAACGATGCTTGGCACCTCAAGGCCAGTGCCGCAATCATCGACGGTGAAATCGTGGTGCCCGCCGCCGACGGCACGACGGATTTCTCGGTTCTACAGAACGAGCTCAAGGGCGCCTCGACGAAGATCGTGCTCGTCGCCTTCGACCTGCTTTATCTCAACGGCAGGGACCTCCGGAAAGTCCCCCTGCTCCAGCGCAAGGCTGCGCTGAAGAAGATCATCACCGGCAGCGACGTGCAGTTCAGCGAGAGCTTCGAGATCGACGGCCGCGAGATGTTCACGCATGCCTGCAAGGTTGGGCTCGAAGGCGTCGTCTCGAAGGTCCGGGACAGCGTCTATGGCAGCGGCCGGGGCAACAATTGGGTCAAGAAAACCTGCGCCCAACGCGAGACCCTGACGATTGCCGGCTTCGCGCTTGACGAGGGCAAATGGGACGGCATTTATCTCGCGCGGCGCAAGGGCGACCACCTGATCTATGCCGGCAAGGTCGACCACGGCTTCGACAAGACATCGGCGGCCGAGCTGAGGCGGCGCCTCGAGCCGCTGGTCCGGAAGACACAGCCCTATGCCAGGATGATTGCGCACAAAGGCATCTGGGTCGAACCGAAGCTGCTTGCTGAGATCGAGTATCGCGCCAAGTCCGCCGAGGGAAAGGTGCGGCATCCGTTCTTCAAGGGACTGCGGGAGGACCTGTAACGGCGCGGCAATCGGTGACAAAATTTTTTCAGCCCCCTCTTGAAACCAAAATTGGCTTTGCTAATTTTTTTGTCGCCATCTGACGATGGCGTCCGGGCGCCTGACGGGCCCGGCCAGAGACGGGCACCGGTTGTGTCCGGTGCCGCTCGTAGACATCTTGCTCTTAGGAGGATTTGGCTATGCGCACCTACGATTTTGCCCCCCTCTGGCGCTCGACCATTGGTTTCGACCGCCTTTTCGACCTCGCAGAAGTGGCTCAGCGGGCCAGCGAGGACAACTATCCGCCCTACAACATCGAACGTCTGGCCGACGACCGCTATCAGATCTCGCTCGCGGTGGCGGGTTTCTCGCCCGACGACATCGTCATCACCGCCGAGCAGAACGTGGTGACGGTCGAAGGCAGCAAATCCGACAAGACTGAGCGTGATTTCCTCTATCGCGGTATCTCGACCCGCGGTTTCAAGCGGCAGTTCAACCTCGCAGAATATGTCCAGGTGAAAGGCGCCGCGTTCGACAACGGCTTGCTGACCATCGAACTCGTTCGCGAGATCCCGGAAGCCATGAAGCCGCGGCGTATCGCCATTGCCGGCGCAACGTCTTCCGGCAACGTCCACCAGATCGAGGCCAAGGCGGCCTAATCCATCGCCCGAGAATGCCGCGCGTCGTCCGACGCGCGGCATCCGCTTCGTCCAAAGAATGGAGGATACCATGCGGCTGACGACCGCTTCCGACGACAATGTCATCGATTTCAACACGCTGCTGCATCCCTGCACCGTGTTCGAGCACCCGGGGGATGTACTGGCAGACCCTTCGCTTTCGATCTGCGAGAAACGCGCCATTCTCGCATCCTGGGCGTCTGACGCATCGGCGATCGCTTCTTGCCCATCGTTGCGGGCACCGGTTCGACTTAAAGCGCCGGTCACCATCGACGAGATACTCGAAGCGCTGTGCGAACTCGCGGTGGTCCACGCAATCCCCCCGGAGGGAAGCCCTACCGTCTCTGTTCGACATCCAGACTTCTGGCCGCCTGAGGATCGCGATGGATAACATTGCCTTGCCCAGAGACGTCCTGAACCGCATCGAGCGTCGTTGGATGACCAAGTTCTCGCAGGCTCCTTTCTGCCAACAGTCCTCACCGCTTGGCGATGATCCACTCCGATCGCCGCGAGTTCGGCGACTGCTGGAGGGATCCTTGAGGCCTCCTACAGGAGCCAAAAGGACGGAAACCCGCCGAGCCTGACGCGCGCGAGATAACAGAAACAGACTTCGACCTCCGAAGCTTGCGCGTTTCGGAGGTCTTTCGTTGTCCTCCTTGCGGTACCTCGTCAGCTTGTAAGCCTAATCTCGCGCGCGTCGCAGCGCAGCCGTCAGCTTCTCCCTTTCCTTCTCCCACCGGTTGTGCTCAGCCTGAACACTCGACGTCTGGGTCGTCGGTCTCCTTGGCGAAGCCTTGATGGAAGAGATTGCTGCCGGCCCCACGCTTCCAGCGCTGCTTTCATAGAGGGGGCAGCGATAGCTAGATCGTACTATCCCAGAGATGTTTGGCACGTCTTCAGTTTACGCGGAATGTCGGGAGCTCACCCGCGCGACCGTGAAGCTTCGGCATACGGACGTACTGCGCAGCAGTGGTCTGTCCGCGCGGCGCTTCGGGCAAGACATTAACGAGCTCGTTGATCATCCGACCGAGCCTCGATTGCGCTGCGAGTTGCCAATCTACGAAAGCCCGCCCGGATCAATTAACCTCAACGGAATGCCTGCCTGTCGCCCCAATCGAGCGCAAATACAGAATGCGCTAACCAATGTTCCGAAGTCTTCGGGAAATCTCCATTGAGCTTCGTAATTTCGGCAGCTTGGACGCTGCCGCTGCAAGCGCTGTCGACACCTGTTTAGGGTCGCGCTTTTGCCTGCAGCGCATTTTCGAGGCTGCGGCGCAGAGTTTCCGGCGCGTAGGGCTTCACGACCAGCACCGCGTCCAAGAGCTCGGCTTCGGATTGGATCCCGCTGTCACCTGTCGCCACAACAATGCACAAGTCGGGTCGCAGCGAGCGGGCGTCCTTTGCGAGTTGCAGGCCGGACACTCCGGGGAGGCCGACATCGGTCACGAGGATATCCACGGCAGCCTGATTGAGGGCTTTCAACCCCTCTTCGGCGGAGCTGGCCTCCATCACCTTGCAGCCCAGATCGTTCAACATCTCCGTTGCTGTCAGGCGGATCAGTTCGTCGTCTTCGACGAGCAACACGGTCGCACCCTTGACGGCGTCTTCGCTTGTGGGCTGACGCGATTCCGTAGCGGCGAGACGCCGTTGAGCATGGTTGGCAAGCACATGCCTGATCTTCCGCGCAAGCGCTTCCCGCGTATAGGGCTTGGCCAAAAGCTCCACTCCCGGGTCGAGCCGTCCTCCGTGCACGATGGCGTTCTGCGTGTAGCCTGATGTGAAAAGGACTGCAACGTTGGGCAGCCGTTCCTTGGCTTTCCGCGCCAACTCCGGGCTGCGCAGGGTGCCGGGCATCATCACGTCGGTGAAGATCAGGTCGATTGGTATGCCGCTGTCGACGATGGCTAGCGCGGCCACCGCATCTCTCGCCTTCACCACGCGGTAGCCAAGATCGGAGAGCATCGACACCGCGACCTCGCGCACTTCATCGTCATCCTCGACCACCAGTACGGTTTCCTCGCCGCCTTTGATGTCACCGGAGGTGGCACTAACTAGCGTATCCTCGATGGCCATTTCTCGCGGGAAGTATAGCTTCACCGTCGTTCCGGCGCCGATCTCGCTGTAAATTTTGACGTGTCCGCCGGATTGCTTAAGAAAACCGTAGACCATGGCAAGGCCAAGGCCAGTGCCCTTGCCCTCCGCCTTGGTCGTGAAGAAGGGCTCATAGACCCGCTCCAAGATATCTGACGGAATGCCGACGCCCGTGTCAGTTACCGCGATCATCACATATTGCCCCGCAATCAGATCATCGTAGTGGCGGACATACTCGTCGTCCAAGAAGGCATTGCTGGCCTCGATGGTCAGCCGCCCCTCGCCGTTCATCGCGTCGCGGGCGTTGATCGCGAGGTTGAGAATGGCATTCTCGAGTTGATCGGGGTCGATGAGGCTGTTCCACAGCCCACCGCCGACGACCGTCTCGACCTCGATCTCCTCGCCGATGGCGCGACGCAGCAGTTCATCCATGCCTTTGATCAGGCGACCGACGTTCACCACCCTCGGCTCCAGCGGCTGGCGCCTCGCGAAGGCGAGCAACTGGGTAGCAAGTTTCGATCCCCGCGCGACGCCGGCAAGAGCGCTCTGGACTCTCATCTCCGCTCGGGCATTACCCGCGATGTCCTTGCTGAGCAGTTGCAGGTTTCCGCTAATCACCTGCAATAGATTGTTGAAGTCGTGGGCAACGCCGCCAGTAAGTTGGCCGATCGCTTCCAGCTTCTGGGACCGGATCAACGTTGCTTGCGCCGCCTGGAGCGCGGCTTCCGCCTCACGCCGTTCTGTAATGTCCCGGGTCACTTTGGCGAATCCTACGAGCTTCCCGTCGTCGTCTCGAATCGCGTCGATCACGACATGCGCCCAAAAGCGAGTGCCGTCCTTTCGGACCCTTTGACCTTCGTGCTCCCAGCGTCCTTCGCGGGCTGCGGTCTGCAGGCCTGTTCGCGGGAGGCCCGCGGCGCGATCCTCTTCCGTATAGAAATTGGAGAAGTGGCGACCGATGATCTCTTCGGGTCCGTACCCCTTGATGCGCTGGGCCCCAGCGTTCCAACTCGCCACATTGCCTTCCACGTCCAGCATGTAGATGGCGTAGTCCGTCACACTTTGGACCATTAGCCGGAATTGCTGCTCGCTTTCGCGTAATTTGGCCTCGGCCGCCCTTCGCTCGGTCAGATCCCGGGTGATCTTGGCGAAACCGACAAGCTCGCCCTTCGGCGAACGGATCGCGTCAATGACGACATGGGCCCAGAACTGCGTGCCGTCCTTGCGCACACGCCAACCCTCTCGCTCGAAGCGTCCAGTTCGCTCCGCCTCCTCCAGCGCCAACGCAGGCACTTTCTGCTCCCGCTCGGTCTCCGTATAGAATGTCGAGAAGTGGCGCCCTATGATCTCCTCAGCCTCATAGCCCTTAAAGCGCTTCGCTCCCGGGTTCCAGCTAGTGACATGCCCGTCGCGATCCAGCATATAGATCGCGTAGTCGGTGATAGCCTCAACAAGAAGCCGATAACGCCCCTCGCCGGATTGCGCAGCTTCGAAGCGGTCTGAGTTTTCCATTCGGGTCCTATCCAGCCCCGCCGATAGCTGGAGGGTTGAGGTAAAACAATACTAAGACGGTTGAGTTCCATCTAGCGTTCGGCTGACCTCTGGCCTTTGTCCAGGGCCACACGGCGCTTAAGGCGCGGGCTCGTTAGCTCGCAACCAAAGGCGGATTGGTGCGAGCTAAACGAACGCCGGATAGTTGGCTGCGAATTTGAGCATATCGGTGCGCGACATTGGCGGGGCTCAGGCATCACCTTCTCGACCAGCGACAACAGCGACGCAAACACACCGAGCAAACCTATTCACTGACGTGGTGGCAATGATGATAGAGGTCGCCAACTGAGGCGGCCTTACGCCTTGTCCCTCGGAGAATTTGCGGATCTGCGTCGCTCTCGCCAGCCGTCTCGTCCGCGGCCACGTGTCTCATGCAGCCAGCCTCCGAGTCCGCTCGATACCCGCAACCCGACGTTCTGCTCCGAGATTAGTTCGAGGACGACCGTTGGCGCGATCCGCAGCGGCCCATTCCCCTCGGCTCTGATGGGGCACGAGAGCGTCCTCCGTCTCTACGAAAATATGGATTCAGGCGGCTGCGGATCGGGCCGCCACCGGCCGCTAACGTCTCCTCGCGACACCGCCAAGCAACGCGCCGATGTCCTCCACTCTGATCGATCCCGCTCCGGGCCGATCGGATCGATAGAAGCGGCCTCATGACGGAACTATTATTCGAATACGGAGCGCTGATCTCGTCACATTTACGCGCAGCTCGCGCGTTAATATGCAATACAATCTAAGATACCCCATATTCTGAATTGTGGATGTGCGAATTTTCTGGGGCGGCTGGTAGTTAGTGGCGAAGGGTGGAAGGATCTGACCCACCCCTCCCCGGTCCATGCGCCTCAGATGCTAAGCGAGATTTTTCGACGGCACATGCCCCCTCAATCCTTCGGCGCACCGCCACGTCGGTATCAGCATCCCCACAATTGAATACGGTCCCACTTGAAGGTAGACGCGCGTCTACAAAGACATTGAGGTCAGTTCAGAAACCTCACAGCTAGACGGCGCTGATCACGCCATACAACCGAGCAATCAATATCCAAGCCAGCGCTTGGAACACGCAAGCCGAAAGCACGAAAGGCGCGTTATCGATTTGGACGATCGCAGAGGATTCCGTGAGGTGGCGGACTTTGCACCGCACAGGACTGCCGTCGACCAGAATCTGCGCAGCATAGACATTGCGTCGCCGCTCGTTCGCCACGTCTCGCCGCCTCCCCCGTTCTAGCGCGGGGGAGATATGATCGGCGATTCCAGTCTCAAATGAGGCTGGACCATGGTTTCATTGCTAGGCCGCGAGCTGTTGCTCCAGCGCCGCCAACGCCTCCAGCGCATTGTCCTGTGCCGCGACAGCCTTGCGCTCACCGGCCTTGCCCCGGTGTCGGCTATCTGGCGTGCGGCCAGGCCTTCTAGGCTGGCCTCCAGCACGGCATGGTTCTCGCCGAGCGCGGCAGCAACACGTGGTGCGTCCAGGCCGGCAATAAGAGCGCCCTCAGGGCCGCTGGCGGGGCCGACGAAACTCCCCTCTGAGGCACAGGCGTTCCGCCGAACCCTTCCGGCCATGAACTGCACACCGCGAGCGATGCCGACCATGTGGCGCGTCACCCGACACGCTGGGTATAAGCCGGCGTTAGCCCACGCCTCGTCGAAGCTGTAGAACCCGCTCACGCCGAGCCGCTGCAAGAGCGCATTATAGCTGCAGGGCCTCCCAGTGCCTTTGTAGGCGGCGCTCGGAAGCTGGCCTGTGGCGGGTAGTGCCAGGTGGCGGGCGGCATCTTCCTGCATGTCGACCTCAGAGCGGCGGCGTTTGCCACGCTCATGTCGGTAGTGTGGCTCCGCAGAATGCCAACGCCCGTCTCCGCCGAGCCATCGATCAATACGGCCATCCTTGAAGCGGATACGCAGCCGGGTTGCCCGGTCGATATCGGCCAGGCTGACAGGCCCCTACGGGCGCGCAACGATGGCGTCCTGAAGGGCCAGCCTCAGCAGTTCATCGGGCGACGGGCGCACCTCCAGGAGCAGGTCGGCGCGTCGTTTGCCGGTTCTGGCTTAGGTGGTCTGGCGTAATCTTGCAGCAGGCGCAAATCAGAGCGCCTTCCGGCGCGAGCTAGGCGGGACTCGATTGGGGTGCGATGCATGGATTGTCTCGTGACGTGCTGTATCAGGCCATTTCCTGGCTCTTGGTGTGGCCTTGCGGCTGCACACAGGGGGAAAATAATCTGAAAACCTGCGGGATGACGTCCGTAACTGTGGGACCGGAAGTTAAGGCCCACGGTGGGGGAGATCGAAATGGCCCCCTAGCCGGGGCTGATGCCAACCAGTCCGGCGGGCGGCAAGGTCGGTGAATTCGTCGGCCCGAATGGGGCCGTTGTCGTTTGCTGGTGTCATTTTGGCTCCGTGAAGTGCTGTTGGCCGTCTGCGCGGCTCAAGAGACGTCTCGGTGATCAGGCGCCATCCTCTAACTGGGCCTCAAACCAAGCATCGTATTCGGCTTGCTCCTCATCAACAGTCATCCGGCGCTTTGGTGATGGTGAATCGTCGACCGGTGCATCCTCGAAGAATTCCGGATGCGCCGCGTCCCATTCCCTTCGGCCAGCTTCACGTCGCCGCTCCCATTCGGTTGGCTCGCGTCGCGGCGCAATGGCTTCAATGCGCGCTTTGATTGCTGCCTCCTCGGCTTCAGTCAGCGGCTTGGACTCCGGCGCGGGCAACGGCTCCGGCTCGGGCTTCACCGGCAGCGGCGTCTCGTCGTCCGGCCGGGTTGCTGGCGCTTCAAAGCCGTCGCCGGTGATGACGATAGTCCGGCCGTGCAGCTCACCGGAGTCGGAGATTGTCTCCAGGCCGGCCGCGTGTACCAACTTGGCGAGCTGCTTCTGACCTGCGAACTGCGTTTCTGCGTCTGGATGCTCCAGCGTGATAACGTGCTGGTGCTGAATGCCCGCCTCGTCGGTTGCGGTAAAGTGCAACTCTGAGCCGCTGCCGACCTCGACGAGCGCGCTTGAGGTAACGCGGGCCGTTATCGGCGGAGCTGGCTGGCGGGGCTTGGCTGGCTTGGTAGCATTCGATTTCGCCTTGCTGCGCTCCGCCTTTTGGAAACCGCGTGGCGCGTCCTCGTCGTACCGCTCATCTTTCAACCACCGCGCCAGCGTATATCGCGGCGCATTCGGCTTGCCTTGCGCAGCCCATGACGCCTTCCAAGCCGCTGCGGCCTGGATGACGGCGGGGCGGTCTACCTCGGCCGGGAGCGCATCCCATGCCGCTTTGGCTTCCTTCTTGCCCTTGGCGTAATCATAGGTGCGGTAGCAGAGCTCAAAGGTTGGCTTGGCCTGGGCGCTTGGCAACTCTTCTTGCGCCGTCCCCGCCGTGGCGGGCGCAAGCCCAGCCAAAGGCGGCGCCGTAGGCGCGGCGCAATCATCATCTACCTTTCCTGAAGCCGGCTTGTAAGCCGGTTCAGGTAGGTAGGATTCGGTATCCATTTCCACACCACTAGCGCCGTCTAGTGGTGTGGATTCAGATACCGGGGCGGTATCCATTTGCACACCACTAGGGTTGTCGTCGTTAGTGGTTGTGATTTGCACACCTCTAGCCGATGTCACCCACCGAGGCACGTATTCGGATGGCCGGGAGCCAACGCCAGGCACGCGCGTGACATGCCCCCACTCGGCGAGTTCACGACACGCCCTGACGACGGCGGGGCGCCCGAGGCCGGTGGCTCGCTCGATGAAGCGCAGACTGGCGCGGCCATTGCCGTGCTTCTGCCAATAAGAATTAATGATTACCCAGCCAGCCTTCACGTGTCGGCCGGTGGTGCGCCTGTCGGCGGCAATCGCGCCAAGCGTCCACCACTGCGAAAGCAAGTCGCCAGGTTTGGCGGTGCGCTGCTTAGCGTCGCTCATACTGACACTCTCCGACCGCGACCGCGGCGCGCGCCAGGCCATCGGCAACAGTGCGGTCGAAGGTCAGCGAGTGACCAAAGACGCGCAGCGAGCCGTCTGTCTTGCGAATAACGGAAACATCCATTGCCCGGACTCCGGGCGCAATCTCAACGTCGATAGAGGCAAAGCGCCTCCCGCCCGAACATGGGCGCATATTCAGTATCTTCACTGCTCGTCCTATGAATTGGAATTAAGAGGCCCTAGCAAGCGCCTCATCAACGGCTGCCCTTACCTCTGACAGCCACTCGCGCGGCATCTCGGAAAGATGCGCAGTTCGCCACTCGGCGTCGTCACGACCGACCAAAACCTTGACGGTCACCGAGTCCCCGCCGGCATAGTAGAGATCATCGACGTAACTTCCGTCCCGCATAACCATCTGTGTGCCTCGGTTGAATACGGAGTGGTGCGCTCCAGCGGCCCTGGTACCAAGGCCGACCTGAATAAATACGATTGGCGACGCGCAGACACAGGGCGTCGCTTCAGAAAAATGAGGGGGCGGACAAGACGGTGGGGGCGCCAAGAAGGGGTCGCCGACTAAGGCGGCCCTCTTTTGTTCTATCCACAACTTAAAAGCGATTTATCCGGTTGTACGGTTGTGTTCGGACGAGCTAGCTACCCGGCCCACTTTGACCCGGTTAGGCAATCGCCAAAAATCTCTATGCGATTCAATCGCACCGAAATTGCCTAACCTGGGCCACAACCGATTGATTTACCGATATTCTGTTAGTCCTGCTGGGATCGCCATTCATCA
Source organism: Bradyrhizobium sp. 613_E4_N2_2 (assembly GCF_052075995.1). Classification (NCBI taxonomy): domain Bacteria; kingdom Pseudomonadati; phylum Pseudomonadota; class Alphaproteobacteria; order Hyphomicrobiales; family Nitrobacteraceae; genus Bradyrhizobium; species Bradyrhizobium sp. 613_E4_N2_2. The sequence goes on from NZ_CP197234.1 coordinate 4,623,539, forward strand.
CTGGATTGACGAGGCCGATGGAGCCGACTTGCGGTATCGGCCGCCCGCTCACCGGAGACGTTTTCAAGAGCCTCGCTGTTCTCGTCGATCCCGTGGACGACTTCGATTCGCGCTGCCGGAATTTCGGTGCCGCTTGATCGACATGACGGACGCACAGTCACCAATCCTCTTACTTCACGAATACGTGGGTACCCTCGCCCCGGTCTTTGAACCGGACAGACGAACCCTATCTATGCGCCGGGCGACGTGCGCCCGATAGGGAATTCGATGCTGCCAACCGAGTGGACGAGAATGGCTATCGCATCTGCGGTTGCCGTGATCGCGATGTCGTATTTGGCAATCGACGCTGGCGTCGTGAACTCCAGCGTGATCACACGGCGCATCGAGACGGCGCGGGCTTCCATTGCGGACGCGGCGGCCAGTCAGCATCAACTCGCCTTCGCTATTCAGGCCTGGGCGCGTCCAAGCCGCCAGAAGGCGGACTCGGAGCCACATTTGGAGCACTGCCTGGCGATCGATTGAGTCAGGCGCAGCACCAGATCAGCCGACGCCTAAGCGGCCTTTCTTTTGTTCACGGTCCGACTCCGCTTCGTTCCAAAAGCACGAATCGTCATCGCAAAAATCGGCAGCGCGCATTCATTAATGCCGCGTTTCGCTGGCTCGGTTCGTTCATGCATCCGAGGTCACGAGCAAGGGCCGCAATCGGTACGCATCGATCGCGGCGTTCGACAGCAGCAGCCTGCGCCGCTCGCCGCGCAGCATCAACCGGTCGATCCTGTTCAGGATGAAGCGGGCTGAATCATTGGGCTCACCGGTGAGCAGGCCGGATTGGTCGAGATATTTCCAGGCGATCTCGAAAGACTGCGCGCGCAATTCGGGGTCTGTCATAGCCGGCCAACGTCGACGGGGAACGGATGTTCCTAACCGCGCAACGTCAGTCGCAGCGAACCACGGCGCGACGAAATGCGTAGCGCCGCGAACGAGATCACGACCAGCACGTTGGCTGCAACGAAATGGAGTGGTGCCGACCCGCCAGCCCCGGTCGGCTTTGAAGGGCCCCGTGCTTGTCCCCCCGAGCACGGGGCTTTCTCATGCAGGCCAACCAGCGTCCCGACCTCGGCCGGCCATTGACGCGAGATCTCGCCGAGGATGCGATTAGTCCGTCTGCTCGTCGCGCCGGTCGCGGGCGAGCTGATGCCAGGCCAGAGCCAGTTGGATCAGTCTCTGCCGGTCGGCGCCGTCGGCGGACGCCGCGGCCCGCTTCATCGCCGCCTCGGCTTCGTGCTGTGGGTCGTACTTGGGGCACATGAGGCCGAACCTAACCGACCGATATGGACGGACCGATGGCAATTTCGTCCGTATGAATGCGGGGTGGCTTCGCGTCGTCCGAACCCACCCTGACGCATCTGTGAAGTGCGTCACAGCCTGCAACCGGCGTCTCGGCTAAACAGAACTCAACCGCTCGCACCACCGCGAGAGGGCATGGGTGGTCCATCATGACACAGGAAGCAGCAGCCGAGGCTCACGTCCCAACGCGACGCGCAAGGCCCGACCTGTTCGGCGCCACGTTTCTTGCCACCATCGGTATCGTGATGCTGGCCTGGATCGCAGGCCTGGTCTGGGCCGCGATCGCGTTCTTCAACTGGCTGGTGTGACGCGCGAAGCGATCAGTATCGCTTCAGCAAGCAATACGTTGCCCAGACAAAAAGAGGCGGGCCTGCGCCCGCCTCCTTGTTTCAGACCTTGCCTGAAGCCTCAGTAACACGCGCGAGGATCGGCCTGCACATACTGGCCGCTCGGATAGCGGTAGTAGCAATTGCCCTGGGCGAAATAATAGCCGGGCCGCGAGGCAGCCGTGGCGCCGGCGATCGCGCCGGTGGCGCCGCCGATCACGGCACCCGCGGCCGCGCCCGAGGCGTTGCCCGAGATCAGGCCGCCCAGCACGCCGCCGACGATAGCGCCGCCAAGCGCGCTTGCGCCGGGATCAGCCGGTGGCGGAGGCGGCGGCGGTTCGTAGGCGACGGGAGGCGGCGCCGGAGCATAGGCCACCGGCATGTCGTCGAAGTAATCCTCGGAGATGTAGGCCGGCGGGCCGGCCATCCGCTGCGGATAATAGTACCAGACGCCGCCGACGTCCCACCACCAGCCGGAGCGGCCGTTGCGGACCTCGTGGCGCCAGCGCCCGCCATCCCAGGCGCGATTGCCGCGATAGGCGTGTCCGCCCCAGTCGCGCTCCGGTGCGGGGCCCCTGGCGTAATTGCGTCCGGGCGGCGGGCCACCTGCTCCGTGCGGGCCGGGACCGGGGCCGCCGGCGTGGGGCTGGCCGCCGGGCTGTTGCGCGGGCCGGGCCGCCTGCTGCGGCGGGGGGCCCTTGCGCATGTTCTGATTGTTCTGGGGCGGCGCGCCCGCGCCGGGCCCCGCAGGCGGCTGGGCCTGGGGTCTTGGCGGCAATGAGTCCTGTGCCTGCGCCGACAGCGCGACAAGGGACATGGCCGAAACCAAGGGAATAATGATCTTCATGCGGCTGGACGCACTCATGCGTGCTTAACCCCCTACTCTCGCGATTGCCGTGGTGCCTAGCGCGATAGACGATTCGCCTCGCGCCTGGCTGATGCCGGCGGACATAACTGACCTGCTTTGGTCGGCTAAGTCCCGTTACAAATGATTAAGATCACGGCAATTTTCGGCCCTGGGGGCGCGGCGGAACCGCTCTAGCGCGCCGGCTCGATCACATTGCAGTTGGTCCGCCCCGACATCAGGCAGTCCTGCATCTTGCTGGCCGCGGTGAGATCGCGGGCGAGCCACCAGCCGACACCGAGGATCACGAGCGCGATGATCAATCCGGCAATCGCACCACGACGGTTGTCGCCGGATTGAGGTTTTGCGAGGGATTTGGGCTTTTTGCCCGGTTCGGGCTTGGATTCGGGCTTGGACTCAGACTTGGACATGACTGGCCGATCGCAGGGGTGAGCCGGCTTTACCACCTCTGCGACGTCGCGTCACATCCCGGTCGATCGTTCAGCCCCGGGTCTGCCGGATCGCATCCTTGCGCGAGGTTTCGACCGCCGGAGTGGCCCGAGGTGCGCAGGTCGTCAGCAAGAATGCGGTCTGGGTGCATTCCCAATCCGCGCCGAGGACGGCACTTTCGATCGGCTTAGGGCGGGCGAGCAACAGTGCGACGCCAGCCAAGGCGACCACCGCGACGGCGATTGCGAGCGCCTTCGGGCTCAGTCTTGAGATCATCATGCCCGTGCTCCGTCTCGTACCGGGCGGACGCTAGGCGCCGCTCCGTGTGGTCCTCTATGAAGGACATCACAATTCGGCAGTTTTTCGGGGCTACGAGAGATCGTCGGTGGTGGCGATTTTTCGTCTACCTGATCGGCTGCGATTATGGGTGGCTTCGCGACGCGCGCCGATGTACACGCTTCTGCGTCGCGTGGTGCCTGCTATGCCCAGCCGACGTACCAACAGTCACCGATGTAGGATTGAAAGCGAGGAAGGCAAGGCCCGTGAGTGGATTTAGGGAACCCGGGTTTTCAGACCGGCAAAAGGCGGCGCAGGAAGCGCGCAAAAATCTTTTGAACAAATTCAAGTCGCAGCCCGGGCTGGATGATCCGGCGGTGGCGGCACGTCGTGCTGAGCGCGAGGCGCTCGCGGCCAAGCGCGCAGAGGCAAAGGCCGCGCGCGAAGCCGAGAAGGCCGAGCAGAAGCGTATTGCGGAAGAAGCTGCAGCGGCCGAAGCCGCGCGTATCGCCCGCGAAGCGGAAGAAGCGATCGCCAAGCAGGCTGAAGTCGAGGCCGAGCAAAAGGCCAAGCGCGACGCCCGCTACGCTGCCCGAAAGGCCAAGCGGAAGTAACGTTCGCAAGTCACGTTCAACTCACGTCGCGTTCAAGTGAAGTTGAACTGAAACATCGCTGGGGGCGGTCCATGTGACCGCCCTCGGACTTCCAAGCGCGCGTCTGCCTTCGCAGACGCCGCGACGACGGCGGAAGATCAGTTCTTCTTCATCATCCCGTCGTCTTTCTTCATCCCGTCCTTCGACATGTGGTCCTTCTTCATGCCGTCGTCCTTGGACATGGTGTCCTTCTTCATGCCGTCCTTGGACATCGTGTCCTTCTTCATCATGCCGTCGTCCTTGCCCATCTTGTCCTGGGCAAAAGCGGCCGGCGACAGCGCGAGGCCAAGCGACAGAGCGGCAGCCGAGACGCCGAGCACGATGCGGGTGCGAATGGTCATGAGTGATTTCCCTTCGAGATGGTGTTTGTCAGCGACGGACGCCGCTATCTGATCTCGACGGATTGCCCGCTGGCGTTGTTACGCGCCCACTGACAAAATTTCTGCGGGCCGGCTGCGAGGATGTTCCGTGTGCACTGCAGCAAGGCCGGCACTTGCCCCGGCATTCGGTCTCGAACTATCAGATGAGAGAATATTGGGTGAGAGACCGGCTAGGATGGACCTATGCGCTGGTCTCAAGGACCCAGCCCACCTCACACCAAACAAGAACCGGCCAAGGGCCGTCCAAGGGGATACACCATGCTCACGCGCCGTCATCTGATCGCGACCGCCGTCGCCGCACCCGCCATTCTTCGCTTCGGCACTGGTACCGCGCATGCCGCGACCACGCTGAAGATCTCGCATCAATTCCCGGGAGGGACCATCGACAAGGGCGACTTCCGCGACCGGCTCTGCCGCATGTTCGCGGCTGAAGTCGCCAAGCGCAGCAAAGGCGACATCGCTGCAGAAATCTATCCGAACTCCTCGCTGATCAAGACCAACGCGCAGTTCTCCGCGATGCGCAAGGGCGCGCTCGACATCAGCCTCTATCCGATGCCTTACGCCGGTGGTGAGCTACCGGAGACCAATATCGGCCTGATGCCGGGCCTCGTGACCACCTACGACCAGGGCATGCGCTGGAAGAAGGCGCCGGTCGGCAAGGCGCTGACTGACTTCCTCGCCGACAAGGGCATCATCCTGCTCACCTGGGTGTGGCAGGCCGGCGGCGTCGCCAGCCGCTCCAAACCGATCGTCGCCCCTGAAGATGCCAAGGGCATGAAGGTGCGCGGCGGCTCGCGCGAGATGGACATGGTGCTCCAGACCGCCGGCGCCTCGGTGCTCTCGGTGCCGTCGAACGAAATCTACGCGGCGATGCAGACCGGCGCCTGCGATGCCGGCATCACCTCCTCGACCAGCCTGATCTCGTTCCGGCTCGAAGAGGTCGCGAAGTCGCTGACCTCGGGTGCGGGTGCCTCCTACTGGTTCATGCTCGAGCCGCTGATGATGTCGAAGGCGATCTTCGACAAGCTGCCGAAGAACCAGCAGGACGTCCTGCTCGCGGTCGGCACCGAGCTCGAAGCCTTCGGCCGCAAGGGCGCGCAGGACGACGACGTCGAGGTCGCCAAGGTCTACGAGAAGGCCGGCGCCAAGGTCAGTGCGCTCGATGCCGCCACCGTCGGCAAATGGCGCGACATCGCCCGCGACACCGCGTGGAAGGATTACGGCGCCAAGACCGCGACCGCCGCCAACCTGCTCAAGCTCGCCTCCGACGTCGGCGCATGAGCCACGGTCCGCTTCCGGATCGTGACGACCAAGCGAACGCTGCCGCAGGGACCGGCCTTGCGGCGGCGATCGATCGCGGTCTCGCCGTCCTCAACACCATCATCGTCGTGTTCGCAGCGATCGCGCTGATCGCGGCCTGCGCCATCCTGAGCTACAGCGTGCTCAGCCGCGCTCTGTTCAAGGCCGCCAATTACTGGCAGGACGAGGCCGCCGTATTCCTCCTGGTCGGCGCCACCTTCATGACGGCGGCCTATGTGCAGCAGAACCGCGGCCATATCGGCATCGAGGCCTTTGTCGGCCTGCTGTCGCCGCTCGCGAACCGGATCAGGCTCTGGCTGGTCGATGCCGCGACGTTCCTGTTCTGCGCCTTTTTCGCCTGGAAGTCCTGGACGCTGACCCATGAAGCCTATGTCGACGGCCAGGTCTCAAACTCGATGTGGTCGCCGCCGCTCGCCATTCCCTATTCGCTGATGGCGCTCGGGATGAGCCTGCTCTGCATCCAGATCCTCGTGCAGCTTGCGCTGCCTTTCGCAGGAGCCAGGCGTCCATGAGCGTTTTCGGTATCGGCCTCGCCTACGGTATCGCGACGCTGGTCGTGATGTTCTCAGGCATGCCGATCGCGTTCGCGCTCGGCGCGGTCGCGGTCGTGTTCATGGGCATCTACATGCCGGCCGCGTCCCTGGATACGGTGACGCAGAACGTCTACGAGGAAATGGCCTCGATCACGCTGCTGTCGATCCCGCTCTTCATCCTGAAGGGCGCCGCGATCGGTAAATCGCGCGCCGGCCAGGATCTCTATTCGGCCCTGCATGCCTGGCTGCATCGCGTCCCCGGCGGCCTCGGCGTCGCCAACGTGTTCGCCTGTGCGCTGTTTGCGGCGATGGCGGGCTCCAGCCCCGCGACCTGCTCGGCGATCGGATCGGCCGGCATCCCCGAGATGCGCAAGCGCGGCTATTCCGGCGGATTTGCTGCCGGCATCATCGCGGCCGGCGGCACGCTCGGCATTCTGCTGCCGCCCTCGATCACGATGATCCTGTTCGCGGTCGCCGCCGAAAAATCGCTCGGCCGGCTCTTCCTCGCCGGGATCGGCCCCGGCCTGCTGCTGGTCTCGCTGTTCGGCGCCTATGCGGTGATCCGCTTCCGCCAGGAATATGCCGCGGCGCAGGCGATCTTTGAGAAAGGCGGGCCTGAGGCCGCGATCCTGGCCCGCGACGAATACACGCTGGCCGAACGCTTCAGCGTGCTGCCGCGTGTAATCCCCTTCGTGCTGCTGCTCACCGGCGTCATGATCGCGCTCTATGGCGGCTACGCGACGCCGTCGGAAACCGCCGGCCTCGGCGGCCTGCTCGCGCTGGCGCTGATCGCGGCGATCTACAGCGTGTGGCGGCCGAGCGACCTCGCCCCGATCTTGAAGTCGACGATCCGGGAATCGACCATGCTGATGATGATCATCGGCATGTCGCTGCTCTATTCCTACGTGATGAGCTATCTGCACATCTCGCAATCGGTCGCCGAATCCATCGTCGCGATGCACCTGCCGCGCTGGGAGCTGCTGTTCGCGATCCTCGTCATGGTCGTCGTGCTCGGCTTCTTCCTGCCGCCAGTCTCGATCATTCTCATGACCGCGCCGATCATCCTGCCGCCGCTCCGCGCCGCCAATTTCGACATCATCTGGTTCGGCGTAGTCATGACCATCGTGATGGAGATGGGGCTGATCCATCCGCCGGTCGGCCTCAACATCTTCGTCATCCGCAACGTCGCGCCGGACATTCCCTTGCGCGAGGTGATCTGGGGCACCCTGCCCTTCGTGCTGCTGATGATGCTCGCGGTGCTGCTGCTGTGCTTCTTCCCGGGAATCTCGACCGGGCTGCCGGACCTGGTGATGGGGCCGGACGGGAGCAGGTAGAGGCAATCGCAATTGCCGTAGGGTGGGCAAAGGCGCGCAGCGCCGTGCCCACCATCTCTCCTCGATCCCGATAAAAGTGGTGGGCACGCTTCGCTTTGCCCACCCTACGAGCTAACCCTAAGATCTCTACGATTTATCCTTCCGCCGTGACTTCGGCGCGATCGTGCTGCCGGCCACCACCTGCAACAGATCCTTGCGCACGGCCTCGATGTGCCGCTCCAGGAAGCGGCAGGCCTCCTCGACCTTCTCCGCACGGCAAAGCGCGATCAGATGGGCGTGCTCCCTCTCGGCTGTCCCCATCGCCTTGGTGTTGGAGAGCTGGAGGCGCGTGTAGCGGTCGCTGGTCTGGAGCAGTGACAGCACGATCGCGCGCGTACGCGGCTGCGGGGCGTGAACATAGAGCGCCATGTGGAAGTCGGCGTTGAGCTGCCCCCATTCGCTGACATTGCGCGCCTTGATCGCCTTCTCGAACTGCTTGTGGATGTCGTCGAGCCCTTCGAAATCATCGGCGGTGAAACGCGGCGCCGATTGCGCCAGGAGGCGCGGCTCCAAAATCCGGCGCAGATCGAACACGTCGTTGATCTCGTCCAGCGACAGCTCCGAGACGATCGCGCCCTTCTGCGGGACGATGCGCACCAGGCCTTCGGCCTCGAGCTGGAATAGCGCTTCGCGCACCGGGATGCGGCTGACGCCATAGGCCTCGCCAAGTGCGTCCTGCCGTAGCTGCGATCCGGCTGGATAGGTGCCGTCGAGGATCGCCTGTCTGAGCTGGTCGACGATCGCGGCCGACAGCGTGCGATGCTTCAGAGGCTGTTTCATCTGACCTTCTGTTGTCCTTCCCGACTCATCCGGCCGAAGCGGTCTCTCTCTTGCATGTTGAGGGGCCCAACAAAAGTGCGCGGCCCGGCAAAAGCCAGTGCCCAGCAAAAGCGCGTCCTGCCGCCGAAATGACCGCAATCTCCGTTTGACACTCAAAATGTATAAATTATACATTTGCCGATAGCACGAGATTTCTCAGGGGTCGGGGCCTCTTTCATGATCGAGCAGACGATGCCGGCCACGCGCGCATTCAGCGTTCGACACACGGTCGTCCGCGCGTCCAGTGGCCTGCTCGCAGTCGAGCGCGTCGCGCTGATGGGCCTGATGTACCTGCTCACCGGCCTGATCCTGGTGAACGTCGTCACCCGCTACGCGCGCTTCCCGATCTACTGGATCGATGAATCCGCGGTCTATTGCGTGGTCTGGCTGACGTTCGTCGGCGCCTCCGCGATGACGCGGCTGCGGCTCGATTTCGCGGTCACCATGCTGACGGACCGTCTTTCGCCGCGGCACCAGAAGATCGCAAAGGTGATCTCGACCGGCATGGTCGTCGTGTTCGGAATCGCGCTGATCGTGACCTGCATGCTCTGGATGGACCCGATTGGCCTTGCGCGCGCCGGCTTCGACGGGCGCAAGCTCGCGGCCGAGACCTTCAACTTCCTCTACACCGAGCACACCCAGACGCTGAACTGGCCGACCTGGGTGCTCTATTTGACGCTGCCGATCTTCGCGGTCTCGATGACCATCCACGGCCTCGCCAACCTGCTGGAGGATCTCGAGCTGGTCCCGCGCACGCCGCCGAAGGGCTTTGCGCTCTCCGAACTCGACGGGGTCAACTGATGATCACGTCAGCCGCCTTCGTCGCGATCATGCTGGTCGGCGTGCCGATCGGCCTCTGCCTGTGCCTCGCCGGCCTCGTCTACATCGCAGCATCCGGCAATCCGGTGCTGTTCCAGTCCTATCCGCTCCAGCTGTTCGGCGGCGTCGACAGCTACGGCCTGATCGCCATTCCGCTCTTCATCCTGATCGGCGAGATCATGAACGGCGGCGGCATCACGCGGCGCATCGTCGACATGGCGATGGCCTTCGTCGGCTCGCTGAAGGGCGGGCTCGCCTACGTCAACATCCTCGCCAACATGTTCATCTCCTCGATCCTGGGATCGGCGACCGCGCAGGTCGCGATCATGGCGCAGATCATGGTCCCGGAGATGGAGAAGAAGGGCTACGACAAGACCTTCGCGGCGGGATTGACCGCCTATGGCGGCATGCTCGGCCCGATCATTCCGCCGTCGGTGATGTTCGTGGTCTACAGCGTGCTCGCGCAGGTCTCGGTCAGCGACATGCTGATCGCCGGCATCGTGCCGGGCGTCATCCTCACGGTGATGTTCTGCCTCGTCATCGCGCTGATGGGATATGTCTACAACTATCCCCGTGCCGATTATCAGACGCCGCGCCAGCGCGTCATGACGATCCTGCGGACGTCACCCACCCTGCTGATTCCGATCGTCATCGTCGGCACCATCCTCAGCGGCCTCGCCAATGCGACGGAATCCGCGGCCGTCGGCGCGGTCGCCGCCGCCCTTGTCGGGAAATACTGGACCAAGGAATTCGAGTTCTCGCAGCTGCCGCAGATGATGCTGCGCAGCGCCATCTATTCGGCGATCGTGCTGTTCCTGGTGGCGGCCGCGGCGGTGTTCTCCTGGGTCCTGATCTTCGGCAAGGTGCCGCAGGAAACCGCCGGCTGGATCCAGTCCGCCGCCAAGGACCCGGTCAGCTTCATGCTGATCTGCAACGTCATCCTGCTGATCATCGGCACGGTGATCGATGGCATTCCCGGCCTGATCATGACGGTGCCGATCCTGCTGCCGGTTGCAACCGACGTCTACCACATCGATCCCAGGCATTTCGGCGTCGTGGTGGTGATCAACCTCGTGCTCGGCCTGTTGTCGCCGCCGGTCGGGCTCTGCTTCTTCGTCGCGGCCGCCGTCACCGGCGCCAAGCCCGGCAAGATGTTCATGGTGACGCTGCCCTTCTTCGTCATCTCCTGCGTCCTGCTGGTGCTGCTCTCGCTCTACCCCTCGCTCTCGCTGATCCTCATCAAATAGGCCCGTTCAAAAGGAAGCCCGACCATGCCGCTTTCACGCCGCCGCTTTCTCGCCGCCAGCGCCGCCGCCTCGGTGTTCGCGCCCTCGCTGGCGCTTGCCCAGGCCAAGGAATTCCGCCTCGGCCTGATCACGCCCAATGGCCATTCCTGGAACAAGGCGGCGCTGAAATTCGGCGACGATCTCAAGGCCGCGACCAACGGCCGGCTCACCCTGACCGTGTTCCATTCCGGCCAGCTCGGCAACGAGCCCGCGATGATGCAGCAATTGCAGTCCGGCGCGCTCGACATGGGCTTCATCCAGGCCGCCGAGCTCGGCTCGCGCGTGCCACACATCGCCGCGATCAATGCGCCCTACATCGTCCGCTCGACGCCTGCGGTCGCGAAATTCGTGCGGCATCCGGCGGCGGTGAAGCTGTTCGATGTGCTGCCGCAGGAGACCGGTACCATCGGCCTCGGCTGGGGCATCACCGGCATGCGCGCGGTGTTCTCCTCGAAGGACCTGAACTCGCTCGCCGACATCAAGGGCATGAAGCTGCGCATCAACCCGACGCCGGTCTATCGCGATTTCTATTCGTCGCTCGGTGCCGCGCCGACGCCGATCCCGACGCCGCAGGTGTTCGACGCGATGGCCAACGGCCAGGTCGATGGCCTCGAGGCCGATCTCGAATTCTCCTGGAACCAGCGCTTCGACAAGGTCTCCAAGGTGATCCTGCAGATGAACGCCGTCTTCATGCCGATGGCGGCGGTGGTCTCGGGCCGGGTCTGGCAGACGCTCCCCGCAGCCGACCGCGAGCTGATCGCCAAGACGGTGAAGTCGACGCTGGACGCGCAGATCGACGAGTTGGCCTCCAACGAGCCCGCGCTGATCGAGAATTTCAAGAACGCGCCGATCCCGATCCGCCAGGTCCCGCCCGGCGACACCGAGGCTGTCATCGCCGAGTTCGACAAGATCTGGCTGCCCAAGGCACCTGTTCTCGCCGAGCTGCGCAAGGTCGGCGCGACGCTCTGATCCCATTCGCCATCCTCTTCACCACAGCCGGTGGATCCAGCCCCCCGCCGGCAAACTCACTTGGAGTCAATTCATGAGCCGCCGCGTTTCCTGGGAAGGCGTCTTCCCGGCCGTCACCACGCAATTCCACGACGATCTCTCGCTCGACATCGACGCGACCGCCAAGGTCATGGACGGGTTGATCCGCGACGGCGTCTCCGGCCTTATCGTCTGCGGCTCGGTCGGCGAGAACACCTCGCTAGAGCGCAAGGAGAAGGTCGCGATCATGGAGACGGCGAAATCCGTCGCGAAAGGCCGCGTGCCGGTACTGTGCGGCATCGCCGAATTCACCACCGCCTTTGCGGTCGAGACCGCCAAGGAAGCCGCGCGCGTCGGCATCGACGGCGTGATGGTGATGCCGGCGCTGGTCTATTCGTCGAAGCCGCACGAGACCGCCGCGCATTTCCGCGCGGTTGCCAGCGCGACCGACCTGCCGGTGATGCTCTACAACAATCCGCCGATCTACAAGAACGACGTCACCCCCGACATCCTGGCCTCGCTCGCCGACGTCGAGACCGTCGTCTGCTTCAAGGATTCCTCGGGCGACACGCGGCGCTTCATCGACACCAGGAACATGGTCGGCGACCGCTTCGTGCTGTTCGCAGGGCTCGACGACGTCATCGTCGAGAGCATCGCCATGGGCGCTGTGGGCTGGGTCTCCGGCATGTCCAACGCCTTCCCGCGCGAGGGCGAGACGCTGTTTCGTCTTGCCAAGGCCGGCCGCTTTGCGGAAGCCATGCCGATCTACGAATGGTTCATGCCGCTGCTGCACCTCGACGCACGCCCCGACCTCGTCCAGTGCATCAAGCTGTGCGAGCACATCATGGGCCGCGGCACCGCGCTGACCCGCCCGCCCCGCCTCGCGCTGCTGCCGCAGGAGAAGGCCGAGGTCGAGGCCATGATGGCGAAGGCGCTCAAGAACCGGCCGCGCCTGCCGGATGTCGGGCTGAAGGCGGCCTAGGCGAAGGTCTCGTAGGGTGGGCAAAGCGAAAGCGTGCCCACCATTTGAGATCAAAATCGCGGAGAGATGGTGGGCACGGCGCTACGCGCCTTTGCCCACCCTACAAAGCTACGTAGCAGCCCGCTTCTTCTTCGCGTTCAGCGCGGAGGCTACGCGGCTCACGGGCGGCTTGCCCAGCACGCCGCTCATCTCGTTCGTGGCCGCCAGCAGCTTGTCCATGTCGACACCGGTTCTGACGCCCATGCCTTCGAGCATGTAGACCACGTCCTCGGTCGCGACATTGCCCGTCGCGCCCGGCGCGTAGGGGCAGCCGCCGAGGCCGCCGGCGGCGGAATCGATGACGCGGACGCCCTCCTCCAGGCCGGCATAGAGATTGGCGAGTGCCTGGCCGTAGGTGTCGTGGAAATGCATCGCGAGTTTTGCCGGCGGGATATTGGCGCTAACCGCGCGCAGCATCTCCTTGGCCTTATCAGGCGTGCCGACACCGATGGTGTCGCCGAGCGAGATCTCGTAGCAGCCGAGCTCCCACAGCGTGTTGGCGAGATCGGCGACCGCCTTCGGCTTGATCTCGCCGTCGAACGGGCAGCCCAGCACGCAGGAGATATAGCCGCGGACCCTGACGCCATCCGCCTGAGCGCGCGCCAGCACCGGCTTGAACCGTTCGATGGACTCCGCGACCGTGCAGTTGATATTGGCGCGCGAAAACCCTTCCGAGGCCGCCGCGAACACGGAGACGACTTGCGCGCCGGCAGCGCGCGCGGCGTCATAGCCCTTCTCGTTCGGCACCAGCACGTGGAATTCGGCGCCCTTGACGCGGCTGACGCCGCACAGCACGGCGTCCGAGCTCGCCATTTGCGGGATCGCCTTGGGCGAGACGAAGGCGCCGACCTCGACCGTGGTGAGGCCAGCGGCTACGAGCGCCTCGACGAAGGCGATGCGGGCCTCGACGCTGACGGGCGTCTTCTCGTTCTGGAGGCCGTCGCGCGGCCCCATTTCGATGATGCGGACGGGATCGCTCATCTCACTCTCCCGATGGCTCGACCACGGCGAGCTCGACGCCCTCCTGGACGATGTCTCCGACCTTGCATTTGATCGATTTCAGCACGCCGGCGTAGGGAGCGCGCAGCGTCTGCTCCATCTTCATCACTTCCAGGGTGAGGATCGGCGCGCCCTTGTCGAGCTTGGCGCCCTCCTCGGCCAGCACGGCGACGACCGTGCCCGGCAGGGGCGCCGCGATCTTGTCCTCGCCGACATGCTCTTCGCTCTCGCCGCCGAACGGATCGACCCAATGCAGGTCGAAGCGGCCGTTGCGTGTGCGCAAATACAGCTCGTGACCGTCGATCACGGCTGCGACCTGCGATTTGACGCCATCGAGCGTCAGATCGAAGCAGCCGTCACGCGGCGCGATCGTGAACGCCAATTCGCGCTCGCCGGTCACCAGCGTCGACGGCCCGCTGCCATAGTTCAGCGTGATCTTCTGTTCAGGTCCATGGCCGACTCGGAAGGCAAAGCTGCGCTGGCGGCGACCGACCGGCATCCAGCCGAAGGTCTGCCAGGGCGAACTCGCCTCGTCTTGCGCGGCCTGCCGCTCGTCGTTGATAACAGCGGCGACTGCCGCGCACAGCTCGAGCTCGCCGGGCGCCGGCGGGGCCTGCGTCAGCACCGCCAGCTCGCGCTCGATGAAGCCGGTGTCGATCGCATTGGACCGCACCTTCGGATGCGTCATCAGCGCCGACAGGAACGGGATGTTGGTGACGATGCCGCGGACGTCGGATTCTTGCAGCCCGCGGTTCAGCCGTTCGATCGCGACGTCCCGCGTCGGCGCCCACGCGATCATTTTTGCGAGCATCGCATCGTAATAGGGCGAGACCGTATCGCCTTCGCGATAGCCGGCGTCGATGCGCAGGCCGCCGGTTTCCGCCGGCAAGCGCCAGGTCGAGATCCTCCCGACCGACGGCATGAAGTTCTTGGTCGGATTTTCCGCGTAAACGCGCGCCTCGACCGCGTGGCCATTGAGCCGGAGCTCGTCCTGTTTCAGCGGCAGCGCCTCGCCGAATGCGACGCGCAGCTGCCATTCGACCAGATCGATGCCGGTGATCAACTCGGTCACGGGATGCTCGACCTGGAGACGCGTGTTCATCTCGATGAAGAACACGTCCTTGCCGTCGGAGACGAACTCGATCGTGCCGGCACCGACATAGTTGACCGCGCCGGCCGCCTTTCGCGCGGCGGCGCAGACGGTCTCGCGCTGGGCTGGATTGAGCGTCGGCGACGGTGCCTCCTCGATCACCTTCTGGTGCCGGCGCTGCAGCGTGCATTCGCGCTCGAACAGCGACAGCAGATTGCCGTGGCTGTCGCCGATGATCTGCACCTCGATGTGGCGGGGATTGTCGACATATTTTTCGATCAGCATGCGGTCGTCGCCGAACGCGGCCTTGGCCTCGCGCTTGGCGCTGACGATCGCCGGTCCAAGCTCGTCCGCCGAGCGCACGATACGCATGCCGCGGCCGCCGCCGCCGGCGGACGCCTTCACCAGGATGGGAAAGCCGATCTTGTCCGCGGCCTTCGAAAGCGTCGCATCGTCCTGGGCCTCGCCGTGATAGCCAGGCACCAGAGGCACGCCGGCCTTCTCCATCAGCGCCTTGGAGCCGGACTTCGAGCCCATCGCCGTCATCATCGCGGCGGTCGGGCCGACGAACACCAGGCCCGCCTCCAGGCAGGCCCGCGCGAACTCGGCATTTTCGGACAGGAAGCCGTAGCCGGGATGCACGGCTTCCGCGCCGGTCTTTCGCGCGGCCTCGATCAGCCGCTCGACACTGAGGTAGCTGTCGCGCGCCCGCGCCGGACCGAGCAGCACGGCTTCGTCCGCGAGCGCGACATGCATCGCGTCGCGGTCGGCCTCGGAATAGACCGCGACCGTGCGCAGGCCCATGGCTCGCGCGGTGCGGATGACGCGGCAGGCGATCTCGCCGCGGTTGGCGATCAGGAGCGTGCGAAAACGCCGGTAGAGCATTGAACGGTCCATCGCATCACATCCTGAACAGGCCGAATTTCGTAGGCTCGATCGGCGCATTCGACGCCGCCGAGAGGCCGAGGCCGAGCACGAGGCGGGTGTCGGCCGGGTCGATCACGCCGTCGTCCCACAGGCGCGCGGTCGCGTAATACGGATGCCCCTGGCTCTCATATTGCGCGCGGATAGGCTCGCGGAACTTATCTTCCTCTTCCTTCGACCAGCTATCGCCCTTGGCCTCGATGTTGTCGCGCCGAACCTGGCTCAGCACCATCGAGGCCTGCTCGCCGCCCATCACCGAGATGCGCGCGTTCGGCCACATCCACAGGAAGCGCGGCGAATAGGCGCGGCCGCACATGCCGTAATTGCCGGCGCCGTAGGAGCCGCCGATCACGACGGTAAATTTCGGCACCGAGGCGGTCGCTACCGCCGTGACGAGCTTGGCGCCGTCGCGCGCGATGCCGCCGGCCTCGTACTTCTTGCCGACCATGAAGCCCGTGATGTTCTGCAGGAACACCAAGGGAATGCCGCGCTGGCAGCACAGCTCGATGAAATGCGCGCCCTTCAGCGAGCTCTCGCTGAACAGGATGCCGTTGTTGGCGATGATGCCGACCGGATAGCCCCAGACATGGGCGAAGCCGCAGACCAGCGTCGTGCCGTAGAGCTTCTTGAATTCGTCGAACTCCGAGCCGTCGACGATGCGGGCGATGATGTCGCGGACGTCGAACGGTTTTCGGCCGTCGACCGGCACCACGCCGTAGATCTCTTCGGCCGCAAACAGCGGATCGCGCGGCTTGTGCATGTTGAGGTTCGGCCGCACCGACGGCTTCAGCGTGCCGACGATGCGCCGGGCGATGCCGATCGCATGGGCGTCGTTCTGGGCGTAGTGGTCGGTCACGCCCGATTGCCGCGAATGCACGTCGGCGCCGCCGAGCTCCTCGGCACTCACCACCTCGCCGGTCGCGGCCTTCACCAGCGGCGGGCCGCCGAGGAAGATGGTGCCCTGGTTGCGCACGATGATGCTCTCGTCCGACATCGCGGGGACATAGGCGCCGCCGGCGGTGCAGGAGCCCATCACGATCGCGATCTGCGGGATGCCCTGCGACGACATCTGGGCCTGGTTGTAGAAGATCCGGCCGAAATGGCGCTCGTCCGGAAAGATCTCGTCCTGGAGCGGCAGGAAGGCGCCGCCGGAATCGACCATGTAGACGCAGGGAAGATTGTTCTGCCGCGCCACGTCCTGCGCGCGCAGATGCTTCTTCACCGTCATCGGATAGTAAGTGCCGCCCTTGATGGTGGCGTCGTTGGCGACGATCACGCATTCGCGGCCCGCGATGCGCCCGACGCCGGTGATGACGCTCGCCGAATGCACGTCACCACCATAGAGGCCGTACGCCGCCAGCGGCGACAGCTCCATGAACGAGGTGCCGGGATCGATCAGCAGGTCGACGCGCTCGCGCGCCAGCATCTTGCCGCGCGAGGTATGGCGGTTGCGCGAGACCTCGCCGCCGCCGCCGGCGACCTGGCTCAGTTTTTCTCGCAAGTCCGCGACAAGCCCGCGCATGGCCTCGGAATTGCGCGCAAAGTCCGATGAAGACGTATCGATGCTGGAATGGAGCGGCATGTTGATTCCAATGAGGTGAAGGTTTCAGGCCGTCTCGGACATCAGCTCGCGGCCGATCAGCATGCGACGCACTTCCGAGGTGCCGGCGCCGATCTCGTAGAGTTTTGCGTCGCGCCAGAGACGTCCGACTGGAAACTCGGAGGTATAGCCGACGCCGCCCAGCGCCTGGATCGCCTCGCCGGCCATCCACGTCGCCTTCTCCGCGGAATAGAGGATCGCGGCCGCCGCATCCTTGCGCAGCGTGCGGGCGTGGTCGGCCCGGTCGCAGGCGCGCCCGACCGCATAGACGTAGGCGCGCGCCGACTGCCAGGTCGCATACATGTCGGCGAGCTTGCCCTGCATCAGCTGGAAGTCGCCGATCGGCTGGCCGAACTGTTTTCGTTCATGCATGTAGGGCACCACGGCGTCCATGCAGGCCGCCATGATGCCGAGCGGGCCGCCCGACAGCACCGTGCGCTCGTAATCGAGGCCGGACATCAGCACCTTGACGCCCTCGCCGACCTTGCCGAGCACGTTCTCCTCGGGCACCTCGCACTCGTCGAAGAACAGCGGATAGGTGTTGGAGCCGCGCATGCCGAGCTTGTCGAGATGCTGGCCGTGGGTGAAACCCTTGAAGTCCTTTTCGATCAGGAAGGCGGTCATGCCGCGCGGGCCCGCCTCCGGATCGGTCTTGGCGTAGACGACCAGCACGTCGGCGTCGCCGCCATTGGTGATCCACATCTTCGAGCCGTTGAGGACATAGCGGTCGCCGCGCCTGTCTGCGCGCAGCTTCATCGAGACGACGTCGGAGCCCGCGCCGGGCTCGGACATCGCGAGCGCGCCGACATATTCGCCGGAGATCAGTTTCGGCAGATAGCGCGCGCGCTGCGCGTCGTTGCCGTTGCGGCGGATCTGGTTGAGGCAGAGGTTGGAATGGGCGCCGTAGGACAGCCCCACGGCGGCCGAGCCCCGCGAAATCTCCTCCATGGCGACGATATGGGCGAGATAGCCCATGCTGGAGCCGCCATATTGCTCCGGCGCGGTCATGCCGAGCAGGCCGAGGTCGCCAAAGCGCTTCCAGAGGTCGGCCGGGAACAGATTGGCCTTCTCGATCTCGGCGGCGCGCGGGGCGATCTCCGCCTCCACGAAGGCGCGCAGCGTGTCGCGCAGCATGCTGATGTCTTCGCCCAGATCGAAATCGATGCTCGGGATGTTCAAGGCGATTCCTCCGTATTCTTGTCGGGTCCGAACCTACCCCCGCCCGGGCGTCCCAGCGGTCGAAAAGGTTGCATTTTCCGCCAAGTTTGGCGAGGATTTTTCATGCCCTTTCAAGCCGCGACCGCGACGCCCCGCCGCGCCATGACCCCAGCCGCCTTCGTCCGCGGCGTGGTTGCCGCTTATGCCCTTTACGGACGGGATCCGGTCGAGGCCTTGGGCAAGGGGCAGGTCACCGAGGACCTTGTTCGATCCCGGGACGGACGGGTGACGGCGGCCCAGTTCGAGGCGCTGGCCGGCCATGCCATGCGCGAGCTCGACGACGAGGCGCTCGGCTGGTTCTCGCGCCGGCTGCCTTGGGGAACCTATGGCATGCTGTGCCGCGCCTCGATCACCGCCCCCAATCTCGAAGTCGCGCTAAAACGCTGGTGCCGG
This sequence comes from Bradyrhizobium sp. 613_E4_N2_2, assembly GCF_052075995.1. NCBI lineage: Bacteria > Pseudomonadati > Pseudomonadota > Alphaproteobacteria > Hyphomicrobiales > Nitrobacteraceae > Bradyrhizobium > Bradyrhizobium sp. 613_E4_N2_2. The sequence continues at coordinate 4,642,197 of NZ_CP197234.1, forward strand.
CATCATCGCCTGCTGACCGAGGACGTGCTGTTCAAGCTCTCGCTTGGTGATGAGACCGCGACCATCTCCATTCGCGAGCAGCGCGACCTTGGCCCGTTGCGTGAATTCTGCCTGGTCACCCTGCTCCGCTATGTCCTCGGCTTTTCCTGCTGGGCCGTCGATTCCGCGATCGCGCTGCGTGCGGCCGAGTTTCCCTATTCCGAGCCGGGCCACGTCTCGGTCTATCCGACGATCTTCTGCAGGCATTTGAGCTTTGATGCGGACGGCGCCCGTATCGTGTTCGACAAACATTATCTCTCTCTGCCGCTGACCCGCAGCCCCGCCGATCTCGACAGCATGCTCAAGGGCGCGCTGCGGCTCACCGTGCTGCCCTACCGGCGCGACCGGCTGCTGGTCGAGCGCGTCCGCCGCGTGCTGCGCAATGCACGCGGACGCATTCTCGGCGCCGAGGATGTCGCAAGCGAGTTGGCGCTCTCGACCCGCACCATGCACCGGCGCCTGCGCGAGGAAGCGACCTCGCTGCGCGACCTCAAGGAAGAGGCAAAGTTCGAGCTCGCCAAGCAGGAGCTGATGCGCGGCCGCGCCCCCATCAAGCGGATCGCGGAGATCGCCGGCTTCCGCAACGAGAAGAGCTTTTCGCGCGCCTTCCGCACCTGGACCGGCGCTAGCCCGCGCGAATTTCGCGAGCGCTATCGCTGAGGCGCGGCGTCACCTGCTTGTCATAAATTGACGTCCTCCGAGATCACTCTCGGAGGACGCAATCTCTCGGATCAGGTCGCGATCTCAGGCGTTAGTTCTGCGCGCCCTGGCGAGCCTTGGGCTGCTTCGTCTGCTTCGGCTGGAAGGCGAGCGCATCGTTGCTAGTCTTGGCGCCGCCGGCCTGCGAGCACGTGCCGCCGATGCCACCGGCCGCCTGACGGCAGGCTTCCATCGTCGGATAGCCGCAGCCGTGAGCGGCCTGGGCGCCGTTGGTGATGCAATAATCGTCGGCCTTCGCAGCCGGCGCCGACAGAACAAAAAACGCAGACGCAAACAGCGTCGCAGCAGAGGCTGCGATCGTCTTCGAAGTCGATGTCATGATGTCTTTTCCTGCTTAGGGTCCCACAAAAGCATCCCCGGCGTGCGACGCAGACCGAGGTTCACACCCTGCATCTAGGCAGCGCAAAGATGCCGACAATCACGGTTGCGCGCATTGCAGTCCTGCCAAAATCACATGTCACAGTTAGGTGAGTTACTAAGCTATTGTAATTATCCGAATCGACCGCACCGCGCGCAAGCGCCCCCGACTTCGGAACTTCAGTAGCGAGACTTGAACGCCCTATCCGACGGGTGCCGCCAATACATCCTGTAACGGCAGCGGCACATCCTTCGCGACGCCCAGCACCGGAAAGCTGCGGACGTTCTTCACGTCAGGCATCGCGGCGAAATGCAGCAGCTGCTGGCGCATGCTTTCGACGTTCGGCGCGACGCATTTCAGCAGGTAGTCGGTGTCGCCTGAAATCCGCCAGCACTGCTGGATGCGCGGGATCGCGGCAATCGAGCTCTCGAACGCCTCCAGCACCGGCTGGGCCTGGCTCACGAGCTGGATCGAGACGAACGAAACCACCTCATAGCCGAGCAGCCGCTCGTCGATGACGGCGCGGACCGCCCGGATCACGCCGCGGCTGAACAGCAATTTCAACCGCCGCAGGCAATTGGGCGCGGACACGCCGACCCGCAGCGCCAGCTCGTTGTTGCGCACCCGCCCGTCCTGCTGCAGCTCGGAGAGTATCTTCAGATCGATGCCGTCGAGCTGGTCACGCCCGGCCATCCCCCACCTCGCCATGATCCCGTCATGACGTCAGCGAAGCACGCGGCGGAATCGCTGCCAAGGGGCCGGAGCCCGGCGCAACAGCTGGTCCGTGGATCGGGATCATCGGACGCGACGTCATGTCTGCGGGCGGGGTACCCCCGCCGTCATGCCAGGGCTTGTCGCGGCCATCCGCGCTCTTTCACTCGACCCCAAAGACGTCGATGCCCGGGCCTTCGCCTCGCCGAAGCGGCTTCGGCCGCGCAGGCGGGACAAGGCCCAAGCATGACGAGTAAATCACGTCGTATGAAGTCGGAGCAGCCAGCCGCCCCTCAATGCGTCCAGGGCTCGCCGCGCCGGAACGAGAAATTGTCGGCATAGGCGACCGGGCGGCGGATCGAATCCTGCGGCTCGATCACCTGGTAGGCGATGCCCTTGCGCTCGCAATAAGCGACCGCCTCTTCCTTGCTGTGGAAGCGCAGCGTGATCTGCTGCTTCATGTCGCCGGACGAGGTCCATCCCATCAGCGGCTCGACCGAACGCGGCTGCTCCGGCTCGTAATCCAGCTGCCATTCCTTGGTCTTGGACCGGCCGGATTGCATCGCGTTCTTGGCGGGCTTGAAAATGCGTGCGGTCATGGGTGGTCCGGGCCTCTTGGTCTTTTCGTTCGATTTCGATGCGTCACGGTAGCAGTTGGTGGAAACCGCGGGCATAGTATAGAGACACCTTTTGGGAACTGATCGGTGATTCCGGTCCCCCCGGGGGTGCGTTGCCGACGGGTATAGTCATTATGCTGCACCGTGACAATTGCGTACCCGCCTTCCGCGCCGGGATCCCGCCCGGCGGCCCTGTCTCGCCGACACCAGCGTATCCGCCCCCTCCGAAAGCTTCCGTCGCATGGCCTTCCTGAACATCAACGCCACGCTTCCCGAAAAGGGCCGTGACCTCAGGCTCGACCTGTTTCGCGGCATCGCGAACTGGGCGATCTTCCTCGACCATATCCCCGACAACGTGGTGAACTGGATCACCACCCGCAACTACGGCTTTTCCGACGCCGCCGACCTGTTCGTCTTCATCTCGGGCTACACCGCTTCCTTCGTCTATGCGCGCATGATGCTCGAGCGCGGCTTCATCGTCGGCGCCACGAGGCTGACCAAGCGGGTCTGGCAGCTCTACGTCGCCCACATCATCCTGTTCGTGATCTACATCGCCTCGATCAGCTATCTGGCGCTGCGGTTCGGCGATTCCGACATGATCAACGAGTTCAACGTCGCCGGCCTCGTCGACAACGCCACCGAGACGCTGCGCCAGGGCCTGTTCCTGCGCTTCAAGCCGCTCAATCTCGACGTGCTGCCGCTCTACATCGTGCTGATGGGGCTGTTTCCGCCGGTGCTGTGGTTCATGTTGCGCAAGCCCGACCTGACGATGGCGCTGTCCATCGTGCTGTGGCTCGCCGCCCGCCATTACGGCCTGAACCTGACCGCCTATCCGGCCGGCCAGTGGTACTTCAACCCGTATGCCTGGCAGGTGCTGTTCGTGTTCGGCGCCTGGTGCGCGATGGGCGGCGCCCGGCGTTCGGGAGCCGTGATCAATTCGCCGATCACGCTGTGGCTTTGCCTCGGCTATCTCGCCTTCGCGCTGGTCATGACCATGGCCGGCCGCTTCCCCACCCTCGGCGGCATGCTCCCGGGATGGCTGTTCTCGGCCTTCAACCCCAACGACAAGACCAACCTTGCGCCCTACCGCTTCCTCCATTTCGTCGTGATCGTGATCCTGGTGATCCGCTTCGTGCCGAAGGACTGGCCTGGTCTGGAGTGGAAGGTGTTCGATCCCTTGATCGTCTGCGGCCAGCAGTCGCTCGCCGTATTCTGCGTCGGCGTGTTCCTGTCCTTCGTCGGCCATTTCGAGCTGTCGATGAGCTCGGGCTCGCTGTTCGCGCAGATCTTCGTCAGCATCGCCGGCATCGCGATCATGACGACGGTGGCCTATTACATTTCCTGGTCGAAAAAGCAGGACAAGCCGTTGAAGCCGCCGCCGCCCAAGCCTGCGGCGGCCGCCTCGCCCGCAAAGGCCGCCTAGAGCCGTTTCCGTTCCGATGAAATCGGAACGGGGCGCTAGATTCAGTTGCGGCAGCGGAGCCGGCTCAGGCCGCCTCGGTGTCGTACTCGGTGAACTTCTTGTAGATCCAGTCGCGGCCGTCGTGGCGGCGCCAGACCTTTCCATAGACGAGCTGCCCGTTGATCGAGCGGCGAGGCACGATCACGGTCCAGAGGTGCCAGATCTCGGTCCAGCTCGACTGCGGATGGACGGTTCGGACGTTGCGATCGAAAGACATGACGCAAAACTCACAAGATATGAGCGCCGCGACGAACTGTGACCTGTGTGACCACCGATTGCAGGCACCCCATCGCGAGCCTTGCCGACCTGATATCAGCCAGGAATGTGGCTGCAACAACCACTCGGCCTTAACCTAACTGGTCAACCTTACCCCTCGTGGGTACCCGCCAAGACCCGTTGAAAGCCGGCGCCGATCTTTCTATGATGCGTGCACAATTTGAGAATGAGCGCGCCGTTTTGGACGCGTGGCAATTGCGAACTGATTTTCATTTTTCAAATGACTTGCTGACTGGGGCACCACAATGAATATGCAATGTGGACGTTTGCGCCTGGCGGTGTGCACGGTGCCGCCTGCGCCGCGCATCAAGACAGTCAAGACATCCGTCTCTGAACCGCCGAAGGCGGCCAACGACAATCATCTGGCGTGGCCGTTCCTGCCGTTTCCGCTCGGCTGGTACGCGACGAACTGATCCCCGGAATAGCGCGACGCCGCTCAAGCGGAATATCATCGCTTGGCGGCGTCCGTTTAGGCATTGGGCGCTGAAATCCCCAATGCCTATATGTCTATGGCGACAGCCAAAGGTTCGAAGCAATTTGCGAATTCTGCGGCGGGCCGGCCGGCGCAATGCCTTGAAAAATCGCGCAGAAGTGGCGTTTGGCGAAGAACAAGCGCCAGGGCTTCAGGCAAGGCTTCAAGCAAGGTTCGCGCGCGCTTCAGGTCGCCATAGGCCCGCCTGCCCATCCCCCGCAATCGCGCTCGCTCAGATGCGCGACGGGCTCTGCGCACCGGCGCTGAGCGTGCCCTGCGCGTTGTAGGTCTGTCGCTGCGGCGTGCAGTTCCCGCCTCTGCGGTCGCAACCAATCACCGCGCCATGAGTTGCAGGTCCTTCCCGTCCGTCCGGGGAAGCCGCGTGGCTGCGATCCATGCCCGCGCGATGTACGGACGGTCATCTCGTCTCACGACCGTGTGAGCTGGAGCGCGGCCGGTGAATTTTCACGAGCGAGCAGAGACCAACGAACAGCAGGCCGCAAGCCAAGGGGATGCAGTGAGTCAAATCGATACGACCGAGAAGCTCTCGGGCACGCCGGAGACTGAAAGTTCGCTGTTCGCACTGTGCGGGCTTGGCGTCGCCGGGATCGCAATGCTGGGCTGGATCTGCGCCCTCGCCTGGATCGCCTGGCGCCTGGTCGATTGGCTGTTGTTCTGAAATCGAAACGCCGCCGGCACGCCGACACACGCAAAAGTTGCGGCGGGCGCAATTTCGCGGGGGTCATCCTGCCGACCTGACCGTCGTCGGCGGCAACGGAACGGGATGAGCGCGGCGCAATATCGAGGGAATTGAAGGAGCTTCAACCTCGGGACTGGTCGGGGCAGCTGGATTCGAACCAACGACCTGCAGTACCCAAAACTTAGCAGGTTATTTTCCGTCGGGTTCCAAAGTGTGCCGATCACTTCCGTACGGCGTATAATCACTTGAAAATGCTATTGTATTTTCAGCATCCCTTTTCCATTGCTTTCCTTCCCTTTCCGCTCAATACCTAATCCGGTGGCTACTCGGTGGCGACTATTTGGGGGAAGCGATGCCAATACTGAAGTTGGGGCGACGGGCCGTTAGCGGCCTTCCTGCCGTGACAAAACCAACGATCTTCTACGATTCAGAACTGACCGGGTTCGGCGTCAAGGTCACGCCCACCGGCGCACGGTCTTGGATAGTGGAGTATCGCCCTGGCGAGGGCGGCAGGCGCGTTGCCAAGAAGAGAATGGTAATTGGTACACCGGCCACGCTCTCGCCCGAGAAGGCGCGCGACGCCGCTGAGAAACTGCTGGCCAAGGTCAAGCTGGGCGCCGACCCGGCCGCCGAGCGAGGCGCTGCGAGGAAGGCAGAAACCGTAGACGAGTTGATCGATAGTTTCGTAAGGGACCACCTCAAACCAAAATGCAAGGCGGGCACGATCCGTCTGAATAGCGGATACATAAAAAATCATATTCGTCCGGCCTTGGGCAAAAAGAAAGCCACGGCTCTCACGCGCTCAGACGTGAACCGCGTCCACCTCAGGATCAAAGAAGCCGGACACGATGTCGCAGCAAACCGCGTCGTGTCGCTGATCGGAACAATCTACGAGTTCGGCCTCAGTGAGGAGATCCTGCCCAAGCGTACTGAGAATCCTGCCGCCGGCATCACGCCATTCGCCGAAACGCAGCGGCAGCGCTACCTCACCGAACAAGAACTGCAGCGCCTTGGTGATGCTCTTCGCGAGGCTGAAACAGTCGGCATTCCGTGGGAGCCTGATCCGTCGAAGAAAACCAAGCACGCCCCTAAGCCTGAGAACCGCCTGACGAATATCGATCGGCATGCCGCAGCAGCGTTGCGCTTGCTTTTGTTCACTGGCTGCCGGTTGCGCGAGATCCTCGATCTTCGCTGGAAGGAATACGACGCAGGCCGCGGCCTCCTGTTCCTGCCTGACTCGAAGACCGGCCAGAAAACGGTCGTGCTATCAGCGCCAGCCGTCGCGATACTGGATGCCCTGCCCCGCGTCGGCGCCTATGTGATCGCCGGTGAATCGGCGGGCACGAAGCACGAGAAACCCCGCGCGGACCTGAAGCGCCCATGGGATGCCGTACGGAAGCGGGCTGGCATCGAGGACGTGCGGATCCACGACCTGCGTCATAGCTTCGCCAGCGTCGGAGCGGGATCCGATCTTGGTCTGCCAATCATCGGGCGTCTGTTGGGCCACACGCAGGCGAGCACCACGCAACGCTATGCACACATTGCGGTCAATCCCGCGAAGCGGGCTGCGGATCTAATCGCGGGCAAGATCGCCGAGGCCATGAATGGGGGGAAGTAGAAAGCCGGGGCGCGTGGGACGTCGGTAATGTTGTGTTCCCAGTAAAATGAGTAGTTTGCCACACTTGAGTAGTTCTCAATATATATCAGTAAGTTAACGCAGGTTATAGAAACCAAATTGTAAGGGATTAGTGTAGGTCCCACTACCGCAAGGCTCCAGGTAACTATCGGTATGAGAACGCTGTCACCGCGCTCCCGCCTTCTCCAACTACGGAAAGCACAGCGTCATGGTCAAGCGTCGCAACCGAACCAAACATACTAAGACATTTGAAGAGAGATTGGCCGAGGAAGCTGCGCGCTTCAAGGAAGCCGCAGCACAGTTGCCGCCCGGCACCCAGCGGGAGCTCTACCTCAAGCGCGCTCGCCAGGCCGAAACGGCCTCGCACATCAATGAATGGTTGACCTCTCCCGGTCTGCAGCCGCCGACCGCGCTGGATAATATGCAGGTAGGAAGACCGGCAAAGCGAGATCGAGTCGCCTCGGATTAGAAACCCGAGCGCTAGTGCCGCATTGAACGAAATGGCAGAGTCGTTCGGCAACTCCTTCACCGTCGTTCAATTGACTGGCGACGACGCGAAAACCCACATTTGGATTGCGCTGGCCAAGCCAAGTCAGGCGCTGACCTTGATACTCGCAGCCGTGCCTGAAGGCTGGGCGGCGGAAGTTTTGAATATCGCACGACAGCTGAGCAGCAGCGGTTGTTTGCTTAACCTGGGGCCCGAGGATGTTTACAAGCTGACGTGAGAATATTCGCCCCGCCCCCAAAAAGAAGCCCGCCCCATTGCTGTAGCGGGCCTCGACCGCGTCGACTCGACTGAGGTCGCGGCCGGGCCGCTTGCTTGGCAAGCTTGAATTTGGTATTACACCTTATGAAAAAGGCAATACCAAAAACACACGGAGGCGCGAGACCCGGTGCTGGCCGTCCTGCTACCGGGCGAGACCCGGTCAGCGCGATTCGCCTGCCGACTGAACTCACATCCCAGATCGATGCATGGGCCGCCGAGCACGAGGTTTCCCGCAGCGAGGCTATTCGTCGGCTAGTTGAGATCGGACTGAAGGCCAAGAAATAGATGCCAGCCCGCGCCAGCCATCTGCCGACCAGCTCAGAGCGAGATGCATTGCAGAAACTGCGGGCAGGTCGCGAGCTGACACTGAGAGCTCTTGAGCCCACCGGCCAGCGCACCATCGTAAACATGCTGCCAAAGGGCTGGATCGAACGTGGGAGCACGGCAGGGACGTACCGGATCACGCCGGCGGGCCTCGCTGCCTTGCGCATCAAGATACCCTAACGCCGAAGGCTGACTCGCATTTCGCCGTCAAAGGCACAGGAACCATCCTGCGGGCGAGAGATTTCTCTCTTGCTTCAGGTTTCCCCGGCCTGAGGCGCCTCAACAGCGGCCTCCGCGTTGCCCCCGCGGGGGCCGTTCTGCATGCGAGGTACCATGGACGAGAGCTTGAGAGTGATGCTTGCGATCGGCGCGACAGTGACCGTCGCCGCTGGGGCGTTCTTTGCCATACGTTTTATCGTGGGTTTTTACGGCTAGACGTTGCACGTTAGGGCGTTACCCGTATTTTTCCCAAGGTTGATCTCGCAACCTGCACTTTCGCATCCCACCCGGCTCCTATAGCTTGGTATCAGCGGCGGCCGAATCCGGACCGGACACTTCTCAAGTCCGCGACCCGGAGGCGATAACTGTCGCCCCACGCTGGGGGCGTCGATGTGGGGTGATCCCGTGTCGACCACCCGCCTGGACGCGATGTCTAGGCACCCAGAAGAGACGTGGGACTGCTAGAAGCGGTACGTAACGCGGACGGCAGGCCGATGCGAGCACATGAACGGCGGTTTTTTTCCGTTCCGATGGCGGCCAACTCCTCAACCTTCAAGGGTCGAGGCGCGCCCGACCCGGAGGGCTGGCTGTGAAAAAGCCAACACACCGAGTCGACGTTCGCGTGAACGTGAATGTTGCTGGTTGCCTTTGGGCAATCGCCGCAATCATTCATTGCTTCATCTGAGCAGGCGGGAGGCTTCGGCCTCCCGTTTCTTTTGTGCGGCAAACGCGGGTGGGTCGTCGTGAGATTGGCGCAGCGTTGACGCCCCCACTCCCTGCGCTCCACGATAAGCGCGGGAGGCACATCACAATGGCCAAACGATCCGCGAAGAGCAGCCCGCCATGGAAAGACGGTGACCCAATCACCGTCGCCACGCTGGAATGGTGCCTCGACCGGTTGCCTTTGAGATGGCGCGAGCGCCACTGGGTGGCGAGGTTTATCTTCCGATCTACGAACGGCTTGAATCGGAGCTTGCCGCGGCCAAAGCGAAGGAAGACATGATGCAGCGAGTGCGCGTGCGAGCCGCGCGCGTTATGCAAGAGCACCGGATCAAGAAGTATAAATGACGACTGCTGAGCACGAAAATAAGACCCGAAGATCGCGCGAGCCGACCCACGACATGCCCCTCTACCCCACTGAGGCTCAGATCTCGCGCGCGGTGCTGGGTGACCGGGCCAAAGATTGGAAGCGCATCGCCAAGGTCCTGGAGGACAAAGAGGGGTTGCCGAAGATCAAAGAGTTGATGGGCGGTCGCTTTTGGCCTGCGGTGGTCGCGTTCTTTTATGGATGGCAGTGCGTTCCAATGAGCGGCAGCATTCCTGAATACGCCCCACCGTCCCGGATTCAAATTGTCCCGCCACCGAGAGGGCAGAAGCCAGTCTGAGGCATATTTCGCGCCCCCAACGCCAAACCAAAGACTAGTTGCCCCCTCAGCTTTGCTCGCCCTATGGTGGCGGCGGGGTTGTGAGGGAATTTTCATTATGCGTCTTTTGATAATTGCCGCGGTGGTGGCAATGTGGGGGCTGCCGGCGCGCGCGGACATTTCAGAAAGGACCGACTTGCGTGTTATGACGCGGCCGCGCGTATCGAGCGGATTAAGCCGATTGCCAGCCTCGGTCCGCCATCCGCGGTGATAAAGCCCACTCCGCCTCTAACGCCTTCCCGACCCTCCCCGTTCGCGGGGAGTTACGTTGGTCTTTCGGGCGGGTATGACATCCCAGCCATGGGGACCGGCCGCCAAAGCGTTGTCGGCGCGACGCCATACGCACCCGGCGGAGTTGTACAAGGGGCGTCGGTTGGTGGTTTCGCAGGCTACAATGTCGTCGAAGGCCATCTGTTGATTGGGGCCGAGTTGCGAGGCCGCTATAGTTTCGCGAAGGTGGAGGATTCGGTGGAATCATCTCCAATTTCAACGCCGTTGCCCGTCTTAATCGGCTCGTGCTGGGGGTGCGGGCTTGGTGGTGGCATTTCCACCGACGCGGTAACTTTGTTCTCTGCTCATCGATATAGCGCAAGTTACCGAAGGCCCTACGCCATCGATGCTTCGTTTAGGGTTGGTTTCACAGCCAGTGACTGGTTGTTTTACGGACGGGCCGGTGCTGGTATCGAGAAATCAGAATCGATCTCTACCGCCGACGATTCCAGGTCGGTCTACTGCTACAGGCCGACTATTGTTCAGAGGCCGAACTCAACGGGTGGCATCGACTACTTGGCCAACTCGTGTGCGTCACAAGGCAATGGACCGACTACGACAGTGACTCTTATCAACGGCTACGCGCCCTTAGTCTCTATAGGTGCCAGCATTGAGCGCAACTTCCATAACCTTTTCCTAAGAGCAGAGGCCGAACTTACAGGACACTCGATTCCCAACAGCGGCTCCATCCGTGAACATGGCGCTGGGATATAGATTCTAATCTCGTGGCGGAATGCGTGGCTCACCGGACTGGAAGCGAATCGCTAAAGTCCTGGTAGACAAGCAGGGCTTGCCGAAGATCAGCGAGTTGATGGGCGCCCGGTTTTGGCCTGTGGTGGTCGCGTTCTCTTATGGTTGGCAGCACATCTCGCTGGACAATACGGCGGGTTGAGCCAACCAATCGGCCAAGCTCCAGATTTGAGTTCGTGCCGCCCCCAAGGAGCAAGTGGGAGGACTAAAGCGGACTCCTCGCTACTTGTCTGCGCGCCCGTATTTTTCCCTACGTCCAAAGTCTCGCAGACGCGCTGCACTCCTGCTTGCGTTCACGCCTCGGTTGCGGTTGGATGCGGCTTCAATTCGGACATTCAGATGCCTACGTTGTCAGCCCAGCAGTTCCAAATAACTGACGACATCGCTCCGCGCGACGCCGAGGCGCTGACCTCTATCAATGATGAAATTGTAAGGCTTGCGAAACGACGCCGATCAACGATTTCCGTGGCCGGTCACCTGGCCCGATAAAAAATCGCATGGAAAATTGAGACCTTCGCCGAGGCTGTGCTCTATAGGATCGTAGCACTTGCCGAAGGGACGGCACTCTCCTGGAACGAGGCGATGCCGCTACCGGCCTTTCTCTGCACACGAGCGCTCGTTGAAACCGTTGCCCTACTTGTCGATTTCGAAGGGCGTGTGTCCAAGCTACTCAACGCCGAGGATCTGAAGGGGCTTGATGAACTCACGATGAACAGGATCTTCTCCAGCCGCGACGAAGAATGGTTGAAGCAGTCTCCTGAGTTCAAAACGGTGAATGTGCTCACACACATCGAAAAGCTGGACAAGCTTTTGCCGGGCGCTTTGGACCACTATGTCAATCGGCCTGTAAATTTGACCCCTCATCGGCGTCCAATTGTGACCCCTTCGTGCGCCGCGGTTTGACGGTAGCGCTCGGCTCGTTGGAGCTGGCCGGGATAGCGGAGACGAGACGAGCGCGGGTGGCGTGATCGTCGTCGCGGCTTTTGAAGCGCCAGCTGTCATTGCCGGTCTCGACGATGTCACAGTGATGGGTCAACCGATCGAGCAGCGCGGTGGTCATTTTGGCGTCGCCGAACACGCTCGGCCATTCGCCGAAGGCGAGATTGGTGGTCACGATGACGGAGGCGCGCTCATAGAGCCGGCTGACGAGGTGGAAGAGAAGCTGGCCACCGGACTGGGCGAAGGGCAAATAGCCGAGTTCATCCAGCACAATGAAGTCCATCCGGGTCAGATGCTCGGCGAGCCGTCCTTGCCGTCCGTTGCGGGTCTCGGTCTCGAGGCGATTGACGAGGTCGACTACGTTGAAGAAGCGGCCGCGGGCACCGGATCGGATGCAGCTTCTGGCGATGGCAATGGCCAGGTGGGTTTTGCCTGTGCCGGTGCCGCCAACCAGCACGACGTTGCGTTGTTGGGCGATGAAGCCGCCGCCAGCAAGATCATTGACGAGAGTCTGATTGATCGGCGTGCCGTCGAACTGGAAGTCGGCGATGTCCTTGGCAAGCGGAAGCTTGGCAATGGTGAGCTGGTATTTGATCGACCTGGCTTGCTTCTCGTTGATCTCGGCGTTGAGCAGGTCGCCGACAATGCGCTGAGGTTCGTGCTGGCGCTTGACGGCAGTTGCCATGATCTCGTCGAAGGCAGCCTTCATGCCGTAGAGCTTGAGTTCGCCCATGAGGTCGAAGATTTGGGTTCGTTCCATCAGATGGTCCTCCGGAGGTTGTCGTAGCGGGCACAATCGGCGATCGGTGCATGACGGAGCGTCAGTGCGGCCGGCGTCATGATGTTGGCCGGTGGGGCGGGTTCACGTTGACGGGCCAGGATATTGAGAACGACATCGGCCGAATGGACGCTGTGACTGAGCGCTTCGGCACAGGCCGCTTCCACCGCGGGCAGACCGTCAGTCAGCACCGCGTTGAGGATGTCGACCATCTGCCGATTGCCGTCGTCGGTGCTGGCAAGCTTGCGCCGGATCCGCTCGATCGCGGCTGGCAGCACCCAGTCTTTGAAGGGAGCACCGTTGCGCAAGGCGCCGGGTTTGCGGGCGAGCACCGGCACATAATGCCAGGGGTCGTAGACGGTATCGCCGCGGCCAAAGGATCGCGGGTGCTCGGCAACGATGCGTCCATCCTGACGGATCACGATGCGATCGGCATAGGCTTGAACCTCGACCGGTCGTCCGACTGCGCTGGCTGCGACCGAGTACTTGTTGTTGTCGAAGCGCACCAGGCAGGTCTTCGAGACCGATGCCGTCACCGCATGGAAGCCGTCGAAGCGGCCGGCATAGGGAACGAGTTTGGGGCGTTCGGCTTCGAACACTTCCCAGATCGTCTGATCGACCAGCTCCGGATGGCGATGAACCTTGGCGTAGGCGATGCATTTGTCGAGCAGCCAGGCGTTTAACTCGTCGAGGTTTTTGAACCGCAGCCGCGGCGTGAAGAAGCGTTCCCTGACCAGCCCGACCTGGTTCTCGACCTGCCCCTTCTCCCAGCCCGACGCTGGCGTGCAGGCGACCGGATCGACCAGATAGTGGCTGCACATCTGCAGGAAGCGGCGATTGTAGAGACGCCCTTTACCGACGAAGATCGTCTCTACGGCGGTCTTCATGTTGTCGTAGATGCCGCGGGTGCAGGTGCCTTTGAACAGGGCGAACGCCCGGTCGTGGGCGTCGAACACCATCTCCTGCGTCTCCCGCGGATAGGCCCGCACGAACAGCATGCGGCTGTGACAGAGCCGGACATGGGCGGCCTTCACCATCACCGTGGTGCCGCTCAGCAAGACCACCTCGTGGCTCCAGTCGAACTGGTAGGCTTCGCCTGGGGCAAAGCTTAGCGGGACATAAGCAGCCGCGGTCGATTGCCCGCGTTCCTTGCTCCACCGCCTGGCGTAACGCCGCACCGCATCGTAGCCGCCGTCATAGCCACGGCTGCGCAGCTCTTCGAAGATCCGGATTAACGTCAGCTGTTCACGAGCCGGTTTGGCCGCGTTCGCCGCCAGCAGTCCGTCGAGCTCTACTGCCCATCGTCCCAGCTTTGGCCGCGGCTGCACTTGCCGCTCGTACTCGAAGGAGGTCTCTCCTGACCTCAGCACCTTCCGGACCGTGTTCCGCGACACCTTCAGGTCACGGGCAATCTCCTTGATCGTCTTGCCCTTGATGAAGTGCTCGCGCCGAATCCGCGCAATCGTCTCCACGATCAGCATCCTCGACCACCTGCTTCATTCCAAAGCAGGCAGCGCAACAGACCAACCTATAGGGGGTCAATTTTGGACGCCGATCCCCCGGCTTAGGGGGTCAATATTGCAGGCCGAATGACACGAAGCCGCGCGCGAGGCCTTCGAAGCCGCATGGACCGGGCTACTGCCTACAATTCCCGAAAGTGCCTTCGCCGAATGGCGCCAAGATCGCGACTGGCGCGCTGAGGTTCCGGCCAAGCGGGCGCGTGGCGAGAAGCTCGACAGTGAGATCAGAAACACGCTCATGCGCTGCGTCTGCGGGACCACATTCGACAGCTGGAAACCGGCGGAGAGCTACCCCCACCGCGCACACATTACCGCCGCGCGGGCGGCCAACGGAACATACCGATGAATCACGCCGCAGAGCGACCCTACGCGGAGCCGGAAGCGGCCGCGCGCAAGCTCGTCGAGATCGCGGCCAAGATCGAAGCTGTTCAGGACGGCCGCATCTATATCGAGCGGATCAACGCGCAGTTCATGTTCGAGCTGAAGGGCAGCGGGAGAGAGTTCGGCGCCGGGCTCAGATACGCCATCGAGCGCGGCTGGTTATCGAAGCATGAAAGCGGCACCTACGTGAAGCTGATGCCGCCTGGGGAAGATCTGCTGACTCGCAAATAGGAACCGTCCTTACTGCTTCATCCTACTTCTGTCGAAAATGAATGCGGCTTGAAACACCCGCTCAACTTCTGTCCTCACTTCCACGGAAACGTCCTGCCGTATGGTGGCAAAGTCCTTTGCCAAGTTCGCAAGCGACCTAGCGGCTTCGACCTCGGCCTCTTGCTGAGTGTCGAATTCCAGACCTTCCTCGTCCGGGTACAAACCAGTGTCGTCCCGGATGTCGAAGTAGTACCGGGTCATAAGCCGCCCTCATTCGAGGGAGAGCATAGAAGAAATGTTCGCGTGTTCCTATTCTGGCGGCTGCAGTCCGGGTGATCTCAACCACTCGCTCAAGTGCGAGCCGGTCTCGGCCTGTCTGGCCTTGCGGAGGAAAGCTTCTCGCTCGAAGCCGGCAGGGAGCTTCTTGGCTAGCTCTCTTAAGCGTGCGGCTTCTTGGGCAAGACGTTCTTCGAGGGACACAGTTTGTTTAAAACGACGGCGTCGCTGCATGACACACCTCGATCTTACGGGTCCTAACCGTTGGGTTTGAGTTCTTGCAGCCTAACGCGCGGGCAGTTCCGTGGTCTGTGCCCTAGTGAACACAAGTTCCACGCGATAACGCGGGGACCTCGGATCACAATTGAATGTTACTTATCGCGGGCAGCCGGAGGGGAACGCCATGGAAATGGACCTTGCCGAGCGCTTCTTTTTGGGTCTCGCATTCATAGGTGCAAGCTGCCTCTGTGTCGTTTTCTCCGTCTGGATGCTTACTTGAAGTTCTGGCCCGCCAGCGTGAACCGGCCGCCGGACTTGCTTTTCCGCACCCAACGACCAGCAGTAGCCCGCGCACTCGACGAGCCACCTCACGCCCTGCCGCCTGCCGGATAAGCACGGGTGAACTCTCCTTGGCGCTTGATGCGGTTGTAGCGAAAAGTGCAGCCGTGCGCCCGGGCAAAGACCTCCGCCTCTGCAATCGCGATGGCACGCGTGCCGCCAAACGCACGCTCGATGTAACGGTCCCGAATTATCAATTTCTGGTTCGACCCGACGTCATCCAAAACCGTCGCTAGCTTAAGCAGGAAGTCTTCGCGCGTCTCTCATAGGGACAAACATGCAACGGCGAACGCCTGAATGCCAGCAAGGAGCTATGAAAGGCGAAACCTCGCCGCACAAATAGCCCGTCCTCAGTCTTTGGGCGGGAATGGATGGATGACGGCTTTTGCGTCCGTCGCCTGTGCGATCAGGACTGCAATTCCGTCCAGCGTTTGTCGGTCGTTGATTCCGAGCGACAGGCGCCGATACCGGGCGATCTTGTCGTCGTACTGAACGCACTTCTCACACATGGCTTCCCCCTCGGCATAGAGGGCGGGAGCGTGAAGCACTCTCAGTCACCGATAGGCGCCTCGGACGGGGCGGTGATCTCCGGACCATAAACCAGAACTCGGGTTCCCGACAGAAGGAACACGACAACCTGAAGATCTAACAAGACAAGACCGCAAACGGAGGCAGCCTCACTGCCTGCGCCGTTCGACCTCGAATGTGAATCTGAGCTGGAGCACCGGACCGCCGTCGTCCCGGACTTCAATCGACATCTGGTGGCTGCCGTCCCCGGGGGTCCGAACGGCATCTCGGGCCATATCGGCCAGCGAGCGCGCCGCCTCTTCTTGCACCTTCTCTACGGTTGAGAGTTCCAGACCTTCCTCATCCGAGAAAATCTCGTCACCCTCTCCGATATCAAAATAATACCGTCTCATCAGACCAGAACGACGCCAACCTCAAATTGTTTCTTTCGTAAAACAGACCACGCCCAAATCAAACTAGGCGACTGATGCCGAAAGCAGGCCGGTCCCCTACCTATGCTCGTCCCTCGCGAGAGAAGCCAGTCTGTCCAGTTGGCCAGCCAAACCCACATAAGTTCGGGCGATGTTTTTCAGGACGTCGGCGCGATCTTTGGAAATGCCGCTCGCGCCAGAAAGTCGCTTGTAGTGGTCAGCATGTTCTCGGCACTCAGCAATGTTGATCACTGGCTCTGCCTTCTGTTGGCCGTGCGGGTCACAGGAGCGCCTTCCCCGCTGGCTTGCCTTCTACTATGTTAGCCCCCGTTAAAATCAGTCTTATGACACTGGTTAAATACGGAAGCGCCCCCTTCAGTTTGGAAAAGGAACCACAAGGGCGGCTGATATTTGAGTCGTCGCTGGCTCGCCGGCAGAGCTGGCGGAGCGGCCCCGGCCTACCCCCCTAAGCCCCTGCAGCCGGGGCCGTCTCTCCGTTGTCTTATCGGAGCAGCGTATGCGTTCCTCGCCCTCGATCGTGCCGGCCGACCGCCTCGACCGCGACATCTATCTAGTGCTTGAAGACTTCGGCGCGCGCGCCGGTTGCGCCTGGCGCAAGACGGACGAGGCTGACACCGACCTCGAGACGATCCTGCAAAATCTGCTGTCCGGCCAGTACGCCTATCCGGTCCGAATTGTATCCTTCAATCCCGTCGAGGGGTGGTCGCGGGATGCGACTTCCGATGTAGCCGATGCGTTGGCCCGGCGCGCGGCCGATACGGACGCCGAGATCTCGTCTGCATTGCAAGACTTCATCGCCGCCAACGCCACAAGGCGCTTCGACATGCAGCTAGCGCGCTGCCATTGCACTGGGTCGCCTGATGTCCAGCGAGGGTAAGCCGGTGCCACGACCACGACGTGCGTTAACTGCGACGATCTCGGCTGGTTTGCGAGAACCACCCGGACCGCCCTTGGGACGGCCCGCGCGCCTGCCCCTGTGGCGGCGCTGGCGCGCCCTGCCCGGCCTGCAACGCTGTTGGCGAAGGTGAAGTGCCACGCATGCCGGAAGGCTTTCGGGTCGAGGTCGACAAGGACGGCTGGCGGCACTGAGGTCCTTCGACTGATGTGAGCGGCCCCAAGCGCCTCGGGGCTGGAGGGGAACGGAGACACCGGGACCGCCACGACGCACCGGCTCGAAGCTGGGGCGCCGTGGATATTCTCCGCCCCGGGATTCGTCGCAGGCTCTAACAAATGTTGGGTGTCCCAGATTAACTTTGTGGGCTTCCGCCGTTGCGCTGTGCAACGCTATCAGAGTTCCTGCGCGGAACAGAGCCGACGAAATATTCCTGACACAAACCGCTGCTTCCATGCCTTCAACCGGGCGCGGTGTTTGTATCCTTAGTTGTTTTCATTCCCGGGGCTGGCTTTGCTCGAACCAATTTTTTTGACCGGCGTCGATAGACTTTGGACAGGGCCGCCCCACAAAGGCGGCCCTTTCTTCTGCGGGCTTCACACCCTATCTGAGCCCTATGCGTACAGCGTTCGAATTCTGCCTGCCGACCGCCGCCAAGGTGGTGCCTACCGGACCCGACTGGATCTACGAAATCAAATATGACGGCTATCGCCTGCGCGTCGAACGCCAGGGCAAGACCGTGCGGCTCTTCACCCGCAACGGCCACGACTGGACCAAGCGCTTCCCCTGGATCGTCGAGGCCGCGCTGAAGAACCGCGAGCAGCAATTCGTCATCGACGGCGAGGCCGTGGTGCTCGGCGTCGATGGCGCATCGGACTTCAACGCCCTGCACTCGCGCCGGCACGATGACGAAGTGCAACTCTATGTGTTCGACATCCTCGCGGTCGGCGGCGAGGACCTGCGCCAGCTGCCACTGACGATGCGCAAGACCAATTTGGCGCGGCTACTGCGCGGTCGGCCGGACGGCATACTCGTCGCGCCATTCGAGGCCGGCGAGATCGGCCCGGACCTGTTCGGCGCGGCCTGCCGCATGGGCCTTGAAGGCCTGGTCTCGAAGCGCCGCGACCGGCGCTATGGCGCCGGTCGGTCGAAAGACTGGATCAAGGTGAAGAACCGGACGCATCCGGCGATGACGCGAGAATTCTAAGCGTTCGCCAGCGACCTCCCGACCTGAAACAAAACGAAAAAGCCCGGCATCGAGGGCATCGATGCCGGGCCAATTGTCCTTGGAGGAACGAGGGGGTTTGCCCCCTTAGACGCTTAGCGGATCGCCGACGTTCGGTAGGTTGCGATCAGAGCTCTTTCGATCAGCGGCTGATTGATTGCCAAATGTGGTTCAACGATGAGGTCCAGGTGTTCACCACTGACTGGAATGACCTCCACTCGCTCCACCAGTCGATCCCAGCCCATGCGCGGAGCGACGTGGGGGCGTCTGCAGGAGAAAAGCGTGCCGGTGATTGGCAGTTGCTCATGGGCTTGATGGACCCAATCCCGAAACGCGCGCATACGCAAAACTTCCTCTGCCTCCAGCGTGAGCATGAAGTGGGTAGCTGGAGCGAACTTCCATTGCCTGAACTCGAGCACGCGCCTGAGCAGTTGCTCTCGACCCAAGCGCACAAGGATCTTGGTAAAGGAACGGCAGAGCATCCTGTAGATGGTAACTCGGTGAGTCCGGATGCGCTGAAGCGTCCGGCTGATTGTTTCCGCGTAGCCGCTAAATTCATTTCCCACATTGGTGTCCAGTATGCCGAAAAACCTTACTTTCCTACCCTCGGCTATGAGTCGACGCCCGAGCTCGAAAGCAACTGCACCTCCCAGCGAATAGCTCAAAAGCCTTACGTCGCCACTGGGCTGGACGCGGCAGATCTGCTCCATGGCTGCAGCCGCCATGTCTGCGACTTCTGATTGCCCGGATAAGAGCGCATTCAGAGCCGGATATCGGACGGTGGTGACTTGGGCCACATCGTCCAACGTGGCCCCGAAAGCGATTAAGCTGGGACCGAAACCGACTGAACCCGGCACCAGAAACAACGGCGGCTTGCTTGATTGGTCACAATCCAGATCCGCATCCTCGCCAAGTGCGCGGGCCACCGCGGCAGCCATACGGGCTACGTCCGCGTCCAACGCAAATGCTCTGAGGTCAAGTTGCCTGCCAATTCGGTTTTCCAATTCCATGACAAGCTGGAGAAGCTGCAGAGAATTTCCTCCCGCTTCATCCCACGAGCCTACCGCGCTCCGCGTACCAAGCACCCGTTTCCATCCCTGCTCGACTGCCGAGTACGCATAACGGAGTTCATCTGGTGCCTGTCGTGCGGGCGAGACGAGACGGGTTCCGGCGAAAGCTTCATCGTGGGCACGCAGGGCGACGACATCGATTTTGCCGCCCTCAAGTCGGGGGATGTTCGCAATTTCATGTATTCGCTTGGGGTGAAGCGATCCCGGAACAGTCCTGCGGATGGCTTCCCAGATTGCACCTGGGAATGCAATTCGGGAGTTGGGTTCAAGAACGACAAAGATCACCAATTCGCTCACAACCGTGACGACGGCGACCGCGTCGGTCACGTGTGGAATCCGGCGAACCGCAACCTCGAGCTCCGCGGGTTCGAGGCGTCTTCCATTGACCTTGATCTGCCGGTCTTTACGACCGACAATGTGCATGACGTCTCGATCATCGAACATGACGAGATCGCCTGTAGCGTGTATCCGACGCTTCGGGTCGGTGGGATCAATGCGAGATGGAA
This sequence comes from Bradyrhizobium sp. 613_E4_N2_2, assembly GCF_052075995.1. Classification (NCBI taxonomy): domain Bacteria; kingdom Pseudomonadati; phylum Pseudomonadota; class Alphaproteobacteria; order Hyphomicrobiales; family Nitrobacteraceae; genus Bradyrhizobium; species Bradyrhizobium sp. 613_E4_N2_2. The sequence continues at coordinate 4,662,255 of NZ_CP197234.1, forward strand.
TCAGTACCCCCTTTTCCCATCGCCCGAGCGTTACGAAGGGGCTGGATATGATGAGCTCGCCGGATTTGCCTTGTGCAACGGAAGTTCCATCGTCGCCAACCACGGCAAACCAAATCCCCGGCAGCAGGCACCCCGCCGGAGCCGCAATGGCACCCTCGGCGAATTGTGCCGGAGGGAAGCACTGGGAGCCTGTCGTCTCCGTCGAAGAGTAGCCGATCTGAACGTAAGCGCGCGGCATCGCCTGACGAAAAAACTCGATGTCCGCCGTTAAGACCTTCTCGCCGCCAATTCTGAGGATTCGCACTGACTGAAAATCGTCGTGATGTCCGGCAGAGATCATGGCGCGGAGCAGCGTGGGAACGGAATAAATGACCGTAGCGCACTGCGAGCCAATTGCCTGCCGCGTCCCATGGAGGCCAAGTGCCTCGATGTCCACTATGTAGAGCCTCGCACCGATCAATAGTGACGTCAGCATTTCCCTGCAGCCGGCAATGGTGGTGGGCCCGCTCAGCGGTAAGAACACATCTTCGTGCGTCAGATGGGCTGCGTTCACATACTGCAATACGCGCTGGAGGAGGCTGCGTTGGCTGTTCACGATGCCTTTCGGACGTCCGGTACTTCCCGACGTGTATAGGATGAGAGCCGGCTCATCGACGGAGTGCGAAAGGGAAGCGACGGAGCCGCCATTTTCATCGTCGGCCAAATTTGTGATATCGATCCAGCGCATACCCGCAAGGTTTGCGAAACTCGGCGGAGCATCCTTCACGCAACCGATCACAAGGGTGAGTCGTGCGTCCGTCGAAATTTCGATGTTGCGACTGACTGGATCACGGCAGTTTAGGGGAAGGCAAGGTCGATTTGCCGCCATGCAGGCGATCATCGCAACAGGCTGCCATATGCAGCTCGGCATCATCAGCCCGACTGCTTGTCCTGCAGTGACGAGAGCAGAGAGGAGATTAGCCAATTTGACCGCGACGGAATGAAGCTGCGCAAATGTCAGGTGGTTCGTTCCGTCATCGAGGCAGATTCTATGAGGAAAACGGTCAACGACGCGGCCCAGATGTTCGATCGCCGGAATGCTGGAAAATTCGAGGGGCAGCCCTTCGAAAGGATTGATTGGGCCGCCATCATCCAGCGGCCCCTCCCGCACTGCATTCCACTCAACGCCGTCGACAACTGCTCCGCCCGATCGAGGGGTGAAACGGATCATCCCGGTGTCACGCTCTTTCAATGCGCTTGAGGGCCCAAGGGCTTGGGGCTTTGCGTTGGCAGGTGCCATGCCGTCGCTCCCTGTCAAGTCTCCATAATGTCGCAGATAACTGAGATACATCGCACAAACATCATTCGTTTGCATGAAGCACTGCGCGACTCGAAGACACCCAATGCCTGTTCCCGAGCCGGTTCCTAGCTCGCTGTCATGCACCTCCGGCGGCGGGCGCGGCGCAGCGGACGACCGGATTTCAACTGAAACGTAAAAGGGCCTATCGGCGGCATGGGCTATCGGTAGCCACCTTAAAAACGGCCCCGGCCATGGGGGCTTCTGAAGGTGTGTGGAGGCCCCGGGGCCGTTGGAATTACCTCGGCGGTAATGGGGTCGCCTCGGTGGTAATAAGTTATAGGAAGATCGGCAACCGGTGCCCCATGGGGTTCGGTGCGGCGCCCCATGGCGGCCCCATGGCGCTTCTGTGCGCTTTCGCACAAGCGGCCCGCCACTAGGTCCCGGAGCTTAATCCGAAGGGAAAACTAAGAGAGACCAATGACACCAACGACAGTCTTCGTTTACGTCAACACCGCCAAGAAGGTTGGCGACGTCGAGTACATCAAGATTTTCGCAACGGTGGACGCCGCAGAACGATGGTTAGAGGAGAACGACCCGGAAGGCGTCGTGTTCGAATACGATGTGATCGAGTGATCTGGCGTGGATAATCAGCGCCACATCGTTGGTGGGTTCAGGGCCCCGCGACCCGCCGCCTTCAACGCATCGGTTGAGAGCCGTCAGGTGCCGCAGCATCGAGCAGCTTCGAGCCGGTGCGGCAGCCGCGGGGGCCGCAAAAAGCTCCGGCTCCAGCGTTGCCAGAAGCTGGAGCCGTGCTGTCACCGAGCTTCCGACCCACGGGGATAGGCCAGTAGCGATTCGAAAATGCTCCATGCCTGAGAAGGTTCCTGAGTGGTTCTTAGCTGCTCGTTAAACAAGGAGGAGCAGTCTCGGTTTCGGGACGGGGCCGTGTTGGGAGAACGCGCGGTCTTGTGCTTGGGGCGAGGGCCCGCCAGCTCAGTTAGCCCCGGCGGGCCTTCCCTCACCTATGTTAAGCATCCAGCGTTTGTTAAATAGATCATATTGCAAGCTGGAAGCGCGGCAGTAGGATCATCTCGCTGGGGCTGGCTGCATGTTTCACTTAGATCTTTTTACCCGGCCTTATTTGACCTTGCGCCAGGGCCGCAGCCGCTGCGGCCCTTTTCGTCGCGCTCAACACCTGCTTACGGATAACGCCTTGGTGAACGAAACCGTTTATTGCGTCACGCGAAGCGATCCCGAAACAGTCCGAGCCCAAACTCCTCTCATTAACGAGGGGATTTCAAAATGATTACGCTGGAAGCAATTGCGGTCGCCCTTGGTGCCGGATTTACCTTCGCCATGTTTTCGGGCGACCTAGGCGCCGACGTAGTTCTCGCCATCGTCGCCTGCCTTTCTTAACGAGATGGCCCGCGCGGGTGAACCGGCGGGCCTCGTGCATCTGCTTCAACCGCCGGCGGTGTGCCAGGGCCACTTGTGCGCTAGCTGGCGGCTTTCCCACTCACGAGCGGCAGTAGCGCGCGCTCTCGACGAGCCACTTCACGCCCTGCCGCCTGCCGGATATGCACGGGTGAACTCTCCTTGGCGCTTGATGCGGTCGTAACGAAACGTGCACCCATGCGCGCGGGCGAAGACTCCCGCCTCTGCAATCGCGAGGGCACGCGTGCCGCCGAACGCGCGCTCAATGTATGGGTCGCGAACTATCAGCCGCTCGTCCATCGCGAGACCTTCCAAACCACTCGCTAGGCGAAGCAGGTAGTCCTCGCGCGTTTCCATGAAGGCCCGCCGTCCGCTAATAGATCATGTCATCCATGGGAGTACATGGCACGGCTCGCTTTCCAGCCCCCAATGCTCGCGGCTGCCGATCCAATTGCGGATTAGAGCGCCGGGAGTCCTAGGCCCGCCAACGTGAACCGGCGGGCCTTTTACTGTCAGATGCCGGAGACCCCTGCCCGGCGATGTCGAGGCACATACTGAGCTTAATTTCAGGCCTCGACCGCCCAGGCGGCGAGCAGAATGAGCGCTGCGATCGCCTGGCCCACCGAAGGAGTACCCCTAGAAATCCCAATCAATACAGACTTGGCACAAGGTGCATAGACCCTTACTTCGAGCCATAGCATCCTGACCAGGCAATGGTTGGGGGCCTTCGTGCTCAGTGCTGGCGAGTATCGAGAGCTAGCGGAAGCGTACCGCGCGAAAGCCGGCGCCCCTGGCCTTGCCCCGAATAAGGCCACTGCACCGAGGAACATCGCCCGAAGCCTGAGCGCGCTCCCGAGCCAGCTCGAAATACTTGATCTCTACGACAAGGCCCCGCCGAAGCGGGTGAGCGCGCCATGATCGAGCGGCTAATCCAGACGGGCATTGTCACGGTAGGCGCCCTCAACGCCGGTCTAATGGTCTGGCTGATCCTTACGCTCTAAGCTGTGGTCATAAGTACGCAGCTTCAGAATGCTTATTGTCCTAAGGGGAGCCTTTACCCAACTCGCGCCGGGGACGATACATGCGAGGCGAGCAGAGCCTTCATTGTAACGAATGTGGGGCTTCCAACTCGGTGACCTATTGGCGCTTTGAGGGCGCTCTGAGCAGGCTAGTGGGGCGGCCGGGTCAGGCCCGCGCCGGCTGAAGTCCGGTCTAACCTGGCCGCCCCTATTCGACTCCCGGCTCGTGCTGTTGGGCCTCCATGACGACAGCCAACACCCGAGCACGCCAACTGCGATCAGCACCGCGACCGAAACCCGCTGGGAGCCTTGCCCATGCGTTCAAACACCCCCACCCCGCGGTCAGACGACCTCCCTGGCGAAATAAGGCGTCGGCGGCCGGTTTCTGGCGATCTGTCGGGCAAGCTCGCAGCGACGTCTAGCGAGATCCGCAAGTTTCGCATCAAGGAGCTGCGCGCGGCCGCTGATCGGCTTATTCGCCGTGCGGAGGCGCTCCGCGTGGAGGCAAAGCGATTACTCAAAATGGCCCAACGCGAGGAAGCGAAGCTGGCGCGCGCCCCCCCCGAGAAATCCCCGAAGCGCGGCGGCGCGCCGGCCTAAGGCTTTGCTGACTAGCGGATAATTTGTCCGCGCACCAATTCGCAAAGCGCAGAACCACTAAGGTACCTTCCGAGAACGGCATCGCGGAGCCAGGAAAACGTTGGACAGCTCGTGCGTTAAAGAGGATTGGGGCGACGCACTGGAGCAGAAGCATGCGAACTGCAACTCTCGTGATGATTGTAGTTGCCGGAAGCGCGATTGCCTTCCAAGCAACGGCGCAACAGCAAAAGGCCGCACCTAGCGAGCAAACCAACGAGGAGATTCACCGAGATGTAGACAAAGGGCTCAAGACTAGCGAGCCGAATGAGCAGATGCAGCGTGATGCAGACAGAGGAGTAAAGACACGCAACTCTGGAGATTCCGGATATGTGGCAGATTAAGACAAGCCGGGCGCTTCTGCGCATCCTCCGGGCCGGCCGGTAGGTGAGCAGACCACGGGTTCAAGTAGCCAGACCGGAGCTCCGAAATAGAGCCGTTAGCAAGCTTACGTCGGCGCAAGATCGACGTACCGGTCAACTCACTTTTGAGAAGCGATCAGCGGGACCGTTCGTGCGAACTGCACATGAGCTGGTGGTTGCAACCGCAAACACCAGGATGAGTGCAAGCAAAGAGCCGTAAAAGCCGACAACGGCAAGCCGCCATTTTCGTAACAGAGGACGCTCCGATGTGGTGGGTCCTGCACGAGAAGCTCAACGACATCGAAGCCAGCATGCTTCGCCCAAACCTCGACCTCCTACGCATCGCAAGAGAGGTGTTCCGAGCGCTTGGTTCGCGATGACTCTGCTCCAACATACTTGTCGAGCGCCTGCACAAAAGCATGGGCTCCTTGGCGTTCTCGATAGCGCTGTAGAAGCTCAACCCAGCGCGGCCTCCTGGCTTGAGTACTCGCACCATCTCCTTCAGCGCCCCCGGCCGATCAGTGAAGAATTGTAGGCCGAGCTGGCGAGCACAACGTTAAAGGTGTTTGCATGGAACGGCAGGTCGAGCGCGCTACCCTCGGCCCAATCAACAGTCGCAGACTTTACCCTCGCCACCGCGAGCATTGCCGTGTTGGGATCTATGCCGACTAACCGGCCGACGTGCCCTCGCTGCTCAGCGAGCCGCGCGACGACGCCTGTCCCGCAGGCGATGTCGAGTATGCTTTCTCCACTCCTTGGCCCGACACGGTCGAGCAGATCATTGGCCCATATCGAAGTGATAGCTGGAACGAGGTAGCGCTCGTAAAGCTCGGCGCGCTCGCATCCATTTGCCAGTGTTCATGAGCTGTCATGACTCCCCCAATAGTGTCCGTGCGATAGTAGCAAAAGGGCGCCCCAAAGCGGAAGTCGACGCCGAATTGCCGGTGGTCCGCTCATCGAGGTGGACCGGAAGCAACCGGCCGCCCCTCCGAACGACGCTCATGCCCCAAAGCGGTCATTAGCTGACTGCATCTCGCTCCCGCGCCGATCTGGAGTACGTGGCTCAGCTGGGATCCCTTCGTGCGTAACGAACGCCGCGCGGCGAATCGCCGAAGCGAGCTCGGAACAAGCGATTGAAATGCGAAACATCCGAGAAGCCGACCTCTAGAGCGATATCGGAAATTAGCCGCGCGCTGGCGCTGGACTCGGTCAGCAGTTTGAGCGCTCGTTGGAGGCGTAACTCATTGACGTGCCCGGTGAACGACGATCCTGATGATGCCATCAGGCGCTGCAGATAGCGAGGTGAGATGCCTTGGCAACGAGCTACCATCTCGACGCTGAGTCCTGGTTCTTGAAAGTGTGTCTCGATGTAATCGAGGGCGGCGCCGTGGCGCGCAGTCACGACAGCGCTCGCACTGCTCTCGCCCAAGGGAGCGCACTCGCCGATTGCGAGCGCCAGGAGATCGTGTATGTGAGCCACGACCGCATCTCGCAGCTTCGGGGTGGCCAGAACACTCTCATTAAATGCCGACTTGAGATAAGCCATGAGAAGTCGGAGCGCTTCACTTCGGTGAGAAATCGGCCGCATGGCGCGGCTTTCGACGTTCGTCACGCGCTGTGCGAGGGCGTCGCGCGGTACGGCAAGACCAAATAGCAATCCGTCGACATAGGTGACGCTGGCCGGCTCGGAATGCAGAATTGCGATGGCGTCGCCGGCGTGAAGCTCGATTTCCTGACAACGCTGCGATAGTTGACTTCTGCCGGGAGAACTGAGGATGACTCCGATCGAGTCATCACCATCAGCGATGCTTGCTTGCAAACGCTTGAAACGCATAGGGGACCCTTTCAGCGCGAGCCTGCGCAAACCTCGGATCGCTTGAAGCGTTGCGTAGGCCTGAAACGGTGCGTTCGATAGAGGCTCAATATCAGCGTGGACTATGCCTCGCCCAAACTCCTCGCGCCATACCGGGACTCGCATCCGCTCCGGAAACTCCCGCGTGGAGAAGCGATGTGATACGAATTCGGCTGCGTCCATAGACATGGGGACCTCCAGCCTTGTTGGACATCGGGATCAAATGCGACAAACTTACCGGTATCTGCATTTTGCAGTTCGCGCACCGAACTTGCTTTGATCTGTGCGCAAGAGTCCAAGAAGCGACGCCATTGGCCTGCTAGTCTCGCTCACCTATATTCAATGTTGATGTGAACTTGTTCACTTAGCGGCGAGAAATTAGGTCTATAGTGATTGCGAAAGCCGCGGCGTCAAAAAATCTCCTTTAAGAGGAGGCGGTCGTGATGGCTCTATTTCTGATTGCCGCTATCGGATCTAGTTTAGATATCCTTGGCAGGGTGAAAGAGTAAGCCCCGCTTCTATGACTCTCGCGATTGATCGAACTCAACGATCCGCGGACAGACTGTCCTGCAGCACTAGACGTTCTCTGATACCGATTTCGTGTCGCGCCTCTTCGGCCACATCGTCGTCATCCGAGTTCGTCGGACACAAACTAGTCCGGCGCCGTTGATATTTACCGCCGGTTGAAATGGTCGAAATCTATCGTCAACGGTGATGATCAAGCGAGGGTTCGATCATGTCCACCTTAGTCGAGATGTTTTACCGTGAGTATTGCCGTGCCCGCCTCGCCGAAATGCGGAAGCAGCTTCTGATACCGGTTGCCAGCGACGACATATTGCAAACGTTTTGGGAGGACGGCGATCCTTCCGGCCCAGGAAATCAGAGCACCGGCTGGCAAACGAAAGAGCCTCCAACCATCAGGTAGCTCGGGCTCGTAACCGCATCGTTTGGTCGGATACCCCGCTTGGCACCCCCAGCCCGGAGCAGCAGAGCGTCTCATCGACCGATGTGCGAGCACGCCGGCAGGTCAAACAGATGCACGATCGAACTCACACCTCGAAGCGATTGATCGGCGAAACTCCGCCGGAGTTCAGGGGGGGTGGCCGCGACCTGCGCATCGATGTCTGTCGCGGGATCGCGCTATGGTGGATCTTTCTTGATCATGTTCCCAACAACATCGGAAGCTGGCTGACACCGCGCAACTACGGCTTCTGCGATGCCGCCGAAATATTCATGTTCATTTCGGGCGTGACCTGCGCGCTGGCCTACGGCAGGACACGTCAGCGCGAGGGCTGGAGCGGCATGATTGGCCGTTCGCTGCGGCGGGGATGGGACATCTATGCCGCGTTTCTGCTGCTCACGCTCGCTTGCACCATCCTCGTCTACCTCGCGGGCAGCGATCGGCTTGCCGACGTGAGCAATACGCGGATTCTGCTCGATCATCCGGGCGCGACGCTTGCGCATGCCGCAATCCTGCAATATCGCCCTGTCAACACCGACGTCTTGCCGACTTTCGTCATCTTTCACGTGTTGTTCGCGCCGCTGCTGTGGATGCTGCTGCGAGCACCAAACGTTACGCTTGGTGTTTCGCTGTTGCTTTATGCACTCGTACACATCTTCGGCTGGAGCGTTCCAGCCTGGCCCAACGGCGCCTGGTTCTTCAACCCGTTGGCTTGGCAGCTTTTAATCGTGCTAGGCGCGTGGTGCGTCATCGAAGGGGATAAGGTCCGGCCCTGGGTGACGTCGCGCACGACGCTTACCCTTGCTGTTGTCTATCTGGTTTTTGGCCTGGTCCTCGCGCTGAGTTGCAGCGGCAAGCCGCTGGTCCCGCAAACTTTGTCCGATCTGCTCTTCCCGCTGGATAAATCGAATCTCAGTCCGTTCCGGCTGTTGCATTTCCTGGCTCTTGCAATTGTGGTGCTACGGTTCGTTCCTCAGGATTGGCGCGGGCTGTCGACGCCAGTCATGCGCTGCGCGAGGTGCTGTGGCGAGAATTCGCTGCCAATCTATTGTCTCGGCGTCCCCCTAGCCCTGGCCAGCCACCTGACGCTGCTCGACATCTCGGATCGCCTTGCGATGCAGTTCGTGCTTAGTCTTGCTGGAATCCTGGCGATGATCATCGTCGCGATGCTGCTGAACCGGATCAGCGTCAAGCACGGTCATTATCCCGGGTGGAGGCAGTCGACCGAGAAGGTCGCACCGGCATTCTCTAGCTGGCAGGTTGCGGATGGAACGCGGAAGGAAGCTCTTGACCCATAATTGGTATCGCGCCCGCCTTGCTCCAGGTCGGCGAGCTGTCGCCACCCTAACCGCGGTGCTCGGGCACGTTGGCGCTCGGCGCCGGCGTCAGACGCAGGTCGATTTCAACTCGCGGCAGTTCACGGCGGAGACCTGAACCGCCGCCTGATCTAAGGAGGCACTCATGAACGTCATCAACATGCGCATGGCCCCCACATTCACCGCAGCGATCGGACTCACCAAAGCAACAGCTTTTGCTGCGGCGCTCATGTCCTTTGCCCCCGCGGCTGTCGCGGGAGATTCGATTGAAAAGAAGGGGACTACTCCTTATGTGACGCACTTTATTTTTCGGCCCTTGATGAGCATTGACACTGCCGAACTCGGCAAAGCCACTACGCTGGAGGCGGTCGGGACGACTCAAAACATGAAGGGAGAGAAGATGCTGGACAAGATGTCAGCACGCTGCGTGGCGCTGAACGTCGCGTCCGGAGACAAGAAATACATTGACGGAGCTTGCGTGCTTGCCGACAGCGACGGCGACAAGATTTTCTCGACCTTCGATACTCGAGACCTCGACAAGGCCCAGCCGAAGATGGATTGTGGAACGCATATCATCACCGGCGGTACCGGTAAGTATAAGGGCATCACCGGAAGCGAACCATTTTCGTGTATAGCGATGCCTGCGCTGGCTGGCTCTGGCGATTATTTTGCGATGGACATCCCACACAACACGTCCTGGGAAATCAAATGACCTCTGAACTCGATGTCGCCGTAAAGGCGGCTGTTGAGGCAACCATGGAAAGCTGAAGGAGAGCCTCGCCACCAGGACTGGGCTCTTCTTCTGTTCGTAATTTTAAAGGCCCGTGAATGGCGCCGACTACACTGTGCTAGACCGGCTAGTCTAAAAAGAAAAAGCCGCCCGGAGGCGGCTAGTTTTTGGTCTTCTTTCTTCTACTTATTTCTTTAGGGCGTCAGCGGCGTCCCGCGCTGCGTCTTTCACGTCTCCCACTGCGTTGTGGGCGGATCCCTTGGCCTTATCAATCTTGCCTTCGGCTTCCAAGTCCTTGTCGCCAGTAAGCTTGCCAGCACCTTCTTTGATGGCGCCTTTTGCCTTGTCGGCAGCGCCCTTCACATGTTCGCGGTCCATAATCGTGTCCTTTGCTGTTGGAAGATAAACCAACAAAAGCGTTGCGCAGTGGTTCCTCCAGCGGCGCTGACGCTTCCACAAGGTGAAGGTGGCCGCTATGCCGACGACGTCGCCGAAATTGCCGAGAGCTGGGTCTTGAGCCGGTACCGTCGCTCCCTTCATGAGGTTCGCCGCCAAACCCGTCTAAACGGCCCGACGGCTTCGACCAGATACCATACCGTAAACAAACAGCACGACGATCGCGCCGAGGATGGCACCGATCAGTCCTGCGCCTTCTCCAGGCCGGTACCAACCCAGCGCCTGGCCGAGGTAAGTCGCTATGAACGCTCCCACGATTCCCAGAATCGTGGTCAGGATGAAACCGGACGGCTCGTTGTCGCCGGGCATGATGAACTTCGCGATGACGCCCGCGACGAAGCCGATGATGATCGTCCAAATAATGCTCATGACTTTCCTCGAGCCTTACGATGTTATCACGCCGATGGAGCCGGAAGACGTCCGTCGGGCGTGTATTGGTCCACGGCTGTAGGAAGCTCGCGTGATAAGCGGTCGAGTATCTCTTGCTGCGACAGGCCTGTCTGCTGCTCCAGTTTTTGAAGGACGTCGGGAGTTCGGGCGGGGTGACTTCCCGATTCGGCCCCTGATTGATCCAGGATTGGGCCGCGTCCCCTTGCCCATTCTGCCTGAAGTGCTCGAGCACTCGCCGAGGCCGCCGTTCAGGAGCGAACCTACTCCACCGCCGCCCACCAGACCGCCAAGATTGCCGAGCATACTACTCAGCGAATTCTTGGCGCCCGCCGGCTGACCGGAGGTAGCGTTGCGGAACATGTCCGCCAGCTTGTCCCGATTTTCGTAACCGGCGATCGCGAGCATACTAAAAAGGGCAGTCATCGATGGCATTCCGCGGTTCATGTTCGGCTCATCGATTTAAGTTTGTGGGTGCAAGAAAAAGGCGGCCCGCCAAGGCGGGCCGCCGATGATCTACCGCACGCCGGTGCCGTAGAGTTGGCGCTCCCTGCGCACCTCGTCCGCGCCATAAGGCTGAGCCGACGGGTCGTAATTCTTCCATCCAGCTTTCTGCCAAGCCACGCTCCGGTCGCGCAGATTGACGGCGGATTGGTTCAAGATCGCTTCGTATCGCGCGCGATCGGCATCGGGGACGCGTGCCGAAACAAGCGTGCCGCCCCTTCTCACGCCTTCGGCGTAGAGCGGAGCTTCCTCATCGGATACACCAGCCTGCGTCAAAGCCCCAACCACGCCACCCGTGGCACCGCCGGCAGCGGCACCCAGCGCGGTCGACGCGAGCCACCCGGCCGCGACGACCGGACCCAAGCCCGGGATCGCCAACAGCCCGAGGCCTGCGAGCAAGCCCGCGGCGCCGCCGAGACCCGCGCCGACGCCAGCTCCCGTCGCAGCACCCTCGGCACGATCGTCGACCCCATCGCGATCGCGATCGACCTTCTTGTCGGTGCTGTACCAGTTGTCGGAGTTGTTGGCGAGGATGCTCAAATCCGAATGCGGCACGCCCGCCGCCTCCAGGCTCGTCACCGCGCGCTGCGCGTCGGAATAGTTGTCGTAGAGACGTGAAATCGTAACGGTCATAATCGAATCCTTCTCGGTTATCGCGGCGGTTGAGCGAGGGGTCACTTCGCTGCGTTCACGTTGCCTTGGAAGTCCAGGCTGACATCGGCCGACGCACCGCCCTTGCTCGCCTTTCCGCGCCACACGCCATTGTCGTCCTTCTTCAAGGAAGTCACGTTGGTGTAGCCAGCTTCTTCGATCTTCGATTTGGCCTGACCCTCGGTAAAACTGTTGGCGCCCGAAACCGGCTTCTCGGAATTGTTCTGGCCCGAGCTGTTAACCGCGTTATTGTTCGGCCGATCCGTCGCCGGCGGATTCTGGGCAAACGACGGACCGGTCAGAAGCGAAACCGCCGTTAGAAAAAGAAGAAATTTCTTATTCATGTCGTCCTCCTTAGTGGCCGGTCACAACACGCCCGTCGCGACGATGTTCCTATTTCTCCCGTTTCGGGTAAACGAAGCACGCCATGAGGGACAGATCGCATCTGCAAATCCGCAATCGCGTAGCGCCAGCTGACTGACGGCGAGACCTCGGCGTACCGCCCGCCCGACAGGTTACAAATCGGGCGCGCCCCTTGGCCGAGCTTCCCCGATTGAATCAGAGGGGAGTCGCATATCGGCAGTGGACCGGACGCGGAACCGTACTTGCCTCGGTCGCCAGCTTTTGACCCTGGCTGTGTGAAAACGCTGCGCTTGATGTGATTCGCGCGATATGATTCCCGCACGATTTGCGGGGGGCTGGGATGAAGCGCTTCGTTGCGGAGGCGGATCGTGGGCAGTCGACGTTGTTGCCCGAATGCCTCGACGATTTCATTGATGAGAGCAACCCTGTTCGGGTGATCGACGTGTTTGTCGATGCACTCGATTTGGCCGAGTTAAGCTTCGAGGGGGGAACCGGCGGCGACCGGGCGGCCGTCCTACCATCCCTCGGTTCTCCTGAAGCTTTACATCTACGGCTATTTGAACCGGGTGCAGTCGAGAGTGACGACGCGCTGTAGCTTTCCGATAGCGCCAGCACCTTGTCCAAATTGAACGCCGGGCCCGGAATGCCGGGGACGCCCTGGGGACCGGCCGGGCCTTGCTGGCCTTGGGCCAGAAGGAGGTAGCCGAAAGGACAGCTTCAATTTTCCGGTCGTGGCCTATGAAATGGTCGACCGCGATCACATCGCGACAATCCAGTTCACCGACTTCAATGGTCGCGTGCGTGTCGTCGCCGAAAATCCAGACGGCTCATGGACCTATTTCCCGAGAGATCATAGCAAGTGGGTCTATGGCTGCTTCAACAACAACAGGATTGGTGATGGAACTGACGAGGACCATCCTGTTGGGCAGCCTGCTGCTGCTCGCCGCTAACGCCGCCGACGCCGCCGAGATGCCTTCGATGTTCCACGGCCGATGGTGCGGCGAGCGGCACATGATGAAGCACTGCGGGAAGGATGAGGAAGGCATCCAGATCACCCCGCGCGGGTTTCATTACGAGGCTGGAAACGACGCTGGGTGCAGACTTGTCGGGCTGAGGCCGCAATGGCCGACGACGCGGGCCGATGTCGAGTATCGCGCGATGTTCGTCTGCCGCGGCGAGAGACCGCCTAACCACCGGGAATACTACTGGATCGGGTTCTACGATGATGACCGCAACGAGGGTCTGTTCCTGCTGAAGTCCGACAAGACGTTCGGGAGGTCCAAATGAGGCGCTGATCGCGCTGCTGGTTCTGATCGCCTCCGGTGATGCGATGGCTCAGCAGCGCCAGTTCTACGATACCGCGGGGCGCAACGCTGGCCGCGCGATCACCGACACCCAAGGGACCACGACGCTATATGGACCGGACGGCCAAGGTCGTACAAGCAACACGCGCCGTCGGCGCAGATTGCACCCTCGCAGTTATTGCGCCTCATGCGCGAGTGCCGCGTCGTACTCGCACAGCAGATCGATGATGTGCTGCTCCTCAGGCTCGATCACTTCAGGCACCTGCCTCCGCCAGTTGATGGCAATGAAGCCTTCGGCCAGCTTACCGATATGTCGATCCCTGTGATGGAGCAGTCGCGCCAATGCCACGTCTTGCCCACTCAGGCGTTCCAATTCCGCCAGCAAGGTCGAAGACTGCTGTTCGGGCTCGGTCGATGCTGATGTCGCCACGGTCATAGGCCCTCCAGATGTCGTCAACTGCAGCGTTATTCTTAGCGGTTTTCCACTTCAAAGGGAATAGCTCGCACACCGGCTCCCACGTCGCCTACTGTCCGGCGCGCGCGATTAGGCCGATACTCTCGGCAAACTGACGCGTCGCATCGTTGACGAGGCCGTAGGTACCGGGAACCAAGCTATTATTGCTATGTTGCAATTCGCCGGGATCACCGAGACCAGTAGTAGGAATTCACATGTCAGCCCAGATCATCAAGTTATCCGACCGCAGGACGCGTCCTACGCCATCTTCGAGCTTGATAGACCTTCAGCTTTCGTTTTTCCTTACGTACGTTGACATAAGCCTCGCGGCCTATCGCTGGGTAGTTAACGCTGCCGAGCAAGGTTGGAAGGCGGTTTGTCTGTCACGATGATTGATTTTGATTTCAAGGTTGAAGCTCAAGGGCAAAGAGGCGCATGGGGCCGGCGCAAGCTGAAGAATGATCAATAAGCGGGCCACCAACTGAGGCGGTCCTTACAGGTGCGGCGCCAGATAGTCGAGAAACTTGAAAAACCCGTAGAGGGCGAGAGCGGTTACAGCCACGAAAGCGATAACCATCGTCGCCCATTCGCGTTTCGAAAATAGATCGAAGTCGAACATGCGAGCCCCTTGCAGTGGGGGATACTATGCTCGTACCCGGCCAAGATGGGCCGCCAGTTGGCGCGGCTTTACAAAAGAAAAACGCCGCCCGCTTAAACGAAGCGCAGGCGGCGGCTTCCAGCCCCGGGAGGGAGATTGTAAATCCCGATACCGGTGTATTGATCGCATTTCACAAGTGGAGCACGCGAAATATCCCGAAAGACCCCTCGCACTCCTTGACACGTCGCGCGCTGATGGCCCTGCTCGAATCCGACGCGGTCTACAATTATGTCACGAATACCGAGAAGGACACATAGGCACCTGCCGTTGCGTTGGTCGTGCTGGGAAGCGGGTTTTCGGCCAACCCGCTTTGCTCATGCGAGCTTGCCGACGCCGCTGCCCAGTGCCCGGCGCGAGGACCTGGCGGGCGGGATAAGTTCGACGACCGAAAGCTTCTAGCAGACGCCCGTGGTCTGCTGCATGACGCGCGCAGTTCATCTTCAGAGAACTGTTTTCGGATCAACGGAAAGCCCTCCCGGCGTCGCTCTCAGCCCGACAGCTGCAATACCTTTAGCCCCGAGCGAAGACGCGTCGCTCGCTCGGCGAGTTCGTAACCGTCCATCCCCGGCGTGTATGTCGGTGAACCGAAGCTGCTGGCCGAGATCGAGTACCGCGCCAAGTCCGCCGAGGGAAAGGTGCGGCATCCGTTCTACAAAGGGCTGCGCGAGGATCTCTGTAGCCTGGCCCGACCTCCGAACGGAACGAACAGGCGCCTTCGGTCCTTATGAGGAAGCGGAGCCTCGATCCCAGGGTGCTTCCGAGGGACAGGCCAATGCTCCGTCAGACCGGAAACGAAGAACAGGTTCTGGATCGTACCGTCGAGTTGGCGGCGACCATCGCGGAAGAAGGCCTCCGGTACGTCAGCGACTCCTCGCCAGGCTACACGCGCAAGCGGACCGGCACGACGTTCACCTACTACGACAAGGACGGCAAGCGCATTACCGATGCCGCCGTCGTTCGGCGGATCAAGGCGATCGGCATCCCGCCGGCCTACGAGTCAGTCTGGATCTGCCCCTCACCCAACGGCCATATCCAGGCGACAGGGCTCGATGCACGCGGGCGCAAGCAGTACCGCTATCACCCGAAATGGCGCGAGCTGCGCGACCAGAACAAGTACGAGCACATCATCCAGTTCGCGGCCGCCCTCCCAGAGCTACGGCACCGGGTCGCCGCCGACATGAAGCGGGACGGACTGCCTCGCGAGAAGGTGCTCGCCACCATCGTCAGCCTCCTGGAGAAGACGCTGATCCGGGTCGGCAATGCCGAGTATGCCGAGACGAACAAGTCCTACGGGCTTACGACCCTGCGCCGCAAGCACATCGCGGTTGGCCGCGGCGTTCTTCGGTTCGCCTTCACGGGCAAGTCGGGCAAGCAGTGGAAGCTCCGCGTTGAAGACAAGCGGATCGCCTCAATCGTGAAACGCTGCGCGGAGATCCCGGGACACGAGCTCTTCAAATACCTCGACGACGACGGAGAGCCTCGCAGCGTGGATTCCGGCGACGTCAACGCTTACATCAAAGACGTTACGGGCGAGGACTTCAGCGCCAAGGATTTCCGCACTTGGGCCGGGACCGTACTGGCGGCGCTGGCGCTGTCCGAGTTCAAGAAGTACGACAGCCAAGCCGAGGCAAAGCGCAACGTCGTCGCCGCGATCGAGAGCGTCTCGAAGCAACTCGGCAACACGCCGGCCATCTGCCGCAACTGCTACGTGCATCCCGAGGTTCTGGACGCCTACATGTCCGGCGACCTCGTGAAGATGATCGAAGCCAAGATCGCGCAGAAGTTCAAGCGCCAGTACGCCAAGCTCACGCCCGACGAGGTCATGGTGCTGGCATTTCTCCGCAAGCGTCTCGATGCCCTGAAGGCCGCCTGAGCCCCGCGTACCATTCGGCATAAGGCGTGTTCTTGACCGCGTGTCGGTTGAAGTCGGGCGCGCCATCCTTCCGCCACACCGGTCCACGCTCTCCCAGCCGGCGCTTAGCTTCGTCGACGAGGCGATGGGCGACGGTCTCTGCGTTCAGATCTATAGCCGCCCTGGCGTCCTTCACGGCTCGCCGCGCATCCATCAGCTGTTTCACCAGCCGCATTCCTTGTCTTGGGCAGCAAGGTCGGGATCGCTCACCCGCCAGAGTCTACCGCGGACGACGAAATAGCGCCCGTCGGGCGTGACTGGATGCTGCAGGCCCGGCATCAGATGAAGGGCTTCCCTCCGGTCACCGCGACCGTGGTGCCGGAGGTGTAGCTCGACCGCGGATCGGCGAGCATCACATAGGCCGTCGCCAGCTCGGCCGGCTGCCCGGCCCGCTTCATCGGCACCTGTTTGCCGAAATTCTTCACGGTATCCTCGGGCATGGTCGATGGGATCAGCGGAGTCCAGATCGGCCCGGGCGCCACCGCGTTCACGCGGATGCCCTTCTCCGCTAGCATCTGGGCCAACCCGCCTGTGAAGTTCTGGATAGCGCCCTTGGTCGTCGCATAGGCCAGGAGAGTGGGGTTCGGCATGTCCGAGTTCACGGATGCCGTATTGATGATCGCGCCGCCCGGCTCCATGTGCGGCACGGCGGCCTTCGCGAGGAAGAACATGGCGTGGATATTCACATCGAACGTCATTCGCCATTCCTCGTCGCTGATGTCGCCAAGATCCTTGAAGGTCGCCTGATGCGCGGCATTGTTGACGAGGATGTCGACCCCGCCGAGATCCCGGACCGCCCGATCGACGACCTTCCTGCAGTGGTCCGCGGACCTCAGGTCGCCCTCGACCAGAACAACCTTGCGCCCCTCCGCCTCGACGAGGGCCGCAACTTCCCTGGCGTCTTCGTGCTCCTCGAGATAGGCGATCAGGACGTCGGCGCCCTCGCGGGCAAAGGCGATGGCGACAGCTCGCCCTATTCCGCTGTCCCCACCGGTGATGATAGCCCGCTTGCCGTTCAGGCGGCCCGCCCCTTTGTAGCTGGCCTCGCCGTGATCGGGGCGTGGGTCCATCTTAGCGGTCAACCCGGGCATTGACTGCTTCTGACTGGGGTAAGGCGGCTTCGGATAGTCGGGCATCGGAATCGGTCTCCGCGGGTTGAGAGCGCGACAACCAACTGACGACAACCAAGGTTCCTAGCCCGTTGCCCGCCTCGCTGGCGGCAGGCATCCGCGACGCGCTTGCGCAAAGAAGAAGAAACAGCGCCCGCTCCGCCCTGTATCTCGCGCCTGCGCGACTGCACTCCGAGCCGGACATGGCGACTTCGCCCGCGGCGGTGCAGACGGCCCATTTCCAGCGGCCCCG
Organism: Bradyrhizobium sp. 613_E4_N2_2; assembly: GCF_052075995.1. Classification (NCBI taxonomy): domain Bacteria; kingdom Pseudomonadati; phylum Pseudomonadota; class Alphaproteobacteria; order Hyphomicrobiales; family Nitrobacteraceae; genus Bradyrhizobium; species Bradyrhizobium sp. 613_E4_N2_2. The sequence goes on from NZ_CP197234.1 coordinate 4,679,895, forward strand.
TCCCCGCTGCTTCAGCACGACGTCGTAGCCGGCAAAACGGTCCTCGTCGGTTTCGAACTTCATGCCGCGAACCGCTCCGGAAATCCGTCGCGTAGCTGGTCCAGAAGCCGTTGTTCGCGCTCGATCCGGCTGCAGTAGAGTTCGCGCTCCCTTTCGGTCTTCGCGCTGGCAAGGAGCAGGCGGTAGTAGGCGATGACCTTCTCGCTGCCGCGGATCAGATCTGTGACGGCGGTCACGATACCGCCCCCGCGGTCGCCGGCGACGATTGTGGGGGTAACGTGAATGCCATGGGGAAGGTCTTGGAGGTCAATACCTCCAGCGCCGAGCTCTCCTCGGAGAGGCGCCGTTCGATGAACTGGCGTTCGAGGTCCGAGAGACGGGTCTTCAGCAGGCTGCGATAGCGGTGGATGTTGTTGCGGTGCGCACGGATACGGGCAAAATCTTCATCGAGCATCGTCGCCACTCCTGACGGTCTTCTTGTCCTTTTCAGCTGCGAGAAACGGGAAAACGAATTCCCCGTTGCAAAAATATTCGGCGCAAAATCGCTGTCAAGATGGCAGTGGTGCAGCGTGCGAATGCTTGTGCCACCGGGTTAACAATCACGTTGGCCGAAAAAATTTCCGACGGTCCTCTTGAAACCTCTTGTCGTTTTTCTAATTCATTTTTCGCCGCGAGAGCGGTGTGCCGGACGCCAGGTTGGGCCCGGCGCGGGCGCCGGCCGGCAGGTCCTCGGACCGCCGACTTGCGTCCCTTCGTAACCATCTTGCTCCTAGGAGGACTTGGATATGAGGACGACCTTCGACTTCGCGCCCCTGTGGCGCTCCACCATCGGCTTCGACCACCTGGCTGGCCTGGTCGATAGCGCGCTTCGTCAGGCGAGCGACGACAACTATCCGCCCTACAACATCGAGCGCTCCGGCGAAGACCACTACCGGATTACGCTCGCCGTCGCGGGCTTCGGCGCCGACGATATCAGCGTAACGGCCGAGCAGAACGCGCTCACCATCGAGGGCCGGAAGCCGGAGAAGCCGGCGAGCGAATATCTCTTCCAAGGGATCGCCGCGCGCCCCTTCCGCCGCGTCTTCAACCTCGCCGACTACGTCCAGGTGAAGGAGGCCGCGTTCCGCGACGGCCTCCTGATCATCGATCTCGTCCGCGAGGTCCCGGAAGCCATGAAACCCCGCCGGATCCAGATCGCGGGCGCGACGGCTTCCTCGCCCCAGATCGAGCAGAAAAAGGCCGCCTGACGGCCATGCGGGCGGTGGTTGGTCCGCCGCCCGCATTCAAACCTTCCCTGGAAAGGAGCGTAAAAGGGAGACGACCAATGACCAACGCCAACACGAATTCCTGCACTCACCACCCTCTATTCCATCCGGCCGCGCACTACGCGTCTCCGGACGACGTCCTGAACGACCAGGAGCTGACCGCTCCCGAGAAGCGGGTCGTCCTGTCGTCGTGGGCCTCCGACATGTTCGCAGTCGAATCCTCGCCGGCCTTGCGCGAGATTCCCGGCATGGGCCGCCCGGTCCGGCTCGCGGAAATCCTTGCGGCACTGCGCAAATTGGACGGCGACGACGACGACCCGCCCCGCGGCGGCGGGGTGCCGATGCGGTTGCGGCGGCCTTGGGCCGCCGCGGTTGCCTTCGGAACGCGATGCTCACGCCAGCCGTCCTGACGATGGTGTTGCTCGGCAACGTTGCATTCCGCCTCCGAGATCTTTCGGCGGCTCATCGAAACGGTCGACGGCGTTGGAGCCGAACTCCTGGAGACCTACGCCAAGCATTGGGAAAGCGAAGCGGACAGGCGCGCGCACCGGATGCTGCTGGAATCCATCGGCTCCGGCTTCGCTCCCGGGTCGGCGACGGATTTTCTCGTGCGCTTCATCGCGGAGCGCAGGGCGGCTTCGAAGCGAACGACCGGCGCGGCGACCGCCCCTCCTAGGCCGACACTTCCGCATGCCGTACCAAGGCATTGGAACAAGTGGACAAGCCCCAGCCTCGCCGTTTTGGAATCCCTGCTCCGTGCTAACTGCCGGGAACGCTCAAGCGACCCCAGGATTCATTTGGGCAGGAGAATCCGATGCTGATGACGAAGGAAAGACCGCGAACGATCCGGACGCTGCGAGGATGGGCGATAAATGTGCTGCAGGAGGCCGGTGCCATCCACGAGTGCGAAGAGCACGGCTGGGCGCGTGACCGGGCCGACCCGCATGCGCGCGAACGCGCTTTAGATTTTGCCCGTCAGGATCCGCCGACCGGCGTCTCATCCGATCAAGCGGCCGCTGAAGTCCGGGCCGTCTTGGAATCGATCGGCGACACCTGTCCCGAGTGCCTGCCGGAATAACGCAGCAGCCGGGGCTTCTATTCCCGAGCGCGGCGCAGGGCATCCTTGAGCTCTTCCCTCTCGTTCTCCCACCGCGCGTCCTCGGCCTCGATCCTCTTTTCAATCGCTGCCCGTTCGGCGATCAAGGTCTCTGAGCGCGCTTCGTGCTCACGCCGCGCAGTGTCCAGCGCCTCGGCCCGCTCCTTCTCGCGCGCCGCCTCTTCCTTGCGGCGCTCCGCATCCCGCCGCTTCTGTTCCCGCTCAAATTCCGCAGCGGCCTTGCGCGAATCCTCGACGCTGATCGCGGGCACCGTCCGCCTCTTGGACTCCGGCCGTCGAGCCTTCTTCCGACCGCTCTCCTCGTCATCGAGATCGGGAAGGTCCGCTTGCTCGGCGAAGCGACCGCTCGAGCCGGCCGGGCGCTTCAGGACTGCACCCGGCTTCGCCATCGTGGCCGCAACGACATCCGGATCATCGGTCTCCTTGGCGAAACCTTGATGGAAGAGATTGCTGCCGGCGCCCCACGCCTCCAGCGCGGCCTTCATCGAAGGCGCGGCGATCGCGAGATCGTAGAATCCGAGCGACGTCTGGAATGTCTTCAGCTTCCTCGGCATCAGCCGGCAGCACTCCTAGCGCCGGCGCGCCATCCACACCCCAAGCAGGAACGCGGCAAAAAGCGCCTGCAGTGGGGCCTTCACGGTGATCTCGCGCAACCGCTCCGCCAGGTCCGTTGCGAATTCCCCGGAATTGACGCGAGGGGGGTGAGAAGACCTCGTTCCGGACGGGGCCGCGGCGCCCGCCGGATCGGTGACGAGACCGGAGGCTTCGGTCATCGCAGACGTTTCGCGCTCATCCATGGCATCCTCCCGTGTTGGCAGCCAAGCAACCGGCCCTCGGACGCTCGTCGCGACCTAGCGAGCGTGAGCACGGCAACGGCTTACGCCGACTTCCGCCGCGCCCCGGCCGCCGGCTTCTTCGCTGCGGCTTCCTTCGGCTTCTTGCCGGCGATCGGCATCAGCATTTCCTTCTGGCCAGCGGAAGCTTTCTTCGTCTTCTTGGCGGGCTTCTTCTGTGTCCCCGCCTCGGCCGCTGCGCCGCCGACGCTCCTGCGCAGCGCGTCCATTAGATCGACGACGTTCTCGCCCTTCGGCCGCTCCTTCGGGCGGATGACCTTGCCTGCCCTCTTCTGGTTGATGAGGTCGACCAGGGCGGTCTCGTAGTGGTCTTCAAACTTGTCCGGATCGAAGCGGCCCGCCTTCTGGTTGACGATGTGCTTGGCGAGATCCAGCATATCTTTCGTGACCTTCACATCCTGGATCTCATCGAAGTATTCCGCCGGATCCCGAACCTCGTAGGGGTACCGCAGCAGCGTCCCGATCAACCCCTTGTCGCGCGGCTCGAGCGCGACGATGTGCTCGCGGCTCGTCAGCACCAGCCGCCCGATCGCGACCTTGTCCATCTCGCGGATGGTCTCTCGGATCACGGCGAAGGCGTCGTGCCCGACCTTGCCGTCCGGGCGCAGGTAATAGGGCCGGATCAGGTAGCGCGGATCGATGTCGCTGCGGTCGACGAACTCGTCGATCTCGATGGTCCGAGTCGACTCGAGCGCGACTTCCTCGAGCTCCTCCTTTGTCACCTCGATGAACTGCCCCTTCTCGACCTCGTATCCCTTGACGATGTCCTCGTTGGGCACCTCGTCGCCGGTGTCCGCATCGACCTTCAGGTACTTGATGCGGTGGCCGGTCGTCCGGTTGAGCTGGTTGAAAGAGATCTTCTCGCTCTCGGACGTGGCCGGATACAGCGCCACCGGACAGGTCACGAGGGACAGACGCAGAAAGCCTTTCCAGTTGGCGCGGGGGGCCATGTACGCAGAACTCCGGTTGGGGACCGCGGATTCAAGACGAACGGCGGCGGCCGGTTCCGACGCGATGGCCCACGATCAGCGAGAATCTTTTTCGCCCTCTATCGACTCTTTTGTTCTTGTTGTGTTCTATGGAGCGATGACGGACCGACCCGCGAGCTGGCGCATGCCGAACTCAACGCAGATGGACAAGATGGCCGCTGCCGTCGGCAGAAGCGTACCTACGAAGCCTGGATTGGCTCCGGACGCCGACCTGCCTCCGGATTACTGGCAAGCCCTCCTGGAGGACCCTCGCGCCGAGACCCGATCGGCCCCCTCTGGAGCAACGCTACGGCTCAGCCAAATCAGCCAGCACGTTCTGAGAGTCGGTTGCCGCCGCTGCGCCCGGCTCGTCGAGATCCAGAAGGCCGATGCCGCCCGCCTGTATGGACCGGACGCCGTCTGGAAAGACGTCGGCCAGCGCCTGCTGGACAACACCTGCACGCAGCGGACCGGCCGCCATGAGGAAGACGGCTGTTGGCCGTCCTACGACGTGCCGTAGGCCGCGGGCCGATGGCTCCGAAGCACCATCCCACGCCGTTGTCCGGAGGCGACCGCAAGGCGCTGCAGAAGGAGCTCGGCCACGCCCGGGCCATGACCACCATTTTGGCGACACAGGCGGCCGAGGCCCGCGCCAAGGGCGAGGCGCTGATCCGCCAGGCTGACCGGCTTCTGCCCTCTTCACCAGGCACGAGCTTTAGTGGCCGCCCCCACTCCGGGCACGCCTCCGGATCGGATGCCGTATCGTCATGGTGTCCCTGCCACGGACGAGCTGAGGCCCGCGCAGCCGCCCGCCTCAAGCGGAAACAGCAAAAGGTATGAAACCTGTGATCTCGTCTTGACGGCGACCTCGCGCCCGTCCTGAAATGCTCGCAAATGGTAGCCGGAGGTGCTCGATGGAGCAGGTATCCTACAGTGATTTGGCCCAGCGCGTGCGCGACCTCGCAGACAGGGCCGACCCCTTCACCAGGCGACGCCTGCTGAAGCTCGCCGAGAGCTACGATGTCAAGGGCGGCCGCGCGGGCGGGGGCCCGCGGCTCGCCGAGCGCCCCCTGCCGGTCCCCCGCACGAGCCCACCGACCTCGATCTTCAGCGGACCGGGAGAGGCCTGACAGAGCAAGCCACAAGGCTGACTTCAGCCCACAGGCATCCTCGCGCCTCCGATCAAGAGGGCAGTTCTCAGAACCTGAGCATTCCGAACATGAAGAGAAGCGCGACCGTGACGAGGGCCGAGATCAGAAGCGAGCCGAGGCAGCCTAGCCGGTTGGAGAAGAAAAAGAACATGGCGGCCCTCCAGCCACAGGCGTCAGTCCTGTACCAAGGTGCCTATCAACGCCAGCAAAGCCTGATGTTCAGGTCCGCTGCTGCCGGCGCGTCGGAATTGTCCGATCTCGATGAGGGACGCCCGCCCGCCGGAGGCAGCATTCGGCCGATGTGCGACCACAGGGACTCCGGTGTGCGGTTGACGGACTAGCCGCCAGATGTCGCCGTTCGAGCTTTCGTAAAGAGTTCTTTCCGCCATTGCCTTCAACGAGAGAGGGGGCGACTGTTCCCGCCCCGCTCTGCAGGTAGTCACAGCATCTCCGGCGGCTAGTCTTCGACGCCGCAAAACAACGACGCTCACCTTGAGGCCCCACTAGGAAACGTTGCGCCGGGTCTGCTATTTGCATTTACCCTTTTTGTTTTTCTTCTGCGCTTTTTCCATCGGAGCTTTTGGAGCGTTCTTCGAAGCGATCAGCCCCCTTGGCTAGATCGTGCCCCGTCTCGCTCTCGTTTTTCGCTTCCTCCTTGGCGGTTGCCTCGCGCAAGCCTTCAGCGGCCAGTTCCCCCGCTTTTGATGATTTTCCTTCGTTGTCCATTTGCTGCTCCTTCCGCTCGTCCAGAACACTTCCTCGTCTATCGGCGCCAACCCCGCCTTGCCCGAGACTGTTCCTGTTTATTTTGGCGGCTGCGTTGAATTGCGCCCAATGAGACGGGCCCCGGCGGATCATTAGGCGGAAGAGAGCTTCGTCCTCGAACGTCTCTCACCTGGAGCCCTTCTAGCTTGCAGGCCTCACCAAGATGAGGCTCGGATTCTGCCTGTCGTGAAGCATCCGGGCGAACTCCTCGCGATCCAGCTCGCGACCCTTCATCGCCGTCTCGAAAAGCGCTTCCTGGATTTCACGCGGCATGTCGCCCCACACGTCCATGGCCGCCCGCCCTAGCAGCGCCGCGAAGGTCTCGGTCCTGTCCATCGTTCTCTCCGTCCTTTGTCGCAGACGGGAACCGCCGAAGACCGCAGCGCGTTCCATTGCCATCATTGCGAGAGGAGAGATCGAATTATGGGCTTCTTCACTAAGGACATCAAAACGATGGACGACCTGCTGATCCACGGTCTGCAGGACATCTACTACGCCGAGCAGCAGATCCTGAAAGCGCTGCCGAAGATGATCGACAAGGCGACCAGCCGGGATCTGGTCACCGGTTTGAAGAGCCATCTCGAGGAGACCAACAAGCAGGTCCAACGGCTCGAGAAGGCCTTTGCGAAGCTCGGCAAGGAGCCGAGCGGCACCAAGTGCCCCGCCATCGACGGCATCATCAAGGAAGCCGACGAGACCGCCGGCGAGATCGAGGACAAGGCCGTGTTGGACGCCGCCATCGTCGCCAACGCCCAAGCCGTCGAGCACTACGAAATGTGCCGCTACGGCACGCTGATCGCCTGGGCCGAAGAACTTGGCCACGACGAGATCGTGCGCTTCCTGACCACGAACCTCAACGAGGAGAAAGCGGCGAACACCAAGCTCAACACGGTGGCGCTCCGCAAGGGCGTGAATGCCAAGGCCTCTGACGCCGCGTAACCGGAAATCCTCTGTCACACTCAGCGGCTCCGCGACATCGCGGAGCCGCTTTTCCGTCGAGCCGAGCGCACGAGGCGGAATCGGCGCCGCACGAACCAGGCCGCCACAGCGACAGCCAGCCATGACAGCGATGCGCCGATAAAAGTGCCCGCAACGCTCCATTCGACAAGGACCCAGAACACAGCGGCGAACGCCAGCATGCCGAACGCGCCCAGTGCGGCACCGGCGGCGTCCAGCGCTGCGGCCTCTTGCCCTCGTCGCCTTCCTTCGAGCCCCGCCTCCTTCTTGCGCCGGATTTCGTGCGACTCGATCAGGGTCGCGCTCGCGCAGAAGATCGCCGGCAGCGCGAGGAAAAGCCCGCCGACCGAAGCTCCGCAGCGGCTGCTGACGAGGCCCGTGAACACGGTCGCAGCACCGCCCAGCGCGAATCGGACAAGGTATTCGTACCAGCGGCCTTCGTGCAGCGACGAGAGCGAGACCTTGATCGGGATCGTCACGCATGTCCTCCCGAAAGCGCCCAGAGACCGAAGGCCGCGGTCAACCAGACGACGATCGACAGTAGGGACGCAGGCAAGGCCCGCATCCGAGTGCGTATCAGAAGCTGGCAGACGAAGACGCTGTAGACCATGAGCGCGGCCGCGCCGGCCATCATGGCCTTACTTTGCGAGCCGGCGTAGCCGGCCCCGTGCTGGTAGATCGCTATGCCGAGGGTCGCCAGCGCCACGGATGGCGCCGCCCCGAACAGACCGGCGAAGCTCTTGGGCTTCAGCACGTCGCCCAGCATGGAGAACGCCGACACGACGGCGCCTCCGATCAGGAAACGGATGACGTACTCGCTCATCTCGGCTCCTTGGCCGGATAGCCGGTCAACGGGCGAAGCATTCGCTCGAGAACCGCACCGAGCGCGAAGCCCGCGACGACGTCACTCGCCCAGTGCGCCAGCACGACGATGCGCGTGACGCAGAGGCCGACCGCCAGCGCGCGGATCGCGCGGCGCAGCCCCGCAGGCAACGGGCCGGCAGCGGAGGCGAGCGCGCCCATATGCAGCGCGTGCCCGGACGGAAAGGCATCCTTGCGTTTGCCGGAGAATGAAACTCCGTTGAGGTGCCCCAGCACGGTCTTCCGGTCCGGATGGGTTTGGTCGAAGACGGACTTCATTAGATGCGGCAGAACCGACGCGGTTGCCGCCACAAGCAGGGCATGGTCGCCGGCGCGACGCACCGACTCCCTTCGCGTGCGCGTAACCACCCAACCCGCCGCGGCCAAGGCCAGCAGGATCTTTTCGTCGGCGCCCCAGGTCAATCCGCGGGAGACCGTCTCCGTAAGATGGTTGGTATGCCGCGCTACCGCCCGCGCGAACCGCACGTCGGCATCTGTCGGTTTCACGTTGACAAAGGCCATCTGTCCGCTCGGTTTGGATTCGGGATTCCACAACTCCCAAGCGGGTCCTTGGTTCTAATTTAAAAATGGAACCGGCGGCGCAACCCGTTGTTGTCAAAGGGATTGGAGGCTCGGTGAAACGCAGTGCGCGGAAGTCCACGTTGACACTAAGCCCGGCGGGCGGATTGAATACGTGAATGGGACCTTCCGTGGCTGGAGCGGCCACACCGCCGACGAGATGGTCGGAAAGCGCTTCAGCGACTTCCCCACGATGGCAGGGCGCATCTACTAAGAGACGCACATCGCGCCGCTTCTGCGGATGCAAGGCTCGTTCGAGGAGTTTGCTATCGACGTGATCAAGGCCAACGGGCAACCGCTGCAGATGATCGCCAACGCGAAGGAACGGCGAGACGCGCAAGACAAACCCCTCTCCATCAGCCTGGCGCTCATCAGAGCGACCGACCGCCGCCGCTACGAACAGGAGCTCCTCGGAACGCGCGAACTTGCGAAGGCCGCAGGCCAAATTGCAGAGGAGAGGCTGCAGCGTGAGCACGAAGCACATGAGCTGCGCGAGCAGTTCATCGCGGTGCTCGGCCACGATCTGCGCAACCCGCTCGCATCCATCAGCGCCGGCGCCCGCATTCTCGACAGAACGGCCCAGACCGAGAAAGAACATCAGGTCATCGCGATGATGCAGACCACGGTCATGCGGATGGCGGGGCTGATCGACGATGTGCTCGATCTCGCCCGCGGCCGGCTGGGCGGCGGCATCGGTCTGAATCGCGACCAGGGGAAACCGCTTGAGCCGGTGCTCGTAGGGGTCGTTGACGAACTGAGACTGGCCTCGCCCGGCCGCGTCATCCATGCCGATTTCAAAATCGACCGCCCGGTGAATTGCGACCGTTCGCGCCTGGGACAGCTGCTCTCGAACCTTGTCGGAAACGCACTGACACACGGAGCTTCGAGCAAACCGGTGTTCGTTCACGGAGAGACGCGAGGCGAGTCCTTCGAACTATGGGTATCCAATGTCGGCCAGCCCATCCCCGAGGCGGCGGCGATGGAGAAGCTGTTCGAGCCCTTTTTTCGGGGCAACCATGCGAGCCGTCAGGGCCTTGGGCTTGGCCTCTACATCGCCTCACAGATCGCCAAGGCCCATGGCGGCGCGCTAACCGTGAGTTCGACGACGGACGAGACCCGATTTACGTTCACCATGCCCCTTCTTCCCGCGGAGAGCTGACCTTCCAACGACTATCGCAGCCGAAGCTTACCCGCGCCACACGCTCGCGATTGACAACTACTCAAAAAGGGCCGGCTCAATGATCCATCATGTATCCCTTGGGAGTAACGACATCCAGCGAGCAAGAGCGTTTTACGATCCGCTGATGTCGCTGGTCGGCTTACGGCTGATCAAGATCTCCGCCACGTCACTGGATTACGGTGCATCCGACATCGTGTTCAGCATCGTAGCTCCAGTCGACGACCGCCCGGCGGCGCCGGGCAACGGCGTCCATGTCGCCTTTCAGGCCCCCGACCGGGAGACCGTGCGGCGCTTTCATCAGACCGCGATGGCTCAAGGGGGTACCGACGAAGGCGCCCCGGACATCCGCGAGAAATACAACGCAAATTATTACGGCGCGTTCGTGCGTGATCCGGACGGTAACAAGATCGAAGCGGTGACCTATACGGCCAGGGAGAGCTTCGGCCTCCCGCCGCGCGAATAACCTGAGCTAGGCGGCGCTCGCGGACACCGGACAGGAACGCTCTTTCCCGGCCATGATTGGAAGTGCGGGAGAACGTTCATGGCCGAAATCGAAAAGACAGCTGCACGCACGGATGGAACCAGCTTGAGTCTCGCAGCGGCGCTCGGCCTCATGGCCGTCGCGTTCCTGTGGGACCGTATGATCCCACCCGACCAAGCCAGCCCGCCTGAGGGCGATGACGCGCTCCCCGAACATCGCGGGGCAGAGCGGGACACCTCGCCTTCGCGCCTTGCGACCGAGAACGGAGACCACGGACGCCAAGCCACCTCTCCGGCCGAGATCCCGGCCAGGGGGTGGAAGGACATCCTCTGGCGCGTCTACGGCAACATCGGCGACCACCGCATCCTCGCCCTCGCCGCTGGTATGACCTACTACAGCCTGCTCGCGATCTTCCCCGCGATCGCGGCGCTCGTCGCCATCTACGGCCTTTTTGCCGACCCCAACGTTATCGCCAAACACCTCGACGACGTCGCCGGCTTCATACCCGGCGGGGCCATCGACGTGGCGCGTGAGCAACTGACGCGCGTTGCGACAAAAGGCGAGCGGACCCTCGGATTCACGTTCGCGATCGGCCTGGTGATCTCGCTCTGGAGCGCGAATGCCGCCATGAAGTCGCTGTTCGACACCTTGAACATCGTTTACGGCGAGCAGGAAAAGCGCGGCTTCTTCAGGCTGAACGCGATGTCGCTAGGATTCACGATTGGTGCGATCGTCTTCGTCCTCGCTGCCCTCGGCGGGGTCGTCGTCGTTCCGGTCGTGCTGCAGTACGTCGGTCTATCGAACGCCACCGATCTCCTGATCCGGATCGGCCGCTGGCCGGTACTCTTCGTGGCGCTCGCGCTCGCCATCTCCTGCATCTACCGGTTCGGACCCAGCCGGAAGGCCCCGCGATGGACCTGGATCACTTGGGGCAGTGCGGCCGCCACGCTGCTCTGGCTCGCCGCGTCCGGGCTTTTCTCCTTCTACGCCGCGAGTTTCGGCAGCTTCAACCAGACTTACGGATCCTTGGGCGCGGTCATCGGCTTCATGACCTGGCTCTGGATTTCGGCCATCGTGATCCTGCTCGGAGCAGAACTTAACGCCGAGATGGAGCACCAGACCGCCCGCGACACCACCACCGGTCGACCCAAGCCGCTCGGCGTCAGAGGCGCCAAGATGGCGGACACCGTGGGAGCGGCGCGATCTTGAGTAAGGTCGTATCGCGTGCTTCCGTCGAAGGCATAGTCGCCGCAGTCGCTGCCGATCGCGGGCACCGTTTCAGCAAGCCGCTGCGAGACCACATTCTGCTCGTAGATGGCGTGGGGATCGAAGGCGACGCCCACGCCGGCGAGTTTGTACGGCACAGATATCTTGCTCGCCGCCACCCTCGCCTGCCCAACTTACGTCAAGTGCACCTCATCCCCAGCGAGCTCTTTGCGACCGTCCGGGAAGCAGGTTACGACATAGGACCCGGACAACTCGGCGAAAACATCACCACGGTGGGCCTGGACCTGGAAAACTTGCCGCTCGGGACGCGCATCGAACTCGGACCTACGGCTATCGTTGAGCTGACCGGCCTGCGGACGCCCTGCGTGCTAATCGACCGCTTCAGGACCGGGCAGAAAAAGCAAGTCGTGTCGTCGGCAAAAACTGGTCCAGCATTCAAATGCGGCGTCCTGGGCGTCGTGCGGGCTGGCGGACAGGTAGCCGCCGGCGATCATGCGCGGGTCATGCTGCCCGATGGACATCAAAAACGGCTTCCCGCGTTGTAGCGTAGTCGCAAGCCGGAGGAACCAAGTTCTCTCAACCTGGGTTGGAGCTTGCTTTTTAAGGGATGGTCAATGTCTAAGGGAAATCAGCTGCGCCACGGCGCACCGCGGAACGCAGTTCATATCTGCGTCGATATGCAGAGGATGTTCGCGCAAGGCACGGATTGGACGATGCCGTGGCTCCCGCGGGTTCTGCCGAACGTCGTCGCGATCACCTCAGCCCATCCCGAGCGGACCATCTTCACCCGCTTCATTCCGGCGCAGAGTCCCGGCCATGGTGCGGGAATGTGGCGCCACTACTACGAGCGCTGGAGTTCGATGACCATCGACGAGCTTGGCCCGGAGATGATCGGTCTGGTCCAGGATCTCGCGCAGTTCGTTCCGCCCGCACGCATCTTCGACAAGCACGTTTACTCGCCCTGGACAGGGAGCGATTTCCACGAGCAGCTTCGCGCGGCTCATGTCGATACGATCATCATCACCGGCGGCGAGACCGATGTCTGCGTGCTGGCGACCGTGCTCGGCGCCGTCGACTGGGGTTACCGCGTCATTCTTGTCACCGACGCCCTGTGCAGCTCGGCTGACGAAACGCACGACTCCATGATGAATATCTACTTGAACCGCTTCGGGCAGCAGGTGGAGTGCGTCACGACCGAAACGCTTCTCGGCAGCTGGCCGGGCAGCGCCAGGGCAAGCTCGTATCATGAGTAAAGCCTACCTCGTGCAGGTTCTCCTGCCGAAAGAGCGAGGAGACGGAGAGCCGGTTTCGCAAAGCTGGTTCGAGGAATTCCTGGAAGAAATGACCGGCAAATTCGGCGGCGCCACCAGCTTTGTCCGGGTGCCCGGCCAGGGCCTATGGCGCAGCGGCCACGAGACCGAGCGGGACAATATCGCGGTCATCGAAGTCTCGTGGCAAAGCTCGCTCCCGAGTTCTGGCGCACCCTGCCAGAGCGGCTGGAACGCGAGCTTTCGCAGGAAGAGATCGTCATTCGCGCCCAGGAAATCATCCCGCTGTAAGATTAGGAACGCTCTCCCTTACCGGCTGTTTGCAGAGCAGAAAAACAGGAGGACGTCATGGGCTTTTTTACCAAGGACATAAAGACGCTGAACGACCTCTTCGTGCATACGCTGCAAGATATCTATTACGCCGAGCAGCAGATCGCGAAGAACCTTCCGGACATGATCGAGAAAGCGAGCGATCCCAGCCTCAAGAACGGCTTTCAGACGCATCTCTCCGAAACCAAGGGCCAGATCACCCGGCTTGAGAAGGTTTTCGAAATGCACGGCGCCCAGGCGAAGGGCGTGGATTGCCCTGCGATCGATGGCATCCTCAAGGAAGCCAGCGAGGTCGCGGGCGATATCGATGACAAGCAGGTGCTGGATGCGGCGCTGATCGCGGCGGCCCAGGCCGTCGAGCACTATGAAATCACGAGGTACGGCACCCTGATTGCATGGGCCAAGATGCTTGGCCGCGATGACTGCGCCTCAGTCCTGCAGCAGAACCTCGATGAGGAGAAGGCGACGGACGAGAAGCTCAATACGATGGCGCTGCGCAGCGTGAACCGGAAAGCCGCTTAACCCGTTAGCAACATGAAACGTAAGAGGGCCGCCCCGGAAGGCGGCCCTCTTTTTGAGCAGCAAAGCATGAGCCTTGAAGTATTGAGGACGGTGGCAGCCGCCATAACGATTATCGCCGCCGCCATGGTGGCGGCGAACTGGAATGCGCGCATTACCGTCTGCGGGTTCGCTCTCTTTATTGCCTCATCGATCGCCTGGATCGCCGACGGGATAATTGAGCCGAAGAGCTCGCTCATCATCCAGAACGCTGCGCTTCTCTTGATCAACGTGCTGGGCGTATGGCGCTGGCTACCTCGCGCCGGTAAGGAAGCCGCCGCGTCCCAGGCTGAGGACCGCGCGATCCGCTAGCTTGGCTCAAGCCTGTTTCCTGTCCGAGATTGCCCAGCGTGCCAGCGCGGCTTCTCCTGCTTCGGTCAAGGCGCCGAGCGTTGTCTGCCCCTTCCTTGCGCACTGGACAAGGCTGTCCGCGATGAAAGATCTCAGTTCATGATTGACGCCGTCCGGCCTGCCTTGGCAGAGCTGTTCGAGAACGGCTTCCATGCTTGCAAGTGTGCGGCGATCGAAGCTTTCGAGGATCATGGCGCTTCTCCTATCCCGGCTAAACGAACTCTAGACCCGGACGTTCCAATTTCGGAACTGACCTTCCAAGATCGGGAACCAAGCTGCATGGCGGATTATTGGACCTGAATGCCTGGCAAACTTAAGGTTTTTCAGACGTCACAGGGCTTTTCGACCTCGCGATTGCGGCGTCGTCGATGAAAGCTGCAGCGAGCGGCACAACGTTCGATCGGGATTCGCTAACTGCAGCTCATCGCAATCTGCCGCTCGGCACGCATGTTCGCGTTACTGACCCTAAGAGCAGCAAATCGGTGGTCGTTCGTATCACTGATCGCGGACCATGGATTCGCAGTCGCGTCATCGACCTCTCGCTCGCCGCCGCGCGTAGCTTGGGGTTTACCAACCGTGGCGTCGCCCAGGTTCGTGCTGAGGTGTTGTAACAGACGTCCATTGCCCAGCGAAAACACGCAGGCACGGGGCCTGTGATTTCAGGCCGGGCCTTGCTTTTACCGCTTCACCCGCGTCGGCACTGTGGTCCGCTTCGGTTCAAGATGCGAAGAACTCAACCTGAGCAAATCTAGTCCGCCGTGCCTCACTGAGCGGACCTCAACGAGGTGCGACGCTACTTCGCTGACGGGTCACAACCCGACTACCCCACCTCAGCGACGATGTGGGCTTGTGGTCCGCAGGTGTACCCTCGGCCGACTAGCCGAGGCGCTGCCTATCCCGTGCCTGCCTCAGCAGGTCCCACTTTACGATATCAAAGGGAATGTAAGCGTTGTTGTTGTACCCGCGTCGCTGCTGGTCTGGTCGACGGTACCGCCAATTTGTCTCGCCAGAGAGGTAATCAGCTTAAGGCCCGACCCGTTTTCGTTAGGATGTTGAATGCCGCGACCGTTGTCGGTCACTGTCAATCGGGCCTCGCCGTAGCCGACGCCTCCCACTAAACTTACGCTGATCCTGCCTCCCTCTGCACCGAACGCATGCTTGATGCTGTTCATCGCAGTCTCATTCAAAATGAGGCCAACCGGGAGGGCCCGGTCGATCGCCAATTCGAGCTCGTCGCATTCGACGTCGACTTCAACCTCATCCACCTGATTGCGGATCGCGCTGCAAAGAGCCCGGATGTAATGGGAAAGTCTAACGATCTGCCCCTCTTGGCGAGGGGCAAGCTGATCATGTGCGAGCGAGATGGCGTTGATGCGGCTGGCCACGTGGTCCAGAGCGCGGTGTGATTCTGGATCAAGATAGCGGCGCTTCTGGATGGAAATCGAGGACAGGACGAGTTGAAAATTGTTCTTGACCCGATGTTGCATCTCTCGAAGCAAGATCTGCCCCTTTTTAGCTTCCGCGACCGCAGCCATAAGGCTTGCATGTTCGTCCGGTTGCGCACCGCGACGCAGCACAGCACCTATCAGCGCGGCGGCGGCGGTCAGAAACTCGGTCGTATCCTGGGAGAAGTCTCTCGGCTTTGTACTGTCCACCTCCAGCACGCCCCATGCGGCGCCGCCGATGAGGATCGGGACGTTGCTGACAGCCACAATGCTGTGCTCCGCCAAGAACTCGGAACAAACAAATTCGTTCTGCTCGGCGAAATCTCTGATGCTGACAGGCTCGGCCGTTTGGAAAGCGCGGCCAGGCGGCGAGCGGAGGTCGGCCGACAGCGTGGCGGTGCGGACGGCACCATCCTTCCAGCCGACTCCCGCAATCAACAGAAGATCGGACGTGTCTGGACGATATTGAAGCACCTTAACATGGTCGATTTCCACGGCTCGGGCAATTTGCAGCACCGCTTGGTCCAAGAAGCGTTCTGTTCCGGCCTCTTCAACCGAAAGACGACCGATATCGACCAAAATGCGGATATGGCGCCGGAGTTTGTCCAGCACATCGCCCTCAGTTTGTTCGGCCGGGTGGTCCTCCATTCGTTTCTAACATCGGGCCTCATGAATTGTGCCTAAGCGCGAGACCGTACAAGCTGGCTTGGTCGCTAAAGGAGCCGCGATCCGCAATTTAGCCCTCAACTGGTCGACCGAAAACGGCTTGCCGATCGCCAACGTACCTTTGGGGGCTGCAAAAAGAGATGGGATTTCGAGTCGGAAGGCTTGCTGCGAGCTCCACAGGAACCTCCGCTCCGATGCGGGTTTGGTTCTTGAGACAAACAGCGAGAGCGAAAATGGGAAACAGTGGCGTCGGAATGCTACTCGGCGATACCTCCGTGACGGCGCTCTGGATGGTGTTTATTGGCGCCTTCATCTTGGGTGGCACAATTCTGTATGGCGTTATGAAGACGGGAAGGTTGCGCCGCAGCGAGCGTGCGCAGCTCGACCGAAACACAGAGATGGCGCAGCGCCGGGATGACCCGGAGAAAAGAGCCGCTCGTTAGCAATCGGCGTGTCGACCAGTCAAACGTAAGATTTAGGAACTTGGGCCGGAGTGGCGCTAGATGCCGTAATGGGCCCTGCTCCGTGTAAGGGGGCATGATGGTGGCTGTCCCCCGATAGATGATGAAACGGGTCACGACTTGAGTCGGCCCCAAGCATCTGGAGACGGAGGACAGCCGTGGAGAATTATGCCGGAATTGACGTGTCGTTGGAACTGTCGAGCGTATGCGTTGTGGATTCCCAGGGTAAGATCCTGAAGGAGGCGAAGGTCGCAAGCGAACCCGACGCCTTAGTCGAATTTTTCGAGACGCTTGGCTTTGCAGTGAGTCGGATCGGACTGGAGGCTGGGCCACTGTCGCAATGGCTGCATGCGGGGCTGCAAAGAGCAGGATTCGAGACGGTTCTGCTGGAAACACGGCATGTGAAGGCAGCATTGTCGGCGATGACAGTGAAGACGGATCGCAAGGATGCACGCGGAATTGCCCAGTTGATCCGGATGGGATGGTTCCGCGCGGTGCACGCAAAGTCGATAGGGGCTCAAGAGATCCGAGCGCTACTGGTCGCGCGCAAGCAGCTTCTTGGGCGACTTATCGATGTGGAATTAAGTATCCGCGGGATTTTGCGTGGCTTTGGGCTGAAGGTTGGCCCGGTGACGCGGAAGAATTTCGAAGCGCGGATCCGAGAGTTGGTTGCGGGTCAGGCGACATTGGAACGCATTGCCATAGCGATGCTTTCGGCACGATCGGCCTTGAAGGCAGAGTACGGAAGGCTACACAAAGCTGTGCTGGCAACGGTGCGTGACAATACGGTCTGTCGGCGGCTAATGACAGTGCCAGGTGTTGGTCCCCTAGTGGCGATTACCTACAAATCGGCGATTGATGATCCTCATCGCATTGTAAAATCGAAGGCGGCAGGCGCGCTGTTCGGGCTCACGCCAAAGAAATACCAATCGGGAGAAAAGGACGTCACGGGCGGGATCACGCTGGCCGGCGACGAGATAGTGCGTACGGTGTTGTATGAGGCCGCCAACGTTCTGCTATCGCGCATCACGCGATTCTCAAAACTTAAGCGCTGGGGGATGGACGTCGCCAAGCGGCGAGGCTCGAAGCGCGCAAAAGTCGCCTTGGCACGCAAGCTCGCAGTGATCCTGCATCGAATCTGGGTCGACGGCACAACTTACCGATGGACCGACGCGGCCCCGATCGCAGCATAGAACACGAGGAGAAGAGTTGGAATGCAACCGGGCTGAACTGAGCCTGGTGCCCGAAGTCCCGTCGCCGGGACGGTGGATCCGGTGAAGCCGTTACACGCCCAGTGGCCGTCTTCTGACGGACCACGCGTATCTAGATAGGCTCACCGCTCCCTCTGACAGCATGATGTGGCGGCCAGGCGTTGACCACGGACAGAAGCATGAGCTCGGCGGCGTGACATTCACTCGGGAGGCTTGACATCATCGGGCCCATTACAGAAGGGCGTATAATCATAGCCCGCGATGTCCGTAATTCGCTAACGGCCGCAGGGAAGCCAATGCGCGAGGTAGGCTTTAGGCACAGCTGGACCAAAGACCGCAATGATATCGACGGTCGCTGGGGATTCCAACGCTCATATGTACGCCGTATTGATAAAGCAACAGGTAGATGCCCGTCAGATCCAGTTCATGGCCCTCTCCGTCAGCGAACATGAGTTGCGCAGTGTCGACCTCGGCAAACTCGCCGGGCACCTGGCGGCACGGAATACTTCCAGTCTGTCAAGTCGGTCGAAACGACGCGTTCATCAGAATGTGATGAATACCAATCATCATCTCTCGAAGCCGGCGGCGACGGGTACCTTCGAGGTCGTTTGGCAGTGCGCCAGCCCGATCAAGGCATCCGTGTGGAGCCGATATCTTCCGGAGAGCGCGAGACGCACCGCCGATTGGACATTTCTCTGGGTTTGCGGTGGATGTGCTGAGCCTTCATTCAAGGACTGGTGATTCTTACATCGCTAGTTGCGTCAAAATCTCACGCCACAGTTAGTGCGCTGACCAGTGCCACGTTCTTGGTCTTCAGATGAGATGTAGTCCGCCTGGGGTCAAAACTAATCGTCGCGGGCTTTCCCAAAAAGGTCGGCTGTGTGCCAAATCGGACGTTGCGCCGGCCTTTCTGTAATTCGGCGCAGCGTTAACCTCACATTCGGCGTTACCCAGCCAGCATCAGCGTGGACTTTGAATATCGTATAGCGGTCAATGTTGAAAGCGCATGGGGTTGCTTCACCCAGTGAGACCTATCTATTCAGCGACGCTTGTTCATCGCCTGTTCCAAACCCTGACGAAGAGACTTCGGAGTGTAAGGCTTCACGACGAGTATTGCGCCCAATCGCGCGGCTTCAGATTTCAATCCGCTGTCACCTGTCGCGAGAACTAGGCAAAGATCGGGCCGGCGCGCATAGACATTCCTTGCGAGCTCTAGACCCGAAACTCCTAGGAGTCCGACATCAGTAAGTAAGATGTCCACGGGGTGCTCATCCAGGATCTTCAAGGCCTCTTGAGCCGTGCTGGCCTCTTTTACGTTGCATCCAAGATCGTTTAGCATCTCTGTTGTCGTCAGGCGGATGAGGTCGTCGTCTTCGACGAGCAACACGGTCGCGTCCTTGAAAGACTTTTCGTCGGCCGAGTGTTGCGATCCCTGAGCGACGCGCCTTTGAGCTTGATTAGCCAGCAAGTGTCTGATTTTCCGCGCGAGCGCCTCGCGCGTGTAAGGTTTGGCCAGGAGTTCCACCCCGGGATCGAGCCGCCCGCCGTGCACGATGGCGTTCTGAGTATAGCCGGATGTGAAAAGTACGGCGACGTTTGGCAAACGCTCCTTGGCTTTTCTTGCGAAGTCCGGGCTACGCAGGCTGCCAGGCATCATGACGTCGGTGAAGATAAGGTCTATTGGAATGCCGCTGTCGACAACGACGAGTGCGCTCGCTGCATCTCGCGCCTTGACCACGCGGTAGCCGAGCTCGGTAAGCATCGAGACCGCGACCTCGCGAACCTCATCGTCATCCTCAACCACGAGGACAGTTTCCTCTCCGCCTTGAACCTCGCCGGTCGGAGCCCCCACCAGAGTATCTTCGGATGCCATCTCTCGCGGGAAGTACAGCTTCACCGTGGTCCCGGCCCCTACCTCGCTGTAGATTTTCACGTGTCCGCCGGACTGCTTGAGAAAGCCGTAAACCATGGCGAGGCCCAGGCCCGTACCCTTGTCCTCCGCCTTGGTTGTGAAGAATGGCTCATAGACCCGTTCCAGGATATCCGGCGGAATTCCGGTGCCTGTATCGGTCACCGCGATCATCACGTATTGTCCCGCAGACAACTCGTCATGCTGGCGGACATATTCGTCGTCGAGGAAGGCATTACTTGCTTCAATCGTCAGCCGGCCTTCGCCGTTCATCGCGTCGCGGGCGTTGATCGCAAGATTCAGGACCGCATTTTCCAGTTGATCCGGGTCGATGAGGCTATTCCACAG
Source organism: Bradyrhizobium sp. 613_E4_N2_2 (assembly GCF_052075995.1). Lineage (NCBI taxonomy): Bacteria > Pseudomonadati > Pseudomonadota > Alphaproteobacteria > Hyphomicrobiales > Nitrobacteraceae > Bradyrhizobium > Bradyrhizobium sp. 613_E4_N2_2. Next base: position 4,699,847 of record NZ_CP197234.1, read on the forward strand.
CCCACCTGCGACGACCGTCTCGACTTCGATCTCCCCACCGAGGGCGCGACGAAGCATCTCATCCATGTTCTTGATGAGACGGCCCGCGTTCACTACCCTTGGCTCCAGCGGCTGTCGCCGTGCAAAGGCAAGCAGTTGAGAGGCAAGTTTAGAACCTCGGGCCACACCTCCGAGGGCGTTTTGGACCCGCATCTCGGCCCGGGCATTACCAGCGATATCTTTCCTAAGCAGTTGCAGATTTCCGCTGATGACCTGCAGCAAGTTGTTGAAGTCGTGGGCAACGCCGCCAGTAAGTTGGCCGATCGCTTCCAGCTTCTGGGATCGGATCATCGTTCCTTGCGCCGCCTGGAGCGCGGCTTCCGCCTCACGCCGTTCTGTAATGTCCCGGGTCACTTTGGCGAATCCTACGAGCTTCCCGTCGTCGTCTCGAATCGCGTCGATCACGACATGCGCCCAAAAGCGAGTGCCGTCCTTTCGTACCCTTTGACCTTCATGCTCCCACCGTCCGTCACGGGATGCGGTCTGCAGGCCTGTTCGCGGGAGGCCCGCGGCGCGATCCTCTTCCGTATAGAAATTGGAGAAGTGGCGACCGATGATCTCTTCGGGAGCGTACCCCTTGATGCGCTGGGCTCCAGCGTTCCAACTCGCCACGTTGCCTTCCACGTCCAGCATGTAGATGGCGTAGTCCGTCACACTTTGGACCATTAGCCGGAACTGCTGCTCGCTTTCGCGTAATTTGGCCTCGGCAGCCCTTCGCTCGGTCAGATCCCGAGTGATCTTGGCGAAACCTACAAGCTCGCCCTTAGGCGAGCGGATCGCGTCAATGATGACATGGGCCCAGAACTGCGTGCCGTCCTTGCGCACCCGCCAACCCTCTCGCTCGAAGCGTCCGGTTCGCTCCGCCTCCTCCAGCGCCAACGCAGGCACTTTCTGCTCCCGCTCGGTCTCCGTATAGAATGTCGAGAAGTGGTGCCCTATGATCTCCTCGGCCTCATAGCCCTTAAAGCGCTTCGCCCCCGGGTTCCAGCTGGTGACATGCCCGTCGCGATCCAGCATATAGATCGCGTAGTCGGTGATCGCCTCAACGAGTAGCCGATAACGCCCCTCGCTGGATTGTGCAGCATCGAAGCGGTCTGATTTTTCCATTCGAGTCCTATCCAGCCCGCCGACTGCTGGAGGGTTGAGGTAAAACAATACTAAGACGGTTGAGTTCCATCTGGCCTTCGGTCATGCAGCTGACTTCTGGCCTTTGTCCACGGTCACACGGCGTGTAAGGCGTGGCTCATTAGCTCGCAACCAAAGGCGGATTGGTGCGAGTTTGACGAACGCCGGATAGCTGGCTGCGAATTTGAGCATATCGGTGCGCGACATTGGCGGGGCTCAGGCATCACCTTCTCGACCAGCGACAACAGCGACGCAAACACACCGAGCAAACCTATTCACTGACGTGGTGGCGTCGCCAACTGAGGCGGCCTTACGCCTTGTCCCTCGGGGAATTTGCGGATCTGCGTCGCTGTCGCCAGCAGTCTCGTCCGCGGCCACGTGTCTCATGCAGCCAGCCCCCGAGTCCGCTCGATACCCGCAACCCGACGTTCTGCTCCGAGATTAGTTCGAGGACGAACGTTGGCGCGATCCGCAGCGGCCCATTCCCCTCGGCTCTGATGGGCGACGAGAGCGTCCTCCGTCTCTACGAAAATATCCGGATTCAGGCGGCTGCGGATCGGGCCGCCAGCGGCCGCTAACGTCTCCTCGCGACACCGCCAAGCAACGCGCCGATGTCCTCCGCGGAGATCGATCGGAGACCGCTCCGAGCCGATCGGATCGATTGCTAGCGGCCTCATGAAGGAACTATTATTCGAATACCGAGCGCTGATCTCGGCACATTTGCGCGCAGCTCGCGCGTTAATATGCAGTACAACCTAAGATACCCCATATTCTGAATTGTGGATGCGCGAATTTTCCGGGGCGGCCGGTAGCCAAGAAACCATTGGTTTCAAAACAGAGGACACCCCGGTCACACTGCGGCTCACGTCAGCGGGGAGATGACGCCTGAGCGTGGCCGCCTCTAGGCCTGGGCCGATCGCTTCTAACAGCCGGCGTTGAACTTGCGGACGCGGCGCCGCAAGTTTCCAGATTGTCTCACTGCCCAAAATTTCTTCGATATCTGCGGCCGGACCTCTTAGATTGTGGGACCGGAAGTTAAGGCCGATGGTCCGACACTTCGTCGACACCCCCCGCCCTTCATTGCTGCCACCTCCACCTGCTCCACCTCTATAGAGGTGGTGGAGCAAGTGGCGCAGTGGCGCAAATGCAATGATTTCAATGATTTGCCACCTTGCTCCACCAAGGTGGCGCAAAGTGGCGCAAAGGTGGAGCAGGTGGCGCAAATCAATCCTCCTCATCGGTCGAATTTGCCCACGTTCCGACCACAATAAACGGCCTCTTCTTGCGATTGCCGTCCTCCTTCTGCTCCACCTTCAGCATGCCGCTCGCCGTCCACGCCTTGATGCATGCCTTCGCCCGCAACTTGTCCCCCGGTTCTTCGAGGTCGAGCTTCAGCACCTTCGCCACCGCGTGGCCAACCCAGTCTGCTGCCTGCGATGATTGCTTATAGCTGCCGGCATTCACCTCGATCTGAACCGCCAAAATGTCCGCCGTCGTGACGCCAGCCATGGTGTCGGGCCAGCTCCATTCGGTGACGACGCCGACGTGGTCTGACGATCGATGATTGGTTTCGTTTTCCAAGTCGACGCTGACCAACTGCCGCCACGTCGACTTTGCGGCCGGCGGGGACATGTTGGCCTTAGCGTCAGTGATGCGGAAGAACAGCCGCCGGTTATCGACGCCGGACGCGGCAGCCTCCTTATCCGTCATGACGTTGAGCGCCCGCGCCGACCGCGCCGCTCCGATGAGCGACACGGCGCCACGGGCCGACTCAGCCGTCACCTCGTTTCCGCCAAGCTTCTTAGCGTGGTGGATCAAGTCAATCGCGCAGTTGGTCTCCTCCAAGATGGGCTGCCAGAATTGCTTGAGCACCGCGTCGATGGCCATGTTGTCGTTTTCGGAAACACGGTGGGTCGAGACGAGCGGGTCGATAATCAGGACGTCTACCTCGCGGCGATTGATTTCGGCCTTAAGCTCCTTCAGCAATGGCGTAGCAATCGAGAATCCATTCTTGTCCTGCGTGGCAGTAACAAGACTCTGCTTGCGAAAGCTATCGCGGAACAGATATCCGTCGATCTCCTCCGGTCGGATGTTATGCTCAATACAAGCAGCCATAATCCGGCGGTCTATCTCGTCTATGGGATCCTCATTAAAGAGCCAGGTGCGGCACCGCTCATGTACGTGGTCGCCAAGCAGTGGGCGCCCGGACGCCATCGACAGTGCCTCGACGATACTGTTTGCCGTCTTGCCAACTCCCCCCGGGGACACGGTCACTGAGATGTAACCCCTGATGTAGTGGTAACCGTACAACCACTCCCGCGGCGGGATTTTTTTGGGGTCGCGCCAAACAAACGGGGATGCCTCTACCGGCTTCTTCTCCGCCGTTTCGGCATCTTCCGCCACCTTCGCGCGGGCATTGCCGCCAGCATTGTTGTCGTTCGCATGCTTCGGCTTTGGCGGCACCTCGGCTTCGTTGAACCCGCCGCTCGGCTCGGATTTCCATTTAAGCGGTGACATTACGCAACCTCCAATTCATCGGCGAAATCAGCACCGATCTCGGAAGGCGCAACGATCTCAACTTCTTTTCCTGCTTCGTGCCAGATCCGGCCGCACGCGTTTGCCGCCGACATGCCGGCGTGGTCTCTGTCCGCAAAAATGGTCAACGCCTCGATGCCGCCCAACACCGGGAATGCAGCCATGGTGCCAGCGCTCAAGCACGACCAGATGGGCGCAAATCCGGTGGCGAGCGCAGTCTCGATGCCCTCGCCGATGCCGAGGCCATACTCGACGTCGGTGTCATCAGACAGCCGCACCACCGCGCCCTTGGCCTTGCCGTACATCTTGCGCGCGATCTTGCGGCCTTCACCGTCGAGATATGTGACGTGAGCGCCGCAGGGTTCGTTGGTGACAATGTCTGTCATCAACGCGACCATCGTCCGATCATTTTCCCGGAAGCGGACGGCATCTCCGCTATAGGTCAGACCGCGGCTGGCCAGATATTTTTCGGCTAGGGTGCCCGTGATGGGGGCTGCGTGCGCCCAGCGCTGCAAAGCACCGCGGATTCGTTCTGGCTCATCGTCCCTGACTTCCCGCAGGTAGATAACCGGCTCGCGGTCAGGCTGGCGGTGCCAGTCACTCGGCAGACCGAGTTTCGCGCGAACGTAGTCCTTGCATTGCGCCCAGTCGTCGCCGGCAAAGCTGGTGACGCTAAATGTGCCGTCAGGCTTGAACTTGACCTTGAGGCTGCGGTCGCGACGAGAATGACCGGGACCGGGCACCAACACGGAGTCGCGGCTGGCGACCTGGCCGCCGAGGGTACGAGCAACACTACGAAGCGCATGCATTGGCGGTCTGAAGCTCCACAAGGGATTTAAGAGCCAGTTCGGCAAGCGCCTTGCTGAAGGACGCGGAAAAGCCCGCGACGCGCTGCTGGAAGGCGTTCGGCGCAGTGACGTGCGCGGCTCGTCGCCGCGCTGACGGAGGGCGAGGTTGAAGAGTTTGAGGTGGTCATTCAGTTCGAGATCGAAACGCGCGAGCCTCGTCGATCCCGGAGGGTTTGGTCTGATGTCTAGTATTCGCATTGTGGGGGTCCTCGTTTACGAGGTTGCTCCTTCGGAGCGGTGCTCTCGGCGGAAATGCCGATCGAGCTTTAGGCAGAGACCGAGTAATCTTTCCGACGCCGCAGGATTCCGGCATGCACGGAGAGCGGCATATCGCTGCTCACCAGCGTGATGGACGAGTCGCCGTAGGCTTCCGACGACGGCGATATGAACTCCGGCAGGGCCTCGTTGAAGCCGTCAGCGAGGTCCCGGAGAGCCTTAACCCTTGCCTCTAAGGCGGCGCGGGCCTCGGCCGCGGCCTGCCAAGCGTCATCGAGTTCACCGTTGAAGTGCTCGGCGAGCCGGGCCTGAGCCATCCGATGCCACTCACGCTCTGCATGCCTATGCCGTTTGGCCAGGGTGTGGTCGAAGAATGGGTCCAGTGCATCGCGGGCAATGGCGGTCAGAACGTCAGGCCTAAGTGTCGCCAGCGCATCGATTTCCGTCTGTTCAATACCGTAGCGCTCCACCCACCGGCGGCCCGCAACTCGGTCGGCTTGAGTGGTGTATGAGGAAGGCCAAGCTCTTTAACCTGCTCAACCGTCAGGGCGGGTGCGATGACGCGGAAGGAAAGGCTGTTGGGATAGAGCGACTCCTTCAGTGCGCGAAGCTTGTGTCCGATGCTGACGGCCATCTGATATCCGGCCGGGTCGCAATCCGCGAACACGGCAACGACCATCTCACGTCCGTCGTCCGCGCCGGTTGCTGCCATTTGCGCCAACAGCGTGTTGCTGATTTCGCCCGACGGCAGATACAGGTCCGCGCCGTATTGCTCCGCAATCGGCTGAAGTACGTTTCCGAGGCTGGTCTTCTCGCCGTATAACGCTAGCCTGAAACATTGCCGAGCCGGCTTCCAATCTCCTTTGACGGTCGGGATAAGGTCATCGTCATCCGGCATGAGGGTTTCCGCCGGCAGGGCAACTGCCCATTCGTCGGTTTCATCGTCGCGCACCCGGATAATAGGGTCGGCGTTCCGGGCGTCGACGATGCGTGACCATGGTATATACTTCAGCCACCGGGCGACGTTGCTGGCGTTCTCAAGGATAGCCCAGCAATCGGCATCGTTGACACATGGCTTGCCGTCTGGCCTCACGGCGTTACCCAGCGACACGATGGCATAATGAATGCCGTGGTTGTGGATAGTGCCGGCGCCCGAGAGTAACCCGCACTCTTCCATCCGGTCCCGAAACCACAGACCGTTTTTGTGATTCGAAGGGGTATCGAGGCGGAATGGGTCGTTTTGCGGAGACAGCACTGTTAGCTCTGCGAGGCCAAGGCCAGTCATAGCCTTTTCCTCGCGCAGCAGGTCACCAAGGCCCGTCACGCGGCCACCTCGCCGACTTTGGCGTTGTCGTTGGCAGCCCAGGTCGAGGTCCGCCGCCGCGACAATATCCAGGCGTCAACGTCGGTTGAGGCATATTTAATGGTGCGGCCGATTTTGAAGAACGCAGGTCCGCTACCGTCACATCGCTTTTTGGCAAGGGACGAGCGGGATAGCCCCGTCAGGACGACGGTCTGGTCGAGGGATAGGAGATTCACCGGATAGCTCCCGGCAGGAGGGTCGATACGCCCGGACCGGCCTAAGCCGTTTCAAGTGCCCGTCTGCGGTGGTTTTCGTTCGCGGCAACGTCATGTCGTAAGGGATAGTACGAACCTTAGCGTTGACCACTGTCCCGCGGATTATTTTTCGTGGCCGCCCGTTTCCGAAAGGTACACATAAATATGGACCAGCGCGGCGAACCACATGGAGCGATCATAAAATAATTTCGCTGGTCGCCGCGGTGTCGACAGGCTCAGCCGTGGCTACCCGGTGGCGATTCGAAGGAACCCCCCTTTTGCGAATGCCCTTAAGCCTTTGATTTTGTTGGTCGGGGCAGCTGGATTCGAACCAACGACCTGCAGTACCCAAAACTGCCGCGCTACCAGGCTGCGCTATACCCCGAATGTCCAGCGAGCCCCGTCGATACACGCTTCCCAAAGCGCCATCAAGCTTTCAAGCCGCCGGCAATGCGGCAATAACCCCGCCAGGTCGCCCTACTTGGTGCCGAACAGCGGGTGGCCGACGCGGTCGCCGGGACGGATGCCGTATTTCTGCGCCGTTCCCGCCACCACCTCCAGCACGGCCCGCGCGGGGCCCTGGGACGAGATGATCTTGGTCGACAGCGGCTCGGTGTTTTCGGCGATGCGCAGGATGCGGCCGTCGGCGCGGATGAAGATCATGTCGAGCGAGACGTAGGTGTTCTTCATCCACATCGACACTTCCTGCTCGGGTTTGAAGTCGAACAGCATGCCTTTGCCGTCAGCCAGTTCCTTGCGGTACATCAGCCCGGTCTGCTTCTCCTCCTCGGTCGTCGCCATTTCCACCGAGAACACCTGCACGCCGTTCCTGGTGACGATCTCGAGCGGCTGGAAGCTGGCGGCGCGCACCGGCGCGCTCCCGACGGCACAGCCGACGACGAGGATGGCGGCCAGCCAGCCCCTCGCAATGGACCAGACGGCCTTTCGGTCAAAATTCATGGGACGGTACTCAAGGGGGCGTGGGACTGGACCAGTCCTTACGCGGCGATCGTGACAAAAGCCAGAGGCGCGCCGGACGGCCTGCGCGCCTCTTGTCACGATTGCGGGAGTTGGCGATCGCCGCTAGTGCGACTGCAAACCCGGCGATCCCGTCTCGGGATGGATCTCGGCCGCCATCATGCCCTTGGAGCCGGGCCCGAAGCGGACCAGGACATATTGGCCGGGCCTGAGCTCGGTCATGCCGAAGCGGCGCAGCGTCTCCATGTGCACGAAGATGTCGGGCGTGCCCTCGCCGCAGGTCAGGAAGCCGAAGCCGCGCAGGCGGTTGAACCACTTGACCTGGGCTCGCTCCAGTCCGCTGGTCGCGGTGACCGTGACGTGGGTGCGCGGCGGCAGCATCTGCGCCGGATGGATCGCGGTCGACTCGTCCATCGAGACCACCCGGAAGGCCTGGTAGCCCTTGGCGCGTTGGATGCACTCGACGACGATGCGGGCGCCCTCATAGGCGGTCTGGAAGCCGTCGCGCCTGAGCACGGTGACGTGAAGCAGCACGTCCGGCCAGCCATTGTCGGGAACGATGAAGCCGTAGCCCTTTGAAGCGTCGAACCATTTGATGACGCCGTGAACCTCGACGAGGTTGGCACTGCCTTCACCAAGTCCGCTGAACGGGCTTAGCGCGTTATCGCGACCGCCGCCGTGCTCGCCCACAGCGGGAACTCCGATCTTCTTGGACTCAAATCCGTCCGACGACCCCATAACCCCGGACCCCACACTGCCCATTGCAACCCGCCTCAGCGGCGGCGTCGAATCACGCGTCTTAAGAGAATGTTCTCAATTCGACGCGATGCGAATCTTTCGACTCAAAAGATAACACTCCCGGTTGCGGCGCATAGATAAAAAAATGATTCGCCGGAACCTATGAACAGCTTGCACAGCCGCGAATCAAATTGATGCCTCAATTTCCGACAAAGGGCCCGAGAGTCTCGCCTATGTCGTGGCGGATAACGAGGTCGGCGATGTCGTCCTGATCGGTCGGCTCGCGATTGATGATCACCAGACGTGCACCGGCGTTCTTCGCAATCATCGGAAAGCCCGCCGCCGGCCACACCACGAGCGAGGAGCCGATCGCGATGAAGAGGTCGCAGGCTTGCGACAGCGCGGTCGCGCGCTGCATTTCGTCGTCGGGCATCATCTGGCCGAACGAGATCGTCGCGGTCTTCACGGGCTCGTCGCACGCGGTGCAGTTGGGTGCGCCGCCATCTTCGTCGAAGCGGCGCTTCACCCAGTCAAGCTGATAGGCCTGCCCGCATCCGATGCAGCGCGCATAAGTGGTATTGCCGTGAAGCTCGATGACGTGCTCGGCGGCAAAGCCCGAAGCTTGGTGCAGGTTGTCGATGTTCTGGGTGATGACGGCGGGAACCTTGCCGGCGCGGTAGAGCGAGGCGAGCGCGCGATGACCGCGGCCGGGCCTGGCCGCGGCAAAGACAGATTCCATCGCAAAGCGGCGGCGCCAGGATTCGTCGCGAGCTTCCTGGCTGGCGACGAACTCGTCGAACGGGATCGGACGGTTGCGCGTCCAAATTCCGCCCGGTGAGCGGAAATCCGGGATGCCGCATTCGGTGGAGATGCCCGCGCCGGTGAACGGCACGATGGTCCTGGACTCGGCGATCATGTCGCCGAGTCGTTCGACGCCGCTGCGAAGATCCGATGCAATCACTCGCGGCCTCCCGTGTTGGCCTTGCGCTGGCCGCTCCATGCGCAAGCGACAAGATCGTTGACGCTGTTATCCACTGCCACGTGAGAATCGCGCAAGCGCGGTCGGCAATTTTTTCCGACCTTCGCTTATCACAATCCTGCAATGCCTCCTCCCCATTGACGCCCCAATCAGAAGCGCCAATGCATGTGTTAACGCGACTCAACGTGATTGCGGCGGCAGTGCGTGAGTTCGGCCGTGCACACATATTGGAGTGCACAGATACTGACGTGTAGAGGGGATTTGACATGACCGAAGACGAACAACGCAAAATCCGCGAACGCGAAGAGATCGCCGCCCGTGTCGCCGCCTTCCGTGCCACCCAGGAAAAATTCCAGCGCGAGCGCGAAGAGTATTTCGTGTCGACGCTCGACAATGCGCGCAAGGTGGAGCGGCCCTCGCTCTGGCCATAAAGGCACCTCCGATCGCCACGCATGAAAAAAGCCCGGAGCATCGCTCCGGGCTTTTCACTTGGTCAGCCGTTACCAGTGGCGGTAGTAGTAGTGGCGCCGGGGGTAGTACGGCCCATCGCCGTAATAGGCATACGGGCCGGGGCTGTAATAGGCGGGCCCGCCATAATAGCCGTACGGATGGGACGCAGCGATCGCGCCCGCGGTGATCGCGCCGGCGGCGAGGCCGAATGCGAGGCCCGGGCCAATGCCGCGACCGCGCGCCTCTGCAGGCGCAGGCGCCGCGACCGCGGTCACGCCGACGGCCGCAACGGTGGCCAGAACTGCCAATGTCTTCTTCATGACTCTCCTCCTTCGCGTCTCGCGGGGACAACGTCGCCGGCCCGCGATGGTTGCGCGCAGGTGTGGAACCCGGGCGGCAGAAAAATATCGGCACGAGCGGAACGAAAGCCGGTTCGGGCGAATTGCATCTGCGAGTGCGGAAGCCTCCGCTATCCGGTTGAGGCGACAGCACGATGCCCCGTCAGCATCTCCGCGATGCTGGCGGGGTTTTTGGTTTCGCGGACAGAAAATGGCGGCAGACATCAATGGCTGCCAATGGGACGGATGCCGAGGAGGACACATTGCCGCTATCCGCTTTGCTGGGGCGCATCCGCAGGCTCGTTCCCAAATCGCGCGACCAGCATTACGACGAGATCGTCCGCAACTTCGGTGTCGGCGCGCTGCGCCCGCCGCCGACGCCGATGAGCGACGGCGAGCTGGCGCGGGCCATCGCCGAGTTCCTCAAGGAGCAGCCGTCGAGCGCGTCCGTTGCGACCCTCGGCCGGCGGCTGGACCCCTCCTCTCCGCTGTAAGCGGGCTTGTTTCTGGCGAGCACGGAACAAAGGTTTCCCGCGCACGTTGAGTCTCCTTCACGCAAGAAGGGACCCGCCATGCCCGCGTGGCTTGAAGTTCTGCTCAACCTGTCCGGCTATGCCGGCTTCGTCGCACTTGCGCGCCGCGGCACCGCGTGCCCGGGCCATTCCGCCGACGACCGCACCTATGGTGACGAGCGCTAATTGGTGTGGGGCGCCTGGCCTGCCGTGCGCACCAGCCGGTCGGCCTTGACCGCGACGCGCGTGTCCTCGAGCTGCGGCCGCAGCGAGAAGCTGATCACCACGAAGGCGAGGCAGAACAGCGAGCCGACGACGGCGACGCGCCGGTAGGTGTGCCGGTCGCCCTGAAAGAAGGATGGTTCTGAAAAAGGTGTCATGCAAACTTGCTTCTGGGCAAAGTCGTTTCTTGTCCTTGCCAGACACCTATCCCAAGCAGCGGCAAGCGCAACGCGATTGGGTTTTTCACCTAACCGAATAGGGTTATCGGCTTTCCCGCAAATTTTCGTTAGGAGTTTGCGCAAGGCTTGAGACATCTGCCCTCGAGATCCCGGCGCGCCGCTTCAGACAACGTCCGCGCCAAAACTCGTAAACGCTCCGGCGGAGCCGCGGGTACGGCTTTGTTCCAGCTTCGCCCGCATTTCGTTCTCGAAGAACGAATCGGAATCGAAGAAATCGGCGCGGAGCAACTCTTAACAAGTGGTGCGGATCGCAGCGAAAGCAAACGCGCGATCGCAACGAAGGACCGATCACTCCGTATCGTCGGGCTTCAGTGGCGGCGGCACCTGCGGCACCGAGGGCCTGCCTTTAGGCAGCCGCTTGTGCCTGTCGGACCAGAACACTTTGACGATCTCGGCGAGAAACCAGCACGCATCCATGTCGCTCTCCCTCGCTCCATTCCGTAGCGAGGACACGAGGGCGGGACCGTGCGAAGCATCACGCTCACGCGCGGCGACAAGGACTGTCCCGCATCGACACAGAAGGCACGCCTTGTTCTGCATCCGACTCCATTTCGTTCGCAAAGAACGAATCGGAGTCGAGCAAATCAGCGCGGCGCGACTCCTAACGATCAATGAAGGCCCGCGCCGTCACGACTTCATCGGCAAGATTTTCAACGGCAGACGAGATCGCGCTTACTGGGTCGCCGTCGTGGCCCGCCTCACGCCGCTCGCTTGGCGTTGGCCTTCTCGGAAAAACATTCGAGGATCTGGATGCGGAGCTCTTCAGCGGCCGGCCCCTCGACTTTTCTCAGCTGATTCCAGAGCCTGATCACTTCGCGCTGTTTCTCGACGGTCATGAGTCACCTCCAACGTGATGATCAACTAGAACAAAATGAGAACAAAAAGTCCAGCCCCTCGCGCGCGATTTCCCACGCACATCGCCTCAAGCCTTGCTCGCGCTGCGCGGCCCCCTGAAAGCTGGGGATTTTCGCGCCCGGCCACTGGCAGCGCGCCTGACGAACATGCTCCGTCGCCACGGCGGGTTGCTTTTTGGATTTTCAACCTTAAGTTCGAGGCGCTGGCGGCCAGGCGCTGAAATCCCAACGCCGCCGGCCAAGAGAGCCCCGTGCGCAAGCGCGGGGTTTTTCTTTTGGGAACGCGCCGTCGTCCTCCTCGTTAGCCATTCCGGAGCGAGGGACCGTGACCAGGAAATTTTACGCCGTCGAAGTGGTTCGTCAGATCGAGGAGACCGTGGAGATCATGGTCGAGGCCCCCGACGAGACCACGGCGCACGATGCGGCGCTTGCGCACCTCAAGGCGCGCGGCTCCGAATATCAGTGGCTCAATCCCAAATGTGAATTCATCGTCTGGCGCGAGCGCCAGATCGATCCGCCGGCGATCATCGATGTGTCGGTGTCGACGGAGTAGCGGCCGGAACGAATGTCCCCGCCCCGCGTTATCAGGTCGAATTCAGTGGTGCTGGCGGCTGTGCGACGCGGCCGTCCAGCTTTGAGAAGCCCCGGTCCCCAACGCCGGGGTTTTTCTTTGCGCCGCGCTCTTACAACAAGGCAGCAAACAACAAAGCAGCCACACGGGCGTTACACCGGGTGGCTGCTTTGACGACTGTCAGCTTCGCGCAAGATTCCGTCGCCGTCATCTCAACCGCCGAACGCCGGACAACGTTCCGGCGCGCGGCAAATTTCCGTGCGGCCTTTGTTGCCGTCAGACCGGCAGATTGTCGTTCAGCCCCGGCGGGACTTCGCCTTGCGCGGCCCGCTCGGCGAGGAGCATCCTTTCGGCCTCGTACCAGAAAGTGTCCATCCTCCCCGCGGGCTCGCCGGCTTCCCGCCAGAGATGATAGGCGCGGTCCCGGATCTGTTCCTCGCTCAGACTGGCCATGTGACGTCTCCCTTTGGGAAGCAAAGCCTGACGACGCCCGAGAGTTCCTTGTCCGTGTCCGGCACACCAGCCGGCGGTCGTTGCGGCGCTCCGCGACAGGGAGCCACCGCGACGACGTCGCGGGCTGCTTAGACGGAGTCCTTGGCCACCTTCAGCGGCGAGGCCTTCACCGACTTGCTCGCCGGCTTCGCCGCGAACTGCATCGGCTCCTTGGTGAAGGGATTGACGCCCATGCGGGCTTCGGTCGCCGGCTTGTTCACGACCGACATCTTGGCGAAGCCGGGAATGACGAACTCGCCGGACTCGTTGAGCTCCTTGTAGCCGACCGTCGCCATGTACTCGATGACCGACTTCACGTCGTTCTTCGACAGCTGCGTGCCCTCGGCAATTGCATCAATCAATTGAGTTTTCGTCATCTTCGCCATGTCTGAATTCCTTTTGTGCGGGTGAGCAGATCCTGCTCAGGACGCGGCTGAACCACGCAAGTGTGATGCCGATTCACGCCGGAGGTCATGAAGTCACGGGGCTTAGAACCCATTGAGGCCCAAAACACAAGCATGCCTTGTGCGGGGGTTCCACCCCTTACCGCGAAAGTGTCGCAGCATGCTGCCGCGTTGGCTTTGAACCATTCTGCCGCTGGCGCGTCTAACTAATTGAAGTCCCCAAGCTTCACCCCCATCAGAGAGCCCCGCTTCCCCCAGGCGGGGCTTTCGCTTTTGGAGGCCTGGTGGAGCGCGCCGGCTGTTATATGGTCGGATGTTTCTCGTGAGGGGCTGATGAAGATTGCCATTGTTATCGCCGGCCTGATCGTCGTTGCGGTCGCCGCCCTGGTCGCCATCCAGCCGGAGTTTTTGAAGCCTGCGTCTCTGGCACAGGTCAAGAAATCCGACATCTTCGGCTTCTCGCCCGGGATGACATTCGAGGAGACCAACAAGCTCGTCACGCAACGTCACTACCGCTGCCGACAGGGTCGGGGTTCGTACATCCTCGAATGCGAAATCAACGGCGCCAAGGTCACGGTCTATAATGACGACGTCGACGCCAGCCACCCCATCCGGCGCGTCAATGCCGCGTTGAACAATCCTGGGCCGCAGGACGCCGCCGTCAAATCGATTTCCGACCAGTTCAACGCCCAGCCGACCAGGGACGCCCGCGAGGGATGGACGTGGATCGTCGGCCGTGGACTCAAGCTGAGCTACGACGGCAGCGCCTTGAAGCTCGTGGACGAGGCCTGGGATAACAGGCTTCGCAACGACGAAGCCAAGCGCTAGGCGCGCCCGCGCTGAAATGAGCGGACCGTCACCGCAACGCGGTTATCCCCAGCCAACGCGTCACCTCATCGTGAAACCTGCGGGCCGGCCCACCTTGTTGAGACTTCGGTAACCTAACCCATCCACTCTCCCCGCCAGTATCGTTGCGTTGGAGTAAACTCACAGTGCTGAATTTTGACGAGCTGCGTGAACTCGCGGCTGATGTTCGCGTGTTTGTTGACATCGCCGAGGACAAGGCTGAAGCGCTCAAGGCCGTCATCGCGGCTTACGACGTGGTGCTGGCGATCTTCCCCTCGCAGGAAGGCATGGGCCTCCACGTCATCAAGGGCAAAGCGATCCTGGACAAGATCGCAAACTCTCGGACCCATACGACCTACAGCCATACGGCGATTGCGGTCCCTGACCTGGAGCATGCCGAAGTGCTCAAATATCTAACGGCGCCTGTCGAACGACGGATCGCTGCGTAGTTACCCAGGGCAAGCGCATCCTCACAATGACCGGCGCATAGGAACGGTCGGCTCTCCCGCACATTGACCCATCTCCAGATGAGGAGATTGCAATGAGCGTTGAAGGTAAAGCCAAGGAAGCCGCCGGCTACGTCAAGGAAGAGCTGAACGAGCACGGCAAGTCCCCCGAGAGCCAGAAGAAGGCTCAGGAGGGTCGTGACCTCAGGAACGACGGCCGCGTCGAAGACGGCAAGCCGCGGAAGACGACGAAGCCCGGCACCGGTCACTAGACCGACTTTTCGAAGACCGCCCCTGGCCATGTCAGGGGCGGCTTTTTACGTGCGCTCGCGTCCCGGAGGCAGCGCTCCAGGCGATGCGAAGCATGGTCCAACAGCGACGAACACGCTGCGGCTACGTCCCATCTCGCATGTCCCTGGTCGCGAAGTGACATCCGAACGCCACCAGGACCAGGGCAAACGTCGAGCCGAGCAGAATTCGCAGGGTCGATCCCGTCTCCTGGCTCACATACCGGACATCGTGCCGGTGCGCGTAGCGTTCAGGATGCGCGGCATCAGGCTGCTGGGGTGAGATCGTCAAAAGCACCAGCCACGCGATGGTCCCGCAAAGCGCAGCAATCCTCGCAATCTTTCCGAGCCTTTGAAGCCAGCGCTTCATGCCACCCTCATCATGGCGTGGATCTCCGCTGCGCCTTAGTCCGGATCAGCTTTCATAAGCTCCAGGAGGCAGCCGCGCTTCTCAAGTCTTCGGCCTGGCCAGCAGCCTGAGAGCGCTGAGAACACTGAGAATGGCGAAAGCACCGAGAGCGTAGGTGAGTGCATTCACGACCGAGGAAATGGCAATCCCTGCGAAGCTGGAGCCTCCGACCGCTCCCCAGAACAAATACGCTGCGCTGATGCCGGGCCACTCCAGCGAAAGAAAAGCGAAGTCGGTCAGCGGCTCGATGGCGAGGAGCACCGACGAGATGAGCGCCCCGATGACCAATGCGATGATGAGGTTCGCTTTCACGGAGAGCATCAAAACCCCAACAGCCCGGCGACGACAGGAATGAGGAAATAGGCGGCGAGCCCGAGAAGGCCGCCCACGACGAGGCGTGCAGCGCGGCCGTGAATCTTCGTATCGAGCCACGCACAAACCGCCACCGCAACCTGCCTCAGCCAGTTACCAACGAGGCTTCTGACGAGATCAAACAGGAGTTCTGCAAAGAAAGCGGACATGGCGTTTAGTCGCCCTAACTCTGGCGGGGTTCAACTGCCGAGGGTTTGACCATTGCGGGCGCCGGTTCGATAGGTTGCTGGCAAGGTCACTGCTCGACACTCATAAACAGCCATCATCGCCGAGCCAGCCGCAAGCGGGTTCACTTTTGAGAGAATTCCCTGCATAGTGCGGCATGGCCAAAGCAAAAGTGACCTTCAAAACCGTCCGCCTCTCAGACAGCGACTGGAAGATACTGGCGGACTACCCCGACCACGAACAGCGCGAAATCACCGGATTCGCCAGCAAGGCAGATGCCGACGACTGGATCAACGGCGATCGCAAGATCGCATGGCTCCGTTCCCAGGGTTACGCCAAGTGAACTAGCCAAGTGAGCTAGCCAAGCGACGTAGCTGTCGCGCGCACACCGCGATCCCCCTTTTTGATGTTGCAGCCGCGTCGCGTCATGTCCTCGCGCGGACAGAAGGTCACGCATGCGCGGCCCGCGCGTTGCCTTCACAACCGCCGCCGTCACATATAAATTGCCGGACCACATCCCCTGGGGCCCGGTTGACGCGCGAATTGCGGTGACAGTGCACTGAATTCATTCGCGATCGCCACCTAGCTGGCTCGCGGCTTCGGTCGGTGCTCGGCGGCAGCGCAATTAAGCGCACTGTCACCGTAATTCCGAAGCCGCGATCCGCGCCGAGTCCACGGGCGCCGGTGACGGGGTGGTAGGCCCATAGGTAGAAAGTCCCGCAGGCTACTTCGCCGCTTGCGACCAGAAGATGCGGTCGTTAAGCTATTCATGTTCCGCAGGGCGCGGCGTTGGGCTGGGGTGGAGAAGGTGTTCCGCACAGGAGCCCGGATCGATGGCGACCCCCAAGGACGATTCTCAGGTTGCGACTGAGAAAGCGCCGGCCCGGAATCGGCAACCGCTCGACACGCTCGAGCAAATCTCGCGCATATCGGTCCCGCTCCTGATCCCGATCGTGGTGGCGCTCATCGGATATTTCGGCAACGAGATCCTCAATAATCGACAGGGCGAGATCGAGAAAAAGAAGATCGACCTGGAGTACGTCAAGATCGCGAAGGACGTCGCGTCCAGCGTAACACCGGATGCCAACATTGTTATTACGAACTGGGCCTACCGGGTGCTGTTCAAGCTCTCGCCGGTCTCCGTTCCCGACGAAGAAGTCGAAATCCTCTCCAAGCAGCGTGCGCCGCTGCCATCGTCCGTTTCGCCGGCGATACTCGGGGGAACCGGCACGTCCGCTGCGGAATGGCCCTGGCTGGTGTCCGTCTTTGAGGACGGCACGTTCATTTGCAACGGGACCGTGATTGCTCCGAAGGCGGTGCTGTCGGCCGCCAACTGCATGTCCGGTGAACGGCGCGGCAAGTTCGAGGTGGCCACCGCGACCGATAATGGACCAAACGTCAGAATTGGCCGGCGGATTCCGGTCACCAAGTTCGTCGTTCATCCCACGTTTTCGGAGGACACCGCGCGGGATGACATCGCCATTCTTGAAATCGGCACGGCATTGCCCCCGCCCTTCATCACGATTGCAACCCAGAAATCGGCTGATCCGAGAATTGGCGAACTGACCCTGGTCGCAGGGTTCGACTTCAAATCGCAACCGGCAAGCCTTCTGCAGAGTCCGGTCCCAATCGCCAACGCCGCAATGTGTGCCGCAATGTATCCAGGCAAGGTCATGCCCGAGGGGACCTTTTGCGCTGGCTTCGAACACGGTGGCGCCGTTGCATGTGCGCACCGGGGTGCCGGAGGACCGGCAGTGCTGCTGAACAGCGCGGGCCGGAAATATCAAGTCGGGATCGTCAGTTTGGGCGAGGATTGCAACAGCCCCAAGGCGGGCCTCGGTGTCTACACTCGCGTGTCGTCCTATGCAGACTGGATCCGGAAAGCCGTGCCTAACCTGCCGGGCGAACAGGTGACCGGAGACAAGCGATAGGCGGAATTGCGGTGACAGTGCATCAAATTCATTCGCCATCGGCACCCTGTTGGCTTGCGGCTTCGGACCGCGTTTGGCGGACAGCATCAATTGAGTGCACTGTCACCGCAATTTCCAACGTCGGGACGCCGACTTATCGCGTAGTCACTGGGCGCCCCTAGGTGAATATCTTGGTCAACACTTGTGCAATCGTGCTGCTTGCGGCCTTCATCCCGGTATCGGCCGCGAACGTAACGAGGGTCTTGCCCCATCGCTGAAGTTTGCCGGTGTCCGGCTTTGCAGTTGATGCTTCCGCTTTGAGGACATCAGCGATGTCCCGAAAGCCTTGCTGTTGATCGGGGTTCAGGGCGGCGAACTCTGGGGAGTTTATCGCTTGGTCGATGGCCTCAATTAGCTGATGCTGTTGTTGAACAAATGCCGATTGGGAAAACGTCCCCGCTCCCACCTGCGCCACCGCACCTGGACTATTGGACTGATTGATGACCGCGTTGACCACAGGATCTTTCTTCAACCGCTCACTCCCTTGCATCCCGTGTGAGAAATCGTCCAAAGCTTGCTGTTTGAACCGGTCCAGTTTACCACGGACCTTTTCGAGATGGTTGGTGCTAACCTCTCCCAATCCCAGTCGTTCGGCCTTTTCAGTGATCTCCGCCCAGATCAGGTGCTGCACCCGGTCAGCGAAGTTCTTGAGATACACTAAGGCTCCAGGCTCGTGGCCCCCAGTGAACTCAAAGGTGAATTTCGACGCATCCGTGATCGTCGATTTGAGCAAGTTCGTCGCGATGTCCTCAAAGGCAATAAGGGTTGCCCCGCTCTTCAACCTTCCCGCAGCGGCGTGCTTGTTCTGCAGCGCCTTCACTTCGCGTGTTACCGCTTCGTGGACATCGGGTAACCGATTGTCGAGAGAGCGGCCGAGATAGTCCGTATCGAACACCATGTTGTTCTCAAAGAAAAAACGCCCCGGAGAGCACTATTCTAACCAACTCCGTGGGTTATGCTACCGGGCGTAGCTGGCTATCAACTGCTCCCGCTTGCTGACAATTGCGGTGACAGCGCATCAAATTCATTCGGCGTCGCCAACCGCCCTGCGGCTTCGGTCCACGCTTAGAGCCGCCCGGTCAGTCGCTCGAGGCGGGCGATGAAGCGGTCGTCTCCCAGTGGACGACCGGTACTCTCCGCGGCGCGCTCCTGAGTGAACAGGCCTACCTCCGGCGAACTGTCGAGCAGGTCGGCGAACACGAGAAGCGGTCCCTGATCAGCGTCAGCAGCCACTTCAATTCGTCGTGGTCTTGCCGCCGCGCATGGACACGAGCTTGTCCGCACCAAATCCGAGAATGAGCCAAGCGGTCTCATCGAAACCGTCTGCGAGCTTTCCCTCGTGAGAATACACGATCTGAGCAGCTTCCGACTTCGACGGCGGTCCCAACGCCGTGATTACCTCCTGACGCGACATACCTAAATGCAGCTTGCTGTCGAGGACGACGGGCGAGAACTTTTCCGGGATGATGGCGCAATCGGCCGAGGCCCCGGCGTCTTTCTCGGTGAGCTCTTCAACGATCTCCGTGACGAGATGGTCCGGGCCGCCCATCTCTCCGCTGGACACCACCCATAATCGATGCTGCGCGCGCCGATAACACAGCCAATAGATGCTATCTCCAGCGTCGCCTTGGTGTCGGATGGTCCCTTCGCCCACGGCTTCGCGAACCGCGCCGAGCCGCGTCTCTTCGAAGCGGCCGGCGAATGCGCCTAGCGAAAAGCGGGTCGCCAATCTCTTCACGACTGTCGGCGGCACGCGCTCGAACGCATGTTCGTCGACTGGGGGCGGCGGTGTCTGCGCGGAGCAGTCGTCCGCGGGGATCGCGAAAAGGAGAAGGAGCAAGACGAGCGTCTTTCGACCATCAACTCCGAATTGCCTATATATTTCTCGCCTCAGCAGGTCGCGCCTAGGCGTCGAGAGTGCGGGCATCAGTTTCTGGGTGTCGGACACGTCAGTCACCCCAGCTTCCCTTCATTGATCTTGTGCGCAACCTCGCCAACAGAGCTGCCAACGATGACGGCGGTCACGATTGGCCAAAAACCCGCCACCATGACGATAGCGCCCCAACGCATGTCTTCGCCGGGCCGTCTGTAGCCATCGTTGATGCCGCCGAGGATCAACCAGATCAGGCAGCCAATTGCATATCGCTTGAACCATTTCACGGCGAAATACCTTCCAGATATGGCCATTAGTGACCGTGACATTGAGGATGGTTCATCGGCAGGACCGGGCTTGCTCATTGACGAGAAGCGCTGAATTCCGCTGACAGCGCATTGAACTCATCTGCGTGTCCCGGCTGACGCTACGGCTTGTCCGTCCATGCTGAGTTGGCTGACCGCACCCACCGTCTCTCCCTCACGCACATGTGCCTGCGCCCCCTGCCCCTCCTCCCACTTTCCTGCTATCTCCTGTCCCCGCCGTTCCGGCCCAAACCAAAACACCTCCGTATCAGGGAGCAACAACCATGCGATACCTCCACACCATGCTGCGCGTGCGCAATCTCGATGTCGCGCTGAAGTTTTACCAGGATGCGCTGGGACTGAAGGAGGTGCGGCGGATCGAGAACGACAAGGGGCGCTTCACGCTCGTCTTCCTGTGCTCGGCGGACGATCTCGCGGCGCTGAAGAAGCAGCCGCAAACGCGCGGCGCGCCGCTGGTCGAGCTCACTTACAACTGGGACGAGGAGAAGTATGGCGAGGATCGCTTCTTCGGCCATCTCGCCTATGAGGTCGACGACATCTACGCAACCTGCGCGCAGCTGATGAAGGCCGGCGTCACCATCAACCGTCCGCCGCGCGACGGCAACATGGCCTTCGTCCGTTCGCCGGATCTGCACTCGATCGAGTTGCTGCAGAAGGGCGAGCCGAAGGCGCCGGCCGAGCCCTGGTCGTCGATGCCGAATACCGGCCACTGGTAGGGCCGCGACGCAGGAACCAGCCCTCGCGACCCGTGTTGTCCCTCCGACATAACGATTGGAGGAGGACGCAATGGGACGAGGACTGTTGCTGTGGATGCTTGGCGTGCCGATCCCGGTGATCATTCTGTTGTGGCTGTTCTTCGGCCACTGATCATCGGGCTCGATTTGCCGGGTTCGATTTGCCAGGCTCAACTTGCTAGGTTCAACTTGCCGAGTTTGGCTTGCAATGAAAGCTCCGCCGACGGCGGAGCTTTTTGCATGAGGGGCGCGCCGCAATCGCCGTCGCTCCCGCCAGGGAATTCCGCTATCACGCGCGCCAAAGCGAAATGCGGGAGGACTTCATGCCGGACACCAAGCGGACGATCTGGGGCCGCGCCAACTCGGTCAACGTGCAGAAGGTGCTGTGGTGCCTCGCCGAGCTCGACCTGCCCTATGAGCGCATCGACGCCGGCATGAGTTTCGGCAGGACCCGCGAGGCCGACTATCTGGCGATGAACCCCAACGCGCGAATCCCGACGCTGGTCGAGGGCGACTTCGTGCTGTGGGAATCCAACTCCATCATGCGCTATCTCTGCCTCGCACATGGCCGCGGCACGCCGATCTATCCCGAGGCAACGAAGCTGCGCACCAGCGTCGACCGCTGGCTCGACTGGACGCTGTCGATGGTGCAGCCGGTCGACCGCCCGGTGTTCTGGGGCATCGTGCGCACGGCCCCCGCCGAGCGCGACATGATCCAGGTGCAGCGGGATGCCGATGCCGCCGCCGAGGTTTGGGCCATCGCCGACCGCCTGCTCTCGTCGCGCCGCTTCATGGACGGCGACCAGTTCACGCTGGCCGACATCGCGATCGGCGCCTATGCGCGGCGCTGGCTCGGGGTCGAGGGCATCACCCGCCCGGCCCAGCCGCATTTGACCCGCTGGCTCGCCGAGCTCGGCAAACGGCCCGGATTTGCGCAGTTCGTCGCACCGCCGATGTCGTGAGCCGGTGGCGCGGCCTCAGCTGCGCTGAGCGCGCGATGAATCGTCGTCACGGCGCACGCATCAAGCGTCGCGCCGGGACTTGACGGCTACTGTGCATGGGGTTGTTTTCGCGGTTTTTGTTTTGAGAGCGTTTTCAAGCGAAGTGGATACCGGTTCGCGTGAAGAAAACGCGTCCAAACAAGACCCCTAGCGCCAGCCGCGCTCGACCAGCAGCACGCAGATGATCAGCACCAGCGTCACGGCGGCGGTGGCAAGCTTGGCCGTCCAGCTCAGGCCGCGGCCGACCCACAACAGCAGCGCGCAATACATCACGAAGGGGACGATGATGTCGGGCCGCATGAGATCGGGCGGCATCCGACTTCAGCGCCTGACCGTGGTCTCGACGCTGACCGAGCCGCCAATCTTCACGCAGGTGCCGGTGCTCTCGACCATGACGAAGCGCGGGCCGTAGGAGGCGCAGGAGCCGGCCTTCACTGTGCCGCCCGCGCCCTTCAGCGGCAGAGCCTTGCCGGCCTGCGGCCGCTCGGCAGGCGGAAGGCGCAGGGCCTCGGCCGCGGCCGTGGAGGTGGCCAACAACGAGAGGAGGATGAGGAGCGGCGCACGCATGCAGCCGTTCTAGCCCGGACCGGCGCCGCGCGCCATCCGGGTCGCCTCGCCCGGGATCAGATGAACTTGACGCCGGCCGATTTGCCGCGGCGCCAGATCACCTGGCAGCTCCGCCCGGTGCGGGCGTCGCGCGCGAACGCCATCCGGATCACGCCCGGGAGCTGGCTCGCGTCCTCGTCCAGCGTGATCTTCGCGCCGGTATCGGAGATGTCCTGGACCAGGCAATGCCGCGCCGCGAACCCGCCGTCGAGCGTGATCCAGGCGTGCCGCGACAGCGATTTGCGGGCTGCGCGCTTCTTGGGCTGGGGCATGGACAAATTTCTCCGGTTCCAGCGCTAGCTCACGGGGCCTAAGAAACCGTTGAAATCGCCCCCGAATGTAGCGGGGGTGGAGGCTATCCACCGGTGCCAAAAGACCGTTCCCGAACGGCTTGCCCACGGCGCCAAAGGCCACTATACGTTCGCCCGCTGCAGCCGCCGGGCTCGACTCGGGTGGCCGGCGGCCATGCCGTGAAAAGCGGCGGGGCCTTGTGTTTGCTCCCTTCGTCTATCGGTTAGGACGCCACCCTTTCACGGTGGAGAGAGCGGTTCGATTCCGCTAGGGAGCGCCAACAAAATCAATCACTTGCCGCCCACCTCCGCCGCCGTGTCCAACACCTGTCCAATATACGGGTATGGACTCGTACACAGCGCCGGGTCGCGGAGCTGCGCGAGATGGAGCGCCTTTGCTCGGATTGGGCGGACGATGACGATCTCGTTCTCGCGCGCGACGGCCTGAACGCGCTGGCGGCCGACTACCGCGCCGCTGCGGACGCGATGGTTCCCTCTGGTGCTGTTTGGGACCTTTAGGGCGCGGTGAGCGTTGAGGTTAGCACCGGGGCAGGATCGCGAACCCCGGAGTTCGGATCATGAGCACGATCCCTGCGGACCTCGAAAGAAAGTTCGAACAACGGTGGGCCGCCAGATTGGCGCGGCCCATTCCGCCGGCTCCATTTGCGCGCCCAGCCTGTCCGAGGTGCAAGGCCCAGATGATGCTCGTCAGCATCGAGCCAAAAAGCCTAAGCGTGGACTTGCACATGTTTCGCTGCGCTGTCTGCAATCACGCACTTACGACATTCGCAACGCATGAAGATCCCATGCATTCCAATGGCCGCTGGCTTCAAGGCGATTTGCGCCCACCGAAGTAACCCGCGCTGCAAGTCGTGACCGAAGGCGAGACGCCGCGGCTGCCGGAAGGTTTCAGGGGCGAGCTCGACAAGGACGGTTGGCGGCACTGACTCGCACGAAGCGGCGATGGCCTCAATGCATCTGCCGCTCTGACTGATCTTCACTAATCCGCCAGCCGCGTAGGGCATGACCATGTCCGATGACTGGACCAAACGAGCGACGAACATCCTTCGAGAACTTCATGCTGCCGAGACGGAGCTAATCGGCAGGGGTGTTATCCTGACCGACGGTAAGGCGGGGACGGTTGATCACGTCTTCCTTGACGAGGTGCACGGGCTCCGGATCTCGATCGGTGGCCACGACGGCAAGTGGCCGATTTCGACTCTGAAGCTTCTAGACTCCGGTTTCGCCAGATAGCTTGTCCGCCCGGTCACCGTCCGCGGTGATCACACGGTGACCGGGCGCCCAGCGCGGACTTCGAAGGCCTGCTCGCCGGTGCCTGGCAGAGTAAGCCAGTCACAGTTTACCTGGAGTGGCAGCCATGATGCAGAATGTTGTAGCCGGATGCGTCGCAGTGGCTTTGATTATCCTGGCCTTGATTGGCTTCGCCCAAACGCACCATGAATGTTGGCACGGGCACGTGCTCCTAACCCATGAGCCCTGCGGATCCGTCAGCCCTTCAATATAGGAACAACCATTTTCCGCTGATCTAGGCGCGGGACCAAAGCCCCGCCGCTCGTGAAGTTCTGCCAGCACAGGTAAGCTTGCGGACGACTCAGCGCGAAAGCCCCCCTACCGCCCGGTAACCGCCTTCTGGCGCGCAGCGTTCAGGTCTGCCTTTGTCTGTGCAGTTGCGGCACTCGCGGGCTCTCGATTTGGGGGCGGCTCATTGAGGTCTCGGGCCCACGGCGCGCCAGATCGAGCAACTGACTTCGGAGCGGCATGTTCTGAGCTGGAGCAGGCAGAGACGAGAGAGACGACAACAAGGGACATCCCCGTCCGGCCCAACGTTTGAGTGATCCTGTTCATCAGGCAATCAACTTCCGGCGCGGCCTTACTGTTGGCGCCTGCGATCCGCTCTAGCATCGAAATAGATGACCACCGCGAATGTGGCGCCTAGAGCCAAAACGCTGACACAGCCGGTAATCAACGCCACCGCCATCATAGCTGGATCAGTATTTCTACGGCGTCAGGGGTGGGCAATTCACGAATGATTAGCGCATGCAACAAGGCTGGGGCCCGCCGGCGTGAACGGGCGGGGCCTTTGCTTTTCCACACCCACGATGCGCAGTAGCCCGCGTTCGTTCCGCGGCCCAAGGGATTGATAATTTGACTCTCGCGGCGCCAGGCTTCGATGGCGCAATGACCAAGGCAGAGAACCGAGCGGCCGCCAGGGCCTACCACCAGGAGCGGATGCGTAAGCTCGACGAGGAAGCCAAAGCAGCACGCATTTTTAGACGGGGATAAACGACCATGGACATCATCCCATCTCTTTCACGGTGGAGAGAGCGGTTCGATTCCGCCAGGGAGCGCCATCATCCGGGCCATCGGGTGATGCGGCGAAATCCGCCCCCCTCCATGAACCTCCCTGCCCCTGACCGACGACCAATGTCCCGTTGGAACCGGTACAGGCCATGGTGCTGCATAAATCCCCCTCGGACCGCCAGACCGGCGCCGCCTCGCCGGCACCGCCGTCCTGGATGCACCGTACAGCGCCCTACGCGCCGGAGCGGCGCGCCAGAATGCTGGAGCACATGGCACGCGCCCGATCGCTTCCGCAGCCCCAGGCCGCGACGGCGTCGCCGCGCGCGAGCGGCATGGACATTCTCGGCGATGCCTTCGGCTACACGGTCCTGTTCGGTGTCATCGCCCTGCTCTTCCAGTCGCGCATTCCGCTCTACCTCGGCGCCTATCTCTTCCTCACCGACGGCGAGCGCATCGAGCACGCACTCAGAGCGGTCGGCATCCGGTTCGAGCCCAACACGATCGGCCCCGACATCATCAAGGGCTTCGCTTCCCTGTTCGGATGGTTCGCGCTGCTCGCATCCTTGCGGGGCTCCGTGCCGGCCTGCCTTGCGGCATGGATGCCGCCGGACACATCCTGGTCCACCATTGCCGGCATCGCCGTCGTGTTCGCGACCGTCGAAGCGTCTGCGGGGCTGGCGATGCGGCACGCATTGCCGTGGTTCGGATTTCAGATCAGGCCGGACAGCCTGACCGCGACGACGATCAAGCTCCTCATGGCCCTTGGCCTGCTCGCCTTGCTGGTGCTGCTCGGATCTCTCTGAGCGGCGCGCAATGACGATGTCGTGAGACGGCCGGGCCGTTTACCGGAAATTTACCCCTGCTATTTGATCGGCGTATCGTTTGCTTAGACGTTGCGCCCTACCGTGAATCTACGGAAACAATCCGAAACACGATTGGCGTTCATGTCCGTCTCAGAGTTCCTCCGGCAGCGTGCAGTGGAAGTCAGCGTGAGCGGCAGCTACTCGCTGCCGCGCTGGTACGATTGTGAGGGCCAGCTGCGCACCTTCGCCTGCCGCACCAAGCGTGTCTCCCCGTTCCGCATGATCGTCGACGTGCCTGTTGTCGGCAAGGTCGGCGAGCGCGTGACCTCCTATTTCCAGGACTTTGGCGAATTCCAGTGCACCATCAGCGCGACGCTCAAGGCGGGCTTCCTGATGGAACTCGACATGACGCGGGAGCGGCGCGCCTGGATGTCGGAAAAGCTGACGTGGCTGGAGAAGAAGCAGAAGGACGCCAGCATTCAGGAACTGCGCAATGACGCGCGCTTCGTTCCCCAGGTCTCGCACAGCTTTCTGACGCTCGCCGACGGCAGCACCCATGCCTGCTTCATCATCGACGTCTCCACGGCCGGCGTCGCGATATCCTGCGAATACGACCCGGCGATCGGAACCCCGCTTGCGGTCGGCGCCTGCGTCGGGCGCGTCATTCGCAAATTCGACAACGGCTTTGCGGTCAAGTTCGCCGAGAAGCAGCAGCGGGACGACCTCGTCCGCCTGGTCGTCCGTACGCCCATGCTGCAATCGGCCTGAATCGGCCCAATCGATTTTAACTCAATTTTAAGTAAATACTGGAGGTGCCGATCCCCGCACGGTAGGGTGTGACCCAGCACGTCCGCAATCACTGCGGGCCCCGACTTATTGGAAGTCCCGGAATGTCCATCGCTGAGTTCGCCCCGGCAGAGACCGCCCAAAACGCGCCCGCCGTCGCAAAGCCGCAGCTCCCGCCCGGCGTCATCACTGAAGGCCCGCTCGTCCAGGCCAAGTTGCGCGAAAGCTATCTTCTCCTCGGCATTCTCTACGTCGGCGCTGTCGCGGGCATCATCTGGGCCATCACGCAAGGCGTCGGCAAGGTGGAGCTGTTTACCTTCGCCTGGATGTTCGCGCTGACGACGTTCGGCATCGGCGCGGGCATGCACCGCCTGTTCGTCCATCGCAGCTTCCGCACCGGCCCGATCATGCGCGTCTTCTTCTGCGCCATCGCCCAGATGGCGGTGCAGGGCTCGATCGCGAAATGGGTCGCCAACCACCGCCGCCACCACCTCTATGCCGACGACGTCGGCGATCCCCACAGCCCGCAATTCGACGGCTTCGGCAATCGCTATGTCAGCGCGCTCAAGGGCTTTTTGCACGCCCAGGGCAGCTGGGTGTTCGACCAGGCGACCACCGACAACGAATACTATGCCAAGGACATCCTGGCCGATCCGATCGCGATGTTCTTCGTCCGCACGCGCTGGGTCTGGTACGGGATGTCCGGCGTCTTCATTCCCGGCGTAATCGGCTACACTTTCGGCGGCGTGCACACCATGATCGGCTGCGTCCTGTTCTCCGGCCTGCTCCGCTGTTACCTGCTGATCCTCACCAGCCAGCTCACCGGCTCGGTCTGCCACGCCTACGGCTATCGCCGCTTCGAGGTCGAGGACGCCTCGACCAACGAGTTCGTGACCACGATCCTCACCTTCGGCGAGGGTCTGCACAACAACCATCACCGCTTCCCGCGGGACGCCTATATCTCGCACGCCTGGTGGGAGATCGATCTCAACGGCCTGATCATTCTGGGCATGGAGAAGATCGGCCTCGTCCACGACGTCTTCCACGCCTCGCACCGTCAGCTCGAGCTGGCGTCCGAAGCGGAAGCGCAGGCAGCCACGACGGCGCGCTAAAGGCGGCAGGCGGCGGCCGTTCCTCCGGCCGCCTTGCCTCCGCTCCGCTGCCCTATCGCGGCCCCATTGCGGGATCAGCTTTTGAGGGTCTGTGCCTCGTGCCGGACCTCATTTGCAGACTTGCGATCGGGGGACCGAATGGCAGTCAACAAGATTAGGATTGATAAGATCACTTGGGACAGGGTTGGCCGGGTCACCGAGCCCGGACGCTACATGTACACCTTTGGCTGGCTGACGATTACGGCCGGCGATCTCGATATCTGGAAGCAATATCCGCAAGCCGCCTTCACGCTGCTCGCGCACCACGCCGAGCCGGACGAGGCCGTCGGCGAGGAATTCCATCTCGGCGCCTTCGACATCGCGCCGGACACCCCACCGCCGTTCACCACGCATTGAAGCGCGGGAACGCCGGCCCAAATCGCCTTGCGGGCTGCGCGCGGCGCAGGCGACTGCGGGAACGCATGGCATGCACGTTGCTTAATCAACGTCATGATGCACATCCCCGCCGTCGACCAGGCCTTCCTGCTGCTGCTCATCGTCTTCTGCCTTGGCACGTGCCTCGTACGCGCCTTCTGGGAGCTGGAGCAGGTGCGGGCACGCCGGGTCGCTGCGCCGCCCCGTGGGCGCACAACGAAGCGTGACTAGGCCGGTTGGCCCGGCCCAGCGTTGTCCAGGCGGCAGCCACGCCGCCTCTGGACACGCCTCTCGCGCACGTGCATCGTGAATCGAAGAAACCTGCGCAGTGCCTTGATCTGACTTGCCAATCGCGATCCGGTGGCGGGCGCGGACCGCTCCCATCGATGACGAATTGGTTCTGTCATGCGCTTGATCGCGCTCGTATTCTACACGTTCGGTGCCGATCCCGATGAACGCCGGCTGTCGCGCCTGTTAAGTGACGCGACAGCAAATGCATGACACATGGTCGCATCGGGAGACGTAGATAAGCAGATCAAGGGAACCTATTTTCGGCGCCGATGTACCTGATTGAAGCTTTGCCCACCGTCATCGGAACTGCCGCCATCGCCCCGGCGCTGCTGATGCTGTGGCTCGTCATTGCCGCCGAGGAGCGTCCAGGACCGCCGGCCCAGGTCTGGACTGCCTTTCTGCTCGGCGCAGCCAGCATTTCGCTGCTGGGCCTTGCCCGCGCGCCCTTCGCCAAGATGGTTGCGGCCCCCGACAACCCCTGGGCGGCGCTCGCCATGCATTCGGTCTTCGGGGTCGCGCTGCCCGAGGAAGCGGTCAAGGTGATCGCCATCGTGCTGGTCTCCTCGACCAAGCGGCGGACCTTCGCCAATCCGATGGACACCGTGGTCTATGGCGCCGCGGTCGGCCTCGGCTTCGCCGCCTACGAGAACCTCGCCTACCTCGTCCAGCACGCCGAGATGTGGCGCTCGCTGGCCGCGCTGCGCAGCGTGCTGACCGTGCCGTTCCACGGCGCGCTCGGCATCATCGCCGGCGCCTACCTGACGATCGCGCGGGCCGGCACGGCGCTGGGCGCCAACCGCCACCATCGCGACTGGGCCCGCCTGTCCAGCCGCCTGCTGATCTTCGCAGGCCCGGTCGCGCTGCATTCGGCCTTCGACTTCCCGCTGCTGACCTTGCAGCGGATGCCCGATCTCGATCCGACGCTGCGGATGTGGCTGGGCGGAGCGAGCCTGCTGATCGGCTTCAGCTCGATCGCCTTCGCCATCCGCCTGGTGCGGCGGGTCGCGCGCCATCACGCGCCGCGGACCGATATCGCGCGGGAGCGGCTTAGCCAGCTGCGCCGGATGTGGGCGCTGCTGCTCGCCGGCGGCGGCGTCGGCTTTCTCGGCCTCGCCTTCGTGCTGACCTCGATCCATCACTGGCTGATCAACCCCGAGCGCAATCTGACATTGGCCCTGATCCCGATCGGCTTCGTCTCGATCCTGCTCGGCCTCGCGCTCCTGATCGTCACGATCGCGATCTACATTCTCGGCCGCAATCGTGTTCGCACCAGCGGCGAAGGTTTTTCGTCAGCGCACGGCGGCGGTTGAGCCCCGGGATGGCAAGCGCGGTGTGTGCATACTAGATTGAGCACACATCTTCCGATCTGGAGCCTGCCGATGACATCGCCTGAGGATTTTTCCCGGCTGCAATCCGCCATGAGCGAAACGGTCAAGGCGCATTGGAAGGCTTTCCTGTTCGAAGGCATCCTGCTTGCCGTCCTCGGCGTCGCCGCGCTGATCCTGCCGCCGCTCGCGAGCCTTGCGATCACGATCTTTCTCGGCTGGATGTTCCTGATCAGCGGCATCGGCGGACTGATCGTGACCTATTGGGCGCGCAGCTCGCCGGGGTTCTGGTGGTCGCTGATCTCGGCCGCGCTGGCCGTGCTCGCCGGCATGCTCCTGCTGGCCCGCCCCATGCAGGCCGTGCTGACGCTGACCATCGTGCTCGGCGCCTACTTCCTCGCCGAGGGCGTCGCCACCATCATGTATGCGCTGGAGCACCGTCGCGAGCTGAGCAGCCGCTGGTCCTGGCTCCTGATCTCCGGCCTCGTCGACATCGCCATCGCGTTCATGGTGATCACGGGGCTGCCGAGCTCGGCAGAATGGGCGATCGGCATCCTCGTCGGTATCAATTTGCTGTTCGGCGGCGCCACCCTGATCGGCATGGCGCTGGCGGCACGCAAGAGCAACAGTTGAGGCGCCTCGTGGCCGCTCGCGCCGATTGGGGGGTGACAACCCGCCAATCGCACGCTATATGAGCGGCGATGATCACCCTCGTCACCAGCTATTTTTGGTACTTTAGCTACGACAGCTCGCTGGCGGCAGGAGGATCGCGCTCAATCTGAATATTGAAGCAAACGTCCGAACAAGCCGCCAGACCTGGCGGCTTTTTTATTGCCGGCAGGTTCAAACAAACAGGAGCCCGCCGTGCTGAGCACGACCGACGATCTTCGTATCCGCGAACTGAAAGAGCTGAGCACGCCGGAAGAGGTGATGCGGGAAGTCCCGCGCACGCTCACCGCAACGCGTGTGGTGATGGCGGCGCGCAACGCCATCCATGCCATCCTCAACGGCCAGGACGACCGCCTGCTGGTCGTGGTCGGCCCCTGCTCGGTGCACGATCCCAAGGCCGCGCTCGAATATGCCGAGCGCCTCGCGAGCTTGCGCGAAGAGCTGGCCGACCAGCTCGAGATCGTGATGCGGGTCTATTTCGAGAAGCCGCGCACCACCGTCGGCTGGAAGGGCCTGATCAACGATCCCGACCTGGACGGCAGCTTCGACATCAACAAGGGCCTGCGGCTGGCGCGCAACGTGCTGTCCGCGGTAAACAATCTCGGCCTGCCCGCCGGCGCAGAATTTCTGGACATGACGACGCCGCAATACATTGCGGACCTCGTGTCCTGGGCCGCGATCGGCGCGCGCACGACCGAGAGCCAGATCCATCGCGAGCTGGCCTCGGGGTTGTCCTGCCCGGTCGGGTTCAAGAACGGCACCGACGGCAATGTGCGCATCGCTGCGGACGCGGTGAAGTCGGCCTCGCATCCGCATCATTTCATGGCGGTGACCAAGCTCGGCCGTTCGGCGATCGCTTCGACCGCGGGCAACGAGGATTGCCACATCATCCTGCGCGGCGGCAGCAAGCCGAATTACGATGCGGCAAGCGTCGCGGCGGCCTGCAACGATCTGGCCAAATCCGGCGTCGCGCCGCTGGTGATGGTGGATGCGAGCCACGCCAATTCGAGCAAGAAGCCGGAAAACCAGCCGCTGGTCATGGCCGACATCGCCGGCCAGATCTCAGGTGGCGAGAACCGTATCATGGGCGTGATGATCGAGAGCAATCTCGTTGCCGGCCGCCAGGACGTGGTGCCGGGCAAGCCGCTGACCTACGGCCAGAGCATCACGGACGGATGCATCGACTGGGCGACCACGGCAACCGCGCTCGAGCAACTCGCTGACGCGGTCGAGATCCGGCGCAACACGAAGCGCGCGGGGCTGCACGAACGCTCGGCGTAAGGCCAAAGCCAACGCGGGCGGGGCGAGCTGTCGCGCCCTGCCCGCCGCTAGCCACAAGCTAACAGCCGCGGCAGATGCTCTTGATCTTCTTGTCGAGCGCCGCGTCTTCCTTGTTCACGGGATTATTCGGATCGCTCAGATTTTTCTCGTTCGGTACGTCACCGGCGCGCGGCTGGCGATGCCCGATCGGCGCTTGCGGCACTGATCCCGACGTGGCGCCGCCGGATGTCGACCCCTTGGAGCCGCTGGGCTGTGCAACCGCCGCGCCGCCAAGCAAGACCACGAGCGACGCTGCCACCACCATGATCTTCTTCATGTCCGTTCCTCCATTCTCAAACCCACGTTCTCTGCATCGCCGCTCACGTCTCGGGCGGATAGAGATGAACGTCGCCGCAATAATCCACGATACGATAGCGCGTTTCCGTCTCCGCTTCACGCGCGTCGGCTGCGGTATTTTGCACCGCCAACACATAATTCGGCCCCACCGGCGATTTGCCGGCACCGCCAGGAATGTCGATGACATAGTCGGGCTGACACAGTCCTGACACCCGTCCGCGCAACTGCCGCATCAAATCCTGCCCCTGGGCCAGCGTCGTTCGCAAATGCACGGTGCCCGGCGCGAGATCGCCGTGATGCAGATAGTAGGGCTTGATCCGGCATTCGACGAAAGCTCGCATCAAATCCGACAAAGCGGCAATGCTGTCGTTGACGCCGCGCAAAAGCACGGACTGGCTCACCATGGGAATCCCGGCATCGGCAAGCCGTGCGCAGGCCGCGCGCGCAGGCCTCGTCAACTCGCGCGCATGGTTGGCATGCACCGCGACCCAGGTGGTCGCACCCTCGACCTTCAACGCAGCCACCATCTCGTCGCTGATCCGCGCGGGATCGGCCACCGGCACGCGGGTGTGAAGGCGGATGATCTTGACGTGACCGATTCCCGCGAGATCGGCCATGATCTCGCTCATCCGGCGCGGCGATAGCATCAAGGGATCGCCGCCGGTCAGGATCACTTCCCAGATCTCGCTGTGCGAACGGATGTAGTCGATCGCCGCGCGATAGGCGCCGTCCGAGAGCGCGTTCTCCTTGCCGGGCCCGACCATTTCGCGGCGGAAGCAGAAGCGGCAATAGACCGCGCAGACGTGAACGAGCTTGAACAGCACGCGGTCGGGATAGCGATGCACGATGCCCTGAACCGGCGAGTGCGGATGATCGCCGATCGGATCGGCGCTCTCGCCTGGCTGCATCTCCAGCTCAGCGACGGTCGGAACGAATTGCCGCGCGATCGGATCGTCAGGATCGGACGTGTCGATCAGCTCGACCAGCGCCGGCGTGATCGCCACCGCGTAGCGCGCGGCGACACGCTCGAGCGCGGGCAGCGCTTCGGCAGGTGCAAGCTGCACGGCCACAAGTTCGGCCGGCTCACGCAGGGTGCGTGCAAGTTTGGTCTTCGTCATGTCTCACTTAACGTTTCATTTGCGGGCGGTGTCCACACCACCTGATCGATCCGCGCTGCGCCGCTCGCCAGCATCACCAGCCGGTCGAAGCCGAGCGCGACACCGCTCGCCTCTGGCATTTGGGCGACCGCGGCCAGAAAATCCTCGTCCAGCGGATAGGCCTCGCCATAGCGGCGCTGCTTTTCCGCCATCGACTCCGTGAAGCGCTTGCGCTGCTCCTCGGCGTCGGTCAACTCGCCAAAGCCGTTGGCGAGCTCGACGCCGCAGGCATAGACCTCGAACCGCTCGGCGACCCGCGGGTCATCGGCTTTCACGCGCGCCAACGCCGCCTCTGGAGATGGGTATTCGAACAGAATGGTCAAACGCCCCTGCCCCAGATGCGGCTCGACATGCTCGACCAGGACCTTGCTGAAGATGTCCGACCAGGTGTCGTCCTCCGCCACCCGGACCTTGCCGCCGGCCGCCTGCGCGAGCGCGTCACGGTTACCCTCGCCGCCCGAGATTGTCGACAGCAGGTCGATCCCTGCGAACCTCTCGAAGGCGCCGGCGACCGTCACCAGCTCCGGTTCGGCAAAGGGATCGGCAGTCCGGCCGCGAAACGAGAAATTCCCGATCCCGGTCGCCTGCGCCGCGCGGGCGATGACGACGACGGTGTCCGCCATGATGGCATCGTAGGGGGCGCGAGCCCGGTACCATTCCAGCATGGTGAATTCGGGCAGATGCAGGTCGCCGCGCTCGCGATCACGGAATACCCGTGCGAATTCGAAAATCCGCTCCTCGCCGGCCGCCAGCAGCTTCTTGCAGGAGAATTCCGGCGAGGTCCGCAAGTACCGGCTGGCACGGCTGCCATCCGGCCGCATGATCTCGGTCCGGGGGGCATGCAGATGGGTTTCGTTGCCCGGGGAGACCTGAAGGACCGAGGTTTCGACCTCGAGGAACCCCTGCTCGGCGAAAAAGTCCCTGAGAGACCCGGTAATGGCCCCCCTGGCCTGGAGGAACGGCCGCCGGTCGAGGTGCCGCGAGGGCGACCAGAACGGCGAAATCGGCTTGTCCCCAACCATCAACCGGCCGCCCCGCAGGCCAGCAAAATGCTGGCATTCAACGACAAAATGCGTATGTTGCGGCCCGAAACGGGTGCCGCGGTCTGATTTGAGGCCCCAGGTCCCCCATCAATTTGACCACGTCCTGGCCGGAGCCGGGCCAAGCAAGCAGGAAATATAGCTTTGAGAGTCATCGCCAGTTCTATTCGCAAGGGCAACGTGATCGAGCAAGACGGCAAGCTTTATGTCGTTGTGACCGCCGAGAACATCCATCCCGGCAAGGGCACTCCGGTCAGCCAGATCGAAATGCGCCGAATCTCGGACGGGGTAAAGATCTCCGAGCGCTACAAGACCACCGACCAGGTCGAGAAGGCCACGATCGAAGAGCGCAACTTCACCTTCCTCTATGAAGATGGCGACGGCTTCCATTTCATGAACCCGGAAACCTATGACCAGGTCCAGGTGTCCAAGGACGTCATCGGCGATGCGGCCGCTTATCTCCAGGAGAGTATGACGGTCAAGCTGTCGACGCATGACGTCAACGTGGTGTCGATCGCGTTGCCGCAGCGCGTGACGCTGGAAGTGGTCGAGACCGAGCCCGTGACCAAGGGCCAGACCGCCTCCTCCTCCTACAAGCCCGCGGTGCTCTCCAACGGCCTGCGCACCACTGTGCCGCCGCACATCGCCGTCGGCACCCGTATCGTGGTGATGACCGAAGACGGCTCCTACTCCGAGCGCGCCAAGGACTAAGCGAGGAATCAGAGCAGGTGCCGCCGGGGGCCGAGGCAGTGGTTGGGAAAAGTTTCCGCTTCGTCTCGCTGTTTCTGGCGGCGCTTTCGCTTCTCACCGCCACTCCGCTCGCTGCGGACGAAATCCGCAGCCCTTCGCTCACGGCGCTGCGCGTCGATTGGCGCGCAGCGCTCGACCAGCTCCGCACCGAGGTCAACAGCCGTCCCCCGATCGCGGGCGACTTCATCTTCGCACCCCGCCGTTCGGTGCCACGCTACGATCCGCGCGCGATGCCTGCGCTGGTGCAGCTCAACGCGGTCTCATCGCAATTCTTCACCGGTATCGCCCGCAGCTCCGTGCCCGTGCTTCTGCCGTTCGATGCTGCCGCCTATCTCGAGGCGCAGCGCAATCGCGCGCCGGGGACACTCGCGCTCTCGCACTACCAGGCCGATTTCAATCCCGTCGACATGTTTGATGCCGGCCCCTCAGGTTACAGTGCCAGCTTCTCGCTCGAACCCGGTGCCGGCGACGGCATGCCGAGCCGCGTCTACACAAGGCCGGTCGAGGTGCAGATCACGGGCTCGGCACTCGTTTACGACGTCGCCGATCCCGCCGGCGGCAAGGGCGAGCAGGTCAAGCCGCTTGCGGCAACCTATCCGGACCTGCGCAGGTTCATCCGGGAAGGCTATGTGCGCTACGCCTTCACCCGCTTCGGCGTTGCCTATGTCGTCTCCATCCAGTGCCTGGACAGCATCGCAAAGCCGCGGAGGCTCGCCTGCAAGGAAGCCTATCCGGTTGCCGAGCGCTTCCTGAAAGGGCTCCGCATCGCCGGCGGCCAGCGCATGCGGCCGCTGACGGACATGGCCTCCAGCATCATCGATCGTCCTTCAGCGCGGTCGCCGGATTTCACCTACCGACCGAGCGGCGATATCATCCCGAACACCGGCTATCGCAACAAGGCCGGCCATCCGGATGTGATGGCCTATGCGCAGATCCGTTTTCCGCTCGAAAAGGCGCCCGCCTTCGTGCGTTCGCAATCCTACGGCAAGCGCGACAAGAGCGACGGCCCGACGGCCTATCCCTGGCGCGACAATTTCTGCGAGTCCCGCAGTTTCGAGGTCTGGCAGTGCGGCGGCGGTTATGGCCACCAGGGCGAGGACATCCGCGCCGCCGAATGCCCACCGCCCGGCGAAGGCCACGAACCCTGCGATCGCAAGCAGCGCGGCGTCGTCGCGGTGCGCGACGCCATCGTGATCCGCGGCGCCAAGGATCAGGCCGCGACGCTCGAGGTCAACAGCCGCACCGAGCATATTCGCTTCCGCTATATGCACATGAACCCGCAGGCGCTGACCGCCGACGGCATGCTCAACGGCCGCATCGTCACCGAAGGCGAGAAGATCGGTGTGGTCTCCAACTATCTCGACCATCCCGCCGGCACATCGATGCATTTGCATTTCGACGTGCAGGTATTTACCCGCGACGGCTGGATCTGGGTCAGTCCCTACGTCACGCTGGTCTCAGCCTATGAACGCCTGATCCATGCCCGCGGGCGCGAAGTCGGCCCGGAGATCGCCGGCACGCCGCAGCCGGTGGCGCATGCGTTGCCGGAGGACGTGATCAAGCCGGACCAGCGCGAAGGATCGAGCGGCGAGGAGAATTGAGGGGCGAGTTCGCTCATAGGGCCGCTACGGACTACTCCAACAGCGTCGTCAGCTGCGCGCCCTCGTCCGCCACGAATACCGCGATCAATTCCGCCGGCTCGGTCGCGCTGGCATTGGCCGAGACCAGATGCGTCGATCCCGGCGGCTCGAAGAAGGACTGGCCGACACCAAACGTCTCGACAGGACCGCCGCCGAGCTGGGAACGGATTTCACCCTTGGTGATGTAGGCGGTTACCGAACCTGCGTGACGATGCGGCCGCGAGAATCCGCCGGGA
Organism: Bradyrhizobium sp. 613_E4_N2_2; assembly: GCF_052075995.1. Classification (NCBI taxonomy): domain Bacteria; kingdom Pseudomonadati; phylum Pseudomonadota; class Alphaproteobacteria; order Hyphomicrobiales; family Nitrobacteraceae; genus Bradyrhizobium; species Bradyrhizobium sp. 613_E4_N2_2. Next base: position 4,736,431 of record NZ_CP197234.1, read on the forward strand.
CCGTAGAACACACGCACGATGGTGACGCGCTTGCCCGGGACGTTCGGCAGCGCGTAGGAGCCGATCGGTTCGACCTTGTCGAGCGGCGAGCTCTCCGCCGCGGTCGCGCAGAGCGGCGCCAACGCGCCGGATACGGCATCCATCGTCACCGGCAACGCCTTGCCGATCGCAAACGCGCAGGCGAGCCCGCCGACGACGGCCAGCGCCATCGAGCGCGATGGCACCGGACGCTGCGCATGGGTCAAACTCATTGCAGTCATGATAACCTCTCCTTGTTTTCTCGTTGTTGCAATCAAGATGCCGCGGCGCTCGCTGCGACCGGCCGCTTCGCCGGCGTCCAGCGATACGCGGCGCCAAAGCGGTTCCAGACGTTGATCGAGGCGACCGCCGAGGTCAGGTACATCAGCTCGGCCTCGGAGAATTCGCCGGAAGCGTCCGCATAGACCTCTTCACTGACGCCATCGGGCAGGAAGGTCAGCGCCTCCGCCCAGGCCAGCGCGGCCCGCTCGCGCGCGGAAAAGACCGGCGCCTCGCGCCAGACCGCGACCAGATTGAGCTTGTCCACGGGCACGCCGATCCGCTCCGACAACAGGACGTGGTGCTGCACGCAGAACGCGCAGCCGTTGATCTGCGAGGCGCGCAGCTTGACCAGCTCGAGCAGCTGCTTGTCGAGGCCCGCCTTGGCCGCCACCTGGCCGAGCGCCAGCACCAGCTCATACGCATCGGGCGCGATCTTCTTGAAATCCTCGTACTCGCTGCGGGCGTGTGACATTGGCGTTCACCTCGTGTATTGTAAGACTGCTTACATCTTATAAGAGCTCTTATATGTCACGCAAGACCGCCGCCATCACGAAATCGAAGGCTCCGCGGAAGCCGACCGCACCTGCCGAAATCGTCGCCGTTCGCGTGCCCGCGCCCGGAGAAGGCAAGCGCGGCGAGCAAGGTTATCTCGGCTATCTGCTGCGACAGGCCCATGCCGCGGTCCGCCTGACGATGGAACGGACGCTCGCCGACCTCGGCGTGACGTCGCCGCAATTTGCTGTGCTGACCATGCTGAACGCCTATCCGGGCCTCTCGGGTGCCGACGTCGCCCGGCTCACCTTCCTGACCCCGCAGACGGTCGGCGTGATCATTCGCAACCTCGATCGCGACGGTGCGATCGCGATGACGCCTCATCCGGTCCACGGCCGGATCCAGCAATGGACGCTGACGCAGCGGGGAACGACGCTGTTGAAGGCTTGCAGGGAGCGCGTGATCGCGCTGGAGAAGCGCCTTGCCGCAAGTCTGGACGCCAAGGCAGAGACCGCGATCCGGCGCTGGCTCGCCGGAATCGCCGCCGATTTGCAGGAGGACTAACCGGCTCTAGTCGCCGCCGCCCCCGTCACCACCGCAGCCGCCGTCGCCTCCATCGGCATCCGAGAAATCGCTGACGGCGCCGTCGCCCTGAATGCCACGGCCAAAGTTCTCGGTGATGATCATCAGGATCACGACAAACAGCCCGGCGCCGAACGGCCAGGGATTGCTACCGATGATGTCGAACAGCTCCCGCATGCGCGCATTCTGGGCAGACGGAAGCAAACCGACCGTAAAGCGACAGGCTTGAAATTGGGGATATCCGGGCAGCCGCAAGGACGCTCAGCCGCCCTTCAACGCTTTCTTAACCTCGCCGTCGGGCCAGGCATCGCCCGCCGCGCTCACGCGCACACGGCTCTGATCGGCGGCATTCACCAGCACATGCGAACTCGTCCGATCCCCGCTCGGCTCGAGACGCAAATCGGTTTCGGGCTTCCAGCTCAATGTGGTCGCGAGATCGCCGGGATAGATCCGCCATTGCGATCCGTCGTCGAGCTCGACGACATGGCTTTCCGCATGTGCCCGTATCTTCATTCCACCCCGAATTCTCGATGAGCAGACTGCGTGCAGAAGGCGAGCCCCGGCGCTCGGCCGGGGCCCTGCTCCGTCAGTCGTTGTCGTGATGAATCACGGTCTTGCTGCGATTGCCGAATTCATCTTCCTTCTTGATCACCGTGGTGCGGTTGGCAGGCTCGCGCTCCCTGATGACCGTGGTGCGGTCGCGATCGCGGTCCCGCTCACGATATTCGTGGGACTGTCCGACCGTCACGCCGGCACCGACCGGGCCGACGTGAACGCCGACTTCGTCAGCGAATGCAGGGGCGGCAATGGCCGTGACCATGGCGGCGGCAAACAGATATCTTTTCATCTTCATCCTCCAGTGTATGCGGAGGGAATGCGGGACTGCGACACTTTGTTCCGGCGGAACGCGGCGCGATGGCCTGTTCCCGGTGTTCCAGGAACCGGCCCACAGCAGCCGTGATTCCCGCTAGAATGGGTCCATGAAACAAGCTGATTCCTCGGCCCATCGCAGCCGCCGCGCCCTGCTTCGATCCACGCTCGGCGCAGCCGCACTCATCACATTCCCCACGCAGCTTCTCGCCGCGCCTCCGGGCTTCGACGAATGGCGCGAGGGTTTTCGTGCACGCGCCATGGCGAAGGGCATTTCGGCCGCGACCTGGCAACGCGCGATGGCGCGGCTCGAGCCCGACATGAGCGTGTTCAAGCAGATGCGCAACCAGCCCGAATTCCACGAGCAGGTCTGGCAATACATCAACCGCCGCGTCTCGGACTGGCGCATCATCAATGGCAAGATCGCGCTGAAAAACAACGAGGCGCTGCTCGCGCGCATCGAGCGTGATTTCGGCGTCGAGCGCGGTACGCTGCTGGCGCTGTGGGGCGTGGAGTCCGCCTATGGCGATCCGCTGGTGCAACAAAACCACATGACGCCGGTATTCCCCTCGCTCGCCGCGCTCGCCTGGAACGAGCCGCGCCGCAAGGCCTATTGGGAAACCGAGCTGATCAACGCGCTGCGCATCGTCGACAAGGGCTGGAGCACGCCGGAGCAGATGCAGGGCTCCTGGGCCGGCGCGATGGGGCATTCGCAATGGATGCCGGAGGTCTGGCTCAATGTCGGCATCGACTATGACGGCGACGGCAAGGTCTCGCCGTTCGGCAAGCCCGACGACGCGCTGGGCTCAACGGCAAAGTATCTGGTCAATCGCGGCAAGTGGCGCCGTGGCGAGCACTGGGGCTACGAGGTGCGCGCGTCCGGCGATATGAGCGGCAACCGGACCTACGCGGCGTGGGCATCGGCCGGCGTCCCCCGCGCCGACGGCCAGCCGTTTCCGCAACCGAATGCATCCGCGCAGATGTGGACGCCGGTTGCGGGCGGGCCGACATTCCTGCTGGGACCGAATTTCTATTCGGTGAAGAGCTACAATCCCTCGATGAACTATGCGCTCGCAATCTGCCATCTCGGCGACCGCTGCCTCGGCGCGCCGCCCTTCATCCAGCCCTTCCCCGGCTCAGAGCGCGCGCTGACGCTCGCCGAGGTGCAGGAGATGCAGACGCGCCTGACCAAGGCCGGGTTCGACACCGGCGGCACCGACGGCCGCGTCGGTAACGACACCATGAAGGCGATCAAGGATTTCCAGCAGCGCGCGGGGATCACGCCCGCGGATGGCTATGGCGGGCTGAAGGTGCTGGCGAAGCTGCGGCAGGGGTCGTAACTCGCCTCAGTGCCGGTACTGCGGCTCTTCCGCGTCCAGCTGGCGGCGGATCGCGGCGAGATGCAATCGCGCGGATTCGGAATCGCCTTCGCGCATCTGGCTGTAGGTTTCCGCCGCGATCGCGGGATCGACCGGCAGCACCTTTCGTCCCGTCGACATCGCCAGCACCTGCACCTCGGCGGCGCGCTCGAGATAATAGAGATCGTCCCAGGCCTCCGCGATGGTCGGCGCCAGCACCATCACGCCATGATGCTTCATGAAGACGATGTCGGCATCGCCGACGGCGGATGCGATCCGCGCGCCTTCGCGGTTGTCGAGTGCGAGGCCGTTGTAATCGCGGTCCACTGCGGTGCGGCCGTAGAATTTCAGCGCGGTCTGGCCGGCCCAGATCAGGGGATCACCCTCGGTCATCGACAACGCCGTGGCGTAGGGCATGTGGGTGTGGAAGGCGACCTTCGCGCGCGGCAGCAACCTATGCATCTCGGCGTGGATGTAGAACGCGGTTGCCTCGGGCGCGCCCTCGCCGTCGAGGACGTTGCCGTAGAAATCGCAGATCAGGAGCTTTGACGCCGTCAGCTCGCGGAAGGCGTAGCCATATGGATTGACCAGGAAGAGATCGTCATGGCCAGGCACCACGGCCGAGAAATGGTTGCAGATGCCCTCCTCAAAACCATTGCGCGCGGCCATGCGGAAGCAGGCCGCAAGATCCTCGCGCGCGGTGCGGATCGCGTCGGTGGCGAGATCAGGCCGGTTCGAGCGGAACGGCGCAGGTGCGGATGAGGAAGATTGAAGGCTGTGCGCCATGGCGAAGGAAACCTCTTTCGGTCGGAAGAGGCCCGCGTTGTACAGGGCCGACGCCTCTGCGTCAGCCCCTGCGCGCGCCACCCTGCCCTTCGCGTCTTGCGCGGCGGCTTATTGCCGCCGCGGCACGCCGCCGGCGTTCATGCCGCCGTCGATGACGAGCTCGCTGCCGGTGACGTAGCGCGAGGCATCGGAGGCCAGATACAGCACACCGGAAGCGATCTCCGCGGCCTGCCCGGCGCGGCCGAGCGGGGTTGCGACCTTGGCTCGCTCCTCGGGGTCGATCGGGGCGTTCTGGCCGGCGCCCGTTGCCCCCGTCGGAATCTTGCCCCAGATCGGGGTATCGATGATGCCGGGGTGAACGGAGTTGACGCGGATGCCGTCGCCGGCGGCCGCGCACTCCATCGCGATCGATTTGGCGAACAGCCGCACGCCGCCTTTGGTCAGCGAATAGGCCGAGAGGCCGGGCGCACCGCGCAAGCCCGCGAGCGAGGACATCATCACGATCGAGCTGCCGCCGGTCTTGCGCATCAGCGGCAGGCAATGCTTCACGGACAGAAACACGCCGTCGAGGTTGATCGCGTTCTGCTTGTGCCAGTCAGCGAGCGTCATATCGACGATCGAGGGTACCGCAATGCCGATGCCGGCATTGGAGACCATGATGTCGAGCCGGCCATGGCGCTTGGCGATCTCGGCTACGATCTCGATCCAGCGCTCCTCGCTGGTGACGTCCTGCTCCAGGAAAATCGCCTTGCCGCCGGCTTTTGTCACGCGCTTGACGAGCTCCGGGCCTCGCAGCTCGTCGATGTCGGTGATGACGACGGTAGCGCCTTCGCGCGCGAACAATTCGACGATAGCCTCGCCAATGCCCGACGCGCCGCCCGTCACCAGCGCGACCTTGCCCTCAACCTGCCCTGCCATGTTCACTCCCTTTTTTGTTGTTTGAGCGGCTTATTTTTGACGCATGATCTCCGCGCAAACGCGTACCGCGTTTGTCGCGAGGGATCTTGCGTCATCTAATCACGGATGGCCCCTGGTCCGGTAGCGCGACGTCGACGACGCGGAATTGCACGCGCTCGGCGCCCTGGTACCGGTCGACCGACAACGATCCCGCGACATGCAATTGCTGACCGCGATTGGCGAGAAGTGCATTGCCGAGCTTCTGGCCGACCGAACGGAACGCAATGCCGTTGACGATCGAGCCGTCGCCCGACTTGAAGCGTAGCCTCAAATGCGCCTGTCCGACCTCATCGGCATAGACGAGCTGATGCGACGGCAGCGCCAGCACGACTTCCGGATTGCCGCTTCCGAAGGGACCGGCGCGGTTGAGCGTGGTTGCAAGCTCCGTCGTCACGGCGCGCGCGGACACCGCGCCGTCGACATAGAGCTCGTTGACATGGCGCGCCTCGGCAACGTCCCGCGCCAGCGCATTTTCGAGATAGGCGCGGAATTCGGCGAGCTTCTCCTTCCGCAACGTTACGCCCGCGGCCATCGCGTGGCCGCCGCCCTTCAGCAAGATGCCGTCGGTCACCGCCTGCCGCACCGCCTTACCGAGATCGACGCCGGCGATGGAGCGGCCCGAGCCGGTGCCGATGCCGCCGGGCTCCAGCGCAATCGCAAAGGCCGGTCGTGAAAACTTCTCCTTCAGGCGGGACGCGACGAGGCCGACCACGCCGGGATGCCAGCCTTCGGAGGCCGTGACGATCACGCCAATCTTGTCCTCGAGCCCGATCGAGGCCAGCGCCTCGGCTTCGGCCTGCGCTTCGGCCGCCTGCTCGATGACGCGGCGCTCGCTGTTGAGGCGATCGAGTTCGGCCGCAATCCGCGCCGCCTCGACGCTGTCGCCTTCGAGCAAGAGCCGCACGCCAAGATCGGCGCGGCCGATGCGGCCGCCGGCATTGACGCGCGGCCCCAGCATGAAGCCGAGATGCCAGGCCTCCGGCGGGCCGTTGAGCCGCGCCACGTCCATCAGCGCGGTGTGGCCGACATGGTCGCGCCGCCGCATCGCGATCAGGCCTTTTGCGACGAAGGCACGATTGAGCCCGATCAGCGGCGCGACATCCGCAACCGTGCCGAGCGCGACGTGGTGCAGCATGCCGAGCAGATCGGGCTCGGGCATCTCGCTGGTCCAGAAGCCGCGCTGGCGCAGTTCACGGTTGACGGCGACCAGCGTCACCAGCACGAGCCCGACGGCGGCGAGATGGCCAAGGCCCGAGAGATCGTCGAGCCGGTTCGGATTGACCAGCGCATCGACCTCCGGCAGCTCCGTGCCGGCCTGGTGATGATCGATCACGACCACGGACATGCCGAGGCGCTTGGCTTCAGCGAGTGGCTCGATGCTGGTGGTGCCGCAATCGACGGTGACGAGCAGCGTGGCGCCCTTCGCGGCCAGCGCGCGGATCGCTTCGGTGTTCGGGCCGTAGCCTTCGAAAATCCGGTCGGGAATATGGATCAGCGGATCGAGCCCGCAATGGCGCAGATGCCAGGCGAGCAGCGCCGCCGAGGTCGCACCATCGACATCGTAGTCGCCGAAGATCGCAACCTTCTCGCCGCGCACCGCCGCATCCGCGATCCGCTTCGCGGCGGCCTCCATCTCCGTCACGGTGTACGGGTCCGGCAACAGCTTGCGGATGGTCGGATCGAGGAAGTCGGCGACGGCGTCAATGTCGATGCCGCGGCCCGCCAGCACCCGTGCCAGCAACTCCGGCAGCTGGTGCCGCTGCACGATGGCGAGCGCCTTGGCCGCCCCGCGCGCATCCAGCCGGTCGAGCCAGAGCTTGTCGGTGAGCGAGCGCGCGACGCCCAGAAACGCCTGGGGCACTTCGACGGGCAAGGCGGTTGCGGGCGGCGTCATGAGTCGAGACTGGCTTGAGGAACCCGGGAATCGGACTGGGCGTTGCGGCGATCGGCCGGCAATGACGATTGACCTGGAATCCCCCGGGATTTGCAATGTCCGCGCCGCACAAAGCGGTGGATTGCCGCTTTGCTGCGCGGACTGACTATCATTTGGGCATTCCGTGGAACAGCAAATTAAGCGGGCGTTAGGCGGAATCTTCGAAAAAGACTCGTATTCGATCTGTAATTAGTTGTTCCGGGTTCGTTGCAGATCAGGCCTCATTGCCAAGGGAAGCTCCCCGATGTCTGCTGCGCTGGGTCTGAAAGCCAAGCCAATCGCCACCGAACCCGCTGATGACGATTCCGATATCTCCGCACTGATCAATCGCCTGACCGCGGAGGTCAACCAGATCGCAGTCGACAAGACCAAGGCGATCCAGCAGATCACCAACCAGATGAAGATGCTGGCGCTGAACGCGCTGATCGAGAGCTCGCGCGCCGGCGCGCAAGGCGCCGGCTTCGCGGTGGTGGCGCAGGAGGTGCGCGGCGTCGGCCAGCAGGTCGAAACCATCGCGCGCGAGCTCGAAACCCAGCTGACGAAGCGCACCGGCGATCTCGTCGCCTCGATCGACCGCATGAGCCAGCGCTCGCGCGGCGAGCGGATGGTCGACCTGTCGCTCAACGCCATCGAGCTGATCGATCGCAACCTCTATGAACGCACCTGCGACGTGCGCTGGTGGGCGACCGATTCCGCCGTGGTCGATTGCGCGGCCTCGCCCAACGCCGCAGCCGTCTCCCATGCCTCGCAGCGCCTCGGCGTGATCCTCGGCGCCTACACCGTCTATCTCGACCTGTGGCTCTGCGACCTCGACGGCAACGTCATCGCCAATGGCCGCGCCGACCGCTTTCGCGTCGTCGGCCAGAACGTCGCCCACACAAAGTGGTTTCGCGAGGCGCGAACCTTGCGCTCCGGCGACGACTATGTCGCCGGTGATGTCGAGAACCAGCCGCTGCTCGGCAATGCGCAGGTCGCGACCTATTGTGCCAGCGTCCGCGCCGGCGGCCAGGCCAACGGCGCACCGATCGGCGTGCTCGCCATCCATTTCGACTGGGAGGCGCAGGCCCGCGCCATCGTGCAGGGCGTGCGCGTCGGCGACAGCGACAAGGCGCGCGTGCTGCTGGTCGACTCCAATCTGCGTGTGATCGCAGCTTCCGACGGCCAGGGTATTTTGAGCGAGCGCATCTCGATCTCGCTGAACGGCCAGCGCTCCGGATTCTATCACGACCGCACGGGCGCGCTGGTCGCGTTCCATGCGACCCCGGGCTACGAGACCTATCGCGGCCTCGGCTGGTACGGCGTGATCGTCTGCGGAGCGTGACGACATCATCGCGATATCCGTGAGCGGGGCAGCGTGACCGTCGAACGATGGTCGCGCCGTGATGCGGCGCAACTTGCAGCCTATCCGAGATAGCCAGACACGCCGTCCCACAACAGCTTCAATGCCGTCACGGCCAGCAAGCCATGGCACGCCCGGTAGATCTGCCGCTGGTCCAGCTTTCCGTGCAACCGCCAGCCGAGCCAGACGCCGCTGGGAATGGCAAAGAGGCACGCCGCCATCACGATCCAGACGTTGCCCGCCGGCCGCACCAGCAGCAGCCAAGGCACCGCCTTGATCGCGTTGCCGACGGTGAAGAACAGGCTCGTTGTTCCCGCGTAGACCTCCTTGCTGAGGCCAAGCGGCAGGAGGTACATCGCCAGCGGCGGTCCGCCGGAATGCGCGACCATGGTCGTGACACCCGAGGCAAGACCGGCAGCAACCGCCTTCGGCGAGGAGCGCGGACGAATGACCACCTTCGGGTCACTCACGAGCCAAATGCCAACGAAGCTCAACGTCACGACCGCCATCACGATCGCGACGGCGCGATGGTCCAATACACGGAACAAGAGATAGCCGAGGGCAATGCCGATCACGAGCCCGGGCAACAGCAGCACCAGGTCCGGCTTCGACCATGTCGAGGGCTTCCAGTAGCGCAGCGCGAACAGGTCCATGGCGATGAAGAGCGGTGCGAGCAGGCCGCCCGCCGTGACCGGATCCATCACGCACGACAGCAACGGAATGCCGACGATGGAGAAGCCGCCGCCGAATGCGCCCTTCATGAAGCAGATCAGGAAGACGCCGGAAAAGGCGATGATCACCGTGGCGACAGTCAAATCCATCTGCGCATCTCCATGACGGGCACGCTCGCGCCTCGGCGCGCGTCACGCCGAAACGTCGCGGGCGAGACTCGGCTCAGGTCGCCGTGACGTCGTCATCGGTTGCTGTTGGGCCGGCGTCGGTCGACGTCGCTTGCGAGGTTCGAGTCGGCTCGGCCTTCGGCTGGAAAAAGAGACCGGGCAGCACTGAAGGCAGCCCAAAGGTCATTCCCAGGAATGCCAGAAACACACCAAGATAACTCACGCTCATTCTGTTGCTCCGCTTTGTCGGGCGACCACCTCTCGGTGCATTTGAGGGTCGATGCGGTGCAATATGAACCGGTACATTTCTCAGTACAATAAGAACATTGATCTCGGTGCAATTTCGGCGCCTCCGCTTGAGCAGAGCAGATGCAGCAAACTTCTTGCGTTGGGCTTCGATCCGACCACGGCGGGCGCGGCGCCCACCCCGTCGCAACGAGTCTTCTCAGCATTTTCCGGCAAGGCAGGCCGGTTACAGGCAAGAGCTTGCCGCATTGCTCGGCTACGCTGCGCTTCGCATCACGTTGGGCGGACGTGTGTGATCGGCCCACGGACCTGGATCACTCACGCTCGTCCCATGCCGAGGAGACATGCCATGAAGATCGTCGTGATCGGCGGGACCGGATTGATCGGAACCAAGCTCGTGACGAAGTTGAAACAACACGGCCACGAGGCCGTTGCAGCCTCGCCGAAATCAGGCGTGAACGCCGTGACCGGGGAAGGCCTCGCAGCAGCGCTGGCTAGCGCGGATGTCGTCGTCGACGTTGCCAACGCACCGTCCTGGGAGCCCGCCGCCGTGCTCGATTTCTTCCAGCGCTCGAGCACAAACCTCGTCGCGGCAGAGGCGGTCGCGGGCGTGAAGCATCACGTGGCGCTGTCGGTCGTGGGGACCGAACGGTCGCCCGACAATTCCTATTTTCGGGCCAAGCTCGCCCAGGAGACCATCATCAAATCCTCGTCGGTCCCCTACTCCATCGTTCGTGCCACCCAGTTCTTCGAATTCCTCGGCGCCATTGCCGAAACGGCTGTGGTCGATGGAAAGATCGTCGTCCCGTCCGCACTGTTTCAGCCGATCGCCGCCGAAGACGTAGCTGATCGCCTCGCGGAGGTCGCCATGGGCCGGCCGCTCAACGGCACCATCGATATCGCGGGACCCGAGAAGGCCCCCTTCAATGAATTCATTGCGCGGCGCCTCAAGGCGTCCGGCGACACCCGACCGGTGGTGGGGGACCCGAAGGCACCGTACTACGGCGCCCCCATTGACGACACATCACTGAACCCGCTCGGCGAGGCGCGGCTTGGAAAAACGCCGCTCGCAACGTGGCTCGCAAGACTCTGACGGACCGCAAGAGCTTCAATCACGACAACCACTGCAATGAAGGAAATCCCATGCGCAGATTGCTGATCGCAACGGCGGTTTATGCCGCATCAATCCTGACGGCTTATGCGGCCGAACCGGCACCTCTGGCCAAAGTGACGGTCGTGTTCGACCAGGCGCTGCCGAACGTCCCGGGCAAGAGCATGAAGGGCGTGCTGGTCGAGTATGGTCCCGGAGGCTCCTCGCCGGCCCACATGCATCCGCGCTCCGCATTCATCTATGCGACCATCCTGGAAGGAGCGATCCGCAGTCAGGTCAATGACGAGCCCGCCAAGGTCTATCGCAAAGGAGAGAATTTCTTCGAAAAGCCCGGCGACCGTCACGCCATAAGCGCGAATGCCAGCGATACCGAACCTGCGAAGCTGCTGGCCGTCTTCGTGGTGGATACAGCAGACAAGGAGCTGGTCACGCCGATCACGAAGTAGCGCCGCCTCGTCACGCAGCGCGGCGCGCGGCCATCTCCGCGGCAAGCAGCAACGCGGCGCGGCTGGCGCCGATCGACGCGCTGCCTTGCCCTGCGATGTCGTAGGCGGTGCCGTGCGCGGGCGTGCAGATCGGGAATGGGAAGCCACCGAAGGTCTGCCAGGGTCTCGAGGCGCTCGCCGGCGAGCTCGCCTGCGAGCGCATCAGCGACGCCGGGATCGGCGAAATCGCCGCCGCACATGACGAAATGGTTCGGCATTATCGCGAGGGCGATTTGATCCAGTATTATCGCGGCAACCGCGCCATTCACGAGGCCATCGTCGCAGCAGCCGAAAATCCCGCGCTGACCGGGCTCTATGCTTCCGTGACCGCGCGCATCCGGCGCGCGCGCTACGTCACGCCGATCACACCGCAGCGCTGGGCGTTCGCCGTGAAGGAGCACGAGGCGATCCTGGACGCGCTGCAGCGGCGTGATGGCGCCGGCCTCTCCCACATCCTGCGTGCGCATCTGCGCCACAAGCGCGAAGAGGTCTTGCAGGCGGGCTTTGCCGAGACGGAAGGAAACGACCTCGCGCTGCGGATCGCGTGAGGCGATCTCGCCCGGCGAGCATTCATTTGCCCCATTCCGCGTCTGGCCTTCGTGCCGCTTCGCTGCGATAACCGCCTCGAAGATCGGTCATAAGATCAGGCGACGCCGCAATGAACAAACCGCTGCCCTCAGACCCCGCCGCGCGTGCGACCTCCGACAGCACGGGAAGCGCGCCGCAAGGCGGCTTTGCCGATCTCGTTCCCGAACTCGGCGTTTCCAGCATTCAAGCCAGCCTGCCGTTCTGGCGCGACTTGCTCGGCTTCGAGCTCGCTTACGATCGCCCCGATGCGCGATTTGCGTATCTCGTCAGGGGGCGTTTGCAGGTCATGCTCTGCGAATTGAATGGACGCTGAGAGACGGCCGAGATGCAGCGGCCATTCGGACGCGGCGTCAATTTCCAAATGGTCGTCGATCGCATTGATCCCATGCTGAGGGCTCTCGGCGATGCCAAATGGCCGCTCTACGAGCAGCCGAACGAAGCCTGGTATCGGGTCGGCGACCAGGAATTCGGCCAGCGCGAATTCCTCGTCCAGGATCCGGACGGTTACCTCGTGCGCTTCGTCGAACGCCTGGGCATGCGCACGCCATCCTGACGCAAAAAGATTCGTGCCGTCCTGCCGCATCGCGTGATCAGGAGACACAATCGCGACGGTGCACGCTGCCCGGACCATTGAACTGATGCACGCTCTCTGTCGTGTGGGGCGTAAGCTGCATTCGGCTCGCGAGCCGAACTTGCTCAATTTCGCATTCGCCCGATTATCCTTGCGACCCTCTGTCAGCTGACGTGGTCGCGCGTTAGACGTGAAGCTCCCCCGCTTCCCGCTCCGCGAGCACCTCGGCTCGCCGTTGCGCAGCCAACGGAGACCATCTCATGACCAAACCAAGCATCGTTTTCGCGCACGGCCTCTGGGCTGACGGATCGTGCTTCGGCAAGCTGATCCCGACGCTGCAAGCCGAAGGCCACGAGGTCCTGGCGAGCCAGCACGGGCTCGATTCACTCGCAACCGACGTCGCCTGCGTGACGGCGTGCTTTGGCCGTGTTCCCGGACCCGTGGTCCTCGTCGGCCACTCCTATGGCGGCACACTGATCACGCATGCCGGAACCGATCCGCGGGTCGCCGCGCTGGTCTACATCGCGGCGCTCGCGCCCGCTGCCGACGAAACTTCGCAGAGCCAGATTGCAAAATTTCCGACGACGCAGGTGTTCGGCCACATCGACGCGCCGGCGGGCCGTGTCTGGCTCAAGCCAAGCGGCCTGACGCACTTTGCCGGCGACCTGCCCGAAGCCGAGCAAAAGCTGGTCTACGCAACGCAAGGGGCGCCGGTTGCGGATCTCCTGACCCAAAAGGTCGATGGCACAGCGTGGACCTCGAAGCCGAGCTGGTACATCCTCGCCAGCAAGGACCAGACGGTTCACCCCGATCTGCAACACTTCGTCTCGAAGCGCATGAACGCCACCGTGACCGAAGTGCCTTCGTCCCACGTCCCCATGCTGTCGAAGCCGGATGTGGTGCTGGATGTGATCCGGAAGGCTGCGAATGCGGTCACAGCGAAGTAGCATCGGCTGACATACCATACCGAACCAATGCAGATGACGTTGTCATTCTTCAGATCAGGTCCGGGCGGCGCGAGACCGCCCGGACCTTTTGTCTATCGCGAAAACGCCATGCCGATTTCTGCTTTTTCTAATATCGATTAATCCGATTGCAACAGCGCATATTATTCGTTTGTCAAAATCCTCCTTCTGCGTAGCCTGATCCCGCGCCATCGCCCGGCTGCCCGTAAAGGCCGCCCCCGAGAACAGCGAGGCACCGGAGGATTGGATGACGACGACGCTCGACGCATCGGGAATGCCTGCACGTTCGCTGCTGCCCTTCCTTGATCGCGAGCACACGATCGCAAGGCCGGGCTACAGCCGATGGATGGTGCCGCCCGCGGCGCTTTGCGTGCACCTGTGCATCGGGCAGGCCTACGCCTTCAGCGTCTTCAACCTGCCGATGACCAAGCTGATCGGCGTCACCCAATCGGCACCCGGCGACTGGAAGCTCACCGAGCTCGGCTGGATTTTCTCCATCGCGATGGTGTTCCTCGGACTGTCGGCCGCAGTGTTCGGACGCTGGGTCGAGGAAGGCGGCCCGCGCAAGGCGATGTTCACCGCCGGCGTTGCCTGGGCGAGCGCATTCCTGATCTCGGCCCTCGGCGTCTATCTCCACAATCTCTGGATCATCTATCTCGGCTACGGCGTGATCGGCGGCTGCGCACTCGGCATCGGCTACATCTCCCCGGTTTCGACGCTCATGAAGTGGTTTCCCGACCGGCCGGGCATGGCCACCGGCATGGCGATCATGGGCTTTGGCGGCGGCGCGCTGATCGCCTCCCCCCTCTCCGTCTGGCTGATGAGCAAGTTTGCGACCACGAGCGACGTCGGCGTGCTCGGCGCCTTCATCACGCTCGGCTGTGTCTACTTCGTCTTCATGATGGTCGGCTCCGCCATCGTGCGCGTACCGGCGCCGGGCTGGAAGCCGGAGGGTTATGTGCCGCCTGCGGCCGCCACCAAGCTGATGACCCGGAACGACGTGTTCGTCTACCAGGCGATCAAGACGCCGCAGTTCTGGCTGATCTGGATCGTGCTGTTCTGCAACACCACCGCCGGCATCGGCGTGCTCGGCCAGGCCTCAGCGATGAGCCAGGAGATGTTCCCCGGCCACATCACCGCGGTGGCGGCCGCAGGTCTCGTCGGCCTGATGAGCCTGTTCAACATGGGCGGGCGTTTCAGCTGGGCCTCGCTATCCGACTTCATCGGACGCAAGAACACCTATTTCGTCTACATGGTGCTCGGAATCGCCCTCTACGTGACCGTGCCCTATGCTGGCGCGAGCGGCAATGTCGTGCTGTTCGTGCTGTGCTTCCTGATTATCGTCAGCATGTATGGCGGCGGCTTTTCCACCGTGCCGGCCTATCTGCGCGACATGTTCGGCACGCGCTATGTCGGCGCCATCCACGGCATCCTGCTGACGGCCTGGTCGATGGCCGGAATCGCCGGGCCTGTGCTGATCAACTACATCCGCGAATACAACGTCACCCACGGCGTGCCGAAGGCGCAGGCCTACAACACGACCATGTACATCATGGCCGGACTGCTCGTGGTCGGCTTCCTCGCCAATCTCTGCGTCCGCGCCGTCGACAAGCGTCATCACATGGAAGACGAGGACCGTTCAGGTCTCGAGGCGGCGCGTGCTGCCTGACGTTCGGACGAACACAAGGAGGCGACCATGACCACGACATCCCGGAGCGAAGCGTCATTCTCCCAATCGCTGCTGAGCTGGATCGCCTGGCGGGTGTCCCGGACGATGGCGGCGATGCGGCCGGTGCATCGTGCAACCGAGATCGCGGCCGCAGCCGCGGCGAGCAACAATCCCTCGGGGGCGTGACATCATGCAGACCGCTCAGACGGCAAAGACCACCCCGCTGCAATTGGCGCTGGCCTGGAGCTTTGCGGGCATCCCCCTGCTCGCGGGCGTGATCCAGACTTTGCTCAATGCCATGAAGCTGTTTCAGTAGGCGGCGAATGCGTCCCACGAACAAGCGTGCAACGCTTCTCGGCGGCGCGCGACGGTTGATAACCGACGAAGGCTTCACCATCACCGTGCTGGCCGCGGTGATCGCCGCTGCAGTTCTCGCCGTCGGTTTCGACGCGACTGCCGACATCGTCGTCGCGACGCTCGCACTTGGCGCGGTGACGGCGCTCGCCGAGACCCGCCTGCACCGGCGCGGATAGATCCAGTCAAACGAGCCGTCAGCGGCGCTTGCGCGCGCCACGCGCCGGCGTTTCCGTCACGCGCCGGATCTGCTCGGCGGCAAGGTCGCGCATGATCGCAATCGCGCTCTGCACATGGTCGTCGGGCTGGTCGACCGAATAGACGACATAGGCCGGCATCGAGAATTTCGGCGCTCCCACCACCAGGTGCAGCCGCCGCGCCTTCAGCAGCGGCTCGACGATCCGGTGCGCAAAATAGCCGGAGCCGCCGTTGGCGAGGACGTGCTGCAGCCCGAGCCAGCCGATGTTGGCGGTCAGCGCAGGCCCCGCGAAATTGGGAAAGACGGCGCTGTGCCGGGCGTAGAATTCGGGCCCCCAGTCGACATAGACGTAGCCCTCCTGCGGCTCCGGATCGCTCCTGGGATTGGTCGACACCAGCACGAGCTGCTCCTCGATCAGCAACTCGACCTTGAGGCCGGGGCGGCTTTGCGGGGTGTACATCACGCCGATGTCGATGCGTCCCTCGACCAGCCCCTGCATCAACTCGGGCTCAAGGGCACTCTCGGCCCGGATCGAGATCTGCGGATTGGCCTCCTGCATGCGCGGCACCCAAAGCAGCAGGAACTCCTCCCACAGGCCGATGCGGCCGCCGACCACCAGCGCCCCGCTAAAGCCCTTGGGGAGGCCGACGTCGTGGCGGGCCTGCTCGACGGTGCGAACAAGCGTCGAGGCATGGCGCTGAAATTGCCGCCCCGCCACCGTAAGCGTCGCGCCGGCCTTGTTGCGCACGAACAGCGTGCAGCCGAGCAGCTCCTCGAGCGAGTGTATCCGCGTGCTGACGGTGGACTGGCTGACGTGAAGCCGGTCGGCGGCGGTGATGAAATTGCCGGTCGCGACCACGGTCAGGAATGTACGCGCGAGCTCGGTATCCAGGGGCGCACCTCACATCGATATTGTCGATATGAAGGGCGCTCTCTTGAGAGATGTCAAACTAGCCGATGGGCCTATAGCAGCGAAAGCGCGCGAATCAACGCTGCGGATCTCACGAGGCGGTCCGACTGCCCTACCCGCTAGGCGCGATTGCCGAACAATGCGAGCGTGATCGATCGCAGCCAGCGGTGGGCGGGGTCGCGATGGTAACGCTCATGCCAGTACTGCGCGATCTCGATCCGCGGCAACGCAACCGGCGTCCTGAACACGGTCATGCCGAGCGGCTCGGCGACGATGGCGGCCAGATTGGCCGGCAGGGTCGCGACACCGTCGGTCTGCGAGGCCACGATCGCGCCGGCGATGAAGCTCGGCACCTGCAACAGGATGTTGGCGCGGGCGATCGCCCGTGTCAGCACGCGCTGCGTTTCGAGATGGGCCGCATGCCCGGTCTCGGAGGCGGTGATCAGGATTTGCTGCTCGTCGAGAAAACCGCGGCGCGTCCGCGCCTGCGCCGGCCGCGGATGCCCGCGCCGCACCACGCTCGCGTAGCCGTCGGAATAAAGCCGCTGCGAGCGGAGATGCCCCGCCGCCCGCGGCAAGGCGCCGAGCGCGAGGTCCGCCTCCCCCGACTCCAGCTTGAGCGCAAAGTGCCGGGAGTCCAGCGGCATCGCGCGCACCTGAATGCGCGGTGCGAGTTCGGCGAGGCGTGCGACCAGCGGCGGCAGGAATCGCACCATGCCGACGTCGGTCAAGAGCAGGCTGAAGGCCTTCTCCGATTTGCGCGGATCGAACGGCAACCGCTCCTGCCACAGCGTGTCGGCCATATCGAGCAAGGCGCGGACCTGCGAGGCCATCTCGACGGCCCGCGCCGTCGGCTGCACGCCGCTGCCGCGCCGCACGAACAGGGGATCGTCGAAGCGCAGCCGCAATCGTGCCAGCAGCTTGCTGACGGCCGGCTGCGTGGTGTCGAGACTCGCGGCAGCACGCGTGATACTGCCCTCGCGGATCAGCGCGTCGAGCACGCGCAGATCTCGGAAGTCGATGCCGGAAGATTCTCTTTTTGACATATGAAACATTCCCTTCTGGCCATGGATCAAGCCTCGCCTTTTGCTATCCTCCAGTCAATCGAGCCGCCGAATGGCTGCGGCGAACACGGAGGACGCCATGACCACATTCGTGATCGAGTCTCATTTCCGTCTTCAGGAATGGGTGGCCGAGGAGAAGGGCTATTTCCGCGACGAAGGGCTCGACTACGAGTTCCACGAGTTAATCCGCTCGACCGAAGGCCAGCACCACAACAAGGTCAATGAAGGCGCCTTCCAGAGCATCGAGAAGGGACGCAAGGCCGACGTCAGTTGCGCCTGCCACTGGACCGTCAACGTCGCCGCCTCGAACGGCCATGCCAAACTCTACGCGGACGTCTATTCGGTCGCGCCCTCGGGCATCTTCGTTCCCGCGGATTCGAAGATCCGTACCCCTTCCGACCTCGCCGGCGTGCCGATCTCGGTCGGCTTTCAGTCCGGCAGCCATTATTCGACCATCCAGGCGCTCGAGCCCTATCTCGCGCCTGATGACATCAACCTCACCTTCGAGGACGGCATGTTGTTCCGCAGGATGGAGCTGCTGTTCGAGGGCAAGAGCGAGGCGGCTGCGCTCTTCAACGGCCCTTATTACTTCGCCGAGCAGCTTGGCTATCGCAAGATCATCGACACGACCTTCATGATCGCGTCCATGATCAACGGCGATCCAGCGCCCGAGGACATCAAGCGCTATTTCCGCGCTCTGAAGAAGGCCCAGCGCGACATCGATCTGCGGCCGGAGCTCTACACCCGCTACTACAGAAACGAATTTCCGGAGCGTTTTCACGCGGCCATGGACACGCGCCGCTGGGGGCCCGGCGAGCGCATCGTGTTCGAACCCTATTCGCGCGAGATCTACGAGCAGTCGTTCGACTGGATCGAGAAGCACGGCATCTTCAGGGATGGGACAATGGGTGACGGCGCTTACGACAAGGCGACCGTTGCCTTCGGCAGGATCTGAATGTCGGCGCCGGAGTGTCTGAGGCGAGATAGCCGGACACACCGTCCCATAGCAGCTTCAGCGCCGTCACGACCAGCAGTC
The DNA here is from genome assembly GCF_052075995.1 of Bradyrhizobium sp. 613_E4_N2_2. Lineage (NCBI taxonomy): Bacteria > Pseudomonadati > Pseudomonadota > Alphaproteobacteria > Hyphomicrobiales > Nitrobacteraceae > Bradyrhizobium > Bradyrhizobium sp. 613_E4_N2_2. Next base: position 4,755,085 of record NZ_CP197234.1, read on the forward strand.
CGTAGCAGGTCCGGTAGATCTGCCGCTGGTCCAGCTTTCCATGCAGCCGCCAGCCGAGCCAGACGCCGGCGGGAATGGCGAGCAGGCACGCGGCCATCTCGATCCAGACGTTGCCTGATGGCCGCACCAGCAGCAGCCACGGCACCGCCTTGGTCGCATTGCCGACGGTGAAGAACAGGCTGGTCGTGCCGGCATAGACTTCCTTGGTCAGGCCGAGCGGCAGCAGATACATCGCCAGAGGCGGTCCGCCGGAATGGGCGACCATGGTGGTCACGCCCGAGGCGAGACCGGCCGCAACTGCTTTCGGCGTCGAACGCGGGCTAATGGTCACCTTGGGGTCGCTCAGGAGCCACAGGCCAACGAAGATCAAGGTGACGACCGCCATCACGATCGCGACGGCGCGGTGATCGAGCACGCGAAACAAGAGATTGCCGAGCGCAATGCCGACCAGGAGACCGGGCAGCAACAGCACGAGGTCGGGCTTCGACCAGGTCGAGGGCTTAGCAGCCCAGCTTGTCGGCGACCCCGCCAAAATCCTTGGCGACGATGTCCCAATTGCCGGTCGCCCCGAAATCGACCTTCTGGAGGGGGCCGTATTCGGTTGGCCGCGCCACGAACGCGGTCTTCAGCCCGTTCTTCTGCGCGGCGGCGAGATCGCCGTTGTGGGCGGCGACCATCATCACCTGTTCCGGCTTGAGGCCGAGCAGGCGCGCGGCGCCGAGATAGGTCTCGGGATCGGGCTTGTAGTGCTCGAACAGCTCGGCCGACATGATGAGGTCCCACGGCAGGCCTGCGAACTTCGCCATGTTGGTGAGCAGCGCGACATTGCCGTTCGACAGCGGCGAGATCACGAATTTCGACTTCAGCCGGGTCAGGCCCGCGACACTGTCGGGCCAGGGATGCAGACGGTGCCAGCCCTTGGTGATGTAGTCGAGGTCGGCCTCGGTCAAACCCTTGATCGCGAACTTCTCGACCAGCTTGTCCAGCGAGCGGCGGTGCAGGACGTCGAGGATGACATAGCCACGTTCGGGGTGCTTGCGCACGTCATCCATGGCGGCCGTGTACATGCCGCGCCAGCCGTCGACCAAAGCGGTCCAGTCGGCGGAGATGCCGCGGCCCTTGCCCCACCACATGAGGTCGGTGATCAGGCTGGTGCGCCAGTCCACGACGGTGCCGAACACGTCGAAGACCAGGGCTTTGACGGAGGAGAGATCGGACATGTGCGCTTCCTCTTTTGTTGTTCTTGCCATTCCGGGGGGCGCGTCAGCACTAACCCGGAATCCAGAAGTTATGGCGCGAGATTCCGATTTCTCCGGGCCGCGCGCTTTGCGCGGTCCCGTCGCCCCGGAATGACGAAGCGCGTCAGCCCAGGTAAAACTTCTCCAACTGCCGGTGCTCGGCCTTGATGTAACGCACGGTGCCGGTGACGGAGCGCATCACGACCGTCTCGGTCTCGATCACGCCGTCCTTACGGAACTTGACGCCCGACAGCAACGAGCCCGTGGTGACGCCCGTGGCGGCGAACAGGCAGTCGCCGCGCGCCATGTCCTCGATGCCGTAGATCATCTTGGGATCGTTGACGCCCATCTTGGCGGCGCGTTCGCGCTTCTCGTCGGAATCGAGGATCAGGCGGCACTGCATCTGGCCACCGATGCAGCGCAGCGCCACGGCCGCGAGCACGCCTTCCGGCGCGCCGCCGGTGCCGAGATACATGTCGACGCCGGTGTTATCGGGGTCGGCGCAGTGGATCACGCCGGCCACGTCGCCGTCGGTGATGAGGCGGACGGCGGCGCCGGTCGAGCGCACGCTCTCGATGATGCTGGCATGGCGCGGGCGGTCGAGCACGAGAACGGTGATGCCTTCCGGCTGGACACCCTTGGCCTTGGCGAGGCGGCGGACGTTGTCGGCGGGCGAGGCATCAATTTCGACAACACCCTTGTCGTAGCCGGGACCGATCGCGAGCTTCTCCATGTAGACGTCAGGAGCGTGCAGCAGCGTGCCGCCGTCGGCCATCGCCATGGTGGCAATCGAGCCCGGCATGTTCTTGGCGCACAGCGTGGTGCCTTCGAGCGGGTCGACCGCGATGTCGACCTGCGGGCCGGCGTTCATGCCAACCTTCTCGCCGATGAACAGCATCGGCGCCTCGTCGCGCTCGCCCTCGCCGATCACGATGGTGCCCTCGATCGGCAGCTTGTTGAGCTCGCGCCGCATGGCGTCCACCGCGGCCTGGTCGGCCGCCTTCTCGTTGCCGTGCCCGCGCAGCCGCGCCGAAGACACCGCCGCCCGCTCCGTCACCCGCACGATCTCCAGCGTGAGGATGCGCTCGAGCAACGCGTGCGGCGGGACTGAAATATGGGTCGACATCGGCTAACTCCTTCGGAACAGTTTTGGACGGAGATCTCCGTCCGCATCAACTCGTAACACCCACAGTTCGTTCGAACCGTGTCCTATTGTTTGAGCATGACCTTTCCGGAAAACCTCTTCACACTTTTCCGGGTCATGCTCAGTTCTTCTCGATCCGGATCACCTGTGGCCGTCCGCTGATCACCTTGTCCTTCTGCACGGCCGCGAGCGCGCGTCGCACGGCGTCCTCATGCGTCGCATAGGTGATCAGGATGACGGGCACGGGCACCGCCTTGCCGTTCGCCGGCGCAGCGCCGCCATTGGGATGACGCTGCACGATCGACTCGATCGAAATCTTCTGCTCCGCGAGCCGGGTCGCGATCGCGGCCGCAGTGCCCGGGAAATCCCGCGCCAGCAGGCGGATATAGTAGCCGCCCTCGTGCCGCTCCATCGGCGCCTTCTTGGTGTCGCGCAGATGCGAGATCGGCCGGCCGAACGGATTGGCGCGGATGCCGCGCGCAACGTCGGCGATGTCGGCGACGACGGCGGATGCGGTCGCAGCACCGCCGGCACCGGGGCCGACCAGCGTGATCGGAGGAATGCCCTCGCCATCGATCGTGACCGCATTGGTGACACCCATCACCTGCGCGATCGAGGAGGATTTTGGAACCATGGTCGGGTGCACGCGCTGCTCGATGCCCTTGGCGGTACGGACGGCAACACCGAGCAGCTTGAGCCGGTAACCGAGATCGTCGGCCGCGCGCAGATCTTCCGGCGCGATGGATGAGATACCTTCGACATACACAGCGCTTTGAGCAACTTTCGTGCCGAAAGCGAGGCTGGCGAGAATGGCAAGTTTTTGCGCGGTGTCGTGGCCATCGACGTCGAAGGACGGATTGGCCTCGGCGTAGCCGAGCCGCTGCGCATCCTTGAGGCATTCGGCGAAGGACAGTCCCTCCTGCTCCATCCGCGTCAGGATGTAATTGCAGGTGCCGTTGAGGATGCCGTAGACGCGGGTGACGCCGGTTCCGGCAAGCCCTTCGCGTAACGTTTTGATGACAGGGATCGCGGCGCCGACCGCTGCCTCGAAATTCAGCGCGCCGCCGTGCTTTTCGGCGGCCTTGGCAAGCTTCAGGCCGTGCTTGGCGAGCAGCGCCTTGTTGGCGGTGACGACCGACTTGCCCGCATTCAGTGCCGCTTCGACCGCAGAGAGAGCGGGATCACCGGCGCCGCCCATCAGCTCGACGAAGCAGTCGATGCCGGGGTGCGTGGCCAGTGCCATGGGGTCCCTGACCCATTCGATGCCGCGCAGATCGACGCCGCGCTTCTTCGCCTTCGAGCGCGCGGTGACGGCGACGACGCGAATGCCGCGGCCGCTGCGGCCCGCGAGCACGCGGGCCTGGGTCTCGATCAAACGGACAACTTCGGCGCCCACGGTGCCGAGCCCCGCTATGCCCACTTTCAGGGGTGCAACCATGATGCTTTAGAAAACCTGCCGAAGAGAAACTTAACGCCGATTGGCGAGCGGAACGACGTTGTGCAACGTTTCGATGCCGCTTTCAAGGAAGCGGCGCACGCCGCGCGCGGCTTGTCTGATCCGTTGCTCGTTTTCCACCATGGCGATGCGGACATATCCTTCACCGTGCTCGCCGAAGCCGACACCGGGCGAGACCGCGACGCCGGATTTCTCCACCATCAGGGTTGCGAACTGCATGCTGCCGACGCTGCGGAAGGCCTCCGGCAGCGGCACCCATGCGAACATCGAGGCTTCCGGCGGCGGGATCTCCCAGCCGGCGCGGCCGAATGACTCCACCAGCGCGTCGCGGCGCTTGCGGTAGGTGTCGCGCATCTCCTTGATGCAATCGTCGGGGCCGTTCAGCGCGGCGGTCGCGGCGACCTGCACCGGCGTGAAGGCGCCGTAGTCGAGGTAGGATTTGACGCGGGCGAGCGCGGCGATCACGCGGTCGTTGCCGACCGCAAAGCCCATGCGCCAGCCGGCCATCGAATAGGTCTTCGACATCGAGGTGAACTCGACGGTGACGTCGATCGCGCCGGGCACCTGGAGCACCGAGGGCGGCGGGTTGTTCTCGTCGAAATAGACTTCGGCATAGGCGAGATCGGACAGGATCAGGATCTCGTGCTTCTTCGCGAACGCGACAAGGTCCTTGTAGAAGTCGAGGCTCGCGACATAGGCGGTCGGGTTCGAGGGGTAGCAGACCACGAGCGCGAGCGGCTTCGGGATCGAATGCACGATCGCCCGTTCCACCGCCTCGAAGAATTGCGGCGTCGGCTCCGAGGGCACCGAGCGGATCACGCCGCCCGCCATCAGGAATCCGAAGGCGTGAATCGGGTAGCTCGGGTTCGGGCAGAGGATGACGTCGCCGGGCGCGGTGATCGCCTGCGCCACATTGGCAAAGCCCTCCTTCGAACCGAGTGTCGCGACGACCTGGGTGTCGGGGTTGAGCTTCACGCCGAAGCGGCGGGCGTAATAAGCGGCCTGAGCGCGGCGCAGCCCGGGGATGCCGCGGGAGGCCGAGTAGCGGTCGGTGCGCGGCTTGCCCAGCGTCTCCTTCAGCTTCTCCAGCACATGCGCAGGCGCCGGCAGGTCCGGATTGCCCATGCCGAGGTCGATGATGTCGGCGCCGGCATTCCGCGCGGCTGCCTTGGCCCGGTTGACCTGCTCGAACACGTAAGGCGGAAGGCGGCGGATGCGGTAAAACTCTTCCATGGCTCTCTGGGCTCCGGGCAACCGGTCAGGACAGAATCGACCGGCCATGACAGCCGCTCGGGAAAGCTCTCGCCCCCTCGCGAAAATCACTCAAAATCAAACGCTTAGAGCAATATTCGACGGCAGGAGCTGAAGTCGTTCGCCCTGACTCTCGGCTGAACTGAGGTCTTTTAGCACGGCATGGCGGGGGCGCCAGCGATTACGCCGCGTTACTTGGCGTCTTTTGCGGCAACGGATTGGCGGTCGCGCGCGGCGGCCAGCTCGGCTTCGATCTTGGCGCGCTGGTCCGGCGGGATGATTGCCTGATCACGATCCGGTGGCAGATCGTGCACCGGAAGGTACGAGCCGGGCTCCCTGGGATGGGCCTGCGCATCAGTAGGGGTATAGTCAGCCAGCTGACTCGAGCAGCCGCCCAAGGCAAGCGCCGCCATCAGCAGCGCGCCACAGATCGGCAGCGACTTTTGCAGGTCCCTCAACGCCAACACTTGGGAAATCCCCTACTCGTCCCAACGCAAGGCTGCCGGAACTTAACCCGACAACCTGCCCAAGCTCAAACCATTGCTGCCCACAAATGGTACGAGCGAGAATACTTCCAAGGCCCACTGCGGAAGAGGTGCACGCTGATTGTGACAAAACCAAGGGGCTTTGTCGCAGTGCAGCACATGTTGGAGCTTGTTTAACGCCAAACATGCGAGCTTCGCGGTGACGAATACAGAATGAATCGTTACTGTTCTGCTCATGAGTACCGCCACGACCGACACGCCCAAACCCGAGACGAAGTTCGATGCGGAAGCCTTCGCGATGAATGTCGCGCGGGCGATGGAGAGCGGCGGCAAGGCGCTCGCCGCGTATCTGAAACCGCGCGAGAGCGGCGACGTGCAGGATCGGCCGCCCGCCGAGCTTACGGAAGTGGTCAAGGCCTTCACGTCGGTCGCCGAATACTGGCTGTCGGATACATCCCGCGCGTCGGATCTGCAGACCAAGCTCGCCAAGGATTATCTCGACCTCTGGGGCTCGGCAGCGCGCCGCATGGCCGGCCAGGACGCCCCGCCCGCGATCGCGCCCTCGCCGCGCGACAAGCGCTTTGCCGATCCGGAATGGAAGTCGAACCAGTTCTTTGATTTCATGATGCAGCTCTATCTGCTCACGACCAAATGGGCGCAGGAGCTGGTGCACGACGCCGAGCTCGATCCGCAGACCCGCCGCAAGGCGGAGTTCTACATCCAGCAGGTCACCAATGCGATCTCGCCGTCCAACTTCGTGCTGACCAATCCGGAAGTGCTGCGCGAGACGGTGGCGAGCAGCGGCGAAAATCTCGCGCGCGGCCTGAAGATGCTGGCCGAGGACATCGCGGCCGGCAAGGGCATGCTGAAGATCCGCCAGTCCAATCCGGACAATCTCGTCGTCGGCGTCAACATGGCGACGACGCCGGGCAAGGTGATCTACCAGAACGAGATGATGCAGCTGATCCAGTATTCGCCGACCACGGAGAACGTGCTGCGCACGCCGCTCCTGATCGTGCCGCCCTGGATCAACAAGTTCTACATCCTCGATCTCAAGCCGGAGAAATCCTACATCAAGTGGTGCGTCGACCAGGGCATCACCGTGTTCGTGATCTCATGGGTCAATCCCGACAAGCGGCTCGGCAACAAGAGCTGGGAAGACTACATGAAGGAAGGCCCGCTCACGGCGATGGACGTGATCGAGAAGGTCACCGGCGAGTTGAAGGTGCACACCGCCGGCTATTGCGTCGGCGGTACCATGCTCGCGACCACGCTGGCCTGGCTCGCCGAGAAGCGCCGCCAGCGCGTGGCGTCGGCGACGTTCTTCGCAGCGCAGGTCGACTTCACCCATGCCGGCGATCTCCTCGTGTTCGTCGACGAGGACCAGATCGCGGCCCTCGAGCAGGACATGAAGGCGGCCGGCGTGCTCGAAGGCTCGAAGATGGCGATGGCCTTCAACATGCTGCGCTCCAACGATCTGATCTGGTCCTATGTCGTCAGCAACTATCTGAAGGGCCAGCAGCCGAGCGCGTTCGACCTCTTGCACTGGAATTCGGATGCGACGCGCATGACCGCGTCGAACCATTCCTACTACCTGCGCAACTGCTACCTGGAGAACCGGCTCTCCACCGGCACGATGGTGCTCGACAACACGCTGCTCGACCTCTCCAAGGTCAAGGTGCCCGTCTACAACCTCGCCACCCGCGAGGACCACATCGCGCCGGCCGAATCGGTGCTGTACGGCTCGCAGTTCTTCGGCGGCCCGGTGAAATACGTCCTGTCCGGCTCGGGCCACATCGCCGGCGTGGTCAACCCGCCCGCCTCGAACAAGTACCAGTACTGGACCAACGACAACGTCAAGGATGTCAACGTCGCCGAATGGATGAAGGGCGCGGTGGAGCACAAGGGCTCGTGGTGGCCGGACTGGCGGCAATGGCTGGGCGAGCTCGATCCGGAGGAAGTCCCGGCGCGCGTGGTCGGCAGCGAGGCCCTGCCCCCGATCGAGGACGCGCCCGGCAGCTATGTCAGGGTTCGCGCATAGCGGACTCGCCCGCGCTTTCGTATAGACTCGCTCTCAACGCAGCGAAGACACAGGGGACGGACCATGACGCGCGAATTGTTCTGGCTGACACTGACGGTGATCCTGACCGGGATCCTCTGGATTCCCTACACCATCAACCGCTGCCAGGTCCGGGGGCTCAGTGGCGCCTTGGCCAATCCCTCGCGCGGCGACAAGCCGCAGGCGGAGTGGGCGAACCGCCTGATGTTCGCGCATGACAACGCCGTCGAAAACCTCGTGCTCTTCGCGCCGCTGGTGCTGATCCTGAACGCCATCGACTATTCCTCGAAATGGACCGTGCTCGCCTGTGCGGTCTATTTCTGGTCGCGTGTCGCGCATCTGATCGTCTATGCGCTCGGAATCCCGGTGTTCCGGACTCTCGCCTTCACCGTCGGCTTCCTCGCCCAGGCCGTGCTTGCGCTGGCAATCTTCAAGGTGCTCTAGAAATCGGGTCTCTTAGGGATCAGGCCCTGCGTACGACGAGGTTCAGCATGTTGGCTGGCGTCTCGTCGAAACTCTGGATCACGTTGGTGTCCGACGACAGCGTGATCCACGAACCTGCGCTGGCGTAAGTCATCTCGAGCCACTCCCGCGAGACGTAGCTGTAGTACCGCCCGAGGCTGTCTCGCGCGTCGCCCTCGCCCATCTTGTAGCTGGCGTAGAACACGCCTGATGGCTTGAGTGCACGGTGGATCTTTCCAAGGATGCCGGCGAGCTCGTCGCGTGGCACATGCAGCAGACAGGCGCTCGCCCAGACGCCGTCATAGGCCTCGTGCCCATCCAGCTGGTCGAACCGCATCGCCTCGACGGGATGACCAAGCCGGCGCGAGGCGATCCCGGCCATTTCGGGCGAGCCATCGGTCGCACGCACTGAAAAACCTTCGGCGAGCATCACTGCGGAATGATTGCCGGCACCGCAACCGAGCTCGAGGATCGCGCCTCCCGGCGGCAGCAGGGCGAGAAAGCCCCGCAACCGCGTCGATGCGGCCTTCGCCCAGCCGGCATAGGCCTCGGCGTTCTGCCGGTAGAATTGCAAGGTCGCTTCGTCCACCGCAGTACCTCGTGTCATGGAAACAGCGCGATCTGCTCCAACCCCGCCGTCTCGGGCAGCCCGAACATCAGGTTCATGTTCTGGATCGCCTGCCCGGCCGACCCCTTCACCAGATTGTCGAGCGTGGAAATCACGATCGCCCGGTTCTTGATGCGGTCGGCGACGACGCCGATCTGCACATAGTTGGAGCCGCGCACATTCTGGGTCTGCGGCAGCACGCCCTTCCTGGCGACATGCACGAAGGGCTCGTTGGCATAAGCCTGCTCCAGCGCGCTTCGCAGATCGTCCGGCGTCGCGCCGTTGAGCTTGACGTAGGAGGTGCAGAGTTCGCCGCGCGCCATCGGAATAAGATGCGGCGTGAAGTTGATCGTCACTGCGGAACCGGCGGCGACGCCGATCTCCTGCTCGATCTCGGGCGCGTGCCGGTGGGTGCCAACCGAATAGGGCGACAGCCCCTCGCCCGCCTCGCTGAACAACGTGTTCTGTTTCAGCCCGCGGCCGGCGCCGGTGACGCCCGATTTCGCGTCGATGACGATGTCGTCGACGTCGATCAGCTTGGCTTTCGCAAGCGGCACCAGCGCGAGCAGCGCCGCCGTGGGATAGCAGCCGGGACAGGCGACCAGCCGCGCCGACGTGATCTTCTCGCGATAGAATTCGGTGAGACCGTAGACCGCTTCGCCCTGCAGTTCGAGCGCCCGGTGCTCATGGCCGTACCACTGCGCATAGGTGCTCTTGTCCCGCAGCCTGAAATCGGCGGACATGTCGAGGACCTTGATTTTGGGATTTGCCTTGAGGACCGCGGCGATGATTTCCTGCGTGGTGCCGTGCGGCAGTCCGCAGAACACCGCATCGAGCTTGCTCCAGTCGACCTTTTCCCATTCCACGAGTTTCGGCAGGTCCAGCATGAAAAAATGCGGAAACACGTCGCCCATCGACTTGCCGGCATGGGTGTTGGCGGTGAGCGCGACGATCTCGGCATTCGGATGCCGGGCCAACAGGCGCACCGCATCGGCCCCGGTGTAACCGGAGGCGCCGAGAATGCCGATCTTCTTCGAGCTCATCACGCGTACCTTTCAGGCGTCATTTGATCGTCTTGCCGGGGTCGAAAGTCGCAGCGTCGCTTCGTCCACCGGGCTGGCCTCCCGAGCAACGTTCGATCAGCTATTGTCGGCAAGGCCCAGCATCAGCCGCATGTTCTGCACGGCCGCACCCGAGGCGCCCTTGCCGAGATTGTCGAGCCGGGCGACAAGTACCGCCTGGTGATATTTGTCGCTGGCGAAGACGTGGAGCTCGAGCGCGTTGGTCTCGTTGAGCGCCTCCGGCTCGAGCTTGCCGCCCTTGGTCGCCTCGTTCTGGAGCGGCATCACCGAGACATATTTCGAGCCGGCGTAACGCTTGGCCAGCGCGGCCTGGAGGTCCGCACCGCCAAGCTTGCCCGGCAGCGCGTCGAGCTGGAGCGGCACCGAGACCAGCATGCCCTGCCGGTAGTTGGCGACCGAGGGAATGAAGATCGGCCGCCGCGTCAGTTTCGAATAGAGCTGCATCTCCGGAAGATGCTTGTGCTCGAAGCCAAGGCCGTAGAGCTCGAAGGACGGCGCGCTGCCGTCTTCGAAGCTCGCGATCATCGACTTGCCGCCGCCGGAATAGCCGCTCACCGCGTTGACGGTGACGGGATAATCGGGCGGCAACAGACCGGCATCGACGATCGGCCGCAGCAGCGCGATCGCACCGGTCGGATAGCAGCCGGGATTGGAGACCTTCTTCGCGGCCTTGATCTTTGCGGCCTGGTCCGACGTCAGCTCCGGAAAGCCGTAGGCCCAGTCGGGCGCGACCCGGTACGCGGTGGAAGCGTCCAGCACCTTCGGCGCCGAAGCGCCCATGCTGTCGACCAGCGCCACTGTTTCCTTCGCGGCCTCGTCAGGCAGGCAGAGGATGACGAGATCGACCTCCTCCATCAGCGCCTTCTTGGCCGCGGGATCCTTGCGCTTGTCGTCGGAGATCGTCTTCACGGTGACGTCGCTCTGGAGCTTCAGCCGCTCGTTGATGCCGAGCCCGGTGGTGCCGGAGCCGCCGTCGACGAAGACGGTGGCGGGCTTCTTGGCGGCGCCGGTGGTCGGGGCCTTGGTGGTTTCCGTGAGGCTCATGGCGCGCTCCTTTCGAGCATGTTGGTTTCGTTCGCGAAGGCCTCCGGCCTCACGTCCTGCATCAATTGTGCAATCTCTCTGGCGTCGGCTGCGGGTTGCGCCCCGAGCGCGTTGGCGATCGCGGTATAGTCGGCGTCCGATTTGTGCTGGTTGAGCTTGAAGCTGCCTTCGACCTCTTCAACCGTCATGACCAGGCCCACGATCCCCTTCTTCAACGCTTCCAGCCGGCCTGCCGTCATCTTCGCCGATGTCCACGGCGCTTTCGGCAACAGCCAGCTCTCGAACTTGTCGCTCAGCGTGTCGATCTGCACCGCCAGCTGATCGTCCGACAAGAGGCGCACCGGCCCGCTCAGATGCACCGACTGGTAGAGCCAGGTCGGCACCTGATCCGGCGAGACGTACCAGTCGGGCGATACATAGGCATCGGGGCCGTTGACCGCGAGCAGCCAGGAGGTCGTCCCATCCGCCAGCTTTAGCAGCGGATTGTGACGGGCGACATGAAAGGCGGCCTGCGGCGTGCCGTTAGCGGCGTAAGTCAGGTAGAACGGCAGCGGCGAGGCGACCGGCTTGTGGCCGTCGAAGGCGCACATCGTGCCGAAGCCGCGCTCCTCGGCGAATTTCAGGCTCGCGGCGCGGTCCTGCTTGAAAAAGGGTGGCGTGTACATCGTGGTCTCCTGCTGGGCCTCCTTGAGGGGCCGCCGGATCAGATCGCGCTGACAGGAGAGAGAATGCCGCGGATAGGATCCAGCGGCAAAGACGATGATCTCAAACGCGACCGACCGCCCAAACCGCTAAAGAGCGGCGGCGGCGACGGGCGAACAGGATGGTCGCGGCGTTGATCATGGCGCGCGGCTATAAGGCCAGAGGGTTCCAGGGTCAAGTCCAAATCGATGGGGCGCGACGGCTGCCGCACCACGTGACGGCAGGATGCCGCACGGATGTCATCGGGTCGCAGCGGAATTTCTCCTAAGCTTGGGGGTTCCCGAGAAAGAAAGGCGCCACAACCCCGCCGGTTCGTGCCTTTCGTTCGCAACCCAGCCCCAGGACATCGCCATGACCGAGATCACCCGTCGCGCAACGCTAGCCGGCGCCGCCGCCTCGGCGCTCCTGCCCTTCGTGAAGACCTCGCCCGCGAGCGCCGCCGCGCCCCAGGCAGCGACCCAGAATGCGAGCTTCTACCGCTACAATGTCGGCACCCACCAGATCACCGTGGTCTGCGACGGCGTCGCGACCGTCAACCTGACGGACAATTACGCGGCCGGCGCCAGCAAGGACGACATCAACAAGATCTTCGCCGAGAACCATCTGCCGACCGACAAGGTCACCCACACCTTCAATCCGGTCGTCGTCAACACCGGGCCGAAGCTCGTCGTGATCGATACCGGTCTCGGGCCCGACCAGTTCACGCAGACCAAGGGCAAGGTCGGCCAGTTCCACAACAACCTTGCGGCGGCCAGCATCGACCGCGCGGCAGTCGACACCGTCATCATCTCGCACTTCCACGGCGACCACATCAACGGCCTGCTCGCGGCCGAGAACAAGCCGGCCTTCCCCAACGCCGAGATCATGGTTCCGGCAGTGGAATGGAAGTTCTGGATGGACGACGGCGAGATGAGCAAGGGGACCGGCAATCCGATCCTTGAGAGCAACTTCAAGAACATCCGCCGCGTGTTCGATGCGCTCGGCCGCAAGGTCACGCAATACGAGTCCGGCAAGGAAGTCGCGCCCGGCATCACGTCGGTGGCGAGCCCGGGCCACACGCCGGGACACAACTCCTTCATCGTCGCGTCAGGCGCGGAAAAGGTACTTGTGCAGGTCGACATCACCGCAGGCGCAGCGTTCCTGTTCGTGAAGCACCCCGAATGGAACATCGCCTCCGACGTCGACAAGCCGCTGGCGCAAGAGACGCGGCGGAAGCTTTACGACATGGCGATTGCCGAGAAGATGCCGATCCAGGCCTTCCATGCCGCCTTCCCCGGTCTCGTCCGCGTCGAGAAGGAGAAGGATGGTTCGGGCTATCGCTGGATTCCGTCGATCTGGAATGCCTCGCTATAGGCTCTGCCGTATGCGCTGACCGGGCGGCCGAGCTGCCCGGTCAGATCACGCGCCAGATCCATTCCATGATCTTCGCGATCACGTCGCCGAACAGCAACAGCGCCGCGGACCAGACCAGCGCCGAGATGAAATTGGCGGCCTGAAAACTCCAATAGGGCATCTCGAAAATGCCGGCTGCGAGCGGCACCGAGGCGCGCAAGGGCCCGAAGAAGCGGCCGATGAAGATGCTGGGCACGCCCCAGCTCCGCACGAAGGCTTCGCCCCTGGGCAGCAGTTCCGGGTAGCGCGACAGCGGCCACATCTGGGCGACCTGCTCCTTGTAGCGATAGCCGAACCAGTACGAGACCCAGTCGCCGAGCGCAGCACCGATGCCGCCGGCGATCCAGACCGGATAGAAGCTGATGCCGCTGGCCCCGATCAGCGCGCCGATCGCAACCAGCGCCCCCCAGGCCGGGATCAGCAGCGAGATGAAGGCCAGCGACTCCCCGAAGGCGAGCAGGAACACGATCGGGGCCGCCCAAGCCTGGTGAGCGCGCACGAAATCGGCCAGCGCGTGCGCGTACTGCTCCATTCCAGATTGCCTTCCCGCCCCGTCACGGTCCTGTCAGATAAAAGGACTGGTAAGCCAAGGACTTGTGTGACATCAAGTCACAAAGCCGGGCCTGAGCCGGGCCTAGGTGTCAAATTGCCGGGAATTGGTGGGGCCTGCGGCGTAAAATCGCCGGGATTGGCTCCCACCCACACCCACCCGGCGGACCTGCGGTGACCTTTGCAGGCCAGCCGTGGCATAGTCGGCCGAACCGATTCGCCGCCATCGCGGCCATCAAAGTGCATCAAAATATATGTCCAAGCAGTTGAAGCCAAAAGCAAAAGACGATTTTTTCGGCGGCGATGAGCCGAAGTCGCGTGCGCCCGCCAAGGCGGCTTCGCGCGGGACCGGCGGCGAAGCCGATTACACTGCGGCCGATATCGAGGTGCTCGAAGGCCTGGAACCGGTGCGCCGCCGGCCCGGCATGTATATCGGCGGCACCGATGAGAAGGCGCTGCATCACCTCTTCGCCGAAGTCATCGACAACTCGATGGACGAGGCTCTGGCCGGGCACGCAACCTTCATCGGAGTCGAGCTCAGCGCCGATGGGTTCCTGACCGTCACCGACAACGGCCGCGGCATCCCGATCGATCCGCATCCCAAATTCCCGAAGAAGTCTGCGCTCGAAGTCATCATGTGCACGCTGCATTCGGGCGGCAAGTTCGACTCCAAGGTCTACGAGACTTCCGGCGGTCTGCACGGTGTCGGCATCTCCGTGGTGAACGCCCTCTCCTCGCTGCTCGAGGTCGAGGTCGCACGCAGCCAGAAACTCTACCGCATGACGTTCGAGCGCGGGCACCCGAAGGGCAAGCTCGAGGATCTCGGCAAAATCAACAACCGCCGCGGCACCCGCGTGCGCTTCAAGCCCGACACCGACATCTTCGGCGCCAAGGCCGCATTCAAGCCGCAGCGCCTGTTCAAGATGACGCGCTCGAAGGCCTATCTGTTCGGCGGCGTCGAGATCCGCTGGAATTGCGCACCCGAGCTCTTGAAGGGCGTCGAGGATGTCCCGGCGGAAGCGACCTTCCACTTCCCCGGCGGCCTCAAGGATTACCTCGCCGCAGCGATCCACGCCGACACGCTGGTGCATCCCGACATCTTCTCCGGCAAATCGGGCCGCAACGGCGCGCATGGCGCCTGCGAATGGGCTGTCGCCTGGACCGCGGATGCCGACGGCTTCCTGTCCTCGTACACCAACACCGTGCCGACGCCCGATGGCGGCACGCACGAATCCGGCCTGCGCAGCGCGCTGCTGCGCGGCCTGAAGGATCACGCCGAGCGCGTCGGTCAGGGCAAGCGCGCGTCATCCATTACGTCGGAAGACGTCATGGTGGGCGCGGCCGTGATGCTCTCGGTGTTCGTGCGCGAGCCTGAATTCCAGGGCCAGACCAAGGATCGTCTCGCCACCGCCGAAGCACAGCGCATCGTCGAACAGGCGATGAAGGATCCGTTCGACCACTGGCTGTCGGGCAATCCGAACATGGCCAACCGGCTGCTCGACTTCGTGATCGACCGCGCCGAGGAGCGGCTGCGCCGTCGCCAGGAAAAGGAAACGGCACGCAAGACCGCCGGCAAGAAGCTGCGCCTGCCCGGCAAGCTCGCCGACTGCACCGATGCCGGCACCGAGGGCTCCGAGCTCTTCATTGTCGAGGGTGACTCGGCAGGCGGCAGCGCCAAGCAGGCCCGTGATCGCAAGACGCAAGCGGTGCTGCCGCTGCGCGGCAAGATCCTCAACGTCGCCTCGGCCGGCAAGGACAAGCTGACGGCGAACGCGCAGCTCTCCGACCTCGTGCAGGCGATCGGCTGCGGCCAGCTTTTGCAATATCGCGAAGAGGATCTGCGCTATCAGCGCATCATCATCATGACCGACGCCGACGTCGACGGCGCCCACATCGCCTCGCTCCTGATCACCTTCTTCTACCGGCAGATGCCGCGGCTGATCGACGAGGGCCACCTCTTCCTCGCGGTGCCGCCGCTCTACAAGCTGACCCATGGCTCGAAGTCCGTCTACGCACGCGACGACAAGCACAAGGAGACGCTGCTCAAGAGCGAGTTCAACGCCAACGCCAAGGTCGAGGTGAACCGCTTCAAAGGTCTCGGTGAGATGATGCCGGCGCAGCTCAAGGAAACCACCATGGATCCGCGCAAGCGGACGCTGCTCAAGGTGGTGCTGCTCGCCGACGACCGCGACACCACGGCGGATTCGGTGGAGCGCCTGATGGGCACCAAGGCCGAGGCGCGCTTCGCGTTCATCTCGGACAAGGCGGAGTTTGCGAGCGAGGAGCTGCTCGACGTCTGAGGTAGTCTTCCGACGTCACGCACAAAGTCCCGGCCTCGGCCGGGGCTTTTTTGTTTGCGGCTGCTCGCGGAGGCGCCCGACCAGACCGCGTCCGCTACCCGACTCATCTTGGGGCGGAACGACTCGGCCAACGACTCACCGGCGCCAAGGCTGAGGCAGGATTGCTACCATTTCGGACAGAGCCGGATTTGCTAACGAGAAGTTACCGGAATTCGATCTTCGGAAAATGACGCAACACATTGTAATAATAGAGCTATTTTTGATTTCGGCGATCACGCCCGGAATCCTCGCCGAGCGGCGTTTCCCGGCGACTGTGCCTGTCCGGCAACAGCATTTCGGTGGAAAGCGGCTATAGTCCGGGCATCAGATCACTCGGACTTCAGTGCGCTCGCGCCTGCCGGACAGACCAAAGCTTGGGGATTTTAAGATGAAGAAGATTTTGCTCGCACTCACCGCGGTTGCCGCGATGACCGGCTCGGCGTCGGCGGCCGATCTGGCTGCCCGTCCCTACGTGAAGGCCCCGCTTCCGGCGCCCGTCGCCAACTGGACCGGCTTCTACATCTTCGGCGGTGGTGGTGGTGGCCTCTCGAACTCCGATCAGTCCGTCCAGACCACGGTCGGCGCGGTTCCGCTGACGATCGGCCAGCGCCAGGGTGGCTCGGGCTGGTTCGGCACCGTCGGTCTCGGCTACGACTGGCAGTTCAACAGCACCTGGGTCGCCGGCGTGTTCGCTGACGGTCAGTTCGGCAGCATCCGTGGCACGGTTCAGGATCCCTTCTTCGGCATCACCGGCTCGCAGAAGCTGGAAGACTCCTGGGCCGCTGGTGTGCGCCTCGGCTATCTGGTTGCTCCGAACGTTCTCTCCTACGTCAACGGCGGTTATTCCGGCGCTCACTTCGGCCAGACCAACTTCCTGACGCTGGCCGGCGTTCCCGCTGGTGCCCACCTCAACAGCTACAACCGCAATGGTTGGTTCGTTGGCGGCGGCGTCGAGAACAGCCTGAACATCTTCGGCATCTCTTCGCCCGGCTGGTTCATGAAGACCGAATATCGTTCGGCCTTCTACAACGCCAAGACCCAGGACGAACTGATCGACGGCACCAACCTCCCGACCGGCAACAGCATCCGCGCGAACAGCTGGAACCAGACGATCTCGACCTCGCTGGTCTACCGCTTCAACTGGACCGGTCCGGTCGTCGCGAAGTACTGATCTGATCTGAAATTCAGACGTCAAAGCCCCGGCATTGTCCGGGGCTTTTTCGTTGCGGGTTCTGTTTTGCGGAGTTCAAGGCTCGATACATCGAGAGCTCCGGTGCGCGGTGCCCCAGCGGGTCGTGCCAGTCCGGAGGCGTCGCCTCAAGCTCTGCGTTCCCAATTCATATGTACCTGACCGGCAACAGCTTTTTGGCTGGAACCGCCTATAGCTTGGTCATCCGATGACTCGAAGTTCAGTGCGCCCGCGCCGAACAGACCAAGGTTGGGGTTTTATCATGAAGAAGTTTTTGCTCGCTCTGACGGCAATGGCGGCAATGACCGGTTCGGCCGCGGCGGCTGACCTTGGGGCCCGCCCCTATGTGAAGGCTCCGGCGCCCGCGCCAGTGCAAAGCTGGACCGGCTTCTACATCTTCGGCGGTGGCGGCGGCGGTCTGTGGTCCGCCGACAGCAACATCCAGAGCACCGGTGTTGCCGGAGGGTTCGGTGCCTTCGGACCTGCTGGCACCGCGATAACCCGCGATACGCGCCTGGGCGGCAGCGGCTGGTTTGGAACCGTCGGCGCCGGTTACGATTGGCAATTCAACGGCCGCTGGGTGGCCGGCGTCTTTGCTGACGGACAGTTCGGTGACATCAGTGGCTCGCTGACCGACCCCGCCTTCTGGCAAACTGAAGGCCGCCAAAAGCTCCGCACCAGCTACACGGCCGGCGCGCGGTTAGGCTATCTCGTTGCGCCCAATGTCCTGTCCTACGTCAACGCCGGTTACTCGGGTTCGGAATGGTCAGGCACGTCTCAGACGTTTCTGGGTGTGGGACCGGGCGCCAGTACCGCGACGCAGACGACCACTGGCTCCTTCCACCGCGATGGCTTTTTCGTTGGCGGTGGCGTCGAGAACAACCTCGACATTTTCGGAATTGCTGCGCCCGGCTGGTTCATGAAAACCGAATACCGTTCGGCGTACTATGACCGCATTTCCCGGCCCACGACGTTTGCTCCGGGCAATAATTTCGGCGCGCCGGCGGTGGGTCTGACGGGCACCGCAATTACCTTCAAGCCCTGGGTCCAGACCATCAGCACGTCGCTGGTCTACCGCTTCAACTGAAGCGCCCCAACTCCTGAGACAGGTCCTGATCCAGTCTGGTTAGACGTCAAAGCCCCGGCATCGTCCGGGGCTTTTTCGTTGCCGGATTGTCAGCGGCCGACGCTCGCCTTCAGAGATCGGTACGCCTCTCCAAGCCGGTTCTCGATCCCCGCCCAGTCGGCCTCGGTGATCGCCTCGCCCCGCGCATCGCGAAACGCCATGGCCTCTGCCCGCGCGATGCCGAACTGCCTGATGCCGGAATCGTCCGCGCTCTTGCCGTAGGTCAGCGCCGTCACGCGTGCGATGGTGAGGCCATAGTCGCGCGGGTCCGCCGCCTCGCGCCGCGCCTGCCACCAGTCAAGCTCGAGACGGGCGGCCTCGTGCGCGTCGAATGCCACAGGCGCGGCCGATGCAAGATCCCGGTAGTATCCAACGAGCGCTGGCAGGGCCGCATCGGCCTCCGGTCGTGACCGCGTCGGCTGGAACGTCCTGGCGGCCCCGGCGGCGCCGAGCGCGACCTGCAAGCTTCCTAGCGGCGAAAAGCCGAACTGCGTCCGCGTCGATTCGTAGAGATGATAGAACAGCGCGGCATAGCGCCTGTCGTAATAGTCGCGCCACATCGCGGTCTCGAGCCGCGCCATCTCGGCCGGATCGAACGCCCGCAGATCCGCACGCCGTGGAATGACGGCATAGGCCGCCACCAGTGCGGCCGCAGCCGCGATGCCAAGGGTGCTACCAAGGATCATCTTCCGCACGGACATGGATCCTCCCAGCGGCCCTGCATCCGCAGCCATTGTATCCAAACCGAAGCTACGGCTAGTCTGGCGGGAAGTTTTCGTGACAAGCGGCGATCGTTGATGCCGTAGGCCACGACAGAAGCAAACCAACGGGGAGGAATGCATGCGCAGATTTCTGCTGATCGCAGGCCTGTTTGCCCTCGCCGTCGGGCTGCTCTGGATCGGACAGGGAACGGGCACCGTCGCCTGGCCGCGGTCGAGCTTCATGGTCAACCAGTTGCAATGGGCCGGCTATGGCGCAGCCATGGCCGGCTTCGGACTGGTCCTGATCTGGCAGAGCAACCAATAGAAGAAACCAGGGAATACAAATATGACATCCAACCGGTTCGATCTCCACGGCAAAGTCGCGATCGTCACAGGGGGCAATGGCGGCATCGGTCTTGGCCTCGCCCACGGACTCGCCGATGCCGGCGCCGATATCGCCGTGGTCGCACGTAACGAAACCAAGTCGGCCGCTGCCGTTGCCGATCTCAGAGAGCGCGGCGTGAAGGCGATTGCCGTCACCACCGACGTCACCGACAAGGCGGCGGTCGCGGCCATGATCGACCGCGTCGTCAAGGAGCTCGGCCGGATCGACATCCTCATCAACAATGCCGGCATGAGCATCCGCAAGCCGCCGCACGAGCTCGAGCTCGACGAGTGGAACAAGGTGATCGACACCAACCTCACCAGCGCTTTCGTGTGCTCGAAGCTGGCCTATCCGGCGCTGAAGGCGTCGGGCAACGGCAAGGTGATCAATATCGGCTCGATGATGTCGATCTTCGGCGCGAGCTTCGCCACCGCCTATGCGGCAAGCAAGGGCGGCATCGTGCAGTACACGCGCGCGTGCGCCAATGCGTGGGCGCCCGACAACATCCAGGTCAACGCCATCCTGCCGGGCTGGATCGACACCGACCTCACCCGCGGCGCGCGGCAGCAGGTCTCGGGACTGCATGAGCGCGTGCTGGCGCGCACGCCCGCGGGACGCTGGGGCGATATCGACGACTTCGCCGGCATCGCCGTGTTCCTCGCCTCGCCCGCCTCGAACTTCGTCACGGGCACCGCGATCCCCGTCGACGGTGGATTCTCCGTGATGGCGTAAGCTTGCCCCGCGGTCGACGAAAAAGCCCCGGCAGATGCCGGGGCTTTGAAAGCTCTCACGTTCGGAGAGATCAGTACCCTGCGACGACGGCCGAGGGACCGAAGCGGTAGTTCACGCCGACGCGCATCGCATCAACGACATGGCTGAACGCTACGTCGCTGAGTCCGTGGGGCAGAAATAGGCAAGTGCTATTTACCTACTGCACCCTTATGCACCGTCACGGCCAATTTCCGGAGATGACCATCCGCTGCGCCGTCCCGCCCGTGGCGACAACGACGCGCGAATCGGCAGAAAAAAGCCCCGGACGGAGCCGGGGCTTTCAGTTGTTGGCAGTACTTTTTTAGCTTCGGTCGTTTGTTGACGTGCTCAGTAGCGCGCGATGACCGGTGCGTCGAACTTGTAGCTCGCGCGCACGACGGCCCACTGGATGTCGCGCGGCTTGGCATCGAAGGTGTAGTTGCCCGAGGTGCCGCCGAGCTGATAGGTCTGGCTGCCGAAGGCCGCGTAATTGTACTCGAGGCCGACGATCCAGTTGCGGGTGATGCCGTATTCCCAGCCGGCGCCGACGGTCCAGCCGTTGGCCCAGTGGGTCTGACCGCCCGAGCCGGTCGAGGGCGCAACGGTGTCGCTGACGTTGAGACGGTTGTTCACGCCGGCATAGCCGCCCTTGATGTAGAACAAATTGTTCTGCACGGCGAAGCCGGCGCGGCCGACGACGGTCGCGAGCACGTTGGCGCGCCAGGTGAAGATGTCGTCAGCGGCGCCGAAGGCGGTGTTGACGACCGTACCCTTGTTGTCGAGGCCGGAGATCGTGCCTTCCATGCCGAACACGTAGTTGTTGGCCTGCCAGTTGTAGCCGATCTGGGCGCCGCCCATGATGCCGGCGCCACGCTGGCGATAGCCCTGGCCCGGAACGAGATCGCCGAACGGCGCGCCGGTCCCGTTGTTGATGAACTGCTCGTTGGTCCATGCGCCACCGATGTGGCCGCCGACATAGAAACCGGTCCAGTTGAACAGCGGCTCCGCATAGGCGGGCGCCTTCATGTAGCGCGCACCGAGATCGGCGGCTGAAGCGGCGCCGGTCGAAACCAGAGCGGTCGTGCAGGCGAAGGCGGCAATCAATTTGTTACGCATGGTACACCCCGTGTCCTTTGATGGGTGCACGGTCACACGCAGGTCTTACTCAAATTTGAATCAAGAAAGTTAAGACGCCGGATTGGCAAGCGGCGCGACGTGAATCCGTTTGAGCTGTTGCGCGCACGCAACGCGCGGCGCGCGATTTAACGCCGCGTTATCCCTACCGACCTCCTGCACTACGACGCCGGCGCGGCCTTGGATTGCACGTGCTCGGGCCGCACGCCGAGCGCAATCAGGCGCGCCGGAATACCCTGGAGCCATGGCAGCGCAGTGATCAGGCGCACGACCAGCGGCACCTTCAGCGGCCGATCGCCGCCCTGCAGGGCGCCGCTGATGATGTTGTTCTGCACGATCACCTGCATGCGCTGCGTCATCCACACCGGGAATTCGCGGCGCCGGCGCACGGCATCGAGTTCATTCTCGGTTGGGCAGCCGTGCCGAAGCTTGTCCGCCAGCAAATTGGCGGTCGCAACTGCATCCTGCACGGCGAGATTGACGCCGACGCCGCCGACCGGCGACATCGCATGCGCGGCATCGCCGATGAGAAGCAGGCCCGGCCGCGTCCAGCGCGCCAGGCGGTTGATCGCGACGGTCAGCAGCTTGACGTCGTCAAAGCCCTTCACATCGGCCATGCCGGATCGAAGGATCGGCGCCATGCGCACGACGTCGTCGAGCAGCGCCTGCAATCCCCTCGCCTTCACCGCCTCGTATTGTCCTTTCGCGATGACATAGGCGCACTGCCAATAGTCGCCGCGGTCGAACGTGACCATCATCTTTCCGGGCTCGACGCGCGCGAACAGGTTCTCGGTCTCGTCCGCCTTGCGGCCGACGCGGAACCACAGCACGTCCATCGGCGCGCCGATCTCCTCGACGCGGAGCCCCGCACGCTCGCGCACCGTCGAATGCCGGCCGTCGCAGGCAATGGTAAGATCGGCTTCGATGTCGATCGGCCCATCCGGTGTCATCGCGCGCACGCCGGCGACGGTCTCGCCGCGGCGGATCAGATCGACGGCTTCCGTATTCATCATCACCTTGAGCGAGGCGAAGCGCTGGCCGGCCTCGCGCAGGAAATTCAGGAAGTCCCATTGCGGCATGAAGGCAATGAACGGGTACTTGGTGCGCAGCCGGCGGAGATCGGCGATCCGCACGGGCGTGCCGCCAAACAGGCCGTCCATCATCTGCAGGCGCTGGTGCGGCAGCTTCAGGAACCCATCGATCAGGCCGAGCTCGTCCATCACCTGGAGCGTCGAGGGATGCACGGTGTCGCCGCGAAAGTCGCGGAAGAAATCCGCATGCTTCTCCAGCACCATGACGTCGATGCCGGCGCGTCCCAGGAGATAGCCGAGCATCATGCCGGCCGGCCCGCCGCCGACGATGCAACATCGGGCTCTCACGGAGTGACGCACGGTGTGCTCTGGCGTATCAGATTCCGTCATCAACTCCCCGCTTACAACTTTAGTACTCTGTGCGGTGCAACAAGCCGGAATTGGTTTGCCGCAATGCCGAATGGCCGGTAGCGTTGCTGATAATTTCGATTGATTTCAGGATGATCCCGCGTTGCGCACCATACTGATAGTGCTTGGCATCTGGCTGCTGATCAACGTGCTTTTCGTCGTGATCATGCTGCCGCCGCGCAAGCCGCGGAAGCCGGATCCTCAGGAGGCGGGCACGCTCGCGCCGGCACGGATCGACCAGAACGGCTATCCGTTCGAGGAACAGGAGAAGGTCCTGCTTCGCCATGTGGTCATCTCGATCGCCATGGGGACGTTCTTCTCGCTTGCGCCGCCCTTGATGGAAGCGATCGACGCCATCAAGCGCTACATCGGGAAGCGTCGCGGCTAGTTTCCCGCGCCAACTGCGCTCGACGCCCAACAATGGAACCACAGACCGCTCAGTTGTTGCTGCGGTTCGCGGCCCGAAAACTCTTGATTTCCGACACGCTGCCGTCGCGGTAGGTCAGTTCCACCGAGACGAACTGCGTCGCCGGGGCAAGCTTCATGTAGAGCGGCATGCCGGCGCTGATCGCGCTGGGATCGCGCATGTCGCAGCCCGGCATCTTCAACACCTGGTTCGGAACGGCGGTGTCGATGCCGATGCGCACCTCGCGGATGGCGCAGCGGTAGGACACGAGGTGCGTGTAGTAGACGAGCAGCCCGTTGAACTCGCGGAACGACAGCCAGCTCGTCGCGGTCATGTCGAGAATCTTGCGCTGGTCGCGGATCAGCGCGGCCTCGGGATCGAACTTGATCGGGAATGGCCCCTGCATGTCGCCGGACTGATCGACATAGCGGACCTCGATGGTGCCGGCCTGCGCATCCGGCGGCAATTCGATCGACGGGTTCGGCATCCGCTTGCGCGTGCGCGGATCGAGCGTGTCGATGAAGCCGGTCTCGCGGAAATCGCCATTGCCGGCCATGCGCCAGGAAATGCCGAGCGTCGGGTCGGCGAAGGAGAACACCACGCTCCAGCCGCCATTGTGCCGCGAGAAGCTGGCGATCGGCGCGTTGGTGGTTTCTTCCTTCGGCACGCGCGGTACCGACACCGGCGGGAGAGCCGCGAGCTTCTGCGGCGGCGGATCGGCCGGGCGTGCAGCGGCCGTCGCGTCCTTGGCAACACCGCTGAGGAACACGTCGTCGACCATCTGGTCGAAATAGACCGGCACCTGCCTGTGCTTGACGGTGTCGGCCATCTCTCTGACGAGACGGCGGGTCCGCTGCGCCACCTGCACCAGGTTCTCGCCGGGTTGGAGGAGCTCCTTGGCGAAGGTGCGCGTGAACACCGAATTGGGATTGGCGTCGTCGTTGGAGAGACGATCGAGCGCGGTCTGGCGGGGACCCGCGGAGAACACCGAGAACACGCCTTCGGGCAGCTGCACCATCGGCGCGAGGCCGCCGCCGCCGGCGACCGCGCGGGTGCCTTTGCGCTCGAACGGGTTGTTGCGGCAGGCGTCAAACACCAGGATCGACGTCCGCGCCTTCTTGTTCTGAAGGCGCTCGACGATGCGGTCGGCCAGGATGGAAGCGTCGCGCACCAGCTCTTCCTGCCCTTCGGTCGCCGCCGGTACGTCAGTCGGCAGCAGGTAGTTCTGGCCCGCGATCTCGAAGCCGTGGCCGGCGTAGAAGAAGAATGCGGTGTCGCCGGGCTCGATCGTCCTGTCGAAGGCGAGCAGCGTCTCGGAGAATTGCTGCCGGCTCTGGTTCTCGGCGACCATCACCGAGAAGCCGAGCTGCTTCAACGTATCGCCCATGGTGCGGGCGTCGTTGACCGCCTTGAGGAGCTTGGGGACGTTCCTGTAGTCGTTGTTGCCGACGACGAGCGCAACGCGCTTCTCGGCGTGTGCGGGCAGCGCGAAGCCGCTCAGGCTCATCGCAAGGCCAAGGGCCGCCAGAATTCTGAAAAGCCGACGCGTCATCGTAAAATTCCCGTTGCAGAACGGCGCTCCGCCGGCCCCCTCGAACAGCGATTCATGGGAACCCTCTGCCGTTGATGATAGTCGGTCCAGCCATATCGACGGTTCAACGCGCAGAGCCCACGGGTTCCGTCATCAGGACTATGGCAGATTCCTCCGGAATCTGCTTTTTCTAGGCAGCTGCGCTGCAAGCGGGGGCTGCCGTGTATCGATGGTGTACTGACGAGGTCGAGCCGCATGACCGGTTCGACTATTGGCGCGAGGTCCGGTCCAAGGGCCTGTTCGGCGTCACCGCCGAACTCGAGCGCGAGCGCCGCGCGGACTTCTACGGCGAATTCTCGCTGCGCCAGCTCGGCGGCGGTGGGCTCGTCGAGCTGAAGGCGTCGCACTACACGGTCGAGCGCAGCAACTCCGACATCGCCTACGCGCCCGGCGACAGCATCTGCGTCTACCAGCAGCTCGGCAGCGGCGGCTGGTTCGGCGGCATGCGCACCGGCGACTTTGCGATCGCCAACGGCAGCTTCGCCACCAGCCATACCGACCAGCCCTATCGCACCGCGCCGCTCGGCGCAGGCGGCTTCCACCTGCGCATCCTGAAGATCCCCGTGAGCAGCCTCTCCACGCAGGACAGGCGCATGCGCGCGCTTGCGCCCCGGACCTTCAACGATCCCGGCCTGGCGCCCCTGCTCGGCGCCTGCTTCGCCGACCTCGATGAAGCCGCCGCGGGCGATAACGGCGCCACTGATGCGACCTCAGTCGCCCAGACCTCCTTGGATCAGGCCTCCTTGGATCAAGTCTCGCTCGTCCAGGCCTTGGCCCATCTGGCCCTGATCGAGCGCGGCATCGTGCGGCCCGGCAGCCGCCGTGGGCAGGCCGCGCTGCGGACCGCCCGGCTCTCGCAGGCGCGTCGCCTGATCGTGCGCCACCTGCAGGATCCCGATCTGGCGCCGGCGATGGTGGCCGACCAGCTCGGCGTGTCCGTGCGTCACCTGCACATGCTGTTCGAAACCGCAGCGAAGAGCTTTTCGCAGACCGTGACGGACGAACGCCTGAAACAGAGCCGCCGCCTGATGCGCGAGGCGCCGGACCGGCTGATCGCTGATATCGCGACCTCCTGCGGCTTCGAGAGCCTGGCGACCTATTACCGGGTCTTCAACGCCGCCTACGGAATGGCCCCCGGCGATTTCCGGGCCCGGGGCCCGGAAGGGCGTTAGCCGTCCCTCCGGCAGCTATCGCCCGGTTAACGGTGGAGGCGGAAAAGCCCAGCCGGGCCCGCTATTTGAGCAAAAACCTCAGGTTTTTTAGGGTCTTCCCGCGCCCGCTCCATTGACTTTGGCCGATTCCCGCCTATGTTCCGGGGCGACGCGGCTCAGATCGAAGACCGATTCTTGAGCCTTGCGCTTTGTTCGCGTGAGTCAGCACCCCCAGCTTCTTTGAGAGCGCGCCGTTTCGGGGTGGAACGCGACAGCCTTAATTACCCTCGATTCCGAACGGCGGTTTCGACCAGAGGCTCAATGTCCTTTTCAAATCTCGGACTGTCCGAAAAAGTCCTCGCCGCAGTGGCGGCCACCGGTTACACCACCCCCACCCCCATTCAGGAACAGGCGATCCCCCACGTCCTCGCACGCAAGGATGTGCTCGGCATCGCCCAGACCGGCACCGGCAAGACCGCGGCCTTCGTGCTGCCGATGCTCACCATCCTCGAAAAGGGTCGCGCCCGCGCGCGCATGCCGCGCACGCTGATCCTGGAGCCGACCCGCGAACTCGCGGCGCAGGTGAAGGAAAACTTCGACCGCTACGGCGCTGGGCAGAAGCTCAACGTCGCCCTGCTGATCGGCGGCGTTTCCTTCGGCGACCAGGATGCCAAGCTGACGCGCGGCGTCGACGTGCTGATCGCCACCCCCGGCCGCCTGCTCGACCACACCGAGCGCGGCGGGCTCCTGCTCACCGGCGTGGAGCTGCTCGTCATCGACGAAGCCGACCGCATGCTGGACATGGGCTTCATTCCTGACATCGAGCGCGTCTGTAAGCTCGTCCCGTTCACGCGGCAAACCCTGTTCTTCACCGCGACCATGCCGCCGGAAATCCGGCGCATCACCGAGACCTTCCTGCATAATCCGCAGAAGGTCGAGGTCTCCAAGCCCGCCACCACCGCCGTGACCGTCACGCAGTGTCAGGTCCCGGCCGGGCGCGAGGCGCATGAGAAGCGTGAATTGCTGCGACGCCTGCTGCGCGAGGCCAAGGATCTCCAGAACGCGATCATCTTCTGTAATCGCAAGCGCGAGGTCGCCGTCGTTCACAAATCACTGCAAAAGCATGGTTTCAGCGTCGGCGCCCTGCATGGCGACATGGACCAGTCGGCCCGCACGGCGGCGCTCGAACAGTTCCGCAAGGGCGAACTGCCGCTGCTGGTCGCCTCCGATGTTGCCGCCCGCGGCCTCGACATCCCTGAGGTCAGCCACGTCTTCAATTTCGACGTCCCCCACCACCCCGACGACTATGTTCACCGCGTCGGCCGCACCGGCCGCGCCGGCCGGTCCGGCATGGCGATCTCGCTCGTGACGCCGCTCGACCAGAAGTCGATGGTGGCGATCGAGAAGCTGATCGGCCAGAGCATTCCGCGCGCCGAGGGCGATTTCGAAGTGCCCGCGGACGCAGGCGAGCAGAGCGCACGTTCGCGCGAACCGCGCGGGCGCGACCGTGAACGTTCCCGCGGCGGACGCGGCAAGCCGCAGCGTGGCCGCGATCGTGAGCGCAGCCACGAGCCCCGCGAACCGCGCGGCGAGGCGAGGCCTTCCGCAGAGACACAGCCCGCTCCTGAAGCGAGACCTGCACGTGAGCCGAGGCCCGCACGGGAGGCGAGGCCTCCGCGTGAAGCGAAGCAATCATCCGAGCCGCGCGGTGGATCGCGCCAGCAAGCCAATCCATCGCATGTGCCGTCGATCGGCCGCCCCGAGCCGCGCCGCCAGCGCGAGGCCGATACCGAGCCCGGCGATCACTCGCACCTTCCGGCGTTTCTGCTCCGGCCAGTGCGTTCTCCCGCCGGCGCCTGACGCGCCGGCGCGACTCAGGTTCGGTTGAGCAGAGCCGCTTCACACTTATTCTGATGCATTCGCGAACGTCTGTTTACAGAGCCTTCACGATCGTCCGTTAGCCTGCGAACATAATTTAAGTATTGCTGCGGTCGATGGCGCACCGACCGTTGTGGGGTATGTTCAGTGGTCAAGGTGCTCGACGAACACGAACGCACGATGGCGTTCGCCGAAGTGGCTCTCGGTCAGATCCGCTCGCTTCGACAGACCGCAATCCCCCGCAATTACGAGATCTGGTACGTCTACGCCACCGGCTATAACGCACCGCTCAACAAGATCATCAACGAGACGCTGGCGCGCCACGGCAAGCTGACCGAAGGCGATCTCGAGCAGATCTACGAGACCTATCTTTCCCACATCAAGACCACCGACCGCATCGACAAGGTCGGCGCACGCGTCATCGGCGAGATCGACGACGTGATGACGGTGCTGAGCGAAGCGCTCGGGATGACCGGCTCCTACGATGCCAGCCTGTCGGGCGCGACCGAGCAACTGTCGTCGGCCAAGAACCGCGACCAGATCAAGTCGATCGTCGAGACGCTGCTGCGTTCGACCAGCGAGATGCGCGAGACCAACAAGGCGCTGGAAGACCGGCTGACCCTGTCCAAGAACGAGATCAGCAATCTCCAGCAGAGCCTGGAGGCGATCCGCGCCGAGAGCCTGACCGATCCGCTGACGGGATTGGGCAATCGCAAATATTTCGATCGCATGATCGGCATGGCCGTGCAGAGCGCGCTCGCCTCGGGCGAGCCGCTGTCGCTGCTGCTGTTCGACATCGATCATTTCAAATCGTTCAACGATTCCTACGGCCATCTCACCGGCGACCAGGTGTTGCGGCTGGTCGGCCTGTCCATGAAGCAGACCATCAAGGGACAGGACATCACCGCGCGCTATGGCGGCGAGGAATTCGCGGTCCTGCTGCCCAACACGGCGCTGCGCCAGGCCCTCACCGTTGCAGATCATATCCGCCGCGCCGTGATGGCGAAGGAATTGAAGAAGAAATCGACCGGCGAGATCCTCGGCCGCGTCACCATCTCCGTCGGCGTCTCCATGCTCAAGCAGGGCGACGACCCCGACGCGTTGATCGAGCGTGCGGATGCCTGCCTCTATGCCGCCAAGCGCAACGGGCGCAACCGCGTGATCTGCGAGGCCGATCCGGAATTCGCGATCGAGTCGCACAGCCGGGTGGCCTGACGCCGAAGCAGCGCGCCGAAGAGACGGCCGGCGCTTGACATTCCAATCCGCCGAACGACATCTTCCCCGCCGCCCGACTGCGAGCGTCGAGAGGACTTGTCGTCTTGCCCAATCCCCATGACTTTCACACACCGCAACCGTCCTACTCCAGGGACGAACTGCTGAGATCGAGCGACGGCGGCTATTTCGGCCCGGGCAACGCGCAATTGCCGGCCCCGCCGATGCTGATGATGGATCGCATCACCGAGATCAGCCTGGACGGCGGCGAGTTCGGCAAGGGCCACATCGTCGGCGAGCTCGATATTGTGCCCGGCCACTGGTTCTTCGATTGCCACTATCGCGGTGACGCGATGATGCCGGGAAGCCTCGGCCTGGATGCGATGTGGCAGATGATCGGCTACTGGCTTGGCTGGTCGGGCTCACCGGGCAAGGGCCGCGCCATCGGCGTCGGCGAGGTCGAGGCTACGGGATTGGTCACACCGGAGACGCGACGCGTGCGCTACGAGGTCGCCATGCGTATGGTCCGGCGCGGCAAGCTGGTGCTCGGAATTGCCGACGGTCGTGTGCTTGCCGACGGCGTCGGTGTGTTCACGGCGAAGGATATGCGGGTCGGCCTGACCAAGGCCGTAGATTGATCCTCAGGTCCCGTAGGGTGGGCAAAGGCGCGCAGCGTCGTGCCCACCATCTCGGCATAACTATCTCGAACGGTGGGCACGCTTCGCTTTGCCCACCCTACGCACCGCCTTCTTGGCCACTTTCTTGGCTGGCTGCTTCTTCGCCAGCGCCCTCTTCGCCTTCGGCCGCTTCTTCACCTTGGCGCGCTGGGCGGCGGCGAGCGCTGCCCTCGCCCATTGCGCAAGCTCCTCGGAATCGTCGAACAGGCGCGCCGGCAATTCCCAATAGGAATTCACCAGCACGGTTTTGGCGCGGGTCGAATACTGAAACGGCTTCGAGCCTTCCGCTTCAAAGTCCGGGATGGTGACCTCGTCGGCGCGGAAGAACAGGCCCGCGCGCAAGGCGAGCGCGAAGTTGATGCCGTCGGCGGAGATGCCGTAGCCGGAGAACATTTTTCGGATGGTGACGGGGCCGAAATCGGCGAACAGGTCGATGAGGAATTCGCGGTCCATGGCCAAGCTGTCTCCCCACGGTCGTCCCCGCGAACGCGGGGACCCATAACCACAGGGAGGAGTTTAGCGAAGACTACCAGCCAGGAAAGCTTGGTACTGATACCGAGCGTCATCGCCAGATCACGCGGTATGGGTCCCCGCGTTCGCGGGGACGACAGCGACTTACCCGTCGATCTTCGCGGGCCGCAGCTCGACCGACTCGCCGCAGCCGCAGGCGGAGACCTGGTTGGGGTTGTTAAAGACGAACTGGGCCTGCATCTTGTCCGCCTTGTAGTCCATCTCGGTGCCGAGCAGGAACAGCACGGCCTTGGGATCGACCAGGATCTTGACGCCCTTGTCCTCGACCACTTCGTCGGTCGGGCGGACATCATGGGCGTATTCGACCGTGTAGGACTGGCCGGCACAGCCGCCGTTCTTCACGCCGACGCGCAGACCCACGATCTCGGAATCGGCGCGGCTCGTCAGCTCGCTGATGCGCTGGGCCGCGGCATCCGTCAGCCGCATCACCTGCGGGCGTGGCCGCCGGGGCTTTGGTGTCGAAGCTGGTGTTGCCTGGGTCATGTTATGTATGTGGTCCGTTGCGGAGCGAATTCAATGCGAGCTGAGACCGTCACCACATGTTGAGCACGAGGCGGGCCTCGTCGCTCATGCGTTCCGGCGACCACGGCGGCTCCCAGACGACCTTAACGTCGACCACGCCGACGCCGGGGACGCTGGCGACCGCGTTCTCGACCATGGTCGGCAGCTCGCCGGCAGCCGGGCAGTTCGGCGTCGTCAGCGTCATCTGGACGTCAACCGAGCGGTCGTCCTTGATCTCGACCTTGTAGATCAGGCCGAGTTCGTAGATGTCGGCCGGGATCTCCGGATCGAACACGGTCTTGAGGCCCGCGATGATCTCGGTGGTGAGACGCTCGGTCTCCTCAGGCGGCAGCGCCGACTGGGTCTCCATCGGATTGGCTTTGACTTCGGCCGTGTCACTCATGCGAACAAATCCCGCGCCTTCAACAGCGCCTGTGCCAGATGATCGACTTCTTCCCGCGTATTATACATGCCGAACGACGCCCGGCAGGTGGCAGTCACGTTGAACCGCTCTAAAAGCGGCATGACGCAATGGGTGCCGGCGCGCACCGCGATGCCCTGGCGGTCGATCACGGTGGCGACGTCGTGGGCGTGGGCGCCCTTGAGCTCGAAGGAGATCACCGGGCCCTTGCCCCGGGCGGTGCCGATCAGCCGGAGCGAGTTGATCTCGCGCAGCCGGTCCTGGGCATAGGTGGTGAGATCGTGCTCGTGGGCAGCGATGCGCTCCTTGCCGATCGAATTGACGTAGTCGATGGCCGCGCCAAGGCCCACGGCCTCGACGATCGCGGGCGTGCCGGCCTCGAACTTGTGCGGGGGATCGCCATAGGTGACGATGTCGCGCGAGACCTCGCGGATCATCTCGCCGCCGCCGTTATAGGGACGCATCGCGACGAGGTGGTCGTACTTGGCCCAGAGGATGCCGATGCCGGTTGGCCCGTAGACCTTGTGGCCGGTAAAGACGTAGAAATCGCAGCCGAGATCCTGGACGTCGACAGGCAGATGCACCGCACCCTGGCTGCCGTCGACCAGCACGGGAATGCCGCGCGCATGCGCGATTTTCACGACGTCCTTGATCGGGACAATGGTGCCGAGCGCGTTCGACATTTGCGTGATCGCGACCAGCTTGGTCTTCGACGTCAGCAGCTTCTCGAACTCGTCGATGAGGAAGTTACCCTCGTCGTCGACCGGCGCCCACTTGATCACGGCGCCATGGCGTTCCCTGAGGAAATGCCACGGCACGATGTTGGAGTGGTGCTCCATGATCGAGATGACGATCTCGTCGCCCTCTTGGATGTTCGGTTCGCCCCAGGACGACGCGACGAGGTTGATCGCCTCCGTCGCGTTGCGGGTGAAGATGACCTCTTCGGTCCGCGGCGCGTTGATGAACTGCGCAACCTTGCTGCGACCGCCCTCATAGGCCTCGGTGGCGGCATTGGCGAGGTAATGCAGGCCGCGATGCACGTTGGCGTATTCGGACGTATAGGCCTGCGTCATGCGATCGAGCACGGCGCTGGGCTTCTGCGCCGAGGCGGCGTTGTCGAGATAGACCAGCGGCTTGCCGTAGACCTGCATGGCAAGCGCCGGAAAATCCTGGCGCACGCGTGCGACGTCGTAGGCACCGTTCTTGACTGCGGGATGCGTGCTCATTGGCGCCGCTCCAGCCAGCGCTCGGCGATGCCGATCACGTGCTCGCGCAAACCGTCATCGGCGATCTGCTCGATCGCCTCACCCACGAAAGCCTGGATCAGCAGCGCCTGGGCCTGCTTCTCCGGGAGGCCGCGCGCCTTCAGGTAGAACAGCAGGCTGTCGTCGAGCGCGCCGGCAGTGGCGCCGTGGCCGCAGGAGACGTCATCGGCGAAGATCTCGAGCTCCGGCTTGTTGTCGGCCTCGGCTTCGTCCGAAAGCAGCAGCGCGCGGGTCATCATCTTGCCGTCGGTCTTCTGCGCGTCGGGACGGACGATGATGCGGCCCTGGAACACCGAATGGGCGCGATCGTCGATCACCGCGCGGAAGACCTCGCGGCTGACGCAGTTCGGCACGGCATGATCGACCACCAGCGTGGTGTCGCCGTGCTCGGTCTTCTGGAGCAGGTTCACGCCGTTGACGGAGAGATCGCTGCCCTCGCCCGCCATCGTGATGAAGCCCTGGAGGCGGCTGACGGCAGCGCCAGTCGTCATGTTGAAGAAATTGAGCTTCGTGTTCGCGCCGACCGTGACGAACTGCGAGGTCACGTTCACCGCGTCGGGCGCATCGTCCAACAGGCGGATATGCGCGACGTCGGCATTGTCGCCGACCGAGAGGATGACGGCGTCGTTGACCTGGTAGGCCTTGGCACCGGCCGCCACAAAGCTCTCGATGATGGTGGCGCGAGCGCCGTTCCCGACCGCGACCTGCGAACGGCTGAAAGCCGACGCGGACGAAGCGGTCGCGATGTGGATGATCTGGATCGGCGCGGACAGCTGCGCACCGTCGGCGATCGACAACACGACGCCGTCGGTTGCCAGCGCCGCATTCAGCGCGATCACGGCATCGGTGGCCGCGGTCTTCAGGAGACCTGCGTCCTTCTCCAGCGCTTCCCGCAGCGTCTTGAGGCCCGCCTCAGAGGCAAGCGCCTTGACGTCGGAGAGATCGGCCGCGAACACGCCGTCGACCAGCACCAGCTTGCGGGCGCCTTCGATCGCATGCGCCTTGACGGCATCCGCGGCACGCTTCTGCGCGGCCGCATCGGGGCTGGCTGCAAGCGGCAGCACCTCGCCGACCAGTGCACGCAGGTCGGTGTATTTCCATTCCTCGATCCGGCGATGCGGCAGGCCGAGACGCTCATAGCTCTCGAACGCCTCGCGGCGTACCGCGATCACAGAAGGCGAACCCGGCAGGCGGCCTTCGGCGCTGGCGAAGAGATCGCTCACCGCGCGGCCGTTTCCGGTCTTTGCCACAGCAACGTTCATCCTAAAATTCCTTACGCGGCATCCTCGAACTGGGCGTAGCCGGACGCTTCCAGCTCCAGCGCCAAGTCCTTGCCGCCGCTCTTCACGACACGGCCCTTCGACATCACGTGCACGACGTCGGGCACGATGTAGTTCAGCAGCCGCTGATAATGGGTGATGACGACCATCGCGCGCTTGGGCGAGCGCAGCGCGTTGACGCCGTCGGCCGCAATGCGCAGCGCGTCGATGTCGAGACCCGAATCCATCTCGTCGAGGATGCACAGGCTCGGCTCGAACAGCGCCATCTGCAGCACCTCGTTGCGCTTCTTCTCGCCGCCGGAGAAGCCGACATTGACGCCGCGCTTGAGCATGTCCTGCGGGATGTTCAGCGACTTCGAGACCTCGCGGACCTTCCTCAGGAAGTCCGGGGTCGAATATTCGCTCTCGCCGCGCGCCTTGCGCTGCGCGTTCAGTGCGGTGCGCAGGAAGGTCATGGTAGCGACGCCGGGAATCTCGACCGGATACTGGAACGCCAGGAACACGCCCTTCGCGGCGCGCTCGTTGGGGTCCATCTCCAGCAGGTCCTCGCCCTTGAACAGGATCTGGCCGTCGGTGACCTCATAGCCGGGCTTGCCGGCGATGACGTGGGAGAGCGTCGATTTGCCGGAGCCGTTCGGCCCCATGATTGCGTGAACCTCGCCCTCGTTCACAGTCAGCGTCAGCCCGTGGAGGATCTCACGCTCCTCGACACGAACCTTCAAATCCTTCACTTCAAGCAAAGCCATCTTGGTGTCCAGTCTATTCAAATGATGCATGGAGCGCCGTAGCGCACCGCGAGGGTCGGCGATTAGCCGACCGACCCTTCAAGCGAGATCGAGATCAGCTTCTGTGCTTCCACCGCGAATTCCATCGGCAGCTGCTGAAGCACGTCCTTGACGAAACCGTTGACGACGAGGCCGACGGCTTCTTCCTGGCTGAGGCCGCGCTGGATGCAATAGAACAGCACGTCCTCGGAGATCTTCGAGGTCGTCGCCTCGTGCTCGAACGTCGCCGAGGAGTTCTTGGCCTCGATATACGGCACGGTGTGCGCGCCGCATTTGTCACCGATCAACAGGGAATCGCACGCCGTGAAGTTGCGCGCGCCGGTCGCTTTCCGGTGCGCGGTGACGAGCCCGCGATAGGTGTTCTGCGACTTGCCGGCGGCGATGCCCTTCGAGATGATCCGACTCGACGTGTTCTTGCCGAGGTGGATCATCTTGGTGCCCGAATCGACCTGCTGGAAACCGTTCGAGATCGCGATCGAGTAGAACTCACCGCTGGAATTGTCGCCACGCAGGATGCAGCTCGGGTACTTCCAGGTGATGGCGGAGCCGGTCTCGACCTGGGTCCAGGAAATCTTGGACCGGTCGCCACGGCAGTCGCCACGCTTGGTGACGAAATTGTAGATGCCGCCCTTGCCTTCGGAATTGCCCGGGTACCAGTTCTGCACCGTCGAATATTTGATCTCGGCGTCGTCATGCGCAACGAGCTCGACCACGGCGGCGTGCAACTGGTTCTCGTCGCGCTGCGGCGCGGTGCAGCCTTCGAGATAGCTGACGTAAGAACCCTTGTCGGCGATGATCAGCGTGCGCTCGAACTGGCCGGTGTTGCGCTCGTTGATGCGGAAATAGGTCGACAGCTCCATCGGGCAGCGCACGCCCGGCGGCACGTAGACGAACGAGCCGTCCGAAAATACCGCCGAGTTCAGCGTCGCATAGAAATTGTCCGAGGTCGGCACCACGGAGCCGAGATATTTCTGCACCAGCTCGGGATGCTCGCGGATTGCCTCCGAGATCGGCATGAAGATCACGCCGGCCTTCTTCAGCTCCGCCTTGAAGGTCGTCGCAACCGAGACCGAATCGAAGACCGCGTCGACCGCGATCTTGCGCCGGGCCGGATCCTGATCGCCGGGCTTCGGCTCGACGCCTTCGAGCATGGCGACTTCCCGCAGGGGAATGCCGAGCTTCTCGTAGGTCTTGAGAATCTCCGGATCGATCTCGTCGAGCGAGGTGACCGTCTTCTTCGGCTTCGGCGCCGCGTAGTAATAAAGGTCCTGGAAGTCGATCTTGGGATAGTCGACGCGCGCCCAGGTCGGCTCGGTCATGGTCAGCCAGCGCCGATAGGCCTCGAGCCGCCACTGGAGCATCCAGGCGGGTTCGTTCTTCTTCTCGGAGATGAACTTGACGGTCTCTTCCGACAGTCCCTTGGGGGCCTTGTCGGACTCGATCAGGGTCTCAAACCCATAACGATACTGATCGACGTCGATGCGCTTCACGCGCTCGACCGTCTCTTGCACGGCTGGCATTCTATCCTCCGCTCGCGGTTTCAAGGACCGCGGTGGATCACAAACTTGGACGAGTATTACGATGTTTTTCCGCAGAAAGCACGCGCTTAGAACCGTTCAAGCCGTGTTTCGTCGCTTAGGCTCTAAGTAGGGTATTACCAAGCTTTCGCCAAGCCTCTAACGCCCTGTTGATGTCATCTGGTTCCGTGGACCAGCCCAGACTGAGACGCACCGCTCCCTGGGCAACGGTGGCATCATACCCCATCGCCGACAGCACGTGAGACGGCTGCACTTTGCCTGAAGAACAGGCCGAGCCCGAGGACACGGCCACGCCTTCGAGATCGAAGCCGATCACGGCGGTTTCGGCGCTCAGGCCGGGGGCAGTGAAAAGGATGGTATTTGGCAACCGCTTGACATCATCCGCGAAGACCACCGCGCCAGCGATCCCGCGGATACCATTCTCCAAGGAATCTCTGAGGGTTGCCATCCGCTCCACATCCTCTGGCAGAGCCTGAAGGGCGGCTCTCACCGCTGCCCCGAATCCGGCGATGCCGGCGACATTCTCGGTTCCCGCGCGCCGGCTCAGCTCCTGCCCCCCGCCCCGCAGCACGGGTTCCAGTCCGGCGATCCCCTCCGCCAGGACCAGCGCCCCGACGCCCTTGGGGCCGCCGATCTTGTGCGCGGAAAAGGTCGCAAGGTCTGCGCCCACAGCCTTGATATCGAACGGGATTTTACCCAGCGCCTGGATCGCATCGACGTGCAGGAGACCTCCCGCCTTGTGGACGATCCCTGCGGCCTCTGCGATCGGCTGAATTGCGCCTGTCTCGTTGTTCGCAGCCATAATGGAGACCAGAGCCGGCGGGCCGTCGCCGAGCAACGCCTTCAGATGGTCGGGGTCGATGACGCCGGAGCGTGTGACCGGGATCTGGCTGACCTTGTCCGCTGGGAACCGGCCGCCTGACAGCACTGAGGCATGCTCGACAGCCGAGACCAACAGGCGTTCGACAGGACCGCCGGACGACCCCCGCAGACCGGGCGACAGCGCCAACGCATTCGCCTCGGTTCCGGCTGAGGTGAAGACGACGTTCCTCGGCAATGCACCGACGGCCGCCGCGAGCGTGGCACGGGCTTCCTCAACCAGCCGGCGCGCCTCGCGCCCCTCGGCATGAACCGAGGACGGATTGCCGATCAGCTCCCAGGCGGCGAGCATCGCGGTCCGCGCTTCGGCACGCAGCGGCGTGGTCGCATTCCAGTCGAGATAGACGCGGCTCGGCATAAGGTAATATATTACTCCGTGGATCGGGTTGGTGTGCCCGTCCTGGAGCCCGACATGGGCCCCCGTGAAGCACTTGGCAACTCGATTCCGAATCCCCACCGCTCAATGACGCCGCCATGACGCGCTAACATCTTGAGCCCATTGCCGGATGTTCAAGATGCTTGCTTTTTGACCCTCGCCTCATGTTAGAACGCCCGCGTCAGTTCACCGCGCGCCGCTCGCGCACCATCCGAGGGCGCCGCTCCACTCTTCCATTCGCGGTTTGATCGGCACAGCAGTCGATGAAGTCCGCACAATCGGTTGATTGCTGAAGAGCGTCTTCAAGGGATCAATCAAGAGATCATCATGCCTGAAGTCATTTTCACCGGCCCTGCTGGCCGTCTCGAAGGCCGCTATCACCCGGCCAAGCAGAAGAACGCGCCGATCGCGATGATCCTGCATCCGCATCCGCAGTTTCACGGCACGATGAACCACCAGATCGTGTACCAGTGCTACTACGCCTTCGCGCATCGCGGCTTCTCGGTGCTGCGCTTCAACTTCCGCGGCGTCGGCCGCAGCCAGGGCTCGTTCGACCACGGCACCGGCGAATTGTCGGATGCGGCCGCAGCGCTCGACTGGGCGCAGACCATCAATCCCGAAGCACGCGCCTGCTGGGTCGCCGGCTTCTCCTTCGGCGCCTGGATCGGCATGCAGCTTTTGATGCGCCGTCCCGAGGTCGAGGGCTTCATCTCGATCGCGCCGCCGGCCAATCTCTACGACTTCTCGTTCCTCGCGCCCTGCCCCTCGTCGGGGCTGATCGTGCATGGTGAGAAGGATGCGGTGGTGCCGCCCAAGGACGTCAACACGCTGGTCGAGAAGCTGAAGACGCAGAAGGGCATCGTGATCGACCAACAGGTCATCCCCGGCGCCAACCACTTCTTCGACGCCAAGCTCGAGCCGCTGATGGAAACCATCACGGCCTATCTCGACATGCGCCTCGCCAACGTGCGCTAAGGCCTCAAATGGGCTCCTTCGTCGCCTTGCTGCGTGCCGTCAATGTCGGCGGCACCGGCAAGCTGCCGATGAGCGAGCTCAAGGCCATGTGCGAAGAGCTCGGCTTCGCCGCCGTGCGCACCTATATTGCGAGCGGCAACGTCGTCTTCACGAGCCGCAAGTCGGAAGCTGCAATCAAGACCGCCCTCGAAAAGCGCCTGCACGCCTACGCCGGCGCGCCGGTCGGGGTGCTCGTGCGTAGCGCCGCCGAGATGGCGCAAGTCTCGGCCGACAATCCTTTTCCAAAGGCTACGCCCAATCGCACCGTCGCGATCTTCCTCGACAGGGCGCCACATGAAGACGCGCTTGCCGACATCCGCGGCCGGAACAGCGAAGATCTCCGCCTCGGCCGCCGCGAGATTTACGTGCACTATGGCGACGGCATGGGGACGTCGAAGCTCGTCCTCCCCGCCGCCAAGACCGGCACCGCGCGCAACATGAATACCGTCGCAACGCTCGCGAAGATGGCCGCGGAGATCTAGGCCAGCTTGAGCGCGGCGATCCCCATCAGCACGAGCGCGATGCCGGCAAGCTTCATCGCGCTCAAGGTCTCGCCGAACAGCACGACGCCCAGCAGGAAGGTGCCGGCCGCGCCGATGCCGGTCCACACCGAATAGGCGACGCCGACCTCCAGCACCTGCAAAGCGCGTCCGAGCAGGAAGACGAAGGCGGCGAGCAGCACGAGCGAGGCGATGCTCCAGCCTGCCCGCGTGTAGCCTTCCGCATATTTCATCGAGATCGCCCAGCCGACATCGAGCGCACCGGCGATCACCAGCATCAGCCAGGCCATGGATTGCGACATTGGCGTGCGCTCAGGCCGCAAGCTTCAGCAGATGCGCGTCGTGGCGCACCAGGAAGGCACGCAGCAATTGCGGATAGTCCGCGCCGACCGCGGTGCGCACGCTCGGGCGTCTCGCAAGCTCCGCGCGCCATGCGCGGACCTTCGGCAGATCGCTGAAGATGCCGTGCTCGGTCAGTTCGTCGAACAGGTCGAAATAACGGAAGATCGGGGCGAAGACCGCATCCACGAGGCTGAACGCATCGCCTGCGAAGTAAGGCCCTGCGCCGAGCGCTGCCTCCACGCGCGCGAATTTCGCCGCAACCGCCTGGCGCTTGCTTTCGAACGTCGCCGGATCGGTCGTGGTCTCCAGACCCCAGAGGTCACCGAGGATCGCCGAGCCGAACTCCATCCAGGCGCGATGCTCGGCGCGCTTCAACGGATCCGCCGGATGCAGCTTGAGGCCTGCCTGCGTCTCCTCGATGTATTCGCAGATCACGTTGCTCTCGAACAGCGCGACCTCGCCCTTCTCCGTCGTCACCACCAGGACCGGCACCTTGCCGAGCGGCGAGAGTTTCAGAAACCAGTCGGGCTTGTTGGCGAGATCGATGTCGATCCGCTCGAACGGCACGCCCTTCTCGTTGAGCGCGATCACGGCGCGCTGCACATACGGGCAAAGCTTGTGGCTGATGAGTTTCAGTGAAGCGGTCATGGCAATGATCCCGGCGGTTTGATGCAACTGCATCCAATATAGATGCAATTGCATTCACCCGTCAAGATCGATGCATTTGCATCAACCGTCCTTGGATCTTCCCGGACCTCAGGGCCGCGCCATCACGCCGCCCGTCATCGGCATCGGCACCCCCGTCGTGGCCGGGTAGGACAGCGGCAGCCCCTTGAGGCCGCGGGCGGCAAGGAAGCCGAAGGCCTGCGCCTCGATGGCGTCGGAGGCCCAGCCGAGCGTCTCGGCGGCTTCGACCGTGGCCGAGCCCACCCGCTCCCGCAGCATCCGCAGCATGGTGAGGTTGCGGGCGCCGCCGCCGCAGACGATCCAGCTCCGCGGCCGGCGCGGCAGGAGCGAGATGATCCGGGCGATCGCCGCCGCGGTGAAGGCGGTCAGGGTCGCGGCGCCGTCGGCCGGCGGGACGTCGCCGAGCTTCAGCGCGGCAAAGTCGTTGCGGTCGAGCGATTTCGGCGGCGAAGCTGCGAAGAACGGCAGTTCCAGTGCCCGCGCGATCCAGGCTTCGTCCGCCTTGCCGAGCGCTGCGAACTTTCCTTCCGCATCGAAGGCCTGGTTCATGGTGCGGTACATGAAATCGTCAAGCAGCGCGTTGCCCGGTCCGGTGTCGCAGGCGATCAGCGTATCGTTGCCGTCGATATAGGTGATGTTGGAGACGCCGCCGATATTGACGACGACGATCGGCCCTTCACGCTCCAGCGAATGGACGAGCGCCCGGTGGTAGACCGGCACGAACGGCGCGCCCTGCCCGCCGGCCTCGACGTCGGCGGCGCGGAAGTCGTGCATCACGGGGATATGGATCGCCCTGGCCAGCGCCGGCGCATCGCCGATCTGGACCGTCAGCCGCTTCTCGGGGCGATGCAGCACCGTCTGGCCGTGGAAGCCGACGATGTCGATGTCCTCCGGCTTCATCCGGTTCTGGGCGATGAAGGCGGCCACAGCCTCGGCATGGGCCAGCGTCACCGCGCGCTCGGCCTCGGCCAGAACGCCCGGGCGGGCGTCGCGTCGCGGCAGGTGCACGGCCTCGCTCAGCGCCTGGCGCAACAGATTGCGCTCCGCCGGGCTGTAGGCCCGGTAGCCGGACGGCCCGAACGCCTTCACTTGCTTTCCGTCGGTTTCGATCAGCGCGACGTCCACCCCGTCCAGCGAGGTGCCGCTCATCAAACCGAGTGCCGTCAACATCATGGATCAGCGTCCTCAAGAGACCCCCTCCGGCATGCCGATCTTGTGCCAGAGGGACACATCTTATAATGCCACAGGCAAGGTGGCGGGTGGCAATCAAGTTCCCACGGGAGACCCTTAAATTGCACCCGAAACAGTAAACCAAGAATTGTCAGGCTCGCCGACAGATGACTGCATTTAAATCGGATTTCCTCAACACCCTGCAGGAACGTGGTTTCATCCACCAGTGCTCCGATTTCGAGGGGCTGGACGCGCTCGCCGCCAAGGGCGAGGCGACCACCTATGTCGGCTACGATTGCACCGCCCGCTCGCTGCACATCGGCAACTACCTGACCATGATGATGCTGCACTGGCTCCAGCAGTCCGGCAACAAGCCGATCACGCTGATGGGCGGCGGCACCACCATGGTCGGCGATCCCTCCGGCAAGGACGAGACCCGTGCCATGCGCACCGTCGCCGAGATCGAGGCGAACAAGGAATCGATCCGCGGCGTGTTCGCAAAGGTGCTGCGCTACGGCGACGGCAAGAGCGACGCCGTCATGCTCGACAATGCGGAGTGGCTGACCAAGCTCAACTGGATCGAGATGCTGCGCGACGTCGGCCGGCATTTCTCGGTCAACCGCATGCTGACCATGGACTCCGTGCGGCTGCGCCTCGAGCGCGAGCAGGAGATGAGCTTCATCGAGTTCAACTACATGGTCTGCCAGGCCTACGACTTCGTCGAGCTCGCCAAGCGCACCGGTTGCAAATTGCAGATGGGCGGCTCGGACCAGTGGGGCAACATCATCATGGGCGTCGATCTCGGCCGCCGCATGGGCACCCACCAGCTGTTCGCGCTGACGACGCCGCTGCTGACCACGGCGTCCGGCGCCAAGATGGGCAAGACCGCGCAAGGCGCGGTCTGGCTGAACGCCGACCAGTTCTCGCCCTATGACTTCTGGCAATACTGGCGCAACACCGAGGACGCCGACGTCGGCAAATTCCTCAAACTGTTCACGACGCTGCCGATGAGCGAGATCAGGAAGCTCGAGGCGCTCGGCGGCTCCGAGATCAACGAGGCCAAGAAGGTGCTTGCGACCGAGGCGACCGCGCTCTTGCACGGACGCGA
The DNA here is from genome assembly GCF_052075995.1 of Bradyrhizobium sp. 613_E4_N2_2. NCBI lineage: Bacteria > Pseudomonadati > Pseudomonadota > Alphaproteobacteria > Hyphomicrobiales > Nitrobacteraceae > Bradyrhizobium > Bradyrhizobium sp. 613_E4_N2_2. The sequence goes on from NZ_CP197234.1 coordinate 4,796,931, forward strand.
CGCCGCAAACCAGGCGGCTGAAACCGCGCGCCGCACCTTCGAGGAAGGCGCACTGGCCGAAAGCCTGCCGACGGTGGAAATTCCGCGCGGCGAGCTGGACGCCGGCCTCGGCGTGCTCAACGCCTTCGTCAAGGCAGGCTTGGTTGCCTCCAATGGCGAGGCACGGCGCCAGATCAAGGGCGGCGGCCTGCGCGTCAACGATGAGTCCGTCAGCGACGAGAAGATGGCGCTGTCGGCGGCCAATCTGACGCCTGAGGGCGTGATCAAGCTGTCCTTCGGCAAGAAGAAGCACGTCCTGATCCGGCCTGCATAGGCTTATGAGCTTTTGATGCTTGTCAGGGCGCGCCGAAGCGCGCTCCCTGACCGGCAATGGATCAGAACACGCCCAGGGAAGCTTCGAGGGAACAAGACGAACGCACGCAGCGAGATGCGGTGCGCACCGCACTCGTCGTGCTCGCGCTGTGCTTCACGCTCGCCGTCCTCGGCCGCGGCCTCAGCGAGAGCTTCACTGTCTTCCTCAAGCCGATCTCCGAAAACTTCGGCTGGGACCGTGCGCAGGTCGTCTCGATCTACTCACTGACCTGGCTGATCAGCGGACTGACCGCGCCGCTGGTCGGGCGCCTGTTCGACCATTCCGGACCGCGCATCGTCTACGCACTCGGACTTTTTCTGCTCGGCTCGGCCTTCCTGATCGCGGCGCACGCGCAGGCGCTCTGGCAATTTCAGCTCTCGATCGGCCTCTGCGTCGGCATTAGCGTCGCCTTCATCGGCATTGTGCCGAACTCGATCCTGCTCGGCCGCTGGTTCGGGCCACGGTTGCCGACCGCGATGGCGGTGGTCTATTCGGCGATGGGCGGCGGCGTGCTGGCGCTGCTCCCGACCTCGCAGCTTTTGATCGATCATCTCGGCTGGCGTGAAGCCTATCAGGTCTACGGCTTCGCCGCGCTCGGCTTGCTCGTGCCACTGCTGCTTCTGCCCTGGCGCATGTTCGCGGTCGGCTCGCCGCATGTCAGCAAGAAGACCGATCCTGATTTCATCGACAACGGCTGGACGCTTGCGAGCGCGATGCGCCACCACGCCTTCTGGGCGCTGTTCTCGACCTTCTTCTTCACCGCGGTCGGCATGTATTCGATCGCCGCGCAGATCGTGGCCTACCTCATCGACGCCGGCTTTCCGCCGCTCCAGGCCGCGACCGCCTGGGGTTTTTCGGGCGTGGTGCTGGTGTTCGGCATGCTCGGCGTATCCGCGCTCGACGGGCTGATCGGGCGCCGGCCCTCGGTGCTGCTCAGCTACGCGATCTCGATCATCGGCATCGTCCTGCTCTGGCTCTTGCAGTATTATCCGAACATCATCCTGCTCACCGGCTTCGTCGTCTGTTTCGGCAGCATGATGGGCTCGCGCGGCCCGCTGATCACAGCGACCGCCATGAAGATTTTTCGCGGCAAGCGCGTCGGCACGATCTTCGGCACCATCTCGATCGGCAGCGGATTGGGTTCGGCGTTCGGCTCATGGAGCGGCGGCCTCATCCACGACTTCACGCACGGCTACAATCTCCTGCTCGTCTTCGCACTTGCGAGCGTGATCCTCGGAATGATTCCATTTCTGATTGTCCCTGCCTTGCGGGAGTAGGTCTCCCCGACGTAACCTGCACCCCTCCGCGTCACCGGGAAATTACGGGCGACACACGCTGCACCGCGTGCGAAACCGTCGGGCGCAACCGGAGTTAAGGGACGAACTGCGATATTTTGTCCACATGACAAAAATGTCAGCGCCGAATTGACCTCGGGTGGCTTGCGAGGCCGAACTGAATACGGTCCAAGTCGCCCATTGGATGGAGGGCACAAACCAATGAACTTTTCCTATCTCACTCGCTTTGAACCGGTTCTCCTGAGCCTGTTCCGCTTCATCACCGGCCTGCTGCTGTTTCAATTCGGCGTGGCCAAGCTTTTCAAGTTTCCGCCTTTGCCGATGTTCGCGAAAGTCGAACTGATGTCGCTTTACGGCGCGGCCGGCACGCTTGAACTGGTGCTTGGCGCGCTGCTGATCCTCGGCCTGTTCACCCGCCTCGCCGCTTTCATCCTCTCCGGTGAAATGGCCTTCGCCTACTTCATGGGACATATGCTCAAGGGCGAGACGCCGGTGCTCCTGCCGCTGCTTAACAACGGCACGCTCGCCATCCTGTTCTGCTTCGCCTGCCTCTATCTCTCGGCGGCCGGTGGTGGCCCGATCAGCGTCGATGCGGCGCTGGGCAACGAACGCGCCTCGACCGGCGGCGCATTTGCGCGACGCTGACGCGCGCAATTGACGCGCAAGTCATGGATGGCACCGGCAGCTCTGCCGGTGTCATCTACCGCGAGCCCAGCACGTTCCAGATCAGGACGAGGGCCGCGACGAGCAGCGCGGACATGATGAGGCGGTGAACGAATCGGTTCATTGCCGCTCCCGCCAGGCTCGACCACCACCAAAGTCCCGGATCGATCTTCTCCAGCATACGCGCTGACGTGCGCCGACGCATGTCGCTTTGCCTGCACGGTTGCGCATCAGGCTGCGAACGATCACGCGCGCCGCCGGCGGCCGCATGCCTATGTTCATGATTGGTAAGAACTTCATGCTACCGATGCGAGCAATAACAACCATTTCGTAGAGGCTGCGATGAAGCTGCTGAGCCATCTGAAGATCCGCACCAAGCTTACCAGCATGGTCTGTCTTGCGGCTCTCACAGTCACGGCCATCATCGCGGTATCGGCCTTCCTCAGCAAGAGCCGCATGATGGAGGACCGGGTCCAGCAGATGAAGACCGCGGTCGACATGCTCTACAATCTCGCCCAGTCGGTCCAGGACGACGTCACCGCCGGCAAGCTGACGCAGGCCGAGGCCAAGGCCCAGTTCCACATGCGCGGACGGCGCATGACCTTCAACGGCAACCAGGGCTATCCGGTCGTCTACAACGCCGACACGTCCCTCCTCGTCAACGGCGCCAACCAGCAGCTCGAAGGCAAGATCACCGGCGCGATCGACGCCAACGGCGTCCTCATTGCCGACGCGATCCTCAAGGCCGGCGAACAGAATG